>NZ_CM182545.1:0-4283745 GCF_059448525.1 Vreelandella sp. ssv | reverse complement strand
TCATCTCACCATCGGTTGAAAACGGCCGACCATTGTAGCGCCCAAAGCCTCGGTTATCCACATAGGTTTAAGCTTCGATATTGCCCTGTGGACAACTTACAGCAAGCGTACGGGATAACCTCGTGAAGGAAAGGGGACAAGTATTAAAAAAGCACTTCTCGTTGGGGTTAGTCACATCTATTCAACACCTTGTAGACCGTTTATACGGAACTTACACACAGATTTTTTATCATCATAGGCTATTGAAAAATAGTTATTAAAACCACTTATCCACAAATAGTATCCCCACTATTAATAACAACAGGTTTAGAACTACTAATTAGTAATAATAGTAGTAGCCGCCATGGTAACTCTTCATCCAGACAGCATGGTTGTAAGTGCGCCACAACGCTTTTTATGCAAGGAAAAATTGCACCGAGCAGAGGAAGTCTCTACAATTTCCGGTCTTGAATTGAATCTCCCCGGCTAGTTCCTCACTGGACCGGGCTTTTTGGAATTCACTTTCCGTCCTAAACCACGTGGGAATAACGAGTTATGAAACGCACTTTTCAACCTAGCGTTCTCAAGCGCAAGCGCGCGCATGGCTTCCGTGCTCGTATGGCAACCAAAAACGGTCGCGCCGTCCTCGCACGTCGCCGTGCCAAGGGCCGCAAGCGTCTGAGCGCCTGATCTCGGATTGCGTGTGCCGCAGCAAGGCTTTCCCCGGCAATTACGGTTACTAAATGCTGGGGATTTTAGTCACGTGTTTGATCAAGCCGACCTTAAAGTGCATGGCAAAGGTATGATGGCGCTAGTTCGCCTAAATACTCGGGGACACCCCCGCCTTGGACTAATAGTCAGCAAGAAAAATGTCAAACGCGCCGTTGATCGCAACCGTTTCAAGCGTCTCGTTCGAGAATCCGTCCGCCTTCGTCAAGATCACTTACCCTCTGTGGATATTGTGGTGCTTGCACGGCGCGGCGTTCAGGACATTGATAACGACACCTTGCATCGCCAGTTACACGGCATGTGGAAGCGACTTCAGCGTGACGCACAGGCGGTGATCGCAGCACCAACGCCTGAGCACGACACGTGACCTTTGGTGCACACCTCGCCGCTCGACCTCGGCCTGCCGTCTGGCAGGCTTTCGTGTGTCAAGGGTCGAGTAAATGACACTGCGCCATTAGCATGTTCACCACCCAGCGGGCAGAACCCTCATGGACGTAAAACGACTTTTATTACTGATTCCACTAGCCGTACTGGCGTACTTGCTAGTCGTCCAGTGGAATCAGGATTACGGGCAGCCGAATTACGATTCAGTGCCTGAAACGACGCAACGCAGCAATACCACATCATCTAGCAATACTGGAGATGGAGAAGGCGGCTTAGCGGTACCGAGTACATCTTCACAGCCAAATGCGGTAGGTGAAGGTATTCCTGACGATACCGAAAGCGAGACGTCGAGCCGCGACTTCATTGCCGTGACCACCGATGTCCTTGATGTGCGCATTGATCCACACGGTGGCGATATTGTTTATGCCGCATTACCGCAGCACAAACTCTCTCTGGATTCAGACCGTAACTATGTACTGTTATCCGATAACAGTAGCCGTAGCTATGTGGCTCGCTCAGGTCTGCAGCTCGATGGCCAAGCCAGCCGTATCGCGTTCACGCCTGAAAACTCTGAGTACCGTCTAGGCGATAATGATGACGAGCTAAGTGTTGATCTAACCGCTGATGTTAACGGTGTTGAGATCATTAAGCGTCTAACCTTTGAGCGCGGCAGCTATGCGGTCAATGTCAATTACTACTTGGCCAACAACACGGGGGCGCCTATTAGTGCGCGCTTTATCGGCCAGTTGGCACGTGACAATAGTCCTGATCCTTCAAGCGGTGTCTCCATGGGGATGAAGTCCTATTTAGGTGCGGCTTACTCAACGCCTGATGCACGCTACGAGAAGATCGACTTTGAGGATATTCAAAACCATAACTTTGAAAACCGTGAAGCCCAAGGCGGCTGGATAGCCATTATTCAGCACTACTTTGTGTCGGCATGGGCACCCGAGCAGGATCAACAAAACCTTTACTACGTTACCACTGACTCCAGTAACCGTAACGTGGTTGCCTTTGCTGGCCCCACTAGCACGGTTGCAGCCGATAGCGAAGCGTCCCTGGGGGCAACCCTCTATATGGGGCCGAAGGTGCAGGACTACCTCGAGCAAGTCGCTCCCAACCTGCAATTAACCGTGGATTACGGTTGGCTGTGGTTTATCGCCAATCCCCTCTTCTGGCTACTGGATCATATCCACGAGGTAGTTGGTAACTGGGGCTGGTCGATAGTGTTGTTGACGATATTGGTGAAGACGGTACTGTTCCCGCTTTCTGCCAAAGCGTACAAGTCCATGGGTCGGATGCGTAAACTGGGCCCGGAAATGCAGCGCCTGAAAGAGATGTATGGCGACGACCGGCAAAAAATGTCGCAAGAGATGATGAAGTTCTACCAGAAGGAGAAGATCAATCCGCTGGGGGGCTGTCTACCTATTGTGATTCAGATGCCCGTTTTCATCGCCCTGTACTGGATGCTGCTGGAATCAGTAGAACTGCGTCACGCGCCGTTTATGTTCTGGATTCAAGATCTATCGGTTAAGGATCCGCTCTTCATCCTACCGATCCTGATGGGCATTTCGATGTTCGTTCAGCAGATGTTGAACCCAACACCCCCGGACCCTATGCAGGCGAAGATTATGAAGATGCTGCCTATCATCTTTACCTTCTTCTTCCTGTGGTTCCCGGCCGGTCTGGTCATCTACTGGGTGGTTAACAACATCATTTCGGTGGCGCAGCAGTATTATATTACTCGCAAAATCGAAAACGATCCGAATATCGGTAAAGGGTTGAAAACTAAATAGTTAAAAACTAAGCAGTTAAAAACCCAGCCATCCGACGTGTTAATTAGCACCTTCAGACCCCCGCCCCGAGCGGGGGTCTGGCGTTTTAAGGCCGAAAAACTCACACTAGGTTGATCAATTTCGTTACCTGCCAATTTAATAAGAGATCCATGATGGCCGAACGCCTTTATACACCTGACACCATTGCGGCACTGGCAACGCCACCTGGTCGGGGCGGCGTGGGGATTATCCGCGTCTCTGGCCCCACCTGCCGCGAGATCGCACAAGCCATGGTAGGGCATTGCCCTGCCCCGCGTTACGCTCACTATGGCCCCTTCCAAGGCGCTGAAGGCAGCATTGATGAAGGCATTGCTGTGTTCTTCAATGGCCCTCATTCGTTTACCGGCGAAGATGTTCTGGAACTGCAAGGACACGGTGGCCCCATTATTATGGATATGCTGCTTGAGCGCTGTGTTGCCTTAGGAGCTCGTCTGGCACGACCGGGGGAGTTTTCCGAGCGCGCATTTTTAAACGATAAACTTGACCTGGCCCAGGCTGAAGCAATCGCCGACTTAATCGATGCCACATCACGCTCAGCGGCTGAAAACGCCGTGCGCTCGCTTCAGGGGGAGTTCTCGAAACGCGTTTCGGCGCTGGTCGAGCGGCTGATTGAACTACGTGTTTACGTCGAGGCGGCAATTGACTTTCCTGAAGAGGAGATCGACTTTCTTGCCGACGGTCATGTTGCTCAGCATTTAAACAGCGTTCAGCAAGCGCTAAGCGATGTACGTCAAGCAGCAGGCCAAGGGGCTTTGCTGCGCGAAGGAATGAACGTGGTCATTGCAGGGCGCCCAAATGCGGGTAAATCCAGCCTGTTGAATGCCCTGACAGAACAAGATACCGCGATTGTGACGGATATCGCTGGCACAACCCGGGACGTGCTGCGTGAACATATTCATATCGACGGTATGCCACTCCATATTATCGATACCGCCGGGCTGCGCGACACGCCCGATGCGGTTGAGAAAATTGGCGTTGCCCGGGCATGGGCAGAGATAGAAAAAGCTGATCGTGTCTTACTGCTGGTCGATGCAAGCACGACTGATTCCACCGATCCTATGGCCATCTGGCCCGAGTTTGTTGCCCGTCTTCCTGATCAAACGCGGTTAACCCTAGTGCGTAATAAGATCGATACCAGTGCCGAATCCGCTGGCATTGAATTATCCACATCCACGCCGATCGTCAGGCTATCGGCGAAAACCGGCACAGGTGTGGATAACTTAAAAGCACATTTAAAAGATGTCATGGGCTTTGCTGCCACCACCGAGGGTCGCTTCTCTGCCCGCCGGCGGCATTTAGACGCCTTAGACCGTGCTATGGCAGCCCTTGATACTGGCCGTGCTCAGCTTGATGGCTACGGCGCAGGTGAGCTTCTAGCAGAAGACTTACGTGATGCTCAACAGGCTTTAGGTGAAATCACCGGTGAATTCAGTGCCGATGATTTATTGGGCGAGATTTTCGGCAGTTTTTGTATCGGAAAATAATAGAACTAATTTTGCCACCCATTACTCTCCTACCCACCAGTCCGCCTGATAGCGGCTATCGGCACCAAGCAGCGGTGTAATTGCTTCCATCGCTGCAGCTAGACGTTGATCTAGTCCCCAAGGTGGATTAATCACCAGCATACCGCTGCCAAACATACCGTGAGCCTGCTCGGCAGGTTCGCGCAGCAGCAGTTCGCTGCGCCATATTTTGCGTACGCCACTCTCCTTTAAGGCAGCTAATAGCGTGTGATGATGGCCAGCAGGTAGTAACGGGTACCAAATCAATACCACAGCATGGCGTGCTTTCTCATGCGCAAAGGCTACTGTCTCCGCAACCTCTTGATACTCCACTTTGCGCTCATAGCTGGGATCGATAAGTACACACAGGCGTGGTGTTATCACGGGTAACATGGCCTTTAATCCAGCCAAGCCATCGCCAAACACACGCTGGGCGTGAGGCGATAAGCCTTGAGCGCTGAGTTGCTCATGTTCTCCCGGGTGCAGCTCAAACAGCCTTAATCGATCTTGTTCACGCAAAGAGTGACTTAACCACCAAGGCGAACCAGGATAATGCGTCAGTGATGCTGGCGAAGATTGAGCACTTATTAATACCGCTTTCCAGGCGCTCAGTAACGGGTCATTCAACCCTGTACGAGCTTGCCAGAGTGGCCAAATACCTTCGCGATACTCTTGCAGCCGTTGTGTCTCTTGGGCATTAAGCGGATAGAGGCCTCTACCCGCATGAGTATCAACATATGTAATAGCGGTTTTTTTACGTAATAAGTGCTCAATCACCGCATATAGCGTCAGATGTTTATGCACATCGGCAAAATTACCGGCATGGTAGGCATGTTGGTAAGACAGCATGGAAACTCATCGACAGGTGAATGAAAAAAAGCCCGCCATGTGAGCATAGCGGGCTATAAGCAGCAATAGCTAGATTAAACCAACTGTGGATTAACCTTGGCCATCGCCGGTTGCAGTTAGAGTAATCTCTACACGACGGTTCTGGGCACGGCCCTGCTCATTGTCGTTGCTAGCGACCGGCTGAGTGGCACCATATCCAGAGGTAATAAGGCGCGAGGATGAAACCCCGTTTTGAGATAAGTAACTACCCACGGCTTGAGCGCGACGCTCGGAGAGACGCTGATTATAGCTAGCATCGCCGGTGCTATCGGTGTGGCCTGCAATACTAACGCGAGTATCTTGGTACTGAGTGAGAACATTAGCGACTTCATTAAGAGAGCCGCGCGCTTCACTGGTCAGCTCAGCTGAGTCAAAACCAAAGGTGACACCGCTAGGCATATTGAGCACGATATCGTCGCCACGGCGATCAATCTCAATGCGTGAACCCTGCAAGTTTTCACGCAGTTGCTGCTCCTGGCGATCCATGTAGACACCAATGCCAGCACCGGCAGCCGCACCTACGGCAGCACCAATCAATGCACGGTCACGGCGGCTAGTACTACCGTCGCCAGACAGCGCACCGGCAGCTGCACCCACAGCCGCACCAATACCAGTGCCCATCGCGGTGCTTGAGCGCTGCGTTTGGCCACCGTAAGGGTCCGATGTGGCACAACCCGCTAATAAAATAGCGGCTGCCAGCGGTGTCAGTAGTCGAGAAATACGCATCACTCACTCCTTGTTTATATTCGGGACATCTTTTTTTCGTTACTGGTCAATCTTCACTAATTAAAGCCAGCAACTCATTCAAGAATAATAGACCTTGAGGCGATGCACGCAGCTTTTCAGGCATTTGCATCAAAAGTCCTTTTTTCTCGGCGCTTTGTAAACGCATCAGTAACATATCTGAAGAGAGCCCGGTATTGGCTTTCCATGTCTCCAGCGTCACACCCTCGATGAGTCGCAAAGCGTTCATAGCAAACTCCAACGGCAGATCATCCGTCGTTATAACTTGCTTCCCCGCTATAAACCCACGCAAATCATTGATACGTTTAAGATAAGCATCCGGCTGACGGGTTTTCCAGCGCCGCTCGATGCGCCACTCCCCATTTTCGTCAAGGTGGCTAAGCTTGCCATGGGCACCCGCGCCAATCCCCAGGTAGTCACCAAACTGCCAGTAGTTAAGGTTATGGCGACTCTGATAATTAGCGCTAGCGTAAGCTGAAATCTCGTAGCGCTTAAAACCCGCCTGCTCCAGAAGCTGATGCCCCTTGTCCTGAATATCCCAAAGCGCCTCTTCCTCTGGCAACACTGGAGGGTGAGAGTGAAAGGCAGTATTGGGTTCGAGGGTCAGTTGATACCAAGAAAGGTGTTCAGGTGCTAATGCCAACGCTTGCTCGATATCCTCCATGGCAAGCCGAGGGGTCTGATTGGGCAGCCCATGCATAAGATCAATATTAATATTGGTAAAGCCTGCCTGGCGCGCCTGTGTTACCGCAGTGATCGCTTCATTACCACTATGGATTCGCCCCAGAGCATGCAATTGATCGGGCTGAAAACTTTGAATACCCAGCGAGAGCCGGTTAATGCCTGCTTCCCGGTAACCAATGAAACGCTCTTGCTCAGTGGTACCTGGATTCGCCTCTAAGGTAATCTCAATGCCTTTAGCGAACGGCAAACGGGCTTCAATCTCGCTCATTAATCGATCATAAAACGCAGGCGACAGCAGGCTGGGTGTCCCGCCGCCAATAAAGATGGTTTGAATTTCGCGTCCAGCCGCCAGGGCAAGATCGCTATCCAGATCTTGTAGCAGCGCATCAAGATAAGCAGCTTCGGGTAAATCACGTGGTGTAAAGCCGTGTGTGCCCGGCTCATGAGAATTAAAATCACAGTACGGGCATTTACGGACACACCAGGGGGTATGGATATACAGAGATAGTGGCGGCAGCGTATCAGCCATGTGCCACCTTCAATAACTCAACTAACCCTTGCAGCGCACGACCACGATGACTAAGGCGGTTTTTACTTTCACTGGGCAGCTCGGCAACACTCATACCCTGGTCGGGTAACCAGAAAAGCGGGTCATAGCCGAACCCTTCCTTTCCCCGTGGATGGGCGAGAATCTCGCCTTCCCAGCTACGCTGCACAATCACTGGTACAGGATCTTTAGGATGGCGCAAATAAACAAGTACACACCAGTAACGGCCACTGCGCTGCCCTTCTGCACAGTCGCTTAACGCCGCTAACAACGCTTCATTATTTTTCTCATCGCTTTTCGGTTCACCACCGTAGCGGGCCGAATAAATACCTGGGGCCCCTTGCAGTGCATCTACCTCAAGACCTGAATCATCGGCTAATGCGGGTAACCCACTAATTAGGCTAGCTTCTCGGGCCTTTAATAATGCATTTTCGACGAATGTTAATCCTGTTTCCTCGACCTCAGTAACGCCAAAGTCTGCCTGCGGGCGCACATCGAAGCCTAATGGCGACAGTAATTGGTTGAATTCTCTTAACTTTCCAGCATTCCCACTCGCTAGGACAAGGGTATTGACTGATGCCATGACACGCACTCCAAACAGAAGAGCATCAGTTTACGCGCTCATTGAACGTATCAAAAGCCAGCAAAATGTTACTCAACGTATCTTGAAAACAACCTCAGAATTCTTAGGCAAAAACAAATATAAGCATTTGATATTTATACATATTATAGCAATATAAAAAAACCGCTGGTGGATATAATAATTATTTTTACCACTTATTTAATAACAAAACTTTACGAAACATATCTTATGAGCAACACTTCAAGGGTTACCTGCTCACTCTTTCTTTCTATGAGGGCTTCCCCATGTCGCAGGAAAAGTCTACCGGCTCGGTCTATATCGTTACCGAAAAGAGCCCCCAAGCTCAGCTGTTCGCTGAATACTTGAATAAACATACCGGCTGTCCCATCAGCATCTATTCACCCCAATCAACGTTACCCGTTTCCGCATCGGGAAACGTGCTGATTTTGATTGATAGTGATCATATCGGCGTTGATGCGCTACCGGAGTGGCAAGATAAATTACCCGAGGCGTTAACTAAAACACCTCTAGCTGCTTTCAATATTCATGACATGGATCACGCGCTGGAAGCACTTTCATGTGCTCAGCTAAAAGGCGTGTTTTACCGCAATGAAAGCCTTGAGGTTATTTGTAAAGGCATACACGCGCTACTCGAAGGTGAACTATGGATGTCACGGGACTTAATGGCTCGTCTAATCCTGTTTTATCGCAAGTATCAGAGTAATGCTTTTCGGCCAGCCTGTGGCTTAACCAACCGAGAGATGGAGATCATTTCACTGCTTAGTGCAGGCTCCTCCAATCAGCAAATTGCCGAAAAGCTATTTGTTAGTGAGCACACGGTTAAGTCTCACCTCTACAATATCTTTCGCAAAATCAACGTACATAACCGTATACAAGCGCTCAATTGGATACATCAAAACCTGGGTCCGATTCTGCCCAATATCGAAACCGCTCGCAGCCTGCAGCGTCATCGGTAACGTTTCGCGCCAGGGTGACTCTCATGACATCAATAAAGCGTATTTCAATAGGAATTTTCATCGTAATAGCGTGGCTATCTATGTCTTTAGCGATGGCTAACGAACCTGCCGATCCCGCAGATGCACTACCCGCCAATGAGCAAGAGGCGATTAACGCTATTAATCAGCTCTCTAGTCCTGATGGGCCTGAGGTGCAGCGCAACGCTAACGGGGGCAGTGAGCTAACTGGCGTAATGGTAGATCGCACAATCACCATGGCAGGTAAAACCTTCTACCGCGCTTTTAGCCAACAAGCCATGGATAACCTGATTATCGGTAATGCCACCATCACCATTAATGAGCGCCCAGATGCGCGTTGGGGTAGCCAAATATGGGTAATGGAAGGCAATCAAATGTATTTCCGTACACAGCTCTCCCCAAGGATTAATGAAGCTGACCGTGCCGCCGGGGAAGCCGTACAAACCGTCGAAGAAGCACTACTACGCCAACAATTGGCGTCAGCGCTTAATTCAGACAAAGACTTGGGAACAGAGGAGCTACGTTAATGAAAAACATATTAAAGAAAACAACAGGTAGTGCCCTTGCAACCGGCCTCCTAGTAAGTGTGATAGCACTGCAAGCAAATGCCGGGGAGCTAGTTTATCAGCCGCTTAACCCCTCGTTTGGCGGTGACCCCTTTATGGGTAGCTATTTACTCGGTAAAGCACAGTCGCAAGACACCAATACGGACCCTAACGCGAGAGGTATTGAGTCACTCTCATCCACTGAACGACTTATCCAAAGTCTTGAAAGTCGGTTGATCTCCCAGCTCATCAGTGACGTTGGTGCTGGTGAAGTCGATGAAGGCGCATTTGATAGTGGGGATTTTAGCGTAGTGGTTCGCGATGAAGGCGGACAACTCGTTGTCAGGGTGGTCGATAAAGTGACGGGGGATGTTACCAATATCAGCGTGGGGGGCTTGTTTAACCCTTAATATGTTACCTGTTTTTAAACTAAGAAAAACTAATAAAGCTGTTAGTCAGCCTACTTAATACGATGTGGGATTCAGGGGATCATCATGAAAATTATCGCTACGCTACTCATGGTCAGCTTACTCAGCGGCTGTGCCGGTATGGTTGCAACGTCTGAAAACTTGGAAGGCGCGCAAGCAACGCTAACACCAAGAGGGGCAACATACCAAGATCTGGTCTCTTTGCCACCGCCGGCAGGGCGTATATTTGTATCTGTTTATGACTTTCGAGATCAAACGGGTCAGTATCGACCTGCTCCGGCCAGCACTTTCTCAACTGCTGTAACGCAAGGCGCAGCGGCCATGCTCACCGGTGCATTGGCGGACTCGGGCTGGTTTATACCGCTTGAGCGGGTTGGTTTACAAAACCTGCTTACTGAAAGACGCATTATCCGTGCAGAGTTTGAGCGTTTCGGCCAGCCCGATACGCTGCCATCATTACGCGCTGCTTCAGTGATGCTGGAAGGCGGTATTATTGCCTATGAATCCAACGTTAGAACGGGGGGGGCCGGCGCTGAGTATTTTGGGATTGGCGCATCCGGCCAGTATCAAGTTGACCAGGTAACGGTGAATTTGCGCGCGGTTGAAATATCAACAGGTGAAGTACTAGCGAACGTTACCACCACGAAAACGATTTACTCTAAAGAGATGCGAGCAGGGGTATATCGCTTTATCGATTTTCGTCGTTTGCTAGAAGCTGAAGTGGGACTTACCACGAATGAACCCGTACAACTCGCAGTCATGTCCGCAATTGAATCAGCAGTAATTCATCTGGTAGCACGTGGAGTGGAAAGTAACCTCTGGAACCTTGGTAACAATGTTAATTTTCAAGATACCATTTTGGCAGACTACTTAGATGCCCCAGTGCCTTTGTTATAAAGATCTAAAGTATTGAATCAAAAATAAGGTAACACTAATAAAATTCAAAAAATAGGTAAGGGCTATGCAAATTGCATGGCCCTTTTTTTTCCTAAAATATCTTTATTTAAGTATTAGAAAAATAGTTCTTAGATTCATTAAAAACATGAAAAAATACACCACACAATTAAGAAAACATCTGATAGCGGAAATTTTCAATTGGTCCAAACTCAACACAAGAAATACAAATTGATACAAATGGTTTCAGAGGGAAATATTATGAAACTGAATTACTCCTCAACCAAGCAAGCTGTGCTAGCAGTCATCCTGCTGACGGCAACCCTTTCAGTTTCATCAACAATTAGCGCAGACAACAGTCGAGTTGAACAATTTTCTAAGCAAGTTGCCGCTCAACACAACCAAGGTAACTACAGCATTATTGCGCAAATAGGTAACAACAATCGTACTCATGTTTCGCAATCGGCTAGTTATCAAGCGGGGAATTTCTCTAGCATCTATCAGCTAGGAAACTACAACACAGCAACAGTCACTCAAACCGGCGGCAATAACATTAGTAATGTCTTACAAATAGGTAAAAATCATAAAGCAGATATTACTCAGTCAGGAAGGGCTTCAAGAGAACTAAATTCTTATGTGCGTCAGCTTGGCAATCGGAGTGACGTTCAGATTTCACAATCGGGGAGTGGCTACCGTGGCATTAGTGTTGAACAACAAGCGTTTTCAAGCAATGCACGCCCAGTCACCGTCGAAACCTACTGAGCAACAAACGTTGTCTCAGTAATAACTAAAGCAAGCATGACATAATGGGGAAACACCATGAAAACTCAAATCACCACTATCGCTGCCGCCGTTGCCTTCGCTATGAGCACTGCTGCTTCCGCACAGTACTGGTCAGCTGGTAGCGATTCCACGATTTATCAAGATGGCAATAACAATACTAACGACGTTACCCAGTGGGGATCGCAAAACTCACGCATCTACCAAGAAGGTAGTTATAACTCTGCTACCATAAATCAAGATGACATCTCTGGTGTTGCTACAACGCTACCTGGTCTTAATGACTCTGGAGTAGAGCAAATTGGTAACGGTAACTCGGCTGACGTTACTCAATTAGGCACTATGAACGACTCGACAGTATATCAAGAGCGTAATAATAATAGTGCTTCCGTTGACCAAGAAGGTTATAAAAATGTTTCAGTAGTAGAGCAAATTGGTTTCTTCAATGACGCTGATATTACTCAAGATGGTAAATTCAATGATAGCTACGCTTACATTGAAGGATTCGGTAACGACACTAACGTTAACCAAGATGGTATGGGAAATAAATCAGTAGTAGAACAAATCGGTGGTTTCAATGATGCTGAAATCACACAGAATGGCTCCTATAATGATAGCTACGCCTACATGGATGGTAACAGCAATGACGCTGTTGTTGGCCAAAGCGGTTACTCGCTAGAGAGTACTATTCTAGCCAATGGTGATAACAACACCTATAACGTAGCTCAATCCGGCTATGGTCATGAGTCTTACATCGAAACTTACGGCAGCTACAACACCAACACTGTTGATCAAAGCGGTACCTTCTGGGGTCAACATACCTCTAGCATTGTTACCTATGGCAATGGCAACGTTAACACTGTGAGCCAAGGCAATTAAGCAAAAAGATATTACATTAGATACTCACTCGATGTGCATGCAAACCGCCCCCTTTGGGGCGGTTTATTTATGGCTATCTGAACAGGAGCTGTTAACGAATCATAAGCGTTAAGGTACCCCCCGCTCCTTGAGTAGACGAACGTGAGTGATTACTGCCTTTTTGAATATCCACCTCCAACCGCTCATCGTCAGTTAACAGTTTCACGGTGCCTTCAAGTTCTGTCCCCGTAAACGTGTATTCAGCAGGCACGGTCCCGTGCTCTTCAACGTGCTCAGTAGTTTCGCCTTCATGGGTAATACGCCAGTGGGCAGAAAACTCCGCGCCTGGTGAACCGCTCATGGTGATATGGATCTGGGTCATGTCCTGCTCCTGAGGCGATTGTGCAGCCAGCGGGAAGCAAGCTGCCAGCCCCACTGCGCAAATCACATATCGCCAATCCGTTGGTCGTATCATGATTGTGGATCTCACCTAACCTAAGAGCCGCCCATAATGAGCGGCTCTTGCAGTATAGCGGTCTTTCAGTTACTTGCCGTTACATAACTGAAAAGGCTTTTTCGGCTGCGTCCAGCGTAAATTGAATATCTTCCGGGGTATGGGCGCTGGACATAAAGCCGGCTTCATAAGCGGAAGGCGCCAAGTAAACCCCGTGATCGAGCATTGCGCCAAAGAAGCGGCGGAAGGCATCCGGGTTACAGGCCGTGGCTTGGGCAAAGTTATCTACACGGCTTTGAGAGGTGAAGAAGAGCCCAAACATGCCGCCCGCCGACTGCGTCATCATCGGTACTCGTGCAGCATTGGCACGCTCCTGAAGGCCTAAACAAAGGGTATTAACCCGCTGGGTGAGCGCATCATGAAAACCCGGTACCTGTAGCTTGGTTAGCAAAGCAATGCCCGCCGCCATGGCCAGTGGATTACCCGACAAGGTACCCGCTTGATAAACCGGCCCAAGGGGTGAAATATTTTGCATTATCTCACGCTTGCCGCCAAATGCGCCCACCGGCATGCCACCACCGACAATTTTCCCCAAACAGGTTAGATCGGGCACTATGCCGTAGTGGGCTTGGGCACCGCCCAATGCCACTCGAAAACCGGTCATCACTTCGTCAAAAATAAGCACGCTGCCGTACTCGTTACATACCCGACGTAGTGTTTCCAGGAAGCCCGGCTGGGGTGGAATACAGTTCATATTGCCGGCAACGGGTTCAACGATAATGCAGGCAATCTGATCGCCAATTTCAGTAAAACAAGCCTCTACTCCTTCGGGGTCGTTAAATGACAGAGTAATGGTGTGTTCAGCCAGTGAAGCGGGCACCCCCGGTGAGCTGGGCTCACCGTGGGTGAGTGCCCCCGAGCCGGCTTTTACCAGCAGTGAGTCAGAGTGACCATGGTAATTACCTTCAAACTTCACGATCTTATCGCGACCGGTACTACCTCTAGCCAAGCGAATTGCGGACATTGTCGCTTCGGTACCCGAGCTGGTCATGCGCACCATATCCATGGAAGGGATCATCTCGCAGATCAAATCTGCCATGGTGGTTTCGACAGCGGTAGGGGTACCGAAAGACAGGCCGTTATCTAACCGTGCCCGTACAGCATTCAATACGTCTTGATCGGCATGCCCAGTGATCATCGGTCCCCAGGAACCCACATAATCCACGTACCGATTGCCTTCAACGTCAAATAGAAAGGCGCCCTGGGCACGCTCCATAAAGACCGGCGGGCGGTGTAAACCTTTAAACGCTCGCACGGGTGAATTTACTCCGCCCGGGATATGGCGACTGGCAAGGTCAAACAGTTCAGCTGATGTGGTCATGGCATCCTCTCGGTCAATGGCATACAGAAGATAGGATTAAAAACGGACAGCTCTTGAAAAGCGGTTGGGTAAACACTGGCCACTAGGCGGCTGAAAACCCTGAGACAGGCTCTGCCAAGTAAAGTGCTGAGCTTGCTCACATGCTGTTGGTAATCGCTCACCAACAGCCAAACGCGCCGCAATAGCTGCTGCTAGTGTGCAACCTGAACCGTGAAACAGTTCGGGCAAACGCGGCCACTGCCATTGCCGGGTGGTGTCGGGTGAGTGCAGGGTGTGGACGACTTGCTGATCGTTGCCAGGCAACGGTTCGTCAGTGGCAGTCACTAAAATGGCTTGGCACCCTTGTGACATCAGCGACACCGCGCGGGCCGTATCGTCGAAAGGCGTAATGATGTCCGGCGTAAGCTGAGACAGTTCAGCACGATTTGGCGTTAAGATATCCACAAGCGGTAGCAATCGGTCGATGAACAGACGACGCAAACCGGGTGTGGATAACTCAGTTCCACCTCCAGCCCTAAATACTGGATCGGCCACCACAGGAATGCCCGGAAAACGACGGATAATTTGTTCCGCTGCACGTAATGTCGCTTCGTCAGCAAGCAAGCCAACCTTAATCGCCGCAACCTGCATTTCACTAATTGCCTCGGCCATTTGCCGCATCGCGCTAGCATCAGCGGGGATTACTCGCGTTACATTATGGCAATTTTGTACCGTCAGCGCAGTGGGGATCGTTACCGCCCAGCCACCACAAGCAGCAATGGCTTCACTATCAGCGATGATACCCGCACCGCCGGTCGGATCGTGCCCAGCGAGTACCAACACCACGGGAGGAAGCGGTTGGCGCATCAAAAGGGCTTCACAACAGCGAGAAGAACAATCGCTACCAGCGCAATCACCGGTGCTTCGTTAAACCAGCGAAAAAACACATGACTTTTGGTACATCTGTTTTGGGAAAATTGCTTTAAATAGATCAAACAAACGTGATGGTAGGCAATCAGCACGACCACTAGCGCAAGCTTGGCGTGCATCCACCCCTGGCTAAGCCATTCGGGCACCAAGTAGAGCATCCAACCGCCAAAAATCAGTACCGCAATCATCGATGGTGTCATGATCCCGCGGTAGAGTTTACGCTCCATCGTTTTGAAATAAGCGATCGCTTGGTCATCGCCATTATCTCTGGCGGTGGCATGGTAGACATACAGCCGCGGTAAATAGAACAGGGCGGCGAACCAGGTCACCACTGCCATTAAGTGAATAGCCTTCACCCATAGGTACATTGTCGCTCCTTAAAGTGATAAATCCTTGTGCCCCTGCGTCTGGGTCTTGAAAACTAGGGTGTTACGTATCAGAGCCACGAGATTCGGTACCACGGGGATCCGAGTAATGATAATAACGCTCAATGGCGCCACGGGTAATAATACCTGAAATACGCTGCTGCTTAGGGCGATAACCGTGTACTACATAGAGTGCACCCAAGGCGTCATCCTGGAGTTTTAAGAATGCTTCGGAAAGTGTCGCCTGTAGGCCTATCGGCGCTAGCTCCAACCGCTGGCCAGGAATTTCCAATAGATCTATTAATTCATCCTCGGGCGGCTCCTTACCTTGTAGCGCTTCATCGTGCTCAAGTAGCCAACGCGCCAATTCAGCAGCTTTGAGCGCCAGCACCGGTTTATCCTCACTTGAACGCTCAATCACTAACCACACCGGGTTCGTTTCTAGTAATACCCGCGCCCGATCTGGCGTGATCATCCGCTCTGTGCGCACTAGCTGCCGCTCCATCACCGCCGGCACTGAGACCCGCGAGAGTGCCTGCATCAAGGGTTGCTGAAGCGGATGCAGCCCATAGCGAACAGTGCTGATAAAAAAACCTTCACAACCAGTTAATTGTCGCGAGGTTAAACACGCAACCACCACCGCTAACATTCCGGGAAGCATGATACTCGGCGTATGGGTTAACTCCAAAAGTGCCATCAGCGCAGCAAGGGGTGCTTGTAAAACCGCGCCCATCATTGCTGCCATGCCTAGCATGGCGTAAATACCTGGATCGGCCGCTTTGTCTGGCCAAAACCAACCACCGAGCATACCAAACAGTGCGCCTGTGGCGGCCCCCACTACTAACACCGGTCCAACAATGCCGATAGGAACACCCCCAGCAACGGTTAGCGCCGTAATCAACAGTTTGGCAATCATCAGCGCCAGCAGTACTTTGATCTCCAATTGATTATTGAGTGCCGCTGCCACGCTGTCGTAGCCGATACCCTGCACCTGAGGAAACCACCAAGCGACTGCGCCAGTCGCCAAGCCTACTAACCCAAGGCGCACCCAAAGCGGCCACGCCATAATGCGCTGGCTACGTGAAATATGGATAAATAGACCGGCCAGTAAGCCAATTACCAATCCTGTCACTACGATCCACGGGAGGTTGATCAACGACCCCAGAGCCACTTCAGGAATGCGGAAGGCAGGTTCGTTGCCGTAGGCTAGCTGCGCCACTAACGCACCCATGGTGGAGGCCAAGATGACGGGCATAAAGCTCATCAAGGTGTACTCCATCATCACCACTTCCATAGCAAAGATGACGCCCGCGATAGGCGTGTTAAAAGAGGCGGAAATAGCTGCTGCGGTACCACACGCCACGAGTACTCTCAGGCTATTATTAGGCAAGCGAATCTGCTGACCAAGCCCGCTTGCCGCCGCAGCCCCCAAGTGAATCGCCGGGCCCTCACGACCAGCGGAGAGGCCACCTAGCACCACGACAACCCCCACCCACCACTGATTCAACCAGTTGCGTAACGGAAAGCGGCCCTGATGATAGGTAAGCCGCTCAATCACATGGCCAACGCCCAGCTTGCGCGCTGCCGGTTTTTGCCGGTACAGCAGCACACCCACAAGGGTAACCGCCAGCATAGGTAGCAGCGCACGCAGCCAGGGCGCCATGCTTTCAAATGCTTCTGGATCGCCATCGGTCATGTAGAGAGCGGCGCCCGCTTCCAATAGCAGCCGAAACGCCACCATCACAGCGCCGGTAATAACCCCCGAGACAAGGCCCAGCAAACAGAGTTGCGGAAGGGCGTCGACGTTGGCCAACTGGCGACGAAAACTCTCTAAGGTAAAATCCGATCGGGAAAAACGCGCCACAGCGACCTGCCTTGTTTTGGTCTTCTTAATGTTCTTATCTATCTACCCTCTTGTGTATCATAGCCCGATACACTTCGACAGCCCGCAGCAATCCGCTTAGGCTGTAAAACTGTTTCATTAAAAACGTTTGGCGCAATCCGCAAGGAGTGATTTGTGATTAAGGTCGGCATTGTTGGCGGTACCGGTTATACCGGCGT
Organism: Vreelandella sp. ssv; assembly: GCF_059448525.1. Classification (NCBI taxonomy): domain Bacteria; kingdom Pseudomonadati; phylum Pseudomonadota; class Gammaproteobacteria; order Oceanospirillales; family Halomonadaceae; genus Vreelandella; species Vreelandella sp. ssv. Next base: position 4,266,200 of record NZ_CM182545.1, on the reverse strand, counting down.
TGAATTACTGCGGCTACTTGCCCAGCACCCCCACGTCAACGTAGCCGCCATTACCTCGCGCTCGGAAACCGGCGTTAAGGTGTGCGATATGTACCCCAACCTGCGCGGCCATTACGACACGCTGGCGTTTAGCGAGCCGGATGCCAAACAGCTGGGAGCGATGGATGCGGTATTTTTTGCCACACCTCACGGCGTTGCCCACGCACTGGCGGGTGAGCTACTCGAAAACGGCACTCGGGTGATTGATCTGTCAGCTGACTTCCGGCTGCGCGATGCCGATGAGTGGAGCCGCTGGTACGATCAGGCCCACGGTGCCCCGGAATTGTTGCAAGAGGCGGTATACGGGCTGCCGGAAATGCATCGGAAACAGATCAAAAATGCACGTTTAATCGCCGTGCCCGGCTGCTACCCCACTGCCGTTCAACTCGGTTATTTGCCGCTACTGGAAGCTGGCTTAATCGACCCAAGCCAACTGATTGCTGACTGCAAATCAGGCGTTACCGGAGCTGGTCGAGGCGCTAAAGTAGGTTCTCTGCTTGCCGAAGCCAGTGAGTCAATGAAAGCCTACGGCGCAGGCGGCCACCGCCATCTACCGGAAATTAGCCAGGGACTTAGGGATATTCAGCAATCCGCTGTGGGTTTAACCTTTGTGCCGCACTTAACGCCAATGATCCGCGGCATTCACGCCACGCTTTACGGCCAGCTAACCGCTGAGCCCGGTGATCTTCAGGCTCTATTTGAGCAGCGCTACGCCGACGAGCCGTTTGTTGATGTGATGCCTGCAGGAAGCCATCCTGAAACGCGCAGTGTCAAAGGCATCAATACCTGCCGCCTGGCCGTCCACCGCCCCGGCAATGGCAACACCGTGGTCGTGCTATCGGTGATCGATAATCTGGTCAAAGGTGCTTCCGGCCAGGCGATCCAAAACCTCAACCTGATGTTCGGCTTCGACGAGAAGACCGGCCTTACCGCACCAGCACTGATGCCCTAAGGTTTCACTAATTCCCAGCAATAGTTGACCAATTTGCTGGGAATTACCCATAATCATCCCCCAATGCCGATTTATTCGTTCTTTAAGCTCGCGGGAGGTACCCATGAGCGGTGCAGAAGCCTTTGTTCCTACTCCATTACTGCTCTCTGATAGCGCACGCAAACGTATCAATGCGCTGATTGCAGAAGAAAATAATCCATCGCTTAAACTGCGGGTCTACGTGACCGGTGGCGGCTGTTCGGGTTTTCAATACGGTTTCGACTTTGCTGAAAACGTCGCTGACGATGACACCGTTATTGAATTTGGAAACGCCGCCTTAGTGGTTGACCCCCTTTCTTACCAGTATTTGGTAGGTTCTACCGTTGATTACGAAGAGGGTCTGGCGGGCGCACGTTTTCGCGTTCAAAACCCTAACGCCACCACCACCTGCGGCTGCGGTGCTTCCTTTATGGTCTAAACAGCGTTGGCCCACAACGCTCCCCGTGACTTGACGCCCTGGCGGTTTCTCGCCAAGGTTGATAGGTCAATAACGGCTTAAGGGACTCTTCAAGCGATATAAATCGCTTTGACACCCACTACTAGCCACATAAAGCACGGGGAAACTTATGAAAGTAGCACTACCACTCAACCTGACGAAAACAACGCTCGCACTCGCACTGGGATTAGGCAGCACCACTGCCGCCATGGCCCAAATGCCAACGGTTAACGTGGTTACTGACCCAAGCTTTGTGCCGTTCGAAATGATGGATCAAGAAACCGGCGAAATGGTCGGCTTCGATATGGATATCATTAACGAAGTCGCCGAGCGTGCAGGCTTTGAAGTTAATCTCACCACAATGGAATTCGCCGGCATTATTCCTGCCGTGCAAACCGGTAGCCAAGAGATCGCTATTGCTGGTACTACCATCACCGAAGAACGCGCTGAAATCGTTGACTTCTCCGACCCTTACTACGACTCCGGCTTAAAAATTATTGTTCGCGCCGATAACGACGACGTTGAAACTATCGAAGACCTCGCCGACCTTTCTATCGCCACGCGCATTGGTTCCACCAGCTACGACTTCTTAAAAGAAGAACTCGGTGAAGACGCCGATATCACTCCCTTCCCGGCCATGAGCGATATGTATATGGCGCTATTGGGCCGTAACGTAGATGCCGTTTTCTACGATGCACCTAACGTTTCCTACTTCGCGCAAACCCGCGGTGAAGGACGCACAAAAGTCGTCGGCCCACTATACGAAGGCCAACAGTACGGCATCGTTTTTCATAAAGGTAGCGAATGGGTAGAACCTACCAATGAAGCGCTCGCAGCGATGAAAGAAGATGGCACCTACGATGAGATTTACACCAAATGGTTTGGGGAAGCCTCCAGCGAAGAGTGAGCATCCATACTCGCTGACAGCATAACGTGATAACAGGGCCGGGTGGCCACAACCCCCGGCCCTGCTGCGTTTCTTACTGCTTTTCTCATCTGTACTTTTGATTCAGGAGTCTACGCGTGGACGTCAATTTTCAATTTGATTGGTCGGCAGCGTTTGGGTCTATCCCTTACCTGCTGCCAGGTATTCCCTGGACACTGCTTATCTCGTTTGGCGGTCTCGCCATCGGTTTTTTTATCGGCATTTTCTTTGGCTTATTACGTATTAGCCGCCTACGTTGGCTGCGCTGGCCGGCAATTTTGTACATTGAAGTATTTCGCGGCACGCCCATCCTGGTACAAGTGCTGTTTATATTTTACGGCTTACCGCAACTGCTAGGAGGACCGATTAATCCCTTGGTGGCCGGTATCGCCGCGATCGCCGTTAACTCTGGCGCTTATATCTCTGAAATCGTTCGTGGTGGCGTGCAGTCGATTGAGCGCGGTCAAGGCGAAGCATCACTTTCACTCGGGCTCTCGCGTACTCAGGCGTTTCGCTACGTTATCTGGCCCCAAGCCTTTCGGCGGATGATCCCCTCCCTGGGCAATCAGGGCATTATCAGTATCAAGGACACGTCACTGTTCTCGGTGATTGGCGTTGGTGAATTGGTGCGTCAGGGACAAATCTATATCTCCACCACCTTCACGGCCCTGGAGGTCTACTTCATGGTCGCCTTGATGTATCTAGCGATCACCTGGACCCTATCAATCATCCTCCGCCAGCTTGAGATCAGAGGCCTGGCAGGACAATAAGGACACGCGCAATGAGCGAGACAATGAACGACATAACGCAACCCATTGTGCGTATGCAGCAGCTCAATAAACACTTTGGCAGCCTGCACGTACTCAATGACATTGACCTGACGATTGTGCCTGGTGAAGTCGTCGTGATCATCGGTGCCAGTGGGTCAGGAAAATCTACGCTAATTCGCTGTATTAACGGTTTGGAAGAGTTTCAATCGGGCAGCCTGGTCGTCGACAGCAACGAACTATTACCTCATGGAAAGAGTACTCAAGCGCTGCAAACCATCCGCACCGAAGTAGGCATGGTATTTCAGCAATTCAATCTCTTTCCCCATCTCAGCGTGATAGATAACGTCACCCTGGCACCGATGAAAGTCCGTGGTTTAAGCCGTGACGACGCAGTCAGCAACGCCAAACGGCTGCTCGACCGAGTGGGCATCGCTGACCAGGCGGATAAGTACCCTAGCCAGCTCTCAGGGGGCCAACAGCAGCGTGTGGCGCTGGCCCGTGCCTTGGCGATGGAACCCCGCCTAATGCTGTTTGACGAGCCCACATCGGCGCTTGATCCAGAAATGATCGGTGAAGTACTGGATGCTATGCGTGAGTTGGCCAAAGAAGGCATGACGATGGTGATAGTTACCCATGAAATGGGCTTCGCTCGTGAGGTTGCTGACCGGGTTATTTTTATCCATAAAGGCGAGATTACAGAGCAGGGGCATCCTGAGAAGCTATTCGATTCACCGCAACATGAACGTACGCAATCCTTCTTAGCGCGCGTACTGAAACATTAAATTGAGCCTCTTTTAAGCGTCAAATTAGTATCCAATTCGCGCTAAATTGCACTTTATTAATGGCCTGTCGACATGACAGGCCATTTTTTTGCCTGTGGATAAACTTTTTTTATGTTGATTGGTTTTATGACTGGAAAGCCTGCTAGACGAGTCTCTTAGCGTTAGCTCCACAACAAGTTGAGGTTGTTCACAGGTGCGGTAACAACACAGGTACTGGACGGTGGATAAGAGGTGCTTAACTAACTCTGTGGATAAAGCACTATTCCATCCACAGGCTTACCACCCTTTCTGCCCAGGCACTCCCGCTTTCAAACATGTAGAAGTCAACAATGTAAGAGCATGAAATTAAATGGATTAAGTAGCTTATACACAGAAATTGTCCACACTAGTAGTTACAACATTTACAGAACTTCTCTTATTTTATATTTATGTTGTTATTAATAGAGGCTGTTTAACGATTCCGGGTGTGGAAAAACCTGACGGTTACCCACAGGGGGTTTATACTTGCCGACTCATTGATCTAAAGTGGCTGCGTCTGGAATCGACTGCACTGGCCACATCATCCGTGCCAATCGGCACAAGACGAGGTGTCTTTTGAATTACCCCGACCGCTTTGACGTGATTGTCATCGGCGGTGGCCATGCGGGAACTGAAGCCGCATTGGCCTCTGCTCGCATGGGCTGTCAGACCCTGCTGCTCACCCACAACATCGAAACCCTGGGCCAAATGTCGTGTAATCCCGCCATTGGCGGGATTGGCAAAAGCCATTTGGTTAAAGAAATTGATGCACTGGGCGGCGCCATGGGGCTTGCCACGGATTTAGGTGGCATCCAGTTTCGCGTGCTCAATGCCCGCAAGGGGCCTGCCGTCCGAGCAACCCGTGCCCAGGCTGATCGCATTCGCTACAAAGCGGCGATCCGCGGAATGTTGGAAAACCAACCCAACTTGACGATTTTCCAACAAGCCGCTGGTGATCTGATTGTGGATAACGACACCGTGCGTGGGGTCGTCACGGAAACCGGTATCCGTTTTCATGCCGACAGCGTTGTGCTGTGTACCGGCACATTTTTGGGTGGCGTGATTCATATTGGTTTGGATCAAAGCAAAGGTGGCCGAGCAGGTGATCCGCCTTCCAACGCCTTGGCAGAAAGACTCCGCGCGCTGCCGTTTCGTGTTGATCGCCTAAAAACCGGCACTCCGCCGCGCATTAATGCAAAAACCGTTGATTTTTCTCAGATGGAAGAGCAGCCCGGCGATAGCCCAACGCCGGTCATGTCCTACCTGGGATCACGGGAAATGCATCCTCAGCAAGTGAGTTGCCATATTGCTCACACCAATCAGCACACTCACGATCTGATTCTGGCCAATCTGGATCGCTCGCCGATGTACTCCGGCGTCATCGAAGGGATCGGGCCGCGTTACTGCCCATCGATCGAAGACAAAGTGCATCGCTTTGCCGATAAATCGAGTCATCAGGTGTTTATCGAACCCGAAGGTTTGGATACGCATGAGCTCTATCCCAACGGCATCTCGACCTCGCTGCCCTTTGATGTGCAGATTCAGGTCGTGCGTTCAATCAAAGGCCTGGAAAATGCCCATATCACCCGGCCTGGCTATGCTATTGAGTACGACTTTTTTGATCCGCGGGATTTAAAACACTCGCTGGAAACTAAGTTTATCCACAACCTGTTTTTTGCCGGCCAGATTAACGGCACTACCGGCTACGAAGAAGCCGGTGCTCAAGGGTTGCTCGCAGGCCTAAATGCCGCCCGCCGTTCCCAGGAGCTGGACGCCTGGTATCCCCGCCGCGATGAAGCCTATCTCGGTGTGCTGGTCGATGACCTGATCACCATGGGTACCAAAGAGCCCTACCGGATGTTTACTTCCCGTGCGGAGTACCGTCTGCTGCTGCGTGAAGACAACGCGGATCTACGCTTAACCGAAGCGGGGCGCAAACTGGGTCTCGTCAACGACTCTCGCTGGACCGCGTTTAGCCAAAAACGCGAAGCCATCGAGCAAGAGAGTGCCCGTCTGGATACTATTTGGATTCAGCCTGGGAGCCCGGCGGCGGAACAAGTGGCTGAAAAAACCGGTGCACCGCTCACTCGAGAGTATCGGCTTAGCGATCTGCTTAAGCGTCCAGAACTTAGCTACGGTGATTTAGCCAATCTGCCCGGTATCGAAGGCACGCTGGTGACCGATCCTGCGGTTGCCGAGCAGGTACAAATTCAGGCCAAGTATCAAGGCTATATCGATCGCCAACAGGAAGAGATCGACAAGCTCAAACGCCACGAAGCCACGCCACTGCCTGCAGAGCTGGATTATTTGAAAGTGGAAGGTCTATCCAACGAAGTTCGTCAAAAGCTGGCTGAAGCGCGACCGGAAACGCTTGCCCACGCAGCAAGGATTTCAGGAGTCACCCCCGCGGCCGTTTCTATTTTGCTAGTGCATCTGAAAAAGCGCCGGTTGGTAGCTACAGCTGAGGTGGTTAACGGATGAGTTCGTTAACCCCCCTGTTGAAAACACTGCCTTCAAGCGTTGCACCACGGCTCGATCAAGGGTTAAACCAGCTATCCATTAGCGTTGACCACCATCAGCGAGAACAGCTGTTAGGTTTATTGGCACTGTTGCACAAGTGGAATCAGGCTTATAACCTCACAGCAGTGCGCGACGTTAACGATATGGTGTCGCGCCATGTGCTGGATAGCGCCGTTGTGGTGCCCTATGTGCAAGGGCCGCGGCTGCTGGATGTTGGCGCTGGCCCAGGTTTGCCCGGTATAGTGCTGGCCATTTTAGTACCCGAGCTTGATGTCACACTGCTGGACAGCAATGGCAAAAAAGTGCGCTTTCAGCGTCAGGCGGTAATGGAGCTCGGTCTTAAAAACGTGACTCCTGTCCAGGCCCGGGTGGAAGAGTTCGAGAACGCCGCTTTCGATCAAGTGATTTCTAGAGCGTTTGCCAGCTTGGTCGATTTCGTGACCTTGACTCGCCAGCTACCCAGTGCCGAAGGCCAGTGGCTAGCCATGAAAGGTCCAGGAGCAGACGAGGAGTTGCACGACCTCCCTCCCGATATTCGTTTACACCAACGTCACCTGCTGGAAGTCCCTTTTGAAACGGCCCAGCGGCAGCTATTGATTCTGAACGTTGATCATGACCCCAGGAAGGAGTTGAGTAAGTGAGCCAGATCATTGCCCTGACCAACCAAAAAGGCGGCGTGGGCAAGACCACCTCGGCCGTTAACCTGGCGGCCAGTCTCGCTGCGCTCGACCGCCGCGTACTGTTGGTGGATCTTGACCCTCAAGGTCATGCCAGTATGGGAAGTGGCATCGATAAATATGGGCTCGATAAAAGCGTGCTTGATGTTCTGCTAGGTGAAGCAACGGCAGCTGAAACCATCGTTAAGAAGCTAGCGGTAAAGTACGACGTACTGCCCGGTAATGGTGATCTTACCGCTGCAGAGGTCGAACTTTTAGATCGCGATAAAAGCGAGAGCTGCTTAACCAAGGCACTTGCGTCGGTCTCCAGTGAGTACGATGTGGTGCTCATCGACTGTCCACCCTCGTTGAATATGCTTACCGTGAATGCATTAACCGCGTCTGACAGTGTATTGATTCCACTTCAGTGTGAGTTTTATGCGTTAGAAGGATTATCGGCGCTGCTCGATACCGTTGAGCAGATTAAGCAAAATGTGAATCCTGACCTAGCGATTGCGGGCATTTTGCGCACCATGTATGACAAGCGCACCAGCCTAACGCGGGAAGTGGATAAGCAGTTGCGTGATTATTTTGGCGATATGCTATTGAAAACGACCATACCGCGTAACGTAAAAGTCGCCGAAGCACCAAGCCACGGGCTGCCCGTTACGCAATATGCCCGGTTCTCCCGGGGGAGCCAGGCCTATCGCGTGCTGGCGAAAGAGATGATCCGTCGTCTTTCACTGTAACTACTCTTCACTTCAACTCTTCAATTCAAAAAAGGGCGCTGAAAAAATGAGGGAAAGCGAATGACGCGTAAACCCGCGCTGGGACGTGGCCTGGATGCCCTGATTGGTGCCGGTGCACGTCGCCGTGACAGCTTAGAACTTGCCAGTAGCGGCACTTCGTTGGGGCTTTCTGACGCAGCGAGTAGCGCCGCGGCTGCCGATGTTACCGAGGATCGCCTTGAGCGCCTGCCGCTAGGGCAATTAACGCGTGGTAAATATCAGCCGCGTCGGGATATTCAGCCGGAAGCATTGGAAGAGCTGGCTGACTCCATTCGTGCCCAGGGCGTGATGCAACCCATCGTCGTGCGCCCCATTGGCGTTGATCGCTATGAAATTATTGCCGGTGAGCGTCGTTGGCGTGCTGCACAGCTGGCTGAGTTGGACGTGATTCCGGCGGTCATTCGAGAAGTCAGCGATGAAGTCGCCTTGGCACTGGCCCTGATCGAAAATATTCAGCGTGAAAACCTCAACGCTATTGAAGAAGCCATGGCGCTCAAGCGGCTAGGCGAAGAGTTTGAGTTGACTCAGCAGCAGATAGCCGACGCAGTGGGTAAATCGCGCACCCAGGTAGCCAATCTCTTGCGTCTACTGGCGCTAGACCCCGAAGTACAAACCCTGCTCGAACGTGGCGATCTTGATATGGGCCATGCGCGAGCATTGTTGACGTTAAATAGTGCCCAGCAGCGGCAGGTGGCCCATGAAGTGGTCAACAACGATATGACCGTTCGGGCCACTGAAGCGCTTGTGAAAAAAGTACAGACCAGCCAAGCCCCGATCAAAACGCCTACTAGTCGTCAAAACAAACAGCCCGATGTGGCAAAGCTTGAAACTCATCTTGGCGAGCTGCTCGGTGCGCCCGTTTCCATTGATCATGGTCAAAAAGGCAAAGGTAAATTAACAATACGCTATACAAGCCTAGAAGAGTTAGACGGCATCTTAAATCATATTAAATAGCAAGCTATGCAATATCGCGTAAGAAGCGACCACGTTTTCCCCCTTTGGTCGCAAATCATCCAATAACCGAGCAAAATCGGTGCGACTTCGGTTGAAGGTGTGATAGCGCTTCCCTATAATCGCGCAAGATTTGTGCAGGTTGTCTGTGTTTGTCTAGGAATACGTTTGTCGATGTATGGCGATTTTTATTCAACGGCTGGGTGTTTATTCAGAAAGCTATGCAGCGATACGAAACCCAGCGGCGAAAAGCCTATATCGTTAGACTCACGATCGCGCAATTGATAATTATTTTTCTAGGTATGCTAGTAGCCTACCTAGTTGACGATTTAGAAGGCATGTCATCGGTTTTTAAAGGAGCGTTGGTCGCTCTATTACCGCATGCGTTTTTTATCAAGCGAATGGGTATTTTACGTGCGAGTAGTCCTTCGAAGGCTGCGATGCGTCTCTTTCGCGCCGAGGCAGGCAAGTTTGGTTTGACGGTGGCACTGTTTGTGGCAGTGTTCGTGGCAGCGCCCCCCTCAAACCCCGCTTTCTTTTTTTATGCTTATGTTGCGGTTGTTCTAACGCATTGGTTTACGCCTTGGTTAATGCCAAAAAGCGCTAATGTTTAGAAAATTGCACAACTGATTGAGGTGATACATCCATGGCCGCAGGAAACGAAGTCTCGACGACTTACTATATCCAGCACCACTTGCAGAACCTGACCTTTGGTAACCACCCTGAAAATGGCTGGTCGCTGGCACACTCTGCGGAAGAAGCAAGTGAAATGGGCTTTTGGGCTATTCACTTAGACACCATGGGCTGGTCCATCGCCATGGGGCTGCTGTTTATCTGGATTTTCCGTAAAGCAGGCAAAATGGCCACTACCGGCGTGCCATCAGGGCTGCAAAATGCGGTTGAAATGGTGTTTGAATTTATCGAGAACATGATCCAAGGGACGTTTAAAGGGCGTAATCCGATTATTGCCCCCTTGGCCTTAACGCTGTTCGTGTGGATATTCCTGATGAACTCGCTAAAAATAATTCCGGTGGATTTCTTCCCGGTCTTATTTTCCAAGCTCGGCGTTGATTACATGAAAATCGTTCCCACTACGGACGTCAATGCCACCCTCGGTATGGCGCTGGGCGTTTTCTGCCTGATTCTCTACTACAGCCTTAAGGTTAAAGGGGTGGGCGGCTTTGCCAAAGAGTTGTCTTTCACGCCTTTCAATCATTGGGCATTGATTCCCTTCAACCTTGTATTGGAAATCGTCGCTTTGCTGGTTAAGCCATTCAGCTTGGCAATGCGTCTATTTGGTAACATGTTCGCCGGCGAAGTCATCTTTATCTTGATCGCGATGTTACCTTTCTGGGCAATCTGGGTGCTGGATGTGCCTTGGGCCATTTTTCATATTTTAATCGTTACATTACAGGCGTTCATCTTTACCGTGCTGTCCGTCGTTTACCTCAGCGCAGCGCACGAACATCACTGAAGTAAGCACTGTTTGTTAGACAATACCCTTAACCCTCAACCTTAGACTTTAACTTGAAAAACTAGGAGCATTACCATGGAACTTATCTACATTGCTGCTTCCATCATGATCGGTCTCGGCGCGCTAGGTACCGGCATTGGCTTCGCCATTTTGGGTGGCAAGCTGTTGGAATCTACAGCGCGTCAGCCTGAGCTTGGTGACCAACTGCAAACCAAAACCTTCCTAATGGCAGGTCTGTTGGATGCCGTTCCGATGATCGGTGTTGGTATCGCAATGTACCTGATCTTCGTTGTTGCCGGTTAATGACTGCTGAGCCGAGCGTCCAACGCTCGGTTTTGTTTCACTCCGGTCGCCACGAACTTGTCAGAGGTACATTCCTGTGAATATCAACATGACGCTAATCGGGCAGACGATCGCCTTCGCGATCTTTGTCTGGTTTTGCATAAAGTATGTGTGGCCTCCGATCAGCAACGCGCTTCATGAGCGTCAAAAGAAAATTGCTGATGGCTTGGACGCAGCTAGCCGTGCAAACCGTGATCTTGAGCTTGCTCAAGAACGCGCTGAGCAGATGCTGCGTGAAAGCAAGGAGCAAGCTTCGCAAATTCTTGAGCAGGCCAACAAGCGCTCTGCCCAGATAGTTGAAGAAGCCCGCGAACATGCCCGCGCCGAAGGCGAACGCCTGGTAGCCAGCGCACGTTCAGAGATTGAGCAAGAAGTGAACCGTGCAAAAGACGAACTTCGCTCTCAAGTCTCTTACCTCGCTGTTATGGGTGCCGAGCGTGTTCTTGAAGCGTCGGTCGACGAACAAGCGCATCGCAAGTTACTCGATGAGCTTGCTGCTGAACTGTAAGGAGGTGAATCATGGCGGAATTACTGACCGTCGCTCGTCCTTACGCTAAAGCAGCGTTTGAATACGCGCGTGATCATGAGGCGCTTGATAGCTGGTCGCAAGCGCTGAGTTTTTTAAGTGTTTCGGTAGCAGATGACGTCGTTCGCCATCGACTAAACAGTCCAAAATTAGACAGCGAGCAAAAAGTGTCGCTGCTTGTCGAGCTGATTCCAGAGCAAAAGGATGAGGCTTTACAGCGATTTTTGACTGTCTTGGCTGACCAAGGCCGTTTGATGGCGTTGGCATCCATTGCTGATCAGTTTGAGCACCTACGTGCCGAACACGAGCAGCGGGTTGAAGTGAACGTCACCTCTGCTTACCAGCTAGATAGTCAGCAAGAAACGAAGCTAGCGAACGCGCTTAAGAAACGTCTGAATCGCGAAATCTCTATTACTACTCAGGTGGACAAGTCGCTTATTGGCGGTGTCATCCTGCGTGCTGGTGATACCGTTATTGACGGCTCCGTACGTGGTCGATTGAACCGCCTTTTTGACGCGCTAACCGCTTGAGTCTGAGGGACATGGCATGCAGCAACTGAATCCTTCCGAGATCAGCGACATCATCAAGCAGCGAATTGAAAAGCTTGACGTCGCATCTGAAGCCCATAATCAGGGCACCATCGTCACCGTTTCCGACGGTATCGTGAAAATTCACGGTCTCGAAGACGCGATGTTCGGTGAAATGATTGAATTTCCTAACAGCATCTTTGGCATGGTACTTAACCTGGAGCGTGACTCCGTAGGTGCCGTCGTACTGGGTGACTACCTGCAGCTTGAAGAGGGCATGACCGCCAAGTGTACCGGTCGTATTCTCGAAGTACCGGTAGGCCCTGAGCTGATTGGTCGTGTTGTCGATGCATTGGGTAACCCCATCGATGGCAAAGGTGACATTAACACCACCATGACCGATGCCGTTGAGAAAGTGGCACCGGGCGTTATCACCCGCCAATCCGTTGATGAGCCAATTCAAACCGGTCTTAAGTCTATCGACGCCATGGTGCCGATCGGCCGTGGTCAGCGTGAGCTGATTATCGGTGACCGTCAGATTGGTAAGTCCGCCATTGCCATTGATGCCATCATCAACCAGAAAGGCAAGGGCGTGACCTGTGTCTACGTGGCCATTGGTCAGAAGCAGTCGACCATTGCCAACGTGGTGCGCAAGCTCGAAGAGCATGGCGCCATGGAGCACACCATCGTTGTCGCCGCTGGCGCTGCCGATCCGGCTCCAATGCAGTTCCTCGCGCCTTATTCTGGCTGCACCATGGGCGAATACTTCCGCGACCGCGGCGAGAACGCCCTGATTGTGTATGACGATCTTTCCAAGCAGGCCGTTGCCTACCGTCAGGTATCGCTGCTGCTGCGTCGTCCGCCAGGCCGTGAAGCTTATCCCGGTGACGTTTTCTATCTCCACTCGCGTCTACTTGAGCGTGCTGCGCGCGTTAACGTCGACTACGTTGAGAAGTTCACCAACGGTGAAGTGAAAGGTAAGACCGGTTCCTTAACCGCGCTGCCGATCATCGAAACCCAGGGTGGCGATGTTTCTGCGTTCGTTCCGACCAACGTGATTTCGATCACCGATGGTCAGATCTTCCTTGAAACCAACCTGTTTAACTCCGGTATTCGTCCGGCGATTAACGCAGGTCTGTCGGTTTCTCGTGTCGGTGGTTCGGCGCAGACCAAAATCATCAAAAAGCTCGGCGGTAGTGTACGTCTGGCGCTAGCCCAGTATCGTGAGCTGGCGGCGTTCTCGCAGTTTGCCTCTGATCTTGATGAAGCCACGCGTAAGCAGCTTGAGCACGGTCAGCGTGTTACCGAGTTGATGAAGCAGAACCAGTACTCGCCAATGTCGGTAGCTGAAATGGCGCTCTCGCTGTATGCCGCCAACGAAGGTTACCTGGATGATGTCGAAGTGAACAAAGTATTGGACTTCGAGCGTGCGCTGCACGACTACATGAAGTCTGAGCACGGTGATTTGCTCGACAAGATCAACCAGAGCGGCGACTACAACGGTGAGATTCAAGACAGCTTGAAGTCGGGTCTCGAAAAGTTCAAGGCGACTCAGAGCTGGTAATGTTTGGCCCGCCTGCGGGCGGGTTTGCATGCTTTCTGAGAGCCACGAACGAAGGGTAGATCGCTATGGCAGCTGCAAAAGAGATACGCACCCAGATCGGGAGCATTAAAAATACGCAGAAGATCACCAGCGCCATGGAAATGGTGGCTGCATCGAAAATGCGTAAAGCGCAAGATCTGATGAGAGCTAGTCAGCCTTACGCTAAGCAGATTCGTAACGTGGTTGGCCACATTGCCGACGCGAACCCCGAGTACAGGCACGACTATATGGTCGAGCGTAGCGAGGTTAAGCGCGTTGGTTACATTGTGGTCTCTACAGACCGTGGTCTGTGCGGTGGCTTGAACCACAACCTCTTCAAAGCCTTACTTAAACAGGCCAGCGAGTGGAAAAAGCAGGGTGCTGAGCAGGACTTTTGCGCGTTAGGCGCTAAGGCCAGCACTTTTTTCCGTAACTACGGTGGTAATTTAGTAGCGGCAAAGAGCGGTTTAGGCGAAGCCCCGACCGTTGAGGGGTTGATTGGCAGTATTAAGGTCATGCTTGAAGCGTACGATGAAGGACGTCTCGACCGGCTGTACGTGGTGCACAACGAGTTTGTGAATACCATGACGCAAAAGCCAGTGGTTCGTCAGCTTCTTCCACTGTCGCCTGATATGGGCGCAGACGCTGAGCAAGACGACGAAAACGCCCGTCCCGGAAGCTGGGACTACCTGTATGAACCGGATGCCAAGGCGTTGCTCGATAGCCTGTTGGTTCGTTTCATCGAATCGCAGGTGTATCAGGCGGTAGTGGAAAACGGCGCTTGTGAACAAGCCGCCCGAATGATCGCTATGAAAAGTGCCACTGACAACGCAGGCGGCCTGATCGACGATCTGGAGATGGTCTACAACAAGGCCCGTCAGGCCGCCATCACCCAGGAAATTTCTGAGATCGTCGGCGGCGCTGCTGCCGTATAACGCCTAGGGAGCCGACTCTGTTAAGCGGCTCCCGGCAGACAGGTTTCATTTGCAGGTTTTAGAGAGGAACCAAGATGAGCGGACGTATCGTACAAATCATCGGCGCGGTGATTGACGTAGAGTTTCCGCGGGACTCTGTGCCCAAGGTCTACGACGCGCTGAAGGTCTCCGATGTTGAGACTATCCTCGAAGTCCAGCAGCAGCTGGGCGACGGCGTGGTGCGCACCATCGCCATGGGCTCCACCGAGGGCTTGAAGCGTGGCATGGAAACGACCAGCACAGGTGCCGCTATTTCCGTACCGGTAGGTAAGGAAACGCTGGGCCGTATTATGAACGTACTCGGCGAGCCGATCGATGAAGCGGGACCGATCGGCGAGCAAGAGCGTATGCCGATTCACCGTAAAGCACCGAGCTATGCCGACCAAGCAGCCTCTAACGAGCTGCTGGAAACTGGCATCAAGGTTATCGACTTGGTCTGCCCGTTTGCTAAGGGTGGTAAAGTTGGCCTGTTCGGCGGCGCCGGTGTGGGTAAAACCGTCAATATGATGGAGCTTATCCGCAACATCGCTACCGAGCACAGCGGCTACTCTGTATTTGCCGGTGTGGGTGAGCGTACGCGTGAGGGTAACGACTTCTATCACGAAATGACGGAATCCAACGTTATCGATAAGGTATCGCTGGTTTACGGTCAGATGAACGAGCCTCCGGGTAACCGTCTGCGCGTTGCGCTGACGGGCCTGACCATCGCTGAGAAATTCCGTGATGAAGGCCGCGATGTTCTGCTGTTCGTCGATAACATCTACCGTTACACCTTGGCAGGTACCGAAGTATCGGCACTGCTGGGTCGTATGCCGTCAGCGGTAGGTTATCAGCCGACACTGGCTGAAGAGATGGGCGTTCTGCAGGAGCGTATTACCTCGACGAAAACCGGTTCAATCACTTCCGTACAGGCCGTTTACGTGCCCGCGGATGACTTGACCGATCCATCGCCGGCGACCACCTTCTCGCACCTGGATGCTACCGTGGTATTGGCGCGTTCTATCGCCGAACTGGGTATCTACCCGGCGATCGATCCGCTCGACTCCACGTCGCGTCAGTTGGATCCGCTGGTTGTCGGTGAAGAGCACTATGCTACCGCTCGCGGTGTACAGAACGTTCTTCAGCGCTATAAAGAGCTTAAGGATATCATCGCCATCCTGGGTATGGACGAGCTGTCTGATGAAGACAAGCTGGCCGTATCACGTGCGCGTAAAATCCAGCGTTTCTTGTCGCAGCCGTTCTTCGTGGCCGAAGTATTTACCGGTTCACCAGGTAAGTATGTCTCACTGAAAGACACCATTAGTGGCTTCCAGGGCATTCTTGCTGGCGAATACGACGATATGCCGGAACAGGCCTTCTATATGGTCGGTTCAATCGACGAAGCCGTCGAGAAAGCCAACCAGATGAAGAAGTAATCCCGTCCATTAGGGGGATTCGCTATGGCGAATAGCTTTACTTGCAATATCGTCAGCGCTGAAGCATCGATCTTCTCAGGTACCGTTGAGCAGGTGATTGCTTCCGGGATTATGGGTGACCTGGGCGTTTTGCCGGGTCATGCTCCGCTGCTGACTGAGCTTCAGCCGGGTCCGGTACGCGTGATTCATGATGGTGGCTCGGAAGAGAATTTCTACGTCACGGGGGGCTTCATGGAAGTTCAACCGGATGTCGTAACGATTCTGGCCGACTCTGCATCACGTGCCAGCGACCTCAATGAGGCTGCTGCCGAAGAAGCGCGTCAGCAGGCGCTGAAAGCCTTTAACGAGAAGTCATCGGAGCTCGATTATACCCGGGCGGCCGCTGAACTTGCCGAAGCCGTTGCGCAGCTGAGAACCATTCAGCAGTTGCGTAAAAAGGCGGGCAAAGGCTAACACCCACGCGATTGGCGTGTGTCCAACGCCCCTTAAGCCCGCTAGTGAGGGTTTAAGGGGCGTTTTTTGTTTGGCAGTACGATAAGTGAAAATGCGGGATTAAGTCGGCAGTACGACGTGGGTTAGCGTGATGGGGGAGTTATGGCACTGAATGATGAAAGCTTACAGGCATTAAAAGCCGAACTGCTCGACGAGTTGGCCAAGGAATCGCCCAGTAAATCGGTGCTCTCTTTGCGTTTGGCCGAAAACCGCTCCGCGGATATCGGTGAAGTGCTTGAAGAGATGATTGAAGACGATGAGGAGCTGCCCGCGGCGCTCGCGTTGCTGGACATTCTCTCTGCCGAGCGTGCTGCAAACGTACTAGGCTACTTGCCCGGTGAGATCCAGCTTGAGGTAGTCGGGGAGTTGGACGACAGCCAGGTACTCAAGCTGCTTGAAGAGATGGGCTCGGATGAACGCGTCGATCTGTTCAATTTACTCAGTGAAGACCGCCGGGAAGCGTTGCTGCGGCGCATGGCCCACCGCGAGCGGGAAGATCTAAAGCGGCTTGCCAGCTACGAAGAGGGTACCGCCGGCGCCATCATGACCTCTGACTATGTATCCATAGCCAGTGGCATGACGGTGTCACAAGCGATGATGCGGGTACGCCAGACCGCCCCAGACGCGGAAACGGTTTACCAGCTCTATATTCTCGATAGTGATGGGCAATTGATCGGTACGATGTCGTTACGCCAGCTGATGGTGGCACGCCCAGGCGCCATTGTGGACGACATCATGATCAAGGATGTTATCAGCACCCGCGTTGATAATGCTCAGGAAGATGTCGCCCGAATTGTGGCGAAGTACGACCTGTTAGCGCTGCCGGTAATTGATGCGGATGGTCGGATGGTCGGCATTGTGACTCACGATGATGCCATGGATGTGGCCGAATCCGAGGCCACCGAAGATTTCCACAAGGGGATGTCGATCGGGCAACTGGAAGATGGCGTAAGCCGCGTGAAGCTCTGGAGCCTCTACCGTAAGCGGGTGTTCTGGTTGGTACTGCTGGTCTTTGCCAACCTGTTTTCGGGGGCCGGGATTGCCTATTTTGAAGAGACCATTGCCGCCCAGGTAGCGTTGGTCTTCTTTTTACCGTTATTGATCGGTAGTGGTGGTAACGCCGGGGCTCAGGCTGCCACGCTGATGGTGCGCGGTATGGCAACCGGTGACGTGGGGGGTAAAGACTGGGGGAAGCTTCTGGGTCGCGAACTGCTCGTCGCGGGCTCGCTGGGCATTACCATGGCTATTGCGGTAACGCCTATCGGCATTATGCGTGGTGGCGAGGCGCTGGCCATGGTGGTTGCCTTTAGCATGGTCACCATCGTTCTGTTCGGCAGCCTGCTGGGGATGTGTTTACCCTTTGTTCTCGAGCGCTTTAAGGTCGATCCTGCCACGGCCTCGGCACCGCTGGTGACCACCCTGATTGATGCGTCTGGGGTGGTGATCTACTTCAGTATCGCCACGCTGCTGCTCTCGTGACGAGGGAGTCATTGAGGGCTTAGCGCATTGAGCTACTGGCGGCGCGGGTGATAAACAGTACCTCCACGTGACCCAGCCACTCAATATCGCTAGCCAGCGCTTTAAGCTGGCTAGCGAGGCACTGAGGCGGTTGTTGAACCGCATCAGCAATGATCAGCGATACCGAGACCTTGTCGTCCAGGTAGTGTAACTGTAGCTCGTTCAGGGTGCGCCACACAGGGTGCTTGTACCAGCGTGCATCTAGCGCGGCTTCTACTTCAGGGCGCAGTGGAAGGCCGGGAAGGCGGCTGGGGTCGCCCGCACCGGCGTCGTCTTCGGGGTCAACGTGGAAGATCACGTCGGTAAGCGCGGGGAATTCATGGCGTAGGCGGCGGCTCACTTCGTTACCGATCTCATGAGCTTCAGAGACGGTAATTTTCGGCCCGACCACCACGTGTAAATCGACCATGACCCAGCCCGCCGACTGGCGGGTGCGCAGATCGTGAACGCTATCCACCCCCGGAACGCTGCAAGCCACGTCGTGCATCTGATCCTGTACATCCACCGGCAGCGCGGTATCGACCAGTTCCCGCGCCGACTCCCACAGCAAGTCCAAACCTACTTTGCCGACTAATAAACCCACAATGATGGCGGCCACGGCATCCAGCCAACCCAGGCCAAACTGAGCACCTACCAAGGCTACCAGCACCACGGCGGTAGAGAGTGCATCGCTACGTGAGTGCCAGGCGTTGGCTTCGAGTAGTTTTGACTTTACCCGCTTGGCTACCCGCATGGTGTAGCGAAAAATCCACTCTTTGCTAAACAGCGCAATCACCGTAATTACGATCGCCAGTGCGCCAGGGGCATTAACGTCGGTACCGCTAAACAGGCGATCAAGGCTCGACCAGGCTATCGCGCCTGCCACGAAAATCAGCACGCTTCCCAGTAGCAGGGTAGTCAGGGTTTCGATCCGGCCGTGGCCATAGTGGTGGTCTTTATCGGGTTCCTGGCGCCCATAGTGAATGGCCGCCAGGACAAAACCGTCGGTGACTAAATCAGATAGGGAGTGGATCCCGTCGGCGATTAACGCCGCAGAACCGACCATAAAACCAATGGTGACTTTGACAATGCTCAACAGGGCATCCAACCACGCACCGATGTAGGTGACACGCTTGGCCTCTTGGCTAAGTCGTGCTTGGTCGTGAACCACTGGCGTTTCTATGGTCTGAGTCATGGGTACCTTGCAAGGACGCACGCATTCAATAGACGCCTATTGTAGCGCACTCCTTATATCCTCTATAGCGTCCACTGCTTTTAGGCTGCGAAACATCGCCTTAAAGTGCCAGTGGTTGGTAAGGTCA
This sequence comes from Vreelandella sp. ssv, assembly GCF_059448525.1. Taxonomy (NCBI): domain Bacteria; kingdom Pseudomonadati; phylum Pseudomonadota; class Gammaproteobacteria; order Oceanospirillales; family Halomonadaceae; genus Vreelandella; species Vreelandella sp. ssv. The sequence goes on along the minus strand of NZ_CM182545.1, from coordinate 4,247,173 downwards.
GTAAAGGCAATGGCGGACAATGAATTAGTGGATGTGTATCCTTAAACGCCATTGCAAACCATCAATTGTTTCTATACACAGGATTTTTTATGGATTGGCTTCAGGTAGTGGTGTTAGCGGTTGTTCAGGGAATTTCTGAATTTTTACCCGTTTCAAGCTCTGCTCACCTGATTTTGGTGCCTGTGCTGACAGACTGGCAAGACCAAGGCTTAGCCTTTGATGTGGCGCTGCATTTAGGCAGTCTTTCCGCAGTGATACTCTATTTCCGGCAGGAAATTTGGCAGATGGTGATCAGCAGTGTAGCGGCGGTCGGCGGTAAGGGGGTGAACGAAGATGCACGACTCGCTTTCTGGGTAACGTTAGCGACAATCCCTGTAGGGATCATTGGCTTACTGCTGCACGATGTTATTTCTCACTTTATGCGCTCTACGCTGATTATTGGCGTCAGTTTAATTGGTTTCGGTCTATTGTTGGGGTATGCGGATTGGCGTAAGCAGGGAACGCGGAGTGAGTACCAACTGCGGTTAAAGGACGTACTCATTATTGGTGGCGCCCAGGCGCTGGCGCTGATTCCTGGCACGTCGCGCTCGGGTATCACTATTACGGCGGCGTTAATGGTCGGTATGAGCCGAGAAGGGGCTGCACGCTTCTCTTTCTTGCTGTCGATTCCGGTGATTGTGTTGGCTGGTGGTTTGGAAGCCATAGGCCTATTTAACGCGCCGCAGTCGATCGATTGGGCTGCGATGCTCGTGGGAACGTTACTCTCGGGGATCAGCGCTTATTTGTGCATTCACTACTTTTTGGTCGTCATTAACAAATTGGGAATGCAGCCTTTTGTTATTTATCGCGTGCTGTTTGGCGCTTGGCTGCTGTGGTTTTTTCATTTTTAAGCGCTTCATTTTAAGAGCTTCGTTTCCAGGGCATGGCAGCTATGAAAAAGTCAGATAAGAAGAAGTCGGCAGCAAGTACCGGCAAGTGGGGAAGTTTATTGGTAGTGCTAGGCGTACTGATAGCTGTGGCTGGCTGCTCAGAGAGTGATCGCCCGCTGGAACCACCCGTACGCTTTGATGGGAACATTTTTGGCACCTTCTATCAGGTAACCATTATGGATCCGCTCACTCAGGGCGAGTCCCTTGAGTTGGAAGAGGGCTTTAAAGCAGAGCTGGAGAGCGTTGATCAGGCGATGTCCACCTACCGTGATGATTCTGAACTGATCGCCTTTAACGAGGCCCCGCTGGAGGAGTGGCAACCGCTCTCCAATGAGCTTATTGAGGTATTGGCAATTAGCCAATCGGTGGCCGAAGCCAGCCATGGGGCCTTTGATATTACCGTGGGTGACCTGGTTAATTTATGGAGCTTCGGCCCTGGCGCGCGGCCTGAACAAGTGCCCTCAGATGATGCTCTGACCGAGCAGCTCGCCCAGGTTGGCTTCGATGCGGTAGAAGTCGATAGTCAAAATATGCAGGCAAGGCGCAACCGCGATGTGTTTGTCGACCTTTCTGGCGTGGCCAAAGGGCATGGAACCGATCGAGTGGCCGCTTACTTGGATCAGCAGGGCCTGGAGCACTACCTGGTCAATATCGGCGGAGAGCTGATTGCCCGCGGCCTGCGTGATGAAGAAGAGCAAACACCCTGGCAGATTGGCATTGAAGTGCCCGAAGATGGCCAGCAGCGTGCTCAACATATCATTCCTCTAGAGAGTATGTCGGTGGCTACCTCCGGTGATTACCGTAACTATTTTGAAGTAGATGGCCAACGCTTCTCGCACACCATTGATCCGCGAACGGGTCGACCAGTGACGCACCAGCTTGCGTCGGTGTCTGTTTTCCACCCTTCTAACGCTTGGGCGGATGCCTGGGCGACGGCACTACTGGTGGTTGGCGAACAAGCTGCTATGCAAATGGCTATCGAGAATAATCTGAAAGTACTTTTGCTCGTTCGTGATGGAGAGCGGTGGCGCAGCATCGCTACGCCTGCATTTGTAAATTACTTTGGTGAAACGCTGGTTAATGAGTTGGGTATTAAACAACTGCCAGTCCCGGCGTCTGCCGGCCAACCGGTAACAGGTGAATAATATGCAAGAACTGGATATCGTCATACTCGCCGCAGGTAAAGGCACGCGTATGCGTTCTCAAACCCCTAAGGTGCTTCATACCTTGGCGGGTAAGCCCATGGTGCAGCATGTACTGGATACGGCCTCAGGGCTTCAGCCAGATCGTACCCATGTCGTCATTGGTCACGGTGCTGAACAGTTACGTGAAGCGTTGGCAGAAAGCGCTGTGCAATTTGCCGTTCAGGCCGAACAGAGAGGCACTGGGCACGCTGTTGCTCAAGCACTTGAGCAGTTGGGTAGCGGCAAGGTGTTAATCCTTTACGGCGATGTACCGCTGCTTCAGCGGGAATCCCTCAGTAAGCTGTTAGCCTCGGTGGACGAGCAGCACATAGGGCTATTAACGGTGACGCTAGCTGACCCCACCGGCTATGGACGTATAGAGCGCAACGATGCAGGCGACGCGGTGGCAATCGTTGAACAAAAAGATGCCAACAGCGCCCAGCTTGAAATCACCGAATGCAACACTGGCATTATGGCCATGACCAGCGCACAGCTAAAACGCTGGTTACCGCAGCTCTCCGCAGAAAATGCTCAGGGTGAGTATTACCTCACCGATGTGATCGCCATGGCGGCAGATGAGGGCATCAAGGTATGCACCGCTCAGCCAACCACCGCGGTAGAAGTAGAAGGCGTCAATAACCGTGCGCAAATGGCTCGTTTAGAGCGTGCCTATCAGCAGCAGCTTGCCACTAAACTGATGGAGCAGGGCGTCGCCCTTGCTGACCCCGCACGCCTGGATGTGCGTGGTCGTTTAACCTGTGGCCACGATGTGTTTATCGATGTGGGCTGTGTGTTTGAAGGCGAGGTTGAACTAGGTGAAGGCGTGCGGATTGGCCCGTACTGCGTGATCAAAAACAGCACCATTGGCGCAGAAAGCGTGATAGATACCCATAGTGTAATAGAAGGCACCGTGGCGGCGGGCCTCAACCAGGTTGGCCCCTTTGCGCGGCTTCGCCCCGGCACGCGGTTAGCAGTCAAAGCTAAGGTGGGTAATTTTGTTGAAACTAAAAACGCTGATGTGGGTGAGGGCAGTAAAATAAACCACTTAAGCTATGTGGGTGACGCACGCTTAGGCCGTGATGTGAATGTTGGGGCGGGTACGATTACCTGCAACTACGACGGCGCTAATAAGCACCACACTGAAATAGGCGATAACGCCTTTATTGGCTCCAACACTGCGCTAGTGGCGCCTGTCACCGTAGGCAAAGGTGCTACGATAGGGGCCGGCTCAACGATCGCTAAAGATGTTACCGACTACGCCCTGGCGGTTACCCGTAGTCGTCAGTTAGAAAAAATTGAGTGGCTGCGGCCCAGCAAAATTACCAAGCCATAGCTGTTATAAATGTGTTTCTAAAAAAAGTTTCTTAATGAAGATGTTTAACGAAGGTTCTTCAGGCTGCTTTTAAAATAGTGCTAAGAATCATTAAAAAGCCGTATTCATATTCGTATGGCGACGATTTAACGTTCTGCGGACTGGTTGAGGCGCTTTTGTAAAGTGCTCTGGTTAATAACCTAGGAGAAACACTATGTGTGGCATCGTGGCCGCCGTTGCCCAGCGCAACGTCCAAGAAATTCTACTGGAAGGACTAAAACGCCTGGAGTATCGCGGCTACGATTCGGCCGGTATGACAGTGTTTAATGATGGTGTATTAATCCGCCATCGAGCACTCGGTAAAGTAGCGGCGCTCGCGGCGCAGTTGGAAGCTGCTGCGCTGTCTGGATTTTCAGGCATTGCGCATACCCGTTGGGCCACTCACGGCAAGCCCTCTGAAGCTAATGCCCATCCGCATCACAGTAGCGATCAGGTTGCCGTTGTCCACAACGGTATTATTGAGAATTACGAGTACATAAAAGAAAAGCTTCAGCGCACCGGCTATCAATTTAGCTCTGAGACCGATACCGAAGTCATTGCTCATCTACTTTCCGAAAAGCTAGCCGATGGCCTCACTCTGTTTGAGGCAACTCAACAGATCGTGAATGGCCTTGGCGGTGCCTACGCGCTGGGAGTAATGAGCGTTAAAGAGCCGGGCGTAGTGGTGGGTGCCCGCCAAGGTAGCCCATTGGTGATCGGAGTGGGCATTAATGAAGCCTTTTTAGCCTCTGACCCGCTCGCGCTGCTGCCGGTAACGGATCGCTTTATTTATCTGGAAGAGGGTGATCTGGTTGAGCTGCGTGAGCAGGGCGCCATTCGTATTGTGGATCGTCACGGTTACGACGTTGAGCGTCCTATTCATACTTTTGAACATGGCGATGGCGCTGCCAGTAAAGGCGAATACCGCCACTTTATGCTTAAGGAAATTTTTGAGCAGCCGAAGGTGATCGAGGCTGCATTGGAAGGGCGGCTGAGCGCCAAAAGCGTGCTGGTGGAGAGCTTTGGCCCCGATGCCCAAGCGCTTTTCCAACGTACCCGTCAGGTGCATATCATCGCCTGCGGTACTAGCTACCACGCGGGGCTAGTGGCGCGATACTGGCTGGAGCGCTATGCGGGCGTACCGGTACAAGTAGAAGTGGCCTCTGAGTACCGCTACCGTCACCCCGTCGTGCCCGAAGGCACACTATTTGTCACGCTTTCCCAATCTGGCGAAACGGCTGATACGCTGGCCGCGCTGCGCTTTGCCAAAACGCTCAACTATGTGGGTACACTAGCGATTTGTAACGTACCCGGTAGTTCGCTGGTACGTGAATCTGATATCACCTTAATGACCCGTGCAGGCCCTGAAATAGGCGTCGCTTCTACCAAGGCCTTTACTACCCAGCTTGTGGCGCTAATGCTGCTAACGCTTTCCATTAGTAAGGCAAAAGGACAGGCTGAATACCCCGATATCATCGCCGCGCTGCGCACGTTGCCCGAGGTGTGTCAGCGGGTGCTGGCGTTGGACAGCCAGATCGAAACGCTTTCCCAGGCATTTGCTGAAAAAAATCATGCGCTCTTTTTAGGGCGTGGTGCCCACTACCCAATTGCCCTGGAAGGAGCGCTCAAGCTTAAGGAGATTTCCTATATCCATGCTGAAGCTTATCCCGCCGGGGAGTTGAAGCACGGCCCGCTGGCGTTGGTGGATAGCGAGATGCCGGTGATCTCGGTTGCCCCCAACGATGACCTGCTGGAAAAGCTAAAATCCAACCTTCAGGAAGTCCGCGCCCGCGGCGGCCAACTGTTTGTGTTTGCCGACGAAAGCGTGGGCATGGATACTCAGGAAGATATTCGCGTTCTAACGCTTCCCCACGTGCATGAAGCGCTGGCGCCGCTCCTCTACACCTTGCCGCTACAATTGCTCAGTTACCACGTAGCCGTGCTTAAAGGCACGGACGTTGACCAGCCGCGTAACCTAGCTAAAAGTGTGACGGTAGAGTAATTAATACGCTAAACAATATTTAGCATTAAGCTAATAAAAACGCTTTACAAGGTGCGGCAATACGCCGCATCTTATGAGCAACCGTTGCGTTGCAGCATGTTCTTAGGGTGCTTATGATCGTGGCGGTCTTTCTCCCTCCTGATTGGATAATATCGCCATGAAACCACCAAACGTCCTCGCAACTCGGCATTACGCTAGCCGAGTCGCTTGGCTGTTGCTCGCCTGCACGCTTTTTGTCTTTCCTTCGCTCTCTTATGCCGCCGCCGGGCCACTTGATCTTACCCTCACGCTAACCGGTATCTCTTCTGTCGTGATCTTCGTGCTCGCCTATGCGTTGGTGATGAGTGAAGAGTTACTGCACATGCGTAAGTCTAAGCCTGTATTGGTCGCGGCAGGCCTTATCTGGGCGCTTGTGGCTTGGGTCTATGTGCAGGCAGGCATGCCGGAAGAGTCCGAAATCGCCTTCCGTGAAACGCTGCTTGAATACGCTGAGCTGCTGCTATTTTTGCTGGTCGCGATGACCTATATCAACGCTATGGAAGAGCGCCGGGTATTTGATGCACTGCGCTCTTGGCTAGTCCGCAAAGGCTTTAGTTATCGTAGCCTGTTCTGGATTACCGGCGTCATGGCGTTTGGCATTTCGGCGATCGCGAACAACATGACCACCGCCATGCTGATGTGTGCCGTGGTACTCAAAGTGGCCGAAGGCGATAATAAATTTATTGGCCTTTGCTGCGTTAACGTGGTGGTGGCGTCTAACGCAGGCGGTGCCTTTAGCCCGTTTGGCGATATCACTACCCTAATGGTGTGGCAGGCGGGGCAAGTGCCGTTTGAAGGCTTCTTCGCGCTGCTGATTCCTGCGCTGGTCAATTTCATGGTGCCTGCGGTGATCATGAATTTCTTTATCGCGAATCGTCAGCCTGCGGCATTACAAGAGAATGTCTGGCTCAAGCGCGGTGCACGGCGGATTATCGTGCTGTTTTTGATCACTGTAGCTATCTCAGTGCTGTGTCACTCGATCCTCTACTTACCGCCCGCCATGGGCATGATGTTTGGTTTAGGCCTGCTGCAGTTTTTTGGTTACTACCTGCGCCGCAGCCTGCCGCGCTCCCTTGAACGCAAGCGCGAGCGCTACTCTCGCCGGGGCGATTGGAAGAAACTCGAACAACTGGGTAGCGTGGTGCCCTTTGATATTTTCAGCCGTATTGCACGCTCGGAGTGGGACACGCTGCTGTTCTTCTACGGGGTAGTGATGTGTGTTGGCGGCCTAGGCTTTATGGGCTACCTCAGCCTGCTTTCCGAGACACTTTACGGTAGCTGGAACCCGGTGTGGGCTAACGTGGTACTGGGGCTTATCTCGGCGGTTGTGGATAACATTCCGGTCATGTTTGCGGTTCTCTCCATGGCCCCGGATATGACAGAAGGTAACTGGCTGTTGATTACGCTAACCGCAGGCGTGGGGGGCAGCTTGCTCTCAATGGGCTCCGCTGCGGGTGTTGCTCTGATGGGTCAGGCACGGGGAATCTATACCTTTGCCGTTCACCTTCGCTGGATGCCGGCTATTTTATTAGGCTACGTCGGCAGTATCGTTGCACACCTGTGGGTTAACGCTTCCATGTTCTAGGCTGGGGCCGGGCCCCAAATGCGAACGCCCTTCACCGAGGAATCGGTGAAGGGCGTTTTGTTAATGGCTAACTACTTTAAAACGCTACAGGTCGTGTCCGGTCACGACTTGGCAGATATCGGCAAAGCTTTTCGCCATCGGTACCGGGTTAATCTCTTTGCCGACCGCGCTGTGTATATCGCTTGCTGAGATAAGACCGCGAATTCTAAGTTCGTGTTGATCGTTTTGCTCGGTGATCAATAGATGCTGATCGGTCACGGCCTCCATCGACAGCACCAGGTCTTCAATCGTCAACGACGCCAGTTGGGAGACAGGCATGGCGCTCAGCTTTTGCCATGGCGTCATAATCATTTCAGCGGTGACTTCTGAGCGGGTAAGGTTGCGCTGCTGCATGGCCAGATTAATACGACGGGTACCAATCACTTCTTTTGACGTAATGACGCCAATACAGTGCGCCTTTTTATCCATGACGAACAGCAATCGTATACCGCCGTGCCGCATCTTGAGGTGAGCTTCATCGATTGGCGTATCAGCCTCGATCGATTGGGGCACTACCTGAGAAAAATCGGTAAGCACCGTCATGGCAGGGCTGGTGGGCAGTAGTCGCCGCTGTGCAGGCATCGCCAAGAGAGGGGGTGAGCTAAGCTGAACTAATGGCTTAGGTGAAAAAGTTACTTGGTTCATCAGGGTACCTCCTTGTGGAGAAAAGGTGAACCGTGGCTATCTGGTTCACTGTGTGACTCCACAGTTGCATTCAATTCTTACCAGAACCTTAAGAGATCCATAAAACTCACCTTAGGAAGCAAAGAAAATATTACGCCGCTTGCGGGCGCTGTAGATAAATATGTACCCGCAATCCGCCGCTGGGTGCATCATCAAGTTGAAGGGTGCCGCCATGTCGCTTAACTAATCGCTCAACGATGGAAAGGCCTAGCCCTGAACCCGCGCTGGGTCCTGCACGCTGAAAACGCTCCACCACTTTTTTACGTTCATTGATTGGTATGCCGGGGCCTTCATCATCCACCATTAACTGAAAACCTCGTGGTGTTGTCGCCAGCGTGATGCTGATCGCACTCTGAATAGGCGAATGCTGAATCGCATTACCCACCAGATTCTGTACCAGGGTTTCAATCGCGCCTGGCTCCTCCAAGATTAACCACTCCGCCTGCTCATCAGCGTTAAGCAGCAACTGCTGTTCGCGTTCCGCGGCTAAAGGTGAAAGCTTGGCCAGGGTTTCACGCACTTCACTTAGCAAATTAGTGGTGCGGTACTCTGGCAGCGACTCTTCTTCAGGCTCTAGGCGCGCTAGCGTTAATAGCTGAGTAACCAACCGGGTTGCCCGGGCAACACCATCGCGCAGATGATTGAGTGCCTCCTGGCGATCTTCAAGGTTATCGGCAGTCAGGGCATTCTGGGCGTGTAGGTCGAGCACCGCTAAAGGGGTGCGTAGTTCATGGGCAGCATCAGCAATAAAGCGCTTTTCGCGCACGCGCATGATACGGATACGCTCTAACAGGCGGTTAAGCGCCCCGGCAATGGTATCTAATTCTTGGGGCAGCGGGCTAAGCGTTAATGGCTGCAAATTATGCGGATCACGACTGCGAATCTGCTCCGCCATACGCGATAGCGGAGCCAGCCCCCAGCCAATCGACCACCATAGCAGCGCGGTGAGAAGTGGTAGACCAATCAAGTCAGGCAGAAGCGTGCGGAGCGCTACTGCCCTGATCAGTTCACCACGCACGTCTTCGCGTTCACTCACAACCACGCGATTTGATGAATCTGGTACATCCAATACATACACCCGCCAGTTGTGTTCACCCACGGTCAGCGTCGAGTAGCCGACGGGCTGCTGGGTAAGAGGTGTTTCGGGTGCACTGGCAGAGCGCAGCAATAGCTGGTCGTCTTCCCAAAGCTGAAACGCGAGCTTGCTTTCGTAACGGTGCCCCGCAAAGCGTTTGTCTGACTCACGTGCGCGCTGCAAGGCGCTTTCCAGACTGTTTAGCAGAACATTACGGTCAGTGTCGGGCAGTGGTGCTTGTAATAAGCCTTCTAATAAACGCGCATTTTGCGCCAGGCTGGCATCGTAAAGCTCTTCTATTTCATGAGCAGCATAGCGGTAACTAATAAAGCCAATAACGAGCATGCTAAGGCCAAATACCAGCAGTGATAGCCCCAGAGTCCGCTGACGAATCGACGTCATAATTCATCCTTTTGCGGCTTGTCCATGACGTAGCCAATGCCGCGTACCGTGCGAATAACGTCAGTGAACAGCTTGCGTCGTAAATGGTGGATATGAACCTCAATGGCGTTGCTTTCAACATCCTCGTCCCAGCCATAGACTAGGCGCGTGAGGGTATCGCGGGTAAATACTCGGCCTGGGTGGCTCATAAACTCCTGTAGCAGTGTTAATTCACGTCGTGATAACCCTACATCTTGCCCTTGAAAGCTGACGGTTAACGTATGGGGATCCAGGCGAATGCCACGATAGCTCAATATGCTGCTGACCTGGCCTTGGCTACGCCGCAGCAAGGCGCGTAAACGCGCTTTTAGCTCAGCCACTTCAAAGGGTTTGGTTAAGTAGTCATCGGCGCCGGCATCCAGCCCCGCGATACGGTCGTCCACCGCATCGCGGGCCGTCAGAACCAAAATAGGGACTTGGCTACCGTGGCGACGAACCGCGTTCAGCACCCCCATACCGTCCATTCGCGGCAGCCCTAAATCGAGAATCACCGCATCAAAGGGTTCTCCCTCTGTTAGCGCATTCAGCGCGGTAGTACCGTCGCTCAGGTGATCCACCGTGTAGTGCTCGGGTTTTAACGCTAAGCGGATACCCGAGGCCAAGCTTGGGTCGTCTTCTACCAGCAAAATGCGCATAGGGCTCCTTATTATTCGAGTTCTGACATTAACTGGCGAATGTCGTCACGGCGGCCATTATCCGCCAATTCACGTCCCGCCCGGGGTGGTGCTACTAGGGCTTTCTCTAATGCCTCACGCGCTTCCGCATCACGACCCTGCTCATGTAAATAGTCGCCCCAGAAGTAGAGACTGTCGATCCCTTCGGGGTTAATCGCAAGGGCTCGCTGCAAATGCCATTCGGCTTTTTCTTCATCGCCAAAGCCGATCGGCCAGCCAGGCACCTGATAATAGAGTGCACCTAAGCTGGTATAAGCAGATCCATCCAGCGCCAGGGGGTCTAATTCCAGGGCGGTTTCTAACTCTGTTTTGGCCTCTTTAACAAGACCTAACGCCCCTAAGCCGCCGCTAACGCCTGCTTCAGTAGAACGAATAATGCCGGTCCAAATATGCAGTTCAGCGGCGTCCGGGTAGCGCTTGACGAGCTGCTCGGCGTGGTCGCCTAAGCGGCTGAAAGCTGCCGTCTGTTCATCTGGCGGTAGCGTATAGTTAATTTCCGCCCAACGCTGCTGCAGTTCGGCAAGCGATGTGGCGACAGCCGCGCTATCGCCCTCGCTAGCGAACCCCTGAAGGCTTGCCAAGCCAATGGCGCTAGCCAATAGCGTGGTACGCAGCGCTTTAAAAGCTAACATGATCATAAGGAAGACTCCTTGGTGGCAACGAACCGGCGAATGACGGGCAGTTGGCGTAGCAGGGCATGGTCAACAGCGCTTGGCCATAGCGTATTGAGGCGGGTAAAAAAGCGTTCTGGCAGGCCTATTTGTAGCTCCTCACGCTGCTGTTCCACGGCGTTGATAATGGCTAGGGCGACGACGTCAGGAGAGTCGACGGTATTGCCCAGGGCCGCATTGAGCGCCTCGGTTTGTGGCGAGTTCATGGCCGTGCGGGTGGCACGAGGGGCGATATACACCACCCGCACATGGGTATCGGCCAGCTCCCGGCGCAGTGCTTGGCTAAAACCGCGCAGGGCGAACTTGGTTGCGCAATAGGCGACCTGACCTGGGTATCCCAGCCGCCCGAGCGTCGAACCAATGGTGATAATCGTCGCCTGGGGGCAAGCCATTAGCTGGGGAAGCAGCGCGCGAGTCAGTTGCAAGGTGGCCGTCAGGTTAATCGCCACCAGCTGTTCGATATCACTGTCGCTGGCGGTATCAAAAAATCCCTGCTGATTGCTGCCAGCGGCATTAATCAACATATTGCAGGCTGCTCCATGTGCAGCGCTGACTAAGCGGCTGCGATCACTGGCGTTGGTTAAATCAGCGCTAATCGCGGTGATGTGATTGGGAAAACGGTCGACTAACGAAGCCAGCGCGTCTTGTTGGCGACCACTTATCAGTAGGTGCGCCCCTCGCTGCGCCAGCGCTTCGGCCAGGGCCATACCAATACCGCCGCTGGCGCCCGTGATTAAAATCCGCTGGCCCGGCCATCCGCCGGGCAGCTTGTTTTTTCTTGGCCAACGCAGGCTAGGCAAGCGCATGACTAAGTTCCTCCACCGCACTACCGCCCTGACAGCGGGCTTCGATGCCTCTAAACATCGCCCCATACAGGCGGTAGAACATATTGGCGCTATCAATCACCACGGCCAAGTCGTCGGCACCTAGCTGATTGATCTGCTCTTCAAAAAAGGCCAAATGACCAATGTCCAGGCTGCCGTGGGAGGTGAGGTAGCGCACTGCATTGTTGGGCAGCGAAAGGCTAGCCTGTAGGCGTTCGGCGGCCTGGGTGGCAAGTGCGGTACTGGTGCCTTCCAGCACCTGCACCATGCCAAAGAACGCTACCGGGTTACCGTGCTCTACCGCATCACGAATCCAGGCCACCATTAGCCGGGTGGCGGGGTCTGGCAGGGCGGAAGCGGCGGCATCTGCATCCCCGCCCGCGGCGCGGATATCGTCCAGGATCCATTTTTCATGGCCGTGCTCCTCTTCGATATACTCCACCAGCGCCGTGCGTAACCAGTCGAGCCGGTCAGGCAGCCGTGCGCCGCAGGCCATCATTAGCGGCACAGTGAAGCGGACGTGATGATACGCCTGACCTAAAAAGGCGAGATACTCCTCTAGGGTGACATTGCCCGACAGGGCACGGGTCACGATGGGGGTGGTCAGCAGCCAGTGTCGTGCGTCTTGGGTAGCGTCTTGCAGCTGTTGGTAAGCGGTCATGGTGTTACTCCTTTGGGTGTATCGGTCACGACGGCCCTTAGCCAGTGGCCATAGGTGGCTAGCAAGGTGTCGCGGCGTAGGCGGCCGTTGGCCGTGAGTTGTTGGTTGTGGGGCGTAAAGGGGGCGGCGAGCCGCCACTCATGCACTTGGGCGTAATCAGGTAGCGTGCGATTCACTGCGTTGAGGGCGGCGTCTATCTGGGCACTGGTAATATGGGGCGTCGCGGGCACGATCAGCGCGCGGTTAGCGGGCAATGCCTCGCCATACACCATGGCTTGGGCAATGGCAGGCTGCGTGCAGAGCTCGCCCTCTACCCATTGCGGGTTGACGTTACGGCCATAGGCGGTAATAAAGACTTCCCGCTGGCGGCCATTGAGCGCGATGGTGCCGTCTTGCCACCGACCGGTATCCCCCGTGGCATACCAGTCGTCGCAAGGCGCTTCACCGACATAACCCAGCATTAAGGCGCCGCGAATATGCAGTTGGCCTTCGCGATCAATGCGGATCTGGGCGTGGCGCAGTGGGCGGCCAACGCCGCAGCTTGGTTCGCCTGGGCGATTCAGACAGACCACCGAGGTGGCTTCAGATAAGCCATACCCTTCATAGACAGGCCATCCACCATGCTGGGCGTGAGTGAGCAAAGTGTGGGCCACATGCGCGCCGCCCACGGCCACAAAGCGCAGGCTCTCGGGCGCCGTTGTGGACTGGCTGACCAGTGTTTGAAGCAGTTGAGGTACCAAAATCATGCTGTAGGGTTGGTAGCGCTCAATGGCGTCGAGGGCGAGCTGAGCGTTAAAACCGCTAGCCCCCTGCCAGCCTAAGGTGGCCATATCCGGTAAAATGCTGCAGGCACCCAGCCATAGCGGTAGATAAAGCCCTCCGATATTTTCGAGCAGGGTTGAGAGGGGCAACATGGCTAAGTGTCGGCGTATATCAAGCGGTGCGACTACCTCAGCCAGGCTTTCGGTAACGGTTACCAGCGCCGTATTATCCAGGCACACTCCCTTGGGGGTGCCGCTGGTGCCCGAGGTAAAGGTGATGCGTGTGGTGCCTGCGTGTAACGCAGGGGGGTGATCCACCCGGCGCTGGGCAATGGTTAAGTCGTGGGTGGCTTGAAAACCGTAGGGCTCCCCGCCATGCCCAATCCAGCTATCCAGGCCCGCTTGCTGAACCACGTGGCGGCGCTGCTGTTCACTGAAAAAGTCAGGCATAGGCACCGCCACACACGCTTCGGCCATCAGGGCTAAATCCCATAGTGCCCACTCAAGCCCGTTATCCAATGCTAGTGCGACGCGCCGGGCTTTAACATCGCGTAAGCGCTGGCGTCGCTGGGCGACGTAGTGAATGACATCCGCATACGACAAACTCTGCTTGCCATCGGTAAGTGCGATACGCTGGGGGTTATGTTGGGCATGATGAGCAAGTCGCACCATCAGCGCATTAGGCAAGGCGTGCATGCAACACCTCTTCCCTGGCGGTTTCGGTGAAGGCTGAGTGAGCCTGAAGCGTGTGCATGGCGCTGCGGAGATCACCGGCCATCACCCACGGGCGATGCTGGTAATAGCGCCCCCAGAGGTGAGACGCTTCCCCTAGGCGGGAAGCATCGGCAGGCGTGATAGGCTGAGGCTCAAAGCCTAGACGACGCAGGCCGTTAGCGACCTCCGGTGTGGCTGTAAACAGCAGCCAAGCGATGCCCTCTGCCGCCAATTGGTGGGCTAAATAAATGAACAGCTGCCGCTGTAAGCCGGGGCGAAGGCTGGCTAAGTTACCAATTTCAGCAATGTCCTGACGGGCAAGTGACTGCTGAAATCGCTGTATGAGAACGTCTTCGGCTTGGCCATCCAAGTAGCGCTCTAAAAAGAGCGGCCCGCTGCTAGCAAGTCGCAAACCCACCGCTGCCAGCGGTTGATCGGCTTGCCACAACCCAAACAAACGGGGCAAAAAATGCTGGATATAGGCGTTATGCTGTTGAGCAAAACGTTGCTGGATCAGTTGCTGAAGCGCCCCCTTTTCCTGCCAATTGAGGGCTTCGTGCCAATCCAGAGATATCAGCTCAGTAGCAGGTAAACGTAGACGAGCCATCGGGTGATCTCCATCGTGTTTTTCAACACTCTGGGCGCGATAACTTAACGAAGCCTTAAGCTGGGTAAATATTTATGCCTGATTTGATTGAGTAATGGAGAGACAACGCACCAATGACCTTCGCGCAGGTAACGCCCCTTCAAACCGTTCAGTGTCCACCCTTCCGGCGTCGCGAGGCACTGCTGCACTTGGCGGCGGCTCATGACCCTGAGCAGCAAGCAGCTCTGAGCGGTGCGGTAAAGGCAATGTACAATCAGCCGGATACCCAGTGGGAAGGACTATGGATTAGTCTTGAAGCTGAACGGGTGACAGGCGCCATTTGGGTGCAACCCCTGCCCATGGACATGGCTCAGCTGTGGTTACCCAAGGTCAGCGGAGCGCATGCCCGTGCGCTGCTACATGCAGCCTATGCGTGGGTTACCCACCAACCGATTCGCCTTTGTCACCTGGAGCTTTCGCCACAGGCGGCTGTGCCGGAAGCGTTGCTACTAGAGCTCGGCATGCAGCGTTTGGCTTGCCTGGAACATCTCACTGGCAGCAGTCACCGCCGTTTAGCGATGAATGAAGCGAGACCGTTAACTCTGCAGCCCCTAGACGAGTTTTCACAACCGGAACAGTTAGCCTTATTGGCCGCCGTGGGACGCGATTCGCTGGATAGCCGTGCGCTACGCGAGGTACTCTCGGTGAAAGAGTTGTTAGCGGGATTTTACCAACAGGATACGCAGGCACCGCAGCACTGGTACGCCGTGGTTTATCAGGCGACCGTGGTGGGTGTGTTGCTGCTTGCAGCGCGCCCGGCATTAGGCCGCTGGGAGCTAATGTTAATGGGGCTAACGCCCGAGTGGCGAGGCAAAGGGTTAGGCCGCGCACTGTTGAATAAAGCCCTCGAACTTGCCCTGCAGGCGGGTGTGCCGGAGGTGATGCTGGTGGTCGATGACGTTAACTTACCGGCTAAACGGCTTTACCAACAGGCGGGTTTTACACGCTATGCGCAGCAGCGTTTATTCGCCTGGAAAGGTGGTAGTGAGCGCAGCTAAGCAGCAAAATAAGGTTTAAATAGCCGCCGTTAGAGGCATAGGCGCGCTTAGTAGCATTTTCTTGCGCTTTGCGTTGCCGTTATACTAGCTCTATACACGCGTCTTGGCGTCTCAGCGGTGCTTTTCAGGATTGGCGCTGCCGCGCGCAGGGGTTAAGGCAGAAGTTAAGAACAAACGGTTGATGACAATACTCAAGAGGTGGTGAGAGTGAAAGCTAAGCTGATCATGAGCGGGCTGGCGGCCCTCGGCGTCATGGCGGGCACATCTGGTGCTTACGCTCAAGACGCCGCACGTGATGCGATTGCCGAGCGTCTAGCGCCGGTGGGTCAACTCTGTCTACAAGGCCAAGACTGTGGCACCGCGGCGGCACCAGCGGCATCTGCCAGTAGTGGTGGTGGGATAGATGGTGCGGGTATCTACAACAATATCTGTATGGCATGCCATGAAACGGGTGCTGCAGGCGCGCCTATTCGTGGTGATGAAGCTGCTTGGTCTGCACGTACTGAGCAAGGTTTCGCCACGCTGTTAGACCACGCTATAAACGGTATTGGCGCCATGCCAGCGAAAGGCGGTAACCCCAACCTTTCCGACGAGGAAATGGAAGCAGCGGTTGCCTATATGGTTGAGCCGGTTATGGAAGTGCCTGAATTAGGCGGTGGTGACGATGCTGCTTCTGAAGAGTCAGCACCGGCGGAAGAGGCTACTGAAGAGGCCGCTGCTACTGAAGGTGAAGCCGCTGCAACTGAAGAAAATATGGCTGCTAATGACGGCGCTGAGAGTGAAGAAGCCGTGGCCACCTCTGAAGAAGCGGGTGGCGGTAGCGGCTTAGACGGTGAAGCCCTCTACGCAAGCTCTGGCTGTGTGGCATGTCACGATAATGGCGTTGCCGGCGCACCCACCAAAGGCGACTCCGAAGCCTGGGCGGCACGTTTAGAGAAAGGGGCTGATGAACTTTACGCCAGCGCGATTAACGGTAAGGGCGCTATGCCTGCCAAGGGCGGCAACCCCAACCTGTCTGACGAAGAAGTGATGGCCGTTGTTGATTATTTAATGGCTCAAGCTGAGTAAGCGTCAGTCAGCAGTGAACGGTTAAATCACTTATCCACAGGGTGTTTTCGCGACCACCCTGTGGATTATTTTTATCCAACCATTAATTTATCGATTCTTCACCCCAGCAGCGAGCGCAGCCCAGCAATGGCATCTTTGCCTCGAGCCTGCTTTTTATCCGGATCTTCTTTATCCGCACGGCCTTCCCACTCCAGATCCTCGGCGGGCAGCTCTTCTAAAAAGCGGCTCGGCTGGCAGTCCATCAGCTCACCGTAGGCTTTACGCTGGCGGGCAAGCGTCAAGGTCAGCGTGCGCCGCGCACGGGTAATACCCACATAGGCCAAGCGCCGCTCTTCCTCCACGGTGCCTACTTCAATGGCGTTGCGGTGGGGTAGCAGGTCTTCCTCTAATCCCATCAAATAAACATGCGGAAACTCCAGCCCTTTGGAGGCGTGCATGGTAAGAAGCTGCACTCTATCCGAGTCATCCTCTTCTGCCTGCTGCTCCAGAATATCCCGCAGTACCAAGCGTGAAATAGCCGCTTGAACGCTGTCTGTTTCGGTATCGGTGGAATCGGTATTCTCTTCCGGGTCCCGGTTAAGCGACTTCTCTAGCTGGTCGATCAGAATCCATACATTGGCCATGCGGCGTTCGGCGACGGTGGGTGCGCTGGCGTTTTGGTATAGCCACGCCTCGTAATCCATATCCCGCAGCATGTCGCGAATGGCGGCAATGGCGTCGCCTTGATCCATGCGCTTACGCACGCCATCAATAAAGTGGGTAAAGCGGCTCAAGCGTTCCGTCGCTCGGGTTGGCAGTACTTGTTCCAACCCAAGCTCGTGGCAGGCGGCAAACAGCGAAATTGAGCGCTCAGTGGCGTAGTTGGCGAGTTTCTCTACCGTACCAGGGCCCACTTCACGGCGAGGTACGTTCACAATGCGCAAAAAGGCGTTGTCGTCTGCGGGGTTAATCAGCAGGCGCAGGTAAGCCATGGTGTCTTTGATCTCATTACGCGAGAAAAACGACGTACCACCGGAGAGCTTGTAAGGGATTTGGTAGTGTTGGAGCTTGAGTTCCAATAGCCGGGCCTGAAAGTTGCCGCGATAAAGCACCGCAAAGTCCCGCCATTCGGCCTTTTCTTTAATGCGCCGGGTGAGCATTTCGCTGGCGACCCGCTCAGACTCCGCCTCCTCATGACGATTCACAATGACCCGAATCGGCGCGCCGTCGCCCATATCAGACCACAGCGTCTTCTCGTAAACGTGGGGGTTATTGGCGATCAGCGTATTGGCGGCGCGCAGTATCGTGGCGGTAGAGCGGTAGTTCTGCTCCAGCTTGATGACTTTTAGGCGCGGGAAATCTTCACCCAGGGTAATCAGGTTTTCAGGCCGGGCGCCGCGCCAGGCGTAAATCGACTGGTCATCGTCGCCTACCACGGTAAAGGTGGAGCGCTCGGCCATGAGCAGTTTCACCAACAGGTACTGGGAGACGTTAGTGTCCTGGTACTCATCCACCAGCATGTAGTGGATTTTGCGCCGCCAGCGCTCCAGCGCTTCAGGGTCACGTTGCAGCAGTACCACCGGCAGCAGAATCAGGTCATCAAAATCCACTGCGTTGTAGGCTTTTAGGTGACGTACGTAGGCTTCGTACACCCGGGCGGCAAAGTGGTCATCGTCATCCGCAGCAAACGAGAGCGCGTCGCTGGGCAGCACCAAGTCGTTCTTCCAGGTGGAAATTTTGCTCTGCACGGCGTTGATCTGCTCGGCGTCCACCTGAGCGTCTTTGTTCATTAAATCGCGCAGCAGCGCCTTGGCATCTTCCGGGTCAAACAGCGAAAAACCCGGCTTGTAGCCCAGAGTTTTAAGCTCGCCGCGGATAATATTCAGCCCCAGGGTGTGGAAGGTGGAGACCGTTAACCCGTGACCCTCTTTGCCATGGAGCATCTGGCCGACGCGCTCTTTCATCTCCCGGGCGGCTTTATTGGTAAAGGTCACCGCAGCGATTTTGCGCGCACTCATCCCGCACTCTTGCACCAAATAGGCAATTTTGGTGGTGATTACGCTGGTTTTACCCGACCCTGCACCCGCCAACACCAGACAAGGGCCATCGATATAGCGCACGGCTTCCTGCTGGCGCGGATTTAGCCCTTTAATGCGACTTAGAATGCTCTTGGGCGTGGCAGGCGTCATGGCGTCGGTCATCCTCTACGAGAGTTGCTAGTCGGTTTCAAGTACTGTTTCAAGTACAATCAGCCGCTTGGCGAAGGCATAATAAACAGGCAGGTGGAGATGTTTGAAGTAGCGCTTTTTGAACCGCGTATGGCACCCAATACGGGCAATATCATGCGCTTGGTGGCCAATAATGGCTGCCGGTTACACCTGATTGAGCCGCTTGGCTTCGACCTGGAAGAGAAAAAGCTGCGTCGCGCCGGGCTGGATTACCGTGATCTCGACAACGTCACTCGCCATGCGAATTTTAACGCCTTTCAGCAGGCCATGCAGGGGCGGCGCATCTGGGCGATCACCACCAAAGGCACGCGCACCTACAGCGATGCCGACTTTGCCCCAGGCGATGTACTGCTGTTTGGCTCTGAAACTGCGGGGCTTTCACCCCAGGTACATGAAGCGCTAACCGCGGAGCATAAACTGCGCCTGCCCATGCAGCCCAATAACCGTAGCCTGAACCTTTCCAACGCCGTGGCTATTGTGAGCTACGAGGCGTGGCGCCAGCAAGGTTTCGCTGGCGCGCTACCGGTTTAATCAGCGCGTAATCCCATAGCGGTCACGATAGGCCCTGATTGCTTCGGCGTAGGCGAGCCTTTCCCCACCAGCATGCTCTTCCAGGTAAGTGAGCACTTGCTCAAGGGTGACGATACTGACCACCTGCATACCGTATTGAGCCTGCACTTCTTGAATAGCGCTCTGCTCGCCTTGGCCGCGCTCCTGCCGATCAAGGGCAATGATCACCCCGGCGGCGCGGGCACCGCTCTGCTCAATCAATGTCATTACTTCGCGAATTGCGGTGCCCGCAGTAATCACATCATCAATGATCAAAATATCGCCGGCAAGCGGTGCGCCCACGATGTTGCCGCCTTCACCGTGGGTTTTGGCCTCTTTGCGGTTGAAGGCATAGGGCATATCCAGGTCGTGATGGTCTGCCAGGGCTGCTGCCGTCACTGCCGCCAGTGGGATGCCTTTGTACGCCGGGCCAAACAGTACATCGGCGTTTAAGTCGCTATCGACAATCGCCTGAGCGTAAAAGCGCCCGAGTTTGGCCAGCGCGCGCCCGGTTTGAAACAGCCCGGCGTTGAAAAAATAGGGGCTAACGCGGCCAGATTTAAGCGTAAACTCGCCAAACTTAAGCACGCCTTGCTCAATGGCAAAGGCAATGAAATCGCGCTGGTAGGGTTGTAGAGTGGTGGCCACGGCATTCCTCACTAGGCGGTAGGTTTAAATCAGTACGAAAGCAACAATAAAAGTGGGGTAAATGGCAAGTTTTACTAGCTGCCTTTACCCAAACGTCTAAACGTCGGGTATCATACAGCAGCGACGCAAAAGGGACGATTTATGAAAATTGCCAGCATCAATGTCAATGGTATTCGTGATGCCGTCGATCGTGGCTTCCTGGACTGGCTGGCTCAGCAGGATGTCGACGTGGTCTGCGTGCAGAACATTAAGGCAAAAAGTTTTGAACTGGGTGACCACATTCTGTATCCGGAAGGCTATGAAGGCTACTTCCTGGATGCCGAAGAAGATGGTTTCTCCGGTGTGGCACTCTATTGCCGCAAAATCCCCAAGGCGATTATGTATGGCCTTGGGTTTCCTCAGTGTGATCATGAAGGACGTTTTCTGCAGGCGGATTATGAACGCTTCAGTATCGTCTCTTTCCTGATGCCTGACGGAAGTGACCAAAAAGCCAAACAGGCGTTTATGGAGCAGTATCAGGAGTACTTAACGAAGATGTCGCGCAAACGCCGCGAATACATCCTCTGCGGTACCTGGCATATTGCCCATAAAACCGTCGATTTGGCTAACTGGTCGGATAATCAACTGACCTCAGGCTTCCGCCCGGAAGAGCGCGCCTGGATGGATCAGGTGCTTGGCCCCACCGGGTTTATCGACACCTTCCGCGAGATTAACCGCGATGCAGGTGAGTACACTTGGTGGCCGAAGCTTGACCAAGACGTACCCCGTGAGCGCCAGGAAGGCTGGCGGATCGACTACCAGTTAGTCGGCCCCAACTTCCGTCGCCACGTGGTCGACGCGTGGATTGATTACGATGCGACCTTCTCCGAGTTCGCCCCGTTGATCATTGAGTACGACCTGGCGCTCTAAGCGCTAGGCAACGAACTTTTCCCGCGTCGCAGTAAGCAACAAGCCGACCCTTGGGTCGGCTTGTTGCGTTGTGGCGGGCGTCAACGTTTAACCACGAATACCCAGTGCCTCGCGCTGATGGTCGCGAAGTGTATCACCCGCCTGCTCTGCCAAATCGAGCATGCCGTTTAGCTCGGCGCGAGTGAACGCACCTGCTTCGGCGGTGCCCTGCACTTCGATCAGCTCGCCGCTTTCGGTCATCACCACATTTAAGTCGGTATCGGCTTTGCTGTCTTCCGGATAATCCAGATCCAGCACCGGTACACCTTTATAAATGCCCACGGAAATAGCGCTTACCAACTGCTTGAAAGGGTCGGCTTTGATCTTTTTCTCGCGCTGCAGATAACGGATCGCATCCATCAGCGCCACGCAGCCACCGGTAATCGCCGCGGTGCGGGTACCGCCATCGGCCTGGATCACATCGCAATCCACGGTAATGGTGAATTCACCCAACTTCTTTAAATTCACTGCGGCGCGAAGGCTGCGGCCAATCAAGCGCTGAATTTCCAGCGTGCGGCCACCTTGCTTGCCGCGGGTCGCTTCACGGCCACTACGGGTGTGGGTCGCGCGGGGCAGCATGCCGTACTCAGCGGTGACCCAGCCCTGGTTCTTGCCGCGCAGCCAGCGCGGTACACCGGCTTCTACGCTAGCATTACACAGCACTTTGGTATCGCCAAACTCCACCAGCACAGAGCCTTCCGCATGACGGGTGTAATCGCGGGTCAGGCGAATGTCACGGAGCTGGTCGGCTTCGCGACCGCTGGGGCGCACAACATCAGGACGCTTAGCACTGCTCACAAATAGTACCTCTCAATAAACGCACAACTAGGAAAAGCCCTCCATTGTACACGTCTGGGCGTGCGCTGATGGGCTTAACCTCCAGCTAGCGTATTGAAGTAGGTTGGTTGTGTCAGTCGAGACGCCCTGCGTAAAGTTTCTTGAAAGCGGCGTAACGCGCAGTGTGCAGCGCTTGCATTGCCTGGTCGGGCGCTAATGTTTGTTCGCCTGGGGAGAGGCCACTGGCAACACTGAGCACCTCACCATTGGCCTGAGCAGCCAAGGCCGCCACGGCTACCCCAAGAAGCACGGGTTCCGGCGCATCCGCCAGCACAACCTGACAACCGGTACCGTCGGCATAGAGCTTGCGTAATAGCGCTGAACGTCCATGCCCTCCACTGAGGTGCAGGGTATCGATGGCATAACCATGGGCATTCATGCGCTCTATGATGGCGCGGGTACCGTAAACCAGCGAGGTGGCTGCTGCCCAGTAGACCTTGATGAAGCTCTCGCGAGGCGTATCAAGGGTCAATCCCGTGATGGTGCCGCGAATTTCCGGATCGGCCAATGGCGAGCGGTTGCCAATGAAGTCAGGACAAACATGGGTGTCAGGGGCAGGGTCGCCGGAGGCCAAGCGCTCGAGTAGTAGGTCGGATAACGCGCCGTGAAGATCGTCGCCGAATTCACTGCTGGCTGAAAATAGTGCCGCCAAGTGATCTAGAAGAGCGCCGGTAATGCTTTGCCCTCCTTCGTTGGCGACAAAACCATCGCATAGCGCTCCCGGATAGGGGCCCCACACGCCGGGTACCTCTCGCCGCACGGGTTGGGCCCCGATATGGCAGGTGGAAGTGCCGCCAATCACGGCAAGGCGACGCTCGGGAGCATCAGCGAGGCTTCTGCCTAGCGTGCCAAGCGCACCCGCATAGGCATCAATCATGCCCACTGCGAAGGTACACCCAGTCGTCAGTCCCAAGTCATTGGCGGCTTCTTCCGTCAACTGCCCAAGCGCTACGCCCACTGGAAGCGCTTGGTCGGGCAGGCGGGCGCGCTCGAGCACATCCTGCATACCGATTTGACCTAGAAAATCGTGATCCCAACCATGCCCAGGGCGAGGATCAAACGTCCACTTGCAGGTGAGCATACACACCGAACGTTCGATGGAACCCGTGCACTTAAAGCCCAGCCAGTCGCCAAGATCACCGGCGTAGCCAATCTGGGCATAAAGCTCTGGCCGATGCCGCTTTAGCCACATCAGTTTGGGCATCTGCATCTCGGGTGACATGACACCACCCAAGTTGGCCAGCGGCGCCGCATCGGTGGCTGTGCACTCAGCGGCTTCGGCGGTTGCCCGATGATCCATCCACACAATGATATTCCACGCTTCATCACCGGGTGATAGCTCAAGCGGCTGATTCTGCTGATTCAGCAGGACGAGTGAACAGGTGGCGCTTACCGACATGCTGGTGATGGATTCGGGTGCTACACCGGCAGCCTCGCGGGCTCGTTGGGTCGCGCTGCATACCGCGCGCCAAATATCTGTGGAGCTTTGCTCCACGTGATGCTCGGCGGGGCGATGCATTGCAATAGGGGTTTTCGCTTCGGCCAGCATCACGCCATCCGGCGTGAAAATGCCTGCCCGGGCGCTGCCAGTGCCGATATCAATGCCTAGAACATGTTCTTGGTGACTCATGGAAAACCTTACTCAAGACTGTTTAATAAACGGCATACGCAGTGCCATCACTATAATTAGAAAAGCACCCCACACCGCGGTGGCCAGGTGTTGGCTGGCGCCCATCAGGTTCATGCCCGAGGCAATTACTTGCAGGCTCATCAAGCCCAGCACCAGGGGGAGGACGCGGCCAAAGCCGCCAAAGGGGTTCGCCCCGGCCAGAAAACAAGCCAGCACGGTAATCAGTAGGTAGCTCTCGCCGTGACCGACACGTACGGAGTTAAAGCGGGCGAGCATCACCATACCCGCGAGGCCAGCGAGCAGACCGGAAATCGTGTAGACGGTGATCAGCACGCGCTTGACGTTAATGCCTGAGTACTCGGTCGCGCGGGGATTGGAGCCGAGCATATAGATCGAGAACCCGGTGCGGGTAAAGTGCATCACGTACATTAGCCCAGCGGCGGCGGCGAGAAAGATCAGCATGGGAATTGGCACGCCCAGAAAGCTTCCGCTACCGATGATTTGTAACACCTCAGGCATACCTGAAATACCGCCGCCACGAGTTAAAAACTCGCCCACACCCTGGAGAAAAATCATCGCACCTAGCGACACCAGAATGGGATGGGCGCCCACATAGGCGACGATGACGCCAATGAGAAAGCCGGCGGCAGCGCCCACGACGAGCCCGACCATAATCGCCATCGGCACGCTGAGAATCCCCATGCCTGCCAGTAACCCTTGCACCAGCCAGGCGGTGGTGAGCCCGGCAATATTGGCGGTAAAAGTAACCGAGAGGTTTAGCCCGCCGGAAATAATCGGTACCAGCATTGCCAGCGACAGTAGTCCAAGCTCTGGCAACTGCATCGACATTGAGCTGAAATTTGTCGCGGAGAGGAATCCCGGGGCCAGCAGCGAGAAAAACACGATGCTGATAATCAAAAGGGCCGTCATGGCCATCACTTCGATGGTATCGCCACCCAGGCGTACGCCAGCGCTGGATGGCGTGTTTAGCGGCTTATTCATACGTTTTGCGCCCTGGTTGAACGGGGCAACAGGTTGCCCAAATTACTGGTCGTGATCGCGATTAAAATAATCAATCCGACAATCATGCGGAAAGCGTAGGGCGTTACGCCCAGCAGATTAAGGCCGTTTTGCACCACGGCGAGCAGCAGCACGCCCAGCACCGCACCCAGCACCGAGCCTCGCCCGCCGCCCAGCGTTGCGCCGCCCAGCACTACCGCAGCTAAAATCGGCAGTTCCTGGCCGATCAAGGCGTTGGGCACCACTTCTTGCACAATATGCGCTTGCATAAGGCCTGCAACCCCTGCACATAGCCCTAGCCAGCCGTAAGCGAAGGCGTGAATTTTCCACACACTCACGCCTGAACGGCGCGCGGCCTCGGGGCTTGAGCCAAAACCATAAACCGCACGCCCGAAGCCGGTGCGAGCCAGAATGAACCAGGTGAGCATGACCATGACCGCCATGACGGCAGCGGGGAAGTAGAGCGTGGCCGAACCACGCTCGGCGGGTAGGTCAAGCAGGGGAATGGAGTAGTAGAGCCAATCGGGAATATCGTAGATCGATACCCCGCCAGTGAAGTACATCAATAGCCCGAAAAACAGGTTAAAGGTGCCGATGGTGACAATAATCGAAACAATACGAAAACGGTGAATCAGCAGCGCATTAAATAGCCCTAGTAGGGTGCCCACGAGCATTGAGAGGATGATGCCCAGCAGCCAGCTGCCGCCGCCCAGCGTTTCGATGAGCAGTGTCATCACCACGTACTGCACCACCGAGGCCGCCACCGCGAAGGAGATATCAATGCCCCCCGCGATGAGTACGACCACCAGCCCGACGGCAAATATGATATTGACCGACTGATTGTTGAGCAGGTCAAACAGGTTCTGAAGGCTTAAGAAACTGTCGGTGGTCAGCGCCAGCACTACCGAGAGCGCCAGAATAATGCCCAGCAGCACCCCTTCGGTGCCGAGTCGTGCGCGCGATAAAAGATTACGCATTGATGATCGCCTCCAGCGCTTCTTCCGTTGTTTCAGAAGGGATCACCTCGGTAGCGATGCGCCCCTCGCGCAGAACCAGCGCGCGGTCAGTATTCATCCAGATTTCCCCCGCTTCGTCGGAGATCAAAATAATCGCCACACCCTGGTCGGCAAGACCGCGGATGATCTCGAAGATCCCCGCTTTAGCCCCCACATCGACACCAATCGTTGGACAG
Organism: Vreelandella sp. ssv; assembly: GCF_059448525.1. Lineage (NCBI taxonomy): Bacteria > Pseudomonadati > Pseudomonadota > Gammaproteobacteria > Oceanospirillales > Halomonadaceae > Vreelandella > Vreelandella sp. ssv. The sequence goes on along the minus strand of NZ_CM182545.1, from coordinate 4,221,796 downwards.
TCGAGAATCAGTACGTCAGGTTCGGTCGCCAGCCACTTGGCAAGCGCAATACGCTGTTGGTTGCCGCCAGAGAGCGACGAGACCGCCAGTTCGGCATCACTTACCTTGGTTTTAAGCTGTTGTATCCAGTGGGCGGTGAGCGCCTTAATGCGCTGGGGAGAGAGAAAAAAGCGCGGCTTCTCAAGTGTCGGTAGCACCGTTACAGCGGTATTCATATTGATCGACTGATTTTGCACCAGGCCAAGATGGAGCCGGTCTTCCGAGAGGTAGGCGATCTTATGGCGCACGGCGTCGCGGTTGGAGCGCAGCTTGAGCGGCTGGCCATCCTTGTAAATCTCCCCCGATGTGGGCTTTGTCATGCCAAAAATGGTGTGGGCGATTTCGGTGCGCCCCGCGCCCAGCAAGCCGGTTAAGCCAAGAATTTCCCCGCGGTGCAGGGTAAAAGAGATATCTGCAAACTCGCCTTCACGCGTCAGTTGCTTAAGCTCAAGTACCGGTGCGCCTTTATGCGTCTCAGCCCGGGGGGTGAGCGCTAACTCAAGGCCGGTCATCAGCGTGGAGAGCCGCGCCTGGGTCATTCCCTCGGTGGGGTAGGTGCCCACCAACTGGCCGTTACGCAGTACGGTTACCCGCTGGCAAACCTCCAGCACTTCCGCCAAGCGGTGGCTGACCAGCACAATAGAAATGCCCTTTTCTGCCAGCGAGCGGGTAATCGCCAATAGCGCCTGCACCTCTTTGTAGGTGAGCGAGGCGGTGGGCTCATCCATAAAAATAATGCTGGCCCCTGCACGCAGCACGCGGCAAATCGCGACCAACTGACGGTGGGCAATCGAAAGGTCTTCAACGCGGGCCGTGGGATCTAGTTTCAAACCAAATTGCTGAATAATTTCGCGTGATTGCTGCAGCGCTTTTTTATACGAAATTGGCCGCCATGGCTTAGAAACGTAGTCATCAAAGACGATATTTTCCGCGACAGTGAGGTGTGGAAAGAGCGCCAAATCCTGCCAGATGACATGAATGCCTCGGCTGCGTGCCTCCAGCGGGCTAATCGCAGAGAGGATTTCATCACCAAACGTAAACTCAATACCCGGCTCGGGCTTGTAAACGCCATTGATAATTTTAATGAGGGTACTTTTGCCGCAGCCGTTTTCGCCCGCCAGGCACATGACCTCACCGCGGCGAAGTTCGAATTCGACATCATCCAGCACCCGGCTTTGCCCGAATACCTTGCTAACATGACGCGCTCGAATCGCGATCTCGCTCATCGGCGGCTCCTCTCTAGACATGACGGCTCTCTTAACATAACTGCCGCGCTCATTGAGCGCGGCAGCGTTTACAGCAAATGAATAAGTGCGGTTTTAAAGGCCAAGCTCTGCCAACTCATCCACGGTTTCTTTATTGAGCTCCAGTGGCAGCGAGGCAAAGATCGTGTGGCCGTCCAGGGTGATATCGCCTAGCACCGGAAGCTCAGCCCCATCGGTAATCTCTTCACCGTTATAGAGCATCTCACCGAGGGCGACGAATGCTTTACCTGCTTCCAGTGGGCTCCATTGGAAACCACCTGTGATAACCCCTTCATGTACCAAACGACGCCCTTGACCCGGTGAGAAAAGCCCCATGACGGCGACATCGCCCTCTAAGCCACGCTCTTTAACCGCACGAGCGGCACCGATGGTGCCTTGGCTGCCAAACGACATAATGCCGGCCAGGTCTTCATGAGCGCGCAGCAGATCAAGGGTAGTGTTACGGCTATCGTCGACACTTTCGGCCACACCAAAACGTTCAGCCGCTTGGGTCAAGCCTGCGCAGTTTTCATCCAGCCAGTTCACCGCCGCATCCGCCCAGGCGTTGTGTGCGGGCACACTTAGACCGCCCACATAGACAGCGTAGGAGCCTTCGCACCCTGTGGTCTCCGCGAGCAGTTTGGCGTGCTCTTCGCCGAGCTGCTGCGCCGAAATCATCTCAAAGTCGTAATCGATATTGACCGACTCAGGGCTTTCGTGGGTGAGCACAATAATGCCCTGCTCACGCGCGCGCTCAAGCACCGGCTCAAGTACTTCACGGTCGTTGGGCACCACGCCGATGACATCAACACCGCGGCTGATCAGATCCTCAATCGCGCGTACCTGCAGGGCCGGGTCAGCGCTGGTGGGGCCTACCATATAGGCCTCGACGCCCAGCTCTTCACCCATCTGCTCAATGCCCATCTCCATGGCATTGAACCAGGGGATGCCGCCCACCTTGGCGACCACGGCGATAGTGGGAGACTCTTGAGCCATTGCGCTGGCGCTGCCGATCATGCCTGTTAGCGTAGCCGCGGTAAGAAGTGCTTTGTATTTCATTGTGATTTCCTGCTTGCTGTTGGCTAACCCAGTCAGTGGAATAGCGTGCATTGAAGCGCTTTAATAGGGCTGCGGTACGTTGCGCCATGGTCAAATGACATGGCGCAGACGCTGATGCGCCTCACAATGCATAGGAATTTAATGCATAAGAACTTAATGCATAGAAACGTTACACAGTGCTGGATACGTTGAGTGGTACTTAAGCAATGCTTAATCGCTGTCATTGATGTCGTTTAATCTAGTATGCACAATCGGTTGTGCAAAGTGTAGGATTGATCTATTGCTTCATCACGTCAATGCTACTTTTATCTAATCGCAAGGAGCTGCCGGTGGTTAGCGACTCTTCAGCCAAACGGCTGACCATTTACGATTTGGCGAGGTTGGCAGAAACGTCGCCTAGCACCGTCAGTGCTGTGCTCAACGGCACTTGGCGGCGGCGCCGTATCAGCAAAAAACTGGCTAATAAAATTCTTTCCCTAGCCCAAGCGGAAGGCTATTCAGCCAACATGCAGGCCCGTGCGCTGCGCCGGGAGCGTTCGGGTATTATTGGCATGATTCTGCCGCTCTACGACAATCGCTACTTCAGCTCGATAGCCCAACACTTCGAATCAGAAGCACGTCGACGGGGGCTGTTTGCGATTGTTGCTTGTACCAACCGTGACCCGACCCAAGAGCGCGAGGCGGCGCGCATGATGCTCGCCTACCGGGTCGAGTGTTTGGTCAGTACTGGGGCGACTGATCCCGACACGATCTCTGCGATGTGCGACGAAAGTGGCGTGGCGAGTATCAATCTGGATTTGCCCGGCGGTAAAGCACCCTCGATTATTTCCAATAACCGAGAGGGCGCGCAAAAGCTGACTCACGCCATTCTTGATCGACTAGCCCGCCAAGCGCCGAGTGACAACGCTATCCTGTTTATTGGTGGACGTGCGGAGGATCACAACACCCGCGAGCGGATTGCCGGATTCACCCAGGCTCGCGCTGAACGCGGGCTTTCCACCTCGGAGGCGGACATCATTCCCTGCGACTATGCCGCCGACAAGGCCCAGGTCGCGCTAGAGGCGTATATGCGCCATCGCACCACGCTTCCCAGCGCGATGTTCGTCAACTCGACGATTGCGCTTGAGGGGATCGTGCGCTGGCTACAGCGGGGAGGCTACCAGCTTGACGATATGATTGTTGGCTGCTTTGACTGGGACCCGCTGGCCGCTGCGTTTCACCCTCACCTGATAATGGCACGACAAAACGTGGGTGAGATGATCGACCGCGTCTTCGAGGTGATGGATACGCCATCGCCGGATGCCAGTCTGCTTATCGAGGTGCAGCCAGACATCATGGGTGTTTGATATGTCCGTACATTGGCTCAGTATTCAACGTGTCGAATAAATAGAAGCGTCAATTCAAACAAGAGTGTTAGCCAATGCTCTACACTTCCAACACGCTAATCTCTCTACAGGTTTTTCCATGACGCACAGCATGACCGCCTTCGCCCGCACCGAGCAGGCCGCCCCCTTTGGCACCCTGCAGGTCGAAATCCGCTCGGTGAATCAGCGCTACTTAGAGCCACATTTTCGCCTACACGAAAGTTTACGCGACCTAGAGCCGGTGCTGCGCGAAGCACTGCGTACTCGCCTGGCCCGAGGCAAAGTGGAGTGCAGCGTACGGTTTGAGAGTGCTGACACCGCTCAAGCGCCTGCGGTGAATGCCCAGCGGTTAAAAGAGATTGCCGACGCCCTAGCCGCCATTCAGCAGCAAGTGCCCAGCGCCGTGCCGCCCACCACGCTTGCACTACTCAACCAGCCCGGCGTAATGGAAACCCAGCACCTGGACCAAGAGGTCATCAAAGCCGCCGCTAAAGCGCTATTTAACCAAGCGCTGAATGAGCTAATTGATGCCCGTGTTCGCGAAGGCGACAAGCTGGCCGAAATGATCACCACCCGCCTGGCGGCAGTAAGCGAACAGGTCGCCACCGTGCGCAGCCTGCTACCGCAGATTTTAGAGCGCCAGCGCGCCCAACTGCTGGAACGCCTGGAAGTCGCCAAAACAGAACTCGATCCCCAACGCCTGGAAGCCGAGCTGGTGCTCGTAGCGCAAAAGGCCGATGTAGACGAAGAGCTAGACCGCCTCACCGCGCACATTGAAGAAGTGGGCCACCAGCTCGGCCAAAAAGGCCCCAAAGGTCGCCGCCTGGATTTCCTGATGCAGGAGCTCAACCGCGAAGCTAATACGCTCTCGTCAAAATCCGTGGTGGCAGAGACGACCCGCTGCGCAGTGGAGCTGAAGGTGTTGATCGAGCAGATGCGGGAACAGATTCAGAATATTGAGTAGTGGAAAGGATTTGATGAATATATCTGCTGACCGGACATGATTATTTGCCGGTTGTTGAAAGAGCTTCTTTGATGAAGGCTGCTCTTTCTGTCCTGGTTTAACTTAAAGAGGTCTCCAGCAGCTCTGGAAGGTTGAGGATAGCTCGCATAGTGGCTTCTTCGCCAAGAAGTAAATGCTCAGCCATAAGCTGGGCAGCCTCTTCTCCATTATTGGCATACAGCGCATCCACAATTTTAGAGTGGTCGTCGCTCCATCTCTTATCTGATTGGTTATATACCATGCTGACATAAGAGATACGTAAATGATCGTCTGATAGCTCCTGGATCAGGCGTGCTAAACGTTCGTTGCCAGCGGCTTGTGCGATCAGACAATGAAAACGATGATTTGCATGTGAGAAGGTGATTATTTCGTTAGCCTTTTGGCTATCATAGGTAGCCTCGCTGCAAGTTCGCAGCATCGCTAAAGTCTCGGCATCAAGCTTGCCAGCAGCTAGTCGGCAGAGTTCAGGTTCCACCAAACGACGTATCTGGTAGCTTTCACGAATGCTCTTAATCGTGATTGGAGCAACGATGTAGCCAAGCCGCCCCTGGTTGACCGTTAATCCCTGCTGGGTCAAGCGGGCCAAAGCGTGACGTATAGCCGCCTTCCCTAGGGCATAATGTTTAGTGAGCCATACCTCTGTAATGGTGGCTCCAGGCTTGAGGTGGCAGGAAATAATGTCGCTTCTCAGTATATCGAATGCCTGATCGTTGAGACTGCCTTTCTGTCTAATTGCCATGAACTGTTCCATGTTGAACGCGTGACGGCGCTGGTTGATATTATCCCAGCGCCGCCTAATTCTAACATTTACCGGCAGTTCGATGGTAAAGCCTAGACCATTGATAGCAGCACGAAAGTCGCCATGATTGCCGCCCCGCAGATCAACGTCCACATAAGGCAGTATCCCATGATATCGCGCGCTGAAAGCCCAGCTACACCGAGCAGAGGAAGAGCCCAAAACGGTTGCATTTGGTTAGTCCAAGCATCGCCCCAAGTAAAAGCCATAATCGTCTGAGGAATATCGGCGCCTAAATTTTTAGCCGCTTCAAGCATTATCGGTCCTTGAATAGCCCACTGACCTCCACCTGATGGTATGAAAATATTAACAATGCCTGCAGAAATGAATGTCACAATTGGAAAAGTATGAACATTGGCAATGCTAACAAACCAATTAGATATTCCATCAGCGAGTCCTGATACTTGAACCATACCAGCAATACCTGCATATAACGGGAACTGCATAATGATGCCACGGCATGCTAGAACGCCTTCTTTGACTGCAGTCCCAATAGATGCTGGGCTCGGTTGAAGTAATAACCCTATTGCTAAAAAAATCACAATTAACATGTTTAGATTCAGGTTGAATCCAATTTGTTGAAAATTAACTATAATGTAACCAAGAGGTAATATAGCGAGTGCAAGGTTAAGAATCCGATAGTGTTCAAGTTTTTCAACCCAGGGCATCCCTTTGGTATCCACTTTCTCGGCAGGGGCGTCTAGTATTACGTCTTTAAACGGTCTTATTTCGTCCACTTCTGGATTGATTCTAGTAAAGACCCAATAAACTAAAAAAAGCAGGGCAGCAGATAGCCCAAGGTTCCACCAAGAGAAAAGCGTATCTGTGACAGGAATAACTCCCACCACACTTTGCATGAAGTTTCCCTCAGTCGCCATCAGTAACGGAATAGAGGCAGTCATACCACGAATAATGTCACCAGCATAAGCTGCAGCAACGGCTAGAGGAAAGTGCAAGCCTGGCACTCGGCGCCCCATTTCTCGGGCCATGAATGCACCGGCTATCATACCAAAACCCCAATTTATGTAGAATGTGACCATTCCAAAGACTGCTATAATACCGATAGCCTGAGTAGGAGTTTTAGCTATAGACGCAAGTCGATCGATCATATTCGATACGGAAGGCGTCTTTGCTATTACAAACCCGGTGAGTAGAATCAGAGACATTTGCATAGCAAACGTAAAAAGCTTTGAAAAACCTTCTCCCCACCCGTTAAACATTGTGCTGGCACTTTGTCCGCCAAATATCATGCCAAGTAGAAAGACTACAATGCTTAGCACCATGGCAAGCAGAAATGCGTTAGGTAAGCATTTCTCAACAAACTTAAGGCTTATTCTTGTTAAAGCCTGCATTGGGCTCCAGCTTTTGCTTATGTAGGCATCTCTTTTTGACATTTTGTTTTACCTTTTTAAGATTTTGGCCCTTCAAATAGTTGAGGGGGCGGGTTTGTTAACTCTCAATGATTGGCAACTCTATGCAGGATGCTTGTATTGAGTTGCGATAAACTTCGATTGTGGGAATTACCCCATCTGGAATGCGCGAGAAGTGATCACTGTCTGCCAGGGCAAGAGCGATCCGTAATCGATGACCAGCCTTAAACAGCCACGAAGTTGGCAACAGATCAAAAGTGATTTCACTGCACTCACCGGGTGTCATGTAACGAGCGTCACGTTCTAGAAAACTATGACTGGGGCCAATGTTGGGTATATTGGTATGGCCTTCTGCAATACGCCGGTGTAAAGCTCGGAAAACGCCTTCGGTTACATAGTGAACCTTGCCACTCTTATCTATATCCTCCAGATAAACGAAAAGAGCACAGTCCTGCGTGTCACTGGTGAGATATAACCGAATGATCGGATGCCCGGTCACCTCTACATCTTTCTCAAAAACATCGGTGGTGTAGCACAGCATTCGTTTATCGCGACCATGCCAGTCGGAGTAGTAATGATCGACGTTTTGCGCATACAGCCGATTGTAGCGGGAGCTTTCGCCTGTACCGCAGTTATAATCTCCTACGTAGCAGTCATAAGCCTCTTTCGTGGCTGGTGGCTCTGTGCCTAACCGGTGGCTTTCTTGAAAGAAGAGTGTGCGGTAGTTAGTTTCTGCTGGTGGCCATTCATTGGCTGATTTCCATCGCTCTTCACCTACGGTGTAGTAATGAACTGGGGCCTCATCGCTCATTCCAGTATCAAGACCCATTAGGTGTTCGTCGAAGAAGCGTAAGGTTTCTGCCAAAGCTTTGGTCTGTGGGTTCTTATCGTTATGGTAAGGGCTAGAGCCGGTACGAGCACCGTGATCCCAGGCTCCAAGCATCAGACGCTTGTTCGGGTTTTGCTGCCACTGGTAGCGGAGCGCCGCTCCTCGGGAATAGTGTCCATCCATCCAGCCGGAGATGGTATAGACAGCAGTTTGTGCATCCGCTGTCTGGTTGGCGTAGTAGTAGGGACTAATGATTTCTGATGTAAAGTCAGGGTCGGTATGTAGTGCACGGTCTCTAAACGTTAGCTGATGGACAAAGTCTGCCATGTCGAAGTTAGCAACATGGTCTTTCAGCGCTTTCTCTAAAATGCTCTCGTCTTCATCTTCATCTTCATCTTCGTCGACGGGTGCGGGGCCATCGTAGTAATCACCTTTGAAATAGGGAAATTTACTGCGGACTTCAGCTCTGTCGTCATCAAGAGCCTCCATCAGACTGCCGTACTCCTTAACTAGTCGGCGGCACATGACGCCACCAGGATAGAGCTGGTTTGACCAGGTATCCCATACTGCGGAATGCGGCACGATAGCTTTTACAGCGGGATGAGCCCAAGAAGCAGTAAAATCGGCAGCAGCGCCCAAGTAGGAGATGCCCGTAACCCCTATTGATCCCTTGCACCAAGGTTGCTGATCAATCCACTCAACAATTTCCAGATAATCGCCGCGTTCATTCGGCGAGCGGAGCCCATTTCGTATACCGAAGGATGCTCCACTACCGCGTACGTCGACAGCTACTAATGCATAGCCACGAGCAAGAAGGAGCGAACGAAAAATGGCGATATTCGGGCAATCTTCGGTTCCCTCTGGTGCTCCCGGCTTTAACTTCATCCGCCGATAATAAGGCGTAAAAAATACCACTACCGGGAAGCGATCATTTTCAGTCTCTATTGTGCCAGGCAGATGTACGTCGATGGCTATCCGAACCCCATCGCGCATGGTGAGATAGCGCGAAAATAAGCGCTGACCTTCAAAGCAGGGCGGTCGATTTTCCAGCCAATTTTCGGGCCAAAATAGAGCCATATTTTCCATGCATCAGGTTCCATATTTTGTGATTGGTTTTCGTAAGGTTGTATTTTAGTTTTTAACATGTCAAATTTATTTTTATAAAATTTCGCCGTGGAGGCGCAGGTGAATGAAATAGCGATCTATCCGCTTATTGGCCTGTTAGCTGGCTTTCTCGCAGGTATATTTGGTATCGGTGGGGGAGTAGTGATAGTGCCGTTATTGGTTACGATATTGGGATGGCAACAGGTCGATGGTGATTCAGCCTTATCCCTGGCGGTGGGAACTTCGTTAGCTACGATCGCCGTTACTTCCGTATCATCGGCGCGAGCACATTACCGCCACGGCAATGTTCGAAGAGATTGCGTGTGGTTGCTGCTGCCTGGCTTGGTTTTCGGAGCTATCATCGGCGTTGTTGTGGGTGACGTGCTCTCTGGAAAAGCTCTTTCACTGTTACTGGGCGTCTTTTTCTTAATATTGGCAATTAAAGTGCTGGTTAACTCTCGCTCGGTAGGCAGTTATCCATTACCCGGCCGTAACGGCATGCGCATAGCGGGTAGCTCTATCGGCTTAGCCTCGGCTTTATTTGGAATCGGTGGTGGTACATTGATGGTGCCATTTCTAGAAAGGCACAGTATTCCTATGCGCCAAGCAGTAGGTACCTCGGCAGCGGCTGGTATTCCTATTGCTATTGTTGGTGCTATTACCGCTATGGTCGTCGGCGATACGAAAACCTCGGTGAGCTGGACAACTGGCTATGTCTATTGGCCCGCTTTTGTTGGGATTGTGATCCTTAGCATGCCCGGCGCTAAGCTGGGGGCACTAGTCGCCTCCCGCCTTAAAGCTAAAGTGCTAAAGCTAACGTTTGCAGGTCTACTGATTGTTGTTGGTTTAAATTTTCTACTGGGTTAAACATGTTTTTTGCTTAAAGCGCCTATTCCCTGCCTAGCCACAACGGCTTTACGGCGCTGCATGAGTAGGCCACCCTATCTACTTGGCCGGGAGTATAAAAACAAACGGAAGTTACGCGCGCCATTTTTAAAACTGATCCCCCGAACTAAAACTTACTTCCAGCCTCCCAGCTAGCTCAGGCAACTGCGTAGCAAGCCAATTGACATAGACCCGCATCAATTTACTCATTATTAAAGCCTGAATTCAGTGGTAGGGCGATAAACCACAGCGCTAGCGTTTTTCGATCAGGATGCTTTCTTACTGGTTATGTTAAGAAAGTGTGATTGCGTGGATATAAGGAGAGGTTGAGTCTTTAATCTGCCTTAGCCAGCAGGTTGGAATGCAACCAGCTCAATTCGTGAGACACTCTCTCCAGTATAAGAGAGGTTTGATAGAAGCGGCACATATAGACCAAGAATAAAGCTTACAGTGTTGCTAGTTACCCGCCACTGATAGAGAACCCTCCGATGCCCACCCTAAGCCATTTCACTTTAATCCTACTGCTCGCTATGTTGAGTATATTCTCGGCCACTGCCCAGGCAAACGACGCCACTTGGCAAGCACTTCAAGAAGGTGGCTTTGTGATTCTCATGCGCCATTCCTTGGCCCCAGGCATTGGTGACCCGCCAGGCTTTGAGCGTGGCAACTGCGAGACTCAGCGCAACCTTTCTGCGGCTGGTCGCGCTCAGTCGCAAGCCGCGGGTCGTGCATTTCGTGAGCGAGATATTCCTATTTCGGCGGTGTATTCATCAAGCTGGTGCCGAGCGCTGGATACCGCTGAGTTGATGGCGTTGGGGCCTGTCGAGCCTACCCCCTGGCTGGATTCCTTCTTTCGTGGGCGCGGTGATCAGGCGTCAATTACTCAAACCGCTCAAGAGCAGATCGCCGCCTGGCAGGGGCCGGGCAATTTGCTGCTGGTTACCCACCAGGTCAATATCACCGCGCTGGTGGGCAGCGGCGTGGGCTCTGGCGAGATGATTGTGGTGCGCCCCACGAATAATTCGTTTCAAGTAGTAGGGCGATTAATCATTAGCGGCCAATAATTTGCTTCTTATCCGCATGAAACTTTATAAAGTAAACAACGATATAGATTAGGGATGCTTTATGAAAGCCGTTGTCTTTGAGCAATTTTCCGCTCCACCACAGATCCAGCAACTGCCTGACCCCACCCCCGAGGCGCATGGTGTGGTGGTGAAAGTTATGGCGAACGGAGTTTGCCGAAGCGATTGGCATGGCTGGGTGGGACATGATACCGATATCCAGCTTCCCCATGTGCCTGGGCATGAGCTTGCTGGTGTTGTCGAAGCCGTGGGTAAAGACGTCAAAAAGTGGCGTCTTGGCGACCGCGTCACGGTTCCCTTCGTTGGCGGTTGCGGCACTTGCCCCGAGTGCCACTCCGGCAATCATCAGGTGTGCGATAGCCAGTTTCAGCCCGGCTTTACGCACTGGGGTTCGTTTGCCGAGTATGTGAGAATTCACTATGCCGACGTCAATTTAGTCGCATTACCCGAGATGCTCGATTTTGCAACGGCAGCCAGCTTGGGCTGTCGTTTCGTTACTTCATTTCGGGCGGTGGTCGATCAAGGCAAAACATCGCCAGGCCAGTGGGTGGCGGTTCACGGCTGTGGCGGTGTAGGTCTATCGGCGGTGATGATTGCCAATGCGATTGGCGCTAACGTTGTCGCCATTGATATTTCGGAAGACGCGCTGAATCTGGCCCGTCAATTGGGCGCTGTTGCCACCGTGAATGCCGCTAAGGTAGCCAATGTGGTTGAAGTGGTGGCGGAGATAACCCGGGGAGGCGCTCACGTGTCGCTGGATGCGCTGGGGCACCCGACAACTTGCTTTAACTCCATCAGTAACCTGCGTAAACGGGGCAAGCATGTCCAGGTTGGGCTGATGTTGGCCGAGAACAGCACACCGGCCATTCCCATGAGCAAGGTAATCGCTAACGAGCTTGAAATACTGGGTAGTCACGGTATGCAGGCCTACCGTTACGACGCCATGCTGGCGATGATCGAGTCTGGAAAGCTGGCGCCTGAAAAGCTGATCGGCAAACGGATCAGCCTTGAACAGTCCATTGATGCGCTGATGAACATGGATAAATTCGAAGGGGCGGGGGTGACGGTGGTGACCAAGTTCTGAGGAAACCGCTGAGTGGTTTATAACAATTTCCTGCAACGAAACGGGGCAAATTATTCGCTCCTCATCTGCTGCCGTAGGTTTTACGCTGTGCGGTATTGATAAGGAGTCAGTGATGCCATTAGATACTAACCAAACAGCACGTCGCGTGATTGCCCAGCACCCGGCCCAGCGTGATGATATCGGCGATTTAGTTACCCGGCGGCCATTGCCGGGGCCGCAGCTTGAGCAGCTCGATCCGTTTCTGTTTCTCAACCATCACGGACCGCAGACGTATCCGGCCAATAATCGTGGCCTGCCTTTCGGCCCGCACCCGCACCGGGGCTTTGAAACGGTCACCTTTATCTTGGAAGGCTCATTGGCCCACGCCGATAGCGCCAAGCATCAAAGCGTGATCAATGCGGGCGGCGTGCAGTGGATGACGGCGGGCAGCGGCATCGTGCATGCGGAAATTTCACCGGAGGAGTTTTTGCGCGAGGGCGGCCCGCTGGAAATTCTGCAGCTATGGATCAACCTGCCAGCGCATTTAAAGATGAGCGAGCCACACTACGTAGGGCTGCAACAAGAATCCATCCCCGCTATCGCATTGCCGGGTGGCGGTGAACTGAACTTGATCGCTGGTGAGTGGCAGGGCAGCGTCGGTCCTATCGACTCGCTGACGGGCGTGTTTATGTCAACGTTAAGGCTGCCTGCCGGTAGCCACGAACAGTTGCCCGTGTCGCCCGGGCGGCAGGTATTTCTCTACGTGGTGGATGGGGAAGTGACAGTAGGCGGTGAACGAGCCAAGCCTCACCATCTGATCGAAGTAGACCGCGACGGCGATAGCGTTGTTATCGAAGCCAGCAGTGATGCGCGACTGCTGTTTGGCCATGGTGATGTCATTGATGAGCCCATCTACTCCCATGGCCCCTTCGTAATGAATACCCGCGAAGAGATTGTCCAGGCGGTAGAGGACTACCAGAGCGGTAAGTTTGGCGGTTTGAATGCTTAGTATTTAAAGCGGCTCGCCGCGATAGTAATGCCATAAAAATAGCGAACCCACGCTGCGCCAGGGCGTCCAGTGCTCCACCATTTGTCGGGCCTGCTTAGGCGTGGGTTTGTCGTCCATGCCTTTTAAGCGCCCTAATGCCACTCGCAGGGCAAGATCATCAGCGGGGAAGATATCCGGGCGTTTTAGCGAGAACATTAGGTAGATCTCTGCACTCCAGCGGCCAAAGCCGCGTAGTTCGGTAATCGCAGCAATCGCGTCATCATCACTTAGATGCGCTAACCCGTCGGCGCTAAAAGTACCTGCTAACTCCGCTTCCGCCAGCCCTTTGGCATACTCGATCTTACGCCAGGAGAGCCCTGCATCACGCAGCGCTTGGCCTTCTACCTCCATCACTGCCTTGGCGTGCAGCTCAGGCAACAGTGTATTGACGCGGCCCATAATCGCACGGGCTGCTTCGGTAGAAAGCTGCTGGCTGACGATAGTACTAAAAAACGTCGCAAAGCCTTGATCGCGCTCGCGAGGCGAGGGCGCCCCCACTAAAGGCAGGGCACGGGCGATATCGGGATCGGCCTTGGCGAGTGCCTGCATGGCGTGCTCAATCGTGCTAACGGCTGAGTCATTAGCTGTCATTATCGACTCCTTTTTAAAATGAGTACTATATTGCTCATAAAATGTATTTTGTTATTTTAATGAGCATTATAATGCACATAATTTCACCTTGAACTACACTATTGAGCATTAAACTGCTCAATTAAGGTGGCTGCGTTGCTAACCGTCCAAGCTTTCCATCATGGCCAGTGGCACGATGCTGCTGAGCTAGTGATTGAACACCCAGAGCAAGGTCGCCGAGGGCCTGCACGCCTGGGTTATATCACCGACTACGCGCTTGAGTGGCTGGATCGCGATGACGAGCATGCCTGTAGCCTGCGTTTACCCATTGAGCTAATGAATACCCATCAATCGTCAGGTTGGTTCGCTTTTATAGACGATATCATGCCTTCCGGGGCAAGCCGCCGTTACTGGGTAACGCAGTTGGGGATATCGGCGCTTACCGAGGCTGAACAGGATTACACCCTATTGGCTAAAGGGACGATTGCTCCGGTCGGTAATTTGCGAATTAAAGAGGCCCTTCCTGAGCGCCCTGCAGGCAGCACGCTAGAGCAACAGCGCTTTCCTTTACGTGATGTGGTGGATCGGGACAGTGATTTTCTTGCCTATGCGCAGCAAATGGGTGCCGCCGGGGGGGGGGCGACCGGGGCTGGTGGCGAAGCGCCTAAGCTATTGTTGCGCTGTACGTCTGATGATCAGGTTTGGATCGATACCTATCAGGATGACACGACAAATACCGACCAGCACTATCTGGTGAAATTTCCTCGCGGTCAGCGCACCGAGCTTGATAACAACATCCTTCGCGCGGAGTACCATTTCTATCATGAGCTGGCGTCACTCGGCGTGGCGACCATCGACACGCAAGGAATGCGGCTAATAGAAGGTGAGCGCTACCCATCGCTCTGGTTACCCCGCTTTGATGTTGATTTCCACGCAGGGAAGCGAACGCTGTACGGGCTGGAGTCGGTTTATTCAATCATGGAGTGTCAGCCGGGAAGTTTTTTAAACCATTTTGCCGTCATTGAGGCATTGGCTGCCCGGTTGAGCCAGCAATACCGCGTTCGTGAAGCGGGAGAACATTTCGATCTGTCGCGTTTCGTGAGCGAGTGGGTGAAGCGTGATTTGCTGAATGTCGCTTTTGCCAATAGCGATAACCATGGCCGCAATACGGCGCTGCTAAAAACACCCCAGGGCATCTGGCTGTCCCCCGTCTATGACTTCGCACCTATGAAGGCTGATCCAGAAGGTATTATCCGTACCACCATCTGGGGAGCACCGTTTGAAGAGGGGCGTGAATTTAACTGGGAGGCTATTGCTGAGCACTTAAATGCCTATGTGCAACCTGAGCAGTTGATGACAGAGCTCAAAGCGCTGGGTAATCAATTAGTCGGCCTAAAAGAGCGGCTGGCGGCCCGGGGCGTACCAGAAACGTTATTAGCGTCAAAAGCGGTAGGGTTTGATTATCTGGACGATAAGCTGCGTCGCTGGGGGCTGGTATGAAGCGCAAAGAGCTTTTATGAAACGCAAAGAACTCTCTAGCATTGAGCGCGAAGCGCTACTGATGGAATTATTGACCCTACTATTGCGTGAGGAGATCAGCTCAGGGCAGGTGCTGCGTCAACTACGCCGCGAGGTGCTGGGAATGTCGCAGACACAATATGCCGAGCTGGTGGGTATCAGTCGCCGCTCCTTGTCTGATTTGGAAGCCGACAAAGCCAGTCCTACAGTCGCGCTGCTAAACCAGGTATTCCGCCCGTTGGGGCTGCAGATGGGGTTAGTGCCGCGTAACCGTGAGCTGCGTGAGCGTCTGCTGTCAGTCAATTTTTCGAACGTCTGACCGCCCATTACCTCACCTAAACATTTTTTATCAAGCCAAAGTCAGTCATTGAGTTTGCCCGCTAACTTTTTGAGCGCGGTATGTTCCTACTTTCGTCTAATCCTGCGATCATTTAGCGCTAATCGAGATACCAACAGGGCGGTATCCCAAGGAGTTAAGTATGCAGGATTCGACACCATCGTCGTCTCAAGGGCTGGCACGTAACCCGCGGTTGGCTGAATTTGTGTTAGCGCTAGGTGGTTTTGGGATTGGTACCAGCGAGTTTGTCATTATGGGCTTGATGAACCGTGTGGCGGGTGATTTAGCCGTGACCGTACCTCAAGTGGGCTATGCAATCAGCAGCTACGCGCTGGGCGTGGTAGTCGGTGCGCCGCTGATTTCCGCGCTGGCAGCGCGGGCGCCTAGGCGATTACTGTTGATTATACTGATGCTGGTGTTTGCGGTGGGCAACATTGCCAGCGCTATGGCACCGGGATTCTGGTCATTTGTGGGTTTGCGTTTTCTGGCAGGCTTACCGCACGGGGCCTATTTTGGCATCGCGGCGCTGGTAGCGGCGGGTGCGGTGCCGGTAGACCAGCGGGCCCGCGCAATTTCGCGTGTCATGCTGGGCTTAACCGTGGCTATCTTGATCGGTGCCCCGCTGGGTACCTGGGCGGGTAATCTGTTTGGCTGGCAAATTGCTTTTGTGGGCGTCGGGGGCATTGCGCTTGTTACCGCGCTGTTGATACGCCTTTATGTGCCAATTCAACCCGTTGATACGTTTGCGAGTCCTCTACGCGAACTCTCCGCGCTGTTGAAACAGCGTGTTTTAGTAGCGTTAGCCCTGGCCTGTATTGGCTGTGGCGGCATGTTCGCTATTTTCAGCTATGTGATGCCGACGTTGACCCAGCAGGCAGGTATGAGCGAAGCGCTGGGGCCGCTGGTGCTGGTGATTTTTGGCCTGGGCTCCATCGCCGGTAATTTAATCGGCGGGCGTATGGCGGATAAAAACCTGATGCGTGCGATCCCAATCATTCTGCTGTGGTGTGGGGTGGTTCAGGGTCTGTTTTATTTTGCAGCGAATAACGTGTGGACGGGGCTGCTTTTCGTTGGCCTGGTGGGCACCAGCATGGCACTGGCGCCTTCGTTGCAAACCCGCTTGATGGATGTGGCAGAAGATGCCCAAACCATGGCGGCCTCGCTGAATCACGCGGCCTTTAACGGTGCCAATGCCCTGGGAGCGTGGCTTGCAGGTTTGGCAATCAGCGCTGGGTTTAGCTGGTCGAGTACGGGCTTGGTCGGGGCGGGTTTGGCGCTCTGCGGCTTGGTGATTTTCGCCGCTGGGCGCTGGTTGGAAAAGCGCACCTACGGCGACGTGGTCCAGCGAGCATAACGTTGGCTAACGTTGCATAGTTATTGACCAGTTGCCTAGATATTGACTCATTGCCTGGTTATCGAACAGTGATAATTAATGTGGCTAAAAAGTCGAATTTTCTCTAATGTATAAGAGAAGTAACCCATAAGGAGATGACCATGCACCTTCAGGTATTGAATTTGACACGTGTAATTACCCTCGGCGCGGTGGGGGCTTTAACCATTGGCTTGGCGGGTTGTGGCACCACTACCGGGGAACGTGCCTCTAGCGGCGCCGGTGTGGGTGCGGCCATTGGCGCGGGTGCCGCAGCCGTAACGGGTGGCAGCGTCGTTCAAGGTGCAGTTATCGGCGGTGGTGTTGGCGCTGCGACCGGTGCCGCGACGGATGAAGATGATATCAACCTCGAATAAATAGTGGTTGATCTATCAGCGACAGAATCCGTTAACGACAGAGCCTAAATCCGCGCATGCCCATATGAAAGTGATCGGCATGCGCGGCGTTATAATCGGGGCCTAGTACATTTCCGAAAGTATCGCAGGCGCCATCACGGGCAGCGCGTAAAAACTCACCTTCCTCGCCTTCATCATCCCAGTCATTGATCAGCGTGATGCGCTGACCGTTTTCAAACTGAAATCCCACCACATCCAGTGCTTCGGCGGTGGCGTGTTCGCTGCGCCTGCCCGTTTCGCGACCATAAACATTACGGCAGGCGAAGCTACCCACATGGTTAACCTGGCTCACCCGGCTGCCCATAATTTCCTCGGCGGCGGGCTGAAGCGCGTGGCGTTCATACATGACCCACGCCAGCGCCATGGGGCAGGACGCCACGAAGCTCCGATTGAACGCGACATCGCTTGTCTGCATGCGCACGATATTGGTGAGCGGGCAGCTAGCTGTCGGGGTGTAATCGGCTAATGGCGTGTAGCGCAGCTCGCCTTCGGGTACCGTGTCTAATGCCGCTAAACAGCCGGCGCGGTCATCCGCTAAGCGGTTAAGCTTGAGTTGCGTGACGGGGGTGATGGGGTCGTCGATGTGTAGCGGAGCCCAGGGCGCCCAGTGGCGGGGTATCTCAATAATGCCTTTTTGCAGGGCTACGCCCAGCGCGATCAAGGCTAAAATAAACAGCGTGCTGCGCATGCCTACCTCCCTGTATGTCACCGCCAACGCTACAGTCGCAGCGATGGGTGTGCGATACTGCGCAGCCTTGCTGCCCTGCTGCAGTCGCTTTGCTTTTTTTGCTACTTAATTTCGCTACTTTTTCTGCCAACTGAGGGGAAAGCGCTTCATGTCCCAAGGTACGCTTTTTATCGTTTCTGCCCCGTCGGGTGCTGGCAAGACTAGCTTGGTACGCGAGCTAATTGAAAGCCTGGATGGGATTCAGGTCTCTGTATCGCATACCACGCGCGCCAAGCGCGAGGGCGAAGTGGATGGTGTGAACTATCATTTCACCGACGTGGCCGAGTTTGAAGCGATGATCGCGCGCGGTGAGTTTTTTGAGTATGCCAAAGTATTTGATAATTACTATGGCACTTCGCGTCGAGCGGTGGAGGTGCTACTCGCCGCCGGGCAGGACGTTATATTGGAGATCGACTGGCAAGGCGCTCAGCAGGTGCGCGAGCAAATGCCTGATTCCGTGTCGATTTTTATTCTACCGCCCTCGCGCAACGAATTGGAGCGGCGCCTGGCTAGCCGTGGCACTGATGAACATGCAGTGATTGCCCGACGTATGCGCGATGCGGTAAGCGAAATGTCCCATTACCACGAGTATGATTACCTCGTTATTAATGATGACTTCACCACGGCACTACAAGAACTGCAGTCTTTGGTGATCAGCCGACGTTTAAGCCGCCCGTTAATGTGTGAGCGTCACGCGCCACTGTTAGCTGCACTCTTGTCACAGGCGCCTGCGGTCGAGTAATCTATACGGTTCTACCGTATTTTTAAATGTAGCTTTAAATGCGTTTTTTCGCTGGGTCGACTCCGTTTCTTTCTCGTACGGCGTCGGCTCGGTTCCGTCATAACAGGAAGGCTCCCATGGCTCGCGTAACCGTTGAAGATTGTCTTGAAAATGTTGAAAACCGTTTCAAGCTGGTAATGATTTCTACCCAGCGTGCTCGCCAGCTGGCGCGCGGCTCTCGCGATGCGCTGCTGCCATGGGAAAATGACAAGCCCACAGTCATGGCGCTGCGTGAAATTGCCGCAGGATTGGTTGACCACACGGTACTGGATGAGCCTGTTGAAGCCGCCGTCCGTCCGCGCCCGGCTATGGCGCCTACTCATATCGACGACTAACGTTTTTAACGAAACCGATAGAGGCGCGGTAGATGTTCACCATTGATGACCTGGCCGATCGGCTCGGCGGCTATTTACCCCCGGATGAAATCCAGCAGGTCAAACGCGCCTTTTATTACGCTGAGCAGGCCCATGATGGCCAGCGGCGGCGTTCAGGCGAGCCTTACGTCACCCACCCGCTAGCGGTGGCGAATATTCTTGCCAATATGCATATGGACCATCAAAGCCTGATGGCTGCCATGCTGCATGACGTTATCGAAGACACCGGCGTCTCCAAAAAGGCCCTGGTGACCCAGTTTGGCAAGCCGGTAGCAGAGCTGGTCGATGGGGTATCCAAACTTACCCAGATCACCTTTGAAGACAAAGCCGTCGCCCAAGCGGAAAATTTCCAGAAGATGGTGTTGGCGATGTCGCGGGATATTCGCGTCATCATCGTCAAGCTGGCGGATCGGCTGCACAACATGCGTACGTTGGGTGCTTTAAGGCCTGATAAGAAGCGCCGCATTGCTCGTGAAACCCTGGAAATTTATGCGCGCATTGCCGGGCGTTTGGGTATCAACACTATCCGCGTTGAGCTTGAGGATCTCTCCTTTCAAGCGATCCACCCGATGCGTGCCGAGCGTATTAAGCGTGCGGTGGCTAAAGCGCGTGGCCATCGGCGCAGTGCGATGCGCGAAATTCAGTCTTCGCTGCAAAAAAGCCTGGATGAAGATAGCCTGAACGGCACGGTGATTGGGCGTCAAAAGCACCTTTTGTCGATCTACAAAAAAATGCGCGACCAGCGTAAGCCTTTTGCTGAAATCATGGATGTCTTCGGGTTTCGCATCATTACTGAAGACGTGGCCAGCTGTTATCGAATTTTAGGCGTGGTGCATAACCTCTATAAGCCGGTGCCCGGGCGCTTTAAAGACTATATTGCGATTCCCAAGGCTAATGGCTACCAGAGTTTGCATACCACCCTGTTTGGCTCCCGAGGGATGCCCATTGAGGTGCAGATACGCACCCGTGAAATGGAGGCCATGGCCAATAACGGCATTGCCGCTCACTGGCTTTATAAGGCAGGGCAGACGTCGCACCCGATTGCCGAAGGCAGCCACGCTCGTGCGCGCGCCTGGGTTAAAAGTTTGCTGGAAATGCAGCGCCACGCAGGTGATTCGCTAGAATTTATCGAACACGTTAAAAACGACCTGTTCCCCGACGATATCTACGTGTTTACGCCTAAAGGCGACATCATGGAACTGCCGCAAGGCGCAACCGTGATCGACTTCGCTTACTCCGTGCATACCGATATCGGTAATAACTGCATTGCGTGCCGGATAGATCGCCACTTGGCGCCGCTTTCAACGCGCTTGGAAAGCGGGCAGACGCTGGAAATTATCACCGCCCCCGGTGCGCGCCCGAACCTTGCCTGGCTTAATTTTGTTACCACCGCCAAGGCGCGTTCGGCGATCCGCCATGCGCTGAAATACCAGCAGCAGACCGAAGCAGTGATGCTGGGTCGGCGACTACTCAATAAAGCCTTGGCACCGTTCGATACCAGCCTTGAAGAGCTGGATGAGAGCACCCTGAAACGTGCCTTTAAACAGCTGGATGTCTCTTCTGAAGAGTCGCTGTTAGAGTCGCTCGGGCTAGGTAACCGGATGACCCACGTAGTCGCGCGCCGGTTAGTCGATGCTGCGCACGGCGATGATACCTATCAACATCCTGCCGGCGTTGAAGGCAGCAAAGCCGTTATGATCAGCGGCAGTGAAGGCATGGTGATTAACTTTGCGCGCTGCTGCCATCCGCTGCCAGGCGATCCAGTGGTGGGCCATCTTTCTACCGGCAAAGGCTTGGTCGTGCATCGTGCTGAGTGTAAAAACGTGGTGGATAAGAACTTTGCCGATAAAAACGATCCCGACAAGCTGTTTGCGTTGGAGTGGTCGGACACGATTGATGACGATTTCCCGGTCGCGCTTCGCATTGAAATTGAGAGCCGGCGCGGGCTGGTGGCTGAACTGGCCGGGCTAGTGACCGATGCCGATGCCAATATCGAGCGTATTGGCATTGAGGAGCGTGATGCTCGCCTTTCCACCGTCAATCTAACGCTGTCAGTGAAAGGCCGCGTGCATTTGGCGCGCATCATTAAACGTATCCGCAACCTTCCCAACGTTGGCAAAATTACCCGGCTCGCCAACTAACACCCCACAAGAACGACATACTGATGCTATATCGGTAGTGTCTGCTATTGGTTGAGTCGGATGGGCGCTATTTCGAACGACTTTTACCCATTAAAGGAGCGAGACATCGCATGAGCAATAAGGCTGTTATCAACACCAGCAAAGCCCCCGCTGCCATTGGCCCTTACTCCCAGGCTATTAAAGCGGGTAACACGGTCTATCTCTCCGGGCAGATCCCACTTGACCCCGCGACCATGGCGATTGTGTCTGAGGATTTTGAAGCTCAGGCACGCCAAGTCTTCACCAATCTGCAAGCAGTGTGTGAAGAAGCGGCGGGCTCGTTGAGCGATATCGTGAAGCTGAATCTGTATTTGGTCGACTTGGATAACTTTGCGATTGTTAACCAAGTCATGGAGGAGTTCTTCACCGCTCCTTTCCCCGCTCGCGCCGCTGTTGGCGTGAAAGCACTGCCCAAAGGCAGCCAGGTGGAAGCGGAAGCGGTGATGGTGATTGGCGATTAACCTAATCCGTTAGACCTTGTTCACCTCTAGGAATCCGCCCTCTTTGAGCACTTGTGAATAGCCTTCGCGGTAGCTGGGGAAGCGGAACTGATAACCAGTGCTCAATATGCGCTGGTTATCGCAGCGCTTGCTGGTCCGGCGGCGCAAAGGGGACTGCATGGTCTCGGTCGCTTCTACTTTCAACTGCTTGGCAAGCCACATCATCACGTTATGCATGGTGACCGGCTCACAATCGCTGCCCAGGTAGATATCGGCCAACGCTTCTCCGCTCTCCTGATAACGAATTAGGTGGGCAATAATGCCAGCACAGTCGTCACGGTGAATGCGGTTGGAGTAAACCACGGGGGTGATCGCCGCCACACGACCTTCAGCCACCTGATGTATTAGACGATCACGCCCTGGGCCGTAAATGCCGGAAAAACGAATCACCGTGCCGGGCAATGAATGGTTGATCAGTGCCTGCTCTGCTTCGCACATCAGCGTGCCAGAGAAGCTCGTTGAATCGGGAGGCGTCTCCTCGTTAACGACTTCGCCTTCCTGCTGGCCATGTACGCTGGTGGAAGAGACGAAAAATACCCGACGCGGCGGCTTTTCGTGCTGCTCCATCACACTCAGCACGCGCTTTAACCCTTCCGGGTAGGCGCTTTGGTAAGCACTCTCTTCGAAACGGTCAGCGCTGACGGTATAAACCACATAGTCGGCTTGGGGCAGGCTTTTGGCGTCGGCGTCTTCAAGACCGTTTAAATCCAGCTTTAACGCTTTAATGCCGGTTCCCTTTAAGGCTTCGACATTGCGACGTAAGCCAATGACCTGGTGCCCTTCCTCAAGCAACTCGCGCCCTAGGTTGATCCCAATATCACCACAGCCGATAATCAGTACGGTTAGCTTCACCGTGCTCACTCCTCTTGATTAATATTCCCTATTAGATGCAAAGTCTCTACCAACGATGACATTGAACCATGACATTGTCGGGTGAGAAGACCGGCGGCAGAGCTTGCTTGTCCTTTTCCATCCCGTTGACTGTCATGATGCTAGGTCTTGCATACACATCTTATGTTCATACAAATCCTAGTCACGAGCTGCTACGAGAGGATGCCATTGGCACCGCTATGACTTTAACAGAACTTCGCTACATCGTAACCCTTGCCCAGGAGCGTCACTTTGGCCGCGCAGCTGAACGCTGCCACGTTTCGCAGCCGACGCTCTCGGTGGCGGTAAAAAAGCTGGAGGAGGAGCTTGAGACACCGCTATTTGAGCGCTCTAAGTCCACCGTTCAAGTGACTCCTCTGGGTGAAAAAATCGTTGCCCAGGCTCAGCGTGTGTTGGAACAGAGCACGCTGATTTTTGAGCTGGCCAGTACCGGCAAAGATCAGTTGGCCAACCCGCTACGCATTGGGGCGATATACACCATTGGCCCCTATCTGTTTCCTCACTTGGTGCCTGCGTTGGCCAACGCAGCCCCGCAAATGCCACTGTATATTGAAGAAGGAATGACCGGTACTCTGCGCGCCAAGTTAAGAAGCGGTGAGCTGGATGTGATTATTGTGGCCTTGCCATTTACTGAAACCGATGTGGTCACCAAGGCGATCTACGACGAGGATTTTGAAGTGTTAATGCCTGCCAATCACCCTTGGGTTGAACGGGAGGCGATCAATAAAGAGGACTTGCTGGAAGAGCGCCTGCTGCTGCTGGGTGAGGGCCACTGCTTCCGGGACCAGATTCTGGAAGCCTGTCCGGCCATTACTCAAAAGCTCAATAGTCCTAACAACACGCTGATTGCAGAAGGGGGCTCGCTGGAAACCATTCGCCATATGGTCGCTTCGCGGCTGGGTATTACCATTCTGCCGCAGTCGGCGCTGGGCACCAACCAGTATGAGAATGCCATGCTGGTGAGTCGACCGTTTGTGGCGCCAGCGCCATCGCGAACCGTTGCGATTGCCTGGCGAGCGAGCTTTCCCCGGCCCAAAGCCATTGAGGCGCTGATTCAGGCGATCAGCCACTGTCAGCAGCCTACTCAGGCAGTGAAAAGCACCCCATGAGCGATCTCTCCGCGCCCATTACGGCGCTGAAAGGCGTGGGCGAAGCGCTGGCGCTAAAGCTTGGTCGGTTGGGGATCGAGCGCGTTAGCGACCTACTGTTTCACCTGCCGCTGCGCTATCAGGACCGCACGCGGCTTACGCCCATCGGCCTGCTGCGTGCCGGGCAAGAAGCGGTCGTCGAGGGGGAAGTGACCGCCTGCGACGTCGTCAAAGGGCGCCGCCGTAGCCTGCTGGTGAGGCTCCGCGATAGCAGCGGTATTTTGAGCCTGCGCTTTTTTCACTTCTCTCCTGCTCAGCAGCAACAGCTGCGTCCCGGCGCCACGGTGAGAGCCTTTGGTGAAGCGCGGGCCGGCGCCACCGGTTTAGAGATCTATCATCCCGAATATCGCCAGAGTGGCGGCAGTGAAACCCCGGTGGAAGAGTACTTCACGCCTATTTATCCCACCACCGAAGGGCTCAACCAACTGCGGCTACGCGCTTTGGCTCAGCAGGCGCTCGGGCTGCTGGACAACGCCCCCGAAGCGTTGCCAGACGTAATTCCCGATGCCCTTCTACAGCGCTTTCAGCTACCGGGCCTCCACGCCAGCTTGCACTTGCTGCACCAACCGCCACCCGATGTGAATATAGAGCAGTTAACCAGCGGCCAACATCCGGCCACGCGGCGGCTGGCGCTGGAAGAGCTGCTCGCTCACCAATTAAGCCTGCGCGAGGTGCGCCTGCGCATTCAGGCGGATGGCGCTCCCACGCTTCCCTCCGGGCGCAGCCTGCAGGCGCGCTTTCTGTCCCAACTACCGTTTGCCTTAACCGGTGCCCAACGGCGGGTGCTCGAGGAGATCGGCCACGACCTGAGTCGCCCCGCGCCGATGCTGCGCTTGATCCAGGGCGATGTGGGATCGGGTAAAACCGTTGTCGCCGCCATGGCCGCGCTGTGCGCCCTGGCAGGCAACTGTCAGGCAGCGATCATGGCGCCGACTGAAATACTCGCCGAGCAGCATTACCGCTCGTTTAAAGCCTGGTTTGAGCCGCTGGGTATCGAAGTGGCGTGGCTGGCCGGCAAGCTTAAAGGCAAAGCGCGGCTGGATGCCAAGGCAGCGATAGCCGACGGCCGCGCGCGTATGGTGGTGGGCACCCACGCTCTGTTTCAAGATGACGTGCACTTTGAGTGTTTAGGGCTGGCGATTATTGACGAGCAGCACCGCTTTGGCGTGCATCAGCGCCTGGCATTGCGCGAGAAAGGCGAAGCGGGCGGGCTAACCCCGCACCAACTGATCATGACCGCCACGCCGATTCCCCGCACTTTGGCCATGAGCGCCTACGCGGATCTGGATGTCTCGGTGATTGACGAGCTGCCCCCTGGCCGTACGCCGGTGAAAACCGTGGTGGTGCCCGATGAGCGTCGCCCCGAAGTGGTTGAGCGTATTCGGCTCGCCTGCAGCGAAGGCCGTCAGGCGTACTGGGTGTGCACACTCATTGATGAGTCTGAGGTACTGCAGTGCCAGGCCGCCGAAGTGACCCGTGATGAATTGACAGCGACGTTGCCCGAGCTGGCGGTGGGCTTGGTTCACGGGCGCATGAAGTCGAGCGAGAAAGCCGAAGTAATGGCCGCGTTCAAAGCCGGTGAGTTGGATTTGCTGGTAGCGACCACGGTGATTGAAGTGGGCGTAGATGTGCCCAACGCCAGCCTGATGATTATCGAAAACCCTGAGCGGCTGGGGCTTTCCCAGCTCCACCAGTTACGTGGCCGAGTTGGGCGGGGCAGCACGGAAAGCTTCTGTGTGCTGCTCTACCACCCGCCGTTATCGAAAAGCTCTCACCAACGTTTGGCGGTCATGCGCGAAACCAACGATGGCTTCCGTATTGCGGAGAAAGATTTGGAAATCCGCGGCCCCGGCGAAGTCCTCGGTACCCGCCAAACCGGCCTGGCGCAGATGAAAATCGCCGACCTGGAACGCGATGCCGACCTTCTGGAGCGAGTGAGCGCCATGGCCCAAACGCTGCAGGGCAATCCCGACGTCACCGCCGTACTGGTACGCCGTTGGTTAGGTGAGGCCGCAGGGCGTTACGGCCAAGTGTGAACGCTAGCGCTACTTTAGGTAGACGCTTCACTACCCACCAGACGATTGGCCGCTTCACCCAGTGGGGCGAGCTGCCCGGCGATAAGGCGTAGCTGGCTCTGAATAGGGCGATAGAGAGCAATGGCTTGTTCGTCCGCTGCGGCCCCACTCTGCTCTTCTAACTGGGTTAACAGTTCAGTGGCTTGCTCCGTTAGCGCCTCAACCGGCTGGCGCTGATTTAGCTGCTCAGCGATCTGACCTAATAGCTCACCAATGCGTTTGGCAACGGGTACCAAGGTGGCGTCGTCCTCATCATCTGCCAACTGGTGGCGATGGGCACCTAGCGCCGAGAGGTGGCTAAGCAGGGTGTTGGAGAGCACCAGAAAGCGCAGGCCATTGTCCGCATCCAGTTTCCGATAATGCCCCGGCTCGTGGAGCATATTAGTCAGTAACGTGGAGAGTGCCGCGTCCGCGTTATGAGCATTACGCCGCGCCAAGCGATAGGCCAAGTCGTCCTGCTTGCCTGCTTCGTACTGGTGGATAATCTCCTCCAGGTAGCGACGGTGGTTATTCAGCGCGTTGGCGGCTTCGCGATAGAGCCTACGCCCCTGCCAGTCGGGCAGAATAAAAAATACCGCTAAGCCGGCGATCAGCGAGCCGATCAAGGTATCGAACAGGCGCGGCAATATCAGGTTATAGCCATCGCCTACCTGGTTGAAACTGCATAGCACCAGCAGCGTGATGGAGGCGGTGGCGATCACGTAGTGTTTTTCACGGTTGGCGAAGAACGACACCCCTGCGGCCACGGCGATCATGCTTTGTACCAGCGGGTGCGGAAAGAGGCTGATCGAGGCCCAGCCCACCACCAAGCCGAGTACCGTGCCCATAATCCGCTGAGATAGGAAGCGTCGCGTGGTGGCGAAGTTGGGTCGGCAGACAAACAGCGTTGTCAGCAGAATCCAAAAACCCTGTTCGGGGTCGATCCACTGCAGTAGCCCGTAACCGGTCATTAGTGCGATAGAGAGTCGCACCGCGTGACGAAAGGTGGGAGAGCCAAGGGTAAAATTCAGACGCACCCGCTTCCATGCTTCCAGCACGCTTGACGGTGAGCGGTCATAAAGTGAGCTGTCGCGCCGTTCATCGCTGACACCTGGGTTGTGGGCACTGGCGAGCTGGTTTTCCAACGTGGCCAAGTTCTCTGCTAGCGCACTTAGTGGATAAAGCAGCGGGCGCCACTCGGGCTTACCTCGGTCGCGTAAGTTCTCTATTGAAGCGTGTAAATCGGCCAGCGCCTCTTCGCTCTGCTGGTGGTCAAACGGCCGGTTGAGCAGCAGTGATTTAGCCAGTTGGCGGCAGGCGCGCCCCTGTTGATCCAGCAGCCGCTGGCAGCGAAACAGTACATCGTGGTGGAAAAAGGCTTTGCTGAGCGCGCTATACGGGTAGTGGGTCGAGCTGGCGCGTTCGTGAATATCCTGGGCGATAAAGTAGATCCGCAGGTAACGATTCAGTTTGCGGTCGCCGCGCTGGCCTTCTAAACGTCTAAAAATCATCTCTTTGGCTTGATTGAGTGCATCGACCACTTTGCCGTTCTGGCGTGCCAGCGCTAACCGACGTGCCTCTACATCAACACCACGTACGGGCTCAAACAGCGCCGATTTCAAGATCAAAAACTCGCCTAACGCCTTGTACACTCGGGCCATGCTCTGCTTTACCGGCTGGCGCGAAAATAGCGCGCACCACACTATCGAAATTAACCCGTACCATACCGCTCCTGCCAGCAGCAGTAGCTGGCGGGCGGCTACGTCCTCATCCACCCCGCCGTGCTGTTCAATATTGATCATCGAGTAAATCGACAGTATCAGTGTGCCAGAGGCTATCGTGGCGTAACGCTGGCCGATAGCGCCGAGCATAATCAAGGTAAAAGTCGAAATCCCCAGACCAATAGCAAATAGCCATGGCCAGGGAAACAGCCACTGAACAATAAAGGACGCCGACGTAAAACAGGCCAGCGTGACCAGCAGGGCTTGAAAGCGACCTTGCCAGCTGTCGTCCGTTTCCGACAGTGCGCAGGCGATAATGCCCAGAAATAGCGGAATAACCAGTGCGACATCGCCCGATAGGCCGCTGAACAGCAACGCGCCGCTGAACGCTATAAAAACGCGCAGACTGTAGGCGAATTTATCGAGAGTCCAAAGGCGCCGCAGGGGCAAAGAAATGGGCATAGAAGCTCTTATCGGTAATTATTAGACTTTAGTATAATGCAGTAATAGAGAGGGTTACAGTGCCCGATGTCGCTACTTACTTCAACGATTGGCATGGGACGCTTTAGCAGTGCCATACGTAGTTCTCACCCCCCACAATAATAGAGTGTTCTAAAAAATAGCGCACTAAAGCCCTATGATTGAAACGGTAACCTTTCGATACTCGGAGTGACACTAAAAAAACAGGGACACTTCAATGGATCTCAAGCTACTGCTGGACTGGCGTCTCCACCTGACGGTGATTGTGACGTCGATGTTTGCCGAGTGGATAGGTATTGTGCGCATTCCACTCGGGCCGGGAACACTACTATTACTCCCTTTGCTTTACGCCTTTATCATCGGCGTTATCTTCAACCCCCACCTTTTTTCGGCCATGGGCAAGGTGATACCCAAGCCGGTCAGCAATGCGGCAGGCCCGATTATCCTGATTGCTATTTTGCCGTTTATTGCCAAGTTCGGTTCTACCATCGGGCCCGCGATTGAGCAGATTATCGCCGCTGGCCCCGCGCTGATACTCCAGGAACTGGGCAATCTCGGCACTATGCTCATAGCGCTACCCTTTGCTGTCGTAGTTCTCAAAATGGGGCGTGAAGCGATCGGTGCGACTTACTCTATCGCCCGCGAACCCAATATTGCCATTATTTCAGACCGTTACGGGCTGAGAAGCCCTGAAGGTATCGGCATTATGGGCGTTTACGTAGTGGGCACTATGTTCGGCACGCTCTACTTCGCCTTAATGGCGGGCTATATCGCCTCGCTGGATATTCTCGATATCCGTGCTCTGGCCATGGCCTGTGGGGTAGGCAGTGGCAGTATGGTGGCGGCGTGCTCGGCAGCCTTAGCCGAAGCGGTACCGGCCTCTAAAGACGAGCTGCTCGCCTTTGCAGGGGCAAGTAATTTGCTCACTTACGCAACCGGTTTGTATGTTTCGCTGTTTATTGCGTTACCGGTGACCGAGTGGATGTATACGCGCCTGAAAGGCTCTCGCCAGGAGGTTAGCCATGAAAACTCATGAGAATACGGTGGATCAGTTCGATGCCGAAGCGCTCAAAGAGCTGCGCCCTGAAAACCAGTTAGGTAAAACGGCGCTGGTGCTAGCGGCGGTGTGTGTAGCGGCATGGTTCAGTAATGTGGTTAACGGCTCACCATTGTTAGATGCGCTGCCCGGCATGCTGATTCTGTATGTCATGGTCATTATTGGCTTGGTCATCGGGCGCGTATGCCCTTTTTACCTGCCCAGCGTGGCTTGGGTATCGTTGATTAGCATTATCGCAACACTACCGTTCTTCCCGGGTAATGGCTGGATCATCGCACGGCTGGCGGAGGTGGATTTCTTGGCGGTGGTCACGCCGGTATTGGCCTACGCAGGGCTGGCACTGACCGGGCGTGAGTTTGCCATGTTTAAGCAAACCGGTTGGAAGCTGGTGATCGTGGCCTTACTGGTATTCACCGGCACCTTTATCGGCTCTGCTGTTGTCGCTCACATAATGCTTTAAGGATAAGACGATGACTGCCCCAGTCAATTTACCGGATTGCGAAATATTAGAAGCGTGGCGACACGACTTCCACCAGCACCCTGAAACGGCGTTTGAGGAACACCGCACCAGTGCACGTATTGCGGCACTGCTGACTGAGTGGGGCTTTGAGGTCACCACCGGGATTGCCGGCACGGGTGTGGTAGCCGCCCTGGATGGTCAACAGGGTCAGGGTAAAACCATCGGCCTGCGGGCCGATATTGACGCCCTGGATATTCGTGAAGAAACACAGCTGGACTACGCGTCGCAAACGCCTGGAAAAATGCACGCCTGTGGCCACGATGGCCACACGACCATGCTGCTGGGTGCCGCCTGGGCGTTAAAGCAGCAGCCGGACTTCAAAGGCCGGGTGGTATTTATCTTTCAACCCGCCGAAGAGAGTGCAGGTGGTGGGCGAGTGATGGTCGAAGAGGGCCTGTTTGAGCGGTTTCCCATGGATGCCGTGTACGGCCTGCATAATTGGCCCGGCCTGCCGGTAGGTGAGGCAGCGGTGCATGACACCGATGTGATGGCGGCTTTCGATATTTTCACCTTAAAGCTGATTGGCAAGGGATGCCACGCCGCGATGCCACACTTGGGCATCGATACGGTGCTGGCAAGCTGTCAACTGATCAGCCAGTTGCAAGGCTTGGTGAGCCGTGAAACGCCACCGGACAAGTCGGCGGTGCTGAGTATTACCAGCATTCACGCCGGGGATACCTTCAATGTGATTCCCGAGCAGGTCGAGCTACGCGGCACGCTGCGCTGCTTTGATATGGCGCTTAAGGAGCATTTGGAAGCGCGCTTTAAGCAGGCGATTGGCAGTTTGGCAGAGTTTCACGGCTTAGCCGTTGAGCTGGATTACCAGCGCTGCTACCCGGCGACTATTAATACACCGGAACATGCCCAGCAATGCGCCACGGTGCTGGAAGACTTGCTCGGCAGCGACAACGTCAAGCGTAACCCGCCCCCAAGCATGGCCTCTGAAGATTTTTCGTTCCTACTTGCTGAGCGTCCAGGCGCCTATATCTGGATGGGCAACGGCGAAGATTCCGCTTCGCTGCATAACCCCCGCTATGACTTCAACGATGCATTGTTGCCGTTGGGCGCGCGCTACTGGGTGAAGCTGGTAAGAGCACTGCTCGTCTAAATCGCCACCTTTTCCTCAACGACAAGCGTTATTCGCTCTCTGATGCCCACTGGGTAGGGGAGTGTCTACGCCAAAAATCAACACCGAACGCGGCGTCTCGTTACCAAAAAAGCGCTGTAGGGAGTTCTAGTATGTCTTTAACCATTACCGTTATCGGGCTGGGGCAGATGGGCGGCAATATGGCGCTCACCCTCCAAGCAGCAGGGTTTGAAGTCACCGGCAGCGATGTGTTTGAGCAAGCGCGGTCGCGTTTAGCGGCTCAGGGCCTGGCGGTGGTAACGCCCGATGCGCTGCCCGCTAGCGATGTGTATCTGCTTTCGCTACCCACCTCTGCTCATGTCCGTGAGGTGATTGAGCAATCCCCTGGCTTACTCACTCTGGCGCCGAAAGGCAGTGTGATTGTCGATACCTCCACCAGCGATCCTGCCGTTAGTCGAGTATTAGCCGAAAAAGTAACCGCAGCGGGTCTTCATTGGCTGGACGCCCCCGTCAGCGGCGGCCCCAAAGGCGCTGCCAGTGGCAAACTGGGTATGTTGTTAGGTGGCGATGAAAGCACTATCGAGCGGGTATTGCCGATGCTGGAAGCGATGTCAGCTAAGCGCACCCATGTGGGCGGCCCTGGCAGCGGCCATGTAGTGAAACTTGCCAATAACTACCTGTGTGCCGCGCACTTGTTAACCACCTCCGAAGCCGTGGCAATGGCTGCCAAAGCCGGTGTGGATCCCGCCGCCTGTTTGGCGGGCATCAATAGTGGTTCCGGGCGCAGCGCCATTAGCGAGGTGAACTTCCCCGAGTGGGTGCTGAGCGAGCGCTTCGATTCTGGTTTTACTTCCGGCTTGATGCGTAAGGATCTGCGCCTGGCGCGGGATGCCGCTGATCAATTGGATATTCCCTTACCGCTGCTGCAAGCCGTGGTCGATGCCTGGCACGCGAACCCCGAACAGCCAGCTGATAGCGATGACTTTAACCATATCACCACGCCGATATTAGCGCGTGGCAGCCAAGTGGAGGGCAACCAATGAACTCACTTAGCCAACATGCCTGTGTCCATCTTGCTGAACTGCTTGAAGGTTTCGGCTTAGCCGCTGCCACGCCTTTAAGTAATTGGATTGATGGCGGGTTAGTCGCAGGAGAGGGTGAGGAAATCACCCTGAGCAATCCGGCCACCGGCGAAGCCCTGGTGAGCTATCGCGATGCGGGTGCAGCGCTGATTGAGCGTGCTACTCAAGCGGCTGCGCATGGGCAACGTGAATGGATGGCGTTAACCGCCAGTGAGCGTGGGCGACGCATGAATGCGGCCCTGCGAGGGCTAGAGGGCCATGAAGAAGCGCTGGCGCAGTTGGAAAGCGTCGTTGCCGGTAAGCCGATTCGCGACTGCCGCGCTGAAGTGGGCAAGGTGCGTGAGATGTTCGAGTACTACGCGGGCTGGTGCGACAAGCAGCACGGCGAAGTGATTCCAGTGCCGACCTCGCACCTTAACTATGTACGCCATGTGCCTTATGGCGTGGTGGGGCAAATTACCCCTTGGAACGCGCCGATGTTTACCTGTGCCTGGCAGCTGGCCCCGGCTATTGCGGCGGGCAACGGCGTAGTATTGAAGCCTTCTGAACTGACCCCCTTCTCATCGGTGGTGATTGCCAAGCTGCTTGAAGGCTCTGGAAAGCTCGGTCAAGGGCTTCCTAAAGGGCTGATCAATATCGTCAACGGGCTGGGCAAGTCGACTGGCGCCGCGCTGACCGATCACCCCACCATCAGCAAGCTGGTATTCGTGGGCTCTCCCCAGAGTGGCCGTATGATTGCCGAAGCGGGCGCACGCCGGTTGGTGCCCAGCGTGTTAGAGCTGGGGGGCAAATCTGCCAATATCGTCTTTGCCGATGCCAAGCTGGACGAAGCCGTCGCCGGTGCCCAAGCGGCCATTTTTGCCGCCGCAGGGCAGAGCTGTGTGGCGGGCTCACGGCTGTTGATTGAGCGCTCGGTGTTTGAGCAGGTCACCAGCCGTTTGGCCCGGGCCGCGGAACAGATTGCGGTCGGCCTTCCCAGTGATGAAGCGACGCGCATGGGGCCTTTGCAGAATCGCCGTCAATTTGAGCAGGTTACCCGGATGATTGAGGCCGCCGAAGCGGCAGGTGCGAGAGTGTTAACGGGTGGCAAGCGTCCCGAAGGACTGCCAGACGGGGCCCACGGCTATTTTATCGCCCCTACCGTGCTGGTCGATGTCACGCCAGAGATGGAGATCGCTCAGCAAGAAGTGTTTGGTCCGGTGCTGATCGCCATGGCCTTTGAGGACGAAGCCGAAGCCATTCAGCTCGCCAACGAAACTCGCTTTGGTTTGGCTGGCGCCGTTTGGAGTCAGGATGTAGCGCGGGCGCATCGTGTGGCTGGGCAACTGCGTGCGGGCACGGTATGGATCAATAGCTACAAGGCGATCAGCGTGATGTCGCCGTTTGGTGGCTTTGGCGATAGCGGCTTCGGCCGCTCCAGTGGTTTGGACGGCCTGCGCGAATACACGGTAGCGCAAAGCGTCTGGGTGGAAACCGCGCCAGAGGCTAGCGTCGCGTTTGGCTACGGTAGCGGCGTTGGGTGATTGTCCTATGGCACCTGACGATATTGATCTAACCAGCTGGGGCGCTTCGCTCCAGCATCGTGAGGAGGTACTGCTATGAGCTTTGGCATTGATCACCCTTTAATCGCGGTAGCCGATTTAGATGTAGCGGCCGAGCGTGCGGCAGCATTGGGTTTTACCCTCAACCCGCGCCACAGTCACCCCTGGGGTACCGATAACCACCTGCTTTTTTTACACAATAATTTCATTGAATTGATTGGCATTGCACATCCGGAGCTAACGACTTATCGGGATAGCAACGGCTTTCAATTTGCAAAAGTGGTGGAAGATCGTTTAGCCGTTGGCGAGGGGATCGCCATGGTGGCATTAGAAAGTGAAGCAATGTCGACAGATCATACGCTGTTGACGATGCGTGGTTTTGCAGCCCATTCACCTATTGAGTTTCGCCGTATGGCGCATCTTGCCAGTGGTGATGTAGAAGTGGGCGTCGCGCTAAATATTCTGCATAACCCTGTGCAGCCTTTTCTTACTCAGTTCTTATGTCAGCAATTACGTCCTGATCTGTTTCGCACCGATCCTACCCTTGAGCAGCACGCGAATACGGCAACGTCGATAACCGATGTTTGGTATGTGTCAGATAACCCTGCCCGAGACTTGGAGCACTTTCGTCGTATCCATGGTGATGAAGCGATTCAAACGCAAACGGGAGGGTTTAAAATCCACACCGATAAAGGGAATTGCCATTTATTAAGCGACTGGGCCATAGGTGAGCACTTTGAGGTGCTGGCAGGGCTTCCGTCGGTGCCCTCCAGGGCGGTGGCGCTGACAATGGCCTGTGAAGATATTGCCGTGGCGATGCGTCACTGGCAGGCGCATACGCTACCTTTTTTGCCACTGAACGCTTATGAGGCCGATATACCGCCGGAGGTACTGGGCGGCACAGTGCTACGTTTTTCTCAAACCAGCGTGTGAGAATACCCATCATGACCACGACTTCAGGTACAGGCATTCACGCAATGAGTGACCATAGTGCACTCTGGCAGGCGATTCAGTCAGCCGCTCTTGAAGCCTCCCGGTCGCAGCCGCTATTAGCGGATTTTTACCGCCATGCTGTGCTTGATCATAGCGATTTTGCGTCGGCACTTGCCGTTGTGATCGCTGAGACGCTCTCCTCACCCCATATTCCGTATGCAACCGCGCTGGCAGAGATACGCGCTGTGCTTGCAGAATATCCGCTGATCGTTGAGTCCGCACTGGGTGATTTGCGGGTGTTACTACAAGAAGACGCTGCCATCCCAGAGCCTTTTACACCGCTGCTCTTTTTTTCCGGTTATCGAGCACTGCAGTGTCATCGCGTCAGTCATGTCTGGTGGACAACCGCTAGGAAAAGTATGGCGAGCTATCTCCAGTTTCGCTGTAGCTGTACATTCAGCGTGGATATTCATCCTGCGGCGCGTATTGGCAAAGATATCTTTATCGACCATGGAGCTGGCATTGTGATTGGCGAAACCGCCGTCGTGGAAGATGGTGTCACCCTTTTTCAGGGCGTCACATTAGGGGGAACGGGTAAGCTTGATGGTGATCGTCACCCCAAAATTAGGCGGAATGCTTTTTTGGGTGCAAACGCCGTTGTGCTCGGCAATATTGAGGTTGGTGAGGGCGCTCGAATAGGGGCTGGCGCTATTGTGACTAAGAGCGTTGCTGCAGGCGTCACGGTTGTTGGTTTGCCCGCATCAGCACGCTAATTCGCCACATCGCGAAAGGCCTGCATCCAACGCTGTAAATGGCGTAACAGCAGAATGCTCGCTTTTGGCTGTTGCCTGCCTACCCGCGTGACCATGTGGGCCTGGGAGCGCTGGAACAGCGGATTATCAACCGGGCGCGCCACTAGCGTACCAGCTTCCAAATCGTGTGCGACAGCAAAGGCAGGCAGCAGGGTGATGCCCATGCCGCTGCGCACATACTGTGCTAATACCACCATTGAATTGGTATTCATTGCCATGCGCGGGACTATGCGTGACTGCTGAAATGCTTGGTCGACCATTTGACGCACGCCATGGGTGGTGTCCCACATGGCCATTGGCTGATCGCTAAGCTGAGTCAGCGTGATCGGTGCCGTTTGGCTGGTCAAAGGGTGGTTGGGCGGCAGAATAGCCATGAGTGGCTGAGGAGTAGATGACCAAAAGCGCAGCTGAGGATGGGTACGCTCATGGAACATCAAACCGATATGACTGTGATCGCCGACAATGGCGTTAATTATGCCCGAGGTACCCGCGGTATGGATGTCGAGTTGGATACCCGCATAAAGCTGGATAAATTCATGCAGCGGGGAGGCGACTAAGTCGCTGACGAAACCTTCTCCTACCGTAAGGGATATTCTGCCGGTTTCCATGCGCTGGTAGGACTCAAGAGAGGCAATAAAACCTTCATCAAGGGCCCCACGACGTTCGCAGTATTCAAGCAGCATTTCACCGACCGGGGTCGGTGAAATGCCATCACGCTGACGCTCCATGAGCGTCGCTCCCAAGGCTTCTTCCAGCAACACGATCTGCCGACTGACTGCCGAGGGAGCGATATCCAAGCGCGCTGCAGCACGCCGAACCGAGCCAGACTCAAGGGTAACGCGGAAGTACACTAAGCGTTGATGAGGGATGTCCATCGATAGCTGTTATACCCCTGCTTTTTCTTGGTCTAAATATGTTTAGCCTGAATTGTTACCCTAATGCCAATCAAGAAGCGCTACAGATACTTGAGCAGTTTCTGCAGCTTATTCATATCGGCGGAGTCGCCTACTAAGCGCACATTGCCACTCATCATGCCGTCAAGAAAGGCCTGCTGGGTTGGCTTTTTGAGCACTTTTAAGGCGGTATCCTGATCACGGAAACGTAGCTCAAGGTCCAAGTCCACGGGCAGCCCTTTACCAGTGCTGATGCCTTTCGGCGTCATGCGGTAGTAGCGAGCAATGCTTAAATCTTCCGTGGCAATTCCCCAGTCCAGACCGCGCATACGCTCTAGCTGTTCACGAAAGCGCGGTTTGCGGCGCAGGGCGCGTTTGAGCAGTACGCCCAGCAGCCACAGCGTCAGCTTGAGCTTCATTAGGAAACGGCGTCCTTAAGTCCTTTGCCTGGCTTAAAGGCAACATTTTTGCTGGCCGGAATCTGCAGCGGAGCGCCGGTTTGCGGGTTTTTGCCGGTACGCGCTGCGCGCTCACGCACCGTAAAAGTACCAAAGCCGATCAGAGCGACATCTTCGCCTTTAGCAACGCTATTAGTGATTTCATCCAGAATAACATTCAGGACCTGGCCTGCTTTATCTTTGGACAGGTCGGCACTTTCAGCGATAGCAGCAGCGAGTTCAGGTTTGCGCATAAGGAATCTCCCTTTAGTAAACAATCGAACTTTTAATAAAGAATCGAACGTAAAGCAAATGCATGTTGTTAGGTGCGTCACCAACAATAGGTTAGCTTTTCTAGCCTAGTCGTGAACGCGACGAAAATCAGCCTAGCAGCGTAGGTGCTGCTCTGGAAAGCTCCACTTTCCTTCTCACGCAGCCCCCTGTCAACGCAAAACCAATCAAACGTCCGTCTTTATTTTCAGCTAACGCACTGATATCACCCCCTTCGCCTTCAATTCGCCACCTTTCAGGTGGGGTGGTTGGCGGGTAGGCGACGACTGGCAGCAGAGGTGTTTTAACGGTGACAGGCCAAGCGCCAAACCTGACGGGCGTTGGGGTGCCCGTAAGTGTAGCTGCCAGCGCCTTGGCGCTCGCTTGCAGCGGTTGTACATACATGGCGTTGACCCCGTCAACGCAGGCCACATCACCTAAGGCGTAAATATCAGGGTGGGACGTACGCAGTTGGCGATCCACCTCTATGCCGCGAGGCGAAACGCTGAGACCTGCAGCTTCGGCAAGTGTCGAGCGGGGGGCTAGGCCGGTTGCCATTAGTACGATGTCAGTGCTGACGATGTCGCCGTTATCCAGCTGTAGAATGGTGTTTTCATCATGGCGGAGTGCTATGGACTCAATCGATCGACCAAGGTAAAGACGGATACCTGCTTCGCTAAAGGCATTGCCTAGAGCATTTCCTAAGGGGGGCGGCAGCAACCGAGGCAGCAGGGTTCCTTCGGGGGCAATGACGCTGACGTGATGACCCCCGGCATGCAGGTCATTCGCAAATTCGCACCCCACTAGCCCGGCGCCCACAATTGCCACCCGTGCAGGGTCGTGGCCTAATGCTTGATGAAAGCGACGGTAGTCGTCTAAGTCATTGATAGTAAAGCAGCGCGAGGCCACGCTAGAGTCAATGCTGAAGGGCAGCCGTGGTGCAGCGCCAGTGGCTAATACTAGCGTGTCGTAGCTAAGCACTTGGTCTTCTTCAAGAAGGATTGAGCGGTTATCCACATCCAGTGCGCGAACTGGGGTGTGGATAACCACTCGGGCTTTCAATTCATTGCCAAGCTCTGTGGCACTCCGCTGTGCTAATTTATCGGGCGGCAGAGCTTTGGCAAAACCAGTAGATAGAAGAGGTTTGCTGTAGTCATCGCCGCTGTCTGCAGTCACTAGCGTCATTGAGCGTTGGTCGCCTAAGCGGCGCAAGGCGCGGGCAAGGCCAATCCCAGCCATACCAGTACCAATAATGACCAGCGCAGCGTGGGACGAAGAGAGCTCTGGTTGTGATGTGGGCATGCAGACACCAAAAAGTCGCTGAAACAAAAGCCTGTTAATGCCGCATGTTACACTAGCCGGCCCGTTTATTGCCCTGGAGAACTTGGTGACGCCTGCAGCTTTTCGGCAAACTCCCCTCTTTTCGCGCTGGCGTCCCGTTGCTGCTGCACGGCCTGCCATGAGCCCTCCCTGGTGGCAGTGGGTTGCCTCTACCGACTCATTAACCGCTCGCTTAATTGCCGCGGGTGATGAGAAACAGTTTCGGGTTCGACTGTTACGCCAGGGGGTCGGCTGGCCTCGACCTGATGAGGCTCAGCTACTTGGTATTGGCGCCAAGCGTTACGCATGGCTGCGTGAAGTCGCGCTGTGCTTAGATGAAACACCGTGGGTGGTGGCGCGGTCAGTTGCTCCGCTTACGCAGTTAAAGGGCCAGCGTTTGGAAGGATTAGGTGAGCGCTCGCTGGGTAGCTGGCTATTTCGACAACCCGGTTTAGTGCGTGGACCGGTCGAAGCTACGTCTCACCCCCCTCAGTTTGCTAGTGTAAATGGAATCGACAGTCGCTGCGCTTGGGGCCGGCGCTCAGTTTTTCATCAGGGCTATAAGCACGGTGGGTTATCGTTACTGGTTCAAGAGTATTTTTTGCGGGCGATGGCGGATGAACTTGATTTGCCGTCGCGCTAGGCTAACAGCTGCGTTTTATTTTTCGTGAGGTAAGCATGGATCGTTCACTGTTGCGGCCGAAGGGATGGTCTCGCGTAGCAGATTTTTTACAGTTGATGCGCCTGAATCGACCCATTGGCACGTGGCTGTTGATGTGGCCGACGCTTTGGGCGCTTTGGTTTGCCGCTGAAGGGGTACCAGGCCGAAATACCCTGCTGATTTTTATTGCGGGCGTTTATGTCATGCGGGCAGCCGGATGTGTGGTGAATGATTATGCAGACCGTCATTTCGACGGCCATGTGAAACGCACTAAAAGCCGTCCGCTCGCGACGGGCCGCATTAGTGAAACCGAGGCACAACTGCTGTTTATTGGGTTGGTCGCCGCGGCATTTATTTTAGTGTTACTGACCAATTGGTTTACGGTTTTACTCTCGCTGGGCGGTGTGCTGCTGGCCATTATTTACCCTTTTATGAAGCGCTATACCCACTTTCCACAGGTGGTGTTGGGGGCGGCATTCTCATGGGCGATCCCAATGGCTTTTGGCGCCGTGTTGGGCCATGTGCCGCTGGAAGCGTGGCTGCTTTTCGGTGCAAATGTGCTGTGGACGGTGGCCTACGATACCCAGTACGCCATGGTCGATCGCGACGATGATATAAAAATTGGTATTAAATCGACGGCTGTGTTGTTTGGTAGGGCAGATCGCTTAATGATTGGTTTGCTGCAGGTGTCCACGCTGATGCTGTTGGCATGGGTTGGGTGGCGAGTCGGTTTAGGTGGATTTTTCTGGTTGGGGCTTGTCGCCATGGCAGCGACTTTTCTCCACCAACAGCGGTTGATTCACCACCGTGAGCGAGATGCCTGCTTCCAGGCGTTTCTCAATAATCATTGGTCGGGTTTACTGATTTTTGCCGGTATTGCGCTAAGTTGGTGGCCGGTGGCGGGTCAATAGAAGCCATTGTCATGTAATTGTCATCAAGTCATGGTGTTATCGTCACTGACATGTCATTGAATTGTTTTTCTTTGAGCTAGTTTTCTTCGAGCTAATTCTTTTTGAACACCGTGAGGCTCTGGTATGACCGCCAAGACCGTTCTGATTGTCGATGATGAGTCGTCGATTCGCGAAATGATCGCGGTCGCGCTGGAAATGGCTGACTATCGCGTGCTCGAAGCAGATAACGCCCAGGATGCTCATGCCATGGTCGTCGACCACCAACCGGATTTATTGCTGCTTGACTGGATGATGCCCGGCACCAGCGGTATTGAGCTAGCTAGGCGCTTAAAGCGCGAAGAAGCCACGGCTGAAATGCCCATTATTATGCTGACCGCTAAAGGCGAAGAGGATAATAAGATTCAAGGGCTTGAAGCCGGTGCAGATGACTATATCACCAAGCCATTTTCTCCCCGAGAATTAGTGGCACGGCTAAAAGCGGTGCTGCGTCGTGCGACGCCACGTGGCGTTGAGGACCCGATTGAGATTAATGGCCTGCTGCTGGATCCGGTAAGCCACCGGGTAAGTGCTCACGGCAAAGCGCTTGAAATGGGTCCAACAGAGTATCGGTTGCTGCAGTTTTTTATGACCCATCAAGAGCGCGCTTACACGCGTAGCCAACTGCTTGACCAAGTATGGGGTGGCAACGTGTATGTCGAGGAGCGCACGGTCGATGTGCATATTCGTCGCTTGCGCAAAGCGTTGGGTGATGTGCATCAAAATCTGATTCAAACGGTTCGGGGCACCGGATACCGTTTCTCTGCACGGGTGTAAATGTGCGCCTATGGAGCCGTGAACTGTGGCGACTAGCGTGGTTGGCCACGCTAGGAACTTGTCTGGGCTGGTTATTGGGCTCAGCAGGGCTAGGGCTTGCGGCAGGGCTTGGGGTATGTCTGTTTTATCATTTGCGGCAACTACGCGAACTTTATTTGTGGCTGACTCTTCACCCTCACGACGAGCCGCCTGCCGCTCGTGGCATGTGGGGCGAGTTGTTTGATCGTTTATACCGCTATCAGAAAAGCCAACGTATAACGCAAAGCAGGCTGCGCTCTACTTTAGCGCGTATTCAAGAGTCGTCAGAAGCGATGCGCGACAGTGTGGTCATGCTTGATCGCCACGGTGATTTAGAGTGGTGGAATAGCGCCGCCACCGCCATGTTGGGGTTACAAACTGCCCATGATCGGGGCCAACACATTACCAATCTGCTGCGCGATCCAAGTTTTATTAGTTACTTCAATGCGCGCAACTATAGTGAACCTCTAACGCTAACCTCACCCATTGATGAGCGCCGCATCTTGCAGTATCAAATCACCCTCTATGGTGACGATGAGCGGCTAGTAATGGCACGAGATATCACCCGCTTGCATCGCCTTGAGCAGATGCGGCGTGATTTTGTCGCCAATGTTTCCCACGAGCTACGCACTCCTCTAACGGTACTTTCCGGTTATTTAGAAACCTATAGCGATATCGCTGATCAGCTCCCCCCGCGACTTGGTAAAAGTATTCACCAAATGCAGGAGCAGACACAGCGAATGCAGAACTTGGTCAACGATTTACTGCTGCTCTCGCGCTTGGAAATCGATCAGGGCGGTAAAGACCATCACCCGTTGCCCCTGGGCCCTTTACTGCAAAGCATCTGTGCTGATGCGCTGGCGTTGTCGCATCAGCGGCATACTATTACTGTCGCACTCGAAAGCGATGCACGTCTGCTGGGTAGTGAGCAGGAGATTCGTAGCGCCATTTCTAACCTCGCTTTCAATGCCGTTCGCTATACGCCAGCAGGTAGCCACATCACATTGCGCTGGAAAGCTAGTGCGACAGGCGGCGGCTGTATTGATGTGGAAGACAATGGTGAAGGTATCGATCCCGTTCATATTCCCCGGCTAACCGAGCGTTTTTACCGTGTCGATAAAGGCCGCAGTACCACTACGGGTGGCACAGGTTTAGGCTTAGCCATTGTTAAGCACGTATTGTTACGCCATGACGCGCAATTACAGATTGAATCCCATCCCGGTAAAGGCGCGCTATTCCGCTGTTCATTTCCCGCCTCTCGCCTTCTAGCGCCCAGTCAGTAACTTCGATGCACAATTCTTGTAGAGGTGTGCAATATTGGCATGCAAGATTGGTAAAACTTTGCTCATGTGCCATTTTTACACAGTATTTAACCTTGTCTAACGCTTATAATAGCTCTATATAATATATATTGTATTTATTTAAGTTGTTGATTTTTATGTTTTTAATATTTTATTTAGTCTTTCTGGCATACCCAATGCAAGTTATGAGATAGGAAAGATGACCGCAGGAAATGCTGGCTTGAAAATAAGCCTTTCTTTCTTAACCAAGCGGTATTAAACAGCGATCAGAGGTGGAATATGATGTCCAAGGATTTTCTCAAGAAAGCTGGTATTTTAGGTGTTTCTCTTGGCCTGATGGCAAGCCCATTAGCGTTTGCACAAACAGATGAAAACTCTGCAATTGATGAGAACCAGGGTATCACGGCAGACGAGCAGCCGATGGAGAGCCATTCTCAAGATTCAGCATCTGATGATTATGAAAAAGAAGATTTGACTACCGATCACGGTACTCAGGGTCCAGATACAGTTGAAGATCCAGAATCAATGGATACGGGTAGTGATGACGAAAACTCTCCCGAAGAAGTTGTTAAAGAAAACAGCGCTAGTTAATCTTTTTTAGATTTTAAGATATCTAGGAATACTTCCTCATTGGATG
Organism: Vreelandella sp. ssv; assembly: GCF_059448525.1. Classification (NCBI taxonomy): domain Bacteria; kingdom Pseudomonadati; phylum Pseudomonadota; class Gammaproteobacteria; order Oceanospirillales; family Halomonadaceae; genus Vreelandella; species Vreelandella sp. ssv. Next base: position 4,179,551 of record NZ_CM182545.1, on the reverse strand, counting down.
ATGAAGTCAACAACGGGATGTTGTAAAAGTAAGGATGCTGTTTGATTCATGGATGAATCGATAGGAAATTAAAACGTTAGTCAGGGTAAATTCCAAGGTTGGAGACCCGCACAAGGACTGGAAGCTAACGTTAGTTATTACCTATAGCCTATTCAGATATCAGGCCCCGCTTTGGCGGGGCCTAATTTTTGCTGTCTGTTTTATACAGATTCCAGCTACTTCAATTTGCTACCTACCTACCTACCTACCTACCTACCTACCTACCTACCTACCTACCTACCTACCTACCTACCTACCTACCTACCTACCTACCTACCTACCTACCTACCTACCTACCTACCTACCTACCTACCTACCTACCTACCTACCTACCTACCTACCTACCTACCTACCTACCTACCTACCTATTTGTTTGTGCATATTTCTGTCTACTTCTTACCAATCGTCGTTAACACCACCTACTAATTTGGATTGTATAGACAGGGTTGGGTAATTTCTTTAATGCTGCGCGCTAACTTAAATATTTGCGCAGTGTGTCAAAAAGGCACAGACAATTTTGCGCATGTGCCATTTGTGCGCATGTGTTTATCGTGCTTTTGTTTTTAGTGGCTTATTATTGCGCGCAACCTATATTGTATAAGCTGCTGATTTAACGCATTTTAAATTTATATTGCGCTGGTTGGCATCGTATATGCTCTAACTAATCAGTGAAGCAACCGCGGTAAGAAGCAAGCACTAAGCTTTTCTTACTTCACTCAGCGGGATTAATCAGTCATTCGGAGTAAATACTATGTTTAACGTACTTGTTAAAAAAACAGCCATCTTGGGCCTATCACTTGGTTTGCTAGCTAGCCCATTGGCATTTGCCAACATTTCAATCGAAGCTAATCAAGATTTGACCGTTGACGATGAGCCGATTCAAGCCCAGTCACACCGTACGAACGAGCAAGCTGACTTCAGCCCATCCGATCTGATGTACGACGAAGGTGATCGTCCTAATGTTATCAAGTCAGAATCTAGCCGTACTAGCGTTCAAGCGGACTACACCGCAAAAGATTTAACGCATGACGTAGGCGACGGAAACGTTTGGTAACAAAAAGTTGCAATTTTGTAGAAATATATTACGATTGAAGTGTGAGCTATTCATGCAAATGCATGTCACACCGATAGGGATGCAGATCGATTCAAGGAGTGAATCAATCGACAATCAGAGCGCTGGTCAGGGTTAAAATCCAAGGTTGGAGCCCCTCAAAAGGAAAGGAAGCTAGCGTTAGTCATTGTCCAGATATTGTGTCCTTAGACCCCGCTTAGGCGGGGTCTGATTTTTTGCGACTTTCAAAACTCCCTCTTTAGATGCTCTCTCCTTGTATCGCGATCCACCAGCCCGCCCGGATACGATGTTTCAGACGACGGTCTAGGAGTTGATAAAACGCCACATGTGTTGTTAATGCACAATTATTTTTGGCAAAAAAAGATTGTTAAAGATTTTTTGGTGCGCAATTTATTTTTAATAAGCTTTTGATTTGTAAATATTTATAAATATTTTTATTTTTTTGGCATCCAGTGTGCAGCTCCAATGCGTATAGTTAGAGTGAAACCTATAGCCGCAATGAAGCAATGCCATCCTGGTTGCCTTTACTATTAATGAGCGGTACACAGCAGTAATGAGGAGAATGTTATGTTATTAAAAGAAATGAGCAAAAAAGTCGCTATTCTAGGTATTTCTTTTGGCTTAATCGCTAGCCCGTTGGCTATGGCGAACTCATCAATTGAGTTGAACAAAGATCGCTCAGCTGGGCAGGGCGTCATCGATAAACCACAATCTTCGTCCGGGGATACTCAGCAACCCGCTACTCGCGACTTGACGCGTGATGATGGCGATAGTCTGGATTTTTCTCCCTCTAGCAGCGCTTCTGATTCAGGGGAGAGAGCAAACCGAGGTGCCAATATTAGTCCTGATGATTTAACCCGTGATGAAGGTGATAGCACCGATTGGTAAGTAAGCGTCACATGGCCACTGTTAATACTCAAAAACCCCGCTTAAGCGGGGTTTTTGGGTTTATATAGAGCAAAACGGCTGTTAATGGTGGTGATGCCCATCCGCGGCTTCGCTGCCTTCCTGGGCGCTTTGTACCCAGACTTCAATCTCCACATCACCGTGTTCGGCAAAGGTAAGCGTCATGGGAAACCGATCACCTTCTGTTAACGGGTCGGTTAGGCCGATCAGCATTAAGTGGAAGCCACCACCAGGACGCATGGTGTAGGTGTCTTCAGCCCCAATATGAAGTTCGTCTACATGACGCATCTGCATTATGTCGCCATCCATATGCATATCGTGAAGCTCCACGTTGCTGCTCATGGGGCTGCTTGCGCCAATAAGGGTAACGGGGGCTGAAAAGGCGGTAATATCGACGTAGGCGGCGCCATTGGTTGCACTAGGGGGAGTAGGAATCGCGAAGGGGTGTGCGATTCGCATGGCGTCTGTCTGGATGTCATGGGCGAGTGCCGCCGACATCATAGTGCCCATTAAGAGTACGCTACTAAACCAAGCCATTGGTTTTAACATGCCGTTATTCCTTTGTTATTGATAGACGATATTGATAGACCCGCTAAAACGTAAAGGTAGCAAAGTGGCGTGGCCTAGTTAATAAGCACCTACTGCGGCGTGATGCCACGCGCCCCATTACATGCATCTCTATAGTGGTCATCCCAAAGGAGTACGGCCCCTGCTACTGCGCCAGGAATAAGAAAGAGATTGGCCAGTGGGATCCAGGTGATAAGCGTCACTAACCCTCCGAAACTGAGGCTTTGCCACCAGCGTTTCGAGAGTCGTTGGCGCATATCGGCAAACGAGACCTTATTGTTATCCATTGGGTAGTCTAGGTAAGTGATGGCCATGATCCAGGCTGAGAAGAGCGCCCATAATAGTGGCGCCACTAAATTCAGCCCTGGGATCCAGCTAATCACAAAAAGTGCGACTGCCCGAGGCAGGATATAGGCGAGCTTAACAAACTCGCGACCAATGGCATCAATGGCTGTTTTAGTAAGGTTACGGTCATCAACCGGTTCACGGCCAGTCAATTGAGTCTCGACCTTAGCGGCCAAAAAACCATAAAACGGCGCTGCGATTAGGCTGGTCACCAGCGTGAAGGTAAAAAACACCACCACTAACAAGCTGACCACAAAAACAGGCCAGATAAGCCACGATAACCAATCAAGCCAGGTTGGCACCATGTTCATCCAGTGCGCCAACCAGCCATCGAAGCGGTTAAGCACAAAGCTGAACATGCTGACGTAGACAATCAAGTTAACCAAAATGGGTAGAAAAATGTAGCGGCGCATGCCCGGTTGATACACGCAGCGTGTACCTCGGCTAAGCGCAGTGACAGCATCCAGCATGTTGGGGGAGCTCCTTATGATTCAAACGTCCAGGCCGCATAGCGGCCTGGACGTATTGCAGGAGCAAACCCCTTTCAGGTCAAGACTTTTTTAGTACCTGCGGATCCAGGGTGTCAGTGTCACTATGGCGGATATCTAGCCCTTTAACGAGATAGACCACGTACTCAGCAAGGTTGTCGGCGTGGTCGCCAACCCTCTCCAGTGCACGCAGCACCCACATGATGCTGAGCACTGAGGTAATGCAGCGCGAGTCTTCCATCATGAAGGTCATTAACGAGCGCATGGCGCTGCTGTACTCGTCGTCGACCAGTTCATCTTCACGCACCACTGCCATGGCAAGGTCGGTATCAAAGCGGGCAAAGGCGGTTAGCGCATCGCGGAGCATTTTACGCACATGCTCGCTGATGTGGCGCACCTCTACTAAACCACGGACATTGCTGGAATTTTCGCTTAGTAGCAGTGCGTTTCGGGCAATTTTGCTGGCCTCATCACCAATGCGCTCAAGGTCAGAGGTAGCGCGGATGACGGCGAGAACTAAGCGTAGGTCGGATGCTGCGGGCTGGCGCCGTGCCAGTACCCGGGTGCATTCGTCGTCAATTTGCAGCTGCAGATCGTTGACCTGACGATCATTGTCGCGCACTTGTTCAGCCAGGCGGGTGTCGCCTTCCAGAAGCGCAAAGACGGCATCCTGCACTTGCTTCTCTACCAGACCGCCCATGGCCATCAGGTGGGTTTTTAGCTCTTCCAGCTCCTGGTTGAACTGGCGAGAGATATGCTGGCTGTGAGAGTCGCTAGTAATATCCATGGAGCACTCCTGACGTTTTAGTCGATAAGGCCTAGGTAATGCGGCCGGTGATGTAGTTTTCGGTGTGTTGCAAACGGGGGTTGGTAAAGACCTGATCAGTAGGCCCGTACTCAACCAGCTCACCTTGATGCAAAAAGGCGGTGTAGTCCGATACACGCGCCGCCTGTTGCATATTGTGAGTAACCAGTACCAGTGTCAGCTTCGACTTGAGGTTACGTATCAACTCCTCAATTTTAAGCGTTGATATAGGGTCTAGCGCTGACGCGGGTTCATCAAGCAGCAGTACGTCGGGCTGAACTGCTAAGGTGCGGGCGATGACTAAGCGCTGCTGCTGACCACCGGAAAGCTGCCAAGCGGAGCGATGCAGGCGGTCTTTAACTTCATCCCAGAGGGCGGCGGAGGTTAATGCCCACTCAATAATGTCGTCTCTTTTGCGTTTTGGGAGACGCTGCTGCAGACGCAGGCCAAAGGCAACGTTTTCATAAATCGACATAGGAAAGGGGTTTGGGGTTTGAAACACCATCCCGACACGTCGCCGAAGCTCGGTCACATTGGTTTGTGGATCATGGATATCTTGCCCTTCCAGCGTGATTTTGCCGCTATGGGTCACTGTCTCATTGAGGTCGTGAAGCCTGTTAATCGCTCTTAACAACGTCGATTTACCGCATCCCGACGGGCCAATGAAAGCCGTCACGCGGTGACGCGGGACACTGAGGGTTAAGTCGCGTAACGCCTCTTTCCCCGCATAGGCGAGGTTCAAGTGATCGATACTCAGGCAGCTGTGCTCGGACGAAAAGCGCGTCACTGGTGCCTGAGAGGTATTGGCTGAATGTGATGACGCTAGCATTCGTTTCCTCGTTGACGCCTTAGATAATGACGCAGAAATATGGCAGTTAGATTAAGCAACAGCACAATCAACACTAAAAGTAGCGCTGTGGCGTAAACCAGCGGTATGGCAGCCTGCACATCTTCACCGTGAAAGGCGGTATCAAATAAATGATAGCCAAGGTGCATGAACTTGCGTTCTAAATGTAGGTAAGGAAACTCACCGTCGATGGGCATTTGTGGCGCCAGTTTGGCAACGCCTACGAGCATTAGTGGTGCTACTTCACCGGCCGCGCGAGCGACCGCTAAGATCACCCCTGTCAGCATGGCGGGTGCCGCCATGGGCAGCACAATGCGGGTGAGCATCTCCAAGCGGGTAGCACCCAGCGCCACGGCACCTTCGCGCTGCGCCTCAGGAATGCGTGCCAAACCCTCTTCCGTGGCCACAATCACCACCGGCAAGGTAAGCAGCGCAAGGGTGAGTGATGCCCACAAAAGACCGCCGGTGCCAAAAGTAGGCGAGGGCAGAGTATCACTGAAGAACCACTCATCCAGCGAGCCGCCGATACCATAAACAAACACCCCCAAACCAAAGACGCCATACACAATAGAGGGGACGCCCGCCAGGTTGCGCACGCCAATGCGTACCAGGCGTGTCAATCGCCCCTGATGCGCGATCTCATTGAGATAAATGGCAGCCAGTACGCCAAATGGGGTCACGATCACAGACATTAAAATCACCATCAGCACCGTACCAAAAATCGCTGGCCAAACGCCGCCGTGGGTATTGGCAGCTCGTGGCCCTTCGCTGAGAAACCGCCAAACGGCATCACCCCACGCGTGGCTTTTCTGCCACCAGGCCATGGCATTGGGTGCCTGAGCGCTAAGCACATTGGCCAGCGGTTGGCGCAGGGTCTGGCCGTTCGCCGTCGCGAGCAGTAGTTGGCTCTCTTGACGTTGGCTGACAGGGAGGGCCAAGAGAGTGGTTAACCGTTGCCAGGCTGCCTCCCCCTCCCAGCGCTGGCCATCCTGCTCAATGGCCACCAAACGGCCGACAAAGTCACCCCAGGGGCTGCGCTCTAAGCGAATCAGGTCATTGGGTTGGGCGCGTTCAACAATGTCGTCAACGGCTACCCAGCGCCAGCGTACTCCCTCGATATCCTGGTTGCCGGTAAAGTAGAGGCGTTCATCGCCTGCCTGCTGGGGCAGCGCAACTTCACGTACGGCTTCGCCTGCAAAGGACTCGCCTGAGCTAAGAGTGACCTCTTCTAGCGTGGCGGGCCAAAAGTGACCTAGGCCGCGTACCAGCAGTAAAGCCAGCAGGGCACCGAGCATCAGTAAAGAGAGCGCTACGCTGGCCGCGCATAGCCAAGGCCATAAATCATTAAGCCAATTAAAACGAGGGCGACGAGAAGCGGTGCTGGTCGAGGCAGAGGTCATGATGTGCCTCCCATCTGGCGATAACGGCGGCGCAAGCGTTGGCGAACAACCTCAGCGAGGGTGTTGACCAGGAACGTGAAAATAAACAGCACCAGCGCGGCCAAAATCAGCAGGTGGTAGGTCAAGCCGCCTGGGGATGCTTCAGGGAGCTCAATGGCAATAGCCGCGGCCATGGAGCGCATGCCTTCAAAGGGGCTGGCGCTGAACAGCGCTGTGTTGCCACTGGCCATCAGCACAATCATGGTTTCGCCCACTGCACGGCCCGCGCCGATCATGATCGCCGAGAAAATACCTGGGCCTGCAGCCGTTAGGCCAACTTTCCATAGCGCCTGCCAACGGCTGGCGCCCAGCGCCTGGGCGCCTTCAATTAAGCTAGCAGGCACATCGGCCAGTGCATCTTCTGCCAGTGAGTAAATGCTAGGAATGACAGCAAAGCCCATGGCAATGCCGACAATCAACGCATTGCGGGTGGCGTAATCCATCCCAAAGCGCTGGTCGAGCAATTGGCGTAGATCGCCACCTAACCACTGTTGCTCGATCCATGGGGTGAGCCATAGCACTAACGCCATCATTAAAGCGAGCCAGGGCACCAGCCAAAGACCTGCCCAAGAGAGCGGTAAGCGTCGGCGAAGGCGTGTTCTGGCCAGTTGCCAGAGTAAGCCTGCAAGTCCGGCGCTGAGTGGTAACCAGATGATCACTACTAACGCGCTGGCTAGGTGACGTTCTATCCAAGGCGCCAGAATGAGCCCGGCAATAAAACCCACCACTACGCCAGGGATAGCTTCCATCATTTCTAAGGCGGGCTTGATGCGCACGCGCAGGCTCGCTGACATAAACAGTGCAGAGTAAATCGCCGCACCTAGGGCCACGGGAATAGCGAACAGCAGCGCAGCAAGCGCGGCTTTTAGCGTACCCCAGGCCAAGGGGGAAAGCTTGGCCATGGCCAAGGTGTCGCCAATTGCCAGCAGCGGGAGAGTTTCCCATACCAAAAAAATGCCAATAGCGAGAATTGCCAGCAGCACGCCTACGCCACCCGCAGTGATTAAACCGGTGGCCACGCGATCTTGCAGCAGCCGGAGCGGCTGTCGAGAAGAGGTTAACCGAGGTGGGATCATGTCGCTATCATGACAAAACTAGGCATGGCAAAACCGGAGTGATCACAGTGCTGACCAGTATGTATTGAAAGAGTGTGTAGTGAAAAAATCAGGCACTGAAAAAAGTACATAGAATGACTCCTTACCCTAAGGCACTTATGTGACATTTAGATGACACTGATCTACCACCTTTGCTGTGCGGTAAGGTCACTGGTGGTTAAGGGAACGAAACCGGACGCACGAGCGATTTGTTGACCCTCCTCGGACACAATCAGCGCTAGTAGCGCCTGCTCTGCGGGCGGTAATGTTTCACCTGGCGGTAGGTTCACATAAAGGTAAAGATAGCGCGACAGTGGGTAGTCACCGCTCTGTATCGCCGCTTCATCAGGCGATATTGCAACACCATCATCGTTATAAAGACTCAAGGCGTGGACTGCGGGGGTAAGATGGTTAAACCCCGCGTAACCCATCGCATTAGGGGATTCCCCGACGGCGGCGACTACCGCTGATGAACCTGGATGTTCACTGATATCGTTGCGAAAATGTCCGCCGCATAAAGCACGCGCTTGAAATAACCCGTGGGTGCCCGAGGCAAGGTTCCGCCCATGTAGTGCAATACTGCCAAATGACCAGTCGCGGGTTGCTGAGAGTTGCTCCCAGCGCCGAATGGGCGCTTTTGCTCCACAGGTCAGCGAAGTGGAGAAAATGGCATCAACCTGCTGTCGGGTGAGCGCGCGTAAAGGATTATGCCGATGCACGACAACGATAAGTGCATCACGGGCCACTTTTAACTCCAGCGGTGGGTAGCCATAGCGCTCAACAAAGTTATCCCGCTCTTCAATGGTCATCGGGCGAGACATAGGACCCAGCCGAGTGGTGCCGGCCATCAGCGCCGTGGGTGCGCTGGCGGAGCCACTTGCTTGAAATTGCAGGTTTACATTGGGATAGCGAGTGGTCAGCGTTTCGCCCCAGCGCAGCATCAAGCCTGCCATGGTGTCAGAGCCCACCGCGCCTAAGGTGCCGCTGATCGATGACGCTTGTTGACCCCAGGTAAGGGGCGCCACCAGTAACAGGGCTATCATCAACCAGCACTTTAAAGTGTGCTGTAGCGGGCAAGGGCGACGCTTATAAGCGAAAAGAGTATGCACAGGAGTATTCAAACAAGCGTCCTCTTATGGTTAACTGAATCCATTCTATCGTGTTGCGATGCAGCAATGCCCACTGACAACTTGCCAATCTGCAACCTTTACAACAATAAACTGACTAAGCGACTAACTTATGACTCTTCTGGAAACCGATTTGGATGATGTCCCCGCCCCTCAAGGGCAGCTTACGTTAAAATTACTGGCCTCCCGCCAAGATACCAATCTTTACGGTGATATTCCTGGTGGCTGGTTGGTCAATCATATGGATCAAGCGGCAGAACTTGCTGCCGGGCGCGAAGCGGGTGGTCGAACGGCCACCGTGGCGATTGAAGCCATGGACTTTTTAAGTCCCGTTCGTGTGGGCTCAATGGTCAGTGTTTACACCCAGGTACAAGAGATTGGTCATAGCTCAATCAAAATTGATGTAGAGGTCTGGGTACGACCACCCCACGGGCAGCGGATTGAAGAGCGTCAAAAGGTGACAGAGGCGCGTTTCGTGATGGTTGCGCTTGATGATAACGGGCGTATTAGAGCGGTACATAGCGAGTAGCTACTGCCAAAGAGACAGTTTTCAATAGCAAAAGGGCGCCGAGTGCGCCCTTTTGCTGTATTTGCCGCTTACCGGCTTAGCGATCTATTAACCACCAACGCTATCACGGTTCTTAAGGTAGGCGTATTCGCCAACATCACTAAACGGACGCAGGAGTTTCTGGAACGCAGAGTAAGACTCGTATACACGACGTGACTCTTCGTCGCTGTCTACCTGGCGCTGAATGGCTTCCTGTGACGAGGTATAAAGCGCCGCCATGACGTCTTCAGGGAAGGTGCGCAGCTGAACACCGTGCTCATCGACCAGTGCTTCCAGTGCCTGGGCGTTGCGGAAAGCGAATTCGCTGATCATAGCGAGGTTCGACGCCCGTGCGGCTTCACGGATCACATCCTGTAGGTCTTCTGGCAGCGCGTTCCAGGCATCCAGGTTGATCGTGCCTTCCAGCACGGCCGTTGGCTCGTTCCACGCCGAGGTGTAGTAATAGTCAGCCACTTGGTGCAGACCAAACGCCAGATCGTTATACGGACCTACCCAGTCAGCAGCATCCAGCGCGCCGGTTTGCAACGAGGTGAAAATTTCCGAGCCCGGCATATTCACAGTGCTAACGCCAATGCCGTTCATGGCTTCACCCGCCAGGCCTGGCAGGCGTAATTTCAGCCCCTGCATATCTTCCAGCGAGTTGATCTCTTTCTTGAACCAGCCTGCCATCTGCGTGCCGGTATTGCCGACAGCGAACGGTTTCAGGTTGTGATTGGCGTATATCTCATCCCACAGTTCCTGACCGCCGCCATGGTACAACCAGGCGTTCATTTCGGTGGTGTTCATGCCGAACGGAACGGCGGTGAAGAACTGCGAGGCAGCGACTTTGCCGCGCCAATAGTATGATGCCGAATGACCCATTTCAGCAGTACCAGCTGCTACCGCATCGAATACTTCCAGGGCAGGTACAAGCTCACCCGCTCCATGTACACGAATCTGCATACGGCCGTTGGAGAGCTGCTCTACCCGGCGAGCGAAATCATTAGCACCCGTGCCGAGGGCCGGAAAGTTTTTCGGCCACGAAGTGACCATGTCCCAGGTATAGGTCTCTTGAGCGCTTGCGCTTGAGGTGGTGACAAAGGGGGCAGCAGCGACACCGGCGGCACCAAGGCCAACGGTTTTAAGAAAGTGACGGCGTTGCATATTGAGCAAAACTCCAAAGTTAAACATACTGTTGTTATAGGACGCTGAGTGCGTGGTATCCGCTGGTTAGTATGCTGTATAGCGAATTTAGCCCGCAAGCCTGATTAATCATCCGAGGCGTCTTTCATGCTGTTGCCATGGCGTACCAGCCAATAGCAACCGCCTAATGCCAAGACCGCAACCGATAGTGCGCCTATTTGCCAGGGGTCGATAACTTCCATATCCAGCACCATAAACTTGCGCACCAGCGCCATAATGGCAATCAACACCACAATTTCAACGTGAATGAAGCCTTTGCCGCTGGTCATTGTACGGATGATGGAGTTGTTGAACTCCATGGCAATCAAGACAGTAAGAATCATGTCGAACAGTGCTTGAAACACGCGATAATCAAAGGGATCGCGGCTTTGAATAAACAGCAGCTCCACCACATGAATGACCAGATAATACATGGCGACCAGCACAGCGCCGCCGATGGCGAGGGTCAGCACCATCGAAATTAAGCGTTCAAAACGCTGGTAGCCGCTGAGTGCCTGCCAGCCGTTACTCACTTCTGGAAATAGGCGTTTTAAGCGCTGCTTCATAATGACCTCAATTGGGCGCCATAGGCGTAATTAATGAGAAGTTAATGAGAAGTGAATAGATCGTTGATTTACAGCGGCGTTAACTTGGCAAAGCCAAGCACTAACCATTTGACCCCTTCCCCTTCAAAGCTGACCTGCACACGGGCGCGGGCACCTTCGCCTTCTGCGTTAAGAATAATCCCTTCGCCAAATACCGGGTGCTCAACGCCTTGGCCGACGTGCAGGCTGGGTATATCACCGCTGCTTTCAACGCTTTGCTGAGCAAAGGAGGTGCGTGATGCGGTGACCGGGCGGGAAATATGCCCGCGTAGACGGACTTCTTCGAGCAGGTGCGGCGGTAGCTCGCGCAAAAAGCGTGACGGGCGTGGGAACACCTCTTTGCCGTGCAAGCGGCGGGTTTCGGCGTGTGTGAGGTAGAGCTTCTGCATGGCGCGGGTGACGCCGACGTAACAGAGCCGACGCTCCTCTTCGAGCCTGCCCGGTTCCTCCAGGGACATCTTGTGAGGAAAGAGTCCCTCCTCGACACCGGCAATAAAGACAACGGGAAACTCCAGGCCTTTGGCGGAGTGCAGCGTCATTAACTGTACGCTGTCTTCAAACTCTTCAGCTTCATGGTCGCCGGCGTTAAGGGCGGCTTCAGAGAGAAACGCTTCCAGTGCGGCCATGCCTTCGCCCGCTTCGGGGGCTTCAAAGACATCGCCTTGGGTAAAGGCACGGCCAGCGTTAACCAGCTCTTCCAAGTTCTCGACCCGCGCCTGGCCTTTCTCACCGCGCTCGCTTTTATGGTGCTCTATCAACCCCGTATGCACCGTGACGTGATCGATAATCTCGTGCAGCGCCATGCCGGAAGCATCGTTATCAAGCTGCTCGATCAGGTTGGCGAAGTTTTGCACGGCATTGGCCGCGCGGCCTTTCAAGGTGCCGTCGTTAATCGCATCGTGGAGTGCCTGCCACAGCTGAATGCCTTGTTCACGGGCACGTAGGCGGACAATCTCCACTGTGCGTGTGCCAATACTGCGGGTGGGGACGTTGATCACCCGCTCTAGCGAGGCGTCGTCATCGCGGTTGAGCATCAGGCGCAGGTAAGCCAGGGCATTTTTGATTTCCAGGCGCTCGTAGAAGCGGTGACCACCATAAATACGGTAGGGCATGCCTTGGCGAATCAGCGTCTCTTCCATCAGCCGCGATTGGGCGTTTGAGCGGTAAAGAATGGCAATATCGCGGCGGTTAAAGCCTTCGTCGACCTTCTCCTTGATGGTATCGACGATATAGCGGGCTTCTTCCAGGTCGTTAAACCCGGCGTAGATCGAGATCGGCTCGCCTTCGATGCCGTCGGTCCACAGGTTTTTACCCATCCGCTCGCTGTTATGACTGATCAGCGTATTGGCGGCTTCAAGAATCGCGCTGGTGGAGCGATAGTTCTGCTCTAGGCGCACGGTATGGGTTTGTGGGAACTCCTGCTCAAAGCGGCTGATATTTTCCACTTTGGCGCCACGCCAGCCGTAAATCGACTGGTCGTCATCACCGACGGCGGTCATCGGCGTTTTCATGCCGGTGAGCAGTTTTAGCCAGGCGTATTGCAGGGTATTGGTATCTTGAAACTCATCAACCAGGACGTGACCAAAACGCTCCTGGTAGTGGTTTAACAGCGCCGGGTTGTCGCGCAGTAGCTCCAGGCTTCGCAGCAGCAGCTCGCCGAAATCGACCAGGCCGCCGCGCTCGCAGGTCAGTTGGTAGCGCTCGTAGAGCTCGACCATCTGGCCCATGTAGGCATCGCCATCCACATTGACCTGGTGCGGGCGCAGCCCCTCCTCTTTGCAGCCGGAGATAAAGTGCTGCACTTGGCGGGGTGGGTAGCGTTCGTCGTCGATCGAGTAATCTTTCAGCAGCCGTTTGACCAGGCGTAGCTGATCGTCAGAATCGATAATCTGGAAGTGTTGCGGCAGCCGGGCATCCTGCCAGTGGGTGCGCAGCAGGCGGTGGGCGATGGAGTGAAAGGTGCCTACCCACACATGGCGCATCGAGATGCTCAGCAGTGCCTCGAGGCGGGTGCGCATCTCCTTGGCGGCTTTATTGGTAAAGGTGACCGCCAGCAGCGCGTAGGGTGACAGCCCTTCGGCCTGCATCAGCCAGGCAATGCGATGAACCAGCACGCGGGTTTTGCCCGAGCCTGCGCCTGCGAGCACCAACAAATTACCTTGGGGGGCGCTCACTGCTTCGCGCTGGGCGGAGTTGAGCTGATCGAGAATCGCCGTGACGTCGTCCATAGTAGCCGCTGCCGGATCAAAAAATAGGCGGCTAGTCTAGCACAGCCAGCGAACTGGCTGTGTATACAGGTTAGCGATTAGGGCTCTTCTGGGAAGCGCAATGTGTTAAGGCTCTTTTTAACCGCTTTGAGCTGTTCGGCGAGTTTCGGGCCGCGGGTTTTGGCCACACCGACGGCAAGTACGTCGATCAGAACCAGATGGGCTATGCGTGAGCTAAGCGGGGTATAGATTTCGGTGTCTTCGTGGACATCGATATACAGCGGGAGGCTGACCTCTTCGGCGAGTGGCGAGCCGCTGGGGCAGAGGCCAATGACTGTCGCGCCCGCCTCACGGGCCAAACGCACGCTGGCGACCAGCGCTTTGGTGCGCCCCGTTTGCGAAATGGCCACCACCACGTCGCCCTCTTTTAGGGTCACCGCCGACATATTCTGCATATGCGGGTCGGCGTAGGCGGAGGTGGAGATTTGTAGCCGAAAAAATTTGTGCTGAGCATCGAATGCCACCGCACCAGATGCACCAAAGCCGTAAAACTCAACGCGGTTGGCCATCGCCAGCGCATTCACCGCACGCCCCAAAGACTCGTTATCCAGCCGGTCACGCACAGACAGCAGTGTGCCCACCGTAGAGTCAAAAATGCTGTGGGAAAACTCAGCGACCGAGTCGCTATCGTTCATTGAGAACTGCGCAAACTGGCTGCCGCTGGCCAGCATTTGCGCTAGCTGTAGTTTGAAGTCCTGAAAGCCGTTGCACCCCAGCGCACGGCAAAAGCGCACTACCGTGGGTTCGCTCACGGTGGCTTCGGTGGCCAGATCCACAATGCGCATGTGGATGACCTCTTCGGGGTTGCGCAGTACAAACCGCGCCACTTTTTGCTCGGAGCGTCGAAAGTGCTCCATGCGGCGTCTCATTTCATCGAACAGGGCGCGACTCACGTTCAGCTCCTTGGGTGCTCAACCAACAGGTATTCAACAGTACGCCAATATACGGCCGTTTCTGCGTGTCTGCTCATTGTTATGTTTTGCGTGCATTCAATGCTGATGAACACAGTATGCCTCAATGAGTGGATAGGGCCACCAACTATCGGGCCGTGTCTTGTCAGCGTTTAAAGGTCGTTAGTGAGTTTTTTTAAGATCCGTCATCATTTTGTCAAGTAGGTTATAGTAATAATTGAAGTGCCGCACTGCATCATAACAGTCGTCACGGATGCAGGTGGACTAAGGCATATTCATCTGGAGGAACGTCGATTATGAGAAACGTCGAACGAATCACCTCGGTTAAAAGCGAATTGCTCGACATTTTTATGAGTTTGCAAGTGGATGAGCATGCTCAGCGCCAGCGTAGCGCTGCCCAGCGTAGCTTAAGAGCGCGCCGTGGTATTGAGCTGCACAGGGAGTTCCAGAAATTATCGCGGGATATCGCCCCCTTGCCCGATGAAGATCGGCAAGAGAGCGAATTGCACTGAGACAAGCAACCAACAGGATAGTGGCAGCTTATCTTAAATAAGCCCTGTCACGAACACGGCAATAACACCAACGGGCGCTATATAGCGCGCGATGATGTTCCATACGTTCTTGCCAGTCGAGGAAAGGCCTAGTTCGGCTTCTACACTGTTGCGCTCTAAGCACCAAGCGGTGAAGAGAATTGCTCCCAGCCCGGTTAGCGGCAGCATAATTTTGCTGGTCAACGTATCAAGCAAATCAAACACGCCCAATCCAAACATGAGCGGCTCGCTCCATACGTTGAACGATAGCAGCGCCGCAATGCCCAGAAGCCAAGCGCCCACACCGGCCACAATAGTTGCCGTAACACGGCTTAGCGGCGTGCGCTCTTCAATGAACTCAACCACGGGCTCAAGCAGTGAAATGGCGGATGTCAACGCCGCAAACGTCAGCAGTAAAAAGAACATCAGGCCCAATATCATGCCGCCATCCATATTGCCAAACGCTAACGGCAGAGTGACGAAGATCAACCCCGGCCCGGAAGCAACATCCAGGTTATTGGCAAACACGATCGGGAAGATGGCCAACCCAGCACCTAGAGCGATGACTGTATCCATGATGATCACGGTGCGGGCGGTTTGTAGCAGGTTGATGTCTTTGCCCAGGTAAGAGCCGTAAGCCATCATAATGCCCATGCCCAGTGAGAGGGTAAAGAAGGCGTGACCCAGGGCGGCTAGCACGGTTTCTGCTGTGAGCTTGGTCCAGTCCGGGTTGAACATATACGCCAGTGCTTCGCCAAAGTGGCCGGTCGACATGCCATAACCGATCAATACGACGAGTAGCATTGCGAGTACTGGCATCAAAATGCGTACAGCACCTTCCAGGCCCTTGGTAACACCGCGGGCAACAATGCCAATCACTAGCAGCATAAAGATTGAGTGACCCAGCAGTAGTAAGCCTGGGTTGCTTAGCATGCCGTTAAACAGTGCGCCAATGCCGTCGGCGTCTTGGCCACTAAATGCTCCGCTTACCGAGTTTAAGGTGTAGTAAAGCGACCAGCCGCCAATCACGCTATAAAACGACAAAATCAAAAAAGCCCCGATAATGCCGCTAATACCTACAATAGCCCAGGCTTTCGGCTTTTTCGACGTGCGCGCCAGCTCAGACATCGTGCTGGCCGGGTTCTTTTGACCACGCCGCCCCAGTAGCCACTCAGAGACGAGAATGGGCAAACCAATCAGCGCGATACAGAGTAAATAAACAAAGACGAAAGCAGCACCGCCGCTTTCGCCCACCATGTAAGGGAATTTCCAGATATTCCCTAGGCCCACCGCTGAACCAGCGGCAGCCAGCACAAAGGTCATCTTTGATGACCACTGCGCATGCGCAAGCTTCGCCATACATCACCCATTTAGTCGATTATTGTGTCAGTCACTGCGTGTTGTACACGCTAGTTTTCGAAAAATAGCGTTATTGTCAGCGTCTTTTTTCGAAAGTAAGCGCAATTTATCTGATCAACAGCAAGCATGCCAGTTAGCTGACCTAAAAAGGTGGGCTAAAACAGCTGGCTTTGCTTTTCTCCAGCGAAGGGGCCTAGAGGGGGTAGTGGCGTCACTTCTCCAAGTGCGTTGTAGAGTAAACGGGCCATATGGGGGGACTCGCGATTATCCGCAGTATGCACAAATAAGAAAGGGGTTTTCCCCTGATTTATCCACAGCTTTAGTTGGGCTTTCCAAGCAGTGAAGTAGTTGCTGTTTATCGTTTTGTCAATATGGCCAATGAAGCGAATCACCGGATAGTTGGCCGTGGAAAGTACGTGTAATGGGAGTTTCGGCTTTTCTTGCTGAGCATGGGCGAGCCCCGGATGGCCGTTTGCCGGTGTAGAAAAAACCGGACGTACGTCGAGCATCACGCGGTTGGCCGAATAAGTTATCAACAGGCGGTTCAGGGCAACTTCTGCGGCTCCCTTGTGGAAAAAATCAGGATGGCGTACTTCCACGGCGCAAGGCAGATGTGAAGGCCAGGCAGCGAGCAGTGCTTCAAGTTGCGGCAGCTCTTGGGGGCCAAAATCGCGTGGTAATTGCACCATGGTAGGACCAAGGCGGTCGTGCAGTGGTTCAAGCGCGGCTAAAAATGCCCAGGCGTCCTCTAAGTGGGTAAGCCGTTGATCATGGGTGACGCTGGCAGGTAATTTAAAACAGAAGCGAAAGTGGGAGGGTGCTTGGCGTGCCCAGGCAGCGACCGTTTCTGGCTTTGGTATTCCGCTATAAAACGTAGTATTGCCTTCGACGCTCGAAAAGACCGCCGCATAGTCACTTAATAGCTCGGTTTTGGCATGGCGCGGGTAAAGGCTGCCCAGCCAGTCTTGATTGGCCCACATGGGTAAGCCTAAATAGAGCGGAAGCGTCATTGATGGCGTGCCTAGGTTCATAAGATCAAGCGCTAATGTAACAGTTTAAAATACCAGCTCGTTAAGGTGAGGGCGGCTTTTAGGTGTAGTAAGGTGCGGAAAAAGTGAAATTGTTAAGGCACCGATAGCGCTACTATGTAGGTATAGCCTTTTATGGGCAGATATAGCCGTTTATAAATAGGATAATTCCATGAGTTCAGCGTACGTTAGCAGTGATGAAATCCGTGACCAGTTTTCCAGCGCGATGTCAGCGATGTATCAGCAGGAAGTGCCGCAATACGGCACTTTGCTTTCATTGGTTGAGGCAGTCAATCAAGAGGTGTTAGCTGCTAACCCTGCGCTGAACGGTGCGCTGCAGAAGAACGATGAGCTAGCCCGTATCAACGTTGAACGCCACGGCGCGATTCGCGTGGGCAGTGCGAGCGAGCTTGCGATGCTGAGGCGCATGTTCGCGGTGATGGGAATGGAGCCGGTAGGTTATTATGACTTATCAACGGCGGGCGTGCCCGTTCACTCCACGGCGTTTAGGCCGGTCGCTGATAGTGCACTCAAGCGTAACCCCTTTCGCGTATTCACCTCGTTACTGCGGCTTGAGCTGATAGAGAAGAGCGACCTTAGAGAGCAGGCGAGCGCCATTTTAAGTGAGCGCGATATTTTTACCGCTAACGTAAAAATACTGATTAAGCGTTTCGAACAGCAGGGCGGTCTCAACGCAGAGGATGCCGAGCGGTTTGTGCAGGAAGCGTTGGAAACGTTCCGCTGGCATGACAAAGCAACCGTCGACTTGGCGACCTACGAGCGTTTGCATGATGAGCATCGCTTGATTGCTGATGTGGTCTGTTTCCGTGGACCCCACATTAACCACCTAACGCCTAGAACGTTGGATATTGATGAAGTACAGCGGCGTATGCCCAGTGTCGGCATTGACCCTAAAGCGACTATCGAAGGACCTCCGCGTCGCAATTGCCCGATACTGTTGCGCCAAACCAGCTTTAAAGCGCTGGAGGAGGCGATCGCTTTCGCGGACGCTGCTGAGGGAAAACACACCGCCCGCTTTGGCGAAATCGAACAGCGTGGTATTGCGTTAACCCGAAAGGGACGCGAGCTTTATGATCGGCTGCTTGCGGCAGCGCGGGAGAGTGCTCCGATGGCTGCGAATAACGACGCGCATCAGGCGCATTTAGCAGAAGTGTTTACCGAATTCCCCGATGATTACGCCACCCTGCGTCGTGAAGCGCTAGCTTTCTTTCATTACCACGCGGTGAAGGGCGTGCCGGTGCAAGGGCCAGTGTCAGAAGCACAAATCGATCAACTGATTGAGCAAGGCGCCCTATCAGCCACACCGATGATTTATGAAGATTTCTTACCAGTGAGCGCGGCTGGCATTTTTCAGTCCAATTTGGGCGAAAGCAGCCACGATAACTACGGCAGTAGCGCCAACCAACAGCAGTTCGAGCAGGACTTAGGCGCTACGGTCATTGATGAGATTGAGCTTTACACCCAGCGCCAACAAGCATCACTTGAGCAGGCGTTGGCGCAGTTAATGGGTTGAGCGATAGAGCAACCATGATCATTGATATGTTCAATACATTTAGGGCAGTAAAACGTTATGAGTAAAGGAAAGGTACTGGTATTACATGGGCCTAATTTAAATTTGCTTGGTAGCCGTCAACCTGAGATCTATGGTTACACGACATTAGATGATGTGAATAACATGTTGAGAGAGAAAGCGGTAATGGCCGACTGGGACATACTGTGTTTGCAAAGTAATCATGAGGGCGCCTTGATTGATGCGATCCATGCCGCGCGTCTTGATGGCACCCAGGCCATCATTGTGAACCCGGCTGCCTATACGCATACCTCCGTAGCTATTCTTGATGCCCTTAATGCTTTCGATGGCACAGTGATTGAGGTGCACCTATCTAATGTGCACAAGCGAGAAGCCTTCCGGCATCACTCCTATGTCTCGCTGCGTGCCGATGGTGTAATTGCCGGACTAGGGGTTCAAGGCTATAAAGCTGCGTTAGAGGCGGTGATGGTGGCGACTAATTAATATGTAATCGTATTTGCTCTATTTTATTTTTTAAAACAGGCAGATACACATTGATCAATGTGTCGAGATCGACCCGGGCAGCGTTGGTACTGATGTTGATTGCGCCCATTAAATGCTGCTTGGCGTCGTAGACGGGCACCGCAATAGAACGAAGACCGGAGTCTAGCTCCTGATCAGAAATAGCATAACCTTGCTGCCGTGCTGTGATTATCTGGCTTCGGAGTTCATCGACGTCGGTCACCGTTTTATCGGTATAGGCTTCAAGCACAGCCGACGTTAAGAAGTGATCAAGGTCAGTATCGCTGAGTTGGGCTAGGAGTATGCGCCCCATGGAAGTATGCGCGGCAGGCAGCCTTGTCCCCACTGATAGCGTAATCGCCATTAAACGATGTTTGGCTGCTGAACGAGCCACATAAATAACATCACTACCATCAAGTACGCCGAGCGACGATGACTCCCCTGTTTCAGCGGTAATATCTTCTAAATATTGTTGAATAACATCCCTATAATTATTCGCCGATAAAAAAGCATAACCTAGCTGAAGGACCCGGGGCGCCAATTCAAAATAGCGTTGCTGCTTACGGACATAGCCTAGGGCATGGAGAGTGAGTAAAAAACGCCTGGCTTTTGCTCTGTTCATTCCTGTCCGCGAAGCAACTTCGCTTAATGTCATACGCGGATGCTCGTGATCGAATGCCTGGATAACCTCCAAGCCGCTAGCCAACGCTGTTACAAAATCACGGCTATCTTCACTCAGCATCTCTTCCTGCATTTTTATCATCCATTGCCTCGAAATCTAACAGAGAAGATTAACGCAAAAATGTTCGCATTGCGAACTTTTGTGTTTGTAAAAATATCCGCATTGACATGCTGCCGACCCTGTAAAGCAGTGTTTAGTGCTCTCTGCTACTAAAGTTGTGTTTTTTAATAGGTTAGCAACAAAGTAATCTCGACGATCAAGTTACGAATATATGTACGTATTACGAACAATAATTAAGCATGATAATGATTTAACAACGCACAGGAAGAAAAATGAATAAAATCCTTAGCTCTGCATATCTGGCTGCCTGCGGTAGCGCACTGGCGCTTGGGCTTACTGTTTCCTCCGCCAGCGCTGATGAATGGCCGACTAAAGATGTGCGTCTGGTAGTTCCTTACGCTCCTGGCGGCACTACCGATGTACTGTCGCGTCGTGTTGCCGACCTTCTTCAGCAAGAACTCGACGCGAATGTCATTGTGGAGAATCGCCCAGGCGCAGGTTCTACGGTAGGGACTGGTCGTCTCGCCCGTGGTGGGCGCGATGCCGATCACACAATTTTGATGGCATCCCCAGGCCATACTATCGGCGCCGCGATCTACCCTGATCTAACTTATGATCCTGTTGAAGATTTTGTCTTTCTTCAAAACATGATCGATATCCCCAATGTGATGGTGGTACCGGCCGATAGCCCTTACGAAAATGTCATTGATTTCGTGGAAGCCGCGAAAGAAGAGAATATGACTTTTAGCCACAGTGGCGTGGGTAGTTCCATCCACATGTCTGGCGA
Source organism: Vreelandella sp. ssv (assembly GCF_059448525.1). NCBI lineage: Bacteria > Pseudomonadati > Pseudomonadota > Gammaproteobacteria > Oceanospirillales > Halomonadaceae > Vreelandella > Vreelandella sp. ssv. The sequence continues at coordinate 4,158,811 of NZ_CM182545.1, read as the reverse complement.
ATTATTTAAGACACTGACTGATACCAACATGACCGCCGTGCCTTTTGCGGGCAGTGGCGCGGCGCTTCCTGCGTTACTGGGCGGCGATGTAGATGTGTCGTTTGAGAACATGCCAACGGTGCTTTCGCACATACGTTCCGGCGACCTGCGTGCGCTTGCCGTCACTTCCGCTGAGCGCTCCGAGTACCTTCCCGATGTTCCGACGCTGTCGGAAATCGGTGAATACAATCTGGACCAGTTCATCACGACTGCCTGGTTTGGACTGATTGCTCACAGCTCTTTCCCTGAAGAAGCGCAGAGTAAAATGCGCGAAGCCCTCGCTAACGTTATGGAGCGTGAGGAGTTTCTGGATTTCGCCGAGCAATTAGGCGCTGAACCAGGCCAAGTTGCTGGTGAAGAGTTCAAGCAGTTCATCACTGATGACTTGCAGCGTTGGAAAGAGGTTGCCCAGCAGGCTGGCATCAGCCAATAAGCTAAGCAGTCACCCGTAAGTAAAGGCGAGGGCATAGCCCTCGCCTGTCTTGTTTCTTTGGAGAAGGCAGCGATGACAACATCGGACCCCCATCGCCGGGTGAAGATAAAGGACATGGGTGATGTGATAGCTGGGGTAGTCCTGCTTGGTTTTGCCCTTGTGCTGGTTTTTTACCTGGTACCCAACTACATCAATGAACCACCGATACTGCAAAACCCGATGATGTCGCCCCAATGGCTGCCGCGTATCGTGGGCTGGTTGATAGTGCTGTTTTCCATACTACTCATCTTTCAGGGGGTGCTGGTATCTGGCCCTAGTGAGGAGGACGAGCGAACGATTGAAAAAGGCTCGCCACGGCGTTTTTTCATGATGATCGTCGCTTTAGGGATCTATGTAGCGCTGTTTGAATCGATGGGGGCGGTATTCTGCGGCATTCTGGCAACGCTGGTCCTGTTCGTAGCGCACCCTGTCCGCACGTGGTGGGTCTATAGCATGGCGTTCCTGTTTCCTATCGTCGTTGCATTCTTGTTTGTTGAAGTAATGAATGTGCCGCTTCCGATAATGCCAATTTGGCTCTGAATCGCTAATTTTTATTCTGGATGAGCTATGGAAAATTTTTCGGAAGTCATACACCTCTTCGTTAGCTTGGAGAACTTCCTGGCGATTGCGGTGGGCGTGGTCATTGGGGTGGTCGTTGGATCTATCCCAGGCTTGACGGCCACAATGGCGGTTGCTTTGGCATTGCCATTTACCTTCTCGATGCAGCCCATCGCAGCCATCCTGCTATTGGTCGGGATTTACAAGGGCGGCATGTACGGGGGCTCGATTACAGCCATCTTAATACGAACGCCCGGCTCACCAGCCTCCGCCTGTACGTTGCTTGATGGCTATCCTATGGCGCAGCAGGGGCACGCGAAAAAAGCCCTCAAGGCGGCGCTCTACTCCTCGGTTATCGCTGATTTTATCTCTAATATCGCCTTGATCTTCTTTGCCGCTTATCTGGCCAAGATCGCACTCAATTTTGGTGCGCCAGAGTTTTTCTGGCTGATCTGCTTCTCCTTGACCATCATTATCTCGCTTGCCAGCGGTTCCATGATTAAAGGGTTGATGGCTGCATTGCTGGGTATCCTGCTTTCCATGGTGGGGCTGGACGATGTCTTCGGCTCTCAGCGCCTTACCTTTGGCAGCTATAACCTGATGGATAGCATCTCCTTTATTCCCTTGTTGATCGGTCTGTTTGCCATACCGGAGATTATCGAGTTCTATCGCAAGAAAGCAGTGCCTCATATCAAGGCCAAAGCGAGCGGTGCAGGTTTGTCTTTCTCCGAGCTTAAACGCTGTATGAAAAGCATTGTTCGCGGGAGCTTGATTGGTGTCATTATCGGGGCCATTCCAGGAACCGGAGCCACTGCGGCGGCTTTCATTTCCTATAGCGATGCCCGTAGGCGATCTCCCAACAAGGCTAATTTCGGCAAAGGCGAGGTTGAGGGGGTCGCCGCTGCCGAGGCTGGCAATAATGGTGTTGCTGGCGCGACGATGATTCCCCTGCTTTCGTTAGGGATCCCAGGCGATGTCATCACGGCAATCATTCTTGGTGCCTTCATGGTGCATGGGTTGACGCCTGGACCGCTGATGTTCCAAGAGAATCTCTCTCTGATCTATGCATTGTTCATGGGCATCATGCTCAGCTCGGTTATCCTGCTGGTGGTCGGTAATGTTGCCATCAAGTATTTCTCACTGATTGCTGATATTCCCAAACCGATTCTCTTTCCCATTGTTCTGATGTTTTGTGTTTACGGCGCCTACGCGGTTAATAACGACACGTTCGATGTGGGGTTGATGCTGGCCTTCGGAGTACTGGGTTATATCTTCAACCGCGCTGCCATACCTGCCGCACCCTTTCTTATCGGGTTTATCCTGGGCCCGATGTTCGAAGATAACCTGCGTCGCTCGCTCTTAATCGGCTCCAATGATCTGTCTATCTTTGTGCGTGGCCCGATCACCTGGTTCTTTATCGCGCTGACAGTGGGCTCGATTGCCTTGGCGTTCTATCGCTTTCTGGAAGGACGCCGGAAGTCCCACCAGACCGATACAGTGTCGAAACGCACTTGACCATGAGTCTCTCTGGCGGCACTGCCCGTCAGGGAGAGGCAGGTGATGGATCAATAGCGCTGCCAAGCAGTGACAATCACAATATCTAAGTGGGAGATGACGCGATGGCGGGTCCGTTGGCAGGCTTGCGCGTACTGGATTTAAGCCGTGTGATGGCGGGTCCATGGTGCACGCAGATACTGGCCGATATGGGGGCCGAGGTCATTAAGATCGAACACCCCACGCTGGGTGATGATACCCGCCACTGGGGTCCGCCCTGGCTAAAAGACCGAGAGGGCAACGATACCTCGGAATCGGCCTATTATCTTTCCGCCAATCGGGGCAAACATTCGGTGACCGTGGATATCGCCCAGCCGGAAGGCCAGGCGCTGGTGCGCGAACTGGCGGCTGAAAGCGATATTCTGGTAGAGAATTTCAAAAGTGGCGGATTGGCACGTAAAGGGCTCGATTACGCTACGTTAGAGGCGATCAATCCGAGGCTGATTTACTGCTCAATTACGGGGTTTGGCCAGACGGGGCCAATGGCGTCCATGGCCGGCTATGACTACTTGGTCCAAGCCCAAGCGGGGTTGATGAGCATTACCGGAGCGGCAGACGGCGAGCCGGGCGCCGGGCCGCAGCGGGTGGGTATGGCGGTCTCTGATCTAACCACAGGTATGAATGCGACCATTGCGATTCTCGGTGCGCTGCACCACCTTCATCAAACAGGTGAGGGCCAATATATCGATATGGCGTTGCTTGATGTTCAAGTGAGCTGGCTGGCCAATCAGGCGCTTAACTACTTCTGCAGCGGCACCCCGCCGACCCGTACTGGTGAGTATCACCCCAATCTCGTGCCTTACCAGCCGTTCCCTACCGCTGACGGCGAAAAAGTCATTATCGCGATCGGTAATGATGGGCAGTTCAAGCGTTTCTGTGAAGCAGTGGGGCGGCCCGAGCTAGCCGTTGATCCCCGTTTCAGCACCAATCCCGAGCGGGTCAAGCATCGGCTCGACCTGATTCCGGTAATGGTGCAAATCACACAGCGTCGCACCAGCCACGATTGGATTGAGATGCTGAGTGCTATCAGCGTCCCCTGCGGACCGATTCAGAATATTGCTCAGGTCTTTGATGACCCCCAAGTGCAAGCGCGGAATATGCAAATCGCGCTGGAGAGTGAAACCGGCACAGTGCCCGGCGTGGCCAACCCCATCAAGTACTCCCGGACACCCTTGGAGTATCACAAACCACCGCCGCGCCTGGGTGAAGATACGGATAACGTCTTAGAACGCTTATTGCGTAAAAGTGCTTCTGACATCAGCGTATTGCGGCAAAAAGGGGTGGTGAAATAGGCGCAAGGTTTGTCTAGCCGACCGTGACCCCTCCGCACACGAAAAGAGTCTGACCGGTAACGAAGCCGCTGCGTTCGTCGCAAAAGAAACTGACGGCTTGGGCCACATCTTCAGGCTGCCCCATGCGCTGTAGCGGGATATTATCAATGATGCGGCGAGCGCGTTCGGAATCGGGCGGATTGTTCTGCCAGAAGGCGCTGGTGGCAATAGGCCCAGGAGCAACGCAGTTGACCGTGATGCCGTGTTCCGCCAGCTCCAGCGCCCACGTCCGGGCCATGGATTGCAGCGCCCCTTTAGTAGCGCTATAGATAGTGCGCGCCTCCTTACCCAATACCACGCGGCTGGTGTTCAGTACGATGCGCCCCATGCCGTTAGCTTTCATCGTAGGCAGCAGCGCTTGAGTGCATATTAGTGCCGAGCGCACATTCAGATGCATCAATGTGTCGAAGTCTGCTAGCTGTGTCTCTTCAAGCATTGCCGGGGCGACGATACCCACGTTGTTGACCAGCCGGGAGACTGGATAACGCTTGGCGATTTCCGCCATTACACGACGAGTAGCGTCGGCATCGGCAAGATCGACCTGATAGGCGTCTACTTGTAAAGAGTCCGCCTCCGGTTCAACGATATCCACCACGATAACTTGGTAGCCATCCTGCTGGAGACGCAGCGCAATGGCTTGACCGATATTCCTCGCCCCACCGGTAACCACGGCGCAAGGTTGTTGAGAGGTTCTGTTTTGATCGGCGACATTGTGCATTTTGATTATCCTTGACTGCAATAATGTTTGTTTTTGTATGAATTCAGGACTTAAAACGTCATTAGCCCAGACAATGTAAGTAGCCAGATGATCAGACTAAGCGTAAAGAAGGACGCCACTGTCGCCACCAGCATCGTGGCAGCACTGACACCGCCCAAGTTATAGCGTTGGCCAAGCAGTGGGTAAATGCTGATCATCGGCGAGGCAGCGAACAGCACCGCTCCCGCCATGTAGAGTGGATCAATGCCGGGCATTAGATAAAAGGCGATAAAAATGACCAAAGGATGAATGAGGAGTTTACCGACAACAATCTGACTAACATCCCTTGCCATGCCTTTAACCTGCAAGCCAAATAGCGCGCCGCCGATCACAAACAGTGCCGCTGGCCCCGCAGCTTCTGCCAGCATATCGATGGCTTTAAACAGCGGGTTTGGAATCTTAAGTCCACTCACTGCCAAGAAAATACCGACCAGTAAGCCTACCAGCACGGGGTTTTTGATGAGGCTATAGGCCGTTTGCTTAACCGTTTGCCAAATGCTGGTTCCGTGGTGGCTGCCCATTTCAGCCAGAATCAGCGCCACAGGGATAATGATCAATGTCTCAATCACCATGTTTAGCGCCAAAAGCACCGCCGCTGGGGAGCCAATCACCATAACGGCAACAGGGTAGCCGACAAAACCGCTGTTGGATGCCGCCATACCCAATGCCTGCATCGCACTGGCATTCAGTGGTTGACGCTTTAGCTTCAAACAAAGCAGCAATCCTGCACTAAAAATAGCAATGGAGCCCAGGCCATAAGCGATCAGGTAGTTGAGCTGAAAAATCTCTTCCAGAGGCTGCTGGGTTAACGCGCGAATCACAAGGGCAGGTAGCGCGCAGTAGAGCACAAATACGCCGACCCCCTGCATCTGTTCGCGCTGGATAATACCGCTCCACCTCGCTAAATACCCTAAACCAATCAGTAGGAATATGGGTGTCGTAATACTAAGAATAGCGAGCATCGCGGCCTCTTAAGCGCATGAAGACAGATAGTCATGTTCGAATCACGAATAATTGTACGTCATTTTGCCAGTGCTTCGTGGTCATAACTCTGTAACAAGAGCTTTGTATTGTGCGCCACATAACCAGCATTTTATGGCATGGCGTGTGCAGACGGCGTGACGAGCTGCTCTATATAGTGCGTACGTAGCGGGATCACATGAGGATCAATCTGTTCAGGGGCGATACGGTCAGCGGTAAAAAAGCGAAATGCATCCACCCCCTGAAACACAAACAGATCAACGCCCGAAAGTGTTTTGGCGCCCGCCTGATGGGCGGCCTTTAGGAGCTCGGTGTGAGCGGGGATGTAAACCGCATCAAAGACCCAATGTTGGGCACCCAGCCCAGCGGTATCAATCGGGCAGCCAGGGTGGTTGATGTGACCAATGGGCGAGCAGTTAACCACACCCTGCCACTGAGGCAGTTCTCGCTGCGCCTGCTCCGGCGTGATGCAATCTGCGGTTATACCCATGGCGTTAAGGTCACGGCTAAGGCTTTCCCCCCGAGCGCTATCGCGTTCAAGAATATGAATGCAGTTTGCTGCCAGTTCGCCTAATGCACAGGCCACCGCGCGGCCCACGCCTCCAGCGCCGATCAAAAGTACATCGCCCGCTGGCTGGTTGCCGAAAGAGTGGCGGTAAGCGCTGATAAAGCCTGTGTAGTCAGTGTTTTCAGCGCGCAGCCCCTCAGCGTCAAACAGCAGTGTGTTGGCAGTGCCTACCCGCTGTACGCCTTCACCGCGGATATCGGCCAGCTGTGCAGCTCTTTCTTTAAAGGGGAAAGTAACGTTGGTGCCACGATAACCCTCGGTGCGCAACGTTTGGATGGCGCTGGGAAAATCAAAATCTGCCACCCCCCGGCTATCGACTAAATCGTAGCGTACCGGCTCGCCTACCGAGGCACCCAGGCGTTCGTGCAAATCGGGAGATTGCGATTTGGCGATGCCTTCGCCTACCAATCCGAGTTTGATCATGCTTGGTTCTCCCCTGTGTCATGGTTTGGCGTTTCTTGGGCAATGCCGTCAATTTCAGCTTCCAGTCGCTGCTGCGCGGTCACACGCACAAACGCATTTGGCGCGCCCAGCCCTTGGTAACCCTCACGCTCCACCAGTTCAAAGAAGAACGCCTGACGGCCGGGTTGGGTATATAGCTGATGGAAGTCGCCGCCGCTGTCCTGATCAAAGAGGATATGGTGCTCTTGCATCCATTGCAGGGTTTGCGCCGGTAGGTCGAAGCGCGCCGCCAGATCGCGGTAGTAATTACCGGGAATTGGCAGCACTGCTGTCTCCGCCTGCTGCAGTGCGGCGCTGGTGTCGCGCATGGAGTTAGTGCGCAGGGCGACATGATGAATCCCCGAGCCGCCGTACTGGCGCACAAAACGGTTGCTGGCGGTATCCGGCGAGGCACTGGCGTTAAGCGCCAGGCGGAAGCGGCCGTTGTCGTTCTGCAGCACTTGGCTTTGGATAAGACCGCGCGGGTCGGTCACATCGAAGGAGGGGGTTGGCGCCAGCTGGAAAATAGCGCGGTACTGCAGCATCAGCGAGAGGTAGTCGTGGTAGGAGAGCGCCACGCTTATGTGGTCGATATCCACTAGCGCCCCCTGGGGGACGGGCTGCACATCGACAGGGAACTCGCGGTCCCAGGTACGGCTTAGCTGTGAGTCATCAATAATATAGGAGAGGCTACCGTCCACATTGCGCAGTGCGCTCATACGGTGGCTGGCGCCCACCTCTTCGGGCTCAACGATGGCATAACCCAGTTTGTCCGCGCGCTTGAACGCTTCATAAGCGTTGCCCACGCGCAGGCCAATGGCAGTGATGGCGGTAGCGTCGCGCCCCGGCACACGACCGGTGAAACTCGCGTCGGTGTTGAGCACCAGATTGACGTCACCCGCTGCCCAACGCTCGGCATTCAGCGTGTGGTGTCGCCCCACGCAGGCCATGCCCAACGCGCTGAGTAACTCGCGCAGCGATTTCAAATCATCGGGTTCAACGGCGATTTCCAGAAAGGCTACCGACTCGATCGGCTGGGGCGCGGGAATGCCGCTGTCACTCTGCATGCTGCGAAGCAAATTGTACGAGCGTAAACCGTCACGGGCAGTCTGGTCGCTGTGGCCCATGCGGAAGACATCATTAAATATCTCGTGGGAGAGCGGGCCGTCGTAGCGGGTCTCTTCCAGCATGGCCATGAACTTATCCATCTGCAGCTCTCCCTGGCCAGGGAAGCAGCGATAGTGGCGGCTCCACGACAGGTGATCCATGGAGAGGCGCGGCGCATCGGCGGTCTGTACCAGGAAGATGCGATCCCCCGGAATGCGGCCAATGGTGCCTAGCTCCGTCTGGCGGGAGAAGATATGGAAGGTGTCCAGTACCAGGCCGACATTGGGGTGAGCGGCACGGCGCACTACTTCCCAGCTGTCGCGGTAGTCGTGAATATGGCGGCCCCAGGCCAGCGCCTCATAGGCCACGCGCAGGTTACGTCGCGCGGCACGCTCGCCCAGTTCATAGTAGTCATCGGCGGCGCGGCTTAACCCCGGTAGTGAATCAGGGTGGACGGTACTGCACGCCATCAGCAGGTCCGTGCCGAGTTTTTCCATCAGGTCAAACTTGTGCTCGGCCCGGTCGAAAGCCCGCTCCCGCGCGCGTCCCTGAAGACCTTCAAAATCGCGAAACGGTTGCAGCGTGACCAGCTTAAGGCCGCGCGAGCGAATCAGCTCGCCAGCCTCCCGCGGCGTTCCGGTGAACGCGGTTAGATCGTTTTCAAACAGCTCAAGCCCCTCAAAGCCTGCCTGAGCAATGGCGTCTACCTTCTCTTCCAGCGAGCCGCTTAGGCAAACCGTGGCAATGGATGAGTACATGGCATCACGCTCCTTACATTGAGTAGCATCAGTAACCCGCCAGGCGCGGCAGGAAAGTGACCAGTGCTGGTACGAAAGTAATCAGCAGCAGAATCAAAAACTGCACGCCCAGCATCGGCAGAATGCGGCGGATAATCGGCCCCATTCCCACGCCGGAGACAGAGTCGGCAACAAACAGGCAGAGCCCCATGGGTGGCGTAATCAGCCCCATCATCAGGTTGAAGATCACCACGATGCCGAAGTGCAGTGGGTCGATACCCAGCGCCATGGCGATGGGGTGGAGGATTGGCACCAGTACTAAAATGGCCGCGATACCCTCTAAAAACAGCCCCACCACCAGTAGCAGGAGAATGACAGCGATCAGGAAGGTCCACTGGGTATCGATGCTCATCAGCGCCCACTCGGTGAGCATGTTGGGCACGCGCTCGAACGTTAACACCCAGTTGGCGGCGGCAACGGCACCCATGATGACCATGATCACGGCGCTGTCACGCATGGCGCGAGCAAAGATACCGGGCAGGTTAACCAGTTTGATATTACGGTAGAGCACCACGCCCAGAATCAGTGCGTAGACCACGGCAAAAGCCGCCGCCTCGGTGGGCGTGACGATACCGGCAAGAATGGCTCCGACCACAAACACCGGCATGAGCGCGGGCAGCAGGCCGTGAAGGAGCGCGTGGCGGCGCGACTGCTGTTTTGACTGCGTGGCGCCCAAATCACCGGCGAAAAAGTAGACGTAGATGGAGAGCCCCAGCGCCAGCAAAAAGCCCGGCACGATACCAGCCAAAAACAGCCCCGGTACCGACACACCGGAAACCGTGAGCGCATAGATAATCACCGGGATACTCGGTGGGATAATCGGGCCAATGACCGAAGAGGCCGCGGTCAGAGCAGCGGCAAAATCACGTGGGTAGCCCTCTTTCTCCATCGACGGTATAAACACCCGCCCAAGTGCGGAGGTGTCGGCAATGGCCGAACCAGAGAGGCCGGCAAAAATAACTGATGCCCAGATATTGACGTGGGCCAACCCGGCTTTAAGACGACCAACAATGGCCGTGGCCAGATTAATAATTCGGTGGGTGATACCCGCTTCATTCATTAGCTCGCCGGCCAGAATGAACAGTGGGATCGCCAGTAGCGGGAAGGACTCCATGCCGCCGAAAAACTGCTGCGAGACGATACGGATGTGGTAGGGCAAATCGCCGGTGCTCATTAACACCGTCAATGAGCCGAGAATGGCAAAGGCAAACGGTACGCCAAGCAGTACAAGGGCTAACAGCAGTATGAAAATCATGGTGACGCCTCCTCACTGGTGTGCTCGCTCAAACGTCGCGCACCCATCACCAGGGCAGAGAGACTGAGCAGTCCGCCACCAATGAGCATGGAGGCTTGAAAGAGCCACATCGGCATTCCTGTGCTCGACGAGGTGCGGCCTCCGCGGGAGGCGATGAATTCAACCGCTGACACCATCAAGCCAATCCCTACCACGAGCACCACCAAGTCGACAGCCACCGCCTGCCAGTGCATCCAGCGCGGCGGCAGCAGGCGTCGAATAAGGTCAAAGCCGATGTGCTTGTCCTGTAGGTACGCCCAGGACATACCAAACATCAGGCCGTAAATCATCAGGTAGATGGCGGTATCTTCCCCCCAGGTAATGGAGCCGCCAAAGGTGTAGCGCGCAAAGGCGTTGCCGGCGACCAGCAGAAAAATCAATACCATGGCAAGCCCTGCCAAGCTGCCATTGAATAGGATCAGGCCGCGATGTATTCGGGCAAGAAGATGAGACATAAGAGCACCTTCAATCGGTAGTCAGGCGCGCAGGGTCGCGAGTGGTCCACCTAAGGCCCACTCGCAAAGCGCTTTGATCAGGCGGGGATTAGAAGCGCGCGGAAGCCTCTTCCACAGCGGAAGAGAGACGCTCAATCCACTCTGCGTCATCACCAAGCTCTTCGGTCAGGTACGCCTGAACCGGCGGCTGGGCGGCTTCACGGAAAGCCTCCATCTGTTCAGCGGTGGGCTGGGTGATTTCCATGCCCTCTGCTTCCAGCTTGGTGATCCCCTCTGCCGAGTTGAACTGCTGAATGGCGCGACCGGTGGTGCCGGCAACAACAGCTGCTCGCTTCACTGCTGCTTGCTCTTCTTCGGTAAGCGACTGGAATATCTCATCGTTAATCAGCAGGTGATCGACACCGTAAACGTGGCGATCCAGAGTCAGGTAATCCTGAAACTCGTAGAAGTTATTGCCGTAGATCACCGAGATGGGATTCTCCTGACCATCAACTACGCCGGTCGCAAGCGCTGTCGGTACTTCTCCCCAAGCGATGCCCTGGGGCTCACCGCCCAAGGCGCTGACCATCTCCAGGTAGAGCGGGATGGTTTGCACACGGAATTTTAAGCCTTCCATATCTTCGGGCGAGTTGATCGGGCGCACGGAGTTAGTGAAGTGACGGAAACCTGTTTCGCCGTAGGCTAATGTACGCAGGCCGGTTTGCTGCAAGCAGTGTTCGGCGAGCGCTGTGCCAAACTCGCCGTCCATTACTTGCCACGCCACTGGTGCTGACGGGAAGGTGTAAGGAATATCCGTTACCGCGACCGCCGGGCAGAAATTGGCATAGGCGCCGGAGACCATCGCAATGCTGATGGTGCCATCCTGGGCGCCTTCAATTAGCTCGGTTTCACCGCCTAGCGCTCCAGCGGGGTAGACCTCAACGGTGAGGTCAGTTTCGGCTTCCACCAGGTTTTTGAACACTTGCGCAGCCGCGCCTTTTTTCGAAGTGGTCCAGTCATCCGGGTCAACGTGGGCAAAGCGCAGCGTTTGCGCAGAAGCGGTTGCTGCGGAAGCGAGCGCGGCGACGGCGACCGCAGTCGTTAAGGCGCGTTTCACAGAGTTGGGTTTTAGTGCAAACAGTGGGCATAAAGACATTGTTGTTGTCCTCTTATTGGGCCGTTGTCAGGGGGGTGAAAAAGCCTTTAGCAGTGGCGTGCGTGGCCTTTGAACCCTCTCCCAGGCAACAATGTACGAAATGGTACGTTCAGTCAAGCTATGGCATACTAGACAAAAGACGACTACGACAATAAAAGGCACGCTCTATGACAGCTCCTTCGACCAAGACCAGCCCCCCTGCCGCTCGGCGACGGCGTAAAAATGACCCCGAATCCGTGCGCGCCGATATTCTTCGGGTGGCTACCCGCGAATTCTCAGAAAAAGGCCTCTCCGGGGCGCGGATCGATGAGATCGCCGAGAAAACCCGCGCCTCCAAGCGCATGATTTATTACTACTTTAATGATAAAGAGACGCTCTACCTGCACACTCTGGAAGCCGCTTACCAGAAAGTACGCCTACAGGAGGCCGAGCTGGATCTTGATCACTTGGCCCCACTGGAAGCGCTCAGCCGGCTAGTGCGGTTTACCTTCTGCCATCACACCAAAAACCCTGACTTTATTCGCCTGGTAATGATCGAAAATATTCATCATGGTCGCTTTTTGGCGCAGTCAGAGTTGATTCAATCACTCAATGCCGGGGTGATTGATGTTCTCACCAACGTCTATATCCGCGGTGTAGAGGAGGGTTGTTTTCGCGAAGGCCTGGATCCTCGGGAACTGCACTGGCTGATTAGCGCGCTGTCGTTTTTCAATGTCTCAAACCAACACACTTTTTCGCGTATTTTTGATTGGAATCAGGCCGCACCTGAGAACCAGCGCAAATTAGAAGACCACGTTACCGAGATGGTATTACGCTACGTGGGCACCGACGCTACGCTGACGAAATCGTAAGTACCGGCCTATTTAGCGTATAGTTCGAATGGCGAACATATGTACAGTGCTGTTCTGAATAATGTTTTTACGAACTGTTTAGCTGATTCTGAACAATGTTAATAGGAGGCTTAACGCCCATGCCTGCCGCATTTTTAAAGCACCCCTTTATGAGTCAGCGCGCCGTCGCTGAGTGTGACGATGGCGCTATGGTGGATGCCATGCTGGCCTTTGAGCTTGCCCTGGCTGAGGTGCAGGAAGCCAGTGGCGGGGTACCTGCTGGGGTTAGCCAGCAAATGCGCGAATTGTTGGAAAATGCTGCCTTCGATAGCGAAGAGATCGCGGCGGGCATCGCCAGCGGTGGCAATGTGGCGATCCCCTTCGTTAAGCAGAGCCGTGCGCTGCTCACCGATGAGATCAAGCGCTACTGGCATCAAGGCGCGACCAGCCAGGACGTGGTCGACTCCGCGCTGATGCTGCTGCTTAAGCCGCGTTTAGCAGTACTGGACGATCTGCTCTTGCGCTGCCGCACGGCCGCGATGGCGCTGATGGATGCGCATATCGACACGCCCATGGTAGGGCGCACCTTAATGCAGCAGGCGCTGCCGATTACCTTTGGTGTCAAGGTGGCTCATTGGGCGATTGGCCTGGAGCAGAGCCGCCGACGTTTAAGCAACATTGAGCTTCCCGTTCAGTTTGGCGGTGCGGTGGGCGTGCACTCGGGTTGGGATAATCTGGGGCTCGAGTGGATGGACGCTTTGGCCGAGCGGTTAGGCCTAGCAGTGCCGGTGCTGCCCTGGCATACCGACCGCTACCCGATTCATGCCCTCGGTACGGCGTTAGATGCTGTTGCGGGGGCCGCTGAAAAAATCGCCCTGGATGTGTCGCTGCTCACCCAGACTGAAGTCGGCGAAGTCGCTGAACCGTCAGCGCCCGGCATGGGGGAGTCCTCTTCCATGCCCCATAAGCGTAACCCGGTACGCAGCGCGCTGATTCGCGGCGCGGCGCGGCAAGTACATGGCCATACCAATGTGTTGATCAATGCTGCCGCGCAGCCGCTAGAGCGCGGGTTGGGCGAGTGGCATGCGGAGTGGGCGCCGTTGATGGAAAGCGCTCTGCTGGTAGAGGGTGCGCTAGAGCAAGTGGCCGTGCTGCTGGAGGGGCTTGAGGTGTACCCCGACAACATGTGGCGCAACCTGGCGGCCACCGGCGGCGGCATTATGGCCGAGCCAGTCGCACGTTTGCTGGCACCTACGCTAGGCGTGGAGAAAGCCAAAGCGGTCAGCGCGGAAGCGGCTGAAACCTCACGCCAGGCATCACGCCCCTATTCAGAGGTGCTGACCGATCATCCAGATGTGAAAGGGGCCATAGACCCCGATGCGCTGCGTAATGCCTGCGACCCCGCTTTATACCTTGGTAGCAGCGCCGCCCAGGTCATGCGCGCCAGGAAATGGCTAGAAGCCCCATAAGCGTATTTAAAAACAAAGTGTTAAGTTCGGCTGGGGAATGATTGATAGGTTCGGAAGTGCGCTTGGCGGGCGCCGTTGGGTTTGACCCAATGAATGTTCAGCAGTAGATTGTTCGTATAGAGGATCTATGTTCGCTTGACGAACAATCTGCTGCAGTTTACTAACAAGTACGCCAACGACCCGCTAAGAGGCACCCATCATGGCCGAGTTTCTCAGCTTGCATGACGCGGTAGCGCGCTACGTCCAAGACGGCGCCACCGTGGCCATGGAAGGCTTTACCCACCTGATTCCGTTTGCCGCCGGTCACGAAGTGATCCGTCAGAAAAAGCGCGACCTGACGCTGATCCGCATGACTCCCGACATCATCTACGATCAGATGATTGGTGCGGGCTGCGCTAAAAAGGTGATCTTCTCCTGGGGTGGCAACCCCGGTGTGGGATCGCTACACCGCCTGCGTGATGCGGTCGAGAAAGGCTGGCCGAATAAGATCGAGATTCTTGAGCATAGCCACGCCGCCATGGCCTGTGCCTTTGAAGCCGGTGCAGCGGGACTACCACTGGCGGTTTTTCGTGGCTACATCGGCAGCGAACTGCCCAGCGTCAACGACCAAATCAAATTCATCGAGTGCCCGTTTACCGGGGAGCGCCTAGCGGCTGTGCCCTCGGTGCGCCCGGATGTCTCGATTATTCACGCCCAGCGGGCGGATCGCCAAGGCAATGTGCTGGTGGAAGGTATCGTCGGCGTGCAAAAAGAGGCGGTACTGGCGGCCAAACACAGCATCGTGACGGTGGAGGAGATTGTCGATGATCTCAACGCTCACCCTAATGCCTGTGTGCTTCCCAGTTGGGCGATCAGCGCCATTGCGGTAGCCGAGAAAGGCGCGCTGCCCTCGTACACCCATGGCTATTACGGTCGTAGCAACCTCTTCTACAAGGAGTGGGATACCATCGCCCGAGATCGCGACACCTTTACCCAGTGGCTCGACGACAACGTCTTTAATGCCGCCGATAACGTGGGAGGCCAAGCCTGATGAGTCTGGAATATACCTCTTCTGAAATGATGTCGGTGACCGCCGCACGGGCGCTGGAAAACGGCATGACCTGTTTTGTAGGCATTGGCCTGCCCTCAGAAGCCGCTAATTTGGCGCGTCTTACTCATGCCCCCGATGTGGTACTGATTTATGAGTCCGGCACGCTGCAGACCAAGCCCGATATTCTGCCGCTCTCCATCGGTGATGGTGAACTGTGCGAATCAGCCCTCACCACCGTGGCAGTGCCCGAGATGTTCCGCTACTGGCTGCAGGGCGGCAAAGTCGACGTGGGTTTTTTAGGCACTGCGCAAATTGACCGTTTTGCTAACCTTAACACGACGCTGATCGGTGATTACAAAGCGCCCAAGGTACGCCTGCCGGGCGGCGGCGGTGCGCCGGAAATTGCCACCAACGCCGGTGAAGTCTTTATCACCCTGAAGCACTCCAAGCGCGCCTTTGTGAAAGATGTCGACTTTGTCACCACGCTAGGCTTTGGCCGCGACGGCAAAGGGCGCGATAACGTGCCCAACATTGGCAAAGGACCTACTCGAGTCATCACTGACCTGTGTGTGATGAAGCCCGATCCTGAGACCAAAGAGCTGGTAGTGGTGTCGCTGCACCCGGGCGTGAGCCGCGAGGATGTAATTGATGCAACCGGTTGGGAAGTGCGCTTTGCCGAACAGCTTGAGAATACCCCTAAGCCCAGCGAAAAAGAGCTGACCATCCTGCGCGAATTAAAAGCGCGTACCGAGCGTGCCCACTCTGGCGAATAAGGAGACTGTTATGAGCGATGCTGTGATGAAAGACGTCTATCTCTGCCATCCCCGCCGCACCGCCATTGGTCGCTTTGGCGGTACGCTGGCCAACGTGCGCCCGGATGACTTAGCCGCGAGCATTTTTAAAGCCGTACTGGCACAAGCGCCGGACCTCGATCCCGCCGCGATTGAAGAAGTCTTTATGGGCTGCGCCAACCAGGCCGGTGAAGATAACCGCAACGTGGCGCGTATGTCCTCGCTACTGGCGGGCATTCCTACCTCAGTGCCCGGCACGACCATGAATCGCCTGTGTGGCTCTGGTATGGATGCGGTCGGCACGGCATTTCGCGCCATCAAAGCCGGTGAAATGGAGCTGGCGCTGGCAGGTGGCGTTGAATCCATGTCTCGAGCGCCCTATGTGATGGGCAAGGCCGACAGTGCCTTCGCCCGCAATCAAAAGCTTGAAGACACCACCATTGGCTGGCGCTTGATCAATCCGCTGATGAAGAAAGCGTTTGGGGTTGATTCCATGCCGGAAACGGCGGAAAACGTCGCCGAGCAGTTCAATATTTCTCGAGAAGACCAAGACGCCTTTGCTCTGCGCTCCCAGCAAAAAGCCGCCACTGCACAAAAGGCCGGGCGTTTCGCCCAAGAGATCACCGCCATTGAAATTCCCCGTCGCAAACAGGATCCGCTGATCTTTGATCAGGATGAGCACCTGCGTGAAACCACGTTGGATAAGTTGGCAGGTTTGCCCACGCCCTTCCGTGAAGGCGGCAGCGTTACCGCAGGCAATGCGTCAGGCGTTAACGACGGTGCCGCGGCGATGCTGGTGGCCAGCGAAGGGGCGGTCAAGCAGCATGGTCTTAAGCCGATGGCGAAAATCATCGGCATGGCCACGGCCGGCGTAGAGCCGCGCATCATGGGCTACGGGCCGGTACCGGCCGTGCAAAAACTACTCAAGCGCACCGGAATCTCGATGGACGAGATTGATGTGTTTGAGTTTAACGAAGCGTTCTCCGCTCAGGCCTTGGCGTGTATGCGCGATCTGGGGCTTAAAGACGACGACCCGCGGGTAAACCCCAACGGCGGTGCGATTGCCCTGGGGCATCCGCTGGGCATGTCCGGCGCACGCCTGCTGCTCACCGCTGCTCATGAGCTGCAAAACAGCGGCAAACGCTACGCACTTTGCACCATGTGCGTCGGTGTCGGCCAAGGTATCGCCACCCTGATTGAACGCGTTTAACGGAGACAGTCATGGCCTTTCATACCATCAATGGCCGCAGCGTGGCCTACCGGCTGCTCGGCGCAGACGTGAATCCGCTCGTAGTGCTGGCGCATCCCCTGGGCATGAGCCAAGCGGTATGGGACGACGTGATCCCCGCGCTACTGCCCCGCTATCGGGTGCTGACTTGGGATCTACCCGGTCACGGTGCTAGTCAGGCAGTCAGCGGTGCACAAGTCACTCCCGCTGATCTAGCGGCAGAAGCATTGGCGCTGGTAGAACTGGCGGGCGCGCAGCGCTTTCACTTTGCCGGTACCTCCATTGGCGGTGTCGTCGGCCAACAGTTGATTGCCGAGCATAGTGACCACCTGCTCTCAGCTACGCTGACCAATACTGGCGCGGTGATTGGTAATCCGGATCTCTGGACCACCCGCGCAGGTCGAGTGCGTCAGGAAGGCTTGGCGGCGATGTCTGAAGAGATCGTGCCGCGCTGGTTTGCGCCAGCGGCGTTTGAGGCAAGCCCCGCGCTGAAAGCGGGCTGGTGCGTGCAAATGGGCCGTGGCGACGATGAGTCTTACGCTCAGCTGTGCGAAATGCTCGGCCGCGATACGTTTACCGGGAAGCTCTCAGGTAAGAGCGTCCCTCATAAGGACCTCCCTAAAAAGGTCAGAGTACAGCTGTTTGGCGGCAGTGAAGATATGGCCACGCCGCCTGCCACGCTGGAAGCACTCGCTGCGGAACTCGATGGCGCACCGTTGGAGATTTTTGACGGCATGGGCCACGTGCCTGCGGTAGAAGCCCCGACGCTGTTCGCGCAAAAGCTTCTCTCCGTGCTGGCAACGGATCTGGGAGATGTAGCCAATCATGGTGTGGCCTACGCTACTGGCCTGGAAACCCGCAAGCAGGTATTGGGAGAAGAGCATGTGGCGCGCTCCACCGCCAATGCCAACAGTCTGGATGCCCCCTTCCAGCAGATGATTACCCGCTTGGCCTGGGGCGAGCTGTGGACCAACGACGACCTAACCCGCCGCGAACGTAGCATGATCACCACCGGGATTCTCGCCGCCCTCGGCCGTGAAGAGCTAACGCTGCATTTGAAAACCGCCAAGCGTATTGGGCTAACGGAAGCCGAGTTGCGCCAAGTGCTGATGCACGTAGCCATTTACGGTGGCGTACCAGCGGCGAATCACGCCTTTGCCCTTGCCAAAGAGTTGGGCTGGGGCGAGTAGCGAGTCAAAATAATGGATGAGAGGTAAGGGTGATGACCCACGATAACAAACGCTTTGTGGCCCGTGATCGTAACTGGCATCCGCCTGCCTACGCGCCGGGTTATAAAACCTCGGTGGCGCGCTCGCCTCAGCAGGCGCTGGTGAGCATGCAGCAGCCGACAGCTTCAGAACTGACCGGCCCGGACTTCAGCCATCTGCGCATGGGGCCACACGATAATGATCTACTGCTGAACTTCCGCCAGGATCCAGGCCAGGGCGGGCTCCCCCAGGGCGAGCGGATCATTATGTTTGGCCGAGTCGTCGACCAGTTCGGTAAGCCGGTACCGCATACGCTAGTGGAAATGTGGCAGGCCAATGCCGGTGGGCGCTACCGCCACAAAAACGATAAGTATTTGGCGCCGTTAGATCCTAATTTTGGCGGTGTAGGTCGCTGCTTGACCGATGAGCAGGGTATGTACCGTTTTCGCACCATCAAGCCTGGCCCCTACCCGTGGCCCAATGATATGAATAGCTGGCGGCCTGCGCATATTCACGTCTCAGTCACCGGGCCTTCGATCTCTACTCGGCTGATCACCCAGATGTACTTCGAGGGCGACCCGCTGATTCCCCTGTGCCCCATCGTGCATACGCTAAAAGACCCGCTCGCGGTTGAGACGATGATTGGGCGGCTTGATATGGCCCACAGCAAGCCGATGGACTGCTTGGCCTATCGATTTGATGTGGTGGTACGCGGCGAACTGCAAACCTACTTTGAAAACCAATAAGGGCGAGGAGACATCATGAAACAGCCTTCTATTCAGCCCAACAGCCAGCCGACCAGCGAACTCATGTTGCGTGAAACCGCCTCGCAAACCGCTGGTCCCTACGTGCATATTGGTCTGGCGCTTGCCGCGGCAGGCAACCCGGTGCGCGATGAAGAGATCTGGAACGAAATGGCCAAGCCGGAAGCCGAGGGCGAGCACATCGAAGTGGTCGGCATTGTCATTGACGGCAACGGCGACTTGGTGCGCGATGCCTTTTTAGAAGCATGGCAGGCCGATGCTAACGGTGACTACCAGGCCGACTACGACCTCAGCAAGCCGTTCAATAGCTTCGGGCGTACCGCGACGACGTTTGATCACGGCAGCGAGTGGTCGTTGACCACCATCAAGCCCGGCGCGGTGAAGCACCCCAGCGGCCAGCCAATGGCACCGCATATCAACCTGACGCTGTTTGCCCGTGGGGTGAATATCCACCTGCAAACGCGGCTCTATTTTGACGACGAATCAGAAGCGAACGCCCAGTGCCCGGTGTTATCGCGCATTGAGTCTCCGATGCGCCGCCAAACGCTGATCGCCAAGCGTGAAGAGAACGATGGCAAAGTGCGTTACCGTTTAGATATTCGTCTGCAAGGTGAAGGCGAGACGGTCTTTTTTGATTTCTAGCCCTATAGTCTACAAAGTTTGTGAATAAAACTGAAAAGCGTTGCTTATTCGTAAGCAGCGCTTTTTTCGTTTGGGTTCGACCTTGGTCGGGCGTTGATCTTGTAAAAATCCAACTTTTGACCGTCATTGTACCTTTTGGAGAAGGCTCGAAAGCAGCAACACTGGTGGTACGAGGCAGGAAGCTGAAAAGACCGGACGGCATAGCCTGAACATAGACGAATGTCGATTAGCCCTACGCCTCATAGTGAATTAGTGTGAATACTTAAAGCGAACTACTATTCGCTATACGAACTTACAATAATCCAAAAAGTCCTGGAGGCTCCAATGAAAATGTCCCTATCCCGTTGTGTGTTGGCAGCAGCGATTGCTGGCTTGGCTGTTAGCTCAGCCCAGGCAGAGACTACACTGCGTATGGCGCACTTTTGGCCTGGCCCTTCAGGTGTTAATCAAGATGTTTTGCAGGCGTGGGCCGATACCATTGAAGAAGAATCCAATGGCGATCTAACCATTCAAATGTTTCCCGCCGGTACCTTAGCCAAACCGGACTCCATTTATGAAGCCGCTGCCAACGGCATCGCTGACATTGGCGCCACGGCACAGGGTTATACGGCTGGCCGTTTCCCGCTGTCGCAAATTGTCGAGTTGCCCGGTGTAGCCTCAACGGCAACGCAAGGGGCGTGTGTGCTGCAAACGCTCTACGACGACGGCCATCTGGATAGCGAATACGAAGATACCCGCCCGCTGTTTATGTTTACCACTGGGCCTGGCGGCATTCATACCATCGATACCGATGTGCAAACCCCTGCCGACCTGGAAGGGCTGCGCATTCGTCGCCCCACGGCGGTGGCGGGTGAGATGCTGGAAAATATGGGCGCAAGCCCGGTGGGTATGCCAGCGCCAGATATCTACACCTCCATGCAGCGGGGCGTCATTGATGGCTTGAGCTTTCCTTGGGAAGGTTTAAAAGGTTTCCGCGTTAACGAACTCGTCAGTTATCACACCGAAGTGCCGTTTTATACGCTGATCTTTGTCGCCACCATGAACCAGCGTGCCTATGACGGCCTGACCCCCGAGCAGCAAGCGGTCATTGATAATAACTCAGGCATGAAATGGGCTGAAAACGCCGGTGCCGTGTTTGATCGCCTAGATGTGGAAGGTAAGCAGGAAGCGGTTGATGCGGGCCATACTATCCGTGAAATCGAAAACCCGCTTCAACACCCTGATTGGCAAGAGCCGCTCGAAACCGGTATCGAAAATTACCTAACACAGTTGGAAGAGCGTGGTTTGAGTCAAGCCCGCGAGGTGTATGAGGCTGCATTGGCTGCTAGCGAGTCTTGTGGTACCCAAGAGGGGTAAGTTTTCATGCACTCTACTCTCTCTTTTCAACAACTCCTTTATCGGGCCAGCCATTGGCTGGCCCTTATTTGTCGATTGGTGGCGGGTGTCGCACTGATCGGGCTGTTGGCGGTGACCATTGCCGATGTCAGTACTCGCTACCTCTCCCGGCTAACGGAAGGGGCCATTGCGTTGCGTGTTACTGGCAGCGTTGAGTTGGTTAGCTATTTGATGCTGTTCGCGCTATTGGCGGCGATGGCCGCTAATGTCGAGAAAAGCCAAGTGGTGGTGGAAGCTTTCTCGCACCGCCTACCCCAGGCGATAAAAAATCGTATCCACGGTCTTTTTTTGCTTGGCTTTACGGCGCTGGGGCTGATCCTGTTTGTGGGGTTACTGGATTCTGCCGCTGCTGCCACGCAGTACGGGGAAATCACTCAAGATCTGCGCTTGCCCATGGGCCCTATTTTCCAATTGGCAGCGGTGCTCAGCTTACTGCTGGGGTTGCGAAGTTTTATACATGCGCTGCTGGGCATGATCTATGCCACAGGTGAGGAGGCGGCTCATGGGGAGTGAAGCGATTGGCGCCATCGGGCTAGGGCTTTTATTGGTATTGATGATTCTGCGTGTGCCCGTTGCCCTCACGATGCTGGTCGTGGGCGTGGGGGGCTTTGCGCAAATCATTAGCTGGGACGCAGCCGTTGCACAGTTAAAAACGGTGCCGATAGAAGTACTCTCGAACTACAGCTTTAGTGCCGTACCCATGTTTATCTTAATGGGCGTGCTGGCGGCCCATTCGGGCATGGCCGGTAAACTGTTTGATTCAACGCGGGTCATTTGCGGTGGCTGGAAGGGCGGCCTGGCGATTGCGGCGGTGGGCTCTTGCGGTATCTTCTCGGCGATTTCCGGTTCCTCATTGGCGACTGCCAGTACCATGACCCGGGTAGCGCTGCCGGAGATGGAGCGCTATGGCTATAACCGTGGTTTAGCGACCGGCGCGCTGGCCGCAGGCGGCACGCTGGGCATCATGATTCCGCCAAGTATTGCGCTACTGATCTACGCCATTCTTACTGAGCAGTCCGTGGGCGATATGTTCATGGCGGGCTTGATCCCTGGCCTACTGGGGCTGGTGATGTATTCCCTTACCGTTACCGTGGTGATGTGGCTGCGCCCCTCCCTTGCGGTGGCCGGCGAGCCTACGGCTTGGAAAGAAAAACTGCTCTCTCTCACCGGCTTGATGCCCTTTTTTGGCGTTTTCCTGGTGATGATTTTAGGCATCTATTTTGGTGCCTTTACGCCAACAGAAGGGGCCAGCGTAGGGGCATTTGCCACTTTGATTTATGCCCTCGTAAAAGGGATGCGCAGTGCACAGTTATGGGCCAGCGTCCAAGAGACCTTGGCGCTCTCTGCCGTGGTGTTCTTTATGCTGGTGGGGGCGGAAACGCTGGGTTATTTCATCTCAGTCTCACGTATTTCGTTCTCCATTACCGACGTGCTCTACGGCATGGACCTAACGCCACTCGTCGTCGTGCTGTGCATCCTGGCGCTCTACTTTGTGCTGGGCATGTTTATGGACTCCATCGCCATGCTGGTGATCACCGTTCCTGTGGTGTATCCGATCATTCAATCGATGGGCATTGATCCTGTCTGGTTCGGTATTCTTACCGTACTGACAGTGGAGCTGGGGCTGATGACGCCACCGGTAGGGATGAACGTGTTTGTGATTAAAGCGATGGCGCCGCATGTGGGGCTAGGTGAGATTTTTAAAGGGGTCGCGCCGTTTGTGGTCTCTGACTTACTACGCCTGGCGTTGCTCATCGCTTTCCCTATCTTGAGCACGATGTTTCTGCTGTAGGCTTTTTTATTACAAGGAGTTAATGCCATGTTCACCACACAGCTATTGTCGGCGGGCCAATCAATCGCTGCCGAGCAAACCGCCACCTTTACCCGTGCGAATCCATTAAGCGGTGAAGTGGTTACCACTGCTGCGGCGGCAAGTGTCGGTGATGCGAACACGGCTGCGGACGCCGCAGGCCGGGCGTTTGAAGCATGGTCAAAAACGGGCCCAGGGGAGCGGCGCGCCAAGCTTCTAAAAGCGGCTGAGCTCATGGAGGCACGTCAGGGGGATTTCATCGATCGAATGGTGGAGGAAACCGGCGCCACCCCCGGCTGGGCCGGGTTTAACGTCAAAGTAGCGGCCGATGTATTGCGTGAGGCGGCGGCGTTAACGACGCAAATCCAGGGCGATATCATTCCCTCTAACGTGCCCGACAGTATGGCCATGGGTGTGCGTGTGCCGTGTGGTGTCGTCGTGGGCATCGCGCCCTGGAATGCGCCGATCATTCTGGGTACGCGGGCCATCGCCACACCCTTGGCCTGCGGCAATAGCGTTATTTTGAAAGCTTCCGAGCAGTGCCCGGCGACGCATCACTTGATTGGTGAAGTGCTTCAAGAAGCGGGGTTTGGTGATGGCATCGTTAACGTGATTACTAACGCACCGGATAACGCCGCTGATGTAGTGAGTGCGCTCATTGCCCATCCCGCCGTGCGGCGGATTAATTTCACCGGCTCCACCGGTGTGGGCAAAATCATTGCCGAGCAAGCGGCCAAGTATTTAAAGCCCGTGCTGCTTGAACTGGGTGGCAAGGCACCGTTTTTAGTATTGGATGATGCAGATATAGATGCGGCCGTGGACGCAGCGATTTTTGGCGCGTTCTTTAACCAAGGCCAGATCTGCATGTCCACCGAGCGGGTTATTGTCGATAACCAAGTGGCGGATACCTTTGTCGAGAAATTTGCTGCGCGGGCTCAGGCGCTAAAAGCAGGTGACCCGCGTGATGAAAGCAACGCGCTCGGTACGCTAATCAACGTGCAGTCAGGTGAAAAACTAAATAGCCTCATCGATGATGCAGTGACTCAAGGCGCCCACTTAGCCGCGGGTGGCAAAGCCGAGGGCGTGGTGATGCAGGCCACGGTCATCGATGGTGTGACCAGTGCTATGCGGCTATATAGCGAAGAGTCGTTTGGCCCGGTCGTCGCGGTGATTCGCGTTAACGGTGAAGAAGAGGCAATCCGCATAGCCAACGATAGCGAGTACGGCCTCTCATCGGCGGTATTCAGCCGCGATAGCGCACGCGCCATGAAAGTGGCAGGCCGCTTACAAACGGGTATCTGCCATATCAACGCCCCCACGGTACACGATGAACCGCAAATGCCCTTCGGCGGCGTCAAATCCAGCGGCTACGGACGTTTTGGGGGCAAAGCAGGCATCGAAGAATTCACCGAACTGCGCTGGATGACGATGCAGCTAGGGCCTCGGCATTATCCTATTTAGCGATATCGTTAACCGTTGCTTGGCGCAGCCGAAACTCGCGTGGTGAAAGCGCTGTATTACGCTTAAAAAAGCGCGTGAAGTAGGCGGGTTCAGAGAAGCCTAAGCTGTCAGAGATTTGGCCTATGGTCATATTGGTATAGGTGAGCTGGCGCTTGGCTTCTAGCAATAGGCGTTCATGCAGCAATTGCAGGGCACTGCGACCGGCAATTTGGCGACACAGCATATTCAAGTGCGCGCTACTCACCCCTAACTGCTCGGCTAACGCTTCAATGCTGGGCTGTTCGCGATAGTGCGCTTCGACCAGCGCTTGATAGTGCTCTATATGCTGCCGACCTTTATCGCTTTGGCGGGGACCATAACGTTTTGCAGGGTTTCCAGCGGCACTAAGACGCGACAGCTCAACCACCAAGGCTTGAATTAGCGCTTCGAGCAGCCTATCGCGGCCGGGAGCAGGCTGACGATACTCCTGGTCGATCTGAGACACCAGCGTGGCAATTCGCGAGGGTGGGTTTGAACCTGTTTGGCTCGAAAGGGGTAGGCGGTAGAAGTCTGCTTTTTTAAGCGTACTACTCTCACCCATAAGGCCATGTAAGTGGTCTGCCAGCGGTTTGGCCAGGGTAATAATGTGCCCTTGTACATCAGGCGAGAAGTGAAAGCCGTGAATTGCCATCGCGGGCACAATAATAGTGACGACACCCTGTAATTGATGACTCGTTCCCTCCAGCGCTAACTCAACGCTTCCTTGGCTAATAAATAGAATGTGCACCAGATCGGCGTGACGATGCGGGCGGATAATCCAGTTATGCAGTTGGCTGCGCTCGGGAATCGATTCGCAGTGAAGCAAATCGGGTGTCGGCCAGTGCTGGGTCTCGCCATAGAGTTTAAATACTGGAACGGAGGTTGCCGATGACGCTGCCATCTCCTGCATCTCCTTTACGACTAAGGTGGGGTGATAAAGCGCTAAATGTCCAATAATTGATCTAAATCATGCCTTATTGTGCGGCGTGTTTCATTGAAAAATACAACTTATAGCGTTTTAGATAATGACAACGATGAGGCACTCCTTATGAAGACCCAGGTCGCGATTATTGGCGCAGGCCCTTCTGGCCTCTTACTGGGCCAGCTACTGCATCGCCAAGGCATTGATAACGTGATTGTCGAGCGGCGTAGCGGTGAGTATGTGTTAAGCCGTATCCGCGCAGGCGTGCTTGAGCAGGGCATGGTGGACCTGCTGCGCGAGGCGGGGGTTGACCAGCGCATGGATAAAGAAGGCTTGCCCCATGACGGCTTTGAACTTGTCTTCGACAACCGCCGCGTGCGGGTTGCTCTGGATGAGTTAACCGGCGGCAGCAAAGTGATGGTGTACGGCCAAACAGAGGTAACGCGGGATTTAATGGAGTCCCGCGAAGCCTCTGGCGCAACAACACTTTATGAAGCAGAAAACGTCCAGCCCTACGACCTGGAGAGTGACAATCCCTATCTCACCTTTGAGCACAACGGTGAAACGGTCAGGCTCGACTGCGATTACATCGCCGGTTGTGATGGCTATCATGGCGTCTCCCGCCAGGCGATTCCTCAAGACCGCATTAAAGAGTTCGAAAAGGTATACCCGTTTGGTTGGTTAGGCATGCTCTCGGATACTCCGCCGGTGTCCGATGAGCTAATTTATGCACGCCACGAGCGAGGCTTCAGCCTGTGCAGCATGCGCTCAGCTACCCGCAGCCGTTACTACCTTCAAGTGCCTTTGGATGAAAAAGTAGAGGACTGGTCTGACGAGCGCTTTTGGGAAGAGCTGAAGCGCCGCCTGCCGGACGAGGTCGCCCAAAAGCTCGTTACTGGGCCATCCATCGAGAAGAGTATCGCCCCGCTGCGTAGCTATGTGGTCGAACCCATGCAGTACGGGCGGCTATTTCTGGTCGGCGATGCGGCACATATCGTACCGCCTACCGGTGCCAAAGGGCTGAATCTGGCCGCCAGCGATGTGAATACGCTCTATCGGCTAATGGTGAAGGTATACCAGGAAGGACGCACGGATTTGATCGAGCGCTACTCACAAACGTGCTTGAAGCGCATCTGGAAAGCCGAGCGCTTCTCCTGGTGGATGACCTCCATGCTGCACAATTTCTCTGATGAGGAGGACTTCAACAGCCGTATGCAGCTGGCCGAATTAGATTATGTGACTAGCTCTAAAGCAGGGATGACGACCATCGCAGAAAACTATGTTGGTTTGCCCTATGAGCCGCTTGAGTAGCGCTTGGCCCTTTCCCGTTGTCCTTATTGCCCAAGCGTCTGCTTGGGCTTTTTTGTTCTTAAACGCCATGAAACGTCGTGAAGTTCTCCGCGCTTTCTCGCTCAGTAATAAAGCCGTTTTCGGGTGCCTGAGTGTCTTCGTAGCCTAGCGCTATGCCGCAGAGCAGTAGCGAGCTTTCATCCAACTTAAGCTCATCGCGAATAAGCGTGTGGTGCCAAGCAAAAGCAGCCTGGGGACAGGTATGTAGACCTTGGCCCCGGGCGGCCAGCATGATGCTTTGGATAAACATGCCGCAATCCATAAAACTACCGGCTTCCAGGCGGCGATCCATGGTGATGAAAAGCCCTATGGGCGCATCAAAAAAGTGAAAATTCCGCCGTGCCTGGGCTTCTCGTTTGGCTTTGTCTTCGCGGCCGATGCCTAGCGTGGCATAAAGCCCAAAGCCACAGCGTCGGCGGCGTTCCAGGTAGGGCTCAAACCAATTCTGCGGGTAGTAGTGATACTCGGGTGGATCGCTTTTGCCGAGATCTACGGCGTTCAATAACCGCTGGCACAGTTGGTCTTTAGCGGCACCCGCCACCACATGCACTTTCCAAGGCTGGATATTGCTACCGCTGGGCGCGCGGCTCGCAATCTGCAATATGTGCATAATCGTTGCGCTGTCGACAGGAGTGGCAAGAAAACGGCGCACCGATTTGCGGCTGGTAATGGCGGTATCTACATGCATGCAGGCACTCCTTAAAAAGCCGCGCGGTGCCCTACCGCGAGCATACCGCGCGAATTGGAATGATGTTATTGGGTGACCAAGTGACAACGGCTCTCTTTCAGCGATTGAAAAGCTTCTTCACCCGGAATCGTGCGAAGTATTTCGTAAAGATCCCACTCGCCGCTCGAGGCTTCCGGTGTTTTCACTCTGGCTAGGTACATATCATGCACCATGCGACCATCATCACGAATGTAGCCGTTGGTGGCGAACATGTCGTTAATGGGCGTGTCTTGCATCATGGCGCGAACGGTAGCTGAGTCGTCCGTACCGCTGGCTTCAACGGCATTTAAGTAGTGAATAACGCTGGAGTAAACGCCTGCCTGTACCATGGTGGGCATCCGGCCGGTACGCGCTTGATAGCGCTCTGCCCAGGCCCTTGAAGCCTCATTCAAATCCCAGTACCAGCCGGTCGTTAGTTGCATACCTTGGGTGCTTTCTAAACCCAGCGCGTGTATATCGTTTAAAAACACCATTAAACCGGCGAGTGATTGACCGGACTGTGCTAAGCCAAATTGCCCAGCTGTGCTGATCGCATTAACGGTGTCGGCCCCCGCATTCGCCAGCCCTACGATCTTGGCGCCTGAGCTTTGCGCTTGCAGCACATACGAGGAGAAGTCGCTGGTATTTAGCGGATGGCGCACGCTACCCAGAACCTCGCCGCCATGCGCTTCCACGACAGCGGTGACATCGTTTTCCAGCGAGTGGCCAAAGGCATAGTCAGCGGTAATCATGTACCAGCTATCACCACCTTCTTCGAGTATCGCTTTAGCGGCTCCATTAGACATGGCGTAAGTGTCGTAGACCCACTGCACATGGTTAGGTGTGCAGTACTCGTTGGTGATGCTCAGTGCTGCGGCACCCGCCACCATGGCAAGCTTATCGTTTTCAGCCAGAAGCTGCGTGGCAGCAATAGTCACCGACGAGGCCACCATGCCTGCGACCATATCGACATTACGCTGATCGATCCATTCACGTACGGTATTGGCACCCACATCAGCGCTGTTTCGGTCATCACCACTAAACACCACAATCGGTGCGCCATTAATCTCACCGTCGTGGTCTTCGACTGCCATATTCACCGCTTCCAAACCACCAGGGCCGGCTAAATCGCGATAGGGCCCTGACATATCGGATAAATAGCCGATACGGATTTCATTATCGCTGACGCTTGCCTGAGCGCTGCTGAATGCACTGGCAAATGCGATGCTTAACGCAATGGCTAATGGTTGTTTATTTAGAGCAGACATAGAACCCCCAACCCCGCGCAAGACGAGGCAGATTGTTGTTATCGGTATGGGTAGTAACACTGAGTGCGCTTTAACAGCGCCGTTCGTTGGGTTGGTTATGGTGTTTCGGTCGTTTCCTCCTTAGCGTTTAGCGCGGTATTTTCTAAATCGTGCTGAAGTTTATTGAGGTAGTGCAATAAGCTGACGGTTTCATCGAAGGAAAAACTGCCAAGCCCATCACGGTAAAACTCATGAATACGGGGCTGTAAACTTTCCCAAAAGGCGCGACCTTGGCTGGTCAGTAAAATAATTCGTGCGCGCTTGTCATCGGGATGAGCAATACGTTCAACATGAGCATCGCGCTCTAAACGCTTGAGTACGCCGTCCAGGCTTTGACGGCTAACCACCAAATACTCGGTAAGCGCATTAAACGAAATCCCCTCTTCAAAGCCTTTGCGTGAAAGGGCGCCCAGCACTGCCCACTGTACGGTGGTCAGGCCCACTTCACTTATCGTCTGCTTTTGCAGAATATTGCTGACCTGAAAAAGCCGAAAAAAAAGTCGGTTTTCCACGCTTTTGTCGTCTTCACTCGCCATCGGCATATCCTTGACTGGGTCGATAGAGTCAGCGCCCAGGCGATCAAGTGAGACAAGCAAGAAGCCAGCGTTCACGCAGAGACCGACTGACGCGCAATAATATTTTTCATAATCTGAGCCGTGCCATCACCAATCTGCAGCCCTAGTACATCACGCATACGCTGGGAAAACGGCAAATCTTTCCCCCAGCCCGTATGCCCGTGTGCCAGCATGCACTGTTTGATCACATCAAAGGCTAGCTTCGGTCCCCACCACTTATTCATTGCCGCTTCAGCGGTATGCGGACGGTGGTTGTCTTTTAACCACAGCGCGTAATAACACTGCAGCCGCGCCGCTTGTACGTAGGTTTGGTATTCCGCCAATGGATGGGTCAAGCCTTGGAAGGCGGCTAACGGCTGGCCAAAGGCTTCACGCTGGGTGAGCCACTGCCAGGTTTCATCCAGCGACTGCTGAGCAACAGCCAAACACTGTAAACCAATCAGCGCACGACTATAGTCAAACCCCTGCATCACCTGCTTAAAGCCCTGTCCCTCGATGCCTAGCATGTGGTCGGCAGGCACGCGCACATTGTCGAAGAAAATAGAGCCGCGGCCAATGGCTCGTTGGCCTGAATCCTCAAAGCGACTGGTAGAAATACCTTGGCTCTCCATGGGTACTAAAAACGCGCTGATGCCGCTGGCGCGCTGCTCTTGTGTGCCAGTACGAGCAAAGACCACCGCTACATCCGCCTGATCGGCCATGGAAATGGAGGTTTTTTCACCATTTAGCAGAAAGCTATCACCGTCACGGGTCGCTTTGAGCTTAAGGTTGGCAGCATCTGAACCGCCGTGCGGCTCGGTAAGCGCGATACAGCAGATCTTATGTCCAGCCGTAATGCCTGATAACCACTCTTGGGCCAATTCCGGCCGGGCGTGATGGGCGATGATTTGACCATTAAGAGAAGCGAGCAGGGGCAAGTAGCCGACATTAAAGTCACCCCTGGCGATCTCTTCAACAATCACGCCAGTGGTAATACAGTCCAGCCCGCTGCCACCGAACTTTTCGGGTAGCTCACCGCCCAGGCAGCCCATCTGGCCTAACTCGGAGACGATCTCACGCTCAATGCATGCCGCCTGCTCGCGCTGACGATAGCGAGGCGCTAATCGTTCGCTGGCAAACCGTGCAATGGTGTCGCGAATGACTTCTTGCTGTTCGGTAAATGCAAAATTCATGACGCTTTACTCGCTCTCTTGAGACTACCCTTTGTGGAGGGGAGTAACGGTTATGACTAATAATATTTACGAAATTCGGGCTTACGCTTTTCCTTAAACGCGGCAACACCTTCCTGCGACTCTTTGGTGTCGTAGTAGAGGCTTAGCGCCTGCATACCGAGTGCCCCAATACCGGCGATATTCTCGCTGTCTGCATTGAACGAACGCTTGGCGATGGAGAGGGCAGTAGGGCTTTTCTCAAGAATTTCGTCACACCATTTACGCACTTCCTCGTCGAGCAGTTCAGGCGGCACCACCGCGTTGAGCAGCCCCCAATCGAGCGCTTGCTGAGCCGTATATTTTCGGCACAGATACCAGATTTCACGCGCCCGTTTTTCGCCAATGACGCGGGCGAGATAAGCGGTGCCAAAGCCGGGATCAACCGATCCCACTTTTGGACCCACCTGACCAAAAATGGCTGTCTCTGACGCAATGCTTAGATCGCAGACCACGTGTAAAACGTGCCCGCCGCCAATGGCAAACCCATTCACTCGTGCAATGACCGGTTTAGGCACTTGGCGGATGAGCGTTTGCAGCTCCTCTACCGGTAGGCCGATGATGCCGCGGCCATCGTATTGGCCCTCATGCGCACCCTGATCGCCCCCGGTACAGAATGCCTTGTCCCCCGCTCCGGTGAGCACAATGACGCCAATCGATTTGTCCCAGCCAGCACGGTTGAAGGCATCTAGCAGTTCCATACAGGTTTGTCCGCGGAAGGCGTTATAGCGCTCGGGACGGTTAATAGTGATCGTCGCGACGCCGTCGTCTACCTCATACAAGATATCTTCGTAGTGAGTGGTATGGCTCATGATGCAGCTCCTTGTTTTTGTAAGCGCCTTATTGTTGTAAACAGTTGGTCGCTGTAAGTGACTTGCGTTAACCAGCCATGGTTAGCCCGCCGGAGACGCTGATAACCTGCCCGGTAATAAAATTCGCTTCATCGCTCGCGAGCATCACGATAATCCCGGGATAATCTTCAGGTTGACCTATCCGGCGCATAGGCACAGCGTTGCGGAAGGCTTCCAATAGCTTCTCTGGGTCGCGGGAGGTATCTGCCACGCCTTTTAAAAGGGCAGTATCGGTAGGGCCAGGACAAACGACGTTGAACGTAATATTTTTGGTGGCCAGCTCCCGGGCGAGGGTTTTACTTAAACCGAGCAGCCCTGCCTTGCAGGCGGCATAAACGGCTTCACCAGAAGAGCCCACTCGGGCTGCATCCGAGGCAATGTTGACCACCTTGCCACCGCCCGCCTCAACCATTCTTGGTAATACGATGTGGTGCATATTGAGCGCGCCGGTCAGGTTGACGGCAATCAGTGACTCCCACATCGCAGGGTCGGTTTTAAGAAACGGCATAAAGCGGTCAAAGCCCGCGTTATTAATCAAAATAGTGGGCGTGCCGAGCTCTGCTTCAATGCGCTTAACGGTCACTTCGATTGCGCGGTAATCGGTGATATCTGCGGCGTAAGCGCGAGCGTTACCGCCCGCTTCAATAATGCTGTCGACACTTACTTGGGCGGCTTTCTCATCAAGGTCAAGCACAGCGACCAGCGCGCCTTCCTGAGCAAAGCGTTGACACACCGCGCGGCCAATGCCGCCGCCGCCGCCGGTCACTATTACGGTTTTTCCAGTTAAACCTTGCATATTGTTTTCCCATTACTGGCCATTTGAGGCGCATAACGACACATTAAGAGCGTGAATCGGAATGGATAGCCGCTTGGTCGCGAAGCTTAAATTTCTGAATTTTTCCAGAAGGCGTGCGTGGCAACTCTTCCAGCACTTCAAGAAACTCCGGATGGTATTGGCGCGTCACATGCCGCTCGGTAAGAAGCTGAGTGATCTCTTCAAGGCTTAGGCTGGGGTAACCCTCTTTGAGCACAACGTAAGCGACCAACCGCTCTCCTAAACGCTCATCTGGCCGACCAACCAGCGCCAGCGCCTGAATCGCGGGATGTTGATAAAGAGTGTTTTCGATATCCACAATAGGGATATTCTCACCGCCTCGTATGACCACATCTTTAGAGCGGCCCGTGATACGCACATAGCCCACTTCATTGAGGCGTGCTAAATCCCCCGTTGGAAACCAGCCTTCCTCATCTACGCCGTAAAGGTCAGGTTGCTTGAAGTAGCCAACAAATAGACTGGCACCGCGCACCCATAGGCTGCCTTCTTGATTAGGTGGCAAGATGTTGCCCTCAATATCGGTCACTTTGAGTTCCATAAAGGGCAGGGGGACGCCATCGGTTTCGACTGAACACGAAGGCGCATCATCCAAACGAGTAGTGGTAACGGCGCCGTTCTCGGTCATTCCCCAAGCGGAGATGATTTTAGTGGGTAAATTACGCGCCGCTTTCTCTACCAACGGGCTAGGTATAGGGGCGCCCGCGCATAGAAATAGCTTCAGAGACTGCAGATCGCTTCCGTGAGCAATTGCTTGCTCGGCGATATCTGCCAAAAAAGGGGTAGAGCCCAGCATCAAATTGGGCTGTTCAAGGCGCACGATGTTGACTGCTTCAGCGGGTAACCACGTGTCTTGAAGCACGGCCGTGGCCTGCAAGTAGATCGGCATCATCAAGCCGTAAAGAAAGCCTAACTGATGCGCCAGAGGCGAAGGCATTAAGGTGGTATCACCAGCATTCAGCGCTAAACGTTCGGCAAGGGGGCGAATATGGCTAAGCAGCGTATTGGAGGTGTGCATTACCCCTTTCGGCTTACCCGTAGTACCCGATGTGTAAAGCAGTTGCACAACATCATCGCCGGATGGGCGACGCTCCGTAAATAGTGCGGCAGTATCGCGCGCCTGTTCCTCGCCATGGTTAAGCAGTCGTGCTTCAAAGCTGGACTCTCCTTCACCGCCAATCACTAGCACATGGGTTAGCGACGCCAATTCTGCCTTCAGCGTGGTTGCCATAGCAGCATGATTAAAACCTCGAAACACGCCGGGTACGACTAGCAGCTTACTTTCGGCTTGGGCGAGCATAAAACGTAACTCATGCTCGCGGAAAATGGGCATAAGCGGGTTAAGTACCGCGCCAACTCGAACACACGCTAAGTGGAGCGCGGTCATTTGCCACCAATTAGGCAATTGGCACGAAACCACCTCCCCCACCTGAATGCCAAGCGAGGCAAGCCCAACGGCTATTTGTGTGACCCGCTCATTGAGTTCGCGATAGCTAAGCTGCGTGCGCTCTCCAGAGGCTATGGTGTAGGTAACAATGGCTGGTTTGTCAGGGACTTGTGCTACCGCTTTATCAAGATAATCTGTAATGAGCATGTCATTCCAGGCGCCTGACTGCTTCATGGAATTACGACGGTCTATTGTCATGTTGGTAGTAATAGACATTCCTTATGCTCCAGAAATCGCTATCAATTTTGTTTTTATAGGGCCTAGATAGAAAATCTAGTGCTTCACCTTGTTAAGCTAGAAAGTAGGTTAGCTTTAAAATTATGTCAAGTAGTTGTCATTTATTTTAGATGCCAAAGCGTCGCTTCTGAAAGTGAATTTGCATCACTCCCTTGGGCCGATAACTAGCATTGAGGAATTAAATTTGACGCTTAGAAGGAGGTGAACTATTTTGTTCGTATTACAAATTAGTATTCGCAATACGAACAAAAAGGAGGTTTCTATGTCTCAGCCTTGCATAATTTGCGTCGCCATTACCGGCAGCCTGCCACGCAAAGAGAACAACCCTGCTGTGCCCGTCACGGTTGAAGAGCAGATTGAAAGCACCCAGGCGGCGTTTGAGGCGGGGGCTACCATTGCTCACTGCCACGTGCGTAACGATGACCAAACGCCTTCATCTGACCCAGAGAAGTTTGGTCGGCTGATGGAAGGGCTTAAGAAGCGCTGCCCCGGCATGATCATTCAGCTCTCTACCGGCGGTCGATCTGGCGCTGGTGAGGCACGCGGCGGGATGCTGTCGCTGAAACCCGATATGGCTAGCCTCTCGGTGGGCTCCAACAACTTCCCCAATCGTGTTTACGAGAATCCGCCCCAGTTGGTGGAGTGGCTTGCCGATGAGATGCTCAAGTACGGCGTTAAGCCTGAAATCGAAGCGTTTGATCTGTCCCATATCCACCAAGCGGTGAATCTTTCAAAGCAAGGCAAGCTGAAGACGCCGCTCTACGTGCAGTTTGTCATGGGGGTCAAGAATTCGATGCCAGCGGACAAGCCAACGTTTGATTTTTATATTGAGACGCTCAAGCGACTGGCGCCGAATGCGCAGTGGTGTGGTGCTGGCATCGGCGCCAATCAATACCTGCTTAACGAGTGGTCGATTGCGGCGGGTGGTCACACCCGTACCGGGCTTGAAGATAACGTACGCCTGGATAGCGAAACGCTGGCGCCTTCCAATGCGGCGTTGGTCGAGCGCACCGTTGCTCTATGCGAAAAGTACCAGCGGCCGGTGGCGACCTGGCAACAGGCGCGTGAGATGCTTGGGTTATAAAAAATATAAAACCGACAATTAAACTGCAGGAGTTAAGTTATGACCGATATTACTATCGTAGGTGATGCGCCTGAGATCGACGAGATTAAGCGTGTTGTGCAGCTATATGTTGATGGCTTTCAAGGCAGTAGAGACAAGTTAGAGGAAGCGTTTCATAAGGATGCGTGGATTTTTGCTTTGGACGCTGATGCTGCGTTAGCAACTGATCTGATCAGCGATCGTTTCGAGCGCTGGGCTGATAGCCGCCGCGCAGTGAAGAGTCGCTTTATTGCGGTGACTCAGGCCGGGGAAGTCGCCAGCGTGTTGCTAGGCTTTGACAATAGCGAAAACCTTGCGGATTCCTGGGTCGATGTTATTGCCCTGGTGAAGGTCGATGGCGCTTGGAAAATCACCAATAAAACGGCAGCCCACAGCACGCGTGCGGCGTGGGCAAAGCCCAGTTCTTAGGCTTTAATGGCACCTACTCAGAAAACATAGAAAATATCAGCTCGCGCAGCCAGCGATTGCCCGGGTCTTGATGATAACGACGGTGCCAGAAAAGATTAATCGGGATTTCTGGGAACGTTAGCGGGTGCTCACGAACGGCTAACCCGAAACGTACTCGGGTTGCCTCGGCTAACTTGTCGGTCACCGTTACTATCAGATCGCTGCTACTAACGATATAGGGAACGGCGGCGAAGTTCGGCAGCGTTAGCCTGACGGGGCGAAGGACCCCAGCGCGGCCAAGCTGCTTTTCTACCATCCCGTGGCCAGTTCCCTGAGCAACTACGACGGCATGATGGGCTGAGCGAAACGCCTCTAAGCTAAAGTCGCCTGTTGCTAAGGGATGGTCATGACGCATTAGGCAGACATAGCGTTGTACAAATAGCCGCTGCTGATAGAAACCGGCTCCCAGCTGTGGGATCAACCCAATAGCCAGATCAATCTGCCCCTCCTCCATCTCATACTTCAGACCGTTATTGTGGCTGCGCACAGTGCTAAGCGAGACGCCTGGTGCTAAGTGTGAGAGATGCTGAAGTAAGCGCGGTAAAAAGACAATTTCGCCAATATCCGTCATGTTGAGATTAAAGGTGCGTTCACTCAGCGCCGGATTAAAAACATCGTTTAGGTTTAAGGTGTCACTCATGCGTGCCAATGCATCCGCAATGCCGGGGTGAAGCTGGTTAGCGCGTGACGTTGGCTGTAGCCCTTGCGAGGTGCGCTCGAAAAGTTCGTCATTCAGTAAGTGGCGTAAGCGCTTCAGTGCATGACTCACCGCTGGCTGTGTAATACCTAGGCGTAGCGCTACCCGCTGAGTGTTTTGCTCTTGGTAAAGCAGATCAAACACAACTAGCAAGTTCAGGTCGATATTGGCTAGTTTAACCATCAGGATGCGCCATGCCGGATGTTCGACAATAGTCTACTCCAGCCGTAGTTAAGGTTTTTAACTTGTTGTTTCATATTGTTATTAGCGCCGTTTATAGCCTAAATGAAGAGGACTGTGTGGTGACCGCTGTTTCATCCTAATAGCGTTAGGGGAAGAGCATAAAGCTCAACATGATAACGATAAATTCCTGAGCGGAGTGAAAACATGCCAGCCAAACAGACTCAGCAGAAACGACTTTCGATTGGCATCGTGGGCGGTGGAATCGGCGGCGTCGCCTTAGCCGTTGCGCTATCACGCCATCAGCATCTCGACGTGCAACTGTTCGAAGCGGCTCCCCAGTTCTCCGAGATTGGTGCGGGCGTCTCTTTTGGCCCCAATGCGGTGAAGGCCATTCGACTGTTAGGACTGGAGGCTTCTTATCAATGTATCGCCGACGCTTCACCAGCGCCGTTTGAGGATGTCTGGTTTGAGTGGCGTCGTGGTAAAGATGATACCTACCTTACCGCCAGCCTGGCGCCGGGGGTGGGGCAGTCGTCGGTACACCGTGCCGATTTTCTAGGTGCTATTGTTGCGAATCTGCCTGAGGGAATTGCCCACTTTGGTAAACGCTGTATAGACGTTAAGCAAGACGCCGATAGCGCCACCGCCAGCTTCGACGATGGCACTCACTTTACGGGTGATGTGATCATCGGGTTTGACGGCATTAAGTCGGCGGTACGCCCCCATGTGTTACCCCCAGAACAATACGGCGAAATTACGCCGTTCTGGAGTGGCACTTACGCTTATCGTGGAATGATTCCCACCCGGGATCTAGAAACGGCTTTAGAGGCGAAAGGTAGCGAGAAGCGTCTGGCATTGGTGCCTCAGATGTACCTTGGCAAAGATCGCCATATTCTGACCTTCCCAGTTAAACAGTCTCAGCTCGTTAACGTCGTGGCCTTCATTACGGATCGCTCTGTACCGAGCCCTAAATTACCCGAAGGCGAAGAGTGGGTTCAAGCTGTCAGCCCGCAAGAAATGTTGGCCGTATTTGAAAGTTGGAGCCCGGCGTGCCAAGCCATTCTTGAATGCATTCCTGAGCCAACGCGCTGGGCGCTGCACGAGTTACCGGAGCTTGCCCGTTACCATCGTGGCCGAGTACTGATTGTTGGCGATGCTGCTCATGCTTTAGTGCCCCACCAGGGGGCCGGGGCCGGTCAGGCACTTGAAGACGCCTATGTGCTGGCCAGCCTGATAGCTGATACCAGCCGCCAGAACGTGGAAACTGTTTTATCCGCCTTTGAGCAGGTGCGTCATGATCGCACCTGTAAGGTACAGCGTACCTCCCATGAAGCAGGCGATGTCTATGAATATTCAGGTGAAAACATTGGTGCTGATGAAGCCAAGTTGATCGATAACCTGGAAAAGCGCTTCGAATGGCTCTGGAACCACGACCCTCACGCCGATGTAATGGCGGCTCAGCGGATAGTAGCGTTAGCCATCTAGGGGGCAGTGGCGAAGGGGGCAAGTGTGCCGCCCCCTTAATAGTTAGTCGCAGACATTATGTACTAAACGCATTGCTATGGTTTACCAATCATTACGCCAACCATTTGCGGGTAAATCGCTGTCAAAATGTCAGATTATTATGCAAGATATTGATTAATAGTGAAAATTAATGAATGAAAGTAGAGCTTAAAAAGCTGATCAGAAGATGAAATGGTTAAATAAAGGTGGTTGCCCGCTAAAAACTAAGCAGTCATCACCCTGTCGTGATACCTGCTCGGTATAGCCAAGCACCTAAACAATATTGGTTCCGTCGTGTAACGCCAATCAAACTGATATCCAGTCAAATGATTGCCAGACGCCGGAGCCTCCATGTCAACCGTCATCCAACATATTGAGACGTTGCTGGTCGATTTACCGACCATCCGTCCTCACAAACTTTCCATGACCACCATGGCCTGCCAAACCATGGTCATAGTGCGGATGCGCCACTCCGACGGTATCGAAGGACTCGGTGAAGGCACCACCATCGGTGGCCTCGCCTACGGTCCAGAAAGCCCGGAGAGTATCAAGCGTAATATCGACACCTACTTGGCACCCCTTCTGATAGGCCAGCCCTCCAGCAATGTCCACCAGTTGCGTTCCCGCCTTCACCGCCACGCCCGTGGCAATATGATTGCCAAATCGGCGCTTGAGACTGCGCTATTAGATGCCCAGGGTAAGCGACTGGGGTTAAGTGTGGCTGAATTACTAGGTGGCTCTCGCCAGGAACACTTGCCTGTACTTTGGACATTAGCCAGCGGCGATACCGCTAAAGATATTGATGAGGCGATGCTGCGTTTAGAGCAGCGTCGGCATTGCGATTTCAAACTGAAAATCGGCGCCAACCCAGTAGATCAGGATGTGCAGCATGTGGCAGCTATCAAAGAGGCATTGGGAGATCGTGCCAGCGTGCGTGTCGACGTTAACCAGGCTTGGGATGAATCCACGGCGGTACGGGGGATTCAGGCGCTGCAGGACGCCGGCATAGAACTCATCGAGCAGCCCATTCCCGCCCGTGAACATGCTGGTCTGGTGCGGTTAGCAAACCGCTTCAATGTGCCCATGCTTGCGGACGAAGGTGTTCAGGATGCCCGCGATGGGCTGGACCTGATATGCAGCGGTTTTAGTGGCGCTTTCGCTCTGAAGATTGCCAAATCCGGCGGTATTTACGGTGCTCTGGAACTAGCACATATCGCCCAGGCGGCGGGTATCGGTCTCTATGGCGGCACCCTTCTAGAAGGCTCCATCGGCACTGCTGCTTCACTTCATGCTTGGGCAACCTTGCCGGAAATGGCCTGGGGGACCGAGATGTTTGGTCCATTGCTGCTCAAAGATGACATTGTCGTTGAACCCCTTAATTACACCGAGTTTGGCGTAGAGCTGCCGCAAGGCGCGGGGCTAGGCATCACACTCGACGAAGATAAATTGGCTCACTATTCGCGTAAATAAACGTACGTAAATAAAACCATATAAATAAAGCAACCGTTTGCGTGTTAGCCAGCGATGACAGAGGAGAGACGTATGCTGTTTCAAGTAGAAATGACCGTTAAGTTGCCGCCCGATATGCCAGCAGAACAAGCGGCTAAAATTAAGACGACTGAAAAAGCATATTCACAAGACTTACAGAACCAAGGCAAATGGCGCCACTTGTGGCGGGTGGCGGGTAGCTACTCGAACGTCAGTATTTTTGACGTGGAAGACAACGCCGAACTCCAACAGCTGGTCAGCAACCTGCCGCTGTTTCCCTATATGGACATTAGCGTCAAGCCGCTGTGTCGCCACCCTTCCTCGGTCCGTGACGACGACAGTTAATTAAGCACCTAAACGCCAGCTCCATTAATAAAATAATAGTTTATAAAAAAAGAGGTTTTCACCATGACCGTGAAGATATTCGACACCCCCGACGTTCAAGCGTTTGTTAAAACCGTGGCCGGCTTTGATCAGTCAGGCGGCAATGACCGCGCCAAGCAAATCGTCCACCGCCTGGTCGGTGACCTGTTCAAGCTGATCGACGATTTCGATGTCACCGAAGAGGAGTACTGGGCGGCGGTCAATCTGCTTAATGCCCTGGGCAGCCAGACCCAGTTCGGTCTGCTTTCGCCCGGGCTCGGCTTTGACCACTTCCTCGATATGCGCCAGGACGCCATCGACGCCGAAGCCCAGCGCACCGGTGGCACCCCGCGCACTATCGAAGGCCCGCTGTACGTGGCCGGCGCCCCGGAAGCGGACGGCTTTGCCCGCCTGGACGACGAAGCGACCGACGGCGAGACCATGTGGCTGACCGGCCAGGTCCGCGACGTCAACGGCACCCCGATTGCCGGTGCCAAGGTCGAGATCTGGCACGCCAACTCCCAGGGTGGCTATTCGTTCTTTGATCCCTCGCAATCCGAGTACAACCTGCGCCGCACGATCTATACCGACAGCGATGGCCGCTACACCGCGCGCAGCATTATTCCCTCGGGTTACGGCGTGCCCGAAGGCGCCCCCACCGATGTGGTGCTCAAGTCACTGGGGCGCCACGGCGAACGCCCGGCGCATATCCACTACTTCGTCTCCGCCCCGGGCCACCAGCACCTGACCACCCAGATCAACCTGGCAGGCGACCCCTACACCTATGACGACTTCGCCTTTGCCACCCGCGAAGAACTGGTCGTGCCCGCCGAGCGGATTGAAGACCCCGCCGAGATCGCCAAGCGTGACCTGGACGGCCCGTTCTCCCACGTGGTGTTCGATGTGGCGCTGGCCCCCGCCGAGGCGCCTGAGCTGCAGGTGCGTCACGCCCGACCACGCGCCAAAGAAGACGAGCAGGATCTTGCCAGCCAGCTCGCCGGAACCGCCAAGGTTTAACGCTCTATAGCCTCGCGCTGATGATGGCCTAACTGCTCATCGTCTAACGCATCAGCGCTATTCCCA
This sequence comes from Vreelandella sp. ssv, assembly GCF_059448525.1. NCBI lineage: Bacteria > Pseudomonadati > Pseudomonadota > Gammaproteobacteria > Oceanospirillales > Halomonadaceae > Vreelandella > Vreelandella sp. ssv. Next base: position 4,118,354 of record NZ_CM182545.1, on the reverse strand, counting down.
GGTTATGCCACCGTATTGAGGAGAGAGATCATGACCACACAGCTTGATCAGCTCGAAGCCCGCGTGCGCGGCGCCGTCCAGGACGACCCCGCCCAGGGCATCTTCCGCTGCCACCGCAGCATGTTCACCGACCCCGCCTTCTTCGAACTGGAGATGAAGCACATCTTCGAAGGCAACTGGGTATTTCTGGCCCACGAGAGCCAAATCGCCGAGCCGGGAGACTACTTCACCACCACCGTTGGCCGTCAGCCGATCGTCATCACCCGCGACAAGCAGGGCGAGTTGCACGGCCTGATTAACGCCTGCGCCCACCGCGGTGCCACCCTTTGCCGCCGCAAGCGTGGCAACAAAGGCACCTTCACCTGCCCGTTCCACGGCTGGACGTTCAAAAACGACGGCCAACTGCTCAAAGCCAAAAACGAGAAGAACGGCGCTTACCCGGATAACTTCAAACAGGACGGCTCCCACAACCTCAAGCGCCTAGCGCGCTTCGAGAACTACAAAGGCTTCCTGTTTGGCAGCCTGAGTGACGATGTCGTCCCGCTTGAACAACACCTCGGCGAAACCACCAAGATCATCGACAACATCGTCGACCAGGCCCCCGAAGGCCTGGAAATTCTGCGCGGTACCTCGTCCTACACTTACACCGGCAACTGGAAGCTCCAGGCCGAAAACGGCGCCGACGGCTACCACGTCAGCTCCGTGCACTGGAACTATGCCTCCACCATGGAACGCCGCAACTACGACGCCGGCGGCACCAAAGCGGTGGACGCTGACGGCTGGTCGAAGAGCAAAGGCGGCTTCTACTCCTATGAAAACGGCCACATGATGCTGTGGACCCGGCTGCTTAACCCGGAAGTTCGCCCGGTCTATCAGCATAAGGACTGGATCCAGGAGCAGCTGGGCGATGCCCGGGCCGACTCCATCGTCAACCAGACGCGCAACCTCTGCCTCTACCCCAACGTTTATTTGATGGATCAGTTCTCCACGCAAATCCGCGTGATTCGCCCGGTCGCCGTGGATAAAACCGAAGTCACGATTTACTGCTTCGCGCCCAAAGGTGAAGCCGCCGAAGACCGGGAAGTCCGTATCCGTCAGTACGAAGACTTCTTCAACGTCTCCGGCATGGGCACCCCCGACGACCTGGAAGAGTTCCGCGCCTGCCAGGAAGGTTACAACGGCGCGCTGGCGGAATGGAACGACCTCTCCCGCGGGGCCCAACAGTGGATCGAAGGCGCCGACGAAACGGCCCAAGCGATCGACATGAAGCCCCTGCTCAGCGGCGCCTCACCGGAAGACGAAGGGCTCTACGTGCTGCACCACAAGCACTGGGTCGACGAAATGCTGCGCGCCATCGACAAAGAGCGCAGCCAGTTTATCGCCACCGCGTCCGCCTAAGCGCCCAGCGCCTGAAGAGAGGAGAGAAGTGACATGAGCATTAGCTATCACGACATCCAAGCCTTTTTATACCGCGAAGGCCGCCTGCTGGACGACCGCGAATGGGACGAGTGGCTCGCACTGTATCGCAAGGACGCCGAGTTCTGGATGCCCGCCTGGGACGACGACGACCAGCTCACCCGCGACCCGCACAGCGAGATCTCGTTGATCTACTACCCCAACCGCGACGGGCTGGAAGACCGGGTGTACCGGATCAAGACCGAACGCAGCGGGGCCAGTACGCCGGAGCCGCGCACCACCCACCAGGTGACCAACCTGGAAATCCTGTCGCAAGACGGTGACACGGTGGAACTGCGCTTTAACTGGCACACGCTCAACCACCGTTACAAGAAGACCGACAGCTTCTTCGGCACGTGCTTCTACACCCTGGACGTGTCGGGAGAGAGCCCGTTAATCACAAGAAAAGTCGTGCAGTTGAATAACGACTATATCCATCAGGTCATTGACGTGTATCACGTGTGACCTGATAGGAAAGGAGAGTTAACCATGAGCTATACCATAGCCCTCAACTTCGAAGATGGCGTCACCCGCTTCATTGGCTGTAAAGAGGGAGAAACCGTTCTCGACGCCGCTTACCGGCAAAAAGTTAACCTGCCGATGGACTGCTCCGACGGCGTATGTGGTACCTGTAAAGGCCACTGCGAGCAGGGCGAATTCGACATGGGTGACGAATATCTGGAAGACGCGCTTTCTGACGAAGAAGCTGCAGAAGGCCAAGTGCTCACGTGTCAGATGGTGCCTTCTTCGGACTGCGTTATCCAAGTGCCCGTAGCCTCCACGCTGTGTAAAACACAGGTAGGCAAGGTTGAAGGCACGGTTACCGCAGTTGAACAACTCTCTGAAGATAGCATTGAACTCGCGGTTGAGCTGGACGATGAGGAGGGCCTTGCCTTTTTACCGGGGCAATATATCCATATTGATGTACCCGGCACCGAGGTACACCGCTCCTATTCCTTTAGCTCACAGCCGGGGGAGAAGCGCGCCACTTTCTTGATCCGTAACATTCCCAATGGGGTAATGAGCGGTTATCTAACTGAGCGTGCCGCAGTGGGCGAAAAGCTTACGCTGACTGGGCCGCTGGGTAGCTTCTACTTGCGCGAAGTGAAACGCCCGGTGTTGATGCTGGCTGGCGGCACGGGACTGGCACCGTTCTTGTCTATGTTGGCGCAATTGGTTGAGAAAGGCTGTGACGCACCCATCCATATGATATATGGCGTCAATAAAGACGATCACTTGGTCAAAACCGACGCCTTAGACGCCTTCGCTGAGAAACTGCCAAGCTTCAGCTACGCCACGGTGGTGGTTGATGAGTCCAGCGAGCATCCGCTTAAAGGGTATGTGACCCACCACATGGACGCTGCTGTCATGCATGACGGTGATGTGGACGTTTACCTGTGTGGCCCGCCTCCAATGGTCGATGCCGTGCTGAAATACTTTGACGCGGAAGGCATTGAGCCACAGAGCTTTCACTACGAGAAGTTCACCCCCAATGAAGCAGGGAGTACATCATGACACACCGCTTTCAAGGCAAAGTGATGGTGATTACCGGTGCCGCTCAGGGAATTGGGCGGCGAGTTGCTGAACGCGCAGCCGCGGAAGAGGCACGTTTAGTTCTGGTAGATCGCGATGATTACATCCATGAAGTGGTGGCTGGAATCAGTCAGCAGGGGTGTGAAGTGATCGCGGTACAAGCGGATCTAGAGACCTGTGATGGTGCCGAGAAAGTGATTCAGGAGACGCTCTCTCACTTTGGCCGTATCGATATTCTAGTGAACAACGTAGGTGGTGCAATTAACTTTAAGCCGTTTACCGAGTTCACTGAAGCGCAAGTTATTGCAGAGATTAACCGCTCTTTAATGCCCACGCTTTGGTGCTGCCGCGCGGTACTGCCGACCATGGTAGCGCAGGGTAGCGGCGTGATCGTCAATGTTTCTTCCGTAGCGGCGCGGGGCATCCACCGGATCCCTTACTCGGCAGCCAAGGGTGGGGTCAATGCGCTGACCGAGTCACTGGCTTTCGAATACGCTGATGCTGGCATCCGCGTGGCGGCCGCTGCCATCGGTGGCACTGAAGCACCGCCGCGCCGTATCTCCCGCGGCACGCCCGAGCCTCGCAACGAGACCGAACGGGCATGGTTCCAGGCACATATCGACCAGACCAAGCAGAGCTGCCTGATGAAACGCTACGGCACGCTCGACGAGATGGCTGCGCCGATTCTGTTCCTGGCCTCAGATGAGGCGAGCTACATCACCGGCAGCGTGCTGCCAGTGGGCGGTGGTGACCAGGGCTATTAGCAGATTAACTAAGATAATTCTAAAGAAGTATTAATGATAACTCTAAGTAAAGTAATCCCCTGGAGAAAACCGTGAAACATATTGAGAAAGGCGTCAGCCTCAGGCATGCGCCCCGCGATTTCCTACGCGACCTCAATGTCGATAATGCCAGTACAGGCTTAGTCGCCGGTATTTTAGGGCTCAGCGTTGGGGTCGTTCACATCAGTGCTGGCACGTCTGCGGGTCTAGACTCCTCCTTTATTATGCTCTGGGTCATCAGCTACTTGATGATCAATGGCTTGTTTGGGCTTTTCATGCCAGCTTACTACCGCTTGCCGCTGCCGATGGCCAACTCCATTCCCGGTGCTTTGATGTTCGCAGCGGTCATCCCTGTTATAGGGCTGGAGGCCGCGCTAGGGGCGAGTTTGATTGCCGGTGCTATCACGCTGGTCGCTGGTGTGACCGGGGTGATGGGGATTGTGATGCGGCTAATCCCTATGCCGATTGTCATGGGCATGGTGGGCGGTATGCTGTTGAGTTTTGGACTCAATATGGTGAAGCCTCTGGAGAGTGCTATTGTGCCAGCCTCTATCATGATTCTGGCTTTCTTCTTTTCTGCACGGCTGTTTCGTAAGGTTCCGCCCCTGATTGTCGCGATGTTAGCTGGAATTCTGTACCTAATAGCGACCGGTGTGGACCTTTCCGGTATTGAGGCGACGATCCGTTTCCCCGAGTTCATTGTCCCAGAATTCACGTTGGGTGCCTTTCTAACGTACGGTTTGCCTCTTGCCATCATCCTGGTAGGAATGGAGACACCCGCGGGCGTCGGTTTAGTAAAAGGGATGGGTTATAAAGAAGTACCCGCTAATGCGATCACGGCGGTGGGCGGCATAGGCACCATGGTGTCGGCTTTTTTCAATTTGCACAGTACCTGCATTGCCGCGCCTATGACCGGTGTCTGCGCCTCACCGGAAGCTGGGTCTCATGATAAACGTTGGGTAGCGGCTGTAATTGCTGGGGCTATTTTCGTGGTTGCTGCGCCTTTTTACGGTTATGTGGTCAGCCTATTGGAGGCAACTCCGCGCTACTTTATTGCCATTATCGCCGGGCTGGCACTTATGCGCGTGATCACCTCGTCGATGTCCATCGCATTCTCTGGCAAGAAACATGAAATAGGTGCGCTATTTGCCTTTCTAATTGCTGCTTCTGGCATCCAGATGCTTGGGATAGGTGCCACTTTTTGGGCGTTAGTACTGGGCGTCGTTGTCTCGGCAATATTCGAAACCAAGGACTTCGAGTTCATCTTCATTCGCGAGGCTGCCAAGAAGAGCGGCTAGACCCCCACGCAACGTTAGCAATTTGATAATGGTTATCCTCGTTGGCCCGTATCCGCTTTTGCAGTACGGGCCTTTTTTGTGCGCTGCTTCCTTTTTTATTGCCTCTTATTCTTTTGTCGTAAGTGGAAGTCGATAGTTACTCCTTTGGATCAGGAGTAGGGAACGTTATGCCCTACAAAAACCGTGATATCGATTTAAAGCGTAAATAAAAGACAATTTAGATTGAAGGTTGTTAGTCATCTCATTCTCTCCATTTGAAAATTTTTCTTTATAAATAAAGGATTAAGAGTTTTTTTACGTTAATCACTTAGATAGTTGAAAGGAAGAATATCAATCCAGTCGAGATACCTATGAAGTATGGAAAGGTACTCAAACGATATTGGTCCAGTGGGTATGGACTGGACGATATTGGGGGCGAACACAACAACAACTGTCGTCTTTAGGCCCTAGATAGACGTTTCTTCATCTTCCCCTTGAATGCACTACCGCTATCGCCGGGCACCAAGACAACGATAAAAATCCAACGATAGGGTTACACCATGACCGTGAAGATATTCGATACGCCTGAGGTTCAGGACTTCATCAACACCGTGGCCGGCTTCGATCAAACCGGCGGCAATGACCGCGCCAAGCAAATCGTCCACCGCCTGGTCGGTGACCTGTTCAAGCTGATCGACGATTTCGATGTCACCGAAGAGGAGTACTGGGCGGGCGTCAACCTGCTCAATGCCCTGGGCAGCCAGACCCAGTTCGGTCTGCTTTCGCCCGGGCTCGGCTTTGACCACTTCCTCGATATGCGCCAGGACGCCATCGACGCCGAAGCCCAGCGCACCGGTGGCACCCCGCGCACTATCGAAGGCCCGCTGTACGTGGCCGGCGCCCCGGAAGCGGACGGCTTTGCCCGCCTGGACGACGAAGCGACCGACGGCGAGACCATGTGGCTGACCGGCCAAGTCCGCGATGTCGACGGCACCCCGATTGCCGGTGCCAAGGTCGAGATCTGGCACGCCAACTCCCAGGGTGGCTATTCGTTCTTTGATCCCTCGCAATCCGAGTACAACCTGCGCCGCACGATCTATACCGACAGCGATGGCCGCTACACCGCGCGCAGCATTATTCCCTCGGGTTACGGCGTGCCCGAAGGCGCCCCCACCGATGTGGTGCTCAAGTCACTGGGGCGCCACGGCGAACGCCCGGCGCATATCCACTACTTCGTCTCCGCCCCGGGCCACCAGCACCTGACCACCCAGATCAACCTGGCAGGCGACCCCTACACCTATGACGACTTCGCCTTTGCCACCCGCGAAGAACTGGTCGTGCCCGCCGAGCGGATTGAAGACCCCGCCGAGATCGCCAAGCGTGACCTGGACGGCCCGTTCTCCCACGTGGTGTTCGATGTGGCGCTGGCCCCCGCCGAGGCGCCTGAGCTGCAGGTGCGTCACGCCCGACCACGCGCCAAAGAAGACGAGCAGGATCTTGCCAGCCAGCTCGCCGGAACCGCCAAGGTTTAACGCTCTATAGCCTCGCGCTGATGATGGCCTAACTGCTCATCGTCTAACGCATCAGCGCTATTCCCAGGTTATGCCACCGTATTGAGGAGAGAGATCATGACCACACAGCTTGATCAGCTCGAAGCCCGCGTGCGCGGCGCCGTCCAGGACGACCCCGCCCAGGGCATCTTCCGCTGCCACCGCAGCATGTTCACCGACCCCGCCTTCTTCGAACTGGAGATGAAGCACATCTTCGAAGGCAACTGGGTATTTCTGGCCCACGAGAGCCAAATCGCCGAGCCGGGAGACTACTTCACCACCACCGTTGGCCGTCAGCCGATCGTCATCACCCGCGACAAGCAGGGCGAGTTGCACGGCCTGATTAACGCCTGCGCCCACCGCGGTGCCACCCTTTGCCGCCGCAAGCGTGGCAACAAAGGCACCTTCACCTGCCCGTTCCACGGCTGGACGTTCAAAAACGACGGCCAACTGCTCAAAGCCAAAAACGAGAAGAACGGCGCTTACCCGGATAACTTCAAACAGGACGGCTCCCACAACCTCAAGCGCCTAGCGCGCTTCGAGAACTACAAAGGCTTCCTGTTTGGCAGCCTGAGTGACGATGTCGTCCCGCTTGAACAACACCTCGGCGAAACCACCAAGATCATCGACAACATCGTCGACCAGGCCCCCGAAGGCCTGGAAATTCTGCGCGGTACCTCGTCCTACACTTACACCGGCAACTGGAAGCTCCAGGCCGAAAACGGCGCCGACGGCTACCACGTCAGCTCCGTGCACTGGAACTATGCCTCCACCATGGAACGCCGCAACTACGACGCCGGCGGCACCAAAGCGGTGGACGCTGACGGCTGGTCGAAGAGCAAAGGCGGCTTCTACTCCTATGAAAACGGCCACATGATGCTGTGGACCCGGCTGCTTAACCCGGAAGTTCGCCCGGTCTATCAGCATAAGGACTGGATCCAGGAGCAGCTGGGCGATGCCCGGGCCGACTCCATCGTCAACCAGACGCGCAACCTCTGCCTCTACCCCAACGTTTATTTGATGGATCAGTTCTCCACGCAAATCCGCGTGATTCGCCCGGTCGCCGTGGATAAAACCGAAGTCACGATTTACTGCTTCGCGCCCAAAGGTGAAGCCGCCGAAGACCGGGAAGTCCGTATCCGTCAGTACGAAGACTTCTTCAACGTCTCCGGCATGGGCACCCCCGACGACCTGGAAGAGTTCCGCGCCTGCCAGGAAGGTTACAACGGCGCGCTGGCGGAATGGAACGACCTCTCCCGCGGGGCCCAACAGTGGATCGAAGGCGCCGACGAAACGGCCCAAGCGATCGACATGAAGCCCCTGCTCAGCGGCGCCTCACCGGAAGACGAAGGGCTCTACGTGCTGCACCACAAGCACTGGGTCGACGAAATGCTGCGCGCCATCGACAAAGAGCGCAGCCAGTTTATCGCCACCGCGTCCGCCTAAGCGCCCAGCGCCTGAAGAGAGGAGAGAAGTGACATGAGCATTAGCTATCACGACATCCAAGCCTTTTTATACCGCGAAGGCCGCCTGCTGGACGACCGCGAATGGGACGAGTGGCTCGCACTGTATCGCAAGGACGCCGAGTTCTGGATGCCCGCCTGGGACGACGACGACCAGCTCACCCGCGACCCGCACAGCGAGATCTCGTTGATCTACTACCCCAACCGCGACGGGCTGGAAGACCGGGTGTACCGGATCAAGACCGAACGCAGCGGGGCCAGTACGCCGGAGCCGCGCACCACCCACCAGGTGACCAACCTGGAAATCCTGTCGCAAGACGGTGACACGGTGGAACTGCGCTTTAACTGGCACACGCTCAACCACCGTTACAAGAAGACCGACAGCTTCTTCGGCACGTGCTTCTACACCCTGGACGTGTCGGGAGAGAGCCCGTTAATCACAAGAAAAGTCGTGCAGTTGAATAACGACTATATCCACCAGGTCATCGACGTGTACCACGTGTGACCTGATGGGACAGGGATGTCGCTTACTGCTGTATTCGTAGCCAAAACAACTCCATAACAACTGAACCCTGGTGAAAATATAATGAAAACATTTAAAAAGACTTCCCTAGCCACGCTCCTTAGTGCCACTGCCATGCTGACAGCAGGAAGTGTCGTCGCCAATGAAGATCCGGTGAAACTTGGCTTGATGCTTCCCTATTCAGGTACCTACACCGCCCTTGGAGAGGCCATCACTAATGGTTTGAAATTGGCCATTGAGGAGGAGGGCGGTCAGTTGGGCGGCCGCGAGGTGGAATACATTGAGCTAGATTCGGAAGCTGATCCATCTAAAGCGCCTCAAAACATGAGTCGTCTGGTCAATGGCGACGATGTGGATTTCGTGATTGGGCCCGTACACTCGGGTGTTGCCATGGGCATGTTGCGAGTGGCCAAACAGACCGGTGCCATCACCATTATTCCTAATGCGGGATTGGGAGCCGCTACTAATGAGCTATGCATGCCAAACGTGTTCCGCACCTCGTTCAGCATGTGGCAAGACAGCTACCCCATGGGCAAAGTGGCTTACGATCAAGGGCATCGCAAGATTGTAACCATTACTTGGGATTACGCTGGTGGCAAGGAAGATTTGGCAGGCTTTGAGGAAGCATTTATCGCTGAAGGTGGTGAAATCGTCGAGCAAATTTTAGTGCCATTCCCCAGCACGGAATTTCAGAGTTACCTGACGCAAATTGCCAGTCTTGAGCCTGACGCGGTTTACACCTTCTTTGCGGGCGGTGGCGGCGTTAGCTTTGTTCGGGATTATGCCGCAGCCGGGCTCAAAGAAAGCATTCCGTTATTAGGTTCCGGCTTCCTTACTGAGGGTAATTTAACAGCCCTGGGCGATGCAGGTGAAGGCGTAATGACCACGCTGCACTATGCAGAGACCCTCGAAAATGACGCTAATCAGTCCTTCGTATCAGCCTACGAGAATGCCTACGGGGAAACTCCGGACACCTACGCTGTACAAGGTTACGACACGGGCATGATGCTGGTTCAGGCGCTTGAAGTGCTTGGCGGTGATACCTCGGATCGCGAGCGTTTGATCGATGTGTTAGCCAATGTGCAACTGGCGAGTCCCCGTGGGCCGCTCAGCTTCTCTGATTCCCACCACCCTATCCAGAATGTGTATCTGCGCGAGATTCGCGACGGCAAACATGAGGTCGTCAGTATCGCTTCCGAGAATCTTGAAGTCCCTGATGACGCTTGCCAGATATAACGGCATCTTGCATCACTCTGGGGCGGGGCAACCCCGCCCCTCATTCTGATTCTCGGAGGGATCTTATGGATCTCGCATTTTTCAGCGTACAGCTACTTAACGGTTTGCAGTACGGCCTGCTGCTCTTCTTAATTGCCAGCGGTTTGACGTTGATTTTCGGCATTATGGGAATCATCAACTTGGCCCACGGCGCCATGTATATGATAGGTGCCTATCTGGTTTACGACCTTACCCTGCGGCTGGGTAATTTTTGGCTGGCCATGCTGGCGGCCATCCCCATCGCTATTGTTCTGGGGCTCATCATCGAGCGCCTGTTTCTCGATACGCTTTACAAGCGTGACCATCTGTATCAGGTACTGCTGACCTTCGGGCTGATTTTAGTACTCAACGAAGCGCAGCGGATTATCTGGGGTGGCGATGTGCATCGTGTTGCGGTGCCCGCACCGTTTGATGCCAGTATTCAACTGACGGATAACCTGCAGTACTCGGTCTATCGCCTGTTTGTGATGGGCGTGTGCCTAGCATTGGCTGGGGTGATTTATTGGGTGATGCGCCATACACGGCTGGGCATCATCATTCGCGCCGGTGCCGCCAACCGCGACATGGTGGAAGGGCTGGGGATCAACGTCCGTACCCTCTTTACGCTGATTTTCAGCGTCGGTGTGGCGCTTACCGCCTTCGCGGGAATGATCGCCGCGCCACTCACCTCCATCGCGCCTGGCATGGGCGATAGCATTCTCATCACCTGCTTTGTTGTCGTGGTCATCGGTGGGATTGGTTCTATTAAAGGAGCCTTTTGGGGCGCCATTATCATTGGCATGGCCACCACTTTTGGGGCGGTGCTCATCCCCAGCCTCGCCAGCATGGTGATTTACCTGATCATGGCGGCGGTGTTGCTGGTGAAACCGCGCGGCCTGTTCGCGTGAGGAGATTAAGCAATGTTACATAGATATCCCAAGCGCGTTGCCTACATCATGCTGGTGTTAACGGCGTTGGTAGCTGCCTTTCCTCTCTGGGGAGAAGCCGTGTTCGGCAATCAGGCCAACTTCATGTTAGAGAAACTAACACTCATGCTAATCCTGGCGCTGTTTGCTATGAGCCTGGATCTGTTGGTCGGCATTGTGGGCTTAGTCAGTCTAGGGCATGCGCTCTTCTTCGGGTTGGGAGCGTATACCCTGGCGTTAGCCAGCCCTGACTTTAGGCCGGCATCAATGTGGTGGATGCTGCCTCTTGTCATGGGTGTCTCAGCTTGTGTTGGGCTAATCGTTGGCGTCTTAGTGATCCGCACTAAGGGCATCTTCTTTATCATGACAACACTGGCGTTTGGCCAGATGCTTTACTACTTCATTAGTACCTCCCCGCTGGCAGGGGGCACCGACGGCGTCTTTATCATGTTCCGCCCCAGTCTGACGATAGGTGAAACCTCGCTGGTAAACCTGGATAACCCTTACAGCTTCTTCTACTTCTGCTTGGGAATGCTGCTGATTGGCTTCTTATTTCTACGCTGGTTGACGCGCTCTTACTTCGGCCAAGTGCTCGATGGTATTCATGATAACGAGCACCGTATGCAGGCCTTAGGCTATGCCACTAGCGGCTACAAACTAGTCGCCTTTGTTATCGCTGGGGTGATGGCGGCAATTGCTGGCATGTTAGCGGCAATGCAGTATGGCTTCGCCAACCCGGCTCAGCTTGGCTGGCACACCTCTGGCGAAGTGCTGATGATGCTCATTTTAGGCGGCATGGGTACTATCTTTGGCCCCATATTAGGCGCCTTTGCTTACGAAATTCTGCTCTATATCTATGAGCATGCCACGACTCACTGGCCTATTTTGATGGGCCTGACCATTATCATTGCCGTACTGGTGCTCCCAAGGGGTATTGCGGGCTTGATTATCGCGCCACCCTGGCGCAGCAAGCGCCAAACAGAACCCAGAACTGCGTCTGAGCATGGGAAGGCGCAGGTGGCTCTTTCCGCTAAGCCCGCCCCCAGCGCAAGGAGAGCTAAGCCATGAGCAACGAAATTGTTTTGGCCACCCAGGGTTTGACCCGGCGCTTTGGCGGTTTAGTGGCGGTGAATGACGTTGATTTTGATGTTAAATCCAACGAAATACATGCCATTTTGGGTCCTAATGGCGCCGGTAAAAGCACTTTGATCAATCTGCTTTCCGGGGAGATCCCGCCTTCTGAAGGAAAGGTGATCTATAAAGATCGTCCCATTCAAGGAAAAAGCGCGCGGCAGATTGCGCGCATGGGGATTGGTCGTAGCCACCAGAAGACCAACATATTTCCACGCCTGAATTGCCTGCAGAACTGCGAGCTGGCAGCGCGTATTCATATGGGCGGCGTGTTTGGTAGTTGGCGTTCGCGACACACCGCGCGGCAGGTGAGCGAGCGAGCTCAGGAAGTGCTGGATACCTGTCAATTGAATCACCGCGCTTATACGACCGCATCAGACATGAGCTATGGCGAACAGCGCCAACTGCAGATCGCAATGGTATTGGCGACGGCACCCTCGGTGATGCTACTCGATGAGCCGATGGCAGGAATGGGACGAGAGGAAACCGTTCAGGTCACTGAATTACTCGCGAGCCTAACAGATCGCTACACGCTGGTATTGATAGAGCACGACATGGATTCGGTGTTCCGGCTTGCAGATCGTATCACCGTTATGGTCGATGGGTGCGTTTTAGAGAGCGGGCCGACAGAACAGATACGCTCCAGCGAAAAGGTGCGCGATGTCTACCTGGGACGCCACGATGAGGGGGCAACCGCATGAGCGCTGAGCAAACCAATACACCATTGATTGATGCCCGAGGGCTGCACACTTACTACGGTGAGAGCCATATTTTGCATGGGGTAGATTTGACTCTAATGCCTGGCGAAACGCTGAGTCTTCTGGGGCGTAACGGGATGGGCAAGACCACGACGCTGAAGTCGATTCTTGGCTTTGTTCCACCACGCCGAGGCGAGGTTTTTATCAAAGGGGTCTCTGCCACTAAGCGACGTCCTTGGCAGCTGATTCGTCAAGGCATCGGGTACGTGCCGGAAGGACGCGGTATTTTTCCAGGTATCAGTGTGCGTGAGCACCTAATTATGGCCGCACGCCCCAATGCGCGAGGAGAGTCTCCTTGGACGCTGGAGCGAGTCCTGGATACGTTTCCGCGCTTGGGCCAACGTATTAACCACGATGGCTCTTTTCTCTCGGGCGGCGAGCAGCAAATGCTCTCGATTGGTCGCGCGTTGACGACAAATCCCGATCTGATGATTCTTGACGAGGCGACTGAAGGGCTTGCGCCGCTGATTCGAGATGAAATCTGGAAGATCATACGAGAGATCAAGGCCACTGGCATATCGACCATTATCGTCGATAAAAATATCGACAACCTGCTGGATATAGCTGAAAAACACTTGCTGCTGGTAAAGGGAGAAGTGGTCTATAGCGGTGATTCCCAGGGGCTAAAAGACAATCCTTCAATCCTTGAAACCCATCTCGGGGTCGCCTGACATGGCTCCGGCAAGCGGATGCTTGCCGGAATTGATGTTGGCTATCGCGTTAAATTCATTGATACAGGGAAATGTGTTGCATGCAATTTCACAAGCAATTGCTAAAGGACCTGTCGATTCCTGCAATCGCTGCTGGCTTTGTGGCAGTGCTGGTCTCTTACTCTGGCCCCTTGGCAATCTTTTTTCAGGCAGCTCAGAGCGCCGAGATATCCAACGCCATGATGACGTCTTGGGTCTGGGCAATCTCTATCGGCGCAGCTGTCTCGGGTATCCTTCTAAGCCTGTGGTTGAAAGTGCCGGTGGTTACCGCCTGGTCGGCACCTGGCACTGCGTTATTAGTGACACTCTTCCCAGGCCTGTCCCTCAATGAAGCTATAGGTGCTTACCTGACGGCGGCGGTTATTATTTTTTTGATTGGTGTTACCGGCTCTTTTGACAGAATCATTCGAATGATCCCTCCTGGTATCGCCAGCGCGATGATGGCGGGAATTCTGTTCCAATTTGGTGTAGGAGTCTTCGTCTCCTTGGAAAGCGTACCGGCGTTGGCGATTGGTATGATTATCGCTTATTTACTATTTAAGCGACTTACGCCGCGCTACAGCTTAGTGCTGCTTTTAATTGCCGGGGTTACTTTGGCGGTTTTGTTAGAAGGCGCAAGTCTGGAAGGTGTTTCCGTTCAGTTTGCGGACCCACAGTTTATCCGCCCCGAGTGGACATGGAACGCTACCTTGAGCCTGGCTATTCCGCTGGTCTTGGTAAGTCTGACGGGGCAGTTCTTACCCGGCATGGCCATTTTACGCACCTCAGGTTACTCCACCCCGGCCAAGCCAATCGTTATTGTGGCCAGTTTAACATCGTTCTTCACCGCTTTTTTCGGCGGTATCACGACGGTGATCGCAGCGATTACGGCAGCTATCTGCACGAGCAAGGAAGCGCACGAAGACCCTGATAAACGCTATGTTGCTGGAGTGGCGAACGGCGTTTTCTATCTAATTGGTGGCATCTTTGCTGGCACTATTGTGGCGCTATTTACCTCATTGCCGGGGGAATTTGTGGCTGTACTTGCGGGCCTAGCACTTATTGGCGCCATCAGTAGCAATATCAGTGCGTTCGCTGCCGAAAAAAACCATCTGGAAGCCTCTGTTATTACCTTCATTGCCACGGCATCTGGCGTTAGCTTTTTAGGACTAGGCTCTGCCTTTTGGGGAGTCGTTGTTGGTGCCCTTGCCTACAACCTGCTGCATCGACGTTTTAACTCGCTTAACCATAAAACCCAATAACAGTAGATACTACTTAAGCGGTAGTTGGAGTGTAATCATGGAAAAGATCGTTGTGGCAATTGATGATAGTGAAGGTTCTTTGCATGCACTGGAGTTTGGTCAGAAGTTTGCAAACCAACTAGGCATAGATGTAAGCGCTATCTCAGTGGTGCCAGTGCAGGATGAGATAGTCTCCAGGCGCGTTAAACTGCAGGAGCGCCTATCGGCGCATCATTTCGAAACAGTACACATTGATGTCGTTTCCCATGATAGCGCCAAGGAGTACCTCGGTGAGCTTGCCAGCCGTGAAGAGACCGGGCTATGTATGATGGCCCATGGTCGCCGCCCGGTGCCCGAAATGCTAATAGGCAGTGTAACTGCCGGTGTTGTACGTCGAGCCCATCGTCCGGTTTACTTGTGCGGCCCACGCTATGACAGCCGTTCTCACCAGCGTGTTGAAGTGTTAGCCGTTTGCGTCGATGGTTCTAAGCTATCCGAGAAAATCTTGCCCTATGCCTCAGCCTTGGTGAAGCGGTTGGGAGCTCGTTTGCAGCTTCTGCAGGTGATGGATACCAATGGCGATAGAAAACCAACGACGCTAGGCCATACCGATGTCATGGAGTCAGCTTATTTGTCCGCTTTGGCACGCCGTATCGAGAGCGAGCAAGCGTTAGAGGTTGATTGGGAGGTGCTGCATGGTGACCCTGCGGCCTCTATCGTCAGCTACTTAGCGGGTAGCCATAATACGATGCTTGCCATGACAACTCATGGGCGTAGTGGTCTTTCGCAAGTAGTGGCTGGCAGCGTTAGCCATGAAGTGCTGCACGAAACGTCCTGCCCAGTGGCCGTACTGCGCCCATAAAGGAAGGGCTTCAAGGGTAACGGCCTGAGCGACGGTTCTCCACGAGCACTTCTAAAATAGCGTTGGCTTCCTGCATCAGCGGTGAGGGTTTTTCTCCTCGCCGACGACTGCAGATAACGGGTGAGGTTATTGTCTTGTCAGCCAATGCGACGTAGGCAATGCCATCCCGTTGAACGCGCTTAACCTGTTCAGGAACCAACGTAATGCCGATACCTGAGGCGACAAGGCTTAGCGCCGTCTGAACTTCGTTTGCCTCCTGTACCACTTCCACTTTTAGCCCTTGGCGGCGGAAAATGCCGAGTACCATGTCTGCCAGGCTAGGGCGTGGCTTAGCGGGAAAGAGAATGAGTGGATAGCGAGCCAGCTCCTCGCAGGTAGGGGTAGTGCCCTCTAATGGATGACCGCTCGAAAGGGCGGCAATCAGTGGTTCATCGAAAAGAATTTCCTGCTCGACGTCGGGATCATCAATGCGTAAGCGTCCGAAGCCCATGTCGATGCGACCCGCTTTGAGCGCCTGAATTTGTTGTACCGTCGTCAGCTCTGCCAGTGAGAGCTCAACATTATCCATACGGCGTAAGTCACGCACGAGCATTGGTAGCTGTCCGTAAAATACGGAGGGTACAAAGCCAATGCCAAATAGTGCACGTTTGCTACGCGCCATGTGTCGAGTGGCGTCGATGGTGACTTCCACTTTTTCTAAAATCTGCAGAGCGTGCTGCTGAAAAAAGACGCCAGGCGGCGTTAAACGCAATCCTCTTGAGCTTCGCTCAAACAGCTCAGCACCCACTTCTTGCTCTAATTGCTTGATTTGGCGGGAAAGTGGTGGCTGTGACATATGTAACCGTTCAGCCGCGCAGGTAAAATTAAGCTCTTCAGCGACAACGCAAAAATACCTCAGGTGGCGTAGTTCCATAATACCTCCAAGGTATAAGCGGCTACTTAAACAATATTGGCTTTGTTATTCGGTTACTACCAAGCTGGCGATGCTCTTCACTAAAACAGAAAACTTTTAAACCAGCTTAACCAAGCGTTATAACGCTACCAGTATTTAAGCGTTTAGAAGCGAAATATTGACTACGACTTTAGTAATGCAAGGGGATAACTAGTCATGTATGTGCGTATTTTAGTTCCTATTGACGGCTCTGAGAGCGCTAAACAAGCCTTGAAAGTGGCTTGTAAACTGCTTGATAGAGAAGGTTCAACGCTCTACCTATTGCATGTACCTGAAACGCTTGCCTGTTCGAGCAAGTTGGTATGGGGCGTTGGTGCTATTGATGCTGACTCTACTCTGGCAGAGCGCGAGAAAGTAGGTAAACAGCTACTGGCACAGGCGGCGAGTTCTGCACAGGAAGAGGGCGCTCAGAAAATTGAAGAGTTACTGACACAAGGTGATCCAGCCCACGCCATTATAGATATGGCCGACACTAATAATGTAAATGCCATTGTGATGGGAAGCCGAGGGCTGACTGATTTGGCTGGAATGGTGATTGGCAGCGTCTCACACAAAGTTGGTCACTCTGCCAGGTGTCCTGTGGTTACGGTGAGTGAATAAAGAGTGATGCCGATATCTTTCCGCATATCGCTTTATATAGTTGTCACCCTCAATAAAACTACTTGCCGCCTAACGCACCGTCGCCCATGCTTTTGATTGGATGTGTGTGGGTCACAACGAAACGTTAGGGATGTCGAAGAAATGGCAAAATTTTTCCAGGAATTCCGTGAGTTTGCGGTAAAAGGCAACGTAGTCGATATGGCGGTGGGTATCATTATCGGTGGGGCGTTTACGCTGATTGTGCAGAGCCTGGTGGCCGATGTGTTGAACCCGCTGATTGGCTTGTTGGTGGGCGGTGTGGATTTTTCGAATCTGTTTGTTGTGTTGCGTCAAGGGGTGGTGGATGGCCCTTATGCGACGCTGGCGGATGCACAGGCAGCAGGGGCGGTAACGCTAAACCTGGGCCTGTTTATCAATGCGGTGGTCAGCTTTACGATTGTCGCCTTCGTGGTGTTTCTATTGGTACGCACTATCAACCGATTAAAGCGTGAAGAGGCCGTGGCGCCTGCGAGCCCAACAGAGCAGCCTTGTCCTTATTGTTTGATGGTGGTGCCGATTAAAGCCACGCGGTGCGGCCACTGTACCGCAACACTATCTAAGCCAGAGGGTGTTGAAACAACGATTGAGACGTCTTCTACAGCGCCAACTGCAAAGTAAGTGATAGTGGTAAGAGATAGTTGTAAATGAGAGTTAAAAGAGTAACTCAACGCAAAAGGGGCCGTTCACAATGGACGGCCCCTTTTTGTTTTTTCAAACAGCGTTGTTACGCTCTTTTCTTAATCGTTTTGCTGTCTGTGCGTTTATTAGCCGGGCTTTTGCTGTCGCTAGCATCGCTGGGTTGGGGTAGCGAGGGCAGGGATTTGGCTAACATTTCGACGCTATGGCGGTAGTAAAGCTGGCTCTTATTATGCTCACCAAGGCTTGCATAAAGGCGAGCAAGTTCTGCGCAGACTTCGCCATTGGGACGTTGACGTTGGCTGGCCTCGAAGTACTCAAGCGCCTTTTGCCACTGGCCAGTGCGCAACGAGAGACGGCCACAGGCAAGCAGTAGCTCGGGGTCATTGGGGCGTTCTTGCAGCCACTTCTCCGCTTTAGCCAACTGACGTCCTGCATCAACATTCAGCAGGCCGTAGCGTTTTACTAAACGCGCGTCCCAATGGTTATCCAGCGAGTGGTTGAGTAAACGCTCGGCAATGGGTTCTTCGTTGGCTTGAATCAGCGCTTCGGTGTAGAGCACGATTAACTCAGTATTGCCGCGTAGGTAATCGGGCATATCTGCCCAAAGGCCGCGCACGCGCTCGATGTTGGTGGGGTTTTGGGCTTCAAACACGATGAGCTCGCGGTAAGCCTTAAACTCCAACTGCTCGCGCTCTTGCTGAGTAATTAGCTTCTGCGCCGCTAGGCGTGGAATCAAGCGCCGTAGGCCTTCCCAATCGTTGACGCTCAAGTGCACCTGTTTCAGCAGTTTGAGCACCTGCGGGTGGTTCGAGAGCTTCTTATCCAGTCGGTTGAGGATTGCCAGCGCCTCTTCTGGCTGCTGACGCTCAATCATCATTTGCGCCTGCATCAAGCCTACCGCCGTATCGGCACCTTCGGTAGTTAATTGTGCCTGATTCAGGTGCTCCTGGGATTTCGCGTGGTTGCCCTGGTAATGCGCGGCCAACGCTGCGGAGAGGTAGTTCACCAACGGTGTGCTGGAGTCGTCGGCGGCATTCATCAGGGTTTTTTCCGCCTTTTTCCAACGGCCTTCGGTCAGCGCTACCAAACCACGCACGGTGCGCTGCATGGCGCGACGGTTACGGGCACGGCTGTTCCAGCTGCGAAAGCGCCCCATCGGGCGAATAATACCGCTAAGTAAGCGCAGGACAAAGTGCAGCACAATAAAGGCAGCGAAGAGCAGCACCAAGCCAAACCAAAACGAGGTTTGGATGGAGGAGTCACCTACCCGGATGAGCCAATAGCCGGGCACCGACATCATCAGGTGCCCAAACAGAGCGCCGACGGCAAGGCCCGCGACAATGAGGAGAACAAGCTTTCTCATGCATCACCTCCGCTTTGGCCACGCGTCTCATAGCGGTTCTCGATAAAGCGGGCGAGCTCCTGCTGTGACGCGCTGATATCTGGCAGCTCCGGTTTGACCTGGGCTTGCTTAAGCTCTTGAAGACGCGTGATAACACTTTGCGCTTCTTCGCGTGAGGTGTCGTAGTAGCCATTTAAAAGCTCAATGGCTTTATCGATACTGGCTTCATACAGCTCTTGCTCTTCGTTGAGCAGCGCTAACTGAGACTGCTCTAGCACCAAGCGCAGACTTTGGCGCAGATAAGACTCTTGCTCCGGCGTTATCAACGCTTCTAGCGCTTCATCGTGATGGCGGATCACCACCAGATCTTTGAGCTCCTGACCAAAGCGCGCTAGCTGGCGCTGGAAAGTACCGGTAGGCGGCTGTTCAATGCTAGAGGTCACCGCACGCTCTTCAATTTCCTGCGAAAGGCGCAGGCCTGAAATGCGCTCCTGCTGCGCATTCAGCGCCAAGTAGAGGCCGGTGCGATCAACCTGGGGCACGGCGTCAAGCGCCGCCAACTCATTGGCAATCTCACGGCGCACCGGTGTTAGTGCAGGGTTGTCAGCATCGACAAGACGTGCATCGGCGGTGCGCAGTAGCGCGGCTGCACCTTCAACATCGCCCTCTAACTGCAGGCGCTGGTTAGCCAGGCGGAGTAGGTAAGCCGCTTCGGCATGCAACCACTCGCCCGCGTCGGTATCCTGCTCTTGAGAGAGCTGATCCAGCACTTGTCCCAATGTTTCATCGACATCACTGCGGTAGCTGGCAAATTCATCGCGCAGCTCATCCATGGTGCCTTGAATCGCTGCATTGCGCTCTGCTTCACCGCTGTCTAAACGTGATTCCAGGTCGCTAACCGCTTGTTGCGATGCGCTGCCTTCAGCCTGTTGCGCTAGTTCTTCAATGCGCTGCTGCTGACTATCCAGGCGTTGCCAGCCTTGCCAAGCCACGAGCGCTAAGGCGATGGCCAGTATAAGCACCAGGGCAATGGCGAGGCCGCTGCTTTTTCCACCACTGCCTTTCCCACCGCCACTGCTCGCGCTGCCACCGCTTTTATGACTGGACGGCGGCGGAGTGCCACTGCCAGCTTTATCTGAAGTGGATTTTGACGCCGAGGAGCCCGCAGGGGAGGAGCTTGCAGGGGTGCTTGAAGAAGTGCCTGAAGGGCTGGATGCCGACGGGCTCGGCGTCGACGAGGTCGTGCTAGTACTGTCTTTAGCCGTGCTGGAGGTACTGGTATTCGCGGACGTTACGCCTGCCGGTTTAGTGCTCGTCTGGGAGGTGCCTGCCGCCGCGGGGCTTTGATCTGACGTGCTTTTTTCTGGGGGGCTTGTCGCTGAGGTGCTAGCTGCCGTTGAGCCCGTATTAGAGGATCCCTTGCCACGCCGCCGCGAACGACTATTTTTAGCGCCACTTTGAGGCGGCGTCGCTGAGCTCTGCGAGGTAGGCGTCGTGCCTGGCTCAGTCGCGTCGGTGGTGGGAGTCACCTTGTCGGTCGTCGTGTGGACACCGTGAGAGGCATCGGCGGACGTCGGTTGTACATCGTCCTGATCATTTACTTGTTTGCTCATCTGTCGCTAGCCCTTAGTAAGTTCCTTGATCGACATCGGCACCCTGTGGGTCGCAGGTCTCCAACGCCGCTATCAACGCAGCCGGCGTTGCTCCGGACGCCACCTTGAGGTCACAAAAACCCAGTATGCCAGCCAGTGTAGCCAAACGGCGACTGGAAACGATTAGCGGTTGGTTCAAGGCCGCTTCATTGCACCATTTTGCCAGATGTTCCAGCAGTTCGCTGCTGGTGACGATCAACGCCCGGTAATCACCCGAAAAAAGGCGCGTTTGCTGAGCCGGTGCAAGGGGGTGAAAGCGGCGTCGATACACGGCAACGCGAGTCACCTTTGCTCCCCGTTCAGCCAGTTTTTCAGCGAGCAGTGGGCGGCCACCCTCTCCTGCTACCAGTAAAACACGCTGGTCGTTTAACTGCTGCAATGAGGCAAGCGCAAGCAGAGCTTCGCTGGTATCTTCACCCGCCGTGGGCGAAGGCACATGCACGCGGACCCCCAGCCGGTCATAAAGCGTGCTCGCGGTAGCACTCCCGACACTATAGTAGTCAATTCCCACCGGCAGTTGAGGCCAAAAACGATCCAGCGCCTCATCTAAGCAGACGGCGGCAAACGGGCTGATAACAATTATCTTATGGTACTGATCAATATCTAGCCATATACGGCGCATCGCGGGATCTTCAGGCAATGCTTCGAGTTGCATCACATCAAGAGATTCAACGCTCTCGCCCCTTTCGCGAAGCGCTGCGGCGAGCGCTTCACCGCGTTCGCCGGGGCGGCAGATCAGTACCGGTTGGCTCATATTTCGCGGCCGTAAACCTCAGCCAAAATATCGCCAGCGCCCTGGTCGAGTAGCTCTTCGGCAATACGAATGCCCAGTGCTTCAGGCTCATGCATTGAGCCACGACCTTCAGCGCGCAGCACCTCAGTGCCCTCCGGGTTGCCAACTAAGCCGCGTAGCCACAGAGTTTCATTTTCAATATCCAGCACTGCGTGACCCGCAATAGGGACTTGGCAGCCGCCCTCTAAGCGCGTGTTCATGGCCCTTTCGGCGCGCACGCGGGTTGCGGTATCGGCGTCATCTAACGGCGCCAGCAAGGCAATGAGCTCCGGGTCATGCAAGCGGCACTCAATGCCTAACGCACCTTGCCCACAGGCGGGCAAGCACACTTCTGGCGGCAGCGCCTGGGCAATCCGCTCATTCAAACCCAAGCGTTTTAAGCCAGAGGTCGCCAGAATGATGGCATCGAACTCGCCCGCGTCTAATTTGGCAAGCCGCGTTTGCACGTTACCGCGCAGATTAAGAATTTGCAGGTCAGGGCGAGCTTCGCGCATTTGCAGCCCTCGGCGCAGGCTGGCTGTACCTATACGAGCCCCTTCCGGTAGCTCATTGATGTTAGAGTAGTGGTTAGATACAAAAGCATCGGTGGGGTCAGCGCCCTCTAAGATGACTGACAAACCCAGCCCTTCCGGAAAGTGCATCGGCACATCCTTCATGGAATGAACCGCTATATCGGCGCGGCCATCCAGCATGGCGTCTTCCAGCTCTTTAACGAATAGTCCCTTACCGCCAATTTTTGAAAGTGGCGTGTCGAGAATTTTATCGCCCTTGGTGGATAAAGGTACAAGCTCGACCTCAAGACCACTGTGTGCCGCCATTAAACGGTCGCGAACGTACTCAGCCTGCCACATGGCCAATTGACTTTTACGCGTGGCAATGCGCAGTTTGGTGATTGATAGCACGTTATTCTCCCTATACCGCAGACACGGCGAGTCAAGCTATGATAGGTGTCATCATAAAGCACCGAGCGCCACAGTAAAAATAACGGAGTTAATGCGGGCCCTATATGGAACCCATTAGTTTCCTAGGAAGCCTTATGAATACAGTATTACCCCATGGCCAGCTTGATCAGTTTTTCCAGCTTTCGCAGGATCTGTTCTGTTGCCTGGATTTTGAGGGGGTACTGCTGCAAGTCAATCCAGCCTTCGAATCACTGTTGGGATATTCAGCAGATGCGTTAGTAGGGCGTCTCTGCGGTGTCGTGGTGGACCCGCAGGATCATCCTGTGATTGAAGCGGCAATGGCACGCCTGCATAGAGGGGAGATCACTACCGCTTTTGAGGTGCGCGCACTATCAGTATCCGGTGAGACACATTGGCTTGAAATAACCGCGAGCGCCGGTGGTGATATTATTTATATTATTGCCCGCGAGGTGACGCAGCAGAAATTGGCACAGGCGCAGTTATTGAGCAATCAGCGGCTGTTTCAAATTGCGGGCGAAACTGCTCTTATTGGTGGTTGGTACATGGATATGGCAGTGGGCCAGCCAAATTGGTCGAATGAGGTTTGCCGTATCCATGGCCTGCCCCCAGGTTTCCAACCCACCATTACCCAAGCGATTGAATTTTACACATCTTCTTCTCAGCCACGTATCCACGAAGTGTTCGTCGCCTGCTGCGAAAAAGGGACGAGTTTTGACGAAGAGCTAGAAATGATCACGTACCTAGGCAAGCCCATCTGGGTGCGAGTGATTGGCAAAGCGGTTCGTGATGAAGACGGAAAGATTATTCAGGTGCAGGGCTCGACGCAGGATATTACCGAGCAAAAGATGTTGCGTGAAAATATCACCCAGCTTGCACAACGACTCACCATTACTCTTGATAGTATCACCGATGGTTTTTTTACCTTAGATACCCACTGGTGCTTCACCTACGTTAATCGCGAAGCGGAGCGAATGTTGAAGCGCCGTAAGAGTGAGCTGTTAGGCCAGCATATTTGGCAGAGCTTCCCCGATGGAAAAGGCAGCCGCTTTGACGAGGAATATCAACGCGCTATTAATCAACAAAAGGCAGTACATTTTGAGGCCTTTAATCCGCGGTTGGAGTTGTGGGTTGAAGTGCATGCCTATCCTTCAATTGAAGGTCTTACGGTCTATTTCCGTAATATTAGCGATCGCAAAGCGAGTGAGCACCAACTCAAACTGTTAGAGCGCAGCGTAGAATCAAGCACCAACGGGGTCATTATCGTTGATGCCCAGAGTAACGATCTGCCGATGGTTTACGTGAATAGCGCTTTCGAACGTATTACGGGCTATTCACGCGACCAAGCGTTGGGCCGCAACTGCCGATTTCTACAAGGCGAAGACACCGACCCCGCCACCGTTAAGTTGTTAAAAGAAGGGGTTGCCGAACAGCGTGAAATACACGTAGTGATTCGTAATTATCGGCGTGATGGTTCGACTTTTTGGAATGACCTCTATATATCCCCTGTGCGCGATGAGACAGGGGTTGTTACCCATTATTTGGGTGTGCAGAACGATGTGTCTGAGCAGCGTGAGTATCAGGCCCAACTCACTTATAACGCCAATCATGATGCCCTTACCGGGCTGCCTAATCGTGTAATGCTTGGCCAGCGCCTGGAGCAGGGGTGCGTGGTGGCGCGCCGTTACAAGCGTTTTATCGCCGTTCTGTTTATCGATCTGGATGATTTCAAACCCATTAACGATACTCTGGGTCACGATGTAGGCGACTTTATCTTGATTGAAGTTGCCAAGCGCCTTGAAGAAGAGCTGCGTCCCTGGGACACCGTGGCGCGATTTGGTAGTGACGAGTTCGTTGTGTTGCTGCCCGACTTAGCCCATGAAAACGATGTGATACAAGTGGTCGAGCGAGTTCTGCAGCGGCTTTCACCACCTTACTGGTACCGTGGCAGCGAGCTACGAATTACCGCCAGTATCGGCATTGCCATGAATGATGGAAGCATGAAGAACCCTCACCAGCTTATACAGCAAGCGGATTTGGCTATGTATAAGGCCAAGCGCCGAGGGCGCAATACCTACCATTGGTATACCGAAGACCTAAACCGCAAGGTCAGTGAACGCGTGAGTCTGCGCAGCGCACTGCAGCAGGCTATCGAAAAGCAGCAATTTGAGCTTTATTACCAACCCCAGGTTCATGCACCGAGCGGTCGCGTTGTCGGTGTCGAGGCATTGATTCGCTGGCAGCACCCGCAGCGAGGTAATATTCCGCCATCTGATTTCATCAGCCTTGCAGAAGATACCGGACAAATTATGCCGATCAGCGATTGGGTGCTGGCTACCGCCTGCCGAGACGCCTACCGGCTTAATGCCATAGGAGTTGGCCCCATCACCATGGCCGTCAATATTTCACCCATGCAGTTTCAGCGGCCGGGTTTTCTGGCCTCCATTGAGCAGGTGCTGGCTAATAGTGGCTTAGCGCCTGCTTTACTGGAGCTGGAGCTTACCGAAGGTGTGCTGATGGACAGCACGGAGCAAGCCATTCAAGCGCTGCAGGATTTGCGAGGCCTAGGTGTTCATATCGCCCTGGATGATTTTGGCACTGGCTTCTCTAGCCTGAGCTATTTAAAGCGTCTGCCGATTAACAAAATCAAGATTGATCGCTCCTTTGTGCGCGATGTAATCACCGATAAACATGATGCGGCCATTATCGATGGCGTGGTTGCCATGGCAGGTAAAATGGGGCTAGAAGTGCTCGTTGAAGGGGTGGAAACGGCGGAGCAGTTTACCTATCTTGAACAGCGCAAGTGTGACTATTTTCAGGGCTACTACTTTGCTCGTCCTATGCCCCTCCACGACCTCTGTGCGTTTCTGAACTTCCCGCCTGCGTTTACTGCTCGCTGACCGACGACTCTGGTACACTTTCGGCAACGACTCCTTTGTTTTGTCAGCAGGATATACCTTCGATGAGCCAAGCTACGAATCAGTCTTGGGGCGGTCGCTTTAGCGAGCCCACCGATGCCTTTGTCGCACGTTTCACCGCGTCAGTGAATTTTGACCAGCGCCTAGCGCGTCAGGATATTCAGGGCTCCATTGCCCACGCCACCATGCTGGCCCGGGTGGGGGTGCTGACCGACGACGAGCGCGATGCGATTATCAACGGCCTGAACGAAATTCAGGGCGAGATCGAACGCGGCGAATTTAACTGGTCGGTGCCGCTTGAAGATGTGCACATGAACATTGAAGCGCGGCTGACCGATAAAATTGGCATTACCGGCAAGAAGCTGCACACCGGGCGTTCGCGTAACGATCAGGTGGCCACCGATATTCGCCTGTTTATGCGCGATGAGATCGACGTTATCGAAGTGGAATTGAAGCGTCTGCGCGAAGGCATGATTGAGTTGGCTGACCGTGAAGCCGACACCATCATGCCGGGTTTTACCCACCTACAAACCGCTCAGCCGGTCACCTTTGGTCATCATATGTTGGCCTGGCAAGAGATGCTGGCCCGGGACCACGAGCGCCTGCTGGACTGCCGCAAGCGCGTTAACGTGATGCCGCTGGGTGCCGCCGCACTGGCTGGGACCACCTATCCAATTGATCGCCACGTGACCGCAGAGCTCTTGGGCTTTGACCGTCCTGCGGAAAATTCTCTGGATGCGGTTTCAGATCGTGACTTTGCGATTGAATTTACCAGCTTCGCCAGCATTCTATTAATGCATCTGTCGCGCATGAGCGAAGAGCTAGTGCTATGGACCAGCGCCCAGTTCAACTTTATCGACTTGCCCGACCGCTTCTGCACCGGTTCATCCATCATGCCGCAGAAGAAAAACCCTGACGTCCCCGAGCTGGTGCGGGGCAAAACTGGTCGCGTGTACGGCCACCTGATGGCGCTGCTAACGCTGATGAAGTCGCAGCCATTGGCCTACAACAAAGATAACCAGGAAGATAAAGAGCCGCTGTTTGATGCCGTGGATACCGTGCGCGACTGCTTAAAAGCATTCGCCGATATGGTGCCTGCCATTGAACCCAAAAAAGCCAGTATGTATGAAGCGGCGCGGCGAGGTTTCTCTACCGCGACGGACTTGGCCGACTACCTGGTACGCAAAGGCGTGGCCTTTCGCGATGCTCACGAGATCGTAGGCCAGTCGGTGGCCTATGGCCTCAAAACTGAAAAAGATCTCTCTGAAATGAGCCTTGATGAGCTCAAACAGTTCTCCGATACCATCGAGCAGGACGTATTCGAGGTGTTAACCCTGGAAGGCTCGGTAGCTGCCCGTAATCACATTGGCGGCACGGCGCCAAATCAAGTGCGGGCGGCTGCCCAGCGAGCGCGCGAGGCGTTGGTCGCGCTCAAGGCGGGCGCATGAAAACGTTGGCCATCATGACCCTTACGGTGTTGCTGTTAACCGGATTGGCAGGCTGTGGGCAAAAAGGGCCGCTTTATCTGCCGGAAGATGCACCCGCTGACGAGCAACCTGCCCAGCCGTCTGAATAGATTGCTGCAGGCCCAGGACGCAGGTTCATAATAAGGGGAGAGCACCATGGACTATTTTAATTACCGCGATGGCGTGCTGTACGCCGAAGACGTGCCGCTGTCGCGGATTGCCGACGAGCACGGCACGCCTTGCTACGTCTACTCAAAAGCTACTTTTGAGCGTCACTTTCGCGCCTATACCGAAGCGCTGGGCGGCCATCCGCATCTGATTTGCTACGCGGTGAAAGCCAACTCTAATCTGGCGGTGCTCGGCCTTTTAGCCAAGCTGGGCGCGGGGTTTGATATTGTCTCCATCGGCGAGCTTGAGCGGGTACTTAAAGCAGGCGGTGATCCGGCCAAAGTGGTGTTTTCAGGCGTTGCCAAGCAGGCCCACGAAATGGCTCGGGCGCTGGAAGTGGGCATTAAGTGCTTTAACGTTGAGTCGCGCCCGGAACTTGAGCGCCTGAATCGCGTTGCAGGGGAGCTGGGGAAAATTGCCCCGGTATCACTGCGAGTGAACCCGGATGTGGACGCGGGAAGCCACCCGTATATCTCTACCGGTTTGAAGGACAATAAGTTCGGCATCCCGGTGGATGAAGCGCTGGAGGTTTACGAACTAGCGGCTAATCTGCCCAATCTGAAGGTGAAGGGGCTCGATTGTCACATTGGTTCACAGCTCACCGAAACGGCCCCTTTTCTGGATGCCCTTGATCGCTTGCTGATGCTCATGGAGCGCCTGCGTGAACGCGGCATCGAAATCGAGCATCTCGATTTGGGCGGTGGTTTGGGCGTGCCTTACCGCGATGAAAAGCCACCCCAGCCGTTCGATTACGCCAGCCAGCTGTTGGCGCGGCTATCCCGCTGGGAAGGCGGTGAAGCGCTTACGCTGCTGTTTGAGCCTGGCCGTTCCATCGCCGCTAATGCGGGCGTCATGCTCACTCGGGTAGAGTTTCTCAAGCCTGGTGAGACCAAGAACTTCGCTATTGTCGATGCGGCCATGAACGATCTGATTCGCCCGGCGCTGTATCAAGCCTGGCAAGCGATTGTACCGGTGGATACTCGCCAAGCGCGGAAAAGTGACCTTTACGACGTAGTAGGCCCGGTGTGTGAAACCGGTGACTTTTTAGGCAAAGAGCGCGAGCTGGCAATTGCCGAAGGGGATCTTCTGGCGGTGCGCTCGGCGGGAGCCTACGGCTTTGTCATGGCGTCAAACTACAACAGTCGTCCTCGTGCCGCCGAGTTGATGGTCGATGGTGACAGCTGCTATGTGGTGCGCGCGCGGGAAACCGTTGCCAGTCTTTGGGCGGGTGAAGCACTGCTGCCCGAAAGGGGGCGCTGATGCTTTTACACTTCACCAAAATGCATGGCCTGGGCAATGACTTTGTCGTAGTGGATCTCGTTACTCAGCGCGCCCGGCTGGACGAGGCCCAAATTCGTGCACTGGCAGATCGGCGTTTCGGCATTGGCTTTGACCAGCTGTTGGTCGTCGAGCCACCCCGTGATCCCGAGATGGATTTTCGCTACCGCATTTATAATGCCGACGGCAGCGAAGTGGAAAACTGTGGCAATGGGGCGCGCTGTTTTGCCCGCTTCGTTCGCGATCAGCGGCTAACTCACAAGCATGAAATCCACGTAGAAACCGCTGGAGGCCCGTTGGTGTTGACCGTGCAGCTCGATGGCATGGTGCGAGTGGACATGGGCCGTCCGCGGTTTAGTCCGCTGGCGCTGCCGTTCGAAGCTCCGGGGGATCAACCCTTACATCAGCTACAAGTGGGTGATGAAACGCTGCAGATCGGCGTGGTCTCCATGGGCAATCCCCATGCGGTGCTGCAGGTTGAGAGCGTTGATAGCGCCCCGGTGGAACGCCTTGGGCCGTTGGTAGAAGCGCATCCTCGTTTTCCTAAGCGTGTTAACGTGGGCTTTATGCAGGTACTCTCACCTAGCGAAATACGCTTGCGCGTGTATGAGCGTGGTAGCGGTGAAACGCTTGCTTGTGGCACGGGTGCCTGTGCGGCGGTGGCCAGCGGTATTCGTCAGGGGCTTTTAAAAAGCCCTGTGAAAGTTCACTTGCCCGGTGGAGAACTCAGCATTGAGTGGCCCGACCCTGAAGGGCCACTGACGATGGTGGGACCGGCTACACGCGTCTTCGATGGCCGCGTAGCCCTTAATTAATTCGAGGAGAACGGCGATGTCACAAGCCCCTGAACCCCGCAAAACGCTCGATCCTGATCAAGTGGCGTTCTGGCTGGCGCGTCATCCCGATTTTTTCGTCGGTCGTGAAGGGCTTTTGCAACAGCTGCAGGTGCCCCATCCGAACATCGACGGGGCGGTATCGCTGTTAGAGCGCCTGGTCTTTGATCTGCGTAAGCGTGCGGAAACCGCGGAAGGCCGTTTAGAGCACTTGCTGGAAACCGCCCGCCATAACGAGTCCCAGTACCGACGGCTGCGGGAAACGCTCATCGCGCTGGTGGAAGCTCAAGACCGCGATGCGCTGGCGCAAGCGTTGGCCACCCAATTGAGCGAGCGCTTTGAAACCCCTGCCATGGCACTGTGGTGCCCGGCGACGTTAAGCGACAGTGAGCCAACGCCGCCCCAGCCGCCGCGTCATGTGCTGGATCAACACGCTAGTGCACGCCTAACGGCGCTGTTGGATGGCCGCACCAGCCGCTGCGTTAAGCTCAGCGTCAGTGACTGGAAGTGCTTGCTACCTCACGTGAAAGCGCCGCGTAAAGCGGGTTCCTGCGCTATTTCACGCCTCTCCGCGGGTGATCCGTTGGGCTATCTGCTGCTGGCCAGCCCCAGTCCTGACGCCTATCGCGCCAGCATGGACACGCTATTCACCGAGTACTTGGGTGATATCGTCGCGCGTCTATTGGTGCGCCTCGGCGATCATGGTTGAGGCAGCGCTGGGGAAAACAATGATAGTCAAGCGTGTCGAGGCCTTTCTAGCCGCGCTGGCGTCCCATGCTAGCCCTGCCACCGTAGAGGCTTATCGGCATGATTTAACCGCGCTGTGCGTGTTTACTGACCGCCGTGAGGTGACCGACCCCGCGGCGCTAGACACGGCGCTTCTGCGCGCTTTTCTAGGCTCGGAGCGTAGCCGCGGTTTAGCGCCTAGAAGCCTTGCCCGGCGCCGGGCGGCGCTTTCCAGGTTCGCGGATTATCTGGTCAAACAGGGTGTGTTGATTGATAACCCGGTGGGGCTTTTGCGCACGCCCAAACAGCCTAGCCATTTGCCACGCCCGGTGGATGTCGACGCCCTGGCGCGTTTTCTCGATACTCCCCACGATGGCTCACCGTTGGGTGCGCGGGATCAGGCCATTCTTGAGCTGTTTTACTCCAGCGGCCTGCGTTTAGCGGAGCTGGCGGCGCTTGACCTGGGTGATTTGCAAAATAGCCGGGTAAGAGTCATTGGCAAAGGGGGTAAGCCGCGCCAAGTGCCCGTGGGGCGTCGCGCTCAACAGGCGCTGGCCGAGTGGCTGGGGTGCCGCTCAGCACTCGCGCCAACGGGGGAGCTTGCGCTATTTGTGGGGCAGCGCGGGACACGGTTAGGTCATCGCGCCATTCAAAAGCGCTTAGCGCAGTTGTCGGTAGCTCGTGGCCTACCCGAGCATCTTCACCCCCACCGATTGCGCCACTCCTTTGCCAGCCACCTACTGGAGTCGAGTCAGGATCTGCGCGCCGTGCAAGAATTATTGGGCCACGCCAATCTCTCGACGACGCAAATCTATACCCGGCTCGACTGGCAGCATCTTGCGACCAGCTACGATGCCGCCCATCCCCGTGCGAAAAGAAGCCCCAGTCCCATAAACGGCGACAACAGAAACAAATAGCCCAGGAGTAAACCATGACGATGCTGAAGGCGATTACCTTCGATTTGGATGACACGCTTTGGGATAATCATGGGGTGATGGCACGCACCGAGGAGGGGCACTATCGCTGGCTATTGGAAGCACTTGAGGCTTGGCGCACGGCACGCCAGGAGCCTGTCTTGGCGCTAACCCACGAAGGTGGCGGGCGCGATTACCTTCAGCGTCGTCAACAGTTAGCCAAGCAGGTGCCTGAACGGCGTGGCGACTTCACTTGGCTGCGTTCGCGCGCCCTTGAAGCTCAGCTGGAAGCAGCCGGGCTGCCCCGCAGTGCCGCGCTGCTTTGGGCAGCAGCGGCGATGAATGAGTTTCACCGCCTGCGCGTACAGGTCACGCCCCATCCGGAAGCTGCCGGTTTGCTGTCAGCACTGGCCGAGCGTTATCAACTGGCAGCCATT
This sequence comes from Vreelandella sp. ssv, assembly GCF_059448525.1. Taxonomy (NCBI): domain Bacteria; kingdom Pseudomonadati; phylum Pseudomonadota; class Gammaproteobacteria; order Oceanospirillales; family Halomonadaceae; genus Vreelandella; species Vreelandella sp. ssv. Next base: position 4,087,233 of record NZ_CM182545.1, on the reverse strand, counting down.
ACCAACGGCAATATCCATTTGGCGCGTCAGCCGCTGGCGGCCTACTTTCCGGTGGCCATTGCAGCAGGCGAGTTGTTAGCGCCTAAACCTGATCCCACTCCGTTCCTGACCGCACTTTCGCGTTTAAATGTGGCACCCGAATATGCGATGCATGTGGGAGATTCGTGGCAGGAGGATGTGTTGCCCGCACAGCAGTTGGGTATGCATGCCGTTTGGATTTCTGCAACGGAGGATCAAGCGCTACCCCCTCGGGTTCACCGCATTGCCCATATTAAAGACTTGCCCCGCGTGCTTGATACGATAGAAAAAGAGGCACTAGAGCAGCAGCATCATTCAGGCGGTGTATACAGCCACTGATTTAGTTTCTGCGACAAGGTATCGACGCCGTCGCGCTTAAGCGACGAGAATAGCTGTACGGAGACTAAGTCTTCCCACTCTTTCAGACGCGACCGAACTTGCTGCAGCGCAGCGCTGGCGGGCCCTCTTTTCAGCTTATCGGCTTTTGTAAGCAAAATATGCACCGGCATTCCGCGCTGGTCGGCATAATCGAGCATCATTTGATCGAACTCGGTGAGCGGGTGGCGCACGTCCATTAGCAGTACTAAACCGCGAAGACTAAAGCGGTTGCGCAGGTACTCGGCTAAGTGTTTCTGCCACTCTAATTTAACCGCCTCCGGTACCTTGGCGTAGCCGTAGCCGGGTAGATCGACCAAACGTCGCGACTCATCGTTCATAACGCTGAAAAAATTGATCAGCTGGGTGCGGCCCGGCGTACGCGAGGTGCGTGCCAATGCATTTTGTTGCGTCAAAGCATTGATAGCGCTGGATTTTCCCGCGTTAGAACGCCCGGCGAAAGCGACTTCAGCGCCGGTATCATCCGGGCACAGAGCCAGGGTGGGGGCGCTGATAATAAAACTTGCCGTCGGGTAGTTCAGCCGAGGGACTGGGCTATCATGGGGGGTAGTCATGGACTTGATCCTGAAAAACGAACATAAAAACGGCCTGCTCAGCGTACTAACACGCCATTATCGCTTCACCATCGCGTAAAGTAGACCGCTTGATAGCGACGTATGATAGAGAAGAGGGAGCAGTACCGCGACGAATTACCCCTAAAGCAGACTGGGACTTGCATTCCCGCCGCAGGGGTGATTCGTTATAATGCAAGCGGTTTATATCTGCGACCTGGGGCGCTAGTGTACCATCGCCCTCTAGCCGGCAGCGACCAACGCGACACGTTGTTCGTTTTGGCGGAGCTAACCCTGGTAATTTGTGGAGCCTGGGAAGCGCCCAGGGTGCGTACCAGTCAAACATAAAACGGCATAGTGGAAGAGCAATGAGAAAGTTACTGGCAAGCCTAGCAATTACCATGGGCGCCGTTGGCACCGCCCACGCTCAAACGGACTATCAAGCCGATGCTGACGCATCTGCTGGCCAGGAAATGGCCCAAACCTGCGCCGCCTGTCATGGGCAGCAGGGTATTAGCCCATCGGGTGCTTTCCCTAACCTGGCGGGGCAGCAAATGTCATATCTGGCAAAACAGATTATGGATATTCGCGACGGCAATCGCATGGTTCCCCAAATGGCGGGACAAGTGGATGACTTCTCCGACCAGGACGCCTGGGACGTGGCAGCACATTTTGCGCGCCAAGACGCCAATTTAGGGCAGACCAACGACGAAGACGCTGAGTTACTGGCTCGTGGTGAAGAGATTTACCGCGCTGGTGATATCTCCAAGGGTATTCCTGCTTGTTCTGCCTGCCACACGCCGACCGGTGTAGGTATCGGTAGTGCCGTATACCCAGGCCTGTCCGGGCAGCACGCTCAGTACACGGTTTCAACGCTGCAGGCATTTGCATCAGGCGATCGTAACAATAGCCCTAACAACATCATGGGTGATATCGCGTCAAAAATGAGCGACAACGACATGGAAGCAGTGGCTAACTATGTATTAGGCCTATATTAAAATATTTCCTTATGCCGTTCGGTTCCCTCATTTGGCGATGTGTGTCAGGTGAGGGAACCCGCTCATGTATCCACGGTCTCAGTCTTCGCTAACCCATGGAGAAACTTACATAATGTTTAAAACGCGCGCGATGTTCAAAACACTAATGATTGCGGTAGCTGGTTTGGGGCTTTCAGCGGCGGTGAGTGCCCAGGAAGTGGTTGAGGGCCAGGACTATGAGCTGCTTGAGTCACCGGTAGAAACCCAGGTTGAAGACGGGCAAATTGAAGTCACTGAAGTATTTTGGTTTGGCTGCCCGCACTGCTACCGGCTGCAAACGCCGGTTAACGAGTGGTACGAGACCCTGGAAGATGACGTTAGTGTCGTCAAAATGCCTGCCACCATGGGCGGCGACTGGAATACCCACGCCACAGCGTTTTATGCGGCTGAATCGCTGGGTATCGAAGAGGATCTACACGCCGACTTCTTTAACGCCATTCACCAGGAAAATCAGTCTCTCACTGAACCTGATGAGATTGCTGCCTTCTTCGCCAACTATGGTGTTAGCGAGGAAGAAGCCAAGCAGGCGCTAGCCGACTTCAGTGTCCGCAGCGAAGTGAATAGTGCTAACAATCGCATGCGTCAAATGAAGTTGATGGGCGTGCCGGCACTGGTGATCGACGGCCGTTTTGTGGTCTCACCAAGCTCGGCAGGAAGCTTGGAAAACATGCCGAAAGTTGCCAATTCGCTTATTGAGCAGGTGCGTGCTGAGCGCGCAGAATAACCGTGTTACGTGAAGCGAGAGAGCGTGATGAGGCAGCGATAAGCGGCGCTGGCTCTAAACTGCTTGAAGATGGTCACCTGCGGTTACTGACGTTTAACCTGCAGGTGGGTATCCAGACGTCGGCGTATCATCACTATCTTACCCGCAGCTGGCAGCATCTGCTTCCTCACCCGCGTCGTCAGCAGCGTCTGGATGTAATGGGCGATGTGCTTAGCAAGTTCGACATAGTGGGGCTGCAAGAGGTGGATGGCGGCAGTTTCCGCTCAAGCCGCGTTAATCAAGTGGAGTATCTCGCTACCAAGGCGGGGTTTCCCCACCATGTGCAGCAGCTCAATCGTAACTTGGGGCGCATCGCCCAGCATAGCAACGGTTTGCTGTCGCGTTTGGCGCCTAGCCAAATAGAAGAGCACCGCTTGCCTGGCACTATGCCCGGCCGTGGCGCTATTCATGCCCGCTTTGGTGAGGGGGCGGATGCACTGCATATATTTGTTGCCCACCTTGCACTTAGCCATCGCGGGCGCGTTCGGCAGCTTAACTATTTAAGTGAGATTATCCAGCCACTGCGTCATGTGGTGGTGATGGGCGATCTTAACTGCACACCTGACCAACTGCATGCTCACGAGCGCTTCAATGCGTCGCTACCGCTGCACCCGGTCAAACCCCTGCTCAGCTACCCTTCCTGGCAGCCGCGCCAAGCGCTGGATCATATCCTGCTGTCGCAGTCGTTGGAGGTTGCCGAAGTGCGGGTATTAGATCATCTGTTTTCTGACCACCTACCCATTGCTGTTGACCTACCCCTTCCAGAGGCTTGTTTAGCAGCTATTCGTTCAAGCGTTTAAGAATTCACGGCTCTTGCCGATTGAGGGCGCTGCATTGTCCGCGTATATGCGCTATTGTCTGGGGCGCTGACTCCTCCTTAGCCGTTTTACGCGAGACACTTCCATGTCGGACACAACACAACTACCTGCGTTTATCGGTGCGCTGGACCGCGTTTCAGAGTGGTTCGGGCGTACCCTTGCGTGGCTGATCATCATCATGATGTTGATTCAGTTCGCGATTGTACTGCTTCGTTATGCCTTTAGTGTGAACAGCATCTTCATGCAAGAGCTGGTGATGTATATGCACGCGAGTGTGTTTATGCTCGCTGCAGCCTATACCTTTCGCCATGACGGCCATGTGCGGGTGGATATCTTCTACCGGGGAATGACCCCGCGCCGCCAAGCGTTAATCAATGTTGTGGGTATTATTACCCTATTGATTCCCGTCATGGTCTTTATCATTGCTTCCAGCCTGGGCTACGTTGCCAACTCCTGGCGCATTCTTGAAACCTCCTCAGACTACGGTGGTATTCCGGCCGTATACGCACTGAAAACCTTAATACCGCTGTTTGCCGTGTTGATGATCGCGCAAGGTGTGGTTGAGATTGTGCGCAATGGCTACGTGTTGGCCGGCCGAATAGTGCCGTCTGCTGCCGGTGGCAACCATCTTGAGGAGCGTGTTTGATGCTGGAATTTATGCCGATTATTTTGTTTGCCGTTATCTGTATTGTTTTGATGTTCGGCTTTCCTGTGGCGCTCTCGCTGGCGGGCACGGCGCTACTTTTTGCCGGGATGGGGCTAGGCCTTGAAGCCATTGGCATAGACGCCAACTTTGATAGCGGCTATCTCGCCGCGTTGCCCAACCGGCTCTATGGCATTATGACCAACCAAACATTGTTGGCGGTGCCGCTATTCGTATTAATGGGCGTCTTGCTGGAAAAATCCAAAGTGGCTGAGACGCTGTTAGATGCCATGGCTCTGCTGTTTGGCTCCCTGCGCGGTGGGCTGGGTATCTCGGTGACGCTGGTGGGCATGTTGATGGCAGCCTCTACCGGTATTGTGGGGGCCACCGTGGTCACCATGGGGCTGATGTCACTACCTACCATGTTAAAGCGGGGTTACAGCACGTCGCTGGCAACCGGCACTATCTGTGCTACCGGCACGTTGGGACAAATTATTCCACCTTCCATTGCTCTGGTGCTGCTGGGTGATGTGCTTTCTTCGGCGTATCAACAAGCACAATTGGACATGGGGATTTTCAGTCCTAAAACCGTCTCGGTGGGCGATCTGTTTATGGGGGCGCTGGTGCCCGGGCTGCTGCTAGTGGTGATGTATATGATGTATGTCGCCCTGGTGGCGTGGCTGCGTCCGCATATGGCGCCTGCCGCCGATCGTGAAGAGTTAATGGCCGAGCTTGGTCACACCTCTGGGGTTGGCATGCTGCTGCTGAAAGGACTGGTGCCCCCCATAGTACTGATTGTGGCGGTACTGGGCTCGATTCTGAGCGGCTTTGCCACGCCTACAGAAGCTTCTGCGGTAGGCGCTTTTGGTGCCCTGGTGTTGGCGCTAGCCTATCGTCAGCTCGACTGGGCGACGTTGAAAGACGTGCTGCGCTCGACTACGCACGTGACCACCATGGTGTTCTTGATCCTGATCGGCGCTGCGCTGTTTTCCCTGGTGTTTCGTGCCTACGGCGGCGAACACATGGTGACCGAACTATTCGAGACGATGCCTGGTGGGGTGATCGGCGCGACGGTCATCGTTATGCTGGTGATCTTCTTGCTCGGCTTTATTCTCGACTTTATCGAAATTACCTTTGTGGTGGTGCCCATTGTCGGCCCGATCTTGCTTGCCATGGGCCTTGATCCTATTTGGCTGGGCATCATGATCGCGATTAACCTGCAAACGTCGTTCTTAACGCCCCCGTTCGGCTTCGCGCTGTTCTATCTCCGTGGCGTAGCGCCGCCGTCTGTATCTACCTCGGCTATTTACCGTGGCGTTATCCCGTTTATCTTAATGCAGCTGGGTATGTTGCTGATGTTGAGCTTCTTCCCACAGTTAGCAACATGGCTTCCCGGCCAGTTTTAGTAAACGAGGAGTCGGTTGAAAAACATGTCCGTTATCAACGCTGTAATCAACGGGTATATGTGGCAACCTAATTAAAAAGCAGTAAATAGCCATCAATGGCCTGTATGTAGTAAACCGCCTAGTGTTCTATGCTAGGCGGAGCACTCCCTACTCATAATAGTAATAATAGAAAGTAAGAGGGTTATCGTATGAAAGCCAAAACACTCCCCGTCGCCATTGCGATGACGACCGCTCTTTCCGCCAGTTTGCTGGTGGTATCAAGCTTTGATAATCAAGCCCAGGCCCAAGAGGACGAGTTCCGTTGGAAAATGGTGACCTCCTGGCCTAAGAACTTCCCTGGCGTTGGCCAAGGCCCTGAGCGCCTATCGCAGCTGGTCGATGAAATGTCGGATGGTCGCTTAACCATAGAAGTTTTCGGTGCTGGACAATTGGTGCCGGGGTTTGAGGTGTTTGACGCGGTGTCCGAGGGCACTGCTGAGCTCGGTCACTCCGCTTCTTACTACTGGAAGGGTAAAGCGCCTGCCGCACAGTTCTTTGCCGCGGTGCCGTTTGGTATGAACGCCCAAGAAATGAACGCCTGGCTAAGCTATGGCGGTGGTATGGAGCTGTGGAACGAGCTTTACGACGATTTCGGCGTTGACGTCATGGTCGCGGGCGCCTCAGGCGTGCAGATGGGCGGCTGGTATAACAAAGAGATCAACTCAGTTGCTGATCTTGACGGTCTCAAAATGCGCATGCCTGGCCTGGGTGGCGAAGTAATGAGTCGTATGGGAGTGGCCATTGTCAACATGCCAGGCGGCGAGATCTTTACCTCGCTACAGTCCGGCGCGATTGATGCCACTGAGTGGATTGGCCCCTATAACGACTTGGCGTTTGGCCTGCATCAAGCGGCCGACTATTACTACTATCCAGGCTGGCACGAGCCGACGGTCATGTTCGAGGCCATCGTCAACGAAGAGGCCTGGGCAGAGCTGCCAGCGGATCTGCAGGCGATCCTGCGTACCGCCATTAGTGATATCAACCAAAGCGTGCTGGATGAGTACACTGCGCGTAACAACGATGCGCTGGAAACCCTTGTCAACGAGCATGATGTTGAGCTACGCCGCATCCCCGACGATGTACTCGCCCAGGCTCGCGAGTATTCGGCTGACGTAGTAGGCGAATTGGCCGCATCGAGTGAACTGGCCACGCGGATCTACGACTCCTACCGCGCATTCCAGGACAAGGTCGAGGATTACCACGCCATCTCCGAGCAGGCTTATTATAACGCCCGTAATCCAGAAGGTGACACGGCCGAGTAGTCTGCTGTATGGGATCAGAGAGCCGCCTTCGGGCGGCTTTTTTGTGCCAGTGCATGCATGTTTTAAGCAGCACAAAGCGCACAGCTTGGGTATCCTAGGAAGACATGATGTTATTACCCTCAAGGAGCCCCATGTCTACCGATTCTCGCCTTCGCAATGTGCTTACCATCGCGGGCTCCGATCCGTCCGGCGGCGCTGGTCTACAGGGTGATTTGAAAACCTTTTCAGCTCTTGGCGTTTACGGCACCAACGTGATTACCGCGGTGATTGCCCAGAATACCTGCAGGGTGGCCGCAGTGTATCCCGTCTCGCCTCAAGCAATACGCGAGCAGTTGGAACACTTGCTGGATGATGTGGCGATAGACGCGGTCAAAATCGGCATGGTGGCGAGCCGTGAAGTCGCGGAGGTGATCGCCGACGTGCTGTGCCAGCGTCGTCCACGCTGGATTGTGCTCGACCCTGTGATGGTCGCCAAAAGCGGCGATATTCTGGTCGATGATGCCGGAATTCACGCCGTGCGCGATATTTTGGTGCCGCTCGCCGATGTGATTACCCCCAATCTGCCGGAGGCCGCGGTACTGCTTGATTCGCCATCGCCCAATAGCCTCGACGAGATGGAGGCGATGCTCCCTGGGTTAACGCAGTTGGGCGCCCCCTACGTAGTGTTGAAAGGCGGACATTTACGCGGGGCCACCTGTCCAGACCTGCTGGCAACCCCCAGCGGCCATGAGTGGTTGCCCGCTTCGCGCATCGATACCGACAATTTGCACGGTACCGGCTGTGCGCTCTCCTCTGCGATCGCCGCCTGCCTGGCGAAGTTGCCAGAGCATTCCGGCCCTGATGCGCCGGTGGCGGCCATTGGTGATGCCAAACGTTGGTTGCATGCTGCGCTGGAAGCCAGTGTGCGCTTGAACGTGGGCAAAGGGCGCGGCCCTGTCCATCACTTTCATGCTTGGTGGTAAGCGCGGCAGGGGAATCATCAGCTTGCGCGAATGGGCATTGCGCACCATGCTGAGGAGTGTTTGCTTAACGGCTTGTAAGGCTGAGCTGCTCAGCCGAGGAGCGTTTCGCCATGCCTCGCACCATTCTGTTTGCCACTGATCTTTCCGCAGATAATCGCGCCGCTTTTGCTCGGGCGCTGCGTTTAGCCTATGCCCATGGGGTTCAGCTGGACGTACTGCACGTGTTGGACCCCTATCTTCCGCGGCGTGTGTTGCTTGACGTCGAGAGCGCCGTGGTAGATGACATCACGACCACGCTGACCGATCTACGCGAAGACTACGCCTTAGAGGCGCCAAAAACGCTGATCCAAACTGTGACCGGTTCGCCCCACATCGAGATCGTTCGCGAAGCTCACGAGCGCAATGCTGAGCTGATTGTGCTGGGCATGCATCGCAAGCGGGGGCAAAAAGACCTGCTGGCGGGCACTACGGTGATGCGTGTGCTGCGAAGTGCCCCTTGCCCGGTGGTGGTGGCATCCTACCAACCCACCCAGCCCTGGCAGCATATTCTGGTGCCGATCGATTTTTCGCTCACCGCGCGTCACACCTTAAAAGAGGCGCTGATTCGCTTTCCCGAAGCGACGCTTACTCTGCTACATGCCTGGACGCTGCCCGGCGAACGCGAATTGGGTTCGCAAGCCTATTACGCCCACTGGCGTGATCATGAAGTTCTGCGCCTGCGCGAACAATTAACCACTGAAGTCGATAGCCTCATGCGCGAACTAGACGGCGTGCCCGATGTTGAGCTGGTGCTAGAGCAAGGTAGGCCCTGTGATGTGCTGCAGGCGTATATGAAGCGCCACTCCCCCGATCTCATTATGATCGGCAGCCGTGGGCAGCCACATCATACGAGTAACCTAGCCGAGATGCTGCTGTGCGAACCGCACTGCGATCTAATGCTCTGCCGCGCTTGGTAGACAGCCGCAATTAAAATGGCTGTAGGAATTGGCTGGTTATTGTACGAAACCTTTATTGGGTGTATTGCTGTGTATAGTAATGCTGCCTTGAGGAGGTTTTATGTCCACGCCAATTTCCGCCCAAATTACTCTGATGTTAGTGGGGTTAATGCTGTCGCCTGGGGTGATGGCCAGTAGTGTGTCAGAAAACGGTGAGTCATTTGAACGCAGCGTAGCAGAGGAAGGCCAACGCTATACGTTGATTGGCAGTGGCGTATTCCGTTACATGATCTGGACGGCCTACGCGGGGGCATATTATCAGCTTGAAGGTGAAACCCAGCCACAGCCGTTAGGTGACATTCCACGCCGCCTGGAGCTTGCTTACTTTCATGCAATCGAAGCTAGCGATTTTGCCGAAGCGACGGAAAAAACGCTGCAAGACACTCTCACGCTGTATGAATTTACCCAGATCGAAGAACCTCTTGCGCGCCTAAATCAACGCTATCGCGACGTCGTTCCCGGTGACCGCTACCTGCTTAGCTGGAACGGCGAGCAGCTGCGCCTTGCGCTCAATGGTGAAGTGCTGTTTGAAGAGGAGAGTACCGAGTTTGCCAGCGCGATGTTTAGTATTTGGCTCGGTGAGCGCCCACTGGACAACGACTTTCGCGATGCGCTACTCGGGAGAAACTGACTAGGTAAAGGAAAAGCCAATGAGCGACGGTTACAATAATCGTTTCTTTGCTGGGGAGAGGCGTTTTGAAGGCACTAATTCAACGAGTGAAGCGTGCGAGTGTAGAAGTGGAAAGCGAGGTCGTAGGCAGTATTGATCACGGGCTACTGGCGCTGGTAGGCGTGGAGAAGCAGGATAATGCAGTGGCTGTTGAGAAGCTGCTGCATAAATTGCTCCACTACCGGGTATTCAGCGACGCCGACGGCAAAATGAATCACAACCTGCAGCAGGCGAACGGAGGCTTGCTGCTTGTGTCTCAGTTCACCCTGGCGGCGGATACCCGCAAAGGTCTTAGGCCCAGCTTCTCAAGCGCCGCTCCACCCGCCCAGGGTGAAGAGCTGTTTAACTTGCTGGTTGCCAAGGCGCGCAATGCTTGGCCGCATGTCGCCACCGGTGAGTTTGGCGCTGATATGCAGGTGGCGCTAATCAACGATGGCCCGGTAACGTTTTTGCTCGAAAGCTAGCTGGCCGTCTCTTCGCTGGCGAGCAGCTCGGCTTCCATTGTTTCCAACGCCTCTTCAGCGCTGAGCCACTGCCGCTCTGACTCGTCCAGACGTGCTTTAATCTCCGCTTGCTGACTAAGCGTCTTGGTCAGTTCGGCTTTGCGAGCGCTGTCGGTGTAGAGCGCGGGGTCTGCCAGCACTTGTTCTACCTTATCAAGTTCCTGCTGGGCCTTTTCCATGGCTTTTTCTGCTTGGTCACGCTGCTTTTTAAGCGGGCGCAGTTTTTCGCGCAGCTCGGCGGCCGCTTTACGTGATGCTTTGCGCGCTTCACGGCTGTCGCCGCTGGGCTGTTGGTTCTGGCGCTCGGCTTTTTCACCGCGGGAATCCCGACGGCTCTCTTCCAGGCGCGCTTTAAGCCAAACGCGGTAATCTTCTAAATCGCCGTCGAAAGGCTCGACGCGGTGATCCGCTACCCGCCAAAACTCATCGACCGTGGCGCGCAGCAAGTGACGGTCGTGAGAAACCAGAATCACCGTGCCTTCAAAGCTTGCCAGTGCCTGGGTCAGCGCCTCGCGCATCTCTAAGTCCAGGTGGTTGGTCGGCTCATCGAGCAGTAGCAGGTTGGGTTTTTGCCAAGCGACCAGCGCCAGCGCCAGGCGGGCTTTTTCGCCACCCGAGTAGTTGGCAACTTTGCCGAAGGCGTCGTCGCCCTTAAAACCAAAACCGCCCAGGAAATTGCGGATATCCTGATCGCTGGCGGTGGGTGAGAGGCGCTGCACATGCACAAAGGGCGTCGATGAAACGTCCAGGCTCTCAAGCTGATGCTGAGCAAAGTAGCCAATCGCCAAATGCTCGCCGGGCACGCGCTTGCCATTAAGTAGCTCAAGCTCGCCGGTGAGTGATTTAATGAGCGTCGATTTACCTGCGCCGTTGGGACCTAACAGGCCAATGCGGCTGCCGGGCAGCAAGGTAACGTTGACCTTGTCCAACTGAATGTTGTCGTCACTTCCGTCGCCCTTTTTACCGCGGTAACCTAGCTGCGCCTGATCCAGCACTAGCAGCGGGTGCGAGGTTTTATCGGCGGCAGGCAGCGTGAAGTGGAAAGGGGAGTCCACATGGGCGACGGCGATATCTTCCATGCGCTCAAGCATTTTGACTCGGCTTTGCGCCTGTTTCGCCTTGGTCGCTTGTGCTTTAAAGCGTGCAATAAAGCGCTCGATCTCTTCCCTGCGGGCCTGTTGCTTGGCGGCTTCAGCCTGCTGAAGAGCGAGCTTTTCGGCGCGGGTGCGCTCAAACTGGGAGTAATTGCCGCGGTAAAGCTCCAGCGTTTGGTGATGCATGTGCACGATGTGGTCACATACGGCATCCAAAAAATCGCGGTCGTGGGAAATCAGCAACAGCGTGCCAGGGTAGCGGGTCAGCCATTGCTCCAGCCACAGCAGGGCGTCCAGATCCAGGTGGTTGGTGGGCTCATCCAGTAGCAGAAGATCAGAAGGCATAAACAGCGTACGGGCGAGGTTGACCCGCATCCGCCAGCCGCCGGAAAACGCCGAGAGTGGGCGGCTGAGGTCGGTCTGCACAAAGCCCAGTCCAACCAGCAGTTGCGCTGCTCGCGATTCCGCACGGTAGCCATCCAGGGTTTCGATCAATCCGTGCAGTTCGGCTTCGCGATGGGCTTCACCGGCTTCGCGGGCGGCCAGCAAGTCGGCCTCTGCTTGGCGTAGTGCAACATCGCCATCAAGTACATACTCAATAATGGGGCGATCTAGAGCGTCAACTTCCTGGGCCATATGCGCGATACGCTGGCCGCCGCTCATCTCGACATCACCCTGATCGGGAGCGATTTCGCCCAGCAGTAGTTTGAACAAACTCGATTTGCCGGCGCCGTTTGCCCCGATAATGCCAGCCTTGACCCCGTTATTCAGGGTAACGTCTGCATTGTCGAGTAGCGTTTGCGTGCCGCGTTGCAGGGCGACTTGGCGCAGTGCAATCATGCTTTCTCCCGAAAATAAGTGGGTCATACGATGCTAGAGACTAATGCACTCGATTCTACCCGATTGCAGCGCTTACAGCAGATACCGTTGTGGGATTTTGCCCTGGCGCTTTACGCCAAGCCTGGAGTTGAGACAGCTTGCCTAACGCTGCAAGAGGAGGCCGGGATCGACGTTTGCGAGCTGTTGCTCCATTGCTGGCTATACTCGTGCGGCCTGGAAGCCCTGTCCACGGCGGTCGCTCGCCAGCGTGACCAGCGTCGTCGATGGCAGAGTAGCGTGACGGAAGTGTTGCGGGGGTTACGTCGTGCTTTAAAAGACTCGGCCGCGTCAAGCGAGTCCGTGACAGCACTGCGCGAAATAATTAAGCAGGCCGAACTCATGTCCGAACGTGAGAACCTTCAACGTTGGCAAGCGTGGGCTTTGGAAGTGCAAAACGATGAACGGCGTGTGACTAACATCGTCGAAATGTCGCAAGATCCGGCTAAATGGCTGCGAAAACAGCTTTTTTTAAGCAAAACAGACATGCAGTCAGATCGTGACTTACAGCAACCATCAGCACTGTGTCTGGCGCTACAAACGCTTACTTGCCAGCTTGACCCTCATCAAGGAGCGCGCTAGCCTGAATTTAAGCTGATTTTAAAATACCTAGCGTTATTCACTGGCTAGCACACAATAAGAGGAGTGCCATTGTCTGTTAGAGAACGTGTCTGTTAGTGGACGTTGAGTTGAATAGCGTATAACAGTGTCGTGTTGAGATACGCGTGGATTATCTAGCTTCTTGCGCACTTGTATAGCGCGCTTACCACTGCAAGGGGAACACCGTATGAAGGCAAGCAAACCCGTATTTAATCGTTCTGTAACCACCAAATTAGTCGCAACGGCAAGCGTGGGCGCACTATTGATGGGCATGACGGCTGTCGCGCAAGCGGATAACTGGCGTTACGCTCATGAAGAGTACGAAGGCGACGTACAGGATGTCTTTGCCTATGCTTTTAAAGAGTATATCGAAGAGAATTCCGATCACACGGTTCAGGTTTACCGCTTTGGCGAGCTGGGCGAGTCTGACGATATTATGGAGCAGACGCAGAACGGTATTCTGCAGTTTGTGAACCAGTCGCCCGGGTTTACCGGTGCACTGATTCCTGAAGCGCAAATTTTTTTCATTCCTTACCTGCTGCCGACCGATGAAGAGACCGTACTAACGTTCTTCGAGGAAAGTGATGCGATTAATGAAATTTTTCCGGAGCTTTATGCCGAGCAAGGCCTTGAGCTGCTGAAAATGTATCCAGAAGGCGAAATGGTCATTACGACCAATGAGCCGTTCTCTTCGCCGGAAGGGCTGGATAACAAGAAAATCCGCACCATGACTAATCCGCTACTAACGGAGACTTACGACGCCTTTGGTGCGACGCCAACGCCGCTTCCGTGGGGCGAAGTATATGGCGGTCTGCAGACCGGTATTATTGATGGCCAAGAGAACCCGATTTTCTGGATTGAGTCCGGTGGTTTGTATGAGGTGTCTCCGCACCTAACGTTTACTGGTCACGGCTGGTTCACTACCGCGATGATGGCGAACCAGGACTTCTATTCAGACCTATCTGAAGAAGATCAGACCCTGGTTCAAGAAGCCTCACAAGCGGCTTACGACCACACTATTGAACATATCCAAGGGTTGGCTGAAGAGTCGTTAGCGAAAATTCAGGAAGCGTCTGATGAAGTGACCGTAACGCGTCTGAATGAAGAGCAAATTCAAGCGTTCCGTGACCGCGCTCCTCAGGTTGAAGAAGCCTTCCTGGAAATGACCGGTGAAGATGGTAAAAAGCTGCTTGAGCAGTTTAAAGCCGACCTTGAAGCCGTAAGCAACGAGTAATCATCCTTCAGGCCTTGAAGGCTAGTGGGAGATTACCCAAGGGGGGGGCAGCCAAGGCTGCCCTTTTTTTGTGCTAAGGCGCTAATGGTTGGTTATTTGCCTTAGGTTTTAACAATGTTGCCGTTAGGTTACGTACATCTAGCGTTGAACCACCCGCGGCGGCATGCCGTTACGCTATATTCACTGTGCCTAGGCATATAACTGATGCCGTTAGAGCCGTTAGAAAGGAGTCCGGCCATGACCGATGAAGAGATGGAAAAGAGTTATCGCTCCGGCTTGCCGGGAGTATTGGGTGTGATCGACACTGCAATTAGCAAAATGGAAGCCGTGATCCTGGCGATGGGCGTTTTGCTAATGGCGCTGAATACGGTCACCAACGTCGTCGCCCGTTTTGTATTTGGCAATAGCATCATGTTTTCCGGTGAGTTAAACCGGATTTTGATTATCATGATTACCTTTGCGGGTATAGGCTATGCAGCCCGTCATGGTCGCCATATTCGCATGTCGGCTATCTACGATGCGCTGCCGGTAGGTGGGCGCAGAGTGCTAATGATCTGCATTGCGCTGTTCACATCGCTAGTGATGTTTTTTCTGCTCTACTATTCGGTTGTTTATATCCTCGATCTATATAGCAAAGGGCGTGTACTGCCTTCCATGGGCTTACCGATCTGGATTATCTATATTTGGGTACCGATCGGCTTTTTGATTACCGGTATTCAATACCTGCTGACTGCCGTTAAAAACTTCACCTCTCACGATGTGTATCTCTCGACGGGTGTGGTGGATGGTTACAAAGACACCGAAACTGAAGTCTGATGCAAGGCACTGCACTCTAGGGGAATAGCTATGACGACAATAATGGTCTCCACCATGATTGCCCTGCTGTTGCTGGGCTTTCCTATGATGATCCCGTTGATTACCGCTGCGGTAATTGGCTTCTACATGATGTTTAACGGCTTCGGTCAGATGGATACGCTTATCCAGCAGATGATGGCGGGGATACGACCTGCTTCACTGATTGCCGTGCCGATGTTTATTCTTGCTGCCGACATCATGACCCGCGGGCAATCCGCGAACCGCTTAATTGATATGGTGATGTCGTTTATCGGTCATATCAAAGGTGGTTTGGCGGTGAGCACCGCAGCGTCATGTACGCTGTTCGGCGCAGTGTCGGGCTCTACCCAGGCAACGGTAGTGGCCGTGGGTTCACCATTGCGCCCCAAAATGCTCAAAGCGGGCTATTCTGACTCTTTTACCCTCGCACTGATCATTAATGCCAGCGACATCGCGTTTTTGATTCCCCCCAGTATCGGCATGATTATTTATGGGGTTATCTCGGGTACATCAATCGGTGAGCTGTTTATTGCTGGGATTGGTCCTGGCTTAATGATCCTAGTGATGTTTTCGGCTTACAGTATTATTTACGCCATCGTAAAAGACGTACCCACCGAACCCAAATCAAGTTGGAAACAGCGTGCCGTGGCTGTACAGCAAGCGCTGTGGCCGCTCGGTTTCCCGGTGATTATTGTCGGTGGTATTTATGGCGGTATCTTCAGCCCTACAGAAGCCGCTGCGGCCTGTGTGCTGTATGCCGTTTTGCTAGAATTTGTGGTCTTCCGCTCGCTCAAAATGCACGACATTTATGCCATTGCAAAATCAACCGGCTTGATCACCGCGGTGGTATTTATTCTGGTGGCCGTCGGCAATGGTTTCTCGTGGATTATTTCGTTTGCTCAGATTCCACAGATGATCTTGGAGAGCGTGGGGGTCAATGATGCTGGGCCGACGGGCGTGCTAATAGCTATCTGTATCTCCTTCTTTGTGGCGTGCATGTTCGTTGACCCTATTGTGGTCATCCTGGTGCTAACACCGATTTTCGCACCAGCCATTGCCGCAACAGGCTTAGACCCCGTGCTGGTGGGTATTTTGATAACTTTGCAGGTGGCGATAGGTTCGGCAACGCCCCCCTTTGGGTGCGATATTTTTACCGCGATTGCGATTTTCAAGCGCCCCTATTGGGATGTCATCAAAGGAACACCGCCGTTTATTTTCATGCTGATTTTAGCGGCCGCCCTATTGATCATGTTCCCGCAAATTGCGCTGTTCCTGCGCGATGTCGCCTTCCGCTAAACAGCCACAAGGAGTACGCGAATGTTTAATCGCATATTAGTCCCGGTGGATGGCTCGAAAGGCGCCTTGAGGGCGCTGGAGAAGGCGGTGGGTTTGCATATGCTAACGGGCGCCGAGCTTTATCTGCTGTGTGTGTTCAAACACCACAGCCTGTTGGAAGCCTCGCTCTCCATGGTGAGGCCCAATCAGTTGGATATTCCTGACGATGCGTTAAAGGAGTACGCCACCGAGATAGCGGTGCATGCAAAGTCCCATGCCATTGAGCTGGGGGCCGATGGCTCCCGCGTGCGCGCCTTTGTGAAAGGCGGGCGCCCCTCGCGGATTATTGTGCGCTTTGCCCGTAAGCGGGAGTGCGATCTCATCGTGATCGGCGCCCAGGGTACCAACGGCGAAAAGAATCCGCTGCTAGGTAGTGTCTCTCAGCGCGTTGCTGGCGCGGCTCACTGCCCCACGCTGGTCGTCTAAATCTGCTAAACCTCTTTCTTATTTTGTGGTCTTATTAGCACCCACCACCCCAAAGATGCAGCTCGGGGCGGTGGGTGTTAGTCTTTAAGTGATACTGATTGGCGTTCGGCGCCGCGATAAAAAGGATGTTTCATGAAATTACTACTTTCTACAACGGCTCTGACAGGTTTGCTATTGGTTGCCCCTTTTGCAGCGGCAGCGCCAGAAACAGATGAACAGCGATTAGCGTATAGCCTGGGTGTCACCCTGGGTGAAAGCATGCAGGCGGACATCGAAGACCTCGACTTAGATGCGTTTAACGACGGCATGAGCGATGTTTTTGAAGGCAATGACTTGGCGTTGACAGAAGAAGAGATGACGCAGGCGCTCATGGCCTTCCAAGAGCAATCAATGCAAGCGCGGGCAGCGGAAGCTGAGGAAATCGCTCAGAACAATCTCGAAGAGGGTGAAGCTTTCCTCGCTGAGAACGCTGAACGCGAAGAAGTTACCGTAACGGAGTCTGGCCTTCAGTATGAAGTGCTTGAGTCGGGCGATGGCGCGACACCGGGCCCTGAGGACACCGTCGAAGTGAACTACGAAGGCATGCTGTTAGACGGCACCGTATTCGATAGCTCTTTTGAGCGTGGCGAATCGGTCAGTTTTCAGACTAACCAAGTGATTGAAGGTTGGCAGGAAGCGCTACAGATGATGAGCGTTGGCGATAGCTGGATGTTATATATCCCCGCTGACATTGCTTACGGCGAAAATGGTCAAGGGCCTATCGGTCCTAATGAAGTGCTGACGTTCCGTGTTGAATTGTTAGGCATCGAATAAGCGATGTCATTAGCGCCTCCCTACTTGATGCACAAGCTTGCTTACGCGCTGTTTTGTGTTGGCGTATGTATGCCGCTTATCGCGCAAGCCGAAACGGACAGCGAGCCCGAGGATTTACCTGCCTTGGGCGCTGCTCCAGAGCAAGCAAGCGTTGTAGGCGTGTCGTCAGGCGGCTATATGGCGACGCAGCTTGTGGTAGCTTGGCCTGAGCGGTTTAGTGGTCTTGGGGTGCTGGCGGCTGGGCCTTGGAGCTGTGCACAAGGCTCGCTGAGTTTGGCGCTGAATCAATGCATGATGACTCGCCGCGGTGCACCTTCATTAGATGAATTGGAGGGGCGTTATGATCGCTATAGAGCGCTTGAACAGGTCGGCAGCACAGAAGCCCTTAGCCAGCTTCGAACCTATTTGTGGCACGGTGAAGAGGATGAGGTGGTTGAACCGCTGCTAGGCGACCTTCTCGCTGAGCAGTGGACGAACTGGCTTGCTTCCCCCGACCAGTTGAGAGTTGCGCGCAGCGAAAATGCTGGGCATGGCTGGCCGGTACGCCTACCGAACGATGCATCACCTGGCCCAGAAGAGTGGGGTGATTGTCGCCAGGGGGGAGGGAGTTATGTGCTGTCCTGCGATGAAGATATCGCCGGTGAGATGATGAACTGGCTCTATCCTGAGCGTGAGATACGCAGTGGTGGCGAGCAAGGCGCTCAATTAACCGCCTTTGATCAGTCTGAGTTCGCAGTAAAAGGCTTCGCCGATACGGGCTATGTCTTTATTCCCGAAGGCTGTAAGGCTGGCGAGTGCCCGGTAACGCTAGCGCTTCACGGCTGCCAAATGAACGCAGAGGCGATTGGCGAGACGTTTGTGCGTTACACCGGGCTAAACGCCTGGGCGTCAGATCACCAGCAAATTGTGCTTTATCCCCAGGCAGAAAGCAGCATGGCGAACCCGAAGGGTTGTTGGGACTGGTGGGGATTTGCTGAAAGTACGTGGCAACTAAGCCCCCAGCACGATACCCGTAATGGGACTCAAATAGGGGCGTTAATGGCGATGCTGGATCGTTTGCAAGCCGCTCCCGAGAGCGCATCGCCAGAGTGAGCAGTCCATCCTTTGTCCGTGATTAGCTGCCCAGCTCGCTCTCCAGCGCTGAGACTAAACCGTGAGGCGTTGGCGAGTAGAGCACTCGCTGAAGAATTTCGCCCTCGCGGTTAACTAAAAAAAGCGAGGTGCTGTGGTCAATGGTATATGCCATGGCTGAATCCGGCGCTTCGACTTTTCGCCATATCACGCCATAGCGCGACGCAACATCCTCTAGCTGTTCCTGGCTGCCCACTGCACCGATGAACTCTTCGCCAAAAAAGGCCATGTACTCCTGCATACGCTCGATAGTGTCGCGTTCAGGGTCAACGGTAATCATCACCGGTACTACACGCTCGCGCTGTGCATCCGAGAGCTGGGCGAGCGCTTGGCGTTTGACCGACTGTGTCATAGGACATATATCGGGGCAGTACGTATACCCAAACGACAAGATGGCTAGTTGATCGTCATCCAATTGGGTTAACGAAAAATCACCCTGGGTAGAGGGCATTTCGACTGGTCCGCCCACAGGGTCATCATTGTGGGGGGCTAAAGCGTATTGATAGAGGCCGATGCCGCTGATCACGATTAATACTGCAGCGACTCCAGCGCTCAGCCATAACGGTTTACGGGCCATATGCGTTAACTCCGAATGACGTCAAAATCAAACCAACTGCCGACTTTCCCCTCAGCGGTGTCCAGTATGACACGCGCTCGCCAGGGCATAACGCTTTGCGTACAAATTCCCACTTGGCCTTGACCTTTAAAATGGCCGGGCGCGCCAGCGCTAAGGGCAAAGCGGTGTAATCCCAAATCCATATCCCGACCAATAAAGTCGACGTCAACCTGAGTGGCAGTGACGCCATCGACCTCGACTTCCAGTGGTAATATCTCTAATGCATCAATCCGTCCATCCGCTTGAATGTACAGGGTAATGCGGCCCTTATCGCCTAACGTGGCAGAACAAGGCGCTGCATGTAGGTTGCAGCTTGAAGCGGGCGGAAACCAGGTCACATCACTGTCGCGGTGCAGCCAATGGGCAAAGGCGTACCATGCACAGGCAGCCAGCGCTAAACCAGTGACCAGTATCAGTACCCTTAAGACGGGGAAGCCCGCCGGGTGTGCAGGTTTTGACATCATCTTCATGGCAGAATAATCGCTACGCAAGCCGTGAGGCGGGGTGTAATCGCCATGTTAACAGTAATCGAGCCGATATCGCTGTGCTGGGATGTCGCAGGCAAAAGGGACGCAAATGGAGAGTATCACCGGCGCTTTAGGCCCACTGTTTCTATTGATCTTACTGGGCGGCGTTCTCGGCTATTGGCGCTGGCCCAGCGACATCTTCTGGCCGCAGATAGAGCGGCTAATCTATTTTGTGCTGTTTCCCGCCATGCTGGTCGGAACGTTGGCGACTGCCGATGTGAGCCAGGTGCCAGTCGGCCGTTTAGCGATGGTGCTGCTAGGCGCAATGGTATTGTTTGGCTTACTGCTCTGGCGTTTTCGGAGCTGGTTACAACTTACGCCCGCGGCGTTTACCTCGGTGTTTCAAGGCGCGGTACGCTTTAATACCTATGTGGGCGTTGCCGGCGCCGCTGCGCTACACGGCAGCCTGGGGGCGACGACGGCCGCAGTCGCTGTGGCACTGATGGTACCGGTGGTGAACGTGATGTGTGTGGCTAGCTTTGTGGCCGCTGGCACGTTAGGCGGCGCTAGCGTGGCTAAAAGCGCAATGGCGCTGATTAAAAATCCGCTAATTCTGGCCTGCCTTGCGGGTATCGCCCTTAATCTCTCTGGGGTCGGCTTACCCGGTTGGAGTCAGGATACCGTGGAGTTACTGGGTCGCGCGGCTTTACCGCTAGGTTTGGTGGCTGTTGGTGTGGCGCTGCGTCCAGCAGCGCTGTTACGGGTCGACCGCGGTGTGCTGGCCACTAACAGCGTAAAACTGGTATTCATGCCCGCGCTAGTGCTGCTCTTGGCCTGGGTGTTGCAGCTTGACCCTGTTAGTCGCGATGTGGCGCTGCTGTTTGCCGCCCTACCTACCGCAACCTCTGCTTATATTTTAGCCCGCCAACTTGGCGGCGATGCCGAACTAATGGCGGCTATTATTACCGGACAAACCCTGCTGGCAATTTTGACGCTGCCCCTTTGGCTGCAGTTGGTTAGCTAAATAGAAGGTTGGGAAAAGCTAAATAAAAAATATTCGTATTTGTATTGACGAGGTAAATGAGAATGATTATAGTGTGATTGTCAGCGTTTGATGAGACGTTGGCAACCAAGACAGCTGTTGATTTAAGAATCAACGCCAATTTACTGTCATGGTTTCTCCCTCTCATTGCTAGTCACGGTCTTTTTTGCCGCTCCCTTGGAGCGGCTTTCTTTTTTCTAGCTTCTTCACATTAAGCCCGCGCGCCTTCGCCCCGCTGAATAGATGCTGCTCGAGTTACTCCTGTCGCCTATGCTGTCCCAGAGACAACGTTAAGTTCCTACGGAGAACTGAGCCATGCGCATCGCCGTGTTTAGTGCCAAGCCCTATGATCGTACCTTTCTTACCCGCGCCAATGCGGCAGAGCGACACTCCTTAAGCTTCTTCGATGCGCGCCTGACGGTAGACACCGCACCCTTGGCCCAGGGCTTTGACGGGGTATGCGCCTTCGTTAATGATTGCCTTGTTGCCACCGTGTTAGAGCAACTGCACGGTGGCGGCACACGCTTAGTGGCGCTGCGTTCAGCGGGCTTTAACCATGTCGATCTAGCGGCTGCCGACCGATTAGGCATGACGGTTGTGCGGGTGCCTGCCTATTCGCCCCATGCCGTTGCAGAGCACGCAGTCGCCCTGGTGTTGAGCCTAAACCGCATGACCTATCGCGCCTATAACCGCGTGCGTGAGGGTAACTTCGCCCTGGACGGCCTGCTGGGTTTTGATCTGTACGGTAAAACCGTAGGCGTGATAGGCACCGGGCAAATTGGCTTGATCTTTGCCGATATCATGCATGGCTTTGGCTGTCGGGTAGTGGCCAGCGATCCTTTCCCCAATCCGCAGGCAAAGCCGTTTTTAGAATACGTAACGCTAGCCACGCTGTATGCCAGCGCCGACATCATTTCGCTGCACTGCCCGTTAACGCCTGAGACTAATCATTTGATTGATGCCGAGGCCATCGCGCAAATGAAGGACGACGTGATGATTATCAACACCGGTCGAGGAAGAGTGGTCGATACCCAAGCGGTCATCGCTGGTCTGAAAAGCGGCAAAATCGGCCGCTTAGGGTTGGATGTCTACGAAGAGGAAGAGAAGCTGTTCTTCGAAGACCTGTCCCACGGCGTGATCGATGATGATCAGTTTATGCGGCTAACGACCTTTCATAATGTGCTGATCACTGGCCATCAGGCGTTTTTCACGACCGAAGCGCTAACCAATATCGCCGAGACCACGCTGGCAAATATCGATGCTTTTGAAAGCGGAGAAGGAGAGATTCATACGGTAGCTGTCGCTTGATAAGTCTCGTCCAAATAACACCGCGACGGTTTGATGCAGACCGTCGCGAGCCTAGTGATGATCACTCTATAAGCAGAGCTAAATAAGCCGAGCGCTTTACCCTTCCCGCTGATAAATCAGATCCCACACGCCGTGACCTAGCTTTTCTCCGCGGGCTTCAAACTTGGTCAATGGGCGGAAGGCCGGGCGTGGCACATACGGGGTGGTTTCTTCGCTGGCAGTATTGGCGTAGCCGGGCGCGGCTTCCATTACCTCGGCCATCCACTCCGCGTAGGCTTCCCAGTCTGTCGCCATATGGAAAGTGCCGCCGGGCATCAGGCGAGTGCGGATCAGCTCAACAAAGGCAGGCTGCACGATACGCCGTTTGTGGTGCTTCTTCTTCGGCCAAGGGTCGGGGAAGAACAGCTGCAGCGTGGTCAGCGAGCCTTCAGGAAGGCACTGTTCGAGCACTGCCAGGGCATCCTCGCGGTAAACGCGCAGGTTGGTGAGGCCCCGCTTATCGACTTCATCGAGCAATTTTCCAACGCCAGGGGCGTGGACTTCAATGCCGATAAAGTCGGTATCCGGATGGGTTTCAGCCTGTTCTATCAGCGAGTTGCCCATGCCAAAGCCGATTTCTACCACCCGCGGTGCCTGACGGCCAAACAGAGCGTCCAGGTCTTGACGACCATCGGCGATGGTCAGGCCAAAACGCGGCCAGATATCTTCCAGGCCCCGGTTTTGCGCCTGGGTCATACGACCCGCGCGGATCACGTAGCTTTTAATGCCGCGGCGGTGCAGCGGTGCGTCCTGGCTTTCAGGGGCGGTGGTGGCACTGCTGTCGGTGCTGCTTGGGTGCACAGGGGTATTAGGTTCAGTCATGGGGTCTCGAATCAATTAACCGTTAATACGGCCAGCAAAAGGTGAAGAAGGGTCGGCGGATTGACGACGCGCCATGCGGCCGGCTAAAAACGCATCGCGCCCGGCTTCGACAGCCAGCTTCATGGCGTTAGCCATGCGCAGCGGCTCGCGGGCGTGGGCAATGGCGGTATTGAGCAGCACGCCGTCGCAGCCTAGTTCCATGGCCATGGCGGCGTCTGACGCCGTACCAATGCCTGCATCCACTAATACCGGTACCTTGCTCTGTTCAACGATCAAACGCACGTTGTGTGGGTTCTGAATACCGTGGCCCGAGCCAATCAACGAGCCAAGCGGCATGATGGCGCAGCAGCCCATGGCTTCTAATTCGCGTGCCACAATAGGGTCGTCGCTGGTGTACACCATGACGTCAAAGCCGTCAGCAAGCAGCGTTTCAGCGGCTTTTAGCGTCTCGACCACATTGGGGTAAAGCGTGTGATCGTCGCCGAGCACTTCCAGCTTGACCAGATTGTGGCCGTCGAGCAGCTCGCGGGCCAACCGGCAGGTGCGCACGGCATCTTTAGCGGTATAACAGCCGGCGGTGTTGGGCAGCAGGGTATAGCGCTCCGGCGAGATAACGTCCAGTAAGTTGGGCGCTCCAGCGTCCTGGCCTAAGTTGGTACGGCGCACGGCAAAGGTCACGATCTCTGCGCCGCTCTGGGCAATGGCGGCGCCGGTTTCGGTAAAGTCTTTGTATTTGCCAGTGCCTACCAGCAGGCGCGAATGAAAATCGCGTCCGGCAATGGTGAGCGGCGTATCAGTTAGCGGTTCATGCGTTAATTGGGTCATAGTATTTCCTCTAGCCACCGCCAATCGCGTGAACCACTTCCACGTGGTCGCCATCGGCCAAGTGGGTGTCGGCGTGTTGGCTGCGGGGGACAATCTCTTCGTTAATTTCCACGGCAATACGACGACCACTAAGACCCAGTTGTTCCACCAGGTCGGCGGCGGTTAGGCCGGTGGACAGTGTATGCGGTTCACCGTTTAGACGTATCTGTATAGACATAATAGGGCGCGTCTCATTCGTCATGGCAGTTCGTTCTCTATTGTAGCGGTTTAGCGCCGCGCAAGGTACGCCGTGGGTATAATCATCGCGATGGGCGTAGCGAAATTGAGAGCAGGAAATGGAAGCAGGAGAGCAGTGTGCAACAAACAGATAAAGTGTGGTGGTGTATAGCGGCGTTGTCAGGCGCCATGATGGTGATGCTGGGCGCCTATGCGGCACACGGCCTGGCGGCGCGCACCACCGAGGCCATGGTGAGTGCCGTCGAAACCGGCGTGCGTTACCAGGCGTGGCACACCCTAGCCATTATGATGGTACTGGTGTGGCGCCGAGTACATCCGCTGGCGGGACAGCGTTGGGTGCTGGCGCTGTGGGCACTGGGAGTTGTGTGCTTTTCCGGCTCGCTCTACTTAGTGGCCTTGGCGGGACTAAGCCTCGGCATGGTGACGCCCATTGGCGGCGTTTTGTTAATGGCTGGGTGGCTGGCGCTTGCTGTCGTCGCACTGATAGCCAAGCAGTAGGCATCTTGGTAGGCCAAATATTCGCGTGGCTGTTGTTGCCGTCAGTCCGGCGGCGCGTGTTTTGATGGCGCTAAGTGAGCGGGCACGTCGATATCCATCAGCGTACCCACATCCTGCACGTGATACTCACGGTAGTGCGAGGCGTTATTGCGAATAATGTCTTTGGCCCCCGCATGGCCATTTAGCGTTGCAAGGGCGGGCCAAAGCGTACGCCCAAATATAACCGGATGCCCAGGCGTGCCTTCATGGCAGGGACGCACGATGGTGTCTCGAGTGGCTAGCCGCTGTAACGACAGCAGCGTCTGCTGCTGAATCCAGGGCATATCGCCCAATAAAATCGCGACTGCCTCGACGCTATTCAGGCGGGCATCGTGGCTAAGCGCGGCCACCGCCTCGGCGAGGCTTGCCCCTAACCCCTGATTCGCCTGATGAAGCCGAATCAAGGGCGTGCTTTCTGCAAGGCCTAGCAGGGGCGCATCATCCTCTTCGCGGATCGCCACGCGCAATAAAGGAAAGGCTTGCTCGGCATTCGCGACACAGGCTGCCAACAGCGGGCGTCCGTCGGTTAATGACGCGCAGCGCTTGTCATCCTCACCAAATCGGCGTGAGAACCCAGCCGCCATCACCAGGGCGACGAGCTTGCTAGAGCTCATGGAGTGCTTTTCCGTATTGGACTCTGACGATATCCGCCATAATCGCGAGGGCAATTTCCGCTGGGGACATGCTGCCAAGTGCTAAACCAATCGGCATATGCAGTCGGTCGACTTGCTCTTCGGTCAGCCCACCTGAGCGAATCAGCCGCTCAGCGCGCGCAGTGGATGTGCGCTTTGAACCCATGACGCCTATATAGAAGGCAGGTGTACGCACCGCTTCCATCATCGCCAGGTCGTCAATACGTGGATCATGAGTGAGCGCCACAATGGCTGTGGCCGCGTGGCAGCCGTTGCCGGCAATGTACAGGGAAGGCAGTTGCGCCTTGACCGTGACCCCTGGAACATCAAACGCCTGGCAGGCGGCTTCGTCGGGGTCGCAGACAATCACCTCGAACCCTAACGTGACAGCAAACGAGGCGCAGGCGCTGGAAACGGGCGAAATGCCGGCAATGATCAGCCGCCGTGCGGGCGCGAGTCGCATTTTTAGCCGGTTCGGCGCGCCCTCTTCACTGGGCCAGACCACGCGCGGCCCCAATGTCGTGTCGTCGGTAAAGTGTCGGGTGCCAGCGTGAATATCGACATGGCGCATCAACTGGCGGTGTCCTTCAAGCGTCGCCTTCAGCGTGCCAAGGTGCTCGTGTATATCCGGCGTGGCAGGCAGTCGTTCAACCAGCACTTCCAGAATGCCGCCACAGGGCAGCGTGATATGCCCACCCTGAGCATCGTCTACATCGCCGTAGCGTATAACGACCGCTGGTTCTTCAAACTTCCCCTCGGCTAGGCGTTTGATGAAATCATCCTCCACACAGCCGCCGGACAGCGACCCCATGTGCTTACCATCGCTGGTCACCGCCATCCAGGCGCCGGGTGCGCGGGGCGATGAGCCAAACGTGGCGAGTACCGTGCACAGCCAGACCGTTTCACCCGCCTGGGACCAGGTAAGCGCTTGATCTATCACCTGCAAGTCCAAGTGTTGCATTTCAAACGTTTCCCATAGTGAGCAAGCGGCATCCATTGCCTGTCTTGCGTGGATAGACGTGTCATAGCGTAGCGCAACTGACACCTATAGAGGTTTTGTTTTACAAGGTTTGGACACAGAGTTGGGCTGCCTGGCCGAATAGTGACTATGCTAAAGGCCTTATGGCACTAAATAAGCGAAAGCAACGCGCAAGGAAGGCATATAGCAATGAACCCCTCTAATAACGACGAAAGACACCCCAAGACCGTGAACCCCGAAAGCAGCACATTTTCACTAACCGTCAATGGCGAACGGCATACGTTAAGCCTGGATAACCGCACAACGCTGCTGGATGCCCTGCGTGAGCATCTTAAGCTGACGGGCACCAAGAAGGGCTGTGACCACGGCCAGTGTGGCGCCTGCACGGTGTCGGTGAACGGCGAGCGCATCAACGCCTGCTTGTCCCTTGCGGTCATGCACGAAGGCGATGATATTTCGACCATCGAAGGGGCGGCTGAGGTCGATCATCTTGATCCTATGCAGCAAGCCTTTGTCGATCATGACGCTTTCCAGTGCGGCTACTGCACGCCGGGACAGATTTGCTCGGCCAAGGCGGTGCTTGACGAGATTCAGGCGGGACTGCCCAGCCATGTTACCAAAGATCTGAATGCGCCGATTGAGATCAACGATGCGGAAATTCGCGAGCGGATGTCGGGCAATCTTTGCCGCTGCGGCGCCTACGCCAACATCCTCAAGGCCATCAACCAGGTTGCGGAGGCGCGCTCATGAAGGCCTTTTCCTATGAACGCGTCAGCGATCCGGCCCAGGCGGCAGCCCGTGCGGCGGAAGTGCCAGGCGCCAAGTTTATTGCGGGCGGTACTAACCTGCTGGACCTGATGAAGCATGAGATCGAAATCCCCCAGCACCTGATCGACGTAGGGGGCACGGGTCTTGACGAGATTACCCCGACGGATGAGGGCGGACTACGCATTGGCGCGCTGGTCAGCAACACCGCGCTCTCGGCGGATACCCGGGTCCGTAAAGACTATGCGGTTTTGAGCCGGGCGCTGGTGTCGGGTGCCTCCGGCCAGCTGCGTAACAAGGCGACCACTGGCGGCAACCTGCTCCAGCGCACGCGCTGCCCCTATTTTTACGACACCGGTATGCCTTGCAATAAGCGCTCGCCAGGTGCTGGCTGTGCCGCGCTCAGTGAAGGTGCCACCACGCGACAGTTGGGCATTATCGGTACATCCGATGCATGCATTGCCACACACCCTTCTGATATGGCGGTTGCTCTTCGCGTGCTGGATGCCGAAATAGAAACCGTGACGTCAGCGGGTGAAACGCGCCGCCTGACCCTGGATGAGTTTTATCAACTGCCCGGCGATACCCCGGAGATAGAGAACGCGCTGCAAGCCGGTGAAATGATCACCGCCGTGCTGCTGCCGCCACCTGTCGAGGGCCGTCATGCCTATTACAAAGTGCGCGACCGGGCCTCCTATGCGTTTGCGCTGGTATCCGTTGCGCTGATTCAAGCCTCCGATGGAACGGGGCGCGTTGCCCTGGGCGGGGTGGCACCCAAGCCCTGGCGCCGTGATGACGCCGACGCGGCGTTACCACAGGGCGCATCCGCTGTCATGGCCCGCTTACTGGACGGTGCCCGCCCGACGCAAGAGAACGCCTACAAGCTTACCCTAGCAGAACGAACGCTCGCCGCGCTGCTGGCTCAGGAGTGACCCATGGATTTCAATCAATCAACGGAAGATAACCTGTTCGATCATGCCCGCATTATCGGCAAACCCCACGCGCGAATCGACGGTCTGCTCAAGGTAACCGGCCGCGCGCCCTACGCTTACGAGCGGCATGACGTGGCAGCCAACCAACTGGTGGGATACCCCGTGTGCGCAACGATTGCGCGAGGGAAAATCACCCATATGGATGCCTCGGCTGCCCGCGCTGCCCCCGGCGTGGCGGCTGTTATTACCACACTGGAGCTTGAGCCGCTGGCGCGTGCCGACAGCAACGTGGCCCACTTGTTCGGCGGCGCCACCGTTGAGCACTACCACCAGGCCATCGCGGTGGTGGTCGCCGATACCTTGGAGCAGGCGCGTGGTGCGGCGTCATTGATCGAGGTGCGCTACGAGGAGGCGAAGGGCGTGTTTGATCTTGAAGATGCGTGGACGCGCCTGCAGAGCACCGGCGAGCCGGTGGCCAACGTAGGTGATGTGGATGCGGCGTTTGCTGCTGCGCCGGTCACGCTGGATGAAACCTACCGCACCGCCTCGCAAAGCCACGCCATGATGGAGCCTCACGCTTCTATCGTGGACTGGTCGGATGGCGGGCAGATGACGGTATGGACATCGAATCAGATGATCGAGTGGACGCGCCAGGCGCTCGCCACCACCTTCGATATCGACGCCGATAGGATCCGGCTGGAAAGCCCTTATGTGGGCGGCGGCTTTGGCGGCAAGCTATGGCTACGCGCCGATGCGGTGCTGGCGGCACTTGGCTCGCGAGAGACCGGGCGACCGGTCAAGGTGGCCTTGCCACGCCCGATGATCTTCAACAACGCCACGCACCGCTCTGGCACCATTCAGCGCCTGCGCATCGCGGCCGATTCAGATGGCAAGATTACCGCTTTCGACCATACCGCCGTTTCCCATACGCTGCCCGGCGGCAGTGGTGAAGATGCGGTCAACCAGACCCGCTGCTTCTACGCAGGGGAAAATCGTCGCGTGGCGCACCATCCTATCGATATGGGCCTGCCCGAATCGGCGGATATGCGTGCCCCTGGTGAAGCCTCGGGGCTGGCAGTACTGGAGATCGCCATGGACGAGATGGCGGAGAAGCTTGGCATGGACCCGGTGGAATTCAGGATTCTCAACGACACCCAGGTCAATCCCGAGGAGCCATCGAAGCCTTTCAGCGACCGCCATTTTGTGGAGTGCCTGCGAAAGGGCGCCGACACCTTCGGCTGGGCTGACCGTAACCTTAAACCGGCCAGCCGACGCGACGGCCAGTGGCTGATTGGTCACGGTATGGCCGGTGCCTATCGCGGTTCGCCCACCCTGACCTCGGGCGCGCGGGTGCGCTTGCAGAACGGCCGCCTGATCGTGGAAACCGATATGACCGATATCGGTACCGGTTCCTACACCATTCTGACCCAGACGGCGGCAGAAACCATGGGAATGGAGATGCAGGACGTAGAGGTGCGCCTCGGCAATAGCGCCTACCCGACCTCCTCCGGCTCGGGCGGGCAGTTTGGTGCCACAAGCGCCACCGCTGGCGTTTATGCTGCCTGTGTGGCGCTTCAGGAGCAGATCGCCAAACGACTGAACGTTGACGAGGCGCGCTTTGAAAATGGCCGTGTCGTCGCCGGGCAGACAGACTTGGCGCTGGCGGACGTAGCCGATGGCGAAGAGATAGTGGCTGAGGATTCGATCCACTTTGGCGACTTCAAGGACGAGCTGGAGATAGGCACTTTCGGCGCGCACTTTGTCGAGGTGGCCGTGAATGCCTATACCGGGGAAACTCGCGTGCGGCGTATGCTGGCCGTGTGCGATGCAGGCCGCATTCTTAATCCCATCACGGCGCGCAGTCAGGTGATTGGCGGCATGACCATGGGCGTTGGCGCTGCCTTGACCGAGGGCATGAGCGTGGATACCGAGCGCGGCTTCTTCGTCAACCATGATCTAGCAGGCTACGAAGTGGCGGTACATGCGGATATTCCTGAGCAGGAGGTCATCTTTTTGGATACCACTGATGCTGCTTCATCGCCCCTAAAAGCCAAAGGGGTGGGGGAACTGGGTATCTGCGGCGTAGCGGCCGCGATTGGCAACGCGATCTACAATGCTACCGGTATTCGGATCCGTGAGTACCCGATGACGCTAGATCGCATGATTGCGCAGTTGCCGCCTGCGTAAAACCATGGGGATATGGCCGCTAGTCTGAGCTCTATGCCGAGGGGCGAAAGCATCTCTAATCATTTGAACGCTTAGAGGCTTAGGGATTGTTTGAAGGTCCCTAAGCCTCTTTTAATTTCGCCCGCTGCATTGCCGTTTTGCTATTTCTACCAATAACATCCATAGCGGCATCGAAAGCCCGCGCACCTAGGTGTCTTGATGATGCCACGGCAACCTGCCTATTTTGCCTTCATTAAGGCTCTAAACGTATTTACTGGGATTATTTATAAGCCAAGTGTTGGTATTTTTTTCCACTGTCGATCAAATTAGTGAATATCGACTGAAGAAGAGCTATCAGGCTAAAAGATATAAAGCAACGACAGTACCAGCGCCTGCCATACCTAACGTGTCCAGGGTGTCTAAAAAGTCATTATTTAAAGAATTCAGGAAGAAGTGCATGGTTTTGCTTGCACTGCTTAATCGTAATGACTGCGATATACTACTTACCCCGATGCTGAGTATGGCGATAATAATTTCAATTGTTTCTATCTCAAATAAAGTGATAAGAGAAGTAAGAAGAATAGTTAATATCACGCATACTCGAAATGGTAGCCAATACCAGTAACTGAAATCCTTTTCATCACTCGCTATCCAGCTATCAGAAGCGATTTTTTTGTTTAATAAGAACGGTATGGACATTCCAATGCACCTAAATCAGGGTGAAGTTGAATCGATCTTGCCACCGAATACTTAACGATTACTTACGTGTTTAACTTCTGGAGAGATGTCTCCACGCTTAGCTAATCTCTTCTGCCTGCTAGTAAACGTCCGTTGCTACGACAAGCAAACCCAATACGCTGTGAAATAATTTATCGTGCGAGACGGTCTTATCAGAGATTTGGCGTAAGCAGCCCATAGCCAAGCAATACTATTTACCGACTTTCTAAAAAAATATCTTGAGTAATCCAGGTGTCTTTCCATGTGGGGTGCGTGACGAAAAAGCAGTGGTTTTTCCACGGAAGTGACATGAACAAAAAATACAAAAGGGTAGAGGGTGAGGCAGAGCATCACTTCTTGTTTAAAGGCAGATTCATTTATCCAGCATGATTGTAAACTCGATACTGCATTGATAGAGGCGCGGGAGATGCGTTTAATATCCGTGCCTAGCGTAATGTTCAGGTCACTATAAAGCGCAAAACTTAACGAATAGTTATGCGCTTTCATTCATTAACTGGCGTACGTGTGGGCGGCTCTGGGGGGAGATGTTACGCACTGTTTTGGATGATCTGCTAACGCGTCCGCATGAGCGGATGTTGTCGAGGCTCGACCCTCAAGATTAGCTTGTATGGCTTCTATTACCGTGCTGATCTCTGGGCGCCATAGAATGGTGTCATAGGCTTCTCGTGGTACGAAAGCGAATGATTTTTTCTGGCGTACTAGGGAAATGGTGGCGATATCGAGTGCCGCCGCTAAGTGCATTGGCCCTGAGTCTGGGGTCACGAGTAATCGCGCACGCTCTAAAACGGCGGCGAAGTGACGGATAGGAAGCGGTGGGCATAAGCTGCCATACAGCGATGACCTCAAACGCTGCTCAATAGGAGCCAGAAGCCTAAACTCCTCCGGTCCAAGAAATACGACATAGCGTAATTTGTGGGCTTCCATCGCATCGATGAGCATTAACCAAAATGCCAACGGCCAACGTTTGTTTTGATGCCCGCCAACGAAGATCGCAATAAAATTAGTCTCCGATGGATGGTCGCGATGAAGGCTAACTAGCTGTTGTATTTCCTTCATTGCCCGGTAGCGTTCCTGCTCTGTTAACTGGAGCAGTGGCCGATTACGACAGGCAACACCGAGCGGACGTGTCAAATTAACGATGGCATCATAAGCATGTGATGACTTCCCTTCAGCTTCAATGCTGTACCAGCGCTGGTGACCCTTACGTGACCCCATGCTGTACCGTGCCCTTATTAACCGGGTCACTATAAAACCGCTCGTTGACCCCCCACTCACTTGTACCGCTAGGTCATAGCGTTGTGCTCGTAAGCGTCGTAATAGTGTCACGCACTGCCAAGGACGGAGAATGGCGGCTCTTGACAGTAAATGAAAATGATCAACGGGACGCTGCTGCAACAGTGGCAATGTTTTATCAGTCGCTAAATAATCTATGCGCGCGGCAGGAAAACGTTCACGAAAAGCATCGATGACAGGGGTACTGATGAGTGCGTTGCCCAGACGAAAATTGGGGCGAATAATGAGAATTTTTTCTATGCCCACAAGGCTGTCAATGGTTTCTGGTGCAGGCGCTTTGAGGATATGACGTATGCCTTCCAGTAAATATCGCTTCATTCTTTTTTCTAAAAAACGGGCCATTATTTTTAAATAATAGTTTGTTCTAATGAGGGTTAGTAAATGCATACTCTGGCGCTCTGTTCAGTTAATAGACAATGATCTGCCCACGGTAGCGGCAGGGCAGTTTCAAAATGACCGCTATTGAAGGCGCTGCTTTGGCTTTGCCCATAGCGTAAGAGGTAGCTTGAGCCTAATAACTTAAAGAAGAGTTAAAACGGCGTAGCTGTTTGCAAAACTGGGAAGTAGGGTTACTGGTTGGTTGACTTCAGGTGAGGTTGTTGTGTGATATGAGCCTTTATATTTAAGAAAGGCTTAAGTCTTGGCAGCGAAGATGGTGGTTTGTCGATTGAGGAAGCAGCATGCGCGCACTGCTAATAGAGGATGATCCCTTGCTCGGGGATGGCATTAAAACGGCGCTGGAACGCGAGGGGTACACGGTCGACTGGTTTATGCTTGGGCGCGAAGCAATCAGTGCTGTCAGTAGCGAGACCTTCAGTGTGATTATTTTGGATCTTGGCCTGCCTGATATGGACGGTATGCAAGTACTGCATTTACTGCGTCAGCAATCCGTTCTGCCTATTCTGATTTTGACTGCTCGTGATGCGATGGAAGATCGCATTGGTGGTTTAGATGCGGGTGCTGATGACTATGTGCTCAAGCCTTTTAACTTGCAGGAGTTACTCGCCCGTTTGCGCGTCGTAATGCGACGCGCTGAGGGGCGCGCGTCGCAGATATTGACACTGGGAGCGCTGAGTATTGACGAGGCCCGCCATGCGGTGAGTTGGCGGAACCAAGAAGTCACCTTGGGCAGGCGAGAGTATGCCTTATTGCTAGAGCTAGCTAGGCACCCCGACAAAGTGCTGTCTCGCCCCCGTTTGGAAAATCTGCTTTATGGCTGGGGCGAAGAGGTTGAATCCAATGCGGTGGAGGTTCACATTCATCATCTTCGTAAAAAGCTTGAAAAGCATCTGATCATTAACGTGCGCGGGATTGGCTACCGATTGGATAGCAAAGCGCAATGATATCGATACGGCGTTATCTACTCCGCACGTTGGCCGTTACCATGATTGTTGCCGGGGGAGTGGCGTTTACCGCGGCCTACTTAATTACAGATCACGAGCTGGAAGAAATTCTCGATACCCAGCTCAGTCTGCATAGCCGGATCGTGGCTGGCCAGCTCGATCCAAACGCGACCATTGACGACTATGCTCGCCTCGCTTCGCGCATGGGCCTGCCTGGACATCCGACACAGCTATATCGTGACGGTATCGCAGTGCCCTTGAGCCGTTCTGAATCGGGTCCCAAGCTTTACCACGAGGAAGAGCTGAAATTAGTGCTGGGTTTTTGGAATGCAGATGGCTCACCCAGACTGTTAGGGGGCAAATGGAATGATGTCGGCCCTTTCCCAGCACCTTTAGAGGAGGGTTTTCGCTGGGAAAGCTACGATGGTCATCGTTGGCGGGTGTTCAGCATGTTCGACGTTGCCAGCGATACCTGGATCAGCATGGGGCTGCGAGGTTCGTTTCATGATGAAGTGGTGGAGCGCATCACCTGGAACAATTTATTGCCGATGCTTTTATTGCTGCCACTCCTCCTTTGGCTGATGAGCCTTATTATTCGGCGGGGTATTACGCCCATCCAAGCGCTTTCCAGCCAGGTACAAGGCCGCTCAGCCCATGACTTGCGTAAAATCGATAACCCGGTTCCTCAAGAGCTTAATGGATTACGCCAATCGCTAAACGACTTTATCGCCCGGTTGAAAGAAACGTTAGAGCGCGAAAGGCGTTTCACTGCAGATGCAGCACATGAATTACGTACTCCCTTAGCCGCGCTGAGGATCCACCTAGATAACGCGCAGGCAGGGGGTGAGCATTCACTGCAAAAGGCTTATGTAGGTGTCGATAGGCTTCAGCGGGTGGTAGAACAACTGCTTATTTTGGCTCGTTTGGATCAAGTCGCCACAACCTCACCGGCCACTATCGATCTCTATCCTATTATTGCTGAATTGGTCGCCGAGCTGTGGCCACTCGCTGAAGAGCGAGGTCAGCACTTAAGGCTAACAGGCTTAACCCGGCTGGAGGTTCGCGCCGACGAAGTCGAGGTGGGTATTCTCTTTCGTAACCTCCTGGATAACGCCCTGCGCTATACGCCGGAAGGTGGCTGGATTGAGGTGGAGTTGGCGCTTTGGGAGGGTTTGCCTCAGCTTATTGTAAGAGACACTGGCCCCGGCCTCCCTGAGGCACTTTTGGATAAAGTCACTGAGCGCTTTAGGCGTGCGTCTGGTCAGGGAACCACTGGCAGCGGATTGGGTTTGTCGATTGTCTCGGAGTTGGCTCAGCGTCAAGACGCACGGCTTACGCTTAGCAACCGCACGCCCAATGGCCTAGCGGTCAGTGTGACGTGGGGAAAAAAATAAGCAGCAAGCAACCTGAATTAGGTGAGAGCTGTGGGTTATATTTTCCTCTATACCTGCGACAAAAAGGCAGGTTTGCGTCCATTTCGCCGCTTGACCTTGGGGCTACCTATAGGCCGTAAGATAAAAGGTTAACGAATGCCACCAGCTTTTTTTACTGATAGGGCTTATAACTGATAGAGCTTATAACTGATAGGGCTGGGTATCGCCTAGCTCGTCAACTATTGGTTTAGCCACGCCTTTAAGGAGACGACTCATGAAACGTTTTACCGCTAAGTTGTTGTCGAGTGCTTTGATGTTAGGGGCTGCCACAGCTCAGGCCGCACTGCCCACTGAAGCCACGTTGTTCAAAAACCCCCAGTGCGGCTGCTGTGACGGTTACGCACGCCATCTTGAAGAACTCGGTATAAAAGTGACGGTTATTGATGATGTAGAGCTGGGTGATATCAAGCAGCAGGCGGGCGTGCCCTATGGCTTGGGGGCGTGCCATACCATCGAGATGGGCGAGTATTGGATCGAAGGCCATGTTCCGATGGAGGCCGTGCAGGCGCTATTTGAGCAACAGCCTGATGTTGACGGTATTGGTTTGGCCGGTATGCCCATTGGCACGCCGGGCATGCCTGGGCCGCAGGAGGAGCCCTATAACGTCTACGCGTTTAGCGATCAGCAAGATGAGCCGTTCATGACACTGGCGCCGTGACAACGGCCGCTTAAGACTTTTCTGGTAACGCATAGCTGGCGGTGACATGCACCACTGGGCGTATGTCATCGCTGGCTGAGTAGATTTGTACTTCGCCCACGGCTAGGCGGCGGCCGAGCTTGATTAACTTGGCGTGGGCGATAATGTCGTGATCGCCGGAAGCCGCGCGGAGGAAGTGGCAGTTTAAATCGCTGGTCACGGCCATCGCCTCCGGGCCGATTTGCGCCAAAATAGCGACGTACATGGCGACATCCGCAAACCCCATCATGGTGGGCCCGGAAACCCGCGGGCCAGGGCGCAGATGCTCGTGGCCAACCTTCAGGCGCATAGTGGCACTCATCTCACCCACGCATTCAATTTTGCCCATTCGCTGGGGGAACACCTCATCCAGGAAATATTCAATTTGCTCGGCAGTCATCACGGTCATGGTTGTTATCCTTTATATAAAAAAGCCCCGAGGCTTGCGCCTCGAGGCTGATTACACCATAAAATGCGTTTACTTCGCCTTATGCACCTGACGCCACTTGTGCAGTAGCGGCTCGGTGTAGCCAGAAGGCTGCACGCGACCTTTGAAGATCAGGTCAGAGGCAGCTTTGAAAGCAGTAGAATCTTCAAAGTCGGCGCTCATGGCCGTATAAGTCGGGTCGCCTGCGTTCTGCTCATCGACCACTTTTGCCATGCGCTTGAGGGTCTCTTCCACGCGGGGTGCATCGACAATGCCGTGGTGCAGCCAGTTAGCGATGTGCTGGCTGGAGATACGTAGCGTCGCGCGGTCTTCCATTAGGCCA
Organism: Vreelandella sp. ssv; assembly: GCF_059448525.1. Taxonomy (NCBI): domain Bacteria; kingdom Pseudomonadati; phylum Pseudomonadota; class Gammaproteobacteria; order Oceanospirillales; family Halomonadaceae; genus Vreelandella; species Vreelandella sp. ssv. The sequence continues at coordinate 4,051,207 of NZ_CM182545.1, read as the reverse complement.
ACGTTGTGGATGTCCGGTACTTTCGAACAGCCCACCCCGTGCTCTACCCAGCGGACTACGTAGCCCAGAATACCCTGGCAGTTGTTGTCCAGCTCCTGCTGCTTCTCTTCATCCGACCAGTTAGCATTTTCAGCCACCGGCACGGTGAGTAGATCATCCAGGTAATCGGGCTCACCCAACTCTTCCAGCTCGCGCTGAACATCGGTGACGTTAACTTGATGGTAGTGCAGCGCGTGAAGCGCGGCAGCCGTCGGCGAAGGTACCCAAGCGGTATTGGCACCGGCTTTCGGGTGGCCGATTTTCTGCTCCAGCATGTTATGCATCAGGTCAGGCATGGCCCACATGCCTTTGCCGATCTGAGCGCGTCCACGTAGGCCGCAAGCAAGGCCGACTTGTACGTTGCTCTTCTCATACGCCTGGATCCACGCAGCGCTCTTCATATCGCCCTTGCGAACCATGGGGCCTGCTTCCATGGCGGTATGCATTTCATCGCCGGTACGGTCGAGGAAGCCCGTGTTGATGAATGCTACGCGGGAAGCGGCTTCCGCAATACACGCCTTGAGATTGACGGTGGTGCGGCGCTCTTCATCCATGATACCCATTTTCAGGGTATCGCGGCTCATGCCTAAAATGTCTTCGACGCGACCAAACAGTTCGTTGGCGAAGGCGACTTCTTTAGGACCGTGCATTTTCGGCTTCACGATATACACAGAGCCGGTGCGCGAGTTACGCGGCTGACTAGCGTCTTTTTTCAGATCGTGCAGTGCCAGCAGCGAGGTAACCACAGCATCCAAGATACCTTCTGGCAGCTCGTTGCCATTCTCATCCAGAATCGCTGGCGTGGTCATCAAGTGACCCACATTGCGAATGAACATCAGCGAACGGCCGGGCAGTGTGACGCTACCGCCATCGCTGGTTTGCCAGGTGCGGTCAGCGTTGAGCTTACGGGTAAAGGTTTTGTCGCCTTTCTCGATCTTCTCTTCCAGATCGCCCTTCATCAGGCCGAGCCAGTTGCTGTAAACACCGACCTTATCTTCTGAATCCACGGCGGCAACGGAGTCTTCACAATCCATGATGGCGGTCAGTGCGGCTTCAACCACGACATCTTTAACGCCCGCCGGGTCGGTCTTGCCGATTGAGTCGCTGGGATCGATCTGGATTTCCAGGTGTAGGCCATTGTTGCCCAGCAGAATGGCGTCGGGTTTGGCTGTTTCGCCGGTGAAACCGATCAGCTTGCCGGCATCCTTCAGGCCTGTCTCACGACCACCTTCCAGGGTGACGACCAAGTGCTCATCACGAATGGCGTATTTCACCGCATCACGGTGCGAGCCAGTGGCCAGCGGTGCCGCGCGGTCAAGCACGCCACGAGCGTAGGCAATCACTTTGGCGCCGCGTTTTGGATTGAAGCTGGTGCCTTTCTCAGCGCCATCGTCTTCTGAAATGGCATCGGTGCCGTAGAGAGCATCGTAAAGGCTGCCCCAGCGCGCGTTAGCTGCGTTCAGTGCGTAGCGGGCATTGCTTACCGGTACGACCAACTGAGGCCCTGCTTGAACGGCCACCTCACGGTCAACGTTGGCCGTGGTTGCTTTGACGTTTGCCGGAGCCTGCGCTAAGTAACCGACCTCTTTCAAGAAGCGACGGTAACCGGGCATATCGGTAACAGGGCCGGGGTTTTCCCGATGCCAAACGTCGAGCTGTTCTTGCAGTGTGTCGCGCTCTTCCAGCAATTGACGGTTTTTAGGAGTCAAATCGTGAAACAGAGCATCCACACCGGCCCAAAAGGCATTTTCGTCAACGCCTGTTCCCGGTAACGCCTGCTCATTGATAAAACGATCTAAGTCGGCTGCCACCTGTAAACGGTGGCGCGTGATACGCTCACTCATGGGGTATCTCCTGTGAGGATGCCCGTGAAAAATTAGTTTGCCACGGTCAGAGTAAAATGTATTTATGGAAAATAATTCCACACCTGCTCGGGCATGTAAACAGCGTAGACCCTAAAGCGGTAAAATGCTCGACCAAATGACTAGCAAGTAGATTTCGGGAACGCGACTCATCAGCCGCGTCTAGGTCAATGGAAAATGGCGTTATGGAGAAACAACGATGCGTGATTTCCAACACTTGGAAGGCTTGTTTCGCCATGCCTCGGGCGAGACCGCCCTTAGCCGTCTGCTGCCTGGGGAAATATTGACAGACGCCATGCAGGACTACTTTCAGCACTACGGTCTGGAAGCGCTGCTACTCGAAACCAGTGAAGTACACGCAGGCTTTATTGATACTGGACGCTTTGCGCTCTGGTGCCAAGTGTGGAGTCCTCCTCAGCCGGTGGGCACTGCTTTTGTCGTGCACGGTTACTTTGATCATATGGGGCTGTACCGTCATCTATTAAAGCGCCTGCTGGCGAAAGGCTGGCGGGTAGTGCTGTGGGATCTTCCCGGTCACGGCCTTTCCAGCGGAGCGCGGGCAGAAATAGAAGATTTTGATGACTATCAGCACTGCCTGACCCATTTGCAGATCATTCTGAAGAGCCAAGGCATGGCGCCTGCGCCGTGGTTAGGGGTAGGGCAAAGTACCGGCGGCGCCATTCTGGCCACGGATGCGCTCACCCGCCGTGAGGCCGCTGGTTGGGCAGGTTTAGTGCTGCTCGCACCCCTGGTGCGGCCTTGGGGCTGGAGCCAAACCAGCTGGCTACACCTGATCGCCAGCCCGTTTGTAAAAGCGCTGCCGCGTAAATACCGCTCCAACTCTACCGATGAGCAGTTCACCGAGTTTCTACGTGAGGGTGACCCGCTGCAGCCCGAGCGCCTAAGCGTTGCCTGGGTGAGCGCCATGCGTCGCTGGATGCCTCGCTTGCTGGCGCAGGAGCCCAACCTGCTGCCTACCCTGATACTCCAGGGCGAGCAGGACTTGACCGTCGATTGGGAGTGGAATTTAGCGATCTTGGCAAAGAAATTTCCCAATGCCGAAATTCATCGCCACCCGGAAGCTCGTCACCACTTGGTGAATGAGGCAGATCCCATTCGGGAAGTGCTGTTTGAAGCGCTGGATGGGTTTGTAGATGGTTTTGTCGATAATGTTAGTAAATAGTTTTTATAAAACACGTTGGTGAGATAGCCCCTAACGTCTCGAGCACTGAATAAATTCCGCTACGGATTTATTCAGTGCTTTTACTTTTCTATGTAAACACTTACTTGCCTTACTGGGCGTTCAGGAAGTCTTCTACATCGAGCAGTATTAGCTCATTATCATCGGCGTGGCCTTGCTGGCGACCAATCGAGAAAGGGTAGTTGTTGTCATTGGCGACCACGATGGTGCTCTCATCGACACGATCCACGTTCTCAATGGTCACAAAGGGGAAATTAAAGGTGCCGTTGATCGTGCCGCGTGGAGCAATGCCGTCTGGATCCTGGATATCCATAAGGTCGATATAGGCGATTTTCTCAAGTACGCCCTGCTCATTTGTGCGGTTGAGATCGACGAGATAGATGCGTTTGAACTCGGCAGGATTGTCTGCCCACTCTTCTCGCGGATCGCCCTGACGGCTATCACGCTCAATGATCAAGCCGCGAGTTCCGCCAATGAGATTGAAATCGCCAATCGCATGATCCGCTGACGCCAAGGGGTAGTAGCGGGTTGTGTCGCCCCATTCGCCGGTTTCAGTATCGAGCTCGAACATTCTTAATACGGGAGTGCCATCAATGGTTTCCGGGGCGTTGGCGTTGCTGTCCCAGACTGGCTTTTCCAATAAAGGGTAAAGGGTGGTTTGGTCTTCGGAGAGCGCCATGCCCTCGTAGCCTCCGGAGCGAAACACCACCACTTCATCAGCGAGAGGCGCGCCAGGGTTCGGGCTGAGGGCAAAAGCATTGTCGGGTGAGCGCATCAGCGTCCCATCAGGGTTGGTGGCCAGCACTTGCAGCACTTCGCCCGCACTATCGACCTGGATAATCCAGGGGCCGAACTCATCGCCAATCCAGTAGTTATCACCCACCGGCTGTATCGATTCAATATCGAAATCAGCCCCGGTTAAAAAACGACCAGGCGTAGCTTCATTCATAATCGGGAAGGGCACCTTGCGGTTTGGATCCGATAGTTGAACGGTTTCTTCGATGATGACGCGCCCAGTGTCCCAGTCAGTCTTTACGATGTTAAACATCAAAATGACGTCAGAGGAGTTCGCTTTGGAGCCAAAGCCGTTATCGGTTAATACCAAGAAACGGTCATCGCCAAGTGAGCGAATACCTGAAAAACCCTGCAGAGGCTGGCTGGGGAAGGGTAGCGCTAAGCCCGTGGCTTGCATGTTCGTATACAGCTGCTCAACGCGGCCCTCTTGGCCAGTAAAACGGCCGGAGACGTTGTAGTGCTCAGCGGCACCGGCAGGAGCCGCCACAAAGGTGCTGCCGGGTAGCTGGGCATGGCCGGACAATGTAGCTGGAAAGACCTGCTGGGCGTGTGCCACACCGGTAAATGCAAAGAGAGTAAGAGCAGTGGTTAATACTGGCTTTATCATCGCTATTTCACCATTTAAGAGGGGTCAGAGCTGTTTCAGCTTTCGCTAATTTTCCTCGGCAATAGTGATAATTGAATGACACTACGTAGACGTTTTAATGGCAGCTAAAGACCAAGCCGTTGATTAGCAAAAAATGCATTGCTGAAAACACGCTGGACTGGCTGTCACGACCCTACCAGGATACGCCGGGGCTTGGGTTATTTGCCGGTAAGTGGGCAGCGCTGGTGGCGGCTTCCCCTGGTGGGCTAGGTGGCATCCGTGCGCTGCCCCTTGGTCAGCAACTGTTAGCCAATCTGGGGCTGGTCGTGCTGCCACAGCCATTGTCGCTGGCGAAAGCGGGCAGCGCCTTCAATGATCGTGGCGAGTTACACGATGAAACCACGGGGCAAAAGCTTGATGCGCTGTGTCAACGCCTAGTGGACTCACTGGCAGCCACCCGCTAACCGTTCAGTGACTTTCGGGGGGGCTTACGCCCCTTTCAACATCCGATCTAACTGCCGGTAGCCAATCGCTTCAATAAGGTGCGGCTGGGTGGGCTTAGGAGCGCCCTCTAGGTCGGCTAGTGTCAGGGCCACACGCAGTACGCGGTGATAGGCGCGGGCAGAGAGCTTGAGCTTTTCGAGCACGCCCGCCAGCCAGGCGCGCTCTTCATCGTTAAGTGCGCAGGCGGCTTCCAGGGCTTTACCGCTTAACTGGCTATTCAGCGCGCCGCGGGCCATTTGGCGTTCCCGGGCGGCCATTACTCTTTCACGAACAGCTTCCGATGATTCGCCTTGGGTTTGCGCGGTGAGCTGTTCGGGCGGCAGCGCAGGGACTTCTACCTGTAGGTCGATACGGTCTAAGAGGGGCCCGGAAAGCCGTGCTTGATAACGCTGGATTTGGCTGGCGGTACACTGGCAGCGCTGGCGTGGGTCGCCCAAGTGACCGCAGGGGCAAGGATTCATGGCAGCCACTAGCTGAAACTGCGCTGGATAACGGCGTTCATGGCTAGCGCGGGCTAAATGAATTTCTCCTGTTTCCAGCGGCTGGCGCAGTACCTCTAATACATGGCGGGAAAACTCGGGCAGTTCATCTAAAAACAGTACACCATGATGAGCGAGTGAGATTTCGCCGGGCTTGGGTTTTGAGCCCCCGCCAACTAACGCTGCCGCGCTGGCACTGTGATGGGGCTGGCGAAACGGCCTTTTGCCCCAATCGGCTTCCAACGCTAGCCCGCAAACTGATCGCACGGCGGCGACTTCCAGGGCATCCTCCTCGGAAAGCGGCGGCAGAATGCCCGGCAGGCGGCTGGCCAGCATGGTTTTACCGGTGCCGGGTGGGCCAGCGAAGAGAAGGTTATGACCACCGGCCGCGGCGACTTCCAGTGCGCGGCGCGCCTGCTGCTGGCCGCGCACATCGGCAAGGTCATCTACCGGGGCGGTGGTTTTTACCGAAGCGCTGAGCTTGTGCGGGGGAATCTTCTCTTGATCGAGCAAGTGCGCCACGACCTGCCAGAGAGTGTCGGCAGGCAGCACCGGCAGGTCGCCCGCCAGGGCAGCTTCATCGGCACAGTCGCGGGGAATAATCAGCGCTTTTTTTGCTCGCCGAGTGGCCAGCGCAAACGGCAGTATTCCCGGCACCGCGCGCAGCTTGCCATCCAGGGCCAGCTCACCAGCACACTCCATGTCCTCTAGCGCTTCTACCGGAATTTGCCCGGAGGCGGCCAGAATGCCCAGTGCGATGGGTAGATCAAAGCGACCACCCTCTTTGGGAAGATCGGCGGGGGCGAGGTTTAAGGTAATACGGCGCGTATTAGGGAAATCAAAGCCCGCATTGACCAATGCGCTGCGCACCCGTTCACGGCTCTCTTTAACGGCGGTTTCGGGTAAGCCCACTAATGTCAGGCCCGGCAAGCCATTAGCCAGATGCACTTCAACATGCACCGCGGGTGCGTCCAAACCCACGCCTGCCCGCGTGGCGACAATGGCTAGCGTCATTGCATTCCCTCGCTGATTTTTCGTATGGCCTTAAGCTAATGCTTGGCGAAACCTACGTTATCTTAAGTAATTAAACTAACGTAATTAAGAACGCTTTGGTAGTCTTAGAACTTGCTAATCATTCGAGGGGGAGCTCACTACATGCGCTGAGGCTAGCGCCTTGGTCAGTTCCCGGGCAAAGCGTTGGGCGGAGGGGAGCGCGCCGAAACTCCATACCGGTGGCAGGCGCAGCAGCCTGTCGTTTTTGACACTGGGAAGATGCTGCCATAGGCCGCTTTTGGCCAGCTGCTCTTCAACCCCAGCGGGCAATGGGTCGATAATCACCAGCGCTGCCTCCGGGTAACGCGCCAACGCTTCAACCCCTACCAACGCAAATCCCCAGGCATTGGTGGGTTGATCCCAGGCATTGGGGAGGTCGAGCTGCTCCAGCACGGCGTTGTACAAGCTGTTGTCCCCAAACACCCGCACGTGGCGGGCATCCATAAACTGAATCATGAGTAGCGGCGCGATTTTTGACTGTGAGAGAGGGCTGGATTCGCGCAGGCTAGTCATCAAGGCTTGGGTGTCGTTAATTAGCTCTTCTGCTTGGGGCTGGTGCTCGGTTAACTCGCCTAGCTGGCGAGTGAGGGTTTGCATCTCCTCCCAGGTATCGGTGCCGGGGGAGTAGAGCGCGAACGAAGTGACCGGTGCGATTCGCTCAAGGCGTGGCGTCAAACCCGCAAACATGGGTGAAATAAGCGTCTGCTCTGGCGGCACTTGTGCCAGTAGCTCAAAGTTGGGCTGGGTACGTAGCCCCATATCGGTGGCACTCTCGGGGATACGAGGCTCACCCACCCACTGGTGGTAGTCACTCTGCTGGGCGACGCTGCTGACAGGTGCGTCAATCGCCAGCAAGGTTTCGGCTATCGTCCAGTCAACCGCTGCCCACTGGGCCTGGGCAGTTGAAAAGGCCATTAAGCAGACGGCGAACAGCCCGAAGCGTGTGAGTCTTGAGAGCGCGGTGGTGTGGCGCATGGTGATGAGAGGCCATCCGAAAAATAAGAGCTGTATTTAAACGATAATATTTATTGTTTGCAAACCTAGCTTCAAGGAAAAATGCCCAGGCGCGTTGGCCTGGGCAGAGTTGCTCACGATTACTCCTCGAAACTTAGGCAAGGGCTTAGAACAGAAGCTTAGAATCGGTAGTGGACGCTAGCGGTGATGCCCCGCTCGGCGCCGAAGTAGCAGTACTCCAGGGAGTTACAGGAAGCCACGTACTCTTTATCTAGCAGGTTGTTCACGTTTAAGCGCGTTTCGACCCCTGCAACGCCAAGCTGGCTGAGGTCGTAACCAATGGTGGCATCGACCAGGGTATAGTCGGGCACGGTTTCGGTGTTGGCCCGGTCTGCGGCGATATCCGCGTAGTGACGTACGCCAACACCCATATCCAAGCCGTTCAGCCAGCCATCGTTGGCTTTGTAATGCCCCCACAGTTGAACCTGGTGCCGGGGTGAGTAAATCGCGTTATTGCCCTGGTTACCGTCATCGCTTTTGGCGTAGGTGATATCGGTGAAGCTATAGCCCGCCTGCAGCGAGAGGGTCTCCGTTAGCTGGGTTTGCGCTTCCAGTTCCAGTCCCTGGGATTCGATTTCACCTACGGCGCGGTAAGGGTCGGTGGGCTGCTCTTTGGTGGCAACGTTCTCCTGGCTGATATGGAACAGCGCTGCGCTGTACTGGCTGGTGCTGCCGTTAGGCTGGTATTTGACGCCGGTTTCCCACTGTTCGCCTTCCATGGGCTGTAGCAGATCACCGCTTTCATCCACGAAGCTGGTGGGGGTGAACGCGGTGGAGTAGCTCAGGTAGGGCGCTACGCCGTTATCGAATAGGTAGACCACCCCGGCGCGGCCACTGAACTGGGTGTCGCTGAGGGAGCTGGTATCCCCGCTATCGCGGTTGGTATTGTCGATATTCACCCAGTCGTAGCGGCCTCCCAGGGTGAAGCGCCAGTTATCGAGGGCGATTTGGTCTTGCAGGTAAACTCCGGTCTGGTCGATCTCATGGCGTTCGCGCACTGGGGCGTAAAATTCGATGGGATCGCTACCATATACCGGGTCAAACGCATTGAGCGGCGGGAAATATCCCGAAGGCCATGACACATCGTTTTCCCGCTGTTGGTAATCCACCCCGAACAGCAGCGTGTGATCCATAAAGCCGCTGCTAACGTTGGCTTCTAACTGGTTGTCGAGTGTCCAGGCTTCCAGCGACTCATCGCTGCCGGAGTAGTAACGGGTGAGTTCATCAGAGGTCGGAGACGTCCAGCCATAGCCGTAGACCTGATTGAGTACCACGTCGGAATTGAGGTAGCGCATCAGTTGGCGGCCGGTCACCTGGTCGTTGAAGTGGTGCTCAAGTGCGTAGCCGAACATACGTTGGGTGCGCTCGTAAGCGTTGTAGTCCTCTTCACCGTCAAAGAAGTTGTTACTGATCTTGCGGCCATTATGGGTGACCACGGCTCCTTTATAGGGTACGCCGGAGTGGTAGCCGCCTTCCGGTTCATCCTGAAGATACGCCTCTACGGTTAAACTGGTGTCGTCAGTGATATCCCAGGTGAGCCGGGGTGCTATGGCGTAGCGCTGCTCTTCTGCCGGGCCAAACTGGGTATCCGCGGCGCTGGCTATGCCGGTCAGGCGAAAGGCCATCCGCTGCTCTTCGCCAATCGGCCCGGTGAGGTCAAAAGCGGCGCTGCGTTGGTGATTATTACCCACTCGAAAACGCAGCTCACCGCCCTGTTCAAACTCTGGTCGCTTGCTGTTCAGGGCCACCACCCCACCAGGGGAAGCGCGGCCATAGAGTACCGAGGCGGGCCCGCGCACCACTTCGATGCTTTCCAGAAACCATGGATCAATGCGCATGCTGCTATGGGAGTTGGCATCGCCCATGACCTTTAAACCATCTAGAAAGGTATTGCTCAAGCTGCCGTCAGAAAACCCGCGCAGTACCAGGTAATCGAAACGGTTGGAGGCGCCAATTTGATTGCTGTAGACACCCGGTGTGTAGTCGGTGGCCCGCTGAACGGTATCCACACCGCGATTATCCATCTGCTCGCGGGTAATCGTGGAAACGCTCTGGGGTGTTTCAATAAACGGCGTTTCCACTTTAGTCGCTGCCTGTTGAGCGGTGACTGTGACAGTGCCTAGCTCAGTGCTCTCTTGGGCATACAGGGGAGATGCCCACAGGGCGGCGATGATGGCCGCACTGAGCGGCGTGCGTGAAAAATAGTGAAGTGGGAAGCGGCTATAGGAGGCGTACATGGCGTGAATACCTGCGCAAAAAATTGATTAACTAAGTTGTTAATGAGAATTATTGCGCTTAATGGTGCTAAAAAGGTATGCGCGATGACAAAGCAGCTATGCGTACTGCCAAGAAAGCACTCTCTAAGGAACGCATTGCGTTCAGCACAGTGCAGCCACTCAGCCTCGGTTGAGCACTGCATGGGGTGCGATGCCAAAGGCTCGTTTAAAAGCGGTGGCAAAATTAGTAGCGTGGCGATAGCCACTGGCGTGAGCGGCTTGCTGCACGCTGTAGCCGCGCTGTAAATCACGATACGCCTGAGCCAAGCGGCATTGGCGCAGGTGATCAAACAGTGAGTAGCCATAACAGGCACGAAACTTCTGGCGCAGACTGCTGGGACTCATGGCGGCATCGCGGGCTAAGTCGTTTAAGCAGTAGCGCTGGGTGGGGTCATCAACAATGCGTTGATGCAGGCGCGTTAGGCAGTTGCGTTCGCGCGGGGTCAAGCGAACCCCTGGTCGCTGGCTGGCGGAATGCATGGTCAGTGGTGACAACTGGCTCGGTGGCAGGCCATGGCCGAGTAGTTGGAGTGCTAGCCCATGCCATACCAGAGGCTGACGGCAGGCGCTGGGCGGTTGATCGATAGTGGCACGCAGCAGCGTAATCAGCGTTTCAGGTAGCCGCCAGCGATGCAGCAAGGGCTCTTGTGGTGTCGAGGGGAGGCCGTTGGGTGCTGTGGCGAGCACGGCTAGGTTAACGGTGCGTAAGCGAGATTGAGCGGGTTGGTAGACCGTAAGCGAGTGCTGGGGAGTAAAGTGGGCGCAAAGTCCATCACCTGCTGAAAATGCCTGGCATTGGTTGCCTACCGTGGCAGTAATGTGACCTTCCAGCACCACGCTAATAAACCAGGGCAGCGTTTGGCGGGAAGCCGACCAGTAGGTGCGCTCAACCTTTAGATCCGAGAGCGTTAGATGCAGTGACGTGGAGAGGCTAACATCGTGAACACGGCCATGGGCGACGGGGGCAACACCTGCGCACCTGCCTTCAACTCGGTAATCGATCCCAAAACGTAACCCCAGCTGCGCTAACGAGTTTGGGGTAAGAATATGCGGTGCCTGATCTGCAGACGGATGAGCTGAGAGGGTGTTCATGAGGTCGTGGCACTATCGTCTTCAATCAAATGCATCAAATTGGCGCACTGACATGGGCGGTATCTCATCGAGATGAAATGTTCTGCGCTAGCAAATACCACTCAACAGCGGTGTCGGCACCGGCTTGACCTATATTGGTGCTTCTGAACGATCAATTTAGTGAGTAAGCCAGTTCATTTGGATTGGCGGAGTATGGAAAGCGTTTAGTAAGAGGAAAATAACACTGGAGGGGAAAATGTCAATGATATTGATTCGTGTTTGTGTTTTTGCTGTGCAAAACGATCGCCCGAGCGCTTCGCTGCAATAAGTCTTGGGCGGTCGGCAATAGATGATCGCTCTCTATTGCCGATACTCATACTAAGTACCTGAGTTATTAATGCTCTAGCGGCTAGCTTGGTTTGTTGTCTTCACTCGTGTCGCTGTTTGGCTCAGGAGTAGGGACTGGCGGTACTTCTGCTTCAAGCGGTGTAGCAGCAGGGGCAGTGGAGGCTTCTACAGTGGCCTCCAGGTTGGCAACTTGTCGCTCTAGCGCTTCCACCCGTGAACGCGTGCGCTGTAATACGTCCATCAAAATATCGAAATCCTCTCTCGAGACAAGCTCCAGGCGGTCAAAGGCGCCACGCACGACTTGCTGCACACCCTTTTGAATATCTTCCGGTGCCTGTGAGGCGTTTTGTAAACGGTCGCCAATCTGCTGGGCCAATCGGCTGATACGGTCTTGAGGCGCCATAGCTGCTCTCTCCTAAATAACTAATTAAATGTACGCATATGAAAACGGCTTACCTGTAAGGATACGCAACAGTTGGCGAATTCGCATGCGCCTTGTGCATTTCCTGCTGCGGCTTTGCTTTGCATTGAAATGGGGCAGGCTACATTTTCTTATGCTCTTTTTTGGTGCAATAGCCGTGATATGAGGATGAGTTTGGTTATAGAGGGCGCTTTGATAGTCATTGGATGTCAGCTAATTGGCTGACTTTTAAGCAAAAAAAATCAGCTGGCACGGTATGCGCATTATCGGTTCAGGTGCTTATTCTGGCGGCAAGTGTCGCTACCAATCTAGCAGGACTTATCCAGCAGGGGAGATCCGGGATGAAACTCATCACCGCTATCATCAAGCCATTCAAGCTCGACGACGTTCGTGAGGCACTCGCCGACAACGGCGTGCAGGGCATTACGGTTACCGAAGTGAAAGGTTTTGGCCGTCAGAAAGGGCATACCGAACTGTATCGCGGCGCAGAGTATGTCGTCGATTTTCTACCCAAGGTAAAGGTTGAGGTAGCCGTCGACGATGCTCGTTTAGAGAGTGTGCTGGATGCGATCTGCAGCGCAGCCAATAGCGGCAAGATCGGTGACGGCAAAGTGTTTGTTACGCCACTGGAAGACGTGATCCGTATCCGCACCGGCGAACGCGGCGCTGACGCCGTCTAATCACGGCTAAACCAGACATTAAACGGGGAACATACAATGAATGAGTTTACAGAGTTGAGCTACGCGCTCGATACGTTCTACTTCCTAATTTGCGGCGTGCTCGTCATGTGGATGGCGGCTGGCTTCTCCATGTTGGAGGCGGGCCTGGTACGCTCCAAAAACACCGCTGAAATTCTAACCAAAAACGTTGCGCTGTTTGCCATTGCCTGCACCATGTACCTGTTGGTCGGCTACTATATTATGTACTCCAGCAGCGCTGGCGGCTTCCTACCCAATCTGGGCTTCCTGATTGGCGCTGAAAACAGCGTTGATGCGGTGACTGCCGGTGGTGATGACGCCCCTTACTACTCCATGCGTTCTGACTTCTTCTTCCAGGTAGTGTTCGTCGCCACCGCCATGTCGATTGTGTCGGGTGCCGTGGCTGAGCGTATGAAACTGTGGGCCTTCCTGGCGTTTGCCGTAGTAATGACCGCGTTTATCTATCCGGTGTCTGGTTACTGGACCTGGGGTGGTGGCTGGTTGTCTGAAGTGGGTTACTCTGACTATGCGGGCTCAGGCATTGTGCACCTTGCCGGTGCAGCTGCAGCCCTTGCAGGCGTCATCGTACTGGGACCGCGTAAAGGCAAATACGGCAAAGATGGTTCTATCCATGCCATTCCTGGTGCCAACATGCCGCTGGCAACGTTGGGTACCTTCATCCTGTGGATGGGCTGGTTCGGCTTCAACGGTGGTTCCGAGCTCAAGCTGGCGGCCGTCGATTCTGCTAACAACGTGGCGCAAGTGTTTGTAAATACCAACGCTGCAGCGGCGGGTGGTGTCATTGCCGCGCTGATTCTGGCCAAACTGTGGTTCCGTAAAGCTGACCTGACCATGGCGTTGAACGGTGCATTGGCGGGTTTGGTCGCCATTACCGCTGATCCGCTCTCCCCGACTGCACTGGGTGCCACTATTATCGGTGCAGTAGGTGGCATCATCGTGGTGGCTGCCATCGTTACCCTTGATAAGCTGAAGCTAGATGATCCGGTCGGTGCGATCTCTGTGCACGGTGTGGTCGGTATCTGGGGCGTACTGGCGGTGCCTTTGACCAATGACGGCGCCTCATTCGGTGCTCAAATCATCGGTATTGCAGGTATCTTCGGTTGGGTCTTCCTGGCAAGTCTGGTGGTATGGCTCATCCTGAAAGCCATCATGGGTATCCGTGTCAGCGAAGAAGAAGAGTACGAAGGTGTTGATATCGCTGAGTGTGGTCTTGAAGCCTACCCAGAATTTGGTATTAAGAAATAAGTTAATGCCAACCCATTGAGCTGGTGTGCTCCTTATAGCCTCCCCTAAAGTGGGAGGCTTTTTTATTCTCTGACGATAGCGGTGTATGCTGGTGGTTAGCGGTTCTCGGTTGGCTTACCAGTCGCCGTGCAACCCGACCCCATTACGGCCACCCAGTTAGAGGATATGGTAATGAAATTGATCACAGCTATTATCAAGCCGTTCAAGCTCGACGATGTGCGCGAGTCGCTCTCCGACATCGGCGTGCAGGGTATTACGGTGACGGAAGTGAAAGGATTTGGGCGCCAGAAAGGGCATACCGAGCTTTATCGTGGCGCTGAGTATGTGGTGGACTTCCTACCCAAAGTGAAACTGGAAGTCGCCGTAGACGACGACATGGCCGAGCAAGTGATCGATGCCATCACCCAGGTAGCTAACACGGGTAAAATCGGCGACGGCAAAATTTTTGTGATGCCGTTGGAACAGGTGATTCGTATCCGTACCGGCGAAACGGGCAAAGACGCCGTTTAAAATACAAAACCCCCGCTAGTCGGTTTATATCCTCAAACCGATTAGCGGGGGTTTTTAGTGACTAGCGTGTAGGACTGTATGTTTACTTACTATGTCACTTACTTTTCGACAAAAGCGCGTTCAATGACGTAATCGCCGGGCTCGCCCATGCGGGGTGAGATATTCAGACCCAGCTCATCGAGTAGCGCGCTGGTGTCGTCAAGCATGGCGGGGCTGCCGCAGATCATCGCACGATCCTGGCGTGGGTCGATGGGCGGCAAGCCGGTATCTTCAAACAGTTTACCCGTCCGGATATGGTCGGTTAGGCGTCCCATGGTGTGGAACTCTTCCCGGGTAACGGTCGGGTAGTAGACCAGCTTTTCAGTGATATCTTCACCCAGGTACTCGTGGGCGGGAAGCTCTTTGGTGATGAAGTCAGCGTAAGCCAGTTCAGAGACTTCACGCACACCGTGTACCAGCACGATTTTCTCATAGCGCTCATAGACATCAGGGTCTTGAATCAAGCTCATGAACGGCGCCAGGCCAGTACCGGTCGAAAGCATGTACAGGTTGCGCCCAGGCAGCAGGTCATCGGTGACCAGCGTGCCGGTAGGCTTGCGGCTGACCATGATTTGATCGCCCACTTTCAAGTGCTGTAGGCGTGAGGTCAACGGGCCGTCGGGCACCTTGATGCTGAAGAATTCAAGATGATCCTCGTAGTTGGGACTGGCAATGGAGTAAGCGCGCATCAGCGGTTTGCCATTCACTTCCAAACCAATCATCACGAACTGACCGGTTTTGAAGCGTAGGCTGCGCTCGCGGGTGGTGCGAAAGCTGAACAGGGTATCGTTCCAGTGGTGAACGCTAAGCACTTCTTCCAGAGCAAACTTACTCATGCCGTTTTCTCCATTAGCCGACGTTGGCGCTAAGCCGTATCGGGCATATTCTTTAAAAGAATAAAAAAGATTAAATATGTTGTCAGCAAGTCTAAGTAAAGGGTGGTATATCTGTTAAGCAAATTATATTGATAACGGTTATCTGAAAAATAGATATAGATCAAAAATAGGTCAGACGCTATGCACTATACCTTGCGGCAGTTGGAAGTCTTTGTAGCGGTCGCCCAGCATGAGAGCGTCTCCCACGCAGCGCGGGCTCTCTCCATGTCTCAGTCAGCGACCAGTACCGCGCTTGCCGAGCTGGAGCGTCAGTTCGATTGTCAGCTGCTGGACCGCATTGGCAAGCGCTTAAAGCTCAACGCGCTGGGGTTTCAGCTATTGCCCAAAGCGGTGGCGCTGCTTGATCGCGGTGAAGAGATTGAAGAACTTCTACGTGGTCAGAAAGGGGTTGGCTCGCTGGAGGTAGGGGCTACGCTGACCATTGGTAACTACCTTGCCACGTTGCTCATCAGCGACTTTATGCAGCGTCACCCCGGCAGCCGTGTGCGCCTGGCGGTCCGCAATACGCGCCATATTATCGAAGGCGTGCGCCAGCACTCGCTGGATTTAGGCTTGATTGAGGGACAGTGCGACGATGAGATGATCATCAGCCAGCCCTGGGTGGAAGATGAGCTGTGCGTGTTTTGCTCACCGCGCCACCCACTGGCAGGCCGCGAGCATCTTGAGCTTGAGCAGTTGCTGCGAGAAGACTGGATTATGCGTGAAGAGGGCTCTGGCACCCGCATGACGCTGGAGCACGCTGCCCGCCACCGCCGCAGCCGGTTTAACACCCTGCTGGAGCTGGAGCATACGGAAGGTATTAAGCGCGCCGTTGAGTCGGGGTTGGGAATTGGCTGTGTTTCACGCTTAGCCCTACGCGATGCCTTCCGGCGTGGCAGCTTGGTACCGCTGCCCACGCCGGAGTTGGATCTAAAGCGTCAATTCACGTTTATTTGGCACCGGCATAAATACCTCACCACCGGCGTGCGCGAGTTCCTGCGCCTGTGTCGTGAAATGACCGCCGGAGCCAAGCGTAGCGACGATATTGCGCTACCGCCGATTCCTTAATCCCTCAAAACGACGTCAATGCCTTGGGCGAGCTTGATGTAAGCGGCGCAGGCGGGTGCTGAGAAAGCTTGAAGCTGCTAATCGTGCCTGCCAGATGATCAGCCTGCTCTTTTAACTGCTCGGCGGCGGTCGTCGACTCTTCTACCATGGCTGCGTTTTCCTGAGTCATACGATCAAGCTCGGCCACGGCGATGTTGACTTGATTGATGCCATCGCTCTGCTCGCTGGTAGCCGCATTGATCTCCTCCAAAACATCGGTCACGCGGGTAATATGCGCGACGATATTCTGCATGGTGGTTCCGGCATTACGCACCAAAGCGGTGCCGTTATTCACTTGGCTTTGTGAATCTTCGATCAGTTTTTGGATATCGTTGGCGGCATCGCTGCTGCGCCCGGCCAGTTTGCGTACCTCATCGGCCACCACGGCAAAACCCCGGCCATGCTCGCCAGCACGGGCGGCTTCTACCGAAGCATTAAGCGCCAGTAGATTGGTTTGAAACGAAATACTGTTCATTAGGGTGACAATCTCACCGATCTTATCCGAGGAGCGAGTGATGTCTTCCATGGTGGTCACCACATTCGCCACGACTTTTCCGCCTTCGTTCGCCACTTCAGAGGCAGTTTGAGAAAGCTGGTTGGCTTCTTTGGCGGAAGCCGCTGTGTGCTGAACCGTACTGGTGATTTCCTCGATCGATGCCGACGTTTGCTGCAGGCTAGCAGCGGCATTATCCGTACGCCGAGATAAATCCTGGCCGCCCATGGCGATCTCATTGGCCGCGTGGTGAACCGACTCACTACTGGTGCGCACATCGATCAATACGGCTTCCATTTTGCTTACAAAGCGGTTGAAGGCCTTGGCAATTTGTGTGATCTCGTCATTGCCCTCTTCAGGCAAACGCTGGGTTAAGTCGCCTTCTCCGGAGGCGATGTCATCCATTGCGTTACGTGCAACCAGTAAACGGCGCAACAGCAGTGAAAGCAGCAAACCAAAGACTACCGCCGTGATTGCGGCCACAATCAGCAGTGTGACTATCGATGTCGTGGCGATGCCACGCAGACCTGCCGTCGCCTCGCGTTCGTCCAGCGCTACAATCAACTGCCAGCCACTGCTACCGCCCACGTTATTGCCCATTAGTAACTTATCGCTGTTTTGCAGTGAAAGTGATTGGGGCTCATCGGCTTGGGCGATTTCGCTAAGCCGGGTGTTGGTCAGTTCATCGCTCAAACGTGTGGAAGGTTCGAGCGTCATGTCAGCGTCAGGATGCGCGATCAGGGTGCCGTTTTCCGTTGTTAAAAAGCCAAAACTGGACGGCGTCGGAGCAATGCCAGCTACAATATCGATCACATCCTCAATGGTAATATCCGCACCAATGACGGCGGCCAGCTGTCCATTACGATAGAAAGGGCGTGCAAAGGTAACGATCAGTCCGCCCGTTTGGGCATCTGTGTAAGGTGCCGTAATAATGGTCTCTTGCGCTGCGGCTGCGCCTTGAAACCAGGGGCGCTGGCGAGGGTCGTAATCGCTGGGCGGTTGCCAGCCATCGGAAAAAATAGCGTCTGGTGTGGAAGGGTAAGCAATGTAGGCCGTCATAAAGCTGCCTGAGCCAGCCAGTTGGCGAAGTGCTTCGAGCGGGTCATCGCTATTGGCTGCATCACCCATGCTGGAAAGCATGGTATAGCGTGCGCTAAACCACTCGTTAATAGCTTGCGTATTACCGTTAACCACGGCGCTAAGATTGCGCGTTATTTGCTGGCTATTATGGTGTTTTACGGTGGTGTAACTGGCAATGCCGTTCACCACTAAGGCGAGAGTAATCGCCACTAATGCGGCCAATAGGATACGTGCTCGGAGGGTAGATAGCATGGTCGCTCTCGACGTAAAAGTGCATGTCGGTACTCAGGGGGTAGGTACCGCTTGTAATGTCGACTAGGCTATCGGCGAGAGCGACTCTTTCTTTAGTGTTGAATAATAGTTAAGTTTCGGATTTTTCTAGCGTAAATCACTAACTGCTTGTTGGATATCGACCAGTGACGCTTTACTTAGATCTTTTGATAGGGAGTGAATCACCAGCTTTTGGGTAGGGGCATCGAGCTTATCGCGTAACAGTCCCAAGAATTTAGGCGGCGCCACCATAATGAGTTTCTCCATGCTGTTATCTACGCGAGCACTGTAAAGTCGCTGAGCGACCTCTTTCGCAAACAGCTCATTTTCGTGCTTGGTAGCCGTCCCCTCTTCGCCAGCCGATCGAGAGGTCGTGGACATCGACTCGTGCACATCGCCTCGACCATCGGTGACCAAATCACCTTCATGCAGCCGTCCTTCTGCGTGAACCATGCTCTCCTGCTCCGCTAGCGTTAAGGCATCACGGGTAAAGATACGTGCGCGAGCGGCGTCGGCTACCACGATATAGGTTGTCATCGCTGTGCATACTCCATGTCGTTGATGGTCATTTAACCATGGCAAGCGTTTGGCGTTAGGTCAAACGCTTGCTATTGCTTAAGCAACCAGGCTTAAGCAATTGGGTTTAAATAGTTTGGATTACAGCACCTTGCTACGCAGCAGGCTGGTTAAGGCTTCACCAATCAGCACCAGCACAATAATGGCAATTAAGATGGTCGCCACGGTTGGCCAGGCAAAGGTATCAATCGCACCTTGCAGGATGACTCCAATACCGCCCGCGCCCACTAAACCTAGCACTGTCGATTCGCGAATATTGATATCCCAACGCAGGATCACAATGGCAAAAAAGGCTGGCATCACTTGAGGCACAATCGCATAGGCGACTACTTTGGCTTTGGAAGCCCCGGTGGCTTCCATGGCTTCTACCGGACGCCTATCAATCTCTTCGATGGCCTCGCCCATCAATTTGCCGATAAAGCCAATGGAGCGAAACACGATGGCGAGGATCCCGGCTAGCACGCCAGGGCCAAAAATGGCCACGAACAGCAGCGCCCAGATAATCGTGTTCACCGAACGGCTAGAGACCAGAATAAAGCGCCCCAGCCATAAACAAGCGCGGTTTGGCGTGGTGTTCTGGGCGGCAATGTAGGCCACCGGTAAAGCCAGAAAGATCGTTAAGAAGGTGGCCAGGGTGGCGATATGCACCGTCTCGATCAGCGCCGCGATAATGCCGCTTAAGCCAGCGGCACTGGGAGGCCACATGCGCCCCCCAAGCGCAGAAATTTGATTGGGCGCATCCCATACCCAGGGCCAGAAAATATCAATATCGCGTACCGCCCAAACCACTAGCATCAAGGTGGCTAGCAGAACGGCGTAACGAATAAGGCGCTGTTTGCGGTCGTAGCGCTGCCAGATACGATCGGCAAGCTGTTGTGCGTGATCTACCATATTTTTTTCCTTACCCAGCCGCTGACACCTTCACTGAGCAAAATGACCGCGATGATGACAAGCAGAATCGCAAAGGCGAAATCGTAGTCGTAGCGACCAAAGGCGTTCATTAGCGTACCGCCTATGCCGCCTGCGCCCACGATTCCGACCACTGCTGATGCGCGCAAGTTGCTGTCCAATTGATACATGGAAAGGCCCACTTGGCGTGGCAGTATCTGCGGAAAAACGGCATAGAATAGAATCGCCACATACCCCGCCCCGGCGGCTTTCATGGCCTCTACCTGGCCCCAGTTAATCTCTTCTATCTCTTCGGCCAGCAGTTTGCCTACGAAACCGATGGAGTAGAGGGTTAGGGTCAAAATCCCGGCTAGCGGCCCGAACCCAACCGCGGCCACAAATAGTATCGCCACGATCACTGGGTGAAAGCTGCGCGATACAATAATGACGGCACGGCCAATGACATAGATAGGCATTGGGGCGATATTACGCGCCGCCATCACGGCAAAGGGAATAGAGAGCAAAACCCCCATTAAAGTCGCCAATATGGCGATTTGGAAGCTCTCTTTAAAGCCGGTAATCAGTAGTTCGTAGCGCTCTAAGTTGGGAGGAAAGCCGCCGCTAAAAATCCGCGCTGCGCGGGGCAACCCTTCGGAGATACGCGCCCAGTTGAACGGCAGCGAGCCGAAAGCCCAGACCAAATAGACGACTGCGACGATGATCAGCCCATAGCGCAGCAGTGGATTAGCGATAAACGGCGGCTTTCGCCAAGTGCGGGGCGCTGTTGAGGGGGCGTCAGGCGGAGTCATGGGAGCGCTCCTCCATGGGCGTATCGGTAATCGCATCGTCCGGCGCTTCAATGCCGCCGTAGATAGCGTCTAACGCGTCTTTGTTGAAATCGGCAGGCAACCCATCAAAGATCATCTTGCCGTGGCGTAGACCCACAATCCGCTCGGTATAGGTTTTGGCCTGGGCAACGTTGTGGATATTGATCAGCACCGGCAGCGACAGCTCGCTGGCCAAGCTCTGCAGCAATATCATGATTTGCTCGGAAGTGCGTGGGTCCAGCGAGGCCGTCGGTTCATCCGCCAGCAGAACTTCAGGTTCCTGCATCAGCGCGCGAACCACGCCTACCCGTTGGCGCTCCCCACCGGAAAGCTCATCAGCGCGCTTGTTGGCGTAGTGGGCGATTCCCACGCGCTCCATCAGCACAAAGGCCCGCTCAATATCGGCCTGGGGGTAGCGACGTGAAATCGCTTGATAGAGATTGACGTAACCCAACCGCCCGGCCAGCACATTCTCCATCACGGTTAAGCGATCCAGCAGGTTAAAGCCCTGGAACACCATGCCAATTTTGCGGCGCGCGCGGCGTAATTCAGCGCCTTTAAGGTTTACCAGCTCATTGCCGTTGAGTTTGATCGAGCCCGAGGTCGGCTCGACCAGGCGATTGATACATCTCAGCATGGTGCTTTTACCCGCACCCGAGGCGCCTACGATAGAAACAACGCTGTTTCCCTCTACCTTGAGGTCAAGCCCTTTCAGCACGGCTTCATCGTGGCCATAACGTTTGACCAGATTGGTAATTTCCAGCATGTGTCCGCTTCCATCGTCGAGACAATAACCGCACCGCCGGCGGCGGTGCGCTTCGTTTACTCTTCCAAGTTTTCTGGCGTATAGCTCACGTTATTGGCCGCTTGGATGGTACGAATCACCTTCCAGTTGTCTTGGTAGTTGATGGGTATGAATTTCTCGACGCCCTCAAACTCTTCGCCTAGCTCGGTGCCGATAAAATCAAAGCTGAAGAAGGCTTCTTCAATTTTTTCGACCAAATCTGGGTGCAGGTTATGCGCGTAGTTATACGAGGTGGTGGGGAAACGGTCGGATTCGTAGATCAGGCGCACGTCCTCCTCATCGTAAAGGCCGCGTGCCGCCATCCGCTCGACCACTTCGGAAGCGACCGGCGCCGCATCGTAGTCTTTAGCCACGACGCCCAGCATGGATTGGTCGTGGCTGCCCGAGTAGACCACTTCGTAATCCTCGTCGGGGGTAATGCCGAGTTCAGGAAACAGAGCGCGTGGGGCTAAATTGCCCGAGTTTGAGGTGGGTGAGGTATGGGCAACGCGTTTGCCTTTGAGATCCTCAACCTCATGGATATCGGAGTCAACGTGGGTAAACAGTTGCAGGGTATAACCGAATTGGCCGTCATCAGAGCCCATTAACGCAAACGGCACAGCACCGGCTAAATTCACAGCAAACGGCGTAGGACCAGTAGAGAAACCGGCGATATGTAAGCGTCCGCTGCGCATGGCTTCAACTTGAGCAGCGTTGGACTGTACCGCAAAGAAGCGCACATCCCGCTCGGTGACTTTAGCCAAGTGATCGATAAACGGCTGCCAGATGTCCGAATATATGGCTGGGTCTTCTACGGGGGTATAAGCAAAAATCAGCGTGTCTGGATTAGCCCACTCAGACTCATCGGCAGGGCGGTCGGCGACCATATCGCCATTTTCATCACAGTAAATAGTATCTAAATCGCCGCGTTCGCACTCAGCGAAAGCGGGCGAAGTGAGCAGGGCGAGCGGTAATAGAGATGCGGCGGTAAGCATCGCAAGCGGGCGCTTGCGGAAGAGCGAAGTTGCCATGGTAAGCCTCGTTTGTGCGTTATTGTTGTGTTCTTGCTCTGGGTCGAACTGAGTTTCCTTTGCTGCGTTTTGCCACTACTGAAAACGAAAAATGTTTCGTAAGTGGACATTCCGCGCCAAGGATGGTTATTTTCGAAAGCAGACACCTTCAATCTAGGGTTTGTGACAAACTTATGTCAAATACTTTACAGCCCCTCCCCGACCATTGGCGCAACCGCTATTTATTAATGCGCCACGGCCATAGCCAAGCCAATCAGCAGGGCGTGATTGTCAGCTCGCCAGAGCGAGGAATAGAAAACTTCGGTCTTTCTGAGTATGGCGAGCAACAACTTTCCCAGTTAGTTGCCGATTGGCATTGGCCTGTGCCGACCCGCGTGGTGCATTCTGATTTTTTGCGGACCACGCAAACCGCTTCCCGAGTAGCCGCTAAGTTCGGGTTAGCACTCGGCGTGGATAAGCGCTTGCGAGAGCGAAATTTTGGTGACTTAGAAGGCCTGGGAGATGAGCACTATCCCAGCGTGTGGGCGTTAGATGCCGAGGATGCCGAGCATCGTCACCATCAGGTGGAAGCCTTGAGTGCGGTGGCGCAACGTATGCAAGCAGTCATAGCTGACTGGGAACAACAGGTAAGCGGCGATACCATCCTGCTCGTCAGTCACGGTGACCCGTTGCAAATACTGTTAACGGCGTTGGCTAAAAAGCCTCTTACCCAGCACCGTGAACAGCCTCCGTTACTTCCCGCGAGCATCACCCAAGTAGGTGGTTAGGCGCCGTCTTTCGCAGGCGGAATCCAGGCAATCATATCGACTTCAACATCGGCCCCGCCCGCTAGGCCTGTCACTCCAATGCAGGTGCGGGTAGGCAGCGGTTGGGGGAAGTAGCTCGTGTAGACCTTATTGACCTCGTCAAAGTGGCCCATATTGGTAATAAACACCCGGGACTGCACCACATATTCGAAGGCGCTACCGACTTCTTCGAGCACGATCGCCAAGTTCTGCATCACCCGGTGGGTCTGCTCGGTGAAAGTACCCAATAGCATTTCGTTGGTTTCCGGCACCGTCGGCATTTGCCCAGTGATAAACACCAGATCGCCGACGCGGCAGGCGTGGGAAAACGGCGCGATAGGCTGTGGCGCGCGGTCAATAAACAGCTTTTCAATCATGTGCTTATCCTTTTTGAAATGATGTCATTGTGAGGAGCAGAGCGAAGAAGCAATCTTGTTTTTAGTAGCAGGATAACCTCAAGATCGCCGCGCTACGCTCGCAATGGTAAATAGGTGGTTTGCTGTTTTTTTAACGGTTTTAAAACATCATGGGCCTCAAATGAGGCCCATGATGACGTACTTATCAACAGCTGCTTTGTTTCGTGGGCTGTGGATTAATGCCCCAGAATCTGGCTTAAGAACAGCTGGGTGCGCTCAGACTGCGGATTATTGAAGAATGGCTCAGGTGCGTTCTCTTCAATGATCTGCCCTTGGTCCATAAAGATCACTCGGTCGGCCACGGTTTTGGCGAAGCCCATTTCGTGGGTCACACAAATCATGGTCATACCCTCTTCCGCCAGCTCCACCATGACGTCCAGCACTTCCTTGATCATCTCAGGGTCGAGAGCGGAGGTGGGCTCGTCAAATAGCATGACGTCGGGGTGCATGCAGAGTGAGCGGGCAATCGCCACGCGCTGCTGCTGGCCGCCTGAAAGTTGCCCAGGGTACTTGGTAGCCTGCTCGGCAATGCGCACCCGCTGTAGGTACTCCATTGCCAGCGCTTCGGCTTCTTTACGGGGTTTCTTCTGCACCCACATCGGCGCGATACAGCAGTTTTCCAGCACCGTTAAGTGAGGAAACAGGTTGAAGTGTTGAAACACCATGCCGACGCTGCGACGAATCTGCTCAATGCGCTTTACGTCCTGTGTGAGCGGTACGCCACCCACCACAATTTCACCTTTTTGGTGCTCTTCAAGGTGATTGATACAGCGAATCAGCGTTGATTTACCCGAACCCGAGGGGCCGCAGACCACAATACGCTCGCCGCGTTTTACCTCAAGGTAGATATCCCGCAGTACGTGAAAGTCGCCGTACCACTTGTTAACGTTACGCATCTCGACCATCAGGTCAGAAGTACTGGTGTCAGAAGTACGAGTGTCAGAGGTGTTGGTGGCTGCTTGTGTCATGTTGAAATCCTACTTAAAACGTAATGAGATGCGGCGTCAGTGCTTATGGCCAGTGTTTAGCTTGCGCTCCAAGTACTGGCTATAGCGCGACATGCTGAAACAGAATATCCAGAACACGAACGCGGCAAATACATAGCCCTCTACCGAGAAGCCCAGCCAGCGCGAGTCGGAAAGCGCCGCCTGCACAATGCCCAGCAGGTCAAACAGCCCGATGATCATGACCAGGGTGGTGTCTTTAAACAGAGAGATAAACGTATTGACGATGCCCGGAATCATCATTTTCAGTGCCTGGGGCATTACGATGAGTCCCATGCGCTTCCAATACGTCATGCCCAGTGCCGCGGCGGCCTCATCCTGACCTTTGGGAATCGCCTGCAAACCGCCGCGAATAACCTCGGCCATATAGGCACTCTGGAACAGCGTCAGGCCGATTAGCGCCCGGATAAGGCGATCCACGTTAATTTCAGACGGTAGGAACAGCGGCAGCATCACCGAGGCCATAAACAGAATGGTGATTAGCGGCACACCACGCCAAAACTCAATAAAAATCACACAGAAAGTTTTGACGATGGGCATGTTCGAGCGTCGCCCAAGTGCCAATACGATGCCAATAGGCAGTGCGCCAATCATTCCCACGCTAGCCAGTAGCAGCGTCAGCATCAAACCGCCCCAGCGGTGGGTGGATACACGCGGTAGATCAAAGTAGCCGCCGTGTAGCAGCACGTAGGCGATCACCGGGAAGATCAGCAGGGCAAACAGTGTCATCCAGCGCTTGAACGGCAGGCGTGGAATGACCATCCAGGCAATAATGCCAGCGAACATGGCAAATACAATGTTGGCGCGCCAATACTCCTCGCTGGGGTAGAGGCCATACATAAACTGGGAAAAGCGTGCGTTGACGAATACCCAGCAGGCGCCCGCTTTGGTGCAGTCTTCGCGGCTATCGCCCACCCAGTTGGCATCGATAAACGCCCACTGGACCGTTGGCACCACGAGTAGGTACAGCACGTAAAGGCCCAGCAGCGTGAATATGCTATTGATTGGACCGTTGAACAGGTTGCCACGTAGCCAGGCAACCGGACCGATCGTGCCTTTAGGAGCCGGGCGCTGAGGTATGGTTTCTTTGTTGTGAATCATGGGGTCGCCTCCGGCCTAGCGTTCGACCAGCGCAACGCGAGCGTTGAACCAGTTCATGAACATGGACACCAGCAAGCTGATGATGAGATAAACCGCCATGGTCATGGCAATCACTTCAATTGCTTGACCGGTCTGGTTGAGCGTAGTGCCAGCAAAAACTGACACCAAGTCGGGGTAGCCGATGGCGGTGGCCAGGGACGAGTTTTTAATCAGGTTGAGATATTGGCTGGTGAGCGGCGGAATGATGACGCGCAGCGCCTGGGGGATCACCACCAAACGTAGGACTAGTTTGCGTGGCAAGCTAAGCGCTTGGGCGGCTTCTGTTTGGCCATGGGGAATAGCCTGAATGCCCGAGCGCACAATTTCGGCGATGAACGACGCGGTATAAATGGAGAGCGCCAGCCACAGGGCCAAGAATTCGGGAATGATGGTAATACCACCACCGAAGTTAAAACCACGTAGTACAGGCATCTCCCAGGTGACCGGTACACCGGTCGCCACCAATACCAGCAATGGCAGGCCAAAAATGATCACCAGCGACATCCAGAAAACGGGCAAGCGTTTGCCGGTCGCTTCGTGGCGGCGCTTGTTCCAGATAACGAGCGCAATGCTAGCAATGATGGCCACCACAAAGGTAGCAGGAATTAGCCCAAAGCCTGATTCAAACAGCGGTTGTGGCAAGTACAGACCGCGAACATTGAGAAAAATGGCTTCACCAAACGCCATGCTCTCTCTAGCACTGGGTAACGTGCGCAGTACCGCGAAATACCAGAAGAAAATCTGCAGCAGCAGCGGGATATTACGAAAGGTTTCGATATAGGCGTTGGCTAACTTAGCGATCAGCCAATTGGGGGATAGCCGTGCGATACCGACGATAAAACCAATAATCGAGGCTGCTAACACCCCCAGTCCGCCGACTAGCAGCGTATTGAGCAAGCCAATCACGAAGGTACGGGCGTAGGTGCTCTGAGAAGAGTATTCGATTAAGGTTTGACCAATACCAAAGCCGGCTGTATTGCCCAGGAAGCCGAAGCCTGTGGTGATGCCGCGGGCGTTCAGGTTGGCTTGGGTATTGCCGATAATATAGATCAGGAAAGCCGTTACAACGGCGACCAAAATGAGCTGAAAAATAAGTGCGCGCTTAGCGCGGTCTCGCCAAAACGGCGGCTTGTGGCCGGCGGGGCGAATGTTGGGTCTTACAGACATGGATGGCGTCTCCGCTACACGGAAGGTCAATCAGATGGCCCGCCAGCACCTGAGAGGGTTGGCGGGCCGGGGTCAAGCGAGACGCTTAGCGAATCGGGGGAGCGTACTGGAAGCCACCGTCGTTCCACAGGGCGTTGACACCGCGCTCGATTTCAAGCGGAGAGTCCATACCCACGTTACGTTCGAAGCTTTCAGCGTAGTTACCGACTTGGCTGATGATGTTGTAAGCCCAGTCCGCTTCAAGGTTCATGCCTTCACCGTAGTTGCCGTCTTGGCCCAGTAGGCGAGCAACATCAGGGTTTTCAGAGTTCAGCATTTCTTCAGCGTTTTCGCTGGTCACGCCATACTCTTCGGCGTTAATCATCGCGAATAGTGACCACTTCACAATATTGAACCAAAGGTCGTCACCCTGACGAACCACAGGACCCAACGGCTCTTTGGAGATGACGTCAGACAGAATCATCGAACCTTCAGGGTCATCTAGCTGGATACGCAGCGCTGCGAGCTGTGAAGTATCAGAGGTCAGTACGTCACAGCGGCCAGCTTGATAACCACCTACAGTTTGCTCAGAGGTATCAAATACGATTGGGTTGAATTCCATGTCATTAGCACGGAAGTAGTCAGCCAGATTCAGTTCGGTAGTGGTGCCCGACTGAATACAGATAGAGGCGCCGTCGAGTTCGTCAGCACCGGTAATGCCCAGGTCACGGGATACCATGAAACCCTGACCGTCGTAGAAGTTAACGCCAGTAAAGTTCAGACCCAGCGTGGTATCGCGGGTAGTGGTCCAGGTGGTGTTACGTGAAAGTACATCGACTTCACCAGACTGCAGGGCGGTGAAGCGCTCAACGGCATTTAGAGAAATATAGTTAACGGCTTCTGAGTCGCCGAGTACCGCTGCTGCTACTGCACGGCAAACATCAACGTCCAGTCCCTGCCAATTACCATCGTCATCCGGCGCTGAGAAGCCCGGCAAACCATCGCTCACACCACACTGAACGGCGCCACGCTCAATGGTATCTTCTAAGGTGTCGGCTTGAGCAGTCGCCATTCCCGCTAGGCTGAGTGAGCCAGCGGACGCCAGAAGCGCTAGGTGTTTTTTATTGAACATTTAGTTTCCCTCGAAGTTATTAAAATCTGTCACTGAAATAGTTGTGCATGCCGTAGCATGTCACTAAACCTAGCAAGGAAGATGCCAACAAGGGTACAGGTGCTAATTCAGCGCTTTTCAACGCTACTCAACGAATTCGAGACGAACGTCTAGGTGCAAAAAATGTTACCGCCCACCTCGCTTTGCACCTTTATAGAGCAAGCTGGGGTGAGCGGTGACAGAAAAACGGCAGTGAAGGACGTTTATTTGGCCGCAAATGCCTTGCGCATAAACGGAGGTAGGGCGAGCGCACCGCGATGGGCGTCAACGCTATAGTACTCAAGCGGCAGGTCGTGGCTGGCGGCTGCCTGCTCGCGGAACGCATTAACGTCTAAGCCTTTGCCCGCCAATGTCACGCTCCACCAGCCTGAGGGGTAAACCGGCTGCGGGAAGGGTAGCGTGGCGACACTGTCGAAACCCGCTTCCAGCATATCGTGGCGTAGCTCACGAATGATCGAGCCCGTGTGGTAAAGCGGTGACTCGCTCTGCTGCACCATCACGCCGCCACTTTTCAAAATACGGTGGCAGCGTTTGAGAAAATCGGTCTTGAACAACCCCTCGGCAGGGCCGACCGGGTCGGTGGAGTCGATAATGAGGACATCGATGCTCTCATCCGGTGCATCGTCCACCCATTTCACGCCGTCGGCAAACAGCAGCTCGGCGCGCGGATCATTATTCGATTCTACCAGCGATGGAAAGAAGCGCTCAGAGGCCTTGGTTACTTCTTCATCGATATCAATTTGAGTAACTTGCTCGACGCCCGGGTGACGCAACACTTCCTTTAAGGTACCGCAGTCGCCGCCGCCGATAATCACGACCCGTTTAGGGTCTTGGTGGGTAAACAGGGCCGGATGCGCGATCATCTCGTGATAGAGAAAGTTATCGCGATCGGTCAGCATCACACAGCCGTCCAGCGCCATGAGGTTACCGTAAGTCTCGGTAGCATAGACTTCCAGATGCTGGTACTGGCTCTGCACATCCAGCAGCTTTTCAGAGATTTTCAGCGAGAAGGCGCTGCCGTGGCTATCAAAGACTTCGGTAAACCACTGGTCGTCGCGTAGTTCGCTCATGAATGGGCTCCTGAGTGTGCTGTGTTGGGTTGTGTCGGAATATCCCGATGGTATTGCGGGCTTAGCTCGTGCAGCGCCTCCATGAAGGCGGTGACGTTATCCGGGTTGGTAAACTGGCTGATACCGTGGCCCAGATTAAACACATGGCCAGGGCCATGACCGTAGCTTTCCAGCACGCGGGCCACTTCAGCGCGGATAGCCGAGGGCCGGGCAAACAGTACGTTGGGATCCAGGTTGCCCTGCAGTGCGACCTTATGACCAACGCGGGTGCGGGCATCGGAAAGCTCAGTAGACCAGTCGATACCCAGGGCATCGGCACCGGCGCAGGCGATATGCTCAAGCCACTGGCCGCCATTCTTAGTAAAGAGAATGACCGGCACGCGGCGTCCGTCGTGCTCGCGGATCAGCCCGGAAACGATCTGCTCCATGTAGCGCAGTGAGAACTCCAGATACGCCGGGGTAGAGAGCGCGCCGCCCCAGGTATCAAAAATCTGCACCGCCTGAGCGCCCGCGCGAATTTGGGCGTTCAGGTAGTCGGTCACCGCATGCGCCAGCGTATCCAGCAACTGGTGCATGGTATCTGGTGTATCGTACAACATGGTTTTCAGGTGCCGGAAGTCCTTGCTGGAACCGCTCTCCACCATGTAGGTCGCCAGGGTCCAGGGGCTGCCGGAGAAACCGATCAGCGGCATACGGCCGTTCAGCTCGCGGCGAATGGTCGACACCGCACGCATTACGTAATCCAGGTCACGCTCGGCATCGGGCACGGTCAGCGCAGCGACTTCTTCAGGTGTGCGCACGGTTTTGCGAAATTTGGGACCTTCGCCGGTTTCAAAATAGAGCCCCAGGCCCATCGCATCCGGAATGGTTAAAATATCCGAAAACAGAATGGCGGCATCCAGCGGGTAGCGTTCTAAAGGCTGCATCGTGACTTCGCAGGCCAGGTCATGGTTGCGGCACAAATCCATAAAGCTGCCTGCATCGGCACGACTGGCGCGGTATTCCGGCAGGTAGCGGCCCGCTTGGCGCATCATCCATACCGGGGTGCGGTCGACGGGCTGACGCGCCAGGGCGCGAAGAAAACGGTCATTTTGCAATGGTGTGGGAGTCATAGACACTTGCTCTTAAGAAGTTTGCCCGCACTGTCCTGGGGACAAGTACTAGGTTCATGTACTTGGTATCGTATGGGGCAATTGTACTTGAAGATAGGCGCAAGGGCGGCGTACTAGGTGGCAAAAATCGTCGCATCCGGCCAATTTTTCTCCTCTAATGAGCCGATTTTAGTCGCGTTGCCACCGTGAGGCGGGCGCCGCTTCCTGTTAGAATGCTTGCCCATTTTGCCAACACTGGTGTGGTTAACTGGTTTGGTCAATCAGCGAGGTAACCTGTGACCATTCGCTTTATTGCCGCTTCCCAACTGCCCACGCCCTGGGCGACATTTACGATGCATGGCTTCGAAGATGAGGCCACCGGCAAGGATCATATCGCCTTAACATTGGGTGATGTGACCGGCGATGTGCCGGTCTTGGGGCGTGTGCATTCCGAGTGTTTAACCGGCGATGCGCTGTTTTCCATGCGCTGTGACTGTGGTTTTCAGTTGCAGGAAGCGCTTAAACGCATTGCCGAAGAGGGGCGTGGCGTACTGTTTTATCTGCGCCAAGAGGGCCGCGGGATTGGCCTGCTGAACAAAATTCGCGCTTATAATTTGCAGGATCAAGGAGCTGATACGGTCGAAGCCAACGAACGGCTTGGCTTTGGCGCTGATATGCGTCGCTATGATCTCTGCGTGCCGATGCTTAATCACCTAGGCATTACGTCACTGCGATTAATGACCAACAACCCGCGTAAGGTGGATGCCCTGACGCGCGACGGGGTGAATGTCGTAGAGCGCTTACCCATCACCACCGGCCTCAATCCCCATAACGAGCACTATCTTTCCACTAAAGCGGGCAAGCTCGGCCATATGATGGCCCTTGATGATTTTACTCATGCTAGCGATGTGGATATTGAGCGAAAGGGGTGATAATAGTGGTGTAGGTTTTAGGAGCACCCAGAATGAAAGCCGTACGTGATGGACAGTGTGAGAAGCAGCGTGAAATCACGCCTGCAGAGCAGGGCGAATTCAGCGTTGTTGAAGAGTGGCTGCACAGTATCACTCACGGTATCGGGGCCGTGCTCAGCCTGGTGGGAATGGTCGTTCTGCTGATGGCCGCGAGCCTCGCCGCTCATGTTGATCCATGGAAAATCGTCAGCCTGAGCCTCTACGGTACCACCCTGGTGCTGCTTTATACCGCTTCGACCCTTTATCACGGCATTCCGCATCGGCGCTGGAAGCAGCGCTTTCAACTACTCGATCACTGCGCCATTTATCTGCTTATCGCAGGCACCTACACGCCTTTTTTACTCGTCAATATGCGCGGCACCACGGGTTGGGTCTTGTTCACCGCCGTGTGGTCGCTGGCGCTGGCAGGCATTGCCTGCATATTGCTATGGCCTCAGCGCTTTTCGATACTACGCGTGGCAATTTATCTGCTGATGGGCTGGATGATCTTGCTGGCGTCAGGGGAGATGGCGGCGAATCTTTCCTCGACCGGCATTTTTCTGCTTGCTGCGGGAGGCATCACCTACACGCTCGGCGTTATCTTCTACGCTGTGCGGGCGATCCCCTATAACCACGCTATTTGGCATCTGTTTGTCATAGCAGGAAGCGTCTGCCACTACTTGGCTGTTTATAGCGCGGTTCTCCCTCACGTGA
This sequence comes from Vreelandella sp. ssv, assembly GCF_059448525.1. NCBI lineage: Bacteria > Pseudomonadati > Pseudomonadota > Gammaproteobacteria > Oceanospirillales > Halomonadaceae > Vreelandella > Vreelandella sp. ssv. The sequence goes on along the minus strand of NZ_CM182545.1, from coordinate 4,019,627 downwards.
CGCCTGCTTAACTCTCTGCGGCAGCTTTCTCACGCGCGACTGCTTTGGCCATCGCGGGGCGCTGGCTATGACGCTCGCGGTAAGCCATGAGCGGCTCGGGCAAGCGGTGCTTCATGCTAACCGCCCAGGAAAGGGTATGCGTTAAAAATATGTCCGCAAGCGTGAACGAGTCGCCGACCAAATTTTCTTGGCCATTATAGCGCCTTTCCAGGGCGCTCAGTGCGCGCTGCAACTCCCAGGCGCAGACTGGCAGCACAGCGGGAACGCGTTTATCTGTGGGCAAGGCAAACTTATGCTTGGCCTGATTCCACAGCGGCTGCTCAAGTTCAGTGACGATAAAGCTAAGCCATTGATCAACCTGGGCGTGGGCGGCGGGATCGCTGGGCAGCAGTGAACCATCGCCATAAGTCTCGGCCAGATAACGGCAAATAGGCGCCGACTCAAATAAATGTACCTCGCCATCCTCGATGACGGGCACCTTACCGTCCGGGTGGCGTGCCAAATGCTCGGCTGTTTGGCCCTCGCCTTTATCCAGTGCCACGTGCTGGCACTGATACTCAAGGCCTAGCTCTTCGAGTGTCCATGCCGCTCTTAGCGAACGGGATTGGGGAAAGCTGTATAGCGTGATCATGGCGAGCTCCTGGCGAAAAAACGATTCTTTAATCTAGCGGTCGTTAGCGACGCTGTCGATTCTCTTCCTTGTCCACAGGTTTTTTTAACTGGGCTTTGGGGGAGTGTCCAACGGTTCGTTTAAAGGCGGCGCCGAAAGCACTCTGTGACATATAACCCACGGTTTCAGAAACCTCTGCGATACTTAGGCCTTCCTGAATCAATCTTTGCGCCAGCTGCATTCGCCAATGCAACAAATAATCGATCGGTGATTTTCCTACAGCTGTTCGGAAGGCATTAGAGAACGAAGATCGCGACATACCGACTCGATGTGATAGGTCTGCGACTGTCCAGGGGCGACTAGGCTCAGAATGCATGAGATCTAACGCAGCGCCAATTTGAGAGTTGTTCAGCGCTCCAATCCAGCTGGTTAAAACATCTTCAGGTTCCGCTGTGGTGCCAGCATATTCCCGTTTTGCAAAAGCACGTAGAAGTTGAACCAGCAGCATGTCAGCTAAATGTCGCCGCATTAAACCGAAACCAATCTCGGTACGACGGATTTCGGTATCCAGGATTTCTAAAATATGTCGCAAAGAGGCTGCCGATGGTGCAGCAGCCGGAATTCGCATGAATGGCGGTAGAGTGTCGATCAATAATTGCGCGTGTAGATCATCTAATAGAAAGCTTCCAGCAAGCAGTACTGTCTCGGCGCCGCCGTAATGACCAGTATCGGAATGTTCCCAGTCGATAACGGCCACTCCGTCCTCGGCCAAGAGGTTGGGGTCACTGGCAATAACGTAGGGTGGCGTGTGCGAAAGAAGGAATACATCACCTTCATCAAGCCAGATATGTTCTTGGTTTGGATATATCAGCCAGCAGCCTCCACGCATAACGGCTGCGAATTTAAGAGCAGGTTTTGCAGGAAAGCGAAGTGCCCAGTCCCCACCGGCTTCGAGTCTGGTACATCGCGCACTACGCAAATCGAGTAGCGAAAATACTTCCGTTAGCGTATCGCTCATTATTAATACGATCTCTATAAAAAACTGTATTTTCCAGCATAGATAAACCAGCTGAGGCTCACCATAATATTTTCATTAACCGATAAGAGGGGATATGAAATGACAGGTATCAGCGGCAAGGTTATCGCTATCACGGGAGCAAGCAGCGGCATTGGCCGAGAGACCGCACTTAAGCTGGCTGGAGCGGGGGCAAAGTTAGTTCTAGGGGCTCGTAAAAGGGAAGCGCTGGAAAGCCTCGAGGAAGAGATAACGCTGATGGGGGGCGAAGCGGCCTTCGCAATAACGGATGTCTGCGTCCGCGAGGATCTGCAGAGACTGGTTGACGTTGCCTGTCAGCGGTTTGGTCAGCTTGATGTTTTCATTTCCAACGCAGGCATCGGCCCCATCTCAATGTTAGATGAACTGCGCGTTGACGATTGGGATGCGATGATTGATGTGAATTTGCGTGGAGTCATCTATGGCATCGCAGCTGCACTACCGATTTTCCGTCGGCAGTCATCGGGGCACTTCGTGAGTGTGATTTCAACAGCCGGGCTAAAGATCGTTCCAGGGCAGGCCATTTACGCAGGTACAAAAAATGCCGTACGCACTATCCACGAGGGACTTCGACAAGAAGCAGGCCCCAACCTGCGAGTAACGGGGATATCTCCCGGCATAATTCGCACGGGTTTTGGCGACGCTATCCCTTCTCAAGAGCTTCGAAATAAGGTTGCGGACAGCATGGAGTCAATAGCCATTGACCCTGCTGCTGTTGCATCGGCCATCGCTTTTGCCATTGCCCAACCACCCGAAGTCGATATTGGAGACATTGTCGTTCGGCCAACGGCGCAAGGTTAAGATCAAAGGCCTAGAGCTATCGAAGTTACCCTTGTGGGGCCTCGTTAACTAGCTTTTGGAAATTGGCGATTGCGGTCAGACTAAGCGTTCCCCCTTGCCTCGCGGATCCGCTCGTAGGCGTTACCGATTTCGCTGGTGCGCGCTTGGGCGATATCGCGCATGCTTTCGGGCAGACCTTTGCCCGCCAGTTTATCCGGGTGGTTTTGGCTCATCAGGCGGCGGTAGGCTTTTTTAATTTCGGCATCGCTGGCGTCATCAGAAACACCTAATACGCGGTAAGCATCTTTGAGAGCCTCTTCGCTGGCGCCCTGAGAGTTCGCGGCCGCGCCGTGGAGCATCGCCTCGATCTGTTGAACTTCGGCGTCGCTGCAGCCTACGCCCTGGGCGACGCGCAGAATCATCTCGTGTTCGGCGGGGTGAAGGACGCCATCAGCGGCAATCGCCGAGAGCTGAACCTGGATAAACACTTGGCGTAGCACCGGCTGGCGCTGGGTGAGGCGGTTAACGTTGGCCAGCTCGGCGTCCAGGTTGAAGTCTTCGGCACGACCGCGCTCGAAGGCGGCGCGGGCTTTGGCGCGCTGCTCGCCCTGGAGGCGCATCTGATCAAACAGTTTCTCGGCAACGTCCAGCTCCCCTTCGGTCACTTTACCGTCGGCCTGGCAAAGGCAGCCCATTACGGAGAAGATCGACTCCAGAAAACCTTCCTGAATGCGCATCCGGGCGATATTCAGACGACGGCTAAGGCGCTTGCCTAGCCACCAGCCCAGGCCACCGCCAATCAGGAGGCCCACCGGGCCACCAAACGCAAGGCCAATCAAGGCGAAGATAATAATTAGAAATAGCATATGGGTCTCAAAAGTAATTTAAAAATAATGGTTTATGGCAGTCGAGCGCGTATGGCGCGCTCAATGCCGTCGATATCCAACTGACAATCGGCAAGCAGCTGAGCGGGCGTGCCGTGCTCTACAAAGCTGTCCGGCAGGCCGAGATTCAGCACTTCCACCTGAACGCCTTCGGCGTGGAGCAACTCATTCACGGCGCTGCCCGCACCACCGGCAACCACGTTCTCTTCCAGGGTCACCAGCAGCTCGTGTTCGTCAGCGGCATGCAGCACCGCATCGCGATCCAGCGGTTTGATGGAGCGCATATTGATATGGGTAGCGTTGAGTCGTTCGGCGACTTCCGCCGCGGCGCTGTTCAGGCTGCCAAAGGCGAGCAGCGCAATGCGCACGCCGTCGTTGGCGGCGTGGCGGCGCATCTCGGCCTTGCCGATGGTCAGCGGCTCAAGGTGGGCAGGAATTTCCACGCCAGGGCCAGTGCCGCGTGGGTAGCGCACTGCGGCAGGGCCTGGATGATGATAAGCCGCACTAAGCATGGCGCGACACTCGGCTTCATCCGCCGGAGCCAGAATCACCATGCCGGGTACGCAGCGCAGGAACGAGAGATCCATGCTGCCGTGGTGGGTGGGGCCGTCTTCGCCCACTAAGCCCGCGCGGTCAATCGCAAAGGTGACATCCAGGTTCTGGACCGCGACATCATGAATCAGTTGATCGTAGCCGCGCTGCAGGAAGGTGGAGTAAATCGCCACCACCGGTTTCATGCCTTCGCAGGCCATGCCCGCTGCGAGCGTTACCGCGTGCTGCTCCGCGATGGCGACGTCAAAATAGCGCTCGGGATACGCTTTAGAGAAGCGAATCAGATCGGAGCCTTCACGCATCGCGGGGGTAATGCCCATCAGGCGTGAATCAGCCGCAGCCATATCGCATAGCCAGTCGCCAAACACGTTGCAGTACTTTTTCTTGGCAGGTGATGGAGTAACCACCGGCTTCTTAGCCGCGCCAGCATTGGCTAACGTGTCGGGTTTTTCCAGCTTGGTAATAGCGTGGTAGCCAATTTGATCTGCCTCGGCGGGGAGGAAACCTTTGCCTTTCACCGTTTTAATATGCAGGAATTGCGGGCCGTCGAGGTCGCGCAGGTTCTCGAGCGTATGGGTGAGCGCGTCGAGATCATGGCCGTCAATCGGGCCTACGTAGTTAAAGCCCATCTCTTCAAACAGCGTGGCGGGGCTGACCATGCCTTTCATGTGCTCTTCGGTGCGCCGTGCCAGTTCCAGTGCGCCGGGCAGGTGCGAAAGCACCTTTTTGCTCTCTTCGCGTATTTTCAGGTAAGGCTTGCTGGAGAGCACGCGAGCTAGGTAGGTCGCCATGCCGCCGACGTTCTCAGAAATCGACATCTCGTTGTCGTTGAGCACCACCAGTAGATTGGCATCAACGTGACCCGCGTGGGCGAGAGCTTCAAAGGCCATGCCAGCGGTGAGCGCGCCGTCGCCAATAATCGCACAAACGCGCCGCTTATTGCCCTGTGCCTTCGCTGCAAGTGCCATACCCAATGCCGCCGAAATCGACGTGCTGGAGTGGCCAACGCCAAAGGTGTCGTACTCGGATTCGGCGCGGCGGGGAAACGCCGCCAAACCGCCGTGCTGGCGAATACTCAGCATCGTTTCACGGCGACCGGTAAGAATTTTATGCGGATAAGCCTGGTGACCAACGTCCCAGACTAAGCGGTCATGGGGCGTGTGAAAGGCGTGGTGCAGGGCAACGCTTAACTCGACCACACCCAGGCCTGCGCCAAAGTGACCACCCGATACGCCCACGCTATAGAGCAAATAGGCACGTAGCTCGTCGGCCAATTGGGCGAGCTGATGGTCATTCATGGCCCGCAGGGCGGCGGGGTGATCAAAAGAGTCGAGCAGCGGCGTCGCCGGACGCTCGCGGGGAATTTCGTCGAACAGCTTCATGGGCATGTTTAGTGGTCGCGCTCGATCATATAGTGGGCTAAGGCGGCCAGCGGTGCGGCACGTTCGCCCAGGGGGGCGAGCGCGGCAATGGCCTCGTCAATCAGGCTGTGCGCTTTGCGTTGAGCACCCTCTAAGCCCAGCAGGCTGGGGTAGGTAGGCTTGGCTCGTGCGGCATCGGCACCTGACGTTTTGCCTAGGGTAACGGTGTCGCCGGTCACATCCAGGATGTCGTCGTGAATCTGAAAGGCTAGACCAATGGCGCGGGCGTAGCGAGTCAGCGCGCTCAATCGAAGGTCATCATCCGCCACTGCTACCAGGCCGCCCAGGCGTACCGCGGCGACAATCAATGCGCCGGTTTTGTGGGCGTGCATATGGGCTAGGGCATCGACATCCGGGTGGCCGCCAACGGCGGCTAAATCCAGCGCCTGGCCAGCGACCATGCCGTCTCGGCCAGCGGCTGAGGCCAGCGTGTGAACTAAATTACCCAGCCGCGGATGAGCGGTACTGGCCAGCACCTCAAAGGCCAGTGCCTGCAGGGCATCACCGGCCAGAATCGCGCTCGCTTCATCAAACGCCTTATGCACAGTGGGCTGGCCGCGACGCAGGTCGTCGTCATCCATGGCCGGTAGGTCATCATGGATCAATGAGTAGGCGTGGATTAATTCAATCGCTGCGGCAGGAGCGTCTAGCGCTTCGTCTTCTGCACCCAGTGCGTGGCCAGCCAGATACACCAGCAGCGGGCGCAGGCGCTTGCCTCCGGCCAGCAAACCATGGCGCATGGCGGCCTCAAGGCGAGGCGCCACTGCCGGGCGGCTATCGAACAGAGCCGCTAGGGTGGTGTCTACGCGGGTATTGCTGGTGTGGCGCAGGGTGGCAAGCTGGCTAGGCTGCATGGCTACCATGGGGGCGTCTCCTTGCTCTCATCCTCGGCCGCATCCTTGGGGTCGTCGGGGCCAGCAAAGGGTGCCACATTCAAGCGACCTTCGCTGTCTTCACTCAGCGCACGAACCTTAAGTTCGGCGCTATCCAGGCGCTGTTGGGCATCGCGGGTTAGCCGCACACCCTGCTCAAACGCGGTCAGTGCATCCTCCAATGAGAGCTCGCCTGACTCAAGGCGCTCCACGATGGTTTCGAGTTGCTCAACCGTCGCGGCAAAGTCCTGTGTAGGTGCTGTTATGTCACTCATTGGGGGGTGCCTGCAAACCGGTATGTTTTTAAAATAAGCTGAAATAAGCTCCCAGTATACACCGACGCTAGGGGGTGGCGTCTGCCTTTCAGCCTACGCTTATGGTAACGACTTGCGGTTCATTCATCGTCACCACGCAGACTTTTCATCATTCTCACCCGGCCTGAACGGTGTGGGCTGTGCTACGATATGCGCCTCCCGTGAACCGATACACGGCGCATGCCGCCGACCATAGAGGTTGATTCAGCCATGGCCAAAACGTCCCTGGACAAGAGCAAGATCAAGATCCTGCTACTCGAGGGCGTCCACCAAAGTGCGGTGGACAATTTTCACAACGCCGGTTATGAAAATATCGAGCATCTGCCCACATCGCTTGATGAAGAAGCGCTGATCGAAAAGATTCGTGATGTTCACTTCATAGGTATTCGTTCCCGCACCCAGCTGACTGAGCGCGTTTTCGAAGCAGCGGAGAAGCTGGTCGGCGTTGGCTGTTTCTGTATCGGCACCAACCAGGTGAATTTGACCGCTGCCCTCACCCGCGGCATCGCAGTATTTAATGCGCCGTACTCCAATACCCGTTCGGTAGCCGAGCTGGTGTTGGCGGAAGCGATCATGCTGCTACGCGGTATTCCCGAGAAAAACGCCCGAGCCCATCAGGGCGGTTGGTTGAAATCAGCCAAGAACTCCCACGAAGCACGCGGTAAAACGTTGGGCATTGTGGGTTACGGCAGCATCGGCGCGCAGCTCTCCGTGCTGGCCGAATCGCTTGGCTTTAATGTTATTTTTTATGACGTGATCACAAAGCTGGGCATGGGTAATGCTAGCCAAGTATCAAGCCTTGAAGAGCTGTTAGGCCGCGCCGATGTAGTCAGCCTGCACGTGCCTGACCTTGCCTCTACCCGCTGGATGATCGGCGAGAAAGAGATCGCTGCCATGAAGCAAGGCGCTATCTTGATTAATGCCGCTCGCGGCAGCGTGGTGGAAATTGATGCTCTGGCAGAGGCGATTAAAGCCGGCAAGCTAAACGGTGCTGCCATTGACGTATTCCCGGTTGAGCCGAAAGGCAATGACGAGGAGTTCCAGAGCCCGCTGCGTGGTCTGGAAAACGTCATTCTGACCCCGCACGTCGGTGGTTCTACCCTGGAAGCCCAGGAGAACATCGGTATCGAAGTGTCAGAAAAACTGATCACTTATTCTGATAACGGCACCACCGTGACCTCGGTCAACTTCCCCGAAGTGGCGCTGCCCGCTCACCCGGACAAGCATCGTTTACTGCACATTCACGACAACGTGCCGGGCGTGCTGTCGCAAATTAACCGCGTGCTGTCTGAAAACGGCATCAACATCTCGGGTCAGTATCTGCAGACCAACGAGAAAGTCGGTTATGTGGTCATTGATGTGGATAAAGCCTACGGCCCTCAGGCGCTTGAAGCACTGCGTGAGGTAGATCACACACTGAAAATACGTGCGCTCTACTCGACACAAAATAGCTAATCGAATTAGCTAAAGCGTTGTTTCAAAAATAAAACGGCCCCTCAATTGGGGCCGTTTTGGTTAGCGTCTTCGAACGATTCATCAAGCGAGATCAAACAGCAGCACTTCGCCTGCCTTTTTGCCGGTTAACTGAATTGCCTCATCCGGCGTAAAGGCCGCAGCGTCGCCTGCGCCCAGCGTCTCGCCATTCACCTCCATTTCACCATTCACTACATGCAGCCAGGCGTGGCGCGAAGGCGGCGCGGTTGCCTGTTCGCCAGCATTAAACAGACCGGCGTACAGATTAACGTCCTGATTAATACTCACTGAGTCTTCGTGGCCCTGTTCAGACACGACTAGCCGCCACTGGCCCTGACGCTCGGCGACAGGAAAGGCCTTCTGCTCGTAGCTGGGTTTAATGCCCAACTGCTTGGGCTCAATCCAGATCTGCAGAAAGTGAAGCCCGTTCTCCTTGGAGTGATTGAATTCGCTATGCAGCACGCCGGTGCCCGCCGACATGCGCTGTACATCGCCTGGGCGCATCACCTCGCCGTTGCCCATGTTGTCTTTATGCTCCATCTCGCCTTCCAGTACGTAGGAGATAATCTCCATATCCCGGTGAGGGTGGGCGCCAAAGCCATGGCCGCCCGTTACGCGGTCTTCATTGATCACGCGCAGCGCGCGAAACCCCATATGGTTGCGGTCAACATAGTTGGCAAATGAGAAGGTATGAAATGAGCGTAGCCAGCCGTGGTCAGCGTAGCCCCGATCGTTTGAACGACGAATAATCATGATGAACTCCGCTAGTTGCGTGAGGGAATAGGGACAATATACGCCTCGTTGAAGACGCGTGGGGTGAAGGTTTCAGTACGTTTCTGTCGAATAAATCGACGTTTTCAGCGCCAGGTTGCGCTAGAATATGCGCGTCTTAATAACCCGGTCCGTCCTTTACGAGGATGACTACCTGGAGCTTTACATGTCAGTAACCACTCAAATGCCGCCCATTGTGGTCGCGGCGCTGTATAAATTTGTCACCCTGAACGACTTCGAAGCGCTGCGAGAGCCGCTTCACCAAACCATGCTCGATAACGGCGTGAAAGGGACCTTGCTGATCGCTAAAGAAGGCATCAACGGCACGGTGGCGGGCAGTCGCGAAGGTGTTGACGGCCTACTTGCCTGGCTGACCGCCGACCCGCGCCTGGCCGATATTGATCATAAAGAGTCCTATTGCGACGAAACGCCGTTCTACCGCACCAAGGTCAAACTCAAAAAAGAGATCGTCACCCTTGGCGTTCCGGATATCGACCCTAACGACACCGTGGGCACCTACGTCGAGCCGGAAAATTGGAACGACATCATCGCTGATCCGGAAGTGCTGGTGATCGATACCCGCAATGATTACGAAGTGGCGATCGGCAGCTTTGAGCGGGCGATAGACCCTAAGACCACCACCTTCCGCGAATTTCCTGAGTACGTGCGCGAGCACTACAATCCGGAAAAACATAAAAAAGTGGCGATGTTCTGCACCGGCGGCATCCGCTGTGAAAAAGCCTCCAGCTTTATGCTTAAAGAGGGCTTTGAAGAGGTCTACCACCTGAAAGGCGGCGTGCTGAACTACCTGGAAAAAGTCCCCGAAGCGCAGTCGCTATGGAAAGGTGAGTGTTTTGTGTTCGATAACCGCGTAACGGTGCGCCACGACTTAAGCAAAGGCGAGTTCGAGCAGTGTCACGCTTGCCGTATGCCTATCTCCGCCGAGGATATGCAGTCTTCCGCTTATGAGCCGGGGATTAGCTGCCCTCACTGCATCGATTCGCTGCCGGAAAAGACCCGCAACGCTGCGCGTGAGCGCCAGCGCCAAATTGATCTAGCCAAACAGCGCGGCGAGCCGCACCCATTAGGCAGAGATACCCGCTTAATGAAAAAAACCTGATAAAAATGTCTTGGCGCACAAGCATTGCACGCAAAGCTTGTGCGCTAGACTGATGGGCAATGTGTTACTCACACCAGGAGTTCACCATGTCCATCATCTCTCAAGGACCCTCTTCTGAAGAGCCATCTTCTGAAGGGCCAGCTTCACCGACTACCATTCTGCAGCGCCTTGACCATCACGGCGTTGTAACGCTGACGATGAACGCGCCAGAGCGCTTTAATGCGCTTTCGGAAGCGATGTTGCAAGCCCTCCACGACGCCTTAGCCGATATCGCTGACGATAGCAGCGTGCGCTGCGTGGTACTTGCCGCCGAAGGCAAAGCTTTCTGTGCCGGGCATGATCTAAAGCAGATGCGCGCTAACCCCGATAAAACCTACTACCAAACGCTATTTGCCCGCTGTGGCGAAGTGATGCAGGCCATCGTCAATCTTCCTGTACCGGTAATTGCTAAAGTCCAGGGCATCGCCACTGCCGCGGGCTGCCAACTGGTGGCGAGCTGTGACCTGGCGGTGGCGGCGCGCAGCGCCCGCTTTGCCGTTTCCGGTATCAACGTAGGCCTGTTTTGCTCCACTCCAGCGGTGGCGCTGTCGCGTAACGTTGCCCGTAAGCGAGCCATGGAAATGCTGCTGACCGGGGAGTTTATCAGCGCCGAGCAGGCGGCTGAGTGGGGCTTGATTAACCGCGTGGCAGAGGACGATGCGCTAGATGACGCAACGCAAGAACTGACCGCCAGTATCTGCGCTAAAAGTGCCGTGGCGGTGCGCACGGGGAAAGCCATGTTTGCCCGTCAGCTCACCATGCCGCTTGATGAAGCCTACGCCTTTGCCGGAGAAACCATGGCCTGCAATATGTTGGCCGAGGATGTGAGTGAAGGGATTGATGCGTTTATGGCCAAACGGCCACCGCAATGGCGGCATCGTTAAGGTGACGCCATTGAATGAATGGAATTCGTTTCCGTAAACGCGACAACGACTGTGTTGGCACGTTATCCTGACGCCCTTTGTACTTTCAAGGAAGGCGCCGTCAGTAAAGGCGCTTTCAGGTAGGAGCGCCTTTTAGGAGAAAGCCAGGTGAGTGAAGCCAAGCGCAGGACGGTCGGCCGTCCGGCGAATACCGCCAAAGCTAGTGGAGGGCATAGCCAGTCGCTGGTACGAGGCTTAACGCTGCTGGAATACCTCGCGGCCAGCCCGCTTGGGTTAGCCCTGTCAGAAGTGGCAGAGATGGCGGAGTTAGCGCCATCGACTACCCATCGTCTGTTACAGGCCCTGCAAAGTCAGGGCTTTGTGACCCAGGAAAATGAGCAAGGCCTGTGGCGAATCGATGTTAAAACCTTTCGTATTGGCAATAGTTTTCTAGAAGCGCGCGATGTGGTGGCTACAAGCCGTCCGTTTCTGCGCCGTTTGACCGCCGAAACGGGTGAAACGGCCAACTTGGGTATCCGCGACGGCGCTACGGCAGTGTTTCTTGCCCAGCATGAGTCTCCGCAGATGATGCGCATGATCACTCGACTCGGCTCCCGCGCGCCGTTACATGCTTCCGGCGTAGGTAAAGCACTGCTGGCAGGAATGCCTGACGACGAGCGGATGCAGTTATTGGAAGGACGCGAGCTTGTCCGTGTAACCGCTAATACGCTCTATCAGCCCGACCTCTTACAGACCGAAATGCAGCAGATACGCGCCCAAGGCTTTGCCTGTGATCGCGAAGAGCATGCTATTGGCCTGCACTGCGTGGCTGCCTGTATCTTTGATGAACACGGCACGCCGCTCGCAGCGATCTCTGTCTCAGGCCCGGTGGCCCGAATCCCGGAAGAGCGCCTGTTAACCCTGGGCGCACTGGTTCGCCAAACGGCCGATGAAATCACTCAGCAGCTGGGTGGGCAGGTGCCACGCTAACGCGGGCCGCTGAGTTATGTTAAGCCTGTTTTTTGTCGCTTTGGTCAGCGCCACCCTGCTACCGGGCGGGTCCGAAGTGTGGCTCGCGCGGCTGTGGTGCACGGGGGAGCCACCCCTGGTGTTATGGATAGTGGCGACCTCGGGCAATACCCTCGGTAGCATGATCAACGTTGCATTAGGCCGCTATGCCCGCCAGTTTCAAGACCGTCGCTGGTTTCCCGCTTCGCCGCGTAGCCTGGCCCGTGCAGAAGGCTGGTATTATCGTTTTGGTGAGCTGAGCCTGCTGATTTCATGGGTACCGATCATTGGTGACCCGCTCACTGTGCTGGCTGGCGTGCTTCGACTGCCCTGGTGGCGGGCACTGGCATGGATCTTAGTCGCCAAGGGCAGCCGTTATGCCGTGGTATTGCTGCTGGCGCACTATTGGCTAGCGCCCCTGTGCCAGTGAAACGCCTTATTAATCAAGTCATGTTACCCTGTACAACTTTTTAACAAGCGGTACTGTCAATATGAGCAGGGTTTGTTGTACGCAATGTGCCCAAGTGTAAAACGCCTGCTAGCTTATAAGCAGCCAGCCGTTAGATTGAAACAACACTCACCCAAAAGGAGGTTTAGGTGTGAAGCCACTTCGTTTATTACCCTGGCTAGGTGTCTGGCTTTTGGCAATGATTGCCATTGTGGCCACGCCAGCAATGGCGCAGGGCACGCCGAGTGAGTCGGCCAGCGCCGACGGCGCCGCATCATCCGAGGAAGCGTCGCCTACGTCTTACGAGGCATTGGCCAATCTTTTAGAAGATGAGCAGTCGCGGCAAGAGTTGATTGAGATGTTGCGCAGTCAAGCCTCTGCACTGCCCGAAGGCATCGCCAATGAGCTTTCGCCAGAAGCTGCCGCGCAAGGCAGTGAAATAGCGCCAGAAGATGTCTCACTGCCGCGCCAGTTAGCTGAACTCACCAGTCGTGTAGTAAGCGATGTGGGAGGGCAATTTGAACAAGTGGTTAGCATCGTAGGTGGACTGTTCGCGGGTGAAGAAGCAGACAGTGTCTTTGACATGGCTGCGTTCATCAGTGCGGCGATCAATCTAGGCATTGTCATTGTCGCTACGTTTGCGATGTTTATGATTTTTCGCCGTTTAGCGAAACCACTGTTTACTAAAATAAGTGGCTGGTCGCTGAACGGTAGTAATTTAACGCCGGTGTTGCGATTGATTGCATGTGTGGCGATTGCGGCGGTCATTGATGTGCTGTTGGTCGCCGTTGCTTACGTTGGCGGCAACCTATTAGCCACCTTTGCCATTGGTGAAGCCGGCGAGCTTTCGACTCGCGCTTCACTGTTCTTAAATGCATTCTTGATTATCGAGCTGCTCAAAGCCGGTGTGCGGATGCTGTTCTCTTCGCGCTACGAAGGGCTGCGCCTGTTGCCTATTTCGACCCAAGAAGCGTCTTATTGGAATCGCTGGTTAGCGCGTTTGATTGGCATGGTGGGTTACGGCCTGATGGTGGTAGTACCGCTGGTCAATTTCTACGTGGCGGCGTCGCTGGGTGAAGCTGTCGGTACGCTGATCATGGTGTTGGCATTTATCTACGCTGTGGTAGTCGTGCTGAAGAACCGCACCCGCCTACGCGATAACCTGAATGAGATGGCGGCAAAATCAACGCTCACTGCCAGCCGCGTTTCACTGCAGCTATTTGCCCGCACCTGGCATCTGTTCGCGCTGCTGTACTTCTTGATTGTATTTGTACTGACGTTGACGCGCCCCGGCGATGCACTGCCGTTTGTAATGTTTGCTACCTTGAAATCCCTGGCCGCCATCGTGGTAGGGCTGCTTGTGTCGTCCTTCCTTACCCAGACCATTGGTCGCCGTATCAAGCTGTCAGACGACCTGCGGCGCAAACTGCCGTTGCTTGAAAAACGCTTGAATAGTTACGTGCCCAATGCGTTACGTGTGCTGCGTACCATCATTCTGATCGTGGTTGTTATGGTCGTTCTGAACGCTTGGGGCGCCTTTGATCTTGCCGCCTGGTATGCCTCTGAAGGTGGCGCCGTGTTGGTCGGCAAACTGACCAGCGTTGCGGTGATTTTGATCGTGGCCCTCGCCGTTTGGTTGGGCCTGGCGAGCCTGATTGAGCATAAGCTCAATCCGGAAACCGGCTATGGCGAACCTTCGGCGCGGGCGAAAACGCTGCTCAGCCTGTTCCGTAATGCCCTGGCGATCGCCATGGTGACCATTACTGGCATGATTGTGCTGTCGGAAATTGGTATCAATATCGGCCCATTGATTGCAGGTGCCGGTGTGCTGGGGCTGGCAATTGGTTTTGGCGCCCAGAAGCTGGTGCAGGACGTGATCACCGGGGTGTTTATCCAGGTAGAAAATGCCATGAACACCGGTGATGTGGTGACGGTAGGCGGCGTGACGGGCACCGCTGAGCGGCTCAGTATCCGCTCTGTGGGGATTCGCGATCTGTCCGGTACTTACCACATCGTGCCGTTCTCAAGCGTAGACACCGTGTCTAACTACATGCGCGAGTACGGTAACCATGTGGGTGAGTACGGCATTGGCTACAGCGACAGCATTGATGAAGCCATTGAGCAGCTCAAGTTGGCCTTTGAGGATCTCAAAGCCAGCGAAGAGCACGGCACCAAGCTGCTGGCTGATCTGACAGTAGCAGGGGTTACTGCCCTGGCAGATAGCTCTGTGAACATCCGTGTAGTGATTAAAACCACGCCGGGTGATCAGTGGGCCGTTGGTCGCGCCTACAATCGTCTAGTGAAGCTGCGCTTTGATGAAGCGGGTATTGAAATTCCCTTCCCTCACACCACGCTCTATTTTGGCGATAGCAAAAACGGCAATCCGCCGCCTGCCAATGTGCGGATATTGGAGTCCACCGCCAAAGAGAAGAAGGTGGAAGAAGCTCCTGCTGTTAAGCACGATGCTCCGCACGAGGGGCAACAAACAGCGGACAATAGTCATCTTAAGCCCGACCATGATGACGTCGATGAAACGTGATGGGGTATTAACGTAGCCTTCAGCGGGGCCGCCTTCGGGCGGCCCCGCTGCGTTTAAGAGAGACCGATTTTCAAGGAGTGGATTTTACTGACGAGCTTCAAGCGCCATAGTTTTCCGAGTGACGCCCCTCAATATTGATCGACTCACCTCCATCAACAAACAGGATTTGCCCAGCCACAAAGGCGTTATCCAGTAGGTAGTGCAAAGCTTGTACGAGATGGGCGGGTTCACCACGGTGTTTGAGGGGGATACCTTCAGTGCGCCACTCAAGATAGTCGCTGCTGCGTTGAGAGGCAGGCAGCACCACCCCTGGGGCAATGCCGTTAATGCGCAGGCGCGGGGCGAATTCCAGCGCCGCCATACGTGTCATCTCCGCCAGACTATTTTTCGATAACAAATACGCCGCGTACGGGTACTGGTGATAGGCCACTTTGTTATCAATGATATTGATCACTTGGCCCTCTTGAACCGCTTCGGCAAAGTGGCGCGTGAGCAGTAACGGCGTGAACATATTAACCCTGAACTGCGTTTCCAGCATTGCCAGTTCCGTTTTGGCAATCGGGGCTGGCTCATAGGCGGAGGCGCTGTTGAGCAGTAGGTTAAGGCCAGGGAAGCGACGCTTCGCCGTCTGAAGCAAATCACTTAGCTCTTCGCTCAACGTGTCGCTTAAAAAATCGCAGGGGAATATCTCGCACTCGCGGCCTTTGGCACGGATGCTGTTGGCCACATCTTCGGCCTCAGTCAGGGAGCGATTAACGTGCAGTGCAATATCGTAACCCGACTCGGCCAAGGCTTCCGCAAAGTAGCGTCCCAAACGGGTGGCGCCGCCGGTTACCAGTGCAGCTTTTTGATACATACCGTGCTCCGCTTTGAATTTATTAGTATTGAGAGACTTTCTGCGTGAGCGCAGCGTTTGTCAATAAGTTATACAGGACTTGCACGTGGTGCTGGCCTGGAGGTATTTATACCTCTGCTCCACACTAGAGTCATTCTAGAATGCGCCACTGACCATAGGATATCGCCATGCCGTCCACTACATCGCTTAACGAGCAAGTTGACGTGCTCCATGAGTGTTTAATCTCGCTTGGGTCCAATATCGACCCTGACCACTATTACGCCCAAGCACTCGACATCATTAGTCGCGAATGCGATTTGTTGGCCCGTTCAAAAGCGATCCGCACTACGCCGGTAGGCTACCAGCAACAGCCCGATTTTCTGAATGCCGCGTTATTGGTCAGTACTTCTCTTGAATACGATGCTTTCCGTGCTTATCTCAAGCAAGTGGAAGACCGCCTGGGCCGGGTTAGGGGAGCGATTAAATCCGGACCACGTACCATGGATCTGGATATTGTGGCGTGGGATGGTGAAATCATCGATGAAGGGTATTACCAACACGACTATGTAAGAACGCCCGTTGATGAAGTGTTGGTCAGCAGTGGGCGCGCCATTGAGACTAGAAAACGCTCATGATGTTCTTCTCTTGGCCGATAGTAACGCTATAGCCTCAGAAACCAGGAAGGCTTAACTCCCTGGAGGAGCGCATTGCTCAGCCTGAATACCAATTTGATGTCGCTTATCGTGCAGAATAATCTGCGCGGCAGTCAGCAATCCATGCAGACCGCAATGCAGCGCCTCTCATCTGGGCTACGTATCAATAGTGCCAAGGATGACCCAGCGGGGCAGGCGATTGCCAACCGCATGACAGCACAAATCAAAGGCATGACCCAGGCAATCCGCAACACCAATGACGGCATTTCCATGGTGCAGACGGCGGAAGGCTCTCTCAATCAGATTAACGATAACCTGCAGCGCATTCGTGAGCTCAGCGTACAAGCGGCTAACGGCACCAACTCTTCCGATGACCTTGTCTCTATCCAAGCAGAGATCGATCAACGCTTGGATGAAATTGACCGTGTTGCAGTGCAAAGTAACTTCAATGGTATTGGGCTGCTTAACGACACCAAGTCGCTGAACATTCAGGTGGGCGCTAACGCTGGCGATAGCATCGCGATTCGTTTTGAAGCCATGAACTTACAGGCGTTGGGGCTGGAGGGCTTGAGCGTATTGGATGATGGTACTGGTTCGGAAAAACCCATTGATATGATGGATGAAGCGATCAAGCGGTTGGATCGCCAACGCAGCTATATGGGCGCCGTGCAGAATCGCTTTGAGAGTGTCATTGATGGCCTCAATAACAGCATCGTTAATACTTCCGCTGCCCGGTCGCGCATTCAGGATGCCGACTACGCTCAGGAAGTCTCCAACCTTATTCGCGCACAGATCCTTCAGCAAGCCGGTATCGCTATGTTGGCCCAGGCCAACCAGCAGCCGCAGATGATTTTGCGTCTGCTGGAAGGTCTATAAGTTAGCCAGGGTGGTGATAGCGCAACACCTTAGTCAATAATGCCCTGTTCGCGGGCCATGGCGTAAGCCGCCTGCGGTCCGTTCCAGAGCGATGGCAGCAGTATTAACGACACCGGGATCGCGGTGATAACAATAAACTGCTGCAACGCGCCAATCTGGCCAGCGCCCATATACAGTAGGACTGCCGCCATTAGTGCCATGGCGATACCCCAGAAGGCCCGCATGACAGGGCTGGGGTTGTCATGACCCGCACCGACCACGGCAATGGCATAGCTCATGGAGTCGCCCGTGGTCGCTACGAAAATCGTCGTCAGCACTAAAATGGCCAGCGCCATCCAGGTGCCACCCGGAAGCGCCTGGGCGACGGTCAGCGTCGCGACATCAAACTGGAAGTTATTAAGTGCTTCGGTTAAATCAATCACGCCAGTGAGCTGATAATAGATACCCGAGCCGCCGAGCAGGGTAAACCAGACGGTAGTGGCGATAGGCGCGAGAATCGCCACCGCAACAATCATTTCACGAATGCTGCGACCGCGGGAAATACGCGCCACGAAAATCGCCATCACTGGGGCATAGCCGATAAACCAGGCAAAGAAGAACACCGTCCACCACTGCATCCACCACGCCGGTGCAGTTTCTGCGGTCATGGTCGCCATGGTAAAGAATTCGCTGACATAAGCGCCCATACCGGAAACATAGCTATTGACCAAAAACAGCGTCGGGCCAAAGACAATAATCACCGCCCCAATGGCCAGCGCCAGAAGCACGTTAAACCGGCTAAGCAGCTGAATACCTTTGTGTACACCGCTCATTGAAGAGAGCACGTAAATACTGGCAAGTACGCCTAGAATAATCAGTTGACCGGTATAGCCTTCCGGCAGACCAAACAGCTCGTGCAGACCAAAGCTGACTTGAGTGGCCAGAAAGCCAATGGGTCCAACCGTGCCCGCCACCAGCGCAATCACACAGCAGGCGTCGACTAAACCGCCCAGTGGGCCACGCATTAAGCGTTCACCAAGTATTGGATAGAGTAGCGTACGTGGTTGTAACGGTTGGCCTTTTACGTAGTGCGCATGCGCGAGAACCACCGCTGTTAATGACCCCAGTACCGCCCAGGCCATAAAACCCCAGTGCATAAAGGACTGACCTAAAGCGCCAGAAACGGCTTCAGCGGTTCCCGCTTCGCTATCAAAGGCGGGTGGCGTCACGACAAAGTGATAAATTGGCTCACCGGCGGCAAAAAATACGCCACCACCCGCCAACAGGGTGCACAAAATGATCGATAGCCATTTAAACGTGCTCATTTCTGGTGCATCTAAATTGCCGATTTTTGCTTTTGCAGCTGGCGTCATCGCTAAACCAATGGCAATAAAGAATGTCATCAGAAGGAGTAACTGGAAATAACTCCCTAACACTAACGCCGTCCACGCGAAGCCTGCGCTGATGCTATCTGCCACCAGGGCTACGTCGTAAAACGACAGCGCCAGAAAAGCGACAATAAAGCCGATACTCAAGATCAGCACAATGGGATCGCCAAGTGAAAAACGCTGGGAACCCTCAGCGTTAGGGCTGGGTTGGTTCATGTTAAATACCTTATGGGAAGTAGGGGGAGGTGGAAAAAGAGCCTATCAAAGCATGTCGTTAGATGGTTTATCGACGCGTCATTTATTAATGAAAACAGTCATTAAAAACAGTAGGCATTAATGGAAGTGGTGATAAAACAGGTGAAGTTTTAGGTAAAAAAAAGCGCCATTCAATGAATGGCGCAAGGACAGGAAACTGCGCATAGTATACCGCCGATATAGACCAACGTCTAATGTGTTTTATTTTGGTGCGTTTTAGGAACAAAAATGCACGCTATTGGCGCGTCGACAAAGCATTCCCCATCAATGATAGGGGTGTAATTAACTGATAATTATAAGAAATACTATATTTGGCAATATTGCTGCTAATGCTTAAGCATATTTTGTATACAAGGTATGTTGCTATGTCGCCCGTTTTGACTCTTCTCCGTTCTGCCCTCAACACTGCTGCCCTACGCTGTTCGCCAACACCTTTGTGGGTGGGCGGTGCCGCTGCGCTGGTGTTAATGCCATCCCTCAGCCATGCCGACGACACCCAGATACGCTTTCAGTTGGATTGGCGTTTTGAAGGACCCTCCGCTCCCTTTTTGATGGCTGCCGAGAAGGGCTACTTCGCCGAAGAAGGCCTGGACGTTCAAATCGACTCCGGCAGCGGCTCGGCGGGGGCGATTAACCGCGTGGCGTCCGGAGCCTACGAAATGGGCTTTGGCGATCTTAATGCGCTGGTCGAGTTCCTCGCTGAAAACCCCGATGGTCCCGGTATCCACGGCGTTTATATCGTCTACGACGGCACCCCCGCCGCGGTGTTTGCCCGCAAAGACCGCGGCATCGAGAGCCCGGCTGATTTAGCTGGTAAAACCATCGCTGCCCCCACCTTTGATACTGGCTACCGTGCCTGGGGCGTGTTTGCCGCTGCCAATGATCTCGAAGCCGATGCGGTGGAGTGGCAAAACGTTGATCCTACGCTGCGCGAAACGCTGCTAACCTGCGGCGATGTGGATGCAATCTCCGGCTTCTACTTCACCAGCCTGCTCAATCTTGAAGAGCGGGGAATGAGTGAAGACGAACTGACTATCATGCCTTTCCCAGACTACGGCGTGCCGCTATACGGCAATGCGATTATTGCCAGCGAATCCTTCGCCGAAGCGAATCCGGAAGCCGTGCAGGGCTTCCTGCGCGCCTTCAACCGCGCCCTGGGTGACACTATTGCCGACCCCGAGGCTGCCATTGAGTATGTTAAAAATCGCGATGGCTTGATCAATGTGGAAATGGAAACCCGGCGCTTAAAACTCGCTCTGGATGGCGTCGTCAACACTCCCGAAGTGCGCGAAAATGGTGTGGGGGGAGTGGATGACGAGCGCTTGGCTCAGGCGATTCAATTGGTTGCCGATGCTTACGACCTCACCTCAATTCCTTCGCCCGATCAGGTGTTTAGTTCAAGCTACTTACCTACCCAGGAAGAACGCATGCTGTTTCCGGCCGAGGGCGAATAGGCATGTCGGCAGCATTCGTCACCTTTGATGACGTTAGCCTAGCCTACGATGAGTCGGGTAACGCCATTGAAGATATCAACCTGAGCATCCATGAAGGCGAGTTTGTCGCTTTCGTGGGCCCCTCTGGCTGTGGCAAGTCGACCTTCATGAAACTCTGCACCGGTCTGCATGCGCCGACTGCCGGTACCGTGCGAGTAGATGGAGAACCGATCACCGGGCCGTTGAAGATCTCCGGCATGGCATTTCAGAACGCCAACCTACTGCCATGGCGTACCACGCTGGATAACGTTTTGTTACCGCTGGAAATCGTCAAACCTTACCGCCATCAGTTTCGGAAGCGGCGTGAAGAGTTTGTCGGCTGGGCGCGCGCACTGCTCAAAACCGTGGGGCTTGAAGGCTATGAAGATCAGTACCCCTGGCAGCTTTCCGGTGGTATGCAGCAGCGGGCATCGATCTGCCGGGCGCTGATTCATCAGCCACGGCTGCTAATGCTGGATGAACCCTTTGGAGCGCTGGATGCGTTTACCCGCGAAGAGCTGTGGTGCGTGCTACGCGACCTGTGGGAAGCGCAGCGCTTTACGGTGGTACTTGTGACCCACGACCTGCGCGAGGCGGCGTTTCTAGCCGATACTGTCTATATCATGAGCCGCCGCCCCGGCCGGGTAATCGAGCGCCGTGAAATAGAGCTGCCGCGACCCCGTGCACTGGAAACCACCTACCAAAAACCCTTTATCGATCTGGTTCAGGAATTGCGTGCTCAGATTGGCGAAGTCCGTAGCACTTGATAAACGCACGCAGTACTTGATGAAAGGCGCTTTCATGACGAAAAAAAATCAGTTAATCGAACGATTAGCGCCATGGATAGCAGTGGTGGCGCTGGTCATTATCTGGGAAGTAACGGTGCGGGTATTTGACGTGCCAAGCTTTATCTTCCCCAGTGCCTTGGAAACAGCCCAAGCGCTGGTGACCTATTCCGGACCCATCGCCATGCACTCCTGGCAAACCTTCTGGACCACGCTGATTGGCTTTGGATTGGGTGTCGCCGTGGGGTTGGTGTTGGGCTTTATCATCGGCTCGTCGCGCTTTCTGTATAACGCCTGCTACCCGCTATTAGTGGGCTTTAACGCTATTCCAAAAGTGGCTTTCGTGCCGATTTTAGTCGTCTGGTTTAGGATTGGTTCAGTGCCTGCCATTCTCACCGCGTTTTTGATCTGCTTCTTTCCTATCGTGGTCAATGTGGCGACCGGTTTAGCGACGCTGGAGCCTGAGATGGAAGACGTTCTGCGAGTGCTGGGCGCGCGCCGCATGGACGTACTGCTCAAAGTAGGTTTGCCACGCTCGTTGCCGTATTTCTTTGCTTCGCTAAAAGTCGCTATTACCCTGGCGTTTATAGGCACGGTGGTATCGGAAACCGTCGCCTCCAATCAGGGCATAGGCTATCTGATGATGAGCGCCGGTTCGCAAATGCGCATGGGATTGGTCTTCGCCGGGCTGCTGGTGATCAGCGCCATGGCCATGGTGATGTATGAGCTATTTGCTCAACTGGAAAAACGCATGACCGGGTGGGCGCATCGTGGTCAGAACCGCTAGACGTTATGTTAAGGCTCACCAGCGATAAAGCAGCGACGCGCTGGTGGTGCTATCGGTGCGTTCGCTGGTGTCGTCAGGTGGTTGAGAGTTGTGCTTGATTTCGTGGGATAGGCGCAGCGACAGCTTCGAGTTGAGCCGGGCGGTGAGTGCCGTTAGCGAGCGTGATGTTATATTTTGGTCGGTATACTCAACGGACATCTCCTGCTCGATATCGGCGTAGTCAGATAAGCCCCAGCGATAATCCAGCGCGGTGTAGGTCACCATCAAACGCTCATCGTCGTAATCGCGCAGTCGATCATGGCGATAGCCAGGGCCCGCTTCCAGTGACAGCGTATGGGTATCGTTTTCCAAAATCTGTCGCCCGTAGCCACCAATCGCGGACAGCTGCTGGTCATAACCGGCAAAGCGATCCTTCTCCCAGCGGGCAAAGCCAAATAGATAGTGCGGACCATCTAGTTCATAGCGTTCGCGTCCTGCTATCAGGTACTGCTCGGCGCTGGTTTCGTCATCTTTACTCACCGTACGCACTTCACCGCGCAGCGAGTAGGTGAATTTACCGGTCAGCCATGTCAGTCGTGTTTTAGCGATCAGCGTCTGGCTATTGGTATTGCCCGAAAGGTGGGTAAAACCAAGCTCAGCATCGCCGCTAAACACGGGCGCGTCGTCTAGGGGAGGCGGTGGGGCATAGAACGGGTTGGCATAAGCCGAGGTTAACCACAATGGCCAGCAGGCCAGCAATAGAATCCGTCGAACAATAGCCACTACATCCCTCCTTGGTTTCGGCAGTGGGTAAGTATATCAGCGAACGATGACATAGAGTGACGGCGATTAACGTCGTTTGCTGGCGCGTGCCATAATGGTGCGGTCACGCATTTCGAGTCTACTTATGAGCGTTTCTCGCCCCCGAACATTGGCCGACCTGCAGCGCTGGCGCCGTACCCGCGCAAGGCGTAGTTGGTACAAACGTAGCTTTAGACTGCAGGTAATGCTGCTGGTCGGGCTACTGCTGGCGGGCATGCTACTGGCTCAGGGCACGTATCTCAATCTCCGCAAGGCGGAAATCATTAGCCAGCAAATGGGCGAACGCGCGCTGGCAGTGGCTAAAACAGTGGCGTCGATGCCCCAAATCATCAACGCTTTCGAGATACCTGATCCCGCCCGAATTATTCAGCCGCTGGCAGAGCGGGTACGCCATGAAACAGGGGCGCGCTATGTCGTGGTAGGCAATACCCAGGGCATCCGC
This sequence comes from Vreelandella sp. ssv, assembly GCF_059448525.1. Taxonomy (NCBI): domain Bacteria; kingdom Pseudomonadati; phylum Pseudomonadota; class Gammaproteobacteria; order Oceanospirillales; family Halomonadaceae; genus Vreelandella; species Vreelandella sp. ssv. Next base: position 3,996,606 of record NZ_CM182545.1, on the reverse strand, counting down.
TACTCCCATCCCTTACCGGAACGAATCGGGCAACCGATGGTGGGAGGAGATAACGATCAGGCGCTGATCCATGGTCAGTTCTATGTCTCCGAGGCGACCGGCTCACTGGGCACCGCCATGCGAGGCAAAGCACCCATCTGGGATGAAGAGGGTAATATCATTGGCCTGGTATCCGTCGGTTTCATGATGGATCGCGTCGAGATGGACGTGGCGCGCTATAACAGCTTTGGCTGGATACTGGTGGCGCTAATGATTTGCCTGGGCTTTGCCGGTGCTTATTGGTTATCGCAGCATCTAAAAAAGGTCATTTTAGGTTTGGAACCCTACGAAATTGCCCGATTGGCGATGGAAAAAGAGGCCATCCTGCAGTCGATTCACGAGGGTATTTTGGCGGTTAACCGCGAAGGCCATGTCACTCTGGTCAATCAGCAGGCACGGCGCTTTCTTAACTTGGATGACGAGCATGTGCTGCTGGGGCAACCCATCCGTGAGGTGGTACCCAACTCGAGGCTACTGGAAGTGCTCCGGCGCGGCGAGCAGGAGTTCGATCAGGAGATGTGGCTGGGCGATCACCCGGTGGTGGTCAACCGGGTGCCGATTCTGCATGAGGGTGAGATTGAGGGGGCGGTGGCCACTTTCCGTAGCCGTCGCGAGATAGTCGACCTCTCCCAGGCTCTAACCCAGGCCAGCCGCGATGTGGATATGCTGCGTGCCCAGGCCCATGAGTTTTCCAACAAACTCTACACTATCTCTGGATTGCTACAGCTACAGCGCACCGAGGAGGCCTTGGCGCTGATCCATCAGGAAACCGAACGCGCCCAGGCGCAAATGAGCTTTTTAATGCGCAACGTGGCTGACACTGTGTTTAGCGGTACGTTACTGGGTAAACTCACCCGCGCACGAGAGCTCGGCGTGGCGCTGGAAATTGACGAACAAAGCTCGCTCTCCTGCCCGCTAACGCCCACTGGTCAAGAGGTGATGATGAGTGTGGTAGGTAACTTACTGGACAATGCCTGTTACGCGGCGCTGAATGGGCCGAGTCAAGAGCCCAAAGTGCGGTTGTTTTTTACCGATTTGGGCGAACAGTTGCTGATCGAAGTGGAAGATAATGGGCCAGGGGTGCCTGCTGAATTTGCCGAGTCGATTTTCCAGGAGGGTTTCTCGACCAAAACCGGCAAGCATCAAGGCATTGGCCTGGCGCTGGTGGCTAGGCTCTGTCGCCAGCACGGCGGCGCGGTGACGCTGGAAGAGAGCGAACTGGGCGGCGCCTGTTTTATTGCAGTGCTCGACCGCTCGCTATGCGCGCAGCAGTATCAACAACCGTCTCAACAACAATTTTAAAAAGCAGTGACCACAACGGCTAGGGGGAAAGTAATGTCTGATGGGCAGTACGGCATTTTGGTCGTTGAAGACGATTTTCGCATTGCCGATATCCACAGGGCCTTTATTGAGCAGAGCGACGGTTTTTATGTTGGGGGTATGGCACGCAATGGCAGCGAAGCTAAAGCGATCATGGCGGAGCGCGCTACCAGCATCCAATTGATTTTATTGGATGCCTACCTTCCCGACGTCGAGGGCTTAGAGCTACTGTGGGCGATTCGCCGCGACTATGTGCATGTGGATATCGTCATGGTCACCGCCGCCCGGGAAGTGGAAACCATCAGTGAAGCGCTACGCGGTGGGGTGTTTGACTATCTTATCAAGCCTATCGAAGCCGCGCGGATGACCCAAATGCTGACCCGCTTTCGGCGCGAGCGTGAGGCGTTGGCCAATCGTGCCGAGATGAACCAGGACGAGCTGGATCACGTGCTGGCGCGCTTAAAGCCCGGTGAACCGTCGCGTACTAAAAACCAAGCTCAGTCTCAAACCCTGCCCAAAGGCATTGATCGGCTGACGCTGCGCCGGGTGATTGATGCCCTGGCCGACGCCTCTGATTCCCTCACTGCCATGCAGATGGCGCGCACGATGGGCGCTAGTCGCTCAACCGCGCGCCGTTACTTAGAGTTCCTGGTCGCCGAGCAGGCGGTGAGTGCCGAGCTGGGCTATGGTGATGTAGGAAGGCCCGAGCGCCGTTACCGGCTGTTAGAAGCGGCGCATGCGTGGCTAGAGTCTCTATAACAGCGGACTTAAAAAAGCGCGGTCGTGAACAAAATGAACAAAATGCGCATAAAGAACTTTTTGTCTTTTATGCGCACAAGCTTGTCTATCAGGGGAGTGGTCTTCTAACGTTCGCGGCGTGCAGTCTCACAATAAGAAGCCTACGCAACAACATCACACAACAACACTGATACGCGGAGAACGCCATGATCCTCAAGCCTGCCTTTAAATATATCACCCTGCTGGCCCTTCCACTGGCGGCTGTTACCGCCTTCTCTAGCACTGCCGCGGCCTTCGAGCCGGAGGGCAAGGTGGAATGTATCGCTCCTTCCGATCCAGGCGGCGGCTGGGACTTTACCTGCCGCAGCGTGGGTAATGTCATGCAGGAGCTTGATCTCGTACCGGCGAATGTACAAACCATCAATATGGCTGGCGCTGGTGGCGGTGTGGCGTTTGCCCATACTGTAAGCAAACGCGCCGGTGACGACCATCTGCTGGTCGCGGCGTCCACGGCGACTACGACTCGCCTGGCTCAAGGACAGTTCCCGGGGCTGACCGCCGATCAGGTCAATTGGATCGGTGCTCTAGGGGCGGATTACGGGATTATCGCCGTCGCCGCTGATTCCGAGATCGATGACCTGAATGAATTGATGGACTCACTTAAGGAAGACCCGCGTAGCGTCAAGTTCGCCGGCGGTAGCGCTAAGGGTGGTTGGGATCATCTTAAAGTGTTGATTGCCGCTCAGGCAGCCGATGTCGAGAATCTTCCGCGCATTGCCTACCTTTCGTACAACAATGGTGGTGAAGCGTTAACCCAGGTGATCGGCGGGCACGTAGACGCCTTCACCGGTGATATCACCGAAGCCCAAGGGTTTATGGAGTCTGGCGACTTGCGCGTCCTAGCGGTGCTCTCCGAAGAGCGCCTACCGGGTGACCTGTCTGATATCCCCACCGCCCGTGAGCAAGGCATCGACGCCCTTGGCCCCAACTGGCGCGGCTTTTATATGCCTGCGGATGTCTCCGAGGAAGCTAAAACGTATTGGACCGATGCCATGGACACTATTTACGAGAGTGAAGAGTGGCAGAATGTCATGGCTCAGAACGGTTTGATGCCTTTCCACATGACTGCTGGTGAGTTTGAAGAGTTTGTACTCAACCAGATCAGTGACATTGAACAGCTTTCTAAAGATATTGGATTGATTCAGTAATGACATTCAATGACCGCATCTTTGGGGTCTTGATGATCGTCCTGGCCGTCGCGTACGGCTGGGCCGCGACTCAGTTCCCGGAGCCGTTTGGTGGGGCCGAAGCCGTCGGCCCTGACACTTTTCCGAAATTGCTGGCGGTGGTGCTGGCCATTTCCAGCATTTATCTGATCGTACGCCCTGACCCCGACAACGCCTGGCCTTGGAGCCGTACCGGTATCGAGTTAATCATCGCCGTAGTGGTACTGATCTTTTACGCCATGCTGCTTCAGCCGTTGGGCTTCGTCATTAGCACCACGTTGGCGGTGGGGACGCTTTGCTGGCGCATGGGGGCTCGCCCGCTCAATGCTTACATTACCGGGGCAGTGTCGGGCGTGGTGGTGTACTTTCTGTTCAGTTTTGCACTTGATCTCGCCTTGCCGCTGGGTCTGCTGTCATTCCTGGAGGTGAACTGATGGAAACTCTAGGTTATCTGATGGATGGTTTTGGTGTTGCTTTGCAGCCCCACAACCTGATGTTTGCCCTGCTAGGTGCTTTCCTCGGTACCTTAATCGGCGCCTTGCCGGGGTTAGGTCCTGCCAATGGTGTGGCCATCCTGATTCCGCTGGCGTTCAGTTTGGGGCTCGCGCCCGAAACCGCTCTGATTATGCTGACGTCAGTGTATGCCGGGGCCATGTACGGCGGTCGTATTTCGTCGATTCTGTTGAATATTCCTGGCGATGAACCGGCCATGATGACCTGTCTTGACGGTTATCCGATGGCCCAGAAAGGCAAGGCTTCCGAGGCGTTGGCGATCTCTGCGGTGGCATCTTTCATCGGTAGTCTAGTCGCCACTGTTGGTTTGATCCTGCTGGCGCCACTGTTGGCTAATTTTGCCCTGACATTCGGCCCGGCAGAATATTTTGCGCTCTTCCTGCTGGCGTTCGCTACCTTGGGCGGTATCACCGGCAAAAACCCTGTCAAAACGGTGGTTGCCGCCTGCATTGGTCTCATGATTGCCACTGTGGGTATCGACAATACCGGCGTCCAGCGCTACACCTTCGGCGTCCTTGAGCTCTTTGAAGGTGTTGACTTCATCATCGCTATCGTCGGCCTGTTTGCCATTTCCGAGCTGCTGTTCTTCATTGAAGAGCGTGCCGGTGGTGGTAAGGAGAAGATGAAGGTCAACAAGCTATCACTCTCCTGGAAGGATATCCGCGAAATTCTACCCACCAGTTTCCGCGGTGGGGTGTTGGGGTTTATCGCCGGGGTATTACCAGGTGCCGGTGCTTCGTTGGGTAGTTTCATCAGCTATACCCTTGAAAAGCGCGTGCTGGGCAAGAAAGGTTATTTTGGGCAAGGTGATCCACGCGGCGTGGCGGCCCCAGAAGCTGGCAACAATGGTGCGTCCAGCGGCGCTTTGGTACCCATGTTGACGCTCGGCGTGCCGGGTAGCGGTACCACCGCGGTGCTGCTGGCACTCTTGATCTCGTTGAATATCACACCAGGACCGCTGATGTTCACCCAGAATGCCGACATCGTCTGGGGTGTGATCGCGGCACTATTGATCGGTAACTTTTTGCTGCTGATCCTCAACATTCCATTGGTGGGCATTTTCGTCAAACTGCTATCCGTGCCACCGATGTACCTGCTGCCGATCGTCACAATGGTTGCCTTCGTAGGTATCTACTCGATCAGTAACACCATCTTTGACCTGTACTTCATGGTGGCATTTGGGGTGGGCGGTTACGTGCTGCGCAAGCTGGAGATTCCACTGGTGCCGGTGATTCTTGGCTTGTTGCTGGGGCCTGAGATGGAGAAGAACCTACGTCATGCCATGGATATCTCCGATGGCGACTGGATGATTCTTTGGGATAGCGGTTTGGCTATCGGCCTTTGGGTCTTTGCAGGGTTGGGTTTGATCTTGCCTTATATCGTGGGGCCCCTCCTGCGTCGTGGGATGAAGGGAACGTCACCCTCGTCTGGCACACCTGAAAGTGATTGATACTCACAGAGCTCAATCTTAAGCAACGGGGCGCTGACGAAAGTCAGCGCCCCGTTTTTATAGGATTAGAAGAAACCAAGGCTCCTTAGTGGTGACGGCTGATGTGTAACTGGTCAGTAAGTATTGGGTTTCTAAATTGTATATGACTAAACCAAGTGCCTAGTTGGTGCAGTGAATCTAATTGGTGCATTAAAGAAGTGCTTAAAGGGTGGTTTGCCGCATCTTCTTGGTGCAGGAGGCAGGGTTTGGGGTTTTCCAAATATTACTAAGTGATTGATTAACTACTTGTAAACCAACGTTGTGCCAATCTGGCGCATCCCTTGCAAGAGCTATTGGCTAGTGGACGTATTGGGAAGTCAACACGCGCTTCCCAAATGCGAAGCCAATAAACAAGCCCCACCGATAAGGGGTGCAAGGAGGTTCAAGTGACCACATTGCAACACAATACTCATACTCGCTCGACGCTCTCTTACCAAAAACAAGCGCGCTCAAGCCGCTCAGCTGGCCGTTTCGCGACGGCCCTACTTGCTGCCGCCATTATGGGTGCCAGCGCCCAGGCCGTCGCCCAAGACGATGACCCGATCAAAGTCGGTATCCTGCACTCACTTTCCGGCACCATGGCGATCAGCGAAACCGTCCTCAAAGACACCGTCGAGATGCTGATCGAACAGCAGAACGAAGCCGGTGGTTTGTTGGGTCGCCAGTTGGAAGCCGTCGTCGTTGACCCGGCGTCTAACTGGCCGCTGTTTGCCGAACGCGCTCGCGAGCTGTTGGCGCAAGAAGAAGTCGACGTGATTTTCGGCAACTGGACCTCAGTTTCACGTAAAGCGGTGCTGCCGGTAGTCGAAGAACTCAACGGCCTGCTGTTCTACCCGGTGCAGTATGAAGGCGAAGAGTCCTCTGAAAACGTCTTCTACACCGGCGCCGCACCAAACCAACAGGCGATCCCGGCGGTTGAATACCTGATCAACGAAGTGGGTATCGAGCGCTTTGCGCTGGTCGGTACCGACTATGTCTATCCGCGCACCACCAACCGCATCCTCGAAGCGTTCCTCAAGGATGAACACGGCATCGCGGAAGAGGACATCATGGTCAACTACACGCCGTTTGGTCACTCCGATTGGCAGAACATCGTGGCGGAAATTCGCCGTTTTGGCGAAGAGGGTAAACCCACGGCGGTGATCTCGACGGTTAACGGCGACGCCAACGTGCCGTTTTATACCGAGCTCTCTAACCAGGGCATCGACGCTGCCGATATTCCGGTTATCGCCTTCTCTGTGGGTGAGCAGGAACTGACCGGTATTGATACCGGGCCGCTGGTGGGTCACTTGGCTGCCTGGAACTACTTCATGAGCGTCGATAACGACGACAACTACGACTTTATCGATGCCTGGATCGACTACACCGGCGACGATATGGCCGTCACCAATGACCCGATGGAAGCGCACTACATTGGCTTCAACATGTGGGCCGAAGCCGTTCGCAAAGCGGGCACGACAGATGTCGATGCGGTGAAAGACGCTATTATCGGCGTGACCGTGCCTAACCTCTCCGGCGGCTATGCAGCCATGATGCCCAACCACCACATCACCAAGCCGGTGCTGATTGGTGAGATTCAGGACAACGGCCAGTTCGATATCGTTTGGCAGACGCCGTCTACCGTGGCGGGCGACGCCTGGTCTGACTACCTGCCTGGTTCGCGTGACCTGATTGCCGATTGGCGCAAGCCGATGGAGTGCGGCAACTTCAACGTCGTGAACGGCTCGTGCGGTGGCAGCACCGCAGCAGAAGAAGCCGAAGCGGCACTCGCTGAGTAAACCTGAGTAAGTACCTTACCCTTCGCCACCCGGGCGCATAGCGTCGATAGTTAAGGGGTGGCGAAGGAGCACGCTATCTTTCCCTTTCTGATAACCAAAGGAAGAACCCCATGAGGCGTTTCCTTTCCTTGGCGCTGCTCTGCTTTCTGCTGTTGGGTATGACGCTCACCGCACAGGCACAATCAACAGACACCGCCAGCAGTTCCACGAATGATGAGGCCGCGCTCGAACTATTAGAAGCGCTGGACGTTGAATCCTATACCGCCAAAGGCGAAGCCATCACCGCTATTTTACAAAGCGATGACGAGCGCGCCCGTGACTGGCTGCAGGCCTTGCTGGATGGCCGCCTACAGCGCACCGAAGACGGCCGCTTTGTACTGGTACTGGAGAACCGTGGTCGCGACTGGCCGGTGGCCGATGTATTGACCGGCGAAGCGCTGGGCGAGATGTCTCGTCGGGATCTGGAGCGTATCGGCATTAACAACAACCTGCGTAATCAACTGCGCAGTGCCATTGCGGTCGTTGACCTCTACTCGCCCAACGTGGAACGCCGCCGCACCTCGGCCGAGCGCCTGTTAGGTGAAGTAGATGCTGAGCTGGTGCCGACCCTTGACGACTTGATTGCGCAGGAAGAGGACGAGCAGGTGCGCTATCGCCTGACCCAGGCGGTGGCGATTTATCGCGCTGAAGCGGGTGAAATGGCCGGGGTCGAAGCGCTGGACGGCAGCCTGCATCCGCGTTCCCGCGTGGCGTTAAGCCGGGCAGCCAATAGCGATGATCCCGTTGTCGCCAACGCCGCTGCCGCTTCCCTGGCGGGTATCGAGCAGCAGCTCAAACTCAATCGCGGCCTGGAAACCCTCTATTTCGGCTTGAGCCTTGGTTCGGTGCTGGTGCTAGCCGCCATTGGCCTGGCGATCACCTTCGGGGTCATGGGCGTCATCAACATGGCCCACGGCGAGCTGATGATGCTGGGCGCCTACACCACCTGGGCGATGCAGCAACTATTGCCCGGCCAGCCGGGTTTGGCGCTGATTCTATCGATTCCCGCCGGCTTTATGGTTGCCGCACTGGCAGGTGTGGCGATTGAGCGCGGCGTTATCCAGTTTCTTAAAGGCCGCCCGCTGGAAACCTTGCTGGCGACCTTTGGTATTAGCCTGATTCTGCAGCAGCTGGTGCGCACGGTGATTTCACCGCTCAATCGTACTGTCATTACCCCCGATTGGATGAGCGGCTCATTGGTGGTCAACGATGCGCTGTCGCTGACGCTCAACCGGATGTACGTGCTCGGCTTTGCGCTGGTGGTGTTTGCAGGCCTGATGCTGATCATGCGCCGCACCCGGCTGGGGCTTGAAGTGCGAGCCGTGACCCAGAACCGCGCCATGGCGCGCTCCATGGGCATTCGTGCCACCCGCGTGGATATTATGACCTTTGCGCTGGGTTCGGGCGTGGCTGGGCTTGCCGGTGTTGCACTCTCCCAGCTCACTAACGTCGGCCCTAACCTGGGGCAGAACTACATCATCGACTCCTTCATGGTGGTGGTGTTCGGCGGCGTGGGCAACCTGTGGGGCACATTGGTCGCCGGGCTATCGCTAGGGGTCATCAATCAGGTACTGGAACCCTGGGCAGGCGCGGTACTGGCCAAAATCATCGTGCTGGTCTTTATCATCCTATTCATTCAGAAACGCCCGCGTGGACTCTTCCCGCAGAAGGGCCGGGCTGCGGAGGGCTAAACGATGTCATTAACGACCGAATCATCGACGAATTTTTGGCTAACACGCCCGTTCAGCGAACGCTCGACGCAGATATTTCTCGGCGTGCTGGTGGCCGCGCTGGCACTGGTGACGCTGCTTCACGTGGCGGTGCCGCCGGAAAACCCGCTTCATATTGGCGCCTATACGGTCAACCTGTTCGGTAAATACCTAAGCTACGCGCTGCTGGCGATGGCGGTGGATCTGGTGTGGGGCTATCTGGGTATTTTAAGCCTGGGCCACGGCGCGTTTTTTGCCATTGGCGGTTACGCCATGGGCATGTATTTGATGCGTCAAATTGGCGATCGCGGCACCTACGGCCACCCAGTACTGCCCGACTTTATGGTGTTTCTGAACTGGGACAGTCTGCCGTGGTTCTGGCACGGCTTTGATATGGCCTGGTTCGCCTTTGTCATGGTGTTGCTGGCGCCGGGGTTGCTGGCGTTAGTTTTTGGCTTCTTGGCGTTCCGCTCGCGGGTTACCGGGGTGTATCTGTCGATCATTACCCAGGCGCTGACCTTTGCCTTGATGCTGGCTTTCTTCCGCAATGAGATGGGCTTCGGCGGCAATAACGGCCTGACCGATTTCCGTGAAATCGTTGGCTTCGATTTACGCAGCGATGCCACACGCTTAGGACTGTTCCTGGCCACCGGGGTGGCGCTGGCGCTGGGCTTTATTCTGTGTCGCGCGATTGTCACCAGTAAGCTGGGCCGGGTGAGCGTGGCCACCCGCGACGCCGAAGCGCGCACGCGTTTTCTCGGTTATCGGGTCGAACGCTTTCAGCTGTTTGTGTTTGTGGTCTCGGCGATGCTGGCGGGCTTGGCGGGGGCGCTTTACGTGCCTCAAGTGGGGATTATCAACCCCAGCGAGTTCTCGCCGATTTTCTCCATCGAAATAGTATTGTGGGTTGCGCTGGGCGGTCGCGCCACGCTGTATGGCGCGGTGATAGGCGCCATTCTGGTCAACTACGCCAAAACCATCTTTACCGGCGTCATGCCCGACGCCTGGCTGTTTGCCCTAGGGGCGATGTTCGTGCTGGTCACGGTGTTTCTGCCCAAAGGCGTGGCGGGGCTGTTTGGCTACCTCAAGCGGCGTAAGCGCGAGGATCAAGCGACGCATCCTGACCGTAAACACACACCCGAGGAGGCCTCCGTATGAGTTTGCTGCAATCGCTGACCCAGCGTGACCGGGTGTTCGATTTTATGGTGCCCGAGACCTCGCCAGTGGATGTTCGCCACGGCCCGATCCTCTACATGGAAGATGTCACCGTCAGCTTCGATGGCTTTAAAGCGATCAATAATCTCAACCTGACCATCAACGACGGTGAGCTGCGCTGCATTATCGGCCCTAACGGGGCGGGTAAAACCACAATGATGGATATTATTACCGGCAAAACGCGACCCAATAGCGGCAGCGTATGGTTCGGTAGTCGCCATAACTTGCTGCACATGAGCGAACCCGACATCGCCAGCCTGGGCATTGGCCGCAAGTTTCAAAAGCCCACCGTGTTTGAAGCGCTGTCGGTATTTGAAAACCTGGAGCTGGCCATGGCCGCCGACAAGCGGATCTTTCCCACCCTGACCGCCCGTATGACCGGTGAGATCAAAGACCGCATCGATGAAGTGCTTGAAACCACAGGCCTGACGGCACTGCGCCATCAACCGGCGGGGATTCTCTCTCATGGCCAGAAGCAATGGCTGGAGATTGGCATGCTACTGATGCAGCGTCCGCGTCTGCTGCTGGTGGACGAACCGGTGGCGGGCATGACCGAGCAGGAGATGGAGCGCACCGCCGAGTTGCTTACCGGGCTTGCCGGTAAACAATCGGTGGTCGTGGTGGAGCATGATATGGGCTTTGTGCGCTCCATTGCTCGCCAAGTGACCGTGCTACACCAGGGCAGCGTGCTGGCGGAAGGCACCATGGACCAAGTCTCCAGCGACCCCAGCGTCATCGAGGTCTACCTGGGTGCCGACGATGAGGAGGCCGCCTGATGTTAGCGATTGAAAAGCTCAACCAGTTCTATGGCGAAAGCCACACCCTGTGGGATTTGGATCTTGACGTGCCCACCGGGCAGTGTACCTGCGTGATGGGTCGCAACGGCGTGGGCAAAACCACGCTGCTGAAAGCCGTGATGGGCGAGGTAGCCGTCAAAAGTGGCGAGCTGCGCTACGCCAGCGAGGAAGGCGAGATCCAGCTGACGAAAAAAGCCGTTGAGGCGCGCTCTCGCTTGGGGATTGGCTACGTGCCCCAAGGGCGGCAGATATTTCCGCTGCTGACCGTGGAGGAGAACCTGCGCACCGGTCTAGCCGCCCGTAGTGACGGGCTGAAGAAAATCCCCGAGCGAGTTTATGAACTGTTCCCCGTGCTGAAAGAGATGAAAAACCGCCGCGGCGGTGATTTATCCGGCGGCCAACAGCAGCAGTTGGCCATTGGACGTGCGCTGGTTATTGAACCCAAGCTGCTGATTTTGGACGAGCCGGGGGAGGGCATTCAGCCCAATATCGTCGCCCAAATTGGGCAAGTGATTCGTCAGTTAATTAACGAAGACGGCCTAACGGTGCTATTGGTGGAGCAGAAGCTGCCCTTTGCCCGTAAATACGCCGACCGCTTTGTGATCATGGATCGCGGTCGGCCGGTAGCCAAAGGCGAGATCAGTGAACTCTCCAATGAGCTGATTAAGCAGCATCTGACGGTTTAAGTTATCCACACCCGGTTACCGCCTTTACGGCCAAGTGGTGGCCGAAAGGCGGTCGCTTTTTTGCGCGCAGGTGAGCCCTGTTTCCAAAAGCTGGGCTTCAAACGCTGGGCGGCGGCTCCACCGGCGCCTGACGTGCCCGTTGACGTTTGACCAGTTGGGTAATCACGCCGTAGCGTGGCCCTGCCAGAAAGGCGAGCATCAGGAACACGCCGGTCATGACGGCCATCATCCCGCCAATGGAGACGTTGAGATACACGGCGAGGTAGTAACCAGAAATACTTGAGGCGATAGAAATTAACGCACCGATGATAAACATCATCCACAGCCGGTCGGTCAGCAAAGAGGCGGCGGAGGCGGGAACAATGGCAAAGGCGATAAACAGCACCGCGCCTACCGCATCAAAGGCCGCTACGGCGGTGGAGCTTGTCAGCATTAGCAGCACATAGAAAAGAATCGAGGGCATAAAACCGAACGTTTTAGCCAGCGCCGGATCGAAGGTGGCCAGCTTCAGCTCCTTATAAAAGAGGCCGATAAACGCGTAGTTGAGCAGCGTCATCACGCTCATCGATACCAGCGCCTGGGGGATGGGCAGGCCAAAGATGTCGAGTGTATCCAACCAGACAAAACCGATCTCACCGAGCAACACAGTATGCGTGTCGATATGCACATCATTGGCATAAATATTCAACAGCAGCACGCCGATAGAGAACAACGCCGGGAAGACCAGGCCGATAGCGGTATCCTGCTTGACCCGTTTTGTGCTCGCTAAGGCTTCAGTGAGGAGGACGGTTAACAGCCCGGTGAGGGCGGCCCCGATCAGTTGTACCGGCCCGCTCTGTTGCTTGGTCAGCAGCCAGACAATGACGATGCCAAACACAATCGAATGGCTGATTGCGTCGGATAACATGCTGTTGCCGCGCAGCACTAAGAAGGTGCCCACCGCTGAAGAAGCGATGCCTACCATCGCGCCCACTAGCATAATGGGCAGGGCAGTGGTGGTCAGTAGCTCGGCCATCATGATGCTAATTCCTCAAAGGCCGCGACCACTCTTCTAGCCTCCGCCTGGCCCTGTGCCGTTAGCCCCCAGCGGTCGTTGCTGAGGGTGGCGCTGCGGGGAGAGTGGGTCAGGTAGCCTTGCTGCTTAAGCTTGTTGAGCATCCTGCGTGAACCTAATGTTGAGGGGGGGCATGAGGGATCGGCCGAGTGTTTATAGAGCGCATAAAGTAACTGCTGTTTTTGCAGCGCTGACCTCTGGCGATAGTGCTTTATCACACCCCACAGCAGGCCACGGCCGGGCGCCAACGCCAACGATATAAGCACGATGGCGGTGGCGGTAAGGACAATCAGCGGGCCGGTTGCCAGGCCTCGCGATAGGGTGCTGATGGTCGCCCCTGAAACACCACTGACAATACCGACGCCTGCGGCGATGGTGAGCATGCCGCCTAGGTGGCGGCTCCACTGCCGCGCGGCCGCCGCGGGTGCCACGATCATGGCGGCCATCAAAATCACACCGACCATCTGCAAGCCGACGACGACCGCTAGCGCAACCATCGCGGTGAGCGATGCTTCAATCACGGTGATAGGCATGCCGAGCGTGCGGGCATACTCCGCATCAAAGGTGACCAGCTTGGCCTGTTTCCAGAAGACCGCAAGCAGCAGCAGCGTGACCAGCGTAATGCTGCCCATCACCCATAAGTCGGAGCGCAGCGTCGCGGCGGCCTGGCCGAACAGAAAAGCCTCGAGACCGCCCTGGGAAGCGTTATTGGTACTCTGGATATAGGTGAGCAGAACGATACCCACGGCAAAAAAGATACTCAAGCAGGCGCCCAGGGCTGCGTCAGTTTTCAGGCGGCTTAAGCGCGTCAGTATCAGCATAATCAGCGCGGCGGCGGAGCCGGTGATCAGTGAACCCATAATAATCCCGCCAATATCCCGGCTGCCGGTGATGATAAAGCTTAAACAGATGCCGGGAAGGGCCGCGTGGGAAATCGCGTCTCCCAGAAGGCTTTGGCGACGCAGCACCGCAAAACAGCCCAGCGGGCCGCTGATCAGCCCCAGCAGCGAGGCGCCAATGACTACATTTTGAAAGGTGTAGTCAGATAAAAGCTCAAGCCACGCCATGGGTTACTTCACCTTTGAGGCAGAAAACATTAACGATTCATTGTCGTCAAGTAGCGCGATTTGGCCGCCGTAAGCCTGGCGCAGGTGGTCGATCTTGAACACCTCCTCGACCTTGCCGCTGGCGATGACTCGCACGTTGAGTAGCAGCAGCCAGTCAAAGTAGGTGCGAACCGTTTGCAGATCGTGGTGTACCACAATCAGCGTTTTACCCGCATCGCGCAGGCGACGCAGGATATCGATAACGGCCCGCTCGGTGGTGGCATCGACGCCCGCCATGGGTTCATCAAGAAAATACACATCGGCTTGCTGCACCAGCGCACGGGCCAAAAATACGCGCTGCTGCTGGCCACCTGAGAGCTGATTAATCTGGCGCTCAGCGAAGGCGCTCATACCGACCATCTCAAGTGCTTCCTGCGCCTCGTGACGCTCTTTTCGACCCGGCCTTTTAAGCCAACCTAAGCGCCCGTAAAGCCCCATGGTGACCACATCCAGTGCAGTGGTGGGAAAATCCCAGTCAACGCTTGAGCGCTGGGGCACGTAGCCCACTCGTTTACGCTGCGTGGCGTAGGGCCGCCCATGCACCATCACCTCGCCTGACAACGATGGCACCAGCCCAAGCAGGCTTTTGATCAACGTGCTCTTGCCAGCGCCGTTAGGACCGACAATGCCCGCCATGACACCGGCGGGAATATCCAAATCGATATCCCAAAGCACGGGCTGGTTATGGTAGCTCACCGTCAGGTTTTTAATGCTCAGTGCGGTGTCTGTAGGGTCGGATGTCGCCATGGATGCACTGCCTTATCGAATGCTTATTGGGAGAGTTGCCACTCGCTGGCCCAGTCATCTAGTGCCGTTGGCAGCGGGGCCAGCGAACCGTCTAGCGCCTCGACAATGTGCTGGGTGTTACGGTAGATCATGCCCATATAGGTACCATCCACCGTGTCTTCATCCCCCATGGCGTCGGAATAAAGCTGGCCGCCGATGGCCACATCATGGCCGCGCTGCCTTGCGGCATCAATCACTGCCTGAATAGTGCGCGGGTTGATCGTGCTCTCGACAAATACCGCAGGAACGTTACGGGCAACAACGCTATCCGCCATGCTGCGAATATCTGCGATCCCGGTTTCGGTTTCGGTACTGATCCCCTGAATCCCTTCCACCTCAATGTCATAAGCACGGCCAAAGTAGCTGAATGCGTCGTGCGCGGTGACGAGAATACGCTGCTCTTCGGGGATGCTGGCAATGCTCTCTTTAACCCACTCATGCAGGGCTAGCAACTGAGACTGATAACGCTCGGTATTGGTTTCAATGGTCGTGGCGCACTCAGGGCGTGCCTCGCTAAATGCATCGCTCAGGGTGGGCAGTAATTGGGCCCATAAAGAGACATCCATCCACAGGTGAGGGTCGATCCCGTAGACATCCTGAGCGGAGATCAACGACGCTGGCTCAATGGAAGCGGGCGCCACGGCAAGCGTGGGTGTTCGTGCCGAGAAATTCTCCAGCACACTCCCCAGCTGTCCTTCCAATGAGTAGCCTGAATAGAGAATGTATTCGGCGCCCCGCAGCAAAGCCACGTCGCTAGCGCTTGCCTGATACAGATGGGGGTCTACGCCGGGGCCCATCATGGCTTCCACATTAACGCATTCGCCGCCTACTTCCTGGGCTACATCTGCAATCATCCCAATCGTTGCCACCACGTTTAAGGGCGTTTCATCGGCAGTGGCCAACGCACTTAAAGGAAGCGTTCCCAATAGAATCACGGCATATTTTGTTGCCATTATTTAGCTCCAGACTCGTCATGAGGTAGATGGATTGCAATTGCTTCGTGTCATTTAATTGCCCTAAGGAAATAAGTATAGCCTTGGCTAAGTTTGTGGCGCTATTCATACAATGTCAAGCGGATAAAAGACGCTGAGGTGAGCTGAAAGGGGAGCCTGTATCATGGCGGAAATACGCGCAAGGCGTCCTACTAACGTACCTTTGCACGCAATACTTTGCTCGGTTGACGAAAATGCTTTGCGTGTAACATTGGCTGTTAATCAATAATATGAAGCGAGGCGCGGCGGACGTGATCAGGTCGTTATGCAGTAAGGGTCTGAAGCGCGAGTACAAGTTGAGCACTAAATCAGCAGTGAATGCATTTGTTTGGTGCATCAGAGGTCTGTTGTTGTTCCTTATTGGTGCGTTCGGGTGCATGGCACTGCAAGTCACCGTCGTTCATCCTTGCCATTGACAGCCCAATAGGGCTTTTCACCATTTTGGCGCATTAATTGCTTCTATAAATTAAAGGCTTATTAAAAAGGACGCGATAGCTACCCATGATTTTGAGCGATATCGCAAAACCACCCGTTGCCTCCGGACACCGATTTGATCAAGGCCGCCACTGGGCGGCTTCGTTAACCCTGACGTTTGCCCAGCGCGACGGCGCTACTCGCATGGTGCAGGCGCGTCATCATGGGCCACTGCGGGTGCAGCGTCCTTTCTATCCCGAAGGGAGTAGTGAGGCTTGTCACGTTTACGTGTTGCACCCGCCGGGTGGATTGGTAAGCGGCGATGCATTGACCATTACTGCACGGGTGGCGTCTGGTGCCCATGCACTGCTAACCACACCTGCCGCCAATAAACTCTACAAGGCCGACAGTCAGGGCGTTGCCTGGACTCAGCACACCCGGCTAAGCGTTGAAGATGGCGCCACTCTGGAGTGGCTGCCCCAGGAAACCATCGCCTTCGATGGCTCGAAAGGCGAGCAACGCACCCATATCGAGCTGCATGGCAGCGCTCGTTGCCTGGGCTGGGAAGTGATGGCATTAGGCCGCCCCGCCAGCGATTTACCCTACGTCTCAGGCCGCATCGAGCAACACTTTCGCTTAACCCTGGATGGCAAGCCGCTTTGGCTTGAGCGCCAGCCCCTCGACCCTTTGCACCCCCGCTTTACCGGGCGCTGGGGCCAGGGTGGCGCCACTGTTCAAGCCACGCTGTGGGCAGTAGGGGTTAGCGATGCGCCAGCGGCTATTGATGCTTTACGTGAAGCGCTGCCGGATAACCCGCGCTGGGCGGTGACCGTGCGCCAGAACGTATTATTGCTGCGCTACTTAGGCAATTCGCGCAACGAGGCCTGGGCGCTTTGCGAACATGCGTGGCGAGTCTTGCGCCCCCGTTGGATCGAACGTGAAGCGCATACACCGCGAATTTGGCTAACCTGAACAACACGTTTTCCCTATTTTTGTGGCCTATTGTTTGGAGGCATGCACCATGGAATTAACCCCGAGAGACAAAGACAAGCTGTTGCTGTTCTCAGCCGCCCAATTGGCGGAGCGCCGCAAAGCACGCGGCTTAAAGCTTAACTACCCCGAAGCGGTGGCGCTGATCAGCTTTGAAATTATGGAGGGTGCCCGGGATGGTCGCAGCGTGGCTGATTTAATGAGCTATGGCCGCGAGATTCTCAGCCGCGAGGATGTGATGGAGGGCGTCGCCGAAATGGTCGACGAAGTGCAGGTGGAAGCCACTTTCCCCGACGGCACCAAGCTGGTCACTGTCCACACCCCCATCAACTAGTTTTTAGCAACCAGGAGAGCGCCTGATGATTCCCGGTGAGTATCAGTTAAAAGAGGGTGATATCGAACTGTGCGCGGGACGTGAGCGGATTAGCGTCGAGGTGGCCAACACCGGCGACCGCCCGATCCAGATTGGCTCCCACTACCACTTTGCCGAAGCCAACCCAGCGCTGGTGTTTGATCGCAGCAAAACCCGAGGCTTTCGCCTGGACGTGGCCGCCGGCACGGCAATTCGCTTTGAGCCCGGCCAGACCCGCGAAGTCACGCTGATTCCTTTTGTTGGTAAGCGCGAAATTTACGGCTTTCGGGGCGATGTGATGGGCGCGCTAGAGGGGGATACACAATGAAGCCGACCAACAAGATCAGCCGACAAGCCTACGCCGATATGTACGGCCCCACAGTGGGTGACCGCGTGCGCCTGGGCGATACCGAGCTGTGGATCGAAGTCGAAAAAGACGCCACCCACTATGGCGATGAAGTGAAGTTCGGTGGCGGCAAAGTTATCCGCGACGGCATGGGCCAAAGCCAGCGCGCCGATAGCACGGTGATGGATACGGTCATCACCAATGCGCTGATTCTCGATTGGTGGGGCATCGTCAAAGCCGATGTCGGTATTCAGAACGGCCGCATCGCCGCGATTGGCAAGGCGGGCAATCCGGATGTGCAGCCGGATGTTGAGATCGTGATTGGCCCCGGCACCGAAATCATTTCCGGCGAAGGCAAGATTCTGACTGCGGGCGGTATCGACTCCCACATTCACTTCATTTGCCCTCAGCAGGTTGAAGAAGCGCTGATGAGCGGCGTGACCACCATGCTTGGCGGCGGCACCGGCCCAGCGACTGGCACCAACGCCACCACCTGCACGCCAGGCCCCTGGCATATAGGTAAAATGCTTCAGGCGGTCGACGATATGCCGATGAACATCGGCTTTCTGGGTAAAGGCAACGCCAGCCTGCCCGAATCCCTGGAGCTTCAGCTCAAAGCAGGCGCCATGGGGCTCAAGCTGCATGAAGACTGGGGCACCACGCCCGCCTCGATCAACAACTGCCTCAATGTGGCCGATGCCTACGATGTGCAGGTGGCGATCCACACCGATACCCTGAATGAATCGGGCTTTGTGGAAGACACCCTGGCCGCGTTCAAAGAGCGCTGCATTCACACCTACCACACCGAAGGCGCGGGCGGCGGTCACGCCCCGGATATTCTCACCGCCTGTTCCAAACCCTACGTGCTGCCGTCGTCTACCAATCCAACGCGGCCCTACACGGTCAACACCATCGATGAACACCTCGATATGCTGATGGTGTGCCACCACTTGGATCCCAATATCCCTGAAGACGTGGCCTTCGCCGATTCACGCATTCGCCGCGAAACCATCGCCGCGGAAGATATTTTGCATGATCTTGGCGTGATCTCGATGATCGCCTCCGACTCCCAAGCCATGGGGCGGGTCGGTGAAGTAGTCTGCCGTACCTGGCAAACGGCGCATAAAATGAAGGTGCAGCGCGGGCTGCTGCCGGAAGATGAAGCGCTGGGCGCTGATAACCTGCGCGCCAAGCGCTATATCGCCAAGTACACCATTAACCCGGCGATCACCCACGGTATCGCCCACGAAGTCGGCTCTATCGAAGTCGGTAAACTGGCGGATCTGGTGCTATGGAAGCCGGCCTTCTTTGGCGTTAAGCCAGCGATGATGATCAAAGGCGGCATGATTGCGGCGGCGCCCATGGGCGACCCCAATGCGTCGATTCCCACGCCGCAGCCGGTTCACTACCGCTATATGTTTGGTGCCTTTGGCCGCGCAGCCAGCCAAACCCGGCTCAGCTTTGTCAGCCAAGCCGCGCTGGATGCAGGCATCAAAGAGACGCTGGGGCTAAATAGCGAACTGGCGGCATGCAAAAACGTGCGCCAAGTACGCAAAAAAGATATGAAGCTCAATGATGCCTGCCCCGATTTGACCGTCGACCCGCAGACCTACGAAGTGCGCTGCGATGGTGAAATTTTAACCTGCGAGCCCGCCACCGAGCTGCCGCTGGCTCAGCGGTATCATTTGTTTTGAATAGCGCACTATGATCGCGAGCAAGTGCATTGCCGGGGGTAGGTCTACGTGAGGGCGCTGTAAATACCTCCCTGTACGCTACTTTTGCCATCCATGGCAAAAGACCCTCACTACGACCTACCCCCGGCTCGGCTGCTGGGTGCTTAACTGCAGGTTCTTAACAGGACGATACCAATGCTAAAACTCATAGAACGCTTAGGGCCGATAGAGGAAAGCGCGGCGAGCGACACACTCACGCTGCCCTTCGAGCTGCGCATTCGCGGGCGCTTAAAAACCAAGAGCGATAGCGGCCGCGAGCTGGGGCTGTTTCTGGATCGTGGCCCGGTGCTGCGCAGTGGCGAAGGCTTGAAAGCCGAAAGCGGCGAAGTGGTGCGTGTCTGTGCCGCCGTTGAGCCGGTGGTTACCGCGCGAGTGAGTACTGGCTTACCGCTGGCGCGACTGGCTTATCACCTGGGCAATCGCCACGTACAGCTGGCGCTGGGTGAAGATGAAAAGGGCGGCTGGGTGCGTTTCCCTCCGGATCACGTGCTGGAAGAACTCGCCGAACTGCTGGGTGCCGAACTAGAGCACCACGACGCCACCTTCGACCCAGAGCCGGGCGCTTATAACCAAGTGGGCGGCGGGCGTTCCCATTCGCACGGGCATTCACACGACCACGACCATTCACACGATCATGATCACCCGCATGAGCACCACCATGCACACTGAGCTTAACGCACTAGCAAGCCAAAGCGACGAACTGGCGCTGCTGGGGCTGATGCAGTTGGTGAGCCCCGCGCTGCCGATTGGTGCCTTTGCGTTTTCCCAAGGCCTGGAAAGCGCATTCGAGCTGGACTGGGTACGTGATGAAGCGAGCCTTGCTGAGTGGTTAAACGGCGTGCTTGAAGATGGCTTAACCCGCTGCGAGCTTCCTGTGCTGGCGCGATTGCATCAGGCCTTTGGCCAAGCGGACCGTGAAGCGGCCAGCGCAACAGTCGCCGCATGGGATGAGTGGCTGGCCGCCACCCGGGAAACCGCCGAGCTGGCTGCAGAAGACAGCCGCCTGGGCGCCTCGCTTAAGCGCCTACTGGGTAGCTTGGATTTATTGCCAAGTGAGGCAGTGCTAGAAAGTGAGGGCTTACTAACGCCCTTGTTACCGGCTCACGCGGGCTACGTTACGCTATTTGCCTTTACGGCACATACGCGAGGTGTATCCGTTCGCCAAACCTTGCTGGGCTTTTCCTGGGCGTGGTTGGAGAACCAGCTGGCGGTGGCCTGTAAAGCCTTGCCGCTGGGCCATACCGCTGCTCAACGGGTGATTGAGCAACTGCGCCCAGCGCTAGTGGATGCCGTTAACCAAGCGTTAACGCTGGAAGATGACGAACTAGGCCCTGTGCTGCCCGGCTTGGCCCTGGCCAGTGCGCTGCACGAGACCCAGTATTCGCGCTTGTTTAGAAGTTAAAAAGTTTAGAAGTTAATCGGTTTATATATTTAGGAGAGAGACATGACGCACTGTTTACGTATTGGCGTGGGCGGCCCGGTAGGCTCCGGCAAAACCGCGCTGCTCAAGCAACTCTGTTTAGCGCTGCGGGATTATTACGACATCGCCGTGGTCACCAACGATATCTACACTCGCGAAGACGCCGATTTTCTGATCAAGCACGATGCGCTCCCGGCGGATCGTATTTTAGGGGTAGAGACCGGCGGCTGCCCGCATACCGCGATTCGCGAAGACGCTTCGATGAATCTAGCGGCCATTGACGAGCTGCAGGCGCGCCACCCGAAGCTGGAACTGGTGATGGTCGAGTCGGGTGGCGATAACCTTTCGGCCACCTTCAGCCCCGAGCTTTCCGACCTGACGCTTTACGTCATCGATGTTTCCGCAGGTGATAAAATCCCCCGCAAAGGCGGACCGGGCATCACCAAGTCAGACCTGCTGATTATCAATAAGATGGATATCGCCGAACAGGTGCATGCATCGCTCGACATCATGGCGCGTGACTCGAAGAAAATGCGCGGCGAGCGGCCCTTCGTATTCACCAACCTGTATGACGGGGTAGGGCTTGAAGAGATCATCCGCTTTATTCTCGACAAAGGGATGCTGGATGAGAGACGCCCCCAGGCTGATGCAGCGGCTCCTGCGAGTACAGGCGCAACCTAGTCAATTCTAGATGCACAAAGGCCGCCAAACATTTGGCGGCCTTTTTATGCGCAGTGCCTTACTCCATTAAGTTCCACAGGCCAATGGTTAATGCGGGGAACATGCACAGTAGCAGGACGATCACCATGGTCGCAGCGATGAAAGGTACCGCCGCACGGAACACGGCGGAAGGCGATACCTTCGCGATTTGCGATGTGATAAATACCAACAGCCCCACAGGGGGAGATATCCCCCCCAGTTGCAGGGTAATAATCATCACGATCCCTAATTGCACCGGGTCGACGCCAGCACTGGTCATCATCGGTAAAAACAGAGGAGCGATAATCAGCATCGCTGGCGTCAGGTCGAGAAACATGCCAGCAACAGCAAGCACCACTAAAAGGATGATGAACAACCCGAACTGACTGTCAGCCGCTGTGCCCGCCCAGCCGACTATCTCCTGGGGCACTTGCTCAGCAATCAAGATCCATGCGAACGGTACCGAGGCCGCGATCAAAAAACCGACCAGCGCGGCGTCCGTGCCGCACTCAACGAAGGAGCGGTAAAATTGCTTCCAGTCGTACGCTTTGAATACCAGCTTACCAAGCACGAACGTCCAAAGCAGCGCCACAACGCCGGCCTCGGTAGCAGTAATAATCCCAAAGCGGATGCCGCCAAGGACACCGACGGTGATAACCAACACCGGGAGCGCTCGTAGGAAGGTATGCCAGATCGTCGCCATTGGCGCACGCGCTGTGGCGGTCTGGTAGTGGCGGCGCACGGATATCCAATAAGCGACCAGCATCAACGCACCGGCCGCCATGATCGCTGGCACGATACCGGCCATAAACAAGCGGGCGATAGAAACGTTAGCGACCGAGGCATAGACCAACATAGCAATGGCAGGAGGTACCACGTTGGGCAGGATAGCCGATGAGGCGGTGACCGCGCAGGAGAACGCGGGTGAATAGCCACGTTTGACCATCTCAGGCACCAAGATTTTGGTGCTGCTGGCAGCATCGGCACTTGATGAGCCAGAGATACCGCCGACCATAAGGCTGTTGAGAATGTTGACGTGGGCCAGACCGCCGCGCAGGTGACCGACTAGACTGGTGGCGAAATCAATCAACCGGGTTGAAAGCCCGCCGAGGTTCAGTAGGTAACCGGTGGATAGAAAGAAAGGTATCGCTAGCAGGATGAACTTAGTCGAGCCGGTGACCATGTTCTGAACCACCGCTGGAGCCGGCAGAATAAACGAGGCCGAACTGGCCAGAAATACCCCGAACATCAACGAAAACGATACCGGCACACCCACCCCGAGCGCTAAGAAGAAAACCACCACCATAATCAGGCTCGGTGAGATGCCCTGCAGGGGACCCAACAGGCCCTGATCTATTCCCATATAGATCACGCTAGCGATGACGATTGCCGCCAAATTACGGATCAGGATGCCTGTATTGTCAGCGTTGCGAGCAAGCAGGAAAACCAGTGCGATGACACCGGAAATGGGAATGACGGCATACTTGATAGCCGTGGGCCACTGTAAGCTGGTACTGGTGCCACCCACCATATCGGCTAGTTGGTAGCCGCCAAACAGCATCATAATCAGTGTCAGCGAAAGGATAAGGTTCTGGGTGAAGCCCAGTACACCGATGAGCCAGGCTGGCAGATCCTTGGGCAGAAAGTCGCCAGCGACATGGCGCTGTTGGCGAACCCCTAAGGCCGCGCCGAGAAAAATCAACCAGGTAAAGCACCAGATCGCGAACTCTTCGGTCCACGAGAAGGAGTCATTGAAAACATAGCGAGACACGACACCGGCAAATACGGCTAATGTCATGGCTAACAGGATGCCGAAGACAAGGAAACGGACCAGGCTCTCTAGCCCAGTAGCGGTGCGGCCGATGCCCAGTGATGAGGTTGCAAGGGAAAAACGGTAGGCAGACATCCGATACGCTCCAGAAGGGCGGTGCCAATTAAGGCGCAACAAACACTCGGCCCCACCATGGCGGTGGGGCCGGCAGGGTCGTTATTCCGCTTTTTCGATCAGCGAAACGAGTGCTTCGCCGTTCGGGATTTTTTCAACATACTCGTCGCGGATCGGCTTCATAGCTTCTTGCCACGGCCCTTTGTCTTCGATTTCGATGATCGTCGCGCCATCGGCAACGGTCTCATCCAGTGCTGCCTGATCGTCACTCTTACGCATTGCTGGTAGCTCCGCCTGAACCTCCAGTGCCGCCTCAGTAATCACCTCCTGGTAGTCCTCAGGCAGACGCTCCCACCAGTTCTGTGCCACCACCCAGGTGCCCATAGCGAAGATGTGATCGGTTTTCACATAGTACGGAGCTACTTCGTAGAAGCGGTTGGTCAGGTAGTTAGTAGCAGTGTTATCAAAGAAGTCGATAACGCCGGTCTGCATAGAGTTATAGATTTCAGGGGCGGGAACGGGTGTTGGGTTGGCACCAGCTGCTTGCCAGGCATCGACGTGCAACGGGCTCTGGATGACGCGCATCTTTTTGCCCTGGATGTCGTCGATCGAATGAATCGGAAAGCTGCTCATCAACTGACGTATACCGTTGACTGAGAAGCCGAGGAGATGGAACCCCTGCTCTTCAAAGTTGGCTGAGAGTTCTGCGGTCAATGGTTCGCTGAGCGCCGTTGCCTGCTCCTCGCCGTCGATCAGATACGGTAGATCAAGAACCTGTACCTCGGGCACCCAAGAGGTCAGTACAGAGCTGGTGATGATGCCCATCTGAACCGAGCCCAGTCGAATGCCTTCGGCAGATTCACTTTCTCCGCCCAGAACGCTGTTAGCGAACAGCTGGATATCAACATTATTGTCCGTGCGCTCACGCACCAGATCGGCAAACTGTTGCGCCGCTACATATTTGGTATTGCCCTCCGGCACATCGAGCGAGAGCTTGGCATTGTAATCTGCTGCTAGAGCGGACGTGCTGCTGATGGCGAACGCCAATGCCGTCAGCAAAAGGGGTGTTGTGGTTAAAGCGTGTTTGATTTGCATGAGCCTAGTCCTTGTATGTTGTTATATAGGTCGTTCATCCGGTCATACCGGTATTGTTATCTTTCGCGGGTTTTAAATTGCCGTTAAAGAACGGCCAGCATGCCGCCGTCGACGTAAATGATTTGGCCATTTACGTAGCTCGACGCCGGGGATGCGAGATAGACCACCGTCCCAACAAGATCTTCGGGGACGCCCCAGCGCCTGGAGGGGGTACGGCCAACGATCCAGTCATTGAATTTCGGATCGTCAACCAGTGGCTGGGTCATTTCCGTGATCATGTAGCCTGGACCGATGGCGTTGGTCTGGATATTGTGCTCCGCCCACTCCGCTGCCATGGATTGGGTCAACAGACGCACACCGCCCTTGGAAGCCGTATAAGCGCCCACTGTTGGTCGTGCGACTGAGCTCATCAGCGATCCGATATTGATGATTTTGCCGCCCGTGCCGCGCGCAATCATTTGGCGGGCAACATTGCGACCCAGCAAGAAGGTGCTGGTCAGGTTTGTGTTGATCACGGTGTCCCACTGGTCACGTTCGAGCTCGACCAACGGGCGGCGAAGCTGCATGCCAGCGTTATTGACCAGGATGTCGATAGTAACGCCATCGGCATCAAGTGCTGCCAGCGCCTGCTCAATGGCAGCTTCGTCGGTAATATCGAACGATGTGGTCAACACGCTATGACCTTCTTCGGAAAGGGCATCGCGTGCTGCTTCGAGTTTGTCGTGATTTCGACCATGAATGATGATTCGAGCGCCTGACTGAGCCAGCCCGCGAGCCATAGCGAGACCCAGCCCGCCAGATGAGCCAGTAATAAGGGCTGTGCGGCCTGTAAGATCGAACAAGGACATCTTTCTCACCTCTTATATCATTGTTTTTAATATGAACTACGAGTGAACACTTTTACTAAGTGCGCTAAGTCATTATTGGTGAATGATTTAAATCACCTGAAATGCCAAGTGAGTAGCCATTGATGTGAGTTATTTAGAAGATCTGACTTTATATATTTAGACTAAAAATTATTATTAAAGAAATAACCCATTAAAAAGTGATGGCCTACTTAAGCGCTATTGACGTGTGGTGTGCATGTGTTCTGATTGGAAATATATTGGTATATATCTTGATATACTATGATACTTATGTCTAATGAGGCTCTATTTGTTTGGGATAAAAAAATAATGGTCACTAAAACATCGCCTTACGGGATGTCCCAGGGAGAGCAAGCTTATGAGAGAATTGAGTCACTAATCGCCCACATGGAGCTCAAACCCGGTGAGACGATGACGATGGCCGACCTGCAGGAGCGGGTATCGCTGGGTCGCACACCAGTACTTGAAGCAATCCGCAAACTTTCCGATGACACTCTTTTAGAGGTACGCGCTGGGCGTGGCGTTCGGATTACGCCAATTGACTTGCATCGTGAACGGCGATTGTTAAGAATCCGGCGCGATATCGAATGTTTTGTCGTTGAACTGGCTATTGATAACGCCAGCAGCTTGGTACGAAGTCAGTTGAACCAGCTAGCCCGCATGCTTCGGGAATTAAAGTCGGGCAGTGATATTCGCCCCTTCAACGAACTCGACAAGCGAATGGATCAGCTCCTTCTGGAGGCTGCCGACGAACCGTTTGTGGAGCGAACATTGCGTCCACTGCACACGACGTTTCGGCGGCTGGGGTATCTTTACCAGAGTCACCTGGGGAGTGAGCGTACCGTGCAGGAAAATATCCAGATGCACGTGGACATGCTCGACGCAATCATCGAGCGTGACACCCCTAAAGCACTAAGTGCGACCCACCTGCTGATGGACTTTATGGAAGAGATGTTCGTACCGCTTGAGCGGGATCTTGCTCCTTCCTATCTGGATATCAACATCAAGCCCTTTTAAGGGGATGTTGCAGCCAGAAGGCTTCTCCTGGTGGGCCGCCAGTCACTGGTTACTCAATCGAAGCGAGTAATGGGCTGTCGGCTAGGGTCGGTGTGCCAGGGCAGGCCAAGGCGTGAATTTCGCTCCAGTTCGGCGATCACCTGGGCGCCCAGCAGCAGTATGATGGCACCCACTTCCAGGCTGATCAGTACGATTACCAGCGTAGCCAGCGAGCCGTACACGGCGTTAACGAACGAGAGATTGGCAAAATAGTAGACCAGTAACAGCCGTACGCCTTCCCACAGCAGCGCCGCCACGAAACCACCCACGATTGCCCGGCCGATGGCGATGCGCACCACCGGGAGTACTTTATAGATAGCGCTGAACATCAGAAAAACGCCAATAAAACTGGTCAGATTAAGCACGGGCTCAGAAAACCCCGCCAGCGGCAGTTCGCGCGCGAATAATAAAAATACCAATGTATTGAGCGAGCTGGCCAGGGTAACCACCAGTGTGAGCACCATCAGCGCGGCCCCGAGTACCACCATGAAAGCGTACGGCAGCATCACGGAAACCCATACCCTACGCTTGATATGCGGGTTCTCCGGCGCATGAAAAATGATCGCCAGGGCATCTTCCAGCATGCGAAAGGCAAAGGAGCTAAACAGTAATAGAATAGGAAAACTCAGAATGCCGACCATATCCCGGGAATCGAGCAGGCTGCGCACGGCATCAAGCAATACCTCGGCATGGGCGGGCGCCATATGGCGAGCCTGAATAGCGAGCACATTGAGAAGATGCTGCTGATCCACGACTTTAGTTAACAGCACCACGAGCAAGGCAAAAAGTGGCACGATGGAGAGCAAAATATTATAGCCGACCCCACCTGCCAGCAGGACGCCGTGATTTTTCAGGAAGTTGCGTAATACGCGCCAGGCAAAGTGAGCCAACTGAGGGAGCAGGAGCAAGACAGCGTTAAAATATGCGTGTTTTCGAGCCATGCTTGCCATTCTCCTTGTACACTTTGGCCATGATACGCTGATGGCAAGTAACAGGGGCAACTATCAAGAAAGTCAGCAAACGAAAGGGCGGGTCAAGGCGGGACACTAAAAACAAAAAGGTCGCCCTGACCAGGCGGTAAATAGGTCAGGGCAACCGAAGATCGTGGTTAAGCAACATGCTTGAAACGGGCCATCCTTGGCCACCACTCCACCACCATGAACGCATTGGCCCGTTATCACCTTAACCTAGGTTATGAAAATAGCCATTGATCCCTAAATAGTTGCATATAAAGCAAAAAAAGACGTAAAGAGATTAAAGCTGGGACAATCCAGGCCGATTTATTACAAAAATAAAACTATAAATTCTCCCTCAAGATTGATCCTGGAATATGCCTAATGTCCACTCCAAATGCTCCCCCTAAGCGCAGCCTGGGTTTACAAACCAAGGTGCTAATGCTCGTACTGCTCCCCCTTTTGTTGGTGACGGTAGCGCTGGTCGGGTTTAAAGCCTATAGCAGCGCCGAGGACACTCGCGCTGCGCTAGCGGAACAGCGCGAATTATTGATTGAAGAGCGCCGCAATGCGGTAAGGGATATCGTTCAGATTGCGACCACGGCCATCGCGCCTATTTATGATCAGGCCGGTGCTAATGACGAGGAAGCGAAACAGCAGGTAGCTGAACTGGTGCGCTCCATGCGCTTTGAAGACAACAACTACATTTTTATCTACGACTATGAGGGTAACAATATCGTCACGGCGCCCGCGCCGGAGCGTGAAGGTACCAACATGATCGATGCCCAAACCCCTGATGGCACCTATCTGATCCGAGAGATCATCAAGGTTGCCCAGAGTGGCGGGGGCTTTTATAGCTACGTATGGGATTACCCCGGTACCGATAGGGTTGAGCCCAAGCACTCATTCGTTGATCGTCTTGAAAAATGGGACTGGCTGATTGGTGCCGGGGTCTACGTCACCGATGTTGATGACGCCGTTGCCGAGCTTGAAGCCGCCGCCGCGGCTGATTTGCGCCAAGGGATTATCGTTGCCTCCCTGCTGGGCCTGGGCCTTTTCGTTGTGATTGCCCTGCTGGCATTCGGCTTTGTAAGTCGCACGCTGGGGCCGATCAGGCGCACCAGTTCCGCCATGAGCGATATCGCCCAGGGTCGCGGTGATTTAACGCGTCGCTTAGCGGTTGAAAGCGGCGATGAGATTGGCGAGCTTGCCGTTCAGTTCAACGCCTTCGTGGCCCGCATGCAGGATACGCTGCGTGATGTGCGCACCAGTACGGTGAGTGTGCATCAGGCGGCGGGCGAAATCTCGCAAAGCTCTGAAGAGCTAGCCACCCGTACCGAACAGGCTGCGGCCAATCTGCAGCAAACCTCTGCCTCAATGGAAGAGATCACCTCCACCGTCAATCACAGTGCCGACAACGCCCAGCAGGCCAACAAGCTGGTGCAGTCCACAGCGGAAGTCGCCCGCGAAGGTGAGGCCGCGATGGGGCAGGTTGAGACCACCATGCGTGATATCAACGACTCCGCTTCGCGCATCAGCGACATCATCAGCATGATCGATGCGATTGCCTTCCAGACCAATATCCTCGCGCTCAACGCCTCGGTGGAAGCCGCGCGAGCAGGTGAACACGGGCGTGGCTTTGCGGTCGTCGCGCAGGAAGTGCGTATTCTGGCCAGCCGCTCTAGCGATGCATCGAAAGAGATTCGTACGTTGATCGATGCCTCGGTTCAGCACACCAACTCGGGTGCAAAATTGGTACGAAGTGCTGGCGATACCATGCGTGAGATCGTCTCCAGCGTGGCGAAGGTGACCGATGTCATTGGTGAGATCACCGCCGGTGCAAAAGAGCAGAGCAGCGGTATTGGCCAGATCAACACCGCCGTGGCCGAAATGGACACCATGACCCAGCAGAACGCCGCCATGGTGCAAGAGTCGACCACCGCCGCCACTAACATGCGACGCCACGCGGAGCACTTGAACCAGCTCATCAACTCCTTCGTTCTCGGTGAAGATGAGCCTGCTCAGCGGCATCAAGCGCTTGCGTCTCCGGCTTCGTCGGCACGTGGCGGCGCGAATGCCCTGAAACGCCCGGCGCTTTCATCGCAGCCCGCAGCGAAGCCGTCATCCACCCACGCGTCAGAAGATGAGTGGGAAGCGTTCTAACGCTGCTGGTCGGTGTAGCAGGGATTAGCTAGCAGGTATAAAAACGGGGCTTGCCAATGGCAAGCCCCGTTGCGTTAATGCCGATCCAGATGAGCGTCGTTAATCGCCTGACCAGCCCAGCAAAATCGGCACATAGACGACCAGTAACAGCACGCCTATCAGCCCCAGCATATAGGGCACAATTGCCCGGGTAATGCGCTCCAGTGGCAACTGGGTAATCGACGATGCCACATAGAGGTTGATCGCCACCGGCGGGGTGATCATGCCGATCGAAAGCCCCACCACGATAATCAAACCAAAGTGGATCGGATCGATGCCCAGTTGCAGCACCAGCGGCAACAGCACTGGCGTCAGGATAATCAGCGCGCTGGCGGTTTCGATAAACACCCCGGTGAGCAGAATAATCCCCACGATCAGCAGCATAATCACGTAAGGGTTGGTCGAAAGCGACAGCACCGCCTGGGCAATCGCCCCCGGCACCTGCCAGCTTGAGAGCGTCCAGCTCAGCACCGCCGACATCGCAATCACCAGCATAATCACCGCGGTGGTCATCGCCGAACGGATCAGCAGCTTGTAAATCTGGGGCAGGTTAAGGTCACGATAGACAAACAGCGACACCAGCATGGCGTAGTTCACCGCCACGACCGCCGCCTCCGACGGTGTGAAGATCCCCGAGAAGATACCGCCGAGGATGATCACCGGCGTCATCAACCCCCAACTGGCATCTTTAAAGGTATGCCAGATGGTGGTTAGCGAGAGCGGCGTGCCCTTGGGGTACTGGCGCTTGTAGGCCTGGGCAATCGCAATGGCCATCAGCCCCAGCCCCATCGCCAGCCCCGGCAAAAAGCCGCTCAGGAACAGCTTGGAGACCGACTGCTGGGCGATGACCGCGTAGATGATCATCGGCACCGAGGGCGGGATCACCACCCCGATCGTGCCGCTGGCGGCGATCAAACTGGCCGCCGAGGCCGGGTCATAGCCTTTACGCTTGAGCTCCGGCACCAGGCTGGAACCCACCGCTGCGGTAGTGGCGGCGCCAGAGCCGGAAATCGCCGCAAAGAACATGCCCGCCATCACCGAGACCACCGACAGCCCACCGCGCATAAAGCCGACCAGCGAATCGGCAAAGCTGACCAGCTTTTCGCTCACCTTGCCCTGGGCCATCAAGTCCCCGGCCAGGATAAACATCGGGATCGCGACCAGCGCAAAAGAGTTGATGCCCTGGAACATCTGCTGGGTGACCACCATTAGCGGCACACCGGACTGATAAAGGGCATAAAGGGTGCTGGCGCCAATCGCAAAAGCAATCGGTACGCCCAGCAGCATAAACAGGAAGAACAGCCCAAAGAGCAGCAGCGTCATAGCGGCTCCTCCTGAACGTGGGTCGTTTCATCGCCCAGCAGCAGTTCAATGATATCGACCAGCGCATACCACGCCATGATCGCCGCGCAGATCGGCATCACCGCATAGACGTAGGTCATCGAGAGCCGCATCGAGGCGGATTTCTGGAAGCTCTGCACCTGCATGTAGCGGTAGCCGATCACGATCAGCGTGATCATAAACGCCAAAACAATCAGCAGAGCAGCCATGCGCGCGATTTGGCGCAGGCGGCCGGGCAGGGCATCCACCACAAAGGTGACGGCAATATGCCGCCCGCGCTGAAACGCCAGGGTGCCCGCCAGGAAGGTGATCCACACCAGCAGAAAGCGGGCGACCTCCTCCGTCCAGCCGACGGCGGTGAACAGCACGCGCGAGACGATCTGCAGGGTAATCACCCCAATCAGCGCCGCCATGCCCGCAAAGACCACGGGCTGGATGATGGCATCCAGCCCGCGCTCGATTCGACGCAGCAGCTTTAACAGCGGTTGAGTCGTGGTGGTCACTTACTTGAGCGCCTCCTGGATGCGCGGCAGGTAATCACCGAACTGTTCGCCATACTTCTCATACACTGGCTTGACGGCGGCTTGGAAGGCTTCCATATCCGGCGTGTCGTTGATCTCCATGCCAGCATCGCGCAGGGCTTGCAGCTGCTCGCTCTCCATCTCTGCGTTTACCTGGCGCTCGTGCTCGGCGGCTTCCTGCGCGGCTTCAAGCAGGACTTCTTGGGCCTGTTCCGGCAGTTGGTTCCAGGCGGGCATACCCATCACAAAAATCGCTGGGGCGTAGGTGTGGCGCGAAAGGGTCATGTAGTTCTGGGTTTCATCCAGGTTGAACGAGTGAATAACGTTCACCGGGTTTTCCTGACCGTCGATGGTGCCCTGCTGCATGGCGGTAAGCGCTTCGGTCCACGCCATGGGAATCGCGTTGGCGCCCAGCTCGCGGAAAGTGTCGGTGTACACCGGGTTTTCCATTACGCGAATGCGCAGGCCATCCAGGTCTGCCGGAGTATTAATCGCCCGCTCGCTGTTGGTCAGGTTGCGGAAACCGCGCTCGGCGTAAGCCATGCCTTTCAGGTTCACCTCTGAAAGCTTATCGAGCAGCTCCTGGCCAATCGGGCCATCGAGCACGTCATAAGCGGCTTCCGGAGAGGGGAACAGGAACGGCAGTTCGAAAACCGCCATCTCTTCCACAAAGTTGGCCACCGGCCCGTTGGTGATCACGCCCATATCCACGGTGCCGATCTGCATGCCTTCCAGCAGCGTGCGTTCATCACCCAGGGTGGCGTTGGGATAAATCTCGATATCGACCTTGCCGTCGGTGCGCGCTTCCACAAGCTCTTCAAACTTGGTGGCGGCGATATGGAAACCATCCTGCTCATTGACCACGTGGGCCAGGCGCAGGGTAACGGGGTCCATATCGGCAAAATCAGCGGCGTTCGAGGCGCTGACCAGCGCCAGTGAGATGCCCAATGCCAGCGTGCTACGTGCAAATGTTTTCATTTTATTGTGTTCCCGATTTTTCTAAGGTGCAGAAGTGCTTCCAAAGCATGCACTAGAGAAGGGAAAAGGGTCAATTGAACAAGCCCGCAAAACCGCTTCGCGGCTGGACACAGCCGCCCCGCACGGTTACGATACGCACCCACAAGCGCCCGTAGCTCAGTTGGATAGAGTATCGGCCTCCGAAGCCGAGGGTCGCAGGTTCAAATCCTGCCGGGCGCGCCATAATTTCAAGGGCTTACGTTAATGCGTAGGCCCTTTTGTTTTGCGTGTGTCAAATCTGTGTCATCAGTGTTGTAAGCGCGCGCCGCATTTGGCATATGTTAGCGGGATAATTGGCACAGCAGTCTGCTAACTTTCTTGTCAGTTTTTGCGACTTATTTGGCACCTCGTCAGCTATTGCTTAAGAATTGCGAAACGCCTTTCCCAATTCGCTAACGACACGTCGCTGAAAACCTCATTTAAGCTTTCACCAACAATAGCAATATCGCAAACCTCAGATACTGATGAAGCGCGAGTAGAGACGTTTGCCATAGCTTCCACAGCTACCCTCACGTTATTTAATAGCGCATCCTTCAAATTCAGGTCAGCGCCAGGCATTTGCATCCCTGATTGAACCTCTTCTGTAAGAACCTTAGCTTCATCAGCAGTGAAGCTACTAGGGGAGATACAAATAGCTTGTCCCGTGCCAAGTATACGGAAGCCCTCTACACCCCAAAAAGGATGAAACATAGCGATGCGATGAGCCAGATTATCGTCGTCAAGGATAGCGATGTAATTAAAAACCCAAGAGGTACTGGATAACGCACTACTTACATCGTGGTGATGCGAGTACTGAGCTTTAAATCGTTCCCGAGCTTGAAGGATTGCGCCTAGGACTTGGTCAGTGTTGTGAACGCTACCAGCTTTAACAAAATTTTTTACTTGATCCAACAGCTCAACTCTTCCAGCACCGGTTATTACACCCAGTGGTGTGCGAATAATTTTTTCAGCCTCTTGATGAATAGGCGATATATCACCATTTGAATTGATCATAACTTCAGCTTTATCTGAAGCAATCAGTCCAATCTTTCCCATGTCCATCGCAATTATTAGCGTCATACTATTTTTCCTAAAACAACCCTGCCGGTTCGGCCTCTACATCCCAACTGAAGATCAGCACTTCTTTGGCATCTGAGCCTTTGCCGCCGCCAACGGTGTAGCGGATATCGGTGGTTTCGATGTGGTAGCCCGCGAAGATCCGGCGGATGTCTGGGTGGTCGTTGAGGCTGATGATGGCCTTGCCTTTGAGCTTGGCCAACATGCTCGCCATCTCCTCGTACTGTTCTATGCCAAAGGGTACCCCATATCCTTCTGTCTGCCAGTAGGGCGGGTCCATATAAAAGAGCGTGTGTGGGCGGTCATAGCGCTCAATGCAGTCCTGCCAGCTTAGGTGCTCTATAAAGGTGCTTGATAGTCGCAAGTGGGCCGCTGATAGCGTCTCCTCTAAGCGCAGCAGGTTCAAGCCTGGTGGTGTGGTGGTGGCAGTGCCAAACGTTTGGCCTTCGATCCGGGCACCAAAGGCGTTCTGCTGTAGGTAATAGAAGCGCGCAGCACGCTGTATGTCAGTGAGCGTTTCGGGCCGTGTCATCTTCAACCATTCAAACACTTGGCGGCTGGAAAGTGCCCACTTGAACTGCCTAACGAATTCTTCCAAGTGGTTCTGCACGACACGATATAAGTTAACCAGGTCGCCGTTAACGTCATTAAGCACTTCTACTTCGGCTGGCGATGGGCGTAGAAAGAATAGAGCAGCCCCTCCTGCGAAGGGCTCTACGTAGCACTGGTGCGGCGGCATCAGCGGGAAAATACGATCAGCGAGGCGGCGCTTGCCGCCCATCCAGGGAATAATTGGGGTAGCCACGAGGCATCTCCTTTGGTGGTTTGGAGCTCGTGGCTCTCTGTTGATTTAAGTGCCTGCAGCGCGGGCACTTTATTTCTATGAACTGGTAGTCGCTGACGTTGGCCAGCTTGCGATTGCACTGCTTACAACGGATTTCTATTAACACCATGTCAAGCCTTCTAACGTTCTAACGTTTGGCTTAGACTGCCTGTGCCTCGCGAGGCAGGGGAGTCTTGGCCGACTTGCAGGTGTGTGCTGCTTGTTGGTGGCCACCTCCGGTGTTACAGCACCTTGGGTGGTCACTCCTCTTTGTGCATTAGGATGACCTAACGATCACTCTCTCTGAGGCACGATTGATTATGGATATTTCTCCTAATAAAGATGGACCTGAGTACGATGCCATCCGCAAAGATCTTTTAATCTGTCATCAAAACCGTGCTTGGCAGGTGATTCAATACTCTATCACCATCCAAACGGCCTTCATTGCTGGCTGGTACTATGCTCTTTTTGAGGCTAATCGGCCTTTTCTGGCATTGGGAGCTACTATCTTCAGCTTCCCTATTATGTTCCTGCTAAAGCAAGCCTTGGAGCGTTACAATTTCCTAATGGATCAAGCCAGCGCTGCTCTCAGGGGTAGAGATATTTACCGCAGTGATGATCAGGGCACGGCTCCAAAAGCCGCTATAACGAGCCAGCGTATAATGTTGGTCATTCTTTTTGCTAATGTTGTCCTATTCGGCTTTACGCTAGGCATACACATAAGAGGTTAGTACGCCCGGCGTGGGAACCTAGGCCTCGATCGTCAACGCATGCCTGAACAAATTGTCAACTTGCTCATCTGTTAGCCCTAGCGCAGAGGCCAGCTCTATCACGGTTTCACTTAAACGCCGGAACTCAGTCGCCTTTTCCCAAGCTCGGCGGGTTTTATTTGTCGTTTCAGGCTTTGTCATTTCCGCTTCGACCTGTTCATACAAACCGGAATCATCAAGGGCTTGGTGCGCCTGAAATGCACTTACCTTAGTCGCTGCGCGCCAGCGCTCGAGCTGCTCAATGCGGGCTTGCTCTTCTTGTTCAGGGGTTAACGGAATAGGCGATTCTGGGGCGTCATCAGGGTGTTCACTAGTGGGCGGCTCGGGCATGCTTAAACGCAGATCCACCCAGCGCCCGGCAGGTATATCCATGGGCTCATTAGCGACGACATCGCCGGTATCAGTATCCACCGTTTTAGAGAACGTGCGCACCGTGATAGTGCCATCCTGCGCCTGCTCCGCTTCTACGACACAAAGCCGATTGCCGTTACTATCCTGCGGCACTTCAACCGTCCAGCCGTTTACAGCAAAACCGAGCGACCCAGTGACGGTATACACGCCCACCGCATCATGTGTTGCGGTGACGCCTTGGGCCTCACCATTAGCCGCCCCCGATCCCGCTTCTTTAAAGTTTTGCTCTTCGCTTATCGACGTTTCAGAAGTGTTAGATAGTCGGTAAATAGGAGAAGCCTGTTTAATGAAACCATTACTATCAACAGTCGTATTTGCTGTAGAGCGTACTTGGCTAAATGCTTGCGGGTTAGTGTCAGTGGAAGAGCGAAACCACAGCCGATTATCTCGGAGCATCATTTGATAAATGCCACCGCCGCTCGTTCTTGTCTGAATCATACCTCCTATAAAAGGAGTAAACGGCCAGTAAGCGGATGTTTGACGTGAGCTATCAGCACGCCAAAAGCCGTTCGCAGATTGGCCGTTATCAAGGTTAACGCCACTTGGGCTGTAGTTGTCCGTTACTCCTAGACCGTATGCACCATCTAATAGCAGCCCTGGTCCATCACCTGTCACACCTCGGCCAGCTACATTGATAATTTGAAGTGCAGTTTGCAGCGCTTCCAGATCGCCAATATTTGCTTCTGACAATGAAGCAACGTAAGCCAGCGCTTTCAGCGCTGTTTTTTTCTCGTATTGAGTGTGCGGGTCTGTCTGTTCAGTGTGCGCCTGAACGGCGGCAGTCGCTGCACCTTCGCTTTGTCCAGCTGCCGTTTCGGCTGCCTCTTGAGCAGTCTCAGCGCCTTCTCGGGCGGTCTGGGCTAAGCCTCTCTCTTCGCCTGCATCGGTCGCGGCCTGCTGGGCTTGAGTCTTGGCAGTCTCAACTGCGTTTAGGTCGCCGTAGAGCGCCTGGGATTCATTTTTGGCCTGTACTGAGGCATCGGCAGCGGTGATCGCTGTATTGGCAGCCGTGTTAGCTGTGGATGCTGAACCCGCAGCAGCACTGGCTGAGTCGGATGATTCACCGGCTTTCGTGGTCGCTGTACTGGCAGCCGTGCTAGCTGTGGATGCTGAACCCGCAGCAGCACTGGCTGAGTCAGAAGCTTCACCGGCTTTCGTGGTTGCTGTATTGGCAGCCGAGCTGGCTGTGGATGCTGAACCCTCAGCGGCACTGGCTGAGCCCGATGCTTCATCGGCTTTCGTGGTCGCTGTACTGGCAGCCGTGCTGGCAGTGGACGCTGAACCCGCAGCGGCACTGGCTGAGCCAGCAGCCTCATTGCGCAGTGTTTGGCACTGCGTCACATAGCCAGCCGCCGCCTCAGCGTTGCTCTGCGCTGACAGCCCCATGGCCACCGCTTGCTGTAGGCAGGGGATAAACCGAACGGTATAGCCCAGGCCATCCAGGCCCGTGTCCGGGTCGGCGTCGTCGGTGTAGGTCTGGCCGTTGCCGCCTAGCTCTTCGGGAAACGTTACGCTCGCCATTTATAGGATCTCCAGTAGTGACACCGTGTTTTCATAGTTCGCGTGATACGGGTAGTTAATGGGGTTCAGCTCGGTTTGCTGTGCCAGCATGGCGCGGGCAAAGTTGGTCGGTGAGGGTACTGGCGACCAGAGATAGAGGATCTCGCCCACCACATCTTGGGTGCGATGCAAGCGGTGAACGCGCAGGAAGGCTTCGTCTTCGGTTAAGTTGCTTAGCTGGAAGTTCACGGTGCGTTTCGGCGTCACGCGGCGGGCGTAACCTGTGCGGGCAAGATCGCCTGCGCGGGTGATCTGAGTGCCGCTGTCGTAGCCATGCTGAACGTTATAATCGAGGTTCTTAATGGGCTGCCAGACGTCAGCGAGAACGACGCGACCCATGATGATCGCTCCTGTTGGGTTGCCAGTATCCACCAGCTCCACATGCACGCTGCTGGCCAGTAGGCGCTCGGGAAAAAGCACCACCATCAACGGCGTGTAGTTCATCCGGTCGTCTTCTGATAATCGGCGGTTCCAAAAATTGTCATTGCCCCATACCACATCATCCAGGCCGTAAAGAACGGGCCAGACATTTTGCCAATCGGTGTCATAAATCAGATCGGTTTGCTCAACATCACGATACACACGCGCACGAACCGTGGCGGCGGCGCTCATATTGTGGGCAGGGATGGCCAGCACGTGCAGGCGCTGACGCTTAGTTAAAGTGATTGAATATTGCGTGTCCGCCGGGTCGAGTGACGCCGATTTGGTGACCACAGATAAGCGGTCATCTTTCACGTGCTCAAGCGGCAGCGTACCTAGCCACTGGCCACCGCTAACCGTTGCCGCATCGATGTAATTGGGCCAGCACAGCGCGATTTTATTCGGATCAAGTGCCATGTTAGCCCCAGAGGTTCAGTGAGAGTTCGTCGGTTTGCGCGTTGAGCCGGTAGCCTGTAACGCGCATAGCGCGGCCATTACCGTAGCCTTGGCGCGGCGTAATCAGCGTTAGATTGCCGCCCACGGTGGGCAGTGGTGCCTCCAGGGCTTCGACCTGGACGCTATCGCGACGCACACTCAATAGCGCCAATACGCGCTGAGCCACGGCCTGACTTTGCGCATAGCTGGCCAACACGCTGTTAATGATGATTTCACCGGCTAATGGATGGCGGTCACGCACCGATTGATCGGTGGCCACCACGCGCCGTGTTTGCCGCGCAAGGCGAGCGCGACGCGCTTCTGAAACATTGCTATCAAGATCAGCTTGGATGGTCTCAATGCGATCGCATTCAAGGGTGACGCGCCACACCGGAAGGCCACCTTCACCTGCCCCGGTCGCGCTTCGGCTGATCGCTTCAATGGAATAATCGTGTATAGCTTCGTCAGTGGGCTCGGGGGATTCCCAATCGCCCAGGCGCAGCACCTGATCAGGCTGAACGGCTAGCCAACCACCGATGCTTTCAGCGATGCGATCGAGCAGCTCAAGCGTGTTAGTTTCGGTGGTGAGATAGAAGCGCACGGCACCATAGTCATTGAGAGTGGCCACGTCGCTTGTGTGCAGCGTATAGCCACGCGCCGCTGCCAGTGATTGGGCCACAGCACCGGCTCTTGGGTCGCTCTGCTCGGCATCCACCGTCAGCGTGCCTTCGGCGTTATCGCCAATGCGGATATAGCCCTGGTAGGCACGAAAATCACCGGGGTCTGGGGCCGTGTTTTGCAACTGCGCCAGGCTGGTATAGACGCCACCGTTATCCAGCGCGACGCCGCGATCGTAAACCGCCGTCACTGTGCAGTCTGAAAGCGATGACACCTGGTAGATGAGCTTGGCCGTGTTGACCAGCACGGGCTGAGCGTTGCGCACTTCACCGAACACCAGCGGCTTGGGCTCGCCTGCTATATCGTCCTCAGTCCCTTCCAGGCCGTTGGGCAGCACGTTATCGCCCGCGTAAGTCTCCATCGGGTGGGGCGATCGCAACGGCTCCAGTGGGTCACGCAGTACCACCGACACTTCGGTGTCCGAAAACGCCAGGCGTGCCACCGTCCCAGTGACCTGGGGAACACCGGCAAAGGCCAGAATCATTTCGCGGCCATCCACGGCGTAATCAGCGAGATAATCTAAGCCGCCATCAGCATTGACCAAGGTGGTTTCGCCATAGCCAGAGCGGCTCTGCTGGAGCAGTTGACCCGCGTAAAGGCCCGCTTCGTACAAGCCAGGCTGTAGGATGCGCGGGTCGTAGAAATTGTCGTCATCATCCAAATAAATGCCGAGACTAAAGCGCAGCGTTTGCGGCGTGTTTTCTTCGTCAAGCGCTTGAATGGTCAGCGTCCAGGTGCTCATCGTTTCGCCGCCTCCAGCCGCTTGTCGTCTTCCATGCGCTTGAGCATCTTATTGCCGCGCTCAGTGGCTGCGATCTGCTGGGTCGCGGCTGCACCACGTTGGTTATTGGCCGCTGCCAGGTGTTTGTTGCTGGCACTTAACAAGCGGTTAAGGTCAGCCCGTAGTTGCTGATTCTCGCGCACCAAGTCGCGCTGCACTTGCACGGCATCGTTGTTGCTGAGCAGCGGGAAGTTAGTCAACGGCATGGATGATGGCGAACGGGCAGGCAGATCCCGCAGACGATCAGCCGTCTGGGCGGGTACAACCATTTCATCGCGGTGCAGCTCTGCCACGTAGCCGTCGAACGGCACGTTCCAAAGGCCTGTCGCATGTGAGCCATCAAGTCGTGCCGCTTTGGCGCGCTCTTCATCAGCGCGGGTTTCATTGCGGTAAGCAGCGGCGTATTCGCGACCGTAGAGGTATTCCAGGGAATCCCGACCAAACACCTTATTGAGGTGCGCGAGCATGTCCTCCCACTCTTTATTGGTGAACACGCCATCTTTCATGCGGTTATCAATCAACCCCGAGATATTGCCTGCATCGCGTGAGTCGATACGGCCACTCAAGCGGCTTGCTGTCTCACTGTGGCTTGCTGACGCCGACTCAAAGCTAGCCGCGTTTGAGAGGTAACCTTCGATAGAGCGTTCGCGTTCAACGCGGTCACGCTCGGCCTGCTCAGCCGCTGCTTTCTCGCGCTCAATCCGGGCAATCTCATCGTTGGCAACACCTAGGGCGTTGATCGAATCTTGTAGACTCACCATCGTTGAGTTGAGCGACACAAACTGGTCAGTGGTGCGGGTCATTTCACCCACCAAGCCGTTCAGCTCGCGCAGCTGGTCGCGGGCCTGTTCTTCCAGGCTTTGCGTATTGGCTTCGGTGCCTTCATTTGAGCGGTTTAATGCTTCAAGGCGACTGATCGTGCCGCTGCCATCAGTGTCCAGTTTTTGGAAGATGCGCTTTAGCTCGGCATCGCTGGCCATCCCTGCAAATGCGCCGTAAAACTCATCCCAATCGATCAGACCAGAGGCATCGAGATCGATGCTCTCAAACAGCGGGTGCAGTGAAGTGGCGATGCCGCCGGGCAGTTGTTCTACGGCTTCTTGCAGTGCCTCGCGGATCTCATCAGCCAGGTACTGCTCAGCACTGATCGACTCCGGCAGCGCTCGGATAGCCGCATAAACGTCGTCTTCAATGCTCTGGCCAGCGGGGCTGCTGGCGTTGAATGCTCGGTTGGCTTCCAGCACGCGATCGGCGTACTGAGTGATGACTTGCATAGCGTCGCGGTCGCCGTTTTCGGCCAGCACTAACTGGCGGGCGAGCTGCTCTTGCGCTGTAGCCAGGTTGGTTTCAGGCGCGCCGCTGGTCGCTTGCTGCTGATCGAGCCAGCCCGCGTTTTGGGCAAACTGCTGGTTGAGCTGGTCACGCACGCTGGCCAGCTCGCGCTGATAGTTCTGAGCCGCTGCCGTGGCGTTCTGCTGCGCGGCGATCTCATCCTGAATGGCCCAGATACGCTCCTGCGTCGGGCGTAGAGATTCGTCGATCGTTGCCAGTTCGCGTTCACGCTCAAGGGCCAGGGCGCCTTCCGCATCGCCCATTAGGTTGAGCAGCTCGATCTGCTGGTCAAACGCCTGGTTGCTGAACACCTCATAGGCGCGGCGGGTCTGGTCTTCAGCGGTGGCCAGCGCATCGCGAGCGGCGCTTAATTCGTCAGTGAAGCTGCGCACGCCGGTATCGGTCTGCCCAAGCATGTCCTGCAACTGGTCAAACGCACCGCTGAGCTGCAACAGTTGGACGTAGTTACGCGCACCTGAGTCAGTGTTCTGATTTTGCGCCTCGACCAGGGCGCGGAACCCCGCTTCGTTCGCAGGCAGCGCCAAGCCCATGGCGTTGAGCGATGCTGTCAGATCCTCTTGCAGGTTCGCGGCACGCTCGGCTTCGCTGAAATACGCCTGGTAATACTGATCTTGTAACTGAGTGAGCTGATCAACACCGCCCGCGTATTCGGCAATATTGCTGGCCGCCTGATAGGCACCGGCACTGGTGGCATTGAACTGGAGATTCAGGCGATCCATGCTGCCAGCCAGCACCGTGTGCGCCTGCTGGCCTAGCTGGGCTTGCTGAACCACCTCTTCAATACCGCCGCTCAGGCCGCGCACGAACTCCCCGAACTGACCGCCGAGCGCATCCAAGGCGGCACGTGGGCGTTCGTTCAAGGCAAAGTCAATGATGTCAGCAGCGCTGCGGCTCGATGTTTGCAGCCCCTGTACTGCACTGCGCATTGCCTCCAGCTCTTCAGGCGTCTGGGCGATCGAAGCGACCAGGTTGTCCATTTCGACCGATGCGGTGGTCAGCTCTGCGGCCCAGTCTTTGGAACCGGTACCCGCACGCTGTAGGCGTTCAGTGCCCTGGTTCAGGAAGCCGGTATAGCCCAGCGCGCTCTGACCGTAGAACTCGCCATCATCCTGGTGCTCGAATGTGCCGCTGCCGATATTGCCAGTGGTGCCAAAGCGACCGCTAAACGGTGTTTTGCCACCACCGAACAAGCTGCTAATGCCACTCACGATGCCGTCGACAATACCAAGCCCCAGCACTTCATCCACCAGCATGCCGCCTGCCACCCAAGGCATTGCCGCACTGGCCGCACCCATAAAACCACCGCCCGCGCTTGCAGCACCGGATACAGCGCTGCCGAGGGCACCGCCATAGCCTGTTGATGTTGCAGCGCCAAGCGCACCGGTGTAACCAGCCGCAGCCGTTGAAGCGGCTGAACCGCCGCCCCACAAGCCGCTGACGGTATCCCAGCCGCTTTTCAGCGAGCCCATGTTGAAGCCACCTTGTTGGCCGCCAGCGCCTGGCATTCCGGTGGTGTCCAGCCCCATCATGCCCGCTACCTGGAAGGTGAACTTCTGGGTGGTGAGCATGTGAAGGATGTTGGCGATCGTCTGCTCGAAAGCACGCTCGACGGTATCTAGCGCGCTGGTTGAGCCGTCCACTAGGCCTAGCCACGCGTCCCGGCCTGAGTCGTCAACATTGCGCAGCGTGTTATCGGCAATGGTGCCCCAAGTGGTGAAGCTATTAGCGATGCGGCTGCCCGCGTCTTCAGACTTCGCGGCAAGGTCGTCGGTGTCGTTCTGTGCATCGATGTATTGCTGCTGGAGCAGTCCCATCATCTGGATGTTTTCAGCGACGTTGCCTGTGCCCATGGCGATTGCCAGGTTAAGCGTCTGCATGTCTCGCGCTAGCTGAACCACTTCACTACGGCCAGGTCGCAGGCGGTTGTAGAGTTCTTCTAAGGCATCTAATTGGGCCTGAGTGGATTTTGCAAGCTCTTGAGCCTTGGCGGCAGCGGTTTTGCTGGCTTCACCAATTTCTGTAACCGTGGGTGTGACTTCTCGGTTACGCTCTCCCAATTGGCCAATTCGACCTTCTACAAGTGCGATAGCCGATTCGAGATTGGCAGCCTCTTGCTGTGTTGCGTTGCTGGTTTCGCCCAGCTCACGCACGGCGTTGGTTTGAGCTGTGACATCAACCCCCAAAAAGCCACCGCCGCCATCACCTTCAATTTGGCCAACCTTCAGAAACTCTTCAGCCGTCACCTCAGCCTGGGCACGCACTTCAGCCAACTGACCTACCAGCGATGTCAGCGTGAGCTG
This sequence comes from Vreelandella sp. ssv, assembly GCF_059448525.1. Lineage (NCBI taxonomy): Bacteria > Pseudomonadati > Pseudomonadota > Gammaproteobacteria > Oceanospirillales > Halomonadaceae > Vreelandella > Vreelandella sp. ssv. Next base: position 3,953,642 of record NZ_CM182545.1, on the reverse strand, counting down.
CGCAGCGGCCTGGTTCATGTCATCAAGCCCATTGGTCAGCTTGTTGACAGCAGTGGTGTTGGCATCGATCTGAGGAACCGTTAGGCCTAGCTCATCGCGGAAGGTGTAAATGGCTAAGCCCGCTAGCGCGACGGCACCAGCGGGGCCACCCAATAGCATCATTGCGCCAGAAGCGGCACGAGTCGCGCCCGCCAGTGCTGTTTGTGCAGCGGCAGCGGTACCCGATACTCCTGCCATGCGCGCCAACGCGAGCTGGTACGCAATCGTCTGCTGTGTCGCTGCTAACTTGGCAGCGGTGACGTTGGCCAGGGCAACAACGACACGCCCACCAATTAGCACCGCCATGATCTCTGCACCAGACGCCAGCGTGTCGATGTTGTCGGTCAGGAACTGAACGGTGTTACTGGCGTTGGCGAGAGTGCTCTCAAATACTTCGGTAGCCCCGGCATCACCTATGGCCAGGTAAAGCTGGTAGATAGAGTCTTCTAGGTTGGCTGATTGACCGATAAGCGTGTCCATCTGATCAGACATGGCACCTGCGAACTGGTTTTGCCCGATCTCCTGGAGGTATTGGCTAATAGCTGTGGCACTGTTTGCCACGGTGGTAGTCACGCCTTGGAAGGTGAACGAGATTTGCTCACCTTCTTTGCTGGCACGAATACCAAACTCTTTTAGGCGCTCAAATTCTCCCGTCGTGGCATCCGCTACCGCCTCGACCATCTGCATCATGTCTTTACCCATGGCAGAGGCGGTGTTGCCATAAGATCGCAGCGCTTCCAGGCTAGGGTTTAATCCTAGCGACTGCATGCGGATAAATGCTTGAACTGATTGATCTAGCGTGAAGGGTGTTTCTGCGGCAAAACCTAACAGCGTATCCCAAGCCGTTGATGCGTTTTTTATAGAGCCGGTTACGGTTTTAAGTGATGCCTGAAGCTGCTGAGAGCTGCTAACAGCCGCATAGGTGTCTGCGACAAAATCACGAACACCCATGGTGGCCATTGCAACGCCAACAGCAACTGCGACACCACGCATTTGATCCAGATGGCCAGTGACCGTTTGTGCTTGGTCGCCGGTCTGAGCCAATGCACGGCTGGCTTGGCGGCTACTGCGGTCGGTTTCGGTACCAAAGGTGCGCGCTTCGCGCTGGGTGTCGCGGAGGTGATCAGAAACGGTGGCAGCCTGGCGCCCCGGCTTTTCTAATGCGGTTTCGGCCTTTTTGCTTTCCCGCTCTGTGGTGGTACTGAATTCCCGCACGTCACCCTGGGCATCCTTTAGGGTGCCCGAAAGCTGGCGATTATCGCCAGTGAGGGTAACGCTTAGCGTTAGATTGTTGTTCACAGTCCAGCCTTCTAACGTTTATTGGGGGAATTTTTGATCACGAGTAACGCGCCGTACTCAATGAGCTGTACTTGATCCAGCCGCTCAAGTTGTTGCTCTGGGGGGAGCTGGTAGAGGTTGAGAACGCTGGCAACCGCTGACACATCCAGTGATACAAGCTCATCACCGTTCTTGTATCGCCACTGGCGGCAGCAGCGTTCAAACAGCCGCACGGCTTCCCAGTTCTCTGGCAGTACGGCGAAGAGATCCGGCTCAGCTTCCGCTGCCTCGGCCTCTTCGGCCAATTCCCCTGTCAGTGTGATCCCTAATGCAGCAACGTCTTCCTTGACCAGGTTGGGCTGAGCCACATTGGCCTCAGCCCAGTGTCTCCCTGCGTCGATCAGGTTCGCGGGCGATTCTTTTTTGAGATGCTTTCCCTGTAAGCGGCTAACAACGCAGCGCTGGCTGCCGGGTCATTCTTCACTGCGTTCAGGAGTTCCTCGCCTTGCAGGGCCTTGCCGTCTTCGCCGGGCACTTCAATGTCGCTGACTTCTACCAGCACCTGATCGAGCAGCAGCGCATCGGCAGGCAATTCAAGTAATTTGTCTTGCCCCACGACTTGGAAAACAGCGTTGAACTTACCGGACTGCTCTTTGCCGGTTTCGTCGTAGACGGTCAGTGCGACAGGGTATGAGAAGCGGCGATTAGTATTGAGTTTGAACACGGGTAGTTCTCCTGGAGATAACGGTTCGTTAAAGGCTGTTTAACCGCCGCTTAGTCAGCGGTTAATTTCTTCGCAAAAGACTTTATTTGACGGTGATGGTGACTTCGTCGTTACCGTCGATCGGCTCGGGCATGTAGTTAATGCTCAGCATCTGCTTGCCTTTCACATCTGCGTAGCTAGGGGCTTCAATGCCTACAGAGGGCATGCTGAACTCGATAATGCTGCCGGGGGTTTTACCGTGAGTGAGGGTGAGTACTCCGGTTTCTGCGTTCTGGTGAGCCTCAAAATAATCCTTCACGCTTACGCCCGGATCTTCGATCTGTAGCGTGCCCGACGGGCCGCGATCGGTAATCTCGATATCGGCACCACCGACAATCTCGGACATGTGCTCCACTTGGCCAGCCATGTTCAGCGAGAACTGGCTAAACGGTACGCTTGCACCAAAGAAGCTGAGCTGCTCTGTATTCGTGCTGTTGACCACCAAGGCTTTCTTCCACTGGGTCAACGTGACGGCGGGCAGCGCTTCTTGCGTCACGGGACTGATGAGCCCGTAAAGCGTGAAGCGAATCACCGGAATGCCATTACCATTGAGCGTGAACTCTGGTGTGCCACGCGCGCCGCGACCTTTGTGCAAGTTGCCATCCATGTGGGCGAAGAACACGCAGCTGTCTTCATCGTCAGATACGGGCGAGTAGGTGACGCTTTCCCCCTCAACAATGACTTCACTCCAGCCACAGGCGCGCAACATCGTGCCCCAAGGGGGTGGCGTGCCCAGCTCGCCACTGGTGTTCAGCTCAACTTCCACCACTACCTGTACGTGCTTTTCACCAGGTGCCTGCGGGGAATTGCCGTAGTACGGGCGCACATAGTTGCGCTCGATGTTATTACCGGCCAGCGGTGTTGACGTAATCTCTCGGGCCAACACCGCTTGCGTGGCTTCATCCGGCATTGTGGTGCCATCGTTATATGCGGCTTCCAGGGCGACGATGAGCGCCCGGCGGTTCGTCTTCATGCTCACGGTTCGTTCTCCTACCACCGGTATTCAGTGGTAAATACGTCGACCCAGAAAAGGGCGTTTGATTTAAGGGCTAGAATTTGGCCGCGCTGCCACTTGATGGCGCTATCGCAGTCGTCAGGTATCCAATTGATCAGGCTGTTCAACATCGGCTCGCGCAGCTGTGCCAGCACATCGTCGGTATTACCCATCGGCAAGTTGATGCGATTAATACCGGTGACAAGCAGCACTTCAGGCTTAACCATGTGGTCGGCGCCGGTGCTCATGTCTGTGTGTGTGACGGGCTCACGCCCTAGCACTAGCATTCGGCTCGGGTGAACCACGGCGGTTTGGGCAGCGTTTACGTCTGCGGCCAACTGCACTTTCGGGCCATCATTGAGCGCGTTTAACCGTTCCAACCAGGGCGCGAGCGAGAACAACATTACTTGGCCTCTTTCTCTGCTTGCTCATCCGAGGCCACCGCCTTGGCAGGCGGAGGGGCCTTCTCCATCACCAACGCGGGATCGCGTTCAATGGCTTTGTAGGCACTGCCTAGATCATCCAGGGTTAAGTGCTTCCAGGCGTTCTCGAAAATAACGCCACACACCTGGCGTTTTACGCCTGGTGATTTGGTCTTTACCCGCACCTGAACAGCCTCACGGGGCCGTGGTGGTGGCGCGTCTTTATCAGCGCCTTGCTTAGCCGCTGCTTTGGTGGTCTGTTTGGCATTCATGGCCATCTCCTTAAAAACCGCCGCCGGAAAACACACGACGGCCTGAGTTCATCTGCACGTTGCCCGAACTGCTTGCTGCTGAGCCGGTCGAGATACCCAACTTGACGGTGCCGTTGGCAACGCGAACCAGGAACTTAACCGCATCGTCATAGCGCTTTTGCACTTGCTCGCTGGCTTGTGAGTCATAGAGCCGGTAACGGGCGATATCGCACGCATAGGCTGTGATGATGCGAGTGACCGTGGCTAGCGGCACGGTGTAACCCGCTGCGCTTACATACCCGTCGATCTCACCACTGGCGTCGTCACAAGCACGCTCGACAACAGCGGTATCAATGGCCGTGCCCGATTCATCGCGGGCAAGCGCGAGCAGCTCGGCTTCACCAAACCGCTCGATGAGATCCGCTTGCGTGCAATACGGCATGGGTTAAGCCTCCGGCTCGCTGGTCGCTTCATCCAGCGGGAAGGTGCAGTCTTCCACCTCAAGTGCCGGGTCTTCGCGCAGTTGCGTCAGCTGCTCTTCGCTCAGCGCCTCAAGGGCAATACCCATGCCCTCGCGGCTGAAGCGGAAGCCAGCACGGCGGCGGCTTTTGAAGCGACGCTTGGTGCGCACGAAAACACCAGGCAGTTCAAACATCGGCGGCAGCGCGTTGCCGGTGCCGTCGCCAGTGACAGTGTTGCCTTGGATCTCGGTAGGCTGGGGCGCTGCTGCTGGATCAGTGTTGGGCGCTACTGCATTAGCTGCCGTTTCCGGCACGGGCTCGGCATTGGCTTCATTCGCCTCTGCTGTTGTTGCCGCTTCTGCGTTTGCCTGGGCTTCCTGCTCAGCATTCGGCGCTACGGCGTCAGCCGTTGTTGGTGCTTCCACCACTGGCTCGGGCTTGGCCTCAGTCGCTTCTGCCTTCGCCTGGGCTTCCTGCTTGGCCTTGGCAGCGGTGGTCTGTTTACGTGTTGCCATGGTGTTGCTCTCCGTTGCGCAGTGCCCGCCTAAGTAGGCACTGCGAATTGCGGTTTAACGTGCCGTTAAGCGCTGGTTAACCAAGGGTTCAGCACCAGTGTCGAGGTGTTCGCCCATTTGTTGGTTTCACCGCCAGCGGCGAGCTGGCTTTGCAGCACGGCACGGGCAGCGCCTTCCATGGAGTTGGGCACCATGGTGTGCGAGTGACGCAGCGCCAGCGGGCGTTCGTAGTCACCTTTCAGCGTCGTCAATGCCTGGCGCGCGGCTTCGTAGTTCTCGGCAGTAAACGGCTGGCGAGAGCGAACGGCGAGCTGCCACAGCCCTGCACCGGCATTCACTCGGGCATCCACACCGAACAGGAACTTGTCGGTCATGAACACTGCCGTATCGTTCAGATCGGTAATCGAGCGGAAGTTGTAATCGCGCCGCTTTTGGAACATGACCGGCTTGATCACGCGGGTGTTATCCATGACGTACCAGGCATCGCCCGTGCCGCCCATGTCGTTACTGACGGAGATTTCTTTGCCCGTTTTATCCAGCACCGAGTGGTCGGTATCAAACAGCGGCTGGCCGTCGTAGCACTCGGGGTTACCTTCCAAAACTTCCACAGCGAGTTCGTTAGGGTGCTCACGGCTGGAGCGGCCAAACTCTTGGAACACCGGCGACCAGAGGCCGTAAGTGTCGTCTTCAATGGCATCACGTGAGACGCCTTCGGTTAGCTCGAACTTGCGGTTCGTGATGCTGAACCCGGCACCTTCCAGCGAGTGAATAACCCGATCACCCAGCCATTCGCGCATACGCGGTAGCGACTTAAGGAACGGATACACCTCAACCGCTGTAGTCGATGGCACAGTGGTGCAGAACAGCTCATAGAGCGCGGCCTGCTCACCCAGCGAGCTAAAACCCTGCTGGAAGCTGGTGTTGTAGGCCTGGAACAGCACCTTCAAATTTGGGGAAGTAAGATTCATGTAGGCAGTCCTTTATCAGGCGCTAGCGGCAACGCCGTTAGTCGGGTCGATGTTGACCCACACGCCGTTATCGTCGACGGCGTCGACAATGCCAGCGGGGGAGCGGGTAGCGGTGCCATCGGTTTTAGCGACGGTCTGGTTGTCAACGATGTAACAGACCTGGCCAATGTCAGCGGCGGTGATCGCGTCGGTACTGGTTGAGTTGGCGAAGTGGAAATTGCCGCGCTTCACTTCCACCACCTGGTCGCCATCCGCACCGTCGGTGTTGTCCTGGTAGTGCTCAAACACACCGGCAGCGGTCAGGCCGGTGGCGGTAGTGCCTGGCTCGGTAAAGCCTTCAGCATTGATGACGGCGATAGTGCCCGCGAAGCACTCAGCAGCAGCCGCGACCAGATGGCCGCGAGACAGCCCTAAGCGGTGCGGGGTGTTTCGATTTTGGGTTGCAGCGGTCACGGGGTGATCCTCTTGCCTGTTGGGTTAGTGCGCCTGCTTATGCAGCGGGTACGGGGTTCGCCTTGCGGTACGCTTCCGGCGAGATGCCCATGCCTTTGCACACCGCCAGCTCTGTTTCGTTTAGCTTGCCGTCGCCTTTTACTTCACTGCCTTCCGGCGCTTTGCCTTGGGTCTGTGTAGTTTTCAGGGCGGCGATGCTGGGGGCGCCTGCCACATGCGCCTTGCAGGCGGCAATACCTTGGGTGCGCAGCCAATCGGCGGTGGCTTTACCCGCGATACGGCCATCGTTGAGCCCTTCGGTGATTAGTGCTTCCAGCTCAGCGGTATTGCTGTTTTCTTTCAGCGCGGCTAGCTGCTGGGTAGTTTCTTGGTACACGGCCATAGGTACGAACTGGGTCATGTCGGCAGGCGCGCCTGCACTGGAAGCTTTAAGTGCGGCCACGGCTTCATCCGGCTTCGCGTCGTCTTTGGCACCTAGTGCTGTGCGGAACGCGTCTGCATCTGCCTGTGCGGCTTTCAGCGCGGCGATAGCGGTGTCGATCTGCTCATCGGTTGCTTCAGCGGCCAAGCCAAGGGTTTTAATCAGTTGCTCACGTTTCACGGTGTCGATCTCCTGGGCGTCATCATTGACGTCATGGGTAATCGCCATCCGAGCAGCGGCAAGCTGCGCCGCGCCCTCATCAATGGCGGGGGTGTTGGTTAACGCCAGGTGCAACAGATCTAACGGCACACCGTTGGCGTCATAAGGGAATACGGGGGAGAGGTAACGATAGGCTGCTGGTTCGCCGTTCGGGCCTTCAGCAATTGCAGCGCTTGCGGCTGCTGTCCAGGCAACGGAGCCGTACAAACCATCTTCACGCCATTCAAGCGAGCGTGGGTCGACCCAGCCAGCGGCGGGCGCGGGCAAGCCGTTATTTTCGGCGTAAAGGGTTTGGTGTTCGTAGTCGATGACAATGTCAGTGCTGCGCGCAGCAGCAAGACGAATAATCGCCTGGCCTTGTTCGGCAGAGAGGCTCCAGGGGCCAGAGCCTATAGCAGCCCCACGCGGTACGTGGAAGGTGCCAGAAGGCATCAGTCGCGTTTTTTCGTCGGTGAGCTGCACTCGTAGAGCGCAGGCAGCGACGCGGGGCTTTGTTTGAAGGCTTTGTGTTTTCATGCCCCCATGATCGGGGGCTTAGGGCGAGACGTGGATTTAAAGCGCTTTAGGAGTTTTTCTAACGAGGGGTGGAGAAAAGATCACTTTGCTGTTACTAAATAGGCTGAGGTTATTACATAAGAAAACGGGGGGAATATGCGAGACAGGGAAGCAAATATACTCATACTATGCAAAACGTATCCGAGCCCTAGTGCTAGATATCAAGAAACATCCTGTGTAGCAGGAATGGAAGAAGACGGCTCTTTGATTCGCCTTTTTCCGGTTCCCTTTCGCTTAATCAGCGGAGATCAGCAGTTTTCGAAATGGCAGTGGATCTCGGCAAAGATTGAAAAAAGTCGTGATGATCATAGACCCGAGAGCCATAAATTGAAGGTAGGCTCGATTCAACTTGGCGATTGCATACCTTCTGATGGCGACTGGAGGAATCGTCGCCATTATCTTGAGAAGCTACCCGTTTTTGATAGTCCTGAAGACCTTGAACAAGCACGTCAACGTGATGGCACAACTATCGGGTTGGTTCGAGTACAAAAAATTACTGACCTTACGCTTACCGAGCATAAAAATAAGGATTGGACTGAAGAAGAACGATCCAAGCTAGAACGAAGCCAACTTTCACTTCTAGATGATGAGCAAGGTGAAGTAAAAGTTCTGGAAAAAATACCTGTTGATTTTCACTATCATTATGAATGCCTAAAACCTTCAGACGCTGCTCCTTTCAGGCATAAAATCGTGGATTGGGAGATTGGCGCACTATATAGAAATCTTATCAGAACTCATGGTGAGGAAGGCTGGAAGCGTCCTTTCAAACATAAGCTACTTGAGGAACTGCCAGCCAAAGATTTGATGTTTCTGATGGGCACCGTGCATCGGTTTCCTGGTCAATGGCTAATCATCAGCTTGATCTACCCTCCTAAACAGCCACAGCAATCTCTTTTTTGATAGCCAAATGCTTCACATGGAGATCGGGATTTAGTTTTTTACCCGCCTCTGCCACGAACCTTCTGTGACAGAACATAACGTCTGCCTCAAAACATATCAGGCAGGCGTTAATTTCAGAGGCTTCGTCGGCCACATCGCGAACTACATCTTCTTGGGTCTCAATGTAAGCCCTGAAATGCTTCGTATAGTTTGCCCAGTCACCGTCTTTCTTATATTGATCCCGTATTGGCTTGGGGCAGCCAAGAGCTTTGACGTGTTCATAATCAATACCTGATGACTTGAGCTTTTCCGCAAAAGACGTTTTTGAAAAACCTTTCTTGCGTGATACGGGAAGCTGGCGAACGTCCACCACCTTGTTGACACCTGCGTGCCGCAGCCCTTGTAGAAAGCTGTCTATATCTAATCCTTCGTATCCTGCTGTGAATAACGCCATCGTGTTACCTCAAAAAAACTACAGTATATATAATAGTATCTTCCATGCTCCGGAGGTCTTCGTCCAATGAATCCCTTTCAAAGCCCCTAAATTGGAAATCTAACGCGGGTCTAACGCGCCTATGGCGCAAATATCAAGCCAACGTAGCGGGTAATGCCTCAGCGGCGCTTACAGGGCCACGTTGATGATTAGTTCCTACACGCTCAAGTGGTCGGCAAGGATGGCTAACACTTCGTCTTCGTCGTCATCTGACAGCCCGATAAATTCCCGTCCTGGTATATCGCCCCATAAGTGCGGGAACTCTGCTTTGGTACCGCCGAAGTTTTGCATGGCGGCATAGACCATCAAGCTGCCCCATTCGACGTTGTCGTTACTGGCGGCGTAGCTGAACTGTTTGGATAGCTCACTGCTTTCACCTTCAAGAATGCGCCCATGGCCTTTGTGCTTTTCAGTGACAGGGGAGTTATCTTTCCAAGGCGTACCGTCCGGTGCTTCCTTATCTATAAACCGTTGCTGGGTGCGGTTGATCATCTCTTCACCGATACTCTTCATCGGCGCGGTGAGATCTTCGCTTTTTTGCAGCAGCTCGGTAATGGCGCGTTCGACTGCCTCGGTGCTGACATTGATGGTACCCATGAAACTCTCCTATACTGTGTGTGCCTGTCCTCGGTATGGCTACCGACCCCAACGCTCAGGCGTTGATGAGGGCTAGCATGGGTGCCTCCCATGCGGCAGGCTACAATCCCTCTCTTATTCCCCCCTGACTTATCTCAAGCGCTCCGCTCCTGGCGGCGGCTGATCTGTACGGCTTTTAAACAGTGTCAAAAAGTAGTTCTTCTTACCGTCTTCGGTGCGTTTGAGCGCGGCGCGGTAGGTGACGCCTTCAATGATCAGGTAGATCAAGCGGCCTGGGTCGTTAGGCACTCGGTACACCTCGCCATCGTCCAGTAGCTGCTGCACGCGGCGGTAGTCATTGATACCGATCTCTGGGTGACGCTCACGGTGCGCAGTCAGGCTCTGCTGAGATAACAGCACCACAGGGCTTTCTGCCCCCAGCACTTCACGCTCGACCGGCGGCACAACGGCTACCGGATACTCCCCACGCATCTCACCATTAAAGAACCTGTTGAATAGCGGCGCTGCGACCAAATCTGCAACGTGTTGGCGTGCGATGGTGGCTTCTACACTATCCAACCGGTTTAGCCTGGCGGCGATCGCACGCTCGGTAGCCGTTTGCCCAGGGGCATAATCCCATCCTGGCTGCACGCCGTTGGGCACTGTGACCACTTCGCCGGTGGTGCTATCGACGTGCTCATAGGTGCCGTCATTCGGTGCTGTGTCCGGGCCGTCTTTACCTAAACGGCGCAGGCCACGTTCGTTGAGGGTTTCCACACCGCAGTTGCAGCCAAAGCCGTTGGGCGCGAAATGGGTTTGCCACCATGGGTCATCTGCACTCAGCACCAGGTTGTTCCAGCGCTGATGCTGCTGGCGTGGGTTCTCGATCGTGTTGTGGATGTAACGCCAGTAAGGGCGCAAGCGCACCACATCCGGGTCGGTCATCTGCTGCCACCGGCCAGCGGCGTAGGATGTATCCAGGTTGGTCTTATAGATAAGACGGGTACGCCAGGCGCGACCCGCTTTGGTGTCTTCCCCTGTCCAGTCGGTCCACCCACGTTTCGATACGATCTCATTGAACTGGCGGCGAAACTCGCCAATGCTCTGGCCATTGCTGATCGCATCGTCGACAGCGCCGCGAAGATCCACGAGCAGGTCGGCTTTGGTGGCACCGGCCACGACAAAGGCCGCGTCGTTTTGGTCGCGGGTGATTTGCCCAGAACGGGTGGTGGGCAGGTTCAGCTTGTTACGGAAGAACGTCACCTGCTCAGGAAAAGGCCGGCGGAACTCTGCACTAATCGGCATTGCCGGTTTCCTCATCGACCGTTGCACGGCCTGCCAGATCGGCAGTTTCAAAGGCGATGGCCATCACATCGGCCAGCTCGGTTTCGTCCAGGTCATCAAAGGCGTTGGTTATCAGCTCTTGCAACTGCTCTAGGCTTTCGGCTTGTTCTACCAGCTGCTGCACCTGGTTAACCCAGCCGTCTACGACCGGCTGCGCCTGGCCGTCTAGCTGCTCTAGGGTGGCGTCGCGGTAATAGCTGGGCTGGCCCGGTTGTGTGGGTGCCTGGCGTAGTGCGGCTAGCGGTGGTTTAGATGCTGGCAGGCGTAGAGCCCCAAATGGGCTTGGCGCTGCCTTTGGCATAAGCACCTCTTCGCCTTCCTGGGCTTTGGGGATGCCAGATTTCTCATGGAACCACCAACTGGGGATCTTCGCGCCCATGTCCACGAAGGTAGGCAAGCTCTTGGAGAGGCGTTCAAGATCCTCCGTTTCGCCTGTATCTAGATAGAACCTTGGCGCGCGCTGGGCCTTATCGATACCGTAGTTAAGCGCCGCCATGGGCCATAACATGCCTTTTCGGACACTGCTCGCGTACTGGCGCACGTCGGAGCGAATCAGGCTGGTTTGCCCGCGCTCGTGAACATTGCCCAGAGCGTTGGTGTTGGTGCCTTCGCCGGTACCGCTGGTGAGCGTACCGCCTAGAATCGCTTTGGCCTTAGCGCGCTCGCACCAGTCCATCATGGTTTTGTAGATATCGGCTGAAGCACCTTTGCCTGCCGCCTCGGTAAAGTCGATGGCCATCCCTTCCGGGATAATGCCAGCGGCATTCTGGCCAAGCGTGACCACGGCACGTAGCAGTGTGGCTTTCTCTTTTTCAGTGGCGTTCTTCGGGTACTTACCGATGCGGGCCGGTAGGCCGTAGATTTCGAGCAGCTGCGCCAGGTCGCCCAGCGCGTAGTTCTGGAACAGGTAGGGCCATGCGAGCATTCGGTGTAAGCCCATTCGGGCTACGTAGCCACTCTTTGCGCGGTGGCGGTGCTGCACCCATCCCAGCGGCCACAGCTCGTCACCGGTGGCGCTATGGTCGCGTAGGGTGATGCAGTTCTGGTCGTCTGGATGCAAGCGGAACCAACTGTGTGGTCTTAGTGTGGGCTGTTCGATGTAACGCAGTGCGCCGTCACGCTGCCACGATAACTCCAGGTTGGCCCAGCCGTGGCCGATGCCGGTACCCAAGTCTAGTATCAGGTCTTCAACTTCCAGCGCGCTGAACACATCAATGGCGTGTTCGGTGGCGCGCTTCTCTTGGGCGGTGGCGTTATCCGGCGGCACGATCTGCCACTCCAGCTCTGCTGCTAGCTGGCGGCGCTTGCCCAAGTCGGCACCGATCTGCGCATCCTTTTCTTCCATGTCATCGAACAGCTCGCTTTGAGCCTTGAGATCACCTTGCTCGGCGGCTTCAAGGATCTGATACAGGCGCGCAGGTGTGAGCCCCTTGGTGGGGTGATCGGCGAACTCACGCTTGAGTTGGCCAATGCGGGCATCGTTGGTTTGCTGTTCTTTCAGGGCTGGCGCACTGGCCTTGACCAAGTTGCGCCGATACTTCGCAGTGGGGCTTACCATGCGCCGCCTCCTATGCCGAATCCGGCGTGTTCAATGTCGTCGCTGTCGTTGTCCTGGTTAGGAACACCAGGCAGGGGCGCGGCGGTGAATTCAATCGGTATCACATCCATCATGCTGGCGTAGTACGCCATGGCCAATGCGATGGCCGCATCGCCGTGGCGGTCTTTGCTGTCGCCGGTTTTAGCATCGGGTAGCTTGGGGACGCCCTTAATCACTTGCAGGGCGCGCAGGTCATCAACCACGTTGCTGTCGCGGGGAAGGCTGATCAGTTCGTCTTCAAACGCGGCTTTGAAGGGCGGCATGTTGTTCAGGTACCAGCTCTGGGAAAGCATCACCACTTCCACGATGCTGCCGTAGCGCTCGGCTGCCTGTTCGGCTAAGTACTGGCCGTTGCCCCTGCCATCCAGCGCGCCACCTTGTAGCCGTGGCAGGCGGTCGGCAATAAAGAACAGCACTTGCTCTTGCTGCTTGAACGGTACGTTGCGCAACTCGACCAGGAACGGCACCTGGCGCAATAGCTGCTGGGTGATGGCCATGGGGGCAATCACGGTTAAATCCCCACTGCGGCCAAAGTCTTCACCGAAGCAATGAGCCAACTTGGGGTCGAGTTTTTCCAGTAGTGGCAGCAGGTGTTCAATACACCAGGCGTTTATTTCCAGGGCGCGGTAGTGCTCGGGTACCGCGTTGAATTCTGCGCTGCCTTCAAAGCGAATCACCGGCGCATCGACCATGCGCGCTTCGATCATGGCGCGTGAGAGGTAGGCACCGCCGCCCGCTTTGGGTACGCAGTAGTACTCCTCTAAGGCGTCTTCCCGCGTGGCGGTGTCCTTGAGCAGGTTGGCCTTCCATTCTTCCTCTGCCTCTGGCGTCCAGATCTTACCGCGCACTTGGCAAATACGCTGGTACAGCCCTTGTTCGCAGGCGTCGTCTAGCGTGATGCGGTGAACGCTGTAGCGTTTCTTTTTCGCTCGGCTGTCTTGGATCAGCTCATTGAAAACGTTTTCAACGCCGTTGTGTGTGCTGATCAGGCGCACCTTGGCGCCCCACATGGTGAGGGCTAGCGCGGCTTTGAGTACTTCAGCGAGCTGGTCGTGGAAGGCGGCTTCGTCAATCGTGACGTTACCCTGGCGGCCCCGCATGTTGCTGGGGCGTGAGCTAAGCGCCTGGATCTTGAAGCCGCTGGAGAAGTGGATATTGAAGGTGAGGATGTCTTTATCCTCATCTTGGTAAAGTTCTTCCTGGATGTGCGATGCGGCGCGGTTGAACGCTTTGGCCCACATGGCGCAGGCATCGATAAACTCGATGGCCATGTCTTTGTTTGAGCCCACATAGAAGTGGTTGGTACCACCGGAAGCTTTGGCACTGCTGGCCGTTAGAACGCCATCGGCGGCTTCGCCCCAGGTCAAGCCGGTACGGCGGCTTTTCTCAGCGATCTTGAGATCGGAGGTGTCTTCGATCCATGCTTTTTGGTAAGGCAGCAGAACTGATTCAGGTAGCGCAGCGCTCATTAGGCAATCCCCAATATGTCGCGCTTGATAGAGTCGATCGCTTCGCGGCTCATGCCTTGTGTGGCCATGCTGGTTTCGGCCTTAGCAGCGGCCTCTCTAGCCACTTGTGCCCGCAACTCTTTGGCGTGTTTCTTCTGGGTAAGCGATAGGCGTCCCAGGCTATCCAACGCCTTGGAAACTTTAGCCAGATGGTGCGCGGCGGCATCCGGTTCGATCTCCATCTTGCGAAACTCTAGGGAGATCCGCAGTAAGTGCTCTTGCACCAGGCGCGCCGTGGCGTCGATCAGGTTGCCTTCGTCATCTTCCACCGCATCCGCCATGGCCTTGGCCATTTCGGTAGTGCGGCGTACGCTGCCCATGGCTTCCTCAAACTCTTCCCGCAAGTCCTGGCCATAGCGATGCACTGAGCTTTTGGAAACGTTATAACCGCGCTCGCTTAGCCAACCGGCTAACGCTTCATAGCCCTGAAAGCCACTGCTAACGAGCTTCTCGTTTAGCTGTTCTCGCACATCCTGTGGAAGGTCAAATACCTTATTGCGTGGGGGCATGGCTCATGCTCCTGGGCGTGGCTTAGCTACGCCTGGCACATTCGCAAGGCCATCTGCACAATCTGAACCTCGGGCCGTAAGCGTGATGACCCAACCCACACGGGGTTGCTGAGTAATGACCAAATCCTGCTCTTCCAGCCACGCCAGATCACCGTGCAAGCGATCGCGGCTGATGTTGTGCGCGTAAGCACCTTTCAGCTCATCGTTTAGCGAGTACTCATTTGTCGTGAACTGGCTACGACGCGAAAGTATCCGCAGGATGCACAAGCGACGGCCTTCGGTTTCAAAGTCTTGGTAGCTCATTTAACGGTTCCCCTTTTCCGTCAGCAGGTATTCATGCAAGCGGTTGAGTAGTGCATTGCTGGCCTGTACTTGCATTGCCAGCTCACCCACTGATCGGTTCATGCCCGCCATCTCGCCGCGAAGCTTGTCGATCTCGCTGAAGCCTGGGCGATTTTCCAGCGTTTGCTCTAGGCGTGACACGTGGCGATCTACCTCATCTAACCGGATATGCACATCGCGGATGGCGGTGCTGGTGGCGCGGTTGCGGGTTGTCCACCACACGTAAATCCCACCCGCGAGCAGGAAGCCGTTCTTGAGCAGCTCGAAAAGAAAGCGGGCATCCCATAAGTTTGTAATTTCCATGTTCCCCTCAGTCTTCGTCTTCTTCTTCTTCGGTACTGGCCACGCACTTATCGGCGTGTTCACGCACTCGGGAAAGCTTGAGCCAACCCCGCGTTGCCCAGTGGTGTAGATCGGTGATGTATAGCGCCACATCGTCTTGGGTGTAATCACCCACAGGGCGCAGCGGTTGGCGTTCTGGTGCTGTCATGCCCGCTGGTGCGGCGCATTCGTCGACGTTTATAGAGGGTGGCGGCGTTAGTGGCTCTGGCGGTGTGCTGCTGCAAGCGGCCAAGGCGGCGAGAGCGCCCACGATCAATACCGTTCTCATGGCAGCGCCTCCAACGTTGAGCGCAGCACCGGGGCTATGGGGCCATCGTCGCTAGTGGGTGAGCGCTGGATGCGCTGGCGTAGGGCGTCGTAGTCTTCGGCCTGTTCTGCCATTTTTTCCTGGAGCGCTTTGACGTCAGCTTCAGCCAGGCGGCGGCGTTGCTCGGCCTGGTTTAGCTGATCTGCCACTTCTGTGGCTTCCTGCTTCCATTCGTCGCGCTTGTCGATCATTTCCGAGAGCGCTGAGCGTTCAAGGGCTAGCTCATTAGCAAGGTTATTGGCCTGCCATGTTTTCCAAAATAGTGTGATCGATAGCGCTATAACCGCGGCAACCATTACACGCTGGAGCATGGCGCACCTCCGTGCCAGCCAGCCCGCTCATAGCGGGGTGTCAGCTCTAGAAGTATGTGCCGCACGTAGTGGCGGTTTTCTCGCAGGGCCCAGCCTGCGCGGTTGGTGTACTTCTCAACGCTGCCAAACCACACACCGGCATCATCACCGGCGGCGGTGGCTAGGCGCCTGTCTCTGTTTACCCAACCTAGTCCACCGTTGTATGCGCTTAGCGCCATGGCCCAGCGTTGGCATTCGTCAGCAGTATTAGCCAGCCGCTGCCAATGCCACTTGTTGTAACGGGCTTGGGCGCGCATCGCCCATGTGGGGGAGTACGGCGCGGCGCGCCCCAGGTCTGGGTAGATCTCGGCAATCCAGGCGGAAGTAGAAGGCATAAACTGGCTAAGCCCCTGCGCACCCACGGGACTGTTGACGTTTGAACGCCAGGCGCTTTCCTGGTGGATCTGCGCAGCATGCACGGCTACGCGGCCATTCATGCCCCATTCCTGTTGAACCACTCGCGTTAGCTCGCGCTGGTAGCCCTGAGCGGCGCTAGGGATCTGTGCATGCGCGGGCTGGCACGATTCCAGTACTAGCAGTGAGGCCAGCACTAGGCTCATGGCGATCCAGGTGCCGTTGGCGAGCAGGTAAGCCTTGATATCGTTCATCATGACCGTTCCTCCTGGAGCACCTGCTCGGCGCGTTCCGTCACATCTTTCAGGCGCAGGTGTAAGGGCAGCACGCTAGCGCCACCAGGAAGGGCATCGATTTCAGCCACTAAGCGCTTGCCCTCTGCCAGCAGCTCAGCGGCGGTATCTGCGGCCATGTCAGACTCCCAAGCCAAGGGCTAAGAGCGCGGCGGCGATGATGATGGCTCGTCGGAGCATGAGTAGCGCAATGGCACTCAAGCCATTGCCGTTGTTGCACTGATAGTCGCCAGGACGGGCGTAGGGGAATATCGATCGGTCGATCCAGTACCCGAGGTATGCACCCCAGCACAATTTCGTGATTGACCAGAGCAGCACTCCAATCTGATGCTGATAGAGCAGGCCAACAACTATGGTGGTGAGAATGGCAAGGATCAGCCAAGGGCCGATGCGGAGTTTGTCGAGCAGGGAGCGAGTGTTCACGGTAGGTAGCCTCAAATGCAGGGTGAGCGATATACGCAAGTGCAGTGAGGTTCAGGCTAGAGGGGATCGGCTAGGCGTCGGGAATCAAGCAGTTTAGGAGTTTTGTTGCTGCAAAAAAAAACACCCCGCCATAGCGGGGTGCAGTATTAGTAATAAACTAAGGTCACTCTTCAATACTAACAATATCTGTATTGACACCCAAACGTTTAGCAATGTCATCGATCAGCTCATCATGGGAATGGTATTCTGTGTTGTCGATTAGCGTCTCATCATCTACTTCTGATCCGTCAATATACTCAATGGTGACTGAACCACAGCGAACGATACCGTCCATATACTCAGGAACACCTTGGTCTAGATACACGGTAACTTGATTGATTTTAGTCATTAGAAATACCTTTTGGTTGTTTTAATTAACTGGCTCGATAAAGTGTTTAGAGCCACATTGATTATACTGTTTTCAAAGGTGTTTTTCTATATTTTTAGCTGTCGACAATACTCAAATTAGCCGCTTATATCTCACATTGGTGCCGACCAAGTGTCTTGAAGCCTTCCCCTCTTGAAACTGCGGCAACATCGATGATGCGCACTAGTCGACTGCCTTCGCCTGTTGCGTTTACCCGGACAGTCTCACATACAGACATTGCGTAGCCCTCGCGGTTGTTGCCGTTATCCAGAACGCCCACATAGATAGCGCCATCGTCAGTCACTAGGAAGTCTTTTGCAGTACTGCCAGCCATCACTTCAGCCTTGATCGCTTCCTCATTGATAGTGACGTTGCTGGTTGCTTGGCTCTCTCCACAGCCTACGAGCAGAGCGGCGGTGGCGATTGTAGTACCTAAAAGCGCTCTCATAGTGAACCTCTTCTATTATTGATAGTTAGATCGTTACCAGTTGCACGCTTCACGAAGCGGAGAAATAGCTTCTTCCAACCCAGTGATAGGAAACTGAACGGTAATGGGGGATTCACTGAACGGGGTTGCGCGTACGGTCAGAATATCGCCATCGAACATGCTACTAATGACTGGTATTGACTGACCGCCGTTCCATAGCCCAAGCGCTTTACTATCTGTCGAAGCTTGCATATTTCGCGTCACAGCATCCTGCTGATCGACCCTTAGCGTTACACGGCCATAACCCTGAATATCGGCCATATGGTGTTGTTCAAAGCTGAAGTACATGACGGTCTTGTTTTCGTGGCATCGCAGAATCAGGTTTGGCCTACTGTCTCTTCCAAACCGACCTGCTATCGCTTCAATCGCCGCTGTGCGCAGCACCACGGTCTTACTATCGTCTATGGGCGAAGTTTGTTCACTGACATTCCACTCAGATACATTCTCTCGCTCGACGGCAGGACGGTACTCTGCATCGTAACAAGCTAGGCGGCGCTGATCGTTTGAAATATCGGTGCAAGTTTCGGAAGCGTGACCCTGTCCAATCGAAAGTGCTAATGCTGTTGCGATAGTTGTTACAGTTTTTTGCATGATGTTCCCCGTTATTTTTTGTTAATTATAACTTTGCTGAATCTAGCTTAGCCGTTTGCGCTTTCACCGAAAAGATCAGATTGCATGCGGGCGCGGGCAAGCTTGCGCTGCTCGCCGAGAATGCTATAGATCTGCGCTTCGGTCAGGTCGTAGTCTTCGACCAGTTGGGGAATGTTGTCGCCGGTGTGGCGCTCCCATATTTCACGGTCTCGCAGGGCGCGATCTAACTGGCGGCCTTGCGGCACGTAAAGGCTACGGCCACCCGCAAACGAGCTGATAGCACGCACAGCAGCAAAGGCGCGGCTGCGAGCTACTTTTGGTTCATCGCCTGCGCGTATGTGGGCGTTCTCGACCACGGTGAGCATGTCGCTTAGCCCTTGTGGCCACTTCTTTATGATCTCGGGGTCGAGATAGTCCAGGGCATCGTCGGGGATGCCGAAGCCCAAGTCCATGTTGTCGAGCTTATGCGATGTCATCGGGGTACCGTCCTTGCCGCTTGGCGTCGATGATCAACGCCTGGAGCAGCTTGTGCAGTTGGTTATCATCGAGAAAGTCCACGCGATCAACCTTGAACATGTGCTTGGCCATGCCATCGGCGTAGGCCCAGGCGCGGCCCGCTTCCGCCAGCAACGCTTCGACCTTGTTCATTTCCGCTTGGCGTGTCGCCGGTGGGTTAGGGGCCTTACGGCCTGCCTTTTTGGCGGGCTTTGGCTCAAAGCCGAGGCGGCGAAACTCAAACATCACACCGCCTATGGTCTTATTCGTGAGTTCTTTGGCACTGCTCACGCCCGCTGTGCGGGCGAGGATGGCACGGTAGTCCTCATCGCTCAGCCCTAGCTGCTGTTTGGCGATGTGGATCTGGGCCAGTTTGCCTTTGCTGATCATGACGCCACCTCATCGACCTTTATCTCAAGATCAGGGAAGTGCTTCCTGAGGTGAGCCACCGCAGCACCTTCGGTGCCAAAATTGGGTACAACGCCGATCACGCGAGGCGTTACCATGCGGTCGGCTTCCTTCTTGCCAAATGCTCGCTTGGCACTCGCATACACTTTTTTGGGATGCGGTGCCCGTTTCAATGGCCGCCAGAAGCGCCCTTGGGGATGCACTGGCTTACCGTCCTCGGTTTTAGTCCATTCGAAGTCCACGGTGCCGTCCACGAACACCACAACGAAGATCTTCTTACCGTCATGCATCTTGGCCAGTTGTAGCTCGTGGCCATCGGCAATCAGCTCAACTCTGCCGCCCAGGTGCTTTAAGCGCTCTTTGATATCTTTCCACTTATCCATGCATTACCTCATTGGCTGCTCATCAGTGCTGGGCCACCACGCCCAGCAGACGCCCCGAGTGGGGCGTTTCGCTTTACACCCCCGCGATATCTAGGCTGATGGGCTGGTATTGGTCGGTGCTGCCAATACGCTCATAGATGCGGATGTAGCTTTTGGAGCCGGTGACTTGCACGGCGTCGCTGATAGCATCCATGGCTTTCAGCCAGCGCTTGTCCTGAATGTTGAGGCGGCGTAAGCCCAGCACTTGACCGGTACGGATGTTGCCCGCTGTATCGACGCGGAAGGCGTCTTGAACGATGGTGGCCACCTCGGGGCGAGCGTCTGCTGTCCAGTCTTCCAGGCAGTCTTCAATCAGGCCTCTGGCCGCTTGCAGTCGCTCATCAAAGGTGATGGTTTCGGAGATAGCGCGCTGCACCTTGTACTTGCCGCAGAAGCTGACCAACTGCACGTTGCCTTTCTTGCCGCCGATCTTCGCGTCGTACTCCTGAGCGGATGTCTCAATTAGCGCGGCGATCTCGCTAAACACATCGGCCTTGAAGTCCTTTAGCTGGTCGCGCAACTCGCAGGCGCGGTCGACAATTGAGAGCACGAGTTCATCGCGCACCTGGTCGATTGGCTTGATCTGCGACTCTGGAATCAGGCGGCCCTTGGCGTCCATGCGGAAGCCTTCGGGTACCTGTTGGGTATCGGTTGCTGGGGTGTTCATGGTTAGGCTCCTTTACGGGCAAAGTTGGCGCTGCGGTTACGAGCGTTATGGCGGTTGTGGTGCAGCGGTTCGATAAACGCGCCGTTGCGCTGGCGGATAGCTTTGTTGTTTCCAAGGCCCAGCAAGAACTCCTCCCACACGGCGTACACACCAGGCAGCTCGAAAGGCTCTTCGTCTGTCGCTTGCTCGGCAGGTGCTGCAGTCTGTTCAGCCAAGCCGGTATCCCAGCGCTGCCAGATGCGCAGCACGGCGGCTTCTTGCGCAGGCAGCAGTGGCTCTGGCTCCAGCGCTAGGCGCTCGAACTGATGCGGGTTGATCAGGTACTGGGCTAGGTTCACCCCATGTCGCGCCATGCGCAGGGCGATGAAGCGATCGGCGTAGTGCTCAATGTGGGCGTCGCTGTAGGTTCTCATTGCTGGTCTCCCTGGTTGGCTGCGCCTTTCAGTAGGTCGCTGAGGCGTTTGGGTGCGTTGGCTTGCTCAGCCGCTTTAGCGTTTTGCCGCTGACTCTTTTGCGGGGTAGTCACCGTCGATTGGCGGCTTCTCAATCGCTCATGCTCGGCTAATACGTCATCGGTAGAGCGCTCACGCAACGCTGCAGCTGGGGCACGGTTTGCGGACTGTTTGGCACCGCTGCGTGCCTGTTCCTCGCGCTGTTTTTCCACTTCGCCGGCGTGGCGATCGGCACAGTTGGCAACGACTTCATAGAGGTACCCATGGCCGCTTAGCGGTAGGTTGCTGGGCGGGCGTTCCAGCAGTTGATCCAGTGCCATGACCCACACCTTCAGCGGTGCTTCCCGCGTGATGCCTTTGCGCTCAATCACGCCGCTGGTGATGGTCTCTTTCAGCTCGGTGAGTAGGCGGGCGCTTTTGGCGCTGGCCAGGGCACGGCTGGCAGGCCGGAACATGCCTAGGTAGCGCACGATGCGTGAGCTGAGCAGTGCGGGCATTTCCAGCGCGGCGGCTACAGCTTGGTTGTGTTCGCCCTGGGTGACGAAGGCGGCCATGTCGCCGGTCATGCCGCACTCGGGGCAGGTGGCTTTAAGGGTCATTAGTTTTCTCCCTGCTGGCGGTCGGGGTTGTGCGGGCATGATTGGCAGTGACGCCACATGCGCATGGCCATGGGGTTGTGCGTGGGCGTTGGGCGAGCGCGGTAGTCGCGGCACTGCTCAACGCTGATGGTGAGCTGCTGAGCTGGGCATTGGAGGCCGTCCAGGGCCAGCAGCACTTTCTTCTCGATGCTATCGGTGGAGGGGCTCGGGTAGCGGTTGGCCAGTGCCAAAGAGACCGCTGATCTGGATACCCCAATGCGCTCACCGGCCATCTTGCGGTTGGTGGCGCGCACTTCATCGGCGAGCAGCGAGATCCAACGGGGCGGCTCTTCACCCCAGTTGGTGATATCGACGGTACGGGTACGACGAATGCTGTTGTTTAAGGGCGTGTTCATGGCTCACCCCCTTCGGTTTTTGTCACTCGCGTGTAGACGACTTCGCCAGTGTTGGGGTCGTAGAGCTGCTTGGTGCGCTGGATCATGGGCGCACGAGGCCCCGTCCAGCGGCTCGAAACCAGGCGGTAACGGCTCATTACACCGGGAGTCCCTGGGCGAATAGTGGCGACGTACTCGGCAGCCGCCAGAAAGCGCAGGTATTCGTTGGCAGTGGCTTCGGCGATTTCAACCTGGGGCGTGGTGGCGGCGTCGGCAAGTTCGCGGGCGGTGCAGTCGCCGACGATCTTCAGCGTGCGCCACATCTGTTCACGGCCAAGGCCACCGGTAGGTGTGGAGCCGTCTTTGCGCACACGCGGGGCTTCCATGCCAACGTCTTTAATAAGGGAGTACTGCACCGGCTCGCCGCTTTTGCGGGGCACATCAATACGGGAAAGGTAGCCGCCGTTTTCGAGACCGTTTAGATAGTCACGCACGCGGCCCTGGCTGACGGCATCCGGCATCAGTAGCGATATGTCTACCGTGGTGATGGCTAATCCTTTAGCGTGCATGTCACGTAGGGTTTCCCAAATGGCCTGGCGGTCGATGCGCGGCCCCTGGGCGTTGAGTGGGGGTTTACGTTTTGCCATGCCTGTCTTTGTCATGATTAGCCCCTCCGTGCCGGTGGTTGGCCGGTGTGGATCTCACGCTCGCCCCATTCCCGCAGGCCGACCTTCGTCCAGCCATTGGCGGTAGCTTCGCTGTGGATCTGGTAAAGGTTCACAGCAACTCGACGCAGGCAGCCTTTAACACGGTCGTTTACCGCTTCCAGCAGGTTGTCGTCGATTTCAATATCGGGGTAGCTCTTGTCAGCCAGGGCGCGCACGTCATCCAGGCTGGCGGCTTGGGCGGGCACCCATTCCAATACGCGGTTATGCAGGCGCTCCAAGCGGGCCATTGAAGCGGGCACGCGCTCTTCACCGATCAGAATCAAGGTGCCTTGGCTGGCGTTATAGATGTCGGTGAGAACGTTGGCGGCGGCTTTGTCGATCACGTACTGAACGTCATCAACGATCAGCGGGCGGCCTGAGCGTGAGAGCTGCTCGGCGATCTGGTCGACCATCTCGCTGAGCGTTTTCATGGGGATGATGCCCATCTCGCGCAGCACGGCGACCACAAAGGCTTTTTTTGTCCAGCTTTCCCGGCACTCGACGTAGTAGGCGCGGTGTAGGTTGGCGGCATAGGCCGCTGCTAGGCTTTTGCCGTAGCCGCTGGGGCCGTACATAACCACCAAGCCAGGCAGTTCTGGTGGGCGGTTGGCGGCGCTTTCTACGGCAGCGGCGAGTAGCCCGACGTTAGTGAGTGGTACAATGGTGTTGACGCTCATAGTGCTTCCTTATCCAAGGTTGGGGTGTCGTGGGCCGTGGTCTAGACGGCCCGTCGGTTGCGGGCGGGTGACAGCCCGTCCGCATCCATTACTTTCGCGATAGCGCGAAAATCGTTGTGATGCTGGTAGCGTTCGTACCAGTCGCGTGCCGCTTCCGACACTTCCTCTGCCTGCTGAAGTTGGGCATCCAGCTTTTTCCAAAGCCGATAACGCTCCATCTTGTTTTGGGGTATCTGAAAGCGTGTGCCTTGATCCGCCAATTGCTTGGCGTAGGCGCGGCCTGCGGCTGCCTGCTTTTCATCCGAGTAACTGGCGGCGGGGGTAATCGCGCGGATCTCGACATCGCTGCCGGTGATCGTTTTGGCTTTTTGTGCCAAGCGGTTGAGCTGGCCTTTTTCGCGCTTTTCGGCGGCGCGCTGGATCATCGTTGCAGGCATGGCGGGGGTGGCGTTGCCGTCGAGAATGGCGTCGCCAAGGTGCTCGCCATCCAGGGTGTAAACGCCGACGCTGCCGGTGTCGCGGTAGTCCCAGGCGACGCGGATCTCTTCGCCGTGCATGTCGCGCAGAGCATCCATAAAGTAGGTGCCGCCATTGATGCGCACTTCGCCTCGGTTGGTTTTGCGCACTTCCTGTGGGCGCATGAGGGAGGCGACCACATCGCTAGGCGCGGTCAGCGCTTCAAAGCCTTCAGCCTCAGCACTTTTCCAAGCTTCCATGGGGCTTTGGTTGCGCAGCCTGCCGGTGTCTAAATCGCGTACTTTGGAAAGGCCTTTATGGGGCCGATGGTTGTAGACGTTTAGCGCTTCGTTTAAGGAATCAAAGAACGCCTGAAACGTGGGTATTAACGCGGGCTTTAGGCCCTTTTTAATATCGCGGCGGCTTAACTTGTGCGCTTTAGTGGAGGCTTCTTTATCCATGTCCGCGCCGATATAGCTGTCCATGGTTTTAGCCAGTTTTACTAAGGTGCTTTGGTGGGCGCGCTCAATGACGCCGCGTGCCTGAGAGTTGTAAGGCAGCGAGTGGGTAATGGTGCCGCCCAGGCGGTCGACCACTTCATAAACAGTGGCGTTGTCAAAGCCGCTGCCGTTATCGACGTAAAACAGGTTGAACATGCCCACGCGGCTAACGGCATCGCGCAGCGCATCCAGCGTCGCCACGGTGGACTCGGCAAGGTTGAGGGCGAAGCCGACGATGCGGCGCGTTGCCCAGTCGATGATCAGCGTGACCTCTGGCCTAAACGCTTGGCCGGTCAGCGGGTTAATCACTTCGGCATCAAAGGTGTGGCCATCCGCCACCCACACATCGTTCGGCCATAGTTCAGCACTGGTGCGGCGCTTGAAGGGCTGGAGTGCTTTCAGCTCATGGGCACCCATGCGGCCACGTTCCCGCGCTTCGGGGCTTAGCTTGGCAAGCCAGCGGCGCACCTGGTGTATAGAGGGGTGCGGTGGTTGGGTCTGCTCGACCAGCAATTGGTAAGCAGCTTCCACGCTGGGCTTCTGCGGTTTCTGGTAGCGCTTGAGAAAGTCACCGGCCCAGTCAGGCATGCTCATATCTGCCTGACGGCGTTTGGGGGCTAGGCCTCGTTCGCCGTGCTTGCGGAAGTCAGCGATCCAGCGCTTTAAGGTGCGTTCGCTTAGGTTGCGCGTCTCTGTCTTGCGGTCATTGGCCAGCACCACACGCTCTTTAAGGTAAGGCGTTAGATCGTCTCCCTTCGCATGGGCAACTAACGTTTCGATAGCGCGTTGCTGGCTGACCATCTTGCTCATACGTTCGATCTCGCGAACGAAGGCAACGCGGGCGGTCATCACTTGGCGCTGGGCATCGGTCAGCTGCTGCTGGCCTGGGCGCTGCTCTTCTGGCTGCGGCGCTAAGGTGCTAACAGGCGTTGGCGCGGCGTTATCTGCCTGTGCCAATAACAGTGCGTTTTGGGTTTCGGTGGGTAGAACCGCAAAGGCGTATTCGACCGCTTTACTGCCCAGGCGCTGCTGGCCTTCCCAGCGGTGACGCTTGGCATGTTCACGCACGTTGCGTTCTGTACCGGGAAGCCCTGGTAACCCGGCCAGTTCTTTGGCGGTGTACCAGTTCATTCCTCTTCTCCCATCAGCTTTTTCAGCTTGCGCAGATCTGCATTTACACGCTCCTGAATGCGGGAAAGCTTCCCGTATTCGGCAGCAAGCGCCTCACGGCCATAGGCCACACGCCCACCACGTAGATGCACGATCCAATCTGTAAAAACGTGGCTCTGGCAGACTTCTTCCAAAAGCGGAATACGATAGAAAGGGATGTTATGGTCGCTGCGCGCTGGTGAACTCCAGGCGTCAAGCATGTGTTTGGAAACGTCGTCACCCGAGTAGCGGCTCATCTGTGCGGCCACTTCATAGCGGTCAACGGGGCAGTCCTTCAACACGATGCCAACTAGCTCGCTCACTTGAGCAGCATAGTTACCACTACCTGGTAGGGGAGTGACCGGCACCGGCACCTCAAAGATGTCTAATGTTAATTCGTCTTTGACGCGTCGCATGGCTATGCTCCCTGTGCCATTTGACGGTGCGCTATAACGTTAGAAACGCTATCCTGTTCACAAATAGTGTCATTTCGCTTTTCGGCACGGTTTGGTCGCTCACGACATGGGGTGCCGTCATGGTTCCAGCGCTCTGGCCAAATAGCTTGTGGAGTAAAACCAAGCTTTTTGGCGATAGCGCGTTCCATGCGGGGGTAAGGCGTGTACTTCGCTAGCTGTACCGCGTTGTCAGTGACGCCAAGCTCATCGCTAAGCTTGCGCAAGCTAGAACCCTGGCTACGGAGTTGGTATTTAAGCCACTCCCATCGTTGGCTTGGGTTGGCGGGAATTTGTTGGTTCATGGCGTCACCTCGGTGGCGTTTTTTGGGGTGTCTAACCTGTGCTTCCCCATAAACATAGCGCGGATAAAAGTGTATATCAAGCGGATAAATGAGCATCCGTTTCTTTTTATTGCGCCAATCGCTCTTTTTTTTGTGCATGAGGTTGTAAAACAGTGGGTTACGAAGAAAGGGATGCTGACCAACTCAATGATATCGAGCATCCGATTCCTACTGAGGGAATCGGACACTTCCCCTCACGGCTTAAAGACGCTTTAGGGACTGAAAGTGCGCGCGTATTTTCGCGCCGATGCGGTTTGTCTGAAGGTGCGATACGCAGTTATATGAGCGGAGACACTTATCCAACCCTGGATCGTCTAGCGCTAATTGCCAATGCGCTTGGTAAGGACATGCAATGGCTTGCATTTGGAGAGGAGAAGGCTGATTCAATAGATGTAAAGGGCATGGACGATTACGCCTTTGTGCCTTTGTATGATGCCCAATGCAGCGCGGGTGATGGGGCTTGGAACGAGAACTGCCGTGTGCTCACGTACATCAGCTTTACGCGCTATTCACTGCGTAAGCAGGGACTGACGCCAGATCACCTATCAGCGATCCGCATTGATGGCGACAGCATGGAGCCGGTACTACACAGCGGTGATACGGTGCTGATTGACCACACCAGGACGGCGATTGAAGGCGAGGGTATCTATATACTGCGGCTGGATGGACATCTCTATGCTAAGCGGCTGCAGCGCCAATTCAACGGCGTTTCCATCATTAGCGCGAATAAGGAATATGACAAAGTACTAGTGCCTCAGGATCAACTGCATGAGCTTGAGATTGTTGGACGTGCCGTGTGGTCTGCTGGGTGGTTGTAAGTAAGTTAAAACAATGAGATAGGAGGTTGCATGGCTTCTTTTACAGTGCGGATGGTATTGAAAGGCGGGGAGTGGGAGGATTATGAAAAACTCTATGCTCGGATGGAAATGAAGGGGTTTACGAAAGAGATCGAAGGAAGCAGTGGGCAAGTCTATGAGCTACCTGATGCTGAATATATTTATGATGGTTCTGCTACTAGAGACGAAGTATTTGAAAAGGCAAAAGTAGCTGTTGAAGGGGTTGGCCTCAGGTACTCTATCTTCATAACCGAATCTAAAGGTCGAACATGGTGTGGGCTAGAGAAAGCTTGAGCGCCCTGTGCCAATAATAGCGCGAAAAAGGTTGTTCCACGACTGAGCGGCCTTCTTCCAATTTGCGCGCCTTTTGGCACTAGTGGTGTCTAATCATCTGGCGCTATATGCTGGCGCTGTGTCCGTAACCATCTGAATCTACACCACTAAATTGCGCCTCTCATCCCAGCTTATCCCTATTTGTTGTTTATAGTCCCACATTAGACCGTTGTGCCATATCTCCTGCTAACCCACAAGTGTGCCAAGCTCGTCAATATATAAGCTAATACCTGTTATAAAGCTAATGACCTTTAGCTATTACCTGACACAAGGTATGGCACAGGCTTATTAGCTCACTCCCATCCATTCCGCAAGTTGTTGATTCGCCTTTAATCGTTGGCGTTGTAGTAATGCGCTGTTAAAAATTCCATCCAGAGAAGACGTTGGCGTGGCAAGCGGCAGTGCTACGGCAGCTTCATCACGAAATTGCTGACGGACTGTACAGGCATCGAGATATTGCCACCAGTGCATAATGTCCTGTTTAGCCTTTTGCATCACTTGAGCTGCAGGCAGTCGATCCGATTTGGATTGATTGGCTTTTGCTGTCGCTGGCAGCAAATTCCATAGATCATTGTTGTTCCAGCGCGACCAGGGAAAGCAGTGGTCGATAGCGTAATTTTGCCTGTGCAAATCATTTTGTGACCAGACGCAAGACAGTGGAGCCGGTTCATGTAAACGTTGAGTGACCAGTTGACGCGCCTGCTGTGTGTCACGGCGACTTTCTTGCCACTGCAAGGCGAGATGCAATGTGCCGATATCGTAAGTGGCGTCATACCGCTGCATTAACTGAGCCCACTCATGAACAATGGCGGGCTCGATCCAGCAGGCGTAGCGGCTCATAGAGTCCCATAGTGAGGTAGGGATACGAAATGTTCCGAAAGAAGCCATCGTGGCGCTATCAAGTCGAACGGCCTGTTCGCGGATGCGTAGCCCTTGATAACTTCCATCAAATACAGGCCGCTGGCTGCCGGGCCAGGTGGTGAAGTGAGCAGGCATCTTTAGAACTGTTTGGCAGGCATCACGGATTGCTCGCATGACGGTGGCAGCACATTGAGGATCATAAAAGGCTGAGCCAATGCGCAGATCATGTGGCGATAGTTGCTTTAAGCGATAGAAATCATCCTTAGCGAAACCATACCCCTTCTCGCCGGGAGATTGGCGCAAATCACGCTCTATCAATAAAGGACGGTACAGTTTTATCCAGTAGAGACCTACTGCTCCCAGAGGTACCGTCACCCATTCTTCTGTTCGTGAAATCACTATGCCAGGTGCGCTATCGGCAAGGCGTGTCAGCGTGCGTAGCAAACCGAGCTTGTAAGAAGATGCCTTGTCATCATTAACGATAA
The DNA here is from genome assembly GCF_059448525.1 of Vreelandella sp. ssv. NCBI lineage: Bacteria > Pseudomonadati > Pseudomonadota > Gammaproteobacteria > Oceanospirillales > Halomonadaceae > Vreelandella > Vreelandella sp. ssv. The sequence continues at coordinate 3,925,285 of NZ_CM182545.1, read as the reverse complement.
TATGCCGAAGGGAAGGCAGTGCCCCAGTGCCATCATCAGGTAGCCTGAAAACCCGTAGATGCCAAGCAACATCCTGGCGCCCAAGTTGGTCGTCGCTATGACTTGCCTGCACGGGGAGTAACGCCAGATCACGAGCCCAGCTATCGAATATGCTCATGTGGACCGAATGAAGCTGGCGCTCATTGCTATCCGGGCCTTCACGGCAGGTGATTACCATAAGCCCACCCGGCGCTAGCAGGGAGCTAAGAACCCTCAAAGCACGTTGCTGTTCATTAGCTGGTAAATGCATCCACACCGCTGATACCAGAATCAGTTGAAAGCGCTGTGAAAGCTGACGGATGCAATTTAAAGCAGGCAAAGTATCGTCAATCCAACTGACATCCTTTTCGTGCGTATACTTTTGCCCTAACGTTCTCAGCTTTTCTGCTGGCTCTACCGCCATTACCTGCCAACCGCGCCCTGCAAGTGCTTTAGCATCGCGCCCGCTTCCAGCGCCAACGTCTAGTGCTAAACCAGCCTGCTCAGGAAGTTGATGCAGCCATTCACCATGTGCGTTTTCAAAACTCAGGGACAGGTACTGGTCAAACAATCGATCAGCGTGGTCGTCGTAGAAACGCATTGACGTAATGAATGGTTGGGAATTCGCCATGCCAAATCCTTGGTAAGCAGTCACGGAAATACACTTAACCTTACCAGTTTTGTGAACCTCTGGTGGTGAGTGAGATGCTGGGCAATTCAGCTATCGGCCAATAGCAGCCATTCACTAAACTCACTGAACCGTGTCGTTCGCTACAACGAGACGGTCGCATCGTAGACCAACAAAACGTCTCAGCCACGCGGCCGTTTCAGAGCTCGGGAGGTCTAGTGTGAGCGCAGATGACTAAGATGCAATCGCTAGGTCCTGCTTCCAGTCTCTGACCAGAGTGTTTGCTACCGAGTCTCCATTGGCTGTACGTCCCAGCTCTACTGTGATCAATCGGTCCCCTTCGAAGGCTGGGCTTAGCTCCAGGCAAAGGTAGTCGAAAAGGGGTTTTTCGTGTACAGCAATGATCACTTGGCGTCCATGCTGCTTGGAGAGTGTCCGCAACAGCGCAGCGAACTGCGAGATGTGAACTTCGTCCATGCTTTGCACCGGGTCGTCGATGATCAGCCACGGTAGCTGAGGCTTCACGGACAGATGGAGCGCGAGGAACAGCGTCAGCGCGGCCGTGTTGAGATTCCCGGCGCTGAGCATGGCCCTTGGATTTCCGCCTTTACTGCCGTCTCGGTAGTGGGTCTCTAGCTTCGCTTCGACGTCGCCCCTCGTCGCCTTGGGCAAAGAGAAGGCGGGGATGAAAGGTTCATCCGGTGCCAGGCGGATGAAGAGGTCTCGCCACGCCGCATTCAAGGAATCATTGAACACCTGGCCCACGACACGGGAACGCTCAACCTGAGCGAGCCTGAGAAGCTCACGGGCCTGTTCCATCGCGCGCTCCCCCGCTTCCTTCGCCGCATGCAGGCCTCGACGAGCAGTTTTGCGCTCCAGCTGCCGCACCTTGATGGCTTCAATGTTTTGCTGCTTCAGCAGCAGTTCCCTCAGTTCCACCTCGCCATCGTGGCGTGCCGACTCTTTTGCCGTCAACCGCTCCAGCCGAACAGTGACTTCAATCAGGAACCGCTGCAGCGCCTCTTGTAAAGGCTCACTAGCGCCGATGGAGTCCATGGAAAGCATCGAGGCATACCGACCAGCAGAATCACGAATGGCTGCTGATTGCTGATCGCTGGCGCGAGCCGATGCCAAGGCTTGTGCGGCGTTGGCAGCTTGCTCGAATAGGGTTTCGCCAGCGTTGGCTTCCGCTTCCAGTGCAGACAACGCCTGCAAGGCCTGCTCTAGGGTTGCAAGCCTTTGCCCGTATTCCGCTCTAGCTTCGGCCGTGAGTACTAGCGCTTGAGTGACATCGATCTCTCGATCTCTGGCTGCGACGGCGTTCACAGTGTTCACCCGCTCCTGCGACAAGGCAGAGAGAAGGCCAGCCGACTGGGTCAGGGACGCAATCCGGGCGGTGAGATGACCCAGTAACGGCGACGACGAAACCTCACCGAAGTCCCGACTACAGACCGGGCATTCTTCCGTATGCACATGTGGCACCAGGGCAGAAAGCGCTTGCGCAAACTGACCTGCATCATGTGAATACTGCACGATCTGCTTGTCGATCTCTTCCAGCCGTCTGGTGAGACCTTGCCGGTCCTCTTGAAGGGTTGAAACCTGCTTTTGTGCTGCTTGATCCTTGCTCTGAACCTGCTCACATCTAGTTACCTCAGCGGTAATGGAGCGATGGGCGTAGGCGCGGGCGTATTCGGGGCGGTTTTGGATGGGTGACGGCAGATCAGAGAAGTAGCCACCAAGCTTGTCGAACAAATCCGTCATGCGCTTGCCACTAGTGTCCAGCCAGCCGCGCAGTGCCGCGTCGGCGGCACTGGCGGCCATTTCGGCAGCCTCGCGCTGGTCGGCAGCAATGGCGGATAACACCCTCTGGCTTTGCGAGACCGTGTCATTGAGCTCCCGCCTTAGCTGCGTCAGGCGTTGCAGCTCGGGCTCCTGCGACTGGTCCTTTAACAGGTCAAGCATCGCCTGTGTCGAGAGATCGGCAACGTCTGGCCAGTGTGGTGCAAGTCGCTGAGCCACCGTCTGCATGAGCTGAGTTGCCTGGCCCTCGGCAGCAGTGAGTTCTCTGGCCAGGCGGCTCAATTCGTCATCCAAACTCGGGATCTGCTCGCGTATGTCCCAAAAGCTAACGGCATGGCCGCGGAGCCGGCGAACGTCTCCGGCACCGTGCAGGCCGTCAATGAGCGCATCCAGCGCATCCAAGCCGAGCAGTTCCTTAACGAATCGCGTCAGTGCAGTGCCATTCGCCGATTTGTCCTCGTAGAACTCCAGTAGTCTGGATAGTGTAGATTGCGCCAGGTAGCAGCGTTCTGAGAAGTGCCTGCCCAAGACGGGATCCAGCGCCGGCTTTCCAACGAACTTGTTGCCATGGATTTCGAAATGTCCTGCAGGAAATTCGACATTAAGCTCCTGGACGCCGATCGACACCGAGCCCTTCTTGGACAACGCCTCCTTATGAACCAGATGCTCCCGAAACTGTGAGTCCAGCCGAGATAGCGATGCCAAATTGCCGGTCAGGCCAAGTTCCATCGCCGTCAACAAGCTGGTCTTGCCAGCGCCATTACGACCATGGATCAGCACGACAGGGCTGTCCATAGGGACCGTTACCGTCCCTCGAAGACTGCGGAAGTCGGTAGCCGTGAGTGACGTGATGCGTGGCGTCATGAGTTCTTCTCCTTGGCCTGGACGGCAGCGGCGTCGATGATTGAGTACAGTTCCTTGCTGACGGCGCGCTCTCCTAGAGACGCAGCATTGATCAGCTTCCTGGTGGTCTCGTCCAGGCTTTGTGCGGCGGCGTGGATGCGTGCCAAGGAGTTGCCCGCCACGGACTCAGGCTGTGGCAACGGCAGAGGCAGCAGCACAGCCAGCCAGCTCATGAGGACTTCGTCGCCGTCGTCACCGCTGATGTCGCCGATAGGAAGGACCCGGCAGACCCGTCCCATTGATTCCAGAGCGGGAGCACTGGGACGGGGGCCAGTCACCACCAAGGTAAGCGACCGTGTGGAGAATACGATGTCCAGCGCGCGCGCCACGCCGTCGACCTTGCGCGTCAGTTGCGTCTCGCTCTCGCTTGCGATGTCGGCGACAAGGATCAGTTCGGCCGAACTCTTCGCCTTCACGAACGCGGCTGGAAACTGGAATTTCAGCTCGCCGACCTGAAGTCCGTTGGCGATTCGCTGGTACCCTGCATCCTCGAGCGCCGCCGCGACCCGGCCCACTGGCGTTGAATCAGTCATAGCGCAAGCTCCTGTCGGAACGCTTCATACAGTTCGTCAGCGGTGGTGGAGGTTTGCAGCAGGGTCGATATGCTAACCTCGCGCACTTTCGGCAAACCGGTTCGCCCTGCTGCCGCCCTTGGGGATCGAGTCATTGGCACCGCCAGCCTCTGAGACTGGATCAAGAGGGGGCTTTCTGTTTCCACTAGGTGCCCCTCGCTGCGAAGCAACGCAGCGCCGGACGAGCTGGCTGTCAGGTACACCTTAGTACGAGCCGCTGCTGCGCCTTTTCCGGTGACTGCCAGCACACCCGATTCCCTCTCGAGAGACTCCGCTTCCACTACCCAGTGGTCGCGGCTCAAACCCATCCCCACCAAACCAAGTGCAACGGCTGCCTCGCGTAACCCGAGTGCCCCTAAGGCGGGATTGCCCGGGAGGGATGTCACTACATCATTCGTAATCGGCTCAAACCTGACATTGGGGTGTTCGATTTGGCCGTCACGAAGTAACTTACAAGCGCGGCCGAACCGATCGAGGAGCGCATCGATGAAGTCGATCTCCGGCTCCGCCATATCTGCTAGGTGGTTGCGAAGCGACACTATGCCGGTACACAGGTGTTGACGCTCCGCAAGAGGGAGCGGACTTGGAGCGAGAGGGATCAACGCCTGCAGCTTTCTTGACCACACATCCAGCAGCAACGCGGTGAGCAACCGCTTTGCGTATGCCTGGATGCGCGCCTCCTCAAAGACCGCCGTCCAGTTGGCTGACGTGATTTGGTCGCGGTAGACGTTTTTCAGGAGCGATCGCTGGTCCATGCCCAGCTTTTGCTCAGAGAACACATAGCTCGGAGGAGCTTCGTCAAGCTGCCACGTCAACTCGTTAGCCGCTTTGTTAAAGATTCCCTGAATATTGGAGTCCTGAGCTGAAAGGCCAAGCATAAGCGTGCGCTTGCTCCCAACGATGTGCGTCAATGCAGTGACCAGCCCTTGGTTGTTCGCCTGCGTGCAGAAGGCGGCGACCTGGTCGTTGGACGCCACCATCCATTGGCGGTACTGGCTCGGATCACCTTGAGCTTTCACAGCACAGCCGTGAAACTTGATGAGGCGGGTCTTATTGCGGGGCAGTTGAAGATCGGCAGGACGTGCGACAACTGTTGGACTCAGAGCAACATTGCCGCCTGTCAGGGTGTCCACAGCCCTTTCGACCAGCGGGTCCCAATTGGCGGAGAGCATCTCAGGCGCAATACCTTCCAGACTCAAGGCCGCGAGGCAAAGGTGCTCCACGTCGGGGATCATGTCGGGATCCGCGAACGTCGCGCAAACGTCGATGACATTCCACAAGAGATAGTCCATGTCCTCGCCATCGACAGTGAGGCCGAGCAGCTTGGAATAGTTATTAATCAAGCGCTGTGCAATGGCATCCTGATCCGGCCAACTGGCAAAGGGCTCATCGAACTTCGAGCGCGCACGTTCTTCAGCTGAGGTGCTGGCCAAGTCGAGAATCTCTTGCAAGGTGCGTGCGAACTTACAGTTGGGATCCGCATGGTTTATTTGCGAGCGTACGAACTCGACAACTTTGCCGACGAGGCTGTGCAGACTCGGTGCGCGTCCGAACGAAATCCCAGATCCCAACCAGAATGCGTAAAGCCCGTTTGACACACCTTCTGCGAAGGACTCTAACGAGCCATCAAGCAAGCTGAGCGTGTCACGCACAGTGATGTCGAATGCAGCCATGCATGGCATCTCCTTGTTTTTATTTAATTTTATCGCAATCACGCGGTACTGGATGCGCGTTTAGCCTAGGATATGTCGGTTGCTGACCATCCCGTGATCGCACGCGGCCGACTGCTTTGGCCGATCGAGATTGCGTTTTGTTCAGCCACGACATGCGTCTCTAATAATGGTGTACGGGACAATTTCGCAGCGCACTTGAACGCTCAAGTGCGTCCGCTTTGGGTCGTTATCTGCCTCTATTATGTCTCCAGCGAAGGCTAAGCTAAGTTTACTCAATCGGAGTGCTTGGGTCACCTTGATCTAGCAGAAGGCCCGATCTAGCAAGCCTAAAAGGTTTTGCATTCCGAATCGCCGAGTTAAGCACCGTCTTTTTACTTACGTTGAGCCAATTAGCATTCAATTTTAATCAGTGTCCTTATCTACCTGATACTCGAATAAGTCTCCCACCTGACAGTCAAAATACCTACATAACGCTTCCACAGCTTCAAGCTCTATTCGACTTGCTGTTTCGTGATACAGCCGTGTAACCGTTCCTCGGTTAATGCCGGTTTCACGGGCCACGTCGACGATTTTCAGCTTTCTCTCACCCATGATCCGAGATAAGTGACACTTGATCATAATGTCTCTCTATAGAATTAATTGAGCTCCTGTAGATCAAAAATGCTTGCAGATGGTCTCTTTTGGTCTATTATGTTCTCCAGGAGATCATTAAGTCCCGCTGGGATCCTTAATGAACTACTAAGAACATATCACAAGGAGAGCAAAAATGTCTTATTGCTACCTCACCACGGCAGAACTTGCCATGCGCATCAAATACGATGCGCGCACTATTCGCGAACGTTTAAAAGATGACGTGTTGCTGGAAGGTATTCACTACATTCGCCCATTTGGTGGCCGTAAGATTTTGTACCTTTGGGAGCCCATCGAGCGCGATATGCAGTTGCATTCAAAGGAAGAAAGCATCGGTGTGCCGATGGCTGGAGGAGGTATGTGCCATGGGTAGAATTGCGGTCAGGAAAGAAACTAAGAAGCTGTTTTTTGACTTTAACTATCTGGGCAAACGCTGCCGCGAACAAACGTCACTAGATAACACGGCGACTAACCGGAAAAAGCTAGAGCGGATTCTGGAGAAGATTGAAGCGGAGATTACGCTGGGCTCGTTTGATTATGGACGCTACTTCCCGGATAGCCCGCGAGCAAAGACGTTAAGCAAGCGTGCACTGACTACCTTAGGAGGTTATCAAGCGACGCCATTACTGCGCGAGTTTGCTGAGACGTGGTTTGCGGAGAAAGAGATCGAATGGCGCGAGTCACAGATCGTCACCGTGCAAGGATGTCTGGATCGACATATTTTGCCAGCGTTAGGGGATAAAGAAGTCGGCAGCATCACCCGTGCAGAAATTCTTGAGTTCCGGGCCTCACTCGCCAAAGTAAATACCCGGAGCGGCAAGAAACTCTCTGCCAGTCGCATTAACCACATCATGACGCCATTGCGAATGATGCTGAATGAAGCCGCCGACCGCTATGAGTTTAGCTCACCGTACCGCGGGATTAAATCGCTCAATGTGCCACGCACCGATGTGGAACCGTTTTCCCTTGATGAGGTGCAGCGGATCATCAGTAATGTCCGCGACGATTTTCGTCAGTACTACACCGTGCGCTTCTTCACCGGCATGCGGACTGGCGAGATTGACGGTTTAACCTGGGAGCATGTGGATTTCTCTCGACGTCAGATTCTAGTGCATCAAGCGGTGGTGAACGGCAAGGTTGTGCCCACTAAGAACGATGGATCCTTTCGTGCGATTGATATGTCGCAGCCGGTCTTCGATGCCTTGAAGGCGCAGTTTGAAGTCACGGGGAAGACAGGTCTGGTCTTCACCACACGTAAAGGCACCGCGCTTTCACACCATAACGTCACTAAGCGCGTTTGGTACCCGTTGTTGGAAGAGCTTGGGATGAATAAGCGACGGCCTTATCAGACACGCCATACCGCGGCGACATTGTGGCTTGCGGCAGGCGAGAGCCCCGAGTGGATAGCGCGCCAGATGGGCCATACCACAACGGAAATGCTTTTCCGTGTTTACTCACGCTTTGTGCCCAACCTAACGCGCCAAGACGGCTCTGCGTTTGAGCGCATGCTTAACCAGAAACGCGCTTAGGAGCAGACGATGAAACAGCTCAATACTCTAAAATTGAACCGCGACGATATCGAACACTCCCTGCGCGTTACGGCAGCTATCAAATCTCAGCGTCGTCTTGAACATCGCTTGGCGGAGTCCTTGGCCGCCGCTACCAGCTTAGCTTCTGGCTGCGCGCTCGTGATGTGGCTTGGTGATGGGCAAGAGAACAGCAACCTTGATGCGCTAACGACCTGGGTAGGGCGCACCCTTCAACAACTTGGCCTTGACGCTAATCGCCAAGCGATCCCGCATCTTCTCGCGGAATTAGAGCGCACGCTTTGGGCTTGGGAGGATCAAGCATGGCAGTAACACAGCCAGTGTCATCGAATAAAGCTGGGCGTGAGTTTGAGGGCGCGCTATATGTGGCCGGTGTTGAGGGTCCAGAGTGGTTAATGCAGCATCGGGTATGGTTGCTCTACTTGATTGGCCCCAATGGTAACTATCGCTTCTATCTCACCGACCGCCACTTAACGGGGCAGGGCGTGCCTAAAATGGGCCAACATGTTCAGGTTACGACCAAGTGGGCGCAATTTGTTAGCCAGAAGCTTTGTTTTATTAACGCGTACGAGGTGCTGAACAGCTAGGCTAATATCGTTGCTTAATATCCTACTTATCCCCACCCCTTATAATCTAAGCGGTGGGGATAAGTTTTAAGCGTCATTGCTAGGCAGGGCACCTTGATTCCCGATGGTTTCCTTATCGCCGTTGGTTAATGATGATGTCACTGACAGCTGCTCGTCGTCTCCCAGACCCAATACCAGCATCGTCATAAAAGCAGCGAAGCGCACGGCTTCCCATAAAGGTTGTTGGCGGTCTTTGTAATGCCCCCGCGTGATTTTTAGATTGGCATTCCCATGCCAGTAACGTGTTCGGCCAGAAGGCGAAGGCGTTGGAATCAACTCAATGCGCTCGTGGGGAATGTCGGTCGCATTGGACCAGTAGCGTTTGATGCTCTTTTCTTTGGCCGCCATCTCGGTTTCGACAACGAGGTAAACATGCTGAAAACAACGCAGCGGACGCAATAGTTCGCGGACACTGTTAATGGCATCAGCATTGGGTAGCTCGATCTGCCCGGTGCTACGTTGCATATGATTGCGTAACATCATTAGGCTTTCTTCCGCGATATCGGGCTGCGACTGATGCCAGTCGAGCAGGCGGTGAAAAAACTGTCCGGCCTCTCTTAGTACCGCTGGCTTGATAGGCGGTGCCATGCAGCGTTGAAGCTCTGGCATATAGATACGTTGCGATGCCACACGCCGAGAACGGTCATTGCGGTTATCTTCACGACTAAACTGTTGATTGGTGCGTCGTGTTTTACGTTGCATCAATGCTTCGCCATGCTCCAACCAGAGAGATAGCTGCTCAGGGTCGAGAACAAATCGGCTGGCTGTCCGTTGGATAGCGTCGCCAAGCGGTATCCCGTGCATCTCTTGTTGTTCGACAAGCCGCAGGCTTTGATAAATCGTCGTGGCTTCGGGCCAGTCGAACGAGGATTCCAAGAGGTTATCGAGCGGATTCTCGGTGGGCGGTTGATAGGGGTGCCATTCTTTCTCCAGAGGGTCATCGGCCAGATATGGCTGCCACTCATCCTGCAGATACTGCAATAACACGCTGGCTTGCGTCTTTCCTTTGAGCCCGCGACGGTTACGCCAACTGCTCAACGCTGTTTTAGTCGGAAAATTAAGTAATGCGAATTGTTGGTCGATATTGAGGGTGGTATTAAGACGTTCACGTAAGGCTTGCCCAAGGATCCAGTCGAGAGAGTGAGTGTACGAGCTAAGCGTCTCATCGGGGCTTGCATGCCCCGCCCAAAGCGCGAGTTGCCAAAGCCGTTTACGCGAAGGCCTGTCTTGAGGCGCAAGACCAGCTAAGGACGAAATATCGGTATCGATGTTTGGCATCGCGATATTGCGATGGTCATCCAGTGCCCAGGCGCCTGGCAGTAGTTCACCAGGCACTCGCTCCAACAGGCGCATTAGCGTAAAGGTCACAAAGCTATGCCGCAGATGATGGTAGCGCAGAGTATTGTCGCCACTGACCGTTTTTAAGGCAGTTTGTATCGGTTTAAAAAGCACTTTATCTTCCAGAAGCAATCGGCCATTTCCACTGCGACAGAAAAGCAGTTGTTTAGTTACCTGCTGGGTAGTGATTTCCCCTTTGCGACGTTTTACCCAGTCGATGAGTTCCTTTCGCTCTTCTGGCATCAGTAACCACAGCGGCAACCGTCGTGTTGCTGAATAGCTTTTACCTTTTCGGTAGTCATTGGAACGAATGATGATCTCGCCATCGAAAGGATCGTTCTCAAAGAGGTAAGCGACATCTTTTATCTGCAGCCCTGCGCACTCGCTGCGGCGGATCCCGAGACGGTAACCCAGTATCAATGCAAGTTCTTGCATCGTGCGAAAGCGTTCGGGCTGTAGTGAGGTCTCAATCAACTCCAAAGCGCGACGAAATTCGGCGGGTGTAATAATATTCACATCGACGCGCTGTTTTTCTGTATTGGCACTGTCGAGGTCGATGTTGGGGAATGCGTACGAATCAACGAGGAAATGATGAAATTCATAAAGACGATTTCGCATTTTCGCTTTGGAAGAGGAGGTTTTAGCACTGTTTAACACGCCTTCATACAGCGCTTCCCACTGATCGGCACTGGCAGCTTGAACATCACCAAAGGATTGACTGTGCGCTACCAGCGGGCGTGCAATGGTCGATAAATACGTTTCTGCAGTGCTTGCAGCCAGTTTGGATTTAACCCGGCCACCTTTTTGCATCAGCTTTTTACACCAGTTGGCGAGCATCGTCACCATGACACCGTTACTGTTTGAAACCGCTAGAAATGCGTTGATGTTGTCGATTGCGTCACGCCTGCCCGTTTGTCCTACCAGCGAAGCTGAAAAGCATTGCTGCAACTGACGAAGCTGCTTTAGCTGGTCGGCAGGTGAAGTGCTTGCCTGGTGAGTTATTTGGAAGTCTAGGTAGACGTCTTCGTCGTGGGTTTCGACTGAGGGGGCTATTAACACATTGCGGTTAAGCAGTCGCTGCCATGAGGACGGGCGTAACGAGTGCGAGGAGTCGGCTTTGCTTGCGTAGTGTGTCAGTAACGGTGGCATATCGAGAGCCGACGCTGTTTTTGCCATCGTCAGCAGAGTTGAGATGTTTGCTGGCGGTATATCGACAGCAATGCTTTTGATATAAAACTCCAGGCACTGCTCGACAGGCACCAAGCTTTTAGAAACGGTTCTTGGCCATGCGTTGCCTATATTCTGGTAGGCGTTTAGGAGTAGCAACTGGCTCATCGGACTCAAACATAATCGCCGGTAATGAGATCGCAGCTCTTTTTCGATCGGTGTCTCAGAAAGTGTTTTTGAAGGCGGATGATCATCAGACGCTTCGACTTCTACCTTTTCTTCCTCGCCTGGATTAGTCGACTGAATGCAGTCTGCTACTGTGATAAACCCTGTGCCGGGAGCAAAGGAAATACCTTGCTCAAACGCTTGAGGCATCTGTTCCAGGTAGCGCTTATCCAGCAGAGCACCTTCACGGATCAACTGAAACAACCATCGTCCCACCATCCATTTACTCAGCGCATTGCCGCTATGATTTTCCACATTAGACATTGCGTCATGTTTTTCTACGAGGGCATCCCAACGATGCAGGTCTAAGAATGAAGAGGTCGTGACGGTGGGTGGCTTACGGACGACAGTGACCAATGGACTCGGAATTGTCACACGCCATTTCAGCTTTTCACGGCCATTTTCCAACCCTTTCACTAAAAAATTGTGCGTTTTTCGCAGTGCCTTGGGCGGCGTGCTTTGGTGCAGTGCCTCAAATACGGCAGAGGTATCTGTGTCTGCAAAAGAAAGGTTCGGCTTGCCTTCTATGGCTCCGGGGACCTTTTGTTCCAATGTTTCGAGAATGCCCATCAGAAATTGATAGCGTTCACGATCGCGTTGATAGCGGCGTTTTTCTTGGCCATCACTAGACATTTTTTGAGGCCGTGGCAGTCGCCACCCTGACCAGAGCGGCTGGTCGCTCATAGCGCAGCTCCTTTCAGTGCTTTCCAGCCTTGTTGCACCATCAGAGGCTCTATAACTGAAGTTATAAGGTGCTGATATTCTCGTGGGCAAAACGTCGAGTAGCTAGCCCATGGCTCTTGGCCCGAATCCCAGTGACCCATAAAGGCATCGACAACCTCCGACGATAAGTCCCTCTCTTTTAATCGCGTATGCAAATAGTGGCGGTTGATATTTAAAGGCGGGGAGTCGATCCACTGCAACTGGTCATGTAGCCGAGTCGGCGTGATTTCCTTTGGATTGCCGCAGTGATCCAGGAACATAAACGGCGTATCCCACGGGTGTTGAAGATAAAACGCTAAGCGGAAAATAATACTTTGGCGATGAAGTTGGTAGTGTTGCAGTTGCTCTACCATGAGGCTTGTCAGCGGTAGAAAACGTGCATGGCTTTGTTGATCGTCAGTTTTGTCGGCAATGACGATGATACGTCGCGATAACGAAATATTATTCCAGCTCGGGAGTGGGTCACGAATGCTTCGATATCCTGTCGAGAACATCAGCATGGCCACTGTATAGGCCACGTAAGCATTGTGCATGTTGAACAGTGCGACCGGCCTTGCCTCCTTTTTAGCTACTTTAATCTGCTGTTGCATATTAGTGACGAGATCGTTTACGTATGCCGTTCTAGGTACGAGGTTAGACCCGACATAGTTGGCTGCATCAGATTGAGAAGTAGCGCATGCGATAGCATGGCAAGGCTCAGCTTCTGATGACGGATGAGTAGAACATTGCCGTGCGATGGCCTCCATGGCTCGGGTATATTGCTGTTCAAGGCGTTTCATATGCGGTGCATAGTAATAAAGCGATGCCTGCTGCCCGAATGAGGGCACACGCGCTGTTATAAAGCATGCCCCCGTTAAATCTGCATCACCGTGGTTGAGCGTATTAAAAAGGTGGGCACCCAAGCGATGAGCGGTTAACCGCGATCCAGTTTTACGGTTAGTGTCAGAGAGAAGCGCTTTCAACTCATTTTTCAGTTCTTCCCGATAGTCCTTTGAAAACAGTGGCACAGAGCGTTTATTAACCCTTGAAGCAATATGGCTTACTTTTAGTTTTATGAGCCGCCAAAATATTGGCGGGACAGGTAGCGTCAGGCGATCTCGTGTGATGCGCATATGAGCGGGCCAATCCCCCGTCAACTGGCGACTATTTTCTGGTCGATAAACCCCTGATACCCAATACGCTCGCTCACTAGATAAAACGTAAATTGCTTGGCTTGAAATGACCTTTGGGATCCTTTCAATGTGTTTGATTACCTGTGTGTCCAGCACACTGTCTAGGCTACGACCTGTCATGAATAGTAGCCCGACCACACACTTAAGCCATTGACGTAGGGTGGGTTTCTTTTGCTCCAATTGCTGCATTAATTGATGAAGGTCAAATGCACTTAACTGCTCCCAGCGCCCTGGTAGCAGTTGAGCGGCTTTATCTTTAAATATTTGCTGGCTGCGTGCGCGAAATACGGCTTGTAAAGAGCTATCACCCTCAGCCGCTTTGATAGGGGCGTCATTCTGGGTCAGCTCAGCGGCCGGACGCTCTTCCACGGTAGATAAACCGGAAGTACGCAGGGCATCTTTTGTTTTTTCGTCTATATCGGATGGTAGGGTGATAGCTGAGCTGGCTGTCTCGTTCCAGCTATCATCCGGATCATCATCGAAGCGACGTCTGCGCTGTGCTAGAGTCGTATTTTTAGTTTCATCAGCGGTTGTATCTTGATAACCGCGTTGTGGTTGACGACGATTTAGAGCGTAGGCGAGAAAGCGACCTAACTCTTTGATATAGCTGTCTTGCCGGTTTTTTTCTTCGTCTGCTTGGTACCTATCACACCGTTTGAGCAGTTGATCTGTTGGCCGATCGAATGGAGCCAGTAATTCCAGCCACTCAGTATCAATACGCCTTGCGACTTTGCAAGCAGCCTCCAGGTTTTTGAGGTAGGTCGTCTGTTTAAGGCGTTTTTCACGCTGCTCAGTAAAGCCTTGATTGGCTTCAACTGCTTTCATGTCCTTGCGCCAGTGGAGGGCCGCATTGATGATATGCGCCAGTAAATACAGACGATCATTAAGCCCTTCTAAATCTTCTTGCATTTTAGCAAGCTTAAATAGAGCGCCATTTATCGGGTGAGTACCGTGAATGCCTTTTTCTTTCTGGCCTGGCATTGATGTTAGTACCAACTGTCCACTCTTTATGGCGTCTGCTAGCCCTGAAAGCGCTGATGAGTCCCATGCCTTGTCACGAATGGCAGCCAGTTTTTCAATGGTGGGTACCAGTAGTGGCTGGATCGTCTCGATAGCAAAGTAACCATCGCGGGGCTGAAGGACGTCCTTGAGTAGAGCGGTAAGTTGCGCATTACTGTCCATAAATTTAACAGTCCTTAAAAGTCCCTACGGTTTATGCTAAGGGCCTCGCAGAAAGACGCCTTGCTGTTAAATTTTCCTGACAGACTTGTTAACACTTGGGGGTCAGAAGAAGCTAAGAACTGCCATAACGACATGATGTAATGAGGTAACTCTTTTGGAGAAACTGCATGGCACGTTTCTGCTGATAGCGCTAACAAAAGTGCTAGAGAATCTATATTTTTACTGAGCGGTGCATCAACTAAAGTGATTCGAATTTTTTCACTGCCAGAGAGGCAACGTTTGGCTAGATATAAAGGGAACAGGTTAGCAATGCACACCAATGGAGTGCCATTCTTACCCCTTTTATTTTCATAAACGATCGGAGGATGCTGAAGCAAATAGATTTTTATGGCCTCTTCAGACATGCATTGAACGTTTCGTAAGAGTGGCGAGCGAGCTAAAAATACACGAAGTACAGGGGCAGATAAATGCTGACTGACTCCAATATGAGATAATGGAACCTTTCTTGAACCACGGTCCTGGAGCATTAAAATACCTGTACTAATGATTTTAAAAATCACTCTAGGTTAACTAAGTGATTCAGATTTCAGGATATGTTCTCTTTATTTTTACCGCATTTTTTGATTAGCGCAACCCCTGTTTGAACAAAATTTAATATAATTTCAGAGGAGCATTATAGTGGTAGGTAGGTATTTAAGTTATTATTTTTTTATCTAGAATATAATAGTATTCAATTATTTAATTTTCTTAATTATTATAGTATTCAATTATTTTATAAAGTGGCGCTGTATTTTCTAGGTTAATATAAGAAGGCAAGCTACTTAAATAGCTTAATCGCTAACTCACTTTTTCTGTGCCAAGCAGCGCGCCACAGAGCGCTAACAAAAACTCTTTGGATCGCTTGCTTATGTTAATCAGTACGTTGAGTTGGGCTTTGCAGAAAACACCGCTAAGGAGGGCAATTCTATGCTTCGGCGATGATAGATGTAACAGGTCGATAAACTTTTTTATCATGCTCTACGTTCACCCTCCGGCCTGTAGGGTGCGCAGACTTATTTTCATAGTAATCAATTATTGTTAAAACGTGGAAAAGCACTTATTGCCCCGGTTCGAATATCGTCTGTGTCTTTTGATCTACCCCTTTGAAGCCTAACTACTTGAGGTCGCACGCGCCAAGGCAATCAACAAAAGGTATGAACTGCATAGGCGAAGCCATCCAGAAGTTCAGAAAACAACGTAGCTTGGGATCGGGATTGACCTGCGACGAAACGTTTCATCGATACCTCCCACGATCTGACCGGGGTGAAAGTAAAGAGGATAGCTACGTTTTGCAAAGCCTGGGGCAGGAGCGGACGCTTGATACTAGCTGAATGACGTAATACGTAGGGAGGTTTATTTCCTTCTTAGTCGCGAAAGTAGTCATCCCTCGCCACTAGCCCTAATTCGTCTCTCGCGTTGGTTGGAACTACATCGTCATCTTCGCTGAATAAATTTTGTATGCGCTGCTCCTGTTTTAGGTTCGCTAGTGTGAGGAAAAAACAATCCTCACAGAGGTGCAGTTCGTATCGCTCGCCATCATGCTTGGTGCCGTAGCCCCAATGTGCTTGGAGTGTAGCGAATTCAAGCCCACCAGAAGTGACTCGGGTAGAGCAGAGACATAGATCACACTGCACGTCGGTGACGGTTTCAATTTCAACTTTTTCTTTAATTTTCATCGCTATCTCCAGCATCAACCAACCGGCACATTTATCGACGGCATCGAGCAAACCCCTCAGACCAACGACCATCGAAGCGTCGCTGGTTCTAATCCGCATACACCGCTCTTGACTATATCTCAGCGTGCGAGGAACTCGAGGATATAACGCGCTGTCCCTTCTGGTTTTTCGTCAGTCACCCAGTGACCGGCATCTCTCACCCAGATCAGCTCGGCGCCCGGAATGGCATCTGCCAGCATGGGACCATAATCCGGTTTCTGGAAGCTGTCTTTGTCACCCCACAGTACCAGCGTATCGATTTCGATATTCCTGAGATCACCGGCGATGGCCTCAGTGTATTCTTTGTTGAGGCGACGCATGTTGCGAAAGAATGCCGCCTTCCCTTCAACGCTATTCCACGGCGCCACATAGCGCTCTATCATCTCTTCGGTCGCTACTGCCGGGTCATGCACACCACTTGGCATGAAGCCGCGCATGGTGGTGATAAATTCCTCGACACCCGGTTCCAGCAACTGCTTAAACTCTGGGATTGGCCAGGAATCGAAGCATACGCTATCGATCAGTACCTTACGTCGCACACGCTCAGGGTGTTTAACGGCCATCAGCTGACCGATGCCACCACCGATATCATGCGACACAATGTCTGCTCGTGCGACACCGAGCGCATCCACCAACTTGATGAAAATACCGGTTTGGGCAATGATAGAGACATCAGCATCCACCGGCATATCCGACTCACCATAGTTCAACATGTCAGGAGCAATGACACGGTAGTGCTTGGCCAGTTCCGGCATAACATTGCGCCACATCAGCTTGTTAGTCGGGATACCATGAATCAACAATAGCGGCTGGCCTTCACCCATTTACTTGTAAGTTATGCGATGTCCTTCGATCATCGCATAGCGTGTTTGTAGAGCTTCCATTGTATTGATGTCGTTGCTCATATTGACCTCTTCTATCAAAAATAGCAGTGAGTCACTGCAAGGTTATCTTTCCTGGCATAACACTTGCGCTATGAAAGTGAGGGCACTTTACGCATTAATGAGTCATCGCTCAAAAATGAATTTGAGTGACCACTCAAAATGCGCTCTAATAGTGCCAATCAATTGCAGGAAAACGCCCATGGCCCGTATTATTAACCGCACTTTGCTCGATTTAAACCGCCTGACAATCAATCTCGTGACCTACCCCGAAGGCCACAGTGTTATGCGTCATAACGACCCGGTGAGCAGCGGCAGCTACTACAAACTAAATCTTGTCCTGAAGGAGCCACAGCAAGGTGGCGTTTTCGAAACCGATCGTGTCATCTTTTCCCTCTTCAACCGTATGGTACTTTTCCGGCCCGACCTCTACGATCATAGCGTCAGCCGCATAGAACGTGGCAAGCGGATACTGTTGAGCATCGCTTTGCATTTCCCGTGGCGCTAGGCTAAGCCTTTAAGCGAGTGACCGCTCAAGAAAAAATTAAATGTTTATTTAAGTGCGCCGCGGTGTTGTACCGAGGTACCGAACAAACTGGCACTGACCATGGCCCACGCGACAATTACAAATTGGCAAGACTCTCTGGAACGAGCCCAGCAGCTGTTCTGGAAAAAAGCGAATTCTCTTTGAATATTTAGGTAGCAAATTAGTGCGTACGAATTATTTAAAATAATATGGGTTATGAGGGGATGCTAAATGCGGATAGGCCCCTTGTGAAACGGGGTCTATAAAATAGGGTTTTACTTATAATCATTTGATTTTGAAATATTTTTATATCAGCTTCATAAGTGCCAAAAAACCCACCTCGCGGTGGGATTATTGGCACTTATGAAGCTGAGCTCCGCTGTGTTTCAAACAGCAGCGCTCATCTGCTTTCAAGAGGCATTACGATCCGGCAGTTCAGATGCTGCAAACTGGTCATCGTTGCTAATTGAGTAATGCAATTCAGAGCTAGGCTCGATAACAGCGTTTTTGGCAGCGTCGCCGTTCACAAGCGTCAAATCAGCTGGGGCAATGCGCAAATTTTCGGTACTGTAGTTTGCAGAAGTGCTTGCATGAACGATTTCATTAAGCTCACCAGCACCCTGTTCCGCTAGAGCAGCAGTAGACGTTAATGTGATGGCAATTGCAGAAATAAGCGTAACTTTTTTCATGGTTAATACTCTCTTTAATTTACGGATCCAATGATCAGATCGTTATGGCGTGCTGCATCAGTAAGTGCGTTAATATTAACTGCGCAAAATAAATAAAAAAATTGATTAAAAGTACTGTTTATATTCGTTTTTATCGAATTATTTAAAGTTGCTGTTTTTGAACAGACCTGCCAACGGTTATATCCATAATTTTCATTACACTAGCGAAGATGTTCTAAGTGGCCACAAAGCGGCGACGCTAATTTTCGCTGAGCGCGTACCTCAACAAATAGCGCATCATCACCGTGTCAAAGCTCACTGGCAAAGTAGTAATACGTGTGTGGGCTCAGCCCGGAAAGCAAACGCCCTAATCACATGAAAATTCATCTGCTTTATCGGTTAGGGATTGGATTGGTATGACAGTTAGTCCGATTACCCTCAAGGCTGCTCGGCTAAGCACTCTGCCTCAGAACGCTGGTTAAAAATTCAAGATAATGAGGATAATCTTGAATTTTGGTCAATAGGCGTGAATAAATCACGCTATTTTCGCCTGAAAAAACTTTTCGTGTATCTCATATGTCTACGGCACTCTGTCGCTGTCAGCAGAGCGCCTTCTGAGTATGGGAGGTGTGCGCGATGGCCCACGTTGTTACCCAGTAGGCCAGTTGAGCGCTAGATCTCCCTTGTCAACAGGTGATGCCAGCCGCTCATGCCAGATCTGAACCACAGGCCCAAAAATAGCCGTTACCCGTTCCGCTGGCTTAGGCGTGCTTGGATGATACCGCTAGCCAGTATCAAAGCGCCGCCGATCAACTGCAACGGCGACAAGGCTTCGCCGAATAGGCTCCAGCCGAAAAGTACCACTGCCAGCGGCTCGCAGTAGGCCAGGGTGCCGTAAAGTGCGGTGGGAAGACGGTTTATCGCCAACACGGCAAACAGCAGCGCGACAAAGCCCGGCACCAGGCCCGCCACCAGCAGCCATGGCCACTGCCAAGGCGCGGCGCTTAACCCCTCGGGTTTAATCAGGGCGAAGGGTAAAATTGCCAGCGCGCCGAACAGTAGCTGCCAGAAGGCACCGGTATGGCCGTTATGACGTGGCGGCAAGCCGCGATTGGTCAAAATAAAGCCGCTGTAGGCAAGCATCGCCAGCAGTGCAAATCCTAGTCCTGTGGCGTCACTGCCGTTGTCTAGCTTTAGCTGAAACTCCTGCATCATTGCAAAGCCAAATAGTGCTGTGGCAATGCAGCCGAGTTGCGCGCGCCTCAAGCGCTCATGAAAGACAAAATGCGCTATTACCGCGGAAAACACCGGCGCTAAATACACCACCATAATGGCGTTGGCCATCTGTGTGTAGTTCATCGCCTGCACGTAAAACAGGATAAATGACGCTAGCAAACCGCCGGTGATTACTACTCCCCAGCCAGGAGCGTGGCGTAGATGTTGGCCGCGGCGGGTAATGATCAGGTAAAGCAGCAAAAAGCCCGCGCCCAGACCTAGTCGGTAGAACGTGATGCTTTCCGCGCCGAGCTGTGTAATGCGCGAAATCACCCCGATGGTCGCCATGCCCACGGCGGCGGCAACGGCAAGTAGTAAGCTAGATAACGGCACGATGGTAGAGCGAGAGGGCATGACGGCAACCAGGTGGGAAAAGAAAAGCAGGAGATGCTACCGCTTTCGATATTGTTCTGCCTTCAATAAAGCGACTAATCTTGAATTCAGGGTTTTAAGCGGGGTTATTTCACGTTTTTATAGAGAATAAATGTCATAACCTATGATATTTGCAATTTATTTGAAACGTGACTCGGTGAAAATAGCTGGGCAATGGATGCTCATCAAAAAGGAAACTAGGCACGGAACGCTCTATGACGCCATGGATGCATAAGCAGGATGCTTATGAGAGCTTGCTAGGATAGCGATGATTGAAATTGCCCGCCCCTTAGGGGGCGGGCTTTTCTTTGCCTGCATCAAAAAAACGTGTACTTTCGACGTCACGCCTTGATTGAATAGCGCTACACTTTAGAGTCCGAGCCTACTTATGGAGAGTAGCCATGATGCGACACGAGAACATCCTCGCAGGCTTGGGCGGCATGGGATTAGATGAGGCTATAAAAGACACCCGCGCCGCACTCGACCAGCAATGGCAACCCTCTCAGTTGAGTGTGACCACTGCTAACGTCAACATATGCCTGACGCAGGAAGAGCGGTTTGCAATAGGGAAGGTAATACGTGAAATGTTGAAAGATCGATTATTGGTACTGGAAAACGAAACAGATTGCTCAGACCTCGTACGCAATTATCCTTTCAAAGATAATCGAAGGTAATTCAATAAGCCTATGATATTAAGGTATTTGATGATTTAGTAATTGGACGGTTGGCCAGAATTAGAAAAGGTGGTGCAACATTGGGTGGTAACGCTCTGAAAATCGAATAGGCATCTTTCGAGTAAAGGCGTACAGACATCAATAGCGAGCCTGAACAATTATTCAACTTCTTGAGCAGAATTAATAGAAGGGGCTAAAAACCACGATCAAGTCACCGCAGAATGGCGAGGTTATGTGTAAACGCCTCTGTCTATCCTCTTAATCAGATCCAGCACCTGCTGACCGTCTACCTGCATGACATCAATGGGACGCTGCCAACTAAGCCCTATAGCTTCACTGTGTAACCACTTGTCCGCTGCTGTTCGATCCCCACCAAACAGCGCTATAGCCGCCCTCCAGATGACGATTGTACTTTCCTGTTTTGAGTCATCAGTACTAAGCATATCTCTTCACCTCTAGTAAATTCTTGAGAAATCAAATTTTAGATGAGTCAAGGCAGTATAGGTTTTGTATTCACTTATTCTTCTTTGCTAGACAGCATAGGATGAAAAATAGTCCCTGACGTAAGTTTTTCTTCTAACTCGCCAGCCATAAGCACTTCTCTACGGCTTGGGTAATGGCGCAGCAAGCGTCGGGCCTCTTGTCGCTTCTCATCAGGAAGGTATTTATCCTTGCTCAGTTCAATCAGAAAGGCTTCAGTCTGGATAATTGCACGTGTCCGTTCATAAGGTAGCGTCATTAGACTTCTCTCATTGTTTCTAGAAGCGATTGGGTAATCCCCCCATTTTTAGGGGGCTTCAAAAGTAGAGTTCAGGCCACAGTGGCCAGTTTCTGTTGAGGGGTAATCCCTCCAAGCCCCATATTAGGGCGCTCGTTGTTGTAGTGCCAGAGCCTGCGAGTAGCATAATCCTGAACCTCTTCGGTGCTGTCGAACAGATACTGTGCCAGCCAGTCGTAACGCACCGTGCGGTTGTAGCGTTCGATATAGGCATTCTGTTGGGGTTTGCCGGGCTGGATAAACGCCAACACAATGCCTTGGTTTTCCGCCCAGTTCGCCAGCTTGCCGCTGATGTATTCAGGGCCGTTGTCACAGCGAATAGAGCGCGGTTTAACCCGCCACTCAATGATCTGCTCCAGTGATCGGATAACACGCTCTGCCGGAAGCGCGAAGTCTACTTCGATGCCAAGGCCTTCGCGGTTGAAGTCATCAATTACATTCAGCAGTCGGTAACTACGTCCGTCGTTAAGCTGGTCGTGCATGAAGTCCATCGACCAACTGTCATTGATCATTTCCGGCACGCCCAATGGCACCGGCTTTTCACGCACTAGGCGTTTCTTGGGTTTTATCCGCAGGTTCAGTTCCAGCTCTCGATAAATTCGGTAAACCCGTTTGTGATTCCAGCCAAACCCTTTGACGTTTCTCAGGTGCAAAAAGCACAGACCGAAGCCCCAATTTCGCTGGTTATGGGTCAACCGGATCAGCCAGTCGGCGATCTTGGTATTCTCGCTGCTGAGCTTGGCTCGGTAGCGATAGCAGGTCTCGCTGATGCTGAACATCCAGCAAGCCAGCCGAATACTGATGCGCTTCTCATTGACGGCTTTCTGCGCCATCTCACGGCGTCGAGACGGCTTCACCACTTTTTTTCGATGGCTTCCTTTAGGATGTCCGCTTTCAATCGTTCCTCAGCGTACATCTTCTTGAGCCGTCGGTTTTCATCCTCTAGCTCTTTCAGCCGTGCCATCATGGACGCATCCATGCCGCCGAATTTGGCTCGCCACTTGTAGAAGGTCGCACCGCTCATTCCATGCTCACGGCATAGCTCCGGGACGGGTGCGCCGCCTTCGGCTTGCTTGAGGATCGACAGTATTTGGTTGTCAGAAAAACGTGATTTTTTCATGCAGAATCTCCCTGCGTTTAGCTTACGGAAAATTCTACTTTTGAGCACCCTGGTTTTTCGGGGGGATTACCACGCTACCGCCGTTGTTGCGTATCAAAGCTTTCGTAGCAGATGCCAAGGAAGGCATGCAGCGTCATGATTTTCAGCGCGGCTGTTTAGTCGGCAACTTGGGTCAAGAAGTGAATGGTCTTCCTGAAGGCTATCGTACATGCCTCCAAGCGATATTGACCGACTGGCAACAACGAATAGCGGTATGTCTACGTGAAGCCCAACGACTGAGTGACATCATTTCTTCGGCAGATTGCGATCGACTCGCTGAGGCTTTTTGGATTGGTTGGGAAGGTGCTGTCATGCGTGCACGGCTTGAAGCGCAACCACGCCCGCTCGATATCTTTCTGGATACGTTTTTAGACGGAATATCTCCGTAATTTTTTTAAAATTTAATAGACGACCGTCTACAAAAGAGGTGCAACATGTTCAAAGCAGTGCTGATCGATAAAGCAGACGATAAGCAGCAGGTAGCCATTACCTCGCTAGACGAAGCATCGTTACCTGAAGGCGATATTACCGTCAGCGTGCATTGCAGCACGCTTAACTACAAGGACGCCTTGGCCATTACAGGCAAAGGGCCTGTGGTGAAGCAATTTCCTATGGTGCCTGGCATTGACCTATCGGGGGTCGTCGAGCATTCTGCTTCGCCTGACTTCAAGCCAGGGGATACGGTGCTGCTGAACGGCTGGGGCGTAGGCGAAAAGCATTGGGGTGGATTGGCCGAGAAGGCGCGCTTAGACAGCCGCTGGCTTATTCCACAGCCGTCAGCGTTTACGCCTTATCAGTCGATGGCCATTGGCACGGCGGGCTATACCGCAATGCTAGCCGTTATGGCACTGGAGGAGCGTGGCGTTAAGCCTAATCAAGGAGAAATTTTGGTCACCGGTGCGAGCGGCGGCGTGGGCAGCTACGCGATTACGCTGCTGGCTCGCTTAGGCTATCGCGTAGCTGCCTCTACGGGGCGTCAAGAGGAAGCAGCCTATCTTGTCGAGCTGGGGGCTGAGAATGTGATAGACCGTCGTGAACTCTCCGAACCCGGACGCCCATTGGCCAAAGAGCGGTGGGCTGGGGCCATCGACTCTGTGGGCAGCCATACCCTTGCCAATGTGTTGGCCTCCACCAAGTATGGCGGCACCGTGGCATGCTGTGGTCTCGCGCAGGGGATGGATTTACCCACCAGCGTTGCTCCCTTTATTTTACGCGGTGTCACGCTCGCGGGTATCGATAGCGTCATGAGGCCGTTGGCTCATCGCATCGAGGCTTGGCGTCGCTTAGGAGAGCTATTGAGCCCTCATCAATTGGAAGCGATCACTCGACCCATCGACCTAACGCAAGTTATCGGCGTCGCAGAAGACCTGCTAGCGGGTAACGTCAGGGGAAGAGTGGTCGTCAACGTGGCCTGATCTCATAACGTGGGTGGGCGGGCCACACGTCGTTGAAATAAGCGACCTGCGGCCCGGCCTATGAGAGGAAAGATGACTTTATTGCTTGTTAAATTGTCTGCTCTATCGGCTTGGAAATAGAGATTGTAATTGTCTGCTAGACATCGACATCACTCTCGACCTTGTTACGTCCACGTTGCTTTGCGCGATAGCTCGCAGCGTCAGCTCGATTGAGTACATCGTTGATCGTTGTATCCTCTTGGCGGAAATGACTGACCCCAATACTGGCGGTGACTTGCCATTGACGACCATCCGCTTCGATAAAGCTAGTGGCAATACTGGCACGCAGAGATTCGGCGATGGTGAGCGCCCGCGCTGGCGTACAGCCCGGCAGTAAGACGGCAAATTCATCTCCACCTTGGCGAGCGGCATAATCACTGCTGCGAATCCCGCTCTGTACGATATGCGCAATCTGTTGAAGCATCTGATCGCCTAGCGCATGGCCTCCTTGATCGTTCACGGGCTTGAAACGATCTAAATCAAACAGCACGACGGCGGTCGGTTTGTCTTTTGACTGCCATTGCATCAGCAACTCTTCAAGATGCCTCGTTAGCCCGCGACGATTCAGTAAACGGGTGAGAGGATCATGCTCCGCTTCCCAGAGCTTTTGAGCATAGTCGTGGTGGTGCTGGGTGATATCGCGTACCGTACCCACGGTGCCGATAAACTGATCATCGACATGCACAGCCGCTGTTTGCACATCTAACCAGTACATCTCTCCATCGGCACTCAAGAAGCGGAACTGACGTGTAAAATCCGTCTGTTTAACGAGACTGCGTAACCAAGCGGTTCTGACCTCTGGGCGGTCATCGTGATGAATTTGATCGCTCCAGTCTAGAAGGCTGCGGAGTGCCTCATCACCCAAAATCTCGTTCAGCGCGTCGTTGATAAAGGTCAGTTGACCGCGTGGGTTCGTCACAAATGTGCCTTGAGGCGAAGCGGATAACGTTCCCCTCAGCAAGGCTTCCCGCTCCGCTAAGTCGTGCAAGCTTGCTTGGCGTGCAGCTTCGGTCGTGTTGATCACATCAATAACGCGGCGCAGCTCTTTCATCGTGGTAGGGATATTCAATACAGAGCGGCGCCCGTCTTGAAGCTCTTGAATCTGTCGAGCAAGATGCGCCAAGGGGCGTAAAGCCAACCAAATCACTCCCCACACCAAGGGTAAAATCAGTGCGAGGATGCCCCAGACATAGACAGTAATTTGCTTCATGCCCGCAACAAGGGGGGCTTCGGCTTGTGCTTGCGGCAAATGCACGCCTACGATCCAGTTCGCAGGCCAAATTTGTCGATAGGCGACCAGTTGAGATTCGCCAGCGATAGACTGACCTAAACTCTCGCCTTCCCATCCATCCAACGCCTGCTCCAAGACGGGCGAAATGGAGTCAGGTAGCGTCACAATGGCTTCCTGTTGATTGGGAGCGTAAATACGCTGACCGGTTGCCGTTGTGATCGTGACATAGCCGCTATCGCCTAAGCGGAGCTTATCAAAGTTGTTGAACAGTTGGCTTTTCCTAAGATCGACCAATCCACCTAAAAAGCCTGTGTAGCGACCCGCGTCGTCGTGGAGGGGGACCAGCATCAGTACCAACGGCGTGTTAGTAATGCGTCCAACCAGGGGAGCGCTGACGTAAGGCGTTTTGAACGCATGCATAAACCGGGTATATTCACGATCAGCAAAATTGTTACCGCTGCGGCCTCCTTCAGCAGGCCACTCGTCAATGACATCGCTGCTTAAATCAAACACCAGCAGCGCTTCAAAGAGAGGTTCCATCGTGTACGCGTGCTGTTCGAGTAGAGCTCCTTGCCTGGGAAACGACATTCTCTCTGCCAAGCGCTCCAGCTCGCTGAAACGCTCATTCACCTGACGAGTGATTGAGTGGCTAATGAGTTCTGCCTCGTAGCGCAGATGCTGGTGGTTGGTCTCATTCACCAGGAACTTGCCCGCCTGCCAGCCAAACATGAGCACGATTAGGCAAAGCAAACTCCATAGCACCACAGCCCCCATAACCAAGCGCCCGCGTAGCGTCGCAAAGGGGAATGTGATCATGCGCAGGAACGAGTGCTGCACGTGCCATCTTGGAGCGATGTTTTCATTCGATATCGATGTCATGAACGGTACCTAGCAGGCGAAGGTTCAACGCGATCGCGTATCGCCTATCTCGTATAAAGTTGTCTAGCCATCATAACAGTTGAAAAAGTGCTGAATTAGCTAACGTACCAACAAATGCTCAAGGAAGGCTAGATCCGTCACTCGCCGGTGGGTAAGGCGCTACGTGTTTGGCGTAGCACTGGGATATGACGGCAAAAGGACAAGTAGATAGAGTGGTAGGTCAGACGACCCTGTAGAGAAGAAACGACAGCAAAAGCTAAACCATGGATGTCTAATTTGATGCGGCGCAAAATACCGTCTAAATTGATCGATGTTATGGCATGAAGCCTCTAGACAAGGATGTCACCTCCCATGGAAGGCCTAATTCCTTCTGATCTGTTCCTTTTTATTGGCTCCAGCAGGAGCCTTTTTCTTGTATCCAATATTTTTAAAAGTGCCATCACTGTTAAAGAAGCCTCATTCCAAAAACAAGAAGCGACGCTGGAGCGCCGCTTCTCGCGATACATTTATTAATTAGCCTTATGCCACTCAAATTTTTTGAAAGGGGCATCAACCGGTGTGTCGGCGAGGTGGTTGGTATAGTTGCTCATGACCTTCTGCGCTGTGACGAGCACGACCTCTAGAATCTGCCGTCTTGTAAAGCCAGCAGCGAGGAAGGCCTGCACGTCATTTTCATCTACGTGGCCACGACCACGCACAACGGAAAGCGTAAAATTACGCAGCGCTTCCAAACGTTCTGTGGGAAGTGGAGTCTCGTTTCGCAGAGCCTCAGTGATGGCATCGTCCACATTCATGGATTTAGCAATGCCCGTATGTGCAGGAACGCAGTAGTGGCAGGCATGTTCGACATTGATGGTTTGCCAAACCACGGTAAGTTCTTCCTTATCAAAACTGCTATCCAGCGCTAGCTGATGAAGCTTTTGATACCCCTCCAATAGCCCCGGTGCTTCAGCCATGACGGCGTGTAAGCCAGGAATCATGCCGAATGCTTGGATAGATGTATCCAATAGCTTTTGGCTGGGTTGAGGGGCGCTTTGCTTATCGTGAAGCGTAAAATCGATCATGTAACGGCTCCTTTACTTTTTCGACAAAAAATATGTCTTGCTACAGGCAATAGTATGATTTTGAGTGATCACTCAAAAAAAGGCGTGATAGATATAGTTTTTATCGAACACGACTGTAGCTGTACTTGAGTGATCGTTCAAGATAAAATTGAGCGATCGTTCAAATTGTTGACGCCGCTTTTCTCTAGCGGCCTTGTGAAATCGGATTCGATCATGCCTCGTGCAACTCTCCACCAACGCCATGACTCCTTAGAGCGGGCTCTACAGCTTTTCTGGCGGAAGGGCTTTCATGCCACTTCGCTGAAAGACTTGGAGCGAGCCCTAGATATGCGCCCGGGCAGTATCTATGCCACCTTCGGTAGTAAGGACCGGCTGTTTCAGGAAGCTCTAGAGCGCTACGCACGTTTGGCTCTGGCCGAGCTTGAGCGTACTTTAAACGCTCACGACTCGCCGCTGACAGGCCTGGCTGCCTATGTACGACGGCTCGGCGGACTTTGTGACCAAGAGCTGCCAAACCGCGCCTGCATGTTAGTGAAGAGCCTGTTGGAATTGGGCGAACGAGAGCAGGCGGCTTGGCGCAAAGCAGAGGAGTTGCTGGCAGGTATGGAAAAGCGTTTCATTGATCGCTTCGCTGCTGCTCAGCAGGTTGGCGAGTTGGACTCGCGACTCGATCCCAGCAGGCTAGGAAGGCGATTGCAGGCCGAGGTAATAGGACTAAGAGCTTTTGCCCAGCGCGACGTAGACAGCGCTGTTGTACATGATCTTGCCGAGGACATGGCGTTGTCCTTAGAAGCCCTGCGAATGGATACTGTTTCATCTTCTCGGTAGTTTTCTATGTAATGTCTTGGCACTGGGAAGCGGATCTCGTCGCCGACGGCGTATTCGGGGTAAGCCGCAAAAAAAGCAAGCCCTGTGCACGCTCCAGCCAATGACGAGTTTAATCACTAGTGCTGACGCAAAAAATTGCCAGCAATGGCCGGTAAGTTGTGCCCTTTGACGCTAGGAATGCTCATCCCCAAATGCTCACACAGCGTTTCGTAGCCGGTGATCAGCTGAGCACCGGCGTATAAGAGTCGACGTTGCTTTGGGCTTTAAATACATAGAATTCATCGTGCGACGTTAAAGTTTGGCGTTAAGCCTTAAGAATGTGCGATAAGCGTTTGTTTATTGGTCAATGGAGAAAGTGAGGGTAGTGTGAAACCACTTACTGCTTGCATCATAGTGTCCGCAGTACCGGAGAGCCGCTCTGCCAAAAGGTGTGAGTTATCCACAGCTTCGCGGGAAAGCTCCAACGCATTATAAATTTCGTTCACGCTTTGCTCTAACTCTTCAACGCCCTGATGCTGCTGCTGGATAGCGTTGTCCATATTAGTCAAGCGCATCGCCACTTGCTCGAAGCTTTGAATAAGGGACTGGGTGGTGTCAGCAATGATGGATGTTTGATCAACGCTTTTTGAGATCTGATCGGCAGTGGCAGCGATGGTTTGGCGTATTCGAGAGGCCGTATTATGAGTATTTTTCGACAGCGTTCGAACTTCGTTAGCCACCACGGCGAAGCCTAGCCCGTGTTCGCCTGCTCTTGCGGCTTCCACCGAAGCATTTAGCGCCAATAGGTTAGTCTGAAATGTGATGTTATCAATTTTGCTAAGCATTTCATGGATGTTGCCTGTGTTTTGATTAAGCAGGCGCATCATCTTACGCATTTCTTCCACCTGTTCGCCGTTTTGACGTGCGATTTGCTCAGCATGGTTGGCCAGTTTGCGAATGTGCTGGGATTCCTCGGCGGTCTCGCGAGTAGTGGTGGCGAGTTCAGTGCTGCTGGTGGATATACGCTCGGTTTGGCTACTGTTACGTGCTGTTTGTGTCCGTAACTGTTCCTGGGCAACGAAAAGCTGCTGGCTGTAAGCTGTGACATGACTTGCTGCGGTTTGTGTTTTGCGCAAACTTTCCGAGACCTGGTTACGCATGTTGATGACGGCGGCTACGGCAGGTAACTGCTGCTCTCTATCATTAAAAGTCATATCGAGCTTGCCACTGCCTGCGGCAACCGCAAAGTGAGTCACGTGAAGTCCTTCTTTAACCATGTTTCTCAGTACCTTGGCCAAATAGCCAAGAATCACCACCTGGATAACAACAGCACCGCCATGCATTAGCAAGCAGTAGAGTAAATCTACAAAGCCGTGGCTACTGTCACCAGCTATCATGCTTTCCATATCGCCCATACTGTTATAGAGCTGGACGACACCTTGGTATTGGAGCCAAGTAAATAGAACATGGTGTAGCGCAATGACTAGACCACCAAATGCAATAACCCGCCAGTCGCTGTAAAGGATCAATACAGATAGCAGGATAAAAATACTGAAGTGTGCCTCAATCAGTCCACCACTT
The DNA here is from genome assembly GCF_059448525.1 of Vreelandella sp. ssv. NCBI lineage: Bacteria > Pseudomonadati > Pseudomonadota > Gammaproteobacteria > Oceanospirillales > Halomonadaceae > Vreelandella > Vreelandella sp. ssv. Next base: position 3,895,978 of record NZ_CM182545.1, on the reverse strand, counting down.
TGTTCGATCAACACGGCTGACCAGACCATCATCACGGCAGCTTTGACGAAGCTGTTAATAACGTAACCGCGCCATTGGTGTTGGACGATGTAGGTCAGCGGCAGAGTAATCACCCCCACTACGACAGCCAATAATAGGGTTTGGGTGAAAATACCCACAACTACACATAAGAAAACGATAAAGCCTATCGGCAACCACATGAGTCTGTCGGTGCGTGCGATATGGTTTGAAAGTGATGCATCAGCCATTATTTTAATGTCCTTTTTAGTATTATAAATGCTCATAATTGCTAAATACATGTCATGCATTGTACAAGTATGCTTATAAAAATGAGCAGTACATGATGATTAATTATTACGTAAAGCTGGCATGATCTACTGCATCGTATTCAACTATTGCATTTGAGAAAGCCTTTACCGTGCTGGGACGACCAAACAGATATCCCTGATAAATATGGCAGCCCAGTCGAGCCAGCACTACGCGCTGCTCGTCGGTTTCCACTCCTTCGGCAACCACCCGCAGTCCCAGGCTTTCTGCAAGGGTAATGATGGTGGCAGCAATTGGCGTGGCTTGCATATTCAGGGTTAAGTCCCTGACGAATGCAATGTCGATTTTAAGCGTGTCCAAGGGCAGTACCCTGAGATACGAAAGTGATGAATAGCCCGTGCCGAAGTCATCCAGTGCAAAGCTGATTCCCACTCGTTGTAACTGTTCCATTTTTTTTATGGTGCTATCAGTGTCACTTAATAAAAGCGATTCGGTAAGCTCCAGCGTTAAGCGTACGGGTGGCGCATCATAGCATTGGATGAGCGCCAGCACTTGTTCAGCAAAATCAGGCTGCTGGAATTGACGAACGCTGATATTTAATGACAGCTTTAGGTCTTGGAACCCCGGCATATGACGCCACTCGCCCAACAGGCGGCAGCCTTCTTTCAATACCCAGTGCCCCAGCGGCAAAATTAGCCCTGTTTTTTCAGCGACGGGAATAAATCGCCCAGGTGAAACCATACCTCGTGTTGGATGCTGCCAACGTATAAGAGCTTCGGCTCCGATTACTTGCCTTTCGGCATCGACCTGAGGCTGGAGATAGAGGCACAGTTCGTCGTGCTCAATGGCGTATTGCAATTCACGTTCAAGCGTCAGGCGCTCTTCCAACTCGTCTTCTTGTCCTTGATGAAAGAGCCTAGGTTTACCATCCCGGTGTTGTTTGGCTTCCAGTAGGGCAAGTCCTACTCGTTTGAACAGCTGCGGCGTCATCTCCCGGTCGTGGGGTTGAAAGATAAGCACCCCGACATTTAACTGACACGGATAGGTATGGCCTTGCAGCAAATAGTCAGCCGTCAGCGATAACACTACCTCATCAATAAAGCGCATTGCCTCCTGCTCGGCGTTGGGCGCTTCGTGCGAAACAAGAGTGCCTGCTAAGGAAAACTCGTTACCGTCGAGCCTGGCAACGAGCCATTCAGTCTCTAGCCACTGTTTAAGGCGTCCGCCCAATTGGCGAAGCAACTCATCGCCGATATCTTGCCCTAGGCTGTCGTTGAGTACTTTAAAACGATCAATATCGAATAGAGCCAAAAATGCATACGGGTGGGTGAGCGACTTCTTGGCGCAAAGCTCGGCAAGTTTTTCCTGCAGCGCTCGCCGGTTGGGAAGCTCTGTCAGCCTATCGTGATAGGCAAGGTAGTGAATACGCTGTTGGGCCTGCTGTTCTTTAGAGCGGTCGCTGAGCAGCGCAACGTAGTCCTGGTCGTCGCTGTCGGCGTAGATGACAGGGCTTACGCTCAGCCATGCGGGAAAGCTTTCACCATTGGCGCTCAGTGCGTTGATCATTCCACTCCATTCACCCTTTTTTTCTAATACTTGGCGTATGTGTTTGCTGAGTGAATGGCTTTCTTCAGCGTAGTTAAGTTGTGACACCGGCATGCCTTCAAGCTGCTTGCTGCTGATACCCGCCAACCGTTCAAACGCAGCATTGCACAGACGAATCCGGGCCTGTTCATCGAGCAGGATCACGCTATCCTGAAGAGCGGAAATCACCTCAAGTAAGCGGGTTTGAGTCATGTGTTCATGGCGCTCGCTGGTATGCAGGCGGCGCTGCACTCGGGTACCTATTAGCGCGAGCAAGGCTATTAATACAGCAACGCTACCAATTAAATAAATTATCCAGTGAGACATGTGCAAGGCAGGCGTGCCAGCATCATCAGTAGGCAAAAACCAGGCAGCCTGCATGGCGACATAATGCATGCCGCAAACCGCGACAGAAACGCAAAGTGCCGCAATAAAGGCGCAGGTTCTGGCGCGCTTCATACCCCATTCATGCTGGCAAAGGCGATAGGCATAAACGCTGACAATGCCTAAGCCAACGGCGACCAGCAGCGAAAACAAAAATAGGTCCTGTGCATGGTATAGCTCTGCGGGCATGCGCATCGCAGCCATGCCGCTATAGTGCATTGTTCCTATACCAATTCCTAAACCAAGCCCTGCTATCACTAGGGCGCGATGGGAAGGATTATCGCGCGAAATGACGGCCATGGCACATAAACTACCGAGGATGGCGGGAATAATGGATAACAATGTAGGCAAAGGAGCGTGACTGACAGGGAAGTCCAACCGATAGGCATGCATGCCGATGAAGTGCATGCTCCATACGCCCAAGCCCATGGAACTGGCACCAGCAAGTAGCCATGTGCTGCGCCAGATCGTCTTAGATCCCTTCTGCACCAGTTTAATAATATCCAAACCTGCGAATGAAGCGACCCAAGCAACTAGCCAGGAGAGCAATACTAAGAAAAAATCATGTTCTCCCTGAACCGCGTTTATGATGTCCGGGTCCTGCAACATATTGAATAACATTTATTGATCGTCAACCCGTTGGCTATCGGTAATACAGTTACTATCGGCTCCTACTCCTAAATCTGTAATGGGTTGACTCAAAGTCGTCTAAAAAGTCGCCCAAATATCCTAAAAAATAATACGTAACGTAATGCACCCCAACGGGGTGTATGCAACGTTAAGGGTTGGTTAATGTAAAAAGGAAAGTTTTACTTAAAAAAATGGCTGCTCACCGGCAACGAAACAGGTGTCACCCTCAACAGAGAAGCGGTGGGACATTTCATGGCTCAATCGCAGAACAGCACGAGCGGAGTTAAGCACTTAAATCACGCCAAATTCTTCAGCTTCATTGGTGTTAATGGCAATTCAATACGCGTCTATTAATCACCGCTTTCACCTGAGAGCATAAAGGCCTTCGTCACTCTCTCGTGACCACAAAGCGGTACACTGCGTTCTACCTTCTAGGAAGATGAAGCGTTCAGAAGTAGGGAATTACAATGTAGTGGTCAAGAAAAAATGGCCACCGACTTATAGCTAGTCCAGTACTATTTCTCTGCCTGATTCGTACTTCTCTCTTTGTTGTGCTGAAGCTGGCTGTAATGCCCGATTAATTAGTTCACGACACAAGGAGAAAGCGCTTCAAGTAGCAATCGACCTTGTACTTTCGGATGGCGCAGCAGATCACGCACTGCATGACAATGAAGATCAGCGTTTCGCCCTGATCATCTTTCTCGTTTTTAATTCTTGCCAAAGCTGTTCTTGCCGGTAGTCGATGGAGGCCTTATCGAGTCGGCTCGGCTAGCGCTTGAGCATTTTTCAGGACTAGCCCCCGTTGTCTGAGAAGATCGCTGATCGACGAGGTACTGTAGTGAACGTCGGCCAGTCGTGCGAGGGCATCGGTAATACGCTGCATCGTACAGTGCTGTTCTTCAAAGCTGAATCCTTACTGTCCCAGAGCTTTGAGCGCTCCTCACCGCCTTTTGAATACGGTCGAACCATTTGCTGATGGCGTCTTGGGTGACTTCCAGGCGCCGAGCGGCCCGATTGACTCATGCCAACCTTGACCCATTTGGTAGCGAGCTAACGACGCTATGCTTGAGTTTACTCCACTAAGATAACGATGCCATGCCAGAGAGCAGAGTATATGCCAGGTCGGCAGGCTATCCATGACGAAGTGCCTGTATCGACAGTAGTAATAAAACCATTAACTAAAATAGATTCAAATTATTGATTATATTGGTTAATATCTATTCCCTTATAATATGTCATGAGGTTTTTCAACTCATGAATTTCTGAACGCTGCAGGTTTGTTGTTCGATGATCTCACTGATGAGCTGCGGCCTGTGGAATAAATATCCTTGGCCGGTCTTTATTCTGGAGGAGTTCAATAAATAGTTTTTTTCATCCAGTGTTTCGACGCCTTCCGCGATCACGGACATGCCTAGCGATGCACCCAGGGATTCTATTGCCCCTAGGATGCTCTGGCTTCGCGGTCGCTGATGTATAGAAGTTATCAGTGATCGATCGACCTTGAGTTCGTCCGCTGTGATGTCGGCAAGAATAGCCAGGGATGAATAGCCTATTCCGAAATCGTCGATGGAAACGCCGACGCCCGCTTCCCTGATCAAGGGCAATACCTGCGTCTGAAAAGCGCCAGCTGCAAGGAAAGATTCTTCCGTCACTTCGAGCAGAAAGCGCTCTGCACACCCAGTATCGGCTATTCGCCTTATCAGCTTCTGCATGAAGAGTGTTTTCGTTGCCTGGGACGCCGATATATTGATGCTGTATGTTGCGGCCGTTCCGAACTGGGCATCGAGTAAAGGTAATCTTTGGCTCAGATTGTCGAGAACGATATCGGTGATCCCATCCAGCAGATCCAGCTCCGTAGCAAGCTGCAGGAATGTCGCCGGCGAATGGATAGTGCCGTGACGATCCACCCAGCGGACCAGCGCTTCAAATCCGACAATGTCCTGAGTGCGTAGATCGACTTTCTGCTGCAAGGCACACTGGAATTCACGTTCCGTCAGGGCAATGCGCAGCCGATGTTCGAGTGACAATCGCTCTGACATCTCGTTACCCAGTGCTGAGCTGAAAAACGTGAAGCTCCCCTTATGCGCAGTTTTGGCCCGGTACATGGCTGTGTCCGCATGACGTCGGAGCGTATCATAGTCATGGCCATGTTCCGGCCAGAGCGCGACGCCAATCGATCCCGAAGCTCTAATTTCCTGCCCTTCAATGCTGAAGGGTTGTCGTAGCTTATCGCTTACGCGGTTAACAAGGACTGATATTTCTGATTGCTGTTCAATCAGGTCAAAAACGATAACGAACTCGTCGCCACTGATTCGCCCGATAATGTCCATTTGCCGGATTTCGGTGCCAAGCCTGTCCGCGACACTCTTTAGCAGCGCGTCGCCCACCGTATGGCCGTAGAAATCGTTGACCCGTTTGAAGTCATCGAGATCGAGAAATGCCAGGGCCATTTTCTGCCCCGGCTGTTTGCGCGCAAGGATAGCCTCGACGAGTTCCTGAATATATGCCCGGTTGGGTAAGCCGGTAAGCTGGTCATGGTTGGCGCGCAGCTTCAGCGCCTCCTGGCTGACTTTCAATTGTTGGGTCAGATGTTGCAGACGATGACTTTCCGCCTCGGTCTGGCTGGCACGCTTGGCCGCAAACGCATGGGAGGCCAGCAGAGAGAATTTGCGGGCAAGCGTCACGTGGGTGCGGTCAAAGCCAGGGTGATCCTCATCCCGTAGCAACATCATGAGTCCGCGCTGACCGCGCACGCTCAGCGGCAAATAGAGGGTAGGCTGCGATTTCGACAAACCGTCAATCTGAGGCCAGGCTTCATCATCCGCGGTGGAAATCGTCGTTACAATGCGTCCAGAAAGCACCTTGCCAAATTTCCGGCCGTTTTCCCAGAGTGACGCGACCGCCGCAGCGTGGGTTGAGGCGACGCATTCCAGCTTGCACGGATCTTTTATATTTTCGATGAGGACAATAGCGTAAGAGCACTCGAAAACCGGCAATAGAGCCTTGAAGACACCCACAAAAGGGTCGACGTTGCCATCGACATCAAGCATCGCCTCCAGCGCCTCGAGCAGTACATTGGCATGCGTTACCTCGACGCGTAGGGTGCCTACCTCGCGGCGCAACGCTACCAGTGCTTCGCGAAGCTCTTCGGAGCCTTCCAAGACGGGCTGCATCTAGTGCCCAAAGGCAACAGCGGAGATCATCAGGTTGCCATGCGCATTCTTTTCAAGCACGGAGCCTTGTTCGCCGAAGGTAAAACATCCCAGGAAGGGCATATTTTTGAAGCTTGCCGACACCGTCTGCGAAACTTCGGGCATCTGTTCGCCAACAGCGAGCATGCAGCCCGCACAATAGACAATCAGTCCGCCAGCTAGATTCTCGCTGCCGCCGGGAATTGCATCCGCTGCCGCCGAGGCGACCTTACCAGCACGCTGGATCAATCGGGTTCTGTCCCCGCGCATGCTATAGAGACGAGTGCCTTCTTCGATGGAGGCAAACGTGGAAAGCGACTGATTTTTTCCGATCTGCTCAGGGTGAATGAGAAGATATTGAGTGACACCCTCGATTTGACCCGCATCGATGCCCAGCGGATAGGTGGTGGTGTCCTCGAGGATGCATCCTCCGTTCTCTATCTTTTCTGATAAGACTCCGCCAATCCACCGGTTGTAAACCTCCGCCGCCGGCTCGCCGTCAATGGTTAGAACCTGCCGACCACTGACTTTGGTGACGACCCCGCTTTCGCCGAAAGAGTCATACCCGATACTTGTCACAAGGCCACTCGCACCGCTAGGCTCGTAACCTCCCTGAAAAGCAAAACCAATGCCGCCGGAGGAAAACAACACTGCCACCACGAGACCGTCGTTCATAGGTCCCTCCGGCCCGATCTGGCGCCATCCGCCGGCCACCGTGTTGTCCGCGGAACTGCCGCCTATAATGGGACATCGGTCGCCCACCACGCGCCGGAGGCCTTCGATCACCGCTTCCTCCCGCCCGGGGGCCTGATAGATCCAGATCAATTCCGGCAGTTCCCCGGAGCAATCCGCTGCCGCCAAGGCCGCATGAAGCGCCTGTTCGGCACATCCGCACGCATCCGGCCCAAGCCGGACGGCGGCGGTGCCGTAGTCCCCGTCCGCATCCTCGATCAAAAGCAGGCCGATCGATCCCGCACCGCCCAGCCCAGCTTCACTCATTACTCCGCTACAGGAGGTGCCGCCGAGCAGGGCAGCATCCGGGAAACGAGTGCGGACGTAATCGAAAATCAACGCATCCTCATGATCGCCGTCATAGAACACACAGATAAGATTCGGGTCGATCTCAACGTCGTCAATAGCGATGGATAACTCCGATAGGGCCTCTGCGGTGGACGAGTTCGATATAACAAAAGACTTCAATGCAACCATAATATTTGCCTCGGGCATTGAGATCGCGCGCCTGGAGCTGACCGACGAGGTTTTACGCTATTCGGTTTGCGACACTATTGAGAGTTTGAACGGTGAGCCACTTGAGCACGCCTGCATTACTTTCTATCGGCATGTGACGGGAAAACTTTACGAGTCTGATGGGAGCAATAAGCCTCGTAAGATAGGCTAGAGGTGTCTGGATAACATAGGGCAGTCCATATAAGGCCTGGAGGTGTCTACGAAACCCTGGGGCGATTCATTGGCCAATGGTCATTCTTGTCCGAAAAAGAGACGTATGAAAGTCACGCAATGTGCCCATTGCTTACGCTGTAAAAGGCATTACTCGTTGTTAATTGGCGCTAGTTCCCTAAAAATTTTTACTAGTTTTAAATATATCTATATGATTTTAATAATTTATTTATATTTCTGTTTTTAGTAGCAAGAAAACTGAAACTAGCAGGATATGGCCTCCGAAGCCGAGGGTCGCAGGTTCAAATCCTGCCGGGCGCGCCAAATTGTTAAAAAGGGGCCTGCGAGAAATCGCAGGCCCCTTTTTTTGTTGGCTGCTAACGGCGAATAGCGGTTCTTTCAGTTACTCTAATATCACAGCCTAGAACGCGCGACATTGTAGTGAAGGCGCAGCCGCAAGAGAGACTTTTGCGGTGCCTGAGATTGTTAGCCTCAGTAAGTTAAGTTTGGCCAATGCTCATGCACTATTTCAGTGGACGTATGATTTGAAGATAAGCATTCACGCACCATCTTCTCAAGCACATACAGATTGATAGGATCAAGATGGCCCTCAAGCAGCTCTCTCGTTTCTTCAAATGCGTAGTCAAAGCTGTCGATCTTAAGCCTATGCGATTTGAATTGCTCAAATAGAAAGGTGATCATTCTCTTACCATAGTGCGCGTTAAGCGATGGCAAGGTAGTGGTATCAGCTTCATCCGTTTGTTGCTCAATAAGACCTTTCACAAGAGCAATAACTGAGTCCAACTTTGCATGTAGCTGCGGTATTTCCCTATTCAGAAAAGCTTTAATGAACACGGAGGTTGCTTGATCCTGCTGTATTTCTTCCACGACTTGATGATGATTGTGCTCGATAAGCCAAGCAATAAACTCAGTAAGCTCATTTCCTTTCTTGATATCCCGCCCTGTAGCGAATGCTGAAAGCAAGCCCACGATAGTAGCGGATGCAGTTGCATATTCAGCAATCACAAGCCAGCTCCAACTCTGGTACTAATAATTTATTAGTGCACATTAATATTTTCGCCACTCTTTTAAGCTTGCATGTGAACATCAATGAAATTATCGCTAGTCATTGTTTTATAATTATTTAAAAAATATTATTTTCGTAAATTCAAGCATTTGTAATTTCAAATCTTTTAAAAACCCGCTTTGTTGGCTTAAGGCGTCTATGAATATGCGTTTTAGGCTAACTTCCGCTCAGGGTCGTTAGCTGCCTTTTCATGTATCTAGCAACTGACCCGCCACCTACTAAAATTAGCCTAGCACAAGCTGCCTAAGCTGGCTGAAGCTCGTAAGCAAAAGATTTCAACGCTTCGTAAGAAATAGCTGGAACTGCATTGGAAAAATTCGCAGAGGTTTGTGTTTAGACTTATGAACAATCAGAAACTGTGCAACCTGCCGGGCTAGTACAATTGAAAAAAGAGACCTGCAATTACTCACAAGCCCCTGACTTGTCTATCCTAATCCCCGGTTTCAACTCTTCCCGCCTGAGTGGGCGTGCCTACCCGCACTTCGCTGAGATCCTCATGGGAGAGGCCGCGTTACAGCGCGAACATTATGATAAATACCAGAATAGACATCGGCAGGCCGACCACGGTGATTACCTCCTGCAATGCGGTCAGCCCGGCATCGCCTGCCAGCATGACGAGCATGGCGGGTTATCTGCATTGCTCATCTTGACTATGGCGACGACAATGAACTAAGCGCACCTCATTAAAGCCACCGCTTTCATGGAGTAGTCGGTATGAAAACCTTGTCGAATATGGGGTTTGCCCTCTTCGGTGCCGCACTGGTCGCCATTAGTTATGGCATGGCGCGTTTTGCATTTGGCCTGTTCGTGCCTTCCATCAGCGCCGAACTGGCACTGACGCCGTACCTTATCGGTCTCATCGGTGCGCTGCCGTTTATCAGTTTCGTGCTGGCTACCCTGGCCGCACCGCTTGCCGCTCACCGATTCGGTGCGCGTAACTTGGCGGTGTTGTCGGGCGGTTTCGGGGTAGGTGGCCTGGGGCTGATTAGTCAGGCGTCGGGCGCATTATCGCTCGGGGCGGGGGTGTTTATCTGCGGGATTTGCACCGGCTTGATGATGCCCGCGCTGACTGCTGCAATGCAGTCGCTGGTGAGCCGGACGATGCACGGGCGTGTGAGTTCCATTATGAACGCGGGTACCAGCGTCGGTATTATAGTGGCGGTGCCGACCGTTGTGTTTCTAGCTGATGCATGGCGCTTGACCTATACCATCTTTACGGCCCTGACTGCCCTCGGTGTAGTGGCAGCATGGTACTTCATCCCTTCGGTGTCCCGAGTCATTCCAGCCAATGCTGCACCGCCGCCGCCCATTACCCGCTTGCAGTGGTCGCGGCTCATTCGACTTTCGTTGTTTGCTTTCGCGATGGGCTTTGTGTCTGCGCCGTACTGGCTTTTTGCGCCCGATCTTGCTGTAACGCTTGGCGCGTTACCCCCTGGCCAAACCGGTTGGCTGTGGTTTGCGGTCGGTATTGCCGGGTTGGGTGGTGCCGTGGTGAGTGATTTGGCCGACCGCAATAACCCGCCCATTACGCAAGCGTTGATGTTGATGATGCTCTCCTCGAGCCTCGCGTTGCTGGCCGCTAGCCCTAGCCAGTTAGCATTGGCAATGTTTTCCGCGCTGGTCTTCGGCCTTGCCTACATGAGTTTAACGGGACTCTACCTGATGACGGGTATTCGCCTATTGCCGGGACGGCTATCAATGGGGCCGGTGTTACCTTTTATGGCCTGTGCGCTTGGGCAAGCGGTAGGCTCTCCGGTCATCGGTTTATTGGTCGATGGACTTGGCTATGCGGATGCATTTGCGATCTTCTCTGTGATCGGTATTTTGATCGCGTTTTTATCGCCCATCTATCCGGGCCATATCGACTATTGGGCGGAGGAAGAAGAGCCGCAGCCTGTTGAGGATACTGGCCTTCAGGCCGCGTACGACCAACAGCTATTGGACGACAATGGTGAGCCTATCGAACCCGTTGAAGAAGAAACCGATACGGCCTCGTCTAGTGGTTGATAACATTATGCAGCCAGTAACCTTAGCAAAGGATCGCGACCTGATGAGCGCTGAAAGAGAAAATGTAGTACTGCTTGACGGCGGAATGGGGCAGGAGCTTAGAAAACGCAGCAGCCAGCCGGTATCCCCTTTGTGGTCCGCTCAGGTCATGCTTGACGAGCCCCACTTGGTTATCGCTGCGCACCGAGATTTCATCAAGGCTGGTGCCCAGGTGATTAAGCTCAATACCTATAGCGCCACCCCTCTCCGCTTGGCGCGTGACGGCGATCCGGCCATGTTTGAACTGTTACATGCGGCAGCGCTCAGTGCCGCCCATCAGGCGTGTGAGGAAAGCGGACGGGTGGTGCGTATTGCGGGCTGCCTGCCGCCATTAGTCGCGAGTTATCATGCCGATAGCGTGCCGGACGACGCTATTTGCCTGCGTGACTACCGCCGAATCGTGGAATGCCAGGCAGACGGGGTCGATCTTTTTCTGTGTGAAACGATGTCGCTTGCCCGCGAGGCAAGGGCCGCGACTCGTGCGGCGGTAGAGAGCGGGCGTCCGGTATGGGTGGCATTTACTGTGGATGACCACGATGGTACGCGCTTGCGCTCCGGTGAGCCGCTTGCCGCGGCGGCCCGGTCGGTCGTAGAGCTCGGTGCTGAGCGGATCATGGTCAATTGTTCTACGCCTGAGGCGGTCACGAGCGCCATGAGTGAACTGGCCAGGCTCAACGTGCCCTTTGGCGGCTACGCCAACGGGTTTACCTCTGTGGCGCCGCTCCAGCCCGGCGGCACCGTGGATGCGCTAGCGTCGCGCATGGATCTTGACCCCGATGCCTACGCTGAGCACGCAATGAGATGGGTCGAGCAGGGGGCAACGGCCATTGGTGGTTGCTGTGAAGTGGGCCCTGACCACATTGCCACGCTGGCTAAGCGCTTGGCGGAAAAGAAGCCCCGCCTACGTTGAGACCGCCCAGCACTTAGTTTTCCCAATTCCAAACAGGGGCCTGCAATGCCTGGCAGGCCCCTGTTGTGTGCCCCCTAATCCTCCGGCTTCAACTCTTCTTGCTTAGGCGGCGTGCCGACTCTTACTTCGCTGAGATCCTCATGGGAGAGGCCGCGGTAAAGCGCGAACATCATAATAAACACCAGAATAAACATCGGCAGGCCGACAACGGTGATGACCTCTTGCAGTGCCGTCAGTCCGGCATCGCCTGCCAGCACGATGAGCATGGCGGCCAACATGCCTTCGGAAACGCCCCAGAAAACCCGCTGATGCCATGGGCCTGGGTCTGAGCTTCCGGTACACAGCATATCGACGACCAGGGAAGCGGAGTCCGATGAGGTGGCGAAGAAGATAGCGACGATCACCACCGCCAGGCCCTGAATCAAGGTGGCGCCGGGAAAGTTATCGAAAAACGCGAACATGGCGAGTGGAATACTTTCGGCGACGGCAGTGGATAAAATACCGGCTTGATCACCCAGGGCTGCCCGCGCCTCGGGGCCAATACCGTCAATCTCCATGGCCGACCAGCCAAAGATCGCAAACCAGATCAGCGTAAAGATCGAAGGGGCGAACAGCACGCCGAGCACGAACTCGCGGATGGTGCGCCCACGGGAAATGCGCGCCACGAAGATGCCGATGAACGGCGACCAGGTGACGGTCCAGGCCCAATAGAAGACCGTCCAACTGCCTTGCCACCCCCAGGAGCCGCCTTCGCTGGAGTAGCGTGCCAACGTGTCATTCCAAAACGCCATGGGTAGCAGGTTCGTTATATACAGGCCAAAGGTTTCGACAACGGCACGTAACAGGAAAACAGTCGAGCCGGTAAACAGCACAAACAGCAGCAGACCAACGGCCATCCCGATATTGATATTTGAGAGCCGTTTCACCCCTGAATCCAGCCCCGCGATGATCGACCCCACGGCAACAGTGGTTAGCACAGCGATGATCACTACCTTTGGCAGCACGGCGTCTGGAACACCAAACAGTTCCGTTAGCCCTGCATTGATCTGCTGGGTGCCCAGGCCGACCGACACCGCCACGCCAAATAACGTGCCGAGAATGGCGAAGATATCGAGCGCTTTGCCAACAGGGCCGTAAATGCGCTCGCCTAACAGCGGAAAGAACACCGAGCTGAAACGCATCGGCAGGTTGTAACGGTAGATAAAGTACGCGAACGCCAGCCCCGGCATGGCGAAAATCGCCCAGGTATGCAGGCCCAAGTGATAGATCGAAAAGCTCATGGCATCGTCGGCGGCAGCCACCGAGAAGGGCTCGACACCTGGCCGTGGGGGCGTTGCGAAGTGGGATATCGGCTCGGCCACGCCCCAGAACATCAGCACCGTGCCGATGCCGCCTGCAAACAGCATGGCGAACCATGAGGCGTTGGTATAAGCCGGTTTCGCATCATTGCCACCTAAGCGTATTGCCCCGAAACGGCTGATGGCCACCCAGAGCAGAAACCCTACCCAGCTTGTTACCCCGAAAATAAAAAACCAGCCCAGGTTAGTCACGATCCATTCCCGCCCTGCGCCAAAGGCTTCTCCTATGGGGCCTGGCGCAATCAACAGCGCCACGAGAAAAACGATCATGATCCCGGCTGAAGTGAAAAATATAGTGGGATCGGTCTTGAGGCCCAGCTTTCGCGCAAGTGCATCCATCGTTACGTCTCCCTGTGTCTTTACGATCGGTTTTTATACTCAGCTTTTACAATCAGCTTTATATCCGGCCTTCATCACCAGCCAATACAACGCGTCTTTAAAGCAAGCCTCTAAAACAACGTAGGAGCTATAAGCCAATCGCGCCAAGCAGGGGGAACAAAAGATGCTATTTTCAGCGCTTCTCGGCTGTATGGAATAGGGTGAGTCATGCCGACCTCTGACCCTGGTGCAGCATTGGATAGATTTGAAGAGAGGCGGATGTTTTTGGCGTTGGATGACTCTTGTGACGGGGCTTATTGATATTTGGAAGGATTGGCTCCCTCGCGCCTCAAGCGCGCATCAAAATGCTCTCTAGGTATGAAGCATGGCCCGAAATTCTGCGGCTTCAAGAGGGTAAGCGAGGATAAAACCCTGGATGCGGTTGCAGCCTTGTTCCTGCAGCCACGTCAGTTGCGATTGCGTCTCTACGCCCTCGGCCACCGTCCTGAGTCCGAAGGCCTGCGCCATGTAGAGAGTGGCCCGTGCGATGGCCTCGTCGTGCTCGTTTTCGCCTAGACCGTCGACAAAGGATTTGTCGATTTTGAGCTCGGCCAGGGGTAGCCGCTTGAGATTGACGAGAGAAGAGTAGCCGGTTCCAAAGTCGTCGATTGACAGTTCGATCCCACCTTCGTGAAGCTCGCGGATCTGCTGGTGGACAATATCGGAGCGTTCGGTGAGCGTGCTCTCCGTGAATTCCACCTGGAGCTGGCCCGGCGATATGCCATATTGCGTCATGGTCTCGCGCAGGTGGCAAGCAAACTTCCCTTCGCGAAAGGTTTTGGGGCTGACATTGAAAGAAATAACCGGTGGCTTGAGGCCTGCTGCTAGCCACTGCTGAATATCGGTACACAGCAGCTCCTGCACCCGCCAGCCCAGTTCCGTGATCAAGTCAGATCTTTCGGCAATGGGTATGAAATGCTCTGGACTGATCAGGCCCCTTTCGAAATTTTCCCAGCGTAGCAGGGCTTCTGCACCCACAAGACGCCCGAGGTTACTCGCGTCAAATTGAGGGTGATACAAGATACGCAGCTCCCCGTTAGTGAGCGAGCGGCGCAGCGCCTCCTCAATAGCGCGATCCTCTAAAAGCTGCTTATGCAACTCAGGTTCGTATAGCCGGAGCCGGTTGCCACCCTCACCCTTTGCACGATACATGGCCATGTCGGCCGCTTGGTAGAGTGTCTCTATGTCTTTGCCGTCTTGGGGGTACAACGCCAACCCAGCGCTAGTCGTTACGTGCAGGTGCCGGCCTCGAATCTCAAAAGTTCCAGCGAGGCCCTCTACTAAGCGCTGTGCGATGAATCCCGCTTCTTCTGCATCGCATTCGGCGAGCACCACCGTGAATTCATCGCCGCCTATTCTCGCGACGGTATCGAGTTCGCGTACCCACTCTTTTAGTTTATCGGCCACCTGTACAAGTAGCTCATCCCCCACCTCGTGCCCAAGGGTGTCATTGATATCCTTGAAATGATCCAGGTCCAAAAACAGAACCCCCGCCTTTCCACCGCCGTGCTGGGCCTGGGCGATGGCCTGTTGAACTCGGTCCCTGAACAGGCTGCGGTTAGGGAGGCCGGTTAGCGCATCATGGTTGGCCAAGTACTCAATTTTGCGCTGAGAGGCCTTGATCTGGCTGATATCGGAGAAAACGGCCACTAAATTCCGCGGCTGCCCTTCTTCGTCGTCAATGCGAGTGATGGTGAGCCATTCCGGGTAGATCTCGCCGCTCTTGCGGCGGTCCCAAATCTCCCCCTGCCATAAGCCATGGCTTTTAAGGCTGCTCCACATCTTTTTATAGAAGGCCTGCCCTTGGCGTTCGGATTTGACCAGGCCGCTCATGGTTCCGCCCAGGGCGTCACTTTCGGTGTAGCCGGTAATAGAGGTGAAAGCCTTATTGATGGACTGAATGCAGCCGGTGGGATCCATGACGACGATCGCCTCGCCTATTTCGTCAAATACACTGGCGGCGATGCGCAGTTTATCCTCTATCCGACGGCGCTCCGTGATGTCAATCAGCGCACAGCGGTAACGGTCAGCGCCTGCATCATCAGAAGGTTCCACCACGCTTTCCATGCGCACCGTGCGTGTCGCTTCCGCGTCCCATGCCAGGGTCAGGTCGACGGCATTAGTTTTCCTCGTGGAAGCAAGGGTGCGGCGGTGTAGATGCAGCGCATCCTGGGATTCAGTGGCCACAAAGGCAGACATTAAATGGCCGACCAGGTCGGTTCCCGGGGCGAGGAGATGGACAGCCGCTCTGTTGGCTTCCAGAATGCGGCCTTTGGCATCCAGGAGTAGATAGCCCATCGGGGCACATTCGAAGAGATCGCGATAAGCGTTTTGGGCGATTTCACGGGCGATTTCGAGCCAGTCTCGTGCTTGCTGCAGTTCCTCGTTCTGGATTCGCAGCTCTTCCTGGTGCAGCTCCAATTCGAACACTAAGGATTGAATATCAGCCCCCGTCCAGTTGGAGACATCCGTGAGGCTCTGCCCCAGACTACGACGGGCGGCTTCCCGCAGGCCTCCCGGTAAGCGCGGTTGCAGTTCGTTATGGGCCATGGTCGGGACTCATTTCGGTTCGTTCTGAAGGCTTGAGTACTGGCTTCTGAACATCGACCGCAAGCAGGATCATCGCTGAACCATCTTCCAACGCCAGATAGCGGCCATTCATGCGTAAGCAAGCGGGCGTTGCATCGCCAAGCTCCATGTTCAGTTCGAAGTCTTGGAAGGTCTGCTGTTTAGGCAGCACCTCCGTTAACAGCGCCCTCAATTCCGGGTGATTCCACTTTCCGTCCCCTAGATCCCACAGGCTCTTGCCGACTACTTCCTCCGGGGGCTGGGGGAAAATGCGATAGAAGCCATCGTTGGCAGAGACTACCTGTAACGCCGGGTCGAGCACTAAAAGGGGTTCAAGTACCGTGTCGACGACCGCTCGAAAAAAGGCCTCGCTCTGTGCCAAGGCATGTGTGACCTGGATGTCCTGAAAGGTGCAGACCACGCCGCGGATGACATTCCGAGTACTACGATAGGGTTGGATGCGAAGTAGATACCAGTGACCAGTGGTGGTCTGTACCTTGATCTCTTTGGTGATCAGGTTATCCAAAACGGCATTTGCATCTTCCATGAGTGTGTCGTAACTCAGCTTGGTCGTCAGCTCGCTTAGAGGCCGACCAATATCGGAAGGGCGTACGGCGATCAGATTCTGTACAGGGGGGGTGAAGCGCTTGATGTTCAGGGCTTCATCAAGAAACAGGGTGGCGAGGTGGGTACTGTCCAACAGGTTCTTAAGGTCATCATTGACCTCGGTAAGGTCGTCGACACGTATATTGAGCTCGGCATTGACACTGCGCAGCTCCTGATTAAGTGATTCGACTTCCTCCTTGGCGGCTTCCAGCTCTTCGTTGCTGCTCTGGAGTTCCTCATTCATGGATTGGAGCTCCTCATTCAAAGACTGAAGCTCCTGATTGGCGGCCTGCATCTCTTTAATGGCGACCTGCTTTTCCCGACGAAGGGCTTCCAGCTTGCCATTCAGTCGAGCCGCAGCCTCAATATCGCCACTATCAGAGTCAGTGGTAGGGCGGGGAGACTCCGCGGGCGGTTTCAGCGAGTTCTGTACAGGTGCAAGATGCAAGGCGACAAGGCAAAAACCCGCTAGGGCCTTGGGGGTTCGGATCAGTTGAACCTCCAGCCGTACCTGCTCGGTATCTCCATTGGCCAGCACCTCAACCTCCTGGCTAATGTGATCGATATCACCGCTGGCCACTTCCTTTAGCGCCTGACTCAGCGGCGCCCGCAGGCCGGGTCGCGCCATTTCCAGCAAATGATTACGGGCGGGCCCACTGGCGGGTTCTAGAAAACGGCCTGTTTTGCCATGCACATATACGACTTCCCCGCGGTCATTGACCACGACTGAAGGTGGGGCGAACTGCAGCGCTAGAAGGCATTCCACACTACGGGAAAGTGTGTCGGTGGCCTCCATCGTTGGCTGTCTAGGAGACTCCAGAAACGGCAGTGAGCGGCGGTGACGGCTAGGCCCAGGCATCTCCAGTAGCCGAGGCGGCAGGGACCCTTCAGCAACCCGGTAGATTCGACTCTCTTTATCTACGACGCTGAAAGCGTCGCTCTGGTGATCCAGGCTTTCCGAAGGCCCCAGCAACAGAATACCCTGGCTGCGCAGGGCGTAGCGGAACAGCGCCAGAAGGCGCTCTTGCCGCTCCCGTTCGAGATAGATCATGAGATTGCGGCAGGTAATAAGATCCAGGCTGGTAAACGGCGGATCCTGAAGGACATTGTGCTCGGCGAATACCACCATGTCTCGCACCTCACGTCCGATCCTAACGGTATCGTTTTCAGCCGAGAAATACCGTCGCAGGTTCGATTCGCTCAGGTCCTGGCTAATGCTGGTTGGATAACGCCCCGCCCTGGCTCTCTCAATGGCTGACTGATCTACATCAGTGGCGAAGATTCTCACCGCCGGAGCCTGTTCCCAGTCCGCCATGCATTCCCGGATGAGAATGGCCAGGGTGTAGGCTTCCTCGCCAGTAGCACACCCTGCCACCCAAGCCCGGAACTCCTGCCCCGTCCGCACCGCCCGTTGTAACATCGCTGGTAGCAGCTCGCCCAGGGTGGCCCAGGCTCGGGGGTCTCGAAAGAAGTTGGTGACACTGATGAGAAACTCTTGAAACAGCAGGTCAACCTCTTCGGGGTGCGCCTGCAGATAGACCAGATACGACTGGGGTTCGAGGATCTGCCGCAAGTCCATGCGACGTTCCAGGCGGCGATTTAGCGTGCTCACCTTGTAGCCTGAGAAATCGTGACCGGTACGATACCTCACCTGATGCAGGATCTTTCTCAACAGGTCGGGTGGAATCGCAGACTGATTGCTTTCCAGCGTCGCCTGACGGTGGTTTTGGGAGCGGAGGTAGCCTGCCAAGGTAGCCGGCATATCCGCCGAGGGCAGCACATAGTCCACCTGACTGGTGGCAATCGCATTGGCTGGCATCCCTCCGAACTCTGCAATATCCGGATCTTCGGCCATTACCATGCCGGCCTGGGACTTAATCGATTGAATACCGAGGGTGCCGTCACTGCCCGTTCCAGAGAGGATAATCGCGAGCGCGCGGTGTCCTGCTTCCTCCGCAAGTGACCGAAAGAGGGTATCGATAGGATGGGGCGGGTGGGGCCGGTGGGCCACTGTCGCCGATATACCGGTACCTAGGCGGTCGTTAGCCGCCCCGGACTTGACTAGCTGCCCTTTGTAAAGAATCCAGCCGTCGTCCGGTAGTGCCACATAGATTCTGTTCGGTGCCAGGGCCTCGCCCTCCTGGGCCATTTGCACTGGCAAGGCCGTATGCGAGCCTAAAATTTCGGGTAGCAGGCTACGCTCACCTCTGGGATGGTGGGTGACAATGACGTACGCCGCTCCCGTATCAGCAGGTAGATTAGCCAGGAAGGATTTAAGAGACTGGAGTGAACCAGCCGACCCTCCGATGCCGACAACTGGCAAGGCTTCCAATACGTGGTGATCGTTCGATGGTGACATGCATTGATCTCGGACGGATGATATTTAGTTTTCCATACCCTTATAATGTATGGTTTTTAGCATTATTGTGATCCTGCTTTTTCCGACTCAAGTTGCACTCGCTCTTGAGTTCGCTAAACCTCAGTATAACCGCTATCCAACAAAGGCCCGGTTGATTTGCACCGTTTGAGCTGAATAGAGTGTTTGGTCTAAATAAAAAAGGCTAAGAAGCTTCTTAACATAAAATAATGAAACTGCCGCATTGCGTTTAATAGCAGCTTTATATCGTTCGCTCCCCCACACAACATTTGTGAGCAGAGAAAGGCTGAAGGTTCTGCTCACTGCCTATCCTTAACAGTCAGCCGGGGGGACGTCGCGGTAGCTTGCCACGGCTTCCTCCATTGCTTGATTCAATGCCTCGATACGCGTTCTGTGTGCAGGGTGAGTAGAGAGAAATTCGGGGGGCTGACCACTACCGGCAGCGGCCATGTTTCGCCACAACGCCACGCTATCTAGCGGGTCGAATCCTGCTTGCGCCATGACCGCCAAGCCCATCAGATCGGCCTCCTCCTCGTGGGCGCGGCTGAACGGCAGGCTGATACCGAGCTGCGCGCCCAGGCCCAATGCCTGCATCAACTGTTGCTGCCCTAGGTCTCCTTCACCTAAAAAACCTACCAGCAACAGCACTGCCTTAATACCCAGCTGCTGGGTAAGGCGCTCATTGCCATGGTCAGCCAGCACATGCGCCACCTCGTGACCGATCACCGCTGCCAGTTGGCTCGGGGTCTCGGCCACGCTCAGCAGGCCCGAATGCACGCCGATACGGCCACCTGGAAGGGCGAAGGCGTTGGGTGAAGGATCTTCAAAAACAACAATCTCCCAGGCTTCGGGCAGGTCGGCGGCAGGATAGACGGACTCGGCAGCGGTGATTATCTCTTGGGCCACGCACTGTATCTGACGGTTAATGGAGGTGTTCTGAGACACGGGTTGGTCGCGGCGCAGTTGCTCGAAGGCATCCTCGCCCATCTGTGCCATCAGGTTCTCCGGTACCAGGGCCAGTTGTGAACGCCCGGTTGGCGTCTGATCGCAGCCAGCCAGCAGTAATAGGGGGAACATCAACAGCAGGTGCAACAAGTAAGGCAGACGCATCGCATCTCTCATCAGTAAACCACGCGTATATACCTCGGCCTTGGCCAAGGGGGGAGTCATGCCACTATCTTAAGGCATCTTCACTCGGTAGACAGAGCGAACGCTGGCAAAAAATAGGGCGCGCTACCAGCATCTTGAGTTTGAGTGTCTCAGATGCTGATAGCGCGCCCATGGTGAAACGTATTACTTAAACGAATCTCTACACGTAGAAATCAAGATCCTCCTGCGCTTTTAGCAGGTCGCGCATCTTGATGGGGTCGTCACCGAAGAAGAAGATTAAGCCCCAGTGTGTTCCGAAGGCCGAACGGTCAGGTACCGTTTCTTCCGTAGGCGCGACCAGTTCGTGCGACTCGAAATACGGGTGGTTAATCGTTGCTTCAGGCATTTCCAGCTTGCTAACCACACGGCGACGAGGATATACACCGAAGCAACCGGCGTAGCCTTTCGCGTCGACCACTTCGCGGGGGAAAAATGCCGCCACTTCCTCTTTCGTGCTTTTCGGATCGAACACCAGCATGGATGCCTGATAAGCGTTGAATCCGTAGGCTTTTTCGATCAACTCAAACGCTTTGAAGCCTGGCGGACGATAGGCAACTTCGCCAAAGTACATTTCACCATCGGCCGTGACGAAGTACTCGGGGTGAATCAAGCCGAACTGAATATCAAACGTTTTAATCAATAACTCGATTTGCTTCGTGATCGCGTTGCGCCAGCTTTCGAGTTCCGCGGTCGCGGGAACGAACACTGAATAACCGAGCGTCACGTATTCCGAAATGTTCAGAAACTGGATTTTACCATCGTGAATCCAGGCCTCAACGGCGAACTCCCAGCCATCCAGGTGGCTTTCCATCAACAGGGGATATTCTTCGTCCGGAATGTTGTCGATCTCTTCGATCGTGCGGATCATGCGGTGACCGAGGCAACCGGCTTTGTCGAATGCTTTGACGTGAATCGGGTCGTCCGGGTCCCCATCAAGTTTTAGCAGTGTTTGGTTAACACGCTTCATGAAGCGAACGATGTCTTCTTTTTCATGCGCTTCTTCGAAGATACCTACACGAATACCGCCAAGTTGAGCGCGACGTTTCATCAACGCCTTGTCACGAAACAGAATGGACTGCCCGTACATGCGCGGGCTGTCGAGAAGAACCGAGTTGATGGCGCCGGACCACTCAACGGTTTCTTCAAAAAGCGGAATGGCGACATCGACGCCTTCTTCCTTCAACCTTTCGGCGATTTCCATGGACCGGTCATTCAACCGGATAAAATCCCACGGGATAAAAGGGATATTGTTGGCAGTACAGAAATCCGCGGCCCACTCAGGCGCAACGACGATATAACGGCGGTCAAATTTCTGCGCCGCCTTAATCGCGTTGACACTCCAGCCAAGTAGAGCGATATAGCCTTTGTTCGGATCTTTGGGGGTCTCGGTGCCTTTTACCGAGTCCATTTCCGGATCACGCCAAGCCGCGACTGCTTCGGGTAATTGCTTTTCTGATGTAACCGACATTCGATGTCCTCCTTGCTGGCCGACCCAAATTGACTGTGCTGAGATTGGAGCGCACCAAGTGAGCTGAGCCACAGTCAGAGATATCCAGGAGCGATTGAGTCGGCCAGCATTAGAAAAGTTATTAGCGCACCCGTTGTAACTAAGTTAGTCCATAAGGTTACAAATGGCAATTAAACTGTAGAGTAACTGTAGAACTTTTGCGTTTGCTTGGAGTTGATGATTTTCTCAAGCGCTCAGAAGTAAAATCAGTGAATGCTTATGTAGCATTGGAATAATAAATAGGTAATGATTGAAATTAAAGTTTTTAATTAATATTAGGTTAAGCCAGCAAAAGCGACTTATCGATGGCGATAAATTCACTGGCTTCATTCATTAAAGACGCTGCCGTCAGTTTTGGAACGCCGTAAACTTCAACTCTTTTCCCAAGTTTAGCGCGGATTTTATTGACGAGTAGATCGAAGTCTCCATCACCCGAGACTAGCACAATAACATCTGCTTGCTCGGCGTACTCCATCGCGTCGAGGGTAATCCCTACATCCCAATCACCTTTGGCCGAACCATCCGAGCGTTGAATGAATGGTTTCAATTTCACATTAAAACCAATGGCTCGGAGTATGTTTTGAAATTCCCTTTGCTTTTTGTCACCCCTATCGATGGCGTAGCAAAAGGCTTGTACGACTTCTCTATGGTCAGTGGCTTTTTGCCAAAATTTATTGTAGTCAAAGTTTCGACCATAGGCTTCGCGCGAGGTGTAATAGACATTTTGGATATCGATAAATATGGCTACTTTTTCCATTAGTATTTGATTGGCCTTTATTAGTGTTTGAATAACTGTTTAACCGGTCATAAATAATTTTTTTAATTTTAAACGCTAACACTTGAAGACCGTCAAGCTAATGAGTGGTTTCTTACCCCGTAGTCGTTTGCCCCACTGTCAAGCGATCCCTCTTAATCCGATACATATGGCTATCTGCATGGCTTAGCAGGGTGTCGGCATCTTCCCCATCCATCGGATAGCAGGCCACCCCGATACTGCAGGAAGGCATGTTGAACTCACCGTACTCGGCGCTCAGCGGCTCACTAATGATCCTATTAATGTACTCTACCTGCGCTGTAATGGCTTCTTTAGACTGTATATCCGTGAGCAGAACCGTG
Organism: Vreelandella sp. ssv; assembly: GCF_059448525.1. Lineage (NCBI taxonomy): Bacteria > Pseudomonadati > Pseudomonadota > Gammaproteobacteria > Oceanospirillales > Halomonadaceae > Vreelandella > Vreelandella sp. ssv. The sequence goes on along the minus strand of NZ_CM182545.1, from coordinate 3,873,422 downwards.
AACTCATCGCCGCCCATTCGGGCCACCGTGTCGGTTTCTCTCACACAGCTTTCCAGCCGTTGAGCCACCGTGCAGAGTATTCGATCGCCAGCCGCATGCCCTTGGGTATCATTAATCACTTTGAAATCATTAATATCCAAGTACAGTAAGGCAAGAAAAGTCTGGTTACGATGAGCGGAACTCAGGCCAAGGGCTAATCGATCGTAGAACAGTGATCGGTTGGTCAGCTGTGTCAGCGGGTCATGGTGGGCAAGAAAACGCAACTCTTCCTCGGTCTGCATGAGCGCTGTTACATCTCGTGCAACACCAATGCGCACTCGCTCCTTTTCGTACCAGCGAGCAGACCATAATATATGAACGATACCGCCCTCTTTATGAAGATACCGATTACGGTAATCAATGTGGGGTTGGCCGTTCATTACCCTGTGAATGGAGTCCCGAGTGACGGCTAGATCGTCAGGGTGCATGTAGTTGGTAATCAAGTTACCTATCATTTCGTCGGCACGGTAGCCGAGCAGCGACTCACAGGCATCACTTACAAATACGATATGGTTGTGCTCATCGACGACGAAAACGGTGTCCAGCATCAGATGAACCAGCTTGGGGTAGAGCGCTTGTAGGTCAACGGCCATAGGCTAGGGTTATCCTGTTAGCATTGCTCGACTATAAAACAAACGCGAACGAGGGGCGATACGAAATCTTGCAATTAGAAAAAGAAGGTAATACAGCAGGTTAAATTTTTGATTCTTTTCTGACATGAGAGGGCGGCTTTCCCGTCCAGCGCCTGAATGCTCTTCGAAAATGTGCGCTGTCGCTAAAGCCTAGTCTTTTCGCTATATCGTCGGTGTTCATCCTTGTTACCAGCAGGTACTCGATGGCTAACGTACAGCGAGCATCATCCAGTATTGCCCTGTAGCTGGTCGCCTCCGCCTCCAGTTTTCTTCTTAGAGTGCGTGATGTAATGCACAGCTGATTTGCGACGGTTTCCATATCTGGAAAGCTGTTCGGAGACATCATGAGAATTTGATAAACTTCGCCACTAATGCCGGATGACATCTTGGTACGACCCAACAGTTGATTGCAGGTCTCTTGGAGTAACTGTATGGAAAGTTGGTTACCTAGCAAAGGAGATTGGTCGAGAATTGATTGTGGGAAATGTAGTTCATTTACCTTTTGATTGAAGTGGCATTCGCAGCCTAAATATTGTTCATGTATAGTTTCGATCCCCTCTCCTGAATAAGTTAATAAGGCTTTTGTAGGCAAGAGGCCTTGACCCGCGACATCACGTATATGAGTAACATTTTGGGCCATCTGTTGCTGTATGAGGAAATATCTTATTTTTATGTTTTTAACATAAGCATGGGTCTCTCTAAATTCAAAGATGGCAGACTCTTTCGTTTCCCTCCAAGTCATGTTTAGCGTTGGTGTGGCTAAAGGGTGGTATTTTACGCCAAAATTAAAATAGTCTCTGATGGTTGGACTTGAGAGAAGAGCGTACCCATACATCCCATAAGCGGTTAAATGCAGTTTAACGCCTGTCTCAAAAGGTGTTGAAAAATTGACCCCCGCATCAATAGCATTTGTGCAAGCGTCGATATACTGTTTTATCGAAACCAGTGTTCCTGGGTTTGTAAGTGCATCTTGATTTAGTCTAAGCCCCTTCAGTATTTCACCCACCGCAATTCCCTGCTCAGTGGCCGTCGCCACTAACGCCGCAATTTTATAAGGTGAATAAATCTTTTTATTCAGTAATTTGGTTTGAGAGCTAGTCATAATGGGTCATTTCTGAATGTCCGAAAAAGGCCCCTTTAAGGCCGTTTTCGACCTTCCTCAGGGCGAGGATACCTTTGTAGAGTAGCGCTACAAAACAAGGCTTCCATAGCTCTATAAGAAGGATTTTCATGAACTCACCTGTCAATATATGCGTTGTTGGTGCCGGCCTAATGGGGCACGGAATTGCGCAGACGTTTGCGCAGGCAGGCCACGCTGTATCTCTGTTTGATGTTGATAAGAAGACGCTTGAGCTTGCACCATTGCTTATTGAGAAGAACCTACTCCAAATGGATGTAGATTCTAAACCAGTACTCGATAATATAGAGTTATGCTCAGATATTGCCAGTGCTGTCTCTTCTGCAGACTTTATCATCGAAGCGGTAACGGAAAACCTTTCGTTAAAGCAAGAGTTGTTTGCATCATTGGCAAAGCTGGCACCTTCGCATGCAATTCTAGCAAGTAATACCTCCGTAATACCCATTACTGATATTGGCGAAAAATTAAGTGATACAGTGCGGTCGCGTCTTGTTGGCACGCATTGGTGGAACCCTCCTCATCTTATTCCTCTGGTTGAAATTATAAAGACACCTTTCACCGATAATGTTGTTTTTGAAACTACCTTCGATCTGATTATTAATATAGGAAAGCAGCCTGTAAAGGTTTTTCAGGATGTGCCGGGGTTTATTGGTAATAGGCTGCAACATGCTATGTGGCGCGAGGCTTTATACCTAGTTTCAATAGGTGTTTGTGATGCTGAAACTATAGATATTGTGGTCAAAAATAGTTTTGGTATGCGCATGCCATTTCTTGGTCCCATGGAAAACGCAGATTTAGTCGGACTTGAACTTATTCAGCAGGTTCATCAATTTATCTTTCCTCATCTTTGTAATGAGCAATCCCCAAGACCCATGGTTGAAGACCTTATTAAACAAGGTTGTTTAGGCATGGAAAGTGGAAAGGGACTGCAAAACTGGCCTCCAGAAAAAGCGGACAACGTACGAAAAAATCTGAATAATCGGCTCATTGACGCTTTAAAAGAGTAAATAAACGTAACGCCTGATTTTTACCCAACAATAAACTTGATTCAAGCTACTTTAATAAGGCAGGAAACAATATGAAAACTCAGCGTGCCATTAAACTTACCGGGATCGCCGTTGGTATAGCACTCGCATCTATTAGCACTGCCGCCCAGGCTCAGGTGCAGTGGACGATGACAACCACGTGGCCTGACAATATTGCGCTCGTCGAGGTCGATCGCCATTGGGTAGAGCTAGTTAATCAACTGGCTGGCGAAGAGTTGCAAATTAATTTCCGTGCTGGCGGCACGCTTATGCCCGGCACCGAGGTCTTCGATGCCACCGAGACGGGGAGTATTGATGCTGCTGGCGATTGGCCCGGCTATTGGGCGGGGCTCAGTCCTGCGTTTTCTCCATTGGCTTCTACTCCTAGTCTGTTTAACGCCGCTGATTATCTTAATTGGATTAACCAGTGGGGCGGCTGGGAGCTCTATCAAGAGGTTTATGGTGAATACAATATGGTTTACTTGCCTTACGGCATTCTTAACAACGAATCAGGTTTCATGGGGCGCACGCCGATCGAAAGCATCGCCGATCTTGACGGTAAGCGGCTGCGTCTCTCAGGTCGTGATCAGGGACGAGTGCTTGAAAAGCTGGGCGGATCACAGGTAACGCTAGCGGGCGGTGAGGTTTACCAGGCAATTGAGCGGGGTGTGGTTGACGCTGGAGAGTTTTCGTCGCCTGGGGTGGATTACTCTGCTGGTTTTGCTGAGGTTGCCGACCACTGGTCTGTGCCTGGTTGGCATCAATCTGCCAGTGTGTTTGGTGTGATGATTAATAAAGATGCCTGGGATGCTCTTACCGAGGAGACGCAAGAGAAGCTGAAAGTCGCCACGATGGCTACCATGACGTGGTCATTGGCGTGGTCAGAGCGTGAATCTACCGAGGCGACTCAAAAGTTTATTGATGCGGGCGTAGAAATCCACCAGCTTCCTGAGGAAGACTTGGCCGAGATCCAGCGCATGACCAATGAGGTTATCCTGCAGGGAGCCTGTGAAGATCCACTGCATGCCAAGGTCTACCACTCTATGGTTAGCTACATGCAGCAATATGCGACTTGGCGGGATGTGTCTGTGCCATACAACATGAGCCGCGTAACCGATGACCTTCCTTCGCTGGAAGCACTTGAGTCTTGCATGAACCAATAAGTTTGCCAGGGTGGGTCGATGTGGGCCCACCCTTGTTGGCTAATGTTGTTGAGACTCCGCACGCACTTGATGGGGCGTTTTGCCTGTCCAACGTCGAAAGGCTCTACGAAAATTAGCACTGTCGCTAAAGCCTAGCCTTGCGGCTATATCCTCGGTGCTCATTTTGGTGACCAGCAGGTACTCGGTTGCCAGCGTGCAGCGGGCGTCATCGAGTATTTCCCGATAGCTCGTTAGCTCCGCGTCCAATTTTCTTCTCAATGTTCGTGTGGTGATACACAGCAGGTTAGCGACGGCTTCCATGGTAGGAAAGCTATTCGGTGACATCAGCAGTATTTGATATACCTCGCCGGTAATCCCCGATGACATCTTTGTTCGGCCAAGCAGTTGGTTGCAGGTTTCTTGAAGTAGCTTTATTGAAAGCTGGTTGCCTAGTAGGGGGGACTGGTCGAGTATTTGTTTAGGGTAATGAATTTCGTTGACGTCTTGATTGAAGTAACAGTCGCACAATAAATACTTCTCATGAATCTGCTCAACGTCTTTTCCTGGGTAAGACAGTAATGCTTTGATAGGAAACAGGCTTGAGCCAGCCGCATCGCGGATATGAGTAATGTTTTGAGCCATCTGCTGCTGAATTAAGAAATTACGCGTTTTGATACTTTTTATATAAGAGTAAGTCTCTTTAAATTCAAACACAGCAGATGCTTCCGTTTCTCGCCATGTCATATATAGCGTCGGGGTGGCTAAGGGGTGATATTTTACCCCAAAGTTGAAATAGTCCCGCATCGTAGGGCTGGTAAGAAGGGCGTACCCGTACATGCCGTAAGCGGTTAAATGTAATCGAGTGGCCGTCTCAAAAGGTGTAGAGAGATTAGCGCCTGCCTCAATGACATTAGTGCAAGCGTCTACATACTGTTTGATAGACACCAGCGTGGCGGGGTCTGTCAGTGCCGCTTGGCTTAAGCTCAGTCCTTTGAGAACTTTTTCAGACGAAATACCCTGCTCAGCGACCGTATCGAGCAAAGCCGCAATTTTATAAGGCGCATATATCTTTTGATTCAATAGGTTAGCTTGGAAACTGGCCATCATTGACGCTCGCTGAAATGTCCGAAAAAGACCTCACGAAGACCGATTTAGACCTTCCTTGATCCTAGCGTAACTTTGTAGAGTAGCTTCACGCAATAAGGCGCCACTAACCCTCCAAGCTAAGTAACTGACATTAGACTTATGGCTAGTGTGATCGCCTGGGATACACCGCTATCGCAGAATTTTTTACAACAAAAATCAGCTTAAAGCTGACGGTTATCGGAAGGAAAATAATATGAAAACGCAGAGCGCCCTTATCCTCACTGGCTTGGCTCTCGGTGCCAGCCTGATTTCTCTCACTGCTAATGCTCAAGATCAGCAAAGCTGGACGATGACGTCTACCTGGCCGGAGAACATTGATGCGGTAAAAATAGACCGGCATTGGGTCGATATGGTCAACAATATCGCCGGTGATGCGTTACAGATTGAGTTTCATCCCGGTGGCACACTCATGCCTGGCACTGAAGTATTCGATGCCACTGAAACGGGCAGTATCGAGGCTTCAGGTGATTGGCCAGGTTATTGGGCGGGTCTAAACCCGGCATTTTCACCACTGGCTACGACAACCAGTCTGTTTAATGCCCTGGACTACTTCAACTGGATTCAGCAGTGGGGCGGACGTGAGCTGTACCAAGAGATCTATGGCCAGTTTGGTCTGGTTTATCTTCCTTATGGCGTATTGAATAACGAGTCCGGCTTCATGGGCCGCACGCCGATTGAAAGCATCGCTGACCTTGAAGGTAAGCGCCTGCGTATTGCCGGCCGAGACCAGGGCCGTGTGATGGAGCAGTTAGGCGGTTCCCAGGTCACACTGGCGGGCAGCGAAGTCTATCAGGCAATTGAGCGCGGGGTAGTCGACGCCGCGGAATTCTCAGCGCCGGGCATTGACTATAGCGTTGGTTTAGCTGAAGTAGCGGACTATTGGGCGACACCGGGCTGGCATCAGTCTGCCACGGTATTCGGGGTCATGATCAATAAAGATGCCTGGGATGCGCTTTCCGAAGATACGCAGAAAAAGCTTGAGATGGCGGCTGATGCCACCATGGGTTGGTCATTGGCGTGGTCGGAGCGGCAGTCTACCGACGCTACCCAGAAGTTCATCGATGCGGGCATTACCATTAACCAGTTCTCTGAAGAGGATTTGGCCCGCATTCAAGAAATTACCAACGAGGTGATTGTACGCGGTGCTTGCGAGCATCCAGACCATGCCAAGGTCTATCACTCCATGATCAGCTACATGGAGCACTATGCGACTTGGCGTGACATCTCCGCGCCTTTCAACATGAGCCGCGTCACTGATGATCTTCCCTCGATTGAAGATCTCGAAGCCTGCATGAATCAGTAAGTAAGCTAAGCGTGGGTGGGCCCTGATGGGCTCACCCACATTGCTTCCAGCGCTTACTGACGACCTGTTTGATCTGACCTATTCCGAGATCCTCACCATGAATGCCATTGCCAGGGCCATTGACGCCCTCAACGAAGGATTCGGTCGCTTGATAGCCCCGCTTCTTGCTGTCATCACCATTATCGTTATTTATGACATCGCCATGCGTTTCTTGGCAGGCCGCCCCAGTGATTGGGCGTTTGAGGTCACCAAGATGTTGTTTGGTGCTCACTTCATGCTGATGGCTGCGTTTGCATTACGCCATCACGCTCATGTCGAGGTCGACGTGCTTAAGCGGTTATTGTCCCGCCGCAAGCAGGCAGTGCTCGAACTCGTCGGCTATCTGGTTTTCTTCGTACCCTTTATTTGGCTAATGATCACGTTCGGCTGGGCATTTTTTGAGCGCTCTTACAGCCGCGGCGAAACGACCTACGGCATGGTCTCGCTTCCTGTCTATCCCATCAAAGGGGTGATCATGGTGGCTGCGGTACTGATCCTGCTACAGGCCGTCGCGATCGTCATTCGTGCTACCCAGCAGCTGCGGGAGGAAACCGTATGAACCTGAGTCCCGAGTTGCTGACGCTGGTGATGTTCAGCGGGTTACTGATCGGCCTGTTTATGGGGCATCCGCTGGCCTTCGTATTGGGCGGCGTTGCCGTCATCGGTGCCTTTCTAGGCCCCGGCGAGCGCGTGCTTAGCACCATCATCAACAACATCTATGGCAATGCCATGGATAACTATGTCTTGGTGGCCATCCCGCTGTTTGTGCTCATGGCGCGCTTTCTCAATGACTCAGGGGTCACTGAGAAGATGTTTGAATCCATGCGCCTGCTGCTCGCTAATCTTCGCGGTGGCTTGGCACTCACCGTGGTCATCGTGTCGGTGCTGCTGGCCGCGACCACGGGTATTGTCGGTGCCTCGATTGCCGTGATGGGGATGATCGCGCTGGTTCCCATGCTCAAGCACTCCTATAACAAAGAGCTAAGTGCCGGCGTGATCATGGCCAGCGGCTGTTTGGGCATCCTGATTCCACCGAGCATCATGCTGATACTGATGGCTAGCTACTCGCCAGTCTCAGTGGGGGCGCTGTTTGCCGGTGCGCTGGTGCCTGGGGTCATGCTGGGCGCGATGTATGCCATTTATGTGCTGGTGATTTGCTATATCAAGCCTAGTTACGGCCCGCCGGTACCGGCTGAGGAGCGCGCCCAAGTCTCTACCCGCCAACTGTTGGTCATGCTGCTTAAATACGTACTGCCACCGATGACACTGATTCTGGGTGTCTTGGGGTCGCTGTTTGCCGGTATCGCCACCGCTACCGAAGCTTCAGCCATTGGTGTTTTTATCGCGTTCCTGCTGTTCATGATTTTTGGTGACCGGAAAATATCGACCTGCTATCGCACGCTGATCGATGCCAGCAAGACCACCACGATGGTGATGTTGGTTCTCGTCGGGGCTACCGCCTTCACCGGTGTCTTTTCGCGCGGTGGTGGTATGCAGGTCATTCACAATGTCGTCATGGCCATGCCCGGTGGCACCGTGGGGGCGTTGATCCTGATGCTATTTCTGGTCTTCATCCTGGGAATGTTCCTCGACTGGACGGGTATCGTGCTGCTGAGTTTCCCCATCATGCTACCGATCGTCGCCGACATGGGCGTGGATGTGTTGTGGTTCGTGGTCATGGTGGCAGTGGTGTTACAGACATCGTTCCTGACCCCGCCTTTTGGCTATGCGCTGTTCTATCTGAAAGGCGTTGCACCACCTGGGGTGGAGACACTCGATCTCTATCGAGCCGTCGTGCCCTTCGTCGCTCTGATCGTGCTGGCTTGCATCTTGATGGCCATCTTCCCGGTATTGGTAACAGGCCTGCCCTCTTTGCTAATGAGCAGATAAACCGAACCACGACAGGCCCATTCCGACTTCGCAGGGTCTGTAGCGAGTTTCAATGGAGTAACTAGACGATGAAAGTGATAGACAGCCTGATTCCACGTTCGGGACTCAGAGTCCTGATTACCGCCGGTGCTAACGGCATCGGTTTGGCGATTGCCCAAGCCTTTCAGGAAGCGGGTGCCCGTGTCCATGTCTGTGATATTGATGATCAGGCGCTGGCTGCGCTGCCCGCTGGCATTACCCATACCAAGGCCGATGTCAGCCAAGAAGCAGATGTTGATCGTTTGTTTCAAGAGGCTGCTTATCTAGGTGGGCTTGATGTCGTGGTCAATAACGCAGGTATTGCGGGCCCAACGGCGAGCATTGAAGATATCGATCCTGAAAGCTGGAACCGCACGATCAATATCAACCTCAATGGCCAGTACCGTGTGGCCCATCGAGCCACTCCCTTACTGCGCGAGAGCCAGGGGCTGCTGATCAATATGGCCTCGGTCGCTGGCCGCCTGGGCTTAGCCTACCGTACCCCTTATTCGGCGAGTAAATGGGCGATTGTCGGTCTTACCAAGAGCTTAGCCAATGAGCTTGGCCCCGACGGTGTGAGGGTCAACGCCATTCTGCCCGGTATCGTGCGTGGGCCTCGCATCGAGCAAGTCATTACTGCCCGAGCGGAGAAGCGAGGCATCAGCTACGCCGAGATGGAGCAGGAGATCCTGTCTAATGTTTCCATGCGGCGCATGGTTGAGCCTACTGACATTGCTGCCATGGCGCTGTTTTTGTCCGCTCCCGGCGGCGCCAATATTTCGGGCCAGGCGCTGAGCGTTTGCGCCAACGTCGAGACGATTTAACCGACTTCGCGCTTCTTTTGCGTCACCCTACTTATTAGAGACATCTTCATGGCTACTCAACGTAAAGTCATCATTACCTGTGCCTTAACCGGCGCTATTCATACCCCTTCCATGTCACCGCACTTGCCGGTCACGCCGGAAGAAATCGCCGAGGCAGGCATCGCCGCCGCCGAGGCGGGCGCCGCTATTATTCATTTGCATGCACGCGACCCTATTACCGGCAAACCTACCCAGGACCCCGCCGTTTTTGAGCGTATCCTGCCCCGCCTTAAGAGCGCCACCAATGCGGTGATTAACCTCACTACCGGCGGTAGTCCACACATGAGTGTGGAAGAGCGCATGCGTCCGGCCATGGAGTTCAAGCCCGAGCTTGCTTCAATGAACATGGGGTCGATCAACTTTGGCTTATTCCCCATGCTCAGCCGCTACGACAGCTTTCAGCACGAGTGGGAGAGAGAGCATCTGGAGAACAGTCGCGATTTGGTGTTCAAGAACACCTTCGCTGACATCGAGAAGGCCATGACGCTTGGCGCCGCGAACGGTACCCGCTTCGAATGCGAGTGCTATGACATCGGTCACCTCTATAGCCTTCGCCATATGATGGATCGCGGCTTTATTGACGGGCGCGTTTTCGTGCAAAGCGTGTTCGGTATTCTCGGCGGCATCGGACCGCATCCAGAAGATGTTATCCATATGCGCCGTACCGCTGATCGGCTGTTTGGAGACAGCTATGAGTGGTCGGTGCTGGGTGCTGGTAGCAACCAGATGCGCATCGCCGCGCAGTCTGCCGCAATGGGTGGCCATGTGCGGGTTGGGCTGGAGGATTCGCTATGGCTCTCACCCGGCCAACTTGCCGAGAGTAATGCCAGCCAGGTCACCAAGGTACGTCACATTCTTGAAGAACTCTCCTTTGCAGTAGCAACGCCTGACGAGGCGCGAGAAATGCTGCAACTGAAAGGTGCCAGCAACGTCGGTTTTTAAACAACCTTAAGACGATAAGAGCTACTAAGGAATCATTAATGGAAGTCACTGATAAAGTCATTGCGATTACGGGTGGCGCGAGCGGACTTGGCTATGCTACGGCTCAGCGTTTAGGCAAGCGAGGGGCCGTAGTGGCGTTGCTGGATAGAAATGCCACTACCTTAGATGAGGCGGTCTCAGAGCTGACTGCGCAGGGAATCAATGCCCATGGCTTCCCGCTAGATGTATCAGACGAGCAGTCAGTCATTACTGCATTTGCTGATATTGCGGCTCGGTTAGGGCCGGTAGAAGGGTGCATTAATAACGCCGGTATCACTGACGACGCGCTATTAATAAAAGCCCAAGACGGAGCGGTAACCAAGCGTATGTCGCTGGATGCTTGGAAGCGGGTGATTGATGTCAATTTAACGGGCGTTTTTCTGTGTGGGCGCGAAGCCGCTAGTCAGATGGTGGAATCGGGGAAAGGGGGTGTCATCGTCAACATCTCAAGCATTTCCCGGGCGGGAAACATGGGCCAAAGCAACTATGCTGCTGCCAAAGCGGGTGTGCATGCGCTCACGGTAACGTGGGCAAAAGAGTTGGCTAAATACGGGATTCGTACCGGTAGCGTAGCGCCAGGGTTTATCGTTACTCCCATGACGGCGTCTATGCGCCCTGATATGCAAGAAAAACTTGCCAGCGGTATACCACTTAAACAACTTGGCCAAGCGGATGATATTGCCCAGAGCGTCGCCTTTATTATTGACAACGATTACTTCACCGGCAGGATTGTTGAGTGCGATGGTGGTTTAAGAATGTAGCGGAAAGATGCAAATACAAAAACAAAATCAACAGAGAGGAAATGATATGAAGAGCTTAAAAATACAACCGTTATTGTCTACCCTATTGGCTAGTATCATAATGGCATGCGGGGCGGTTTATGCAGAGGAGGGCGAAGGGTTAGGCTACGGTGGTGAGAGGGAGGCATTAATGAACTTCCCCATTCCTCCTTCTGAACAGAGTTTGCAAACAGTCATTGCGGAGCCCTGGTATAAAGTGTCAGACGAGGGCATTCAACTGGAGGGCCCTGCTTTTGATGAGGAAGGTAATCTCTTCTTTGTTGAGGTTTTTGATGGAAGGGTTTTTAAGCTTACACCTGACATGGAATTAACAACTGTATTAGAAAAGAATGATTATTCTGCCGCTGGGCTGGCAATTCATAATAACGGAAAATTATTTATAGCGGGATTAGGGGATTTTGAGACTGGTGGGACCGTCTTCTCCATCAGCCCAGATGGCGATGACATGGAAGTGATAATTGATGAGTCTCATGGCTATTTACCTGATGATCTAGTATTTGATGAACAAGGAGGGTTTTACTTTACTGATTTTAGTGGTAATTCATCTGAGCCTGATGGTGGCATGCTATATGTAAGCCCAGACTTTAACGAAATCACTCCAGTACTTCCCAATCTTTCAATTGGGAATGGGGTGGCATTGAATGCTGAAGAGGATATCGTCTGGGTATCTGAACTCAGTGCGGGCAGGTTGCATAGAATTTCATTAGCTAGTCCGGGTGAAATAGCACCTTTTGGCACATCAGTTCCTTATCATTTCGCCGGAACGCCCGACTCTATGCGTACTGACATAGACGGTAACGTATATGTTGCCATGTATGGCCAAGCCCGTGTTATGGTCTTCAATAGAAATGGATTGCCTATAGGTCAAATCCTTTTACCAAAAAGAGATGAAGGACATAACTTACGGTCAACAAGTATGGTCTTCAAGCCTGGGACGAACGACCTGTTTATTTTTACAAACGACTGGGATGGTGGGGAAGGTTCCCAGATTTTTAAAACTAAGGGGTTTGCTAGTGGCACACCTATGTACTCGCATAAATAGTAATTATAAAAAACACAAGTGACGCGCCCTAATGCTGGGCGCTTCATCATTAAAAATAAAGTAAACAGTAGTTGCTGTCACCATAACCATATTCCTTGAGAGCAGTGCATACAAGATATCAGAGGTTGCGATACGTTCTAATATATGACGGATATCCGCGATAACTTTAAGACCTACTGCTTGTGCCATCTTAATAAGGTATTCTGTCTAGCTATAAGAATTATTGTAATTTTATTGAGCTTATTAGCTCGGTAAGATGGCATTGGCGTGGCAGAGCAATACCCTTTTCTCGACATTGTGAGAGGCAGAGGCAACACTTGCTGCTCAGGCTTAGCGAGAGGGTTAATGAAGCTACTTTATATTATGCCTTCGATACTCGCTAGGACTTAGGCTATTCCATCTCTTAAATGAAGCCCTAAAGTTAGAAGCGTCAAAAAACCCCAGTAGGTTGGCGATGTCTTCAACTGTAAAGCAATTTAATTCTAAATATTTTTTTGCTAATACATTTCTCACTTCGTCCAGCGTCTCGGAGTATGTGCATCCTTCGGATTTCAATTTGCGTCTGAGGCGGCTATTCAAGAATGGGTCAGTTTAGATTGCAGGCTGTGACCCTCAAATAGCTTGGCCAGGCGGACGATATTGCCCAGAGCGTCGCCTTCATTATTGACAACGATTACTTCACCGGCAGGATTGTTGATTGCGATGGTGGTTTAAGGATGTAGCGAAGATGCTTCTTGGTTGGTCATTAGGTGTTCTGCCGCACGGAAGGATTGGCCGTTTTGGCCTAGGCTTAAAGTGATCATTTAAAAGTTACGTTACGAAAGGAAAAAATTCAGAATATTGAGGTAACGGAGCTTGTTCCTGATCCTGCTGATAAAGGCGAAGCCAGGGCTTCGTTGGGCAATGTCCATTTATCAGTTCAGTGTTGAATTCTTCTGTTACTTAACGTGGAGGTGTTAGATGAGCACTGAAAAGCCTAAGAAAAACAGAGATCATTCTGCCAAGCAAGCAACTAACCGCGCCAAGGACCAGATTGAAAGCTCCACCATCGAGCCATTACGTGCCTATGGGTCACTGGCAACGGATTATTATGAGCAACTGGTTTCAACCCAGTTTGATGCTGTGCGTTCTTTTGCTGATAAAGGTCTGGCTCAATCCCGCGCTTGGTTAGACGTCAGGGACGTCGAAAGCTTCCAGAAAGTGTTGGAAGAGCAGCAGCAAGCCATTCGCGACATGCGCGAGCGCTTGAAGGAAGATGCCATAAAAATCAGTACTCTTAGCCAGGAATATCTGAAAGAAAGCCAACAGCTGGCGATGGAGCGCATGCAAGTCGGCCGTCAACAACTCGAAGAAAATATGCAGCAGGGCAAGGAGCAGATTGAGGACAGCATCCAGCAGGGCAAGGAGCAGATCGAGGAAGGCATGCAGCAGGGCAAGGAGCAGCTAAAGGCCAGCATGAACCAGGGTACGGAGCAGGTTAAGGACAACATGCAGACGGGTCGGGAGCAAGCTAAGGACAACCTGGCGAAGGGTAAGGAAGAAGTAGCAAATACGCAGCAGAAAAGACGCCAACCATCCGTTAAAAGTCATACTTCTTCCAACACACCCAAAAAATAGGGTTGTTATAGTTGCTTTAAGTGGATGTTCAACGGGGGCGTTTTCTAAATGGAAACGCCCCCCTTAAATGAGGGCCAGCAACTTCCCTAGCGTTTCCATGCCGCGCTCGCTGCGTTGTGTCCAACGGTGGCCATAGCTTAAGCGCACGCAGTGGCGAAACTGCTGAGTCGCGGAAAAGATCGGGCCTGGCGCTAAGCTAACACCATGGTCGAGCGCCGTATTGAATAGTCGCAGCGAATCCACCTGCTCGGGAAACTCCACCCATAAAAAGTAGCCGCCCGAAGGGCGGGTAATGCGGGTATTGGCAGGAAAGTAGCGATCCGCTGCTGCCAGCATGCTGCTTTGTTGGGCTTCCAGGGCATGGCGGAGTTTACGCAAATGGCGGTCATAACCGCCGTGCTGCAAATAGTCGCCAATCGCCGCTTGAGCGGGCACAGAAGGTGAGATGGTGGTCATCAGCTTTAGCCGTGAGATGGCCTGAGCATAGCGGCCGCCGGCTACCCAACCCACCCGGTAGCCGGGTGCCAGGCATTTTGAAAAGGAGCTGCAGTGGATGACCAAGCCCTCATCATCGAAGGCTTTGACTGGCGCGGGCGGCGTGCTGCCAAAGTACAGCTCGGCATACACGTCATCCTCAAGCATGGGTACTTGGTGCTGTTTTAATAACCGATAAAGTGCTTGCTTGCGTTCTTTACTCAGGCTGGCGCCGATTGGGTTTTGCAGATGGCTCATAAACCAGCAGGCTTTGATTGGCAGCGTCTCCAGCCGTTCTGCCAACACCTCAAGGTCGATACCCTCCCGTGGGTGCACCGGAATCTCCACCGCGCGTAGTTTCAACCGTTCCAATACCTGCAGGCTGGCATAGAACGCCGGTGACTCAATGGCTACCAGATCCCCCGGCTGAGTCACGCACTGCAAGGCTAGATTAAGCGCCTCCATCGCGCCATTGGTAATCACCAGCTCTTCCATCGGCAGTTGAATGCCTCCCAGCATGTATCGCAGCGCAATCTGCCGACAGAGGTCGGTATGCCCGGTGGTCATATCGGCCACGACCTGCTGGGGCGATAGCGCGCGCAATCCCCGCGTCATGCTGGTGGCCAGACGTGAAAGCGGAAACAGCTCGGGGCTAGGGAAAGCCGAGCCGAAGGGCACCGTTCGGTCATCCTGAAGCGAGCCAAGCACTGAGAACACCAAATCGCTGACTTCCACCTCCGCTGGGTCGGTGGGCTGCAGTGTTACACGGGGTTCCTCCAGCAAACGTCGGGCGTGTTCACGGACAAAGTAGCCCGAGCGCGCCCGCGCGGTGATAAGCCCTTGGTTTTCCAGTAAGTAGTAAGCCTGAAACACCGTAGAAGGACTAATGCCATGATGACGGCTAGCCTGGCGCACCGACGGAATACGCTCCCCGGGGCCAAGCACGCCCTGGCGAATCAGCGTGGCTATCTCATCGGCAAACTGTTCGTAGCGTTTCATGGGATAAACCGTTGGTGCGTTGGGAGATCAACAAGCTCGATTTAAAGCATATCAGATAGAGCAGTGACAGGTAGACAGCACAAACTGATACGGCTTATTTCTCTAAAACTGCGTCTGTTTTGGGTATCTGCTGGAAGGGCATAGTGACGGCTAATAACCGGTGACGCCCCACGATCGTATAGATCTCCACTACCTCTTTTCTGGATATCGGTATGGCGCAACGCATTCCACTGCAAGACCTGACTACCGAGACGGCGGTTGAACATCATACGCCCCCACCCAGCTCTTCTAATTCTCAGTCTCCTAAGCCGGGGCATATTTATGTGCGAGAAATAGGCGGCTTTTTTCAGCGCATTCGGCGTTATTCCAACTGGCTACTGATGGCGCTCTATTTTGGCTTGCCTTGGATTAATTGGGGTGATCGACCACTGGTGTGGTTTGACCTTTCTGCTCAGGAGTTCCACTTATTTGCAGCGACGTTTTATCCACAGGACTTTATCTTACTTACCTGGATTTTGGTGTTGTGTGCCTTCGGGTTGTTTTTGATTACGGTCGTGGCGGGGCGCGTGTGGTGCGGTTACAGCTGCCCGCAAAGCGTGTGGACGTTTCTGTTTATCTGGTTTGAGCATCGCTTGGAAGGGCCACGGTACCGTCGCATTCGGCGTGATAAAGCGCCAGGTAGACTGGATACGCTATGGCGCAAAAGCATCAAGCATGCAGCTTGGCTACTGATTGCGCTGGCAACCGGGGTGGCCTTTGTCGGTTACTTCACACCGATAAGAGCGTTAGTGGTGGAAATGTTCACCCAGGACGCACACCCCTTGGCACTGTTTTGGATCGGTTTTTTTACCCTGTTTACCTACTTGAATGCCGGTTGGCTCCGCCATCAGGTATGTCTGCATATGTGTCCCTATGCGCGCTTCCAGTCAGCCATGTTCGATGCTAATACGCTGATTGTTTCCTACGACGCGGCCCGCGGAGAGCCGCGCCGCGACCCTTCTCAAAAGGGCGTTGAGGCAACTCGAACCGGTGACTGTATCGACTGCGAACTCTGCGTTCAGGTATGCCCCACCGGTATCGATATTCGTGATGGACTGCAGTATGAGTGTATTGGCTGTGCGGCGTGTATCGATGCCTGCAACAGCGTTATGGCTCGGATCGATAAACCGCTTGGCCTGATTCGTTACACCACTGAGCGTGCTCTGGAAGGTAAAACGACCCGTTTCTGGCGCCCTCAGCTGTTGGCTTATACGGCGGCGTTATTGTCCATGGTGGTGCTTTTAGTCAGCTTCTTGAGCGCTCGGGTACCTATTGATGTAGAGATTGCCCGCGATCGTCAGACGCTGTTTGAAAGTACCGCCGAGGGCCGCATTATCAATTACTACAACGTGACGCTACGCAACCAAGATGACCAGCCCCATCGCTATGCGGTAACGGCTACGGGGCTGCCAGGGCTTCGTCTGCAGGGAGTGGAGACCATCGAGGTGGCATCGTTTGAAACGCGCAACCTACGTCTCGCTATGACGACAGATGCCGCTGATCTGGCACAGCCAAGCCAGCCCATTGAGCTGCGGTTTACCGCATTGGATGATCCTTCCATAATGAACATCAGTGAAACACGCTTTTTAGGGCCCTCTAAGTAGTGGTGGCTCCTCCGTGATGCAATAAATGGCGTCAACGTCTGGTAACCAGATGGTCTGATCTGCCTTATTTATCGCTGTCTGATCCTGTACAGAAGAACAATATATCGTCATAGTCATTAGGTAGTTTGAAAGCTAACGATATTGCTTGAGGGAAATCTGAAAATGCTGATGTTTATGTTGTTTCTTACAATTTTTGTGGGCGTTACGATCGCTCTGTATCAAGTATATGAGACACACTTCAATATCAATTTTGGCAATGATAAAAAGCTGTCAGCTGCTGACCAACGTTGCTTAGAGAATCTTTCAGCGAGGGCAAAAAATCTAACGGACAAGAGTTCTTACTCAAATTTTGATGAGATGGTTAACAAGACCTTCGGTCCTGAGTTTGACTCGAATATTGTGCTGGCAGCTTTTGCCAAAGAGTCGGAGGGTACATATGCGATTCCCTTATTGCGACGCAAAGATCGTCTGCGTTTTAACGGCGCTAAAAATGGCATTCATAGAGGTGATGTGAGTGTTCGCCATCTGCCGTTCTGGAAAACACCGCTGCCCAGCGTGAATGTTCGTGGGTTTTTAATGACACTGATTATATTAAATTGTTTTTTGATTCAGTTGTTGGGGGCCATGAGTATTTATACCCTCAATTATGAAGTTTCGAGCTCCTTACTGATTTGGCTCAACAATCCATTGGTAGTGGCGCTGGTTATTTATACGCTGATCTTTATTACCTATGTTATTTCAAAGTTTGATATGTATATGCATGATCTTTATCAGCTTGGGAAGTTATTTGATTGTAGAGCCGTAGGGCAGAGTAGTTTAACGCTGAACGAAACGTAATATACGGCCTGACTTAGCACGGCTTGACTTAGCCAGGTAGCGGGACCTATCTGCACGGTGAAGGATACTGTCTTTTGTTGGGTCAACCTCAGCAAAGCTGGAGACGCTGCAGGTGATGGGAGATTCTGAAGGTGCCCCGCTTCGGTTTTAAACGTATGCTCTGCCAGTGCAGCGATCGTCACTGCGGCTTCTGATAAACACGCATGATATCAATCGCTTGGTAGGGTCGCTGATGAATGCATCCACGATTAATCATTGCGTCATTCCTGTCCATTTATAAATAAAAAGCCCCTCAGCAGCTTCACCGTGATGCGGATCAACTGATCGGGGCCCAGGTACGTTTAACCTTAACTAAACGTTAAATTAAACACTACGCCTCTAACCATCAAATGTACTTAGATGCCCCCAGCGTGTACAAAAACTCAAGCCCTAACGTCGCAGCGGCGAGCGAAGTAATGTCACCATGATCGTAGGCGGGATTCACTTCCACCACGTCCATACCAACTAACTCCATGCCCACCATGCCGCGAATGACCTTCAGCATCAGGTCGGTAGACATACCACCGCAGACCGGGGTGCCTGTGCCGGGGGCGTAGGCGGGGTCCAGACCATCAATGTCCAGGCTGACGTAAGCAGGATGATGGCCCACCTTGGCGCGAATACGCTCCAGTACAGCGGCTGCACCGTGGTCGTTGACCCAGTCCGCATCCAGCACTTCATAAGGATGATTGTGGCGGTCGTAGCTGGTGCGAATACCAATTTGCAGCGAGTGCTCGGGCACTACCAATCCCTCTTTCAGGGCGTGGTGAAAAATGGTGCCGTGGTCAAAGCGCGTGCCCTGCTCGTAGGTATCGGTATGGGCATCAAAATGGATCAGCGCCAGCGGGCCGTGTTGGCGTGCGTGGGCACGCAACAGCGGCAAACTGATGTAATGGTCGCCGCCCAGGGTAAGCATCTTTTTGCCCGCGCTTAACCAACGGTTGGCGTGGTTTTCCAGGTTATCGACCAAACTTTCTGGTTCGCCATAAGCGTAATCAACGTTGCCAGCATCACATACCTTGAGGCGCTCTTCTAAGGCGAAGTCCCATGGCCAGCGCTTGCCTTCCCAGATTAAATTGGCGGTACTTTGACGGATCGCATTTGGCCCCATGCGGGTGCCCGCACGGCCAGAACACGCTAGGTCAAAGGGAACGCCACTCACCACCACTTCAGCATCGGTCGTCTTTGGATCCGTTGCTTTCTCTACACCCATAAAGGTAGAAATCATATCGCCATAAAGGCTAGGCATGGTCTGAGTTAGTGGGTGGATCACCGTGGTATGTCTCCTTGCGTGCTGGTTAATCGCTGGCAGGTGCGAATGGCGCAGACGATAAGGAATAATTGGTGATAAATTAAATGAATGTTTAGAATTTAATCATTCTTATTGTGAATGATGGTGACTCATGCGCTCGCTACGCCATTTCGATCTAAATCTGCTGTT
The DNA here is from genome assembly GCF_059448525.1 of Vreelandella sp. ssv. Classification (NCBI taxonomy): domain Bacteria; kingdom Pseudomonadati; phylum Pseudomonadota; class Gammaproteobacteria; order Oceanospirillales; family Halomonadaceae; genus Vreelandella; species Vreelandella sp. ssv. Next base: position 3,854,314 of record NZ_CM182545.1, on the reverse strand, counting down.
GGTTTTCGAGGCACTGATGCGCGAACGCCACGTAACCCGAGCGGCAGAAAGGCTCTTTTTAAGCCAGCCAGCCTTGAGCCATGCGCTCAAGCGCTTGCGCGAGTCGCTGGATGACCCACTATTCATTCGTACCGAAAACGGCATGCAGCCAACGCCCCGCGCCCAGGCGCTGCAGCCTGTGGTACAGCAGGCGCTGACACTGCTGCGTGAGGGGTTGGCGCCACCCGCTATGTTTTCACCTGCCAAGAGCACACGCCGCTTTACCCTGGCCACCACCGATTATTTTGAAGAGGTAATGTACCCTCCTTTTCTTAGCCAACTACTGGCCTACGCACCGGGCATTAGCTTTTCCATCGAGCTGATTACTCCCGACGTTTTAAGCGAGGGGTTAGAGCAGCGCCATGTGGATATGGTCGTGGGGCTGGATAGCCAGAGTGCGCTACCCAACGGTGTCATTCAGACCCCTTGGATGGATGAGGAATTAGTCTGCCTGGCCGCTAGCCATAATGAGCGCGTAGGCGAAGCACTGGATATTGAGCAGTTTGCCCGAGAGCTCCATGTGGAACTGGCCGATATCAGCGGCCTACTGCCCAGTAACATCGATAGTTGTTTAGTTCAGCATTGCTTAACCCGGCGAGTGATCTCTAAAAACCTTAATTATATCGCTGCAGCGCGGGTAGTGGCGCTAACCGAGGCGATCATGACGCTGCCACGCCAAATGGCTGAGCGGTTCGTTGCGATGCTACCGGTACGCTTGGTGGAGCCACCAAAGGAGCTACCAACGCTGAAAATGACGTTGATTCAGCATGGTCTGTATGCCAACGATCCTGCCAACGTGTGGCTCTACCGGGTACTTGCTGAGTTTGCTAACGAGTTTAGACGTTAGGCTAGCCGTCATGCACACTAGCCTATGTTGTAATTAAACAACCCTGTTGTATCAAAGGTTGAATAGTATCTGGCAGCCACCCCGTTAGATCCTAGACTGCTATGAAGGCGTTATCATAGACGCCGCTAAAGGTGCGGTGCCCGTTGAGCAAATGTGGCACTGCAATAAGGTTAAGCAAGGGAGAAAGCGAGTGAAAATAGGCGCACCAAAAGAGAGTGCCCAGGGGGAAGCGCGTGTCGCGCTGACCCCTGAGAGCGCTAAGCAGATCCAAAAACTGGGCCACGAGTGTTTGGTAGAAAGCGGCGCTGGCCTTGCGGCGGGCTTTAATGACGACACTTACCGTGATGCGGGCGTTACCGTCGTAGAGGGAACTGACGCACTCTGGAACGACGCTGAGGTGGTCATTAAAGTCCGCGAGCCCTCTGATCAAGAGGCCGAGCGGCTGCGTGAAGGTCAAACGCTGATTTCCTTCTTCTGGCCAGCGCAAAACGAAACGCTGCTGGAGAAGTGCAAGGCCCAGGGTGCCACCGTGATTGCCATGGATATGGTGCCGCGTATCTCGCGAGCGCAGAAGATGGACGCACTCTCCTCCATGGCCAATATCGCCGGTTACCGTGCGGTCATTGAGGCGGGCAACAACTTTGGCCGCTTCTTCACCGGTCAGGTAACCGCCGCGGGTAAAGTACCCCCAGCCAAAGTGCTGGTGATTGGTGCTGGCGTGGCCGGTTTGGCGGCGATCGGTACTGCCACCAGCCTGGGCGCCGTAGTGCGGGCCTTTGACGTGCGCCCCGAGGTTTCCGAGCAAATCGAATCCATGGGCGCGGAGTTTCTGTTTCTCGATTTCGAAGATAGCCAGGACGGTTCCGAAAGCGGCGGCTACGCCTCGCCTTCAAGCCCAGAATTCCGCGAAAAGCAGCTTGAGTGCTTCCGCGAACAGGCGCCGGACGTGGATATCGTGATTACCACCGCGCTGATTCCCGGCAAACCTGCGCCCAAGCTGTGGCTGGAAGATATGGTCGCGGCGATGAAGCCGGGCTCGGTGATTATTGATTTGGCCGCCGAGAAGGGCGGTAACTGCGACCTGACCAAGCCTGATGAGCGCGTGGTATCGGATAATGGCGTAGTGGTCATCGGCTATACTGATTTTCCTTCGCGCATGGCCACGCAATCATCGCTGCTCTACGCCACCAATATCCGTCACATGTTGACTGACCTGACACCCGACAAAGAGGGTGTGATCAATCACAATATGGACGACGACGTGATTCGTGGCGCCACGGTGACGCATCAGGGCGAAATTACCTTCCCGCCGCCGCCGCCCAAAGTGAAAGCGATTGGCGCATCAAAACCCAAGAAGAAAGAGAAAGAACCCACGCCGGAAGAGAAAAAGGCCACTGAGCTCGCCGCCTTCAAAGCGCAAACCAAGCGCCAGGTGAGCCTATTGGCTGTTGGCGGCGTGTTGATGCTGCTGCTGGGCCAAGTGGCCCCGGCGTCCTTTATGCAGCATTTCATTGTCTTTGTTCTGGCCTGCTTTATCGGCTTCCAGGTGATTTGGAAAGTGAGCCACTCGCTGCATACACCGCTAATGGCGGTAACCAATGCGATCTCGGGCATTATTATTTTGGGGGCGATTCTGCAGATTGGCTCCGGCAGCGTAGTGGTAGGCGTGCTGGCGGCGATCTCGGTGCTTATCGCGTCAATCAATATCGTGGGTGGCTTCCTGGTGACACGCCGGATGCTGGCCATGTTCCAAAAATCCTAAGCGGCGGAGAGACGATATGTTAGGTCAAGGATTCGTATCTGCCGCGGCAATCGCGGCGAGCGTACTGTTTATTCTGTCGCTAGGCGGCTTGAGTAACCAAGAGAAAGCCAAGCGAGCCGTATGGTACGGCATTGTGGGCATGGCGGTGGCAGTGTTCTTCACAGCCCTCGGCCCAGGCATCGGCGGCTACTGGTGGCTGATACCGATGATGTTGATCGGCGCTGGCATTGGCGCCTACGTGGCGGGCAAGGTCGAAATGACCGAAATGCCTCAGCTTGTGGCGGCATTACACAGCTTTGTGGGGTTGGCCGCCGTACTGGTGGCTTGGAGCGCTGATTTAGAGCGCCGCCGGGTCATGGCCGCGCGCGCCGCTGAGGCGTCGATGGATCAGTTTTCCGCTTTTGCGGCGCTGGTCGCCACCAAAGCCCCCGACGAGCTGATGTTCCTGCAGGTTGAGGTGGTGCTAGGTATCTTTATTGGCGCAGTCACCTTCACCGGCTCGGTGGTCGCCTTTGGTAAGCTGGCGGGTAAAGTGGATGGTAAGCCTCGTCAGTTGCCAGGCGGGCATATGCTCAATGCGGGGGCGGCAGTGCTGTCACTGCTACTGGCTATTCTCTACCTGAACGGTGCTGGCTTCTGGACGCTGTTGGTGCTCGCGGCGCTGGCGTTCTTTATCGGCTATCACCTGATAATGGGCATTGGCGGTGCCGATATGCCGGTGGTGGTCTCCATGCTCAACAGCTACTCTGGCTGGGCAGCGGCCGCTATCGGCTTTACGCTCTCCAATGATTTGCTGATTGTCACCGGTGCGCTGGTAGGTTCATCGGGTGCGATTCTCTCTTACATCATGTGTAAAGCGATGAACCGCAACTTCATCAACGTCATTTTGGGCGGCTTTGGCGGCAGTCAAGGGCCAGCGGCCGAGATCGAAGGTGAGCAGGTGGCGATTGACGCCGGTGGCGTGGCCAGTGCTTTGAACGATGCCGATAGCGTCATCATCGTCCCGGGCTACGGCATGGCAGTGGCCCAGGCGCAAAGCGCGGTGAGCGACCTGGTGCGTAAACTGCGCGCTGCGGGTAAAAATGTACGCTTTGGTATTCACCCGGTGGCGGGACGCTTGCCAGGGCATATGAACGTGCTCTTGGCGGAAGCCAAGGTGCCTTACGACATTGTGTTGGAAATGGATGAAATCAACGACGATTTCGCCACCACCGACGTGGTGATCGTGATTGGTTCCAACGACATCGTGAACCCCGCGGCTGAGGAAGACCCCAATAGCCCTATCGCCGGTATGCCGGTATTGAAGGTATGGGAAGCCAAGCAGGTGTTTGTCAGCAAACGCGGCCAGGGTACCGGTTACTCGGGTATCGAAAACCCGCTGTTCTTCAAAGACAACACGCGCATGTTCTACGGCGATGCCCGGGATAGCCTGAATACACTGCTACCGCTGATTGATTAAGCCTAGCCCAGGTAGCAACAAACTAACCTATTAATTAGGTGCTGAGCCCGCGATCATTCGCGGGCTTTTTTGTTTCGGTGCATGTCGCCAACACTCCTGCTATGGTCTGATACCGCCTTCTCTGTTGAGCACTCGCTACTATGAATCCACGCCCCAATCCCTGGGTGCTGCTGCGCTTGCTGGGCCTATTGCGGCCTTACCGGTTACGTCTAGCCCTGGCTGGCCTGGCGCTGTTATTGGCCTCGGGCAGTGTGCTGCTGTTGGGTAACGGATTGCGCTTGGTTATCGATCGCGGTTTTCTAGCCGCCGATGAGCAAGCATTAGCCCAAGCGTTGGTGCTGATGCTGGTAGTGGTCACGGTGCTGGCGCTTGCTTCTGCGCTGCGTTATTACCAGGTGACATGGATTGGCGAGCGTTTGGCTGCTGACTTACGCCAACGGGTGTTCGATCATTTGCTCACCCTGGAACCCAGCTTTTTCGAGAGCGCAAGCTCCGGCCGCGCCGCGGGGGAAATTGCCTCTCGGCTGACCGCGGACACCAGTGTGCTGCAAAGCCTGTTTGGCTCTTCGGTTTCGCTAGCGCTGCGTAATCTGGTCATGCTGGTAGGCGCCGTGGTGCTAATGCTGGTGACTCAGCCGTGGCTCTCGGCGATGGTGTTGATCGGTATCCCCGCCACGCTGTTGCCCATCGTATGGTATGGCCGCCGGGTACGGCGACTTTCGCGCACCAGTCAGGATCGCGTGGCCGAACTTGGTCGTTATGCTGAGGAGGCACTGAGCGGCATACGAACCCTCCAGGCGTTTACCCATGAAGCGGCGGATAAAACCCACTACGGTCAGCGAGTAGAGCAGGCATTCGGCAGCGCCGTGGAGCGCACCCAGCAGCGCGCCTGGTTGACCGGTATCGCCATGCTGGTGGTGTTTACCGCGGTTGGCTTAATGCTCTGGCAGGGCGGACAAGCGGTGCTAGACGGCACCATGAGTGCGGGCGAACTCTCGGCGTTTATTTTCTATGCTGTGCTGGCGGCGGGGGCGATCGCTACCTTGGCTGAAGTGGCGGGAGATGTGCAGCGCGCTGCTGGGGCGGCGGAGCGTTTATTGGAACTGCTCGATACTCAACCTGTTATCCAGTCGCCCGCGAATCCGCATAGCCTGCCAAGCCCTTCTCGTGGTGAGATTACCCTGGAGAACGTCACGTTTACCTACCCCGGCCGGGAAACCCCAGCGCTTGAAGGGTTTGATCTGCATATTAAGCCGGGAGAACGGGTAGCGGTGGTGGGGCCTTCGGGGGCAGGTAAAAGCACCCTCTTGGCGTTATTGCTGCGCTTTTATGATCCTAGCCAAGGGCATATCAGCCTTGATGGCAGTGATATCCGCACCTTAGAGCTTGCTGCCTTACGCAGTGCCATGGGGCTGGTGGCGCAAGAGCCGGTGCTGTTTAGCGGCACGGTGGCCGAGAATCTTCGCTATGGAGACCCCGAGGCTGATATCGATAGATTACACATTGCTGCCCAGGACGCCAGCGCCCTCGACTTTATCGATGCGCTGCCACAAGGTTTTGATACACCGCTTGGCCCCGGTGGGGTGCAGCTCTCCGGTGGCCAGCGCCAGCGGCTCGCTATTGCCCGGGCGTTGCTTAAGAATCCCGCCGTGCTGCTGTTGGATGAAGCCACCAGCGCGCTGGATGCGGAGAGCGAGCGGTTGGTGCAGCAGGCGCTGGACAGACTGATGGTGGGGCGCACCAGCATCGTGATCGCCCACCGGCTGGCGACGGTGATCGCCGCTGACCGTTTGCTGGTGCTTGATGGTGGAAAGCTAATCGCAGCGGGCACCCATGACGAATTAATCACTACCAGCCCGCTTTATCGTCATTTAGCCGCGTTGCAGTTTGGTGGTGAAACGTTATAAAACGAATCTTTAAAGACGGGATTTTCTATGTCGAATTTTTTCCAACGCCTTAACGCTGTCAATGCTCCTTCGATTGGTCTGGGCTGTATGAACCTCTCTCACGGTTATGGCAGCATCGTGCCTGAAAGCGCGGCCTTACGAGCGCTGGATGAGGCCTTTGATATGGGCTATCGCCACTTTGACACCGCCACCCTGTATGGGGCCACGGCCAATGAGAAAGTGGTCGGGCGCGCCTTGGAGGGCAAGCGGCACCAGCTGTTTCTAGCCAGTAAATGCGGCATGGCGATGGACCCTGAGACAGGCAAACGGGTGATTGACGGCCGCCCGGCAACCCTGCGCAAACAGTGCGAAGCAAGCCTTGCGCGCCTGTGTACCGACCATTTGGATCTCTACTACCTGCACCGCCTGGATCGCCAGGTCCCCATCGAAGAGAGCGTCGGCGCACTAGGGCGCCTGATGGAAGAGGGCAAAATTGGTGGCGTGGGGTTGTCGGAAATCTCTGCACTAACGTTGCGCCGTGCGGCAACTGAATACCCTATCGCAGCCGTGCAGTCGGAATACTCGCTGTGGACGCGCAACCCTGAAATCGCCCTGATCGATGCGTGCCGAGAGGTGGGCGCGGCCATGGTTGCGTTTAGCCCTCTGGGGCGAGGCTTCTTAACCGGCGCCATTCAAGACCCAGCGCGTCTTGAAGACGGCGATATGCGCCGTCACATGCCGCGCTTCAGCGCCGAAAATTACCCACATAATATAAAATTATTTGAACGCCTTGCGGCGATGGCACAGGTCTTAAGCGTGACGCCTGGGCAGCTGTCACTGGCCTGGTTGAAGGCCAAAGGCGATGACATTATCCCCATTCCGGGTACACGCTCACCTGACCACATGCGGGAAAACTTGGCGGCGGAAACGCTGCGCCTGGATGTCACCACAATGCAGCAGTTGGATGCCATCATGACGCCAGACCAAGTCGCGGGGGCGCGCTACAGCGAGGCGCAGCAGGCGGATATCGACACCGAGGAGTTCACCCGTTAGTAGCGATAAGTAGCTTGATGGGAAAAAACTATTAGAGCGGTCATAAAAAGCAAATTGTGCCTATGACGGATCTGCTTTAAAACAGTACCCATTGAGTGAAGCGTCCTTTTCCTGCATAGCAGGCAAAGCAATAGCACTAAGGTAAGGGCGCTCACCATCAGTTGACTTGGTAGCTGCTACGATAAATGCAACCAAGACAAAAGCAATAAGGGGAGAGAGCTAATGAGTGGTAAATGTCCTGTAATGCACGGTGGTAATACCTCCACAGGCACGTCTAACAAAGACTGGTGGCCGGAAGGGATCAACCTGGATATCTTGCACCAGCAAGACCGCAAATCAAACCCGATGGACGCAGATTTTGACTATCGGGAAGAGGTCAGAAAGCTCGATTTTGACGCGCTCAAGCAAGATGTTCACGCGCTGATGACGGATAGCCAGTCGTGGTGGCCAGCTGATTGGGGTCACTACGGCGGTCTTATGATCCGCATGGCATGGCACTCTGCTGGCACCTACCGTCTTGCTGACGGTCGTGGCGGCGGTGGTACCGGCAGTCAGCGCTTTGCACCACTCAACTCCTGGCCGGATAACGTCAGCCTTGATAAGGCGCGTCGTCTACTGTGGCCGATCAAGAAGAAGTACGGCAACAAAATTAGCTGGGCGGACTTGATGATTCTGGCCGGCACCGTTGCTTATGAATCTATGGGGCTTCCTGCTTACGGATTCTCGTTTGGCCGTAAGGATATCTGGGAACCCGAAAAAGACATTTATTGGGGCGATGAGAAGGAGTGGTTAGCACCTTCCGACGAGCGCTATGGCGATGTTGAAAAGCCTGAAACCATGGAGAATCCGCTTGCTGCGGTTCAGATGGGGCTTATCTACGTTAACCCTGAAGGCGTTAACGGCGTGCCTGACCCGCTGAAGACAGGTCAGCAGATTCGCGAAACCTTCGCCCGTATGGCAATGAACGATGAAGAGACCGCTGCCCTGACTGCCGGTGGACACACCGTGGGTAAGTGCCACGGTAACGGTGACGCGGCAGCGCTGGCAGCTGAGCCAGAAGCCTCTGACGTTGAAAACCAGGGCTTTGGCTGGGGCAACCCGTCCATGGGTGGTAAAGCTAGCAATGCCGTGACATCGGGCATTGAAGGCGCCTGGACCACTCACCCTACCAAGTTCGACATGGGCTATTTCGACCTGCTGTTTGGACACGAGTGGGAACTGCGCAAAAGCCCCGCAGGCGCTCACCAGTGGGAGCCCATCAACATTAAGGAAGAGGAGAAGCCGGTTGACGCCAGCGACCCCTCTATTCGCCACAATCCGATCATGACCGATGCGGATATGGCCATGAAGATGGATCCGACCTACCGCGCCATTTGTGAAAAATTCATGGCGGATCCGGAGTACTTCAAGCAGACCTTCGCCAAGGCGTGGTTCAAGCTGACCCACCGTGACCTAGGCCCGAAAGCGCGCTACATCGGCCCGGAAGTGCCCGCTGAAGACTTGATCTGGCAGGATCCTATTCCGGCTGGCAGCACCGACTACAGCGAAGAAGTGGTTAAGCAGAAAATCGCCGAAGCCGGTTTGAGCATCAGCGACATGGTCAGCACTGCGTGGGACAGCGCGCGCACTTACCGCGGCTCTGATATGCGCGGCGGTGCCAATGGTGCACGCATTCGTTTGGCGCCCCAGAAGGATTGGGAAGGCAACGAGCCTGCGCGTCTCGCCAGCGTATTAGCCGTGTACGAGAAGATTGCTGCCGACACCGGCGCTAGCCTTGCCGACGTCATCGTTCTGGCCGGCAGTGTTGCGATCGAAAAAGCCGCTAAAGCTGCAGGTTATGACGTTCGCGTGCCTTTCCTGAAAGGCCGTGGCGACGCTTCTGCCGAGATGACCGACGGCGAATCCTTCGAGCCGCTAGAGCCGCTGGCTGACGGTTTCCGTAACTGGCAGAAGAAAGACTACGTCGTGAAGCCGGAAGAGCTGCTGCTGGATCGCGCGCAGTTGATGGGGCTGACAGGGCCGGAAATGGTCGTGTTACTCGGCGGCATGCGTGTGCTGGGCACCAACTATGGCGGTACCAAGCATGGCGTATTCACTGACCGTGAAGGCCAGTTGACCAACGACTTCTTCGTCAACCTGACCGATATGGGCAACACCTGGAAGCCGGTGAGTAAAAACACCTACGAAATCCGTGATCGTCAAACGGATGCCGTTAAGTGGACCGCTTCTCGCGTTGACCTGGTGTTCGGTTCCAACTCGCTACTGCGTTCCTATGCGGAAGTCTACGCCCAGGACGATAACGACGAGAAATTCGTCAAAGACTTCGTCGCTGCCTGGACGAAAGTGATGAACGCGGACCGCTTTGACGTCGCGTAACCAACACTAAGCGTTACGTCTCTACCCAAACCCGCATCGAAAGATGCGGGTTTTTTGTTACTTGCTGATAGGGTGACCATCGCTTGCTGAACAGCATGGTGTTTTAGAAGCGGGAGTTTTCTCTCCTTGACGCTGTCAGTAGAAGTGACCTTTCCAAGGAGTATAACGATGCAGAAAGCCAGAATCTTGCAGCAGGGCAGTATTCACTGCTTCCCCGTTGGCCTGCGCGATGAGCAGGGAAAGCTCGCCAATGCCGAAGTGTCGGCGGTTATGTATGACGGTGAGCGGTTACTGTTGGCCAGCGATAAGCCGATTCCAGGAGAGCATCGTTCCGCGGTCTTTGCCTTGCCGATGACGGATGACGGGCCGGATGATTCACAGCTTGAGTATTTTACAACGCCGCTGATCAAGCGAGCGGTGAAGTATGAAGACTTCGCACTGACTGCCGATGGTAAGCATGTATTGGCCACGACGGGTTTTGATCGCATCGACGACGCGACCCATGACCTGAATGCCTATAACCATTTATTGATTTGGCCGTTGGGTGAGCCTGAGAAGGTTCAAGCGGTAGATCCTGACCCCCGTGACGGGGTGGAAGGGTCATTGGAGTTACGTAATAAGCTGAACCATGCGATTGGCTTGCCCTACTACAAGATTGAAGGGCTGGCGGCAGTGCCTGGCGAGCTAGGCGATGGTCTTTTGCTTTTCGGCGTACGCGAGCAGGGACAGCGGCATGATGACTTCTCTTATGTGAGCCGTGTGGTGGGCGCCCACTATGTGGTGAATGCGTCTGGCAACCTCGAGTTTATCGATGAGCTGCGCGAACTCTACGCTTTTGAACCGACTGAGCATGAAGGGGTAGCGATTGAGTGCGGATTGTCGAGTCTTGAATATGACCCTTACCACCATCGACTTTATCTGATGACCAGCTTTGAAACGGAGGTTGATAACGTCGCACGCATTGGCGGTTACCTATGGGTGATGGAGCTGGAACACCTCACCACTGGCGAGCCACCTGCCTTGGTACGCGGGATGGACGGCACCCCGTTTGAATTCGAGCACAAAGCAGAAGGGCTGGCGGTGTTGGATCATGAGCGTGTCTTTGTGGTGTACGACAATGATCGTGAAATGGGGGTGGGCAGTATTGACGAGCGCGATGAGCGCCACGCCAGTGAAGCGCTTTATACGCTGCTGCACATGGAGTAATACACGCACGATATCAGGCTAGCATAAAGAAAAAGGCACCCAAAAAATGGGTGCCTTTGGCGTTAATAATGAGAGGAGGTTAAAACTCTTCCCACTCCGCTACTTCATGCTTTTGCTGGGCGGCCTGTGGGCGGCGGCTAGATGCTTGGGGTAAAGAAGTATTTGCGCGAGCTTGATGTGCTGCCGTATAGGGGAGTGCTGAGTTCTCGGTGGCGCCATCACTGAGCACAAACTCGCTCATTAACTGATCCAGGCTGCGGGCGTTGTCGCGCATGGAAGCGGCAAGGTTTGCACTTTGACTGACCATGGCGGCATTCTGCTGGGTCATCATATCCATCTCTGCCACGGCGGTATTGACTTGCTGAATGCCGGTCGTTTGCTCTCGAGCGCCGGCCGCAATCTCGGCAATCACATCCGACACCTGAGTAACGCTATGACGAATCTCCTGCATACGCATAGCCGCTGCCTTGACGATGTCGCCGCCTTCTCTTGAGTGGCTAACGGACATATCGATCAGCGCACGAATATCGTGAGCAGCCGAAGCCGAGCGACTGGCGAGAGTGCGCACTTCGCTAGCGACGACAGCGAATCCGCGGCCTTGCTCGCCAGCACGTGCTGCTTCCACCGAGGCATTCAATGCCAATATATTGGTCTGGAACGCAATCGAGTCAATCAAGCCAATGATATCGCTGATCTTGTTGGCCGAATCACTGATGGCCGCCATCTTGGCTTCCATCTGGTTCATTGACTCAGTGCCACGTTCAGAGGCATTGGCAGCCTCTAGTGCTAGGCTATTGGCCTGTTCGGAGGCCTGGGATGTATGCGCCACGGTGGAGTGAATCTGCTCCATGGAAGCGGATGTTTCCTGCAGGTTGGCTGCCGCTTGCTCGGTGCGCGACGAAAGTTCCTGGGTACCATCCGCCATATCGCTGGCATCTGATAATACCGTGCGAGCGTTCTGGCGTACTTCCTGAAGGGTTAACTGCATGCGTTCCACAAACGCATTGAAGCCATGGGCAAGGTCGCCAATTTCATCGTTTGTTTTGGCTTCTAATCTGCGCGTCAGGTCGCCTTTACCTTGGGCAATGTCTGCCATAGCGGTTGCCGTATGCTTGATTGGCGCGAGAGCGCGACGTGCCGCATAGGCAACCACCACCAATAGCAATATCAGCAGCAGTCCGCCTGCCAGCAGTAGCGACTGCAGCAGGCTGTTGGTCACGGTCGTAAAGGCGGTGATGGGGACAGTGACACCCACCACCCAGGAGGTGCCTTCCACCGGACTCCACATGAGAACCGTCTGTTTGCCGCTGGGCATGGTGATTTCACCTGAGCCAGCCGTGCCATTGAGTATTTGTTGGCTCAACGCATCCAGACCTTGGTAGCCCTGCTGGTCGGCATCGGTGTAATTGAGCGACATCCGATACTCTTCATTCGGGTGGGCAATGACTTGCCCCTGGCTGTCGATGAGCCAGCCATAGCTTCCTTCGCCAACATTGATATCGGAGGTAATATCAGAAACGGCAGCCATGGAGACCGTCATGCCTAGCAATCCTGCCCTATTACCGCGTTCATCAAACACGGTGTCGGCGACAATAGCCGTTGGTAAACCACTAATCATGGAGATAACAGGATCACTGAGAAGACTGTCTTGGCTGCCCTCTGTCACGAGGGCCTGGAAGTAGGGACGTTCGGCTATATCCAGGTTGACGCCTGAGTGGGTCAACGTTGCCCCGGAAGCATCAGAGAAGAAAAGTGACTCAATGGTGCCCCCAGGAGGATAGCGTTTTTCGAGCCACTCGCGATGAGAAGCAATGGGCACGTCTTCTACCAAACGCTCATCCTTAGCAAGTACGGCTATCCAATTACGGTATCCTGTAATCCAGCGGCTAATTTCATCGGCTCGCGCTTCTACTTGCCGAGTCCCTGCATTATCGATTAACGATGGAATAGCATTATTGAGCTGTTGATTGACGACAATACCTAAAACGACAGCCACCACTAGAAGTGGAATGGCGACAGCAGCCAGCAGTTTCTGCGTCAGTGAGAGACGAGAAATTTTTTTCATTTGTTGCCTCGACGTATAGGTCAGTAGTAGGTCGCTGTTAGTCAATCAGTGCCGTACTCTGACTATGTTATGGTTCCCTGGAAGTTCCTTGCTACCGCTAATTATTAACGGCTTCTAATCTTTAAACTTAAGTCTAAATAATTATTTTTACTGCTCCTTTCGTTAGAATTCAGTCACCTGAAGATCAACGTAGTGTATTAGTTGACGGCCTCCAGTGGATATTTGAGAGACGCTGCCAAGGTTTTACGAACGGTATCAGGGGTAAATGGCGGCTGGGTAAGCCTTACGCCTATTGCATCAAAAAGCGCATTAGCAATCGCGGGAGCGCCAGGCAGCGAGGCGGATTCTCCAACGCCGAGTGGTGGCAGTTCAGGTCGATCAAGCAGCATGACATCGATGGGAGGAAGCTCCGAAAAGCGTAGGATTGGGTAGCCGCCCCACTCTCTACTGGTCGGTAGGCCATCCTCGAAGGTTACCCGCTCCTTTAACGTGCGGCTGAGCATCTGGATCACATTGCCATGTACTTGGTGACGAACGCCGGCAGGGTTCACCATCAAGCCCGCATCCTGTCCTACATATAAATTCTCGACGACAATCCGCCCACTCTTCACATTGACTTTAAGCTCAATCACCCAGGCGGCGAGCGCGGCGCCAAAGCCAGGAAATTTACTATGCACGTACTGGGCGTAAGCGAAGCCTCGGCCATAGCGCCACTCGCCATCGCTTCTTGGGTTGGAATTGGCGATGCCGGATTTCCAATTCGCGCGTTCGACTAACGCTTCGACAAGTTTGCAGGCGCGGTTGTCGGTTAAATAGCGCAACCGATAGGCGACCGGATCCTCGCCCGCCAAATAGGCAAGCTCATCAATATAGCTTTCGTGGGCGAAGGTGCTGGGCAATGCCGATACACCACGTAGCCAGGATGCTCGTACCAGGGTCGGGACGTCGTCGCACACTATTTGGCGGTGAGGATAGCGGTAAGGCGGCACCGAGGTTCGATCACCCATTTCAAAAGGGATATCAATCGGTGAGGCAGCGCCGGTCAGCAGCAGTGCCAGCGTAGGGGCACTGTTAGAAGGATAGCGTGTGTTAAAGCGATAACCTGCCGGGCTGCCATCTGCGTTTAACCCACCCTGGATGGCCATATACTGGGCAGCGCCTTTAGGCTCCCAGGTGTGCTCCTGCTCACGGGTTAATTGCACGCGAACAGGTCGACCCACCGCCTGAGAGAGCAGCACGGCATCGGCGCCAACGTCGTCAGCGCAGTTGCGGCCATAGCAGCCTGAGGTTTCCATCCGGGTAATGGTGATAACGCCTTCATCCAAACCGGTAAGCCGCGCGAGGTCGGCGCGCAGGCTGTGTGGGTTTTGGGTGCCGGACCAAACGTGAAGGGCATCTTCTCTGGCATCGGCGACGGAGCACGAAGGGCCGATGGAGCCATGCAGTTGGAACGGCCACACATAGTGACGATTGAGCGGATGTTCTGCGGCAGCAAGGGCGCTGTCGAGATCACCCTCTTCAAGGAGGATGCGCTGCTTGCCGGGTAAGTCGAGCAGCGCTTGCTCTATATTGTCTAACTGAGGCAGGCCTTCGATTGGGCGCCAATGAACCTTTAGCTGCTTGGCTGCCTCGGCGGCCTGCTCTTCACGCTCGGCCACCACGCCAACAAAGTCACCGACCACCACGACGCTTATCACACCTGGCAAATGCGCCACAGAGCTTTCATCTACCGCGATTAAACTGTTGCCAATAAAGTCGCCACTATCATGACCTACATAAGGCGGGCGAATCACTCGCCCATGCAGCATGTCGGGCAGGCGTAGGTCGTGGATAAAGGTTAAGTGCCCGGTGGCCTTGGCAGGTATATCCACACGTGCGGTCGATTGGCCGACTAGGGTGTAATGACTGACCGGTTTAAGCAGCACCTCATCGGCAAGCTTTAACGCATGGCGAGCACTCTGCAGTAACTTTCCGTAACTAACGGGCGGGCGGGGCTTATCAATGTCACTGGTCTGAAGGGTGTCGTTGAGATAAATAGCCCCGTCTTGGCAGTGAAGTAGAGAGCGTTCAGCGTCAAAGTGTTTGGCTGCCAGCGTTAATAAGTACTCTCGCGCTTGGGCTGCGGCCCGGCGCAGCGGCTCAGCGGTGATCTGAATCGATGCACTGGCAATGGTGGGGCCTTGGTTAGGGGCTTCAAGAGAGTTGCCCAGCACCATGGTGACGCTGTCGAACGCGACGCTAAGTTCCTCTGCGACAATTTGAGCGAGTGCTGTGCGAATGCCGGTGCCTAGGTCTACGTGGCCGTTGAAAGCCACGATATGGCTATCGCTGAGTACGGCAATGAATATCTCGGGCTCATGGGGGGTGAAGTTTGAGTGTGTACCTGGCTGTCCGGGGGCGGGCTTGGGTGGCGTAACCGGGTCGCGGTAGATCACCAGAACATCAGACCCATACAGCAGCGACTCTCTCGTATAGTCTGATCTATCAGCCATGTCTGCCTCCCACGCTAGCGCTTAAGATAATCAGTGCGGATGAATTTTAGGTGATGAAAAAAACGATAACTAAGGTAAAATTGTGGCGTGTACGCCATAAAAGCATGATGAATTGATCCAGCGCAAGCAGTATTTCTTGCGTTGATGCATCCTTTTATTCACCAGTGCCATACTCGATAGACGACGTCGCCAATAGATTAAGGAGATGGAATGACAACGGATAGTGCGTTCAAACACTCGTCTTCCGGCGAGCACCCTACGCCTTCAGAGCAGGGGTATGATTTTTCTGAGCAAGTAGGGCATCTACTGCGTAAAGCCTACCAGCGGCATACGGCTATTTTTCAGCGTTACAGCAGCGATAAACAGCTCACGGCCATTCAATTTGTCACGCTGTGCACGGTGATGGAGCGTGGCCCTAGCTCGTTAACCGATATCGTCAACGCCACGGCGATTGATCCAGCCACTATCCGCGGCGTCATTAAACGTCTTAAAGCGCGGGGGTGGATCTCGCTCACCACTGACCCCAACGATCAACGCAAAGTCATGGTCGTGATCACCGAGCCTGGGGAGACATTGGTAGAGGAGATGGTGCCCAGTGCCAAGCAAATTAGCGATCAGACCATGAGAAATCTCAATCCGGCAGAGCGGATTGCCTTAATGCATCTGCTGGAAAAAATGAACGCGGACGGGTGACCCAAAAAGACGTTCCCTTCGCCCGCATTTTGGCCATTCCTAACGCTGCGTTAAGTAACCCAGCGTTTCATCCAGTCCAACCACATCCCCATACTTGCTATCGATATCAAACAGGTTAGCTTCATGGGGTGCGGGGTGGCGGTCGCCCACGCAATCACGTACCACCATCACCCGAAAGCCGTGCTGTACTCCATCAACGGCGGTGGCGCGAATGCAGCCGCTAGTGGAACAGCCGGTGATGATCAGCGTATCGATCCCCATGGCGACCAGCGTTGAGGCAAGCGAAGTACCAAAGAAAGCACTGGCATACTGCTTTGTCATTACCAGCTCATCTTCACGGGGTGCCACCTCGGGGCAGAACTCCGCATAAGGGTTACCTGCCACCATCGCCCGCATTACCGGTGCCTTCTTGACCCAAATGCCGCCATCGATTTGATCCGGGGCGTGATAAAGAATGTTCGTGTGAATAACGGGCGTGCCTGTCCGCCGCGCGGTGTTTAAAAGCGACGGCATATTGGCGACGGCATCCACCACGCCCTGGGCAAATAGCGGTGAACCTGGGGTGGTGTAGCCTTGCATAAAATCAACCACTAGCAGCGCAGGCGATTTGCCAAAGCCGATGCGTCCATCCCATACGCCTCGGTAGTTGTCCATGGCAGTGTTATCGCTAACGTTATCACTGTTATCACTATTGTGTGGCGACATGGCCGTCTCCTTAATCAGTACTTAATATCGTTGATAAGCACCTGATTGAGTTAGTAAGCCCCTGATAAGAGCGCGCCTGCACCTGGGACGATGGGCTCCAGGTCGAGTGCCTTGAGCATGGCGTAGGTGGTTGCGATCGCAGCGGTCACCACCGGCTTGCCGGTCAGGGCTTCAACCTTGGCGACGGCGGGTAGCGACGGCATCTGTACACAGGCTGACAGGACGATAGCGTCCACATTACTTAAGTCGAGACTGGCGACAATCTCGGGAAGATTGGCCGGATCGTGACGGGCGACATCCAGGTTATTGGGGATTTCGAGCGCGCGGTAGTCGAGTACTTCAATACCTTCCTGGCGGATGTAGTCCACCACCATTTCGGTCAGCGGCTTCATGTAAGGCGCCACCACCACCACACGCTTGGCTTTCATCACGCCTAGCGCATCGACCAGCGCACCGGCGCTGGTGACCACCGGTGTGTCGCAGCCGTTCTCTTCAGT
This sequence comes from Vreelandella sp. ssv, assembly GCF_059448525.1. Lineage (NCBI taxonomy): Bacteria > Pseudomonadati > Pseudomonadota > Gammaproteobacteria > Oceanospirillales > Halomonadaceae > Vreelandella > Vreelandella sp. ssv. The sequence continues at coordinate 3,837,234 of NZ_CM182545.1, read as the reverse complement.
ACGGCTGCGCAAACGCTTTTGCGACTCCCGGTGGTAGCCGGGTCCCATCGCCATAATGGCGACTAGGCAGGCATACCCCATCACATCTACGGCGGCATCGGAGAGCTCCAGGGCGCAGCGATCCGACTCCGCATCCATCGCGGCCAGCTCGTCCTTGCTGACCGTTTTCATACGCATGCGGCTGGAGTGAAAGGTAAAGCGTTCCGGGCGAATCAACTGCCGTGCAGCCAGCATGGCCGGTATCTCGGTCTCCATGGTGATATTGGAGCTGGGGACGATCTGGCCGATGCGGTATGTTTTGGTCATGGAATTGTTAGACATAGTGCTGTGACTCATGATCATTGGCCTTTGTTAGAGTTGTCTGCCCAGGAAGTCTTCAAAGGCGACAAAAAAGCCGTCGAAGTCATCCCAGGGAATCATGTGACCCGCCTGTTCGGCGGTAGACATACGAATCGTCGGTAGTAGAGAGCGTATTTCGGCGCGATCTTCATCTTGGATAACCCCCCCTTTGCCAGCACACATCAGCAGCGTGGGCACGTTGATAGCAGGGAAATCCTGATGGATATCGACGCTGTGGAACTCTTCAAACGCCTGAACGATGGCGGGCTCAAAGCACGTGTGTAACCACTCGGCGCGTAACCGCAGCTGCTCGTCGCTCCAGGTGGGGCAGTAGTGGCGCATGGTTTCGATATCGGCGCCTCGCGTGCAGTCACGGATGGAGTCCACGTACCAGGGCAGCTTGCTGGGGTACTCTCGGCGTCCTGGTCCCGAAACCGGCGGGTCGATCAGTACCAGTTTGTCGATACCCTTGGCGCCGCGACTCATAGCGCGTAGCGCAAAGCGCGCACCCATGGAGTGGCCTGCCAGAATGACATTGCTCAGGCCCAGTGCATCGATAAAGGCGATCACATCGTCGGCGCACGTGTCGGTGTCATAGGCCAGATCAGGACCGGTAGACGACAAGCCGCGTCCACGGACATCCAGCACATAAGTGTCGAAATGCTGACCGAGCCGCTCGGCCACAAAACGCCAGGTGATGGCCGGGCTGGTAATACCCGGTATCAGTACCAGCGGCTGGCGCGAGGTCTCGGTGCTGTCAGCGAAGCGCAGGTAGTGCTGACGAATACCATTGGCCTGCACGTTGGCGCCATAGAGATAGGTGCTGCTCATACTGGGCTCCCTTCACTGGTGGGTTGCTTCAGCGGTACTTCAAAGGGGTCATAGGCAAATACCCAGGCCGGATCTTCGTCTTCCCGTAACCAGGTATTGTCGTGGGAAACCTGCTGAACCCGTGAGGCGCGTTCAAAACGGTTGGTGCGGTACAGCTCGAATGCCTGCTGGTAGTGCTCGGCGCCCACTTCCTCCAGGCAGCGCACCAGCATGGCGGCATCTTCGATGGCCATGGCGGCGCCCTGGGCCATATGGGGCTTCATCGGGTGGCAGGCGTCACCTAGCAGCACCAGCCGATTTTCATGCCACAGTGGCAGCGGGTTGCGCTCCAATAGCGGCCACTTGGTGACGCTTTCGGTGCAGTCGATGAGCGCTTGGACGGTGGGGTGGTAACCCTCGAATGCCTTGCGCATCTCTTCGCGCGAGCTGTCGACGAAGGAAGTGCCGTGGTTCCAATCGGGTTCAGGCACGCCTGTCACGTAGTAATACTCCTTCTCGTCGCCGGTCACGAAGTACACCATCATGTGCCGGTCTTCCGACCACCACTTCACGCAGGCTTCAAAATCCAGGTCATATGCCTTGAGTTTTTCGGCAGAGATAATGGCCCGGTGGGCAACCCAGCCGCTGTAGATCGGGGCTTCAGGGCCAAGCAGCTTCTCGCGCAGACGCGAATTAACGCCATCAGCGCCGATCACTAAATCAGCTTCTTCGATTGAGCCATCGGCGAAGGTCATGACCACCTTGTCGCCGCTGTCATCCACATCGACCAGACGCTTATCGAAATAGAGGTTGTCCTGGTCGAGTGTGCTGACCATCAATTCGTGTAGATCACCACGGTGTACGGTGATGTAGGCCGCCCCATAGTTTTCGCGGGCAAACTCGCCTAGCGGGATACGTGACTGATACTCGCCCGTCATGCCGTTACGGCTAAACCAGTAATCGGGGTGTGAGCCCATGGCATTGAGCTTCTCCTCAATGCCGATTCGGCGCATGACCTTCATCACGTTAGGGCCAAGGTGAATACCGGCGCCTAAGCGAGAAAATGCCGGGGCCTGTTCGTATACCTTGGTGGGGTAACCCGCTTGCTGTAGCAGCGCGCCAGCTGCAGCGCCGCCAAGGCCAGCGCCAATAACGGCTATGGTGGGTTTGTTGTTCATATCTTGGTTTCCTCGCTGTTTTATTCGCCAATCACTCGTTTATTTACGCAGCACCTAGGGGATAGGGCTTACCTAATTGACTGCCGTGTGAGGCGTTACCGGAATCTTTTTTGAATGCTATAAAACAACGTATACACCATTTATTTGGTGGTCAAGAATTAGTTTATAAAATATTTTTTAATACCATAAAATGAGTTATTTTATGTAAGTTAATGAATTTAATATATTTTTAAGATATATTTTGGTTTTTATGAAAACTTGAAAAACGTGTCTATTGAGTGCTATACGTTTATTAGGCGCATTTTTATAGCGTATGCACCTTTAATGCTCTGTGCATATTGGTGTTGCACTGAGCTGGTGCAAAGCGATGGGCGTAGGCGAAAATAGGCTTGTTTAAGGTGCTACGAAGCATGTTTGGCACTCTGTGTTTATTAGTAATATCTAAGTCATATCCAAGCCCCGTCGCTCCGTTATAGAAAGAGGGTGGGCTTAACAATAAAGATGATGATCACTATGACGCTAAAGCTAACTATCAATGGGCAAGAACGTGAGCTGGCCGTGCCGCCGCAGACACCACTGCTCAATGTGTTGCGTAACGACCTAGCGCTAAACGGCCCGAAATATGGCTGTGGCTTGGGCGAATGTGGTGCATGTAGCGTATTGATTGATGGCATGGCCGCACGTACCTGCGTGCTGCCCGTGTCCGCGGCTGTGGGTCATGAAGTCACCACTCTTGACGGTCTTTCCCAGGGCGGTCGGCTTGACCCTGTACAACAAGCTTTTATCGATGCCCAGGCGGCCCAGTGTGGTTACTGTTTGAACGGTATGATCATTACTATTCGGGCTCTGCTAAATCATAACGCCCAACCCTCTGCCCAGCAGATTCGCGCCGCTTTAGAGCATAATCTCTGTCGATGTGGCACCCATGTTGAAATTCTGCAGGCGGCCGAGCGTGCAGTCGTCATTAACGCGGCCGCGCTGCAGGAGGCACCTCATGAGTGAAGGGGCGGTGCGCCATGACCAACAAGAAAAGGCCAGCCTCCCTGCACTGCTGGCGCAGGCGCGCTATGGTGTCGTCGTTCGACCACCTTACTACCGCTGGAATGGGGAGCGTTTTGAGAGTGATCGCTTAGTGGGCGTCGATAGCAACAGTATTGCCTCACTACCTGGATCCATTGACGTCGTGGTGGAGGGGAATTTTGTAGGGGTAGTTGCAGATAGCTTGGCGTTGGCAACCGATGCGGCTAAACAGCTGAAGGTGGAATGGCAAGCCGCTCACCAGGCGCCCGAAACAGCCCTCGGCAGCCATCAAGAGGCTTCTACAAAACCCTCTGCAAAATCTCTCGATAAGCCTCGCCAGTCCTACACGCATTCAAATCATGCATATGGCTGGCCGAGTCGCATGCGCTGGGGCAACCACCCTAGCTGGGTCATTGCCGATTGCCGCGACCAACAATTGAGTGTGTGTGGGCAAACCGTCACCCCCACGGCGCTTAAACAGGATTTAAGCCAGTTAACCGCGCTGGATATTAGCCAAATTGAGCTTTACAGCGCCGATGGTAAGCACGCATCAAATCAGGCCTCAGGGTTGGGTCGCCATTGCGGTGACGATGCCGCCGTCGATGCGGCGTTGATGTCGCGGGCGGTGGGCGGCCCGGTAGCCGTTTGGCTCGATGCCCGCTACGCCAACGATGTTCAGGCATTGGGCCAAGCGCAGCGAATTACTCTAAACGCGGATATTGCCAGTAGTGGTGAGATAGCCCGTTATCACTATCAGCAGGCCAATCTCACTGGTGAGGTGGCTGCCGTAGGGTTGTTGTTAAGTGGTAGGGTCGCGATAGCAACGTCTAGCGCTGAGGCCCTCGCTGGCGAGCAAGATACAACGCCGTTCTCGCCCTATGTGTTCCGCGACCAATATCTTGCCGAACGCTCTCAGTCAGCCTCGCTCTCCAGCAATGCCACGTTGGTGGGTATACAGCAGGCGTTCGCGCGAGAATCTTTTTTAGATGAGGTTGCCCGCGAGAGTGACCAAGACCCTATCGCGCTGCGACTTCGCCATCTTGACGATGCGCGTGGCGTTGAGCTGATTGAGTCCGTTGCTAAACGGGCCGAGTGGCAAAAGGGATCCAGTCCATCAGCAAACTCTTTACCCCAGGATTTACTGCGCGGGCGGGGCTTTGCCTACTCTCAACTGCCCGATCGGAATCAGCGCGTGGAGTCGGGAGTGCGCTCTGCCTGGATTGCTGATGTGGCGGTCAATCGTGTTACCGGCGATGTTCAGCTTACCCGGTTGGTGGTGGGGCAGGACGCTGGCCCTGATGTGGATACTGATCGCCTTCAGCAAACGCTACAGGCTCGGGTCTTGGGTGAAGCGCGCCCCCTTTTGGGGCAGGCGCCCGGTTTCGATGAGTGGGGGGACGGCAGTCGTGCGCTGACTGAACGTGAGTATTCCGCAGGATTACCAACGAGCGCTTCTTCGAAAAGCCACGTTGAGGAAGGTGTTAATAAAACCGTCGGTGAAGACGTATTAACCGGTGCGGAGCTATCGCCGGGTGTTGCGGTAATAGCCAATGCGCTTTTTGATGCCACCGGCCTGCGTTTTCGCCAACCACCGTTTACCGCCAAGCGCGTACGCCAGGCACTCGAAGCTTCTTCCGTCGAGGAAGCAGGGCTCCCATCTACATTGAAACCACCGCGGTCAATGAAACGGCGCTGGTTAGCCGCTGCAGCGTTTACCACTATTGCGAGCACTGCAGCGGCGGCATGGCCATGGAAAGGGGTGATTGCACCGGTTTCCAGGCCAGTCACCAACCTCTATTCCGCCGAGACCATTGAACGCGGGCGACTCGTTGCGGCGGCAGGCGACTGCGCGGCGTGTCATACCACAGAAGGTGGCGTGACCAATGCGGGAGGGCGTGAGTTCGAGACACCTTTCGGGACGCTCTACAGCACTAACATTACGCCGGATGAGGCGACAGGGATTGGTCAGTGGTCTTACGCTGCCTTTGAGCGCGCCATGCGCCACGGCATTAGCCGTGATGGTAGCCACCTTTATCCCGCGTTCCCCTATACGGCATTTGCCAAGACCAGTGATGCCGATTTACAGGCGCTTTACGCCTACTTAATGGCTCAGCCCGCCGTGTCGACTGAAAAACAAGCCAATGCGCTCACTTTTCCCTTCAGCGTGCGCAGCTTAATGGCAGGCTGGAATACGCTTTACCACGATGCAACGCCTTTCCAGCCTGACCCCATGCAAAGCGAACTGTATAACCGTGGTGCCTATCTTGCCGAAGGGTTAGGTCACTGCAGCGCCTGCCATAGCCCCCGCAATGCCATGGGGGCCGAAAAAAATGGTAAAGCGTACTTTGCCGGTGCCTTTGTCGATGGTTGGGAAGCGCCGCCTCTCAATACCTTGTCACGTGCCCCCGTTCCGTGGAGTGAAACTTCGCTTTACGACTATCTACGCCACGGCGAGTCAGCGCTGCACGGTGTTGCCTCTGGCCCTATGGCGCCGGTTGTTGCGGGGCTGGCTGAGTTGCCTGGATACGATGTGCGGGCCATTGCCCATTATGTGGCCGCCCAGATGCAGGCGCCCACAGGGAATAGCGATGCGGCCGTGGCGGAAGCTACGCAGCGCGTGACCAGTGCAGTCGATAGCTCAACAGAAATGGAGGCCGGGGAGCGGCTCTTCGAAGGCGCCTGTGCGGCGTGCCATGTTGATTCCGGCGTTCCTACCTTTTCGAGCGCGAAGACTAATCTAGCCCTGAATACCAATTTGCATAGCGATCATCCCGATAACGTTATCCAGTCAATTTTGGGGGGTGTCCACGCAGACCACGTTCCAAACATTGGTAGCATGCCAGGCTTTGCCGACAGCTTTAGTAATACCCAGATCGCTGATTTAGCGACCTATCTCCGAGCGCGCTTTGCACCTGAGAAAGCGCCTTGGCAACAAGTAGAACAACGTATTGAAGATTTACGCCAGCCTCACCACAACAACACACACTCTACTCCCTGACGAAATAAAACGAGGTGGACTATGAAACGCAGTAAATGGATATGGCTGGTATGGGCCGTCGTCTTACTCAGCTATTTAGTGCCGTACACCCTATTGAGCGGGGTCGCGCTCTGGTACGGCAGCTTCCTGTTTTGGGCGTGCGCAGGATTAGCGGTCATTGCTCTAAACGTGTTTATCACTAAAGATTTTGAGGAGCACAGCAATGACTGAGTCACTTATCTGGTGGTCCATCGCCATCTATTTATTGATCGCTATTGGCATTGCGATTATGTCCCGTCAAAGCCCGGCAGAGGGTGGGGCGGAAAGTATGTCGGGTTACTTTCTGGGCAACCGGCAGATGAACGGCTTTGTCTCGGCGCTGAGTTATAGTGCCACTACTTATAGTGCCTTTATGATGGTGGGCTTGGCAGGTCTTACTTATGCCGGAGGCGTCGGCGCGCTAGGCTTTGAAATCATCTACTTTGCCGGCGTTTCTCTGGTGGCTATTTTCGGTCCCAAATTCTGGGCGGTTGGCAAGACGTTTGGTTTTGTGACCCCCAGCGAGATGCTGGGCCACCGCTACAATAGCAAGCATGTGGCGATGGCTGTCTCGATTGCCAGCTGTATCTTCTTGATCCCTTACTCTGCCGTTCAGCTCGCCGGCGTGGGTTACCTGCTTCAAGGTATTACCGATGGCGCCATTACCTTTACCACCGGGGTAGTGCTGGCCACGGTGATTGCCATCTTCTTCTCTTATATCGCGGGCATTCGTTCGGTCATGTGGACCGACTCGCTCCAGGCGATCATGATGATTGTTGCCTCGACCCTGGTGGCCTTCCTCGTGATTCAGGGCTTGGGTGGTTTCGGCGCACTATTTGACACGCTGGCAACGGAACATCCGCAGTCGCTCACCGTGCCCGGCCCTGGCCTGTTCAGCTTTGTCACTTTCCTGGGACTGACTATTCCCTGGTTCTTCTTTAGCCTCTCTAATCCGCAAGTGAGTCAGCGCCTGTTTATGCCCTCTTCGTTACGCTCCATGCGCCACATGCTGATCGGCTTCCTGGTGTTTGGTTTTATTTACACGATGGTCTCTGTGCTGTGGGGGTTCTCCGCCTTGGCCGCTTTCCCTGCTCTAGAGCGCGCCGATTTAGCCACACCTTCGCTGTTGGCGTCGGAATTTGTACCGCCAGTGCTTGGTGTCATCGTCATGATCGGCATTATGGCCGCCGCCGTTTCCACCATCGATTCAATCATGCTGACGCTGGCGTCCATGGTCTCACGTGATGTCTATGCCAACGTCAAGCCGAACGTCAGTGAAAAACGCCAACTGCTGGTGGGCAAGTTCGTGGTGCCGGTGATCGCACTGATGGCGCTGGCCTTCGCCGAGCTACAGCTTGACCTTATTGCGGTGCTGTCGGTGGCAGCCTCATCGGGCTTGGTTGCCATGGTGCCTGCGCTGATCGGTGCCTTCTATTGGAAGCGCGGTACTGGCGTCGGTGCGCTGGTAAGTGTGGTGGGCACCAGCGCCTTTGTATTGCTGATGTATGCCACCGGTAACTCGCTGCTGGGTCTGCCTGCTGGTGTATGGGGCATTGTGGTCGCTAGTGTGCTGTTTGTTGGCATTAGCCTGGTGACTCAACCCCATCAAGCCTCTACCGATGCCTTCTTTACCGCCATCGCTGAAGAGCTGGGTAAAAAGCGCCGCTCGACCAGCGATCCGGTGACGAAAGAAGCGTCTGCCTAGTCGTTTTACCTGACAAAACCATAGAGCGCTTGGCGAGTCTCTTGAGGGAGAACAAGCGCTCTCAGTTAGCTTAACCCGACAAATAGCTGAACTAACGGTTGGGAAGTGAGGAGTCACTATGGATCATGCAAGCTTCGCGGAAATTTGTCTCCACCAGCTGAAAATGTCTGGCGTGCACGAAGGCGAGAAACTGGTGGTGCTGACCCAGGGCAGCGAACGCCTTGATTATGCCGATGCCTTTATGGCGGCGGGGCAGCGATTAGGCGCCAATATGTACCACATGCGGTTACCCGCGCCGTTACCTACCGGTGGCTGGGCCGTGGGAGCAACGGGGCTTGCCAGCATGCCCGATGCGGTGGAAGCGCTTAAAAACTGCGACATGTTGATCGATTGTATCTTCCTGCTGTTCTCGCCGGAGCAAATGGCGATTCAGGCTGCAGGTACGCGCATATTAACGGCGGTTGAGCCGCCAGAGCTGCTGGCCAGAATGCTGCCTACCAAGGAGCTACGAGAAAAGGTCGAGCTCGCTGCAGATCTGTTGGCGAAAGCCAAAGTGATGCGCATCACTTCGCCCCATGGCACTGATGTCACCTACCAACTGAACACCTATGAGACAGTGGCTGAATATGCCTGTAACGACGAGCCGGGGCGTTGGGATCACTGGCCCTCTGGCTTTGTGTTTACCGGCGGTGATGACGATGGCGTTGATGGCACCATTGTCGTTGCGCCGGGCGATATTCTGCTCCCCCAGAACATGTATGTTCGCGAGCCCATTACCTACACTATCGAAAAGGGCTGGATTACCGATATACGCGGTGGGCTTGATGCGGAGCTAGTGAAGTCCTATATGGATAGCTTCAACGACCCGCGTGGTATGGGCATGAGCCATGTGGGCTGGGGCATGAACCCGAACGCCAAATGGCACCGTATGGTACCGGGCGAGTTTCCCGGTGGCATGGGGATGGAGCCGCGCAGCTTCTATGGCAACGTGATGTTCTCCACCGGCCCGAACAGCGAACTGGGTGGGGCTAACGATACCGCCTGCCATCTGGATATTCCCATGCGCAACTGCTCGCTCTTCCTGGACGATGAGCCCATTGTTATTGATGGTGATATCGTCGTTAAAGAGCTGCAGATGGCTAGAAACTAACCCGAGCAGGAAGTCATGCAGTTAAAAAGCCCCTGATTAGGGGCTTTGTCGCTTTAGCGCCAGATGGTTAGCTGATGTCGGTAATCATTCTGCGCCTGGCTGGCGCTGACCGGTGTTAACCAAACTGCAGTGCCAGGCAGGCACTGCGATAGGGCGGCACAGGCGATGGGGGTGAGGGCGCCAAGGCGGGGGTAGCCGCCAATGGTTTGGCGGTCGTTCATCAGTACGATGGGCTGACCATCCGGCGGGACCTGTACGGCCCCAAAAGGAATGCCTTCGGAAATAATGCCCGTGAGCGAACCATGCAGGGCAGGGCCGGTGAGCCGCACGCCCATACGGTCAGCGCGGTTATCCACTGTCCAGGGCTGGTTGAACGCCTGGAAAAGCGTGCGGCCGCTAAACGAGGCGATCTGCGAACCGAGAACGATGGGTAAACGGCAGCCTGACGCTGGCATTTGCGGGCCTTGCCCCTCCGCGATACGGCGCACCGCTGGGGCGGCACCTTTCCAGGTTAAGCGGTCGCCCACTTTTAACGGTTTACCATCTTCATGCAAGCCGCCCAGTTGCTCGCGAGCGGTGCAGGCGCGGCTGCCGAGCACCTCCGGTGCATTCAGCCCTCCGGGAAAAGCGAGATAGGCGCGCAGGCCCTGGCGCGGTTGGCGAAACTCCAGGCGCTGGCCGGGCTGTAGCTTAAAGCTGGTATTGGGGGCGAGTGGCTTGCCATCCAGTTGGGCGTCAAGGTCGGCGCCGGTCAGGGCCAGACGCACTTCGCGCTCGGTTTCAAAACTCAAACCGCCGCCCATGACGATTTCCAGCGCGGCGCTGTTTAAAGGGTTGCCCAACAGCCAGTTGGCCCAGTGAAAAGAGATCCAGTCGGCGGCGCCGCCCTGAGTAACGCCTAAGTGGCCGACGCCAAATCGCCCAGCATCTTGGATAAGCGCCAGCGGCCCCGCCTGCTTAACCACCAGCCCTTTTTGTGCCTCATTGGTAGCCATGTGACTCATGGGCGCTCCTCCATGGGCGTGGTGTCGCCACCATCTGCTTCAAACTCTTCGCGGGAGATCGCTCTAAAGCGCACCTTGTCGCCGGGGCGAAACAGTGGCTCGCCACGCTTGGCATGCTCAAATAGCGGCACGTTGGTACGGCCAAGAATGTTCCAGCCACCTGGCGAGAGCAGTGGATAAATCGCTGTTTGCCGATCGGCTATGCCCACGCTACCTGCTGCTACCTTACGGCGCGGTGTTTTCAAACGCGGCGTCGCTATTGCTTCATCGACTAAGCCCATAAAGCCGTAGCCTGGCGCGAAACCCAGCGCGAAGACACAGTAGTCATGGTTGCAGTGCTGCTTAATGAGCTCGTCGACGCTTAAGCCTGCCCGCTTGGCGACCAGAGGCAGCTCAGGCCCCACGCTTTCGTCATACCACACGGGGATGTCGTGTAGCTCACCGGCTTGGGTGTCAGCGGGGGTGAGGCCGAAAAGCGCTTTTTGAATAAGGCTGAGAGCCTCAGTGTGAGTCAACTGCCGACAGTCGTAATGGACTAATAGCGTGGTGTAAGAAGGCACCAGATCAATGAGCGCAGAGCCAAAGGCTCTTCGCAGGACTTGGTCGGCGGCGATCACCCAGGCCATATTCGCTTCATCGATGGTATCGAACAGACGCACCATCAGGGCGTCCATGGAGGCGGTTTCAATACGCACTTCAATACGTCTTTCAGCGCTGTTTCCAGCTCTTTTTCCAGTAATGGGATTCACGCCTGCTCCAGCGCCTGAAAGGCCTCACGAATAGCGAGTACAGCGGCCACCGATTCAGGGTTATCACCGTGAACGCACAGCGTGTCGCAGGCTAGGTGCAGCGGCGTGCCGTCGAGTGCAGTCAGCGGCTCGCCTTTGGCAAGCATAATGGCCTGATTCACAATGGTGTTCTGGTCGTGATGCACGGCGTTGGGTAGCCGGCGCGAAGCCAAGTGGCCATTGGCGTCATAGGCACGGTCAGCAAAGGTCTCAAACCAGAGGGTAATGCCCAGCCTGTCGGCGAGCTCGCGGTGCGGCTCGGGGTCGGCGGTGGACATAATCATCAGCGGCAGGCTCGGATCGTAAGCACGTACCGCGCGCATTACACCTTCCAGTAGCGCCGGGTTCGCGGCCATGTCGTTGTATAGCGCACCGTGAGGTTTGATATAGCTCAGCTGGGTGCCTTCCGCTTGGCAGATACCCGCCAAAGCCCCTACTTGGTAGAGCACCATATCTTCCGCTTCTTCCGGCGAACAGGCCATAGAGCGTCGCCCAAAGCCCATCAAATCTGGGTAACCCGGGTGAGCGCCAATACGGACGCCATTCTGAACCGCTAGCTTCACAGTGCGGCGCATCACATGGGGATCGGAGGCGTGGAAGCCGCAGGCGATGTTGGCGCAGTCGACGTAAGGCATCGCATCGGCATCTAGGCCGATCGTCCAGTTGCCGAAACTTTCGCCCATATCGCAATTAAGCAGGGGAATGGCCATAGCGACTCCTGTCGTTGATGCAGTGGATGTGTTGACTTGGCTGAAGCTGATTTGTAATCCACCACCAATATATGAACACGGCAAGCTCAGTGCCAATCGTTTTTGACGATACTAACTATCGGGTGCTCCTATCATATTGTTATTTGGTGGAAAAATGGTTGACGCATGGGCACGATACGCTTATCACAGTAAGGGTGTGGCGTGATAATAGCGTTGGTGGGGTAGTGCTGCCGAGAGTGGTCTCAAAGTTGCATAGTTTAATAAATCTAGTGTTACCTGATAATCAGGAGGGTTAGCTCAGCAGCCAGCTTTACGTATCACCACGACGATGCTTATGTATCCCAGAAAGTCATTTGTAGGCGAGTCACTATGCTCGATTTTAAAGAACTTGAGGCGTTTGTATGGGCGGTGAGGCTCGGCTCCTTCCGTAAGGCAGCGACCCGCTTGCACCTTACACAGCCTTCAGTTTCTGAGCGTATTTCGCGCCTTGAAACCACGGTAGGGGAACTGCTCTTAGAGCGCGCTGCTCGGCCTATTCAGCCCACCATGCGTGGCCGCGAGTTCTTTATGCACGCCGAACGCATGCTGCACCAACGTGATGAGGCGATGAAGCTATTCGATAGTGAAGAGGCGTTTTCTGCACCATTGCGGCTCGGCACAATTGAAACCATTGCCCATAGTTGGTTCCCTGACTTTATGCGTCGGCTGACCGAGCGGTATCCGCGTCTGATTATTGAGTTAACGGTTGATTACTCGCCGGTTCTGAATGAGCGACTGCTGAGTAATGAATTGGATATTGTGCTGGCGATGAATGGTTATTCGCCTCAAAAACAGATCGAGTACGAGTCGTTGAGCCCTTATGAAATGGGCATGTTTGTTTCCCCGCGGCATGCCAAGTTGCTGAGCGAAAGTGCCGAACCGTGGTTTAAGCAGCTGCCGTTTATTTCGTTTGGTAAACAGGCGCGACCCCACTCAGAACTGGTGCAGTACTTGGCGGAGCAGGGCGTAGCCAACCCTCGTATTCATTGCGTTAGTACATTAATGACGATTGTGCGCATGACCACTGAAGGGCTGGGGATTGGCACGCTGCCAGTCGCCACCGTGCTGGGTGAATGGCAGCGGGGTGAGTTGTACCGGCTTGAGCTGCCGGTGCCATTACCCGCTATGCACTATGATGTGATATGGCGCCATGCTAACCATCCACGCTTTTGCCGCGGCGTTTCCCGCTTGGCTCAACAAAGCGCCTGCAGCTATGCCCAGGCGCGCCGTGCTGATATGACAACAACTCTTTTCTCGGGTCGTTGGGTTCCCTCCAGCGCCTCCTCTGGCACCACCAAAGCAACATACTACTAATAGAAATAAAGGGGTTCTCACAATGCGCAACACATTAACTTCCACACTGCTACTGGCCACCGCCTGCGGTTTAACGGTCACGGCACACGCCGCAGAGTGGACTATGGCCACGCCTTACGGTGATGCCAGCTTTCACACCCAGAACAACAAGCAGTTCGCCGAGGACGTGGCCGAAGCTACTGATGGCGAGTTAACCATTACCGTACATAGCGGCGGCTCGTTGGTATCGCATGGTGAAATCAAGTCATCGGTTCGCCGTGGCACTATTGATGCGGGCGAGGTCTTCCTCTCGGTACTTTCCAATGATGACCCCATTTTCGAAGTGGACACACTGCCAGGGGTTGCCGGCAGCTACGATGATGCTTACGCGTTGTGGGAAGCCACCAAGCCAATGATCACTGAGCTATTTGCCTATGAGGGGTTGATTCCGCTTTACGCGGTCACCTGGCCTGCGCAAGGGATCTACACGTCCGAGCCGCTCACCGACCCAGAGCAGTTTGAAGGCCTGCGCGTGCGTGCGCCCAACATCAATACCCAGCGTTTTGTCGACAACCTGGGCGGTAGCCCCACGGAAACCGAAGAGTCTGATATCCCGACCGCCTTCAGCACTGGTCGTGTGGACGCCATGATTACCTCGAGCTCTACCGGTAACTCCATGGCGGCTTGGGACTATGTCACCGACTACACCGACGCTAACCTGTGGTTGCCCAAGAACATTGTTTTCATCAGCCAGCGCAGTTTCGATGGCCTGGATGAAGCGACCCAGGAAGCCCTGATGGAAGCCGCCGCCGAAGCTGAAAAACGTGGCTGGGAGATGAGCCGCGAAGATAACCAGGCAAGCCTGGAAGCGTTGGAAGAGAACGGTATTTCGGTTTCTGAGCCAAACGAAGCCGTTTCAGAGGCGCTGCAAGCAGCCGGTGACAAGCTGTTTGAAGATTGGCAGTCACGCGCCGACGATGAAGCCAAACAGGCGCTGGAGACTTACCGCCAGCAACGCGATAGCTAATAGCCGTACCAACGATCTTGCAGGGGCCGTGGCAATGCCACCGTCCCTGCTTTACCCGCGCGCTTCATGAGGCTGCGAACATGACGTTTAAATTCGACAAGCTCTATCGCCTCGGTGCTTGGGGTGCGGCGGCGTGCATGGTGGCTATCTGTGCGCTGATCGCGCTCCAGGTAACCTTCCGCCTGGTAGATGCACTGCTGGTGCTGGTGGGATTGAGCCGGCTAGGCCTGAGTATTACCGGCGTCTCAGAAATTGCGTCTTACTTATTAGTCGGCGCGACCTTTCTGGGCTTGGCCTACACCTTTGTGCATCACGCCCATATTCGCGTGACGCTGTTGATTACCCGTTTACCTCCGGCCATCCGTGTGTGGTTTGAAGTCTTCTGCCTGATTATTGCACTGGCGATCAGCCTGATGCTCAGTTATGGCCTGGTTGGCTTAGCGCAGGAGAGCATTCAGTACAACGATGTCTCTTCGGGGTTTGTATCGATCCCATTGTGGATTCCCCAACTAGTGTTGGCGACCAGCGTAGGGCTGCTCTGTCTGGCACTGGCTGAAGCCCTGTTCATGGCAATCCGGATTGCCATTCGCGACCCTTCGAGTTTTCGCGAAGCGGCGGCCCCAGATGACAGCGAGGGGTACTAAATGACGACCTTACTATTGTTTCTAAGCTCCTCGCTTTTAGCTATCTCTCTATTAACGACGCCTTTACGTCAGGCGCTTCTGTCCCTTAAATCGGAGAGATCCTCGTGCTGCTACTAAGTCTCGCCACCATTTTTACGCTTGTACTGCTACTGGGGAGCGGGGTATGGATCGCCTTCGCGCTGATCGGTACTGGCTGGATAGCGCTCGAGTTCTTCAGCTCGTTTTCACCCGCGTCTATTTTGGCCTCCGATTTTTGGGGAGCAAGCTACGGTTGGGATCTTACCGCACTGCCCATGTTTATCTGGATGGGCGAGATTCTGTTTCGCTCCGGGCTTGCCGATAACATGTTCCGTGGCCTGTCGCCCTGGTTAAACCGCCTACCGGGCCGTTTGCTGCACACCAATATTATTGGCAGCGGCATGTTTGCAGCAGTTTGCGGTTCTTCGGCCGCCACCTGTGCCACAGTAGGAAAGATGACGCTGCCGGAGCTCGAACGGCGGGGCTACGACAGCAATATGGCGATTGGTACTCTAGCCAGTGCCTCTACCCTCGGGCTATTGATTCCGCCATCGATCGTGTTGATTGTTTACGGCGTGGTCACAGAGCAATCAATCTCCCGGCTGTTTATGGCCGGAATCGGCCCTGGCATAATGATATTGGCCATGTTTATGACCTACCTGATTTTGTGGGCATTGCTTAAGGGTAACCGCGAAGGCCTGACGGGCGAGGATGAGTCGGGCATGAGCTTTGCGGAAAAGCTGCGTAACACCTGGTCACTAATACCTATCTTGTTGCTGATCGGCGGTATTATTTTTTCGATTTATGGTGGTCTCGCTTCACCGACCGAAGCTGCTGCAGTGGGTGTTGTGCTGTCTATCATTATCGCGCGCTTTAACGGGCATTTTGACCGGGACATCTTCAAAAGCTCGCTGTTTGCCGCCGTCCGCACCGCTTGCATGATCGCTTTCATTATTGCCGGTGCTTCGTTTTTGACCTCGGCCATGGGGTTTACCCAAGTGCCCATGAAGCTGGCACAGGCGATTGGTGAAATGGGTCTGTCCCCTACCATGCTGCTGATTGCGCTCACGCTGCTACTGTTGATAATGGGCTGTTTCCTCGACGGTATTTCGCTGATTCTGCTGGTTACCGCGATCATTATGCCGCTGGTGAGTGCCGCAGGGTTCGACCTCATCTGGTTTGGTATTTATCTGGTGATCGTCGTTGAAATGTCTCAGATCACGCCGCCGGTTGGTTTTAACCTGTTTGTGATTCAGGGGCTAACGGGCAAAGATATTTTGACCATTACCAAAGCCACGCTACCGTTCTTCCTATTGATGTTGCTGGCGATTGCCTTAATGCATATCTTCCCCGGTATCGCCCTCTATTTACCGGAGGCAATGACTCGCTAACTGCCCGCCACAGGCCACGATTAAACATCCAGGCAGCCACGTCGGTTGCCTGGATGTTTAACGGGCGCTTCTTTGTCGATGCGCTTCGCGCTAAGCTGAAGAAAAAGCGGGAATAGGTGAGCCCACCAATGCGCATGTGGAATAACGCGGCCGATATCTTTCGCCAACTGGCAGAAGGCGTGGGACATAGTGGCAGTCCTAACTTTTATGCCACGCTGGTGGAGCGCTTGGCGGCCATATTAGGCGTTGAGCATGTATTAGTAGCGGCTGCTACTGAGCAAGGAGTGGCCGAAACGTTGGCCGTTTGGTCAAACGGAGCACATCAAGAAAACTTTGCTTACTCACTAACCGGCACCCCTTGCGAAACCGCACTAGGGAGCGAATTCTGCTTATATGACTGTGATGTCCAATTACGTTTCCCCAACGACAGATTGCTTCATGAGCTCGGTGCCGAGAGCTATATGGGGCTACCCCTATATGCAGTAGACGGACCCCCGATAGGATTGTTAGCGGTGCTCAAAAATGCACCGATGCATACCGATGACTTATCAAGCGAAATTCTGCGTATCGCTGCAGCCCAAGCGGGCGCAGAGCTTGGTCGTCAAAAGGCGGAACAGGCGTTAAGAAAAAGCGAGGAGGTCACGCGGGAGAGTGAGCGCCGATTGAATACGCTGCTTAACCACCTTCCGGGCATGGCCTATCGCTGTTTGAATGACCGCGATTGGACCATGCAACTAGTCAGTCAGGGGGCCGAAGCGTTAACGGGGTATCGGCCTGACGAGTTGCAAGACAATCGGGTTACCAGCTTTGCCGCTTTGATTCATCCTGAAGACCAGAGCAAAATCGTTAAAGAAGTGCAGTCAGCCATTGAAAGAAAGCGGCCTTATCGTGTGGTGTTTCGGTTGCAGCATCGCGACGGTAGCCTCCGCTGGATGTGGGAGCAGGGACAGGCCGTTTTAGATGATGCGGGTGAGGTTGTTTGCCTGGAAGGCTTTATCTCTGATGTCACCGATCAACAAGAGTCACAGCGGGTGCAAAACGCCGTACTGCAAGTGGCCTCTACGGTCACCACGAGAGTCGGTGATGATTATTTCCAACAGTTGATTGCCACCTTGGTTGAGGTGCTGGAAGCCGATGCGGGCTTTATTGCCCTGCTTCACACATCGCCCCAGGGATGTGAAGAAGTCTTTGGTCAGGCGACCACCGTCAGCATGGTGGTACAGGAAATCCCGCATGAGCAGCACACCTTTGCATTACGAGGGTCTCCGAGTGAACAGGTGGTACTCGAGCGGGAGGCGGTCGTACATGATGGTCCGCCGCTGCTACTGTCGGGCACACCGCTGCCGGTACGGGCTTGGATTGGCCGCCGTCTGGACAACGCCAACGGCGAAGCCATTGGTGTGATGATGGTCTTTTACCGCCAACCGCTGACCACGAATGCGTTTGCCACCTCGGTACTACAAATTCTTTCTACCGGTGCTGCGGCAGAGCTTGAACGTCGCCGTGACCACCGACATATGCACCAACTGGCCTACATCGATAGCACCACTGGACTGCCTAATCGCGTCCGTTTCATGGAGTTGTTAGGGGATCTGTGGAAAGAGGCTCATCAAGGTGAGCATGGGCTTTCACTGCTATTACTGGATATTCGTCGCTTCAAAGAAGTAAATGACCTGCACGGCCATCAGGTGGGGGATCAATTGCTGGTCACCGTGGCCGATCGTTTACACCGGATCAGCCATGCGTTTAGCTCGCTTGCCCGACTATCCGGTGATGAGTTTGCCCTGCTGGTGGTAGATGCTAATGTTGACAGCATCAATGCTCTTGTCGAGCAGCTACGCTCAGTCATTACGCAGCCACTGCATCTTGAGCGGCGCGTTTTTCATCTGGATGTCAGCATCGGTTTTGCCCATTATCCGCAAGATGTATCAGATGCAGAGGAATTATTTAACGCTGCCAGTATTGCCCTTCACCACGCCAAACGGCGCGAAAACAGTACCTGTCCCTATAACCAAACCATGCGCCATGCGCTCCAGCGGCGCCAACGGATGACTGAGCGGCTCAGTGCTGCGATCATTGAACAGCGCCTGGAACTCTATTTCCAGCCACAAGTCGAGCTCCCTAGTGGGCGGCTGACAGGCGCTGAAGCACTATGCCGCTGGCACGATGCGGAATGGGGGTGGGTGAGCCCGGGTGAGTTTATTCCTCTCGCCGAAGAGCGCGGATTGATTCGCATCTTGGGAGACTGGGTGTTGGAGGAGTCGGCTAGGCAACTAATGGCTTGGGGTACACAAAACAAGCAGGCACTGCCGGGTAGGCTGTCGATCAATATTTCTGCCCAACAATTTGCTGACCCCGATCTAACCCAGCATATTGCGCACCTAATGGCAGGCGTTCCACCGAATGCCATTTCGCTGGAGCTTACCGAAAGCGACTTTATGCGCGACCCCGATCAAGCCGTGGAAATCACGCACACTATGCGTAAGGCCGGTTATGCACTCTCTATTGACGACTTTGGCACGGGCTATTCGTCGCTCTCATACCTGAGGCGCTTTGCCGCTGACGCGCTGAAAATCGATATCTCCTTTGTGCGTGAAATGCTCGATAATCGCCATGACCGCACCATCGTGCAGACCATCATTGCCATGGCGCAAGCGCTTGAGATGAAGACAGTAGCTGAGGGTGTTGAGACCTACGAGCAAGCAAGTCTGCTTGCCGAAATGGGCTGTAATGAAGCGCAAGGCTACTGGTTTGGTCGCCCCTTACCGGCCGATGAGTTTGCGGCGGTATGGTTGACTCCTTAATTTTTCATCATCGCTGGCGTCATCGTCTTGTCATCACCTCTGGCATACCCTACGCGCCGCTAACCTGCGATGAAAGGAGTGCTCCCATGCGCCTAGCTCTGTTTGATCTTGATGGCACTCTCCTGGATGGAGACTGCAGCGATCGCTGGAATTTATGGATGATAGAGCAAGGTTGGGTCAGCGATGTCGATGCCTTTATGGCGCGGGCGGAGCGGATGCAGCAGGCCTATCATGCAGGCAAGTTAAAGCTGGAAGAGTATTTGGCCATGACCCTGGCGCCGCTGCGAGGACGCCGGGTGAAGGATGTCCAAAAAGAGGTCGAGCGTTTTGTCGCCACGCACCTTCAGCCGCGTATTTTTGAACAAGCCTGGGCCTGCCTGGATGCGCATCGTAAGGCTGGCGATACCCTGCTACTGATTTCCGCCTCGTCACGCCATTTGGTCGAGCCGATTGCGACTATCCTGGGCATTGAACATGTGTTGGCGGTAGAGCTAAGCGTGGAACACGGCATCAATGAAGACGCGCGCTATACCGGTGGTAGTGAAGGTATTTTTTCTTATCGCGGCGGTAAGGTGCTGCGCTTAAAACAGTGGCTGAGCGAACAACAGGTCTCTCCTAGTCACACTACCTTCTACTCAGACTCTCGCAATGACCTCCCGCTGCTGCAATACGTGGATTGCCCGGTGGCGGTCAACCCCGACCCGGTATTGGCCGAGGTAGCTAGTGTTGAAGGGTGGCGGCGCTTAGACTGGCGGTCGCCTCCAGGCGTTTCTCCTAATGTTTTGCCAGGGAAATCGGCGCATGCCTGATGCTGTTAATACACATCTACGAAATGAGGAGCGGCCTTGAGCCCTACCGCGCTGACCCTGGTGCTGGTCTCGGTGTGTATGCACGCAGGGTGGAACGTGCTGGGCAAACGCAATGCGCCATCATTAGCCTCTTTTGCCCTGGCTTACGGTGTCGGCGGTGCGGTGTTGCTTCCGCTGACGTTACTTGGCCCGGCGCTCACTGCATTACCCAGTGAATTCTGGGTCTGGCTGACGCTTTCTGGGTTATGCCAGATGCTCTATATGGGCGGCTTGGCTTGGGCCTATGCGCGGGGAGAAGTGAGCGTGCTTTATCCCATTGCCAGGGCATTGCCGGTGGTGCTGGTGCCTCTGGTATCTATCGCGCTGCTGAGCAGCCGCGTGCTGGATATGTGGGATGGCCTGGGAATGGCGCTAATAGTGGCCGGAGCTCTCTGCCTACCGCTTAGTCATCCTGAGGCGCGTCGGTTCTCTACCTATTTAACGCCCGCCATGGGCTTTGCGTTGTTGGCGGCTGCGGGAACGGTGGGCTATTCACTGATCGATAAGCAGGCCTTAGGACTGATGCAAGGCGCTGGGCACTCCGGGCTTACCGCTGGAACTGTCTTTATGGTGCTACAGGCGGTGATGACACTGGCTTGGGCGGTACCGCTGCTGGCGTTGCTGCCTGCCGAGCGGCGTCGACTTCCTGCACTTCGCCTGCAAGGCCTACCGATGCTAGTTACCACTGGCCTGATGATGACCTGCACCTATGGCTTAGTGCTAATGGCCATGGCACTCACCGACGAGGTGAGTTACGTGGTGGCGTTACGCCAACTCTCTATTCCGGTCGGTGTATTGATGGGCGTGCTATGGCTTAAAGAACCTGCCTCCAGGGCAAAAGCCCTCGGTACCCTGGTGATGCTAGCGGGGTTGATGATGGTGGCGCTGTAAGCAAAGCTGATTTTTTAGGACGCTACTCTCTAGGTGAGATTCTCTAGATTAGAGCCCTTAGGTTAAAGCGCCTGCCATACCAAGTTAATCCCCACCAAGAACATGGCTAGGATCACTAGGCGGTAAAACAGCTTTTCATTGACCCGGCTTTGCAGCCAGAGGCCGTTACGCACGCCGATCCAGGCCACGGGTACTAACAGTAGAGACGCCCAAGCGCTGGTCATATTGACTTCGCCAAGCCACACATAGGGGCCCAGTTTGATGGTGTTGACTACCGCGTAAGTGATCGTGCAGGTGGCAATAAATGTCTCTTTAGTGAGCTTGCGCGGCATCAAATACATGTTCATCGGTGGCGCGCCCGCATGGGCAATAAAGCTGGTAAATCCGCAAACGCTGGCCGCTGGCAGTGCCCACCGGCTGGAAATCGGTTTTTTAGCGACAGGTTTTAGCAGCATATAAGCAGCAAACACGACGGATAGAATCCCCAATGCTAGGCGCACGCCTTGCTCACTCAAACTGCCAAACAGCAGTGTGCCTACCGCCACACCGATGAATAAACCTGGCACAAATCGCCATACTTCAGCGTTTGATTGCTTACCCCACCACGCCCTCACCGCAAATACGTCCATTACCAACAGTAGTGGTAGCAGTAGGCCGGCCGCTTGAGTGGGGCTAATCGCCAGCGCCATCAACGGGACCGAAAGCGTGCCGAAACCACCCGCAAAACCGCCTTTTGAAACCCCGGTCAGGTAAACAGAAAACATGATTAACAGCCAAGCGATCACGGTATAGTCGGGGAGCATGGACGCCTCAGGATATTCATAAAAATGAACCACAAAAAAAGCCCCGCGTTAGCGGGGCTCGTAATCATAACATTAGATAAATGTTAGCGGACGGATAGAGTGACGCCGCCGCTCGCATGATTGAATGGCCTTGATCACAAAATAATCAGCGTCGCGAGTCCTAAGAAGGATAAAAAGCCAACCACATCGGTAACGGTGGTTAAAATCACCGCGCCGGATAACGCAGGGTCGATCTGGAGCTTTTTCAACACCATGGGGATGAGTACGCCGGATAAGTTGGCGAGGCTCATATTGATAAAGATGGCCAGGGTGATCACCACTGTAATCATGGCGTCGCCAAACCAGAGATGGGAAATCAAACCGACCACTAATGCCCAAACCAAGCCGTTACTCATCCCCACCCACATCTCTTTGTTATATAGCCAGCGGACGTTGTTACCAGCGAGCTGGCCCAACGCCAAACCGCGTATGACGACAGTGAGGGTTTGACTGCCGGCAATACCCCCCATGCTCGCCACCACCGGCATCAAAATGGCCAGGGCTACAATTTGATCCAATGCCGCTTCGAATTGGCCAATAACGAAAGCCGCTAAAAAAGCCGTTAACAGATTAATACCCAGCCAAATGCCACGGCTTTTTGCGCTGCGTAAAACGGGCGTGAAGACTTCTTCTTCGTTACTGACGCCGGACATATGCTTTAGCGTCATGTCAGCGTCGTCTTGGGTGATTTCAAGTACGTCGGCGGCGTTTAGCTGGCCGACCAATAACCCATCGCTATCGCACACTGGCACAAAGTGCAGCTCTTTAGAGCGCAGTAAAGCCGCTGCATCGCTGACTTTCATTTGATCATTTAGGGTGAAAAAGTCATCCATATAATCATCAACCACCGCATCTTGTGGTTGCTTTATTAAATCAATCAGGGTCAAGGTGCCGAGTAAGCGTTTGTCTTTATCCGTAATCATGATCTGCTGCGACTCATCGTCGAGCAGATGGTGGATGCGAATATAGCGCTGCACGGCCTCTAACGACACGCCCTGTTTTACATTGACTGTCTCGGGATCCATGTAACGGCCAACCACGTCATCTTCATAGGCGTGAAGATTCTCAACCTGGGCACGGATCTCTTGCTCTAAGCTGGCGTAGACGCTGGTTTTTATGGCTTCATCAGCAACATCTAAAACTTCAGCAACTTCTTGAGCATCCAAGCCTTTAACAATTTCCTCTACATCGCTGGCCGATAAGTCTTCGATGTAGTCAGCACGGATGTCTTCGTCAACTTCGGCGAGAACCTCGCCGATTAAATCGTCGGGAACATACTCCCAAAGGAAATCTCGCGTTTTGGCCGGGAAGGACTCTAGTGTTCGCGCAATGTCTAAAATATCGAGTTCAGAGAAATACGCTTTTAGTGCCGTTGTGTCTGGGTCATCTAGCAGATTTTGAAGGTAGAGTAGTTGCTCTTCGGAATTGGTGTATTTTTCATCATCGCGCATAGAGTCCGTCCTTGTTGGAAGCTAAGTGTTAAAGAAGTGCAAACTCCTGGCGGCTCGCTTTATGAATGTTATAGACAGGTATGGTTGAACGCCACGCGAACACCATAGGCCATGCGTTGCTGGGCAGAAACGGGCGCTATGTCTGTGCCAATCATCTCGTCATCAGCGTCGGCCCAGGTGAGTGTGCCGTGGGTGAAACCCAGCGGCGCCAGCGTGCGGCCAATCCACTGCGTACCGGTAAAGCGTTGCGTCTCGCCGTTCTGGTCGGTAAGCACGCTGATAGCGTTACCCTGATATAGGCGAACGATGTACCAACCCCTATCGAGCCCATGTACCTCAACCTCGGGTAGCGGCGCTGGGTATTGGGCAAGATCGTCAACGGTAATGTGCGCGGGAAGTGTTGAAGACATGGCGTATCCTCATGAGTGAACATCTTATACGCCAAGACTAAAGGGTGTGCTCTATTTGTACAGCAGTAACCGTCTGATCAGGTTTATTGGGGCACTGGATCAGACGGTTTGAGGAAGGTATTTTACGCCTTATCCATTGCGAAATAGGAAACTATAGGCATTTAACGCGGGTACGCCGCCCAGGTGGGCGTAGAGCACCTTGGAACCCGCGGGAAATTCACCGTTGCGCACCATGTCGATCATGCCGTGCATGGATTTGCCTTCGTAGACGGGGTCGGTGAGTACGCCTTCCAGACGGGCGCAGAGGCGAATGGCTTCTAGTGTGCCTTCGTTGGGCAGGCCGTACTCGGGGCCGCCGTAACGAGTATCCAAAATAACATCGTCATCGCTAATACCGCCTTCCAATTCCACCAGCTCGGCCGTATTGCGCGCGATGCGCAGGATCTGTTCACGGGTTTGCTCAGGCTTGGCGGAGGCGTCAATGCCAATCACTCGCTGGGCACGGCCATCGGCGGCAAACCCCACCACCATGCCCGCCTGGGTGCTGCCGGTGACCGAGCACACTACGATATAGTCAAATGTGAAGCCCAGTTCTTTCTCCTGCTGTCGCACCTCTTCGGCAAAGCCCACGAAGCCTAAGCCGCCGTAAGGGTGTTCGGAACAACCCGCCGGAATCGGAAAGGGCTTCCCGCCGCGCTGGCGAACATCCTCCATCGCCTGCTCCCAGCTGGGGCGAATGCCGATATCGAACCCCGCGTCATCCAAGCGCACATCGGCGCCCATGATGCGGGACATCTCAATATTACCCACGCGGTCATAGACTGCATCGGAGTAGTTCACCCAGTTCTCTTGCACCAGTACGCACTGCATACCCAGGTGAGCGGCCACCGCGGCTACCTGGCGGGTCTGGTTGGATTGGATACCGCCAATAGATACCAGCGTATCGCAGCCCTGCTCCAATGCTTCAGGAATCAAGTACTCCAACTTGCGCGTTTTGTTGCCGCCAAAGGCTAAGCCGCTGTTGCAGTCTTCGCGCTTGGCGTAAAGCTCGACTTCACCGCCTAAATGTTCGCTTAAACGTTTGAGAGGTGTGATAGGAGAAGGGCCAAAGGTGAGCGGGTAACGTGGGAAGCGTTCGAGGTTCATAGCAATCTCCAGCTTTAAAACATTAGTTGCGATATAGGGCGGCTAAGGTTGTTGTGAACAATTGGCGTGCTCTCTGCTATTTATAGTAAGTGTTAGCTATGATTTTTGTGTTGCAAAGTTGGCTGTTTTAAAGCAATAAAAATTGATAAAACATGTTTTATATGGGATTAAATGGTGTTTATAGATGAATAAGGTAAATAATAGTGCGCTCAAAAACCTCCCGTTCACGCCCTGAGTCTGATGATCAGGCCGCTGAACTAGACCGAACAGATCGGCGTATCCTTAAACTGCTTCAGGACGATGCCACGCTCTCCAATGTGGCACTGGCAGAACAGGTTAACTTGAGCCCGGCGGCGTGCTTACGCAGGGTGGAAAAGCTCAAGCGGGATGGGGTAATCAGCCGGGTGGTGGCGCATCTAGACCCGGAGCAGCTACAGGCGGGTATGGTGGTGTTGATTGGCGTGGTGCTGGATCGTTCGACGCCGGAATCCTTCGCTGCCTTTGAAGAGGCGGCACAGAAGGTGTCAGGCTGCATGGAGTGCCACGTGGTCACCGGAGAGTTTGATTACTTTATGTTGGTGCGCACGCGAGACAGCCAAAGCTTTAACAGGCTGCACGCCGAACAACTGCTTTACCTGCCCGGCGTGCGTCAGATCCGCTCGTTTATGGGTCTGCGTGAGGTGGTCTCGACCCATAAGGTGCCGATTTAGTGGTTTGCTAGCTGAGTTTTAGAAGTGATACTTCCTAAACGGTGTCAAGGCAAAGAGGAGGGCTCAGGACGGGTAGCTAGCCACAAAGCGATCATTATTAGGAAAGCAACCACCCCCCAGCTTAGCCAGCCTTGGCCGAGTGACCAGACAACAATCAGCGCGCTAGCCGCGATCATACCAACGGCCGTTAATTTAGCGCGCCGGGGTATGGCGCGCTCTTTTTCCCAGGTTAGCAGTAGTGGACCAACATAGTGGCGCGAGCGAATCCATTGCTCAAACCGCGTCGATCCTTTAGATGCACAATAAATAGCGATGAGCATAAAAACAGTGGTGGGCATTAGCGGTAAAAAAATACCTACCAGCCCCAGGCTGAAACTAATAGCCGCCAACGCCACCCATATGATGCTGATCAGTCTCATCCTTGCTCCCGATTGGCCCGCTGTTACCCAGCGCAACGCATTACGTGTGGATAAGTATGGTTTTATATCACGGCTTTGCCACGCGGGCTGACACTCTTCATCTAAATGAAGCCAACTCGTCATTATCCTGTCATTTCACTTAATTAGTGTCTTCTGCAAGTTAAATCGTTGGCTTACAAACGATCAGGGAGAGACCACCATGAGTAAAGAGATCGAAGATCATCGTCTGTTTAATAACAGCAGCAACCAGCCTTTTGCTGAGGTATTGGCGCGGCATGTCTCTCGGCGTGATGTAATGCGTGGTGGTTTAGGAGTGGCGGCGGCTTCCATGCTCAGTTTTGGTGGTGCTGCCCAGGCGCTGGCTTCAAGTGGCGCGCAGAAGACACCCCTGTCGCTCGCCTTTGAAGCGGTACGCGGTTCCCATACCGACGCGATCGTGGTGCCGGAAGGCTATGTGGCCCAGGTATTAGTGCCTTGGGGCACGCCATTGAGTACAGGCGATGCGTGGCAGGCCGATCAGGCCATGACGGCTGAACGACAGGCAGAAAGTGTGGGCATGCACCATGACGGCATGGCCGGTTTTGCCTTGGATGCCGACAACGCGTCGCGTCGTTTCGTGCTGGCCCTCAACAATGAATATATTGATCAGGCCGCCCTTTGGGCGCCTCAGGGCGGCCCTACCAATGCCGAAGAGGGCAAGCGACCCGCGGATGAGTCGCGCACCGAGATCAATGCTCACGGTGTCACGCTTGTCGAAATCGAAAAAGACGCCAACGGCCAATGGGCGCATGTGCCAGGATCCCGTTATAACCGTCGCCTGACTAGTGCAACGGTGATGGAGCTGGCTGGGCCCGTGGCAGGCAGTGACTACGTCAAGACACAGTTCTCTCCGACAGGTCTGCAAACCCGTGGTACGAACAATAATTGCGGTAATGGGGTAACCCCTTGGGGTACCTATATTGCCTGTGAAGAGAACTGGCCTGATATTTTTGTTAATCGTGGCGAGCGCTTTCAGGATGACGCCCGCATCGGTATTCCCACTGACAAGAGCCGCTACGGTTGGGACACATCCGCAGGCGATACCTCCGAGGAGAAGGATGAGTTCGCGCGCTTTGATATCACCCCGCGTGGCGAGCGGGCGGAGGATGATTATCGCAACGAGGCACGCACGTTTGGTTATCAGGTGGAGGTTGACCCCTATAGCGAAGCGCGAGCAGTCAAGCGGACAGCGCTTGGCCGTTTCCGCCATGAAGGGTGCTGGTTAGGCAAGCTGGAAGCCGGTCAGCCAGTGGTTTACTACTCGGGCCACGATTCCCGCAACGAGTACGTGTATAAGTACGTCTCCGATGCTGCTTGGGACCCTGCCGATGCCAACCGTCCCGGTGAGGAGTACGATCGTCTTGCCATTGGCAACAAATATTTGGATAACGGTACCCTTTATGTTGCTCGCTTCCACGCCGACGGTAGCGGTGAATGGCTGCCGCTAACGCCAAGTGCCCAAACGCGTGACGGTCGTACACTGGCAGCGGCGTTGGGGCTGGCCGACGGCGATGCGGCAGGTATCATCATCAATACCTGCGACGCAGCCGATTTGTTGGGCGCCACGCCGATGGATCGTCCTGAGTGGGCCTCTGTGGATCCCACATCAGGCGATGTCTATCTGACGCTGACCAATAATAGCCAACGTACCGCCGAGGGCTCCTCGCCGACGTATACCAATGACGGTGAGCGCCTAGAACAGCACGGCATTGGTTACGATCTGGCACCGACCAACGCGGCCAATCCACGTGCTAATAATGAAGCGGGACACATCATCCGCTGGCGTGAAAGCCGGTTGCCCAATGCCTTTACTTGGGAGGTGTTTGTGTTTGGCGCGGCCGCTGACGATGCGGATAACCACTCTGGTCTGACAGAAATGAATCAGTTCGCCAGCCCCGATGGACTCTGGTTCGACGATCGCGGCGACGGTCAGGGCATCCTCTGGATCCAGACCGATAACGGTTATGATGGGGTGACCGAATACACCAACGATCAGCTGCTTGCCGTGGTACCTAACGGGCTCGACGACATTCAGGGTACTGGCCCGGTGATTAACAGCAGTAACCAGCAGCAGCTCAAGCGCTTTGCGGTAGGGCCGAACGGCTGTGAAGTGACGGGTATTTTTGCCACGCCGGATAAAACCGCGCTGTTTATTAACATTCAGCACCCGGGCAATTGGCCAGCCGATGCTAGCGCGCTGGTGCAAGACGCCACGATTGCCGCCAGTGGTCAAGTGCGCCCCCGGGCATCGACCGTTGTTATTCAGAAACGCGATGGCGGGCCAATAGGGGTTTAAAATCACTCACTGAGTGCAAAGCGCTGCCGCTAGAAGACGCCGCATTAAAGCTTCGAACCTCCCACAGGTTCGAAGCTTTTTTGATTCAGGCCTGCTGAAATTGCCGCTTTTTCTGCTGGCCTTCTAATGCGTGAAGGGCATCGACCTTTAGTGGGAGCTGGCTGGCCCAGAGAATATCTTCTCGGCTGTGGCCAATATCTCGCAGTACATGGTCATCGTAGGCCAGCAGCGGCACTATATGACGGCGGAAAAGCCATCGCCGCCGACAGTGCCACCAGCCCATATCCAGCGCACGAATTAGCCGCGTCGACGGCATGGCCGGCATGTAAAACTGCAGTTGTGGCGGCTTGGGCGGCGGCGCCAATTGGCTAGCTTTTTCCCAGGCGGTATGGGCGTGTTGGGTAAGCTCTTGATACTTCATTGCGCACCTCCATTGTCACAGCGGCTGTACAGTCAATGGCGCCAGGGCGCTAACTGGGCAGCTTTGATCTGTGATGAATAAGTGGGAGGGTCGCGACCTCTGGTTATCAGCTTGGTACTTTGCCTTGGATCAATCAAACGAAAAGAACTACACTATGCCTTAAGTTTTTCTGAAAGGTGCTGTGATGAATCAGCTAACGAATGTGGTGAGCAGCCGGGCTGTCTTGCCGTTACTGGACAGTGAAGTGCTGCGCAGCTTTGTCACGATTGCGGAAAGTGGCAGCTTTACTCGCGCTGCCCAGCAACTGTTTCGGACCCCTTCCGCGCTGAGCATGCAGATCAAACGCCTGGAAGAGACGCTGGGACAGACGCTATTTGTACGCGAAGCACGCCACGTGCGACTGACGGCAGAGGGGGAAGTGCTGCTTGGCTATGGACGGCGACTGCTTAAACTCAATGCGGAAGCCGTTACCCAATTTTTAGCCCCCACCATAGAAGGGCGCGTGGGGTTGGGGATAACTGACGACGTCGTAGGACGTATTCTGCCCACTGTGCTCGCCCAGTTCGCCCGCTCGCATCCAGCAGTGCAGGTCGATGTAGTAGTGGGGCGCAGCAAAGATTTGCTTGCCCAGCTGGATGAGGGAGAGCTGGATCTGGCGCTGGTGATGAGCGTAGAGCCTGGTCAGGCAACGCGCGGCGACATTGTCCATAGCGAACCGTTAGTGTGGGCGGGTCGTGAGGATGGCGTTGCCGTTCAGCGAACGCCTCTGCCGGTGACCTTGGCCCAGCAGGGGTGTGCATGGCGTAGGATCGCGCTGAACGCCCTTGATCATGCCGGGGTTAATTACCGGATTGCTTACTCCTGCGACCACTGTGCCGGGCAGGAGGCCGCCATGCTGGCCGATTTGGCCGTAACGGCTTTCCCTAAAAGCTTGATTCGCCCGCCGCTCAAGCGCCTCCACAACGAATCGTTGCCCCCACTAGGCGATTACCAAGTGGCACTGGTGAGGCGTCCAGGCAGTGGCGATGCCAGCGAGGTATTGGCCGAGCGGGTGGTGGAGGCTTTTCGGGTGAGTTGAGCCCACGTCATCAGCCATCTAAAGAAGCTGCCAATTATGCTAACGCGGTGCCGCACTCAATTCGCTGTTGCCTTCATAGGTAAGGTTGGTTTCCCAGCTTTCACTGCTAACGGCTATTGCTGCATGAATACCGGCGGTGTCGCCTGCTTTGAAGGCAGCATAGATCGCTTTGTGATCCTTCAAGGCGGTTTCCGGGAGTGATCGCATGGAGGTTTCCAGTGCGGCTTCGATCAGTTGCAGTAAGGTTTCCCCGACGCGGATGGTCATGGGGTTATGGGTGCTGTGCAGAATGGCGCGATGGAAGGCAATATCGTGCTTGGAGGTTTGAGCACCTGCGCGGATGGCTTCTTCCATGGCGTCGATACTCTGCTGAATGCGTTGGTGATCGTCTGCTGTAGCGCTATGCATGGCTTGAAGGGTATACGCTGGTTCAAACATAAGACGGAATTCCAATACGTCCCGTGTCATGCCCCGCGCCAGGATCATACCGAACGCCATCGGGTCGACGAGCGGCGTGCCGGGTTCGCGGCGAATCATAGTGCCTTGGCCTCGTTTGACCTCAACGATTCCTATCGCTTGCAGCATCTTAATGGCTTCACGCACGCTGGATTTACCAATGCCCAGGGTGTGAGTGAGCTCCGTTTCCGAGGGCAGGTAATCCCCAGGTTTGAGATCGCCTCGTATAAGAGCGCTTTTAATACGCTCTAGCAGCTGCAGTGCAACGGAACTGCGATCCATCGAATCCCCAAAAGAGGTTGTACTGGTCGAGTTAATCTCGGGCTGGCGTTTAAAACTCATGTGGGCCTCGCGTGGCTCATCGGTGTTTCCTGCATTTTATCAGTGCCCAAGCCTAGCGGCTTAGGGCAGTCGATTGCATATATTTAAAATGAATATTCTTATCTTCCATTGTTTTATATGACTGTCTTGCTAATGTCTTGTTCTTTAGTCTAGTCTGAATTCAGACATCTGATGTCTGTTGTTTGTTCAGAAAGATATAAAACGTGAGAACCTGAATGACCAAAAAGCACATTGTGGTATTGACCACGGGCGGCACGATTGCCAGCAAGCCCAGTGATTCAGGGCGTAGCCAGTCAGGAAGGTTAAGCGGCGAGCAGCTGCTGGAGCAGGTGCCGCTGCCGCAGGGTGTCGACGTCACGTTAGAGGTGATGTCGATCCTGCAGAAGCCCAGTAATGCCGTCACCCTCACCGATCTTGCTGAACTCCATTGCCAAGGGCGGAGAGCATTGTCGCGGGCGGATGTGGATGGTCTGGTGATCACCCACGGTACCGATACCTTGGAAGAGACCGCTTACTTTCTATCGCTCACGCTGCCAGCGGATAAACCCTGCGTCATCACCGGTTCCCAGCGGGCGCCTCATCAGTTAGGTACCGACGCCTTTAAAAATATTTGCGATGCCATCGTGGCGGCAGCCAACCCCCAACTGAATCGGCTGGGCTGTGTCGTGGTGTTCAACGAGTCGCTGTTTGCGGCGCGCCATGCCCGCAAGGTGAGCAGTTTCCAGCTGCAT
Source organism: Vreelandella sp. ssv (assembly GCF_059448525.1). Taxonomy (NCBI): domain Bacteria; kingdom Pseudomonadati; phylum Pseudomonadota; class Gammaproteobacteria; order Oceanospirillales; family Halomonadaceae; genus Vreelandella; species Vreelandella sp. ssv. The sequence goes on along the minus strand of NZ_CM182545.1, from coordinate 3,806,218 downwards.
GGATTTGATGCCCCCGGCGCTGGAGCGCTGGGGTATATCGATGGGCAACGGCTCAAGCTTTATCACCCGGCAACCGCGATTGAGCCTCCGATTGAAGGCTGGGAGGTTCCGTTGCCGCGAGTCGATCTACTGCCCGCCTATCTGGATGCCTCGCCAGCACTGCTGAACGCCTGCGTGGAGAGTGGGGCGAAGGGGGTGGTGATCGATGGTTTAGGCCGGGGCCATGTGCCGCCTAGCTGGATGAACGAAATACGCGCATTGGTTGGCGCAGGTATCCCTGTCGCGGTCGTGAGTAGCTGCGCTCAAGGGCCGGTGAACACCAGTTATGAGTTTAGCGGCAGTCTGGCCGATTTAGTCTCGGCAGGGGTGATCGCGCTCAACGATATCAGTGCACGCAAGGCAAGGCTTGCCCTTGCCTTGCTGCTGAGTAAAACCCCACGCGAAGCATTGGGGGATGCGATGGAACGCTTGATGGCGTGAGCGGCCTTTTAACCTTGCTCAACTGCAGTAACAGGAAACTAAAAAGCAATTCACCATAACTAAATAAGGTGCTGGACATGAAACTAACGCTGACAAAAGCCACCCTCTCTGCGGCTATTGCTGTCGCTTCTCTCAGTGCGGCGCAACTCCATGCGGCCGACTATACCTTCAGCTTCGCCCACGTGTTGATTGAAGAGACGCCGAACGGCCAGGCGGCGCTGCGCTTTAAAGAGGAGGTAGAGGAGAAGTCCGACGGTCGTATCGAAATTAATGTTCTGCCAGCCGCTCAGGTGGGGGGTGACGTTGAAATCATTGAGCAGATTCAGATGGGGCTGGTCGATATCGGTATCCCGCCCACGGCGACCCTGGGCAACTTTGAGCCGCGCATGCAGATTTTGGATCTGCCGTTCTTGATTGCCGATTACGACACCATGGTGGAAACCCTGGATGGTGAAGTGGGCCGCGAAATACTCGACACCCTGAGTGGCCATAACATGGTTGGCGTCAATTTCTGGGGAGCGGGTTTCCGCCATATCACCAACAATGACCGCCCGATCGAAACCCCCGAGGATATGGAGAATATCCGCATGCGTACCATGCAGGCGCCGATCATCATCTCCACCTATGAAAACCTGGGCGCTAACGCCACCGCAATGGCTTTCACCGAGGTGTACAACGGCCTGCAGCAGGGCGTGGTGTCGGGGCAGGAAAACCCATTGGCTAACATCTACACCATGCGTTTCCATGAGGTGCAGGATTATCTTTCGCTGACCAATCACGCTTACCACGCCTATGCGGCGGTTATGAACCAGGATTCCTGGGACTCGCTGCCGGAAGACCTGCAAGCGGTCATGCTGGAAGCCTTCGATAACGGTCGAGATACGTCCCGTGCGCTAACGCTGCAGGACGAAGAGACCATCATGGAAGAGATCAAAGACGAAATAGCGATCAACGAACTCACCCCAGAGCAGCGCGACGCCTTTATTGAAGCCAGCATGCCGGTGCACGAAGAGTATGAAGATATCGTCACCACGGAGTTGCTGCATAAGGTATATGACGCTGTGGGTATCGAGTATTGATCCAACGGGTCGGCTAAGACCCGACTCCTCTCTTCTTACCCCTTTTAGGGTGTGGATATCTCATGTTCGAAGCGCTCAACAAATGTCTTGATCGCTTGGAAAGTGTGGCGATGGTCGTTTTCATGTCGATTGCGACCATCCTCACTACCATCCAAGTCGTGTATCGCTACGGCTTTAGCGGTTCGCTATTTTGGGCTGAAGAAGTCGTTATTTACTCCATTATCTGTATGAGTTTTGTGGGTGCCAGTATGGGGGTACGCCATGGGACGCATATTTCGGTGGATGTACTGAATGCCATTGCCTCGCCCGCTGTGAACCGCTGGCTGCACATGATCGCCGCACTGATCGGTATCGTGTTCGCACTCTTTATGACCTATTACGGCTTTGTGCTCTATTTCAGTACGCTGGATCGCGGCCAATTGACGGCGGCACTCCGCCTGCCAATGGCGTGGTTTTATCTGCCTATTGGCATATCGGGTGTGCTGCTGATTCTGCGCTATCTATGGGTCATCCATGAAGTCTGGAAAAAGCCTCCGGTAGGACTCTCCGAAGAGCTTGTAGCCAGTTCGGATAAGCTCATTTAACCCCTGGAGAGCGACCATGATTACTGCATTATTACCGATCTTTTTTGCCGTTCTACTCCTCGGGCTGCCCATCTTTGCTTCCTTGGCATTGGCGGTGTTTCTTGCCATTGAATTCTTCGGTGCCACCAATCCGGTCATCGTACCGATGCGCATGTTTACCGGCATGAACAATTTTTCGCTGATGGCGATTCCGTTCTTTATCCTGGCGGCGGAGTTGATGCGGATTGGCGGGCTTTCCGATCGATTGATCAATCTGGCCAAGGCGCTGGTAGGGTGGGTGCCAGGGGGCTTGGCAGCGGCTACCGTGCTGTCATGCCTCTTCTTTGGGGCCATCTCCGGTTCGAGCCCCGCAACGGTGGTGGCGATTGGCTCGATCATGTTCCCGGCACTTGTCGCTGCTGGCTACGATAAGCGCTTTGCGATTGGGTTAATCGCCACCGCCGGTACCTTGGGGCCGATCGTACCGCCGAGTATTGCGCTGATTATCTACGGCTCAGTGACCGGTACGTCGGTGGGACGGCTGTTTGCAGCGGGCCTGCTGCCCGCCATTGTGATTGCCTCGATTCTCATCGCCTACTGCATCGTCTTTAGCAGCATCAAAGGCTATGAACGCGCTCCTTTTCCTTCGCTGCGGCAAATCTTGTTTGCCTTTAAAGACGCTGCCTGGGGCCTTGGCCTGCCGGTGATTCTGCTAGGGGGCATTTACAGTGGTGTCTTTACCCCGACCGAATCGGCGGCAGTCGCCTGTGTATATGGGCTGTTCGTCGGCATGGTGGTTTATCGCACCATCAACGTCCTGGAATTGGTGGGAACGCTAAGAAGCTCTGGTTTGATTTCCGCGACGCTGCTGCTGATTACCGCGGGCGCCTCTGCTTTCTCTTGGCTGCTTGCCATTACGGGTACGCCTAGCCAGTTGGCAGGTGAGGTACTTTCGTGGACAGACGACCCGTTTCAGGTCATGGCGCTGTTTAATGTCGTGATGATCGTTGCTGGCTTCTTCCTCGATAGCGCCTCTGCCATCATCGTGCTCTCACCTTTGCTGCAGCCTATTGCGGCCCAAGTGGGCGTGGACCCGGTGCATTTTGGGGTGATTACGCTGATCAACTTCTCGGTAGGCATGATTACCCCGCCGGTCGGGCTGAACCTGTTCGTTGCCATGGCGATATCCAAAATGTCGCTGCAGGAAGTGTTTAAGGCCTGCTTACCGCTGATTGGCTTGATGCTGTTAGCGCTGATTATTATCACCTACGTCCCATGGCTAAGTACTTGGCTGCCATCGCTAATTTATTAATAGCGTGAATACGTTAATCAACAAGGACAACGAGCCATGAGTAAAACGATTGAACAAGCGGTGGCGGAGCAGGGCCTTACGTTACCGACGATTCCAACACCGCGTGGCCTGTTTCTGCCCTGGTCACGGTTGGGCAACCAGTTGTTTTTAGCGGGCCAGATTTGCGAACGAGACGGTGATGTTCTCTATCCTGGCAAGGTGGGCGGTGAGTTCGATCTTGAAACCGGCAAACTGGCGGCCCAGGCGTGTGCTTTGAACCTCTTGGCTGAATTGAGCGATGCGGTTGATGGCGACTTCTCTCGCGTGGTGCGCTGCGTGCGCATGAATGGTTTCGTCAATGTGGCGCCAGGCTTTCACGATGTGCCGCTGGTGATCAACGGGGCATCAGAGCTTTTTGTCGCGCTATTTGGCGATGCGGGGCGTCATGCTAGAATTGCCATTGGGGTGGCGACACTGCCCGGCAATGCGGCGGTGGAAGTCGAAGCGATTTTTGAAGTGCGTTAAGCACCCGCGGAGGTACGTAAAGCATGCAGGATTCACCCATTTTTCTACCCCTAAGGGAGCAACGCGCACGCCTGCGGGCAGGCACTCTCACCGCGACAGCGCTGGCCGAAGCGGCAATCGCTGCTTATCAGCAGCGCGGCAAACACGACCATGCTTACCTCACCTGGAACGGGGAGCAAGCCCTGGCAATGGCAAACGCTGCCGATGCTGTGCTCGCCCAGGGTGGTGATGCGGGGGCGCTAATGGGCATGGCGGTATCGATCAAGGATATCTACGCCGTGACTGGTCTGCCCACTTATGCGGGCTCTTCCCAACGCCTTCCGAAGCGCTGGGAGCGTCCCGGCCCGGTGGTGAGCGCGCTATTGAAGCAACTGCCTTCGGTGATGGGTAAAACTCACTCCGTTGAGTTTGCCTTTGGTGGTTTGGGTACCAATGCCCACTGGGGGGCGCCGCGCAATCCCTGGGATGTTCATCAGCACCGCACGCCTGGCGGTTCCAGCTCAGGCGCGGGTGTTTCGTTAGTGGGCGGCACGGCAAGCTTAGCGTTTGGCACCGACACCGCCGGTTCGGTGCGTATCCCTGCCTCGATGACCGGTGTAGTGGGATTGAAAACCACCGCCGGGCGCTGGTCGACCGAGCAGATCGTGCCGCTTTCAAGCACGCTGGATACCCCAGGGTTACTGGCGCGCCGGGTAGATGACCTTGCCTTTGCGTTCGATGCGTTGGATGGCGGACTTAGCGGTCAGGATGATCGAATGCCAGCAACACCGACGCTGGCCGGATTGACCTTTGGGGTGCCTGAAACGTTTTTCTGGGACGACTGCAGTCCAGGTATCGCGGAAACTGTACGCGCTGCCATAAAGCAGTTGGAAGCCGCTGGGGCGCGAATCATCACCTTAGAGTTACCCGGCATCGACGAAGCGTACGAACTCTTCAAACTGGGCGGAGTGGCTGCGCCGGAATTGGCAGCGTTTCTAAACACTGAACTGCCCGAGATGATTGATTCCCTGGACCCGAACGTTGCTGCCCGTGTTAAAGCGGCAGATGACATGCCCGCCTGGGAGTATGTACGTCGTCGCACGGTGCTGGATTCGCTGGCCGCCTCTGCTGCCGCTCGCATGGCAGATGTAGATGCAGTGCTGACGCCCACGGTAGCGATTACCCCGCCCACTATCGAAAGTCTTGAGCCAGAAGGCGCTTATCCCAAAGCCAACATGCACGCCCTGCGCAACACGGTGATCGCTAATTTCCTAGGCCTGTGTGCCTTAACGCTGCCGGTTGGGAAAGACGCCGCCGGCATGCCCGTTGGCTTGCAAGTGCTGGCCGGACCGTGGCAAGACGCCTATCTGCTGGCAATGGGTCAGGCGATTGAAAACGAGTTGGGATCAGGCTTGGAGATTCTTGGTCAACCACCAGCGATATGAACGCTGAGGCGACTAAGTACTCCCACCGGTTTGGAGCGTAAAGCCCACATCGTGCTGGCGGCGGTAGACGCTCTTGCCGCTTAGCCGCCGAATGAGTTCTTTGGCGGCTAAGCGGCCCATTTCTTCCCTGGGTGAAAGAATGGTAGTGAGCTGAGGGGTAACGTGCTGACCAAGGGGCAAGCCGTTAAACCCGGCAATGGCGATATCCCCCGGCACGTTTAGCCCTTGTCGTTGAGCAGCCAGTAAGGCGCCTGCCGCCAAGTCATCGTTGGCAAAGTGAATGGCTTGAGCATGAGGATATTGCGCGAGCACTTGGGCCAGCCCTTCCGCACCCGCCTGCAGGCTGCCCAGGGTGTCTAGTTCCAGCAGTGGGGCATCGATCCCATTCTCTTTTAGCACCGCTTTATGGCCTTCGTAGCGCATGTTGGCGCGATAATCCTGCGAGAGCCGGGCGCCCACATAAACAATATGGCGGTAGCCTTTGTCGATAAGATGGCTGGCCATGCAGCGGCCTGCTGCCACGTGATCCAGCCCAACGTTAAGATCCATACCTTTGCCCAGCTCCATCACCTCCATAATGGGGTGATCCCAGTTCGCCAGCAGCGTGTGACACGCTGTGTTATGGCGTAGCCCGGCCGTGACCAGCGCCGAGCATGACCAGCCTAAAAACGTACGCACCAACTGATACTCGCGGTCTAGATCGTAGTCGGTGTTACCCAGCAGTATCTGATAACCCTCGGCTTCCAGTGTTTCCTGCAGCCCCTTGATAACCTCCACGAATACGCTATTGATCAGTGACGGCACAATCACCGCAATCAGACGCGACCGGGAGGAAGCCAGGCTACCGGCGACTAAGTTGGGAACGTAGCCCAGCTGCTCTACGGCTTGTAGAACACTCAGGCGTGCACGATCACTGACCTTATCGGGGTAGTTCAGTGCTCGTGATGCTGTAATCGGTGATACCCCTGCTGCTTGTGCCACTTGGCTAAGCGTGACTTGGTCGGAGCTACGGCGTTGCCTAGCAGTGCTGGGAGAGGCAGCGTCGGGCGAAACGTTGCTGGGCGATTCTTTAGACATTGGTCGCACGTCCCTGATTTTCAGCTTGTCGTTACGCCGACAATAATCTAAAACGAATGGTAGCGCTATCATGACAGCGCTACCATTTGACTTCTAATAGCACCGTAACGAAAGCAACAAATACAACAACGGTCTCAGCAATAGTTTTAATCACCGTCTCCACAACCGTCTCCATAACTGTCTCCATAACCAAGAGGTGCCGTTAGGTGAGCCAACACGATCAGCAATCACTTGAAGTCGGCGTTATTGGCCTGGGTGCCATGGGCATGGGCACTGCTAACGTATTGCTCCAACACGGGTTTAACGTCACGGGCTGCGATATTTCTGCAGAGGCTCGCGAGGCCTTCCTATTGGCAGGGGGGAGCAGTGTCGCTACGCCAGCGGAGCTTGCCCACTGTCAGGTGGTGTTGGTGGTTGTCGTTAACGGTTTACAGGTTGAGCAGGTGTTGTTCGGAGAGCAAAGCTTGGTCAGCCAGTTGGCACCGGGCAGCCTGATTATGCAGTGCGCCACAGTCGCCCCCAGTCAAGCCAAACAGCTGGGTGAGCGTTTGTCGGCAGAAGGATTAATGATGCTGGATGCGCCGATCAGCGGCGGCGCGGCGAAAGCCAAAAGCGGTGAGCTATCGGTCATGGCCTCTGGCGCACCGAAAGCCTTCACGTATGCGCAGGGAGTGCTTGATGCCATGGCCGCCAAGGTCTATCGCCTGGGCGATGCTCCTGGGGTGGGTTCCAGCATGAAGCTGGTAAACCAGTTACTGGCAGGCGTGCATATCGCCACCGCCGCTGAAGCCATGGCGCTGGGCATTCGCATGGGGCTCGACCCCGAGGTTATTTATGACGTCATTACCCACTCGGCCGGCAACTCCTGGATGTTCGAAAACCGCGTGCCACATATCCTGAGTGGCGACTACACGCCGCTGTCGGCGGTGGACATCTTCGTCAAAGATCTCAACATCGTGCATCAAACCGGCCGCGAGCTGGCGTTGGCAACACCGGTAGCGGCCAGCGCTTTGCAGCAATTTACCGCTGCCAGTGGAGCGGGTTTTGGGCGCGAAGATGATTCGGCCGTGATTAAAGTCTATCAGCGGTTATCGGGCATTGCGTTGCCAGAAGCCGCTAACGATGCCCAAGGAGCCGAATAAAATGGGTATGGGATCGAACATCGTATTAGGCGCTATTGCCGACGATTTTACCGGGGCCACCGACCTTGCTAATAACCTGGTGCGTGGTGGCATGCGCTGCCTGCAGGTGATTGGCGTGCCTTCGGAGGAGATTGATCTGCAAGAGATCGATGCGGTGGTGGTGGCACTAAAATCGCGCTCCTGTCCGGTGGATGAGGCGGTGAATGATTCGCTCGCTGCGTTAAATTGGCTGCAAAAGCAGGGTGCCCGCCAGCTGTTCTTCAAGTACTGCTCGACCTTTGATTCCACCGACCAGGGCAATATCGGCCCGGTGGCGGATGCTTTGTTGGAATCGTTGGGCGCTTCCCAGACGGTGATGGTGCCTGCCTTCCCCATCAATGGCCGCACGGTTTACCAAGGGCATCTATTCGTGGGTGATCGCTTGCTCAACGACAGCGGTATGCAGCACCACCCATTGAACCCCATGCAGGATGCGGACTTGGTGAGGGTGCTTGCCCGCCAAACGCCGCACCCGGTGGGCTTAGCCAACCGGGCGGTGCTGGCCCAAGGGGCTGAGGCCTCCCGCGCTCATTTATCGGCACTGGCGGAGCAAGGTGTGCGCCATGTGATCTGCGACGCTTTGGATGAGCAGGATCTGGACGTGCTGGCCGAAGCCACCGTGTTATTGCCCTTGGTCACCGGCGGATCTGGCCTGGGGCAGGCGCTACCTGCCCAATACCGTGCTCAGGGCTGGTTAGGCTCCATCACTGAGCCGGGGCGTTTATCGCCTGCCTCGGGCGGGGCGCTGGTGCTTTCCGGCAGTTGCTCACGGGCAACACTGGCCCAGGTGGCGGATTTTCTGGACAAGCACCCTAACGGTGGTTTTGTCCTGGATCCTTTGTCGCTGGCGGAAGGTGAACAACAGCAAACGCAGGCGCTGGCGTTTGCTCGGCAGCGGCTATCTGAACAGGCGCCGGTAATGATGTACGCCTCGGCAGATCCAACCAACGTAACCGCGGCACAGCAAGCGTTAGGAGTGGAACGTGCGGGCGCGCTTGTGGAAGAGGCGCTGAGCCAGCTGGCGGTGACGCTGGTTAACGAAGGCGTGGGCCGGTTACTGGTCGCCGGGGGCGAGACCTCCGGTGCGGTGGTCTCCGCGCTGGGCATTACCACCCTGCGCATTGGTGAGCAGATCGACCCCGGCGTGCCCTGGACTCAAGCCCCGCTAGCAGGCCGCGATGCGCCGCTGTCGCTGGCGCTGAAGTCCGGTAACTTCGGTGGCGTCGATTTCTTTACCCGGGCATTTGAGGTGCTGGCATGAGCATCCACTTGCATCGCCATCCCCAGAACAGCTTGCGGGAACAGATCAGCACCCTGGGCAAATCGCTGTTTGATCGCGGCCTGACCATGGGCTCCAGCGGCAATATCAGCGTGCGGCTGGACGACGGCGGCTGGCTGATGACCCCGACCAATGCCTGCTTGGGGCGGCTAGACCCGGCACGTATTTCCCATCTGGATAACAACGGCCAACTGTTGAGTGGCGATAAGCCCACCAAAGAGCAGTTTCTGCATATGGCAATGTACGAGGAGCGCCCGCAGTCCGGCGCTATCGTGCATCTACATTCCACCCATTCGGTGGCGGTCTCCTGCTTGCCCGAAGTCGATCCCTGCGACTGTATTCCGCCGTTGACCGCCTATTACGTGATGCGGGTGGGCAAGCTACCGCTGGTGCCTTACCACATGCCCGGCGACCCCAAACTGGGCGATGCAGTGCGTGGGTTGGCGGGCAAGCATAGTGCCGTCCTGCTGGCCAACCACGGCCCGGTAGTGGCAGGGAAAAACCTCGAGGCAGCGGTATACGCCACCGAAGAGCTGGAGGAGACCGCCAAGCTCTATTTACTGTTGCGGGGCGAGAACCCTCGGGGGCTAACGCCGGAACAGGTGGCCGAGCTGGAAGCGCGTTTTCCCCGGGATTAACGAGCACTAAACAACATGAGCACCGAAATGATTCGATTAGCCGCCAACCTCAGCATGCTGTTTAACGAACACGCTTTTATTGACCGCTTCGCTGCCGCTGCCGACGCGGGCTTTAAAGGTGTCGAGTATTTATTTCCCTATGCGTTATCCCCGGAAGAGTTGCGCCATGCGTTGCAGGAAACGCAGCTGGAACAGGTACTGTTCAACATGCCGCCAGGGGACTGGGAAGCCGGGGAGAGAGGCTTAGCGAGTTTGCCTGGCCGAGAGGGTGAATTCCGCGACTCGGTAGTAGAGGCGCTGAGCTATGCCGAGGCCCTCAACTGCCCTCGGGTGCATGCCATGGCAGGACTTTTACCCGCAGGTGCCGATGCCGTGACGAAAGCTGACCACCAGGCGACCTATATTCGCAACCTGCGATTTGCGGCGGGTGAGGCGGCGAAAGTCGGCCGAGACGTACTCATCGAACCCATTAATACTCGCGATATGCCTGGATTTTTCCTGTCTCGCCAAGCGCAAGCCATGGCAGTGCTGGAAGAAGTCGGGGCGGAAAATCTCAAGCTACAGTTTGATCTCTACCACTGCCAGATCATGGATGGCGACTTGATTCGCCACCTTGAACGCCAGTTCGGCGCCATCGGCCATATCCAAGTCGCAGGTGTGCCAGAGCGCCACGAGCCAGATGTCGGGGAAGTGTACTATCCCGCCATTTTTGAGCGGTTAAGTGCGCTGGGTTACACCGGTTGGATCGGCTGTGAGTATCGCCCCAAGGCTGACACCCGAGCGGGGCTAGGGTGGGGTGAAGCTTGGGGGCTAACCCCTCACCGATCTATCCCAACTGAATGAACAATAACAACACCACAACAGGATCCTCACAATGCATATTGCCATTACCGGTGCTGCAGGGTTTCTCGGACAGCGTTTAGTCAAGCAATTGCTTGAGCGTGGTGAGCTTTGCCAGCAACCGATTACCCGGTTAACGCTCCTTGACCAAGTGGAAGCACCGCAGCCTACAGCGGGAAGCGTTGCTGTGACATCAGTGGCGCTGGATATTACCCAACCCGGCGCTCTTGATAGCGTGTTAAAGCAGCGCCCCGACGTGATCTATCATCTGGCGGCGGTCGTAAGCTCTGCCGCAGAAGCCGATTTGGAACTCGGTATGAGGGTTAATTTCGATGCCACGCGAGCGCTACTGGAGGGCTGCCGGGAGCAGTCACTGACTGATACTCGCTTGATTATGGCCAGCTCCGTGGCAGCCTACGGCGGCGAGTTGCCGGAAGTGCTGGATGATATGACGGCACTCCATCCACAAAACTCCTACGGCGCCCAAAAAGCCATGTGTGAGCTGCTCATCAATGATTACAGCCGCCGTGGGCTAATTGATGGCCTGGTTCTTCGCCTGCCGACCATTGTGATTCGTCCCGGGCGACCTAACGCTGCGGCTTCCAGCTTTGCTTCCAGCATTCTACGTGAGCCTCTCAATGGCGAGGAGGCGGTTTGCCCGGTGCCCGTTGAACTTCCGATGTTTGTGATGTCGCCAGCCAAGGTGGTGGATGCGCTAATCCATGGTGCTGAGGTGCCGAGCGAGGCGCTGGCGCCTTTTCGAGCCTTTATGCTGCCGGGCATCACTGTCACGGTGGAGGAAATGTTGGCAGCACTGCGCGATGTGGCCGGCGAGAAAGCGATTTCACTGGTACGACATGAACCCGACCCTCGCATTGAGGCCATTGTGGCGAGCTGGCCCGCCCGGTTTGAAGCCGCGAAAGCCAAGCAGCTGGGCTTTGTAGGCGATGACAACTTCAAGCAGATTATCGATGCGTTCGTTTCTGAACCGTCGTGACTTTCTCTCCTACCCGTAACGGTAGGACACTGCCTGGGCGACCCCCGCAGTCGGGTAAGTTGCCTCAATGACAACCCTCACAACAACATAAAGAGGGCATTTCAATGACCAAGCAACACTCTACAACAACACCCACACTGACACGCCATATCCTGGTGGCAGCGATTAGTGGTATGGCGACCGTTGGCATTGCACTACAAGCCCATGCGGCGACGGAAGTGAATCTGGGTCACACCCTTTCAGACAGCTCCCACTACTCAGTGGGCGCAGACGCCTTTAAAGAGGCGCTGGAGCGTTTGTCCGATGGCGAGTTTACGGTCACTGAGCATACCTCGGGGTCGCTGGGCGGCGAGAGGGAGATGATCGAAGGTCTGCAGATTGGCACCGTCGATGTGGTCATTACCTCCACTGGCCCGCTGGGTAACTTCGTACCGGAAAGCTATGTGCTCGACCTGCCGTTCCTGTTTGAAAATTATGACCAGGCTCGCTGCGTGTTGGATAGTGAACTGGGCGATGAGCTATTGGAAAAAATGGGCGAGCACGACTTAGTGGGGTTGGCATGGTCTGAAAATGGTTTTCGCCATTTAACCAATAGCCAGCGCGAGATCGCCACGCCTGCAGATACCGAGGGGCTGCGCGTACGCACTATGGAAAACGCGGTACACCAGGAAGCGTTCCGCCAGATGGGCGCTCGCCCAACGCCGATGGCGTTTCCTGAACTGTTCACCGCGCTTCAGCAGGGCACCGTCGATGGTCAGGAAAACCCGATTACCGTCATCGTGGCGACCAACTTCTGGGAAGTGCAGGATTACCTCTCGCTGACCGGACACGTCTACTCACCGGCCATCGTGCTGGGGTCGCCTATTCTGCTGGACGGCTTGAGTGATGAGCAGCGGGGCTGGTTTATGGAAGCTGCGGCGGCGTCTGCCAAAGCGACCCGCGAAGAGGTATCACGCTTAGAGCGTGAAGGGGTAGCGCTGTTGGAAGAGAACGGCATGACAGTAAAAACCGATATCGATATCGCCCCCTTCCAGGAAGCGGTACAGCCCGCCTACGAGATATTTACCTCTGAATACGGCACCGAAATGCTTGAACGCGTTCAGGAAACAGCCAGCGGTTGTTAATTAACACGGTCGAGTGCTTCCCCACCTTGGTCTCCGGCGGCGCCGGAGGCCGCTTTGGTACGGTGACATATTATGTTAGCGGTATTTCTTCGTTTTGAGCACCAGTTAACCCGGCTCGCGATGCTGCTTGCCGTGGCGATGCTGGCGATCTCGGTGACACTCAGTTTTTATCAGGTGCTCACCCGTTTTGTCTTCAATGCGCCCTCGACATGGACGGAAGTGGCCTCCCGTGCGGCAATGATTTGGTGTGTCTTCCTGGCCGCTGCCGCTACCTTCCGGGGCGGCTATATGATGGCGGTTGAGGTGGTTTATAAAGTCGTGCCAATGCGTTTGATCACCCTGCTGGAAATCGCCATCGTGGCGTGTTGCCTGTTGGTGCTAGGCGTGTTGATCCATTATGGAATTCAAATGACGATGCGGGTGAGCAATCAAACCATGTCGGGCATGAACATCTCGATGGCATGGGCCTACGCAGCGATTCCTACCGGGGCAAGTTTTGCCATTATCGCGGTGATTGCGCGGCTACTGGCGCAGCTGAGTGGCCGTGAGAAGGTGGGGCCAGAAAATAGCGAAATCGCGCCTGAAACCCAGGAAGGACAGCTAGCTAAAGGGGAGGCGCGGCCATGAATACGGTTATTGGCCTGTCGCTCATCATCCTGTTTACCTTTGGTGTGCCGATTGCCGTTTCTATTATCCTGGCATCCATTATTGGCATTGAGTTCTTTACCCGCTTGCCGCTGTTGTTAGTACCGCAGCAGATGTTTATCGGCATCGATAAATTTCCACTGATGGCGATACCGTTTTTTATTCTTGCCGGTAATTTGATGGCCGCAGGGGGAATTTCCCAGCGGTTAGTCGACCTGGCTAAATCCATCGTTGGGCGCGTTCAGGGCGGGCTGGCGATGTCCTGTGTGTTGACCTGCATGATGTTTGCAGCGGTTTCCGGGTCAAGCGTGGCGACCACCTTTGCGATTGGTGCCATTCTGATTCCCGCGATGGTTAAACATGGCTATCCCAAGCCATTAGCGGCCTCTATTCAGGCATCCTCCGCAGAGTTGGGAGTGCTGATTCCACCTTCGATCCCGCTAATACTGTATGGCGTCAGTACCGACACCTCTATTGGTCAGCTTTTCCTCGCCGGCATTGGCCCCGGCATATTGATTGGCAGCGCGCTAATACTCTTTCTCTACCTATTCTGCAAAGTGCGCGGTTACGGGAAGGACGACTATAAAGACAGCACCGGTTTTATGATCTCGGTAAAGCGTGCCTGGGTCGCGATGCTGATGCCGGTCGTCGTGATTGGCGGTATTTATGGCGGTATTTTTACCCCCACCGAAGCGTCTGCCGTGGCGGTGTTTTTTGCCTTAATCGTCGGTGGCTTCTACTACCGCGAGCTGAAAATGGCCGATATGTGGCCGATATTTCGGCAGAGCGTTATTTCGACAGCAGCCGTCATGCTGATCATCGCCGCCGCCTCGCTCTTCAGCTTTCTGCTCAGCCGTACGGGGCTGCCCGCGCAAATTGCCACTCTGGTGACCAACACCATCAACGACCCTCTGATGTTTCTTTTGGTGGTCAATGCGCTGCTGCTGATCGTCGGTATGTTTATCGAAACCTCCGCCGCTATTTTGGTTCTGGCACCGATCCTAACGCCAATCGCTATTCAGTTCGGTATTCACCCCGTCCATTTTGGCCTGGTAATGGTCGTTAACCTGGCGCTTGGCATGATCACGCCACCGCTGGGTGTGAATCTGTTTGCTGCTTGTGCGGTCGCCAAAATATCGATCGATCAGATGCTGCCATGGCTATTGCGATTTGTCTTGGTGGTGCTGGCCTGCCTCATGGCGATTACCTATATGCCGTGGATTTCCATGGGGTTGGTGAACATCTTCTATGGCTAGGTAAGTCGTTAGTTAAACTGAGCAAAACAACGATAATAACAGGAGTGCTGTATGTCACATGCGTTAAAGCTGCCACCGGAGCAGGCGCTGATTGGTGGAGAGTGGGTAACGACCGCTGCTACGCTACAGGTAGAGGCTCCCGCCACGGGTGAGCCTTTAGCGCGTATTGCGCGTAGCCAGATGGAAGAGGTCGATGCCGCCGTTCAGGCAGCTCGGCTGGCCTTTTCTGGTCAGCTAGGCGAGTGGGCCCGTTGGTCTGCCCGGCAGCGCAGCGAGTGGCTGCTGCGTTTTGCCGATGTGATCGAGGCGCATCATGAACAGCTGGCCCAGCTCGAGTGTGCCGATACCGGCAAGCCGATGACGCAGGCCAAAGGAGATATATCCGCCTGTGCTCGCTACTTCCGCTTTTATGGCGGTGCGGCGGACAAGCTGCACGGTGAAACCATTCCCTTTGAAACCGACTTCGCGGTAATGACACTGCGCGAGCCCTACGGCGTATGTGCCCAGATTATTCCCTGGAATTACCCCTCACAGATATTCGGGCGCTGCGTGGCAGCCGCGCTGGCGGCAGGTAACTGCGTGGTGCTTAAGCCCGCCGAAGATGCCTGTTTGAGCGTGCTGCGCTTGGCAGAACTGGCGGTGAGCCATGACCTCCCCGTCGGTGCGCTCAACGTTGTACCAGGGCTTGGTTATGAAGCAGGCGCAGCGCTTGCCGCCCACCCCCAGATTGATCATCTCTCTTTTACCGGTTCACCTGAGACCGGCACCCATGTCGCCCAAGCGGCCGCCCAGCACCATGTGCCGGTCACGTTGGAGTTAGGTGGAAAATCACCTCAACTCTTGTTTGCCGATGCGGATCTCGATGCTGCGCTTCCGGCAGTGGTGCGTGGCATTATTCAGAACGCTGGGCAGACCTGTTCGGCGGGTAGCCGTCTGCTGGTGCAGCGTGAAATCGCCGATAGCGTGGTAGCCAAACTTTGTGAGCGATTTGCTGCTTTGCGCTGTGATGCGGGCGAAGCCGACGCCGACTGCGGGCCGCTGATCAATGCGCGGCAAAAAACCAAACTGGAAGAACGTTTGGCGGCGGCCAAAGCCGATGGCATTCGCGTCGCGGCTACAGGAGAGCTTGCGTCGAGCGCACCGGCTGGAGGTCACTTTGTGCTGCCCCAACTGTTGACCGATATTCCTGATGGGCATGAAGTTTTGCGCGAAGAGCTGTTTGGTCCGGTACTGGTGGTGCAGGTGTTTGAGGACGAAGCCGATGCTCTGGCGCTGGCTAATGCCACCGATTTTGGCCTCTGTGCCGGTATTTGGACGCGTGATGGTGGCCGTCAGCTGCGTTTGGCCAAAGGTATTCGTAGCGGCCAGGTCTTCATCAATAACTACGGCGCCGCCGGTGGCGTAGAGCTTCCATTTGGTGGCATTGGTCGCTCTGGGCATGGTCGTGAAAAGGGCTTTGAAGGTCTACGCAGCTATACAAGAATTAAGACGGTTGCAATTAAACACGGTTAACTATTGATATAAATGGAGTTATTAAAATGACGTCAGTTCGCCAAGTTGGCATCGTTGGGGTTGGTTTAATGGGGCATGGAATTGCTAGCAGTCTGCTGCGCGCAGGGCATCAGATAAGCTTTTTAAATCACCCGGGCAATCAGCCCGTGGAAGATTTGTTGGCAGCCGGTGCCATCTCGCTGAAGTCAGGACGAGAGGTGGCCCAGAGTGCTGAGGTGGTCATTCTGTGCGTTACCGGCTCACCTCAAGTAGAAGCCGTGCTGTTTGAACCCAACGGCTTATTAGAAGGACTAACCTCTGGTAGTGTTGTTGTGGATTGCTCCACAGCTCTGCCTAGTTCGACAGAAAAAGTCGCTGCACGAGTCACGGGGGCGGGCGGACGCTTTATGGATGCGGCAATGACGCGTACGCCTAAAGAAGCAGCGGAAGGGCGGCTTAATTTGATTGTCGGCGCCCCGAAGGCGCTGTTCGATGAAACATTGCCGCTTCTGGAGGACTTTGCTGAAAATATTGCCCATGCGGGAGACGTCGGTGCAGGTCACACCCTTAAGTTGCTGCATAACTTTGTCTCGTTAGGCTTTTCCGCAGTGCTAGCCGAAGCCACGGCGGCTTCACGCAAAGCGGGAATCAGCGATATCGCTTTGCTAGAGGTGCTGGGTGCCGGCGGTGGGGGCGGGGTGGTGCTAGAACGGTTACGCCCTTACATTGCTGAAAATGACCCTTCAGGCTTCAGGTTTACGGTTGCCAATGCCAGCAAGGATCTTGGTTACTACCACACCATGACCAGTGAGCTGGGAGTAGAGCGTGGTGTGGCGGGTGCCGTTCATGCGCTTTATACATCAATCGACGACAGTTCGCTGGCGGTGCCTGAAGTGATCGGCGTACTGGAGCAGCGGGGTTAAGTTGGCGGTAAATGCTGGCGATGGTTCAGCAGTTGCTGGCCCGAATGTTCAGAGCAAAAGGCTATTTCAGTATTTGTTTTTTGGTGAGAGATAGCCTACGTTATGTTAATGAATTGTAATTAATAAGATCATTAGAGTAACTCTGGTATTAAATATGACGTAAAATCTCGCGGTAGCATTGTGCGTACCCGCTCTGATGCGTTAACGGTGCTGGTGGCTGATAATACGGTGGCTACTTCCAGCCGTATGACCGCACGACTATTTCACAGGGATGAGTAAATAGAATGTATCAGCACTATTCGCATCCAGGATCGGATGCAGAGGGCGCACGGGCTGGCCATGCAGTGGCGATCCTGAGCGTTCAGGAAGACGCGACAGGGATTCGCATCGTCGATGTCAATACTGACTACCAGCGATTATGGGGGGGTAGCCGCGAAGAGTGGCTGGGTGCTTCCCCCGTGGTCGTACAGCAAGAGGCTGCCAACCGCCAGATCTTCGCGCAGTTGCATGACGCGCTCCATCCTTTAAAAGATAATGCCTACGGTGCCTTTGAAGGTATCAGCGGTCGAGAAGTGTCCCGCCATCATGATGGTAAGCGTCGGCATATCGAATGGCGTATTACCGCGATGGGTGGAGGGCACGACCATCAGATTACGCTGGTGCTGACCCAGCGCGATGTAACTGAGCAGATGGAAAAAGAGGCTCAGCTTGAGCGATTAGCGAAGACGGATATGTTAACCGGACTGGTTAACCGCTCGCATTTCGATGCGGTGCTGAAAAGCGAGTTCAACCGACAGCACCGCTATTCTCGCCCCCTGTCTTTAATTATGCTTGATCTTGATTACTTTAAAGATATCAATGATAGCTACGGGCATGATGTGGGTGATGAAGTGTTGAAAGAGCTTGCTCATCTGCTTCAGCGAAACTTGCGCAAAGCAGACTGTTGCGCGCGTTGGGGCGGAGAAGAGTTTATGCTCTTGGCGCCTGAAACCTCGCTTGAACAGGCAGTTAGGCTTGCTGAAAAAGTCCGAGGGGCGATCAAACACACCGCTTTTCCCATTAAAGGGAGCGTTACAGCAAGCTTCGGTGTTGTAGAGGTTCATCCGAAAGAGTCGATTAAAAGTGTGATGAAACGCGCGGACGACGCCCTTTATCTCGCTAAAGATAAAGGACGTGATCAAGTTTCAACAGGCGGTTTATTAAGCTCGGCGAAGCAGGCTTAGGTTGGGTCGCGGTCAATGGCGAACGATGACCATGCTTGGCGTACCGACATAATTTCCAAGCGATTGATATTGATATGGGGTGGCAAGGTGGCTAGGTAGTAAAGCTGTTCTGCAATATCTTCCGCTTGAAGCGGCGTTGTACCTCTATACAGTGCATCTGAAGCGGCCTGGTTCCCCTTGGTTCTCACCAGCGTAAACTCGGTTTCCGCCATTCCAGGGGCTAGGTCCGTCACGCGCACGCCCGTTCCCAGTAGGTCGCAGCGCAAGTTATAGCTAAATTGCTGAACAAACGCTTTTGACGCCCCATACACATGCCCACCCGGATAGGGCCACTGGCCCGCGACTGAGCCGAGATTAAGAATGCTGGCGCCTTCGCTGTTTTTGAGTAACAGCGGTAAGGCTGCGTGGGTGACGTTAACTAACCCGGTGATATTGGTATCGATCATGGTGTGCCAATCCTGCAGCGCGACCTTTTGCGCAGGCTCCGGCGCTAACGCCAAACCGGCATTGTTAATGAGGCAGGTCAGCGGCAGAAATTTTTCCGGCAGGTTGCTAATACTGTCAGTGACTGCGTCGCTGTCGCGGACATCCAGTGCCAATGTAAGTACGGGTACCTGATGGCTTAACTCTTTTTCCAATGCCTCTAATCGCTCCTTGCGGCGCCCGGTAAGAATCAATGACCAGCCTGCTTTGGCGAAGCGTTGTGCTGCCGCTTTACCAAATCCCGAAGTAGCTCCTGTAATAAGTACGCTAGGCATTACACTATCTCCATGTTAATAAACTTATTTAACAGCTCAGTGGTGACTGTAAGCAATGCTGGCTCAAGTCGCTAGAGCCAGTGGGCGGTAGCCGGTGAGACATCACATCTGTCCCCTTGATACGTAACGATTGGCCCTACAACCTAGGCGGATGAACTCACTAGGCTGGCAAGCATGCTATCTCCTTATGGATTAAACAGGGTGCTTGTTATGAATGCCAATGTTGCCGTTTCTGATTCCACGACACACAGTGTAGATAACCGCTATGTGCACGGCCTGGATCGTCAGTATGTGTTCCACTCATGGGCTCAGCAAGGCAGTTTAGACCCAATGGTTATCGCGGGCGCGCAGGGATGTCGCGTATGGGATTACGCTGGGCGCGAGTATTTGGATTTTAGTAGTCAATTAGTGAATACCAATATCGGTCATCAGCACCCCAGCGTTGTGAGCGCGATTCAAAATCAAGCTGCCAGCCTATGCACTATTGCCCCAGCCCATGCCAACTTAGCCCGCGGTGAAGCGGCCAAGCGTATTATCGCCAAAGCGCCGGACGGTTTTAGTAAAGTGTTTTTTACCAATGCTGGCGCTGATGCCAATGAAAATGCCATCCGCATGGCGCGGCTCTATACCGGGCGTACCAAAATACTTTCTGCTTACCGCTCCTATCACGGCAATACCGGTTCTGCGATTGCTGCTACCGGCGATTGGCGGCGGGTGCCCAACGAGTATGCCAGTGGTCATGTGCATTTCTTCAATCCATACCTGTATCGCAGCGAGTTTTGGGCACGAGATGAAGATGAAGAGTGTGAGCGGGCGTTAACCCATCTTCGTCGAGTCATTGAGTGCGAAGGCGCCAATGCCGTCGCGGCCATTCTGCTGGAAACCATTCCCGGTACGGCAGGTGTGTTATTACCCCCTAAAGCGTATCTGCAGGGCGTTAGGCAACTCGCCGATGAGTTTGGCATCGTGCTGATACTTGATGAAGTGATGGCGGGTTTTGGCCGCACAGGGCGCTGGTTTGCCTTTGAGCATTACGATATGGCACCGGATCTGATTGTTTTCGCGAAAGGGGTCAACTCAGGCTACGTGCCTGCCGGTGGAGTCATCATTTCAGCGCCTATCTCACGCTATTTCGATGACCACTTTTTTGTCGGCGGCCTGACCTATTCCGGCCACCCGCTGGCGATGGCGGCCATTGTCGCCACGCTCGACGCCATGGAAGAAGAGGGCATCGTAGAAAATGCCGACAAGATAGGTAACGGCCCGCTAGCGGAAGGGTTGAAAAGGCTTGCCGAACGCCACCCCATCATCGGTGATTGGCGCGGTGTGGGCGTATTCCATGCCTTGGAGTTAGTGAGCGACCCGGTGCGTAAAACGCCGCTACCAGGCATGGAAGTGCTGAAACTCAAGCAGCTACTGATGGAGCAGGGACTGCTGGTATTTACTGTCGAAAACCGTATCCATGTGGTGCCCCCTTGCATTGTGACCCTGGAAGAAGTGGAGGAGGGCTTGGCAATTCTAGAGCGCGTGTTTGAAGGCTACACGCATCACCTCAGTGAGATATTGGCTACGTAGATAAAGTATTATCGTAAGCAAGCCCCAGGCGCTGCATGCCTGGGGTGATACGCTGCATTTCAATAGCGCCGAATCCTAAGCGGAAAAAACGGCGTGGCGGAGCGGCATCGAAAAAGTGTTGAAAGCCCGGTTCAATCAGCACCCCGCGCTGAGCGGCATGCCACGCAAGGCGCTGGGTATCGATGCCAGGATCGGCCTCCATCCAAAAGGCGCTGGAACGGCTGCTACTGTGGCTGAGGCAACCGGGTACTGAGTGATCAATGGCCATACGCATGGCGTCTCGTCGTCGGTCAATCTCTTCTACATGCAATTTGAGGTAGCGCTCGTAATAGCCTTGGGAAATAAATTGTGCCAATTGGTGTTGCAAGGCCGCGGGCGGATGGCGATACATCATGCGTCGCAGTGCGCGTAGTTCATCAATCAATTCGGGATCCGCCACTACATAGCCCATACGTAGCCCTGGCGAGAGCGCTTTAGATAAGCTGCCCATATAGATAATCCGCGCGCTCTGCGCACTGGCTTTAAGTGCCGGAAGCGCGAACTGATCACCGTGAATTTCAGCGTCGTAATCATCCTCGATGACGATCTGGTCACGGTGGGGGAGTTGGGTCAATAGAGCCTCGCGCCGTTCGCGGCTCATGGTAATGCCTGTCGGCACCTGATGGCTGGGCATCACATAGAGATAGTCACATTGCTGAGTGCCTTCCAGGCGCATGCCTTCTGCGTCCAAGGTTTGAAACTGTAGGCTGGCACCGCGCTGGGCAAATACGTTCATCGCCTCGCGATAACCTGGAGATTCCAGCGCTACCCGGGTGCCCCGATGACAGAGCAGTTGCGCAATCAGATAGAGTGCATTTTGAGTCCCCATGGTGATGAGGATCTCTTCGGACCGAGCGAAAATACCCCGTCGCGGTAAAATGCGTTTACGTAGTTGTTCTATCAGCAGTGGATCATCTTGATCGATACGATCACGCAGCCATGGTTTGTCGCGCTGCGAACTTAATAAGCGCCGTGAAACATCGCGCCATTGGGCTAACGGAAAGAGTCGCGTATCTAATTGGCCATAAATAAAGGGGTACGCATACTCTGACCAATTGCCGGGTTTGAGAATGCCTTGATAGTTAGTAGGGCGCTGAGTAATGCGTTTGTGCCAGTTTGGTGCAGTTGCAGCGTCTGTACTGTTCTCTGCTAATACGGTTAAAGGGGAGTTTAGCGCTAAGTGCGGATCATTATAGTCAGGATGTAAATAGTAACCGCTACGAGGTCGACTGATTAGGTACCCGTCTTCGACCAGTTTCTCGTAAACAATAGACACCGTATTCCGTGAAATACCCAGCTGTTGCGAGAGTTTACGGCAGGAGGGTAGTGCGTCTTCAAGGGGCAAACTGCCTAAGCGAATCGCTTCCAGTAGCGTCTCGCGAAGCTGTTCTTGCAGGCAGGTAGAAGCATTAGGGTCGACCTCAAGACACAGCGTTGTCATGCACTTCTTCCTCTTAAATAACCCTCTTATCTATTTAACCTAAGCATCTTTCGTGCCAGCTTTATGATAGCCAACTGTCCTTTCACTTTACGCTAACTGGCTCTAATCGAGAGGAGGATAAAAAACTAGGGTGAAGTCACTTTCAACTTGTAACCGTTTGGTTAGCGATGATTGTCCACTCTAGGGGTATAAGGCGATGAAAAAAGTAGCTGTTTTAACCTGCGCATTAAGCGTTGGTGTCCTTGCATTAGGCGTCTCATTCACCGTGTCCGCTGCGGACTTAGAAGAAATAGAGAGCCGTGGCTACATGAGCGTGGCCACCGAAGATAACTACGCGCCGTTCAACTTTATGAGTGGTAGCGACCCAGATGGCTTTATCAAAGACATCTTGATTGAACTGGAGGAGTACGCTGACTTTGAAGTCCGCCAGGATATTTTGCCGTGGACGGGGCTGCTTGCTTCGGTTTCATCGGGCCAGTACGACATGGCGCTTACCGGCGCTTCAGTGACCGATGAACGCCTGCGCGTATTTAACTACGCACCGCCGTTTGCCTCTGCCCAGCACTTCTATATCAAACGGGCGGGCGATGACCGTATCAACAGCATTGAGGATTTAAGCGGTATGACGCTGGGCGTCCAAGCGGGTAGTGCGCTGCTGTCACGCTTGCCTGAGCTGGAAGTCATGCTAGAGGAGAGCGGCGGCGAGCTGGGTGAAGTGATGCAGTATGAAGCCTATCCAGAGATTTACGCCGATCTGGCCAATGGTCGCGTCGATTATGTGATCAATTCCATCGTGCCGGTGAATGATCTGATTAGTGAGCGCCCTGACGTATTTGAAGCGGGCCAGGCCGTTTCTGGCCCTGGCTATGTTGCTTGGCCTATGCCCAAGGACAGCCCCGAGCTGCTGGCCTATATTACCGATTTCATGAGTCATCTGCGTGATTCTGGGCGCCTGGCTGAACTGCAGGAAGAGTGGTTCGGCGAGTCATTTGACGACCTACCGACAACCCCCATCACCTCTGTGGAAGAGTTCCACGACATGGCCGGTATGTAAGCCATCACATTCGCCAGCCGCTCAGGCGTGTTAGTTGGGCGGCTGCTTCCATCGAGCGAATCAGGGGGTGAGTGAGCATGGATAGTAGTGCATGGGGGCTTCTCATCCAGGGCGCCTGGACAACGCTTTGGATATCCGGCATATCCATTGCCATCGGTGTGGTAATGGGGTTGCTGATTGCCTTGCTCAGAGTGGCCAAAATCCCCGTTCTGCATCAACTGCTAGGCGTTTACATCAGCTTGGCGAGGGCAACACCGCTGGTAACATTGGTGCTGTTTATCTTCTTAACCGCACCGACCATGGGGGTTAATCTCAACCGCAATATGGCCGGTATCATAGCGTTAACCCTCAACACCACTGCTTTTAACGCCGAAATTTGGCGCTCCGCGTTTAATAACTTCTCCAAAGAGCAGCGTGAAGCGGCCCTGGCCATTGGCATGACGCCATGGGTCTATTTTCGCCGCATTATGCTGCCGCAAATCACCATTACCAGCCTGCCGGGCCTGGTCAATGAGATGTCTTTTCTGATCAAAGGCAGCCCCGCCATTGCGGTGATTGGTGTGGTCGATCTGACCCGCGTGACCAACCGGATTTCGGCGGTGACCTACGACCCTCTGCCGCCGATTTTAGCCGCAGCGGCCCTGTACATGCTGATCATCAGCCTGCTGGTATGGCTGCAGCGCGTGGCTGAGCGAAAAGCCAGTCGATTGGCCGTCTAACTTGGCCATCAAGGGGAGCCTTTATGAGCAACTGGGATATTCTTTGGTCATCGTACGATGTGTTTTTGAACGGTTTTTATAACACCTTAAAACTGTTTGGTTTATCTGTAGTGCTGGCGTTTATATTGGGTAGCGGAATCGTATTTTTGTTAGAGGGTTCGCGCCCGCGCTTAAAAATACCGCTGCGCATCTTTATTGACGCCATGCGCATGCTGCCATTTTTGATTCTGGCCTATTTACTCTATTACGGCCTACCCAGCGCAGGCATCCGCATGAGCGCCTGGACGGCGGGGATTATCGCCTTGGTGATGTATCACGGCGCTTACTTTGCGGAAATATTGCGCGGCTGCCGCGCTACCTTCGCCCAAGGGCAGGTAGAGGCTGCCATCGCGCAGGGGTTCTCTCAGCCCAAGATGTTTATGCGCATTATCTTGCCCCAGCTGATTTTAAAAACCCGCGGCTTACTGGGTAATCAACTGATAATCCTGCTCAAAGATACCGCCTTTTTGGTGATTATCACCGTGCGCGAACTCACCGCGGCGGCGAGCAGCCTGTCGAGCACCTACTTCATTCCCATGGAAGCCTTCATTGTGGTGATTGGCTTCTACTGGCTGATCAGTATTGGTTTGGAACTGTTTATCAAAATGATTGGCCGTTTTGGCGCCAAGCGAGGATTCGAAAATGCCTGAGACCGCCGCTGTTAGTATTCGTAATCTTTCAAAAAGCTTTGATGGCACCGAAGTGCTGCGGGATGTATCGCTGGAAGTTCAGCCCGGCGAAGTGGTGAGTATTTTGGGCTCATCGGGGTCGGGTAAATCTACCCTCTTACGCTGTATTAACTGGCTTGAGCAACCCGACCGAGGCGACATTCGTATCGACGGCGACCGTATCGGCGTTAGTGATACCGGCAAACCGATGTCGCGTCGTGAACTGGCAGGCATGCGCGCGCGCTTGGGCATGGTGTTCCAGGGCTTTAACCTCTGGCCTCATTTAAGCGTGCTGCGCAATGTCACCGAGGCGCCTGTTCATGTTCAGGGGCTAAGCAAAGCCGAAGCGGAAGAGCGGGCAATGGCACTGCTTGAGAAAGTCGGCATGGCCGACAAACGCGAGCAGTACCCCTATACACTCTCTGGAGGACAGAAACAGCGGGTAGCGATTGCGCGGGCACTCGCCATGCAGCCCAAGGTGATGCTGTTCGATGAGCCTACTTCAGCCCTCGACCCTGAGCTGGTGGGGGAAGTGCTTGGGGTTATCAAAGACCTCTCGAAAGAGGGCTACACCATGGTGCTGGTGACCCACGAAATGGAGTTCGCCAGGGCTGTCTCCGATCAAGTGGTGTTCCTCGATAAGGGCATCATTATCGAAAAATCCCACCCCAGCGAATTCTTTGAAAATCCCAAAACCGACCGGGTACGGCGCTTCCTGGAATTAGAAGCGCCTGCGGTTTAATTAATAAGGAGGGAATGCCCCTCCTGGTTTATGCCAGCCGTCACACTGAGTGCGTTCTACTTGCTGGCGCCGATGCTTCTCCCTCTGCTTGTACAGCATCCGCCAACATATCGGCGGTAATCGCAGAGAGCGTCCAGCCCAGGTGGCCGTGGCCTGTGTTGTAGAACACCGTGGGTAATTTTCCACGACCGACTTTGGGCAGCATATTGGGGAGCATCGGGCGCAGGCCCGCCCAGGGCACTACGCGGCGGGTGCTGACGCCGGGGAAACACTCTTCCACCCAGCGGATCAACGGGCGGATGCGGTTGTCGCGGATATCGCGGTTAAAGCCGTTAAACTCGGCGGTGCCCGCGATCCGGAAACGGTCATCGCCCAGGCGGCTGGTCACCAGTTTGGTTTCATCATCGAGCAGGCTAACGGTAGGGGCAGCCTGTTGAGAGGCGGCGTCATCGAGCTGCACGGTAATCGAATAACCTTTGACCGGGTAGATATTGACCCGGTCGCCTAGCTTGGCGGCCAGGGCGCGGCTCCCTACGCCTGCGCATACCACCACGCTATCAAAGGTTTCACGTACTGGTTCGCCGTCAGCCTCGCCTTCAAGCGTGGCAGTAATCCAGGCGTGCTGTTGATCGGCGCCGACATCCTGCACGCTGTGGCCATATTTAAGCGTTACGCCGCGGCGTTCGGCGGCTTGTGCCAGGCCGTGGGTAAACTTATGAATATCGCCGGTGGCATCGCTTTCGGTAAAGAAACCGCCGTAGTAGTTGCCCGCCAGGGTGGGTTCGATGGTGCGCATCTCGTCGGGAGTGACCGCCCGGCGCTCCAGGCCGCCTTTGCTGAGCAGTTGAGACACCTTGGCGGCGTGGTCATAGCCCGCTTTGTCGCGGTAAATATGCAGAATGCCTTTCTGCTTTAAATCAAAATCGATTTGCTCTTCCTGCGCCCACTGAAAAAGATGCTCGCGTGCCGCAATGGCTAGCCGCGCGGTTTCGGTAGTGTTGGCAGAGTAGCGGGGAATCGAGGCGATAAACTCGCCGAACCAACTGAGCTTGTGCCAACTGGGGCGGGGATTGACCAGTAGCGGGGCATCATTTCTGAGCATCCAGCGGATACCCTTGATTACGGTTGGCCAGTGATTCCACACTTCGGCATTGGAGGCTGAGAGCTGACCGCCGTTGGCGAATGAGGTTTCCATCGCCGCATAGCGATGCTTTTCAAATACGGTGACATCATAGCCACGTTTAGCCAGGGCGTAAGCGCTGGTAATGCCGGTGATACCACCACCGATAACGGCAATGCGTTGCATAACTCTCTCCAGATTGTATGAGCGTCGGGGAATCCCACCTAACGGCGTAACTGCTGCTGGGCGTACCCCTTCCGTCATGGAACCTGAGAGATTCACGCACCCGTTGGGTGCGCTTGCTCCTTCGGTGGGCTGAGTGACGCAGTCATCAGCCGCTCTTCGGAAAGTGAGGGTAATAGCGGTCCGGTTGCCTGAGAGTTTCCGGGGCTGTTGCTCCTTCGGCGCTGGCGTCATCGGTTTAGGACGCGCCAAGCTCTCCCGCTATTACTTTGCTGCTTGTTGTTTTAAGGCTAACAGTTTTAATGCAAATAGATTTAACACGATCAGTTTTAACGTGACTAGTTTTAGCATGGAAGTCGACCATGGTCGTGAACGCTTATTCCACGCGGCTCACTCCCTGGGCTGGGCACGCTCGATGATTGCCGCGCAATCCAGTCCGGTGGGCAGGGTGCCTGTACTGAGGCTGCTGCGGTCTGTAAGCCGTCCAGCACAGAATGCATCTGCCACATAAGCGGGGGCGTGCTGTACCAGCAGCGCGCCCTGTAATGCCAGGGCCATGCTGTCCGCCAACTGGCGAGCGCGGTACTGGAGCGCTTGAGTATCCTGCATCTCCCGCTGTAATTGGTGAATAAAGCGGTCAAGATGTTCATTGGCACCCAGTGAAAGGCCGAGTTCGGAGAAGTAGGCGTCGAGTACCTCAGGCTGTTTTTCAATCGCGCGCAGGATATCCAAACACTGCACATTGCCGCTGCCTTCCCAAATGGCGTTGATGGGCGACTCGCGGAACAGGCGCGCCATTATGTGGGTTTCCATGACGCCGCTGCCGCCAATCACCTCCATTGCCTCGTAAGCGTGGTGGGGTGTGCGCTTACAGATCCAGTACTTGCCCACAGGGGTGGCGATTCGCGAAAGCAGGCGCTCATGCTCATTGTCCTGATGATCCATGGCCCGGGCCATGCGCAGCATTAAGGTAGTGGCGGCTTCGCTCTCAATGGCCAAATCAGCTAGCACATTTTGCATCAGCGGCTGCTCGCTTAGCCGCGCCCCAAAAGCATGCCGATGCGAGGCGTGGTGAATCGCCTGGGCGGTGGCTTGGCGCATTCCGGCAGCTGAACCAATCATGCAGTCGTAGCGGGTCATGGCGACCATCTCAATAATGGTGCGCACGCCGCGGCCTTCATCGCCCACCATCCAGGCAAAGGCGCCCCGTAGCTCCGTCTCGCTGGAGGCATTCGATACGTTGCCCATTTTACGTTTTAGCTGCTGTATATGAAGCGGGTTCTTACTACCGTCGGGTCGCCAGCGCGGCAGCAAGAAACAGCTCAATCCGCCGCGTGCCTGGGCAAGTACCAGAAAGGCATCGCACATGGGCGCGGAGACAAACCATTTATGCCCCACCAGCTCAAAAGCTTCGCCCGGCCCGCCTTGGTCAATCGGGTAGGCACGTGTTGTGTTCAAACGCACATCGGAGCCACCCTGCTTCTCGGTCATTGCCATGCCGAGAGTGAGGCCCTGTTTCTCAAAATAGGGCACGTTGCGCGGGTCGTAATGGGGGGCGGTGACTTTATCGCCCCACTCTACGAGCAAGCTGGGCTGGTGGCGCAGTGCGGGCAGGGCGGCAAAGGTCATGGTAATCGGGCAGCCATGGCCTGCTTCTATCTGGGCCTGTAAAAAATAGCGGGCGGCACGGTTAACATGCGCACCGGGCTTAGGGATTCGCCAGGGGCTGGCATGCAAGCCGTGCTCTATCGCCGTTTGCATAAGTTGATAATAGGCGGGATGAAACTCGATCAAATCGACCCGATGGCCTTGCCGGTCGTGGGTCACCAGCTGTGGTGGATAGCGATTAGCATCAACCCCCAAAGCGATGGCTTCGGCGGAGCCCGCCCAAAAGCCAAACGTCTTGAGAGAGGTGTCGTCAGTCATCCCTTCGCGTTTGACGCCCTCTTGAAGAACCTGATCAGCGGTGTAGCTATTGTAGTTCTCAAGTGGCGGGGGCTGGTTTTCCACCCGGTGAGTGCTAGCGAGAAGCTTATCGGCAAGGGGATAGTGCTGCGTCATGATGATCACCGTCGACGTGGCGAGCATATCGTCTAAACGAACATTTTATAGTCTTATAGTAGTTGCATGGCTGAGAAGGCGCTAAAAAGATGAGGGTATAAAGCAGGGAAAATTTGTTCTGCTTTGCTCAGCCAGCGTATTTAACCGACAATGCCAAGCTTATCCTTCTCAGCCTTGGGTACTATCAATGCAAGCAAACGCAATGCAGGCAACTGGGTTTTTTGACGAAATAGGCGAGACCATTGGCGAAGCAATCCGCGTGATGGTTGAGTTCTTATTGGGCATATTTACCAATTTCTTTGGTGCCTTTGGCGATTTTATCGATGGCTTAACCCGTTCTCTGGGAATCAGCGATTCTTTTTTTAGCATTGCCGTGCTGGTCGTTGGCCTATTGATTCTGTTTGGCGGTGTCCGGGCATTTCTGCGTGGCTCGCTGATAGGGGGGATATTTCGTACCTTATTGGGGCTGTTTATTCTCTCGTGGCTGATGATGTAAAGAGTTGCTTTCCCCCTTGAAGTAGCGCCCTTGAGGCAGTTTCATCAAGGGTATGATGGATTGTCATTTGCTTATTTGGTGCATTTTGCCATCATCTGCACTCATTTTGTGCAAAGCGAGTGCAATGAAAACTTATCTCGGCAAGATGCGGGGGCAGCCAGTTAGGCGCTCGCGGGTAGGCTGGCAGGATGCTTTTTGGTCATGGGTCGGGGCCTTTACCGGTATGGCGGTCATTTGCTGGTTGAGTTCGGCGTGGCTGTCACAGCAGTTGCTGATCGTAGGCTCCTTCGGGGCGACGTCAGTCCTTATCTATGCTGCTCCTGAAAGTCCCTTTGCTCAACCAAGCCACGTGCTGTTTGGCAGCGTGCTATCAGCGGGTATCGGCGTCGCTTGCTACCAACTGCTGGGGGCGACACCGCTCTCGATGTCTCTGGCTGTATCGCTGTCGATACTTGTTATGCAATTAACCCACACGGTTCACCCACCGGGAGCCGCAGCGGCTCTGATTGCGGTAGGCGGGGGTGCCAGCGTTCATCAACTGGGGTGGTGGTATCCTCTTTTACCAATCGGAGCGGGCAGTATAGTGATGCTGGTAATCGCTATTCTGGTCAATAACCTTGCCCGGCACCGTTGCTACCCGCGCTACTGGTAATGTTAAAAACGACTCAGTTGCTGTTCCAGGGCAAAAATATGGGCATCTTTAGCGCCTAGCTCGCGCAGCGCCTTAGCCAAGTTGACTAAGTATTCGCGATTGGGGCCGCTGGGGCCATGGGCGTTGGCTATTTGCTGGGCGATATCGGCAAGGGGAGCCTCACCTAGAAAGGCCGGATTGTCCTCGCTGGCCAGATAAATAAGTCCTTCGCTCTGCTCGGTTCCGTTGCCCTTCTCGTCCATAAACGTCAGCGGTACTTTTTCTCGCAAGTAACCGTTCTTCTCCCGCACATCCAACGGTGCGAGCACTTCCGGGGCAATGCGGTAGGCCATACCGTGGCAAATCGCATCCTTGGCACGTACCAGCGTTGCCACTCGACCAGGCGCTTCAGGGGTGCCACGATGATCGTGTGAGCCCTGCCAAAAACGTCGTTCCCAGCCATGAATATAAGCCGGGCGGCGCTCTATATAGGCAAAATCGGCTTTCCATATCAACGATCCATAGCCGAATAGCCATATAGCCGCATGGCCCTCGAAGAAGTTTCTTTGCTGATTAAGGGCAGTGGTATCAAGCATCGTTATCAAGCAACATATCGGCGTCCAACAACATATCGTCACCCAGCTACATCGGTTACCAAGCAACACAGTTAGTAGCTACTTTTGTAAAAAATCCATCTTATCATGTCATTGGTCATCACTTATTTAACAGCTCATTCAACCCAAACTAGCAGAGGCAAGCATGCGCGCGATTTTTCTGGTCGATAACGGTTCGCTACGAGCGCAGGCAACGCTGAATTTACGCCATGTGGCGGCTTCGCTTAGCGCGTTGTTAGGCGAAACCGTCCAGGCGGCTTCGCTGCTGCACTCCAATAAGATTCCCGCAGAAGAGGTTGATGGCATTCCCGCCACCACCCTTGGCCCCGCCGCTGAACGCAGCGCCGAACAAGGGGCAACGGAGATTATCGTGCTGCCGTTCTTTTTCGGCCCCAGTAAAGCATTGACCGGCTACCTGCCTGAACGCATGGCGACGCTGCAAGAGCGTTTTCCCCACGTTAAGGTGCGGGTGGCCCAGCCCTTGGTGGATGAGTTCGGCGATAATGACCTGCGTTTAGTCCATTTGCTGGCCGATAACGTGCGCGACAAGCTTCGGCCAGGTGATAAACCCCACGTAGCGTTGGTAGATCACGGCAGCCCAATCCCAGAAGTTACCGCCGTGCGCAACCGCTTGGCCGGGCAGCTTAGCGTGCTGCTAGCCGAAGACGTAGCGTGTGTTGCCGCCGCCTCCATGGAGCGGCGCGAGGGCGATGAGTACCGTTTTAACGAGCCGCTGCTGGAAAACTTGCTAGCGCTTCCCGAATTCAACGCAGGCCCGGTCATTCTGGCAATGCTGTTTCTTTCACCGGGGCGCCATGCGGGGGAGGGTGGCGACATCGCTGAAATATGCGCGGCGGCTGAACAGCAGCATCCAGGGCTTTCCGTTACCACGACCAAACTGGTGGGCGAACATCCGGGTATTGTCGATATTCTTGTCACTCGGCTGCGCCAAGCGCTTGATGGACAACGCTTTCTACTCGATATCCCGGCAATCACCTGATGTGACTAAAGTCTGATGGGTGAATACAGGCCAAATAGCGCGTAGAATCGCGAGCCTTTCTATTCGTTGTAAGCTGTCGTTGCTGACAATGCGCTAACCAGGGCTCCTTTTGTGATCGCTACCGCCAATATCACCATGCAGTTTGGGGCCAAGCCCCTGTTTGAAAATGTCTCAGTTAAATTCAATAACGGCAATCGCTACGGCCTGATTGGCGCGAACGGCTGCGGCAAATCCACCTTTATGAAAATTCTCGGTGGCGATTTGGAGCCCTCTTCCGGCCAGGTGATGCTGGATAGCAGTACACGGCTGGGTAAGCTGCGCCAGGATCAGTTTGCGTTTGAAAACGAGCGCGTCATCGACACCGTGATCATGGGCAATGTAGAGCTCTGGTCGGTGGCTGCCGAGCGCGAGCGTATTTACTCGCTGGCAGAGATGAGCGAAGAGGACGGCATGGCCGTTGCCGACCTGGAAGTGCGCTTTGCGGAGCTTGACGGCTACACCGCAGAGTCCCGCGCGGGCGAACTGCTGCTGGGCCTGGGTATCCCCATCGAGCAGCACACCGGGCCGATGAGTGAAGTCTCTCCCGGCTGGAAGCTGCGTGTTCTGCTGGCTCAGGCGCTGTTCTCTGACCCGGATGTACTGCTGCTGGATGAGCCCACCAACCACCTGGATATCAACACTATCCGCTGGCTGGAAGATATTCTCAAAGCGCGCAGCAGCACCATGATCATCATTTCTCACGACCGCCACTTCTTAAACAGCGTCTGCACCCATATGGCGGATCTGGATTACGGCGAAATTACCCTGTTCCCAGGGAATTACGATGACTACATGACTGCCGCCACGGCGGTTCGCGAGCGCCAGCACTCGGATAATGCCAAGAAAAAGGCACAAATTGCCGAGTTACAACAGTTCGTGAGTCGCTTCTCCGCTAACGCCTCGAAAGCTAAGCAGGCTACGTCTAGAGCGCGTCAAATCGATAAAATCAAGCTGGAAGATATCAAGCCTTCCAGCCGCGTAAGCCCTTTTATCCGCTTTGATCAGGCCAAGAAGATTCACCGTAACGCTGTCAATGTTGATGGCATTACCAAAGGCTATGACGGTGAACCGCTGTTTAAACGCTTATCCATGACCGTTGAAGCTGGCGAGCGGATTGCCATCATCGGCCCTAATGGCATTGGTAAAACGACGTTATTGAAAACACTGGCGGGCGAGTTACATCCGGACGCCGGCGAAGTGAAATGGACAGAAGCCGCTGATATCGGGGTTTTTGCTCAGGAACATAGCGACGATTTTGCCGTTGATGCCACGCTGTTTGAGTGGATGTCGAGCTGGACCACCGGCGGCGAGCAGGTTGTTCGGGGTGCGTTAGGGCGGATGCTGTTTTCCAGCGACGATATTGGTAAATCGGTGAAGGTGATTTCCGGTGGCGAGCAGGGACGCATGCTGTTCGGTAAGTTAATCCTTACTCAGCCCAACGTTATGCTGATGGATGAGCCGACGAACCACCTGGATATGGAGTCTATCGAGGCGTTGAACCTGGCTTTGGAAAACTACCCCGGCACGCTACTGTTTGTCAGCCACGACCGCGAGTTTGTCTCTTCACTGGCCACCCGCATTATTGATATGCAGCCGGAAGGTATTGTCGACTTCAGCGGTAACTACGACGATTACCTGCGCAGCCAGGGCGTTGTATAAACGCGTCTAACCGATAATGCGTTGATAGGTGGTATCTGTGGCGGGTTTTCGATCACCATCGAGTAACTCGCCCTGAAAAATCTCAGCTGCTTGTTTAGCAATATCTACAAACACAATCATCTGCTGGTTGCGCCGCTTATGTAGCGGGGGTTTAACCAACAGGCTTATGCCTTTTACTTCGTGATTGGAGTCACGGTAGAGATCAGGCATCTCGCCGGGTAGGAAGGCATTAGCAATGGTCACTGGGTTGGAAGGCTGCTTGCCCGGCACATGATAAACCTTGGTGAGTGGATCGTATTTAGCCTCTATCTGACGCAGCCAATCGGTCAATTGTTGCGTGTTGTCAGGTGAAGGGTTGGCGAATACCACAAACAGTGAATGCTGCTTAAACGTTGTTTTTGATGTGTCAGCGGCAACCGGGGGTTTTTGAGCAGGCTCAGGAGGCGCGGTTGCCGTTGCCTGTTTCGCCTCAGTGGAAGCCAGGAACTCTTTTTGTGAACGTTTACGGCGCTGAGCAAGCATGAAGTAGAGAAACAGCGCTGCCGCCACCAGCCCAAAAATCAAGGACCCACCAGCGAGCAGTGTCACCATTGATGTGTTTTCCATCTCTCTACTCCCTCCTGTGAACCTAAAGTAAGCCCGCAAATAGCATTTTATTATTGCGCAGAGCTTAAGTTGTTGAGCAAGTAAGCATTAGCGCCGGTTAAGCCGCCAAATCGTTGCATTGAGTGCCAGTGCCAGCGCAACCCATAGCCAGTAAGGCACCATCAGCCACGCGGCGAGTGGGATGACCTGGGAAAATAGCGCAATGGCGACAGTTATCAATCCTAGTAATACCACAATATCGGCCAGCGCCGCGGCTATCTGTTTGCGTCCAAAGAATAGCCAGGACCATGCCGCATTGGCGAAAAGTTGTAGCACGTAAACTACTAAGCTGGCGGTGCGCAACGCCGAATCATCGGCCATATAGAGTCGCCACGCAGCGATAGCCATTAATAAATAGAGTATGCCCCACGCAATAGGAAAGGCGATATCAGGCGGTGTCCAGGTCGGCTTACGTAGTTCGCGGTACCAGCTATCAGGACGAAAACGTGCGCCGGTACTGGCGGTAAGGCCAACTAGCAGGATAGATAGCAGCAGCGTCAGCAGCGAACCCAGCATTTATCACCTGTGTGTTTAAACGAAAGAATCAATAGCCTAGCAGTGTTTGAGAATAATCAGATATAAAAAAAGCACCACCTAAGTGATGCTTTTCAGCCGTAAGGGTTCAGCAATTTGCTAAATAAGTACTGTCTTAACTCCGACGGTCATAGCCGTTATCCATAAATGGATAGTCGGTATAGCCCTTCTCGTCACCGCCATAGAACGTTTCATGGTTCGGTTCGGTGAGCGGCGCGTTGACACGGAAACGCTCGGGTAAATCAGGGTTGGCGATATAGGGGCGGCCAAAGGCAACGGCGTCGGTGGTATTTTCACTGATGCGTTTCTCGGCGCGCTCGGCGTCGTAGTTACCACAGTAGATCAGGCTACCGCTGAAGCGCTCGCGCATCTGTTCACGGAAACCATCGGGGAAGGTGATATCGCCACCGGCCCAGTTGGGTTCGTTAAGGTGCAGGTAGGCGAGGCCGCGCTTGGAAAGCTGCTCGGCCATGTAAAATGCCATCGCTTCCGGCTCGTCGTCGGTTAAGCCAAACAGCTCGATGAACGGCGTCATGCGGATGCCGACACGGTCAGCACCGTAAACGTCAATCACCGCATCAACCACTTCCAGCGGGAAGCGGGCGCGGTTTTCCAGCGAGCCACCGTACTGGTCAGTACGCTTGTTGGTGCCAGTCGCCAGGAACTGGTTGAGCAGGTAGGCGTTTGCTGCGTGGACTTCGACCATATCGAAACCGGCACGCTTGGCACGCTCGGCCGCTTGGCGGTAATCTTCGACAATGCCGGGGATCTCGTCGGTTTCCAGCGCGCGCGGCGTGCTGGTGGGGTGCTGACCCGCAGTGCCGTCTTCAAACTCTACGAAACACTGGGCGCCTTCGCCTTTCAAGGCACTCGGTGCTACCGGCTGTTGGCCATCGGGTTGAACCATTTCATGAGAAACGCGCCCAACGTGCCACAGCTGCAAGGCAATACGGCCACCTTTGGCGTGTACCGCGTTGACAACGCCTTTCCAGCCGGCTTCCTGCTCATCCGTCCAAATGCCGGGCGTATACACATAGCCACGGGCAGTGGGAGAAATGTTGGTAGCTTCGCTGATGATGAGTCCCGCGCCAGCGCGTTGACCGTAATAAGCTTCCTGCATCTTACCCGGTACGCTATCGGGGGTGCGCGCACGCGTCAGCGGCGCCATGATTACGCGGTTAGGAATCGACAGGCTGCCCACCTGGATGGGGTTAAACAGTGTTTCGAAAGCCATCAATTAAGCTCCTTTTGAATGCTTCGATCAAATAGTACGAATCAGAATAGACCAGTTTACTAGTTAACGCCAACCGGATATTTTAAAACGTATTTATGCACTAGGTAACCGCTTATGGGGCATCCAAAATCAGAGTCTCTCTGGTACTGTTGCTGCTTATTACCAAGGATGTTGTTGATAGCATGTTAAAAAACGCCCCTCAGCGCCGCCCTTATCAGGTGGCGGAAACAATCAAATGCTGGATCGTGGATAGGCACCTGAAGCCGGGTGACCGGCTACCTAGCGAGTCGGAGCTGATGGAGACCCTGCAGGTGTCGAAAGGGACGGTGCGCGAGAGTACGCGAGTACTGGAAGCCCAGGGATTGGTCGAAACTCGCACAGGGCCCGGGGGCGGCGCTTTTGTGCGTGAGATGAGTGAGGCCAAAGCGGTATCGCTATTAAGCAATTACCTGTTTTTCAAAGAGATTTCAATCAAGGATATCTACCAGATACGCTTGGCGTTAGAGCCTGAACTAGCCGCCTCGTTAGCCGGTAAAGTGTCGGCCAGTGATATGGTACGTTTACGCGAAAGTCTGCATAGTTACGCAGCCCCTGCAGTCGATAGTGAGACTGAGCGTCAGCAGCACCTCGATTCGCTGCATTTTCACTTGATGCTTGCCGAGTTATCCGGTGGCAATCAGCTGCTGACCTTTATCATTCGTTTCACTATTCAAGTGCTCTCCGATTTGACGATATATCATCGCCTGTATGAGCCAGCTACCTACGATTTTGGCCAGGTGGGATGTCGCTATCACGCGCAAATACTGGATGCGATCGAGATGGGGGATGCCGAAAGCGCTTATAACATCATGCGCGAGCATATGCTGGATGCCCAGCGCGTGATGAATCAGCAAGAGGCTCAGGTACGCCGAGGCTTTTTACCTGAGCCATTGAAGTAGCCAACGCTACATGCTGCGCTATGGTTGCCCCAACTGTTGTAAAAATGCCATAACCACCCGCGTTGCTGCTTCGCCATCCTCGGCGGTAATCGCTTCGTCCGGGTGGTGACTCAGCCCCTCTTTACAGCGCACAAACAGCATGCCGATGTCGGTCAATGCCTGCATGGCCAAGCCATCGTGGCCTGCCCCGCTAAACAGTCGCTCTGCAGGCTGTCCAACCTGCATGCAGGCCTCTTCTAGGGACGTCATCATCCAGTCAGCGCAGGCGGCGGCATCGGCGCTGTAAGTGTTTTCCATCTCCAATGTCAGTCCTCTGCGGGTCGCTACTTCTTCCATTGCTGCGTAGACAGCTTCGCGACCTTGTTGCCGAATGTTGCGCTCTGGTGAGCGTAGCTCGACAGTGAACGAGACCTCGGCAGGAATGACATTGACAGAATTCGGGTGGACGTCGAGCTTGCCCACCACGCCGACAAGCTTATCGGTACACTGCAGCACGCTATCGACGGCCAGGACCATTTCCGCCGCGCCGACTAGCGCATCATGTCGCATGGGCATCGGTGTGGTGCCTGCGTGTCCGGCCTTGCCGCGCAGCGTGACACGGTGACGTTCAATACCAGTCAATGCTGTGACAACGCCAACCGCATGATGCCGCTGCTCAAGAATAGGCCCCTGTTCAATATGTACCTCTAAATAACCCAGGGTGTTGGCGGAGGCACGGGCGATAGAGGGGATCTCCTCTGGTGTGCAGCCAAAGGCGGTCAATGCTTCTGCAAGGGTCACGCCTTGCGCATCCTGGGCGGCAAGCTGCTCAGGCGTTACGTTACCCGCCAGCGCCTTGCTGCCAACCAGCGTGGTAGGAAAGCGCACTCCCTCTTCGTCACCGAACGCTACCACTTCGATACCGAAGGGCAGGGCCACCCCTTCGCGTTTAAGCGCTTCCAGCGCCAGAATTGGCAGTGCAACGCCCAGCATGCCGTCGTACTTACCACCTTCGATTACCGAATCCTGATGGGATCCCATGATGAAGGTTTTTTCGCCTGCCAGGGCTTTGGGGCAGCGACCAACGAGATTGCCGGCCGCATCCAGTTGGGGGACAAGCCCTGCTTGCTCCATCCAGCGGCTGATTATCGGCAGTACATCCTGGTGCTCCTGGGAACAGAACAGTCGCGTAACACCGGCGCCAGGTGCCGAGCAACGGGCGGCTTCGTCCAGGCGGTCGATCAATACCTGCCCCAGCTCGCCCTGGGAAAATGCAGTGTGAACAGCGGTTTCGGTCATAAACTCTCCGATAGGCGCAGGGTAACAGCAACACTACCAGCTTGGATGTGCCTCTAGCGTAGCGGTAGTTGGTGCCAAAAGGCTTGGAAGTCGTCGCTCATAAACTGGTCAGCCAACGCCCTCAAGGCGCCCACGACGTCTTCCGACCAGTCAACGCGCAAGTCAATCGGTGCTTGCTGGAACGACTCGATACGCAGCGCGGCAGAGCGGGTACCACGCTTATCGCCACCCGCATCCAAAGCGGCATCGAGGGCGCCAATGAGGTGCGCCAGCAAGTGTTGGTCGTGATGATGGGGGTAGCGGGGCGCCTCGCTGCGTTTGATGGCGGCGCCGCTGTTGGTGGCGCTAAGGCTTAAGAACTGTTCTGCCAAGACCTGCACGACATCGCCGCTTTGCAGCATGTTGCCGACCGCAGCGACGCCGGGAAAGCGGGCGTCTTCCACCTCGGCGATGTTCTCGCTTCCCGAATGTACCGATGAGCGTCCATGGGCATCCATCACCATGCATTGGCGCAGCGCGGAATCGCTATCTGCGTTGATCGCCGTGCCAAGGGCCTGCTTAGCGGTGGCGCCATCGACAAGTGCCTCATGCACCCGAGCCGGGTACCATGGATTGGTAAACCGCCCTTGGGTGACGCACGCTCCAACGCCGCGCCAGCAGTGATGTACATAGCCACCTACCGCCACCCCTCCGGTGGCGGTGATGGTGGCCACAGTGCCGGTGGTGGGGTGGTAGTGAACCAGTGAAAGCGTCATCGTGGCTATGCAGGCTTAATAGCCCACCAAGTGGCCAATCACCAGCCCAATCCAGGACAAAACATAGACCAGCACCATAAAGGGCAGAATGGCCTTGAGCCACTGGGCATAAGAGACGCGACCGAGTGCCAGCATGGCCAACGTACCGCCGGAGGTCGGCACAATCAGGTTCGTTAAGCCGTCACCCACCTGGAACGCGGTGATCATCAGTTGGCGACTCATGCCGACAAGGTCTGCCACGGGAATAAGAATGGGCATGGTCACTAACGCCTGACCGGAGCCGGAGGGAATAAACAGATTGATGATGCCCTGCACCACACTGGCCATGATGGCAGAGAACACCGACGGTATACCGTCGATTAGCGCGCTCAGCGAGTTGACGATGGTGTCGATTATGACGGCTTGTTCAAGAATGACCTGAATAGAGGCTGCTACCCCGATCACCAGCGCACCGGCGGTAACGCTGGCGGCACCTTCCATCATCTGTTTGACGATGCCGTTTGCCGACAGTCCGTTCAAGGCACCTATGATGATCGCCAGCAGCAGGAACGTGCCTGCAATTTCATTGATATACCAGCCACGGGTAAACACCCCGATCAACATGGCGATTAAACCACCCACAAACACCACCATGGTGAGTATGTTGCGCTTTGTCAGGTGGTATTCGCTAAGGGGCTTGCTTAACGCTTCCGCATTGTCGGGTTCCTCGAACTCCATCTTGACGACCCGCTTGCAGATATACAGCGAGAGAAGGGCAAGCGATGAAAGCACGAGTAACGTGCGCAGCCAAGCGCCAGAGAATGTCGGCAGCTCCGCAATACCTTGAGCCACCCCGACGGTATAAGGGTTGATTGGCGAAAGAGCAAAACCGATACCAATACCGCCAACGGCCATGGTGGTACCCACCAAACTTGAGCAGCCAATGGCACTGGCGATAAGTACCGCAATTGGTACCAGCGCGATATTGTTTTCAAACCCCACTGCCACGCCAAAAAAGCCGTAGATAAAGGTGCCGACGACGATGATCACGTTGCGTCGTTCAACCCCAACGCGGTTAACCGCCACGCCGATCGCATTTTCCAGCGCGCCGGTCTTTTGCAGGATATGAAACAGCCCTCCAGCGATGAAGACGATAAACAGGTATCGAGAGGCGGAAATAAGGCCTTCAGGAATCGCCACAAAAATATTGAACAGGGGAATGTTGGCGACGTCTTCCAAGTAGGCAAATGAGCCCGGCACCACGACCGTTCGCCCATCCTGAGTAACCCGCTCAAATTCACCGGCGGGAATAATGAAGGTTAGAAAATAGGTAGCGACCAGGATTATAAAGATTAGCACCATGGGGTCGGGGACCGCCTGATACCACTTTTTACGCGAGCCAGAGGCTGCCGCGGTAGGTTGTTCAGCCATGAGGATACCCTTGCTTGTGATGTGTCTCAGCGTGGACGCTCGTTGGCGCCTTACTTTGAATTTATCATGATAAATAGCGGGGTCAAGTAAGCCTTACTAAAGGTCACTCGTGACTATGCCGATTAATAAATAGCCTAGTCAGTTGCATGAAGATGGGCGGTTAAGCTCGCTGCCACGGCCAGCGGCGCTTGGCAGGGCTATCAATTTGCTGAAGGGCACTGGCCAGCGGCAGCATGATGGCGCTCAACTGGCGGTGGCAAATGGCGCTGCTGAGCACCCCGGGGCACTGCTTGAGCAGCAGGTCGCACTGTTGCGAGGCGATGAAAAGCTGTTCAGTAACGGGAGGAGCAAACAGTGGCTTCGACTGCTGACAGCAGCGGGTCAGCTCGCGGGAAAGCATCGACATCATGGCGGTATCCATCCAGCAGGGCAGCGGGTCCTCCAAGCGGCCAGCAATGGAGTGCTGAACCGCTTCAAAAGAGGTGCGCAAAAACATGACCGTTTGGCGAAGTTGCCGCTGCTCGCTAGTCATCTCACTGATCCCTCACGACGGATTGCCTGCTTAATGAAACGCTGTATAATGGAAAAAGAGAGTGTTTCTCATTTGCATCTGTGCTGACGATAGCGTTACTTTATGAACCTGTCAATGCAAGGCGATGAGAGTGTCTATGTGAGAGGTTATGAGTGTGCTTCAAACAGCTGCCAGTCGTTATCGGTCAGTGGCTTGGCTCCCTGTTCGGTCACTACCACGGTGTCGCTTATTCCTACGCCCCACTGACCGGGTACCCGTAGGCAGAGCGGCAGGTGAAAGACCATATTGGTTTTAAAGGTTCGGTGTTGGCCTTTAGCGATAAAGCCGGTGCCCTCCACCCAACTGGGCGGAAACTGTGCGCCCACGGCGTAGCCAAACACACCGGAGAAGAAATACTGGTCTCGTTGCGGGGCGAGTAAGGCATCAGCCGCTTGGGCGGCAGCGTCAAAACTATTGCCGGGCCGCATGGTGTCGCACAGAGCCTCGAATATCGAACGACAAAGGCCGCGAGTGGCTGAGAGGGCCGCGTTGGGAGCGCCGGTCACCGCAGTACGCATCATGGGGGCCGTGTAGCGCTGGTAAGCGGCACCGAACTCCAAGAACACCGGCTCGTTGGGCTGAATAACCCGCCGCTTATGGTTAACGTGAATAACGCCAATGCGGTGCCCGCTGGTCACGATCGGTTGCAGGCTCATAAATTCGCTGCCGTTTTCCAACAGCGCTTTGGCGCCGATGGCGGCAATGTCGTTATCGGTCATGCCTGGGCGAATGCTTTGTATCGCGGTCTCAAGGCCTAGGGCGGTGATTCGCGCGCTCTCTTGCAGCATATCGAGTTCAGCAGGGCTTTTAACAATTTTAATCGCATCGACTAACGCGCCTGCTTCGCAAAAACGCTCGCGGCCAATGGTCTTCAGCAGTGCATCAATCACACCAAAGCGCAGCCCAGCACTCCAGCCATCAATGCCGATTTTCTGGCAGTGGGTCAGCAGATCCGCCAATGGCGCGATGATTTCATCGAGGTTTTCCCAGCGGTAGCCGATGATCTCATCGACCTGAGCGGTGACGACGGCCGCGCCGGTTTCAATCGAGGCAACTTGCAGCACTAACCGTTCTTGCGTGCAGACAAGGCAGGCGTGAACCGAGACTTCAAAGGTGTGATAGCCGGTGAGGTAATTAATATCGGCGGGATCGGTGAGCAGCAGCGCATCTAACCCTTGCTGGGTCATCGTCTGACGCACCTTATCTAGACGCGCCTGGTATTCGGCAGCGGGAAAGGGTACTTCACTCTGGGCAAGTGTTTCAGTCAGGGCTGTGCGGTAGTGATGATAATCCATAGCGACCTCCGTTGATGACTATGGTCAGTATAGGCATCAACGGCAAGTCCGCTTTTATCTCCCTCAACGCTAACGGGCGAGCAGGAATATCCCTTGTGCAAAGTAGAAAATACCAATGCCGGTCACGATCCAGCGGGTCCAGGTGCGGAAGTTGGCATCGGTGAGGCGGTGTAAAATGCGGTTACCCGCTTGAGTGCCGAGCATGGCAAACGGAGCTGCTAGCAATACGATGCCCCATTCGCCCGCGCTTAGCGCCATAGCGGCACCCAGGTAGAAGATAATTTTAATGCTGTGCGCCACTACCTGAATCATCGCCTTGGTGGCCACGACTTGGCGGCGATCCATGCGTGAGCGCACAAAGAAGATATCGATCAGCGGCCCGGAAACCCCCGCAGCGATTGTTAAACCCCCTGAGGCGATGCCGCAGCAAAAAGCATGGCTGGCGCGGTTGGCATTGAGATGAAACCAGCGCTTGGGCAGCCACACTAGTATTGGCAGCAGGCCAATCAGCAGCGAGACGCTGGCGGCATTGGGGCTGTAGTTGAACAGCAGAAGCAGGCCTGCGGCGCTTAGTACACCCAGCGCCATAAACGCGACGATGCGCCAGACAATATAGTGCCGCGAGAGCCAAGCGCGTGACCCATTCGCCGTTAGCTGTATCACGCCGTGCACCGCCATCGCCGTCCCAGCGGGAAATACCAACAGCAGAAACCACAGCAGCACCAAGCCACCCGCCATCCCAAATACACCGGAAAGCATGGAGGTGAAAAACACCACACTAACCAGGGCTGCCCCCATCCATAGTGACATTGTCTATCCCTTAACTACGGCAAAATGGCCAGACCTGGTAAAACTTGCGGCACTGGAATTCTGCTTCGCAAGCGTTGAGCTGGGCTTGGTAGCGATTGGCCCGCGCCGCCACTTGTCTTCCTGCACTCAATACCTGAGGTTTGCTGCGGTAAGTGCCTCGCTGGTAGCCGCCAGCGCCTTCGTGATACGCGTAATAGAGGTGTTCAGGATTGCTAAGCGATATACCGGCCTGCTGCTGTGAACGGCGGTTATACCAGCCAATAAAATCCGTGGCGTGCTTCATATGGGTTCGGCGGGCAAACAGGCTGCCCGCTTGATCTTCATACTCCTCCCAAACCGGGTCTTGGGCCTGGGCGTAGCCTTTGGCGGAGGAGGGGCGCGGGCCGGGGATAAAGCCTAAGTAGTATTTTCGATCAGGACGAATATGGCTGCGAAACGAAGACTCCTGCTGGATAAACGACATCTGCGTGGCTATGGGCGTCCCCCACTTCTCCTCGGACTCCTGAGCGTAGTCGTACCAACTGGGCTGCTCGCGGAATATCTCGCAGATATTGCTTTGATCCTGGGGCGGGTTGGGGGCAAAAGTGGCGCAACCGGAGAGGAACAGAGCAAGGCCTATCGCCATCCAAAGGCGAAGTGAGGCGACAGCAGGTGAAGACGCAAAGATACGGTTATCAACAGGGCAGCGCATAAAAGTCCTTGTGAATAAGCTATTCAAAGATTGTGGATAAGATGTTGAGAAGCACTTACTTAATAACCGACGCGCTATTAGTCACCATTAGCGCAGCAGCGCTTCGAGGCTGCGACGCAGGCGCTGTGCTTCGCGTACCAGCGTTTCCCCTGACAGCATGCCGACACCCATCACTAAGCCAACGCGTGGATCTGTTGGTGCACACACAGGGCTTAATGGACGCACGATCAAATGCTCTTTCAGCAGTGATTGAGCGATCCCTACGTCGTTAACGTCCGGTTCAAACTCGACACACAGGCTGATGGCGCTACTGGGCGGTGAAACACTGCGCACTTGAGGCAGCGATCGCAGTTGGTCATGCAGCACCTGCTGGCGACCTAAATAGTCGCGCTGAATGCGTCGGCACCAGGCATCTAAATCGCCATCAAAAATAAACTGCGCCAGCACGGCTTGATCCAGCATGCGACCTTCACGGAAAAGCTCGCTGCGTAGACGGTTCATCGGCCCCGCTAAATGGTG
Source organism: Vreelandella sp. ssv (assembly GCF_059448525.1). Taxonomy (NCBI): domain Bacteria; kingdom Pseudomonadati; phylum Pseudomonadota; class Gammaproteobacteria; order Oceanospirillales; family Halomonadaceae; genus Vreelandella; species Vreelandella sp. ssv. The sequence goes on along the minus strand of NZ_CM182545.1, from coordinate 3,762,664 downwards.
CGGTACCACTAAATAACCTAACCGCAAACCTGGAAACATCATCTTGGAAAACGAGCCCACCAGCAAGTGGCGCTCTGAGTGGGGGTCGAAGAGCAGGTTGGGGTGGTCGTCGCGGGTGAACTCGTAATCATCTTCGATAATATAAGCAGGCGCTAAGGTGTCGCATAAGTGTTGCTTGTCGGCAGAGCGGGTAGGCACGCTGAGCGGGTAGTGGTGCGAGCCTGTGAGGTAGGCCAGCTTTACTGGGTCAGGGGCAGGCGGTAGTGCATGACCCTGCCCTGGCAGCCACGGCACCGGTTTAATTTCCAAGCCTGCAGCGGTAAAGACGTTGCGTGCTCCCCAGTAGCAGGGCGACTCCATGGCAACGGTGTCACCCACATCGGCCAGCGCCACGGCGCATAGCTCAATGCCGTTATGGGTGCCGTCGGTGATGATGATCTGCTCAGTGTCGCAAGTAATATTGCGCCAGCGCGCCAAAAAGTCACGTATCGCGCGCTTCAACGGGCCGTAGCCACCGGTGGAGTAAGAGAGCAGTAGGGCATTTTGCGGCACCGTTACGCTGGCGTAGAGCTGCCGCCATTTTCGCATTGGAAACTGGGCGATATCGGGAATGCCGGGCACGAAAGCGCCGCTTTGAATCATGCTGGCGCCGGGGCCATCTAACACCCGCTGGGCGCGTGATGAGAGCTGGGCATTGCCACTTCCTGTAAGGTTGGGAGTAACGGGCCTGCACGTCCAGGTCCCTTGGCCATGGGCGGTTTTCAGCAGTGACGCTTCGAGTAGCGTATGTATCGCCAGCGCCAGTGTCTGGCGGGCAACACCTAGGGCATCCGCCAACTGGCGATGGGAGGGCAGTCGCAGTCCGGCAGGCCACTGCTGGGTAATTGCTTGGCGCAACGCCTGCTCTATGCGCACCTGCTTACTCAGCCGCTCCGGTTGGAGTGCATAAAGTTGTACAAGTTGGTGCACGACCTCCTTTCGATCCATCTGGATGCCTCCTTTATCCCGCTTGCCCCGCTTAAGGTTACTACTTAGACGAAAGCAGCATGGAATTTGCGCACCTTTTTGGTGCGCCTTGAAAGTGGTCTAGTCGAACGTCAAAGTGGTGCATTCGCGTTTTTATCGCCGCCTGCTAGCGTGTTGCTATTCTGTTAAACAAGTCCGTTTAAAACGCGGCAATCAACGCACGATTAAAAAAGCAGAATCAGGATACCGCGCCCCTGAGCGCCCACGACAACATCCAATAACTCGCAGGACATTTTACAATGACCACACCCGCATCAGAACAGGAAGGGCTCGTCCGGGTACTGGCCCGTGGCGATGTATTAGCGCTGGCCTTCGGCGCGATGATCGGCTGGGGCTGGATAGTACTCACCGGCACCGCGATTCAATCCGCTGGCAGCCTAGGCGCCATTATAGCCTTTATTATCGGCGGTTTAGCGATTGTATTGGTCGGCCTGACCTACGCCGAGCTTGCCGCTGCGATGCCCAAAGTGGGTGGCGAGCACGTCTACAGCTACCGCGCCTTGGGTCACTTGCCCTCATTCTTATGTACCTGGGCGATCATTTTAGGTTACTTAAGCGTCGTGGCCTTTGAAGCCGTCGCGTTACCCACGGTGATCGAACACCTGGCGCCCAACTACGCCGTTGGCCACCTCTGGACGATTGCCGGGTGGGAAGTGAAAGCCACCTGGGTAGCGGTAGGCGTGGGCGGTTCGCTGGCCATGATGGTGATTAACTACTTCGGTGTAACGACCGCTGCGCTGCTGCAAAAGGTCGTCACCGGGTTAATTCTGCTGGTGGGCGTCATGTTTGTCACCGGTTCGCTGTTTGAAGGCGAAACCATCAATATGATGCCGCTGTTCACCCAGGCCGACACCGGCGTGTTCGCTGGCATTGTCGCCGTGCTGGTCATGGTGCCGTTCCTGTTCGTGGGTTTTGACGTTATCCCCCAGGCCGCCGAAGAGATTAATCTGCCCTACAACGCCATCGGCAAAGTGCTGATGATGTCGGTGATTCTGGCGGTGGTGTGGTACGCGCTGATTATTCTGGCCACCAGCCTGGCGCTGAACAGTGATGAGTTGGCGGCAAGTTCGCTCAGCGTGCCGGATGCCATGGGCAGTCTGTTTAACGCCTCATGGGCCAGTAACCTAATGGTCATGGCAGGGATTGCGGGCATCATTACCAGCTGGAACGCCTTCTACATTGGCGGCTCCCGGGCGATTTATGCCCTGGCTAAAGCGGGCATGCTACCGGCACCGTTTGCCAAGCTGCACCCTCGCTATAGAACGCCTACCAACGCCATCTTTATGATGGGCTTTCTCTCCTGTCTGGCGCCCTTCTTTGGTCGCCCAGCATTGGTGTGGATCGTTAACGCCGGTGGCTTAGGTATCGTGTTGGCCTACCTGTTCGTGGCCATCTCCTTTGTGGTGCTGCGGGTGCGTGAACCCGATATGCCCCGTCCGTTCAAAGTCAGCAACGGCAAGCTGTGCGGCACCCTCGCGATCATCCTTTCTTTCGGTATGGCGTGCCTCTATCTGCCCGGTAGCCCGGCGGCGCTGAGCGGTGCGGAATGGACCATCTTTGCCGGTTGGTCACTGCTTGGCCTGGCGCTCTATGTCCACGCACTGCGTACCTACGGGCGTGACTACAGCGATCGCCATATGAAAGCGGATCTGTAAGCCGTCTTACGAGATTTTTGGACTTAAGTTTTTTTAGGAGCAACGTATGAGCTTTATCGAACAGTGGTTGCACGATGCGGTTCCCGCCTTGGTGGGCAGCGAGTGGCGTAAAGGCCAACAAACCTTTGCGGTGGATAATCCCGCCACCGGCGAAACTATTGCCCGCGTCGCCGATATGGGCGCCGACGATACCCGTGACGCCGTGGCCGCGGCCTACAACGCCGGTGCTGCCTGGCGTGCAACCCCAGTGAAACAGCGCTCGGCCCTGCTGCGCCGCTGGTTTGAGTTGATCAATGAGCACGCCGATGACTTAGCCCGCCTGATGACCCTGGAGCAGGGCAAGCCGCTGGCGGAAGCCAAAGGCGAAGTGACCTACGGTGCCTCGTTTATCGAGTTTTTCGCCGAAGAAGCCAAGCGCATGGCCGGCGAAACCCTGCCCAGCCACGGCGCGGACAAGCGCCTGCTGGTACTGCGTGAGCCGGTGGGTGTCGTCGCGGCGATTACCCCCTGGAACTTCCCGCTGGCGATGATTACCCGCAAGTGCGCCCCGGCGCTGGCCGCAGGCTGCACCGTGGTGATCAAACCTGCTGAAGCCACCCCGCTGACCGCACTGGCCGCGGCTTACTTAGCGCTGGAAGCTGGCCTGCCCGCAGGCACCATCAACGTGGTGACGGCTTCCAAGCCTGCCGCCGTGGGTGAAGTGCTCACCACCGACCCTCGGGTGCGCAAGGTGTCGTTTACCGGCTCCACGCCGGTTGGCAAACATCTGTTAGCCCAGTGCGCCAGCACGGTGAAGAAAACCGCCATGGAGCTGGGCGGCAACGCGCCGTTTATCGTGTTTGACGACGCCGATGTGGATGCCGCTGTTAATGGCGCCATTGCCTCCAAATTCCGTAACGCCGGGCAAACCTGTGTCTGCACCAACCGCTTCCTGGTGCAGGACGGCATTTACGATACGTTCGTCGCCAAGCTCACCGAGCGTGTGAATGCGTTAAAAGTGGGTGATGGCCTGGCAGAAGGCAGTGTTATCGGCCCGCTGATCAACCAAGCGGCCGTCGATAAAGTGCAGCGTCATATTGATGACGCTGTCAGCCACGGCGCGCGCGTACTGTGCGGCGGACAACCCCATGCAGCGGGTGATCGTTTCTTTACCCCCACGGTTCTGGCAGACGTGACTAGCCAGATGGCGGTCGCCGACGAAGAGACCTTTGGCCCGGTCGCGCCGGTATTTCGCTTCCAGCACGATGAAGAGGCCATCCAGATGGCCAACGACACGCCGTTTGGCTTGGCGGCCTACTTCTACGCCACCGACTACCGCCGCATCTGGCACACCATGGAAGCGCTTGAATACGGCATGGTCGGCGTCAATGAAGGCTTGATCTCTACCGAGCTGGCGCCGTTTGGTGGCGTGAAAGAGTCCGGTCTGGGGCGTGAAGGCTCTCACCACGGGTTGGATGAGTTTACTGAACTGAAATACGTCTGCGTTGGCGGTTTATAAAGAGAACGATGATGACTAACCAAGAATTGAACGACCTGAAAAACCGCTACGTGGCTAACGGCGCCGCTACGCCGACCACCCAGTTTGCCGAGCGCGCTGAAAACGCCGAGCTCTGGGATGCCGATGGCAATCGTTGGATCGACTTCGCGGGCGGCATTGGCGTGCTGAACCTGGGCCACCGCCACCCGAAAATCGTTGCTGCCGTTGAAGCGCAGCTCAAGAAAGTCATGCATACCAGCGCAGCGGTGATCTCCTACGCCCCCTACGTGCAGCTGTGCCAAAAGCTTTGCGAACTGACGCCAGTGCGCGGCCCCGAGCGCAAAGCGATGCTGGTCAACACCGGCGCCGAAGCGCTGGAAAACGCCGTGAAGATCGCTCGCGCCGCCACTGGCCGCACCGGCATCATCACGTTCGATGGTGCCTTTCACGGCCGTACCATGATGACGCTGGCGATGACCGGCAAGGTGCTGCCCTACAAGAACGACTTTGGCCCGATGCCGGGCGACGTGTTCCGCGCACCGTTCCCCAACCCGCTGCACGGCATCAGCGAAGAAGCCTCGCTGAACGCCATCCGCACGCTGTTCAAAACCGATATCGCCCCGCACCGCACGGCGGCCATCGTAATTGAACCGGTACAGGGCGAAGGCGGCTTCTACATCGCTTCACCGGATTACCTGAAAGCGCTGCGCGCCCTTTGCGACGAGCACGGCATTCTGCTGATCGCCGATGAAGTACAGTCCGGCTTTGCCCGCACCGGCAAGCTGTTTGCCCTCGAACACAGTGGCATTGAGGCGGATATTCTGACCACCGCCAAGAGCCTGGCTAACGGCATGCCGCTTTCTGCAGTAGTAGGTAGCGCTAAGGTAATGGACGCCTCTGGCCCCAACTCCCTAGGCGGCACCTACAGCGGTAACCCGCTCTCCTGCGCGGCGGCGCTGGCGGTGATTGAGGCGATCGAAGAAGAGAACATTCTTGAGCGAAGCGAGCAGATGGGCAAGATGCTCGCCGAGCGTTTCGCGGTATGGGAAGAGCGTTTCCCCGCCGTGGCCCACGGCCGCCAGCTAGGCGCGATGGCGGCGTTTGAACTGCTTGATAGCGACGGCAAACCTTCCCCGGAGTTCACCCAGCAAGTGTGTGCCAAAGCGCGTGAGAAAGGCCTGATCCTGCTTTCCTGCGGCTTCTATGGCAACAGCATCCGTATTCTAGTGCCGTTAACCGTCTCTTCTTCTGTGTTGGAAGAAGGGTTGAGCATTATTGAGCAGTCCCTGGAAGCGCTTAGCTAATATCGTTTAAGCATCACGAAACCCGCCCTCGTCAAACAGTGAAAGCTGCTGGCGAGGGCGGGTTTTTTTATGGGCGTTGAAAGCCTAGGCCTAAGAGAATCAGCCGACCTAAGTGACCTGTGCTAAGCTGAATTTGGTATGGTGAATGAGAAAATAGTAGGACAGATAACCTTCCAACGTGGAGGTGTTGGCAAATGCAGCAGATGTGCGAGTTTTAGATATGCAGCCTAATAAATATAAGAATCATAGGTTTGGGAAATTATGGCAGGCTTTTTTTCGGACAATAATGACGGCACGTTCATCCAATCATAGGATGTGCTATCTAATACGCTGTTTGTAAAAAGGAAAACGATAATGAGTAACGTAGCCGACGCCTTAACGGGCACTGGAGCCATACTGAAGTCTGTTTCCGGATTCATCGTGTTTGGCTTTCTGATCTATAGTTTGTATTTTACAGGCTACTACGAACTGACAATATTCAAAGGCATCCTAGCTTTTGTTGTTTTATCTATATTTATCGGCTTTACGTCCATGATTCCGTTTGGAACAACATTTGCGCCAATACTTTTTGAGTGGTGGTGGCACGATATCTCGTTCTGGGATTTTACTACCGCTGCGTGGGTAGTAACTGGCATCTCTATAGCGGCAAACGTACTACTAGTAACTGGCTTAGGCCTTTCTGAAAGGCAAAAATAAATGCCTATTGTGATTATCTATATTGCTTCCGTAATGCTGCTTGTTGGGGCTGCATCATTGCCGTATGGGTATTACACGCTTTTGCGCCTTGTGGCCACATGCGTATTTATATGGGCAGCTTTCATTGCATACGACCGTAGCCATAAATCATTGCCATGGGTTTATGGTGTTTTGGCCGTACTCTTCAATCCGATACTTAAGATTCATTTGCCAAAGGATCTGTGGGCTGTAATCGATGTTGGGTCAGGTATTCTGCTGTTTTCAACAAAGTCAGTAATTCAGCACAGAGAAAATGAAAACACATAACGATCGCATGCACTCGGACAGCAAAAAGCGATGCTCCTCCGTCGCTCCGCTTTTTGCTGTCCGTGATACGAAGCGTTAGATCCACTCTGAAAGGAGTCAGCATGGTCTCATTTTTTAGGAAAAGGGTTTCAGAGGATGCTGTGAAGGCTCATTTGGAGCGAATCTCATTCCTTATGAAATATTTAGAACAGTACGGCCTGAGGAACAATAAGCAAGTAGTGGAAATTCTTAACAAAGAACTGCTTCTTGGAATCCCAGAGGACATCCAAAATCCAGAGGATCGCGTCTGGCCAGACCCAAGTAATAGCAATATTGCCATCAGCTTTGCCTGTAATGATCACGATAACATTAACTGCGTAAATCAGTTTACGTTAATCGGTTTTGACGCTATGGCGAACACTATTATTATCGGCACAGCCCATCAGGAAGACAAAGAGCGAGCTCATTTTAGCTGGAGCATCACCAAAGAGAGCGATGCCCGATCAGTTCCTAGATTGTCAGAAAGAATTCACAAAGAGTTCTGGAACTTGCCTGGATATAGCCAAATAGGACTAGGAGAATTCCGATTCTTGAAAAGAGCTCAGGTTTGAGCATGAATTATAGCAAAGCGCTCAAATTGCTCACTTCATTCGCTTGGGCGGGCTAAAGCACGACTTCTAATCGTTAGATACTTTCCTGTCAACTGAGTAAGCACATTTCGGTAGTTCCCCAAACGAGACGCAGGATAGGTAACGATTGGCGGCATTACTGAAGCAGTCCACCAATAATATCAATTGCATGCCGAACGACAGGCTCCTTCTAATGGCGCATGTGTCATACCGTGCTGTTCCCCATTTGCGGCCACGTATATCTAAGCGTAACAGCTACCTATCCTCCTCCCCGCCCTCATCAAACAGCGCAAGCTGCTGACGATTGTCGGGTTTTGCTTTTTTAGTGCGCCGAGCGGTCGGTCGGCGCTGGCTGGCGAGCTTATCCACAATGGCTTGGCTGGCTTCTCTGGCATCCGGGGTGCGGCGAAGCTCATACAGCATCTTCTTCCAGTGCCGCGCTTCGGCTTCAAAGTCGTTGGGCAGAGGGTAGTGCTCGCCGGGCTGAAAGCCGAACCGCTGGCGTAGGCTTTCGGGTAGGGCCCAGGGTTTGGCGCGCCACTCTAACGGCAGTGTGGTTAACTCCGGCACCCAGCGGGCGACAAACTCACCATCTGGATCGTTATCCTCCGCCTGTTTGATGGGGTTATACACTCGCAGTGCGTTAGTGCCCGTGGCGCCTGCCTGCATCTGCACCTGGGGGTAGTGAATGCCGGGCTCGAAGTCGGTGAACAGCCGCGCCAAATGTAACGCGGGTTCATACCAGTGCAGCCCTAAGCCAAAAGTGGCGTGGGAGATCAGCATGGCGCGCATGCGAAAGTTGATCCAACCGGTGGCGATCAGGCTGCGCATGCAGGCATCCACCAGCGGTACGCCGGTTTGACCGCGCTTCCAGGCAATCAGATTGGGGTGTTCTGGGTCGCGCTCGCGCAGGCCGCTCAGCGCGGGGTGCAGCGTTTGTGACTCTATGCTCGGCTCGCTTTCGAGCTTTTGAATAAAGTGGCAGTGCCAGTGAAGCCGGGAGGCAAAGGCGCGCAGTGAGCGTGACCACGGCGTGTCTTCCGCATGCTTTTTCCGCTGGCGGCGCAGTGACTGCACCACTTCACGCATGGAGAGTGTGCCCCAGGCCAAATGGGGCGAAAGCCTTGAGCCAAATTCCCAGGCCAGCAGCGGTTTAGAAAGCGAGCCGCGATAGCGCCGTCCGCGCTGGGTTACAAAGCTGCGCCACACTGCGCGGCCTTCGCTTCGCCCTCCTGGCTGTCGCTCGGGGCAGGGCGTGGTATCAAATCCTAATGTCAGGCCGTGAAGCTGTTCGACATCAAAATGGTGGAAAGCTTGCCAACCCTCAGCCGCCTGGGCGTTTTGCGGGGCAGCGGCGGTGGGCGCCGTCATTAACGTTTCCCACTGCTTTTCCCATGCGTTGCGGTCGGCCACTCTGGATGTTAAGCCACGCACTACGCCGTGCTGGCGCGCTTCATGCCATGGCGTGCCGTGCTGCTGGCACCATGCTTTAACGTCAAGGTCGCGGGCAAAACTCCAGGCGTTGCCGGTCTCCTCGTGGGAGTGAAGGACAAGCTCGCCATAGTGCCCTTTAAGCGCAGCCAGCAGGTCAAGCATGCTGCCCTGCCATAGGCACAGCGGCAAACCCAGCGTTCCCAACGCTTGAGCGAGATCAGCCAGCGAGTCTGCAGCAAATTGCCAGTGGCGCAGCGCGCTGTCCGGCGCCTGCCACTGCTCAGGTTCAATGGCGAATACGGGCAACACGGGGCCAGCCGCCGCTGCGTTAGAAAGCGGCGCGTGATCGTGAATGCGTAAATCGCGTTTGAACCAAACGACCTGGATAGGTGCCTTAGCCATTAATAATACTGATACCCGACGGTTGAGGGCTATTCGCCGCTAAGCCTATTCGCCATTTGCCTGTGACGTTACCATCAAGGTAGCGTTTGCGGAATCAACCCAGTAGGAGAGTAATGATGTATATCGCCATGAACCGTTTTCGGATTGCTCCAGGCCGCGAAGAGGACTTTTTAGAGGTGTGGCGCAACCGCGACTCTCACCTGGATGAAGTGCCGGGCTTTAAGCAATTTAAGATGCTGCAGGGTGAAAGCCAGGAAGATCACACCGTGTTTATCTCCCACAGCGTATGGGAATCGGAAGAAGCTTTCCGTGACTGGACCAAGTCAGATGCGTTCCGCAAAGCGCATGCCAATGCTAAAGCGCCGGAAGGTATCTACCTTGGCCCGCCCAAGTTTGAAGGTTATGAGGTAGTGCTGTAAGGCATGCCCAGCTAACACGAAGCAGACTGTCAGCGGGGTGGTTGCCCCGCTTTAAGCGTCTAAAACAAGGCCAAGCCAATAGACAGCAACACGCTATAAAGCAGCGTTGAAATGGCCGTTTTCTTCAGCATATTGGTTAGCATCTCGCCATCACGGGTATGGCTTAACGTTCTGGCTGCATCGGTCAGTGGCTTGGCCACCAGCAGGCAGCTCCATCCCACCCACGGTACCGGCAGTGCAACCATGTAGATCAAGGTAAGCAGCAGCGCCATACCCAGCAGCGCCCAGTGGTAGTTAATCGCCTTGGTGCGACCAAGCCGCACGGCCAGGGTGATCTTGCCGTTGCGCGCGTCGCTTTCGATATCGCGTACGTTATTGACATTGAGTACGGCGGTGGCCAGCAAACCGCAGGCGGCGGCAGGTAGAAAGGGCAGCCAGCTTAGTTGCTGTACATGCAGATAGTAGGTGCCCAAGACGCCGAGTAGCCCAAAAAATACAAAGACCGCAATGTCCCCAAACCCTCGGTAGCCATAAGGGGTTCCACCTAGCCCAACGGTGTAGGTTACCGCTGCCAACAGGGCCGCAGCCCCTAATGAAATGAAGATGAGAATCTGCCCCCATTGATCCCCAAACGCGGCGACCAGCAATAACAGCCCCAGTACTGCGGCAATCGTGGCCGCAACGATCATTCCCGTGCGCATTTTTTCCGAGGTAAGCAAACCGGAAGAGACTGCCCTTTCAGGCCCTATTCGCTGTTCGTCGTCGGCACCCGATGCGGCATCACCGTAATCGTTGGCTAAATTTGATAGCACTTGGAGTGCTATAGCGGTCAGCAGGGCAAGCACAAGTACTGCCATATTAAGTGCATCCACATTCGCGGCTAGTCCCGTACCCAGCAGAATGGAAGCACACGCCAGCGGCAGCGTTCGGGGGCGAGCGGCGAGTACCCAGGCTTGGTAGGGGCGGCGCTGACTATTTTGTTCCATTCCGTTGATATTCCTGTTGACCGTTTTCATTCAATAAACATTCGTCAATGTATGATTAAGTGCTGAAAAGTAGATCTACGTCAAAATATGCCTCGTCATCTTGTCCGACACTGCTGGTCACCCGATACCAGGAGTTTACGCGATGATTGGCGACTTATTTAGACATAACAAATATATGGCAGTAGTTTGGTTATTACTCCGGCTCTACTTAGGCATCACCTGGCTAACTCTGGGCATCGGTAAAATCACCGGTGGCTTTAGCGCCGAGGGTTTCTTAAGCAATGCTGTCGCCAATCCTGTGATGCGCGAGGGAAGCGCGGTTTACCCCAATTATGTTGCCTTTCTAGAGAATGTTGCGTTGCCCAATGCCGATATCATTAATGTCATTATACCGCTGGGAGAAGTGTCAGTTGGCCTGGGTTTGATCGTTGGTGTGCTGACATCTTTTGCTGCGTTTTTCGCCATCGTGATGAACATGTCGTTTTTGATGGCAGGCACGGTGTCCACTAATCCATGGATGATTGCGCTGACGTTCTTTTTGCTGGTGGCGGGTGCTAATGCAGGGCGGTTTGGCGGCGATCGATGGGTGCTACCCTATGTGAAACAAAAACTAGGCCTGAAGCACCCCAGTAGTCATTAGTAGGTAATTGAAAAGGCTGGCCTAATAGGTAAATTATGCAATTTATTCCTCCTGTTGAGGCACTCAAAAGCCAGCTTGATACGCTTAGCGATAGCGCTAAAAAAGGGTTTATACGCCTTAGTACCTCTTGTCAGGTCAATCACCTGATGGGATGGCTAAACGCGCAGAGCGAGTATCCCCGCTTCTATTGGCAATCCCGAGAAGCTGGCGCCGTTGAGTATGCGACGTTGGGGGCTGTTAAGGCGTTTGATTCACTAGCCGCGCTGCAGGCTGACCTTTCCAGGCTGGCAGATTTGGGGGGCGAGCAGCCGGACTACTTCGGTGGCATGGCTTTCGACACCAGTACGGTAGGGTGGGAGCATTTTCCTGGCTGTCATTTTTTGCTGCCGCGTATAGAGCTTAGGCGCCAGCAAACTGTGACGACGCTATCACTCAATCTGCGCTTTGATGACCGCTGCCCAGAGGCCGAGATAGCCCAGGCGCGTGCCTGTTTGGCTGCCCTGAAAGAGGAGCAGCCGTTGCCGCGCTTGCGGCCGCATGTTTATCAGCGTGAAGACCGCCCTTCGCAGAAGGCGTGGGCGGCATCGGTCGCGCAGGTCACCCATCCTGATCACCTGAGCCACACACCCAAGGTGGTGCTTTCACGGGAGACCTGCCTGACGACACCTGAAACGCCTAACCCTTGGGCGCTGCTAGCACGCTGGCAGGACGGCGCCGCCGACTGTTTCCACTTTGGCGTCCAATTGACCTCACATGAAGCGTTTATCGGCTGCCCGCCGGAGCAGCTCTATAAGCGTGAAGGGATTCATTTAACGACAGAAGCACTGGCGGGCACTACACGGCGCGGGCGGGATGCCCAGCAAGATCAAACGCTTGCCGATGAACTGCTGGCCGATAAGAAAAACAGCTTGGAAAACCAGTGCGTCTATCAGCAGCTTTTGATCCAGCTTGAGCCGCTCTCTTGTCACGTCCAGATGGGCGAGGCGCATACTGTTAAGCTGCGCTCGGTACAGCATATCCGTCGTCTGATTCACGCCGAGTTGCACCGAGATGTCACTGACCAACAGTTGCTTGCCGTGCTACCGCCTACCCCGGCGGTGGGCGGTGTGCCCCGCGAGTCGGCACTGGCATTTATTCGCCAGCATGAGCGCCATCGCCGTGGCTGGTATGCAGGCGTCTTGGGTAGAATCAGTCACACCAGCAGTGACCTGTCGGTGGCCATTCGCTGCGCCCATATCAGCCCAGAAACGATTCGCCTTTATGCCGGAGCAGGCATTGTGGCAGGCTCTCAGCCGGACGAGGAGTGGCGCGAGCTGGATACGAAAATTGCTGACATTATGTCACTGCTTGGGATGGGATAATGCATATGACAGCACCTGTATCTACCGATTTTGCCATCCAACACGCCACCTTTAATCATGTATGGGCGGCGCTGATGCTGGAGGAGCTCTACCGCTTAGGCGTCCGCGACGTGGTGCTGGCGCCGGGTTCACGCTCATCGCCTTTGACCATGGCCGCCAGCGAACACGCCGGGCTGCGCTGCCGCTGCCACTTTGATGAGCGTGGGCTGGGATTTATGGCGTTGGGCATTGCCCGGGGCAGTCAGCGCCCGGTCATCATTATCACCACCTCAGGCACCGCTTTAGCGAACCTTTATCCGGCGGTAGTGGAAGCCAAATTGCTCGGCGTGCCGCTTATAGTGCTTTCTGCCGACCGCCCGATTGAACTGCTGGACAACGGCAGCAACCAGGCGATTGACCAGCGGGATATTTTCTCCCGCCACACCATTGTTCACCACGACCTGCCGCCGCCAGATGCTGCGATAAAAGCGGCATTCCTACTCAGCACGCTTGACCAAGCGGTTGACCAGCAGCGCCGTACTCCTGGGCCTCTTCACATTAACTGCCGTTACCGCGAGCCGCTTTACCCCGGCAGTTGCCCTATGGATGCCAGTGACTATCTCGCCCCGCTAAGGGAGTGGCTGACGACTTCAAAACCGTGGAGTGATTGGCGGACCAGCACTGCGTTTCCCGCGTTTAATAGTGAGTGGAAAACGTTTGCCCAGCAGCGGGGCCTGATTGTCGTTGGCAGTGTTGATGATTTTCAGCAGGCGCAGCATGCTGTTGAGCTATCCAAGCAATTGGGCTGGCCGTTGCTGGCGGATGTGCAGAGCCAGGTTCGGTTTGATCCTCACAACCTGATTTATTTTGATTTGGCGCTGCATGATGAGCGGTTCAGCGCTGAGCTAACCAAGGCAGAAGTGCTGCTGCAGTTTGGTGGCCGACTGATTTCCAAGCGGTTAAGCCAATTTATTGCCCAGCAGCCCTGGCAGGATGTCTGGTTGGTTGATCCGCAGCCCCAGCGGTTGGATCCTGACTATTGCGTTAAGCGCCGTTTGGTATGCTCGCCTGCCGACTTTATCGCTGATTTGCCAACACACTTTGAACAATCGCCTTGGCATCAGTTGGATAGCCTCCAACGACGCACCTGCCTGCTTGTGGAAGAGCGGTGTACGGCATTCTCAGAAGTGGGTGTTTGCCACCTTTTAGCACAGTTGGCTGAAGGGCAGCTGTTTATAGGCAACAGCCTGCCCGCGCGGCTAATGAATATGCTGGGTACGCATCGCCAAACGACGCTGCGAGTATTGGCTAATCGCGGGGCCTCCGGTATCGATGGCCTGATCGCAACGGCCTATGGCCTCAGCTGCACATGCTCGGAACCCACGACTATCGTGCTGGGGGATACCAGTGCTCTGCATGATCTCAACAGCTTGGCGCTACTGAAACAGTCCAGCCAGCCTCTGGTGGTGGTCATTCTTAATAATGATGGCGGCAGTATTTTCCATATGCTGCCGGTGCCCAAAGAGGGTGAGCTGCTGGAGCGCTATTACCGCCAGCCCCACGGCTTGAACTTCGAGTATGCGGCTAAGATGTTTGGGCTTGGCTACTCGGCGCCCAGTTCATTGGAGGCCTTCGCGGCGGCTTATACCCAGGCGTTAGAGGCGGGCGTTTCACTGATCGAGGTTAACGTGCCCCATCAGCAGGTCGCCGATGACCTCAAGGCCCTTGGCGCAGCGATTCGAGGGGAGCCGCGTGAGCAGTAAATCACAGCAGCAGGCACCTACCCTGGTGCTGCTCCACGGCTTACTGGGGGATCGTCAGGATTGGGATGAGGTCATCGCTGGCTTGGAAGGCATTAACTGCTTAGCGTTAGACCTGCCGGGCCACGGTGAGAATCACCAGATACGGCTGGCCTCGTTTGAGGCGTTTCACCATTGGCTGTGCGACACATTGAGTGACCGAGGCGTTAGCCGCTACTGCCTGCTGGGTTACTCCCTGGGTGGGCGTTTGGCGCTTTACCATGCCAGCCGTCAGCCATCGGGGTTGGAAGCACTCTGGCTGGAGAGCGCTCACCCAGGGTTGCCTGCAAACGAGCGCTCTGCCCGAATTGCCCACGATGAACGCTGGGCAACACGTTTCGAGCAGGAGTCATTAGAGAATGTACTTGCCGACTGGTATCGGCAGCCGGTGTTCGCCGACTTAACCGAGGCCCAGTGCACTCGGCAGATTCAACGTCGGCTAGCGAATCACGGGCCAGCCATCGCCAGCATGCTGCGATCAACTTCCTTAGGCCAACAGCCTTCGCTTTGGCAGTGGCTGGAAAGTACCTCGCTTCCGGTAAGCTACTTTTCGGGGCAGCGGGATGCCAAGTTCCACTCTTTGGCATCTCATCTGACAACAATGGCCCCGCGCCTGCGCCATATCACGCTGGAAGGGGGCCACAATCTCCATTCCGAGCAGCCGGATGAAATCTCACATAACCTCAACGCCTGGTATCAGACGCTTGGCTAAACCACCGGTCAGCTGATTAGAATTAACCAGGGCAGGCCAATGACTAGCCAGACCACCAGGAATAGCAGTCCAAAGATCGCCCCCAACCGCCAAAAGAGTGCGCTGGGCAGATAGCCGCTGCCGTAGTAAACCGGGCTTGGACCTGTACCGTAGGGGGTGAGAATGCCCATAAAGCCAAGTGTGGGTAGCAGCAGCAGAATAAACATCTGCATATCCAGTCCGGCAACCCCGGTAGCTGCCGCCAGAATCACGGGTAGCAGGGCGGTAACGTGGGCCGTCACGCTGGCAAAGAAGTAGTGCAGTAGATAGAAAATGACCACCAGCGCTACCATGGCCATCAGCGGGTCGAAGTGGCTTATCTGACCGCCCACCACATTGCCAAACCAACTAACGAATCCCACTTGGCTAAGACCGCCTGCCAGTGCCACCAGGGTGGCAAACCATACAAAGGTATTCCAAGCCGCGCGATTATTAAGAATATCGTCCCAGTGAATGATGCCCGTTAACAGCATGCCGCAGATCACCACTAGGCCCACGAGTGAACCAGAGATAACACTGCCGGCAAAAATCCACAGCAGCAGGGCGGTGACCACCATCACGACCAGCATTATTTCATGGCGGGTCAGTACGCCCAGCTTGGTTAACTCCTTTCCCGCCCAGTCAGAAATTTCATCGCCTGCCTTCACTTCGGGGGCGCATAGCCAGTAGCTCAGCAGCGGCACCAGCAGAAGCAGCAGAATGCCCACCGGCACGACCGCCATAAACCACTGTCCCCAATTGACCTGAATACCAGTGGTGCTTTCGGTGAGCGCGATAGCCAATAAGTTGGGGGCCAGTGCGGTCAAAAATAGCGAGCTGGTTACGCAGGTGGAGGCCAACGCGGTCCACATCAAGAAGCTGCCCATGCGCTTCATGCTGGGGTCATTGGGGTGCGAATCGTAAAGCGGCGGTAGATTGCGAATGACTGGATAAATCGTGCCCGCACTGCGCGCGGTATTCGAGGGCGTAAACGGTGCCAGAATGCCATCGGCAATCATCACCGCATAGCCAAGGGTCAGCGTGCGCTTCCCCATGGCTTTGACCAGCCAAAGCGATATCCGCCTGCCGAGCCCGGTTTTTTCATACCCCAAGGCAAACATAAAGGCGCCAAAAATCAGCCAGACGGTGGAGTTGGTAAAGCCCGACACCGCCCAGGAAAAAGCTTGTCCGGCGGGGTTGAAGCCGTCAGCGGCCAGCTGTTCGGGAGAGAACAACACCCACCGAGAAAGCAGTGCCACCAGGGTAACGCCGACCAGACCTACCACCGCCCCCGGTAGTGGCTCAAGAATCAAACCCACCACGCAGCCCAGAAAGATGGCTAAAAAATACCATGCATGGGGAGCTAGCTCGGGGGGAGTGGGTATCAGCGCGACGATGATGGCGACTGCTAGCGGAGCTAACAATTTCCATCGCGGTGAGGGTTGAGCATTCGTCGTCATTCGGCACCTCTCTTGAGTTTATCCTGGCGATTGTTGTCGTCTGGCGAATAGGGATCTGCCATGCACGGGATGGCTGGAAGAGTAGGTGCTGCGGCACGCCGGGAACAGCAATGCCGACTCAATTCACTTCTTCCTTGATTCACGTCAATAGTCCTTTCGACTAACAAGCAGGGTCTGCAGCGGGCATGATAGGTTCGAATAAAGAAGACGGCAGCGTAGATTGCCGCCATTACCACCTGTGACTTGGCTAATGAAGGGGCTTTTCATGCAGCAGCGAGATTTCGATATCGTCATTGTGGGTGGGGGTGGCGCAGGCTTGCGTGCTGCCATTGGGGCCGCTGAGCACGCCAAGGAGCATAAGACACCTCAACGTATTGCGCTGCTGTCCAAGGTGTATCCCAT
Source organism: Vreelandella sp. ssv (assembly GCF_059448525.1). Lineage (NCBI taxonomy): Bacteria > Pseudomonadati > Pseudomonadota > Gammaproteobacteria > Oceanospirillales > Halomonadaceae > Vreelandella > Vreelandella sp. ssv. Next base: position 3,745,980 of record NZ_CM182545.1, on the reverse strand, counting down.
GCGCTCCCATACCGTGGCCGCTGAAGGCGGTGCTGCCGCCGTCACCAGTGCCGAAGATTCCCATCAGGCGCATTTCGATGACACCGTGTCAGGCGGTGACTGGCTGGTTGAGCAGGGTGTCGTCGACTACTTTGTTCATCATGCTTATCGAGAGCTGGTGCAGATGGAGCGCTGGGGCTGCCCCTGGAGCCGTAAAGACGATGGCCAAGTGCAGGTGCGCCGCTTTGGGGGCATGAAAACCGCCCGTACCTGGTTTGCGGCCGACAAAACCGGCTTTCATATGCTCCACACCCTGTTTCAGACCTCGCTGAAATATCCTGAGATCGAGCGGTTCGATGAGTTTTTCGTGCTCGATCTAGCCGTTCACGAAGGTGCGGTGATTGGCGTGATAGCCCTGCAGATTGCCACCGGTGAACTGACCCTGCTGCGCGCTAAAGCGGTGATTCTCGCTACCGGCGGCGCAGGGCGCTTGTTCCGCTTCAATACCAACGCGGGCATTGTCACCGGCGACGGTATGGCGATGGCTTATCGTCACGGTGTGGCGCTGCGGGATATGGAGTTTGTCCAGTACCACCCCACCGGTTTGCCTGGCTCCGGTATTTTGATTACCGAAGCGTGCCGGGGCGAAGGCGGCATTCTGCTCAATAAAGAGGGCTACCGTTATTTGCAGGATTACGGCCTGGGCCCGGAAACCCCGCTGGGCAAGCCGGAAAACAAATACATGGAACTGGGACCGCGGGACAAGCTCTCCCAGGCCTTCTGGCAAGAGCAGCAGGCGGGCCGCACGGGTAAGTTTGGCGACAGCGACGTGGTTTATCTCGACCTGCGCCACTTGGGTGAAAAGTATATCTTGGAGCGCCTGCCGTTTATCTGCGAGTTGGCTAAAGCCTATATCAATGTCGATCCTGTTAAAGAGCCCATCCCTATTCGCCCGGCGGTGCACTACACCATGGGTGGGATCGAAACCGACCCTCAGTGCGAAACCTCCATCGCCGGGCTTTATGCCGCTGGGGAGTGCGCCTCGGTGGGGCTGCACGGCGCTAACCGGCTAGGCTCCAATTCGCTAAGTGAGCTGCTGGTGTTTGGCCGCTTAGCCGGGGAGCAAGCCAGCAAGCGTGCAGCAAAAACCGAGTGGGCCGATGAGCGGCTGCTGGAAGCCCAGGGTGATCGTCAACAAGCCAAGCTGCTGCGCCTCTGTGACGGAACCGGAAGTGGGGAGAACTGGGTCGAACTCAAGCGCGCCATGGTGCAGGCCATGGAGAGCGGCTGCGGTATTTACCGCACTGAAGAGGGCATGCGCCATTCGCTTGAGACCATGCGCCAGCTGCGCGCTCGCTTCAATAAGATACGCGTTAAAGATACCAGCAAGATATTCAATACCGAGCTGCTGGAGTGTATCGAGCTTGGCTATGGTTTGGATATTGCCGAAGCCTCTTGCTTGAGTGCTCTTGAGCGCCGTGAATCCCGCGGTGCCCATCAGCGCCTGGATGAAGGTATGCAGAAACGCGACGACGTTAATTACCTCAAGCACAGCCAGGTGTTTTACCAAGGCGAAGCGAATGCCGAACTGCACTGGCAGGATGTCGATGTGCGGTTCTCCGCACCGGCTGAGAGGGCCTATGGCGATGCAGGCAACGGGGGCAAGGCATGAGCACCGAGCAGATCAATGCTAAGAACGTTAGCACCAAGCAAATAAGCGTCAAACGCTACCTGCCCGACAGCTCAGCTGAGCCCTATTGGCAGCAGTACGAACTGCCGGTGGACGACAGCACCTCGCTGTTGGATGCCCTTAACCACATTAAAGAGCAGCTCGATAGCACCTTGAGCTACCGCTGGTCTTGCCGGATGGCGATTTGCGGCTCTTGTGGCGTGATGGTGAACGGCATTCCCAAGCTTGGTTGTAAAACTTTCCTGCGCGATTACGAAGGCGAGATCCGCATCGAGCCGCTCTCCCACTTTCCGGTGCAGCGGGATCTGGTCGTGGACATGGAAATATTTCTTGAGCATCTGGCCGCGGTGAAGCCCTACCTGATCGATGACAATCCGGTGAAAGCGTTTGATCCCCAGGCGCCGGAAACCTATCAACAGTCACCTGAACAGCTCGCCCGCTACAAGCAGTTCGCTAACTGTATTAACTGCGGCCTCTGCTACTCGGCCTGTCCGCAGTTCGGGCTTAATCCTGAGTTCCTTGGCCCGGCGGCGCTAACGCTGGCTCACCGTTACAACCTGGATAGCCGCGACCACGGCAAGAAGCAGCGTATGGCCGAACTTAACCGCCATGAAGGCGTGTGGAGCTGCACCTTTGTGGGCTTCTGCTCCAAGGTATGCCCCAAACACGTTGACCCGGCTGCGGCGGTAAATCAGGGCAAGGTTGAGGCAGCCAAACACACACTCATTGCGCTGTTTAAAGGGTAGGGGAGGAACGTCATGGATAAATTATCAACACAACGCCTGCCACCACTGAAACGCAACTGGTGGCTCAAACACCGCTTTTTTAAACTCTATATGCTGCGCGAAGCCACGGTGCTGCCGCTGGTGTTTTTTACCCTCTGCCTGCTTGCCGGTATGGTTGCCCTGTTGCAGGGGGCGGATAGCTGGCAGGGATGGATAGCCTTTATGGGCTCTCCCATCGTATTAGTGCTGAATCTTCTTGCGCTGGCCGCCAGCCTGTTTCACGCCGCCACCTTCTTTGTGCTGTTCCCACGGGTAATGCCGCTGCGTATCGCCGGGCACAGTCTGCCTGATCAGGCCATTGTGGCTGGTCAGTGGGCAGGCGTGGTGGCAGTCGCGCTGCTGTTTTTCTGGCTACTGGGGAGGGCATAAACATGGAAAAAATAGCCATGAATAAACCAGACATGGGTAAAAACAGCACTCAGCACAAACAGGCCTTTGACGAGCCGCTTTGGTGGGGGCTGTTTAGCGCGGGCGGTGTCTGTTTTGCCGTCTTGCTACCTGCTGTGATTCTCTTTATCGCCGTTCTTCTGCCCCTGGGTTTGCTGCCCGCTGGGGCGTTGAGCTATGAGCGGGCATCATCGCTGCTGTTTAGCGTGCCGGGCTTTCTGTTTGTTGGGGCGGTGGTCTGTTTGCCGCTATTTCATGCCGCTCACCGCCTGCGCCATGGGATGTTTGATATCCGTGTGGGCAATGACGCACTTAACAAAAAACTGATGTACGGTGGGGCTGCGCTGTTAAGCATTGTGGCGCTGGGTCTCGTCGTTGCAGGTATGTTGGGTTAAGCGATTCTCGGCAAGAACCACGTCCAAAAGCGAACGAAAAACCCTCTGGCAAAGAAAAAGAGACTGGCATGATCAACGGACTCACTGAATCGGAACTCTATGCGCCCATCGAGTGGCAGGATCGCTCCGATGACTATCAGGATATTTTGTACCACACCACTGCCGATGGCATTGCGCGCATCACCATCAACCGCCCCGAGGTACGCAACGCCTTTCGCCCGCTAACGGTGAGCGAGATGGCCCAGGCGCTTAACCGCGCCCGCCACGACAGCGCCATTGGTGCCATTCTGCTCACGGGTGCAGGCGACAAAGCGTTCTGTTCCGGCGGTGACCAGCGCATTCGCGGTGACTATGGCGGCTATCAGGATGAAGAGGGTACCCACCACCTCAACGTGCTGGATTTCCAGCGCGATATTCGCACTTGCCCCAAACCAGTAGTGGCGATGGTGGCGGGCTACGCCATCGGCGGTGGCCATGTGCTGCATCTGATGTGCGACCTGACTATTGCCGCCGACAACGCTGTCTTCGGCCAGACAGGGCCCAAGGTCGGCTCCTTCGATGGTGGCTACGGCGCCTCTTATATGGCGCGCATTGTGGGCCAGAAAAAGGCCCGGGAGATCTGGTTTTTGTGCCGCCAATATAGCGCCGCCCAAGCGTTGGAAATGGGGCTGGTCAACCACGTGGTGCCGTTGGAGACGCTTGAAAAAGAGAGCGTGCGCTGGTGCCGGGAAATGCTACAGCACAGCCCCATGGCACTGCGCTGCCTAAAAGCCGCGCTCAATGCCGACTGCGACGGTCAGGCTGGGCTGCAGGAGTTGGCGGGCAATGCGACTATGCTCTACTACATGACCGAAGAGGGACAAGAGGGGCGTAACGCCTTCAACGAGAAGCGCCGCCCGGATTTTTCCCGCTACCCGCGTAACCCTTAATGCAACTGGCGCTCTACCGCTACGCCCTCCCGTTCCGCCAGCCGCTAATGTTTAAAGGACAGCGGCTGGCGAATAGAGAAGGGCTGTTAGTTTCTATCCACGGGCAGTGGGGCGAGATTGCCCCGCTACCCGGATTCTCGACTGAAACGCTGGCGGAAGCTGAAGCCGAATGTCTGGCCTGTTTGTCTGCTTTGAGCCGAGGCGAAAAAGTCTCCCCAGCACTGCCATCGGTTCAGTTTGGACTCGACTGCGCCCAACGCTCTTGGCCAAGCAATCTTCCTGCTTCTTTGCCGCCCTACCCACTGCTCCAGGGCTCACCAGGGGAGTTGATAGAGGCTCTTGGAGAAAGCGATTGGCAAGCGTCTCCACCCTCTCGGCTCAAGTTGAAGGTGGCACGCTATGCAATGGAGGAGGAACTGGCGCTGATCGAACAGCTTGCCGCTCGGCTACCCAACACCAAGCTGATTTTGGATGCCAACGGCGGCTGGACGCGGGAAGAGGCCCAGCGTTTCTGTGCGCGCCTGTCCCTTGCGCAAATCGATTACCTGGAAGAGCCCTGCGCTACCTTCGCTGACACCATTGCCGTGGCAGAAGAAACAGGGGTGGCCATTGCCCTGGATGAAACGCTATCGCGCCGGGAAGAGTGGCACTGCCACCCGCAGCTCAAAGCCCTGGTAATCAAACCCACGCTGATCGGCTCGCTAATTGCCTGTGAAGTACTCGTTCAACGGGCACGGGCGAGCGATCTACGTGTGGTGATCTCCTCCAGCTTTGAATCCGATTTGGGTCTTGGGCTGCTTGCTCGGTTGGCCAGCGAGTGGGCGCCCAATGAGCCGCCAGGGCTGGATACCGGCCATTGGCTTACCGAGCGCGTGACAACCGCCACGGGCGAAGTGAAGACAGAAAAGTTGCACTGCCTCTCGAAATTGGAAAATTCAGCGTGATAGAAAACTGCCCCATCCACTACTGGGCCAAAGAGACCCCAGAGCAAGTCGCCATAGAGGCGGGTTCAGTAAAGCTTAGCTACCGAACGCTTAATCGCCGCGTGGCGTCTTTAGCGCAGCAACTGGCTCGGAAAGGGTTTGTGCCGGGTGATCGGCTAGTGGTACCCGCTAAAGGCTCGCTCGAATCCTTGCTGCTGGCGTGGGCCTGCCTGCGGGCCTGGGTAATTTTCTGCCCACTTAACCCTGCCTTTCCCGTTGCCCAGCAGCTCAATTTAGCCAAGCGCTTGCAGGCTGGCCGCGTTTGCCAAACGGAAAGCGGCGACGATTACTCCTCCCAGCTAACGTCGATTACCCTGGATTTCCTGGCGGAAGCCGATGCAGATGAGCCTCCGGCGCTCGATGGGCGCCAGCTGTGCAACACCATTTTTACCTCAGGCTCCAGCGGTACGCCCAAAGCGGTGCTGCATCGTGTGGCCAATCATTTGGCCTCCGCGCGCGGCTCTGCGTCGTTTATTCCCGTTGATCAAAACAGTGGCTGGCTGCTCTCGCTGCCGCTGTTTCATATCGGTGGCTACGCTATCCCATTTCGCGTTTTTCTCGCCGGTGGGCGGGTGATTCTTGATGAGGACCCACACACGCTTCCCGCGCGTCTTGAGCAGCAGTCGATTACCCATCTTTCACTGGTACCCACCCAGCTTTGGCGGCTGCTAAAGGCGGGCTTTACGCCCCAGCACACGCAGTTGCGCGAGCTGCTGCTGGGCGGCGCGGCCATTCCCGCACCGCTGGTGGCGAAGATGACATCACTGGGGCTAACACCGAAAGTCAGCTACGGGCTCTCCGAGATGGCCAGCCAGGTTTGCACCGGGATACCTACCGCGCCGGGCGTCGTGGGCAGGCCACTACCGGGTCGAGAGGTCAGAATAGTCGACGGTGAAATTCAGCTGCGTGGCGAGACCCTGTTCTGCGGCTATTTGAATAACGGCGAGGTTGATCCAGGTCTCAATAACGAGGGATGGTTTGCGACCCGTGACAAAGGGTACTTTACTTCACAAGGTGCGCTAGTAGTGGAGGGACGGCTCGATAACGGCTTTATCTCCGGCGGCGAGAATATTCAGCCGGAAGCTATCGAACAGCGCTTGGTCGATCACTCTAGCATCGCCCAGGCGCTAGTGGTGCCGGTGCCTCACCCCGAGTGGGGTGAGCGTCCGGTGGCGTTTATCGATTGGCATGGAGAAGCCGAGACAGAACAGGCGCTAAGCGCCTGGGTTCGTGAGGCACTACCCGGCTTTATGGTGCCCAACGCTTGGCTAGCCTGGCCGCCAGGGGTTGGCTTTAAACCCTCCCGTAAGCAGTTTGCTGAGCTGGCGCGAAAGCAGTTGATTAATAAGTAGCCAGCTGGTGTGGTTATGCTATTCCTGGTGGTATCAGTGGCGGCAAGTAGCGCTCCAGCAGTTGGGCAGCATGTAATACCTTAAGGTCTTGATATTTGTCTGCAACAAGGTGCAAGCCTACCGGCAGCCCCTGGTTATCCAGCCCGCAAGGCAGTGATGCGGCGGGCTGTTGGGTAAGGTTGAAGGGATAGCTAAACGGCGTCCAGTCCATCCAGTCGCGATAGTGGTCACCCGGTGGTACGTTGTGGCCCGCAGTGAAGGGGACAATTGGCATGGTGGGCGTGACCAGCAGGTCATACTGCTCATGAAATGCCGCCATATGGGCGGTCAACTCGCTACGCTCGCGCCGGGCGGCAAGGTAGGCGGAAAGCGATACATCTTGCCCGCGCCTGGCGATATCTAGGAACCCGGGGTCGAGGGCTGCCTGCTGCTGTTCGTTCAGTTTTTCGAGTGCTTGAGTGGCTCCCGCAAACCAGAGCGTATTAAACGTCTTGAGCGGATCGCTAAAGCCAGGATCTATACGTTCTACAGTAGCGCCTAGAACTTCTAAATAGGCAACGGCCTCCTCAACCAGTCGGGCAATATCCGGCGCCACCTCTACATAGCCAAGGTCAGCACTAAAGGCGATTCGCCAGCCGCGTAGATCCGCAGGAGGAGGCGTTAGCCAGTCCGGCCCAAGCGGATTGCCGGAGTAGCCATCCCGAGCATCAGGCTGCGCCATCACGCTAAGCATCAGCGCGCTATCAGCTGCTGTTCGGGTCATCGGCCCCAGGTGAGAAAGTGTGCTCATGGTGCTGGCGGGCCACTGGGGCACCCAGCCAAAGGTCGGTTTAATACCAAACGTGCCGGTAAAGCTGCATGGAATGCGGATGGAACCACCCGCGTCGCTGCCCTGATGCAGCAAGCCAAGGTTAAGCGCCGCGGCTGCCCCCGCGCCGCCGGATGATCCACCTGGCGTTAGTGCTGTGTTCCACGGGTTGCGGGTAATGCCGTGCAGCGGGTTGTCGGTGACGCCTTTCCAGCCAAACTCCGGCGAGGTGGTTTTGCCAATCACGATGGCCCCGGCGTTGCGTAGGTGGCGGCTGATCGGGGCGTCTACCTGCCAAGGGCCCTCTGCCGAGGTAGTGGTCGACCCAAGGCGTGTCGGTAAACCTTTGGTTAAGGTCAGATCTTTAATGGTAATGGGGATGCCATCCAGCGGTCCGCAGGGCGTGCCTGCTTGCCAGCGCCGCGCTGATTCTATGGCTAGGCGTCGAGCCTCCGCATCGTTAACGCAGGTAAATGCATTGACCTTAGGGTTATCCCGTTCAATCCGCGTCAAGCAGTCCTCGACGAGTGACTCCGGCGAGAGCGAGCCCTCGCCGAAACGGGCCAATGCCTGAACGGCTGTTAGTGTTTCAAAGGTCTCGGCCATGATTATTCACCACCTTCAACACCGGCCGCTTCAAGCATGGCGTGCAGTAGAACGTTACAGCCAGCGTGGACATGCTCAGGCTTGGCGCTTTCAATCTCGTTATGGCTAATGCCATCTTTACAGGGAATAAAGATCATCGCGGCGGGTGCCACACGGCCAACAAACATTGCATCGTGACCTGCACCGCTGATGATATCCATATGGGAGAGGCTGAGCTTTTCGGCCGCTTGGCGAACAGCATCCACACATTCTTGATTAAAGTGCTCTGGTGCGAAATCCGCCGTAGGCGTTAACTCGTACTCCAATCCATGGCGTTGGCAAATTTCTTCAACGGCATTGGCAACGGCTTGGCCCATTGCGATAAGGGCTTCTGGCTCCCAGTGACGCATATCCAAGGTCATTTTGACCTGGCCGGGAATCACGTTGCGTGAACCTGGGTGCAGCGTCATGCAGCCCACTGTGCCGCGCCCGTGGGGTTGGTGCTCATGGGCAATCCGGTTGAGTGCTTGAGTAACTTCTGCGGCCCCCATCATGGCATCCCGACGAAGGTTCATCGGAGTGGGGCCCGCATGGGCTTCAAGCCCTGTCAGGGTTAAATCGAACCACTTCTGGCCAAGCCCGCCTATAACCACGCCAATGGTGGTGTCTGTGTCTTCGAGAATAGGGCCCTGCTCAATGTGTGGCTCAAAATAGGCTTTGATCTCGTCGGGGGAGACCGTATCACTACCGCGGTAATGAATAGCGTCGAGGGCATCGCTTACCGTGACGCCCTCGGCGTCGGTGCGCGCTAGCATTGCGTCAAATTCCAGCACGCCACTAAATACACCTGAACCCATCATACAAGGAGGGAAACGGCAGCCTTCTTCGTTCGTCCAGGCGACGACTTCGATTGGGGACTGAGTGGTGATGTTATGCTGGTTCAGGGTGCGAATCACTTCCAGACCTGACAGCACGCCAACGCAGCCGTCATATTTGCCGCCGGTGGGCTGGCTATCCAGATGGCTGCCTGCCATCACCGCTTTGGCGCTGGGATCGCTGCCTTCCCGGCGAGCAAATATATTGCCGATATTATCAATACGAATAGTGCAGCCCTCGGCGCGGCACCACTGGATAAACAGGTCGCGGCCTTGACGTTCTAAATCGGTAAGCGCTTGGCGATTGACGCCGCCTTTAGGCGTGGCGCCTAGTTTAGCCATTTCCATCAGCGACTCCCAAAGGCGGTCGCTGTCGGTATGTAGGTCTTTGATATGATTGGTTGGTGTAACGTAGGTATTCATTTCACTCTCCTCGCAAGATTAAACGGATGCATTTTCCGTCAGTAATTCGTGTAGCTTGGAACGGTGATTCTGAAGGTTGTGTGAATGGTTGCTGATCAGCATCTGCGCGGCCATTTCCGCTTCTAATGCGCTCATATGATGCTCGGCATCGGCCATATGCTCGGCCATGACCTGCCGCACCCGTTGGGTATCTTCAGCGCGGTAGGCGTCCACCAACTGGCGATGGTAGTCCTGATTGGCGTGATCGAATTGCTTACGCTCAGGCACGTAGGCTTTTTTGATCACGACTAAATCCCGCAGCATGTCGTTTAAAAACTGGCACATAAACGCCAGCAGAGGGTTAGGGCAGACACGCGCCAATAGCTGGTGAAACTCCAGCTCTAAAAAGCGCTGGTGTCGGTGATCCTCTTCATCACTCGCGCAACAGGCGCAGGCTGACATATTGGCTTCCAACTGCTGTAAGTCGTGCTCGGTGAGCCTTCCCACCACGGATGCCGCCAGCTCTACTTCCAACAGTTTGCGCAACTGATAAACCTGCTTGCCATCCAACTGTTGGAAATGCAGAAAGTTGCGCAGCATGCGGCTGGCGGGCTCCATGCCTGGCTGATTAATGACCGCGCCGCCTTTGGGCCCGGTTTTTAACGTGACTAGCCCCTCAACCTCAAGAATCTTAAGCGCTTCGCGGACAGTAGCCTTGGCGCTACCGTAAAGCTCCATCAGCGCTTTTTCGTTCGGCAGCCGGTCGCCTTCCCCCAAAGACTCGGCGGCAATCCAGCGCTTGATATCATCGCTGATCAGCTCGGCGAGTTTGGGTCGGCGCCTTGAGGCTGGAACAGAGGTTGAAACTATCTTTGAAACAGGGGCTTGAGCCATCAACCCACTCCTTACTTGTTGTTAGCGATGGTGGTCGTTTCATAGCCATAGGCGGGTAAACGCTCAGGGTGGTACTCGGCATCGTACTCATAGCGCGCTTGGGTAAAACGTTCCACTACCGCTGTATCGCGGCGGTGCAGCGTATGGCTTAGGCCAACAAATAGCGCAGCGTTCAGCAATAAGCCCCAAATACCCGCATGGTAGCCAAAGGGGGCGCTTAGCGGGCCAAAGGTCATCAGTAGCACGCAGGCAACGCCAGCCCATAAACCAGCGAGCGCAGCGGTAGGGTGGGCTTTTTTCCAAGTGATAGCACCGATGGTAGGAATCACCAGCTGTGCAGTGCCCGCCAGCGCAGCAATACCAATGGTGACCAGTACGCCGGGTACGGTAAGCGCCATGATATAAGCCGCCAGAGAGAAGCCCACCAGCGATAAACGACCGATATAAACAATACGTGCTTGGCTGGCGTCACGATTCATATAACGTTTGTAAATATCCATTGTGACCACGGTAGATACCGCGTGAATCTGTGAGTTAGCCGTGGACATCGCAGCCGAAGCGCCTGCTGCCATGATCAGTGATGCGAGTAGGTAGGGGGCATACTCCATCAGCATAATGGGCAGGATCTGATCAGGATTGTCTACATTGGGTTCAAGCAATACACCTGAGTAACCCGACAGCACCGAGCCTACATAAGCAAAGGCTGCCAAGCCCAGTAAAAACGGCATTAAGTTAAACAACTTGCCGTGTTTTACTGAGTACATACGTAACCAAATTTGCGGGCCCATAAAGGCACCAATAGCGGTAATGGCAAACAGCGAGAACCACATGGGGTAGCCCATGGTGCCGTTAGGCCCAGGCATGGTGAGATGGTCAGGAGAGGTTTGCTGAAGTTGGCTAAAGAGAGCGGTTGGCCCACCTACCTGGGTGGAAATGTAGTAACCGGCATACAGCATGCCGAAGAATAGCAGTGCACCATAAATAACGTCGGTCCAGGCGATGGCACGGATGCCACCGATCCATACATAGATAATGATAATGAAGTAGAAAAGCAGTGCGGCGAGCCAGAACGGAATCAGCCCACCAGAGGCGACTTCGATTAAATAGGCGCCGCCAGTTAGCTGAATCTGCAAATAAGGGATGGTGAAAATCAGCGTGATAGCGGCAACAGTAATACGCAGCGCTTCGCTATTATAAAAGTCGCCGATTAAATCTGAAGGTGTTAAATAATTGAATCGCTTACCTAAAAACCATACCCGTTTACCGATCCAGTAATACATAAAACCAAACAGCAGGTTCCAGGCTAGCGCAGTAAGAAATACAGGCCCATTAGTATAAAAGGTCGCGTTAGAACCGAGGAATGCAAAGGCGCTCCACCAAGTTGCCGCCACGGTAAAGAATACCGCGATACTCCCCATGGCGCGGCCTTGAACGAAAAAATCTTCGCTGGTTTCTTGCGATTGTCGTGCCGACAAAACCCCCACCATCAAGGGGATAATCATAAAGGCCGCAATAATTAATAAACTACCGGTCATGGTTAATCCCCTTGCTATGGCTGTTTAGTGGCGTGAGCAGTTGTTGGCGCGGGGCTACCCCAATTGGTGAAATAGGCCACCAAAAACAGCGCCGTTAACACAAACCACCAGAGCAAGTTCCAAACTAAAAGAAAGGGGAGCCCCATAACCATGGGCTCTATGCGGTTAGCCAGCATAATGAGGGGACTTTCCAGCATAAAAAAACTGAAAAGCATGCCGCCATAAATCGACAGCTTTAAGGGGGTTAAATATTTCATCGCGCGTTAGCCCTTTGTTTATGTTGATCTGTTTATGTTGAATTTGTGAGCAATGTTTTCAGCACGCGTCGACCAACCACGGAGCTACTTGAAAGCAACGTTATCGGTGCTGAGCACTGTTTGGGTGTGTTCCACTGATTTGTTGTATTTATTCGTATAAATATAATGATTAGGTGTTTTTTTATCAGGCGTCAAGGCCAAGGGGTAAGCAAGGCGGCACTAATACGTATAGATTCTCTAACGTGAACAAAAGAAAAGCGTAATTTTATAAACGTGTGTGGTGGCGCATGCTGAGACCATGTCTCATAGCGATGGAGCTAGACACCATGTTTGGAATAAAAAGCAAAACCAAGACACTAGCCTCGCCTGCTTTGATGGGGGATGCCCCCTCAAAAACGGCGCTTAATCAGCACTACTGGATGCCGTTCAGCGCCAACCGCGACTTCCACGCCAACCCACGTGTTATCGCAGGGGCGGAAGGGCGTTACTACATTGATGATCAGGGCCGTAAGCTGTTCGATTCGCTTTCCGGGCTATGGACCTGCGGCGCGGGGCATAACCGTGAAGAGATTCAAAAAGCGGTGTCGGCACAGTTAGGCAGCCTCGATTTTGCGCCAGGTTTTCAGCTTGGTCATCCGCTGGCGTTTAAACTGGCGGAAAAGGTCGCAGGCCTCGCACCTGCTGGGCTTGACCATGTGTTTTTCACCAATTCGGGTTCAGAAGCCGCTGATACCTCGGTCAAAATGGCCAAGGCCTACTGGCGGTTAAAAGGTAAACCTGAGAAAACCCGCATGATTGGCCGCGCCAAGGGCTATCACGGGGTGAATATCGGTGGCACCAGCCTGGGCGGTATCGGAGGCAACCGGAAACACTACGGCCAGTTGCTGGACGTGACGCACCTGCCGCACACCCTTCAGGCGGGCCACGCTTTCACCCGTGGCCAAGCGGAAACCGGTGCTGAGCTTGCCGATGCGCTGCTCGATCAAATCGCCCTGCACGATGCCTCGACTATTGCGGCAGTGATTGTTGAGCCGATGTCAGGCTCGGCGGGCGTCATTGTGCCGCCTAAAGGCTATCTGGATCGGCTGCGCGAAATCTGCACCGCCCACGATATTCTGCTGATTTTTGACGAAGTGATTACCGCCTTTGGCCGCAGCGGCGCAACCACGGGCGCGGAAGCGTTTGGCGTGACGCCGGATATCATGAACGTGGCCAAGCAGATCACTAACGGCGCCATTCCTATGGGCGCGGTCATCGCTTCCAGCGAGATATTCGACACCTTCATGCAGGCTGGCGGCCCCCAGCACGCGGTTGAGTTCTCCCACGGTTACACCTATAGCGCCCATCCCGTAGCTTGCGCGGCGGGGCTAGCGGCCCTTGAAATGATGGAGCGTGAAAACTTCCCCGCTCAGGTAAGCGCTATCGCGCCCACCTTCGAGCAGAAGCTGCACGCGCTAAAAGGCCGCAACCACGTTGTCGATATTCGTAACTACGGTTTAGCGGGCGCCATTCAGCTATCGCCCCGAGACGGCGACCCCATCATTCGCCCAAGGGATGCCCACATGGCGCTATGGGAAGCAGGTTTCTACGTGCGCTACGGCGGCGACACGCTGCAGTTTGGCCCTCCTTTCGGCACCACCGAGGCTGAGCTTGAGCGACTGTTCGACGCCGTTGCGACCACTTTGGATTCGCTAGCCTAATCTACTGATCAACTTCAGAGAGTTTAAACATGAGTGTTGTTTCCCACCTGATCAACGGTGAACTAGTCGAGAGTAAGCGCACGCTGGATGTCACCAATCCGTCAACCGGCAAAGTGATTCGCCAAGTCGCGGATGCGGATGCCGCCGATGTAGAGCGTGCTATTGCCGCCGCCCAAGCTGCTTTCCCTGCCTGGCGCGATACGCCACCCGCCAAGCGCGCCCAGGTAATGTACCGTTTTAAGCAGTTGCTGGAAGAGCACGCTGACCGTCTAGTGCAACTGGTTAGCGAAGAGCATGGCAAAACCCCAGAAGATGCGATGGGCGAGCTTAAGCGTGGCATCGAAAACGTCGAGTACGCCTGCGGTGTACCGGAACTGCTTAAAGGCGAGTACTCCCACAACGTAGGGCCGGGCATTGATGCATGGTCTAACTTCCAGCCGTTAGGTGTGGTGGCCGGCATCACTCCGTTTAACTTCCCCGCCATGGTGCCGCTGTGGATGTACCCCATGGCCATTGCCTGTGGTAATACCTTTATCCTTAAGCCGTCGGAGAAAGATCCGTCCGCCTCTATGGCCGTTGCCGAACTGCTTCAAGAAGCGGGGCTGCCTAAAGGTGTGATGAACGTGATTCACGGCGGTCGCGAAGCAGTGGAAACACTCTTGGATGCCAAAGCCGTCAAAGCCATTTCCTTTGTTGGCTCAACGCCTGTGGCGGAAGCGATTTATTCCCGTGGTTCCGCCGCGGGTAAGCGCGTTCAGGCGTTGGGCGGGGCGAAGAACCACGCCGTCGTGCTGCCGGATGCTGATTTGGAGAACGCCGCCAACACGCTAATGGGTGCGGCTTACGGTAGCTGCGGCGAACGCTGCATGGCGATTTCAGTAGCGGTATGTGTTGGCGATGAAACGGCCAATCGTCTGGTCGAAACCATGCTTCCCAAGATTGCTCAGTTGAAAGTGGGCCCTGGTACTAACAAAGGCCTGGATATGGGCCCGCTGGTAACGGCCGAGCACCGCGATAAAGTGCTAGGGTTCATCGAAGACGGTGTTAACGCCGGGGCAACGCTGGTCGCTGATGGCCGCAGCCTTAAAGTGGCTGGCCATGAAGAGGGCTATTTTGTGGGTGGTTGCCTGTTCGATAACGTCACCGCGGAGATGCGTATTTACCAGGAAGAGATCTTCGGGCCAGTGCTCTGCATCGTGCGGGTCGGCAGTTTAGACGACGCCATGCAGTTAATTAACGATCATGAATACGGTAATGGCACCTGTCTATTCACCCGTGATGGCGAAGCTGCCCGACGCTTTACCGACGCTATCGAGGTTGGCATGGTGGGGGTTAACGTACCGCTGCCAGTACCGGTCGCCTATCACAGTTTTGGTGGCTGGAAGCGCTCACTGTTTGGTGACCTTCACGCCTACGGTCCTGATTCAGTACGCTTCTATACCCGCCGCAAAGCGGTTTCCCAGCGCTGGCCTTCCGTTAGCGAAGCGACCCGGGCGGAGTTCTCTTTCCCCGCCAATCAAAGTTGACGTCATGGGGTAACTAGGACATCTTTTCAGCACCACCGCACTGCGGTGGTGCTTTTTTTGGTCGTTTACTTTAGCTGTAAGGAATAAAGGCATCGTGGCGCGTACTCAGGACGAAATTCGGCAAACTAACGTCAAAAAGATTCTCCAGGCAGCGGAGCAGTTGTTTGCCGAAAAAGGCTACGCAGGCGCCTCCATGGGTGAAATCGCTCAGTTAGCTGATATCCCAAAATCCAACGTGCACTACTATTTTTCGACCAAAAAAGCCTTGTATCAGGATGTGTTGCTGGAGCTTTTGGAAATTTGGAAACAGGATGCGCTGTGTTTTGAGCTCTATGATGATCCGCGTGTTGTGCTCTCCACCTATATTCGTGCCAAGATGAACCACTCCCGCAACCGCGCCCATGGCTCAAAAGTATGGGCGGCCGAAGTGATGCAGGGCGCCCCGATTCTTAAGGAGCGCCTACGCGATAACCTCTACGAATGGGCTAAACTTAAAGAGTCGAAAATTCGCGAATGGGTCGAAACAGGCCAGATCAACCCCGTTGAACCTTCCTACCTGCTTTATATGATCTGGGCATCCAC
Source organism: Vreelandella sp. ssv (assembly GCF_059448525.1). Classification (NCBI taxonomy): domain Bacteria; kingdom Pseudomonadati; phylum Pseudomonadota; class Gammaproteobacteria; order Oceanospirillales; family Halomonadaceae; genus Vreelandella; species Vreelandella sp. ssv. The sequence goes on along the minus strand of NZ_CM182545.1, from coordinate 3,730,316 downwards.
CCAGCACTACGCTGATTTCGACTACCAAATTTACCTACTCAACGATGATAAGCCACTGGACGACCTACAGTTTGAAAAAGCCGTGCAGTCGGTGACCTCGGTGATCTTGCGCGGGATTGGGCTGACGGCTTAGAGTGCCTATGTCCGCATAGCGGCGTGTTTGTGTCTGCCACTCTCCTTATCGGGTTAAGCTCGCCAGGCTGGCGGCCAGTAGCTGGGTGCCTGCGACGGCATCATCGAGTTCGGTATGCTCATTAGGGTGGTGACTAAGGCCATCGCGGCAGGGCACAAACAGCATCGCCGTTGGGCAGTGGTTGGCGAGGTGAATCGAATCGTGAAAGGCGCCCGATACTAATCGCGGTGCCGTCATCCCCAGCTCGTGGGCGGTGTGATCGAGCAGGGAGGTGAGTGTGGCGGGAAACGCGACGGGTTCAACGCGCGAGAGTGATGTCAGTGTTGCTTTGCAACCCGCCCAGGTCTGCTGGGCGAGCCCATTGAATTCTGCTTCCAGTGCTTTTAGCGTCGTTGCTTCGGGGTGGCGTAAATCAATAGTGAAGGTGACCTGGTCGGGAATAGTGTTCACCGAGCCAGGGCTGACGGCAAACTTACCAATGGTAAAACGCACGCGGTCTTCGCTATCCCGTGCGGCCTCACGCAGCGCGGTTGCCAGCGCACAGGCGGCTTCTAACGCATCGCGGCGCATGGCACGCGGCGTTGTACCCGCATGGTTGGCGCTGCCTGATACGGTGACTTCAAACCAGCTAACGCCTTGAATACCTTCCACAACGCCTGCTGACATACCCTTGCGCTCCAGAATGGGGCCTTGTTCAATATGCAGTTCAAGAAAGGCATGCATGGGTGTTGTCATCGGGCGGCGGGGAACGTCTGCGGCGTCCAGTTCAGCCAGGCAAGTATCCAGTGCATATCCCAAACTGACGCCGTCGCTGTCTTTAACTAAGCGCGTTTCATCCAGGCTGCGCGCACCGCAGAATACAGCCGAACCGGAGGTGCCAGGGGAGAACCGCGCCCCCTCTTCATTGGTCCAGCTCACCAGCGAAAGAGGGCGGCGTGGAATAAAGCCCGCCTGCTTAAGTGCGCGTAGTGCTTCAAGCCCTGCCAGCACGCCCAGCGCACCGTCGTACTTGCCACCCGCCGGTTGGCTATCCAAATGACTACCCGTGACGACGGGCTCAAGCGCAGGGTCGCTGCCGGGCATATCAAGGAACACATTGCCGATAGCGTCGACGCTTGCCTTGGCACCCAGGGCGCTGGCCTGTTCGATCAGCCAAAGCCGGGCGCGCGTGTCGTTGTCATCAAGCGCCAAACGCGCCACGCCGCCATCTGAACGGCCGCCCATCATCGCTAGCGTTGCCAGATCATTGGCTAGACGTTCAGGACTGACTGCTGCGGCGATAGCCCTCAGGTCGATAGCGGGCTTGTCGGTCGGTTCGTTAAGGCGGCTTGTCATCAGGCTCTCCCTAGATGCTTTTATTCGTAGACTTCGAAATGTACCTCGACAGGCACACAGTCTGCTCCATTGATGGGAATAATGTCTTGGGGGCAGGCGGACATGACGACGATACAGTCCATCTCAGCGCGTAGCTCGACGTAGTCACCGGGTTTGGACACCGGCGGGCACCAGTCGACTTTCATCTGGGCATTAACGGGAATGTTCATCCATAGATTGAATGGCTGGGGCACCTCGGGGGTGATAACGCCTATCGCTTTCATCGCTAAGCGCAGGTTGTCGGCGCAGCTGTCGTGGTAGCCCTCAACACCCAGGGTCATATAACGGAACAGGTCGCAGGCGGCCATTAGCGTGTCGTGGACACCCGGCGACGTGTCGGCGGTAAGAGTCATGATCGGGCGACGGCGGTTACTGATCAGCGGGTCGCCTACCTGGGGAATCAGCGCGCTCAACCAGGCACGCCCGTGTTCCCAAGACATGAACTCGTTGATGTTATCGGTGCTAAACGCCCAGGTGTCGCACACTTGGGTGCCGTGGGTATTGATAATACGAATAGTTTGTCCGGCTTTTAGACGCACCGCCCGGCCGCCACGGGCGGCAACTTCGTAGCGCTCGCCTAACACTGGGGTACCGTCGGGGGAGATAGGGTCTTCCAAGCTGTGGTTATGGCCGCAAGGTTCGCTGTTGCTGCGCGGCAGTTGCTCAATGCGAGCGTGGTCAAAGCGTTTATCAGAACTCATGGGATGCTCCAGGTGTTTTAAAGTGTTGAGGTGACGGAATCAGTCGATATGGCGCTCGCGCCAGGTGTTAAGAAACTGCTGAAGGCGTTCGCTTTTTGGTTGGCGGAACAGGGTCGCGGGTGGACCGCTCTCGACCACGCGGCCTTGATCCATAAAGATCACGCGGTCGGCGACTTTGGCGGCAAAACCCATTTCGTGGGTGACGATCACCATGGTCATGCCGTCTGCGGCCAGTTTCTTCATGACATCCAGCACTTCGCCGACCAGTTCCGGGTCAAGCGCCGAGGTAGGCTCATCGAAGAACATCACCCTGGGCTTCATGGCGAGTGCCCGAGCAATGGCTACCCGCTGCTTCTGGCCACCGGAAAGACTCTCTGGAAAGTGTCCCGCACGGTCGGCAAGGCCGACCTGTTCGAGCATCGCCATGCCTTCCTCTTCAGCATCCTGGCGGGAAAGGCCGTTGACCAGACGCAGCGCTTCGGTCACGTTCTCCAGTGCCGTGCGATGGGGCCATAGGTGAAAGTGTTGGAACACCATGCCGACGGGCGCACGCACTTCGTCTACGCGCTTTTCGCTGGTGCGCACACGCTTGCCGTTGCGGTCTTCATAGCCTAATAATTGACCGTCGATATAGACGCTGCCGTGATCGTAGGGCTCCAAAAATGCCAGACAGCGCAGCAGGGTGGATTTACCCGAACCGGAGGGGCCAATCACACAGACCACTTCGGAAGGGGCGAGGCTGAAGTCGATGTTGGTCAGCACTTCCAGATCGCCAAACTGCTTACTGATGCCTTGTGCCTCAACAATGGCTTTTTGTCGGGTAGGCTTGGGTGGTGTGAGCGTGTCAGCCGTTGGCATGGGCGTTATCCTTTTGAGCGACATGGCGCGGTTGACGATTGGCTAAGCGTTTTTCCAGCGCATAGCCACCCCGGGCAACCAGTTCAATCATTAGCCAGTAGAGCAAGGCAACCGCCAGGTAAGGCTCGATGACCTGAAAAGTCTGGTTAACGATGGTGGTGGCATTTTTGGTCAGGTCATCCACCGAGATAATCGAGATCAGCGCGGACTCTTTCACTAAAATGATCAACTGGTTGGTACTCGGAGGAACAATTAAACGCGCCATTTGCGGGATCTGAATGCGTATTAGCGCGTGCCAGGGGGATATGCCCAGCATTCGCGCCGCCTCAAGCTGGCCTTTGGGGATGGACTTGAAGCCGCCACGATAAATTTCTGCAAAGTAGCCTGCGCCATAAAGCCCAATACCGGTGACACCGGCAATTTCAGCATCTAGCCGTAGGCCAATGCTGGGGCCCCCGTAATAAAGCAAAAACAGCAGAATCAGCAGTGGGATGCCGCGGCAAATTTCTACATAGCAGGCCACCGGATAGCCGAATAGACGTGGATTAGCCAGACGTAGCGCCGCCAGCACCAGCCCCAATGAAACCGCTAGCAGGCAGCCGAAAAAGCAGATCCACAGCGTATTCCACAACCCTTGCAGAATCAGCCCACGGACGTCCCATAGCAGGGCAATATCGAACATAACGGACACTCCCCTATTCGGTGGCTAGGCCGCCGGTCATGCGGCGTTCTAAGTAAGCGCTGAGTCGTGCCAGCACCAAATTGACCGCGAGATAAAGCAGCGCGGCAGCTAAATACGTTTCCAGCGGCTGAAAGGTGCGTGAGGCGATTTGCTCGCTAACGCGCATTAGTTCGGTGACGGCAATCACCGAGATCAGCGATGAATTCTTGAGAATCGTGATGATCTCGTTCGTCAGTGGCGGCAGCGTCAGGCGAAATACCTGGGGCATGATGATGCGCCTGCGGGTCTGCCACGCCGAGATGCCCGCCATGCGCGCCGCTTCTATTTGCCCCGCGGGAATATGGCCGATGCCACTGCGGAAAATTTCCGCCTGAAAGGCCGTTGTGTTTAACGTTAGGGTCAAAATGGCAGCTGAGATAGGCGCCATCTCAATGCCGATTTCGGGCAGTAGGTAATAAACCAACAGCAGCTGTAGCAAAATAGGGGTGCCGCGCCAGAAGCTGCGGTAAAGCCCGCAGGGCCAGAGCACTAGGCGATACTGGCTGGTCAAACCAAAGGCCAGTAAAACGCCTAATACCAAGCCCAATGCGATGGCGGAAAGCGAGACCACCATGGTGGTGGTCAAGCCTTTGAGCAGTACAGGGTAGTGGTTGAGCAGAATCTCAAACATGGTGCACCTGTAAAATGAAGAAAAACGGCTTCACCAACTCACGCTGTTTTACTCGGCCGCTGGGAGTTCTAAAGGCAGGTCCATCGGGCCACCGAACCATTTTTCCTGTAACTCATTTAAGGTGCCGTCTTCATTCAGGCGCTGAATCTGCTCATCCATAAAGGCGTTGAGTGATGCGCTCGCTTCGTCATCGCGCCCGGCCCAGGAAAAGTACACCGGGTCGCCGAAAGTGCCGACTACTTCAAACACATCAGGACGGGTGCGCTCGGCTTCGAGCAGGTTAGGCAAGCTATTGATCACCACATCGACACGGCCCGTGCCTAACTCGGCGTAGGCCTCATCAACGCCTGTGTAGGTGCGAATATCTTCAACAGGAGTGCCCGCTTCCTCTAACTCTGCGGCCAGCGCTTCCAGTGCTTCTAACTGCGCGGAGCCTGCCTGAGCAGCGGCTACTTTGCCGGCGATATCTTCTGGTGAGCTGATACCTTCTTCACCCGCACGCTTGAGAATCGCCATGGTGGCGTCGGCAATGGGCGCGCTTAAGTGGTAGCGTTCCATACGCTCCGGCGTGGCGGTGACCGAGGTGATCACGTAGTCAAAACGCTCGCGCTCCAGACCGGGCAGAATGCCTTGCCAAGGGAGATCCATGCGGATCAGTTCGACACCCTCAAGCTCGGGCATGATGTGTTCCATGACATCGGCGGAGTAGCCGACAATTTCACCATCCTCGATGTACTCGAATGGCGCAAACCGTGCTTCCGTGCCCACGGTAAAGGTGCCTTCCGATCGTATGTCTTCAAGCAGATCGCTGTGGGCGGTAGTGGCGAAGCTAACGCCAAGTAGGAGGCCAGCGGTAATAGTGGGGATGCGTTGCATGGGGATGCTCCTCGGGGTGGAGATACTCGAAACAAAGGCGAAGGCCTGTTGAACAAGAACCCCTTGAGTTAAGCAGGCGTTATGCAACAATAAAACTGTTATCTTTCGATGTTCATACCCGTTTTATTGATGTTAATTGCACTAACTTAGAGCATGCCGATGAAACTCTCAGCCGCTGACCTGAAAAGCCTCTCTGTATTCCTTGCGGTGACCGAGCACCGTGGCTTTGCCGGTGCGCAAACGGCGCTGCATATGAGCCAGTCAGCCATCAGTTTTCATATTCGAGCACTCGAAGAGCGAGTGGGATTTACCGTATGTCGTCGGGGGCGGCAGGGTTTTGAGCTGACGGAGCGGGGCACGATTGTGTATGAGCGCGCTAAACAGCTGCTCTCTTCGGTAGACGATTTTGATAGTGAGATGAGCGAGCTGCGCAGCTCGGTATACGGCACGCTGCGTTTGGGCGTCGTCGACAACACCATTATGGATGTCGATCTTGATCTGCAGGGGGTGATTGGTGAGTTCCTGCGCAAGAACCCCAAGGCGCGTCTCAATATCACCGTGGGCAGCCCCGACCGCTTGATCGGTGAGATCGCTAATGGCGCCGTACAGCTCGGTATCCTGCCGGAAACGGCGCAAATGGAAGGTTTGCAGCACCGCCAGGTCTACACGGAGGTGCACGGTATTTACTGTGCAAAACGTCATCCGCTGTTTGCCCGCGACAGTACACAATTAACGGTTGAGGAAGTCATCTACCACCCCTTTGTGGTACGCCCCTATGCCAACCTGCAAGAGCTTAAAAGTTTCCCCAATGCCCAGGTGGGGGCTCATGCCTCCAATATGGAAGCCCAGGCGCTACTGATTTTAAGCGGCCACTTTATTGGCAATTTGCCCCACTATTACGCCAGCCACTGGGTGGAGCGGGGCGAACTCAAAGCGCTGCTGCCGGATCAGGTCGAGATCGCTTCGCCGTTTTGTGTCGTCACCCGGGCTGGTCGACGGCCTTCGCTTATTGTGCGCAGCTTTATTCAGGAATTGGTGGCTCGGCTTTGGCAGCAGTCGCATCTGGTTGATGCGTACAAAGGGGATGAGTTGCTGCCCAGCACAGGCTTAATTGACCCTTCTTAAATCGATAAAAAAATTACTATTGAGACCCTTGAAAGCCGTTTGAAAGCGCCTATTTTGCAGATTATGGAGGCACTGACCCGAAATATGGCTGCCTCTTTCAATCATCTGCTTAACATAGGAGGTGTTTGCTATGTTCGACGACATTAAGCGTTTCGAAATCGGCTCGCCCCAGCAGTTGGACTGGTTTCGTCAGCTGTTGGACGGCTTCTTGCCTGATGGCAGTGCGATGGATATTCGGGCGGTGCCTCGGGGCAGTTTCCCGATGATAAATCTCGCTCGCAGCGATGATGCCGTGCGTGTATATGTGTTTGCTGCGGGGCTGGCACCCTCGGATTTGAGCATTGATATCCAAGATAACGTGCTTACTTTGCGTGGCAAGCGTGAGCCCGTCAGTAGCAGCAATGAGGATGGCAGCTCGCGTCCGGTATTTCGGCGTGAGCGCGCATATGGTGAGTTTGTGCGCGCGATAGCACTACCTGATGGCCTCGATGCAGAGCGTGCAGAAGCGCACCATGCCAATGGTGTGTTTGAAATCGTGCTGCCCAAGCGTGAAGAACTCAAGCCACGGCGTATTGACGTTCAGGCGGCTTAAGTCATGTTTATGAACCTGGATTGCGGAGGATAAACCATGAATAACGTTGTCCGTTCAGCCACTCATTCTCCACGGCAAGAGCGTGGCGACATAAAACGCGCTCAGGAAACGTTGCTGCCGGCAGTGGATATCATTGAGGAATCCAACGCCCTCAAGCTGGTGGCGGATATGCCCGGCGTGACGCATGAAACACTGAAAGTAGAACTCGATAACAACGTGCTGAGCCTGGAGGGCGAGATAGCCCTGAATGTGCCTGAAGGGCTGAGTGCACTGCATGCCGAGGTACGTGGCCAGCGGTTTGCGCGCCGCTTCAACCTTAGTCATGAAGTGGACAGCGATGCCATTACGGCCAGTATCGTCAATGGTGTTTTGACCATCACGCTGCCGAAAAAGGATAGCCATCGCTCACGGCGTATCGATGTGAAGGCAGCGTAAGACAGTGCCGCTACTGACCGCCCCCCGTATTTTACCTGTAATACGGGAGGCGGTACTTTCCTTCTGCGCCATTTCAGCTCTATGCTCTAGTAAAGAAGAGGTTGATTAACACTTTTTTACAAATAAGGTAGAGAGGAGCGCACCATGACCGATATAACCGCTTTGCTCGGCAGCGATGCCGATAGTTTGCTGAACCACACTTGTCAGGGTGTTCGTCGAGAAGACTTACATCTTCCTGGTCCCGATTTCATTGATCGTGTGATGGCCGATAGCGATCGCAGTCCTGCGGTGCTACGTAACATGCAGGCGTTCTTCAATCATGGGCGTTTGGCGGGTACCGGCTACCTTAGCCTGCTGCCGGTAGATCAGGGGATCGAGCACTCGGCAGGCGCCTCCTTTGCACCGAACCCGCGCTACTTCGACCCGGCCAATATCGTTGAACTGGCCCTAGAAGGTGGCTGCAACGGCGTAGCATCAACGCTTGGCGTGTTGTCGTCTGTTGCGCGGCGTTATGCGCACAAGATTCCAATGATGCTGAAGCTCAACCACAACGAGACGCTGAGTTATCCGGCCATCTATGACCAGACACTATTTGCCGATGTCGAGCAAGCCCACGATATGGGCTGCGTGGCAGTGGGGGCGACGATTTACTTTGGTTCCCATGAGAGTCGTCGCCAGATCATGGAAATCAGTGAAGCCTTTGAGCGTGCCCATCAGTTGGGCATGGTGACAGTATTATGGGCCTATCTGCGTAATCCTGATTTCAAGCAGGAAGGCACCGATTACCATGTCTCTGCCGACCTCACCAGCCAAGCCAACCACATGGCCGCAACCCTCAAGGCGGATATCGTCAAGCAGAAACTGCCTGAGAATAACGGCGGCTACAAGGCGGTTGGGTTTGGTCATACCCACGATAACGTCTACAGCAAGTTAACCACCGACCACCCGATCGACTTGGCTCGTTACCAGGTCGCTAACTGCTTTATGGGACGCGCTGGGTTGATCAACTCGGGCGGCGGCTCCAAAGGGCACTCCGATCTTGGCGAAGCGGTTCGCACAGCGGTGATCAATAAACGTGCCGGTGGCATGGGCTTAATATCAGGGCGCAAAGCGTTCCAGAAACCGATGCAGGAGGGCGTTGAGCTGCTGCATGCGATTCAGGATGTCTATCTCTCCAAAGAGGTTACCGTGGCCTGAGCGCTCGATCCGCACGAATCAAGCTGGGGTAACAGGAGGGGGCGCTTAGCATCTACCGCTCATTGATGGATGCATTTTAAAAGCGCCCCTGCCCAGCACTAACGCGTTACCGCCCACTTGGACAAAGCCAGCCTGGATGTCGCCATTAGCGGCGGTGTAGATAACACTAGGCCGACCCATCTCAACACCTTGATGAATATTGCACTGCAAGGCGTCTGTTTGAAGAGATGCCAAGTAGCCGGTCAATGCTGCCGCGGCGCTTCCCGTGGCGGGGTCTTCGCAAATACTGGCGTGCATACAGAACATGCGGCTATGAATAACCGTCTCTACCCCGTCGTGTTGTTCAATCACATACAGGTACACCAGCTCTGCACTGCTAGGCACCAGAGAGCGCTTGCATGGCGCTTGTCTCAAGCTCTCCAGAATCTAAAAGCACGGCCAGATGGTTACCGGTAAACGGCTGATCGGTAAACACATCAAGCAAATAATAGTCAGCGTTATTCATAAGAATCCTCTTCAGACAGCGAGTGTTTCCAAAACGGCTTTTGTCCCTCTTTCTTCGCCTGTTCTCGGGTGAAACCGATATCCTCCAGTAGCCGATCATCCAGCGCTAATAGCTGACGGCGGCTACGGCGATAGTGACGATAGGAGTGAAATTGATGGCGCAATTGGTAGCGAAGCTGAGCAAGGCTGATACGTGGCATGGCGGCTCTCCTTGAGAGTTATGTGCCTAATCAGATTACTCATAGCTGTGAATTCAATACAGATATAGGTATTTTAATTTTTAAGATACAGATAGAGTGTTTTATATCTCTGTATGGGCTATAAATAGCTATCTGTATTGTTTTCAAGCTAAAGGGGGTAAAGGCCGTGACGCGCTATGAAGAGGTAGCCACCATATTGCGAGAGCGTATTGAGCACGGCATTTACCGCGTGGGTGATCGCCTGCCCTCTATTCGAGCGGTTTGCACAGAGTTGGGCGTCAGTATTTCGACGGCCCAGGAGGCCTATCGGCAGCTGATAGATGTGGCGTTGATCGAATCGCGGCCAAAGTCTGGCTACTTCGTGCTGCCCACCCGGGTGCCGTCGGTGTTGCCCTCGGTCTCTCGCCCGGCGCAGCGCCCGTTGGATGTTTCCCAATGGGATCAGGTACTGGAGCTAGTCGCTACACAGCGGGATGACGAGCGGTTGCTGCTAGGGCGTGGCGTACCTAATTTTGAGTATGAGACGCTACAGCCATTGTCGAAAATCCTCGCAGGTTTACACCGTAGCAATGACCTGCACGGATTCAACTACGACAAGCTGAGCGGTAGTCCCGAGCTGCGCCAGCAGGTTGCGCGGCTGGCCATTGCATCCGGCTGCCTGCTGCACCCGGACGACATCATGGTGACCACCGGCTGTCAGGAGGCGCTGGCCATTTCGCTGCGTACGCTCACCCAGCCCGGCGATGTGGTGGCCGTGGACTCGCCCAGTTTTTACGGCACCATGCAGATCCTTAAGGCCAACGGTTTAAAAGCGCTGGAAATTCCCACCGACCCGCAAACAGGCATCAGCCTGGAAGCGTTAGAGCTGGCGCTGGAGCAGTGGCCGATCCGCGCGATACAGGTCACGCCGACCTACAATAACCCGCTGGGTTACACCATGCCTGAGGCACGCAAGCGGGCGCTGTTTCAGCTCGCCCAGCGTTTCGACGTGGCCATTATCGAAGACGATATCTACGGTGATTTGTCATTCTCCCTGCCCCGGCCGCGAACCGTGAAATCCTTCGATGACGATGGGCGAGTAATGCTATGCAGCGGGTTTTCCAAAACAGTCGGACCTGGGCTGCGGGTTGGCTGGCTGGCACCGGGCCGCTATCGTGATCAAGCGCTGCATATGAAATATGTCTCCACCGGTGCCTCGGCGACGCTGCCCCAGCTGGCGGTGGCGGAGTTCGTCGCCAAAGGCCACTACGAGCGCCACCTGCGCTTTGCCACCCGCCAGTATCAGCGCCAGCGCGATATCATGATCAGTTGGGTGCAGCGCTACTTCCCCAAGGGCGCGGGTATCAGCTATCCGCAGGGCAGCTTTTTGCTCTGGGTGGAGCTGCCCGCCGCGGTGGACTGTGTGCGCCTAAACCAACGCTTGGCGCAACATGCTATCCACGTAGCGCCGGGATCGCTGTTTTCAGCCTCGGGCAAGTTCCGCCAGTGCTTGCGCTTGAACTACGCTTTCACGCTAACGCCTAGCATCGAAGCGGCCGTGCGAACGGTGGGGGCGCTAGCCACGGAGATGGTGGAAGAAGCGCAGGCGCATGAGGTGGGTATTATCTAAGTCGGTCAGCGAAACTCTCACTTTCGAGGTGCCCATGCGGCGTCATGCTCTTACCTATCGCGCGTTCGGAAGGCCGCTTGAAGTATTGAAAATGGAAACATCTGAAGCGCGACTCCTAAATGAGGGCAAGCTTAGAGTGAGGATGCTGTGTGCTCCGGTTAATCCGTCTGACCTGATTCCTATTAGCGGTGCCTACTCGCATCGTATTAGGCTTCCCGCTATCGCCGGTTACGAAGGGGTGGGCTGTGTTATTGATGCTCCGCGAGAGTATTCCCACCTGATCGGAAAACGGGTGCTCCCCTTACGAGGCGATGGCACTTGGCAGACGGTTGTGGATTGTGATCCGGCTCTTGCGGTACCCGTGCCTGATACCATTTCTGACGATGTGGCCGCACGCGCCTACATTAACCCCTTAGCGGCCATCACCATGCTTGAAACTTGGCCTGTAAAGGGAAAGCGGGTGCTTCTCACTGGAGCCGGATCGAATTGCGCTGAATACCTCGGAGCATGGGCGTATCAGCACGGCGCCAAAGAGGTCGTTGGGATATACCGCTCTGAGAGTAGAGTTGCCCGCCTGGAAAAGCTTGGTATCAAACCGGTACCTATCCAAAATGTGGCCCAGATCTCGCGTGTGGCTCGTGAGTCGGACATAGCGTTTGACGCTTTAGGAGGGCCAATCGCGGCAAAAATATTGCAGCTTATGGCGCCGGAAACGAGGTTTATCGCATATGGGCTATTAACGGGGCAGGCAATTCAGTTGGATTCCAAGCCTGACGCCCACTATAAAAGGTTTCACCTCCGCGATAGTTTGGCCAGGATGTCTGCAGAAACCTGGCAGCACAAATTCTTGGCTATCTGGGAACTGCTAAGCCAGGCAGATATGCCGAGTTATAATGCCATTCCCAGTCAAGAGTGGCGCCAGGCTGTTGAAATGGCGCTTTGCCCGAGTAACCAGAAAGTCCTTCTGACTTTCGCTGATCAGGCACAATGATCGTCGCATCCATAACCGGATGTTAGGCGACTTCCCAGTTGTGACCTGCCGGGGTCTGGTAAAAGTGAATAGCGCATGGCAGGCCTTGTTCAATAAGAGTGATCCAGCTGATTTTGCGTTTCATCAAAAGATGATGTTGCTGCCCGCCATTGGCGTTAAACGGCCATGGTCAATAATGGGGCCGGTTGGCAGGCCTGCGGGAGCGCCGCCTTGGGGTTCAACACTGACGGCTAAGTCGGCATTAAATAACTGCGCGCGAAGCTCAGCGCTGGGTTGGAGGCGTCGGCTGCCTTGCTCAGGCAGCAGGCCTAGCGAAATAGGTGTGCCATCGGCAATCAACCACAGCTCGCCGGTCTGCTCGTTGCCAACTTGGGTCGGTTGAACCGCTTGCACGATCAGCTCACCCCCCTCGGTGGCGCTAATGATCCAGCCTGGCGTGCGCGATTCGTCCTGAACCACGAACACCGCTTCTCCTTCTGGCGGCGTAGTCAGCTCAGCTTGTTGCCACAGAAGGCCCAGCGCGACCGCGATCACTCCAAAACTGGCCGCCGTGGCCTGCCATGCACCCAGACGGTGCCACCAGCGTAAAGGTAACGCCCCGGTCGCCGCGGTAATACGCTGCCAAACCTCTTTAGGCGGTGTCTTAGGGTCCAGCCGCTCATTAAACAAGTGGAGATGTTCTCGCCAATCTTCCACGTCATTACGTAGGTCGTGGCTGACAGCTAACAGCGCTTCAAAGCGTGCTTTTTGATCGCGATCCAATACGCCCAGCACGTACTCGCCAGCCGCCAGATGGCGATCGTCAGGGTCGCTTAAATCCCATTGGTTAGACATGTTTTTAACCTCTCGAGTCCACGGCGGATCCAGCTTTTGACGCTGCCCAGCGGTTGGGACAGAGAGCTGGCAAGCTCGCTGTGAGTCATACCCTGAAAGTAGGCCATTTCCATTAACTGGCGCTGATGATGACTGAGCGTATCGAGGCAGTCGTTCAGTTTGTCGTTCTGTTCATGATTGATGCTGTCATCTTCAGGATCGTCGGTTCCCAAGAGCGTCGCTAATAAGGGTTCATCGATTGTTGCGTCCTGGGGTTTCTGGCGGCGCAGCCAGTCAATACCAATATTGCGAGCGAGAGTTGAAAGCCAGGTCATCGGCTTGGCACGCCTGGCATCGTATTGATCGGCAGCATGCCAGATTTTGATAAAAACATGTTGCAGGCAATCCTGTGCGGCACCTTCATCCCTTACTATACGCAGCAGCTGCGCATATAGATGCGAACTAGCGACACGATAAAGACGTTCTAACGCTCGTCGGTCTCCCTGAGCGCAGCCGTTTAGTTGCTCAATAAGGTATTGGTGACGTTGGGTGGCATCTAGCATTCAGGCATCTCTGCACAGTAAACCGAATCGTCAGTCTTGGTGAGTCAGCCGTTGAAGGCAATAGGGGAGGCCTAAGCAGCGACTAAAATATTGTTGAGATATTTGCATCCACTGCGGCATCGGGCACGTAAGTGTTAATGAGCTTGCATGGTTGAGCTCTTTTAATAACAACCAGGAGATGCCCCAATGAAACTCAAACTTCTTACTGCTAGCCTATGTGCTGCTGCCCTCTATACCGGTGCCGCCGTTGCCGATCATGGGCCTACCACGGTAGGCGGCGCTAGCATGCTTCCTGAGCGCAATATCATCGAAAATGCCGTTAATTCGGGTGACCATAAAACGCTAGTAGCCGCCGTTCAAGCGGCTGAACTAGTTGATGTGCTGCAAGGCGAAGGCCCCTTTACCGTATTTGCTCCGACCGATGAAGCCTTTGCGGCATTGCCAGAAGGTACGGTTGATACTTTGCTGAAACCTGAGAATAAAGCGCAGTTACAGACCGTTCTGACTTATCACGTTGTGCCTGGCAACATGAATCGGGACGCATTGTGGGAAGAAACCATGGAAAACGATGGCACCGTGGCCTTCAAAACCGTACAAGGCGAGTACCTAACCGTATCGCGCAATGGTAATAACCTGATGGTCATGGATGCTCAGGGCAATAGCGCCAACATTACTGTCGTTGATGTCGCGCAGTCGAATGGCGTTATCCACGTGGTTGATAGCGTGTTAATGCCCTGAACACCTCGTTCGTAGCGATCAAATCACCCACCACTCGTTAACGAGTGGTGGGTTTTTACGTTTATAAGGGTCGTGTAAACGACTCGCGAGCAAGGGCCACTTTCTCACGGACGATGCACTCATTCGCATGGTCATTAAGCAGCCCCATGGCCTGCATGAATGCAAACGCGGTGGTGGGGCCGAAAAACTTCCAGCCGCGTTTTTTCAGCTCTTTGGCCAGGGCTATGGATTCAGGCGAAGTGGTCTGGGTTTGTGGCGACGCTAACTCGGTAGCCTCATAACGCCAGAAGAATGCCGCCAGGGAACCCTCCTGCTCGACCATTTCCTTTGCACGTTGGGCGTTGTTAATCGTCGCTTCAATCTTGCCGCGGTGGCGAATAATTCCCGCGTCTTGAAGTAAGCGCTGTACATCGTCTTCGCCAAAGCGGGCGACTTGATGGAAGTCGAAGTGCTGAAAGGCCGCTCGAAAGTTGTCGCGTTTATTAAGAATCGTGCGCCAACTCAAGCCCGATTGAAAACTTTCTAAGCACAGTTTTTCAAACAGCCGCTGATCGTCGTCCACCGGAAAGCCCCACTCGTTGTCGTGGTAAGGCAGAAACTCTGGCGCGCCGCCACACCACTGGCAGCGGGGATATCCATCAGGGGCGATAAAGTCGTTGGTCATCAGCTACCCATCCGTTAATCAAACCACTCTTGGGCGGTGCGCCACAGGCACATACCGATGAAATAAGCCGATGTTACTCCCCATCCCCATAGTGCCCAGCCAGCATGAACGGGGCTGGAGAGCACCAATGACGTAGCGCACACACACCACACCAGCGTCACGGCGATATTGAGCGGCATAAACAAACGCACCCGAAACGGGTGCAGAAACTTCATGCGGGTAACCGTAAGGATGGCCAGTAGCATGATAGAGGCAAAGGTGATGAACGGCGGGAGATCGAGAATATAAAAATAGGCGGCGGCGATGTTCCAGGCGGCAGGAAAGCCAACGAAGTAATTATCCTGGCTTTTCATATCGACGTTGCAAAAACAGAACATCGATGACAGCAGGATTATGAAAACTGATAGCAACCCTAAATAGGGTGGCAATTCAATGAAGTAGTAGATAAATAGGGCGGGAATAAAGGCCCAGGTGAGGTAATCGATGACCATATCGAGGGTTGAACCATCGAAATGGGGCAGTATGGCCTTTACTTCATATTTGCGGGCCAGAGTGCCATCGATGCCATCAATCATCATCGCAGCACCCAGCCAGAGGAGGCAGGCGACGGGATTATTGTCGACCAGTGCGAGCAGTGCCATCGTGCCCAGCAGCACACCGCTGGCGGTAAATATGTGCACGCTCCATGCTTTACATCGTGAGGCGCGGGATTCTGTATGCGAAGAGAACGATTGAACCACGTTGACCCCATTGGGAACGTGTTGTCCCCTTTCTGTTCGGTTGATAGATAGGTGTATAAAGAAAGATACACTACTACAAGAAGGCTTCCAGAGAATACGTTGGCATGCCCTTCAGTGCTATATCGGCCTAGTAAGATGACAAGTAACCCAAGGAGATTGCTGATGACGACTGTGCGTACGGCGACTATTAACGACCTTGATGATTTAACCAACCTGCTTGATGGCTATCGCCAGTTTTATAAACAGCAGAGTGATGTTGATGCGGCACGTGACTTTTTGCGCCAGCGCTTGGGGTTAGGTGATGCGTACATACTGGTTAGCGAAAACGGAGAAGGCGCACTCACCGGTTTTGTACAGCTTTATCCTGGTGTTTCCACGGTGGGCTTGAATGCACGCTGGACATTAAATGATCTGTTTGTGCTGCCGGAGTGTCGTGATAAAGGCACCGGGAGAGCATTAATGGAAGCTGCCACTCAACTTGCCCATGAGCATGGTGTGGCGAGGTTGATATTAATGACCCAGGTAGAAAACGAGCGTGCCCAGCATCTCTATGAGTCACTGGGCTGGCAGCGCAATACGGCGTTTTATGGGTACTTATTAGACGTGAAATAATGTTTATTGGGCTGTTTTAACCCAGCCAGGGCGGCGTGATGATCTTCGCTGGCTCGCGCTGCATGATGATCTCGCCGTGGCGCACCGAAAGCAGCACCTCGCCTTGATTACGCAGCACGCTGTAGTCATCCTCGCCCTCCAGCAGGTTGAAACTGGCGGGTTTGCCTACTTCAATACCGTAACGCGCTTCAATATTAAGCGTGCGGGCGCTGTTGTCAGTAATGAGTGAAAGCGCCTGGCTGAAGTCCTGATAACCCATCATCTGGCAAATATGCAGGCCAAAATCCAGCGTGCGCAGTAGCTTGCCGTTACCCAGTGAGTACCAGGGATCGAAGATGGAGTCCTCGGCAAAGCAGACATTAATGCCTGCTTCGTTGAGTTCTTTTACGCGAGTAACACCGCGGCGTTTGGGGTAGGTATCGAAGCGCCCTTGCAGGTGAATGCTTTCGGTGGGGCAGGAAATAAAGTTGATGCCTGAGCGTTTGAGCAGCAGAAACAGCTTGGAGCAGTAAGCGTTATCGTAGGAGTGCATGGCGGTGGTGTGGCTGGCGGTCACGCGGCTGCCTAAGTCATTAAACAGCGCTTCGCAGGCGAGTACTTCGAGAAAGCGCGAGTTGGGGTCGTCGATCTCGTCGCAGTGCACATCCACCAAACGGTCATATTTGATTGCCAGTTCTATTACCCGCTTCATGGAGGCCACGCCCAACTCGCGGGTGTATTCGAAGTGGGGAATGCCGCCCACCACATCGGCGCCGATCTCCAGGGCCTCTTCCATCAGCTTGTCGCCACCGGGGTAGGAGAGCAGGCCGTCTTGGGGAAAGGCGACCACCTGGATATCGATTTTATCTTTCAGCTCGTCACGCAAGGCGCACAGGGTTTTAAGCCCAATAAGGCTAGGGTCGCTGGTGTCGGCGTGAGTGCGTACAAACTGAACGCCATTACCAATCAACAAATTCAGCGTTTTTAGTGCTCGCTCGCGAATGTCCGCTTCGGTGAGCATGGGCTTCCGCTCGCCCCAGCGCTCAATGCCTTCAAACAGCGTGCCGCTCTGGTTCCAGCTTGGCTCACCCGCGGTGAGGGCGGCGTCCAAATGTATATGCGGTTCAATAAAGGGCGCGCAAACGAGCTTGGCGCCCGCATCAATCTGCCCTTCAATAGCCGTTTGCGGCGCGTCCTGGGCGGTGATTGTCGTAAATATGCCGTTCTCAACCTCAAGTCGGTAAAGCTCAGGACGCTGGCGTAGGCGGGCGTTAATAATCTGCATGCTCATATAAAAAGGGGCTCACTTATTGCTTAGCAGTAGAGGGAAGCGTATCGCTTAGCGTAGCGTGGTTTAAACGAAGCAGCACGGCGTAGCTTCCTGCCCCCACTGCCACACCCACCAGCGGGGGAAGTAACGGGGAAAAGTAAGCGGCCCCTGCGCCCAGCGCATACGCAGCTAATCCTCTGCGGTTGAAGTCGGGCAGCCGTACGTTGTCCAAAGCGGGGTAGTGGCCTTTATGCTTGAGCCAAAAGTCCGCCATAATCACCCCGCCCATGGGTGGTATAAAGGTGCCAAGTAACACTAGAAACGGGATAAGTAGGTTATACATCCCGCCCACCGCCAGTACGGTGCCAATCGCCGCGCCGCCTACCGTAACCAGCCGACGCTTTTCGGTGCGCAGTAAATTACAGCCCGCCACGGCGAAGTTATAAATGGTGTTGTCCTGGGTCGTCCAGATATTCAGAAACAGCATCAGCACGGCAATGGTGACAAACCCCTGGGCGATCAACACATCCACGATATCCGCCTGCTGGTAAATCATCGTGCCGAGTGCACCCGTTAGCACCATTAAGCCGTTACCGACAAAAAACGCTGCTAGGGTCGCAATCACAGCAATTTTTGGCGTCTTAGCAAAACGACTCCAGTTAGTCGCTTGGGTACCGCCGCTAATAAAGGTACCGATAATGACGGTAATCGCTGCCGCCACACTCATGCTCTCCGTGGGCGTTTGCTGGCTTAATCCTGAAAAACCGCGCACATCAACCAGTCCGGTGAATAGGCTTATCAATATAAACAGCATCATGGCGGGGACAGCAAAGCGTGAAAGCCAATCCATGCCTTTGTAGCCAATCATGGCCGTCACACAGAAACCAAACCCAAAGAGCACCATTAAGGGGATTTCCAGCCATTCTGGCATCCCCGTGGTGCGCACTAATACCAATGCAATAGTGGCCGTCCCCCAGGCATACCAGCCAATTTGGGTAAAGCCGAGAATAAAATCAGAAAGCTTGCTACCTTTCTCACCAAAGCAGAAGCGACCCATCAATACGGAATTAAGCCCGCTTTTACAGGCGATATAAGCAAGTGCGGCTGCATAGGCACCCAGCAGCAGGTTGCCGATCAGAATAATCCATAACAGTTGGGCAATGGGAAAGGCTTGGCCTAGCGTGCCGCCCGCCCACATGGTGGCAGTGAAGAAGGTAAAGCCGAGAAGCACCGCAGATGTGGAAAGCAGCCCCTTCCGTGCGCTCAGTGGAACTTCCTTAAGCGGATAATCAGAGTGGTACATCACAATCTCCTAGCGTAGGTAAGTAAAGTGATTAGCTAACTACTTACTAGCAAAAGATGTGCCAAACATTATTAGCCAAGAAGTAAGGCACTGCGTATATTTTTAAAACATTCTCACTCTTTTTAATGATACTTTATTAAGTAAAAGCTCAGAATTTTTATTCATTTGTCGATATAAACTGTATTCAAAACAGCTCACGGCTCGTACAACAGATGTTTACAAAATAAAGCTCTGTCAAAAAGAAGCTTGCTACTCGCGATTACTAATTTAGTCATCACGAGTAGCAATAAGGAACCCGACTAAATGCAAGAACCTCAGCATGCCGACGCTGTATCGCCTACCGCTAAACTTCCCTGGCACCGTTCGCTGGTTGGAAAAGTGGTCATTTTTATGCTGTTGGGCGTGTTGTTTGCATATTTGATGGGGGCATTATCGGGGTTTTTTATGGTGGAACGGGGTGCCCGCGAACAGTGGTGGCGTGAAGCGCAGGTGAACACCCAGATCGTCAGTGCCACCATCCGGCGTATTTATACCTCTGTGGCGGTTAAAACAGACGACACAGGGCAAGTGACTCATATTGTCTCCCCACGAGCGATAGGCGATGAGGAGTCTGTTCTTGAAACAGGGTTTAGTCCGGTTGATGTGTTGGCATTGGCCAGTGCCCAAACCCGCAACAATGTCTGGCTATTTGCAGAGTCGCCGCAAGGGACATTAGAGATGATGGCCGATGCACGTAATACCTCAGATTCATCCGCTAAACTGGCGGTAAGCGATTGGAAATCGCCTGCGGATGCGGCTGATTTTTACGTGGGGTTTGCCCGAATTGATAGTGAAGAGCATTTTATTAGCTCGCTACCGATTGTGACCTCTGAAGGCCAGCTATTGGGCGTTGTGGTGTCGACCATCGGTCAGAAAGACTCCCTTTACGAGATGCGCAACGATCTAATCTATAAAGCGTTTTTGGCACTTCTGGCGGTACTGCTCGCAACAGCGTTGCTGGTAAGTATTTTGATGCGGCAATTATTTCGTCCCGTGCCTGTATTGATACGGGCGCTTACAGATATCGCCAAAAACCAAACGCAAAGTACCACGCTTTATACGCATCGAAATGATGAGATTGGCCGTATGGCAAACGCCATAGATGCCCTGCGCAAAAAGGTTATTGAGCGTGAGAATTTGCTGGAAGTAAAAGATGAGGCCCTGCGTTTTCAACATCTTGCACACCACGATGAGTTAACCAAATTACCCAACCGTATACAGCTTAACGATGCTTTAAAAGCTGCGGTGCACTCACTACTTCAAGGCGACATATTTAACGTCATGCTGTTTGATCTTGATCACTTCAAAGAAGTGAACGATAGCTTGGGTCATGCGGCGGGCGATGCTCTGTTGATTGAAGCTAGCCAGCGAGTGCAGGGGTTGCTGACAGAAAACGATCTGGTGGCGCGCTTGGGCGGCGATGAATTCGCCATCATTCAGCACGTTTCGCGAAGTGCACGGGAAGAGGCCAAGGCGCTGGCGGGCGCCATTGTTGCCACTCTACACGAGCCTTTTCAAATCGATAATCAGGCAATCCAAATAGGCGTGAGTGTTGGCATATCAAGGGCACCCACCGATGGTGACAATAGCTATGATCTGTTGCGTAACGCAGATATTGCGCTGTATGCCTCGAAGGCAAAAGGGCGCGATCGCTATATGCTCTTCGCCCCAGGGATGAAGATGACACCCAATACTGCTAGGGAGGTATGAGCCATGCGCTGGTTAGTCGTTCTTGTCGTAGGTGCATTGAGTTGGCAAAACGCAGTCGCTGCTAGTGGTGAACAGATAGCGTCTTCGCCTACCTTGTCGCGTATTGCGTCAACGGGTGAGATTACGATTGGGCATCGAACCAGCGAGGTTCCCTTTTCCTACGAAGTGAATGGTCAAGCAACCGGCTATGCGATTGATCTTTGCCTAAAGGTCATCGAAGGTTTGCAGGAAGCATTGGATTTAACAGATATCCGGGTGAACTATGTGCCGGTGACCCCTGCCAATCGATTTATATTCATCCGTAATGGCGAGGTGGATATCGAGTGCGGTGTTACCACCAACACCCCTGAGCGTCGCCGCCAAGCGGCTTTCTCCTACCCGAATTTTTTAACGGCTACACGCTATGTCTCGCTCGCTGAGCAGCACATGGATAGCGTGCAGGATTTAGCTGGTCGCAGCGTGGTATCAACTACGGGAACCATTAATATCGGCCAGCTTAACGAGCTCAATCGTACCGAAGGGCTGAATATCTCGGTCATGCTAAGCCGAAATCATGAAGAGGCGTTTGCCATGGTGGCCTCAGGGCAGGCATCGGCGTTTGTGATGGATGAGGTTTTGCTGGCGGGGTTGGTGTCTTCGGCCACGGACCCTGGCGCTTTTCATATTTCGCAAGCAACGCTAAGTAGTGCCGAACCTTATGGCTTGATGATGCCGCCCGACGACCCTGTTTTTGTTGAACTGGTCAATCAGCAGCTAAGCAAGCTTTATCAAAGTGAAGGCATCCATGCCCTCTATGATAAATGGTTTTTACAGCCTGTTCCTCCGGACAATCGCGTGCTGAATTTGCCGTTAACGCCAGAGCTTGCCGCTATATTTTCCCATCCTGAGCATCACTTAGAACAGTAGGTAAAATAAAGGAGAGAGATAATGTGCAGGAGGTCACTATTCGGGTGGTGTAGTTTGTTAGTAATGCTGCTAGGTGGGGGCAGCGCCCATGCAGCGCAATCCTTAAATACGCTTGAACGAATAAAGGCAACGGGTGAGCTGCGCGTCGGCTATGGCGATACGGCGCCTTTCTCGTACCTAGATAATCGGGGCAATGTAGTCGGCTACTCGATCGATATTTGCCAACGGCTAGCCGGGCAATTGCAGAAGCAATTGGATATCCCGGTGCTGGATATCACCTATGTGGCGCGTACGCCGAGCAACCGTATACAGCTGCTCAATAGTGGTGAAATCGATATTGAGTGCAATGCCAGTACCAACACCGAAGAGCGTCGGCGCAGCGTACAGTTTGCGCTTAGCCATTACTTTGTCTCCGTGCGTTATGTTGCACTGAAATCGAGTGGTTTTACCACGCTAGAAGACTTGTCCGGGCGTAGCGTGAGCGTGGCGCGGGGCACCGTTAATGTCAGCCAGATCAACCAAGCAAACCGTGAACAGCAGCTAAACTTATCGGTAGTGCCGGTGGAAACACTGCAAGACGCTTTTGATTTGGTGACCGAGGGGCGCGTAGCAGCCTTTGCTATGGACGATGTGTTACTTAGCACGATGATTGCCGAGTCAACTGATCCTGATGCATACGTGCTTTCAGAAGAGGCCATCACTTCGACAGAGCCGCTCGGTTTTATGATGCGCTTAGAGGATGATGCCTTCGCCGTAGAGGTCAATAAAGCCCTCGAACATATATATACCAGCCCAGAGATGCCGCTGCTTTATTATCAATGGTTTCAGCAGCCATTGCCGGGTAAAAATATTACGCTCGATATGCCGATGAGTGAGGTATTAGCTGAACACTTTACGGTCCTGCGTACCATGGTTTCACACTAGAGCTATCAGTCACGTTAAGCGTTTTGGATGTTTAACAATCCCCGCATTAACGTCTCCACGATGCCGTCGCACTCGTCGGCCAGAGAATACTCTTGAGGGTTTTGCAGCCAATCAAAGCAGACCCCGATCAAAAAGCCATGAAACTGACGGCGGGCGCTGGCTGGCGTTAGGTCAGCGCGTAAGTTGCCCTCTGTTTGCGCTTGCTCAAATAAGGCTTCCACCTGTGCTTCAGCATGCTTGGGGAGCTGGGTGATCATGCAGATTCGAGGGTGTTCATCTTCCAATTTTTCGCAGCGGTGCAGCACGATGGTGGCTGCCCGCTGCAGCGGTAGGTCGTGACAAATTCCCGCCAGGGAGCGTTGAGCTATTTCGCGCAGGCATTCAACCGGCGTGGCTCCGAGCCGCTGGACGGCATCATCGACAATCCCATCCAATGGGAGCCTAACGCGTTCTAACAATGCATCAAACACTGCCGCTTTATCTTCAAAGTGCCAATAAATGGCCCCCCTTGTCACACCCGCCGCCTGAGCAATATGCGCAAGCGTAGTACGCGAAACGCCTTGAGCAAGAAAGGTGGTTTCAGCAGCGTCGAGAATCGCTTCTCTGGTGCGTTCAGCGTCTGCCTTACGACGGGACATAGCGACTCCTGTTAATAGCATTAGCGGTATTTTGGCAGTGATAAATAGCAAAGTCGCCTAATGGTGATTATTATATACTTCACTGACATTCATGAATGTCAGTGAAGTATATAATAATCACTTTGTTTTCCAAATTCAGGTTTTAAAAGCGACATTGACCGTTATCAAGGAGCCTATCGTGCGCGTGCCCCATTTTCGTTTATTGCCAGCTTTACTGGTCTTGCTTGTGCTAATGGGCTGCGAGCAACCCCAAGCACAGTCAGAAGCGTCGGCACGACCGGTGAAATTGATGACCCTGGAGTCGGCAAACGCAACAGCCCTACGCCAGTTTCCAGCACGGGTGGAAGCGACCACTCGCAGCACTCTCTCGTTTCGCATGGCGGGGGAACTGCTTGAGCTTAACGTTAGCCCTGGCCAGCAGGTGAGCGAGGGGGAGTTAATTGCACGCATTGATGACCGTAATGTGCAAAGCGAATTGGATAGCGCTCGCTCGCGCCTGCAACTCGCCAAGGCCAACCTGGAACGCATGCGCTATACACTGGAACGTGGCGCGGTCAGCCAATCCCAGTTTGATGAGGCGGAGAGCGAATGGCGGGCAGCCCGCGCTACTTTCGAACAGGCCGAAGAGCAGGTGACACATACTCAGCTGCGCGCGCCCTACGATGGTGTGATTGCCCAAGTGCCGGTGGATAACCGCCAGATTGTTCAGGTGCAGGAAACCGTTGCTGTCATTCAGCAGCCAGGGCAGTTGGACGTGGTGTTTCATTTGCCTGAGCAAATTGTGCAGCGTATGCCCCGGGAGGACGGAGCGGGCCCATTGGGTGATGAAGTATCCTTCGAAGTGCACTTTGGTAATAGCGACAAATCCTATCTCGCCCAGCTCTCTTCCTATACCACCCAAGCCAGCGCGCAAAGTTTGGCTTATGAAGTCACCCTCACACTGCCTCAGCCGGACGATATTACGTTGCTGGATGGCATGAGCGCTAACGTGCGGTTGGATTTGAGTTTACTGCAAACCGAAAACGCTTTGCCGCTTTGGCACTTGCCCCCAGGTGCAGTGAGTTATGCAGGAGACGACCCCGAGCAGGCACAGGTATGGCGCTTTATAGCACCGGAAAGCGTTGAAGCAGTGCCCGTCGACGTCGGCCGGCTGACCTCTAACGGCCTTGAGGTCAGCGGCGAGCTGGCGGCGGAGGACCGTATCGTGTCAGCGGGTGCCCACCGCATAACCGCAGACACCAAGGTAACTCCGTGGGAAAAAGAGCAGGGGCTATAAGATGGTCGACTATTTTTTACGCCATCGGGCGGCCAGCTATTTAATGACCGTGGTGCTGCTGGCGGGCGGCGCATTGTCTTTTTTAGGCATGGGTCAGTTGGAATTTCCTGAGTTCACCATTCGCAATGCTTTGATTACTACACAGTATCCGGGCGCCACTCCCGAGGAAGTTGAGCAAGAAGTCACCTCGACGCTGGAAGAGTCAATCCAGGGCATGTCATCGATCAAGCGCGTGAGTTCGGTGAGTTCAGATGGTCTTTCTCAGATTACCGTCGAGCTGGAAAGCACCGTACAGAATGAAGAGCTTGAACAGCTATGGGATTCGCTGCGCCGTAAGGTTCAGGATGCTCAGTCCGCGCTACCGCCGGGCGCCAGCCAATCCCGCGTCAATGACGACTTTGGCGATGTTTTTGGCTTCATGGTCAACCTGACCGGCGAAGGCTACGGCATGCCTGACCTAGCCGACCATGCCGACTTTCTCAAGCGCGAACTGACCCTGGTGGAAGGCGTTGAAAAAGTCTCGCTGGGCGGTGAGCATGAGGAGCGCATCTACATTGAAGTCGATCGTGAGCGCCTGCGAGCATTGAATATTCCGCTCACCCGATTGCAGCAATTGCTGGATACCCAAAATGCCGTGGCTGATGCAGGGCATCTCAAGCAGGATGGCCGCCGTTTTCGTATTACCCCGACCGGCAGTGCGGCGAATATCGATGACCTGCGGGCGCTGATCGTGAGTGAAGGCGATGGCGAACTGGTGAGGCTAAGCGATATCGCTGAGGTGTCGCGGGGCTTGGCCGAACAGCCCCAGCAGCTCTATCGCGACATGGGCAGGCCGGCCATGTCGCTGGGTGTCTCGTTTGAAAGCGGTGTCAACGTCGTTGAGGTCGGGGAGCGACTGCAGCAGCGTTTGGATGAGCTTCAGGCGCGCACACCGCTGGGCATGGAGCTGAATATCGTCTACAACCAGCCACAGGTCGTGGATGAGGCGGTCTCTGGCTTTCTGGTGAGTTTGATTCAGGCGGTAGCCATCGTGATCGTGGTGCTCATGCTGTTCATGGGCTGGCGCAGCGGTTTGTTGATGGGGTTCATTCTGCTGATCACCATCATCGGCACTTTTATGCTGATGCGATTTCATGGTCTACAGTTGGAAAAAATATCGTTAGGGGCGCTGATTATCGCACTGGGTATGCTGGTCGATAACGCCATTGTGGTCACCGAAGGCATGCTGGTGGGCTTGAAGCGTGGCAATACTATTCGCGATTCAGCGCACCAAGTGGTTCGCCAAAACGCCTGGCCGTTGCTTGCTGCCACGCTGATAGCGATTGCCGCGTTTGCCCCCATTGGCTTGTCGCC
Organism: Vreelandella sp. ssv; assembly: GCF_059448525.1. Taxonomy (NCBI): domain Bacteria; kingdom Pseudomonadati; phylum Pseudomonadota; class Gammaproteobacteria; order Oceanospirillales; family Halomonadaceae; genus Vreelandella; species Vreelandella sp. ssv. The sequence goes on along the minus strand of NZ_CM182545.1, from coordinate 3,704,841 downwards.
GGACACCACCGGCGAGTTTATTGGTTCACTGTTTTTTGTGCTGCTCTACTCACTGCTGCTGAGCTGGATTACCGCGCTGACGTTAACACCGTTCTACTTTAAGCTGTTTTTCCGCAATATCGCGCCCGGCGATGGCCAGGAAGACCCCTATCAAGGCGTGGTTTATCGCCTGATGAGCCGTATTATTATTACTTGCATACGTTGGCGCTGGGTGACCTTGTTGCTGGTGGTGGCAGTATTGGCTGCTGCCGTCGTCGGCTTTGGGTCGGTCAAAAATGCCTTCTTCCCCGCCTCTAATACGCCCCTCTTTTTTGTCGATTATCGTACGCCGGAAGGCACCGACATCCTTGAAACCCAGCGTCGGGTGAGTGAATTAGAAAAGAGCGTTATGGACATGGAGGGCGTTCGTCACCTGACCACCACCGTGGGCGGGGGCGCGCAGCGTTTTACCTTGACCTACGCCCCGGAAGACCGTTACGCAAGCTATGCACAGCTAATTGTCGAAACCGACAATAAAGCCGTTCAACGCGACAGAATGGCAGAGGTCGAACGAGTACTGGAGCGCGACCATAGCGATATCGACTATAAAATAGCTCCATTGGAGGTCGGACCCGCGCCGAAAGCCAAGCTGGAGGCGCGCTTCTATGGCAGCGACCCGGGGGTGTTGCGTCAGCTAGGCGATCAGGTCGAAGCCATGTTCCGTGATACGCCCAATATGACCAGCGTGCGCACCAGCTGGCGTAACCGGGTACAGGCGATCAAGCCGGTCTTTATGGAGGATACTGCCCGGCGACTGGGTGTTACCCGCGAAGGTCTGGCCGCTACGCTGGCAATGAGTACCAGCGGCAGCCAAGTGGGCATTTATCGCGATGGTAGCGACCTGATTCCGATGGTGGCACGAGCGATCCCCGAACAGCGCCACGACGTCGATAATCTTGGCTCGCTAAACGTCTGGAGCGAAGAGCAGGGCCGCTATATCACTGCTGATCAGGTGATCAGCGATATCACCACCCAGGTAGCAGATCCGCTGATCATGCGCCGTAACCGAGAACGTATGCTGGCCGTGTACGGTGAGCCGGATCCGTTAAGTGGCGTGACCGCCGCCAGCGTGCTGGCCGAGGTTCGTCCTCAAGTGGAAGCGCTGGAACTCCCGCCAGGCTATCGGTTGGAGTGGGGCGGCGAGTTCGAGACCGCAGGCGAGGCGCAGAGCGGGCTTTTTGCCTCGCTACCGCTGGGCATCGTGATGATGTTCATCCTCACCGTGGTGCTGTTCAACAACTTCCGCCAGCCGCTGGCTATTTGGTCGCTGGTACCGCTGACCATTATTGGCGTAGTGGGCGCGCTTTTAATTACGGGGCTGCCGTTCTCGTTTATGGCGCTGCTGGGCACGCTGAGCCTGATTGGCATGGTGATTAAGAACGCCATCGTGCTGGTGGAAGAGATCAACGTGCAGCTGCCGCTATATCAGGATCGCTACCACGCAGTCGTTCGCGCCGCGGTGAGCCGCGTGCGCCCGGTAGCGATGGCCGCGCTGACCACCATGCTGGGGATGATCCCGCTAATTAGCGACGCCTTTTTTGCCAGCATGGCGGTCGCATTGATTGGCGGCCTCGGCGTCGCCACGCTGCTAACCCTGGTCGTGCTGCCGGTGGTCTACTGTGTATTGTATCGGATCAAGGTGCATTCGGACTGAAGCCAACGTTGGGGCCATTTGAAGCAACCACCTGTTGCGAAAACGCGACCGCCCTCACAAACGGAGGGCGGCGGGTAGTCCTTGAGGAAATTAATCGATGGGGTTAAGAGGCGACCCGGAAAGGATTGCGTGGGTCGTTATCCCAGGCCAGGAAGGGCTGTCCAGTTTCCTGGGGCACCATGGTGATGCAGTTCTCCACTGGGCAGGTGATCTGGCATAAATTGCAGCCTACGCACTCCTCTTCAATGACTTCATAACGACGCGCGCCGTTTTGTTCGAGGAGCTTGGCAATCGACTGGTGAGACGTATCCTCGCAGGCGATATAGCAGCGACCGCACTCGATGCATAGATCCTGATCAATCTTGGCGATCGTCTTGAAGTTGATATCCAAGTATTTCCAGTCGGTGGTTTGCGGTATCGCCTTACGGGAAAATGCCTCTATTGAGTCGTAGCCCTTTTCTGCCATCCAGCGGGAGAGACCATCTTTCATCTCCTCCACAATGCGAAAGCCGTTGAGCATCGCCGCGGTACAAACCTGCACGCTTCCCGCCCCCAGGGCGATAAACTCCGCCGCATCCCGCCAGGTGGAAATGCCACCAATGCCGGAAATCGGCAGCGTTGGCGTGGCCGGGTCGCGGGCGATTTCCGCCACCATGTTCATCGCGATGGGTTTGACGGCGCTGCCGCAGTAGCCGCCGTGGGTGCTTTGATGGCCGACGGTGGGCTTGGCGACCATGTTGTCCAGATCGATGCTGGTGATCGAGTTGATGGTGTTGATCAGCGATACAGCGTCGGCCCCGCCGCGCAGCGCTGCCTGGGCGCCCACTCGAATATCAGTGATATTGGGGGTGAGCTTCACAATCACCGGTTTGGAGTAGTGCTTCTTGCACCAGTAGGTGACTTTCTCGATCAGGTCCGGGTTTTGGCCTACTGCTGCGCCCATGCCGCGCTCCGGCATGCCGTGGGGGCAACCCAAATTTAACTCAATGCCATCCGCGCCGGTAGCTTCCACCAGCGGCAGAATGTAGGCCCAGGCCTCTTCATTGCAGGGCACCATAATGGAGACGATCAGCGCGCGGTCGGGCCAATCCTTCTTCACCTGGGTGATCTCTTGAAGATTGATTTCCAGCGAACGATCGGTAATCAGCTCGATATTGTTAAAGCCGATGACCTCACGGTTTTTGCCGTAGTGGGCCGAATAGCGCGAAGAGACGTTCACCGCCGGCGGCTCTTCACCGAGGGTTTTCCAGACCACGCCGCCCCAGCCTGCTTCATAGGCGCGCACCACGTTGTAAGCTTTATCAGTGGGCGGCGCAGAGGCCAGCCAGAAGGGGTTGGGGGCTTTGATGCCGGCAAAATTCACCGATAGATCAACGCCGTTGACGACGCTATCGCCGCTGTTTTTCTTGCCTGGAAAAGCGTGAGCAGTGAAAGGTTTTGTGTTCATGCGGCCTCCTGCTTGGCGGCAAGCGCTTGATGGATGGCGTGGGCCGCCAGCTTGCCGTGCTGTACGGCTTGTACGGTGAGATCCTGGCCGGGCTTTACGCAGTCGCCTCCGGCATAAACATTAGGTAGCGAGGTGCGGAACATCTCATCGACATGAATGCGTTCGCTGTCCCGGGCTAGCTCGGCGGCGGTGGCATCAGCTAGGCTGGTGTTATCAAAGCTTTGGCCTATGGCTGTGAAGATGGCGTCGGCGGCAATCTCAATCGTTTCGCCCGTCGGCGTTAATAGACCCGCTTGCTCAATGGTCTTGGCAAAGCGCATGCCCGCTACGCGGCCCTGGTTATCCAGCAAGATTTCATCCGGCTGCGCCCAGGTCACCATGCGTACACCGTTGGCTTTAGCGATCTCCTGTTCGTGGTCGGTGGCGGACATGGCCTCTACGCCACGGCGGTAAACCAACGTCACCTCAGTCGCGCCCAGCCGTGCCATTTGCGTCGCCATATCAATGGCGGTGTTGCCCGCGCCAATCACGATGCAGCGCTTGGCCACGGTAAGGCTGCTCAGGTCGTCGGTTTGGCGCAGGGTTTTGATGTAATCCACCGCAGGCATCAGGCCTGGTGCATCCTCGCCGGTTAGCCCCAGAGCGCGACTGGTGCCTAAGCCCAGCCCGAGGAAGACGCTGTCATACTGTTGATGCAGCGTGACAAGTTCGAGGTTATACCCCAGGCGTTGGCCGTACTGAATGTCGATTCCGCCGATTTCGAGCAGAAACTCGACTTCCTTGCGGGCAAAGTCATCGGTCATTTTGTAGCGGGCGATGCCGTACTCGTTTAGCCCGCCGGACTTTTGCTCAGCTTCAAAAATCGTCACCTGATGGCCAAGCATTGCCAGCCGATGGGCGCACGAGAGCCCAGCAGGCCCGGCACCGACCACCGCGATATGTCGGCCAGTGCTGGCGGCGCGCTTAAACGGGTGGCCATCGAACTGCATGTGGTCGGTAGCGTGGCGCTGTAGCAGGCCAATCAGCACCGGTTGGCACTCGGCGTCGTGGTTGCGTACGCAACTGCGCTCGCAGAGTATTTCGGTGGGGCACACCCGCGCGCAGCTGCCGCCTAGGATATTGGCTTCCAGAATGGTCTCCGCCGCGCCGTTGATATTGTTTTCGCTGATTTGGCGAATAAAGCTTGGGATGTCGATGTCCGACGGGCAGGCCTCTACGCAGGGTGCATCAAAGCAGTAGAGACAGCGCTGGCTTTCAATCATCGCTTGGCGCTGGGTTAACGGCGGGTGTAGATCGCTAAAATTACGGGCCAGCGTTTGTGGGTCGTAGGTGCCGACCTCTTGTGCGCTGGGTAGATGATTCAGTGGGCTAGTCACAGTAGAGCCTCCGCTGTTTTTATACGAACAACTGTTATCGCTTGATCGCCGCTTTTAACGTTTAACGGCTACCGGGGCATTTAGCTCGGCGCGCTTGGCCAATAGCTCGAACACTCCTGGATAGGCGGGGCGCTCTAGATAGCGGCCCGCACCACGCTCAGCGCGGAGATCACCGTCGCGCCATACCCACTTACCCTGGCTAATGGTATGGCGAGCGATGCCGCGCACTGTTTTGCCCTCGAAGATATTAAAATCGACGTTCTGATGGTGAGTCTTGGCAGAAATGGTGCGAGTACCGTTAGGGTCCCAAACGACGATATCGGCATCGGAACCCACCTGAATTGCGCCTTTGCGTGGGTAGAGGTTGAAAATTTTGGCGGTATTGGTAGAGGTAATGGCGACAAACTCCTGAGGAGAGAGCTTGCCGCTGTTAACGCCTTCGTCCCAGATGACTGCTAGGCGGTCTTCCACCCCGGCGGTGCCGTTGGGGATCTTGGTAAAGTCATCTTTACCGGCGGCTTTCTGTTCTTCGCAAAAACAGCAATGGTCGGTGGCGGTGGTTTGCAGATTGCCTGACTGCAGACCGTGCCATAGCGCTTCCTGGTGGCCTTTGGGACGGAAAGGCGGGCTCATTACGTGGGCCGCCGCCGTAGCCCAGTCAGGGTGTTGATAAACGCTGTCGTCAATGACCAAATGGCCTGCTAGGCACTCGCCAAATACCGGGTGGCCCTGTTGGCGCGCATAGGCGATCTCATCCACCGCGTCTTTGGTAGAAACATGTACCAAGTACACCGGTGCGCCGAGAGTGGTGGCAATACGAATGGCCCGGCTAGCGGCTTCGCCCTCAACCTGCGGTGGGCGGGAAAGTGGGTGGGCTTCCGGCCCGGTAATGCCCTGGGCGAGCAGTTTTTGCTGCATATGGTAGACCAACTCGCCATTTTCCGCGTGTACCGTGGGCACTGCGCCCAGTTCCAAGCAGCGCGAAAAGCTCTCCACCAGGATGTCATCGGTGGCCATGATGGCGCCTTTGTAGGCCATAAAGTGCTTGAAGCTATTCACGCCATGGTCACGTACCAGGGTACCCATCTCTTCTTTGACGCTTTCGTCCCACCAGGTGATCGCCACGTGAAAAGCAAAGTCGGTGGCGGCTTTCTCCGCCCAGCCTTGCCAGGTATCGAACGCTTCCAGCAGCGACTGGCCGGGGCTGGGGATGACAAAGTCGATAATCGTCGTCGTCCCGCCCGCCATGGCCGCTGCAGTGCCGGTATAGAAATCTTCGCTGGCCACCGCGCCCATAAACGGCATCTGCATATGGGTATGGGGATCGATGCCGCCGGGCATTACTAACTGGTTGCTGGCATCGACAATTTCACAATCGTTGGGGATGTCTAAATCGGTGCCAATAGCGTGGATTTTACCGTCCACACACAGCACATCAGCGCGGTAAGTATCAGCGTGGGTGACCACGGTGCCGCCCTTGATCAATAAACTCATGGTTTGCTCCTTAGATGATTGTTTGAGGAGGGCTTATTCGCCGTCGGTCAGGCGGGTGTAGGTCTCTGGGCGACGGTCGCGGAAAAACTGCCAGTTGTTGCGTACTTCGCGCACCATGTCCAAATCGATTTCATGCACCAGCAACTCGTCGTCGGTTTCGCTGGCCTGGGCTTCGATCTTGCCGCGGGGGTTAACGATATAGCTGGAGCCATAGAAATCACCGATATTCCAAGGTGCTTCAGTGCCGACGCGGTTGATCGCAGCGATAAAGCAGCCGTTAGCGGCAGCGGAGGCGGGTTGCTCAAGCTCCCATAAATATTGAGAGAGACCGGCCACGGTGGCGGAAGGGTTGAAAATCACCTCGGCGCCGTTGAGCGCCAGGGCACGCCAGCCCTCCGGGAAGTGACGGTCATAGCAGATATACACGCCGATTTTGCCGTAGGCGGTATCAAATACCGGCCAGTTGGAGTTGCCCGGCTTGAAAAAGAACTTCTCCCAGAATCCCGCCACTTGGGGAATATGCGTCTTGTGATACTTGCCCAGATAGCTGCCGTCGGCGTCGAATACTGCGGCGGTGTTGTAATAAACGCCGGTCTCTGTCTCTTCATACACCGGCACGATGATGACCATGTGGTGCTCTGCAGCGAGTTTTTGCATCATCTGGCAGGTGGGGCCTTCTGGTACACGCTCGGCGGCGGCGTACCATTTCTCATCCTGGCTGGGGCAAAAATAGGGTTGATTAAAGACTTCCTGGAAGCACAGCACCTGCACGCCCTGGTCAGCTGCCTGTTGAATCATCGGCAGGTGGGCCTCGTTCATGGCGTCGCGAATAGCGTCAGGCTCAAGATCGGTGCTGGTTTTTAGACCCATTTGTATCAGGCCGATTTTTATCTTCTGCATGAGACGCTCCCTCTGATTGTAGGTTTAAAGCGCGTGGCAAGGCGGTATTGAGAAACAACTAATAAAGCTGACAAACAAGACAGCTTTTGTTGAAAGTATCGCTGGCTGGCTGGTTTTAGCAAGCTTATGACTTGTATTTTTTAATTTTCATTTAACCTGTTGAGTTTGTTTGTTTTTATTGTTTTTAAAAAGTCTATTCACTCTTTTGGTGAGCCAGTGCACTGTTTTGGGGTTTTTAATTAATTAATATAAAACATATAGTTAATGTTAATATTGACGGCCATTTGAAGATTTTGTTGTTTAAAGTTGGTGCAAATATTTTTTTTGACCTAGCTTTGTTTAATCGATTTTGGTTTGGGGAACGTGATTAATACAGTTAACCAACTAACAATAATATTGTTGTCCAGTAAGGCAGCTTTTTAATCAATGAGTTAATGGTTCTGCTTTTGTAAGTAGGCACGCTTATTGCTTTTAATTCTGTTTGAGATGCTCCACTGACCGTGAAGGTCCTTAAAAGAGCGTAGCTGGGTAACTCATTGCAGAGGATAGATAAAATGACGGGAACAACCTCTCAGATGGTGGATAGAGATGGTCTGGTTGAGCTTGATGTAGGCAACGATGTGCGCAACAGTTCACGCTTCAACGAGGATATTGCACCCACCCAAGCCAGCGAACGCACTTGGAGTAAGTGGAATATTGCAGCGCTTTGGGTGGGTATGTCGATTTGTGTGCCTACCTATACGCTAGGCGGCGTATTAACCGCTTATTTTGGTCTAAGCGTCGGTGAGGCGCTGTTTGCCATTCTATTGGCGAATATCATCGTGCTGATTCCGCTGACCTTAAACGCCTTTCCTGGCACTAAATTTGGCATTCCATTCCCCGTCGTTTTACGTTCATCATTTGGCATTTTAGGTTCCAACGTGCCTTGTCTGGTACGGGCATTGGTGGGCTGCGGCTGGTTCGGTATTCAGACCATGTTTGGCGGGTTGGCGATTCACTTGCTGTTGTCTGAGTTGATTCCCGCCTGGGCGGCGCTTGGCGGCGTGGGGGAAGTGATTGGCTTTTTTGTTTTCGGGGCGATGAATCTCTACGTGGTAATTCGTGGGGCCGAATCGATTAAGTGGTTGGAAACGTTAGCCGCACCGTTACTGCTGGCGGTGGGCATCGGGCTAATGATATGGGCGTGGCCGAACATGTCGATGACCGAGCTGCTGGCACAACCGCCGTCGCGCCCTGACGGCGCGTCGGTGTATGGCTACTTCTTCGCTGGCTTAACCGCCATGGTGGGGTTTTGGGCCACACTATCGCTTAATATCCCGGATTTCAGCCGCTTTGCGAAAAGCCAAAAAGATCAAATTGTTGGTCAGATAATCGGTTTACCGCTGACGATGTTCTTCTTTGCCGCGTTGGGTGTGGTGTTAACTGCTGCTTCTGAGTCGTTGGTAGGTCAAACGATCGCTGATCCTGTGAATCTGATTGGGATGATCAATAGCCCTTTCTGGGTAGTGCTAGCGATGCTGTTGATCATCATCGCTACTCTCTCTACGAATACTGCCGCTAATATTGTCTCTCCCACCAACGATTTCCAGAATATTGCCCCTAAGTTGATTAACCAGACCCGCGGTGTACTTTTAACGGGGTTTGTGGGTGTGCTATTAATGGGCTACGACCTGCTGCAAAAAGCGGGCGTTATTCCACCTGGGGTTTCGCTTGAGCAGATGTACTCCAACTGGCTGTTAGGTTACTCCAGTCTACTGGGGCCCATTGCGGGCATCATGGCGGTCGATTATTTTCTTATTAAAAAGCAGCGCCTCGATATCCCTAGCCTGTATATGGATAATCATGCTTATCCAGCGGTGAATATCGCCGGTTTCATCGCTTTCGGTGTGCCGGTGGCGCTGACTTTATTGTCGTTGTTAACTGGTACTATGAACTGGTTTTACGACTACGGCTGGTTTACCGGCTCGGTGCTGGGGGCAGTTGTTTATTTTGTTGCTAGCCAGCTGTTAGCGTCATCGCCTCAGGCGGGGCCCGCGCCAATCATGGCCAGCGAGACGACCGAACAGCGTTAAGCCGTTTAAGCCCGGCTTAGTCGTGCCGGGTTTTTACCCTAGCTGCTTTTGATTAAACTCAGAAAAGCATCGACCACTCGGTTGGGGCGGCGGTCGTGGCGAGTAACCAGCACAAATGGAATACGGTAGTGTTGAGTTGCGCTATGCAGCGCGCGCATTTTGCCTGCCACGACCCACTGTTCGGCCACATGCTCAGGAAGGAAGCCGATAAAACGCCCGGTAAGAATTAAAAACGCAGCGCCTTCCCGATCAGATGCCGACGCGCGTAGCGAGAGAGCATCATGTGCCTGACGCGCCTCGATCGGCAGCGGATAGCGAGGCGAAATAGCGAAGTGTTGGGCGATATCCTCAGCATTAAGCGTATCGTCGCGCTGGTTAAACAGTGGGTGATCCGCTGCGCAGTATAGGTACGAAGGTTCGTCGTAAAGGTGTCGGGTTTCTAAACTGGTAGGCAGGTTGACTGCGGGGACCACCCCGACATGCAAGTGGCCGTCCATCACGCCTCGAATGACGGCATCAGAGGGCTCCATGTGGATATGCAGCATTACCTCATTCTCCGGCGCGCTAAGTTCAGCCAGCGCATTGGTGACGTGCATGGCGGGTAGTGTTACCAGATTATCGGTAATACCAATATTCAACTCACCTTTAATCGTTTGATGCAGGGCATTTACATCACTTTTGAAGGTTTCCAATGCCGTTAGTAGCGTTAGTCCCGCCTGATAAATCTCTTTACCTTCCTCTGTTAAACTAAACCCGCCGCGCCCCCGCTGGCAGAGTGAAAATCCCAGCCTCCCCTCTAAATCATTCATGTGCTGGCTAATCGCTGAGCGACTGATGCCGAGCGTCGTTTCTGCGGCCGTAAAGCCGCCGCATTCAACCACCGTCTTAAAAATACGGATTAGACGTATCTCGTAGTCACTCATTTGCCCCAGCGATGCCATAACAGTTCCTAGGTACGTAGACAATCAATGGTTAACGTCACGCTTTTCAACGCATTAACGGCGATAAAAGCTGATATACATCGTAAAATCACCGCGGCACTATCAGTTAAAGCCACATGCCTGCGCGTGCTATATATTGTTTCTGGTTATTTTTAACACTGTATCAGGTGTCCCGATGGGTTACCTGAATAAGGCCTCTGCGCGATGTCCGTCACTGCCATTGATGTAAATGATGATGTTCTGAAAGCAACAAGCACTTACCGCCAACAGCGGCGCAGTGTGATTACGCTCTACATGCTGGCACTTCTGGTCATGATGGCACTGTTTGGATGGCTGCTTAATGAACAGTATCAGCAAGAAATTGAGGCCGCTGAATCCCGCATTACCGGGCGGGCCAATGTCGTGACCGAGTGGGCAAAAGGAGTCTTTGCACAAAGTGGACAAGCGCTGTTTGGGCTAACGGAAATATTGGCGTTACAAGACATACCTGATAGCAACAATCCTCAGCGGTTACAGCGCTCGCTGGGAAACCTCGCCTCATACGTACCTATGGTTGATGAGATAGGTGCATTTGGTTCGACAGGACGCTTGCTAGCGAGTAGCAGAGTCGATCGGGATACCAATATTGATATTAGCGAAACGCGTTTTTTTAAAATATTTCAGCTTAGCCAGCAGCGAGAGCTGATTACACCTCTTTACTGGTCAAAAAGCGATCAGCGCTACTATTTGTATCATGGCCGACGCGTCGAGACGACTGCCGGTGATTTCGATGGTGTGGTAGTTTCCAGTATCGTTCCAGAAGTCTTTTCTGAATCGCTTGAGCAAATGAGTGTTCATGATGGAGAAAGTATTTCTCTGGTCGACTCCGAGCTGAAATTCATTGCTCGTTACCCTATGGCAGGCGAGCACTTTACGGTTGGCAAACAAATTGAAAGCGCTGAAACATCTCAGCGGCTAACAAATGGTGAAGTTACTTTCTCGTTTAGCGCTAAGTCACCTATTGATGGCCGTGAACGTCTGTTTCGTATGCAGAGGGTAGGTGACTACCCCATGCTGGCGGTGGTGGGTATTGACGTGCACGAACTGCTGGCGGGGTGGCGGCAGCGTGCCTTGATCTTAATCTTGGTGATGGCTGTCATTGCCCTGCTCGGCGCGTGGGGAGCGCGTCACTACCTAAACCGTTTAGCATTGGCGCACCAGCTACGCCAGCGTATTGAGGAGCGTGAGGAGGCGCGCGCTGAAGCGCAAATTGCCGCTGCTGCTTTTCAGACCCATTTAGGGATTCTAATTACTGATCCTCGGGGCTCTATTCTCAAGGTTAATGAGACGTTCACGCGTATTACTGGCTATAGCGAAGCGGAGATAGTGGGTAAAAACCCGTGTATGTTTAGCTCTGGCTTACAAAATGCGGCGTTTTATCGGCGGCTTTGGAAGCGTGTTATCAAAACCGGTAATTGGGAAGGGGAGATATGGAATCAGCGCAAAAATGGTGAGCTATTTCCTGAGTGGCTCACCATTAGCGCGGTATACAGTATAGAGGCCACATTAACTCACTACGTGGCCACGATGAGCGATATCAGTGAGCGCAAAGCCGCTGAGCAAGAGATACATCAGTTGGCCTTTTATGATCCATTGACTGGGTTGGCGAACCGGCGACTGTTTATGGATCGTATGGGCGCTGCCCTCAAAGAGCTTCAGCGCCATCAGCGTTGCGGCGCGCTGATATTTATCGATATCGATAACTTCAAGCAAATCAACGATACTCTGGGTCACTATGCGGGTGATCAGGTGCTGGAGAGCGTTGCTCGGCGTATGGGCCAGATGTTGCGCGATACCGATACCTTGGCGCGGTTGGGAAGTGATGAATTTGCGGTATTAATCGAAGGTGTTGATAGTAATTACGCCCAAACTACCCGGCTGGCGGAGCGTATCGCACATAAGTTGCTGGCAGCGGTTAACGAACCAATCATCCTAGCTGAAGAGAGCATCACGGTAACCGGAAGTATTGGTATTGCGATTATGGCGAGCAATGAGTGCGGCCCTGATGACTATCTGCAGCAGGTGGATATGGCGCTCTTTCAGGCTAAGCTCGGAGGCCGCCACAGCATATGCTTTTTTGACCCTGCAATGCAGGCAGCGCTACTGGCGCATGTAAAACTAGAGTCGGATCTGCGCCAAGCGCAGGCCAACAAACAGTGGCAGCTCTATTATCAGCCCCAGGTAAATCACCACGGTACGATAACCGGCGTCGAGGCGTTGTTGCGCTGGCAACACCCTGAGCGTGGCATGGTCTCTCCAAGTGAGTTTATTCCCGTGTTGGAAAGTACGGAGCTGATTAACGATGTGGGCGAATGGGTATTGGAAGATGCCTGTTATCAATTGGCACGCTGGGCACTGCATCCACGGCTAAGCCAGTTAACGATATCGGTTAATATCAGCCCGGTTCAGTTTCGCGATGAGAACTTTCTAAGCCGTTTAGAGGGGGTGTTTACGCGCACCAAGCCGTCGCTTCAGCAGCTAAAGTTGGAAGTAACCGAGTCTCTGTTTGTGGAAGCCCGGGACGATGCTCGCGATAAAATGCTCGCCCTCAAATCGCAAGGCGTGCGCTTTTCGCTGGATGATTTCGGTACTGGCTATTCATCGTTGGCGTATTTAGCTCAACTGCCCCTCGACCAACTAAAAATTGATCAATCCTTTGTCCAGCAGGTGCTCGAAAGCCAAGCCAATGCGGCGATTGTCGAAAGTACAATTGCCCTGGCGGAGAGCCTCAGCTTAGAGGTCATTGCGGAAGGCGTTGAGACTAAGGCGCAGCAGGCGTGGCTATTGGCACACGACTGCCATGCTTATCAAGGCTACCTGTTCGGACGCCCGGTCCCCATTGACGAAATTGAACGGCTAATTTTAGCCCACTAGGCCAGTGTCAGTGTGTGCAGGCGCGTTTCGATGTCAACGGCGTTGGGCACCAGTGCATTGGGGAGGATAATCTCTAATCGTGAGTCTTGCCGCCACGCGCTGCTCTCAACGCTGAGCGTACCGTCGGCACGATTAAATCGTTTCCAGCCGCTATCGGTATGAAACACGCCTTTAATACGTGCCTCCCTAGGTAACTCTCCCAAGCATTTGGCCAAACTATTCAGCTCGAAGCGCTCGCTTGGATGCCAGCGCAGACCCGTGCTGGTGTAGCCCAGCGAAGTGCCTGTTTCGCGTTGCGGCGTGCCCGGCGGAGGTGGGAAATCAAAAAATGACCCAGCTATGCTGGGCGCTGCCGCCAGCTGTTGATGGTTGGCGGGCATGCTGATATCGCTTCCTTCGGTGCTTCCACTTTGGGTCAACAACGCTATCGGTAGTTTGCCTTGCGGGGCTTCCTGCACCCATTTACGCGGCGGCCAGCGCTGCGCCACAAAGGCATGGGCGTTACTGAGCTGTTCGGGCGTGCTCTGGTCGAGCATGGTGAGCGCCACGGCATCGGCCATATCGAGTTGATCGCGGAAAGTGTCGTGCGTTCGGGAGCGTGGGTCATCCAGGCGGCGAGGATCAAGGGTGGCAATGATATCGCGTACTTCGACCACCTCATGAAAGGCTTCCCCTCGCAGTAGATCCAACAGGCCTGCCGGGTGGCCAAGGCCTGAGGGTTCGATGATGACGCGATCAGGCTTGCTGCGCGCGAGTAAATTCACCAGTGCCGCTTGCAGTACAAAAGCGAGCTGGCAACACAGGCAGCCGCCGGGCAGGCCTTTCACCACCACATCATCACGGGCATCAAACATGGCCTGGTCGATGCCGATCTGACCAAACTCGTTGACCAGGATGGCCCAGGTTTCATCCACAGGCTTCTGCTCGATGAGGCTGTGGATAAGCGTGGTTTTGCCGCTGCCTAGAAAGCCGGTAATGATATGCACCGGCACTTTTGCCAATCTTTCTGACGCTGCCAACGTCACCCCCCTGTCATATTCATAAAGCGCACCACCTGCACATCGCCATCGGTGGTGAAGTGATGGCGCTCGGGTTTAAGCGGTAGGGCGTTGATGATGGCCTCTTTGAGCGCCTGCATATTGCCGGGGTGGCGGCGCAGCACGGCGCGCAGATCTACCGAATGTTCGTTGCCTAGGCAAAGCAGTAAACGGCCTTCCACGGTCACGCGCACCCGGTTACAGGTATCGCAAAAGTTGTGGCTATGGGGGGAAATAAACCCTACCCGGCTGTCGCTGTCGGCCATTTTGAAGTAGCGCGATGGGCCGGGGGTGGTTTCGGTCGTAGGGATCAGCGGATAGCGCGTTTCGATCAATTCTTGAACATCGTCACTGGAGTAGAAGGTCTCCGCCCGCGAATGGTCGGAAACATCGCCCAGAGGCATCTCTTCGATAAAGCTAATATCGAGGTTTTCCTGGCGGGCAAAGGTGACCAGGTCGATCACTTCATCGTCGTTACGACCTTTTAAGATCACCGCGTTGAGCTTGATACGTTGAAAGCCTGCTTCTTTAGCAGCGTGAATGCCGTCGATGACTTTAGCCAAATCACCGGTTCGGGTGAGTTGCTTGAAGCGCTCCGCATCCAGCGAATCCAGGCTGATGTTCAGCCGCCGCAGGCCGCTGGCGTAAAGCTGCTTGGCGTGCTTGCGTAGGCTGGCACCATTGGTGGTCATGGTGAAGTCGTTAAGACCTGGCATCGAACCGATCTCATCGACCAGTTGCTCAATGCCACGGCGCACTAACGGCTCGCCGCCGGTAAGACGAATCTTTTCGACCCCAAGCTCCGTGAAGGCTCGGGCCACCATGGCGATCTCTTCCAGCGTCAGCACTTGAGCGCGGGGCAGGAACGTCATTTCCTCGCTCATGCAGTACACGCAGCGAAAATCACAGCGGTCGGTGACCGAGATACGCACATAGCTAATGCGTCGACCAAAGTCGTCGATCAATTGCTGGTTAGCGTGAGCTTGGGTCTGTCGTTGCTCGGTCATAGCGATCCCGTAAGTGGTTGAATGCTGACTACCTCGCCCGGTTGTGCGCCTGCCTGGTCGTCGGCAAGCTCAATCAAACAGTTCGCAGCCACCATCGAGGTTAAAATGCCAGAACCCTGGGCACCGGTACTGCGCACGAGTAACCGTCCTTCGCTATCAGTATGGTAAACGCCGCGGATAAAATCAGTACGCTTCAAGCGGCTTTTTAAGAGACTTTCGGTAACGGCATAAAGACGGTGTGGTGGTGCCAATGGCTGCCCATTAAGCCGATCCAACAGCGGCGAAACAAACTGTAGAAAGGTTACCATGACCGCTACCGGATTGCCGGGCAAGCCAACAAACAGTGTGCGCTTTTTACCCAGCCAGCCGCAGGCCATGGGGCGGCCAGGTCGCAGCGCTACCCGCCAGAAGGCCAGGCGGCCTAACTGCTCCAGAGCCTCACGGGTAAAATCAGCCTGACCCACGGAAACGCCGCCGCTGGTGATCACCAGATCGCTCTGCTCTGCAGCGTTTTCAAGGGCCGTTTTAATAGCGTTTAAATCGTCCGGGAGAATGCCAAGGTCAATGGCGTCGGCGCCGTGTTCGGAAAGCAACCCCATCAGGGTGAAGCGATTGGCGTCATAAATACCTGCCTTGGGCAGTGGCTCACCAGGTGCCGTGACTTCATTGCCGGTGGAAAAAATCGCCACCCTTGGGCGTCGGCACACCGCTACCTCCGCATAACCCAGTGATGCCAAAAGCCCTAACGAGGCGGCATCGAGCCGTGAACCCTCAGGCAGTGCCATGTCACCAATGGCAATATCTTCACCCGTTTGACGTACATGTTGGCCGTGTTTGAGAAGCTCAGGAGACTCAATGATCACATGCGCAGGCTTATCATCTAACGGTTCGCGCAACTGTTCACTCATGACCACTGTATCGGTGCCCGGCGGCAAAGGGGCGCCGGTGGTGATGCGTACGCAGTGACCGGCAGGTACTAATTCGCTGCGATACTGCCCGGCCAAGACCTCGCCGGCCAGTGGCCAATGGGTTTGCTTTACTCCAACACCTTCTTTGGGCAAGGCTAGCGCTACGCCGTCCATGGCCGCATTGGTATGTTGCGGCACGTTAATGGAGGCCTGAACGGCTTTGGCCAAACGTCGTCCATGGGCCTGCGCCAGCGGCACCTGTTCGCTGCCCAGCGGGCTTTCAATCAAGGTGGCTAGCGCTTGGCGTGCCTCGTCGACGCTGAGCATCTGCTCGCCAAGATCAAAGCAGGAGAGGGTCATTTCACCTCCTTGCTCGAAGAACCCATTAGTACTTTTTCCAGGTGCAGCTTCTCTTCCTCAGTATTGAGGTTAGCAAAGGCATCAGGGCAGTCCGACATATCAACCTTGCACCAAGCATGGCGTGCGTACCAACGGTCGATCTTACGCTCGCCTTCGGCAAGGGTGACGGCCAAATCATCCGCCAGCGAAGTGCGCAGTAGGGCAACAACCGGGTGCAGTCGTTCGCCATCAAAGGCGACGGCGATATCGTGGTGGCCAATACCTTTGACCATGCGTGCCACTAAATCGTCAGGCAGAGCGGGTGAGTCGCAGGGAGCGACTAGCAACCAGGGTGTTTTTGCCGCGCGTAGGCCGCTATAGATCCCCATCAGCGGGCCTTTAAAGCCGCCTTCGTCGCCGTCCATTACAAGGTCAGCTATGACACGATCGGCGAAAAAGCGGTAGGCATCAGCATTGCGGTTGGCGTTAATCAGCAGCTCGGCCACCTGACCCTCAAAGCGTTTCACCACATGGCCGACCAGCGGCAGGCCAGCGAAAGGTTCAAGCCCTTTGTCGCGGCCGCCCATTCTTCGCCCTTCGCCGCCCGCTAGAATCATGCCGGTGAGTTCGTGAGTGGGGATCATGAGCTTGCCTCTTTGGATGAGCGGGCGTGGGATGGGCGCGGCGGAATAGCGTCTAGCGTTAAACGGTTGTGAGTATTAATGGCCTGAAAGTGGCGCCCTTTTGCACGGGCAATCAGCATGACACCAAAGCGTTCGGCTAGCTCGACACCTTTTTGCGTAACGCCTGAGCGCGAGACCAGCACGCTAATGCCCATTTGCGCCACTTTTAGCACCATTTCAGAGGTCAGCCGCCCCGTGGTGTAAAAAATATCCGCATTAGCGCTGTCAGCCTGTTGTAGCCACTGGCGTCCGGCCAGGGTATCCACCGCATTATGCCGCCCTACGTCTTCAACAAAGTCGAGAACCTCGGTTTGTTGGCACAGCGCGCACCCGTGAACGGCGCCAGCGCTGCGATAAGTCTCGTTGTAGGTGTTAAGGTTTTGCAGCAGTCGATAGAGCGATGATTGTGCCAGTTGAGTGTCGGGCAGCGCCGTGAGTGCGGTTTGATCAAGCAACTTACCAAATACCGTGCCCTGGCCGCAGCCGGTGGTCACCGTACGAGTGCTTAAGCGCGCCTCTAAATCTTCGGGCAAGTGGCGTGTAATTACGACCGCCGCTTCTACTTCCCAATCGACCTGCACCGCTTCTAAATCAGCCGCCGCTATTAGCAGCCCTTGATTGCGCAGATAGCCCACGACCAGTGCCTCTGGGTCGTCGCCTAGCGTCATCAAGGTCACTATCTCACGCTTATTGAGATAAACGGTTAGCGCCCGTTCAGCGGCGATCGCCTGCTGGCGCGCATCACCATACTCATCAACGATACTGATCTCGGTGGTGGCCGGTAAGCGGGCTCGGCTTAACTGAAGAGCGTGCATCCGCAATCCTCGCTACTAAAATAAAATACCTGAGTAAAAAAGTCAGGGTTGACGATGATGGCGCTGGAGATGCTTACTTGTCTACCCATTCAAGCGCTATCCTTAATAAGTAGCATCTTTTCTAAGTGCTATCTCTTCACATGCCATCCCTTCAAGGTCCAGGGTTTATAAATATATGAGTGATAACCTACGCCCAATCAGTATTACCTTGGTGGCTGAGTCAAAGCAGGTTAAGCGTTTTACGCTGACGCAGTGGCGTATTGCTGAATTAACGCTGGGCGATCAGGGTGACATTGTCCTTAACCTGCAACTGTCGATGACTGAACGTGCCGCCTACCGTTTCAATCTAACGTCGGCTACACCACGGCTTTTTGTACGGGCGGGTTTTACCGGGCAAACACCCAAGCCTGATGCGATTACCGCTAGCCAGGACGTTGCGGCCGGTTGGATGGACGGCGAACAGCAGGTGCTGGAAGCGTCGATGCCGATGGCTATTCAGGTATGGATTGAAAGCTATTTAGCCCGACAGGGTGAAGCGCCAGTGGAAATGCGCAAGAAAAAGCGCAAAGGGGCTGGCCGCGCTAAAGACACGCCGAGTAAGGAGCAGCCGCAATGAGCCGCCTAGAGCGATGGTCGCGACTAAAGCGCAATGTACCAAAGGAAGAGGACGCATCGGCAGCGTCATTACCTGCTGAAGAGCCTGTTGATGAACTGGCCGCCGAGCCGAATGCCTCGCCCAATGGAGCAGAGCAGCCGCACCACCATGGCCCTGATGCAACCCAGGCACCGCCAGAACCCGGTAGCCTCGACCACACCTTGCCAGATCCCGATGCGTTAGAAGCGGGCAGCGACTTCAGTGCATTTATGGCGCCAGGCGTCAGCGGCCCTTTGCGTCGGCAAGCATTGAAACGATTGTGGGCCACCGGTAACTATAACGTGCGCGATGGTCTGGATGATTATGATGCCGACTACAATAAACTGTTGAAGCCGATGTCGTCAGAACTCGCCGGTAAGCTGCGACGCTGGACGCATAAAGTGGAGGAAGCGGTCGACAAGCAACTGGATGATGACAGTCAAAGCGAGTCGCAAAATGACATAGCCGTCAGCGAGCAAACAAAGACCGCTGATGACAACCTGGTAGAAAATGCTGCGCTAGACGACCAGTCTGATTATTTATCTGATACTCAGAAGAAAGTATGATGTGGGTTTTTTGTATTTAATAATCAATAGCCTGAGTGTTATTTGGGGCGTCAGCGTTGGTAGCGTTGACGGCAAGAAGGTTGGCAAAATGCTGTGTTACACATAGTCTGAACTTAGATTTAACGCATTGTTATGCCACAATAGTTAATCATTATTACTCAAAAATATAATAAGAATTATTCACTGACCGTGAGAACGCATGAACCAAAGAATCCAACTGGCGTCGATAGATGACCAGCGCAATGCTGAGGCTCGGGAAACGGTACGCCGACGTATCTCGTGGCCTGCTAATTTAACGCCTGCCAATGTGACTTATCACAGCCGTGGTCATGCGCTGTTAATCGGTAACGAAGCCGACATTTACCCAGTAGCTCGCGCGCTTCAAGGGCGCGGTTTGGCGTCGCTTACACTGCTGGTCACTGAGTCCGTGGTCGATAGTCCAGATAACGAAACGGTCGCTCCACTGGGTGCCAACGAACCGCTGGTCAGTCAAACGATAACGCGCGAGCAGCTAAGCAAGCTGCGTATCAATGGTTATCTGGGGGCCTTTAACGTTCAGCTTGATGACGGTGATGTGCCGCTGGATCTTGCCCGCGCACTGATTGAGCGCGATAGTTTTGATCTTATTCTCGATCTGGCCCCGACGACCCACTCCCAGCGCTGGGAACTGCCGCCGCCGGGCTATGTGACCATGCAGTGGCAAGGCCAGAATCAAGATTTAAACCAGCGCAACGAAACCCTCGATAGTTTTGTAGGGCTAGTGGGCGAATTCGACAAACCCCGCTATTTTCAAGTTAACAGTGACCTATGTGCCCACTCAACCAGCGGCAACATTGGGTGTACCCGCTGCCTGGATGTTTGTCCGGCGGATGCCATCTCCAGTGTTAAAGGCCGGATTGAGTCTCGCATAGAGATTGACCCTTACCTCTGCCAAGGCGTAGGGAGTTGCACCAGCGCTTGTCCTACGGGCGCGATTGAATTCCGCTTACCGGAAACGCGCCGCCAGCAGGATACGCTCTCCGCTTGGCTGGCGGCCTATCGTGAAGCCGGTGGCCAGGTGCCAGTCCTTCGCTTTATTACCCACGACTCTCAAGACGCCGAGCGCGCAGCGGGGGCAGTGCCTGCTGGCCACGTGATTGATGCTCCCTTGGAAGAACTGGGAGCGGCGGGCCACGACCAGTGGCTAACTGCCCTGGCTGCGGGTGCCGCTGAAGTGCGTATCCAGCTTCACCCCAATATGCCTGCCCGCTTGAGCAGCTTCTTGACTGATCAAGTTACCCAGGCTCACGCTCTATTAGACGCTTTGGGCCATGATCGTGCTCGCGTAAAGCTGATTGAGATAGCCGATGAAGCCGCTCGGGATGCCCTGCCAGCGCTCACGCCTCTAACGCAGGTGTCGCTAAACCTGCCAGAGCCAGAAAAGCGTGCACGCTTTAACCGTGTGTTGGCACGGCTGGCCGAACTGGGTAACCCTCATAGTGAACGAGTCGCGATGCCAGAAGGCGCAGCATACGGCGCTATTCAGGTAGATAGCGATGCCTGTACGCTATGTCACGCCTGCGTCAGTAATTGCCCAACGCCAGCGCTAAAGTCGGGTGGCAAAACGCCCGCGCTGAGTTTCCTCGAAGCGGACTGCGTGCAGTGCGGCCTGTGCGAGCAGGCCTGTCCGGAAGATGCGATTACCCTACTGCCGGGCTTTTTGGCCACTGAGGCACGGGAAACGCGGCAGATCTGCCACGAAGAGGCCGCCTTTGAGTGCATTAACTGCGGTAAGCCGTTTGCCACTGTCAGCACGGTAGCTACTATTAAAGAGAAGTTGGCCAATCACCCGTACTTTGCCGGTGAGGCTATGATTCGTCTTGAAATGTGTGAAGACTGCCGTGTTAAAGATGTCTGGAAAACAATGATTCGCGATCCCGACGCGCAACTAAAGGTATAAGCCGATGACGGATGCACTGCCCACGCTGAAAGAAGCGGATGCGCTACGCGCCGATATCTACCGGCTGTTTGCCACACTATTGCGCCAAGCGCCGGATATCGAACTGCTGAATTGGCTAGCTGAGCTGGACATTGAGCAAGACGGCAGCCGTTTAGCAGAGTGCTGGCAGGCACTGGCAGAAGTCGCCGCGAGTAATGAAGGCGGCGCTATTTTGGAAAAACTCCAGCGCGCTCACTTTCAGCACTTGGTTGGCGTGATTCAAGGTGACGTGGTGCCCTATGCTTCTTGGTACCGCAATGGCGAATTGATGGAAGCCGCGCTGGTGGCGCTGCGTCAGGATTTGAAGGTGCTCGGCTTTGTGCGCAGTGAACACACCCGTGACCCTGAAGATCACCTGGCTGCACTATGCGAAGTCATGGCAATGCTGATTGACTCAGCCAGTCACGAGCAGGCCTACTTCTTTAGCCAACATTTAGCCCCTTGGGCGGCCAGTTGTTTTGCCGACCTGGGGCAGGTAGACACTGCTTTCTATGCAGCGCTGGGGCAGTTGGGTAGCGCTTTTATGGAGAGTGAGGAGGCTCGCTTGAGTGTTGATGCGGGTCATACGCCGGTGCGTATTGTCGAGCGGTAACGTTGATACAGAACCGGTGATATCGCGCTAAGCTTTTGAGATCCATTTAGTCAGGGCATGGGCGCGAAGGTATTGGATAACAGCAGCAATCTGATTAAAAAGGCCAAAAGCTTTTTATAAAAAGACCTTAGATAAATGGCCCCGCAAAAAAGCATGCAAGAGGAGAGACCCATGCACCAGTCACACAATTCTGAGCGCCGCCGGTTTATGAAAACCGTTGGGTTGGGAGCCGCCGCTGCTGGCGCTGCGGCTGCAGTCGGTCATGTCACTCTGGCACAGGCTGACACTGCCCCAGTGAAAAACGAAAAACAAACGGTTAATTACCGTGAGACTGACCACGTCCGTGCTTATTACGCTTCGCTGCGTGACTGACGGCGGAATGCCAGGAGATTTGCCATGCGTTTAACTCGCAAAACAGACACCCCCAAGGCCTCCGGGCTGGGAATTTCCCGTCGTCAATTCCTTAAGCGCACCGGAGCGGCCACGGGCGGCGTGGCCGCTGTTGGTTTCATGGGCGCGCCGATGATGAAGCGCTCGGAAGCCGCGGACAAAACTCCCGTACTCGACTCGCCGGTAGAGACCAAACGCACCATCTGCTCTCACTGTTCAGTAGGTTGTGGCGTTTATGCGGAAGTTCAAGAGGGTATTTGGACCAAGCAAGAACCGGCTTTTGATCACCCCATCAACCGCGGTGCGCACTGCGCGAAAGGCGCTTCGCTGCGCCAGCACGGCCACTCCACGCGACGCCTCAAGTACCCGATGAAGCTCGTGGCCGGTGAGTGGGAGCGCATGAGCTGGGAAGACGCCGTTAACGAGATCGGCGACAAACTGCTCGAGCTGCGCGAAGAGCACGGCCCGGACAGCGTTTATTGGCTGGGGTCGGCGAAGTTTAACAACGAGCAAGCATATTTAATGCGCAAGCTTGCCTCGCTGTGGGGCACCAACAACACCGATCACCAGGCGCGTATCTGCCACTCAACTACCGTGGCCGGGGTGGCGAATACCTGGGGTTATGGAGCGATGACCAATTCGCTCAACGACATGCATAACAGCAAGTCGATTCTGTTCATTGGCTCCAACCCCAGTGAAGCGCACCCGGTGGCGATGCAGCACATCCTGATCGCTAAGGAGCGCAACAACTGCGACATTATCGTCGCTGACCCTCGCTTTACCCGTACTGCCGCCAAGGCCAACAAATACGTGCGTCTACGTCCCGGTTCGGACGTTGCCTATATTTGGGGCTTGTTGTGGCACATTTTTGAAAATGGCTGGGAAGATAACGAGTACATCAATCAGCGTGTTTACGGTATGGATGAAGTGCGCGCCGAAGTCGCCAACTTCCCGCCCAGCGTTGTAGAAGAAGTCACCGGCGTTCCCGAAGCCGAGATGTACGATGTCGCCAAGCGCCTCTCCGACAACCGGCCTGGCTGTGTGGTCTGGTGTATGGGCGGTACCCAGCACACTACTGGTAACAACAATACCCGCGCTTACTGCATTCTTGAGCTGGCGCTGGGTAATATTGGTGTGGCGGGCGGCGGCGCTAACATCCTGCGCGGCCACGATAACGTACAGGGCGCAACGGACCTTGGCCTTGGCTGTGATTCATTGCCGGGTTACTACGGTTTGTCGGAAGGCGCCTGGCAGCACTGGGCGCAGGTGTGGGATCTCGACTACGAGTGGCTTAAAGGCCGCTACGATGACACCGAGTATGCCGATGGTAAGCCCATGTACAGCGCCGGTATTACGGTGTCGCGCTGGGTCGATGGTGTGCTCGAGGAGGACGAGAATATCTCCCAGCGTACCGCGCTGAAAGCGATGTTCTACTGGGGCCACGCGGTTAACTCCCAGACCCGCGGCGTCGAGATGCAAAAAGCGATGCAGAAGCTTGAGATGATGGTCATCGTTGACCCTTATCCCACCGTTGCCTCCGTAATGCACGACCGCAGCGACGGCGTTTATCTGCTGCCAGCGGCCACCCAGTTCGAAACCACCGGCAGTGTTACCGCGACTAACCGTTCGATTCAGTGGCGTGACCGCGTGATTGAGCCGCTGTTTGAGTCCAAACCCGACCACGAGATCATGTACCTGTTTGCCCGTAAGCTGGGCTTCGGTAATGAGCTGGTTAAGAACTACCAGATGAACGGTGACGAGCCGCTCATCGATGACATTCTGCGCGAAATCAACAGCGGTATGTGGACGGTCGGCTACACCGGACAGAGCCCCGAACGCCTCAAAGAGCACCAGAAAAACTGGCACACGTTCAGCTTCGAGAACCTGCGCGCAGAGGGTGGCCCGGCAGATGGTGACTACTACGGCTTGCCGTGGCCCTGCTGGGGCACGCCAGAGTTCGGCCACCCAGGCTCGCCCAACCTTTACGACACCAGCGTACCGGTGATGGAAGGTGGTATGGGCTTCCGCGCCCGTTTTGGTATCGAGCGTGACGGCGTCAACCTCCTGGCGGAAGGTTCAGCGCCGGTAGGCGGCGATATCGACGATGGCTACCCAGAGTTCAACGACCAACTGCTCAAAGACCTAGGCTGGTGGGACGACCTGACTGCCGAAGAGAAGCAGGCGGCGGAAGGCAAAAACTGGAAAACCGACCTCTCTGGCGGTATCCAGCGTGTCACCATCGAGCATGGCTGTGCGCCCTACGGCAACGCCAAGGCACGCGCTGTAGTCTGGACTTTCCCCGACCAGGTGCCGAAACACCGCGAGCCGCTCTACACCACGCGTCGCGATTTGGTTGAACGCTTCCCTACTTGGGACGATTTCGACTCCATCATGCGCCTGCCGACCATGTACAAAACCATTCAGGATCGCGACAACAGCGGTGAGTATCCAATGATTCTCACCTCTGGGCGACTGGTTGAGTATGAAGGCGGCGGTGAAGAGACGCGCTCCATGTCGTGGCTTGCCGAGCTACAACAGGAGATGTTTGTCGAGATCAACCCGGCGGACGCCAACGACCTCAGCATCAAAGATGGTGACGATGTTTGGGTTGAAGGGGCAGAAGGGGGCCGTGTGAAGGTTAAAGCCCTGGTCACTCCTCGCGTCGATCGCAACGTGGCCTTTATGCCGTTCCACTTTGGCGGCATGTTCCAGGGCGAGAGCCTGCGCGACCGTTACCCGGATGGGTCGGACCCGTACATCATTGGTGAAGCGGCCAATACCGCCACCACGTACGGCTACGACCCGGTGACACTGATGCAAGAGACCAAGTGCACCATTTGCCGCATTGAGCGGGCTTAAGCCCCGACCGACCTGACAGCATTACGGTGCGGGAGCCATCCCGCACCGGTATGAGGAGAACACCATGGCTCAAATGAAATTTATGTGTGACGCCGAACGCTGCATTGAATGCAACGGCTGCGTCACCGCCTGTAAAAATGCCAACGATGTCGAGTGGGGCATTCAGCGTCGCCGCGTGGTGACACTAAATGATGGCGAAGCGAATGAAATGTCCATTTCCGTCGCTTGCATGCACTGTGACGATGCCCCCTGCATGGCCGTCTGTCCCACAGACTGTTTCTACAAGACCGATGACGGCATCGTGCTGCACGATAAAGACCTTTGCATTGGCTGTGGCTACTGCCTTTACGCCTGCCCGTTTGGCGCCCCGCAGTTTCCTCAGCAGGATGCTTTTGGTGAACGCGGCAAGATGGACAAATGTACTTTCTGCGCGGGCGGCCCGGCCGAAAGCAAAGAAGAAGAGTACGAGAAGTACGGTTCAAACCGCATTGCCGAAGGCAAGCTGCCGCTATGTGCAGAAATGTGCTCTACCAAAGCGCTACTCGCGGGTGATGCACAAGACGTTGCCGACATCTTCCGTCAGCGGGTTGTACACCGCGGTCATAAAGATGGCGCTTGGTCCAATAACCCCCAGGCCAGTGCCGACAACCTAGCCTATGATGCTGCCCATAAAGGGTAAGGAGGCGTGTCATGAACCTGTTGACTGCACAGGCACCCGGTGGGGTGCCGCGCTCAGGTAAAGGGCTCGCCCTGGGCATCTGGCGCTTTATGTTGGTAGCGCTTGCGTTGGTGCTCAGCCTCGGCTTCACGCAAGTGGCGGTGGCCCAAGCAGATCCTGACCGTGAAATGACCACTGCTGCTCCTGGTATTACCGCCGATCAGTGGCGCCAGGTGCGTAGTGGAGAAACCGGGCCTAATTACCGCGACTCGCGCTTTGATAGCAACTACAGCCTGATCAATTCCAGCGGTGAAACCTGGCGGGAAATTCGTAACCGCTGGGTATCGCCCTTTGGTTTGATCGCGGTATTTGGCATGGCGGCCCTGATCGCGCTGTTCTACTTCATTGTGGGACGTAAGGATCTTGAAGCACCGCGTACAGGTCGCTTGCTCTTGCGCTGGACGCTAATGAAACGCGCACTGCACTGGACGGTAGCGACGCTGTTTATCATTCTGGCGCTGACCGGGATGACGCTGCTGTTCGGCAAGTTCGTGTTCCGCCCGCTGTTTGGCGATGGGGTTTGGGCCTGGATGATTGCGGCCACGAAAGTGCTGCACAACTATCTAGGGCCGATCTTTGGCATTTTACTCGTCATACTGCTGGCCAGCTTGATTAAACAGAACATTCCCAAAAAGCATGACTGGGTATGGCTCAAGAAAGGCGGTGGGATGATTGGTAAAAAGCATGTTGACGCAGGCTTTGCCAACGGTGGGGAGAAGGCTTGGTACTGGATATTGGCGACAGTCGGTATTCTCGTTATTGCCAGTGGCTTGGTGCTCGACTTCCCCAACTTCGACCAGGGCCGTGACACCATGCAGTGGGCCAACATTATCCACGCAGTGGGTGCACTAGGACTCACCGCCATCTCCTTAGGGCATATCTATATTGGCACGCTGGGTACTGAAGGCGCGCTAGAGGGTATGACCACGGGCTACGTGGATGAGACTTGGGCCAAAGAGCACCACAATTTGTGGTACGACGAGGTGAAAGACCAAACGCTATCGGAAGAAGAGGTTGCAGCTCGCAAATCATCTGGCGGCGGCGGTGAACCGTCGGCTACACGAACCAGTTGATGATCACATCTTGATAGCTATGACACCGCCTTTTGGCGGTGTCTTTTGTTATGCTTCACCTTAAGTTATTAAAGAACCAAACGTCATTTTAGGAGAGCAACGGTTATGTCAGCATTTGATCAGTTAGACCCAGCTACGCGCACTGAGCTGGAAGCCGCCGCATTTCGTCGCTTGCTTCAACACCTTGACGATAACAAGGATGTCCAGAATATCGATCTGATGATTCTGGCGGATTTTTGCCGCAACTGCTTATCTAAGTGGCTGGTGAGTGCCGCAGAGGCTCGGGATGAAAGCCTTAATTACGATGAGGCCCGTGAGTACGTTTACGGTATGCCTTATAGCGAGTGGAAAGAGCTTTACCAACCGGAAGCCACGCCAGAGCAAATGGCGGCTTGGGAAGCACACCACGCCAAAAAGAAAGCGACCAAACAGGGGTGACGTCAATGAGCGAGCCAATGGTGCCTCTCAACATAGCCATACTGACGGTCTCTGATACGCGTAATGAAGAGACCGATCGCAGTGGCCAAGCCCTTGTGGAGCGTTTAACCAAGGCGGGTCACACGCTGGCTGAAAAGCGCATTGTGCCTGATGACGTTTACCGCATTCGTGCGGTAGTCGCGAACTGGATAGCCGACTCAGCCGTGCAGGTGGTGATCACCACCGGCGGCACCGGCTTTACCGGCCGCGACTCTACGCCTGAAGCTATCTCTGTACTGCTGGATAAGCACATCGAAGGCTTTGGTGAGCGTTTTCGCCAGCTAAGCGGTGATGAGATCGGCAGCTCTACTATTCAAAGCCGTTGCCTCGGCGGCCTATCCAACGCCACGGTGGTGTTCTGCCTGCCGGGCTCAACGGGCGCTTGCCGCACCGGCTGGGACGGCATTTTGGCAGAGCAGTTGGATAGCCGTCACAAACCCTGCAACTTCGCCAACCTGGTCATCCCTGGCCGGGGACAGCATGGCTGATGGTGTGTTTTGTTGACTAGGGCAACCCTAGCAGTCGCAAGCCAAGTGTGGCGATGCTTTCCTACTCTTAATCGCCACACCCACTAACCTCATCAAAGCAGAACGCATCTGATCGCTTTAGTATAAAATATAACCATTTTACTGGTTTAAAATGCGTTAAAAAATTTCTTTAAATGCTTGTCTCGTTATTTAACTAAGCAGATCTCTTAGTTGAAAAGCTAACTTAACGCTTCTTCTTTAAGAAACTTCAACAGGAGAGGATGGTTAGCCAGCGCGATATTAATGCGTAAAGCCGAGCCCATCTCATCATTACCTAAAGTGAACAGTGATCCAGGTGCCAGGAAAATTCCTTCTACAGACGCTTTTCGCGCGAGTTCAAGTCCATCCACGCCTTTTGGTAACGGACACCAGACATAGTAGCTCCCCATGGGCGGATGAATACCCTTAAAGCCAATGTTGCGTAAAGAGGTGACCGCTACAGCGCTTGCCTTTGCCACTTTTTCACGTAAACGTGCCATCTGACGGCGGTATCGGCCATGAATGATAATCTCGTGAACCATGCGTTCAATAATGCTTGAACTGGTGACAACGGTGAGCATCTTAATATCGATCAGAGAGCGAATTAGCTTTGGATTGGCCGCGATATAGCCGCAGCGTATACTGGCAGATAGTGTCTTGGAAAAAGTGCCTACATATATCACTCGGTTGAGCCCATCAAGTGATGCGAGATGCGGTGTGGAACGAGGCAGGATATCTCCAAACGGATCATCTTCAATGATGGTTAAATCATGTTGTTCAGCGATACGTAGCAAGGCATGCATGTTTTGGAGCGACATCGATGTGCCTGTTGGGTTATGCGCCATAGGCTGAACGAACAGAAGTCTTGGTCGGTATTCGCGTATATGCTGTTCTAGCATGTCGAGATCCAACCCTTCCGGGCCTCGGGCAATGCCAATCGTTTTTGCACGCTGTAATCGTAATTTGCCGAACATAGGGTAATAGCCGGGACTCTCGACAAGCACCGTTTCTCCGGGTTCAACAAAGTGTCTTACGATTAAATCAAGGGCATGATTGGCGCCGAAGGTCATCAAAATTTGTTCTGGATGAACGCTGATAGTGCGATCTATGAGCGTTCTTGCAATATCCTCCCGTAGGCCGATCAACCCCTGAGGATTGCCATACTCAAACTCATCACTAACATCTTTTTCCCGATTGCTGCGCTTGAAGTACCTGCGTATATCAGCATTCTCCATCCAACTCGCTGGAAGACGACCATCGCCCGCCCGAACTTCATAATGCTGGTTTAACTGTTCTCTTAGCAGTGAGACCAAGTCGACTGCTTCAGTAAAATGCTCAGGCTTAATGGTGGGGTGAGCGGGCCTTGATGTTTCAACATAAAAGCCAGAACCACGCCTGGAACTAACGTATCCGGTTGCCACTAAACGGTCGTAGGCATCAATTATTGTATTTTTTGAAACGCCGAAACTCAGTGTGGCATTGCGTATAGAGGGCAGCCTTGTCCCTGCCGTTAACTTTCCCTGCTCAATCTGTTCTATAAGCGTATTGGCAACTGCTTGTGCTCGAGGTGTTTTTGGATTCATCTGACGCTCAATTATACCCATTTATTAAAGGGTACAGTACGTGGGTCAATTTTTAAGATTGTACCTTGTCCAGTTTACGCAATCATCTTAATTTAAGATGAGAGCCTAGGGTTCATTTCTAACAATAATCGGTGATGCTGCAATGTCTGGCTATCGCTTAGTGCAAAGGCATTCACCATGGAGAGCATAATGAAATTAACAATCAATAAAATAAACGGTGGCTTTTTTAGATCAGTAGCCGTGCTATCTGCACTGACAGTTTGTGCAATTCCCACCTTTGCAGCTGCTCAGGAGCTGCCTAGCGTCAATTGGAGGATGCAAGCACTTTGGGATGCGGGAACCACTCCCTATGAGTATGAAGAGAAGTTCGTAGAGCGTGTGTCCGAATTAACGAATGGTAAATTCGAAATCCGACTGTTTGCAGGTGGCCAGTTAGCGCCGTCAGCCCAAGCGTTTGAAGCTGTGCGAGCGGGTGCTTTCCAGTTGATGAAAACGTTTGATGGCTATGAGGCGGGTTCCATACCGGCATTTGCGTTTACTAGCACCTTACCGTTTGGTTTCCCTGAGTCTGATCAGTATGAAGCTTGGTTCTATGAGAAAGGGGGGATTGAACTAGCTCGCCAAGCCTATGCGACAGCAGGTCTCTACTACATTGCCCCTACGGTCTATGGTCAAGAACCTATCCACTCGAAATTTCCCATTGAATCGCTCGATGACCTTAATGGTAAGAAAGGTCGCTTTGTGGGTTTGGCGAGTACGGTGATGAGCGAATTTGGTGTATCTACCACAGGCTTGCCGACGGCAGAAGTGTATCAAGCCCTTGAAAAGGGTGTGATCGATCTTGCCGACCGTGGCGATCTAACGGCTAATCTGGAAGCCGGTTTAGGCGAAGTGGCTGGATACTTAGCCGTGCCTGGTTTTCATCAACCTACCACCGCTACCAGTTATGTAGCCAATCAAGCGGCCTACGATAGCTTACCTGACTCTTACAAAGCAGCGTTGGAAGTGGCGGCTCGCGAGATTTCGTCTTCTCTGCGCCAGCATATTCTTGCCCAGGATGCTGTGGCTCTGGAAGCATTCGAAGCTCAGGGCGTACAGATTACCTATTTGGATCCTGAGCTAATTGCTCAAGGACGTCCTACTGCAATGAATGCTTGGAGAAGTGCGGCAGGCGATGACGAATTGGCTAACGAAATTCTTAACAGCCAAATAGAGTTTATGCAGGAACTGGGTTTGATCGACTGATGGTTTGATTGACTAAGTTCAGCCTACCTAATTCCGCACGATCGCAATCCGGTATGGGCCGGATTGCACTCCTCATCGAGGTTCATTTATGGATGTTCTTCTTGGCTACTGCCGCTTTATAACGGCGCTTAACCGGTGGGTGGCTACCTTAGTTTCTGCTTTCGTGTTCATCATGGTAGCGGTTATTAGCTACGAGGTAGTGTCCCGTTATTTCTTTAACGCACCTACCACCTGGGCGATGGAGTTGGCGACTCTGTTATTTGGCCCCTATTTCTTACTTGCCGGACCTTATCTTCTGCATACCGCTGGTCACGTCAACGTAGATATTCTTTATCGCAAGTTATCTTATCGGTGGGCCGGCTTCGTAGATTGCATTACATATTCGCTTATTGTTGTGGTTACTCTAGTGTTTATTGATCAGAGCCTGCCCGTCGCATTAAACGCCTATGCAAGTGGTGAAACTTCATTTACTTCTTGGAATCCTCCCGTTTGGCCCGTAAAGGCGCTTATTCCTGTTGCTTTTTTCTTGCTCCTTTTACAAGCGCTCGCTGAAATCATCCTGGCGGTTCAGCGTGTTCAAGGCCAAAAGGTGAAAGTATGAGTTCAACGCTCGTTCTCTCAATGATGTTCATCTCATTACTGATTTTGTTGCTCAGTGGAATGCCGCTAGCATTTGTGTTGGCATTGCTGGCGATTCTATTCACGGTCGTACTGTGGGGGGCGGATGCGCTAGTGCTCACCGTGCTCCAAACGTTTGATGCAATGTCCTCTGATATTTTACTAGCGATTCCACTTTATGTGTTGATGGCTAGCGTGCTTCAGCGTTCAGGCATCATTGAAGCTTTGTATCGTGCCATGGAGCTATGGTTTCGTCGTCTGCCGGGAGGGTTGGCCGTCGGTACGGTGGCTATTTGCACGGTGATGGCGGCGATGACCGGCATTGTAGGTGCAGCTGTGGCGGCGATGGGCATTCTCGCGCTGCCGTCGATGCTTCAGCGAGGATATGACCAGCGGCTTGCGCTCGGCACTATCTGTGCTGGAGGTACACTGGGTATCTTAATCCCGCCGTCAATTATTACGATTGTGTATGCGTCGACTGCCCAGGTATCCGTTGGCAAAATGTTTGCTGCCGGTATTGTGCCAGGCATTTTTCTAGCGGGACTCTATATTATCTATATTGTTTCGCGCGCGCTTATACAGCCTAAGCTGGCTCCCCGGCAGATAGGTGAAAAGGCTAATCTCAGTGAAATGCTGGGCTCTCTTAAATCCCTGGTTCTCCCTGTACTGATTGTTTTTTCCGTGCTCGGTAGTATCTACGCCGGTATAGCAACGCCTACTGAGGCGGCAGCAGTGGGTGTAGTGGGGGCATTAGTTTCAGCAGCCTTCCAGAAACAGCTGACAGTTAAGAATCTGTCGGCGGCTTCCATGGATACACTGCGTGTGACCACGATGATTATGTGGATCACGATTGGCGCGAAGATATTCGTATCCATTTTCACCGGTACTGGTGGCGCGGATTCACTTTTGCAGTTTATTCAAGATCTTGAAATGAATCGCTGGCTAGTGCTGATTTCCATGATGGTGGTATTGATCTTTCTGGGATTATTTCTAGATGAGATTGGCATCATTCTTTTATGCGTGCCCGTCTTTTTACCTATTATAACCGCCCTCCAATTTGATCCAATTTGGTTCGGTGTGCTTTTCCTGATTACGGCGCAAATGGGCTATATCACCCCACCTTTCGGCTACACGCTTTTCTATATAAAGGGAGTGCTCCCACCCAATATAGGCATGGGAACTGTCTACCGGGCCATCGTACCCTTTTTAATATTGCAGCTGATCGCGCTCATCGTATTCATGCTTTACCCGGACATCGTTACTTGGTTGCCTGAACAACTCACACAGAAAGTGCGCTCTTAAAAGGAGATAACAAATAATGAATATAACGAACTCTCGCATTTCAGGGTTACACAAAATGTCACCCGCTGAGCGTCTAAAGAAAGTAGTAGAAGTTACTGACCTGGGCGACGACGTTATCAGCCATCTGAGTAATACCGGAAACCTGGATGCAGCTACTGCCGACTCAATGATCGAAAATGTCATTGGTACGATGAATATTCCGTTGGGTGTAGCGACCAATATGTTGGTCGATGGGCACGACGTACTTGTGCCCATGGCGACAGAGGAGTCGTCGGTCGTTGCTGCTGTCTGCAACGCAGCCCGCCAGTGCCGTTCTACCGGTGGGTTCACGACAGAACTGTCGAGCTCATATATGATTGCTCAGGTTCAGTTATTGGGGGTTTCTAACCCTGAGTTCGCCCGCTTGCAAATACTTGAGCATAAGCCGGAAATCAAAGCGATTTGTGATGAAACCGATCCTGTTTTGCTTAAACACGGGGGGGGCTTTCGTGATATCGAGGTGCGTATTCTGAAGGGGCGCACTGGGTTAATGGTGATTACGCACTTGATTGTCGATACCCGTGATGCGATGGGGGCTAATGCGGTGAACTCCATGGCGGAAGCCGTAGCTCCTTATATTGCTAAATGGACTGGAGGAAAAACGTACCTACGTATTCTGTCCAACTTGGCGGACCGCCGATTAGCAAGAGCGCGCGCAACATGGTCCTTAGGGGAAATTGGCGGGGCCGAGGTGCGAGATGGAATTTTAGCTGCCTACGACTTTGCCGATGTTGATCCCTATCGAGCGGCTACGCATAACAAAGGCATCATGAATGGAGTGAGTGCCGTGGTGTTGGCTACCGGCAATGATTGTCGTGCAGTTGAAGCGGGCGCCCATGCTTATGCGGCACGATCAGGACAATATAGTTCATTGACGCGATGGGAAGCCGATGCCGAGGGTAATCTAACAGGCACTATCGAAATGCCGCTGGCAGTAGGCTTGATAGGCGGTGCTACCCGCTCCCATCCAACCGCGCGCATTGTGCTCGATATCATGAAGATTACCACCGCCGAACGGCTCGCTTGCACGATTGCGGCAGTCGGTTTGGCCCAAAACTTTGCGGCACTCAAGGCGTTAGCAACGACTGGCATTCAAAAAGGGCATATGGCGCTCCACGCAAAAAACATTGCAGTCATGGCAGGTGCGACCGGAGAAGAAATCGAAAAAGTGGCTAATGAACTCGTTACGCACGGAAAAGTAAGAGTGGATGTAGCGGAAGAAATTCTAAAGGGGATGCGGCAGTAAGCTATCTTCATGTACATAACTAGGTCACTCATTATAGGAAGAATAAGCGGCCGGGCTGTTTCTAGCCGTTGATCATGGCATCCTGTCTATACTATCAAGCTGCTTGATTTTGATGATTTCTGCACTTCTTACTATAGAGGCGGTTATGCCAATACCTAGCTCCATACAGCTCGTTGATGCCAACCTGGTCACGCCAGACCGGGGGCAACATGGCTGATTTACAGCCGCTTTCAGCCGCACTGGAAGCGCTTTTGTCAGACGTTAGCGCACTCAGTGCAGAAAGCGTTTCGCTAGAGGCTGCAGCGGGGCGTGTGCTTGCTGAGGCCGTGACCGCGCAAATGGATGTGCCGCCGTTCGATAACAGCGCGATGGATGGCTATGCCTTGCGTGCTGCCGATGCAGGGCAGTGGCTACCGGTGAGTCAGCGCATTGCGGCAGGCACACCGGCTCAGGTGCTTGCGCCCGGCAGTTGCGCACGGATTTTTACCGGCGGTGAGATTCCTCCCGGTGCCGACTGCGTGGTAATGCAGGAGCGTGTGGGGCGCGACAGTGAGCGTGCGCTGATACCTGCGGATATTCCAGCGGGTGATAATGTTCGCCGCCGCGGGCGCGATGTTCGCCAGGGCAGTGTGTTGCTGAACGCCGGTGAGCGGCTGGAAGCGGCAGCACTAGGCCATTTGGCGGGGCAAGGGGTTACCCAGGTCAGTGTGCGCCGCCGGCCCCGTGTGGCGCTGCTGTCGACCGGTGATGAGATCATCGACCCGGGCACGCCGCTCAAGCCAGGTCAGCTCTACAACTCCAACCGGCCGATGCTTAAGCGCCTGTTGGAGAACTTTGGCGCCGTGGTGGTGAGTACCGTTAGCGTGCCGGATGACTATGCTCGCACCGTGGCACTGCTAACGGCGGCCGCCGCTGAGGCAGACTTAGTGGTCACCACTGGCGGGGTGAGTGTTGGCGAAGAGGATCACGTCAAAGCAGCGCTGGAAGCGATTGGCCAACTCGATATGTGGAAACTGGCGATTCGTCCCGGTAAGCCGCTAGCATTGGGGCGATTGCCTCGCGATGATGGCAGCCAGGCGCGGTTTGTCGGCTTGCCGGGTAATCCAGTCTCTGGTTTTGTGGGCGCGTGGCTCTTTTTGCGGCCTCTACTGGGTGCGATGCTGGGCTGCCCTGCGCTCGCAACGTTGCCAAGCATTACCGCCAGCGCAGGATTTTCCACGACTACCGGCCCGCGTGAACATTATATGCGCGTGAGGCTGAAATTTACGCCCCGTGGCGTGACGGCAATGGCCTTTGAGGATCAGAACTCTGGTGTGCTTTCGTCGTGTATCAACGCTGATGCCTTCGCGGTGATTCCTGCCAATAGCGACATAGCAGAAGGCGATTTGATTAGCTGCTTATGGCTGGCGGGCTAGGACTTGTGAAGGCTAAGCTTGTTTGCGTCCAGCAGAAGCACTAGTTGCTCCTGCTCAAAGGTGAAGCCACATAGCGCCGGTGAAAAACGTCGGGATTGCAGCAGCTTAGGCAGCGGATAGAGCATGCTGGCGGGCAGTTGCTGAAGCGAGATGTCGCCGTCCACGCCCAATTGCCAAGTGCTGGCGGCTTGGCCATTGACTGTTTGAGTATCGCGCAAGGTTAACCAGCGGCTAGGTTGGGGGGCATCGCCACTCTCTTCATCAAGCAGCGAGTGAGCATTGGCAGTGCGCAGTGACGCAGGGTGATCGGTCATCGCGAGGACGTGACATGCTTCCAGAGCAGCACGGTAACGGCCTACCCAAAATAGCACCAAGGCGACTTGAGCTTGCTCATGATGGTCACGATTCATGGGCACTTTAACCCAGTCCTTGCTGGTAGGCGCTAAACAATGCCTCTGGGTCAAGCAAGGCAAGCGCCTGGCGCTCATCGATCTGCCATAACGCACTGACGTAGGGAAGTAATGTACTGGAGAGTGTTTCGGGGGGTGGTTGCAGTAGACTCTGAGCGATTTCACAAACATCATCTAGCTGCTCTATTCTTACGCCGCTACGAATTCCCGCGGCATTGACTAATAAAATCATGCCTTTAGGAGTGCCTTCCTGGGTAGGTAAGGCGAGGAGTGGCTGCAGACTTATTACCGACTCAATTTTACCCCGTAGGTGCAGCACGCCCTCGGTGGAAGCGGGTAGTCCCGGGACATAGTAGACGGGCTGATCACTGGGTAAAATCTCACTGACTGCACTACCAGGCAGAGCAAAACGCTGGCCATTAATACGAAAGAGCACTAGCTGTTGGGTGGGCTCGTCAACATCTACTACGCTTTCGTCATCATGGTGGGCAGCTAACGCTTCTTCTAATGTCTGTGAGATCGGCTGCTGTTCATTCGCGTGGCTGTGGCGAGAGGTTTCAGCGTTCATCGGCTAGCTCCATACTTACCTGATTACGACCCAGGCGCTTGGCGCGGTAGAGCGCCTGATCGGCGTTCAGACGCAACGATTCTGTCGACGGTTGCGCAGGGAAACTGCTAACGCCTGCGCTAAAAGTGCAGCGAAAGCGAACGTCACCGGCATGAAAGTCGACCAGCGAGAAGTCTTCGCGCAAGCTGTCGATTAACCCAGCGGCCTTCTCCGCACTAATGCCTTTCAACAGCACGACAAACTCTTCACCGCCATAGCGTCCAATAATATCGGAGAGCCGCAGACGGCTTTTCAATAACCTGGCCAGTGTGATGATGACTTGGTCCCCCGCTAGGTGACCATGGGTATCATTCACCTGTTTGAAATGATCAATATCAATCATGGCCATGGCGTGCTGGTTCTCTTCGCGGTGTGCCTGCGAGAGGGTTTTCGTGATCAGGTCGGTCGTCGTACTGTGGTTATAAAGCCCGGTCATGCTGTCGCGGGTCATTAATGAACGCAGCAGGCGAAGGCGTTCGGCGCGCAGCCGCACAGCAGAGACTAATTCTTCGGGCTGTACGGGTTTGGTAAGAAACGCTTCAACGCCGGCAGCCATGGCGGAAATCTGCTTTTGGCTATCGGTCTCGCTGGAGAGATAAATAATCGGTAGCCCAACGTGCTCTGGCTGCTGACGAATAATCGTTGCCAGTTCTTCACCCGAACACACGGGCATATACACATCGACCAGCACTAAATCAGGGCTAAAGCGTTCTAATGCATTGAGTGCATCGGCAGGGTGGTGCACCTGCTGCACAATCATGCTGGCTTCCTCAAGCAGCAAGGCGTGATAGGCAGCTACTTCGGGCTCATCATCGACAATAAGCACTTTCAGCGGTTCATCCGCCGCTGGGGCAGTGAGTTCATCCACGGCGAGCATCAGATCCAGCGGTTTCACCGGCTTGGTAAAGTAGCCACCGCAGCCAGCGCGAACGGCGCTAAGGCGCGAGTGAAAATCGCCATGGGCTGATAGCACGATAGCGGGAAGCGGCTCGCCGGTTAGCTTGTTCAAACTGGTTAAGGTTTCCGTACCGGCGGTTTGGCCTTGGGGGAAGTGTACATCCATAATCACCGCATCGGGACGGCGGGTGAGAACGGCATTAAAGAAAGTCCCTGTGTCAATAAACTGGACGACTTCATGACCAAAACAGCGCAGATGATGAATAAGGTGACTGACCTGTTCTGGTTCGTCATCACATAAGTAAATAAGCCGCTGGCGTTTATTGCGTAGCGGCTCTGCTTGGTTGGTAAGCTCGAAGCTATTCACTGCCGCCAGGGCTTGCTGCTGGCCATGATGAGAACGCAAGTGCTGCTGCTCACGCTCCATCTGTTGTAGAAGCTGAGTGATATAGGTATCGATATCGCTGCGTGTGGGGCAGGAGGTCAGGGCCGTTTCAGCTTGGTCGGCGAGCAGGGCTAACCGTTCAAAGCCCAGTGAGCGACCGGTGCCTTTTAGACTGTGAAAGAAACGGTGCAGCTCTGGCGCAAGCCGCGTCTGCTCTTCCTCCGAGTTACGGCTTTGCTGCCACTGCACAGCGGTTTGAGCTAAGCGGTGGGGCAGTTGCTCAATAAAGCGCTCACGAAGCTGGTTCAGCTTATCGTGCAGCGAGGGGGCGGGCTTAGACATCAAACTACCTGCGTGAGTGATCGAAAGCGGCGATCCATTCCATCCTATATCCATTCCATCGCATCTAGTGGTACTAGCTGTCCCTTAGCTGCCTAGGGCCTGTTTGACGGCGGCTTCCAGGTTGTCAGCCAGTTCGGCGTCTTTGCTCAAACAGGCATTAAGGCCGGGCGTCTGGCGCAATGCCGCATCCGGTGTATCTCCGGAGAGTAAAATAAACGGCAGCTGATTATCTTGCTCACGCAGCATCGCCAGTAGCGTTAACCCGCTGATCAGCGGCATATGCATATCGCTGACAATTAACCCGATATCGCTGTGGTTGTTTAATTGATCAACAGCTTCCATCGCGTCGTTGGCTAGTAAGGTTTCATGACCTTGTGATTCCAGCAGAGCTGCCGTCATTTCCCCTGCAAGCGGATCGTCGTCTACGACCAGAATGTGCATGCCATGACCTCGTGTTAGTGGTTCTTTAAGTAACACTCACGGTTAGCCCAGCAGGGCTTGGAGCGTCTCTACTAAATTATTTTGATCAAAGCTGCCTTTGACGATATAGGCATCAGCCCCGACTTCTATGCCGCGCCGACGATCGGACTCTTTTTCCCGCGAGGTGATAATTATAATCGGTCGATAACGATAAACCTCATTTTCGCGCAGTCGGGCGGTCAGCGCAAAGCCATCCATTACCGGCATCTCGACATCGGTGAGTACGGCATCAAACGGCTCGGCCAGCGCTTTAGCCAAGCCGTCGCGACCATTTTCGGCCAGAGTGACATGATAGCCCCACGCTTCGAGCACATCTTTTTCTAT
Source organism: Vreelandella sp. ssv (assembly GCF_059448525.1). NCBI lineage: Bacteria > Pseudomonadati > Pseudomonadota > Gammaproteobacteria > Oceanospirillales > Halomonadaceae > Vreelandella > Vreelandella sp. ssv. The sequence continues at coordinate 3,666,530 of NZ_CM182545.1, read as the reverse complement.
TTCGCGGGTATTCAGCGAGTCGTCGACCACCAAAATCCGTTGTGCGGTAGCGGTGCGCTCAGCACTAGGGCGAAGCGTACTGCGTCGTGTTACCTCCAATAAAGCGGGCACGTGTAACAGGCTCACCAACGCATTGCGTCCCATGGACACCATGCCCGACACCAGGGGCAAATGGCGTAGATGTCCAGGGAGTGGCTTGATCACCATATCGCGCTCATCAATCAGTGAATCTATGATGAGAGCGAGCTTCTGGTGGCGTTGATGAACGACCAGCAGCAAGGTGGTGTCGGTAACGTTCGTAGTGGGAAGCTCTAACAGGCTAGCCAGCGAGACGACAGGCACAAACTCATTGCGCAAAATCAGTGTGCGCTGGCCAGCAGCATCAATGAATGAGTCGGTTGAGCACTCGACGAGTTCCGATACGTAAGGCGCCGTTACACCAAGCTTGACGCTACCGACACTGACCAGCAGTACCCGCATCATCGCCAGCGAAAGCGGCAGCCGTAGGGTAAAGCGCGTGCCGCGCCCCTGTTCGCTGGCAAGCTGTAAATCCCCGTTAAGCTCATCCACGACGGTGCGTTTCACCACATCCATCCCTACGCCGCGACCAGAAAAATCGGTAATCATACTTTTGGTAGAGAAGCCGGGCAGAAAAATCAGCTCAAGCGTTTCCTGTTCGCTTAGCGTGTTCAACTGTTCTTCGCTGACTAGCTGTTTGGCGAGCGCTTTTTGGCGCACCGCTTCAAGCGAAATACCCGCGCCGTCATCATGCATCTCAACCACCACCCAGCCAGCGTCCTGCCACGCTTCAATAACCAACTGGCCGCGAGGTGGTTTGCCTGTCGCCTTACGTTCTGCAGGGGGCTCTAAGCCATGATCCAAGGCATTACGCAGCAGGTGGATGAGGGGGTCTGACAAGCGGTCGATCATCTGGCGATCCAGCTCGATTTCGCTTCCACGCACGCGACAGTCGACCTGTTTGCCAAGCGACTGAGCCAGCTCACGCGACATATGCGCCAGGGGATCAAACACCACGCTTAGCGGCAGCATGCGCATTTGCAATGCCCGGTCATGCAGATCGCTCATGAGCGAGTCATGGGTTAAAACGCTATCTTTTAGCTCACGGTTAAACGCTTGAAACGGCGCCTGCTGCTCAGCGGGGAGAGAAGTGCTAAGCTCTCGCGCTTGGTCAACCAGAGAGTGCAAATGATGGTGGCCTGACAGTACTTCACCCATTAAGCGAATCACATCATCCAGGCGATCCAGGCGAACTCGCACGGTATCGCTCAGGCGTAGTTCGCTCTCGGTCGCTACTCCAGAGGGGCTGGAAGACGTATTGATCGGTTGGGGTGATGTTTGGCTTGACGCCGCAGTCGAGGACGAAGGCGTAAGAGGTACCGGGGGGCTCGGTTCGATGTCGACGACAGGGGCGTGGCCATGAGCTGCGTTTTCAAGCGCGCTACACAGCGCTTGATCAGCTGCGGGTAACGCTTCCCCTGTCACCCCATCCGCTAATTGGCTAACCAAGTCCGAAAGTCCATCCACTGCCTGACTAAGCAGGCTGGTGACCGCCGGTGTTGAGATTAGGGTGCCGTCCCGCAAGGCGCTGAGCAGCTCTTCAGTGCTGTGCGCCAGCGCCGTAATGGGCACCAGTTTTAGCATGCGCGATGAGCCTTTTAGCGTATGTGCGGCGCGGAACAGCTCGTTGATCTGTTCACCATCAGCATTGCCTTGCTCCAAGGCGCTAATCCCTTCGCGCAGCCGGGGGAGGTGATCGGCAGCCTCTTCCACAAAGCGCTGTATAAAGCGGCGAATATCCAGCGCCATATTAACCCACTCCCTGTGCGTTGCTGGTCGTTGCCAGTCTAATGTTAACCGCTTTTAAATAGCGCTCAGCTAAAAAGCGCGCATCGCCTGGTGGTAGCGGTGGGTCGATGGTCTCTAACCCGCCACTCGCGGTGGGCGCGGCTGTTAATAGACGAACGACGGCGGCATAGCAACGTTGTTGCTGTAAGGGCGCATCGGTCAGTTCGCCCTGGCGATAAAGTTCAGCTAAATAGAAGTGTGCAGGCCAGCACTCCGGGGCTGCATAAATAGCCCGTTTAAAGTAGTCGTAGGCGAGCTCAGGCTCGTGCTGCCAGCGAGAGACTAACCCGGCCAGTACCAGCGCATCGATTGACCACGGCTGTTGCTGAAGCAGGGCCTCAAGTAGCTTGGCGGCGTCATCAAAAGCGTTTTGATTGAGCAACCGATGGGCGGTGTGCAACTGGTGGGTGAGGCTGTCAGCTCGTTCACTTTGCGTTGCGAACTCCATTGACGTATTGGGGGGTAAGCCAGTGCCGCTGGCTAACCCTTCGCTCGCGTTCTCACTGACATCAGCACTGCCATTAGTCGAATTACCCATCGCGAGCAAAGCGGGCGGAGAGGGAGCGACTGGCATTGATATGGACTTCTCTGGATGACGAAAATAAAAAACTCCCTGGGCTTCGGTGAGCTCAAACACGCCTAGATCATTCCCCAGGGTTTCGGTGACCCCGCAGAGTAAAATGCCATTGGGCGCCAGTAACTGGCTGAGCTGCTGATGAATTTGACGCCGAGTCTGCTGATCAAAATAGATCGATACATTGCGAAAGAGAATGACATCGAAAGGACCGCCTGGGTGGGTCTCTGCGGCGTTTAATAGATTGAAGGAGTGAAAGGTAACCCATTGGCGCAGTGATTCGCGGAGCTTAAAGCGCCCCTGGTGAGGGCAAAAGTAACGCTCTTTAAAGGTGGGCGAGAGGGCGCGAAACGCCATGCCGCCATACACGGCTTGGCGGGCCTTAGCGAGAACTTGTTGATCAAGGTCGCCGCCTGAGATGTTAAATAGCGTTTTGGCTCGTTCTCCAAAGCACTCATATAGCATCATGGCGATGCTATAGGGCTCTTCGCCAGAAGAGCAGCCAGCACTGAAGATAGAGATGGGGCCATTTTCAGTGGCTAAACGCTCAGGGAGATAAGTGTCAATCAACCAGTTTAAGGCGTCTGGCTCGCGACAAAAGTACGTTTCGTTAACCGTCAGTTGACTGACAAAATGGTCAAATAGTGTTTGGTCGCGGGTTAAAAGCGCAAGTAACTGCGAGGTGTTAGTGAGTCCTGTGGCGGCTTGTAAACTGGCGACTGCCCGAAATAGCCGAGCTTCGGCTAAACCCTCCAGGTGTAATCCGCAGCGTTGATATACCAGGGTTTTAAAAGCGGCAAAGGTGCTCATGCGAAGGGCTCCGGTCGGCCATGATGACCGAGTACCGCACGTAAAAGCCGGTTAGGCAGGCTATCGAGCGGCAATTCATACTGAATGACGCCTGCTTTAACCGCTTCTTGATTCATGCCGTATATCACTGAACTGGCTTCATCTTGCGCAAAGGTGGTGCCGCCTGCCTGAGAGATCGCCCGCATGCCATTAACGCCGTCACGCCCCATACCAGTCAAAATAATGCCAATCGCATCACCGCCATAGACTTCGGCGACGCTTTGCAGCAGTACATCGCAGCTGGGATGGTAAAGTGAGCTTTCGGGGCTGGGTTGAAGCTGGAAGCGATGGCGTGGCGTCACGCATAAATCACTTTCTGATGGCGATAAGTAAATATGCCCAGGGCGCAATTGCTCGCCTTCCTGGCCGACACTGACTGGCAAGGCACACAGCGATGCCAGCCATTGGGCCATGCCGCCAATAAATCCATGACTGATGTGCTGAGCAATCACAATGGGTGCTGGAAAACCGTCGGGTAGTGTCCGCAGCACGCGTACTAATGCTTGTGGGCCGCCGGTAGAGCAAGCAATCGCGATAACGTGCTTAAAATCGCGAGGTACACCTCGCAGTGGCGTCATCAGTGTCGAGTGAACCGATGTTGTTGGTGAGGAAAGCGTGCAACGCCGGCGCAAGCGAGTAATCACCGATACCCCCGCCAGTAGGCGAACCCGCTCTAACAGACGTTCGGCGTCTGCCTCATCCAGAGATGGTTTTGGCATGACTTCTAGTGCGCCTACTTCTAGCGCGTGGTAGGCCGTTTGAGCATCGGAGCGGTCACTAATCACCAAAATCGGTACGCCTTTGGTGTACATGATCTCTTCGATGGCGCTTAGGCCATCCATCACCGGCATGTTGAGGTCCATGGTGATTAGCTGCGGCGCTAAACGTCTGGCCAGCTCAACAGCCTCACGGCCGTTAGTGGCTTCCCCGACGATGTCAATGTCACCGTCTCGGCTGAGAATATCGCGTAGCACGTCGCGGGCTACTTGGCTGTCGTCGGCAATGACTACCCGAATTACACTCATCCGATATCCTAATCAGCGGTTTTTTATTTATCGTTGTTAACTGTTTTTGCCTGAGCGATGGTGAACTCCTGCACCAGCGCGTTGAGTTCGATCGACATATCAATCATGTCCTGGCTAATGTCGGTAATGCTGCGCACCGAGTGCGCATTACGAGAACTGGCCGTATCGATATCACGCAGAGCCATGACCACCTGGCTACTGGCGGTTTTTTGCTGCTGAGTAGAGAGCGATATCTGCTGTGCCGCGCTGCTGGTTTGGCTGGCCGCTTTGAGCAGCGCTTCCAGATCTTGAGCGGTGCTCATACTTGCCTCAACGCCTTGCTCAATAGAAGAGGCGCCTTTTTCAGACGCGACCACCAAACGATTGATCGCCGTCTGGATATCATCGGTATGCTTTTCAATTTCCTGCGTAGAGTCCGTCACACTGTCAGCTAAGCGGCGTATTTCATTGGCCACCACTGAAAAGCGGCGTCCAGACTCGCCTGCGCTTGAGGCTTCCAGCGCGGCATTAAAGGCGATCAGTTTGGTCTGGGCTGCCAATGTGTTGATCAGTTCCATGACCTTATTAATCTGTTTGGATTTAGCTCCGAGGGTCATTATTTCGGCGAGGCTCTGCTCGCTGTCGCTACGGATATCCTGCATTTTCGACTGCAGAAGCTGCATAGCAGTGCTGCCTTTACGGCTACGCTCTAACGTTTGGTTGGCGACATCTACCACCGACTGGGAGTGATCGGCTATTTGGGTGGATGAGGTGGAAAGCTCTTCCATCGTTGAGGTGATTTCAGCCACCGACGACGCCATCTCTTCAACGGCAGCTGCCATGGTTTGGCTAGCTTCATGGTGAATATCACTACCGTGCACACCCGAAAGCCCTGCGGTTTTTGCCAAACGCTCCGCTACGTGCGTCAGCGCCTGGGAGTTCTTGGCTACCGCAGCAATAGCGCGGGAAAGGCGCTCAAGCAGTTCGTTGGTTTGATCCGCTAAATCGCCCAGCTCCGCTTTGTCGTCGGTACTGACCCGCCGCGATAGATCCAAACTGTGAGTAATGTCTTTAAGCTGACCCTGAAAATCAATCAATGGGCGAATAAGTCTCCCCGTTAGCGGGTAGAGCACCAACAAACCTGCTAGCAAAATGAGCAGTCCTATACCGCTGGACGCCAGGAAGCGCTCGCGGGTAGACGCCAAGTACGCCTCTTTATTGACTTCAACCATGAGGTAGCGCTGCAATTCCGGTATCCAGCGTGTGCTGATCAGTAGGGTTTGGCCGTCGCGCTCAATCTCGTCTACTTGCAGCTGTTCGTCACGTTGCAGGCGCTGCGCTGCTTGTGGGGGTAGGGCCTCCGCTACGTCAACACTACTAATGGTTTCACCACTGTGAACGAGCATCTCACCTTCAGCACTCAGCAGAGAAGCGCGACCATCGTCACCTAGCCGAAAGTCTTCAATAAGCATGGCCATGTCAGAAAGATCAAGCCCTGCGCCTGCCACTACCAGCGGTCGACCGTTGGCTGCATTTGCCACACTGCGGTAATTAACATATACAAAGGCTTCATCGGTTGAAAAGGTATCGCTATCCAAATTCAACTCGTACATGGCATTACCTTCCGTGAAGCGGTAATACCAGTCGTCTTCGTTACCCGGCGGTTGGATAATACGCTGAAGAAATTCACCGTCGCGCAATTGAAAATAGTAGCCCCTGCTCTGGTATTGAGCGGCAATAAAGAGCAGTTCCGTATCCAGCTGTGCCATCAAACGCGAGAGATAAGTCGTGATCTCATCCTGGCGCTCTTGGGGCATGCCCTCCTGTACCCACTGCTCAATAAAGTAGCTGTTAGCGAGGCTCTCAGAAACGGCTAAGTCCTGACTGAGGCTGAGGTTGATATGGGCAGCAAGCCCTTCGATTTGAGCAGGCAGCTCATTATTTAGCAGATTATCAAGCCGCGCCTGACTATGGGTTCGAGCCTGAAGGTAGAGCGCCAACAGCATTGCAAGCGCGAGCACCGTTCCAAAAGAGAGAAATAGCCGAAGCCGTAGGGGTAGATGTTTCCAGCGCGCCATCATATTCGCCGTTGCTCCAAAGTAAACGGTGTCCCTGAAGACGCGGCAAGACTCGCATCAACGCTGTTGGGTAACGCTCAGGGTAATAAAGGTGAAGAGGTGAGTGCTACTCTATTGATTAGATCGGCTCATTAGATCTGCTCTTTAGAGTAACCCCCAAATTAGTAACCTCGATTTCAGCTTTTTTCGGTAGCGATGTCCAGCGTTTGTCGGAGGGATTTAGTCTTTGCTTTTATACAATCGCGTGGGGCACAAAGCAGGAGGAGTCTTTGGTAATCCGGCCAACGTCTTCGCGAATGCCCATGCCACAAGCGCGGTCGCCCACCACCCAGCTGCCAATTAACGCGTGGTTATTACCAAAGCGGGGCATGGGGTGATAGGCCTGGCGAATCCAGGGGCTGTCAGTATAGGGGCCGTCTACTGCCTCGCGATGGCCGGCTGGTGTGATCAATTCAACGTTGCTGCCTTCTCGAGAGAAGAATGGCTTGCGCACCCAGCCTGCTGGCAGCGGCGGGCTATTGGCATCCTCGAAAAATGCCGGTAGCAGATTGGGGTGGCCCTCAAAATGCTCCCATAGCAGGGGGAGAATGCCCTTGTTGGACAGAATCGCTTTCCAAGGGGGCTCAAACCAGTGGGTGTTTAGCTTCGGGATATATTCGCCGAAGGCATCGTCGGCCATCTCTTCCCACGGGTAGAGTTTGAACAGTGCGTGAATGGGTTGATTATCCAGATCAACGAAGTGCTCGGCACCGGGCCGCAGGCCAATATCTTCGGTGTAGATAAACGGCGCCTTAAGACCCGCCTGCACCGCCACATCCTGCAAGTAGTGCACGGTGGCACGCTCTTCAGCGTTATCTTTGATGCAAGAGAAGTAGAGCATGCGCGCTTCAATGCGATCACCAAGGTGGGCCATGGCATTGATCAGCCGCTCTTGGATCGAGTTGTACTGATCCGCGTGGCGCGGCAGGATACCTTGCTCGATGGCCTGCTCAAGCCATACCCACTGAAAAAAGCCCGCTTCGTAGAGCGAAGTAGGGGTGTCGTAGTTGAGCTCCAGCAGTTTCGCCGGGCCATCGCCTGAATAGGCAAAATCCATCCGCCCGTAGAGGTGCGGCTGACCCGACTTCCACGAGTTGTGGATGCTGTCCCACATATGCTCGGGCAGCGCCAAACGCTGCATAAGTGCATTGGAGTGGCAGACCTTATCCACCAGCTCCATGCACATCTCATGCACCGCCTCGGTAGGCCCTTCAATGTCACGCTCCACCTGCTCTAGGGTGAACTGGTAGTAGGCGTCCTCTTTCCAGTAAGGCTCCCCGTCGATGGTGTGAAAATGAAAGCCCAGCTCGTGGGCCAGGGCTTTCCAGTTGCTTCGTTCAGGGATATCAATTCGCAGCATGTTGGTATCCGGTGATAGCTAGGAGCCCCAGCCGCCCCGGGCCGAAGAGCGCGAGCCAAAACCTCGGCGTTGAGAGGTCGCCACTGAGCTGCGCATGGCATCATTACGCTGAGTAACGCGCTGGGTGGCCTGATTGGTAGCGGTGTTCCAATTGCCCTGGTTTTGACGATTGCGGTACACCGGCTCCTGGTAAACCCGCTCGAAGGAGCGTCCACGGTTGGTGTTGGACATCATGCTGCCGACCATATAACCCATCATGGCAGGCATGAACCAACTGCCACCGGTGCTACCCGTCGCCGCTTGAGACTGCTCTTCAGTTGGCGCGGTACAAGCGCCTTCACCATTCTCAGCTTCGCACTCTTCCAGGGTGCTATAGCGCGGCACCGACTCTAAAGAGGCTTCATAAGCGTCTTCGCAGGCGCTACGGGTATAGACATTCTCAGCAACGCAATCCTCAACGCTCTGAAAGCTGCGCGGCTCGTCAAATTCGATCTCGGTGATTTGCTCTTCCTGGGGCGGCTGGCCACAGGCAGTAAGACCAAAGGCGCTGGCGCCCATCATCGCCAGAGTTAAACGCCCGCTGCGCTTGCGGCGGGGCAAATGGGGAGTGTGATCGTGTTTAGACATTCGGGCTCTCCTTTACCACGTCGTCGTTACCAAGTCATCGAAGCGGCGTTGAGCAAGCCGACTGCCACGGCCACACTGGCCATTAAAATGCCGTAGGCCTGATGGCCTTCGGTAATGTGCTGAGACAGGCTTTCACCCTGCTTGCGCAAAAACAGCTTAACGCCAAAGAAGGTGGCTAACTGAACGATAAAGGCGACGATGCCCCAGAGCACAAAATCGATAAAGTTGATCGAGTGCGCCATTGCGCTGTAAAGCGGAATGGTAAAGCCAAGAATGGAGCCGCCGTAGGCAGAAGCGGCGGCTGCGTTACCTTCACGAATCAGCGTCCACTCGTGATGCGGAGTGATGCGACTGTAGCAGTACATAAAAGCGGCGAGCAGTAAAATCGCGGTCACTAGATAGGCGATAAATGACGGCAAGCCGTACAGGTAGTTCACCATGGTGGTGGTTTCCTTTTGTCGTAGGTAAAACGTATTTAAAGAACGGCGGTAATGATTACATGGCGTCGATATCGACGGAGGCTACATCTACCCCCACGTTGTGCACCACCATAAAGCTGCCTTCGTCATCATTTTCAGCGCTCATCAGCAGGTACTCCATGCGCTCGGTGCCTTCGATGGTACGCTCATAGAGCATTGCATGGTGGGTCACATGGCGGGCTGACACGCTCTCGGTGGTCATTACCTGCTCTTCGAAAACCACCGGCGGCGACCACAGGCTGTCGCCATTCCCCCAAACTCGCTGATAGGTGCAACTGCGCGCTTCCTCAGTGGTTGAGGTGAGCGAGACAGTTTGGGCGCCGATGCTGTCGGGCTGCTTATCTTCACCGTTGATCAAATTATCAAATTCGGCATCCGAGAGATGGGCAACACGGTAAAAGTCGAACAGCTTATATTCAAGCACCTGGCCGTTCTCAATGTTGGCCTGTAGCCAGGTGTCGTTGTCCAGATAGAAGCGTACGAGATGCGCACCCTGGCCTAGATCGACATGCCCGACGGCGGCAATGTGATGATAGGCATCGTCGTCCCAGCGAAACAGCGCATCGGCATGGGCGCGCAGGCCAATCAGCTTAATATTGACGCGACCATCCAGTCGCAGGCCTTCTAGATCTTCCTGGCTGACGCTCATGGGCAGGCCCGCCGCTACCGGGCGGCCCGCTGCCTGCTCGGGCTGCTTCTGCGTGGTAGCGCGAAAAAGTGCTTTCAGGTTGTTAAGCATGGCCTGCCTCGCTAATGAGCTTGTTGAAGAGAGAACTTACTCTTGTGGAGCGCTTTTCTTTGCTTTCAGGCGCGCTAATACATCGTCTGCTTTGCGCTGCGTGCCGCCGATGCCCGCTGATTTCAGGCGTGCTTCCAGCGAGCTACCGCTCTCTTCCGCAGCCATCTCGTCTGCGGCCTTCATTTGTGCCGAGTTAAGCTGCTGGCGCTCTTTAATGCGCTCCAGTGACTCCATGGCGCTGCTCATGGCGCTGTTCTGGCCTGAATGGCGAGACGCGACGGCAGACTGGGCCTTTTGCGCTGACTCGGTGGCTTTCACCACGCTCACCTGCTGTTTGAGCTGGCGAAGCTGGTTGTCGGTGCCGCGAATTGCGCTGCGCAGTTTTTCAATGCTGGCATCGTACTCGCTCACAATCGCGCGCTCGGCTTCCAGGTCATCCTGCAACGCTACCATGCGCTCAGCCACTTCCACCGCGAGTGCTTCCTCGCCTTTATCCAGCGCGGCTTCGGCGCTTTTTTCCAGCTCGGCGATTTTGCTTTCCAGCGTATCGGCTTTATTGCTGTTTAGTTGGCGCTGGCCCATCAAGCGGGTGAGCTCGGTTTTAGACTGGCTCAGGTGATTTTCCGAGTCGCGGATTTCCTGGTCTAAAATGCGCAGCGCCTGGGAATCTACCACTGTTTGACCGGTTTCAGTCGCTTTGCCACGCAGGGCGGTCATTATTTTGCTTAACATAAATAATCTCGCTTATACGTCACCTGGGTGGTGACACTAATGGATAACGGTAGTTGGGAGAATAGACGAACAATGGGTAAACGTTAGGCGAAGTGCGTTTGTATCAGTTCGGCGACGTCCATGGCCGCACTGGCCGTGGCGTGCAGTTCGGCACAAATTGATTCAAGTTTGGAGTCGCCAAACAGCTGCCCGTAAGCCACATAAAAGTCGTGTCCGTCGATTTCGACAATACCCACGGAAGCCAGCGGTAACGAAATGCCCTGGCGCAGTAAGACGTCGTTAAGTTCGGCGGCGTTTTTGACGCTGTTCACGGCCACTATGGGCGACATGGCGATCCACTCATTTTCACTGCGCGAGAGGGTAATCGGCAAGTTGCCGTAGTCGTTGAGCTCCCAGATCAGCGTCTGATTCGCCTCATCCAGGCTAATGGTCGCTTCGGGCCATTCAAGGGTCGCATTTCCGCTGCTGGCGGAGGCTGGCTGGGTGACCAACTTATAGAGTTCGCTGGCAGTGATGCCGCTCGTGACGGTAGGCGTAGTCAAGGTGATTTGCTCCATCGTTCGTTAAGTAGTTTCACCTTAACACTTAGGAGAGCAAATGGTTCCTTTTCCCAGCAAAGCCCTGCTAAAAGCCCCGCACGCGGCGGGGCAAAAAAGGGCAGCAGAGTATGCTGGCAGGATGGGCAACTAAGAAGTTCGATAGGTATCGTTAAACTGCTTGCGAAGCTCATTTTTCTGCACTTTGCCCATGGTATTGCGGGGGAGTTCATCGACAAAGAAGACCCGTTTGGGCTGCTTATACTTGGCTAGCCGACCATCTAGATAGCTGATCACCTTATCTTCATTAAGCTGATTTTCAAGGGCTCCTTGCTGGCGCACGACCACAGCGGTCACCCCTTCACCAAAGTCAGGATGGGGTAGCCCGATGACCGCGGATTCAGCGACTTGGTCGAGCTCGTCAATCACCTGCTCCACCTCTTTAGGGTAGACGTTGTAGCCGCCGGAAATCACCAGGTCTTTGTCGCGACCTACAATATGCACATAGCCTTGTTCGTCGACCATGGCGAGATCGCCGGTAATGAAAAAGCCGTCGTCTAACAGCTCCTCGCGGGTTTTTTCAGGCATCCGCCAGTAGCCGATAAACACATTCGGGCCGCGAATCTGCAGCATGCCAATCTCACCCGACGGCACTTCATCGCCGGTTTCGCGATTGGTAATACGCATCTCCACGCCGGGCAGCGGCATACCCACGGTACCTGCTCGCCGTGCGCCTTCATAAGGGTTGGAGAGGTTCATGTTGGTTTCGGTCATACCGTAGCGCTCAAGAATTGCATGACCGGTTTTGGCTTCAAACGCCTCGTGGGTCTCGGCGGTTAGCGGGGCTGAACCGGAGACGAACAGCCGCATGTTGGCGGTAACATCAGTCGTCAGGCGTTCATCCTGAACCAAGCGCGTATAGAAGGTAGGAACGCCCATCATCACACTGCCACGGGGCAACTCTTCAAAAATGACATCCGTATCAAACTTCGGCAGGAACAGCATGCTGGCGCCCGCCATCAGGGTGACGTTGCAGGCAACGAATAAACCGTGGGTGTGGAAAATTGGCAGCGCATGGATCAGCCGGTCATCGGCGCTGAAGTGCCAGGCTGTTACCAAGGTTTCAGCGTTTGAGGCGAGGTTCTTATGCGTCAGCATGGCACCTTTCGAGCGCCCGGTGGTGCCGGATGTATAAAGAATAGCGGCCAGGTCGCGCTCGCCAAGTGCCACGATATCCTCCCGTGGCGCTGCCGTGCGAGCGGTTTCCATTAGACTGCCATCACCAGCGCTATCCAGGGTAGCCACCGCAGGGCAGCCGGTTTCAGCGGCAAGCGCCTGCGCCTCGTCGAGGAACTTAGGGCGGCAAACAAACAGCGCGGGCTCGGCGTCGTTCAAGAAATAGCGTATTTCATCGCCGGTATAGCCTGTATTAAGGGGCAAGTAGACGCCGCCAATGCGCAGGCAGGCCAGGTAAAGCAAAATGGCTTCAGGGCTTTTATCTACCTGCACGGCAACGCGGTCGCCTTGCTTAACGCCTAACTCGGTTAGCGCGCCAGCAAGCTGTGCACTGATAGTCAGCGCATCGGTGTAGCAATAGCGGCGGCCATCGCGGGTGGTAATGAAATCGGCCTCAGCGCGCTCGTGCATTTTGGCAGCAAAGGTTTCAAATAGGTTGTGGCTCATTTGGTGGTCTCTCCCTTGGCCAGCTTGCGGGCGCGTCGAGCGAGGTCGCGCACCTCATTGGAGCAAGCAACAGTCGCCTTGGCGGTGTAGTTTTCGTGGTTGCGTTCGATATCGTCTAGCACATAGAGGTAGTTGACCATCAGGCCTGCGGCTTGTTTAAAGCCTTTCTCGGAGATATCGCCCAACCAGTTAATGCGGTGGAGCTCGGCGCCGTTGCCGAGGTGAAAGCGGGCCACCGGGTTGAGCGGCAGGCCGTGGCGGTTCTTCTCTTCGACCAGGTAGCGGGCAGCCAACGGGCGAATGGCGGCTTTGAGCTGCTCTTCACGGGCTTTATCTTGATGCCATCCCGGTGTTTCAAGCCCTTTGAGCGATTGACGCAGTGACTCGGGAAGCTGCTCATCATTGCGCTGCTCCTGCAACCACTGGGCAAAGCCGGGCACCGGCGAGAGGGTGACGAAGTATTTCAACTGCGGCAACTCCTGGGAGAGTTCTTGCACCACCTGCTTGATCAAAAAATTACCAAAGGAGATGCCGCGCAGGCCGGTCTGGCAGTTGCTGATACCAAAGAACGCCGCTGTATCAGCATCTTCGGGGTCGTCGACCCCTTTTTTGCTATAGCTGCTTTCGCCAGAGAGGATGGGCTGAATTCGGCTTGGCAAACCCTTGTGGAGGGCCACTTCCACAAAAATTAGCGGCTCGTCGCCAATCGCCGGGTGGAAAAAGGCGAAGCAGCGCCGATCACGTGCATCCAGCCGCCGACGCAGATCGTCCCAGTCCTGAATTTCGTGTACCGCTTCGTAGCGGATGATCTTCTCTAGAATCGAAGCGGGGGTGTTCCAGTCAATCCGTTTGAGCATCAAAAAGCCGCGATTGAACCAGGAGCCGAACAGGTGAGCAAAGTCGTCGTCAATGGCCGCCAGTTCCGGCTGTTCGCGCAGCAAACCCAACAGGTCTTCACGCATTTTAACCAGCTCATAGGTACCGTCGCTGGCCAGGTTTAAACGCCGGAAGAGCTCCTGGCGACGCGGCTCGCAGGCTTCAAACAGGCGCTGGAGTGATTGGTTGTCGCGAACCTCCTGGTACGCCAGATAGGCCGCGTCAATGGGGCCGGGCTCGGCCGCAAAGTCCGTCGTTAGACGAGCAAAAAAGCGGCTTTTCTCAGCCGGTGAGAGGCGCTGATAAATCGCCAAGGCGCGGCTTGCCAGCGCAATGCTGGAAGCTTCGCCATCACTTTCCAGCAGCTTCTGGCAGGCGTTGACCAACTGCCCATGGTCAGGCTTTAACGTCTCCGGCTGGCGTCGCCGTAACAAGGCATCACGCTGGGTGATGTTGTTAAACACTTCCTGCAAAAACAGCATGTTCATGGTCGAACTCCTTACCCCATGATCAAGTTAGGTAGCCAAAGCGCGATGCCTGGGAAGAGACACAGCAGCAAGATACCCAGCACCATGCACAGCGCGTAGGGCAAGCTTCCCATCAGAATGTCGCGCAGCGAGATATCCGGCGCGATGCCTTTGATAATGAACAGATTGAGACCCACCGGCGGTGTGATCAGGCCGATTTCCAGGTTGATAGTCAAAATCACCGCAAACCAGTAGGGGTCGAAGTTAGCCGCCAGGATGATGGGCAACAGAATCGGCGCGGTCATCACGATTACGGCCACCGGCGGCAGGAAGAAACCGGCCACTAGCAGGAAGAGGTTAATCACACCCATCAGCGCCCAGCGGTTAATCTCCAGATCAGCAATCGCGCCCGCCACTGTTTGGGTGATAAACATGGAAGAGAGCGCATAGGCGAACACTTCAGCGGTGGCGATGACCAGCATGATCATCACACTTTCGCGCAGCGAGTCGCGCATGATCAGCTTGATAGGCCCCAACTGCCACATGCGGTAGATAAGGATCGCTAGCGCCAAGCATAGAAACGCGCCAACGCCCGCCGCCTCGGAAGGCGTTGCCACTCCGCCATAAAGGGCAAACAGGATGCCCGCGACCACGCCCAGAAAAGGGAGTACCCGCACTAATGCTTTTAGGTTGCTATCAACATTCTGCTTAACGTTCTCTTTTAGCCGTTCGACGGAGACGGCCATCGGGTTGTTATAACCACCGGCCATCTTGCAGGCAATCATGGTCCAGATCATAAACAGGCCGGCGAGCATAAAGCCGGGTACCACCCCAGCTATAAATAGCCGTCCAATAGAGGTTTCGGTGGAAATGCCGTAGATGATCATGGTGACCGACGGCGGAATCAGAATGCCTAGAGTACCGCCTGCGGCAATGCAGCCTGCCGCCACGCCATCGGGGTAGCCGCGCTTGCGCATTTCAGGAATGCCCATTTTGCCGATGGCTGCACAGGTCGCCGGTGACGACCCCGAGAGCGCGGCAAAAATGGAGCAAGCACCGATATTGGAAACCGCTAAACCGCCGGGCAATTTGCCCATCCATAGATCCAGCGAGCGATAGAGGTCACGCCCGGTGGGGGAGGAGGCCACCGCAGCACCCATCAAAATAAACATCGGAATGGCGACAAAACCAAACTCCGCAATGCGGTCAAAAAAGGTTTCCCCAAAGTAGGTAAGCTCGGAAAGGCCGCGATCATAGAGCAGCGCCAGAAGTGACACACCGCCCAGGGCAAAAGCGATAGGAGTGCCGATGGCCATGAGCACAATCAACGCGATGGCCACAATAATGCCTAACGTAATGGGATCCATGCTCAGTCCTCCCCGCGCAATATTTCAGCCACGTACTGCAGCGCAAGAAGGGTAGCGCCCACGGCCATGGGCAACAGTGCTGGCCATAGAGGGGGATTCCATACCGAGCCGGTGGTCCACTCGCCATGCAGCGCCTCTAAGACGTAAATCCAGCTGGCATAGGCCAAAGCGGCACAAAAACCTAACCCAAACAGCGATGCGATCAAACGCATAATGGTGCGTGTAATGCCACCTAGCGCATCGGGAACGATCGTAATGGCGACATGGCCGCCGGTCATTAACACGTAGGGGCTTCCCATCAGCATTGCTCCCGTGACGGAGAAGATGGTGAATTCAGTCTGCCAACTGGTGCTCATGCCCAGCAGGTAGCGAATAAATACCATCTGGCAGATGACCAGTACGCCCGCAATAAACATGGCGCAGGCCAAATAGGCGGAAAGCCGCGAGAGCTTATCCATGACGCGAATGTAGCCGCCGATGATGCCCCTTCGCGCAAGGGCATTGTGAGTCGTTGCAGGTGCCATAATTCCCTCGTCAAGCTGGTTATTTCGCCAAGCTAAGCAAGCATCAGTAGAAAGCGGCCATCCCGAGCAGAATGGCCGCGCCGTTAGGCGATTATGGGTTGCTTACTCGACGGCCAGCGCCGCATCGATAATGGCTTGTCCGTTGGGAACGTTCTCGGCGAAGTTTTTGTAAGAGGTTTCGCGAGCAATCTCTAGCCAGGCGTTGTAATCGTCCTCGCTCATGCTGACCACCTCAACGCCATTCTCTTCGTAGAGGTCGATCATTTCCTGATCAATGGCGGCAGCCTCTTCAGCGAAGAACGCTTCTGCGGCTTCACCGGCTTCCATCAGCGCCGCTTGCTGCTCTTCGTTAAGCCCCTGCCACACTTGCTCAGAGATCAGAATCGGCTCGTACATGTACCAGAGCGCGAAGTCGCCAGGCTCCGTCAAGCACTCGACCTGCTCGTAAAGACGATAGGAGATAAACGACATTGAGGAGGTATTGGCAGCGTCCAGTACGCCGGTTTGCATAGCGGTGTAAACCTCCGAAGAGGGCATTGATGCGATAGACGCACCAGCGGCTTCTAGCATCTCCTCAAATGCTGGACCGGCCGCACGAAATATCTGGCCCTCGACCGTATCGGGGGAGGTAATGCATCCCTTGCTAGAGGCAAAACCGCCCGAGAGCCAGGCATCCGCAAGCACGCGGGCGCCGCCTTCGCGAATGACTTCTTTAATCATGGCCATATATTCAGAGTCATTCAGGCGTTGCGCATGTGCCTGATTACGCACTAAGCCCGGCATCAGCGTGGCCGAAAACTCTGGATGCCGACCACTGGCGTAGTCCAGTGGTAGAGAAGTGATATCGAGGCGACCACGAGCGATAGCGCCCCACTGTTCACGCGCTTTGAACAGCGATTGGCCGGGATAGACTTCGATGGTTAGCCCTACATCCGCATCGGCTACTTCGCGGGCCAGCATTTGCACCATTTCGTCGCGAACATCCCCTTGGCCACCGGGAAATTGATGCGAGGCGCGAAGTACGGTATCGGCAGATGCGTGGGAAGCCGCAATGGCGAGACCAAGGGCGGCAGCAGTTGAAATCAAATAGCGTTGCATGTGGCATCTCCAACAGTTGTTGTTGTGTGTTTGGATGAGCTTTATATGTTTATCAGAAGGACTGATGTATATATCAATAGGCGTTACGTATGCTAATGTCAACTATATGACAGCATTAAAACGGCGAATACGAGCCGCGATCCAAGGAGGTAAAACATGACGGGCACTAAGCGTTCCAACGCTCAGCGATTAAGAGATTCTCTTGAAGATGACATTATTAATGGCCGCCGTGTGCCGGGAGAACGGCTGGACCCCGAAGCCTTGGGCCGTGAGTTTCAAGTCTCGCGAACACCCGTGCGCGAAGCTTTTCAGCAACTGGTGGCTAGCGGCTTGGTCACCGTTTCGCCGAAGAAAGGCACCTTCGTGGCCAAGGTGGGTATTGATCAGTTGATCGAAATGTTTGAGGTGATGGCCGAACTTGAAGGCATGTGCGGCCGTCTGGCGGCTCGCCGAATCACTGAAGAGGAGTTGGCTGCGTTGCGTGAAGCACACCAGCGCTGTGAAGCCGCTGCTCTGGCCGGTGATAGCGATGAGTATTACTACGAAAACGAAGGCTTTCACGACTGTATCTACACCGCTAGCCACAATGCCTTTTTGGCCAGCGAAGCGCGGCAGTTGAAGCAGCGCTTAAAGCCTTACCGGCGACTGCAGTTGCAGGTACGCCAACGGGTGAATAATTCGCTCAGCGAGCACCAAACCATTGTGGAAGCGATTGAAAAAGGTGACCCCTTGGCTGCACAGCAAGCGCTTAGTGACCATGTGTTGATTCAGGGCGAGCGCTTTAGTGATTTCGTTTCCAGCGTACGAAGGATGGAGGCACCTTTAGATAGAACGGGATAATGACGATTTTAAGTCGGTAGGGTTATTAATATGTCCGTATCGGTGGGGTAATGGTCCTTGCCGACATGGGGCGCAGCACTGAAACTCTCTCTAATGCTTCGATAGCCCGTTAGCGGAGAGACACAGTGACTCGCCATATTGCTCTATTTGCCTACCCCGACTGCCAACTGCTGGATATCAGCGGCCCCTGGCAGGTGTTTGCCAGCGCCAATGCGTTAAGCCCGCAGCCGCTTTATCAGTTAACCCTAGTCGCCGATGCCATCGGCCCGGTAGCCACCAACGGCGGCCTAGCCGTGCATGCTACGCACACCTACCACCAACTTACCCATTTACTGCCCCTGGATACGCTGTTGGTGGCGGGCGGCAGTGGCGTGATGCAGCAGCGTGAAATAGCTGCAGTGAAGCAGGTGCTTTGTGAGGTGGCTCCAGAGGTGAGGCGGCTCGGCTCTATCTGCTCCGGGGCATTTTTGTTAGCCGCTGCAGGGTTGCTGGATGGCTGCCGCGTCACTACCCACTGGCGCCATGCACCGCAACTGGCCGATGAGTACCCAGCGCTTAGTGTCGAGCCCGATGCGCTCTATATCGAAAGCAATGACCGTTACACCAGTGCCGGTGTAACGGCAGGAATTGATTTGGCGCTTTCGCTGATAGAAGCGGATCACGGTGCTGATCTGGCAGGGCGAGTGGCCCGTGAACTAGTGGTGTTTCTGCAGCGCCCAGGTGGGCAGTCGCAGTTCAGCGAGATACTGCGACACCAACAGGAGGCGGGGCCGCTGCGCCGCTTGCTGGATCATCTCCACGCCGATCCCAGTGTGGATCACGGTATCGAGAGCATGGCGGATATGATGGCGGTCTCTCCACGCCATTTAACCCGACTGTTTAGACGCCACCTGAAGACTACCCCGGGTGCCTACCTGACCCAGCTACGCCTTGAGCAGGCACGTCTAGCGCTGCTCCACGAGCGTGAACAGTTCTCCCTTGAACGCCTGGCAAAGCGATGGCGTTTGGGTGGCGCAGAGCAGCTGCGACGCCAGTTTCAGCGCTACTACGGGGTATCGCCCTCGGTCTATCGCCAGCGCTTTGCGTCTTCCCATGCTCCTTGCCTGCAGGAGAATGCCTGATGCCATTGACCGTTTCCCTCTTATCACTCTGTCAGGCCCTGCTGGTCACCGGCAATGTCCTGCTGATCGCCGTCTCTCCGCTGATTGGCGCATCGTTAGCCCCAAGCGCGTCTTGGTCGACCGCGCCGGTTGCCACCCAGTGGCTTGGGCTGATGTGTGCGACTATTCCCGCTTCGTTGATCATGGCCAGGCTTGGCCGTAAACGCGGTTTTATACTGGGCAATATCGTGGGACTGGTGGGCGCGCTGGTGGCCGTGCAGGCCCTGATGAGCGAACGCTTTGGGTTGTTCTTGCTGGCAACCTGGTTGATTGGTATCGGCATTGGCTTTGGTCAGCTCTATCGCTTTGCCGCGGTAGAAGCCGCCTCCGCACCGATGCGTGATCGAGCGATTGGCTTGGTAATGGGGGGCGGTGTGCTGGCTGCGTTTGCCGGGCCGTGGCTGGCAAGAGTCAGCCGGGAACTGGGGGAGGTGCCGTTTCTGGGCAGCTTTGTGGGTTTAGCCGCGCTCTACGCGCTGGCTTTAGTGGTGTTGATGCTGACACGGTTACCACCTGCATCCCGCACCCACGCTGAAGGCACCGCATTGCCTTTAGGTAAGATACTTCGCCAGCCTGCGTTTATTCTAGCAGTAAGCGCAGCGATGGTTGGGTACGGCGTGATGAACCTGGCCATGACCGCCACACCGCTCGCCATGGCGGGGGCTGGGCACCACTTTAACCACGTTTCAATGACCATCCAGTGGCACGTGGTAGCGATGTTTTTACCCTCGTTCTTTACTGGCCATTTGGTCACTCGCTTCGGCGCCAGGCAAGTCATCGTGGCAGGCTGCCTCCTACTGGTGGCCAGTGCCTTGGTCGCTCAGTGGGGTATCAGTTTATCCGGTTTTAACGTGGCGCTGGTTTTGCTGGGCTTGGGCTGGAACTTCACCTTTTTACCCGCCACCGGGCTACTCACTGAGAGTTACCGCCCGGTGGATAAAGCGCGCACCCAGGCTGCCAACGAGTTTTTAGTCTTTGGCACCGCCGCTATCACTGCGTTGCTCGCTGGGCCCTTGGTCAGCGGCTTAGGCTGGGCAACACTTAACCTACTGATGATCCCTGTCGCGCTGGTGCCCTTGGCGGTGCTGGTGTGGCAGTACCGAATCAGGCTGGCAAACGTTTAAAAATCCCCTGGCGCGCACTGCAGGCAGGTTAGCCCGAGCGCTCGCCACTGGGCGACCACGGCATCACGGTCATCCAGCACCAGCCAGGGGGCAAAGCCGTCGTCGCGCATGCGCTCCAGAAGGGCCTCTTTTACTGTTTCATCATCCACATGGTCATCACCTTCGGGGCGTAGGTACATGGCATCAAAGGGGATGGTGTGTCGCTCTAGCCAGCGCTGGGTATGCTCTCGGTGGCTGTCTGGGCGACCGCTGCAGATCACGATCTGCTGGCCCTGAGCTTTCAAGAGTTTGACCAGCTTGGCCACCGCTTCGATGACCGGCGCTTCGGCCATGTGGGCAAAAAAGGGCTCCCACTGTTTTTGGCTGCCGAGTACCCAGTCGCTAACTTGATGAGGATGAAATTCGGCTAAGGTGCCGTCGACATCAACAATCACTGCGGACATGCAAAACTCCTTAAAGGGGAAAGGGGGTTGGTACGAGAGTTAGTTTTGAAACGCTGAGAAGTGTTAAGGCGATTGCCTAGAAGCCCTTGCCACGCCTTCAATTCGTTATCGCTAAGCTGGGTAAATAGCGGCACCACTTGAGAGGCGCTCAACTGATCGGCAAGTGCCACCAGATGCGAGGCGCGCAGATGCACATTCCAGCGTTGCCAGCTGATTTCCCCTGTCGCTAGCTGGACTTGACGCTCAGGCGTTAAGTAACCGGTATGCAGTAGCCGATGCTCGGGCCACTGCTGGGGGGTGTCATCGTGATCACTAATTAGCCTCAGCGAGGCATTTTTATCATTTCGTCGCGCCAACACATTGTTGATAGCAGCATCAATACCTGGGCGACGTAGCTCGGCTGGCATTGCCAGCAGAGCAGAGAGGTTGGCGCGTATATCCGCATCAATCGCCAGCGTTAACCCTCGTAATTTAGCTTCTTTAAGCAGCCACAGCGCCATTTCCAACGCGCGGCCGGTGGCAGGCACGGGAAACGCTAAAGGCTGGGTAAAGTGGTTGCTGATCGCTTGGATACATGCGGGTTGGGGTTGATCAACGCTGCCGTAGGAGGCATCCAGCAGCGCAAGACGCGCTGGCGGCGGCGTATCAAACGGAAACACCAACGATTCAAAGCAGGCATCGCCGCTGTAGAAAACACCGTCTTCCACCGCTAAATGCAGCCAAACACCGCCTAGCGAATGTCCCGCTTGACCGGTGGTGACGGTAATACCTTCCACCTCTAGCGTGCCGCGTTCCGGTAGGGGCCGCCATAACCGGTTCTTGGGCAATGAGTTAGCGACCAGCGGCGTGCAATAAAGCGGCACGCTCTCGGCTAACTCGGCCACGCCGCCGATATGATCAATATGGTCGTGGCTAATCAGCACTGCGTCGATATCCAGGTTGTTCGCCCAAGCAATGGTGTCATCCGGGTGGAGCGCGCCGCCTGCATCCAGCAGCAGGCGTTTTCCTTGGGCTTCTACCACTATCGCAGCTGGGCCTTTTGCGCCTAAACCACTGAGAATCTCGATAGTGACACTCATTGATCGGGCTCCAGACACCAGCCCTGATGAAGGTCGACGGCAATCTGGCTACCCAAATCAGGCGCGCTGTGATGGTAGGCCAGCAGGGTTTCGCCACTGGCTAGACGCAATGTGAGTTCATAGCGCTCACCGCGGAAAATTACGCTTTTTACCTGGGCGACAAGCTGACGATACGTGGGGGCCGCTGAGGAGGAGGGCGTTGTGCTGATCTGAATATGCTCTGGGCGCACCAGTACCGTTTGGGTGCGCTCGGACTCGATAGCGTTTAGACCACGCATCAAGGAAGCGCCCTCAAGCAATTTTCCAGGATTGCCTGCGGCGACCTTTAATTGGCTGCCCTGACCGATAAATCCCGCTACCCAGGCGGTGCGCGGTTGCCTATAAAGGGTTTCGGGGGCGCCCCATTGAACCAATTTGCCCGCTTTCATAACGGCGATTTTGTCCGCCAGCGCCATGGCTTCGGTTTGGTCGTGGGTGACATAGACGAGTGTGGCGCCAGTGCGCTGGTGAAAATCGCGGAAGCTGTGTTCCATGGTGGCGCGCAGATGGCGATCAAGGTTGGCCAGAGGTTCATCCAGCAGTACCACCGACGGGTCGCTGACCAGGCAGCGCGCCAGGGCCACCCGCTGGCGCTGACCGCCGCTGAGGGCTTGGGGCATACGATCGGCGTAGGCATCGAGCTCCACCAGCGCCAGGGCCCGCTGCACCTTTTGCTGATACGCCGCTCCGCGCAGTCCGCGCAGTTTGACCGGATATCCCACGTTGTCCGCCACGCTCATGTGCGGCCATAGCGCATAGGACTGGAACACCATGGCCATATTGCGCTGCTCAGGCGGCACATGGGTATCGGCGCTGGCCAGGGTGCGATTGGCTAATTGAATGCTACCGTCGTTGATCGTCTCAAAACCTGCCAGCATGCGTAGCATGGTGGTTTTGCCGCAGCCGCTGGGGCCGAGCAGGGCGACAAACTCGCCTGGGTTGATCGTCAGAGATAGCGCATCGACTGCCGTCTGCTCGCCAAAGCGCTTGGTAACGCGATCAATCGTTAGCCCTGCCATGGTATGACTCCTTTGGGTAAACGCGGCGCCAGTAAACTGAGTGTCAGCATCAGCGAGGCGACCATCACGACCACCAGCACTGACACCGCAGAGGCCAGCACGCTTTCGCCGCCTTCATCGAGGTTAAAAATCAGCACGCCGAGGGTTTCGTTACCGGCGCTCCAGAGCAGCGCTGACACGGTCAGTTCGTTGACCGCCAGCAAGAACACCAATAAGCCGCCTGCGAACAGTGCGGGCGCGACCAGCGGCAAGATGATGCCCCCAAGACGCCGCCAGGGGCCTGCCCCAGCCAGCTGCGCCGCCTCTTCGAGGGATGGGTCCAACTGCGCCAGGCTGGCCGCGACAGGTTTGACGCAGACCACCAGAAAGCGCGCCAGATAGGCGATAAAAATCAGCCCTAGCGTGCCGTAGAGCGCCACATTGATCATCGGCAGGGGGCGGACAAATAGCAGGATGCAGGCAATGGCCAAGACCACCCCAGGCAGCGCATAGGGGATCTCAATAGCGCTGAGAACCACGCCCCGACAGCGTTCCGGTAGGCGCTGTAACCGGTAAGCCAATGGCAGGCTCAGCAACATCAGCACCCCAGCCGCGCTAACTGCAAGCATTAGGCTGTTGTTTACCGCCCGCCATGTGGCGCCTTGGCGGCCGACCACTTCGGCGTAAGCGTTCAGGGTGGCGGTTTCGGCATTTAGCGGCACGCCCATGGCGGGCACCAGCGAGCTGATAACCAGGGCGAGCAGGGGTGCGACCAGAATAATCAGTAAGACACCGACTAATGTGGCGGTGACCAGAGCACGCCAGCGGCCCAGGGTGAAATCGTGGGAGCGTCCACTGTGGCCGCCCAGCCCAAAGCGGCTGCGGTTCATAAGCTTTTGTTGCAGCGCTACCCCGGCCAGCGCCAGTAAGCCAATCAGTAAGGAGAGCGCCGCCATCTCTGCTAACACCCCCGTGCCGAAGTTGGCCATACGCTGGTAGATCAGCGTGGGCAGCACGTAATAGCCTGCGGGAATGCCCAGCATGGCGGGGATACCAAAGTTGCCGAGACTCGAGATAAACGCCATCGCGCCCCCGGCAATCAGGCCACTACGGGTCACGGGTAGAATAATGTGGCCCCATACCTGGGTCTGTTTGGCGCCGCTAATGCGGGCGGCTTCAATAAGCTCACGGGGCAGCGAAAGCAGGCTGGTGCGCAAGGCCAGAAACACCAGCGGTGCGCTCTGGATGCCCAGTAATAAGGCGATGCCTTCAGCGGAGTAGAGTGGTTGCGGGCTACCTAGCGGCGGCGCCATACCCATACTTTTCAGTAGCGGGCTGGCCGGGCCGAATAGCTGCAACCAGCTCAAAGCGGTGACCTGCGGCGGAATCATCATCGGCAGCATAAAGCAGAACACCAGCCACGATTTTCCGCGCACATTAGTGAGCGTAATGGCAAAGGCGAACAAGCTACCCAGCAACAGAGCGATCAGCATGCCGAGCCCCGAGGTATAAAGGCTATGCCAGAGCGCTCGCCAAGTACTGGCGCTGTTGAGCACCTGCCACAGCGGTGATTGGCGGCCTTGGGTAAGGTCGCTCAATGCCTCTATCAGCAGGCGCAGGCTGGGCGCCAGGCTGAGCAGCACAATGGCGATCAGCAGGCTTGAAAGCAGCCAGCGATGCTGGCTGCCGTACTTATGACCATAGGTGAGAGCGGGCGTCATGGTTACCCGCCGAAGAGGTCGCTAAAACGCTGTTTGAGTTCTTCTTCCTGGGCCAGCGCCTGTTCGGTATCAACCGCCATCAAGGTAATGCTATTGCGCGCAGGGAAGCCTTCCGGTGGGGTAACGCCGTTGCGGGCAGGCAGATAGCCCTGCTGGCTGACCAGCTCTTGGCCTTGCTGTGAAAGCACGAAATCCACAAACTTTTGTGCGGCATCGACATTATCTGCACCTTCCATAATGGCGACCGGTTCGGTCACTGCGCTCACGCCTTCTTTCGGAAACACGAAGTTGACCGGTGAACCTTTGGTGGCTTCACGAATCGGCAGGAAGTCCACCACGATACCGTAGGGCTTGGTGCCAGCGGCCACGGCGTTAAAGACACCACCATTGCCGCCCTGCGCTTCGGTCCGGTTTTCTTGAAGCTTCTCGTAATATTCCATGCCGAGGTCAGGGTTGGCGGTAATCGCCGCCATGTGGATCAGCGCCGCGCCGGAGTAGAGTGGGCTGGGCATAGTCACCAACCCTTCGTAGTCAGGCCCCAGCAGGTCTTGCCAACTTTGCGGCTGATGCTCGGCGCCGGTGTTATAGACAATCCCGGTGGTGATCAGCTTGGTGCCGTAGTAGTAGCCTTCCGGGTCATACAGTTCGGCGTCGTACCCCTTTCGCTCATCGCTGAAGTAAGGCTGCAGGTGACCCTCCTGCTTGAGGGATTCCATGGTCATGCTGTCGGCGATCAACAGCACGTCAGGGTTGCTCACTCCGGCCGAAAGTTCCGAGCGCAGCCGGGTCATCAAACGCGTGGTACCGTCGCGCACCCACTCTACTTCGATGTCGGGATAGGCCGCTTCAAAGGCATCCACGGTCTGTTGGGCGTCGCTATTGGGCTGGCTGGTGTAGAGCGTCAGCCTTTCGTTCGCTGCTACTTGAGCCGCAAGGGAAAAGCTGGCTACCGCAACGGCAGCGGTCAGGGCAGATGTGGGAATAGATAACAGGG
Organism: Vreelandella sp. ssv; assembly: GCF_059448525.1. NCBI lineage: Bacteria > Pseudomonadati > Pseudomonadota > Gammaproteobacteria > Oceanospirillales > Halomonadaceae > Vreelandella > Vreelandella sp. ssv. The sequence goes on along the minus strand of NZ_CM182545.1, from coordinate 3,641,234 downwards.
GGCGCTTCAACATGGGTAAACCTCCAGTGAGTGAACCCCACCTAAGCTACTGTCATCTGCTTACAACAAAGTGACACTATGCTTTCGTTCAACATTTTATGGCTTTCGTTTGCCGCACTTTTTGCTTTCGTTGTGCCGAGAGGGGCTATGCGCCAGTTCGAACGTCGACAACAGCTATTACAGCGAATCCACTCACAAGGTCGCCAGTCGGTAGACAGCCTGGCAGGCGAGTTTGGGGTTTCTGTGCAAACCCTGCGTGGGGATATTCGCCACCTAGCTGATAAGGGCTTGGTGCTGCGTCGCCAAGGTGAGGTGCTGCCATTTCCTGAGCAGGAAAACATCGGCTACGACCAGCGTCAGATCGTTAATGTGGCGGGTAAGCGGCAGATTGCGGCACGGGCAGCGAGCTTGGTACAGGATCATCAAGCACTGTTTTTAGGCACGGGCACCACGGTAGAGCAGTTGGCCGATGCGCTGAGTGATAAGCAAGGTCTGCATATCACGACCAATAACCTGCATGCGCTGATTAAGCTGTGCCAGTTGAAGTGTGAGTTAGTGGTGGCGGGTGGGCGAGTGCGTCGTCGTGACCAGGATGTGATTGGCGGCGATGCCTGGCGCTTTTTTCAACGCTACCGTGCCGATGTAGGGATTGTGTCGGTGGGGGGAATGGATAGCCATGGTCAGCTTTATGACTACAACGACGACGAAGTAATGGCCCGTGAGGCGCTGTTGGCCAATGCCGGTTATCGTGTGCTGGTGCTGGATAAAACAAAACTGAATTTGCCATTACGCTGCGCTGCGGGTCACCTGAGTGACTATGACGCCGTAGTCACCGATTTGCCGCTACCCGATAAATTAAGAAGCCCATTGGCGGCACAAGGCGTTAGGTTTTTGGGCTAACGGTGAGCGCTTCTCGTTACTGCTATGCTGATAGATTGCTATTGCCGAAGCGAGGAGCGCGATTATGGCAGGTGGATGGGCGAAAGATGGTGCCGAACAAGAGCAGATGGAGAGCACGCTGGAGGATGCGGTGCAGCGTGCGCGTAGCCAATTGCCTCGCGGTGAAAGTCTTGAGACTTGTGAGGAGTGTGGCGACCCCATTCCCGAAGCACGCCGCAAGGCAATTCCAGGTGTTCGGCTCTGCGTGGAGTGCCAGAGTGAACTGGATAAAAAGCAGTCTAGCTTTAGTGGCTATAATCGCCGCGGTAGCAAAGACAGCCAGCTACGTTAATGCGGTGAGCCTGAAGAACTAACTTGGCTGGCTTGCCAGTCGACGATGGCGCTGCTGATGACTTAGATAGATTAAGCCGATAGCACCAATGAGCAGCGCCATCGCAATGTAGCGTGAAACATCTAACGGTCGTACTGCATTGCTTAACCAGCCGAAATGATCAATCAGTAGGCTCATCAATAGTTGGCCTGAAATGACCGCTACCGTGGCCGCTGCGGTACCTACTCGGGGTACGGCAAACACAATTGCCAACATATAGACAACGCCAAACAGCGCGCCGGTTAGCTGCCATTTCGGTACGCTAAAGAGGGTCGCTTGCTGTGCTGGCTCAAAAAAGAACATCAATAAAAAGGTCAGGACGGCGCCGATCACAAAGGTCAGCCAAGAACTCTCGATGACGCCCGCTTTTGCGCCCAAACGGCCATTGATGGAGGACTGGGCTGCCAGTACCGCTCCGCCAACCAGCAGTAAGATAAAGATAAGAGGGAGTAGCATGGTTTAATTCCTTAATACGTTAGCCGTTACATTAACCACAGGGCGACAAGAATCATCGCTAAGGCGCCAATACGATAGCCGTCGACTTTACGCTGTTCGCTTCCCAGCCAGCCAAAGTGGTCGATAGCGACGCTGGCCGCTACCTGGCCGCACAAAATTCCCACCATCGTCATTCCAACACCCACCAGCGGCGTCGCAAGCGTTAACACAATGACGTAAACCGGGCCTAATATACCGCCCGTCAGTAGCCAGCGAGGCTGCTTGAAAAGGACTCCCAGCTGTCGCTTAGGCGCAAACACCAGTGCTATCGAGAGCAGTAGCGCGCCCACCATAAAAATCGACAAGGTGGCTGATAAGTGCCCAACCTGCTCGCCAAGCGGGCCTAGCAAGCCGGCTTCGACCGATAGGCCCATCCCGGCAATTAGCACGCCGAGCAGAATAAGTGCGTGACGCATAGGTGGCTCCGCTAAGTAAAAGAAGCGCGTACTGTAGAGAGTTAGTGTTATTGCTACAATGCGTCAAAACAGCAAAGGACTATTGCATTTTGGACAACTCGCTTCGCCTGTTAGCGTTACGCCTTTTTGTGCGAGTGGCCTTAAGTGGCAGCTTCGCTGAAGCCGCACGCTACTTTGACTTGCCGGCCTCTTCGGTCTCGCGGCACATTGCAGGGTTGGAGCGTTCGCTAGGCCAGCGGTTGCTCTACCGACATACCAGAGCGGTAAGGCTCACCGATGCCGGAGAGCGCTACTATCGGGAGGTAAGCAGCATATTAGAAAGCTTGGATGTCGCTACCGAGCAGGTGATCAGCGGCGCTAAGCAACCACAGGGCTTGTTGCGTCTGAATGCACCGGTGGCGTTTGGACGTCGGCATATCGCGCCTTTATTGGCTAGTTTTCAGCAGGCGAATCCGGCCGTGGAAGTTGAGCTAACGTTGAGCGATGCCTTTATCGACCCGGTACAAGAAGGCGCCGATGTTGTCATACGTGTGGGGTCGCTGGAGGATTCAAGCCTGCTGGCCCGGCAACTGGCGACCCAGCGCTTTGTCGCCTGTGCTTCCCCCGCGTATTTAGCGCGGCTCGGCGAGCCTCACCATCCAGAGCAATTGGGCGACCATAACTGCTTAGTTTATAAAGGAACACGCGGCGTTCAGCCTTGGTATTTCCAGGAGGCTGGCGATCCTCAAGCGCAGCGTTATTCGGTAAAAGGCAATCTGCATAGCAACAATGCAGAGAGTCTTGTGGAAGCCGCGCTGCAAGGCCAAGGTATTGTGCTATTCCCCACATGGTTGCTATTCGATGCGCTGCGCGATGGCGGACTAATACCCATATTGGAAACCTATGAAGCCCTAGGAGACGCAACGCGAGAGGGAATTCACGTTATCTACCCCGAAAACCGCCTGCGCTCGCAGAAAGTGGCCGCTTTTTTAGAGCATTTGTTCGCGGAGATTGGCGAACGACCCTATTGGGATCACCATTAATAGCGATGTCGATAGTGCCCTTATTAACTTTTAAACGTTACTCTCTGATAATCAGCGTCTTAAAGCCCCTTATTCGGGCCTGAATATATGCAAAATTTTGGTGAGGATTGGCCTGTGGAGATTGATCAACATTACCGCGCGCTCAGCGTCGACACTCTCTCTCAACGGCTTGGAGGTGTTGAAGCGGTGGCGAGTCGAGTGGGTGGAGAACCCGCTAGCTGGGACATTCGCGAGGTGGGTGACGGCAACCTCAACCTGGTATTTATTGTCTCCGGTGACGTAGGCAGTGTCGTGGTAAAGCAGGCGCTTCCTTATGTCCGCATGGTGGGCGAAAGCTGGCCGCTACCGATTTATCGCGCCCACTTTGAATACTATGCGCTGGTCCGCCAGGCCAAGCGCGCGCCTGGTATTGCCCCTGAGGTCTACTACTTTGACAAACCCCAGGCGTTGTTTGTGATGGAGTACCTTCACCCACATACGATTCTGCGCCGTAAGTTAATCAACGGTGAGCAAGTTGCCCAGCTCGGCGAAACCATTGGTCAATTCTGCGCACGTACAGCGTTTCGCGGCTCGGAGCTTTCACTGAGCAGCCCTGAGAAAAAAGCGGACGTAGGACTGTTCTCAGGGAATGTAGCGATTCCTGCCATCACCGAGTCGCTGGTGTTTACTGACCCCTATTACGGCGCCGAAATGAACCACCACACACCGGAACTTTCACCGGTGGTGGACGAATTGCGCCGCAATGCGCGTCTAAAAGCCAAGGTGCAACGGCTGTTGATGAAGTTCACCTCGAACACCGAAACCATGCTGCATGGTGATCTTCACTCCGGCTCGATTATGGCCACGGATACCGACGTGCGGGTCATTGACCCCGAGTTCTCCCAATACGGGCCAATGGCCTTTGACGTGGGCATGGCGGTAGCCAACTTTCTGATGGCCTATTTCAGTCAGCCCGCGCATCGTCTAGAAGATGAGCTTGAGGCGTATCAATCGTGGATTCTGGAGGTGATTGAAGCCTGCTTTACCCGTTTTGATGCCGAATTCCGACACCTCTGGCAAACTGAGCGGACTGGCATTCTGTTTCCCAAATCGCTTTTTGAAGAGCAGGGCAATAGCGCCGACGACGCCTGCGATGCGCTGCTTGAAGAGATCCGCCTGGATGCGCTGGCCTACTGTGGCATCGAAATGCACCGGCGGGTGTTATCGCTGGCCCACAACGCCGACTTTGAAGAGATTAAAGACACCGCGCTGCGCGCCAAGCTTGAAGCGCGCAATGTGCTAATGGGACAAACGCTGATTATGGAGCCGGAAGCCTACTGTGACCTGAGCGCGCTGGCGGATTTAGCCAGGGCGTATAACCAGCAAGAGGTGTTGTAAACGGTTGCCCAGTAGCGCGGCGTAACGAATCTCGCGAGGGACGAGCGTATGAGGCACCCGCGACGGCGGCGCTAGCCGCCTGGATGGGGCCAGAGTGAAGGATCATATTTCGGTGCCGCCTTCGGCACTCCTAGCGGAGTGCTTCGCGGGTGCGCTCCGCTTACGCCGCGCTACGATTTACCCTTCACGCTTCACACGTTAAAGCTGATCCAAACGATCAAACTTTCCGGCGATATCGCTTTCGGTCCAGTGGGGCACCCAGCCTTCCACGTTGTCGAAGAAACGTAGCGCGGTGAATTCCGGTGCTGGGCCCATATCGAACCAGTGGGGCGTGTTGGCAGGCACGCTGATCAGGTCATTGCGAGAGCACAGCACCTGATACACCTTGTCATCGATGTGCAGGCAGAACAGCCCCTGGCCTTTAACGAAGAAACGCACTTCATCTTCGTGGTGGCGATGCTCGTTTAAGAACTTCTGCCGCATGGCGTCCTTCTCAGGGTGCGTGGGCACCATGTGCAGCACATCCACGGTTTGGTAGCCGCCCTTAGCTTTGACCCGGTCAATATCTTCCTGGTAAAGCGCCAAAATATCTTCCTGGGTGGCATCGTCAGCAATCTCGCCCGGCGCTGCCCAGCGCTCAAACAGCACGCCCACCTTGTTTAGCTCAGTGGTCATCTGTTCGCCGTCAGCGGTGTCGATCAGGGCATCGTTCGGGTTTTGATCAGCAAATACTTTTAGTTGCGACATCAATAACTCTCCTAAAAAGTGACGGACAATGAACGTTACAGAACGATCTCATCGAAGCGGGTGACGTATGCATGATGGGTGCCGGCCTGAGTGCCTTCACGAACCAGTTGCAGAGTTTGCATGCCCGCCTGCTTGGCGGCGTCCAACTCTTCGACCACATCCGACAAGAACAGCACCGCATCCGCAGGTAGGTCAAGCTCTGAGACAATGCGCTGATAGGCAGTCGCCTCGCGCTTATGGCCAATATGGGTATCGAAGTAGCCGCTAAACAGTGGGGTTAAATTGCCCTCATCGCTGTAGCCAAACAGCAGTTTTTGGGCCTGTACGGAGCCTGACGAATAAACGTAAAGTGCTTTGCCTGCATCTTTCCACTGGCGCAGAGCAGGTGCTACATCGCTATATAAGTGGCCTTTAAAATCGCCACGCTGGTAGCCGTCGGCCCACACCATGCCCTGCAGGGCTTTTAGCGGAGTGACCTTTTGATCGGTCTCGATCCAGTGCAGCAACTCAGCAATAACAGCTTCCAGCGTAGCATCAGGATCACCCATTTCGCTGCGCACGGCGTCGATCTGCTCGGCGACGGCCGGGGTTTCTGCGTTAGCGCGTAGAAAGTCAGGCAACTTATTGTGGGCGTAGGGAAACAGCACCTTATGGACGAAGTTAATGTCCGTGGTGGTGCCCTCAATATCGGTCACAATGGCGCGAACAGTTGGGTTACTCATTTAAGACTACTCATTTAAGACCAGCGACTCTCTTCAAGAACACAGGCAAGTAAAAACTCAAGCGCTTCCAGGTGACGGCGGCAACTGGCGATGCTATCGCCCACGGCGTAAATACCGTGCCCTGCCACCAAAAAGCCCCAAGGCATGGGCCAGCCGAGGCGGACATGCTCGGCCAGTTCTTCCATATTCTGGGAGTTGGGCACAACGGGTAAACGGATGGTGTCGTCGTGAGTAGCGTTGCCCTGGAGCGCTTTTTGCATTTCAAAGCCTTTTAGCTCGACACCCTCTGGAAAACGCCGTGACAGAACCGTGCTGGCCACAGTGTGAGTGTGGAGCACGCAGTTAATCGAAGCGTCTAAGCGATAGAGCGCGGCATGCAGATCGCTCTCCGCGCTGGGCTTGCCGTTACCTTCAAGCACTTTGCCATCCGGGCCGCACAGCAATAGGTCATCGGCCTGAATACGGGCTTTATCCCGGCCAGAGGCGGTGACTAGGTAGCCAGCCGCGGTGCGGGCGGAAAAGTTGCCGCCGGTAGCGGGCGTCCAGCCTTGCTGCGCCGCCCATGAAATGGCGGCCAGCAGTTCAGTTTGTAGCGTCATCATAGGGTCTGCGTCGCCTCTTCTATTGGCAGCCATTCTATATGATAAGCTTCGCGGCTGATAAGCCGTGTAGCGGTTCCGGTCAAGTGCTCAAGGAGTCCATCGATGCCTCAACTTCAATCACGCAGTTTGCGGGTCCATGCCAATACGCTTGAGTACTTGGATCAAACGCAGTTGCCGCAAGCTGAAACGTGGGTGTGCTGTGACTCTCCCGAGGCCTGGCAGGGGGCGGTTAAGAACCTAGCTATTCGTGGCGCACCACTGATTGGCTTGAGCGCCGCTTTCGTGCTGGCGCAGTACGCCGCGCGCCATCCCGAAAGCGATTGGCAGGCAGTCAGCGATCGCCTGCGCGCCACGCGCCCGACAGCCGTCAACCTAATGTACTGCCTGGATGCCATGGAAGCCTGCTTTGCGCAAGGCGCCAATGCCCTGGCCGAGCGCGCTGCTGCGCTGTTTGCAGAAGATCGTGCGCTATGCCAACAGATGGCCGAACGGGGCGCTGACTTGCTGAAAATGGGTGACCGTGTGCTCACCCACTGCAACACCGGCGCGCTGGCAACCGCTGGCGTGGGTACCGCGATTGGCGCGCTGGCGGTTGCCAAACAACGCGGCGTAGATCTTCATGTGTATGTGGATGAAACCCGCCCGCTGCTGCAAGGTGGCCGCTTAACCGCCTGGGAAATGGCCGACCTGGGCATTCCCTATCAACTGATTGCCGACAGTATGGCCGCGAGTCTGATGGCAGCGGGCAAGGTGGATAAGGTGATGGTGGGCGCTGACCGTATCTGCGCCAACGGCGACTTCGCCAATAAAGTGGGTACTTATATGCTTGCGGTGGTCGCTCACTATCATCAGGTGCCGTTTTATGTGGTGGCCCCTTACACGACAGTAGACCCTGCCTGCGCCACCGGCACGGATATTCCCATTGAGCAGCGTGATGGCGCGGAGGTGCGCGGTGCCGCAGGAGCGTTTGGCGAGGTCGTGTGGGCGCCCAGCGATGCCCCGGTATGGAACCCTGCTTTTGATGTCACCCCTGCCAAGCTCGTCACTGCCTGGATTTTGGATACCGGCGTGTTCGATGCCGCCGCCATTGAGCGGGGCGAGCATTGTCGATAATCCAGGCGCGCTATGTAGGTGCCGCCATGGACGCCCGCACGCAGTGCAGAATAGGGTAATCCACACGCCCCTCCAGCGACTCGAACACCGCTTTCAGCCCCTGGCCGGGAAACTGCTCAAAAGCGGCGCGAATCTGTTGTACGGTCGCCGTATCCAAGTCGACTACCTCTTCCAGGGCCAGCTCGCCGCTTTGGATCACGTCGCTTAGGTGGCGGTACACGGTATTAGCGGCCAGGCCACGCTGCTCGGCGACCTGTTCCGGCGTTAACCCTTGACGCAGCAGCGCGGCGGATTCCAGAGCGCTGCTGCCCGCAGCGGCGCTGGCGGCAGGTTCGTTGGGGTGTGCCAGAATAATGGCCAAAAAGCCCTCACCATAATCCGCCAACTTGCGCGCGCCGATGCCTGAAATCGCGCCCAGTGCCTCCATGCTCTGGGGTTTTTGCTCGACCAGCTCAGCCAGCGTGGCATCGTGGAAGATCACATAGGCAGGCACGCCCTGCGCTTCGGCAAGCTCCTTGCGGTGCTGGCGAAGGGCTTCCCACAGCGCGCCATGGCCGAGCGTGGCTGAGGCGCCTTTGCTTCCCCGTCGGGCGGGGTTGGCTTTGCTTGGCTTACGCAGGGTGAGGTTCTGCTCGCTGCGCAGCACCGGCTTGGCATCGGCAGTGAGCTTAATACCGCCGTGACCTTCCATATCCACGCTTAAAAAGCCGCTGGCAATTAACTGACGAAATAGCGCTTTCCATTCACTGGCCGTGAGGTCTTGACCAATACCGAAGGTGCTGAGCTGGTCATGGCCAAAACGGGTGATACGTTCGTTGCGCTTGCCCAGCAGTACATCCACGAGATAGGTCACGCCGAAGCGCTGCTCGGTGCGGTAGACGCACGACAGCGCTTTTTGTGCTGCCACGGTGGCGTCCCAGGTCTCGGGTGGGGTGAGGCAGTTATCGCAGTTGCCGCAAGGGGCATCCAAGTGATCTCCGAAGTAGTGTAAAAGCGCCTGGCGTCGGCAGCTGATGATTTCACACAGCCCCAGCATGGCATCTAGCTTTTGCTGCTCGATACGCTTTTGCTGGTCGGCGGCGCTGGAGCCCTGCTGCATTTGACGCAGGGTGATCACATCCTGAAGCCCGTAGGCCATCCAGGCATCGGCGGGCAGGCCGTCACGTCCGGCGCGACCGGTCTCTTGGTAGTAGGCTTCGATGCTTTTGGGCAGATTAAGGTGAGCCACAAAGCGCACGTCCGGCTTGTCGATGCCCATGCCGAAGGCGATGGTGGCGACGACGACCACGCCATCTTCACGTAGAAAGCGGGTCTGATGCTGCTGGCGCTGCTCGGGGGGAAGGCCCGCGTGGTAGGGCAGTGCGGTCAGCCCCTGACGCTCCAGCCAGGCGGCAGTCTCCTCCACCTTGCGTCGGGAAAGGCAGTAGACGATACCCGCCTCTCCATCGTGGTGCTCGCGGATAAAGCGCAGCAGCTGCTCCTTGGCGTTGCCCTGATTTTCAGCGATATGGTAGCGAATGTTGGGCCGGTCAAAGCCGCTGTTGTAAAGCGCCGCCTCCTGAAGCTGCAGATGCTCCATGATGTCGTGCCGAGTAGGCACATCGGCGGTGGCAGTGAGCGCGATGCGCGGCACCTGGGGGAAGCGCTGGTGCAGGTGGGAGAGCTGGCGATACTCGGGGCGGAAATCGTGGCCCCACTGGGAGACGCAGTGGGCTTCATCAATGGCGAACAGCGCGATCTGATTCTGCTCCAAAAGCATCTGCATACGCGGCGTGGCCAGCCGCTCGGGCGCGACATATAAAAGATCCAGCTCCCCCGCCCGCAGGCGATTCTCTACCTCGACCGCCTCGTGATAATCGAGGCTGGAATTGAGGAAGTCCGCCCTAACCCCGTTCTGCTTAAGCGCGGCCACCTGGTCTTGCATCAGCGCAATCAATGGCGAGACCACAATCGCGGTGCCTTCGCGCAGCAGCGCAGGGATCTGATAACACAGCGATTTTCCTCCACCGGTAGGCATCAGCACCAGCGCATCGCCTCCGGCGATCACATGCTCAATGATAGCCTGCTGGGGGCCGCGAAAGCTGTCGTAGCCAAATACTTCCTGCAGTACCTTGAGGGCTGCCGGGTGAGGGTCGCCGTGCATCAATGCTCTCCTTATCGCGTGCTTGAGGGAGAATTGTCGCACGAAAAACCTGAGGGGCGTCTGTCTAGCGTATCCCCGCTCTTAAAAATGACTGCACGAATTGGCGTTGGAAGAGCAGGAAAGCCACCAGCAACGGAGCGATGCTCAGCAACGTTGCGGCACTCACCGTTGCCCAGTTGACGCCGGTTTCCGGGGCGGAGAAAACGCCTAGTCCGACCGTTAGCGGGCGGCTTTCCACCGAGTTAGTGACGACCAATGGCCACAGAAAGTTATTCCAGTGGTGGCTGATCGAAACGAGCCCGTACGCGAGATAAGTCGGCTTGGCCAGTGGTACGTAGACCTTCCATAAGATTTCCAGCCAGTTGCAGCCTTCGATGCGGGCGGCGTCTTCGAGCTCTCGGGGGATGGTTTTAAACGTCTGACGCAGCAGAAAAATACCAAAAGCGCTGGCCACATAGGGCAGACCGATGCCGGTAATGGTGTTGATCAGCCCCAGCTCACTGGCGATGCGGTAGTTCTCGACGATCAGCACTTCGGGAAACACGAACAGCTGAATCAGCACCAGCATAAACAGCACGTTTTTGCCGGGAATCGGAAAGCGCGCAAAGGCAAACGCCGCCAGAGTGCAAACCACAAACTGGGCAAATACAACGCCGGTGACGAGGGCAAAGGTATTTAGGTAGTAGCGACCAAAGGGTGCCTGAGCCCAGGCATTGGTGAAGTTATCCAGTGTGAGCGGGGCGAAAAGCTCGAAATTCACCATAAATTCGCTGGGGTGGAAGGCGGCCCAAAAGGCGTACAGCAGTGGAAAAATCCAGATAACCGCCAGCAGCCACGCGGCCACCGTTTCCAGCGCCGGAATTGAGAAGAAACGGGAGCGGGGCGCATAGAGTGTGGTCGTATTCATTGGTAGTGCGTCCTGCGATCTAAAATCGTGAACTTAAGCGTGGCCACGACCGCGAGGACCAGCAGAATAACCACCGTAATGGTAGCTGCTGTAGTGCGGTCAAAAAACGAAAATGCGTTCTCATAGACATAATAGAGCAGCAGGTTCGTCGCGTTGTTGGGCCCGCCTTTGGTCAAAATAAACAGGTGATCGACGACTCTTACTGCATTGATTAAGGCGTTAATCAGCACAAACAGCGTGGTGGGCATCAGTAGGGGGAAAGTAACCCGCCAGAAGAAGCTCCACCGACTGGTGCCCTCCAAGTCAGACGCCTCTTTGAGCTCCGGGGCGATACCCTGCAGCGCGGCGAGATAGAAGATCATAAAAAAGCCGGCCTCTTTCCACACCGACATCACGATCACTGATCCCAGCGCCACGCTTGGGTCGCCGAGCCAGTTCACTCCCGAAAAACCTAACGCGCCGAGCAGCTTATTGAATAGGCCAATCTGCGGGGCGTAGAAAAACATCCAGATATTGGCAGCGGCGATCATGGGCAGGATGGTCGGGGTAAAGTAGGCCATGCGGACAACGCCGCGTCCGCGCAGCTTTCCATTCACAAATAGCGCCATGCACAATGCCAGCGCGATAGAGGTGGGGATCGTACCGACGGCGTAGATTAAATTGTTACGAGCGACTTTCCAAAATGTTGGGTCATCGAACAGCACCTGATAGTTTTCAAGCCCTACAAACTCAGTGGGGGCGCCGCGAAAGCCAGGTAAAAACAGACTGTTGACCACCGTGGCGATGGTGGGCAGGTAAGCGAAGGTGGCCAGCAGTATGGCGGCGGGCAGTAGCAGAAGCGCACCATAGAGCTGCATTTTGCGGTGGTTGGTGAATGACATAGTTAAGTACCGCACGTTGGAAAAGCCGGGGCATGCCCCGGCGAACAGATAAAAATATAACGATTAACGAGCGTAGCGGCGCAGTACGCTATCGGCTTCTTGCTGCGCCTGGGTAAGCGCTTCTTCCGGTGACATCTGGCCGGTTAACGCAGCTTGTACGGCGTTATCCAAAGCACGACGCACGCGGCCCCCCTGATAAGTGGAAAGCTCAGCAGTGCCATGTTCAAGCTGGTCGCGGGCCACGGCCGCAGGCGCGAACTCTTCCACATAGCTCTTCAGTGCATCGGTTTCATAAGCGGCGGGGCTAACGCCCATATAGCCGGTTTCAATTGACCAGGCTGCAGCGCGCTCGGGGTCGGTCATCCAGCGGATAAAGGTCATCGCCGCGCGTTGCTCTTCTTCGCTGGCATCTTCAAAAATATAGAAGTTGCCGCCGCCGGTGGGGCTGCCGCGCTGGGTTTTCATTGGCAGCATTGCAACGCCGAAGTCAAAATCAGCTTCACTACGCACGGCCGTTAGGTTGCCCGTGGTGTGCCACATCATCGCCGTAGACTGCTCGATAAAGTTCTGGCGCAGCGTGCCCCATTCGATGGTGCCATCGGGCATAGCGTCGTGCTCGGTGGCCAGCGACACCCAGTATTCAAGTGCTTCAATAGCCGCCGGGTCGTCAAAATAGACCTCAGTACCATCTTCGCTCATCAAGCGATGGCCATTCTGAAACGCAAAGGCCTGGAACATCCAGTAGGGGTAGCCGGTGGAAGGCACCATTACGCCCCACTGCTCGCCATTGGAGGCTTCTCGAACGGTGGCGGCCATTTCGGCCATCTCTGCCCAGTTCTCTGGGGGTGTTTCAGGGTCTAGGCCTGCCGCTTCAAAGGCGTCCTTGTTCCAGAACAGCACGATGGTGGAGCGCTGGAAGGGGATGCCGTAGGTTTTGCCATCCAACCGGCCGTTTTCCATCAAGCCAGGGTAGAAGCTATCCAGCCAGTCCCGCTCTTCGTCGGTTTCGACCAGATCATCGAAGGCCACAATGGCGTTTTGTTCGATCAGCTCGTAGAGGTCAATCGAAAACATCACCGACAGTTGGGGAGTATCGCCCGCTTCCATCGCCGACATAGCGCGCACACGGGTGTCATCGTAGTTACCAGCGTAAATCGCTTCCACGTTGATATCGGGGTGTTCGCTTTCAAACTCTTCCACCAGATTGTCAACCACGTCGGTGAGTGCCCCACCCACCGACACCGGGTAGTACATGGTGAGATCGACGCTATCAGCGTTGACCTGGGCGGCGCTTAACAAGCCCGCTGCCAGGGCCGTCATCGCAAAAGGGATCCGCGAACGCATAAGAGACTCCATAAGTGTCAGGACTGAATCAGGGTTAAAACTGGTCAGTGTTGAAAACGATCAGTGTTGGAAAGAGCCCACCGCCGGTGGACGAGGAATGCTTCGGGTTGGCAGAGCGAAATCGCTTAGTGGCACATCATCGCGCCGTAGGCCGTTAGCATCGAAAAGATGTATGTTCTTGGACGCCCAATAGAGGCTGCATGGCTGGCCGCTCAAGAGCGGTTTGCCGCTTATTCGAGCCCGCAAGGTATGTGAGCCCACCTCGACATAGGCAATGGTATCTGCCCCTAAGTACTCTTCACTTAATACCTTGGCGGGTACGCCGGGTGACGTCGCTGGCCGTAGCTCAATATCTTCTGGGCGTACGCCCAAATGCCCACCCACGGCCTCCATTGGGGCCACAGTCGTACTCTGCTCACCTTTTATGACAGCGCCATCTTCCCCGGCCACCAACGGCAGCAGATTCATCGCTGGGCTACCGATAAAACTTGCGGCGAAGGCGCTGGCAGGGTGGTTATAGAGTTCGTCGGGCGTACCGTCCTGCACGATTTTGCCGTGCTGCATCAGAATGACGCGATCGCCCATGCTCATGGCTTCAACCTGATCGTGGGTGACGTAAATCACCGTCATGTTCAGGCGGCTTTGTAACGCTTTGATTTCCCGACGCATATCGCTGCGCAGCCGCGCATCCAGATTGGAGAGCGGCTCATCCATTAAGCAAATCGGGTGTTCGGAGATAATTGAGCGTGCCAGCGCCACTCGCTGTCGCTGGCCACCAGAGAGCTGGGCTGGTTTGCGGGTCAGGTAATCGGTGAGATCGACCAGTTCGGCGACCTTGGCGAGCCGCTCGCGCTGTTCGGCTTTGGGCACTTTGCGACTGCGCAGGCCAAACACGATATTGTCGGCCACACTTAAATGCGGGAACAGTGCGTAGGACTGAAACACCATGCTCAGTCCACGGTCACCGGGTGGCAGGCGTGTCACATCACGCTCACCAATATAGATATGCCCGCCGCTGGCCTCTTCCAAGCCTGCGATCATACGCAGCGTGGTTGATTTGCCGCAGCCCGAAGGGCCTAGCAGAATGACAAATTGCCCAGGCGTGACATCGAAGGAGATATCATCGACGGCAGCGGTCGCGTCCCAACGTTTGGTGACGCGTTCCAGGCGGATACGCGATTGGTTTGACATAGCACACACATCACCGCTGTTGGTTGTTATTGGTTCAGCTTGTGTTGAAGGTGTTGCCGTTGTATGACACTTACATGGATCGTTTATGACAGCCGCTGTGTCAAGCAGAAAATCATTTGGTGACTTTAATGCCATAGCGCTGAAGCCTGCGCACCACGCTCGATTGGCTGATGCCCAGGCGTTCTGCGATGGCATAGGTGCTGGGGTGGGTGGCGCACAGTGCCTCAAGCGTTTCTCGCTCCAGCCGCGCTAGGTATTGCTTGAGGGTTTCATGGGGGGCGAGTTCGGTTAGCGACGTTGCTGGTGAAGCGCTCGGCAGGCTCGCATGGTGTTGCTCGGCGTATGGGTGAGCGGCAGGCACTTCGATCTGATCCGTGGGGCTGGAAAGCCAAGCCCGTTCCAGCCAGTTCTCTAACTCACGAACGTTACCCAGCCATTCGCTGCCCATTAGGGTCGACCAAACGCGGGTGTCGAGGATTTTCTGCCGCCCATAGCGCTGGTTCAGCCGGTTTAAACACGCTTCGACAAGATCAGGAATATCCTCTCGACGGTCACGCAGCGGCGGCAAGGTCACGGGTATTACGTTGAGGCGGTAGTAAAGATCCAGCCGGAACACCCCAGCCTCTACCTGTTTAGCCAAGTCTTGGTTGGTCGCCACGACCAAGCGAAAGTTGACCTTGCGAGAGCGAGTGTCACCCAGCCGAGTCAGGCTGCCATCTTGAATTACCTTTAACAGTTTGGTTTGCATGAGCAGCGGCAGCTCGCCTATTTCATCCAAAAATAGCGTGCCGCCCTCGGCCTGTTCCAACAGTCCCGCCTTACCTTGCCGCGCCGCACCGCTGAAAGCCCCGGGCTGGTAGCCAAACATTTCGGACTCAAACAGGTTCTCAGGAATTGCCGCGCAGTTAACGTCAATAAACGGCCCGTCACAGCGCTGGCTCCAGCGGTGTAGCTGTTTGGCAAAGGCGGTTTTACCCACGCCCGATTCACCCAACATCAGTACATTGGCATCTGAAGGGGCGACCCGCTTAAGGAGTAGCGCAATTTCACGCATGACGCTGCTGCGCACCTGCAGGTTATCCAGGGCATCATCCAGCGCCTGCTCTTCCGCATCCGGGGCGGCCTGGCTGCGTTTTAAGTGTTCGCTAAAGCGTTTTTGTAGCAGCGCGTATTCGTCCTGCAATAGCTGTAAATCGGTCAAATCCCGCGAGCGGCTGATAATCCGCTCCAGCTTGCCATTGACGAACACCGGGTAGGCTTCGGCGATGACCCGGCGGCCTGTTCCGGTGACCTGCATAAGTTGCGCTGGACGCCGAGTGCGCATCACTTCCATGGTGATAGAGGGCTTAAGCACCCCGGCCGCTTGCAGTTGCTGCACACTGTTGGAGAGCAGTTCTTCTCGTGATACCCCGTAAACCGCCTCGGCTCCTGGGCTAATGTCGACTATTTGTCCATCGCCACTGACGATAAAGAAGTGATCGTTAGCAGTCTCTACAATGGTTTGCAGCACACGCTTGTCTATTTCACTCACTGCAGGCGACTCCTCTAAATAATTCATTTTTGAATCTTTGATTCAAAAATGAATTGATTGAACCCCATGTTGATTCATTTTTGCATCGTTTGGGCGGTGATCCCACCTCTTTATAGGCATCTACGACTTGGCATGATCTGTGCAAGGCCTAGAGGAGATAGCTAAGGCCGAAAGACAGGAAAGTTGCATAGGCTAAATCGTCACAACAAATCCAAGGAGATGTGTATGTCGGAGTTCAATCAGCCGTTGGGCGGCAACACCATGCCGCGCTTTGCAGGCCCCGCCACCATGATGCGCTTGCCTACCCAAGACACCGCCGAAGGTTTAGACGCGGCGTTTATTGGCATACCCATGGATATCGGTACCTCGAACCGCCCCGGCACGCGCCTTGGGCCGCGTCAGATCCGCGATGAATCGCGCATGCTGCGCCCCTACAATATGGCGACCCGCGCTGCGCCGTTTGAAAGCCTGCAGGTGGCCGATATTGGCGACGTACCCATCAACACCTTCCACCTGCCGAAAAGCGTCGACATCATCACCGCTTTTTACGACGACGTGCTAAAGCATGACTGCATTCCGATGACCCTGGGCGGCGAGCACACGTTGACGCTACCGATTCTGCGCGCCATGGCTAAAAAGCATGGCCCGGTGGGGTTGATTCATATCGATGCCCACGCCGATGTGAATGAACACATGTTCGGCGAGCCAATTGCCCACGGTACGCCGTTTCGTCGGGCCCAGGAAGAGGGCTTGTTGGCCCACGGCAAGGTGGTACAAATCGGCCTGCGCGGTACTGGCTACGCCGCTGAGGATTTTGACTGGTGCCGCGATCAAGGTTTCCGTGTCGTGCCCGCCGAGGAGTGTTGGTACCGCTCGCTAGCGCCCTTGATGGCCGAGGTGCGTGAGCAGATGGGCGATATTCCGGTGTACATCAGCTTCGATATTGATGGTTTAGACCCCTCCGTTGCCCCCGGTACCGGCACGGTAGAGATGGGTGGTCTGACGTCTACTCAGGGATTGGAAATTGTTCGTGGCGCCTTGGGCCTGAACATTGTCGGCTTTGACCTGGTGGAAGTATCCCCGCCTTATGACCCCAGCGGCAACACCGCGCTGATGGGGGCCACACTGCTGTATGAAATGCTTTGCGTCCTGCCGGGCGTTAAGCGTGGCGATTAAGCCGCTCTTAAAACAGTTTTGATTAAAAAAAGCGCCGACCTGATAAGGCGCTAATAAAAAAACATATGGCAGGAAGTATTGCTTCCTGCCAGGACGCCGCTAGCCCACCTCCAATAATCACTTCCAATAGGTGAACCCTATGCTGAATAGTAACGTTAAGACCGAAGAGCCGACCTCGTCGGGGCCGATCCCCCTGGCGCATTTGCTGAAGTTTATAGTGCCTTCTTTAATTGGGGTTTTGCTGTTTCTCGTCCCTTTTCAATTTGGCGATACCATCAATATTGGTATGGGCCTGATGGCGGAGGGTTTGCAAGCGCTATTAGGCTCAGCGCTGCCTGCTATCGCGGTAGTGGTGCTCTGCCTGTCGGTGGTAGCGACGATTTATGCCAAGCTTGCTACCCCTGCCTGGGCCAAGCAAGGCATGCTGCACGAAATGTTTCATGTCGGGCCGGTGTGGCTGGTGATGCGTGTTTTAGGCGCGTTGTTTGCTGTGATGACCTATTTTCAGTTTGGGCCTGAGTTCGTCACCGCGTCCTTTACCGGTGGCGTGATGCTCAATGATTTGGCGCCGGTACTCTTAACATTCTTCTTCTTTGCTGCACTTCTACTGCCGTTTTTGGTCGAGTTTGGCTTTATGGAGTTCATCGGCAGTATGGTGCGTAAGCCGTTTCGGCTAATTTTTAATTTGCCGGGACGCAGCGCTATCGATGCCACCGCCTCATGGATGGGATCGGGTACCGTCGGTGTACTTATCACCACGCAGCAGTATGAGCAGGGCTATTATAATGGTCGTGAAGCTTCGGTAATTGCCACCAACTTCTCTGTGGTATCCATTGCCTTTGCACTGTTAGTGACGAGCTTCGTCGATATTAACCACCTGTTTGTGCAGTTTTACACGACGGTCGTGGTGGCCGGTTTGATTGCTGCGGTGATTGTGCCGCGCTTACCGCCCCTGTCGCGTAAGTCCAACGAGTACTATGAGCCTGTGGGCTGCCAGTTGAGCGAAGAGCGTACTGAAAATGTAGGTCTGTTCCGTTACAGCTTGATTCAAGCCACCAATCGCGCTGCTGGCGCTCCCGGTCCTCGTGAGCTAGCACGTTTGGCGCTGCTCAACGTAATGGATATTTTCCTAGGGTTACTGCCTTTGGTGTTTGCCATCGGCACGGTGGCGCTAATTCTGGCGGAGTTTACCCCGCTATTTACCTGGCTCTCTTACCCGATGGTACCGGTGCTGGAACTGCTGCGTATTCCAGAGGCAGAAGCGGCAGCGCCCGCCACACTGGTAGGCTTTGCCGATATGTTCCTACCGGCGGTATTAGCGACCAATATTGAAAGCGAACTCACCCGCTTTGTGATTGCCTGTCTGTCGCTCACTCAGCTGATCTACATGTCGGAAATCGGCGCGCTGCTGCTCAAGTCGAAAATTCCCATCAAGTTCTGGGAGCTGGTGGCAATCTTTCTGCTGCGTACCGCGATTACGCTGCCAATTATCGCCTTTATGGCCCATACGTTTTTCTTCTAAGGGGCCATGCATGAAAGATAAAACGACAATGACCTGTGCCGAACTGCTAATCCACCTGCTACGGGATACGTACGGCGTGCGGGCACTGTTTGGTATTCCCGGTGTACACACGGTAGAGCTTTATCGTGGGCTGGAAGGCAGCGATGTGCAGCACATTACTCCGCGCCATGAGCAGGGCGCAGGGTTTATGGCCGATGGCTATGCCCGTGCCAGCGGCCAGCCGGGTGTGTGCCTGATTATTACCGGACCGGGGATGACCAACATTGCCACCGCCATGGGCCAAGCCCTGGCGGACTCCATTCCTATGCTGGTGATCTCCAGCGTTAACCGCCGCGATACCTTGGGCTTAGGTCAAGGGCGGCTGCACGAGCTGCCCAGCCAACAGCAGATGATCAGCGGCGTGGCGCGGTTTAGCCACACGCTGCTGGACGCCAATACGCTACCCGACGTGCTGGCGCGTGCCTTTGCCATCTTCAATGGGTCGCGCCCAGGCCCGGTGCATATCGAAATCCCCATCGATCTGTTCAATGCCCCGGTGAATGTGCCGGCCAGTTGGCAAGCGCCTACGCTTTACCGCGCGGCGCCTGATCCAGAAGGCTTGGCCGAGGCTGCACGCTTACTAAAAGCGGCGAAGCAGCCCCTGGTGCTATTGGGCGGAGGCTGCGTTTCCGCGCCAGAAGCAGCGCGAGCTTTGGTAGAAAAGCTCGATGCCCCTACGGTAACGACCATTAACGCCAAAGGGCTGCTAGGCCGTGACCACCCGCTGGATTTGGGTGCCAATGCCGCGCTGCCCGCGGTTCGTAAACTAGCCGCCAACGCCGATGTGATTTTGGCGATCGGTACCGAGCTGGGTGAGACCGATTATGACGTCGTTTTTGACGGCGGCTTTCACCTCAACGGCACGCTGATTCGTATCGACCTCGATCCTGAGCAGTTGGTGCGCAACCAGCGCACCACGCTTGGACTGGTGGGCGACGCAGGGCGTAGTTTGGAGCTTCTGCTTGGTCACTTCCCCGAGCCGCTGAAGCGTCAAGGCATTGAGCGAACCTCCGCAGCGTTGGGTGCGCTTAATTTGGTAAACGACCCTGCCTTTGCCGACTTTGTACCGCTTTATAAAACGTTGGCTGATTCTCTGCCCGAGGCGATTTTGGTGGGCGACTCCACCGCACCGGTATATGCCGGCAACCACTTGGTCAGTCAGCCCGCGCCTAGGCGCTATTTCAATGCCTCAACGGGTTACGGCACGCTGGGCTATGGGCTTCCGGCGGCGTTGGGAGCTCAGTTGGCACGGCCTGACTTGCCCGTGGTGGCATTGGTGGGCGATGGCGGGGTGATGTTTACGCTCTCGGAAATGGCAACGGCCGTAGAAGAGCGCCTGCCCGTAGTGATCGTACTCTGGCACAACGCCGGTTATGAAGAGATTCGTCGCTATATGGATGCCAACGGCGTGGCCCGCTTAGGCGTGGATATTCAGGCACCCAATTTCCTTACCCTGGCCGAAGGCTTTGGTTGTCCCGGCATGCTGGTAGAAAGCCCTACAGAACTTTCCGAAGCGCTCGCCAACCGCGTTCCAACTGGGCCGCTGCTGATCGAAATTGATGCCGCTGCTTGGCAGAAGAGCCTGCTCTAAACAGGAAACAACAATGAAAACTAAACATGTTTTGGGTCAAGATACGCTGTCGGCTGATGATGTTGAACATAGCCTAGGTTTGCCCGGTACCTTTGCACTCTGGTTAGGCGCGAATGTCGTTGTGACTACCATACTGACCGGTATGTTCTTGGTGCCTGACCTAACCTTTCAGCACGCGATGTTGCTGATCCTACTCGGCTCTGCGATAGGTATCATTCCATTGGTGCTAATCGGGGCAATGGGCCAACAGACTGGCATGACGACCATGGTTCTAGCTCGCGGTACCTTTGGGCGCAAGGGTGCTAACTTCCCAGCCTGGGTGAATTTATTAGCCCTGATTGCCTGGAGTTGGATTCAGGCGCTGCTAGCAGGTATGAGCCTTGATTACGCTGTCGAAAGCCTGACGGGTTACTCCAACGTAGCGCTGTTTACGGTGATTTGTGAGTCGCTGGTAGTGCTGATCGCCCTGCGCGGTCATTTGGGGATTGAGAAGGTCGAGAAAATAGCGGCAATACTGATGCTTGGGTTATCCGCCGTGGTGCTATTCGCACTCAATCGGCATTACGACCTGCCCAGCATTACACAATTGAAACCTGAAGGAGTATTGGGTGGCGGCGTTGTGTTTGATATTGTGGTTGCAACGGCTTTCTCGTGGATTCCGTTAGCGGCAGATTACAATCGCCACTGTCGCTCGCTAAAAGCAGCCGTTGTGGGCACTTGGAGCGGCTATGTGGTCGCTACACTCATTGCGATGGGGCTTGGGGCGACCGTCTCCGCACTGTCGATCAGTATCGGTATGGAACCCACCTATGACCCGACAGCGCTGCTCAGCGGCTTCGGGTTTGGCCTACCTGCAGCGTTGGTTGTTTTCTTCTCAGTGCTCACTACTAATGTGATGTGTGTCTACAGCGCAACACTTTCATTCATGAGCGTGCGCCCTACAGTACCGTTTTGGAAACCCGCATTGATCATTGGCGTCGTCTCGGTGATTGGGGCCCTTATCCCCGGTATTCTCGATCAGTTCCAGACCTTTTTATTAATTATTGGCAGCGTCTTTATTCCAGCATTTTCGCTGATGATCGTGGATTACTACCTGTTGGGCCGGGAGCGCTATACCTCGGCACAGCTAATCCAGGCTGAACATAGCCTTCCCGCCTTCAACTGGCTGGCGCTGGGCAGCTACGCGGTCGGGGCGTTACTGGCTTACTACTGGAACTGGGTCGCTTCGCTTGATTTTGGCGCTTCGCTTCCGGTGTTCGTTATCACCGGCGCGCTCTATTTCGTGGTCAGCAAGGTCGCGGTCGCCAAGCGGGTGCCTGCATGAGCCTTGAGCGCATCAGTGCACAGCAGTGGTACCGTACCACCCCCAAGGCGGACGGTATCACCCTGATCGACGAGCCGCGGATCAAGCCGTTTTATCGCTGTAATATCTGGCATGTTCAGGGCAGCAAGCGCGGCATGGTTGTGGATTTTGGTCTGGGCGCGGTGCCGCTGCGCCAGCACGTGGCGCAGCTTGCCGAGCGTGACCTGCTGGCGGTGGCCAGCCACACGCACTTTGACCATATCGGCGCCGCTCACGAGTTCGGCTGTTGCCATGTGCATGCCGCTGAGGCGGACATCCTTGCTTCACCCGACAACACGCGTACTCTGGCCGACCAGTTTCTCAGCGACGATATGTTCGAAGCGCTACCCCCAGAGCCTTATTCGCATGATCGCTACCGTATTCAGGCGCCGCAAATGGTGTCCCCGCTAAAGGATGGCGAAATACTGGACTTGGGAAATCGGCAGTGGGAAGTGATTCATACGCCTGGTCACTCCCCTGGCGGCATCGCACTTTGGGAGGCGGCCACCCAGACGCTAATATCGGGTGATTTGATTTACGATGGCCCGCTCATCGAAGACCTCTGGCACAGCGATCTTACCGACTACGCCGCCAGCATGCGGCGGCTGTGCAAGCTGCCTGTCCGCACCGTGCACGGCGGCCATTTCCCCAGCTTTAGCGGCCAGCATCTCACAAAGCTCATTGATGATTGGCTTCGCCAACACGACCTCTAAAGGAGCCACGATTATGCCCATGACCTCCCAGACCGACTTCCCTTCGGTTGTTGACCACCAATTCATCAACAACCAGTGGGTGCCCTCGGCGGGCACCCGCCTGCTCGATGTAATGAACCCCTACCGCGAAGAGCGTATTGCACAGGTCACCGCTGGGGATGCTGCCGACGTCGATGCGGCGGTACAAGCCGCCCAGCAGGCGCAGCCTGATTGGCAGGCGTTGGGTGGGACAGCTCGCGCTAAGTTTCTGGAAGGGTTTGCCGGTGCATTGGAAGCCCGTCGGGATTCGATCATCACGCTTTCAGCAACTAACAACGGTAAGCCGCTAGCAGAAGCAGGGATTGACCTGGACGATGCGATTGCCTGCTACCGCTACTACGCAGGGCAAGCCAAGGCACTAGACGATCGCCAAGGCGAGTTGGTGAACGTAGAAATGGAAGGCGTTGAGGCGCGCACGTATCACGACCCGGTCGGGGTAGTGGGGCTGATTGCGCCGTGGAATTTTCCATTGGTGACCAGCGCTTGGAAGCTGGCACCCGCGTTGGCTGCGGGCTGTACTGCGGTACTCAAACCGTCAGAAGTGACACCGCTTCCCGAGCGAGTACTGGCAGAGATTGCCCTGGAGATAGGCTTGCCCGCTGGGGTGCTCAACCTGCTCAATGGCGACGGCGAGGGCATCGGTGCGCCACTAACCAACCACCCTGGCGTGGATAAAATTTCCTTTACCGGTAGCAACCGCGTCGGTGAAACGGTGATGCAGGCGGCCGCCGCACGCACTGCGAGCGTGTCTCTGGAGCTGGGCGGAAAATCGCCGATCCTGGTGATGGAAGATGCCGACCCCGAACAGGCAGCCGACTGGGTGATGGCGGGTATCTACTTTAATGCCGGGCAGATCTGCTCCGCGACCTCGCGTTTATTGGTGCACGAAGACGTAGCAGAAGCACTCTACGCTGCCCTTGCTGAGCGTATGGATGCGCTGACACTGGGCGACCCGCTCGCTGCAGACACGGATTTAGGGCCCTTAACCAGCGCCAAACAGCGCGATGCGGTACAGCGCTACTTAGATCTTGCCGAACAGGAAGGTCTTACCGTCGTGCGCGATGGGCAACACCGCACGCTGCCCGCCCAAGGTTACTTCCTGGCACCCACGCTTTATCGCGATGTGCCAGTGGAAAGCCGCTTGTGGCAGGAGGAGATTTTCGGCCCGGTACTTTGCGGGCATAGCGTGGCAAGTGAGGCCGACGCTATCCAGCTTGCCAACGACAGCGCTTTTGGCCTGGCGGCAACGGTGATTAGCGGTGACCCAGAACGCGCCAAGCGCATTGGCCGCCAGCTTAAAGCCGGCAGTATCTGGTTCAACAGCGAGCAGTTAGTGTTGCCTGAAACCGCCTGGGGCGGCTTCAAGCGTAGCGGCATTGGTCGTGAACTCGGACCTTGGGGGTTGAGTGCGTACCTTGAAGTGAAGCATGTGATTGGACCCGCCTAACGCTCAAGCTTGAGCATTAGGCATCGCATAACGCCGGGTCGATTTCCCGGCCTTGACCACCTGCCCCGGCACATCGTGGCCGATAAGGGCGGGTAGGGTAGCGGCGACTTCCAGCAGTGCATCCAGGTCGACACCGGTATCGACGCCCATGGCTTCAAACATATGCACCAGGTCTTCGGTGCATACATTACCGCTAGCGCCGGGGGCGAAGGGGCAGCCGCCCAGCCCGCCTAATGAGGCGTCGAAGCGGGTGATCCCTGCTTGCCACGCCGCCAGGGCGTTGGCCAGCCCCATGCCGCGAGTATTGTGGAAGTGGAGTGTGAACGGCGTTTCCGGCCAGCGTTCAAGCACGGCTACGCACAGGCGTTTGACCTGGGCAGGATTGGCCATACCGGTGGTATCGCACAACGTGACGCCCTGAATGCCAAGGTTGATAAGTTTCTCAACCAGTTCCAGCACCCGCGCTTCGGGCACCTCGCCTTCAAAGGGGCAGCCAAAGGCAGTGGAGAGCGAGGCATTGATAAATACCCCGCTCTCTCTGCTGACTTCTACAATCGCCGCGAACTGCTCTAGTGACTGTTCCGGCCTCATGCGCAGATTGGCCAGACCGTGGCTATTGCTGGCGGACATCACCAGATTGATCTCATCCACCTGGCAGGCAAGCGCCCGCTCGGTGCCTTTTACATTGGGCACCAGCACGGTGATATCGACCCCTTCCCGACGCTGGATGCCGGTCACCACATCAGCGGCATCGCGCAGGTTGGGAATCGCTTTAGGCGACGTAAACGACGTTGCTTCGATTCGCCGCAGGCCGGTGGTGGAGAGCGCATCGATCCAGCGGATTTTCTCTTCGGTGGGCACAAAACGCGTCTCAATCTGGAGGCCGTCCCGGGGGGCAACTTCGTTGATTTCGATCTTGGTGGGGCAAGGTGTTATCAAATTCATAAAAACATTCCCTAAATAATGCCCGCTTGGCGCAGCTTTGCGCGGGTTTCGTGATCAATGCCCAGCTCATCCAACACGTCGTCGGTGTGCTGGCCAAGCGTGGGGCCGCCGTCGCCGATTCGTCCTGGGGTAGCGCTCAGCTTGGGCAGTACGCCGGGCACTTTTAGCGGTTTGCCGTTAGGGCGGGTAAAGGTTTGAATCATCTCCCGCGCCAAGTAGTGGGGATCAAAGGCAATATCTTCGGCCGTGTAGGGATAGCCTGCGGGCACGCGGGCGTCGTCCAGGGCTTGCAGAATGGCATCTCGTGGGCGCTCTTCGGTCCATGTTTGAATCGCGGCATCAATCATCTCGGCTTGCTGGCTACGCCCATCGTTGTGGGCCAGTGCCGGGTCGTTGGCGAGATCATCACGACCAATCACGCCCATCAGGCGCTTGAAGATACTGTCGCCATTGCCGGCAATCAGTACGTAATCGCCGCCCCGGCAGCGGTAGGCGTTTGAGGGGGTAATGCCGGGCAGGGCGCTGCCGCTCGGTTCGCGAACCTGGCCGCTGGCATCGAACTCTGGCAGTAGGCTCTCCATCATCGCAAATACCGACTCATAAAGCGCGACGTCGATCTCTTGGCCCAGGCCGCTGCGGTTACGCTCTTGGAGTGCCAGCAGGGTGCCGATCACGGCATATAGCGCGGAAAGCGAATCACCAATACTCACCCCAACGCGCACCGAAGGCTCGCCCGGCTGGCCGGTGAGGTAACGCAGCCCCCCCATCGCTTCGCCAATTACGCCAAAACCGGGCTTGTCGCGGTAAGGCCCGGTTTGCCCGTAGCCAGAGATATGCACCATGATCAGCCGTGGATTAAGGTTGGAGAGTGCTTCCCAGCCCAGCCCCCAGTTGTCTAATGTGCCGGGGCGGAAGTTTTCCACCACCACGTCAGCTTCGGCGGCGAGCTGGCGCACCAGCTCTTGGCCCTCTTCACTGCGCAAGTCCAACGCCACCGAGCGCTTGTTGCGGGTTTGCACATGCCACCAGAGCGACGTGCCCTCTTCTAACATTCGCCATTTGCGAAGAGGGTCGCCGGTGCCGGGCGGTTCGATTTTAATCACATCAGCGCCGAATTCACCCAGCAGTTTGGTGGCGAAAGGTCCCGCAATCAGTTGACCAAGCTCAAGCACTTTCAAGCCTTGGAGCGGAAGCTGGCGGGCTTCGGGAGCATTCATTAAGGCTTTCCTCTATTTATCGTTATCATCATTTATTGTCAGCATGCGTGAGCCGATCCAGAGCGACAATTAGGCAATCGGTAACAATGGGTTCGTGATTAGCGAAGGTGTGCGTTAGCATAATCCGCCTGTCTTATGGGAGTCATGTGTCATGCGCCGCTTCGATTTTGTCACCCTCAAGCTGTTTATTTCCGTCGCGGACGAAGGCCGCCTGACCGCCGCTGCCGAGCGAGAACACTTAGCACTCGCAGCAGTGAGCAAGCGAATAAGTGACCTGGAAGCGCTGGTCGGCACGACGCTGCTGTATCGCCGCCCCCGTGGTGTGGAACTCACTCCTGCGGGCCAGGCGTTTTTGCACCATGCCCGACGTATTATGGATAACATTGAGCGTCTGCACGCCGAACTCAGTGAGTACGGCGAAGGCGTGCGCGGCCATGTACGTATCCACTCCAATACCTCGGCGATCATTGCCTTTCTTCCCCAGGATCTCAGCGCGTTCTCTCGGCTTTACCCTGAAATCAAGATCGATCTTCAGGAGCGGGTCAGTAGCGAAATCATTGCCGCCGTTCGCGACGGGCTGACCGATATCGGTATTTTCGCTGGGCATGTGGCGGCGCCTGATCTCCAGCAGCTCTCCTATCGGCATGATCGACTCGTGTTAATGACACCCATTGATCACCCGCTTGCTGAGCGTGAAAGCATCGCTTTTAATGAAGCGCTGGCCTTCGATTTTATTGGCTTACAGCAGGACGCCTCGCTGCAATCGCTGTTGAATGAGCAAGCTAACCTAGCAGGCAAAGCGCTGCGTATGCGCATTCAGGTACGTAGCTTTGACGCTATTTGCCGGATGATTCACCACGGCATGGGGGTTGGCGTACTCCCCGAGCAGACCATCTATCGCGATCTGGGCGATTTGCAGCTCAAAAGTATTCCGCTTAGCGATCCTTGGGCTCAGCGTGAGCTGGTGATTGGCATGCGCCGGTATGCCTCGCTGCACGTGACTGCGCGACATCTGGTTGACCACCTCACCCAGAAAGTAGCCGAGATCTAGCTGACAAAGCCTGCCAATGGCTTCGTGCTTTGTGAAAGCTGGCGAACACATGAATTCGATAAGCATGGTTGGGGCATGCCGTTTATAAATGCGCCGTTGCTGCCAAAAAGGAGAGCAGCGGAGGCTGCTAGGTATTCATCTTTGGTCGTATGGCTGCAAGCTTCTCTGGCAAAATCCGCGTCATACCAGCGTTTCTAGCCATCGTATTTGACGAAGTCATCCTTCTTGAACGTCGATTTGAGCCCTTCGTCCGCTTGTTTCAAGATCAGATAAGCGACATCAAGCTCTTGCCTACAGGAGCTACCCAAGAACCACATCCAATAACGACAACCGTAGAGAGTCATCCCATGCGGAAACAACTGTTTGCCACGCTGGCTACCCTTGGCATGCTAACGACAGCCCCGTTCGTTTTAGCTAACCCCATCGAAATTCAAGTTAACAACACCATGAGTGAAGGCGGCTCGGAAAGCGCCGCGGTGGAACGCTTTGCTGAGTATCTGGAAGAGCAGGCGCCAGGCCGCTTTGAAGTGCGTCCCTTTTTGGCGGGCTCTTTGGGCGGTGAGAATGCCGTGTTGGAGCTGCTTAACCTGGGCCAAACCCAGCTCTCCCTGACCGGTGGTAACTGGCGTCAACAGTATGCGCCTGAGTATGACGCCATTACGGTTCCCTTTGTCTTTACCACCTGGGACGAAGTCGACGCCTATATGGAGAGTCCTTCCGGCCAAGCGCTGGTTGAAAAAGCAGAAAACCAGGGCGGCCTGAAGTATTTTGGTCTGCAGCACCGCGGGCCCCGCCACATGACCGCTAACAAGGAGATCCACACCCCGGCGGATCTGGAAGGTTTCCGCCTGCGCCTGCCTTCGCTGCCAGTATGGTTGGAAGTGTGGGAAGAGATCGGCGCTCAGGTAGTGAACGTGCCCGCGCCAGAGATTTATCTCGCCATGCAGACCGGCCAGGTAGATGGTCACGAGAACTCGCTTTCCTCACCCTATACCCGTCGCTTATGGGAAGTGCAGGACTACCTGATCATGACCAGCCACGTGCAGTTTCCGTGGAGCTGGGTGGCTAGTTCTCGCTGGTGGGAGGGTCTAGAAGAGGAAGATCAAGCGCTGATCGAAGAGGCGATCGACGTAGCTCGTCAATACGGATCAGAGCAAGAGCGTGAACTTGATGAGTTCTATCTGGAAGCGCTTCAGGACGAGGGCATGACTGTCATTGAGCCGGAAGTTACGCCTTTCCGCGAAGCGGCGTTGCCAGCCATCGATCGTGTCATGGCTGAAATGGCCGACGGCGTTCGTGAAGATGCGCTGGGTAACGACAGCGAGTAAATACGCACCGGACAGACACCGCGGCGGCCTAACGGGCCGTCGTTGTTTTTCATGTCAAGAAAGCTTTCATGACCAATAAATTTTCATACATGACCAAGAAGACGTCAGGGTAAGGAGTTCTCCTGTGGAAGACGCGGTAGCGCCCAACAAGGGCCTGGATCGAATTGCTTTCTATACGCTGCGCGGCGTTACTCGTCTTTGTGACGGGGTGGGCGTGGCGCTCATGGCGGCCATTCTGCTGTTGATCGTGGCGGCCGTCATTGCCCGTGACCTACTCGGAATCGGTATGCCCTGGACCGAGGAGATGGCGTCTATGCTGGCCATCTACGCAATTGGCTTTGGATCACTGTCGGCATGGGTACGCAGCGAGCACCTAGCGGTGGATCTGTTTAGCCATAAGCTTTCTGGTTTAGGTAAAAATATCCAATACCGTCTCATCACCCTAATCTCATGCGGCTTTTTCGCGCTTGCCGCCTGGGGCGCGTGGATCATGTCGGACATGAGTGCCAACAATAAAACCGTCTCGTTAAGTATCAGTTTCAGCTACCTCTATTACGGCATCTTTTTCAGCTTTGTGGGCATGGCGTTGATTGCCCTGTGGCAATGCCTGCGTGGCCCAGTGGCGTGGTTGGAAGTATCCCATGAAGAGGAGACCTCTCAACCATGACCGAACTTATGATCTTTGTCGGTGGCCTGTTGGTACTGATGGCCATTGGTTTGCCCGTAGTGGTCGCCATTGGCGTGACCTCGTTTATCGCCCTGGTGGCAACCGGCACCGGCGGGCTGCCTGTCGAGCTGCTTCCGCTGCGCATGGTGCAAACCCTCAATAACTTTACGCTACTGGCGATTCCGCTGTTCATCCTGGCCGCCAATATCATGAATATCGGTTCTACCACCACGCGCATTTTTGACTTTGCCACCGCGCTGGTGGGCTTTACCAAGGGCGGCCTGGGCCACGCCAACGTCGTGGCCAGCTCCATTTTTGCCACCATGTCGGGTACCGCCGTTGCCGATGCCGCAGGTCTTGGCAGCATCGAAATCAAGGCCATGAAAGAGCGTGGCTACGAGCTGGGTTACTCAACCGGCATCACTGCCGCCTCCAGCGTGATAGGGCCAATTCTGCCGCCCAGTATCGCGCTCGTGGTTTATGGCTGGCTGGCCAATGTGAGTATTGGCGGGCTGTTCATGGCCGGGCTTTTGCCGGGTATTTTGATGGCGCTGTTGCTCATGGGGATGACTGTTCTGTTGTCTGCCAGTGGCAAGGTGGTGATGCCCAAGCCCACGCCTTTTGACGCCTGCGAAGTCGTCCGCACCGGCAAGCGCGCCATTCTGCCCTTGATGATGCCGGCGATTATCGTTGGCGGTATCTGGGGTGGTTTTTTCACCCCGACGGAAGCCGGCGCCATTGCATCGCTTTATGCGGTGATACTGGGCGGCCTGGTTTATCGCGACTTGAATTGGCGGGATCTGTTCAATGCCTTTCGCCGTACTCTGATGTTCAGTGCGGTGATCCTGCTGATCATCGCCGTCTCCAGTTTTTACGGTTGGATTCTGGTACGCATGGGCATTCCTCAGGCGTTGGCGGGCCAGGTGGCCAGCATCGATATGCCCATGTTTGCACTACTCCTCTGTTTTGCACTGTTTTTCCTGCTGATCGGCTGCTTTATGTCGGTGATCGAAAGCATCCTGATATTCACCCCGATTGTGGTGCCGGCAGCGCTGAGTGCAGGGCTTGATCCTGTGCACTTCGGTATCGTGATGGTCATCACGCTATCGGTAGGGGTCATTACCCCACCCTTCGGTACGGTGCTGTTCCTAATGGTTGGGATCACGCGGCTACGCTACGGCCAAGTGGTGACCGCGATACTGCCGTTCCTGCTGCCGATCATTGCGACCATTTTGCTGTTGATTGCCGTGCCGGGGCTGGCCACTTGGCTGCCCGATATCATGGGGTATTGATCCAGAGGAGCCCGTATGAAAATGCTGCACAACGAGTTTAAGCAACAGCTTCTGGCGGGCCAACCCCAAACGGGGATCTGGCTCGGCTTGACCAGTGCTTATACGGCTGAGATAGCCGCCACGGCAGGCTTCGACTGGCTGTTGATTGACGCGGAACATACGCCTAATGATTTAGCCAGCCTGCTGGCACAGCTGCAGGCGCTGGCCCCCTATCAAAGCCACCCCGTGGTGCGCCCGCCCACCGGCGATGCGGTGTTGATCAAGCGTTACCTGGATATTGGCGTGCAGAACCTGCTAATTCCTATGGTAGAAACGGCTGAACAGGCGGCTGAACTGGTAGCGGCCACGCGCTATCCCCCCCGCGGTATTCGCGGCGTTGGCCATGTGCTGGCACGCGCCTCGCGGTGGGGGCAGACAGAAGATTACCTCTCTCGCGCTGATGCCGAAATCTGCCTAATGCTACAGGTGGAGAGCCCCCAGGCGCTTGCCAACCTGGAGGCTATTGCGGCAGTAGACGGTGTCGATGGGGTGTTTATTGGCCCGGCGGATTTATCGGCGTCTATGGGGCATCTCGGCAATGCCAGCCACCCCGAAGTGACAGACGCGATTAGTGACGCCATTCACAAGATACGCGCTGCGGGCAAGGCAGCGGGTATTGTGACGGTGGATGAGCAAGCCGCCCGCGGCTATCTTGCAGCGGGATGCACCTTTGTTGGTGTTGGCATTGATACGTTGCTTTACGCCAATGCTCTGCGCGGGCTGGCGGAGCGCTTCAAGCAGTCATGAACCAAAGAGTGGTGAATCACGCTGGGGACTACTCCCCAGTAGGCAAAATTCTGCCTGGGTTCATCAATCCTTTGGGGTCGAACAGCGCTTTAACACCGCTGACCATCTCTCGCTCAATCGACGATAGCCGCGCCAAGTAGGGCGCCTGCTTGGTGCGGCCAATGCCGTGTTCAGCGCTGATGCTGCCGTAAAAATCATCGAGCACTTCAAACAGCCGCTCCTCCAGGTCGTGCAGGTGGGCTTTCTTATCGCTATCCGCCATTGCCGTGGGCGGTAGTATATTGAAGTGCAGATTACCGTCGCCCACATGCCCGTAGGCAATAATTTCGCACTCGGGTGAGGCGGCCATGACCACGTCGCTGGCTCGGCTGACGAAGTCGGGAATCGCCGAAATGGGCACCGAGATATCGGTACGCAGATGCTCGCCGCGCCGCCGCTGGCCTTCCAGCATGCTTTCGCGGAACTGCCACAGCTGGGCGGACTGGGTATCGCTGGATGCCAGTGCGCCATCCAGCACCAGTTCGCGCTCCATGCCGGTTTCCAGCAGTTGTTCCAGCATCGAACCTAAATCCACCGGACCTGTGGCCGCAACTTCCATCAACACGTACCAAGGGTAGGCGTTTTCCATCGGGTCTCGTAGTTCAGGCGTTGCTTCAATGGCCAGCTCGATACAGCGGCGGGGAATCAGCTCGAAAGCCGTTAGCAAATCACAGCAGTCGCGACGGGCCAAACCGTAAAGATCAATCACCGCCTGAACAGAGGGCAGACCAAGCAGTGCGGTACGGTTTTGGGTGGGGCGAGGTGATAGTTTTAACACTGCGCCCGTCACGATGCCCAGGGTGCCTTCGCTGCCTAGAAACAATTGCTGAAGGTCGTAGCCGCGGTTGTCCTTGTGCAGGGCGTTCAGGCTTTCCCAGATGCGCCCGTCGGGGAGTACGACTTCAAGGCCCAGCACCAGCTCGCGCATCATGCCGTAGCGCAGTACATTCAGCCCGCCTGCATTGGTGGCGATATTGCCGCCAATCTGGCAACTGCCTTGAGCCCCCAGCGAGAGCGGAAAATCGCAGTCATGATCATAAGCCGCCAGCTTGACGTTCTCGAGAATACAGCCAGCGTCTACCGTGATGGTGAAGTTGACCGGATCAATGGCACGTACGCTGTTAAGGCGCTCTAGACTGATTACCAACTCTTGACCATTGGTGGCTGGCAAGGCGCCTGCCACCAGGCCGCTGTGACCACCCTGGGGCGTCATTGCCACCCCCTGCTGGTAGCAGCGTTTGACGACCTCAGCAACCTGCGCGGTATTGGCTGGGCGTGCCACGGCCAGCGGCATGCCCAGCGTGTCGCCTGCCCAGTCGCTGGTGTAACGTGCCATGGCGTCGGGCTCACGGATTAGCCCGCGCTCACCCAGCAGGCTGGTGAGCTCATTTAAAAAGGCTGTGTTGTCGGTCATCAGTGCTCTTCCTGCCAAGCAGCACCCTCAGGGAAGCGGTGCTGTGCCTGGGACTCTGTGTGCATGGCGATGCTGTAACCTGGCGCTTCTGGCACTTGATAGCGGCCACGGTTGATGACCACTGGATCAATAAAGTGCTCGTGAAGGTGATCTACGTACTCCAGCACACGACCTTCGAGGCTGCCGGATACCGCGATATAGTCGAACAGAGAGATATGCTGGG
Source organism: Vreelandella sp. ssv (assembly GCF_059448525.1). Lineage (NCBI taxonomy): Bacteria > Pseudomonadati > Pseudomonadota > Gammaproteobacteria > Oceanospirillales > Halomonadaceae > Vreelandella > Vreelandella sp. ssv. The sequence continues at coordinate 3,608,642 of NZ_CM182545.1, read as the reverse complement.
TGTATTCGCAAAGCCCAACGCCACCGCCATGGGGGCAAATTGGCACGCCGAACTTAGCGGCCATCAGCGTTACTAAAATCACTTCGTTAAGCCCACCCAAGCGTGCCGCATCTAGCTGGCAGTAGTCGATGGCATCGGCCTGGAAGAACTGCTTGAACATCACTTTGTTGTGGCAGTGCTCGCCGGTGGCGACGCCAATGGGTGCCACGCGGTGGCGGATTTCGGCGTGGCCGAGAATATCGTCAGGGCTGGTGGGTTCTTCAATCCACAGCGGATCGAATTCAGCCAGACGGCGCATTTTGGTCACCGTTTCGTCGACTTCCCACACTTGGTTGGCATCCATCATCAACACGTTGTCCCAACCGATCTCATCGCGCAGCAGCGCTGCCCGGCGGGCGTCCTCTTCGATATCGCCGCCAATCTTCTGCTTGAAGTGCGTCCAGCCCTCGGCTAGCGCTTCACGCGCCAGACTACGCACTTTCTCGTCGCTGTAGCCCAGCCAGCCGGCCGAGGTAGTGTAGCCGGGGTAGCCATCACTGCGCATTTCGGCTTCACGGGCTGCTTTGCCAGGTGCTTTGCGGCGTAGTAGGCAGATCGCTTCTTCCGGCGTTAACGCATCGGTGACGAAGCGGAAGTCGAGACAGCGTACCAACTGCTCCGGCGTCATATCCACTAGCAGCTTCCATACCGGCTTGCCTTCTTTTTTCGCCCACATATCCCACACGGCGTTGACGATGGCGGCAGTGGCCAGGTGAATCGCGCCTTTATCGGGACCAATCCAGCGTAGCTGGCTGTCGCCGGTGATTTCCCGCCAGAAGGTGCCCATGTTGTCGGTAATCGAGGCCAGCGTACGCCCCTCAATGAGTGGCGCCAGGGAGTGCAAAGCAGTGACAACGATCTCGTTGCCGCGGCCAATGGTAAAGGTCAGGCCGTGCCCTTCGGGGCTGCCGTCATCGGTGTGTAGGATGACGTAAGCGGCGGAGTAGTCCGGCGCGGCATTCATGGCATCTGAGCCATCCAGCGAGCGCGAGGTGGGGAAACGGATATCTTGAATATCGATGCGAGTAATCGTTGTCATTGTGCTCTCCTTGGCGTTGAGTGGGGGTGAAATTTAACGGCGTGCCAGGTGGCGCATCAGCTCACGGATACCGTAGGTCCAGGGCGGCAGTTGATCGCTTCTGCCTACTCGGTTGACCAGCGCGCCCAGCGCCGGTGTGGCGATGGTGACGCGGTCATTCATATGATGGGTGAAGCCTTGGCCTTTACCGTCGCGATCCTGAATCGGCGAGAACATGGTGCCCAGGAATAGCATGAAACCGTCCGGGTATTGATGGTGGTCGCCGATGGTCTGGTTGACCAGATCCAGCGGGTCACGGCTGATTTCGCGCATATCGCTTTCACCCTGAAGCAGGAAGTCGTCATCTTCGCCCTCGATACGCAGCGATACCTGGCAATTGCGCACGCTGTCGATGTCGAAGTGATCGTCAAACAGGCGGATGAATGGACCGATTGAGCAGGAGGCGTTGTTATCTTTCGCCTTACCGAGCAGCAGGGCACTGCGCCCTTCAACGTCACGCAGATTGACGTCGTTGCCCAGCGTGGCACCGCGCACCTGACCGCGGCTGTCGACGGCCAGCACGATTTCGGGTTCAGGGTTGTTCCATTGCGATGACGGATGCAAGCCCACTGGCGTTCCGAAGCCCACCGATGAAAGCGGCTGCGCTTTGGTAAACACTTCGGCATCGGGGCCGATACCGACTTCCATATATTGTGACCACCCACCGCGCGATTGGAGTGCCTTTTTCAGCGACAGCGCTTCTTCAGAACCCGGCTTAATCTTGGAGAGGTCGGTGCCAATCAGTGCTTGAAGGTCGCTCCTTAGCTCATCCGCACGTGCAGGGTCGCCGCCCGCCTGTTCCTCTATCACTCGCTCCAATAGGCTGACGGCAAAAGTGACGCCGCACGCTTTAACGGCTTGCACATCGCAGGGAGCCAGCAGGTAGGGCGCCTGGGGTTGGGGCAATTGAGAGTTTTCCAGCAGTGCCTCAACACTGCCCAGGTTAGGACCTTCCGCCCGTCGCACGACCTCTTGTAGGTCATCACGTTCCAGAAGGTCCGCCATGGTCGGGCCAAACGCGGTGATGTCGATCACCTGGCCGTTATTGACGGTCACTAGCGCGGGGCCAGAATGGCTGCCGTCCAGCCATACCCGGCCAACCAGCAGCGCGTTCCCCAGGTCTGCGGGAAGTGTGTCCGTCGATGAAAGTGGGTTCATGCCTCTCTCCATTCGTTCTTAAAGGGGGTTATTAAAATTAGTTCTGCAAATTAGCTCTTCAAATTAGCTCTTCAAATTAGCTGTTTAGACTTGGTTATTAAACGTTAGTAGCGATATGCGACTGGCGGTTAATACACCATCGCCTATCATGTTATAGATGTCGTGTTGTATGACAGGTATGCCAGTTCATGGCTTACTTTAGCGCACCGCTCCATTTCGGGTCGATAGTTAAATCTATCTGGTTGAAGACGGTATCGCTAAGCAGCGCTCTCACAATAAAACAAAAAGTGGTAAGGAGAATTTCATGTTAGACGAGTGGAAAGGTAAACGCGTGCTGATCACCGGCGCCAGTCGTGGCATTGGCGCGGCGGTTGCGAAACAGCTGGGGGCGTTAGGAGCGCACGTAGCCGTGCACTATCACAGCAGTGAAGCCCCCGCTGAAGCCGTGGTTAACGCTATTTGCGATGCGGGTGGAAACGCTTTTGCCCTTAAAGCAGACGTCAGCCGCACTAGCGAGACCCAACAACTTGTCGATGATGCTGCCGAGCGTCTGGGCGGTTTGGATCTGTTGATCAATAACGCGGGGGATATGATGGGCCGTGTTGGCTTAGATGAGATGGACGATGACCAGTATGACCGGGTCATGGATCTCAATGCCCGTTCAGTGATCATGGCAAGCCGAGCGGCGCTGCCCCATTTCCGGCGCGCAGGCGGGGGTAATATTATTCACACTACTTCGATTGCCGCGCGCAACGGCGGTGGGGGAGGTGCCGGTTTGTACGCTTCTGCCAAAGGCTTTGTAAGTACGATCACCCGTAATATGGCTAAGGAACTGGCAGGGGATAATATCCGCGTCAACGCCGTTGCCCCCGGCACGATTGCCACCGATTTTCATGATCGCCACTCAAGCGAGGCTCACTTAGCAGCTGCTAAGGCATCAATCCCCATGGGGCGGCTGGGAACGGCGGAGGAGTGCGTGGGCGCGTATGTTTTTCTGGCGACCGATACGCTAAGTGGCTATGTCACTGGTCAAATCATTGAGGTCAACGGCGGGCAGTTAATGCCATGAATAACTCCCCACGCTGTTATGAAATTGCGATCACCATGGGCGATCCTGCTGGCATCGGCCCGGAGATCATCTGCCGTGCACTGAGTGCTATGTCCGCCACTGAACGCGCCACGGCGATGGTCATCGGTGACCCGGCTATTTATCGCCGTGCGGCGGTGAGTGTTGGCGCCGCGCTTGAGTTCGTGCCATTGGAGCAGGCAGAAAGTGGGCAGGATCATGTGGCGGTCGGCGTGGTCGAGGTGCCGGAAGGCGTTGAGATTCCCGATGGCCAAATCAGTGCCGGGGCGGGTGACATGGCGTTTCGCTGCGTCCGCAAAGCCGTGGAATTGGTACAGGCGGGGCGGGCGCAGGTGATTGTCACCGCACCACTGAACAAGGCGGCGCTGCATGCGGCCGGGCACCATTACGATGGCCACACGGGGATGCTGGCATCGCTGACCGGTGCGTCCTCGTCGTTTATGCTGCTGGCATCAGAGACACTTTCGACACTGCATGTTTCCACCCACGTATCGTTGCGCGATGCGATTGATCGGGTCACCCCCAAGCGTATTATTGCCACCGTTGAGGCGGGGCATACGCACTTGGTTGCGCTGGGGATGCGTGCCCCGCGTATCGCCGTCGCCGGGCTTAACCCCCACTGTGGTGAAGGAGGGATTTTTGGCGATGAAGATAGCCGCTGTATCGCTCCGGCGGTGGAGCACTTACGCCAGCGCGGTTTCGATGTGAGCGGGCCTATCTCGGCGGACACGGTATTTTACCGTGCCTCAAAAGGCGAGTTCGACCTGGTGATTGCCCAGTATCACGACCAGGGGCATATCCCCGTCAAGCTAATCGCCTTTGATACTACGGTGAATGTCAGTCTCGGCTTGCCGCTTCAGCGTACCTCGGTGGATCATGGCACCGCCTTTGATATTGCCTGGCAGGGCAAAGCCGACGCGACCAACATGGGGTCAGCGATTGCCTACGCCCGGCGATTAGCCGGTGGCGCCAAGGAATGAGTCGCTGCCGGTTGGCGATTATTGCCGACGACCTATCAGGCGCGCTGGACACTGCCGCCCCGTTCGCCGCGCGGGGTGCAGATGCCCGCGTGGTGATCAGCCTGGAGGCATTAGCGACAACGCTTGAGGCGTGGCAAGGCCAGTGGCCAGAGGTCATTGCCGTGAATACTCAATCCCGCCATCTGCCATCCGATGAGGCAGCGCTTCGGGTGAGTGAAGCAGTGCGTTTACTCAAGCGAGTAGCGCCTCAGCAATGGTTCAAGAAAGTCGATTCAACCTTGCGTGGCCAGGTCATCGCAGAGTGCACGGCACTTCGGGAAGCGCTTGGTTTGCCCCTGCTGCTGGCTCCCGCGGTACCGGCCCAGGGGCGAACGGTGCGTCATGCCGAAGTATGGGTGGACGGCATTCCACTGGCCGATACCACCTACCAACAGGATGCTCTCTCAACGCCCCTGGCTGGCCCCATTGATCAGGCATTTGCCATCAGTGGTTTGCCGCTGCAGCGCTATCAACCTGAGCGTGACGTTCAACTCCCGAACGGGGACTGCATCGCCGATGCCGAAAGCGACGAGGAGCTTTCGGCGCTCTATCAGCTCGTGTCGAGTGCGGATTACCGCCGAGCGACGGCGGGGGCTGCGGGGCTGGCAACGGCTATCGCACAACGCTTTTTCGGGTGGCCTGATGCACCGCTTCGAGCGTTGAGTAGCGTAAATGCAGTGCTTTATGCCATCGGTTCCAGAAGCCCTCGTGCTGCCGAACAGCTCCAGCAGTTGCGCCAACATGTGCCCGGTTTAGCTGTGATTAAAGCGTGTACCAATCCCTCTGCTAATCCCTGTCATCCCAGTAATAGCAGCCCCGTTTTAAATGCTTGTGCGGTCGTGCCTGGAGAGAGTGACGAACGCACGGCAAACCAAGTCGCCGAGTCGATAGCAGCCAACGTGGCCGATATTACGTCTGCCTGGCAGGACGATGATCCGCGTTTGCTATTTTTAACCGGCGGGGATATCGCCATGGCCGTGTTGACCCAACTGGGGGTGAGTTATATCTCTGTCGAGACGGAGTGGTCACCCGGGGTGGCACTAGGGAGTATGGATGGCGATAGGCGAAAGCGAGTGATGACTAAAGCGGGTGGCTTTGGCGATCCTCAGTTGCTGGTGCGCTTACACCATCAGGTCGCGACGGCTTGAATCATCATCTTCACTACGAAAATCGTTACCTGGATAGTTGCGCGATTGCGGCTAGCCAACTAAGTTTGAAGCTGGTGGTATGACACGTATACAGCACTATGGTCGGTTATGTTGTTTGCCGCCGCTTAAAAAATAACCAATACACCACAATAAATAGCAGCAAATCACACTACCCAAAAATAAATCCAATGGTTGTGAGGAGTACACGATGAGTCACAAACGCCAACACTCGCTTAAGATGGCCCGCCTGCTGACCGCTACGCTTATCGCCGGTGGTCTCTCAGTGACCGGTGCTGTGCATGCGCAAGAAGAACTCACCTTTGCTCACGTCTATGAGACATCCGAGCCTTACCACGAGTGGGCACTGTGGGCGGCAGATGAAATCGAGGAGCGTACTGATGGCCGTTATTCGATCGGTGTCCACGCGGCGTCGTCGCTGGGTAAGGAAGCGGACATCAACGAAGGCCTACAGCTTGGCACGGTTGATCTGATCTACACCGGCAACCAATTTGCCGGACGTTTCTATGGCCCGGTGGGTATCGCTGGCGCGCCCTATATGTTCCGCGATTTTGATCACTGGCAGGCCTATGCCGATAGCGACCTGTTCAAGGAAATTGCCCAGGGCTACCAGGATGAAACCGGTAACGTACCGCTGGCCATGAACTACTACGGGCGCCGCCATGTAACCTCCAACAAACCGATCAATACGCCTGAGGACATGAAAGACCTTAAAATTCGTACGCCCAATGCGCCAATGTACATGATGTTCCCCGAAGCGGTGGGCGCCAACCCCACTCCGATCGCTTTCTCCGAGGTTTATCTGGCGCTGCAGCAAGGTGTGGTGGATGCGCAGGAAAACCCACTGCCGACCATTCGCGCCAAGGCGTTCCATGAAGTGCAGGACTATATCAATCTGACCGGGCATATCACTGATTCGCTAATCACTATCGCCGGTGGCCCGCTGTGGAACCGTCTCTCCGAGGAGGATCGCGAAATTTTCCGTGAGGTCTACACCGAAGCCGGCGAGCGCATCACTCAAGATATCCTGAAGTCCGAGGAAGAGCTGGTGGCTTGGTTCGAAGAGCAGGGTGTGACCGTCAACGAAGTGGACATCGAACCCTTCCGCGAAGCCACGATTCCTGCCCATAACGGTGAAGCGGCTACTTGGGATCAGGAAACCTATGATCGTCTGCAGGCTATCGGCCTGTAATACCGTGAGGCCTGAGTTTTCCAGACTTTGTATGTTTCCGGGATCGTTTTTTTCGTAGACCAAGACTCGCCCCGCCCAGTCCTTGGGTGGGGCGAAGCGGGAGCCTTCCATGAGCCAAACCGACCCCACTGACGAGACCAGCCTTGCAGGTCTCGACGATGATTCTTTTAACATTCATGACTATGCCCTGGAGGATTTCCTCACGCTTGGGATCTTCTGGCTGCTGGCACTGGATGTCTTTATGCAGTTTTTCAGCCGCTATGTGCTGGGTAATTCCATCGCCTGGACGGAGGAGATGGCGCGTTATCTATTGGTCATGGTGGGCTTTATGGGCAGCACCATGGCCGTGCGAAAAGGGTCGCATATCGCAGTGGAATTTTTCTATCGCTACATGCCGGGGTGGCTAGGGCGCTTGATGTCGACGCTGGTAGACCTGATCAATATTGCCTTCTTCGCCAGCATGGCCTGGATCACCTTCAAACTGGCTGACCGTACCAGTGCCATGATGACCTCGGTGGATATCCCTAAAAGCTGGCTTTACTACCTGGTGATGGTGGGCTTTATCGTAATGCTGGTGAGAGGGGTGCAGGTGGCTATTCGTCACTGGCGCTCGGGCACCAGTGAACTGCTCAATACCCAATAACAACACGCCAACACGCTACTCTCTCGGAGATCACCCCAATGCCTAATATTCTGGCTGTGAGGCGCGGCGGTGCGATAGTGCCGCCATTGGTCGCGGCTGTCGCGATACTCGGCTGTATCGCATTGGCCGTCACCCAGCACTATCTACTGTTCCTGTTTGCAGCACTCTTTACCCTGCTGGTGATGGGAGTGCCGATCGCCATTAGTCTTGCTGGTTCGTGCCTGCTGTATGTACTGCTGACCGGCAGAGTACCCGATGTTGTCGTGATGCATCGCATGATCAACGGTGTCGACAGCTTTCCCCTGTTGGCGATTCCGTTCTTTATACTCGCCGGTAACCTGATGAACAACGGCGGCATTACCGTGCGGATATTTGATTTTGCCAAGGCGTTGATGGGCTGGATGCGTGGCGGTCTGGGGCACGTCAATGTAGGCGCCAGTATTGTGTTTTCCGGCATGTCAGGAGCCGCAGTCGCCGATGCTGGGGGGCTAGGCACCATTGAAATCAAGGCCATGAAAGATGCCGGTTATGACGAGGAATTCTCGGTGGGTATTACCGCGGCCTCTTCGACCATCGGCCCGATTATTCCGCCGAGCTTGCCGATGGTCATTTACGGCGTAATGGCCTCGGTGTCGGTCGGCCAACTGTTCGTCGCCGGCCTGGTGCCGGGCCTGTTGATGGGGCTGGTGTTAATGGCCATGATCACGATCATTTCACGGCGGCGCGGCTATACTCGCGATGCGGTGTTCTCGTTTCCGGTACTTGGTTATACGTTCAAGCGTGCCTTCCTATCGCTTTTGACCCCGGTAATCATTGTCGGCGGCATCATGAGCGGCGCTTTTACCCCTACGGAAGCCGCCATCGCTGCGGTGGTGTATGCACTGGTGCTGGGTGGCTTGGTGTATCGCAGTTTGACGTGGCGTCGCTTGCTCAAAGTCAGCATGGAGACGATTGAGACCACCGCGGTCATCCTGCTGATCGTTGCGGGTGCCTCGATATTTGCCTGGATATTGACCAGCAACCAGGTCACCCAGCATGTGGTCACCCTGCTTGGGCCGTTTGCCGACAATCCCATCGCCACGCTGATCATTATCAACCTGGTGCTGATTCTGGTGGGTTGTTTTATGGAGACCATCGCGGCTATCACCATCCTGGTGCCGGTATTGTTACCGGTGGCCGTTACTGCGGGTGTCGATCCGGTGCACTTCGGCGTGATCATGGTGCTAAACCTGATGATCGGCTTATTAACGCCGCCGGTTGGCATGGTGCTGTATGTACTGTCGCGAGTATCCGGCATTTCCTTTGAGAAGTGCATGCGTGGCACGTTGCCGTTCCTGGTGCCGCTGGTCATCGCCTTGCTATTGGTTACCTTCATTCCAGCCATCTCGTTGTGGCTGCCGACACTGATTTATCGTTAAGCATTACCAGGGCTGGCCAAAGGTCAACTAATAGCCCGACTGGCACCAGGAGCTATTGATTAATGAAAGATACATCGTCGAATTTTCGCGTCGCTCGCGAAGACCTTGCCCGCTTCATGCAAGCCGTTCTGAAGGCGGCAGGTGCTGATCGGGCATCAGCAAACGCGGTCACTCGCGCGTTGATTACCGCCTCCCGTATGGGAACCGACAGCCATGGCTTACGACTGCTGCCCCACTATCTGCAGGCGCTCAAGGGCGGGCGAATCAACGGCGCGCCCGACATGCAGTTCCACCAGCGCCTGGCGGCGACCGGTTTTCTGGATGCTGACAACGGGCTTGGCCACTTAGCGGGTTATACCGCCATGGAACACGCCATGGCGATGGCAGAGAAGGTGGGGATGGGCGCTGTGGCGGTGGGTAACTCTTCGCATTTCGGCGCGGCGGGTTGCTATGCATTGGCGGCGGCTGAGTGCGGTTATCTGGGTATGGCGTTCTGTAATTCGGATCCTTTTGTGCTGTTGCATGAGGGCGCCAAGCCCTTTCACGGTACTAATCCCATCGCCTTTGCGGCACCTGTAGAGGGTGAGTCGCCATACCTGCTGGACATGGCAACCAGTTCGGTGCCCTGGAATCGCGTGCAGCAGTATGGGGCGATTGGGCGTGAACTGCCTGATCAGGTCGCGGCGGATGCTGCCGGGAAGGTAAGTCGCGCTCCCGGTGACGTGGCCGCACTGTTACCGCTGGGTGGCAGCGGTTTCGGCTTCAAGGGCGCGGGGTTGGGTGGCATGGTTGAAGTTCTGAGTTCGATGCTGTCGGGCATGCAGCATGGCTTCAAGCTGCTGCCCATGGGCGGGCCTGACATGTCGACGCCACGCGGGGTAGGGCACTTCTTCCTGGTCATGAAACCGGATGCGTTTGCGGATGCAGGCACTTTTACACACGCAATGGCCGAGTATCTAGCCGACCTGCGCGCCCAGCCCGCGGCACCCAATGCCCAGGTAATGGCACCTGGGGATCGCGAATGGCGTTGCCAGGCCCAGCGCGACGCCGAAGGCATTCCGCTCGATTCCGCCAATCAAATAGCCTATGCCGAGATCGCCGATCAGTACCACATAGCGCCGCTCTCTCGGCTGGATTGAAGGATAATGACCAGAAATGCAGTAAAATGGCGGAAAATTCCAGGTTAACCAGGGGTGACTGCCTATGAGCAGATACCGGATTGAGCGTAAAACGCTGTCTGAACAGGTCGCCGAACAGCTTGAGGCGGAGATTCTCGAAGGCCGGCTGAGTGAAAACGATCAACTGCCTTCAGAGAGAGAGTTGATGGAGCAGTTTGGAGTCGGCAGGCCCGCAGTGCGCGAAGCGCTATTCCACCTGCAACAGCTTGGACTTATTGCGATTAATAGTGGCACGCGCGCCAGGGTGATTCGCCCCACCGCCGATGCAGTAATGGCCAGGCTTTCAGGGGTAACCCGACAGCTGCTTTCCAAGCCCGATGGTCAACAATACTTTCAGGAAGCGCGGGCGATGTTCGAGATCTCGTTGGCCCGCTACGCGGCGCGTAATGCCAGCGAAGAGGATCTAGCGAGATTGCGCGATGCATTAGCGGATAATCGCGATGCGATTGGTGATGAAGCGCGCTTTAAGCGCTCTGATAACGACTTCCATGGCGTGTTGGCCAGCATTGGCCGTAACCCCATTTTTGATGCCATTCACGTGGCGCTCTCTGAATGGTTGGACGATCGCCGAGCGCTGGTACTACAACAAAAAGATGAAGACAAAGCGGCTACCGCTGCGCATACCGAAATCATTGCAGCGATAGAGTCTCGTGATCCAGACGCGGCCGAAGCGGCCATGCGGCGCCACCTCGACCGTCACTACGGCACCTATATGCAGCTTAAAAAGCGCCTCTCGGACGCTTCTTAACCATGCTACCTACTACCTAATGACTCCTGCCGCCGTTTTCGTGCGGCGGCAGGGGGTATCACTCGGTCATGGAGGATTCAGCAATGCGCTGGAATTCTGCCACTAGGTCTTCACCAATGCGTGGCGCCCACTCGTCATAGACAGGCTGCACGGCTTCCTGGAAAGCGGCAATCTGCTCATCATTGAGTCGAGTAATTTGCATGCCGCGTTCTTCAAGCTGATCCCTTGCCCAGTCGTCGTACTCGCTGGAAAGCTGGATTTCATAGTCCGCTGCCTGCAACGCGGCTTCCTGTATAAGCGCTTGATACTCAGGGTCGAGACGATCCCAAGTGCGCTGCGAGATCATCTTGATAAACGGCGTGTAGACGTGGCGGGTTTCAGAGCCGTAGTCCTGCACTTCGTAGAAATTTGAGGTCAGGATGGTGCTCCAGGGGTTCTCCTGGCCGTCCACTACGCCCTGCTCCATGGCGGAAAACAGCTCCCCAAACGCCATGGGGGTCGGGTTGGCGCCCAGTGCTTCCCAGATGGCCAGGTGGACGGGGTTTTCCATGGTGCGAATCGATAAACCACGAACGTCTAGGCCTGCCACATCCTCTGGAGAGGAGACTTCCCGGGCACTGTTGGAGAGCTCTCGAAAGCCGTTTTCAGAGAATGCCAAGGCTTTCAGTCCAGTGCCATCGAACGCGTCAAGCATCTCCTGGGCGGCATCGCTGCGCATGGCTGCCACGGCCGCTTCACGGGTGGGCAGCAGGAAGGGCAGGTCGAAAACAGCCAGTTCCTCGACATAGCCGGTAGCCGGGGAAGAGGACGGGTAGGTCATATCCAGCGTACCGGTTTGCAGCATCTCCATCATCTGCACATCGTCGCCAAGCTGACTGTTAGGGAAAATATTGACGGTGATACGGCCTTCGCTGCGCTGGTCAAGAATATCCGCGAAGTACTTGCTGGAGATATACTGGGGCGAGCTTTCCGCTAAGCCAAGCCCCATTCGCAGGGTGACGCTACCGTGGTCACCCACGGTGGCGCCATCAATCGCCGGAGGGTCGGATAGATCAGGCGTTTGCGCGTAAACTAAACCTGAGCTGATCAGCGTGGCACCGGTCATTAATAGGGTGCGTTTCCAAAGGTGATGCATAGTCGTCACTCTCCTGACGTGCTGCAGGCCGCTCCGCTAAGGGTGTCTTCTAAGCGAGCTACAGCGTGGTTTCTATTGTAGTTGTGTTTAAGCAGCGCTTTTCGAGTCAGATAGGTGCTGCAACCCTTAGCTAAATGTCTAACGTTTTGGGTATATGTTCAACATATACTTTTGTATGTATCGACCTGATAGCAAAGAAAGCGTACCTTGCTTGCTAACTTTTATATCTACTTTTCTATATTCACTCTAGGCGTGGAGCAACCCCATGGCCAATTTTCATCGAATAACCCCCGATCAACTGCGTTCACGCTACTGGTTCGATAACCCTGATCACCCCGGTACTACGGCACTGTGCATCGAGCGCTATCTTAATTACGGCATTACTCTGGATGAGCTGACCAGCGGCAAGCCGATTATCGGTATCTGCCAGTCAGGGTCGGATTTAACCCCGTGCAATCGCCACCACATTGACTTGGTTAAGCGGGTTAAAGACGGTATTCGCTCTGCGGGCGGCGTGCCGTTTGAATTCCCCATGCACCCCATTCATGAAAACGTTCGTCGGCCGACCGCTGCGCTGGACCGCAACCTCGCCTATTTGGGTATTGTGGAAGTGCTTCACGGCTACCCGCTGGATGGCGTGGTATTGACCACCGGCTGCGATAAAACCACCCCGGCTGCGCTGATGGCAGCGGCAACGGTGAATATCCCGGCCATCGTGCTCTCCGGCGGCCCGATGCTCAACGGCTGGCGCGGCGCCGAGCGAGTGGGCTCGGGCACGATTATCTGGGAGCTACGCAAGCGTCTGGCGGCGGGTGATATCGACTATGCCGAGTTTCTGTCCCGCGCCAGCGATTCGGCACCCTCGATTGGCCACTGCAATACCATGGGCACCGCCTCCACCATGAACTCCATGGCGGAAGTGCTGGGTATGAGCCTGCCGGGCTCTGCGGTGATTCCCGCGCCCTATAAAGAGCGCGCGATGGCTGCTTACGATACCGGCACACGGATCGTCGATATGGTCTGGGAAGACCTGCGCCCGCTGGATATTCTGACCCGGGAAGCGTTTGAGAACGCCATCGTGGCGTGTTCGGCGCTGGGCGGCTCTTCCAATGCGCCGGTGCATATCAATGCGATTGCTCGCCATGCGGGCATCGAGTTGGATAACGATGACTGGCAGCGTCTGGGCCATGAAATCCCGCTGCTGGCTAACGTCATGCCTGCTGGCGCGTTCCTATGCGAAGAGTTCTATCGCGCTGGCGGCGTTCCCGCGATCCTTCATGAACTGCAGACCGCTGGAAAACTTCACAGTGATGCCCTGACGGTAAATGGACGCACGATAGGCGATAATCTACAGGGTCGCGAAACCCAGGATGTCGATGTTATTTGCCGCTATAACGATCCACTGGTGAACCACGCAGGCTTTCTCAATCTCAAGGGCAACCTATTCGACTCGGCGTTGATGAAAACCAGCGTGATCTCGCGGGATTTCCGTGAGCGCTTCCTCAATGATCCCAACGACCCGGAAGCCTTTGAGGGCAAGGTGGTGGTATTCGATGGCTCCGAGGATTACCACGCCCGTATTGATGACCCCGCGCTGAATATAGATTCGCGCACCATTCTGGTAATGCGTGGTGCAGGGCCGGTGGGGCACCCCGGTGGTGCCGAGGTAGTCAATATGCAGCCGCCAGAGGCGCTGATCAAACAGGGCATCGAGTCGCTGCCGTGCCTGGGCGATGGTCGCCAGTCGGGCACGTCCGGCTCGCCGTCGATTCTTAATGCCTCCCCGGAAGCGGCCACGGGTGGCGGCTTGGCACTGCTGGAAACCGGCGATCGGCTGCGGGTCGATCTCAAACGCGGCGAGGTACAGCTACTGATAGAGGATAGTGAGCTGGAAGCGCGACGCGAGCGTTTAGCCCAGCAGGGCGGCTATCGTTACCCAGGTCACCAGACCCCCTGGCAAGAAATTCAGCGCAGTATGGTCGAGCCGCTGGATCGCGGGATGACATTGGAGCCCGCGACTAAGTATCGCGATGTGGCTCGCCGACATCCGCCTAGGGACAATCACTAAAGGAATCGTTACCACACATGAGTCGTTGGAGTACCTTTTCCCATCGCCAGCAGGGCCTGCTATTGACCGGTGGTGGCGCCATGATCATGGCGCCGGATGCTTTGCTGATCAAAGTCGCCGACCTGCCCGATGCGGAGATACTCATGTGGCGCGGTTTCCTCTCCGCGCTCGGTTTTCTGCTGATTGCCTTGGCACGCTATGGTCGCGGCACCTTGGCAGCCTATCGGCGTTGCGGCTGGACGGGCATCGCCGTGGCGCTGCTGTTTAGCCTGACCACTTGTGGCTTTGTGCTGGGCAATCAATACACCAAGGCGGGCAACGTTTTGATGATACTGGCCAGTGCGCCGATAATCGCCGCCGTGCTCTCCTGGGTCATCCTCAAGGAGCGTTTGCCCAGGCGTACCTGGTTGGCGATTTTGCTGTGCATGGCGGGTGTCGCCATGATCGCCCTCGATGACGCGGGTGCAGGCTCCTGGATTGGCAATACTTTCGCCTTGATGGCGGCAACAACGCTGGCGATTAACTTTACCCTCTGCCGCACACGTCCAGGCGTGGATATGAGTCCAATGCTGGTATTCAACGGTATTATTGTTGGTAGTGTCGCTGGGCTGTTGTGGCTGGGTGGGAATGAACCGTCCCTGCCAGCCGTCAATCAGCTTGCCGTGGTGATCCTCCTCTGCCTGATCATTGTACCCTGCGGGGTTACGCTGCTGCAGCGCGGGCCGCTCTATCTTCCCTCCGCTGAAGTTGGCCTGCTGCTGTTGCTGGAAGTGGTGATAGGCACGCTGTTGGCCTGGTGGGTTTTGGCTGAACAGCCCGCACCAATGGCCATGGTCGGCGGCTTTCTGGTGCTGGGTACTTTGAGTGCCAAGGGGCTTTATGAGCGGCGGCTTGAAATGAAACAGAGAGCGTGGCTCGATGCTACGCCTTCGGTAACAGTCGACCGGTCAAGTACGGTATGATTGCCAGAATTGAAATAAGGTCTGATCGCAGTGACGTCATCTCCTAGTAAGCCAGTAGCTCGCCCCAGTATTGCCGAACACCTCGCCGAGGAGATCTTTGGTGGACGCTATCACCCCGGTGATCTGGTGCCCCGTGAAATGGATCTGTGCGAACGCTTTGCCATCAACCGTTCGGCGGTGCGCAGCGACCTGCGCCAACTGGTCGAGGCAGGCATCATCGAGCGCATTTCCGGCCATGGCTCTAAAGTGCGCGAGTACTCGGAGTGGCATATTCTCGATGCCCAAGTGACCGACTGGTTGACCCGCTACGCGGCCCCCAACCCGGAGATTCAGCGCGAAATCCTGGCCTTTCGTTTGGATGTTGAACCCTATGTGGCGATGACCGCCGCCAAGCGTGCCAAGGCGCGCGATCTGGTGGCCATCGAAGAGGCTTTTGAAGGCTTAGGTCAGAATCTGCGCAATGCCACCTGCGAAGAGGAGCGGCGGCTGCATAGCGAGTGCGATGTTGCCTTCCACGAGGCGATCTTTAAGGCAACCCACAATATTGTCTGGGCGCAGCTATCACATATTCTGCGCCCGTCTATCTTTATGCTGGTGTCCATGTCCAACGAGAATGCAGTGGATCCTGACGAGAGCCTGGAACGCCACCGTCAATTGATGGAGAGTATCCGGCTGCGTCGCCCCCGGGAGGCATTCTTGGCCGCCCAGGCTGTGTTGGCGGGCACCGCCGCTGCGTTGGGTTTAGAGCACAGCGCCAGCTCACTGGGCCGCAGTGTCGAATTACCTCATAACTCCCATTGACCCTGCCCCCTGTTAGCCACTTTCAGTTAAGCCATTCTTGATTCGTTTCTTTCGTTAAAACGTTTCTTCCATTAAAAAAGGCAAGCGCATGTCTGACTTCACCCTGGGCATGGTGGGCGTGGGTAAAATTGTCCGCGACCAGCACCTACCGGCGATAGCCGCCACCCCGAACTGCCAACTTATCGCCACGGCGGATCCTTATGCGTCACTGCCGGATACACCCGCCTATCAGGATCTAGAGGCGATGCTTGATGCGCATCCCGATATTGACGCCGTAGCGATCTGTACACCCACCCACCTGCGCTACTCTCAGGCGCGGGCGGCACTTTGGCGCGGCAAGCACGTGCTGCTGGAAAAGCCGCCGGGAGCGACGCTAAGCGAAGTAGAGGATTTGATTGCCACAGCCTCCAAGCAGGGCGTTAGCCTGTTTGCCGCTTGGCACTCGCGGTTTGCCCCTGGGGTGGCTCAGGCCCAGCAATGGCTAGCCGAACGGCAGGTCCAGCGAGTCGAGATCGAATGGAAGGAAGACGTGCGGGTATGGCATCCAGGTCAGGCGTGGATCTGGCAGCCAGGTGGCATGGGGGTTTTTGATCCAGGCATTAATGCGCTATCGATTGCCACCGCCATTTTGCCTCAACCCTTTTTCTTGCAGCAGGCGCGGCTGCTGGTGCCTAGCAATGCGCAAACCCCGATTGCGGCAGAACTCTCTTTCACTGATCCAGAAGGCGCAGCGATTGAGGCAGATTTCGACTTCCGCCAGAGCGGCCCGCCCACCTGGGATATGCATATCGACAGCGATGGCAGCCGCTTGAGCCTTACCCAGGGAGGCTGTCGTTTAGTGATTGATGACGACCTTATCATCGACGCCGAAGAGCGCGAGTATCAAGGTATCTACGCACGTTTTGGCGAGCTGATCACAAAAAAACGCAGCGAGGTGGATGTTGCCCCGCTGCGCCAAGTCGCCGATGCGTTTCTATATGGTCATCGTGAAACCACCGACGCCTTTATCGAGTAACGCTCGTTATTCACGCTTGCCATCGACCAGGCGTGATACTCCACAAGGGTTACCATCACGGATCGCTTCGGGCAGTAACCCTTCCGGTAGCGCCTGGTAGCACACTGGGCGCAGGAAGCGGAAAATGGCTGCGCTGCCCACCGAGGTCGTGCGTGAATCCGAGGTTGCTGGGTAGGGGCCGCCATGCACCATGGCGTGGCACACTTCTACGCCCGTCGGCCAGCCGTTGGCCAGAATCCGCCCCGCCTTGCGCTCCAGCGTCGGCAGCAGTTGCTTGGCGGTCGCCAAGTCCCCGTCATCCATCTGTAGCGTAATGGTGAGCTGGCCTTCCAACTGAGCAGCTACCTGTGCCACTTCCTGAGCGTCCGTACAGGCGATCACCAACGAAGTTGAACCAAACACCTCTTCTTGAAGGGCGGGGTCGTTGAGGAATGCCTCGGCCTGGGTAACGAACAGTCCCGCTTGGCAAGGGTTCGCTGTTTCACCCGCTTGACCACGTGCGACCTCGGTGACCTTGGCGTGGTTGGCGAGCCGATCAACACCCTGCTGGTAAGCGTCGTGAATGCCCGGCGTCAACATGGTTTGCGCAGAGCTGCCCTTGACCGCTTCACCGGCCACTTCAACGAAGGCGTCCAGTTCCGGGCCCTGAATCGCAATGACCAACCCTGGGTTGGTGCAGAACTGGCCGGCGCCCATGTTGAGAGAGCCGACAAAGCCTTCGGCGATGGCTTTGCCGCGTGCCTTGAGGGCTTCCGGCAGCAGAAAGACTGGATTTATCGAGCTCATCTCGGCGTAGACGGGGATTGGCTGTGGCCGCGCCTGGGCAGTGGCCATGAGTGCCGTGCCACCATTGCGCGAACCGGTGAAGCCCACCGCCTGGATGCGCGGATCAGCGACCAGTGCCTGGCCGATGTCGCGGCCTGAGCCAAACAGCAGGGAGAAAACGCCTTCAGGCAGGTTGCACTTGGCAACGGCGCGTTGAATGGCACGACCCACCAGTTCAGACGTGCCGGGATGGGCAGAGTGGCCCTTGACCACTACCGGGCAGCCAGCCGCCAGTGCGGAGGCAGTATCGCCACCGGCCACACTAAAGGCGAGTGGGAAGTTGCTGGCGCCAAACACCGCCACCGGGCCCAGCGCAATATGGCGCTGGCGCAGGTCGGCACGCGGCAGCGGCTCACGATCAGGCAGAGCGGGATCAATGCGCACATCGAGCCACTCGCCAGCCCGGACCACATTGGCAAACAAACGTAGCTGACCGCAGGTGCGACCACGCTCGCCCTGCAAGCGAGCTTCGGGGAGGCCGGTTTCGGCGACGCCACGCTCGGTTAGCTCTTCGCCGATAGCCTCGATCTCGCTGGCAATGGTTTCGAGGAACACGGCCCGGTCTTCAAGCGAGGTTTCGCGGTAAGTGGCGTACGCCGCTTCGGCAAGTTCACACGCTTGTTCGACTTCCGCCTTGCTGCCGCCGGGGTAGGCGGGCGCGAGGGTCTCGCCGGTGGCGGGATTCACTGCGTGAATGTCAGCCTGTTGGCCGGTGATGGCCTGCTGGCCAATAAGTAGTTTGCCTTCCAGAGTCATACAACCTCCTGCTGGTGTAAAAATGCGGGTGTTAAAGCGATTTTACGCTGATGGCCTGAGCGTCTGTTTCCACCCGTAGCGGGTTGCGCAGTGCCCGGCCAAATTCATTGATTTTGATCTCAAAACGATCGCCTTCGCGGACTTTAATGCCGTCGGCGAAGCTTAGTGTCGCGGTACCGAAAAAGTGCACATGCACATCGCCGGGGCGGCGGAAGCCCGGGTATTTAAAGTGGTGATACTCCAGATTGGCCAGACTGTGAGCCATATTAGCCTCGCCGGTCAAAAAGGGTTTTTCCCACAGTGTTTCGCCACTACGCTGGATTCGGCTGGTGCCTTCGAGATTTTCTGGCAGTTCGCCGATCAGCAGCTCGGGCCCAAAGCTGCAGGCACGCAGCTTGGAGTGGGCCAGCCACAGGTAGTTAAAGCGCTCGGTCACGTGGTCAGAAAACTCATTACCTAGAGCGTAGCCGACTCGCCAGGGCTGGCCATCGCTGCCAATCACATAAAGACCTGCCAGTTCCGGCTCCTCGCCTGCATCCTCGGCAAAGGCGGGGGAGGGGATATCGGCTTCTGGCGACACCACGCACTGGCCATCGCCCTTGTAGAACCACTCCGGCTGGGCACCTGGCTGGCCTGCGTCGGGTTTGCCGCCTTCCACGCCCAGCTTGAACATGCGCATGGAGTCGGTCATATCTTCTTCCGCCGCCTGGGCCTTAGCGTGCATCGCCGAGCGGGTATCGGCACTGCCCAGGTGGGTTAGGCCGGTGCCGGTGACCAGGCAGTGGGCCGGGTCGGTATGCGTCAGCGGGGGCAGTAGTCGCTTGGCATCGACCAGCGCTTGATAATCCAGGCGCGTGTCGGTCAGCGCTTCCGTCACCATCTCGCTAAGTGTCTTGCCGGCGCTAATG
The DNA here is from genome assembly GCF_059448525.1 of Vreelandella sp. ssv. NCBI lineage: Bacteria > Pseudomonadati > Pseudomonadota > Gammaproteobacteria > Oceanospirillales > Halomonadaceae > Vreelandella > Vreelandella sp. ssv. Next base: position 3,589,446 of record NZ_CM182545.1, on the reverse strand, counting down.
GCCCGGTTGGCCAGGGTGTAGGTATCGCAGTCGAGCAGTCTAACCTGCTCCTCACTCTCAACCAGGGCGGTGCGAACCTGGCCCTGATGGTCACACTGAATCAGTCGCATGCTGGTCTCCTCATGCATAGTGTCAGTCAATAGTGCGTCAGTCATCATAGTGGCCAAATGGCCAGTTGCGGCCACATCAATAGCGCCGCGAGTATGCACAGCTGAATAGCCATAAAGGGTAGTACGGACAGGTAGATATCCTTCAGGCTGATATCTGGCGGTGCCACGCTTTTAAGGTAGAAGGCGGCGGGCCCGAAGGGCGGCGACAGGAACGATACCTGCATATTCACGGCGAAGAGAATGCCGAACCAGATCGGATCGAAACCGAGCTGAATAACGATGGGCAGAAAGATGGGCAAGGCCAACATGGCGATCCCGATCCAGTCGAGGAACAGCCCGAGCACCAGCATGATCGCCATCATCACCAGTATGATCACAATCGGCGCGACGTCGAGCCCGAGAATCAGGCTCGACACAAAGCGATTGCCGCCCATCAAGTTATAGACGCCCACCAGGGCGGCGGCACCGATGCCGATCCAGATGATCATGCCGCAGGTGTTCATGGTCTGCCCCAGGCTGTGGTGCAGCATGCCGGGGGTGAATTCGCCGCGCACAATGGTGGCGAGTAGAACACCGAAGACACCCATGGCGGCTGCTTCGGTGACCGAGGCAATCCCGCCGTAAATAGTGCCCAGCACCAGAAAGGCAATCAGCCCTGGCAGCAGGATGGCTTTGACCGCGTCCAGCTTACTGTCGAAAGGATTGTCCTGAGTGTCTTTATCCAGCGGCGGGCCCAGCGCGGGGTTTTTCAGGCAGCGCACCAACACATAGGCGATATAGGAGCCCATCAGGATGATTGCCGGTGTAACGGCAGCGGCGAACAGGTCGGCAATCGATACGCTGGCGATCAGCCCATAGATAATCAGCACGATGGAAGGGGGCATCATGGTACCCAGGGCGCCCCCGGCACACACCACGCCGATGGAAAGATGCTTGTCATAGCCCAGGCGCAGCATTTGCGGCAGCGCCAGAATCCCCAGGAGCACGATCTCACCGCCGATAATGCCGGAAAGAGCGGCCAGGAAGAACGCCACGACGATGGTCTGTACCGCCACGCCGCCGGGTAGGCGACCGGCGAACACGCGCATGGCGTTGAACAGGTCTTTAGCGATGCCGGAGCGATCCAGCAGTGATGCCATCAATACGAACATGGGCACCGCCACCAGCGAATACTCGGTGATAAACCCATAGACCCGGCTGGTGACCAGCGGCAGTGCCGCCTCGCCGAACCAGCCGAAGGTGAAGGCCATGGCCACTAAACCGGTGATAAACGCCAGCGGCAGACCGGTGACCAGCAGCGCGAAAATCGCTCCTACCATGAGGATCGTAGCGGTTGAAATATCCATCAGCGCGCCTCCTCGGAGCGGGGTTTCGCCTTAATCGATTGCCAAAGATGCAGTGTGGCCTGCAGTGCCATCAACGTCAGGGCAAACAGAATCATGCCCTTGACCATGGCCGGAAAAGGCGGATTCCAGGAGGTGCCGGAGCGCTCCAGCGACCATTCGCCAAACGGATTATGCGACGCTCCCCAAAACATATGAAAAGCGGCGTAACTCATTGTCAGGCAAAAAATCAGGGTGAGCAGATCGTTGAAACGATCCATCCAGCATTTCAAGCGGGGTCCTGCGCTGTCGTACAGCACCTTGACGCGAATATGGCTATTGCGCGCCATGGCCGCGGGACCACCCAGTACAAAGATAACAGCGATCAGAAACACCACGGTTTCGTGAACCCAGGAGGTGGGGTTGTTGAACCCGTAACGCATGAATACCTCGACGACGCTGATGCCCATCGCTACCAGCACCAACCAGGAAACAGCCCGGCCGCCCCGTGCCACCAGGCGGTCTAACGCATTACGTTCAGGTGCGATCTCCTCCACGGTTTCGAGGATCTCGGGAAGATCATGGGTGGGTGGGGAACGGTATTGATTGTCAGGTGTTTTTTGAGACATGGCGCGACTCTACGCGCATCGCTCGGGATACTTCCCGAGCGATGCGTTGGTTAGGTTAATGAAGCAGCATTGAGAGCAGAGCGTTAAAGCAGATTGCGTGAGCGCAAAAAGGCGGTCGCGGAATCATAAACCTTCTGGGTCATTTCATTTTCACCCGCCCACTCTTGCCACTCCTGCTCAGCCGCGATGCGGAATTTCTGACGCTCTTCTTCAGGCAAGTTGAAGGGGTGAACATCTGGGTCATCCTGAAGCCGTTGCAGGGTCTCAATATCCTGCTCCTTGAGGCGGGCGATCAGGTCGTATGCCATGCCATCAAAGGCGGTATTTAGGGTCGTCTGTAGCTCCTCGGGCAAGCCATCCCAGATGTCTTTGTTGATCGACACAGCGATCATGGGCATGGAGTGAAAGCCAGGATAGAGCGGGTAGGGGGCGAAAGCGTGCAGACCCATGGCGTCGTTATTCGAGAGCACCGTGGAGTCCGCGGCGTCGATCACACCTTTTTCCAGGCCGGTATACACCTCAGAACCCGGCAGGTTGACGGGCGTGGCGCCAATGCGCTCAAAGATGTTGTACACCATGCCTTGAGGGGCGCGGATTTTTAGCCCTTCGAAGTCAGCGATGGATTCGATGGGCACCGTGGAGGGTACCGACTCCAACGGAAAGGTCGCTGCGCTGATCAAATGAGCGCCATAGGGTTCGACCAGTTCGTTGTAAAGCTCTTCACCACCGCCGTATTTCATGTACTCCAGGAAGTCGTAAGGGTTCTGCCAGGCACCGACAAGGTTGCCGAGCATGCCGAAAGCGGGGTCCTGGCCGGAGAAGTAGCTGGGATCCGTCATGTGGCCTTGCAGGATGCCGGCACTAACGGCGGTCAGCGTTTCGGTGGGACCCACCACTGAATTAATCGGCATTACCTCTATCTCGACACGACCATCGGTCATTGCCGTGATTTTCTCAGCCCATTCCTGCTTGATCTTAAAGCTGGGTTCGCCCGAGGTTTCTGACGCCTGAAATTTCCATTCGTACTCGGCTGCCTGGGCCGCAGAGAGGCCTAGCAGTAGTACGGAACCAGTGAGTAGCGAGCTGTATTTCGATTTGAGCATGGCACTATTCCTCAAGTTTTTTGTTGTGGAGAGCGTGGTGGTTAAGGGTGTGATGCAACGGGCCAATGACCCATCTGGGAGGGTAATGTTGAACATTAAGCGCAATTGTTCAACATATACTTTTGTATGGTCGACTAAATTGGCGAGGTAGTTTAGTGTCTTGCGCATTCGACACTTACTCTCGACGCCAACCCTCAGGTCGTCAGCCGTCACCGAACTAAAACAAGGAGTTAACCCCATGGGCCAACGTCAACGTCCGCTGCGCAGTGCTGAATGGTTTGGTACGGCTGATAAGAACGGGTTTATGTACCGCAGTTGGATGAAAAACCAGGGGATCCCCGACCATGAGTTCCAGGGCAAGCCGATTATCGGTATCTGCAATACCTGGTCGGAGCTGACGCCCTGCAATGCCCACTTTCGTAAGTTGGCGGAACACGTGAAGCAGGGCGTGCTGGAGGCGGGCGGTTACCCGGTGGAATTCCCAGTGTTCTCCAACGGCGAATCCAACCTGCGCCCCACGGCGATGTTTACCCGCAATTTGGCCAGCATGGATGTGGAGGAAGCGATTCGCGGTAATCCCATCGATGCAGTGGTGCTGTTGGTCGGCTGCGATAAAACCACCCCGGCGCTGCTGATGGGCGCGGCGAGCTGCGATATCCCCACCATCGTGGTCACCGGTGGACCGATGCTCAACGGTAAGCACAAGGGCAAGGACATTGGTTCCGGCACCGTGGTGTGGAAGCTCTCCGAGCAGGTCAAGGCGGGTGAGATTTCACTGCACGACTTTATGGCCGCCGAGGCGGGCATGTCCCGCTCCGCGGGCACCTGCAACACCATGGGTACCGCCTCCACCATGGCCTGCATGGCCGAATCCCTGGGTACCTCGCTGCCCCACAACGCGGCGATTCCCGCGGTGGACTCCCGCCGCTACGTGCTGGCCCATTTATCGGGTAACCGTATTGTCGAGATGGTCAACGAAGACCTGCGGCTGTCCAAGATCCTCACCAAGGAAGCCTTCGACAACGCCATCCGCACCAACGCCGCGATTGGCGGCTCCACCAACGCGGTGATTCACCTCAAGGCGATTGCCGGGCGTATCGGCGTCGATTTGACCCTGGACGACTGGAGCCGCGTCGGGCGCGGCACCCCCACGGTGGTCGATCTGCAGCCCTCGGGGCGCTTTTTGATGGAAGAGTTCTACTATGCGGGCGGTCTGCCGGCGGTGCTTCGGCGCCTGGGCGAGGCTGACCGGCTGCCCTTCAAGGACGCGCTCACCGTCAACGGCAAAACGCTTTGGGAGAACGTTCAGGACGCCCCGCTGTACAACGACGACGTGATTCGCCCGCTGGACAACCCGCTCACCGCGGACGGCGGCATCTGCGTGGTGCGCGGCAACCTGGCCCCCAATGGCGCCGTGCTCAAGCCCTCGGCGGCGACCGCCGAACTGATGCAGCACCGCGGTCGCGCGGTGGTCTTTGAAGACTTCGACGACTACAAAGCACGCATCAACGACCCGGACCTGGACGTGGAAGCCAACGACATCCTGGTCATGAAACACTGCGGCCCCCGCGGTTATCACGGCATGGCCGAGGTAGGGAACATGGGCCTGCCGCCCAAGATCCTCGCCCAGGGCATCACCGACATGGTGCGTATTTCCGATGCGCGCATGAGTGGCACGGCGTATGGCACCGTAGTACTGCACGTCGCCCCCGAAGCCGCCGCCGGTGGCCCGCTGGCCGCGGTACGCAACGGCGACTGGATTGAGCTCGATTGCGCCAGCGGCCGACTGCATCTGGAGATCAGCGATGAAGAATTGGCGTCTCGCCTGGCAGACAGCGACCCTACCGCCGCCTCAACGTTAATCGCCAGTCAGGGCGGTTACCGCCAGTTGTATATTGAGCATGTGCTCCAAGCGGATGAAGGCTGTGACTTCGACTTTCTGGTGGGTTGCCGGGGCTCTGATGTGCCGCGGCACTCGCATTAATACGGCGTACTGAAGGGGCGACGTTCGCTAAGCACCCTGGGCAATAATCTCACGCAGGGTGCTCATTAGGGCGGCAGCACCGGGAGAGAGGCGTTGGTGGCGCAAGCTCACCAGCCCATAGGGCTGAACGCTCAGCGTTTCGCTGAAGGGCAGCAGGTGAAAGCGCTGCGGCGGACAGAGCAGGTCGGCGGCTTCCCGGGTAGTCACTGTGATGGTGTTAGATTTGTCGACCAGCGCTAGCGAAAGCAGCACGTCTGCGGTATCGACAATCTGGCGGGGCGGTGCAACCTGATGATGCAGAAACAGGCTATCCACCCGTTGACGCATCAGAGCGCCAGCGGGTTGTAGCGACCATGGATAGCTCGCCATATCAGTCAGACTTAGCGTTTGTTTAGCAGCTAATGGGTGCCCTTGGCGACACACAAAGCAGAGCTCCTCCTCGCCAATTTCCTCAAATATGAAGCGCTCGGTATCGACGCCTGCCGGGATTCGGGTAATCACGAAATCCAGCTCGCCCTCCAGTAGGCGCGGTACCAGCACCTTGCTGACATCCACATCAACGCTGATTTTTAACCCAGGCCGGTCGCGGTGCACCCGCTCGATGGCGCTAGTGAGCAGCGTAACCGCCGGGGCCATTACCGTGCCGACGGCTACCGTGCCAGCACTGCCCGCGCTGAGAGCGTTCAGCTCCTCACCGGTGTGGCGTAGCGCTGAGAGCATGCTGTGGGCGTGGCGAATCATAATTTCGCCGTACCAGTTGGGCGCTAGCCCGCGGGGGTGGCGGTCAAACAGTCGAATCCCCAGGTGGGCTTCCAGATCACTCAATAGCTTGGAAGCGGCGGGTTGGCTCATATTAAGCTGAGCCGCCGCGCGGTGCAGATTGCGCTGCTCTTCCAGCGCTAAAAATAGCTGGAAATGGCGCAACTTTAGTCTCACGTCTAAAAACCAGTTCTCGCCGAGAACGCCCATGGCATAAGCCCTGAATTGTTATTGATACTTAGAAGTATATCGATGATGAGGTGTTTGTATATTGGTTGGTTATGCCGGAGTTATCTACTGTAGAGACTGTATTGACGGTGGCAATGCCGTACTAACAACAACAAAGAGTGATTAACAAGGAGGAAGATCATGCCTCTCATGTACAGCCAGCGATTGAAAAGTAGTTCGCCGCTACTTAGTGCCATTGCTGCGATGTTGATGTTTCACACAGCTCAAGCCCAGAGTAATTCAGAAACCGAAGCGGCTAGCGTTGACGACAGCGGCATTCAAACGACGGTGTTTGGTCACCTCCCGGATGGCCGCCCAGTTAATGTCTATCAACTTACCAACACCAACGGTATTGAGCTGCGGGTAATCAACTATGGCGGCATCATCGTGTCGCTGAAAACGCCCAACCTGGCGGGTAAGTTCGACGATATCGTTCTGGGATTCGACTCTCTGGATAGCTACCTCTCCGAGGCATATCGCAACGCTAACCCGTACTTCGGTGCCATCATTGGCCGTTATGGCAATCGTATCGCGGGTGGCCAGTTCTCGCTCAATGGCGAAACCTATTCGTTAGCAACGAATGATGGCAGCAACCATCTGCATGGCGGCGATCAGGGCTTCGACAAAGTGCTGTGGCAAGCCGAACCGTTTGAGAACGATACCGGTAAGGGACTGGTGCTGCGCTATACCAGCGAGGATGGCGAAGAGGGTTACCCCGGTAGGTTAGAGACCGAGGTGACCTATACGTTGACCGATAACGACGAGCTTATGGTCGATTACCAAGCCGTGACCGATAAGGCCACACCCATCAACCTCACCCAGCACAGCTACTTCAATCTCAAGGGCGAGGGGAGCGACACCATTCTCGATCATCGCTTGATGATCAATGCGTCTGAATTTACCCCGGTCAATGACACCCTGATTCCCACCGGAGAGATCCGCTCGGTAGAGGGGACGCCGTTCGACTTTACCCAGCCGACGCCTATCGGCGAACGGATTGAGCAGGACAATGAGCAGCTCTCTTTTGGCGGCGGTTATGACCACAACTTTGTGCTGGCCCGTGATAACGCAGCATCAGATGAGCTGGTCTTGGCTGCCAAAGTATGGGAGCCCCAAAGCGGACGCCTGGTGGAAATCACCACCACCGAACCCGCGATTCAGTTCTATTCCGGCAACTTTCTTAACAGCGACCTGACCGGTAAACAGGGTCAGCCTTACGGGCACCGCTCCGGCTTTGCGCTGGAAACTCAGCACTATCCCGATTCCCCCAATCAGGCAGCATTTCCCAGTACGATCCTAGAGCCGGGAGATACGTACCGCTCGCGTACGGTCTACCGCTTTTCGGCACACCAGAATTTTGATGAATAACCACCCCAATGGGTTGGCGATAAAAGATTGAAAAATCAATAAAAACAACGCTAAAGATCACAGGAGTATAACAATGAGATTGACTAAGACATTTACCCGGTTAGCACTTGGTAGCGCGGTGATGCTGGCCTCGCTGGGGTCAGTGCAGGCCCAAGAAGACGAGGTGAAGATTGGCTTTATCGTTAAAAAACCAGAGCAGGCATGGTTTATTAACGAACAACAGGCCGCGACGGCGGTCGGCGAAGAGCTTGGTTTCGACGTGGTGCGCCTAAGCGGCGAAGATGGCCAGGAAGTGCTCACCGCCATTGATAACCTCTATGCCCAGGGTGCTGAAGGTTTTGTGATCTGTCCGCCGGACGTGCGTCTGGGGCCCGCCATCATGAACCGTGCTAACCAGTACGATATGAAAGTAGTCACCGTAGATGATCAGTTCGTTAACTCGAGCGGTGAACCGATGGAAGGCGTACCGCACCTGGGCATGTCCGGTTATAAGATTGGTCAGCAGGTAGGCGATGCGATTGCCGCCGAAATAGAAGCACGCGGCTGGAATCCTGAAGAGGTGGCCGCGCTACGCATCACCAATAACGAACTACCCACCGCCGTTGAGCGTACTGATGGTGCCACCGCTGCGCTCCTTGACGCTGGCTTCCCTGAAGGCAACATCTTCGATGCACCCCAGCAGAACAGTGATACTGCCAGCGCCTTTTCGGCCGCATCCCCGGTGCTCTCTCAGCGTGGCGATTATGAGCATTGGGTGATCTATGCCCTTAACGAGGAAAGTGTGTTGGGTGGCGTCCGGGCTACCGAGCAATACGGCTTGGCACCAGAAGATGTGATCGGCGTAGGTATCAACGGCTCCGGTGCTGCCTTTGCGGAATTCTCACGTGATAACCCCACGGGCTTTCACGGTACCGTGGCTGTCAGCTCTACCATGCACGGCAGTCAGACCGCTGAAGATCTCTACCGCTGGATTAGCGAAGACAAACAACCGCCAGCCAATACCGAAACCTCAGGCGTGTTGATGACGCGTGAGAACTGGCAGGAAGTGCGCGACGAATTGGGCCTATAAAAAACGGCGTCTGCAACGGAAAGTGACCGCGGGAGGCTTGAAGCATGTCTGATGCTTATCTACGTTTCGACGCGATTAGCGTCGTCTTCCCTGGGGTGCGTGCGCTGGATGGGGTGAGTTTTAGCGCTCAAGCCGGTCAAGTACATGCGCTGATGGGCGAGAACGGCGCGGGTAAATCCACCCTACTCAAGGTGCTAAGTGGTGTTAATCGCGTGGCGGAGGGCGCGCTGTGGATCAACGGCCAACGCCACGTGTTCAGTAACGCTCGGGAAGCACTGCGGGAAGGGATCGCCATTATCTACCAGGAGTTGACGCTCTCGCCCAATATGTCGGTGGCCGAGAACCTGCTGCTGGGCCAACTGCCTACGCGGCGGGGCTTTGTTAATCGTCGCCAGTTGCGCGAAAAAGCGCTGGCAATTCTGGCCGACCTTGGTGAGGGAAATATCCACCCCTCGACCAAGGTGCGCGATCTCTCGATCGGCCAACAGCAAATGATTGAGATTGGTCGGGCACTGCTGCGCGACGCCAAGATTATCGCCTTTGATGAACCTACCAGCAGCCTTTCCATTCAAGAGACTCGCCAGCTAAAGCGCATCGTCAAACGGCTGCGCGACGAGGGGCGGGTGGTGCTCTACGTGACGCACCGTATGGAAGAGGTGTTTGATATGTGCGATGCGGTGACAATCTTCCGCGATGGTCAGCATATTCGCACCCACGAGGATATGTCGGCTCTGAATCACGACCTCCTAGTGAGTGAGATGGTGGGCCGGGATATCAACGATGTTTACGGCTATCGCCCTCGCGAGCATGGCGACGTGATATTGAACGTTGAGGGCATTCAGGGGCGTGGCCTTAAGGCACCGGTAAGTTTCTCTGTTAAGCGCGGTGAAGTATTTGGGTTGTTTGGTCTAGTCGGCGCCGGACGCAGCGAGTTGCTGCGGCTGGTCTGCGGGGTCGAGTCTCCCAAAGCGGGTAGCGTGCAATTCAATGGCGAGGTGCGGCGGTTTAAAAGCCCTCAAGATGCCATTCGTGCAGGGATTGCCATGTGCCCGGAGGATCGTAAGTCCCAGGGTATTTTTCCGGTGGCCAGCGTCGCCGACAACCTCAATATCAGCTGTCGACGTTTTTTTAAACGCTGGGGAATGTTCCGCCACCCTGGCCGTGAGCGGCGTAATGCCGAGTCTTATATTCAGCAACTCAGCGTTAAAACGCCGAGCCCGCGAACGCCCATTGGTAAGCTCTCGGGCGGTAATCAGCAGAAGGTGATTCTGGCCCGTTGGCTGGCTGAAGAGATTGATCTGTTCGTAATGGACGAGCCGACCCGAGGCATCGACGTGGGGGCGCGGCGAGATATTTACTCGCTGCTCTACGACCTGGCCGAACAGGGCAAAAGCGTCGTGGTGATTTCCAGTGACCTCGCGGAAGTTAGCTCTATTTGCGACCGGATCGCGGTGATGCGCGACGGGGAACTAGTAGACGTGGTGCCGCGCGAGTCGGCCACCCCCGAACGCCTGTTGGGGCTGGCATTGCCCGCCTAAGTCGGCTTTTTTCAGCACGCTCGCTCTTATAAGAACACGCTCAGGACGACAATCATGACAACGAACGATGTAACCCAAAGCGATGGCCATAAAGCGCCCGCTCGCCCGGCGGGGCGCCAAGGGCTTATCAAGCCGCTACGTACACTGCTCGATACCTCGGGCATGATTGCGATTTTTTTGTTGTTGTTTATCGCACTAGCGGTGCTCATCCCCGACTTCCTAACCGGCCGCAATATGGTCGGGTTGCTGCTGTCGGTGACCTTGATCGGCAGTTTAGCCGCCACCATGATGTTGGTATTGGCACTGGGTGAGGTGGATCTTTCGGTGGCCTCCACGGTGGCCTTTGCGGGGGTGGTCGCAGCAACGGTGACCACCAGCACCGGTAGCGTGTTTATTGGCGTGATAGGGGGCATTGTCGCGGGGGGCGCGGTAGGTGCCTTTAACGGCCTGGTCATTGCCAAGTTCGGCATTAACTCGCTGATCGCAACGCTGGCGGCAATGGAGTTTGTGCGCGGGTTGGCTTACATCACCTCTGGTGGTGACGCCGTGATGATTACCGTGCCGGGCTTCTTTGATCTGGGTAGCGCCTCCTTTCTCGGTCTAACCCTGCCGGTATGGACGATGCTGGCCTGCTTTGTGATCTTTGGCGTAATACTCAATATGACCGCGTTCGGGCGCAATGTGCTGGCAACTGGCGGTAACTCCGAGGCCGCTGCGCTGGCGGGGGTCAACGTCCGCCGCCTCAAGATTATTGTCTTCGGTCTTCAGGGGGTGGTGGCTGGCATCGTAGGGGTGCTGCTGGCCTCGCGCATGGGTCTGGGGGACCCCAATACCTCCATGGGGCTGGAGTTGGCAGTAATCTCCGCCTGTGTACTGGGCGGGGTCGCGCTGTCGGGCGGTGTCGCGACCATCACCGGCGTGGTGGTCGGGGTGCTGATCATGGGTTGTGTGCAGAATGCCATGGGCCTGCTCAACGTGCCGACGTTTTACCAGTACCTAGTACGCGGTGGAATTCTACTGCTGGCCGTGATGTTTGACCGCTGGAAGCACACTCGCCGTCAGCGGGCCTGACGCTTAAGCCGTTCACCTTTATTCGTTAGTTACTTTTTCCAGGTTAGTACGGAGACTTTGTTATGTCTGATCGTCAGCGCCCATTACGCTCGGCCGAGTGGTTCGGCACCGCCGATAAAAACGGCTTTATGTACCGCAGTTGGATGAAAAACCAGGGCATCCCTGACCACGAGTTTCAGGGCAAGCCGATTATCGGTATCTGTAATACTTGGTCGGAGCTGACGCCCTGCAATGCGCACTTTCGTAAGTTAGCGGAGCACGTGAAGAAAGGCGTGTTGGAGGCGGGCGGTTACCCGGTGGAGTTCCCGGTGTTTTCCAACGGCGAATCCAACCTGCGCCCCACGGCGATGTTCACCCGTAACCTGGCCAGCATGGACGTGGAAGAGGCGATTCGCGGCAATCCCATCGACGCGGTGGTGCTGCTGGTCGGCTGCGACAAAACCACCCCGGCGCTGCTGATGGGCGCGGCAAGCTGCGATATTCCCACTATCGTGGTGACCGGCGGGCCGATGCTCAACGGCAAGCACAAGGGCAAAGATATCGGCTCCGGCACCGTGGTCTGGAAGCTCTCCGAACAGGTCAAGGCCGGGGAAATATCGCTGCACGACTTTATGGCCGCCGAGGCGGGCATGTCCCGCTCCGCGGGCACCTGCAACACCATGGGCACCGCCTCCACCATGGCCTGCATGGCCGAATCGCTGGGTACCTCGCTGCCCCACAACGCAGCGATTCCCGCGGTGGACTCCCGCCGCTACGTGCTGGCCCATTTATCGGGTAACCGGATTGTCGAGATGGTCAACGAAGACCTGCGGCTGTCCAAAATCCTCACCAAGGAAGCCTTCGACAACGCCATCCGCACCAACGCCGCGATTGGCGGCTCCACCAACGCGGTGATTCACCTCAAGGCGATTGCCGGGCGCATCGGCGTCGACCTGACCCTGGACGACTGGAGCCGGGTGGGTCGCGGCACCCCCACGGTGGTCGACCTGCAGCCCTCCGGGCGCTTTTTGATGGAAGAGTTTTACTATGCGGGCGGTCTGCCGGCGGTGCTGCGGCGCCTGGGCGAAGCCGACCGGCTGCCCTTCAAGGACGCGCTCACCGTCAACGGCAAAACACTTTGGGAGAACGTTCAGGACGCCCCGCTGTATAACGACGACGTGATTCGCCCGCTGGACAACCCCCTCACCGCGGACGGTGGTATCTGCGTGGTGCGCGGCAACCTGGCGCCCAACGGTGCGGTGCTCAAGCCCTCGGCGGCGACCGCCGAGCTGATGCAGCATCGCGGTCGCGCAGTGGTCTTTGAAGACTTCGACGACTATAAAGCACGCATCAACGACCCGGATTTGGACGTGGAAGCCAACGACATCCTGGTCATGAAGCACTGCGGCCCCCGCGGTTATCACGGCATGGCCGAGGTAGGCAACATGGGACTACCGCCCAAGATCCTCGCCCAGGGCATTACCGACATGGTGCGTATTTCCGATGCGCGCATGAGCGGCACCGCCTACGGCACCGTGGTGCTGCACGTCGCCCCCGAAGCCGCCGCCGGTGGCCCGCTGGCCGCGGTACGCAACGGCGACTGGATCGAGCTCGATTGCGCCAGCGGCCGACTGCACCTGGAGATCAGCGATGAAGAGCTGGCCTCGCGCTTGGCCGAAAGCGACCCCACCGCCGCCTCGACGCTGATCGCCAGTCAGGGCGGCTACCGTCAGCTGTATATCGAGCATGTGCTCCAGGCCGACGAAGGTTGCGACTTCGACTTCCTGGTCGGCTGCCGCGGGTCTGATGTGCCGCGTCACTCGCATTAATCGCTTCCCCGGCGCTAACGGATCGCAACCCGCCCAATCTGGCTAAGCTTCACGGGAGGTCTCGCTATCTAACAGCGTTTCGCCATCGGTGGCCTGCAGCGCCATGGCTATACCGCCCATGCAGGTCATATCGCGATCCCAGGCGCAGCTTTCGATGCGGGTGGTGCCCATTAGTTCGGCCACCAGGGCATCATTAATGGCGCTGTGCATGGAGGCCTGCATGGCGTCAAAACCGCGCACGCCGGAACCGGTTATCAGGACTAGATCGGGGTTGAACAGCGCCAGCACATTGGCAATGCCGAAACCCAACGCCCGACCGGCTTCGACATAGATGCGCTGTGCAGTCGGTTCGCCTTGTAATGCCAGTTGGGTGAGCGCCTGCATCTGCTGCTCTGAAGGGTGGGCGCTGTCGCCAGAAGGGAGTTCTAAATGATCGGCGGCGGCGCGATAGAGCGCGTAGTCGCTGGCGTAGGCTTCAATGCAGCCCCGTCGACCGCAGGCACAAAGTGCGCCATCTGGCTGGTATTTGCTATGCCCAAACTCGGCCGCCGACCCATTGGCGCCAAGATAAGGCACGCCGTTAATCAACACCGACATGCCAATGCCGTAGCCCAGCATAATGACCACTAAATTGGGGCAGTCTGCGTAGGCGGACTGTGCCGCCAAAACGCTGGCGATACAGTTGGCATCATTCTCCAGCAGCACGGTGCAGTGAAAACGCTCCGCTAATCGCGCCGAGATCGGTGCGTTTCGGAAGCTTAACGCGGGGGACCAGATAATCGTACCGCTTTGCGACGAGACTACCCCCTGCACCGCCAAACAGATCCCCGCCAGGCGTTGAAAACCTTTCAGATTTTTAGTGCAAACAGCGCTGATCTTGTCTTCCAGCAGTGCTGTCAGGTCGTCGGCGCTCAACGTCAAGGTGGGCACCGTGTGGAGCTCGCTGTGGCGAACCTGGCCCGCAAAATCCCCGACCACTAGTTGGATCTCATTGATCGATAGCTTGATGCACACCACGCAGGCGGCATTAGGCTCGAGTGCAATCAAGGTTTTCGGTCGACCACGCCCGTTTGAACGGGGTGTTTCGGGCGGGCGCTCACTGATCAGCCCTTGCTGGAGCAGCTCGGCGCTAATCGAGGTGACGGTAGCAGAGCTAATGCCATTGAGTTTGCCCAGATCGGTGCGTGCCACCGGCCCTTGATCTCGCAGGGTGCGGATCACCGCCAGAGTGTTGCCGATGCGGCTAGTATCAGTCGATGAAAGAGCCATAGGGTCGTGCGACCTAAGTTGCATATGCAAGTATTTATTTTAGCACCTAAAGTAAATCAAGCATCAACCTAAAGCAATCGATGTGGATAAGCCTCCAACACAATAACAACAGACATCATCAGGTGGCCCCATGCTGTTATCAGCGCGAAAACTCTGCCGCTCGTTTGGCGAAAACCAAGTGTTATTCGACATTGATCTCGACCTGCAGGCGGGCGAAGTGCACGCCCTGCTGGGTGAGAACGGTGCCGGTAAATCGACCCTGGTAAAAATTCTGGCCGGATACCTTCGCCCCACCTCGGGCGAGGTGAGAGTGGACGGCAGCCAAAGGCACTATCGATCCAGCGGTGAAGCGGAGGCCGACGGCGTGGTGATGATTCACCAGGAGCTGGCGTTGGCGGAACAGCTCAGCGTAGAGGAGAACATCTTCTTGGGCCGCGAGCTGCGCCGGGGGCTGTTTCTGGATCGGCGGGCCATGCGGGAACAAAGCCGGGCGGCGCTGGAGGAGCTTGAAACCCATGTCGATCCACGCGCCCGAGTGAAAGACTTAAGCACTTCCGATCAGCAGATGGTGGAAATCGCCAAGGCGATCACCCGCGACGTGCGCGTGCTGATTATGGACGAACCCACCGCGACCTTGACGGAAAATGAAGTAAAAGTGCTGTTCGCACTCATTGACCGCCTGCGGAAGAGGGGTGTGGCGATTCTGTATATCTCCCACAAACTGCGTGAAATCGAGCAGATCGCCGACCGCGTGACGGTGCTGCGTGACGGCCATTTGGTGGATAGCGGCCCCATGGCCGGGCGCAGCAAAGAGGAGTTGGCACGGCTGATGGTGGGGCGCGAGATCACTGAAATGTACCCACCGCGTACGCATCTACCCTCCGATGCGCCGGTGGTACTGGAAGCGCGGGGTATGGTGGTGCCCGGTGCCGTTAAACAGGCCAGTTTTACTCTGCGCCGGGGGGAAGTGTTGGGGTTTGGCGGCATCGTGGGCGCTGGCCGAACCGCGCTGATTGAAGCCGTGCTGGGGCTGCGCGGTAAAAACGCCGGTCAGGTGCTACGCAATGGCCAGCCGGTGGTGTTGCGCCACCTGCGCGATGCGGTGCACCAGCGAATTGCTTATCTCACCGAGGATCGCAAGGGCAAAGGCTTGGTGCTCAATATGGATCTGCGCTCCAACGTTACGCTGCTCAATTTGCGCGCTCACTGCCATCCATTAATCGACCGCCGCCGCGAAGAGCAGGCCTTTCAGCAAGCTATCCAGCGTTTTGATATCCGCCTGCGAACGGCAGTGCGCACCGCTGCCGAACTCTCCGGCGGTAATCAGCAAAAGCTGCTACTCGCCAAGGTGATGTCCATTGACCCTGAAATCGTGATTATCAACGAACCGACCCGGGGCATCGATGTAGGTACCAAGCACCAGATCTATCACTTTATCCATGAATTAACCGAGGCGGGCTGCTCGGTGATATTGATCTCATCAGAAATGGGCGAGCTGATCGGCCTTTCTCACCGAGTAGCGGTCATGTGCGCCGGGGTGCTCACCGGGGTGCTGGAAGGCGACCACATTAACGAACACGAAATCATGCAGTACGCATCCGGTATTAAGGGAGTAGATGTCGATGAGCAGCGTCATGGCTAATAACAAAACGACTGACAAGGCCGCTAACAAAATGATCAAGCAGAAAGGCTTCGCCATAGACCTGAAAACCTGGGGGCCCTTTGTTGCACTGGTGGTTCTTGCGGTACTGGGCGTGCTGATTAATCCGGCTTTTTTGGGCCTGGATAACCTTTCTAACATGCTCACCCGCAGTGCCTTTATCGGCATTATTGCCATCGGCGCCACCTTCGTGATTACCGCCGGCGGGTTGGATCTTTCGGTCGGGGCGATGGCGGCCTTTATTGCCGGGGTGATGATTATTTTGATGAACAGCCTCGTCGAGCAGTTTGGCGCGGGGCTGACCACCGTGCTGTTCGGCGTGGGCGCCTCGCTGCTGCTGGGGCTGTGCGCTGGCTTTATCAACGGCATGGTGACCACCAAAGGCAAAATTGAGGCGTTTATCGTTACTTTGGGCACAATGGGGATTTACCGCTCACTGGTGACGTACCTCGCCGATGGCGGCACCCTCACCCTGGACTGGGCAGTGCGCGATATCTACCGCCCGGTGTATTACGGCAGCTTTCTGGGCATCACTATCCCGGTCTGGGTGTTTCTGGCGGTCGCGATTATTGGCTACATCCTGCTCAACTTTACACGCTTCGGGCGCTACTGCTTTGCCATCGGCTCCAATGAAAAAGTCGCCGAATACAGCGCAATCCACGTCGACCGCATCAAAACCATGACCTACATGCTACAGGGCGTGTGCGTGGCCTTGGCGACGATTATCTATGTGCCCCGGCTGGGCTCTGCATCGGGTGCTACCGGTGTTCTCTGGGAGTTAGAGGCGATTGCCGCAGTGATCATCGGCGGCACCATGTTGAAGGGTGGGCATGGGCGCATCTGGGGCACGGTAGTGGGCGCCATCATGCTTACCATGATTGGCAATATTCTCAACTTGACCGATGCCATTTCCAATTATCTCAACGGGACGGTGCAGGGGATCATCATCATTGTGGCGGTCTATCTGCAGCGTGCATCGTGGAGAAAAACAGCGCCTTAAAGCACTGAAACGAATGTAAAAACCAGAAAAACGTTCGCAACATCAACCCTTAGCAGCTCGCAACGCAGCAAGTAAAAACAGCAAAACAATTACAAACACGAAAGGAGCATCACTATGCGAACCCTCAAAACAGCAGTGAAGACCTGCGTCACTACTGCCGCTCTCACTTCAGCAATAGCGCTCTCCGGTGCCGCCGTTGCACAGGAAATCACCATCGGTGTCTCCATTCCCGCCGCCACCCATGGTTGGACGGGGGGCGTTAACTACCACGCCGAAGAGGCCAAAAAGCGTCTTGAGGCGCTCTATCCCGATATCGAGATCACCATCTCTACCGCGGGCACGGCGGGAGAGCAGGCCAATGATCTCGAAGACTTGGTATCGCTGCGCAACATCGACGCGCTGGTGGTGCTGCCATTTGAATCTGGGCCGCTGACCGATCCGGTGCGCCGGGTTAAAGCGTCCGGGGTGTTCGTCACCGTGGTGGATCGAGGGCTGACGGAAGAGGGGATCCAGGATCTCTATGTGGCGGGTAACAACCATGAGTTAGGCCGTGTTTCCGGCGAGTACATCCGCGAGCGCCTTGATGATCAGGGCGACATTGTGGTGCTGCGCGGTATTCCCACGGTGATCGACGATGAGCGGGTTCAAGGCTTCCAAGAGGCGATCGAGGGCTCCGAGGTCAATATCCTCGATATGCAGCACGCCAACTGGAACCGCGATGATGGCTTTGAAGTCATGCAGGACTACCTGTCCCGCTTCGACAATATCGACGCCGTCTGGGCCCAGGATGACGATATCGCGCTAGGGGTCATCGAAGCAGTGCGCCAGGCGGATCGTGAAGACGAGCTGTTTATCGTCGGTGGTGCGGGCATGAAGGACATCATCAAGCGGGTGATGGACGGCGATGAACTGGTGCCGGTGGACGTGCTCTATCCGCCTGCCATGATTGCCACCGCCATGGATCTGACCGTGCAGCACTTTGTCTCCAATGGCCCGGTATTGGGCGAGTACATTCTGGGCTCACCGCTGATCACCGAGGAGAACGCCGAGCAGTACTACTTCCCTAACTCGCCGTTCTGATCTGACCAAAAGGCGCGGGTGACGTCGCCCGCGCTCCTCTACTCACGTCATTTAGATTTCACTGAGAGAGTCCTATGAAAACCATCAAAGGGCCAGCGCTCTTTCTCGCCCAGTTCGCCGGTGACGAAGCCCCCTTTAATAACCTCGACAGCATTGCCGCCTGGGCGGCGGGTCTGGGTTATCAGGGCGTGCAGATTCCCAGTTGGGATGCGCGCCTGTTCGATCTCAAACGTGCTGCCGAGAGTCGCACCTACTGCGACGAGATCAAAGGCACCCTGGCCGAACACGGTCTGGCGCTCACCGAACTCTCCACTCATCTTCAGGGCCAGTTAGTCGCCGTGCATCCCGCTTATGATGAGATGTTCGACGGCTTCGCGGTACCCGAAGTGCGTGGTAATCCCAAGGCGCGCCAGGAGTGGGCCGTCGAGCAGCTCAAGCTGGCCGCCAAAGCATCGCAAAATCTCGGCCTTACCGACCATGGCACCTTTTCCGGTTCGCTGGCGTGGCCGTTCATCTACCCCTGGCCCCAGCGTCCGGCGGGCTTGGTCGAAACCGCTTTTGACGAGCTGGCTAAACGCTGGCGGCCGATTCTGGACACCTTTGACGAGGCGGGCGTGAACCTCTGCTACGAGATTCATCCCGGCGAAGACCTGCACGACGGCATCACCTTTGAGATGTTCCTCGAACGGGTCGGCAACCACCCGCGCTGCCATATCCTTTACGACCCTAGCCACCTGATCCTGCAGCAGCTCGACTACCGCGGCTTTCTGGACGTGTATCGCGACCACATTCAGATGTTTCACGTTAAGGACGCCGAGTTTAACCCCAGCCCCAAGCAGGGCGTTTACTCCGGCTATCAGTCGTGGACGGAGCGCGCGGGTCGCTTCCGCTCCCTGGGCGATGGTCAAATCGACTTCAAATCGATCTTCTCCTGGATGGCGGCCAACGACTACCACGGCTGGGCGGTGCTGGAGTGGGAGTGCTGCCTGAAGCACCCAGAAGTCGGCGCTCGTGAAGGCGCAACTTTTATTCGCGACCACATTATTGAGGTCACCGAGCGGGCGTTTGACGACTTTGCCAGCGGCGGGTCAGACGACGCAGCCAATCGGCGCATTTTAGGCCTTCATTAATGTAATCAAAGGGGAGGGCAATACGACATGAGCAATCAACACGACACGCCGCGTCGGCTGCGCCTGGGCATGGTCGGCGGTGGCCAAGGAGCGTTTATCGGCGGGGTGCACCGCATCGCCGCAAGATTGGATGACCACTACGAACTGGTTGCCGGGGCTTTCGCCTCTGACCCCGAGCGCAGCCGGGCCGCCGCCGCGGAACTGCATGTTGACGCCGAACGCGCCTACCCCGACTACCAGACCATGGCCGAAGCGGAGCGCAAACGCTCGGATGGCATCGACGTGGTCGCCATTGTGACCCCCAATCATGTGCACTTCGATGTGGCGCGCACCTTTCTTGACGCGGGCTTTCACGTCATCTGCGACAAGCCAATGACAATCACTCTGGAAGAGGCGCAAACCCTCGCCGAGCTGGTGGAACGGACGGGTCTATTCTTTGGCTTAACCCATAACTACTCCGGCTACTCGCTGGTTCGCCAGGCGCGCGAGATGGTGGCCAACGGTGAGCTGGGTGATCTTCGCGTCGTCCAGGTGGAGTATCCGCAGGATTGGCTATCCACCCGCCTGGAAGAGAGCGGCGTCAAGCAAGCCGAGTGGCGTACCGATCCCAAACGCAGCGGTCCGGCAGGTTGTTTGGGCGATATCGGCACTCACGCGTATCACCTGGCGCGTTATGTCACTGGGCTGCAGCTGGAATCTCTCGCCGCCGATATGCACACCTTTGTCGAAGGGCGAGCGTTGGATGACAACGTACATATGCTGCTGCGCTTCAAGGGCGGTGCGCGGGGCATGCT
The DNA here is from genome assembly GCF_059448525.1 of Vreelandella sp. ssv. Lineage (NCBI taxonomy): Bacteria > Pseudomonadati > Pseudomonadota > Gammaproteobacteria > Oceanospirillales > Halomonadaceae > Vreelandella > Vreelandella sp. ssv. The sequence goes on along the minus strand of NZ_CM182545.1, from coordinate 3,569,524 downwards.
GTGGTCGAGCCAGGTGGCGCCGGGTAACGAAAATGGTCTCCAGCTACGTGTTTATGGCAGCAAGGGCGGCCTAGCCTGGCGCCAGGAAACGCCCAATCAGCTAGTGCATTCTCCACTTGGAGAGCCACCGCGGATCTTGACCCGTAACGGCCCTGGACTGGGCGAAGCCGCCATGGCGGCTTCGCGCATCCCACCCGGGCACCCGGAAGGCTATCTCGAAGCCTTTGCCCAGCTCTACCGCGATTTCGCCGTGCAAATTCATGCTCATCAGCGGGGGGAGCGTGCTGAGTCGCTGGCGTTGCAAACGCCAGGCGTGGCCGACGGTGTCGATGGCTTAACGTTTATTACCCGCGCACTGGCCTCGTCCGCCGCCGGTGGTCAGTGGGTGAATATATAAAAAGTGAGAGTCGCTATGAACGAACCCTCAGCGCGGTATCCGAGCCTTGAACAGCGCGTGGTATTTATTACCGGCGGCGGCAGCGGTATTGGCGCCTCGCTGACCCGGGCGTTTCATCAGCAGGGCGCGCAGGTGGTGTTTGTCGATATCAATGACGCCGCCAGCGCGGCTCTGGTCGCGGAACTTAGCGCCGAGACTGGCAAAGCGCCGCGTTACCACCACTGTGATATCCGCGATGTGGCAAGCCTACAGAAAGTGATAACTGAGACCGGTCAAAACGTTGGGCCTATCCATACTCTGGTGAACAATGCCGCCAGCGATGACCGCCACGCATGGCGAGATGTGGATACTGCCTATTGGGATGAGCGTATGTCACTCAATCTGCGTCCCATGTTCTTTGCCGCTCAGGCGGCGGCTGAACAGATGATCCAGGCAGGCGGCGGCTCGATCATTAATTTTGGGTCGGTCAGTGTGCAGATGGCGTTAGGCGGCTTGCCCCTTTACGTTACCGCCAAGGCGGCCGTTCATGGGCTAACGCGCAGCCTGGCCCGAGATTTAGGAGGACACAATATTCGCGTCAATACGCTGGTGCCTGGTGCAGTGATGACTGAACGGCAGCTCGAAAAGTGGATTAGCCCTGAGGACGAAGCCACTATTCAAGATCGTCAGTGTCTAAAAATACGCCTTGAGCCCCAACATATCGCCCCCGCCGTGCTGTTTTTAGCCAGCACCGAAAGCCAGGCCATTACCGGCCAGGAGCTGACGGTGGACGCTGGCTGGGCTTAGAGAAGGCCTTCTCGCTATGGTGTAACGCCTCGTTTTGCGTAATGATTTGATCCTTGTCCCCCCACAAGGATGTCTCAATGCCGCTGAATTGGACGCTTTTAAAATGGAAAGACAAGCCCCAACTGCCCAAAGCTGAAGGCCGAATAGAAGCGATTGATTTAGCGCGTGGTATAGCCATCGGCTTGATGATTATCAGCCATTCAGTCAGCGGGCTGGTCGGGATGCGCAATGTGCCTGATTGGGGCATGGTGCCGATCCATTTTCTGACCAAATTTTCTTCTTCGCTGTTTATTCTGGTCTTTGGCATTGCGCTGGCGGTGGCGTTTCTTTCCCACACTCAAAGCGATGACTGGCCTAAGCGTCGGTTAAAGCTATGGCTACGCGCCGTAGAAGTATGGTTTTGGTATAAGGCGCTGCTGGTCATTGAAATGCTGCCCTTTTACCCGCCCAACGAAATCGTCGATGCGCTTCTCTATGGCCGTTTTGCGATTTGGGTCGAAATCTTAGGCTTCTACGCCATCGCGCTGCTTTGGGTGCCGCTGATATTACCACTATGGGCGCGGGCGCCGCTCTGGAGTCGACTTGCCACCATTGGCGCATTAATCGCGCTGACTATTTGGCTGCAAAGCCTTACGTTTGGCGGCAACGATATTCTGAAGGCGCTGCTGGTCGATCATGAAGACCACTACACCTGGGGGCAAATTAGCCGTGCGCCGATGATTCTCGTCGGGCTGCTTATCGGCGAAGCGCTGCTGCGCTGCTACTTCGACTCCGCCAAACGGCGCCGCTTAGTGCTCACTCTGTTAAGCCTGGGTGCGCTGATGGTGGCGGGGTTTTATGCATTGGCATTTGCCAGCGGCGATGTATCTGCGGCGATGCTAGCGGTGGCCAATAATGTCGGCAAACACCCGCCAGGGCTTGAGTTCATGCTGTTTAGCTTAGGCGGTGCGCTGGTACTGTTAGCCCTCGCGTTAGCCGGGGGCGCCAAAGCCGCCAAGGCACTTTTGCCGCTAACGATGGTCGGTTCAGATGCCCTTAAAGCGTTTATTTTCCATATTGTGATGATCTTTTTAGTGCTGCGCTTTTTGTGGGAAGGCGAGGGGATGTACACCTATCCACAGGCACTGGGCGTAGGTGGCCTGTTGATACTTGGCGCCGCAGCGTGGATTTGGGTGACCCGCTGGATGGCGAACCATCGTTAAAAACGATCAATAACTGTTGGAGTGACGAATTGCGACACTGGATACAACGTGGGCTGGTGGCCGTCGCGCTGCTTATAGCGCTCCCTGCTCATGCAGATGAGTACGATACAAATTGGTACTATGAAGTCGATAAAAAGAGCGCTTGGCAGGGCGATTTAACCGCTCGCTTGAAGGCCATTGAAGGTGTCTTTGAGGGTCAACTGGGCGTTTATGTACAAAACCTCGCCAGTGGCGAAGCGTTTTCATGGCATGCCCATGACCCTTGGTATTTAGCCTCGCTGATTAAAATACCGGTGGCGGCGCAGGTACTTGCTGAGCGTCAGGCAGGTAACTTGACGTTGGATGAGCGCTTGACCCTGGCTCAAAGCGATTTTGTCGACGGCGCCGGACCTACCAACTGGCATGATCCGGGTACACCCATCTCCATTCGCTACTTGATGGAGCAGATGATTACCGTCAGCGATAACACCGCCACTGATATGCTGATTGACCGTGTGGGGCTGTCGGACGTCAACGCGCGCGCCCGTACCATGATCGCCGCAAGCGGCGGTAACCCCGATGAGCTCGGCCCTATCTCTAAACTGGTCGGCGTACGCCAGGGCGTTTACGGTGAACTTCACCCTGACGCACGAGAACTTGGCGGAATGGATTTTATCGCCCTGCGACAGCATTCGGTGAGCCAGCGCGGGCAGGCGTTAGCGCGCGTGTTAGGCGTTAGTACTGATACTTTCGCCCAGCCTGATTACGACCATGCGTTTGATGCTTACGAAGCCACCGGTGAAAACGTGGGCACCCTAAGCGCCTTTGGCGACCTGCTTGCCAGCCTGCACCCTGCTCGACAAGCAGGTGCCATGGAAGATTTAAATGACGAGCAGCGGCAAACGCTGTTGGCGCTGATGATGCGAACCCGTTCCGGCAAACAGCGTCTTCAGGCGGGTATGGGGAGCGGCATAAGCTTCGCCCACAAAACCGGCACTCAGCAGCGGCGTAGCTGCGATGCCGGTATAGCCGAGCGCACTAACGCGGATATGGCAACACAAGGGCCCTGGGTGATTGTCACCTGTACTCGCGGGTCAGAGGCGGTAAGCGCTCACGAACGCACCTTGGCCCGTGTGGGCGAAGCATTGCGTTATAGCGGAGCCCTGGGTAAGGCGTGGTAAACTACCGCCCCGAATGACCCCTTAGAACATCATTAGTTAGGAGTAACCTATGACACGCGCCAGCGCCCGCCACATTTTGGTCAGCAGTGAAGAGCAGTGCCTAGCACTCAAAGAAGAGATTCAAAATGGCCGCGACTTTGCTGAAGTCGCTAAAGAGCACTCCAGTTGCCCTTCTAGTCGTCAAGGTGGCGATCTCGGCAGTTTTGGCCCCGGTCAAATGGTGCCCGAGTTCGATAAAGTCGTCTTTAACGATGAAGTAGGCCAAGTACACGGCCCGGTGAAAACACAGTTTGGCTACCACCTGCTGGAAGTTACCGAACGCACTTAACTTCTCCTAATCAAACGCTCTTAATTGCGCCTAAAAGGCCGTCAAGCGCCGCGGTCATTTGACCGCGGCGTGAGGAGTACGCCTTGAACGACCCGATTATTACCATTAACGGCCTGAACAAAACCTACGAGGGTGGCTTTCAGGCGTTAACCCATATCGATTTAACCATCCAGCGCGGCGAGATATTTGCCCTGCTTGGCCCCAATGGGGCAGGCAAAACCACGCTGATTAGTGTGGTTTGCGGATTGGTTAATCCCACCGCTGGTCATGTGTTGGTAGACGGGTTCGATAATATTACCCACTACCGCCAAGCCCGCGAGCGCATAGGCCTAGTGCCCCAAGAGCTGACCAACGAAGCGTTTGAAACCGTTTGGAACACCGTTAGTTTCAGCCGCGGCCTGTTTGGCAAAGCGCCCAATCCTGCGCATATCGAAAAAGTGCTCAAATCGCTGGCGCTATGGGATAAGCGCAATAATCGCTTGATGACGCTCTCGGGCGGTATGAAGCGCCGTGTGCTGATCGCCAAAGCGCTCTCCCACGAGCCGCGCATCCTGTTTCTGGATGAACCTACCGCCGGGGTCGATGTTGAGCTGCGCCGGGAAATGTGGGAAGTGGTACGCCAACTGCGTGATAACGGCGTGACCATTATTCTCACCACTCACTACATCGAAGAAGCCGAAGAGATGGCGGATCGTATCGGTGTCATTAATCGGGGTGAGTTAGTGCTGGTGGAAGGGAAAGCCGCGCTGATGAGCAAGCTAGGCAGCAAGCAGCTAACGCTTAACCTGCACACACCGTTAACGGACATGCCTGCCAGCCTTCAGCACTTTGAACTGAGTCTGGCGGCCGAGGGGTATGAGCTGATTTATACCTATGACGGCAGTCAGGAAGAGGATGGTCACGCAATTCCGGCGCTGTTGACCGCGCTTGAGCGAGAGGGTGTCACCTTTAAAGACTTAAATACCCGGCAGAGCTCTCTTGAAGATATTTTCGTCGACTTGGTTAACCCTAAGGAGCGTGCATGAACCTTCACCCCGTTCGCGCCATATATATGGCGGAAATGGCCCGCACGCGTCGCACGCTGCTGCAGAGTATCGTGTCACCGGTTATCTCTACCTCGCTTTACTTTGTGGTATTTGGTGCCGCCATTGGTTCGCGAATCAGTGAGGTCAACGGGGTTAGCTACGGCGCCTTTATTGTGCCGGGGCTGATTATGCTAATGCTGCTCACCCAGAGCGTCTCAAACGCCTCTTTCGGCATCTTCTTTCCGAAATTTTCCGGCAGTATTTACGAGCTGCTGTCGGCGCCTATCTCGCATTTAGAGATTGTGATCGGCTACGTGGGGGCGGCGGCCTCGAAATCGATTCTGCTGGGGCTGATTATTTTGGCGACCTCGGGCTTGTTTGTACCGCTGGAAATCGCCCATCCGTTCTGGATGCTGACCTTCCTGGTGCTGACGGCGGTCACTTTTAGCCTGCTTGGCTTTATCATCGGGATTTGGGCCGATGGCTTCGACCGCCTACAGCTGGTGCCACTGCTGGTCATTACGCCACTGACCTTTTTGGGAGGCAGCTTCTACTCGATTGATATGCTGCCGCCGTTCTGGCAAACCATTACGCTGGCTAACCCTGTTGTGTACTTGGTGAGTGGCTTTCGCTGGAGCTTTTACGGTATCAGCGACGTTAGCCTTGCCGCGAGTGTGGGCATGATTGCGCTATTTCTGGTGGCTTGCCTGGTCGCCATTGGCTGGATTTTCCGTACCGGCTATCGCCTTAAACCCTGATCCTTTTTAAACCCTGGAAGCTAGTAAACCTTTATGCCACTACTGCAAAGTATTGTGCACCGCCTCGACCCAACGCTTGACGGTGAGCGCCTAACCCTAACCGCAGCGCCCCAAACAGAACAGGCGGCTCCCAGCGATGACCCGGTAATGACAAGCTTGGTGGGGGCGCTCAATGACACCTACAACACCAAGCCTAAAGGCTGGGGGCGCTTTGCCGAAGAGGGCGAGCAGGCCGGTCCGTTGGCCATGTGGCTGCGCGACTATTTAGCCGGTGAACAGAGTTTTGCTGAGCTTTCAGTAGCACTGGCCGAACGGCTGGCCAAACAGCTTCAAGAGCAGCTGTCAGTGAGTGGTTACTTAGTGCTCAGCCACCAGCGTCAGGGTGATACCGAAACGCTGCTGATGGCATTGGTTCACCAGCGCGAAGGAATTGGCATTAACGCTGAGCATCACGCGGTGCCCGCTGCCCAGCTCAACACCAGCCAGCTCACTCTGGCGGCGCGCATCAACCTTACCCAGTGGCAGAGCGATGCACCGAATGCCCAGTATGTTTCGTTTCTAAAAGACCGCGGCGGCAAAAAGCTCGCCGAGGGGCTGGTCACACTGCTGGGGATGGAAGAAGGCGTCGATGCCCCGGCCGAAACCCGCACACTGCTGAAAGCGTTTAGCGACTACGTTGAGAAAGAGGATTACGACGACGAGGTGAGTCGTGAAAAAACCGACACGCTGGTGGACTACGCCAACGAACAGCTGCGCCGTGGCGAGCCGATGACACTGGAAGAGCTTTCCGGTCTGGTCAATGAGCAGCAGCCCAAAGCGTTTTACGAGCATATTCGCAACGCCGATTACGGGCTCTCGCCGGAAATTCCTCCCGATAAACGCACCTTGAGCCAGTTCCGCCGCTTTACCGGCCGAGCGGGCGGCGTCTCGATTAGCTTTGATTCTCACCTGTTGGGCTCAAGCATCGAGTACGACGCCGCTCAGGATCGCCTGATTATTAAGCAAGTGCCCAAGCAACTGAGAGAACAGCTTACCAAGAAGGATTAAGGTAATGACGATACTGGAGCTACTGAGGAGCCCTCTATGCTGAATGCCATTAGTGATTTCTTCCAGCGCACCTTGGCGCAACCCGAGCAGCGTGAAAATCAAACGCTTACGCTGGAACTGGCCACCGCTGCACTGTTGTGTGAAATCGTCCGCGCTGATTACGACACTACCGATGAAGAGCTTGCCGCGCTTCGCCTTATGCTTACCGAACGCTACCGACTAAGCGATAGCGATGTAGAAGAGCTAATGACACTGGCCCAGGCGGAAGTGGATGAGGCCGTCGATCACTACCAGTTCGTGAGCCTGATTAAAGAGCACTATAACTACGGCCAGCGCTGTGAGCTGGTCGCACAAATGTGGCAACTGGCCTGGGCCGACGGCAGCGTTGACCCTTTGGAAGAACACCGCATTCGCCGCTTGGCGGATCTGCTGTATGTGAGCCATAGCGATTTTATCCGCACCAAACTGCACGTAGAGGAGCGCAATAACCACGATGCATAACCGCAACGAAGACTCGAATTTAATGGATCTAATTGACTCAATTGAGAACATGAAGCAGGACGCTTCGCGGGTCAGCGTTGACGATGTGGTGCACGCCGTGGGGCGGCGATCATTTGGGCCGCTACTCCTGGTGGCTGGTTTAATTACACTGACGCCTATTATTGGCGATATACCCGGCATGCCAACGCTGATGGCCGCCCTGGTGCTCCTCGTTTCAGTCCAACTACTCGCTGGTCGAGACGCATTCTGGTTACCTGGCTGGCTGTTGAAGCGCTCACTTTCGCGGCAAAAGTTTGATAAGGGCCTTCATTACATGAAAAAGCCCGCTCGCTGGATTGATGGGCTGCTGCGCGTGCGCTTACCGTGGCTGACAGGTTATATAGGGATCCGCGTGACGGCGGTTGTCTGCCTGCTTATCGCCCTTGCCATGCCGCCTATGGAGTTCATTCCCTTTTCGGCTAACGGTGCGGGGCTGGCGCTGACGCTACTGGGGTTAGGCTTGGTTGCCCGTGATGGTATTGCGCTGTTACTAGGATTTGCACTGTTTGCTGCCACTACGGCTTTTATCGCGATGAGTTTGTTCTAACAAAGGTATTTTTCATGTCGGACACTTCACCACCCACGCCCCCTAAATTGCCGGAAAAGCAGGGGGCCTGGGAACGGCGCATCGAAGCAGCGCTGTGGAATTCACGCTTCTTGGTGATGTTGGCGGTCATACCCAGCCTGCTGGGGTCGTTAATGCTGTTTATTGTCGGCACTATGGATATTTTAAAGGTGGTCGCCGATGTTTTTCGTTATTACCTATTTGGCAGTGAGCAGAATATTCACGACAGTTTGGTGCCCGATATCATCATCGCGGTGGATATTTATCTTATCGCCATCGTACTGCTGATCTTTGGCTTAGGCGTCTACAGGCTATTCGTCTCCCGTATTGACCAAGCTGAAGCCAGTAATCTGCGCCACCCGTTTAACGTTGCATCGCTGGATCAGCTTAAAGACAAAATAGCCCGGGTGGTGATTCTAGCGGTGATTATTGAGTTTTTTCGCGCCGTGGTGGATATCCGCTTCGCCACACCGCTGGAGGCCATCTACTTAGCCCTTTCAGTATTGGCCCTGGCGGCCGCGCTTTATTTGATGAGCTTAGGCCACAAAGGCGAGTAAGCAAGCCTGCAATGATTGGCTAAGCTACTGCTCACCGGGTAATAGCAGTCCTTCCACGAGTCGGTTTAACTGTTGCTGGAACTGCCCGCCCGGCGAGGGCGGGTTGGGATCTGAGGTAATCACCACCGTCAGCTCACGCTCGGGAATAACATACAGCGCCTGGCCGCCATAACCACGCCCGTAATAAACCGCTTCCCCTTCTAGCTCTGTGATAAACCAGCCGTAGCCGTATCCATCGCCGGTCCACGGTGATGTGCCACGGGGCTGCCACGACTCTGCCACCCAACCTTCAGGTAGAACACGCTCGTCATTAACCACACCATCATTGCGATACAGTTCGCCTATCTCAATTAACGCCCGCGGCGAAAGCTGCATATCATTGCCGCCAAAATAGATGCCTTGGGGGTCGCGTAGCCAGGGGCGAATGGTGATATTGAGCGGATCACCTAATAAACGCTGGGCAAGGGCATGAGTAGTCTCGCCGCTGGCGTGGGTGAGTGCGGCGGAAAGCAGGTGGCTGGTGCCGGTGGAGTAGAGCATTCGCCCGCCGGGTTCATCGACAAAGGGTCGCGTCAGCGCATCATTGACCCAATTTTTACTGGCCACCCATGCACCGTAGTTGCTGCCTGAAGTACGCTCCAACCCCGCCTGCAGGGCGAGTAGGTGGGCAACGGTAATATCCCTAACTCGCGGATCCATACCGCTAGGTAGGTGCTCGCCAAAGAGCGCTACCATTGGCTGATCAGTCGATTCGATGACGCCTGCCTCAATCGCCGCACCAGTAATCGCCGCCAGCACGGTTTTCGACAGCGACTTAATATTGGCAGGTGACGCCACCCCCGGCCCACCCTGGTGAAGCTCGTGAATAATCTCGCCATCGTAGGCCACTACCACGCTGTGTACGCGTTCAAGCTGGCGGGTTTGCTGGTCTAGCGTCTGGAGTGCATTTGTAGAAGGCTCATTAGCGGCTGAAAAGGCGATAGGAAGCAACGACATAACAGCAAACGAAATAAGCAAAGCAGTAGCGCGCATCGCAACACCTTCGGTATAAGTGGCAAGGGTCCGGGGTTTAGAAGCCAAACAAGTTCCACAACACAAGCCTAGTCACTTTCTATCAGGGAAATGCAACGACATTACGCAAAAGGATAAAAAGCCTGCTAGGATGGGTGTGTTGGGTATTGAGTAAGCAAGCCTTTGATTTCCCTAAAACGCAATAAGCAAGGAGCGCCCTATGCGTAATATTATCTACATTATTGGTCTCATCGTGGTTGTGCTATTCATTCTGTCGATGCTCGGCCTGCGCTAAGCGACATAAATTAGGTTTTTTGAGCTATGTTTTAGAAAAATAGCCTAAAATAATGAACCTAAGCAAAAAACCGCCCGAAGCTCTCGCTTATGGCGGTTTTTTTATGGGCTGCTTTTATGAGCTCTTCTGATCAGCAATGCGTGGCAGCACTAGATGTTAAGCGCAGTCAGCGGCCCCTTGACCAAACATATCGAACATCAACTCACGGCCAAGGCTGGTCAAAACAAAGCGGCCATACTCATTAAAAGAGGCGGCTTCACTGGTTTCCATCACTTGCTGACAGGTAGCCCAGGCAGGTGCTGCCGCGCTGAGCGCCAAAAGTTCACGGCGGGCTAAGCCGCGCTGGGGAAGGGTAATGGTTTCTAACACATGTCCGTTAACGTAGAGCAGTTCAGCGGCAATCGATAAGCATTGGCGAAGGCTACGTTGAACATTTGCAGTAGTCGTAGGCCCATGAGGCGCTTTTAAAGGACGTTCTTTTGTCAGTTCGGGAGGCATTTTATGTTCTCCTGCGGTTAGCACCAAATCGGGCTTGTGCAGCGCATTATAAACCAAGGAGGGTATTAGACCAAGGTCTATAATTAGGCAAAAACCTCCCACTTTCGAACTCATCAACGGTAAGCCAATGTGCTACGCTCGCTGTCACGTATTTTAGCGAGTCAATAAGTCATGCAGATCAGTGTATTCGGAACCGGTTATGTCGGCCTTGTTGCGGGCGCTTGTTTAGCCGATGTGGGGCATCAAGTCACCTGTATGGATGTTAATGCTGAGCGTATCGAACAGCTTAATTCAGGCGACGTGCCGATTTTTGAGCCAGGGCTAAGCACCATTGTTACCCATAACGTAGCAGCAGGGCGTTTACGCTTTACCACCGATGCTGCCCAGGCGGTCGACAATGGCGAGCTATTATTCATCGCCGTAGGAACGCCGCCTGATGAAGATGGCAGTGCCGACCTGCGCTATGTGCTAGAGGTGGCGCGCACCATTGGTCAGCACATGGACAGCTACAAGCTGGTCATTGATAAATCCACCGTGCCGGTGGGCACTGCCGAAAAAGTCCAGGCCGCTATTAGCGAGGTTCTCGAACAGCGCGGTGTAGCACACGCGTTCGACGTTTGCTCAAACCCTGAGTTTATGAAAGAGGGAGCGGCGATTGAAGACTTTACCCGTGGCGCGCGTATTATTGCCGGCACGGAAAGCGAACGGGTAAAAGCGCATATGCAAGAGTGCTATGCCCCCTACAATCGCAACCACGAAAAACTGATGTTTATGAGCGTGCGGGCTGCCGAGCTGACCAAATACGCCGCCAATGCCATGCTCGCCACCAAAATCAGCTTTATGAACGAGATTGCCAATCTTGCTGAACGGCTGGAAGTGGACGTTGAAGATGTGCGTCGTGGCATTGGCAGCGACCCGCGTATTGGCTACCACTTTATCTACCCAGGCTGCGGCTACGGTGGCTCCTGCTTCCCCAAAGATGTACAAGCGTTGGAGCGGGCCGCGCGTCAGTTAGGCTATACGCCGGAACTGCTTAGCGCTGTTGAAGCGGTTAACTTACGCCAAAAGCAGACCCTGTTCACAAAACTGCAAGACAACTTAGGCAATCTAAGCGGTAAAACCATTGCCGTGTGGGGCTTGGCGTTTAAACCTAACACCGATGATATGCGCGAAGCACCTAGCCGCACATTGATGGAAGCACTCTGGCAGGCGGATGCTAAGGTGCAAGCGTTTGACCCAGAAGCCATGGCGGAGTGCCGGCGCATCTATGGCGAGCGCGATGACCTAATGCTGGCAGGCGACCGAATTCAAGCCGTGAAAGGCGCCGATGCCCTGGTGATTTGCACCGAGTGGAAAGAGTTCCGTAGCGTCGACTTCACCTGGCTAGCTGGCCAGTTGGTTGAAAAAGTCGTCATCGATGGGCGTAATTTATACACACCCAGTGCCGTTGAAGAGGCAGGTCTACGTTACATTGGGGTGGGGAGAAAGAGTAATTAGAATATAGCGTTACTGACAATATCTTATTAACGCTTTATACGTGAATTACGGATCGTTACTCTGAATTACGTCTTAATACGAAAAAAATAGTTAAATATTCAAGTTATAGTTCACTTAGTTGTTATATTAAGGTAGTTGTATTAGAAGTAGTGCTAAGCATCGCTCCATTAATAAGCAGTAATAGAAAGCATCAGGCGTAGCAACACGTATTTAAAAAAGGCATTGGTTTTATGGCTTCCATCTCATCACTTGGTATTGGTTCTGGCCTAGATCTCAACGGGCTATTGGATCAGTTACAAGACGCCGAACGCGGTAAACTTGAGCCGATTGCACAACAGGTCCAGTCTGAAAATGCGCAAATATCAGCCTACGGACAGTTGAAGAGCGCGCTTTCCCAATTTCAGAGTTCTGCTGAAGCACTCAACGAAGTGTCTTCATTTGAGAGCCTGACAACCAACGTTGAGGGCAGTGCTGTTAGCGCTGTTAGCAGCAATGAGGCGCAGCCTGGTCAGTACGAAGTGCAGGTTGACCGTTTAGCGACAGCAGGTAGTTTGGTGACTGAGCGCCTGGAAACAGCAGTGGAAAGTATAGTGTCGGGCGAACAGTCTTTGGATTTTACTATCGCTGATGGAAACCTGACGACTATTACTATCCCTGATGGCAGCTCTCTTAAAGATATGCGTGACGCCATCAATGAGCAGAGTGATGGTCGTCTTAATGCCTCGATTATTGATGACGGTGAAGGATATCGTCTTGCTGTAAATGCTACCGATACGGGTGCAGACGCGAGTATCGAAAGCACCAATTTTTCAAACATTCTAGCGGGTGATGCACAAACCTCCGACGTGCAGGTAGTTCAAACGGGCCAGGATGCTGAATTTAACGTCAATGGAATCGATATTGTTAGCCCCACTAATCAAGTGGAAGGTGCTATTCAAGGTGTTACCCTAAATTTAACTGAGGCTGGTGCGACGAGCACAGTGAGTGTTGAGCAGGATAACGAGGCGATGCGAGAGAAAGTCTCTGCATTTGTTGACGACTTCAACACCCTCAAAGATACCATTACTAGTTTAACAGCCTACGATCCAGAGACGGGGCAAGCGGGTGGGTTGAACGCCGATGCGACGACTCGCGCTGTTGAAAGGGAACTGCGTCAAACAATCAGCAGTGTTGTCGGTGGGGATGGCTTTAATGTTTTATCTGATATAGGTATCTCTCTCCAAGTGGATGGCAAGCTAGTTATTGATGAAGATAAATTAGATAGTATTGTTACAAATCAGCCAGATAAAATCGCGAGTTTTTTCGCAGGGAATAGCGAAGAGGGCGGCATGGCAGGTCAAATTACCGCGTCACTTGAGAGCCTTGTCGGGTCAGACGGTCGTCTTGAAAACGCTATCAGTGCATCTGAAAGGCGCGTTGATTCGTTAGAAGACCGTTTCACTACCACTGAAAGCCGTATTGAACAAACCGTAGAGCGTTATCGAACCCAGTTCCAAGCAATGGACGGTATGGTGGCACAAATGAATCAAACCAGCGCCTACTTAACCCAGCAGTTTGCAGCACTGGGACAGCAAAACCAAAGTTAAATAGATAAAAAGCTAAATTAGCTTCATGTGAAATGCCTGGCACAATGTGCTGGGCATTTTTTTGGAATAGCCTAAAAAGTCATAGCCGCTAAAGTTTTCCCCTCCACAGCCGATAATTCCCATAGATACCTTTATCTACTACTTATAAGGAACTGAGTCATGGCTTCGATAACTGCACTTGGTGTGGGTTCTGGTCTGGATCTCTCTGGCTTGGTGGATCAGCTTAAAGCGGCCGAACGCCAAAAGCTTGTACCTATTCTAGAGCAGCAAAGTGCTCAGAAAACCAAAATATCTGCTTATGGGCGCCTAGAATCAGCGATGGATAGGGTGCAAGCCTCTATTGCTGCGCTGAATGAGGCCTCTACGTTTAAGCAGCAAAAAAGCACCGTGACGGGCGATGGCGTATTGGCGACCGCAGGCGAAACCGCGAATGCCGGGCGCTATGAAGTGACCGTTACCCAATTGGCACGCGCAGGCAGCGCTGCTTCTAATAGCGTGGCGCTAGACCAAGAACTAACAGCAGCCGATGCAACGCTGACGCTTAACTTCGGTGCTGGCGCTACGCAAACAAGCTACGACGTTGCTATTTCAGCAGGTAGCACACTGGCTGATGTTCGTGACCAAATCAACGCGGATAAAGAGGCTGGTGTCACTGCTTCTATCGTAAATGATGGCACCGGGTACCGCTTAGCGCTGAGCTCAAAAGAGACGGGCCAAGATGCTTCACTGGAGAGTTTCTCAGGCTTGGCATCGCTGACCATGGATGCAGCCACCCAACGTTCAGGTCAAGACGCCGAGCTGAATGTCAATGGCATTGCTATCACCAGTAAAACCAACCGCGTTGAAGAGGCCATCCAAGGCGTAACGCTTGACCTCACGGCGGTGTCTGGTGATCCCGTTACGCTGTTGATTGAGCGTGATGAAGGGGCGCTGAGAGAGGCGATTGATAATTTTGTAAGCAACTACAACGAAATGAAATCCACCGTTGATCGAATGACGGCATACAACGGTGAAGGCGAAACATCAGGCGAATTAGTGGGCGACCGAACTGTTCGTACGATTGAAGACCGCCTGCGCCGGGATATAACAGACACCCTCGGCACCGGCGATCTTTCACGTCTTTCACAACTGGGCATCGCCATTGATGAAAAGGGGCGATTAAAGGTCGATGAGGATAAGTTGGACGATGCAGTCGCCAACAACCCCGAGGGGCTATCTGCCTTCTTTGCGGGCGAAACCGAAGAAGGTGGCTTTGCAGGGCGCTTAAACGCCACGCTTGAAGCCATCACTGCAGAAGATGGCATTATTCAAAGCTCGGTGAATAGTGCGGAGCAGCGAGTTGACAGCCTGGATGTGCGTAAGCTGCGTATGGAAGCAAGTATTGAGCGAAGCACTGAGCGTTACCGCAAGCAGTTTGGGCAACTGGATGGCTTGATCGCGCAAATGAACTCTATGAGTAGCTACCTCTCCCAGCAGTTCAGCGTGCTGAGTAATATGCAGAATAATAATTAAAATGCTTTACAGTAATTTACATAAAAAAGAGTAATTTTTTCTAAAGAAATCGGTGGGCCTGCCGTTAATTATAATAACGGCGACGCAAGCGCCGCTAAGCAGGCCACATGGCCAGTTAAATTTCGAGGAGCACTCACATGTCTGTAATCAACACTAACATTACTGCCCTGATTGGCCAGAACAACCTGTCCAACTCACAGGCCATGCTAGCTAAAGCGCAAGAGCGTCTATCATCTGGCCTGCGCATTAACAGCGCGTCAGACGATGCTGCTGGCCAAGCCATTGCCAACAAAATGACTGCCCAGATCAAAGGCATGGATCAAGCTAGTCGTAACGCTAGCGACGGTATCTCTTTGGTTCAGACCATGGAAGGTGGCCTTGACCAAATCAACGACAACCTACAGCGTATTCGTGAGCTAGCGGTACAAGGTGCCAACGACACCAATGCTGCAGAAGATCGTGATGCCATCGTAACCGAGATTAACGAGCGGTTAGCTGAAATTGATCGTGTGGCTGAAAGTAACAACTTCAACGGCACAAGCCTGCTAAATGCTAGCGGTAGTCTGAGTATTCAGGTGGGCTCCAATACTACTGACCAAGATGTTATTGCTGTAAAAACCGTTGATGCGACTGGCGCAGGTCTGGCACTAGACGGAGCTAGCGGTGGTGTAGTTACTGCTGGTGCTGACAGTTTAGTGTTTGCTGCTGTGAGTGGTAGCGAACATACTAGCTTCCAAAGCCTAGTTGATGCGGTTGATACTGCAACTGAAACGCTAGATACCAATCGCGCAACTCTAGGTGCTACGCTTAACCGCTTTGATTCGGTAATCGATAATCTGGCGACCACGTCTACGAACCTTTCTGAAGCCCGTTCGCGTATCGAAGATGCCGACTACGCGGTGGAAGTGTCTAACATGACGCGCGCTAACATTCTCCAGCAGGCTGGCACTTCCATGCTGGCACAGGCTAACCAGACGCCGCAGTCTGTACTGTCTCTGTTGGGCTAATACCTTAGTTGGTAATATGTTGAAAGAAAGTAATAACGGGGCCAATAGGCCCCGTTTTTTTGCTTGCTTCAACACCTGAGCGGTACTGATTGCTAGAACATCTACTTAAATACATGCGCATTCGCGCCTTTGCCCACAGCTCTGCCAAGGTAAGCTAGGTACATTGCCACTTCTCTGTGTGAGCCGCTTCATGGTTAAGAACTCTTCTTCATCTGCTACTCAAAAACGCAAACCCCGAATATTATGGGCTAACCCATTCTGCTTGCTAGATTCCTCTAGCGGGGCCAGCATGACTGTGCGGCAAATGTTATTGCAGTTGGTAGCTCATGGCTATGATGTCAAAGTGCTTGGTGCGACCGTATTCGATAACCCAAAGGGAATGAGAGAACTAAAAGAGCAATTTCAAGACCTTAGTGCCCACCTGCACCAATTGATCGAAGCCCAGGACGGCCCACTAACCCACCAATTGGTGGTCAGTTATAGCCACAACCGTAACCACTTTACGACTCATGAAGAAGGGCTTTGGTACAATCAGTACCTCTATATGCTGGATTCATTTAAGCCTGATATTGTGTGGTTTTACGGCGGCCAAACCCTAGATATGTTAATTGCCGACGAGGCACGTGATCGAGGTCTTCAGGTCGCCTTCTACTTGGCTAATGGCAGCTACAAAGCACCACGCTGGTGCCGTGATGTGAATCTGATTCTAACTGACAGCCAGGCAACGGCGGATATGTACCGTAAAACGGTAGGATATGCGGCTAAGCCAGTGGGCAAGTTCATTGCTTCAGAAAGCTTTGTCGCGGAGGAGCATGAACGTCAACGCCTATTATTTGTTAACCCTAGTTGGCAAAAAGGCGCGAGCATATTTGTGCAGCTAGCCGAAAAGCTGGAGCGAGAAAGGCCTGATATTGAGTTAGAAGTAGTTGAGGCGCGGGCCGACTGGTCGGCTGTACTGCGGGAAACCACCCAGAAAATGGGTAAACTGCGTAATTCATTGAGCAATGTGACCGTTACTGCAAACACAAGTGATATGCGCGTCCCTTATGGCCGAGCCCGTGTGATAGTGGCACCTAGCCTCTGGTGGGAAAGTTCGGGACGTGTATTGGCAGAGGCCATGCTTAACGGCATCCCAGCACTAATTACCAACCGCGGTGGTATGCCAGAAATGGTTGGCAACGCCGGTATCGCCTTTGACTTCCCAGTCGTCTGTTATGAAGAACCCTACCAGCAGCTGCTCAGCGACGATGAGCTTCAGCCGCTTATTGATGCCGTCATCCGCTTTTTTGATGATGAAGATGTTTACCAGGAATATGTCGCTCGCGCCTTGCAGGTAGGTAAAGATAATCACCACATCAATCGCGCTACAGATCGATTGCTTGCCGCATTAGCACCTTTGGCGGGGTTACGCGCTGGCAATAAAGACTTCGCTATTAATCAGAAAAAACGCCACCGTCAGCGCTTAGCCAGCCGGGCTACCAAGCCAGAGTTTAAAGTCGATAACTCCCTTCAGCAGTTGATTAGTGCTAAACCTGGCGTTAAAGAAAGGTATGAGTCACAGACTGATCGTTTGTGGCTTACGGATGGTTTTACCTGGCAAATCAGAGGTAAAATCATGGTGCTCGACAACCGTGCCAGCCTGATCAAAAGTGGCCTTGCCGACCAAATGGCGTCTACAGAAGCTTTTGGCATTGTCGCTTTTGACCCCGCCAGTGAAATAAAGGATGCTAAGCAGTACGAAGGCAGCGACTATATTCAGTTATTCCAGCACGCTTTATTAGGCGATGGCAAGGCAACAACGCTGCACGCCTGTGTCACCCCGGAAATGACTAGCACGTTGACGCCCCTACCGGCTGAAAAGCTACCCAAACGTCACCATCTGGGCGCAAAGCCTTTGGCAGAAATACCTATTAATACCGTGGCGCTGGACAGTATTGATGGTCTAGGGAATCTCGACTGGTTGATTCTCGACGAGCTAAGCGATGCGATGGCCGTGCTTGAGTATGGTAAAAAGTCGCTAACAGACACGTTGCTAATTCAGGCACGCGTTGCCTTTCAACTTACTCATGAAAAGCAGCCCAACTTGGCAGAGCTACAGCACTGGGCTAGTCGCAATGGCTTCCGCTTCTACCGCTTCCATAACATTAGTCACTACAGCCATTTGCCAGAAAAGCTAAGCACCCAAACAGCCTGCGCCACTGAGCAGGAGAGCGGCGATGTTCTCTTCCTCCCTAGTCACGAGCGCATGGCTAATCTAAGCGAGAAAGAAAGGTTGAAGCTAGCCTTTATTCTGAGCGCATGCTTCGCAGCGCATGACATGGCTTTTGATTTGATAGCAGATTTTAGCCAGGATAAAGCGTTAGAGTTTCTTGAAGCTCAGAAGCTACTTCCTCCTGCAGTTGAAAAAAATAATAATGAATCAAATTCACATTTTTCTGCAAATGAAACCGCCTTCTTGGGTCGGGACGATAATCTTTTTGAATTGCTTAATTAATATTCTAGAGGCGCAGGGCTATGTTCGCTTATGAAAAGTTTGATGTGTACAACGAAATTGTTTCTAGCCTGCCTGATGACTACGAATTAACCTATTCTCCGCTGATAAGGGAAGGATTTCAGTTTTGTCTTCGGGAAGTAAAACGAAAAGATACGGCAATTTCCAAAGGAGGTCTAAAGCTTACTGGTGCGGGCCTTAATGGCTATCCAGAAAAAAGAAATATAAGCAGAGTGGGTTATTTTTTTGATGAAGGTTTTTTGAAAAACATCATTGAAGGATTTAAGAGCAATGGAGTAGAAGTGAAGAAATTAGAGCTTCTCTCCGCACAATCTAGAAGAGTATTAAGTAATAAGCAAAAGGAAGAAATCGAGTTTTTCGATTCCAAACTTCAAGAGGTCTTTGGTACCAGCATCCGCTCTAGTTTAGAAGAGAGGTTCTATTTGATGAATGGAATGGTGGCTAAATATTATAATCTTTTGAAGAGCTCGGATATCGATGCCCTAGTTTTTAGAGTTTACTATGGTTTGTACTATTTTCCTATTATTCTTGCTTGTAAGATGCTCGGTATTACTGTTATCGATATTCAGCATGGTATCAATGGCTTTAAGCACCCCTGCTACTCGAAGTTTAAGAAAAGCGAGATTGGCAGTCCGTTACTTCCAGATGTTTTTTGGACGTGGAGTAATATGGCAACCAAAATGTTGACAAAAGACAGCTGTATTGAGGAAGGGGCTAGTATTATAGAAGGTGGAAACCCGGTTTTTTCGGCACCTAGTATAGCTACTTTTAACAAGGGCGAGGCACTTACATCTGGAAAGGGAAATCGAATCCTTTATACCCACCAGCCGAAATCAAAAGGGATCCCTGTTCCAGTTGATGAAATTAAATTTATTTATAAGATGAAAGGGCAGAAAGTTATTATAAGGCCTCATCCTCTTCATGTAGAGGAAGCAAAAGAGGTTCAGTCAATGTTGAAAAAAGAAGGCGTAAAATCTAAGATTGAAAACTCTCTTAAAGTGCCAATTCATGATTCGCTTGCTCAAGCTAGTATCCACGTTACCTACTCATCTACTTGTGCTTTAGATGCTCTAAATTTTGGTATACCGTCGGTTTATTGCTCTGATTATATTGGAGAAGTTGAGAAGGAATTTGCTACAGGCCTGCTTTTTAGAATTGGTGAAATTAAAATCGGAGATATGGTGCGAGTGCCTGGAAAATCAATAAATTACAGTTTAGGGTCTAGTGAGAAAATTGCCGAGGCTATCTCTCAAATATTATCCAAAGCTACGCGAGTGGAATCTTAAGTGTTCAATGATCAAACAATTCTCATAACTGGCGGCACTGGTTCCTTCGGCCATACGTTTATCCCTATGCTTTTAGCACGCTACAACCCCAAAAAGGTTATCATTTTTTCTCGTGATGAAATGAAGCAGTGGGAGATGGCTAAACTTTTTGAAGGTGATTCCCGCATACGTTTTTTTATTGGTGATGTGCGCGATCGTGACCGCCTTTACCGTGCTTTGGATGGCGTGGACTACGTTGTCCACGCAGCCGCAACGAAGATAGTGCCAACCGCTGAGTACAACCCCTTTGAGTGCATTAAAACTAATGTACTGGGTGCGATGAACCTAGTGGATGCCTGCATCGATAAAGGGGTAAAAAAATTGGTGGCGCTATCTACGGATAAAGCCAGCAGCCCGATCAATCTCTATGGCGCGACCAAGCTAACGTCAGACAAGCTGTTTGTCGCAGGCAACCATTATGCAGGTCATAACCCAACACGCTTTTCAGTAGTGCGTTATGGTAACGTAATGGGTTCGCGCGGGTCAGTGATACCTTTTTTTATGTCGATTAAAGATAAAGGCACCTTACCTATCACTGATGACCGTATGACGCGCTTTATGATCTCTTTGGAAGAAGGTGTTGAACTGGTTTGGCATGCATTTGAAGATATGGAAGGTGGCGAAATTTACGTCAAGAAAATTCCATCAATGAAAGTTACCGAGTTAGCACGTGTGGTCGCGCCTGAAGCCAAACAAGAAATCGTTGGTATTCGTCCTGGTGAAAAATTGCATGAGCAAATGATTAGCGCAGAAGATGCTTATTACACTTATGAGTATCCTGAGCACTATAAGATACTGCCACAAATTAATAGTTGGGATAAAGACGCCAATCGAATCAAAGATGGTAAAAAAGTGCCAGATCACTTTGTTTACTCAAGTGATAACAATAAGGAATGGATGACACATGACGAGTTGCAGGCTTGGATAGATCAAAATCGAGGGAAGATTGGGGCGATCTAATGATCCCATACGGTAAGCAGGAAATTACTCAAGCCGATATTGATTCTGTGCTTGATGTTCTTAAGTCAGATTTTCTAACGCAAGGCCCAAAAGTACCCGCCTTCGAGCTTAAGGTAGCCGCTCATGTGGGGGCTAAACACGCCTTAGCCGTGAACAGCGCAACCTCTGCGCTCCACATTGCATGCAAAGCACTGTGCCTGGGGCCGGGCGATTGGTTGTGGACAACACCAATTACTTTCGTGGCCTCTGCCAACTGTGGTTTGTATTGCGGTGCTCAAGTTGATTTCGTGGATATCGATCCGAAAACCTACAACCTGTGTCCGCAGGCCCTTGAAGTAAAGCTGGAAGAAGCCAAGCAGCAAAATCGCCTACCGAAAGTGCTGGTGGCCGTTCACCTTTGCGGCCAGCCCTGCGATATGGAGGCGATCTATAACCTGAGCCAACGGTTTGGCTTCCGCATAGTTGAAGATGCTTCCCACGCCATTGGCGGCAAGTACATGGGCGAATTTATAGGCAGTGGCCGTTACAGCGATATTACTGTGTTCAGCTTCCACCCGGTAAAGATCATCACTACAGCTGAAGGTGGCATGGCGCTGACCAATGATGACGAGCTAGCCAGCCGCATGAACCTATTGCGTAGCCACGGTGTTACCCGTGATCAGAGCTTAATGACACATGAGCCGGACGGGCCTTGGTATTACCAACAGGTGGAGTTGGGCTATAACTATCGTATGACCGAGCTGCAGGCTGCGTTGGGTATCAGTCAGATGAACCGGCTGGATGCGTTTGTCGCCCGCCGTCATGAGCTAGCCAAACGTTATGGTGAGCTCTTAAAAGGCTTACCCGTAACAATACCGTGGCAGCACCCAGACAGTTTTTCTGGACTGCATTTGTATGTGATTCGCCTGCAGCTGGACGCAATCACCAACACCCATCGTCAGGTATTTGAGTCTTTGAGAGAGCAGGGTATAGGCGTGAACCTGCACTATATTCCCGTTCATACCCAGCCGTATTACCAAAATATGGGGTTCGAGCCGCAAGAGTTCCCGCAAGCGATGCAGTATTACCGGGAAGCGATCAGCTTACCGATGTTTCAGGGGCTGACGGATGAGCATCAGGACGACGTGGTTGTTAAGTTGAATAAGGCCTTTGCATCATGAAGCTCGCTCTAGGGACCGCTCAGTTCGGCATGGATTACGGGGTTGCCAATAAAGAGGGGCGAGTGCCCTTGTCCGTGGTTGAAAATATCCTGTCAGCCGCCAAAAGCCATAATATTAATACGTTGGATACGGCCGCTGCTTACGGTAACAGTGAGCAGACATTGGGAACCGTTGGAGTTGATGGCTTCAACATTGTTTCTAAACTACCGCCTCAAATTTCAGAGCATTCAGACGCTCGCTCTTCGGTTATAGAGTCGCTTGAAAGCTCACTTAATAACCTCGGTGTGAATACGTTGTATGGCTTTCTTTTACATCGACCGTTGGAGCTTTTGAGCTCGGATGGGGGTAAGATTTTTGAGGCTCTCCAGGCCTTAAAGGAACGAGGTTTAATTAAAAAGTTGGGTGTATCGGTGTACGGGCCGGAAGACCTCAGTAAGTTATATCCACATTACGAATTTGATCTTGTTCAGGCCCCAATGAACTTGTTAGATCGCCGCATGATTGAGTCTGGCTGGTTGACAAGACTGAAGCAAGAGGGGACAGAAATTCATATTCGATCCGCTTTTTTGCAGGGTCTGCTTCTGTTGCCAGCTTCCGATAGGCCTGCATATTTTAAACCCTGGAGTCCTCTATTTGAGCGTTTCGATGGCTGGCTAAAGTCCAGCGAGTTACTGCCACTGGAAGCTTGCTTGGGCTTTCTGAATAATCAGCCTGAAGTCGACAAAATAGTGGTTGGTATAGACTCTGTTAAGCAATTGTTAGAAGTAGTCAATGCTGCGAACACAAAAATACCTGAAGCTCCAGAAAGTCTTCAATCTGGAGAGCAAGCCTTAATTAATCCGGCACTTTGGACGTTATGAGACTCAAACTCGGCGTTATCGGTTTGTCCGAGGGAAATGGTCACCCATATTCATGGAGTGCGATTTTTAACGGATATAACCAGGAGGCGATGGAACATTGCGGTTTCCCTGTGATTCCCAGGTATCTTGAACAACAGAAGTGGCCAGAAAGCCGTATTCCTGATGCAGAAGTGGTATCTGTTTGGACTCAAAATTATGAATTATCAGAACAAATCTCAAGATCCAGCTTGGTTGAAACGGTTGTGAAAAAGCCACAAGATATGTTGAAACAAGTCGACGCATTATTGCTGGCAAGAGATGACGCAGAGAAACACCTGAAATACGCAGAGCCATTTCTCAAAGCGGGAATTCCCATCTATATTGATAAGCCAATTGCACTATCACTTGAGGATCTCGAAAAACTTTATGCCTTAGAGCGATACCGCGGTCAGATATTTTCCTGCTCAGCGCTAAGGTACAGTGATGAATTGAAATTGAAAGAGGAAGATAGGGTTAAGTTAGGAGAGATCCGCCAGATTATTGCTTGTACCCCGAAGTCCTGGGAAAAGTACGCCGTACACATCATCGAGCCTGTACTGAAAATGCTTCCAGCTGGAGATTCACCAAAAGGCTTTTCGAAAATATCTGGCAGATCAACAGCTGGTTCAGGCAGCCTTTCTGTCACTTGGAAAAGTGGTATCCAAACCAGCTTTTTCGCAACCGGTGATGCTGTGACGCCGATTTTTATTCGCGTTTTTGGCACTCATGGCTGGAAAGAGCTTCTCTTCACAGATTCGTTCTCTGCGTTTAAAAAGACTTTAGAAACTTTCATAGCTGGTATCCGAAATTGCACCACAGAGACACCAAAAATTTTTAATTCTAGAGTCGTTCAAATATTGGAAGAAGGCAGGAAATGACAGAGACAATATTGATAACCGGAGGCACAGGGAAATTTGGGCGTAGGTTTGTTTCCCACTTTGCGAATAAAGGATGGCAAGTCGTTTTTACTTCCACCGATCAGGGGCGGGCGGAAGAATTCATAGCTGAAGCGCAGTTGCTCGATAACGTTTTTGCAATTGAGTCTGACCTCATGGAAGAAGGTGCGGCTCTCTGTCTGGTTCAGAAAGTTCATGAAGCAGGCTTTTTTGTGAACCATTTAGTGAATAATGCTCGCAGCCTTTCATCTCTGAGAACGAACGATCACGGTCAGACTGAGCGAGAGGATTTTCAGGCTGAGCATCTCATGGACGTAGTCGTCCCATACGAGTTGTCTATGGCACTGTATAACTCCCAAGCAGATCAGCTGCGGACAGTTACGAATATAGGCTCGCAGTATGGCATTGTTGCTGCAAACCCTCACCTGTATGACGAATATCCTAAACAATCCCCGATCCAATACGGCGTTGCAAAAGCAGCGCTGGTTCATTTAACAAAGGAATTAGCCGTTCGTTTGGCGGATAAGCACGTGCGAGTGAATTGTGTTGCTTACGGGGGGGTTGAAGGACGCGTAGACTCAGCCTTCAAGCAACGTTATGCAGACCTGACCCCAGCCCGCAGGATGTTGACTGAATCGGAACTAGTTGGGCCCTTGGAGGCACTTGTTCAGGATAGCAGCAGTGCAATCACCGGCCAGACCCTCGTCGCTGATGGAGGTTGGTCTCTGTGGTGAGCAAAGATATTGCCATTATACCGGCTCGCGGTGGCTCAAAGCGCATTCCTGATAAGAACACAATCAATTTTCAGGGCAAACCAATGATCGCATGGACAATTGAAGCTGCCCTAGAGTCAAAGTGTTTTGATAGAGTGCTAGTTTCTACAGATGATGAAAAAATTGCCAAAGTCGCCATTGAGTATGGCGCAGAAGTTCCTTTTTTAAGAACCAGCCATGCTGACGATTACTCTCCAGTCAGTGAGGCCACAAGCGCTGCGCTGAAACAGGCAGAGAGTTATTGGAAAGAGGACTACAACCTCGTAGTACAGTTGATGGCAAACTGTCCTCTGCGTTCAGCGGCTGATGTGAGGCAAGCTGTTGAGCGATTCACTACCAACAACCGCGATTTTCAGATTAGTTGTTTTAAGTATGGATGGATGAATCCTTGGTGGGCCGTAAAGCTTGATTACTACGGTCAGCCAGAAAGGCTCTTCCCTGAAACTGCTGCAAAACGTTCTCAAGACTTGCCAGAGCTTTATTGCCCTACCGGTGCCATCTGGATAACCAAAGGTAAGAACCTGATGGGTAGCCAAACCTACTATGGGCCAAATCATGTCTTCGAGCCGTTACCTTGGACAAGCGCCGTTGATATTGATGACTACGATGACCTGATCTTTGCTAAAGCCGTTTTTAATCAAGTTGCTGACCAGTAATGCTCTATCAATCATTAACTGTTGCCTTCCGTGCTGATGCCTCTATCCAGATCGGCACTGGCCATGTCATGCGTTGCCTAACTCTGGCTGAAGAACTGCGTCGACAGGGCCATCAGTGCCTGTTTATTTGCCGAAACCATGAAGGCCATCTAGCAGGTTTGATTACTGAAAAGGGTTTTGATCTTCATCTGATGCAGTCACCAGCCCAATTGGAAACGTTGGCAAAAGATGAACCAACGCTTGCCCATTCCAGTTGGCTGGGCGTTCCATGGGAAACCGATGCCAAGCAAACGCTTGAAGTGCTAGCCCGAAACAACACTGATTGGCTGATTGTTGACCATTACGCGCTCGATGCTCCATGGGAACGTACACTGGCCGAAGCAGTTGGGCAGATTATGGTGATTGATGACTTAGCAGACCGGGAGCATGAATGTTCGATATTACTGGATCAAAATCTGGGTCGAGAATCTGCAGATTACGAAGCACTGGTTCATCCAGCCTGTACAAAACTGATCGGTCCACTGTATGCGCTACTTCGTCCCGAATTTGCAGAGCTTAGGCCATCCAGTCTTGAGCGCAGGTGCACACCGGAGCTCAAGCGCATTCTGATATCTTTAGGCGGCGTTGACCGTACCAATGTTACGGGTGAGGTGCTAGAGGCGCTTTCAAATAGCACTCTTCCAGCAGAGACCGAGTTGGACATTGTGATGGGTGGGTCTGCTCCTCATCTTGAAGTGATAAAAAAACAGGCTTTGGAACTTCATTTTCAGGCAACGGTGAGTGTTGGCGTTAATGATATGGCAGAGCGGATGTGTTTGGCAGATATTGCTTTTGGTGCAGCAGGTAGTACGTCATGGGAGCGCTGTTGTCTGGGGCTGCCAGCTATTGTTTTAGTGCTGGCCGATAACCAAAAGCACTCGGCCGAATCTCTAAGTATGCATGGGGTTGCTGTGATAGCTAAAACGGCTGAAGACATAAGAAATGTAATTGCGCGGTTTACAAATGAAGCTAAGTTGTTATGTGACCTTTCTTCTATGTCGAATGCTGCAAAAGAACTGGTCGATGGTGATGGCTGCAGGCGAGTATCAATAAGTATAGCGGGATTGGTGCCACGGAAGGAGACTACTAGCTGATCTGGAAAAACCAAAAGGAGATAATTATGTATTACGATACATCTGGTGCTTTCAAGCTGATACCTTTAGAACTTAAGCACATTGATGAAGAGTATGTATCGTGGTTTGAGAATGCTGATGGTCATCTCGATTACTTTACGGGTAGTGGTAGGACATTCTCCCAAGAAGTGATTGTCAAAGACTTTCACAACGGTATTACGTCAGGGAAGTGGTTTTATTATCTGATAGAGAGCGAGTCAGGCGACAAAATCGGGAACATAAAAGTTGGGCCTATTGATCAGAAAAACAAAACATCTGACTTGGTGTGCTTTGTTGGAAACAGAAAATATCTTGGAAAGGGTATTGCGAGCAGGGCAATAGGGCTTGCTAATAAGATTGCCTTTGAAAAATATGACATTCGTAGACTTCATGGTGGTATGTACGCTAGCAATGTACCTTCAATCAAAGCTTATACGAGAGCTGGATGGTATATCGAAGCCACACTTAAAGGCTATTACTGGATGGGCTCAAAGTCCGAAGATCGGGTTTGTGTTGCTTGCCTGAATCAAAAGTATTTTCCTGACGAATCGGGCAAAACGTAATTCATAATTAGTCGGATTATAATCATGGAAATTTCAGGAAGAAAGATAGGTCAAGAGTACCCTCCGTACATTATTGCCGAACTTTCAGCTAATCATAACGGCAAGCTGGAAATAGCCCTAAAAATCATCGAAGAAGCCGCAAAAGCCGGTGCCGATGCAGTGAAGCTGCAAACATACCGACCGGATACGATCACCCTAGATTCCGATGCCGACGAATTCAAAATCAAAGGTGGTCTGTGGGATGGTCGAACTCTCTATGAGCTCTACGAAGAAGCTCACATGCCTTGGGAGTGGCACAAACCCTTGTTTGAACACGCCAGAAAAATCGGTATCCCTATATTCAGCTCTCCTTTCGATTCCACCGCTGTGGATTTGCTGGAAGATCTGAATGCGCCAGCCTATAAAATTGCCTCGTTCGAAGCAGTTGACTTACCGCTTATTCGCTATGTCGCCGCTACCGGTAAGCCCATGATCATCTCCACCGGCATGGCCAATGCAGAGGAAATTGAGGAGGCAATTGCAGCCGCGAGAGAAGGTGGTTGCAAGCAGCTGGCCATTCTGCATTGTGTTAGCGGTTACCCTGCTCCCGCAGAAGACTACAACCTGAGAACGATTGCAGACATGATTGAGCGTTTTGGGTTGGTTACTGGTTTGTCAGACCATACTCTGGATAACACCACCGCAATTGCCAGCGTGGTGATGGGCGCTTCCCTGATTGAAAAACACTTCACACTCGATCGCAATGGCGGTGGCCCGGACGATAGCTTCTCTCTGGAGCCTTCCGATCTGGCGGCACTCTGTAGTGACAGCAAAACGGCCTGGAAAGCTCTCGGCGAGGTTAACTATGGTCGAAAATCCAGTGAGCAGGGTAATGCTCAATTTCGGCGTTCACTATATTTTGTGAAAGACATGAAGGCTGGTGATGTAATAACTGAAGATTGCGTGCGGAGTGTGCGGCCGGGGTATGGCCTTCCACCCAAATTGCTGAATAAGATTATTGGGCACAGAGTGGCCTTTGATGTAGATGCAAATACCCCAGTAAAAGAAAATTTTATAAGTACCAAATAGCTAGGTAACTCACGCTTTAGTCAGCGCCGATGTCTACCCGGGCTTAGGCCCTACCTGCCTGTAGGATACTGGTGCTGCACAAGCGGTGGTGTTCTATGCCGGTGGCCGGGTGGAAACGCTGGAAGGTGGACCGATTTCCTATGCCACGCGAGCGAGAAGCTCAACCCGCACTTTTTGGTTTGGGGGCACAAGAAAGCCTAATGACTCTTGATGATTGCCAACGTGTCATCGATCAGCTGCAAACCGTTATCGATGAGACTCAAGCCACGCAATTGCTCTGCAGTTGTTATCACATCTACATCAGGTATATTCAAAATAAGCATAAAAAATATCTTTAATATTCTTTTGTATGCTTTTGTCTTGCAGGTAAAATAACAGCCATCAACGCCACATGATTTTTTTGCGGCTATTCGGATCGTCGGGATATCGACTAACGAGGAATCAGACCTATGCCACTAATACGCCGATTTAATTTTACTTTAGCTGCGCTCTCATTGAGCGTTGCCAGCGGGTTATTCGCCGCCACTGCCCAAGCCGAAACGCTCCGCGTGGGTATGTCCGGCGGTTACTTCCCCTTTACCTTCGTTGAGCAGGATGAGCTTAAAGGGTTTGAAGTCGATGTCATGAATGCCGTGGGTGAAATCACCGGTGATGAGATTGAGTTCGTTACCGCTAGCTTCTCGGGCCTAGCGGGGATGCTGGAGTCTGGGCGTATTGATACCATTGCTAACCAGATTACGATTACCCCTGAGCGCGAAGCCAAGTATGCCTTCACCGAGCCTTACGTGTATGACGGCGCGCAAGTTGTGGTGCGGGAAGGCAATGACACTATCCAGGGAGTCGACGATTTATCGGGTAAAAGTGTTGCGGTAAATTTGGGCTCGAACTATGAGCAGCTGTTGCGTGAACAACCGAACGCCGATGAAATCGAGATTCGTACCTATGAATCCAATATCGAGCAGGATGTGGCGCTGGGTCGGGTAGAAGCCTTTGTGATGGATCGCGTGAGCGCGACGCAAGTCATTAAAGAGAAAGGCCTGCCATTAGAGCTGGCGGGCAAGCCGTTCTCGACCATTGAGAACGCGTTACCGTTTCGCGATGACGAAGCGGGCCGGGAACAGCGTGATCGAGTTGATGAAGCCCTCACCGAGTTGCGGGAAAACGGTAAATTGCTCGAGATATCCGAAAAATGGTTCGATACTGATATCACTCAGCCTTAACGCCTGACCTAATCCGTTTAACACGGCCGTGGCATTGCCACGGCCGTTTGCTTATAAGCGATTTAGCCTATGTTTAATTATCATGCTTAACCTCGAATATATGTGGGGGCTGTTGCCGGTTCTGCTGCGCTATCTGCCGCTCACGCTGCAAATGGCGACTATCGCCATGTTCTTTGCGCTGATTCTGGCGTGCCTGCTGGCAGTGGTTCGCGTATCAAAAGTGCCGGTGTTAAACGGGTTTTCGCTGCTGTTTATTTCGTTTTTCCGTGGTACGCCGCTGCTGGTTCAGCTGTTTCTTTTCTACTACGGCTTGCCTCAGTTGGTGGAAGCGCTGGTGGCGATCAATGGTGTAACGGCGGCAGTGTTAGGGCTAACGCTGCACTTTTCTGCTTACATGGCCGAGTCTATTCGTGCGGCCATTGTGGGGATCGATCGCAGTCAGACCGAAGCCGCGCTCTCCATCGGCATGACCCAGTCACAGTTAATGCGCCGTATCATTTTGCCCCAGGCAACCCGCGTAGCAACGCCCACGCTAATGAATTACTTCATTGATATGATCAAGGCGACCTCGCTGGCCTTTACGCTGGGGGTGACTGAATTAATGGGCGCAACGCAAAAAGAGGCGGCGGGTAGTTTTCTCTATTTGGAGGCATTCTTGCTGGTGGCGCTGATTTATTGGGCGATTGTGGAAGTGCTCTCCTGGGGGCAGCGTCGGTTAGAAATTTACCTGAATAAGGCCTACCAACGATGATTTCGCTGCAGGGCATTACCAAGCGTTTTAGTGGCCATACGGTGTTTCAAGATATCGACTTGAGCCTTGCTCAGGGCGAGATCATTGTGATCATTGGGCCTTCCGGGACGGGTAAATCGACGTTGCTGCGCTGTATTAACTTTCTTGAAAAGCCAGATGCCGGGCGCTTACAGGTGGGCGACCTGAGTGTGGATACCCAGCGCGCTAGCCGGGCAGACATTTTGGCGCTGCGTCGGCGTACGGCATTTGTGTTTCAGAACTACGGCCTGTTCGCCAATAAAACCGCGCTGGAGAATATCAGCGAAGGCATGATCGTGGTGGATAAACTGCCTAAGGCGAAGGCCCATGCGCGGGCTAGGGAGATTCTGGAGCGCATTGGTCTAGCGGATAAAGCAGATGCTTATCCCGCTTCGCTCTCCGGCGGCCAGCAGCAACGAGTAGGTATTGGTCGTGCCATGGCCGCTAACGCTGACGTGATCCTGTTTGATGAGCCTACCTCTTCCCTTGATCCCCAGTGGGTGGAGGAGGTGCTGAGCTTGATGAAGCAGCTGGCCGAAGAGCGCCAGACAATGATTGTGGTGACTCACGAGATGCAGTTCGCAAGGGAAGTGGCAGATCGCGTGGTGTTTATGGACGAGGGCGGCATCGTTGAGCAAGCGCCGCCAGAGGAGTTGTTCACTGCCCCCAAAGATGAGCGAACGCGCCATTTCTTGCGTAAAATATTGGCGCCAACGGGGCAGGCTGTACCTTAAAGGCTAAATCCTTACTGGCTGAGGTTAAGATGCCCACTATTAACAAGGTATTGCTAAAAAGCGTTGAGACGTTGGTCCGTGAGGCGGGCGAAGCGATCATGAGAGTATATCGCCGCGACTTCGCCGTAGAAATAAAAGCTGACAAGAGCCCGCTCACCGAGGCGGATAAAGCGGCGCATCTCATCATTACCCGTGGTTTGCAGGTTCTCACCCCTGAAGTGCCGATACTCTCCGAAGAAGATACTCAAAGCTTCAAAGGCGCTAACGCTGAGGGCTTTTATTGGCTGGTCGACCCGCTGGATGGCACGAAAGAGTTCATCAAGCGTAACGATGAGTTTACCGTTAATATTGCTTTGATTGCTCAAGGAAAACCGGTGTTGGGGGGGGTGATGGCGCCAGCCTTACAACTGACTTATTTAGCCGCAGATGGCTTGGGCGCTTTTAAGGTCGGTACTGATGGGCAGTGGCAGGCGATCCAAGCGTTATTGCCTCCTTTGCCGGGGCAGCCTTGGCGAGTGCTGGGAAGCCGCTCCCATGCTGACCCGCGTATGTCGTCATGGTTGGCTGCCCTGGGCCTCTATGAAATCCAGCCCATGGGTAGTTCGCTGAAGTCGTGTTTTATCGCCGAAGGTAAAGCCGATGTGTACCCGCGCTTTGGGCCCACGAGCCTGTGGGATACCGCAGCGGCCCAGGCAGTTGTCGAACAGGCCGGGGGGCGGGTGGTTAACCTGCAAGGTCACCCTTTAAGCTATGCTAATCCTGAGCAATTCCTTAACCCCGATTTTATAGTGTGGGGGCAGCGAGCGAGCGAAGAGCGTATCGGGCAGGGCAAGTGAGGTGAGCGGTGCGTTTATGTGGTGTCGTTCCGTATTGACAACCGCTAGCAAGCACGCTTAGCGCGTGATAGACTACGCCATCCTCTCAGACAAGACTCGTGAACGGGCAGCTTAATTCGACTGCCTGTTACACATTTTGGTAGGGTAATACGCCTTCCAAATCAATTGGTTGTTGCGGAAACGTCGTGCTATGACAGCGTAGCCGACGAACACATATTTAATTTCGTTGCCGTTTTATCGGTAACCTTTATTCTCCAAGGAGATACCCTGTGGCGAACAGCAAGCAAGCTCGCAAGCGCGCCCGCCAGGCCGAGAACCGTCGCGTCCTGAAATCCAGCCAGCGCAGCATGGTCCGCACCTACATCAAGCGTGTAGTGAAAGCGATCAGCACCGGCGACCACGCCAAGGCAATGGAAGAGTTCAAGGCCATGCAGCCGGTCGTTGACCGCATTGCAGATAAAGACGTGCTGTCTAAGAAGAAAGCAGCTCGCCTGAAGAGCCGTTTGAACAAGCGTATTAAGGCACTGGCGGCGTAAGTCGGCAGGCGCCATAAAAAAAACCGGCTACGGCCGGTTTTTTTGTGTCTGGATATTTCTTATGGATGGTTCTTCTAGACGGTTTTTCTGGATAGCTTATGACGGTGAAGAAAGCACCTAACACTTCCCCTGGTAGCGCAATAGCCCGTCGCGGGCTAATGCGCTCTGGGCTTGTGGTCAGCGCCATGACCATGCTGTCGAGAGTGCTGGGGCTGGCGCGGGATGTGGTTATCGCAACCTTGTTAGGGGCGGGAGACGGCGCCGATGCGTTTTTTGTGGCGTTTAAGATCCCCAACTTTCTGCGCCGCCTATTTGCCGAGGGCGCATTCAATCAGGCCTTTGTGCCCGTGCTTTCAGAGTACTCCACCCAGCGTAACCGTGAAGAAATTCGCGAGCTGCTGAATGCGACGGCGGGAAGCTTGACGGCGGTGTTGGCGTTGATTACCGCCGTGGCGATGCTCTGTGCGCCTTGGCTGATTTGGGTGTTTGCCCCCGGTTTTGGCAGTGAGCCGGAAAAGCTAGCGCTGACAGCCGATATGCTGCGCTTAACGTTTCCCTATTTATTGCTGATATCGCTGACTGCGTTTTCAGGCAGTGTATTGAATACCTGGAACCGCTTCGCAGTGCCGGCGTTTACTCCCGTATTGCTGAATTTGTCATTGATTGGTGCGGCGCTTTTTCTAATGCCGCTAATGGAAGAGCCCGCTATGGCGCTGGCCTGGGGCGTGTTGATTGCCGGGGCCGCCCAGCTTGTTTTTCAAGTACCGTTCTTGCTGAGATTGGGGTTGATGCCCACGCCGTGGCCTAATTTTGCCCACGAGGGCGTGCGTCGCATACTAAAGCTAATGGGCCCTGCGCTTTTCGGGGTGTCGGTGTCGCAAATTAACCTGCTATTGGATACCGTTTTGGCGTCTTTGCTGGCGGCAGGTAGCGTGTCGTGGCTCTATTATTCGGATCGTTTGGTAGAGTTGCCACTGGGTGTTTTTGGCGTGGCTATTGGTACCGTAATTTTGCCAGCGCTTTCTAAACGCCATGCCGACCAGTCCAAAGAGCACTTTGCCGCCATGCTTGATTGGGCTATCCGCATTGTATTGCTGTTAGGTTTACCCGCGGCGTTGGCGCTAGCGGTGCTGGCCGAGCCGCTATTGATTACGCTGTTCCATTACGGTGCGATGACTGACAACGATATTCAGATGGCCGCCATGAGCCTGCGTGCTTACGCCTTCGGCTTGGTGGCCTTTATGCTAATCAAGGTATTAGCTCCGGGCTTTTTTGCTCGCCAGGACACCAAAACTCCGGTCAAGGTAGGCATTATCGCCATGGTGGCTAATATGGTGCTTAACCTGCTGCTAATTTGGCCACTGGCCCATGCCGGGTTGGCGTTAGCCACCGCGTTGTCTGCTTTCTTGAATGCGGGTCTGCTGGGTTACTTGTTGCATAAACAGGGAGTGCTGGTCTTTCAGCCAGGCTGGACGCGCTATGCGGTGCAGTTGTTAGGCGGCAGTACCTTAATGTGCGCGGCCCTCTATTTTGTTGCACCGGACTGGCAGTCATGGCTCACGTTTGGTCTTTGGCAGCGGATAAGCTGGGTCACGGGGTTAGTGGTACTAGGCGGTTCGCTTTACTTTGCGTGGCTAGCGGCACTGGGTTTACGCGTTCGTCATTTTAAAATGCACTCATAACACTGCATCCTAGGGTGTGGGTTCGTTATAATCAGAGGCTTTATATCCTCCAACGGCTGAGGTGCCATGCGCGTCATTCGAGGTCTGCACAACTTGAGAGCGGCTCATCGTGGCTGCGTTGCGACCATTGGTAATTTCGATGGGGTGCATCGCGGCCATCAAGCCATCCTTCAGCAGTGCCGTGAGCATGCCGCACGCTGGAGTGTGCCGCTGACAGTAGTGGTGTTCGAGCCCCAGCCACGGGAGTTTTTTGCCGGCGATCAAGCGCCGCCACGGTTAACGCGCCTGCGTGAGAAAGTGCGATTGCTTCGCGATTTTGGTGCGGAACAAGTTCTGGTGCTGCCGTTTAACGACACGCTGCGTAGCCTCACCGGGCGCGAATTTATCGATCAGGTGTTGATTGATGGGCTAGGTGTTAGGCACCTGGTGGTGGGCGATGATTTCCGCTTCGGATGCGACCGCCGCGGTGATTTCGCGCTGCTGGCGGAAGTGGGCCGTGAGCAGGGGTTTGGCGTAGAGCACACCCGCACCTTTACCGTTGACGACGAGCGGGTGTCTAGCACACGGGTGCGTACCTTGCTCGCGAGTGGCAATTTTTCTGCCGCCGCGCGCTTGCTGGGCCGCCCTTATTCGTTGCATGGCCGCGTGGTGCGAGATCAACAGTTGGGGCGCACCATCGGCGTACCCACCGCTAACTTGCCGCTGCTACCTCAGCCATTAACGTTGCGTGGGGTGTTTGCGGTGGTGGCCGAGTTGGCAAATGGTGAACGCTACCCGGCAGTGGCGAATGTTGGCTTTCGCCCCACGGTGGGCTCAGAACGGCCGACGCTTGAGGTACACTTGCTCGATTTTAGCGGTGACCTTTACGGCCAGCGCATGACGGTGTTTCCCTGCGCTCGCCTGCGAGGTGAGGTCAAATTCGACGGCCTTGAGGCGCTGAAAGCGCAAATAGAACGTGATCAGGCCCGCGCTCGCCACTATTTAACGTTAACGGCGGCAATAGGTGGGCAAAACAGCGCTGACCAAGACAGTTCTGAACAAAACAGTTCTGAACAGGACTATTCTCTTCCGCTGGCCTCGGCCCCACTTGGGCGTGAGACCGCTTCTTCTGATTCATCTTCGGCGGGGACTTCCGCTGATGCTAACGACGGCTGACCGGACTATGGATTATAAGCACACGCTGAATTTGCCAGAAACTGACTTCCCTATGCGCGGCATGCTGCCGAAGCAAGAGCCGGGCCGGGTTTCCCAGTGGCAGGATATGAACATTTACCAGCGCCTGCGGGAAGCGCGCGCGGGAGCGCCGCTATTTGTGCTGCACGATGGCCCTCCTTATGCCAACGGCAGTATTCATATTGGTCACGCCGTTAATAAAATTCTGAAAGATATTATCGTTAAATCGAAGAATTTAGCCGGTTTCGATGCCCCCTACGTGCCGGGTTGGGACTGTCATGGTTTGCCTATCGAGCACAAAGTAGAAACAACTCATGGCAAGCACCTGGCGCCGGATCACGCTCGTGAGCTTTGCCGTGAATACGCTGGTGCTCAGGTTGAAACACAACTGGCCGATTTCGTGCGCTTGGGCATTATCGGGGATTGGGATCACCCCTACCGCACCATGGATTTCGCCAATGAAGCGGGTGAGATTCGTGCCCTGG
Source organism: Vreelandella sp. ssv (assembly GCF_059448525.1). Lineage (NCBI taxonomy): Bacteria > Pseudomonadati > Pseudomonadota > Gammaproteobacteria > Oceanospirillales > Halomonadaceae > Vreelandella > Vreelandella sp. ssv. The sequence continues at coordinate 3,534,376 of NZ_CM182545.1, read as the reverse complement.
CCGAAATGGTTGACGCAGGCTACGTGTTTAAAGGCTTGAAGCCGGTGAACTGGTGCTTTGACTGTGGCTCGGCGCTGGCTGAGGCAGAGGTCGAATACGCTGATAAGAAGTCTGATGCTATCGATGTCGCCTTCCCGGTGGAAGACGCTGACAAGCTGGCTGCCGCCTTTGGCTTAAGTGAGTTGACCAAGCCCACTTCGGTGGTTATCTGGACCACCACGCCCTGGACCATTCCAGCCAACCAGGCGTTGAACGTTCACCCCGAGTTCACCTATGCACTGGTCGATACCGGCGAGCGCCTGCTGCTGCTGGCTGAAGAGCTGGTGGAGAGCTGTTTGGAGCGCTTTGGGTTACAAGGTGAAGTAATTGCTACCACTCAAGGCAAAAACCTTGATCTGATCAATTTCCGCCACCCGTTTTATGATCGTCTCTCGCCGGTTTATCTAGCGGAGTACGTCGAGTCTGAGGTAGGCAGTACTGGTATTGTTCACTCTGCGCCCTCTTACGGTATGGATGACTTTATCACCTGCCGCGAGCATGGCATGGAGTTCGATGACATGCTCAACCCGGTGCAGGGAAACGGTGTTTATGCTGACAACCTGCCGTTCTTCGGCGGTCAGATGATTTGGAAGGCCAACCCCCAGATCGTGGAAAAGCTACGCGAAGTGGATGCGCTGATGGCGCATATTCCGATCAAACACAGCTACATGCACTGCTGGCGCCATAAAACGCCGGTGATCTACCGTGCCACGGCGCAATGGTTTGTGGGCATGGATATTCAAGGCAAAGACGGTAAAACGCTGCGTGAACGTGCCCTTGAAGGTATCGAAGCCACGGCGTTTACGCCCGGCTGGGGGCAGGCGCGCCTACACAGCATGATTGCTAACCGCCCCGATTGGTGTATCTCCCGCCAGCGTAACTGGGGCGTGCCGATCCCGTTTTTCTTACACAAGCAAACCGGCGAGCTGCACCCGCGTACCGTTGAACTGATGGAAGAGGCTGCCAAGCGCGTTGAGCTAGAAGGCATCGACGCCTGGTTCAAGCTCGAACCGTCAGAGCTATTGGGCGCGGAAGCGGCGGATTACGACAAAGTTACCGATACACTCGATGTGTGGTTCGATTCCGGCACCACGCACCGCCACGTACTGCGAGGCTCGCACCCCCACGGCCATGAAAGCGGTCCGCGAGCGGATCTCTACCTGGAAGGCTCTGATCAGCACCGTGGCTGGTTCCACTCATCGCTGCTGACTGGCTCGGCGATTGACGGTCATCCCCCGTATCGTCAGCTGCTGACTCACGGCTTTACCGTCGACTCCCAGGGCCGAAAGCAGTCCAAGTCGCTGGGCAACGTGGTCGCGCCGCAGGAAGTGATGGATAAGCTAGGCGGCGACATTCTGCGCCTATGGGTGGCATCGACCGATTACTCCGGTGAAATGGCCGTCTCTGACGAGATTTTGAAGCGTACCTCCGATGTCTATCGCCGGATTCGGAATACCGCACGCTTTCTGCTTTCGAACCTTAACGGTTTCGATCCAGAGAAAAACCAAGTAGCGTTTGGCGATATGCTGGCACTGGATCAGTGGGTCGTTGATCGCGCGGCTCAGCTCCAGGCGCGCATTGAAAAAGCCTACGAAGAGTACCGCTTCCTGGATGTGTATCAGCAGGTGCACGGTTTCTGTGCCCGGGAACTGGGTGGCTTCTATCTAGACGTCATCAAGGATCGCCAATACACCACCCAAACCGACTCACTGGCACGCCGTAGCGCGCAAACCGCGCTCTATCATGTGGTGGAAGCCCTGAGCCGATGGATCGCGCCGATTCTATCCTTCACCGCTGAAGAGATTCACGAGAACATCCCCGGTAAGCGTGGCGACAGCGTGTTGCTTGAGACCTACTACACTGACCTTGGCACGCTGGAAGAGGGTGCAGATATGGGTCGTGCTTTCTGGGAGCAGGTGCTGGAGGTTAAGCACTCGGTCAATAAGTGCCTGGAAGACGCCCGTAATGCCAAAGTGATTAAAGGCAGCCTTGCAGCCGAAGTGACGCTGTATGTGAGCGACGAGCTTCAGGCGATGCTGACTAAACTGGGCGATGAGCTGCGCTTTGTCATGCTCACCAGCGAAGTCACGCTCAAGCCCCTTGCTGAAGCCGGTGATGTGGCGGCTGAACCAACGGAGCTTGAAGGCTTGAAAGTGGCGGTCAACGCCAGCGACAACACCAAGTGCGAGCGCTGTTGGCACCACCGCCCAGATTTAGGCACGCATGCCGAGCACCCAGATCTATGCGGACGCTGTATCAGCAATCTTCCCGAAGGCAGCGGTGAGACTCGTTACTATGCTTAAAGAAGGAAATACGCCTGATACCAACGCACGGCCGACGATGCGTCGGCCGCTGCGCTGGCTATGGCTAGCCGTGGCGGTGATCGTACTGGATTTGGTCACGAAATTTGTGGCCAGTAGCCAGCTAGGCTATGCGCAGCCAGTGGAAGTACTGCCGTTTTTTAACCTGACGCTGCTGCACAACACCGGCGCCGCGTTCAGCTTTTTAGCTACCCATCCCGGCTGGCAGCGCTGGTTCTTCGCTATTATTGCGATTGGCGCTAGTGCGGGTCTAACGGTTTGGCTGACGCGCATCAAGCACGACGAAAAGATGTTGGCGATTGCGCTTCCGCTGATTATTGGTGGCGCCTTGGGCAACCTTTATGACCGCTTGGTGCATGGCTATGTGGTCGATTTCCTCTCTTTCCACGCCGCTGGGTGGTACTACCCAGCGTTTAACGTGGCAGATATTGCGATTACCCTAGGGGCCGTCGCTTTAATCTGGGAATCCATTATGGGCGAACGGCGGCGTAAAAAAATAGCCGAAACTTCCCATTAATCGAACGTTGAGAACTGCAATGAGCGACTATCTGATCGATGAAGGCATGGAAGTGACGCTACACTTCACCCTAAAGTTAGAGGATGGCACGTTGGTGGATTCCACCAAAGACAAAGCCCCGGCCACTTTCGAGTTTGGCGATGGCAATCTTCCGCCCGGCTTTGAGCATCCTATTAAAGGCCTGGCGGCCGGCCAGGATGGGACGTTTCAGATCACTCCCGAACATGCATTCGGCCAGCATAACCCGCAAAATATTCAGACTCTGAAGCGGGCCGATTTTGGCGATGAACCGCCAGAAATTGGTATGGTGATGTCGTTTGCCGATAAAGCGGGAACGGAATTGCCTGGTGTGGTCAAAACCATCGATGGTGATCGTATTGAAGTGGACTTCAATCACCCATTAGCAGGCCGCACGCTAACGTTTGAAGTAGAAGTACTGGACGTTAAGCCGGTGACCACTCATTAAGCAGATGCCACGTCGCATCAAGGCGCTCTTATGACAAGCACGCAGCAAACACAGCCTATCGAAATTAAATTGGCCAACCCGCGCGGCTTTTGTGCCGGTGTGGATCGTGCGATTGATATCGTCAATCGCGCACTGGATGTCTTTGGCCCGCCCATCTATGTTCGCCATGAGGTGGTTCATAACCGCTTTGTCGTTGAAACGTTGCGCGACCGTGGCGCTGTGTTTGTTGAGGAACTGGATGAAGTGCCGGATGACGTTATCGTCATTTTCTCTGCTCACGGTGTTTCTCGTGCCGTCCAAGCCGATGCGGAACGGCGCGGTTTGAAGGTGTTCGACGCCACTTGTCCACTAGTGACCAAGGTACACTTAGAGGTTTTGCGCTACGCTAAGCGCGGTCAGGAGTGCATCCTTATCGGCCATGAAGGCCATCCGGAAGTCGAAGGCACGATGGGGCGTTATGACACCTCCCACGGTGGGCGTATCTATCTGGTAGAAGACGAAAAAGACGTCGCTAAACTAGAAGTGCGTGATCCCTCCAAGCTGGCTTTCGTCACCCAAACGACGCTCTCGATGGACGATACCGCGAAGGTGATCGCTGCGCTGCGTGAGAAGTTTGCTGAGATTCAAGGCCCACGCAATGATGACATCTGCTACGCCACGCAAAACCGTCAGGATGCAGTGCGCGAGTTAGCGTCCCAGAGCGATTTATTGTTGGTAGTAGGTAGCCCCAACAGCTCAAACTCGAACCGCTTGCGAGAGCTTTCAGAGCGTATGGGCACGCCCGCTTACTTGATCGACAACGCTGATCAAATCGATCCGCTGTGGCTTGAGAACGTGGCGCGTGTAGGGGTGACCGCTGGTGCCAGTGCCCCTGAGGTGTTGGTCAAAGGTGTGATTGCCAAGCTCCAAACCCTGGGTGCTGCGATCCCTGAAGAGTTACAGGGTCGCGAAGAAACCATTACTTTCTCGATGCCGAAGGAGTTGCGTGAAAAGGTGATCGCCAGCAGCTGATGCAAAGCGTATTAGTTTGCGACATACTGAATCGGTATGAGCCAACTAATACAGGAGCAAAGCCGCGTGTCTTATGTTTCTCATCCTTCCTCTGGCCGTTCTTTCTTAAACGGCCAGCGCGGCTTTACCCTCATTGAGTTAATGATTGTGCTGGTGATCATCGGCATTGTCGCTTCTATTGCCTACCCCAGCTATACCCGCTACGTGCAAAAATCGGTACGAACCGACGCCCATGCAGGCCTAATGCAGGCTGCCTCTGAGCTTGAGCGCTGTCATACGCGCTCATACACCTATAGTGATTGCACCATTAGTGAGTCTTCTCCCGAAAACAACTATGAGGTTGAGGCGAGTATTAGCGGTAGTGGTTATTTACTGACCGCAAGCACTACTCAGAATGATGGTTGTGCAAGTGATATAACCTTGAGTTCGAGCGGTGAAAGGTTACCCAATGACTGCTGGTGAACTGAATAAGCAGCGTGGGTTTACCCTGATCGAGCTATTGGTGACGCTGATGATCGCCTCGATCATCGCTATCATGGCGGTTCCTGCGTTTGCCGGTTTTCTTGCCCGACAACAATTGGCGGGCGATGTAAACGAACTTATCTCTGTGCTGAGCTTTGCCCGTAGCGAAGCGATCAAGCAGCGCCAACCGGTCTTAGTAGCGTTTTTACCGCCTGGTGATTGCGACGATGTTGAAGGAGTAAACGGGGGTAACGATCGTCAGCAGTGGTGTTACCGCGTACAACGCGAAGATGATGAGATCATGCGAGTAGGGCATTCGACCAATATCACTACGCCGGATCAAGCTTTCTCGCTCATCTTTCAAAGTTTAGGCGATGCCGATATTGATGGCTGCGGCGCTTCTCCTTGTAACGTCACGCTCACTCCACAGCGTGACAATATTGCTCCTGTGACGCTTGTTATCAATACGACAGGCAGTATTCGTCGGGGTGAGCCATGAAGCAACAGCGTGGCTTTAGCTTAATAGAGGCTTTGATTGCTTTAGTGGTCCTTTCGATTGGCCTAATCGGCGTAGCAGCCATGCAGCTTAAAGCGCTGCAGAGTGCGAATGCGGGTTATCAGCGTTCAGTAGTAAGCGTTGCTGCAGTAGATGCCCAGGAGCGGCTCTGGGCACACATGGCAACTCTGGATGCTGGCCAAACCTGTGAAGATATCGTGGCTTCCGCAGTTCAAACTGCATGGAAAGAGCATTGGTTTAATAACAGCAGTGAAGAGACCCCGCTGCGTGGCGCCTCCTCAGGCAACAGTGTTATTGAAAGTAGCAATAGCAATGCTAGCTGCCGGTTCCGTGTCAACGTGGCTTTAAGTGATGATGTGAATGACCAGTTTGAGTATACCTTTAGCCTCCCGCGCATTGAGAGTTTGCCATGAACCAACGTCAACATGGCTTTACGTTGGTTGAGTTGATGGTGGCAATGGCTATTGGCACGGTTATCATTTTAGGCGCTGGTCAGTTGTTTTTAACAACCTTTCAGACATTTAAAACCGTCGACCAAGTAAGCCGTAAGCAAGAGGCATTAATCTTTGCGGTCAGTACTCTGACTGAAGCCGGTCGTAAAGGAAATATTGATAACTACACGATCGTTCAGGATGAGAGAAACTCCCAAGGTACTGCTCGCCATTACTGTGTCCTGCAAGACCTCGCACAAAGTCAGCCTATAGTGGATCTTGCCCAAGTTGATCAAGCTACAGACTGTCCAGTGCTATCTGAATCTAATGACGATCACACATCTCACTTAGTAACGTTGGCGGTTGGTGATTGCCGAGAAGGTGAGAGGGCGATGTGTGACGTGATCACATTTCTCGTCACAGAGCGAAATAAAGTCATCTCATCACAAGAGCCAACCTCATGAAACAGCAACAAGGCGCAGCGTTAGTGATTGTGATGGCACTGCTCTCTGGCGCCCTGATGTTAGGCATGTCAGGGATGCAGAGCGCGTTGATTGATGAGCGTTTGGCAGGTAACTATCGTGCGTCTGTTCAATCACAAATGGCTGGTGAGTCTTTTTTATCTGACATTGTTAGAGATGAGAATAGTGACGTTTTAACTAGCATCATTAACCAGGTAATGGAAAGCGAAAACAATACGCCAGTAACGGTTGATGATGAGCAGCTCAAAGCATTGATGGAGGAGCTTTCTGTTGAAATCGAAGTGACTCGTCAAGATAACGAAATTACTATCAAAGCATGGGGCTCTCAGGGAAGGGCGAAAGCCCCCTCAGTGCTTGTGTTTAACGCGAACGGGGCGGCTGAGAATTTTCGAGCACCTTTTATAGCTTGCCAGCGTATGCGAATTAGCGGTAGCTCATTAGCTGCTAGTTGCAGGACCACTAACGACGTCTGTTCACAAAACCAATCCAGCTTTATCTCAGCGGGATCTCAAAACTACAATCTCCTTTATAGTTTAGGCAGTCAACCGAGTGATGCCATTACTTTAGATGGTAGTGCGCAAGCTTATGGTAGTGCCCGCTCTCAGAGAGATATCGTATTAACGGGGTCTTCGGGTATTAAGGGTGATGCCTATTTTCAAGGGGCTATTTTCCATGATGGTGGTACCGTTGTCGCTGGAAATGAAACAAGAATTGATTCCACTCCCCAGCGTTGTGATGTGTTTATGGATTTGGTTGAATTAAATCAGCAGAGAAATACAGTTAAGCAAGGGTATGGTAATAGTGTTGGTAATATAGATATTGGAGGTTATCAACGTCGCCAGTGGACGTTAACGCCTGAAGGGCTATTTTACTATGATGAACGGAGACAAGAGCGTAATTGCAGTATATTTGACTTTGCATGTTACTTTAACTTCCTTGATTTTTTTCTTAATTTGTTAGGCTTTGATGCCTGTGACGCTGGGGTGGTCCAGTGCAATAGGAATGATGTTGGCTGGGTAAAGCACTCCCCTGTTAGAAACAATACGATTGTAGTAGATGATTTTCGACTCATTAGTGAGCCCACTTTTTTTGTGAGTGGGTCTGAAAGTAATACACAAAGTAACCCTTCCCGGTTGCGCATGATAGTCAATGGAGACTTTTCCGTGAATGGTATTAGTGATGGCCTTATTATTGATGAAAGTGCTCAGTTAGAGATTTTTGTGCAGGGTAAAACAGATATTTGGTCTAATTTTCAATTAGGTAATACAAAAGCAACACGAGCCGGGGCACCCCCGCTTACAATCAATTCAAGTTACGCGGGTGCTGGCGATGCTGTCGCCGTAAACAGCGGCAGTCACTTTGTCGGTAACATCTATGCACCAGCCGGGAAGGTGTCAGTCAATTCGAGCCGTGTAACAGGTAGTATTTGGGCGCAGGAAATCAATGCCCTTAATAACAGCTACATCATTTATAACGAAGCAAATGTGGTCGCAGATAGCCAAGCCATTGAAACAGAGGCAACCGGTGAGAGCGGCAATGGTTTTAATTGGCAATGGAGATGATCGAGAATATATGTCGATTAGCACCTATGGTATGTTAGGTCTTTTTACACCCTGAAGGATCTGCATATCATATGCAAGCGTCTAACAAAACCCGCGTTCTTACCGGTATTACCACCACCGGCACACCTCACCTAGGTAACTATGTAGGGGCGATCAAGCCTGCTATTGAGGCAAGTCAAGATCCCAACGTTCAGTCTTTTTACTTTTTGGCAGATTACCATGCGCTTATAAAGTGCCCTGATCCTAAGCGCGTACAAGAATCACGCTTAGAAATTGCTGCCACTTGGCTTGCGCTGGGTTTGGACACCGACAACGCGATTTTTTATCGCCAGTCGGATATTCCAGAAATCCCTGAGCTGACTTGGATGCTCTCCTGCGTATGCGCTAAAGGCTTGATGAACCGCGCCCACGCCTACAAAGCAGCCGTTGCTGAGAACGAAGAGGCGGAAAACCAGGACCCAGATAAAGGCATCACCATGGGGCTTTTTGGTTACCCCGTGCTGATGGCGGCGGATATATTGATGTTTAACGCCAATAAAGTGCCGGTGGGTCGTGACCAAATTCAGCATATCGAAATGGCTCGCGATATTGCCGGGCGTTTTAACCATCTTTACAAAGGCCAGCACTTTACGCTCCCAGAGGCCGTGGTAGACGACAAAATACAGCTATTGAACGGTTTGGATGGACGCAAGATGTCCAAAAGCTACGATAATACGATCCCGCTCTTTGCTCCCGAGAAAAAGCTTCAAAAGCTGGTGCGTAAAATCAAAACCAACTCCCTGGAGCCTGGTGAGCCGAAAGATCCAGATACCTGCACGTTATTCCAAATTTACTCCGCCTTCGCGACAGTTGAAGAGACCGCGGATCTGCGCAAACAGTATGCCGAAGGTGTTGGTTGGGGTGATGCGAAAAACCAAGTATTTGAATATTTGAATGCCCACTTGAGTGCGCCCCGTGAACGCTATAATGCGTTGATGGAAGACCCTGCTCACATCGAATCAGTACTGCAAAAAGGTGCAGAGCGTGCACGGGAAGAAGCCGCTGTAACAATGGATCGTTTGCGCGCGGCCGTTGGTCTTGGGCGTTTCGTTTAGTTGATGAGAAGAGCCGAAATACCAATCGCTACATGACAGTAATGAGATCTCAATAATGACGAAGCCCCTTCTAGTTGGAAGGGGCTTCGTTTGTTTCAGGCCTGGTGTTTCAGGCATCGGCTAGGCTTTTAGCCTTCGATCGGGGCGCGCCAGTCGTCGGAGCCAGAGGTGCCAGCTACTGTGTGTTCCCAATCAATCTTACGGTAAGCCAGTGATACGTCCATCAACTGAGTGAACTCAGATTTATTGATGTCCTGGGCATGCGGCATGCGCAGGTTGATGTCAACAATAGTGGCATCGGTCAGTGAAGTAGTGAAAAAGTGTTCTTGTTTACCTTCAACAGAAGTCCGGTACCACTTAAGTGCTACGTTAGGCAGCATTTCACCAGACGCCAGTGCGTTGTACATTAGCGGCACTGATTTGTTGAGTGCAACGGTGAATACAAATGGCTTATGAGCACGTTGGCCAGAGGGCTGACCTGACTGAGGATCAGTCGGTACGGTAACAACATGCTTGAACTCTTGAACCAGCATTTCATCTTCGTGGCCTTCAACATAAATGTTGCCGACAGAATCAGGAGTAAAGGCGCCAGCGGTGATGTTGCCCTGAGTTTGGCCTTCGATGCTGATATAACATGGTGTTGGCATGATCTGCTCCTTGAGTGAACTAGCAAAATTATGTCATGTGGACATTTAGTTAGAGCAAATGGTGTGCCAGTATTTTTTTTACCATAACTTTCAGGTGCTTGAGTTTTTTTATTATTTTTATTAAATATTATTAGGCAATAATTTGCCTGCTTTAAGCAACTCTTTGCTTATGTGGCAACCCGTTGCTTATTTTATTTTAGTAGCTATTTTAGACACCTCTATAAGTAAGTTAATTGCTATTTTAAGTTTTGATTGGTAACGAAATTATACTGGATGGCATTTTCTAGTTAGTAATTAATGATTCATTACCCTCTCTTTTTAACGACTATTCACTTCTTATCAAAATGATTTGTGCGTTATTTCTGTCAATATCCTTAAGAGATTGCCGATAGAATTTGTAAGCCATATCTCACAAATTTAAATTAGCATCCTGATTTAAATTTTCACCGCCTCTATCTTCAGTAAAATTCGCCAAAATAGCTTCTAACGTGTCAAAAAATGAAGATACCTTTTGGTGCCGTTGCATAGTGCACTGCCTTTAGCAAAAAAATGAGCTTTGGCAACACTTTGCTTAATTCGTTACCTTCCCGGGATTGAGAACCATTCACGGTTACATTGATAAATCTCTCTCCAGGGCTAACTATCATGGCAAAGCAAGGTACCGTCGCGCCTAAAGAGCGCATCAACATCAAATATGTGCCGGCTACCGGTGATCAACAGGCAGATACAGAGCTACCGTTGAAGTTGTTAGTCGTCGGTGACTTTAAGGGTGGTGAGGAGGAGGCCCCTATTGAAGAGCGCCAGTCTGTTTCTGTTGATAAAAACAACTTCCAGTCAGTGATGCGTGAAGCGGGTTTAAGCCTGCAAACGGCCGTACCTAATCGCCTAGATGAAAGTGAAGAGCCAGCGGATATAGCCGTTAATCTTAACTTCAAATCCCTGGAAGATTTCTCCCCTGACGCTGTTGCAAAGCAGTTGCCCGAATTACGCAAGCTGGTCGAGTTGCGTGAAGCGCTGGTTGCGTTAAAGGGGCCGCTGGGCAATGTGCCCGCTTTCCGTGATCGGCTACAGAAGCTGTTAGAAAACGATGAGGCTCGCCAGCAGTTACTTAATGAGCTGGCATTGCTAGATGCAGATAAAGATCAATAATTCTTCAGCACTAGCAACGTTTTTTTATTGCAAATCAGCGAATTCGAGGCACAGCGATGAGTAAGACAGCAAAGCAACAGAGTGCAGTTGCAGAGACTGAAACAGATGTTTCGTTGCTTGATCAAGTGATGGCGCAGACGCGTATGGCGCCAGCTGATGAAGGTTATAACGTTGCCAAGCAGGGAGTGGCCGCTTTCATAGCTGAACTACTTAACGGCGATGAAGCAGCTCCAAAGGTTAACAAAGCGCTTGTTGATAACATGATTGTCGAGCTGGACCGTAAAATTAGCCATCAGGTCGATGAGGTTTTGCACGAGTCGAATTTCCAGCAGCTAGAGTCAGCTTGGCGAGGTTTAAAACTGCTGGTTGATCGCACTGATTTCCGCGAAAACATCAAGCTCGATGTGTTGCATGCCACCAAGCAGGAACTGCTTGAAGACTTTGAGTTTGCACCTGAAATTAGTCAGAGCGGGTTGTATCATCACGTCTACAACGCGGGCTACGGCCAGTTTGGCGGAGAGCCTGTGGCGGGCATTATTGGCCACTATGATTTTTCGCCCTCTACACCTGATATGAAGCTGCTCCAGCATGCAGCGGCCGTTGGCGCTATGGCGCATGCGCCCTTTATGTCATCAGTTGCACCGTCCTTTTTCGGCATTGAAAGCTTTGAAGAGCTGCCGAATATCAAAGATTTTAAGGCGATTTTTGAAGGGCCTAAATATGCTCGTTGGCGCAGTCTGCGTGAGTCTGAAGACGCACGATATCTTGGCTTAACGGCACCGCGATTCTTGTTGCGGACGCCCTATGACCCAATAGAAAATCCGATTAAGAGCTTTAACTACCGCGAAGACGTTAGTGAAAACCACGAGCATTATTTATGGGGTAATACCTCTTATTTGCTGGCGGAACGTCTCACGGATAGCTTCGCCAAGTACCGTTGGTGTCCCAATATTATTGGCCCGCAAAGTGGCGGTGCGGTCGAAAACTTGCCAGTGCATACCTACGAAGCATTTGGCCAGTTGCAGGCCAAAATTCCTACCGAGGTGCTCATTACTGACCGGCGTGAGTTTGAAATGGCTGAAGAAGGGTTCATTTCATTAACCATGCGTAAGGGTAGTGATAATGCAGCCTTCTTCTCAGCCAACTCTGTTCAAAAGCCTAAGGTTTTTCCAAATACCGCAGAGGGTAAAGCCGCCGAGACCAATTTTAAACTGGGCACCCAGCTTCCCTACATGTTCATCATTAATCGCTTGGCTCACTACGTCAAAGTGCTTCAGCGCGAGCAAATCGGTTCATGGAAAGAACGCCAGGATTTGGAGCGTGAGCTTAACGCTTGGATCCGTCAGTACGTTGCCGATCAAGAAAATCCACCAGCTGATGTCCGCAGCCGCCGTCCGCTGCGCGCCGCCTCTATCCAGGTGTCGGATGTCGAGGGTGATCCAGGCTGGTACCAGGTTTCTATGGCGGTACGTCCGCACTTTAAATACATGGGTGCCAACTTCGAGCTCTCACTTGTTGGTCGCCTCGACAAAGAGTAAAGGACGACAGTCATGGCAACTGACAGCGGGCTGTTGGGGAATGAGTTATTAGGAAGCCGCTTGTTTGAAAGACTCGCTGCTCCAGATCAGCCAGTTCAGCGCAAGGAAGGTGACGAGCTGGTCGGGGTGGTCGAGTCGGTTAAGCGCCACTTGGTGGAGTTGCTAAATAGCCATCCAGGGAACAGTGCCTGCGCGCCGGAGTTAGGTTTACTCGACTTTAACGACGCCACAATTGGTGTGCTGGACTTGGAACGTAATGTTCAGCAGGCCATTTGTCAGTGCATTGAACGTTATGAGCCCCGAGTCAAACGTGTGGAAGTAGAGTCTTTGCCTCATCATGGCGATCCGTTGCAACTGCGCTTTCAGGTGCATGCCACTGTCGCGTTAGGTAGAGAAAACACCCAAGCGACGATTGATTTGTTGCTTAACAACAAGCGTTATCAGTGTCTCAACTGATAGGCCTGAGAGGCACGAATGCTGAATCGCTATTACCGTGACGAGCTCAATTTTTTAAAGCGCCAAGGGCGGGAGTTTGCCGATGCAAACCCTGGTCTAAGTCGCTTTTTGTCTGAGCGCAGCACGGATCCTGACGTAGAGCGTTTGCTAGAAGGTTTTGCCTTTCTTACAGGGCGCATGCGTGAAAAAGTGGAGGATGAGTTTCCCGAGCTTACGCACTCGCTAATCAGCATGCTGTGGCCGAATTACTTACGGCCTGTGCCCAGTATGACGGTGGTGCAATTTACCCCTAGTTGGTACTCCTTGAGCCAACAACAGCGGGTTGAGCGCGGGACTGAGCTTTCCAGTGAGCCGATTGAAGGCACGTCGTGTCTGTTTAGAACGTGCCACGATGTGACGCTGTATCCACTAGCGCCAGTAGGCGTTGAAGCACGTCATACACGAGAGTCCTCTATCGTGGAACTCGCGATGGAGGTGCGCAGCGACCAACCGCTAAACGCTATGGGTATCGACTCACTGCGTTTGCATCTCGGCGGGGATGGTTACACGGCACGAACACTCTATTTATGGATGAGCCATTATCTTTCACGGCTAGAGCTCGAAATCGATGGCCATACGCAGCGCTTACCTGCTGATGCGCTTAAGGCTGTCGGGTTTGAACGCGAGCAAGCGCTTTTGCCTTACCCGCAGAATGTACATCAAGGGTATCGCATCCTGCAGGAGTACCTCTGTTTTCCAGAGGCTTTCCATTTTTTCGATATTTTAGGGCTCGGGCATTATTTGTCGGCGGATACGGCCAGTAACGTCACGCTGCGCTTTGTGTTTTCTCGCCTCCTGCCAACCGATGCTCGAGTGCAGGATGAGCATCTAGCGCTTTACTGTACACCGGCGATCAACCTTTTTGAGCATGATGCTGAACCTATTGATTTGAGCGGCGAGCGTAGCGAGTACCGCATACGGCCTAATAGTCGCGCGCCTTCCCACTATGAAGTTTTTAGTGTTGATGATGTCCAGGGCTATCTCGAAGGAGAGAAAACCGGGCGGCAAGAAAAGCCGCGCGGTTATGTGCCTTTCGAGAGTTTTCAGCATCAAATTGAACGTGACCGGGGGCGTGAGGCGCTTTATTACCGGGTCCGTGTACGCGACAGCCTGCGCAGCGACGGTTTCGATCACGACATCGCCTTTGTCCGAGGGGACGAACGTGACTGTCTTGGCCGCCGTGAAACGATTTCGCTGCAACTCACCTGCAGCAATCGTGAATTGCCTGAACAGATGACCATTGGTGATCTGTGTGTAGCGACCGAGAAGAGCCCTGCGTACGCGACCTTCCGCAATATTACCCGGCCGACGCCGGTGCTTCGCCCTGCTCTAGATGACGGGCTGCTCTGGATATTAATCTCGAATTTGTCGCTCAATTACCTTTCCTTGCTAGAGCGAGATGCGCTTTGTTCGGTGCTACGTGCTTATGATTTCCGAGCCTTAGTGGACAGGCAGGCAGAGCGGGTGGCGCAAAAAAGGTTAGCGGGCATTCTTGAAATTGATACCCAGTCTGTTGATCGGTTGCGCAAAGGGTTGCCAGTACGTGGACTGCGTTCGGTGATGACACTGGACCAAGATGCCTTCGGTGACGAGGGCAGCCTGTATCTGTTTGGCAGCGTGCTGGCGAGATTCTTCTCTCTATACGCAAGCATCAATTCATTTCACGAGTTGCATGTCGTTAATCGCCATAACCAAGAGCGCTATCAATGGACCTTACAGGTGGGGCAGCAGCCTCTGATGTAGCGCTGGCACCCGTTATTCAGGGGGCGCGACGTTACGAGTTTTATCAGCTAGTTGAGTTGCTGCACCGTCATCACGGCGATGATTTAGAGCAGCGACATGGCGGTAGCGTGCCTCCATTTCAGCGCGTGCGCTATACCGCCTCAGCGTCGTTGGGCTTCCCGGGCAGCGATGTGCTTGCCCTGAGTGAAAGCCAAACTGGCCAATACGAAATGGAAGTCAGTTTCCTGGGGCTACAAGGTGCGCAGTCGCCGCTCCCAGGCTATTACTTGGAATCGTTGGCGCATAACGCTGCACACCAGGAAGGATCCGCGGGTGATTTTCTCAACTTCTTTAATCATCGGCTGCTAACGCTCGTTCATCGGAGCTGGCGTAAATACCGCCATTACGTTCGTTACCAAGATGATGCGAAAGATGGTTTTTCTGCCGCGATATTTGCTTTGGTGGGGCTGGCGGACAGTGATCTGCGCGGTGAAACACCGATCAGTTGGAGCAAAATGCTCGCGTATGCGGGGCTTTTGGCAGGGCGATCACGCTCACCAGATGTGGTTAGCGGCATTGTTGGGCACTGTTTCGACCTAGCCCAGGTACAGATCGAAGAGTGGGTGCAGCGTTGGGTGGAGATTCCTCTGGATCAGCGCAGTTGTATGGGTACCTCTGGGATGACATTGGGTGGCGACATGGTCGCAGGCGAGCGTGTTGCGGATGTGAATGGCAAATTTGCTCTGTGCCTGCGCGGTTTAAGCCTAGCGCGATTTAGAGATTTTTTACCTGATGGTGAAGAACATAGCCCTCTTAAAACGCTGGTGAGTTTTGTGCTGCGTGAGCCTTTGGCCTATGACCTTGAGCTTGAGTTGCTGGATAGCGAGGTAAAACCCATGCGGTTGGGCGATGCCGGGTCGTGCCAGCTCGGATGGACCACCTTTGTTGATCCAGAAAGCGACGGCAACACCATGCGCCGTCGAGTCCGCATTCAGATGACGAGTTAATCCATGCCTTTCAATCAACTAGACGCCATCACCTTGGTTGTCATCAACAGTGAGCAGCTCGAAGGGCGCTCAACCAGCAGTTTTGTCTTCCATAACGAAGGGGGAACGCTGGGTAGTGGCCTGCAAGACAATTGGTTATTGCAGGATCATAGCGGGCGAATTAGGCCCAGCCATGCCGAAATCACCAAAATCGATGGCAAGTTCTGTCTAGTCGACCTAAGTGGCCACACCTTTATCAACCGGACGACGCTGCCGATTGGGCGGCATCGAAAGGTAGCGCTACGCGATGGTGATGAGCTGATGATTGGCGAGTACCGCTTGAAGGTTCATCTCGGTGATCGCCATGCATGGCAGCCTGGGGTGCACTCGCTAGCCACGTTGATTGATGAAGAGCATGACGAGGTCACCACTCAGGGAGCTGTTTGGACGTCAGGACCTGGGCAAACCTTCAATCATGAAGCAGAAAAAGGTGATCCGATGGAAGCCTTAGGGGGGGCTTTGCCTGGCTCGATTGAGCATGACCCGATGGTGGCGTTAGACCATGAAGATAAGTCGTCAAACACCATTGAGCCGCTTGACGCGATGCCGTTTTCACATCGCAAACAAGCGTATCAAGACTATGCCTATCAAGACCATGCCTATCAAGCAAACAGTCACCAAGAGTCAGTCTATCCGAACCAACGAGGGCAGTGGCAGCACCAAGAGCGCCATGAGGAAGCCTTAAGCCTTCCCGACATCAGAACACCGAAAGGCACAACAACGCAGAGGAGCAGAGGTATGGATGAGCGGCAGATAAATGATTTGGAGCGTTCTGTTGGGGAGCAACTGGAAGATCGCTGGCAAAAGCCGACAACCCAATCGCTTGGTCATGTGGGGGCAGACCCCCTGTTAAGAGGCTTAGACCTAGACTTACCCTTCCGTGATAGCGAGGAGCAGCAAGCGTTTCTGGAAGAGGCAGGACAAACGCTGCGCGCCACTATTGATGGTCTGCGGCTTCTGCAGCAGTCTCAGAACGATAGTAAGTACCCGCTTCGAGACCGCCGTCTACAACCGATAGAGGATAATCCCCTGCGCTTAGGTCAGTCCTATAGCGAGACGGCTGAAACCCTCTTTTCTGCCCAGCGTAGCCCCGTACATTTATCAGCGCCGGAGGCGGTTGCCGAGTGTTTGCGTCACCAGGGGCAGCATCAAGCCGCTGTCGAGGAGGCGATTAGTCATGCGCTGGGCTCAATACTCGATGCGTTTTCGCCTGAAGCACTCCTTAAGCGTTTCCATGCATACCGTGGTGCGGGTAATCGGATTGAAGACGAAGGGGGCTGGGCGTGGGAGATGTACCACTACTACTACCGAGAGCTTAACTCTGGTCGTCAACAAGGCTTTCAAAAACTGTTTTGGGAAGTCTTTGAACAAGCCTATGACCAATCGGTGCGTCGCCAGCAGCGGGAGGAGGCATGAACGTGCAGCGCATGAGCATGCGAAACATGGCGCGTCTTGCCTGTTTACTTTGCATCATTTTGCTATTGGCAGGCTGTGCCTCAACCCGTGAAGCCACGGGCAAAGCATGGCAGGTAATGCGCGATCCATCGATTCCCGTCGGCTACCCCGAAGATCGCCCCACCATGGTTGATCTAAGCATGATTGCTGAGCCAAACGTCAATCCTAATGTGGACGGTGACGGCACGCCGCTGCGATTTCAGGTGCTGCAGTTAAAAGATGATTCCATGTTGATGGCGGCTGACCTGGGCCAACTGAGCGGTGATTTGGAGGAGGCGTTAGGGACCAATTATCTCACCCACGATGACTTTACGCTGCTGCCAGGGCAGTGGAAGTTTTATGAGCCTTTCGATATCGATGAAGAGACGCGTTACATCGGGCTGATTGCTTTCTACGCGACCCCCAACGAGGCCGAGTGGAAGAAGGTCGTTAAGGTGAAGAGCCGTGGCGAGCATTACCACTTATTGGTTCATCTCCGGGGCAATGAAGTAGAGCTAAGGAAGGAGGAGTAATGGCCAGCCGAAATCGTGTGGTGTGGAGTGAAGGCCTGTTTATTAAGCCCCAACATTTCCAGCAACAGCAGCGCAGCTTAGAAGGGCTAATTGATGCACGGCTAAAGGGCATTAGCCACTATTTATACGGCTTCCATACGCTGGAGTTAAATAATGAATTTCTCAGCTTTGGGCGTATTGCCATTAGCCGTGCGAGCGGGGTTATGCCGGATGGTGTCGCCTTTCAGCTACCGGCAGATGATGTCGAGCCAACGCCGTTAGAGATCAGCGATGCCAGCATTACCAACCAAGTGGTCTACTTAGGACTGCCGCTGGCAACTGACGGCGTGGGCGAAGTGCGCTGGCCAGGAGATGAACTGCCGGCGCGCTATCGTCTCTCTTCACGCAGCGTACGTGACCTCCACTCTCGGGATGGTGCGACAGCGGAGTTGGAAGTGGCGCGGGTTTCTCCGCGTTTGCTACTAGAGAGTGATGACCGTAGTGGCTACGCCTGCCTATCCGTGGCGCGTATTGTCGAGCGTCGCCCGGATGGCAGTTTAGTGCTTGATGAGCAATTTCTACCCACCTTGCTCAATGTTCAGGCGGCACCAAGGCTACAGCGATTTGTGGGAGAGATGGCCGGTTTAATGCGAGAGCGGGCGCGTAATATTGCGCAGCGGCTCTCTACGCCAAATCAGGCAGGCGTTGCCGACGTCTCTGATTTTATGTTGTTGCAGCTACTTAACCGCGCCCAGCCGCGCTTTCAACATCTTGCTCGGCTGGGCCAGCTTCATCCTGAGCGTCTTTACGACACCATGCATGAAGTCGCCTGTGAGTTGGTGACGTTTACCGATGAGTCACGGTTACCGCCCGAATGCCCAGCCTACGATCACGACCATCCTGAACGTGCTTTTCGGCCGCTGATGAAAATGCTGCGCCAAGCGCTTTCCACCGTACTTGAACCGCGTGCTGTCGCCATTCAAATACAGGCGCGCCGCTTTGGTCTGCTCGTTGCGCCGCTGTCAGATCTAAGTCTTATAGAGTCGGCGGAATTCATTCTCGCCGTTCGCGCGGATATGCCTAACGAGCGGCTGCGTAAGCTGTTCTTGCAGCAAACTAAAGTGGCCAGCGTGGAGCGCATTCGTGACCTCATCAGTTTGCAGCTGCCCGGCGTGCCGCTTGAACCCTTGCCCGTGGCGCCGCGTGAATTGCCCTATCACGCTGGCTATAGCTACTTCCAACTGGACCGTCAGAGTGAAGCATGGGGAATGCTCAACGGCGCCAGTGGATTTGCCTTCCACGTCGCCGGTGAATTCCCCGGGCTGGAAATGCAGTTCTGGGCCATCAGGAGTTAAGCCATGCAATATCTTGCAACTGAAGATCAACGCTCTGTACGACCACGTGGCGCAAGCGACAAAGTGCGTCATGAAGATCTGATTAATGAGCGTGGCCTGGAACATCTCATCCATAGCCATGCCGAGCAGTTGGATGCTGACGAGGACTACTGGTTCCGATTGCGCGGGCACAATCTCAACCCGCTGGTGGATGCCGCCAGCAGTCTGCTCGGTATGGTGGTGCGCGTTCGTCAGCTCGACAGTGCAGGTGATGTGGAACGCCTCTATCGCCAAGTAGTTGATGAGATTGCTGCCATCGAAATTGAGCTGACAGAGCAGGGTTATGACCGAGCCACGTTGCTCGCATACCGCTACGTTCTCTGCTCCTTCATCGACGAAGCCGTCATGGGAATGCCCTGGGGGCGTCAGAGTAAGTGGGCTGAACACTCGCTGTTAACACGCTTTCATAATGAAACTTGGGGCGGCGAAAAAGTATTTTCGATCCTTTCGCGCCTGCAGCAAGAGCCTCAGCGCTACCGCGACATGCTGGCATTTATTTATCTCTGCCTATGCCTTGGTTTTGAAGGGCGTTACCGGGTGATGTCCCACGGGCGCGATGAGTACGAGCAAATCGTCCGGGCGTTAGGTGACCAATTAGCCACGCTTGATCAGCCGCCTGAAGACGCGCTTACCCAACCGTTGCGGAATGTCGTAAAAGGCCGCCAAGGCACCCGCAGCGGATTTCCTATATGGGGAATCTTTACCCTATTTGGAATCGCCATGGTGGCAGTGTATCTGGGTCTTTCCTGGTCACTTGATCAGCAAGCCGAACAGATTACCTCGCTTCTTAACCAAATTTACCGTTAGGAGATCCCATGCTCAGGGTAGAGCTACCGGCGCTTATTAGTCGACTCAATGAAATTGCTCGTCAGGGCCTGGAACAGGCCGCCGTACTGTGCGCCGAACAGCAAGCACCCGAAGTGACCACCGGGCACCTGCTGCTGGCGCTGGTCGACCAGCCGCTGTGTGATGTGCGCCTGCTGTTGGAAACACTGGATATTGATGTAGAAACATTGCGAGCAAGAATGGCGGAGGAGAGCCGCCCACCTCGGGATCTCGAAGTATCGACCCCTAGCTTTTCACCGCTATTAGTCGAGCTGCTCCAGGATGCCTGGTTGCTGGCAACCACTGAGTATGGACATCAAACGCTACGCAGTGGGGTGCTGTTCACTGCGCTACTGCACAGTACCCCTCGCTACTTGGGGCCGAAGAGCGTGGCGTTACTGGAAGATATCAATCGCGAAAATTTGCGCCGTCACTTAGAACGCTTAACAGCAGATTCAGCGGAGGCACCGCGAGATAGTGCGGGCACAAGCAAACGTCAGGTTGCCCAGCCTGTTAGCGATGACAGTGCGCTGGCCCGTTTTGCCACCTCCCTGACTGAGCAAGCCCGCAATGGTGAGCTTGACCCCGTTCTCGGGCGTGACCCGGAAATCGACCAAATGCTCGATATCCTGGGGCGTCGGCGTAAAAACAACCCCATCGTCATTGGCGATGCGGGGGTAGGTAAAAGTGCTGTGGTAGAAGGCTTGGCGGCACGTATTGTGGCTGGACAAGTACCCGCTGCGCTGGCCGATGTTGAATTGCTTACCCTTGATTTAGGCGCACTCCAAGCTGGCGCTGCGGTAAAAGGCGAATTTGAAAAACGCCTGAAAGCGGTGATCGACGAAGTCAAGAATGCCCCGCGGCCCACGCTATTGTTCATTGATGAAGCACATACACTGATCGGTGCGGGCAATCAGGAGGGCGGCGGTGACGCGGCCAACTTGCTCAAGCCAGCTCTGGCGCGGGGCGAGCTGCGTACCATCGCCGCCACTACTTGGCGTGAGTACAAAAAGTACTTTGAAAAAGACCCGGCGCTGTCGCGGCGCTTCCAGCCGATTGCGCTTTCCGAGCCAAGCGTTGAACAGGCGCTGGTCATTTTACGCGGCCTACGCGATGTGTATGAACGCGCCCACGGTGTGCTGATTGGCGATAGCGGTCTGCGTGCAGCTGCCGCGCTGTCTGCCCGTTACTTGGCTGGTCGGCAATTGCCCGATAAAGCCATTGATGTGCTGGACACCGCCTGTACTCGGCTGGCGCAAGCCCTGGATACCCCGCCCCGTAAGCTCAGTCATCTTCAAAGTGAACATATCGCCGCACTGCGCGAGCGCGATCAGGTCGAGCGCGAACGTCTGCTGGGGCGCGAACCGGATAGCGAGCGCCACCACGACTTAACCGAGCGCTTAGCCAAGTTGGAAGAAGAGTTGGCAAGTCTGGAAGCCGCCTGGCAAGCGCAGCGCGAATGCGTCGATGCCATCGTGGCGCTACATCGCCAACTGCTAGAGGCAACAGATGGTGATGCTGTAGATCAACTTCCCGAGGGTATTCATCAAGAACTCTCCGAACGAGAGCATCAGCTGGCCCAGCTGCAAAAGGCGTTTGCACTGGTCAACCCTAGCGTAGAAGAAGCCCAGATCGCCCAGGTGATTGGCGATTGGACTGGTGTGCCGGTTGAGCGCATGACCAGTGACGAGCTAACTCGTCTCACCGAATTGCCGACCCATCTGGATGCGCTAATCCAGGGGCAGGGCAGTGCGATTGAGCGTATCCACCGCCACCTATTAACCGCCCGTGCTGATCTACGTCGCCCAGGGCGACCATTGGGTGCGTTTCTATTGGTAGGCCCCAGCGGCGTCGGTAAAACCGAAACCGTGGTGCAAATTGCTGATCAGCTATATGGCGGCCGTCAATTTCTCACCACGATCAATATGTCCGAATACCAAGAAAAACATACGGTTTCACGCCTGATCGGCTCACCGCCTGGGTATGTTGGGTTTGGTGAAGGCGGACTACTGACCGAAGCGATACGCCAGCGCCCTTATTCGGTGGTGTTGCTGGATGAAGTCGAAAAAGCCCATCCCGATGTGCTTAACCTCTTCTACCAGGCGTTTGATAAAGGTGAATTGGCCGACGGTGAAGGGCGCGTGATTGATTGCAAAAACGTGCTGTTCTTCCTGACGTCTAATTTGGGCTACGAAGCTATCGTCAGCTACGGCGATGACCCAGCAGCGCTGGATGCAGCGCTCTATCCGGTGCTGGCTGAGTTTTTCAAACCGGCGCTATTGGCGCGTATGGAAGTGGTGCCTTACTTGCCGCTGGACGGGGATACCTTGCGCGATATTGTGAAAACCAAACTGGATACGTTGGCAACACGAATTCGTGAGCGTCATCGTCATGCCGAGGTGGTACTTGATGACAGCTTGGCGGAAGCGATTTGTATACGTGCGACGCGGAGCGAAAACGGTGCACGGATGCTGGAATCGGTGATTGATGGCGAGCTGTTGCCACCACTGTCTAGAGCGCTGCTCGAACGTATGGCGCGACGGGAGCAAGTGAGTCGGGTCGCGTTGGGCGTGCACACTGAAAACGGCTCTTTCACGGCGGAGGTCGCGTGACATCATGACGCTTCAAGCCCTCAACACCTTCGCCAGCAACAGTGCGTGCTCACCTTCGCCACTAACGGCCATGCCCATCGCCTTAGCCTTGGTGGAAAGTGGTAGCGCAGAAGTGCTGCGCAAACGTGCAGCCCAGGTGCTATGCGATAGATTAGGACTTGATAGCGCTGAGTGCCTTTATATAGATGGGAGTGGACGTTGGCTTGGACGTGATGGTGATACGGCACAGTTTGATTGCAGTGACTTTAACCATCCATATGCGCATGTGGTCCGCAGTGGTAAAGCGCTCACATTAAGCGTTGGTGATGCCCGTACGAGGTTGGATCATGCTGGGTTTCAAGCCCAGGTCGTTCATTTGGGGGCTAAGAAGCGACTTCAAGTAAGACCGCTGCGTGCCCAGGATAATGAGAAAGAGTGGCTGGGTGTACTGTTAATGGTGGGGGAAGAAGGCGCTATTGGGGCTCTCAATGACGATCCTGGGATGGCCGCATTCGAGGCGTTGTTAAGTAGGCTGTGGGCGCGTTTGTCGCGGGAGCAGGGCGAACGCCATCGATCGCGGGCACTGCGTGATTCGTTAGTCAAGCTTAACGATGGCGCGCGGCGGCAAGGGTTGGCTGACCAATTAGCCCAGGAGTTACTGGGACAATCCACTGCTATGCAAGCGCTGCGGTGCCAAGTGGTGCGGGCGGCTGAAACTAACCTCGCCGTGTTGTTGCAAGGGGAAACGGGAACCGGGAAGGACCGGGTGGCGCGTGCACTTCACCAACTCTCCGGACGGGCGAAAGGCCCTTTTATGGCCATTAATTGCGCCGCTATCCCCGAAGCCTTGCTTGAGTCCGAGCTGTTTGGCCATGCCAAAGGGGCATTTTCAGGCGCAGATCAGGTTCAGGAGGGGCTCATTAGCCAAGCTGATGGCGGTACGCTGTTTCTGGATGAAATTGGTGATATGCCGCTAGCACTGCAAGCCAAACTGCTCCGAGTGCTAGAAAGTGGCCGCTACCGCCCGCTAGGGGCCAGCGAAGAGCGCTGTGCGGACTTACGGTTAATCGCCGCTACCCATCAGCCGCTTCGCGAACATATTCGGGCGCAGCATTTTCGTGCCGACCTCTATTACCGTTTGGGTCAATTCCCGCTCACTCTGCCACCGCTTGCTGAGCGGCGCGATGACATTGCCCAGTTGGCGCAATCGTTCATTGCCGATTTTTGCACACGGGAAGCGCGTGACGACATGGGG
The DNA here is from genome assembly GCF_059448525.1 of Vreelandella sp. ssv. Lineage (NCBI taxonomy): Bacteria > Pseudomonadati > Pseudomonadota > Gammaproteobacteria > Oceanospirillales > Halomonadaceae > Vreelandella > Vreelandella sp. ssv. The sequence continues at coordinate 3,510,866 of NZ_CM182545.1, read as the reverse complement.
ATTACCCCGGCGGCATTGCGCTTACTGAAGCAGCGTGATTACCCGGGCAACGTACGCGAATTAAAAAATCTGATCGATTATGCCTGTGCTATGACGCCGCAGGGCGCGGATATTGACGCCTATCTAATACCGGGGGAGCAGGATAACGACGCTCAAATGGCACCCACATCCCAAGTAAGTGGCGCGGTGTTCTCTTTACCGAGTGATATTGATGACTTGCGCCAAGCGCTACGCGATGTTGAAACCGCGATCATTCGCCAGCGGTTAATGCATTTTGGTGGCAATCGCGCCCAAGCCGCTGCAAGCCTTGGCTTACCTAAGCGAACACTGGCACATAAATGCCAACTGCTAGAACTGGATACAAAATGAGAGTGACGTTACCAATCCGCCAGTGGTCATGTTGGGGACTACTCATCATCGCTGCTTTGGGGAGTTCGGATGCGCTGGCAGACGAACACCAGACAATGGTTGCAAACGCTTTGGCATGTGCGGATGAGACCTCACGATTAGAGCGTTTGAGCTGCTATGACGATGTGTTTCGTACAGCGACCGCCTCGACTGATGACAGAGAGCTGCCCGATTTATGGTACGCCATTGAACGTCAGGAGAGCGGGCGCGAGGACGATGATTTGGGTGTCATCGTTCAAACGGCCGGTGATGACGTGTTGATGAGCGTTCCCGCGTTGGGGACCACGCCGCCACGACCCATTATGGTGATGGCGTGTGAAAAGCAGATCACGCGCTTTCAGCTGCATTTGCCGGAGCCTATCGATAATGCCCGTGTTGATATACAGCTAGGCACCCATAGCGCCAGCGTACACCAGCAGTGGCGAGTCCGTGATGGTGGTCATGTCATCAATGGTGGCCGAGGGTTGCCTGCCATCGAAACGCTTCGCCAATTGCTGGGAGCCAATGACGTCACTATCACTAGCGATGTGCCGAGTCTAAATGGGCTGCGTTTTGATATCACCGATCTCCGCCAACTCATTCAACCGCTTCGCGAAGCGTGTCGTTGGTAAGGGAGAACACTATGCGTATTACCGCTGAAGCTCATCTTGACCCATTATTGGCACCGCTGGCCGGTAACGAACATGACCACCCGGTGGGTGAGCCACTAGAAGAGACGAACGACTATCTGGCACTTGATGCTGAAATGATGAAAGTCGGCTCGTTGCAACACGCTAATGTCGCCTGGGAAACCGCTGAAACACTGGCTATTCAAATGCTTAGTCAGCGTGGCAAAGACTTGAAAGTGTTAGGTCATTTACTGCACTGCCTACAACACGATGGTAACGGTGTGCGCTTTGCACTCTCCCTGCGCTTACTTCGGCGCGCGTTGGGGCAGCCCTGGTGGGAACATGCTTACCCATTTAATGGCCCGCGTGGTGTCAAGCTGCGCCCAAGGCTATTTCAGCAATTTACCCAGCGAAGTGTGAAGCTCGCCGCCGGGCTTGATTTCCATAACGCTGAAGATGAGTACGAGGCCTGCCAAACCGCGCTCACTGAGCTACAGGCACGAGTAGAGCAGGATGCGCTACCCGGAGACGCGCTGAATGAATTGCAGCGTCAACTAGTGGCCCAGCGTCCAGTTCCCTCGTCCTCTTCAGGGAGTGTCAATAAACCTCCCCAGCCGGAGGGTAGCAATGCAGCAACCGCTAGTCATGAGGCGTCTCAAATACCCCCAGCCCAGGCTTCCGCCCAGGCGCCTGCGAAAGTGCCAGAGCTGCGTTTAGAAGCGGGCAATGAGCGCTCTAATCGTCAGGCACTGCTCAAAATGGCCGATTTTTTGAGTGAGCAGTCACCAGGCGAGCCTCTCGCCTATCGCCTTCGCCGCTATGCAGTCTGGAGCGCAATACAAGCGCTACCCGCGGCTAAAGCGGAGGCGGACGCCCTACGAAAAACAGAGTTAGCGCCGGTCTCGGCAGACCGGATTGCCGATTATCGCGAAGCACTTGCACGTGGCGGTGACAGCGAACTCTGGCAGCGGATTGAGAATAGCCTGGCGGTTAGCCCTTACTGGTTAGAGGGACATCGACTCAGCGCAGGGTTGGCCAAGCAGCTGGGGCACTCGCGTTGTGCGGAGGCGATTCGTGATGAAGCACAACGGTTTGTTGAGCGGCTGCCAGGTATTGAAGCGCTGACATTCAACAATGGAGCAAGGTTTGTCGACGATGAAACACAGCGTTGGCTATATAGCAGTGCATCAGGGGGCAGCGGCGGAGATAGCCATGGTAGCGATGCATGGCAGATGGGCCTTGAAGAGGCTCGCGAAGAGGTAGGAAAGGGGGATATTGGCGCAGCGTTAAAGGTACTTGATCAAGGCTTAAGCGCTGCCCGCTCACCCCGTGAAAACGCCTATTGGCGATTAGCTAGCGCCGATCTATTACAGGAAGCCGGGCTGGAAAGCATCGCGCAGCAGCACTATCACACCCTGCATCGCAGCGTAGCTGAGCTGGCGCTAGAGCAGTGGGAGCCTGCGCTGGTATCACGCCTTAAAGCAGCGGTTAAAGAGACGCACTCATAATGTTCATCATTAAAGGGACGAGGGACAAAGACTAATGTGGTCAACATTAAAATCAAAGCTAAGCCGTTGGGTGCCAGGCATGTCGCGGGCACAATCAGCTCAAAACCGTGCTCAGGCGCATGGTAATAAGGCCAAAGGGTTATTGCGGCTCTCAACGTTGCTATGGGCTGTACTGCTCATCGGACTACTCGTCGCGATTTGGTGGTGGGGGCCCAGTTGGCAAGTGCGTGGTGTTATGCCCCTTGCCCCTTTAACGAATCGCCTGTTAGCTACGCTGGTGGTCGTTACTTTAATTGCCGTGGTATGGGGTGTTCGTTTAGCACGTCGACTGCGGGCGTTGGATGACGAACGTCAGCAAGAAGATGCACGCCAACAAGACCCGATTATGTCGCAAGTTGAGCGTCAGGAAGCCTCTCTTAATAACGTATTAAGCGAAATCACTGAGAGCCTGGGTGGTGGTCATAGTAGCCGATACCGTTTGCCCTGGTATCTGGTCATGGGAGTCGAAAACGCGGGCAAAACCAGCCTGATTAATCGCTCTGGTCAAAACTTTGCGCTTACCCATGTTATGAAGGCTTCTGGCCAAAGCAGCAAGCAAGGGCAGCTGGGTTTTGACTGGTGGATTGGTGATAAAGCCGTATTGATCGACCCTGATGGGGAGCTGCTGACGCAAGGTGCCATGGAGGGGGGCGAGCCCCAGGCGTTGCAAAGCAGGCTTTGGGGTCACTTTGTTGATTGGTTAGAGCGCAACCGTGCCCAGCGACCGCTGGATGGCGTAGTGCTGGTGCTAGATCTTGCCCGTTTGAGCCATGCCCAAGTGGCGGTGCGTAAGGGCTATGCGGCGCTGCTACGCAGCCGTTTACGAGAGTTGATGGAGCGTCACGGCACCCGGCTGCCGGTATATGTCACGTTCAGCAAAATGGACTTGCTGCACGGCTTTGATGATTTCTTTCGACATTACTCCCGTGAGGCTCGTCGCGCACCGCTTGGGTTTACCTTTAGCCCGGCGTCCATGGAAACGCCAGGTAAGTGGGAGTCAGAGTTTGAGACCGACTACGACGCCATGCTGGCGCGCTTGAATCAGCTGTTACCGACGATGTTGTCGGAATGTCGTGACCGCGAAGAGCGTGAATCTGTGTTCCGCTTTGTGCGTCAGTTGGCAGGGCTACGCGATGTACTGTTCGGCTTCTTGACCGAGGCATTATCAAGTGACCGCTTCTCGACCGCCGCGATGGTTCGAGGCGCCTACTTTACGTCCGTGTATCAGCAAGGCGTTCCTGAAGATCCCTTTGTCGATGCCGCTGCTCGTCGCTATGGCATGGATGACAGTGTTCAGCCTGCTCACCGAGCGACCCGCAGCGCGCTCTACTTCACCGAAGAATTATTTGAGAAAGTCATTTACCCCGAAGCAGGGCTGGCGGGTGATAACGCCAGAGTTACCCAGCGCCGACGCCGGGCCCGCAATATCAGCCTAGCCGCGTGCTTGATTATGGGCATAGGGTTGGTAGGAGGCTGGTCACACTTTTATCAAAAAAACAGCGTCTCCCTGGCCGCTGTCGAAGAGCGTGCAGAAACGTTTTTAGCTACCCAGCCTGAGGCTTTCCAAAGCGATGACCCCAGTGGCTATGAGTTTTTAGAGCCTCTGGACAGGTTGCGCTATGCGCTAGAAACGTTCTCCGAATACCGCACGCACACGCCTTATCTGGCGGATATGGGGTTGTATCAGGGCCATATCATTGGTGCTCAGATTGAGCGCGCTTACCTCGCCATGCTTGAGCATCAATTCCTGCCTGCCTTGATGATCGGCGTTATGGACGATATGAATCGCGCCGAAGAGGGCAGCAACGAGAAACTGGCGCTACTGCGTGTGCTGCGCATGATGTCGGATGCCAGCGGCCGTCAGCCAGAGCGGGTAGAGCGCTTCATGGCTCAGCGCTGGCAAGGCTATTTTCCCCAGCAGGGCGAGGTTCAAGAGCGCCTCTTAACCCATCTGGACTATGCCTTGGCGCATAGCGATATAGAGGGACATATTGCTGAAGGGCAGCAGCTCCCCGCCCAGGCGATGGCCCCCATTCGTGGCAGCTTGAACGCTGCGCAAGAAGAGCTTTCGCGCCAACCGATTGATGAGCGTGTTTATGCCGCCCTAAAAGCTGCCGGTAGCCGTCAAGGCAATCCGCTTGATCTGCGCCGCAGCGTAGGTACGTTGTTCGATACGGTGTTTATGGCGCGTAATGATGACCCTGAGCATGTTCGTTTGCCCCACTTGGTCACGCGAGATGGCTTTGAAAACTACTTTTTACAGGAGCTCGAGCGGGCCACAGAGCTGGCATTGATTGATGTATGGGTACTGGGTCAGCGCGATAATATCAATTTTAGTGAGGCCGATAAGCAGCAGTTGCAAACAGCGCTGCGCGAGCATTATGTCAGTGACTACCATGTCAGTTGGCGCGATGCCCTGCGGGATACCCAACTGGTTCCTCTTCCAGATATCCATCAGGCCATCGTGGTGGCCGATGCCTTGGTGGGGTCACAGCGACCGCTTGATCGGCTGTTGGCAGCCGTTGAGCGCAATACCAGCCTCTATCCTGAACTACCCGTTGATGATGAGCAGGCGCGCAAAGCGCTGCAACAGTCCCAGCGTTACCAGCTTGCACTCGCCATTGAGCAGCCTTTCACGCCGATTAATCAGCTCAGCCAGGAGCGTAACGACAATCCCTCTTCACTAGAGGAGATCAAAACCGCGGTAACGGCGTTGCGTGACTACTTGCTTGAGATTGAAGAGTCGAGCGATGCCGGGCGTGCGGCTTTCATCAATGTACGAGACCGGCTCTCGCTACGCGGTGATGACCCGATCTATAACCTACAGCGCATCGCGGACAACACCCCCGAGCCGGTAGGTAGCATGTTGCATGACTTGGCCAATCAGAGCTGGCAACTGATGATGGCGAGTGCAACGCGCCACTTGGAGCACCGCTGGTTGGACGACGTCGTCGCGCCTTATCAAGAGCGCTTGGCGGGCCGTTATCCGCTCGCCCCCGGTGCCAGTCGTGAAGTGGCGTTGAGCGACTTTGAAGATTTTTTTGCCCCAGAAGGTACGTTAGATGCCTTTTATGAAGAGAGCTTAAAACCCTTTATTGAAGGCGCCCCGGAGTACTTAGTGGATGCCGAGGGTAATTCACTGTTGCGCGATAGCCTGCACACGGCCATACAGCAGGCCGAACAGATCCGTCGCGCCTACTTTAGCCGCGATGGCGCTTTGGATGTGGAGTTTGCCCTTGAGCCGGTTAGCCTAAGCCCCGATAAGCGGCGCAGTGTCATTAGCGTGGATGGCCAACTGATCGAATACGCTCATAGCGTCAGTCAACGTGTGTCGATGATTTGGCCGAATACACTGCGCGGTGGAACGGAAAGCCGCGTCACCATGGTGCCCAGTGAGATTAATCGCTCTCCCCGCAGTGTGAGCCAAGATGGCCCCTGGGCGTGGTTCCGTTTATTGGAACAGGCCGATATCACCAGTATTAGTGAACGAGAACTTGAACTGCGCTTCAACGTAGACGGCGGCACGATGCGCTATCGCCTGTTTGCCAGCGGCGCGCCGAACCCATTTACGCGACCACTGGCGTCAGGATTTCAGCTGCCGTCAGCACTTTACGCGGAGCGAGGTGGCAATGCTGACCAAACTTAAGCGGCTATTTACCTCAGGCTCGCCCCAACCCACTGCCCGCCAGAAACGTCAGGGGAGAAAACGCTCCCCTCCGTTAGAAGACGCGCGCGGAGAGGATATCGATAGTTTTATCGAGGCCGTCTACCGCGCCGATGCGAAGGGGCATTCTCCTTGGGTACTCCGGGACAGCAGCGTACTGGAAACCCTGCGCCGGGCGCTGGAATTCACCGTTCATCGTGGCCTGTGGCTACAGCGTGAAGAGGGTCAGGTCGCCCACTGGCAGGGGCGTTTGTTGGCCCTCCGCCATGGGGAAGGGCCGCCGCTCGGCATGGTGCTCGCCTGTCGGCCAGATGATGAAGCAGCTTGGCAACTGCGGTTTTTCTACATCGGTCAGGAGTGGAAAGGCAGTGGTCACGGCACACGGCTGCTGATGGCGGTGCGCCGCAGCCTTAATGGGGTGCCGCTGCAAATACGCCTGCCACTCGCCTGCCACTCGGCCATTGATAGTCTTGAAGCGGCAGGGTTTAACCGTCAATTCGTAGACGCTTTTGATGTGGCCAGCTATGAAGCGCCCGCCAAGTGGGATGAATAGGTGGGACGAGTAAGCGGAACCGCAATAAAGGAGTATTAACAATGAGCCAGAAGTTTGTACTCGTGGGTGATATGGGCACCGACCACGATGGCTTTCCAGCCACGCCCGTTACCGCAGGCAGCGGCACCGTGATGATGGACGGCAAACCGGTTGCCCGGGTGGGTGACCCCCTGGCGCCGCATGACAAGCCCAACCACTCAACGCACCCCCGTGCCATCGCGCAGGGATCAGGCTCTATTTTAATTGACGGCAAACCAGCCGCACTCACGGGCCACGCAGTGGATTGCGGCGGTGTAGTGATTGGCTCTGGTTCAGGGGAGGGTGGGGAAATATCTGGGGCTGGTGGCGCTCCTGCAATGTCATTTATGGCTTCCATGGTTTCTGCCGTACATTCTAATGAACCTGAGTCGGTAAAAAATGATTTCTCTCCACCTGCTAGTTCGTCGGCTTTGAGTGAAGCGGGTAAAGCGTGGCTGAAAGATGTTGAAAGGCTGCGCTTGATGCCTTACGACGATCAAACAGGCGAAGAAATATCCCGGTGGGTACCCGGAGCAACGATTGGCTATGGTCATCTTATTGCACAACCAGAATGGCCAATCTATCAAAATGGAATTACCGCAGAGCAAGCTGATCAAGTTTTTGAGGATGACTTAGCGCCGTTCGTCGACATAGTAAACCGCACTATTAACGTTCCGCTTGAACCTCACCAATTTGATGCTGCTGTTATGCTGGCTTATAACACTGGAATTAATAGTTTTAGCTCATCATCAGCAGCTAAGTTAATAAATGATCCTCAGGCGGTAACACCTTACCCTTCTCTTGAAGAAGCATGGAAGGCATGGAATATATCCCAAGGTAAAGTGAATCAAGGCTTGATAAATCGAAGAGCTGAAGAGTGGGAAATGTTTTCAAAAGGAGTGTATGAGCGATGGTGAATGCATTTAAATCATACTTGCTGTTGTTAGCTTTATTCTTTTCATTTTCAGCTTTTGCAGAAAATGCTGATTGTAATGAGTCGCTTGAGCGGATTTATGGTGATTATACTTTAGAGGATATCGAACGCTATCGAGGTGGTTTAACGAGTAGAAGTGAGGCATTAAATCGGTTGAATATGAATATATCCGTAAAGAAAAATGAGTTCTTATTTTGGGATGGGGTGGTTTATCAAGATCCAATTTATGAAATAAAAGAGCATAATATAATGAGTGAAGAGGGCCATGTTCCTGACTCTTCTGAGCTATACGGCAACTTTTACGGTTACGGGCTAGAAAGAGAAAAAATTATAACAATGAGTGTTCATAGCCAAGTAGAAAGCGAACTTTCATATATGTTTGAAGTAGTGGAGAGCGAACTATGGTTGTTTTTAGATGGGTGGTTTTATCGTTTCATGAAAACATCACCTAACAATAGTGATCTCTCTTTTAGTCATAGCACCGACTCCATCTTAGATAACGATATTAGGGGATGATTTTATGACTGGTCTGCAATTCACCCTAACACTCCCCGGTGTTGAGGATATCGCGGTGATCGATTTCACCCACCGCGAAGCGCTTTCCCAACCCTTTGAACTGGTGCTTAACCTTGCCAGCCGCGATGGTAGCCTGGACGCGGCAGAGCTGCTGGATCGTGAGGCGGAACTGACTATCTGGCAGGATGGCGAACCGCTGCGCCGAGTGCACGGTATCGTGAGCGAGTTTGGCCAGGGCGACCGCGGCCATCGCCGCACCTTCTACTCGCTGGTGCTACGGCCAGCGCTCTGGCGGCTTTCGCTGCGTCAGAACTCGCGTATTTTCCAAAAGGTCGACCCGCTCACCATCATTAATACCCTGTGCGATGAGCGGGGTATTACCGATGTAGGGTTTGCGGTCAATCGCGGGCTTGCCGAGCGTGAGTACTGCGTCCAGTACCGTGAAACCGACCTCACCTTTATCGAGCGCCTGGCCGCGGAAGAGGGCCTGTTTTACTTCCATGAATTTGCAGAGGGTAGCCATCGGCTGATCTTCGCCGATGACCCACAGGTACTAACCAACCTCGGCGAACGCACTTACCACAGCCGTGCAGGCGGTACCGCGCCCAGCCGCCATGTGCGCAAACTTCGCCACATTGCCCGCGTTGCGACCGCGTCCGCCACGCTGAAAGACTATAGCTTTAAAAACCCGGCCTATGCGCAGTTGCATGACCACCTAGGTCGCGACGTAGAAGTCCATGGCCAAAACGCGGACTACGAACACTACGACTACCCTGGCCGCTACAAGCAGGACGCCTCCGGTAAACCGTTTACCCGTATTCGCTTGGAGCAGCTACGTTGTGAAGCGCTCACCGCCAACGCCGAAAGTGACCTGCCCGAACTCGCCCCAGGCCTGCGCTTCGCCCTGACCGATCATGACACTGAGAGCCTCAACCGTGATTGGCAGGCCATTGAAGTGGTCCACCACGGCGAGCAACCCCAGGCGCTGGAAGAAGACGGCATGACGCAAGGTGATGCTAACGGTATGACCCGCTACCACAACCAGGTCACGCTGATCCCCGGTGATGCCCCCTGGCGAGCAACGCCGAATCCCAAACCCCGCGTCGATGGCCCCCAAGTGGCCTTTGTGGTCGGCCCCGAAGGCGAAGAAATTCACTGCGACGAGCACGGCCGGGTCAAAATACAGTTCCCGTGGGATCGCTATGCAGAGCCTAATGACACGGCGAGCTGCTGGGTACGCGTCGCCCAAGGCTGGGCAGGTGGTGGCTACGGCAGTATCGCCATCCCGCGTATCGGCCATGAAGTGATTATCTCGTTTCTGGAAGGTGATCCCGATCAACCGCTGGTGACCGGGCGCACCTATCATGCCGTGAACACCGCGCCTTACCCGCTGCCGGAACACAAAACCCGCACCGTCATCCGCACCCAGAGTCACAAGGCCGAAGGCTTCAACGAACTGCGCTTCGAAGACGAAGCGGGGGAGGAGCAGATCTGGCTCCACGCTCAGAAAGACCTGGAGCTGCTGACGCTGAATGACCGCACCGAAGAGATCCAGCACGACAGCCACCTGAAGGTACATAACGACCGCATCAGTGAGATCGATAACGACGATCACCATACGGTGCATAACAACCGTCATACCCAGGTAGACGGCGACGACCACCTGATGATCGACGGCACTCGCCATGAAAAAATCGGCCAAGCGCAGCTACTGGAAGCCGGACAGGAGGTTCATCACAAAGCGGGCATGAAGGTAGTGATTGAAGCCGGTGCGGAAATCACCCTAAAAGCAGGCGGCAGCTTCCTCAAGATCGACCCCAGCGGCGTCACCATCGTGGGCCCGCAGGTCAAGATCAACTCTGGGGGGAGTCCCGGCTCGGGTAGTGGGCAGGCGGCACAGGGGCCGCAGTTGCCGGGACATGCAGAGGCAGAAAGCCATCACATAGTTCCGCCCATTAACCGTCCAGCTCAGCTTAAAACCCTGCTCAAAGCGCCTGCCCACTGTGAGATTTGTGAAGATTTGAGCCAGGGAAATAGCTAGATGGATCTCCCTCAGGCAATAACACATGCATTAGTGGATGGCGTACGTTATCCCAATGCACTCAAACGCTTGTATAGCCGCGATGACATTGAGGATATCGAGCCACTCTATCTGATGACCCGTTGGTCGTCGTTAGCCGAGCAGGGGCCGATACTGGTTCGTCTTAAGAGCGGTTATCTGGCGGATGAAGCGCATGCTGACGACGATAAACTGTATCGTTCGCTTTCATTGCTGAATAGCCAAACAAGTACGGTCGAGTTGAGTAAGCACCTCGGTCAGTTTGTGACTTTTAAGGGGAAAGGGGAGCAAGAGCAGCTTTTTCGTTTTGCTGACCCGCTTGTCACGAGGCATTGGCTGACTAGCTACGGAAACGCTCTACCGGCAGAGCTTATGGGGCCCATCGACACATGGTGGGTGGCAGATTGGGCGCCTAAATGGGCACCGCCACGCCCACTGGTGTGGCAAATGTTTCGCTCTCACCTTAGCCAAGCATCAACAACGCCGTTACCGGGAAGTTTCTTTCCTCCGATGGGAAGCGCCCAGTTAACGGCTCTTGATGCAGTAGAACGCTGGCAGCTCAAGGAGCGCCTAACAGATTACTTCAAAGAGCATATGGCCGAGGCATGGCAGCAGCTTTCTATTGAGGTGCGTGGTTTATGGCTTGAAGAACGTTTAGACGATGCCATCGCCTGGGGGGCTAACACGGAACGCCAGCTCGCTATTTGGCTCAGCTTGAGCCTGCGTTGGGGCGAAAACTTCATGGCAGCTAGCGACGGTTTATATGCCCAATGGGTGATGCAAGTGCCCGAACACAAATCGCTTTCAAGGCAAGATCAGCTTTATGCGTTAGATGTTTGGAGTCGAACTCAAGAAACGGCGTCGGATGGCATCGCTCAAGCATCACTATTAAAAGACGAGAACACTTATGGATAATACGGATGCTCAGTCCCAGGCACGCGATGCCACCTTTGACGAAACGCCCATTGGTGGCGGTGTTTGTCCTTTACTGATTGATGTCACCCTTTTTCCTGTGCGCTATGCCGTTGATGAAGCGCCTGATCATGCGGGTGCGCCAGCTCCTCACCCTATTGCAGAGCAGTGGCAAGGGCCTGGTTACCCTTCGATTGAAACCCGCAGCTATACGCTCAGGCAACTACGCGATGGGTGGCTCTATGTTTGGGTAGAGGAAGAAAGCGAACAGCGGGTTGATGAGTATCGTGTGGAAGGAGCAACGTTCAATGGTGAACCTCATCTTACCTACTCAACATGCACCCCCATAGCGCTGGCCTACTCCTCGGTGCAGTGGACCGAGCGTATTCAGCAGCACATGTTGGAAGACGCCCAAGCACGCCAACGCATTATGCGCCCAGTGAATTTAATGGACGCGATGAGCGCCTCTTCAGGCGGAGCACCCTTCTCTTCCCACGTAGGCCCCTTAACTCAACTCGCTGAGCATGTGGCGGACATAACGCCCATTGGAGCCGTAGACAGCTTTAACAGTACCACCGTCTCGACCGTTGAGAGAGAAGAAACGATGGAAGACAGTGACGGCGGCGAAGAAGGCATTTACCCGCTGCTCGCAGTAAAACCTGAAATCACCCAGGACAGCGTACTCGCCGCCGTTGAAAAGCACGATGAAGCGCTTTTTGTGGCCCTGGATGACGATTTAGGGATTGTTAACGACCTCGCCATGGCGCTTATTGGCCGCGAAATCGAGCTTGAGGCCTTCCTGGATGAACACGGGCATCGATTAGAGATGGCGTCGGTCACGCAACTCTTATGCGGCCCTGACGATAGCGAATTACCCGAAGATATACGTGACGATCCAGAGCGGCGTCGGCAGGCGCAGGAACTACTTCAGCAGCGGTTGGAAGCCCTGGAGGCCCAGGAACTGTCGAGCGCCGTTAACCGCGGCTCTCCCTTTGGGCACCAGGGCTCTATCCTACAGCGCCATCATGAAGACCGGCTTGAAACGATCGATTCCAATTTAGCCGCCATGGGGATCGAGCCGCCAAGCCGGGAAGACTTGGAGGCATGGAAAAGCAAACGTCCATGGCGAGATGATGTGTATTATGACGAGGCTGTCGATTTTCTTGCCACGTATGAACCCAGGCTAGAACGGTTACGCAACCATGCGCATACCAGCCTTAGCGATATCATCGTCTGGCTTGAACGGTTACCTGCTCATGCAGAAGAGCTCTTTTATGACAACTGTGATGAAGTACAAAGTCAGTGCCTAATGGAGTTCGTCGCTTTAATTGCCGACGCCGTTGGGGCCAGTGAGAAGGGGCGTGAATGGTTAACCCGCACCTTCCGTGAGCGCGATACGCTGGTTGGCACCGGCCCATTTAACTTTTCTCCCGTGTTGGCAGATGCACTGGATCTAGTGGCGGCTCAGTGGCTGGCATCCGGTGACCCAGATGATCAAGCGCTAAGCATCGAGCTGGGTGATGTGTTGAATGTCGGCAATGTAGCTGTAAACCTTGACACTGTTCTGGGTTACCAACATGTTCAGCAGTCGGCCGTTTTTCAAGCGCTGGCAACTCCCGTCAAAGACGCCTTCTCCGTACTCAAAAAAGTCGCTGCTGAGGCGGGCAAGGCGAGTTGGCAGTCCATCGCCTATCATGCGCTTCCCGCCGCCGGAGCAGGTGCCCACGTCGCATCGAAGCAGTTAGCCAGAAACCTCTCGATCACCATGGTGGTGGCCTTCGTTCATCCTGACAATGACGGCCTGTATTTAGAACGAGACGACGCCGTGCGCACAAAGCATCGCCGCTGGCGACGCGATATGCAACGCTTGTCGCACTCCAAGGCGCAGCTCACAGGAAGGTTAAGCCTACCTATGTCGCCTGGTGGGCGCGCCAGTATTCATCGCGATATTACCCAGCTTGAGCAGGAGCAACGCGTGCTAGCGTTAAACGAGCCGAAACGCTTCAACGTTGGAGGTGGCACTCAAGCCAATGCCGCTGTACTGGCCGACCTTGGTTTTGGTGAACTGCGTGAACAGCATCGACAACTGCTTGGCCGCGTGGCGACAAATGCGGCAGCGGCACGCCAGCGCATGCAGCGCTGGGTCAATGCCCGTGGCATAGGGGGGCTACCGTTATTGATAGCGGCGATTAACTTGGCCAATGTGACCAATACCCTGCTAGATGCGGAAAAAGATGGCGTTGACCGTGAAGAGATGACCACCCTTGCCAGCCAAGCAAGTTACGCCACCGCCGCGGTGATGTCGCTGTGGGTAATGCCCTACTGGCAGCGGCATGCCAATAGCTTAGTGCCGTTACGTGGTCCAATGACAAGCATTACTGGTGCGAGTATCTCAACCTGGAAAGCGGCAAAACAATCTAATGTTGCTAGGATTGCTGGCAAACTCGCAAGTCGCGTTGCCGGTTTAGCCGCTTTTGCGGCGATTGGGGCGGGGGTTGAATCTTGGCAGATATGGCAGCAGCGCAAAAACTCAACAAACATGGATGAACGACAAGCGCTGACAGCAAAATTTCTGATGACGACAATCATGACAGGTATTGGCGGTGCACAATTGTTTGGCGCGGCAGCTAGTCGTTGGTTTGCCTTTGGCTGGATAATGGCACCCTGGGCGGGGTGGGCAATGCTGACTTTAAGTGTTGGTTATCTGTTGTTTTCGGTGTTGGCAGAAAACTACCGTCGTGAAGGGGTGCGCTTATGGCTCTATCAAAGTACTTGGGGTAAAGCTAAGAAGTGGACGTGCAGTGATGATGACAATAGCGCAGAACTGCGTGCCTTGAATGAGGCGCTGCTTGAACCTTCACTCAAGCTAACCCCCGTTACCACTCTGGGAGCTGAGTTCGACACCTCCCGCACATTGTCACCCTATTCTCCTGGTAGACGCGTTCCCATCGTACAAGGCTACTGGGCACAGCTAGCTCTACCCGCCAGCTTGTCGGGGGAAACCATCACGATCTCGGAGCGATTGGCCGCAGGGGCTTGGGTGCCTTCGGATAGCTTTCAAACCACACCACCAGAAGTACCACGGCAACTGCAAGAGTCTGTTTCCTACAACGCAGATGATCCGCTACGGGTATGGCAGGCGTGGTTGCCGGTGGATCAGCTACCCGAAGATCAACCATTCCTGGTGGAAGTCATCTATGAGGAAGCGATCTACAGCGATAGCCAAGGAGGGTTGCGCTTTCCTTTCTATCAAGCAACGCCCAGCCAAGGGAATATCGAGATCGATAAACGCTACCGTCACACAGACAACTCAGCAAGCTTACCTCTGACGTTGCCTTCTGCCTGATTGATAAAAGAGAGTATTCACCATGTGGCTTATTCAACCCAAGCGAGACTATGTAGCAGAAATGCCCTGGAAGCATGCCGATGAACCCGCAGTCATGACATGGCAGATTCGTGCACGTGATTACAATACGTTTATTGCTAATATTTTATTTTTTATAAACTTTATGATTTCATTTGCAGTAGGGTTTGCAGTTTTCTCTTTTAATGATCCTAGCATTTCCTCATTTATATTAGGATTGGGTGGAGGGGGATTTGTCTTACTAGTTAGCATGAGCATGACTCACCAAACGACGATTATCGTGTATCGTTTAACCGAAAAGCGCATCGAGGTATTTTCCTGGAAACCACAGATTGACTCGGTCAAGCCGGTGATGAAATGGACGGCCATTATTTCCGGTGTGGGGGTGTTGTGTTTGGTATTGGTAGACCCTGACTTTATTATTGCCGCGATTGGCCCTGTTGGCATTGGGGTGATGGCGGCGTTGATGGGGAACTCTAAAGGCTATCAATCAATGGTTCGCAATGAAGAATACCATGAGATAGATTGGCCAAATGCAGAAGATATTGCTGTTTGGGGAAAGCGCTGTCTGATTGGCTTGCGCTTCACTTGGTATAATGAAGATAGTTCACACTACTCCGTTTACAGTAAAGTTTATTGTCATAAAAAAGATTTTGAGAAGTGCATAGGTATATTTAAGGATAGGCTTCCGAATACGCCCTATCATGAAGGAAAGCTTGTTGTGCATTCGCATTTTGCGACGCTGCCGGAATAAGCACTGCTGGCGTGGTTAGTTCACCTATGAACAGATGTAAAATAGGACTTGCTATGCCGCTCATGCTTTCACCTTTCCTTTCTATAAAGCCCAGCCAAGGACATATCGAGATCGATAAACGCTACCGTCACACAGAGAACTCAGCAAGCTTACCTCTGACGTTGCCTTCTGCCTGATTGATAAAAGAGAGTATTCACCATGTGGTTAATTCAGCAGAACTATACCGTTCAAGTGCCAGGAAGCAGACTGACGAAGTCACCATTTGCTATTCAACAGGCTTATCCCGCATTTTCGTTTACCGCGAATGGCACTAAATTATAGCTTTTATTCCATAAAGCTATAAGAACCTTTAAATAAAGAATTTCCCGCGCTTTACCGCTATCGTTAGGCTTATAACTATTGTCCATGTCTACCAAAAGCGCCTGTTTCTTAACAGGCGCTTTTGGTGCTGCTAAAGGTGAATGTATGTCGACTACGGCTGTTGCTGTGCCTCAGAGCTATCGCGTGCCGCTGATAGCCACTGCGGCAATTGTGATTGGTGCGTTACTGGTGGGGATGGTGTTTGAGGCGAATACGGGCCTGCTGATGATTGTCGGCGGGCTGTTTGGCATGGTGCTATATCACGCCGCGTTTGGTTTTACCTCTGCGTGGCGGGTGTTTATTACGGAAAGGCGGGGGCGTGGCCTGCGGGCGCAAATGGTGATGCTAGCGATTGCTGTGGTGCTGTTTTTCCCGGCGCTGGGCGCAGGTAGCCTGTTCGGTACCGAGGTGCGCGGCTTCGTTGCTCCCATTGGTATCTCTGTGTTGGTGGGGGCGTTTCTCTTCGGGGTGGGCATGCAACTAGGCGGCGGCTGTGCTTCCGGAACGCTGTTTACCGCTGGCGGTGGTAACGCCCGTATGTTAATTACACTGGTATTCTTTATCGTGGGCTCAGTGATCGGCACCGCGCATTTTGCCTGGTGGCAGAGCCTGCCCGCTTTTCAGCCGGTATCGCTGGTGAATGTGGCAGGCGTTGGCGGCGGTGTTGGGATCAGCTTAGTGCTGTTTGCCGCGATTGCTGCTTTCACCTGGGTGATGGAGAAGCGCCGCCATGGTCAGTTAGAGCAAGCACCTATCGTCAATAAGCATGGGTATGAGCGTTGGCTGACGGGGCCTTGGCCTTTGATTGCTGGTGCTGTCGCGCTAGCACTGCTGAACTTTGCCACCTTGGCACTGGCAGGGCGCCCGTGGGGAATTACCTCAGCGTTTGCGCTGTGGGGCGCTAAAGGCTTTGAACTGGTGGGCGGCGATGTCAGCCAGTGGGGCTATTGGCAAGCACCGGGCAATGCGGCAGCTTTGGAAGCCAGCGCATGGAGTGATATCACCACCGTAATGAACGTGGGTATTATGCTCGGCGCCCTGGCGGCTTCGAGCTTGGCGGGTCGTTTTGCGCCAAACTTCAAAATTCCATTGAAGTCCATCTTGGCAGCGGTTATTGGTGGCATCTTGTTGGGGTATGGGGCGCGCTTGGCGTATGGCTGCAATATTGGAGCTTACTTCAGCGGTATTGCCTCTGGCAGCCTGCACGGTTGGGTATGGCTGGTGGCGGCGTTTGCCGGCAATATGGTCGGCGTTAAGCTACGGCCGTTCTTTTTCGCTGGCGTTGAGGGGCGTAAACCCACTGCTAAAACGTGCTAAAGCATCCTTAATGTCATCATGACGCCTCGGTTTGGTCCTCCTAAATCGAGGCGTTTTTATATCAACAAGGTCGCTCTCTTCTACCTTTGTAGCAGGAGCATGTTACATTAAGTCCAAACGCCGCAAACGCCCGATATTGCTGCATTGCAGCAGTGATTGACATAAAAAGAGAGTGCTTATGACTACCCAGAGTAAACGCCCCTTATACCTTCCTTACGCCGGTCCTTCTCTGCTCGAAATGCCGCTATTGAATAAAGGCAGCGCGTTTACTCAACAGGAACGCCTGGCATTTAACCTGATTGGTTTGCTGCCGCAAAAGGTGGAAACCATTGAGGATCAGCTGGAGCGCGTCTATCGCCAGTATCAGCAGTGCCATAGCGACCTTGAAAAGCATATCCATTTGCGTGCGATTCAAGACGACAACGAAACGCTCTACTTCCGGTTGGTTTCCCAGCACCTTGAAGAGATGCTGCCGATAATCTATACCCCGACGGTCGGGCAAGCGTGCCAGGAATTCTCCAATATTTACCGTAACCACCGTGGCCTGTTTATTAGCTACCCGGACCGCGAGCATATGGATGACATCCTGCGCAGCGCCACTAAAGATAACGTTAAAGTGATCGTAGTGACGGATGGCGAGCGCATTTTAGGCCTGGGCGACCAAGGGATCGGGGGGATGGGTATCCCGATTGGTAAACTGGCGCTGTATACCGCCTGTGGTGGTATTAGCCCTGCCTACACGCTGCCGATCATGATTGACGTGGGCACTAATAACAAAGCGCTGCTGGATGATCCTATGTACATGGGTTGGCGCCACGAGCGGGTGGGGCAGGAAGAGTACGATGCTTTCATGGCAGAATTTATCGCTGCTGTTAAACGTCGCTGGCCGAACGTTCTGCTGCAGTTCGAGGACTTTGCCCAAGCCAATGCGGTGCCGCTGCTTGAGCGTTATCGTAATGAACTGTGCTGCTTCAACGACGACGTGCAGGGTACTGCTTCTGTGGTAGTGGGTACGCTAATGGCGGCTTGTCAGGCCCGGGAAGAGACCATTGCCCAGCAGCGTGTGGTGTTTGTCGGTGGTGGTTCGGCGGGCTGTGGAATCGCCGAGCAGGTGGTCGTTGCCATGGAAGCCGAAGGCTTGACCGAAAGCGAAGCACGGTCGCGTATTTACATTGTCGATCGCGACGGTTTGATGACCAGCAATCAAGAGTGGCAGCGCGACTTCCAGCGCCGGTTAGCCCATGACCCCTCTCTAGTGGCGGAGTGGAGTGGCCAAGGTCTGGAAGAGACGATCGCACAGATCAAGCCAACGGTGTTGATCGGTGTCTGCGGCCAACGCGGTATCTTCACCGAGCAGGTTGTTCGCACCATGCACGCGGGCTGTGAGCACCCGGTGATCATGCCGCTCTCTAACCCGACCTCCCAAGCAGAGGCCGTGCCGGAAGATGTTATCCGCTGGACCGATGGTCAAGCGCTGGTAGCCACCGGCAGCCCCTTTGCCCCTGTGGTTTACAACGGCCGCACTTATCCAATCGCCCAGTGTAACAACGCTTATATCTTCCCAGGCATTGGTTTAGGCGTGATTGCCGCCAGTGCTAGCCGCGTTACCGATGAGATGCTGATGAGCGCCTCCCGGGCGCTGGCCCGTGAAGCACCGCTGGTAAAAGAGGGCAAAGGCGCGCTTCTGCCGCCGCTGTCGCGTATTCGCGATATCAGCAAGTCGATTGCCTTTGAAGTGGCTGCCCAAGCGCAGCAGAACGGAGTGGCGCTGAAAACCAGCGGCACGACTCTGCGTGAGTTGATTGAAAAGGCATCCTGGTCGCCTGATTACCGCACGTATCGTCGCCGCGCTTTTTAAGCGTTTGGCTAAAAAAAAGCCCCCACCGAGGTGGGGGCATGCAAGCATTGGTAGGTTTTACCTTTAGGCTGCGCCGATCATCTTGCGCAGCACGTAGTGAAGGATACCACCATGGCGGTAGTAAGCCAGCTCGTTTACCGTATCAATTCGGCACTTGGCATCAACGCTACGTTCCCCTTCGCCATTTTTAATCACCACTTTGACCGTGCCACCCGGCGTTAGGTCGCTCAAACCGGCAATCGAAATTTCTTCATCCCCGGTCAGACCCAAGGTTGTACGGCTTTCGCCTTCGGCAAACTGCAGCGGTACAACACCCATGCCGATCAGGTTAGAGCGGTGAATGCGCTCAAAGGATTCGGCAATCACCGCGCGAACGCCCAGCAACCGGGTGCCTTTGGCCGCCCAATCCCGTGAAGAGCCGGTGCCGTACTCTTTACCGGCAATCACGACAAGCGGTTTGCCTTCCTCTTTGTACTTCATGGCCGCATCGTAAATAGCCATCTGCTCACCACTGGGCACGTGGCGCGTCTCGCCGCCAACCACGCCGTCGAGCATCTCATTTTTGATCCGCACGTTGGCAAAGGTGCCGCGCATCATGACTTCATGGTTACCCCGGCGCGAGCCGTAGGAGTTGAAGTCGACCGGCTTAACGCCGTGTTCTTGCAGGTAGCGCCCGGCGGGGCTGTCGGGCTTGATGGCGCCGGCAGGAGAGATATGGTCGGTGGTGACAGAGTCGCCTAGCATCGCCAGCACCCGGGCACTGTGTACATCTTCGATGGCATCCGGCTCACGGCCCATACCTTCAAAGAAGGGCGGGTGCTGAATGTAGGTAGATTCCGGCCACTGATAGACCTTGCTTTCTGACACATCGATGGCTTTCCAGACGTCGTCACCCTCAAACACCGCGCCGTACTCTTTACGGAACATGGCGGTGTTGACTTGCTCAACCGCGTTGGCAATCTCGGCCTGGCTGGGCCAGATGTCTTTGAGATAGACAGGCTCACCGTTGCTGCCTTGACCCAGCGGCTCTTTGGTAAGGTCGCGTTGAACGTTACCTGCAAGGGCGTAGGCAACCACGAGCGGCGGAGAGGCAAGCCAGTTGGTTTTCACCAGCGGGTGGACGCGCCCTTCAAAGTTGCGGTTACCGGAAAGCACCGAGGCCACTGCAAGGTCGCCCTCGTTAATTGCCTGCTCGATCTCATCAGGTAGCGGGCCAGAGTTGCCGATACAAGTGGTACAGCCGTAGCCGACCAAGTTGAAGCCTAACGCATCCAGGTCATCATTGAGACCCGCGGCAGCAAGGTAGTCGGTGACCACTTTAGAGCCGGGCGCCAGTGACGTTTTCACCCACGGTTGGGTAGTTAAGCCCTTTTCACGCGCTTTACGTGCCAGCAAACCGGCCGCCATCATTACGCTGGGGTTGGACGTGTTAGTGCACGAGGTAATGGCCGCGATAACCACCGCACCGGGGTCAAGGCTAAAGTCATGGTCATCAAGCTTAACGGCTTGACTGGTGTCATGTTCGAAGCTGCGCTCTACCCCTACGGCAGTTTGGCCACCTTCAGAGGAGAACTTACCCTTTTCGGTTGGCTTGGCCTTGCTATCTTCCTGCATGAACTTTTCAAAGGCTGCCGCCATATCCTGTAAGGCGACCCGATCTTGCGGACGTTTGGGGCCGGCAAGGCTGGCTTCCACCTCGGTCATGTCCAGTTCCAGAGCGTCGGTGAAGATCGGCTCATCGCTGGGTTCACGCCACAGCCCCTGGGCTTTGCTATAGGCTTCTACCAGCGCGACTTGCTCATCTTCACGACCGGTAAGACGCATATAGTTCAGGGTTTCTTCATCCACAGGGAAGAAGCCACAAGTAGCGCCATACTCTGGGGCCATGTTGGCAATCGTAGCGCGATCCGCCAGCGGCAGGTCTTTCAAACCGTCGCCGTAGAACTCAACAAACTTACCCACGACGCCTTTCTTACGCAGCATCTCGGTAACGGTAAGTACCAAGTCCGTCGCGGTAATGCCTTCGCGTAGCTTGCCAGTGAGCTTAAAGCCAATCACCTCGGGGATTAGCATCGAGACCGGCTGACCGAGCATGGCGGCTTCGGCTTCAATACCGCCAACGCCCCAGCCTAATACCCCCAGTCCGTTG
Source organism: Vreelandella sp. ssv (assembly GCF_059448525.1). Taxonomy (NCBI): domain Bacteria; kingdom Pseudomonadati; phylum Pseudomonadota; class Gammaproteobacteria; order Oceanospirillales; family Halomonadaceae; genus Vreelandella; species Vreelandella sp. ssv. The sequence goes on along the minus strand of NZ_CM182545.1, from coordinate 3,489,845 downwards.
ATCATCGTGGTGTGGGAGTCAGTGCCGACGAGGGTGTCGGGGTAGGCAAAGGTCTTGCCGTCTTCGTCTTTAGTCCATACCGTTCTGCCAAGGTACTCCAGGTTTACTTGGTGGCAGATACCGGTACCGGGGGGCACGACGCTGAAGTTGTCAAATGCCTGTTGGCCCCAGCGTAGAAACTCGTAACGCTCGCGGTTACGCTGCATTTCGATATCAACGTTCTCCTGGAACGCCGCTGGGTTACCAAACTTATCGACCATGACTGAGTGATCAATAACCAGATCAACCGGGGTGAGTGGGTTGATCTTCGCGGGGTCTTCACCGAGACTTTCGACAGCGGCGCGCATAGAGGCAAGATCCACTACGCCGGGTACGCCGGTAAAATCCTGCATCAATACGCGTGCCGGGCGATAGCCAATTTCACGGCTGGATTTACCTTCGCTCTGCCAATCGACCAGAGCCTGCATGTCCTCGTCCGCTACGCTCTCGTCGTCTGCAAAGCGCAACTGGTTTTCGAGTAGAATCTTGAGCGTTTTGGGAAGCCGGTCAATACTACCCAGCGTCTCTGCCGCTTGGGGGAGGCTGTAGTAGTGATACGTTTTACTGCCAACTTCTAAAGTACTTAGCGTATCGGGTGTCTTGCTCATGTGTCTCTCCTCTGATTGCTGAGTGTTGCCCTCAGCGTGACGGTCACGATCTTCCTTTAGTATGGCTTACCCCAGTATGGCGTTGATTTAGTAATAACACATGGGTGTTTATATCGTCGCTTTCAAGGTTTCTTCGCCTAATAGCGTAGATGAAACCTTGCAATAGCTTGTACTTGACGCCATTTCAGGCAGACTCTTTGCCAAATTCATTTACACAGCTTTCAACAAAGCTATCAGACAGGTCTTTACAAGGTGGTGTCATGGAAACTCGTCATGAGCGTTTGATTATTCTTGGGTCCGGCCCGGCAGGCTATACGGCTGCTGTGTATGCCGCGCGGGCCAACCTGAAGCCACTGCTGATCACCGGTATTCAGGCGGGTGGGCAATTGACCACCACAACCGACGTGGATAACTGGCCGGGTGACGCCCAAGGTGTTCAAGGCCCTGAATTAATGGAGCGCATGAAGCAACACGCTGAACGCTTCAATACCGAAGTGCTGTTTGATCATATCAATGAGGTCAGCCTAGGTGAAAAACCCTTCACCTTAAAGGGTGATAGCGGTTTTTATACCTGCGATGCACTCATCGTAGCGACGGGTGCTAGCGCGCGTTACCTGGGTCTGCCAACTGAACAGCAGTTTATGGGCCAAGGGGTGTCGGCCTGTGCGACCTGCGATGGCTTTTTCTACCGCAACCAGGAAGTCATTGTGGTCGGTGGCGGCAATACTGCCGTAGAAGAAGCGCTTTATCTCTCTAACATTGCTTCTAAAGTGACCCTGGTACACCGCCGTGACACGCTGCGGGCTGAAAAAATCCTCCAAGATAAGCTGTTCGAGAAAGCTGAGGCGGGCAAAATCGCTCTTGAGTGGTTTCAGGAAGTCGAAGAGGTGCTCGGCGATAACTCGGGCGTCACAGGAGTACGGGTCAAATCCACGAAAGATGGTTCAAGCAAAGAGATTCATGCGCCTGGTTTGTTTATCGCCATTGGCCATAGCCCCAATACTGGCATTTTTGAAGGTCAGTTAGCCATGAACGGCGGTTACATCAAGGTGCAATCTGGGCTTGAAGGTAACGCCACCGCGACCAGCGTGCCGGGCGTATTTGCCTGCGGTGATGTAATGGATCACATTTATCGCCAAGCAATTACCTCCGCAGGCAGTGGCTGCATGGCGGCACTGGATGCCGAGCGCTATTTGGACGGTATTGCTGGATAGGTACAGAAAAGTCTATCAATACTGGATAGATTGAAGCGCCTAACAACCGATAGGCGCTTCATCAACTCGCAAACGCCCTAACTGGCTGAGTACCAGCTTTTTACCTTGAGCGTGCTCTGCGCCGCTGCTGGGGCAAATAACAAAGCTGCCGTTGTAACCGCTGGTATAACCTAGCGGACTGTAGCGAATGCGCGACCACCCTCTGCTGTAACTGACTTGAGTACCCTGTTGTGCGGGGACTATGCGCAAAATATCCTCTGCAGCAATGCTGTCGGTTTTATCACCCCGTACAATCATCAACTCACCACTCCAGTCATTCATGCACGCTTTGTGATCCTCATCGGCTGGGCATAGCGTCAACTGGTTGCGTTGGCTAATGGCTGTATTTCGCGCTAACGAAAATGCGCTCTGAAACCGATTCACTTCGCTGGTCTGTGCGGTGCGCTCCCCCAGCGCTTGAAAATTAGGCAGCCCCCAGGTGGCGATAATCCCCACTAACAGCAGCGTAATCAATAGCTCAAGCAGCGTAAATCCACTTTCAGGCGTCATGTGTGTCTCGATACGGCTATCGCTCATCGCCTTCCTCTCTTGACCTTGTTATTGCCCGCGCTATGCTCACTGACCGTCGTCAGCCGCGAACACTCTGTGGTTAATAGGTCACCCTAAGCGGCGCAACGCATTTTTTATGTAAGCCAAAACGGACAATTTTGTGAGCGATTTCTTAATTATTGGTGGCGGTGTGATCGGCATGATGACGGCGCTGCAGCTGGCCGATGCGGGTCAGCTGGTCACGCTGGTGGATCGTGGCGAGTGCGGTAAAGAGGCCTCTTGGGCCGGTGGCGGTATCGTCTCGCCGCTTTACCCCTGGCGATACGACGCTGCGATATCGCAATTATCCCGCTGGTCGGAAGGCGTTTACCCCTCTTTGTCACTGCGATTGTTGGAAGAGACCGGTATTGATCCCGAATACCGTCAAAGAGGGCTGCTGTATTTAAATGTTGATGACGCCGACAGAGCACTGCGCTGGGCGCGTCAATTGGGGAAACCGCTGGAGCGGGTGGACGCAGATTTTGTTCGCACTAAAGAGCCGAGCGTGGCGATGTCTGGTGACAGCGCGCTTTGGATGCCGACGTTGGGCAGCGTGCGCAATCCGCGGTTAGCCAAAGCGTTGAAGGCGCGGCTAGCGGCAATGCCGCAAGTAACGCTGAAAGAGCAGTGCGAGGTTAGTGGCTTTATTCATCAGCAAGATGGTCAAGTGGAGGGGGTGGTGACGTCTCTGGGGCCATTAAAGGCCCAGCGATTAGTGGTTTGCGGTGGCGCCTGGGCTGCTCAGTTATTAGCACAGCTGAAGGTGCCGTTGCCGGTTAGGCCAGTAAAGGGGCAGATGATCGCTTACCAAGCACCCAAGGGATTGGTGCAGCGCGTGGTATTAAAAGATGGGCGCTATATCATTCCGCGTGCGGATGGCCTGCTGTTGGTCGGATCTACGCTGGAAGAAGTGGGCTTTGATAAGACGACCGATAAGGCAGCTCTGGCGTCGCTAAAACAGAGCGCTGAAGCCATGTTGCCTGCGTTAGCAGCGTGCCCGGTAGCGCACCAGTGGGCCGGATTACGTCCCGGCTCCCCAGTGGGCATACCGTTTATTGGCGCCCTTCAAGAATGGCCTAATGTCTTCGTCAATGCGGGACACTACCGTAACGGCTTGGTATTGGCCCCTGCATCGACCCATCTATTGGTGGACCAGTTGCTTGGGCGTGAGCCGCTCATTGACCCAGCGCCTTACCAACTTACGCCAGAGCGACTTAAACCGGCTTAAGGTGTGCCATCTTTGTCTTGCTGCTCTTGTAGAAAACGGTCGCGATGCGCGCCAGAGCAGAACCACTGCTCTTGATCGCGAAGCGCTTCATTTTCAGGTACGTGGACATCGCACCAGCGGCAGCGCACCATTTTGCCGCCTTCATGATGGTTGACTTTTTTATGCTGCGCTTCATGCTCAAGCTTACGTTGGCGGTAGATGCCGTAGAGCTTTAAACCGGCATAGAATAGAACGGCAAAGATAATCAGCCGAATGATCAAGAGGTTCATCCTTATTTTGTCTCCCGTGGTGGGGATCTAGGCGTTGGAATAGACGCATGGCCTTTGCCAGTTGGCGGCCCTTGCGGGACAATGCGTGTATGACGGTGTAACCCTAATTTAAAGATTCTCAAGAGATTTTGACGCCCATGCAAGACTTAACGCTGGTAATGGCCCAACTCGATCCTTTGGTCGGGGATATTCCCGGCAACGCCGCGCATGCCATTGAGGCCGTGCGCGAAGCACGGATTGAGCATGGGGCGGATATTGTTGTCTTTCCTGAACTTTTTTTATCGGGCTATCCGCCTGAAGATTTACTGCTTCGTCCCTCCATGGAAACCCGCCTGCGTGAAGCGCGTGCCCTGATGGCATCAAAAGTTGCCCGCGATGTACTGGTAATTATTGGATATCCCGGCGTGCGGGAAGGGCGCTGCTACAATCTGGCGGGCATTCTTTACAACGGCCAGTGGGAAGCGGAATACGCCAAGCAGGCGTTACCTAACTACCAAGTGTTTGATGAGCAGCGCTACTTTACCGCCGGGACTGAGACTCTCGTCTATGAGCACAAAGGCGCCAAGTTAGGCATCGTGATTTGCGAAGACCTGTGGGATGGCGCGCCGGTTAGAGCCGCCACAAAAGCAGGTGCTGAAGTGCTGATTACCTTGAACGCCTCGCCCTATCATCAGGATAAACCCACGGAGCGGCTCCGCTTGTTGAAGGAGCATGCCCAAGACGTTAAGCGGCCAATTGTGTACGTGAACACCATTGGTGGCCAAGACGAGCTAGTGTTTGATGGCGGTTCCTGCTGCGTTAATGCGAGCGGTGAGCTGCAGGTGCTGGCGCCATATTGGCAGGCGGGCCTGATGCCAATTCAGTTTTTGCAAACCAGCGCGACAGTGTGGGAGCCCCAGCCCGGCGAAATCGATCCCGAGGTGGCGCCGGAAGAGAGTCTGTATTGCGCGCTCGTCACTGGGCTGCGCGACTACGTCAATAAGAGTGGGTTTGACGGTGTGGTGCTGGGGCTTTCTGGCGGCATTGATTCCGCACTTTCACTGGCGATTGCCGTTGATGCGTTAGGCCCTCAGCGGGTGCAAGCGGTGATGATGCCCTATCACTATACCGCGGATATCTCCAAGCAGGACGCCGCGGAGCAGGCCAAGATGCTGGGTGTACACTATGAGATCATGCCCATTGAACCCATGGTAGAAGCGTTTATGGACACGCTAGCGGAGAGCTTTGCGGGTACCGAGCGGGATACTACCGAAGAGAATTTGCAATCGCGCTGTCGCGGTGTGTTGCTAATGGCGATCTCCAATAAGAAAGGCTTAATGGTCCTGACCACCGGAAACAAGAGCGAAATGGCGGTAGGCTACGCCACGCTTTATGGCGATATGGTGGGCGGCTATAACGCGATTAAAGACGTTTATAAAACCTGGGTGTATCGTCTTGCTCGCTGGCGCAACACGCAATCACCCGCCATCCCTGAGCGTGTCATTGATCGGCCGCCGAGTGCAGAACTGGCGCCCGATCAGCAGGATAGCGACTCTTTGCCTGATTACGATGTACTCGACGCCATTTTAGTCCGCTATATCGAAGGGGATATGAGCGCAGAAGCGATTATCGCAGCGGGTTTTGACGATGACGACGTATATAAAGTCGTTAAGCTTGTGGATCGCTGTGAGTACAAGCGCCGCCAGGCGCCCATCGGCGTGCGCGTTACCCCTCGTGGTTTCGGCCGGGACCGGCGCTATCCGATTGTTAATGGCTGGCAGCCCGGCGAGTAATCAAGCTTAGCGATCAATAAATACGCTGTTAAGACGTATTAAAAACTTTCCCACTCAGGTTCTGTCTGCTGAGATTTTGCAGCAGGCAGTGCTCTCATTGTATTCGTTGATTGAGTGCGCACAGGTGCCAAAGCGTTACGCGGCGACTGTTCACTTTGATGGGTGTCAGGCAGCTTGAAGACTTCCATGGTATGGAGCAAAGAGTGGGCGTTTTGGCGCAAGCTATTAGCCGCAGAGGCACTCTGTTGCACCAGCGCGGCGTTCTGTTGGGTGGCCTGATCCATTTCAGCTACTGCTCTTCCCACTTCTTGAACACCGGTACTTTGTTCTGCACTGGCGTAACTGATTTCCTTCATAATGCTGGTTACGCGCTCAATGGCCGCCACAATTTCAACGGTTGACTTGCTGGCTTCTTCGGCGCGTTTATTACCATGGTTAACCCGTTCTAAATTCTTGGAAATTAGATTGTTAATTTCCCGCGCAGCGTCGGCGCTACGCTGCGCAAGTCTACGAACCTCTTCGGCGACGACCGCGAAGCCACGCCCATGCTCACCCGCGCGGGCGGCTTCGACAGAGGCGTTAAGCGCCAGGATATTAGTTTGAAAGGCGATTGCATCGATCGTTGAGATGATGCCCGAAATTTCCTGTGAGCTTTTATTCAGGTCGTTCATGGTGTTTACCACCTGATGAACAGCTTCCCCGCCGCGGGTGGCGGTGCGCGAAGCATTGGTTGCCTCTTGGCTCGCTTGCTCTGAGTTCTCTGCATTAAGCTTGACGGTGCTGTTGAGCTGTTCCATGGCAGAGGCCGTTTCGGCCAGAGCGCTAGCTTGCTGCTCAGTACGTGAGGAGAGGTCGTTATTACCTTCAGCAATTTGTTCGCTGTTGTTAGCAACCGCCTCAGCAGAGGCGCGAACCTGGGACACAATAGTCTGTAGCTGATGTGCCATCGCTACCTGGGATGCCATGATGCTGCGTGTATCGCCCTTCTTAAGATGCCCTTGGCTAGTCAGCTCACCCCGACCAATAGCTTCTGCGAACGCTTTGACTACGTGCGGCTCTGCACCCAGTTCGCGTAGCAGTTGGCGGGATAAAAATAGTGCGATCAAGCCGCCTACTAGCAGTGCAAAGAGGGTTAACCCCAACATTTGCATTTGAAAGCCAGAAGCCGTATCGCGGGCTTCCGAGGTGGTGACGTTATTTAGTTCCTGTTGTAAATCAATAAACTGGTTAATACGATTAAGCCACTCGGTATAGGCGGGGCCTGCTTGTTCAAGAAGCAGCGTTCGTGCACTTTCATACTCGTCTGTTTGGCGTGCTGCGATCACTTGACCGGTAAGTTCACGTGTCATCGCGGCTTGTTCGTTGATGCTGCTAACAATGCTCTGTTCTTGCGCACTCCCAGCGTGTTCGCTAATGACCTGTTGCATCCCTGTTTCTGCGACACCGTAAGCATCGATCAGGCGCTGCATTTCGCTTTCAAGCGTGCCGAGGTTGCCGTTACCCGCTGTAATAACAATATCACGTAGCACAATCGCACGATCATGTACGCTGCCCCGCCAATCCACTGCAAAACGCTGCTTGGTGCCGTTGACGTCATTAATTGTGGTTAAATCTCGATCAATTTTATTGACTTGGTAAATACCCACGGCAGTTAACAAAATGAGTAACCCTAGCAGTGCCGAAAATCCTGCTAATAAACGAGTACTGATCTTAGTGCCGGACCTGGATAGCCGCATTGAATTTCACCCTAGGCGCCGTTCAGGCGCTTTATTATTTATTAAAGGCTAATCATATCTTGATGTACAATGGTTGTATAGAAAATATTATTTTCTTGTATAGATTTTATCTAAAAAATCAGGCAAAGCTATCAACGGTTTATGGCCTTTGTTCATAAAAAACCACGCCGAGGCGTGGTTTGATAGGTGGGTGCAGTACAGTTTTTTAATGGATAAAAATTTCCAGAGGCTTAATCATTTTGTCCTAAATGTTTAGGAACAAAGCGGCTCCCCTCTAGCTGCTCGTGATCAGGTGCGTTCTCACGAAGTACGGCTAGCACCTCATTGGCTCGGTCATCCATCTCTAGACCTTGATAGCCTTCCACCATGGTGGCCAGTGCATCCCGGGTGGCGCTGGATTCTGGATAGTTTTCGATTACCCAGCGGCCACGCTCCACAGCCGCCAAGTAGGCCCCACGGCGCAGATAGTAATCCGCGACATGTAGCTCATGACGGGCCATCAATTCACGCAGGTAAACGATGCGCTGTTGAGCATCGGCAGCATATTCACTTTGCGGATAACGCTGAATCAACTCGCGGAAGTCGTTGTAGGCATCCCGTGAGGCGCCTAAATCGCGCTTGGAGATGTCGATCAGGCGTAAACGCTCTAAGCTAAAACGGCCCGCTTGCCAAGCGGACAAGCCGCGTAGGTAGTAGGCGTAATCAACTTGCGGGTGGTCGGGGTGAAGGCGGATAAAACGGCTGGCCGCTGCCCGGGCTTCTTCCCAATTGCTGTTTTCATAGTAGGCATAAATCAGCTCAAGCTGTGCCTGCTCGGCATGAGCGCCAAACGGATAGCGCGTATCGAGTGCTTCTAAACGCTCGATCGCAATCGGATAGCGGTTGCTGTCTAAGGCCGTGCGGGCCAATTCATAGAGCTCACGCTCCTGTACCCCAGCAAATTCATCATCATCTTCTTCACTGGTGTCGTTGCTCGCACAGCCCGCTAAAAGGGCAAGGCTTAGGGCTAAAGCACCAAAGCGGTTGGCAGCTGAAAAAACGCGCATCATTATCCTCGTTGCTAACAAGCCATAATCACCAAAAAGCGGCGATGGCCATAAGTAGAAATGGTAGAATAGGTTGCAATCAGCCCACTATAAATCACCTCGGCTCAAAACGCAGGCTTAGCGACGTTTCGTCGGGTGTCGTTATAGAAAATGATTCCATGCCTTGGCTAGGTTTTTTGTGTTTTAAAGAGGTTTTTCATGTCCCGAATTGTTGAAGACACGCAGCGTGTACCCGCTACCTTAGCCGGTGCGCGGTTAGACCAAGCGGCGGCGGAGTTGTTCAGCGATTACTCCCGCGAGCGCTTAAAAGCGTGGATTAATGCCGGTGAATTAACTGTTGATGGCGCTCACACCAAGCCAAAAGCCAAGCTGCATGGTCATGAAGTGTTAGTGCTGCAGGCAACTATCGAAGACGATACGCGTTTCGAAGCGCAGGACATTGCGCTGGATATCGTTTATGAAGACGATGCGGTGATAGTGATCAATAAAGCAGCGGGTATGGTGGTGCATCCCGCCGCCGGTAACCCAGACGGCACACTATTGAATGCATTGCTTCACCATCATCCGGCATTGGCGGAAGTGCCGCGAGCTGGGATCGTCCACCGCCTAGATAAAGACACCACGGGCTTGATGATGGTGGCGAAAACGCTGCCCGCGCAAACAGCGCTGGTGGATCAGCTTCAGGCGCGTAGCGTGTCGCGCCAGTACGATGCGGTGGTCATCGGTAAGCCTGTATCGGGCAGTACCATTGATGCGCCCATTGGCCGCCACCCTAAAGACCGCAAGCGCCAGGCGGTGACAACAGCAGGTAAACCTGCCATTACCCATTTCCGTGTGGTCGAAAGGTTCCGTGCCCATACCCATGTGCGGTGCAAATTAGAAACCGGACGTACCCACCAAATTCGTGTGCATATGGCCCATGCTCGCTATCCGTTGATTGGTGACCCTATGTATGGCGGTCGCGCTAAATTACCCCCGGGTGCGGCTGAGCCGCTGAAAGAGATTCTGCGTGAGTTTCCTCGTCAGGCGCTGCATGCGCGTAAATTGATTTTCAAACACCCGGTGAGTGGCGAAAATGTCACTTTTCAGGTGGACCTGCCTGATGATTTGTTAATGTTGTTGGATTACCTGCGCGAAGATAACGAGACGATGCGATGAGCGATGCCATTAATTTGCGGCCGACGCTTTTGATTCCAGACTGGCCGGCGCCGGCAAACGTGCGTGCCTTTGTGACTACCCGCGAATCAGGGCCTAGTCAGGGTGATTTTGCCGCTTTTAACACGGCCGCGCATGTGGGTGATAACCCCGACCATGTGGCATTGTGCCGCCGTTTAGTGCAGAAAGAGATTGGTGATGAGCGGCCACTTCTGTGGCTCAACCAAACCCATGGCGCCCGCGTGCAGCAGGTTTATCAAACCGAGGCTGCGGATGCGGATGCAGCAATTGCAACTTCCAGCGAGTACGCCTGTGTGGTGTTAACAGCGGACTGCTTACCGGTGATGTTTTGTAACCGTGCAGGTACTCAGGTGGCGGTAGCTCATGCCGGTTGGCGTGGCTTGGCGGGCGGCGTGCTGGAGGCAACCATTGCCGCGCTGAACACGGATCCAGACGATATTCTGGTGTGGTTAGGTCCTGCTATCTCCAACGCTCAATTTGAGGTTGGCCCAGAAGTTTATGGCGCCTTTGTTGCCGTTCACCCGGATACCGCTGACGCTTTTGATCATAGCCCTTACCGCCTGGGTCATTACATGGCTGATCTCTATCGACTTGCACGATTTCGTTTAGAGGCGCTTGGCGTGAATCAGATCAGTGGCGGCCACTTTTGTACTGCCTGCGAGTCGCGGTTTTACTCTTATCGCCGTGATGGCGGCACCACTGGTCGTATGGCCAGCGTGATCTGGATCAATTAACGTCAATAAAAGCCTCCTAAGCCTCGTGGTTTATTTAACCTGCTCTTGAAATGCCCGGAACTGACGCCATTTAACTTGTCAAGCTAATCGTGATTAGTACGCCTAATGACACGTTATATTGGGTTGCGCGGTGCGTCCAAACGCACGGCTACCTCAGGAGGAATTCTATGCGTTTTGATAAATTTACCGCCAAGCTCCAAAGCGCGATTGCCGAGGCGCAGTCGCTGGCCGTTGGCCGTGGCCATAATCAGCTAGACCCAGCGCATTTGCTGCTGGCCCTGCTCGACACCAAAGATACCGGTATTAAGGCCCTGATTGAAAAAGCCGAGGGTAGTCCTTCGCGCCTGCGCGACGGACTGATGCAGCAGCTGGATAATTTGCCCAAGGTGGGGCAGTTCGACGGCGAAGTGCAGCCATCTCGGGATTTCATCAAGCTTTTCAACTTAACCGATCGTGAAGCGCAGAAGCGCGGTGATCAGTTTATCGCCAGTGAGCTAGTACTGTTGGCCGCGCTTGAGATGAACTCGGCCATCACCAAGCTGCTGAAAGACGCGGGCATCACTCGTAAATCACTCGAAGCGGCTATCAATAGCCTACGCGGCGGTGCTACCGTCGACGATGCCAACGCCGAAGATCAGCGCGAAGCGCTCAATAAATACACTTTGGATCTTACCCAGCGCGCCCTGGACGGTAAGCTCGATCCGGTAATCGGTCGCGACGACGAAATTCGTCGTACGATTCAAGTGCTACAGCGGCGAACCAAAAACAACCCGGTATTAATCGGTGAACCCGGTGTGGGTAAAACCGCCATTGTCGAGGGGTTGGCCCAGCGCATTGTTAATGGTGAAGTGCCGGAAGGCCTCAAAGATAAGCGCGTGCTCTCGCTGGATATGGGCTCGCTGTTAGCGGGCGCCAAGTTCCGCGGCGAGTTTGAAGAGCGTTTGAAGGCCGTGCTCAAGGAACTCTCCCAGGAAGAGGGACGGGTAATCCTGTTTATTGATGAGCTGCATACTATGGTCGGGGCGGGTAAAGCCGAAGGCGCCATGGACGCAGGCAATATGCTCAAACCGGCCCTTGCACGCGGCGAGCTGCACTGCGTGGGCGCGACCACCCTGGATGAGTACCGCAAGTACATTGAGAAAGACGCCGCATTAGAGCGCCGCTTCCAGAAAGTGTTGGTGGATGAACCTTCTGAAGAGGACACCGTGGCGATTCTGCGTGGCCTGAAAGAGCGCTATGAAGTACACCACGGTGTGGATATTACCGACTCGGCCATTATTGCCGCAGCCAAGCTCTCAACACGCTATATCACTGATCGCCAGTTGCCCGACAAAGCAATCGACCTGATCGACGAGGCTGCTTCACGTATCCGTATGGAGCTTGACTCCAAACCAGAGGAAATGGATCGCCTTGATCGCCGCCTGATTCAGCTCAAGATGGAGCGCGAAGCGCTTAAGAAGGAGACCGATGAGGCGAGCAAAAAACGCTTGGAAGCACTGAGCACTCAGATTCACGAGCTAGAGCGCGAATACGCCGACCTTGATGAAATTTGGAAAGCTGAAAAAGCCAGTATTCAGGGGGCAGCGCAGTTTAAGGCCGACTTGGAACAAGCGCGGCTCGATCTGGAGCAGGCCCGACGTCAGGGCGACCTGGGCCGCATGTCAGAAATCCAGTATGGCAAGATTCCAGAGCTCGAGAAGAAAATTGCTGAAAGCGGCGAGGGAGAAGCGGATACCTCTAGCCACCAGCTGCTGCGTTCCAATGTGACGGAAGAGGAGATCGCTGAAGTGGTTTCCCGTTGGACAGGTATTCCGGTCTCCAAAATGCTCGAAGGCGAACGCGATAAGCTGCTGCGTATGGAAGAGGCGCTGCACGAGCGCGTGATTGGTCAGGACGAGGCCGTTGAGGCGGTGGCGAACGCGGTACGTCGCTCACGGGCAGGGCTATCTGATCCTAATCGTCCTAATGGCTCGTTTCTGTTCCTCGGCCCCACCGGGGTGGGTAAAACAGAGCTGTGTAAATCGCTGGCGAACTTTCTGTTCGATACTGAAGAGGCGATGGTGCGAATCGATATGTCGGAGTTTATGGAGAAGCACTCCGTGGCTCGCTTGATCGGTGCGCCCCCTGGCTACGTAGGTTATGAAGAGGGCGGCTACTTAACCGAGGCTGTACGCCGCAAGCCATACTCGGTGCTGCTGTTGGATGAAGTAGAGAAAGCACACCCTGATGTCTTCAATATCCTGCTGCAGGTGTTGGAAGATGGCCGTTTAACGGATGGTCAGGGGCGCACCGTGGACTTCCGCAATACCGTCATCGTGATGACCTCCAACATGGGCTCGGACATTATTCAGCGCATGGGCGGTAATCCGAGTGGTGACGAAGGTCAGGACTATGAAATCATGAAAAACATGGTCATGGAGGTGGTGGGCAACCACTTCCGGCCTGAACTCATTAACCGCATCGATGAAGTGGTGGTGTTCCACGCGCTTGGCCAAGAGCAGATTCAAGCCATTGCCGGTATCCAATTGGAGCGCTTGAAAGTGCGCCTCGCCGAACACGATCTGAAACTTGAGGTTAGCCCTGAAGCGATGGCGCAGCTTGCGGTAGTGGGCTTCGACCCGGTGTATGGGGCGCGACCACTTAAGCGGGCGATTCAGAGCCGTATTGAGAATCCGCTGGCCCAAGACCTATTGGGGGGCAAATTTACGCCTGGTGATACCATTCATATAACGGCGGAAGAGGGTAAGTTGGTGTTTGCCTAAACATTGATGAAGCTAATTTCGCGCAATTGAATAGGGCGAAAGCCCCGCTAGCGTTGCTAGCGGGGCTTTTTTAATGGCTTCCTGCGACCTTTGTTGCGTTTGGCTTGATCGGAGGTTGACAGGCTGAGGGCGCTAATGGAATCTTGTCGGTTCCTGATTTGCGGGCGCGGACTCAACGGGCAACCCCTAATCCCCGCGTGAAGGGTAGGCGAAGGCCTCTACCCGCCGAAGGACTTCCGGGCTTGGGCTAACCGCCCAACCTGGCCAACGCCCCGACACGGCGAACTGCCGTGTAAGGGAATGGCTGACTTACCTTGGTGTACGTCAGTGTTCCCGACAAGAGTGCAGGCCCTAACCGGGCCATCTGCCAGGGTTTGGCATCAGGTGCCGGCTTGGGCCGGCAGCGGCATACCGCCGCACTCGACACCGCAGGATGTCCTGCGGATCGCACTCGAGACCTCCAGGGGAGAAATACAGTGGAACTGCTTTCCGGCGCAGATATGATTGCCCGCTTCTTGCAAGATGAGGGCATCGAATACATTTATGGTTACCCCGGCGGTGCAGCGCTGCATATTTACGATGCACTCTTCCGCCAGGACAAGGTGAAGCACATTTTGGTGCGGCACGAACAAGCGGCGACTCACGCGGCCGATGGCTATGCTCGCGCCTCGGGCAAAGCGGGCTGCGTGCTCGTCACTTCAGGCCCCGGTGCGACGAATGCCGTCACCGGTATCGCTACCGCCTACATGGACTCAATTCCCATGGTAGTGCTGTGTGGCCAAGTGGCGAGTCATCTGATCGGTGAAGACGCCTTCCAGGAAACCGATATCGTCGGTGTGACACGCCCGATCGTGAAGCATAGCTTCTCAATCCGTCATCCTTCTGAAATCCCGGAAGTGCTTAAAAAGGCGTTTTACTTGGCGTCGACAGGGCGACCTGGTCCGGTGGTAGTTGATATCCCTAAAGATATGACTGCCCCTACCGAACGCTACGAATACGTCTATCCGAAAAAGGTTAAGCTGCGTTCGTACAATCCGGTAACGCGTGGCCATACCGGTCAGATCAAGAAAGCCGTCGAAATGATGCTTAAGGCCAAGCGTCCGGTGTTTTATACCGGCGGCGGTGTAGTCACGGGTAAAGCCAGCGAAGGCCTGACTGATCTGGTCAAGCAGTTGGGTTATCCGATCACCACCACGCTGATGGGCATCGGCGCGTATCCGCAAAGTGATCGGCAGTGTTTGGGCTGGCTGGGTATGCATGGTTCCTATGAATCCAATATGGCCATGCACCACGCCGACCTGATCATTGCCATTGGCGCGCGTTTCGATGACCGCGTAACCAATAGTACGTCGAAGTTCTGCCCCACAGCTAAAATCATACATGTCGATGTTGATCCGAGCTCGATCTCTAAAACGGTACGTGCCGATGTGCCGATCGTGGGTCCGGCCTCCAGCGTTATCAATGAGATGATCAGTTTGGTGCAGGGGCAAAAAATTGCCCATCCAGAAGCGCTGGCTGAGTGGTGGGAAAAGATTGATGGCTGGCGTGCAGACCGTGAAGGCAAGCTTTACGAGCCGTCCAAGCCCGGTGAGGCGCTTAAACCACAGGAAGTGATTGAAGCGCTCTGCCGTGTTACGCGAGGTGAGGCTTATGTCACGACTGATGTCGGCCAGCACCAGATGTTCGCGGCACAGTACTACAAGTTTGATAAACCCAACCGGCTGATTACCTCAGGTGGCTTGGGCACTATGGGCTTTGGTTTTCCAGCGGCCATGGGTATCAAGCAGAACTACCCAGAGGATGATGTGGTATGCGTCACCGGTGAAGGCAGCTTCCAGATGATGATGCAGGAGCTCTCCACCTGTAAGCAGTACGGGGTGGGCGTTAAGATCGTCAATCTTAATAATGCGTCATTGGGAATGGTGCGTCAGTGGCAGGACTTGAACTACAAGTCGCGCCATGCACACTCTTATATGGAGTCGCTGCCAGACTTTCATATGCTGATTGAGGCGTATGGGTTTACCGCTATTACCGTTACGACGATAGATGAGCTTGAACCAGCGCTAGAGCGTGCCTTTGCTGATAAGCACGAGCTGGTGTTCCTTGACGTGAAGGTCGACCCATTTGAGCACGTCTATCCGATGCAGGTGCCGTTAGGTGCCATGCGCGACATGCTGCTGTCTAAAACGGAGCGTACCTGATGCGTCATATCATCTCGATTCTGTTAGAAAATGAACCGGGTGCGCTGTCACGTGTGGTCGGGTTGTTCTCCCAGCGTAACTTCAACATCGAAACGCTTAACGTGGCGCCCACTGAAGACCCATCGCTTTCACGCTTAACGGTTACTACCGTGGGCGATGACCGGGTGATTGAGCAGATTACCAAACACCTCAATAAGTTGATTGATGTGGTGAAACTGGTGGATCTCACTGAAGGTAATCACATCGAACGCGAGCTGATGTTGGTGAAAGTGAAAGCGCTAGGCGCGGCGCGTGATGAAGTGAAGCGCACGGTTGATATCTTCCGCGCGCAGATCGTCGACGTAACGCCAAGCCTGTATACCGTGCAGATCACCGGCGATGCGGGCAAGCTGGATGCTTTCCTGCAAGCCATGGCGCCGGTAGGTATTTTGGAAGTCGCGCGTACAGGGGTTTCCGGTATTGCCCGGGGCGATAAGGTTTTGTCGCTCTAGGCATAAAAGAACGTAGCCTTTACAGCTGGCACTTCAACGTAAGCATAAGCGTCGCTTCTTTCCCGAAGCGGCGCTTTTTAGTTATTAGCCTGTAGCACCCGCCGACGCCAGCCTCTAGAAGGTAACAATGCAGCAATTGGCTGGCTGAGTGTCCCTCACCGTGTAGAATGAATGCGATCACTGTTCCCGTGACTTCACTTTTAATGGATGAAACCTATGACACAGGACGCTCGCGATCAAGAGCCCTCAGGCTCAGATCAGTCAAACGCTGGCCAGGTAAGCCCAGGTCGTACAGGCTCTGAGCAGCCCAATGGCTCTGATCAGTCAGAAGTAGGCGGCAATGAGGATCTGGCGACTGCCTTCTTGCGTGAAACGGAAGTGGTGGAAGAGGCAGTAGAAGACGGCAAAAAAATTCGCCGTAAAGGTATCTACTTATTGCCCAACCTATTTACCACTTCGGCACTATTTGCCGGCTTCTTTGCGGTGGTGGCTGGCATAAATGGTGAGTTTACCTCGGCAGCCGTTGCGATCTTTATTGCCATGGTGCTGGATGGCTTGGATGGCCGTGTCGCACGCATGACCAATACACAAAGTGAATTCGGCGCTGAGTACGATAGTCTAGCTGACATGATCTCCTTTGGTATGGCACCTGCTTTGGTTGCCTTCACCTGGATTCTTCAGGATATCGGTAAAACAGGATGGGTAGTGGCCTTTCTCTACGTTGCCTGCGCGGCGCTTCGCCTTGCACGCTTTAATGTCCAGATTGGCAGTGTCGATAAAAAATGGTTTATTGGCTTACCCAGCCCTTCTGCTGCGGCGCTAGTCGCAGCCAGCGTGTGGACTTTCCATAGCTTTGATGCCGACGCTTTCGGTTTCAAACTGTTGATGTTGGTAGTCGTGGCAGCAGCAGGTGTGTTGATGGTGAGTAATATCCGTTACTACAGCTTTAAGGACCTCGACTTTAAAAAGCCGGTACCGTTTGTTGTGCTGTTAGCCATCGTGCTCGCTTTCGTGTTGATCTCGGTCGAGCCTTCAGTAATGCTGCTATTACTGTTTGGTACCTACGTGGCTTCAGGCCCTGTATTAGCCGTTATGCGTAAAGCAAAACCCAAGAGCTAAACTTTTCAGCCTGTTTTTATAGTTATTTTCGCATTAGCCCTTGCCAACCCGTCAGCGAAACCGTAGAGTACGCATCCGCTGCCGGGGACGCCTAGCGTTACCAGCGGTGAATGAGGTGTAAAAGCCTTGGTTAGTCAACGAGTTAGCGGTTTTGAAAATCGCATATTGACAACCGCCAGGAAATGCGTAGAATACGCCTTCCTCGCTGAGGCAAGCCAAGTCAACGGCAAGCCGGTTGCTTTCACAGTAACCCCAGCAGCGAAACGCTCTTTAACAATTTGATCAGGTAATTCATGTGGGCGCTTGCTGACGTTGGTGACAAATCACCAAATATCAAGGCAAGCGGTCATGACAATGTAAATTGAAATGAATTCGTTTGAACCTTGAGCCAAGTTTGATTCGCTTTTGTTGCCTTCGGGTGACGAGTAAGGATCACAATGATTGTAAACTGAAGAGTTTGATCATGGCTCAGATTGAACGCTGGCGGCAGGCCTAACACATGCAAGTCGAGCGGTAACAGATCTAGCTTGCTAGATGCTGACGAGCGGCGGACGGGTGAGTAATGCATAGGAATCTGCCCGGTAGTGGGGGATAACCTGGGGAAACCCAGGCTAATACCGCATACGTCCTACGGGAGAAAGGGGGCTTCGGCTCCCGCTATTGGATGAGCCTATGTCGGATTAGCTAGTTGGTGAGGTAATGGCTCACCAAGGCGACGATCCGTAGCTGGTCTGAGAGGATGATCAGCCACATCGGGACTGAGACACGGCCCGAACTCCTACGGGAGGCAGCAGTGGGGAATATTGGACAATGGGGGCAACCCTGATCCAGCCATGCCGCGTGTGTGAAGAAGGCCTTCGGGTTGTAAAGCACTTTCAGCGAGGAA
The DNA here is from genome assembly GCF_059448525.1 of Vreelandella sp. ssv. Lineage (NCBI taxonomy): Bacteria > Pseudomonadati > Pseudomonadota > Gammaproteobacteria > Oceanospirillales > Halomonadaceae > Vreelandella > Vreelandella sp. ssv. The sequence goes on along the minus strand of NZ_CM182545.1, from coordinate 3,471,976 downwards.
GAACGCCTAGTGGTTAATACCCATTAGGAAAGACATCACTCGCAGAAGAAGCACCGGCTAACTCCGTGCCAGCAGCCGCGGTAATACGGAGGGTGCAAGCGTTAATCGGAATTACTGGGCGTAAAGCGCGCGTAGGTGGCTTGATAAGCCGGTTGTGAAAGCCCCGGGCTCAACCTGGGAACGGCATCCGGAACTGTCAGGCTAGAGTGCAGGAGAGGAAGGTAGAATTCCCGGTGTAGCGGTGAAATGCGTAGAGATCGGGAGGAATACCAGTGGCGAAGGCGGCCTTCTGGACTGACACTGACACTGAGGTGCGAAAGCGTGGGTAGCAAACAGGATTAGATACCCTGGTAGTCCACGCCGTAAACGATGTCGACCAGCCGTTGGGTGCCTAGAGCACTTTGTGGCGAAGTTAACGCGATAAGTCGACCGCCTGGGGAGTACGGCCGCAAGGTTAAAACTCAAATGAATTGACGGGGGCCCGCACAAGCGGTGGAGCATGTGGTTTAATTCGATGCAACGCGAAGAACCTTACCTACCCTTGACATCTACAGAAGCCGGAAGAGATTCTGGTGTGCCTTCGGGAACTGTAAGACAGGTGCTGCATGGCTGTCGTCAGCTCGTGTTGTGAAATGTTGGGTTAAGTCCCGTAACGAGCGCAACCCTTGTCCTTATTTGCCAGCACGTAATGGTGGGAACTCTAAGGAGACTGCCGGTGACAAACCGGAGGAAGGTGGGGACGACGTCAAGTCATCATGGCCCTTACGGGTAGGGCTACACACGTGCTACAATGGCCGGTACAAAGGGCTGCGAGCTCGCGAGAGTCAGCGAATCCCTTAAAGCCGGTCTCAGTCCGGATCGGAGTCTGCAACTCGACTCCGTGAAGTCGGAATCGCTAGTAATCGTGAATCAGAATGTCACGGTGAATACGTTCCCGGGCCTTGTACACACCGCCCGTCACACCATGGGAGTGGACTGCACCAGAAGTGGTTAGCCTAACGCAAGAGGGCGATCACCACGGTGTGGTTCATGACTGGGGTGAAGTCGTAACAAGGTAGCCGTAGGGGAACCTGCGGCTGGATCACCTCCTTAAACGATGCGTCACGCTCAGTAAGCGTCCACAATGAATTACCTGATCAGATAGCTGTGATATGAGCAGTGATAAGCGAACGCTTTTCTAGCTTAGAAAAAGAAAAAGGTCTTCTTTTTTTAATGTGAAAAAAACGCTTATCACTGCTTATAGCAGTCGCTCTTTAACAATGTATATCATGCTGACAAGAACACTTCGCAAGAAGTGCTCTTAAATTGTGATACGTCTCAAGCGTATCCGGCAAAATGAAACGTGATTATTGCGACATCCAGACTCCTTCGGGTTATAGGGTCAAGCAATTAAGCGCACACGGTGGATGCCTAGGCAGTCAGAGGCGATGAAAGACGTGGTAGCCTGCGATAAGGTTCGGTGAGGTGGCAACAACCTGTGACCCGGACATCTCTGAATGGGGAAACCCACTGGCCATAAGGTCAGTATCTTACACTGAATACATAGGTGTAAGAGGCGAACCAGGGGAACTGAAACATCTAAGTACCCTGAGGAAAAGAAATCAACCGAGATTCCCCTAGTAGCGGCGAGCGAACGGGGACCAGCCCTTAAGCATGTGAATGATTAGGCGAACAGATTGGGAAGTCTGGCCGTAGCGGGTGATAGCCCCGTAGTCGAAAATCTGATCATGTGAAATCGAGTAGGTCGGGGCACGAGAAACCTTGACTGAAGACGGGGGGACCATCCTCCAAGGCTAAATACTCCTGACTGACCGATAGTGAACCAGTACCGTGAGGGAAAGGCGAAAAGAACCCCGGAGAGGGGAGTGAAATAGATCCTGAAACCGTGTGCGTACAAGCAGTAGGAGCAGACTTGTTCTGTGACTGCGTACCTTTTGTATAATGGGTCAGCGACTTATATTCAGTGGCGAGGTTAACCGTATAGGGGAGCCGTAGGGAAACCGAGTCTTAACTGGGCGACACAGTCGCTGGATATAGACCCGAAACCGAGCGATCTATCCATGAGCAGGGTGAAGATTGAGTAACATCAATTGGAGGCCCGAACCAGGATCTGTTGAAAAAGATTTGGATGACTTGTGGATCGGAGTGAAAGGCTAATCAAGCTCGGAGATAGCTGGTTCTCCTCGAAAGCTATTTAGGTAGCGCCTCACGTAGTACCGCCGGGGGTAGAGCACTGTTTCGGCTAGGGGGTCATCCCGACTTACCAACCCGAGGCAAACTCCGAATACCGGTGAGTAACGCGTGGGAGACACACGGCGGGTGCTAACGTCCGTCGTGAAAAGGGAAACAACCCAGACCGTCAGCTAAGGTCCCGAAATCCTGGTTAAGTGGGAAACGATGTGGGAAGGCTCAGACAGCTAGGAGGTTGGCTTAGAAGCAGCCATCCTTTAAAGAAAGCGTAATAGCTCACTAGTCGAGTCGGCCTGCGCGGAAGATGTAACGGGGCTAAACCAGGTACCGAAGCTACGGGTTCATCCTTAGGGATGAGCGGTAGAGGAGCGTCGTGTACGCCAATGAAGGTGGATTGAGAAGTCTGCTGGAGGTATCACGAGTGCGAATGCTGACATGAGTAACGATAAAGGGAGTGAAAAACTCCCTCGCCGGAAGACCAAGGGTTTCTGTTCGACGCTAATCGGAGCAGAGTGAGTCGGCCCCTAAGGCGAGGCCGAAAGGCGTAGTCGATGGGAAACGGGTCAATATTCCCGTACCGGACATGGTTGCGATGGGGGGACGAAGAAGGCTAGGTGAGCCAGGCGTTGGTTGTCCTGGTGAAAGTGAGTAGGCTTGGATCTTAGGTAAATCCGGGATCCTTTAAGGCCGAGACACGAGATGAACTGACCACGGTCAGGAAGTCACTGATGCCACGCTTCCAGGAAAAGCCTCTAAGCTTCAGATCATGTGCGACCGTACCCCAAACCGACACAGGTGGTCAGGGTGAGAATCCCAAGGCGCTTGAGAGAACTCGGGTGAAGGAACTAGGCAAAATGGTGCCGTAACTTCGGGAGAAGGCACGCCGGCGTAGGGTGAAGAGACTTGCTCTCCTAGCCCGAACCGGTCGAAGATACCAGGTGGCTGCAACTGTTTATTAAAAACACAGCACTCTGCTAACGCGCAAGCGGACGTATAGGGTGTGACGCCTGCCCGGTGCCGGAAGGTTAAATGATGGTGTTAGCCGCAAGGCGAAGCTCTTGATTGAAGCCCCGGTAAACGGCGGCCGTAACTATAACGGTCCTAAGGTAGCGAAATTCCTTGTCGGGTAAGTTCCGACCTGCACGAATGGCGTAATGATGGCCACGCTGTCTCCACCCGAGACTCAGTGAAATTGAAATCGCCGTGAAGATGCGGTGTACCCGCGGCTAGACGGAAAGACCCCGTGAACCTTTACTATAGCTTCACACTGGACGCTGATGTTGCCTGTGTAGGATAGCTGGGAGGCTTTGAACTCTGGACGCCAGTTCGGAGGGAGCCAACCTTGAAATACCAGCCTGGCATCATTGGCGTTCTCACTCAGGTCCGTTATCCGGATCGAGGACAGTGTGTGGTGGGTAGTTTGACTGGGGCGGTCTCCTCCTAAAGAGTAACGGAGGAGCACGAAGGTACCCTCAGCACGGTCGGACATCGTGCATTGAGTGCAAGAGCATAAGGGTGCTTGACTGCGAGACAGACACGTCGAGCAGGTGCGAAAGCAGGTTCTAGTGATCCGGTGGTTCTGTATGGAAGGGCCATCGCTCAACGGATAAAAGGTACTCCGGGGATAACAGGCTGATACCGCCCAAGAGTTCACATCGACGGCGGTGTTTGGCACCTCGATGTCGGCTCATCACATCCTGGGGCTGAAGTCGGTCCCAAGGGTATGGCTGTTCGCCATTTAAAGTGGTACGCGAGCTGGGTTTAGAACGTCGTGAGACAGTTCGGTCCCTATCTGCCGTGGGCGTTGGATGTTTGAGAAGGGCTGCTCCTAGTACGAGAGGACCGGAGTGGACGACCCTCTGGTGTTCCGGTTGTCACGCCAGTGGCATTGCCGGGTAGCTATGGTCGGACGGGATAACCGCTGAAAGCATCTAAGCGGGAAGCCCCCTTCAAGATGAGACATCCCTGAGGCCTAGAGCCTCCTGAAGGGCCCAGCGAGACCAGCTGGTTGATAGGCACGGTGTGGAAGCGCTGCAAGGCGTTGAGCTAACGTGTACTAATGGCCCGTGAGGCTTGACCCTATAACACCCAAGGGGTCTGGTCGTGATGATGACGTGAAGGAACCGGATACGCAGCGTGTGGCCCCGGCAACCGCCAGGGCGGCAGGCAGTGAGACGATCACAATGTAGCAATAGTCAGCATGATATATAGCCAGTTACGCCTGACGACCATAGCACGCGTGAACCACCTGATCCCTTGCCGAACTCAGTAGTGAAACCGCTTAGCGCCGATGGTAGTGTGGGGTCTCCCCATGCGAGAGTAGGTCATCGTCAGGCACCTATACCGTACCCCAGCTTCGAAAGAAGCTGGGGTATTTTTATTGTGCGCAAGACAACAAGGGGTCTCCCCAGGGAGAGTCCCGGAGCGCCGGCCGCCGGATGGCCGGCCCAGCCATCGTCAGGCACCTATACCACGAAGAACCCAGCCACCCGGCTGGGTTTTTTGTGTGCGTGGAAGAAAAGATGCCAATAAAAAAGGCGGCTTGCGCCGCCCAGATAAAGACTTACAAATGAAAAGGTTAAGCGCAAATCGTCTCTAACGCTTCAATCAGGCTATCCATCTCATCATCGGTGCCGATGGTGATACGCAGGAAGTTGTTGAGGTCTGAGGTATTAAAATGACGCACCAGAATGCCCCGCTCGCGTAGGCCAGCAAATAGCTGAGCGCCTTCATAGTCAGGATGCTGGGCAAGCACGAAATTAGCCTTAGAGGGCAGCACCTCAAACCCTAGCGCTTTAAGGCGTTGACGAGTACGTTCACGAGTAGTGATGACATGCTCGCGGCAGGCTTCGAAATGCTCGACATCTTTCAGAGCAGCGATGCCTACTAAGCTTGCTAGGCTATCCACTGGGTAAGAGTTGAAAGAGTCTTTTACCCGCAGCAGGCCATCGATCAATTCCTCAGAGCCTATCGCATAACCCAACCGCAATCCTGCCAAACTGCGGGACTTAGAAAACGTACCGGTGACGAGCAGGTTAGGGTAGCGATCAATCAGCGTTACAGCACTCTCTGCGCCGAAATCGACATACGCCTCGTCTACCAACACGACTCGATCTGTGACGCGTTTAAGTAGCGCCTCTATCGTTGTGAGCGAGTGAGCGTGCCCGGTAGGAGCATTCGGGTTAGCGAAAATAACACCGCTGCGGTTGGTTTCCGACGCCAGCGCATCAATATCGACTTCCCACTGCTTATTGAGCGGATGCTTACGCAGCTCAACGCCATAAAGATTGGCGTAAACAGGATAAAAACTATAGGTAATGGCAGGCACATCAAGCGGTGCCTGATGGCAAAAGAAGGCCTGAAAAGCGAATGCCAGTACTTCATCGGAACCGTTGCCGACAAACACCTGGCTGCTAGCTACCTTGAACGTCTCCGCCAGCACTTCACGCAGCGCTTTAGAGGTAGGGTCAGGGTAGAGGCGCAGATGGTCTGTTGCATAATCGTGCAGGGCCTTACCGACGCCTGGAGCAGGTGGGTAAGGGTTTTCATTGGTGTTGAGCTTAACAAGCTTCTCGCGTGGCTGCTCACCGGGCACGTAAGGCGTAAGTTCGCGAACGGCCGGACTCCAGTATTGGCTCATGAGGGTAACCTGATTATCCTAGCAAGGTACGCCATGGTCGCTTGAAGGCTAGCTAAGCGCAAGCATTCGCGTCGCTAGGGGGTGTGCGTCGCACCTTGTAGCGGTTATGCTGTCACAAGTGCGCGTAAATAAATGTGATGTCCAACACGAGATTAAGGAGACACTCTATGCAACTTAAGAGTTTGCTGGCTGGTTCGGCTATGTTGGCACTGTTAGCTGGCTGCGCAAGTGGTCCGATGGAACAGCAGCAAGAAGAAGCGGCGACAGCACAGGCTAATTATCAAGGCTCGCTACCTTGCCGTAACTGCGATGGTATCGATCTGGATGTCACAATGATGGGTGACGATATGGGGGCAGCCGAGGAGCGCACCTTCACATTGAACGCGAGCTACCGTAATCACCCCCAAACACCCCCGGATGAAAACTACGCGGGTAATTGGGAAGTGCTGACCGGTACGCCGTCTGACCCAGATGCCACCGTTTACGAGCTGACGCCGGATGGCGATGGTCAGATCTATTACTTCATGCGTATTGATCAGAGCACACTGGAGCTAATTGACCCAGAGCGTCGTCGTTTTGAAAACGGTGAAATGCTGCAGTTAAAGCGTCAATAAGGCGTTAGCCAGTAGTAAAAAGGCGGCCACTGGCCGCCTTTTGTGTTTTTCGAGTCCAGTGGTTGTAAAGCGGGTGTTAGTTTAAATGGACCGTGGTCTTGGGTAGATTGGGCAACTCGGTGAATGTTGTCAGACAGCGAAAGTAACAGTAGGAGTGTAATGGCAGTGGCCAAAGCCAAAAGCGCCTTTGTATGCACTGAATGCGGCGCCGAATATCGCAAATGGCAGGGGCAGTGCAGCAGTTGCCAAGAGTGGAATACCCTTAGCGAGGTGCATTTAGCAAGCGCTAGGCCGGGAGGAGGCACCTCCCCCGGTCGTACAGGCTATGCGGGAGATCTTTCACGCGAAGTCATTGATCTCGGTAACGTGGATCTCAGCGAAGTACCCCGCATGAGTTCCACGTTCGCAGAGTTCGATCGCGTGCTAGGTGGAGGCCTGGTTCCTGGTTCGGCGGTACTACTCGGCGGTAACCCTGGGGCAGGTAAGTCGACGCTGCTGCTACAAACCGCCTGCAAACTGGCCCAGCAGCGCCGTATTCTCTATGTAACCGGAGAGGAGTCGCTCTCCCAGGTAGCCATGCGTGCCCATCGCCTACAGCTACCTACCAACGGCTTGAAAATGCTGGCTGAGACCAGCGTAGAGACTATTCTGGCGGTGGCCGAACGGGAGAAGCCAGAAATTCTGGTGATCGACTCGATCCAAACGATGCATTTAGAAGATATCAGCTCGGCACCCGGTGGCGTTGCCCAGGTACGCGAGTCGGCGGCTGCGTTAACGCGCTTCGCCAAGAAGACCAACACCGTTCTGCTATTGGTAGGGCATGTCACCAAGGACGGTTCGCTAGCCGGCCCTAAAGTACTTGAGCATATGATCGATGCCTCGCTTTTATTAGAAGGCGGCGCAGACTCACGCTTTCGCACTCTGCGGGGTCAAAAAAATCGCTTTGGCGCCGTTAACGAGCTAGGCGTCTTCGCTATGCTTGAGCAGGGACTTAAAGAAGTCAAAAACCCCAGTGCGATCTTTCTTTCCCGGCAAGAGGTGCAGGCGCCCGGCAGTTTAGTCATGGTGGTTTGGGAAGGCACACGCCCGATTCTGGTGGAGGTACAGGCGCTGGTGGATGAGTCTGCGCTGGGTAACCCTCGCCGTGTCGCCGTCGGTGTTGATCAAAACCGTTTGGCCATGCTGCTGGCGGTACTTAATCGACACGGTGGATTGTTTACTGGCGACCAGGATGTGTTCTTGAACGTCGTCGGAGGCGTCAAAGTGCTCGAAACTAGCGCCGACCTCGCCGTGTTACTAGCGGTGGTGTCGAGTCTGCAAAACCGCGCGCTGCCCAAAGAGTTAGTGGTATTTGGTGAGGTTGGGCTGTCAGGCGAGATACGCCCGGTGCCCAGCGGCCAAGAGCGTATTGCCGAAGCGGCCAAGCATGGTTTTTTACGTGCCATCGTGCCGCGCAGTAATGCACCCAAGCAGGCGCCAAAGGGGATGGAAGTGATTGCTGTAGATAAACTCAGTGATGCGCTGGACGCCCTGTAGCTGGGGCGATACTGGGTTAAACTGATGATATTACCGAAGTGCCAAGGAGAGACACGATGAGTTCTATTCGCTTGACCCACTATAGCCACGGTGCAGGCTGTGGCTGCAAAATTGCCCCGGACGTGCTGGATGGGATTCTAGCTAAAGCGGGGCCAGCAGCAGGCCATAAGCAGCTTATTGTCGGCAATCAAGGGCGCGAAGATGCTGCTGTGTATGATCTGGGCGATGGCCGCGGCATGATCGCCACCACGGATTTCTTCATGCCGATTGTCGATGATCCCTTTGATTTTGGGCGCATCGCGGCGACCAATGCGATTAGCGATGTCTACGCCATGGGCGGCACGCCGGTGATGGCGTTAGGTATTTTAGGCTGGCCGCTGGATAAGCTTAGTGCTGAAGTCGCCGGTGATGTAATGGCCGGGGCGCAGGCGGTGTGTCGCGAATTAGGCGTTGCCTTAGCGGGCGGTCACTCCATTGATGCTCCAGAGCCGATTTTCGGGCTTGCTGTGAACGGTTTGGTTGACCTCACCAAGCTGAAGCTAAACAGCACCGCCAAGCCAGGCGATCTACTGTTTTTAACCAAGCCTTTGGGCGTGGGGTTGCTCACCACAGCTGAAAAGCGTGGCTTACTGGAAATAGGCCATCATGGTCTTGCCCGTGAAACCATGCTCAAGTCCAACAGCATTGGCGTAAAGCTTGCCGATGTGAAAGGGGTAAATGCCATGACCGATGTGACCGGTTTCGGGCTGGCTGGCCACCTTGCTGAAATGTGCCAGGCCAGTAACGTCATGGCCCAGATTGATTTCCGTAAGTTACCCCGTCTGGCCGAGGCAGAGTCCTACCGCCGCCAAGGCGCTGTGCCGGGCGGTACGCTGCGCAATCGTGATGCGCTGGGGGAGAGCCTGCCTGCCATGGATGAGGCTCACTGGCAGTGGCTGTGTGATCCACAAACCTCTGGCGGGCTGTTAATTAGCGTCGATCCTGCCTGGGAGGATGACGTTGAGCGCATTGGCCGCGAATTCGGCCTGTCATTACAGTCATTCGGTGTAATGAAAGCACGCCAAGGTAATGTTTCTATTGAGGTGGTCGGGTGACGCTAGCCACCCGACCAGCGGCATTAAGTCTAATCAAAGAAGAGCGGCCGCTAATAGATGTGCGCGCCCCGGTCGAATTTGCCCAGGGCGCACTGCCTGGTGCCGTCAATCTGCCGTTAATGATTGACGAGGAGCGCCATCAGGTGGGTATCGCTTATAAACAACAGGGCCAAGCCGCGGCAATTAAGCTAGGCGAACGCTTAGTCAGCGGTGAGGTCAAGCAAGCTCGAATTGCAGCGTGGCAGGCGTATTTAGCCGAGCATCCAGATGCATTGATTTACTGCTTTCGCGGTGGGCTGCGCTCACAAATTGCTCAGCAGTGGTTAGAAGATGTCGGCATCTCAATACCACGCTTGGAGGGTGGTTGGAAAGCCATGCGTCAAGCGCTATGTGAGCGTATTGAGACGGCCGCGCTGCAACCGATGCTGGTCGTCGCGGGGCTGACTGGGTGTGCAAAAACGACGCTGATTAATCAGCTCGATAACGGCATCGATCTGGAAGCCTATGCGCACCATAAAGGTTCCGCCTTCGGGCGGAGGCCTGAAGAGCCTGCCACACAAATAAATTTTGAGCACGCGCTGGCCAAACGATTAATCAGCTTAACCGAAGGGCTGATTATCGAAGACGAGTCCCGTCAGATTGGCAGTGCCAATATTCCCTTGAGCTTCTGGCGAGCATTGCAGCAAGCTCCCCGTATACGCATCGAAATGCCGCTGGATTGGCGTCTTGCTCAAATTCAGCAGGACTACATTATCGATTTAGAGCAGGCCTATGCTGCTCGCCATGGTGCCTATCAGGGCTGGCAACTGATGCAGGCGCAGTTAAGTAATGCGCTGATCCGTCTAGGCAAGCGTTTGGGAAATGCACGGCTGCAACGTTTGCAGCGGCTTCAAGCACTGGCGTTTAACGAACATGTCCACGGCAACCCCCAGGCCCATGAAGCGTGGCTTGCGCCACTGCTTACCGAGTACTACGACCCGCTCTACCGCTATCATTTAAACAAGCAGCGCGAGACTGCCCCGCCAGAAATCCATGTCGGCGATTGGGAGAGCTGCCTGGCGGTGGCCAGGCAGTGGAACAGATAATGGTTGTATGCGCTGCTGTTAGTTCGTTTTTAACCACTGGGTCATCACGCGGTCAAGTAACGGCGCTAGATGAGTGAAGCGATTGGAATCCTCAAGGATTTGCGCATCGTCCTGAACATAGCGGGCGGCGGCAGATGAGGCGCTGGGTCGTTCGACGTTGCTCAACAGGTGGTTAACGCTGGCAGGCGTGGCTTCCAAATGGCACAGCAGGCTAACGACGCGACCTCTATCCCAGGTAAACCCCTGCAGCGGTGCTGCTTCACTGCCACCCAGGGAAAAAGCATCATCGGGCAAGCTAAAGACATAGCGATGCCACATAAACGCGCTAAAAGTCTCGGGCAAATCCAGTGAGCTTTCCGGCGCCAGGGTGACCGTATGCCAGCCTGTTTCGGCGTAAGTGCCCGGGGCTACCACTGCGCCGAGTGCTTGCGCTATCCAGTGAGCGCCAATGCCAATCCCCAATAACGGTTTTTGACCATCCAGGTAGCGGTTGATCAGTTTATCTTCAGCTTTAAACCAAGAGGGTGGTTGGCTGAGTAACGTCTCAGGCCCATCAAGTACAATCAGTGCATCGGATTCGTTCGGGCGGGGCGTTAACTCGCCAGCATAGAGATGAAAAACGGTGTAACTATGGCCCATACTGGTAAGCCAGTCGGTTAAACGGGCGGGTCCATGGTCAGGGCCGTGCTGTAGCAGATGAATATGCATGGTAATCTCCTCGCCGGCCGTACAATCATCAAAGCGCTGAGGGGATCGCCCCAAGCGCAGAGAGACGATAACGTACCCGCTACATTTCACCAATATCCCACGTAATGTGATCCAGGAAATCAGTATGGTGCCGAAACCCCAGGGCTTTTACTTACGGCTGCAAGAACTCCCACTACCGGCCCAGCAAGCCTTTATGGCGGCGCTATGTGAGCGTTTGCTGCCGAACTATGTGCTGTATGAGCAAACCACAGGCCAGGGCGATAGCCATACGCTACGTACCGTGCTGAGTTTGGTGTGGGAACGGCTTATTGTCCCCAATGCCAGTATCGACTTCGCTCGCCAAGCGGAGAAGCTCGCCGAATGTGAGCCTTCCGAAGAGGACGACAGCTTTGGCGCTCGGCGTGCTCTGGATGCAGTGGTATCGGTCTCGGCGCTGCTGGACACCCTACAAGGCGATTCCCCAGAGGCGGTGCTGGATGTTAGCCGCACATCCCGAGCGGGCGTGCGCGCCTTTATAGAGCTTACTGAAGGCGAGGTTGACGCACAGAAACTGGCGCTGATTATTCGCGACCACCCGTTGATGGCCGACGAGAACGACTTTCAGGATGCCGTTTTGGAAATGGTCAGCGAACCTTTGGATAAAGCGGCACTAAAAGAGGTTCGAGAATTAGGGCGTAACGGTGGGATCAGTAATCTTGGCTTATCGCTTGAGGATACCGGGGCTTAAAGCCCCGGCAGGCTTAGGTCTTAAAGGCTACGTTCGTAAAGACTATGTTCGTAAAGACTATGTTCTTAAAGACTATGTTCTTAAAGACTAAAGCCGCATTTCGATACCACGTTCGGCCATGTAGCGCTTTGCTTCAGGGATGGTGTATTCGCCAAAGTGGAAAATGCTGGCGGCAAGCACCGCGTCGGCACCCCCTTTCAGTACGCCATCTACCAGGTGATCCAGGTTGCCCACACCACCTGAGGCAATCACCGGAACGCTAACCGCTTCGGAAATCGCGTGGGTCACGCCCAGATCAAAGCCGATCTTGGTGCCGTCGCGATCCATGCTGGTGAGCAGCAGTTCGCCTGCCCCGAATTCAACCATCTTCTTTGCCCACTCAACGGCGTCTAGGCCTGTGGGGCGGCGGCCGCCGTGGGTGAATATCTCCCAGCGCGGCGTTTCGCCCTCTTTCGAGACGCGCTTGGCATCGATCGCCACCACAATGCACTGGCTACCGAAGCGCTCGGCAGCTTCGCGCACAAACTCAGGGTTGGTGACCGCGGCGGTGTTGATCGAGACTTTATCCGCTCCTGCGTTTAGCATGGTGCGAATATCGTCACAGCTTCGAATGCCGCCGCCGACGGTGAGAGGAATAAACACTTCGCCAGCGATACGCTCAACCATTTCCACGGTGGTATCGCGGTCTTCGTGACTGGCGGTAATATCGAGAAAGGTGATCTCGTCGGCGCCCTGCTGGTTATAGCGCTGGGCAATCTCTACCGGGTCACCGGCATCGCGAATGCCGACAAAATTAACGCCTTTGACCACGCGTCCGGCGTCTACGTCCAAGCAGGGGATAATGCGTTTGGTAAGGCTCATAAACCGCCTCCCGTCAGTTGGTCGCTCAATCGCTGTGCTTCGGCAACATCCAGGCTGCCTTCGTAAATTGCCCGGCCAGTAATTGCGCCCAAAATGCCGCTATCGGCCACTGCGCAGAGTGCTTTGATGTCGTCCAGATTGGTCACACCGCCCGAGGCAATCACCGGCAAGCCGCCTTCACGGGCAAGCGCAGCGGTGGCTTCTACGTTAACGCCTTGCATCATGCCGTCGCGGGCAATGTCGGTGTAGACGATGCTGGAGACGCCGTCGTTAGCGAAACGTTTGGCCAGTTCGGTGGCTTTAACCGTGGAGACCTCAGCCCAACCATCGGTGGCGACATAGCCATCTTTAGCATCAAGTCCAACAATCACATGGCCCGGAAAGGCGCGGCACATTTCGCCCACAAAAGCGGGTTCTTTCACCGCTTTGGTGCCGATAATGACGTACGAAACACCGGCGCTTAAGTAGTGCTCAATAGTTTCCGCACTACGAATACCGCCACCAATTTGAATCGGCAGTTTGGGGTAGGCGCGGGCGATAGCCGTGACGGCGTCACCGTTCACCGGTTTGCCTTCAAAGGCGCCGTTTAAGTCCACCAAGTGGAGGCGGCGGGCGCCTGCCTCCACCCAGCGTGCCGCCATGGCCACCGGGTCATCGCCGTAGGAGGTCGCGTCTTCCATGCGACCCTGCTTCAACCGGACACACTGACCGTCTTTGAGATCAATAGCGGGAATTACCAACATACAAAATCCTCTCAGGGCGTCCAGGTGACAAAGTTTTCAAGCAGGCGAAGGCCCGCGCGGGAGCTTTTTTCCGGGTGAAACTGCACCGCGAAGGTTGAGTCACGACCAATCGCGACATGGGCGCTTACCTTGCCGTATTGGGTCGTACCAAACACCTGGGTATCGTCATCCGCATTCACGTAATAGCTGTGCACGAAGTAGAAGTGCTCACGGTTATCAATACCTGCCCACAGAGGGTGGTCGTGATGCTGTTCAACCACATTCCAGCCCATGTGCGGGACTTTCAAACGCTGCTCGTGGTCGTCGCGCATATCACCAGGGAAACGGTCGACACTGCCTTTAAAAAAGCCCAGGCACTCAACGCCGCCATTCTCTTCACTGCGTTCCAGCAACATCTGCTGACCCACGCAGATGCCCAGTAACGGCTTAGCCTGGCGTGTTAAAATATCGTCTACCAGCCCGCGTAACTCGGTGCGTTCAAGTTCACCAACGCAGTCACGAATGGCGCCTTGGCCTGGTAGTACCAGGCGCGTCGCGCCAAGAATGCGTCGCGGGTCACGGGTGATGACCACATTCTCATGCGTCACATGCTCCAGCGCCTTGGCCACAGAATGCAGGTTGCCCATTCCATAGTCGATCACAGCAATGGTCATGAAGCGCTCCTTGTGGAGGTAGAGGGGTAGTAGCTAGAGGCATCGCTCGTCACATAGCTCGTCACATAGCGCAGCATTACAAGCTCCCTTTGGTGGAGGGCATTTGGCCTGCCATACGTGAGTCTTCCGCCACGGCCATGCGCAGCGCTCGGCCAAAGGCTTTGAAGATCGTTTCTGCCTGATGGTGAGCATTAAAGCCTTTGATGTTGTCGATATGCAGCGTCACCCGGGCATGATTGACGAAGCCTTGGAAAAACTCCCAGAACAGCTGGGTATCCAAGCTACCGATGGTATCGCGAGTGAACTCAACATTCATATAGAGGCCTGGCCGACCTGAAAAGTCGATAACCACCCGTGAGAGCGCTTCATCAAGGGGGACGTAGGCATGACCATAGCGGTAGATACCGCGTTTATCGCCAATGGCTTTAAAAAAAGCTTGGCCTAGCGTAATACCCAGGTCTTCTACGGTATGGTGGTCGTCAATATGCAGGTCGCCAGTGGCATTGATGTCGAGATCAATCATCCCGTGGCGGGCAACTTGATCAAGCATATGATCCAAAAACGGAACACCGGTTTGGCAGCTAAGACGGCCTTCGCCGTCCAGATTGACGCTGACCTTAATCTGCGTTTCGTTGGTGTCACGGCTAACCGTGGCAATACGCGCTGACATGTTGCATCTCCTGCGCTAAGGCGCACTCTGAGGGCTAGCCCTGAGTAATGATCCTGAGAAATAATCGGTGGCTCTGTATCAACTTACCACCGTTTGATCAGGACATAACCTGTGGCGAAGCGACCATTATAGTGAATCGGCGCCCTCATCCGCTACAATGCGCGAAATGTAGCTGCAATCAATTGCGGCAGAAATAGCAGCCAAGCTGCTTTGGCGAAGAGGATTTCACCATGCCGGTGACACTGCACCATGTCGACCAGGCCCGTTGGGAGGCCGATGAACAGGTGCGCCTTGACCTAATGCGCATCTATGAGGATGCGCCCCAGGAGCGCATGCCCACCCCAACTGTGGAGCCATTTATCGAACAACATTTTAAAGGGCAGCACTTTTTTGCCTGTGCACTTTTCAATGACCGACTGCTAGGCGCTGTCGCTGTAAAAGAGGGCGAAGACCGGGCGTGGTGGCTGTCAGAACTCTGCGTGCGCAAAACCACACGCCGTCGTGGCGTAGGTTCTCGCTTAATGGCGCTGCTCGGCGAGCAAGCCAAACAGGAAAGCCGCGTACTGCGGATCGAAACGTCCAGCTTGCCACTGGCCGATCGCGTGCTGCTCTCCAAGCTAGGTTACCGGCCAATGGCCAATCCGGAAACTCAGGCGGCGGGGATGCCCGCCACCAGCGATTTTGTTGAGTTAGACCCACAAGGGAAAGGGTAAATGAAACAGCTATTACGTATTTTGCTGGCAGCGGTCGGTATTCTTGCCATCGTCGCAGTTGCCGCCGTTGTCTATGTGACTACCTTTCTAGATCCTGAAGACTTCAAGCCACGCTTAACGGCTGTCGTTGAGGAGCAAACCGGGCTTAACTTAGCGCTGGAAGGCCCTATTAACTGGTCGTTCTATCCCCGTATTGGCGTTAGCGTAGAAAAGGCGCGAGCTTGGCTACCCGAACAGGCTGAAGATAGTGCTGCCTTTGCCGCGATTGATCGCGCAGAGGTGAGCGTGGCATTTGGCCCACTACTGCGTGGGGAAATTGCCGTTGATGGTCTTACGCTAGATGGGATGCGCCTTAATCTCGAGCGCGACGCTCAAGGTGAAGGCAACTGGGAACCTCTGTTAGAGCGGCTCTCAGAGCAGAGTGATGGCGGCGCAGCTGAAACGGTATTGGCACCTGCCAGTGCAGGCCCCAATGCGGATGCAGGAAGTCTAGAAGTGGTGTTGAGCATCGCCAGCGTTGAAGTGAAAAACGCTGATATTCGCTTCCGTGATGCGCAAACCGAAGCACTGTGGCGTATGCAACAACTGAATATCTCGGGCAGCAATGTTAATCCGCTGCGTGCCTTCCCGTTGAAGGCCATGTTTACGCTAACCAAGCATAATCGACTGGATGCCGAAGTCTTGGAGCGTGCTCCGGACCTGAGCAGTGAAATTAATCTTGAAACGCGAGTGCGGCTTGGCTTGGCGGATGAACTGTTCGTACTCGAAAATATGGCGCTGAGTACCCGCACAACATCGGGCGCAGAAAGTGAGCCACAACAGCTGAGCCTAAAAGCCGCTGAGCTGATTGCCCGCATGGGCGAGCAGCAGCTCTCTATTAAAGAGGGTTTGCTTGAAACGGGCCTGCGTAATGCTGAGAACTGGCAGGGCAGCTTGGCGCTGGCGCTTGCTTTTGGCCTAGAGGGTGATTGGCAGGCCCAAACGGCGCAGTTGAAAGACCTCCATCTGACCGGTCCGGATGGCCTAAGAGTCAGCGGGCATTTGAATGTTGAGCAACTACGTGATGCCCCCCGCTATCGTGGCCAACTGACTGCGGCTCCCTTTACGCTTCGCCCCTGGCTGGCCCGCGCTGGCGTTACGCTCACCACAGCAGGTGAGGCTGCTCTTAGCGATGTAGCCATGACCAGCCCTATTGAAGGTGATGCCGAGCAATTCTCGTTACCTAGCCTCTCGTTGGTAGTGGACGACAGCACCTTTACCGGTGAGCTATCGGCCGCGCTGGATGGCTCACGCATAGCGTTTGATTTGGCAGGTGACCAATTAGATCTAGATCGCTATCTGCCTGGTGAAGCCACCGCAAAACAGGCTAGCCGCGGCTTGCTTCGTAAAGCCTTTGCCCAGGATGCCAATACGCTAATACCGCAATCGCTTCTCAGTGGCCTGACGCTAGAGGGTGATTTGAGTGTTGATACTCTTGCCTTAGCAGGTCTGACCTTCAATAACCCGCGGCTACAGCTGAGAGGAAATAACGGTGTACACCGGTTAACGGCGTTTGAATCAGGTTTTTACGACGGTGAGCTTAGCGCCACCGGTCAAGTTGATGCTACCGAGTCTGTCATGGCATGGACACTTTCGCCGAACATTAACAACGTTCAGGTGGCACCATTGATTGAAACGATCAGCGGCGAAGAAACATCGCCTCTGCGTGGACGCATTGATTTATCTGGTGACCTTACCAGTCTGGGGAATACTCGCGAATCACTCATTAGCAATCTAAATGGTGAGCTAATGGCCCGACTAAACGATGGCGCTATTTTAAATACCAACATTTCCCAGCAAATGTGCGAGCTCGTGGCCCAGTTAGAAGGTGAAGGAACTCTGCGCGACTGGCACACAGATACTCGTTTTGAGCGCTTTGATGCTACCTTCCAAATCAGCAACGGCTTAGTAGAAAGTGACGATCTGTTGATTACCTTGCCCGGCATTGATGTTAGTGGCGAAGGTGAACTCAACCTTACCAGCTTGAACTTTGATACCCGCGCTAATGCTCGCTTGGTCGACACTGCCGATGCGGCCTGTGAAGTTAATCCGCGCTTGGAACAACTGCCACTGCCCGTTCGTTGCGAAGGCCATCTGGGCGATGAGCGCACCGAGTGGTGCCGCTTTGATCGTGAGATGTTCCAGACGGCTGTTGTCGACTTGCTACGCAACGAAGCAGGGGATCGCGTCAACAAAGAGCTGGAGGAGCGGATAGGCGACTCTTTAGATGAGCTGGATGAACGTCTGGGCGAGGGCGCCGGTCAAGAACTCCGTGACGGCCTGCGCAAACTGTTTAACTGAGCATTGATGCGCGATGTGAATGGATGCACTCATCGAAACAGTCAGTGCTGCGCCGGCCTAACCGCCGGCGCTTTTTATTGTCGTATACCAATTTCTGTTTAAGGAGCGTGCATGGCAGATATGCCCACCCCGCGGCTGGCGGCAAGTGAATTTCAGCAGCGCCTACTCGCTTGGTTTGATCGCCATGGTCGCCATGATTTGCCGTGGCAGTCGCCGAGGAGCGCTTATCGTGTATGGGTGTCTGAAATCATGCTGCAGCAAACTCAGGTTGCTACCGTTATTGGCTATTTTGAGCGGTTTATGACGCGCTTTCCGACCTTGGAAAGCCTCGCCAATGCACCGCAGGATGAAGTGCTGCACCTCTGGACCGGACTGGGCTATTACGCCCGTGCGCGCAATTTGCATAAGGCTGCCCAGGTGGCCATGGCGGAGCATAGTGGAAAGCTGCCCTGCGACAGCGTTGAGGCCCTAATGGCTCTTCCAGGCATTGGACGCTCCACCGCTGGCGCTATCGTTGCGCAGAGCACAGGGAAGCGGGCCGCGATTTTAGATGGCAATGTAAAACGCTCGCTCACTCGCCTGCATGCGGTTCCTGGCTGGCCGGGTAAGCCAGCGATAGAGCAAAAGCTGTGGGCGCTGGCGGAGTACTACACTCCCACAGAGCGCTTGGCGGATTACACCCAGGCAGTGATGGATTTTGGTGCCACACTCTGTAAACGCAGCACTCCGGACTGCCTAAGCTGTCCGTTTAACGATGTCTGTTTGGCCTATGCTCAAGGCGAACCAAAGCGCTACCCCGAATCCAAACCCAAAAAGGCATTGCCCACACGGCAAACCATTATGTTGATGCTACGCGACCCAGAAGGGCGAGTGTGGTTGGAGAAGCGTCCCCCTAGTGGCTTATGGGGTGGCTTATGGAGTTTGCCGCAGTTCGAGAAACACAGCGAGCTCAACGACTGGCTTGAAGCCAACGCTGTAAACCCAGAGCGTGAAAGTGCATCGCCCACCTTCTATCACACCTTCAGCCATTTTCGCCTAGAGATTACCCCGCAGCCAGTTAGCTGCGATAGGCTGGGCGGCGTCCGCGAAAGCGGCGTATGGTACGACGTTAACCATCCCCCCGCGCTGGGCTTAGCAGCCCCCGTCAAAACGTTGCTCAGCCAGCTAACGCCCTTTAGCCTCAACCCAACACCAGGGCACGCTTAAGCGTTTGCCAGTGATGGGATAAGATCATTGAATGAAATCGCAGAATCAGGAGTACGTTATGAGCAATACCGTTTTTTGCCGCAAGTACCAAAAAGAGCTAGAAGCACTGCCATTCCCACCCTTGCCGGGTAAGCAAGGTCAGGAGATTCAGGCCACCGTTTCGAAACCTGCCTGGGAGGCTTGGCAGTCACTACAAACTCGCCTGATCAATGAAAAACACCTCAACATGCTCGATCCCGAATCCCGTGCGTACCTAATGGAGCAGATGCAGCGCTTTTTGGACAACCAGGAAACCGACCAAGCCGAAGGCTATGTGCCACCCACGCAGGCATGAACGAAGGCCTGCTCTTCTAAGTGAGAGGTGGTTAGGTAGAGAGCTGACTCGTCATCAGTGGCTCTATATATGGGTGTAGAGAAGCCCGAGCCAGAGATGGCGCAGGACAAAAGACCTCTAAGCATCGGTATCGCAAGAAAGTTTCACAAAGGTGTTGACGGAAAGCGGCGTTTTTAGTTTAATACGCACCGTTGGCAGCGGCCAGATAGCTCAGTTGGTAGAGCAGGGGATTGAAAATCCCCGTGTCGGCGGTTCGATTCCGTCTCTGGCCACCACACTGCTGGGGTATCGCCAAGTGGTAAGGCACCGCTTTTTGGTAGCGGCATTCCCAGGTTCGAATCCTGGTACCCCAGCCATTTCCAACAAGATTTCTTGTTGATTGCAAAGCCTAGCAGCCACGCAATCATGTTCTCAAGAAAACGTGAAGCGCCGACATAGCTCAGTTGGTAGAGCAACTGACTTGTAATCAGTAGGTCCCGGGTTCGACTCCTGGTGTCGGCACCACTAGAAAGAGTGGTAAAAACAACACGTTAGAGAATTCAAAAGGCCACCTTTCTAGGTGGCCTTTTTCGTTTACGTAGAACTCTACATAGATCATCAAGAGCTTTCGCCACCTTTTTCAACTGACCACTGCCGAAATCGTACCGAAAAAATGACTAATCGTTGCAGGATTCTTCATTTTCCAGCGGGGAGTATGGTCAGCATCTTTATTTTGAATTTTTTAACCGCTGATTTTCAAAAGATGCCTAACTAAACCATCCCAGCCATCAGGGTGTTTTCTCGGTGCAATAAGTTTGCACAGATCCTCCCCCATCCTATCTATTCCTTCTGACTTGCCATACAAATGAACGTACTGTTCAGCCACCGTCTCTAAATCCTCAATTGTTCGCCTTCTCAGCTCATTGCTAGCTGATCGTTTTAATGCTTCAAGCTCATCTTCGGTTAGATCCTCAATGTTTTTATTTAGTAAAGATCCAGTTAGCTTGCTATCTGTCATTAGGCGCCTCATTTTTTAAATAATTTTCCGAATGGAATTGATTTTTTAGCTATTTATTTAATAGGTAGTGAGCTTTTTTTTATAAATTAATTTTGATTATTTTGGTGGCCCCGCTTCTAAAACCTTTTTAGTGAGTGTGTTAAACATTGAACTTATATCGCTTAGCTCTGATATATCAACTTTTGGTATTTTAATACTTGAGCGATCCACTAGCTGTGAAAGGTACTGAGCGGTCTTTTGAAGCTCAGGGTTATTTTCAACTTTTATTAAGTAACAAATCAAAAAACCATCGACCATAAAGAAAAACATGATACCTTCATGATATGTATCTCCCTTCTCCATTGTCATATCTATTATGCAATTTTTGATTACACTATCAGGTATGTTATTACTTTCCCCTGTGATTCTAACAACACAGATTTTGAAAAAATGATCGAGACGGAATTGATGATCTAAGCTTATACTTCTTCGTCGGAGGCAGTCGCGAACTACTGGGGCAAAATCGCCTAGTGTGAGATTTTGATACTGCGGTAGACTCGACTCACTTACCCGCCATAGGATGCTCATAAAATAAAGGTATATAAATCTGTATTTAAATTTTTTTATTTTGATGTAATCTGGCATCACCACAGTACTACTTCGAGGCTTAAAGAGCTGTGTTCCCTCCTTCTCGTAATTCTTGTCAATGAATTGCTCGCAATCGTGACAAAGCAACCTATCTTTTGGATCAGAATTTTCCAGTGTGGGTCGGGTTTCTTGATCGACCTTAACTTTGAGAAGCTGTCCCTGTCCTTTCTTTATATTTCGATAGTACGATCGGGGAATTATGTGTGATCGCCTTAAAGGCTTTGTCTCACCACACAGCTTGCAGCCTGGATCGATAACAGGTGTCGTGTTATCAATTTTTTTTTGATGTTTATTTCTTATTAGATTCACAGTTCAAATTACCTTTTTTAGTATTCTCCAGGATGATAAACCAGCGGGACGCTTAGGTCATAGGTGTCCATCATGGATGCCGAACGGTGGCCGCTGGCTTCTTGTTTTTCGTGGCGGTTGCCTTTGGTGTCGGTGATGCCGCGACGCTTTAGGTCATGAAGGCCGAAGCGCTCTTCTTTGGTAATTACCCCCTCGCTAATGGCCAGCCTGATAAGCCTCTGCCAAGCCGTGTCTAGGCCAGACTTTCGAAGCCAACCGCCGTCTGTTGCCACTATTAATGGGCGCCTCTCTGGGTGCATGGGTGTTGGCGTTCCTCTCGCGCTCCATATTGCCTCGCGGCGTTCAATCGCAGCATTCCAAGCGGCCGTTAAGCGTGGATACCAGCGGACGACATTATCACGGGAGCCTTTTCGGCGGTTGGTCATCACGCCATCGGCTGTGCTGTTGGCATCGCTGAGGGTTATCACTTCAATACCCCGTAACCTGCAGATATAGGCCAGCTCCATGACTAACCAAAGGTGCGTAGCACAAGCGCCTTTTTGACTGCGGGTCATCTGGCCACGTTCGCGTGCAAACTCGGTTAGGCGAGCAATGGTGTCTAGCTCTGGCAAACGGCGCTGTTTGCGCTCTTTGGCTGACTCAACGCCCTGTGCGGGGTTGCTGTCACAGTAACCGCGGTTAATTCCCCAGCGAAAAAGGCGACCTAAGTATCTCAATAGGTGGTTAGCCTTTGAGGGTGTGCCCTCGGCGGCGATCTTGTCTACTAATCGCTGCACTAGTGCCGGGGAGAATTGCGCGGTGGGCAGATCTCCCAGCGGTTTACCCAACTTGGTAGGTATTTCCAGCACGATGGCTCTGCAGTATTCATAATCTTTCTGGGTTTTGATGGCCAGCTCTTTAAGCTGTGCCGATTCGTGAAATTGTTTGGCCAGATAGCGCAGTGTGCGGCGGTCAATGCCGCTGCGCTGTTCCATGATTCGATGCAGCTCTGACAGTGTGGCATCGGCCCCGGCGATCCGCTCGGTTTTGAGTTTGCCCGCTTCATCGCGATATTGAACATACCAACGGCCCCGACCGCGCTTATCAAAATAAACGCCATTGGGAAGCTTTGACTGATTAATGTGTGACGGTATGTCGGGGCTGTGTTTTCGCGGGCGTGTTTTCATAAGATATCGCTAGGGCTTAGTTCTTTTCCTGGAACGGTTTCAATGCCGCCCGCCTTGTTGATTAGGTCGATTGTTGTCCAGGGGCCGCGTCTACCGTTAAAAACGACCACACCTTGTTCGCGCAGGCAGCGCGCCGCATCGGCGGGCCGTTGATAGCCGGTGATGGCTTTTAGCTCTTCACAGTCTATTACCTTTTGTAGGCTCATATCACACCCCAAAATCTGAGTAAGTGCTCCACTGCCAAATACCAGGCATAGGGAAATAGCGTTATCGAAAAGAACGTAGACCAAAAGCCCTTCGCCACTACCACTCCGAAGATCCAAAGGCCGATCATCAGAACCCCATTAAGATTGGCGAACATGTTTCCCCCTCATTTCACGAATGCCCTGGCACTCAATGCAGGTTGTAGCCCAGGGCGCGGCTTTGCGGCGCTTGGCGGGGATCTCGTATCCGCAGTCGTCGCACTCGGTGTTAGTGGCATGGGTGGCCAGCACGGCGCGGTTGGCCAGCGAGGCTTCCAGGCTTAGTTCGATGGTGACCGCGGCGCGGTCGGCGTTATCGGCCATCTTCACTGTTCTCTTCGTTGCGATATTGGCCACCGCGCACTAAGGCGATGGCGGTTAATGTGCCGAGGGCGGACAAAATCGCCCAGGCGATGAGTAAATGGGTCATGGCATTAGCAAAGTTCAGGCGGGAAGAACTCTTCTTCCTCGCTTTGGGTGTGTTGGGGTGGCGGTGCGAAGAGTTTTCGCGCCGCTTCTCTGGCTTCTTGGCCTTCGCGGTAGGCGTCTTCCGCTTCGGCCCGGTAAATTTCTGAGCGCTTCCACTCTTCGAGACGTTCGCGCTGGGCTTTTTGCTCTTCGGGGGATGGCTCGCGGGGCTGAATATCCGGCCCCTGCGTACAGTTAGTGACACGAGTCCAAGGGGACGCGGCTTCGCCGCCTCCCGAAACCCCCTGGTGGCGTTGCGACTTGCTGCGCACTTCCCACTTGTAGAAGCGGGTCAGGTATTCGTGTTCGTTGCCGCGGCCGTCGGTAACGACGATCCCGAAGGTGCCCAGCTTGCTTTCGCCATGGCGGCCTTTGGCCTCGATGCCTTCGTGCATCTCGCCGGTGGCGTGGCTGAAGTCAGCACGGTCGAGATCCACGCGGGGCATCGTCCAGGGTTTAACGGGGCGCTGTTTGCGGGGCAGGTTGGGGCCGCCCATTAGGCGTAAGAATTGATCCCACTGGCCTGCGTTGGCCGCCTTACGGATCTGTTCCAAACGGCTGGCGATGCGTTTATCCGGGCGGGTGGCTTGTTCCCAGCTTTCCAGCTCATCGATGTGCTTTTCGTTTAGGCGGCGAACTTCCCGCCACACGGTGACGCTGGGCAGGCCGACAAACTGAAACTGGCGAATACCCCACACCGCTGCCCACGACTCAATGCGCGGTGCGATGCTTTGCAGCTCATGGCCGTAGCGGTCTTTGTCATCGTTTTCCACACCATCACGAACGAACTGCTGGCCGTTGATGTTCTTGCTGATGTACTTGGCCACGTAGCCCGCCGCGGTACCGCGGCGGTAGTCGATCTTTTCCACCTTGAAGCGGGCGGTGGTCTTCCGGCCCTGGCGGTCGAATAGCTCTTCGGGGGTGTCTGCTTCCGCGTGGCTGCGCAAGATCTCGTTGACGCGCTGGGTGTGCTCCGGCTTCATCCACAACAACAGGTGCCAGTGAGGCGTGCCATCGTGGTGTGGCTCCACCACACGGATGCCGTAAATCCCCAGGTTCTCGCGGGCCAGGGCAGCGCGGGCACGTGCCCACACTTGCTGCAGGTGTGCTTGGGCTTCGCGTGGGGTGGTGCCGTTGTACTTCGGGTTGCGGATGCTGTTTTCAGAGATCACCGGATGGAAGCGGCTGGGCGCGGTGATGGTGTAAAACATGCCCACGTGGCCCATACGGCGGGACTCCGCCTCGGTGTCGCTAATGCGCAGCATTAATTCTGCCCGGCGGTGGTCGGGGTTCGATAAGCCCAGCTCGGCGAGTTCTGCCAGAGTGTAAACCTGACCTTCCTGATTGATGGCTTCCAGCGCTTCCAGCAAGGCGCGGTTGCGGTTCTTCTGTGCGCGGCGGCGGTCGAGCGTGACGTTGCTGCAGTAAATGCCTGCGCGTTTGTGCACACGATGGGCTTCACGCTGCACTTGCTCCAACCGGCGGCCGCCCAGGCGGCGCAACTGCCGACGCCACCAAATGGGGTCGGTGAGCTTGGCCAACTGCACCGAGCTTTTAAGCTTGAGGCTGGGCGGATTGATGTCGTGTAGGCGTGCACGGTAACGGGCTTTAACGAGCGCCATTTCATTGACGACGGATAGGCTCATGACCGGCGCACGGTGCCAGTTGAACACTGCCATCAATGGAATGACGCCCAGCGGCGGGCTTAACGGATTGCGGGAATCGGCGATTTGCAGGGCGACTTCCCTCGCCTGACCGGAAAGGGTGCGCGCCTTGGGCGTTTTCAGGTTTAGCGGGGGCGGCAATAACCCCAGGCGCAGGCGACGGTTATGCTCGGCGATGCCGCCGATCAGCTTGCTGCGCTCACGTTCCAGCGCCGTGGCTTGTGCCTGGGCGTGGTTGATCACCGCTTCATCGTCGTGGGTCACGTTAAGGCCGTGCACCACCAGCCGATCTTGCACACTGGAAAGCCACTCGCAGGCGGTTTTCAGGCCTTCGATGGTCGTGTTGGCACGCTTGACCAGGGCGTTAAAACCGCGCTCTAAATCATCGGCGATGGCCGGAAAGCGACAGTAGGTGCTGGCCGGGTCGATGAGGTCTTTCGCATTGCGGCGCAGCCAACGGTTAGCAGCGGCGTGGCCATGACGTTTGGAGACATACACATAACCTTCGGCCAGCTTCTCCGCCAGCGACGGTAAACGCTCAAAGTGCACCTGCAGAAAGGTGTAGCAATCCTTGGTGCCAGAGCTGTGCTGAAAGGCAAGGGCTAACGCGCTCACGCTTTCACCTCATGAAAGCAAGTACGTTCACCGCCCTGGGCGCCCCTATCCACACCAATAAAGCGGGGTGGCTGTTGCGGTAACTGAACGGCCGCAATATCGATTTTGTAGTCGTCTAAGACGCCCTCTAGCTGGGTCACCTGATAGCCGAAGTGGTGGGCTTCGCGCTTTAGCTCCTCGGCGGCCATGGTATGACCTGCCTGCTCTAACTGCTTGGCGAGGTAGTCAAAGCGGGCTTTCACGATGTAGAGACCGTGCATGGTGGCGTCCAGGTTCATGCGACCCCCTTTTCGATCAGGCTGAGCCAGTGCAGGGCGGCTTTAGTGTTCCCTTCGGCCAGTGCTTGGCGGGCGTGGCTGGCGAGTTCAGCGCTTGGGTGTTGGGAGCGGTTGTTCAGTTGGTCTTTCAGGCCGCTGGCATAGCGGCTCATGCGGTGAATAGACGACCGCACGGCATCCCGCTCTGGCTTGGCGAGCTGACGGATTTGCACGGTGGCGTCTTCCTTCAGGCCTGCGCTTTTCAGCACAAAGCGGCGCTCGGCGTGGGGGAGATCGGCCCAGACCTGAACCAAATCCTGATCAGCGGCGCGGCTGTGCAGCTCGGCGCGTAAGGCGCCAAAGCCAGCACGGTCTGGCTGGGTCTGGGGGCTTGGTGGAAGGGGGAGGTGGGCTACCTTATTCATCAGCGGATTCCTCGTAGTGTTCGTCGTTGGCGGCCTTTCGATTAAGGGCCATATTTATTAATCGGAGTAAGCGAGGGGCGAAGGGAAGATCCACATTCGGATTCGGTATGTCGCTAGGTGCTAAGGTGTGAAGAATTTCGAAACCTGCCTTGCCTCGAAAGCCGCACTCCACGTTTCGGCACTCCACTTCCCCTTCGCGGTACACCGGTGTCAGCGCCTGGCTTTTGCGGACGCGCATGTTGTGGCCGCAATGTGGGCAGGGCATGCGGTGCTTGGAAGCGGTCGACATCAATGGTTTCTCCCTACGGGGTAAAGGGCGCGGCCACGGCCGGTGAGTCCTTGGGTGCCTTTGCGTAAGCGCCGACGGAGTAACCACTCGGCGGCTTCGTCCAGGCTGGTTAAATCCTGCTGTTCACATACCTGCTGCAGCGCGGCTTCTAGCTGGTCGTTCAGCGGAAGTCGTAATTCGCCGCGTGCCGGTTGGTCAGCCATACATCAATGCTCCTTGAGGGCCTCAAAAAGCCCTGCCTTTACGACGCCTGCTGGGGCACAGTGCTAACAGAGAGATCAGCAACGCCCAGCGTT
This sequence comes from Vreelandella sp. ssv, assembly GCF_059448525.1. Taxonomy (NCBI): domain Bacteria; kingdom Pseudomonadati; phylum Pseudomonadota; class Gammaproteobacteria; order Oceanospirillales; family Halomonadaceae; genus Vreelandella; species Vreelandella sp. ssv. The sequence goes on along the minus strand of NZ_CM182545.1, from coordinate 3,445,507 downwards.
TCCAGTGCTTCTTTCAGCACCAGTTGACGCAGCAGCGACGCCCGTTCGATGCCGGTGTAATCCACCAGCGCGTCGATCAACTGGGCCTCGTACTGATCCAAATTGAGAGCGGCGTAACGAGAGCGCACGCGTTTGGGGTCCTGGTACATGGCAAACATCCTTATGCAGGCAGGGTCATTCGGCATTCAGCGTGTCTTGGTCGTACTCGGCGATGCCGCGCAGCATGAGCATGCGAGCGGTGGCCGACTTAGTGCGCATCTCCAGCTCCTGAATGCGCTCCAGATCGGCACACTCGCTTTCCGTGAGGTAGGTCATCACAGGCTGATCGCAGCCTTTTGGGGCATAAATTGGCTTTGGGGTAATGGTGTTAGTGGTGGCCATGGGTTAGGCTTCCTTAATAGAGTGAAAGACTTTAAACGAGAGCTTGAACAAGGAGACCGAGCGTCTGTATTAACGCTCGTAAAGGCGTACCAGCTTGCGCTGCAGGAAGTGTTCATCCATGTAGGTGCGCAGTTCGCAAAGGGCGTCTTCGACTTCATCGCTAGAGGCGTTACAGGCCAGCATCAGGGCAGCGAGTTCGCCCACGGCTTCGGCGGTGATGCGCTCTTCCAGCGCTTCAAGATCCGCCAGTGGGTTAGGCGTGTTGGTACCGCGCTTCAATGCGGTTTCGATGTGGCGGCGGGTTTGTTCAGAGCAGCGGTCAAGCTCCACTTCGACCCCGCGGAACAGGGTGGTCTGAGTGGACGGCATAACAATGGTGGCAATGATGGTGACCATGGCAGTGGTTCCCTTTGCGTAGTGTTTTAGAGTGAAAGACATTAATAGAATGGTGGAGATATCCTACCGTGTCAATCGGATTGGTGGAAAATATACCCCAAAGGATTAGGGAAGAAATATCTATCCTTGGGCTTTCTCTGGCTGAAGCGTCCAGACGCGCGGGTGAAAACTCACCTCAGCGCTTGAAAGACGTGCTTGCTGGAAGACAGAAATGTTCTGCTGACCTAGTTGCTCGGCTAGCAAATATTGGCGTGGATATTTCCTACGTTTTGACAGGTGTACGTGCAGGCACATCCGATGCTCAGCCCCTTGGCTTGCCTGTGACTGAGCCAGGGCCGGATTTAGTGCCGGTGATGATGTACGACATCGAAGCTGCCGCCGGCGCGGGCCGCAGTTTTGAAGGTGAACCAGTGCAAACCACGCTGCACTTTCCCAGCAGTGAGCTGGCCGACAAGGGGCTGGACCCCGCGCAGGTGGTAGGCATTAAGGTGCGCGGTGATTCTATGGACGGCACCCTGGCCGATGGCGACTGGGTACTGGTGGATCGCAGCAACCGCGATCCGAAACAGGAAGGGGTGTTTTTACTGCTTGTTAGTGGAGAACGACGGATTAAGCGGGTGCAGCGCCTAGCGGGCGGGGCGTTGTACTTGATCAGCGACAACGACCACTACCAGCCGGAAATGATTAAGCCGCAGGATATGCATGATGTGGAGATACTGGGGCGGTGTGAGATTCGGATTGGCAGAATTGTGTAACTGCAAAAAAATATATAAATAACGGCGTTTTGATGCTGCCTAGTAGTAGGGAACAGGGAATGAGTTACAGCAAGAGTGTTACACAGCTCTTACAACCAGCGCTGCTAGTCTGCCTAGTGCTTTCGTGGCCTGCTTTAGCCGATATTAAAATTGGTAGTTGGAACATTCAGAATTTTGGATGGGGTGAGCAGAAAAATATTGTTGCAGTCACCGAGGTAGCCAACCAGTTCGACATTCTTGCGATTCAAGAGTTGATGAATACTGAAGCGCTAGGAGCCCTTGAAATAATGTTGGAAGAGTCATCAGGTGAAGAATGGAGTTCCATGCACTCGCATCTGATGGGAAGCTCATCCCGCTACCAAGAGATGTATGCGTTTCTTTGGCGTGACTCAACAGTGACCTATGAAGACGGGGCGGTTATTTATATAGATGATCGTAATGCGTTTGCACGTGAACCGTACTCTGCCCGTTTTAAATCACTAGAAAGCGATACGAATTTTGTGTTGGCTACAGTTCATATCACTTATGGCACAAGCATCAGCGATCGTACTCCTGAAATTCACGCGTTACGTTCATATTGGGACTGGTTGGCAGAGGTTTACCCCGAGTCAGCCAACCAGCGCATGCTTGTTGGCGATTTTAATATGCGGCCCAGCCATGAAGCTTGGGCAGAATTATTTGAAGTCGCGCAGCCTCTAGTCACTTCCGGCTCGACTACGTTATCCAGTAAAGATCGGCAGTATGCCAATCTGTACGACAACATTATTGTGCCTTTAAACCATGATCTGCCAATCAGCGAAGTGGGTATTTTAACGTTTCCGGAATTGCTAAGTGAAAGAGGCGACTACTGGTCACATGAAGCTGCGCGGCGCTATGTATCTGACCATGCCCCTATCCTTGCCACATTTGGTGATAACCTAATTCATGATGCCACTGATCTTGCTGTTGAGATCCCTACTCAGCCAGTTGAGCAAGAAATAAGTTTTAGTGAAGACTGCATTGATTTGAATACAGCTTCCAGAGATGAGTTGGTTGGAATTGTCCATATTGGTGAAGACCGTGTGGATGATTTGATTAGCCAACGGCCTTGGGTGTCGGTCAATCACCTGACACGTATTTCTGGTATTGGGCCTGCCCGACTAAGGGATATCAAAATTCAAGATGTTACTTGTAAACAGAAAATTTGATTAAATTTTATTTAGATGTTTTTTTGCTGCTAAATTTCAATTGTTAAAAGGAATAGGGGTTAGTTATGTTTTTATATGATCTTTTTAAATTGGATGTTGTGAGGCTTTTAATCGATGTTTCTTCGTTATTGGGTGCTGCTGTGAGCGTTTACGTTTTACGTCAAACTCAGCTGATCAAAAAAGAAACTAGAGATATTCAGTTGGTGATGCTGAGAAGGGCACGAATTCCTGAAATTTTAGATCAATTAAAGAGTGTTTTAGAAGAATTGAGTGAAGCGAAAGATAATGGTGATAAAGAGAAAATTGATTCTTGTGTAAATCGTTCTTTAGTTTATGCTCAGCATATCAGGGCTAAGATTCCTGTTGGTAGTGGTTTTGATAAAACTGAAATTGAGCTTGAGAATATCAAAAAACATATACAAGGAGCTACTGATTACTTGAGATTGGCTAATCCTTATAGGTTTGAAGAGAGAGCACAATTTGTTTTTGCTAATTTACAGATCCTTGTCTGCTCTATGGAAGAATACCTGAGGGATACTAGGTTGAATGTTTTTAGTAATCATTAATTTTTATTGTATTGATTTATGAAAGCTGTTAAGGTTTTTTATAATTTCTTATTTTGTTAATAGAATTTATTGTTTCTACACCTCTCTTGTATTTGAATGGTTTAGGCCACGACGAATGAAATTAGTTGAAGGGGCAGTTTGATAATTTTAGCGGGGCTTACTTTAACTCTTTTGTTTGCCTGGATTACTTATTAATAAGATTGTTATGTATATCAATGCCGTGGTCTAATTTATCAAAGCTAAAGATATTTAGCTGGGTGCTCCATCCGCATAGCAGATATTTTGATTCTGACTTGCTCTGGTAATGCTGAGCGGCAGTCTTGAGGGCGCTCATAGCGGCCAGAACATCTGCCTCTGTCTTGGTCTGGTAAACAAAAACCTTATATTCTGAGTCGGCTTGGAGAAGCTTATGGAAGTCGTACAATAGCGAGGAAATCTTTGATTCAGACACCTCGATCTCCATGGTCAGTACGACTTTAAGGAGATTGTTGTTCTCGTCAAACTCACGCCATACGAAGTCGTAGAGCCATTGTCCAGCTTTGGTCTCATGTGAAGGACGCGACCTGTAACCCCGCTGGGCTCCCTCATCCCTGAAACGGTCTTTGATGGCGTTATTCTTGACAGGGCTTTTCCAGATAAAGCTTTTCCATCTAGCTTCATCTCCAGCAGCGCGTGCCTGTTCGCGTTTATATGCAAGTGCTTCCTCTTGTATTTCGATTAGCCATCGCTTGAATTCTCCTCTCATTGTCCCCTATCCCTTTTTATTCATCGATATTAGTGGCCAGCCAAGGCATAAGCTCAGCTAGGCGAAGCTAAGAATAGTGTACAGTCCTGATTAGGTTTATCAGCAGTTTTTAAGATGTGAGTTCCTCCTACCTCTTTGCGCCGCCCCCTCATCCGTATACGCCACCATCAGCTCACCCCAATTCGTCGTATAGCGCGGGCTTCGGTTCGCGCAGCGTAGGTGCCAGGGGGCGTTCTTTTCTGGAAGGCCTAGGCGTACCGTTCCTTTTCCCATCTTCTCGTTCAACGCGTCCATGGTGGCCATTAGCTTTTGGCTGCGCTGGCGTTCCTCTTCCGTTTGCGGTGTGTCCATCAGGCTGAGCTGTTGGCGGTTCTCGTCGGTCAGGTCGATCAACATCACGCCCGCTTTCTTGTAGCCGTATTTGGGACGGTAGATCTTGCATAGCGCCTCTTGGGCGGCATGAAGTATGTCGCGGGTGTCCTGGCTTGGGCGTTCCATTTCCACCGCTAGGCTGGGGGAGTATTGGGGCAGGTCGGGCCGGAAGCGGTCGGTTTTGAGAAACACCAGCACGGCGCGGGCGAGGCTCTTCTGCTCGCGTAGCTTTTCAGCGCCCCGTTGGGCATGTTGGCGAATAGCGCCCTGTAGGTCGTAAAGCTGTGTGGTGGGGCGGCCAAAGGAGCGGCTGGTCATGATGCGTTTGCGTGGTTCATTGAAGTCGTTCATCTCCAGGCAACTGATGCCGCGTAGTTCCAGCACCGTGCGTTCCATGTTCACCGAGAACTTACGCCGTAGGCGCTTGGCGTCCGCTTCGCGGAGATCCCAGGCAGTGTTGATGCCGAGGATCTGCAGGCGCTCGTTTAAACGGCGGCCAACGCCCCATACATCGCTCACCTCAATTTGCTGCAGCAGGTGTTTGGCTTTGACGCTATCCGCATGAAGGATGCACACGCCTGGGTAGGCGGGGTGCTTCTTGGCAACGCGGTTGGCCAGCTTGGCGAGGGTGTGGGTAGCGGCGACGCCAACACACACGGGAATGCCGGTGCCGCGGCGGACTTTTCTGTGCAGGGATTGGGCGTGCGCCTGCAGCGCTTCCGGCTCGAAGCCATCCATGCGCACAAACATTTCATCAATGGAGTAGGGCTCTACACCGGCGGTTTCCTGCTCCAGGATGCCTTGCACCCGGTGGGACATATCGCCGTACAGCTCATAGTTGGAGGAGTGCAACACGATCTCGCCACGTTCGACCAGGTGACGCACCTGATGGGCAGGGGTGCCCATCTCGATACCCAGCGCTTTCAGCTCTTCCGATCGGGCGATAATGCAGCCATCGTTGTTGGACATAATGCCCACCGGACGGCCTTCCAGCTTGGGGTTGAACACCCGTTCACAGCTGACGTAGAAGTTGTTGCAGTCCACCAGCCCAATCATGTTGCCTCCATAACCCTTGTTAAATGCTGTTTGTTTATACAGTATTGGCAGCAGGGAAAGCGACAGGCGAACGCTAATGTACGTCGCTTAATGGGGAGCAAGCACAGGGCAATAGCATGCGAGTAAATTACTTGGGGCCAGCAGTGGTGGGCGTGAAGCACCCGGCAGTAGCCGAGATGGATGGCCGAAAATTTCCACCCAGCTGCTTTCTGGTGGAAATAAGCGAAGACGCACGCCCAGGCGGGCCATGGATGGAGGGAGATGTGCTGGTGGTGGATGAAGCCAGATCGTTTGGCCACGGCGATCTCGTAGTGGCAGAGGTGGAAGGAGAGTATCGGTTGTTTAAGTCCCACCGTGTGGGCAGCCGCTGCCGGTTGTTACCAACGAACGGTGGCCAGGGCTGCTTCGTGACCGTACAGCAGTTTAAGGGTGTGGTGGTGAGGCAGGCGCGGTGCTGGGCGGTGTAGGCAAGCCCATCAACGAAAAGCTGGCTGGTGTCCAGAGGCGGGTTTCGGTATCGTCTGCGAGCTTTGAAAATATCGGCAGACGTTTACCAATCTGCTGTAATACTGTGACAGTATTAGGATAGCTGCCAAGTTTTTGTCACCAAGAGTGTGTGGTTTTTGTAATTAAATAATATTATTTATTAATAGCTTAGCAGGGTCTGAGTATGTTGAAGTCAGTTGAAATGTTTGCAGGTGCGGGGGGGCTAGCTATGGGGGTCTCTCTTGCTGGCTTTGAGTCGTTGGCAGTCGTGGAATGGGATCGATGGGCCTGCGATACGATTCGGGAAAATCAAAAAAATGGTTACCCACTAGTCAATGGATGGCCGCTTTGGTCTGGTGATGTCCGTGAGTTCGATTGGGCAAGTATTCCTGAAGATATAGACCTAGTAGCAGGTGGCCCTCCTTGCCAGCCATTTTCGATGGGTGGAAGGCACAAAGCGTTTGGCGATGATAGGGACATGTTTCCTGCCACTGTTGATGTTGTGCGACGTTTAAAGCCGAAAGCTTTCATCATTGAGAACGTGAAAGGGTTGACCCGGTCCAGTTTTGCTAATTATTACCAGTACATCTTGCTGCAGCTTGAGTTCCCGGAAGTGGCTCGACGAGATGGAGAGACCTGGGCTGAACATCTTAAAAGGCTGCAGGAAGAAAAAACTTCTGGCGCTCTTCATATAAGCGGTCTGACTTACAACGTGGTGCCTACACTCGTAAACGCTGCTGATTATGGTATTCCTCAAAAGCGTGAACGTGTTTTTATCGTGGGTTTCCGGTCTGATCTTGGTGCTGAGTGGTCTTTCCCTAGAGCGACGCACTCATTTGATGCTTTGTTATATTCACAGTGGGTAACCGGTGACTACTGGCGTCGACACCATATTGCACAGAACAAAATACCGGCTATTCCTTCGCGGCTTGAAAAACGTGTGGGCAAATTAGCGAATGAATTACTCCCAGGGATAGAAAAGCCTTGGCGTACTGTTCGCGATGCACTCATTGATGTACCGGATCCACGCGCGAAAGGTGCGAGTAAGTTTCGCAATCACCTCTTCCAGGATGGCGCGCGAGTCTATACCGGCCATACAGGTAGCCCCTTAGATTTACCATCAAAAACCTTGAAGGCCGGTGCTCATGGCGTGCCTGGCGGTGAAAATATGATGGTCAATGAGGATGGCAGCGTTCGTTACTTTACAGTGCGCGAATCTGCAAGATTGCAGACCTTTCCCGATGGTTATGTGTTTCACGGTGCATGGGGTGAGACTATGCGCCAATTAGGTAATGCAGTACCCGTAGCTTTGGGTCGGATGGTAGCCAGCTCCGTGGCAGAGCAATTGGCGATAACACAACTTCGCCAGTTAAAACGCCAAAACAATAGGAAGATGGCATGACCGACAATATCTACCCTTTCAATCCTCTTGATAAGCAACACCTGGGCGAGAGTGTTGGGCAGGCAATGCTCCGTCAGCCGGTTCATTCTTTGACCGATCTAGCCAAATTCAACGGAGCAGGTGTATATGCCATATATTACTCAGGTGATTTTCCGGCATATCAGGAAATAGCTAAGCGAAACTCCAATGGCTCGTATACAGCGCCGATTTACGTTGGGAAAGCAGTTCCAGCAGGGGCCAGGAAGGGTAAGTTATCACCAGCAGTTACAGAGACTCTGTTTAAAAGGCTAAATGATCATCGAAAAAGCCTTGAGAATGTAGAGAATCTTCGCATAGAAGATTTTTTTTGTCGTTTTTTAATAGTAGATGATATCTGGATCCCGTTAGGGGAATCCCTACTGATCTCAAAGTTCTCACCTATTTGGAATAATTTAATAGATGGCTTTGGAAACCATGACCCAGGGAGTGGACGCCATGCGGGCTTACGTCCCAGATGGGATGTATTGCATCCAGGTAGGCCGTGGGCAGAAAAACTTAAACCACGCGCAGAAACGATGAATCAAATTATCTTGGAAGTGAAAGATCATTTGCGGAACAACCCGCCGCCGGATGACGATAATATGATTTCGGTATAAATGTTGGTGGTGCCGAATTGGGTGAGATGTCAGAAATTTCTTACAAAAATATGGTTAATTGCTTACATCATTGGCTAAGCAGATTTGACATAGTGGACTAGTCGCCAAGTAGCACGCGTTACCTTAGGGTTTCGCCAGAAGATTGCGGCAACGGGATGAGCCCCCGGCCATGGATGGCTGGGGTTTTTAATTTCTGACTGAATGAGCGCACTCTAAAATGTGATAGCGCTGCTGAATCAGACTGATAACGACATCCATAATAGCCAAGCACATCCCTACAAATGGAAAAGAACGCTTTAATAACCACCTTATTAACGCGCGTACTATGGGTGACTGAGCCGTCTCAATACCCTGTTTAATAGCCTCGCTAATAGATAATTCGTTTATAAGTAGCTCCACATAGTTTCTAAGCTTGTTGTTATCTTCTTGTTCAATTGATTCAGCCATCCCGTCGACGTAAATAGATTGATTTTGCTCCTCTAGAAACCTCTCAAAATCATCGATATATCGCATTTCAACATTGAACACATCGGCTAATATCCGGAGAACTGCTTCCTTGCAGGGGTGGCGTGTTGATTGAGACAAAAATGAATTGATCTCGCTTACATCACGTAGAGGAATATCCTCATTGAATGGAGCAGGGGTCAAGTTGGTACGTGTCCATTCCTCCCCTGCAATATCATCAAGCTCATCGAGTGCAGGAGCGATACTGTCCAGTTCATCCTGAAGCTTGTTGAGAACATCATTGCTGCCACTGATTTGGTCATCGGGTGAAGGATTCAGGCATAGGAGAGCAAGTTCTTGCTTCGCTGAAGCTTTAATCGCATTGATTGTATCGTAGGCCTCTATATCTAGATAAACGCCTCTCTCCTGACCCAACACGTTGATAGGATAGTAAAAAAGTGCACTGCCACCCAGGCTTGCACTGGTCACGAAGGCTCTTCGGCTCATTTTTTTATTGTTTATCATCGTCCCCAGCCTCTTTTTAAAACTTATGGGTTCCCTAGAGACCAGTATGAGACAAGGTAAGTAGGCTTAGCGGGTTAAATGCCCCATCAATATGTCTATCAGCTAAAGGGCTGATGAATTTCTTAGCTTATCAATCAAAATGAGGTTGGTTCTGCGGTTTTAATCTCACATCTCACCTGCGTCCCAAACCCTCCATCATTAAGCGAGTGCGTCACTTCCGCCACCAGCCAGGGGGTGGCGTCAATCTGCGGCTTGTACCCGCTAAGCGTTAGCGGCGATTCCGGCAGAATATCCGCCCGCCCCAGTGCCAGCGTTAGCTCAAACTCTGCCAGGCCGCGCTGGATGCGTTGCCATTCGGCGCGGGCGGCGGCTAGGGCGTCGTCTTCCGTGGCATAGGTGGGGCGTAGCTGTTTGGCGTTGTCGCCGCTGCCTGCGAGTACGGTTTTGCGCTCTGCGCCTCTTGTGTCATTCCAGTAGGCTTTTACGCCGCTGTAGGCGTCGCGATCGGTCACGCTGTAGCGGTGTTGGTCGCCGTCGCGGCGGATGAGGGTGATGGCGGGCATGGCTTGGCCGCTGGCGGTGAGGCCTTCGCCTGCCACGGTGAACAGCAGGCGCCCGGCTTTAATGGCGGCAATGGCATCGTAGCGTTCGCCCAAGCGTGTAAGAAAATTTAGATCTGATTCGTCGGTTTGGTCGATGTGGCCAATGCGGATGCCGTTGAGGGCGGCGGCCACCACTGGCTCTATGCTGTTGCGACCGGCGATGGTGGTGACGATCTCGCCCAGCGTTACATCATGCCAGCTCTGGGTGCGCTTGCCGGGCAGTTGGCCGCGCATATCCGCCGAGCGGGCGCGGATGGTGAGCTGGTCGGGCGTGCCGCTGTGCTGCACTTCATCTACCGTAAAGCGGCCCTTGTCGATCAGCCCTTCGTCCTGCCAGCCAAACGCCACCTGTAGCTCGGCGCCTCGTGGGGGAATGGCGAGCTGGCCATCGTGATCCGCCAGGGTGATATCCAGTTGGTCGGCTTCCAGCCCGCGCTGCTCGCGTAGGGTCAAACTGATCAGGCGGCCGTTAATGCGCGGGGTGATATCGGTGCCATCCAGCGTAATGCGGTAACTGGGCTTTGGGTAAGCGTTCATACGTAGCCCCCAGCCAGGCGCGCCACGGCGGGCAGTGCCAGCCGACCGATCAGGTCGGTGCGTTCGTCATCCACGTGCTCGAGCGTGAGGTTGAACTCGATTTTTTCAGCGGCACCGTCACGGAAAAAATGCGTGCTGGTTTCTTCCACGCGGGTGACCACCCATAAGCCGTACTGGCGGCCGGTACCTTCCACCAGCGGCCAGGCGTTGCCCTGGTCGGCCATCTCGCGGATCTCATCCAGGCTAAAGCGGCCGCCGGTGAAGGTGGGTAGCAGGGTACCGCTGAGCGTGATGGTGTCAGCCCCTGGCCCAACAAATTGATAGGCGGGGCGTTCACCCACGCGGGATTGGCTGGGGTGGCGCCACTCTGAAATGCGTTTGAGTTCTTGGTAGGGCACGGTGCGGGTTTCAAACACGAACATGCCTAACGCCATTAACATGATGAGTACTCCGGTTAATCGAGGTCGCGCAGTGACGAACGCTGCCGTGCCTGGGCATCGCGTTGGGCGTTGGCCAGGGCGCGCTGCACTTCCTGCGCCACGTACTGGGCGAGCTGCTGTTCGTTCATGCCGGGGGCAGGGGTGACGTTGATATTGATATCGCCCATGCTGAAGCCGCCTGCTTGAGCGCTGGAAGCAGTCAGCGGCGGGCGGTTATCAAACTGAATAGGCGCTTGCTGCTCGATGCTGGGCATCGCTGCTGCAGGTAGGGTAGCGGCGCCCAGTGCCAGCCCAGCCCCTGCGCGGGTCACTCGGCGGGCGATCTCGCGAACACGCTTGGCAGGTTCATCCTGTTGGGCAGCAAGCCCTTGATTCAGGCCGTCCACCGTGTAGCCGCCTAACTGGGTAAACACTCGGGAAGGACTGTTGATATCCAGCACGTCGGCGAACCAGCTTTTTACGCTACCGGCCATATCGGTCACTCGGCTACGTAGCTCGCCTAGCTTGCCGGTTAGCCCGCCAATGATGCCTTCCACAATGGAGCTGCCCAGCGAGCTGAACTGCTCGGGGATCTCGACACCCAGCGCAGAAAGGCCGGAGGTTATGCCCCGGTAAATTAGGCCGAGCGGCGACCAGTTCATTAGCAGCTGCGCCACGCCGCTTATGCCGTTATTGAACGCGTCTTTTACCTGCTGCCACAGCCCTTGGAAAAATGCTTTGATCGGTTCCCAATGGCGGTAGATCACGTAAGCCGCGGCGGCGATTGCTGCGATGGCCACGCCAATCGGGTTAGCGAGCAGGAACATCGACACCGTGCGGAACACGCCGCCCAGCCACAGGAAGGCTTTGCCCGCCATTAGGATCTGCGGGCCGACCAACGTCATGCCATAGCGCACCATGGCGATGGGGCCGAGGATGGAGGCGAGCATCAGCGTGAGCATGCCGCCCGCCGTGACCAGTACCGCCAGGATGGCAGCCACTTTGGCGATGGTGCCGGCCAACCGTGGGTTTTCGTTGATCCAACTGCCCACACCACGGGTAATGCTGGTGACGTTTTGAATCAGCTGACGCAGCGGGCCGTTGTTGGTGTCGGTGATGGAGATCCCCACCTCTTCCCAGGCCGATTTGAGCGATTTGAGATCGCCGCCGATGTTGTCGGCCATGGTTTTGGCCACACGGGCGTTTTCACCGGCGGCGTTGGTGAGGATCTCCACAAACTGCTCGATACCCTCGCTTCCCTGCTGGGCGATCAGTTCGGCCATGCCTGCGCCGGGCTCTTCACCGAAGATATCCTTCAGGTAGGCGGCACGGTCGGCGTTGCCCATTGCCTCTGTGGCACGGGCCACATCGGTGAGAATGCGGGGGATGTCGCGCAGGTTGCCTTGGGCGTCCTTGGCGTTGACGCCTAGATCTGCCAGCGCGCTGGCGGCGGCACCCGTAGGTGCGGCCAGGCGGGTGACCATGGCGCGCAGCGTGGTGCCCGCCTGGCTGCCTTGGATACCCACGTTGCCAAGCAGCCCGGCCATGGCGGCGGACTGTTCCAGTGACATATTCATGGCCCGGGCCTGGGGCGCGACGTACTTCATCGACTCGCCGAGCATCTCCAGGTCCACGTTGGCCCGGGTGGTGGTGGCGGTCAGCACATCGCCCACGCGGCTCATTTCGGCGGGGTCTAGTCCGAAGCCCGATAGGATATTCGAGGAGATATCCGCCGTGCGGCCGAGGTCGGTGCGGTTGGCCAGTGCCAGGTCGAGCATATCCGGCATGGCGGCCTGAATGGCGTTCGGGTCGAAGCCTGCCATGGCGAGGTAGCCTTGCGCATCAGCGGATTGCCCGGCGCTAAAGGCGGTGGTGGCCCCCAGTTCTCGCGCCTGTCGGCGAAGGGCCTGGAAGCGTTCGTCGTCGGCCTCCATGCGGGTGAGCGCCTGCACCCGAGACATCGACTCACCAAACTCTACGCCTGGGGCCAGCAAACGCGCCCCGGCGTATAGCGCAGCACCACCACTGGCCGCCATGCCTGCACCGGTACCCGCCATGTTGTTGCGCATGCTCATGGCGCGGTCGTATCGGCCACGGGCTTGGGCAGCGTTGCGCTGCTGTTCAGCTAGCCGCTTTAACCGTTGCCGCTGCTCATCCACGGCGGTGTTGGCCTGCTGTATCTCACTGGTCAGCCGCCGTTGATCGCGGGAGAGGTGTTCGGTGCTGACGCCGTTATTTTTCAGCGAGGTACGCAGCCGCTGCAACTGCTGGCGTTCTTCATCGTAGCGTTGGGTCAGTCGGCGGGCTTGGGTAATGGCCTTTTGGCGCTCGGCGGCCAGGGCAGCGGTATCGCCCTGGTTCGATTGCATCTGCTGGGAGAGGCGGCGGATGCGTTCCTGTTGTTCGCGCAGGGCGGTGGTGGTGCTGGTGGATTGCCGGGTCAGGGTGCGAAAGGAGCTAACGTCTTTCTGGGTGGCCTGAAGCTGCTTTAAGCGATCGCGGTTTTCGCGCATGGCCTGGGACGCGCCCTGGGAGGCGCGATCAATCGCCCGGAGCGGGCGGGTAGCCCGGTCGACGGCGTTGAGTATTACCTGCAGCTTTAGATCACGCGCCACGCTGGCTCCTGCTTTCCGTGGGTGTGCTGCGCTTTCGCGCCCGTTCCCGCCACTCCATTAGCTCCCGCAGGCTGAAGTCGGCGCAGTCTTCCGGGCTCCAGTGGAAGACGATGGCGAGATCCGCCATCGCGTCTTCCACACAGCCAGGTAGGTTTATTCGCTCTCGCCCTTGGCCCGCTTCGTGAGCAAAAAACCGGCGATCTCGCCACCGCACTGGACCAGGTCGGCCGGGTCCATCTGGCGTACTTCGGTCGCGGTGAGCGATGGTGTGGAGAGGCGCGGGATCAGGGTGATCAGCGCGTCGGTCTGCATCTGCAGCACATCGGCCAGTGAGATGCCGCGCAGCTCGCCAGAGGTGGGTTTGCGCAGGCGCAGTTCGGTGATCTCGGTTTCGCCCCGGGTAAGCGGGGTATCCAGCGTGATGGTGACAGCGATGGCTTGGGTAACGGCTGCTTTGGTCATGGTGGTGTACCTGTTGAATGTGTGGGGCTAAAAGAAAAGGGGCGGTTAAATACCCAGACGTTGGCGGCGGCCAGCGAGGCGGTCTTCACCGTTGACCTTGAACACACCGTTGACCAAGTCGATCTCGATCTTGGTGGAGCCGTCGATGGTGAGCTTGTAGTAGCTGAGCGTGCTGGTGACCTGGTGTTCGGTGTTCTCGCCGGATTGGGCGTCGCCCATATCGATCTCGGTGTGGCGGCCACGCATGACGACTTCGACGGCGGAGGCGTCTTCGATATCGTCGCGTTCGTAGCTGCCGGTCATGCGCAGCATGTCGGCATCGATGCGGGCGGTGCCGAAGTTGTCGAACAGGCTTTCGACCAGCCCGCCCACCGTCCATTGAACGGTGAGCAGGCCGTCCTGGCCCATATCAATACCCACGGCACCGTCCATGCCGCTGCCGCGCCACTCTTCGATCTTGCGGGTGAGAGTGGGCAAGGTGATCGACTGGACGATGCCCTGCCAGCTCTCGCCATTGCTGAACAGGTTGAGGTCTTTGAGCTTTTTGGGGAGTGCCATGGAGTCTCTCGCTAGTCAGTTCAGGCGGTGGCCGCGACGCGCTCGGCGAAGTCGGCCAGGTAGGTGTCGGTGATGCGCTGCTGGAAGCCGAGATCTTCCAGCGGCGGTACCGGCGTGTAGTCGTAGTCGATGCGCAGCTTGCCAGCCTTGAGGGAGGTCTGGGTGTTGAGCTCTTCGTTCAGCCAGGCGCTACCATCGACAATCAACCCCAGGGTTTTCAGCTCGCGGAACTTGGCGTTCAGGCCTTCGATAATGTCTCGGGCCAGTGAGGCGTGCAGGGGAAGATCCACCGCCCATAGGTGGGCTTCGGCCACGGTGTCGGCGATGATCTGCGCGGTGCGCGTGTAGTTCTCGAACGGGAAGAGGCTTTGCGGCCCGGCGCAGGTGCGCGAGCCCCAGAAGCGGTAACCGCTCTGGTTGACCAGGGTGGTGACATCGGCGGCGTTGAGCAGGCCCGCATCGGTGGCGGGGCTTTGCAGATCCCAGAACACGTCTTTATTGATGCCGGTGACGCCGTTGACCACCACGTTACTGATGGTTTTGTGCCAACCCACGGTTTGATCCAGCTTGGCGCGCAGGCCCAGGGCGATGGCCACGGGGCTGATATCGACTGTATCGGCTTCGTCGGTATCGAACGCCTGCCACTGGGGCCAGATGACCATGAGCTCTCGGGCGCCAAACTGGTCGCGGTAGGCGGTGACCTCGGTAATGGTCTCGCAGTCGTGGGCGTACACGTAGCCAAAGGCGCGTAGCTGCTGAAGCACCGAGACCATGGCGTTGGCCACCGGCTGGGTATCCAGGTAAGGCACACCAATAATGCGCGGTGTGACGCCCAGCTTCTGTTTGGCGGTGAGCAGCGCCTGCAGCCCGGTGCGCTCGCCTAGCTCGGTGGTGGTGCCGATTACATTGGCGGTGGTTTCTTCCTCGGTTTCGCCTTCGGCCACCCGCACCACGACGATGATCGGCTTGGCCTGCTGGCTGATGGCGGTGAGGGTGTCTTTCAGCGTGCCTTGAGTGCCCGCCTTGCCAATGGCGGTATCCACATTGGTGACCAAGGCGGGCTGGTTAAGGGGGAAGGTGGTGGCATCCGCATCGGATGCGGAGCAGACCACGCCAATCACCGCCGTGGAGACGGTGCGGATAGTGCGCGTGCCGTCGTTGACTTCCGCAACGCGCACGCCGTGGTGGTATTGATCGAGTGCCATGGTGGCTCCTGCGCAGGTTCACTGTTCGAGTAACGAAAAGGGTGAATTCATGCAGGTATCGTGCGGGGGCTTGGGGGAGGGTGGTAGCGGTGCTGGGTGTGAGTGGGGCGGTTTACACCGTGCAGATTGTTTCAGTCTCTTCTGATACTGTTGGCCTAAGGAAACCTAAAGGAGAAGCAAGCGTGCGTTCACAGTACGGTTTGATCGTTGTTTGGGCAGTAGTAATTGCCAGCGTTTTTTTAGGAGCTTTTTTTCTTAAATTTGGCAGTTGGCCTACGTCTGATGATCCTTCCGATTGGGCTGATTTTGCAACTTATCTGTCGGGAACGATTGGGGTTACGGCTGTTGTAGGCACACTGTTTGCTTTTGTGGTTACGTTGAGGCAACAGAAGCTGTTGATTGACAGCCAGGAGAAAATGCTTGAAGAGCAAAAAGTACAGTTAGAAATTGCTAGAGATCAGTTGGCTGCAACAGAAAGAAGGAGTTCTGTTGAGCGGGCGTATCTGAACGTAAAAGATGTATTGCCGAAACTCTTAAATGCTTTCTCAAAACACTTAGATATTCATTTTGCTCCTGAAGATGGCTCTGATTTAGAGGAATTTTTATTGGCTTTCTATGCTGGTGAAAGAGTATTTACCGTGAATGAGTTTTATGAGAGTTCTGGTAGGATTTTGCATTATGTCGACCACTTCGATTTTGTTGCTAATGATGTATCAAATTATTTTGAGATGACCCTAGGACATTCAAACCAATTGTGTATCTTCTTGGTAAATCAGTTAAGAATTGAAAGTGATTTATTCACCTTTGTGGATGTGCAAATGTCAGAAGTGATAAATGCTTCTCATCGTACTTACTGGTTTTACATTCAATGTTTATTAGCCTATCGGTTCGGTTATGGTAAGAGTGTGTTTTATGAAGATGCCCGCATACTGACTGGAGAAAAAACAAGCTATGAGATACACCCAGATGAGAAAATAAGAAATTTCTATTTGATTGGTAGAGCGTTGAAGTGTAAAGAGAAAAATGAGGAATGATAGCGTTTCTAGTCTCAATAAAATAAAATTTATTTAGCGTTTTAATATTAATAAGAGGGTGACGGTGGATAAGACAGGCTTGATGCTAAAAAGCTTTGGGGTGGCGTATCACGGCTATATGGAGTGGAAATTTGAACGGCTACTCCAGAAAGCAGAAGCCCATGGGATGACTCAAGAAGAACTGAGCAACAGTAATCACCGATTCGCACTTTTCATGCGGGTGGGTAGAGCCTTTGAGATTTGTTCTGAAGGGGAAGTGGTCGACTACATTGCTGATGCCATGATTGGTGGAATTCAGTGTGGTGATGCCGATAAGCGGCCTGACTTAGCACAGATGGCCATCAGTTCGTTGAGTGGGGTCACGCTCACTGAGCTGAATCTCATCCTACTAATGCGTGAGCATAATCTGTGGGGTACTTCTGATGAGGAAGTGCTAGATGAGTCGGGCTTTGACGGGTTTCAGGCTGCACTGGATAGCGAGTTGGGGTTAAAGCCGCTTGAGGTGAGCGCCCTTTTGAACGGCCTTACACGAACTGGCTTGGTGACGCCGCCGGCTAGTGGTTTTGGCACTACGGTTACTGTGCATGGGAACAGGCTTACACACTTGGCTCGCGAACTGTTTCATTATGTTGACTATGCTCGCCGCCTGACTTCATGAAAAGCCCGCCGGTTGGCGGGCATAAGAAGGATTACAGAAAGCCGTTTTGAAATACCCAACACCCTACTACAATTACCACTACTAACATCAGTTGCAAGCTTGATTTTGGTGACATTGAATTCCCCTCCTTTATGAAATGAGCTGACATTTTTGCACGCGTTCATGAGTAGGAGGGGGCGTCTAGAACGCCCTTAAGGGTGCTTTTCCCGACATTCACCAAAATAATTCTTCAATCGACTCTCTATCCTCATCGACCAGAGCCTCTTCTAGCCGATCTTTCAATACCCAGCTGTGCTGATAGATTTCCTCAATATGCCCCAATGCCGCTAGCGTCAGAGCATTGATCTCAGTGGCGGTCAGCTCGCGGTTGACGTTGTCGCCGCCTCGGAACGTCATCGTTGCATCAGGTTGTCCTGCCGCGATTAAGCGCTGGGCTTTTGCTGACAGGCCGAGCAGATTGATTTGGTCTTGCGGGCGGGTTTGCACCACGTCGACTTGTCCATCGAAGTTGTACTCCAATCCCGCTGCGAAGGCCCCGTCGCGCGCTCGGTCTAGCTCTTTCCGTTTGAGTTCGGCCAACTGTTCTAGTGGGATGGGCGGCTTATCTACCAGAATCGGGCGGCCATGCTCATCCGCGGCGAGCTGCTGGGTCCCGTCGTGGTTGATCAATGCCTGGTGTTGCTCTGCGCTGATTTCGATGGCGTCTTTAGGCAGGCGGCAATCGGAGTTGGGCATGTCGATCATTGGCGGTTCGATGGTGTCGTCGCGTACCTGGATCAACGGCGCGTTGCCTTCGCCCTGGTGGTTAGGGTCGGGCACCTCAATCATCGGCCATTCAAATTCGGGGTCGATGATAAGGAGCGTGGGTTCGCCGAAGAGCCGGGTATCGAAAAAGCTGTTGGTTGCTGCGCTGTAGAACGTTCTCATGCTCTTTTTCTCCCTTAGTTGCCAAATACCCAGTAGTTGAACGTCCGGTTGCCCGATGAACCGGCGGCGGCGATGGTGATGCCGGTTTGTGAAATCTCGATACCGCAGGTATCCGCTGTGGAAACGGCGGCCGAGACGCGAGTGGCCACGCCCCGGAAGGCGCGATTAGGGAAAGTGGTGGGCAGCGCAGCACTGGCGAACGACGCACCCACGGGAATGGTGATAAACCCCCACTGCATGATTAGCCCATTGGGTAGTCGCGTCCAACCAGTGGGGGCGATGTCGCCGGGAAACGCGCTATCGATGTTGCCAGTATGAAAGGCACCCATGGCGTCCCTAACCTGAGCTGGCGTTGAGGGCCGCATATAATCAGTGCCGTCGTCTTTAGCAGAGGTATAGATGACCTGTACGTTGCTATTTTTGGGGGTGTAGGAAGATCGGAAGAGCCGCGCCCACGTATCGCCGGAGCTGTTACGGGTCATTAAAGTGTTGCCAGTATCTTGGTCAGTGCCCTCTAGGTTGGGGACTTTGCTTAATCCTACGTCCGCTTTTGTGGTGCCTCTAGCGCGCAGTGAAGCGGTGCCGGTTAAACCTGCACCATCGCCGACGAACTTACCTTGGGCGTGCACGTCCCCGTAAAAGTAGTGCTTTCCTGCTGTGCTTTGATAGTGGGTATAGCCGGTGTTCCGGTTGCCGATATCGACCGATCCGTTGCCTGCGTTGCTGATTTTAAGGCCATTGGTGCCCCCTTCCAGCGTGGTGGCTCCAGGCAGTTGAAGCGCTCCCTTGAACGACACTTCTCGGCCTCGGTAGTGCAGCTCCATAACGCTGAACTCAGGGATGCCGGTTTCGGGGTCGACTGTTCCCATGCCGATGTGACCTTTACCATCTCCGGTATAGGTGAGGTGCAGCGCCGCATCTCCTTTGTAGCCTGACTCCCCAATCGATACTCCCGCGCCTTGATCGGTGCCGGTGCCGCCGCTGGTGGTGCTGTTCAGCGTGAGCCAGGGGTTGCTTTTGCTGATGGTGAGATCGCCATTCATGCTGTCACCGTTACGCTTAACGTAACGGGCGTCGTGATCGCCGCTTGTGCGGTGGTCATTCATGGCGGCCGCCTGCAGCAGTAAAGTGGTGCTGCTGGAGGTGCGCAGGGCGGTGGTGCCCAGCGTTGCCGATGACCCTAGGCCAAGATTGACCCGCGCCGTTGCCGGGTTGGTGAGATCCGCCAGGTTGGCGGCTTTACCTAGTCGGGTATTGGCGTTGTCGTTGGCCAATTTCACGGCGTGGGGTGTGGCGGCCAGGTTTTGGGCGGTGCTGTCGGTGGCGTTACTCAGGCGTGTTACACCTGGCGTCGTGAGGCTGGCAGGCGGGTTGCTGAAGCTGATATCGCCAAATGTCAGCGATGCCGCTGGCAGGTCGGCCAGAATGATATCGACGGTGAGTAGCAGCGTGGTGGGCCCCGACTTCTCGATGATCGGCGCCTCCTGGCTGTAGACCGCGAACAGGGTGCCGTACTCACTGATCAGTCCAAAACCGTGCACTGTGTAGGCGTCGGTGCCTTCGTCTTTGGCGGTCACACTGATCGTATCGTCTGCTACCACTTCCCCGGCGATACTACTTACCCGTTTGATCTCATCCGGCAGCGCGGTCTGTGTTTTGCTGGGGGTGAACGCGGTCTCGGTAAACGCGATATGGGTGATCTCGACGGGGCCGGTGCCGGTGTTATCGGCGTTGATCAGTTCTGCACGCCCAGCGTCGGTAATGGTGATTTTGAGCGCCATGCTACTCCTCGGTTTGAATGCGTCGGTAGATCGTTGGGCGGGCGGCGGCATAGGTGCCGATGCCGCCTTCGGCCGCAATGCCTGCGACCAGGTTGAAGTGGCTGCGCACCGGCTTAACGCGCATCACTTCCTGCACGATGTCCTCCTGCAGTTCGGCGGCGTAATTGTCGGCGCGCACCGTCAGCACCAGTTCAAACGTGTGGGGCGTGCCCCTGGGGTGGGTCTGCCACCACTCGCGGATGGCGACCCCGGCGCCAAACGACTCGACCACACGGCGGACGGATTGCACCGTGCCCCGGCGGCGGTGGATCTCGACGGCCTGGCGAATGCGCTGGCGTTTGATCTGCTCGGACCAGTAGGGCTTCCATGCCGCCACACCTAGCGACCAAGCCAGCCAGGGCAGCAACTCTGTGGGGCAGGTGTCTGGGTTCCAGAGGTCGCGCAGCGGCGTGGGGACGTTTGAGACACGAGCGGTGGTTTCGGCGGTGCTGCGTTCCAGTGGGGTGGCATTGGGGGGCAGCAGGCTATTACTCATCGATGCCCCCATCGGTCAGATTAATGTTGGTGCAGTAGGCCGCTTGCTGACGATTGACCGTGATGGTGGCCACCGGGCTGGTCATTTCTACGCGCTGAACGCCGGGTCGGTGCAGGGCGGCATACAGGCCTGAAAGGGTGATGTCTTTCCCCAAGCGGTGCTGTTCGTTGGCGTAGCGCTGGGCCATTTCCTGCGCTTCGGCCAGCACGACCTGGCTATCGGGGCCGGGGTAGAAGTAGAGCGTGGCGGCGATGGCGTAGGTCAGGATCTTGGCGCTCTGTACGGTGACGAAGTCGGTCAGCGGCCGCACATCTTCCGCGCTGACGGCGTTATCAACGGTGGTGAGCAGTTCGTTGCTAGCGGTGCCATCGCCTTCCCTGGCCAGTACCGTAACCACGACTTCACCAGGGCTCGGGCTGGTGGCACTGGCATCCAGTACCTCGCCGGTGGCGGAAAGAGCGTGGTAGATATAGGCGCCTTCTGGCCCTGCGGTGGAAAGCCCCTGTAGCGAGAGCAGGATACGCCGGCGAAAGTCGGCATCCGTTTCATACACTGGCGGGATCAGCGGTATGGCCGCAGGGTCGCCGGGTGAGATTTGCAGGCGCTGAACATTGAACAGGGCACCCAGGTTGTCGAGATCTTCCTTGGCGGCATACGCCAGCATCACCGCACGGGCCGCTTCATTGACCCGCTGACGAACCAGCATCTCCCGATATGCCGCTACTTCCAGCACCTTGTAGATGGGGTCGGATTCGGCCGGTACGTCAAACGCCGGGTAGCGTTCCTGTAGGTCGGCCAGCAGCTCGGCAAGAATGGCCTCGTAGTCGATGGCGTCGACTACGTTGGGCACCGGCAGTTGGGAGAGATCGATGGCGATACTCATGGTGCGGGTACCTCCAGCGCGATACGTTCCCCGCTATCCACCCGCTGGGCGGAGATGATCAGATCAAAGCGGCCGGGGCGCTGTGTAGAGACTTGGCGGGTGATTTGCTGCACGCGAATGCGTGGCTCCCACTTCATTAGCGCGACCACCGTGGCGGAGTAGGCGCGCAGCGCCGTGGGCCCATTGAGGGGCTGGTCGATCAGTTCCGGCAGCAGCGAGCCGTAGTCCCGCCGCATGATACGAGAGCCAATCGGCGTGGTGAGAATGTCGATTACCGATTGCTGGATATGAGTCAGTGAATCTAGCCGTCGGCCGGTGTGTGCGTTCATGCCTGCCATTAGACCGGCCCCTGAGTATTGGCCGAGCCGGGCTGAATGCCGCCATGGGCATGGTCGTGGCCGATGTTTTTACCGTTGTGGCTTAGCTCGCCGCCTTGCTGGGTGTATTTGCCTTCCCGGTTGAGTTCGCCTTTATGAGCAATGTTGCCCTGCCAAGTGGTGCCACCGGGGGCGGTGATCTCGATAGCACCGGGCAGGCGGATGCGCAGCACACTGTTGGCGTGGTCGTACTCGAATAGCCCTTGATCCGGAAACAGCCTGCGCCACAATGCGGCGGTCTCTGCCGGTGCGGGGTATGCATCGGAGAAAAGCCCGGTCAGCACCACGCCAGCGGCAGGGTCTCCACCGGGTGAAAAGAGGATCACCTGCTCGCCTTGGGTGGGCGGATTCCAGTCCCGTGTGGTGCCTGCGCGGCCTTCGATCCACGGCAGCCAGTCGGTGAGCAGCTCGCCGGTTTTGACGCGCACGCGGGCAGCGGCGTGATCCACCTCGGCGATAGTGCCGAGGCGGATCAGGTTGTGCAGCAGGCGGAGAAGTTCGGGAATATTCATAGCCGCTATCCTGCGGCGGCGTTTGGCGAAGGCGAAGCGGCGGCGGGTGTGAGTAGAGCTATTTACACCGAGACGCTTATACCGAACTCAAATGGTTCAATACCGAATCCATGATGTGCTCTTGATCCAGCGCGGTGAAGCCGAGCAGTTCCCGCTGGGCGTACTCGACGCGGGGGCCGTCGCGGCTGACGCGATCTTTCAGGCCGCGTTGGTGAGTGGTGGCGATGCGGGCGACGTTGCCGAAGAAGCCCACCACGGCGGTGTCGCCTTGGGTGGTGGCCTTGAGCCACTTGGTGCTGGAGAGTTTGCTGAACATGGCACGGCGTTTGATGCTGCCCTGCTGGGCGCGCAAGCGTTGTTCCTTACGCGGGGCGAAGGGTGTGCCATCCGGGTTGGTTTGGGCGCGGATTCGCTCCCGCTGACGGCGGCGAAGATCTCGCGCTACGTTGCGGGCCAATGTCCGGCGCTGTTTTTCGTTCAGCTTGGCCAGCAGTGGCCCGACCCACTCCTCTAACGCTTCCATATTATCTGCCATGCGTGCTTTCCCACTCGGCGACCAGGGTGTAGTCGTCGTCTGCCTCGCTATCACGAATCAACAGTTGCCAGCGGGCGGCTGGGCAGCCGGTGGCCTCGAAGCGGGGCAGGGCGTGATCGACCTTGATCTCACCATTGTCGCAATCCACCTTGGCCAGCACTCGCTCGGTCAGCTTCACCCGCAGGGCGACATCCACGGATTGGTGGCTGAGGATCTCGGCTTCGAAGCTGATGGCTTCCGTTGGGTCGGCATCCGGCTGGTATTCGGCCAACCATTTCAGCAGCGGTACGATGATGGTGTCGAGATCCGCGCTGAAGTCGGTGAGTACCAGTTGGGCGGTGAACTGGTATTCGTGTGTGAGGTTGGGGCCCCGATGAAATTCGATGCTGCCTTCTTCCACGAAGGTGAGCAGCCGATCGGGGTCGTTGGCTAGTGCCGGTACTGCTTTAATCAGGTGGGCGCGTAGTAGGTGGAGTTTTTTCATCGGCGTTCTCGTGGCAGGCAATAACGGCATCGACCTCGGCGGCGCACTGTGCCCAGGCGGCTTCGGTGCGTTCCAACTGCAGGTCTAGCTCGCCATTGGTGAGCGGGTTACTGGCGGGGAGGGTGCAGGGGCTCGGCGTCGCGCACTGATTGGTGATAAGCATCGGCGCCGGTGACCGCGGGACGGCGGCGCATCCGGCTAACAGCATCAGGCAGGCGAGCGGTAGCCCAAGCGCGAAGCGTTTCATTTTCACGATGTAGCTCCTCGATGGTGGTGAGACGGTTGGAAGCAGTGCGGGCCAATGAAGCTTGCTGCTGGGCCAGGGCGCGGCGCTGATTGGCTTGGCGGCGGGTGTTGTCCCATAGGGCATTGATGACCACCTCGTTTTGCGCTTCGCGCTGCAGGGATTCGGCCAGTTGCCGTTCGGCAAGGTCGGCGCGGGCCTCGGCGGCGTTGGTGCGCTGCCAGAGCGCCCAGGTGACCAGTAGCACCAGTGCAAGGATGGCGAGGGCGGCGAGTAGGCGGTTCATGGTGCTAACCCCTCCAAACACAATTCGCGCTCCGTAGCGCGGCGTTTGACTAGGCCGTTGAGTTTGCGCCCCCCGGCATAGACCCAGCGGGAGAGCTCGTGGCAGGCACCGCGTAGATCGCCAGTATTGAGCTTGCGCAGCAAAGTGGATCGGGCGAAGTTGCCTGCCCCGACGTTGTAAACAAACGAGGCGAGCGCGGCGCGGGTGGGTGCTGGCAGTTCGACCTGGGCGCGGCGATCTACCACTGCGAAAGCATCGCCCAGATCCTGCTGCAGCAGGGCGGTGCATTCGGCTTGGCTGAGGGTTTGCCCCATGCGCACCGTGGCGGTATGGCCGTAGCAGATGGTGGGTATGCCCACAGGGTCGCGGTAGGCGGTAGGCTCGTACCCTTCATAAAACGAGACCACGGCGGTGGCGATACTGATGGCACCGGCGGCCAGACTGATGCCGAGTTTGGTTTTAAGACCCACGGCGTTTCTCCCAGTAGTGGCGCAGGCGGGTGAGGTAGCGGGGAACCAGCAGCCCGATCTGCAGCGCGAGGTAGAGCAGCGTTAGCACCGTGACCCAGTCGGCGGGCGTCATGCCGCCGACATGCAGCAGCGAGACGATGGCCGGGGGCGCGGCCTTGGCGCTTTCGGTGGTGATTTCAAAGTGGTGGCTCATTCGGGCCTCGGTGTTGTGACCATGCGCGGCAGCGGGCGCAGTAAAAAGTTAATCCCATAGGTTCACCGTGGGGGCGCGCTGGGTGGCTTGGGGAATAGCGGGCAGTGCCACCGGCGTGCCATGGGGCAATAGCGGCCCTAGTTCGGCCAGCCCTGGGTTGGCGGCTAGCACCTGCTCGGTGACGCCTCGCGTGGTGCCGTAAAAGCGGTAGCAGATGGCATCCAGGGTGTCGTGCTGTTCGGCGCGGACTTTGGTTAAGTTAGCGGGGGTCATATCAGCTCGACCGTGCTGTGAGGCCGACCTTCGATCTCGCTTATTGCCCAGGCGGCATCGCGGCGGTAACCGTCGGCGGGATCTTGCAGGCGTTCGCCACGTTCGCGGCCGCTGTTGGTGGCATCATAATTCGCGTAGCGTTCTAAGAGACTGGCGTGGGCAGTGGAGTAAACAGCGCGCAAATAGAGCACGTTGAAGACTTCCGGCGTTTGCCAAACCGGAATGGGCAGCGCTTCCATGGTGGGGTAGCCCGCCTCGACCTTGGTCTGCTGCCAGTGACGCAGCACACGGTTCACCGTGGCCATGGCGGCTTTTAGTGCGGATTCGATGCGGGCGTTGGTAATAGTGGTATCCAGCCGGTGAGTCTCCCGGAAGTCGCTGGGCTGGATCGCCGGCCAGAAGCCATTATTTTCGAGACGGTTCTCGATGGCGGTGGCTTCGGTTTTGCCGCTGTTGGTGCCTGCCGAGATAAAGCTGCTCATCGGGTTACCTCAATTGAATAAAAGGGGGTGGGCGGCGTTCGAGCATGGGCATGGGCTTAGGTGTTAGTGCCTGGCTCTTACGTCGCGCCCCCTGACGTCGGCGGTCGACTCTGTTAGCTGTCAGCCTTTGGCTGTGCAGCGTTTTGCTTCAGCTCGCGTTCCAGGCGTTCGAGGTCTTTCTTCACGCCTATGCGGTCGTTGAGTGTTAGGGCGCGCTCCAGATTGACCTGGGCATCTTCCAATTGGCCGGTAGCCCGACAGGCGTAGCCCAGCGCCTTATGCAACTTGGCGCGGATCTGATCGTGCATGTCAGCGTCGCTGGTGAGCTGCTCTACATCGATCAGGTGAACCAGTAGGGCGGTGGTATCGGCTCCCTCTTCATCCAACTGCTTTAACGCCTGGTCGGCGACCTCTTCGGCGATGATGGCGGCTGTGCCACGCTCGAATTGATCCGGCGGGGTGAGACCGTGCTTGATGGCGTACTTGGCGATCGCAATGGCTCCGGCAAGGTCACCGGCATCGATTCGCCAGAGCATGACGCGCATCAGTACGTCGTCCTGAGCGCCTTGCCCGGCTTCCAAAACGCCGGTGATGTATTCGGCGTACTTGGGCAGGATCTCGCGCTTGATCTCGGCCTTGCGCTCCATTGATTGGGTGGATTTGAGCAAGCGGTAGTCTTCAAACAGCGCGGCTTGCATGAGCTCAAAGGCTTCGCCTTGCATGGGTGCTTCACCGGCATCAGCGGCCGCGAGGGCGGCGCTGACGCGTTCAAAGTGGCGGCGGGCTGGGCTGGTCATTGTTACTCCGTTATCCCGTTGCGAGCAGCTTCAGACAGCTCGATGTTTTCTACCAAGCAGCCCGCACCGAAGTCCTCTACCACGTAGGCGTCGTTAGAGGATTCGAAGTTTTCCACGCGGTTGCGACGGGGGTTCTCGGTGACATAGCGGCGGCGGGCGCCGTTCTGCCAGTAGACCGAGAGGTTATCGAGGGTGGTGACCATCAGCGCGTTATCAGGGAAGAAAGGCACATCCATGCCTTGCAGCCCACCGATGCGCTTCTGACTGATGACCAGGTCGGCGGCCAACTGCTCGCTAGGCGGTAGCTGGTTGAGCAGTGGGAAATACTTATCAGCCATGAGATTGCGGCCGAGGATGACCACTAGACTTGGCAAACGGCGGAACCATGGGTCCAGCAGGCTACTGACTGCGTCTTGGACAAGCGCGTCTAGCGTGGCGTAGTCACCTACGATGCCGGTTACTTTGTTCGTATCGTCTTTTATCTTTGTGTGGTCAATGAGGATCTTGCCGTTGGTTTTACCGTTTTTCATCACTCGCTGAGGAGCCTGGGTGCGGTAGTGCTGCAGCCAGCCGATGTTGACGTCTTCCAGGTACGGGTTGGCCACCGGGTCGGTTTGCGCAGAGGCGGTGATGCCGTTAAAACCGATCATCATGCGGTCCAGCGCCTGCTGACGAACGATGACATCGCGCACCATGGCCTGGAAGTTGGGGAACTTGGCCCAGGCATCCAGCTTGGCGTAGCCCAGGTGGGTGTCGAATTCGGTCATTCGGCACTCATAGCCTTGGGCGTCCAGCGTGGTGAGGTCGCGGGTTTTGCGATCCTGATTGTTGACGTTGGTTCGGGCGGCGATGGGGCCGGTAACACCCAGAGCGAGCTTTTCGCCTTTCAGTTCATCGACGCCGACCATGTTGATGCGCGAGAGGAAGTCGCTGGATTCCTGAATGCGCTTCTCCAGACGCTGCTGGATGGTGGGGTCGACGGCAAATTTCTGGGTGGCGTCCGGGACGCCGTTGAGCTTCGCCACCTTGGTGGCGAAGTTGTTGAAGTGCGAGCGGGTTTCGTTGCGCATGGGCGTGGGCGTCTCTTAGCAGTCGGTTTCGATGGTGCCGTCGTTGCCGGTGGCAGGTTTGCGCGACGGGCGGCTGGGGGTGTTGTCGAGCTTGGAATAAAGCGCGTCGAACTCTTCTTTCAGCGTGTCGTGGGCGCTTTTGAGCTCATTGAAAGCGGCCTGGGTGGGGCGCTTCTTAAGCGCTTCGCTAAGTGCCTGGTGTTTTTCCACGAACAGGCCGAGGGTCTCTTCCAGGTCGGCGCGGAAGGCAGCGAAGCCTGCTTCTGTTTTGGCGTCCTGCTTTTTGAAGAGTGCTTTGACGCGATCGGCAAGAGAGGGGCCTTTGTCTTCCGGTTCTGTGCTGAATGAGAGCTCGGTTTCAATGGCTTCAGAGAAGAGGTTTTCCGGGCGTTGCTTGCGGGCAGCCAGCGGGGAGTTCTTACCTTCCGACGCGCTGAACTTGAGCATGGACGTGCCGAGAGAAGCGGGGGAGTCGGTGACGGCTAGGCCAACCAGGTACGCTTCGCCGGAATCGGCAAAGTCGAGATCGATCTCCATGGAGGTGTAGATCTTCTGGCGTTTTTCGACCATGGCTTTGAGCTCATCGGTCGGGTCGATCTCGGCGTATAGGCCGAGCTTGCCGTCGTCGCCCTCTTCGGTTTTGAGCGCGGTGACATCGCCGTAGGCTTTGAAGGGGCCTTCCGGCAGCAGACCTTTGATGTGTTCCATATTGACCCGGCAGCCGTAGTTGTCGGGGTCGAAGTTGGCGGCCATTTGAGTGAGCCATTCGGCGCTGATGGTGCGGCCATCGGTGGTTGCGCCTTCTTTTGCAATGCGGTGCCAGGGCATGGTCGGGCCTCGGTATGTGGGTTGGGCGTTTGGCTGCGGTCAGGTTCCCCGCACACGCGGCTTGGCTCAATGAGGGCTGGGTGTAAGTGGCGTTACTTACACCGGGTGGGGCAATCGTTGTGATACCTGCACGGGTACGCTGGCGGCATGACTCCCCAAGCGCACATCGACGACGATCACTACCGCCTTTCTGCCCGCCATCTTTTTTGGATGGGGTGGCGGATTGCGCGCATTGCCGAGTTCCTGGAGATACCCAGGGCGACCATTGATTCGTGGAAAAAGCGCGACTCATGGGACGACGCCACGCCGACCCAGCGGGTAGAGGGCGCGCTGGAAGCGCGCCTGGTGCAGTTGATTTGGAAGGAGCAAAAGGAAGGGAAAGACTTCAAGGAGATCGACCTGCTGGGCCGCCAGATCGAGCGGTTAGCGCGGGTGCATAAGTACCAGGACAGCGGGAAGGAAGCCGACCTTAACCCCAACATTGAGCGCCGTAACTCGGGGCCGAAGAAGAAGCCAGCACGCAACAGCGTGGGTGACGAAGGTGTCATTCAGATTGTCGAGGCGTTCGAGGCCTCGCTGCTCGACTATCAACGTGATTGGTACCGGGCGAAAGAAACAGAAGCGATCCGCAACATTCTCAAGAGTCGTCAGATCGGGGCGACCTGGTACTTCGCTCGGGAAGCGATCGCTGATGCCCTGGAGACTGGGCGCAACAAGATATTCATGTCGGCGAGTAAAGCCCAGGCGCATATCTTCAGAAATTACATCGTGCGCTTCGTGTTCGAGACGACCGGCGTGGAGCTGAAGGGCGACCCGATTATTCTCGCTAACGGCGCCGAGCTGCACTTTTTGGGAACCAACGCCAAAACGGCGCAGGGTTACCACGGCGATACCTATCTAGATGAATATTTCTGGATTCACGGCTTTGAACAGTTCCAGCAGGTGACGTCAGGGATGGCGATGCAGAAGCAGTGGCGAGAAACCTATTTCTCTACGCCCTCATCTGTCACCCATGAAGCCTATCCGTTCTGGACGGGCAGCCATTTCAACGAAGGGCGTCCCAAAGCCGACCATATCAAAATCGATGTGTCTCACAGCGCCTTGTCTGGTGGCCGACGCTGTGAGGATGATCACTGGCGACAGATCGTCACGGTTGAAGATGCCGTGGCACGCGGCGGTGACATCCTGCTCGATATTGACAAGCTTCGTCGCAAATATAGCCCCGATGCCTTCAAGAACCTGCTGATGTGCGAGTTCGTGGATGACACGCAAAGTGCCTTCCCGCTGGCGATGATGCAGCGCTGCATGGTGGATAGTTGGGATGCCTGGCGGGATCTAAAACCCTTCGCGCCGCGGCCCTATGGCGAGCATCCGGTGTGGATTGGTTACGATCCGGCCGGAGATAGTGAAGATGGCGATGGGGCTGGCCTTGTTGTGGTCGCACCGCCAAAAACCTCCGACAGTAAGCACCGTATCCTGGAACGCCACCGGTTGAAGGGCCGCGACTATGAGGCCCAATCAGAGTTTATCCGCAGCGTCACCCACCGCTATAACGTGACCTTTATCGGCATCGATACTTCAGGCCTGGGTGAAGCCGTGGCCCAACTGGTGGCGAAGTTCTTCCCCACCGTCACCCGTTACCGCTATACCCCGGAAATGAAGTCGCGCCTGGTAATGCAGGCGCAGCAGATCATCAATAAGGGGCGGCTTGAATTCGATGCAGGCTGGGTGGATCTCGCCCAGTCGTTTATGGCGATCCGCCGGGAGCTGACAGCCTCCGGACGCCAAATGACCTACACCGCTGGGCGCAATAACCAGACCGGCCACGCTGACCTGGCGTGGGCGACCATGCACGCCTTACACAATGAGCCACTCGATGGCCCGGTCGATCACGGCACGGGCCGTTCCCTAATGGAGTTATACGGATGAGCGAAGCGGCAGCAGCGCAGAAGCCGCGGGTACGCGTGCCTGCTTATGTGAAAGACACCGAGACCACGACCGCGCCTGCCAAAGCGGAGGCGTTTAGCTTTGGCGAGCCGACGCCGGTGATCGATGGCTATGACTTTTTCTACACTGGCTGCTGGATGTTGGGCAATGAGTGGTACGAGCCACCGGTGGATTTTCCGGCGCTCTCCCAGACCTATCGTGCCACGGCGCACCATGGCTCGGCCATCCAGGTGAAACGCAACATTCTGGTGCGTTCGTTTATTCCTCACCCGCTGCTCAGCCGCCAGGCATTCAGTGCGCTGGCCACTGATTACCTGGTGTTCGGCAACTGCTACCTGGAAAAGATTTATGGTCGCTTGAATAGACTGTTGGCACTGAAACCAGCGCGGGCGAAATACGTTCGCCGCGGCGCGGATCTTAGCCGCTACTTCTGGGTGCCCAACTGGTCCGATCGCAGCGAATTCGACGAGGGCAGCATCATTCACCTGCTGGAACCGGACATTAACCAGGAGGTGTATGGCGTGCCGGATTACCTGGGTGCGCTGCAGTCGATCTACCTCAACGAAAACGCCACGCTGTTCCGGCGCAAGTATTACCTCAATGGCTCCCACGCGGGCTTTGTGATGTACGTCTCCGACGCTGCCCACAACCAGGAAGATATCGACGCCATGCGCTCGGCGCTAAAGGAATCGAAGGGCGTGGGCAACTTCCGCAACCTGTTTATGTACAGCCCCAACGGTAAGAAAGACGGCATCCAGATCATCCCGATCAGCGAGGTCGCCGCCAAGGACGACTTTGCCGCGATCAAAAATATCACCCGCGACGACCAGTTAGCAGGTCACCGTATCCCACCGCAACTGATGGGCATCATCCCCAACAACACCGGCGGGTTTGGTGACGTGGAGAAGGCCGCCAAGGTATTTGTCACCAATGAGCTGGAACCGGTACAGGCGGTGTTTAGTGAGATCAACGACGTGCTGGGAGAAGAGGTGATTCGGTTTAAAGAGTATTCGCTAGACCCATAAATAAAAAAGCGCCTGGCATGACCAGGCGCACATCGCTCGTTTCATCCCTGAAAACAGTGGGAGCGTCCCGGCCCCGCAAGCGATACCAACTACTGTATATCAATACTGTATATTTGAACAGGTATCATGGATGATGAATCGACCGATATTGCCCTGGATGGGCGGCAAGCGACGTTTGGCCAAACAGATCCTACCGCTCTTCAAACCGCACACTGCCTACGTGGAACCGTTCTGTGGCGGTGCTGCGCTCTTCTTTATGAAAGCACCCAGCAAAGTGGAAGTCATCAACGACGCGCATGGGGAGCTGGTAAACCTCTACCGCGTGGTGAAGCACCACCCTGATGAGCTGGTGAAGCAGTTCCGCTGGGGACTGATTAGCCGGGAAGAATACCTCACTCAACGAGAGATCGACCCGCACCACCTAACCGATATTCAGCGGGCGGCGCGATTCTTCTACCTGCAAAAGCTGGCGTTTGGCGGCAAGGTGAGCGGCCAGACATTTGGCACCTCTGCGGTTTCCCCACCACGAATGAATCTCCTACGCATTGAGGAAGATCTCAGCGCCGCGCACCTGCGCCTGGCTCGTACAGTGGTTGAGCACCTTGATTGGGCAGAGTGCATCCGTCGTTACGATCGGGAAGGGACGCTGTTCTACCTCGATCCACCTTATTGGGGTACAGCCGGCTACGGCCGCGACTTCCCGCTTGAGGGGTACTACCGCATGGGTGAGCTGGCCCGTGAAGGGAAGGGGCAGTTCGTGATCAGCGTTAACGACACACCAGAGATGCGTGATGCTTTCCAGGGCTTAACCCTAAAAACAACTTTAATTAGGTATACTGTAGGGCAGCAGGCGACCGAGCCACGCGGTGAGCTGATCATCACTAACCGCTAGGGTGGAAGCCAATTTATTAACCAAAACCGCCCCATTGAGGGCGGTTTCTAATGTTCGCATTTAAGGAATTAGACCATGCAGGAGCTATTTCTGAACCTGATCGCACGGTTTTTCAATAGACAACGTAATCTCGATGATCTTTGCGATGCTTTGGAAAAATATCAGGAAGATGAAGATAGCCCAGCCAGACAACTTAGGCTCGAGGCGGCTTTTTTCAAAGCTTACAAAAAAAGTGCGTCAGCGAAATTTATTGATCGTCTTGCGCGTAGTGACTGGGGGCCTCATGAAGCGCTTAGTGTGTTTGGCCGTACCTCACCTGTTTTCAGATGTGACTTCGACACCCATAACCTCACTCATGGACGCTGGATCAATTTTTCTCGTACAAAGCGAGCGCTACTTTCCCTAGCATTAGGATTGCCAGCATTGATGGTGGGTGCTGCCTTCGCAATGGTGGGGGCTTTCCTTTTGTTTAATGTTTTCTTGAGAATCTTTTCAGCTGGTGAAGCTGCGTTGCTGGGTGGTGATTTGGGGCAGGTTCTAAACTTTTTCTTGGCTACAGTGTTTGGGATTACCCTAACAATTTCTGGTGGTTATTTTGTCTACTCTGCTTGGGATCTGATATCTGCTTTAGATAAAGAACACCGAGCTCAGAAGCTGTACGAGATGCTCAATTCAGATCCATAGTGGCCACCCACGGCGCGCCGTCGACTCCCCGCCCCGCCTGCGCGCTAAACCTGTGTGATTTTATGCACTATTGCGGCAGGCACTCAGGCTCCGCCATTGCTGGGCGGAAGGGCGGTTATAAGGGAAGTTATTTTCATGCGTTTTCATGCGAACTTAAGCAGTGGTGTCGGAGCAGGTAGGGGAAGTACAGAGTTTGATTATTTTGTCCTGGTTTCATTGCACCACCTAGAAGCAATTAGCTACGTAGTTCAATTCGGTAAACGATTGAATTACAATGTCTGGGTGATCGGCTTTCACATAGTTTTTTGGCGCTCAACTCACTGATTTTTATATTTAATTGTAATATCTTGTAATCAGTAGGTCCCGGGTTCGACTCCTGGTGTCGGCACCACTAGAAAGTGGTTAAAAGCAAAGCGTTAGAGACTCAGATTAAGCCGTCCGAAAGGACGGCTTTTTCGTATGTGTCGACAAAGTGTCTACAGCGTAGTGTAAACGCGCGCCGCATTTGGCACTTTCTAGCGGTAGACTTGGCACTGTTTGAAAGAACAACAGTGCCAGAATTTTGCAGCTAATTTGGCACTACCTAAACCGTTTGAAGCTACTGGCGCAAGCCACTGTGAATGACTCTCCTCTTAGCATAGCGAGGGGGCTGGTCTTGAAGCCAAGCCACGTACTTACAAGTCGGGCATTTGTAGTTGAGATTATTCTCTGACATAGGAGTTAACTTACCTGACTCTTTGCAAAAGTGGCAGATAGCATGGGGTGGGTTATCCTCATTCACGAACTCCTCCCTGAGCTTCAAAATAAAATACCCCTTCGGGGATTTTTCCATTCGATACTGATCAAAGCGCGCCTCTTGGCTGAGTTGGATTTTCATCTCCCTATTTTCGTCAACTAGCCGATGATGCTCAGTAAGTAATTCAAGGAGATCGGACTGTGCTGTAGTCAGCTTGTCCATGATGTCGCTCATTGCCGCATTGAGCTGCGCACGGTCGTTTACGTCCTTGGCAGAACGCGCCAGATCAAGCGCTCCCTTGACAGCTGTTACTGCTGCTCCTATTTCCATCAGTTATCCTCGTTACCTATTAGCTTTTCCACACTTCATAATAATTATTAGCGCTTGGTTGTATGTCCCGAAATAATCTCATCAGCTAAGACTAAGGCCCGTTCTAAAAAATCGACATCTTGCTGAAAGCCATGCTGGCCACCTACTCCTGTGTAGAGTATCCCGCCGGGTATAACATCCTGAACCACGCTCTCAATTAAGTGGTAAAGATGCACTATACGTGATGCCTCCTCAGGCTCCAGCAAGCCAAGCCTAGCAGTATTGCTTTTATAGATAATGAAGTAGTCCCCAGGCACATTTACTGACATTGTGCTTATGCGTCCCTCTGCACCCTCGCGTAAAGCCTCTATGTAACCTCGGGCGCGAATGATCTCGGCCATCCCTGATATCTCGGCGATCAGGGAAGCGCGAAGGGTACGAGCCTGTCGCTTCTCCCTGCGACGTTCCAGCCAAACAACAGGAATAAATGCTGCGAAAAAGCCAACAATGCCTGAAATGGCAGGAGGCCCGAGATCGCTCAATAGAGAGCTGTTCTGTTCAACTGCAGCCTTTACTTCAGCCATCTGTGTAAGTAACTGTGTTGCCACCTCTTGTTCCAATTGAGTTCTTCGGTTATCTAAAACAATCCCGCCGGTTCTGCATCCACATCCCAGCTAAATATCAGCACCTCTTTGGCGTCTGAGCCTTTGCCGCCGCCTATGGTGTAGCGTATGTCGGTGGTTTCGATGTGGTAGCCCGCGAAGATCCGGCGGATGTCTTGGTGGTCATTGAGGCTGATGATGCCCTTGAGCTTTGCCAACATGCTCGCCATTTCTTCGTACTGTTCTATGCCAAAGGGTACCCCATATCCCTCCGTCTGCCAGTAGGGCGGGTCCATATAGAAGAGGGTGTGTGGGCGGTCATACCGCTCAATGCAGTCCTGCCAGCTTAGGTGCTCTATAAAGGTGCTTGATAGGCGCAAGTGAGCCGCTGATAGCGTCTCCTCTAAGCGCAGCAAGTTCAAGCCTGGTGGTGTGGTGGTGGCAGTGCCAAAAGTTTGGCCTTCGATCCGGGCACCAAAGGCGTTCTGCTGTAGGTAATAGAAGCGGGTAGCACGCTGTATGTCAGTGAGCGTTTCGGGCCGTGTCATCTTCAATCATTCAAACACTTGGCGGCTGGAAAGTGCCCACTTGAACTGCCTTACAAACGCTTGCTGCGCCATAAATAGTAACTGGCTTCTGTGAAATCGTACCGACGGCAGAGTTCTTTGATGGGCAGCCATGCTTCTGTTTCGCCAAGGAAACTAATGGTGAGTTATTCGGTGAAACGCTTTTTCATGTCCAAATTCCTTACGCATTGAATCCGACGCTAAAGTTTAGCGCTTCTCAATCTGGTGGTGACGTCGCGTCCATCAACACAAAGCCCTTTCCCTGGGATATCCCGGATTTTTATGGAGAGAGAAAACTTCCAGGCTATAGAGTAAATAGTCTGGAGCTGGGTTGTGAAATTATTTTTATAATATAGAAATGTTAATGTTGTGGTGATAAGAGCTTATTTGTTAACAGAGGTGGTCGTTGGTGATTAAAAAATATGCTATTTTTGGTTCAGTTAACGTGTGTCTAGGTTGATTTTTTTTATTTCTATAACTTACGTTATAAACCGTTTTTTCATTTTAGTGTTTAATGGTGAAGATTGTGCGTTCAGTATGATTCTTTAAAGTTATAATTTTTTGTATGTAACTGTTTTCTAAATGCAATTTTCTAGCTGCAGTGTGGTTTGGAGAGGGCAGACCAAGCGGTCGATGTCCAAAGTGATATTGCTGTCAGGAGAAACTCTAATGCCCAGGTGTTTCAAGTGTTAGAAATGCCCAGTAAGCTTATTACGCTTAGTGATATTCTGAGCCGTTACGGTAAGCTCGGCGAAGAGTCCCAGGAGCATCTGTCAAAAATTAGGCGACGCAGTGTAGAGCTAAAAAAAAATCAGAAATTATATGCATCAATTCAGGATAAAGAAGGAATATTTATAGTCAAAAAGGGCTGGATTACGTTATGTCATTCATTGAGTAATCGTAGTCAATATATTTGCAATGTTTATATGCCCGGCGATATTGTTGGCGTGAGAGAAAGTTTTATTAATAACTATGGTTTTTCGATATGGGCATTAGAGAATTGTGAACTTGATACGATTGCTGTCGATGATGTGCATTTCTTGTTTGAGGAGTTTTCAGACATTAAAAGAGCAATCGTTTCTTATATTATTGTTAATGATAATATTGCTATTGAAAGATTAAGGAGTTGCACCCATCATAAGGCCGAAGAGAGAGTTGCGCATTTTTTATTGGAAATTTTTGCTCGCTATAAACTCAAGGGTATGATTGTTTCTGATTATTTTCCTTTTCCTATTACTCAGGAAGTGGTGGGGGAGTTATTAGGTATTACAAGCGTGCATGTAAGTCGGTGTATGACCGCTTTAGAGCAGAAAAAAATGATTCGTAAAACCAGAAGTACAATCAAGCTGTTACAGCCAAAACTAATGGCTGAGAATACAGGTTTTGACGAAGAACTGATCTATGGTCATCTGAAGATAATGTGATAATTTGATTAACTGGTTTTTAATTATTTTTATTATATTAATGTTTTTAAAACGAGGAGGTTGTGGAAGATAAGTTAACTCAGGTTATAAATATGTCCGTTCAATTTTTTTCACGTAACATACGTTATGAAAAGCATTGTTAAACTTGCATGCTTATATAGTTTGTCTACTCTAC
The DNA here is from genome assembly GCF_059448525.1 of Vreelandella sp. ssv. Lineage (NCBI taxonomy): Bacteria > Pseudomonadati > Pseudomonadota > Gammaproteobacteria > Oceanospirillales > Halomonadaceae > Vreelandella > Vreelandella sp. ssv. Next base: position 3,409,430 of record NZ_CM182545.1, on the reverse strand, counting down.
TCCCTGCAATATAGTTCGACCTGAAACCTAATCATACAAGGAGTGGATTAGATGACAGTCAAAAGCACACCGCTAAATTCTGTAAACGCCCATAAGCAATATAGCGAAATGGCCGACACACCTAATGTTCATAACACACAGGCTCACAGTACTGAGGTTCAGCGTAAACAGGGTCAGGATGCCTACCCGTCGCGCTTGGCTGACGCCCCTGAGAACACGTGGTTACCGCGACAAGATGCGGTAGTTAAAGGGCGCCAACTTTCCGGCCCTTTAAGTCAGTCGCAGCTTGATGAGTTCGAGCGTAAGGGGTTTTTGTTTATTCCCAACCTCATTGAAGGCGCAGAGCTTGATGAACTGTGCCAAGAAATGAGTGCGTTGATGAGCAACGACGATTATCTAGATAAAGAGTTCAGCGTCACTGAGCCAGAGAGCCAGGAATTACGTTCGCTATTTGCGGTGCACTTTCTCTCTGAACGTTTGGGCCAATTGGCCAGCGACGAGCGGGTAGCAGGCGCGGCGCGTCAAATCATTGGCGATGACCCATACGTTCATCAGTCGCGGATTAACTACAAGCCTGGGTTTGCCGGTAAGGGCTTTAACTGGCACTCCGATTTTGAGACATGGCACTCGGAAGATGGCATGCCAGCGATGCACGCAGTAAGCGCTTCGCTGATCCTGACCGATAACCATGAGTTCAATGGTCCGCTAATGCTGATTCCCGGTTCGCACAAAAAGTTTGTGCCGTGCCTGGGGGAAACGCCGGAAGACAACCACAAAAGCTCGCTGAAAGCGCAAGAGGTGGGTGTGCCCAGTCCGGAGGCACTTGCCGAGCTAGTGGCTGAGCATGGTATCGAAGCGCCAAAAGGTAAGGCGGGCGGCTTACTGTTGTTTGATTGCAATACCTTGCACGCGTCAAACGCAAACCTGTCGCCAGACCCGCGTAGCAATGTGTTTTTTGTTTTTAACCGCCGGGATAATTGTGGTGATGCGCCCTATGCAGCTGCTAAGCAGCGCCCTGACTTCTTGGCGCATAGCCCAGACCAGCAGGCGCCGCAGTATCGCTAACCAGTGGTGGGGAAACAAAATCATAGAGGAAGGCTGTGGAACCTTCGTCTAGGTGGGGTAAACTGTTGCGCCTGTCGTTGCAAATGCGGCACGCATAATGAGAAGGAGAATACCCGCCATGCGTTTTGTTCCACAGTTTACCGATGGCCAGGAGTTTCCCCACACGTTGGGCAAAGTTGTCTGCATCGGCCGCAATTATGCCGACCATGCGAAAGAGCTGGATAATCCGGTTCCTACAGAGCCGTTGCTGTTTATTAAACCAGCAACCAGTGTCGTGGATCTAAGCAAGCCCATCGATCCGCCTTTTTCTCGCGGCGATGTTCATTATGAAACAGAGCTTGCTCTGTTAGTGGGTGAAACCTTAACTCATGCCACGCAAGATGAAGCCGAACGTGCGATCGTTGGTATCGGCTTGGCGATGGATTTAACCCTTCGTGATGTGCAGACCAAGTTAAAAGAGAAAGGCCATCCTTGGGAGATTGCTAAAGCATTTGATGGTGCCTGCCCGCTTTCATCGTTCCTGCCGTTAAGCCGTGTACCTAATTGGAATGCATTGGCTTTTACGCTTGAAATTGATGGTGTAGAGCGTCAGCACGGTGAAGGTTCCGATATGATTTTTGCCATACCCACCCTGGTCGCTGAAATGAGCCGTCATTTCACCTTAGAGCCGGGTGATGTGATTTTAACCGGTACGCCGTCGGGGGTAGGTGAGTTAGTTCGCGGTTCATCACTGCGCTTAACCTTGACCGGTGGTTTGGATATCGAAACTAGCGTGGTTGAGTAATAGAAAGCAGAGTAATAAATGGCAGAAAATAGCCGACTATTACAACGATAGAGTAGATAGCACGCCAAAAGCACTGGCTATCGTAAGCTCAATGGAAACGCCACCCCACAATCAGGGTGGCGTTTCTTGTTTTGAGCTACCAAAATGCGCTCTTCAAGACCAAGCGCTCAACCTCGTTACTCAAGATAGGTGTAGCCTTCCAGCCCTTCGCTTAGGCTTGCTGCAAAGCGTGCCTGTTCGTCGGCAGAGAAGCCGCTTGCCGCCAATTGATCGGTGAGCTTTTGCTTGAGCACATTGGCATTGAAGTTAACGTAGGCCAGTACATCGGCCACCGAGTCTCCTGCCAGTGGGTTTGAAAGCGTCCACTCGCCGTCTGCATTGAGCGCAGCATCAACGGAATCAGTGTCGCCGAACAGGTTGTGAAGATCGCCAAGAATCTCCTGATAGGCGCCTACCAGGAAGAACCCTAACCAGCGCTCGTCATCGGATGCCCATTCGGGCAGCGGCAGGGTGCTCTCCACGCCCTGGCCATCGACATAGCTGTCGATGCGGCCATCGGAATCGCAGGTAATATCCTGAATCACTGCTCGACGCGTTGGCGCTTGATCCAACCCGCTAAGGGGCAACACCGGGAATATCTGCTCGATGCCCCAAACGTCAGGCACCGATTGGAACAATGAGAAGTTGACGAAAAGCTTATCGGCTAGCTTCTCCGCTAACTCGTCCATAATCTCACGGTGGGCACGGTTACGGGTGTCGAGCTGGGTACGCAGCCGCGCGCAGGCGGCCATATACACCCGCTCGCCTTCAGCGCGGGCGGTAATATCACTCAACCCCATCACAAAACGTTCCTGCAACTCGCTCACCGCTTGAAGCAGATCGTGCCACGCTTCTACCAGCATGCGTGGCTCCTGGGGGGTCGCGAGTTGCTCAAATACACGCCACAGCAACTCAACTTGAGTATCCTCTTGAGCGTGTCGTTCCGGCGGGGTGTGATCAATACGCTCTTCGCCAATCACGTTGGTGATGAGCACTGCGTGGTGGGCGGTTAGCGCGCGGCCAGACTCGCTGATCAGATGGGGTTGGGGTAGGTCCGCCTCTTGGCATAGTTGAGCAAAAGCGCTCACTACGTTACGGGCATATTCGCGCATCGAGTAGTTGGCCGAACAGAAACTGCGTGAGCGGGTGCCTTCGTAATCAATGCCCAGCCCACCGCCTACATCCACGGTGTCGATAGGCGCGCCCAGCTGCATAAGGTTCTGATAGAACCGCGCGCACTCGCGTAAGCCTCGCTGAATATCGCGAATATTGGCAATCTGAGAACCCAGGTGGAAGTGCACAAGCTGCAGACTTTCCAGTGCATCCTCGCGGCGTAAGGTGTCTACCACCTCAAGAATCTGGCTGGCAGTCAGGCCGAACTTGGATTTTTCGCCACCGGTATTCTGCCATTTTCCTTTACCCACTGAGGCAAGGCGGGCACGCAGGCCAATACGCGGGGTAACGTCCAGCTCGCGGGCCTCTTCCAAAATCAACTGCAGTTCGGAGAGCTTTTCGACCACCAAATAGACCTTATGGCCGAGCTTCTCACCCAGCAGGGCTAGCCGGACATATTCGCGGTCCTTGTAGCCATTACAGACAATCAGTGAAGAGCCACCGTCTGAAAGTGCCAACACCGCCAGCAACTCAGGCTTACTGCCCGCTTCCAGCCCTACGCGGCCACTACCGCGCTCGGCAGTGGCCAGAATTTCCTCAACTACCCGGCGCTGCTGGTTTACCTTGATAGGGTAAACAGCAGTATAGCCACCCTGATACTCGCAGTCGCTCATGGCGGCATCAAAGGCGCCGCATAGCTGCTCAACACGGTCATGAAGAATATCGCTAAAACGTACCAGCACCGGTAGACGCAGCCCGGCGCTTTGCAGTTGGCGCACCAGCCCACTCAGCGGTAGCGTCGGACCTTCTGCATCGCTGCCCAGCGGACGAACCAGGGCTTGGCCGTGGTCATCGACATCGAAATAGCCGCTGCCCCATTGATCGATATTCCAGGTGCGCCGTGCGCGCAGCGCCGGGCTAGTGGTGGCCGTCACACTCATGCAGTTACCTCTGGCAGTGGCAGCGCACCGTGGGCAATGCGCGCATTTAAAATAGTACGGAAACGCTCCGGGTCGTGGGGCGTCAAATCGTGGGCCGGGGGATCAACGTAAACCACCAGCAGGCGCGACAGCCAATAACGCAGCGCCGTCATACGTAACATGGTAGGCCATAGCTCACGCTCAGCCGTGGTTAATGGACGCCGCGCAAGATAGGCGCTCAAGAGCGTGTCGTAACGCTCAGCGTTGAGCGTACCGTCCTCGTTAGAAGCCCAATCGTTGATCACAATCGCCAGATCAAATAGCAGATCGCCGGTGCAGCCGTTATAAAAGTCGATGATGCCGCCCAACTGATCACCCTCAAACAGGGTATTGTCGCGGAAAAGGTCACCGTGCAGAGCGCCTTGTGGCAGCTCATTGTGTTGAATAAAGGCGCTCTCAAAGTCGTCGACTTCATCCTTCATCAAGGTTTGATCTGCTGGGCTTAAATAGCTCAGCACCTTGTGGTGCATCACATGTAACCAGTTTAGGTCGCGCGGGTTTGGACGGTGCCCAGGGAAGCGTTTTGAGACCACGTGCATGCGGCCCAGGGTGTCGCCCAAGGCACGGCATTGCGCCAAGTTAGGCGCTTCTGGGTGACGGCCGGGCAGGCGCGGAAATAGCAGCGCCGGTTTGCCTTCCAGACTGTGCAGCGCGATACCTTCGCGGTCATGTACCGTGCCGGGCACCGGGAGGCGGTGCTCGTCTAAATAGTCCAAAAGTTCGACAAAGAACGGCAGCTCTTCGTGCTCACCCTGTTCAAACAGCGTTAAAACGAGCTCGCGGCGGTCGGTAGTCACAAAAAATGTCGAATTTTCAGTGCCGCCCGCAACTCCCTGAAGGGAAACGAAACTACCTACATCAAATTTTTCTAAAAACGCGGCGACCTGTGCGTCGCTAAGCGGGGTAAATACAGCCATGAGAGTCTCGCCCAGGTTGCTAAGCCCATTATTGTAGCGGCTTGGTCGCTGAGTTGGCAGCGTTGTTGTCGATGTAGATTCAGGAGAGGGCGTTTGTCTCTGCAGGCGGCCTGTGCAACGCGTATCATGTGAGTCACTCTTATTGGTAATTCTTTTTAAGCAATCCTATTTAACAATGGAACTTGGTTATGGCTCGCGCACCGATCGTTCTCGTCGATGGCTCTTCCTACCTTTACCGTGCCTTTCATGCGCTTCCGCCGCTGACGACCTCTAATGGTCAGCCTACAGGCGCGGTGAAGGGCGTACTGAACATGCTCAAGCGGCTGATTAAAGATTATCCGGAAAGTCCCATGGCGGTGGTATTCGATGCGCCGGGCAAAACGTTCCGTGATGACATGTACAGCGATTACAAGGCACATCGCCCGCCGATGCCCGATGATCTGCGCAGCCAAATTGCGCCGCTGCACGCCTGTGTCAAAGCGCTGGGTTTACCGCTACTGTGTATTGAAGGCGTCGAGGCGGACGATGTGATTGGCACTCTGGCGCATCATGCTACCCAAGCTGGGCGCGACGCAGTGATCTCTACTGGCGATAAAGATATGGCGCAGCTGGTCAATGCCCATATCACGCTGGTGAACACCATGAAGGATGAAACCCTGGACGAGGCGGGCGTGGAAGAAAAATTCGGCCTACCGCCCGCGCTGATTATCGATTTTCTCGCCCTGATGGGGGACAAGGTCGATAACATTCCCGGCGTGCCCGGCGTGGGTGAAAAAACCGCCATTGGCCTGCTTCAAGGCATGGGCGGTGGGCTGGAGACCATTTATGGTGATTTAGAGCGAGTAAAAACGCTCACTTTTCGGGGCGCCAAAACCCTGCCCAAGAAGCTTGAAGAGCATCGCGATCAAGCGTTTCTCTCCTATCAGTTGGCCACCATCAAAGTCGATTGCGATCTGCCGGTGGGCCTGGATGATTTGGATATTGCCCATCCAGACCGCGAAGCGTTGGTTACCCTGTACAAAGAGATGGAGTTCCGTCAGTGGTTGGGCGAGTTGCTGGAAGGCAAAGACGAAGGCGTGGATGACGTTAAAGGCGGCGAGCCGGCGCCCGCCAGCGCTGATGAAGCGGGTAGCGAGTCCGAGGATAGCGGTTTCGGGCAAGCGTCTGTTCGTGAAGACCAGGTCATCCTAGAACAGGCAGACTTCGAGCGCTGGTTGAAGCGGCTACAAAACGCCGAGCGCTTCTGCTTCGATCTGGAAACCACCAGTCTTAATTACATGGATGCGGAAATTGTTGGCATTGGCTTGTCGCTGGAAGCGGGGGAGGCGGCTTATATCCCCCTTGCCCACGACTACCTGGATGCGCCTAAGCAGCTTGACCGCAAAACGGTGTTGGCGGCGCTAAAACCGCTGCTGGAAGACCCGACAAAAACCAAGGTTGGCCAAAACCTCAAGTACGATATTTCGGTTTTGGCCAATTACGCTATTTCCGTGGTTGGCCCTTTTGCCGACACCATGCTGGCGTCGTATGTGCTCAATTCTACCGCCACCCGGCATGATATGGATTCGCTAGCGCTCAAGTATTTGGGCGAAAAAACCATTTCATTTGAAGAGATTGCGGGTAAGGGGGCGAAGCAGCTGACCTTCAACCAAATTGCCCTGGAGCAGGCGGTACCTTACGCCTGTGAAGATGTCGACATCACCCTGCGGCTGCAGCAGGTGTTGCGTCCTCAGGTCGAAAGCGAAGGGCGCTTGGCGGAGGTGCTGGATCATATCGAGCTGCCGCTGATCAAAGTGCTCTCGCGGATTGAGCGCAACGGGGTCGCGGTAGATGCCGAGCTACTGCACAAACAGAGCCAGCAGCTAGAGCAGCGCATTGGCGAATTAGAGCGCGAGGCGTTTGAGCTGGCCGGGCGCGAATTTAACCTGGGTTCGCCCAAGCAGTTGGGGCAGATTCTGTTTGAAGAGCAGAAGATTCCTGTGCTCAAGAAAACGCCCAAGGGCGCGCCTTCTACCGCTGAAGGCGTATTGGAAGAATTGGCGCTGGATTACCCGCTGCCCAAGGTCATCATGCAGCACCGGGGGCTTGCCAAGCTGAAGTCCACCTACACCGATAAGCTGCCACGGTTGCTCAATAAGGCCACTGGCAGGGTGCATACCAGCTACCACCAAGCCGTTACGGCTACCGGGCGGTTGTCATCGTCTGATCCTAACTTGCAGAACATCCCCATCCGCACCGAAGAGGGGCGCAAAATTCGTCAGGCATTTATTGCCCGCCCCGGCTACCGCATTGTCGCCGCCGACTACTCGCAAATTGAGCTGCGCATCATGGCGCACTTATCTGAAGATAAAGGGCTGCTTGAGGCATTTGCCGAAGGGCGTGATATCCACACGGCCACGGCGGCGGAAGTGTTTGGTACCTCCCTTGATAAGGTCTCTGGCGATCAGCGTCGTAGTGCCAAAGCAATCAACTTCGGTTTGATTTATGGCATGAGTGCTTGGGGCCTGTCGCGTCAGCTGCGTATCGAACGTGGCCAAGCGCAGACCTATATTGACCGCTACTTTGACCGTTACCCAGGGGTTGCCCGCTACATGGAGCGCATCCGCTCCCAGGCAGCTGAGGATGGCTTTGTCGAAACCGTGCTGGGTCGGCGGCTCTACCTGCCGGAGATTCAGTCACAAAACCGTAACCGCCGCCAAGGCGCCGAGCGCACCGCGATTAACGCACCGATGCAGGGCACCGCTGCCGATATCATCAAGCAGGCGATGATTGATGTGGATGCATGGCTGGAAGAAGGCGAGTTCGATGCGCTGATGGTGATGCAGGTGCACGATGAACTGGTGTTTGAGGTCGCCGCAAAGCAGGTGGAGGCGTTTATTGAGCAGGTGCAAAAACGCATGCAGGGGGCTGCAGAGTTGAAAGTACCGCTGATTGTAGAAGCGGAAAGCGGCGCCAACTGGGACGAAGCCCACTAATGCTACTACCAATGCCGCCAGCCTCGTTCGTCTACGCCTAATAATGTGGAGTAGTGTGGATGGCATTTTGTCGCAACAGTGCAATGCTTCAGTAAGGAGTTGACCAAGATCAATTTTTTGGCTCGGGTGGAGGAATAGCCTATACACATCGCTTTACCTGGGTTAGCACCTATCTGTGGTTTCCCGGTGGAGCGAAAGGTGTGTTTACGCTATCCATCGGGAGCCACTCATGGACATTGTTGAATTATCCAGGTTGCAGTTCGCCTTTACGGCGATGGTGCATTTCCTGTTTGTACCCTTAACGCTAGGACTGTCGATACTGCTGGCGATCATGGAGTCAGTCTATGTGATGACCGGCAGAACCATTTATCGTCAGATGACCAAGTTCTGGGGCAAGCTATTTGGTATTAACTTTGCGCTGGGGGTCACCACCGGCATCGCCATGGAGTTTCAGTTCGGCACCAACTGGTCGTACTACTCTCACTATGTCGGCGATATTTTCGGCGCGCCCCTGGCGATAGAAGCCTTGATGGCGTTCTTCCTTGAGTCGACGCTGGTCGGGCTGTTCTTTTTCGGCTGGGATCGCCTGTCAAAACAGAAGCATCTGGCGGTCACCTGGCTGATGGCGCTGGCGACCAATATGTCGGCCCTATGGATTCTGGTCGCCAATGGCTGGATGCAGCATCCGGTAGGGTCGGAGCTCAATCTTGCCACCATGCGTATGGAGTTGGTCAGCTTTGCTGAAGTGCTGCTAAACCCCGTTGCCCAAGTCAAATTCGTGCATACCGTGTCGGCGGGCTACGTCACCGGCGCGGTTTTCGTGTTGGCGATTTCAAGCTGGTACCTGCTCAAGGGCCGCGAGGTTGCCTTTGCCCGGCGCAGCTTCGCGATTGCGTCTGCCTTCGGGTTGGCCAGCGCACTATCGGTCATTGTGCTGGGCGATGAGTCCGGCTATGAGCTGGGTGATGTGCAGAAGGTCAAGCTGGCGGCTATCGAAGCAGAGTGGCAAACCCATCCCGCACCGGCAGCCTTCACGCTGTTCGGACTACCCAACGAGGCGCAACAGCATACCGACTTCGCCGTTCGCATACCGGGCGTGATGGGCTTGATCGCCACGCGCTCGCTGGATACCGAAGTGATGGGCATTCGCGAGCTTAAGGAGGAACACCGCGAACGTATCATCAATGGCCAGGAAGCCTACGCTCTCATGCAGCGGCTACGCAGTGATGAAGGGAGCGAAGGGGACATGGTCCGGTTCGAGGAAGTGCGCCGCGATCTTGGCTACGGGCTACTGCTTAGCGCCTATAGCGACGATGTGGCCAATGCCTCCGCCGCCGAAATTGATCAAGCCGTTGAAGCGTCGATCCCCAAGGTTTGGCCGCTTTTCTGGTCTTTTCGGGCCATGGTAGCCGCAGGGTTTAGCATGCTGTTGCTGTTTGCGCTGGCCTTCTGGCATAGCGTACGTCGTCAGCCAGAGAAGTCCCGCTGGCTACTTCGCTTCGCACTGTTTAGCCTGCCGCTTCCCTGGATTGCCTGTGAGGCGGGCTGGTTCGTGGCCGAGTATGGACGCCAGCCCTGGGCCATCGGCGAGATCCTACCGGTACATCTGGCTATTTCCAGTCTGACGGCTGAACAGGTGCTCACCACCCTGATTGCCATTGGTGTCCTCTACACCACCTTCGTCATCATCGAAATGTGGTTGATGCAGCACTTTGCTCGCAAGGGGCCTTCCGGTAGCGGTTACCTGGAGGATGACGCCGACGCTGACTATCCAATCCCAACCCCCGCACGGGAGGCATGATGATGGACTACGAAACACTTAGGTTTGTCTGGTGGGTGCTGATCGGCGTGCTGTTGATCGGCTTCGCCGTCACCGATGGGTTTGATATGGGCGTTGCCACCTTGCTCAAAATAGTCGGGCGTGGCGATGAAGAGCGCCGGGTGATGATCAACTCCATGGCGCCTCACTGGGACGGCAATCAGGTCTGGCTGGTGACCGCCGGGGGAGCACTGTTTGCCGCCTGGCCACCGGTTTACGCCACGGCTTTCAACGGCTTCTATTTCGCCTTGATGCTAACGCTGTTTGCGCTATTCCTGCGGCCCTTGGCGTTCGATTACCGCTCCAAGTTGGACAATCCCACCTGGCGCAGCCGCTGGGACTGGGGGCTGACGATCGGTTCCGCCGTTCCCGCGCTGATCTTTGGTGTCGCCTTCGGCAATCTCTTGCAAGGCGTTCCCTTCCAGTTCGATGACTATCTGCGCTTGGAGTATCAGGGTGGCTTGCTGGGGCTATTGAACCCCTTTGCACTATTGGCCGGGCTTTTGAGTCTGTTGATGTTCGTCACCCACGGAGCGGCCTGGCTGCAGCTCAAAACCGAGGGCGAACTGCGCCGTCGTAGTGCCGCCATCGGCAGCCTGACAGCACTGGTGTGCGCGGCACTGTTCGTGCTGGGTGGGGTTTGGCTGCTATGGGGGATTGATGGCTACCAGGTAACCAGCGTGATCGATACCCAGGGCTACAACGATACCACCGGGAAAATCGTGGCGGTGAGTGCTGGCGGCTGGATGACCAACTACAACCGCTTCCCACTGTTGTGGCTACTGCCCGTACTGGGCGTAGTAGGGTTTGTGCTCTGTGCGCTGACCATGAAACTGGGACGCCATGCGCTGGCATTTACCAGCTCAGCGGTGGCTATGGCCATGGTGGTGGTCACCACGGGTGTGACGATGTTCCCCTTCGTGATGCCATCGTCGCTCAACCCTAACCATAGCCTGACCATGTGGGATGCCACAGCGAGTGAGCTAACGCTCAAGATCATGTTTGTGGTGGTGTGCATCTTCGTGCCGTTGATACTGCTCTATACCGCCTGGAGTTATTGGGTCATGCGCGGTCGTCTGAATGAGCAGTTCATTCGTGATAACGACAAAGCGCTTTACTGAGGAGGGGATCGTATGTGGTATTTCGCCTGGATTTTGGGTGTCACGCTGGCGGCCACCGTCAGCATTCTTAACGCCATGTGGCTTGAAGTGAATGGCTATGAAGGCGAATCCGAGCATGAGCGGAGCGACTGAAGCCAATGATGCGAGGCAGTTGCTAAACCGCTGCCTCGCCGCTCAACGCTGGCGGTTGCGTGGCGCCGCGCTGTTGGCGATGATCGGCGTGGTGCTGCTGATTGCCCAGTGTTGGCTGCTGGCCAAACTTTTCCACCATTGGTTGCTGTTTTGGCAGGATGGGGCGTCTCAGGCTCCCTCGCCGGTTTTGCTAGCAGGACTGGCCATTTGTATGGTGCTACGCCCTTTCCTACACGCTGGCCGTGAGCGGCTGTCTCGGCAGGCCAGCCTGCGTGCCCGAGATTCGCTACGCAGCCAGTTACTCGAGCAGCTTGGACGGTTGGGGCCGATTAGGCGCCAATTTGGCAGTGATGGTGCCTTGGCCACCCAAGTGCTGGAGCAGGTAGACGCCCTGGATGGCTACATTAGCCGCTATTGGGTACAACGTCTGCTCGCGGTGCTAGTGCCTTGCCTGATAGCCGCGGTGGTAGCGCTACATAGTCCGTTGGCGGCTGGATTGATGCTAATGACCGCGCCTTTAGTGCCGCTGTTCATGATTCTTGTCGGGCGTGCTGCTGCGGGGGCTAGTCAACAGCAGTTCACGGCGTTAGCGCGTATGGGAGGCCGTTTCCTTGATCTGGTTCGGGGGATGGCCACGCTGCAACGCATGGGCGCAACGGACCAGGCAGAGACCCAGGTAGCCCAGGCGAGTGATGCTTACCGTGGGCGTACCATGCGGGTGCTAAGGCTTGCCTTTCTATCCAGCGCGGTATTGGAGTTTTTTGCCGCGCTGGCGATTGCCTTGGTGGCGCTTTATCTCGGCTTAGGGCTGCTTGGCCTTTTGCCCTGGGCAAAAGCAGAGGTGCCGGTACCCTACCAGGGGGCGCTGTTTATTTTACTGCTGGCGCCAGAGTTCTATGCGCCGCTTCGCCAATTGGGTACCGACTATCATGCCCGGGCAGAGGCCGTGGGCGCCATACAGGCGTTAGCGCCGCTGCTCAAAGCCGACACTTGGCAGCCCCAAGGGGCATCGCTATCTCCGGCCACCGTCAGCGTCGAGTCGTTCGCGTTAGAGTACCGAGCGCTGAGTGTCATGGGTGAGGGTGGTCGTTTGCGGCTAGCGCCGCTTAACCTGACGCTGGCAGCAGGCGAGCGACTGTTGGTGCAAGGGGAAAGCGGCGCTGGCAAGTCGAGCTTTTTGCAGGCAATGCTGGGGTTTATTGCCTATCAGGGCAGTCTGAAGGCAAAGGGATGCGAACTGAGTGAGTGGCCCCGAGACGCTTGGCAACGCCAGCTTGGCTACCTGAGTCAGCAACCGCCGATTCAGTCCGGCAGCATTGCAGAGAACTTGCGCTTGGCGGCCCCGGATAAAACGGACGAAGAGCTCATTGAGGTTCTGACCCTGGTCGGCCTGTGGTCGATTCTGCTTCGTGGCAATGGGCTTGCCACGTCGTTGGGCGAGCGCGGACAGGGTCTCTCCGGTGGCCAGCTACAACGTTTGGGGTTGGCGCAGTTGCTGCTTCGCGATGCGGCGCTATGGCTATTCGATGAGCCCACGGCCCATCTTGATCCGGAGGCCGCTTGGCAGCTCAATGCACTGATCGGCAAGCTTAGCCGTGGGCGTAGCCTGATCATCGTCAGTCACGAGTCGGCGGGGCTAGAGTGGGTCGATCGGCAAATTGAGCTGTTATCGAAAGAGGCCATCGCATGCTGCTAAACAAGACACCCTCTGCAGAACAACCTCCCACTGTGCGGCTGCGTGATTTGCTGTTGCTTCGTCGCGGCGGGTGGGCACTGGCGTTCTTGCTAGGCGCCGCCACGCTGCTAGCTGTCATTGGTTTGCTGGCTATCTCGGGTTGGTTTATTACCGCAGCCGCGGTTGCTGGCACGGTGACGGCGACCGCCTTCGGGTTCGACTATTTTCGCCCCGCAGCGCTGATTCGTCTGTGTGCCATTGTACGCACCGCCGGGCGCTACGGTGAGCGCTTGGCCTCCCATGATGCCGCGCTAGGCTTGCTGAAGGATCTGCGCTGCCAATTGTTCATGGCATTGGGTAAAAAACCGTTATTGCAGACCGCTTCCAGTCCTTCTCATCACGGTACGGCTAACGCTATGCATCGCCTTGTGACCGATATAGACCAGCTTGATCAGGTGGTCCTTCGGGCACTGCTGCCCTGGGGCTGGGCCGGGCTAATGGTAGTGGTGGTTATGGCAGGGCTCTACTGGCTGAGTGGCACGCTGATGTGGGCTGCTTTGCCGGGAGTGCTGTTAGCTTGGCTAGGGTTGCCGTTATTGGCGTTATGGCGTGGTATCGATCAGGCACGTCAGGGGGCCGACCTTGCTGAGCGTCGTCGGGTGGCGCTGATTGAGCCCTTGGCCGCCATTACCTCATTAGTGCTGTGGGGGCGATGGCAAGAGATGGCCCAGCGAGTGAAAAAACGGGACGCAGACTACCTGGCCCATCAGGAGCGCCAGCAACTCCTTGCGAGCCTGACCACCGCGTTACAGCAGGTGGCGCTGGGAGGTGCCATCGTTTGTGTGCTGTGGCAGGCAGAAGCGCTGTTAGCGGCCAGCCATTTGACGGTGCCAATGCTGTTAGCCGCCATCTTGGCGATCCTGGCATTAGGGGAAATGTTGGCACCACTGACGCATAGTTTTCTTGCCTTGGGCGCGAGCCTTGCCGCACGGAATCGTCTCAATACCTTGGTGGAAGGGGCACCGAGGGTGCAAACCGCCATTGAGGAGGCTGAAGCCACACCGCTCACCTGGCATCTGAATGTCAGCCAATTAACCGCGCGCCTGCCCGGTGCACTGGTGGGGCCGCGGCGTATCAGCCTGGCGTTGAACAGCGGGGAAATACTCTGTTTGCATGGCCCCTCGGGGTGTGGCAAATCGACTTTGTTGCAGGTATTAGCCGGTGAGTTGCTGCCGCTGTCCGGGCAGTGTTGGCTTAACGGCCATCCCATTGAGCAGTGGTCAATGCACAACGCAGTCGGCTATCTGCCCCAACAGTGGGATTTGTTTGATATGAGTTTGGCGGAAAACCTGCGCCTGGGTGATCGTTATGCCAGTGAGAGTGAGCTATGGAGCGTTCTTGATGATTTGGCTCTGAGCGCTTGGGCTCAAGGGTTGCCTCAAGGCCTCAAGACGCCTTTGGGCGAGTATGGCGCTGCCGTTTCCGGTGGGCAGGCGCGACGTATTGCATTAGCGCGCGTGCTGCTGTCACGGCGGCCCATTCTGCTGCTTGACGAGCCGTTAGCCGGGTTGGACGCGGTAACACGGCGCCATGTCGTCACCAGCCTTGTGCGCCGGGCGCAACAGGGCATTCTGGTTATTGCTAGCCACGTGCCATTAGAGCTGCCTGAAAATCGGGTGCATACCCTCTATCTGCAGGAAGATGGTCGACCCCGAAGCTTTCCGCCAGTGCCAGCATGTTTAGACGCGCTATAACGCAAAACACCCGCAGCTGCGGGTGTTTCTAACTTCTGCTGAAGGATTTTAGCCTAGCGAGATTCTTACTCTCGTGTGGGCAGGGGGCTTAACGCCAGCCGACGCGATCAAAAATACGGATCGCTTCAGGGTTATTCTCACCCAGCACGCTGATGTTCACGTCATCCGTTTTGAATTTGCCCCAGGATTCCAGCACAGGGTCTTTCTTGATGCCTTCAACGACCGGGAACTCGTTGTTACCGGAGGCGAAAATTTCCTGAGCAGTGTCTGAGGCGAGGTATTCAAGGAAACGTACGGCGTTGTCGCGGTTAGGCGCGCCTTCTACTACACCGGCGCCGCCAACGTTAACGTGGGTGCCGCGGTCATCCTGATTGGGAAAAATAATACCCACTTTGCGAGCCGCTTCACGCTCAGCGTCGTCGTCGGATTTTAGCAGGCGAACATAGTAGTAGTGGTTAGCCACTGCGATGTCGCACTCGCCGCTGGCAACGCCGAGAATTTGGTCGGTGTCACCGCCTTCGGGGTCGCGCGCCATGTTATTGACCACGCCCTGGGCCCACTCTTCAGCACCTTCTGCTCCGTGGTGCTCAATCATTGCGGCCAGCAGTGACTGGTTATAAATATTGTTGGAAGAACGGATGCACACCTTGCCTTCAAACTGTGGGTCGGCAAGGTCTTCGTAGCTTGCGATCTGGCTTGGGTCGAAGTTGTCGCGGTTATAGAAAATAACGCGGGCGCGTTGGCTAAAGCCAAACCACAGGCCGTCAGGGTGGCGCATGGATTCAGGCAGGCGCTCGTTAAGCACGTCCGACTCGACGCTTTGGAAAATGCCTTCATCTTCCGCGCGCCATAGACGGCCAGCATCGACGGTTAGCATGATGTCGGCGGGGCTAGCCACGCCTTCACGCTGAATACGCTCAATTAGCTGATCGGAGTCGCCTTCAAGAATATTAACTTCAATACCGGTCTCTTCGGTGAACGCATCATAAAGACGCTCGTCAGAGTCGTAATGGCGCGCAGAATAGAGATTGAGTTCATCTGCGGCGGCCTGGCCGGCAAAAGTAGCGCTCACCATCATCGCTGCCATTGGAGCAACAAAGCGTACGGTTTTCATCAAGCTCATCCTTATTTATTGAATGATAATAAGTTGCATTATTAACATTGTTATTGAAGCGTTTCAGCTCCCTAACGTCAAGGCTTTGCTGCTACTTAAGAGGTGTCACGTGCATAACGCGCCAATAGAAAATAGAATGCAAATAACTTTCAAATGTACTGAATCCGCGTTTAGACGTTTTCAAACGCAATTTGCTCACCTGAACAGTGGTGATTTATGACAGCAACCCTCAAGGTCGCCTCGGCGGCGTCTAATGCCACGGCCCTGACGATGCACAATGTGCGGCATGCTTACGACGGCCATTTAGTTGTCAAAGGTGTCGATTTAAGCGTTGCCCCTGGTGAAGTGGTTTGCTTGTTGGGCCCCTCTGGGTGTGGCAAAACCACGCTATTGCGTATCGCTGCGGGGCTGGAAGTACTGCAAGAGGGCAGCGTAGCGCTGGAAGATGTATATATTGCCGCGCCAGGCCAGCGCCACGTCCCCCCGGAAAAGCGCAATGTGGGGTTAGCATTTCAAGACTCGGCGCTGTTCCCCCACCTTACCGTGCTGGAAAACGTCACCTTTGGTCTTAAACACTTGGCCTCAGGTGAGCGCCGTGAGCGTGCTAAACAGCTGCTGGAGCAGTTGGGTATGGCAGCGTATATCGATGTCTATCCACATATGCTGTCAGGAGGCCAGCAGCAGCGGGTGGCCTTAGCGCGTGCGCTGGCACCATCCCCGCGCTTAATGCTGTTGGATGAACCGTTTTCAAGCCTGGATGCGCGGCTGCGCGACCGTATCCGCGACGATACTCTGCACGTGTTAAAAAAGGTCGGGGCAGCGACGCTGTTAGTCACCCACGACCCTGAGGAAGCCATGTTCATGGCGGATCGCATCGCGCTGATGCGGGACGGGCGGATCGTGCAGACCGGCACGCCACGTGAGCTTTACTGCGCGCCACAGGATCCTTTTGTAGTGACTTTTTTTGGCGATGTAAATGAGCTGCAGGGCAAGGTACATAACGGCATGGTGAGTACGCCAGTGGGTCGAGTGCCTGCTGTAGGGCTTGCTGAGGGCAGCGATGCTCAGATAATGATCCGTCCTGAGGCGCTACGTATTGTCGAGCGTGATCTGCCTGCGGATGAGCACCGCCATAGCCATGTGGTCATGGCGAAGCTGCTGGGGCGCACCAGCCTTCTACACCTGTGTGCCCATGGTGAAAACGGCCTGGAAGCCCACCTGCACGCCCGTGTACCAGGGGTATTTCTACCCGCAGAAGGTCAGCCGGTGGATATTCATCTGGATCTGTCTCAGGTATTTGTTTTTCCGCTCTCTATCTAGCGTTTCGTCAGGGGGTAGCGCCGGGGCGCGAACGGCGCATGGCCATGCTGAGTAGAATAACCGGCAAGATACCCACCACCACAATCGCCAGCGACGATGTGGAAGCCTCGGCCAGTCGCTCGTCGGAGGCCAAGTTATGCGCCCGCACTGCTAACGTATCGAAGTTGAAGGGGCGCAGAATAATCGTCGCGGGCAACTCCTTCATGACATCAACGAAGACTAAAATCCCTGCCGCTAACAAGCTGCTACGCATCATCGGCGTATGTATATGGCGCAGGGTGCCGCCTGCCGTTTGACCAAGGGTGCGCGAGGCGGCATCCATGCTGGGCGTCACCCTGCCGAGACTGGCTTCAACCGCATTGAACGAGACAGCCAAAAAGCGCACGACATAGGCGTATAGCAAGATAAATGCCGAACCGCTGAACACCAGTCCAATGATGTAGCCATAGTGACTGTGTAACCAGGTGTTGAGTGCATTATCCAGCCAGGTGAACGGAATCAGAATGCCCACCGCGACCACCGAACCAGGAATCGCGTACCCCATCGAAGCGACCCGGGAAGCCACCCGCGCAAATGCCGTATCGTGCATGCGCACTCCATAGCTCAGTACGACTGCCAGTCCGACGGCGATCAGCGCAGCGACGGTTGCCAATCCAAGGCTGTTCCAGGCGTAGCCAATAAAGCGAGAGCCCCACAGTGAATCGCCCCCTTGGAGCGCTAAATTAAGCAGGATACCGCTAGGCAGTAAAAAGCCCACCAGCACCGGCACTAAGCAAGCTAGCGTTGCTGCAGCGGCGCGCCAGCCGTGCAGAACATATTCGGGCAACTGCTGGTAACGATTAGTGGTATGAAAGTAGCGGCGTTTGCCTCGTGACCAACGCTCCAGTAGCACTAAGACAATCACGAAAGTTAGTAGGCAGGCTGCCAACTGCGCCGCTGCAACCTGTTCACCCATGCCAAACCAGGTACGGTAAATGCCGGTAGTAAAAGTATCGACGCCGAAGAACTGAACGGCGCCAAACTCATTAAGTGTTTCCATTAAGACAAGCGATACTCCGCCCACCAGCGCCGGCCGCGCGAGTGGTACGGCAACGCTGGCGAACAATTTCCAGGGTCCGCGCCCTAGCGTTCGCCCTACATCCAGTACGCATACCGATTGTTCCAGAAATGAGGCACGAGCTAACAGGTAGACGTAGGGGTAGAGCACCAGCGTAATGACCGTGGCCGCACCGCCCAGCGAGCGCACATTAGGAAAATAGTAATCACCATACTCCCACCCAAATGTTTCGCGCAGCAGGCTCTGCAGTGGTCCAGCAAACTGGAGGAAGTCTGTATAGGCATAGGCGATAACGTAAGTAGGCACCGCCAGAGGAAGCAGCAGCCCCCACTCGAAAAGCCGTTTACCGGGAAAGCGGCACATGACGACCAGCCATGCCGTTCCGGTGCCTATGATGAGCGTACCGAGCCCAACGGTCACGACGAGCCAGAAAGTGTTGTTTAAGTAGCGGCCAAGTACCGTGCTGGCTAAGTGCTGCCAAACACCATCGGTAGGCATCACGATATGGGCAAACACCACCAGTACAGGCAGCGCTACGATAAACGCCACTGCGACCAGGGCAATCGACCAGGGGCTAGCGCGACGGCTAAGCGAAGAGGAGAAGGCGAATAGCCCGCGATAGCCGGATCTGAACAAACGAACACTCCTTGCAACAGCGTAAAGTGGCGCAGCGCACTTAATGCGAAATAGTGACGGGCGTGAATAGTAGCATTTGCGGTGTTTTACTGCAGCTTGGCAGTACTGCCATCAATACAAACAAGAAGCCCGCCGGAGCGGGCCATCATGGTTGGAGGTTAAGTCTTAAGCCTGGGATGGGAACGTTCTAGTAACCTAGCATCATGTTCGGTAGGCCGGTAATTAGCCATGGGAAGAACGCCATTAGCGTACACGCCAGCAGAATCAAGGCGACGAAGGGCACCACCGCTTTGTACAGATCGACGATTTCGACCCCGGGTGGGGCGACGCCTTTTAAGTAAAACAGCGCATAGCCAAAGGGCGGGGTCAGGAACGAGGTTTGTAGTACCACTGCTACCATCACCACGAACCAGAGCATATCCACGCCCATGGCTTCGACGATGGGTAGCATGATCGGAAAGCTCAGCAGTACGATGCCGGTCCAGTCCAGGAACATGCCCAGAATAAATACCAGGAACAGCATCAGGATCAACGCGCCAATGGTGCCGCCAGGCATTCCCAGCACCAGTTCGCTAATCACGGTCATGCCGCCACCGCGCGAGAACACACCGGTAAAGGCAGTGGCGCCAACGAGTACCAGCATGACCATGGTGGTGGTTTTACCCGCTTCTATCATTGTCCAGAAGCAGGTGCTGATTTTGCGGTCGCCGAAGATCAAGAACAGAATAAAGGCGATAAAAACGCCGATAGCGGAGGCTTCAGTGGCGGTGGCGATGCCGGTAAACAGCGCACCCAACACGCCGAGGATTAGCGACATGGGTGGCACCACGTATTTACCCAGCATTATCAATAGCTGTTTCGTGCTGACTTCGGCGCGCTCCTCCGCTGGCACTTTGGGGCCGTAGTGGGGCTTGAGATAGCAGATGATCAATACGTAAAGCGCATACATGACCCCTAACAACAGGCCGGGAATCAACGCGCCCGCAAACAGCGCGCCCACTGATACCGGCGAGTAGCTAGCCATCAGAATCAACATGATACTGGGCGGAATCAAGATACCCAGACAGCCGCTCGCCATAATAACCCCGGCGCTAAGCTCTTTGTTGTAGCCGTACTTGAGCATAGGTACCAGGGCAATCATGCCCATCACCGCAATGGAGGCGCCAACAATGCCGGTAGTGGCGGCTAACAGCACCGACACGATGACCACGGTAAGTGCGAGGCCTCCGCGCAGGTTCGCCAGTAGTAAACGCATGGCGTCAAACATCTTCTCGGTAACGCCCGAGTCGTTTAAGAACCTTGCCATCAAAATGAACAGCGGTATCGCCACCAGGACGTAGTTGTCCATGGCGTTACCGAAAATATTGTTAATCAGGGTGCCGAGGATGCGCTCGCCGGGGCCAAGAAAGGCGCCGATAACCGCTACGCCGCCGAGTACAAACGCCAGCGGGTGACCCATAAACAGCCCCACCATCAGACCGCCAAACATCACCAGCGTGAGCATTTCAGGACTTAGATTCATGCTGATGTCTCCTCGCGAAGCTGCATGATGGCACGCAGCACAATGGCAACTGCCTGCAGCAGAATCAGGATAGCGGCGACCACAATCACGCCTTTAATCGGGTAGACCGGGATCGAGACCATGCCATAGGTGGTTTCTCCGCGGCTCCAAGCGCGTTCAAAGAAGCTCCAGCCCAGGGTGATTAGCATCCAGATAAAAGGAATAAAGAAAACTAAGTAGCCGAGCACATCAAGCGCGGCTTGCTTCTTGCGCGATAACAAGCGCTTTAGCACATCGACTTCCACGTGGGCGTGGTGTTTGAGCCCATAGGCCGCCATTAGCATGAAGTGAGCGCCAAACAGCATTTTGGTCACGTCAAAGGCCCAATCGCTGGGGCGCCCAAACAGAAAGCGTGACGCAATGTCGAAAAGAACAATCAGGGTGATGATGGCAATCAACGGGGCGATGATTCGCCCAAAGGCTTCATTGATGGCATCGATCGCCTTGGCAATCGCATTCATGGAAGATCTCCGCGGTCAGCACAAAAAAACCGCCCCGGTAAAAACCGAGGCGGCACAGAAGCGCCTTACAGGCAGGCTTCGACCTCTTCCAGTGAGGGCAGGTTATCCATCACGCGGCTCATGTTGAAAGGAGCTGAAACATCGCGCCAAGTCGCGTATTGCTCAAGGTAGGCAATCATTGACTGGTAGACCTTGGCGTGGTCAGGAGATTCGCAAGCACCGCGCAGAATCACCTCGTTGGTAACTTCCTGAATGCGCGCCAAATCCTCTTCAGAGAACTGGTTGATCGTGACGCCCGCATCGATGAACTTCTGAGTGGCTTCGGTAGATTGGCGCTCAGACCAGGCTAGTGACCATGTCATCGTGGCATCTGCCGCAATACGCAGAGTCTCTTGGGTGTCTTCTGAGAGAGCGTCCCAAGCATCTTTATTGATCATGACCCCGAATACGCTGGCTGACTGGTGCCAACCTGGGGTTGCCCAGTAGTCAGCCACTTCGGCAAAACCGGCATTGAAATCAACGCCAGGGGTCGAAAACTCACCCGCATCGATAACGCCACGCTCAATCGCTTGGTAGACTTCACCGCCCGCCAGAGTGACCTGCGAGCCGCCCAGCTCCTCAAGTACGCGGCCCTGATCGCGACCCGAAAGGCGCAGACGCTTGCCTTCTAAATCGGCAATACTTTCAATCGGGGTGCGGCCCATAAAGCCCGACTCATTGTTGGTAATGCCGTAAGGAAGATAAACCATGTTGAACTGGCCGTAGATCTCTTCGTACAGTTCGCGGCCGCCCCACTGCTGAATCCAGTTCAGATAGTCAACGCCATTAAACAGGCTGGTGGTGGTGGCCAGTGGCGAAAAGGCGGGGTTCAAGCCGGCCCAATAGCCCGGCCAGTCGCCTGCGGCTTCAATGCTGCCCGTTTCAGTGGCGTCAAATACTTCTGTGCCGGGCATTAGCGTACCGCCGGCACGAAAATTGATCTGCAGTTCTTCACCTGCCAGTTTATTGACCAGTTCCACCCAGTGCTGGTCAATCTTGATCAGATCAAGATTTTCCGGCCAGGTGCTGGTCATTGTCCATTCTTCTTGTGCTTGGGCGGTGGTCGTTAAAGCAGCGAAGGCAATACCAGCGGCAAGGCCGGTGAGGGCAAATTTGTTCATTGTTTTCATGATGTATTTCCTGGTTTGGCGCGTGGCGTTATTAGTGTTGGGTACCTGGATGCAGGAAAGTGCAGTGCTGCTGGGTTACGTTTACGTAAACATGGTTTTGGCACTGCAGAGCTAAATTAGCACAACAACCCCGCTGCGGTGCAATATCAGTAATGTAAGAGATTTAAGCCGTTAGTTTTTATGAGAAAATGATTTTAAATTATTAAAAACAATGGCTTATATTATTTTGAAAGCCTTTGGATGAGTGGCTGAGAAGCTCAAGAGCGTTGAAAGAAGTTAAATTATTAAACCAAAGTTGTAGCATAAAGCGCCCGATAAGACGCTCAGCGGCACACTTACACACTTAATAGGGTAACGTGATGGGAAGCAGTCGCGCTGGAGCAGGAAATCATTTGTTAAATATCCATGTGCTAGAGAATAAGCAGCAAGCACGGATGGTGGCGTCGTTGATCCATCATGCCCAGCGTTTAGCCCGTCGCCGCTGGCGGCAGCTTGTGTGGCTAGGCGGCGATGCCGAGCAGTGCCAATCCCTTGCACAGGCTTTATGGCAAGGCCACGCCTGGAGTGCGCCGTTATGGGTGGGGGAGGAACACCTTTCGCCACGCAAGGCTCGCACTCGCCTGGGCGCGGAGCACCAGTTGGTAGTGCTCGACACTCACAGCACCGGGTTTGATCCCGAAGCGTTAGGGGCGTTGGCGGGAACGCTCACCGCCGGTGGTTTGCTGGTATTGCTCACGCCGCAGCGATGGGGAGAGTCACCGGATCCAAACTACGCACGGTTTGCTGATCATCCCTGGCACTGGTCAGAGCTGAGCTGCCACTACCTAGCGCGACTATCGCGTCACTTGCAGACTTCGTCTCAAGTAGTGCGCTGGCACGTTGGCGAGGCGCTACATCTAGCTCTATTGCCTGTGTGCAAAGCAGATGAAACCGCAAGTGGCGATAGTGACTGTCTAACCTCAGACCAAGCCTACGCAGTGAAACAGCTGGTTGGCTTAAAGCGCCGTCGCCCGTTGGTAATAACGGCGGATCGTGGGCGCGGCAAAAGCGCCGCGCTAGGTATTGCCTGCGCGCGGCTGCTGACCCACAAAGCCCAACGAGTAGTGCTCACCGCGCCGCGGCTGAGTGCGGTGGAGAGCGTGTTCGAGCGGGTAGCGGCGCTCTGCCCGGATGGCCGCAGGGTGGCTCCAGGCCGCTTTGTGCTGGCTCAAGGCAGTGAGCTGGTTTTTTTACCGCCGGATGACTTAACCGAGCAGGTTGAGTCGCAGCAGCAGGGCGGTGACGGCAGTTACTTAATGGTTGATGAAGCAGCGGCGATTCCCGCTGCGCTGCTGGGGCAGTGGCTCACCGCCTTCCCGCGGATTGCCTATGCCACCACGGTACATGGCTACGAGGGATCCGGACGCGGCTTTGCGCTGCGCTTTCGCGATACTCTTGATCAGCTGACACCTCAGTGGAAATCGTTAGTGCTTAAGTCACCCATTCGCTGGGGCAGGGGCGACCCGCTAGAAAGCCTGATCAATCAACTGCTGCTATTAAAGGCATCGCAGCCAAACGCACAGCAGCGACAAGAGCGCTCAGCGGTGACGAAGGTGATTGACCGCGCGTGGCTGGCCGAACATGATATTGCTCTGGAAAAGCTGTTTGGGCTGTTGGTGCAGTCTCACTACCGCACTTCACCTAATGATCTGCGTCAGTTGCTTGATGGCCCAGGCACGGCTGTGCGTACTGTCGAACAGGCTGGCGAGCCTCAGGCTGTCTTGGTCACCCGGCAAGAAGGCGGTTTCGAGGCTGCACTTGCACACCAGGTGGCCCGCGGCGAACGTCGCCCTCAGGGGCATTTGTTGGCTCAGTCGCTGGCAACCCATGCAGGTAGCCGTGAAGCATTGACCGCCCGCTGGCGGCGAGTGGTGCGTATCGCCACCCATCCTGAACGACGCCGCCAAGGCTTGGGGAACGCGCTGCTGAATGACGATATGGCGGCTGCAATGCTGGAAGGCGTTGCGCTTTATGGTGCCACCTTCGGCGCTGAAGCGTCACTGCTCCGCTTTTGGCTGGCGCTGGGTTTTTCGCCGGTACGCTTAGGGATTACCCGGGAGACATCCACCGGGGAGTTCGCTGTTATGGTGGCCAAAGCGTTGAATTCAGAAGGTGAAATGGTCCTTACTGAACTCAGCGAGCGCTTTCTGGCCGCGCTCCCTGGTTTGTTGGCCTTTGAACTCAAGGCGCTACCCCCAGCAGTGCTCGTATTGCTGCTGGCTAAAATTCCAAGCATGCCACTGAGTGATCGCGAGTGGCAGGATGTTGAAGATGTCGCGACCGCCCATCGCGACCCCGTTCTTGCTCGCCCTGCTCTGCAAGCGTTGGCCCGCGTAGCCAGTCACCGCGCCTTAACTGAGACACAACAGCAGGCACATCAACAATTATCTGCCTGGGCGTTTCAAAATATCGCTCTGGCGGATGCTCATAGTGACGCAGTGAAAGCCCTTCGCCTCGCCGTTAAGAGCCTCATTGAGTTAAAGTAGGTCGGTTACCGATAACGAAGAGTCTTTATGAACGCACATCTTGACGCACTTGAGCCCACCTTGGTTTGGCGCCACTTTCGAACGCTGTGTAATACACCGCGCCCCTCTGGGCATGAGGCGGCACTCGTCGCTGCCCTCGAAAGCTGGGCCGATGCTCAAGGTCTCGCCCACGACCGCGATTCCTTCGGTAATCTACGCCTGCTCAAGCCAGCTTCTCCCGGCTGTGAGCAGGCGCCTGGCGTAGTACTCCAGGGCCACCTGGACATGGTGGCCCAGGCCAACAGTGGTCATGCTCACGACTTTACCCGCGACCCGATCAGCACCTATGTGGCCGACGGCTGGCTGCACGCCGATGGCACCACCTTGGGCGCCGATAACGGCATGGGCGTGGCGGCTATTCTCGCCGTGCTGGAAGACCCGGACCTACGCCATGGTCCGCTAGAAGCGCTATTTACCTTGGAAGAAGAGACTTCCATGGGTGGTGCGCTGAATCTGGCAGAGAACTGGTTAGAAGGCTCGCTGCTGCTCAACCTGGACAGCGAAGATCGGGGGCAGGTCTATATCGGCTGTGCGGGCGGGGCCGACGTTGAAGTTGATGGTCAATTGCCCAGCGCAGCGGCTGGCGACCACGAGCGGGTGATCGAGATTGCCTTGACTGGCCTGAAAGGCGGCCACTCGGGTATCGATATTCATAAGCCGCTGGGCAATGCTAACCGGTTGCTGGTCAGAGCGCTGCGCTCTCTTGAGGCGTTCGACGCACGTTTGATTAGCTACCATGGCGGCACATTACGCAATGCGATCCCCCGGGAAGCGTTTGCCCAGGTGGCGCTGCCCGCCGATGAAGTAGACGCCGCCATGGTGGCTATCGCCGGACTGGAAACGATTCTTTTAAGAGAATTAGGCAGTGGCGACAACGGCCTTAGGATTAGCGCCCAACGCCTGACGGAGCTACCCGACGCGGAGCCGCTAACCTTGGATGCCAGCGTTATGTTACTGGCCGCGCTTCACGCTGCCCCATGCGGCGTGGAGCGGATGAGTGCCGATGTGCCAGGCGTAGTGGAAACGTCCAATAATCTAGGAGTATTAAGCCTGGAAAATGGGCGGCTGCACCTCTGCGCATTGGTGCGCTCGCTGCACGATAGTGCCGTGGTGGCCATGGCGGATCGCTTTCAAGCGCTGTTTGGGTTGATTGGTGCGCGGGTAAAAGTCGAGAACGGCTACCCAGGTTGGGCGCCTAATCCTAATGGCGAGCTGCTAGCGACCTTTAAAGCTCGCCATGCGGCGCTGCTGGGCCGGGAGCCTGAAGTGAAGGTGATTCACGCTGGGCTCGAATGCGGCATTCTGGGTAGCAAGTACCCGCATTTGGATATGATCTCGTTTGGCCCGCTGATTCGCGGTGCACACTCCCCGGATGAGCGAGTGGACATCGCCTCTGTCGAAGAGTTTTGGTTAATGTTGCGAGCGTTGATCGAGGATCTTGCCACGCAGCGATAACCTTGGCACTGCAGGTGACAGGCATAAAAAACGGCACTCAAGCGGTGCCGTTTTTTGTGGTCAGCAATAGCGCTTATTTGCTCAAGTAAGCATTGAGCATCCAAACGGTTTTTTCCTGCTCACGGATATAGTCACCGGCCTGCGCGGCGGTGCCTTCATCATCAGCGTCTGAGGCGAGCGCCAGCAGTTCACGTTGAAGCTCAATGATCGTTTGATACCCTTTTAGCACGCCTTTAACGCAGGTGGTGCCGTCATGGACATCTTTGTCTTCTTGAATGCGTGACAGTGTTACATAGTCACTGTAGGCGTGAACCGGCTTGTGGCCCAGCGTCAGAATGCGCTCGGCGACTTCGTCTACTTTGGTTAACAGGTCAGTGTAGAACTCTTCAAACTTGGCGTGCAGCTCAAAAAAATCGCTACCGCGAACATTCCAGTGGTAGCCGCGCACGTTCATATAGAAAATTTGGTAATTGGCCAGCAGGTGGTTGAGCTTCTCGGCGAGTTGACTAGCGCTACCTTCGTGTAGGCCAATGCTATTAGTGTCAGTCATATCCTGCTCCCTCTTTATGCCGCAATGGGCGGCGGTTAAGGCGTTTTCCAGCACAAATGTTGCTACAAACTTGCTAGTAGTGTTTCAAGGGTAAGGCACCTTTGGTGCAGTGCAAAACAAGATTTTTGCATCGCCGCCATAGCGATACGACATTAGGTGCCAGTCGTTACCCTTTGACTACTGTTTAAATGCTGGCGCTGAGAGCCCTTTTCAAGGCCCGTCAGTAAAACGCTGATTAACCCTGGTTGGCTGCAGCCCATAGTCGAAGCAGGTTTTCACATCGAGCTTCCAACAACTCGGCAGTGCGCGGTAGCGCTTGAGCTAACGTCATGGGGCCATCGGCTAATGCCAACGCCGCCGTAACGCCCTCATCAAAACAGGCTTGCCAGCCATCCCCTAGGCTGCCGGCTAACACGATAACCGGTTTGTTGAGGTGTTTGGCAGCACGTGAGACACCTATTGGCGTTTTTCCCGCCAGACTCTGCCCATCCAACCGGCCTTCGCCGGTAATCACCAGATCCGCGTGAGTCAAAAGCGTTGCCATGTTGGCCTGCTGCATGATCATCTCAATGCCGGGTCTCAAGGTGGCCTTTAAAAAGGCCTTGGCCGCAAACCCCATGCCGCCAGCAGCACCTGCGCCGGGTAGTGTGCGGTAATCGTCGCCAAGCGCCTGAGCGCTGATATCCGCAAAGTGACCAAGCGCACGATCGAGCTGCTCGACTTCTTCCGGTGAGGCGCCTTTTTGCGGGCCAAATATTGCGCTGGCGCCGCGCTCGCCGAGCAGGGGGTTATCAACATCCACGGCCGCTTCAAGGGTGAGGCCAGCCAGCCGCGGGTCTAGCTCTTCAAGCGATAAACTGGCCAGTTGGCTAAGCGCCGCACCGCCGGGCGCCAGCGGTTCGCCGTTCTGATCCAAAAAGCGAACACCCAAGGCCTGTAGCATGCCAGCGCCTCCGTCATTGGTAGCGCTGCCCCCGAGTAGCAACAGCGCTTTTTCTGCGCCTTGATCCAGCGCCGCCAGCAGTAGTTCACCGACCCCAAAGGTAGTGGTGTGCAACGCATTGCGCTCATCGGCCGCAAGGTGTTGTAAACCGCTGGCTTCTGCCAGCTCTATAAACGCGGTACGCTGGGCGCTAAGCCAGCCCCAGGTCGCTTGACGAGGGCGTCCCAAGGCGTCCTGCACCTCCAATTGACGGCGCTCAGCACCGGTTGCAGCGATCAATGCGTCTAGACTGCCTTCACCCCCGTCAGCCAAAGGACAGGTATGGATATCCGCACTCGGTACCGCGCGCTTTACTCCCCGCGCCATGGCGGCTGCGGCATCTTGGGCACTCAGCGCATCTTTAAAGCTGTCGGGGCAAAGCAAAACATTCATTAGCACGATCTCCGCAAAACAGTGTCTTCACTACATTGTCTTTACTACAGTATCAGTTAAGTATGACCACCTTTGGCGAGCTTAGCGCGCTAGCCTGCGCCAAACCAGCGGCCTCGTCCGTTAGAGGATCTAACATGAAGTCGATACCGATAAGCTTAACTTGCCTGATAGCGCTTGCTGGCTGCCAAGTGACCCCTGATCGTTTGCCACAAGCAGAACCAGCACCTTCCGCCGCGTGTTACTTTCCTTCAGCGGATGAACGAGCGCTTGAAACCAGCGTTGATATTCTTACCGAGTGGGGGTTTACCCTTACCTCTACCGATACCACGTTGGGTTTAATTAGCGCCAGTCGTGAGCGTGAACTGCACGGCTATTATGACCCTTACGATAATGCTTATGGCTATGGGAGAGGAATGAGTATTTTTGGTGGCTTGGGCATTGGGGGTGGTTCGAGCATAGGATTTGGCGGGGTAGGCTTTGGTGGCGGAATAGGTCAGCAGCCGTTAGAAGTGGAGCGCGTTTCGTTGTTTGTGAATGACGCTCATATACGCATATCCCGAGATATCCGACGCTTCGATCATTTGGGTGACTTACGTGAATCGTACAGTGCCAGCAATGACGATTTCTGTCGGCGCTTTCAAGCCACTTTCGAGCAGAGCTTGCCCGCCGATGGGAGGTCACAATGAACCTTCGACACTGGCTATTGATGGCGCTGTTGGGCGGATTGGTCGGCTGTGCCACCACCACTCCTTTGGAACCTCGAGAATTGGTTTATGCAACGCCATACGAGGAGACGTTTCGAGGAGCGGTAGATTTAATGGTTGAACAAGGCTATGTGGTGCGCCATGCGGATATTGCTTTGGGCCGCGCAGAAGCCTCTCTTGCCCGCTGGCCGGGGTATCGGCTGCAATTGCAGGTAAGTGAAGAGGTTGGCGGTAGCCGCGTGCGCGTGTCGGCCTTGAGGGGTAACCAGCCGCTGCAACCCTATTTACTCGACCCATGGCTGGTCGCCTTGCAACATAAGTTGGGAGTCGCACCATGAAGGGGGGCGTCGCCGCAGTGGCGTTAGTTTTGGCAGCAAGTGGTTCTCTCTTTACCCCTGACGCTTATGCCCACCCACACGGTTGGATCGATTTGAGTGTGCGGGTCATTACCGATGATCAGGGCATGGTTACCGGCTTGCACCAAACGTGGCGAATGGACCCCTTTTATAGTCTGGTCGTTTTCGAAGAGCTTCAGCAGGCTGAGAATTCAAGCCTTGAAGAGGGCCTTGACCAATTAGGCAAAGAGATTCGCGATAATCTTTCTGCTCAGCACTATTTAACCGAAATCCATATCAACGGTGAGCCTCAGGCATTGGGGGAAGTAGGCGAATATACCGCTTTAGAGCGTGATGGACGGCTAACCTTTATGTTTATTTTGCCGCTGGATACCCCGCAGCCGCTGACAGATGCCTTGCTCAGCTATCAAGTGTTTGATCCCACCTACTACATCGAAGTGGTACATGAAGAGGAGGGCGGTCAGCCTAGGGACGATGCGCTGATACTTAACGGGGCCCCTGCCTGTGAACTGTCTATTCTCCCCGCGAATCCCGACCCTGAAGTGGTGATGCAGGCGGCGCTACTGGATAAAGACGAAAGTGGTGAGCCAGGTTTGGGACGCTTTTTTACCGAGACAGGCCAAATTGATTGTCGCTAGGCGTGGTTGGTAAGCGTGCTGCCTGTCGAGTATTAGGGTCTGTGCGTTATTTATAACAATTTAAGCGATGGAGCGGTGAGATGTTCTTAACACGGCCCTTGATACGTCATTTAGGGTTAATGCTGAGTCTGCTGCTGGTGGCTGTGGTGCTTATCATCGTTTGGCAAGGTGGGCTTCAGAGCGTGAGCTATCAGTTGCTCGGTTGGCAGCGGGATCTGCACCGTTCGCTAACCCTGGCGATTACCGAACTGTCACGTACCCCCACCCTGGCAACATGGGTAAGCCTGCTGAGCGTTAGCTTCGCCTACGGGGTCTTTCATGCCGCTGGGCCGGGGCATGGTAAAGCCGTACTAGCGACCTACTTAGCCACCCATGGTGGCGCGGTAAAGCGCGCCTTAGGGCTTTCGTTCGCCGCTTCCTTACTGCAAGGTGTGACCGCCATTGCGCTGGTCGTGGTGTTGGTTTACGGCTTAGGCTGGATAACCCGTCAAGCCATGGGCAGCGTTGCCTGGGTGGAGCAGGCCAGTTTTCTGTTGGTGGCAGTTTTAGGGTTGTGGCTATGCTGGCGGGCCTTCAAGCAATTGCGGCGAGCCTACCAGCCGGAGCGAGCGGTTCATTCACACAGCCCAGGCCATGAACATAATCAAGACCATGAACATAGCCATCTAGACCATCAACAAAGCCACAGCCATGACCACACCCACTGCTGTGGCGGCGCCCACCATATTGAGCCTCAGCAAGCGTTAGATTGGCGGACGGCGATGATAACGGTCGGCGCCATTGGCATGCGCCCCTGCAGTGGCGCAGTGTTAATGCTGGGGGCGGCCAGCCTGTTGGGCCAGCTCGAAGTAGGCATCGCATCGGTGCTAGCCATGTCGTTAGGTACGGGGATAACCGTCTCGGCGCTGGCAATGGTTAGTATTTTAGCCCGCGGCTGGGCGCAGCGGCGCCTAGCCAGGCAGCAGCATTCCCACCTGAGTGTGCAAAAAGCCACCGGCTGGCTGGCCTTAACGGGTGGGGCGATGATTGTCATGCTGGGAATTTCCCTTAGCGTTGCAGGTGTCGCGCAGCCTGCTAGCGGACCGCTGCTCAACGAGCCGCCCGCGCGTCAAGGTCATCCTTTAACCGGGTAAACGTCCGGCTAAACATCAAGCCCTGCGATGAGCGTCTTTAACTGGTCGCGTAACTGCGCTTGGCTATCAAAAGCATAAGGTTCGGCTGAGCCATTGCCCCATACGGGGGCAGGCCATGTCGCATCGCTATGGCGACGAACTACCACGTGGACATGCAGCTGGCTCACCACATTGCCTAACGTGGCAATATTAATCTTGTCACCCCCTAGGGCGGTTTTCATGGCATCGCCTAATTGAGTGGCTTCACGCCAAAGCTGCTGCTGGTCGTTGGCCGAAAGCTCGAACACTTCGCTGATAGAAGCATGGCGTGGCACGAGAATAACCCACGGGTAGCGCGCGTCGTTCATCAGCAGCACGCGGCTAAGTGGAAGCTCGGCCAATGGCAATGTATCTGCGGCAAGGCGTTCGTCCAGCGTAAAATCGTTCAAGTGAGAGACTCCGGTCAATTGAGTAGGCGTTTGATAGCATAGCAATTACACGGCAAAGTAGGGAAAGCGAGCGTGATGACGAAAACGCTGTTACCCTGAAAAAACTCCCAAGCGGCAATAAAGTTTGCCAGTGGAGTTTCCCGATGTTGAATGACTCGTTAAGGAGAACGTAAATGAAAAAATTATTAGCCATGAGTTTTATGCTGCTGATGACGGCGGGTGTTCTAACTGGTTGTAATACCATCGCTGGCGCTGGCCAGGATGTTGAAGAGGGCGGTCAAGCTGTCCAGGATGCGGCTAGTTAACGTTGCGTTAGAAAGATAGTGGTATCCCTCGGGCCAGGCTAACGCCTGGTCCGTTGGGTTTTACACCCTTTTTTAATACCTTACTTTTAGGAAATTCAAGGATGAAACCGCATATTACGCTGACTAAATTCGCCTTAGTGAGCGCCTGCGCGATGCTGCTTACGGCTTGCGTTAGCTCCCAGATGCCCATCTCTTCCGCTAACGACGATGTGGATGCAGCGCCACCGCCGCCAACGGTCGCGCCGAACGGTTCCACTAATCAGCAGGCTGCTGCCTGTGATCTAGACGCTATCCAGTCCGCCATCGGTGAACCCTTCGATGAGGCTGACGTTGCGCACTTACAAAGCGAAAGCGGTGCTCAAAAGGTGCGCGTGTTGCGCCCTGGCGATATGGCTACCATGGATCATCGTCCTGATCGTTTGAATATTCATCTCGATGATCAAGATAACGTTGAAGCACTGCGCTGCGGCTAACGTATTGTCATCCTAAAATCAGCACAACGCAGGCGGCGGTCAATACCCCCATGGTGACGTTGAACGCTCGCCATGCACCGTCGCTTTTGATCCATTGCCCAATAGCGGTGCCAAAGGCTGCCCACAGGGCAATACACGGCAGTGCGATCATTTCGGCAAAGCCCGCAAGCACCAGTGCATTGATCACTGGCTGGCCGCTTTCGGGGAGAAATCCGGCCATCAGCGCAAGCCCCATTACCCACGCTTTAGGGTTGGCGAACTGAAACGCCGCTGCCTGCCAAAACGTAAACGGTACGCTATGTTCACGAGCCTTAAGATTGGGCGGTGGCGCGCTGGCAATTTTCCATGCCAAGTAGAGTAAATAGGCGCTGCCTATCCAGCGAAGCGCGGTTTGAATCGCCGGGTAGCGTTCAAACAACACACCCAATCCCAGCGCTATACCCGCGAACAGTAGAAAGCAGCCGCCTAAAATGCCCCACATATGCGGCAGCGTGCGCCGAAAGCCAAAGTTAGCACCAGAAGCAGTGAGCATAACGTTGTTCGGCCCAGGAGTAAGCGTCATTGACATCATATAGAGCGCGGCTGGGCCGAGAATTAACCATTCGTTGTTCATTTTTTGTATCCATACAATTTGTATCTAAAGATTGTTTTAAGGCTACTTTTGCTAGCATAATGGGGTTTAAATTTACGTCAAAGGTTTTATTGTCACCATGACAATGTGGGTGCCTTCATTAAGTGAGTTTTCTGGATCACGTTACCGCGCTATAGCCAGCGCCATTGAAGCCGCTATCCAGGCTGGAACCCTTTTACCGGGAGAGAGGTTGCCGCCCCAGCGTCGTTTGGCGGATGCGTTAGGCGTGACAATAGGCACGGTGACTCGTGGTTATGCTGAGGCTGAACGCAATGGTTGGGTGTCAGCACGGGTAGGCAGCGGCACCTATATAAGAAGCCAAACCCAAGTCAGTGCTTTTAGCCCCACGTTTCACTCTGACGAAACGCCTGGGGTGATTGATTTAAGCCTGAGCCTGCCTCCGCCGCATCCGTTGCGTCAGTCGTTGCTAAGCGAAGCGCTGATTGCGTTAAGCCAATCAGGGGCAGCATTGGCCCGAGGGGTTACTTACCAAGAGGCCCAGGGTCGTCGTGAACAGCGCGATATATTGGCTAGCTGGTTGAATAGGTTAGGGATGCCGTTCAGTGCCGATGAGCTGTTTATCACTCAAGGTGGCCAGCACGGCATTAGCCTAGCGCTTAGTACGTTACTGCGGCCAGGCGAGCTTTTGGCTGCCGATGCATTAACGTACCCCGGTGCTATCAGCGCAGCACAACAGGCGCACCTCAAACTGGTCGGCATCGGTCAAGACGAGGAAGGGATGCGGATGGACTTGCTTGAGGCTCAGTGTGCCCGACAACCGCCTCGAGCAATCTACCTGACGCCGGATCAGAACAACCCCACCGGCGCGTGTTTAAGCGAGTCGCGTCGGGAACAACTGGTGGCGTTGGCACGGCGTTATGATATCTGGTTGATTGAGGATGGCGTGCAGTATTTACCTCTTGAGCAGCGTGGCACGCCCATTTATAAGTTGGCGCCGGAGCGCACGCTGTTTGTCTTCAGCACCGCTAAAGTACTCGCGGGCGGGCTGCGGATTGGCGTGCTTCGAGCGCCGCTATGTTTGCACGAGCGGCTTGCTACCGGGCTGCGATCCCAGAGCTGGATGGTGCCCCCATTGATGGTTGATGTGGCGTGCCACTGGGTCAATCAGGGAGCGGCTGAGGAGTTGCTCGCCTGGCAAACCCAGGAGCTAGCGGAGCGGCAGAGGCTAGCGGCCGAATGGCTGCAAGGGTTTACCCTAGGTGGACGTTCGCACAGCAGTAATGTCTGGCTGACCCTGCCCGAGGGTAGTCGGGCGGTGGAGTTATGTGAACGACTCCTGCAGCGGGGCGTGAAGGTAAGTAGCGCAGAGCCATTTTGTGTCGGGAGCACGCCAGCGCCCCAAGCGATTCGACTCTGTATTGGGGCCGCGGCAGATCGCAGCAGGCTTATTGAAGCATTGAGCATTGTGGCTGCCTGTTTAACTGAACGCCCGTTGGCTCCCACCACGTTATGAATTATTCATAGCGATCCTTCCAATCCTGGTGGCGTACTTGGTCTTTCAGCATCTCCAGGATGTCATACATCACCTGCTCGGTGACGCGATTGCTGCCTTCGTCAACCGTTAACCAAGTGTCAAAGCCACTGTCGGCGGTACGTTCAACTAATTTCCTAAACTCATCCGAATGTATGCCCAGCAGCAGCTCATCTACCAGCCGCTGGGCAACACCACTCAGTGATGCCTCTATTGCGCTGGTGGCTTGCTGCCCCATTGGCAAGCGATTAAAGCGCTGAATCTCTGGGCTTTCCCGTAACGTACGGCTGACTAAATCGCTAATCGCCGCCATGATGGACTGGCGGTTATGCTGGTAGGCTTTGCCGATAGTGCTCTCTAGCCTCTGGGCGATCTCATGAATCAGCTGAGCCTTGCGTGGCATGATCACCCGCTCAATCACTCGCTCGGTGAGGGAGTCAGTCGAGCGAATTTGCTGCTGCACATTGCCTAACAGACGCAAAGCGATGCGATCGGAAAGCTCCTCAAGCAGTATGTTGTAATATTTGGCAACAAATAGGTAAATATCCCAACGGGTTACATCAATAATGCGCAGGCGGTGCAAGCGGTTGATTAATGATACGACGCGTAGAATACGCAGCAGACGGAAGCCCGCTAAGGGAATACAGCCCAGCACGTCATACCAGTGCACAAAGGGGTAAAAGAACCAACGATGATAGCGCCGTTCGGCAATAGCGATTGACCAGCCTAGCAGGACATCGGCTACAAAGAAGCTGACAAACACTAAATCAATAGTGATAAAGCGGCTATGGATGGTGTCATCGTAGAAAGCGTGAAACCCGGGGGCGATGCTGGCGATTCCCTGGTTGATTGGGCCGAGCAGAAACAGCGAGTCAAACAGCAGCAGCGCGAGGTTAATGACCACCAGCGTTAATATGAAAAAATCCCAACCAATATGGGCGTATTCGACCGCTTTAGGCAGGTGCGGGTAGCGTTCCCTGGCAGGCATGCGAACTCCTTGTGGTGGGATGATGCTTTTTTACTGAGCTCTTGATTGATACTGCTGTTGCGTCAATAGCTCTTCTCGCTCCGCCTGTTTGCGTAACTTTTTACGCAGCGCTGCCTTTTCAAAACGTAGCTTCTGCAGCGGTGTTGCCAAACTGAGTGGCGGTACGCTGGCAGGCTTGCCATCAGCATCAACGGCGACCATGGTGAGGTAACAGCTATTGGTATGGCGTATCAGCTTATTGCGAATATCTTCAGCCACCACCTTGATGCCAATTTCCATTGACGAGCGCCCAACGTGATTGACGCTGGCTAAAAACGTCACCAGTTCACCTACGTGAATAGGCTGCTTAAACAGCACCTGATCCACCGATAGGGTGACCACATAGTGGCCTGAGTAGCGGCTGGCGCAGGCAAAAGCGACTTCATCGAGCTTTTTAAGAATCGCCCCACCATGGACTTTACCACTGAAATTCGCCATATCGGGCGTCATCAATACGGTCATGGAGAGTTCATGCTGCCCAGGCAGGGCAGTATTTACGGCAGTGCTCGCACTGATTTCGGCGTCTGTCATACGGTGCTCCTGCTGTTACTTGAGACCAATAACGGCTGCCCGCCACCCAGAAGGAAAGCCAACTGAGCGGTGGGCAGTCATTGGCGGGTTTTTAAAGCCATACCAGGCCGACGGAAATAATAATGCCGGTGATAAAAAGCTGAATCAGGCAGAAGCCCATAATATCTTTTGCCTTCAGCCCGGCAATAGCGAGTACCGGTAGTGCCCAGAAGGGCTGCAGCAAGTTGGTCCAGGCATCGCCCCAAGCCACCGCCATGGCGACCCGCGGAATGTCAGCCCCTAAGGCCTGAGCAGCAGGTAGCATTACGGGGGCTTGTACGGCCCACTGACCGCCGCCGGAGGGAACGAACAGGTTGACAATCCCAGCGCTGATGAACGACCAGAACGGCAGTGTATTGACGGTGGCAAAGGAGACCAGCCACTCAGACATGCTCTCTGCTAGCCCGGACTGAACCATGATCGCCATGATGCCAGCGTAAAACGGGAACTGAATAACAATCCCGGCGCCACCTTTAATCGCCTCGTTAAGGCTATTAAGCAGGTTGCGCGGCGTGCGGTGTAGCACAATGGCCAGAAACAGAAACATAAAGTTAACGACGTTAAGGTTTAAGCCGCCACCCCGTAGCAAAAAGTGGTCAAGCAAAAACAGCAGCCCCGGCACACCGACCAGCATGGCGAGGGTTAAGCTGTTTTCCAGGCGTTCCGCAGGGCGCGTAATGCGGCCAACCGGCTCAGCCTCATCATGAAGCACGCTGGGATCGACGTAGACGCTATCTTTTTCATCCGGCAGCATCATTCGATTGACTAACGGAATAGCAATAAACAGGCAGACCACGATGGCGAGGTTGAAAAACGCAAAAGTGGTTGAGCCTGTGCTAATAACGCCGATTTGATCAGCCGCGAAGTGGCCTTCGGTGGCGATGGTTAGCGGTATCGAACCGGCCAGGCCGCCGTGCCACACCACAAAACCGGAGTAAGCACTGGCAACCAGCAGTCGGTAGTCCACGCGAATCAGGCGGGCCAGCTCTTTAGCGAACAGCGCGCCAACCACCAGGCCAAAGCCCCAGTTGATCCAACTGGCTGCCAGCGAGACAAGCGTCACCAGGATAATGGCGCCGCCGGGCGTTTTGGCTGTACCGGCAATTTTTTGCAGGATACGTTTTACTGGCGGCGAGCTTGCCAGCATAAAGCCGGTGACCAGCACCAGCAGCATCTGCATCGAGAACGTCAGCAAACCCCAGAAGCCATCGCCCCAGAAGCGCAGCACCGCCAGCGGAGTTTGGCGCTCAATGGCGATCGCGGCGACCGAGGCAATTAACGTCAGCAGCAGAACGAAAATATACGGGTCTGGCAGATAGCGCTCCACCAGCTTTACCGCCGGTTTTGAGATCATTTTAAGCATGAGATGCTCTCTTTATTCATTATTAGGAAGTGCCTAGCAAGTGGCTAGGAAGTGCATGGCTAATATACGGGGGAGCGCACTGTTTTTCACGTGGAAGCTGCCCGCCTAATCTCACGTTAGCGCAGTTATCAAGAATTGCGCCTGTTTTAGCGCCAGTGGCTTAACCGGTATTGGCGATAATAGAAGATCAACACTGCCGAGCGAACCAGCGTAAACAGCATAAACGCCAGCCACAGACCATGATTGCCCAGCCCCTGGGTTAGCCACCAAGCGGGCAGATAGGCGGCTAGGCCGATAAAGATACTGTTGCGCATTTCACGTACTGCGGTGGTGCCAATAAATACACCATCAAGCAGGTAGCTCCATACCGCAATCAGCGGCATGACGACCATCCAGGGCAAGTACTGCGCCGCGGTCGCACGCACCTCTTCAAGGCCGGTGAGTAGCGCAATCAGCGCATTGCCGCCTAGTGCAAAAAGCAGGGCGGCAGCGCCCGCGGTCCAGAATGAAAAATGCGCGGCAGCGCGTACAGTGGCGGCAAACCCACGCCAATCTTTGCGACCATAGGCGCGCCCAATCAGAGATTCAGCCGCATGGGCAAAGCCATCCAAGGCATAGCTGGTTAGCATGATAAATTGCAGTAGTACGGCATTGGCGGCGAGCACCGTGTCACCCTGGCGGGCGCCTTGGGCGGTAAAGAACGCCATGGCGAACAGGAGGCCAAGGGTGCGCACAAACAGGTTGGCGTTGACGTTGAATAGGGCTGCATAGGCCGCTAGGGCAAGCAAGCGCTCGCGCAAAAAGAGGCCTTCTAACCTAGCTAGCTGGCGCAGTACTAAGTAGCTGCCAAACGCCAGCGCACTGTAGTCAGCGATCACGCTGGCCCATGCTACGCCGTTGCTGGTCATGCTCAGACCCACGACAAACCATAAGTCCAGCACGATATTAACGCCGTTGGTGAGCAGTAAAATCATCAGCGTGACGCGGGAGTTCTGCTGGCCCAAAAACCAGCCCAGAATGGCGTAGTTGGCGAGTACCGCTGGCGCTGACCAAAGGCGTATATGGGCGTACTCGCGGGCTAAATCGGTTGCTATTTCACTGCCATCCAATAGCCACAGGCCTAACGTAATCAGCGGCGAGGCAAACACAATCAGCAGGCAGCCAATCACTAGCGCCATGATCAGCGACTGTCCCAGCAGGTTGCGCACGTCAGTGTCGCTCTCGCGCCCCATGGCTTGGGCGACGAGCCCCGTAGTGCCCATGCGCAAGAAACCAAAGCCCCAATAGAGAAAGCTAAACAGCGTCGCACCCAGGGTAACGCCCGCTAAATAGCGGGAGTCGGGCAGGTGCCCGACCACAGCAGTATCCACCAACCCGAGCAGTGGGACGGTGATATTGGAGAGAATGATTGGCCAGGCTAGCGCCCAGATTTTCATTAAGCTTATGCAGCAGTAATGATGAGGTACTTCTTCATCAACTGCTCTTGGCTTTCGTGACGCGCTGGATCAAGCGGAATACAGTCTACCGGGCATACCTGCTGGCACTGGGGTTCGTCATAATGGCCAACGCACTCGGTGCATAGATTGGGATCGATGACATAGATCTCCTCACCGGGGGAGATCGCATCATTGGGGCATTCGGGCTCGCAGACGTCGCAATTAATGCACTCGTCGGTAATCATCAGGGCCATGGGCATACCTCGCGGATGGCATTCGCACCCAGGCTGTCTAGTACCTGAGTGTTTTACTCAACAATGGCGTTGGCTAGCTAGTGTAGTGCTTACGCAGCGCCTCGGCGACCTGTGGATGCACCAGGGGAGAAATATCGCCGCCGAGCTTGGCGATTTCACGCACGATGGTCGAAGAAATATACGAATTTTCCACCGCCGGGGTTAAAAATACGCTTTCCAGCTCCGGGTTCTGCGCCCGGTTCATATTGGCAAGCTGCAGCTCATACTCAAAATCAGAGACCGCGCGCAGGCCGCGCAGAATAATCGTCGCGCCCTGCTCGTGCATCATCGTCGTGAGCAGCGTTGAAAAGCCGATCACTTCAACGTTGGGCAGCGACGCGCAGACCGTTTTGACCAGCGCCATGCGTGTCTCTAGATCGAGATTAGGGCTTTTGCCAGGGCTGGCCGCCACCGCGATGACCACCTTGTCGAACATCCGAGCGCCGCGCTCGATCAGGTCGAAGTGGCCGTTGGTGATAGGGTCGAAGGTGCCGGGGTAGACGGCGATATTCTGCTTACGAAAAGTCATTCCTCGCTCTCCTCGTCCAGGCGGCCAAACGAGTTGTCGCTGGTTAATGAGACGGCGTGGTCGTAACCGGGGATATGAATCCGGTCGGCGTGAATATCCAGCTCTGGGCCTTCGAGCACCGCTTCACCAAACTGGTAGCGTGGCGCGTAGTGGCCATGGTCTGCCTGAGCAAGGTAGGCCGCCGCCGCTTCCCGGGTGGTTTCGCGACGCGCTTTCCAGGCGCTCACCGCCGCCGCTCCGTGGCGTTGAGTCAGCAGACGTTCGGTCACCGCAGGCGAGAGCACAACACCGGTGGCATTGTTACCGCCGAAGCCCTTAGCGTTAATAAAAGCGGCGTCCGCGCGGAAAGTTTGTGCCGTTTGCGAAAAGCGCAGCCGATCAGCATAGACATCGTCAGCCACTGCATCGAGCGTGGGAATGCCCGGCAGCAAGTCGTGAGCAAAGCTACCCAGGGCGCTCGCCAACTGGTCGCCCGCCGCCGAGCCTTGGGAGTGACCAATAAAAGCTTTAATTGCCACTACGGGCCAGTTGCTAATGCCGTTGGCGCGGGCAATTTCGTCGAATACGTGGGATTCGGTAATGCGGTTTTTCGGCGTGCTGGTGCCATGAGCATGCAAAAAGGTGCGCTCTTTGAGAGCTTTTTCGCCCAGCATATCGCGCACCAGCGCCGTCGCTTTACCAAGGGTGATGTAGTTGCCGATGCCCGGGGCTGAAATTGAGCGCTTATAGCCGTCAGCGTTTACGAAAACATCCGGAACGGCACCGAGAATGTCCGCACCGACTTCCATGGCCAGTGCATCGTCCATCAGCAGCACAAACTGGCTGGCTTCCGCCATGGTAAAGCCGCAGTTGCGGGCAAACGGCCGGCAGGCGCGCTGATAGTCGCTGTCGGTCAGCAACTCAAGCGCGTCCAGCGCTTTTAATCCTGCATCGTCAGCCAGCGCGCCCATCGCCCGAAAGCCTTCGATGATTTCCGGTGTAATGGGGGCATCGGCGGTGCCGACCATCACCACGCGGCGACGCCCGGCACGAATATCGTCAATCCCCAAGCGCAGGTTGTAGAGAAAGCTGGCGCAGGCGCCTAGCGCCGCGCCGGTACCGCCGACGCTGCCGAGTACATAGGCATTCAGAAAGTCAGCGGGCATCTGACCATAGCCCAGCGGCATCTGCTTCGACGTTGCACGCTGGCCGCTCACCAGGCTTTTCAGCAAGCCCCCCCAGCCCTGGTCATCAAGTTGGCCGATGGAGTTGCCGGCATACACGGCAATATGATCCGGATTCAGCTGCTGACGCAGCGTCTCCCAGGAGAGGCCGCTGGCGCCCAGGCAGTCACTGGCGCCAAATACCGCCAGCGATAGTCCGCGGGGGTGATGCACGCTGCGATAGAGGCTGGCGGGGTCAAAGCCGCTGGGTAGCTGAGCCGCTGCGCGAACCTTGGGAATCTGCGTGTCGGGTAGCAATACCTCCAGTACCCCTGCGGGCACGCTTACCTCTACCTCGCGGGCATCAATATCGCGTACCTGCCAATCCATCGGCAAGTTTTCAGGTAACTGACGACGGCGCAGCGTAAAACGTATTGGCTCAGCAAACTGCATGCTGGCTTGTCGGTTAGACGGCATACCGGGGTCGAGAAAACGCGGATCTTCATTGCGCCGAATCAGGGTATGGTTCAACACCTGTTCACGCAGCGACTGCGCAGGCGCGTCTACGGGCTGGCCTTGACTATCGTGCCACCCTTTTTCGGAGTGCTCTACTAGGCGCATAAGCGCCGCCAAGCCTTCCAGTGTCTGGCGTTGCTGGTCAGCAGGGAGGGCATCAAGCACAGTGCGGCGGAAGGCCTGATGGCCAGAGGTTCTGCCAGCGGGATTGATGCCGCCCATGCCGACAATCACCGGTAAGTGTGACAAGCCGGGTTCCTCGTGATGCGGTGGTGGTAATCATGATTATTGGCAATGCTAATGAGCATATTACGCCCAGTACTATGCGCTTAATAAGTTCGGTAATTAATCTTCCAGGCGTGATCATAGCACCGGCTACGCAACGGCGTCATGCCGCAAGCGTTCGAGACTGATAGAATCACACTTTTCAGCCGAGCGATGGCATGGGCATGCAGCATAATTCTCGATCAGTAATTTCTAATCAGCCAGGCCCGCATCAGGATCTTGCCCGGCGCGTGAGTCGAGCGTTAACGCATCCGCTGCGTAAACCGATTGCTGAACACACTCAGCGAAGCTTCGCCCTGGCTGCCGAGTGGCTACAAGCCCGTCAAGCTCCGCTGATACTTGATTCAGGCTGTGGCGTGGGTGTGTCGACACGCCAACTGGCGATACAGTTCCCTACGCATGCCGTTATCGGCATTGATCGCAGTGAGGATCGCTTGGGGCGGGATCACGGCGAGCTGCCAGAAAATGCGCTTTTAGTGCGCGCAGACCTCATCGATTTCTGGCGCTTGGCTTATCAGCATGGCTGGACACTCGAGCATCACTATCTGCTTTATCCAAATCCCTACCCTAAGGCGGGGCATCTGAAAATGCGCTGGCATGGACATGCTGTTTTACCCACACTGCTGGCCCTTGGGGGACACCTTGAGCTGCGTTCAAACTGGTCGATCTACGTTGAAGAGTTTGCCCTGGCGGTGGCACAGGTCACCGGTAAGCAGGCGATCGTGAGTGAACTGGCGCCTAAAAGCGACTACTTAACCCCGTTCGAGGCTAAGTATGCTCAAAGTGGCCAGGCTCTGTGGCGGCTAAACGTTGAGTTGGAGCGAACATGACGTTTGTTTATTTGGTATTGGCGATTGTGGCTGAAGTGATTGCCACGAGTGCGCTTAAAGCCTCAATGGGCTTTACGCGACCGTTGCCGAGCGCCGTGGTCGTGGTGGGCTATGGGCTGGCCTTTTATTTGCTCAGCCTGGTATTACGTACGCTGCCGGTGGGTGTGGCCTACGCCATATGGGCGGGGCTGGGCATTGTGTTAGTCACCTTAGTTGGCATTGTGGTGTTCGGTGAAAAGCCTGATTTGCCAGCGGTGATCGGGATAAGCTTGATAGTCGCGGGCGTGGTGATGCTGCAAGTGTTTTCTAAAATGAATGTGCATTGAGGTACTTTAATGGGTTCTTTTTTTGCTGTTAAGCGTATGCGGCGCTGGTCGCTGGTAACGGGTATCGCCACGTTAGCGATGTGCACCAGTGCAGGCGCGTTCGCTGATTTCAACCGCCTGAGCCAACTGCAGAATAAAGGCTTTTCGATTAGTGCCGAGGCGCGTCTTTTGGATGCTGACTCAGGCGCCAATGCGCTGTTGGGCAGTATTACACCGGACCGCCAGCTGTCGCCCGCTTCGGTCACTAAAGCCTATTTATCGGCGGCAGCGCTGAACCGTTTTGGCCCCCAACACCGTTTTACCAGCCAACTAGTCAGCTCCGCTAGCATTGAAAATGGCGTGCTACGCGGTGATTTGGTGTTTGAGGGCGGTGGAGACCCAGGTCTCACGACTGAAAACCTATGGCGCTTGGTACAGCGTTTACACTTGGCTGGGGTGCGTGAGGTAGAGGGTGCGTTGGTGGTCAGCCAGTGGCGCTTTGGGTCGGTGGACTGCATTACCACTGACCGCTGTGATGCTCTGGCCCGGGTTGCCAATGCCTATAGCGCACCGCTCTCATCAGCGGGGGTTAACTTCGGCAGTTGGTGCGTTAATGTCGCGCCAGCCACTACCGCAGGTGAATCCGCCCAGGTGGGGCTGTGCGATAGCCAGACGTCGCTAATCACCATTGATAACCAGGTAGTCACTCGCCCAGCTAATAGCGGTACTGAGATTAGCGCAGAGCGTATCACCGACGCGCGCGGCGATGTGATGCGTCTGACGGGCCAGATTTCGACCAACGCGACTGCCCGTGATGTTTATCGTGGCGCGGGCGATGCCGCTGAAACAACCGCACAAGTATTGATGGGCATGCTGAACCAGGCGGGCATCCATGTACGTGATCCTTGGCGGGTCAGCTCGACCCAGCCTCCCAGCAGCGCCCAGCGACTAGCTGCAGTGGATAGCCAGCCACTGCAAGAGATACTGCTGCGGATCATGAACTACTCCAATAATTATATGGCCGATGTGCTGGCATTGGATCTGGTGGATACGCCCCAGGCGCAATTGCGCCAAGCAGGCCAAGCCATTGAGTCCTATGTTCAAAGCTTACCCGGGCACGGGCCGTTAACTCTGTATAGTGGTAGCGGATTGACCACGGAGAATCGCACATCGGCGCAGGGCGTTAATGTGATGTTGGAGGATATGTTCCGTAAAAGCGCACTGTTTCCAAGTTTTGTGGCGGCTTTTCAGTCTCCGGCCAACGGCGTCATGCGCTTTATTCGTCGTGGCTCCTCTACGTTTCAAAACAATGTCATGCTCAAAACCGGTACGCTTAATCAGCCTTTTGCGGTTCGCGCGGCGGCGGGCTATTTCCGCACGGCGCAAGGTCGCTGGGGGGTGTTTAGTGTCATGGTCAATGGTAACGGCAGCACGCCTTATTTAAGCTGGTCCGAGGTGCTAGACCCATTATCACTGGATCTGGATGCAATGATTTTAGCGAATTGATTCAACGTTACGCTCACAGGGTGAGGCGACCTTCATGAAACCAGGGCATACCGGTTTAACCCATTTGGTTCACTCCACGCGCTATTCGTGGAAAGGCTTAAAAGCGGCGTTTAGAAACGAGGCAGCTTTTCGTCAGGAAGTCGGTATTACGCTGGTGTTGCTGCCGTTTGCCTGGTGGATTGGCGAAGGTCCGATCAGTTGGCTATTGCTGGTAAGTAGCCTGTTTTTTGTGCTGATCGTGGAGCTACTCAATAGTGCAATAGAGAATGTGGTCGATCGGATTGGCACCGAGCATCATGAACTTTCAGGGCGGGCCAAGGATATTGGATCGGCGGCCGTCATGCTGTCGCTAATAATGGCCGGTCTTACCTGGGGACTATTGGGTTGGGAAAAGTTCTTTGGTTAAGCTGATTTAACAGCTGCTCATCTTTTTAACACGCTGTCAGCGAGGTAGTTATGCAAGGGAACGACGATTTTTTACCGTTGTCGACGCTGCCAGCGTCGTTACAAAACCCCACCCAAGCCGCTTGGAAGCGGTTGAGCGAAGCGCTGACCCAAGCCGACAATATCGCTGAGATGACCCAACAGGAGCTGCCTTCAAGTAACTGGCAGGGGCTTTCTGAACAGCGCCGCGAGGCGCTTGCTAGAGTGTTGGCCATCTCGACTTTTGCGCTGGATACCTTGGTCCGCTACCCCCAGTGGTTGGCTGAGCTGGATATTGCCGGTGAGTTGGATGTAAATCCTGGGCGGGATGAGCTGGCTAGCTGGCTGAATGAGTCACTTGAAAGCGCTGAAGACGAAGCCGCGATGCAGCGGGCGATTCGCCGTTTTCGCCGCAAACGCATGCTGGGGATTATCTGGCGCGACTTGAACAGGGCTGACGGTTACGTCATGTGGCATACCGCTGCGGCAGTCTCTGAGCTGGCTGAAATATGTTTAGAGGCTGCTTTAACCTGGCTTGAGCAGTTTTACGCACCGCGCTGGGGTTTACCCGCGCCGCGCAAGGACGGCACGCCCCAGCGTCTGGTGATTCTGGGTATGGGCAAGCTGGGGGCGGGAGAGCTGAATCTCTCCTCCGATATCGATCTGATTTTTGCTTTTCCAGAAAAAGGCGAAACCCAGGGCGGGCGAAAACCGTTAGAGCATCAGGAGTACTTTACCAAGCTCGGTCAAAAGCTGATTGCCGCTTTAGATGCCATGACGGCGGACGGCTTTGCTTTCCGAGTTGATATGCGTTTGCGGCCTTTGGGTGACGGCGGTCCCTTGGTGGGCAGTTTCGCCATGCTCTCCAGCTACTACCAGGATCAAGGCC
Source organism: Vreelandella sp. ssv (assembly GCF_059448525.1). Taxonomy (NCBI): domain Bacteria; kingdom Pseudomonadati; phylum Pseudomonadota; class Gammaproteobacteria; order Oceanospirillales; family Halomonadaceae; genus Vreelandella; species Vreelandella sp. ssv. Next base: position 3,364,520 of record NZ_CM182545.1, on the reverse strand, counting down.
GCGAGTGGGAGCGCTATGCGATGTTGAAAGCACGCCCGGTCGCGGGAGATCTCGACGCGGGGGATGAGCTACTGGCCGGGCTGCGCCCCTTTGTGTATCGCAAATATCTCGACTTTGGGGCGATTGAGTCGCTGCGCGAGCTGAAAGCGATGATTAATCGTGAAGTGAAACGCAAAGGCATGCAGAGCAACATCAAGCTCGGCCCCGGCGGCATTCGCGAGGTGGAATTCGTCGTGCAAGCATTCCAACTGATTCGTGGCGGCCGCGATACCGAGCTACAGGTCACAGCGCTGAAAACGGCGCTCAACCGCTTGCCCGAGCTAGGCCTGTTACCCCAAGAAGTGGTCGATGAACTGCTGCCTGATTACGCTTTTCTGCGCGATGTTGAACACGCCCTTCAAGCGCTGGAAGACCGCCAAACTCAAACCCTGCCCAGTGATGATAGTGATCGTGAGCGGGTGGCCTTCGCCATGGGCCATGAAGATTGGCCGGGCCTTATCGCTCAGCTTGATGAAGTGCGCGAACGAGTTCGCCAGCACTTTGATGCTGTCATCGCTGATCCCGAAGAGGATGTCGACGAGGCCAACGATGATAGCCAGCTTGGCTTGTCCCAGTGGCGGCTTATTTGGCGCGGCGAGCTAGAGACGGATGAGGCGATCGCGCACCTTGCCGAGGCGGGCTTTAACGAGCCTGAAAAAGCCTTGAAGCGGCTTCAGAGTCTCTACCATTCCCGGCAAGTGCAAAGCATGCAGCGGATTGGCTTTGAGCGGTTAGACGCATTAATGCCTCTCCTGCTGGATGCCATAGCAGACAATGAAGCACCGGATACGGCACTTTTGCGGGTGCAGCCGCTGATTGAAGCGGTGCTGCGGCGTACCGCTTACCTCGCCTTGCTGCGCGAAAACCCCCAGGCGCTTGAACACTTGATGCGCCTGTGCGCGGCCAGCCCATGGATCGCTCAACAGCTATCGCGTTACCCTATTTTGCTCGACGAGCTGCTGACGCCTGACACACTGTATACCCCTGCTGATAAAGCGCGCCTGGCCGATGAGCTGCGCCAAACGCTGAACCGTCTGCCTGAGGATGATGAGGAAGCCCAGCTAGAGGCGCTGCGTGTTTTCAAGCATGCGCAAACGCTGCACGTAGCGGCGTCGGATATCGTGGGCACTCGGCACCTAATGAAAGTAAGTGATTACTTAACGTTTATTGCCGAAGTTATCCTCGATGCTGTATTGGCCATGGCGTGGAAACATATTACGCGCAAGCATGGTGTTCCTGAGGGGCTCAATACTCGAGAGGCGGCATTTTTAATCGTTGGTTATGGCAAGCTGGGGGGCATTGAGCTGGGCTATAGCTCAGATTTAGACTTGGTGTTTCTTCACGATAGCGACGGCCAAGGCTCGACAGATGGCCCGCGGCCCATCGATACCCCAGTATTTTTTACTCGTCTGGGCCAGCGAATTATTCACCTGCTCACTGCGGTAACGCCTACCGGCTCGCTTTACGAAGTGGATATGCGCCTGCGGCCGTCGGGGAATTCAGGGCTGTTGGTAACATCGCTTAAAGCCTTTGCTGACTATCAGCGTCAGAACGCCTGGACCTGGGAACACCAAGCGTTAGTGCGCGCCCGTGTCGTGGCGGGTAGCGATGAGCTGGCCGAGAAATTCGCCCAGCTGCGCGGCGATATTTTAGGTAATGAGCGTGATAATGCCGTGCTGCGCGAAGAGGTGGTCAAGATGCGGCAAAAAATGCGCGATCACCTTGGCAGTAAAGCGACTAGCGGTACGTTTAACATTAAGCACGATGCGGGCGGTATGGTTGATATCGAGTTTCTTTGCCAATACGCGGTGTTAGCATTTGCTCACCAAACTCCCGCGCTCCTCACGTACAGCGATAACATCCGTATTTTAGAGAGCTTGACGGAGAGTGGGCACTTACCTGCTGAAGAGGCTGAGCGACTGAGGGAGGCTTATCTGGCCTATCGCAGCGCCACCCATCGAGCGGCGCTCACCGGTGAAAAAACGCTCACCGATGGGGAAGAGTTTCGTGAGCATCGCGATATTGTCACCGCGCTCTGGCAGCGCTTTCTTGAGCCATCAGCCACTGATAATAACTAGCCCGGTAAATGGGTCACTCTGACTAGGAAGAAATAATGCAGCCATGGAGTCAGGCGGGGTGGCCCGCATGATTGGTCATATTCTGGCCACACTATTGCCCGTGTTTTTAATCAGCGGTTGTGGCGCCGCCTATGGGCGCTACCGTACGCCAGACATCCGTAGTCTCAATACACTCAATATGGAGCTGTTCGTCCCCCTATTGGTATTCGCCGTGCTAGCCGACCGCCAGGCTCCACTTGCCGAGTACGCGTGGCTTGCCACGGCGGCTGTTGCGGTGGTGCTGGGGTCCGGGATTGTACTGTGGCCGCTGGCTAAGTGGCTTAAGCTAGACATTAAAACCTTTCTTCCCCCCATGATGTTCAATAATTCGGGCAATATGGGGGTGCCTTTACTGGTGCTCGCATTCGGCCCCGATGCTCTGCCTGCCGCAGTGGTGGTGTTTATTGTTGAGATGCTACTGCACTTTTCGGTGGGGCTTTATATGCTAAATCCGCGTACTTCGCTATGGCGAATGCTGCGCATGCCTATCGTATTAGCGAGCTTGGCGGGGCTGGCGGTTAACATCAGTGGGCTGCCGCTACCGGGCTGGCTGCTAGAGGCCATGCGTATGCTGGGCGATGTATGTATACCCTTAATGCTGTTTGCGCTGGGGGTGCGGCTGCTGGACATTGACTTCAGCGATTGGCGCACGGGGATGCTGGGGGCGGTGCTTTGCCCGCTTTCCGGATTAGTGATTGCATTGCCGTTAATGTGGTTACTGCCGCTGAATGCATTGCAAGCAGCGGTGCTGCTGGTTTTTGCAGCGTTACCCCCCGCCGTATTGAATTATTTGGTAGCAGAACAGTACCAGCTCGCGCCGCAAAAAGTGGCTTCGCTGGTACTGATTGGTAACCTGGGGAGTTTGATTGTCATGCCGCTAACGTTAGCGGCGGTATTTACGTGGATATATGCGCCGCTTTAACAGGCGTTGCAATGAGTGACTACCTACTTAACGATCATTTTTAACTTCACTGCCTTTCACTTCATAACTGCCTTCTAATGCGTCCTGATGGCCTGGACGGCTGTTTGCAGAGGCATTCCCATGAGAATAACCGCCGCCAATATCCTGCGCTTGCTGAGCACGCATTTGCTCCATACGCTTTTTCATTTTATGACGCATAAACGGCATCATTGCCCAGCCAATCAATAAGAAGAATAGGCCGAGTACCACACCTACTATCATCAACGCGCCAAAAGCCAACCATGTAAACAGCAACTTTAAGCTACCGGCTAAACCAGTCGGCTGGGTTTGTGCTGCACGGGCGCGCCATTGGTTTGCCGCTTGCCATGCTGCGTTGCGTTGGTCGCGATTCATCTGTGGCATGAGAGCCTCCATCGGTTGTTCGCACCCATTGGAACACAGTTGGTCTCGCAAGTTCACTGCTCGGCATTCACGGGCAGTAGAGCGACCATTCTCTAGGTTCCTGTTTCATGCACAGTGCGATTAGGTTTTTCAACTGTTACCATTAAGCTGTACAGAACAAGTTTAGTTGTACAAGCATGGCTCAGTACGTCGTGCTTATCTAAACAGAGCTCATCTAACAGGACGGTTATATGGCTAATCATGGAGGCAAGTCGGTTTTCATCGCATCGGTGGTGATTATCTTTGGCTTGGTAGTTGTTGGAGCGTCATTTCCTGAAGGATTTGCCAACGCTGCAGAGGGAGCGCTGACCACTGTTACCGGGCTATTCGGGTGGTTTTATCTGTTTTCGGTTTTTGGATTTGTGATTTTTCTGTTTGGTCTGGCGTTGAGCAAGTACGGCAAGGTGCGCTTGGGGCCCCAAGACAGTCGGCCCAACTATACGTTTTTTTCGTGGATCAGCATGCTGCTAGCCGCAGGCTTTGGCGTCGGGCTGGTGTTCTATGGCATGGCAGAACCCATGTTTCACTTCATTGAGCCGCCCTATGGCGACAGAACCGCCGAAACCGAAGCGGCTGCCCGCTACGCTATTCAATACAGCTACTTTAACTGGGGTATTCACCAGTGGGCAGCCTTCTCAATCGTCGGTTTGATCATTGCCTATTTTCAGTTCCGTAAAGGGCAGGCAGGGTTAGTATCTTCAGTACTGTCATCGATAACGGCTAAGCATCCCAAAATTCGTCCGTATGCTTCCTGGTTGGATGTCTTTGCTGTGGTGGCCACTGTTATGGGGGTCGCTACTTCGCTTGGATTGGGTGTGCTGCAGATGAATGGCGGCTTAAATGCCGTGTTCGGTCTGCCGGAAAATGGTTTATGGCAGTTTGTGATTCTGTTCGTTATGTTCTGCGCTTATATGGCATCAACCTGGTCGGGCTTGGATAAAGGCATTAAACGCCTGTCTAATCTTAATATGATTTTGTGTATTGGGTTGATGCTGTATGTGCTGTTCACAGGCCCTACCGTAGCAATATTAGAGACCATCACGGTGGGGATTGGTGATTACCTGCAGAACTTTATCGGTATGAGCTTACGTATTTCCCCCTATAGCGATAACGAGTGGGCAAGCAGTTGGACTATTTTCTACTGGGCCTGGGTTATTGCCTGGTCGCCGTTTGTGGGTACTTTTATCGCTCGTGTCTCCCGTGGGCGCACCATTAAAGAGTATGTATTTGGAGTACTGTTCGTACCGCCGCTGCTTGCTTGTCTATGGATTGGTGTTTTCGGTGGCGCGGCACTACAAATGGAGTTGAACGGCACCGACGTCGGCCTTGCTGCTGCGACCCAGGATAATATAACGGTTGCGTTGTTTGAGATGTTTGAGCTGATGCCTTATACGGGGGTGCTATCGGTTGTCGCGATGATGCTGATCTTTATTTTCCTGGTCACGTCGGCTGATTCGGCCTCGTATATCGTGGCGCAAATGACTGATAATGGCTCAATCAATCCGCCCCTGTATAAGCGCGTCATTTGGGGCGTGCTAATTGCTGCTATCTGCCTGACGCTAATTGCATCGGGGGGCTTAACGGGGTTGCAGTCAGCATCGGTGCTGTCGGCGCTGCCATTCACCTTTATCCTGTATATGATGGTGTTTGTCCTGGTGCAAGAGCTACGTGCGGATCGTAAGGCGATGCTGACACAGCTTTATCGCCGACATGGCGAAACGCCGGTGGGTGCCGACGCTTTTGAAGCTGAGCTATTAGGTGAAGAAGAACGCCTTCGCCGTGCACCCAGTGTGGTCAATCGGCGCATTAATAGTTAGCATCAACAGCAATAAGCAAACTTTCTATTACGGGAGTACGCTACTTCAGGAGCACGTCACATGGAGAGAGCATGTTAATGGCCAGGCAAGGACGCCATGGTGCGACACGAAGACAGCCCAAGGGCGTTGTCTTCGATCGCTGGCTTGATCGGATAGTAACCATAGCGGTAGTGACCGCGATGGTGATCGGTCTTGCCGCCGTGATGGCCCACTGGTTGTTATAAGGCTATTAATTCTCTGCAGTGTTCATGCTATAACGCCCGGCCTTAGGCCGGGCGTTTGCGTGTTTCTACCCTGTTTCGGCCAAGGCGTTTAGCGTGGTAAAGGTGCTGGTCAGCGCGCTCTATTAACGCCTCGGCGCTAATCCAAAAGCCGGGAGGCATGCTGGCAACACCCATACTAACGGTAAGGTCTGAATGTGTGCTTGAAAAGGCGTGAGGAATCGCCAGCGACACAACGGCTTCACGCAAGCAGTTGGCGACGCCTACGGCATCATCATGATCTTGACCTGGTAGGACACAGACAAACTCTTCGCCGCCGTAGCGAGCGAGTAGATCTTTTGCTGGATCAATACATTGATTGAGCGTGTTGGCAACCGCGCGTAGCGTATCGTCGCCCAGGGCATGGCCATAGTGATCGTTAAACTCTTTAAAGTTATCGATATCGATAAAGATCACTGACAGCGGCTGTTGCGCCTGCTGCGCCAAATGCCAGTGGCGCTTATAAAACTCATCGAAATGGCGTCGGTTGGCCACCCCTGTTAGGCCATCTATGTTGGATAGGTGGTGTAGCTGGTCGCGCTGTTCCAATCCTTGCTGAAACGCATTTAACAGGTGATCTAGGCTATCTACTAGATGCCCTAACTCGTCATGTCGGTGGCCGCGTAAGACAGGTTTGGGCCATTGGCCAGGACAGTTAGGATCGGTTTGAACAATCGCTGCGTGTACTTTGAGCAGAGGTCGCGTGATAAAAAAATGGAAAAAAGCGATCACCAATATGCTCAAAATAAACGCTTCTAAAATGCTAATACCCACTACTGAGTATATGCGTGCCAGGAATTGCTGGGTTAAATACCCCTCTGCCAGCATGAGTTCAATTTCACCGACGATGGCTTCTGGCATGTCACTCCCCATGTAATACTCTAGGGCAGTTTGATGGTGCAAGATATCGCCAAATAGACGCTGGCTAAGCCAGGTCGATTTGGACTGTTCTGGCGTATTAAATTCTGCAAGCGAGCGGCCAAAATCATCTCTTATGGCGACCCACGCCACCTCATCATCTCTAAACAGTCCATAGGCTATTTGGTGAGCAAGGTCTGGATTAAGCTGAAAAGCGGCCTCGGCTGCAGCCCCATTGACTACCGCGAGCTGTTGGTCGACACGCTGTTGCACTTCTTGGCGCATATTAGTGGCGTGGCTAATAAGCTCAATGCTGCCGGCTACGCTACTAATCAACATGGCGATGAGCAGTGTGAGTAGCGCTTGCTTAGTCGTTAGACTGCCTTTTTTGGGCGGGGCGCCTGAGGCGGGGATAGAGAGCCGAGAGCGAGGGCTCATCACTGTCCATCCTCCTGTGCCGCTCCACGCTGTAAATCTAGCTGCGTTTGCAGACGCGTAAGCAGCACCACAGATACGCTGGAGTGACAGGCAAGGTAAAGCGGTGAACTGGAAAAAGTAAACAAATGCTCAAGCGCGATATTCTGTTCTTCTGCCATAAATTCACCGGTTGCTTTGCCTGTCACAATCACATCGAGCAGGCCTGCTTTTAAGCGCGCGATATTTTCTCGCTCTGAGAGCGCGCGCACCACATTAATGCCCTGAGATGCTACATAATTGCCCACCGCATCTTCACGAAAACCGCCCACTCGCAGGTCGTGCAACCCCTCAAGTGAGGCAATGCCAAGATCGCTTCCGGCTAAACTAAAGGCTGCCCACTCATTGATCACCAGCGGCCCAACCCAGTGAAACAACGCTTCACGCTCGCGGGTACGCGTCGTGGAATAAACACAATGCTGGTCACGTAAGCGCGCTTCTGTGTAAGCGCGTGCCCAAGGCAGTAACCGAAAATATGCCTCAATGTCCGCTTGGCGTAGTGCGTTGCGAAGGAGCGTTGTCGCGCTGCCGATGATTTGTCCTTGGTCGTCGGCGTAGTTGAACGGTGGATAATCTTCCGTGTTGATAGTGAGCGGCATTGCTTGAATTGGCAGGCTGAAACTACCCATAGCTAAGAGAAGAGCAGCGCTCATGGGGTATCGCCATTGGCGAGATACGTCGTTAGCCATCGTCAACTACCTCTAAAGTCGACTCGCCTGCACGCTTTCTAATGCTTGTTGCATTAGCGATACCAAGCGTTGATCGGTAGCTTGGTTAATAGCAAAGTATAGATAAGATTCGCTGAGTGTAAGTATTGGAATCAAACTATTTTTAGGAAATCCTTCAGATTCAGCAATCCAGGCGGCTACGTCTTCGCTGTAAGCCCATAAATCAACCCGTCCGCGTGCTAGCAGATGCAGCGCACTGCGATTATCCATGGCAGGTAACATGAGGTGCTCGGGGTAGCCAGCTTCTAACAGCGCTTGAGCGCCAATACCCTCACGAATAACGGCTACCGTCAGGCCTTGATCAATAGCGTCGGTCAGCGAATCAATCGTAATCGGAGCATTGCGGTGGGCGAGTAAGGAGACTCGGTCCTTGGCAATCGGTCCTACCCAGTGAAAGCTGGCTTCCCGGGCTGCGGTGCGAGTAGTGGAAAACAATACGGTATTGGGTTGGCTAATCGCGAGTTCATAGCCCCTTACCCACGGGTAGAGCCGGATATCCTGACGGCTGAGTGGCGTATTGGTCGCAGCAAAAACAGCTTCCAGTAACTCAATTGATAATCCGGTTAACTGTTGATTACTGAGATAGTTGTAGGGAGGGTACTCTGCAGTGATAAAGGTGAGTGGTGATAAACCTTCAGATGTTTCAGCATGTCCGCTTGGAGCAGCTGCTAGCAAAAGACATAGAGCGGCTATCAACCCTTTTATTAGTTGTAGGTATAATTGCCGTGGAGATGGCCAGGCTAACCCCATCGCACTCTGCCTATATTGTTTTCAATCAATCAAACTTAGAGCAACGCTGATCGACTGTCACCTCAAATCTGCCAACGCAAGCCGTGGCGTGTTGGCGCTTCCTCCTGCTAGGCTTACGACTTCCCCCGTGAGAGAAAACTAATGCTGCCTGCTAACACTGCTAAGGCGACTGATGCCTACGCGCCGCGTCGCGAAATTTTTGGCTGGGCGATGTTCGATTTTGCCAACCAGGCATACACATTGCTGATCATTACCGTGGTGTTTGGCGAATTATTTACCACCGTTATTGTGGGGGATCGAGGTGATAATTTCCGGCTCGCCAACTTTTTATGGAGCCTCGGCCTAGCCATTAGTTATCTGATGGTGGTCATTACCGCACCCCTGTGTGGCGCGATAATGGATTACCGTGCTGAGAAAAAGCGCTTTTTGCTCATCAGCTATCTAGCCACCGTGGTCACTACGGCCATGCTTTACTTTGTTGAACCCGGCTACGTCATCTTTGGCCTGCTATTAATTGTACTGTCTAATTACGCTTATTCCATGGGGGAGTCGTTTATAGCCGCCTTTTTGCCTGAACTGGGGCCGCCAGAGTCGCTGGGTAAAATTTCTGGCTTTGGCTGGGCGTTAGGCTACATTGGAGGACTGTTTGCGGCAGGCTTCACTCTGGTGGTGCTGGGAGAGGCAAGCGCGGATAATTTTGAACGTATACGCTGGGTTGGCCCCTTTGCCGCCGGGTTTTTCTTGATTACCGCCATTCCCACTTTTTTATGGCTAAAAGAGCGTGGTACGCCCCAGCCTCGCGGTGTCTCTTATCGCCATATTGCCGTGCGTCGCGTTACATCTACACTACATGAGTTGCGTTATTTCAAAGACTTGACCGTATTTTTGATTTCGCTGCTGTTCTCGATGGCGGGTGTTTACATCATTATCGCGTTTGCATTCATCTATGGGGCTCAAGTGATTGGCTGGGACGAAAGCGTGCGCAATATCATGTTTATTATTGTTCAAATCACCGCAGCGGCGGGGGCGCTTGGGTTTGGCTGGTTGCAGGATCGGCTAGGTGCCAAGCACACTTACCAAATGACGCTGGCGCTCTGGGTGGTGGCGATTATTGCCATCTGGGCAACCCCGGAGCTTACCCAGTGGATCAACGAGCAGTTTGAGGTGAAGTGGCAAGCCCAGTACGTATTCCTGGTAGTGGGTTGCCTGGCGGGGCTGAGCCTTGGTTCTAGCCAGTCTGCCAGCCGAGCGCTGGTTGGCCTGTTTTCACCGCTGGACAAATCTGCGGAGTTTTTCGGTTTCTGGGGGTTGGCCAATAAGTTGGCGGGGGTATTTGGCATTGTCATGCTGGGCGTGTTGCAAACGCTGATTGGCTTACAAGCGTCTATTCTATTATGTGTGGCTTTGTTCGTTATCGCGATGCTGATTTGCGCGAGGGTCAATGAGCGACGTGGCCGAGAGGCTGCGCTTGCCTGGGAAAGTAAGCCGCCCTATCGGCCATCATAAAGCTTGAGGTGGCGCCTTTACCTCTGCGAGGTGAAACATGCTGACGCATACAGCAACGCAAAGAGCACAGCGTGGTGGCATTGTTATGATGCTCCTGTTTTGGGTGCTGCTTATGGCGGTGGGCACTTGGTGGATTCACGGTGGCTTGGAAGAGATGATGCGTCCCAACGCTAATATCGTGCATACGTTGCCTGCGGGGGAGCCGGTTACCTTAAAGCGTAATCGTGCCGGACATTTTGAGTCGCCGGGCCTCATCAATGGTGAGCCAGTGACCTTTTTGCTCGACACGGGAGCCACCTATGTGGCGGTTTCGGCCAGTTTGGCTGAAGAGTTGGGCTTGGCGTCAGGACGTAGCGCCTGGTTCAATACCGCTAATGGCCGAGTGGAAGGCACTTTAACCGAACTGGATGAGGTTTCGCTGGGCGGACTAAAAGTGCAGAATATACAGGGGTCAATTAGCCCTGGCATGGAGCGCGACACTGTTCTGCTCGGCATGAGTTTTTTGAATCTTTTGTCGATTGAAATGCAGGCTGGTGAGATGGTGTTGAGCCTTCCCGAGCAGTGAGTTCAGCTTGGGAAGGTATTGTTGATATGATGAGCTAAATAGACATGAGTGCCAACACGCTAAGGAGTTGCTATGGGCATTGAAGTAGGTGGATTGTTAGGACTAATTTGGCTAGTCATCGTGATCTGGGCCATTGTCAAAGTAGCTAAAAGCGGCGCAGGTGGTGTTGCCAAGCTAATATGGATTCTGGTGCTGCTGTTTTTTCCGCTGGTCGGCTTAATAGCGTGGTTTCTATTTGGCCCCAAGGGATAGCGGTCTATAGATTAGTGTGATCAAACAAAAAGGCAGGCCAGTGATGGCCTGCCTTTTTGGTAAATCAAGCATGAATTACTCAATAAAGAGTTACTCAATGGTGTCGTTTCCTTCACCGGGTGGCGCTTTATAATGCCCGGGTATTTTTAACTTTTCCCCGTTGGGCAGGTCGCGCACTTGGGTTGGAATGTAAACACGTTTAATAACACTTTTCGTTTTACTACTTCCCATGGCAGGTTCCTCCTGTCAAATTGTCGACAGTTAGCGCTTCCACATTAGCTCTCGCTGGTGTGAGAATCAAGTATCTGGCTCTTTGCATCCATCAATAGGCGCAATTGTAATGACAGAAGCGGGTGTTTTGATGGTTTTGAGTTATCCTGAGAGCCAATAATAGGGCACCTGCGTTGATAATGGGTGAGCGGGTGAAAAAATAAACAGCCTAAGCGGAGTGCAAAAAGAGGATGGTAGATCATTTGGAACAGCAATTTCAGGCGCTTGAGTCCCAAGAGCCTGTGATGCCTGACTACCCCGATCAAGATCATGTCCTGATCATTGAAGATGATCAGCGCCTAGCTGAACTAACTCGCGATTACTTGGAAGCGAACGGCTTTCAAGTAACGCTGGAAGCTGATGGGGCGAAGGGGGTAGATCGTATTTTAACCCTGCAGCCCGACTTGGTGATTTTAGATTTAATGCTGCCAGGCGAAGATGGATTATCCATTTGCCGTCGCGTTAGGCCTGATTTTGCAGGCCCGATCATGATGTTGACCGCGCGCACTGATGATCTGGATCAGGTATTGGGCCTTGAAATGGGGGCCGATGACTACGTGCCGAAGCCCGTTCAGCCGCGTGTACTGCTTGCGCGTATGCGAGCACTGCTCCGCCGTGCAGACGGACCAGCCCCTGATGGCGAAATGCGTCTGCGTTTTGAAAACCTAGAGATTGACAACGCTACCCGCGAAGCATGGCTCTCAGGTGAACGTATTGACTTAACCAGCGCTGAGTTTGATTTGCTGTGGCTGCTGGGGCGTAATGCAGGCCGTGTGCTCACTCGGGAGGAGATATTCAGCGACCTACGGGGCATCAAGTACGATGGGCAAGATCGCTCTATTGATGTTCGCGTGTCGCGTATTCGACCTAAGATTGGCGATGATCCCAATCAACCCCATCGGATCAAAACCGTGCGCAGTAAAGGTTATCTCTTCGTTAAAGACAGTTGATTATTCAGAGGGAAAGCATCATGCGGCGGGTGCTCAGTAACGGCTCGTTTTTACGGTTTTATTTGTTGCTGGGCGTAGCGCTATTGGTGGTGTTTGTGATCGCATTAGCAGGACGTTCGTTTATCGAGCAGGTGCGCCGCGAAGATTATCGTGAACAGCTTGCTGCGCTCCCTATGTCATTGATGACGCGACAGTTAGCCGATTTGCCAGTCGACCAGCGCAATGCCTTGCTGGGTCGTTTTTCAGAGCAACTTGGGCTGCAGCTTACCTTGCAGCCGATCAGCGACGCTGATCTTGGCTACTTTGAACGGTCGCGCTTGGAGCAAGGCAAGATACTGGTTGCTGAAAGTCCCTGGTTATTGCAGCAGCGGCTGCCTGGCGATACTTGGCTACTGCAAGCCAAACTAGAAGATTGGAGTGAGCACCAATGGCACGGCAGCATAGCGTTATTGGGTGATTGGCTCGCAGCTGCGCCCGAAGATGAGCGAGAAAGCCGCATGGCTCAGCTGCGGCAAGGCAGTTGGCCGCTTCAGCTATCCTCTAGCGTGCCAGCTGGGCTGTCGGCTCAGCAGCAGGCCCAACTGGCCAGCGGCGGCGTCATCACTCAGTTAGTCTCTGATAAGCTCTCAATTAAACTGCTTTATCAACTCCCCGGCGAGTCACAATGGCTGCAAGCAGGGCCGATTTCTCGTGGCGATACGCTGCCACCCTCCTTGCACCTTCCCCTGTTGGTTGGGTTGATGATTGTTCTCAGTCTGATTATCTATTTAATTATGCGCAGCATAGAAGCCCGCATGGCGCGGCTAGAATTGGCCGCCACGCGGATTGCCAGTGGCCGCCTGGAAACCCGTGTGAAGGTCGAGAGCGGTGACTTTTTAGGCCGCTTGGGCATGGCGTTTAACGGTATGGCCAATCAAGTGCAGAGTCTGCTGCGTGGCCAGCAAGAAATGATTAGGGCAGTTTCCCATGAGCTGCGCACTCCAGTGGCGCGTATTCGCTTTGCCGTTCAAATGGTCGAGGATATGACCGACCAGCCTGCCATTCGCCGCCAGTTGCAGGGCATCGATGCGGATATTGCCGAGCTCGATGAATTAGTCGATGAAATACTCACCTATGCACGTCTAGGCGGTGAAACGGTAAACGGTGCTGAGCTAGAAACGGCGTTGGTGGAGTGCCGCGCCATGACGGAGCGGGTGATAGATACTCTCACGCCGCTGCATAAAGACTTAACATTGACGCTGGCCACTGGCCCTGAAATCGAGCTGTTGGCGGAGCCGCGATATCTTCAGCGAGCGCTGCAGAATTTAGTTGGCAATGCCTGCCGGCATGCTAAGTCTCAGGTAGTCATTCAGCTTTGGGATGAGCCCCACTTGGTGCGTATCGACGTTGAAGATGATGGCCCTGGCATTCCCCCCGAAGCCCGAGCGGATATCTTTAAGCCTTTCGCCAGGCTGGATGACAGCCGCGCACGTAGTTCTGGTGGCTACGGGCTAGGGCTGTCGATTGTGCAGAAAATTATGGCTGGCCACGGTGGCAGCGTAACCATTGATACCAGCCCGACCCTGGGCGGTGCTCGTTTTACGCTGCTGGTTCCGCGTCGCGATCCGCCGGTTTAACGCCTGTCAGCACCGCAAAGGAGGTTTCCCGAGCGGTGCGTAAGAAATCCTGCATCCATGGGGCTTCTCGAGTCTCATCGCGAATCGCCGCATATAGCGTGCTCCATACCCCGTGCTCGCCTAACTTCACTGCACTAACGTAATTGCGCTCTAAATACTCGGTGAGTGCCCAGTTGGGCAGTGCGCATACGCCGCGCCCGCTGGCCACTAACTGCATCATCATAATGGTTAATTCCGCTGTACGAATCTCCCGAGGACGCACATTCGCCGGTTGCAAAAACTGGGTGAAAATATCCAACCGCGACTGCTCAACGGGGTAGGTAATCAACGTTTCCTCGGCCAGCGCCTGGGGCTCTATAAAGCCCCGGCCTGCAAAAGGGTGCTGGCGGGCGATGGCTAATAGCCCTTCATAGCGAAACAGCGGGGCGTAGTGAATACCCTCAAGGGGTTGTGGGTCGGCAGTGATGACAAGATCCAACTGTTCACGGGCAAGCGCTGGAAGCGGGTCGAAGTGATGACCGCTGGGTATATCGATTTCCACCTCTGGCCAGTGATCACGAAAATAATCCACTGTCGGCATCAGCCACTGAAAGCAACTGTGGCACTCAATGGCCATATGCAAACGCCCCTGCTCGGTGCCTGCCAAACGCGCCAAATCCCGCTCCGCTTTGCGTACCTCGGGCAGTACTTGATCGGCTAAGGCGAGTAGCCGTAAGCCCGCGCGGGTAAATTCCACCGGGCGGGTTTTGCGCGCGAATAGCGGGCTGTCTACGCGGCTCTCCAAATCTTTCAACTGGTGAGAAAGCGCGGATTGGGTCAAATGCACGCGATCGGCAGCATCGACAAGAGAGCCGGTTTCGCGCAGAGCCAGCAAGGTGCGTAGATGTCGCAGTTCAATCATTGTGAGTTTTTTTCATCTTTACTATTAGAAACTTTAGTTTGATTCACTAAAGCGCGGTGCCCAGACTGTGTGAATTCATTCACGTTGGTAGGGTTCATCATGACAGTTTCTCATATTCTCGGCTATCCCCGCATTGGTGCTCAGCGCGAGCTAAAAAAAGCCACTGAGGCGTACTGGAAAGGCGAGTGTTCGCGTAGCGACCTGGAAAGCACTGGCCGTGAGCTGCGTTTGCGCCACTGGCAGGCGCAGCAGGACGCGGGGTTGGATTTCGTTAGCGTGGGCGATTTCGCGCTTTATGATCAAGTGCTGAATGTTTCTGTGGCGCTGGGGGCGGTACCTTTACGTTTTAACGCCCAAGCAGAAGTCGCTGGTGGCGATATCGATCTCGACACTACCTTTCGTATGGCTCGCGGTAGAGCGCCCAGCGGTGAGCCCGCCGCGGCCTGTGAAATGACCAAATACTTCGATACCAACTACCATTACCTCGTCCCTGAGCTGCACGAAGAGCAAACGTTTACCCTGGCCTCCAATCGCCTGTTTGACGAAGTGGATGAAGCGTTACGTGCGGGTTTTACCCCGAAAGTAACGCTAACTGGGCCGTTAACGTGGCTATGGCTGGGCAAAACCAAGGGCGGTGATTTTGATCGCCTGACGCTACTAGACAGCGTGCTGAATGTGTATGGCGAAATATTAGCGCGACTCGCCACCCAAGGCATTGAGTGGGTACAGCTGGATGAGCCTGCGCTGGTGCAGGATCTCCCGCTGGCATGGCAGCAGGCCTACGAGCGTGCCTATCATCGCCTTCAGTCTGCGCCGCTGAAACTATTACTGGCCACTTACTTCGGGGGCTTGGGTGACAACCTCTCCCTGGCGACCCGCCTACCCGTGGCGGGTTTACACATTGACGCCGTGCGTGCGCCTCAGCAAGTCGAGAGCGTGATTGACCGTCTTGGCCCTCATCAGGTGTTATCAATCGGTTTTGTCGATGGTCGTAATATCTGGCGTGCCGATTTAGCCGCCTTGCGGGAACGTTTGCTGCCATTAAAAGTGCGTCTTGGGCAACGGCTTTGGTTAGCACCGAGCTGCTCACTGCTTCATGTACCGGTGGATTTGGAGCAGGAGACGGAGCTAGGTGATGAGCTGGTCAGTTGGTTGGCCTTTGCGCGACAGAAACTGGATGAAGTCGTTACTCTGACAAAGTTGATTGATAACCGTGTCACTCCCATCGACGAGCAGCGTCTGGATGAGGCTACCCGGGCGCTGGATGCTCGGCGTGAATCAACGCGTATCCACCAGGCACTTGTGAGTGAGCGGCTGGCCGCAATTAGCCCTTCTGACAGCCAGCGTCAGGCGCCCTATAGCGCGCGAGCTGAAGCGCAACGCCGCGCTCTTAAGCTGCCGCTATTCCCTACCACGACGATTGGTTCTTTCCCCCAAACCGATGAGATTCGTGCCGCCCGACGCGCGTTTAAAGCCGGTGAACTATCCCTAGCTGACTACGAAGCCCGCATGCAGGATGAAATTGCCTACGCGGTTGAGCGTCAGGAAGCGCTGGATATCGATGTTCCGGTGCACGGAGAGGCCGAACGAAACGACATGGTGGAGTATTTTGGTGAGCAGCTTGAAGGGTTTGCCTTTACCCGCTTTGGTTGGGTGCAGAGCTACGGTTCACGCTGCGTCAAGCCACCGGTTATTTTTGGTGACGTTTCCCGCCCCGCACCAATGACGGTTCGTTGGAGCCAATACGCTCAAACCCTGACCAGCAAACCCATGAAGGGGATGCTGACGGGGCCGGTGACCATTCTGCAATGGTCGTTTGTACGCGATGATCAGCCGCGAGAAACTACCTGTCGGCAAATTGCCTTGGCGTTGCGCGATGAGGTATTGGATCTGGAAAAAGCCGGGATCAATGTTATTCAAATCGATGAGCCCGCACTGCGCGAAGGATTACCGTTGCGTCAGAATGAGTGGCAGGCTTACCTGGATTGGGCAGTCGAGAGCTTCCAACTGAGTGCTGCGGGCGTTGCCAACACCACGCAAATTCATACCCATATGTGCTACTCGGAGTTCAACGACATCATTGGTGCGATTGCCGCACTGGATGCCGATGTGATCACCATTGAAACATCGCGCTCGGATATGCACCTCTTGGATGCCTTCCAGGACTTCGCTTACCCCAACGAAATCGGTCCTGGGGTTTACGATATCCACACCCCGAATATTCCTGAGGTGAGCTGGATGGTGGATTTGATGGAGAAAGCGTTGGAAAAAATCCCCGCCGAACGGCTGTGGGTAAACCCGGACTGTGGCCTAAAAACCCGTGGTTGGGCGGAAGTGGAGCCAGCGCTGGCCAATATGGTGGAAGCCGCCAAGGTACTGCGTCAACGCTACGCTTAGATGATCAATAGCAAAGTATCAACGAGGTCTGAACAACCCACGGACGGGTTGATTCAGACCTTACCAAGGCTGGCCTCGACTCACCTTTTAGCTTTTTGATGCATAGGCGTAGAGCAGGGTTTCCTGGGCGCTGATGGCATCGCTCTTACCTGGATCCTGAAGCCGATAGCTGCCATCGGTCTGCAACAGCCAGCTCTGGCAATTGTCGACGAGATAGGTTTCGAGATCCTTGCGTACCCGGGTGGCGAGTTTCTTATCCAGCAGCGGAAAGCAGGTTTCCACACGGTGGAACATGTTGCGCGACATGAAGTCGGCGCTTGAGCACCAGGTCTCCGATTTTCCATCATTGTGGAAGTGGAATACCCGGGTATGCTCCAGCAGACGGCCAATAATGGAGCGCACGCGAATATTGTCGGAAACGCCTGGTACCCCAGGCTTTAAACAGCACATACCGCGAATAATTAAGTCGCACTCAACTCCCGCCTGCGAGGCACGGTAAAGTGCTTTAATTAGCTTGGGTTCGGTTAATGAGTTGCACTTGATGATGATATGTCCACGTTTCCCCTTACGTGCTATTTGGGCTTCACGGTCAATCATCTCCACTAGTCGTTCATGCAGGGTAAAAGGTGCGTGGAGCAAGGTGTCGATTTTACGTGCGCGACCCATTCCCGACAGCTGTTGGAACACTTTATGCACATCGGCACACAGCGCCTTATTCGCGGTTAACAGGCTGTAATCGGTATAAAGCTTGGCGGTTTTAGAGTGATAGTTACCGGTGCCAAGGTGCGCGTAGTAGCAAAGCTCGCCTTTTTCGCGGCGTACAATGTGCAGCATTTTTGCATGGGTTTTATACGCCATAATACCGTAAACCACGATGGCACCAGCCTCCTGCAAGCGTGACGCTAACTGGAGATTGTCCGCTTCATCAAAACGTGCGCGCAGTTCAATAACGACCGTTACTTCTTTGCCCTGGCTGGCTGCCTCAACCAGCGCGCTCACAATGGGTGAGTCGGCGCCCGTGCGATACAGCGTCTGCTTTACCGCCAACACATGAGGGTCGCGGGCGGCTTCGCGTAAGAGGTCTTCAATCGGTGTAAACGACTGGAAAGGGTGGTGCAGTAAAATGTCATTCTTGGCGATGGCATCAAACAAGCTGCCCGATTTGAGCGCTTTGGGAATACTCGGCGTAAAAGGCCTATAGAGCAGTTCCGGGCGGTCCACGTCACCCAGCACCGACATCATGCGGGTTAAATTCACCGGCCCTTTGACCCGGTATAAATCGTCGCTCTCCAGCTCAAACTGTCGCAGTAAAAAAGTAGTTAAGTCATCGGGACAGCTATCGGCCACTTCCAGGCGCACGCCGCTGCCGTAGCGACGTGCCAGTAGCTCACCTCGCAGCGCGGAAGCAAGATCGGAGACTTCCTCTGGGTCAACGCTCATATCCGCGTTGCGGGTCAAACGAAACTGGTAACAGCCGCGCACGCGCATGCCTGGAAACAGCTCATCAGCGTGGGCGTGGATCATCGATGAGAGAAATACATACTCCGAGAAGCCCTCTTCGCATAGCTCCTTGGGCAGCGCCATCAAGCGAGGCAGTGAACGGGGAGCAGGCAGGATCGCCATGCCCCCAGCGCGTCCAAAGGCATCCTTACCTTCCAGCTCAACGATGAAGTTGAGGCTTTTATTGACCAAACGCGGGAAGGGGTGTGAAGGGTCTAAGCCGATTGGGCTAATGACCGGCATAATTTCGTTATCGAAGAATGCGCGTGCCCAGGCCTTCTGCTGCTCTGTCCACTGATCGCGACGCCGAAAACGCAGCCCTTGGGTTTCCAGGGCGGGCAGTAGCGTGTTGTTGAGTATTTCATACTGGCGGACAATTTGTGCGTGGGCGATTTGGGAGATTTCCGCCAATACGGCTTTGGGTAAGCGTCCATCGGCGGCGGTGGTGTCGTCGCCCAACGCGATTTGATGCTTTAAGCCCGCCACGCGTATCTCGAAAAACTCATCCATATTGGATGAAAAAATCAGTAAAAACATCAGACGGTTGAGCAGCGGGTGGGCATCGTCTAACGCCTGCTCAAGGACGCGGATATTGAACTGTAAATGCGACAGCTCACGGTTGAAGTAGAGCTGCGTATCGTCAAGGTCAGTTTCAGGCAGCGCTTCACGCGCTTGTACACCGGTCGGGGTGCGGTTAATCCGTAGCGGCGTATCGCCGTCGCTGCTGGTTAGATCAGTAGACGATAGTGGTGAGGAATCTGTAGCTTGCTCGTCCATAGAGGATCTCCCGCGTCGATGGCTCGAAGGTATCATAGCCTGATACTTGCATATGAATGCAGTATGCGGGGAGAAGATGACAAACAAGTGTCACCTTGTTGTCATCTTTGTCATGGCGGCTTAGCGCTGCTGCAATATCCGCGCTGCATCGAGGGCGAAGTAGGTCAAAATTCCATCAGCGCCGGCTCGTTTGAAGCACATCAAGGATTCTAGGATGACCGGTTCTGCCTCCAGCCAGCCATTATCAAACGCTGCACGGTGCATGGCGTACTCGCCGCTAACTTGGTAGGCGAAAGTGGGGACTTTGAGCTCAGCTTTTACTCGGCGTACGACATCCAGGTACGGCATGCCGGGTTTAACCATCACCATATCGGCACCTTCGGCGATATCCATGGCTACTTCGTGTAGCGCTTCATCGCTATTGGCCGGATCCATTTGATAGGTACGCTTATCCGCTTTGCCCAAGTTGGTCGCTGAACCAACGGCGTCGCGGAAGGGCCCATAGTAGTGGGAGGCATACTTGGCGCTGTAGGCCATGATGCGCACGTTGTGCAGGTTCTCTTGTTCCAGCACTTGGCGAATAGCGCCAATGCGGCCGTCCATCATGTCGGAAGGGGCAACCACGTCGGCGCCCGCTTCAGCATGGGAAAGAGCCTGTTTTAACAGGGTGTCTACCGTGCGGTCATTCTGCACGTAGCCATTTTCATCGAGAATGCCGTCCTGACCGTGGCTCGTATAGGGGTCTAATGCCACGTCAGTGATAATTCCTAGCTCGGGCAGGGCGGCCTTCAGGGCTCGCACGCTTCGCTGCACCAGGCCACTGGCGCTATACGCCTCTTCGGCAAGTTCGGTTTTTTGCTCGGCGCCCACCACGGGAAACAGTGCCAGCGCTGGGATGCCAAGCGCATAAGCCTCTCTGGCTTGTTCAATCAACAGGTCGATAGAGAGCCGCTCAACGCCGGGCATTGAGGCCACGGCTTCACGCTGATTTTCTCCTTCCAATACAAACACCGGCAGAATCAGGTCTGAGGGGCTCAGGCTGTTCTCCTGCATTAAACGACGTGAAAAATCGTCGCGGCGCATGCGGCGCATACGCGTGGCAGGGAAGTGGCGGGCAGTGGGTGTGCTCAAAGGTTCTCTCCATTAAGGATCACATATGAGGGTGCCCGAAGGCATGCACGGAGTATATCAGTCATGCCCTGCTGCGAAAGCCGTCTTGTGACAACAAGTCAGACTGACTAAAGTGAGCAATTGCTTTGCTGTATTGCGTTCGGCAGACCCTGGGATAAGGAGATAGGCATGACCAAACAGGTAGCAGTGATTTTAGCTGGCTGCGGCGTTTACGATGGCTCAGAGATATATGAGACCACGCTAACGCTGCTGCGCTTGGATCAGTTGGGTATTGGTTACCGTTGTTTTGCCCCGGATATAGAGCAGCACCATGTCATTAACCACCTCACACAAGAGGTGGTTGAGGACGAGCAGCGTAATGTGTTGCAAGAGTCTGCCCGTTTGGCGCGGGGGGATATTAGCCCGCTAGAAGAGTTAGACGCTGATAATTTTGATGCAGTGATCGTGCCTGGTGGTTTTGGTGTTGCCAAGAATCTGTCGGACTTTGCCAGTGCCAGTGACAATATGCAGGTGCTGGAAGCGCTAAAAGAGTCGTTGGTTGGCTTTCGACAAGAGGCCAAGCCGATTGGCTTGATGTGTATTTCCCCCGTACTGGTGCCTCGCCTGCTAGGCGATGGTATTGCGGTAACCGTGGGCAATGATCCGGCGGTTTCTGGAGCGATTAGTGCCATGGGTGGGTTGCACCGCAGCTGTGCTGTCGAGGATATTGTCGTTGACCTTGAGCATCGTGTCGTGACTACGCCTGCCTACATGCTGGCAACGCGTATCAGCGAAGCGGCCACCGGTATTTTCAAACTGGTGGATCGAATCGATGAGATGATGGGGTAAACTATCGCTTAAAGTAGCGGTTGATAATGTAAAAGCCGTCGCTATCAATGATAGCGACGGCTTTTTATTGAGCTCGGCGAGACGCTAACATCACCACCACGCTATAGGTCTGCCTCTTGCTCTTCTGCAGCTTCTTTCTCGGCTTTACGTTTGCGTACTAGACGCCCAAACAGAAGCCCAACTTCGTAAAGCAGATACATGGGAATCGCTAGTAGGCTTTGGGAAATTACGTCCGGTGGCGTTAGTAGCATGCCAACCACGAAGCAGCCTAGCAGGATATAGGGGCGCTTTTTGGACAGGCTTTCCACGCTCGTAGCGCCAGAAAGAATCAGTAAGAAGGTCGCAATAGGTATTTCAAACGCCACACCGAAAGCAAAAAACAGCTTAAGAACGAAGTTCAAATACTGGTTGATGTCGGTCATCACGGCGACGTTTTCAGGCCCCGTTTGGGTGAAAAACTCAAACAGCAGCGGAAAAACCACGTAATAGGCGAATGCCGCACCGCCGTAAAATAGCGCAATGCTCGACACCAGGATCGGAATCGCCAGCGCTTTTTCGTTGTCATAAAGACCCGGCGCGATAAAGGCCCATGCCTGATGCAACACAAAGGGAATAGCGATAAACACCGCTACGACCAAGGTTAGCTTAAACGGCGCTAAAAACGGTGAGGCCACTTCCGTGGCAATCATTTGCGAGCCTTCAGGCAGCAGATCCATTAATGGATCTGCCACAAAGGTATAAATATCATTGGCAAAGGAATATAGGCCCAAAAAGATTACCAAAATCACGATCACGGCACGCATAAGCCGTGAACGTAATTCGATTAGGTGCTCAATGAGAGGGGCTTGGCTTTGTTCTTCACGCGGCTCTTTTGAATCGCCAGACATACTCATTGGTGATTACGATCCTTATTTAATTCAGCCTTTTCAGGTGCAGCCACGTCAGTTTCCGCCTCGCGATTAGCCGCCGAATTTGACGCGCGCGGCTCTTCACGCACTGTTTGAAGCGCGTCATCCAAGCGAGCGCTGGCCTTGGCAACCCGTTGTTCCGTATCACGCTGGGCCGCGTTGGTAGCCGGTGCAGTACCCGAAGCAGAGGGGGAGTCTGCAATACTCTCTACGTCCAGCTTGGCTTTTTTCAAACTGTCGTCGAGTTTCTTTTGCTGCTCGTTTAGCTTTTGCCTTAGCTCTTCTGCTTCTAACTGGGCACTGATTTCGCGCTGCATGCCGGATACCGTGCGCTTAATTTTTCCAATCCACATACCCGTCGTACGGGCAGCGCGGGGCAGCCGCTCTGGGCCAAGCACCAGCAGCCCAACGACGCCAATGAGCATCAGTTCAAGAAAGCCGATATCCAGCATGGTTTATTTGCGCTCTTCGTTGCGATCGTTGGCAGCCTGTTTCTCTTCGGCTTGAACGTCGTAAGTATTGCCGGGTTCTTCATGGCTTACTTTGGCATGCGGCTGGTCAGCGTCTTCTTTATCCGCCTCTTTGTTTTTTTCTTCGTCGTGCATGGCTTTTTTGAAGCCCTTGACCGCCCCGCCTAGGTCGGTACCCACGTTACGCAGTTTTTTGGTGCCGAAAACCAGGATGATAATGCCCAGAACAATCAGCAACTGCCAAATACTAATACCACCTAACATATGCGTTTCCTCATGGGAGCAGGTTGACTATCTTTTTTCCAGCTTGGTTATCACTATACGAAAGCTTTTTTGACCGTTATGGCTGACGAGACGCTTTTTCATCATGTCCGGATATGCCAAAGCGACATGCCAGCTCGTCTAAAACAGCCTGATGATCCATCTCCAAGTGAGACAGCATCACCAAGCTATGAAACCACAGGTCGGCAGTTTCAGAAATCAATGCCTGGCGCTCAGCCTCACCACCGTGCTCCGCATCTTTTGCCGCAAGCACTGTTTCAGTCGCTTCTTCGCCAATCTTCTCGAGTATCTTGTTCAAACCCTTATGATGCAAGGAGGCAACATAAGAATCTTCTGCTGCTGCGTGTCGCCGCTGCTTTAATACCTCATTGAGAGTATCCAGCACAGACGCAGTGTTTGTCGAAATGGTATTGGTCGATAAATTGTCGGGCGATAATGAGTTGCTGTCCATGGGAATCCTTATAAACGTTTAATGCGCTGTACTATTGCCATACCAGCAACAAGAGACCAATCGCAGCGGCGGCCAATACAGGCCACTCTTGGAGCTCAACCCAGCCGCTCAAGGGCTGCCAGGCCAGCGCGACTGCCAGTAGAATCAAGCCGATCCTGAGACGGTACAGCCGCTTGCCCTGCCGGACCATCTGTACACGCATGGCGTTAATAGAATCAACCTGCTGATGACGTTGGCGGTGCTCGTGCTCCATGCGACTGAGCGCTTGATGCGCAAGCACAGGCAATTCGGGTAGCTGGCGTGAAAGCTCCGGCGCCTGACGTTTCAGCGACTCCCATAAACCGCTGACACCGGCACGCTCTCTCATCCACTGCTCTAAGTAAGGCTTGGCGGTGCTCCAGAGGTCTAAGTCGGGATAGAGCTGGCGCCCCAGGCCTTCAATGTTGAGCAGCGTTTTCTGCAGCAGTACCAGTTGCGGCTGCACTTCCATATTAAAGCGGCGCGCGGTTTGAAACAGCCCCAACAGAACTTGGCCAAAGGAGATATCTTTTAATGGCTTCTCTAAAATGGGCTCGCACACAGTACGAATAGCGGCGGCGAACTCATTGGCGCGGGTATTTTCCCCCACCCAGCCGGACTCAATATGCAGCGCGGCAACTTCATAATAGTCCTGATGGAAAAACGCGAGTAGATTGCGGGCCAAATAGTCCTGATCTTCCCGTGTCAGGCTACCGACAATGCCGCAGTCGATGGCGATGTACTGGGGGTCTTCTGGGTTGTCGCAGTTCACGAAGATATTGCCTGGGTGCATATCCGCGTGGAAGAAGTTGTCACGAAATACCTGAGTAAAGAAAAGCTCAACGCCGCGTTCGGCTAGCTTTTTCAGG
Organism: Vreelandella sp. ssv; assembly: GCF_059448525.1. Taxonomy (NCBI): domain Bacteria; kingdom Pseudomonadati; phylum Pseudomonadota; class Gammaproteobacteria; order Oceanospirillales; family Halomonadaceae; genus Vreelandella; species Vreelandella sp. ssv. The sequence goes on along the minus strand of NZ_CM182545.1, from coordinate 3,340,423 downwards.
TTCGTGCCTCGAGCAATAAGCGTATCTAAATCGGCGACCGGAATGCCGCGAATGCGCTCTTGGACCATCACGTGGCGGCGGGTAAAGGGCCAATAAATTGTCGGCACAAACAGCAGCGGTGAGTCTTTGAAGTTCCGTTTGAGCTGCGAGGTATTGGCGGCCTCTTTATAGAGATCCAGCTCGTCAAACAGCGTGGCTTCATAGTCGCGTATCACTTCCACCGGGCGCAGGCGACGTGCTTCAGGGATTTTGGAGAACACTTTGGCAACTTGGTACATTAGCGCCATGTCCTGACGCATGACGCGATCAATACCGGGGCGAATGATTTTGACTACCACATCTTCACCGCTGTGCAGCCTTGCCGCATGAACCTGTGCAATTGACGCCGAGGCTAATGGCACCCGGTCAAACTCAGCAAAGGCTTCTTCCAGCGACATTTCCAGCGCTTTCTCGACGCGGGCGGCGGCTTGTTCGCCAGGAAAGGGGGGTACCTGATCCTGCAAACGTTTCAATTCGTCGGCAATATCCGAGGGCAACAAATCGCGACGGGTCGAGAGCATTTGGCCAAATTTAATAAATATCGGGCCTAAGGCTTCTAACGCCAAGCGCAGGCGTTCTCCACGCGAACGATGACCAATGGGCACCAAGCGTAGTGGTGAAAACCACAGCAGCGTGCGGAGCCACCAGGGTAAGCGCTCTAGCGGCAACAGTGTATCCAGGCGATGACGAGTGATTACCCAGCTTATCCGCAGAAGACGCAGGCTCATGGGCGCGGCTCCTGAGTGGCATTTTGCTGTTGCGTTAGCTTTCTCTGCAGGCGATTAAAGCGCGCTTCCAGACGATCAGTGGCGACCTCTAACTCGGTCAGGTGCTCGCGTAGCACATTGCGTTGCTGGCGCCCCGGAAGTAGTCGTGCCTCTTCAAAGACGTACTCAGAGACATCTTGCATGAGCTCATCTTTGGCGCGCAGGCCCCAGCGGGCGGCGCGGCGCAGTCCTTCTGCCAGCGAGTGGGCGGGCAAGTCTCCCAGCCACCTGGCCAGCTCACTTTCCCAGTCAATGTCCAAATCGAAAAGCAGATCGCGCGTCGCCTCAAGTAGGTGGATGCGCCCACGCACGGCTAATTTTCCGTCAAACATGAGCCGTTCAATCGATGCGCCGCTGAGCCACTCGGAAAAGGTTTCTGGGGTCATCTCTACCACTGCATCGACATCGGTTTCATCGATGTCTTCGCCACGCATTAGGTCGAGCCCAGCGTAGTGATAGTGAATAACCAGCGCTAGATGCGGCTGCTCCAAACGCACCAATAAGCGACTGCCCGCCAGCGCTGCCAGCCGTGTGGGGGCTGCCGGGTCACGAGCGAGCAGGGCATTAAGAGTGCGTTCACATCCGGCCAACAGCAGGGTCGGGGTTACCAGCATGCTGGCCTCTGGGTCAGTAGCGTCTGAAGCCTCATAGCTTAATGCCGCGGTGCAGTGCAACGATGCCACCCGTTAGATTGGTATACTCGACCCGCTCAAGTCCGGCTGTTTCCATCATGTCTTTGAGCGTTTCCTGGTCAGGATGCATACGAATCGATTCCGCTAGGTAGCGATAGCTCTCCCCGTCACCCGCCACCAGCTCGCCCATTTTGGGCAGCAAGCGAAACGAGTATTCGTCATAAGCTTTGGAGAGGAGCGGATTGTTGGGCTTTGAGAATTCCAGTACTAATAGGCGCCCGCCGGGCTTGAGGACGCGGGTCATCGAGCGCAGCGCGGCATCTTTATCGGTGACGTTGCGCAGGCCAAAGGCAATCGTAATGCAGTCGAAGCTGTTGTCAGGGAATGGCAGGCTTTCGGCATTGGCTTGAACATACTCAACGTTGCCGCCAACGCCGTTATCCATCAGCTTGTCGCGGCCGACTTTGAGCATTGAGGCGTTAATATCGGCCAGTACGACTTTGCCACGTGGGCCAACCAAGCGGGAAAACTTGAGCGTTAAGTCGCCCGTACCACCAGCGATATCAAGCACGTGGTGACCAGGGCGCACACCTGCGCGCTCAATGGTCATGCGCTTCCATATCCGGTGGATGCCCATGGACATCAGGTCGTTCATCACATCGTAGCGGGCAGCCACGGAGTGGAAGACATCGGCCACTCGTGAGGCTTTCTCATCAACAGGGACTTCCTGAAAGCCAAAGTCAGTAGTGCGTTTTTCTGTGGGGCTCATTGGGCAGTAGCTCCCGAATTCGAGGCGGTGGCAGATCGGCCTTAGGTCTTTTGACTTAGGGTCGACGCGATTAAAAGAGTAGTGCCATTGTAGCCTTGTCCACCCTGGCTTGTCTGCCTAGCTTGCTTGCCTGCTTTATTGCCTAGGGGCCTGAGTCAGGCACTCACAGTTGCTTGAATTGAATGCTGGCCGGCTCGCGCGAGGCACCGGCGTCTTTTAAGCGCTGTAAATAGTTGTTCCAGTAAGCTTCTTGGTGAGTAGCAATCTCATATAGGTAGTTCCAGCTAAACAGCCCGCTGTCATGTCCGTCATCAAAGTGAAGCTTCAGCGCGTAGTTGCCTGCCTGGGTGATGTTTTGCAGGCCGACGTCTTTTTTACCTACCTGAAGGACAGCGGTATCACCACCATGGCCACGTACTTCGGCAGACGGCGAATAGACGCGTAAAAACTCAACCGGAAGGCGAAAATTTTCACCATTGGCGTAGCCAAGTTCCAGCTCGCGGGACTGCTTATGGTAGTGAACCCGAGTAGGGGTAGGGGCGTTCATGATGCGACCTCATGGCTAAGTGTCCATGGCTTATGAACATAGCAGCAAGCCCGCGAAGAGCGAGCTTGCTATTGCTGACGATACCAACACTGATAATAACGGCAGGCGCAGCTTACAAAATATACCGCGACAGGTCTTCGTCTACCGCCAGTTCGCCCAGCTGGGCATTGACGTAATCACCGTCGATGACCAGCGGGCTCTCCATATCACCGCCTCTGAAAGAGGCTTCTTCCAACAGCCGCTCCATTACCGTATGCAGGCGGCGGGCGCCGATATTTTCGGTTCCTTCATTGACCTGCCAGGAGATCTGCGCGATTCGCTCGATACCGTCGGGAGTAAACTCCACATCAAGGCCTTCTGTCGCCAGCAGCGCTTGATACTGCTTGGTCAGCGATGCCGAGGGCTCGGTGAGGATGCGTTTGAAGTCGTTGGGCGTTAGTGCGTCAAGCTCGACGCGAATCGGTAGACGACCCTGAAGCTCCGGAATCAGATCCGACGGGCGCGAGAGGTGAAACGCACCAGAGGCGATAAACAGAATGTGATCGGTTTTGACCATCCCGTATTTGGTCGAGACGGTGGAGCCTTCAATCAGCGGCAGCAGGTCGCGCTGAACGCCTTCGCGAGAGACTTCGCCCCCGCTGGACTGGCCACTACCCTTGGCAACTTTATCGATCTCATCCAGGAACACGATGCCGTGCTGCTCTACCGAGTAGACCGCGCGAGCCTTGATCTCTTCTTCGTTGACCAGCTTGCCAGCTTCTTCATCACGAAGCAGAACCAGCGCTTCTTTGACCGTGACGCGGCGATTCTCCCGCTTCTGCTGGCCCATGTGGGAGAACATGCTCTGCAGCTGACTGGTCATCTCTTCCATGCCCGGTGGGGTCATGATATCGATGCCTTGGCCGTGAGAGGATATTTCAATATCGATCTCTTTATCGTCCAACTGGCCTTCGCGTAGCTTTTTACGGAAGGATTGACGTGTGCTGCTTTCTTCGCGTGGCTTGTCTTCCTGCCCCCGCGGCGGTGGAAGCAGTGCATCCAGTACGCGGTCTTCGGCAGCATCTTCGGCGCGGTGGCTGACTTCCTCTTTGGCCTGCTCGCGCACCATCTTGATGGCCGCTTCCATCAGGTCGCGAATAATCGACTCTACGTCACGGCCGACATAACCGACTTCGGTAAACTTGGTCGCTTCGACTTTGATAAACGGTGCCTTGGCCAGCTTGGCCAGACGGCGGGCAATCTCGGTTTTGCCCACGCCGGTGGGGCCAATCATCAAGATATTTTTAGGGGTGACTTCCGGGCGCAGGTCGTCATCGAGCTGCATGCGCCGCCAGCGATTGCGCAGGGCGATTGCAACGGCACGTTTAGCATCCTGCTGGCCAATAATGTACTGATCCAGGGCGTGAACGATTTCGCGGGGTGTCATCTGAGTCATATAAGTAACCTTTGTGGGCAATGAGCGGCGTTTGGGGGTCGCGTAAAGTGATTAGCGACCGTCAATCGACAGCTCTTCGAGCGTCACGTGATGATTGGTAAACACACAGATATCACCAGCGATCGCCAGCGATTTCTCAGTAATTTCACGCGCTGAAAGCTCTGTGTTTTCTAACAACGCTCGGGCGCTGGCCTGGGCGAAGTTGCCGCCAGAGCCAATGGCAATAATGCCGCGCTCGGGCTCGACCACGTCACCGTTGCCGGTAATGATCAGCGAGGCGCTGTGGTCAGCCACGGCTAACAGCGCTTCCAGGCGGCGAAGAGCCCGGTCGGTGCGCCAGTCTTTGGCGAGCTCGACGGCGGCCTTGGTGAGGTGACCCTGGTACTTTTCCAGCTGTGCTTCGAAACGTTCAAACAGCGTAAAGGCATCTGCGGTGCCACCGGCAAACCCGGCGAGCACTTTGCCACGATAGAGGCGACGTACTTTGCTGGCGTTACCCTTCATTACGGTATTGCCCAGCGATACTTGGCCATCGCCAGCGAGGGCGACCTGGTTACCACGACGAACGGAGACAATAGTGGTCATGGAGATAACTCCTTGGTGGGAGGCTCGCTCCCGATGACTGGCAGGTCACTTACTCGTTAGCAAATTGCTCCTGAAAGCGACCATTGTGTAAGCGTTCACAACAAAATGCGGGCGGCTGATAAAAAATCAACCGCCCGCAGGGTATTCCAGATGGGATTATTAGTTTTGCAGTTGGATAAGCAGCGGCTCGATACCCTGGGTATTCATTAAATCCTGAGCACGGTTCAACTCCCGGGTATCCTCGTAAGGCCCCACTTGAACGCGGTGCCAGGTATTGCCATCCGCCTGCACTTCGCTGATTTCCGCTAGTAGGCTTAAGTTGCGCAATCGGCCACGCAGCTGTTCGGCGTCACTTGCTTCACGAAATGAGGCGGCCTGAAGCATATAGCGGCCTGGGCTATTGGTGGCGGCTTCATTCTCACGGGCCGCCGAGACCTGATCCTCAGGTCGAGTATTGGCGGCAATGACCTGGGCGATGGGGTCGTCGCTGGCTGCGCCAGAGGGGGTATCGCTCTCGGCCGCTTGCTCGGGAACCTCCGGGCGCACAACGCTTGACGGCAGCGTGACGCCAGGGGCAATGACCTCGGTTTCCGGCAGCAGAGTATAAAACTCAAACGTCGGCATCGACGGCTCGGCGGCCGCTTCGGTTTCACGAGCCGCAGCGCGTTCCTCACTGCCGGCGGGCTTGGGCAGCACCGTGGCCTGAGGTGCTTCGCTTTGCTCTTGCCAGGGGGCGGTGCCGTGCTGGTGCTGAGCCAAGAAAAACCCTGCCGCCATGCCGGCAAGGCCCCATAGCCAACCAGGAAGGCGAAAGCCGCCACCGGAGCTGCGGGCTGATTTGCGCTGCGAAGTGGCTCCTCGGCGGGCGGCGGGCTTTTTACGCGGGCTAGCCATGGATTACATCTCCTCTGGGGCGCTAACCCCCATTAAATCAAGCCCATTGCGCAGTACTTGACGAGTGGCGAGACCTAGCGCCAGACGCGCGTTGCGCAAGGTGTCGTCGTCGACCATTACCTTGACGGCGTTGTAGCAAGTGTGAAAATCACCCGACAGGTCGAGCAGATATTGAGCCACTTGCTGCGGTTCACGGTTTCTTGCCGCAGTCTCAACCACTTCAGGGAAGCGCGCCAAGCGGTTAAGAACGGCCTTCTCCTGGTCACTGTCCAGCAGTGCTAGATTGGCCATCGCTAATGGGTGATCGAACGGCTGGTCGGCATCCTGGGTCTTGCGCAGCATGCTGCATACCCGGGCATGTGCGTATTGAATGTAATACACAGGGTTATCGTTCGACTGCGAGCGGGCCAGATCGATGTCAAAGGTGAGCTGAGAGTCAGCGCGGCGGGCAGCGAGGAAAAAGCGCGTGGCGTCGCGGCCGACTTCGTCAATCAGGTCGCGCACGGTGACATAGCTACCGGCGCGCTTGGAGAGTTTTACCTCAACCCCAGAGCGGGTGACCATGACCATCTGGTGGAGCACATAATCGGGCCAGCCTTTGGGAATGCCCATTTCCAGCGCCTGTAAACCAGCGCGCACGCGGGTGACGGTGGAGTGGTGATCGGCGCCCTGCTCGTTAATCACGGTTTTGAAGCCGCGCTGCCACTTGTCCAGATGGTAGGCCACATCGGGCAGAAAGTAGGTGTAGCCACCGTCCTGTTTGCGCATCACGCGGTCTTTGTCATCACCGAAATCGGTAGTGCGCAACCACATGGCACCATCTTCTTCATAGGTATGACCAGCGCTCACCAGCTTCTCAACGGTGGCATCCACCTTGCCATCTTCGTAGAGCGAGGACTCTAGGAAATAGACATCAAACTCTACGCCGAAAGCTTTTAAATCCAGGTCCTGTTCGCGACGCAGCCACGCCACAGCAAACTCTTGAATCGCGTTTAGGTCGTCAGGGTCGGTTTTGGCGGTGACTTCGCGGTCATCGGCGCTGACCGTTTTACCTGCCAGGTAGTCGTTGGCGACATCGGTAATGTATTCACCGCGATAGCCATCTTCGGGCCAGCTATCATCGTCAGGGCCTAAGCCTTTCACTCGCGCTTGTACCGAGCGCGCTAGGTTGACGATCTGGGCGCCAGCGTCGTTGTAGTAGAACTCGCGGGTGACATCAAAACCGGTGGCTTCGAGCAGGCGACATAGGCAGTCGCCAATCGCTGCGCCACGTCCGTGACCTACGTGCAGCGGACCGGTGGGGTTGGCGGAAACGAACTCGACCTGCACCTTCTCGCCTTTGCCCACCATGCTGCGGCCAAAGGTGTCGCCGCAGTCGAGTACCTGGGCAACGATTTGCGCCGCGGCATCGGCGGCCGCGAAAAAGTTAATGAAGCCGGGGCCCGCAATGTCAGTTTTTTGAATCGCGTCGCTCTCAGGGAGCGCGGCCACCAGCATACTGGCCAGTTCGCGTGGGTTTTTGCCGGCGGGTTTGGCCAGCATTAGCGCTAAATTGGTAGCGTAGTCGCCGTGGATTTTGTCTTTGGTGGGGTCGACTTTGATCGTGGGTTGAAGGTCGTTCGGCAGCACGCCTTGGTGCTTGAGCGCAGTAATCGCGCCTTCGAGCAGAGAAACTATGGTGTCTTTCATGTAGGTATCCGGGTGTCGTCGGTGGCGGCGTGTGCTAACGCGCACCTGTTAAGGCGCGTCAATAAAGTGGCTATTATCAGCAATTGAGCCGCAGTTTCAAAGCCACGTGATCCTAAGCCCCTATTTAGGAGATCGTTTAGGAGAGCGTTTGTGGATCGATATCTATCGACCAACGAACCTTGCGTGCCTCGCGATTCGCTTCCAACCACTGCACTAGCCAACTGACGGCAGGGTGAAGTTGGCTACGCTTATCGGCCGCCAGCATGACATGTAAATGGTAACGGTTTTGACGTCTTTCCATCGGTGCGGGCACCGGGCCCAGGCAGCGGGTCGCCACGCGGGACTCTTTGAGCCACTGGCGCAAGGCTTGGGCGGCCTGTTGCGCCATGGCCAAGGCGGCCTCCTCCTTGGGGCTTTCAATCCGAAGTAGCGCCATAAAGCAGAACGGGGGCAGTTGAGCGATACGCCGCTCTTCCAGCATGTTGCGTGCGAGCGCCCCGTAACCGTGCTCAGCCAGCTGGCCCAGGTGAGGATCATCGGGATGTAGCGTTTGCACCAGTACTCGGCCTGGGTGGGCGGCGCGCCCCGCTCGACCCGCCACTTGCTCAAGCAACTGAGCGCTGTGTTCCAGCGCGCGAAAATCAGCGGCGTACAGCCCGCCGTCGGCATTCACGACCACCACCAAGGTAACGTGGGGCAGGTGATGGCCCTTGGCGAGCATTTGGGTGCCGACTAATACGCACGGCTCACCGCGCTGAATCTCTTTCAGCACTTGCTCGAAACTATCCTTGCGCCGCGTGCTATCGCGGTCAATGCGGTAGATGGTGGTCTTTGGAAACAGGGTCTGTAGCGTCTCTTCCGTGCGTTCAGTGCCGCTACCCAAGGCTCGCAGGTCGCCGCTACCGCAATCGGGGCAGGCATCCGGCAGGGCGCGGCGGCTATCACAGTGGTGACAGGCCAGCAGGGCGGGCTGACGGTGCAGCGTCATGCGCGCATCACACTGGCCGCACTCGGCCATCCAGCCGCAGGCGTGGCAGGCAAGCGTTGGGGCAAAACCACGGCGATTGATGAAGATCAGTACCTGTTTACCCGCACTTAAGGTGCTTTTGATCGCCTTGATGGCGCCAGGCAGCAAGCCGCCCTGGCGGTGCTGGTGACGCAAGTCGATCAGTTCCAGTTTGGCGGGTGGGTGGCGGCTGGGGCGTTGGGTCAGGCGGAGATGGCGATAGGTGCCGCTAAGCGCCTGATGCAGGCTCTCTAAGGATGGCGTGGCACTGCCCATGAGCAGCGGGATTTTATGGTAGTGCGCGCGGGCAACCGCTAAATCGCGTGCGTGATAGCGTAAACCGTCGTGCTGCTTGTATGAGCCATCATGCTCCTCATCGACAATAATCGCGCCGGGGTTAGATAGCGGGGTGAAAATAGCCGAGCGGGTGCCGATGATAATCAGCGCCCGGCCGCTGGCGGCGGCTTCCCACACATCTAAGCGTTCAGGGTCTGTGAGGCCTGAATGCAGCGCTACCACAGGCACGCGAAAACGGCTTCTAAAGCGGGCGAGGGTTTGCGGCGTTAAGCCAATTTCCGGCACTAGTACCAGCGACTGCTTACCCTTGGCGGCCACGGCTTCAATCAGTTGGAGATAGACTTCGGTTTTTCCACTGCCGGTGACCCCTTCGAGCAAGCAGGGATGATAGCCCTCAAGCTTTTCATGTAACGCTGCCAGCGCCGTTGCCTGTTCCCGGTTGAGAGGGAGCGCCGGGACCGCGAGTAAGTTACCGCTTGGTGGTGAAGGGGCGGTAAGAATATGTTCTTGGCTAGTGGCCAAACCTTTCTTCTCCAGCGCTAATAGCTGGTCGCGGGCAAAGCCATGGGCGCTGACCGCACGATTGGGCAGCCCATGGGGGTGTTGGCGTAAAAGCGCATACAGCTCTGCTTGCTTGGGCGCTCGGCTGAGGGTTTCCTGCGCACCGTCACCCTGAGCAAGCCAGAGCGTTTGGGTGCGACCGGCCATCGGGTGCCCCTGGCGTAGTCGCGCGGGCATGGCGTGGTGAAGGGTGTCACCCAGGCTATGCTGATAGTAGCGGGCAGCAAAACGGCACAGCCAGAGCCAATCTTCGGGGAGCGGAGCGTCGTCCAGCGTCTCACTGACCGCTCGCAGCTGGCTGCGTGGCAGGTCGCTTTTGTCGGCAAGTTCTACTACCACGCCGACGACTTCTCGCCTTCCAAAGGGTACGCGCACCCTAAGTCCCGGCTGCCAGCCGCAGGCGGGCATCACGCTAGACGGCAAGTAGTCGAACAGTCGCCGCAGTGGGGAGGGCAGCGCTATTTTAAGTATTTGGTTAAGCACTTGAGACGGTGCCCGCGAAGAAACAGAATCAGGCAATTGGCCTCCGGCGTTAGTTTTGCTAGAATATGCGACCGCTCACTCTTAGCGATCTTATCGTAACGAAAGAGCGGCCAACCGGTTAGTAGTTTTTTCCAAACCCGTATGCGGTGCCTGGCACGAGATCAGGTGGCGGCATATAGCTTCGTGAGGCTCGAGATGAGACAAGGTATCCACCCGAATTACAACACGGTCACCGCCAACTGTTCTTGCGGTGCCACTTTCCAGGTAGGTTCGACATCAGGTCAGGACTTCTCACTGGATGTGTGCTCCAACTGCCACCCGTTCTACACTGGTAAGCAGAAGCAAGCGACCACTGGTGGCCGCGTAGAGCGCTTCAACAAGCGTTTCGGCGCTGCTGTTAAGCGCGGCTAATCCGCACCGGATAGCCATATTGCAAACATCCCAAGTGTTTGTGCAAAAACCCACGCCACGGCGTGGGTTTTTTGTTGTTCAGTTAAAACTAACTAATAATTTTGTGGAAAAAATTTTCATAAATGCTGCGCTACAGCAATTTGCAAAGCATTACGGCCAAAGCAGTTTTTAATAATTTTCAGTAAAAATCATACGAAATGCGGCGAATGTGAAGGTAAAATTCAGTTAAACGAGCGTTTTGATATGAGTTGACGGCGCGCTTGAGGCGCATAGGTTTTTTCTATATTCTGAAACGACTTATCTATTTTATGTTAACTGGACTCTGACCATGACGGATGCAAATAAGCAGGCTGCTTTGGATTATCACGCGAAACCAATTCCCGGTAAGCTGTCGGTAGAGTTGACCAAGCCTACTGCAACCGCACGGGATTTAGCGCTGGCGTATAGCCCAGGCGTGGCTGAGCCAGTGCTTGAAATCGCCAGGGATGCGGAAAATGCCTACCGCTATACCGGCAAGGGTAATCTGGTCGCGGTTATTACTGACGGCAGCGCTATTCTTGGCTTAGGCAATCTGGGCCCACTGGCGAGTAAGCCAGTAATGGAAGGCAAGGGCGTGCTGTTTAAGTGCTTTGCTGGCATCAACTCGGTGGATATCGAAGTGGATGCGGAAAGCCCGCAGGCATTTATCGATACCGTTGCGCGCATTGCCGATACCTGGGGCGGCATCAACCTTGAAGATATTAAGGCGCCTGAGTGCTTTGAAATTGAAAAAGCGTTGATTGAGCGCTGCAGCATTCCGGTGTTTCATGATGACCAGCACGGCACCGCGATTGTCACGGCGGCAGGTATGCTCAATGCGCTGGAGATCGCTGGTAAGCGTATCGAAGACGTTAAGATTGTCTGCATGGGGGCAGGGGCGGCAGCCATTGCTTGCATGCGCCTGCTGGTCTCTTGTGGCGCCAGTAAAGAAAATTTGGTGATGCTTGACCGCCGGGGCGTTATTCACACGGATCGCGACGGTATTAACGAATACAAGGCCGAGTTCGCCCGCGATACCGAAATGCGCACCTTGGATGATGCCATCGACAACGCTGACGTATTCATCGGCCTTTCCGGCCCAGGCCTACTCTCTGCTGAACAAGTAAAGAAAATGGCACCAGATCCGGTGATCTTTGCCTGCACCAATCCGGATCCGGAAATTCATCCTGACGTTGCCCGCGAAGCGCGCCCCGATGTGATCATGGCCACTGGCCGTTCGGACTTCCCGAATCAGGTTAACAATGTGCTGGGCTTCCCGTTTATCTTCCGGGGCGCTTTGGATGTGCGTGCCACGCGCATTAATGAAGAGATGAAACTGGCGGCCGTGCACGCGCTGAAAGACCTGGCCCGTGAACCGGTGCCCCAGGAAGTGCTGAACGCCTACGAGCGTACCGAGATGAGCTTTGGTCGTGAGTATATTATTCCCACGCCTGTCGATATCCGCCTGTTGGCGAGGGTCACCTCGGCGGTTGCGCAAGCCGCGGTTGATTCTGGCGTAGCGCGCAAACCGTTTCCTGCGCACTATCCACTAACGTCCATCAACGACGTTTACGGCGGCTAAACCACTCGCTGCGTCCAGGCCATTACTTACGCCCGCTGCTTAGCGGGCGTAAGTGTTTTTAGAGCCTGTCTATTTTAGTCTTGTGAATAACGCGTTAGCCCTTCTTGAGCGGTAGAAGCCACTAATCGACCATCGCGGCTATAGATATGCCCCCGCGCCAGACCGCGAGCGCCGCCTGCCCAAGGTGAGTCGATAACGTAAAGCAGCCAGTCGTCTAGGCGCGTATCTTGATGCAGCCATAAAGCGTGGTCTAGGCTGGCGATGCGCAGCTTGGGGTCGCGGTATTCAATGCTGTGAGGAATCAGACTGGTGGTCAGTAAATTGAAATCAGAGGCGTACGAGAGCAGGTGGCGGTGCAGGGCCGGGTTGTCTGGCAGAGTCCCTGAAAGGCGAAACCATAAGCATTGTCCCGCAGGCGTGCCGCTGTCGGGGTTGCCAGTCATGTGCAGAAACTCTATGGGGTGGCCAGGAAAGCGGTCATGCTTGGCATCGCCGCTTTCGATTAACGCTTCCGGTGCAGGCACGTCTGGCATGGCGCGCTGGTGGCTAAAGCTTGCCTCTTCGCTCTGAAAAGAGGCGCTGCAGAAAAAGATCGGGCGCCCTTTTTGAATGGCGGTGACGCGGCGGGTGGTAAAGCTGCCGCCATCGCGAATGGTATCTACCTGATAGACAACGGGGCGATGGGGGTCGCCAGGGCGCAGGAAGTAGCCGTGTTGAGAGTGCGGGCGACGCTCGTCTGGCACGGTGCGTGCGGCGGCGGCTAGCGCCTGCCCTAGCACTTGGCCGCCGTAGAGCTGAGGAAAGCCTAGATCCTGGCTCTGGCCTCGAAAAAGCGTCTCTTCCAGCGTTTCCAGCTCCAGTAACGCTACCAGTTTATTTAGCGCGTCTGTCATTCTCGGTATCCTTGCGGCTGTCTCTATCGAATGCTGTCGGTGAAAGCGAGCTGCCACGGCGGCGGGCACCCCCTTTCATACGATCGTTTAGCTACCTTAGCGGAGTTTACGTTTATGCGCAGCGATGAATTTTACATGCACCGGGCGCTTGACCAAGCCCATCTGGCCGCGGCCGCAGGTGAGGTGCCCGTAGGAGCGGTGGTTGTTGATGCGCAGGGGGAGATAATTGGTGTCGGTTGCAACGCGCCAGTGGCCAGCTGCGACCCCAGCGGCCACGCGGAAGTGCGTGCCCTACGTGAGGCGGGCAGGCACCAGGGCAACTACCGCCTTGAGGGCTGTACGCTATTTGTCACCCTGGAGCCCTGCATGATGTGTGCGGGCACGATGATTCATGCTCGCTTAGCCCGCCTGGTTTATGGTGCCGCGGAACCCCGTGCTGGCATGGTGGAATCAAAAGCGAACCTGCTGTCACAGCCGTGGTTTAACCATCAGATCGCAGTGACCGGTGGCGTGTTAGCTGTAGCCTCGCAAAAACTGCTGAAGGGGTTTTTTGCCGTTCGGCGCGCGCAGCCAAGCGAGTAGTGACCCGCCGGCGGGTCACGAGCCAGTGAAGTGGGCAAGCAACTGGGGTGGTCTTTAATTAAGCGGCGGCACCAGGTCAAAGAGTAGTAGCGGATCATCGTTGACAGCCGTTTGTTCTAGTTGAAAAAACTGCTGTCGGCTGCGCTCTACGTACTCGATCATTTCGTAATAGCGGCGAATATTGCGCACGTAAATAACCGGCTCGCCGCCGCGGGCATAGCCGTGACGCGTTTGACTATGCCATTCGCGTTGTTGCAACAGCGGTAGGGCCGCGCGCACATCTTCCCAACTGTCGGGATTGCCGCCGCGCATTTCCGCAACCTTGCGGGCGTCGTATAAATGGCCCAGACCCACGTTGTAGGCCGCCATGGCCATAAACAGGCGATCATCACCGGTAATACTTTCCGGTAAGCGGTCTTTAATGCTGCGCAAATAGCGGGCCCCGCCATCAATGCTCTGTGCGGGGTCGGTACGGTCAGTAATGCCCATTTCACCCGCCGTGGGGTTGGTCAGCATCATCAAGCCTCGCACGCCTGTCGGTGAGACAGCGTCCGGGTCCCAGTGAGACTCTTGATACCCCACCGCCGCCAGTAACTTCCAGTCAAACTCTGTTTCGCGGGCGGACTGCTGGAACAGTTCCGTGTAACGGGGCAAGCGTGCATCTAAGTGATCGAGAAAGGTGCGGGTACCGACATACTCTAAATAGTCGTCATGGCCAAAGTAGCGGCTCACGAGCCGATCAAGGGTGCCGCTTTCTTGTAGGTCTTGCAGGAAGCGATTAGCGGCTTCCAGCAACCCCAAGCCGCGACCACTGGGCACGGCCCATACCATGGAGAGCGGGTCGCCGAGTATAAAGCCACGCTCAACATTGGGGAAAAACAGCCGGTTTAAACGGAACTGATGCTCGAAAATGACCGCCGCGTCCAGCGTGCCGTTCTCAACCCGAGCAAGCAGTTCAGCGACTTCAAGCTCGTGAGACTCCTTCCAGCTCAAGGTCGGATGACGGCGTTGAAGGTCGCGCAGCGCTTGATCAGTACCGGCTTCGCTTAGGGTGCCAAGCTCTAAACCGACAAGGTCACTTGGCTCTTTAATGCCATTGAGGCCGCGGCGGTAAACTACCAGCGGCTGCATTTGAATGATTGGGCGAGTGTAGTGGATGCCGGGGCTGTCGGGCAGCAGTGGCAGCGCTGCTGCGCCTAGGTCGCCTTTATCACGCACCGCAGGCAGAACACTTTCTGGGTGGTGGCTGGCGTCAAGGTTAAGGCTCACTCCCAGGTAGTCAGCAAAACGGTGCATTAGCTCATACTCAAAGCCGGTAGGGCCTTGGCGCCCTTCGTAATAGGTCGTGGGAGTGTTGCGGGTGTGAACGGTAATAAAGTCTTTTGCGCTGATATGCGTCAGATGCTCGCCTGGGGGGACGAGGGAAAGAGTCGGTACCATGGCTAAAAGCGTAATAGCGATTAACGCATAATAAGCGCTGGCACGGGCTATAAAGTGTCGGCAAATCAACGTCAGCATAGCGTCTTGTCGGCATGAAACAATCTGCCACGATACCCAGCCAGAGGATGGCTGTCACCTTGTTGATTTCGTCTGGTGGCTGGTTTCCAGTATCATAGGGGTTTTTCGGTATCATAAAAGCACGGCCGCACAGCGGCCCGGTGATTTCCCTGCTCGAATTTCCCTGCTCTAGAGGCTTCAGGATATGCTCGAACTGCGAGGCGCGCCCGCCCTTTCTGCCTTCCGTCATGCTCGGCTGTTAACGGTGCTGCGTGAACGTGTGCCCGAGGTGGAAGCGCTGTCTGCCCACTATGTTCATTTCATCGACCTTAGCACTCATAACCAAAGCGAGACGCTGGACGATACCGCCCGCGAGCGTTTGGTGCAGTTACTTGACTATGGGACGGGCGATGGCACTCAAACAAGCGTAGAGCTTCCGGAGAGCGCCCAGCGTTTTTTAGTGGTGCCGCGTTTGGGTACCCAGTCCCCCTGGTCGTCTAAAGCGACCGATATCGCCCACAACTGCGGATTGCGCCAGATTAGCCGTATCGAGCGTGGGATTGATTATCGGGTCAGCTTCACCGCCGCGCCGGATGAAGAGAGCATGGGCGCGCTGGCGGCGCTGCTGCATGATCGCATGACGGAAACCGTGCTGGCAGATGCCTCGGATGCCGCTAAGCTGTTTGCCCAACACGATCCGGCGCCGCTGGGCAGTGTGGATATTTTAGAAGGGGGCCGGGAAGCCTTAGCCACCGCCAATCAAGCACTAGGGCTGGCGCTGGCAGAAGACGAAATCGACTATCTTGTCGACGCCTTCAATGAGTTGGGGCGTAACCCCAGCGACGTTGAGCTAATGATGTTTGCCCAGGCTAACTCCGAGCACTGTCGTCATAAAATCTTCAACGCCGACTGGGTGATCGATGGCGAGCCGCAAAGCCACTCGCTGTTTAAGATGATCAAAAATACCTTTGCGTCGTCGCCGGACAATGTGCTCTCGGCCTACAGCGACAACGCCGCCGTGATTAAGGGCAGCCAAGCGGGCCGTTTCTTTGCTACGCCGCTAACAGGGGCCGATGACGAGCGCGCTCTTTACGCCACTCATCAGGAGCCCGTGCATATCCTGATGAAAGTAGAAACCCATAATCACCCCACCGCGATTGCCCCTTTCCCCGGCGCGGCAACCGGCTCGGGCGGTGAAATTCGCGATGAGGGTGCGACGGGCATCGGTGGCAAACCCAAAGCGGGCCTTTCGGGCTATACCGTCTCTAACCTGCGCATTCCTGAGTTCGTACAGCCCTGGGAAGCGTTTGATTACGGCAAGCCCGAGCGCATGGAGTCGGCGCTGAACATAATGCTTGAAGGCCCGATTGGCGGCGCGGCGTTTAACAATGAGTTTGGTCGCCCTAACTTAACCGGCTACTTCCGCACCTACGAGCAGGAGTCGCTGAACGACGGTGGTATCGAGCGCCGCGGCTTTCATAAGCCGATCATGCTCGCCGGTGGTTATGGCAATATTCGTGCCCACCACGTTCAAAAGGGCGATATCCCCGTTGGCGGCAAGCTGATCGTGATGGGCGGCCCGGCGATGCTGATTGGCTTGGGCGGCGGCGCTGCGTCAAGCATGGCGTCCGGTACCTCCAGCGCCGATCTGGATTTCGCCTCGGTTCAGCGTGAAAACCCCGAAATCGAACGTCGCGCCCAGGAAGTTATTGACCGTTGCTGGGCAATGGGCGACCACAACCCCATTCGCTTTATTCACGATGTGGGCGCAGGCGGGCTTTCCAACGCGCTGCCCGAGCTGGTGAAAGACGGCAACCGTGGCGGCCGCTTTGATCTGCGCGCGGTGCCGAATGCCGAGCCGGGCATGAGTCCGCTGGAGATCTGGTGCAACGAAGCTCAGGAGCGCTACGTGCTTGCCGTCGCGCCTGAAGACTTGGACACCTTTGACGCACTATGTAAACGTGAACGCTGCCCCTACGCGGTGGTGGGTGAAGCGTTGGAAGCGCATCACCTTGAAGTCCGTGACGGCCACTTTGACAGTAAGCCTGTCGATTTACCGATGAGCGTGCTGTTCGGCAAAGCGCCCAAAATGCAGCGCGAGTTTGAGCGTCACGACCCTGCGCTTTCCGGCATGATGCTCGATAATCTCGATCTGCGCGAAGCGTTGGATCGCGTACTACGGCTTCCTACCGTGGCCTCCAAAAACTTCCTGATCACCATTGGTGACCGCTCGATTACCGGCCAAGTGGCTCGCGATCAAATGGTGGGCCCCTGGCAGGTGCCGGTGGCCGACGTCGCCGTGACAACCGCCAGCTTTGACACCCACGCCGGTGAAGCGATGGCGATGGGCGAGCGTCCGCCGGTCGCCTTGATCAACCCCGCCGCCAGCGCCCGTCTGGCCGTGGCCGAAGCGATTACAAATCTGGCAGCGGCACCGATTGCTAAACTGAGCGATATCAAACTTTCCGCTAACTGGATGAGCGCTGCTGATCACCCCGGTGAAAATCAGGCACTGTACGATGCGGTTTACGCCGTGGGCATGGAAATGTGCCCGGCATTAGGCATTGCGATTCCGGTTGGCAAAGACTCCATGTCGATGCGCACCGCCTGGGTCGATGAGAATGACCAAGGTGAAAGTGAAGACAAGAGCGTAACGTCACCGCTGTCTTTGGTCGTTACCGGCTTTGCACCCGTTACCAATGCGTTGGCGACGCTAACGCCGCAGATCAACTTGGATCAAGACGAATCGGATCTGATTCTGATTGATCTCGGTAACGGCCAAAATCGTTTGGGCGGCTCTGCACTTGCGCAGGTCTACGGCCAAGTGGGTAACGACTGTCCCGATGTGGATGACCCAGAAGATATTAAAGCCTTTTTCGAAGTGATTCAGGGGCTTAATCGAGACGGTATACTGCTGGCTTACCATGATCGCAGCGATGGTGGTTTGCTGGTGACGCTGCTGGAAATGGCCTTTGCCGCTCACGCCGGGCTTGAGATCAAGCTCGACTGGATGGTCGATGAGCCGGTAGAAGCGCTTAATGCCCTGTTCTCCGAAGAGCTAGGCGCGGTTATCCAGGTCAATCGTCAACACACTGAAGAAGTGCTGGCGCAGTTTGCCGTTGCCGGTATCGAAACGTGTGGCGTTATCGCTCGCCCCCGTTACGACGACCAGGTACGCGTTACGCTGTTTGAAGAGCCGCTGCTAGAAACCACTCGTCTGCTCACCCAGCGCACCTGGGCTGAAACCAGTTACCGCATGCAGGCACTGAGGGATAATCCTGAGTGCGCCAAGAATGAGTTCGATAATCTGCTCGATAGTCGTGATCCAGGGCTCTCCGCTACGCCCACCTTTGATATCAACGACGACATAAGCGCACCGTTTGTTAATACCGCCAAACCTGCCATGGCCGTGCTGCGCGAGCAGGGCGTCAATGGCCAGGTAGAGATGGCCTGGGCCTTCGATAAAGCCGGGTTTGAAGCAGTCGACGTGCACATGAGTGACATCCTTGAAGGGCGCGTCTCGCTGGATGAGTTTAAAGGGCTTGTCGCCTGTGGCGGCTTCTCTTACGGTGACGTGCTTGGCGCCGGGGGCGGCTGGGCAAAATCAGTGCTGTTTAACGAGCGCGCCCAGGAGCAGTTTGCGGCGTTCTTCGCCCGAGAAGATAGCTTCTCATTGGGTGTCTGCAACGGCTGCCAGATGTTGTCGCAGTTGAAGTCGTTAATTCCTGGCGCTGAAAATTGGCCGACCTTTGTGCGCAATGAGTCTGAGCAGTTTGAAGCGCGGGTCTCCATGGTGCGGGTTGAGAAGAGTCCTTCGATTCTGCTTGCCGGTATGGAAGGCTCCAAGCTGCCCATTGCGGTTGCTCATGGCGAGGGGCAGGCGGCGTTCCGTGACAGCGCTCATCTGCGTAGCATGCAGTCGAGCAGCCAAATTGCCATGCGCTATATCGACAACTACGGTCAAGCCACGACCCGTTATCCGGCGAACCCTAACGGCTCTCCCTCGGGGATTACTGGCCTGACCACACCCGATGGTCGAGTGACTATCATGATGCCGCACCCTGAGCGCGTGGCTCGGGCGGTCACCAACTCTTGGCGCCCGGCGGAGTGGACCGAAGATGGTGCCTGGTTGCGTTTGTTCCGTAATGCCCGCGTTTGGTTAGGTTAACGAAGATATCGAACATAGGTGATAGATGACGCAACACCATAAGGCGGCCTCCGGGCCGCCTTTTGTCTCTAAGGTAACTATGCCGCAGCTGCGCCCCTACCAGCAGGAAGCGGTCAAGCGTGTGGTGAGTCATTTCCGCGCCTCTAGCGAGCCTGCGCTGGTGGTGCTGCCCACGGGCAGTGGTAAATCCCTGGTGATAGCTGAGCTAGCGCGCTTGGCTCGTGGGCGGGTATTGGTGCTAGCCCATGTGCGTGAGCTAGTGGAGCAGAACCATGCCAAGTACCAGGCTTATGGGCTTGAGGCCGACATTTTTAGCGCTGGCTTAAAGCGTAAAGAGGCGAATCGGCAAGTGGTGTTTGGCTCGGTGCAGTCGGTGGTGCGCAACTTAGAGCGCTTTAATGACGCAAGTTTTACCCTGCTGGTGATCGATGAGAGCCACCGCGTATCGCTTAACGAGGACGCAAGCTACCGCCAGGTGATTGAGCACCTACGACAGCATAATGCTCAGCTTAAAATACTCGGACTCACCGCTACGCCTTACCGCTTGGGGCAAGGATTTATCTACTATCGCCACCATCACGGTATGGTTCGCGGCAGTGAAGAGAGCTTTTTTCGCGACTGTGTCTTTGAGCAGCCGCTGCGGCTAATGGTGAAACAGGGCTATCTGGCGGCACCCAAACGCCTGGACATGGCGATTGAGGGCTATGATTTCTCTGCCCTCAAGCCCTCTTCAAACAGTTATTTCCAGGAGGAGGAGCTCAATCGCGTGGTGGCGGGTAGTCGGGCAACGCCAGGTATTATCGGACAAATCGTCGAACGCGCGGCTGATCGCCAGGGGGTGATGATTTTTGCCGCCACCGTGGCCCACGCTGAAGAAATTATCGGCTATTTACCCAGCGAAGAGGCTGCGTTAATCACCGGTGCCACACCTTCTCAAGAGCGCACGGCGCTGATCGATGCCTTCAAAGCGCGCGAGCTGAAATATCTGGTGAACGTCGCCGTGCTGACCACCGGTTTCGATGCTCCTCACGTGGATTTAATCGCCATTTTACGGCCTACCGAATCGGTGAGTCTCTATCAGCAGATGGTGGGCAGAGGGTTGCGATTGTCGCCGGGTAAGAGCGATTGTCTGATTCTGGATTACGCCGGGAACCCCTGGGATATCTACGCACCGGAAGTGGGCGAGCCAAAGCCTGATAGCGATAGCGAACCGGTGCAGGTCGAGTGCCCCGCCTGCGGTCATGCCAATCTTTACTGGGGTAAGCGAGATGGCGAGCTAGTGATTGAGCACTTTGGCCGCCGTTGTCAGGGGCTAATTGAAGATGATCAAGGAAAGCGCCATCAATGTGACTTCCGTTTCCGCTTTAAGGTGTGCGATGAGTGTGGCGCCGAGAATGATATTGCCGCCCGCCGCTGCCACGGCTGTGACAAGCTGTTAGTGGACGCAGATGATAAGCTCAAGGATGCCCTTAAGCTGAAAGACGCCAAGGTGTTGCGGGTAAGCGGTATGCAATTGGAGGCCACGACCAATGGTCGTGGCCTGCCGCGCCTAAAAGTCACCTATCATGACGAAGATGGCACCCATCTCTCCGAATGGTTCGCGCTAGAAACGTCTGCTCAACGGCGCGCCTTCTATGCCGCCTTTCTGCGTTATCACCTGCGTGCACCAGGAGGTAAATGGCAGCCGTTAAGCGCCGAAGAGGTCGTTGCTGAACAGCGCCGACTACGCCACCCTGATTTTGTCGTAGGCCGCAAAGTGGGGCGCCATTTTCAAATCCGAGACAAGCTGTTTGATTACGCTGGCCGCTACCGCAAAGCGGTAGAGGCGGGATAGCACGCTTGTGCTGACTTTTTTAATAGAGCGACGCGAATGCTGACGACTTTGCTAAACTGTTCGCTTGTGCCGATTTCCAATTCTCAAGAGAGCCGACCCGCGTGAGCGAGACGCCAAGCGCTACCGTTGATTTAGCCACGCCTGATTCCGAGCCCGCTGATCCAGTGGCGGTTTCGTTTGGGCGTCTGTTCAATGAGCAGATTACGCAAATGCCAGAGGATTTGTATATTCCTCCCGAGGCGCTGCGCGTCTTTCTGGAGACCTTTGAAGGTCCGCTGGATTTACTGCTCTACCTGATTCGGCGTCAGAACCTGGATATCCTGACCATCAATGTGGCCACTATCACCCACCAGTACATCGAATACGTGGAACTGATGAAGGCCATGGAGATTGAGTTGGCGGGTGAGTACCTGCTGATGGCCGCTATGCTGGCTGAGATCAAGTCGCGAACGTTGTTGCCGCGCCCCCCGAAAGCGGAGAGCGATGATGAGGAGGATCCTCGCGCAGAGCTTATCCGACGCCTGCAGGAGTACGAACGCCTCAAGGAGGCAGCCGAGACGCTGGATACGCTGCCGCGCATGGGGCGTGACTGGTTCAGCGTGCAGGCGGGTTTACCTCCACTGGAATCTCGTGTGATTCACCCTGAGGTGGAGTTGGATGAATTGCTCAGCGCGCTCTCCGATATCCTCAAACGCGCTGAGCTGGTGCAGGCGCACCAGATCAGCCGCGAGGTGCTCTCTACCCGCGAGCGTATGCTCAGGATTATGGAGCAGCTAAGTCACGATGGCGCTCATCAACGCTATACCCCCTTTGAAGCGCTGTTTACCTTGGAAGAAGGGCGGGCTGGCGTGGTAGTGACCTTTATGGCAATTCTAGAGCTGGCCAAAGAAGCCATGATTGAAATTGTTCAGAACGCACCGCTTTCGCCGATTCATGTGCGGGCGCGGCAGGCCGCCCTTGCTGACGAAGAGGGTGCGTTTGAGGAGCCTGAGAGTCAAGACGATGCCTATGGTGAGTCCGCCTTTGAACCCGATGAGGAAACGCCATGAGTAACGCCGCCAGCGCGTTAGATGACATTATTGAAGCAGCGCTCCTGGCCGCTGGTGAACCGTTGCCCCTTGAGCGCCTAGAAACGCTTTTTCTTGAAGGCGAGTGTCCGACTCGGAAGGAGTTTCGCGATGTCCTTGAGCGCTTGCAGCTGCGCCATTCGGCTGGGGCGCTAGAGTTATTGGAAACGATTTCAGGTTATCAGCTACGTATTCGCCCGCGTCTGTCGCAATGGGTGTCACGGCTATGGGACGAGCGCCCCCAGCGCTACTCACGGGCGCTGCTGGAAACGCTGGCGCTGATCGCCTATCGCCAGCCGGTGACCCGGGGTGATATTGAAGAAGTGCGTGGGGTCAGTGTGAGTAGCTCGATTATGCGCACCCTGGCGGAGCGTGGTTGGATTCGGGTAGTGGGCCATCGGGATGTGCCCGGGCGTCCAGCGGTATATGCCACCACGCGCAGCTTTTTAGACGATTTTGGGTTGAAAACGCTCGATGCGCTGCCGCCGATGCATACTCTGGCAAGCTGGGATGAGAGCGAAATACCTGAAGACACGGGGATGACGCAGGACGCTGACATTCAGGAAGAACATGGCGCCCGTTCAGACCACGAAGCACTAGACGAAACGATCAAAACGGTGCAGGATGCGCCACCCCAGAGAGAAGAGATAACGTCGGCTGAAATAGCCGATACGCACGCCGAGACGGCGTTAACCCAGCCGCTGAGCTTTGCTGATTTGCAAGCACGGCTAGCGGCACGTGCGCAGCGCGCGAACGAAGATGAGCGCGAGCGCACGCAGACTAACGATGTGAGGTCAGACGACCATGAGTCAGAGTAATAGCACCACGCCCCCTACCAGCGAAAAGCTGCAAAAAGTCTTGGCCCGTGCCGGTCTTGGCTCGCGGCGTGAGATGGAAACGGCGATTTCCGCCGGTCGCGTTAAAGTGAATAGCCAAGTCGCCAAGCTGGGCGATCGCGTTGAAGCGCGAGACAAGGTCAGTTTCGATGACCGCCCGGTATCGCTGCGCCCTGAAGAGGAAGTGCCGCGTCGAGTGATTATGTACAACAAACCGGAAGGCGAGTTGTGCACGCGCAAAGACCCGGAAGGTCGGCGCACCGTATTTGAACGCTTGCCGCGCTTGAAAGGCGAGCGCTGGATTGCGATTGGCCGCCTGGACATCAACACCAGCGGTTTGCTGCTGTTTACCACGGATGGTGAGTTAGCCAACCGCTTGATGCACCCCTCTACCCAGGTCGAGCGTGAATACGCCGTTCGCGTGATGGGTGAAGTGAAGCGTGAGCATATCCTGGCCATGGTCGATGGCGTTATGCTGGAAGATGGCCCGGCGCGTTTCACGGATGTGCAGGAGTTTGGTGGCGAAGGCATCAACACCTGGTTCCACGTGGTGATTTTAGAAGGTCGTAACCGCGAAGTGCGTCGTCTTTGGGAGTCTCAAGCTCTCACGGTTAGTCGCCTCAAACGTGTGCGCTACGGCAATATCTTCCTGGATAAGCGCGCAAAAGCCGGTGAGTGGGTCGAACTGAATCAGGATGAGGTGGACGATTTAGCGACGTTGGCTAACTTAGAAACCCGTAAAGTGCCTGCGTTGACCCCTGATGAGAAGAATCGTTGGAACCGCGATAAGCACAAGCGCAAGCCAGTTCAGGCAATGCGTAAACCGAAAAGCAAAGCTCGCTAAGCGCGTACTTGATAGGTCCGTTTCAAATGGAATACGGGGCATAGAACCGTCGATTAGTCGCTAAGTGGTAGGTAATGGGTAGGTAATGGGTAGGTAAATGAACGTGCCTGAAGCTGTTTATATCAGTAAAACAGGCACGTTCTGGGTTCGGTTCTACTATCCGAAGCTAAAAAACACTTGCTATCAAAGGGGTGTGAGCGTAGGATATGCATCCGTTCAGGCGGGTCGTTAGCTCAGTTGGTAGAGCAGTTGACTTTTAATCAATTGGTCGCAGGTTCGAATCCTGCACGACCCACCATCGAAGCCGTTGTTTTTTACGATATGTTTGAACAACAAGTGGCATCGGGTGGTAGTGAACGAAGATAGTGCATGATGATTTAGCAATGCAAATTTGGGTCGTTAGCTCAGTTGGTAGAGCAGTTGACTTTTAATCAATTGGTCGCAGGTTCGAATCCTGCACGACCCACCAAATTTAACGCCCTTGGCAGCCATGCTGCCAAGGGCGTTTTGCTATGCGTGTGATAAGCACTTTTGAGTCGGGCTCCCTACGTGACAATCTATTTGCAGTGGGCAGCTATTTCCCACCACAATGGTCTAGAATAGTTTTTAGACGACGGGTCACCGCGAGAGACGCAGCGGCCCGTCGCGCACGCGAGGGGCATAGGTGTAGAAGTGTCTGTGAAGCAGCACTTACCTGTGTCTCGACCCAGTGTTTAGCAGGGGGATTCCCTGTTCGTCACAGTGGTAGACACGATGACTATTATGACTACTCAAGCCGAGCTCCGTGCTCCGCTACCCGTTGCATATTGCCCGACCCGTATTCCGGCAGAAGATCTGGTGCGGGTCGAAGAAATTAAACGGCTATTGCAAGCCCATAACGCCGTTTTGGTAGCGCACTATTACACCGATGACGCGATCCAGCAGCTTGCCGAAGAAACCGGTGGGTGTGTCGCCGACTCGCTGGAGATGGCGCGCTTTGGGGCCCGCCATGACGCCACCACGCTGGTTGTCGCCGGTGTCCGTTTTATGGGCGAGACCGCCAAGATACTGTCGCCTGAAAAGCGCGTGCTCATGCCCACCCTAGAAGCAACCTGTTCGCTGGACATTGGCTGTCCTATCGAAGAGTTCAGCGCTTTCTGCGATGCCCATCCGGATCGCACCGTGGTGGTATATGCCAATACCTCTGCGGCGGTTAAAGCCCGGGCTGACTGGGTGGTGACCTCATCGATTGCGGTAGAGGTGGTTGAGCACCTGCAGGCCAAGGGCGAGAAAATTCTCTGGGCGCCCGATAAGCATTTGGGCGGCTATATTCAGAAGAAAACCGGTGCCGATATGTTGATGTGGGACGGCGCCTGTATCGTCCATGAAGAGTTCAAGGCCAAAGGCGTTGAAGACCTTAAGCGGATCTATCCCGATGCAGCGGTACTGGTGCATCCCGAGTCACCCGAACCGGTCGTCAGGCTGGCGGATGTAGCCGGCTCCACCTCACAGCTGATTAAAGCGGCAAAAGAGCTGCCCAACGATAAGCTGATCGTGGCAACTGACCGTGGCATCTTTTTCAAGATGCAACAGGCGGTGCCCCACAAAACCCTGTTTGAAGCGCCTACTGCGGGCAATGGCGCTACATGCCGCAGCTGTGCGCACTGCCCCTGGATGGCCATGAATGCGCTGGATAACCTGGCGGGTGCACTGCGCGAGGGGAGTGGTGAGATCCAGGTCGATGAGTCGATGCGTTTGAAGGCCTTGATGCCGCTGGAGCGGATGCTTAATTTCAACGCATAGCAACGCTGATAGGTATAGCAGCGCTGATTGATATAGCACGCCAGATTGAGATAGCGCCCATATTGGTTAAATCATCTTGATTAAGCCACGGGCGCTTTTTAATGTTTTAGACCATCAATTAAAATCTTCCAGCGCTTCCCGATACTCAATAAACGCCTCGCGGCGCTGCTCAATTCTTGCTACTACCTGCTGGTCATTTTCCCGCTCCGCAGCATCTCGAGCAATGGAGAGCTGGCGAATGCTGCGGTCTACCCGGCCCGTAAGCTGCAGATGTTCTGCCCGAGCCAAATGGCCCCAGCCATCATGCCCATTGCGCCCAGCGGCCTCGGCGAGCAGGTTAAACCCTTGTGGGTTTTCCGGGTGTTGAGACGTTATATCGCGCAGCAGATTATAAGCAGCCTCCGGATCGCGCTGTAGCTGTGCTTCAGCCAATATCAATTGAGCAGGCAGGTAGTTAGGCATAAAACGCAGCAACCGCTGGCTGCGCTGAATGGCCTCATTGTACTGGCCGGCCTCTAAGGCGACGCTCGCCGCAGAAGCGGGTAGCATGGCAAAGTCAGGCTGCTGGCTGGCCAGCTGATCCAGACGCTGTAAGGCGCTATCCGTTTGGCCGTTGCGGCCGGCGATCAAGGCATCAAGGTAACTTTGCGCGACTTCATCTGCGCCTTCTTGGGCAAGTCGTGCAGCCGCTTGCTGAGGAGTGTTGGCATAGATACTCAGCAGTGCGCGAGCGCGCATCATGTCGTAGAGGGTGTCGCTGGTATACGCATCGGCGACATTGAGCTGGGCAGCGCGGTCCTGAGCGGCACTTAAGCGACTATCGGTGACCGGGTGAGTGAGTAGGAACTCGGGTGGCGTATCGCCCTGCAGACGCGCCAGACGCTGCATGGCGGCGAACATGCGTACCATGGCCTCTGGGTCATAGCCTGCGTCAGCCATTGCCTGCAGGCCAATATTGTCGGCTTCCTGTTCGAATAAGCGCGAATAGCTGAGCTGGTCCTGTATCAGCGCTGCCTGGGAGCCCATGGCGGCCGCCATGCCCACGTCTCCGCCGCCACTGGCGGCAATGAGCATGCCCGCCAGCATTGCTGCCATGGCGGGCAGCTGGGTTTGCGCTGCTCGGGCGCTGCCCCTTGCATAGTGGCGTTGCGACAAGTGGCCCAGCTCATGGGCTATAACCGATACAAAAGCGCCTTCATCCTCGGCAAACGCGAAGAGTCCTGAGTTAATACCTACCACGCCACCTGGTACGGCAAAGGCGTTAAGCGATGGGTTGTCGACCATGACGGCGGTCGTCCGTAAGCCGTTAATCTGGCTATAGGGAGCAAGTCGGGCAATCAGGCTTTCCAGGTAATCACTAACAATGGGATCTTGCCACTGAGGTGCCTGGGCACGGAATTGACGCAGCCATGCTCGACCCAGGCGGTACTCTTCGTTGCTGGCAGAGGTAGAGGCTGCTCCCAGGCTAGGCAGGCCGTAATCGTTGATAGCGGCGCTTTGTGGGCTGAAAAGCAGGCTGCCGCAGGCGCAAGCGAACGCGCATATCCAGCCAGGGTAAGCGGTACGAAAGGTCGGCATGGCATCCTCATGAGTGGTGGTAAAGCGGAGTCGTCACAGTGTGACATTGATAAAGACGGGGAAGTGCCGTTAAATCGATGACCTAGTGAAATCAATCGCTAAAAAGACAGTTTATGCAACAATGCCGTGAATATGCAGATCATTTTGAGGGAGAGTGTATGTCTGAGCAAACCGGGGGCTTTCAACCCGACACGGTGCTTGACGCTCGTGGGCTGCATTGCCCGTTGCCATTGCTGAAAGCCAAGCAAGCATTGGCAGGCTTGGCAGCAGGCCAGTTGCTGGAAGTGCGTTCAACGGATGCGGGCTCGTGGCGAGATATGGCCTCGTTTACCGACCAGAGTGCGCATACGCTGGAAGGTCGTGAACAGCGTGATAATGTGTACGTGTACTGGATTCGTAAAGCTGCGGATGTGCACTCATGACCCTGCGCACGATTTTAAAAAGCTGGGTTGAGCGCTACTTCTCCGATGAGGAAGCGTTGATTTTGCTTGTGGTGTTAGTGGCGGGCTTCGCGGCGATTATCTGGTTTGGCCGTATGCTGGCGCCGTTTTTCACCGCGTTGGTGATCGCGTTTCTACTGCAAGGCGTGGTGAGTGCGCTTACCCGACGTGGGCTGCCGCATTTGCTGGCAGTTATTATGGTGTTTTTGGCGTTTATTAGTGTTCTGCTAACCCTTGCCTTTATTCTCATGCCGCTAATTTGGAATCAGCTGGTCGGACTGGTTCAAGAGACGCCGAGGATGTTTGCCAGTGGTCAGGGCTGGTTAGACGAGCTGCAGGCGCGCTACCCCAGCATTATTACGCCGGATCAGATGCAGAACTGGATAGGTGTGGCTAGCCGCGAAATAAGTCAGCTAGGGCAGCGCGCCTTAACGCTCTCCCTGGCATCGCTTGGCAATATCATGTCACTGATTATCTATCTGGTGCTGGTGCCGATATTGGTCTTCTTCATGCTCAAAGATCGCGCCGTATTGGTCGGCTTTATGCTGTCGCTACTCCCCCAGAAGCGCACGCTGTTATCGCGTATTTGGCGTGAGATGGATGATCAAATAGCCAACTATATCCGCGGCAAGTTCATTGAAATCATTATCGTGGGCACCGTAACCTTCTTTACCTTTGCCTTCTTTGGATTGCCCTATACCGCGCTGTTGGCCGTACTGGTAGGTTTTTCAGTGTTGGTGCCGTATATCGGAGCGGCAGTCGCAACGTTGCCGGTGGCCGCCGTCGCTGGTTTCCACTTCGGGCTTGGCGACGAGTTTGTGTATGTGATCGTAGCCTATGGGGTGATCCAGGCGCTGGATGGCAACGTATTGGCCCCGGTTTTATTCTCGGAAACCAACAATATCCACCCGGTTTCCATCATTGTGGCGGTGCTGTTCTTCGGCGGGATATGGGGGTTCTGGGGTATTTTCTTTGCCATACCCTTGGCAACGCTGCTCAAAGCGCTGATCTACGCCTGGCCCCGAAGTCTGCATGAGCGAGAGGAGAGTCGTGGCTTGCAAGCCCCGGCAAAAGAGTACGAGTAGCGCTAAAATACGGCCCACGCTGGGATTCTCAGCGCGGGCATAAACGGGTTAGCTTGTAGCGTTAAGCTGTTCAGTCGCGGCAAGTACTTCATCGACGTGATCCGTCACCTTAACGCCACGCCACTCTTTTGCCAGCTTGCCCTCTTTATCAATCAAGAAGGTGCTGCGTTCTATACCTAGATGCTCCTTGCCGTACATTTTCTTGAGTTTAATAACGCCAAAGAGCGTGCAGACGTTTTCGTCTTTATCCGAGATAAGCTCAAAATTGAAATCCTGTTTGGCTTTAAAGTTCTCCTGGGCCCGCAAGCCGTCGCGAGAGACGCCGAGGATGACAGTGTTCGCGGCATCGAAAGCGGGTTTGCGATCGCGGAAGTCGCCGCCTTCGGTGGTGCAGCCTGGCGTGCTGGCTTTGGGATAGAAGTAAATAACCACTTGTTTGCCGCGTAGCTCTGACAGCGTCACGGTGCTATCGCCGGTGGCAGTGGCGGAAAAATCAGCAACGAGTTGACCAATTTCAACAGACATGAGGCATCCTTTTGAGGGTGGGTGTTAATATTGTGAGTCACACGCACTAAAGCGAAAATTTGCCGTGCGTGAAGAGCGAACTAGTGACGCACGATTACACGTAAGCCAGGGGCAGTTGTCAAAGCTCAAATCAGGCTGGTGACAAACTCGCACCGCTTTACGCTGTACAGGCTCTAATCGCCTGAGTACCATTTGCTCTCTGTGGAAAGCTGGCGCCTTATAAAAAGTATCGCGATGGCGCCTAGTTTTGACAAAGACATAGCACCTAAAATACGAAGCACTTAAAACATAGATAGTTGATATCACACTTTGGCTGGTGAGGAATAAACGGATGATCACAGGCAGCATCGTCGCCCTGGCGACGCCTATGAAGGTCAATGGCGACATCGACTGGGAGGCGCTCCGTCGTCTGGTGAACTTCCATCTCGAAAATGGCACCGATGCCATTGTGGCTGCTGGCACGACGGGCGAACCCACTACCATGTCCTTCGCGGAGCACTTTGATGTGATTCGCAGTGTCGTAGAAGAGGTCAATGGTCGCATTCCCGTCATTGCAGGTACTGGGGCTAACGCCACTTCTGAAGCGGTTGAGCTGGCGCGCTACGCCGGTGAAGTCGGGGCCGACTACTGCTTGTCGGTTTGCCCTTACTACAACAAGCCTACCCAGGAAGGCCTTTACCAGCACTTTAAAGCGGTCGCGGAAGGCAGCAAGCTGCCGGTCATTCTGTATAACGTGCCTGGCCGTACCTGCTCTGATCTCTATAACGAGACCGTCTTACGGTTGGCTGACGTAAATAATATTATTGGCTTGAAAGACGCTACGGGGAACCTGGAGCGTGCGGAAGATCTAATCACACGTCTGAAGGGCAGTGGCTTTATGCTCTACTCCGGTGATGATGCGACCGCCTGTGACTTTATGTTGATGGGTGGCCATGGTGATATCTCCGTGACCGCCAATGTGGCCCCACAAGCGATGCACGACCTGTGTACCGCTGCCGTGGCGGGTGATGCTGATAAAGCCCACCAAATTAATACGCGTTTGATGCCACTGCACACCAATCTGGGTATAGAGTCCAACCCTATTCCCGTAAAGTGGGCGCTGAATCGCATGGGCTACGCTGACGCGGGTATTCGTTTGCCGCTGACTTGGCTGTCCGAAAAGTACCACGCCACGGTGAGCGAAGCGCTGCAGATGGCAGGCGTCGTAGAGGAGTAACCCGGCGCAGTACCCTTTGTTACCCAGCTCGCTTTTCGCTGAGCTGGGTACCTGATTTGTTGACTTAAGGTGGCTTGATGAGCTCTGTGCTTGAAATACGTGCGCTTAAATGGGTTCCGCTGGCACTTGCAGCGGCTGTCGCGCTATCTGGTTGCGCGCGAGATGGTTTTTATCACGACCGTAACTTGGACTACACCGAAGCCGCCCCGGCACCGCCTCTAGTGTTGCCGGAGACCCGTGATGCTCAACGATACCGCGATGCGCTGCCGGTTCCTCAAGCCGCCACCCAAGGAACACGGCTTGACGAAGCGGCAGAAATTCGCCCGCCCCAATCGCTGGCCATTGGCAGTGGGTTAGAGCCTGAGTATGTCGAGCGTCGTGAAGTCGGCGATCAGGCTTGGCTTGTGGTGGCTGCTGACACCGGTACGGTGTGGCCGCAGTTGGAAGAGTTTGTACGTAGCCGTCAGTTAGCCGTCCAGGAGAGTAGTGCTTCCCGGGGCATTATTGTGACTTCCCAGGCGGAAATACGTTTACAAAGTGCGCTGCGTGCGGGCAGCAGTGAAGTTCGCTGTGAGCGTGGCGGGCAAACCATGGCGAGCTGCCTAGAGGCGCTGGAAAGCCATCTAAGTGCGCGCAGCGCATCCGCCAGCGTGTCATCTTCCTGGACCGCTCAGCGCCTCACCGACGAGCAGACAATGCAAATTCGTCAGCAGGGTGAAGAGTGGGAAGTTGTAATTCCGCAGCCCGTTGACCGCGTTTGGGCAGAGCTGAACCACTATCTGGAACTGGATTTTGCTCAGGAAGGGCAGCGTGATTTGCTGGCCGCCGATCCGGCTAGTCACGAATTCATGATTGAATATATGACCGAGACTGAGCGTAATCGTAACCCGCTACAAATTGTGTTCAGCGCGGACGTGCGCAAGATGTCGCAAGAGATCCGTCTTGCCCTACAGCCTGACGGCGACAAGACGATTCTGCGTGCCATTAACGCCAGTGAACGGGCATTCAGCGCCGACGATCAGCGCGAGCTGCTTGAGCGTGTCTCCGGTTATTTACGTTAATTTAATTGATTCTTGATCCCTTACGGAGCCCCCATGGAAAAGCGCCAAGAACTCTACGCCGGTAAGGCGAAATCTGTGTATACCACCGACGATCCGGATTTGTTGGTGCTCAATTTTCGTGATGACACCAGCGCCTTTGATGGCAAAAAAATGGAGTCGCTGGCCCGTAAAGGGATGGTCAACAACATCTTTAACGCCTTCATTATGGAGCGACTGCAGGAAGCGGGCATTCCCACCCACTTTGAAAAGCAGCTCTCTAACACGGAGAGTCTGGTCAAAAAGATGCAGATGATCCCGGTGGAGTGCGTAGTGCGCAATATCGCTGCGGGTGGTTTGGTAAAGCGGTTAGGCGTGGAAGAGGGTATTGCACTAACACCCCCTACCTTCGAGCTGTTCTTAAAGAATGACGAGAAGGGCGACCCGATGATCAATGAATCTCTGGCCGAGACGTTCGGCTGGGCGACGCCTGAGCAGTTGGCTAAAATGAAAGCACTAACCTTTAAGGTTAATCATATTCTCAAGGCGCTGTTCGCCGCTGGCGATATGCTGCTGGTGGATTACAAGCTTGAGTTTGGTGTGTTCAAAGGCGAGGTTGTACTGGGGGATGAGTTCTCCCCTGATGGCTGCCGTCTATGGGATGCCAATACCCGGGAAAAACTCGATAAGGACCGCTTCCGTCAAGGGTTGGGCGGTGTGATCGAGGCCTACGAAGAAGTAGGCCGTCGCCTAGGTATTAGCTTTCCCGCTTAAGCCGCTCTCGTTGGCTTATTGCTCGGCGTAAGGTTCGATAGCCATCACCTCTAAGGTGGTGGCTTCGCCTTTTTGGCGAGGGCAAAATTTAATGTCCACATCTCGCAGCCTTACCCCATAAAGTCGATCAGAAGCACTCCCTTGTTGCTTGTAGGCGGGTCTTGGATCCTGGCGTAGCACCTGCTCAATTAATGCATACAGAGAGGCACTGTCTGGACGTTGGGCGAGGGTGTCCAGTGCCGCAGGGTGAAACGACACCGCCATGAGTGACGGTGGCTGAGGCGCAAAACCGGCCTGGGCGTTAGGCTGGGAGTCGGCCCAGGGTAGGTAGGGTTTGATATCAACGACGGGCGTGCCGCTAACCAAGTCGCAGCCCTGCAGCTCCAACACCACGCCTTGCAGGGTGTTGATGCCAGTGAGTTTAACCAGTGACAGCCCCAAGCGATTCGGACGGTGGGTGCTGCGACTGGCGAATACCCCCACTTTTTTATTGCCGCCCAAGCGCGGTGGCCTGACGAGTGGCGACCAGCGATCAGGGCTCTGGTGAAAAATAAAGCTTAGCCAAAGGTGGCTGAAGTCTTCAAGGCCGCGCACCGCAAGAGGATCGTTGTAGGGGGGCGTAAGCACCAAGCAGGCATTGGCAGCGGGTGCAAGCCCCGGCTGGCGCGGAATACCAAATTTATCAGGGTAGTCACTGATTACGTGGCCAATGGGCCTCAGCGTAAAATGCTCGCTGTTAGGGGCATCGTCCATCACACTGCCTTTTGCTAAAGTTGATCTATATAGGGTTGGTCCCCATCGTGTAAAGCCACGAAGCACGAAGCCAGGAAGTAGTATAAAGCAGGCCAACGGCTCAAGCGTGACCAAATAGGGTGTGATCGAATGCGGCTTGATCAAATGTTAGTTGAACAGCGCAAAGGTGATGCATGAGTAATATTGAGGAGCAGCCAATGCCAGCGAGTGCGCGCATTATGTATCGCGCAGCGCTGGCGCGCGATGCCGCCGATCAGGCGGAAGTGTTTTACCACGCCGTTATGCAGGGTGCTGCTACCCACTACACGTTGGATGAGCGGCGGGCCTGGGCCAATGCTTTGCCCCGGGAAGGCAATGCTTGGAGAGTGCGGCAGGCGCTCTACAACACTTTGATTGCCACCTGCGATGGGCGCTGCGTGGGCTTTCTAGAGTTAGATTTAGCCGCCGGGCGGGTGGAAACGCTTTATGTATGGCCCTCGTTGACCGGACGTGGCATTGGCACCACGCTGCTGGTACACGCTGAGCGCTTGCTGCTAGAGCAGGGGCTTGGAAGGGTCGAAATAGAGGCCAGTACTATGCTCTATGAGCGCCTGATGCGCCGTGGCTGGGAAAACCACGGCGAGGAGTGGGTCGAGCGAAGCGGGGAGCGACTGCAGCGTTATAAGCTTTCTAAACCGTTAAATGCCGTCGAAACCTAGGCATCTGAAATAATTACTAACGTCACACGGTATAGCTGCGGGTAATGCGCATGGAAAGGTCGATTGAGGCGATATCCTTGGTCAACGCACCGCTAGAGATACAGTCAACGCCGGTGTCGGCGATTGCCCGTAGCGTTGCGTCGTCCACATTGCCTGATGCTTCTAAGGTGGCTCGACCACCATTGATTTCGACGGCAACGTGCAGGTCTTCGATAGCAAAATTATCAAGCATGACAATATCGACACCCGCTGCCAGCGCCTGATCCAGTTCCTCAAAGGTTTCTACCTCCACTTCCACAGGCAGGTCGCTGGCCAGCTTGCGCGCCTGGGCAACCGCCGCCTGGATGCCCCCGCAGGCAGCAATGTGGTTCTCTTTAATCAAGAACGCATCCCATAGCCCAATACGATGGTTATGACCGCCACCGCAAGTGACGGCATATTTTTGCGCCAAGCGCATCCCGGGAAGGGTTTTACGGGTATCGAGCAAGCGTACGCCCGTGCCTTCAATCAAGTCCACGTAAGCGCGAGTGGCGGTAGCGGTGGCAGACAACGTTTGCAGCACATTGAGGGCCGCGCGTTCGCCGGTTAGCAGGGTGCGGGCAGGGCCTTCCAGGGTTAAAAAGCACTGGCCTGCGGTAAGCTGATCACCGTCGGCAGCTTTCCAGCGTAGGCTTACACGGTTATCCAAACGGCGAAATATTTCATCCACCCAGGCAGCGCCGCACAATATGGCGGTTTCACGGGTAATAATATCGGCGGTGGCCCATTGGTGTTCAGGGATCAATTGCGCGGTAATATCACCCGGACCGACGTCTTCTGCCAACAGGCGAGCAGCGCTGGCGCGGATTTCTTCAGCAAGAGCGGATTGATAATGCATGACAGTGAGTTCTCTGAACGTCGTCGAGTGTAATAGACATTATAGTGAAAGAGAGCGCTAACGTAGAGGAGGCCTTGCGCGTGGAAGAGAAACAATCCCTTGGCAACTGGTGGACAACGGCACGACAGGTCGTCTCACCCAACTGCGATACTAGACCCGCCGATGATGTGTCGCTGCTACTCCTCCATGCAATTAGCTTGCCTCCCGGCGAGTTTAGCGGAGATGCTATTGAGGCGCTGTTCACCAATCAGCTGGCAGTAGGTGAGCACCCGTTTTTTGCTGAAATTGCCCACCTCCGAGTTTCCGCGCATTTTCTAATACGTCGCGACGGTGAATGCGTTCAATTTGTTGATACAGATCAACGTGCATGGCATGCAGGGCGCTCCTGCTGGTGGGATGCTCATCAAGTAAGGTGGCGGACGGCGCTGAACGATTTCTCGGTGGGTATTGAGCTTGAGGGGGATGACATTACGCCCTACACCAAAGCCCAGTATAACGCTCTGGTAGAGGCGACAGTGTGGCTGATGGAGCGCTACCCACAGTTACATAGTCGCCGCATAACCAGCCATGCTCATGTGGCGCCGCTGCGTAAAACTGACCCAGGCCCGGCGTTTGACTGGGCATATTTTCAGCAGCGGCTAGCGTTGCGAGCTGGGCGTTAGCATATTATGTAAGTCTTTCACTATCATAGAATAAAACGGTAGTTTAATTACAATTTATGATCTGTTAGTGGAGTCAGCTAATACTCTAGGGAATGCTTATGTTGCAGTGCAGTAGTTTGTTTTCGATAGGCTTTTCCGTCGCGACGGAATTGGCAGCGTGGCGACTTTGCGGTATCTTCGCATATACAAAAGACTAACTTTTACGACATTTATGTAGTTTTACTACATCATAAACACGTAGCTTGTTGAATATAGAGCTAAAAACCCTATCTGGTGTTGATTCACCGGCAGCGTGTTGGCGGGTGGTCGTATTCCACGCCGCTGCCCCAGGCCCTTCAGGGTGGCGGGGCTTATTGTCATTTATCGTCATTCGGAGAGACCTCTATGAGTCTGGAGACAAGAGAAGATCTCGATCCGATCGAAACTACGGAATGGATTGATTCCCTAGAGTCGGTATTGGATCGTGAGGGCGAAGATCGTGCCCGCTACCTGATGACCCGCTTGGCGGATCGCCTGCGCCGGGACGGGATGAAGGTGCCCTTCTCGGTGACAACCCCGCACCGAAATACTATTCCGGTTCACCGCGAAGCACCGATGCCTGGCGATCTGTTCATGGAGCGCCGTATTCGCTCTTTGATCCGCTACAACGCTATTGCACAGGTTATTCGCAACAATCGCGCCAAGCCGGGCTTGGGCGGTCACATTGCCAGCTTCATGTCATCTGCCACGTTATATGACGTGGGCTTTAACCACTTTTTCCGCGCGCCCCAGGGCGATTTTGCCGGTGATTTGGTGTATATCCAGGGTCATGTGGCGCCGGGCATCTACGCACGTTCCTATTTGGAAGGGCGCCTGAGCGAAGAGCAGATGGACAAATTCCGCCAGGAAGTCGATGGCGATGGTCTCTCTTCTTACCCGCACCCGTGGTTGATGCCGGACTATTGGCAGTTCCCCACGGTTTCTATGGGTCTCGGGCCGATTCAGGCAATTTATCAAGCGCACGTGATGAAGTACCTCCATCACCGTGAGCTGAAAGATATGTATGACCGCAAGATCTGGTGCTTCATGGGCGATGGCGAGTGTGATGAGCCGGAATCCCTCGGTGCCATTTCTCTGGCCGGCCGCGAAAATCTCGATAACCTGATCTTCGTTATCAACTGCAACCTGCAGCGCCTCGACGGTCCTGTGCGCGGTAACTCGCGTGTTATGGACGAATTCGAAGGCGTCTTCCGTGGTGCTGGCTGGAACGTGATTAAGGTGGTCTGGGGTCGTCACTGGGATCCGCTGTTCGAGAAGGATAAGAAAGGCATCCTTCAGAAACGTATGGACGAAGCGGTCGATGGCGAGTACCAGAACTACAAAGCCAACGGTGGCGCTTACACCCGCGAGCACTTCTTTGGCAAGTATCCAGAAACCGAAGCGATGGTCAAAGACCTCTCTGACGAAGATATCTGGAAGCTCAACCGCGGCGGTCACGATCCGTTCAAGGTTTACGCGGCGTATAACGAAGCGGTTAACACCTCCAACGGCAAGCCCACGGTCATCCTGGCGCACACCGTTAAAGGCTACGGCATGGGTAGCGGCGATGGCGAAGCGGCCAACGAAGCGCACCAGGTCAAGAGTATGGAGTACGAAGCACTCAAGACCTTCCGCGATCGCTTCGGTATTCCGTTAACCGACGAGCAGCTCAAAGACGTGCCGTATTACAAGCCGGAAGATGACTCTCCCGAGCTCAAGTATATGCATCTGCAGCGCGAGCGTCTGGGCGGCTACCTACCCAGCCGTCAAAGCGACTTCGAGGCCCTGGAGATCCCCAGCCTCGAAGACAAGACCTTTGCCTCGCAAATGGGTGGTTCGAAAGGTCGTGAAGTCTCGACTACCATGGCGTTTGTGCGGGTACTTAACGGCCTGGTCAAAGATAAGACGCTGGGCAAGAAAGTAGTACCGATTATTCCTGACGAAGCGCGCACCTTCGGTATGGAAGGCATGTTCCGCCAGTTGGGTATCTACACTTCGGAAGGTCAGAAGTACGAGCCGGTGGATAAAGGCCAGATCATGTTCTACCGCGAGGATCAGAAAGGCCAGATCCTTGAAGAAGGTATTACTGAAGCGGGCGCGATGTCGGCCTGGATCGCCGCGGCGACCTCCTACAGCAACAACAACGTCACGCTACTGCCGTTCTACATCTACTACTCGATGTTTGGCTTCCAGCGCATCGGCGATCTGGCCTGGGCGGCGGGTGACCTGCAAGCCCGTGGCTTTATGGTCGGCGGCACCGCAGGGCGCACCACGCTTAACGGCGAAGGCCTGCAGCACCAGGATGGCCACAGCCTGATTCAGGCCTCCACCATTCCTAACTGCCGCAGCTACGACCCGACATATGCTCATGAAGTGGCCGTTATTGTACAGGATGGTCTGAAGCGCATGTTCACCGATAAGGAGAACTGCTTCTACTACCTGACAGTGATGAACGAAAACTACGAGCACCCTGCGCTGGAAAATGTACCGGTCGACGATATCGTCAAAGGTATGTACCTGCTGCGCGAAACCAAGGGCGACAAAGGCCGCGTTCAGCTGCTGGGTTCTGGCACCATTCTGCGCGAAGTCGAAGAGGCGGCCACGCTGCTTGAGAACGATTGGGGCATCGGTGCCGATATCTGGAGCGTGACCAGCTTTAACGAGCTCCGCCGAGAAGCGCTTTTGCTCGACCGTGAAGCCTTCCTAAGCCCAGATGCGGAGGCCAATAAGCCTCACGTCACCAAGTGCCTGGAAGGGCGCGATGGCCCGGTTATCGCTTCAACCGATTACATGAAGCTATATGCGGATCAGGTGCGCGCCTGGGTGCCGGGTGACTACACTGTACTGGGTACCGATGGCTTTGGCCGTTCAGATACCCGCGAGAAGCTTCGCTACTTCTTCGAAGTAGATCGTTACTTCGTCACTGTAGCAGCGCTGCGTGCGCTGGCTGATCGCGGCGAGATTGATCGCAAGCTTGTCGGCGAAGCGCTGAAGAAGTACGGCATTGACGCCAATAAGCCTAACCCGCTGACTAGCTAAACCGCTGCCCGGTGGGCGAACGCCCACCGGCTCGATCCGATTTGGAAGGAGCGCGACCTTGAGTAGCGAAATCATCAAAGTTCCCGATATCGGTGGCGATACCGATGTCGAAATCATCGAGATTGCGGTGTCAGAAGGCGACGTCATTGAAGCGGAAGACACCCTGATCACTCTGGAATCTGACAAAGCCAGCATGGACGTACCGGCCCCGAAAGGTGGCAAGGTCATCAAAGTGCTGGTCAAAGAAGGCGATAGCGTTTCCGAAGGTGACGATATCGTAGAGCTGGAAGTTGAAGGCGAGGACGACGGTAACAGCGAAGCGTCTAGCAGCGATGACGCCGAGCCAGAAGCAGCCCCTGCAAAAGAAGAGCAGCCGAAAGAGGCGTCTCAAGAGCAGAAGCCAGCGGCTAAAAAAGCAGCCGGTGGTAAGCAAACCGTTGATATTAAAGTTCCGGATCTCGGTGGTGCTGACAGCGTCGAAATTATCGAAGTCGCCGTAAGTGAAGGTGATGAGGTTGAAGCCGAAGATACGCTGATTACCCTGGAGTCTGACAAAGCCTCCATGGATGTACCCAGCCCCTACAGCGGTAAAATCGTTAGCTTCACGGTGAAAGAAGGCGACAGCGTCTCCGAAGGCGACGTAATCGGTCAGATGGAGATTGCGGGCGAAGGCGGCGACGAAAGCGAAGACGCCCCTGAAGAGCCAACCACTAGCCAGGCCAGCAGTGAGCCGGAAGAGTCCGCTGACGAAGACGATCAGGAAGAGGCCGCTAGCGGCGAGCCGGAGCGCAAAGAAATTCGCGTGCCGGATCTTTCTGGCGCTTCTGACGTGCCGATTATTGAGATTGGCGTGGCGGCAGGTGACGAGGTAAATGAAGAAGACCCGCTGATTACCTTAGAGTCTGATAAAGCCTCTATGGACGTCCCTAGCCCGTACAAAGGCAAGCTTCTTGAGCTGACGGTAAAAGAGGGCGACACCGTCTCTGAAGGCGATGTAATTGGCTATATGGAAGTGGCTGGTGCCAAAAAAGCGGCACCGAAAAAAGCTGCCCCAGAAAAAACCAAGCAGAGCAGTGACAGTCAGGAGAGCAAGGGCAGCGCCAAGCCTTCGGAGTCGCCGTCAGGTACGCCCAGCCCGGAAGCTCAGATGGCAGCCCATAAGCCTCGCGATGGGAAGCTGGTTCACGCCGGCCCGGCGGTGCGAATGCTGGCCCGTGAACTAGGCGTCGATTTAGGGTTGGTAAAACCCAGCGGCCCGAAAGATCGCGTCGTTAAAGAAGACGTGCAGTCTTACGTGAAGCAGGCGATTGCCAATCAAGGCAAAGCCCAGCCAGGCGCGGCAGCCGCGGCCACCGGTGGTGCGGGTATCCCGGCAATTCCAGAAGTCGACTTTAGCCAGTTTGGTGAAGTGGAAGAGAAACCGATGGGTCGCCTGCTTAAAATGGGCGCCACCAACCTGCATCGCAGCTGGCTCAATGTGCCCCACGTCACGCAGTTCGACGAAGCGGACATTACTGAGCTTGAAGCCTTCCGTAAGGCGATGAAAGCCGAAGTGGAAGCGCAGGGTGCCAAGCTAACGCCGCTGCCGTTTATGGTCAAAGCCTGTGCCTTTGCGCTGCGTAAATTCCCGCAGTTCAACGTCAGCTTGAAGGGCGATGGCGAAACTCTGGTATGGAAGAACTATGTCCATATTGGTATCGCTGTTGATACGCCCGATGGCCTGATGGTGCCCGTTGTGCGTGACGCCGACAAGAAATCCCTGGTCGAGATTGCCAAGGAGATGGCGGAGCTGGGCAAGAAAGCACAGACCAAAAAGCTCAAACGCGACGAGATGACCGGTGGCTGTTTCACTATTTCGAGCCTCGGTTCGATAGGTGGCACGGCGTTTACGCCGATCGTCAATGCGCCGGAAGTGGCTATTTTGGGTGTCTCTAAGGCGCAAATGAAGCCGGTATGGGATGGTGGTGCCTTCCAGCCGCGCCTAATGATGCCACTATCGCTCTCCTACGATCACCGTGCGATCAACGGCGCCGATGCAGCAAGATTCACTGCCTTCCTGGCAGATGTATTGACCGATATTCGTCGCTTACTGCTGTAACGGTTAGCGATGTGCTTTCACAAGCGGCGCCCTTATGGGCGCCGCTTGTGTTTGCTAAATGGCTAGTAGGTCGACCAAAGTGGTAGTTTTACGGCATTTGGCTGTTTTAATTTAAAAAAATTGAAATAAAAGCGGGTCTCTCAGGCTTTTGGGGAGTTGTGTCGCCTGAGAGGCGCGGTTATTGTCGGTTAACAGATTTTTCATACTCATTTTTCATACTCATTTTTCATACTAAGACTTTCAAGGAGCAGAGCCATGCGTTTAATCCTGTTGGGTGCCCCCGGCGCGGGGAAGGGGACTCAAGCTCAGTTTATTTGCGAGCAATTTAAGATTCCTCAAATTTCCACCGGGGATATGCTGCGCACTGCCATTAAAGATGGCACTGAGCTAGGCCTAAAAGTAAAAGAGATCATGAACAGCGGTGGCTTGGTGTCTGACGACATCATCATCGATCTGGTCAAAGAGCGTATTAGCCAGCCAGACTGCGAAAATGGCTTTCTGTTCGATGGCTTCCCGCGCACGATTCCGCAGGCTGATGCCATGAAAGAGGGCGGCGTTAAGCTGGATCACGTGGTGGAAATTGCGGTACCCGATGAAGAGATCGTTAACCGCTTAGCGGGACGTCGTGTTCACCAGGCGTCTGGTCGGGTTTATCACGTTGAGCACAATCCGCCCAAAGAGCCGGGCAAAGATGATGTCACTGGCGAAACGCTTATCCAGCGTGAGGATGATCAAGAGTCCACGGTGCGCAATCGTCTGTCGGTTTATCACGATCAAACCGCTCCGTTGGTTGATTACTATCAGCAGTGGGCCGCCCAGGATCCGCAGAGCGCTCCCCAATATCACCGCATTGAAGGCGTAGGCAGCGTGACCGATATCACTCGCCAGGTAAAAGAAGCGCTCAGTTAATACACGCTATTGGCTAATGGCACCGGTTTTAAGCATCTTTCGCATTTTTTGCATTTGGGATGGCCCGCTTAGGCGGGCCATCGTCGTGATAGCCTGACAAAGGTATAATGTCGCAATCTTTCTTTCGAGTGGCCACTTGCTATGCCGTTACATCTGCTTGCCCTTGACGCTTCATCTAGCGCTTGCTCCGTGGCTCTGCTGAGTCAAGACGATGCGGGGTCTGAGTGCCTAGCGCGTTTTGAAATGACGCCCAGAGCCCATACCCGTCGGTTGCTGCCGATGGTGGATGAAGTGCTTGCTGTAGCGCAGGTAACGCCTTCCCAGCTTGATGCCGTCGCATTTGGTCGTGGCCCAGGTTCGTTTACCGGACTGCGTATCGCGGCGGGCGCAGCCCAAGGGCTGGCATTTGGCCTCGACTGCCCGCTACTGGGGATCTCTACGCTGGAAGCGCTGGCCCTTCAGGCCCATCGCCGTTATCACCTCCGCCACGTGGTGACAGCGTTGGATGCCCGCATGGGCGAGGTATATGCCGCGACCTGGCACTGCCTGAAAGACACTATTACGCCGATGAGCGCCGAGGCCGTGCTGGCGCCTGAGGCACTGCGACTGCCCGGCGACGAAACCGACTGGGTAGGCGTGGGCAGCGGCTTTTCGCTATGGGATCGCTTTACTGTCGATGTGCAGCTAAGCATGCCTCAGCATTTGGGTGATTTAGAGCCCCGCGCCGAAGAGATGGCGTGGCTGGCGGCGCGTGACTTTGCCGCTGGGTTGGGTCAGTCGGCGCATTTGGTTCAACCGGTATATCTGCGTAACGATGTCGCTTGGAAAAAGCCCGCATGAGCTTTGGGAAGAGCGATGTTGAAAGCATCGTGCTGCCTGACGGCCTTCGCTTGGTGCAGGACGAAGAAGGATTGGCACTAGTCGGTGATGAAAAACGCTACGGTAAGCCGCTCAGCGTCGATTTTGTGGCGGGCAAAGCGGCCCATCGTCGACGCTTTGGCGGTGGGCGGGGGCAGCTAGTCGCCAAGGCTTGTGGGCTAGCCAAGGGCGTGTCACCCAGCATTGTCGATGCAACGGCAGGGCTAGGCCGCGATGCGTTTGTGCTGGCCAGTCTAGGCGCCCAGGTGCTGTTGATTGAGCGGGTTGCGGCTATTGCAGCGCTGCTGGGCGATGGCCTGGCGCGCGCCGCCAGGCATAGCGACACGGCAGACATTGCCGCCCGCATGACGCTGCGCCATGGTGATGCGGCTCAATCCCTGGTGGAGCTTGTCGCCAGCGCTCATTTTGCGCCTCAGGTAATTCATCTCGATCCGATGTTTCCCCATCGTGAAAAATCGGCCTTGGTAAAAAAAGAGATGCGTCTGTTTCGTGAGCTAGCGGGTGATGATGACGACGCTCCGCGTCTGCTTGAAGCGGCGCTGGATGTGGCGACTCATCGCGTGGTGGTAAAGCGCCCACGTAAAGCACCGCCTATCGGTGGCCCTGCGCCGCAGCACACCCTAGAGGGTAAAACCAGCCGCTACGATCTGTATGTCCATCGTTCATTAGTGCGTTAGTCCAGTGCTCAGATAGTACTGAAATGAGATAGTGCTGAAATGAGATAGTCCTCAAGTGAGATAGCCCTGACGCGAGATAGCTCAGTGGCAATGCAAGGAGCACCCATGCTGCAAGCGTGGCGAGAAGGAAATCGATTTACGCTGCTGCCGGAAGCTTCGCGCTTTCTGCCAGCCATGTTTGAAGCAGTACATAGTGCTCGTCACTATGTGTTGGTCGAACTCTATTTGATGGAGTCGGGAGAGCTTGCGGATCAAGTCAGTGATGCGCTTATTGATGCTGTTCAGCGCGGCGTCAGCGTCTATTTACTGCTGGATGGGTATGGCTCGATGGGTCTTTCCAACGAGGATCGTCAGCGGTTGAGAGCTGGCGGCGTACAGCTGCGCTTTTTTAACCCGATCGGTTTTCACTCCTTAACACTTAATTTAAGCCGCGATCACCGCAAAATAGTCGTGATTGACGGCGAACTTGCGTTTACCGGTGGCTTTGGTGCGGTAGATGAGTTTCTCAATGCCTGGTATGAGATTGCGCTGCGTATTGATGGCCCCGTGGTGGCTGACTGGGAGCAGCTTTTCCGGCGGCTTTGGAACTCGCGGCTAACCCGCAATGAGAAAGGCGATAAAAGCGTGGGGGCGTTGCCTGATCGGCGTGAACCTCGAGCGCATGCCAATGGCGTACCTGGGCGTGCGATGTCGGCACGAGGCTATCGATACCAGGCCATTCGCCATTCACTGCATGAGCGTGTTAATCATGCCCAAAATCAGCTATGGCTGTGTACCCCCTATTTTGTGCCGACCTTCGCGCTACGTCGGCGCTTGGTTCGTGCCGCCCGACGCGGAATTGACGTACGCTTACTGCTGCCTGGGGCAAAGCATGACCACCCCGGCGTGCGTTTTGCCGGCCAACGTTTCTACCATTCGTTGCTGAAAGCGGGCGTACGTATTTATGAGTTTCAGCCCACCTTTATCCATGCCAAATTCGTGCTTGCCGATGAGTGGGTCAGCATTGGTTCGTGTAACTTTGATCACTGGAATTTGCACTGGAACCTAGAAGCAAACCAAGAAGCGATGGACCCACAACTAGCGGCGGAAGTACGCGAACTATTTGAGCGTAACTTTGCCGCCAGCCAGGAGGTGGATGCAGCGGCCTGGGCGGCGCGCCCCTGGGGCCAGCGCGCCAAAGAGTGGATCTATGGATTACTGGATGGAATCATCACGCGGCTCAAATGAGGGCTACTGATAGCACTAGCGTTTCTTGCCCTTGGCGGGCGTTTTCTTGCGTGGCTTGGGTTTGGGGGTTTCCGGCGGCACGCGGTAATGCAGGTAAAGATCCAGGAC
Source organism: Vreelandella sp. ssv (assembly GCF_059448525.1). Lineage (NCBI taxonomy): Bacteria > Pseudomonadati > Pseudomonadota > Gammaproteobacteria > Oceanospirillales > Halomonadaceae > Vreelandella > Vreelandella sp. ssv. Next base: position 3,296,605 of record NZ_CM182545.1, on the reverse strand, counting down.
GAGCTCTGGCAGTTGCACCACGAGAGACTCCTGACGCGCTTGATCCTTAGCCAGCTCGGCCAAGTCAGGCTCTTCGTCGAACAGGCCGGAGAGCAGCATAAACGGCAGCAAGAGGGCGGCGGCGGCCTCTTCATCGTCCTGGAACCAGGCGCTCTCGTCGCTGAAGACACCCTCCATAAAGCCCGCACACCAGTCGCCAATGGGGGTTTCCTCGGCGGGTTCACCACCCAGCGTTAGCTCAAACGGCAATTCAGGCAAGCCGCCTTGCTCGAGTACCGCCACCGCATTGTCACGCAGTAGCGTGAGGAGGGTGATAATCTCATCACGCTCGGCGTCGTCGGCGTAGCGCGGCTCGCCCTGAAACAGCTCAGCCAGCCACTGAGTCGGCGGCACTTCGCTGGGTGCCACGGCAAGGGCGACTAAAAAGCCATGGGCGGAGATGAGATCCAGAGCATCTTCGTCGACTTGATCAGAGTCGAGGAAGTCGTCCAGTCTATCCAGCTGCTCATCCTCAAGCAGTGGCTGTGGTGGCGTGTTCGTTTCAGGCGTATCGCTGCGCTCTGCCATGAGTAAAGCCTCGTTAATACAAATGTTCATCAATGGTTACCTATAACGGCTAGTTTATCACTAATGAAGACGTCACCACTGCCTCCTTGGCCTGCCACTGAATTGGCGGCCATGTCGGAAACAGAGCTGCATCGAGCCACGCTTACTCGCGTTGAACAGGCGTGGCAGCGCTGCTGTGAAGTATGCCCTGCGCTGCCAGCCCCAAACGTGTGGTTTAACCTGCGTGGCGCTTCGGCTGGGCAGGCGCACCTTGGCCACGGTGGCCTGCGTTTTAATCCAGTACTGCTGAGTGAAAACCGGACGGCGTTTTTTGATGAGGTGATTCCCCACGAAATGGCTCACTGGCTGGTGTTTCATTTGGACAATGGCCCGCGTTTAAAACCTCATGGCCGCGAATGGAAAACGGTCATGCGCGACCTTTTCGGCTTAGTTCCCAGCGTGACCCATCGGTTTGATATTAAGCAGGCGCAGTCCGCACCTTATCGTTACCAGTGCGATTGCCGCTTTCATCAATTTACCCCGAGACGTCATGCTTTAGTGGTAAACGGGCGTCATTACCGTTGTCGACACTGCGCTAAGACATTGGTCTACAGGCCGGAAGTTGATTTGTGATTCGTTTATAAATGTTTGTTTTTTAAATAAAAAATGATAATACCAATGTCTAAGGGGAAGCCCGCGCGAGGAGGTTTATGCTAGGGGAACATTAATGTCAGTCGATACTCCTGATAATGACCAATAAGCCCATAAATAATCGTATCGACTACAGTTTCTTAGAGAGTGCATTTTCACGGACAGAGGCAATTTTATGAGCGATCAACAGAACGTCTATCCGGTGCGCGACGATTTCGCCGCCAATGCCTGGGCCGATAAAGCCAAATATGAGGCCATGTATCAGCAGTCGATAGACGACCCGGAAGGCTTCTGGTCTGAACAGGCCAAGCGGCTCGACTGGATTAAAGCGCCCAGCAAAATCAAAAATACCTCCTTTGCGCGTGACAATGTCGATATTCGTTGGTTTGAGGATGGTCTACTGAACGTCAGCGCCAACTGCCTTGACCGCCATCTGGATAAACGCGGCGATCAGACGGCAATCATTTGGGAAGGCGACAACCCCGATGAGTCCAAACATATTACCTATCGCGAACTCTATGCCCGTACGAATCAGCTGGCTAACGCGCTGAAAGAGCTGGGCATCGGTAAAGGCGATACCGTCACGCTGTATATGCCGATGATTCCCGAAGCGGCCATGGCGATGCTTGCCTGTTCGCGCATCGGGGCCGTTCACTCGGTTGTCTTTGGCGGCTTCTCGCCGGACGCCGTTGCCCAGCGGGTCATTGGCGCCGACTCCAAATTGGTGATTACCGCCGATGAGTCCGTGCGCGGTGGCAAGCACGTGCCGCTCAAGGAGAATGTGGACGCCGCGCTGACCCGTGACGGCACCGATGTGTGCAAAAACGTCCTGGTGGTGAAGCGCACCGGCGGTGAGATTGAGTGGAAAGAGGGCCGCGATGTCTGGTTTGACGAGCTGGTCGACAAGCAGTCAAGCGAGTGTGAACCGGAAGCCATGGGCGCCGAAGACCCACTGTTTATTCTCTACACTTCGGGTTCTACCGGTGCGCCTAAAGGCTTGAAACACACCACTGGCGGCTACCTGACCTACGCCGCCATGACCCACCAGTACGTGTTTGACTATCAAGAGGGCGAAATTTACTGGTGCACCGCAGACGTTGGCTGGGTCACTGGACATAGTTATATCGTTTATGGACCCCTGGCCAACGGTGCAACTACCCTGATGTTTGAGGGCGTCCCCAGCTATCCCACCCATGGTCGTATGGGGGAGATCGTTGATAAGCACAACGTCAATATTCTCTATACTGCGCCCACCGCAGTGCGTGCTCTGATGGCCCATGGCGACAATGTCATGGACTCTAGCAAGCGCGATAGTCTGCGCCTGTTGGGCTCCGTGGGCGAACCGATTAACCCGGAAGCCTGGGAGTGGTTCTACCGCGTTATCGGCAACGAAAAATGCCCGATCGTGGATACCTGGTGGCAAACCGAAACCGGCGGCATCATGATTGCGCCGCTACCGGGTGCTACGCCGCTTAAACCGGGTTCTGCGACCGTACCGTTCTTCGGCGTGCAGCCCGCGCTGGTCGATAACGAAGGGAATATACTGGAAGGCGCCACTGAAGGTAACTTGGTGATGCTTGACGCTTGGCCGGGTCAGGCGCGCTCTATTTGGGGTGACCATGAGCGCTATGTTCAGACCTACTTCTCGACCTACGACGGTATGTACTTCACGGGTGACGGCTGTCGCCGCGATGAGGATGGCTACTACTGGATCACGGGACGTGTGGATGATGTTCTGAACGTGTCTGGTCACCGTATGGGCACCGCAGAGATTGAGTCCTCTCTGGTAGCGCATAGCGCCGTTGCGGAAGCAGCCGTTGTTGGCTTTCCTCACGATATTAAGGGACAAGGCATCTATATCTATGTCACCCTGAATGATGGTATCGAGGCGACAGACGAACTCAAGAAAGAGCTGACCCAGTGGGTGCGTAAAGATATTGGCCCGATTGCTTCACCAGATGTCATCCAGTGGGCGCCAGGTTTGCCGAAAACCCGCTCCGGTAAAATCATGCGCCGTATCCTGCGCAAGATTGCCGCCAACGAGTGTGATGGCTTGGGCGATACCAGTACGCTGGCCGACCCTTCGGTGGTTGATGAGCTGATTGAGCATCGCGCCAATCAGTAATGGCGACAATGCCGTAGGCTGTTTAGCCTAATCAGGCCTGTTTATCTCGTAAAGCCGTGCCGACCTGAGTAGGTCGGCACGGTTGTGTTTATAGATATGCGTTTATAGATACGCGTTTCACTTGTGTGAACGATCTATTATAAATTGTGCATGTGATGCTTGGGCATGATGAAGCCCATGGGGTACCATGCTTCACAACCGTAAGAGCCTAGCGTCGCGGCGGCAGACAACCCCGCTGATCGAGGAACCGGAGGAATATCCATGGCAGTAGCTCATAAGTTTATCGTCGCTGACGATCACCCGCTGTTTCGTGCAGCGCTGACCCAAGCGTTACGCCAGTTGGCCCCCCAGGCGGAAATTGTCGAAGCGGATACCATGGAAGCCACCACTGATGTGGTGAATCGCCACCCAGATGCCGATTTGATTCTGCTGGATCTGCACATGCCGGGAGCCCACGGCTTCTCTGGCCTGATCCAACTGCGCGGCCAGATGCCCGATATCCCCGTTGCGGTAGTGTCTGGCAGCGATGAACCTTACGTCGTGCGTCGTGCTATTGACTACGGCGCGTCGGGTTTTATCCCTAAATCATCGTCTCTACAGCTAATTGCTGAAGCCGTCGGCGAAATTCTACAGGGCGAAGTATGGTTGCCTGAGGCGTTAGCCAACGTACTGGAAGAGACCAGCGAAGAAGAGTCGCGCTTTGCCGAGGCGATCGCTTCATTAACGCCCCAGCAGTTTCGGGTGCTGAATATGCTGACCGAAGGCCTGCTGAATAAACAGATCGCTTATGAACTGAGTGTTTCTGAAGCGACCATCAAGGCCCACGTTACGGCGATTCTACGCAAGCTTGGCGTGCACTCGCGCACACAGGCCGTTATCGCTGCTCAGAAACTGGAAGTCGAACCGCCGAAAGTCGTCTCCTAAATTCTCACAGATCGGGGCTCTTCTTGACCGTAATCCCTGTTCGCAATTCACTTAAATCCAGCTGCGGCGCTTAGCGCGCCGCGCGATTGGCCTGTAGCGTGCGTGTTAATAGCGCTCGCAGCGCCGCCGGTTTTACGGGTTTCAACAGCAGTTGATAGCCTGCCCGCTTTATCTCCTCGGCGACCACTTCAGTGCGGTCAGCGGTAATCACAATCCCAGGTACGGCTCCTTCAAGACGTTCACTGAGTGCTTCCAGTGCCATTAAGCCGGTAACCTCATTGTCCAGATGGTAGTCCGCCAGAATAGCGTCCGGGTCTCCATCCATGTTACGTAGAATGGATTTGGCCCCACCGATGCTGGTGGCGGTAAACACTTCACAGCCCCAGCCGCTTAGCATGGCGGTCATGCCTTCCAAGATCAGCGTTTCGTTATCGATACATACAATTCGCGTGCCGCTAAGCTTTTGAGTGCCGCGGCGTGCCTGGGGCTCAAGCTCCGTATCGCTGGCTTCACGGGGTGTGACGATCGGCACGCTGACGGAGAAAACCGCCCCTTTACCGACCGTGGAGCGTACTTTGATGGGGTGATCCAACACGCGGCTCATGCGGTCAGCAATCGAAAGCCCCAGCCCCAGCCCTTTCTCGCTCTCTTTGTGTCGAGACACCTGATCCAAGCGGCGGAATTCCTGAAAGATCTCGGTGAGTTTGGATTCAGGAATGCCGGGGCCGCTGTCCCATACTTCAATGGAGAGCCAGCCGTTTTGGCGACGGCAGCCCAGCAGTACGCGCCCCTCTTGGGTGTAACGAATCGCATTGGAGAGGAAGTTTTGTACGATACGTCGCAGCATCTGCGGATCGGAATCCACCCAAAGATGGGTAGGTACGACCTCCAGGTCCAATCCGCGGTCATCTGCCATCACCTCAAACTCGGCGCGTAGCGGGCGAACGATATCCGCCAGGGCAAAGTGACTGCGGCGGGGCGTTAGGGCGCCTGCGTCCAGCTTGGAGATATCCAGCAGGGTGCTGAGCAACTCTTCAGCAGCCTGCAGTGAGTTATCGATATGACCCACAATGCGCTGGGTATCGGTGGTGGTCACGTTCTGCATTAAGGCGGAGGTGAATAGCCGTGCCGCGTTAAGCGGCTGCAACAAGTCATGGCTGGCCGCCGCCAAAAAGCGCGTTTTAGAGGCATTGGCATCTTCGGCTAGCTGTTTAGCCTGGCGCAAGGCGAGCTCCGCCTCAGCGCGGACACGGTTCTCCTGACGCAATGCCGCGTTGGCTTCCGAGAGCGCCTGGGTACGTTCACGCACGCGCTCCTCAAGGGTTTCGTTGGTCTCTTTAAGCGCTATTTCGGCCTGGCGGCGCTCGGTAATATCCTGATAAAGCGCAAAGAAGCCCAGAATCGCCTGGCTGTCACCAAAGTGTGGCGTGTAAGTCACCAACATATAGCGCATGGCGTCGTTTACCCGCAGCGACACCTCAAAGCTGACCCGCTCACCGTTCAACGCACGGGCGACCCATGGTGCGCGTTCTTCTGCTTGTTTAACCTGCAGAACATCTTCAAAGCGGCGGCCGATAACCGCATTCCGGTCAATGCTGAAGGCTTGCTCGTAAGCGCGGTTGGTAAACAGGTAACGGCACTCTTTGTCGAAGTAAGCAATCAGCGCGGGCACGTTATCGGTATAGATTCGAATATTGTTTTCCGATCGAATCAGCGCCTCTTCGATCCGCTTCTGTTGGGTAATGTCCTGATAGGTATACACAAAGCCGCCGCCGGGCATAGGGTTGCCCTGCACTTCCAGCACGCTGCCATCCTGGCGGTAGCGCACGTAGCGGTGGGGTTGGCCTTCGCGAATATTGTCGAGTAGCAGCTGCACGTGCTCTTCTGGATCACCCGGGCCATATTCGCCGTTGTGAGCGTTGTAGCGGAAGATGCGGTCAATGGGTGCGCCAACACGAATCAGGTGGTCAGGAAAGCGGAATAGCTCCAGGTAGCGCTGGTTCCACACCACCAGACGCAGGTTCTGGTCGACAACGCTGATGCCCTGATTGATATTCTCGATGGTGGCCTGGAGCAGCGCTCGGTTGAACTCCAATACCTGAGAGGCTTCGTCGACAATCGAGATTACATCCGAAATGCCGATGCCGCGCCCCTGCAGCGCCGAGTTAACCACGATACGCGCCGATGAAGCACCCAGTACCGAGGCCAGAAAGCGTTCGGTGAACTGAATAATATCAATCGAGGCGCGGGTGCCGTCATCCAGCGGTTTACCAGCACGACGGGCGTAATCTTCAAAGGCGCGATCCACCTGTCCGGCACCCAGAAAGCGTTCGCAGAGGACTTTTAAGTCGCCGACGGTGGTCGCCCCGGTCCAGGGGCGGTTCACTGAGGTTTGACGCGTTTCCACGCTATCCACGAACAGTGAGGCCTGAATACGCTCGACCACGCGTTGCGAGGTCACCTGGGAAACAAAAATGTAGCAGAACAGATTAACCCCGAGTGACAGCATCACGCCGTGAGTAAAGCTGTCGCCCAAGTTGAGCCCAAACAGTGCCGTAGGCGATAGCCAGTTAAGCCCCAGCGGGCCGCCCTCAAGCCACATTGCCGGAAGAACACCGGCATTGATCATGGCGGGTAGCAATAGGCTATAGGCCCAGATGGCAAAGCCCGCATTCATGCCGACGATCACCCCAAGCCGATTACCGCGCTTCCAGTAAAGCCCGCCAATCACCGCAGGGGCAAACTGTGCGGCGGCGGCAAACGACAGCATGCCAATGGAGGCCAGCGAGGTGAACTCGGCAATCAGTTGGTAGAAGCCGTAGGCCATGGCCAGTACGGCGACAATGGTTAAGCGCCGCGCACGCAGTACCAGACGACCATAATCCCGGGCTTTGGTATCAAACCAACGCAGCCGAAACAGCGCTGGAATAACAATTTCATTGGAGATCATGATCGACACCGCCACCGCGGCCACAATGACCATGCCGGTAGACGCCGAGAAGCCGCCGATAAAGGTGAGTAGCGTCAGCCACTGGTGGCCCGAGGCCATGGATAGCGCCAGTACATAGGTATCGGGCTCTACGCCGCTTTCGGAAAACAGCAGCAGCCCAGCGCCGGCCAAGGGCACTACAAAAAATGCAATGGCGAGCAGATAAAGCGGGAACAGCCAGCGGGCTTTGGTGGCGTCGTCAGGGTGAATGTTCTCGACCACCGCCACATGAAATTGGCGCGGTAGACACAGAATCGCCAGCATGGCGAGCAGGGTCTGCGCCCAGAAGCTCTGGCCAAAATCTTGATTGGCGAGCTGGCGCTGGAGTTCAAGTTGACTCTCTGCGTGTCCCATCAGCTCACCCAGACCACCAAACATTCCCCAGGTAACAAAGGCGCCGAGTACGACAAAGGCCAACAGTTTGACCAACGACTCAAACGCGACGGCGTGGATTAAGCCTTCGTGGTGTTCGGTGGCATCGGTATGCCGAGTACCAAATAGAATCGCAAAGATGGCCATCACAATGGCCACGTAGAAGGCCGTATCGCCAAATAGCGGCGTATGGGTGACATCGGAGGCGTCGGTGAGCACACTAAAGGTTGTGGAGACCGCTTTCAGCTGTAGCGCGATATAGGGCAGGGTGCCGACCAGGGCGACCAGACTGGCAAAGGCGGCCAGCGACTGGGTTTTACCGTAGCGGGAGGCGATAAAGTCGGCAATTGAGGTAACGTTTTGGTGTTTAGCGACGCGGATCATTTTGGCCAACACCGGCCAGAACAGTAAAAACGTCAATATCGGGCCAACGAAGATGCTCGCAAACGACCAGCCCGCGGTGGCTGCCTGGCCCACTGCGCCGTAAAACGTCCACGAGGTACAGTAGATCGCCAGCGCCAGGCTATAAATGATCGGACGCCGCCGGGTGGCGCCATGGGTACGCGCGCGGCGATCACCATACCAAGCAATGCCAAATAAAACGGCAATATAAAGTAGCGATACCGCAACCAGTAGCCCGCCGTGAAACATGCCTTTCTCCCCGCCAGAGTGTGCGACCCACTTAACGTGCGCTAATCAAAAGGGTTCATTCTAGGCGAAACAGTGGGCCGTGTACGACCGTTTGTATCACGGGCTTTTTATTTGCCTATGTGCACACATTGCTGAGCAGTGGCGAGGTTTCACGCAGCGTCCGTATTTCTTCGAGAATAGGCTCGCGAGACTCTTCATCCAGTGGTACCAATTCCCGATTCGCACAGTTGAGTATGTAAGGCTGGGTGATCAAAATATCGGTGTGATGGCGTTCAAACTGATAAAGAATAAATTCTGCCAAGCGGGCGTCGCCCTGATCGGTGATACGAATGTTCTCACTGTCCACTACGCTAAATTTGGTGGTCATGGGAATGGCAAAGGTCCATGGGCGCCAGATAGCCGTACTGGTATCGGCTGAAATCACCGTGGCAGTCTCGGGAAGCTGCGCCTGCTTGTGTTCAAACCAGCTGTACTCTACCTGTATTTGATAGCCTAACATGCCCAGCCCGCCGCAGACCGGAACGATCCACTTGGGTAGACGTTTGCCGCTCAGCTTGCGCAGTGTCAGGCCAATCCCTGCTGCCGCAAGGCCAGCAAAAACAGCGGCGATCAAATGCCATATCATAAAATATCCTTTCTAAAAGCCATCTTTAACGGCTATCTATAAAAGCCATCGGGCCTCCGTAAGGAAGCCCGATGGTAAGGTCGTTTCCAAAACGCAATCACATAATAGCGATAATACGTTAGGAGGGATTATGACTTAGTGATCAATGGCCATACCAGCACCTTTGGGATAGCGAACGCTTTCCACCAGGTCCTGAATTTCCTGCGGCGGTGCAGCCGTCACTCTGGATACCGCGAAGGCAACGGCGAAGTTGATCATCGCGCCTACGGCACCGAAGGATAGCGGTGAAATACCTAAGATCCAGTTATCCGGTGTGTTGGCCAGGGTGTTGGTGTCGGGAATAAAGAACCAGCCCAAGTAGGTGAAGATGTAGAGCAGGGTGCAGATTAAGCCCGACAGCATGCCCGCAATCGCCCCTGAATTATTCATCCGCTTAGAGAAGATGCCCATCATCAGTGCGGGGAAGAGCGACGCACCAGCGATACCAAAGGCGAGTGCCACCGTCTGTGCTGCAAACCCTGGTGGGTTAAGGCCCAAATAAGTAGCCAGAAGTATGGCGCCGCCCATGGAGATTCGTGCTGCGAGCATTTCGCCTTTTTCGGTGATTTTCGGATTGATCATGGTCTTGATCAAATCGTGACTAATGGCTGAAGAGATCGCTAGCAGCAAGCCTGCCGCTGTCGAGAGTGCTGCGGCGATACCGCCTGCTGCAATCAAACCGATGACCCAGCCAGGCAAGTTGGCAATTTCAGGGTTAGCCAGTACTAGGATGTCGTTATTAACCGTTAGCTCATTGCCTTCCCAGCCACGATCAGAGTAGTCGGTAGCATCATTATACATCTGGATGCGGCCATCATTGTTGCGGTCATTGAAAGCGATAAGACCTGTTTCTTCCCAAGTGCGAACCCAATCTGGACGCTCTTCATAAAGAATCGGGTTTCGTGCAGCCTCTTCGTAGTTCTCAACTTGCCCAGCCATCTCTGGGTACACGGTGGTCGCCAGATTAAGACGAGCCATCGAGCCAACGGCGGGTGCGGTCAGATAAAGCAAGGCGATGAACACCAGTGCCCAACCGGCAGACCAACGTGCATCGGCGACTTTCGGCACAGTGAAGAAGCGAATGATGACGTGCGGTAGACCGGCAGTACCGACCATCAGGGACAGTGTGAACAGCACCATGTTGAGTTTGTTGTCCACATCGGCTGTGTAGTCGCGGAAGCCAAGCGCGCTCACTACGTCATCTAATTTAGCCAGCAGCGGTATGCCTGATTCGGTATGCGTACTAAACATACCGAACATTGGAATTGGGTTGCCGGTCAGTTGGAAAGCAATAAACACCGCAGGAATGGTATAAGCAATGATCAGAACGATGTACTGAGCTACCTGGGTGTAGGTAATGCCCTTCATGCCGCCAAATACTGCGTAGAGGAATACGATCAGCGCGGCTAACCAGATACCCCAAGTGTTGCTGACTTCGAGGAAGCGTGAGAATGCCACGCCCGCACCGGTCATCTGACCGATTACATAGGTGACTGACGCCACAATCAAACACACAATCGCCACCAGGCGAGCGGTGTTGCTGTAGAAGCGGTCACCAATGAAGTCGGGCACGGTGAACTTACCAAACTTACGCAGGTAAGGGGCTAATAGCATCGCAAGGATAACGTAGCCACCGGTCCAGCCCATCAGGAAAGTGGAGTTAGCGTAGCCACCCGAGGCCAGTAGACCTGCCATGGAAATAAACGACGCTGCTGACATCCAGTCCGCCGCGGTCGCCATGCCGTTAACGATGGGGTGAACGCCGCCGCCCGCTACATAGAAGTCTTTCGTCGAGCCTGCTCGGGCCCAAATCGCAATGCCGATATATAGGGCAAAGGAGGAGCCTACGAACAGTAGGTTGATTGCAAACTGGCTCATACCGGCTTACTCCCCAAGTCCAAATTTTTGATCGAGCTTATTCATCTTCCAGGAATAGAAGAAGATCAGCACGATAAACGTTAAAATGGAGCCCTGTTGTGCAAACCAGAAGCCAAGATCGGTGCCGCCAACCGGAATACCGGCGAGCAGTGGGCGAAAGAGGATAGCGCATCCGTAAGAAACAAATGCCCAAACAGCCAGGCATCCGAAAATTAAGCGAACGTTAGCTTTCCAGTATTCAGCAGCATTGGTTTTGTCGTCTGCCATTGTGTTGCTCTCCACTTGTGATTTTTAAGGTTGGGAAAGTTCACGAGGAATAGCGTGTGATCCATCAGGGCAATCGCACGTCGAAAGCCACCCAGTTGTAAAGAGTGGTGAGCCAGCTTTTATCAGCACGTCACCTTATTGTTCGATATAGAATTTCGAGTTAGTTAGTGACGTGCGATTACCCTGCATGACTCACTGTTAATACTGGACAATAAACGCCAAAAAATAAATCCCAGACTTTGGTATCAATAAGCAATTTAAATACTTTTATATTTTGCATGTAGTTGAAAATGCGAGTTTTTGACTACTGTTTAAGCGAAGTTTGTAGGCGTTTGCAGAGCTATAGGACGATAGTCTAGTGAGCAAATGAATGTGGTTATTGGCTACTTTAAATGCATGGGTTACGTTTTGATGTTAAACACAGTTAGTAAGTATTAATACTTTGGTCGCGTATCAAAAGTCGCTTCGACCTTAGCGTGATAGCTAAAGGTATAACAACGTTATACTTGCTACTTGGGAAGTGAATCCTTTATACCCGTAGAGCCACCTTCACATAATAACCGATAACAGTTTTTGAAGCGTGGGAATGACTCCTGTGATGTGAATCAATATCGTCCGGAGTACATGATTAAGTCTACTTGTTTCTTTCTAGTTCGCCTTTAGTTGAGTGAGGTCATGCAAAATGGTTGATGTGGATCTATCCCAACTACCGTTCACGCTTCTTGACGATGAAGGGCGCGACCACATTCGCCGTGGTATGGACCTTGCTTACTATGATCGTGACGAAATTATTCTAGAGACCGGTCAAGTCGGCGAGTTTGTGTTTCTGATACACAGAGGTGAGGTGGCGGAAATCGACCCTACGCTCCCCTCGTCTACCGCACGTATTGGTCACTACACTGCCGGGGACCTATTTGGCGCGATCAGCATTCTTAATGGTAAAAGCCGCTATCGCTTTAAGGCTGAGCAGGAGTGCCTTTGTTACCTGCTGCCTAAGGCGCTGTTTCAGCAGCTATGCCGTCATTATCCTGACTTTAGTAACTTCTTTCGTCAGTCATTGGCTCACAAGGCGCGGTTACTGACTGAAAAGCGCGCTGAAGGTGGTGTCACTATGGCGGGCTTTATGCTGGCTAAGGTCAGCGAGTGTATGCGTGAGCCGCTGCTGATGGCAGCGTCTACTGATATCGCTAGCGCGGTGAAACAGCTTAATGAAAGTCATGCCGACAGCCTGTTGGTAGAGACTCAGGGCAAATTGGGCATGGTGACCAAAACCGACCTGCTCAATGGGTTGGTGTTAGGCGGTCACCCGGTGTCATCACCCGTCGATGAAATCGCCCATTTTAATCTGGTGACCGTCGCACCGGATCAGTACTTGTTTGAAGTATTGGTCTTGATGACACGCCATAAAGTGACACGGGTAGTGGTGCTCGAGCAAAACGCCTTAAAAGGCGTTGTCGAACTCACCGACGTGCTTAGCTATTTCTCAAGCCGCAGCTACGTGGTGAGTTTACAGGTCGAACAGGCGAGCAGTTTAGAGGCGCTGTCGGCAGCCAGCCAGCGTACGCCGGAGCTGGTCAAAGCGCTGATGGCTCAGGGTGTAAAGCTGCGCTTTGCGATGGATCTGCTCGCTGCGCTGAACGGTCGTATTATGAGCAAAGCCTGGGAGTTCACTGTCGATGAGAAGTACCACGAACAGAGTTGCATGATGGTGATGGGCAGCGAAGGGCGTGGTGAGCAAATCCTAAAAACAGACCAGGATAATGGCTTGATTTTAGCCGATGACGCGCAGTGGCCTGATCTTACGAGTCACATGCAAACGCTCACTGACACCCTCATACAGCTCGGTTACCCGCCGTGCCCCGGCAATATTATGGTGTCGAACCCTGAATGGGTGGCCACGGTGTCGCAGTGGAAGAGCAATATTGCTAAATGGGCCAGCGAGCGGGATGGCGATAGCCTGATGAAACTGGCGATTATGCTTGATGCCCATGCCGTGACCGGTAACTCCAGCCTGCTTGAGAGCGTACGAGAAGAGCTATTTGAACGCTGCTCAGGTGATGAACTTCTGCTCTCCTATTTTGCCCGCACGGCGCTGCGTTTTTCCACGCCGCTGACCCTGTTTGGTACGTTGAAAAAGCCCCAGCACGGTATCGATATTAAGAAAGGGGGCATCTTCCCCATTGTTCACGGCGTGCGCACCATGGCTCTTGAGCGGCGGATCAAAGCCACCTCGACCCTGGATCGTTTAGACGCACTGGCTGCCGATGGCCGACTGGACCGTCGTTTTGCCGATGACCTGGGCGAAGCGCTGGCGCTATTTTCCGAGCTGCGTCTCAGGCAGCAGCTCAATGCACTGGAAGCAACCAGCACGTCGCCAGAGGCGAACCGTGCCAATCGCGTGGTGGTGCAAAACCTCTCTTCTCTCGAACGTGACCTATTGCGTGAAGCGCTGCACATTGTGAAAGACTTCAAGCAGCGGCTTTTCCATCGATATCATTTGGAGTATTCGTGACAGGAATGCGGCTATTAGATCGACACGTGGCTCTCTTTAGCGGTTCCTTGCGTACTTTGCTGAGACGCGAAAGCGACCGGCGTCGCTGTGCTGACTCTCACTATGCCTGGCTATTTAACCCCTATATGGGCGATGAACTAGTCGCGCTTGCTTGCACGGCAACGCCCACGGCATCTTCCCCGGTGATCAGTCTGGCAGCGGTGGTGCTCAGCCAGCAGCAGGTGCGCACCAGTCGCGCCTTTGTGCTGACGCTTGGCATACCGGGGCAGGCTGAGAATGCGTCGCTGCGTCGCCATCACTTGCTATGTCAGGCGGGGGAGGTCTCTTGCCCGAGCAGCGACAATTTAAATGCGTTGGTAGAGTTTATCGGCAATCGCCCCATTGTCGGCTGGCAGTTGGACAAGCGGATTGGGGCGTTAAATACATTGCTGAGCGAGCGGCTGGATTTCGCGCTGCCCAATGCCCAGGTCGATTTGGCAAAGCTGCACCAGCGCCAGCTGCGGCGTTTGCACCCTGAGGTCGATGCACCCAGTAGCTTTACCCAGGCGCTGGCGTGCTGGCAGGTGCCCTCGATGGGCATGCAAAGTATGTTAGGCGAAGCGACGGCAAGCGCGCTGCTGTATATGCGTCTGCAGCGGGTGATGGCAGAGGCAGCTTAGTGGCAGCTATCGTGGTGCAGAGGGAAGGTTTCCGCGAGGGCACTGTGACCCCATCCCTGGGCGCTACTTTTTCCATCCCTGGAAAAAGACCCTCGCTTCAACCTACCCTCTCACCGAGTACGGTTTAATCGTCAGGGCAGTCATTTTACATTGCGATATCTTGGGTGGTTCTCTCTGAGTAGTTGGGTCTGGGCGATGAGTGTTGTTAGAATAGCAGCCACTTTTTTCTTGAATGCCTTCCACCCTCGGCAGTGCTTATACCATGCAATCTCTTGATCATTTTGACCCTGCTCACCTTGGAGCCTCCCAAGCTGACGTTGAGCGCGACCAGCCTGAGCTGGCTGATGTTAAGCAGAAGCGTGAATTTAACAAACTGCAAAAGCGCCTGCGCCGAGATGTGGGCAATGCCATTATTGATTACCAAATGATCAATGAAGGCGACCGTGTGATGGTGTGCCTCTCCGGCGGCAAAGACAGCTACACGATGCTGGAGATTTTGCGCAATTTACAGCGCAACGCACCGGTTAATTTTTCGATAGTGGCGGTCAATCTAGATCAAAAGCAGCCCGGTTTTCCTGAACACGTGCTGCCAGCTTATTTGGATAAACAGGGCGTGGAGTATCACATCGTCGAGCGTGATACCTATTCGGTGGTGAAGGAAAAAACGCCAGAAGGCAAAACGACTTGCGCACTCTGTTCACGCCTGCGCCGCGGTTCGCTGTATGGTTTTGCCGAAGAGATCGGTGCCAACAAAATTGCATTGGGCCACCACCGCGAAGATATCCTTGAAACCCTGTTTCTCAACATGTTCTTTGGGGGCAACTTGAAAGCGATGCCGCCCAAACTGCTCTCCAATGATGGCAAAAATATTGTTATTCGACCGTTGGCTTACTGCAAAGAAGCGGATATTGCTGAATTTTCTCGGTTAATGGAGTTTCCGATTATTCCCTGCAATCTCTGCGGCTCCCAGCCCAATATGCAGCGCCAAGTGGTCAAAGAGATGCTCGCCGAATGGGATAAGAAATTCCCCGGCCGTCTAGAAAGCATGTTTAAAGCGGTGACTAATATTGCGCCTTCCCAGTTGGCAGACCGCAGCCTATTCGATTTTGAAGGCTTAGAGGCCAAACAGGCGGAGCTGCTGGCCGGGCGTATCCAGGCATTTAACGTTAGCTAATTCAGCTAACCGTTTGTTCTTCCTCCTCGGCGAGAGTAATCAAGCGCTGCATATCGAGAATATTGACCTCTCGCCCAGAAACCGCCACCACGCTCTGCTGTTGAAAGCGGCTTAAAATACGGCTGACGGTTTCCACCGCTAAGCCCAGGTAGTTGCCGATATCGGCTCTGGGCATTGATAGGCGAAAGCTGTAAGGCGAGTAGCCCCGGCGACGAAAACGATCCGAGAGGGTGATCAAGAAGCTCGCTAGCCGCTGATCAGCGGTTTTACGTGACAGCAGACGCATCATGCGGCGGTCATCGCGTAGCTCCTTGCTCATGCTGCGATACAGCTGGCCGCGCAGTTCGGGCAGCTCCTCGGAGAGTAAATCCAGGCGGTCAAAAGGAATCTCACAGATAGTGGTCGTTTCCAGGGCGATAACGCTGCCGGGGTAGTGCTCTTCATCAATTCCGTCCAGCCCCACCAGCTCACTGGGCAGGTAGAAGTTGGTCAGTTGCTCGCTGCCATTCCCCTCCGCCGTCACCTGCTTCAAGCTGCCTGAGCGAACCGCATACACGCTGGTGAAGGCGTCGCCCTGGCGAAACAGTGGCTCGCCCTTTTTCAGCGGTGCCCGGCGGCGAATAATGGCATCGAACTGCCCGATATCATCTAGCTCAAGGGCAAGCGGCAGGCACAGCGAGCTCAGGCTGCAGGTCTGGCAACGAGCTTCATGGAGTAGCGAGCGTCGTCGGTTCATGGGATCCAACATGCATAGCTCCTTGAGTAGCGTTCAAGAGAAATTTTACGTTATCCGTGCCGTACTAACAGCTGCATCCATTATTATGGAAGCTTCATGTGGTTAGCGACAGCCCGATTACACAATCTTTGAGTAGTGCTGCCCCGTTTGCCCAGCAAAATGGGCATCAAACGCCATGGCTAAATGGCGAATCAGCAAGCGACCCATAGGGGTTACGCTAAGCTGATCGCCGCTCCGGGTCAGCAGACCGTCGCGCTCGGCGCTTTGTAAGCTCTCCAGCGCCGGTGCAAAGTAGCGGGGAGCATCGATGTTCCAGCGCTGACCAACGGCGGACAGGTCGATGTGCATATCGCACATCAGTCGTTCAATCACGTCTCGGCGGATCAGGTCATCATCACTCAGGCGCAGCCCGCGCACCGTCGCCAGTTGGCCTTGGTCCAGTGCCGCTTCATAACGGGCCAGGTCACCAGGATTCTGCGCATAGACACTGCCTACCCGTGAAATGGCGGAAACGCCCAGCCCTACCAGATCACACTGGGCATGGCTGGAATAGCCTTGAAAGTTGCGCTGCAGCGAGCCTTCGCGCTGAGCAATGGCTAAGCTGTCATTGGGACGAGCAAAGTGATCCATCCCGATATGCACGTAACCTGCCGCCGTAAGCATCTCAATCGTGGTGTGCAGAATCGCCAGTTTCTCGTCGCTGCCCGGCAAGTCATCGACGTTAATACGTCGCTGGGGGGTAAAGCGCTCAGGCATATGGGCATAGTTGAAGACCGAAAGCCGTGCGGGGTTCATCTCAATGACCTGACGAAGGGTATTCGCAAAGCTCTTTTCGGTTTGAAACGGCAGGCCGTAGATTAAATCGAGATTGAGAGAGCGAAACCCCAGCCGATGGGCTTCATCCATCAATGTTTCGGTGAGGACTCGCGGCTGAATGCGGTTAATGGCTTTCTGCACCAGTGGGGCCAAGTCCTGCACCCCTAAACTGATGCGGTTGAAGCCAAGCGACTGCAGGTGTCGCAGGGTAAACACATCCGCTTCGCGAGGGTCTATTTCAATCGCGTAATCGCGCTGAGAAGACGATGAAAGACCAAAGCGCGCATCCAGTCGATCAATCAGGTCGCCCATCTGATTCAAACTCAGAAAGGTTGGTGTGCCGCCGCCCCAGTGCAATTGCTCCACCGGACGTGAAGTATCCAGATGCCGTGCAATCAGCACCATCTCACGGTCGAGCCGGGATAAGTAAGGCTCAGCCAGAGCGGTGTTTTTGGTGGCGATTTTATTACACGCGCAGTAAAAGCAAATTTTACGGCAGAAGGGAATATGCACATAGAGCGATAGCGGGCGTTTGCCAGCATTACTTTGCTCAAGCGCCTGAGTCAGATCTCCGGGGGTAAATCGGTCATCAAACGACAGCGCCGTGGGGTAGGAAGTATAGCGTGGGCCGCTGGTGTCATAGCGGCGCAGTAAAGTTTTATCCCACACTGCCTGATCGTTGGCTGGCCTGGTCATGGTGGAAGTCTTCGTAGAAGAAGCCGCAAGGGCATGAACGGGCATGAAGAGAGGCTCCGGCGTAAAGGGCTGTGTAGCAAAGAAGATCAGCACCAGCCTAACGCGCAGAGACGCAATAAACGTTGAGCCATGTCATGTTAGTGAAGGTTATGTGCCGTGAGTGACCAAAGCTGCCACAGGGCAAAGGCAATAATGGACAGCGCGGCCACGCTGCGTGTCGCCGGATGACGAATCAGGTGGCTCAATTGGCGCGCCGCAAGCCCAGTGGCCAATAGCGCGGGCAGCGTGCCAAGTCCAAACGCCCCCATCAGCAGTGCCCCCTGCAGCGGGTCGGCAATCGCCAGACTCCAGGCCAACATGGAATAGACCAGCCCG
The DNA here is from genome assembly GCF_059448525.1 of Vreelandella sp. ssv. Classification (NCBI taxonomy): domain Bacteria; kingdom Pseudomonadati; phylum Pseudomonadota; class Gammaproteobacteria; order Oceanospirillales; family Halomonadaceae; genus Vreelandella; species Vreelandella sp. ssv. Next base: position 3,278,570 of record NZ_CM182545.1, on the reverse strand, counting down.
CAGGGGAGCCAGCCCCATATTGACCCCAGCGCGAAGGCCTGGGGTAAATGAACGACCGGCATTAAACGCCGTCCCACCGGCTCAATAAACCGCCAGAGACGGCGTCCGACGGCTTCAACCTTGAGCAGCCCCTTCCACCAGTTGGCGATATACAGCGCCATCAGTATCAGCATCAGCGCCGCAAATACCTGCAGCAGCATTCGTGCCGTGGCAGAGAGTGAAAACAGCGTGCCCAGCAGGGCCACCAGCGCGCCTGCGCTCATATAGCTAGTGATACGGCCTGCGTTATAGCTGAGCAGTAGGCCGCTCATACGCGCCGGGTGGCGCATGCTGGGCGGGACGGCAAAGGTGAGTGCACTCATGATGCCGCCACACATGCCAATACAGTGGGCGCCCCCCATCAGGCCAAACACGAACGCCGCCAGTAGCGGTGGCAGGTCGAGGCCGGTTGGATTCATGGTCGCGGCTCTTGGTCGTCGGGTGCGTTTTTATCTGCCGAAGCGGCGGGTTTTTGCTTGGCTTGCTGTCGTTGGCGACGCTGTTCTGGGGTGAGGTCGTTCTCGTCCTCATCGAACAAAATGCGGTGCGCCGGGCCTTCCAGGTCGTCGAACTGATCGTTTTTGACCGCCCAGAAGAATGCCCAGACGGCGAGGCCGAGCAGAATCAGTGAAAGCGGAATAAGCAGATACAGAATCGTCATGCGGTTACCGGTGTTGAAGCGCTAAGTGCGGCGGCAGGCTTGGCACGCCAGCGTGAAAGCCGCAGGGCATTACCGACCACCACCAGTGAGCTGAGCGACATGCCAATGGCTGCAAGCCAGGGAGGCACCAGCCCCATTGCCGCCAGCGGCAGCGCCGAAAAGTTGTAGCATACTGACCAGATCATGTTCTGGCGCATGATACGCCGGGTGGCGCGGGAAATCTCAATGGCCTCGAAAATCCGCATAAGACGTGGGCTGAGCAGCACTGCGTCGGCGCGGGTGCGGGCCAGATCCGTCGCGCCATTCATGGCAATCGCCACATCGGCACCGGCTAACACCGGCACGTCATTGATGCCGTCACCAATCATCACCACGGTTTCGCCGGCGGCTTGAAGCTCTTTCATTCGGGCCAGCTTACCCTCTGGGCTGATGCCTGCGTGCCAGGTAGTAATGTTGAGCTGGTTGGCCAGGCTTTCCACGGCATCCTCAGTATCGCCGGAGAGCAGCTCCACGTTTAGCCCGAGGGCCTGGAGGGCATTGATCGTGGCGGCGGCATCATCGCGGACGCCGTCATGCAGACCAAACCAGGCACTGGGTTCGCCGTTTTCGCTAAGCAGCAACCACTGGCCTCTGGCAGGCGCCGAAATGGCTTCTCCAGCGGCAAATTCTGGTTTGCCCAACTTCCAGCGCGCGCCATTTAGCGTGCCCTCTAGCCCTTGACCGGTATGGCTATGAATATCTTTTGCCTGAAGCGTTGCATCCCGAAACGGACGAAAGGCACGGGCGATAGGGTGCTCTGAGTGGGCTTCGAGCGCCGCGGCAATCGCCTGGGCACGCTCGGCGGTTAATTCTCCAAACGGTTTGGTCTGGGTGAGGTGCATCTCGCCGCGGGTGAGCGTGCCGGTTTTGTCAAAAATCACCCGGGTAACGTTGGAGAGGGTTTCCATGGCATCTGCGCGGGTGATCAAAACGCCGCGCTTGCGCAGTTGTCCATGGCCTGCGGTCAAGGCCGCGGGGGTGGCCAGCGCCAGCGCACAAGGGCAGGTCACTACCAGTACTGAAAGCAGTACCCAGAGCATCCGCGAGGGGTCGATAAACCACCAGACGATAGTGACGCCAACCGTTACCAGCAGCAGGCGCAGAACAAACAGGTGGGCCATACGCGCCGCCATCTGAGCCAACCGCGGGCGGCTGGCAAAGGCGCGGTCGGTGAGATCGACAATGCCCGCTACGCGAGCATCGCGCCCTGCGTGGGTGACCCTGATCACCAGCGGGTTTTCCATGTTTTGGCTGCCGCCGGTAATCAGGTCTCCCACCCGGCGGGTGACCGGGAGATATTCGCCGGTCAGCATCGACTCATCCAGACTCGATTCGCCCTCTTCAATCACTCCGTCGGCAGGCACGCCGTGTCCGGGCTTGATCAATACGCGATCACCGGGCGTGAGTTCGCTGGCGGGCAGAATGCGTTCGCTGCCGTCGCTTTCCAGCCGCGTGGCCGATATCGGCAGCACGCCGCTTAGCGCATTGCCGCTATGCCCGCTGCGGCGCCTGGCGCGGCCTTCTACATAGCGACCAAACAGCAAGAAGAAGGTGAACATGGCAACCGAGTCAAAATAGACCTCGCCCACGTCAAACAGCACCGCATAGCTGCTGGCCAGGTAAGCGCCGCCAATCGCTAACGAGACCGGTACATCCATGCCCAATACTCCGGTGCGCAGGTCGCGCAGGGCGTTGCGGAAAAATGGCTGGGCCGAAAAAAATACCACCGGCGTTGCCAGCGCAAAGGAGAGCCAGTGGAACAGGGCATAGAAATCGTCGCTGATTTCACCGGGGCCGGAGACGTAGATCGGGATCGAGAACATCATCACCTGCATCATCCCGACGGCGGCAATGATCAGCCGGCGAACGTTCATGCGCTCCTCATGCTGCATGCGGGCTTGAGCCTGATCTGGTTCGTAGGGCTGGGCATCGTAGCCAATTGCCGACAGTTCGGCCATCAGTTGAGAGAGCTTTAACTGCTGTGGGTTCCAACTCACGCGCAGGCGGTGGTGGGTTAAGTTTACCGCGCTGGAGGCAATCCCGGGCAGAGCATTCAAGCGGTGCTCGATCAGCCATGCACAGGCGGCACAGGTAATACCTTCGATAGCGAGGGTCGCTTTTACGTTGCCGTTATCGCCGTCGGGGTGAACAAACTGCGCCTGCAGGCCGGGGTCGTCAAATACCGACCAAGTGTCCGCTTTGGCGGCCTGGCGTTCATCCGGCCGTTCGGGGAGCTCGGTCCGGTAGCGGTAGTAGCTCTCTAAACCGCCGTCGACAATGGCATGAGCCACCGCTTCACAGCCTGGGCAGCAAAGCGGGTGGGTATGATCATCCAGGGTAATGGTCCAGGGTGCCGCAGCGGGCACTGGGTTACCGCAGTGGTAGCAGGGAGCGGCAGTCGTCACATCGCTCATTCGCTTTCTGTACGCCCTCCCGGCTGAAGCGTGACGCTGTTGTCACTGGGGAAGGTCGCCTCTCCGGTAAGACGCCAGTCGGCGTTTTCTAACGCAGGCTGAATCTGTAGGTACCAACGGTAGCGCAGATTATCAGGGCCTTGGGTGATATAGCGGCCGTCACGCACATGTTCCAGTATGAACGATTGGTCACGGTCATCCTCGGTGGGAAAGATGAGGTCTAGATAGAGCTTGTCGGGGCGCGCATCGCCGCTCAAATCAATCACGATATCACTGGTCAGCGGATCAAGGCGTAAATCTGCACTCAGGTTTAACTCTCGAGCACGGTCTTGCTTGGCAAGCACCATATTAATGGCTTTGCCGTGTTCGTAATAATCTTCCTGAACAACCATACCGTCGAAACTCTTCACTGACATGATGGCAAAGGTAATGCTGAACACGATGGACGAGAGCAGTATGCCGATTAAAAACCACGGCCAAAACTGCTTATACCAAGGTGTTACCTTCTCACCAGTGGGTAGGGATGACATAGCTGTTTATCTCCTAATATCGCCCAGGAAGCGTGCTTCCCGCTCAAGGCGAATACCGTCGTCTTGCTGAGCCTGCAGTGTGAATACGATATCGTGACTGGGTTGCTGCAAATCATCAGGGTTAACGGTTGCCGTGACGACTTCCAGGCGTGACTCACCAGCAGGCACGGTAATCAAGGTGTTATCCAGTGCCAAGCTGGGTAATCCAGACGCGCTTAGTTGGTAGGTGTGGTCCTGATCATCAAGATTACGAATGGTCAGGGTAAACACATTACTAATCAGCCCATCGCGGGTCGTTTGGTAGAGCTGGGTGCGTTCTCGCTCGGCATCGAAATTGAGCGGCATACGATCGTTTATTGCCCAGGCAAAAGTGCCAATCATCAGCACCAGTGCGGCAAAATAGCCTAGCAGGCGAGGGCGCATGATATGGCTCTTTTTTCCTTCAAGTGCGTTTTCGGTGGTGTAGCGCACCAATCCCCGCGGATAGCCCATTTTGTCCATCACGCTATCGCAGGCGTCAATACAGGCGGCGCAGGTAATGCACTCGTACTGCAGTCCGTCGCGGATGTCGATACCGGTAGGGCACACCTGCACGCAAAGATCGCAATTGATACAGTCGCCGTAACCTGCTTCCCGGGCCTCTTGATGGCTCAGATTCTTGGGGCGATGGGCACGGGGTTCACCGCGGGATTCATCGTAAGAGACGATCAGCGTATCCCGGTCAAACATAACCGATTGAAAACGTGCATAGGGGCACATATAAATGCACACCTGTTCGCGCAGCCAGCCAGCGTTGAGATAAGTAAATACCAGGAAAAAACCGACCCAGAAGTAGGACCAGCCGTGGGCTTCAAAGGTAGGGAGTTCTGCCACTAATTCACGAACTGGGGTGAAATAACCCACAAAAGTGATGCCGGTGGCGAGGGCAATCAATAGCCAAGCAGTATGCTTTGCGCCTTTACGCCAGAATTTGTCGAGGGTCATCGGCTGGTCGTCGAGCTTAATACGCCGATTGCGTGAACCTTCGATACGGTGTTCAAACCAAATAAACAGAAAGGTCCAAACACTTTGTGGGCAGGTGTAGCCGCACCACACCCGACCAGCGAAAACGGTAATAAAAAACAGCCCGAAGGCGCAGATGATCAACAGCCACGACAGCAGGATAAACTCCTGCGGATAAAACGTGGCGGTAAAAATATGGAATTCACGATTAGGCAAGTCAAACAGAATTAACGGTCGGTTACCGACGTTAATCCAGGGCAATAGGAAAAATGCCAGCATTAGCGCCCAGTTGGTGCTTCGCCGAAGTTTCTGGAAAATGCCTTTAATTTCACGTACATAAATGTGACGCCGCTTAGCGTACATTGCCTGAGTAACCGTTTCTTTTGGAGGAGTGTGATGCCCCACGGGATTCGGCGTGACGTCTTGGCTCGGTATCTTTTCCATGGCGGTATTCCCGGCTCAGAAGGCAGGAGAGGCTGCACCCATTGCTCAGTCGCTGCTCAGACAAATTGGGCGCTTATTCAGATATGATGCCTGATTAATATTGTATCGGGTTGTGAATAAAGAAAGGGTGCGGTTTGGGGCCGCACCCTTGCTTGGTTAGCGTTGCTGACCGACGATCAGTCTGCTAAGCGCAGGCTATACACGTAGGCAGCCACCAGGTGAACGCGCTCTTCGCCAATATACGCTGCTTGCGCAGGCATATGGCCGTTACGACCATTGCGTAACGTTTGACGAACAGAATCGCCCACCTCCTGACCGGGCGCCAAGTAGAGCCAGGTATTGTCAGTTAGGTTGGGGGCGCCTAGGGCCTGATTGCCAGTGCCGCTTGGGCCGTGGCAGGCAGCACAAACCGCCATGAAGGTGCTTTCACCGCTCGCTGCGCGCTCAGCATCGTGTTCCTCGTCAGATAACGACAGCACATATTGCGTCAAATTCTCAATATTGTTCTGTCCCAGCTGTTGCCAGGAAGGCATATTGCCATTTCGGCCATTGGTTAGCGTCTGGACGATGTTGTCCGGCTCGCCGCCGTATAACCAGTCGTCATCGGTCAAGTTGGGGAAACCATAGCCCCCTTGGGCGTTAGAACCGTGACACACCGCGCAGTTATTCTGAAAAACACGTTCAGCGACCTGCATCGCTTCAGGGTCTTCGGCTAGTTCGGGGATAGGGACTTCCTGATACTGAGCAAAAATCGGCGTGAAGCGTTCTTCAGCCTGAGCTACTTCCTCTTCCCATTGGCCCTCTTGCGACCAACCCAACACGCCTGCGTAGTTACCAAGGCCGGGATAGAGCACCAAATAACCAAGCGCGAAAACCACCGTCAGGACAAATAGCTGGAACCACCATTTAGGCAACGGATTGTCATACTCTTCAATGCCATCGGCGGCGTGGCCGGTAGTTTCTACGTTACCTTCAGCATCAGGTATTTTATCGGTGCGGCGATTGGCCAGCAGGATCCATACGCTTAGCGCAATCGTGCCGAGCGTAATGATAATGATCCAGGCGCTCCAGAAGCCGGATAGGGAGTCACCCCATAAATTATTCATATATTTTTATCTCCCCTGTCGTCACGGGAATGCGCTTCACTGTCGCGTTCATGCGCAGCGTGCTTGTCACTGGTCGGTAGCTCATCGTCGTCGGCAAAGGGCAAATTAGCCGCTTCGTCGAAATCTGGCTTGCGTCGCTTGGAGTACGCCCAAAGGGCGATACCGATAAAAGCGAAAATCAAGATCAGCGTCATGAGTCCGCGAAAAGTTCCCGTATCCATAGCTTAACGAGTACCCTCAAGCACGGTTCCGAGCTGCTGCAGGTAGGCGACCAGCGCGGTGATCTCCTGAGTCCCGCGAACGTCTTCTGTCGCATTGGCGATATCTTCGTCGGTATATGGCACACCTAACTGACGCAGCGTGCGCATCTTGTTCGGTGTGCCTTCGCCATCGAGGGTATTCTCAAACAGCCAAGGATAAGCCGGCATGATCGACTCGGGTACTACATCCCGGGGATTGTAGAGGTGAGCACGGTGCCAGTCGTCGCTATAGCGGCCGCCTACGCGCGCCAGGTCTGGCCCGGTACGCTTGGAGCCCCACAGGAAGTTGTGCTCATAAACCTGCTCGCCAGCCACGTTGTAGTGGCCATAGCGCTCCGTTTCAGCGCGGAACGGGCGCACCATTTGTGAGTGACAGCCCACACAACCTTCACGGCGGTAGATGCCACGGCCTTCTAGCTCCAGTGCGGAGAGCGGCTCCAGGCCTTCAACCGGCTCGGTGGTCTGCTTCTGGAAAAACAGCGGAACGACCTCAGCCAAGCCAGCAAAACTGATCACGACAAGGATCAATACGGCAAGCAGGCCAACGTTCTTTTCGACAATCTCGTGTTTCATTGGTCTCAACTTCCCTGGTTTAGGCAGCTTGTGGCGCTGAATGGCTGATGGCCTCACGACGCTTAACGGTCATGTATACGTTGAACGCCATGATCAGCATGCCGGTGACCCAGAAAAGGCCGCCGATTAAGCGTACAAAGTAGCCCGGTGCGCTGGCTTCAACGGCTTCAACGAAGGTGTACATCAAGGTGCCGTCAGGGTTGATCGCACGCCACATCAGGCCTTGCAGAATGCCATTAACCCACATGGAGGCGATGTATAGCACGGTACCGATCGTGGCCAGCCAGAAGTGCACGGCAATCAGGTTGATTGAGTACATTTCAGTGCGACCAAAGACGCGAGGAATCAGGTGGTACATCGAGCCGATGGTGATCATCGCTACCCAGCCGAGTGCGCCGGAGTGAACGTGACCAATGGTCCAGTCAGTGTAGTGCGACAGCGCGTTGACCGTTTTAATGGCCATCATCGGGCCTTCAAAGGTGGACATGCCATAGAACGAGAGGGCAACCACCAAGAAGCGCAGCGTGGGATCCGTGCGCAGCTTATGCCAGGCACCTGACAGGGTCATCATGCCATTGATCATGCCACCCCAGGAGGGAGCCAGAAGAATGATCGACATCACCATGCCCAGCGACTGAGCCCAGTTGGGTAGCGCGGTATAGTGCAGGTGGTGTGGGCCAGCCCACATGTAGATCATGATCAGCGCCCAGAAGTGGACGATGGAAAGACGATAGGAGTAGATGGGGCGTTCCGCCTGCTTGGGGACGAAGTAATACATCATGCCCAGGAAGCCAGCAGTCAGGAAGAAGCCTACCGCGTTATGACCGTACCACCACTGCACCATGGCATCCACCGCACCGGCGTATATCGAGGTGGCGTACATCGGCGAGACAGGAATAGCCGCATTATTAACAATATGCAGCACAGCAACGGTCAAAATAAACGCAGCAAAGAACCAGTTCGCCACATAAATATGCGACGTAGTGCGTTTTTTAATCGTCATTAAGAATACGGCGGCATAACTAATCCAAACGATCGCGAGCAAAATATCGATTGGCCACTCCAGCTCAGCGTACTCCTTGGTCGAGGTGTAGCCCATGGGAAGCGACACGATCGCTGAGAGAATAACGGCTTGCCAGCCCCAGAACGTAAAGGACGCTAACTTGTCAGAAAACAGCCGCGTCTGACAGGTCCGCTGAACAACGTAGTACGACGTGGCAAACAGCGCCGAACCGCCAAAGGCGAAGATAACGAGGTTTGTGTGTAACGGACGCAGACGCCCGAAGCTAGTCCAAGGTATGCCAAGGTTCAGTTGCGGCCAAACAAGCTGCGAGGCGAGGATGACACCAACGGTCATCCCCACGATGCCCCACACAACGGTCATAATCGCGAACTGCCGAACCACCTTGTAATTGTAGGTCGGGTGTTCCAATGCTGTGCTCATGTCATGTTCCCATCGAACGCGGTTAGGGGGTAACCCGTTGCATTTTGCACGGGTGCGGCCACCCGCTTGATGATGCAGGTCAAGATCCGACCAGGATTCTAGCGCAGCCGAGGCTTAAGCTGAACATGCCAATAGGCTAATTACTGAATTATTAGGAGTGGTGCGTGTCACATTCGGCTTTGTCTGACTATATTTGCGTGCCTCGTGAAGGGTTAAAAGAGGCACTGACCCAACAGCCGAATGGCTGTTTTATGGTGCAGGGGATGGGGCCGTTGGCACTCCATGGTGACGCTAGAATTGGCCGCTTGCTGTTTGCCCATGGCGCAGGCGCGGGTCAACAGGCAGTCTTCATGCGTCAATTTGTCACCTCTTTGGCTAAGCACGGAATTCAGGTTCTGTGTATTGATTTCCCTTACATGCAGCAGATTCTGGAAACGGGCAAGCGACGTCCACCGCCACCTATCGCACAGACCTTGGCCCAGTTTGGCGAGTGGTATGCGCTACTGGACTCTCTGTTGGACGGGCCGCTGTGGGTAGGAGGCAAATCGATGGGCGGCCGCGTAGCGACGCTGCTAGCCAGTCAGCAAGCGTGCCCAGGTGTCGTGGTGGCCGGTTATCCGTTTCACCCTACTAAAGCGCCTGACAAGCTTCGTTTGGATCACTGGCCCGCCACTGTTTGTCCGATGCTGATTTTACAAGGCGAGCGAGATCCCTTCGGTACTCGGGAGGAGGTCACAAGCTACCCGTTGCCCGCTAATGCTCGGCTCGCCTGGCTAAAAGATGGCGACCACGACTTTAAGCCGCGTCGTTCATCTGGCCTGACGCAAACGTTTTTGATTGACGAGGCCACCCAGGTTGCGGCATCCTTCGTCCGCGCTCAAACGCCAGACGTAGAGTGAAGTGTTTCGTCACTTGGATTAAGTAACATGCTGTTTTAATCGCTGATGTTATTAGCAGATTTTAAACACGGTTTTTAAACCAAGTAGGTTGACTTCCCTCAAGTATTCGGTAGAATGCAGCGCCACGTGACCAGCGGGTGGTTAGCTCAGTTGGGAGAGCACCAGCCTTACAAGCTGGGGGTCACTGGTTCGAACCCAGTACCACCCACCATATTTAGAAATGGCTAAAATGGTTTGGAAACGTGAAGTAAGAAGTACGATTAAGTTTTGATGTGCATAACGGACCGGTAGTTCAGTCGGTTAGAATGCCGGCCTGTCACGCCGGAGGTCGCGAGTTCGAGTCTCGTCCGGTCCGCCAACATCAAATCATTATCTGCTTGATAAGTAATTAGCTTTAAAGTGTGTTATCGCAATTCGGACCGGTAGTTCAGTCGGTTAGAATGCCGGCCTGTCACGCCGGAGGTCGCGAGTTCGAGTCTCGTCCGGTCCGCCACGATAACTGCTAAGCTAAGCTGGTAAGCAAAAGTTGGTAAGCACAGCAAGTCCTTACTAATAGATTGGGTGGTTAGCTCAGTTGGGAGAGCACCAGCCTTACAAGCTGGGGGTCACTGGTTCGAACCCAGTACCACCCACCATCTTCTACCTTTTAGAAGCGCCTCTGAACCGCTTGTAACTGTTAGTTTTGATGGTTGTTTGAAAAGTGCTTTAACGTGGACCGGTAGTTCAGTCGGTTAGAATGCCGGCCTGTCACGCCGGAGGTCGCGAGTTCGAGTCTCGTCCGGTCCGCCATTAAGCATTTGTGTAGTTAAGTATGTAAGTTGTTGGCAAGATATCGGCATTAGCCGAACGAATTCCAAAAAAGCCCGGATCAATGATCCGGGCTTTTTCGTGTGCCTGCACTTTTTCAGCTTTTAGCCATTAATAGCGCTAACGCCTGCTTTGGCGACTTGAACGTCCTGATCAGGTTTTACGCCGGAAATGCCCACAGCGCCGACAACATGGCCATCAACCGTAATCGGAACACCGCCGGAAAGAAGGCCTTGCAGCGGCGCCGAAATAAACGCGGTGCGACCACCGTTGATCATCTCTTCGAATACCTGTGTCTCTTTACGGCCTAGCGCTGCGCTGCGTGCTTTCTGCGTAGCGACTTCTGCACTGAAGGGGGCAGCACCATCTAAACGGCGCAGTCCCAGCAGGTGGCCGCCATCGTCGGTTACTGCGATCGTGACCGGCCAGTGATTGCTGTCAGCTTCCTTCTGCGCTGCATCCAGCACATTGATGACATCGGCTTGAGCGAGGATGGCTTTGGTTTGCATGTGTAAATCCTATTAATGCTGGGGAGTGAAGTTGCCGTGCCCATCAAAAGCAGCACGGCAAAGGGTGGAGTACTACGTATTTTCAATGAAAGTTAAAGCGCTAAGTGAGCGCGGCATCGACGATTTCGACCCAGTGGCGCACCGGGGTGCGGTTAGCGCCTGCCAGGTGCGTCTGGCAGCCGATATTGGCGGTGACAATCATATCTGGCTGACCGGCTTCTAGCGCATCCATTTTATTGTCGCGCAACTGAGTGGCAAGTTCAGGCTGAGTGATTGAGTAGGTGCCTGCCGAGCCACAGCAGAGATGCGCATCCTGCACCGGCGTTAACGCAAAGCCGAGCTTGGTGAGTACACCTTCTACTGCGCCGTTAAGCTTCTGGGCATGTTGCAACGTACAGGGGCAGTGAAACGCTAGACGCTTTGATTCGTTAACGTTCAGCGCTTCTAAGGGCTCATCACGCAGAATTTCAACGATATCTTTAGCCAGGGAACTAACCTTTTGCGCCTTAACGGCATAATCGGGGTCGTCTTTGAGCATATAGCCATACTCTTTCACAAACGCACCGCAACCGCTGGCAGTTTGCACAATAGCCTCAGTGCCTTGCTCGATATGTGGCCACCAAGCATCTATGTTGGCGCGCATGCGTGCACGGCCATCGTCCTGGGCGTTGAGGTGGAAATCAACCGCGCCACAACACCCCGCTTCAGCGACCGGCGTGACGCTAATGCCGAGCCTATCCAGAATCCGCGCGGTGGCCGCATTGGTATTGGGTGACAGCCCCGGCTGTACACAGCCCTCCAGTATTAAAACCTGGCGGGTATGTTTGTGGGCATCAGGACGCGTACCTGCATCTACCGGGGCCGCAGGCATTTTATTGCGCAGCTTGCCTGGCACTAGCGGCTTAAACGTTTGCCCAAGCTTTAGCAGTGCCTGAAAGCGTTTAGGTTCCACCATCATCTTGCGCAGCGCATAGCGCTGGGCTCGCTCGGCTGCGGGGCGGGGGACGCGGCGCTCAATTTCAGCACGGCCAATGTTGAGCAGCTTGTGGTACTCCACGCCGGAAGGGCAGGTGGTTTCACAGTTAAGACAGGTAAGGCAGCGATCGAGGTGCAGGCGAGTCTCATCGGTGACCTGGTCGTCATCGTCGCGGCTCTCAAGCAGCTCCTTCATCAAATAGATACGCCCGCGAGGGCCGTCGCGCTCATCGCCTAATAGCTGGTAAGTCGGGCAGGTCGCGTTACAGAAGCCGCAGTGAACGCAGGTGCGCAATATGCGCTCTGCTTCCTGAATATGCGGCTTCTGACGGTCGGCATCGGTAAAGTGCGTCTGCATGTCAGCTCTCCTGATTAAAACGCCGCATAAAGACGTCCGGGATTGAATATGCCATGGGCATCCAGCTCCGCCTTTAAATTACGATGATATTTTTCCACTACCTTGTTGAGCGGTGTGAACGGTTCGGCGGCGCCTCCCTGGGCGTGCGGCGTATAGCAGGTAGCATGGCCACCTGCTGCCGCGCAGGCGGCGCGCAGGGTACTGGCATCGAGCGATGTTTTTACCCAGCGCTGACAGCCCGCCCAATCGTAAAAGATATCCGCTTCGGGAATATCCAGTGCCAGTGGCGACGTATGCGGAGGCAGCGATAACCGCCACAGCGCTTGGCCGTCGCTGAGTTGGAAGAAATCGTGGGTATGGTTGCGTAGCGAGGTCCAGAAGCTGGCATCGAGCGGCTCGCCGTTTAGGTGCGTTTGCGTCGCGCTGACAGAGCTGTTGCCCCCTTCTAAGCGCAGAAAAAGTTCACCGTTATGCCAGGCTGCCGCCGTGATCGGCAGCGGCTTGCGACCCAGCTCGGCAAGCTTTTTAAGCGCGTCGGCAAGATTAATGGGCAGGCGTAAGCTGTGTGTAGCGTTGGGAATGGGCAGCACTTTAAACGAGATATCGGTCAGTACGCCAAGTGTTCCCTGGGCGCCAGCCATCAATCGCGAGAGGTCGTAGCCGGCGACATTCTTCATCACTTCGCCACCAAAACGCAGCAGCTTGCCCTCTTGGGTGATGATCCGCGTGCCGAGCACGAAATCCCTTGCTGCGCCTGCCCAGGGGCGGCGTGGGCCGGAAAGGCCGCTCGCGACCGCGCCACCAATGGTCGAGGCTTCGCCAAATATGGGCGGCTCAAATCCCAGCATTTGATGTTTTTCTGCCAGTGCTGCTTGAAGGGCACTTAGCCGCGTGCCTGCGCGCACGGTGACCACCAGTTCGACCGGATCGTAGCTGACAATACCACTATGTTCGGCCATCTGAAGCGCTTGGCCATCCACGGGTCGGCCATAAAAGTCGCGGGTGTTTCCGCCTACAATGCGTAGCGGAGTGCGTGTCTCATATGCGCTGCGCACCTGATCACAAAGGGTGTCAGCGATATCGCGGTCGGCGGCATGCATCGCTAGTTCGGTCATGGTCTATCCCAGTATTTATTTTGCCTAGTGGTTATGTGGACTAGGTTCATTATTAAAAACGTGGCAGTTCCGGGTGCGGTAGCTCGTTGTTATGCACATGCATGGCACCGAATTCCGCGCAGCGAGCCAGGGTCGGGATGTTCTTGCCTGGGTTGAGTAGACGCTGTGGATCAAAAGCGGCTTTCAAGGCATGAAAAACGCTGATTTCATCCGGCTGGAACTGGCTGCACATCTGGTTGATCTTTTCGCGCCCAACGCCGTGTTCACCGGTAATCGAGCCACCTGCGGCCACGCAGAGTTCAAGGATCTTGCCGCCCACCTCTTCCGCAAGCGCCAACTGCCCCTCTTTATTGGCATCGAACAGGATCAGCGGGTGCATATTGCCATCACCGGCGTGGAACACGTTGGCGACCGCCAGGCCGCTCTCTTCGGAAAGCGCGGCAATGCCTTTGAGTACGCGGGGGAGTTCGCGGCGGGGGATAGTGCCATCCATACAGTAGTAGTCCGGCGACATACGACCCACCGCGGGGAAGGCGTTCTTTCGCCCGGCCCAGAACTTGGCACGCTCGGCTTCATCGCGAGCCTGCTGAATGTTGGTGGCACCGGCGGCTTCCAGTACACGGCGCACGGTATCGCAATCGTCGTCCACATCGGCTTCAACGCCATCCAGCTCACAGAGCAGAATTGCCTCGGCATCGAGGGGGTAGCCCGCTTTGACAAAATCCTCGGCGGCTTTGATGGCAAGTTTATCCATCATTTCCAGGCCGCCGGGAATAATCCCTGCGGCAATGATATCGCCCACGGCGCGGCCGGCTTTTTCGACATCGTCGAAACTAGCCATCAGTACTTTGGCGGTTTCCGGTTTGGGGAGTAGCTTGACAGTAATTTCGGTGACTACGCCGAGCATGCCTTCGGAGCCATTCATCAGCGCCAGCAGATCAAAGCCGGGCGCATCGAGAGACTCGGCACCCAGCGTCATGTGCTCACCCTCAATGGTGAGTACGTCTACGCGCATGACGTTATGAACCGTCAGGCCATATTTTAGGCAGTGCACGCCGCCAGCATTTTCAGCCACGTTACCGCCGATCGAACAGGCAATTTGCGATGAAGGATCGGGGGCATAGTAGAGACCGTAAGGCGCAGCCGCTTCGGAAATCGCCAGGTTACGCACGCCGGGCTGAACCCGCGCCAGGCGGGCATCCGGGTCGACTTTTAGAATTTGGTTAAAGCGCGACATGACCAGTAGCACGCCTTGCTCAAGCGGCAGTGCGCCACCAGAGAGGCCGGTGCCCGCACCACGGGTGACCACGGGCACGCCCAGGGCGTGGCAGCGCTTGAGTAACCCTTCAACCTGTTGGAGGGTTTCCGGCAGTGCCACCAGCATGGGTAACACGCGATAGGCCGCCAGCCCGTCGCATTCGAAGGGGCGCAGGTCTTCCTCGCGGTGCAGCAGGGTCATATCGGGAACGGCTTGCTGCAGATCGCTCAAGACTTCGTTCTTATCGCGCCGAACCAGCTCACCGTCCAGGCGCTCATCAAAGAGGATATTCATCACGACATCCCATGCTTATTATCATTAAAGGCAAACGTTGAAAATTTAGGCGCATATCGCCCAACTAACATGGCCTCAATTTGGGCTTTTTTTATCCATCTGTCTAGGTCGTGGTGCATTGGTCTGACCAGTAATTAGTCGACCATGAGGTCTTCTTTGTTTAGTACTGGGTTGAGTACTGGCAAGCTGAACATACAGACCATCAGGAGAGCCAGCATGCCAGTGGAGAATCAAGCCTTGTCACCCGGGGTGCGGATGCCGGATCAGGTGGCTACCCGGCTTGAGCGTTTAATTCTTGATGGCGTTTTTCGCCCCGGCCAACTGCTTCCTTCCGAACGGCGCCTGTGTGACCGGTTGGGTGTATCCCGCGCTTCGCTGCGCGAAGGGTTAAGGATTCTACGCAGCAAGGGGATTATCGATACCCGTCAGGGCCATGGTTCGACGGTGGCCACGCTACTGCCCGTAGGCAATCAAAGCCCCTTGATGCACCTATTTAAAGACCATCCGCGCACGCTGTTTGATCTGTTAGAGGTGCGCGCCCTGTTAGAAGGGGAGTCGGCGCGGCTGGCCGCGAGTCGAGGCACCTCGGCTGATCGGGTGCTGATCACTCGACGCTATCGTGAAATGGCCGATTACGCAGAAACCGCAGAGGCGATAGACGTCGAGCGACTTGCGCGGCTCGACCATGCCTTTCATTTGGCGGTTTCTCAGGCGTCGCACAATCCGGTATTGGTGCATACGCTACAGAGCTTGACCGATTTACTGCTTAGCTCGGTCTTCGCTTCGGTTAAGCACCTTTACCACTTGCCAGTACCTCGTGCGATGATCAATCAGCAGCATGCCCAACTGCACGATGCGGTGGTCAGCGGCGAGGCGGAGCAGGCAAAACATGTAGCACTGGAGCATCTATCCAGCATTAGCCAGCTACTGCGCGATTTGGAAGAGGAGCACGAACGGCTAGAACGTTCCTCCATGCGCCTTGACGAGTGGCAATAACGAATTAGCTGTTGGCCACACTTTTATCATCTTCTGTGTCGATCACCCCCGCTAACGTGGCCACTTCAATCTTATTGCAAAGGTGGTCACGTAAAATTTGGCCGAGTAATTGGCTGTCGCGCTTCTCAAGCGCGGCCATCATATTTTCATGATCTTTTACTGCCTGACTCCAATAGCGCTCGGTCATCTTCTTGGAGTAACGCACGCGCTTGATGCGCTGACTTAGATTGCTGTACATCTCTTGCAGAACATCGTTATTGGACGCCGCCAGAATGCTTTCGTGAATCTGCCGGTTCACCTTGAAATAGGGCGCTAGCTCCCGGTTTCGGTAGTGTTCCAACATGGTGTCGTGTAACTGGCGAATGGCGGCAATTTCGGCGTCGCTAATGTATTGGCAGGCAAGCTCGCCTGACAGACCTTCTAGTGCGGCCATCAGGTCATAGGTGTCTTTAACGTTTTTTAAGGTTAACCGCACCACCCGCGCGCCGCGATTGGGTAGCAGCTCAATCAGGCCTTCGGTGGCAAGCACTTTCAATGCCTCCCGCAGCGGCGTACGCGATACGCCGAAGAGATCGCAAAGCTGCTTTTCAGAGATACGTTCACCGGGAAGCAGCTCACCGTGCTCAATCAGATCGCCAATTCTATCAGCCACTTCGCGATATAAATTGCGTTGCAAGATCTTTGTCATTCGTAAGTTCCTTGTCAGCGGCTCGCTTGGGTGTTTTCCAAGCTACCCAGGCCACCTGGACCAATAAGAGCGCGATGTCATCTTCGTATAGTGGCTATTGTTCATATGATCTGCAAAAGTAATTATGAATTCAATATTCCTTTGGTGGCGCTTTGCCCCCACTGCTCACTAACAATGACAAAGGTGAAACCAAATGGCCGGACAAGTATTTCATTGCAGCGTACAGCTCACCAGAGAGCAGGGCAGAAAGATAATCGATGGTGCCATGGCGTTGGCGCGGGCATCAAAGTTGCCGCCGTTGACTATCGTGGTACTAGATGGCGGCGGCAATCTAGTCGCTGCTGAACGTGAAGATGGCTGTGCGCCGCTGCGATTTCCGGTAGCCAAAGGTAAGGCTTACTCCTCATTGGGTATTGGAGTTGCCAGCGGCGTGTTAGGTGAACGCAATGCCGAGCGCACAGCCTTTGTTGCCAGCGTAGCCGCTGCCTCACAGGGGCATTTTGTAGCTGTCGCTGGCGGGGTGCCCATTCTCAATAAACAGAGCCATGTGATTGGCGCTGTCGGTATTAGCGGCGCCTCGTCAGAGGAGGACCAACAGGCTGCGATTGCAGGTATCGAGCTTGCTGACCTGGGCTGGGGGCTGGAGCCGAGCGAGTGAGTTAGCAGGGGAAATCATTAATCTAAGACGGGCAGATGGCTGGTGAAGCCACTGCCCGTTTTTTTATCCTAATTGGTTTTTTTTTGTTCCTTAGGAAACAAGCTGTTGCAGCGTTATTCTTTGGTCGAGACGAAAGTTTAATACCTAATTTTGAATTTTGAATTCAAATTGATGTGGGGGATGATCCACGGGTAAGCGCCTAGCAACAATAAACAGGGCTGCTCAATCGACTCCTTTTGCAGGTGCCATCGGATGCCCGAGCAACGATGGTGATATTGCTAAAAACAACAAATGGTTCACCTGGAGTTCACTATGAAATTGCTCAAAACAGCACTCGCAACGGTCGTTGTAACCTTGGGTTTGCAGGCTGCCGCTGCCAACGCAAACACTGAAGTTCGTCTTGGTCATGTGGGTGGCCCTGGCTCTCTGTTTGAAATATCCGCTAACCGCTTCGCTGAGCTGGCTAATGAGCGCCTGGAAGGCGTCGCCGAAGTTAACGTTTATGGCAATAGTCAGCTCGGCAGCGATGAATCGATGATGCGCCGCTTACGCCTGGGTTCGTTAGACCTATCGTTGCCTTCAACGGTGATGAGTTCGGAGTCTGATCAGTTTGCGCTGTTCGAGATGCCTTACCTGATTAAAGACCGTGAACATATGAAGCGTGTACGCGAAGAGATCGTTCGCGGCCCACTGTATGACGCTGCTGAAGCGCGCGGTTTCAAAATCATTGGTGTTTGGGAAAATGGGTTCCGTCAGATCACCAACAACGTACGCCCGATCGTCACACCTGAAGACCTCGCCGGCATCAAACTGCGCGTTCCCGGTGGTACATGGCGTATTGATATGTTCCGTAGCTATGGGGCTGCGCCTTCCCCGATGTCGCTTTCAGAAGTGTTTGTTGCCCTGCAAACAGGTGCAATGGACGGCCAGGAAAACCCCTTTATTCAGACCTACTCCTCGCGCTTTCATGAAGTGCAAGACTACCTCTCGATCTCCAACCACGTTTACACCCCAGCTTACCTAACGGCTGGCGCTAGCTGGAGCCGCCTGCCCGAGGAAGTACGCCAGGTACTTGAGGAAGTCGCGGTTGAAATGGAGGACTTCGTACTTGAAGAAGGCCAACGCCTGGATGATGAAACGCTCGTAAAAATGCGTGATGAAGGCATGGAAATTAACGAAGTTGACTTCGATGCCTTCGTTGATGCCTCTGAAACCATCTACAACAAATTCGCGGAAGAAGTGGATGGTGGCCAGGAAATGATTGACGCCGTGGCTGCTCTACGCGAGTAAGCAAAGCGCCATTCTTTAGAGGTGCGTCGCTACTTGGCGGGGCGCCTCGCCTTTCGGAGGTCTCAATGAGTACTTTTACAAAGTTCAAGAACGCCTATTTTGCGTTTCTTGAAGGCATCGTGGTCTTTCTGGTCATTGCGCTTGCCGTTGTCGTCACGCTCGGCTTTGTGACCCGCTACTTGGGCTCACCGCTAAGCTGGTACGACGAACTGGCCGCCGCGTTGCTCGCCTGGGTGACCTACTACGGCACGGCTTTAGCAGCCGCCAAGGGCGCGCACATTACCTGCCCAAGCGTCTTAAATATGTGCCCGCCTTCAATTCGGGTGCCGATCGCGCTGTTAGCTGAAGCCATCACGATTGGTTTCTTCATTTTCTTGGGCCTTGCCAGCTACCAAGTCATGTTGATTCTCGAAAACGTCGGCATGGTCAGCCTCCCTGAAGTGTCGATGCAGTTGGTGCATTCTGCGATTCCCGTTGCCTCCGTACTGTTCATTATCGCTGAACTGTTGCGGCTGCCTGACGTGCTTAAAAGCGCGCGCGGTAGAGGCTTTATTGACCATGAGCTTGAAGAAGCCGGTATCGACGCGGAAGAAGTCGCCACCGTCAGCACGCATCAGCGAGGATAAGTAACTACCATGGTCATACTGTACATATTTCTAGCACTGATAGTCCTTATTCTGATTAACGTGCCGGTGGCGGTTGCCTTGGCGCTGGTAGGAACGATTGCCACCTTTATGACATACGGCAACATGGCGATGCCGACGGTGGGCATGACCATGTTTGAAGGGGCTACCAACTTCCCGCTCATTGCCATACCGCTGTTTATTTTAGCGGGTGCGATTATGAACGCCTCGAGCATATCGCGGCGCTTGATTGACCTGGCCATGGCGATGGTGGGGTTTATCAAAGGCGGCCTAGCCATGGTCACTATTGGGGCATCGGTTTTTTTTGCTGAAATCTCTGGATCGGCAGTCGCCGGTGTGTCGGCAATCGGTAGTATTTTGATCCCCGCCATGCGCAAAAAAGGCTACTCAAAAGAGTTTGCGGCCTCTATCTCCTCCTCTGCGGCAAGCCTGGCGATCATTCTGCCGCCGTCTATCCCCATGATCCTTTATGCGGTGATGTCGGGCGAGTCGGTCGTACAGATGTTCGTGGCGGGGATTTTGCCGGGCTTGTTGGGTGCGATGGGCTTAGCCGCGATGTGCTACTACCTGGCACGCAAGAATGACTTCCCCTCTGAAGGCCGCTTCCGGGTTTCGCAGCTCTGGATTGCCTTTAAGGAAGCTATTTGGGCGCTGTTGATTCCCGTCATTATTTTGGGCGGTATCTTTGGTGGCTTTGTCACCGCGACTGAAGGTGCAGCGCTGGCGGTATGTGTCGCCATCTTTATTAGTGCAGTGGTGTATCGCGAATTCACCATCAAGAACTTCATTGATTCTTGTAAAAGTGCTGGCGTGCAAACTGCGGTGGTGATGCTGCTGGTGGCGGCGTCCGCAGTGGTCGGTGGCTACCTCACCGAGACCCGTGTGCCTCAAGAAATCGCCATGCAAATCAGCGAGCTAACCAACAATAAATATCTCATTTTGGCACTGCTCAATGTCATTTTCCTGATTTTGGGGATTTTCCTGCACTCAGCCGCGGCGATCATTCTGGTGGTGCCCATCGTGTTGCCGCTGGTAATCGAGGTCGGTATTGACCCTCTACACTTCGGTTTGATCGTGACGCTGAACCTTGCCATCGGTCAGCAAACACCGCCCGTGGCCAGCGTGCTGATTGCGTCATGTTCAATCGCCAAGTCAGATGTATGGGCCACGTCCAAAACCAATTTGTGGTTTATCGCCGTCCTGTTCGCTGTGTTAATGATTAACACCTATATCCCCGCGTTTGCGCTGGCATTAGTCAACTTTGTTTATGGCTAAGCACGCGCTATCCAGGAGAAGCTGATGAACAACACAGACAAACAACAGCACGTTGACAGCGTTACTTATGACGTTCGCAACGGCGTGGCCTGGATTGGTTTTAACCGTCCCCAGAGTCGTAACGCCATGACCTGGGAGATGTATGACGCCCTGGAAAAATACTGCGATCAGCTGGCAGAAGACGACGCCGTGTATGCCGTGGTTTTACATGGTGTCGGTGGTGAAGCCTTTGTCGCCGGCACCGACATCAGCCAGTTTGCAGGATTTACTCAGCCTGACGACGCGATTGGCTACGAGCGACGCATTGATCGCGTGGTAGGCAAGCTGGAAACCTTCCCCAAGCCAACCCTGGCGTTGATTGAAGGTGCTTGTGTGGGCGGCGGTGCGGCCCTGGCCCTGGTATGCGATTTCCGTTACGCCACCCCAACGATGAAATTTGGCGTACCGATTGCCAAAACGTTGGGCAATACGCTCTCGATCAATAACGTGTCTCGCATGATCGACATGCTTGGCGTTGCGCGGACCAAAGAAGCGCTGATGATGGCGCGCCTATTCAGTGCTGACGAAGCCCACGCTGCCGGTTTGGTAAACCAGCTGTTTGATGCGGAATCGATTTACAGCGAAGTGGCAGCGCTAGCGGAAGCCTTTGCCAAGCGGGCGCCGTTGACGCTACAGGCCAGCAAGGCGCTGATTGGACGCGCGTTGGAACAGCGACGCCTTTCTGCAGATGCCAGCGATGACTGGGTAACGACTTGTTATATGAGTCGAGACTTTGCTGCGGCGGTGGATAAATTCGTCAATAAAACGTCGTTTGAGTGGTCTGGCCACTAGTTTCGGACACAGCGTAAAACTACTAACCGGGAGGAAAGCGCATGCTTCCCCTACAAGATATAAAAGTGCTGGATGTGTCGCAGATCATGGCAGGCCCTTATTGCACCATGGTGCTGGCCGACATGGGTGCCGAGGTGATCAAAGTCGAGAAGCTCAATGGTGGTGACGATAGCCGCCAAATGGGTCCTTACGTCAATGGCGAATCGACCTGTTTTTCACAGATTAACCGCAATAAAAAGAGCATATCGCTCAACCTGAAGGATGAGCGGGCCAGACAAATCTTTTACCGCTTGGCGGCTGATGCGGATGTCATCGTTGAAAACTACCGGCCAGGCGTAACCAAGTCGCTGTCGATTGATTACGACACCATCAAAGCAATCAACCCTGGCATCGTTTACTGCTCTATTTCAGGCTATGGCCAAACCGGGCCCTATAGCCACAAAGGGGGCTTTGACCTGGTGGCACAGGGGATGACAGGCCTGATGTCGATGACCGGTGAAGAGGGCAAGCGCCCGCTGAAAACCGGTATTGCGGTTTACGATATTGGCGGTGGTCTGACGGCGGTCTACTCGATCCTCGCTGCCTGTATCCACAAGATGAAAACCGGTGCCGGCCAGCACATTGATATCGCCATTACCGAGTGTGGTTTGCCCTGGTTTACTTGGGAAGCGGCGGCTTACTTCTCTGAAGGCACCGTGCCTGGACCAACGGGCTGGCGCCATCGTGTATCCGCACCTTATCAGGCAGTCAAAGCCAGCGATGGCTATTTGATGCTCGGCTGCGCCAATCAGCGTACCTGGGAACGCTTCTGCCAGGACGTACTTAAACGCGAAGAACTCATGCAGGACCCCCGCTTTATTACCAATCAGGATCGCGGACAGCACGTTGAAGAGCTGGAGGCGCTGCTCGAAGAGCTGATGGCGAATCAAAGCGTTGATGAGTGGCTAACTCTATGTGACAGCGCGGGTGTGCCTGCCGGGCCAATCAACGACTTTGCCCAGGCCATGCAGGATGAGCACTATTTAGCGCGCGGTATGGTGCAAGAGATGGAGCACCCGGTGATAGGCAAAATGAAAACCATCGGATTTCCGAGCAAATTCTCAGAAACGCCGTCGCAAATTCGCAGCCCGGCGCCGCTCTTCGCCCAGCACACCGACGAAGTGCTCGATAGCTTAGGGTTCTCCGGCGCTGAGCTTGACGCTTTACGTGCTGAAGGATGTATCAAGTAGCGCTTTTTTGATGTGAATAATTGCATTCATTATCCATTTTTAGCAACGCTAATCGGCCGATCCAGCCGCGAGCTCTACAACAACAAACAGGAACGTCATCATGCTAAAACTTAATTTTCACCCATCCGGCCGTCACTTTTTGCAAATTCCTGGCCCTTCGCCGGTGCCAGACCGTATTTTACGGGCCATGAGCCTGCCCACGATCGATCACCGCGGTCCTGAGTTTGGCGCTTTGGGCCTTGAGCTGCTGAGCAAAATTCAAAAAATCTTTAAAACCGAGAACCCGGTGGTTATCTACCCGGCGTCGGGCACCGGTGCCTGGGAAGCTGCTTTGGCCAATACCATGTCACCGGGCGATAAGGTACTGATGTTCGAAACCGGACACTTCGCCACGCTGTGGCACAAAATGGCCCTGCGTTTAGATATCCAACCTGAGTTCTTGGGCCTGCCAGGCTACGAAGGCTGGCGCCACGGTGTGCAGGCCGACATGATCGAAGCGCGCCTGAAAGAGGACACCAATCACGAGCTGAAAGCTGTTTGTGTAGTGCACAACGAAACCTCGACCGGCGTGACCAGCGACATCGCCGCCGTGCGTAAAGCCATCGACGCGGCGGGCCACCCGGCACTGCTGATTGTCGATACCATTTCTGGGTTGGCCAGCGCTGACTACCGCCATGATGAGTGGGGCGTTGATGTCACTGTCTCCGGCTCGCAGAAAGGCCTGATGCTGCCGCCGGGCATCAGCTTTAACGCGCTTTCACCTAAAGCCATCGAAGTCAGCAAACAGGCGAAACTACCCAAAAGTTTCTGGGCCTGGGACGAAATTCTCGAAGCCAACAAGAACGGCTACTGGCCCTACACGCCCAGCACCAACCTACTGTATGGCCTGAATGAAGCACTGGATATGCTGTTGGATGAAGGCATGGACAATGTGCTGGCACGCCACCAACGCTGGGCCGCTGGCGTGCGCGCGGCGGTAGAGGCGTGGGGGCTTGAGATTCAGTGTCAGGATCCGTCGGTTTACTCGCCGGTGCTGACCGGCGTGGTAATGCCGGAAGGCGTCGATGCAGATGCGGTGCGCAAGATTATCTATGAGCGTTTTGACCTTTCATTAGGCATGGGGCTGGGTAAGGCCAAGGGCAAAATGTTCCGGATCGGCCATTTGGGCGACTGCAACGATTTAACGCTGATTGCCACGCTCGGCGGCTGTGAAGCGGGTATGAAGCTGTCGGGCGTTAACCTTAAAGGCAGTGGCGTAACGGCTGCTTTGGACTACTTTGCCGCCAACCCGCTTAACGCAGGCAAGCGCTAAACGACGGGGGAGAGCCACATGACGTCTCTGACGAACCAACAGCCGTCCCGCGATGCCAAGATTAAACCGCTCGGCGAACTCGCCGAGCGTTTATCCCGAGAGATGGCCGGGGAGGTGCTGTTTGACCGGGCTACTCGGGGGCGTTATTCGACCGACGCTTCTATTTATCAGGTGACGCCAGTAGGCGTGGTTATCCCGCGCCATCAGGAAGACCTGAAAATCGCTCTGGATATTGCCCGTGATGCCAAGGTGCCGATTTTGGCCCGGGGCGCGGGCACCAGCCAGTGTGGGCAAACCGTCGGCGAAGCGCTGGTCATCGACACTACCCGTTGGCTCAATCAGGTGATTGAGTTTGACGCCGAGGCGCGCACCGTGGTCGTCGAGCCAGGCATTGTGCTGGATCACCTCAACGCCTGGCTCAAACCTCATGGGCTCTGGTATCCGGTGGATGTTTCCACCAGCGCCCAGTGCACCATTGGCGGTATGGCAGGCAATAATTCCTGCGGGTCGCGGTCGATCTACTACGGCAATATGGTGCACAACGTGCTGGGTGTGGACGCGCTATTGGCTGACGGCAGCGCGGCGAGTTTTGGTTTCGTTGACCGCTTCGCGGAAGGCTCGCGTGAGCAGCGTCTTGCCCAGCAGGTGAGGGCAATTGCCGAGCGTGTGGGCCCGGAAATTCGCGATCACTTCCCCAAGGTGCTGCGCCGGGTGGGGGGCTACAATCTGGATCTGTTCGATTGCCAGAACCCGATGCCCTACGACCCTGATGGACGCGCCAACCTAGCCCACCTGCTAGTGGGTTCGGAAGGCACGCTCGGGGTCAGCCAGCGTATTAAACTCAGGCTTTCCCCATTGCCCGAGCAGAAGGTGCTGGGCGTGGTGAATTTCCCGACCTTCTATCAGGCGATGGATTTCACTCAGCATATCGTCAAGCTTGGCCCCACGGCGGTGGAGCTGGTGGACCGCACCATGATTGAGCTGTCGCTGGAGAACCCAGCGTTCCGTCCGGTCATTGAGAAGGCGCTGATTGGCAAGCCGGAAGCCATTTTGCTGGTGGAGTTTGCCGGTCACGATCATGCCGCACAGCTTGACGCGCTGCGTGGGCTTAATGAATTGATGGGCGATTTAGGTTTGCCGGGCAGCGTGGTGGATATGCCCGAGGCCGCCGAGCAGAAAGCGCTATGGAACGTGCGCAAAGCCGGGCTCAACATCATGATGAGCATGAAGGGCGACGGTAAGCCGGTCTCTTTTATTGAAGATTGCGCGGTGCCGCTCGAACATCTGGCCGAGTACACCGAAAAACTCACCGAGGTCTTCAACCGCTACGGCACTGAAGGCACCTGGTACGCTCATGCCGGTGTCGGCACGCTACACGTGCGGCCGATTCTCGATATGCGGCGGGACGGCGCAGAGAAAATGCGCGAAATTGCCGAGCTGGCCTCCGCGTTGGTGCGCGAATACAAAGGCGCTTACTCCGGTGAACATGGCGACGGTATTTGCCGTGGCGAGTGGGTGGCGTGGCAGTTTGGCGAAACGGTCAACAATGCCTTCCGCGACATTAAGCAGCTGTTTGACCCTGAAAACCTGTTCAACCCCGGCAAAATCGTCGATACCCCCAAAATGGACGACGAGCGCTATTTTCGTTTTCCCAAGTCTTACACCACTATCCCGCTTACCCCGGTATTCGATTGGTCCGCCTGGAATGTGAAGCGCGACCCGCTCACCGGCGAGCAAACAGCACCGGGTACCGGCGGTGATGCGACCCATGGCTTGGCCATGGCGGTGGAGATGTGCAACAACAACGGCCACTGCCGCAAGTTTGACGCAGGCACCATGTGTCCTAGTTTCCGGGTCACTAAAGATGAGCAGCACCTGACCCGCGGCCGTGCCAACACGCTGCGCTTGGTGCTCTCCGGGCAGTTGGGCGAAGCAGGGCTCGCCAGCGACGACGTAAAAGAAGCACTGGATCTCTGCGTGTCGTGTAAGGGGTGCAAGCGGGATTGCCCGACCGGCGTCGATATGGCGAAGTTCAAGATAGAGGCGCGTACCGCCCGGGCCCGTGTCAAAGGCTTATCGCTACGTGATCGGATGGTGGGTGAGATGCCGCGCTATGCGCCCTGGGCCAGTAAGTTTTCTGCCCTGGTGAATGGCGTCGAACGGGTGCCGTTTCTGGCTAAACAGATCAAGCAGGCGTTAAAGCTGGCGCCCCAGCGCTCGCTGCCGGTGTTTAACGGTAACTTCCTCGCCAGTGCCGAAGCGTCTCGGCAGCCAGTCTCCTCGGAACGGGAAGTGCTGCTGTTTGTGGATACCTTCAATAACTATATGGAAGGCGATAACGCCAAAGCCGCCAAGCGGGTGCTGGAAGCAGCGGGCTACCGTGTACACCTCAATGTGACCAAAGGACAGCGGCCACTCTGCTGCGGGCGTACTTACCTCTCTTCCGGTCAGTTTGATAAAGCCAAGGCGGAGGCCAAGCGTACGCTTGAACACCTGATGCCATTTGTAGAGCGCGGGGTGGCGGTTGTGGGTCTCGAACCCTCTTGCTTACTTAGCATGCGCGATGAATTCCTACAGTACGGCTTTGGCGAAGAGGCGAAAGCGTTGTCGGCATCGGCCTATCTGTTTGAGGAGTTTCTGGTCAAGGCGCGTGCCGAAGGTCAGCTGCCCCTCGAACTCAAGCCGCTGAGCTACGAGCGGGCGTTGCTGCACGGTCACTGCCATCAAAAAGCTTTCGATGCGCTGCGCCCCGTTGAGCAGGTGCTGGGCTGGATTCCGAACCTCTCCATCGAGACTATCGAGTCTTCCTGTTGCGGCATGGCGGGTAGCTTTGGCTATGAAGCAGAGCACTACGACGCCTCGCTCAAAATGGCGGAACTCTCGCTTTTACCGGCGATTCGAAAGGCGGATAGCAACGCCGTGTTGATTGCCGATGGCACCAGCTGCCGCCACCAGATTCACGATGGCAGCGGGCGCGAAGCGATTCACGTTGCTCGATTGCTGGAACAAGCGCTAGCCTGAAGGCGGAATACCCATAACAAACCAGGAGGTTAACGTGGCACTTTATCAATACGGCGAGCATCGCCCCGATGTTCATGACGACGTTTACATTGCGGAAACGGCGGATGTTATCGGTCAGGTTACGTTAAAGGCGCGCTCAAGCGTTTGGTATCAAGCCGTGTTGCGCGGTGATACCGACCATCCTGAAGTAGGCGAAGAGAGCAATATCCAGGATGGCGCCGTACTGCACGCTGATCCAGGCTTTCCGCTCAAGGTAGGTAAAGGCGTAACGGTAGGGCATCAGGCGATGTTGCATGGCTGCACCATCGGTGACGGCTGCCTGATCGGTATCCAGGCGGTAGTGCTCAATGGTGCAGTGATTGGTGAGAATAGCCTGGTGGGTGCCGGCGCCTTTATTAAGGAAGGCGCGGTATTTCCGCCCAACTCGTTAATCGTTGGCTCGCCGGCCAAGGTAGTGCGGGAGCTTTCCGAGGAAGTCGTTGCGGGACTGAAGCAGAACGCTCAAAGCTATGTGGAACGCGGCAAGCTGCACAGCCAGCAGTTAAAGCGTATCGATTAACGGGTAAATCCAGCGGTGCTAAACAGCAAACCCCCAGGCCTTGGCCTGGGGGTTTGCGTTTCTAGCGTCGTTATTACAGCCAGCGCTACTTCATGGTCACATTAACGGATCCGTTACGCCAATCACGTAGAACGCAATCAGGGCTATGGTGCCGGTAAAGATGAGGTAGTACAGCGTAGGCAAAATCGTCTTACGGATGGTGGCACCTTCACGGCCTAACAATCCGACCGTTGCCGATGCCGCGACCACGTTGTGGATAGCGATCATATTACCTGCCGCCGCACCGACTGCCTGGAGAGACACCATCATGGCTGTGGAAAGACCCAGGGTTTCAGCAACGCTGAACTGGAACTCGGCCAGCATCAGGTTGGATACCGTATTAGAGCCTGCGATGAAGGCACCCATCGCCCCGACTGCTGGGGCAAAGAAGGGATAAATACCCCCCACACCATCGGCCACAGCCTGAGCCACCATGACAGGCATCGAGACAAGATCTGCGCCATTGACACCGGAGTTGATCAATATGCGTACCATCGGCACGGTAAAGATCAATACGAAGCCCGCTCCAAAGATCGTTTTGGTCGACTCCGACACAGCCGCGCTGATTTTTTGTGGGTTCATACGGTGCAAGAAGTAGGTGACGATGACCACGGCCAGAATGATGCCGCCTGGCAGATAGAGAGGCTGAACGCCGCCACTGATGCCTGCTTCGCCGAGAATGTTAGTCCAGCTAAGATTGATAGAGGTCAGCGCGGCACGCAGAGGCTCGATCGTACGTGAAGCCACCAGGAACAGCGCCAACAGTACGTAAGGCACCCAGCCTTTAAAGGTCGACATCGGCGCTTTGCCCGCAACGTCATCCAGCTTGATTTGCAGGTTACCGATCCACTCGTCGGGCCAGGAGCTTTCTTCTGGAAAGTCCCAGGTGTCTTTAGGCAGCAGGAAGCCACGTTTGGCGGCCGGTACCACAATCGCCAGACCCACCATGGCACCAATCATCGACGGGAACTCAGGCCCCAGCAGCACGCCTACCAGCATGTAAGGCACGACAAAGCAGATGCCGGTAAAGATGGCGAAGGGGGTAATCGACAGCCCCTCTTTCCACGAACGGTTAGCACCAAAAAAGCGCACCATCACGGTGACAAGAATCAACGGCATTAAAATACCCACGATACCGTGAATAATCGCCACTTCGCTGGTGATTAGCTGAAAGAACACATCCCAACTGGAGCCGACTGAATCCAGCTGAGCGGTAATGCCAGCGCGATCCACGCCGCTACCTACGCCGACGACGATTGGCGTACCCACAGCACCGAAGGAAACCGGCGTTGATTGGATCATCATGCCAACGACCACCGCCGCAAGCGCCGGGAAGCCAAGAGCGACCATCAGTGGAGCGGCAACAGCGGCTGGTGTACCGAAGCCAGAAGCGCCCTCGATAAAGCAGCCAAACAGCCAGGCAACAATCAATGCCTGCACCCGGCGGTCCGGGCTAATGCCTGAAAAGCCGTTACGGATAGCGGTAATACCACCGGAATGCTTAAGCGTGTTAAGCAGCAGGATGGCGCCAAAGATGATCCACAGCAGGCCAGCGGTTTGGATCAGGCCTTGGATAGTCGACGCCGCGACACGGCTAAACGACATATCCCAAACGGTTAGGCCGATAATAGCGGCTGTCAGGAAGACGATAGGCATCGCAATCTTGGCAGGTATCTTAAACCCGATGAGTAAAATACCGGCCAACAGCAGCGGCAAGAAGGCCAGAAGTGCAAGTATCGTTTCATTCATGGAAGGAACTGCCCCTTGTTATTGATTTGGTATGCTCCGCAATTACCGACTGGCAGTTGTGTCGTCAGTCGGGTGTATGTGAAAGATACGTTTAGGCTAACCATATGACTACATTGGAGAATTGGTCTTACCACTTAAATGCTTGTTTGAGAGTATTTTTTATATGGCTATTATTATCTTATGTTTATGTTTTTAAATGGTTTTCTGGTTGATCATGGCAGGCCTAAAAGCGCTGAGTTATTAGACTAATAGACAGTACAGTTGCCAGCAAAAAGATCAGCACAGAACTGACTAGTTGCGTCGTCGCTGGCTAACGCTCATTGTTATCGGCTAAAGCCTTACTACGATCAACTACCCGGAGGTTATGGCAGTGGCAATGACTCTTTATGATCTGTGCGGCCGGGACGAACGGCTCCGCTTCTCACCTTATTGCTGGCGTGTGCGTATGGCGCTGGCCCATAAAGGCCTGGAATTCACCTCCGTGCCATGGCGGTTTCTCGATAAAGAAGCGTTGGAATTTGCCGACTACGACAAAGTGCCGGTGCTCTGTGATGGCGATAAAGTCGTCACCGACAGCTTTGAGATCATGCGCTATCTGGACAGCGCGTATCCGGAGGCACCCGTGTTGGGAGAAGGCATCAGCTATCAGCGGGCCTTACTGTTCAAATACTTCGTAGAGCGCAGTGTGAATCCGGCGCTATTCCGTATTATCGCCATGGATTTATTCGCAGCCGTACACCCTGATGACCGCGACTATTTCCGCACAACCCGTGAGGCGCGTTTTGGCTGCACGCTAGAAGAGTTTCATCAGCCTGAGCAGGGTAAACAGCAGCTCCGACAGGCGCTGGCACCGGTGCGTGACCTGCTGCGGGAGAGCGCATTTTTAGACGGTGACGCACCCGGCGGCTGCGACTATTTATTGTTCGGCAGTATGATGTGGGCTCATGTCGTATCATCACAAGCAGTAGTAGAGCCTGGCGACCCGGTAGACGAGTGGTTTAAACGCATGCTCAGCGTACACGATGGGGTGGCAAACACTGCCCTGACCGTGCGCGAGATATAAGGCGCCGTTGGCGGTTCATGCACGTACCGCCAACGGCATTTGGAAGGCTTGATAGGCTCATGATGAGTCTATCAATGTTTTCATCAAGGAGATGGCAATGATTGACCTGTATTACTGGACAACACCTAACGGCCACAAAATCTCCATCATGCTCGAAGAAGCCAAACTGGCGTATCGAGTGAAGCCGATTAACATTGGCCGAGGGGAGCAGTTTGATCCTGAATTTCTCGCTATCGCTCCCAATAATCGTATCCCTGCCATTGTGGATCACTCCCCCCAGGATGGCGGACAGCCGCTTTCGATGTTTGAGTCGGGCGCAATCCTAGAATACCTCGCCGACAAAAGTGGTCTTTTCTTGCCCCCTGCAGGCCGAGAGCGCTATATCGTGCTGCAGTGGCTACATTGGCAAATGGGCGGGCTAGGCCCGATGGCAGGCCAGAACCATCACTTTTGCCACTACGCGCCGCAAAAGATTGAGTACGCCATCGAGCGTTACGTGCGTGAAACCAATCGCCTTTACAGCGTGTTGGATCAGCGCTTGGCGCATCATACCTACGTGGGCGGCGATGATTACTCGATTGCCGATATGGCGATCTACCCTTGGATTGTTCCGTGGGAGAAACAGCGCCAGACATTAGAGGAATTTCCCGACCTGGAACGTTGGTTCGACATGGTAAAAGCGCGACCTGCGGTACGTCGTGCCTACTCGCTAATTGAAGAAGTAAATCCCCAAGCAGGCGAAGCGATGGACGAACAGGCACGTAAGCATCTGTTTGGAAACAGTTAGTAACTACTTACTCTAAGGGCCAATAAATATCTGCAAGTGAGCAAGCGCAGCATGGATGAAAAACCATGTTGCGCTGCACAAAAAGCACTGCTAGCTTTAAGTGCAGCAGAGGCTAAAGCCTGGCTAAAAAGAAAGCCTAATGAAGGCGATTTTAGATGCTAGCTCATACTTGGAGATATTAAGATGAATAAAGCGACTGACAAGACAACACAGCAGTTTGAATCCACTTTTGTTTCACCCATGCGTTCTTACACGCTAACAGCGCTTGATTACTATGATCAGCTGTTCAGCGCCCAGCTAGACGCAGCCCGTGCCTACTCGGACATGGCGATCGCGCAAGCGCGTACCTGGTTGGATGTGAAAGACGCCGACAGTTTCAAGAAAGCAATTGAAAGCCAGCAGAAAACGGCGAGTGATTTCATGGAGCGAGTAAAGGGTGACACCGAAAAAGTCACCTCCATCGGCCAAAGCTTTGCCGAAGATAGCCAGAAACAGGCAGAAGAAACCTCGAAAAACGTGGTCGAAAAAGCTAAGCAGTAAGTTAGCTTTAACCCGTGTGAAGCGCCGTGCCCCTCGAGGGCACGGCGTTTTTGTATACAATAATAGTCAGCTGAACGTGACTTCTAATGCTAACCCTTATTTGCTCGATCAATTAAACGAAAGCGCGCAATGCGGATAATTTGCTCAATCGCCGTTTGTCGTTCGGTGGCTGGGTCGTTGTTCAGGCGCTCTTCAAAGGCAGCTAAAATGGCATGCCGATCTAGCCCTTTAACGGCAATCACAAAAGGAAAACCAAATTTTTCCTTGTACGCCGCATTAAGCATCTCAAAGCGCGCAAACTCATCGGGGCTGCACTGATCGAGCCCGGCACCTGCCTGTTCGCGGGTTGAATCTTGAGTGAGCTCACCTGCCATCGCGGCTTTGCCTGCCAAATCTGGGTGCGCCTGAATCACGCTGATTTGCTGTTCGCTGCTAGCCTGCTGCAACATAAGCCCCATCAGCTCGGCTAATGCGTCGGGTGTATCATGGGTTTCAGTCAGGCCGTGCTGCCAGGCTGCTTCGGCCACCCAGGGCGAGTGCTCATAAACATCCCCATAGTGATGAGTCAGCATTTCCAGGCTGCACTTGCTAGGTGCGGGTGAAAGCAGTAACGGTTGCGGTGTGGGCACTGTAACGCTCCTAAGCAGGTAAGTTTTTACGCCATACGTGGTTCAAAGCAAACGTGGCGCTAAAAAGTAGGGTTTTAATTACTGTATACAATAAATATCAGTAACGGTACTCTTTGACCAATAGGTCAAGCAACGTCATCAATAATCAACAAGGAGCGGCTATGGGGCGTTTAACCACCCACGTACTGGATACCGCCAAAGGCCAGCCCGGTCAGGGAATTACCATTGAAGTGTTTCGCCTTACCGGGAGCAATCGCCAGCATCTGAGTACTGTGGTCACCAACAGCGACGGACGTTGCGATGCACCTATTCTGGAAGGTGATGCGCTCACACCAGGAGAGTACGAGCTGGTGTTCCATGCCGGTGACTACCTTCGTGCCCAAGGCGTTGAAGCTGCCGAGCCGCGCTTTTTAGACGTTATCCCACTGCGCTTTGGCGTCGCCGATGCCAGCCAGCACTACCATGTGCCGCTACTCCTCTCGCCCTATGGCTACTCAACTTACCGCGGTAGCTGATAGGGGACTTCCGTTATGCAAGCGTACCTAATCGATTTCGTTAATTTGCTGCTGCGCTGGCTGCATGTGATTGCGGCTATCGCCTGGATCGGTGAGTCGATCTATTTTGTAATGCTGGATAATAGCCTACGCACACCGAAGGCTGAGGAAGACCGCGAGAAGGGCGTGTTTGGTGAAATGTGGTCGGTGCATGGCGGCGGTTTTTACCACAACCAGAAGTATGCCACCGCGCCTGCCAAGCTCCCCAATGATCTGCACTGGTCATTCTGGAAAGCCTATACCACCTGGCTTTCCGGCTTTGCGCTGTTTGTGATTCTCTACATGGTCAATCCGGGCTTCTATCTGGTAAACCCCAATAGCCCCTGGGAGTGGGCTGCCAACATGACCGGCTGGCAGGCCAACGTGCTGGCGCTGGCATTCTTGCTGGGCGGCTGGGTGGTTTATAACGAGCTGTGTAAGCGCATTAGTCCCAATATGGATCGCGACGGCCTGCTCAGCATCGCGGTTGCCGTGATGATGGTGGTCGTTGCCTACCTGAGTACGCAAATGTTTACCGGCCGCGCCGCCTTCCTACTCACGGGTGCCGTCATGGCGACGGCGATGTCGGCCAACGTCTTCTTCTGGATTATTCCCGGCCAGCGCCGCATGGTAAAAGCCATGAAGGCGGGCAATGCCCCCAATCCTTTGGATGGCAAACGCGGCAAGCAACGCTCGGTACATAACACCTACTTCACGCTACCGGTCGTGTTGCTGATGGTGAGTAATCACTACTCCTTTATTTACTCCCATGAGCTTGCCTGGGTGGTGATGGTGCTGTTTATCTTTGCCGGTGCCTTGATCCGTCAGTTCTTTGTATTGATGCATGCAGGCAAAACCCAGCCCGCCTATCCCGCCTTTGGGGTAGGGCTTATTCTGTTAGCGTTTTGGGTGGCCGCACCGAGTACTTCGTCGCCGAGTGGCAATGAAGGCGCGGAAGGGCCGCCAGACCAGGCGAAAATTACCGGTTTGATTGAGCAGCACTGTGTTCAGTGCCACGCTCGCAACCCCGAGCATGCCGGTTTTTCAGCACCGCCCGCCGGGATTGCTTTCAATAGCTGGGATGAAATTCTGGGCCAGAAAACACAGATTCAGCAGGTCGTAGCCAGCCGCTATATGCCGTTAGGCAATATGACCAACATGAGCGATGAAGAGCGCGATATCATTGCCGCTTGGGAGTAATCATCAGAGAGGCTAGCTATGAGTGATGCGCAGGCGCCGGAAAAGCGGCGCGCTCCTGCTAAAGAAGCTAAAAATAGCAAAGAGGGCGATGAGCGCCACGAGGCCATCTATCGCTCCGTGAGCGATGCCATTGTCGAGCAGCGCTTAAAGCCCGGCGCACGGCTGCGCGAAGATGCGCTGGCGGACGTATTTGGCATTAGCCGCACCGGTATTCGGAAAATCCTCCAGCGCTTGGCCCTGGAGCAGTTAGTCACGCTAACACCACGCCGTGGCGCCAGCGTCACCCGGCCCACCGCCGATGAAGCCAAAGACGTATTCGATGCCCGCCAATTGATCGAGTGCGGACTGATGCCCGATGTAGCGCGGCGCATGGGCGAAAAAGAAGCGGCGGAGCTGCGCGAAATGGCCCGCCAGGAGCGCCAAGCGCTGCGCAGCGGCCAACAGAGCGTCGCCATCCGGCTATCAGCCGATTTTCACGTGCGCCTGGCGCAGCTTTCAGGCAACGCCACCCTGGCGGAGTTTGTCGAACGGCTCTGCTCGCGCTCATCGCTAATACTCGCCGTCTACGGCCATCGCGGCCACTTAGGCTGCGAATCCCACGACCACGACGACCTGATCGGCTACCTTGAAACAGGCAACGGTGAGCGCGCCAAAGCCTTTATGAGCCGCCACTTGAAAGCTATCGAAGCCTCGCTATCGATGGTCGAAGAGGAGGAGAATGTGCCTGATTTGCAGCAGATATTTGGGGGTTGAGGTTGATGGCTCAAGCTGCAGCTTGTTGGGTGATACACTCCAGAATACATCCTATTCATGTTCATACTTAGGCTGGACGGGACGCTAGATAGGGTGATCTCCGCCCACGACACGCACTGAAAAGAGCGTGCTGTTTAAGGGCAAGCTCAAAAAAGGTGCCTGTGTTTAAAACTGAGATTAAAGAAAGAGGATTTTTAGACTCCCATGATTTCTCAGACTATTTGGACTCTAGCCAAGCACAACTTGCCTAGCCTCTTTCTTGAAGCTGAGGTGCTAACGCCCGGCTCACCAGCGGCCAAAACGGAGCGGATTTTGTGATAAGGTGGAGCACAGCGAAACCACAAAAACCGCGTAGGATTGGGTGTCTGAGTGAAGCCGATTGTTAGTTGTGTTTTGGTAATGATTCAAATTCATTTTTGATTCTCTCTTTAGCGTCAGCTTTAAAGTTTTCATTTCTCAACCGGATAAAGCCTTCGGGATTTTTTTCACAATGATAATGATGATGCCTCATCCTTAACTCTTCCTTCTCTTTAGCTATTTCAGCCTCTGACTTTTCCTTTCGCCCCGTCATCAACAAATATTCTTGATAAGCTTTCCAAAAACTATAAAGAAGAGCAATTACCGCTATCCAAGTTGGGCTAATAAATTCCAATATAGCGATGAATGCGGGAACAAATACTGCCCAAATCAATATAATAATTTTAAGCCGACGCATGGGTTTAATTGATTCAAACGCGGACTCAGTGACCTCGTCTTGGGTTCTATGCCCAATATCACTATACACAGACAATAAGTAGTCGGCATCTAACGTCTCTGTAGGAAAAGCACTGTCAGGAAGAGAATCCCAATGTATATCAAATGAACCTCCGTTCTTTAGCGCAGTTAGATACCTTTGTCCATTTTCGTTTCTCAGATCAATCATTCTTCCATGTTCATCGAGCGCCCACGCCATTAATGAAACTGGGTATCTTCGCACCCATTTCATAGCATGCTTCTCTAAGTCGGAAATTACAGCATCTGCTCGCACATCCCCCAAATAGGTAATTCGAAGCGTTGCAAATAGGAAACCATTCAAAGGAGGGCGATACTCGACGAACAGTGTATCGTATTTTTCCTTTACAGAATCAAAGTACAACTTACTATTCATCGAACTATCCTATTGGTGCAAACAACTAACAGTTTATTCATAAGCATGCGTGTTTTCCTTGCAAGCCAAAATCCATTAATAAGAAACAAGTATCTGATATGAAATGGAAATACTCACCTTATCCCGCTAAAGGCTGCCAGAAATATGCGCATGCGCATAAGCATACCAGGTCACTTTTTTAACTTGCGCATAAACATACATAATCTTTTTATAACTTATTGTTTTTAGTTATTTTAATGAAATGCTATCCAGAAAAATGAGCACACGTTCCATGGAGCCTACCAGACAAACGCGCACTACAGATCGAAAATATCTCATTCCGCTGAGTTTTGATACCGCAAAATACGTTACTTGGTAGCGCCATGGGTGGATGCAAATAAGTTCCCAATTGGTTACGCCAGCCCGTGACCAAAAAAAGCGCCATCGGCAAAACCGATGGCGCTTGTATTTGCTTCTAATCAGCTATTTACGGTCAGCTTGTCTACTGCTGAGCCAACGCAGGCGCAGCCTTAAACTGCCGCATCAAGCCGTAGTAGAACAGCCCACCCAATCCTGCACCAATAAGCCAGCCGTAGCCTCCAAGCGCGGATAGCGCGGGTACTAATACCGTAGAGAGCGAGAACAGCGCCGCGACGCCAAAGGCGATAAGGGCGCGGGTGTTCCAGCCGTTTACGTAGTAGTAGGCGCTGCCCGGCGCTGATGAGAACAGCTCCTGCATGTTCAAGTGCTGACGCTTAATCAGGTAGTAATCGACCACGATAATGCCGTAGAAGGGCGCGACGATGGCGCCGAGTGCATTTACAAAGCCGGGAACGCCAATCTGGCTGATCACTGAAAGCCATAGTGCGCCGACAAAGAACGCGATTACCGCGGTAATCAGGCCGCCCATCTTGAAGCTGATTTTGCTGGGAAACAGGTTGGCCAGATCGTAGGCGGGTGGAATGAAGTTGGCGACCAGATTGATGCCCACCGTGGCGGCAAAGAAGGTGAGGGCGGCGATAATCGTCAGCGGCAGTGAATCGACCCGCTCAACGATATCGGCGGGGTTTGTCAGCGCTTCGCCAAATAGCACCAGGGTGCCAGCGGTAATAATCAACGCGATAAATGAGAAGAATGCCACGTTCAGCGGCAAGCCCAGCAGGTTGCCTAGCTTCATCTGGCGCTCGGTTTTTACAAAACGGGTGAAATCGCCGAAGTTGATCACCACCGCCGCGAAATACGCCACCATGGTGCCGACAATCGCCATAAAGGCGGCGATAGAGCTACCGCTGGTGTCAGTGCCACCGCTGAAAATGGTGCCAATGGCGGGGATCAGCTCACTGCCCGCCTGATACCAGACAATGATCATCAGCACCAACATCACCACGTAGACCAGCGGGCCCGCCCAGTTAAGGAAGTGTTTAATACGCTCAATGCCTTGCCAGAAGATCGCGATCTGAAACAGCCACACAATCACAAACGATACCCAGGCTACGCCGGAAAGCCCCAGAAAGGTGCTGCCGCTGCCTGCACCTACAAAGGCGGTAATGAGGAGTGTGACGGCGGTAGAAGCGAAGTAGGTCTGCACGCCGTACCAGAAGATCCCCACGATGGCGCGCAGCATCGCGG
The DNA here is from genome assembly GCF_059448525.1 of Vreelandella sp. ssv. NCBI lineage: Bacteria > Pseudomonadati > Pseudomonadota > Gammaproteobacteria > Oceanospirillales > Halomonadaceae > Vreelandella > Vreelandella sp. ssv. Next base: position 3,241,292 of record NZ_CM182545.1, on the reverse strand, counting down.
GTAGGTTCGCGCCGCGTACGCCCATGCTGGCGCGCACCATGACGGGGAATGGAATGCCGTATTTAACGCTGGGTTTACCGGTGAGGTTGACCAGGAACATCACGATCACGCCCGCCAGAATAATCGCCGCCATCACCGCCCAGCCGTTCAGGCCGTAGGTTAAAAACAGTGAAGCCGCCAGGGTGTAACCAAACAGGCTCTGGATATCGTTAGACCAAACGTTAAATATCTCAAACGCGCCCCAGTTACGATCCTGGGGTTTAAGCGGCGCGAGATCTTCATTATAGAGCGTGGGATCAATGTGCTTAATATCCAGGTCACTCATGTCGTTGCTCTCTTTCATCTTATTAGCTCTTCGGTTGGCAAATGGAGTTACTGACTAAAGCGCTGGCAGGGAGCCCAGTACTTCATGAGTAGGTAGTAGGTAACACCGGCGGGGATCAGGCTGGCGTACCACGAGATCGCCGAGAAAGAGAGCGCCGCCACAATGCCAATCGCGGTAGCGATGAACGCGGCTAGGTTCACACCCTGGTAGGGGCCGTTGGCGTCATAAAGCTTGTCGATATCCAGCGTGCGGCGGCGAATGACGTAATAATCGACCACTAGAATGGCGAAGATGGGGCCTAAAAAGGCGGAGTAAGTTTGCACAAACAGCTGTAAGCCTGCCGCAGAGCCGGGCTGCACCAGTTTCCAGGGGAAGGTGGCGAAGGCCAGCAAGCCAACGATCACCGTGGCGACCGAGAACTTGATCTTGAATACGTCCATTAGCACGTAGGTCGGTGGTACCACGTTGTTGAGTACGTTGGTGGTGACCTGGGCGAAGGCGATGAACAGCAGGGTGGTCATTAACAGCGGGGTGTTGTCGACGGCGTTGGCAAACACCTGGATAGGGTCGGCGGTGCCGGTAGCTTGCGAGACCATGTAGCCGATCAAGCCCATAAACAGCGTGCAGGGCAGAATCGACATGGCGTAAATGGTGGTCAGCAGGCTTTGGGCGGTGCCCTTTTTATGCTCGCGGGAGTAGTCGCTAACATTGAGCATCATGGTGCTGTAAATGCCCAAAAACAGCATGGTCGCGCCCCAGAACGGCATGCCCCAGGAGCCTTCCATGGTCAGCAAGCTGGCGGAGAGCTCATCGCCATAGCGCTGCACCGTGGCGTAAAACATATACACCAGCGAGGCTAGGATAAAGGCGCTGCCGATATTCTCTAACCACTTGATGCCCTGGAAACCCATTACCGACAGGCCAATTTGCAGAAACTGGAAGGTAATAAAGTAGAAGATCAGGTTGTCGAAACCGAACAGGGTAGCCGACACCATATTAAGTGCTCCGGCACCAATCCAGCTTTGAAAGCCGTACCACACTACCGCCGGAACCGCGCGCACCAGGCCCGGTAAGCGCGTGCCGGTAAAGCCGAAGGCACTGCGCGCCTGCACCATAAACGGAATGCCGTATTTGTAGCCCGCGGCCCCGTTAATGGCCAGGGCAATCCCGATTACAAAGCAGCCGATGGCAATGGCTAGGGTGGCTTGTAACAGGTTCAGGGTGCCGACCACGCTTGAGCCCATGGCAAAGGTGCCGATGGAAACGCAGCCGCCAAACCAGGCCAGAAAGTAGGAGCCGCGCCCCATAATCCGGGTCTGTTGAGGGGCCAGGCTTTCTGCCCCGAGTGCTTTTGATCCAGCATCGGATCGTTCTTCTGACGCAAGAGCCGAGGGTGATGCGCTCATGATGTCGTCCTCGCAAGATTATCGGTTTTTATTAATCCCCGATTAGGTATCGGGAAACGCTTGCGGCGTGGCGTGCTAATGGACGTACTGTTTTTTAAATACAGTTTTTAAATTCTATTTAAGCTATTGTTATTAAATGTTTTTGAGTCGTTATTGTTTTTTCAGATGTCAGGGCTTAAACGGTAGCGCAAGATCCGAGAGTTCAGAAAACTTACCGGTGAAGGCTTTGGGGCGTGGGTAGGCAAGATCGCCATGCTTACTGGTATGCAGCCCTAAACTGACCAACGACTCCGCTAGTTTCAGCGCTGCGGTGACACCTTCGACGACCGGCAGGCCCACTTCGCGGCTGATTTGCTGGGTCAAGTTGGCCATACCGCCGCAGCCTAAAACGATGGCGCCAATACCATCTTCATCTCTTGCGCGGCAGCACTCTTCCACAATGCGTTTGAACGCCGCGTCAGGGTGATGCTCCAGATCCAATACCGGGATCTCCGCGGCGCGTATACGGCGGCAGTGGTGGCTAAAGCCGTACTGCTGAAGCAGATGCTCGGCGATAATGCCGGTGCGGCCCAGGGTCGTGACGATGGAAAAGCGGGTACTTACCAGTGTGGCGATATGAAACGCCGCTTCAGCGATACCGATGACCGGCGCAGTGGTTAACTCCCGCGCTGCAAGCAAACCGGGGTCACCGAAACAGGCAACTATATACGCATCGATGCCGCCTTCGCGCTCGCCCTTCAGGACTTCTTCGGCCACCCCTACCGCACTGATCACTTCGTCGAAATGGCTCTCGATTGAAACCGGGCCAGCCTCCGGCTGTGAAGCACTCACCGTGGTGCCTGCACCTGCCTGTTGCTGCGCTGCCTGATGAATAGCAGCGGTCATCGAGGCCGTGGTGTTGGGGTTAATAATTCGTATATGCACGTTAAATAATCCGCATGTAAACAATATAACTTTTCTTGTATACAAAAATAGGGCGGTTTCTAACGAGACGCAAGGGTCTAACCACGAATACACGACCAAAGTGATAGGCTAAGCGCTTGACCAATCGTTCAGGATTCAATGGCTTAACAGTTCTAACAGTGAGAAAGAGTATTGGTGTCAGAGGATTAGCGACCGGCTGCGTTGCGGTACGCTATTAATGCCGCTATTTTGTATACAAATAATGAGTTGCCGCACTGGCATTGCTCACCGCAGTAGAGGCTAACCCGTGCTGGCCAGGAATATGACCGAAGGAGATAACAATGTCGTCCTCATCCAAGCTGCATTACCCACGCGATTTGATCGGTTACGGCCGCAATCCGCCTCATGCTAACTGGCCCAATAAAGCGAAAATTGCCGTTCAGTTTGTGCTCAACTACGAGGAGGGCGGCGAGAACTGCGTGTTGCACGGCGACTCAGGCTCCGAGCAGTTCCTATCGGAAATCATCGGCGCCCCGACTTATCCTGATCGCCATTTGAGCATGGAGTCGATCTACGAGTACGGCTCCCGCGCTGGGGTGTGGCGTATTCTGCGCGAGTTTGAAAAACGTGATTTACCGCTCACGGTGTTTGGCGTTGCCATGGCGCTGGAGCGCAATCCCGATGTGGCGATGGCCTTTAAAGAGCTGGGCCACGAGATTGCCTGCCACGGCTACCGCTGGATTCATTATCAGGAAGTGCCCGAGCATATTGAGCGGGAGCATCTACAGCAGGCCATGGAGATTTTTCAGCGCCTTTACGGCGAAAAACCCCAAGGCTGGTACACCGGTCGCGATAGCCCTAATACCCGGCGCTTGGTGCTAGACGAAGGCGGCTTCCTTTACGATAGCGATTACTACGGCGACGACTTGCCTTTTTGGACGCAGGTGACGGATAGTCAAGGCGGTGACCACAACCATCTGATTGTGCCCTACACGTTGGACAGCAATGATATGCGCTTTGCCGCGCCGCAAGGTTTCAACACTGCGGACCACTTCTTTACCTACCTGCGCGATGCCTTTGATGTACTTTACGCAGAAGGGGAGGAGGCGCCCAAAATGCTCTCAATAGGCATGCACTGCCGTTTGCTGGGTCGCCCCGGACGTTTTCGCGCCCTGCAACGCTTTTTGGATTATATCGAAACCCACGACCGCGTTTGGGTGGCCCGGCGGGTTGATATTGCCCGTCACTGGGCGGAACACCACCCGGCGCCAACGCGCTAATCAAGTCGCTTAATAGGATGCTATGACGCCGCATATCGGACAGCGGATTACCGCCCAGTTTGACGCGCTAACTGCCCAGGAGCAGCGGGTGGCGAGCTTTATCCTCGATCACTTTGATGATCTCGCGGTGTACAGCGCCGCTGATTTGGCGCGTTTGACCGGGGTATCCAAATCGACGGTCAGCCGCTTGTTCAAGCGCTTGGGGTTTGAAAGCTACCGCACCGTTAAAGACCACGCCCGCCAGCTACGTAACCTGGGTGTGCCTTTGGTGATCGACGCTAACGCCATGCAGGAAGAGGCCGGCGCGCCATTCCAGCGCCATTTGCAGCGGGAGCAGGATAATCTGCAGCGCTGCTTAAACGGCATCGTGGCGGATCAATTTGCGGCACTGATCGAACGGTTGGATAGCGCGCGTCATGTGGTCGTGATCGGTTTTCGTAACAGCTACCCTTTAGCGCTACATTTTCGTCAGCAGCTGATTCAGGCGCGCACCCAGGTGCGCGTGGTGCCTCACCCAAACCAGTCGTTAGCGGAAGAGATTGTCGATCTCACCGAGCAGGACGTGGTGGTGCTGTTTGGTTTTCGCCGCCGTCCAGCGGCCTTTGCTTCGCTGATCGATTCACTTGAGCGCTCACCTGCCAAGGTGGCCTTACTGGCTGACCCCACCGCGGTAAATTTCGCCTCACAGGTAACGTGGTTTTTTGAAACACCGCTGGAAAGCCTCTCCGCCTTCGATAGCTACGCCGCTGCCAATAGCCTGATCTGCCTGATTGCCAACGGCTTATTGCATCGGCGCCTTGCTGAAGGTCGAGAGCGCATCAGCGCGATCAGCGGTGTATATGCCGACCTTAGTGAATTGGAAGCGCCAACCATGAGCGTAGATTGGAGTGCTCAATAAGCTAGACCTCCTTTCATGGTGCATTCTGTCCTGTTGAGGGATAAAAACTGCACCAACACATTGCATCTCTCTTCTTTTTTACCTCCTTCTCAATGCGGCAATCGCTGCGTTGTGCCTTCGCGCGTCCGCTAAGATGTTGTTCTGAAAAACGTTCACCAATTTTGGTATCGCTGTTGCTATTAGGTGGATAGGTGAAACGAAAGTTTCTTTATAAGGTTTTATGCAACAAAGCTTTCACTCGCTCTGCATCCCTTGCTCATTCCATTGCGGCTATTCGCTGAACAACATGCCCTTGTCAGGCTGCCCTTGTTAGGAGAACACCATGAAATCGCTATCGCACTGCTTCAATTCCTCTTTATCTAGTAAATTCAAACACCTACAGGCCAGTGTGCTAGCCACTGGCCTGAGTGCCGCGGTTGCCCTCGGTGCTATTACCACTAGCCCAAACGTTCAGGCAGATGCGCTAGAAGCTATCGAGTCCCGCGGTACTATCCGGGTAGCCGTGCCGCAAGATTTTCCACCGTTTGGCTCGGTAGGCACTGACCTGCAGCCGCGCGGTTACGATATTGATATGGCCCAATACCTCGCTGACGAAATGGGTGTAGAGCTGGAAATTATCCCCGTCACCAGCGCTAACCGTATTCCCTATTTGCAGACCGGTCAGGCGGACCTGGTGATCTCCAGTCTGGGTAAAAATCCTGAGCGCGAAGCGGCGATTGATTTTTCTGATGCCTACGCGCCGTTCTTCCTAGGGGTGTTCAGTGCCGATGCGGATGAAAGCGTGGAGGGGCCAGAAGGCTTGGCCGATAAAACCATCGGGGTAACCCGCGGTGCCGTGGAAGATATGGAGCTTTCCAATATTGCCCCGGACTCCACGACGGTGCAGCGCTTTGAAGACAACGCCACCACCATTTCGGCCTTTCTTTCCGGGCAGGTCGATTACGTCGCCACCGGTAACGTCGTCGCTGCCGAAATCGCCGAGCGCAATAGCGACCGTGCGCCCTCATTGGTTTACCAGCTCAAAGATTCACCCTGCTATGTAGGTATGAATAAAAACGAGCCAGCGCTAATGGAAGAAGTGAATCGCCTGATTGCCCAGGGTCTGGAAGATGGCACCTTGAATGAAATGTCCCAGCGCTGGTTTAGTGCCGACCTGCCTGAAAACTTCGGTAGCTGAGGGTCGACATGGGGCCAACACTCGATTTTCTCACCCTGTTGCCCTACGTCAGTGAGCTTCTCAAAGGATTTACCACCACGGTCATTTTGACCGTGGTGACGACCTTAACGGGATTGTCGCTGGCAGTGGCGGTAGTATATTTACGCGTGAATGCACAGCCATGGGTGCGCTGGGGGCTAGGCGGCTACGTCGAGGTAACCCGCAACACACCCTTCATCGTGCAGCTATTCTTTATCTTCTTCGGGCTACCGGGGCTCGGCATCAAAATTGATGCCATCACCGCGGCGTTCATTGCCATGACGCTCAACCTGGCCGCTTACAGTGCCGAGATTCTACGCGCCGGGATTAGCGCCACGGCCAAGGGGCAGCTGGAAGCCGGGCGGGCATTGGGCATGACCACGTTGCAAAGCTTTCGCCATGTCGTGTTGGTGCCTGCCTTTGCGCGCGTTTACCCCGCACTCATTAGTCAGTCGATCATTGTGATGCTGGGTTCTGCGGTGGTGTCGCAGATTTCGGTTTTTGATCTGACCTACGCCGCTAACTTTATCCAGTCCCGCAACTTTCGCAGCTTTGAAGTCTACCTGCTGATCACGCTGGTCTATTTGCTCCTCGCCTTCGGCATGCGGCGTAGCTTTATGCTGGTGGGCAAGCGCGTATTCGCCTATCAGCAAGGAGAACAACGATGATTGAGTTCACCTTCTGGGACATTCTGCGCAACCTGCTGCTGGCAACCCGCTGGACCATTGTTCTTTCACTGATTGCCTTTGCAGGCGGTGCGACGGTGGGGCTGTTACTGACCTTTATGCGTCTCTCCAGCAATCGCTGGCTGCAGCGCTTAACGTCACTTTATGTTGACTTGTTCCAGGGCACGCCGCTGTTGATGCAGCTGTTCTTGATCTTCTTTGGCGCTGCCGCCATGGGCCATCCGATCTCTGCCTGGCTGGCGGCTTCCATCGCACTGACGCTGTTCACCAGTGCTTTCCTATGTGACATCTGGCGCGGTTGTTTAGAGGCGGTGGCCAAAGGGCAGTGGCACGCATCGAGGGTGCTGGGCATGAACTACTTCCAGACCATGCGCCATGTCATTCTGCCTCAGGCGCTGCGGCTTTCGATTCCGCCCACGGTGGGTTTCTCGGTACAGGTCATCAAAGGCACGGCGCTGGCCTCCATCATTGGTTTTGTCGAGCTGACCAAGGCGGGCACCATGCTCAATAACGCCACCTTCGAACCCTTCACCATCTTTGCCCTTGTGGCCCTTCTTTACTTCGCGCTGTGCTATCCACTTTCCTGCTATGCGCGCTATCTGGAGAAAAAGCTCTATGACGCTGGTTTACGTTAATAACCTTCATAAAGCCTTTGGCGACCTGGAAGTGCTTAAAGGTATCAATTTGTCGGTTGCGGAAGGCGAAGTGGTGGCGATTATTGGTCGCAGCGGCTCGGGTAAAAGCACCCTGCTGCGCTGCCTGAATCAGCTGGAAAAACACGACAGCGGCGAGATCACCATTGCCGATAAGCAGCTCGATGCGGCGTCGATGTCGCCCAAAGAGCTGAGTGAAAACGTCGGCATGGTATTCCAAAGCTTTAACCTGTTTCCCCATAAAACCGTGGGTGAAAACGTCTGTTTGGCGCCGCTGGTAGTGCGTGGTGAAGAGAAAGCTGACGTCGATAAAATTGCCCGCGAAGTGCTTGAGAAAGTCGGCCTCTCGGACAAATACGATGCCTACCCGGCGCAGCTTTCCGGTGGGCAGCAGCAGCGAGTCGCCATTGCTCGGGCGCTGGCCATGCGCCCCAAAGTGATGCTCTGCGATGAGGTGACGTCTGCCCTTGACCCAGAGTTGGTCGGAGAAGTGCTGCGCGTGCTGGAAGCCTTGGCAGCCGAGGGCATGACGCTGATTCTGGTCACCCACGAGATGAGCTTTGCTCGTGATGTGGCTGACCGCGTGGTGTTTATGCACCAGGGGCGCATCCATGAAGAGGGCGCTCCCAGCGACCTGTTCAGCAACCCACAAACGCCCGAGTTGAAACAGTTTATTTCTGCCGTGCTCTAGTCTTTTTAGACGACAAAGCCTAGCGTAATATTGTATACAAGAATGAATACATAGAGCTGTCGTAAAGGCAGCCGACCAACACGCCACGCTTAACGATAAAGGGAGAAATAATGACAACCAATAGTCGCTCGGCTAACTACTATGCCCCCACCGGCGGGCATCCACCGCAAACCCAAATTACCGCTGATCGCGCCGTATTTACCGAAGCCTATGCGCTGATCCCCAAAGGGGTGATGCGCGATATCGTCACCAGCAATCTGCCGTTTTGGGAAGGCACTCGCCTGTGGGTGCTGGCGCGGCCGCTATCGGGGTTTGCCGAGACGTTCTCCCAGTACATTATGGAAGTCCAGCCCCAAGGCGGCAGTGATAAGCCCGAGCCAGACTCCCAGGCGGAAGGGGTGCTGTTTATTGTGGAAGGTGAGTTAACGCTTACTTTATCGAGTGAGCGCCACACTATGCAGCCCGGCGGCTATGCGTTTATTCCCCCCGGCAGCAAATGGCAGGTGCGCAACGAATCTAACGCGCCGGTGCGTTTCCATTGGGTCCGCAAGGCGTATGAGTTTGTCGAAGGGCTTGAGGTACCAAAGGCGTTTGTCACCAATGAACAGGATATTGCTCCCATTGAAATGCCCGGTACCGAAGGGCGCTGGGCGACCACGCGCTTTGTCGACCCTGCAGACGTTCGCCACGATATGCATGTCAATATCGTGACCTTTCAGCCCGGCGGCGTGATTCCTTTCGATGAAACCCATGTCATGGAGCATGGCCTTTACGTGCTCGAAGGCAAGGCGGTTTATCACCTGAATCAAAACTGGGTAGAAGTAGAAGCCGGGGACTTCATGTGGCTACGCGCCTTCTGCCCCCAGGCCTGCTACGCCGCTGGCCCAGGGCCGTTTCGGTATCTGCTGTATAAAGATGTTAATCGCCATCCTTCTCTTCGCCTGTAAAAACTGGCTGCGCTCGGTCATACGGCGTTAAAAATTGGCTCAAAATGCTCATTTACACCAGTAAACTCCGCTTTTTCGCCAATTTTTGCCTTATCTGACCATCGCTCGCTGCGTTTTTACGCGGCGAAGGGTAAATGTTTTAGGAATTATAAAATGCTAGAACTAAAAGCCGAGCCGCTAACGGCTGAAGCCTTTGCTCCTTTTGGCGACGTGATGGATGCACGTACGTCAGCGTCGTTTCCCATCAACGCCGGGCGTACCCAGCGTCATCATGATCTGGCCAAGGTGGAAACCGTGGGCGAAAACGCCCACACGCTGATTAATATCTTCGTGAGCCAACCGATTACACTACCGCTGGAGCTCACCTTTCTAGAGCGCCACCCTCAGGGCAGTCAGGCCTTTATGCCGCTTCATCAGGAGCGCTTTATTGTCGTGGTGGCGCCACCCGGTGAACACATCAACCCAGAGGACGTTCGAGCCTTTGTCACCGATGGCCGCCAAGGGGTGAATTATCGCGCGGGCACCTGGCACGCCATTCAATCGGTGCTAGAGCGGGAAGGCGAATTTTTGGTAGTGGATCGCGGCGGCGATGGCAATAATTGCGATGAGTTTCCTCTAGCGATCACGGTGACATTGAAATAACCCGTGCCGAATGTGTTGCACTGCTGTCATATCTCACGCGTTAAACTGATAAGCTAGGGTGATGAAATAAGGTCACTCTAACGAGTCACTACACGTTAATTTGCATGGTTGGAGCATTATGAACGCACTGCACTTCTCCTCGATTCGTCGCACCAAAATTGTCGCCACCCTTGGGCCTGCCAGCGACCGGGAAGGCGTATTGGAAGCCATGCTCAAAGCTGGTGTCGATGTGGTGCGTCTTAATTTCTCTCACGGCACCGCCGATGATCACCGTCGCCGTTTAACCGAGGTGCGCGAGATTGCCGCTAAACTGGGCCGTAGCGTAGCGGCCTTAGGCGATCTGCAAGGCCCCAAAATTCGTATTGCGCGGTTTAGAGATGGCGCCGTGGTACTGGAAGAGGGTCAGCCGTTTATTCTCGATATGGCACTCGACGGGGATGCTGGCGATATTCATCAGGTGGGCTGCGACTACAAGACCTTGTCCCAAGACGTCACTGCCGGAGATCGCCTGCTGTTAGACGACGGGCGCTTGGTGCTGGACGTGGCCCGTGTTGACGGCCAACAGGTGCATACCACCGTGGTCGTTGGCGGCAAGCTCTCCAATCACAAAGGCATCAATAAGCAGGGCGGCGGCCTCTCTGCTCCGGCATTGACCGATAAAGATAAGGAAGACCTCAAAACCGCCGTCGAAATTGGCGTCGACTATCTGGCCATTTCTTTCCCCCGTCATGCGGAAGATATGCTCGAAGCGCGTCGCCTATTGGGCGAGGCGGGTAAGGAGATTGGCCTGGTGGCCAAGGTTGAACGTGCAGAAGCAGTCGCGGATGACGCCACGCTGGATGGCATTATTGAAGCTTCGGAAGCGGTCATGGTGGCGCGGGGCGATTTAGGTGTAGAAATTGGCGATGCCAAGCTGGTAGGCGTTCAGAAACGCATGATCAAGCGCGCCCGCTCGCTCAACCGTGCCGTCATTACCGCCACGCAGATGATGGAAAGCATGATTTCAGCGCCGCTGCCTACCCGGGCTGAAGTCTTTGATGTCGCCAACGCGGTACTGGACGGCAGCGATGCAGTCATGCTCTCGGCTGAAACCGCGGCGGGTGACTATCCGCTGGAAACTGTAGAAGCGATGTCGCGTGTTTGTCTGGGCGCTGAGCGGGAGAAATCTGCCCAGGAATCCGGCCACCGCATTCATGAAGGCTTTACCCGCCCGGACGAAACGATCGCGCTTTCCGCTATGTACGCGGCCAACCACATGACTGGCATTACCGCGATTGCCTGCATGACCTCATCGGGCTATACGCCGCTAATCGCTTCGCGCATTCGTTCGGGCCTGCCGATTGTTGGCTTGGCGCATAACCCCATCGCCCAGCGCCGCATGGCACTCTACCGCGGGGTTGTTTCGCTGCCGTTCGATACTTCCGAAATGAGCGCTACCGAGCTGAATGACCGTGCCTTGGAGCTGCTGGTGAAGACCGGCATCTCTAAAGCTGGTGACCATGTAATTCTGACTCGCGGCGACCATATGAATGCTCACGGCGGTACCAATACCATGAAGGTCATGGAGATTACTGACGAGCATGCTAAAAGCTAAATGGCCGCATGGAATACTGCTCGCTTGCTTGATGTTGATCGGCTCTCCCGCTCAGGCGGGAGCGCCGATCGTAGCAGCCGCTTCTGATCTCCAGTTTGCCCTAACCGAGGCCGCTGAACAGTTTCGCGAAGAAACCGGTCATATTCTGCGGCTTAACTTTGGTTCGTCGGGTAACTTCCGCCGCCAAATTGCCCAAGGAGCCCCTTTCGAGCTCTATCTTTCTGCTGACGAGCGCTACGTCCAAGCGCTTTATGAAGAGGGCCACACCCAGGGCGAAGGCGTGATCTACGCTATTGGCCGGTTAGTATGGCTGCAGCGCGCAGGCCGCGGTGATTTGCCCAGTGGCGATGTGCCGCTTACTGGGGTAGAAGCTGCACTTGAAGCACAAGAGAGCGGTACCACTGAGCGAATTGCCCTTGCGAATCCTGAGCACGCGCCCTATGGCGTGGCGGCGCAGCAGGCGCTTGAGCACGCCGGGCTTTGGGAGCAAACCGAGCCGTTGCGAGTGCTGGGTGAAAACGTCTCCCAGGCGGCACAGTTTGCGCTTTCCGACGATGCGCGCGGTGGTCTGGTGGCTTACTCCTTGGCACTGGCCCCCGCTTTGCGTGAGCGAAGTGAGTACGTACTTATTCCCGAGGCTTGGCATGACCCGCTTCGTCAACGCATGGTGTTGACTAACCACGCTGGAGATGTCGCCACTGCCTTCTATCAGTGGCTGCAAGAGGAAGAGGGCCAATCCATTTTGCGTGCCTACGGGTTTAGCGTCGAATAATGGCAGGCGCATAATGGATTGGTCGGCGCTGTCGGTTTCGTTACGCCTTGCGGCGTTCACCTGCCTGATCCTCACCCCCATCGCTATTTGGTTAGGCCGCTCCCTGGCCTACGCGCGTTTCCGGGGCAAAGGACTATGCGAAGCGCTGATTGCACTACCGCTGGTATTGCCGCCTACCGTGCTGGGCTTTTATCTACTGTTGAGCTTTGGCCGCGACGCGCCAGTGGGCTCGTTTTGGGCAGACATCACCGGTAGCGGGCTGAATTTCACTTTCACGGGCATATTACTGGCCTCCCTAATCGCCAATCTGCCGTTTGCCGTGCAACCCATTCAGCGTGCCTTTGAACACGTGCCCCACAACCTGCGGGAAGCGGCCTGGTGCTGCGGGCTGAGCCCTTGGCAAACGCTGTTGCGGATCGAACTGCCGCTGGTGTGGCCGGGTATTCTGTCAGCGACAGCGCTGACGTTTGCCCATACGCTGGGCGAATTTGGCGTCATCTTGATGGTGGGTGGCGCCATTGATGGTGAAACCCGCACCCTTGCCATTGCTATCTATGATCGCGTCCAGGCCTTTGATGAACAGGGCGCTGCACAGATGTCGGCGTTGCTGCTATTGGTGTCGTTTATTACCTTGGGGCTTGTCTATGGACTGGCTGGGCGTAGACGGTGGGCACGTGGCTGATTCGTGCATTACCGGGCCGATCGAAGGGCTAGGCGTGGCGGTTCACCAAACGGGGCCGATTCCACTGGATGCCGAGTTTGTTTGCCAACCCGGCGAACTGCTGGCGCTGGTAGGGCCTTCCGGCAGTGGAAAAACCACGTTGCTGCGCACCATTGCCGGGCTTTATCGTCCTCAGGGCGGGCGAGTGGAGTGTGCTGGTGACGTTTGGTTTGATGCTGGGCGTAAGCATTCACTTCCGCCCCAGCGCAGGCAGGTCGGAATGGTTTTTCAGGACTATGCGCTGTTTCCCCACTTGACCGCGTTAGAAAATATTCAACTGCCGCTGCGCTATCTACCCCAGCCCCAGCGCCTGGAACAGGCTGAACAGTGGTTGGCCAAGGTGCGTTTAAACGGGCTGGGCGAGCGCTACCCGAATGCGCTTTCCGGTGGGCAGCGTCAGCGAGTCGCGCTTGCCCGCGCCTTGGCCCGCGACCCGAAAGTGCTATTGCTCGATGAGCCGTTTTCAGCGGTGGATCAAGTCACCCGGCGGCGTTTGCAGCGCGAGCTGGCGCTGCTCCGCCAGCAAATCGAGATCCCTATCGTGCTGGTGACGCATGACCTGGAAGAAGCCACCGCGCTTGCTGATCAAATCTGCGTGCTGCATAACGGCTTAAGCCTTCAGCAGGATTCACCCGAGGCGCTGTTCAGCCGCCCTGCCTCGCCACTAGTAGCCCGTTTGCTGGACCGGCATAATCTGTTTGAAGGCACTGTGGTAGAGGTAGCGGGGCAGCGCCGCCTGAAGTGGGGGGAAACTTACCTGGAAGTCGCCGAGGGGCTCGCCAACCTGCGCCTGGGAGAGGCCGTGGCTTGGTATTTGCCGCCCTCCGATATTGTGCTTCACCGTCGTGACCGGCCTTCGCAAGGCGAGCGGGAAAACCCGCTGGCAGCCACGGTCAGTGAGGTAGTGGTGTTGGGCGGCATTACGTCAGTTTCCTTAAGCGTTAGCCACGGTGATATGTTACGTTTCGACATCGCCACCCATGCTGCACGTCGCAATCAGTTAACCAGCGGGGCAGTGGTGAATGTTTCACTGCTGGCGGCAGGAATACACCTGCTGCCAGGCCACCGAGTTCGCGCAGATGCGCATGACAAAAGGAAGTAAGCATGGACCCCACGCGTCGCACGCTGCTTAAAGCATCGTTACTGTTACCGCTGGCGGCGTTGCTGCCAATGTCGTTACTCAGCTCGTTTGCCTGGGGGCAGGCAACAGAAGAGATGCAGACGCTGGCGCTGGCTATTCATAGTGAAGGTGGTCCGCACCGTTTAGACGTTGAGGTGGCGGAAACGGGGTCTCAGCGCCAGCGCGGCTTAATGGGGCGTGAGAGCCTGCCTGAAGCACAGGGAATGCTGTTCCGCTTTGAGAGTGAGCAGTCAGCCAACAATGCCTTTTGGATGTATCGCACGTTGATTCCCCTCGACATTGCTTTTATCGATGCGAATGGCCGTATCGTGGCGATCAACACTATGCAGCCTTGTGAATCCACTTCGCCGAGTGAGTGCCCTTCTTATCCAGCGGGTGCGGCGTATCATTCAGCGCTAGAAGTGAATGGCGGTTACTTTGCCGAGCGCGGCATCAAAGTAGGCGACTGTGTTTCCATTCCTGAAGACGCGGGCTTTTGCCAACCTGCGAACTAAGCGGGGCGAGGGTTGCGGCGGAATTTCAGCACAATCAGAGCGATACCCGCGACCACTAAACTGCCGCCCATCAATTTATGAAAGCCTAGGCTATCGTCCATTAGCAGCGCGCCTAGGCTGACCGCCAATACCGGTACGAGCAGCGTCATGGGTACCACGCGATTGACCGGGTGACGACGCAAAAGCGCGTACCAAATCCCGTAAGCAACAATCGACGACATCACCGCGGTGTAAATCATTGCCCCCCAACCCAACCAGCTCGCCTGCTGTATCGCCTGCCATTGACCACTTTCAAACAGCCACGAGCCCAGTGCCACTTGCGGCACCGCAAACAGCGCCACCCAACCTGCAAGCGCTAAGGGGGCAATGGGTGGGCCGCGTTTAATCAATAGCTGCGATACTGCCCAGCCGAGAGCACTCATCAATAAAATACTCAGCGGTAGAGGCGAGGGCAGCGTCGGCCCTCCGGCCAGTACGATGACGCCCGCAAACGAGAGCAGCAACCCCGCGATACGCTTGGGTTCCAGCTTCTCTTTGAGGAATATCACGGCTAGCAGCGTCGCAAAAGGCGTGCCCATTTGTACTAACAGCGCCCCGGTACCAGCTTCGGCATGCTCTAGTCCAATGAACAGCAAGGCGAAATGCAGAGTGCCGAAAGTGAAGGATAGCAGTAGCAAAAAAGGCAGTTGCACACGTGCGACTGGGTAAAAAGGCACCAGCAGCGCAGCCACTAGCATAAAGCGCAGCGTCGTCATCAATAGTGGCGGCAGTTCCGCCACTCCGACTTTGATCACAATGACATTCAGCGCCCAAATGACGATAACAAATAAGCCGAGCAGCAGATCGCGTGGGGGCACGTTAATGTCCATTCGTTGATGTTCGTTGCTAGATGGGAACGAGCCTCATTGTACCAGCTTGGCTGTCTGCAAAATAACGGGGGAGTGCTAAATCCTGCCGCTGTTAACTGACAAATTTGCTGTTTTTGGGGGAGGATGAGTTGTTAGTTTGGTCGTCATCGACATGCCCACGAGTGAGAAATCCAGGTCATCGCATACGCTGCTCTATCTCACGCCACAGTGCGGCGTAGGCGCGACCGCCCGGACTGCTGCGGGCGAACTGCCCAACCGGCGCGCGTTCGATCCCCATGCGCTCGACCGCACTGGCGTTGGGCACGGTCGTCGTCAGGCGCCTCGGCCAGCGTTCGCTGAGACTCTCCATCACTTCGCGGTGTAGAGTTTTGCGGCGGTCGGCGAGGGTGATGAACGGCCATATCGGACAGGCCTGTTCGACCGCATCCAGGTGAGTGTCCAGTTGCTCGAGTGTGCGCAGCGATAGAGTCGTCGGCACCACCGGCACCAGCAGAGCATCAACGCTGGAGAATATCTGATCGGCGAGCGCCGACAGGCTTGGCGGGCAGTCGAGTATCACCAAATCGTAATTGGTCATCACTGGCTTGAGAATTTTGCGCAGCCGACTAGGCTTGCGGGCTTCCATCGACGCTTCCAGGTCGCGGGAGCCGAGTGCCGAAGGCAGCAGGTCGAGACCCTCGATGTCGGTCTCACGAATCGCCCGATCAAGGTCCGCCTTGCCCTTGACCAGTTTGTCGACACCACCGCGCACTTTGGGTTTGCTGCGCAGGTAGAAGGTAGTGGCGGCCTGAGGGTCGATATCCCACAGCAATACTCGCTTGCCATCGCGTGCCGCTTCGGCGGCGAGATTGACGGCGGAGGCGGTCTTACCCACGCCGCCCTTGATGCTATAAAGCGCCAGCATCTGCATGGGAAACTCCTTGATTGGTAACTGTTTTAGTTTAACCGATTGGCCCACACGGATACGTGACGTTTCTATGACGGCGGTGGTGATGGTAGCGCCAAACCATTGTGATACACGCCGAAAGTCGGTCGTTAATAGCCGATAGAATGGCTTTCCTTCCCCTCAAGAATACCTACAATGGAGTGCTTATCGCCAACATGCACTCAATGCAGCACTGTTATTTAGGCGATACAGTGATAGACCTCCTAATAAAGTCACCATAAAAATCGATAAAAAAGGATCTACCATGACGCTGACACGCTCAATGGCTCGTTTCACCGCTGGCTTGGCCGGTGCGGCACTGCTTTCCGCTTCTCTTTCTACTCAAGCTCGCGAACTTTCGGTTTCTACTGTTTTGTCTGATGCTTTCCCGTGGGGGCAGGCGGCTGAGAAGTGGGCAGAACTAGTGGAGGAACGTAGCGGAGGTGAACTCACGCTGCGCGTTTACCCCAATTCACAGTTGGTCTCCGGGGACCAAACCCGTGAGTTTTCTGCCATGCGCTCGGGGCTAATCGATGCCGCGGTGGGCTCGACGATTAACTGGTCGCCCCAGGTGCCGGAACTTAATTTGTTCTCTTTGCCGTTTTTCATTCCCGATGAAGCCGCCGTCGATGCGGTTACCGGTGGGGAAGCCGGTGAGTTAGTGTTTGAGGCGATTGAATCCCGTGGCGTTATGCCCTTAGCGTGGGGTGAGAATGGTTTCCGTCAGGTCTCTAACTCTCGGGGAGCCATTAGCCAGCCTGACGATTTGGACGGTCTGAAAATCCGCGTTGTCGGTTCGCCGCTATTCCAAGATACCTTCTCAGCACTGGGTGCCGACCCCACCCAAATGAGCTGGACCGATGCTCAGCCAGCGTTGACGACAGGTGCGGTAGACGGCCAGGAAAACCCGCTTTCTGTGTTTGACGTGGCACGTATCGATCAAGTCGGTCAGGCGCATTTAACGCTTTGGAACTACATGAATGATCCGCTGATTTTTGCCGTCAATCAGCAGGTATGGCAGTCACTGGATGAAGAGCAGCAAACCATGCTGCGTGAAACTGCCAAGGAAGCCGGTGAGTGGGAAATCGCCATGACCCGTGAAGAAGAGAGCGCGCGTTTAGCCGCGATCCAAGAGCGCGGCGTGACGGTCACCGAGCTTTCAGACGAGCAGTATCAGGCGTTTGTAGAAGCCACCCAGTCAGTTTACGAAAAATGGGCACCGCGGATTGGTGAAGAGGTCGTAGAGGCTGCACAAACCGCCATCGACGCGCGTTAATTACCTTTGATGTTCTAACTCCCGGCCTTAAAGGGCTGGGAGTTTTTTTGCTGAGAGGTTGCCATGAAAGGCTTTCCTGATGCACGCCCCGAACGCTGGCTGGGCGCGCTGGCGTTAATCATTATCTCATTGATCAGTCTGGGTAATGTTATTACCCGCTATCTGACCGGCGGCTCTTTTTCGTTTACTGAAGAGTTTTCTGTATTTTTGTTGGTAGTGCTGACTTTTGCGGGTGCCTCGGTGGCGCTTCGGCGTAATCGGCATATTCGCATCGGTTTTTTGGAGCGCGCATTGCCGTCCAAGTACCGCCGTGCGCTGATTATTTTCCAAGCGCTATGCAGTGCCATTGTGCTGGGCTTGATCACTTGGTACGGCGGTAAAATGGCTTGGCAGGAGTATCAATGGGAGTCGCTTTCACCGGGGTTGGGGTTACCTCAGTGGTGGTATTTAGTCTGGTTGCCCGTGCTCTCTGCGGCCATGTTATGGCGCTTGTTCCAGCAAACCGATGACCGTTTGACGGGGAGGCTCACTGATGAGCCCTGATGTATGGATGATTCTGGCCTTCGCAGGTTTGCTGGTTGCGGGTGTACCGGTGGCATTTTCATTAGCGCTTTCCGGGTCCGTTGGCATCGTGCTGGGTTTGTCACCGGATATGCTCGCAACCTTGGGCACCAATACCTATAACAGTATTGCCAAGTACCCGTTGATTGCGATTCCGCTGTTTATTTTAACCGGCCTTATCTTTGAGCGTTCCGGCGTGGCGCTGCGCCTGGTGCGTTTTGCCCAGGCGCTGATCGGCCCACGTCATGGGGGCTTAGCACTGGTCGCGGTGTTGGTATGTATGATTATGGGCGGCATGAGCGGCTCAGGCCCTGCTGATGCCGCGGCGGTGGCGATGGTGATGCTGCCCAGCATGACCAAGGCGGGCTACCCGAAACCGTTTTCCGCCACGCTGATTGCCGCCTCTGCCTCGACGGCGATTCTTATTCCGCCTTCAGTGGCGCTGATTCTTTATTCGATCGTGGTGCCGGGCGTCGATTTGCGTGCCCTGTTCGCCGCAGGCCTGTTTCCCGGTATTTTGGCGGGATTGGCGTTATTGGTGCCTGCCATGATCGTCTCCAAGCGATACGGCTGGGAGGGCGGCACACCGGTAGAGGGCGCTGAACAACTCAGTGTGCGCAACACTTTTAAACAGGCGATACCGGCGCTGTTTGCCCCCGTGCTAATTTTGGGTGGCTTGCGCTCGGGCTTGTTTACCCCGACTGAAGCCGCCGTCGTGGCTGTCGCGTATGGCGCAATTGTTGGGCTTTTTTTAACTCGCGAGCTGTCATTACGAGATTTATGGGAGCTATTGGGCGAGGCCGCGATTATCTCCGGCGTGGTGATGCTGATTATCGCTCTGGCGGGTATTTTTGCCTGGGCGGGCACCATGTTGGGCACTTTCCGCCACTTGGCGGAGTGGATCATTAGCCTGACCGATAACGGCGTGCTGCTGCTAATTCTGGTGATGCTGGCGGTGCTGGTGGCAGGAATGTTGCTGGATGCGATCTCGATTTATCTGATCATGATGCCGATCTTGATCCCCGTAATGCAGCACTTTGAATGGAACCCGGTGTGGTTTGGCATTCTTTTGGCAATGAACATTGCCATTGGCCAGTTCACCCCGCCCGTGGCGGTCAACTTGATGGTGACCACCGAAGTAGCCAAAATTCGCTTGGAGCAAACCCTTGGTTGGGCGCTGCTGTTTGTGGTGGCTATGGGCTGTGCCCTGGCCCTGGTTGCTCTTTTCCCCGCTATTGCGCTGTGGCTGCCTACCATGTTGGGCTATAACGTTTGATGTGCTCAGTGGAAGGGGGCTCATTACTTTGGCTTTTTGTGAAACTGTCTTCGCTCAGAAGAGTTTGCGCGCGTCGAGCAAACAGCGAATATCATTATTCCCCATGCCAAATCGGTATAGGCATTAACGCTAACTAAACGTTACCGACCGCTAAACTACTATCTAATGAAGCGCGAATGCGTTTTAAATGTCGGTAGATTACGACGGTCGTTCGCCAAGCGCGCTTTTTTTCGCTATAAACTCTGTTTTTCGCTAAAGTAGTGTTAGCAGGCGCCAAATTAGCTGCTTGTAACAGATTGTCTAAGAAGCAGATTATCTGAGGAATGGAATGTCTTGGAAACGTTTTGGAGCAACCCCACCTGAGGGAACGGTTTATCAGGTGAGACCAAAACGGATTATGCTCAAGCATCAAGTACGCTCATAACATCAATATAAAGAGGTGTGTTCATGAAACGCCACGCATTTTCTACTGCGGCCTTCTCCGGTGCGCTACTCGCTGCCGCTGCCTTTGCCAGTCCGGCCATGGCGCAAGAAGACGAACAGTTCATTACCATCGGCACTGGTGGCCAAACCGGCGTTTATTACGTCGTAGGCCAGTCGATCTGTCGTTTAGTGAACCGTTTGGAAGAGGCAAATATTAAGTGTAATGCACCTTCCACTGGTGGTTCTGTCGCCAATATCAATGGTATTAAGTCTGGCGAACTGGATATGGGTGTCGCGCAATCCGATGTCCAGTATCAAGCTTACAACGGCACGGGAAATTTTGAAGGCGAACCCTATGAAGAACTGCGGGCTGTATTCCGCGTTCATGGCGAGCCCTTGACCCTGCTAGCGCGTGCTGATTCAGGTATCGAGACTCTCGATGATTTGGAAGGCAAGCGCGTCAACATTGGTAATCCGGGCTCCGGCCAGCGCAACACCATGGAAGTGGTGATGGACGCCAAGGGCTGGACTGAAGATACATTCTCTCTGGCATCTCAGCTTGATGCTGCCGAGCAAGCGGCGGCACTGGCCGATAATAACGTCGATGCCATGGTTTATGTGGTGGGTCACCCTAATGGCTCCATTCAAGAAGCGACCACCACCGTTGATGCTCGTCTGATACCGCTGAACGACGAAGACATTCAAGGTATTGTCGATGAATACCCTTACTACTCTTCCTCGGTAATCCCGGGTGGTTTGTATCGCGGAAATGACGAAGATGTCGAAACCTTCGGTGTGGCGGCGACCTTTGTCACCACCGCTGAAGCTGACGAAGAAGTTATCTACCAGACCGTTAAGGCGGTTTTTGACAACTTCGATCGTTTCAAGCGTTTGCATCCTGCCTTCGAGAATCTTGTGCCGGAAGAGATGGTGACTCAAGGGCTTTCCGCACCGTTGCATGAAGGTGCGGCGCGTTACTACCGTGAACAAGGCTGGATCGAGTAATCCAGAAGCCTAAGGTGTTACTGCCTTAGTAAGAAATGCGCGGTTACCTCAGGGTGCCGCGCATTTTGGTTTAGAATGTTAATAGGGCATTTCGATATGGCAATGATGCGTCAATCGACTCGGAGCGGGGCAGGCAGATGACAGACGATAAGAACAGGCCTTCGGGAGCCGGAGTAGACTTGGAGGATATGGTCGCCTCCAGCGATACGGGAGCCCGCAAACCAGCCGGCATGCCCGGGAAGCTCTTGGTAAGCATTGCGGCTGTGTGGTCTCTTTTTCAATTATGGATAGCATCGCCAGTGCCCTTCATTCTGGGGTTTGGCGTATTTAGTGCCACTGAATCCCGCTCTATTCACTTAGCCTTTGCGCTTTTTCTAGCGTATATGGCCTATCCGGCACTCAAGCGCTCGCCTCGTGATCGTATTCCGATTCAGGATTGGGTACTTGCATCGGCAGCGGCCTTTTGTGGCGCTTACATGTTTATGTTTTACGAGCAATTATCCCAGCGTCCCGGTGCACCGATACTGCAGGACGTTATTATTGGTATAGCTGGGATACTGCTGTTACTTGAGGCGACGCGGCGAGCGCTTGGCCCCCCGTTAATGATTGTGGCCTCCATTTTTCTTCTCTATAGCCTGGCTGGCCCTTGGATGCCGGGTATTCTTTCCCATGGTGGAGTAAGCCTCTTCGGCTTGATTAATCACCAGTGGTTGACTACTCAGGGGGTCTTCGGCATAGCTCTCGGGGTATCAACCAGTTTTGTGTTTTTGTTTGTGTTGTTCGGTGCCCTGCTCGATAAAGCGGGTGCTGGTAATTACTTTATCAAAGTGGCGTTTTCGTTACTGGGTCACTATCGCGGTGGACCAGCAAAAGCCGCCGTGGTCGCGTCGGCCATGACCGGTCTGATTTCCGGCTCCTCGATTGCCAATGTGGTAACCACCGGTACCTTTACGGTGCCGATGATGAAACGCGTTGGGTTTTCCGCGGAAAAGGCGGGTGCTGTCGAAGTGGCGTCATCGGTCAATGGACAGATTATGCCTCCTGTAATGGGGGCTGCCGCTTTTTTGATGGTCGAGTATGTGGGTATCTCTTATGTCGAGGTGATTAAGCATGCCTTCCTGCCCGCGCTGATTTCGTATATCGCGCTGGTCTACATTGTTCACCTTGAGGCCCTAAAGGCCAATATGAAGGGGCTTAAGAGCAGCAATCCTCCTAAGCCACTGGTCAATAAAGTGATCGGTTTCTTGGGTGGGTTGCTACTCATGATGGTGACCGCGTTGGCGGTCTATTACGGTCTTGGCTGGCTCAAACCGGTGTTGGGCGAGGCAACACCTTGGGTAGTAGGCGTGGGGCTAACGGTCATTTATGTTGCACTGCTCAAGCTGGCGTCAGGTTACCCCGAGCTTGAACTCGATGATCCTAATGAACCGATCTATTCGCTGCCGCAAACCAAACCCACGGTGTTGGTGGGCTTGCAGTATATCCTGCCCGTCATCGTGCTGGTTTGGTGTCTGATGGTCGAACGTTTGTCGCCAGGACTTTCGGCTTTCTGGGCCACTGTTTTCATGATTTTCATTATTCTTACCCAGCGCCCCATCACGTCAATATTTCGCGGACGCAGCGATATGAAGGCGGATCTGCGTGAAGGCGCGATGGATCTTTGGGATGGGCTAGTCACTGGTGCTCGCAATATGATCGGCATCGGTATTGCCACGGCCACCGCCGGTATCATCGTCGGTGCCGTATCCCAGACGGGGGTGGGCTTGGTGCTGGCCGAGGTGGTGGAAACACTGGCCATGGGCAACTTGATGCTCATATTGCTGCTTACCGCAGTGCTTAGTTTGATTCTCGGCATGGGACTGCCTACGACAGCAAACTATATCGTCGTATCGGCACTACTGGCACCGGTCATCGTCAACTTGGGTGCTGAAAATGGCTTGCTGGTGCCATTAATTGCGGTCCACCTGTTCGTGTTCTACTTCGGAATCATGGCCGATGTTACCCCGCCGGTGGGGCTGGCCTCCTTTGCGGCGGCAGCAGTATCAGGTGGTGACCCCATTCGAACCGGCTTCCAGGCGTTCTATTACAGCCTTCGTACCGCGGCGCTACCGTTCCTGTTCATCTTCAATACTGATCTGCTCCTCATCGATGTGACCTTCCTCCAGGGGGTACTGATCTTTGTGGTGTCGACCATCGCCATGTTGATCTTCGCCGCCGCGACCCAGGGCTTTATGATTACCCGCAACCGCTGGTATGAGTCCATCGTGCTGCTGCTGATTGCGTTCACGCTGTTCCGTCCCGGTTTCTGGATGGATATGATTCATGATCCCTACGAGTCGATTCCGCCCGCACAATTCGTCGAAGCGTTAGGCAATGTGGACGAAGACTCCACTCTGCGCTTGCAGATTGCCGGTCTGGATGATTATGGCGATCCCATGACCACTTATATGACCCTGCCGGTACCTGAGGGAGAAACAGGCCAGGAGCGACTCGATAATCTGGGCATGGAGCTCTTTATTGAGGATGGCACGGCAACCGTTGATATGGTGACCTACGGCAGTCAAGCGGCAGAGCTGGGTTTCGACTTCGATCAAGAAATCATCGAGGTGTTGGCCCCCGTCGACCGCTGGACGAAAGAGCTAATGTGGATTCCGGCCTTCTTGCTCTTCGGGTTGATTGTTTTGATGCAGCGTCGACGTCGTGATAACACGTCAGCCACTGCCACCGCATGAAGGAGAGTGCCATGTACAGCAAGATCATGTTGCCGGTGGACCTTAACGAGGAGTCTTCCTGGTCGAAGGCGCTGCCCACCGCCCTGACGCTATGTCGAACTTTCGGTGCCTCGCTGCATGTTGTCACGGTACTGCCGGACTATCGAATGCCGATGGTGGGCTCCTACTTCCCCAAGGACTTCGCCAAAAAAGCGCATGCAGCGGTCGGTGATGCGCTTCACGAGTTCATCAAGACGAATGTACCCGACGACATTCATGCGCAAAGCGTCATTGTGGATGGTTCACCTTGGGAGGCCATTATCAAAGCGGGTAAGAAACTGGACGTGGATCTCATCGTCATGGCCTCACACAATAAGCGTAAGTTTGTCGACTATGTGCTCGGGCCCAATGCAGAGCACGTTGTGCACCATGCCAAAATGTCGGTGATGATTGTAAGGTAGCTTATAGTAGAGTCACATTAGCGACGAAAACTCCGGGCAAATTGCTCGGAGTTTTTTTATGACGGGCGCATAAGTTTGGCCACATAGGTTTTTACTAACGCAGCAATTAAATTGGCGTTTTGAGTCCTTCTCGTGGATTTTTTGTACGCATAACCTTTCAGTCAAAGCCTCGGGGCTTCAGGTCAGCTACATTAAGTGAGTATTAACAAATAACGTTAAGCCATTAAATTGGCATTACTATATTAGCGGGTAACGAGTGTTGATGGATTAGAGGTAAATCCTGAATCCAGGATCTATATCAGGAACAACAGGAGTGATGCCATGAATGCGGCTACAACAAAAACAAACCACCATTCAGATCAGCCCAGCGTTAAAATTACTATTAATAAGGTCGGATTGGATCGGCCTAGAGCTTGGTTGGCCGCGGGTGTAGAAGATTTTCGCCGAGCAACGGTGGTCAGTCTTTCATATGGCATGTTTTGGGTTGGCTTAAGTATCGCCATCACCTTTGGTGCATTTACGTTGGGGTACTGGTATTGGCTCCTGCCCATGATTGCCGGCTTTATGTTTATCGGGCCCTTGGTCGCGGTCGGTTCGTATGGCATCAGCCGAGCCTTAGAACGAGGGCAAGTACCGAACCTGGGAGATGCATTCGGAAGCTGGAGGCCCCACGCCGGTCAATTGGCGATGATGGGGGTTATGATGATGATCTTCTTCCTGGCCTGGATTCGTTTGGCAACCCTGCTGTTTGCCCTGTTTTTTGGATTCGAAGTTCCTAGTCCCGCCACCCTTTACACTTCTCTACTCACTACCTCAGAAGGCTTGGGCATGCTTGCCGTTGGAACAGTGGCAGGCGGCATTTTAGCATTCGGTGCGTTTGCTATCAGCGTTGTAGCGATTCCCACACTGATGGATCAAGACTTAACCTTTATGGAGGGCATTGAAGCCAGCGTACGCTGTGTGGCGCGTAATTTCCGCGTGATGCTGCTGTGGGCGGTAATTTTAACACTGAGTGTTTTAGTGGGTGTGATGACGTTCTATATTGGTTTGGCGCTAATTTTGCCAGTGTTAGGCCACGCCAGCTGGCATGCCTATGAAGAGTTAGTGCGTTTTGAGCCCTTCGAGAAAATAAAGCCGTAACCCGATTGCAAACAGTTAATAACGCTTCGATTACGAAAAAAACAGTATTGAGCCTGACCTGTTTAAGTAGATAGCGTAACCTTTATGCTGTCTTCTTTTATTCCTGGGCGTTTGAGCCAGCGAGTATCCTATCGTGAGGTGCTGACTGTGAAAGCGTTGTTAATGGGGTGGGTCGTGCTGATGTTCAGCATTCCCCTAACGGGGCTTGCTAAAACAGCCGTCGATTTAGACGTACCAAGCGGGCCTGTGATTTTGACTGTGGGCGGTAACATTGGCCTTACGAATGTTGGCAATGAAGCGCAGTTTGACCGCGCAATGTTAACGGCTTTACCGCAGCACGAGTTTGAAACCAGCACGCCTTGGACTGAAGGCATTAACCACTACCGTGGGCCTTTGATGCGTGAACTGCTGGCAAGTTTGAACGCTGAAAGCGAGGCGGTACATGTCACCGCACTGAACGGTTACGAAGCTGAGATACCGGTTAGTGACTTTGAAGAGTATGAGGTTATTTTGGCCCTGGAAAAAGACGAGAAAGCGATTCCGATTCGTGAGTATGGTCCTTTATGGGTGCTCTATCCTTTTGATCAAGATGAAGCGCTGTTAAGCGAAAAAATTCGCTTTAGAGCGGTGTGGCAGGTTATGCATATTGATGTTCGCTAGCGCTTCAACTGCACAGGCCTCCAGCCTGCTGCGTTATCCCCGCCGTTTTAAGCTCGTTACCATCGTTGCGGTATCGCTTTTTGCCGCGGCGTTGGTCGTCGCTACCCTAGCCGCCTGGCGGCAGGAAAATCTTACTCAAAGCCTGCGTGAAGATACCGCGTGGGTTGTTTATAAGCTGGATCGTGATGCGGTACAGCTCTTGAACCATCTACTGGCGGTGACGCGAGAACCGCTAACGCCCGCGGCACACGATGAACTTAACCTTCGATTTGAACTGCTTTACAGCCGGATCACGCTGCTCAATGAGGGGGAGGTCAGTACGCTGTTGCAAGAGATCGATACTGCCCGAGAATTATTGGGTCAAATCCAGCAGCAGCTTGATGTGTTGGATTCAATGCTTGATCCCTACGTTGAGCGTGATCCCACTGGAGAGCTTAATCAACTGCCGGTGACAGCCCTTGAAAATGAGCTACAGGGGCTAACGCGACTAACTGAACGCCTGGTGATTGCGATTAACGGCTATTTGGCAGAGTCGGCGACCGAAGAGCGCGCGCAACTCAGCCTGCTATACAAACTGCTTATGTCGCTGATTATTGGTATGAGCTTGGCCGCTTTTCTGGTGATTGCTTTCCTGGTGCGTGAAATGCGTGAAAGTGCAGCAATAAGGCGGGAGCAGGAGCAACTAGGTCGACAGCTGGACGTTACCGCTAAACAAGCTCAGGCCGCGAATCAAGCAAAGTCAGACTTTCTCGCCATGGTGAGCCACGAGATCCGCACGCCGCTAAACGGCGTGATCGGCATGAGTGAGTTATTACGTGAATCGTCGAGTCCCGCTCAGGTAGAGGATTACGCCCACACGATTCACGATAGCGCCAATCAACTGCTGGCAATGATTAATGAGATTCTTGATTTCTCTAAAATTGAAGCCGGTCACTTAACGCTGGAAACATCGCCTACGGCACTCAAGCCGCTCATCGACAGCGTGATAGTACTGTTTGCGCCCAGGGCAAAAGTCAAAGGATTGGCCTTAACGGTTGACGTTGACCCGCTAGTGCCAGAATGGGTGTTGGTCGATGCAGGCCGTCTGCGGCAGATATTGCTTAACCTCATCGCGAATGCAATCAAATTTACGGACCGCGGAGAGGTTAGCGTAAAAGTATCCTCTACGGTGGAGCAACTGTTATTTGAGGTGATCGATACTGGCTGTGGCCTGAGCGTTCAGCAGCAGGAGCGTCTATTTGAGCCTTTTCAGCAGGCCGATGAATCAGTGGCACGCCGCTTCGGCGGAACGGGGTTAGGGCTTGCGATTTGCAAAAGGCTAAGCGAAGCCATGCAGGGGCGCCTGGGCGTTAAGAGCCAAATTGGCCAGGGAAGTACTTTCTGGTGCGAACTGCCTTTAGTCGTCACTGACCCGGTTTCAGCGTCACTGCCCTCGGTCCCCAAGCGCGACTTTTCGGGCACAACGTTACTATTGGTAGAGGACAACGCCGTTAACCGCAAAGTTGCGATTGGCTTGTTGTCGCGCTTGGGCTGCAATGTCGTATGGGCCGAAAATGGCCATGGCGCCTTGGCGATGGCTCAGTCGATGCAGGTGCATCTGATCTTTATGGATATTCAGTTGCCCGATATGGATGGGCTGCTGGTTACTCAGCGTTTGCGTGAACAGGGCGGCTGGTTGGCCAGTGTGCCTATTGTTGCCATGACCGCGGGAGGCGCCGAGGATGATCGCCAACGCTGCCTAGCGGCAGGTATGGATGATTACATTACCAAGCCGCTGTCGACTTCGGCGTTAAGTGACGTACTCGCATTGCAGCTATTTAATACCTCAGATACCGCTGATTTACCCACATTAGCGGTGACACAAACGCTAACCGGCAGGCAGCCACTGCTGAATGGCGATACCCTTGCCATGCTTAAAACGACGCTAGGTGAGACGAGCCTGATCCAACTGATCATGCTTTACCATCAGCAAGTCAGCGATTACTTTGCGCAATTGGCAGCCTGCCTAACAGCAACCCCTTTGACCTCAGAGCAGGAAAATCAGGTCGTGCGGCTTGCGCATCAGCTGCGCGGAGAATCACTTAGCATGGGGACCGACCAGCTTGCTGAGCTGGCGAAACGGCTTGAGACATTAGCCAAGGCAGAGCTTACCAGCGCTAGCCAACTGGATGAGGCTTTCAGCATGCTTAGGCTCTCAGCCGCGCATACCCATACCGCACTGGAGAGGTGGTGTCGTGACCACTTATACCGTTGAAAAGGGCATTATCACTGCGGCTAGTCAGCATCCAGACGCTTCCGACGCAGCAGCTGAGCTAGCTCAGGCCTTATGTCACGAGCATTTGGGCTTCGTACTGTTCTTCTGCAGCGCGGAGTATGATTTAGCCGCGCTAGCGGACGCGCTGGAAAGCAGCTTTCCCACCACGCCGCTAAGTGGCTGTACGACGGCTGGGGAAATAACCCCAGAAGGCTACGACCGCGGCTCTATTGTGGCGATTGGGTTTGATCGTCGTCTGTTTGCCATTGAATCGGCGCTGATTGATGATCTGGATCATTTCGGGCTGGCCAACGCTCAGCCGCTGGTCGATGCGCTATTGGAGCGTTGCCGCCAACGTGCCATCGCGCCGATTAATGAGCACAGCTTTGCGCTGACCTTATTGGATGGCTTATCCAGCCGTGAAGAGCAGGTGCTCGCCACCTTGGATGCCGCCTTAGGCCGCATCCCCAGTTTTGGCGGCTCGGCGGGCGACGACAATCACCTTAGCCATACCCATGTGTATACCGCTGGACGCTTTCATACCCGTGCGGCGGTGGTGGTGATGATCAACACCCGGCTGCCTTTTGAAGTGTTTTCAACTCACCACTTAATGCCATTGGCCCACAAACTGGTGGTGACCGAGGCGAACCGCGAGCAGCGGCGGGTGATTGAACTCAATGGTTTGCCCGCCGCCCAGGTGTATGCCGAGCTTGTAGGCGTTGCGCCTGCGCAGCTCAACACTGGCATTTTTGCCCGTTATCCACTGGCCGTTCGCATCGGGGGGCAGCACTATGTGCGCTCTATTCAGCGTGTTAATAGTGACAGTAGCTTGAGCTTCTACTGCGCGGTGGAAAACGGCATTGTGTTGACGGCTATGCAGCCAACACCGCTACTCGATGATCTCAAAGTAATGCTTGCTGGCGTGAGCGGAAGGCTGGAGGCGCCGAGTATGATTATTGGCTGCGACTGTTTTCTGCGCCGCATGGAACTCGAGGCGTTACAACAGCTGGACCAGGCGTCGCAGCTGCTGCGTCAAGCAGGCGTGGTGGGTTTCAATACGTACGGCGAGCAGCATCACGGCATGCATGTGAATCAGACGTTTACGGGGGTGGCGTTTGGGTCTCTTCCAGCTAACCACAAACTCTGACGGGGCGGATATCGAGGCGCTACGGGAAGAGAACCGTCGCCTGCGTAAAGTATGCCAAGCGCTCATGGAGCGGGTGGAAACTGGGGGTGACATTGATCCCGCTCCCTATGCAGCGTTTGAGCGCTCAGTGTTACTTGCCGAACAGGTGCGTGAACGCACCGACGCGCTGCACCGTACCTTAGACGAACTAAGCCAAGTCAATACGCGCTTACTGGCCGCGAAAGCCGAAGCCGAAGCGGCCAACCTATCCAAAACGAAATTTCTGGCGGCGGTCAGCCACGACCTACTCCAGCCACTCAACGCCGCTCGGCTATTTGCCAGTGCTTTAGAAACCCACTCGCTTCCTGACACCTCACAAGCCCTGGTCGGCCATATTGGCCGCTCGCTGAAGGATGTCGAAGGCTTGATAGGAACGTTAGTGGATATCTCGCGCTTGGATGCTGGCGTACTCCACGCCGATAAAGCGCCGTTCGCGGTGAGTACGCTATTAGATGTGCTAGCCGAAGAGTACCGCCAAGTGGCGGGGGTGCGAGGTCTGGCACTGCACTACGTGCCCTCCAGTGCGGTGGTCGAATCGGATCTGGCGCTGCTGGCGCGAGTGGTCCGCAACTTTTTAAGCAATGCGGTGCGTTATACCGAGCAAGGTCGAGTACTGCTGGGCTGTCGGCGACGGCAGAATGGTCTGGAAATTATAGTGGGCGATACTGGCCCTGGTATCCCCGAGCAGCAGCGGGAAGCGATCTTTCTGGAGTTTCGCCGCGCCAACCAGTCAAGCAGCGCCCATAGCCGCGGATTGGGGTTGGGGCTAGCCATCGTTGACCGGATCAGCGCCATGCTGGGACAGCCGATCTCGCTCACCTCTCGCCCTGGCGCGGGTGCGCTATTTTCGATCACCGTACCTTATGCAACGGTCATTCCCCCCGAAGTGGCGAGCACTCGTTTCACTCCGGTTGCAGAGGACCCATTAAGCGGTTGTGTCATTTGGGTGATTGATGATGACCTGGCAATTATAGAAGGCATGCAGGCGCTGCTGGGCAGTTGGGGGTGCAGAGTGCGCGCCGCTGCCACGGTGAGTGCATTGGAGGCCGCCAGCGACGGTGAGCGCCCAGGGGTGCTGCTGGTGGATTACCACTTGGGCGACCACCGTGAAACCGGTATTGACCTGGCCGCGCGACTGCAGCGCCGTTATCCAGGCCTCGCAGCGGTGGTGATTACTGCCAATCACGAGGCGGAGATTAAGCGGGTAACCCGTGAAGCGGGTATGCACTGCTTGCTCAAACCGCTAAAGCCACTGCGGCTGCGCATGCTGCTAGCCACACTGCTCAATAAAGCCTAACGAGTGCGGTTAGCCCGGTAAAAACTCAGATCCTCTTCACCTGCGATAACAATCGCGTGAACTCGGCTAGTGGCATTCAGTTTGCGCAAAATCGCCGAAACATGGGTCTTAACGGTGGTTTCGGCAATTAACATCTCCCGGGCA
Source organism: Vreelandella sp. ssv (assembly GCF_059448525.1). NCBI lineage: Bacteria > Pseudomonadati > Pseudomonadota > Gammaproteobacteria > Oceanospirillales > Halomonadaceae > Vreelandella > Vreelandella sp. ssv. Next base: position 3,210,756 of record NZ_CM182545.1, on the reverse strand, counting down.
ATATGCTTGTTCGACATACCTGTTGTCATACAAGCCAGCACCTCTAGCTGCTTATCGGTCAAACGCGCCAATCGCTCGCTGGTTGATGAAGTGCTGGTCACCGGCGGCTCCGAGGAAGCGCGCGGTGCAGGGCGACGCATGACATCGGGCGGCAAATAAAGCTGGCCTTCAAGAATCTGCGTTAACGCCGCCAGCAGCGTTTCCCGGGGTGTGGATTTGGGAATATAACCCACCGCGCCAAGGGTAATGGCATCGAGTACCAGTTGGCGCTCTTGATGCGCAGATACAATTGCCACCGGCAACCAGGGAAATGTCTCCCGCAGTGTTGTCAGCCCCTCTAACCCCTCCGCATCCGGCAGGCTCAAATCCAGCAGCAGTAGATCTAACTCTGTGTGTGCTTCAATCAGCGTTATCGCATTAGTGAGGCTCTCCGCTTCCAATAGCTGGCTGCCCGCCAAGCCCCCGCTAATCACGGTTTGTAGTGCGTCGCGGAACAGCGGGTGGTCATCGGCCACTAACAGGGAATACATGGCGTCTCCTACCAAGGGATGAGGGTAAATCCTGCCATTGGGCTATATCGCCTTTTGCTTTAGTGAACAACACTGTCAAAGCATCTTTAATAATCATAATACTCAGGAGCATGACAATGATCTACGCCAACCCTGGTGACGCCGGTTCACTGGTGTCATTTGAAAAACGCTATGGCAACTACATCGGTGGCGAATTTGTCGCCCCGGTCAAAGGCCAATACTTCGACAACATTAGCCCAGTCAATGGGCATGTATTTTGCGAAATCCCCCGCTCGACGGCTGAAGATATCGATAAAGCGTTGGACGCGGCCCACAAAGCGGCACCTGCCTGGGGGAAAACCTCAGTCCAAGAGCGCAGCAATATTCTGCTGAAAATTGCCGACCGCATTGAGCAAAATCTGGAAATGCTTGCCGTCGCGGAAACTTGGGATAACGGTAAAGCAGTACGCGAAACCATCAATGCCGATATTCCATTGGCCGTCGATCACTTCCGCTATTTTGCAGGCTGCCTGCGCTCCCAGGAAGGCACCGCGGCGGATATTGACGCCAACACGGTCTCTTATCACTTCCATGAACCGCTGGGTGTGGTGGGACAGATTATCCCCTGGAACTTCCCGATTCTGATGGCTGCCTGGAAACTGGCACCTGCGCTGGCAGCGGGCAACTGCGTGGTCTTGAAGCCTGCGGAACAAACCCCCGCATCGATTCTGAAAGTGATGGAAGTGATTGGCGATCTGTTGCCACCTGGAGTGCTCAATATCGTCAACGGCTTTGGTGCAGAAGCGGGTCAGGCACTGGCCAGCAGCAAGCGTATCGCCAAAATCGCCTTTACCGGTTCTACGCCTGTCGGTTCGCATATTCTGAAATGCGCGGCGGAAAATATCATTCCTTCTACCGTAGAGTTAGGCGGCAAATCCCCCAACATCTACTTCGCTGATATCATGAACGCCGAACCGACGTTTATTGATAAAGCGGTAGAAGGCTTGGTGCTGGCGTTCTTTAACCAGGGCGAAGTGTGTACCTGCCCCTCGCGCGCGCTGATTCAAGAGAGCATGTACGACGAGTTCATGGCCAAGGTGATCGAGCGCACCAAAACCATCAAGCGCGGTAACCCGCTGGATACCGATGTACAGGTAGGTGCCCAAGCTTCCCAGGAGCAGTTCGACAAGATCATGTCCTACATGGATATCGCGCGGGATGAAGGTGCTGAATTCCTTACCGGCGGCAATAAAGAGACCATGGATGACAGCATCAACAGCGGTTACTACATTCAGCCCACGCTGCTGAAAGGTAACAACCAGATGCGCGTCTTCCAGGAAGAGATCTTTGGCCCGGTGGTGGCAGTCACTACCTTCAAGGATGAAGAAGAAGCCCTGGCGATTGCCAACGACACCGAGTTTGGCTTGGGCGCAGGCGTTTGGAGCCGCGATATCAATGTCGCCTTCCGCATGGGCCGAGGTATTCAAGCCGGTCGCGTGTGGACCAACTGCTACCATCAATATCCCGCCCATGCGGCCTTCGGTGGCTACAAAAAATCCGGCGTTGGCCGTGAAACTCACAAGGTGGCGCTTGAGCACTACCAGCAAACCAAAAACCTGCTGGTCAGCTACGATATCAACCCGCTGGGCTTCTTTTAACGCCTGACGTTGTGTAGCTCAATAGCCTCCCAGCGCTGTTTGCCGGGAGGCTTTTTTGTAGCCCCGAATTGCCTAGCTAACATTTTTTAATCAGTCGTTCCTAACCAGCGGCGCGACATACGCTCGGCGTGGGTAAGGTTGTTGACGACCGCTAATTTGCCAGCTTCGCGCTTAATGCCCGCGCGTTTGATTTTCAATGCCATGCGTGGCGGTAATCCCACAAACATTACCCCCACGCCTTGCCCACCTAGTTCACGGCGCAGTGTATCCAGCGCCACCATCGCAGTGGTATCCAGGCTGGGCACATCACGCATATCCAAAATGACGATTCTCACGCTGTGATCAATGATCCGCAACGTGGCGATGGCTTTTTCTGCGGCGCCAAAAAACAGTGGGCCGCTAATTTTGTAGAGCGCTACTTCTGGCGGGAAGTGTTCGCCAGTGGTGGGTGAGGCAAGGCGCTGGGTCGTGGTTAGCTGCGCCATCCGGCGTATAAACAGCGCTGCGGCCAAGCCAATGCCAACGGCCACGGCGATCACCATGTCGAAGATCACCGTCAGTGCGAAGCAGATCACCAGTACCCAAACATCGCTGGCGGGGGCGCTCTTCAGCGTGTGCACAAAATGCCGCGCTTCACTCATGTTCCAGGCAATAATAAACAGCAGTGCGGCCAAAGCCGCCATCGGTACATACCCTAGCACGCCTGCCAGTGCGACGACGGCCAGCAGCACCACTAATGAGTGCACCAGCGCAGCGATCGGTGAAAAAGCGCCACTTTTGATATTGGTTGCGGTGCGTGCCAGTGCGGCCGTGGCGGTAATGCCACCAAAGAAGGGCACCACCAGATTGCCGAGGCCTTGGCCAATCAGTTCGGCGTTGGGGTCATGGCGGGTGCGGGTCAGGCCGTCGGCGACGACGGCGCACAGCAACGATTCAATCGCAGCGAGTAAAGCAATCGCCAGCGCTGGGCCCAGCAGTGCTTGAATCAACGCAAAGTCGAGCTCAAGCGGTGTGCCATCTGCATCAGGGAGATGCCAAGGGGCCACAAAGCTCGGCGCAAAGGGAGGAATGCCGCTGCCGCTTTCACCCTGGAACTCCCAGCTAAACCGCGAGGCGATGGTATCGACCTCAACGCCACCCATTAGCAGCAGCGAGGCCGCCAGCGTGCCCACCGCTAAACCGACCAACGGGGCAGGTACGGGGGTATTTAAGCGCGGCCAAATTAACAGCGTTGCTAAGGTAACAAGCCCGACGCTGATCTCCGCTAGCGAAAGCGTGGGTAGCGCTTGGCCAATCAGGACCAGGTTGGCTATGGTGCTGTCGCCCAGCTCGACCCCCGTCAAGCCCAAAAAGTCCGGCAGCTGTAACAGTGCAATCACCACGCCGATGCCCGCCGTAAAGCCAAGAATCACCGGGTAAGGGACATACTGAATGAGGCTGCCTAGTCGCGAAATCCCCAGCGCGACCAAAATAGCGCCTGCCATAAAGGTGGCAATCAGCAGCCCACCCAAGCCATGATTGGCAACAATCGGGAAGAGAATAACCACAAACGCAGCGGTGGGGCCGGAGATGTTAAATCGTGAACCGCCGGTTAGCGCGATAATCGCCCCTGCCACAATGGCTGTATAGAGCCCATGTTGGGGCGGTACCCCAGTGGCAATCGCCAGCGCCATGGAAAGCGGCACGGCGACAACGCCAATCGTCAACCCTGCCATCACGTCACGCTTAAATTTACCCAGCGAATAACCTTCACGCCAGGCGTTGAGTAACGCACTGCCAGGAATCGGGAAAGCGTATCCCGAAGGTCGATGTGCGCGGGACATGTGGCCAGCCTCCTAAGCATCAGGGAAATCAGTCTATTACGCTACTCCTACCCTGGAGTTCTCACAACAAGGCGTTAGTCGCGCAGTCGTTCACGCACAAAAATCCCGGCACAGGGGCCGGGATTAGGGGGGGTAACGTGGAGGCCGTTACATCTGCGCGTCTTCAGGCGGCTCGCCAATCGTGCCGGGCATCGCCTGCACATGGCCCATCTGCTGACCCGCCAGGGTGAGGAAGTGAAGATGGCGCTCGTATTCGCAGACCAAATCACCAATCACCTGACCACGGGTATAGCCGTTGAGATCCTTGTCCTGCCCACCTTCAGCCAAGTACACATCCAAGCGTACATAGAAGTCGTCGTCAGCCGGGATAAAGCTGGGAGTGCGCATGCGATGCGGACAAACTTGGTAAACAAAGCTGGTGGCTTCGCCAAAATCGACTTGTAGCGTCAGGTTGGCTAGCGTTTCACCCTCAACGTGCTCTTCGGTCACGTTGGCGGTTTGGCCACGGCTTTCAAGCTCCTGGGCGAACTGCGTCATCGCAGGGCGAATCGCATGCTCGATGGTTGCGGCCGCACCAGCGCGGTTAGAGGTATCCAGGGCGCGATCCAAACGCTCTTTCCAGTCGCCGCCAGGAGCGCTACCGGCAATCATGCGGCGTGCATCGGCCTTACTGCCTTCCATTTTCAGGGCTTTATACATGCCCACCATGACCGCAAAAATGACCAGTGAGAACGGCAGTGCGGTAATGACCACGGCACTCTGCAGTGCATTTAAGCCACCGGCCATCAGCAGCGCAATGGTGATCAAGCCGATCATCGCTGACCAGAAAATGCGTAGTTTAACCGGTGCATCATGGTTCACATCGCTCAAAATAGACGTGAAGTTGGCCAGTACCAGCGCACCGGAATCCGCTGAGGTAATAAAGAACACAATACCCAGTACGGTGACGACTGCCGCGGTGAGGCCGACGTAAGGGTAGTATTCAAGCAGTGTATAAAGCGTGGTTTGCGGGGTGTTTAGCGCCTGTTCGCCTAGCTCCACAACGCCTTGATTAGCGACCAATTCAATACCGCTGTTACCGAATACCGACATCCATACCATCATAAAGGCCAGCGGAATAAACAGTGCGCCGGCGACGAATTCACGAATAGTACGTCCACGTGAGATACGGGCCAGGAATAGACCGACGAAAGGCGTCCAGGCTATCCACCAGCCCCAGAAGAAGATCGTCCACCACATCTTCCACTCTTGTGCGCCCTCATCGGCAAAGGCATAAGTGTCAAAGCTGGCGCCTACAAAGCCCGATAGATAATCACCGGCGTTATTGACCACTTTATCCAGTAACACCAAAGTGTCGCCTGAAAAGAGTACAAACAGCATCAGCGCCAATGCCAGCAGCATGTTGAACTCTGATAAGCGGCGAATGCCTTTCTCAACCCCGGTCACCACCGAAATCGTTGCTAAAATGACCACCAGAACAATCAACATCACCTGCACGGTGAGGTTTTCCGGTACACCGAACATATAGGTGAGGCCGTAGTTAAGCTGCATTACCCCAATGCCGAGACTGGTAGCAATGCCGAATACGGTGGAGATAACCGCGGTTATATCGACCGCGTTACCAATCGGACCGTGGATACGTTTGCCCAGAATCGGATAGAGCGCGCTGCGAATCGCCAGTGGCAAACGGTGACGATAGCTGAAGTACGCCAGCGCCATACCCATCAACACGTACAGCCCCCAGCCAGAGAGCCCCCAGTGCAGATAGGTTTGAACGACGGCGTTACGCATCGCTGCCTGGCTTTCCGGGGTTAAATCCGGCGGTGCCAAGTAGTGAGCCACCGGCTCGGCAACGCTAAAGAACAGCAGGTCGATACCGATACCCGCAGCAAACAGCATGGCCGACCATGAGAGTAGCGAAAACTCAGGCCGAGAGTGATCAGGCCCCAGGCGAATGCTGCCAAAGCGCGACATCCCAATGGCAATAACGAAAACCAAGTAAGCCACAATGGCGAGCATGTAGTACCAGCCAAAGGTTTTGCTCACCCAGGCAAGCCCGGCGTCGAAAAAATCGCCAGCTTGCTCGGTAAATAGCATGGTCAGCACTAGAAAGATAAGTATGCCCGCCACACTGCCGTGGAAAACCACGGGATTGAGGCGGTCGCGGGAGGGAAGAATAGGGTTGTCTTTCGCCATGCAGGCGGACTCCTGTTTTGAAGGTGATGGTTAAGACAAGGTTTTATTTTGAATGAACGTTCAAATAAAATACGCGATTAAGCCTTCCCCTTCAAGTTAACCTCTCTTTTTGTGTGATCAATAAGCGTAGTGTGAGCGGTGAGAAAAACGCAAAGACGGACGCAAAAAAGCCCGGCAAGCCGGGCTTTCACACTAACGTTTAAAATTAATTAACGCTTATTCACTATCGACGCTGTTTTCATTGTCACCGTGGTGCTCGCGTGTGCCGTGCTTACCCCGATACTCTTCATGGGCTTCGTGCATGGCATTGCGCAGTGCTTCCTGCTCTTCATCAGAAAGGATCTCGGCGACCCGCTCGTGGTGCTCTTCACGCAGCGCGTGCATGGCTTCACGATGCTCAGCGTGAGCCTCGTTGAGCTCAGCCTGCTTCTCTTCAGAGATTTCAGCGCGCTGATATACCTCTTGGCGACGCTCCTCCATGCGCTCTTCCATACGCTCGCGATCAAAGCCTTGACCTTCATGGTCACCGTGGCTATCCGCTTGAGCGGTAAGCGCTAGCGGTGCAATAGCTATAGCCAGCAGGGCCGGGGCGAACAGTTGGCGAATTGATAGTTTCTTAGCATTTGAAATTTTCATTAGTTCTCTCCTGATGAGTTGACGATGCCAGTATCACCAGGTGGCGTGCAAACCGTTTGCAGATAGTGTGCAACAATCATGATCTTATTGGCTTGTTGCAGGTCGTAGTCGGTAGGTGAGGGGTCACCTAGTTTTCAAGGAGAAGCATAATGTCGCGAACCGAGCTATTTCGCGTGTGGCAACAGCGTTGCGCGTTGACTCACCTACGCCGAGTGACTGGTCTGGGGGCACTTGCCTTACTACTGAGCGGGTGTAGCGCTTCGCAGCACGTTAGCCAGGGTGAACCTGCGATTGAAGGCAATGCTCTAATTGAACCCCAACCCTTTACGCGTCTGGCGCCTGCCACTTACACGCCCGAGGCGTGGCCTCAGGCATTGAACGCTGACGTTTATCTACCCACCACGCCGGCCAATACGCGGCGACCCGCAGCGTTAATAGTGCATGGCGGCGGCTGGCGCAACCGCACCCCGGCAGATATGCAAAGCATCGCCGAGCAGTTGGCGGGGCAGGGCTATGTGGCGGTGAATATCGAGCACCGCTTTGCGCCGGAGTATCAATTCCCTAGCCAGTTGCATGACTTGCAGCAGGCCATGGCCTGGATTCACGCCAATGCCGATGAGTGGCAAGTGGATACCGATCGCATTGTGGGCGTTGGCTTTTCATCAGGTGCCCATCTGGTGAGTTTGCTGGCACTGGCAGGCGTAGAAGGACCGTTGGCTGAGCCATACGGTGGTGAGCAGAGCCGTCTGGCTGCGGTGCTGGCCGGTGGCCTGCCCAGTGATTTGCTCAAATTCGAGGATGGGCCGCTGGTGGTTGATTTTATCGGCGGCACCCGCGCAGAAGAGACCGAGACGTATCAGTTAGCTTCGCCTGCCTGGCAGATTACCCCTCAGGCGCCGCCGTTCTTCCTATTCCACGGAAAATGGGATCAATTGGTGCCGGTGGATCACGCCACGGACTTCTATCAAGCCCTGCAGGACAACAACATCGAAAGTGAACTCTACCTGCAGCGCTGGCGCGGCCACTTCGCTAGCTTTTTACTGCGCGGTGGCGCCATTGATGCAGGCATCGCTTTTCTCAATCGGCAGGTCGACCTCTAACCCTCCGGCTGATACTTATAGCCGACACCATATACCGAGCGGATGATTTCCAGTTCGGGGAGCGCTTCGTGGATTTTCTTGCGCAGTTTTTTGATGTGGCTGTCCACGGTGCGCTCTGAAACGATGCGGTTATCTCGGTACATGTGATCCATCAGCTGTTCGCGGCTGAAGATGCGTCCCGGTGCCTGCATCATTACGCGCAATAACTGAAACTCCACCGCGGTCAGGCCCAGGTCCTGCCCGTGGGCGAGCGCTTGCCAGCCATCTTCGTTTAAAACCACGGGGGCGTTTTGCACTTCACTGGGTGCCTCGGCTGCCGCTTGGCTGCGGCGCAGTACGGCTTTGACCCGAGCGACGACTTCACGAGGGCTAAAAGGCTTGCAGATATAATCATCGGCGCCTAGCTCTAGCCCCAGCAAGCGGTCGACCTCTTCTACCTTGGCGGTCACCATGATGATGGCAATGGCGGGCCACTGCTGGCGAATTTCCCGGCTCAAAGTGAGGCCATCTTTTCCTGGCAGCATGATATCGAGCAGGACCAGGGCAGGGGAGTGCTGCTTCATCCACGGCATCACTTCATCACCGTGGCCCAGGGTCGTCACCTCAAAGCCATGGGTGGTTAAGTAGTCCGCCATTAAGCGGGCAATCTTTGGTTCATCTTCGACAACGAGCAAAGAGGCAGCATGAGACATAGAGGTAGACTCGCTTAGCAATGAACGGAAAAGCATGGCTTAAAACTGTTTTATAAACATTCGTTCTTAAACAATTGTTTTGAAAAATATCAGACTGGGGACAACAGGGGAAAGCGCAGTGTCCAGCGCAGTCCACCTAGTGTTGAGGTGGAGGGCGTCAGCGTTGCGCCGTGGGCATTGACCAAAGCGCTTGCAATGGAGAGGCCCAAGCCACTGCCGCCGCTAGCGCGGTTACGCGACCCTTCCACTCGATACAAACGCTCGGTTAAGCGTGCCAGCTCTCCCTCCGGTACTCCCGGCGTACTATCTTCCCAGGTGACCACTGCCATTCCTTGTTGCTTCGTGAGCGTGACGCGGAGCTCTCCCGGCGGCTGGGTGTAGGCGCAGCTATTATCCAGCAGGTTGTTCCAGAGCTGGCGCAAGCGCTGGGCATCGCCACGAATCATGATGCCAGGCTCGATCTGTTCGGTCAGCGTCAAACCGCTGTCAACTAACCAGCGATCGGCGTCAGCCAGGCGGCTAGCCAGGCAGTCGCTAAGGTCCATCGGTGCTAGCTGTATATCCAGCGCGCCCGCGTCGCTTTGGGAAAGCAGGCGTAAATCTGCCACTAAGCGCTCTAGCTGACCCACTTCTTGGGCGAGTGAGCCTAGGTTCTCCTGATTCAGGGGCCGAATGCCATCCTGCATGGCTTCGATCTCTCCTCGCAGTACCGCCAGCGGCGTGCGCAGCTCATGGGCCGTATCTGATACCCAGCGGGCGCGGGCATCTCGGCTAGCTTCCAGCGTGGCGGCAAGCACATTGAAATCCCGCGCTAAGCGCGAGAGCTCGTCGCGGCCGCGTTCCGGTAGCCGGGTGTGGTAGTCGCCTTCGGTAAGGCGCAGGGTAGCGCCTGCCAGTGCTCGGGTACGACGTCCTAGCCACCAGGATAGCCCGCCTGCCAATAGCAATGAGGCAACGCAGAGTGATATGACGATAAGCACCAGATTACGCTGCTGGCGCTCCAGAAAGCGGCTCTCCATGCGCTCCATCATTTCCCGCGGCGGCCGGAATCCCAGCGACCCGATAGTGTTTTCACCGCTGCGCAGCGTTAGCCAATGCCAGTTGCCTGAGTTTTCGCGCCCGCTATGGGGTGGCACCACAAAGCGCCCATCCGCTCCGCGCAGACTGAAATCCCGTGCTTCGCCGAGCGGTGAGGGTCGGTCGCGATGCTCTTGGCCCAATTCAAAACGAACAATAAACGGCCAACGTTCCGGTGACTGCTCCAGCCACTCCCAGCTCTGTTGAGTTTCCCAGCGTGTGACAAGACCATCTGCCAACAGCGTGGCGCGGCGCTCCTGAGCTTGGTTGAGATAGTCGAGAAAGCCACGGTCAATACTGTAGGAGACGGCCAGAAACATACTGGCTGAGATCGCCACATTGACGCTAAGAATAATCACAAACAGCTTCAGGCCCAGCCGGGAGGGCCGCCATTGGCGTATCGCAGTGAGCACTGCCATTAATGAGCTCCCTCTTCTTGACTCGATTTGTTGTCGCTCAATTTGTTGCTGGGTGATGGCTGACGCGGGGCACTAAGCCGTTCGCGAACATTCTCCATGCCCAGGTAGAGGCAAGGCACCAGAATTAACAGGATAGCCGTAGCGAACAGCATGCCAAACCCTAGCGAGATCGCCATAGGAATCATAAAGCGCGCCTGCCGCGAGGTTTCCAAGATCATGGGTGCCAAGCCCAAGAAGGTCGTCAGCGTGGTCATCATAATTGGCCGTAAGCGGCGGGTAGCGGCTGCCACGATGGCACCCCGGGCATCCATGCCTTCGCGGCGTTTACGGTTAGCGTAGTCAATCAGCACCAGCGCATCGTTAATCACTACGCCAGAGAGCGCGAGCATGCCCAGCAAACTGATAATCGAAAGCCCGAATCCCATAATCATATGGCCGGCCACCGCACCGACAATGCCGAAGGGAATGGCGGCCAACACCAGCAGTGGCTGCAAATAACTGCGGAACGGAATGGCGAGCAGGGCGTAAAGGGCAGCAATCATCAACCACATGGAGGTCTTGAGCGTGGCCAAGTTGTCGGCGGTGTCCTGCTGACGACCGCCCATGCTCACCTCAAGCCCTGGCCAAGTGGCTTCAAGGTTGGGGAACACCTCCTCCTGCAACGTTGCCAGTACCTGGTTAATGGCCAGATCGCTTTCCGAGTCGGCGGTGACGGTAATAATCCGTCGCCCGTTGATGCGCTCAAGGCTGCTCGAGGCCTGACTGATGGTAATGTCGGCTACCCGCGAAAGTGGCACGCTGAGGCCATCAGGGGTGCGCACCGGCATGCGGTAGAGCTCATTCAGGCTGTCGCGATTGTCGTTGGGCAGTCGAACCTCAACGCTGATTTCGCTGCGCCCAACGTACTGTTCAAGTGCCGTAGCGCCTTGAAGAGGCCCGCGCAGCGCTTCAGCTAAATTGCTACCTGTGAGCCCCAGCGCGCGGCCTTCGGCAGAAAGACGCATCTCTAACTGTGGCTTACCGTCGCCCAGGCCGCTGTCGATATCGGTGAGCCCATAACCGCCCAATGTTTCCGCCAAACGTTCGGCGGCGGCTTCCAATACCTGCGTATCCGGATGGGAAAGGCGCAGGCTGAGCGCTGCGCCGCTGCCGGGGCCGCCGACGTCTGCCTCAAAGCGCACTGACTGAGCACCGAGCAAGTCACCGGTTAGGTCGCGCCACTCCCGGGCGATGCGCGACGGAGGCCACGCTTCCAGGCTCTCGCTGGCAATATCCAAACGCACTTCCAAACTTTCGCCATCTAAGCGGCTGCGTGTGCTACTGAAGCTAAGTGTCTCTTCGCGCTCGCTGAGGGCATCGGCGGCGTCGAGCAACTGTTGGCTCAGCTCACGACTAACACTGATATTGCTGCCAATGGGCAGCGTTACCGTTGCCTGCACCTGATCCGATTCGACCCGTGGCATCAGGGAAAAGCCCAAACGCCCGCTCATTGCCCAGGAGAGGGCGATCAGCAGAATGGCGATGCCCAGCGAAATGCTCAGCAGGCGCTGGTTCAGCGCGCGTTGCAGGAACGGCTCGAACTGACGATAGGTGAAATGGTGCAAGCCACCCTGGAGGCGCTGGCGAAGTGATTCAAGCGGACGCTGCCACGCCGGGGTTTGGCGCGGTTTTCGGCTATGCGCCAAGTGGGCGGGCAGTATGACGAGGGCTTCCAGCCAGGAGATCACAAAAACGGTCACCACCACCACCGGCACGGTGGCAAAAATCAGCCCTAAAAAGCCGGGTAAAAACAGCAGCGGCAAGAAGGCGACAATATTAGACAGAATGGCAAACGTGAGCGGTGTGGCGATCTCGCTGGCGCCTTTCACCGCCGCATCGCGCAGTGAATAGCCCTCTTCGCGGTAGCTGTAGATGTTCTCGCCGACAATGATGGCGTCATCCACCACGATGCCCAGGGCGATAATAAAGGCGAACATCGACATCATGTTCAGCGAGACGCCGATCCAGGGCAGAAACAGCATGGCACCCAGAAACGCCGTGGGAATACCCAGCGTGACCCAGAACGCCAATCGCGCCTCTAAAAACAGCGCCATCAGCACTAAAACCAACGCCAGTCCCATCCAGGCGTTTTTTAGCAGCAGACTAAGGCGGTCTTCGTAAATTTCCGAACTGTCGCGGGAGATAGCCAGGCTGACGCCTTTCGGCATCCCTGCGCGCAAGCGTTCAAGTTCACCGTTGACGGCTTTTGAAATACTGGTCGGGGTTTGATCACCGATTTGGTACACATCGACGGAGAGACCGGGTTGGCCGTTATAGAACTCCTCACGATCGGTCTCGGCAAAGCCGTTGCTGACCCTGGCGATCTCACCGAGTGTAATCGGAGCGCCCTGAGTGCTGGTGAGTATCGGCAGTTCAGCAAAGGCTTCAGCGCTATTGCGCCTCCCTTGATAGCGAATGAGCCACTCGCCTTCGGCCGTCGTTAGCTGGCCACTGGCAAGGTCAAGCGCCTCTTCGGCTATGCGGCTAGCCAACGCCTGATGGTCGAGACCAAAGCGCTCGATGGCCTCTTCATCCAGGTGGACTTGAATCTCCCGCTCACGGTTGCCGGAAAGCTCAGCGCGGGAGATGCCCGAGGTGGCTTGCAGCTCGCCGCGTACATCTTCAGCCGCGTCGTGGAGGGCCTCTAGGCCGACCTGGCCATAAACCTGCAGGCTGAGCACGCTGCGCGAGCGTCCCGCCAGGGTGAAACGCGGTGGGTCGGCGGCGCTGGGCAGCGTAGTGATAGCGTTAACTGCCTGCTGGATATCCTGATAGGCGCGCATCACATCAATGCCGTCAATCAGCGTGGCGCTGACGATGGCGCTGCCTTCGTTGGCTGTGGCGGTCAGCTCGTCAATGCCTTCGACATCGGCGATCGCGGCTTCCACCGGTAGCAGCAGGCTCTGTTCAACATCTTCCGGCGTGGCGCCAGGATAGCTAATCGTGACCTGAACGACTTCGGTGTTGAATTCGGGGAACACTTCCTTCTTAATCGCCAGCGAGGCCATTAAGCCGCCAACAATAAACAGCACCATCAGTAAGTTGGGTGCTACTCCGTGGTCGACCATCCATGCCAGTGGGCCACGTGGCACTTTCATGATTCGTCTCCCGGTTCATCTCCAGCTTGGGCCGGGGTGTCGTTGGGCCGGCGAATGCGCACTAGCTGGCCTTCTCTAGGCTGAGCCAAGCCCGCGGTGACAACCTGCTGGCCGGCTTCCAGACCACTACGAATCAAAGCGTTATCTTCCCCGCGATAGGCCAGTGTGACGGGAGTACGGCGCAGGCGATTCTCTTCGTCTACCCGCCACGTTACGTCACCGGGACGAAGCGCAGCAGAGGGCAGCGATATGAGCGGCTCTTGAATATCGGGATGAAAGGAGGCGCGTAATACATCGCCCAGGCGCAGGGCAGGGCCGTCGGTCTCTAGCGCCAGCGGATCGTTCACCGCGATAAGTAGCTGGGCTTGCAGGCCATTCTCTTCCAGGCTGGGCAACATCGACAACAGCGTGCCTTCACGTGCGGCGCCTTCGGGCCAGCCGCGGCTGGTTAATGTCACGCTGCTGCCCGCTTCCAGCCACTCCATCCACTCACCGGGCAGTGAGGCGCGCACCCAAAACTGCTCAACGCCCACCAGGTGTAATACCTCGGTGCCTTGACTGAGCAGACTGCCTGCGCCGACCAAGCGTTCCTGCACCATGGCCCGCCAGGGGGCGGTGAGAGTTGCGCGCTCTACATTCAGTGCTGCCTGATCGCGCGCCACGCGTGCCTGGGTGAGTTCAGCTTGTGCTTGGCGCAGCTGTGGTTCACGCAACACCAAGGCTTGGCGTTCGGCGGAGAGTTGGCGACCAAAGGATTCGTATTCACTGCGGGCGCGCTGCTGCTCTGCCTGCTCTAAAGCGAGTAGCGCCTGGGCATTAGCCAATTGCGCTTGGGCATCTTCCAGCGTCAACGCTAAGTCAGCTTGATCAATAAACGCCACGGCGGCGTCCCGCTCGACGACTTGGCCGGGCACAACGCCATCAGCGAAACGCTCTAATTGACCTGCCACTCGGCTTGCCAGCATTGCCTCTTGCTCCGCCTCAACGCGACCAAAACCGTAAAGATTTGGCGCCTGAGTGCTCGCGGTCACGGACATTACGTCTACCATTGTAGGTAGAGGTTCCGGCGGCGTTGTGCGCACAATGCGGGGTGGCTGCGATATGATCCACCAAGCCAGCACAAGGGTGCCAACAAGTATCGATAACGCAGCCACGGCACCTAAACGAACGCGGCCTCGTTGATAAGACGAGTGAGGGGAAGATAAACAGCGTTTTGGTGTCATTGCCGCGCGTCATCCGTTGGCTAGGGCGAAAAATCCAGAAAAATAAGCGTATGATGCTAGCATCACGCATTGTTAAGCAGCCATTAGTCAAATAATGTGCAAATAACATGCAATCAACATTTACTTGGCACTCACTCGCACAACTTTTTACTTACTGGGCTTTTACTTACATGGCTTTCATTCACTTGCTCATAATAGACTGACTGGTCTACTTTAATCGTATGAAAAATAATGTAACCCGCGACAAACTAATTGATATTGGTGCCCAGCTGATTAGTCAGCAGGGCTACAACGCGACGGGTATTAATGCCGTTTTAAAAACCTGCGGTGTGCCCAAAGGCTCCTTTTATCACTACTTCTCCAGCAAAGAGGATTTCGGACTGGCGGTGATCGAGCGCTTTGCGGCGACTTATGACGAAACACTGGTGGCACTGCTGGAAGATAGTGAGACGCCGCCACTTGAGCGCCTGAAACGGTATTTTGCGGCAGGTCGTGACCATATGCACGAGTGCGATCATGCCACGGGCTGCTTGATTGGCAACCTTGGTCAAGAGCTTTCGGGCCAGAGCGACACCTTCCGTGATGCGTTAAACCTCGTGCTTCAACGCTGGGAACAGCGCTTCGTGCGCTGCCTGCAGGATGCTCAGGTACGGGGTGATATTGCCAGCCACACCGCTCCCGAGGCGCTCGCCAGCTTTATTCTAACCGGTTGGGAAGGTGCCATTCTGCGTGCCAAAACGCTTAAATCCGTCGAGCCGATGGAGCAGTTTGAAACGATCCTGTTTCAGCAGGTATTAGCCCGTCCATCGCCATAACCTGGCGATGGACAAAGAGCCTATCAATTTTTAGCGCTTTTCTAGGCTTAAAAACCTTCCAAGACCAGTTTGCCGATCGTGCGGTTGCTCTCAATAAGGGCGTGCGCACGCGTTAAGTTCTCGGCGTTAATCGGGCCTAACACCTCACCCAAGGTGGTTTTTAGTCGTCCGTTATCGACCATGGTCGCCACCTCTGTGAGCAGATCATGCTGCTTGGCGAGATCGTCAGTGGTGAATAACGGGCGGGTAAACATCAGCTCCCAATGCAGCGACAGGCTTTTCATTTTGAGCTTACGTACATCGATCAGCTCCGGGTCATCAATAAGAGCCAGTTTCCCCTGGGGCTTGAGAGCTTCAATAATGGCATCAAAGTGGTGGCCCGTCTGGTTAAGGCTGATCACCATATCCACCCCGTCAAAGCCCGCCGCTTTAAGTTCTTGATCAATTGGCTGGTGGTGGTTAATCATCGCGTCGGCGCCTAGCGACTTCACCCAGGCCTGGCTTTCGGGCCGAGATGCCGTACCAATGACGGTAATATCGGTGAGTTGCTTCGCGAGTTGAACCAGTATTGAGCCCACTCCCCCCGCTGCGCCAATCACCAATAGGCTTTTGCCTTTTGTATCGCGCATGCCCAGCTCTAGGCGGTCAAACAGCAGTTCCCAGGCTGTAATGGCAGTTAAAGGCAGAGCAGCGGCTTCAGCATCAGACAGACTTTTCGGTGCCAGGCTGGCGATGCGCTCATCGACCAGTTGAAACTCAGCGTTAGAGCCCTGGCGCGCAATATTGCCCGCGTACCAGACCCGGTCGCCCGGCTGAAAACGCGTAACGGCGCTGCCAACAGCATCCACGATGCCTACCGCGTCAAATCCCAGTACACGCGGCTCGCCGGTTTCCGGCAGGGCACTGTTGCGCAATTTGGCATCAATGGGGTTTACGGAAATGGCGCTAACCGCAACGCGAATATCGTGAGATTCTGGCGTTGGGATAGGTAACTCAATCTCTTGAAGTGCATCAGGATGATCAATAGGCAGGCTTTGGGTAAAGGCAATCGCTTTCATGATGGTGAGTCTCGTGAGTTTAGGTTGCGCCATCATGCCTGGATGTCGTTTTGCTAAAAAGAGGGGTAATCTTGCTAACAGTTTCTAATAAATTTTGAAAATAGCAGGCCCCAGGGGGTTTAATGCGTGTCGATGATCTAAAGGTGCTTATCTATGCCGCCGAGTACGGCAGCCTTTCTGCCGCTGCGCGAGAGTTAGCGATTACCCCAGCGGTAGCCAGTGTGGCTATCAAACGTTTGGAAGACGCGCTAGGCACGCGGCTATTGGTGCGCTCCACCCGCAGTTTGCGACTAACCACCGCGGGCGCACTCTACCTTGTGCACGCTAAAGCGGCACTCAACGCACTCACCCAAGGCGAGAAAGAGCTCCATCGCGAGCGTCAAGAGATTGCTGGTGAGCTCAGCCTTGCCATGCCTTCCGACCTGGGTCGCAATGCGTTGCTGGGCTGGTTGGATGCTTTTATGGCCCAGCACCCGCAGCTGCATTTACGCCTGAGGGTAAGTGACCGCGTGAGTGATCTATTCCGTCAACCCGTAGAAATTGCTCTGCGTTACGGCGTGCCGGAAGACTCCAGTCTCGTCGCACTGCCGCTTAAAAGCGATAATTGCCGCGTTGTGTGTGCCTCTCCTGACTATATTTTGCGCCACGGCAGGCCCGCTTGCCCCGACGATTTACGTCAGCACAACTGTCTCTGTTTCGTGCTCGGTGATCGTGTCCATAACCAGTGGCAGTTCGGGAGTGACAATATCAGCGTAAAAGGCAATCGGGTGAGCGACGATGCCGAGTGTGTGCGGCGCTGGGCAGTGGCTGGCGAAGGCATTGCTTACAAATCCCAGCTAGACGTTGAAGAAGATCTTCGAAATGGTCGCCTGGTGGCAATGCTGGAAGAGTTTCCCAGCGAGCCAACGCCGCTCTACCTGGTATGCCCGCATCGCCTCTCATTGACGCCTGCCGTGATAGCGTTAAAAGACTTTCTTATCGAGCGGTTAAAAGAGTACAGCGCGCTAGCGACTGACGTCAGGGTTTAACATCAACTTGTATTGCGAATTACTGATATAGGCGTTTATAACAGCGCTACGCGACAACATTGTGTTATTTACAATGCCAGCAGACCAGGAGATCACCATGTTTCATGGGTTTGAAAAACAGGCGCGCCACGTTAATGGCGTCGAGATCGCTTTTAGAATGGGCGGTAGCGGCCCAGCACTATTACTGCTCCACGGCCACCCGCAGACCCATGTGATTTGGCACAAAGTAGCGGAAGCGCTTGCCCAGCATTTCACCGTTATCGCAGCGGATCTGCGCGGCTACGGCGATAGCAGTAAACCCGACGACGACCCCGAGCACCTTAATTACGCCAAGCGCGCTATGGCGAAGGACATGGCTGAGCTAATGAGCTCGCTGGGGTTTGAGCGATTTAAAGTGTTGGCCCATGATCGAGGCGCGCGGGTCGCCCACCGATTAGGGGTTGACCACGCTGAGCGAGTAGAGCGCATGGTGTTGTTGGATATCGCCCCCACGCTTGCCATGTATCGCGGTACCAACGAGGCCTTTGCACGCAGCTACTGGCACTGGTTCTTCCTGATTCGCCCCCAGCCGCTGCCGGAAATGCTGATCCAGAGCGATCCTGCCCAATACCTAAAAAGCGTGATGGGTGCCCGTAGTGCCGGTATGGCGCCTTTCTCTACAGAAGCGCTGGCCGAATATGAGCGCTGCCTGTCGCTTCCCGGTACCGCCACCGGTATTTGCGGCGATTATCGCGCCAGCGCTTCCATCGATTTAGTTCACGATCAGGCAGATATCGACGCTGGGGTAAAACTCACCTGCCCGATAAAAGTGATGTGGGGCGCAGAAGGCGCCATTGAAGCCTGCTTTGATGCGTTAAGCGAGTGGCAAAAAGTCGCCACCGATGTAGAAGGCAACGCACTCCCTTGCGGCCACTACATCGCCGAAGAAATCCCCGAAACACTACTTGAGGAAGCGCTGCCGTTTCTATACTAGCAAGGCTGACAATAGGGTTCAGATAAACCGGTCATAGCCTGGCGTCAGATCGGTTAATTTATTTACGACTTTAACGCTCAATACCGCTAACAATAAGCGCTGCATTGACGCCACCAAATCCGAATCCGTTGCACAGTACATGCTTAGTGGCGTGCGTCTGAGAAGTCGCCGTGACGAAGGTTAAATCCTGCATATCATCATCGCAGTGCTCAAGATTGATGGTGGGCGGAAGGTGCTGGTTATTGAGTGCCAATACAGAAAAAATACTCTCTATGCCCCCCGCTGCGCCTAACAGGTGGCCTGTAGCCGCTTTCGTGGCCGAAATAGGGATGGCGGGCAAGCGCTCGCCGAACACATTACGCAGCGAGGCAATTTCAGCCCGGTCGCCCACGGGCGTCGATGTGGCGTGGGCATTGATATGATCAATAGCATCAGTGGTAAGGTTCGCCATGCTAAGCGCCGCTTGAATTGCTGCTGCTGCGCCGGACCCATCCTTTGGGCCTGCCGTTAGGTGATAGGCATCCGCGCTGGTGCCATAGCCACTAATTACCGCTAGCGGCGTTGCTCCCCTTGCGACCGCATGGTCAAGCGTTTCGATCACCATAACGCCAGCGCCTTCTCCCATCACAAAACCGTTGCGGGCTTTATCAAAGGGCCTCGAA
Organism: Vreelandella sp. ssv; assembly: GCF_059448525.1. Classification (NCBI taxonomy): domain Bacteria; kingdom Pseudomonadati; phylum Pseudomonadota; class Gammaproteobacteria; order Oceanospirillales; family Halomonadaceae; genus Vreelandella; species Vreelandella sp. ssv. The sequence goes on along the minus strand of NZ_CM182545.1, from coordinate 3,191,750 downwards.
GCACGCTCAGGGGCGTCTGCCTCCGTGGAAACGGCCTTTAAGGCGTTGAAGCTGGCGAGTGAAAGCGGGTCAATACATGCCTCGGCGCCGCCGACGAGGGCAACGTCGGCTTCTCCACTGCGAATAATGCGCATACCGTCGCCAATTGCCTGCAGGCCTGCCGCGCAAGCCGTTACCGGGCATCCCAGCGGGCCTTGAAAACCATAACGAATGGACAGATTGCCCGCAGCCAAATTGGCTAGAAAGGCAGGCACTGTGAAGGGTGACAGTTTGCGATAGCCGCGCTCAACAAGGGTTTTTTGGGCTTGAGTAATGGTAGGGAAGCCGCCAATGCCAGAGCCAATGATGGTGGCCGTTCTGCGTTTTTGAACCTGCTCAACGGGAAACCAGTTGGCCTGTGACAGTGCCTCTTGGGCTGCAGCCAATGCGTAAAGGCTGAACAAATCCATTTTACGCTGCTCTTTGGGATCGGCTATGCCATCCAGGTCAATACCGCCGGTGGGGTCGTGGTCAATGCTCGGTACTACCCCAGCAATTTTGATCGGGATATTGCTTGTGTCGAAGCGGTCAATGGTGCTGATGCCAGACAGGCCCTTTATCAGTCGATCCCAACTTATATTGACGCTGTTTCCTAACGGGCTGACCATTCCCATACCGGTAATCACAATAGGTGAGTGCATAGTGACTCCTGAGTTTTTGATATGGTCACCCTAGCAATGGGCAATATATGATCAAGATAATATTTAGCTGACGAGGTAGATATGCCTTACCCCAAAAGCCATAAATCGAAAACCAAAGAGCGCATTTTGGCTTCGGCGACAGAGTTATTCAGCCGCAATGGGTTTCAAAAGGTATCGATTGGCCAGATCATGAAGCTAGCCAAGATGACACACGGCGCTTTTTATGCACATTTCGCTTCAAAAGAGGCTCTTTACAATGAGTCGGTCCGACTGACCATTGATAACAGCCGGGCGGCTAGACTGGTAAAAGGCCCACTTTCGTTACAACACCTAACCGAATTAGTCGCCAACTACTGCAATCTCCAAGAGTTGGAAGCTAAGCATAGGCCGGGGCCTGAAGCGGTACTGTTCAATGAAATAGGCAGTGAAAAAGCCGAAATCCGCACCCTGTTTGAAGCGTCATATATGAGTATGAAAAAGATGCTTGAAACGAGGTTGATAGCGCTGAGTAAGTTGAAACAACTCCCCTTTGCCCATGACAGAAAGGCGATTGCGGATAAGTCCCGCGTAATATTGGCCTCTTTGGTAGGGGCCGTCGCCATTGCCAAAAGTTTGCCGGGAGAGGCGGAACGTAAGCAGGTGTTGATGGCAACACAACGCCAGATTTTACTGATGCTCGGGGTCAGCGAAACTGAGGCAGAGCACATGATGCAAGAACATTAATTCGGCCATCTTCAAATGGGGCTTCCGAGATATTGCCAGAGCAGGCGTTGCCTTTTCTTCTCGACGCCGGATAGGCGATTCGGGAGACTGACCAAGACGAAGCGGGTAAAAAACTGGATAATGGGCCGCAATTCGCCTACTGCCCACCACTAGGCACACTCATTGCCCCGGATGCCCGCTCATGGAAATCAAAGTTAACTATCTCGACAACCTCCGTCTGGAGGCTAAGTTCGACGATTTTACGGTTATCTCCGACCAGCCAATTCGCTATAAAGGCGACGGCTCGGCACCAGGGCCGTTTGACTACTTCCTGGCGTCGTCTGCCATGTGCGCAGCCTACTTCGTGAAGGTTTACTGCAACGCCCGGGATATTCCTACCGAAAATATCCGTCTTTCCCAGAACAATATCGTTGACCCGGAAGACCGCTATAAGCAGATATTCAAAATCCAGGTTGAGCTACCGGAAGATATTTCTGAAAAAGATCGCCAGGGCATTCTGCGCTCCATTGACCGCTGCACGGTTAAAAAGGTGGTTCAGACCGGCCCCGATTTTCAGATCGAGACGGTAGAGAACATAGACGAGGATGCCCAGGCGCTATTGATGGGCGCACCAGAAGGCAGCAGCACCTATATCGAAGGTAAAGACCTGCCGCTGGAGCAAACCATCGCCAATATGAGCGCTATCCTGGCTAACCTCGGCATGAAGATCGAGATCGCCTCCTGGCGCAATATCGTGCCTCACGTGTGGTCGCTGCATATTCGCGATGCGGCCTCGCCGATGTGTTTCACCAACGGCAAAGGCGCGACCAAAGAGAGCGCGCTCTGTTCGGCGCTGGGCGAGTTTATTGAACGCTTGAGCTGCAACTTCTTCTATAACGACCAGTTCTTCGGTGAAGAAATTGCCAACAGTGAATTTGTTCACTATCCCAATGAGAAGTGGTTCAAACCGGGGCCGAATGACGAGCTGCCCGCCGAGATTCTTGACGAGCACTGTCTGGCGATCTATAACCCGGAAGGCGAGGTATGCGGCTCGAACCTGATTGATACCAACTCAGGTCGTGAAGACCGTGGCATTGTATCGCTGCCGTTTGTGCGTCAATCCGACGGCGAAACGATCTACTTCCCCTCTAACCTGATCGAAAACCTGTTCCTCAGCAACGGCATGAGCGCGGGTAACACACTGGTAGAAGCCCAGGTGCAGTGCCTGTCGGAAATATTCGAGCGGGCGGTGAAACGTGAAATTCTCGAGCAGGAGCTGACCCTTCCGGATGTGCCACAGGAGGTGCTGGCAAAATACCCCAGCATTGTTGAAGGCATTAACGCTCTGGAAGCCCAGGGGTTCCCAGTGCTGGTCAAAGATGCCTCCATGGGCGGGCAGTTCCCGGTGATGTGCGTCACCTTGATGAACCCTCGCACCGGTGGCGTGTTTGCCTCCTTTGGCGCCCACCCAAGCTTTGAGGTGGCGCTGGAGCGCAGCCTGACCGAGCTGCTGCAAGGCCGCAGTTTCGAAGGGCTGAATGACCTGCCATTGCCGACGTTTAACTCACAAACTGTCTCCGAGCCCAATAACTTTGTTGAGCACTTTATCGACTCGGTGGGCGTGGTTTCCTGGCGCTTCTTTAGCGCCAAGCCCGATTTTGAATTCAGCGAATGGGACTTCTCCGGCAGCAACGATCAAGAGGCCGAGACGCTCTTTGGCATCTTTGAGGAACTGGGCGCCGAAGTGTACATGGCGGTTCACGAAGACCTGGGCGCACCGGTCTGCCGCATTCTGGTGCCGGGCTACTCTGAGGTGTACCCGATTGAAGATCTGATTTGGGATAACACCAATAAGGCGTTGGATTACCGCGAGGATATTCTCAACCTGCATCGCCTCGACGACGATCAGCTCACCGACCTTGTCGAGCGGCTGGAAGAGAGTCAGATGGACGACCATGCCGACATTATTACCCTGATCGGCATTGAGTTTGACGAGAACACCGTGTGGGGCCAGCTAACGATCCTGGAACTGAAGTTGTTGGTCTATCTGGCGCTGCAGCGTCATGAAGAGGCACTGGATTGTGTGCAAATGTTCCTGCAGTACAACGACAACACCGTCGAGCGAGGCCTGTTCTACCAAGCGGTAAATGCAGTGCTGGAAATTGTGCTGGATGATGAGCTGGAACTGCACGATTACTTATACAATTTCCAGCGCATGTTTGGTGAGGAAACCATGGCAGCTGTGGTTGGCTCGGTAAGTGGCGAAGTGCGCTTCCATGGATTAACGCCGACTAACATGCAGTTAGAAGGTCTTGAGCGCCATCAACGTCTGATTGATAGCTACAAGAAGCTCCACGCTGCTCGGGCGTCGAAGGCCGGTCATTAAGCGTTAACCAAGACCAATGACAATTAATCTGCTGGTGCGACGGCACCAGCAGGATGGCTTTGATGACCATGAAACGGTAGTTAAGGGCTTTCTATGAAGCATAGAATTATCTTCGCAATTCTCATGTCGTTTACGCTATCGCTGATTATGTCTGCCTGGGTGACCTATGTGAATATTGGTATGCATGCTGACTTTATTGGCATTTGGATGCATGCATGGCTGTTGGCGTGGCCAGCCGCAGGGATCATCGCGTTTATCAGCGGTCCCTTTATCCATAAGTTAGCCCACCGCATTGCTGAGAAGATCTAACGAGCCATCGGATAGGCGCTTACAAGGAGTTATACCTAGCTTGATACAACACTCAGCGCGGTGACGGTCACTAGTAGCAACTCCATACTTATTTTCTGAATAATGCTCAGTCTTGCCTTTAGAATAGCAACGCCAAATAGGGTGGCCGTGACGGGTTCGACCATGGCCACCATGGAAGCGAGCGCTGGCGTTGGACGTTTTATCCCCGCGATATACAGCACAAAAGACACGCCTATCAGCGTTAGGCCGCTGGTGCTAATGGCATACAGCTTGGTTAACAGCACCACACCCACCATCACTAGCTTGATCAACATACTGATGGCACCTGCTATATTTCACCTTCCGTCCTTGAACAGTAAATCCTAGAAGAAATAGGTGTTTGATCACATTCTCTTTACTGAGTGAGGCTCTTGGTCTGCTTCCTGAAACCTAGCTTTTAACCCCGCAAAAGTAGTCGCTGTAAGCCTTGAGCGAAAGCCTCCTGGCCTAGCGCCGCTTTAGCCAAAGAACCAATAACACACCAAAATGGCGGTGGTGATGCCTGCAGCGTCAGCCACCAAGGCGCAGCCCAAACCATGACGAATACGGGTAATGCCGACGGCGCCAAAATAAACCGCCAGCACATAAAACGTGGTTTCGGTGCTGCCCTGTAGGGTGGCAGCGAGTAGGCCGGGAAAACTATCGACACCAAAGGTATTCATGGTTTCGATCATCATGGCGCGGGAACCACTGCCGGAAAGTGGCTTCACGAAGGCGGTGGGTAGTGCGTCTACAAAGCGGGTATCCCAACCAACCCCTTCGACCAGCCAGCGGATACCGCCTAAACCAGCATCAAGCACGCCACTGGCACGGAGCACGCCGACGGCCACTAGCATGGCAATCAAGTAGGGTAGAAGAGTAATGGTGAAGCTCAGTCCCTCTTTTGCGCCTTCGATAAAGGCGTCATAGACTTTCACTCCGCGCAATGCCGCTACGATTAAAAACATCATGACGATGCTAAATAGCGTCAGGTTGCCGACTAATGTAGAGGCCGCCGCCAGCGCTTGGGCAGACATACCCGCCAGTGTGGTGATCAATAGCCCCAACGCTAGGGCAGCCGCCACTAAATAGGCCAATACAACGGGATGCCAGAGCTTTAATCGCTGCATCACCGCCACCGCCAAAAGCCCGGCCAGGCTAGAGGCGCTGGTTGCGAGCAAGATCGGTAAAAATACCAGTGTGGGGTCGGCAGCCCCCTGCTGGGCGCGATACATGAAAATGGTGACGGGCAGCAGGGTGAGCGACGAAGTATTAAGCACTAGAAACAGGATTTGTGCGTTGCTGGCGGTCTCACTGCTGGGATTAAGACTTTGCAGCGAATGCATCGCTTTGATACCAATCGGCGTGGCGGCGTTATCCAGCCCGAGAATGTTGGCCGCGAAGTTCATGCTGATCAGTCCCATAGCGGGATGGCCGCGAGGTACCTCCGGCATCAATCGGCAGAACAGCGGGTCGAGCACTCGCCCAAGCAGCCGTATCAACCCTGCCTTTTCGGCAATTGAGAGAAACCCCAGCCACAGCGTCATGGTGCCGAGCAGCACCAGAATAATATCGACGCTTACGTCGGCCATGTCGAACAGCGATTGCACTAGGCGGGCAAACACTTCGCTATCCCCACCCACCAACCACTGCCAGAGCGATGCCGCAAAGGCCGCGATAAAAAAGCTTAACCAGATTCCGTTGAGCATGGCGGGAGAGCATCCTGAGCAGTGAAGCGATAGGTAGTTAAACAGACAATGCCGCTTATCCTAACCAATGAATGCCCGCTCTCGCTAACACGACAGGGAAAGAATAGGTTGCGCTGTTTATAGCAGAGCAGACCCTGACTCAGTATTGAGCCACATCCGTCTACACATTAACGCGCTCCTGGTAAGTATTTCGGCTATTTACTTGGTCATTGCATTTCGGCCGGGCGCAACAGCAGGACCGCTAGCGGCGGCAGAGTCAGCTCGACGCTGGCGATTTGCCCATGCAGGGGAGAATCTTGGGCAGTGAGCCCACCCAGGTTGCCCATGTTGGAACCGCCATAGCACTCGGCATCGCTATTGAGTCGCTCTTCCCAATCACCGGCAAGCGGCACGCCCAAGCGATAACCCATACGTGGTATCGGCGTCATATTGGCAACGACCAGCAGTGGTTCACCGTTAGCACTCCAGCGCAGCCAGGCAAAAACGCTATTGGTGTTGTCATTACCCACGACCCAGGTAAACCCGCGGGGTTCACTATCGCATTGGTGCAGGGCGGGTAGCTCGACGTAGCAGCGGTTAAGGTCGCTGAGTAAACGATGGACACCGGCATGACGGGCTTCGGCGAGCAGTGACCAGTCCAGCTCACGGTCATGGCTCCACTCACGCCACTGCCCGAATTCACAGCCCATGAACAGCAGTTTCTTACCGGGTTGCGACCACATAATGGCAAGATAGGCGCGGAGATTGGCGAACTTCTGCCACTCGTCGCCAGGTAGTTTGCCGATCAATGAGCCCTTGCCGTGTACTACCTCGTCGTGGGAGATAGGCAGCACATAGCGCTCGGAGAATGCGTAGACCATCGGAAAGGTCATGTCATGGTGCGAATGAGAGCGGTAAATGGGATCCTTAGCCATATAGGCCAGCGTGTCGTGCATCCAGCCCATGTTCCATTTGTAGGCGAAGCCCAGTCCACCTTCACTGGTCGGGCGGGTAACGCCGGGCCAGGCGGTTGACTCCTCGGCGATCACAATCGCGCCTGGCACTTCATCGTCGATGACGTCATTGAGGTGGCGCAGAAAGTCGATCGCTTCCAGGTTTTCGTGGCCGCCATAGCGGTTGGGAATCCATTCGCCTTCATTACGGGAGTAGTTACGATAGAGCATCGAGGCAACGGCATCGACGCGCAGTGCATCGACATGGAAGTGTCTCAGCCAATGCAACGCCGAAGCGAGCATAAAGCCATGCACTTCGCGACGCCCCAGGTTATAGATATAGGTGTCCCAATCTTGATGGAAACCCTCAAAAGGATGCTCATATTCGTACAGAGCGGTGCCATCAAAGCGTGCCAAGCCATGGGGGTCGGTCGGAAAGTGAGCCGGCACCCAGTCGAGAATCACCCCCAAACCCGCTTGATGGCACTGATCAATAAAGTTAGCAAAATCAGCGGGTTTTCCAAAGCGGGCACTGGGCGCAAATTGGCTCAGCGGCTGATAACCCCAGGATCCGCCGAACGGGTGCTCCATGATTGGCAAGAGCTCGACGTGGGTGAACCCCATTTCCAGTACATAGGGGATCAATTGTTCGGCCAGATCATGCCAGCTGTAGAGTTCGCCGTTATCGCCCCCGTGCTTACGCCAGGAAGCAGCGTGAACTTCATAGATGCTGATTGGACGGGAAGGATCATGGGCCTTTTCCCGCTGGGCGATCCATGCATCGTCATGCCAGATAAAGGGCGTGGTATCGGCCACTACCGACGCGGTAGATGGTGGAGCTTCAGTAGCCAATGCGACGGGGTCGGCCCGGAGGCCAATGCCCCCGTTAGCCTCGATAATCTCATATTTGTATGCTTCTCCCGGGCCCAGGCGCGGTACGAATATCTCCCACACCCCGGCGGCGATACGCAGGCGCATGACGTGTCGCCTGCCGTCCCAACTGTTGAAATTACCCACCACGGATACGCGTTGGGCATTCGGTGCCCAGACCGCAAAGCGCACACCATCAATGCCTTCCACCGCCATAGGCTGGGCACCCAGGCAGTGCCCCAAATGCCGATGATTGCCTTCACCTAGCAGGTAGAGATCCATTTCGCCCAGCAGCAAGCCGAAACTATACGGGTCCTCGGTTAGCTGTTCGCCTTGGGGCCAGCGAATTCGCAGCAGATAGGGAGCCGCATGGGGTAGCCGCGCAGCGAATAAGCCGGGGATTTGCATACCCGTCAGACAACAGCGGACACTGCCACCTTCGCGGTCGAGAACATCAACCCCCACTGCGCCAGGTAGGAATACCCGTAAGAATTGCCCTTTCCCATCGCTGTGAATGCCGAGAATGGCGAAGGGATCGCGATGGGTTCCTTGCGCTAGAGCCCCGGCGTCTTCCTCAGTCAACCACAAGCTGCGATCCAGAAGGGGTCGGGTGTGAATAGCATCATTCATGTGGCTCTCCTGGTCTGAGTTGTTCGATGAGGGCGGCTAGGCCTTGCAATGGCACACCCAGCCATTCTGGGCGATTGGCGGCTTCGTAAGCGATTTCGTAAGCTGTCTTTTCCAGCACAAAAAGATCCACTGCCGCAGCGGCTCCGCTGGCTTGCTTCCACTCGTGGGGCATGTCCATGGTGGCCAGCCAATACGCGTTGAGAAAGGCTTGGCGCCCTTTGAGTAGATACTGATCCACCACCGCGTGGCTGGTCTCGGTGTTCGCAAGGGTGCTTTCATTCTCGCTGGGACGGGCCTCTTCCACCTTGGCATAGGCGTAGTCGAAGGAGCGCAATATGCCAGCCACATCGCGCAACGGGCTATCTTTTGCACGACGCTCTTCCAAGGGCCTGGCCGGTTCGCCTTCGAAATCGATAATGTAGGCATCATCATGGGCTACCAGTACCTGACCAAGATGCAGGTCGCCATGGATGCGGGTGAGCAGGCTGCCTTCGGCGAGCGCCGCCATCATCTTGATAGCGTCCATTAGCGTGGTACGGCTACCCAAAATGATATCGGCGAGCCGCTGTTCGGCTTCGCTGGCAGTGTTCTTGTGTTGCTCGAGCACGTTTAGCGCTTCCTCAACACGCTGCGTCACGCGTTGTGTCCAGTGCTGCACATGGGAGGGACCGGCGACTTCGGGCGAGAATGCTGGGTCGTCGGTGGGCGTCGCCAGCACCATATGCAGCTCGCCCAGTCGACGCCCTAAGGTAGTGGCAAACTTTTCCAACTCCTCGAAGGCGCCATAGCGGACGTCGGCTTTTGGCTCGCTTGCTCGTTCATCGTCCGCCACCGCTTCACGAATGGCACGTTCCAGCTTGTTGCGCGTCCATGACCAGGCATCGCCCTGGTTGTCGATGAAGCCTTGCAGAATCATGAGCGTTTGCGTGGAGCCCTGTTCAAGCCGGGTGACTACGCCGTACAGGGGCACGGTATGCATAAAGCTCCGTTCAGTCAGGTAGCTACCGATCTCCGCTTCGGGATGAATACCTGGCTCCAGACGTCTAAACAGTTTGAGCACTAATTGATGATTGATGATCACCGAGCTATTGGATTGCTCGGCACTCTGCTGCACCACCTCGGGGTGCTCGGGTAGTGTCAATTCGGCGAAGGCAGCGGTTGGCAAGAAATGGATTTCTCCTTTCTCATAAGGCAGCACGGTGCCTAGGCGCATGCCTTCTAATACGGCCAGTGTAAAGGCATCCAGGGTGACCGCATCGGTGAGTAGCCCGACTTCGTGGAAACGACGAACCCTGGCCATGGCGAGCTGTTGCGGTAGCGGATTGCTCTGCTCATCCTCGCCTAGGAAAGCCAGCGGTAACTGATAGCGCTCGCTCCCTTTGTCATGTTTGACCTCCAGTTCGCTAAACAGCAGTGAATGCCCGCTGTGCTCAAGGCTGGCAGTGGCGTGTAAATGGACCTCTTCAATGCGTGCCTGTTTGGCAGCGAACCAGCGCCGCTTGGGCAGGTAGTTGGGCAGCGTCTCGCGTTCGAGTAAACGCCTGGGCGTCTCCTCAAAAATCTCATGAAGGCGCTTTTTGATAATTAGTGTGACGAAATCCGGCATCGGCTCGGGCACCGGCACATGCCACTCCGGCATGGCGGTAGCGGGGGCGAGTAAGAACCAGAAAAAACCGTAGGGCGGAAGCGTCAGTAGGTACGCCAGTTTTCCCACCGGTGGAAAAGCACTTCCGCCGACCATTTCGACAGGCACCTGACCCGCGAACGCGGAAAGATCGAGCTCCACGGCCTGAGCGCTGCTGGCCACGTTGGCCACGCACAGCAGTGTTTCCGTTTCACCGTTATCGAGCGTCATCTCACGCAAATAGGCGAGAATATGCCGGTTGGAGGGGTAGAGTGGCCGCATGGTGCCGCGGCTGAAAGCGCGGTGCTGACTGCGAACTGCCAGTAGCCGTCGCATGTTGCTGAGTAGCGAGTGCGAGTCGCGAATTTGGGCTTCGACATTGACCGTCTGGTAACCGTAGAGCGGGTCCATGATCGGCGGCAGCACCAGCTTTGCCGGGTCGGCTCGGGAAAAGCCGCCGTTGCGATCCACTGACCACTGCATCGGCGTACGCACACCGTCACGGTCGCCGAGATATATATTGTCGCCCATGCCAATTTCGTCGCCGTAATAGAGCACCGGCGTGCCCGGCATGGAGAGCAGCAGGCTATTGAGGAGCTCGATACGCCGCCGGTCGCGCTCCAACAGCGGCGCTAAACGACGGCGAATGCCCAAGTTGATTCTCGCGCGTCGGTCAGCGGCGTAGTGATTCCAAAGGTAGTCACGCTCCTTGTCGGTGACCATTTCCAGGGTCAGTTCATCATGGTTGCGCAGAAAAATTGCCCACTGGCAGGTGGCCGGGATTTCAGGTGTCTGGCGCAGAATATCCGTGATGGGGAAACGGTCTTCCTGGGCTAGGGCCATATACATGCGCGGCATTAAAGGGAAGTGGAACGCCATGTGGCACTCGTCGCCGTCGCCGAAGTAGGGGCGGGTGTCCTCGGGCCACTGATTGGCTTCCGCGAGCAGCATGCGGTCGGGATAACGCTCGTCTATTACAGCGCGGATTTTTTTGAGTACCACATGGGTTTCCGGCAGGTTCTCGTTGTTGGTGCCTTCGCGCTCGACCAGATAGGGAATGGCATCCAGACGCAGACCATCGACTCCCATGTCGAGCCAGTACTCCATAACGCTGATCACCCTGTCGAGCACCACAGGGTTATCGAAGTTGAGATCTGGCTGGTGTGAATAGAAACGGTGCCAGTAATAGGCACCTGCAACCGGATCCCAGGTCCAGTTGGATGATTCAGTGTCGAGAAAGATGATTCGCGTGCCGGGGTACTTTTGATCGGTATCCGACCAGACATAGAAGTCGCGTTCCGGCGACCCTGCAGGCGCCTGTCTGGCGCGCTGGAACCACTCATGCTGGTCGGAGGTGTGGTTGATGACCAGCTCGGTCAATACCCGCAGGCCGCGTCGGTGCGCCTCGGTGATAAAGCGCTGGGCATCCTCAAGCGTGCCGTAATCGGGGCTAACGCTGGTATATTCGGCGATATCGTAGCCATCGTCGCGACGCGGCGAGGGGTAGAACGGTAAAATCCAGATCGTGTTGACACCCAGGCTAACGATGTAATCGAGCTTTTGGATAAGCCCTTCAAAATCGCCGATACCATCGTCGTTGGCATCGAAGAAGGCCTTAACATGGACCTGGTAAATCACGGCATCTTTATACCAGAGTGGGTCGTCGAGGAAATCCATCGCCTCGACGGCGTGTGTTTCGCTGCTGGCATCCATCATTGGCTTACCCTCTCTGTTTTCATCGGTAGATAACAATCCACATCAGCTAGTCGGCTTCCCCGCCACTGCCATTGCTAGTAAACCGGGCGAATACGCCAAATGGCGAACGGCATAACGGCGGGCTCCAAGCGCATCGACTGCCATTTGCCATGCCAAGTCCATTGACGACCACTCATCAGATCCTCGCCATGAAGTGCCGCCTCATCGGGAAGGCCAAAAAGCGCCATGGGCAACGCAAATGCACCCTCCTGAGGCTCGAAGGGGTCAAGATTGACGGCGACTAATATGGCTTCATTGCTTAGCGAAGCGCGTTTGGCGAAGAGGAGTAAGCGGTCGTTGTGTACCACATGAAAGGACAAGCCAAGGTGGCTATGCAGTGCCGGATTCTCGCGCCTGATTCGGTTGAGCTGGGCGATCTCATAGATGATATTGCCGGGGGCGCTATAGTCGCGCAGGCGGAGCTGGTACTTCTCTGAATCGATGTACTCCTCCTTACCGGGCACAGGCGCGCCTTCGCAGAGCTCAAAACCTGAGTACATGCCCCACAATCCTGATCCCATAGTGGCTAGCGCCGCGCGAATCAGGAATCCTGCCCGCCCAGACGATTGCAAAAAGTAGGGATTGATATCCGGTGTATTAACGAAGAAGTTGGGCCGATAGGCGTCGCGCAGGGGCGACTCGTTGAGTTGTGTGAAATATTCGGTTAACTCTGCCTTGGTATTGCGCCAGGTAAAGTAGGTATAGCTCTGCGTGAAACCCAGCTTGCCCAGGCGCAGCATCATGGCCGGGCGGGTAAAGGCTTCGGACAGGAAAATCACTTCGGGGTCACGGCTGCGAATATCGGCGATTAGCCACTCCCAGAAGGGGAGTGGCTTGGTGTGCGGGTTATCAACCCGGAATATCTTCACCCCTTCATCCACCCAGCCTTGCACCACATCACGCAGTTCAAGCCAAAGCGAGGGGATAGCCTCTTTGGCGTAGAAGTCGACGTTGACAATATCCTGATATTTTTTAGGCGGGTTCTCGGCGTAGCGAATCGAGCCGTCGGGCCGCCAGGAAAACCAGCCTGGGTGCTCCTTTAGCCAAGGGTGATCCGGCGAACACTGGATAGCGAAGTCGAGCGCAATCTCTAAACCATGTTCGGCGGCAACATCCACCAGCTCGTGGAAATCCTCGCGGGTGCCGAGTTGCGGGTGGATGGCGTCATGCCCACCCTCGGAGCTGCCGATGGCGTAGGGGCTGCCTGGATCGTTCGGCCCGGCTTTAAGGCTATTATTAGGCCCTTTGCGATACGCCCGACCGACAGGATGGATAGGCGGGAAATAGAGCACGTCAAAGCCCATGTCGCGGATTAACGGTAGCCGCCTGTGGACATCCTTGAACGTGCCGTGGCGATTGGGATCGTCGGTTTCCGAGCGGGGGAATAGTTCGTACCAGCTGGCAAAACGCGCTTTAAGCCGTTCTACCTCGAGCGGATAGAGGGCGTCGCTTCTGGTTAAATGCGGACGAGTATCCGCTTCGTGCATCAATCTAGTCGTTTCATCATCTAATAGCAGCGCGACGCGGTCAGCATCATTTTTTGCCAGCCGACATTGTTCAAGGAGGTCAGCCAGTGATTCGTAAAGCGCTCCCTCGCTACGCTCGGCGGCTTGCGCTACCAGTCGCCTGCCTTCTTCAAGTTCGAGCCCGATGGGAACCCCTGCCTGGTGTTTCTTGGCAAGTTCGTAGTGATAAGTGGCATAAACATCCCACCAGGCTTCAATAATAAAACCATGGCGGCCCACCCGCTGAGGTGTGAAACTTCCTTCCCATATATCCAGCCCCAGAGGGGCGACCTGGCACATGGCAGTGCGCTGTTGCCGCCCCTCATCGTCGTGCCAGCAGATGGCGGCTGCCAGCACATCATGACCGTCGGCGAAGATGGTAGCTTTAACCACCACCGTTTCGTTAACGATGGCTTTGGTCGCAAAGCGTCCCTGGTCCAGGGAGGGGGTGACGGATTCAATGGCAATGCGCGGGGCATAGGTGGCCGCCAGACCATGGCTGGGGTTCTTCTCTTGCGCCGGGAGAGTCCCGGACGTGGGAAAGACAGGTGAACTCATCGCATGTTTCTCCTTGCGGCGTGAATACAACAGCGAAGGTATCCGCGCCGCCCTAGGTAACGGCGCCTTTGGCGTGCTGCACTAGCTCTAGCAGGGCAAGTGAGCGACCTTTCATCACATGTTCCTCACCAAAGGCGCGCTGGAAAGGGACTTCTTCAATGGTTTGGCTAGTGTCGAGGCGGCATAACCATCCGCTACCACTCGGTGCATCCGGTAACTGAAAAGCAACGGCCTCGTGATGCGCATTGAAGATCAGCAATAAAGTGACATCTGCACCTGCACGGCGTATGCCGGAAGGCTGTGCGCGGCCATCGAGTAATAGGCCGAGTGTGCGTGCCTCGGCATCTTCCCAGCGCTCGATATCCATTTCGGCACCATCCGGCGCCAGCCAGGTCACTTCCTTGAGTCCCATTTCCTCGTTGTACTCACCGGAAAGGAAGCGTCCACGCCGCAGGATGGGGTAGCGCAGCCGAAGCGCGATCACCCGTCGCAGGTATTCGATCATAGCGTGGGCGTCACCATCGAGATTCCAGTCCACCCAACTGATCTCATTATCCTGGCAATAGGCGTTATTGTTGCCCTGCTGGGAGCGTAATAGTTCATCGCCCGCTAGCAGCATCGGCGTGCCTTGGGAGAACAGCGTGGTGGCGATGAAGTTACGGATCTGACGTAGCCGTAATGCCTGGATGTCTTCATCGTCAGTAGGGCCTTCGAAACCATGGTTCCACGATAAATTGTGATCATGGCCATCCATATTGTCCTCGCCATTGGCCTCGTTATGCTTATCGTTGTAGGCCACCAGGTCGTAAAGGGAATAGCCGTCATGGGCAGTCACGAAATTGACCGAGGCGAAAGGCCGCCGACCACGACGCTTGAAGAAATCTGCCGACGCCATCAGCCGGGTTGCCAGCTCCGGCAATTGCCCTTCATCTCCCCGCCAGAAAGCGCGCACAGTATCCCGGTACCGATCATTCCACTCTGCCCACCCAGGAGGAAAGCCACCCACCTGATAGCCGCCAGGACCGCAATCCCAAGGTTCGGCAATCAGCTTAACCTGGCTGAGGATAGGGTCTTGTCGGCAGGAGTCGAGAAAGCCGCCACCCTCATCGAAACCATGGTGTTCGCGGCCAAGAATCGTCGCCAGATCGAAGCGGAAGCCGTCGACCCGCATCTCTGTTGCCCAGTAACGTAGCGAGTCGGTGACCATCTGCAACACGCGCTGGTGACTCAGGTTCAGGGTGTTGCCGGTGCCGGTGTCGTCGATGTAGTAACGCGGTTCGTCGGGCATCAGCCGATAGTAGGAGGCATTGTCGATTCCCTTAAACGAGAGGGTGGGGCCTAGTTCGTTGCCTTCAGCGGTGTGGTTGTAGACAACGTCGAGAATCACCTCAAGATCGGCGGCGTGATAGCGCGCCACCAATTCTTTGAACTCATGGATGCTTTCACCCGAGAGATAGCGAGAATGGGGTGCGAAAAAACCTAAGGTGTTGTAGCCCCAATAATTGCGCAGCCCCTGGTCTAAGAGGTGCTGGTCATCGACGAAAGCATGGATCGGCAATAGCTCCACCGATGACACTCCAAGCGAGCGAATATAGTCGATCACATCGTTGACCATCAGCCCTGCAAAGGTGCCGCGTAGCGCTTCAGGGACCGATGGATGGCGCATGGTGTAACCGCGAACATGGGTCTCGTAAAGAATGGTGTGATCCCAAGGCAGCTGTACCCCTCGCGAGCGCCCCCAGGTGAAAGCGGGATCGATCACCTTACAGCGTGGCATGAACGGTGCGCTGTCCCGTTCATCGAAACTCAGATCACCATCGGGATGGTCGATGGTGTAGCCGAATAACGCTTCATCCCACTTCAGTTCGCCGACGATTTGCTTGGCATAGGGGTCGAGCAGCAGCTTGTTAGGGTTGAAGCGATGGCCTTCTTCCGGCGCGTAAGGCCCATGCACGCGGTAACCATAGAGTTGGCCGGGGCGGGCGTCGGGTAGGTAGCCATGCCAGACTTCGTCGGTATATTCGGGCAGTTCGACGCGCGCCAATTCCTGTTCGCCGGTTTCATCAAACAGGCACAGTTCGACTTTGGTTGCATGGGCTGAGAACAGTGCAAAATTAACCCCTAGCCCATCCCAGGTCGCTCCCAGGGGAAACGACCAACCCTCGTGAACGCGTGCCTGCCGCATAACACTGGGGGATTCATCGGTGGCAACGGTGCTGTCGCTGTCCCGCGAGGCGTGGCTTGTATTCATCGCATTCGTCCTGGAGCCATTCGGCCATTCGAGTGTTTAGCTACGGTCAGTCGTCTTGGGGGGATTGATTTTCGATGTCGCTGGTGCTGCCTTTGTCGCTGTCTTGGCGTCTGGCTTTGACGTCTTGGCAGTTTTACGTTGTGTCTGGACGCTGCGGGCCTTCTTGTCAGGCGGCTGCTTCGGAGTCGCCGTGTTGCCCGTTTCGTCGGATGTCTGAGGCGGTTGTTCGCGATCCTGTAACGGCGCTTCCGCTTCTTCTTCCGACTGTTCAGCGGCGACAATCTTCATTGCCCTATCCCAATGGCGCTGTTGTTGTCCCTCTGGACGTCCTTCGGCTTCCCAAATGCTGTAGGCCAGTTGACGTACGCGCTCTTCGTCAGTCATGTCAGCTCTCCCTCTTTAGCAATATCACTGTGTGGCTATCTCTCTGCTTGGTACATAACTCTGCTTGGCACATACCGATGCTTGGCTATATCAATGTGCTGGACTGGCTCCTCCGGTACGGTCAAAGGCGTTTTGAACACGCAGGAAAACACCCCCGGGAAGTTCGGCGAGAAGAGTGGCGATGGGGATGCCATGGAGACCCACTTCAATGGTGGTCTCGGCCAAGACGCCCTGCCATAGACCAGGTTCCGCCGGCAAGCAAGTGTCCCCCCAGCGTTGCGAGGGGATATGCGGTTGCTCGGCTTCGCCCAGCAGATCGGTGGTCAACCGGGGGACTACCACCAGCAATTGGTAGCCGGCGTGTCGACGGGTAAAGGCCAGCACGTTTCCAGCATGGGCGCCGGTCGCTGAAAGGGGGTGGTAATCACCGTGGGTGAACAGCATGGGGTAATGGTGGCGTAAGGCCAGCAGCCGGGCGATGAAGGCTTGCTTTATACATCCATCGCGCCAGGTTAACAGAGCTGATTCAGGCGTCAGGCCCTCATCCAGCGACGCTTGGCGCAAGGCATGATCTACAGGGAGTCGATTGTCGGGGTCGACCAGACTGTAGTCCCAGAACTCCCCCCCCTGGTAGAGGTCCGGCACACCGGGTACGGTGAGGCGTAACACTGTTTGCACCAGGCCGTTAATGGCGCCCGGCAGATCCAGGGCGCGCGCTGCTTTAGCAATAGCGTCGCGTAGTGGGGGCGTGGTCAGTAAGTCTTCAAGAAAAGCGCGGGAAGCCGACTCATAGGCCTCGTCTGGCCATAGCCAGTGGCTGCGTAACTTGGCTTCGCGCAGCGCCTTTTGCTGCCATTGGCCAAGCCGCTGGGCAAAGGTTTGCATCTCTTCGGTGTCGAGCGGATCAAGTGTCGGTGACCAAGCTCCCAATAGGATCTGGTAAAGAATCAGTTCATCGCCCGGTGAGGGCGCGAGTCCATCGGGCAGCGAACGCCGCAGTGGTTCTGCCATTCGCCGCCAATGCTCGACGTGGGTGGCAAAGTGGATGGCCTGCTCACTAAGGGCTGCCAGACGAGCGCGCACATCCTCGCCACGTTTGTGGTCGTGGGTCGCAGTCGTCACCATGGTATGGGGGAAGTAGCGGGCACGCCACGCGTTTGCCGCGTGGAAATGCTCGATAGAGTGGTAGAAATTCTCGCCATCAAAGCCCACATCATTACGCGAAATCAACACCGCGCTGCGGTACCCGGCAGTATCCTCCACCGCCTTGGCGGCGACGGGTGAGGTCAACTGCTGGAAGCGCATAATGGCGCGTAGTCTCAGTTGGCGCTCTTCATCATTAGCGCAGTCACGCGGCGCTTCACCGCCCAGCCAGCCCTCTATTGCTTCAAGCACCGCCGTATCTGGTGGACTTAGCTCCTGACGAGCGCCGAGCATGGCCTGAGCGAAGAAGGGCTCATCGGCATCGGGGCGTCCAGTATCGTCGGCATAACAGCGATAGATCGGGAAATGGACGATTAATGCCTCAAGCGCTCGGCTAATCGCCGCCAAGGTAATATCACGACTCTCCAACCGGGCGCGGGCAACCGCATGCAGGGCACGGGCACAGGCCGTGAATTCGCTGGACAGCAGTGAAGTGAGTATCTCTCGCCGGGCGAGATGCACTTCTGCAGAAAAATCTGGATCACGGCCACTAACCTCATGCCATAGCTGACGAAGAAGTGCGGTGCTGGCGGGATCGTGTTGTATTCCCGAGGCCTCGTTCATAAATTCGTAGCCGCTGGTGCCGTCCACGCCCCAGTCGTGGTGTAACGTTTCACTATTACCCAGGATCTTTTCCACATAGAGGGCGACATGGCCCGATACATCGCCCTGTACAGCGCCCGGTCGTGTCTCCTGCACAGCATCCAGGCGCTGGCGCAGTCTTAAGCAGTA
The DNA here is from genome assembly GCF_059448525.1 of Vreelandella sp. ssv. Classification (NCBI taxonomy): domain Bacteria; kingdom Pseudomonadati; phylum Pseudomonadota; class Gammaproteobacteria; order Oceanospirillales; family Halomonadaceae; genus Vreelandella; species Vreelandella sp. ssv. The sequence continues at coordinate 3,173,502 of NZ_CM182545.1, read as the reverse complement.
GCCCCGCGGGTCGGCAAGTCCATCAATATGGTCGACCCGAAGGCCGTCGACCCAGCCTGCTTCAACTAATCGTAACGGCAGGGCGTGGACGGCGTCGAAGACCTCTGGGTCTTCGATGCGCAGCCCGCCAAGCTCGGTAACATCGAAGAAACGCCGCCAGTTGATCTCATCAGACGCGGTGCGCCACCACGCTAAACGGTAATGTTGGCGCTCAAGCAAGGTATGAAGCCGAATGGCACCGTTGGGGCTGGCGCCGTTGAATAGCGCCAGAACGTCCTCAAGAGACTGCCGGGCAGTAGGTGATTCCATCACCTTGCTTAGCTGAGAACGCGCATCGCCTGCGGCGGTATAGGCATCGTCTTGCTGCTGCAGGGCATCGAAAAAAGCTGCCTGTTCGTGCACAGCGTTGTGTTCAGCAAAGCGCAGTATGTCGCCGTAATGACGCGGATCGATGGGGAAGCGGTGTTCGTGATAGTCGACATGGAAGGCGCCTGTTTCAGGGTCGTGGCATAGCACCAACTCACCTGATTGCAGCGTCTCGACATAAGGCTCCCCTAAAAACGGCACGAGCAGCTTACCGGCAAGCAGTGGGTCGGGGGAGTGCCAGTCGATATCAAAGTAGCTGGCATAGGGGCTGTCAACACCCCAGGCTAGCACCTCCTGCCACCAGCGGTTTTGCGAACCGCCCACGGCCAAGTGGTTGGGGACGATATCAAGAATAAGCCCCATGTCGTATGAATGAAGCCTTAACACGAGGCGCTCAAGCGCGGCCTCGCCGCCTAACTCAGGGTTGATACGTGTGGGGTCGATACCGTCATAGCCGTGGGGGGAGCCAGCACGCGACGCCTGCAGCGGGGAAGCGTAGATATGACTGATGCCAAGGCTTGCGTAATAACTTACCCAGTGTTCGGCATCCTCTAAGGTGAAGCCGCTATGAAACTGTAGCCGCACGGTAGCGAGTATTTCACTCATGGTTATGCCCCTGAGTCGTATTAGACTGTGAAGACTCACGGCGAGCTGACACCTTGCGCGCGCGAACAAGCTCCGCAAGCCGCTGACGGACTTCGTCTGAGGCCAGCAGTTGGTCCGCCTCGGCTGCCCAGCGCCGACGCCAGTTAGGGTGCTCATCCACCGTGTTGGGTAAATTGGCCTGCTCCTCCAGGCCCAGAACATCCTCCATGGGGAGTAATATCAAGGGCGCGGGAGTGCTGCCAAGATGGCGAGCACAGGCGTCGAGTACCTTCGATGCTGGGATGTCCGCCGCTTCCAGCGTTTCGGTGGTGGGCGTAACGCCAAGCAAGCCCAGCGTGCTGGCCAGCTTGGCGCGCTCCCGGCGCCGAGCAAGCTGTTCGCTGTCAGCACTTTGCGATGCCTTGAGCAGCCCTAGTTGGCTGCGCCATTCGATGTCGCGCCCCGCCCACCAGCCCGCCACTGTTGGCAGGTCATGTGTTGAGGTGGTGGCCATTGCCTTGGGGTTCCAGTCGTTGGCGGCAATATAGTGGTGCTCTTCATCCTGCTCGAACCAAAGCACCTGCATGCCCAATATGCCGCGTGCGGCGAGATGATGGCGAAAGCCAGGGGCAACGGTACCCAGGTCTTCACCAATCACGATGCCGCGATACCGCCAGGACTCCAGTGCCACCAAACGCAGCATGTCGTCCAGTGGATAACTCAGATAGCCGCCCGTAATGGGCGAAGCCCCATGGGGAACCAGCCATAAGCGCATCAGGCCAAGAATATGGTCGATCCTAACCCCGCCAGCATGGGTGAAGGCGCTGCGCAACATGTCGATAAAGCTACGAAACCCGGAACGCTGCAGGCCATAAGGCGAGAACGCAGCCAAGCCCCAGTCCTGGCCTTGGCCATGAAACAGATCGGGCGGGGCGCCAATGGAAACACCTTCTAACATGTCTTCTGGGCGGCTCCACGTCTGGCTTCCACCGCCATCGGCACCCACCGCCAAATCAGCAATCAGCCCGATTGCCATGCCGCTCTCGCGGGCCACGCGTTGCACACGGGCCATCCCAGCGGTCGTTATCCACTGTAAAAAAGCATGAAAACCTATTTCATGGGCACGAGCCTCGGCGAAACGGGCTAATTCGGGGTTGGCAGGGTCGCGCAATTCTGGGGGCCATTGGCGCCAGTCGCTGAGCCCAATTTCCTGATGTATGGCTTCGAAGCGGCAATGGTTTTCCAACAATTCGCCCCCCGCCCGACGAAATTCTTGCATCTCCCGACGCAGGCAAACGTTGGCTTCATCTTCACGAGCCATCAAATCATCGTAAAGATAACGTAGCCACGAGAGCTTGGCGTGTGACGCCTCGGGCCAGTCGATTAAGTCGTGGGCTTCCAGGCGGCGTAGCTCTTTCTGCAGTCCGTTACGGGCCTGAGCTTCGTGGACGCGGGGTTCGCCAAACAGGGTTTCGGCAGCGCTATAAAGCACGTTATATAGGAGACGTGTGGAGGGTGAGTAGGGGCTATAGCGTCCGGTATCGGCGCTAAACATGGCATGGGTTGGGCTGATGGCCACGGCATCCGCCCCTTGTTCGGCGGCACGGATGACGCAATGCTCCAGTGCTAAAACATCACCGATCCCGCCATCACCAGGACGGCGCAGCGCGTAAAGCTGTGCCGCTAAACCCCACAGGCGTGGAGTGGTTTCACCGCAGGCATCGCGTGGGGAGTAGCACTGGTGCGGAGCGACGGCCAGGGTCAATTCGGTATTGGCGATGTGTAGCCGGTGATAGCCGATGTCCGCCACGCCAAACATAGCTCCGTCATTGTCGAGGACTCCCTCTACACAACCCCCTTGTTCAAGTTGCAATGTAAAAGCGGTGCCGGGGGGCAGCGGTGAAGGCAGCGTGATGGGAGTATCACGGTCAACGGCGATCAGCGGTGGCCACTCTGCGGGGCTTTCCGGCGCATGCAAACGCTGTAGGCGTTGCAAACTTTCGTCCATGGCGGACTCACTGTCGGTAGAAAAGCCGAGTATTTCCAGCAAGGTATGCTGAACCTGCTCAGATAGCTGGCAAGGCTCGCCCTCGCTATTTTCCCATTCGAGCAACAATCCAGCCGCTTGTGCGAGTTGCCTCAGCTTATCTTTCATGCGCTTAGCTCCTCGTCACCAGGGTTTTGGCATAACCATGCGGCTGCGGCGCAGGGCGGTAACCGGCCACTCTGGGCAGCCGTCGCTACCCCTTCAGCCGTTTCATGGAGTAGCTGGCCTACCCCCAACCCAGAAGAGGTAGCCGGGTGTTTATCCAGGTTGATGACGATGACGAGTTGGGTTTTGTCATTCATCTGCCAACGGGCCACCACCGCTTTATCACCGACCTCGACAGCGCCTAGCGCTACGGCACCTTGCAGACGCGGCACAATATGCTGATGGCGCACCGTTAGCAGGGTGCGATAACGCTCCAGGCAGGCAGCATGGGGGAGCATTTCCCGCACGGCGAAGTCAGGAATTGAAGCTTCAAAGGTCGTTAGGGCGTTGGGGTCCGGTATGCGCTCGCGGCTCTCTTCGTCAAGAAAAGCGCTGAAGTCGGCAAACTCTGCCCGTCGCCCTTTGCGAACCGCTTGGGCAAGCTCCTCATTATGTTCAGTGAAAAATAGAAAGGGCCGTGTGGACCCCCACTCTTCACCCATAAACAGCAGCGGCACCATCGGCGAAAGCAGGAGTAGGGTCGTGGCTGCCGCCAGTGGTTCGGGATCGGTAAGTACGCTCAGGCGCTCGCCGAGGGCGCGGTTACCGATCTGGTCGTGATTCTGCAGAAATGCCACAAAGGCCGTGGGAGTAAGATGAGTGCTGGGCTCTCCTCGGGTGTGGCCATGGCGCGAGCGCTGGCCTTGAAAGATGAACCCTTCGCTCAGGCAGCGGGCTAACCGAGACGTAGCGTTGTCAACGAAGTCGCTGTAATAGCCTTCCTGCTCACCGGTCAGCAATACATGCATAACGTTGTGCCAGTCGTCATTCCATTGAGCAGTAAATTGACATTGGTTGAGGAGACTGGCGGTGTTGCCTTCGTTCTCCAGGACAAGATGAATATGCCGTTCGGGGGCGATCTGATGGCGTATTGTCTCGGCTAGTTCGGCTAGGAAATCCTGCTCGCTGATGGCGTGGACAGCATCGAAACGCAGGCCATCCAAACGATACTCCTCAAGCCACATCAAGGCGTTATCAATGAAGTAGCGGCGTACCATCGGCTGGCGAAAGTCGATAGAGGGCCCCCAGGGCGTGACCAGATCCTCGCGGAAGAAAGCGCCAGCGTAGTTTGCTAGGTAATTTCCGTCGGGGCCGAAGTGGTTGTAGACCACATCAAGAAACACCATGAGACCGATGGCATGGGCATCGTCGATCAATGCTTTAAGGTCGTCAGGGCTGCCATAGGAGGCCTCCACCGCGTAGGGGAGCACACCGTCGTATCCCCAGTTTCGTGCACCGGGAAATTCCGAGACCGGCATTAATTCGATGGCGGTTACACCCAGTTCAGCAAAATAGGACAGATATGGGCGAACGCCATTGAAGCCGCCGAACGTGCCGACATGCAGTTCGTAAAGCACGGTTTCGTGCCAGGGACGTCCCTGCCAGTCGGTGCTTTTCCATGCGTAGTGTTCAGGATCGATCACGACGCTGGGGCCATCTATATCACCCGCTTGGGCTCGGGCGGCGGGGTCGGGCACTAGACTGCCCTGCTCATCGTCCTCGTCGTCGTTCTCAACGAATATACGGTAGTGGTAGCAAGCGCCATGTCCACAGACCACCTCGGCCGTTAAGCAGCCGTCGTCAGCCTTAACCATCGTGGCGCCAGGCAGGCCCTCGACCTCCACGTCGACCCGGCTAGCACCCGGGGCCCAGAGCACAAACCGGGTCAGATCCTCACCCATTACCTGGGCACCGAGGACGGGTTGAAAGCTATTTTTGCGTAATCCGTTCTTTTGCGGCTTGGTACTTTGGAGTTGAGGCCTTTCAAACATCCTTTGTCACCTCCCTCATTAGGCCACTCTTGCCTCGCTCTCAGCCTGTTTAAGTGCCTGTAAGTAAAGCTTGCTATAGGGAGCGATGGACTGCTTCCAGTGGTAGCGTCCCGTCATCGCCGCCCCGCGCATGGCATTGAACAGATCGGTCGACTTATACACCGCGAAGGCGCGCTGAATGGCATGCATGTAGCTGGCGAACTGCATGTCGTCGAACAGAAAACCGGTGACGCCATCCTCAATGGTGTCGGCTAGACCGCCGGTGCGGTGGGCGATCGGTAGTGAGCCGAAACGCTGGGCATACATCTGGCTCAGTCCGCATGGTTCGAACCGTGAAGGCATAAGCAGGAAATCACTTCCGGCGAACAGGCAACGAGCCTGATACTCGTCGAAACCGATGTAGGCCGTGATGGCGCCTGGAAAACGAATGGCTAGCTTACGCAGGGCTTCCTCGACATGATGTTCTCCACAGCCCATAAAAACGATTTGGCCGCCCGCATGAACAATGGCCTTCGCGGCCTCGATGGTTAAATCGAGCCCTTTCTGATGCACCATGCGCGAGATCACAGCAAATAAAGGACCCTGGCTGGGGGTGAGTCCAAAATGGCGGCGCACATAATCCGCATTGGCCCCTTTGCCGCGCCAATCGTTAGACGAGAAGGCTTGGATCAAGTGACTATCGGTGCGCGGATCCCAGGATTCGTCGATGCCGTTAGGAATGCCGCTTAGGCGACCCTGCTCGGCTTTGCAGCGAAGAAGGCCGTCGAGCCCGCAACCAAATTCCGGTGTCGTGATCTCCTGGGCGTAGGTCGCACTGACGGTGGTCACTTGTGAGGCGTAGACAATGCCCGCTTTCATAAATGATAGATCGCCGTAGTATTCGACGCCTTCGATATGAAACGCCTCTTGGGGAATGCCTAGCACTTCAAGACGCGAAGCGCTAAATAACCCCTGGTAAGCCAGATTGTGAATAGTGAACACGGTTGGCATTGGCTGCCCTTGCCAGTGCAGATAAGCCGGTGCCAGTCCGCATGCCCAATCGTTGAGATGCAGTAGCTGGGGTTGCCAGTCAAGATTTGCCTTGCCCAGAGCGATATCGGCCGCCGCCCGCGAGAGTCTGGCAAAGCGGAGGTCGTTATCGCTCCAGCCTACATCCTGGCCATCGCCATAACCGCTTGAGCCGGCGCCATAGGGAGTACCTCCACGCTCATAAAGCTCTGGGCAGAGCAGTACATAAACGATCAGTCCGTCACGGCAGGTTAGCTGGCCAATATCACACGCTGGTAATCCCGCAAAAGCAGGTAAATGGCCAACGGTCGCAATGGCATAATCGGACTGAACCATTTCTCGATAAGCAGGAATCAGTACACGCACATCGTGATGTGCCGCCAGTGCACGAGGAAGCGCCGAAGAGACATCACCCAAGCCACCGACTTTAACGAAATCGGTAATCTCAGTGGTAACAAATAAGATACGTTGAGATGTGTCGAGTTTATCTTTATGGCAACGACCAATAATGTCGTAATTTCGATCGGTTACCGATTGATTTAAATAGTGTGGTGGCGTTGCTTGGTTATAACTAATAGGAGTGACTTTGAGTCTAGAACCCTCTTTTTTATCACTCTCTGACCTGCTCTCTTTCGATATGCTTTTAACGTTAGTTACCGCATCCCCAGCCACATCACCCATGCCCGACCTCCCTGGATTACCATGGTCAACATTGTCTGACTATATAGCTCATTATTAACTAGCAATTTCCCTTCAACTCCTTCGGCTACCCTGCCTCTGGGTTATACATCGGAAATCACTACTTAAGAACTATAGTTTAGCGATCATAGGTTAGCTAAACGAAAGGAAACCATAACTTAAATCAATTAACGTGTTAAATAAGGCTTGAAGGTGTTCGGATGATACAGTGCTGGAGCGTTTAAAAAAAGATTAAATGCTTTGGCTTTAAAGGGTTATTTTCGAATTTTAATAAAAGATAAAGTGCGATTTTTGTATGCGAATTTTGTTGAGGTTTTATTTCTTTTAGTAAGTTGAGTGGTTTTTAATAGGCGTAGACGACTGCTTTTACTTGCTTATTAAGCATTTAGGTGAGTTGAGAGAGAGGCAATACGAAAAAGCATCGCCCCGCAGTATTTATGCCGACAGTGAAAGAAAAAATAGAATCAGCGGCGGAGAGAGTAGCGAGAGAATAAACCCGCTGACCACGGCAATAGGCACACAGGCCACACCGCCGTGCTGCTGAATAACGGGCAGAGTGAAATCCATAGAGGTGGCGCCACCATAGCCAATCGCCAGTGCGGTGTGGCGATGAATTACCAGCGGAATCAGAATAAACGCCAGCAGTTCCCGGGCTAGGTCATTAAAAAATGCCACGCTGCCCATCAACGGCCCTAGCTGGTCGCCAATTAAAATAGCCGAAAGTGAATACCAGCCAAAGCCCGACGCCATGGCCAGCCCTTCGTTCCAGCTAAGTGAGAGCAGCGGAGCGGCGACTAACCCTGCCAGTAAAGAGCTGATCGCAAGGGTAACCGCAATTGCTAGCCCCATACGATTGAGCAAGATTTGCTTGAGAGGCATACCAGAGTTGCGCAACTGACAACCAATTAACACCAGCAGCATATAAAGTACCCATTCGGCGAGTAAATCTGCGGCATTAAAAAGCCCTTCACCTACCAGGGGGCTTACCATCAGGCCGAAGAGAACGCCGCCCACCACCACTGCTACCAACAGCAGTGATCCTCGCATGGCGGCGAGCTTGCTGGTGGGAGCGTTTTTCACCACCGGCGAGTTACCTGCTTTTAAGGTCAAACGGGACGATAACCACCACAACGCTGCTAAGTTAAATACCGCAGTAATGCTAAACAGCAGTAGCGCGTTGCCGCCCAAACGCGAAAGCTGGCTTGTCAAATTTTCAAGCCCGGCCAAGCTGACGCCCATAAACAGCAGAATCAAATATACCGAGGCATTGACGGCCTGATTTATCAGCTGCTGTAACTGCGGGGAGCGCACCCGAACCAGATAGCCGAGTACTAGGGGTAGCAGAACAATCAATAAACCCGAAATCATTTAGGGCGTCGTGCCCCCGTTTGGGTTGAAGTTGGTTAATGTCAGCTGCGTTTCACGGCTACCCTCTTTCTGGTATAGGGCTGAAAGAATCAGACCGGGCCAATCAGGGTGAAAGCTAAGTTGCAAAAGACGGTCAGGCTTCTCAATATCAATCAAGGTCACCTGCAGTACTTCAAACTCACCGGCAGGCACGCGGATGGTTGCAGGTGCGTTGTTATTCGTGTCGTCATCCGTGCCATTAACATAGTATTGAAAGTGCTCATCCCGGCCTTTTTGATCAACGAACTTAATCTCGCAGGGGGCGCTTTTAGTGCAGTTTTCGTGCCCCGCCCGGCGCGATAAATCAAACAGAGCCGTTTGCCGATCTAAGCTTGGAATATCACTTTCGTTCAATTCATAGCGATCACCGACACCTAACACTGAGTAGCTACTATTAAAGAAAAGCGCTTGGGTATTATCTCCATCCACTGCAAAACGGCTGGACTCCTGGCCGCGTGCCACGGTAATGGAAAAACGCATGTCACTTAACCAGTGGCTACCTTCGTTAGTGAGCTTATGTGTGATGGTCGCTCCCGGCCAACCTCGCACTTCAAGCCGGTATTGGGCCTCAAAAGGGCGTGGGTCGTTTAGTGTGTCTGCCGCTAAGGCCATGCCACATAGACAAAAGGCGGCAAAGCCAAACCCCATGCCCGCAAGCGCGCGGCTAGGTAGTCGTGCGAAAATATTGACCAAGGGGCTTTCCTCCATAAAAACAGTATCTTCCTAAGAGCCTTAAAGCCTGCACTTGGTTCCCAGCGCACTAGTATAGCCGGAGAAGGGCGTCAGTAGCCCGCGTCCGGATTGATGGTAGCGAGTTTTTCTCCCGCTTCAAACGAATGTAAGTAAGAGATGACTTGGTCGATAGCGTCATTAAGCGGTGTCGGTGCCGCCATATGCGGTGTGACAATCACCTTGGGGTGCTGCCATAACGGACTGTGTGTCGACAGAGGTTCCACCTGAAAAACATCCAATAGTGCCCCCCGCAAGTGGCCTGGCTTGTCAGCGCTGCCCAGCGCGTCCAGCAATGCCTGTTCATCAATCAAACTGCCCCGGCCTGGATTGATCACGCTGGCGCCGCTGGGCAATTGGGCCAATCGCTCAGCGTTGAGGATATTTTTAGTCGCTTCCGTGTCAGGCAAAATTGTAACTAAGCTTTGCACCTGGCCTAGCAGCTCGGTTAGCCCGTCATCGCCGTGAAAACAGTGCACGCCGCTAATTTGCTTGGGGGATCGGCTCCAGCCGAGTACCGGGAAGCCGGCCTGTTGCAACGCGCTGGCCACAAAACCTCCAATAGCGCCCAGGCCGAGCACGCCTACCGGCCACTGGGACTTTTCGACTACCGCTTGGGGTTGCCAGGTAGCGCTTTGCTGTTGTTCCGCGTAACGATCCATACTGCGATAAAAGTGCAGTACGCCATATAGGGCGTAATCCGCCATTAGGTCGCCCATGCCTGCGTCGCGCAACTTTACGATGGGGACATCGCGTGGCAGACCTGGTGTTTTCAGCAGGTAATCTACCCCCGCCCCTAAGTTAATGATGCCTTTCAGTTGGGTTTGTTCTTGCAGTAGATGCGCAGGCGCTTTCCAGACGGCGAGGTAGTCGGCGTCTTTGCGCTCTTCCGCTGGCGCCTCGCTGGTCAGTACGGTGGCCTGGGGTAGTGCTTCAGAAAGCGCTGCTTGCCACTGCGTAGCCTCATCAATATGTACAACAATTTTCATTGTTTATCTCCCGCTAAGGTGGTTGTCCATGTTAGCTATGATGAGGAGCGTAAAAGACGGCTGCAAGTGATTTAGCAATGAATTAGTTAGCATACCTCCTCTTGTTTGCCTCGCAAATTAGCGTGTTAGCAGCGTTTTTGGACGTCGGTACTAGGGGGCATATCTGAAAAATGTCTAACAACATGTCTTCAAATTAAACGTTCAAAGTTTAGGCTTACTAACAGCATCTTTTTTGTCACGCCTTCTCTTACAAAATATTAATAATATTCCCGCAGAACGGCGCTCAAACAAGGTCGCGTGGAATCTCTTCGTCCCAACTCTTGGAGAAAATGCGGCTATCGCCTTCGTAGGCATCCATGGTCGCCCGCAATCGAAAGCTTGTGGCGTTGGATGTCATCAAAGTGCGGGTCATGCTACGTACTTCCCAGTCGCCGCGTCGGAAACTACGCTCCCACTCGGTCCAGCCGCTGAGGCTGTTGTAGCTCCCGTAGGCGTAGCTATAGCGCTCGATGACCCGTGACGAGAGTTCTAGATCGATAGCATCGAGACGGAAAGTGCCTTCGTCATTGATGACTTCAAGTGTGGTTTGATCTTTGGCCAAATCGCGTATCACGCGCCACGTTTCCTGGCTTGGCTGTAATAAGGTTACCGCCAGGGGCGGAGCGCCCTCCGGCAGGCCGAATGGGGTAAGCGCGGCTTCTTCCTGAGGCCGGGGCTCACGGCTTGGCAGGATTAGCTGGCAGCCAGCAGGATGTACGGTCAGTCTGACGGGAACGGGCGACGGCCAGGCGAGCGGCCAGTAACTGGTTGACAGCGAGAGCCGCATAGCGTGGCCCTTAGGAAACTTCTGCGCGATGTGTTTTAGCCCTACCCGAACACGATAACGTTTACCAGGCTCAAGATGTTGAGGGAATTCGTCACTATCACGGTGTGTCAGGTTGAGCAGGCCATAGGAAATCCGGGTCGCTTTGTCGTCGTCGGCAATATCGCTGAGCCGAACCGCTACCATCGCCACCGGCTGATCGGCTTCTATATCGAGCTCGACAACGGGTTGGCCGCAAATCTCGATGTCTTGATCGAGTCGTGGTGTCTGGAATATCAGTGCCCCCCCGTCTTCGTCACGTTGATCGTGAGGCAGGTCCGGTGGCGCGTTATAAGAACACCATTTGCCAGCAAACAGGCCTACTGATAGCGGCGAACGAATGGTAAGAGGTGTATCGTCGTTGGCTACAAACGCTGCTTGTCCTCGGGGTACAGGCAGCAAGTCATGGCCACTGGTAAGACGGAAATGCTTTGGTTCGATATACGGTGATGGCCAGCTCGGTTCGGTAATCCAGCGGCCCGGTCGTTCCTCATAACGGGCCGATGGCGGAACCGAATCCTGCATCCATACGCGCAGCATGGGCTCATCCATGATGCCCGTTTCCTTGCCTTTCAACCAATAGTCCCACCAGCGCAGCGTTTCCTGCAAAAAACCGATGGCTGGGCCCGGAACGCCAAGGTGGGGATACTTATGTGACCAAGGGCCCACCAAGCCCTTACGGGGCACGTCGAGCCCCGCGAGCAACCGAAATACAGCATTACAGTAACCATCGGCCCAGCCGCTAACGGCATACACCGGGCAGCGAATGCGTGAAAAATCCTCACAGACTGAACCATGCTTCCAATAGTCGTCGCGGCGCTGATGTTGGAGCCACGTTGCCAGCCAAAGCCCGCTATGTTCCAGGCGCTCCATCCACATATCCCGCCAGCGGTCACCGACCAATTGCGGGTCGGGTGGGCAAGTATTGGCATCGAACATGGTCGAGGCCCACGACAGGTTATCACCCAGCAGGCAGCCGCCCATGTGGTGGACATCGTCGGCATAGCGATCATCGGTGGAGCATAGCGTGATAACCGCCTTCAACTCGGGCGGCTGAAGTGCGGCGATCTGCAGGCCGTTGAATCCGCCCCAGGAGATGCCGATCATGCCTATGTCACCGGTACACCAGGGTTGCTTACCCAGCCACTGCAGAATTTCGACGCCATCGTCGAGTTCCTGCTGCAGGTATTCGTCAGTCAGCACTCCGTCCGATTCGCCGCTACCGCGCATATCGACGCGCACCCCGGCGTAACCGTGGCCAGCCCAATAAGCGTGCGTCTGGGCGTCGCGCATGGCTGTCAGATCGCGCTTGCGATAAGGCAGGTACTCGAGGATGGCCGGGACCGGGTCGCTTTCCGCATCCACCGGGCGCCAAATGCGGATGGCCAGCCGACAGCCATCGGCCAGGGTGATCCAGTTTTCCTCTTCCTGCACGTTGCGCGGGAAATCGCTGACGATATGCATGGATCTACTCCTTATTGTTAACGCGACGCAACCTCGTCAGCTGATGATGTCTTCGAAGGCGAAATGCAACTGCTCGGCCAGCCGCGCATAGTTTTCTCCCAGCGCGAGATCGTCGTCTGCGCCCATCCACACGTAAGCCAGGGCGTAACTGTAGCTGTCTTGCTCAGGCAAAGAGGATAAACGCATACCGGCTTCGACTTGTAGCGCGATCACGGTGCCGGGAAAAGCCTTCTGCAGCGTTGCGATCTCCTCGGCACTGGGAACTTGGCTGACAGTGGCATCGCTGAAGAATACCCGGTAAAAAAACTTTCCGGCGACTTTAAAGGCCCCTTGCCGGTGCGGCATGTCAGGCAACTGCCCCAGAGCCAGATCCACCGTCACTTGCTGATGGCTGACCCCGTCGACCTTTTCAAATAGGTCACAATGCGACTGCGCGACGCGGGTATTGATCTCCAGCAGCCAGATACGGTCTTGCACTTCATCCCAAAAGTATTCGATATTGAAGGCCGCATTGTCATAGCCGATATGAGCCATGATCTGTCGCGTGAGATCCTGCATCTTGGTTTGAATGGCAGCGGGAAGGAGCGACGGATAGCGATAGTAGAAAAAGCTCAACACCTGTGGATAGCGAATCGAATCGACAATGCCATACGGGACAACATCACCCTGGAAGACGTAGCCCTCGACCGTACACTGCCAGCCACCGATGATCTCTTCCGCCATGCAGTAGCCGCCATCGACCGAGCGGATGTTCTCAGGCAGGTTAGCGTGCTCCAGTACGTAATTAAACGGCTCTGAAATCGTCCCGATGCTCCCACATAGCCGCTCTACGGCGTAGGAGAAGTCTTCGGGGCTTTCAATGCGAAAGCCCAATCGTGAGCCTGACGATTTGATCGGTTTGACGAAGAAGGGCATATACAGCCCGGCCTCGCCTATCCGTTGAAGGGCTTCTGGGTCGAAAGGATCAAAGGTGGTAAAGCGGGGGATGTAATCGCCTATCACCTCCTGCTGAACGAGCCGACTCCAGTACTTGTGCTCGCATTTGAGTAAACTTTCGAGACTGGTAGACGGCGTGCCGATTCGCTCACAGAGCAGCGGCAGCATGGTTGAGACGGGGAAATCCATATAGCCTACGATGGCATCAATAGGCTCACCAAATGCTTTCAGCTGGGTTTCGGCTCTGGCCAGCATGTCTTCGATAGGAAAGATTTCCGTCTCATTGACTTCTGCTGGTTCGATCACACCATGGAACCGATAATGTTCAGCCCCACGTAAATGCGCAATCCGTTGACGATTAAGTTCATCCAGCCCGACAACAAAAATATTCCGATCGCTCATGATCGCCTCCTGGCCAAAGCTCGGTTTTGTCAGCCCCAGCACCCAGATTCAGCGGTAGTAAAGGGTAGAGGCTTGCCTGTCCTGGACGACAGGTTAAGCATGAGGAAGTCCGTTTATTGAAGTATAGCGGCTTAACATTGCTACGCTTGGTTAAACGAATAAGAGAGCAGGAAGTGGACTGCTCTGCAGGAGATGTTTCGTCAGGCCGAGGAATCTTGATTAATCTGGCAGGGGAAGTTTCCAACTGTTATAAGTAAAATGTTGCAAGCGAAATGCTAGATTAAAAATCACGCGATACGACATTATTGCCGCTATCGGCAATGATTCAGTGTCCCTCAAAAGCGTCGTTAGGCGACGAAAGGGATATGGCCTCTCCCATTTTTTCCGCATCCGGTCACCTCGTGGCCATCGGCGGTGCAGAGGACAGAACCTCTGGCCTTGAAATCCTCAAGAAGGTCTTTTCCCTAGCTCCTGAGGGTTATCAGGAGGTTGCGGTCATTGCCACAGCCAGCGGTATCCCCGACCAGGTTCTACCCGAATACGAAGAGGCCTTCCTACGCCTGGGTGCACGTCACGTTCATTCGCTGAGTATCCAGGACCGAAAGTCGGCAACTGATGCTGAAACGGTGCGTTTGATCGAGCAAAGCGGCCTCATCTTCTTTACCGGCGGCGACCAGCTGCGGCTTACCAATGTCCTCGGCGGCTCGCCAGTTCTGAAGGCTATCCGCAAACGCTTGCAGAACGGCGCGGCGGTGGCCGGTACCAGCGCTGGGGCAGCGGCCATGCCGGGCACCATGATTTACAACGGTGCTGCCGCTGATGCCCTGCGCAAAGGTGGCGTCAACCTAACCTTCGGCCTGGGTTTCGTCGATGACCTGGTCATTGATAGCCACTTTCTTGAACGCGGGCGCTTCACTCGGCTGATGGAGATCGGCGCCAGCAACCCCGAACACCTGGGGGTGGGGCTGGGTGAAGATGCCGCGGTGATTATTCACCCCCACGGTATTCTTGAAGCCCTCGGTTCAGGACATGTCATTCTGATCGATAGCCGAGATTTGGCGAGTTCAAACATCGCCGACCTCGCCATGGGGGAACCCGTGGCCGTCGAACATATGGTCTTCCACGCGCTGGTTAGCGGCCACGGCTTTGACGTTGAGGCTCGACGCTATCTCGTCCCCCACGAACTTGTCGCCATTCTCGCGGAGGGGCGATGAATATTCTTGAACACCGGGCGCTACGCGGCCCGAACTACTTCAGCCGCTATCCGGCCATTTTTATGCGCCTCGACATTGGTGAGCTTGAAGAGCGGCCGAGCGACCTGGTGCCTGGTATCGTTGAACGGTTGACCGCGTTGCTACCGACCCTACATGAGCACCGCTGTTCGGTGGGCCATCCAGGGGGCTTTCTGGAGCGGCTGGAACGCGGCACTTGGGCTGGCCATGTCGTCGAACATATTGCCATTGAGTTGCAGAACCTGATCGGCTTCTCGGTGGGTTATGGCAAGACCATTGACAGCTATGACGCCGGTATTTACAGCGTAGTCTACCGCTACCGCGATGAGGCCTGTGGGCTGGCCGCCGGTGTCGAGTCAGTCGACCTTGTCGAGCGCTTGTTTTGCGGCGAAGCGATTGATTTGCCGGCCATCCTTGCCCGCCTCAGAAAGGTGCGTGACGATCACATGCTTGGCCCTTCCACGGCGGCCATCGTCAATGCCGCTACTCAGCGTGGCATTCCCCATACGCGTTTGAGTGAGGAAAACAGCTATATCCAGTTCGGTCACGGCTACCGCCAGCAGCGCATCCAGGCGACGGTGACCTGCCATACTGACCTTATCAGCTACGGTATCGCCGACGATAAGAAGTGGACCAAGCAAGCCCTCGGCGATGCCGGAATTCCAGTGCCCCAGGGGCGGGTGTGCGGTTCGTTCGACGAGGCGCTAGATGCCGTTCGCGCCATCGGCTACCCCGTCGCAGTGAAGCCGGTCATCGGCAACCATGGCCGCGGGGTGAGCACCAATATCCAGGACGATCAGGCGCTGTGCGATGCCTTCAATATTGCTTCGCAACGCAATCCGTCAGTGATAGTCGAGCAGCACATTCGCGGCGAGGATCACCGCCTGTTAGTCATTGACGGCAAACTCGTCGCCGCCGCGAGACGCCGTCCGGCCCATGTGGTGGGCGACGGGGTGGCGACACTCCAGGCACTGGTCGACGAGGAAAATCGCGATCCACGTCGCGGTGTCGGCCACGAGAACCTGCTAACCCAGATTCAGTTAGACGAGCAGTCGCTAGGTCTGATCGGCCAGCAGGACCTGACCCTGAAGAGCGTGATTCCGGTCGGCGAAATCGTCTTTCTCAAGGCCACGGCAAACCTTAGCACCGGGGGCACGGCGACGGACGTCACCGACGATGTCCATCCGGAAGTGCGCTACGTAGCTGAGCGCATCGCACGACTGGTAGGGCTGGATATCATCGGCATCGATCTGCTGGCCGAGACCGTGACTCGGCCGTTGGAAGAGCAGTCTGCCGCCGTGGTTGAAGTGAATGCCGGTCCCGGTTTTCGCATGCACCTTTCGCCTACCCACGGGGAGGGCCGTGATGTAGGTCGCCCGGTGATCGACATGCTGTTCCCCGACAGTGAATCAACCGGGCGTATTCCCATTGCCGCGGTGACTGGCACCAACGGCAAGACCACCACGGTGCGGCTGCTCTCTCACCTGCTGCGTCAGGCGGGACGCAATGTCGGCATGGCGTGCACTGGAGCCATCGAGATAGACAATCATGTCATCCTGCGCGGCGACTATAGTGGCCCCCAGGCGGCAAAGATCGTGCTACGCGAACCCACGGTCGAGTGTGCCGTGCTGGAAGTCGCCCGCGGCGGCATCATGCGCCGCGGCCTGGGCTTCGACGAGTGCGACGTGGGCGTACTGCTTAACATTGCCAGCGACCACCTGGGCGAGCACGATATCCATACGCTTGATGAGCTGGCGTGCTGCAAGACGGTGGTGATCGATGCCGTCCGTCAGGGCGGTACGGCGGTGCTCAATGCCGATGACCCCCGCGTGCTGGAAAGCCAGCAGTGGGCTCGGGGTGAGGTCATCTTCTTCACATTGAACCCTAACTCCCGCCCCGTTCGTCAGCATGTCCACGATCAGGGTGTCGCTTTTACAGTCCACAACGAGCGTATCGTGATGCGCCAGGGCCATGTTGAAGCCGAGGTGATCCCGGTGGTGGACGTGCCGATCACCTTTGAAGGCCATGCCCGCTTTAACGTGGCTAACGCCCTGGCGGCCAGTGCCGCCGCCTATGCTATGGGTCTTTCGATCGCCGATATTCAGATGGGCCTGCAGACCTTCAACCCCACCCCCGGTCAGAACCCTGGGCGTACCAACCTCATCGATGCTGACGGCATGAAGGTGCTGATCGACTATGGTCACAATGTGCCAGCGCTTGAAGCTCTGAGCGAACTGGTCGGATGTATTCCGGCCCGCCGACGGATCAGCGTGGCCAGTGCCCCAGGTAATCGTCGCGATGAGGATTTGTTCACCTTGGGTACCGTGCTTGCCAAAATGCACGACATCGTCATTATCTATGAAAACGATGCCCGTGGACGCCCCCCGGGGGACGCCGCCCGCCTGCTGCGCGAAGGCGCTGAGTCAGTCTCGGCCGGCTGCCGGATAGAGGTCATCATGGAAGAGCAGCGGGCCGTCGATCGGGCCTTCGAAGAGGCAAGGGAAGGCGACCTTCTAGTCTTGCTGATCGATGACGTCGAGGTCGCCATTGAGCGTATCAGAGGGCGTCGCTTCCAGACAGCCGCTTCTATGACACTCGGCGGAGAGCAACCATAATGGTCCCTGAAGCCCAGAATGACCGGCTGCTGACCCTGCTGCGGGTCGGTAGCATCTACGCCCCGGAACTGCTTGGGGCCACTGATATCCTAATCGCTGATGGTAGGATCGCGGCCCTGGGGCGTGATATCGAGATCCCAGTAGGCTGGTCAATCCGAGTAGTGGAGGCGCGCCATCTCACCGCCGTCCCTGCGTTTATCGACCAGCACGTTCACGTGACCGGGGGTGGCGGCGAAGGTGGCTGCGGCACTCGCTGTCCAGAAATAACCGTCCATGAGATCGCCTCGATGGGAATTGGCACGGTGGTGGGGGTGCTGGGAACCGACAGCATTAGTCGTTCCCCAGACGATCTGCTGGCCAAGGTACGTGGGCTGAAAGCTGAGGGTATATCGGCCTACATGTACACCGGTGCGTATCGCGTCCCGCCTCCCACCCTGACCGGCGATATTCAGCGCGATCTGGCCTGGATACCCGAGGTTATTGGTCTGGGCGAAATCGCCATCTCTGATCATCGATCTAGCCAGCCACGCCAGGATGAAATCGAACGGATCGTCAGCGACACCCGCGTAGGCGCCATGCTGTCGGGCAAACGGGGTATTTGCCATTTCCATCTTGGCGATGGAAAGCGGGGTCTGGAACCACTGCGCAGGTTGCTATCTGAGACCGAGATCCCCGCCGATCAAGTGATTCCCACTCACGTGAATCGTCACCCTGCCTTGCTCGAAGAAGCGGCGGACTATGCGTTAACGTTCAACGCCAGCGTCGATGTCACCGCCTTTGAAGACGCTGGCGATGGTCTGTCGGGTTTTGATGCCGTGTCTCGCCTACTCGAGCGCGGCGTACCGTCTGAACTCATCACCATGAGCTCCGACTGCAACGGCAGTTTGCCCGAATTCGATACCCAGGGGACCTACCTGGGAATGAAAGTCGCCAGAAACACGTCACTCATTGCCGATTGGCAGCGCTTGGTGCATGAAGGAGTATTGCCTCTTGAGTCAGCCTTAGGCTTGATTTCCACCAGTGTCGCAAGAGTCCTCGGTTTACACGCCCAGAAAGGACGTTTAACAATTGGATTCGATGCTGATGTGACGCTACTCGACAATGAACTTCAGCCGCAGCAGACGTATGTCGCGGGAAAATGTGTCTATGACTTGAGCCGAGTGGAAGGATAACCGTCTTAGTAGTAGCAAGCTGGCTAAGCCTAAATAATGATGTCCTATGAACTTTTTATTATAAAGCCTTTGACCGCTAACCAAGGGTGGGTGCTAGTATCGGGTCAAGACGACATTGGCGGGCCTGCTGCAACGGCAGCAGATGCAACCCCGACGCCTGATCGGTGGTGGCCAGGTCGATCCTGTGGCCCAGCGTTGTGTGCCTAACAGTAGGCAGCACGTTGGTTCTTGGTGATCCTTAATGGCGAGTTGCCCGATGACCCAGGTTTCCCTACCTTTCACGCGCGAAGAGTATGCTAACCGCCTGTGGAAAGTGCGTGCTGAAATGGCTAGTCGTGGTATTGACGTATTGATCGTCAGTGACCCTTCCAATATGGCTTGGCTAACCGGCTACGACGGTTGGTCGTTTTATGTGCATCAGTGTGTACTGGTGGGCCTTGAAGGCGAACCGGTATGGTTCGGGCGGCGCATGGATGCCAACGGCGCCCTGCGCACCTGCTGGATTGATCCCGACAACATTACCTACTACCCGGATTACTATGTGCAAAATCCGGATATGCACCCGATGGAGTATCTGGCGCAGTCGATCATGCCTGATCGGGGCTGGCACTTAGGTGTAGTAGGTATGGAGATGGATAACTACTATTTTTCTGCCAAGGCGTATCTGAGTCTGCTGAAAGAGCTGCCCCATGCACGCTTTATGGATGCCAACGCGCTGGTCAATTGGTGTCGGGCGATCAAATCGCCCCAGGAAGTCGCCTATATGCGCATTGCCGCCAAAATCGTGGAAGGCATGCACTCGCGTATTCTGGAAGTGATCGAACCCGGCCTACCGAAGAGCAAGCTGGTGTCGGAAATTTATCGCGTCGGCATCGAAGGCTTTGTGGATGAGAACGGCAAGGTATTTGGCGGTGATTATCCTGCCATCGTGCCCATGTTGCCCACCGGTAAAGACGCCGCCGCGCCGCATCTGACCTGGGACGACACGCCGTTTCGCAAAGGGGAAGGCACTTTCTTTGAAATTGCCGGGGTGTTTAAACGCTACCATGCGCCCATGTCGCGCACGGTATTCCTGGGCACACCGCCGACGGATTTTATCCGCGCGGAATCAGCCCTGTTGGAAGGCATCGAAAACGGCTTGGCAGTGGCCAAACCGGGTAATCGCACGGCGGATATTGCCATGGCGCTGGGTGCGGCGATGGATAAATACGGCTTTGACCGCGGCGGTGCTCGCTGTGGTTATCCCATCGGTATTTCGTACCCGCCCGACTGGGGCGAGCGCACCATGAGCCTACGCCCCTCGGATGACACTATTCTGGAACCGGGCATGACGTTCCACTTTATGCCGGGGCTCTGGGAAGAAAACTGGGGCTTGGAAATTACCGAAAGCATCTTGATTACCGACGATGGCTGCGAAACCCTGGCCAATTTTCCGCGCCAGCTGTTTGTGAAGTAGTGCTGATATAGCTGCCCGTAACATAAAGGATTTTTTTCATGACGACGATGCGACCAAGTCCCATTTCCGCCACCGTTGATTTTGATGCCGATGGCGTGCAGCACGGCTTCTTAAAGCTGCCGATCTCTACCGATGAGTCTGCTTGGGGCGCGGTGATGATACCGGTGACCGTGGTTAAAAACGGCGAAGGCCCCACGGCACTGCTGACCGGTGGCAATCACGGCGATGAATATGAGGGCATCACCTCGCTGCTGAAACTCTCATCAACCCTGAAGGCAGAAGACGTTACCGGTCGCGTGATTATCGTGCCGTGCATGAACACGCCAGCCGTCATGGCGGGCAAGCGCACCTCACCTATGGACAAGGGAAACCTCAATCGTAGCTTTCCCGGCGACCCTAACGGCAGCGTTACGCCGCAAATTGCCGACTACTTCACCCGCGTATTGGTGCCAATGAGCGACGTGGTGCTCGACCTCCATTCGGGCGGCCGCACGCTGGATATTCTGCCGTTTGGCGCGTCGCACGTATTGGATAACAAAGCGCAGCAGCAGTCCGCACTGGAAGGCGCGAAAGCCTTCGGCGCCCCTTACGCTATGGTGATGTTTGAGCTGGATGCGGAAAAACTCTTCGACACCGCCTGCGAGCGCCAGGGCAAAGTGTTTGTCGCCACTGAGCTTGGTGGCGGCGGCACTTCCACCCCACAAAGCATTGCCATTGCCGAGCGCGGCGTGCGCAATTTCCTGATTCACTACGGCTTGGTAGAAGGCGAAGTGGAAATGCCTGAAGGTGGGCAAATGTATCTCGATATGCCCGACGCCAGCTGCTACGTACAGAGCCAGCGTTCGGGCGTGTTAGAGCTGTTGGTCGCGCTGGGTGACGAGGTGAAAAAAGGCCAAACCATCGCCTATGTCTACGACATGACCCGCAGCGGCACCGATCCGGTTGCCTATAAAGCGGAGCGCGACGGCATTTTGATGGCCCGCCGCGCGCCCTCGCTCATCAATATGGGGGACACCCTGGCGGTGATTGCCGATGTTGTCGAACGCCTGGAGGCGTAGCTCCCGGCATGATGAAACTTGACCGCTATGATCTGAAAATTCTCGACATCCTCTCCCGCGATGGACGGATCACCAAGTCGAAACTGGCCGAGGCGATCAACCTCTCGGTCAGCCCCTGCTGGGAGCGGGTAAAACGGCTAGAAAAAGCCGGTGTTATCCAGGGCTACAGTGCGCGTATTGATAGCGAGGTATTGGTGCCGCGCAATCCTGTCTGGGTGCAGATCGAACTTAAACAACACAACGCCGAAAGCTTCGCCCGCTTTGAAGCGCTGGTGATGCAAACCCCCGAAGTCACCGAGTGCGTCGCGGTGGGGGGCGGCGTGGATTACTTGGTGAAGTTTGAAGCGCGCACCATCGATAGCTACCAGCGCCTGATGGATAAGTGGCTAGTGTCCGAGGCCGGTATCGAGCGCTACTTCACTTATATCGTTACCAAAACCGTCAAGCGGGTACCCATCGGTATCGATATCGACGACGTGCTTTAAATCACTTCTTTCAGCATTGTGGTTAGCCCACCAAAAAAAAGCACTGCCAAACGTCTTTTGACAAAAAAAGTCGCGTAATAAGCCTCGATTTTCAAAAACACTTCGTGGCTCCTCTCCGTTAACCTGGGTGCATTCAACGGCAAGGCAATGAGCTTGCTGACAATGCCACACAGTGACTGCAGTGCTCGGTTAACCAGGCTGCATTAAGGGGAGGTTTCCATGACCACACTATCGACCACGCTTGCCAAGCGCCTGGAAGATCCGCGTCTGTTCCGGCAGTACGCCTATGTGAACGGTAAATGGACCCACGGCGAAGGCGGTCGCGAAGAAGCGGTTTACGATCCTGCCACGAATGAAGCCATTGGCCATATCCCGCTACTGGAAGCCGAACAGATTACCGCAGCGGTTGATGCTGCTGAAGCGGCGTTTGTTCACTGGCGTGCGTTGCGCGCCGACGAACGCTGCGAGCGCTTGCTGGCTTGGTACGACCTCATTCAAGCCAACCGTGAAGACCTTGCCACCATCATGACATTGGAGCAGGGCAAGCCGCTGCCCGATGCCCGTGGTGAAGTCGAGTACGGTGCCAGCTTCGTGCGTTGGTTCGCTGAAGAGGGCAAACGCACCTACGGCGAGACCATTCCTAGCCATATTCCCAATGCGTCTCTTGGCACCATTAAAGAGCCGGTGGGCATCGCAGCGATGATTACACCTTGGAATTTCCCTTTGGCGATGATCACTCGCAAAGCGGCAGCGGCACTGGCGGCGGGCTGCCCGGTGATTGTTAAACCTGCCAACGAAACGCCTTACTCTGCGTTGGCGCTGGCAGAGCTTGCCGAGCGCGCAGGGATTCCGGCGGGCATTTTTAACGTGGTGCTAGGCGACCCGGCGGAAGTCTCGAAAATCCTCTGCAGCGAGTCGCGTATTCGGGCGTTGTCGTTCACTGGCTCCACCCGCGTGGGCCGCCTACTGATCGAGCAGAGCGCCAACACCGTCAAGCGCTTATCGTTGGAACTGGGCGGCAATGCACCGTTTATCGTCGGGCCGGATATGGACCCGAAAGAGGCTGCCTTCGCAGCAATCGACGCCAAGTTCCAAACCGCGGGGCAGGACTGTTTGGCAGCCAACCGCATTCTGGTGCACGAATCCATCCACGATGAGTTCGTTGAGCATTTCAGCGAGCGTATGGCGGCACTGACGGTGGGTAATGGCTTGCAGGGTGAGATCGATCTTGGCCCGCTGATTCACCGTCAAGCGG
Organism: Vreelandella sp. ssv; assembly: GCF_059448525.1. NCBI lineage: Bacteria > Pseudomonadati > Pseudomonadota > Gammaproteobacteria > Oceanospirillales > Halomonadaceae > Vreelandella > Vreelandella sp. ssv. Next base: position 3,150,759 of record NZ_CM182545.1, on the reverse strand, counting down.
TTGAGAAAGCGGCGGCGATTGTTGATGACGCCATTTCCAAAGGCGCCAAGATGATCGGCGGTGATCAGAGCCAGGCACCGGGTGAGAACTTCTTTATGCCGGTGATGCTGACCGGTGTCACGGCGCAAATGAAGGTATGGCGGGAAGAGAATTTCGCCCCGGTTGCCGGTATTACCGCTTACAGCACCGACGATGAAGTGATTGAAATGGCCAACGACACCGAGTACGGCCTGGCCGCGTACATCTATACCCACGATATTCGCCGCATCTGGAAGCTGATGCGCGCCCTGGAGTACGGCATGGTCAGCGTCAACTCAGTGAAGATGACAGGCCCGCCGGTGCCGTTCGGTGGTGTGAAGCAGTCCGGCCTTGGTCGTGAAGGCGGCGCCACGGGTATCGATGAGTACCTGGAAACGAAATATTACTGCCTGGGTGCGCTGGGTTCAGTCTCTGGCAGCTAGTCATCGAGTCGAAAATAATTTAAAACATCCTCCCCGTAATGCGGGGAGGTTTACCGTATAGAGAGAACGCTATGAGCTTGCATCAGGATTTGATCGAACGTGATCGTAAAGTCACATTCCACGCCTCTACCCACCTGCGCGATTTCGCCCAAGGCGACCTGCCGGGCCGCGTGATTACGGGTGGTAAAGGCATCAACATCGTGGATAAAGATGGGCGTGAATTTATCGACGGCTTTGCCGGGCTATACTGCGTCAACATCGGCTATGGCCGCACCGAAGTTGCCGAAGCGATCTACAAGCAAGCACTTGAACTCTCCTATTACCACACCTACGTAGGCCACTCTAACGAGCCACAGATCGAGCTTTCCGAGCGTATTCTAAAAATCGCCGGTATGAACATGTCCAAGGTCTACTACGGCATGTCTGGTTCTGACGCCAACGAAACCCAGCTCAAGATCGTGCGCTACTACAACAACGTGTTGGGCCGTCCGCAGAAGAAAAAAGTTATCTCGCGCATGCGCGGTTACCACGGTTCGGGCATCGCTTCCGGTTCATTGACTGGCTTGAAGGCATTTCACGACCACTTCGATCTGCCGATTGACACTATTCGTCATACCGAAGCGCCGCACTACTACCTTCGTGCCGCCGAACAGCACGGCATGACCGAGCTTGAATTCTCTGCCTACTGCGCCGACAAGCTTGAAGCGATGATTCTGGAAGAGGGCCCGGATACCGTCGCCGCCTTTATCGGCGAGCCGGTTCTCGGCACAGGCGGTATCGTACCGCCCCCGGAAGGCTACTGGGACGCTATTCAAGCCGTGCTGGCGAAGTACGATGTGCTGCTGATCGCCGATGAAGTGGTGTGTGGGTTTGGCCGTACCGGCTCCGATTTTGGCAGCCACCACTACAACATGAAGCCTGACTTGGTCACCATTGCCAAAGGATTAACCAGCGCCTATCAGCCGCTTTCAGGCGTCATTGTTGGTGAGAAAGTCTGGCAAGTGCTGGAGCAGGGCACCGGTGAGTACGGCCCCATCGGCCACGGCTGGACCTACTCCGGCCACGCTTTGGGCTGCGCCGCTGGGCTTGCCAACCTGGATATCATTGAGCGTGAAAACCTGGTGGGCAACGCCGCTGAAACCGGTGCTTACTTTCAGCAACAGCTAAAGACCAATTTTGAAGGCCATCCGCTGCTGGGCGACATACGTGGCGTTGGTTTGATGGCGGCACTGGAGTTCTCTCCGGATGCCAAGCAGCGCCTGCATTTTGACCCTGCGCTAAAAGTGGGTCCTCGTGTAGCCGCCGCGGCAATGGAAGAGAACCTGATTGCCCGTGCCATGCCTCAAGGAGATATTCTCGGCTTCGCGCCCCCGCTAACCATTAACCGTGGTGAAGTGGACGAAATGGTTGGTCGCGCCAAGCGTGCAATTGACCGCGTCACCGATGAGCTGGTGCGTTCCGGTGATCTAAAAACAGGCCAGCAAGAGGCAGCTTTTACCGTTTAAATAGTCTGTTTTAGCCGCCTAATCGCCGCTGCCCCGTGCCGCGGCGTTTTTGTTTTTGAAGGGGACAGCTATGCTTAATACCCTTATGCTGAATTCAGCCGTAAGCCATTTGATAGTCAAGGAGTAGCCAACGATGCAACCGGTATTAGCCTTTGATGTATACGGCACACTAATTGATACCCAGGGAGTCAAGGTTGAGCTAGAACGGCGCTTGGCGGATGCGTCTCAAGCCGGTGAGTTTGCTCGCCGTTGGCGCGAAAAACAGCTTGAATACAGCTTTCGTCGCGGCCTGATGGGCGCTTACATCCCGTTTTCGGCATGCACCCTCGAAGCGCTGATATTCGTTGATAGGGCGCTACAGACCGGCCTTTCGGAGAACGACCGCGATCACCTAATGTCGGTGTATGGAGAGCTTTCTGCCTTTGAAGATGTGGTGCCCGCCCTCGACCAGTTCCGTGATGCAGGCATCCGCTGCGTGGCGTTTTCCAATGGCACGGCGGATGCTGTCACTAAGTTACTGACTCGGGCTGGTGTTGAGAGCCATATGGATGATGTGATCAGCGCTGACGAAATCAAGCGCTTCAAGCCTGACCCTGCCGTGTACTCCCATCTGCGTAGCCGCTTAGAAACCCGACCAGAACATACCTGGCTAGTTTCCAGCAACCCCTTCGATGTGATTGGCGCCACCCATGCCGGGTTACGCAGTGCTTGGATACGGCGTAGCTCTGATGCACCCTTCGACCCCTGGGGAATCGAACCCGATATGACGGTCACCGATCTGGAAGCATTAGCTGAACGTATTATCCGCTAGGTTGTGAACCGACGTAGACAGGCCGCATAATGACGCACGCTTAACGATCTAGGATTCAAAAATGTCAGAGAAAATTTACTGTGTCGCCGGTTTTAAACCCAAGCCAGGTAAAGAAGAAGCGGTGTTCAAAGCGCTTCAATCATTAGAGCCTAACACCCATCGCGAAGATGCCTGCATTCACTACACCGTAACGCGTCAGATCGATAACCCTTTCGCTCAAGGCACCAGTTACCCGATTGTTTTTCACGAAATTTGGGCCAGCCGTGAAGAGTTTGAAGCGCACTGCCAGCGCAAAGAGATCCAAGACTTTTTTGCCAAGCACGTTGAATCACCCGATGGTGACATTGAAGATGCCAACGTGTGTGTTTACACCGATGAGCCATGGAATTTTGACGCGCCCAAGGTATAACCCTAGCGTGTAGAATAGGCCCACTAGCTAAACGAATAGCGACCCGGAAAAAGGAGCCAACATGACCGATAAAAAGATGAACGTCGAAAGCTTTAACCTGGACCACACCAAGGTCAAAGCCCCGTACGTGCGTTTAGCCGACATCAAAGAAGGCCAGAACGGCGACCGCATTCACAAGTACGACCTGCGGATCTGCCAGCCCAATAAAGAGCACATGGAGATGCCCGCGCTGCACTCGCTTGAGCACTTGATGGCTGAGCTGTCACGCAACCATACTGATAAAGTGGTCGATATCAGCCCCATGGGCTGCCAAACCGGCTTCTATATCGCGATGATTAATCACGACGACTATAACGATGTGCTGACTATCATCGAACAGACGTTGAACGATGTGCTCGTTGCTACCGAAGTGCCCGCCTGCAACGAATTGCAGTGCGGCTGGGCTGCCAGCCACAGCTTAGAAGGCGCCCAGGAGCTTGCGCGCAATCTGCTGGCTAAGCGCAACGAGTGGACTGAAGTCTTCGCTTAAGCGTTATGTAACATCATAAGCGCAGTGGCAAAACGCCTCCCTCGTGACACATGTCGCAAGGGAGGCTTTTTATTGTCTATGCAATAACGAATGGAAAACGGCCACCAACGGTGGGATGCTTGCATCAGGCACGAATTTTCTCACGGATTGGGCATTGATATGCTGTGGCACACTTGGCTGTTATATCTTACCGCCTGCTTTGGCTTGTCACTCTCGCCAGGGCCAAATGGCCTGTTGGCGCTGACCCATGGGGCCATGCATGGTAGCCGCAAAACGCTGTTTACCATCGTTGGCGGTGCAACAGGCTTTTTCCTGATTATTGCCCTGTGCATGTTTGGGATTGGTGCGTTGCTTAAATCATCGGTGGTATGGCTAACGGTGCTGAAATGGGTCGGTGGGGCCTATCTTGTTTGGCTGGGTATTCAAGTATGGCGTTCACCGCCGATTACAGCCGAAATTAACGAGAACGCAAGCAGGGCGAGCGGGTGGCACCTTTATCGCCAAGGCATGCTGGCATCGATTACTAACCCCAAGGTGCTGCTGTTCTTCAGCGCTTTCCTACCTCAGTTTATCAACCCACAGGGCAGCTTAATGCTGCAATTTTTCGTGCTGGCAGGCACCTTTGTGGTGATCGAATGCATTGTGGAAGGCCTGCTCGCCAATATGGCTAACCGCATTCGTCACTGGTTAAAACGCGTTGGCCGTGGATTCAACCGCACCTGCGGCGGTATCTTCGTTGCGATCGGGGCTGCGTTGCCGTTAAGGGCGTGAGTTCATTTTGCGGCGTGGGAACGTGCGATAAATAACGATTGACTTCCACTTATAATGCCCCAATAAACTCGGTATAACCCATTACCTTAGGCGCCCATGTTCCTCCTGATCTCGATTGCCACGCTTTCGATCGCTCTGTCATTTCTGTGCTCTATCCTCGAAGCAGCCCTGCTCTCAATTACGCCCAGCTACATTGCGAAGCTAAAAGAAGAGAAGCCAAAGCTACACGCCTCGCTGACGAAACTGAAAACCAATATTGACCGGCCACTTGCGGCTATTTTGACGCTCAATACGATTGCCCACACCGTGGGTGCAACTGCGGTGGGTGCTCAGGCGGCTGTTGTGTTTGGTGAATCGTCCATCGCTATTGTTTCGGCGGTGATGACGATGCTGATTTTAATCATTTCGGAAATTATTCCCAAGACCATTGGCGCAACGTACTGGCGCGGCTTATCCCCTCTTCTGCCACGCTTGTTGAAACCGATGATTTTGGGCCTGCTGCCTTTCATCTGGATGTCGGAGCAGATTACACGCCGCTTGGGCAAATCGGAGCACGATGTCGACCTGCGCGATGAAATTAAAGTGTTAGCCCGTGTGGGCTTGGAAGAGCAAGTACTGGATGCAGACGAGTCGCGCACCATTATCAATATGCTCAACTTGCACGATATCGTCGTGAGCAAAGCGATGACACCACGCACCGTGTGTGTAACGGTACTGCCAAATATGACCGTATCAGACTTTGATAGGCAATATGGCAAAGCACCTTTTACGCGCTATCCGGTAATGGATAACGGCGAGCAGGCGTTTGGCTATGTGCATAAAGCCGATATGTATCATGCAGACGATGCTAAAACGATGCGCGAGCTGATGCACCCGATTGGTAGCGTGGATGTTTCCAATAACGTCGAGCAGGTGTTTACCTCCATGCTCAAAGACCACCTTCATATGCGGGTGGTCTACGACGAGCATGGCACCTTTGTAGGCTTGATTACGCTTGAAGATATTATCGAAACCATACTGGGTCAGGACATTGTCGACGAGACTGACAATGTAGCCAATTTGCGGCATTACGCGAAACAGCAATGGATCAAGCGTGTTAAGCGGGATGATAAAAACGCTAAAACGGCTGAGTAATCCTTTTACCGCTGATAGATGTGAAGCGGCGCTCTCGGGCGCCGTTTTGCTATTTTAAGTTCAGCCATCGTGAGGCTTTTACGCCCCTGGCGTAGGCTTGGCAACGTGAGTGAACGTTACCTTAAGATTCGCTGTCTTAGCGCTAAATGATCTATAGTGAAGGCGTTGAAAGTCAAATAAGATATTAGGGTGTTAAACGCCCGTTAAGGAGGAAAACATGTCATTACGCATCAATGCAGTCGTGCCCGATTTTGAAGCGGAAACTAGCCAGGGGCCGATTCGTTTTCACGAGTGGATTGGCGACAGTTGGGCGATTCTGTTTTCGCACCCTAAAGACTTTACCCCGGTTTGCACCACGGAATTTGGTGCCGTTGCACAACTAAGTGCGGAGTGGAAAAAACGCGGTACCAAAGTGATTGGTGTTTCCGTGGATGGCGTTGAAGATCACAAACGCTGGAGTAATGACATTCAAACCGTCAGTGGCAGCGAGGTTGATTTTCCGATTATCGCCGATGACGGCCTAACGGTGTCGAAGCTCTATGACATGTTGCCGGAAGATGCCTATCTGCCTGATGGCCGAACGCCTGCAGATAGCGCAACGGTTCGCTCCGTATTCATTATCGGCCCGGATAAACAGTTGAAGCTTTCGATGACTTATCCTATGACCGTAGGGCGCAACTTTTCGGAAATTCTACGTGCCCTCGATGCGCTGCAAACCACGTCGAAACACGGTGTTGCTACCCCTGCCGATTGGACCATTGGACAGGACGTGATTATTCCGCCTAGCGTTTCGGACGCGGACGCTAAACAGAAGTATGGCGAGTACGAAACGGTTCTGCCGTACTTGCGTAAGACGCCGCTGCGTTAATCGAGTGGTGTAATGAGCTAAAAGCCAGCGCCGATGCGCTGGCTTTTTTATAAGATCAGCGCGGAGCCGCCAGCGCTAACTGCTCAATAGACGTTGATACACTGCGTGCTCCGGTGAGTATCTCATTGACGATGATCTCAATTTCCCCGACGCTGTCCTGGCTGGATTTACCCTGTTCCACGACTTGCTGCATGGCGTGGGTCGTTTTTTCTACCAGCGCACTGTTCTCTTTCAGCACTCGGGAAATGTCCTCTACCGCTTCGCTAGAGCCTTTGGCTAGTCGGCGTACTTCATTGGCAACGACAGCAAAGCCGCGGCCCTGTTCGCCTGCTCGGGCTGCTTCAACGGCGGCATTAAGCGACAGCAGGTTGGTTTGATTAGCGATTTGCGCGATGGACGCGGTAATTTTATTGATTTGATCAGCTTGCTGATTAAGAGCGGCGATGAGCTGCTGAGCTTCGTTAAGTGTTTGCGTAGCTTGCGCTGAGTCCTCAAGTATTTGTTTTAGGTGGGTTAAGCCGCTTTGCGCTATTTTTTCAGTTTGTGTTGATGAGGTTTGTGCCGTATGGACGGTTACTTGAGCGGCTTCTGAGGCTTGAACTGAGCGCGTAATATCGGTAGCAAACTTGACGACTTTGATGATTTGTCCCTGTCCATCGTGGATAGGGTTATACGTAGCTTCTAACCAAATGCTATTGCCACGGGCATCAATTCGTTCGAATTTACCCTGCATAAACTCACCGCGGCTTAAACGCTCCCAAAAATCCGGATGTTGCTGATAAAAAACCACCGGACAGAATTTACGGTGATGGGTGTCGCGTATTTGATCAATGGAATAGCCCATTGTTTGCTCAAAGTTACTGTTTGCATCCAGCACATGCCCATCGGGAGTGAACTCAATCACTGCCATCGAGCTGTCCAGCGCCTGAAGAATCGCCCGTTCCCTAGCCGCATTCTGATGTTTTTCGGTGACATCGCTAGCCACCTTTAAAATTTGTATAACATTGCCACGGCGATTTTTAATCGGCAGGTAAGTCGCCTCTAGCCAAATTTCCTCACCTTTGGAATTTAAGCGTCTGAAACGCCCTTGCTGGCTCTCTCCGGCGGCCAAAGTTTGCCAAAAAGCCGTATATGCAAGCTGATTGGTCTCTTCCGTAAAGCAGAACATGCGGTGATGCTGACCCACAATTTGCTCAAGTGAATAACCTACGGCTTTCAAAAATAGCGGGCTCGCCTCTTTGATAACGCCATGAGGTGTAAACACAATACAGGCAGTGTGTTGCATTAGGGCGCTATGGTGAGGTGAGGAGCTGCGAAAGCTTAGCATTGATGCAATGTCTCTTGCGTATAGGATTTGTATAACCCTTGAATCATAATCGACATGCAACTTAAAATCACTTTTTTGTAGCAACATAGCGTAAAAAGTTATTTAGAAAATGTCGTGATTTTTAATGGGAAGAGCGGAAACAAAGAGCGATTGCTTGAAATGGCATGGCGTTAATCGTCCGGATCGCTGTTAGGCGTTTGGCGTGAAGCGGGGTGGTGGTCGCCGATTTTATGTAGCAGGTCAAACTGGCGGGCACAGTGTCGGCAAGCCGGGCACATTGTTAAGTGAACCCTAAGGGCCATTTTTTCACGCAGCGATAGCGCTTTTTCCTGCTTTAACGACATCAACCCCGTGGCTTCGCGGCACATGAGCATAACAAGCTTCTCCAAGCTAATTTAACCAACCATGATCCAAGCACTCTCTTAACCGTAAGCGCGCACGGTGTAAGATGACCCAGCAGTTAGTTTCAGTAATGCCGGTTTCCTTACAGATATCTGCAGTGGAAAGTCCCATCAGTTCACGCAGCGTGAATACGCGAGCGATGCTGTCGGGTAAGGCGATCAAGCAGGCGTCAAATACCTGCCAAAAACGCTGATTTTCCAATACCTGTTCCGGCTCACCCCAGTGGCTGGGGCGGGCAGTGGTCTGCCAGTGGCCATCGGATTGGAATAATCGATCAAGAGTGTCGTCATCTAAGTCCTGGTCTAACGGTTGCCAAGTGCCTTGACGGCGTTGTTGGCGTAGTTGATCCAGAATTTTGTATTTTAAAATGCCAAAGACCCATGTTTCGAACTCGGAGCGCCCTTCAAAGGTGGCGCTTTTCTCAAATGCCGTCAGTAACGTTTCTTGTACAGCATCTTCAGCGGCGGTGGCATCACGCAGTTGTAGCCGCGCAAAAGCCACTAGTCGTGGCCGTAACTGGGTGAAGTGAGCGGCAGCTAAGGTGGCGGTGAGTGGCACATTGATCCCTTGCGTCAATGCCTTCTACCCAGTCGGGCTAATGAAGGCGGTCATTATTTTATTCCTTGGGTGCTAGTGCGTTAAAGTACGTGTTGATAGCACGTTAGACAATAATGTGTCGTTCCGCTTTATGCCTTTCTGATGATTAACCGAGTTAATGCTGTCCATGGAAAATACGTTGTTACTAGGGTTTTTGGGCAGCTTAACCGCCGGGTTGCTCACTGCTGTCGGCGCGCTACCGGTGCTACTAGGCAAAACGCCTAGCCGTGGCTTTCGAGATTTGGCATTAGGGTTTGCGGCGGGGGTAATGCTGGCAGCATCCTTCTTTTCGCTGATTATTCCAGCGCTAGACGCTGCGGAAATCTATTATTCCGATGGCCCTGTGCCCGCCGCGATTGTTTGTGCGGCTATTTTGTTAGGGATGGGCGCGATTGCGCTGCTCAATGAGCATTTGCCCCATGAGCATTTTGCCCAGGGCCGTGAAGGGCCGGAGGCTGCATCACTTCGCCGGGTGTGGCTGTTCGTATTTGCGATTACTATCCACAACCTGCCGGAGGGGATGGCAGTGGGCGTCGGCTTTGGGGCCAATGGGTTAGAGGGCGGCATGCCGCTGGCTATTGGCATTGGCCTGCAGAATATGCCAGAAGGGCTGGCCGTCGCGGTCGCCTTGATGGGCGAGGGCTACTCAAAGTGGCGCTCCTGGTCCATTGCGGCGCTAACCGGCCTAATCGAGCCTGTTGGCGGGCTATTTGGTGCCAGTATCGTCAGCGTTTCCCAGATACTACTGCCTTGGGGTCTGGCGTTCGCCGCCGGTGCCATGCTGTATGTCATCAGCCACGAAATCATTCCTGAAACGCACCGCTGCGGCCACCAGAAAAAAGCCACCTTCGGTTTGGCGATGGGCCTGGTGATTATGCTGTTCTTGGATGTATGGCTGGGGTAATCGCACGTTAACCGATGACATCCGCGCCACCGTGAGGCCCCGATTGATGGCACAGGCGGTGATCGCTTAGCACATCAATGATATGGCATTGACCAATATTGTTTCCCGCACACTGGCTGATCATGCGCTTGAGTTCATCGCGAACTGCAGTGAGCCGCGCGAGTCGAGCCTCGACCTCGGCAAGGTGACGCTTTGCCAGCGTATCGACCTCTTCGCAAGGCATATCGGGATGGTCCGCCATTTGTAAAAGCTCCCGCACCGCCTCCACTGAAAAACCAAAGTCTCTTGCATGGCGAATAAACGTTAATCGGCGGATAGCGGCAGGGGTGTACCGCCGCTGATTACCTTCGTTGCGCGGTGCTGAAGGCAGTAGCCCAATCTGTTCGTAGTAGCGCACCGTTTCCGGCTTGCAGCCTGATTCGCGTGCCAACTCACCAATGCCAATATAATGCTCAGTGGCAGGTGGCTTAGGGTTTTGATCTTTCATTACTTGAACCTCTAGTGACTTCAGGTATTACGCTGATCCTAAGATAGACGAACTTGGAGCAAAGAGCGATGAGTGCTACCACACCTGCTAAAAAACCGTCAGTAACCTACTCGCTGGCCACCCTACGCGTTCAGGGCATGGACTGCGGAGGCTGCGAGCGAAAAGTCGAAGCAGCGCTAACGCGCTTAAGCCATATTCAAGAAGTCTCCGCGAGTTCCGTCACCGGCTCCGTGCGATTAACCGCGCCAGAGGGCAAAGCGCTGCCGCATGCCGAAATTAAGTCGACGCTTAAGGCTTTGGGCTACCAGGTGATTGATGAGACGGTCGACACGTCTGAATCGCAAAAAACGCCGCCTTGGTGGCAGTCGCCAAAAGGGCGTTTGGTGATTGTTAGCGGTGCGTTGTTGGTGGTTGCCTTAGGGCTTAAGTTCGCCTTGCCTACCCTGGGGAGTTGGCCTTTTATCGCCGCGACAGTCGTTGGCCTGGTGCCGATTATTCAGCGTGCGTGGCAGGCGCTGAGGATGGGCAATCCCTTCACCATCGAAATGCTGATGAGCATTGCTGCCCTGGGGGCGCTGGCGATAAACGCCGCCGCTGAAGCGGCGGTAGTGGTGTTTCTATTTGCAGTGGGGGAGATGCTGGAGGGGGTCGCCGCTGCTCAGGCGCGCCGCAGTATTTCGGCGCTGTCAAAGTTGACACCTTCAACAGCGCGGTTACTGGAGCAGGGCGAAGTGCGTGAGATTTCCGCCGCCTCGCTCCAGCCCGGCCAGCGTGTGCAGGTGCGCCCCGGCGACCGGCTGCCCTGCGATGGACGAATTATGGCTGGCAACTCTTCGATCGATGAGTCGCCGGTCAACGGCGAATCGGTGCCGCGGGAGCGTGGCGTAGGTGAGACAGTGTTTGCCGGTACCATCAACCTAGATGGCGTACTTGAGGTCGAGGTGACCCAAAGTGCTGAAAATAACACCATCGCTCGGGTAATTAAGCTAGTGGAAGAGGCACAGGCGGCGAAAGCACCGGTGGCACGCTTTATTGACCGCTTTGCGTTTTACTATATGCCGGCGGTCGTCGGGGTGGCATTGCTGGTCGCGATCATACCGCCGCTGGTGTCGACGATGCTGTGGTCTGAGTCCATCTATCGCGCCCTAGCGCTTCTGCTCATTGCTTGCCCCTGTGCGCTAGTCATCTCGACCCCCGCAGCGATTGCCGCCGGGTTATCGGTGGGTGCTCGCAATGGCCTGTTGATGAAAGGCGGCGCGGTACTTGAGCAGTTGGGTAAACTCAGGCGGGTTGCGCTGGATAAAACCGGCACGCTAACCGCAGGAAAGCCCACTGTGACAGATGTGGAGAGCCTTGAAGCTGGTAGTCATCTTGATAAGAACCGTCGCGATGAGATAGTGCGTCTTGCTGCCGCTCTGGAGCAGAGCTCAAGCCATCCTCTTGCCGTGGCAATCAGTGATTATTATGACCGGCAAGATGGGGCTCCGATGCTGACTGTGCAGAATGCCCGTGCGTTAGCGGGGCAGGGCGTTGCCGGGCAGGTAGAAGGGCGTGAGTTAATGCTGGTGAGCCCGCGCTATCTGAAATCTTTTACCCAGCACACCAGTGAGATAGAAGCGCGCATTGCGTCGCTGGAAGCGGATGGCAAAAGTGTCGTGGTGCTGATAGATAACGAGCGCCCTTTAGGGCTGATCGCCCTGCGTGATGAGCCTCGTGAAGATGCTCACAAGGGCCTCCAAGCGTTAGAGCGCTTAGGCGTTCAGGTCGTGATGCTTAGCGGAGACAACGCCCGCACCGTGGCCGCCATTGGTGATCAGCTAGGCATTGAAGCAGAAGGCGAGCTTATGCCAGAAGACAAAGCCCAGCGTGTGCGCCAGTGGCAGGCGCAAGGGCTTGGCCCGGTGGGCAAGGTTGGAGATGGTATTAACGATGCGCCGGCGCTCGCGGCGGCAGAGGTAGGTATTGCGATGGGCAGCGGTACCGATGTGGCGCTGGAAACAGCGGATGCGGCCTTGCTGAAAAATCGGGTCAGCGGTATTGCCGAGATGATCGCGCTTTCCCGGGCCACCATGCGCAATGTAAAAACCAATGTGGCCCTGGCGCTTGGCTTCAAAGCGCTGTTTTTGGTCTCAACGGTGCTAGGCATCACGGGGATGTGGGTTGCGGTAATGGCGGACACTGGGGCGACCGTGTTGGTCACCCTCAATGCACTGTACTTATTGCGTTACCGCTTTAATGACGTTGGCTAGAAAGAGTCGATTAGTGGCTCTGAACGTACTCGACCAGCGCCTGGGCGAAGGAGTCGGTGCTGCCAGTGCCGCCCATATCGGGGGTGACCATGTCGCGGCGGGTTTCCAGTACGGTACGAATACCCTGGCGGATGGCGTCACCCTTTTCATTCATGCCCAGATGATCCAGCATTTGCGCAGCGGCCAGCAGCAAGGCGCAAGGGTTGGCGATGTTTTTGCCTTCGATATCCGGTGCAGAGCCGTGTACAGCTTCAAAGATCGCCGCTTTTTCGCCGATGTTCGCCCCTGGGGCGAGACCCAAGCCGCCAACTAAGCCAGCGCAAAGGTCAGAGAGAATATCACCGAACAGGTTGGTGGTGACCATCACATCAAACTGATGCGGGTTCATCACTAACTGCATGCAGGCGTTATCGACGATCATCTCTTGGAATTCGATCTCGGGGTACTCTTTGGCGATCTCCCGCGCTACGTCCAAGAACAGCCCAGAGCTGGTTTTGATGATGTTGGCTTTATGTACCGCGGTGACTTTTTTGCGGCCGTTGTTTTTGGCCAGCTCAAAAGCGTAGCGCACAATACGCTCGGAGCCCTTGCGGGTGACTTTGATTACCGAAATGCCGGTATTGCCGTCATCGATCATCTCCTGACCGTCGGAAAGATACGCACCTTCGGTGTTTTCGCGCACGGTGATCATATCAATACCGTCGTAGCGCGAGCGGGTGCCGGGGAAACTAATGGCCGGGCGCACGTTGGCATAAAGGTCAAAGTGACGGCGCAACTGGACGTTAATTGAGGAGAAGCCCTTACCAATTGGCGTGGTCAGCGGTCCTTTAAGCGCGATACCGTATTTCTCAATGGCATCCAGCGACTCTTGAGGAATCAGCGTGCCATGCTTTTCAAGCGCGCCTAAGCCAGCGTCAATGTGCTGGTAGGTTAAGCCGCAATCTAACGCGTCGAGTACACGCAGCGTGGCCTCCATAATTTCAGGGCCGATGCCGTCGCCCTTGATGACTGCAATAGATTGGCTCATTTACTGCTCCTCCTTTAATCGGCAGGGGTGTTCGACAGAAAGCTGTGAGACACAAAACCATGCCGCTTCAACGTGATAGTTGGGACTAAGCGAAAGTCGTCATTTACGAGTAATGGTACGCCATAATAGATCATCTGGGCACCCTGCGAAGGGTTTAGCAACGGGTGCAGAAGGGCAAAATTACTGCTAGAATCTCGCCGCTTATACCAGCGTGATGTTGATTCGCGTTCTTCTGGCAGCAAGGCATAATAGTAATGATCCTTTCAAATTCAACACCGGCACGACCCACTTCAGGGCTGATGACTCCGCCCTAGGTTTCCCCTCCCTATGCGAGACGCCTCGGCACGTTCATTGCGTTGTCTCGGCGTTGCGGAACGCTATTGCCACTCTTCCGCCGATGGGCGGGCCGAACATTTGATTGCTTCAGCACTGACTCATTGGTCTTTTATTGCGCGCTATACATGTGTCGCTGCGTTGCGTTAAAGGTTTGGATTGTCTCGTTGTCATTCTCTCAATCTCCAACCAGGACTCCCGAATGTCTCTTTTCAGTAAGCATGAGTGGTTTTCCAATATAAAGGGCGACACGCTCTCGGGAATTGTTGTCGCGTTGGCGCTAATTCCCGAAGCTATCGCTTTCTCGATTATTGCCGGCGTTGACCCTAAGGTTGGCCTCTATGCCTCTTTTTGTATTGCGGTAATCATTGCGTTTACCGGTGGTCGTCCTGGCATGATTTCTGCCGCAACAGGTGCCATGGCACTGCTGATGGTAACGCTGGTTCGTGAACATGGCCTTGAGTACTTGCTAGCCGCCACGCTGCTGACGGGTGTGCTGCAGATCATTGCGGGCTACCTGAAGCTTGCTGAACTCATGCGTTTTGTATCGCGCTCAGTGGTGACAGGGTTCGTTAACGCGCTGGCGATTTTGATTTTTATGGCACAGCTACCGGAATTGACCGACGTCACCTGGCACGTTTACGCGATGACGTTGGCGGGCCTGGGCATTATCTACCTGTTCCCCTATTTACCTGTGATCGGCAAATCAGTTCCCTCGCCGCTAGTGTGCATTGTGGTGTTGACCGTGGTGTATATGGTCAGCGGTATGGATATTCGCAGTGTGGGCGATATGGGCGAGCTACCCGATACACTCCCGGTTTTTCTGTGGCCAAGTGTGCCGCTCAACCTCGAAACGCTATGGATTATCTTTCCCTACGCATTAATGTTAACCGTAGTCGGCCTGTTAGAGTCGATGATGACCGCCACCATTGTCGATGATCTCACCGACACGCCGAGTAATAAAAACCGAGAGTGTAAAGGACAAGGTATTGCCAATATTGGCTCAGGCCTAATGGGCGGTATGGCGGGCTGTGCCATGATTGGTCAATCGGTGATCAATATTAAATCCGGTGGCCGTACGCGCCTTTCAACGTTAATAGCAGGTGTTGTGCTGCTGTTGATGGTTGTTTTTTTAGCCGATTGGGTATCGCAAATTCCCATGGCGGCGTTGGTCGCAGTAATGATTATGGTGTCGATCGGTACCTTCAGCTGGGAATCGATCCGTGACCTGAAAAAACATCCACTGAGTACCAATATTGTCATGCTGGCGACCGTGGCGGTCACGGTTAGCACGCATAATCTGGCGATCGGCGTGTTTGTCGGTGTGCTGCTTGCCTCGCTGTTCTTCGCCAACAAGGTCGGCAACATTCTCTACATCGGCTCACGAATGATCGAGGCTGATAAGGAGCGTGAGTATCAGGTGGTCGGCCAGGTATTCTTCGCCTCTTCCGAGCGTTTTACCGCCGCATTCGATCTCAAGGAAAGCATCGAAAAAGTGACGATTGATCTTTCCCGTGCTCACTTCTGGGATGTGACAGCCGTGCAGGCGCTGGATCGGATCGTGATTAAATTCCGTCGTGAAGGCACTGAGGTAGAGCTTGTTGGCTTAAGTGAGGCCAGCGCGACGGTAGTGGATCGCTACGCGGTACACAACCACCCCGAGGCTGTTGAAAAGCTCATGGGCGACCAGTAATTAAGTCTTAGACTTAATAGCTCACAATTTTTACAACCGTCCTTCTCCTCGTGAGTTGGGCGGTTTTTTTATGCCCATAAAGCGAAAAATGCTTTATCTAATAATGCTAATGTTGCAATGCAGTTCTATGCTGGTAGTCAGGTTGTTACCTATGCACTGACTGGAATAGCGCGAGGAGCCTGCAATGAACATGCCCATGCTGGAAAGATCGCCTATCGGTTTTGACGAAGCCTCTCCCTCCCATCGTTTTATTGCCGAATTATTATCCCAAGCGGATATTCAGCTTGATGGCAGCCGCCCTTGGGATATGACCTTGAAAGCACCCGGGGTTATCGATAGCGCCCTTTCGCGAGGAAATCTGGGTCTTGGCGAAAGCTATATGAAGGGTGAATGGGACGCCGAACGGCTTGACGAGCTGTTTTACCGATTAATGCGTGCCAAGTTAGGGCAACGTATCAAGCCTACCCAGCTGGTTTATCACTCCTTGCGGTCGCGGCTACTGAATCGCCAAACGGCTAAACGGGCGTGGGAAGTAGGCGAAAAGCATTACGATTTAGGCAATGACTTCTACGCTGCCATGCTCGATCAGCGCATGACCTACACCTGCGGTTACTGGAAAAATGCTAAAACGCTCGATGAGGCGCAGGAAGCCAAACTCGATCTAATCTGCCGTAAACTTCAATTAAAACCAGGCATGCGGGTACTCGACATCGGCTGTGGCTGGGGTAGTTTCATGGCTTACGCAGCCGAGCATTATGGAGTCGAGTGCGTGGGGCTTACGATTTCCAAAGAGCAGGCCGAATTTGGTCAGCGGTTGCTCAAAAAAGGTTTGCCGGTAGAGTTCCGCTTGCAGGACTATCGCGAAGAAACCGAGCAGTTTGACTGCATTGCCAGCATAGGAATGTTTGAACATGTCGGTCATAAAAACTACCGCGAGTATATGAGCGTCGTTAACCGTTGCTTAAAAGATGATGGGCTGTTTTTGCTGCATACCATCGGCAAAAATTTAAGCAATACGGCGACTGATCCATGGATTGATAAGTATATTTTTCCCAATGGTGAATTACCCACGTTAGGGCAAATCGCAGAGGCGACTGAGGGACTGTTTGTTATTGAGGATGTGCATAACTTTGGGGCTGATTATGATCGCACGCTAATGGCCTGGCACCATAATTTTGAGATGCACTGGACGACCTTTAAAGCGCAGTTCGGTGAGCGCTTTTATCGCATGTGGCGCTATTATCTGCTGGCCTGCGCAGGGGCTTTCCGCGCCAGGGAAATCCATCTCTGGCAATTGGTGATGAGCAAGCATGGGGTACTTCAGGGATACACCCGCGTTAGCTAACCTCTTGCTCTGGCAACAGCTTGCTGGGCACCCAACGCAGAAACACCACCATACCAAATAGCTCTACCAGTGATTGAAACACAATCACTGCGACCGCTGCCTGCCAGGCACTCGGTAGCGTCAGGGCGACAGGCAGCATCACAAAGGAGTTACGCGTACCAAAACTAAAGGTGAGGGTTCTAGCGCTAGCAGGTGACAGTTTAAACAGCTTCCCCAACCCTTTACCTAACAGTGCCGCAAAGAGTAAAAAACCGATAAAGATAAATACCACCTGAACCAATATCTGACTAAGCCCCAACACGGTGTTGACCTGAGTGGCGGCGATAATAAACACCACTAAGGCCAATAAAGGAACCGGCAGTAACCCCAGCTTATGCACAATGCGGTTACCCGTTTTGACATTTAAGGCGGCGTACTCGGTTATCCCCGCGAGTACTAGTGGCACAAGGATAAGGCCTGTAAACGCGCTGAACAGCTCAGCTGAGAACGTTAACTTTAACCACTCACTGCCTAAAAACAGCCAAAGATAAACAGGTAGCGTGACCATCTGCACCAGCAGCAGTAGCGGGGTGGCAGCCATCGCTTGCGCTGTATCCCCCTTGCCTAAGTGCGTGAAAGTGATAAACCAGTCGGTACAGGGCACTAGCAATACCAGTAAAACGCCTGCCAACACTGCTGGCGAGAGCGGTAGCCAAAGTACCACAAGGGCTAAAAAGACGGGAATGGCAATAAAGTTACCGACTATCAGCGCTGTCATAAAGCGTTTGTCGGCGAAGCTACGGGCAATATGTAGCAAGGGAATTTGTGTAAAGGTGGCATAAATCAGTGTGCCCAGTAGTGGCCATAGCCATTGTTCAAGCGGCTCGGCGAATCCCGGCACCTCGATGCCTACTGCTAACCCCATCATAATAAAGATCAGGTAGAGCCAAGACTGGTGCTGTTCCACCTTATCGCGCATGCTGGCTAACCCTGTGACCGACTATTGTGGTGATAAGAGCAGTAGGGCTCTTCAGCTAACGAAAAAGCGCTATGCGCTCACCCACGAAGGCTGCGCCCAGCCAAAGTGGCAGGCTGACGAGAATATACAGCAGCGCAATACCGGGCTTGCCTAACTGAATCAGATACAATGTCTCTAAGCTAAACAGCGAAAAAGTTGTAAAGCCGCCGCACAGCCCTGCGATCAGTAAGGGTTGCCTACGCGCTAGGGCACTGTGAGGTGAACGCGAAATAGTGGCGGCTAGCCAGCCGATCAAACAAGAGCCCAATACGTTGACGATCAGTGTTCCCCAGGGAAAATAACCCCCTAGTGCTGCCTGCGATAATAGTGACACAGCGTAACGTAGAACGCTGCCTACACCGGAGCCGACACCGACTGCAAAGTAAGCTTTCCAGGGACTCACAAGGCTATCCCCGGCAGCGACGAACCTGACAATATCCAGCCAAGCGATACCATCACAAGGCCAAGCAGTAGGGTGGCGCCAATATTAACGCTGGCGCGCTTCGGCTGACCGCTCTGCCATAGTTCAAGGGTTTGTAAGCTAAAAGAAGAAACGGTGGTATAGCCCCCCAGTAGCCCGACGACCGTAAACAACCAAATGGGCGATGCGATACTAGGTAGGCCTTGGGTACCCAGCAGCCAGCCTGCCATAAAAGCGCCGCTGGCATTAACTAACAGTGTGCCCCAGGGGAACGCCTTGCCTAAATAGCGGGCCATTAGGTTGGAAACCGCAAACCGCCCCATACCACCCAGCGCGCCACCTAGTGCCACGAACAGTGCGTTTGTTAAGCCATACCCCATGCTTTTCCCCGTAGGCACCCGATCATCAGACCACTAAGTGTAACATGCACTTTTATGAACAAAGCTCGGTAAAAGGTGTTTTAGGGTGTCGCGAGCCAATCAGTTCGTGTAGAAAAGGGTGAAAATTTAATGACAATGTTGATACACCCGCTCAAGGAGAAGTAACCATGTCTGATCGCGTGTTGGCCGCTATCGATAGTTCTCAGTTTTCAGAAAGTGTATGTGATTACGCGGCGTGGGCCGCTAAAGCGCTGAATGCTCCTCTTAGTTTTATCCATACCGTAGATAACCATGCCCAGGTCGCTGAGCCAGACTTAACCGGTAACCTTGGCCTGGGCACTCGAGAGCACCTGTTGGAAAAACTGTCAGGCATTGAGGAGCAGCACGCAAAGGTCTCCCGTGAGCGCGGCCGCCTGTTATTAGAGGCCGCCAAGGAGCGTGCTATCAACGCCGGTATTGCTGAGCCACAGTGCATGCAGCGCAACGGCACCTTGGTGGAAACGCTAGTGGAGAGCGAAAAAGAGGTGCGTTTGCTGGTAGTCGGCAAGCGTGGCGAAACGGCGCACCAAGCCAGCGGGCATCTAGGTTCCAACTTAGAGCGAGTGGTGCGGGAAATGCACCGGCCGATCCTTATGGTGCCCAAACAGTTTACGCAGCCGCGTAACGTGATGATGGCATTCGATGGCAGTAACACCGCGCGTAAAGGCGTGGAGATGCTGGCCAAAAGTCCGTTGTTTGAGGGCGTCACCTGCCACGTTGTGATTGTTGGGTCGGAAACCGCCGAAAACCGCTCCCAGCTAGCCTGGGCTCTGGAAACGCTGCGCGAGGCCGACCACATCGCCGAAGGGGCGATTCGCGCAGGCGACGTAGAAGAAACGCTGCGCACTTATAAACAAGAGAACGGCATTGATATGCTGGTGATGGGGGCCTATGGCCACTCGCGCATACGCCACCTGTTAGTGGGCAGTACCACCACTACAATGCTACGAAAAGCGCAGTTGCCGGTACTAATTTTGCGTTAATCCACGTGGAAAAATGCCGAAGGTAGAGCAGGGTGTGCAATATTTGTCTTTGACACGCCTGCTGGCGACGTAGATTAAGTCCCTGGTTACACATCGCCAGCTAAGGGTCGGATGACCTCTGGGATTACAGCGTCAGCTCAGCTTCCTTGGAAGAGGGCGCCCTTGTCGATGATTGGGCAGCAAGGTTGATACCGGCGATGACCGCCTTTAGCGATGCGCTTACGGTGTCGCTATCTTCGGCCACTGCACAGAGCCGCTGACCATCAATATTGAGCTGGACGAAGGCAATGGCATTGGCTTCGCTGCTGGCGCCGAGAGAGTGCTCACTGTAATCGATAATCCCAACGCTGCTACCGGAGTAACGTTGCCATGCATCGGTAAATGCGGACATCGCGCCGTTGCCCTTGCCTGAAAGGCGCAACGTTTCATTACCCTGTTGCAGCGTGACTTCAATGCCTTCCTGTTGTCCTTTTGAAAGCCGGTAGTCGACCAGCGAGAGTGGTGCTTCTTGAGTGAAATTGTCGAACATCACCTGGCGGATCATTTCGCTGGACAGTTCGCTGGCGCGTTTTTCGCTCTCCTGCTGCACGTAAGGAGCCAGGGCCAGCATCATCCAGCGCGGAAGGTTAATGCCGTAATCGCGCTCAAGCAGAAATGCCATGCCGCCTTTGCCAGACTGGCTATTAACACGAATGACTGCCTGATAGTCGCGGCCTATATCATGAGGATCAATCGGCAAATAGGCGACTTGCCACGGTTCATCGGGTTTCTGGTGCTTGAGTGATTTGCGGATTGCATCCTGGTGGCTGCCCGAGAAGGCGGTGTAGACCATCTCGCCCACCCAAGGGTGACGCGGGTGAATCGTAATCCCCGTGCATTCGTTGACCACCTGAATGATTTCGTCAGGATTAGAGAGGTCCAACTCCGGGTCGATGCCCTGGCTATAGAGGTTCATCGCCAACGTGACGATATCCATATTGCCAGTGCGCTCGCCATTGCCCAGCAGGGTGCCTTCCACCCGCTCAGCACCGGCCAGCAGGGCGAGTTCGGCAGAGGCTACCGCACCACCGCGGTCGTTATGGGTGTGCACTGAGATAATCACGCTGTCGCGGCGGCTGATGTGCTGGCAGAAGTACTCAATCTGGTCGGCGTGATGGTGTGGCCCGGCTACTTCCACGGTGGTGGGCAGGTTGAGAATGCATTTGTTTTCCGGCGTTGGCTGCCAGACGTCCATCACTGCTTCGCAGATATCCAGGGAAAAGTCGATCTCGGTACTGGAGAAGCTTTCCGGGGTATATTCAAAGCACCACTCGATATCGGGGTATTGATCGGCGTAGGTTTTGACCCAGGTGGCCCCCTGTACCGCGATATCCATAATGCCGGCGCGATCCATCTCAAACACCCGCTCGCGCTGAATGGTGGAGGTGGAATTATATAGGTGAACAATGGCTCGCTTGGCGCCTACCAGCGAGGCAAAGGTCTTTTCGATCAGATGTTCGCGGCACTGCACCAGAACCGCAATAGTAACATCGCCCGGAATTTGATCCTCTTCGATCAGCCAGCGCACGAAGTCGTAGTCGGGCTGGCTGGCGGAAGGGAAGCCTACCATGACTTCTTTAATGCCCACTTTAACGATCTGATGCCAGAAGCGCTGCTTCTGCGCGACGGTCATCGGCTCAAGTAGCGCCTGATTACCATCGCGTAGGTCTTCGCTCACCCAGGTAGGCGCGTGATCAAGTTCACGATCCGGCCATTGGCGATTAAAGGCTGGCACACGGGGCGCAGGACGATATTTGCGATGATCGAAAGCAGACATAGAGCTCTTCCTAAAGGGTGGTCTTCCTAAGGGGGATGGCGTTATGGATATTGGCTGCTTGTGGCAGCCGTAGTGTTTGATTCGCTGCTTTTGACAGTTTTCTTAGTTTACGGGGTTTTCCACGCTAGGTTCTTGCGAAGATAAGGATGTTAAGGCAATAATTGGCAGGAAGTTTCTTTAATGTTTGTTATTTTGGCAGGAGCTGCTTGTCATGTCGGTATCGCCACTGGTGTTGGATCGTTTTGATCGTCATATCTTAGATATTGTCCAGCAGGAGGGGCGCATCAGTAACCAGGAGTTAGCCGATCGTATCGGTCTTTCGCCTTCACCTTGTTTGCGCCGCGTACGAGCTTTGGAAGAGCACGGCTTAATACTGCACTATCGTGCCGAGGTTGACGCCCGCCAATTGGGCTATCAATTGATGGCGCTGCTGCATATTTCCATGGATCAACACACGCCGGAGCGCTTCGATAATTTTGAGCGCCATATTCGTGAGATCCCCAACGTCATCGAATGTCTCATCATTACCGGTCAGGCGGCGGATTTTCAGCTCAAGATATTGGTGCGTGATATGGATGATTACCAGCACTTGCTACTGCACGTTATTAACCGTATTGAAGGTGTGACGGGCGCGCATACCAGTTTTGTGCTTCGGCGAGTCTTTGAGCACCGTCCGGTGCCCACGGATCGGCTGTAATCGGCTAAATCTATCTGGGATAGTCAAAGGGAGATAAAGCGGTTTAGACTGCTTTTTTTAAACTTATCAGGAGTTTGCACTATGAAAATTCAACGCCATGATACGAAAGCCCGTATGAGCCGTGCGACTATTCATCAGGGTGTGGCCTATCTGTGTGGTCAAGTGGCTGGCCCAGAGGCCCGCGAAGGGGATATTACCGCACAAACGGAAAGCATGTTGGCGCGGGTGGATGCATTGCTAAAAGAGATTGGTTCAAGCCGTGAGCAGCTGCTCAGCGCAACGGTTTACCTAAAAGAGGGCAGCGACGTTGCTGCTATGAACGAGGTATGGGATGCCTGGGTGCCGGCAGGTTACGCTCCGGCGCGCACCTGCGTGTGCGCACCGCTCCCCTCAGATGAACTCAAAGTGGAAATTACCGTTACTGCTGCGGTTAGCAGCTAACGGTTTATTTCCCGGGCTTTTCCACCGGAAAGCGGGTGTCGCGCAGGCTATCTTTGATCTTCTTGAGGTGGGGTAAGAAGTCTTCACCACGCCTCAAGGTCACTCCAGTGGCCAGTGCATCAATCAGCGTGAGCTGGATCACTCGCGAGGTCATCGGCATGTAGTGATCGGTATCTTCGGGTGTAGCAACTTCAAGCGTGGCGGTACACTCGTTAGCCAAGGGCGAGTGGGGGGCGGTAATGCCGAGTACTACCGCCCCTGCATCGCGGGCGAGCCGGGCGATATCGACTAATTCCCGGGTGCGACCCGTGTAGGAAATAATCACCACCACGTCCCCGGTATGGCAAGCCGCGGCGACCATGCGTTGCATCAGCACATCGATGTAGGCCATTACCGGCAGATTGAAGCGAAAGAATTTGTGCTGAGCGTCTTGCGCCACCGCGCCGGAGGCACCTAACCCAAAGATGTGAATCTGTTTTGCTTGAGTAAGGTAGTCCACCATGCGCTCGATGGCAGCCATGTCGATTTCTCGTTGAGCCTCATCAAGGGCGGCAATAGTGGCACCAAAGATTTTTTGGGTGTACTGGGTGGCGGTGTCGCCAGGCTCCACGGCCCGGGTAACGTAGGGCGTGCCACCGGCGAGACTCTGGGCTAGCTTTATCTTGAAATCGGGGTAGCCTTTGGCACCGAAGTTGCGACAAAAACGATTAACCGTGGGCTCACTAACGCTGGCTGCTTGAGCAAGGCTGGCAATGCTAAGACTCGTGGCAACCGTGGGGTCCTCAAGAATTACATTGGCAACTTTACGCTCCGAGCGATTGAGTTCTTCTAAACGTTCGCGTAAGCGGTCAAGTAAGTCATGAGCCATTAACGGTCTCCATGTGAGTAGTAGAAAAAAGCGGTTTCCATTCGCTGCACCAAGTGAAAAATGCTTCGGCAGTCAGGGGGCGGGCATAGAAGTAACCTTGCGCGGCTTCACAGCCAATAGAGCTCAAATAAGCCGCCTGGGCCGATGTCTCAATCCCCTCTGCCACCACATCGCAGCCTACGCTGTGCGCAAGCTGGGTAATAGTGTGCGCCAGTTGGCGATCAATTGCGCTGGTCTCTAGATCCATGACGAAGGCTCGATCAATTTTCAGCGTCGAGAAGGGCAGCGTTTTAATGTACGCCAGCGATGATTGGCCGGTACCAAAATCATCGATCGCCACCGCGATATTCATATCGGCCAATTGAGCAAGCTGCTGGCGCGCGTGATTCATATCACTCATTAGCCCTGACTCGGTCACTTCCAGGGCTAAGAAACACTCGGGAATCTGCTGGCGCTCAAGACGAGTAAGAAGTTGCTGAGCAAAGTCCTTACGCGTTAACTGGCGTGCGGCCACATTCACTGCGATATGAAAATCGTCATCGAGCAGCCCACGTGCACGCCACACTGTAATGTGGCGCATGGCTTCATCCAGCACCCAGTCACCAATTGAGAGAATATCACCACTGGCTTCTGCTAGCGGAATAAACTCGCCGGGAGAGATAAGCCCGAACTCAGGGTGCTGCCAGCGCAGCAGCGCCTCTGCGCCTAGAATCTTGTGATCGGCCAGCGATAATTTGGGCTGAAAGGCGAGCGACATTTCGCCTCGTTCGATGGCGCCGCGAATCGCCTGCTGAATATGCAGCTGGTGGCGCTGCTTCTCCTCAATCTCTGGTGTATAGCGTTGGACGAGTACCGTCCCCTGGGGCGGCAGTGCTAACGCAGCCATGTGCACCAGCCGATCTGCCTCAAAATGGCCTTCTTCGCCGCTGACCCCGATACGTGCGCTGAGCGGCAGCAATAGTTCATCAAGCGCCTGGTCCTGTTCAAAACATGCCAGCAAATGGTTGGCCATTTGTAGCAGTTTTTGTGGGTCGGCTGTGGTGGTTATCACCACTAGCTCGCTACCGCCCCATAAACCCAGTAGACACGCAGGGCTGAGCTGTCGGCGAAGTCGTTGGCTGATAAAACGGAGCAGCTGGTCGGCGACCCGATAACCGTGTAGTCGTACCACATCGTCTAACTTATCAAGCGCAATAAAGAGTAGCCCAGTCCCCGAGGCTTGAAGGGCGGCTGCTTGCAGCGCTTGGTTTAGTCCTCGTCGATTAGGTAGCTGGGTTATCGGGTCGGTTCGGGACTGGCGGTCTAGTTCCTGGGTGCGCTTGGCGACCATCAGCTCTAACGTATCGGCCTGCCTATCGCGTACTTGGTAGCGGTGCTCAATGTTTAACGTATTGCGTATACGCTGGAGGACTTCATCTTGCTTGAACGGTTTGGTAATAAAGTCACGAACGCCCATGGCTAGGGCGCGCTGGCGGGTCATATCATCAATTTGCGCAGTGAGCACAATAATCGGGGGCATCTGCTCTTCAAAGTGATCTCGTAACTCTTCTATTACCGCGTAGCCGTCTAAGTGCGGCATGCGGATATCCAGCAATAATAGGTCTGGCATCTGCTGCTGACAGTGGGGAAGTACTTCACGTGGGTCATTGATGCCGTGAACATTCTCGAAGCCATACTCGTCGAGCAGGTCGAGCATCAAATCAATATTAACCGTGTTGTCATCGACAACGAGCAGGTGTTTTTTAGTAAGGCTCATGGCGCCTTCCTTGGTACAGCATTCGAGAACTGGTTAAGTGTACGGCCAAGCTGTTCGATATCGATAGGTTTAGTGAGGTAATCGTCAAAACCGGCGGCTAAGCCATAGCGAAGATCTCGCTCCATGGCATTGGCTGACAGCGCAATCACCGTGATCTCTTGGAGTATCGGATCTTGCTGCATCTCTGCGAGAGCCTGGTAGCCGTTCATACCCGGTAAATGAATATCCATTAGCACTAAATCAGGCGGTGAGTGACGCATGATTTCAAGCCCTAATTCAGCGCTGGCCACCGTCTGAAGCTGTATATGGGTAAAATCTTCCATAATGTCTTCCATCAGCCGCTGGTTCGTGGGGTTATCTTCGATATACAGCAACTGAAAAGCCTGTTTGCTATCGTTGATAGTCTCGACGACTTTACTAGGGCCCACGTTTTCTGACGGCGAACTCTGCGCGGCCAGGGGTAACGTAAACCAAAACGTAGACCCTAAGCCCGGCGTACTATCGACCCCAATGCGGCCCTGCATTCTTCCGATTAATTCGCGGGTAATGGCCAATCCAATGCCGGTGCCTTCTACGGCTTCGTGCTCTGCACCAAGGCGATTAAACGGTTCAAATAGTTCGTGTTGGCGCTCAGCTGGAATCCCTCTTCCGGAGTCGGTCACGCTGATAAGTACTTCATTGTCCAGTTGCTTAACGGTGATCTCAATAGTGCCGCAGTGACTGTTATACTTAATCGCATTGGAAAGCAGGTTAAGTAGAACTTGTTTGATGCGGGTGTAATCAGCGCTTACTTGAATGCTTGTCGGCGTTGGCGTGCGGGTTAACGTAATACCCTCTGCCTCAATATTGGCCTCTAGAGTATTACAAGTATCGTTGATGACATTGGCGATCGCGATGGTTTCAATCGATAACGTCAGGTGGCCTGCTTCGATTCTAGCGAGATCTAACACTTCATTGATTAAGCTCAATAAATGTTGACCACTTTTCTCAATCTGGCCTATTTGACGATGCTGTTTTTCGCTCAGTGGGTCACGACGCCCTTTGGCCAATAGCTGTGAAAAGCCAATGATGGCATTGAGTGGCGTGCGTAACTCATGGCTCATTGAAGAAAGAAATTCACTTTTAGCTTGGTTGGCTTTTTCAGCTTGATCTCTGGCCTTTGCTAGATCCTGGGTGACTTGTTCGCGCTCAGCCATTTGGCTGTACAGGTTGATTAGCAGTGCGCAGGTATCAGTGAACGGCTGAAGCCAATCTAGCAGCGCTTGGTTTAACGGCTGCTTGCTGTTGGCAATGGCGTACATCCCGATCAATCGTTCACCGCTGAAAATGGGGACACCAAGATAGTTGGTTAGAATGGGGTGCCCAAGCGGGAAGCCGCCGCGTCTGAGGTGGCTATAGACATCATTGGTCATGATCACTTCACCATACGCAAAGACGTTGCCAAGCAGCGATTTGGGATTAGTGAGAGTCATATCACCGCTACGCAGCCGTTCCATCAGGTCACGTGAATCTTCACTCCAGGATAGATCGGTAATTGCATGAATTTTAAGCGCATTAGTGGTGTCGGTAGGCATCACTTCACCAATCAGCGCGTAGTCACTGTCGGTAAGCTCGCGCAGTGCCTCCATTAAGAAGGTCCATAGCCGTTTTCCCGACATTAATGCCTGGTAATCGGTAATCCCCTGGTGGAGAACTTTGAGCAGGTTCTGCTCTTTACGCATTCTGCGGTTGGCGTCGTAAACGTCGGATAAATCCGTTAGCACGCCCAAAAACTCCGCTACTTCACCGTGGTCGTCGTGAATGACGCTAATGGTAAGGTGAACCGGAATTTTACGCCCATCTTTATGCAGTGCCTCAATTTCACGGCCACGGCCGATGATATTAGGTTCGCTCCCCGCAATATAACGGGCGATAAATGAATCGTGCCTTGAGCTAATGTCGGGAGGGGTGAGAACTGAAACATTTTTCCCGAGCAGCTCGCTCTCCTCATAGCCCAGCAGATTAAGCGCAAAGGGATTGATGCCAATAATGAGACCCGCATGATCAGTACGCACCTTGGCCGTTGAGCTTTTGGTAAATAATGCCTCAAAACGGCGCGCCGTATGGGTCAGGTCCACCTGTAACTTATGTTGGCGAAGCAGCTCTTCTACTTGGCCAGCCAAGCTGCCCAGTAGCTTTAAATCACGCTCGCTGAAGTGGCGAGGCTGGCGGTCAATAATGCACAGCGTTCCAACTGCCATGTCATTGAGTGGCCTTAGTGGGTAACCCGCGTAAAAACGGATGTGGGGCAGGCCGTCAACGAGTGGATTGTCTCTAAAGCGTTCGTCATGCAGCGTATCTTCAATCACCAGAGGGGCATTATGAGCGATAGCATGGGCGCAGAATGAGAACTCGCGATTTGTTTCACATGTTTCAAGCCCTTGGTGAGATTTAAACCATTGGCGCTCTTTATCCACTAAAGAGACTAAGGCAATCGGCACATCAAACAGGTCGCGCGCCAACTGCGTCATACGCTCAAAAGCCCTCTCTTCGGGGGTGTCGAGTACCTGTAAAGCATGCAAGGCCGCCAGGCGCTGTGTTTCATTATCGGGAGTGTCTGGGGCTTGCATGATCGTTCCAAGGCGATAAATTAATAAAACATACCATACAGGCGCTATACCAATGGATAACTAGATATCGGTCGTTACCATATTAGCTTTAGCCCATTCCCATAAGTTTCATTAGCCAGCGCCGGTAAGGAGGATAAATCAGGTGACTAGGTGAGCGTTTTGATTGATAAAAAACGCCCCGTAAATGGCTAAAACGCTCAAAGCCATGATGTCCGTGATAAGCGCCTATGCCACTCTCGCCTACCCCACCAAAAGGTAAAGAGGGGACGGCGTGATGAAGCAGTGTGGCATTGAATACCAACGCTCCCGAGTGAGTCGATTGCAGCAACTGTTGCTGTAAACCTTTATCGTGGGTAAACGCATACAGTACTAATGGGTGGGGGCGTGCATTCACAAAGCTTATGGCTGCCGGTATATCACTTACCCCAATTATCGGTAGGCAGCGTCCAAAAATTTCTTCACGCATCATCTGCAAACCTTGATGGGGGTCGATGATCAGCGCGGGGGCGTGAGTGCCGTGATCAATGATTCTGCAGCCATGGTCATGCGCCTCTTGCAGCAAGGCATTGAGCCGCTCTTGATGAGCTGCATTAATGGCATGAGTGTCCGCATGATCGTTGGGGCGCTGCTGTTGAATAGCCTCACTTAAGGCGTTAACCAGGGCGCTAATATGGCGGCTCTCTACCAGCACGTAGTCGGGGGCGATACAGCTTTGTCCGCCGTTCATGCCTTTGCCGAAAATAATCGCCGCGGCGGCTTGGTCTAGGTCGACATCGCCCGCCACAATAGCGGGTGACTTACCACCCAGTTCAAGTGTTGTGGGGGTTAAGTTCACCGCCGCAGCTTGGGCCACTTGTCGCCCCACCTCTGTGGAGCCCGTAAATATCAAGTGATCAAACGGTAAGCTGCTGAAACGACGCGAGACCTCAACGTCGCCTTCCACTACTTGAAGCTCTTCGGGGGTAAAGTATTGTGGCACCAACTGCATGAGCAAAGCGCTAGTGGCAGGGGTCTGCTCGCTAGGCTTTAGCATGACCACATTGCCCGCTGAAAACGCATCCACTACCGGCAATAGTGCCAGGCTCCACGGGTAGTTCCATGGTGAGATCACTCCGACAACGCCCAGCGGTTGAGGCGCAATGCGGGCCCGAGCAGGCAGTAGTCGCCAGGGCATGCTGACCGCCCACGAACGCATCCAGCGCCATAGGTGTAGCCTAGCGTGCCGAATAGCGTGAAGCACCGCGTTGATTTCAGCCATGCGTATTTCCACATCGCTTCGCTGACCAAAATCCGTTTGAATGGCCCGGATAATCTCAAGCTGATGATGTTTGGTCATACGCGCGAGGCGGGACAGGCGGTCACGTCGAACCGTTAACGTTGGATAGGGCATTTGACCAGCAGCTTGGCGTTGCGTCTGAAAGTCACCCATTAAGTCGCTCGTCATGGCCTCTCCTATGCCGCTATCGGCGTGGCGTGTTAGGCAAAGCAGTTGGCGCGCTGCTCTGCGCTAGGTCGGTGCTAGTGGCTAGTGTAAAGTGGCGTTGGCAATCTTCATGGCGTAACCCGACACGCTCTGTTGGCCGACACTCTTAGGGAGATGCTATGTCGTTACACCCTCTTTCGCTTACTATTCTACCCAATATGGGGGCTGTCACGGCAAGCCAGTGGAATGCACTGGTAGATAACGATCAGCCCTTTTTACGTCATGCATTTTTAAACGCACTGGAAGAAAGTGGTGCCGTCAGCTTGGCGACGGGCTGGGAACCTTGTCATCTGAGTGTATGGCAAGGCGAGCAGTTAGTTGCAGCGATGCCGATGTATCGAAAACATCACTCCTACGGTGAGTATGTGTTTGATTGGGGTTGGGCGGAAGCACTAGAACGCGCCGGTGGCCGCTATTATCCCAAAGCGCTTAGTGCTGTGCCGTTTACCCCGGTTCCAGGCATGCGCACACTAATCGCAAAGCACGCCGATGCCAGAGCCGTGCGCGCTCTACTGGCCGGGGCATGGCGTGAACAGTGTGAAAGCCTTGATCTGTCTAGCTGGCACTTGCTGTTTGCCAATGAAGCTGACGTCACCGCCTGGCAGGCCCAGTGCCCTGAGCTGATCAGTCGTGAAGGCGTCCAATTTCAGTGGCGTGATCGTGGCTTCGGCGATTTTGATGGCTTCTTAGCCAGCCTCACCTCAAAGCGACGCAAAATGATCAAGCGCGAGCGTCGTTTGGTTGCCGACCAAGGCCTAAAGGTATCGCGTTTGGAGGGACATGCCATCACTTCCGCTGACATGGCCCACTTCTATCGCTGCTATGCGATGACCTACCATGAACGTGGTCGCCCGCCTTATTTAAACCATGACTTCTTTGAACGCCTGCGCGAAACCATGCCGGAGGCACTTGTGCTGGTACAGGCCCATGTTGAAGATCGACCTGTGGCCGCCGCGCTCTATTTCCGCGGTACAAGTACGCTCTATGGCCGCTACTGGGGTAGTGAAGTCATCGCGGACTGCCTGCATTTTGAGGCATGTTACTATCAAGGCATTGAATACTGTTTGCAGAATGGTTTAACGCTGTTTGATCCGGGAACCCAGGGCGAGCACAAGCTGGTCCGCGGATTTGCTCCACAGCGAGTGCGCTCGCTGCACTATATTGGTCACCCAGGGCTTTCCGCCGGAGTCGCTCAGTTTTGTCATGAAGAAGGCGAGCATGTTAGCGCCTACCGCGACGCAGCCCATCAAGCGCTCCCATTTAAGTAGTCATTTAAGCTTTCATTTAAATGATGCACGGCTCGCTGGTGTTGCGCCTTGATGGCATAATGCGCGCCAATCAGAGCGGCTATTTGCAATAGCCGCTGTTTTAAAACGTCATTTTTACATTCAACCTAGTCGATACGTTGTATGAGATAGGTTGTAAGAGATAGGTTCTTGGAGAGCAGTGATGCGCAAATGGTTAGTGATGGCATTGCTCGCCGTGCTGGCACTGCTTCAATACGAACTGTGGCTAGGTAACGGCGGCTGGAGCGATTTGCAGCACGTAGAGCAGCGGGTAGCGGTGCAGGAAGCGGCCAATGTTCCCATGCGCGAGCGCAATGCGCGGCTGGCGGCTGAAGTGACGGATTTAAAAACCGGTTTAGACGCGATTGAGGAACGGGCGCGTAGCGATATGGGCATGGTTCGTACCGATGAGCAGTTTTTCTGGGTGCCAGGGGTAGCGATCCAAAATGAGCTGCTTGGCATCAATGCAGGGTTGGTTGCGCCCCCGGAGCCATCGCAGTGAGTCACACTTGGTTAATTGTCCCCGCCGCAGGGCAGGGCCGCAGAATGGGTGCCGATAAACCTAAACAGTACTTACCTCTGTCCGATGAACAGCCGGTGCTGGCGCATACGCTGGCAAGATTGCACAGCGCTTTCCCTGACGCCCGCCTAGTGCTCTGTTTAGATGCCGATGACCGCTGGTTTTCGCCGCACTGGGTGCCTTTCACCGATTGGCAGCGCGTGCCAGGGGGCAGCGAGCGGATGGACAGTGTCTTGAATGCGCTACACGCCATGGCAGCCCAGGATGATGATATCGTGATGGTGCATGATGTGGCCCGTCCCTGCATTACTCAGGCAGATTTGAAGGCGTTATACCAAGCCGCTGCCGCCCATCCTGCAGGTGCGCTATTGGCGATGCCGGTAGCGGATACCATGAAGCGCGCCGACAAGCAGGGCTTGAGTGCGCGAACCGAGCCTCGGGACGATTTATGGCACGCCTTAACACCGCAAGGCTTTCGCTATGCCCTGCTGCGGCGTGCCCTGGAAACCGCCCGCCAGTTGCAAACCTTGGTGACCGATGAAGCGTCAGCGGTTGAAGCGCTAGGCGAGAGCCCGCAATTAGTCAGCGGCCGTCGCGACAATCTGAAAATTACCCACCCAGACGACTTAGCGCTGGCAGCCGCCATAATGGCGGCACAAGCCGCTCACACGCCTGACAGGTTTTAATCACTAGGAGCTAAGAAATGCGTATCGGCCACGGATTCGATGTACACCGTTTCGGCCCCGGCGATCATCTAATGATCGGAGGCGTTAAGCTGCCGTTTGAACACGGTTTCGTCGCCCATTCTGACGGTGATGTGCTGCTCCACGCTGTTAGTGACGCATTGTTAGGTGCCTGTGCCCTGGGCGATATCGGCCATCATTTTCCCGATACCGATTCTGCGTGGGCGGGGGCCGACAGCCGTGAGCTGCTGCGCCATGTCGTGTCGCTTATAAAGGGGCAGGGCTATGGGGTAGTCAATATTGATGCCACGCTAATGGCCCAAGCGCCAAAAATGGCGCCCCATATTGAGACAATGCGGAAAGTAATTGCCGTCGACCTAGGCATCGAGCTTGGTCAGGTCAATGTTAAAGCCACCACTACCGAACGATTAGGTTTCACCGGGCGCGGTGAAGGCATTGCTGCTGAAGCCGTCGTGCTGCTTAACTGCTCTGAGGCGCTCAATGATTAACATGCCAGAATGGCAGCGCTGTTTGGATGCTCAATTCGGTTCTCCTCAACCTGGCCAGTACCGTGCCAAGCCGGAAGACTTCTGGGTCGACGAGCAGCTTGATTTTACCCCCGAGGCACACGGTGAACATCTGTGGCTACGAGTTGAAAAGCGCAATCAAACCACGCTAGATGTCGTCAAGACGTTAAGTCGGCTTTGCGGCGTAACGCCCCGGGATATTGGTTACTCCGGCATGAAAGATCGTATTGCCGTGACCCGTCAGTGGCTGAGCGTGCATTTGCCAGGGCGCGATGCGCCGCCTGAGTTGGAGCAGTCACTTAATGCGCTGGGGGTCACCGTTGTTGATCAGGCGCGCCATCCTCGCAAGCTAAAACGGGGCGTTCACCGCACTAATCGTTTTGTTTTACGACTGAGCGGCGAGGCCATTACAAGCGACGATTTTGTCAGCCGTTGGGAAGCCCTTTGCCAGCATGGTGTGCCCAACTATTTTGGCCCTCAGCGGTTTGGTCACGAAGGTCGTAACCTGCAGCGTGCCGAAGCATTACTTAACCGAGGTTGGCGCAAGCGCGATGATCGTCAGGGTATGATGCTCTCTACGGCGCGCAGTTTTTTGTTTAACGAACTGCTCAGTGCGCGGATTGCGGATGGCACTTGGTCTCAGCCGCTGGCGGGCGACACATTAATGCTAGACGGCACGCAAAGTGTGTTTCGAATTGACGCCACTGATGCAACGTTGCAGACCCGCGCCACGGAGCTGGATGTGCATCCCACCGGCGTGCTTTGGGGCATTGGTGAAGCCGATCAGGGCGATGCTTCGGGTTATGAGGCTCGTTTGCTGCAGCAATACCCTGGGCTATGCAGTGGCCTTGAGCGCAGCGGGGTCAAACAGGCGCGCCGGGCACTGCGCATGCGGCTACTGGAACCACAGCTTGCTTGGGAGCCTGCTGCCGTTCGGCTTTCGTTCGCGCTGCCGCGGGGCAGTTTTGCCACCGCTGTGCTGGGTGAACTTATGCTGGCAGACTGACGTTGGTGGACCGAAAGTAGTGAGCGGAAAGTAGCTGATCTGATTCAGCTGTCATCACCGAGAGCAGCATACAGAAAAGTTAGTAAAAGAGAGGGATATCAGCGGCTGTGTTTCATGCTTATGCTTTTGCGCTCACGTCTCTTGTGGCCATATCTCTTGTACTTACGACTCTTGTGCTTATAACGTTTGTGTTTAAGAACAGGGAGACCCACTATGCGGCGACTGCTGCTTTCCAATGATGATGGTGTGCACGCGCCAGGCTTACGTGCGCTGCACGATGCGCTGTTGGCGCATGCCAATATTCGCGTAGTGGCCCCTGATCGAGACCGTAGCGGTGCCAGTAATTCGCTTACTTTGTCACGGCCACTCTCGCTGACGCCGCTGGATAACGGCTTTTATAGTGTCGATGGCACGCCAGCTGACTGCGTCTATTTAGGTGTTCACGGCGTGTGGGATGAAAAACCCGATTTAGTGATCTCAGGCATCAACCATGGCAGTAACCTAGGCGACGATGTGCTCTATTCAGGGACGGTCGCGGCGGCGATGGAGGGGCGCAATTTAGGTATGACGGCGATTGCTATGTCGCTATGCGGTGAGCGCCACTTTGACACCGCCGCAAAAGTGGCTGCCACCTTAATTGGCGCTGCCGATCAGCTTTCGCTGCCGCCGCGTACGCTGCTTAACGTGAATGTGCCAGACCTACCCTGGGAAGACATTAAAGGCGTCAAAGTAACGCGGCTGGGCTACCGGGGGCCAGCAGAGAAACCTCTGGCGGTGCAGGACCCTCGCGGGCGCACGCGCTACTGGATTGCGCCAGTAGCAGCTAACGCCGATGACGGTGATGACACCGACTTTGCCGCCGTTGAGGCGGGCTATGTATCGATTACGCCCCTTCAAACAGATTTAACTCGGCACCCCGCCCTTAACGATGTGCAGGAATGGTTGGATGTTTTTGCCTGATATCTCCCCCGGCGAGCTGCGTGGTCGCGGCATGACCTCCCAGCGCACGCGTGACCGTATGGTCGAGCGTCTTATGCAGCAAGGCATCAACGATGCCCGCGTGCTAGAGGTGATGGCCAGCGAGCCACGACATCTGTTCGTAGATGAAGCGTTGGCCCATCGTGCTTACGAAGATACTGCTTTACCGATTGGCTTCGGCCAAACGTTATCGCAGCCGTTCATCGTGGCGCGCATGACAGAGCTTGTGTTGCGCGCGGCACCACGAAGAGTATTGGAACTGGGGACGGGGTCCGGCTATCAAACTCTAATACTGTCTCGTTTAGTAGAAGAGCTTTACTCCATTGAGCGCATTGGTGCACTGCACGAGCGTGCGGCAGAGCGGTTACGTCGGCTAGTGGCGCCCGCGACGCTTGCGGTGGCGGACGGCGGCTATGGGTGGCCCGAAATTGCCCCATTTGATGTGATTTTGTTAACCGCTTGCGCTCAAACGGTGCCAGCATCGCTATTAGATCAATTGAGTTACGACGGGGTGCTAATCGCCCCGTTGGAAGACCCCGATGGCAGCCAATGGCTTACTCAGGTAAAGCGCATTGGCAGTGCCTTTGAAAAACGGCGGCTTGAGCCCGTACGTTTTGTACCTTTACTACAAGGAGTAGTGGATTGAAGCGGCAACCCTTGGGGATATTTTTACGAGGCGCAGGGATGGGCGCCGCCGACGCGGTACCCGGCGTGTCAGGAGGGACCATTGCGTTTATTAGCGGTATTTATGAAGAGCTGATCAATACAATTAAGCAGTTTGGCCCCAGCGCCATTGGTGTATGGCGTCAAAGAGGTTGGCGAGCGCTAAGCCTGCATTTGAATCTTGCGTTTTTAGTACCGCTATTGGCGGGTGTAGCAGTAAGCCTGTTTAGCGTTGCGCACCTAGCCCTATGGTTAATGGAAGCGCATCCACTATTGCTGGATGGGTTCTTTTTTGGTTTGGTGGCCGCCTCTGCGTTGGTCGTAGGTCAGGCGAGTAACGGCTGGAAAATATGGTATTTGCTACCGTTACTGGTCGGGCTATTGTTGGCTCAGGCGCTGCCAGGCATGATGCCGCTGGTGCTGCTGCTGGGCAATGAAGCATTGGTCCTGATGGTGGCCGGTTGTATCGCCATTAGCGCTATGCTGTTACCGGGAGTGTCAGGCAGCTTTTTATTGCTGACAATGGGGCTCTACGGCACCATCATGGGCGCCATTCGTAGCCTGGATTTGGGCATCATTATTCTGTTTGGAATGGGTTGCGTGGTCGGCTTAGCGGCGTTCTCAAGGCTGTTGTCCTGGCTGTTGCGACGCCACCATACGTCCACCATGCAACTGCTACTAGGGTTTATTGTCGGTTCGTTACCGGTTCTTTGGCCTTGGCGTGAGCTGTTACGCTATCAAATAGGACCAGAAGGGCAAATGATCCCACTGGAATACCGTTATTTGTTGCCTGCTGACTATGCCGTATTGACCGGTGCCTCGGCACAAGTCGCTGGCGTTGTCGCACTAATGGCCGTGGGGGCACTGATTGTCGTGTTACTCAACCGGAACGCGGATCGCCGGCCAATCGATACCCAGCTTGGCGCTGAAAAGGAGTAAGGTTTATATGTGTAAACATTATAGTTTTAAAGTACTTATGATGTCAGCGCTGGCATTAGCAATGACTGGCTGCGCCAGCCAACAAGGTGGAAGCCCTCAGGTGCGTGATTTAAGTCAAGCGCGCCAGGCGGTAGAGAATTCCCCACAATATACGGTTAAAGCGGGCGATACCCTGTATGGCATTGCATGGCAGCACAATTTGGATTACCGCCAACTGGCGGCAATGAATAATATTGATGCGCCTTATCAGATTCGCCCTGGTCAAACCATTGCTTTGCGAGAAGGTGCCTCAACGGGGCCCGCAACCAATAGCCAGTCTGTTGCTAATAACTCCAGCAGCGGCGCCGTCGCGACCGGGCTGAATCCCCAGGCGGCCTCTGTAGCGAGTGATGATCAGGAGTTAGACTGGCTGTTGCCCGACGAATCAGCCATTCAGCGCAACCAACGCCTGACGGCTGAGCGAGATGCTGTAGAGGCTACAGAACAAGTGGCAGGCTCTACAGAGAGCAATACCGCCCCGACGCCAGAACCTGAGGTGATAGCGGCTGCCGAGCCTGAGTCTGTCGTTCAATCTGAACCTGCTTCAAAGCCGCAGCCAGTATCAGAACCTGAACCACAGGCCGAAGCTGCTCCTGTGACACAAAATGCCAGCGTTGATCGCTCTACCCGAACCTATACCCCCGCTGAAACGATCAATTGGCAATGGCCTGCTAATGGCAACGTGGTCGGGGCATTTGGACAGGGCGATAGCATCACTGCCGGGATTGATATCACTGGTGAAAAGGGGCAACCTGTTAAAGCGGCAGGGCCTGGAATCGTGGTCTATGCAGGCAGTGGTGTAAGGGGCTATGGCAATCTCATTCTTCTCAAACACAACGACCAATTTCTGAGTGCGTATGCACATAATGATAGCTTAAGGGTCAGTGAAAATGACGTGGTAGAGGCTGGCGAAGTCATTGCCACGATGGGGGATAGTGATGCAGAGAATGTCAGATTGCATTTTGAGGTGCGCCGGGATGGCCAGCCTCAAGATCCCATGGACTTTCTGCCTTCCCGCTAGTTCACTCACCGCTAGAGTGAGGGGCCGGCGTTGCACTTGGAAGTTGCCCGAATCGCTGTGTTCGAGCGTCATATAACAATTGTCACATAACAATATGGTGTGCGTCATAGAGTGCACACCTTTGACTTTCTAAATGGCGGGTAGGTGATAATCGAGGGGTAAGGCCATGAGTATGTTGGAGAAAGATCTACAGGAGGTTGACCTGGATGCTGCTGAAGAAGCGCTTGATGATGCCGATGACGACGTCACTGGTGAAGAAGATGCTTTTGAAAAAGCGCTAGGGCGTGAGGATCGTCAATCGACCCAAAGCTTGGATGCAACGCAAATCTACCTCAACGAAATTGGCTTTTCGCCACTCTTAACGCCAGAAGAGGAAGTTTACTACGGCCGGTTAGCGCGTAAGGGCGACCCTTTAGGCCGTTCGCGGATGATTGAGTCCAACTTGCGGTTAGTCGTTAAAATTGCTCGTCGCTACCTCAATCGTGGCTTAACGCTGTTGGATTTGATCGAAGAGGGTAACCTGGGTCTGATTCGCGCGGTGGAAAAGTTTGATCCTGAGCGCGGCTTTCGTTTTTCGACCTATGCGACCTGGTGGATTCGTCAAACCATCGAGCGTGCGCTGATGAACCAAACGCGGACGATTCGCTTGCCGATTCATGTGGTTAAAGAGCTCAATATTTACCTGCGTGCGGCACGTGAATTGAC
The DNA here is from genome assembly GCF_059448525.1 of Vreelandella sp. ssv. Taxonomy (NCBI): domain Bacteria; kingdom Pseudomonadati; phylum Pseudomonadota; class Gammaproteobacteria; order Oceanospirillales; family Halomonadaceae; genus Vreelandella; species Vreelandella sp. ssv. Next base: position 3,113,050 of record NZ_CM182545.1, on the reverse strand, counting down.
CCAGAAGTTTGACCATGAAGCCACCGCCGAAGAGATTGCCGACCACCTTGACAAACCGGTTGAGGTAGTCAAAAAGATGCTCGGACTGAATGAGCGTGTGTCGTCAGTTGATTACCCCATGGGGGGGGAGAGCGATAAGCCGCTGATAGACACTTTAGCTGACGATGAGGTTCAAGGGCCTGAAGCGCGCTTGGTGGATGGCGATGTTAAAGAGCACGTTGATCTCTGGCTGGATGAACTTAGCGAAAAGCAGCGTGAAGTCGTCGTGCGCCGTTTTGGTTTGCGCGGCCATGAATCGGCAACGCTTGAAGAAGTGGGCGCCGAAATCGGTTTAACCCGCGAGCGGGTGCGCCAGATTCAAGTCGAGGCACTCAAGAAGCTGCGTCGTTCGCTGGAAAAACAGGGGCTTTCTTTGGAAGCACTGTTTGAAACTTAAGCACATTGAGACGCAAGCGCACCACGGGCGAATATAAACGCGCCTTACCTCTAAGCCGGGCAAGTACTATTAGGTGCTTACTCGGCTTTTTATCGCTAAATGTTTATTAATAAACGATTATTGACGATCACTAGTAAGTGAGAAAGCCCATGCGCCCCCTTGTGGCCGATATTGACCTGGACGCCCTGCGCCATAACTATCAATTGGCGTGCCGCTGCGCGCCACAAAGCCGCACAGTCGCTGTGATCAAGGCCGATGCGTATGGTCACGGCGCACTGGCCTGCGCTCAAGCGCTAGCGGGCGACGCTCCCGCATTTGCTGTTGCCTGTATCGAAGAGGCCCTTACCCTGCGTCAGGGTGGCATTACCCAGCCTATTGTACTGCTTGAAGGCATATTCAGTGTTGATGAGCTAGCGCTGGTGGACACTCACGGTTTTTGGATCGTGGTGCACACTCAGTGGCAGGTTGATGCACTGTTGGCAGCAACGCCGCGTCAGCCTATTCCAGTATGGTTAAAAGTTGACTCAGGCATGCATCGCCTGGGCTTTGCCATCGACGAGGCAGCCTCTATTTGGCGTCAGCTTAGCGCTGCCCCCAGTGTGGCGACGCTCCATCTCATGAGCCATTTTGCCAGCGCCGATTCCCGCGATAACCACTACTTCAACCAGCAATTAACCCGGCTGCAGGGGCTTGCCAACGAGCTAGAAGCCCCGCTGTGTCTGGCCAACTCACCGGCTACCCTGGCGTGGCCGGTCGCCCACGGCGACTGGAACCGGCCAGGTGTGATGCTCTACGGTAGCGACCCTTTGGACGTTGCCAATGAAATCACTCAGCAACTGCAGCCAGTAATGACCCTGCGCTCGGAAATTATTGCTCTGCGGGAGCTAGAGGAGGGCGAACCCGTTGGCTATAGCGGCCGCTGGCGTGCGCCGCGGCGCTCACGCATTGCTGTGGTCGCTTGTGGCTATGGCGATGGCTATGACCGTCATGCGGTGGACGGCACGCCGGTGCTGGTCAATGGTCAGCGCTGTGCGATAGCCGGTAAAGTCTCGATGGACATGCTCACGGTGGATGTAACCGACGTGCCCGATGCCGCGATTGGCAGCGATGTCGTTCTATGGGGTAAAGCCAGCAACGGCGAGATACTGACGGTGGATGAAGTGGCCCGCTACTGCGATACGATCAGCTATACGCTCTTAACAGGGGTACTGCCCCGTGCGCCGCGGCGTTATCATGGGCGTTCTGCTTAAACGGTTGTTTCTATGTCGAAATCACGTTATCCAAGCTCATTCGCCCACCCACGCTACTGGCCCACTTGGCTTGCTATCGGTGCTATGTATGTTGCCGCCTGGTTGCCCTGGCGGCTAAAAATGGCCATTGGCAAAGGGCTTGGTCTGCTCGCATGGCGCTTTGCCAAACGGCGGCGACGTATTACAGAAGCCAACATAGCGCTGTGCTTTCCCGAAAAGAGCACCGAACAACAGCGCCAGCTAGTCAAAGATACGTTTATTGCCAATGGCATTGGCCTGATTGAAACTGCCACGGGTTGGTGTCGCAATGGCGAAAGCCTGCGCCACCGAGTGGCTTACATCGGTGAGGAGCACATGGCTCGCGCCGAGGCGCAGGGTAAGGGCGTGATCATTGTCGGCGTTCACTTTTCGTCGCTCGATTTAGGCGGTGCCCTGCACGCGCTATTTTTCTCTGCTGACGCGGTCTATCGCCCGCATAACAACCCGCTGTTTGAACGCTTTATGACCCGCGCTCGTGGGCGTAATTTTGGTGTTGCCATTGATCGTTATGACCTGCGTGGCGCAGTGCGTCAGCTCAAAGCGGGTCGCATGGTATGGTACTCGCCAGACCAGGATTTTGGTCGCGATGTCAGTGTGTTTGCGCCGCTGTTTGGTCAGCAGGCCGCGACTATTCGTTTGACGGCCAAGCTTTCGCGTATGACAGGTGCGCCGGTCGTGCCCATGATGTTTCATCGCAACCCCGATAATGCAACCTATACGATTGAAAGCCTGCCTGCTCTAGAAGGTTTTCCGAGCAACGATGAGGTCGCTGATGCGACCCAGGTCAATCAGTTTATTGAGCAGGCGATCCGTAAGCACCCCGAGCAGTACCTATGGCTACACCGACGCTTTAAAACTCGCCCTGAAGGCGAACCAAGCGTTTATTGATCACAAATACGCGCCATAAAAAAAGCCAGCGTTTGCTGGCTTTTTGGCGTTCCGAGACGGCTGTTAGTCCAAATTACGGGAGTAAAAAATCTCCAGCATCTCTTTGCGCAAACGGCTTTCAATGTCACGTGCTTCTTCAAAGGTAATATCACGGCGAGATGTGCCGAACAGGTAGTTATCCAGCTCGAAATCTTTAAGCAGCATCTTGGTGTGGAACATGTTTTCCTGATACACGTTTACATCCATCATCTGATACGCATGCTTGGTATCTTCAGCAAGGTAGTCTTGAATGGAGGTAATGCCGTGATCGATAAACAGCTTTTTGCCATCTACGTCACGGGTGAAGCCGCGTACCCGATAGTCCATGGTGACAATATCGGAGTCGAAGCTGTGAATCAGGTAGTTCAGCGCTTTTAGCGGGCTGATATGACCGCAGGTGGAAACATCGATATCGAGACGGAAGGTGCTAATGCCGTTATCAGGGTGCGATTCAGGGTAGCTGTGCACCGTGACGTGGCTTTTATCTAAGTGCCCAACCACCGTTTCTGGCAGTGGTCCGGGGCCCGGTTTAATTTGCTCCGGCGCCGCCTCGTCTAGCTCATGTTCGGCAATCAATATCGTCACGCTTGCGCCATGGGGCTCATAGTCCTGGCGGGCGATGTTCAGCACATGAGCGCCGATGATATTGGTGACGTCTTTAAGAATCTGCGTCAAACGTTCGGCGTTGTAGAGCTCATCGATATAGTCGATATAAGCCGCACGCTGCTCTTCGGTTTTGGCGTAACAGATGTCGTAAATGTTGAAGCTCAACGAGCTGGTCAGGTTGTTAAACCCGTGGAGTCGGAGATTGTCTGTCACGTCCGAACCTCCCTGTGGCAGATGAAGACACCCCGACGAGCCAGCGCCGGAACCGATAAGACGTTGCCACCATCGCTGCGGCATAACCCTGTAAGATTCAGCAGAGCAGTCACGACGCAGTTAAAGGCGAAACAAGCGGGCGTATTATGCCCTTCCAGCCGGTGGGTTGCATCCGACTGAGCTACTTTTTTTGCCGCCGTGGTTAGGCTAACGGCAAGAGGAGGCGAGAGTGCCACGCGCAGGGCGCGTAAAAAACGGCTCAAGCCTCGATAATCTCAAAAGAGTGAGTGATCTCTACGCCGCCATTAACGAGCATGATAGACGCGCTGCAGTACTTTTCAGCGGAGAGCTCAACGGCACGCTGAACCTGCTTCTCTTTGAGCGCACGCCCGGTGACCACAAAATGGACATGGATCTTCGTAAATACAGACGGCACTTCATCGGCGCGCTCGGCGTCCAGCTCTGCGACACAGTCAGTGACATCGGCGCGCGCTTTATCAAGAATATTCAAGATATCAAATGCAGTGCAGCTGCCCATGCCCATTAGCAGCATTTCCATTGGGCGGGGGCCCGTGTTCCGGCCACCGTGGTCGGGCGGCCCGTCGATTACAACGCTGTGCCCGCTACCGGATTCCGCCACAAATTGACGGCCTTCTGTCCATTTTACCCGTGCTTTCACGCTGCTCTCCTCATCTAGGCGACGAAAGGTAAGTCGCGCAGCATAACATTTCTTGGCTTGCGCGCCTCTCTTCCCCGTTGCTCTTATCTTCCCCGATTCTCGTAACGCACGCGTTGCTATATCTGAATATCTGGATCAGCCTCTTTGTCGTAACTGACTTTCTAGCTCAGCAAGTCGTTCCGGGGTGCCTACATCGACCCAATGCCCAGTGTAATGTTCACCGCTTACCCGCTGGTCATCCATGGCGGCTCTCAGAAGCGGCGCCAGGGCAAAGGCACCTGGAAGCTGCCCGGCTAGCAGCGCGGGGTGAATAATGCCAATGCCCGCGTAAGTGAATCGCTGGGTATCGGTTTGATTAACACGCCCGTCAGTGAGTCCAAAGTCTCCGCTTGGGTGATGGGTTGGATTGTCCACCAGCATCAGGTGAGCTAAGTCCTTACCTTGCAGTGCATGCTGGTCGGGGAGGGTGTCGCACCAGACGTCGCCGTTGATAAGTAGAAACGGATCTTCACCAAGCAACGACAACGCTTGGTGAATGCCCCCGCCCGTTTCCAAAGGCTCAGTTTCTCGGCTCCAGTGAATGCGCAGCCCGTAGTGATCGCCGTTGCCAAGGGCCTCGATAATCTGCTCGGCACGGTAGCTGACATTGATGACAACTTCATGAACCCCAGCCTCGTTAAGCCGCTCCAAGTGATGGACGATAAGTGGTTTACCCGCTACCGGTAGTAGCGGCTTAGGGCAGTGGTCGGTGAGTGGGCGCATACGCTTACCGAGCCCCGCGGCCAGAATCATTGCTTTCATCGGGGGGTGTCCGTTAGCCGCTTCATAATGGCTGGCCGCAGGGTGAGCTTGACCCACTCTGCGAACTCCGCCTGTTCAGTGAGCACCGAAAGGCTATCTTCCAGATGATCCAAAAAGTGCGGCAATCGCTCAAGGTAGCCATTTTTTTGATCACGCAGCGTTAAACGGCAGAATATTCCCAGTACCTTTAGCGAGCGCTGGGCGGCCATGGCGTGGCATTGAGCCAGGAAGGTGGCTGAGTCCACGCGGCTGGAAAGTCTGCCGTCGCGGCGGGCCTGATCATAAAATTGACCTACGAAGTTAGCAAACTGTTCGCTATCAAACCGGCAGTAGCGGCCGCGTAACAGTGATATAACGTCATAGCTGAGCGGCCCCGCCACCGCGTCTTGGAAGTCGATCATAAACAAACGCTGGTCGTGCACCATTAGATTCATGGCATCAAAATCACGATGCACGCTGACAACCGGCTGCGCTAAGGCTTGTTGAATAAGACTTTCGCGTAGGGCGCGCCAGCTTTCCGGCAGTGGTAATGCTAACCACGCGTTAAGGCACCAGTCGGGGAAAAGATCGAGCTCTCGGCCAAGCAGGGCCGAATCATAAGCGGGCAAGGCGTCAGGGCTAGCGCGGTTTTGTAGCTCGGCAATTAGCGTGAGTGCCTGCGCATGATAAGCCTGTGTGGTAGCGTCGTCAGTGAATAAGCTCTGTAGTGGCGTGCTGCCCAGATCATCGAGCAGCAGGAAGCCATCCGTCAAGTTGGCGGCATGTACCCTGGGCACCGGCAGTCCGGCGCTGAGCCATCGCTGGGCGATGGTCACAAAAGGTTGTGAGTCCTCTTGTTCTGGAGGGGCATCCATAACCACTTGGGTGGTACCGTTGGGTAGCGTTAAACGGAAATAGCGTCGAAAACTCGCATCTCCTACAGCAGATGAAAGTGAAATATCGGCCTCAGAAAGGCCATTTTGTTGGGCAGCCCACGTGGTGAGGGCGTTAATCCGATAAGAGGACATGCAAGCTCCTTGCTGGTCGGGCATCATGCGGACTGTATAATACCGATTCTGGATGCCAAGGATAACGAACATGGGCAAGCGATTTTCGCGCACGTTGCCGGTTGCGCATACGCTGATGGGCAGTTTGCTTGCTGGCGCCTCGTTTACGGCGGTGGCTCAAGGTCAAAGCATGTCTGCGGAAGCGTTGGATTGGCAGGCCTGGGGTAAGCAAGAAGCGTCTAACCAATTGTGCCGGGGGCGCTATGTCATGCCCAGCTACCGCTTGCCAGCGGAAGATAACCCGGAAACTCTCTCCCTTGAGGCCAGTAACGTTGATTACGCCGCTAATGGTGAAGCGTTGCTGCGCGGTGACGTAGTGCTACGCCGTGGCAATGAGGAAGTGGAAGCGGAGCGCGTCTTTTTACCCGCCGACCGGGAGCAGGTCGATGCTGAAGGCAACATCGCAATACGCGATGGACGTGCTCTGGTTCGGGGTGAGCAGGCGATGCTGAGGCTAAACGAAGACCGAGCGACGTTGGGTAATAGCCATTATGTGCTCTACGAACAGCGCCTGCGCGGCCAGGCAGCTCAGTTAGAGCAGACTGCCGAGGGCGAGTATCGTCTGCAAGACGCCAGTTTCACCACCTGTGACCCCGGTGCTAATAGCTGGGAGTTGGTCAGCAGCGATATTCGATTAAACCAAGCCGAAGGCTTTGGCACCGCGCGCCATGCCCGACTGCATGTTAAAGATGTCCCGGTGTTTTACTGGCCCTGGTTGCGTTTTCCCATTGATGATCGTCGTCACACCGGGCTACTTTCACCGTCGATAGGCTTTTCATCAGATGGTTTTGATTACGCCCAGCCCTTTTATTGGAATATCGCCGCTAACCACGATGCGACTATCACGCCACGCTGGATGAGCGACCACGGGTTGCTGATGAACGGTGAGTATCGCTATCTGTTTGAAGAGAGCGCAGGCATCGTTGAAGGCGGCTATTTAAATAGCGATAACGGTGGCTCCGGCGGCGGAGAAAATCGTTTTGAAGGCGATGATCGCTGGTACGTGGATGCCCGTCATGCTGGGCGTGTCAACGAGCGTAGTAATTACAACTTACGCTATGGTGCGGCTAGTGACGGGCGCTATTTCGATGACTTTGGCGGTGAGTTCGGCGAGAGTAAACGCTCCAGCATGGAGCGCTTGGCCCAGGTTGATTACCGCGGCCAGCGCTGGCAGCTAGATGCCCGCGCCCAGGGATTCCAGCGCTTGGAAGACCCGTTAAGCGATAGCGATAAGCCTTTTTATCAACTGCCGAGCCTGAGCGCCAACGCGAACTGGCAGTTCGACAATGGGCTCTATACCCAGTGGCGCTCCAACGCGACCTATTTTTGGCGCGATGTGGATGAGCGTCGTGTTCCCGAGCGTGAGGCGGCGACCGGTAGCCGACTGCATCTGACTCCCGCCATTGGTTGGCGTTTTGAACGACCTTGGGGGTATTTGGAGCCACGCACCGAGCTATGGAACACGGCTTACGAGCTAGATTATGGTGAGCGCTCAACGGAGCGGGGCGACTCCCCCAGCCGTAGCATTGCGTTGACCTCGGTCGACAGCGGGCTGGTCTTCGAGCGTGAACTCGCCCTAGGGGGGCGCGAGTATCGCCAAACCCTGGAGCCGCGACTCAATTATGCCTACGTGCCACGTACTGATCAGAGCGAACTGCCCGACTTTGATAGCCGTGAACGCGCTTTTTCCTGGGATCAGCTCTGGTCAGCCCAACGTTTTTCCGGCGCCGACCGCGTGGGTGATCTCAATCGGCTCTCTTACGGTGTTCTATCGCGTTTACTAGAGGATTCGTCTGGCCGTGACCGTCTTTCGTTTGGGGTCGGACAGAGCGTCTATTTCGATCAGCGCCGCATTGACAGTGAAGGTGATGCCGATACGCTGCCGGATCGGCCAGAAGATAATCCCAACGTTAATCCAGAAAGCTATTATCAGGCCACCCGAGATCGTTCACCGCTGGTTTCCCGTCTTGACTGGCAAATCAATGATCGCTGGAGCAGTGGCTACGAATGGCTCTACGATGATCACCGCGAACGTACCGAACGTTCAAGTGTCGATGTACGTTATCGCCATCCGGAAGGGCACGTAGTGAACCTTGGCTACCGTTGGGAGATCGAAGGGTTCGATCCCGGCGTTCTTCCAGACGATGATGGCTTTCGCGACTACAACCGCGAAGAGTGGGACTTATCTTTTGCATGGAAAGCCAGCACCAGCATTGATTTGATCGGCCGCTACCTTCACGATCAAACCAACGACCGCTCTCTTGAGCAACTGGCAGGCGTGCAGTGGAACAACTGCTGTTATGGCCTGCAATTAGTCTGGCGCGAATGGGTCGACGACGATGATACTGCTCGCATTGATGATGACTTTAATGATCGTGGGTTATTTTTGCGTTTCGTATTCCGTGGCCTAGGTGGCGTCGGCCAGAATGCGGACAGTTATTTTGAACAGACCATTCCTGGCTATCGACCGACTGCCCTGTAATTGACTTCCATAGAATGGCTAATGAAAGAGACGTTTGTTATGAAAATGAGAAAGCCCTTGCTAGGCCGAATGACACAGCTTTCTGCGGGTAGCCTCCTCGCCCTGTGTGTGGGTACTGGCATTGCGTTGGCCCCGCTCACGCTGCAGGCGCAGAACTTCCAATCCACTCAGCGTCAAGCGCTGGATAGCGTCGTGGCCGTGGTCAATAACGATGTGATCATGCGCAGCGAGCTCGATGATCGTATGTTGCAAATCGAGCAGCAGGCGCAAGCACAGGGGGGCAATCTGCCTCCGCGTACTCAGCTTGAGCGGCAGGTGCTTGAGCGCATGGTGATGGAAGAGATCCAACTGCAGATGGCGGAAGATGCCAGCCTGACTATTGATGATACTGAGCTAAATGGACAGGTGCGCTCGATTGCCGAATCCAACGGCATGACGCTGGACGAGTTTGCTGATGCCGTGGAAGCTGACGGTATGACGCTGGCTAGCGTGCGCGAAGATATTCGCCGCGAAATGTTGATGCGTCAGGTGCAGCAGCGACAAATTAGCAACCGCGTCTCAGTCAGCGATCGAGATGTCGAGCGCTTTTTAGGCCAGCAGCAGGGTCAGACCGGCGAGCAGAACTTCATTGAAGAGACGCGTGCCCGTCATGTATTAATCGAGTTGACGCCTAATCGCAATGAAAATCAGGCGCGTGCGCGAGCCGAAGAAGTGCGCCAGCGCTTGTCTCAAGGTGATGATTTTGCCTCTGTGGCGCGCGAATATAGTGATGACAGCGGTACCGCACTCAACGGTGGTGAACTTGGCTGGGTGCGCCCAGGGCAAACCGTGCCCGCATTTGAGGAAGCAATGCGTGGCCTAGGCGTTAACCAGATATCACAACCGGTACGCTCTCAGTTTGGCTACCACGTGATTGAGGTAGAGGAGCGTCGCCGCCAGAATGTTACTCAGGAGAGTCAGCGCGAGCAGGTTCGCCAAGCGATCTTCCAGCGTCGCGCGAACGAAGAGTTAGAGACCTGGCAGCAAGAGATTCGCTCGCAGGCCTTTGTTGATATCCGTCTTTAATGGTGACGGCCTCTTCATCGCCCGATAGCGGTTCGCCAGTGGTAATTACCACCGGCGAACCGGCAGGTATCGGCCCCGACGTTACGCTTATGCTGGCGGCCCAGGGGCGCCTTCCCGTTGCTACGGTCGCCGTGGGCGACCCTGATATGCTTCGCCAGCGCTCAGCAGCGCTGGGGCTTAATGTTACGGTGGTCGAGTGTTCGCCCGGTGAAAAGCCTCAAGGCTCGGGCACTAATGTGTTGCCAGTTTGGCCTGTTGCGCTCAAAGCAACGGCGACGCCTGGCGTTCTCAATCCGGCTAATGCCAGTTATGTGCTCTCCACACTGACGGTCGCAGTTAAGGCTTGCCAATCGGGCCATGCTGCCGCGATGGTGACGGCACCGCTGCATAAGGGCGTGATTATTGAAGGCGGCCATCCAGAGTTTACCGGCCACACCGAGTGGCTGCGTGACGCCTGCGGCGTTGATGAGGTTGTGATGATGCTTGCTACCGATGCGGCGCTGCATGCGGCGTCGCCAAGCTGGCAGGGTAGTGGCGATCTTCGGGTGGCGCTGGTGACTACTCACTTACCGCTGCGTAATGTCGCTGACGCCATCACCTATGAGCGTGTTATTCGAATCAGCCGCTTGCTAGTCGCAGATTTGCAGCGCCAGTTCGGGATTGCCAGACCGCGTATTGCAGTGTGTGGTCTGAATCCTCACGCCGGTGAAGATGGTCATCTGGGGCACGAAGAGCTGGATATCATTATTCCCGCGCTTGATGTGCTGCGCGGGGAGGGAATGGATATCCTTGGGCCGTTGCCCGCCGACACGCTATTTACTCCAAGACACTTGGCAGGTGTCGATGCGGTGCTGGCGATGTACCATGATCAGGGACTGGCGGTGTTAAAATACGCAGGCTTCGGACAGGCTGCTAACATTACGCTGGGCTTGCCACTGGTGCGTACTTCAGTTGACCATGGCACCGCGCTGGATCTGGCTGGCAAAGGCGTGGCAGACCCCGGCAGCTTAAACGTCGCTATCACCCTTGCCCGCCGTTTAGCTGCGCAGCGATTGTCTGCAGAGGTATAGCCTGCTCTGGCACAGATTTGTTCAGACAACCAGTTGTAACAGTACTGGCTACTACACACTCCCGATTGAATCTGCACTCCAAGGAACACCGTTTGATGTCTACTGTGCCCCAACACCGCGCTCGTAAACGCTTTGGTCAGAACTTTTTGCGTGATCTAGGCATTATCTCGCGGATCGTTCGCGCCGTTGGCCCGCGCTCGACGGATCGTCTCGTCGAAATCGGCCCTGGCCAGGGGGCGCTGACCGAACCGCTGCTGGAGGCCGCAGGGCATTTAGAAGTGATCGAGCTCGACCGGGATCTGATTCCAGGTCTGAGGGTGCAGTTTTTTAACTACCCCGACTTTGTGATTCATGAAGGCGACGCGCTGAAGTTTGATTTTGCTGCATTGAGAGGTGATGGGCCCGCGCTACGGGTGGTAGGCAACCTGCCTTATAACATCTCCACGCCGTTGATCATTCATTTGCTGGCCGCAGGAAGTGCGATAGAAGATATGCACTTTATGCTGCAAAAAGAGGTAGTTGAGCGTCTGGCTGCGGAGCCTGGTGGTCCTGATTGGGGGCGATTATCGGTCATGGCGCAGTACTACTGTCAGGTTGAACAGCTGTTTATCGTGCCGCCAGAAGCTTTCGTGCCGCGCCCCAAGGTCGACTCAGCGATCGTGCGCTTAACTCCCCATGAAGCGCTACCCCATACGGCGAATGACCCGGTGCTGTTATTTGAGTTGGTTAAGCTCGCCTTTGGCCAGCGGCGTAAAACCCTGCGCAATAACTTCAAAGGTCGGGTAAGTGCCAATACCTTGGAAGAGCTGGGTATTGATCCCATTCGACGTCCACAAACGCTCACAGTGGCCGAGTATGTGGCGATTGCTAATCGTATCACCGCCGATGAGCAGTTGAGCGTCGAGCGGGGCAGTCAAGCGTGAGCGGTTTAGCCATTGAGGTTAACGTTGCGCCTAGCTACCGTGCCGATGAGTCAAACGATGTTGAGTCGCGCTATGTGTTTAGCTACACGGTGACGGTTCATAATCAAAGCCCCCACAGCGTTCAACTTATGGCGCGCTACTGGAAAATCACCCAAGGCAACGGTGACTGTCAGGAAGTGCGCGGTAAAGGCGTTGTCGGCCAGCAACCGCTGATTGGCCCTGGCCAGAGCTTTCGCTATACCAGCCGCGCTATTTTGCAAACGCCTGTTGGGGTGATGGAAGGCGCCTATACGTTGCTAGACACCTCCACTCAACGCGCATTTGAAGTGGCAATAACACCCTTTAGGTTGGCCGTACCGCTCCAACTTCATTAGATGTTTTGCTGTAGCTTGCTTTCAAGGTGGTCGCAAAGCCGCAGGGCCAGCTGGACTATTGTGAGCGTGGGGTTGGCATGCCCCGCGCTGGCAAAAACGCTGGAACCTGCCACGAAAACGTTGTCTTGGGCAAACAGACGACAATCAGGGTTAACGATGCCGTCCTCGGCATTATGGCTCATCCGCGTCCCCCCCATGTGGTGACGGCCGGCAAGTTCACCCTCGGTAGGTAGTTGCACCGGTGTATCGGCTAACCATTCGGCCATTTGTAGCCTTCCCACCTCGTTATCTCGCAGATACTCCCCAAGCAGCAACATGCTCTCACGAATAGTGCGACGATCCAGCTCAGACTGCTGCCACACCAAGCGGCTGCGCGGTACGCCCAGTTTATCCAGCTCTTCACTGAGTTCGATGCGGTTCTCAAAGCGCGGTTCTTGTTCCCATGCAGCTCTTAGCACCGCGCCGTGGATTACCCTACCCTGTGCTTGCCATACCTGCAGCCGTCCGACTAACGCTGGCGCTTGAACGGCGAGCTCATCAATCAGCTCCTGAGTGGCTTCAGCGTTCATACGGTGTAATCGCAGCCCGCAGTTGAGTATTTGGCGCGAATCGAGGGCGTCAGCAGTGGGAGACAGAAATATATTGTACTCTTCGTCCATGCCCAGAGCTGCAGGTTCAAAAAGCAGCGCTTTGCCCACCGTGGCGTGAGGGTGCTCCATCCAGTAGCGGCCCAGAGTGGCGTGCTGAGGTATCAATTGGCCTTGGGTCTGTTGGTTACACCACAGCAGCAAACGTGAGTTTTCTATACCGCCGCAGGCCAGTACAAAATAGCGTGCGCGTACCAGGCGATAGTCACCTTGGTAATTTTTAAACGTGGCGCTAGTGACCTTGCCATCCTGGGTCTCCAGTGCCGCCAGATTGGCCGTAAGGCAGCATTCAAGCGTGGTGGATTCGCGCAGCGTCGTAGCGTACTTATCTTTCATGCGTGTCGGATTGCCCAATGAAAAATAGATGCGCTTTAATCCCGCTTCGGCGATGGGCTGGTCAGCGGGGGTCGCTGCTAAGTCGAGTAACTTGGCGGCAGCGCGATAGTAGGATGATAGCGCTCCACGCTCAATTGGCCAAGCTGTCTCGCTGGCGGCTGCCTTGGCTAAAAAATCGTAGCGATCCAGCGGTCGGCAAACGCCGCCCCAGTGATTTGTAGATCCCCCTAAATAGCGCAGTCGAGCGCCATAAAGAGGAATGTAGGGGTCGCCGACGACATCGCCTCTATAGCACTGCTGAGAGCGTTCGCTGTAGTCGGCATCGCCACCTTCGCAAAGCAGCACACGGTGCCCCCGCTCCGCTAGCGTAACGGCCATTGAAATGCCCGCCGCTCCAGCGCCAATGATGCATACGTCGATAGCGTCGTTGTGTTCACTGATATCTTTAAAATCAATATACATCAGCGGTCACTAGCGTTAAGTAGCCAGCCTTTCACCATGACGGGCGAGGTAAGCGGAGGTGGTTTAGGAGACGCCCCGGCGATTGGGAGTAGCGTGGTGCCGGGAAGCAGTGCTGCGCTGATGCCTGCAAGGGTAACGACCCGCAGTAATCCGCGTCGGGTAGGGTCCATCGTCATGTGTGTATCGTTTTCCTTAACGGTAGTCGCGAGGTGGTCATGCTTACGAGAGGCGACTTGCTGATTAACGAGTGTCTTAAGTGCCAAAGCACACTTTTATAGTGATCTAGGTTAGCCATTTTCACCAGTATTAATCATAAGATAAGCAGCGGACGGTAAGCAGGGTAGGTAAGTGAGGTGATAGTATTCAGCCCACTCATCTCATTAAAAGGCCACGCGCATGAGTACCTATGCAGTCGGCGATTTACACGGTTGCCACACCGAATTTGTAGCCCTTCTTGAAAAGCTAAGGTTCAACCCCGCGCGGGATACGCTTTGGCTGGTGGGCGATTTGATTAATCGTGGGCCGGGATCTTTAGCCTGCTTGAGAGAAGTGCACGCATTGGGCAGCGCTGCGCGTACCGTGTTGGGTAATCACGATTTTCATTTGCTGGTGGTAGCGCGTGGTGGCGGCAAACTGAAAAAAAACGATACGTTGAGCGAGATTCTTGACGCCCCTGACCGCGAATTGCTGTTGGACTGGTTACAGAGCCAGCCGCTCAGTGTATCTGAAAACGGGACGCTAATGACGCACGCCGGGCTGCTTCCCCAATGGAGCGTAACCCAAGCCGAGTCGTTGGGGCGTGAAGTGCAGGCGGCGCTTGCCAGTGAAGCATCAGGGGCGTTTTTAACCCGTCTATTTGGCAATCAGCCAGATCGCTGGCGCGACGATTTAGTCGGTATGGATCGGTTGCGCCTGATTGTTAATGTATTGACTAGGATGCGCTTTATTGATGCCGAAGGGCGTTTGGATTTTGCCGCGAAAGAGGGCTTGGAAAGCGCCCCAAGTGGCTTTTTGCCTTGGTTTCAATATCCGCGTAACGATGATGCCAAACTGCTATTTGGCCATTGGGCGGCACTAGAGGGTAAAACCCCACAGGCTCGAATGGCTGTGGAAGCGCTGGATACGGGCTGCGTTTGGGGTGGGCGGCTAACCGCGCTAGACCTGAATAGCGGCGAGCGAACCAGTGTGGCCAGCCAGCAGCGTGAAAACCAGTAGGGAAATGATAGAGGACTTAATGGAAAACAGTGTAACGACAAAACGTGCTGACCCTCGCCTAGCTGGCCTTCAGGTTTATCGTGTAGGAGGCGCGGTGCGTGACGCTTTGCTCGGTTGGCCGGTTTACGATAATGATTGGGTCGTGGTGGGTGCGACACCTGAGGCTATGCGCAAGCGCGGGTTTAAGTCTGTCGGCCGCGACTTTCCCGTTTTTTTGCACCCAGATACAGCGGAGGAGTACGCCCTTGCTCGTACTGAACGTAAGTCTGGCCACGGCTATACAGGATTTGAAGTACACGCAAGCCCTGATGTGACGTTGGAGGAGGATCTGCTGCGTCGTGATTTGACGATCAATGCCATTGCCGAAAGCGCCGAGGGTGCCTTAACCGATCCGTTTAATGGGCTGGGTGATATTGAACAGCGTGTACTGCGGCATATCTCATCCGCCTTTAGCGAGGATCCGCTGCGGGTTTTGCGTACGGCTCGCTTTCTGGCCCGCTATGCGTCGTTGGGTTTTAGTATTGCTCCAGAAACCCTGGCATTAATGCGCCAAGTCAGCCAGAGCGGTGAACTTGAGCATTTGGCCGCCGAGCGGGTATGGGTCGAAACCGAAAAAGCGCTGGGCGAGCCCTGTCCAGAGGTCTATTTCACCACCCTTGAACGTTGCGACGCACTCAGCGCGTGGTGGCCAGAGTTGGTGGGCGAAGCGTTAGTGAAGGGCTTAACGGCGATGGCTCAAGTACCTAATAGCAGCACGCTCGCATTGGCACACTGGCGCTACGCGCTGTTGGTGTCGCCGCTAATCCCTGAACAACGTGATGCCTTGTCAGAACGGCTCAAACTGCCCAATGCCGTTGCCCAACTAGCTCGCCATACTGCGCTCACCTCTTCGCTACTAAACCATGCGCCGCTTGCCACCACATTAGATGGGGCCAGCGTGATGCGTTGGCTGGAGCGTTTGGATGGTTGGCGTAAGCCTGAGCAGGTCGAGGAGCAGCTGGCGTTAGTCAAGGTGCTGGCGCCTGAGCGGGTTAGTCAGCTCGAAAGTGCCTGGCAAGCGGCTCGGAAGGTTAGCCCTCAGGCACTGATAGCTGAAGGGTTTCAAGGGGCAGCGTTGGGAGAGGCGCTGCGTGAGCGGCGCAGGCAAGCCGTGGTGTCTGCGCTACAATAGCGATTTATCGGCGTGCCGTCGCCAGCAGAAGCGGTTCATCAGTCTGAGATATCCAGCGGCCGCGCCAGTTGAAATCCACCGCCCAGAGACGCTGGCTGCCTAGCTCGAAGGCGCTCCATAGTATGGCATAGGGCGTGTCACAGCAGGGATGGCGCTGGTCGGGAAGTAGTTCAGCCAGCGGCTGCAATACAAAGGCATTATGGGTTATTTCGCTGCGTGGCAAGGTCACATCGTCTACGGTTCCGCAGACGCTGCCCACGGTAAGCAAGTCGATATCCAGGGCGCGAGGACTAAATTTGGCAGTCTCGGGAAGTCGGCCATACGCTATTTCCAGCTGCTTACTCCACGCTTGAAGCTCGCCAGGTGTCTTGTCGCTGTGAAAGGCCACCACTAAGTTATAGAAATTGCGGCTATCGGTGAAGCCGACCGGCTCGCTTTCAAACACGCGAGATATTTGCAGGTGGCCGAAAGTGTCGGCGAGCGCATCGAGACCGCAGCGGATATGCTGGGCTGGATGAATGTTGCTGCCTAAGCTAACCGTTACCAAATTCATGCGCTGGGCTCCTGCATTGCCTCCGGTAGGGTACCGCGGGTGATTTCTAGGCCCACGCTTGCAGCCTTGGGTACCGCACCCGGTTTGCGCACTGTCAGGCGCATCCAGCTAATGGGGAATTCTAAGCGCAGACACTCGGCTAGCCGCTCAGCGAAGGTTTCAACCAGGGCAAATTGATGTTCATCGGCAAACTGCTGAATGCGCTGGCAGATAGCGGCGTAATCCAGCGTGAGGCGTAAATCATCGGTGGCTGCCGCTGAGCGAATATCGGTCGCTAGCGCCAAGTCTAAGCTCAGAGATTGTTGAATCGAACGCTCCCAATCGTAGACACCTATCACGGTGTCGACGCTTAACGCTTCAATCAAAATGCGGTCCATTTGCCGTCCCCCTGCTGCAACAAGCGGGCGATTGTACGTTAGGATGGAGTTAAACGACAGCGAGCCGGGCTATTGAGACGGTCTACAAAGCGAGCATACAGCCATGGTATGGATAGTGGTGGGGTATTTTAGCGGCAGTTGGCTGGCAGCGTTGACCGTATGCCGTTTGGCTGGCCTGGGGGATCCACGCAGGTATGGTTCGTTTAATCCAGGTTTCTCCAACGTGCTGCGCCTTTATGGCGCCCGCTTGGCGACATTTACCCTGTTGCTGGACGCCTTAAAAGGAATGCCCGCCGTCATGGGTGCCAAGCTGATGAGCTGCCCTGTGTGGCTGCAGGGCCTGGTTGGGTTGGCGGTGCTGTTTGGTCACAGCTTCCCACTATGGCATGGCTTTCGTGGCGGCAAGGCAGTCGCCAGTGCGTTTGGGGTGCTGCTAATATTGGTGCCCAACGTAGCGCTATTGAGTGCTGTGATTTGGGCGCTGCTGGCGTGGCGCTTAAAGACGGCGGCAATGGCTTCGCTTGTGAGTGCCTTGGCCGCGCCGTTGTTATGCGCTTGGTTAGCGCCTGAATATTTTATGGTAGTAGCCGTGTTTAGCCTGCTGGTGCTGACTCGCCATGGGCTCAATATTCGCCGCCTTCGCCGCGGAGAAGAGCCGCCGTTTCGCGGCTCATAAGGCGCACTAGGTTAAGAGTGCTATTAGCTTTCAGAGGCAGTTGGAGGTGTCAGTCTATCCAGCGGCCAGCGGGGCGTTGCCTGCATCATGCCAGGGGTATCGCACTCGCCCGCTGCCAGGCGTTGAGCGCCTACATAGGCAATCATGGCGCCATTGTCGGTACAGAAACGCCCGCGTGGGTAGTAGGCGCGAGCTTGGCGTTTTTCACACTCAGTGTGCAGTCGTTCACGCAGGCGATGATTGGCGCTAACCCCACCCGCCACCACTAAACGCTTCAAACCGGTTTGATCCAGAGCTCGACGGCACTTAATCACCAGCGTATCGACGACGGCTTCTTCAAAGGCGCGGGCTACATCGGCGCGAGCCTGTGCATTGAGGTCACCTGCTGCGTCTAGCTGACGAATAGCCGTCATTGTGTGGGTTTTTAAGCCTGAAAAGCTGAAGTCGAGCCCGGGCCGGTCGGTCATGGGGCGCGGGAAACGAAAACGCTTGGGATTACCCAGTTCCGCTAGTTTGGCGACCTCAGGCCCGCCTGGGTAGGCCAGTCCTAGCATCTTGGCGGCTTTATCAAACGCTTCACCAGCGGCGTCATCCACTGATTCGCCGAGCAGTTGATAGCGCCCTAGCCCCTGTACTTCGACGAGCTGGGTATGGCCGCCGGATACCAGCAGCGCCACGAAAGGGAACTCGGGGGGCTCGTCTTCCAGCATCGGTGCCAGCAAATGGCCTTCCATATGATGCACGCCGAGCACGGGGATGTTGAGTGCACGGGCCATGCCATGGGCCGTGCTGGCACCTACCATCAGGGCTCCCACTAATCCAGGTCCCGCTGTGTAGGTAATGCCGTCCAGGTCGCGACGCGTCAGCTTGGCGTCGCTTAGCACTTGCTCAATCAGCGGCAGCAATTTGCGAGTGTGGTCGCGGGAAGCGAGTTCGGGCACCACGCCGCCAAATTCGGCATGCATGGCGATTTGGCTGTAGAGCGCGTCTGCAAGCAGACCCTTGCCGCCGGTTAGCGCCGTGTCGTAAAGCGCGACGCCCGTTTCATCGCAGGATGTTTCAATGCCCAAAACACGCATAAAAAAGGGACTCTCAAAAAATATTCAAAGGACTTAAAAGCGAAAAATATAGGGCCAACAGTCTAGCATTGTCGCTGCAGCTGCGCGTAAGCATTTGCAAAGATGGCCAGCGACGACTAGACTACTGTGCGCTGTAAAACTGGGTCGTACACCGCACTCTAAACTGCAATATCGCGATGTACGTACTATCCGAACTCAAGACTCCTTAAGGTAGGTGAGTGCTTAATGCCTTCTGTAAAAGTACGTGATAACGAGCCGTTTGACGTCGCCCTGCGTCGCTTCAAGCGTTCTTGCGAAAAAGCCGGTGTTCTTTCCGAAGTACGCCGCCGCGAGCACTATGAGAAGCCGACTGCTGAGCGTAAACGCAAAGCGGCAGCTGCCGTAAAACGCCACGCTAAGAAAGTTCAGCGTGAGCAAAAGCGTTTCGAACGGCTCTATTGATCCGTACCCGAGAGGGCCGGAGCAGTTAGCTGGTCGTCTCAAGAGGGATATCAAGCGGCCGCCACTAGGTGGCCGTTTGTTTTTGACTGTCGTTTTTCATGGCTGTCGTTTTTCAAGACCATCGCTGCTTATGATGATCTGATCTGGCAACGGATCTGATGATCTTAATCAGTGTTGTAAAACTGGTTTTGAAGACAGGTTTTAAAAACAAGGCTTTAAAAACAGTCTCGAAAGTTAGCGCTTTGCGCGAGGATGCCCGTAGTTCATGGCAGGCCAAATTCCCCAGCGTTTTATTGATGACCTGTTAGGCCGCGTTGACGTGGTCGAGGTGGTCGGTGAGCGTGTGCAGCTTAAGAAGGCCGGTCGCAACTATTCCGGGCTATGTCCCTTCCATCAAGAGAAAACCCCATCGTTTACCGTCAGTGCGGATAAGCAGTTTTATCACTGCTTTGGCTGCGGAGCTAATGGTAATGCACTACGCTTCTTGATGGAGTACGACAAACTGCCGTTTCCTGAAGCGGTAGAGCAGTTGGCTGGCCGCTTGGGTATTGAAGTGCCGCGTGAAGGTGCTGATGACCCACGTGCCCAACAGCGTGAGAAAAAGCGCAAAGAGGGCGTTAATCTGCTTGAGCTGGCGGCGAGTTTTTACCGCGAACGCTTAAAAATACAGGAAGGCCAGTCCGCCCAGCGCTATCTTTCGGGTCGTGGGCTCTCCGATGAAGTGATTAAGACATATGGCATTGGCTATGCCCCGGCGGGTTGGGAAGCGCTTAAGCAGCATCTCAGCGAGCGCGGTATTGGTGAGCCGGTGCAGGTGGAGTATGGCCTGCTAATTCATCGTGAGGATACCGGGCGTACCTACGACCGCTTTCGTGATCGGGTAATGTTCCCCATTCGCGATTTGCGTGGGCGTACGATTGCTTTTGGTGGTCGAGTGATGGGCGATGACCAGCCCAAATATCTCAACTCGCCGGAAACGCCCGTGTTTCATAAAGGCCGCGAGCTTTATGGTCTGTATGAGGCGCGTCAGGTCTCTAGCAAGCTTGAGCAGCTTGTTATGGTCGAAGGTTATATGGATGTGGTGGCGTTGGCGCAATACGGTATTCATAACGCCGTTGCGACGCTGGGGACTGCTACCACGGAAGATCATTTGACCCGCCTGTTTCGACTCGTGAGCCGAGTGGTGTTCTGTTTTGACGGCGATCGTGCAGGAAGGCAGGCGGCCAGCCGGGCGTTGGAAACCGCATTGCCGCAGATGATAGATGGCCGTGAAGCGCGCTTTCTATTTCTACCGGAAGGTGAAGACCCGGACACACTGGTGCGCCGCGAAGGCACTCAGGCATTTCAGGATCGCGTAACCTGTGCCATGCCGCTGTCGGAGTTTCTATTCGAACAAGCGGCCCAGGGGCGCGATCTAAATACGGTGGAAGGGCGTGAGCGGTTTGCCAGTCAGGTGCTCGAAGCATTGAACAAAGTACCTGAAGGCATGCTCAAATCGTTACTTTTGGAGTCATTGGCGCAACGTAGTGGGTTGGCGCAAGAGCAGTTGAAAGTGCTGCTTGAGAAGCGTGCTCAAATTTCCCAGCGGCAATTAGTGCAGGGGCAGGTGGAGCAAGTTGAGGATCCAGCATCCTCCGCGATAGCCAGTGCAGTTCAGCCTGTAAAGGCACAGGGTGGGCGTTCTCGTTCAATGGTGCTTTCACCCGTCGGACGGATAGTTCAACTGTTGCTGCATGAGCCCAACTTGGTGTCCGTACTGCCAGAGCATTTGGACTGGCTGCCAGAAGATGATGATGCACCGCTTTGCCAAGAGTTAATCGCTTTACTCAAGGCGGGGCGTTATCGCAGTCCGCAAGTAATCTTGGCGCACTTTCAAGGCAGTCAGCAGGGGCAGGCATTGGCGGCGTTTGCCAAGCGCGAATTGTTAATTCCGAAAGCGGATAGAGAAGCTGAGCTTAATGGCTGGGTAGAACATCTGCAGCACGTTCAACGCCAGCGCTCTCCTCAAGAGGAGTACGCAGCGTTGCTGGCGCAGGAGCGCGCCGGACAAAAGCTAGATAAGGAGCAACGCCGGCGTTTAGCAAGCTTGGTTATGGAACTTGCGCAGCGTCAATAAGGCGGTGTTTTGAGCGATGGGGTTGAATTCCTAGCGTTCAGCACCAGATATAGGGTCAGCCACCGAGCGTTGGCCTAACCAAACAACCTAACACACCTGAATGACCGCGCAAATACGTCAAGCTGGAAAATTTCCGGTGAATTACGCTATACTGTACGGCTTGTTGAGTTTAATCGATTCAGCGCTCCAGGTGTTTCATTCTTCTTCGTCGAGATAGGGTTTCTATGGCTGGAAATGCGCAGCAGCAGTCACGTCTGAAGGAGTTGATCGCTCGAGGCAAGGAACAGGGCTACCTGACCTATGCCGAGGTCAACGACCATCTACCCGAGGATATCGCCGACCCGGATCAAGTGGAAGACATCATTGGCATGATCAACGACATGGGTATAAGTGTCGCTGAAGAAGCGCCAGATGAAGACACTTTGATGATGTCGGATCAATCCACGGACGAGTCCGCTGCGGAAGAGGCCGTAGCGGCTCTTGCCGCCGTGGAAAGTGATGTAGGCCGCACCACTGACCCCGTCCGCATGTACATGCGTGAAATGGGCACGGTTGAGCTTTTGACCCGTGAAGGCGAAATTGAAATCGCCAAGCGGATCGAAGAGGGCACCCGTGAAGTGATGTCGTCACTGGCTTACCTGCCAGGTGCCGTCGCGTCTATTTTGGATGCCTATGATGCTACTCAGGATGAGGAAGCACCGGGGCGTCTGTCAGATCTGTTTTCTGGTTTCATCGATCCCGATGAGGGCATTCCTGGTGTAGCAGAGGCCGAAGTGCCCGAGCCCGAACCTGAGCCCGAGATTGACGACGACGTTGATAGTGATGATGAAGAAGACGAGGACTCTACTGCTAGCGAAGGCGGTCCGGATCCCGAGGAAGCGCGTGCGCGTTTTGAGCAGATTCGTGAACAAAACGCCCTTGTGGAAGCTGCGTTTGCCAAACATGGTCGCGGCAGTCCTGAACTAAAAGCCGAGCAGACTCGTCTAGCCGTGCTTTTTTCGCCCATCAAGCTGGTCCCTAAGCACTTTGAACGTCTAGTGGGTCAGGTACGAATCAGTGTTGAGCAAGTGCGCGCCCAAGAAAAAGCGGTGATGCAGTTGTGCGTGAAGAAAGCCAAGGTGCCGCGTAAAACGTTTATTAAGTCGTTTCCGGGCAATGAGTCACGTAAAACCTGGCTGGATGATTTCCAGGCGGCGCAGAGCAAATACGCCGACCGGCTTGAGCCGTTACGCGCTGATATTGCCCGCGCTCAGCGTAAGATCGCCTTTGAAGAGGACATGGTGCAACTCTCGGTTGCTGATCTCAAAGAGGTGAATCGCAAACTTTCTATCGGTGAAGCGAAAGCTCGTCGCGCTAAGAAAGAGATGGTTGAGGCTAACCTGCGTCTGGTTATCTCGATTGCCAAGAAGTACACCAACCGTGGCCTGCAGTTCTTGGATCTGATCCAAGAGGGCAACATTGGTTTGATGAAAGCGGTCGATAAGTTCGAATATCGCCGTGGCTATAAGTTCTCTACTTATGCCACATGGTGGATTCGTCAGGCAATTACCCGCTCGATTGCGGATCAGGCGCGCACTATCCGTATTCCGGTGCATATGATTGAGACGATCAACAAGCTCAATCGCGTATCGCGCCAGATGTTGCAGGAAATGGGCCGTGAGCCGACGCCGGAAGAGCTCGGCGAGCGTTTGGAAATGCCTGAAGATAAAGTACGCAAGGTGCTCAAAATCGCCAAAGAGCCGATCTCCATGGAGACGCCGATTGGTGACGACGATGATTCACACCTGGGCGACTTTATTGAAGACGGCACCATGCTGCTGCCGATCGATATGGCCACCGGTGAAGGACTTATCGAAGCCACGCGTAACGTGTTAGGTGGCTTGACTGCCCGTGAAGCAAAAGTACTGCGCATGCGTTTCGGTATTGATATGAATACCGACCATACGCTGGAAGAGGTGGGCAAGCAGTTTGACGTTACGCGTGAGCGAATTCGTCAGATTGAAGCCAAAGCGCTGCGTAAGCTACGCCACCCAAGCCGCTCCGAGCCGCTGCGCTCGTTCCTCGACGAGTGAATGCCGTAAGTAATGAATCGTGAGTGGTAGATAAAACTAAAAAGCCCGTCGCTCTGAGAGCGATGGGCTTTTTGCTGTCGGCAATCACTTGAAGGTGATTGCTGCTGCGCTTAAGTGGATATCTGTCGGGCTAGATAAACGCGTCTGGCCAGTAGCAGTAGCTCCAACGTGGCGATCAAAATTAAGCTATAGCCAAGCAGTTCAACAACTTCTTCGGCGACACTTTTAAAGGCCCCTGAGTAGTTATCCTCTAAAATGACTTGCCAAAACTCTTGCCGCCCATAAAGACGAGAGAAAATGTAGGTAGTCAGCACGCCAGCCGTAAACAAACCAAAGGCAAAGGTGTTGCTGTAATGAGCGAACTCCACAAGAAAGCGTTGGCGCTGCTTCACCACCCAAAAGAGCGATGGAAAAATAATCAGCGCAACCAGCACCTTCCAAGTGTTTTCAGCGACATAGTTATCTAAAAAGTGATCCTGTTCACGCACTAGAGAAGCGGCTACGAACGCCAGTAGAAGCAGTGTAACGGTGGGCCATACTTTAAGTACCTGACGAATGTAAATCAGCATGGCACAGCAAGCGGCCAGCAATAACGTTTGGGTAAGCTCAGTAAAGCCCAGCTCAGAAAAGCGAACTGAGGGAAAATAGAGCGCTTCTAGGTAAGCGCCTTGGACAATCGCACCGATAAATAACACGTACAGCACCGCACGCACTAAGAGGGTTTGAAACCCTATTGGCCAGGGTGGGGGAGAAGACATACCAACGTCCTTTGTAGGTAGGCAGCGTCGCAATTTGTAGATACAAACATGCATGGGTGAATGTTCATTATATCGTCACACTTATTTGCTTGCACGCCGATATTGCGGTTTATCACTCGACGTTTGGTCGTCGGCGCTGCAAAGTGTCTAATAGACAGGTAATAACTACGTGGTGAGGCTTAATTGGCATGGCTATTAGTGTGTTTGATCTTTTCCGGATTGGCATTGGGCCTTCAAGTTCCCATACCGTGGGCCCAATGCGCGCAGCCCGCGATTTTGCCCTGGCGCTTGGCGACACTCGCGTTAGCAGGATAGTGGTTAGGCTGCATGGTTCGCTGGCGGCTACAGGTATCGGGCACGGTACTGACCAAGCGGTGATTATGGGGCTGATGGGAGAGGCGCCAGAAAGTATCGATCCGGACACGATTGCAGCGCGATTAAGACAACTGCAAGAGGGTGAGCTACTGATGCTTGCCAATGGTCAGAAGATCGCTTTTGAGGCCGGTAATGATGTGGAGTGGGACGAGACCTGTTTGCCATTTCACCCCAACGCCATGGTGCTAAGTGCCTACTGTGATGATGCGCTTGTGGCAACCAATACGTTTTACTCCCTTGGCGGCGGTTTTTACGTGGATCAAGCCAAGGCGGATCAAGGTGATGTTGGCGAAGACAGCACCCCATTGGCATATCCCTTCAATACAGCGGCTGAGCTGCTAGAACTCTGCCAGCAGCATCAACTGCGTATTAGCCAGCTCATGTTAGAAAACGAGAAGGCCTGGCGTAGCGAAGCGGCCATCCGTGAAGAGCTAATGACCATTTGGCACGCGATGAGCGACAGTATTGAAAATGGCCTGCGTGCGACTGGCCATTTGCCCGGCGGGTTGAATGTACGCCGCCGTGCGCAACTGCTCCATCAACAGTTGCTTCACCCACCGGCTAATCAACGTCTGATCGTATCGAGTTTTACCGTCATGGATTGGGTCAACGTATTCGCACTGGCGGTGAATGAAGAGAACGCCGCGGGGCGGCGGATGGTCACTGCGCCGACCAACGGCGCGGCGGGTATCGTCCCCGCCGTATTGGCGTATTACTTGAAGTTTGAGCCCGACGCTAGCGAAGCCGATGTGGTGGACTTTCTACTGACCGCCGGGGCAGTAGGCATTTTATGCAAAAAGAACGCCTCCATTTCCGGCGCGGAGGTGGGTTGTCAGGGTGAAGTGGGCTCCGCTTGCGCCATGGCGGCTGCCGGGCTTGCCGAAGTGCTAGGCGGCTCACCCGGTCAGGTGGAAAACGCCGCTGAAATCGGGTTGGAGCATAACCTAGGGTTGACCTGTGACCCGGTCGGCGGGCTTGTTCAAGTGCCTTGTATTGAGCGCAATGCAATTGCCTCCGTCAAAGCGATCAACGCGGCAAGAATGGCACTGCATGGGGATGGGGAGCACTTTATATCGCTGGATAAAGTGATTCGCACCATGCGCGATACTGGCCGCGATATGCAGGATAAGTACAAAGAGACATCCAAAGGCGGACTCGCCGTCAATGCTATTGAGTGCTAGTTCATCAAATGCTGAGCCATCAATTGCTGAGTTATCTATGTGTTAGACCAGCGGGTTTTTGGGCAATAAGCTGTCAATATGCGCGACCAAGTAGTCAACCAACTGACGGATTTTAGGCGATAGATGACGGTGGCGAGGGTAAACCGCCCAAACAGCGGTATCGTGGTGCTGAAAAGGCTCAAGCACGGCCACCAGCTCACCGCTTGCCAAATAGGGGGCCACGTAATAATCAGGCAACTGCGCCAAGCCCAGCCCTTTGCGAGCGGCATCTAACAGCGCTGGGCCGGAGTTGCCTGTCCAACACCCCTCTACTCGCACTTCGCGGCGTTGACCGTTGACTTCAAACAGCCAGTTGGGTCGTGAGCCAATCAAACAGCGGTGCTGGCTAAGCTCGGCCAAGGTGTGGGGACGCGGCGCTTGGCGAAAATAGCTTTGAGAGCCGACGATATACTCGCGGCGGTCGCATAGGCGCCTAGCGATCAAGCTGGAATCTTTCAAGACTCCCATTCGAATGGCGATATCGTAGCCCTCTTCAATCAGTCCCACCGGTCGATTAGTGAAGTGCATATGTACATCCAATTGCGGATGCAAACACTGAAAGTCGTTAACCAGCGGGGCGATAAAGCGCTCGCCGAAGGTAGTGGCCGAGGTGAGTTTAAGCAGTCCATTAGGTTTGGCCTGGAGTTCGCTCAGTGCCTGCTCAGCATCGCGCAGACCATCAAATAGGTGACGGCAGTGCTCTACGTAGGTAGCGCCCGCGTCGGTTAAGCGGATCTGGCGGGTGGTGCGATAGAGCAACTGTACGCCCAACTGGTTTTCAAGCTGGCTGACTAATCGGCTGATATGCGATGTGGATACTTTCAGGTGACGAGCGGCGGCAGAAAAGGTGCCTAAGCGCACTACCTCGACAAACGCTTCGATACGGCTCCAGTGCTGCATGGTAATCCCTAGCGCGATGGTGATTGTTGCTGAGTGACAATAATCTTATGAGTGTA
Organism: Vreelandella sp. ssv; assembly: GCF_059448525.1. Lineage (NCBI taxonomy): Bacteria > Pseudomonadati > Pseudomonadota > Gammaproteobacteria > Oceanospirillales > Halomonadaceae > Vreelandella > Vreelandella sp. ssv. The sequence goes on along the minus strand of NZ_CM182545.1, from coordinate 3,086,685 downwards.
TCCCGCTTTATCAACAGCGCCTAGCTGACCTACACTGCTAGCATCGTTAGTTTATCCATGGAGTGTATAGCTTATGTCTAAATCCTTATCTCATTGGTCGCGCGGTGCGCTGGCAGTCGCGATTGGTGCAGGCTGGGCTGCTAGTGCCCAGGCAGAGCTGCCTACCCAACAGCAAGAGCAGGCGCCGGGCTGGTTTCGTATGATGGTCGGGCAGTATGAGGTGACTGCTCTGTACGATGGCCATACGGCTATTGATACCTCCTTGCTAAAAGGCATGGAGAAAGAAGAGATTCTTCGCCACCTGGATGCGCTATTTATTGATGCGGAAAGTGGCATGCAAACTGCGGTCAATGCCTTTCTTATTCACACAGGGGAGAACTTAGTACTGGTCGATGCCGGTTCAGCTGCCTGCTTTGGGCCCTCATTAGGGCAGGTAGAGAGCAATCTGCGCGCATCGGGCTACTCACCCGAGGATGTTGACACGGTATTGATGACCCACCTGCATCCTGATCATGTGTGTGGTTTGGCCAATGAGGATGGCGAAGCGGTTTACCCCAATGCTGAGCTGCGGGCTAGTCAAGCCGATGCTGATTTTTGGCTGGATGAGGAGCGGGCGGCTGCAGCTCCTGAGGCTAATCAACCCTTCTTCACCATGGCTCAAGACGCGGTAGCGCCATATCGGGAAGCTGATCGCTTCAATCCCTTCATGGCAGGGGATGAGGTGCTGATGGGTATCATCGCACAAGACACTCATGGCCATACCGTTGGTCACTCAAGCTTTATGCTCAACAGCGATGATGACGCCATGCTGGTATGGGGTGACGTGGTGCACAGCTACGGTGTGCAGTTTGCCGACCCTACTGTGGCTATTGAGTTTGATTCTGACCCTGAACAGGCCATTCGCACTCGAGAAGAAGTGCTCGAAAGTGCCGTTGAAGATAAACACTGGATCGCCGGTGCCCATATGCCTTTCCCCGGCATTGGTCATATCGTGGAAGATGAAGAAGGCTATCGCTGGCTACCGGTTGAGTTTGGCCCGGTGGCAACTGACGAGTAACGGCTAAGTTAATTTTTTGAAGTAATGAGTAATTAGGAGTCAAAATGAAGTCACGCGCAGCTGTTGCACTGGAAGCGGGTAAACCGCTTGAACTGGTTGAGATTGATGTTGAAGGCCCGAAAGCTGGCGAAGTGCTGGTGAAAATGGCCGCTACGAGCGTTTGCCATACTGATGCCTATACGCTTTCTGGTGCTGATCCGGAAGGTAATTTCCCCGCCGTCTTGGGTCACGAAGGTGCAGGCGTTGTTCAGGAGGTTGGTGAGGGCGTTACCAGTCTTAAGCCGGGTGACCATGTCATTCCGCTCTATACCGCCGAGTGCGGCAAGTGTAAATTCTGCTTATCGGGTAAAACCAACCTGTGTAGCAGCGTTCGCGCTACCCAAGGCAAAGGGGTTATGCCTGACGGTACCTCGCGTTTCTCACTAGACGGCAAGATGCTGCATCATTACATGGGCACCTCCACATTTAGCGAGTACACGGTGCTGCCCGAAGTCTCCCTGGCGGTGGTGTCAAAAGAAGCGCCTATGGATAAAATCTGCCTGTTAGGGTGCGGCGTTACTACGGGCATCGGTGCAGTACTGAATACCGCAAAAGTAGAGCCTGGCGCCACGGTGGCGGTGTTTGGACTTGGTGCAATCGGTTTGGCCGTCATTCAAGGCGCGGTAATGGCTAAAGCAGGGCGTATTATTGCCATCGACGTTAACGCCGATAAATTCGAGCTGGCCAAGCAGTTTGGCGCCACCGACTTTGTGAACCCAAAAGATTACTCAGACCCCATCCAGCAGGTCATCGTGGATCTGACCGATGGTGGCGTCGACTACTCCTTTGAGTGCATCGGCAACGTCAATGTGATGCGTTCGGCGCTAGAGTGCTGCCATAAAGGTTGGGGCGAATCGATTGTGATTGGTGTCGCCGGGGCCGGTGAAGAGATATCAACACGGCCGTTTCAACTGGTGACCGGGCGCGTCTGGAAGGGCTCGGCGTTTGGCGGCGTAAAAGGGCGCAGTGAACTACCGGGATACGTTGATCGTTATATGAAGGGTGAGATCAATATCGACGACTTCATTACCCACGATATGCCATTCGAGAAGATCAACGAAGCGTTTGATTTACTGCATGCGGGTAAGAGCATTCGTACCGTGCTGCATTACTGAGTATCATTACTGAGATTATAGTAAGCACGTTTAAAACGCGGTGGGGAGACCTGCCGCGTTTGCTGCATTTAAAGGAACCTGCCCATGAGCATGAGTGAAACTTTAGAACTGGTGTCCGCTAACCGTAGTTTCGGTGGTTGGCATAAGCGCTACCGCCACTACTCCCGTGCGCTGGACTGCGACATGATCTTTGCCGTTTACTTGCCACCCCAGGCAGAAAACGAACGTGTGCCGCTGCTTTGGTGGCTCTCTGGGCTGACCTGTAATGATGAAAATTTCATGCAGAAAGCGGGCGCTCACCGTTTGGCGGCTGAACTGGGTATTGCGATTGTCTGCCCAGACACTAGCCCACGGGGTACCGACTTACCTGGTGAGCATGAAAGCTTTGATCTGGGGTCGGGGGCCGGTTTTTATGTCAATGCTACCGAATCACCCTGGAAGTCTCATTACCGCATGTATGATTATGTGGTTGAGGAGTTGCCTTCCGTGGTACGACAGCACTTTCCGGTGAATGGGCGTGAATCTATTAGCGGTCACTCGATGGGTGGGCATGGTGCGCTTATCCTCGCGCTACGTCATCCGGGGCGCTTTAGTTCAGTGTCAGCTTTTTCACCGGTAGTGAATCCGATGAACTGCCCCTGGGGCCAACAAGCCTTTACTGCTTATCTAGGTGAAGATCAGTCACGCTGGCGCCAGTATGACGCCTGTGAATTGGTCGCCAATGGGGCGTCACGTCAGCGCTTGTTTATCGACCAGGGTGAAGCGGATCAATTCCTGGAGGAACAGCTTCAGCCAGAGCGTTTAGAAGCCGTTTGTGAAGAGCACGACCATCCGTTAACGTTACGCCGCCAACCGGGCTACGATCACAGTTACTTCTTTATTGCCTCGTTCATTGAGGATCATCTGCGCTATCATGCAGACCACCTCATGAAGCGTTAAGGATAACGGGATGCTCAATCGCTCGCTGCGCCGTTTTATGCGTCTACTATGGCGGATCGTTTGGCGCGGCGTTTTAGCGTTTGCACTGCTGTCAGTCGCGCTAGTACTGCTGTTCCGCGTTGTTCCTCCACCGGGCTCAATGGTTATGGTTGAGCGCAAAATACAGAGCTGGATCCATAGCGATCCGATTCGCATACAGCGCGAGTGGCGCGGTTGGGGGGCGCTCTCTGACAACGCTAAACTGGCTGTGATTGCCGCAGAGGATCAGCGCTTTCCACACCATAGCGGGTTTGATCTTGTCGAGTTGCGCCGTGCGTTGCAGGCCAGCCAAGAGGGTGGGCGATTGCGTGGCGCCAGCACGTTGAGTCAGCAAACGGCTAAAAACGTTTTTCTATGGACAGGCCGCAGCTGGACGCGGAAGGGATTAGAGGCGTGGTTTACGCTACTGATCGAGATACTCTGGAGTAAGCAGCGTATTTTGGAAGTCTATCTCAATGTGGCCGAGTGGGATCGGGGTGTGTTCGGGCTAGAAGCAGCGGCTCAGCACTATTTCGGCGCCTCTGCCAGCTCGCTGACTGAGCGTCAGGCCAGCCTGCTTGCGGCTATCTTGCCCAGCCCCTTAACCCGTAGCGCCGCGCGACCTGATGCCCAGGTAGAACGGCGTAGTCAGTGGATTCGACAGCAAATGCGCAATTTAGGCGGCGCGGACTATTTAGAGCATCTATAGCTAGGTGTGGCTGGCTAAGCGGGAAGCGTTTATAGCGGCCCGCTGCCAGCTCTTATCTAGTCGTATTTCGCGTCGTCAATTGTTGCCAGTGCTTCCAAGTTCGGATAAGAAAAGTAGTAGCCTTGCTGCATAGGAATTCCCAGTGCCAGCAGGCAGCGCGACTCCTCGCGGGTTTCAACGCCTTCGGCAATTAACTGGGTTCCTAATGTTTTGGCTAATGCTACCAAGCTACGGAGTATGGCTTGACGGCGCTGACTGCTATCGCACTCCATTACTAAGTCGCGGTCGATTTTCAGCGTATCTGGGCGTAAGTCGGTAAGTAGATCAAGATTAGCGTAGCCGTTACCAAAATCATCCAGTGAGGTGGTAAACCCCATCTCACGGTAGCTCTCAATAATAGTGCGCATATGCAGGCGGTCATTGACCCGCTCGGTTTCAGTAATTTCGAAATTGAGCCGCTCGGTGGGCCAACCTACGCGGTTTGCTGTTTCAAGCGTGGCTTGAATACAGGCTTCCGGTTCGTAGACCGCGTTGGGTAGGAAGTTAATCGAAAGCCGTTCCTCCATCCCCAGTTCGCTGGCAAGTTCAATCGCTTTAATGCGGCACGCCTGATCAAAGCGGTAGAGTAAATCATCGGTGACTTGATCAAGAATTGAAAAAGCAGACTCCCCATTCGGGCCTCGCACCAATGCCTCGTAATAGATTATTTTGCGCTGACTAACGTCGACAATCGGTTGAAACGCCATCGTAAACGTAAAAGGTACCGGAGAATCGCAACGGTTACAGTGTCCATTTACCCTGGCACAGTGGTGTTGTGCTGACATGTTTATCCAAGCCCTGGAATAAAATTATCGATAATTATAAAAATAGCGTTAGCGTCTGATCGCCTTATTGGCGGAGTTTCGAATAACCATCACAACCCCGGTAATGGCGACCAGCATCCCGATAAGACCCAGTAATGGGAGGCGTTCGTCAAACAGCCACCACGCCTGAAGCGCGGTAACGGGCGGCACAAGATAAAAAAGACTCGCAACACGCGAGGCTTCCCCTTTTTTAATCAAGGCCATGAGTAACAAGATAGCGGCAATCGAGAGAATCAACACTAGCCAAGCGAGTGTCAGTATAAAGGTACTGCTCCACTCCACCTCGCGGGTCTCAAATAGCAATGCACCGCTCCCCAGTAGTGCACCTGCTGCCAAGTACTGAATAACCGCTCCAGAAAGCAGCGGCATACTGGTGCAATATCGTTTCTGATACAGCGTACCGAAGGAAATGCCGATTAAAGCCGCGGTGACGCAAAGTAATGCACTAATGCCGAAGCCGTCGAAAAGGGATTCACCAATCTCCAACTTGCTACCGAGCACTAAGCTGATGCCAATCAGTCCGAGCCCTAGCCCTACCCACTGTCGCCAAGTGAGATGCTCACCTAATAAAGACCCGGCAAAGGCGGCCGTCAGAAGTGGCTGTAGCCCTACCAATAATGCCGCTAACCCGGCGGGCATGCCTAAATAAATACCGTAGAAAACGCCACCCAAGTAAGCGCCATGAACTAGCAAACCTGATATAGCAATATGTGTCCATAACCTGGGCGATGAAGGCCAAGGAATGCGCATTAACATGACCAATGGGATTAACAGCATTAGCGTTAGCACAAAGCGTATAAACAAAAACGTAAACGGTTCTGCGTAGGGCAAACCGAATTTGGCGCCAATAAAGCCCGTGCTCCAGAGTAGAACGAAAATAGCGGGCATGGCAGCCAATCCTGCCGAGGGTAAATCGTTGGGACGTAACTTGTTGAATAAGCTTGGCATGTCGTTTCCGTAGTAGGGTGTTTTACCTAGATGTCTGATACATTTTGTTCTTTATGTTACTAACTTTTACATAATAAATTGAACCTGCTCGAAATAGGCGCGTCACAGTGGGCACATACATAACGCAATATTGAGGTTTCTTACTATGCAACGTATGACTGCTCTGTTCTCTGCTGCTCTGCTCGCGACTGGTTTAATGACGGCTACTGCCCACGCCCAGCAAGACCAGGAGCCGGCACAAGATCCGACGGCAACCCAGCAAGCTGCCCCTGCCCAGGATTTTTCTGACGATCAGCTCCAGCAGTTCGCCGATGCTTCTCAAGAAATTGCGGTAATTTCTCAAGAATATACCCAGCGTCTGCAGGAAGCGGAAGATGAATCAGCGCAACAGGAAGTGCGCACTGAAGCTAATGACCGCATGATCGAAGTCGTGGAAGATAGCGGCCTAGATGTTGATACCTTCAACGCTATCGGTCAATCCATTCAGCAAGATCCAGAGATGATGCAGCGCGTTCAGGAAATGGCTAGCCAATCCTAAACCTTGCTGTTGATATCGGCTGATACGGTTTTTTATTTAGCTAGCTTATTAAATTAACCAGTAACATTTCTATCAGCTTGGCTTCGGCCACCAAAGCCCGGTGCTCACTGCACCGGGTTTTTTATTGTTTGTCTCTTTATTACTGGTTTTTTGCGCACCCTTTTTCTTGACCCTTTTCGTCTCGGTCGTCTTTATTGTGCCCCTCGGGGGTTTACCTAACCTAACCTTCCCGCCACACTTTAGATTATATGTTGATTACCCAGACTATTAACCGGCAAGCCCAAGGAGTCCGTATGGATGTCGAGCTGTTAGAAATACGCCAGCATATGGGACGGTTTCCCCCTTTTGATGGGCTGTCGGACGATCTTCTTGATGCTATTGCTGAACAAGTGGAAGTGAGCTACTTCAAAACCGGTAGTAATATTTTAGAACTCAATGAGACGCTAAATGATCTTTGTTATATCCGCAGTGGCGCAGTAGAGGTCTATCGTAGCCAGGGCGAGCTTTATAATCGTCTAGGGGAAGGCGATATTTTTGGTCATTTTAGTCTGCTGCGTAACCATAAAGTGCGCTTCCCCGCCCAGGCTATCGAAGATACCTTAATCTACTTTATTCCTATTGCAGTCTTCCAGCGGCTGTGTGAAGAAGACGACCATTTTGCGGATTTTGTCGAGCTGGAGCGGCCGCGGCTGGAGACGGCTGCAGAACAGCAAAAGAAATCCAACGACATGATGGTCACGCGGATTCGTAAGTTACTGACCCGTTATCCAGTGATGGTCGAAGTCTCTACCAGTGTCCAGCAAGCAGCTCAGCAAATGAGCGAAGCTCAAGCCTCTGCACTGCTAGTAATAAAAGAAGGTAGCGATAACCCACGCTACAGCTTTAAAGATAGCGAAGGCCAAACCTGGCAGATGTGCGGGATTTTAACCGACAGTGATTTTCGCACCCGCATTGTAGCTGAGGGGCTATCGCCACAAACCTCGGTGGGCGAGGTAGTATCTTCGCGGCTCATTACGGTTCAATCCGATGCCTCTGTCTATGAAGCCATGCTGACGATGTTACGCAGTAATGTGCATCACCTGCCGGTGCTCTATCGTCAGCGTCCGGTGGGCGTCGTTCATCTTTCCGATATCATTCGTTATGAAACCCATAGCGGCCTCTATTTAGTTAGCAATATTTTTAACCAGTCCAGCGCCCAAGGGTTGGCGCGCTTAGCGCCCGATGTAAGAGCCGCTTTTGTGCGCATGGTGCAAGAGGGTGCCAACTCTCAGATGGTGGGCAGCGCGCTCTCCACCATCGGACGTAGCTTTACCCGTCGATTGCTGGAAATGGCTGAAGCAGAACTTGGCCCTCCACCTGTGCCTTACTGCTTTATGGTCAATGGTTCCATGGCGCGTAATGAGCAGAGCATCGTCACCGACCAGGACAATGCACTAATCCTCTCCGATGACTTTGACCCTGAACAGCATGACGCTTACTTTCACGCCCTGGCGAGCAGGGTTAGCGATGGTTTAGACGCCTGCGGCTACACCTACTGTAAAGGCGATGTTATGGCCACCAACACGCAGTGGCGTCAGCCGCTTCGTGTTTGGAAGCACTATTTTCAAGATTGGATGGCCAACCCTACGCCAGAGCGACTACTGCATAGCTCGATTTTTTTCGATTTAGACAGCTGTTATGGCGAAGATCACTATGTAGAAACACTCCAAGATTTGATTGCCGAAACGGCTCAAAAGTCACCGCTATTTTTAGCCGCCATGGCCCGAAACGCACTTAATCGTACGCCACCGTTAGGGTTTTTCCGCACTTTTGTGATGGAGCAGGATGGTAAGCACAATAACTCTATCAATCTAAAGCGCCGCGGTACGGCCCCCATGGTGGACTTAGTGCGTATTCACGCCTTGGCATGTGGTTCCAAAGCACAGAACTCTTTCCAGCGTTTGAATGACATTAGTAAGACGCAGCTTTTGGCAACCGGGATGCCCGACAAGCTGAGCTATGCCTTTGAATTTTTATGCATGTCGCGGCTGCGCCATCAGATGATCGACCTGCAAGAGGATCGGCTGCCGGATAACAATATCGAGCCTGAAAATGTAGAAGACAGCGAACGCCACACCCTAAAGGATGCATTTCAGGTGCTCAGTAACGCGCAGAAGTTCTTGAAGTTCCGCTATCCAATGCCCGCTCAGCGGCAGGGGCGCTAAAATGCTCGGTATACGCCCACGTCACAAAATTACTCGGGCAGACTGGGCAGGGTATATGGGCCAGCGGGCAGAACGGGCGGGTAATCCGGCGATTCAACAGTTTTTCAGTACCCCGCTGCCCGACCCTGAAACGCCCATTTCTGAGGTGCCCATGGTGGCGCTGGACATGGAAACAACCGGGCTGGATGAGCGTCGACATGCGATCGTTAGCATTGGAATAGTGCCGTTCACGTTACGTCGTATTAAATTGGCCGAACGTCGCTATTGGGTAGTAAAACCGCCAAGGCCACTGGATGAAGCTTCCATTGCCTACCACCACATTACCCACTCAGAAATTGCCCAGGCGCCGGACTTAGAGGCTATTCTGGACGAACTGCTAACCCAGTTAGCGGGTCGCTTAGTGGTCGTTCATTTTCGTAATATCGAACGCCCTTTTTTGGATGCAGCCGTCAAAGCCAGGCGTGGGGAAGGGGTGCTGTTTCCGATGATCGATACCATGTCGCTGGAAGCGCGGTTACACCGCCAAACCCTATGGGCGCGTTTTCGTCGCTGGTTGGGCCGCCCACCGGTTTCTATAAGATTGCACGCAAGCCGCGAACGCTATGGCTTGCCCGTCTATCAAGGCCACCATGCCCTGGTCGATGCGCTGGCAACCGCAGAGCTATTACAAGCGCAAATTGCCACCCACTATCGGCCCGACACGCCGTTAAAAGATATCTGGTGTTAAAAAAACGGGCAACCCACTGGGTTGCCCGTTTGCTTACTGGCTAGTTAAGCGAAAAGACGCTTTAGACCGCTTTTGGCTCGCTCATCAGCCCTTTGATAATGGCATAACACGCCACTAGCAAAATGATGGTGAACGGGAAGCCGGTAGAAACGGCCATGGTCTGTAGTGCCGTTAGACCACCGCCTAATAGCAGGGCAATCGCAATTGCGCCTTCAATGATTGCCCAGAACACGCGTTGAGGCTTAGGTGCATCGACCTTGCCACCAGCGGTAATCGAGTCGATGACCAACGAGCCGGAATCAGAGGAAGTCACGAAGAAGATAATCACCAGAATGATGGCGATGAACGAGGTGATTTGTGACAGCGGCAACTGCTCCAGCATGATGAAGAGCTGTAGATCGACACCAGCGTCACGTACGGCTTCAATACCCTCGCTGACATACTGATCAATGGCGGTGCCGCCGAAGGTGGTCATCCACAGTACTGACACCACAGAAGGCACGATCAAGACAGAAATCAGGAACTCGCGTACGGTACGACCACGGGATACCCTGGCGATAAACATACCGACGTACGGGGACCAGGAGATCCACCATGCCCAGTAGAAGGCCGTCCAGCCTTGGCTGAAGTTGGCGTCTTCACGTCCAAAAGGATTCGACAGCGCAGGTAGGTGAACGAAATAATTGAGCAAGTTTTCAAAGAAACCGGTCGCAATGAGCATGGTCGGGCCAACCGCAATCACAAAGAACAGCAGCAGCGCCGCCATAGCGATGTTGATCTTGGAGAGCAACTGCACGCCCTTATCAACGCCCGCCAGAATCGACCCAATAGCGATAATCGTGATACCCATGATCAGTAGGATCATGGTGATGTCGCTTTCTGGCGCGCCAAATAGGTAAGTCAAACCGGCAGCGGCTTGAGTAGCCCCTAGCCCTAATGACGTTGCTAGACCAAACAGCGTGGCAAATACGGCCAGAATATCAATTAAGTGTCCCGGCCAGCCCCAAACGCGCTCACCCAAGATCGGGTAGAACACTGAACGCATCGACAGCGGCAGACCCTTATTGAACGAGAATAGTGCCAACGATAGTGCGACGACCGCGTAAATTGCCCATGGGTGTAGACCCCAATGGAAAATAGTGGCTGCCATGCCCAGCGCTGCTGCACCGGCGGTATCACCCTCGGCGCCACCCAGTGGTGCCCAACTGCCACCGTCAAGCGAAGTGCCAAAGTGAGTTAGAGGCTCATTGACGCCAAAGAACATCAGGCCAATGCCCATGCCTGCGGCAAACAACATCGAGAACCAACCCATATAGGTAAAATCGGGCTTGGCATCGGCGCCACCAATGCGGATTTTACCTAATGGGGAAAAAATCAGGCCTACACATAAAATAACGAAAACATTGGCGGCTGAGATAAAGAACCAGGCTAGGTTGCCGGTCAAAAAGCCGAAAATGGCGTCATAAATAGGCGCAATGGTGTCTTGCAATGCTAGCGTAAGAATTACAAACAACAGCACCAAAATAGCCGAAATCGTAAATACCTTGCCGTGTAGGTCTAAATTTAAACCCATGGCATTCGTGGTGATATTGTCTTGGCCGATCACATAATCGGTATCAATCAGATTCGCCGGGCCATCGGGAGCAGGAATGCCCTCAGAGACCGGCTCTTCAGGGGGGCGTTTATCGTCGTGGTTATCCACTGGAGCCTCTCTAGTTCGATCAAGAATCGTCGATCAAAAAATGTTGAACAGAAACCAAAATGTGGTCATCAACCAGCATTACATGGTGCGCGTTAAGGCGCACACAATAGCAAATCTACTGGATCAGTGTTCAACGCATTGTGAACCATCGCGCTTAAAGCTGTGCTTAAAAGCGGCGCTTATAACGACAACAGAGGGCCGAAGCCCCCTGTTGTCGTATCTGCACCAGTGGCTTAGCTATCGAGCCACTCTTCTACCAAGTCTTGGTTATCTTCTACCCACTGCTTAGCGTTTTCGTAGGGATCGCTGCCGTCTTCCTGGTTCATGAGCATGACTTCACCCATTTGCTCAGGCGTCCATTCAAAAGCGTCGAGAATCGCATAGGCTTCCGGCATGTCATCTTCCAGGCCTTCACGAACCGCGGTATGGATCTGTTCAGCACCACCGTAAACATTTTCGGGATCGTCTAGATATTTGAGGTCAAAGCGGGCGAACATCCAGTGCGGCGTCCAGCCGGTAACAACGATGTTTTCTTCGTTATTAATTGCACTCGACAGTGCCGCCGTCATCGTGGCACCGCTACCGCTACGCAGATCAAGCTCAAGGTCATAGGTATCCACGACCTCTTCGGACAGCGCCATCAAGCCTGCACCAGGGTCAATACCGATGATCTCGCCATTAAAGCTGTCGGCGTTATCGTTAAGGTCAGCAATGGAGTCGACGTCGGTGTACGCAGGAACAACGAGGCCCAGCTTGGTGCCGTCCAGGTTGGGTCCCAGGTCTTCTACACTATCACCCAGGCGTTCCATGTAATCAGCGTGAGTTGTCGGCAGCCACGCAGCAACGATGGCGTCCGCATCACCGCTAGACAGCGCTTGGAACATGGCAGCAGCCGAAAGCGAGGTGAGATCAACCTCATAGCCTGCTTGTTCCAGCACTGCGGCAATTACGTTAGTGGACGCGACTTCAGATGACCACTCCACGTAGGCCAGGTTAATCGTGCCTTTCTCTTCTTCGGCGTGTGCTGCGCTGCTAACAGCGACGCCTGCACCGGCTAATAGCGCCAGTGAAGCAATACGGATACGGAGGTTCAATGTACGATGTTTCATTCACGTTCTCCCTTGGGTATAGATTTATTAATGTGACGATCTGCTGCCAAACACAGCATGGTTAGCCAGAAGCGACTTAGCAAGCCGTTGACTCAACGCAGCCGTTTCCGACATTTTGCTTTATTGACGCGTTTTTCTAAGCGACTGGGTTAAGCGGTCGAGCAGCATGGCTAGGATAACCACCGCAATGCCCGCTTCAAAACCATCGCCAGGGCGCAGACGCTGAATAGCACGCCATACTTCGCTGCCCAAGCCATCCGCACCAATCATGGCGGCGATCACCACCATTGAGAGGGCGAGCATAATGGTCTGGTTGATACCTGCCATGACAGTGGGCAGCGATAGCGGCAGCTGCACCTTAAACAGTTTCTGACCTCGCGTGGCGCCATAAGCATCGGCGGCCTCGATGAGTTCCACTGGAACCTGACGGATGCCCAGGGTGGTAAAGCGAATCGCCGGTGGCATCGAGAAAATCACCGTGGCAAAAATCGCTGAAACAGAGCCAATGCCGAAAAATGGAATAGCCGGAATCAAATAAACGAATGCCGGCATGGTCTGCATGAAGTCCAAAATCGGCATAATGACCCGATAAAGCCGATTGGATAGCGCTGCGGCAATACCGACGGGCAGAGCGATGACCACCGCCACCATGGTGGCAAACACCACCAGCGTGAGCGTCTCAATCATCGGGTTCCATAGACCCAGGTTCCAGATCAACGCGAGGCCAGCCACCGCGCCTATTGCCAAGCGAACGCCCGCTAGCTTCCAGCAGAGCAGTGCGATCAAGCCGAGCAGCGCCCACTCAGGCAGCCACATCAAGCTGTCGTTGAGTACATCAATGCCAGTTTGAGTGAAACGAGAGATGCCTCGGGTCACCGATGAGTATTCACTGGTCAACCAAGTCAGGCCGCTTTCAATCCAATCACCTAGCGGGATGCGTGGGATATCCATTATTGCTCTCCTGCCCGTGCCAGTTCATCGAGTACTGCGCCTTTAACCACCACGCCCAGCAATTGCTCCTGCTTATCAGTCACGGCGATGGGGAAGCTCTTTTCACTAAACATGGCAAAGAGGTTATGCAACGGCTCATCCATAGGGACTTTACGAAAATCCTGGGTTAAGTAGGGGATAATCGAATCGGCGCCTTCTTCAATCGCCCGGCTTGCAGCGTCGGCCTCAAGTAGGCCGAGCAGGCTGCGTTCACGGTCAACCACATAGATAGAGTCGATACTGTGGTCACGCATGCGGTGTAGCGCCGTGCGCGGCCCATCGCTTTCGCGGGCGGTGGAGCGCAGTGGTCGCATAGCACTTTCAGCGGTCAAAATACGCGCCCGGTCAACGCCTTCGATAAAGCGCCGCACGTAGTCATCTGCAGGCTTAGTCAGAATTTCTTCTGGCGTGCCGATCTGAACCACTTCGCCATCTTTCAACAGCACGATGCGGTCGCCAATATTGAGCGCCTCATCCAGATCATGAGTGATGAAGACTGTGGTCTTTTGCATTTTGGATTGCAGTTGCAAAAGCTCTTGCTGCATGTCCTTGCGAATCAGCGGATCAAGCGCCGAGAAGGCTTCATCCATTAACAGGACAGTGGCATCATTGGCCAATGCGCGGGCTAGGCCAACGCGCTGCTGCATACCGCCGGAAAGTTGATTCGGGTAGGCGTCTTCCCAACCCTCTAAGCCAACCTGCTTCAGCGCATCATGGGCAATTTTGTGACGTTCTGTTTTCTCTACGCCGCGAATTTCCAGACCGAACTCGGCATTCTGCTGCACAGTGCGGTGGGGAAATAGCGCGAAATTTTGGAATACCATAGAGAAGTGGCGGCGACGGCACTCCAGTAACGCTTTCTCTTTCAGCGTCGGAATGTTTTCGCCATCAATGATGATCTCACCTTCGGTGGTCTCAATCAGACGATTAAGACAGCGGATCAGCGTCGATTTTCCCGACCCCGAAAGGCCCATTATGACCAGCAGTTCGCCTTCATAAACGTCAAACGAAATATTCGATAGCCCCAGCGTCTGACCTGATTTCTCGAGAATTTCGGGTCGCTTCATTCCCTGGTTGCGCAGCTCAATGGCTTTTTGTGGTTGCTTACCAAAGACTTTACTTAAGCCGCGCACTTTAATTTTGACGGGTCGTGTTTCGTCCATCGGCGATGCCTTTTGTTGAGGAGAATGGCACGGGTCGTACTTAAGCCATTCATAAAGAAATAAGAGCTTGAGTTGGGTAATTTATTAAAAATTATTATACATAGGTAGGGGCTATGTGTCACAACGGCTCGTTAAACGGAACGATTGACGCCACATGTGCCATTTTTTACCCACCCATTTTTAGGTAAGCGAGAACTTGTGGACATGATCGTTGTTTTTTAAGTAATTGATTTAAAATAGTTTTTTATTTATTTTTTATAATTGGCACATTAAGTGTATGTACAGTAAAGAAGGTTAACGGTTAAAAAGAGCAGCTTTTTGTTTAGCTAGTTAGATATTTAGCCTAGTAGACGTAGATATTAACGGTGCCAGTCATGGAGGTGGGTATTATGGATAGTCATAACCACATTGAACATCAGCAAATCCCCAAGCGCCCACGTTGGTTAACGCTGTGTATGATGGCGACAGCAGCGAGTGTCATTGTCTTAGCGGGTTGCGGCGACAATGAAGAAGCTGCGCCACCCGTTGAGGAGACTACGCCCCTAGAACAGGACGCGACGACTCAGCCTGAAACGACCATGAGTCAAGAGCCAGAAATAGAGCAAGATCCAGGCTTGCCGGAAGAGTCAAGTTCACAAGGTTCCATGGATCAAGGTTCAACTCTGCAAGATAGTAATGATTCAGAAGCGTCAATGACTGGTCAGAATTTGCCTGAAAATACAATGGATGAGCCCGCAGACGGCACCGTTAATCCTAATGACGAGGAAGTTGGTTTTGGTGAAGGTACTGATCCTATGCCTGGCACCGACACAGAAGATGGTGAAGATGCGACCTCTACTCAGTAATTAGATTATCGAGTCGTGAAACGTTTTTTTTGAAATTGTGAGTAAAGTTACCGATCCCTACGATGGTAAATCGCATCAGCTGTCTGTTCCCTGCGGCTGCTCCACACGGTTTACCATCCTTTTCACCCCCGCGCCTGCGGGGGTTTTTTTTGACTCGCGTTTAGCTGACAGCCAGCTAAGGCTGTATCAATTACTCATCATTATCTTCTAAGCGGCGATAGAGCGTCCGTCGAGCAATTCCCAATACCTCAGCTGTACGCCGTTTGTTGCCGCCAGTTGCCTCTAAAACTTTGTTAATATAGCGTTTTTCAACTTCTTCCAAGCTAGGCCAGCGAATCGGAGGCGGGGCTGGTAGTTGGCCTCCAGCAAGAACTTCACCACTGACGGCAGGCACCAAAGGTGTACCCGTTTCCACCGTTGATTGCTCCCGCAGGCGCTCGGGTAAATCCTTGTGGCTAAGGGAGCCATCTTCGCTCAGGGTAACGCCACGCATAATGGCGTTCTCCAATTCGCGCACATTTCCGGGGTAGGCGTAATTAAGCAAGCTATTGAGTGCGGCGGGTTCGATTTGCTCAATCTGCTTGCCCTGTGCCTCAGAATGCTTATCGATAAGGGCAAAAACAAGGTGCTCGATATCGTTGCCTCGCTCGCGTAGCGGTGGAATGCGCAGCGAGAAAGTTTCCAATCGGTAGAAAAGATCGCTACGGAAGTTACCGTCCTCTATCTCTTTTTCTAGGTGGCGGTGGGTCGCCGCGATGATGCGTACATCGACAGGTTCTTCGCGCTCGCCACCCACCGGGCGGACGGTCTTTTCCTGCAGCGCCCGCAGTAACTTAGCCTGCAGATTAATTGGCATTTCACCTATTTCATCCAAAAACAGGCTGCCGCCCTGTGCACTGTGAAATAAGCCACGGCGCGCTTCATTCGCGCCGGTAAAGGCGCCTTTAACATGGCCAAAGAACTCACTTTCCATCAAGTCTGCTGGAATGCTGGCGCAGTT
This sequence comes from Vreelandella sp. ssv, assembly GCF_059448525.1. NCBI lineage: Bacteria > Pseudomonadati > Pseudomonadota > Gammaproteobacteria > Oceanospirillales > Halomonadaceae > Vreelandella > Vreelandella sp. ssv. The sequence continues at coordinate 3,070,719 of NZ_CM182545.1, read as the reverse complement.
GACCGGCACGAATGGCTGGTCATTACGCGGGCTTTCCTGATGAATGGCTCGGGCGAGCAGCTCTTTACCGGTACCACTTTCACCCAAGATCAGAATCGGCGCATCGCTTTTGGCAAGACGAGAGGCGTCATGAAACAGCGCCTGCATGGCATGGCTTTTACCCACGATGCCGTGGAAATGGCTGATTTCCGCATCGTGTGACACCGCCAAACGCTGGCGCTCCAGTACCCGAAAGACGGCATCGCGAATAGCATCAAGATCAAGCGGCTTGGTTAGAAAGTCATCTGCGCCAAGCTTTAGTGCCTCAACGGCCTGATCAATGGTGCCAAAAGCGGTAATCACAATAATCCCCAGCTCGCTGCCCGCTTGGCGCAGCTGCTGAAGTAACTGGATACCTGTCATTCCCGGCAGGCGTACGTCGGTAATAACCAGTGAGACGGTGGTGTGGCTCAGTAAGGCAATAGCCTCTTCAGCGCTAGGGACGCCCAGCGTGGTATAGCCTGCATCCTGCAGCTCTTCCTCTAATAACTCACGTATAGCGGCGTCATCTTCCACCACCAATAAAGGTAAAAGGTGTTCCTGATGGGTCACAAACGTTTTCCTCACGCGGATGCGGTTTCACTAAGGGGAAGCGTAATCTCAAATCCAGCGCCGCCTAGGACGCTGTCAAACACGCCGATCGTGCCGCCGTGGTCGTTAATAATACGGTGTACCATTGAGAGCCCCAAACCACTGCCTTGTCCGACAGGTTTGGTGGTGAAAAATGGGTCGAATACTTTTTGGTGATGGGAGTCGGGAATGCCCGGACCATCATCTTCAACCCATAGTACTAATTCGTGGACTTGCTGCTGTGCTCGCACCCGAATACGGCTGACCTCAGGTGCTTGCGCGGCATTTCTCAGCAAATTGGTTAACACCTGAACAATTTGTTGCCCGTTGGCGAGTAAATTGGGTGTCGGTGTCGGTAATTCAATGTCTAGGCGAATATTGCGGGGCTCTAGTTCTTCTTCCACTAAATCACTGGCGCTCATAATAAGCTGATCAAGCGCAAGTTCGCCTTTCTCAACATTATGTTGTCGGCCTAACTCCATCAATTGACGCACAATTTCGACAATCCGTTCTACTTCACCGCGGATCCGCCCTAAGCGTGCGCGTTCGTCATCGCCAATAATGTCGCGGCGGGCCAAGCGCTGAGCCTGACCATTAATCACCGTGAGCGGCGCGCCTATCTCGTGGGCTACGCCTGCGGCCAGTACGCCCAGCTCAGCCAGTTTTTTCGATTTGCGCAGGCGTTTTTCAAGCTCTATCTCACGCCGCTGGCGGTCTTCGATCTCGTGGTCTTTCTCCGCCATTGCGTCCAGCATGCCATTTAACCCAGACGCGAGGCGACGGTATTCAGTCGGGCCGTCTTCGGCGGCGCGTTGACTGCGATCACCATCCTCTACCAATAACATTACGTGGAGTAAGCGGTTAAGCGGGCGCTCAATATGTCGACGGAAGCCCCACCAAATACTAAATACAATCCCGGCGGCGCCAATCACAAATACCAACACGGCCACGATACTGATAAAACCAGTGTAGTTCTCAATGCCCGTATTGAGTCGATTAACCTGCAGTACGCCATACACAGTGCCATCTTGTGAGCGCAAAGGTGTCAACGCAGAGTAGTAATTCCATCCATCGTGCTGTCGATAGTTACTATATAAGTCATCACGCTCAATGACTTGCTGAATCTCTTCCTGGCTGAAAATATCTTTACCCAGACCTAGTCCGTATATATCGCGCCCGTCGGTATCAAATACGTAGGCGCCATAAATGCGATGGAAGGAGAATGCCGATTGTAGCGCTTCCTCAAGTGGGGTATTGCTGTCGGGAGTGACCGCGTAGCTGAGCGAAGAGCTCAGCGTACGGGTAATGATTTCGACCTCCGTTTGCAGCTTCGAACGGACGTTATCCTCAAGCGACTTAATCGCCACTAAGCTAAATACCACTAGGATGACAAACAGCGGAACGATCACTGTTAAAATAATCAAATTGCGTAGTCGCATGCGGCATCCATGGTGGTATTAATACGATTTAGTATCAGCGAGTGAATGGAGCTCTACGGATTCGCTGGCGCAAGACGGTATAAGCCGCCCTGGGGGTCGTCGGTAAGCAAATAGATGCCATCCGGCCCTTGGCGAACATCTCGGATGCGGCCAATTTCACCATTTAAAATTAGTTCTTCTTCGGCCACGCTGCCGTCCTCTAAGCGCAAGCGCAGAAGTTTCTCACTGCCTAGCCCGCCGGCCAATAAGTTTCCTTGCCACTCGCCGAAGGCGTCGCTGGTCACTTCTGCAAGCCCGGCGGGCGCAAAACGACCGTCAAAGACGTAAACCGGATCAACCATGCCTGGCAATGAGTGTTCACCAATCGGTTCATTCGTGGCGTAATCATTGCCCTGAGTAGCCTCTGGCCAACCATAATTATTGCCTGCTTCAATATGGTTCAGTTCGTCACCGGTACGTGGACCGTGCTCTGACGCCCAGGCTTCACCGTTACTCATCACGGTCATACCCTGGATATTGCGGTTACCCATGGAGTAGATTTCATCCAACGTTGCGTCATCATTCACGAAAGGGTTGTCATTCGGCACGCCGCCGGTGGCGGTAAGGCGCAACGTTGAGCCAGCATGGTCATCGCTAGCCTGAGCGCGGGGCGGCTCGCTACCACGGTCGCCGATGCTCATCAGTAGCGTGCCATCGGGCAGCCATGCTAGCCGCGAACCATAGTGGCGGCCAGGCCCGGAGGCCCGATCCTGTTCAAATAGGTGTTCCACCTCGCCCAACTTATTGCCCTGCCATTTTACCCGCGATAGCGCTGAGCGGCTGTTATCGCCCTCAGGCTTGCTCCAGGTGAAATAGATCCAGTCGTTTTCACCATTGTCGCCCTTAAAGTCAGGGTGCAAAACCACATCTAACAGGCCTCCCTGGCCGCGAGAACTCACTTCTGGCATTCCTTCCAGCGTAGTGGTCTCACCACTTTCGGGGTCGATAAGATTCAACTGCCCGCTGCGTTCGCTCACTAAGTATCGGCCATCGGGTAAAAACGCCACCGCCCATGGGTGCTCCAGCCCATCCGCAATGCGCTCGATGGAAAGGGTGAGGTGATCGGTTTCCAACGATTCCTGCACGACGTCTGCATGGGCTGTATTAATAGCGCCCGCCAGCATGAGTCCACTGATGCCTGCCCAAACCCCAGGGGTGAAGTGGCGGGAAGTGTGATTGCTCTGGTTGGTATTATGCATCGTCTGCCCCCTGATCGTGTGATTACCCGTTATCGTTGGAAATAGTCTAGCAGTGACTCTAGGCCACCGTCTGCGTTCCACCAAGAGTGCTTAAACGGCGCTATTGAAACAAACGGGCTTACATGAGTATGGCGAGCAGCACCGGCAGGTAAATCAGCGCTAGTAGCGTTGAACAGAATACCAAACTGGCTACATAGGCAGGTTCGCGTTGAGCGCGTTGGGCAAATAGGTAGTTGAATACCGCCACTGGCATACACATCTGCACCACTAAAATGCTTTGTGCCAACGGAGGAAGGCCCACCCAACCAGCAATAAACCAAGCCGCTGCGGCGGCGAGAGGGATGCGCACCAGGCTAAACCCCAGCCCCGAACGCAGGTTTTTAACCTGAATGCTGGCCAGTGACACGCCGAGAGTTATCAGCATTAGCGGTACCGTGAACCCGGACATTAAATCCACCGTATTTGCTAACCAAGGTGGCAGCGAGGTGCCGGTTAGCAGCAGTAGCATGGAAATAATAATGGCGTACACCGTGGGCGTTTTGAGCAGGGTTTTGAAGGGATTGCCTTGGCTGTTAAGCGCCGCGCCTAAGGTAAACTGAAATAGCGATACGGTGACCATCACCGTAATGCCGTAGGCAAACCCCGCGCTCCCAAACGCGTAAAGCACCACGGGTAAGCCCATATTGCCGGTATTGGGATACATCATCGGTGCCAGCAATACCCGCCAACTGCGGCGTAACAGTTTTGCCACCAAAAAGGTCGCGGCGCCCATGGTAAGGATCACCAGCGCGGCGGCAAGCATCGTTTGGCCAAAGGTGGCTGCATCAATGTCGGCGCCCGCCAGTGAGGCCAATACCAGCGAGGGAGTGCCGATGTTAAATACTAGTCGGGTGATGAAGTCGACTGGGTAGGGGTGTCCTAAGCGAATCCATAAAAAGCCAAGTCCTGCCCCGGCAAGCACGGGCGCCATAACGGCAAAAAGTTCGGCAAGCATTACTGTCCTTGGCAATCAGCTGTTTGTTAGCAGCCTATTGTCGTTAATGAGCGGGCTAACTGGCAAGGTAAACACTCGAATTACCCTAAACAGTAGCGGTTAAGGTGCGCCACTGTGCGGGCACTTGGCTACGTAAAAACTCCAATAGCGCCAGCTGTGTCGCTAGCTGGCGCTATCGCCTCAAGAGGCCGTTGCGGCGGAAGGCTTAACCGTCTCCGAGCTGATGTGCTTTGGCCGCCAGCCCTATCAAGGGTGGTTGCGCCAGTGGTCAGCAGAAGACCAGCGGGTAGACCAGCACGGCCTTACCGTCGTGATGGTACTGCACGACCTCGCCAGTGCCCGCCGCTATACTGATCACTTAATCGCTATGCAGGAAGGGTAAGTTGTGGCGGAAGGGCCGCCTGCCACCGTGTTCACCCAAGATTTAGTACGCACGCTTTATCAAGTAGAGTGCACACTATTAATCGATCCTGAGATCGGTAGCCCGCTGCTTGCTAATGTGCGGCGCTCATCGGTGAGTGGCTAGCTTAGGCCTACAACAATTTTAGAAAGGAATACTTGTGTCCTCTCCTGCGCACAGTTTTCAAGCTTTGGTGCGGCTACTGCGCTACGCCAAGGGCTATCGGCGGCGCATTATTGCCGCCACTACCTGTTCCGTTATCAACAAGCTGTTTGATATTGCCCCCGAGATATTGATTGGTGTCGCCATTGATGTGGTGGTGAATCAAGAGCAGAGCTTTGTGGCAAGTTTGGGATTTGATACTCCTCAACAGCAGATCACGATGCTGGCGGTACTGACGTTCTTTATCTGGGCAGGGGAGTCGCTGTTTGAGTACTTATTCCAGATTCTATGGCGCAACTTGGCGCAACGTTTACAGGCGGATATGCGGCAGGATACTTACGAGCACGCTCAGCGGCTGGATATGGCGTTCTTTGAATCAAAAAGCTCCGGCCAGCTAGTGGCCACCATGAACGATGACGTCAATCAGCTTGAGCGCTTTCTGGATGGCGGTGCCAATGCGCTGATTCAGGTAGTGGTCACCGTGGTGGCGGTAGGCGCAGTATTCTTTGTGCTTTCGCCGCTGATCGCGCTGTTGGCGTTTACCCCGATTCCGCTGATTATCTGGGGCGCGTTCTTCTTTCAGCGCAAAGCCGGGCCGCTTTACAGCGATGTGCGTGAAAAGGTCGGTGATTTAGCCAGCAGGTTAACCAATAACCTCAGTGGCATTGCCACGATTAAAAGCTTTACCAGCGAAGACCGCGAAGCCGAACGCATGCGCGATGCCAGTGAAGCCTATGTAGAAGCGAACCGCCGAGCGATTAAGGTTAGCTCCGCGTTTATTCCGGTTATCCGCATGGCGATTTTGGCGGGCTTTCTCGCCACCTTTACCGTTGGCGGCATGATGGCGCTCAACGGCACCTTAAACGTAGGTGCTTACGGCGTGCTGGTGTTTTTAACCCAGCGACTGCTCTGGCCGCTCACCGGGCTGGCCCAGGTGATTGATTTGTTTGAGCGTGCCATGGCGAGCACGCGGCGCATTCTTGACCTGCTTGAAGTGCCGATTACGGTTAAAGATGACAGCACTACACCGCTCATCCAGCCAGTACGCGGCGAAGTGACGATTGATAATGTGAGTTTTCACTACGCTACTAGCCTTGTCGGAGTCGATGGCATTCACCTGCACGTGCCTGCGGGAAATACCTTAGCGCTGGTGGGGGCGACCGGCTCGGGCAAATCAACCCTCATCAAACTGCTACTGCGCTTTTACGACCCTGAAAGCGGGCGCGTACTGATCGACGGACAACTGATTACCGACGTCAGCCTGAACTCGCTACGCCAGTCGGTTGGCCTGGTCAGTCAGGACGTGTATCTATTTGAAGGTAGCATTCGCGACAATATCGCTTACGGCAAACCTGACGCGGACGATGCGGCGATTATCGATGCCGCCAAAACGTCGGAAGCGTGGAGCTTTATTGAAACGTTGCCCCAAGGGCTGGATACGCCAGTGGGGGAGCGGGGCGTGCGGCTTTCCGGCGGCCAACGCCAGCGGCTCTCTTTAGCGCGGGCGCTACTTAAAGACCCACCGATACTAGTGCTGGACGAAGCCACCAGCGCAGTCGATAACGAAACCGAAGCGGCCATTCAGCGCTCGCTTAAGCGCATCGCCTATGGTCGCACGGTGATTATGATTGCTCACCGGCTCTCCACCATCGTACATGCCGATGAAATCGTGGTGATTGAGAAAGGCCAAGTGGCCGAGCGAGGCACCCATTCCAGCTTATTGACAGTGGACGGTCACTACGCCGCCCAGTGGCGGGTTCAAACCGGCGAAGCCCAAGCGGGGGATGTGGAGGTGCTAAGTCACTAAATATCGCAGCGTTTAACAGTTATCTGTTAAACGCTATCGATTAACCAAGAGCGCGTTCAGAGTGACGGGTACATGATCGTCAATCTCTTGATAGCCCAACAGCGACATTACGGTACGCACCGTGCTGTTGGCCATTAGCGCTTTGCCATCTATCACCATGGGCTCGGCGTGGGTCACGCGTATCTCGTTCAAACCTTCACGAGTAAAGCGCAGCGGCACGGCTTCCTGCTGGTTTATCATGTCGGACTGAACGCGAAACTCCAGCGTCTCAACAAGTGACTCACCAATATCTAAGCTGTCCAACCGCTCGGGTGGCATCTGCGCCACCAGTGTTACTAAGGTGGTGTTTGCCAACAAACCTATCCACGGCGGAAGTTCGCCAAACCGCTCAAGTACATCTGTTTGGCTAAGTTTTAACGGCAGGCGCAGCGTACCATCGCTGGAGATATCACCCTGCAGATCACGCACTTGATGGTGATGGGTTTGCGGTGCTTCGCCGTTCAACTGGGTAATCGACGCCTGCACCCGCGACTGGCCGGGATCAAGCTGCCAGTCAGCGTGCACGGGCAACGCCAACAATAAGGGAAATAGAGCAATCAATGCTTTCACAACGCGTCTCCGCATAAAGAACTACTCACCAGACTGCCCAATCCTCATAAAGTGCCGTAATGACATCAAGATAGCGCAAAGGGGGTAGCCTCACTCTGCCACATTCGCTATGATATGCACACTTTTCGGGCCTATAGCTCAGTTGGTTAGAGCAGGGGACTCATAATCCCTTGGTCGTAGGTTCAAGTCCTACTGGGCCCACCATTTCTATATTTGCCTATTTTAAAAGCAAGGGATGATGAGTCTCTTGCCCAAAGGCTCCCACCATTAGTTTGGCCCTCTCTTGTTTATCTCCGTCTTTATAGCGCTCCACGGCTTGCGGCACGCAACAGGGAGTAGCTAGTCCATACGTGAATAAATTCCTACGCCTTTGCGGAAAGTTAGTCTCTGTTTTATACCAGATAGCAGCAGGCTAAGGCCGCTAGTTGAGCTAACTAGAAATTTCTGGGCTGCTCTCAGCCATAAACAGGCATTTGCTCTCTGACTGCGTTGAAAATCCCCGCACTAAGCAATTGAAAGCAACTATTCAAAAGCGCTATCATGAATGCTAATAACAACGATTATCATGATGTTTATTGTATTTCTTGTTCCTAATTCCAACTGAGTCCTGATCATGCCTTGTCTGCCGTTTGCTCGTCGCCCCTTGGCGCGCTCAATTTCCGCGTTGATTCCCGTTACTGCAGTGCTCTTTTGTGCAACTGCCTATGCGCAGGAAGAGACTACTTCCAACGACACCGTGGTAGTGACTGCCACTGCGCTAAAGGTGGACACGCCGTTGGTAGAAACGCCGCGTCCCGTTTCTAGCGTTGACCGTGAAGAGTTGGAAACCCGCAACGTTCAGCAGTTAGATGAAACGTTCCGCTACCGGGCAGGCGTGCTTTCAGGCCATTACGGAAGCGATAACAACACCGACTGGTTCAAGGTTCGCGGGTTTGACCAATCAACGTATCAAGATGGTCTGCGCATCTATCGCGAAGGGTTTTATCAGTGGTTACCCGAGCCCTATGGTCTTGAGCGGGTCGATGTTTTTAAGGGACCATCGTCTATTTTGTATGGTGAAGCGCCTCCTGGCGGTTTGATTAATGCGGTGAGCAAGCGCCCGACAGAGACGCCTCAAGGTGAAGTTAATTTGCAACTTGGCAACCGCAACCATCGCCAAGTAGGGATTGATACCAGTGGGCCGGTGGGGGAGTCAGATGATGTACGCTATCGCCTAGTGGGTCTCTATAAAGAGCGTGATGGTGATTTAGACGCCACTGATAACGAGCGCTACTACTTCGCGCCCAGCCTAGCGGTTGATTTCAGCGACGATACGACCGTTACCTTTTTAGCCAGTGTGCAAAAGGATGACGGCGTACCCGTTAATTCCTTCAAATTGCCCTACGGCACTGTGGAAAATACTCCCTTTGGCCGCGTTGATCCGCAAACCAATCTCAGTGAGCCGGGTTACGATAAAGATGAGCGCACCCAGTGGGCGTTAGGTTACGAATTGCGTCACAGCCTCAACGATACCTGGCGCTTCGAGCAGGATTTACGCTACAGCGAATTGGATTTAGAACTTCGCAGCACTTACGCCTTCTTTATGGCTAATGAGCGTGAGGCAGCCCGGGGCCATGTTTATCGCGATGGCTCGATCGATAGCTGGACTGTTGATAACCGCATGGTGGGTACTTGGTACACTGACCGTACCGAAAATACGCTGCTGCTTGGGGCAGATTATCAGAACCTCGGTGTGAGTGGTCAGGAAGCGGATCCTTTCCCGTTTGGCGATCCTATCGATATCTTTGACCCCACTTATGGCAACTTTACGCCAGTGGGCGTGGATGATCTGCTCAAACGCGAAATCGATAAGGAACAAACCGGCCTCTATGCCCAAAATCAGTTGCGCATTGATGACCGTTGGGTGCTGCTAGGCGGTGTGCGCTACGATCAAGCAGAAACCGAAAACAGTAATCTAACGGCGGGAACGACCCAGCGTTCGGATGACGATCAAGTATCTTGGTCGGGTGGTGCTATGTATCTAGGTGAAAACGGTGTTAACCCCTATATAAGCTACACCGAATCCTTTGACCCGCTTGGCAGGGTGGATAGCGATGGTGAGCTTTATGATCCCCGCGAAGGGCGTCAATGGGAAGCCGGTGTCAAGGTGGCTCCCTTTGGCTGGGATGGCTATGTAACGGCTGCCGTTTTTGATTTGCAAGAGAGCAATACGCTAGTGAACTCCCCAGCAGGCTTTCAGGTACAAGAGGGGGAGCGCACTTCGCAGGGCTTTGAGTTGGAAGGCGTTGGCTATCTTACCGATAACCTAAAAGTCACTGCGGCTTACACCTATACCGATTCTCGTCTGGAGAATGATGACCGCGCGCCGCTGATACCGCGTCACCAAGCTTCTACGTGGTTGGATTACGCCTTCACCGGCGGTGCGCTAAATGGCGTCACACTTGGCGGTGGCGTGCGTTACGTGGGCAGCACGGTTGATACCAGTGTCGCTGATAATACGGAAGTGGATAGCTACACGCTGGTTGATGCCATGGTGGGTTACGAATTTGCCGATGGGTGGGAAGCTCAGGTCAACGTTAATAACCTCACCGATAAAGAATACGTAGCGAGCTGTGAATACTGGTGCTACTACGGCGAATCCCGCAGTGTGATTGGCAGCGTTAAATATAGCTGGTAAGCGTAATCTAAAGGCTAAGCCCAGTACTGAGGGCTTAGCTTAAAACACTCAGGCCTGGGCTATATGTTTATAGAGTCCAGGCTTTTGAGCTGTAATGAAGAACCAAACTGTGGGCTTTCTAGAGAGTGTTTTTGTAAGAAACGCCTCCCTTCATAATCAACATGAGCTGCTCATCAGGCTGAGTAAGCACGGTGATATCATCCAAAGGGTTGTCTTTTAGTACGATAATATCCCCTCTTGCGCCTGGAATAATTTCGCCAAAATCTCCTGTGTGCCCATAAGCGTCGGCGGCGTGGCTTGTTGCCGCACGAATCAGCTCGTCGGTCGGTACCACATCTTTACGTAAATGGAATTCGTTGAGTTGATGGCGCTGCATCCGACCAAGCAGGTCAGAGCCATAGAGCATTTTAACGCCATGCCGTTGCGCCATTTCCAGCGCCTTACCGCCAGCATCCAGAACATCATACACCTTGCGCTGTAAGTGCTCGGCCATCCCCGCCTCGACACCTTCCTTCGCTAGGGCATCGTAGGTGCAGAGTGTAGGCGTAAGATAAGCGTCGTACTCAAGGAATAGCCGACAGCTCTCCTCGTCCATGAGGTTGCCGTGCTCAATGGTCTTGACGCCTCTTGGGATAAGCCGATTGATAGCGCGTGCCGTATAAGCATGTGCCATGGTGTGAATATTGGCGGCAGTGGCTTCCTCCACAATGGCGTCAATTTCCTCAAGCGAAAACTGGGTGCTATCGATACGGTCGGTCGGTGAAGAGACACCGCCTGAGGCCATAATTTTGATCTGGGTAGCCCCCTTTCTGATCTCATCCCGGGCGGCCCGGCGTACTTCACTAACACCGTCGCAAACACGGCCGAGACCCGCGCAGCAGAAACAACCTTCAAAGGTTTGCTGCCCAGGGCCACGCATGTCGGCGTGACCGCCTGTCTGAGAAAGAGCATTTCCTGCGTACATGATGCGCGGGCCGATCAAAGCGCCTTCGTCTACGGCTTTGGCCAGGCCATAATCTGCACCGCCAGCGTCGCGCACGGTGGTGAATCCACGCATCAACATGGCTTCCATCAACTCGCTCGATTTGGCACCGACATAGAAAGGCGAAAGCGTCTCCAGCAGGGCAAAATTGGGTGTGATTGCCGTGACGTGGACATGCGAATCAACCAGACCGGGCATCAGGAAGCGGCCCTGAATATCGATGACGTGATCATCACTGCCTTCAAGGGGCGAATCGCTCACATCGACGATCCGGCCATCCTGAATGCGCACCTGCTGGTTGGCGAGCACCTTTCCGTTGCGAGTATCAATGACGTTGGCATTAATAAAACGTGTTGTTGTCATGAGTGTTCCTTGTGGGTATTCCATGTGAGAGTGGCGTTAAAACATTTTTTGCGGTAGATAGAGCGAAAGCGCTGGAATCAGCACGATTAACAAAAGGGCAACAATATCCATGACAATGAACCAGGTAACGCCCTTGAACACTTCAGACAGTGTGACGCTATTGCCCAGGGCGCCTTTGATGACATAAACATTGAGTCCGATAGGCGGGGTAACCAGCCCCACTTCCAGCAGCTTGACGACGATGATGCCGAACCAGATCAAGTTGAGATCAGCGCCCTCTACTAAGGGCAGGATTAACGGCAGAGTGAGCAGCAGTAAGCCTATGGAGTCGATAAACATACCCAGTACGAGATAGATCACAGCGACAGCAAGAATGATCCACCACGTCTCAGTACTAACACCGAGAATCAACTCGGAAAAAGCGGCGGGTACGCCACTCATGGCTAGAAAACGAGTGAAAAACAGTGACCCGATGAGAATAATGAAGATGCTTGCCGTGCTCACCGCCGTGCGAACCAGTGCTTCCTGAATGGCTGAAAAGGTGAGCGTGCGACGTGCCAAGGCGATCAGGGCTGCAATGGTTGTACCCACGGCCCCTGCTTCCGTAGGTGAGAAGATACCCAGGAAAATCCCACCAAGCACTGACCCGATCAGCAGCGGCAACGGCCAAATATGCTTAAAGGCATCCCATTTTTCTTCCCAGCTAGAGCGTACATCGGTGTTGCCCGCCAAGCTGGGATTCAGCTTGGTTCTCACCATGATCATGGCGATGTAAAGCAGCGCTGAAAGCACACCGGGAATGAACCCCGCCATAAATAGCTGGCCGACCGACACTTGAGCATAAACGCCATAGAGCACCAGCAACACGCTTGGCGGAATCAGCGAGCCGAGTGTGCCAGATGCTGCGACGGTACCCGTAGCCAACCCCTTGTCATAGTTATGCTTGAGCATTTCGGGCACGGCAATACGCGACATGGCCGCCGAGGTTGCTACGCTAGAGCCCGACGCGGCGGCAAAGAAAGCAGAAGCCATGACACTGGAAACCGCTAGACCACCGGGCAGGCGCGCCAGATAAAGACGCATGGCGTGAAACAGGCCCTGGGTCATATTGGTGCTGGTACACAAATAGCCCATGAACAGGAACATAGGTGCAGCGGTCAGTTCCCAGGTACCTGCAAAGTCAAACGGCGTGGCAGAAATCATCCCCCAGGCCACGCGCATGCTGGTCATTTCACCAATGCCGATGATCGACACCAAGCCCAGTGCGACGCCGATTGGCACGCGCAGGGCGATCAGGGCCAAGGCGATGGCAATGCCTGCCACGCCTATCTCGATATTACTCATTAGGAAACTCCTAGAGGGCTTGGCGTTGTTGCAGCGCCTTAATCATGTTGGCGAGGATGGCCAGGCACATAGCTGCAAAGCCAACCGGTAACGCCCAGCGACTGGGCCATAGATAGAAGGTAAAGTTGGCCATGGCAGTTTCCATTCGAACCGTGGCGCGAACCGCATCAAGATAGCTCTGGTAGCAGAGCATGCCGAAATAGACGAGCCCAAGAGTGCTGGCAAACAGGTAAAGCACCAGTTGGGCCCTAGGCGGAAGCCTTCCCACCAACACATCCACGCTGATGTGTTCCCGCTGAAGCTCCACATAAGCGAGTGGCAGAAAGACAACGGCGACCATGTAGTAGAAAGAGACAAACTCCAGGGTGCCGGTAAATGACTTTCCGAATAAGTAGCGCAGGCCTACATCCAGTGAGACATGCAGCGCCATCAGTACCAGAAACAATGAGGCCAGCACCATGGCGCTTTTGGCAATCCACTGGCTCAACGACTCCACGTGTCTGGCGATCATGCGGGCTCACTCCCTTTTGTATCTGAGGCAGAAAAACCCAGTTCCAGCAGCGTCTCTTTCCAGAACAGCAGCATATCGCGGTAGAGCTCGGGGTCATCACGCCAGATGCTTTGCGCCCCCATACCCCGCATCATGCACAAGGTGGCGTTCAGAGCGACGCGGTTCTGATGCGACGTGTGGTTGGCGCTGGCGACCAGTTGCTCCCAAATTTGCTCCAAAGAGTCATTGAAATTGGCGGCCAGCGGCACTAACACTTTCATGATGTCAGGATCGGTTCGCGCATTAGTGAGGTACTCAAGAGTGACCATGTAAAGGTCGCCCTTGAAGTGCTCATGCAATGCTTTAAGCAGGTTGTCAAAGTTAAGCTCGCCTGCTTTAACTTTCACGGCCATCTCTCTTACGCTTTCGACTTCGCGACTCAGCAAGTCCTCAAGCGCTGCCTGCATCAATAATGTTTTAGAAGGATAGTGGTGAACTAAAGCGCCCCGGGAAACGCCCGCCTGACGTGCCACATCCACCGTTGAAGTGGCACGAATGCCCTTCTCGAGAATGCATTCGATAGTCGCTTGCGTCACCCGGGCCTGGGTTTGGCGTGAGCGTTCTTCTTGATTTTGTCGCTTCGTCATAACGAACCCTTATTTGGCCTAGGCCGCCTCACTGCGACGGCCTAAGTGTTACAGCGTTAATAAATTCCGTAGTCTGCAGGAAGCTTATTGTAGATTTCTTGCATGGCCAGTTCGGCCAGTGCCTCTTCGTCCTCGCGATCAACCTCGCTGATTAAGGCCTCCCACTTTTCATAGGTCGCGATGAAATCATCAATCAGCGCTTCTGGGTCTTCAACACCGTACTCATCACGGGCCTTATCGTAGACATTGGCCAAGGCATCAGCGCGGAAAGTCTCCACAGACGCCATCAGATCCTCTTCAGGCTGGTAGATGTTGTTACCATGGGCAGCGGCTTCTTCCAGTGCGGTTTCAGAAGCGTTGAGGAATTGGACGATCATGCGTGTCATTGCGTTGGCCGTCGCTTCTTTAAAGACATCGCGCTCCTCATCGCTGAGGCTAGCCCAAAAGCCCGAGTTGAAGCCCCACTGAGGGCCGGACCAATACATACCGGTGGGCAGCAGCGTCGTGTACTCGGCGACTTCCCAAAGAGACCGATCGATCAAGTCATTAGGCGCATTCGTTGCACAATCTAATGACCCCCGATCGAGGCCGCTATACATTTCACTGGAAGGCACATTAACCGGTGTTCCACCCGCTTGTTCGACCCAGGCAGAAACAGTCGAGCCTGCGGTACGAATACGCTTACCGCGTAGCTCGTCAAGATTGCGGACGGGCTCGCGGCAAAACAGCACATAGGAAGGCGTGCTATAGGCACCCAGGTAGACAATACCCAGCTCTTCCCACTCGGCCAACTGAGTGGGATTATTCAGGCTGAAGTCGGTCACCGCCAGAATGGCGACCAATGGGTCATCATAGTTAAAGCCTAACTCCTGCACGGCATTCGCGACCGGCATTTCAGAAGGCGTGTAAATAGCCGCATGGTGAGCCACTTGAACCACGTTATCCTGGATACCCTGAAGGTTAGCGCGTGGTGCCAGTAGTACGGTGCCGGTATAAACCTCGGGTTGCAGTTCACCATTCGAGAGCTCCTTGACCATTTCTGCCCACTCGATATAGCCGTAACGGGAGTGAGGATGTTGTTGGTCGTAGAACGAATTGGCAATAAAGGAGGTTGCGGCATGGGCCGAAGAAGCAACGACAGGTAAGACCAGCGCTCCAACGGCGAGTGTCAGCGTATTACGAGTGAAGTTCATGTAGTTTCCTGGGCCGATTTAATCGGCTGTTTTTTTCTGTTGTATTGTTTCGTCTTATTGACACATCACCAGCTATGGCGCGTGTTCATAATTCAATCTAGACTTCAAAGAATAAAAAAACAAGCAGGTCTGTTTGTTTTTGTTGCAGCCCGGTTCGTGGAGAATGGTTAAGCAATGAAAGTAAAAGAAAATTCTACTCGGCTTGATATCACGGGCACCTGGAGAGGGATTCGCATGATGCTGCCTTTGGCGATTTTTACAATCGCGTTTGGCTTGGCGTTTGGCGTCGCCGCTGTGCACCAGGGTCTGGCTGGCTGGGAGGCGATGCTGATGAGCTTGTTTGTCTTCGCGGCGCCATCGCAGTTTGCTGCTCTAGAGATGTGGCATTCCCCTCTGCCACTGCTTGCTCTGGCAGCGGTCACACTGGCGATTCATACCCGGCATATGCTGATGAGTGCGGCGCTTTATCCATGGCTTAAGGCGTTACCTCAACGCCAGCAATTCGCGATGGTGATTCTGCTAACTGACTCCAATTGGGCAATGGCGCTGGGAGAGTATCAGCGCGGCGAGCGAAACCTGGGTATTTTGCTGGGTGGCGGCATCGCACTGTGGGGCGCCTGGGTCGGGGGCACTGCGATAGGGTTAACCTTTGGGGGAGGTATTACCGAGCCTGAACGCTTCGGCCTTGATGTGATCATGCTGTGTTTTCTGCTGATGATCGTTGTCGGTGGCAACCCAAGAGCGGCGATGGCCCTACCCTGGCTGGCAGCAGCGGCGAGTGCATTAATGGCGTACTGGTGGTTGCCGCCTTACCTACACGTGATGGTGGGCGCCCTGACCGGTGGCGTGGTGGCCGTATTGTTGCCAGGACACTGGTTAAGGGAAAGCGCCTCATGAGTTCATCCCCCGTGTGGCAGTCGTTGATAGCCATCATGCTAATGGTGGCAATTGCTTATGGTTCCAGAGTACTGGGACTGCTAATCATGTCACGTGTGCCGCTAGGCCCACGTGTACGGCTATTCGTCGATGCCATGTCTAGCTCAGTTCTGATTGCCGTTATTACGCCTATCATCGTGCATGGTGACGGCGGCGTTCGGCTTGCGGCCATTGCGGCGGGAACAGTGGCGGTAGTCATGAGAAACCCATTAGTGTCGATTGCAATGGGCATGCTTAGTGCGGCGGGTTGGCGCTGGTGGTTCACATGAGTAACACCATCATCCATATGCGCTTTGTCGTAGAGGGTAGGCTGGAATTGATATTACTAAGCGTTAAGCGCTCTAACTCTCCGCTCTTATGAGCTCGCCACCCGAAACTATTTATTCACGGTTATAACGCTGCCGAAGCTTCTGTTTCCCTAGCATGCTGGCACCGTTTACGCGGCACACAAATAGGGCTACCACTTTCAGGGTCGTGGATCACATGGGCATCCAGATCAAAAACGCGCTTAAGGTTAGCCGCGGTGAACACCTCCGTGGGCGCACCGCTGGTGACTATGCGGCCGTCACTCATCATTACTAAATGGTCAGCGTAGGCGGCGGCCAGGTTGAGGTCGTGGAGTACTAATAGAAGCGTACGGCCATGCTCGTGGGCGAGGCGTGAAAGGAGTTCCAGTAGGTCAACCTGTACCTTTAGATCCAGAAAAGTAGTCGGTTCATCAAGCAAAATCAGGTCGGTTTGTTGCGCCAGCACCATCGCAATCCAGCAGCGTTGGCGCTGCCCACCGGAAAGCGCATCCACGCTGCGCTCGGCAAACTCAGTGACATTGGTAAACGCCATCGCGTCACGAATGGCATTGGCGTCCTGCTGCGCATTTTTTTGCCACAAACCCTGATGTGGAAAGCGGCCCATTCCCACTAACTGCCTAACGCTCAGCCCCTCAGGTGCCACTGGCCCTTGGGGGAGAATGCCCAGGCGTTTTGCGACCTCCCGCGTATTGCTGCGATGAATATCTTTGCCATCCAGATATACATGCCCACTGCTTGGCGAAAGCGTACGGGCTAGGGTTTTCAGTAAGGTTGACTTACCACTTCCGTTGGCCCCCAAGAGAACCGTGAGCTTGCCTTCCGCAATAGCGATATCCACACCGTTCAATACTTGCCGAGCGTCGTAACCAGCATGCAGTGCTTCGCCCGTTAGACCGGGCGGCGGGGTTGGTGGGTATGGCATGAGGCGCTCATTGGGGTTATCGAAACAGCCAGAACCCTAAGACAAAATATTCTCATTTTCAATAATTACTGCTCGCTAATTGATAACCGTTCACTGCTTGAAAGTGGTCTAGAGAATTTCGTTATAGCGAACGGTTTGTTCCGCACCAATAGACCTCACTGTTTTTTATGTGCATAATATAATCATTATCATTTAGATCTGCATTACGTTTTGAAGGGAACACCCACTTGAACGCAGGGGATAAAAAGAAGATGCACATTAAGAAACGCCCGGTATTTTGGCCCACGTTGACGCTTGCCGGTTTAGTGGCTGCCAGCCAAGCCTATGGGCAGGCATCAGCAACCACAGACCAAGAGACGCAGAATAGCCGTGGGGACGCTAACCAAACCATGGTTGTCACTGCCTCACGCACCAATGCCACTAAAGAAGATTCGCCTCAAACGGTGCGCATTATCAGCGAGGAGGAGATCAATCAACAGCTGCAAATTTCCAGTGACTCCTCGCAGATATTAAGCAACTTGTTGCCTTCCTATTCACCCAGCCGCCAAAAGATGAGCGGTAGCGGTGAAACCTTGAGGGGGCGAACACCGCTGATTCTTATCGACGGTATTCCGCAATCAAATCCTTTGCGGCCCACTGGCCGTGAAGCGCACGCTATCGATTTTTCGATGGTCGAGCAGATTGAAGTCATTCAGGGGGCGAACGCCACCAACGGGGTAGGGGCTGCGGGCGGCGTCATCAATTTGATTACCAAACGCCCAGAGCCTGGTTCGCTCAATCAGTATGCTGAGGTTAAGGTGACGACCCCTACCAGCGAGCTGGATGGCGATACATTAAGCTACGAAACCAATTATGGGGTGAGTGGTAACAGCGGCAATATTGATTATCTATTCTCAATGAGTTTTGAGGATCAAGGCCTTTTCCTGGATGGCAATAGTGACCCTGTGGGCGTTGATAACACCCAAGGTGACCTGATGGATTCACGCTCTTATGATTTTTTGGGCAAGGTGGCTTATTGGCTTGATGATGATCAACGACTTCAATTAACGGTCAATCATTACGATATTGAAAATCATAATAACTATGTCAGCGTAACGGGTGATCGTGCTAATGGTGTGGTGACGACGTCTGAGCGTGGTACACCCGAAGGTGACGCGCCCTATAACCGCGTTTGGACCACTGGGCTAAGCTACGATCATTATGACCTTGCCGGAATGCGTTTAAGTGCTCAGGCGTTTTATCAGGATTATGAGGCGCTGTTTGGCGCTACCAACTCGGCAACGTTCCAAGATCCCACCATTGCGCCAGTGGGAACTTTTTATGACCAAACCATGGCGGCGACCAGTAAGTTTGGCACCAAAGTGTCTCTTACCAAAGATGATCTGTTGGATGATCGGCTTAAACTGACCGCCGGCTTCGATACGCTGTTTGATGAAACAGAGCAGTACTTGTATCAGTCAAATCGGACCTATGTACCTTCCACTGAATATACCGATCTTTCACCTTTCCTCCAGGCAGATTTGCGCCCGATTGATTCGTTGCTGCTTTCCGCAGGCGTGCGTTATGAGTATGCCAAGCTGGATATCGGTGATTATCAGACCGTGGCAGCAAATAATGGCGTTAACGTAGAGGGTGGCGATCCCAGTTTCAATGAAACGCTTTATAACCTGGGGGCTGTGTGGAGTCCCGTCGATCATTGGAGCCTGTTTGCCAATTACTCTGAGGGGTTCTCGATTCCCGATGTGGGCCGTGCATTGAGGGGCATCAGTACCCCTGGGCAGTCGGTCAATAGCATCGAGAATCTAAGCCCTATCGTGACCGATAATGTCGAGACAGGTGTGCGTTTTGAAAACGGGCGCCTAGCCGCTGAGCTTAGCTATTATGAATCGTCTTCTGACTTTGGTAGCCGCTTAACAGAAGTGGATGATGTCTTCTATATGCAGCGCCAGGAGACCGAAATAAAAGGCTTTGAGGCCGCGGTAGATTATCAGTTTACCGATCAACACGCTGGTCGCTTAGCCTACTCACGCATGGAAGGACGCTACGATAGCGACGATAACGGCAGCCTGGATTCTAAACTGTCTGGATTGGATGTATCGCCGGATCGCCTGATAGCCAGTTGGTCGGCTAATTGGACCGATGAGCTCTCAACCTTTGTTCAAGCCAACTACGCCTTCGATGAAACCTTTGATGAAGCGAATCGCGAGTTTGATGGCTATTTATTGATGGACGCGGCAGTGGGCTATCAACTACCTGTCGGTCAGGTCAATGTTGGGGTGGCCAACTTATTAGATGAACAGTACGTCACCTACTACTCGCAAAGTGCCCTGGTGAATGACGAGCGCTACTTCGCCGGGCGGGGCAGAACTCTCACCTTTGGTTATCGATTGGACTTCTAATTCCTGAGGTGAGGACTAAGCACACGTTAAAAGAGAGCTTTCGCCAAATGGGCGTTAGCTCTCATCCCTCAATCCTACCAATAATCTCAACACCCATAATAACTTCGCAAAGTGACTAGCCAGGGACGCGCGAATTCAACTGCCGAAAGGCATTTGGGTTTTTAAAGGACGACTTTATTGCGGAGGCCATATGAGCTACGCACGCTACTCACGTTTACCTTGCGAGATCAGCAAGCATGCATCCATGCATGCGTTGCTGAACTGCATTATCAAGGAAGTGGCAATACCGAATGGCACGCTATCCTATCAATGGCCAGCCTATCAGAAAGGGCTGCCAGAACATCTGCACGGCACACCTCTACTATTAGAGTGGTCATCATCGCTTTCTCTGTTTGTGATGGTTGACCGACGTTCGGCGATAGGAAGTCACTTCTACCTATCGATACTTTACGTTTATGAAACGGATACAGACCGCTGGCAGGCGCCTGAAATAGCCACTTTGATCGCCTCTTTGCTGAAGAACTGCCAGTGGCATGATGGCGCGCTGAACCAAGAATTGTGCGATCAGGTTGTTCAGAGCCACAGCGTTATGACGGCGATCGTCGCCCATGCCGTTGAGCAGCCCAATCTTCAACCACTCACAGACTATCGTTTTAGCGAGCAGGGGCTCTGGTTTGGTCACCCCAATCATCCTACCCCGAAGGCTAGACAGTGGCCGCCACACCTACTGCAGGACAAACCACCTTACGCACCAGAATTTTGCATGACCACCGCCTTGCACCAGTTTTCATTTCCTGCCGATGGGTTAAGCCTCCATGCAAATAGGCTGAATGTAGAGGAGGTGCTGCCCCACGTCGCGGATCAGAGTATGGCGGAAAATTCTGATCGAGTAGTGCTTAGTATGCACCCCGTTCAGGCTGCTCTTTTCCGGCGAGATGCCAGAGTAGCGGAGATGATTCGGGCGGGGGTAATTGCCGACCTGGGAGAGAGTGGTTGGCCTGCAGCTCCGACTGCCTCCATGCGCACCTGGTATATCGAGGGGCATCCCTGGTTCATCAAGGGCTCACTCAACGTACGCATCACCAACTGTGTACGCAAAAATGCATGGTACGAGCAGGAGAGTACGCTGGTCATTGATCGAATCATGTACCAGCTCACTCAGCTAAGAGACCCCGCGCTTGATGTTTTGTGTGTGGCGCAGGAACCCGCCACGGTGCACTGGGCGCCACTGGCAGGAAGCGAAGAGCAGAGACGCTGGTTCCGTGAGCAAACCGGCGTGATCCTGCGGGAAAACTTCTGCCTGCGTTACTCGCCAGAGCGCTGTCTGCTAAGTGCAACGCTCTTTGCACGCGATGCCAACCTAACGCCGATGGTGCTCTGTTTTATAGATGGGGTCACATCTGCCGCTCCACTACCTACGGAACGCCGGGTGCGGCAGTGGTTCCAGGCTTATCTGCGCACACTGGTGGCACCTGTGATGGGACTCTTCTTCAAATACGGTATCGTCATGGAGCCTCACTTGCAGAATTGTGTATTGATCCATGACGAGGGCATGCCGCGACAGATGCTGCTGCGGGATTTCGAAGGGGTCAAGCTAACCAGTGATAAGGGGATTGACTGGCTAGACGAGGAGTCGCTGCACCCCCGTGTTAAAGAGTCGATGATTTATCAACGCGACCAGGGATGGAACCGCATCGCTTACTGTCTCTTCGTCAACCATATCGCTGAGGCCATCCTGGCATTGAGTTGGCAGCGCCCCACGCTGGCCGAGGTGCTTTGGCAAGATACGCGTGAAGAGTTACAAAGGGTTCGGAAAGGGCTGAATTCCACACCAACGCCTGAATTGGATGCGCTGCTGGAGGGTGGTGATCTGCCCTGTAAAACGAACTTCAAGCTTCGCCTGATGGCTTATGCGGATAGCCAAGCCCAATATGTTGCGTTGCCTAACCCTTGGCTTGTTTCCGAGGCGACAGGTGGGGAGATGGCCTATGGCTAAGCATGCTCTTATTCCCGATCATGTTCGGGCAGCCATTGAAGGACATCAACAGCAGTGCAGCGAGCCGATGGCGGCGTTCTTTTACGACCTGCTCTCCCTGACCGCTCATGCCAGCACTATGAAGGCGGCTTTACCCCCTAACGTAGAGCTGTACTACGCCATTAAAGCGAACAGTGAAGGCCCGATCATTGATGCGCTGACACCCATTGTTGATGGGTTGGAGTTGTCGTCAGGTGGAGAAATTAATCGCGCCTGTGCCAGTTCGACGCCGCGCCCATGGGTGCTCTCGGGGCCGGGCAAGCTTGATTCTGATATGCGTGACGCCATGCGTAGAGGGGTCGAAGCCTTTCATATCGAAAGCCTCAATGAAGTCGCTCGCTTGCAATCTATTGCTGCATCGTTGCAACGAGTTCAGCCAGTGCTGGTGCGCATCAATCCGTCTCTACCTGCGGACTTTTCCAGCCGTTTAAGGATGGCTGGCACTGCCACCCCCTTTGGCGTTGATGAAGCTCAGTTGGCGGAAACGGTCCGTGCGGTGGATGACGCCCCCAATCTGGCGCTAATTGGCTTTCATATTCATGCGATGTCGCATCAGAAAAGCGAACAACGACATCAACGACTATTGGCTTTCTACCTTGAGCGCTGGCCTCGCTGGCGAGCCTTGGCAAGATACCCCGAACAGCTTACCCAACTCAACGTGGGGGGCGGTATAGGCGTGAATTATCTCCAACCTTCGGAGCAATTTGACTGGCCTGGGCTATGTAAGGGACTGGGGAAACAGCTGGAAAAGATGCATCAGCCGCCTCTGGTGCGCTTTGAAATCGGGCGTTTTCTCTCCGCCTTCTGTGGCTACTACGTGATTGAAGTGCTCGATACCAAGATCAGTCATGGAGAGGGTTTTCTCATCTGCCGTGGCGGTACGCATCAATTCCGCTTACCTGCCGCCCAGGGGCACGATCACCCGGTCATTCATATGCCCAGCGATCCACCGCGGGCGGGCGAAGCCGTGTCTCAGCCCTGGACGGTGGTAGGTCAGTTATGTACGCCCAAAGATGTGTTAAGCCGCCATCAGGCGTTAGACAGAGTAGCCGTGGGGGATCTACTCGTCCTGCCATTGGCGGGCGCCTATGGCTACAACATCTCCCATGCGGACTTTCTGTGCCACCCGCGCCCTGATCAGGTTTTTATCAGCGCTCCGCCTACTCTCCGAGACACCACCATCAGCGAGCGGAAGCCCGCAAATTTGCCGCGTTGATCGTGGCGCTTTACTGCTCATTTCTACATTTTTTAAAAGGTAAATCATGTCAATACACGTCAGTTCGCTGCCGCCTACGGCGGTAATAAATGGCGCATCAGATGCCATGACACCTACTGTTACGCCTTTCGCGTCCCCACGCAGTTGGCAACACTATGACCGCATCAAACAGCGGGTTATTGGGCAGTTACTGCAGACCCTTCTCTACGAAAACGTGCTTCCCTACGAGGTTATTGAGGCGTCTGACAACGTCACCTCCAGCGTTACTCTCTCCGTCGCGCTAGGGAGTCATTGTTATCGAGTGCGTGGCTGGCTGTGTCACAGCTTTCAGCTTATCCGCCTTGAGCACTCCACGCTGGTGGTCAATAACGAGGGCGGGCCAGAGCCCGTGGACCTACAACGCTTTATCGAAGATCTAGAGGTGGCGCTCGGCGGGGTTGCGATACAGCCCAGTTTCATCAATGAGTTGAAGCAGACGTTAATCAAGGATGTACAGTCGTCTGGCTGGCCAATGCCCTGCCACGGGGAACCGCAGGCTCTGGATGTCGATGCTCTAGAGCAATATTTTACTGATGCGCACAGTTATCACCCCTGTTACAAATCTCGACTCGGCTTCTCGCTTGAAGATAACCAGCGCTATGGGCCGGAGTTCGCTCAGCCACTGCAAGTGTTGTGGCTTGCGCTACCCAAGTACTTAGCGCATCAGAGTGCTATTTCTGGCGTGACCCTCACGGATCGAGTGGCAGAAGAGGCAGGGCCGCGTGTGCTGGCGCACCTAGAGGAGTATCTAGCCCGGCGTCGACTGGACCGAGACGACGTTGTACTGATGCCGGTTCACCCTTGGCAGTGGGAAAATGCGCTTATTCCAGCGCTATATCCAGAGCTAGCAAATGGTGAGGTCACTATGCTGGGCGAGGGTGAGGCGACGTATACCGCCCAGCAATCGATTCGTACTCTCGCTCCAGGGGATACAGGCAAACCCTATCTCAAGCTGGCGATGAGTATCACAAACACCTCCAGCATACGTATTCTGGCTCGCCATACCGTAACCAATGGCCCGATCATCACCCAGTGGCTTCAGCAGCTCATTGCGACAGATGAGAGCGCTCGAGCGGCAGGTTTCGTGATTCTAGGTGAGGTTGCGGGCGTGGCGCTAGATGAGCGCGCATTTCCTGCGGCTCGCTACAACGATGTATATGGCAAGGTTGGCGCCATCTGGCGCCAGAATATTGTCAGCTTCCTTCAGCCAGGCGAGAAAGCGGTGCCTTTTAATGGTTTGAGCCAGTTGGAGAGAAACTGCGATGGTGAACCCACCACGCCTTTTATTGCTCCCTGGGTGGAGCACTATGGACTGGAAGTCTGGACGCGGCAGCTTATTCAGGTAGCTACCTTGCCCATTATCCACATGCTATTTGCCGAAGGCGTGGGGATGGAATCACACGGCCAGAACATTGTGGTTATTCATCGGGATGGCTGGCCAGTCAGGGTTGCGTTGAAGGACTTTCATGATGGCGTGCGCTTCAGCCCAGACCATCTGGCGCGACCTGAATTCGCTCCGTCCCTGGAGCCTGTGCCCGCCCGCCACGCAGCGCTCAATCGTAACTCCTTTATCGTGACTGACGATCTAGCAGCGGTACGTGACTACTCCTGTGATGCTTTCTTCTTCATTGCGTTAGCTGAAATGGCGATTTTCCTGCGCCGCTACTTTGGGCTGGAAGAGAGTCTCTTCTGGTCGATGACCGCAGAGGTAATCAAGGAGTACCAGCGCTCGCATCCTCAACATACCCAGCGTTACGACTACTTCAATGTCTTTGTTCCCCACTGGGAAGTGGAAGCCTTAACCCGGCGCCGACTGTTTGGCGATGAGGTTCCCCAGGTCAAGCAGGTGCCCAATCCCTTGGCGCAATATGCACCCGATCGGGAGGCAGTATGTTAAGGACCAATCGCCTTAAACTGGCGCTTGCAGAGGGGAAGGAGGTGTATGGCGTGATGGCTTCGATGCCCACGGCGGCCTCTATTGAGCTGATCGGAGAAGCCGGCTTTGATTTTGTAGTAATTGATACTGAGCACGTGCTGATCAACCCAGAAACTGTCGAGCATATGATTCGCACTGCCGAAAGCTACCAACTGACACCTCTGGTTTGCGTTGCCGATGCCCATCCTAAAACCTTACTGCGGCTGCTTGACGGCGGCGCTCAGGGCATCGTTCTCCCCAATGTGGAAGACCCTGAAATCTTGGTTCGAGCCGTGGCTGCTTGTAAGTACGCGCCGGAGGGTGAACGAAGCGTTAATGCTGGGCGCCCGGGCGCCTTTGGTAAGGACCCTCTTTCCGAATACGTCTTGAAGGCTAATCGGGAAATCATGGTGGTGGCCATGATTGAGAGTCGCCGCGGTGTCGCACAGATTGATGCGATTTGTGCGGTATCAGGTCTCGATATGGTGCTTGAGGGGGCCGCGGACCTCTCGCAATCCTTGGGGGTGACCTGGCAGACCGAGCACACAGCAGTGGTCGAGGCTCTAGAGGCAGTTCAGAACTGTGCACGGGCACACGCCACCCCTTACTGCGCCTTCTTACGACATTCAGAAGCCAAGGCCAGGTGGCAGGCGCAGGGAGTTAACACCTTCATGTTGGGGGATGAAAGAGGTATTGCTTTTCGTGCCCTTCAAGACAGCCTCATTAGTGCCAAAGCCAGCGCGGAATAACTTAGGGCGCTTTATATATTGTTGGAGTTCACGACTATGAAATCCCCGAATGCACAGTGCCATTCTCAGCAGCAAATTATGCAAGCTCTGGTGGATGGGCTGCTGGTTGAAGAGCTGCTGGAAGATCTCGGCGCCGCTTGGCTGATAGCTGCGCAGTCAAATGAGTGGTTTACCCGCCTGCCTGTGTTCGATACTTACCGTAACGACCCATCATTGCGGCTTTGGCACTGGTATCAGAGCCCGCAACACAGTATTGCTATGTTGTTGCAGCCCGGTATTACCCAACCCTGGGAGAAAGTGCCACGAACACCGGTTGTCGCGCTTAATCACGCGAGCCGGGAGCATGAACCACTGAACCCTGTTGCCTTTGTACGCCACCTCTTTGGAGCAGTCTCAGCCGACGATCTACAAGGGCTAAGCCAGGGGCAGAAGGTTTTCCTTGAGGCGCTCTCTGACAGCCTATGGCAGGCTGAAAGCTCCGAGGGTCATCAGGTCAAAACGCAAGGTCTAAACCAACAGAGTACGGCCGAGCACTTCACGATCATGGAGCAGTGGGCATCGCTACTCGACCGGCCCTACCATCCAACTGCAAAAGCTAAGCAGGGGCTCAGCGAGAGCGAGTACCATCGCTACATGGCCGAATTCAATGCGCCCATTTCACTTCACTGGGTAGCGATGCCAAGACACCACGTAATGACGGGCGCTGGGGTTGGCAAGGAGAGCCCTACGCCGCTGCAGTGGATTGCTAGTGAGGTGGATCGTCAGCGCCTTGAGGAGGAGATGGTGTTGCGGGGGGTGGCAAAAACACATGTCGCTATTCCCGTCCACCCTTGGCAGCAAGCGCACGCGCTTACTCACTGGTTAGAAGAGGCCTTCGTGTCAGGAGAGTGCGTTTCGCTGGCATCTGGCACCGACCCTTGGCTTGCCACCTCCTCACTTCGATCGCTGGCTCCCTCATCGGCAAGCCCCCATTTTCTGAAACTGCCAATGGCCATTCACTCTCTGGGCGCCTCCCGCTATCTGCCGGCGGTCAAGATGTTGAATGGCGATCTTAGCGCCCGCTTGCTACAAAGAGCCAAAGAGCAGGATGCTAGGCTGGCCGAGCGTCTCTACCTTTGCGATGAGGGAAAGTGGTGGGCATACATGCCTCAGGGAGCGACACTCTTCGATGAAGCGCCTCGTCATCTATCAGCCATGGTACGCAGTTACCCCACTGTTTTACTTGATGATCCTAGCGTGCGCTTGGTGCCCATGGCCACGCTGGGAACGCCGCTGCCAGGAGGCGAGCACCATGTATTTGACGATTGGTTAGCACAGCGTAATCTGACGGCCAGCCCAGCCTCACTACATACACTTTTTGGCGAACTATGCGACTGCTTCTTTGAGATCAATCTGCGCATGTTCCGCCTGGGGATGCTGGCAGAAGTGCATGGGCAGAATGCCGTCCTGGTGTTTAAGGATGGTCAGTGCCACGGGCTCCTGTTGCGCGACCATGACTCTCTTCGCATCAACGTCGAGCGCCTGGAGCAGCATGGCATGCAGAATCCCCACTACTGCATCAAGCCCGGCCACTCCAATACCCTCTATCACGAAAGCCTAGACGCCTTGTTGTTCTGGCTGCAAACTCTGGCAATACAGGTCAATCTTCGGGCGATTATTGATAGCTTATCCATTTATTATGGGCTGTCGACCCACAAACTTTGGCAAGAGATGGCGGCACGCATCAGCGCTCTGATCAACTCGATACCCTTCGAAGCGCATGATCGCGCAATGCTCAAAGAGCATCTCTTTGAGCGGCAGGAGTGGCCCTACAAACGGCTCATCGCACCGATTATCGAACGAGCTGGCGGGCCGGGGAGTATGCCGTTTGGCACCAGCTCCACGTGTAACCCCTTTATTCGAGTAGCTAAATCGATCAATGAAGCGGCAGGTGAGATACTGACGGAAAACTGATGGTGGTTATCCGCCTGGCAGGGCGCCAGGCGGTTTCTATGTGTGCTTGACGAATTAGTAGAACCACTCGGGAAACGCTACTTTGAGTGCCTTGCGCTTCTCCTCCTCCTCACGCTGTTTACTTTCAGCAGCATCCGCCAGTGCATCGGCACGATGTTGGGGAACGATAAATAGCCCATCATCATCGCCAATGACCAGATCCCCCGGGTTGATCGTGACGTTATCGATGGCAACGGGGGTATTGATCTCACCTTCCAGCTCGAGCGTCCTTGTCGTCAGTGGGCTGGTTGTGCGTGCGTAAGTAGGCAATTTCAACTGAGAGAGCGTTGCCCAGTCGGTAATAGCGCCATTAGTAACAACCCCAGCGAGCTGTTTGCGCAGCGCTGCATAGGCTCTGAACTCGCCCCAACAGGCGCGGTGATGATCGCCGGAAACGTCGATTACCAGTACATCGCCTGGACAGGCCATCTGCAGGGCCTGGCGGATAATGCTGCCATCTATATGCGGAATCCTGACCGTCAATGCTGTTCCTATTAGCCGCATAGGGCGCTGAATCGGCATGAGGGAGGAGATAGCGCCAAAATCAGTAAAGTGCCCAAGAGTGGAGGTAGAGAGGTGTTCAAAGCGTTTCCGTTGCTGCTCTGTAAACGTGACATGACGGGGTGCAATATGAAACATGTCTATCCCTGATTTTCCGTTGAGCGGGTGGTTATAAAAGAGTTAGGTTATAAAAGAGCTAACTCAGTGGCTGCGATATCGCGCTCTATGCAGTAGATAGACAAAGAAGGGGGCGCCTATTCCTGAAACGAAGATACCCGCAGGCAGGTCTTTAGGTAAAAAAGCCACCCGTCCAAGCAGGTCGGCGTAAAGGACAATCAGAGCCCCTACCAGTGCTGAGGCAGGTATCAGTCTGACAAAGTTACGCCCCACCAGCCTGGCAGCAATGTGAGGTGCAATTAAGCCTACAAAGCTTAAGCCTCCTGCAAACGCCACGGCGACGCCCGCCAGCGCTACGCTGCATGCTAAAAGGACAACTCGGCTGCGCAGTATGGGCACCCCCAACCCTTCGGCGACGCTATCACCCAGAGCCATGACATCAGCATGGCGGGCATAGCTTAAGCTGATCGGGAGAGCCACTATTAGCCAGGGTAAAATGCCTCTAATGTCATCCCACTGTGCCGCATAAAGACTCCCCGTTAGCCATACGTAGGCGGTCATGGCGGCAGAGTCATCGCTGATAACAATGAGCAGGGTGGTGCCAGCGCCCATGGCGGCTGCTAAGCCAATCCCTACCAGTACCATGCGCGAGGGTCTAATGCCTCCTCGCCAGGCCAGGCTAAATACCAGCAGTGCCGAGACCAGTGCTCCCAGCATGGCGGCAAAGGGCAGCCATTCAATGCTAACGCTTGCACTAAGTAGCGCTAAAAACAGCACCGCCGCTAACGCTGCGCCGCTGGTGATGCCAATAACATCGGGTGACGAGAGCGGGTTGCGTACAATGCTTTGCAGAATAGCGCCAGCAACCGCCAGTGCTGAACCTACCAGTATGGCCAAGGCTATGCGGGGTAGTCGTAGTTGCCAAATAATAAAGGCAATATCACTACTCTGCGGCGTCACTAATGCGTGCAGCACCTCCAAGGGAGGGGTTGGGAAGCTACCTAGCGAGAGCGAAAGTCCAGCGCTGGCAAAAATAAGCAGCCCGAGTAGCAGCAGGCTTGGCCATACGCTGGCGCTATCATGATCAGCTGCACGGTTTAAAATGGCGAGTTGTCTCATGGGCCCATCGCTTTTCGTCGCGCTAAATAGATAAAGAAGGGCGTACCGATCAACGCTGTCATCACGCCGACGGGCACCTCTTGAGGTGGCATTAAAAAACGCGAGGCCAGATCTGCTAATAGCAGTAAGCTAGCTCCCAGTAAGGCACAGGCAGGTAGCAGCCAGCGGTGGTCGATACCAAATATGCTACGCGCCATGTGGGGTACGATCAGGCCCACAAAGCCAATCATGCCTGCTAGCGCTACAGAGCTGCCGGCCAAAACAATCACGACAAGTCCCAGCAGTAGCTTTATGGTGATCGCCTGCATACCAAGCCCTGTAACCATGTCATCACCCAGCATTAGCGCATTAGCATGGCGCACAAGCAGTGCACAGAGTAAAAGCGCGCCGCCAAAAAGAGGCAGCAAGGTCATCACCAAGGAAAGGTCGCGCCCTGATACCGAGCCTGCCAGCCAGTAAAGTACGCTCTCAAAACTTTGCTGATCAATAATCAGTAAGCCTTGGCTAAACGACACAAACATCGCCGTGACAGCGACGCCAGCCAACACTACGCGTAATGGGGATATCTCACCGTGGCGACCACGGCTAAGCATTACCACTAGCGTGGCAGCGATAAACGCTCCCAGAAGCGCAGCCCACACATAGTGTGCTGGCGAATGCAGCGGCAGGAGGGAGACAGCGACAACGACAAAAAACATCGCCCCCGCGTTAATCCCTAGAATCCCTGGCGAGGCCAGAGGGTTGCGCGTAATGGTCTGCATCAGCGCACCGGCAATGGCTAGGCTAGCGCCGACTAAGGCAGCCATTACCGCGCGGGGCAGGCGCTCCGTTAGCAGTATAATGTGGGCAACTTTCGTTGGGTCGTAATGGAGAAGTGAAGCGAGCAAGGAGGAGAGCGCGATCTCGGTAGTGCCAAACATCACGCTGGCGAAAAAGGTGAGCAGCGCTGCCAGTGCTCCTATGACGAGCCCAATCCCTTTGGCTTTACTACTGATCAGCATACTGTTGGCCCCTCCTGACCAGTCGATGGCAAATGGCACGCATAGTGTTGCTGTTCCAGCGGTGGAGTAAGCTCATAGTGGGCATAAAGATCATCCAGCATACCGTTGGCGGCTAATATGCCACCACCCATCATCCAGGTAACCGGGTCGACCTCGAAAACACGCTGCTCTTGAACGGCATTAAGCTGTTGCCACAGTGGGTGAGAGGACCAGTGTTGGTAATTATCGGCGATGGCCGAATCATCTGGCTCAAGTAGTACAAACATCACATCGGCCTCTAACACTGGGATGTTCTCAGTGCTGGTTAATTTCATGCCCCATCCCTGGGTTTGCAGCGTATCAGGCTGTTCAAAGCCGAGTTCATCAAGAATCGAACCAGCAAAGCCGCTGGTATAAATACGTACGTGATCGCTCTTAAAGCGAACCACGGCCGCTCTTTGTGGCCAGTGAGTGCCTCCCAGAGAGGCAAGCTGTTGGTGTAAATCGGCCACTCGCGCCTCCCATTGGCGTAGCAGGGCGTTGGCTTCAGCCTCTCGCCCGGTAGCGTCGCCGATCATCTTTAGGGTGGCTTTAAAGTCATAAACGGTATTCGTCGTCACCATTGGCGCAATAGCTGTCAGGAGAGGGGCTATTCGCGCATGGCGAAAAGTTGATGCAATCACCAGCTCAGGATCAAGCCACGCAATTTTTTCCAAGTTTGGCTGGGTTTCCAACCCTACATGCTCCACACCCGAAAGCGCATCACGCAAGTAACGGTACATGGGCTTTTCCAGCCATGAGTCGACCACGCCTATTGGCGTTAGACCAAGAGCAACAGCACTGTCGGTAGCGCCTTGGTAGAGAGTGACAATGCGTTGCGGGGTTGCATTGGCCGCCGTGTCATCAAGCCTTTTAAGGGTGGGACTGTTACTTTCTGCGATAGGGCTAATCACCGTTATGGGCAGTAACAGTAGCGCTAGCCGACAGCATTGGAACAGGGCGTGAGCCTTCATCTCACTCTCCTGACATGTACATGATTAGAAGATTGCTTTGAAAAGTGTGATGCCGAGATGTCGTTACATAACGGGACTGCTTGAGGGCGCATCACCGCTCGGCCAAGTTGCCATGCCAGAGGTAGGCAAAGAGCGGCGATGAGTGCCAGCGCCAAAAAGGCGTAATGCAGGGCTGAAGCACTCGCTTCGGTGTAGGAGGCTCCCAGCTTTAGCGCGTCTTTTACTGCCATATCGTAGTAGACTGAAAGTGCAACGATACCCACTGAAGAGGCTAGGCGACGTGCCATATTATTCATGGCGGAAGCCTGGGCAACGCTGTGCTCGGGAAGATCCTTTATACCCACGGTGGTCGCCGGTAAATAAGCACAGCCAAGACCAACCCCGCGTAAGCCCATCCAAGCACCAATTATCCAGACCGGCGTTGCCGAAGTTAAAGTGGCGAGTCCAATCAGACTACTGATGGTGGTTATCAACCCTAAGCTAATACACCACTGAGGCGGAAAGCGGTCAATCAGCCTGCCCGCAATGGGGGAGCAGATGGCAGCAGCGAGGGCAGTAGCAAGAAATACCAGACCCGTCGTTAACGGGCTGAAACCTAATGCACTCTGCATCCATAGAGGCACGAGAAGCGTGCAGCCAAACAAGATAATTGACTGAAGGCTGGCCAGCATAACGCTGATGCGGTAACCCGTATGGGAAAATAGTGATAGTTCAAGTAAAGGAGAGTGTTTGCGTAGTTCAACGCACACAAACAGTAACAACAACATGAGGCCGAAAATAAGCGGGACAAGGGCTTGGTAGCGCAGTAGGTCAGTCACTGTTTCCATACGACTTAGAGAAATCAGCACCGCGCCCATTGCTACTGTGATCAGGATAAAACCGATCAGATCAAACTGGTGTTGATGGTTGGGTGGCTCTGCCGATAGATAGCGGTAGCCACTAAGTAGCCCAAGTAGAGCAAACGGCATATTCATCAGAAACAGCGCTCGCCAGTGGCTAACTTCAAGCAGTAAGCCACCGATACTTGGGCCGATAGCGGGTGCTATCATGACGGCAAAGCCCCATATTCCACTCACGCGGCCCCTTTGGTCGCTAGGATAGGCAGAGAAAATCATTGATAAAGAAAGCGGAATCATTAAGCCTGCCGCCATGCCCTGTAGTCCGCGCGCGAAGATAATGCCTGAAAGGCTCTGGGCCATGGCACCGAGTCCTGAGCCTGCTAGAAACCATCCAAGCCCCACTAAATAGATACGCTTGCGTCCAAACCGGCTAGCGAGGTAACCGGTTAATGGCATGGTCATCCCCATGCTAATCATAAACAGAGTCACCACCCAGCTCACCTGAGCGGCGCTGGCATTAAACGTTACCATCAGCTCTGCGACAGCAAGGTTTAAAGCACTGTTGTTTAGGCTGACGGTAAAGGTACCCAGCAGCACACTGATCAGCACCTTTCCGCCATGCGCAGTATCATTCGGCATGGATACTCACTTAGCGTGCAGAGTAGAGGCTTGCCTAATCGATAGCCATTGTGAGAGTTAGGAGAGAGAATGATTGCATGGTGCAATAAATAATGCAAATCGTTATCAATTGAGGCGTTTGTCACTCCTCACATCTCACAAGTAACGACGCCCAGGACTCCCCTTAAAGCGCGTATCCGACTAATACTCCCCACCTTAGTGCCTCTACAGCAGCGCCATACCCATCTGCACGGCACCATAAACGGCCACCCCAGCCGCCACCGGCCAGCCCAACGAGCGTACTTTCCACCATACCAATAGTGTCACAGAGAGCCCGATGGCTGTTGCGAACCAGGAGATCGCGCTTGGGTTGACCGGCATAATGGATACGCCTAGTACCGCAGCAATCATCAGCGGGCCGAGAATGCCAAGCCACTGGGGCATGTTATTAATCCCGGTCGTGCTGTTTAAACGGCGTTGCATCCATAGGAAAGGCACTAGGCGCATGAGCAGAGTCCCCAATGCAGAAACCACGACGGCTAGCCAGAGTGCACTGCTCATGGGTGACACCTCCCCGTTTGAAACTTCACCATATAAAAACAGATCGCGCCGCAGGCGGCTGCCAGAGGAATTGCCACGTTGCTCCATCCGTAAAAGGTAAACAATAACGCAGCGATAATGGTGCAGCTCAGCGCCAGCGCCCAGCGCTTGTCGGTAAAGCGTGGCGCGACCATGGTCAGAAACAGTGCAGGCAGGGCGAAGGGCATCACTTCACCGAGTAGCGGCCAGCGGGCGGTTAACGTTTCGCCCGCCGTAGCGCCGACCATGGTGCCGACTATCCATACCCCCCAAGCCAGCAGCGATGCGCCGACAAACCAGCCAAACCGCTCAGGGGCGGTGAGTTGTGGGAGGCGTGTAAGTGCTAAGGCAAATACTTGGTCGGTTAAGCCATGCATTAACCAGGGCCAGTGGCGACTACGCGGTAATAAGGCTGCTAGATTCGGTCCGTAAACTACATGACGTACGTTTATGAGTAGCGTCATCGCGACCACGAGCCAAAGTGGAGAGCCCGCTGCCACCATGCCAACAAATAGAAACTGCGAGGCGCCGGCATATATCAGCGCTGATATAGCGGCGGCTTCCCACATGTTAAATCCTGCCTGGGTGGCGACTAATCCAAACGACAGCGAAACCGGAATATAGCCGCCCAGCAGGGGAATGGCTTCCCGCACGCCTTTGAACGCGTTGCGGACTGGGGAATGGTTGGCAAGTTGATTCATGGCGTTTCCCCTTTTATGCCGTAGGTGATGGTCATCATCAACGTGGCTTCTGTTTCTTGGGTACGATAAAGATGCGGCTGGTCGGCGGCGAAGGTGATCGTATCCCCTGGCCGAAGCTGGGTAGTGGCCCCTTCTGGCCCCGCTTCAAGCCAGCCGCTAATCAACGTCAGCGATTCGCGAGTGCCAACGGTATGGGCTTCGGCATGGCGAAGGGTGTGGGGCGCGCAGCGCATCCAATAGGCATCAACTTGGGGGATATCTTTGCCTTGATCAATTAAGCGCACCTGCACGCCATCTTCGCCTAGCGGTACGGTAATGGGCGCCACCAATGTGCCGAAAGGGACGTTGAGCTGCACCGCTAACCGCCAGATGGTATCCAGCGTTGGATTGCCGTTCCCTTGTTCCAATCGGCACAAATTAGATTTGGCAATGCCCGCGTCATTGGCTAACTGCGAAAGTGACCAACCCCGCGCTAATCGCAGTGACTGTAAATGTTGACCTAAGGTGCTGAGGGAGAGCTGATCCATTGCGTGGTGTCCGGCTGTTCTCTATATAGAACGTTCTATATAAAGAACGTTAGCCTGTCAACGGTTATGGCAGCAGCTTTCAGTGGCACTCTTTATGCATCTACTTTCTGCATGATTTTTTTGATGAACTTTAAGTTGTCTGCTGCGAGGAAACGCAATGCGTTCATTGGCAATGCTCAAACCGGTTAAATCGATACTACAGAGCGTGGCGTTGCTGCTGCTGGGCAACGGCTTATTGAATACGCTGTTAACGCTGCGGGGTACTGATGAGGGCTTCTCCAGTGCGGTGCTTGGAATCATCATGTCCGGCTACTTTGTCGGCTTTATCTGTGGCACCTGGGTGAGCGGACGCTTAATTCGGCGCATGGGGCATATCCGTACCTTTGGCTTCTGTGCCTCTATTTGTGCATCGGTAGCGCTTTTACACCTTATTTTTGTTAACCCTTGGGTATGGCTACCGTTGAGGGTGATCTATGGGCTTTCGTTTATCACCTTAATCACCGTGATTGAGAGCTGGCTGAATAGCCAAGCCGCTAGTCATGAGCGGGGGCGTATTTTCGCGGTTTATATGGTGGTTAACTTGGGGGCTTTAGCCACTGCTCAGCAGTTACTGCGGCTCTCGTCGCCCCAAGGTTTTTTGCTCTTCGTTGTCATCGCCATTTTGATCAGTTGGGCATTGCTACCCATCACTCTGACCCGTCGTGTGCAGCCTAAAATCCCTGAACGCCCTAAAAGCAGCTTAAGGGCGCTGTTGGGGTTTGCGCCGCTGGCCGTCGCTTCTGCGGCATTATCGGGGCTCGCCATGGGGGCTTTTTGGTCGATGACCCCGGTCTATGCGACGCAGCTAGGGTTTGATATTGGCGGCGTTGGGCTGGTGATGAGCGTGGCAATTATTGGCGGTGCATTGCTTCAAATCCCTATTGGGCGTTTCTCTGATAAGCATGACCGCCCACGGGTGATGACCTGGGTGGTGCTCTTGGCGGCGCTGATCGCAGCGGGTATGCCTTTTGCGCCCAGCCATGAAGTGCTGCTGGGACTCTATTTTATCTGGGGTGGCTTGGCATTTTCCCTCTATCCGCTGGCGGTGGCCCAGTTGATCGATCAACTGCACCCGGATGAAATTGTGTCCGGCTCGGCGGATATGCTGGTAATGCACGGTGCTGGCTGTGCAGTGGCACCGATTGCGGCGGGGTCACTAATGACGGCAGTAGGGAGCCACGGCTTGCCGATCTATATCGCCTGTGTGTTTACCCTACTGGGGTTGTATGCCATTTATCGTCGCCGCCACGTGACAGCGCTGATTACTCACACAGCGCATTTTGAGCCGATGGTACAAAGCAGTGCAGGGGCGTTAGAAATGATCTTCGATGACACTCAGCGTGATCTATTCGATGACCCGAGTTTTTATGAAGAGGACGAGCGCGAACGTTTGGCTGGGCTGTTTAAACCGGCAAATAGTTAATGTGGGGGAGTGTATGGGAGTGACTATGATAAAAAAGTCACTCCCGATAGTGAACGTTTAAGAGCGTTTTGCCTCTTGTGACTGGCAGGCGGCCGCGGTGAAGAGTACATCGGTAGAGGAGTTGAGCGCAGTTTCAGTTGAGTCCTGCACTACGCTAATCACAAAGCCAATCGCGACGGCTTGCATGGCCACTTCTGTGGGAATGCCAAACAGGCTGGCGGCCATGGGAATCAGCATCAGTGATCCGCCCGCTACGCCTGAAACGCCACAGGCTGCCAGCGCTGAAACCACGCACAGCAGCAGCGCCGTGGCGAAATCAACATTAATGCCCAGCGTATGAGTCGTGGCCAGGGTGATCACCGTAATCGTAATGGCCGCGCCGCACATATTGATCGTCGCGCCTAACGGAATCGAAATAGAGTAAGTGTCAGGATCTAGCTTCAGGCGACGGCAAAGCTCTAGATTGACTGGAATATTCGCTGCCGAACTGCGGGTGAAAAAGGCGGTTATCGCGCTGCCACGCAGGCATGTGAATACCAGTGGATAAGGGTTTTGCCGGGTGGTGAAATACACCAGTAGCGGGTTGCTCACTAGCGCAACAAACAGCATGCAGCCGACAATCACACCGAGCAATTGTGCGTAGTTGAGCAACGCCTCAACGCCAGATTCTGCCAGCGTGCCTGCCACCAAACCAAGGATGCCCAACGGTGCTAAACGAATGACCAGGGTAACGATGCGGGTAATTGCCGCGGATAAATCGCTCAGTGCCTGGCGGGTGGTGTCGCTGGCTTGGCGCAGCGTTAAACCCAGGCCGATGGCCCAGGCCAAAATAGCGATAAAGTTAGCCTCCATCAATGCACTAACCGGGTTGTCCACGGCGTTCAACAGCAGATCGCGCAGGACACTAAATATATCCCCAGGAGGGGTGCCATCCACTTGACCTGCATTCAATGAGAGTTCGGTGGGGAAAAGAAAGCTGGCCGCCACCGCAATGAAGGCGGCGATCAGCGTGCCAACCACATACAGCACCAGCACAGGGCGCATGTGGGTAGGCTGGCCTTTTTGATGAGCAGAGATGGCTGCTGCCACCAGCACAAACACCAAAATAGGTGCCACTGCCTGTAAAGCGGCAATAAATAGCTGGCCCAGTAAGGACACATCGCTGGCAACGCCCGGTGCAAACAGGGCGAGCAATACCCCGGCAACGATACCGATTAAAATCTGCGGGATAAGGCCCAGCCGTAAGAGCGGCTGGAAAACTGCGTGGGCGGTGGCGAACATTGCGCAACTCTCAGGTAGTGAAAAGGAGGGCATTACGGCGATGGGCCACTAACGCACCTGAAAGGGGCGGTATTCTATCAGTTGCTTGTATGCTGCGGGCGGCTGTGTCAAAGCCTCGCAGGCGATATACTGAAAATGTCGCCGAGTATTCAAACTCAGCGGTGCTTTACTCACCACTTGTTGTTTACTTCAAAAAGTCCAAGGAACTTTTTCAATGCGTATTAGAACGTTGTTGGTTGCGCTTGTGGCGCTAATAGCTTCATCACTGGCGGTAGCAGCAGACTACTATGTAGATATCACTAACCGTACTGGCTATACCATCTACTATATGTACGTGAGTCCGGGGAACTCAAAAAGTTGGGAAGAGGACGTGTTGGGAAGTGATGTGCTGATGAACGGCGATACTCAACGAGTGACGTTAACCGGATATACCAACCCCTATTTCGATATCCGCCTCGTCGATGAGGATGATGACAGCTACACCTTCTGGAACGTAGATGTCTCAACTGAAGACATAATCGTCACGCTGGATCATCTCGATTAGCGCCTATCGGCATCCATCAAAACGCCCCTGTCGAGAAACCGACTAGGGGCATTGGTAAAAGCTAAATCAGCGGGTCAAGCAGCAACAACCTCAGGTTGTGCTGGTGCTGCTTTTGGTGTTTTGCGGATTGGTTCGTCATTCTCTGCGAGCAGTTCACTCCCGGTCATCTCTGACCTCATGACTGCCTTCATTTCTCTGTGACCAAGCTGCGTTAAAGCTAGGACGTCAGGGGAGGTGCCCCATTTGAGCAACATCTCATCCAGCAGTTGTTCGGCTTTTTCAGCTTGGCCCCAGCGGTTAAGCAGTTGGGCAATGGCGTAGTCGCACTCGGGAGTGTCGAACAAATCATCCTTGATATCTTGAATGGCGATTTGAAGGCCAGCCTGGGAAAGGTCAGTTAGGATTTCTCTGTGCATATCACGGCTCCGTGTGAAAGCAATTCCATAGGGTGGTGTGAGGTGATCACCTACCCATGAGTTGTACGCGTCTTGTACGCAAATGAGCATAATATAGCTTTCAGTGAGAAGCAAACACTCAAAAATAATTGGCCAATCCCTCGTTAGGCTCATTCACGTGATGCTGAATATTTATCTTTAACTGATGGTTTTTACCGTCCAATGGGAGTCGGACTTCCCCTTGCTGGAGTGCGAGTATACTGCCATCCAGCTGCGCGCTGAGGGCTTCATCTGTTGCAACAACGTTAACCAAATAGTGGGTAGCGGCAACGGTAAGCGTCGCACTGAAACCTGGCCACTCGCTAGGCAAGCAGGGAGCGATCACCAGCCAGCTCCCTTCCCGGCGGATCCCCAAGATGCCTTCAATACCCGCGCGGTACATCCAACCTGCGGAGCCCGTGTACCATGTCCAACCGCCGCGTCCGGTATGTGGCGCAACAGAGTAAACATCAGCGGCGACCACATAAGGCTCAACATGATAGCGAGCCACTTCTTCAGCCGTGCGGGCATGATTGATGGGATTCAGTAGCGAAAAAAGCGCGTGTGCCTTACCGCCTTCGCCTAATTTGGCAAATGCTAGTATCGCCCACATGGCCGCATGGCTATATTGCCCGCCGTTTTCGCGCATACCCGGTGGATATCCACCGATATAGCCGGGGTCGCGCTGGGGTTGGTCAAAGGGAGGCCAGAACAGGAGCGCAAGTTGCTCATCGTGAAGGATGAGTTCGCGCTCTAGCGAACGCATGGCGAGCGCAGCCCGGTGGGGTTCTGCCGCGCCTGAAAGCACTGCCCATGACTGAGCAATCGAATCTATTCGGCACGCCTCGCTCTCTTTACTGCCCAGCCAATGACCGTCATCGTAGGTTGCCCGCCGATACCATTGGCCATCCCAGCCACTGCTTTCCAGCGCTATACGAAGAGCGGTTGCGTGAGCCCGCCACCGCTCGGTGCGTGTTATTTCCTGTTCCTCCGAAGGGAGCGTAGACCCACTAGGCAACGGTTGTTCACGCTGCTCGGCAAAGGGCAAAAATTGCTCCAGTGTATGTACCAGCAGCCAACCGAGCCAGACACTCTCTCCTTTGCCTGCCTCGCCAACCCGATTCATACCGTCGTTCCAATCGCCGCCACCGATCAATGGCAAACCGTGCTCGCCGGTCAGGGTCAAGCTTTGGTCCAAGCCTCGGGCGCAGTGCTCAAAGAGTGATGCTGTTTCCCCTGCAATCAAGGGCTGAAAAAAGCAGTCGTGCTCATCAGCCGCTAATAACGCGCCTTCAAGAAAGCTGACGGGCTCGTCCAACACCGCCACGTCATGGGAGGTGGCTATATAACGAGCGCAGGCATAGGCGAGCCACACCCGATCATCAGATATGTGCGTACGCACCCCTTGGCCGGAGTGGGGCAGCCACCAGTGCTGGACATCCCCTTCGACAAACTGGCGAGAAGCCGCACGTAGCAAATGTTGACGGGTGGTTTCTGGGCTGGTGAACGTCAACGCCATGCCGTCTTGCAACTGGTCGCGGAAACCATAGGCGCCACTGGCCTGGTAGAACCCGGAGCGCGCCGTGATCCGGCAGGCAATGGTTTGGTAAAGCAACCAGCCGTTAAGCATGATATCCATGGCGCGGTCGGGCGTTGTCACCTGCACGGCATTGAGCTGCGTTTGCCAGTGTGCGTTTATCGTGGCCAGTTCAGCATCAATATCGGCTTCTCTATAGCGGGCAATGAGCGTCTGGGCTTCGGCCATTGAGCTTGCTTGACCCAGTAGGACGATCATCTCAACGCTTTCATCTGCTGCAAGCGTTATGCCGCGCTGTAGTGCTGCACAGGGATCCAATCCCGCACCGTGAGTACCGGAAAGGGGCGTATTGCTGCGTAACCCCAAGGGCGCAGCCAAGCTACCCCCGTGGCCGATGAATTCGCACCGATCGGCTGTCCAATGGGTGGGTTGAGCGCCGATATCCAGAAATGCCACCCGGCCAGGGAAGGCGATGTTCCATGGGTTTTCTACCATTAGCGCGCCGCTTTTAGCGTCTGGGTGCGAGATAAGGAACGGCGCCGAGCCGCTGCGAGAGGTGCCCAATACCCACTCGGCATAGCTCGTAACGGAAAGCTTGCGGGGTCGCCCTGAGTGATTGTGAAGACGTAGCCGCGATATTCTAAGCGGAGCATCTAACGGAACAAAGTGCAGTAGCTCAAGGCCGATACCATCTGACTGATGCTCGAACTGGCTGTAGCCGAAGCCGTGCCGGGCTATATAGCGACCATGATCACGTAGGGGGTGTGCGGTAGCGGTGACGAGTGCTAACGACTCTTCATCACGAACATAAATCACATCGCCACTAGGATCTGCCACCGGGTCGTTAGACCACGGTGTAAGCTGGTTTTCGCGGCTATTATCTGCCCATACATAGCCTGCGCCCTCCGCCGACACTTGAAAGCCGAAGCCCGTGTTGGCTATCACATTGATCCACGGTGCAGGCGTAGTGTTGCCTGCTTCAAGCACCGTCACATACTCGCGGCCTTGCTCAGCAAAGCCTCCTAGCCCATTGAAAAACTCAAGTGCTGGAAGGGGGGGCTGAGCGGTCTCACTGGCTATAGTGGGCATGTGCTTGGGCAGGTGGCGTTTGATGAAAGAGCGTGATGGCAAAGCGCGCTGTTCGGGCAGTGTCAGGGCTAATTGGTTGGCAAGGTTGCCACGGTGTGCCATCAACGCAACGCATGCAATTGACTGCAGCTGTGTCCGCATTTCCAGGCTCATTAGGTCGGCGCGCAGCGAAATAACAGCCCCCTGAGTGTGATCCTTTTTAAACCGCGGTTGGGTTTGGCTGCTGAGAATGGCCGTTTCAATCGCTTGCTGCAGATCCTGAACATATGAGGCGCCACGCTCATTAATAATCACCACATCGACGCCTAGCCGTTTCATGCGC
Organism: Vreelandella sp. ssv; assembly: GCF_059448525.1. Lineage (NCBI taxonomy): Bacteria > Pseudomonadati > Pseudomonadota > Gammaproteobacteria > Oceanospirillales > Halomonadaceae > Vreelandella > Vreelandella sp. ssv. Next base: position 3,029,591 of record NZ_CM182545.1, on the reverse strand, counting down.
CAGTACTCATGGGCACGCAATAGTTGGCGTACCTGCGCAATGTCATCGAGGGTGTCGATACGCATCAAAATAATCGGTAGATCACCGGAGATGCCGTGTTGCCATAGCCGTGACTGCGGCCCTGCGCCGCGCTCGATGGCATCGGCAGGCGCTCTGAAGCGTGGGTCAGGGTACAGGATGGGCGCGGCTAGGCGCTGAAAATCGGCTGCCTCTTCAGGCTGAATCCCCAAGTGTCGAAGCTGAACCTGCGCCTGTGTCCAGGCGAGTGTTTTGGCACGCTCAAAGGCGCTACGGTCATGGTGCTTATCGATTAGATCCATCAATGCTTCGCGGGTTGAGGCCACCACCGTCCAAAAAGCGATGCGGGTGGCCTTGCCGGGGGCGACCCGCAGTCGGTAGCGCAATGCAAATACGGGATCCAATACGCTTCCCACGCTTCCCGATAAGCGTTGATCTTTGTTCAGTGCTGCAGCGTTTAGCGTGCGGCGTCCGCGGCCTAAGAACCGAGCGCGGTCGGTCTCGAACTGCAAGTCGCCCACGGTTTCGCCTTCCACCACGGCAAAGTGTGCCACCCATACCTGGTCTTCGTCAGGCGAGCGCCGTCGCCTTGTCGCAATCAGCGCGTTGAACGCTTCTAAATACTCGGTCGCCACAAACATTTTGGCAAAGGCGGGGTGCGCATTGTCGGCACTGGGTGTGGTCAAGACTAATTCAGAGTAGGAGGTAATATCGATATCACGGGGATGGCGGCTGCTATTGGTGAGCGAGAGGTGCCGCACTTCACAATCGTCTTCGCCTGAAACCAATACCTCCATGTGGCTGGTGATGTCGTCATGGCGATGCGTATAGCGAGCGTAATCCTCGGCGAATATCACATGGTTGTGGTCATCGTTAGCATCGGCCAAATGTCCGGCAGTTTGGCCTGTTGCTGTCCATACGCCGGGAAGCTGGGTGTCGCGCAGAAAAATCAAGCTTCCCAAATGATCACGGGTGGCGTCGGGCTGCCAGCGACTAATCGCAATATTACGCCATCGGCTGTAGCCACCGCCGGTGGCCGTTAACATCACGGAGTAACAGCCGTTAGAGAGCAAGTGAGTAACGGGCGGGCCACTGGCTACCGTTGATGCACGGCGAATGGTTTGTGCCTCATTAATAATCTGGCTAGCGTTGGACTTCACCTCTTCGGCGCGGGGGTGAACAATCGCCACATTACGCGGTACGCGCTCTTGCAGCAGTAGCTCGCTGGCTTGAATCATCGGTTCACGGTGAAAGCGCGCGCGCATCTGACCCTGGTTCAGGGTGTTAGCGATGCCGACGATCGTCATGCCCTGATGATGGGCCATAAAGCTGCGCACAATGATCACGCTTTCCCCCGCAGGCAGGCGCGAGCGGGTAAAGTCCAACGCTTCATAAAAACCGTAGCGGCCCAGTGCGCCCATCTCCTCTAAACGTTTAAAGTTGCGGCAGGCGCCGTTGGGGTCGACCATCGTGGCTAAACCGGTGGCGTAAGGTGCAATCACCAGATCAGCAGAGAGCCCCCGCTTAAGCCCTAGGCCAGGCACACCAAAATTGGAGTACTGATAGGTGAATTCCATATCACGGGCGTTATAGGCGGATTCGGAGATGCCCCACGGCGCAGAGAGCTGCGCGGCATAGGTCTCTTGACGCTTCACGACGAGCCGGTTGGTTTGTTCAAGCAGGCTTCCGCCCGGGGCGCGCATCACCAGTGATGGCATGAGGTACTCAAACATCGAACCCGACCAGGAGATCAGGGCCGAGCCAAACGTAAGTGGTGTTGCCGCGCGGCCCAACCTAAACCAGTGACGGGTAGGGATGTCGCCTTTGGCAATCGCAAACAAGCTGGCAAGCCGAGCCTCTGACGCCAACAGGTCATAGCAACTGGTATCCAAACAGTTGTCATCCAGCGAATAACCAATCGACAGCAGTTGGCGTTCGCTGTTGAGGAGAAAGGCGAAATCCATGTTCATCGCCAGGCGTCGTGCTGATGCGGCGATCTGCTGCAGACGCAGCGACAATTCAATCGCTGTCCCGCTATCACGTTCATCGCGGTGCTGCGCCACTGAAGAGTGCAATGCTTCTACCCAGAACATTAGATCTTCGCTATGCGTGTCAACCTTTTCATTCAGCGTAGCGCGTACCAAATTCAAGGCTTTATGGGCGTGCAGGACGATATCTGCCAAGCACTCCGATGAAATCAATGCCCCGTTTAACTGCGCGTCAATGGCTTCAAACTGCACCGCCAACTGAACCGTAAACTTTTCCGGTAGCATTGAGGCGTTTTGGAGTGCCTGACGCGCAAGATTCAGCGTGTCAGAAATCCCCACGCGGGGATCTGCTAAACAGCGCTCCGCTTGCCAGCTTTCGCAGGCATTGGCGATAACGATAAGGTGTCCTGCAAGATTGCCGCTATCGACCGTGGAGACATAGCGGGGGTCGAGCGGACGCAAATCTTGAGTGGCGTACCAGTTATAGAAGTGCCCCCGGTAGCGCGGTAGCCCTTGCATGACCTCGAGGGTAGCCTCAAGACGTTCCAGGGCTGTTTGAGTGCCAATCCAACCAAAATCACGCGCGGCTAAGGTCGAAAGCAGATAAAGCCCCATGTTGGTCGGCGAGGTGCGTTGGGCAAGGACAGGTTGAGGGTCTTCCTGAAAATTATCGGGCGGTAAACGGTTGTCTGTGGCGGTCACGAACGTTTCGAAATAGCGCCAGGTTCTCCGTGCAATCAGCCGTAGCTCGCGTGCTTCGTCCACCGAAATAGTCGGCTGGACAACAGCGCTTTTGTTGCTGCTTAACCATGACGCCACGGCCGGTGCGGCCAACCAAAGTAGCGCCATCGGTAGCGCAATGGGCCAAGCGCTACTGGCTGTCCAAAGCGTACCGAGCGTCACCGCTAGGCCCAACGCAGTGCCGGGAGCCATCCACTGGTAGAACCCTAATATGGAAAGGGCAGGGCTTTTCATCGACTGAGCGGCAGACGTCCACTCAAGCAGTCGACGGTGGGTAATCAATACTCGGACCAAGGTTCGGGTAATGGCATCCAGCATGCGCCACGCTTGGTCGGGTAAAAAGATGATCAGCAGTAAAATTTGCACGCTACCGAGCTTCAGCTCATCAATCCATAGGTGATAGTGGTGGCGCAGTTTTGTTGTGGCTCGGAAGGGGATAAACGAGGTCGCTAGCGACAGCAGAACTGGCGCTCCCACCACGGCTAATAGCAGCAGCGTACTGGCGATTGCCATACTGAGCGGGAACTGCCAACTGACCGCAAGGCTTGCGAGTACTAAGGGCGGCAATACTGAGCGGCGTAAGTTGCCGAGCATTTTCATGCGCCCCGTTAGTGGCAGCGCTGGCGCCAGTATCCAGGGCAGCAACTGCCAGTCGCCGCGGGTCCAGCGGTGTTGACGCTTAGCGGCCACGTCATAGCGGGCGGGAAAGTCCTCAATGACTTCGATATCGGAGGCGAGCCCGGCACGGGCAAACACCCCTTCAAATAAGTCGTGGCTGAGCAAGCTGTTGTCAGGCACTCGATCCGCTAACGAGGCTTCAAATTCATCAACGGCATAGATACCTTTACCCGCGAATGAGCCTTCACCGACTAAATCCTGATAAAGGTCTGAAATAGCGGCGGCGTAAGGGTCCAGCCCTCCAGGGGCAGAGAATACCCGCTGATATATAGAGCCTTCCCCTCCGATGGGCAACGACGGTGTGACGCGAGGCTGCAAAATGGCGTAACCCTGCACCACGCGCCGTTGCTGTTCATCCATCAACGGCTGGTTCAGCGGGTGTGCCATCTTGCCCACCAACCGGCTGGCTGCGCCTCTGGGAAGACGCGTATCAGCATCCAGGGTAATGACATAGCGAACATCTGCAGGCAGCGGGGGCGGGTCGATAAAGGTTGTGTCTTGCGCGCCGCGTAGCAGGCGGTTTAGCTCATGCAGCTTGCCACGCTTACGCTCCCAGCCCATCCAGGTATGTTCACAGCGGTTAAATATCCGTCGGCGGTGCAGCAGAAAGAAGCGCTTATCGCTGCCCTGAGCGTGATGGCCGCCAGGGGCTTGTAGACGGTAGCGCTCATTTAAGTGCTCAATAGCGGCGTGTGCGGCAGAGATAAGCGCTGCCTCATGGGGTAATTCCGAATGGGGTGCATCAACGCCGTCAAGGAGAAGCACATAGGAAAGGGCTCCCTCGCCACTCGATAAGTGGTGCACTTCAAGCCGTTCGATCTGCTCCTGTAAGTCATCTTCACTGGTCAGCAGCGTTGGAACGGCAATCAGGGTGCGTAGATGGTTTGGAATCCCTTTAGCGAGATCAAGACTGGGTAGCGGCTGGGCATCGATGCAATAGATGATCAGACGATTAACGATCAGCGTGGCCACTTCAACAATCGGCAGAAAGCCAAATATGCCCAGCAACATTAGCCAAGGTAATGGCGTTGAGCCTATTTCAAGCGGCAATGAAAGCAGTAGTACGGCCGCCAACGTCATTAAGCTAAGCGTCACTACCACCATCATTACGATATAGCTGCGAATGCCGTGGTGAATGAGGGTTCGGCGCAGTCGCTGACGCAAGGTCGGAATAAACCCCAGTTTTTGTTCAAGGGTTGTGCGGCCTGAGCCGATGAGAAAATAGCCAGGGTCGCCCATACGTGCCGCTTCAACAGAATCGCCAGTGGTGGTGGCTGCGTGCCGCGTTAGCGAGAGAGCTGTCTCCACCACCTCAAGCTCGGCGCGCTTGGAGCCCCGGGCGAGTTGTTCTACCGCACTGCGGTACTGATTGCGGGTGGGGAAATCTAACTGTTCAAAATTGCTTTGCTGACTCAAGCGCTCGTCCACCAAACTGACGCCTTCGAACAGCTCGGCCCAGTCGATGCTGGAGACAAATCGCATGCTGGTAATGATGTTGCGAACCGTCACATTGGCGGCGCCTTGGCGCTGCTGGGCGTGTTGGACCATCTCGTCAATGGTTTCACCCTGATGGCTGAGCTGTTCATCAAGCCAGCCGACCAGTGGGCTGCTACGTGGGTCTAAGCCACGTAAGCGCTTTGCCAATTGGGCCGTGAAGGGCTCAGCCAGTGGCCCTTGGTGAAAGTTTAACGTGTTGGCCTCAACGCTAAAGGTATGGCGCTCTAATGCTGATTGCTGATCGGCGGGTTTTAGCCATTTAGCGGCTAAAGCATCCGCTTCGTCTCTAGCCGTTTGCTCACTGATAATTTGGTCAGCAAGGCGCCGAAGGTTCTCAATTAATACAATACGTAGGGTAATAGCAACGGCCCAAAGCTCACCAATAGTGAGTGGCTGAACACGTTGATAAGCCCTGATAAAGGTTTGCAGATTATCCAGGTCGACATGGCTATCGGTATGCGCCACAAAGGCCCAGGTAATCCCCAATACTCTTGGGTAGCCAGCAAAAGGGCCCTTGGCTAATTTGGGTAACTGGCGGTAATAGCCGGGAGGGAGGTCGCTGCGAATCTCACGGATTTGGGCTTCAATCAGGTGGTAGTTGTCGAGCAACCAAGCGGCGGCTGGAACGATATCGCGACCTGCGGCCACTGCGCTGGCACTGGCGCGGTAAACGCTTAGCAGCGTTGTAGCATTATCGTTGAGTCGACGTGTTAATGACACGACCTTGGGAGGCGACGTAGTTACCTCTTGAGCAAGCGCCAAACTGCCGGCATGTTGTTCAAGTCGCTCTGTGCTAAAGAGTTCCTCTCTGACGGGGGTAGTAGAATTCCACGGCGCAACGAACGCATGGTGCGAGCGCACAAAACGGAGAAATTGGTTCACAGATTCCATCCTGGTGAAAGTGCGTTTCTATGACCGCACAAGCGATGCTTCCTTGCCAGAACAATGATCTTGCCGAAGGTGGGCGTCCGTGCGCTAACGCACATTGCATGCATTAATTGCTTGCGGCGAACGAATTTAAGCGTTTTTAGTTAGGTTATATAGTGAGCTTGGTAAGGCATCAAACGGTCACTCTCTTTTTTGACCACGGCGTAACACTCACAGCTGCGTTGTTCTAATAGCGCTCTATTCAAAACACGAATATGGCCTCGTCGATACTCGATGATGCCTAGCTTATGCAGCTTACCAGCGGCTTCTGTCACGCCTTCACGGCGAACCCCTAGCATATTGGCAATCAGCTCTTGAGTCATGATCAGCTCATTGCTGGGCAGCCGGTCGAGCGAAAGCAGTAACCAGCGACACAGCTGTTGTTCGATTGTGTGATGACGGTTGCATACTGCTGTTTGCGCCATTTGGGTAATGAGCGCTTGGGTGTAACGTAGTAGCAGGTGGAGCATAGCCTCATGACGGTTAAACTCTTCACGAAGAAGCGCCGCAGGTAATCGCATGGCGTGCCCAGCACTCTGCACAATAGCGCGATTCGTCGTGCTTTCCCCACCCATAAATAAGGCAATACCCACTAATCCTTCGTTGCCCACAACGGCTATTTCTGCAGAGGCGCCGTTTTCAGTCACATAAAGTAGTGAAACGATGGAATCGATCGGAAAATAAACATGCTGCAACGTGATGCCAGGCTCGTAAATAACGTAGCCCAGTGGCATGTAAAGTGGTTCAAATAAAGGCGTCAGTCGCTGCTTCACGTCATCCGGTAGCGCTGCGAGTAAGTGGTTCTGTGCCGTTACATCACGATCCTTCATATGCCAACGTCCTTGGGAGAGCGCGTCACTCTATACCTCACCATACGCTATATTAGCTGGCTTCATTCCGACGCAGTGTCCAGTAACCTCCCCATAATCTTGTTGCCGTGGTAATGAGACAGGCAATTGCGAACAGTATCGCCAGTGTTGAAAAGTACTCTGGAAACAGGCAAAAAATTACCAGTGCGATGATGGTTTCGGTGCCTTCAGTCAACCCTTCTAAATAGTAGAACGCTTTATTGGGAAAGTGAGGGCGCTCTATTGACTGATGTTTTGCGGCAATAGCAAACGCTAAAAATGAAGTGCCAGTACCGATAAAAGCAAATAACAGCAAGGCAGCCGAAAGAGCATTCTGAGTGGGGTTTGCCAGCGCGAAACCAAGCACCACGGCAGCGTAAAAAACAAAATCTAGCCCAATATCAAGAAATCCACCGGCGTTGCTAGTGCGACCACTCAGGCGTGCCAAGGCGCCGTCAACCCCATCCCCCACCCGGTTAAGCACAATGGCCACCAGGGCTAAGCTATACTGCTCGAATGCCAACAGTGGAAGGGCCATCATGCCAATCGAAAAAGCGCTTAACGTTATCTGATCTGGGGTGATGCATTTTCTATGCAAGGGTTGTGCGATTAGTTTCAAAGGTCCATGCGTTAGCGGCATTGTCCAGCGGTCAAGCACTCGATTCTCCTTAATCACGAAGCATCATTAATTATTGAATAGTAATGCCAACTTACGTAAACAATACGACCATGTCATTGTTAGTAATTGCTAATAATAAAACTAAAGTTGTTAGACTTTGGTGGTAGCTATGGGTAAATCACTGGACTAATTGCCTATTGCAGTTAATAAATGGCGCCAATGGAGGCCTAGCATGTACCCCCTAGGGCGGCAATTTGCCGATATCCTGATACTCGACTTCGTTTTTAACTTTGACCGCAAGTGGCGCTAATTGTATGTATAAAACTGCCCTGATGACGGTATGGGACCAGCTATGGCACTCCCACTACCAAGCCAAAAAATTATTGATGTGCGCACTGCCCACTGGTGGGGCCGCCAGTGCAGCGGCTTCCAGTGCCAAGCGCGAGCCTTCACATCAACCTAAACCACCCGCTTACACGACGCCACAGAAGATCGGTTTGCTGCTTGGCCCACTGCTGTTTGCTTTTGTCGTGATGTTTTTTCATCCCGAAGATCTGAGTTTTGAAGGCCGCATGGTGTTAGCCACCACGCTTTGGGTAGCCGTATGGTGGATCACTGAAGCTATCCCAATTCCTGCGACCTCGCTACTTCCCATCGTGCTGCTGCCGATTACCGGCGCGTTGGATGGAAATACGGTCACTGCGGCTTACGGCAACCCTATTATTTTCCTGTTTCTGGGCGGTTTTATGATTGCCTTGGCGATGGAGAAATGGGATTTACACAAGCGTATCGCCCTGTCGATTATTGCTGTGTTGGGTACCAGCATTAACAGTATTGTGTTCGGCTTTATGGCCGCGACCGGCTTTTTGTCGATGTGGGTATCCAATACGGCGGCGGTGATGATGATGTTGCCCATCGGTACGGCGATTGTTTACCAAGTCAGTCAGGAGCTTGCAAAAAGTGATGGCGACCACAGTGGCGAAATCGATAAATTCACCAAAGCGCTCATTTTTGGGATCGGCTACGGCGGTACCATTGGTGGCTTGGGGACGCTGATTGGCACTCCTCCCAATATTATTCTGGCCGCAATCGTCAATGAGCTGTTCGGCATTGAAATTTCATTTGCTGGCTGGCTAATGTTTGCCTTTCCAGTGGTCATCGTGCTTCTGTTTAGTACTTGGTTGCTGCTAACGCGGGTGTTTTTCCCGATTAAATTCAGCCATTTGCCGGGTGGTCGAGCGCTAATTAATAAAGAAAAAGAGGCCTTGGGCAACACCAGCTTTGAAGAGAAAGCGGTCCTGGCTGTTTTTCTATTTGCCGCCTTTATGTGGATCACTCGCTCGTTCCTGTGGCAGGGCCAAATCATCAACATCCCCGGTATCAATGACACCATGATCGCGATTTTTGCGGCCATACTGCTGTTTTTGATTCCTTCCAAAAATAAGGGCGGCTGCCTGCTGGGTTGGGATGTAGCGAAAGATGTACCATGGGGCATTCTGCTGTTGTTCGGCGGTGGTTTGGCGATTGCGGCAGGCTTCGGCTCTTCTGGCTTGGCGGAGTGGATCGGCGGACAAATGAGCGTACTGGAAGGCGTTAACTTCCTGCTGGTGATTCTGATGGCAACCGGCATGGTACTGTTCTTAACCGAAATCACCTCAAATACCGCCACGGCTACGATGATTCTGCCTGTGTTGGCGTCATTGGCGCTTGCGCTGGATATTCACCCCTTTGTACTCATGGTGCCCGCCGCCATGGCCGCTAACTGCGCCTTTATGCTGCCTGTGGGCACGCCGCCAAACGCGATTATCTTCGCCACCGGCAAGCTCAAAATTATTGAGATGGTGCGTACCGGTTTTTGGATCAACATCATTGCCATGTTGCTAATAGTGGCAGCTGTTTATTTCCTATTGCCAGTGCTATGGAACGTGGATTTAACCAATTACCCTGATGCTTTCCGTCGCTAGGTCAGCGTTTTAGCATTGAATAGCCCCGCCAGCGTGCGGGGCTTTTTTATGAGTAGAGGACGAGCTGGGTTGTTATGATGACGTTACACAATTTTTGCTGAGCTTGTTATGCGTTTACTCCACACTGCGGATTGGCACCTGGGTCGGCTATTTCATAATCTTTCATTGCTGGAAGATCAGCGTCAGGTGCTCAATCAACTCATCGAGATCATTGACCGGGAAAAGATCGATGCGGTGTTGATTGCGGGCGACATTTACGATCGCTCCGTGCCCCCTTCGGCGGCGGTAACATTGCTTGATGAGGTGCTCCATGCGCTCTGCGAGGTGCGCAAGCTGCCGGTCATCATGATTTCGGGCAACCACGATGGCGCCGAGCGTTTGCGCTTTGGCGCGCGCCACCTACGCCAAGCGGGGCTGCATATTCTCTCCGATTTAGCTGAGTTCGCCACGCCTGTCACACTCAATCTTGATGGCGTTGAATTAGATGTATTCGGTATCCCTTATGCCGATCCTGAACATGTACGCAGCCAACTGAACGTTGATGTACGGGACTTTGATGGCGCCCATCGCTATTTGGTCGAGCGCATTGGTGAACAGCGCCACCCAACACGCCCCTGCATACTGATGAGCCACTGTTTTGTAGATGGCGGCAGCGCTTCCGACTCCGAGCGTCCGCTAACGTTAGGCGGTGCCGAAAGCGTGGCTTGGGAGCCTATGCAGGGGTTCGATTATGTGGCGCTTGGCCACCTGCATGGCCCACAGTATCGCGGCGGGGAGCATATTCGCTACAGTGGCTCGCTGCTCAAATACAGCTTCTCAGAAGCCAGCCAGCGTAAGGGTGTAACGCTGGTAGAGCTAGACGCGAACGGCGTCACCAAAATTGAACAGATCCCACTGATACCCAGCCGTGAAGTGCGTGTGTTGGAGGGCGACATTGATGCGTTGATCGCCCAGGGAAGAACCGACAAGAACGCAGACGATTACCTGTTGGTAAGATTGACCGATCGGCACGCCATCCTCGATCCCATGGGCAAGCTGCGCGAGGTGTACCCGAATGTGCTGCATCTGGAGAAGCCGGGCATGCTGGAGGCGCGCGGCACTCAGCAGCTCGACCGGGAGCGGCTGCGCTTTGATGCCCTGGATATGTTTAGCGACTTCTTTAAGCAAACCAGCGGAGAGGCCATGAGCGATCGTCAGGCCAGCGCCATGGCAGAGTTGATTAACCAGCTGCAGCGCGATGAGGCCCAAGAATGACGCCGTTAACGCTTACCATTCAGGCCTTTGGCCCTTTCGCGGGTACGGAAACTATTGATTTCACCGCGCTTGGTAGAAGCCCGCTATTTTTGATTAACGGGCCCACCGGGGCAGGCAAGAGCTCGATTCTCGATGCGCTTTGTTTCGCACTTTACGGGCAGACCACGGGCAATGAACGCGACCCGACGCAGATGCGCTGTGACCAAGCGGATGCCGCGCTGTTAACGGAAGTGACTCTCGATTTTCGCCTTCGCGGCTTTGATTACCGGGTGCGGCGTGTTCCTCAGCAAGAGCGCCCCAAAGCCCGTGGCGAAGGCACCACCACACATAATGCTGAAGCGCAGTTTTGGCGATTGAAGGCGAATAGCGAGGTAGACAGCTGCCTGGTGGCGCGCAAGGTTAACGATGCCACCGCAGAGTTGCAAACCCTGATTGGCCTGGATGCCAACCAGTTTCGCCAAGTTATGGTTCTGCCTCAGGGCAAGTTCCGTGAGTTGCTGATAGCCGATTCAAAAGAGCGCGAAAAAATCTTTTCGCAACTGTTTCAAACGCAGATTTTTCAGCGCATCGAAGAGCACCTGCGCAACCAGGCCAACCAAATCGCACGGCAGGTGGACGATCATCGTCAGCATATCAGCGGCATTCTGGCCGGTGGTGAGCTGGAGAGCGAAGCCGCATTGGATCAGGAGCTGGAGGTGCTAACGCCGCAGGTGGAAGACGCGCGACAACAGTTCGAAACCGCGCAGCAGCAGCGCCGTAAAGCTGAAATCCAGCGCGACGAGGCGCTGGCACTACAGCGACAATTTGAAGCCCGCGATAAGCTAGCGTCGGATAAAGCCCATCACCTCGGGGAGCACGCTCAGATTGAAAGCAGTAAGGAATGGTTAGCGCAAAGCACCCATGCGCAGGCGCTGCATGCGCCGAAGGTCGCCTTAGACCAAGCGCAGCAAGTATTAACGACCACTCAAGCCGAACAGCAACAGGCAGAAGCCGCATTAATCACCCAGCGAACTAGTGCCCAGCAGGCCCAGCAGGCGTTAGAGACGACACGAAAGCGTCAGTCCGAGCTGCCTGCGCTGCGCGAGCGCCATCGTCAGTTGGGCGAATTTATTCAAAAAGGGCAGCAGCTAAGCGAGCTGCAAGCGCATTTTCAAACGGCGCAGGCCGCGTGGCAGCAAGCGGACAGCTCGCTCAAGCGCGACGAGGCCCAACTAGACACTATTCGCCAGCAAGGCGAAGCGATAGGCGTCAATCTCGAGCGTTTACAGACCGAGCTCCAGCAACTGGCCAGCGCGCCTGCTGAGCTAAACCGCCACAATAACCTGCTTACCCAACGCCAAGAGCTTGATGAACACGCCCGGCAAGGGCGTGAGTTAACGGCTCAACAGCAGCAGGCAACGGACACACTAAGCCGCCGTCATAGCGAAGCAGTGCAGGCAGAACGCAGCGCCAATGAGCGGGAAATGCGCTGGCATCAGGGTCAAGCCGCGCTGTTAGCACTGACGCTTGAGCAGGACGCTCCATGCCCGGTATGCGGCAGCTTGGCGCATCCAGCTCCGGCGGTTAATAACGCCGATGTCGTCACTCAGGCGCAGGTGGAAGAAGCCAGGTCGGCTCAAGAGCAGGCCCGCCAAGCTCTTCAGGTTGCTGAACGTCATCACCAGCAGCTTACGCAGCAGATTAACTACAACACAGAGCAAGTGCAGCGACTCAATCAGCAGTTAGGTGAGTGGGCTAACCAACCGCTGAATGCACTACAAAAATCCTGCGATGAGTTGTATCGCCAGGTCACCCGGCAGACAAGCGTTGAGCGAGAGATTCACCAGCAAATCGCTGCCCGTGATGCGCTACGGCAACAGTGGGGCGCACTGGATAAACAGCTTAAAGCCCAGCGGCCCGCGGTTGAAAAAGCCAAAGAGGACGCGTTACGGCTAGAAAGTCAGCGCGATCAGTTGAGTCAGTCGCTGCCTGAAAATGCCCGTGACCCCGTCGCCCTGCGCCAAACGCTCACTGAGCTTGAACATCAGATTAGCCAAATTGAACAAGCCTGGGAAAGCGCTCAGCAAGCGCTGTCGAACAGTCAAGCCCAACTGGCGCGAGCAGAAGAGCAACGACGCGGAGCGAACGAACGCATCGCACGCAGCGAGCAGTCGTTACAGCAGGCGCGAACAGAGTGGCAGGCCGCGCTGCAGGCCAGCCCCTTTAGTGATGACGCGGCGTTTCAGGCGGCACAGTTGGATGACACCCAGCGGCAAGCGCTGACTCACCAAGTAGAGGCGTATCAGCGCCGCTTAGCCGAACTTGAAGGCGCGCTGCAGAATTACCAAACCCAGCTTGCAGACAAAACACCACCGGATCTTACCGCGCTCACTACCTTAACTGAGAACGCCCAAGCGGAAGAACACACCCAGTTAGAGGCTTGGCGTAACCTGGATGGTCGTTTAACGACGCTGCACGGTATTCGCCAAAAACTGGCCTCTGCTCACGCGGCCCAGGCGGAACTTGAAGCGCAATATCAGCTGTGGGGCACGCTAAGCGAGGTCGCTAATGGTCGCACCGGGCATAGAATCAGCTTGCAACGCTTCGTGCTCGGCGTGCTGCTGGATGACGTTCTGATTCAGGCTTCTGAACGACTGGTACGTATGAGCCGAGGGCGCTACCAGCTAGTGCGTCGAGAAGACCCTTCAAAAGGCAACAAAGCGTCAGGCCTTGAGCTGGATGTGGCGGACACTTATACCGGCAAGAACCGTTCGGTAGCCACGCTTTCCGGCGGGGAGTCTTTCATGGCTGCGCTGTCGTTAGCGCTGGGCCTTTCGGATGTGGTGCAGGCATACGCTGGCGGCATTCAGTTGGATACGCTATTTATCGATGAGGGCTTTGGCAGTCTCGATCAGGATGCTCTGGATCAAGCCATTAACATGCTGAGCGAACTGCAAATGGGTGGACGCATGATTGGCGTGATTTCCCATGTCAGCGAACTCAAAGAGCAAATGCCCGTCCGTATAGACGTGCGTGCCAGCCGCCATGGGAGCTCGGTGGAAGTAAAGGGCGCACTTCTTTAATGGCTAGGACATTGAAAAGCTGAAGAACAGAAAGACAAAGGCAGCGTTAGTTCATGCTGCGTTCATACAGAATGTTTTATAAAGAGAATGAATCGACTCAATCGCTCTAAAGGCAATACCGACTTAGGAGTACAAGGATGAACGCGAGCAAAATTTTACAGCAGCTTATGCAGCAAGCTGGCGGTAGCCAGAAGGGTAGCAGTAGCAATGGTGTCGACGTTAAAGGCATGCTGAGCGGTCTGTCTAAGCAATTAGGCGGCGGTAGCAGTGGCCAGGGGAGTGGCTCTTCTAGCGGCTTCGATGTTAAAAGCCTGCTCGGTGGCGGCGCCATGGGGATGTTAGTAGGCTCTAAGCGCGGCCGCAGCATGGGTGGCAAAGCGCTAAAATATGGCGCCATTGCCGGGGTAGGCATGCTGGCGTGGAAGGCTTGGCAAAGCTCCCAGGCGGCAAAAAAAGACAGTGGGCAGCAAAATACCCAACATGCGTCAGAGGGCGAACGGGTTGACGTCCTTAGCGGTGAGATCCAAGAGCGTCGTAGCCTGGAGCTGCTGCAGGCAATGATTATGGCGGCACGTGCCGACGGCCACATTGATGAGCAGGAGCAGGCGTTGATCACCGAGCAGATCGATGCCTTAGGAGCCGATCAAGAGATGCACAACTGGGTAGAGCAGCAGCTAAAAGCACCGCTGGATGCTCAGGCCCTGGCACGTGAAGCAGACTCTCCCCAGGCAGCACGCGAGATGTACCTGATCAGTGTGGCCGTGACCGATGACCAAAATCCTATGGAACGTGCCTGGCTGGATCAGTTGGCTAGTGCGCTGAATCTACCTAAAGAGATGACCACTGAGCTTGAGCGCCAAGCAGAGCAGGCGGGTTAATGCTGGATACGTTTAACTTTTGGCTGGCTACCGGCTTTGGATTGGGGCTAGCGCCGATGGCGCCGGGTACCGTTGGCTCGCTGCTGGGCATCCCATTGGCGTGGTGGTTGTTAAGCCGCCCGCTAAGTCAGCAGGGCATCCTCATTGCTGTTTTGTTGGTGTTGGCGGTGCCGGTTTGCCACATCGCTGCGTGGCACTACGACGGGTTGGACCATGGTAGTATCGTCGCCGATGAGTATGTGGCGTTCCCGCTGGCGGTCATCGGGTTACAGGCAGCGCGCCAGCCGCTGATCATGGCGCTGGCATTTGTCGTTTATCGTTTTTTCGATGCATTAAAGCCCCCGCCGATTCATTTGGCCGAGTATGTGAATGGTGGTTTGGGCATTGTCTTGGATGATGTTATCGCAGCGCTGGTGACCTGGGTGGTGATAGCGATAGGGTTAAAGCTATGGCAGCGCCGATCATCTGAACAACATTTAAGCCCGTGACTATACGCGCAAAAAAAAACGCCGCAGGCCTGATAAAAGCCTGCGGCGCTAGTTTTTACAACTCACAACTCAATGAAGGTTGTTGCAGTTGCTCGCCGTATTACTCTTGAACGACGATGACTGATTTGGCATTTACGAATTCAAGCATGCCAAAGCCGCCGTGTTCACGGCCGTAACCGGAGTTTTTAACACCACCGAAGGGCATTTCCGGTGTGGCGACACCAAAGCCGTTGATAAACACCATGCCAGTATCGAAGTACTTGCTGGCGAGCTCGGTAGCGCGCTTGACGTCTTTAGAGATGATGCCGCCGCCCAGGCCGTAACGGCTGTCGTTGGCGATACGCATTGCATCTTCATCATCTTTGGCGCGAATCAGCGCGGCAACCGGACCAAACAGCTCGTCGTCGTATGCTGGCTGACCGGGGGTCACGTTATCAAGCACAGTGACCGGGTAAAATGCGCCTTTACCGGATGGCTTTTCACCACCGCAGAGAATCTTCGCGCCTTTGCGAACGCTCTCTTCCACTTGGTCATGAAGGCCGTCTCGCAGGTCAACGCGAGCCATGGGGCCAAGGTCGCTACCCTCTTGGGTCGGATCACCCGCCTTTAGTGACTGCATGCGTGCAACGTAACGCTCTTTGAACGCTTCATAATTTTTCTCGGTCACTACAAAGCGTTTGGCTGCTACACAGGTCTGACCACCGTTGTAGACACGCCCTTGAACGCAGGTGTCAATCGCCACATCCATGTCGGCATCATCAAGCACCAGATAGGCATCGTTAGAGCCCAGCTCAAGCACGGTCTTTTTGAGGTGCTCAGCGGCTTTGGTGGCCACTTTGCGACCCGCGCCGTCGCTGCCTGTCAGGGTGACGCCACGCACCGCAGAGTGAGCAATGACTTCATCGGAAATATCATGAGAGATCACGAGCGTGCGGAAAACGTTCTCGGGAAGTCCTGCTTCACGATAGATTTTTTCCAACAGCAGGCCGCTACCCGTTACGTTTTCAGCGTGCTTCAGCAGGACGCCGTTACCGGCCATGATATTGGCGATAGAGTAGCGAACTACTTGGTAAGCGGGGAAATTCCAAGGTTGAATGCCGTAAATGACGCCCATGGGTGAATAGGTCACAAAGCCACGCTCACCGTTGCCGGGCTGGCGCTCTTCATCGGCTAGCTTCTTAGGACCATGTTCAGCGGTGTAGTCACAAATAGCGGTACACAGATCAACTTCCTGGCGCGCTTGTTCAGGTAGTTTGCCCATTTCTTTGACCATCAGGTCAGCAAGCTCTTCTTTGTGCGCTTGCATTGCTTGGCCAATCGCCTTCACCGTTTTGGCGCGGCTTTCTAGTGACTCGAGCCGCCAATCGAGAAATGCATCGTAGCAGGCATCGATTACCTGCTTGGCTTCAGCACTACTCATGAGTGCGTAAGTATCGAGTGTTTCGCCGTTAGTCGGGTTAATCGTCGTGATGCTGTTGCTCATAAGATCTCCTATCTATAGATCAACGTGTTGGTCATGACGTCCAGCTCCTGGGCGTCTAATCGACCGGTCTATTTCTAATTCAGTAACACTCTAGTACAAATTGAGCGCCTCTGCATAATAGAGGTACTCAGTTTCAGGCATTGATTCAATCAATCAGTTCAACATTAATGGTTTTATTCAAATGTAGGCCCACCCGCTTCTTCGCCCCACACCTCTTCTAAGCGACCGTCGCGACCACAGCTATAGCGGTAAAACTTATAGCGTACGGGATTCTTTTGATAATAGTCCTGGTGATACTCTTCGGCAGGCCAGAAGGTAGTCGCCGATACTATTTGGGTGGCGATTTCCCGGTCAAAGCGTTCTTCCATTTCCGCCTTGGAGGCTTCGGCGAGTTCACGTTGGCTTTCGTCGTGATAGAAGATTGCCGAGCGGTACTGATCGCCCACGTCGCAAAACTGACGATCTACCGCAAAGGGGTCGATGTTGCGCCAGAAAATTTCCAACAATTGCTCGTAGCTGATCTGCGCCGAGTCATATGCAATTTGCACGGCCTCAGCATGACCCGTGCCGCCCCGGGAGACGTCCTCATAAGAGGGGTTCTCGAGTTCGCCACCGATATAGCCGGAGATGGTGGCGCTAACACCGGGCTGGTTGTCGTAAGGGGGTTCCATACACCAAAAGCAGCCGCCTGCAAACGTGGCCTCCGCTTGAGTGGCCTGAGCTTGAAGCGAAGTGCTGGCGATGCCAGCGGTAGCCAGCACGCAAAGCGTAAGTGGACGAAGAAGGGGCAATCGAGTCATTGCAAGCACTCCAGTGGCGGTGGCGAGTTATCGCTGAATGTTGATTCGATTAGTGGCTTGGCGTTCCCTTTCCTTACAACTCTTTTCTTCCAGCCTAGCCCAAGCGATGTGGCCATACTTCGTCCAGCGTGTTGAGTGCGGCGTTCACGGTCGGTTCGGCGGTGCTATCGTGTCGCCATACAAAGCTTAATGCGCAAGGCAGGCGGATGTTGTCTACGACTGCCAGGCCACTTTCTTGGCGCTCAGTCATTGCCAAAGCGTCGCGGGCCAGGCTTAAGCCAACGCCTGCGCGGACCAAATCCAACATGCAAGCTTCTTGGTCAACCTGGGCTACTCGGTTAGGCACTGCGCCGCTCTTGGCGAGCGCTTGCTTTAGCAGCCGGTGGTGGGCGGAATCCTGTGGCGTAACAATCCAGGGCAGCGTAGCTAAGTGCTCCCAACGGGTATCAGTGAGTCGGTTTTCCCAGCCTGCAGGGGCAATCACATGATAATCAAAGTGCGTCAGCTCGCGCCAAGCCAGTGCCTCATGTCCCTGGTTCAATCCAGGGCCTTCGCCTGGTGGTGCCAGATAAAAGCCGACATCCAGGTCACCCTGTGCGATGCGGTTAAGAACGCTGCCACTCATTCCGTGCTGAAGCTCGGTTTCTAATTGGGGGGCTCGTGCCATCAGGCGGCTTAAAAAAGCGCCTAAACGAAGAAACTCCGGGTCAACGATGGTGCCGATGGAGAGCTTGCCGCGTAGCGTGCTGTGCAGCGTTCCAGCGGTTTGCTCGAACGCCTGGGCGCTGGCCAGGGCTTTTTCAGCGGCGGGAAGCAGGGCGTGGCCGTCGGGTGTTAGCGCGAGGCCTTGGGGACGACGACTAAACAGCGTGAGACCTAAATTGGCCTGTAAGTGCTTCAATTTTAGGCTGATGGCAGGTTGCGTCAAATGTAGCTGTTCAGCGGCGCGTGACACGCTGCCCGTTCTTGCAACGGCCACGAAGGCGCGGAGTGTAGCGTAGTCTTGCATGATGGGCCTCAACGCATGCCAGTGATATGAGCAAAGCTTATAACTGGCTTTTAAATAACTCAATTGATCTGTTCCCAGCGCCCAGTAGGCTAGGCTAAACGCAGGCTCTTTTTTGTAAGCACTTACCCTACGCTCTTAAAACAGGTACTCCCATGACAACAACAGCGATTCAGCACTTTATTAATGGCCAGGTCACCGCTGGCGAGTCTTCAAACTCTCAGGACGTTTTTAATCCCGCCAGCGGCCGTGTTACCGGCCGTGTATCCCTCGCTTCATCAAAAGATGTGAACACCGCCGTCGAAGCGGCGCAAGCTGCCTTTCCGGCCTGGGCCGATACGCCGCCCATTCGCCGTGCCCGGGTGATGTTCAAATTTCTAGAGCTGTTAAACGTTCACAAAGACGAGCTAGCCGAAGCGATTACCAAAGAGCACGGCAAAGTGTTTACCGATGCCCAGGGGGAAGTCGCACGTGGTATTGATATTGTTGAATTCGCTTGCGGTATCCCGCAATTGCTCAAGGGTGACTATACCGAGCAGGTAAGTACTGGCATCGATAACTGGACGATGCGCCAGCCGTTGGGCGTGGTCGCTGGTATAACGCCATTTAATTTCCCGGCCATGGTGCCGATGTGGATGTTCCCGCTAGCCATTGCGGCGGGTAATACGTTTATTTTGAAGCCAAGCCCGCTTGACCCTAGCGCCTCATTGTTGATGGCTGATCTGCTAAAACAGGCGGGTCTGCCCGACGGCGTTTTCAACGTCGTACAGGGCGACAAGGATTCGGTGGAAGCGCTGCTCGACCATCCGCACGTTAAGGCGCTGTCGTTTGTGGGTTCTACGCCGATTGCCAATTTGATCTACGAGCGCGGTGCGCGGAACGGCAAGCGTATACAAGCACTCGGTGGGGCTAAAAATCACATGGTGGTGATGCCGGATGCCCACCTTGATAAAGCAGTTGATGCACTCATCGGTGCCGCCTACGGCTCTGCCGGTGAGCGTTGCATGGCGATTAGCGTGGCGGTGTTAGTAGGCGACGTAGCGGATAAAGTCGTGCCCGCATTGGCTGAGAGGGCTAAAGCGCTAAAAGTAAAAGACGGTATGCACCTTGATGCGGAAATGGGCCCCATTGTGACCCGCCAAGCCCACCAGCGGATTACCGGCTATATCGAAAAAGGCGTGGCTGAAGGCGCTGAACTGGTCGTCGATGGCCGCAACTTTGAGGCCTCAGCGGCGGGTGAGAACTGCGCCGAAGGCTTCTGGATGGGTGGCACGCTGTTCGACAACGTCACCCCCGAGATGACGATCTATAAAGAGGAGATTTTTGGCCCGGTGCTGGTCTGTGTGCGGGTGCCGGATATTGCCACTGCAATTCAACTGATTAACGATCACGAGTTTGGCAATGGCGTCAGTTGCTTTACCGAAAGCGGTACGGTGGCACGTGAGTTTGGCCGCCGTATTCAGGTCGGCATGGTGGGGATCAATGTGCCTATTCCGGTGCCAATGGCGTGGCACGGCTTTGGCGGCTGGAAGCGCTCCTTGTTTGGCGATACCCATGCCTACGGTGAAGAGGGGGTGCGTTTTTACACCAAGCAGAAATCAATTATGCAGCGCTGGTCGGACTCAATTGATGCCGGTGCTGAGTTCGTCATGCCGACCGCGAAGTAGACCCAGCGGAGATAACAATAATGGCTCAACAACAATCACAAGCGGCGCCGAATGCTGGTTTAGAGTTTGACTATATCGTGGTGGGAGCAGGCACCGCCGGGTGCCTGCTAGCGAATCGGCTGAGCGCCAACCCCAACCACCGTGTACTGCTGATAGAGGCGGGCGGGCGTGATAATTATCACTGGATTCATATTCCGGTGGGGTATCTGTACTGCATTAATAACCCACGTACCGACTGGCTGTTTCGCACCGAGCCGGACAAAGGGCTTAATGGCCGCTCGTTGATCTATCCGCGGGGTAAGATTCTGGGGGGATGCTCCAGTATCAACGGCATGATTTATATGCGTGGTCAGGCCCGGGATTACGATCACTGGGCCGATGTGGCGGGCGACGATGCCTGGAAGTGGGAAAACTGCTTACCCGACTTTATGAAACACGAAGATCATTACCGCCTCGATGACGGCGGCGATGCCGATGAAAAACATCGAGATTTCCACGGCCACGGCGGCGAATGGCGGATCGAAAAGCAGCGCCTCAAATGGCAGGTGCTGGATGATTTTGCCGAGGCTGCCGCTCAGGCTGGCATTCCGCGTACTGAGGACTTTAACCGCGGCTCTAACGAGGGCGTGGCCTACTTTGAGGTCAACCAGCGCTCGGGCTGGCGCTGGAATACCGCCAAGGCGTTTTTGCGACCCGCGCTGAAGCGCGACAACTTAACGCTCTGGCACTCCACTCAGGTCAATCGACTGCTGTTTGACAAGCGTGGGGAGACGCTGCGCTGCGCAGGTGTGGAAGTAGAGCGGGGTGGTCAGGTGCAGCGCGCCATGGTGAGTGGCGAGGTGGTGCTTTGCGCGGGTGCTATCGGTTCGCCGCATCTACTTCAGCTTTCCGGCGTGGGGCCGGGTGAACTGCTACGCGAGCATGGCATCGAAGTCGTGCATGAATTGCCCGGAGTGGGTGAGAACCTGCAGGATCATCTACAGATTCGCTCGATATATAAAATCACCAACGGCAAAACCCTGAATGCCATGGCCAGTACACTGTTAGGTAAAGCGGGGATTGGCTTGGAGTATCTGCTTAAACGCTCTGGGCCGATGAGTATGGCGCCTTCGCAGTTGGGGGCCTTTACCCGCAGCTCTGAGGAGCATACCCACCCCAATATTCAATACCATGTGCAACCATTAAGCCTGGAGGCCTTTGGCCAGCCACTCCACCCCTACCCGGCAATTACCGCCAGCGTGTGTAATTTGAATCCCACCAGCCGAGGCACGGTGCGGCTTAAAAGCAGCGACCCACGACAGGCACCGGCTATTTTCCCTAACTACCTGAGCACGCCAGAGGATCGCAAGGTGGCGGCGGATTCTCTGCGTGTCACCCGGCGGATCGCCGAGCAGCCCGCGTTTGCCAAGTACGCGCCGGAAGAGGTCAAACCCGGCGTCGAGTACCAAAGCGACGATGAGCTAGCCCGGCTGGCCGGTGATATCGGCACGACGATTTTCCACCCCGTTGGCACTGCCAAAATGGGCCGTTCGGATGATGCCATGGCGGTCGTTGACGGGCGTCTGCGAGTGCGCGGCGTTATAGGATTGCGGGTGGCTGATGCGAGCATTATGCCGACCATCACCAGCGGCAACACTAACTCACCCACGCTGATGATTGCGGAGAAGGCCGCCGGATGGCTATTGGCTGAACGCAGCCATGCGTCAGAAACGGCTCCGGTACGCGAGCCTGTGTAGCGGTGTTTTATTGTGTGTTGACGTAGCTACTGGTTAGGCGCAGAATAAACGCAGTTGGTTAGCAAGTTGAACGTTGTCAGCAGCATAGAAGCGCCTCAAGCGTTAAATCTGGTGAAAGTTTCTTGTTTTACCCACTGCACTTCGGGTATTTCCCGGTTTTAATTAGCTACATCGAGGATTTCGATCATGGCAACTGGCACAGTTAAGTGGTTTAACGACACTAAAGGTTTCGGCTTCATTTCTCCTGACGACAATGGCGACGACCTGTTCGCGCATTTCTCTGAAATTCAGTCTGAAGGTTTCAAATCTCTGCAAGACGGCCAGAAGGTTTCCTTCGACGTCACCCAGGGTAAAAAAGGCCTTCAGGCTTCTAACATCAAAGTTGTCTAAGTTAATTCTTAAACATTGAGATGTTAGCAATCATCGCCTAGCGTTGATTGACCAAAGAACCCCGCCAAGTGCGGGGTTTTTTGTATCTATACGATTTAGTGCAACGACACCTACCTCACTGCTTATATGCGTATATTCCATTTTGATCTTTAAATGTTTCTAAAAATAACTTTTTAGAATATAGGGCTGGCCTCACAATACACCCATGCTTATTTATGAAGGATGTTGTGGTGATGTCGGTTGATGCTTGGATTGCAGTCGCGGTGGTGCTGACAATTTTTCCGCTAATGGCGTTCTCACGTCTAGGGCCGGATATTATCCTGCTGGGCGCGGTTATTATATTGATGACGCTTGGCGTGATTGACCCCCAGCAGGCGCTGGGAGGCTTTTCCAACAGCGGGCTGTTTACCGTTGCCTTTATGTATGTACTGGTAGCCAGCATTCGTGAAACCGGCGGTATCGATCTGATCATCCGCTATGTGCTTGGGCGCCCTGATAAAGAAAGGGGGGCGCTCATTCGTCTACTGTTACCCGTAGCGGCACTTAGCGCCTTTGTTAATAATACGCCCGTGGTCGCCACCTACATTCCTGCCGTAATGAGCTGGAGTCGCAGGCTGCGTTTATCTCCCCAGCGACTCCTGATGCCGCTTAGTTTTGCGTCCATTCTAGGCGGTACTATCACACTGTTTGGTACCAGCACTAATTTAGTGGTGCATGGGCTGCTGCTAGAGCGCTACCCCGAACTGGGGATGGGGCTGCTGGATTTGGCTTGGGTAGGCATTCCCGTCGCGGTGGTAGGCCTTGCTTACTTGATTTTGCTGGGGCCACGCTTACTGCCTGCCCGGGAGGGGGTGGCCAATGCGTTTGCCAACCCACGTGAGTTCACCATCGAAATGGAAGTCGACCCTGCCGGCGTGCTGGTTGACCGTAGCGTTGAAGAAGCGGGACTGCGCCACTTACAAGAGCTGTTTCTAGTTGAAATTGAGCGCGCGGGTAACGTGGTTAGTGTCGTTGGCCCTGGTGAACAGTTAAAAGGCGGTGATCGCCTGGTGTTTGCGGGGACCTCTGACGCCGCAGTGGAGTTGCAGCAAATTCGTGGTTTGATTCCTTCTCGGGATGATACGTCGAGTCTGGAGAAAGAGTTTAAGGAGCGTCGCCTGGTCGAGGCGGTGGTGTCTAATCAGTGCCAGTTTATCGGTCAGCGTATTCGCGATGGCCACTTCAGAACCTTGTATGGGGCGGCAGTGCTGGCAATTTGCCGGGGAGGCGAGCGCGTGAAAGGCAACCTGGGCCAAGTGCGTTTACAGCCCGCTGACGTTCTGCTGCTGGAAGCACGACCACCGTTTATTGAGCGTCATCGTCAGTCACGCGACTTTTTATTGATTAGCGAGCTGAATGGGGCCGCCCGTCCAATACATGAAAAAGCACCGCTAGCATGGGGCCTGCTGTTAGGTGCCGTGCTACTCGCTGCCTTAGGCGTACTGAGCATGCTCAACGCCGCCATGTTAGGAGCGGCATTAGCGCTATTAACGGGATGTTGTTCGGTGGGGGCAGCCAAGCGTGGCTTGGATACTCAGGTGCTACTCACGATTGCCGCTTCCTTTGGGGTGGGGGCCGCGCTGCAGAGTTCCGGCGCCGCTGAGGTGATGGCGGGTGGGGTCCTCACTTTTGTGGCGGGGAATCCTCTGCTGCTGCTGATCGGCACCTACTGCGTGGTCGCGCTTCTCACGGAGCTGGTGACCAATAACGCAGCGGCGGTGATTATTTTCCCAGTGGTAATGAGCGCCGCAGAAAGCTTGGGCGCTAGCCCGATGCCCTATGTGGTGGCGGTCATGTTTGCCGCTTCGGCGAGCTTTTTAACCCCCATCGGCTATCAAACCAATCTGATGGTGTATGGCCCCGGCGGCTATCGGGTCAGCGATTTTCTTCGCCTGGGGAGTGGTTTGAATATACTGACCGGCGCGATAGCGCTACTCTTGATTCCCCTGGTGTGGCCCTTTTAAATAAAGCGTGCCTTTTTTAAGAGTACCAGGGTCTTTTTAAGTGTGCTGCCGCTCGCGGTTAACGCTGGTTTGCGCTAGGGTGGCGCTTTTTAGATAAGGAATATGATTTCATGACTGCTCCTGGCGAACTGATTATTGAGCCGACAGATGGTCAACCCGCCGATGCGTGTGTGTTTATTATTCACGGCTTAGGTGCGGACGGTCACGATTTTGAACCGCTGGTGCCAGCGCTAGGGTTGCCCAAGTCGGCTCACGTGCGCTTTATCATGCCTCATGCGCCACGCCTACCGGTGACGATTAATGGCGGCATGGTGATGCCCGCTTGGTACGATATTCTTGCCATGGATTTGGGGCGCAGGGTAGACGAGAGCCAGCTTAAGAAATCTGCTGAACGAATCCAGGCGCTGATCCAAGAGCAAATCGACCAGGGTATCGACAGCCAGCGCATTATCGTGGCGGGCTTTTCACAAGGGGGCGCTGTTGCCTATCACGCAGCGCTTACTTTTCCCGCGCCGCTGGGCGGACTTTTGGCTATGTCGACCTACTTTGCGACAGCAGACAATATCGATCTCGCGGAAGCCAACCGTCAGATTCCGGTGGAAGTGCAGCACGGTAATTTTGATCCGATTGTGCCCGAGAGCCTGGGTCGCAGCGGCGCCGATCGCCTAAAAGCGATGGGTTATGCAGTCAATTATCGCCAATACCCCATGGCGCACGCGCTCTGCCCTCAGCAGGTGAATGATATCGGCAAATGGCTGATTGCGCGCCTGAGCTAAGCGCCTATTCGTGCCCGATGCAAGGACGTAGCGAAAACGAATGATAGCTTTCTCAGATGCGATCGTATCTTTTGATGTAATAGAAGTGCTGCTGGCGCTGTGCTTAACAGGGTCGGCACTAGTGTGCCTGTTTGATCGCCACTTAGTGCGCGCCTGCTGTTTCTTCGTTGGGTTTTCTGTTGCCATGACGCTGGCCTGGTGGCAACTTGAGGCGCCCTTACTGGCGGCGGCCGAGCTGTTGCTTGGAGTAATGCTGTCTGGACCCTGCTTTTTCTATGCGCTGGGGCATCTTTCCCCTGGCGCTTCATCGCCTCTTAAACACGATAAATTCAACGAGCCTTGGTCGCGAGTGGCCATGCGCGTTGTATTGGCGCTGGCTTGGTTTGTCATGGTCGGCGCGGCTATTCGCTATATTATCGCCGACATGGCGTATTCCCCTTCGGAGCATCCGCTGCTTTTAGCGGGGGTATTGATCGCTGCCAGTGCCTTGGGGGCGTTTGCATTGCATCGCCATTTGCTGCGCCGTTTGCTGGCGTTCAATATTCTCGGTTCTGCGGTGTTTATGCTGCTAGCTGGCGTGGCGGGCACTTCCCCGGCTGCTCAGGCCCTGATCAGCGTGGGGCTTCTAGTTGCCTGGCTGGGGTCGATGCTTGGCGCACTGCTGATAAGGCAGCTTTTACATCTGGAAGGGGTCGAAGCCTTAGGTCGTGACGGCGCACTCAAGGAGCGCTCCACATGATCTGGCGGTTTGGCCTCTTCGATAGCACTTTTGAGCCTCTTTTGAGCACCCACTGGGCGCTGATAGTCGCGTTGGGTTTGCCGCTGATTTTAGGTCTGTTAGCCGCACTGTTTCCCCCTAAGCGTACCTTTCCCGTTATGCTGGCTAGCCTTCCGGTATTGGCGTCTGGGGTGCTGCTGCTGGCTGCCTTTGAACAAGCGGGATTGCTGCGTTGGCAGTGGGAATTCGCCGGTATTCAGCTGTCGCTTCGCTTAAACGGGCTGAGTGTGCTGTTGCTATTAACGACACAATTGATCGGTGTTGCAGCAGCGCTTTATACCCCCGGCTATTTGCGACTGAGCGAAACCGGGCCGCTGGCACGCTGGCTGTGGCCTTTGATGGGCGTTTTGCTAAGTGCGCTTTCGTTAATTTGGTTAGCCACCGACTTGCTCACCCTGTATTTTGCCCTGGAGTTAATGGGGCTGGCAGCGGTGGGCATGCTGATGCTTTCAGGGAAAGTACCAGCCCTTGTGGCGGGGATGCGCTATTTACTCTTGGCACTGGTAGGGTCGCTAACCTATCTGCTTGGGGTGGCGCTGATTTTAGGCCACTGGGGTCGGTTGGATTTACAGGGCTTAGCCGAGGTAATAGAGCCAGGCCCCGTCGCTTGGTTCGCCGCCGCGCTAATAGGCGCCGGACTGGCCTTAAAGGCCGCACTATTTCCCTTACATGCGTGGCTGAGCCCCGTGCACGAGAATGCCTGGACTCCGGTGAGCTCGCTGCATGCCGCTCTGGTGATCAAGGCATCTCTGTTCATGCTTCTGCAGCTGTGGAGCATCCTGCTGCCGGATACGTTTTTTGCACCGCGTGTGATCGCCTGGCTGGGCATGTTCGCGATTGTCTGGGGGGGGCTGTTGGCCTGGCGTACAGACTCGCTGAAAACCTTGGTCGCTTCCTCAACCGTCGCGCAGTTGGGCTACCTGATGGTGGCTTTTCCTCTGTTACTGGGGCCGGATATCGCGCCGTTACCGCGTGCCTTGGCTTGGGAAGGGTTTTGGCTGCAATTGATGGGTCACGCCTTTGCCAAAGCGGCTATGTTCATGGCCGCTGGTAACCTGATATTGGCCACTGGCGAGAGCACGCTTAAAGGGTTGGCCGGCACTAGTCGCCGTTTGCCACTTTCACTATTAGTGTTTGGCATTGCCTCAATCACCCTGATGGGCCTGCCGCCGAGCTCTGGCTTCACGGCTAAGTGGATGCTGCTTCAAGCGATGATTATCACTCAGCAGTGGTGGGCGGTGGCAGCGCTATTAACCGGTACGCTGCTGACCGCGGCCTATATTTTTCGCATGTTTCGCTACTCCTTTGATGAGACGGCGCCCCGCCATCGTTATCAGCCGTTGGCGCCAGGTATGGACTTCATTGCTTTGACTCTCGCATTAACTGCTTTCGCGCTTGGGCTATTAGCGCATTTCCCGCTGGAATTGATGCATGGAGGAAGCCCATGAACGCCGCCTGGTTACCGTTAACCGCTTTGGCTACTTCGTTACTGGTCGCCGTGGCTATTTTCACACTGCCTGAAGAGGCTAGGCGGCTGCGTACGACCATTAACCTCGTGGCAGCGGTGTTTAAGATTATTCTAGTCACCCTGATGGTCAGACGGGTGGCCGCAGGGCATGAAGATATTTTTAGCTTTCAAGTCATTGGTGGCCTCGATTTTGTTCTGCGTACCGATGCGCTAGGAGTGATGTTTGCCGGGCTGTCATCGCTGCTGTGGCTATGCACTACCATTTACGCCATTGGTTACTTGGAAGGTTCTGCTAATCGGAAGCGTTTCTTTGGCTTCTTTAGCCTCTGCGTCGCCAGCACGATCGGTATTGCACTGGCCGATAACCTGTTTACCTTTCTGGTTTTCTACGAAATGTTAACGCTCTCCACCTACCCGCTGGTGGTTCACAACGGTACGCAGCAAGCCCTCAATGCCGGACGCGTTTATTTGCGCTACACGCTAAGCGCGGGCGTGGTACTGCTGCTGGCTGCGGTGCTGCTGTATACCCTGACAGGGGACCAATCGTTCTCTTCTGAAGAGGGATTGGGCGACTATTTAAACGATCATCGTGGCCTGCTAACGCTGATATTTGCTCTGTTAGTGGGTGGGTTTGCGGTGAAGGCGGCTATGGTGCCTCTGCATGGCTGGCTACCGAGAGCGATGGTGGCGCCGGCGCCAGTAAGTGCGTTGTTGCATGCGGTGGCGGTGGTTAAGGCGGGGGCTTTCGGTATTCTACGGGTTGTTTATGACCTATACGGTATTGAGCTGAGCGTAGAGCTGGGTGTGATTACCGTATTGGCAGTAGCAGCGTCCATCACGATTATTTATGGCTCGTTAAGGGCGATTGCCCAGGAGGAGCTGAAACCGCGTCTGGCGTTTTCCACCGTCAGCCAAGTCTCCTACATCATTCTTGGGATAGGTCTGTTTGGCCCTTTTGGTACTGTCGGTGCGCTCGCACACTTGCTGCACCAGGGTTTAATGAAGGTCACGCTGTTCTTCTGTGCCGGTAACTACGCCGAAGAGCTGGGGATCCATCGCATTGACGAAATGGATGGCGCCGGTAAGCGCATGCCGTTGACCAGCATCGCGTTTACCATTGGCGCGTTAGGCATGATTGGCCTTCCTCCCGTGGCGGGGTTTATTACCAAGTGGTATCTCGGCATGGGAGCGATTCAGGCCGAGATGTATTGGGTCGTCGCCGTATTGGTAGCGAGCAGCACGCTCAACGCCATCTACTTTTTGCCGATTGTACATCGCTTGTGGTTTCGCCTGGGCCCAGCCCATGGCAAAGGCAGTTGGCCCAAAGAGCAGCGTTTAGGCCGTTTAGAAACCCATGGCTGGCTGCTTTGGCCCATGGTGTTTACCGCCATGGCCAGCTTGGGCGCTGGGTTATTTGCCGGACTTCCCTTTAGCCCCTTGGATTGGGCCGCTCGCGTGGCATCCGGGGAGTATCTGCCATGATGACATTGCTGCTGGCGCTGGCACTGATCTGGCCGCTCGGCGTTGCGGGTGTCGCGGTATGGAACGCTTACCGTCCCCCCGCTGCACAGCAGGGCTATTTTTCAGTGTTGTGGCTAAGCGCCGCTTGGCCAGCGCTATTGTTGGCCTATGGCGGGGAGGTGCACTGGACGATCGATGTCTGGATGCTGGGCGGCGAATGGGAGCTTAACTCGCTAAGCCGACCGTGGCTTGCGTTTACGGCGCTGCTTTGGAGCATCGCTGCCATTCATGCCAGAGGCTATTTTGCGGCGGAGCAAGAGAAGGCCAAGGCGGGGGATCAAGACACACAGCGACGTTTGCTGCGGCTGTCGGTGCTGTGGCCATTAACCCTGCTGGGCAATGTACTGTTGGTCATTGCTCAGGATATCGCCAGTTTCTATTCAGGCTTTGCGCTGATGACCTTCGCCGCTTACGCCTTGGTGGTGCATAGCGGTTCAGACGAGGCCAAGCTGGGCGCCAAGGTGTATTTGATATTAGCCGTCGTCGGTGAAGGACTCATATTAGGTGGGTTTTTATGGGCGGCAGGAGAGGCCGACACACTTTTGCTACAGGGTGTGCGTGAAGGCATCCTTGTCGCTGAGCATGGCGCCTGGATGGCCGCCTTGCTGTGCTTGGGGTTTGGCGTAAAAGCAGGCGTCATCGGTTTGCATGTATGGCTGCCGTTGGCGCACCCGGTAGCGCCTGCGCCAGCCAGTGCCGTGCTGAGCGGGGCGATGATTAAGGCCGGGCTGCTAGGCTGGATTAGTGTACTGCCATTAGGTAGTGACCAGGTGTCAGCACCGCTAGCCCAGTTTGGCAACGGAATGTTGATCGTGGGCTTGGCGGCAGCGTTTGGCGCCGCGCTATATGGCGTTTTTCAGCGCCATCCGAAAGCTGTATTGGCTTACTCCAGTATCAGCCAGATGGGCATGATGACCGCCGTGGTGGCGATGGGATTGATCGCGCCAGACGTATGGCCGCTGCTGTGGCCAGGTTTAGTACTGTTTGCTGCCCATCACGCGCTGGCTAAAGGCTCGCTGTTTATGGGCACCAGTATCAGCGAGCATTTGCCGCGCTGGCCGCTGCCATTGGTATGGGCACTGCTAGCGCTGCCCGGCATATCGCTGTCGGGCGCTATCGGCGCGGGCATGGTCAGCAAGTGGGGGGTGAAAAGTCCGCTCTATGAAATGCACCATGAATCGCTGGTCAAACTGCTCAGTTGGGCCGCTGTGGGCACCGCGGCGCTGGTGAGCGTTGCCCTCTGGCGCCAGTGGCAGCAACGTCATAAAGGGGGCAGCAACCCAGAGCAGTGGGGCGCCTGGTTAGTGGCCATTATCGCCGCGCTGTTGACACCGCTTTGGCTTCCCCTGCCTGCTGGCAGCATCGAGATGCCGCCACTGAAAGAGTGGCTGGGGATTATTTGGCCATTTCCGGTAGGCGTACTGTTCGCGGTGGTGGGGTGGTTACTAACGCGTCCGTTGAAGGGCAAAACGCTTCCTGCGGGCGATCTATGGTGGTTCTATACTTTTGTCATTGGCGCGGTGTTGGTCCCTATCCGAGCTTTTGGGCACGGCTGCGGTCGGCTGAAATCGGCAAGTGTGGTAACCGCTCAAAAAGCGGAAGAGACGTTGATGGGCCATTTAACTCGGCTATTGTCGGGGGAGTCCTGGTTGCGTCACCATACTAGCGGTTTAATGATGATGCTTGCCGTACTACTTGCGGCGCTACTGATGTGGGAAGGCCAGCGATGATACGTCTGTTGGAAAAACGGTTGTCTGGAACGTACTTAAGCGGGCGTTTGTTAGGAGCGCTCTGTGGGTAAGCTTGCGCGAGGTCGTCGTGCCCAGGTGCCCGGCGATATCCCGCAACGTGGCTGGCACGATATTGCCTGGCGGGTGGTGCGAGCCGCTCGCCGCAACCGTATTACCATGTTGGCCGCAGGCGTGGCTTTCTATGCGTTGCTGGCGCTATTTCCCACTATCGCCGCGGTGATTTCACTCTGGGGTCTGCTGTTTGACCCTTATGAAGCAGGCCAGCAGTTGTATGAAATTAGTCGTTTTATGCCCCCCGATGCCGCTAAATTGATTGATCAACAGGCTCAGCAGGTGGTTGAAAGTGCGGAGTCAGGTAACTTTTTGGGTGCCCTCGCCGGGCTGTTGATTGCAATGTTTATTGCCTCGAAGGGGGTGGCGGTTTTGGTGATCGGCCTTAACGTGGTGTATGGCGAAGCCGAGAAGCGCAGTCTGTTACACCGCGGTACGGTATTGGTATCCCTGACCTTTGGCTTGATTATTATGACGCTAATCTCGCTGGGGTTTATTGCCATCGTGCCGGTGGTGGTTAACTCCCTGGCGATTGATCCACCGTTGGATAAGATCCTACAGTGGCTGCGCTGGCCAGCGTTGCTGTTTATGATGAGCATGCTGATCGCGCTGCTTTATCGCTATGCGCCTTATCGGCGATCGGCGCAGTGGAACTGGTTAAGTTATGGCACGCTGCTGGCAACGGTGATGTGGCTATTGGGTTCCGGTGGTCTTTCGCTTTATGTGCGTTATTTCTCCACCTTCAGCGAGCTTTATGGATCGTTAGGTGCCGTCGTGGCACTCATGATCTGGTTTTGGTTGTCTGCTTTTGTGGTGCTGTTTGGGGCAGAAGTTAATTGTGAAATGGAGCGCCAAACCTTTAATGACACCACAATTGGGGAGGCGCGCCCGATAGGCGAGCGTGAAGCGTTTGCCGCGGATACGATTGGAGCCCCCCGGACGGGGGTGGGGTCGGGCGATGATTCAGAGAGTTAGTCGCTCAGCAGCGGGACAGGGTCAAAACCCTCCTACCCCTGAGGTAGGAGGGGGAACGATCTTCAATTCACCTACTTTATAACAACTCCTCCGCTGCCAGTGCCAAGCGTGAGCGTTCAACGCTTTTCAGTGTGATGTGTCCTGCGTGGGGCCAGTCACGGAAGCGCTCCACCACCGCCGCCATACCGCAGGTGTTAGCCGTGAGATACGGCGTATCGATTTGCCCAACGTTGCCCAAACAGACAATTTTAGTATTCCGCCCCGCCCGGGTGACCAGTGACTTGAGCTGTTTGGGAGTGAAGTTTTGCGCCTCATCGATGATTAAGAAAGTGTCGTTTAAGGTGCGGCCGCGCATAAAGCTCGGTGAACGTATTTGAACCCGCGAGCCAATTAGTTGCCGCGTGGCACCATTGTCCCAGCTTGATTCCCCCTCCTCATTGCGTAATAGGTTGTCCATATTGTCGTGGAAGGCCCCCATCCACGGCGACATCTTCTCCTCCTCCGTACCGGGTAGAAAGCCAATGTCTTCGCCCATGGGGATCGGCGCGCGGGTAAACACAATGCGTTCAAACAGCTTGGCATCCAGCGTCTGCTGAAAGGCGGCGGCCAGGGTCATAAAGGTTTTACCCGTACCGGCATTACCCGCAATGGTTACTAGATCAATATCGGGGTCCATCAGAAGGTTTAAGGTGAAATTCTGCCGGCTGTCATGAGCGTGTACGCCCCAGACACCTGCATGGTGGCGGTAGTTAGTCAGTAGTTGCAGACGAGCCGATGAAGGCCCCAGTTCACGAATGATCGCCTCAAACTCGGCGCCGTTTTCGCTATCCGAGACCAGCATGCCCACGTGCCATTGGCGGGGCATATTGCCAGTGAGTTGATAGAACGTGTGGTGGCCAACGCGTTCAACGGTCACATCAACATTCAAGGTTTCCCAGAGTGACGCACCATCATGGCCTGCTGAGGCGTAAACCTGTGCGCCTTCGATCATGGCGTCGCTGTCGGAGAAAGCACGGTCGTTAAGGTAATCTTCAACAGGCACTTTCAATGCGGCAGCTTTAACCCGCAGGTTGATATCCTTGGTGATTAGGATAACTGAGGCGTCGGGGCGTTCTTCACGCAGGCGGCAGGTCTCCGCCAGTATGCGGTTGTCAGGGCTATCGTCGAGAGCGTCAAAAAGTTTTAAGTCGTTATAGCATAAGAAGTGCAGGCGTCCTGTTTCGCCACTGATACGGGGAATCGGAATGCCGCGTTGGATCTCATCAAAGGTGACTTGGCTAGTAAGGTCAGAGAGCGTACGGCTGATTTGGCGAGCCGTGCGAGCGATTTCACGAACACCGTTTTTGTGCTTATCAAGCTCCTCCAGCACAGTCATGGGGATAACAACATCGTGCTCATCAAAGTGATAAAGCGCGGCGGGGTCATGAATGAGGACATTGGTGTCCAACACATACAGCCGAGTGGCTTTCTTATCGAGTCGTACCATCGTTGGAATCACTCCTTGGTTGACGGCAACTTCGACACTGGCAGGTGCGTATTACGCCCAGATGACACTTGCCTGTGTCCCTCACGTGGCGTGTCCTGGCGTCTCCTTATTTAGCACTTTTTAATAGCGTGGAAGGCTTTGGTGTTTTTCGCCACAAAAAAGATTTCAACGATGTGTCAGCCCGTTCTGTGCATCAGTTCTGGGAGGCTAAGAAGTGTGCCACCTTGGTTAATAAGGCGGTGGCAACCACGCCGCGGTTATCGCTCTCAACGTAGCGGTAGTAGTGACTCTCTAACGCAAGGTCGTGGTTGAGCGTGCACAGTGTGCCCGCCTCCAGGGCACCTTTAACCAGCGGGTGAGGCAGTAGCGCCCAGCCGGTTGCGTTGATAACGGCGTCGCGAATCACCTCAAACATCGTTAGCCCAAGATAATTGCCTGAAAACAGTGCTTCGCTGATCAGCTTGTCATCCTGCACGTGGGTCAAACACACTTGGGTGTACTGGGCTAAGTCATCGCGGTTTACGCTAGGCAGGCGACTCAGCGGGTGTTTAGGCGCTGCCACTAAACGCATGCTGACCGGAGCAAGGTTGGCAGCGTTGGCGTCGATGCCTTCAGCGGTATACAGGCCGAAGGCAATATCCACCGTTTGACGCTGCACAAACTGGGTATGTTCTTGGGGAGGTACCAAATAAACCGAAATCGCGGTGAGCGGAAACTGCTGTTTTAGGTCATGCATCACCTGGCGCCAAAACACTTCAGGCAAAGCGTCATCGCGGGCAATGCAGAGTTGGCTTTCGACGCCCTGCAAATGTTGGTGGCAGTGCTTTTTGATCCGGCTGGCGCTGGTGAGTAACCGGTAGCAATCGGGCAGTACGCTATCGCCTACGGCGGTGAGCGTTAGACTATTCCCAGAGCGCTCAAATAACGCCACGCCCAGACTGTCCTCTAACGCATTCACTGCTGCACTTAACGTGCTCCGCTTGAGGCCGGTATGCCGCGCCGCGGCGGCAAATGAGCCATGTTCGGTAACATCAATAAAGGCCTGAACCTGTTCCGCACGCATAATTGTTCCGCTGGATTCATTGAGCGCCACTTAACTTGGCGCTGAGCGATTCGTGATTATCATCACTCCCTTCTATTATGGCGCACAATTAGACTAATGCTATGGAGTTATCCGCGTGACCCCCTTTGTTGCCGAGCGCCGTGCGCTAAAATTTTCAGCCATTTCAGCCAGCCTGTTCGCGTTTACCGGGCTTGCGTTAGGGCTTACCAGCGGTTCGATCACTATTCTGTTTGATAGTGGCTATTCGCTATTAAGCTTAGTGTTGGCATCGTTGTCGCTGTATGCCCTCAAGCAGGCGCGTAAACCGGCGGATGATCACTACCCCTTTGGGCGGCTGACAGTGGAGCCGCTTGCGGTGCTGCTCAAAGGCGTAGTGATCGCTATGGTGTGTGTGGTGTCGCTGGTGTCCGCCCTGTGGAGCCTGCTTAATGGTGGCCGCCTGGTGACGCTGGATTTGGCGCTGATGTTTGGCGTGGTCAACGTAACCGGCTGTTTATTAACCTGGTGGTGGCTGGCACGCTACGCTCGAGTAGCGCGCTCATCGCTGTTAGCCGCCGAGCTACGCCAGTGGCAGATGGATACCTGGCTGAGTGCCGCTGTCATGCTTGGGTTTGGGCTTACTTGGGTGTTAACCCAGTCCCCCTGGGCCAGCTATGCGCGATTTGCCGACCCGGTGATGGTGCTGATCATTGCAGGCTACTTCTTGCCCATGCCGATTAGGATGGTGAAAGGGGCGTTACGTGAGCTTATGTTTGGAGGCTCATGCAGCAGCGTACGCCAGAATGTGGTCAAGGATGTCGCCGATTTTGATGTATCCGCCGACGATGTGCGTCTGGCCCAGGTGGGCAGTTTTCTGATGGTGGATATCCAGCTTGATAAGCAACAGTTCAATGATGCCCAGGAAATTGTCGATAGCGTAGAGCAGCGTTGTAAGCGGTTAAATCTGCGTCCGGTGACCAGCCTGACGCTGGTTGCTGGTTAATGTATGCGAAAAATATTGACGTTCTGTTTAAAGCAATGCTATTTAGCGCTACCGACAATAGGTGTCGGCCTAATATTGATACGTTGAGGGTTGTAAAAACATGCCATTGCGCCGCTGTTTACCCGTACTGCTACTGACCGCTATGGTCGCTGGCTGTGCAAGTTCTACCATTGCCCCAAGCTATACCAGTAGCAATCCTGATGTCATGCGGATTGGCGGTGAACGACCAGCCAATCGGGATGCGACGGTCGAAAGCGCCGGTTCGTTCTGCCTGGAAACTACAGAACGTTGGAATGAGCATGGCCGTACACCCGATGATCAAACGCTATGGGCGAAAGACACCCTGCGTAAAGTGGTGCCTTGCAAGCAGTAATCGTTAGTAAAACCACAACCGCCAGCTTCGATAAGCTGGCGGTTTTGTAGGCAAAGGTAAGAGTTAGTCCTGTTTCTTTTCCGGCTTGCCTTTGCGCTTTGTGCTTGCGAACTCTTCTAGTTCCTCCTCGCTCATCGAGTCATACATCTCTTTAGACGAACCATAAAGTTCACTCGGCTTGGTTTCGCCGCGCTTAGCGGAAAGCGCCGCGCCCGCCGCTTTTTGCTGCGCCTTAGAGGTTGCTGGCATTGCTGGACTCCTTTCAGTTAGCTTCCTTCTTACCCACTTCATTATTTAGCACTGTATTATTGAGCATAGTAGCTGAAGCGCAGCTTTCCATAAGCATCAGTCAAACCTTCCATCTGTCCCAATCAGTTGACTTTCTTTTACCTGTCGCGCTATTAACCTAAAGGGCGAAATGCGCCTCCACAGTAAAATCCTTAGCATCAACGCCGTTAACGAAGAGAGCGACATGACACCGGCTATTCATAGCGCGAAACACGCAGGATTTGCCTTTAAGCTTCATGAGTATGAACACGATGCCACCGCAAACTCCTACGGGTTGGAGGCGGCAGAGAAGCTGGGCGTATCGGTTGAGCAGGTATTTAAAACGTTAGTCGTGAAGCTAGATGGTAAACAATTGGCGGTAGGTATTGTGCCGGTGAATCGCCAGTTAGGTTTAAAGCAAATTGCCAAAGCGGCCGGGGCCAAGAAAGCCGCAATGGCAGATCCATCGGAAGTAGAGCGTACCACCGGTTACGTGCTGGGCGGCGTTAGTCCGCTGGGCCAAAAACGGCGTCTTGCTACCTTTATCGATAGCTCCGCAGAAACCTTTGCCAATATTTATGTCAGTGCCGGGCGACGCGGGCTAGAGATTGAACTCTCGCCTAAAGACCTAGCCACCCTGAGTCAGGCTACTTTTGTGCCTCTGGCAACGTGATGGCGGCGCAGGCCGAAGCACTTTCTGGTATGGTGCGGTTACGTTTGTGCGTCACTTGCCCTCCAGGGGGCGCACGCTGTGTTTCTGATGGTCACTCACCTGTGGCCCAAGCAAGGTAATATCGTGTCTGACTCCTCTTTCTCCTCGTTAGCGTTGCCGCAAGCTTTGCTGAGCAACCTTGCGTCCCTTGGCTACCATGAAATGTCGCCAGTGCAGGCCGAAAGCCTGCCACCTATGCTTGCTGGGCGCGATGTGCTGGCGCAGGCGAAAACCGGCTCAGGCAAAACGGCAGCCTTTGGGTTAGCGCTGCTGACGAAGCTGAAGGTAGAGAGCTTTGCGGTACAAGGCTTGGTGCTTTGCCCCACCCGGGAACTTGCTGACCAGGTGGCGGAAGAGCTGCGCCGTTTGGCTCGTGGTATGGCGAATGTGAAGATACTGACTCTTTGCGGTGGTGCGCCGTTTGGGCCCCAGCTCGGCTCTTTGGAGCATGGCGCGCATATTGTCGTAGGCACGCCAGGGCGTATTGACGAGCATTTACGCAAAGGGTCGCTGACCCTCGATTCGCTCTCGATACTGGTGTTGGATGAAGCCGACCGCATGCTGGATATGGGGTTCCAGGCCACAATTGATGACATCATTGCCGACACCCCAACTGACCGCCAAACGCTGCTGTTCAGCGCGACCTTCCCCGATGAGCAGTCATCGGGCGGCCTAACGGTGATGACCCGCGGCGTGATGCGTGAACCGGTGATAGTGAAAATCGCCGAAGTGCATGACGCCAGCACGATTCAGCAGCACTTTTATAGCGTCGCTAATGAAGACGCGCGGTTTGATGCCCTGCGGCAGCTACTGCTGACCTATCGGCCTGCCACCAGTGTGGTGTTCTGCAACACCAAACGTGAAACCCAAGCAGTGGCTGAACAGCTGACTGATGCCGGGTTTAGCGCCGTGGCGCTGAATGGCGACTTAGAGCAGAAAGACCGTGACCGGATACTCATTCTGTTTGCTAACCAAAGTGCCTCTATTCTGGTGGCCACGGACGTTGCCGCCCGTGGTTTGGACATCGCCCAGCTGGACGCTGTGTTCAATTACCAGATTGCCCGCGAGCTTGATGTCCATGTGCACCGGGTAGGGCGCACGGGTCGCGCTGGTGCCAGCGGTATTGCATGTACGCTAGTAACCCCTAAAGAGAGTTACCGCTTAGAGCGGCTAGAGGGTTTGCTGGAACAGCCTATTGCTACTGAAAGTTTGCCTAAGCCCCAGCATTCCGTGCCGTTTGAGCCGCTAATGGCAACGCTGCAATTAGCCGGTGGCAAAAAAGATAAACTGCGCCCCGGCGATATTCTTGGCGCGCTGACCAGCGAAGGTGGCTTGCGCGGCGAGCAAGTGGGTAAAATTAAAGTGCTTGCGCGCAGTGCCTATGTGGCCGTTGAGCGCGACGTGATTCAGCAGGCTCAGGCCAAACTCGAGCGTGATAAATTAAAAGGGCGGGCTTTTCGTGTTCGCCGTATCCGTTATTGAAAGCGTACCAAAGAGGAGCCGACGCAGCTAACCATGAAAATCCCTAAGCGATTACAGCCCCTGGTCGATGATGGCATGATCGACGAGGTGTTGGTTCAGTTAATGAGTGGCAAAGAAGCGCAGGTCTACGTGGTGCGCTGCGGTGAAGAAGTACGCTGTGCCAAGGTGTTTAAAGAGGCTAAACAACGCAGCTTTAAACAGGCCGTTCAGTACCAGGAAGGGCGCAAAGAGCGTAACAGCCGCCGTTCACGGGCGATGGCCAAGAAAACCCGCTACGGCCAGAAAGAGCAGGAGCAGGCATGGCTCAATGCCGAAGTCGATGCGCTTTATCGTCTTGCCTCTGCGGGGGTACGAGTGCCCGAACCACACGGTTTTGTCGACGGTGTGTTGCTGATGGAGATGATCAGCGATGCCGAAGGGAATGTGGCACCGCGCTTGGATGAAGTGACGCTCGCGCCAGAGCAAGCCGTTAACTACTACGCCAAAGTCATTCAAGATGTGGTTAAAATGCTGTGCGCGGGTTTGATTCACGGCGATCTGTCGGAATTTAACGTGCTGGTCGATGCTTCTGGCCCGGTAATTATCGATCTACCCCAAGCCGTCGACGCCGCAGGCAATAACAGCGCCGCAGCAATGCTCTATCGCGATGTGGATAACATGCGCGACTATTTCGGTAAGTATGCGCCAGCGCTTCTGAACACCGAATATGGCAGAGAGATGTGGGCGCTGTATGAAACTGGCGAACTACATCCGGATAGCAAGCTTACTGGCCACTTCGATGCCGACACCCATATTGCTAACGTCGATGAATTGATGGAAGTGATTGACGATGCCAAAGAGGAAGAGGCGGAACGCCAGGCGCGTATGCGCGATGATGATGATGACGGCGAGATCCCACAGCCTTACTGAACCAACGCTGTTGATAGCTCCTGAACAATAGTCCTTGAAGAACAGCCCCGTCCAATAGCCATAGCTGACGTAAATCGATATCCTTAGCTTGTTAACGGTTGTTGGCCGCTCTGCTCTTTACAGGACTGCCCGTGAAAACATGGCTAAGGTGAGGAGTACGTGTGAAGGGCGGCTTAAAGGAGGTGTCGGCAGGGAGTGCAAAAGCGTTATTAACATCGTTAGCCTTTGGCGCCGTCGGCGGCACGCTGTTTCAACTGACCGGTTTACCCCTCGCCTGGATGCTGGGCCCCTTGATTGCCAACCTGCTGGCTTCTTCACAAGGCGTGAAGGTCGCCGTACCAGAACCACTGCGTAACGTATTTCTAGCGGTGATGGGCATGGTCTTGGGTAGCCAGGTGACCCCGCAGTTGGCACACCGCGTGTTGGATTGGCCGGTTTCCGCTGCGCTATTACTGCTGGGGGTGGCAGCGTCCACCGCCGTTGCCGCTGCCTGGTATCGCCGCTGCGGTTTTGACCCGGTCAGTGCCTGGTTTGGCGCTTCTCCTGGCGCCATGACAGCGATGATCCTGCTGGGTGAAAAGTGTGGCGGGGATCCACAGCGCATTGCCGTCGCCCAGTCGCTACGCATCATTTTAGTCATTCTTTTTTTGCCGTCCCTATTTTGGGCCTATGAAGGCGGGGGCGAGGGTATTGGACCTGCGCACAGTGGCTTGGAGCATGGTTGGATGCTACTGCTGATCCCGCTCCTGTTGCCGCTCGGCCGATGGCTTCGCATTCCCAGCTCTGCACTGCTGGCTCCACTGCTGATGGCTGCTCTATTATCTGGCTTTGATATTGCCAGTCTCACTCTGCCTGGGTGGGGAATGAACGTGATGCTATGGGTCTTGGGCAGTGCCATTGGATCGCGCTTTCAAGGTATGACACGCAGGCTTTTTGGCCGCTATTTATGGCAGTCAGGCGTTGCCACGTTGTTAGCGCTGATAGTGTTGGCACTGTTTGCCGAGCTAATCCATCAGCTGTTGGGCGTCGGGCGCGATGTGGCGCTACTGGCGCTGGCACCCGGCGGCATTGGTGAAATGGCGATCTTAGCGGTAGCGTTAAATATCGATCCGGTATTTGTTGCCTTCCACCACTTACTGAGGATGGTCACCCTGATGATCATTGCCCCGTTCTGGGCACGCTGGTTGATGCGCCGCTCCACTTCTTGATACTCGAACAATTCAACGTTAAATCATAAATAACCCAAAGACCGTCAATACCAACGCCAGTGACGTAAGGAAACATCATGCTATCGCGTGTTTTACAGCCGCTATTTCGTTACTTCGAAACGCGGGTTAACCCCTACCCCGAAGGCGAGGTGCAAACACCACCTAAAGGGTTAATTCCGTTTATCGTGCACTTTTCCCGTCCGATGCTGCCGCTGCTGCTGTTAATGACCCTATTCAC
The DNA here is from genome assembly GCF_059448525.1 of Vreelandella sp. ssv. Classification (NCBI taxonomy): domain Bacteria; kingdom Pseudomonadati; phylum Pseudomonadota; class Gammaproteobacteria; order Oceanospirillales; family Halomonadaceae; genus Vreelandella; species Vreelandella sp. ssv. The sequence continues at coordinate 2,989,504 of NZ_CM182545.1, read as the reverse complement.
GGCGCTGGTGTCGGCGGCTGAAGTGGTTTTCTTCAGCTACATGGGCCAGTTAGTGGATTGGTTAGGCAACGTTGAGCGTGCCGGCTTTTGGGCTGAAAACGGGCTATGGCTTTCAGGGCTCGGGTTAGCAATGCTGATCGGCTTGCCGCTGTTAGTGCTGTTGCAGTCATTGGTCACCCATCAAAGTATATTCGGTAACTACCCGATGATCGGCCGCTGGTTATCGCATCGGCATATGCTGAGCCAGAGTTTGGCGTTTTATCAGGACGAATTTGCTGGCCGGGTCTCGCAAAAGGTAATGCAGACGGCACTGGCGATCCGCGAAACCGTGACGAAAGTGATGGGGCTGCTGGTTTACGCCATTGTCTACTTTACCGGTGCGGCCTTTTTGTTAGGTCGGGCGGATCTCTTGCTGCTTATTCCGCTGGGGCTATGGTTGGTGGGTTATTTGGGGATTATGCGCTTCTTCGTGCCGCGCCTGCGCGACGTCTCCATGGCTCAGGCGGATGCCCGAGCGCAGATGACCGGACGTGTGGTGGATAGCTACAGCAATATTCAAACCATCAAGCTATTTGCCGACACCGAGCGTGAACAAAGTTACGCCAAAGATGCCATGGAGGGTTTTATGGTCACCGTTCACCGCCAGATGCGGTTGGTGACGATCATGAGCGTAGGTCTCACGCTGTTAAATACCGCGTTACTGGTGGGCACGGCCGCTATGGCCATCAGCGCTTGGTATATGGAAGCTATTTCGCTGGGCGTGCTGGCGATCGCCATTGCGCTGGTCATGCGTATTCGCTTCATGTCCGACTGGATTTTGTGGGAAGTAGCAGGACTGTTTGAAAATATCGGTACCGTGCAAGATGGCATGAACACCATCGCCCAGGAGCCGACGGTGCGTGATATCCCAGGTGCATTGCCCCTGAATGTACCGAAAGGGGAGATTCGTTTCGACGCCATGCGCTTTGGTTACGAGCAGGCTAAAGGCGAAAGCAAAACCGTGTTTGATGGTTTGAACCTCACTATCGCTCCCGGTGAGAAAATCGGCTTGATTGGACGCTCTGGGGCGGGTAAATCCACCCTCGCTAACCTGCTGCTGCGTTTCTACGATGTGCAGGGGGGGCGTATTCTGATTGATGATCAGAATATCGCTGAAGTGACACAAACCTCATTACGCCACCAGATTGGTATGGTCACCCAGGACACGTCGCTGCTGCACCGTTCGTTGCGTGACAACATTCGTTACGGCAGCCCCCATGCCAGTGACGAAGATGTTTGGAGCGCAGTGTGCCGCGCTCATGCGGACACCTTTATCAATGAGCTGGTCGACCCGAAGGGGCGTAGAGGGTTAGACGCCCATGTGGGTGAGCGAGGCGTTAAGCTTTCAGGCGGCCAGCGTCAACGCATCGCGATTGCCCGGGTATTGCTCAAAAATGCGCCAATCCTGGTGTTGGATGAGGCTACCTCGGCGCTGGATTCTGAAGTGGAGGCCGCCATCCAGGAGCAGTTGGATACGCTGATGGAAGGCAAAACGGTGATTGCCATTGCCCATCGACTTTCCACGATTGCCATGCTCGACCGGCTGATAGTGGTGGATGAAGGCCGTATCGTCGAAACCGGTACGCACCAGGAGCTGCTGATGAAAGACGGTATTTATGCCAGCCTCTGGCAGCGTCAGTCCGGTGGTTTCTTGGGCTTGGACGTGTCAGAAGATGCTTCGTCTGCTAACGTGTCTTACACATAATGCGGTAGCAGCTACTGCTTCGAAGGAGGTACACGATGCAAATGATTACATTGCAGCAGCCCGGCGGGCTAGACAACCTCAAGGTGCAGCAAGCGGAGGCCCCCGGTGAGCCGGGGGCGGGTGAAATCAAGGTCCGTCTACACGCCAGCTCGCTGAATTTTCATGACTACGCCGTGGTCGCGGGGATGATTCCAACGGAAGACCAGCGCATTCCCATGTCTGATGGCGCCGGTGTGGTGGAAGCGGTCGGTGATGGCGTAAGCGAGTTCGCAGTGGGCGATCACGTGGTGTCGACCTTCTTCCCGACTTGGTTGGAAGGCCCAGCCAGAGTGGGAGATTTTCGCACTACGCCTGGCGACGGCGAAGACGGCTATGCCCGTGAGCAGGTTGTGCGCCCCGTTGAGTGGTTTACCCATCAGCCGAAGGGTTACAGCCATGCGGAATCGGCCACGCTAACCACTGCAGGCTTGACCGCTTGGCGGGCCTTGGTCGTCGATGGCGGCATTAAAGCGGGTGATACTGTACTGGTGCTGGGCACCGGCGGGGTGTCCATTTTTGCCCTGCAGTTTGCTCGTCTGATGGGCGCCAACGTGATTGCGACGTCATCGTCTAACGAAAAGCTGGCACGACTGCGCGAGATGGGCGCTGAACACACCATCAACTACAAAGAGACACCCGATTGGGGTAAGCGAGTTAAAGAGCTTACCAACGGCGACGGCGTTGATCATGTTGTTGAAGTCGGCGGCCCGGGCACACTACCGCAGTCCATTGAAGCTGTGAAAATTGGTGGTCATATCGCCCTGATAGGCGTGCTCACGGGACGTGAGGGTGAGGTGCCTACGGCCAAATTAATGGCCAAACAGGCGAGTTTGAAAGGCTTAATTGTCGGCAGTCGTCGTCAGCAGATCGAGATGATTCGTGCTCTCGAAACGTTCGATATGCATCCGGTGATTGATCGCGAATTCCCGCTGGCTGAAATTGCTAACGCTTTCCGCCACCAGGAGTCAGGTCAGCACTTTGGTAAGATCTGCCTGACATTTTAAGACCTTAACAACCTAGGTTTTTAGCAATCGATAAAAGTCAGCTTGCACGCCGTGTCCTGATGGCAGGTTTCAGGGCGTGCAAGGGACTACTCGGGTAGGCGACTATAGACCACACCTTTTACTTCAAGCTCCAGGATCTCATCGTAGGGCACCGTAACACCCTCCACATCCCCAGGCGTTTTGTGGCTGTTTTTCATCTCTGATTCAGGTATTACCTTCACACCTTCTAAACCGACGTGCTGGATTCTGGCACTAAATCGATTGCCTTCATGCTCAATCAGTAAACGCTCACCGGCTATACACTTCTCAAGCTTGTCGTGCAGCTCTTCTTCGCTAACATGAACAACACTCATCGCTCTCTCCTTAAAAATACAATAGTCCTTTATGTGCCCTACTTACTGTCTATAAAGACTTTATTTTAGACCATTAGTTCGTCTGTGAGGTTAGAAGCTGGATGCGCCGTGCTAAAGTGAGCGCTTATCGCTAGCCATAGGGGCAATGTCATGGGGGAGCCATCATCAACAGTCGAGACACCATTGTGGGTAGTCGTCGAGCTTGATCAATTTCGTACCCCCGAACAGACCCAGGCAAGCCAGTGGCGACGCTCGCTACGCTCGGTCTCGACGTGGCTGGGGGGTAAGAATAGCGCTGAGCAGCAGGTGAAAGATGAAAGTGAGTTGCGCGCGCTACCTAAGGTTAAGCTGGCGCATTTAGTGCCGCCCATTGATTGGGCTCCTGCGGCGAAGGCGTTAGGGCAACAGCTCGAAGGCCAGGAAGCGCCGATAACGTTCTTTATTACGACGCCCTACAGCGGTCACGACTCGGTGGTAACCCGTTGGGCTGAAAAGCATCATATCGCCTGCTTAGCGCCGCCCACACTTAGCGAACTCGCCGAGGGGAGCACTCAGTGGGTAGAGCGTTGTATCAATCAACGAGAATGGGCCGTTCCAGCTCTGGAGCGCTACTTTTTACGTCATACCCAGGGCGTTCAGGGCATTCGAGAGTTTCTTGAGCGCGCGTTAAGTGGTCGGTTAGGCAGGGGGGTGATTGGCTGTGACAGCTGGACCTATGCCTTCCTTCAACGGGTGATCGGTATTGATGGAGCACCGGTGTTTACACTTCAATCGATGGAAGGCGAGCAGCTGTCGCGATATTTTGCAGACATCGCGACACATTCGGGACAGCCTTTGCCTGTTTACAGCACGCGAACTGGTAACCAGGTATTGCCTGACTCATCATCCAATCAAAGCGATAAACCCGCAAATTCTAATAAAGAGCTACAGCGTTTAGCGGCCCACTGCCGCGGTCATATAGGCCTTGCTTGGCACTACTGGCGAGAGCGGTTGCGTGAGCCAAAATCAGATGATGTAGAGGCGCTTTGGCTAGTAGATGCACTCGCCGAGGCGGAGCTTTCCACTGATACCGGTGATGTTGCCACGCTGGTACTGCATGCGCTATTGATCCACGGCGGGCTGGATGATCACTCGCTGGGACAGGTGTTGCCATTTTCACACCATGAAGCACTCAATGCCCGATTAGCTTTGCAGCGCAAAGGGATTGTTTCAAGCTGCGAAGGGCGGTGGCAAATTACACCGTTAAGCTATGCAAGTGTTCGCCAACTGCTGGAATCGCGTAATTATTTGGTCGATCCCCTGTAAGCAGCCCTTCTAAAGTGACAGGCCCGCGGAGGGCACCATGGAAGAACAAAAGAAGTACGCACGACTATTCAACGATGTTGATAGCCAAGCGCTGATTACCCTAGGGGTAGTGCTGTTAGGTACCATTGTGCTGATCATCGTCAGCCAGCGTGGGTTAAATTGGCTAGCCAGCCGCATGCACGGTCAAGTACGTTTTCGTATTTTTGCCTTGGTGCCGATGACGCGCTTGCTAATTTTGATTACTGCACTCGCCATCATCGTACCGATTATTATCGAGCCATCGCTACGCAACATGGTAACCCTGATGGGGGCACTAGGCTTAGCCATTGGCTTTGCCATGAAAGATTACGTTAGCAGCCTGATAGCAGGCGTTGTTTCAGCGATAGAACTGCCTTATCGGCCCGGTGACTGGGTTCAAATCGAAGATACCTACGGCGAGGTAAAACACGTTGGCTTACGCACCGTAGACATCCAAACCCCTGACGATGATTTAGTCTATGTGCCGCATTTAAAACTCTGGGATCACGCTGTTTATAATGCCAACAACGGCGGTACAAGCCTGCAGTGCGTGGCGAGCTTTTATCTTCACCCCGAGCACGAAGCTGGCTGGGTGCGCAAAGCACTGCGCGATGTAGCGCTGACCAGCGCCTACCTTAAATTTGACCAACCGATCATTGTGGTGGCCGAAGAGAAACCCTGGGGAACCCACTACCGCATACGCGCCTATCCCGTGGATCCCCGCCAGCAGTTTCTGTTTATTACCGATCTCACCTTACGCGGCAAAGCAGTGCTGAGTGCCGCGGGCATCCAGTCCGCGATGTTGCCACCAGATGCGGCTCTGGATACCCGTAGCGCGGTGGGATCGGCTTCCTCAAGAGGTAATGATTAACTATCACTCTCTTCGGGGAGTTCACCGCTGTGGTAGACGTTTTGTACGTCGTCCAATTCGTTGAGCATGCCGAGGAATTTTTCAAACATTGCCACATCATCGCCTTCAACCGGCGTGGTGGTTTGCGGTAGAAACTGAATCTCGTCAACCTCAAAGTCAATGTCACCGAATGCATCCAGCAGCGCCTGTTTGGCTTTGGCGTAATCGGTATGCGGGGCGAAGACTGTGATGCGTTCGCCTTCCTGCTCAATGTCGGTAACATCGACGTCGGCTTCCATCAATGCTTCCAGCACGCCGTCTTCATCGCTTCCAGTGAAGGAGAAGATAGCGCAGTGGTCGAACATATGGCTAACGCTACCGGGCGTACCAATTTTGCTCTTGGTTTTGGTAAAGCAGCCGCGCACATCGCCAAAGGTGCGGTTGGGATTGTCGGTAAGACAGTCAACAATCACCATCACATTGCCGGGGCCGAAGCCTTCGTAGCGAGCGGTAGAGAAATCTTCACCACCGGCACCACTGGCTTTGTCGAGTGCTTTATCAATGACGTGAGAAGGCACTTGGTCTTTCTTAGCCCGCTCCATTAAACCGCGCAGTGCTAAGTTACCGTTAGGGTCGGTGCCACCAGCTTTAGCGCAAACGTAAATTTCGCGTCCATATTTGCTATAGACCTTGGTCTTTGCATCGGCCGTTTTGGCCATGGATTCCTTACGGTTCTGAAAAGCCCTACCCATGTTGCCGTCCTTTGTTTTCTAAACCTAAGTTTTCTATATGCCCCGCGCATTGAGCAGCGGGGCCGATGTTTTCAAAAGAGTGAAAAAGAGCGAAAAGGTAAATTTTACCCAACAGCGTACCATGCTAACAGCGTTATTTAAGACGCTGGCCGAAGTGTTGCTTGGCTTCGCGTATACTGGCCACTAACGCTACACATTATGATCCCGACCCCTATGGAGAAACTGGTATGCCGTTGACACTGTGGCTTTCGCTTGCCGCCATCTGTGCCATGGGCGCTATGTCGCCAGGGCCAAGCTTAGCGCTCGTTCTGCGTCATACGCTGGGGGGGGGCCGCTTTGCTGGTGTGACCGCCGCAATTTTCCATACCTTGGGCGTGGGTTTCTATGCGCTGCTCACCGTTTGGGGGCTCGGTGCATTAATCGCAGGTTTTCCGCTGCTGTTCCAATTAATTACCTGGTGCGGCGCCGCCTATCTGGCATGGCTAGGGGTTAAAGCGTTACGTGCTGGTCGAACGGGCGCTTTTCAGCCAAGTGCCATTACTGCTAGCCGGGGGCAGGCAGCCAAAGAGGGCGTACTGGTCGCTTTAGGCAACCCAAAGCTGATTCTGTTTTTTGTTGCACTGCTGAGTCAGTTTGTAACGCCGGAAATGAGCGCGCTAGCGAAAGCTATAATAGTGTTAACGGCAATGATTATTGACGGGGGGTGGTACGTGCTAGTAGCCGTGGTGCTTTCCCACTCAAGGATTTTGCCCTGGCTGCAACAGCGTGCTCATTGGATCAACCGCATCACCGGGGTGTTGCTGATTGCGCTGGCACTGAGAGTGGTCGCTGGGCCACTGGTGTGAAAAGCACAGCCGTGGCATGGTGATAGCTATGCCGTTAGGGTTTTGTGGGGCTGAGTAATGCAAATTTACGATCAAGAGTGCTATACCCACCAAGGGCTGCCGTTTAACTTACGTGCGCTGCGCGGCCAGGTGCTGCTGGTGGTTAACGTGGCCAGCCAGTGTGGTTTTACCCCGCAATTAAGCGAGTTTGAGACCCTCTTTCAACGCTACCGGGACCGTGGTTTCACCGTACTCGGTTTCCCGTGCAACCAGTTTGGCCGTCAGACACCGGAAAGTGCCCAAGCCTTCTGCCAATTCGGCGAGCAGAGGTTTGGGGTGAGTTTTCCGCTATTGGAAAAGGTCAACGTCAATGGCAGCGATGCGCATCCTCTGTTTGTACTGCTCAAGCGTGAGGCTCCCGGTGTGCTGGGCACCCAATTGATCAAGTGGAACTTTACCAAGTTTCTGGTCGGCCGTGATGGCAAGGTAATCGCCCGCTTTGGTCCTCGCGACCACGGTGCTCCACTGCGTCTGGCCTTGGAAAAAGCCTTGGATCAGCCTTATCCTTAGACCTGCTCCCCCCGCGCCACGGCCACACGGCTCATGAGCGCGTTCCAGCGATGGCGAACCATCAGGGTCGTTAAGCCAGAAAAAAGCGCCCAGCTTTTGCGTCGCCAGCCCGTCAGGCGCATGTTGTGATTGACCAACTGCTTCATCAGCTTATAGTCGTCAAATTGCCGCCACTCGCTGGCAATTGAGAGCTGGTGGCGAGACATCACCGGCGCCATTTCCAGCCGGAACATCCACTCAAGCTCCTTAAGCGTCATATCGTAGCGCTGCACGACCTCAACCATCCGCGCGTAATCGCGCTCGCTGGGCTCACGGTCTAGCCACAGCGGTGCTAACGCTAGCCAAAGATCGCCGCGTTCATCTACTAGCTGCTGCGCATTCATGGTCGCCTCATTGGGAAGTGGGTGCTTAAGCGGCTATCGTGACGCGAAAGCGGCTGTTTCTCAATGGGGACAATAGCGCAGGAGCGGACAGGGCGCACGGAGACAGCTAGAATAGCCCCACTGAGTCATGACGTTGCTATGGCAAAACGATGTCGCTAGTTATGATGTCAAACGCTAAATCAATCCGATTATGAGGTTCGATGTGATTATTAAACCCAAAGTGCGCGGCTTTATTTGTACCACCACTCACCCTATTGGCTGCGAGCAGAATGTCCGCGAGCAGATTGAAGCAACGCGTGCCCGCGGTTTGGATAAGCAGGCTGGCCCGAAGAAAGTGCTGGTGATTGGTGCATCAAGTGGCTATGGCCTGGCCGCGCGGATTACCGCAGCCTTTGGCTATGGCGCCGACACCCTGGGTGTGTTTTTCGAAAAACCTGCCACCGATAAAAAGCCAGGCACCGCAGGCTGGTACAACAGTGCCGCTTTCGATAAGTTTGCCAAGCAGGAAGGGCTCTACAGCAAGTCGATTAACGGCGATGCGTTCTCCCATGAAGCACGGGAAAAAGCCATCGAGTTGATCAAGCAAGACATGGGCGAGATTGATCTCGTGGTTTACTCGCTGGCATCGCCCGTGCGTAAGCTGCCGGATAGCGGCGAACTGAAGCGCTCAAGCTTGAAGCCGATTGGTGAAACCTACCGCGCCACCGCTATCGACACCAATAAAGACGCGATTATCGAAGCAGAAGTAGAGCCTGCCACCCAGCAAGAGATCGACGACACTATTACCGTGATGGGCGGCGAAGACTGGGAACTGTGGATGGACGCGCTTGATCAAGCCGGTGTGTTGGCAAAAGGCTCGCGCAGCGTAGCGTTTAGTTATATCGGCACTGAAATCACTTGGCCGATTTACTGGCACGGTGCACTGGGTAAAGCCAAGGAAGACCTGGACCGCGCTGCCACGGCGATTGACAGCAAATTAAAAGCGAGTGGCGGTGGTGCCAACGTTGCCGTGCTGAAATCGGTTGTCACCCAGGCGAGCGCAGCGATCCCGGTCATGCCACTTTATATCGCCATGGTCTATCGCATCATGAAAGAGCAGGGCCTGCACGAAGGCACCATTGACCAGTTGAATCGTCTATTCGGTGAGCAGCTCTATTCCACCCAAGGTCAGCGGGGCGAGTTGGTAACTGATGAGGCCGGGCGTTTGCGTATGGATGACTGGGAGTTGCGCGACGATGTTCAACAAGCTTGTCAGGATCTATGGCCAGAGGTGACGACCGAGAACTTATTCGAAATTACCGACTATGCTGGTTACAAGCACGAGTTTTTGAAGCTATTTGGCTTTGAGCGTGACGACGTAGATTACGATGCCGATGTCAACCCAGAGGTGACGTTTGATGTCGTGAATCTGTAAGCCATTCACTGGGGCGGTAGCGCCGCCCAATTCGACCGGTGCGCGGGAGGTGTTTATGGATACTAGGGAAAGCAAAACCCCGGAAGAAGAAAAACAGCACATCATCAATGAGCGGGTGCCAGAGGATTATGAAGCCTCAAAACCGCACCTTCAGCCTGAAGCCAAGCAGCGACCAGGCGGTTTATATAAATTACTCCCGCTGGTGGTCATCATTCTGGGAGTGATTGTGGTGAGTATCATCGTGCTAGGCATCATTAATCGCGGTAACTAACGCTTAACCATGCTTCGTTTTTGCCGGGCCTAGCGCTCGGCAATTTGCGTCCATGCGTCACGTTTTTGCTGCAGTGGTCATAACACTGCGATCCTCTACGCAATTGGGTAAGATGGTCGTTTCCCTTCGCCGATGGCGGTTTTTCATGCAGCTCAGTCACTTAACATGCAGCCCAATCAGTTAACACCACCGGGTACGATACCTCGTCGGCGGGTAGCGTTTATGCTGCTGCCAGGGTTCTCGCTGTTGACCCATGCCAGCGCGCTAGAGCCGCTGCAAATGGCGAACCAGTTGAGCGGGCAGATGCTTTATCACACCGTCACTTTAAGCCTCAGTGATGAACCGGTGCGCAGCGGCGCGCAGCTTTCCCTGATTGCGCAGCATGAGCTGGGGACAGCGCTGGGGCCGCTAGATCTGTTGCTGATATGCGCACCCACGCCGCTTCCCTATACATTGCCAGCAAAGCTTAACGAGTGGTTGCGTGGCCATCAGGGCCGCGGTGTGGCGCTTGGCGGTTTGGCCGGGGGGACGGAAGTGTTGGCGCGCTGTGGGTTGCTGGAAGGCTATCGCGCCACGCTTCCATGGCAGCGCTTTGAGGCGTTTGCGCAAGCCTACCCGCAAGTCACCCTTTCCCAGCAGCTGTTCGAAATTGACCGCGACCGTCTGACCTGCGCCGGTGGGACGGCGGCGATGGATCTGATGCTGACGCTGATAGGTCAGCACCACGGCGCACGCTTGGCTGAACAGGTATCGGAACAGTTCGTATGTGATCGCATTCGTCTGGCGGATGAGCGCCAGCATGTGCCGCTGCGTACTCGTCTGGGGCATGCGCCCAAAAGCCTGGTGGATGCCGTCACACTGATGGAAGCCAATATTGAGGAGCCGCTCTCGACTCTTGAGCTGGCCGAGCACCTGGGGATTTCCCGGCGCCAGCTGGAACGGCTCTTCAAGAAGTATCTGCAGGCGGTGCCAAGCCGGTACTACCTTGATTTACGCCTGCAGGAAGCGCGCAAGCAACTGCGCGAGAGCGACCGACCGGTAGGCGATATTGCTTTCGCTACCGGATTCTCCTCCGGCGCGCATTTTTCCACCGCCTACCGTCATCATTTCGGCATGACGCCAAGGGAAGAGCGTCTAAGTTAAGGTATCGACAATGCCGCCTTCCACACGCAGTGCCGCTCCCGTAGTTGCGCTTGCTTGAGGTGACGCGGCATAGACGCTCATGCTGGCGACTTCCTCAGGCGTGGCTAGGCGCTGGATAATGGAAGAGGGACGGTTCTCTTTAACAAAGCGCTCTTCCATCTCCTGTTGAGAAGCGCCTTCTTTCTCAGCCATTTCGGCAATCATCTTAAGCACCCCTTCTGAGCGCGTAGGCCCCGGCAAGATAGCGTTGACGGTGACTTGGGTGCCGCTGAGCGCTTTGGCCAGCCCGCGCGAAACTGATAAAAGCGCCGATTTGGTCATGCCGTAATGCACCATCTCGGTCGGGATGTTGATGCCCGATTCACTGGAGATAAACTGGATGCGGCCCCAGTCGCGATCGCGCATGCCCTGGGCGTAATGGCGAGAAAGGCGCACGGCGCTCATGACATTGACATCGAAGAACTGTTGCCAGGTCTCGTCATCAACCTCGAAGAAGTCCTGTGGACCGAAAATTCCCACATTATTGATCAGTATATCTGTGCTGGGTTGCTGCTCGATCAGGGTTTGGCAACCTTCAGCGGTGCCGAGATCGACTGCTACGCCTTCTACCTGGGCATCCGGGATATCCTGTTGAATGGTGGCTATTGCCTCATCCACGCGTGCCTGAGAACGGCCTGTGACGACGACCTTAGCGCCAGCGTTAGCAAGCCCTTGGGCAATCGCAAAACCGATACCCGCGGTCGAGCCGGTAATAATGGCGTGCTTACCGCTTAGATCAATCTGCATAGGGTGTACTCCTCTCTTCCTGAGTGTCAGTACGTCGCGATACCTCGCTATCCAAGCATGACTTTATCGCTTGCCAATAAGTATGGGGGTCTTATAGCGTTCTTCAAGGCGTTAGCGCGACGCTATACATAATTTGCCGTCCCATTGCTGAAAGCGGTTGACCGCGTTGGCCCCTTATACTGGTTTCATTCCTTTCCTCCATTGGAGATAACACCCCATGAGCCATACCCCAAGCCGTCAAGATTACGACCACTACATGACGCCCAACTACTCCCCGCAGCAGGTTATCCCCGTGCGCGGTGAAGGTAGCCGCTTGTGGGATCAGCAGGGGCGGGAATATATCGATTTCGCCGGGGGCATCGCCGTCAACTCCCTGGGTCACTGTCATCCGGTGCTGGTCAATGCACTGAAAGAGCAGGGCGAAAAGCTCTGGCACCTCTCCAACGTATTTACCAATGAGCCAGCGTTGAACCTGGCCAGGACGCTGGTCGAGCGTACCTTTGCCGACAAAGTGTTCCTGTGCTCCTCAGGCGGTGAAGCCAATGAAGCCGCGCTAAAGCTGGCGCGCCGCTGGGCGGTGGATAACCACGGCGAACAGAAAGACAAGATCATCTCGTTTTATCAATCCTTTCACGGCCGCACCTTTTTCACCGTGAGCGTCGGTGGCCAGCCCAAATACTCCCAGGGCTTCGGACCGGTGCCGGGCGGTATTCAGCACGCCAACTACAACGACCTGGAAAGCGTTCGCGCGCTGATGGGCGACGACACCTGTGCCATCATGGTTGAGCCCATGCAGGGCGAAGGCGGCATCGTGCCCGCGACACAAGCATTCCTTCAAGGCCTGCGCGATCTGTGTGACGAACACAACGCGCTGTTGATTTTTGATGAAGTGCAAACCGGCGTTGGTCGCAGCGGCGAACTCTACGCTTATAAGAATTACGGCATTACCCCGGATATCCTTACCAGCGCCAAATCGTTGGGCGGTGGTTTCCCCATTGGCGCCATGCTGGCCACTGATGATGTCGCCAAGTCGCTGGTCGTCGGGACTCACGGCTCTACCTACGGCGGCAACGCGCTGGCCTCTGCCGTGGCGCTGGCGGCCGTCGAGTTTATCGATACCCCTGAAGTGCTGGAAGGGGTGAAAAAGCGTCACGATCTGTTCCGTGAGCACCTGGAAACCATCAACCGCAAACACGGGGTGTTCAAGGAGATCCGTGGGATGGGCCTGCTGATAGGGGCCCAGATGTCGGATGCCTATGAAGGCCGCGCCAAGGACATTCTTCCGCTGGCCATCGAAGAGGGCTTGATGGCCTTGATTGCAGGACCCAATGTGCTGCGCATGGCACCTTCGCTGGTGATCCCCGAAGCGGATATCGCCGAGGGCATGGCCCGGCTAGAGCGTGCCATTGAGCGGCTAGTTGCCTCAGCATGAGTGAGCAGCCTACTGGGTTAACAGAGGGGGCGTCGAAGATGCTGGTAGTGCGACCCGTTAAAGCGTCGGATCTTCCGGCGCTCGAACAGTTGGCAGAGCATGCAGTGCCCAGGTTGACCAACTTGCCTGCCAATCGTGAGCGGCTTCAGGAGCGCATTGCGCGTTCCCAGGACGCCTTCAATGGCGAGGTCGAGTTTCCTGAAAACGAGCACTATACCTTTGTGCTCGCTGATGATAGCCGTGAGGAAGTGTTGGGGACGGCCACGATCCGTGCCCAGGCAGGTGCCAATGAGGCTTACTACACCTATCGCCAGGAAACGCTGATTCACGCCTCGCAGCAGTTGAATGTGCGTCGTGAAGTTCAGACACTGGCACTTTCTCACGAAGTGTCCGATGCCACCCTGCTGTGCGCCTTTTCGCTGAATCCCCGCTACAAGGGCACCAGTGCCGAGAACCTGCTGCGTCGCGCGAGGTTGATGTTCATTGCCCAGTACCCAGAGCGATTTTCGCGCATCCTGGCGGTCGCGTTCCCCGGCTATCTGGATACTCGCGGCGAATCGCCATTTTGGGAAAGCGTCGGCAGGCACTTTTTTGCCCGTAGCTTCCAGGACATCAACCACATTGCAGGGGTGCGTTCGAAAAGTTTCATCGCTGAAGTGATGCCCCAGTTCCCACTCTACCTGCCGCTGTTGACGCCCCAGGCGAGGGCTTCGATTGGACGTGAACACCCCGCCCATGAAGAGGCACTTGAAGAGATGCTGGCAGAGGGTTTTGTGCGATCGCGCCATGTGGATATTTTCGATGCTGGGCCGATTGTCAAAGCCGAGAGAGACCGGCTGGAAACCTTTCGCCGCGCCGCCTGGCACCCGGTGCGTATTCGCCCCGAACACGCCTTACCCGACGCTGAACCGGCGATGATTGCCAACCAGAAGCTGGGGGATTTCCGCTGTATCGTCGCGCGTTATGCATTGTCGCCCACGGGCCAGTTGATGCTGTCGGCGGAGCACGCCGAACGGCTGGGCGTTACGGAAGGGCGAGCCGTGCTTGCCGCACCGCTTACATTACCTGCCGCGGTAGACGCCCTTGATGAAGGAGAAATGTAATGCGCATTCGACCCATTGCCCGTAATGATTTGGATGGGCTCCAGGCGCTTGCGCAGCAGGCCGGGGTAGGGTTTACCTCGCTGCCGGATAACCGCGAGTTTCTGGCCGGCAAGATAGAAGCCGCCGCCAGTGCCTTTGAAGAGCGCACCTCGGTGGATGACCGGCTCTACTTTTTTGTACTGGAAGATGAAGTCAGCGGTGAACTTGCTGGGTGCTGTGCCATTGAAGGGCAGGTTGGCCGAGAAGTGCCGTTTTACAACTATCGGCTGGGCACCCTGGCGCACTCCTCCATCCAACTGGATCTTCATCGCACTATCGACACGCTGTTTTTAAGTTCCGACCACACCGGTGATGCCGAAGTGTGCTCGCTGTTTCTGCGTCCGGAGTATCGTGGTGAAGCCAATCGCCACTTGCGCAACGGCGCGCTGCTCTCCAAGGCACGCTGGCTGTTCATCGCCCAATTTCGTGACCGTTTTCCCGATAAAGTGTTGGCGGAAATGCGTGGTGTGTTCGACGAAAATAACACCAGCCCTTTTTGGGAGAGCCTTGGCAAACACTTCTTTCCTATGGATTTCAGCGAAGCGGATCGACTCACCGGCCTTGGGCAGAAGAGCTTCATCGGCGAGCTGATGCCTAAGTTCCCGATCTACACCACGTTTATGGCCGAAGAAGCGCGTGCTTGTATAGGCCAGGTGCATCGCCATACTCGCCCAGCACTGGAAATGTTGAAGAAAGAGGGATTGCGCTGGGAAGGCTATATCGACATTTTCGACGGTGGCCCCACAGTGGAAGCCTACATTGACGATGTGCGCGCTATCCGTAATTCACGGCTTTGCCAGGTGGAAGTATCCGCCGACGCCCGTGAAGAGAGCGTCAGCCGCTGGCTGGCGGCGACCACCCATATGCTGAACTTTACCGCCAGCTGGGTAGGCCGCGCGCCCGCCGACGACCACACCATCGTGCTTAGCGAGCAAGAAGCGAGCCGCTTGGGTGTCACTGCCGGTGACTACCTTCGCCTGCTGGAAACCTGAGCCCGAAAGCCTGTACGTACATGAGCCCGCATTTACACGGCAAGGAGAGAACGATGCACGCCCAACAGCAGCAACTTATCAATGGCGCCTGGCTAGCAGGCGACGCCGCGCCGTTGAGCAAGCACGATCCCGTTTCCGGCCAACTGCTCTGGCAGGCCGCCACGGCCAGTGAGGATCAGGTCGCGATCGCTGTGAAGGCCGCTCGTAGCGCCTTTCCAAGCTGGGCGCGCACCCCCTTTGCCGAGCGCCAAGCCCTCGTCGAGCGTTTTGCCGAGGTGCTGAAAGCCCGTGGGGAAGCGCTGGCGGTGGCGATTGCCTCTGAAACCGGTAAACCCCTCTGGGAAGCGCGCACTGAAGCGGGGGCGATGGTGGGTAAGGTGGCACTATCGGTCAAGGCCTATAACGAGCGTACAGGTGAGCGGGAAAAAGAAGTGGGCAGCGCAAAAGCGGTTCTGCGCCATCGCCCCCACGGCGTCATGGCGGTGTTTGGCCCCTATAACTTCCCTGGCCACTTGCCCAACGGCCATATGGTGCCCGCGCTATTAGCCGGTAACACCGTCGTCTTCAAACCCAGCGAACAGACGCCGCTAACCGCCGACTTAACCCTCCAGTGTTGGCTGGAAGCCGGGCTACCTGCCGGTGTGATTAACCTAGTGCAGGGCGGGGTTGCCGTGGGCCAGGCACTGGCAGGCAACCCCGCGATCGATGGCCTGCTGTTTACCGGCAGTGCCAAGGTGGGCGGCATGCTGCATCAGCAGTTTGCCGGGCAGTTGGATAAAATCCTGGCGCTCGAACTGGGTGGCAACAACCCGCTGGTCGTGAAGGACGTTGATGACGAGCGTGCAGCGGTGCTCACCATTCTGCAGTCGGCATTTCTTTCCGGTGGCCAGCGTTGCACCTGTGCCCGTCGCTTGATGGTACCTGAAGGTGCAGTGGGCGACCGACTGATTGATGCGCTTTCCGAAGCGATCGCCAAGCTACACGTAGCGGGCCAGTTCGAAGAGAATCCTGCCCCATTCTATGGCGGCTTGGTCAGCGTAGCGGCGGCGGACGGCTTACTTAAGGCGCAAGATGAGCTGGAGGCCATGGGCGGTACGGTGATTAACCGCATGCGGCGCCTGGAAGAGAACACCAGCCTGTTGAGCCCCGCGCTGATCGACGTAACGGGCCTGGATGTTCCCGACGAGGAGCACTTCGGCCCACTGCTGAAAATCCATCGCTATCGCGATTGGGATGAAGCGCTCTCGCTTGCCAATAATACCCGCTACGGGCTCTCCGCCGGGTTGATTGGCGGCGATCAAGACGATTGGGACGACTTCCTGCTGCGCATTCGCGCGGGCATCGTTAACTGGAATCGCCAGACCACTGGCGCTTCTGGCGATGCACCCTTCGGCGGTGTGGGTGACAGCGGCAACCATCGTCCCAGCGCTTATTACGCGGCGGACTACTGCGCGTATCCGGTTGCTTCCATGGAAGCCGACACCCTGGAGATGCCTGAAACCCTGCCACCAGGAGTGAGTCTATGAAAGGCCGCGCCTTCAGTCGCATCAGGGAAGTCAATTTCGATGGTTTGGTCGGCCCTACCCATAATTACTCAGGACTGGCAGTCGGTAACGTCGCTTCGATGAGCCACGGTGGCCTGCTCTCCAATCCCAAGGAGGGCGCGCTCCAGGGGCTGGCAAAGATGAAGTCGCTGATGGACGCAGGCTACGCCCAGGGCGTGCTGCCACCTCAGCAGCGGCCTGATGTCGGGGCTCTGCGTGATCTGGGCTTCAGCGGCAGTAATAGCGAAGTGCTGGCCCGCGCTGCTGTCGAGGCACCACAGCTACTGCGAGCGGTATGCTCGGCCTCCAGCATGTGGACCGCTAACGCCGGCACGATTACCCCCAGCGCAGACTCACCGGATGGTCGGGTGCACTTCACGCCGGCCAATCTGCAGTCGAGCTTTCATCGCTATCTGGAGCCGCAAACCACCGGGAGAGTACTGCAAGCTATTTTCCGCGATGAGCAGCGTTTTACTCACCATCCGGTGCTGCCTGCCACACCGGCCTTTTCCGATGAAGGGGCGGCCAATCACACCCGCCTATGCGGCGAATACGGTGAGCCAGGCGTTCACCTGTTTGTGTATGGTCGACAAGCGTTTGGTGACGTGCGTAGCGGCGAGCGCGAACCCCAGCGCTATCCCGCCCGACAGACCCTGGAAGCCAGCCAGGCGGTCGCCCGCCAGCATGGGCTTACGGAAGCGCAAACTGTATTTGCCCAGCAGCACCCGGATGCCATCGATGCAGGCGTGTTCCATAACGATGTCATTGCGGTGGGCAACGGCCCCGTGCTGCTCTACCACGAAATGGCCTTCTTGGATGAAGAGGGCACGCTTGACGAGTTGCGCGCTAAAATGCACACGCCGCTGATTCCCGTGCGCGTGCCAGTCGAGGCGGTAAGCATGGAAGACGCGGTAGCGTCTTATCTCTTCAACTCCCAACTGCTCTCCAACCCGGACGGAACCATGACGCTTGTGGTACCCGGCGAATGTCAGGAGCGAGAAGCGGTCTGGCGGACGATCCAGGATCTCCTCCTGGCGGGCAACAACCCCATCGGCGAAGTAATCGTTAAAGACGTCAAGCAGAGTATGCGCAACGGCGGCGGCCCTGCCTGTCTGCGTCTTCGCGTCGTTCTGTCTGAAGCGGAACGTGCTGCGCTAACTGGCCGCGTGCTGCTCCACGATGCGCTTTATGATGACCTGACTGCCTGGGTGAATCGCCACTACCGCGACCGCCTAGCCCCGGATGATTTGGCCGACCCACAGCTGGCGGAGGAGTCGCTTGCGGCACTGGATGAACTCACCCAGTTGCTCAAGATCGGGCCTGTTTACCCGTTTCAGTTGGGATAGTAATAGCGTAAGCGTGTTGTAGGCGCCAAGGCTAAGGCTTGGCGCTGTGCACTCGCGTATAGAGATGAAATATTGATAGTGTTGATGCGACGCGAAGACTAGACCTGAAGCGGCACCAGGAATCGAGATATGACGCCTATTATTCGGCCGACTGACGACAAGGCGTTCGCGGAAAAATTAATTCGCCAAAATATGTCGGTCTATTACAACCAGCTGGATATGCACTGGGATACCGACCTGTTTGATAGACAGTGGGGCGAGTTAGACAGCTACGCGTTAGTTATAAACGCTACACGCGAGGGGCTGCTATGCATCAATCACGATGAAGAGGCCTACTATATTCGTGAGCTGCAAATTGCTCCGCAGTGGCAGCGCCAAGGCTTGGGTACAGAGGCGATCCGCTTCACGGGGGGCATTGCCCAGCAAGTGGGCATTCACTTACTTCGGCTTCGTGTGTTTTGTATCAACCCAGCCATCGCTTTATACGAGCGCATGGGATTTAGGATATTGAAAACCTCAGAGGGAGTGCACACCATGGAACGTCGCATTCTGTAGCCGTGAAAATAATATCTTTTAATGTCACCTGCTGAGCCTCTCTGCGTGGCGTCCTGCCATGATCATCACCCCGTCCGTATAGGCCCATCGTTTAGGTTGCTCTATCGGACGCTTGCTTAGTTTTACCAATGTTAAGCAGGGCAATACCGGCACCAATCAGTAGGATGCCAGGTAGCAAGCCCTCGGGAGCGGTTTCTCCCTGTAACAGTATGGCGACCGGAACACCCACCACGGCGCCCACGGACCCCAGCAAACTCAGGAATACCGGGCCACCGCTTTTCTGTAGCAGGAAGAGCAGTAAAAACTGACCCGCGAAAACCATCGCCTGTACGGCTATGAGAATAATCGGCAGAGATCGATCCGTGGGGATGTGAAGTGAGAAACCTGGCAGTAGGCCCACCCCCATTAGAAGAATAGAGGCAGCTATCAGCATCCCTGGTGCTAGCGCATCGCTGGATACTCCCACTGGCCAGCGCAGGGTCCGGTAAAGGTTGCCGATGGCCAGCAGCACAGGGCCAATCAAGGCGAGAAGAATCCAGAGATAGTCAGCATCAGGGGCGGAAAGCTTATGGAAAGCCAGGATGAAGGCACCCGCAAGGGCTGACATGACGCCAGCCGCACGCAAGAGCTGAAAGCGCTCCATGTCTAACGTCAAAGCACCGACGTAGGTGAGCAGCGGTGGCAAAGTGATAATCAACGCCACAAACCCTGCGCCGACGTTGGGGATAGCCGAGAAGAAGATCAGGTTGGCACCCGCTACGCCCAGCAGCGCTGAGATCAGGTAGTACTCGACGCTGCGAACGTTCAACGGCGGCAGATTGCGGCGGTAGGCGGCGAGCGTAAGCAGAATTAGTGCCGCCCCCGATATTGACCAATACAGAAAAGAGAGCGCGGTCAGCTGCATATCGTTGGCAAATTTAGCCAAATTAGTCGATAGACCCAGTAATGCACCGCCAGATAGCAGGTACACAAGTGGCGCAAGCCAAGCTCTTTGATGTGCGTTTTTGCGGGTAGCGATTGGTAAGGTCATTAGTCTTTGTACGAAAACTGCCTGAGTACGCCAATGTTGTGTAGCGTGTCGGCCAATTAGCTATTATGTAAACCGCGTATGAAATCAAAGAAATCTAGTGTGAAGGGCGTGGCTTGTGCGGAGCCGTTCAGTTTGAAATCTCGACGGCTGTGCCAGACACTATGATGCCTCCTTGCTCTGGTACTTCAACCTGCAGCAGGCTTAATCGACCCATAGCTTCCCCCTGTTTTATCAGAAATTTCCCAGGTACATCAATCAATTTAGCATCTCGCAAATAGCCACCCAGCGCTGCTGCTGCAGCACCAGTGGCAGGATCTTCTACGACGCCGCCGACAGGGAATGGGTTGCGTGAATGAAATAGGCCGCTGTGCTCACGAAATATTAGCTGCAGCGTTGTCAGCCCCTCTCTCGACATTAAAGCCTTTAGTTTTTCAAACTCGTAATCAAGTTGGCTCAATCGACTTCGAGAGCTAACAGCTAACACAAGATGCCATGCACCCCCATAGGCGAAGACGGGGGGAATAGCCGGATCCAGTTCATTTGGTGGCCATTGAAGTAACGCCAACACGTCATCGACCAGTTCTGCAGTGACAGGTTTATAAGTGGGTTCAACCGAGGTCAGTGCCGCCTGGATCTGACCATCCATTGTCTCTACTTTCACCGGCACCCGGCCTACTGCGGTATCTAACTGATAAGTGCCGGTACCATTTAGTCTCCCTAGCATTACGCCACTGGCAATCGTTGCATGACCACAGAAGCTAACCTCTGCCAGCGGGCTGTAGTAACGGATAGTTCTAACATCCCCGGTTACGGGTGCGATAAATGCTGTTTCTGAGTACCCAACCTCGGCAGCAATAGTTTGCATTGTCTTAGTATCTGGCAGCTCATCGCCAATCCAGACGCCTGCTGGGTTGCCCTTGGTCGGATCTGTAGAAAAAGCCGCTAGGCGATATAAATGTTCGCTCATGATGCTCTGCTCCGATTAGGGAATAACTATGAAGAGTGAATAACTATGAATAGGTAAGCTAGCTAAACCACAAGCGCTAGTTTGACTTTAAATATAGACAGTAGATCTGCTCGGTGTGGCCATGTGTATCTGTAACTCCACACGAAGAACCTGTGACTACTCGCGCAACCCTTCCGTCATCGCCTCCATAAAGGCTCGTACTCTGGCTACATGGCGCAGATCCGGGTGGGTGAGCAGCCAGAGTTGAGTGGTTAACTCCGCAATAGGATCGCTAAGGCGCAATAGCGCTTCATCTGCATCGCCGAGATAGCAGGGCAATACCGCTATGCCCGCCCCATGACGTACGGCTGATTGCATGCCCAGCATACTGTCCAGCCGATAAGCAGCGTTTTTATCCAACATCCACTTTTCCAGCGTTGCGTCGCCCAAATGTACATCTGGGCCTACCCAGTTTTCTATTGGCAGTGACGATGGCTTTAGCGGCAGCGGGGCGTTTTGCCAAAGCGCCTTTTGACCATAAATTGCTTGAGTGATATCGCTTACTTTGCGGCCTACCAGGGTTTCGGGAGGTTTACGGGTCGGGCGGATCGCGATATCAGCCTCCCGTCGCGACAAGCTTTGCAACTGATTGGAGATAACCACTTCCAGCGTAATTTCTGGGTAGCCCTGGCGAAAGCTGGCCAGTAGCGGCGAAAGCAGCCCTGCGAAAAGTGTGTCTGTGGTGGTGATTCGCAGGCTGCCGGTGAGGGTTAAATCCTGCCCAATAATGCGGCGTTCAGCGCCGTTAATCTCACGCTGTACGCGCTTGGCCGAAGCCGCAAGATCATCCCCAGCCAGGGTCGCTATATACCCTGTGCGGCTGCGCTCAAAAAGGGTAACGCCTAAACCTTTCTCCATCTCACTTAAACGCCTAAATACCGTGGCATGGCTGATACGCAACGCTCGGCTGGCGCCGGATAGCGAACCAGCCTCGGCAACCGCTAGCACAATTTGTAGATCGTCCCACCTAATATGCTGTTCATTCATGCAAGCTTATTTCTCATTTTTAGCCAATGTTTAAACACATATGAACAGGTTAGCCTGTCGTCAAACCAATCGATAGAGGAAGTGCAGAATGAATGTATTGATCGTCCTGGCTCATCCTGAACGCAAGTCGTTTAATGGCGGCCTGGTGGATGTAGCGGTAAAGCAGCTAGTGGGTGCGGGCCATGCCATCGAGGTGGATGAGCTTTATGCTGAGCAGTTTGATCCGGTGGAGCGCGCCGAACACTACTCGAATCAAGCGGTTGATGTGGACTACTTTTATCCCCTCAATGAGCAACGGGCCCACTACCAGCAAAACGCATTACCGCAGGATGTTCAGCGGGAGTTGGCGCGGCTGGAGTGGGCTGACTTGGTGATCTTCCAGTTTCCCTTATGGTGGCACGCCCATCCCGCCATTTTGAAAGGCTGGTTTGATCGCGTGCTTGTGTATGGCGGGCGCTACACGAGCCGCATGCGCTACGATAAAGGCTACTATCATGGCAAGAGGGCCATGCTGTCGGTTACCACGGGCTCGCCTGAAAGGGCATTTCAGCCCTTTGGACGTGCAGGTAACATGGTTCACTGGCTTTGGCCGATTCATTCATCACTGTACTACGTTGGCTTTGACGTGCTGGCGCCCCAGGTGAGCTACGGTATCCAGGGCGGTGGTATTCGATATCAAGCGGAAGCTGATCTCATAGACCATCTGGAGGTTTGTAAAGCGGCCTGGGTGTCTCGGCTTAGGAACCTGGATAGTGAACTGCCCATCCCCTTTGCTGGCTGGGAGGACTGGGACGATGACGGCGTTTTACGCCACGCAAGTCCACTACGATGGAGGCTGGGCTGAGCTCGTGTAGACTCTTGACTCGTCTATAAATCCGATCAGCAAAAGGTCCGACAAGCGCTATGACCACCTCTAATTACTGTTTTACCGATGCTGAGCGGCGTGGGCTTTACCGCGCCATACACGAGCGGCGCGATGTGCGTTCACAATTCCTGCCCGACCGGATTCCACCTGACGTGTTAGCCCGCCTTTTGGAGGCGGCCCATCACGCGCCTTCGGTAGGTTTCATGCAGCCTTGGGATTTTATCGTGATTGAGCGCCGCAGTGTCAGAGAGACGGTACTGGCGATGTTTGAGCAGGAGAACCGAAAGGCCGCCGAGCGCTTTGAGGGTGAGCGCAAAGAGCATTACCGCAGCCTTAAGCTGCAAGGCATTCTGGAAAGCCCGCTCAATCTCTGTATTACCTGTGACCGCAGCCGCGGCGGCCCTCATGTGCTGGGGCGCAATAGCATTGTGGAAACCGATCTTTTCAGTACTTGCCTAGCGGTGCAAAACCTCTGGCTGGCAGCGCGAGCGGAAGGCATCGGTGTTGGTTGGGTCAGTATTCTCGACCAAGAGCAGCTAAGCGTGGTGCTGAACTTACCTGAGCATGTTTATCCTTTGGCATATCTTTGCCTTGGCTATGTGAGCGAGTTTTTAGATCAGCCGGAGCTTGAAGCCAAGGGCTGGCGCGCTCGATTGCCATTGAGCGAGCTGGTGCATCAAGATATCTGGGGACAACCATTAGCCACTCGCTGGCTTGACGCACTGTAGCGCTGCCATTTATTTGCCGCTAATGTATTCGCTTCTGCTAAATAAGGCCTGGAGCAAACCATGCAGGGCGATATAACCATCCAACGGCTAAGTGCTGATGACCCAAATGCTGAAATAGTGGCGAGCTGGACATTTGAAGCCTGGGGCCATTTACATCCTGGGCTCACGCTATCGCAAGCTATTGAACGTTTAAAGACCGAGTGTGGGCAGGGCGGTGTGCCTTCTATCTTTGTAGCCATGCAAGGCAGAACCCCCGTTGGTACTGCCAGCCTAATTGCTGATGATATGAGTATTTGCCGTGAACTTACCCCCTGGCTTGCCTCTGTATTCGTCGTGCACGAATGGCGAGGGCTGGGTATTGCCTCTGCATTGGTGAAATGGGTAGAGCTGGAAGCAGTAGAAAATGGTATAGGACAATTTTATCTCTATACCCCAGATCAGCAGGCGCTCTATCGACGCTTGGGTTGGCAGGATGTAGAGAGCCTTGAGTACCGTGGGGAAGTCGTCACGGTGATGTCACGACAGTTGGGGCTCTAAGAGGCGCTTATCATCAGCGGCCGTGCCTTGCGCTAATTCGATACGCTGGCCCGGTGCCGTTCACTGCACTAAGCTGCCGCTGGAATTCAATAGACCGGTCGTTAGGGAATTAAGGGAAATATCGATGCGACGTTTGATCGTACTGCCTACTTCCCGTTCAGGGTGGGGGGTGTTAATCGCGTTCGTGGCACTGTTAATGGCGGGAATGTGGCCGATAATCGGCTTGGTCAATCGGGCTACGCTGGTATTGGGAATGCCGCTGATGGTGGTGTGGAGCTATCTGGTAATTTTTGCCTGTGTAGCGGTCATGCTGATCGGCAACCGTATTGTAGAGCGGGACGACCATGAATAGCCCATGGCCACTGCTGATTACTCTGGCTTATGTGGCTATCGCGATGGTGATTGGTCTGCGCGCACGCGGTGTGCGTGCTAACAGAGTGGATATGAACAGCCTGGAGGAGTGGGGCGTGGCGGGGCGCAGTATGGGACCGGTAACGCTCTACCTGCTGATCGCCGCCGGTAGTGTGAGTGCTTACACCTTCATGGGTGCGCCCGGTTGGGCTTATTCCAAAGGCGTCGCGGTATTTTATGTAGCGATCTACCTTGCCTATCTCGCGTTGGTCGCGTGGTACTTCGGCCCGAAGGTGTGGCAATTCGGCGAGCAGTTTGGTCACGTAACACAAGCAAGCGCTATATCTGACCGTTACGAGAGCCCTGCACTGGGGGCGCTGGCGGCACTCGTGATGGCGATCGGCTCTGTTGCCTATGCGGTACTGCAAACGATCGGCTCGGCTTATATTCTGTTTGTGATGAGCAGCGGTTTTATTCCCATTTGGTTGGGGGTTGTGCTGGTGCTGGCCTGTATTGCGGTGTATCTCTACGTCAGCGGACAGCGGGCGATTGGCCGTACCAATGCGTTTCAGGGCGTATTGATGCTGATTGTCGCCTGGGCAGTTGGTCTGTGGGCCGTGCAAAGCGCTACCGGTGGGTTAAGTTTTGCGGGGGTATTTGAGCGTATCCAGACTGAGAATAGCGAGTTTCTCACCCTGCCCGGGGCGGGAGGCGACATGAGTTTTAGCTTCTGGACAACCTCGATTATCGTTTCGATGTTCTCGTTCATGCCACCCGTTTGGACGCAGTGGATGAGTGCCTCATCGGCGCGTACCATTCGCCGCAGCGCTACGTGGTTGCCTACTTACTATGTTGTCATTCTACCCATGGTGGTGGTGGGTTTTATCGGTATTTTCAGCCTGCCTGAGTTGGAACGGGCGGATACCGTGGTGCTGGAATACGCTATGCAGCACTTGCCTGTAGTCCTGGTCGGCCTGCTGGGAGCGGGTACTCTGGCGGCCTCGATGTCCTCTAGCGAACCCTTCATTCATTCGGTGTCATTGTCGTTCAGCAAGGATGTGCTTCAGCCAATGTTGAAGCTATCCGACGCGGTCACCGGCAGGTTGGCGCGGCTGTTGATTTTACCCATCATGTTTCTGGTGATAGCCCCACTGGCGATTGCGGAGCCCGGTAGCCTAGTGATGATTCTGCTGGTGGGGCTGGGCTTTGCCTCTCAGGTACTACCTGCATTCATCGGAATGTTCTTTTGGCCGCGAGCTTCTCGCTTGGGTGTAATGGCGGGTATCGTGGCGGGTTTTCTGATTACCACGGCATTGACTACCCTTTGGCCACACCCGATGGGTATTCATGCGGGATTTTGGGGGCTAATGGTCAATTTGCCGATATTCGTCACCGTCTCATTAATGACGCCCTCTACTAATGCAGAAGTGGTTGAGCGCTTCTTTCGTATCGCGGCTCCTCGCGGGTTAACACGCTTAGGGCGCAAAGGTGGATAGTAAACGCTGACTTAATCTGTTCATGTTCATCGCTTACCCTTGCAGATAACCGCTTTGATGCACCGAGCGCTTTTTACGCACCGGGCAGACAGAATGAATACACTAAAAGGCAACGCAATGAGCCATGCACTGACTGGACATAACCGCCCTCAGAAAGTGATTGAGGCAACCCATCAGGCGAACAAGACATTGGCCACGGCCACCCGCCAAGCCAAGTACGCCAAAATGGCAGCGTCGCCTTACCGGTTTTATCGGGGAAGCAATCATCTTTTCTGGCAGGACGTTTGGCACGATTGGCGCTTTGCCCTGTTTGGCGGTTGGCCGGAAACCCAAACCTGGCTGCAAGGCGATGCTCACGCCTATAACTTTGGCGCTTATGGGCATCATGATGATCAGGTGCGCTATGGCATGGATGACTTCGACGATGCGTTAATTGGCGATTACCAGTACGACGTTTGGCGACTGGCTATCAGCGTGGTACTGGATGGTCGCGAAAACGCGGAGCTGGATGCCAAGGCGATTGATAAAGCGCTTGAAAAGCTAATAGAAGGCTATTACCAAACGCTGGCGGATCACGTCGATGGTAAGCCCATACACGCCGTGACGCTCGACACCGCCAAGGGCCCGCTGAAGCCGTTTATGAATAAGGTGGCGGATAAACAGAGCCGTGCACGGATGCTCGAAAAGTGGACGACGCTTGATGAGCAGAAAGGCCGCCAGTTCGCCGAACGTCCCGGCAAACTTGCCAATTTGCCGGCCGATGTGGCCAGCCAGTTGCGCCGTCTCATCGAGCAGGAGTATCAGCAGACACTGCAACACGCCATTAAAGAGAGTGATCCACACCATTTTCGCGTGAAGGATACGGCGCGACGTCTGGATGCCGGTACCGGTTCGCTGGGCGTGGAGCGTTACTACGTATTGATTGAGGGAGGCGTTGAGCACGAGCACGACGATATCATTCTGGATATCAAAGAGCAGGTGCCGCCAGAAGCGTTCTGGCTGATGGACAAGCCGCAGCAGCAGGCGTGGCGCAAGCTGTTTCCCAACGAAGGTATTCGCCATGCTGCTGCATTCCATGCCATTGCCGAGCACCCAGATGCCTATCTTGGCTGGCTGACGATGAACGGGAAGGTATTTTCGGTACGCGAACGCTCGCCGTTCAAGAAAGACATGCCGACCCATAAACTCTCAGGCGGTAAGTCGTATAGAAAGCTGGCGCAGCAGTGGGGAGAGATTCTTGCCCGCGAACATTTGCGCGGTGCCCAGGTGCTTAATCAGGGCGACGCGACCCGTTTTGCCAAGGCCGTTTGCCAACGACTGAAAGGTCGGGAAACGCAGTTCGTCGACGTCGTTTCAACGCTTGCGGTGGCCTATGCAGACTGCACCGAACAAGACTATGCGGTGTTTATCGATCACTTTCTGGCGACCGACTCACCCTAACTAAACCGCCGGGAACACCTGTTTGGGCTAGCGTAAAGGCCTTTGCTTGGCGCGTTTTAGTCCACACAACACAGCGGTTTCGACCGCTATGTTTGGCCTGGTAAAGCGCTTCATCAGCGAGCCTGAGTAGTTTCTGTGGTTCTTCGGTATGGCTTGGGAAAGCGGCGACGCCGCAGGAGAGAGTGATACTCCCCAGCGGTTCCTCATGATAGTTCAATGGCTGTTGAGAAACTGTATTCAGAAGGGCATTGGCGTGTTCTGTCGCTTGGTCGACGGTTGTTGCTGGCAACAGCGCCACAAATTCTTCACCACCGAACCGGCAGACAACGCCGACCCCCTGAAAGTGTTGCCGGAGTCGTGCGGCAATTTCCACCAGTACGTTGTCACCTGCGTCATGACCAAACTGATCGTTAATCAATTTAAAGTGGTCCACATCCAGCATCAGTAGCGATAGGTGGCTGTTATCCTGCTGCGCTCGGCGACACTCATGTTCGAACACAGTATTGAAATGGCGACGGTTATGAAGCCCTGTCAGGGGATCTTCGAAAGAGAGCCCTTCTAGTTCGCGCACCAATCCATCTAGTTCGGCAGTACGAGAAGCTACCTGTCGTTCGAGTGTTTCGTTGGACATCGCCAATTCTTGCTGAGTACGGCGGTAGTGCCACAGAAAAATAGCGGCGTTAGCAAACGAAAAAGCCAGTGTTCCATAGCTTAGTGGGATGGGGCGCCAGGGGAGAAATCCGTGGGCTACCAGTATATCGGTGATCAGCAGCGGCGCGAAAAAGGTGAAACTTAGCACCAGTAAACGCTGATCCAGATTGAGCTTTGGGAAACGGAATAGGGCCAGTAACAGCATGACAGGGAGAGTCACGATCAACAGGACGTCGAATATCGGAAACGTCACCGAAAGACTAATAATGCCGAGCTGAACCAAGCTAATAGCCACTACCACATAAGCGAAGTGTAAACGCCAAAGCTGGGTCAGCCAGCGTTTGGCAGAGCCTTCAAGCCAATGGCTCAATAGCAGGCCTAGCGCAACCGGTAGCATGTAATAGCTGCCTGCCCGAAGCGTATCCCAGGCAAGGGCGTTACTGGCGATCAATTGTCGAGCAGGGGCTTCCGAGATCAACATGAACCCCGCTGCGTAAGCAAACAGGGCGATGGCGCCAAACCCTCTCCGTTCAGGTCCAATCAGCGCGAAAATGGTGGCTAGAATCGCCAGCACCAGAACCAGTGCGCTAACGCCCAGATCCTGAGCAGAGTCATGAATAACCTGCTTCAAAACATCAATGCGCTCCATCATCTTAACCTCGCCCCACAAACCGATGCTGGTGTAGTAAGAGTAAAGTCGGAAAGTGAGTATTTGGCCCGCAGCGTCATCGGGTAAGTCAATCATGTGCCAGGGCCATCCCGCAAAATCGCCGCGCCCCTCATCATCGAACTCGCCATATTGATAGATCAACCGATCACCCAGATAGGCCTGACCAATCAGGTTAATACTGGTAATAAATAGTACTGAGTCATTCAATTGACCTTCTGGCAATGTGGTGCGTAACCAAAGGTGTTGATGCCCATCACGTCCTGGCGGATTGGAAGGGGAGGCCGTTGGTTGCCATTCGAGTGCATCACTATAGAGCCATGCCGGTGTGCCATCCACATTGGGCGGGGAGTCGCCCCAGCGATATTCCCACTGATTAAGTGGTAGGGGCGACGTGCTAGCTTGAAGCGTGCAAGAGATCACCATCAGGATGGCAAAGGCCATCATGAGCAGAGTGTCACGGCATTGAGAGTTACTACTAAACAGCATGGTAAATGTCCTGATTTACAGCAAGATCGACTACTATGATGTTTGCATCAACCGATGACACACTGATGGCTTATGCAGCATGGTGCACAACTTTTTGAGCGGCGATAGCCAGTTTAGCGAAAAAATTAGCCTAGGCGATGATGTTTACTTCAACGCTTGAGCACCGGTTATTTAGCCACCTTGGACACAAAAAAACCGGATCGCTCAGAATCCGGTTCACTCTTTATCTGTACCCTGGCGTAGGGCTATTAGTATTAGTGACCGCTGACGGCACCACCGACTATCCCACTACGAAAATCGCTATCACCACCGCTACGATTTTTAAGATGATTGGCCACCGTATCTTCCGGTGATCCTGCCATCTCGCGAAACATGCCCATTGAACCTAACAAAGCAGAGGATTCATAAGGCACGAAAACCCGTTCACCATCTTTTGCCATATTGGGTAATACCTTGATGTAGCTCTGGCCGAGCAGATAGCCCACCACCGTGCGCTTGTTCTCTTCGCTATCGCCAATGGCACTCAGCACCAGCTTGATCGATTCCTGCTCACCTTGGGCGCGCAGAATAGCGGACTCTTTATCGCCTTGAGCGTTAAGAATCGAAGATTCACGCTGGCCTTGGGCCATGGCAATTGCCGCTGATTTTTCACCCTCGGCTTCGGTGACGGTGGCACGGCGTTTACGCTCGGCGGCCATCTGCAGGCGCATGGCGGTTTCCACTTCTTCTGGCATGGCAATATCCTGCACTTCGACACGGGAGATTTTGACCCCCCACTTGGAAGCAGGCTCTTCCATCGCCGCCTGAATCTCGTTATTGACCTCTGCACGGGACTCAAACAGCTTATCCAGTTCCATCTTGCCGACCACTGAGCGTAGCGTGGTCTTCGCAAGTACTTCGACGGCCTGGCTCATGTTTTCGACTTCATAGACCGCCCGCTTAGGGTCGATGATTTGATAGTAGAGCGCGCCGTTAATGCGCACGGTGACGTTATCGGTGGTAACGACCGGCTGGCCTGGGAAATCCATCACCGTTTCGCGGCGATCGATACGGGTTTCATCGGAGGTGATGGCGGTGTAGTCCTCACCCATTTTGCGGTAACGCAGCATGGTGATTGCGCGGGGTTGTTCGATAAACGGAATGATGATGTTGATGCCGCTTTCTAACACACGGTGGAAGGAACCAAGGCGTTCAACCACCATTACTTCCGATTGGCGAATAATGATCAATCCTTTAGAAATGATCACTACCGCGATCAGTACAATAATAAGGCTTATTAATAAACCGGGGCTAATAGGTAAATCCATTATTAAGGCTCCTTGCGTTGGGAATTGTCATCTTGAGGGTCGATGTCTGCAGGCTGAGGCAACGTGACCAGCGCAGTGGCGCCCTCAAAACGTTGGAACACGACCGGTGTTCCATTGGGTAAATCCGTTTCACCGCTTTCAAGCACACGTAAACGGTAGAAATCGCCGTTTACCTTAATGCCGGTGGCATCATCAAAATCCCGGCGCAAAGTCGTATAGCGATTGCCTTTTTCGACGCCCGTGCCGGTGGTGCCATAGGCAACACCACGAGGAGAGAAGCGTGGACGAATGACCATGATGCATAGCGGCAGCAGCACTCCTGCAAAAATAGCCATGCTGAGTAGTTGCCAGGGGAGCGTTAATCCCAACGCTGTAACGGCGGCGGTAAGTGCCGCGGCAATGCCCAGCGCAAGCAGCACCATTGCGCCAGAAGTAAGCTCTGCCAAACTTAATAGCAAGGCGAGTACTAGCCAGCTGTAAGCCGGGTTCCAATCCATATGCACTCCAATGCTAGCGACGAGGGTTGCTCAACAGAGTAACGTACTTAGCTCAACTTGGCCTGTGGGCAGCCTGTAAGCTTTAAACTTTCATTACCGCTATTGCCGATAACAGCATTGTTATGCCGATTTATGCCAACCACCATTGCCCATTCCTCGAACCCACTTCGCTTTGAAGATGGCTACAAGTCTATGTGTAATAGCTGGAGTGATAGTCGTGCGTCTGTCTATGCAGAGAATCTTGACAGTCATGGCGGGCTCTGTAAGCGTATTGCTTGGCGACATTTTATCCTTCAGGCTGATCAATACCCCGCCACGTCATAAACCGATAACCGCCAACAAGCTGTGAGGGCTGTCGATTTCGATAGGTCATCTCTTCGGGCTGCTTGTCATGCAATCCATAAGCAAACAACAGCCCTACTGGCTCGGGTAACTCAGGCGGCGACTCTTCCCTTGTCCACTGATACCAACTGTTAGCTAACTGAGAGTGATGACGAAGCGTAGCCCGCGCATGCAAATAGGTGTTTCTGTCAGTTGAACGTTCGCGGCGGCGTATATCCTGCGCCTCGCTGTCAACATCCTCGAGCCAGCCCCAAGACTGCTGTAAGGAGGCTATAGCCGCATCAATTTCGGCTTGCTCAGCCCTCTGAAGTGACCACTCTTCTTGCTCTCCAGAAATAGACGCCACCAGTGAACCAATGGTGCGATGGTAATAACGGTTTGGCAACGCATCTTCGCGTGCTTCTAGAGCGGCTAGCGTATCCTGATAGTCGCGGTAACGTTGAGCTAGCCAGGCCAGATAAACCAGGGTATGGGAGCGGAAGTTTTCAGCTGTAGGGCTTTGTAGAGAACTGGTATATCGTTGATAGTGACGTGCTAAGGCGGGTAATGAATAGCCTTCGATTTGATCGTTCAGCTCAAACATTTCAGCAAAACGGCGACCTCTAGAAACCAAACTATCCAACGGCGGAAAAGGGACGCCGGCGATAGTGGCACGGCGATACATGCGATGCAGGGCAGCACGCGATAATTCTGCGCTGGCTTTCTGTTCGTCGGCTACTAGGCCACCGCCAATATCTTCGCTAATGCCGGGGCACAGTTCTTCATTCCACTGCGAATTTTCCGCTCCAAGCGGACGGCAGAGGCGGTAAAAAAGCCGCTCATGGGCTGCGGCTAGATGCAGCGCTCGCTGGCAACCTGGATGTAACTCTCCTCCATCATCAAGCACCGGGCTTAATGGGTGAAACCAATCCAGCAGTCCCATCTCGGCATGGGTACGGTCTACACAGTCCAGCAAGCCTACGAATACCACTTCCACATCACTGTCCTGATAAACAAAACGTTCTCCATCCTGATCACACACTTCCTCCAGCAGCCGCCGTACAAATGCTTTAGCCATGGCGGCACCAAAGTCGAAGCCAAAGACAGAGACGCGTATTCTGGCCAACGGTAGCTCACTATTTTGCTTGATATCAGCAACGCTGTTGTGGAAATCGCGAACAGCGGAGGAGAGGCGGGTGTGGCTCCCACTCATCAACAGGTTAGCGGCAATGGAGGTGTCCCTGATAGGCGCAGCGGCTTCAATACCCGTGCGAATAGCGGCATCCCGGGCCGCTTTTACCCAGTTCCAGGGTTGAGTAATGGATACTTTAAATGAACGCCCAAAAACCTCGTACCAGCGCCCCGAGCCACCACCGGAGAGAACTTCTTTTGCGGCATCCGTGCCACTGGAACGCAACTGCCCTTCACCCGTTCCGACGGCTTCGCCAGGAACGCGGTGCGCAGCACCCACCACATCATCGGAAAGGCTGGAGTCGAATGGAGTACCTAGTCCGGAGTAGTAATGCTTACGAAAAGCATTACTTATTTGGTCGTCTTCACCCCAGAAGTGGGCTAAAAACATTGCCGCTATATTGCTAATTTTTCCCCTAGATAAATCACTCTCAAGATTTCGATTTATCCCATCAAAGAAAAAACTAATATCAAGAGCTTTTCGGCAGTCTGCACCATATATATTAGAGGTGCCATATGCATTTCTAGCGTCAATAGCCTGGATGCATTCTAAAGTAATTTCATTCACTCCTACTCTCCCCTTTGTTCCGGTAATACTCTAATTTTGGGGAGCGGATATTGTTGCTCCATATTAAATCAACTTTATTGTTGGGTAAGAAGTGAACATGTAAATACTGATCATCTCGCTTATATTCTGGCATGGGCAGGGTAATGCTATGTCTTTCTTCTTCCAATCCTGCCTCGATGTCATCGGGAGTAACATCCAGAATCCACACTACCTCGACAGTATCTCCTTTGAAAGACCAGCAGCAGGTGGTGCCTCCATTTCCTCCCCAATTACCATCGACCCAATAACTAAAAATAGGTCTGTTAGTGTGGTTATATCCTGCTAAAGAGCCACTTTTTGATGAATTAAAAAGCATGCTCCAAGCTACCCATGTGACTCCTAAACCAGCCAGTATGAATTTAAGCCAGTTAGGTAGTAGGCGCATATAACGGCTTATTGCCCAGCGTACTAACATGGTAAATAATTCCTTTTTTTCATAATGAATTCCGCACATTAATCATAGCTGTGATACTTATCCTTTAGCCGTTCAGAAAGCGGAGATTGTAAGTCTGGACTCCAAGCAATCTCGACTTGATTGTCAGGGAGAAAGTGGACATGCAAATACTGATTTTCTCGGCTAAACACTGGCATAGGGAGGTTTAAGATATTTCTTTCTATCTCTAAGCCCTGACGACGCTGCTCTCCAGTTACACTTAAAATCCATTCCACTTCGATAGTATCTCCACGGAAAGACCAACAACAGGTTGTGCCTCCATTTCCTCCATAATTACCATCTACAAAATACCTTCCTAAAGGTCGGTCAGTATGGTTATGGCCGACCAAACTTCCACTCTTTGATGTATTAAAAACTATTCCCCAGGCAAACCATATAATGAAAAAGGCAGCCAACACTACCTGAAGCCAAACAGGCATCAGACGCATGTAGCGGCTTATTACCCAACGGACTAACACTCTTCAGCCTGCTGGTAAGTGGTTGTCAGTAAGTCAGCCAGCGTGGCTTCATCACTAGACGCGCGCTGTAAAAGGCTTTGCATATCATCTGATGCCCAGGCGTCGTTACCCTGGCTTAATTGCACATAGAGAAAGGTTCTTTTGTCGGCAATGGCGGTCAAACCATGGTTGCTGGCTTGCATTAGCGCTTTAGCCACCTGACCGGGTCGCTCGCAAAGACATATCCCTTCAAATAATGACGGTGAAAAATCGACTAACTCGGCGGTTAATTGCATAACCTCCGGATCACCGTGTAGGGATTGCCAGCGGGCTTCATCTACTGTCAGTTGCCACGGAGGCAAACTCTCTGGCAAGGCGTTCCCTTCAAGAGCCGTCCAGCCTAATGTTGCATCTCGATACCACCAGCGAGTAACACCTAAAAACAGTGTGTTTGTTGGATTCTCAAGCGCATCCTCGTGCAACTGGGTAATGACATCGGGGAGATAAAAGCGTAGCAATGAGCGCTGCTTGTGCGGGTTTTCCACCGCCATGGACGGAGCTAAATGGCTAGCCAGTTCAGTTCCGATAAGTGGACTCTCGATCCAGCCTTGTAAAGCACATACGATGCCGTCAAGCGTTAGCAGTTTATCAAGTTTGTCTTGCCTAACCTGTAACACCCACGGGCCTTCGCGCTGCAAATGGGGCTGGCTTTCATCTTTAATTAGCGGCCAATACTGGCTGTCTTGAACCAGCTCATTGAACAGTGTCGTTCTTGCGGCTACGGGTAGGTGTGCTAGCTCAATTAAGGCATAGCGCTCTATTTCAGAGGCTTGTGATGATGAAGAGCGTTGCCATGGCGGAAGAGTGTCAGCTTTCATGCTTGTTCCCCAGGTATCGCGCTCTGGCCTTCAGCTAATGCTTTCTGCCAGCACTCTTCGCATACCTCTGGCAGCTTAAGGTTGGTCTTCAATAGTGCAACTTGTGAAATATTATCGATTCGCTCATGCACCTCCGCCATCGCATGCCCCGGAAGCAGTGGGCTTTCTACCGCCTGCCCCGAACCATTGCCAGGGCTACCGCCTGCATTGACGCGTACTTTAGGGCCGACCATCGTAACGCCGCCGCCATCCAGTTTGAGAAAGCTACCCCCTGCGTTCAGGGTGAGTTCGTCACCGGCTTCCAGTACTACTTTGTGGCCTGCTTTGATGTGCAGTTCGCGGCCGCTTTCGCTGAGCCATGCTTGGCCTGCGCTGATATGCAGTGTCCCTTGTACCGTGAGGTGCTGCTGGCCTTCGGTGTGTTCAAAACGGTTGCCGTGCACCGTGTGGTGATCGTCGTTATCGATCTCGCTGATGCGGTCGTTATTGACCTTCAAGAAACTGTCGTTGCGAATCTCTTCGATGCGGTCATTAAGCGTGAGCAGTTCTAAGTCTTTCTGGGCGTGGAGCCAGATTTGCTCCTCTCCCGCTTGGTCTTCAAAGCGCAGTTCGTTGAAGCCTTCAGCCTTGTGGCTTTGGGTGCGCAGCACCGTGCGGGTTTTGTGTTCTGGCAGCGGGTAGGGCGCGGTGTTGACGGCGTGGTAGGTGCGCCCGGTGATTAAGGGCTGATCAGGGTCGCCTTCCAAAAACGAGATGATGACCTCGTGGCCGATACGAGGAATGGCGATACTACCGTAACCGCCACCTGCCCAGCCTTGAGCCACTCGCACCCAGCAGCTGGCTGTGTCGTTGGGTTCGGCGTAGCGATCCCAAGGAAACTGTACTTTGACCCGGCCGTGTTCGTCGCAGTGAATCTCTTCGCCTTCGGGGCCCACCACAAAGGCGACCTGGGGACCGTCTACCCTAGGCTTAGGGTTGGGCGTAGCTCGCCACGGGGTATCACCGGGGATGAGGGTGACTTGATTGTGATAACGCGTCATACCATTCGCGTCACCTTGTGTCATGCCATCTTCTTCCAACGCCTGGGGCTGTTCGCCATGGTGGACCACTTCAATGGCTTGCCAGTCGTGGTTGAGGCTGTCGGTGTCGTGGTCGGTGAGGGTAAAGCGCACGCCAGGGGCGAGTTCGGGCAGGTCGCTTTCGGCGTTGGCGGTGAGCGCTTCACGGCGTAGCTGTTCCAGGCGAATACGGGTAAAGGGCTTGCCGGAGGCGTCCTGCTTGTAGCGGCCGGGGTAGTCGTAGTGTTCGTAGTCAGCATTCTGACCATGCGCTTCTACATCGCGGCCTAGGTGTTCATGCAACTGCGCGTAGGCCGGATTTTTAAAGCTGTAATCTTTGAGCGTGGCGGAAGCGGCAGCCACTCGCGCTTTGTGACTAAGCTTGCGAACATGGCGGGTGGGGGCGGTGCCACCTGCGCGGCTGTTATAGGGCCGTTCGCCGAAATTGGTAAGCACCTGAGGATCATCAGCGAAGACCAGCCGGTGGCTGTGCTCTTCAAATTCATGGAAGTAGAACAGGCCTTCTTCAGCGGCCAGGCGTTCGATAAAAGCGAGGTCGGTCTCGCGGTACTGTACACAGTATTCACGCTGCTCCGGCTCACGATTAAGCGCAAAGGTCACATCGGTAATGCCCTGCTCGTCGCACAGGGTGTTAATGATCGTGAGCGGGTCGATTTTTTGGAAAATACGCGAGTTCTGGCGCAGCGAGAGCCGCCATAGCGCGGGGCGCAACACTAAAGAGTAGAAGGTGCGGCGATGGCCTCGGTCGCCTCGGCCTAATGCGCTGATGATGCCGTGTACCCGACGTAGTACTTTGCCACCTTGCCAGATGGTTAGTGACGCGTCGCGATCCAACAGCTCGGCGGCATCCAGGTTGCCATCTTTACTGGCTACATTGAGTACCAGCTCAAAGGGCCGGGAGAGGGCTTCACGGTGGGTGAAGTCGACCACGGCAATTTCGTCAACGCCGGGTAGCATCACGGTAAAGTGTAGTCCGGTGCTGAGTGTCATGCCCCCTCCAGGAGTAATCGCTAATCGTAGCCAAGATAAATGAGAAACGATCAGGATAATGTCCTAGCCTGGGACGACAACCCCCGGTGGGAACCTAACGGCAATGTCTTACAAAGCGTGTCGTCAATGTCTTACAAAATAAGAGGATGATGGTTAAAAAGTGATCAATTTTGCACTCGTGCATGGTGGGAGAGGTGCTATCCTGCCAATCTCTATCGATAGAGAGCATCAAGGAGAAGCGAGTGTCAGGCGTGGTTTACTGGCTGGATATGGCAGGTGTCATCGTGTTTGCGCTGTCGGGCGTGATTTTGGCGTGCCGTTCGCGCATGGATCCGATCGGTATGCTGGTGCTGGCGTCAGTGACCGGTATTGGCGGGGGCACACTGCGTGATTTAGTCCTCGGCGTTCGGCCGGTGTTCTGGGTGACAGACCCGACCTATCTGTGGGTGATTTTAGCCACCGTGGGCGTATCAGTAATGGGGTTTCACTATATCCACCGCCTGTCCCGGGGCTTTTTGCCCATCGCTGACGCGTTTGGCCTTGCGCTGTTCACCGTTATTGGTGCCCATAAAGCGTTGCTGCTGGGCACATCTGGCATGGTGGCCGTATTGATGGGCATGATGACCGGTGTGGCCGGTGGCATGATTCGTGATGTATTGGCCCAGCGGGTGCCCATGGTGCTGCGCGAAGAGATTTACGCGACGGCCGCGATGGCGGGGGGGATTGTTTACGTGGCACTACATGCTTTGAGTGTGCCGCTCGCTATAGCGATTGCCGCTGCATTAAGCGTGACATTAGGGCTACGTTTGGCGGCGATCCATTGGCACCTGGCATTGCCGGTCTTTGCCTGGGTGACGGTGCCGCCAAAAACCCTTGATGAGGCGGCGGCGCCCCTTTCTACGCCACAAAAGGCCAAAGAGCGGGTGAGGATGATTCGCCGCGATCGCAAAAAGACGAGGGATTAATGATTACGGTCTAGGAAAATGGTGCGCGTCCCGCCAGCGATCAAACCAGCGGCGCGGTTGAATAACCCGCAGAGTTGGCTCGCTATCTCTCAGTTCCACACCTAATCCCAGTACTCCAAGACGCGTATAAAGTGCACCATTAGCGCTGCGGTCTGCCAACGTGATATCGGAAAGCAGCAGCAGCGGTCCGCCGGTCAGCGTCAAGTCTTGCAGGCGAATGTGCTCGCCGCTGATATCGAGTTGCGCGTTACCCTCGATATCATGGACATTCAACAAGCGTCCTAGCCAGTCGCTATCCCTTGCACGAGCTAGAAATAGCCGTGCGAGCAACCCCGTGTCGCGCATCTTCAAGCGTAGCTGACTGGCCAATCGAATAGGGTCTTCCCACGCCAATGCTGCCTCTTCCATGGAGAGTTGCACCCACCAGCCTGCATCCTGGGTGCTGTCCTCGCTTTGCCGAAAGACATTTTCCAAGCGTAAAAGTGAATCATTGGCGGTAAAGCGTCGGGTTTCCAGGTCGCCTTCGGTTAAATGTAAGTAGAGATGCAAATCGCCGCGAAGCCGTTGGTCTAGGAGTGCTAACTCGGCACCAAAGGCGCGCAGCGTTATTTCTCCCTGGGCGTTTAGTCCTTCCAGTAACCACTCGCTTTCAAGGCTGGCTTGCCCGCCAAGTAAGGTGATACCCGCTCCTTCCGGCAAGTAGCGGTTATAGCGAGTGAAATCGGGCACCTCGGTAATGGGTAGCGCTATGCGGGTGGTGAAGTGCTCGGGCCGAGGGGATTCGCGCACATCGCTAAAGTGCTCGGTTTGCGTCGTCAGGGCAAAATGCCGACCCTCCAGGTGCGGGCTGTCATCACCTTGACGTCTTAAAGCAAAGCGGGGTATGCCAAGCGAGAGTTGGGCCTGCTCGGGGCTATCTAATTGGGCGGTAAGCTCTCCTTGGCCGGTGACGAGATAGTCTAAAAACGTGACTTCTAGCTGGTTGGCATTCACCCGTAACCGAGTGGGAGCCTGCAAACGGTCATTGCTAAAGGCGCCCTGGGCAAATAGCTGGCCTTCACCGGCGATAGTCAGTCCATGAGCGTCAGGTAAGAATGTATTTAAAAAACTGAGCTGCTGCACGCTTCCTGCAAGCGTAAATTGGCCACTAGGCTCTCCATTGCGTCGCTGAAAACGGCCATCGGACAACACTAAAGTGCTGTCTAAACGCTCGCTTGGTTGGTTGATATCGGCCACTTGCCAGCTTAGCTGGGCACCGCTGATATTCAGCGCAGTGCCATCCATCAAGGCCTGCTGAATAGGCAGGAATAGCTGCATATCACTGGTGAGCGTGCCCACCTGATCACCGTGCTGCCAGCGCGTGGTAAGCCCGTTTCCAGCTATATGTATCTCTCCGCTTAGTTGTTCTGAAGCGATAGTGAGCTGACCGTGACTACTGGCTTGCCCACTAAGTAACTGCAGTGGCGCTGGATCTGGCAGTATTGCGTTTAAGTAGGTTTGTAAAACACCGATATTCGGTTGGCGAGCCGCTTGCCAGCTTAGCGTTGCCGATGCCTCTTCACGAGCTGTTTTCGCTTCGAGGGGGCTGGTGGCGACGATATTAATATCAGCATTGGAAAGCAGTTGGTGCTCTTGGTGGTGTAGCGTGGCATCAGCAAAACTCAGCGTGGCCTCAATAATCTCCTCTGGCGTAAGTTGGGCGTTAAGTGAGCCACTGCCTTGAGCGATAAAACCGTGCGTATTGGCGGTTAGTGCCGGTGCTTGAATGTTCAGTTGGGCATCATAGGGGCGCGAGTGACGAATGCTGGCTGAGGCCTCAATTTGGCCATGCCCGGTAAGGCGGATCGCCTGTTTTGCATAACCGGGCCCGTCACTATCAGGCCCATCGCTGCTGTCTTGTTCAACACCAGCTTCTTTACCATCAAGCGTCAGATAGCGGTCAAGCATATCCAAACGAGTGATGTCACCCCGTAAGGCTAGCGTCGCTGAGGTGGGAAGGTCGAGTTGATCCAGACGCTGATTAGGAATTTGAGTATTAAGGCGTAGCTCGGCGTGCTCTGCATAAGGGTGCGTATCGGCCAGTTCTACATCGGTAAGCTGCGTGGAAAAATGCAGCTGTTCGTTCTCGACTGCCAAGCG
This sequence comes from Vreelandella sp. ssv, assembly GCF_059448525.1. Lineage (NCBI taxonomy): Bacteria > Pseudomonadati > Pseudomonadota > Gammaproteobacteria > Oceanospirillales > Halomonadaceae > Vreelandella > Vreelandella sp. ssv. Next base: position 2,949,925 of record NZ_CM182545.1, on the reverse strand, counting down.
AACGCGCCCTGCGCCGGTAGCGGTATGGCGTGGCGAAGGGTTGTCTGCAATTAGCCAGCGGGGTGAGTCACTGGGGCTACGCAAACTGGGGCTGCGCAAACGTTGCTCATCAACGGCTAAGCGCAGCATGGGCGCATCCAGTATGAGTTCACTATCAGGCTGTAATGTTCCGGCTGTTAGCGTTAGTGTCCCTGATAGTGTTCCTCGTCCCTCCAGGGTTAGCCAGGGTAGGGCATCTAGGTAGGGCATAAAGACATCCCAGGCATCTGCCTGTGCATCCAACTGAAGTTGTGCAGAAAGCGCTGTCAATAGATTGGCGTTCAGTTCGCCGCTGCTGGCGTCAACAGAGGTTATCGAATCGAGCGTTGCATCAGCGTTAAGATTAATATCACGCACTAAGTTCGCTTGATCACTCAAGCGAACTAAACGACCATTGGTAATGGCGAGAGAAATATTAGGAATCGCGAGGGTGTCGCGAGTTAGCGTGGTCTCCGCTATTTCCAAGTGGCCGTCAGCTTCAAGCGCGATATCCCCCACGGTCAGGCGGCGAATACCCTCGGCATCAAGTGCGTCGATATGCAGCTCGCCGCGTAATAGGGACAGCAGCGAAAGTGACAGCGTGGCGCGTTCGGCCTCAATGGAGATGGGGAGTGCTTCATCCTGGCGGGCGAGATAGAGTCCCTCTACTTCCCAGCGGCCAGGGTGGCGGCTGACGCCTTTTTCCCATTGAATATCAATGCCTTCAAATTGTGAAATACGTTTAGGCAGCCATTGACTGTTGAGTAGCCAATAGCTACCCACCACCCACATAAAGATGAAAAATAATAGGCCAATCAACACCCTCAGCAGCATGCGAGGTAGGCGATTTTTACGAGTGTTCGCGTCTGACATAGTGGCTTCCCTAGCAGATGACTCCTGTTGGGGCGTGTTTTATGGCATTATGCGCGGCGTTGGGCAGTGACGGGTTTTCGATTTCAACGCTAGGCAGGCAACAAACGCCATGTTCAAGGATTTTTACGCGCAGCGCGGAGAGTATGTAGTGATCTCTGCAGAGCAGGCCAGTCGTTTCGCCAAAGGCGTAGCTGGTGATTACAACCCTATTCATAATCCAGAGGCCCGTCGTTTTTGCGTCCCCGGCGACCTTCTGTTTGCACTGGTACTCACAAAGTTTGGGTTGTCGCGACAAATGGAATTCCGCTTCACCAACATGGTGGGTGCCGATACACCGCTAAAGTTCAGCGAAGCAGACAACGGTACACTTCATGTCTGTGATGAGAACGGCAAAGGTTACCTACAGGTGGTGCGTAGTGGTGACATTACCCACGATCCCGATGTGGTGGAAGCGTTTGCGCGTTGCTATGTCGCGTTTTCAGGTAAAAATTTTCCGCACTATCTCAAGCCTTTAATGGAGCAACATGGGGTTATGTTTAACCCTAAACGTCCATTGGTGATCTATGACAGCATGGGGTTTTCGCTTGAACGTTTGGATGGTTGCTCCCCGGGGTTAACGCTCAATCACTCTTCGTTAGAAGTTAACGGAAAACGTGCCGATGCGCGGTTGGAGTTCTCGATTGAGTCTGCCGGTGAAGCGGTGGGGGTCGGTTCCAAGAAACTCGTAGTGAGTGGCTTGTGTGATTACGACGCTGATGAAATGGCCGCTATCGTCGAAGAGTTTTATCGTCTCAAGGCTGCATACGAAAAGGCTTGATGGCTCGACTCATCCCTCTGGTTTTAGCTTGCCAGAGGCATGACATCGACTTCAACCTCCAATCGATGCTCGCCGCCGCCGTTCATGACCCCTTTGAGCGGCGCGACATCTGCATAATCTCGCCCCCAGGCCAGCACTGGGTGCTGTTCACCGGCCACGGCGCCATTGGTGGGGTCTAGCGCCAACCAGCCCCAGTCGGGGATCCAGGTCGCCAGCCAAGCATGGGAAGCATCCGCGCCTACTAACCGCGGTTGCCCGGGCGGCGGCTGGGTTTCCAGGTAGCCGCTGATATAGCGCGCGGCGAGGCCTACTGAACGCAGTGCACCGATCGCTAGGTGCGCGAAATCCTGGCATACGCCACGGCGATTAGTGAGTACATCGCTTAACGGTGTTGCCAACGTGGTGAAGCTAGGGTCGTATTCGAAGGTAGTATGAATCAGCTCATTGAGTGCTAGCGCCGCCTCAATAAGTGGCCTGCCAGGAGTGAAGCAGCTACGCGCAAAGTCGGCTAGCTCATCGTTACGGCGGATAAACGGCGAGTCCAGTCGGTAGAGCTGTACATCAAAGCTGTTATCCTGGCTAAGCTTTTCAGCGACGCTTTCCCATGTTGGCGAGACGTTGGGTAAAGCGGCTAAGGGTTGGGTATTCAGCGGCGTTATGACAGTGACATCCAGAGTTTGATGGACTTCTTCCATAGAGAAATAGAGCACCCTGTTGCCAAATACATCGCGGCGCTCCATCTGTACTTGGGGCGCGGGGCTAATCTGCAATTCCGAAGCACCACACTGCTGATGCGGCGTTTTGCGTGGTAACACCCTCGCTTCACTATGGCACAGCGTCACCGGGGCGCTGTAGTGGTAGCGGGTGGTATGCCGCAACGTGTAGTTCATGCGTCTGGCTCCATGCTGACTAGCTGTCGAGGCCGCTCTACATGGCTGAAATGGCTTTGACTAATCGCTTCCGAAAGTGCGTTCAAGGGTTCAATCAACGCATCCAGCAGTTGCTCTAAGGCGTCTTGCGCTTCGGGGGTATCGGCCAAATGGCTTAAGCGATCAATATCGGCAAGATGAAGTGCAGCATTCGCCTGAATTAACAGTCGACGTTCAGCATTACGGTAGGGCGATGTAGTGCCGGGAAGACGATCCATTTGTCGCTCTATACGCTTTAGCATATAGCCCACCGACCGGGGGTTGGTTTCGTCGAAGAGGAGTAGATCTAGAATAGCCGCAGGGTGAAGCTCGCTGCGGTAGCGGCGACGATAAGCGGTAAAGTTATCGGTCGTCGCGAGTACAACCTCCCACAGCGCCAATCCCGGTGAATGGGGAGCATTCAGGGTAAGTTTAAGCAGCGACAGAAGCCCCAGCACACGATCCAGAAAGCGGCCGATATCCATAAACCGCCAGCCATAATGATGCGGCATGGTTTCGTTGCACAGGCCAAAGAACGCCGCTAACTGCGCGGAAAGTCCTTCGCAGGCCCGCCTTGCCGCGCTGGCACCCAAGCTGGGGTTAAACGTAGCCATGCGCTGGCGCAATTGATGCACCACTCGCCAGGAGTCGTCGCCTAGATGGTCACGCACGCTGCGCGCATTACGCATTAATTGTGAAAACAGTGGCTGCAGCGCCTGGGGTTCCACGTCATCAAACTGAGCAAGCAGCGCTGTACGCTTTTGATCAAAGCCAGCTAACGGTGCCTGTAACCGGTGCTCGTCATCTTCATTGAGCGTAGTTATATCCAGTGCTAGCAGCAGCTCATCCAACAATTGATCTGCGATCTCGTCCTGATCATACTCCATCAGCCTTAGTAGGGCTTCACGCAGCAGGCGTGCTCGGGTATCCAAACGCTCGCCGTAGCGGCCTAACCAAAACAGACTTTCAGCCACTCGGCTGGGTAGGTCGGTGCCGTCGCGAGTGGCTACTACTGGGCCGCGCGCCTGACGCAACTGACTAACATGTGGCTGGGGTGAGGCTGCAGTCACCCATACGTCTTTGACGATGGTGCTACTCAATGAGTGGGAACCAGGCTCGCCCACCCAGGCCAAACCGCCAGGCATGACTTGATATTCGTTCGCGCCATTTTGTTTGATGGTGGCGCTATTCGGCGTACGGGTCACGAAGCAACGCAGGTTAAGCGTCGTGGGTTCCAGGCGCTGTAGATAGCTATCAAAGACCGGGGCAGTAGCTGGCCGGGTCGTGGCATCGGCATTGGGCAGCAGCAGGGTCTCACCCAGCAGGTGCTCGCAGAGTGCGGGTAAGTAATCAGCCAATACAGGCGCTTCTAGAATACCCACGCCCAATGCATTCGACAGGGCTACCCCGCCTGCACGCATGGCCTGTAGTAGCCCAGGCACACCAAGTTGCGAATCTCCGCGCAGTTCAAGCGGGTCACAGTAAGCATCGTCGCAGTGGCGTAACACCACATCCACTGGCTGCAAACCGCCTAACGTGCGAAGCCATACCTGAGTATCGCGCACGACTAAATCCTGCCCCTCCACCAGGGCAATATTGAGGTAGTTGGCTAAATAGGCGTGCTCAAAATAACGTGGGCTCGCTGGCCCCGGGGTTAATAAAATAAGCGTTGGGTTATCGCGATGCTGATAGGCCATCGCGATTAAAGTTCGGTGATGCAAATCAAGAAAACCCGCCAACCGCTTCAACGGTGCATTGCGGTACATATTGGGTAGCGCGCGGGCCATTAAAATGCGGTTTTCGAGTGCGAACCCTGTACCAGAGGGTGCCTGCAATCGGTCTGCTATGACCCGCCATTGGCCATGAGTGTCCTGAATGACATCCACACCATGAAAAGCAATTGGCGCGCGATCATTGGGGAGCGAACGGTGGCAGGGTAGTAATAATTGCGCTGAAGCGAGCAATTCTTGAGTGGGCAGCAGGCCTGCTTCAAAAAGGGTCCGTGGGCCGTAAATGTCGTCATAAAGTGCGGTCAGCAGTCGACTTCGCTGAGTAAGCCCTGCTTCCAGCGCATGCCACTGGGGTTCATCAATGACCCAGGGTAGCGGGTCGAGCCGCCACGAACGCCCCTGGGTTTCATCATGCATATTAAAAATCACGCCATTTTCAGCCAGCAGGCGCTGAATCTCTTCATGCTGTTGGTGCCGACCTGTCGGGCCAAGATCTTCCAAAGAGCCGAGTAAGCTCTGCCAACCAGGGCGTAACTGCCCTTGGCCATCGAGCATGGCGTCAAATATGCCGGGCTGTCCCTTGCCTAGCTGGTTCAAGTAATCCTCCACGAGCCCGTTAGCCACGGGCGCGAGAAGCGAGGGAGAGACAGGGGCCGTCATTATCCTTGTAATCCTGAGAGGTAAGGGGCGGATTATCCTGTACCGGGCGTTAAGAGAAAAGCCTTAGCTTTGTTAAAAAACTTTAACTAGGCGTCCAACGCAGGTCGAGGGTCTGCGGCAGTTCCAGGCTGGGCGTTTCCAGCTTGGGAACCTGATGGCCATGGCGATGGCCACTGTCACTAAAACGCCCCAGCCTTCGCGCTTCGGCTTCAAACGCATTGACCGGGAAGGTGTCGAAATTACGCCCTGTGGGGTGCACCACGTAGTAGGTACAGCCCGCTACTGAGCGCTGGTTCCAGGTGTCGATGACATCAAACACCAGCGGCGCGTGAATGGGAATTTGTGGGTGCAGCGCCGAGGGCGGCTGCCATGCGCGGTAGCGAACCCCGGCTACCGCTTCACCATTTCGACCGGTCGCTGAAAGAGGCACGCGACGGCCATTGCAGGTCACCACGTAGCGATCGCCACTCATGCCGCTGACTTTGACTTCCAGCCGCTCCACCGAGGAGTCCACATAACGGGCAGTACCGCCAGCTGAAGCCTCTTCGCCCAGTACATGCCAGGGTTCGATGGCTTGACGCAGCTCGATATCGAGCATGGGGGTGTGCAAGCGTCCATGCAGCGGGAAGCGGAATTCAAGGAAGGGGGCAAACCACTCCAGGTCAAAATCGAAGCCATGGTTGCGTAAGTCACCCAACACATCGTCGAGATCACTCCACAGGTAATGAGGCAGCATCCAGCGATCCTGTAATGCACTGCCCCAACGAACTGGTTTAGCTCGGTAGGGGGTTTTCCAGCAGCGTGCTACCAATGCCCGGATCAGCAGCATCTGCATTAGCCCCATACGCGCATGGGGAGGCATCTCGAAGCCGCGTAGTTCCAGTAATCCAAGGCGCCCGCTATCACTATCGGGTGAGTAGAGTTTGTCGATACAGAACTCGGCGCGGTGGGTGTTGCCGGTTAAATCCGTTAACAGGTGGCGCAGTAAGCGATCCACCAACCAGGGTTGTACCACGTTGCCCTCAGGCATTTGTTGCAGCGCAATTTCCAGCTCATAGAGCGCTTCATGGCGCGCTTCATCCACCCGCGGCGCTTGACTGGTCGGGCCAATAAACAGGCCTGAAAACAGGTAAGAGAGGCTCGGGTGATGCTGCCAATAGGTCACTAAGCTGGCGAGTAGGTCCGGACGGCGCAAAAACGGCGAATCCTCAGGCGTCAACCCGCCCAGGGTGACATGATTGCCACCGCCGGTACCGGTATGGCGCCCATCCAGCATAAATTTTTCGGTGCCCAGGCGGGTTTCCCGCGCTTCGGCATACAGCCGTTCGGTTTGTGCCACCAGGGTTTGCCAACTGGCCGCGGGCATAATATTTACTTCGATCACGCCGGGGTCGGGGGTGATCATAAAGTTTTCCAGGCGCGGATCTCTGGGCGGTGAGTAACCCTCTACCATCACCGGACAAGCAAGTTCTTTAGCACACTCTTCAACCGTACTGAGGAGGTCTAGGTAGTGCTCTAAGCTGGTGAGCGGTGGCAGGAAAATATGTAGACGGCCCTCACGTGGTTCTACACATAAACTGGTGTGAATAATGCCGCTTTCACGGTCGCTGTCAGCCTTTGGCTGCTGCTGAACGGATTCGCCCTCAGGATGTGATGGACTAGGGTGGCTGGAGCGACCCAGGCGTTCAGCATCGCTGATATGCAGCTGTTCAGCATTACGGCGGGCGACTTCGCCGTGAATATCGCCCAGTTCCGGGCGCGGCGCGAACAGTGATTCAGGTTGGGGCTGCTCTTCAGGATCAGCCCAAGGCAACGCCGAAAGCGGTAAGCGCAGGCCCATAGGCGAGTCGCCGGGTACCAGGAAGAGATGGTCGCGTTTAAGTGGCCAACGGCCGCTTTCCCACCGGTGAGCTTGGCTAATTGAATGGCGCAGTGGCAGGGCATAGCCCACGACTTCGTCTAAGCCTTGCTCCAATAGGCGGGCTAAACGATGACGTTCCGCATCATCTTTAAGATTCACTTCACGTGGGTCAACGTTAACTGGCAGCGACTGCTCTTTCCAAAGGTAGTAGTAAGCATCTTCATACGCCGGAATCCAGTACCGTTCGGCCACCCCTAAACGTTCGCTCAGCGCCTTGGTAAAACGTTGAGCCGTCGCGCTATCAGCGTCTACTTTCGGTGCGCCTTCCATACAGGCTAACCATTTTGGATCTCGCCATAGCGGCACGCCATCTTTACGCCAGTAGCAGGCCAACGCCCAGCGTGGCAGGGGTTCACCAGGGTACCACTTGCCTTGCTGCTGTTGAATTGCACTGCCTGGGGCGTAGGCGGCCTGTAGTCGCGTTAGCAGCGCTTCGGCCCGCTCGCGCTTATGATCACCTAGCGCTTCGGTATTCCACTGCGGGCTTTCCATATCGTCGACTGATACAAAGGTAGGTTCGCCACCCATGGTCAAACGCACATCTTCGTGAAGCAGCTCTGCATCCACTTCGTCGCCTAGAGCGCAGATACGCTGCCACTGCTCGTCGCTGTAGGGCTTGGTGACCCGAGGGTCTTCGTGAATACGCTCCACTTCCATGGTCACATCAAAGGTGACTTCACACTTATCGGAAAATCCGGTGATGGCCGCCGCGCTACCCGTCGTTGGCGTTGCCGCAAGCGGAATATGGCCTTCGCCCGCGAACAATCCTGAGGTGGGGTCAAGGCCCACCCAGCCAGCGCCAGGCAGAAATACTTCCGTCCAGGCGTGGAGATCGGTGAAATCGACTTCTGTACCGCTTGGGCCATCAAGAGCTTTGACATCAGATTTAAGCTGAATGAGATAGCCCGATACAAAGCGCGCTGCGAGGCCAAGATGGCGGAAAATCTGCACGAGTAGCCAAGCGCTGTCGCGGCACGAGCCGCTGGAAAGCGTGAGGGTCTCTTCACAGTTCTGTACGCCAGGCTCTAAGCGAACCAAGTAGCCGATGTCGTCTTGCAGGCGCTGATTAAGCGCCACCAGGAAGTCGACGGTGGTGGTGGGCTCGCGGGGAACGGCCTTAAGCCACTCCATTAACATCGGCCCAGACTCGGTTATTTCGAGGTAGGGGCTTAGTTCTTGGCGCAGCGCTTCCGGGTAAGCAAAGGGAATGGTTTGCGCAATGTCATCCAAGAAGAAATCGAATGGGTTAATCACCGTCATTGGAGCAATAAGCTCGACGGCAATGGTTAGTTCCTTGCGCGGCTCGGGAAATACGACGCGTGCATTGAAGTTGCCAAACGGATCCTGTTGCCAATTTAAAAAGTGGTCGTCTCCCGAGAGTTTGAGTGAATACGCTTCAATATGCGTGCGGCAGTGGGGCGCCGGGCGCAGCCGAATAACATGGGGCGAAAGACGCACCGGACGGTCAAAGTGGTAAGTCGTACGATGATACAAGGCAACGCGAATGGTCATGGGCCACCCTCAAGAGAACCGTTATCAACCGGTGGTCGGCTGGGTTAGGGAATAACCGAACGTTTCGCAAGTATCGTTCCACTTTTACTTTTTTGCAGCCGCTATCTTAACTAAGGCGTTTAACTAAAGTGGAAATGGCGGTATGCACCAATTTGAAGCCACTTTGTTGCACCGGAATGACTCATAAGCGCGCTTTAATGGGCTCGAAATCGCTGTCAAGTTGCGTTTGAGTAAGCAAACGTTGAAATATCGCAAAAGATGGTACGCATATTGCTCTCAATTGTTTGATTGTTTTGCGCGCGGCAGGCCTACACTGAGCATTGAGGAAGTTGCCGCTTCCACCCCTGCGCCAGGAGAGCGCCCATGAGCCAAGTGAATTGGAATAACTATGCGTGTCGTGACTATTACGATGAGCTGATGGCCGCACCCGGTCAGCCACGCGAGTCAGCGGGTGAATTGTGCAACATGTTGGCAAGGTTCAGCGCGGAAGAGTTAGCCGAGCGGAAAACTGCGGCGGAGATCGCAATCCGGACGATGGGTATCACCTTCACTGTCTATTCGGAAGGTGCAATGATCGATCGTGCTTGGCCTTTTGATATCGTGCCACGGATTATTCCCGCCAGTGAGTGGCGCAAAACCGAGGCGGGCCTCAAGCAGCGCGTGCAGGCGCTGAATTTATTTATTGATGACCTGTACCACGACCAAAAGGTCATCAAGGACAAGGTGTTGCCAGCCGAAGTGCTGGCTCAGTCAGTCAATTTTCGTCCCCAGTGTGTTGGCATTAATCCCCCTCACGGCGTCTGGGCCCATGTGTGTGGGTCAGACCTAGTGCGCGATGGGGATGGCACGCTCTATGTGCTGGAGGATAACTTACGCATTCCTTCCGGCGTCTCTTACATGCTGGAAAACCGCAACGTCACTAAGCGGGTACTGCCTGAGCTGTTTGCATCTGGCAAAATTTTGCCTGTTGATGATTATGTAGCTCAGCTTTACGACATGTTAGCCGCAATGTCGCCACGGCCTGGGGATGATCCACAGGTGGTAGTGCTAACCCCGGGAATCTATAACTCTGCCTACTTTGAGCACGCCTACCTTGCTCAGCAAATGGGCGTTGAGCTGGTACAGGGGAGCGACCTACTCGTTGATGACGACGATGTGGTGTACATGCGAACAGTTGAGGGCATGCGCCGCGTTGATGTTATCTACCGCCGTGTCGATGACGAGTTTTTAGACCCGGAAGCGTTTAACCCTGAATCTATGCTGGGCGTGGCAGGCTTAATGCGCGCTTGGCGGGCAGGTAAAGTAGCGCTCGCCAATGCGCCGGGCGCAGGCGTGGCGGATGACAAAGTTGTTTACGCCTTTGTGCCCGCCCTGATCCGCTACTATCTCGATCAAGAACCGCTGCTGCCGAATGTACCCAGCTACCTGTGCATGTTCGAGGACGACCGCCGCTATGTGCTCGACCACCTGGATGAACTGGTGGTGAAGCCTGCCAACGAGTCTGGGGGCTATGGCATGCTGATTGGTCCTCGCTCGACCAAAGAGACCCGCGAAGAGTTTGCCCGTTTGATTAAGGCGAACCCGCGCAACTACATGGCGCAGCCCACCCTGGCACTTTCCACTACGCCTACGCTGGCGAATGGGCTACCGCAGCCACGCCATGTGGATCTGCGTCCCTTTATACTCTCAGGCCCTGAAATTCATGTCACTACTGGGGGGCTTACGCGGGTAGCACTCATTGAGGGCTCATTGGTGGTGAACTCCTCCCAGGGTGGCGGCAGTAAAGATACCTGGATTGTAGAAACCGACGATAAGGCGGCAGCGGCCGCGGTGAAAGGAGCCTGACGCCATGCTGTCACGCGTTGCAGAGAACCTCTACTGGATGGCGCGCTATATCGAACGAGCGGAAGACACCGCGCGCCTATTGAGTGTCAATAGTCACCTTATGCTGGATCTGCCGGGGCGCTTGCCGCTAGGTTGGGCCCCGCTTATCGAAATGACCGGCAGTCTGGAAGCCTTTAGCGCACGCCATGATGATTTTGATGAGCGCAATGTCGTGCATTTTTTATGTGCCGATAGCGATAACGATATTTCGATTATCTCCGCCCTCGCCAGTGCCCGTGAGAACCTCAGAACCACTCGGGATGTGGTGCCTCGGGAGATTTGGGAAGAGGTCAATCAGCTCTATCTGAGCGTGGCCGATCATGCTGAAAATGGCGTGAGTCCGCGCCGCCGTGACAGCTTTCTCAAGAGTGTCATCCGTGGCTGCCAGGCGTTGACGGGCCTAATTGAAGGCACGTTAAGCCATGGCCCTGCGCGCACCTTTATTGAGCTGGGGCGTCAGTTGGAGCGAGCGGATATGACGACTCGTATCGTTGACGTGCGCTCCGCCAGCCTGCTGCCCCAGAACCCTGAAGAGTTGCTGCCGTTTGAAAACCTGCAGTGGATGAGCGTGCTTAAATCACTCACCGCCTACCAAATGTACCGTCAGCAGGTGCGCTTACGCGTGCGGGGGCCTGACGTACTGCGCTTTTTGCTCCAAGACCCTAACTTGCCACGTTCGATTGCCTGCAGCCTTGAGACGCTGGGTCATGAGCTGACGCTACTACCACGCCAGGATCGTCCGGCGGCGACCGTTTCGCTGGTTCGCGCCGATGTGGTGGATGCCGATATTCAAGCGTTAGCCCATTCACCCAGCAAGCTGCATGCGTTTATTGATGAACTGCAGATTGGCTTTGCCGCTATCCACGATACGCTTAGCGCTACCTATTTCGTGAATGACGATAGTGTGCCCCGCGTTACACAGACACAAAGTCAGAGCCAGAGCCAAAGCCACGCGGGGGACAACGACAACGATTGATACACTAGCGCTCGATAGGGCTGGCGGCCTGTATCAGTTGATGCAGGTACGCCAGCTTATCGCGCACGGCGGGGGCAAGTACCGCCGGTGACAGGTCGAGTAGCCCCATATCCCGGTTGAGCTCGTTCACCGCCATGCCTACTTGGTGAAAGGCAAGCAGCATGCTGTCCAAGCTGCCGTCGTATTCAACGTGGGTGATTCCCATGTGCAGTGCCGTATCCAGCACGGCCACCATATCCAGGTAATAGGCGAAGGTTTCGGCGAAGTCTTCCCAAGGGTGCATGGTGGCGTAAGCGGAGATGAAACGGTTAGGCCAATCACTTGGCGCGCCCTGTTGGTAGTAACGCTCAAGCGCTTCGGCATAGCTTGGCCGATGGTGGTTGCCAAACACAGCGCGACACGCCTCTTCATCGCGATCCTTTACCAGTACATCCCAGTAATAGTGGCCAATTTCATGGCGGAAGTGGCCGATGAGCGTGCGGTGTGATTCGTTCATATCGACGCGCAGGCGTTCGCGCTCAACGTCATCGGCTTCTTTGACGTTAATGGTGATATGGCCTGACGCATGGCCGGTGTACACCTTCTCTTGCTTCGCGGTAGAGCGCCATAAGCCCTGGTCAGGAAGGGCATCGGCCATAAAGGAAAAGCTTAGCGGCACGTTAATAGCATCGTCTTTGGTGCCGTGCGGCAGCTTGAGTAGATCGAGGGTATGAAATAGCCGCCGCTTTGCCGCTTCGAGCGCCGCCCAGCGTTCACGATGACCTTCAATATTGAGGTCGGGAATTACCTCGTTATAACGGCAGCAGTCGCATAGTGCATCCGCTTGGCCATGCGCCATTACCACCATACGATTACAGACGTTCTCAACGGCGTAGTTGTGGCACTTCATCAGCGCCGTATCGCAATCTGGGTGGGTACAGCGATACCCACCGTTGTCCAGTGGCTCAATCGCGACAATATTGCTACAGGAGGGGCACCATCCGACATCTGACTGGCAGGTAAGGCAGTGGGTGTTTTCATAAAAGAGTGGATTGCCACAGCGGCAGCTGAAGGTCTGCATCGTTAATTCCCTGTGTTAAACACGCTATGCGTAGCGTTTGCCGTGAGCGGCTTGAACAGCCACGGCGCCCCTGATTAGCCGAAGCATAGCCAGCACAGGGTCACAATGGAAAGGCTAATTGACGCCCCACTGTAGATTTTGTCTACTTGTAATATACCTGGTTGACGTTAACGTCAACTTGCTGCTATACCCAGTGTTCTCGACTTACCGTGATATGCTCTTGAAAACGGTTTTTAGTAACAGACACGACCATAACAACCACAATCATAGATAGGAGCAATGCTATGTCCGTTCGCGAAATTCCCATGTATATCGACGGTCAGCCCGTACAGTCGCAAAGCCAGGAGTGGCGCGATGTCGTCAATCCTGCAACCCAAGAAGTGGTGGCTCGGGTTCCGTTCTGTACCGCTGACGAAGTAGAGCGCGCTATCAGCAGTGCTAAAGAGGCCTTTAAAGAGTGGCGTAAAATGCCACTAGGCAAGCGCATGCGCATTATGCTCAAGCTTCAGGCGTTGATCCGAGATAATACGTCAGAGCTTGCAGCACTGATTACAGAAGAGCATGGCAAAACCCTGCCCGATGCTGAAGGCGAAGTGGGGCGCGGTCTGGAAGTAGTGGAGCACGCCTGTTCGATCACGTCGCTGCAGTTGGGTGAGTTGGCAGAAAATGCTGCCAACGAGGTGGATGTTTACACCATGCATCAGCCTTTGGGTGTGGGCGCAGGGATTACCGCTTTCAACTTCCCCATTATGCTGCCCTGCTTTATGTTTCCGCTGGCGATAGCCACCGGTAATACCTTTGTTCTTAAACCGTCGGAGCAAGATCCAAGCTCCACCATGCGTCTCGTGGAACTGGCCCATGAAGCGGGTATCCCGCCGGGCGTGCTCAATGTGGTGCACGGTGGCCCAGATGTTGCCAATCAAATCGCTGATCACCAAGATATCAAGGCGCTCTCTTTCATCGGCTCTACCCACGTGGGTTCGCTGTTGTATAACCGTGCCGCCGCAGCGGGTAAGCGGATGCAGGCGATGATGGGGGCCAAAAATCACTGTGTGGTGATGCCTGATGCGAACCGTAGCCAAGCGATCAACAATCTGTTGGGCTCAGCTTTTGGCGCGGCGGGCCAGCGCTGCATGGCGAATTCGGTGGTGGTGCTGGTCGGTGAGGCACGCGAATGGCTAAGCGACATTGTTGAGGCGGCGCGGGCAATGAAAGTAGGTCCAGGCACCCAGCTGGATGCGGATTTGGGGCCGCTGGTGTCGCCAGCTGCTCGTGACCGTGTGCTGCGTTTAATCGATGCAGGCGAAAAAGAGGGCGCCAAACTGATGGTCGATGGGCGCAACGTTCAGGTTGAGGGTTACCCCAACGGTAACTTTGTAGGACCGACCCTGTTTGCTGGCGTTACGGCAGATATGACCATTTATCGCGAAGAGATTTTTGGCCCCGTACTTTGTGTCGTCAGTGTTGAAACGCTGGATGAGGCGATTGCCTTTATTAATGCCAACCCAAATGGCAATGGTACCTCTATCTTTACCAACTCAGGCTGGATCGCAAGGCGTTTTGAGACGGATATCGATGTTGGTCAAATTGGGATTAACGTGCCGATTCCCGTGCCCGTTGCGTACTTCAGCTTCACCGGATCGAGGGCATCAAAGTTGGGGGATTTAGGACCCAACGGCAAACAGGCGATTGCTTTCTGGACGCAAACGAAAACCGTAACGGCGCGTTGGTTTGAACCTGAGAATGTCTCCAGCGGTATCAATAGTACGATTTCGCTTGGCTAATTGAAGCAATGTTAATTCCTGCATACTGGCCCTGCTTTAAGCGGGGCCAACTAAAAGCAGGCGGTGGACAGGGCCAATGAAACGATATTGCGTCCTTTAAAAGTTATCAAACAGGGGCAGGCTTTCCTCAAGCAATTGTTCTATCGGACCGAGTTGGCTTTCGTGTAAAACCAGTAAGGAAGGTTCGCTCTTGAAGTGTGGCCCTGGTGGCACGAGTAGCGCGAACTCACCCTCTTCGAGGTGAAATTCATGTATCTCTCGCATACCAAGGGGGGTAATACACTGAGCACAGCGATAAGTGTCGTCTTCGCCATAAACAAGGCGGTGATACATTTTAAACAGTGTATATAGCGCCAAGCCACCCTCAAACGCTTGCCATCGTGCTGGCGAGTTGCGGATGTCATTAGGGAAACTTTGGCCCTCAGCTTCGGCGTCGGCGATTGCATCTTTTAAAGGGGCGGCAAGTATGGCGGTATTGTCTGCGGGTAGCCGTGTATTGTGCTTGGAGGCGTGTTCAAAATCCTGCACTGCGCGCTTGAAGTCAGGGACCCCTGTGAGTGGGTAGTCGACATGCTGAAGGTCTTCCGGCTCAAAACCACCATTCTCCCAACCATGAATCACCCGCAGTGTCATTTGCCCCCGAGTCATTGGTCGAGCAAGGAGCATATGCAGCATGATACGAATATGTAACTGACGCTCGTCAGTATCATTTTCAAACGCTTGGTAGGGGTCAGCAAACAGCTCGTTTAGACGACCGGGGGTATGTTCCTTGGCTTCGTTATGACTCATGGCAGTGTCCCTTTGAGCGAACTGTTTATTAAGAGTGGTGCGCGGTTTTTATCACAGATCGATAGTTCAGTATGGCGAGCAGGACGGTTGATTAAAAGTCACTTAAATTAGCTTTTTGTTACTCAACCGCGAAGCCGTTTTTTATGAGATGGTTAAACTTAACAATAAAGAGGTGGTTATGTCTGCTCCATTAAGTCGCTTTAATGTGCCTGCCACGTTGGATGACCTTCCAGAAGATATTCGTACCACGATTTTAGCTGTCCAGGAAAAAGCAGGGTTTGTGCCCAATGTGTTTCTAATGTTGGCCCACCGCCCAGCCGAGTTTCGTGCTTTCTTTGCCTATCATGATGCACTAATGGAGCGTGAGTCGGACTCGCTCACTAAAGCAGAAAAAGAGATGATCGTCGTCGCCACCAGTGCGCGTAACCGATGTTTGTATTGCGTCGTAGCGCACGGCGCCTTGGTGCGAATTTACAGTAAAAACCCGCTGCTTGCCGACCAGGTCGCGATTAATCATTGCGTGGCGCCGATTAGCGAGCGCCATCGGGTGATGCTTGATTTTGCGATGCACTGCGCTATCGATGTCGGTGAAATGACGGACGAGTGGCTCACACGCCTCCTGGCGGTAGGCTTTAGCCAGGAGGATTGCTGGGATATTGGCGCCATCGCGGCATTTTTTGGCTTGTCGAACCGCTTGGTGACACTCGCGGGAACACCGCCCAATGAGGAGTTTTACTTAATGGGGCGTGTACCCCGCCATGATGCTGCAGGCTCTGCTTAAGCTTTACTAAGGCGCTTTTATCATTGAGGATAGCGCCTCCATTCACTGTCGCCAGGGGAGCCGTGTCATAAAGGCTGAGAATGCGTATCGCGCAGACCCTGGAACCTGATCCGGTTAGTACCGGCGGAGGAAGTGCGACATGCTTTACCTGACGTCAGCCGTGCTTGGCGCGGCGCTTTGCTGCTTTGTTTATTTAGGTCTCCGTGCTCGCTGGGTAGATGGTCCGCTGGATGACTACGTCACTGCCCGTAACTCGCAAACCGCCTCTACCCTTGGGCTCTCATTTCTCGCATCCGGAATGGGTGCATGGATCCTTTTTGCGCCACCTGAAATTGGTGCATTCGTTGGCCCCCTTGCATTAGCAGGTTATGCACTGGGGTCAGCGCTACCGTTTATTGTATTAGGACTGTATGGGCCGAAGATCCGCCGTGCTCTTCCTGAGGGGCGCAGTATCGCCGAGTTTGCTGAAGCCTGCTATGGCTTGGGCGTGAGGCGCTGGGTAACTCTGGTCTCGGTTGGCTATATGGCCTGCTTTTTAGCCGCTGAGCTAACCGCTATTGGTGCGATCACCGCGCTACTATCCGATGTACCACCTGCGCTGGTGATTATAGGGGTTGCCCTTACCACTCTGGTTTATACGGCGGTTGGGGGACTGCGCGCTAGCCTTGCCACGGACCGTTGGCAAGCATGGCTATTGCTGGCGCTACTGTTGGCGGTGGCGAGCGTCACGTTGTGGCGGTTGCCTGCCATGCCTAGCGAGACAACACTGCCGTCTATTCCTGTTGCCGGTGCACTCAGCGTCGCGTTAACGCTGGTGATCGCAGTCACGGCGGCTAATCTCTTCCACCAAGGGTATTGGCAACGCGTATGGGCTGCGCGTGACGATCAAAGTCTGGGGCGTGGGGCATGGCTAGGCGGCGCCATGACGGTTGTTGTCGTTATGTTGATTGGCGGTCTGGGTATGTTGGCCGCGATGAGCGGTATGTCATTAGGGGAGCCGCCGATGCCATTTTTTGCCCTGCTAAGTGATGCTCCCATTTGGCTGACGCTACCTTCCCTTGTGTTGGCGGTGACCTTGGTAGCCTCCAGCGTTGATACGTTACAAAATGGTATTGCCTCGCTCGTCGTCACGCGCAGCGAGGGGCGGGGCGTTTCACTGACCACTGCTCGTTGGGTCACGATTGCTCTGATGATTCCGGTCGTAGTGATTGCCTTGCAGGGGTTATCCGTTCTGCGACTCTTCCTTATTGCTGACTTGCTGTGTGCCGCCATTGTGGTGCCCGTTCTGTTGGGTCTATGGCCGCGAATGACCCCAGTAGCAGCTATTGCGGGGGGCATTGCAGGATTATTGGGGGCAATTATTCCTGAAGGAATAAGTCAAGGCAGTCTTATCGCGGGCGTAGTGGCTGCCAGTTTTCCGGGCAGTATCCCCACCTTAGGGCCATTCGTTGGCGCATTAGCAGCCTCAACGCTGGTCAGTCTGTTGCTGGCTAATATGACTAAAAAAGCAGTAAGTATTAAGCATTAAAGTACTGGTCGCGATATGCTGGCAGATATACACCTGCCTCAATGGGTGACATAACAATGAGCTACCCCATAGCATCTGATGAAGCGGCGCGGTTAGCCGCTCTTTATGAGCTTGAGCTGCTGGATACTCCGGATGAACCCGCCTTTGACCGCGTCACAAGGCTGGTGACCCAGTTGCTGAACGTGCCGATATCAACGATAACGTTAATTGATGCCGAACGTCAGTGGATTAAGTCTCGTGTCGGCATAGAAACTCGCGAGACATCTCGTGATGTGGCTTTCTGTGCTTACACGGTGACTGCCTCAGAGCCGTTAATCGTTGAAGATGCTCGCCAGGATCCCCGCTTTGCGCAAAATCCTCATGTGACGGCTACTAAGGGTATTCGCTTTTACGCGGGCATTCCCTTGAGTACCTCCAGTGGGCTCGCGTTGGGATCACTCTGTGCAATCGATACCCAGCCTCGTGTACTTAGTCAGAACGAGCTGGCGGCATTAAAGGATTTAGCGGCAATAGTCACAGATGAGATTCGTCTGCGTGAGCGGCTGATCAGAGAAAGAAAAAAAACTCATGCATCTCAGCTAGCGCTGAATGAGTTACACCGCAGTATGGAGAGCCAAATTGAGCGGCGTACTAATGAGCTCAATCTTGTTATCGAATCTGCCTATGACGCCTATATCAGTCTTGATGGAGAAGGCGTCATTCTGGATTGGAATCGCGCTGCAGAGATAATGTTTGGTTGGCCACGCAAAGCGGTGCTGGCAAGGTCGATCACCCAACGACTGTTCCCCAATGGCTTGCCAATCGATAGTGATCAGGTTCCTATCACCTATACGGCTCGGCGCTATGATGGCACTGAGCTGCCTGTCGAAGTTCGTGTCAAAAAATTAATAATTGATGGGCGCGAGCGAACAAGCCTGTTTATTCATGACATTACCGAACGACAGCAGTTAGAGCGCTTGCGTGACCAACAGGCCCGTGAGGATGTATTAACCAAACTGCCTAATCGGCGAGCGCTAGATGAGCATTTACCCAATGCAATGGCCCGCACTCGACGTACCTATAAGCCCTTAGCAGTTCTGTTTATGGATCTGGACGGTTTTAAAGCAATTAATGATACTCACGGTCACGCCATGGGTGATGAGTTGCTGCGGGTAATGGCTAAACGATTGGTCCAGGCCGTCCGAGAAACCGATTATATAGCGCGCTGGGCTGGGGATGAGTTTGTCATGCTCTTGGAGGGCAGTGAGCGATCGGCAATTGAGGGTTTGGCTAATAAATTAATCCCCGTAATTGAAGAACCACTAGTCACCAGCGAGAGGTTGTTAAATGTCAGCGTTAGTATTGGTGTTGCTATTTACTTACCTGCTAGCGCTGAAACGGCGAATGAACTGCTAAAGCGCGCCGATGTTGCTATGTATGAAGCTAAGCGCTTAGGAAAAGCCCAAGTGCGGATTGCGCAGCCTGCGGACATTGCGTCGATTCCAGATAAAACTCAAGGACGATCATGATTCGAACGATTCTCACCACCCCTGATGGTAAAACTCAAGAGGGCGGCGAACACCTGATAACCGTTTGGCAGTCTATACCTGAAAGCCATATCTGGATTGATATGCAGGGTGAAACCCAGGAGAGCGAACGCGCTATTTTAGAGGCCTTTGAGTTTCACCCAATGGCGATTCAAGATGCCCATAAAGAGCGCCATCCGCCTAAAATTGAAGAGTTTGATAACCATACCCTGATTATTTATCGCGGCATCTCCTCCTTCGATGCCGAACTGAATTATTTGCCTCAACAGGTTTGTTTTTTTGTGGGCGAAAGGTTTTTGGTTACGCTTCATCCGGGTGAAGCGTTAAGCATTGAGCGACTGTTTAACGAGCACGGCAAAGCACTTTTGGCTCATTCGCCGGAGCAGGTCGCGCTGCGTGTTATGTATATCTCTGCTGGGTTTTATATCGATAGCCTGCTTGAGTTTGAAACTGAATTAAGCGATTTAGAAGATGAGCTGTTAGAAAATGGTAATGATGTATTGATGCGCAAGATCATTACCTATCGATCTCGGCTGGTTAAAATGCGTCGCATTTTTAGTTACCACAAAGGGATTACTCAAGAGTTGACGGCCTATGACTATGAACATTTGCCGCGGGATGAGAGTGAAACGCTGCATGCAATCAATGATGTAGCGGATCGCTTTGAACGTCTCTATACCTTGACCCAGATGTACTACGATATTTGCGGCGACTTAATCGATGGCTATATCTCTATTTCGTCGCATCAGCTAAATATTACTATGCGCGTTCTGACAGTCATTACCGCCATCTTTGTACCATTGACGTTCATTGCCGGAATTTATGGTATGAACTTCGAAAATATGCCCGAACTGCGCTATGAGTACGGCTACTTTTTTGTATGGGGCGCGATGCTGGGTATTGGCGGGGTGTTGATTTGGCTGTTTAAGCGCAAGCATTGGTTTTAATTAGCCTCGCCAGCGAACGAAAAGTTGATGCACGCATAGGTGCTCGACGGCTGAGTGTGGCATCCTCTCCAGCGACCAAGACAATAAGGCATAAAGCCGTCGACTAGCGTTTTCACTGGGAGTTGTTCCATGACGATTATGATTATCGGGCTGCTGATTTTTTTAGGCAGCCACTCTGTACGTATTTATGCTGAAGACTGGCGTCAGCAGCAGGTTGCGAAACACGGCGAAACCACTTGGAAAGTAGCCTATTCAGCGGTATCGATCGTTGGCCTGGCCATTGCGATTTATGGTTTTGGACAGATGCGCCTCAACCCCATTGATGTTTGGTATCCCCCGATGGGCATGCGTCATGCCGTCGCGCTGCTGATGCTGCCTGCCTTTATCATGCTAGCAGCGGCGTATGTTCCTCGTAATGCGATTAAGGCCAAGCTTGGCCACCCGATGATGTTGTCAGTAAAAATTTGGGCGCTTGCTCACCTGCTGGCCAACGGGCGCTTAGGCGATATTATCTTTTTTGCTGCCTTTCTTATATGGGCTATCCTGGCGTTTAAAACCGCCAAAAAGCGCGATCGTCTAACGCCGCCTGCGCCCGTTAGTACCACTAAAATGGCCACTATTGTTACCGTATTAATAGGCCTGGTAGCGTATGTTGTATTTGCCTTTTACTTGCACGCAGCGCTGATTGGCGTCCCTGTATTTAGCTAATCTTTGTTCAGCCCTCAAATAGGAGCCAGTCCATGGCCGAAACTGCACACTCCATGCCGACGACAATGGCCGCCATGCTTTTGATGGGACACGGTGATATCGAAAAGCTGGAATACCATCAGGATGTCGCCACGCCGCAGCCCAAGGCAGGCGAAGTGTTGGTTCAGGTAACCGCGACAGCGAAGAACAACACCGACCGAAAAGCCCGCGAGGGTTTATACCCCACTAAAGATAAGGCTGAGGTCACTTCGTTTGCTATGGGGGGGACGCCGACCCTTACCTTCCCACGGATTCAAGGCGCCGACGTAGCTGGCCGCATAGTGGCGGTCGGGGAGGGCGTTGACGCCGAGCGCATTGGCCAGCGAGGGTTACTCGATTTTAATATCTACGCTGATGAGCGCCGCGATATTAACCTAACCCCAGACTACTACGGCCATGGAGCCGACGGCGGGTATGCCGAGTATATCGCCGTGCCTGCTGATCAGTTTTATCATGTGCCGAACCCAGAACTGCAGGATGCCGAGCTGGCTTCAATGGGTATGTGCTCGTATCAAACCGCCTACCACATGATGACGGCCGCTAAGGTAAGTGCCGGAGAACGCGTACTCGTCAGTGGTGCCAGCGGCGGTGTAGGCACTGCGCTGATTCAGCTCTGCCGGATTGTGGGCGCTATTCCTTATGCGGTTAGCCAACTAGACAAAGCCGAGGCGTTGAAAACGCTAGGTGCAGAAACGGTGATTGACCGGGGCGACTTGCCAACGTTTGTTGACCGGGTGCTGGAAACGACGGGCGGTAAACCTATCGATGCGGTGATGGATTTGGTGGGTGGTGAGATGACTAACCTGTTTATCGACACCATGATTGTTGATATGCAGGGCCGTAAGAGCTATCCGCGCCTCTCTATTGCCGGCGCCAGCGGTGGTAATCTTAGCGAAATGATGTGGACCCGTGTTTATCTTTATCAAGTGCAGATATTTGGCGTTTCCCACGGCACCCGTGAAGAGGCTGAACAGCTGGTAGCATGGATTCGCAGCGGTGAGTTAAAGCCTGTACTGCATGCAGCGTTTAAGCTTTCCGAGCTACATGATGCCGAGCGCTACTTCGTCAATCGGGGCAGCAACTATCTGGGCAAAATTGTGCTTGTTCCCGATGCTCAGTGGGCATCTCACGGTGCGCCGTTCGCGCTTGAAAATTCCTCTTCTACCACCGAGGAGCGCCGCTAGTGCATAACCTTCACACGATCCAGCTTATGGATACCCATGCCGGTGGCGATGTCAGCCGTATTGTTACCGGAGGTATTGACCTGCTACCGGGCGCCACTGTGCGCGAGCAGATGGAGTACCTGCGTGACGATGCCGACGGTTTGCGTCGATTGCTGCTGGAAGAGCCCTACGGCATTCCGGAAATGTCGGTGGATTTATTGGTACCTCCCAGCCACCCGGAAGCGGTAGCGGGCTATATCATTATGGAAGTGATGGGGTACCCCATTTACTCTGGCTCCAACACGCTGTGTACCGCAACGGCGGTACTGGAAAGCGGCATTGTGCCCAAGCAGGAAGGCATACAGCGCTTTAAGCTGGAAGCGCCTGCAGGCTTAGTGCAAATCGAAGCCAAGGTGCACAACGGCGTAGTGGAGTCAGTCACCTGTGGCGGCTTGCCCAGCTATATCGACACCTATCGGGATACGATTAATGTACCGGGTATTGGTGACGTCACCTATTCCATCGCCTACAGCGGTGGTTTTTACGCCTTGGTCGATGCCACAGAGCTGGGTTTTAGGCTGGTGCGTGATGAGGAGCGCGCACTTTCGGAGTGTGCCTATAAAATTGTCGAAGCAATTAAGGCCAAGCGAGGCTTTTCCCACTACACCCTGGGCGATGTAGGGCCGCTGCCATTTTTGCACTTTATGGGGCCTGAGGAGCAAGTAACGGAAGGTTATATACGCTCACGCTCGACCACCTATGTGCACCCAGGCGTTATTTGCCGTAGTACCACAGGCACCGGCACCTCAGCCCGCCTGGCGTTGATGAATTATGAAGGGCGGCTGAAGATAGGCGATAAATTAGAGACGGTGTCACTGCGTGAGACGGGGTTTATCGGTACCTTTATTGGCACTCATCAAGAGGGTGCTTATCAGGTAGTGGAAAACACCATTACTGGTCGCAGTTATGTACTGGCGCATTCGGATATTGTTATCAACTGCGATGACCCAATGGTAGCTTGCGGTGAGCTGCATCATATATTGAGCGACCGTCATCAGCCGACGGCACTGTCATCAGAAACCTAATCATCAAAAACCTAGTCAGTAGAATCCTGGCCATTACACACATAACCTTCGCTTTCCAGGCGTTCCCATATCGGGGCTTTCTCGGCCTCGGTCATGCTTCCCCAACAGGCAATTTCATCCAACGTACGACCACAGCCTTCGCAAATCGACGTTGAGGGTTCGATCTGACAGATTTGCACGCACGGTGACACTGGTCGCGCGGCGTAAGAGGTGGAGCGTATCGTCATTGGATGAGGCCTTCGGAACAAATTCGCGTATTAAGAGGCAGGCACTTTACCACGTAGCGATTTGATCTTGCCTTTGCGGGTTTTGTGATCGACGCGGCGGCGCTGGGAGCCTTTAGTCGGCTTGGTGGCACGGCGCACTTTTTGCGGTTTGGTGGCACTCTGGATCAGCTCTTTTAAACGTGCCAGCGCATCTTCTTTATTGAGCTCAAGCTTGCGATGACTTTGGGCTTTAATAATCACCACACCCTCTTTGCTGATGCGTTGATCCGAGAGCGCCATCAAGCGCTCTTTATAGAGGGGTGGTAGCGTGGAGCTAAGGATATCGAAGCGCAGGTGTACCGCTGAGGCGACTTTATTGACGTTCTGACCGCCCGCACCTTGGGCGCGAATCTGGCTGATATCAATTTCCCAGTCAGCGAGGGTAACGTTGCTAGAAATGGTGAGCATTAATGGCCCCTGTGTGACTCGTGAACCCATAAGGCTAGCACAATTGGCACAGAGGCCTCTATTTAGCGCGCTCTATTAACTCGCTAAATTATTGACTGGCCGACCATCTATATAGTCCTGCAGATTGCTAAACGCATCGCCAAAGTAGAGCTCGTAGCTATCTTTTTCCACATAGCCAAGGTGTGGCGTAGCGACGAAATTGGGCAGTGCCAGCAGTGAGTTTTCTAACACAGGTTCTGCATCGAAGACGTCTACTGCTGCCTGACCTGGGCGGCCAGCTTGAAGTGCCTGCTCAAGTGCGCCTGGCACCACTAACTGAGAACGGCTAGTGTTTACCAGCAGTGATGTAGGCTTCATTTGGGCGAGGGATTCAGCGCTGACGATGTCGCGGGTATCATCGTTCAAGCGAAGGTGCAGGCTCAGAACATCTGAGCGTTGAAACAACGCTGCCTGGCTTTCGGCCACTTCAAGTCCAGCAGCGGTCGCGCGCTGGCGGGTGCCTTCCCGGCCCCAGACCAGTACATTCATTTCAAACGCCTGACCATAGCGTGCTACCAAGCTGCCGATTTTCCCATAGCCAAAGATGCCTAGCGTACGCCCTTTAAGGCCCGTGCCTAACGTGCGCTGCCAACGACCCGCTTTCAGGTTCTCAACCTCTGCCGGTATATGACGCATAGCCGCCAGCACCAACCCCCAGGTTAATTCTGCTGCGGCGTAGGGCGAGCCAGTGCCCGCCATCACGGTAACGCCGTGGCGACGGCAAGCCTCCATATCCACATGCGCCGCACCGCCCCCCGTCTGGCTAATAACTTTCAGGTTGGGCAGGCGCTCCAGCAACGCCGCGGTAATCGGGGTACGTTCGCGAATCAGCACTAACGCCTCGGCGTCCTGAAAACGCGCACTTAGCGCGTCCAGGTCGGTAAGAGTGTCGTGATAGATCGTTACATCGTGGCCTTCTAGCTGTTTGAAGGCGTCTAAGTTGCGCACACAGTCCTGATAATCATCGGGAATAGCAATTTTCATTGAGTCGATTCCTTAGCTGGGCAGAGATACGCTTGTCCTATCATTACGATTCAGGTGGTATTGCCATGCAAACAGCCCCGCGATAAGCACAATGCCGACTACATCGGTTATCACCATGCCGTTAATCAGCATCAGCGCTGCCGCCAGTAACAGTCCGCGTTCCAGCCAACTGCACGGACGTAAGAAGAAACCGATTGTCGATGCCGCTAGCGCCACTATGCCTACCACGCCAGAGGCCACAGCGAGAGCAATTTCAAGCGGAGTACCATTGCCTAGCAGCGGAGGGTGGTAGATAAACATAAAGGGAATCAAGAAGCCGCCAAGGGAGATTTTCGTCGCCGTCAGGGCAGTTTTGAACCAGTGTGAACCAGCAATGGCACCACCGATATAAGCCGCTAACGCAACGGGTGGTGTGACCCCCGAAAGAATCGCAAAGTAGAGGATAAACAGGTGCGCTGAAAGACTGGGTAAGCCCGCTTCAATGAATGCCGCGGCCACTACAGACGCCGCCAGCATATAGGCTGCTACTGTCGGTAGGCCCATGCCTAGAATAATCGCGACGACCATGGCCAGCAGCAGGGTAACCAATACATCGCCGCCGCTGACGACAAGAATCACCGATGAGACTTTCAGGCCTAAACCGGTAAGGCTGATCACCGAGGCAATAATCGCAACGCTACCGATGATAACGGCGATCATAGCAGCGGTCATGGCACCTGCTTCCAAGGCAGCAGGGATCGACTTCAAACGATCCATAAAACTGCCTGGGCTACGCCAGGAGAAGAGGTAGATCAGCAGTGCGGTGAAATACGCGGCTACAGCGGCGGTAGTCGGGGTGTAACGCAGCACCAGCATAGTGATCAGTACGATAATCGGTAGCAGCAGCGTTTCAATATTGAACAGGCCTTCGCGTAACGTCGGGCGCTGATCTTTAGGTATTGGGTTTAGTCCCAGACGCTTAGCTTCAAAGTGAACGCTCATCCAGATGGCGAGATAGAAAAGCAGCGCGGGAATAAGAGCAGCACCAATGATTTCGAGATAGCTAACAGAAATAACGTCGGCCATGACAAACGCAGCCGCGCCCATGATGGGAGGCAAAATTTGTCCACCTGTAGAGGCCGAAGCCTCAGTGGCTGCCGCAAAGCGAGGGCTATAGCCGCTTTTTTTCATCAACGGAATGGTGAACACGCCCGTGGTGGCCACGTTGGCAGCGGTACTGCCGCTGATGCTACCAAACAGGGCGCTACATAGGGTGGCGGCTTTAGCCGGACCACCTGCCATACCGCCCGTCACAGAGTTAGACAACCGCATAAAAGTATCGCCACCACCTGTCGTTACCAGTAGCGCACCAAACATAATGAACACCACAATCACCGTCGAGGAGGTACGCATCAAACTGCCGTAGATACCCGTCGGGCTCATATAGAAAGTGGCCACCAAGTCTGCCCAGCCAAATCCCCCATGACCCCAAATACCCGGCAAGTGGTTACCAAAATAGGCATAGGAGAGGGCAATAAGTACCAAGATAGGGAATGCTAGTCCAATGGCACGTCGGCAGGCCTCGAGGAGAAGCAGAATTGCCAATAAGCCAAACACCAAGTCATAGGTGGTCGGCATTAGATAGCCAAGCTCATAAATAATGCGATCAAACTGCATGATGTAATAGCCACTCACTGCGACCGCAAGCACTACCGGAATGACATCAAACCAGGGGAGACGCTGGTTATCCTTTGCGCGACAGGAGTAGCCCAAGAAAATTAACGGCAGTGCGAATAGCAGGTGAATGGCGTTTTGGGTATTCACTGCCCCTGTTATTGCCGCGTAGAGGTGGAAAACCGCCATCGCCACCGCGATTAGACGCATCACTAAAAACCAGAAGCCCGTTAGCTGACGCTTACCCGAATCTTCCGAATATTTTTCAACAATTTTATTACTTTCAAGGGTATCCATCGGATGGCTCCCACGCCACTTTGCTGTTAGGCAATTACTATGGGCGTGTCAAAAATGAGGTGTTAATGAGGGGATGGCATTAAAACACTCGCAGACAAATGGATGCCTACGAGTGTAAGCAGCTGTTAGCGTGCTTCGGGAGGAATAACGTCTTCAGGAATCTCAAGACCCAGTTCCTGGTAATAGCGCAACGCACCCGCGTGGATCGGGAAGGTGGCATTATCAATGACGTCTTGTGGGGTCATTCCTTTTGCAGGCGCAAAAGACGCCGAAACTTGATCATGATTTTCCCAATAGGCTTGGGTGATGTCATAAACAATATCGTCATCTAGCGTGCTATTGGCTGACACGCCCATATAGATACCTAACGACGTTGCTTCATCCATGCCACGGTAAGTGTCCGCAGGGATGATTGATGGCGATAAGAAGGGAAGCTCTGCGGTGACAGTCTCAAGCTGCTCTTCTGAAAGTGACAGAAGCTGCAGAGGGCGAGATGAGTGAACTTCAGTGAACGCAGGAATAGGCGGGATGCCATTATAGCTGAAACCGACTAAACGACCGTCGATCACACCTTCTGCCGCATCATCGATGCGCATGCGCTGAAAGTCGGGTTCAACCCCTAGAATATCAAACACTAATTCGGTGATGTACTCGCCGCCGCCGCCAATACTGCTGGGATTAAAGCGCTTACCAGCAAGGTCTTCAAAAGTGTTGATCTCAGCATCTTGGCGCACTGCCCAGTGCATGGTGGAAGGCGCGATCCAGTACACTAAGCGTACGTTTTCGTTAGGCGTGTCTTCAAAGCGGCCAATACCGTTGTACTGCTCATAGCCTACCAGAGCTTCAGTAAAAGCAAGATCCAGTTCATCGCGCCCTAAACGAATAGCATTTTCACGGGTGCCGCCAGTCTCGCGTACGGTAATTTCGTAAGGTGTATTGGCACTGATAACCCGCGCGCCTTCGGAAATACCGAAGAACCAACCGGTGCCAGTGGGAACAGCACCAATATTCAAAGCATCTTCCTGGGCCTGTACAACGGCGCTGGTAAGCGTACCGAATGCCAGGATGGAAGCAGGAATAAGCAGACGTGATTTTTGAGCAAAGTATTTCATTATTATTACCTCAAGCATTGGAATGCTTTTATTGTCATGATTGTCATGGACGGTTTGTTGTTGTGATCAAACGGTGTATTACATAACCACCTCCAGACTATAAATACCCGTTGTCACCGCAT
Organism: Vreelandella sp. ssv; assembly: GCF_059448525.1. Lineage (NCBI taxonomy): Bacteria > Pseudomonadati > Pseudomonadota > Gammaproteobacteria > Oceanospirillales > Halomonadaceae > Vreelandella > Vreelandella sp. ssv. The sequence continues at coordinate 2,922,335 of NZ_CM182545.1, read as the reverse complement.
TTGGGTACTGGTGATTGATGAACCTGCTTTCGTGAACCGAGAAGGCAGGCATAAAGTTAACGCTAAATCAAAGAAGCTTTTAAAGCCATGTCACTCTTTTCTATTGCTGGCTGTTGCTTAGAATTATTCGAAGATTCAATTAGATGATCCACAAAAAGCCTGGCTGCCATCGAAATTCGATCGATGTTATTGACGTAAATACACAGCGGTCGTTTTGCCCAGTCATCTCGAATAGGCAGTACACGTACTTGTAACCCCCCCACGTATTGACGAATGGCGCCTCTCGGAACTACCCCGATCCCTAACCCTGCTTGAACCATCAAGCACAACGCGTCGTAGCTTGTGACTTGAATGCGCAGTCTTAACGGTCTGTTGGCTAAGCTGGCGGCCTTTAAGAGCTGGAGATTGATAGCGCTTGAAGAGTGTAGCCCAACATAGGCGTGTTCTAGGCTGTCGCGAAAATCGATGGCATCGCGGTTGGCAAGAGGATGGTTTAACGGCGTGACAAGCACCAGCTCATCGGTGTGGTAAGGCAGCTCAGCTAAGTCATAGCCATGAGGGAGTTTGGCGCATATACCAATATCCGCCCCGTTCGCCATAATTTCCCGGGTAATCACTGGGCTGACTTTTTCTTCGAGTTGCACTCCAATATCGGGATGTTTTTCGAAAAATGCCTGGGTCTCGCCGGGTAAGTACTGAGTGATGGCGGACATATTGGCAAAAATGCGAATAATGCCGCGCTCACCGCTAGTGTAATCACGCATCTGTAGATCTAAGTCTTCCAGGTTATGCAGCACTCCACGGGACAAGTGCAGCAACGCGTTACCTGCTGGTGTTAACTCTACGCCTCGGTTATTGCGGTGTAACAGCGGCGTACTGAAATGCGACTCAAGCTCACTTAACCGCTTGCTAACCGCAGAAGTTGCAATGAACTCAGCATCAGCTGCACCGGTTATGGTGCCCATCTCTGCTACCCGCACAAATAGCCGTAAAGACGTGGGGTCGAGTTTCATTTTGAACTCCTATTTTATGGCAAGAGTACCCACCTGGATGAGCAATATACAAATTATTGTATGCAACTAGGCTCGATTTTTGACAAATGTAGGCCTATATTGGCCATCTGCGCAACAAGTCGTACACAATTAGCTTGACGACCTTAGTCGTTAGGATCCAATTAAATACGCATCAGCAGTGATATAAACCAAGTCGCTGGAACGTTCTGGAGTGTCGTTATGACTGCAGCCGACCGTGTTTACCACATCATCAAGCAGCGCATCCTCAATGGTGGCTACGCTGCGGGTAGCTATGTACGTGAAGCGGCTATCGGAGAGGAGCTTGATTACAGCCGCACCCCCATTCGCGAAGCATTGCGTCGTTTGGTATCCGATGGCTGGGTTGAAGCTATTCCCCACCATGGCGCTCGTGTGGTGGGTTGGACACAGCATGACGTGGAAGAAGTGTTTGAATTGAGAGTCTTGCTAGAGCCCCAGGTGGTGAGACGGGCCGCTAAACGTATTGGCGAGGCACAACTCTCCACGCTGAGTCATTTTGCCGATCAAATGGAAATACTTTGCCAGCAGGATGATGAGCGGGCGGTGGATGAAATCGCCGTGCTTAATAATCAGTTCCACGCTGAACTGGTGACGGCGGCGGATAGCCCCCGCCTCCAACGATTATTAGAAACGATTGTGCAAGTGCCGGTATCTCGGCGCAGTTTTCACCATTACACCCGTGAGGAGCTGCTGGGCAGTATGCAGCACCATCGAGAAATTATTCGTGCCTTGCAACACGGCGATGGTGAGTGGGCGGCTGCCATTATGCGTGCGCACATATTAGCGGCACGAACTGCACAAATGCGCCAAAAACAGCCCGACAATAAAGTTGAAGTCGCGCATCGGTTTAGTAAGGAATTGTTAATTAGTTAGTAAGACTAATAATTAAAAAGAATCATTGAAAACAATATGGTTAGTCGCTTTTCTCTTTAATGATAATAAAAAACATTAGGACTTCATCTATGACTTCTCAAGCCTCCCCTGTAGCCCCTCTTAACTTAGCTCAAAAATTGATCAGTGATCATTTGGTCAGCGGTGAATTGCTTCCTGAGAGCGAAATTGCCCTGCGCATCGACCAAGCGTTGTTGCAGGACGTGCTTGGTACTTTAGTGATGCTCGAGCTTGAAGCTATGGGCATTGACAGGGTGCACACTCAGCCGAGCGTTCAGTATATCGATCACGGACTTGTCCAAGCCGATAACCTCAATGCCGAGACCTATCTATTTCTAAAGAGTGCCTGTGAACGCTTTGGCGTTTGGTACTCAGGCCCTGGCAATGGCATTAGCCACCCCGTGCATATGGAAAATTTTGGTGTGCCTGGCCAGTCGCTGGTCGGTTGCGACAGCCATACGACTTCGGCGGGTGCATTGGGAATGCTGGCCATCGGTGCAGGTGGTATTGAAGTCGCTATGGCAATGGCCGGTGAGCCGCTGTATATCACCATGCCGCGGATTTGGGGCATCCGCCTGGAAGGGCGTTTGCCAGACTGGGTATCGGCTAAAGATGTGGTTCTGGAGCTGCTTCGTCGACATGGCGTGTCGGGCGGCAAAAATAGCATTCTCGAATTCTATGGCCCAGGACTTGATGAACTCTCGACCATGGATCGTCTAGTCATCGCCAATATGGGCACTGAAATGGGGGCCACGACCAGTGTGTTTCCTAGTGATGATAGTACGCGACGCTTTATGGCAGCCCGGGGACGCGAAGGCGATTGGCAGCCGTTCGCAGCAGACCCCGGTTGCCATTACGATGTGGAAGAGGTGATCGATTTATCCACGCTGGTGCCGCTCATTGCACTGCCTTCTAGCCCCGATAAGGTCGTGCCTGTGAGTGAAGTCGTCGGACAGCCGTTGCACCAAGCTTATATTGGCTCGTCGGGTAATCCTGGTTATCGTGACTTTGCTATCGTGTCGAGCATGGTAAAAGGGCGCTCGGTGGCAGACGGCATATCGCTGGACATCAATCCCTCGTCGCGCCAAGTACTTTCCACTTTGATTCAAGAAGGCTATTTAGGTGAGTTAGTGGCTAGTGGTGCACGCTTACACCAAGCTGGCTGTAACGGCTGTATTGGAATGGGGCAGGCACCTGCCGTAGGGCGCAACAGTTTACGTACGGTACCGCGTAACTTTCCCGGCCGGTCCGGCACGCGAGAAGACAGCGTCTTTTTATGCAGTCCAGAAACAGCTGCTGCCTCAGCGTTGGCTGGGGTGATCAGCGATCCTCGTAATATGCAAATGGACTATCCGCGTATTAGTGAGCCTGACGCTATGGTGGTTAATCGCGATGTCTTTACGTCGCCACTGCCGCTTGAGCAAGCCCGCTTAACGCCGCTACAAAAAACCGACAACACACCTGCACTACCGACACTCCACCCGCTACCCGATCGTTTGGAGATCCCCGTGTTGCTCGTCACGGGCGATAACATCTCAACCGATGACATCATGCCTGCTGGTCAGCGCGTAATGCCGTACTGGAGTAGCATCTATGCTTCCGTACCTTTTACCTTTGAAGCCGTCGATGCTGAGTATTCACAGCGTGCGGAGGCAACGCGTAACTTAGGGGGGCATATTATTGTGGGGGGGCATAACTATGGCCAAGGCTCTAGCCGTGAGAATGCCGCTCTTGTGCCTCGTTACCTTGGCTTACAGGCTGTATTGGCAAAAAGTTTTGCACGAATCCACTGGCAAAACTTAATCTGTTTTGGCGCACTGCCGCTGACATTTATCAATGAAAATGATGCTGAGCGGTTAGCTCCGGGCGATAGCGTTGTGATTGAGAACGTGCATACGCAAATAGCAAATGGCCCTACGCTAGAGGCAGAAATAGTCGGCAAAGGCATAATTAGCCTCCATCATGGGCTGAGTGAGCGTCAGCGTGAGCTTTTGCGGGTAGGTGGTGTAATTAATCATCTCAAAGCACGCCAAGCCTAAGCCCGTCTATCATGTACAAGCGTATCTATCATGAATAAGCAGTGAGACCGATTGGACAACAGCCATTTCACGACTGAAGAGCAAGCCAAAATGAGCGATTACCTATTAGATGAATCCCTCTTAAGCCCCGGTGTCATTTATCGTTTGTTATCCGGTGCTGTGTGCCCACGGCCTATTGCCTGGGTATCTACCCAGGATAAGCATGGAAATGCTAATTTAGCGCCGTTTTCTTTCTTCAACGTTGCGAGTGTAAACCCACCCGTGCTGGCGTTTTCGCCACTGCTTAATGGCAGCGGTGAGCTGAAAGACACGGTGCGTAACCTAAATGAAGTCGCAGAATGTGTTGTACATGTGGGGAGCGAAGCGTTGATTGAAGCGCTTAACACCACCAGTGCCAGCCTGCCGCCAGGAGAGGATGAGTTTACCCTGGCCGGGCTTGAAAAAGCTGATATGCCGGGCGTTAGCGTTCCGCGGATTGCCAACGCCCCCGTCGCGTTTGGTTGCAAACTCTACGATATGATTCGATTTGGCGACCAACCGTTGGCCGGCACATTAGTGCTGGCGCAAGTGGTCTCTATTCATATCGATGACACTCTTTGGGACGGCCGCCATATTGATATGGATAAGCTCAAACCCGTGGGTCGCCTAGCGGGCAGCGATTACATCCGAATCAGTGACCGCTTTGCTATTGAGCGCCCCGATTAGAAGTGTTTAGCCTGTTTAAGGTGATGATTAGTAATACTAATTTTGATTTCATGACCAATAATTGCCAAGTCGTTACAGTTGGCCAACAATAATTACTCAGTAATTAACGATAATTAATCTTTAGTCGTATATTCTCCTGCCGATAGTAAGGGGTAACGGATCGGTAATGTAAAAAACAGGCCATGGTTCCCATTGTCTGTTTTCAACATGCCATTTATCGGGTGGAGAAGTGATCTAGCGAGTAAGGAGCAGATCAATGCGACGATTGGGAACGCTATTGTTACAAAAAGGGGTGTTAAAAACTCCGCTATTAAAAGTAACTTTATTCGCCGGGCTATTGGTGTCACCGCTGGCCCAGGCGGAGCTTACTTTTGGTATTGTCGCTCCTTCCAGCGGTGGTGCAGCGCCACTTGGGCTGGGCATGCAAAAAGGGATAGAGACCTACTTTGCCGAGGTGAACGTGGCGGGTGGTGTTAATGGTGAAACGCTGGCGTTGCTTGCGCGGGATGATCAGTACAAACCGCTGCAAGCTGCCAGCAATACCCGAGAGCTTATTCAAGAAGATGAAGTGCTGGCTGCGATTGGCAACGTCGGCACCCCGACGGCTACCGTTACCATTCCCATTTATAACGAATATAAGACCCTTCTTTACGGGGCGTTTACTGGTGCAGGGGTGTTGCGCCGGTCACCGCCTGACCGCTATGTGATCAATTACCGAGCTAGCTACGTACAAGAAACCGCCGCAATGGTGGACGGGCTCTTGGAAGCAGGTATTTTACCCGAAGAAATTGCCTTCTTTACCCAAAACGATAGCTTTGGTGATGCAGGATACAACGGCGCCACAAAAGCATTAACCGATCATGGAGTGAATAATATTGCAGCGCTGGCCCATGGCCGCTTTACTCGTGGTACCCGTAATATTCACCAGGGTTTAGCGACCATTCTGGAAGCACCGGTGACACCCCGTGCCGTTATCATTGTCGGTACCTATGGCCCCGCTGCTGATTTCATTCGTGAAGCGAAAAATGACCTCCCTGACGCGGTGTTTCTGAACGTCTCCTTTGTGGGCAGCCAAGCGCTAATGGATGAACTTGGCGATCTGGCAGAAGGTGTCATTATTACTCAGGTAGTACCGCCGCTAAATGCCGACCTGCCTGCCGTTGAGTCCTATCGGCAAGCGCTGGCAACCCATGCGCGCGGTAGCGAACCAGACTTTATTTCCCTCGAAGGTTACCTCGCCGCAAAGCTGTTTGTTGAGGGTGTTAAGGCTGCAGGCTCAAACCCGGACCGTGAAGCTATCGTGGATGGCTTGCTCGGCCTGGGAGATATCGACATAGGCTTAGAAGAGCCGCTCAGCTTGGGACGAAATGACCACCAAGCTAGCGATGCGGTGTGGCCAACCATTATCACTAACGGCCGTTTCGAGTCGGTGGAGTGGGCGAGCCTGTTGCCATAACGGTTACGTTACTAAAGCTGATGTTACCTGTAAGACCCTGACACAAGTGAAAACAGATAATGAAAAAAACGTTAAGTATTAGAGCCATGCTGATCAGCCTGTTTTTAGCGGCAGTGCTGGGCGCCGTGGTGCTCGCGGCAACAGGTTGGACCACTAACCAGCGGTTAATCGACTCGCAGCGCTATATAACCGGTGAAGTTTTACCCCTTCAGGGTGCCAGCCGGGACATGGTGCTAACGATGGGGGCGTTTGGTCAACGTCACGCGGATTTACTGGCCGCAGAAAATGCCACCAGCCTAGATGACGTCACCACACAAACCGCATTAGATGAACGCTTTCGCGATGCACGAGGGGAACTTAGTGGTGTTGATCAATCTGAAGGTTTGAGTGAACTGGACAGTCATTATCAGGCGTTGCTAGACGGTGATACTTCGCTGGAAGCGGTGCGCCGAGAAGAGCTGAGCTTACAAACTCAGATGGCCGAGCGTATTGGTGCTATGCAAGCGCTGATTAGTCAAGTGATGCTAAGTGCCGAAGATATGGCCGGGCGCACGGCACTGGCCCAAGTGCGTAGTGACCGGGAGCAACGCGAGTTAATGGAAGCCTGGCGTGAAGATGGCATGACCACGCTGCCTACCCAGTTGCTTGATAATATGTTTGCCCCACAAGCGGATATTGGACGCTTAAGCGGTAACGCGCGCATGGCATTAGCGCAGTTATCTGACCTTGGTCGCCAGATGATGCAAACGAATAGCGCCGATGCGCTGGTCAATTTGCGTCACAATGAAATTGCCCAGCAGGTTGGGCTAGCTAGGCAGTCATTGGCAGCGATCGCAGATGCACCCAGCACTGAAGTAGAGCAGCGCGAACTCATCAATGACTTAGATAATGTCATTGTGGAGCTGGATGGGTTGATGGTGTCTGATGACAACGCTGTGTATGAGCTTCGCTTGCAACAACTCGCGTTACACGCGCAAGTGCAAGCGGCGCTGGAGAATGTTGCCCAAGCCATGAATCAGATGCGTGGGGCGCTGACCGATGTTGAAGCCTACACCGTGGATCAAGCGGACAGTGCCGCTACTCAGGCAGAGGCGCTAGCCAATGCGGGCCGTTCGTTACTGATTATAGTGACCCTGGTCGTGATTGTATTACTGGCGATCTTTGGCTGGCGCACTCTGGTTCGCGTACTGGGACCACTCGTGGCAATGCGTCGACAAATGGAAGATATCAGCGGTGCAGCTGGAGAGGGTGCCGACCTTTCAATGCGACTTGAGCTAAAGCGTAATGATGAAGTGGGCCAGACCGCTCAAGCATTTAACAACATGATGGATACCTTTGAAGGTATGGTGGCGCAAATTCGTCAAAGCGCCGAAGCGATTGCAACCAGCAGTCGTCAAATTGCCGCCGGGAATGAAAACCTCTCTCAGCGCACCGACCAGCAAGCGGCCTCGTTAGCTGAAACGGCCTCAAGTCTGGAGGAAATCACCGCGACTGTTAAGCAAACGGCTGAATACGCTGATCAGGCCAAAGATGCCAGCGGTAATGTTGACCAGCGCGCCCGCGCCGCTGGCGATGTTTCAACGCGCACGACGGCAGCAATGGGAGATATCCGCGAGGCTAGTGAAAAAATCACCTCCATCATTAAAGCAATCGACGATATTGCCTTTCAAACCAATTTGCTCGCGCTAAACGCTTCCGTTGAAGCCGCCCGGGCAGGCGAGCAGGGGCGTGGATTTGCAGTGGTGGCGCAAGAAGTGCGCAAACTCGCCGGACGCAGCGCTGAAGAAGCGGCCCAAATTCGTCATTTGGTCGACGACAGTGTCGCCAAGGTGAGCGAGGGCGAGCAGCTTGTAAGCGCCTCAAGCAAACACCTGCAGGAAATCATTGATAGCCTGGGTGAGGTGACGCGCTATGTTACTGAGATTGCAGGGGCGACCCATGAGCAATCCGCCGGTATTGATCAGATCAACCAGGCGATTTCGCAGTTGGATCAAGTGACGCACCAGAATGCGCAGTTGGTGCAAGAAGCGACCACCGCCAGCCATACGCTGGATGATCGTGCCGGGGATATGCATGCACTGGTAGGTCGCTTCCGTGTCAGCGACACGGCAGGACAGCGACATCTAGCTCTTCCACAGAAGGAAGAAATTATCTAGTAGTAAGCAATTACTACCTGTTGTCGTAAAGCGCTTGCTAGTCTCATTTAACACGCCTCGCGTGTGCTCACATACTCGATCGATAACCATAAGATAGATAAGAGGAGCACTGAGATGAGCAGCAAGCGCATTTTAATGATCACCGGCGACTTCACTGAAGATTATGAAACCATGGTGCCATTCCAGGCACTGATGGCAGTTGGCCACCGTGTTGATGCTATCTGCCCTGGGAAAGCCTCGGGTGACACCGTGGCGACCGCGATTCATGACTTCGAAGGTGATCAAACCTATTCCGAAAAGCCCGGCCACCGCTTTGCATTGAATGCCGATTTCGCCAGCACTAATCCCGCTGATTACGATGCCTTGGTAGTTCCTGGCGGCCGCGCACCTGAATATCTTCGCTTGAACAAAGAGGTGCTAACCATGGTTCAGCACTTTTTTGAGACCAACAAACCCGTGGCTGCGATTTGTCACGGTGCTCAACTACTCGCCGCTGCAAAGGTGCTGGAAGGAAAGCAGTGCTCCGCTTACCCGGCCTGTCAGCCGGAAGTAGAGCTTGCGGGTGGTCACTTTGCCGACCTGGAAGTGACCGATGCAGTCACCGATGGCAACTTGGTTACCGCTCCCGCATGGCCTGCCCACCCGGCCTGGCTTGCGCAGTTTATGACGCTACTGAATAAGTGAGACTGACCGCGATAACCCAACTACATTTACGCCCAGCTTCCCGCTGGGCGCTCTGATTTGCTGTGCCAATAATTGCCGCTATGCTAATAATTCGAGTGGATGCGAATACGCCGAGAGACAATACCCATGTGTAAACTCTTTATTCAAGCCGACCCTGAATTGTGGCGAAGTGCAACTCACTCCCTGCGTATCGATGGCATGGTGACCAGCGTGCGAATGGAGAATTATTTTTGGCACATTCTCGAAGAGATCGCCCAGCGCGATGGTATGAACACGGCTCAGATGATTACCCGGCTGTATCACGAATCTATCGATGCAGGGCACGATTTGGGTAACTTCACTTCGTTTTTGCGGGTGTGCGCACTGCGCTATCAAGCGCTTCAATTAACGGGCGATATCCCTACGCAACACCAGGTGCCCATCGCAACGCTGGACGCTGAGCACATTTTAGCTCGCGAGGGCGGCCGCAGGCCTGGTTCACTGCATTAACAGGCTATTCAAAGACGCTTGAAAACGCGTTTAGTAAGCGCCTTATTCAAGCCGAGCTTCCAGCGCACTTAAAAACGCTTCAATGCGCGCCGCGTTGGTGCCCACATCGCTGGCGCCCAGGCGCGATGCAGAACGCATATCTACCTGCACACCGTTGTCGACTTCTGTTAAGCGAATAACCACGTCGTCTTCAAAACCGAACCAGCGGGTCGTTGCCGTGGCTTCTATGCGATTGCCGGTGATGCGGGCAATGCGCCAGCCAGCTTCTTCCGCTTCTGCTTGAGCAGCTGCGAGAACGGTTTGTGGCGTTTCATCGATAACCAATGGTCCAACGTTAGGGTATGCCGCGCGTTGCTGTTGGGCGGTGGCTTCGCCTGAGTAGTCGACCCCGTTTGGTGCTACCCGACGTGCCTCGGCTAGGGCTTCAAAAGCAGGCGGAGTCTGCGTATCGGTTGTTATATCATGAATAGCAGGCACCTCTTGAGCGCGTTGCCAATGTTGCCAGGGCACAAAAAGCAGCGCCGCGGCACCGATGATGACAAGGGAAGCCACTAAGGCAGAGGTAAAACGGCGAGCAAACATGCCCCACAGTAGTGCGATAACACTGAAGGCCACCGCACCGCCCGCAACGTAAACGCCGTTGCGCAACCAGTTAAACGCCTCGCCTAGGCTGATGAGTTCGCTTCGATAAGCAGGTCCCGCACCTGCCATCATCAATGCCGCTGCTGCGAGCAGTAGAATAGCTAAGCCAGCCAGCACGCTTGGCCATCGGCCACCGCGGGGGCTTGGTACTTTTAATTGCGATGTCATGTTCTCTCCTGATCACTCCCTATGCCGCTATCCTTTTCAGCTATTCTTAGCACAAATGCTACTTCAATAGCCAAATTAAGGAGTTTCAGATGCTAAAGGGCAGTTGCCTCTGTGGCAGGGTCGCCTATCAGTATGACGGAGAAATGGAAGAGATATCGATATGGCGTTGCAAACAGTGCCAAAAAGCCCACGGTAATGCGTTTGTGAGTTCCAGGGCGTCATGATTTAGTGTTGACGATGACTTGCCGAAATTTGAGCGTTTTAAAACCTGATCAGAGAATGTTTATGAGTGATAACGATGCTGCTCTTCGTCAGTTACTGCATAGCGTGCCACGTGATGCCCTGCCATTGACCTATCAACAGGTGGCTACCGAGTTGGGGCTAACGCCGCCGCGCACCATTGGGCAAGTGACCCAGGCACTTGAGCAGTTAATGCGTGAAGACGCCGCGCAACACACTCCTTTCATTGCTGCCTTGGTGGTTAGCCGCCGGGGCGAGGCGTTACCCGCTACGGGCTTTTTTGAGTTAGCTGTTGCTTTAGGCCGCTTCCCCAAAGACCCGACCCTCCATGAGTCTGCTTACCGGGCCGAGTTTCAGCGCGCCCTAAACGGACGCGGCAATCACCATCGTTAAGTTTCGCCGCGCTGGCTGGGCGTTTTACGCAGCGGGTCAAGCAGCGGGCCAAGCCCGTTATGATCGATTTCATGCATGAGATGCAATAGCTGACCAATCTCACTAGCTCGAAATCCCTCCCGGGCAAACCAGTTTAAATAGGGGCCTGGAAGATCCGCTATAAGGCGGCCTTCATACTTGCCAAAGGGCATAGTGCGCGTTACCAACTTTTCCAGATCCTCTGGTTTCATGCATTGACTCCTTTGATCTTAAACCAAACACTTTAGGTGCCATTATCGGGGTGCTGGGCGATTTCGCCAATCAATTGAGTAAGCGCTTTTGCGGGTTCGCTCAAATGACCACTGGTAGGATGAATCAGTCCTATATCGCGGTGAAAGGTGCGCTCGCCTAAATCAATGGCACGTACTCCAGTTGGCCAGCGATGCTGCGCAAATGCCTGGGGAACCAGGGCTACGCCTACGCCTTTGGCAACCAGTTTAATAATCGCTTCAAGTTCATCAACTTCGCATACTTCCCGCACGTTGCAGTGATTGGCGCGTAGAAAACGATCGACCTGACGTCCGCCAAAGGAGGCGCGATCGTAACGAACAAACGGCTGACGGGTGACCAGTTCACGCCATTGATCACCGTTAATAGACTCCGGAACGATCAGCCGAAAAGGCTCGTGGGCCAGGGGTGTCCAGCGCAGATCGCTGTGCAATGAAAAGGGCGGGCGAATAATCACCGCCATATCCAGCTCGCCAGCGTCGACTTGATTCACGAGTTCCATGGAAAGCCCCGGTACTACACGCGTGCGGCACTCGCCATAGCGGTGATGAAAGCGCGCCAAGGCATCGGGGAGTAGTGACCGCTGTATGGAAGCAATCGAGCCAATGTTGATTCGTTGCGTGGCTGGTTGTCCGGCAGTAGCCGCTCCCAGCGTGCTATAAAGCGTCAGCAGGGCATGAGCTTGCCTCAGTGTTTCTTGCCCGCGCTGGGTCAATATGGCGGCACGCCCTTTACGTTCAAACAGGGCGATACCCAGCTCTGCCTCGAGACGTTTCATTTGTGCGCTGACCGCCGCCTGAGTCAGGCCAATTTTATTACCTGCCGCGGCAAAGGTGCCTTCCTGTGCTACCGCAATCAGCGTTTTCAGCTCGCGGATCATTGATCAATCCTTTTTGTGAATCAGCCAAATAGTTATTGATTTTATTTTCCCATGCGCCGCCCTAGGATGAATACAGCGTGGCAGCATAAAGTGCCATTCAACCCCCTAAAAGCCTAATAAGCTGGAGATGACAATGAGCCTTTCACCCTTTCATTTGGCTATTCCTGTTTACGATGTAGCACTGGCACGGGCGTTTTATAACGATGTGTTCGGCTTGGAAGAGGGGCGTTCCAGCGAGCAGTGGGTCGACTTTAATTTCTTCGGCCATCAGTTAGTGATTCATGAGCAACCCAAAACACCGGGCCAAGAGAGTGCCCACACTAACCCGGTAGACGGGCACAACGTACCGGTGCCGCACTTCGGTGTGATTTTAGAGTGGGATGAGTGGGAAGCCCTAGCTGAGCGTCTGAAAGCACGCGATACGCAGTTTGTGATCGAACCCTATGTTCGCTTTAAAGGTGAAGTGGGTGAACAGGCCACCATGTTCTTGCTCGACCCCTGCGGAAACGCCCTAGAATTTAAGGCGTTTAAAGACATGAGCCAGGTGTTTGCCAAGTAAAAGCTGCATTGAATCTCGTTTTAAGCGCGTAATGCCTGCTCTTGACGGCGATGCTGAAGCGGGGTATCGCCAAAGTAGCGCTTATAGTCGCGGCTAAACTGAGGCACGCTGCGGTAACCCACCGCCGCAGCGGCCTGATTAACGTTGTGATTATCCTGCAGCAGTAACTGCTGCGCTTTGATTAAGCGAAGCCGTTTCAAATACTGGGCCGGGGACGAGCGAGTAATCTGCTTAAAGTGCTGGTGAAACGTCGACGCACTCATATTGGCCTGTGCAGCCAGCTGTTCCACGCTGAAGTCCTGGGCAACGTTAGCATGGAGTTTGGAAAGCACCTGCACAATGCGTGAATAGCTGCCATGGCCCAATACCAGTGCCCTCAAGGCTTGGCTTTGCTCTCCCTTTAGCGCCTCAAAAACCACATCACGGATACGTGCTGTGCCCATCGTGTTGCACTCTACCGCTATATTTAGCGTGCGTGCCAAGCGCAAAACGGCGTCCTGCATGCCCTCTGTCATGGCTACTGAAGCCATTGGCAACGGTGCTTGGTCGTGATGTCCGGTATCACCCATGGCTGTGACCATCTCGCTTAACAGTGCCGGATCCAGGCGTACCGATATGCCCAGCAGCGGGGCTTCCGGTGAGCCGTAGGTTTCACACTCAAAGGGCAGTGGTAGCGTTTGGACTAAATAGTGACCGGGGTCGTAATAGATTTCGCGATCACCTAGATAACCCACTTTGCGTCCCTGGGCAATGATGGTCAGGCTTGGCTCGTAAAGAAGCGGTGTCCGAACCTGATGGCGGCTTAAACAGAGCAATGACACGCCCGGCAGCGGGGTGTCACTGATACCATCACGCTTAATGAGAGGGGCGATAACAGCAGCCAGCGCATTGCCAGCCTGAGCGGTTGAGGCCATAGTCGTTCTCTCTAGTTTCTGGTGGCTATTGTATAATCATAACGATTTTTGGCTTTTTTTTGTTATTTTATTACGTGCTATCGGAGTAATTGGCAAAAATGGCGTAGCTTCGTTCATCGCTATCCTCATGGATTAGGCCAATACTATCGACATACCTCGCACGCGAGGTTTACTGCTGATTTTGAAAGCAGTCTTTTAGGTCTAGTTGTAAAGATAAGAGGGAGTCCTACCGATGAACCAAGCCAAATCCTATGCGGCATTTGCTGCTGACAAACCGTTAGCACCGTTCAACTTTGACCGTCGCCAGCCGCGCCCCGATGACGTAGCGATTGAGATTCTTTACTGCGGCGTTTGCCACAGTGACCTGCACTTTGCGCGTAACGATTGGGGCATGAGTCAGTACCCCGTCGTGCCCGGCCATGAAATTGTCGGACGCGTGACCGCTGTCGGCGATAAAGTATCGCGTTTTAAAGCCGGTGATCTAGTAGGGGTCGGTTGCATGGTCGATTCATGCCGTACCTGTGCCGCCTGCAAAGATGGCGTAGAACAGTACTGCCTGGAAGGCTTTACCATGACCTACGGTAGCGAAGATCGTCAGGATGGCACTATGACTCAGGGTGGCTACTCCGACTCTATCGTAGTGAGCGAGCACTTTGTGCTACAGATGCCTGATGGTATCGATCTAGCCTCAGCAGCGCCGATTCTCTGCGCCGGTGTGACAACCTATTCACCGCTCAAGCATCACGGTGTAGGCAAAGGCCATAAAGTCGGTGTGATCGGTATGGGTGGTTTAGGCCATATGGGCGTCAAACTGGCCAAAGCGCTGGGTGCTGAAGTTACGGTCTTTACTCGTTCCGACGCTAAAGTTGAAGAAGCGAAGCGCAACGGTGCTGATCACGTGGTAGTTTCCAGCGACCAAGCACAAATGGATGCCGTCGCAGAAACCTTCGACTTTATGCTCGATACCGTGCCCGTACAGCACGATCTTAACCCCTACCTAACGTCGCTGAAGTATGACGGTACGCATATCCTTGTTGGCTTATTGGAGCCCATTGAGCCTGCCATTGAGGCGTTCAACCTGGTCTTTAAACGTCGTGTGGTGGCCGGCTCGCTCATTGGTGGCATTGCAGAGACCGAAGAGCTGCTCAAACTGTGCGCTGACCAAGGCATTACCTGTGATATCGAGATGTTGGATATCAACAACATTAACGAAGGCTTCGAGCGCATGGAAAAAGGCGATGTACGCTATCGTTTCGTGATCGATATGGCGACGTTGAAAAACAGCGCTGCCTGATTTATTGGCATTCGCTTGACCCAACGCAATGGCCCGCGTTCTATAAAGAACGCGGGCCATTTTTCTACTGGCGAGCACTAAGGCTCAGCTTTTTACTTCACGTTTGCGGCGCGGCGCAACAACGCCGGGTAACAGCATCAAGCCAGCCAGTAGCCAGGCGGGCCAACTGCCTGAACGGGTAAACGGTGTCAAACCTTCCATGGCGTAGAATTCACCGGTTATCAGAGTCGTTTCGAACTGCGGTGCGCGCTCCACGATGTGACCATTGGGATCGATAATCGCGGTAATGCCGTTACTGGTGGCGCGCACGACATAACGCCCATTCTCAAGCGCCCGTAGGCGTGCCATCTGAAGATGCTGATGGGGCCCGATAGACGCGCCAAACCAAGTGTCATTGGATACCGTCATAATGACACCGCTGTCTTGGGCGCGGCGAGCGACGAGTTGTGGGTAAATAATCTCATAGCAAATGGCATTGCCAATATTAATCCCGGCAGCTTGCATCGGTATTTGCTCATGCTCACCTTTGGTAAAGGTCGACATGGGAAGATCAAAAAAATCGATCGCCCCACGTAACACACTTTCCAACGGCAGGTACTCCCCGAAGGGCACTAGGTGCTCTTTCTGGTAGCTTCCCTCTACATTGCCAACGCCAATCACGCTATTGAAGTAACGCTCTTGTTCGTCGCGCTGAACAATGCCGGTCAGCAGGGCGACATCGGGCGGTAGGTTCGCTTGCACGCGTTCCAGGACCGGGCGTGCCTGGGTTTCCATCATTGGCAGAGCGGTCTCAGGCCAGATGATCAGGTCAACTGAGTCGGCGACTTCACGGGTGAGTTCGCTATAGGTGTTCGCCGCCGCGCGTTGCCCTTCTGGCGTCCACTTCAATAGCTGAGGCAGATTGCCTTGCAGTAGAGCCACCCGGGTAGGTTCGCTGACGGGGGTGGTCCACTGCTGCGGCAATGCCAATGGAATTAACCAAATAGCGGCTAGAGGGGCGAGTGCCCACCATTGACGGCGGAGTAGCTCTGCAGCGAAGGTGCCGCTAAGCGCTACCAGTAATGAAAGCAGGTAAACACCACCAACGGGCGCCCAGGCGGCCAGCGGCGAGTCGACGTAGCCAGAGCCCAGCAGTAGCCATGGAAAGCCGGTAAATAGGTAGGTACGCAATACCTCGCCCAATACCCAGGCACCGGCAAAGCTAATAAACGCAAACCGCGCGGAGGTGAAGCGGCGGTATAGCCAAAAAGTACCGGCAAAAAAGAGCGCTAAAATCGTCACGAACAGGGCGGTGAGGAAAACGGCTAACGGGACGCCGGTATAGCCATAGTCGTGGATAGAGACATAGACCCAGGAGGTGCCGCTGGCGAACAGTGCCACACCGTATAACCAGCCCTTCAAGGCCGCCTGGGCGGGAGTTAAGGTGTGCAGGCCGACGTAGAGCAAGCCTATTGCCACCGGGCCCAGCCACCAAAGCTCAAAAGGAGAAGCCGTAAGAGTGGTAAAACCGCCTGCCACCAGGGCAGCAAGCAGCTGTAACAAAAACGCGGGGGGTAAACCCATAGCGATAAACCTATCGTCGGTTAAGGTCGAGGATGTGCAGAGAGAGAATTGACTAGCGCAGCCTAATCGCGAGTGTCTTCCTGGTCTTCATCTTTCTCTTTTTCATCTTCACTACGAGTGTCGCGATAGGCTTCGAGCAGACGAATACGCCGAGTATCGGCATTAAGAATGACAAAGCGCCAACCGCCTAGAATGGTGTGTTCACCGCGCCGAGGTAGATGGCCAAATTGCTGCATCACGAGGCCGCCAACGGTATCGAACTCGTCGTCGGAGAACTCAGTGTCGAAGCGTTCGTTAAAGTCTTCGATGGGGGTTAACGCGCGAATGGCATAGCGGCCGTTTTCAATCTCACGGATATCGTCCTCTTCATCGGTATCATGCTCATCTTCGATGTCACCGACGATCTGCTCAAGAATATCTTCGATGGTGATAATGCCTGCGGTGCCGCCATACTCGTCAACGACAACCGCCATATGATTGTGCGTATCACGAAACTCTTTAAGCAGGCTGTTTAGACGTTTTGATTCAGGGATAAACATCGCCGGGCGCAAGATGTCATCAAGCTTAAAAGCATCTCGCTGTGCCTGGGTTTGGGAGAGCAGTGGTAAGAGGTCTTTTACCAGTAGAATGCCTTTTACATCATCCAGGTTTTCGCCAATCACCGGGTAACGGGAGTGGCCGGTCTCCTGAATAAGGGGCAAATAGCCATCGCTTGTTTGGTCAAGCGCAATGGCCGACACCTGGGAGCGCGGTATCAATACTTCCCGAACCTGCTGATCGCTGATTTCAAGCGCGCCTTCGATGATCATGATGGCGTCTTGATCCAGCTTCAATTTCCCTGCGGTATGGCGTAAAAACGTCATCAGCTCATCCCGTGAGCTGGGTTCGTCATTGTCTCCGGAAAGGGCGCCAAAGAGTTTCTCGAGCCAGGATTTTTGATTAGGGTTGCTCGATCGGTCTTCGCTCATGCGTCAATTCTCTCGTTTGCTGGCAGTCAGTTGCTATGTGTTAGCTACGTCGTCAGGTAGCTGTTTTATCACTGAAGCGGGGCATAGTACCAGATTCATTGTTACGTGAATTAACGCAACCATCGTCGAATAATCAAGACGTAAGCGTTTAGGCGTCATCACCATCGGGTGCTTGGAGGCTATCGGAGTAGGGATCGGGAATATTCAGCTCGGCCAACAGCTCACGTTCGAACTGCTCCATCTCCTCAGCTTCTTCATCATCAATATGATCGTAGCCCATTAAATGCAAGATGCCATGCACGACCATATGCGCATAGTGATGCTCAAGCGGTTTGCCTTGCTCGCTGGCTTCATGAGCCACCACTGCATGACAAATCACCAAGTCGCCGAGTAGGGGCAAATCGACACCCGGAGGGCTTTCAAACGGAAATGACAGCACGTTGGTGGTTTTATCTTTGTCGCGGTAATCGCGATTAAGCGTTTGGCTTTCACGCTCATCCACAAACCGGATCGTCACTTCGTGGCGCTGATCTTCAGGGTGGTGTGCAAAAACACAGCCCACCCAGTGGGTGAGCTGTGTCAAAGAGGGCAGGAGGGGTTCGTCGATCGCTGCCTGTCGGTCAACGATGAGCCCATCTACACTGGCTTCGCTCATCGCGAACCATCCCACGAGCCTTCACGCGACTGCATGCGGGCATCGCGCTCCTGCTGGCGCACTTCGCGGCGGGCACGCTCTTCAACTTCCTGCTGGGATTCAAACATGTCGTAGGCTTCAATAATGCGTTGAACCAGCGGGTGACGTACCACATCTTTGGCGGCAAAATGCGTGACACCAATCCCCGGCGTGTCTTTTAGTACGTCGAGCACCTGAATTAGCCCTGAGCGTTGCCCCTTAGGTAGATCGACCTGGGTGACATCGCCGGTAATCACGGCGGTAGAGCCAAAGCCTATCCGGGTAAGAAACATTTTCATCTGTTCCGGGGTGGTGTTCTGACTCTCATCCAAAATGATATAGGAGTTATTGAGCGTACGACCGCGCATATAGGCCAGCGGGGCAATCTCAATCACCTGACGTTCAATCAGTTTCGCCACTTGCTCAAAACCGATCATCTCATACAGGGCGTCATACAGCGGGCGCAAATAAGGATCGATTTTCTGAGCTAAATCGCCAGGTAGAAAACCCAGCTTTTCACCCGCTTCAACGGCGGGACGCACCAGCAGAATACGCCGTACTTCCTGCTGATTGAGTGCTTCAACTGCGGCAGCGACCGCTAGGTAGGTTTTACCTGTGCCCGCAGGGCCAACGCCAAAATTAATATCGTGTTCGCGGATACTTGAAACGTAGCGTTGCTGATTTAGGCCGCGAGGTTTGATCATGGTACGCGGTGTGCGCATGATCACTTCGTCACTGCTGCCGCTACCTTCCTCTTCATCGTCTATCGCTTCAAGCCCCGACTCCTGCAAGAACAGGTGAACGGTATCAGCGTCTAACTCACTAGCCGCCGTTTCGCGGTAGAGGTGTTCCAACACATTCGCCGCTGCCTTAATGCGGTTGCCGGGGCCTGCCAATTGAAACACATTGCCCCGATTGCGCAGCGTCACTTCCAGGCGGCTTTCAATCAGCTTCAAATGCTCGTCCTGCTGGCCGCAAAGGCTAGCAAGGCGCTGCGGATCATTGGGTTCAAGGCTTAAGGTGATGATGCGATTGGCCTGAGGTGTTGGCTGGCTCAAGAGTGGGGGACCCCTCGTTAGTGTGTGTATCGTTCAGCTTACTGCCCCGACCCAGGCCGGGGCAATTACCTGTGTTAATTGTTGGGCTGAAAGAACGATTAATAGCGCTCGGGTGAGGCTAGTTCACCGCGCAGCGAGTTGGGGAATGCTTCGGTGATCTCGACATCGACAAAATAGCCGATCAGCTCGGTTGGGTTAGCGGCGCGGAAGTTAACCACGCGGTTATTCTCTGTCCGCCCTGAGAGCTGGCCGGGGTCACGAGGAGAAAAACCGTTCACCAGTACACGCTGAGTGCTGCCGACCATGCGGCGGCTAATTTGCGCGGTTTGCTGGATGATACGCTCTTGAAGGATCGCCAAGCGCTGCTTTTTAACGCTTTCTGGCGTTTCATCCAGCAGACCAGAGGCTGGGGTGCCAGGGCGTGCAGAGTAAACGAAGCTGAACGAGTGATCGAAGCCGATTTGGTGAATCAGGTTCATCGTGGCCTCAAAATCCTCTTCCGTCTCGCCGGGGAAGCCAATAATGAAGTCAGAAGAGAAGCTGATATCCGGGCGATTGGCGCGGATGCGCTCCATCTTCTCGATGTATTCGGCCGCCGTATGCCCGCGCTTCATGGCGGTAAGAATACGGTCGGAACCCGACTGCACCGGTAGGTGAAGGTGGCTGACCAGCTCAGGAATATCGGCAAAGGCGTCGACGAGGCTGTCGGTAAACTCCACCGGGTGCGAGGTGGTGAACCTGACGCGATCAATCCCATCGACCGCCGCTACGCAAGCAATCAGCTCGGCTAGGTCGATCTCATCGCCCAACTGGTTCTCACCGCGGTAAGCGTTGACATTCTGACCCAGCAAGTTAATTTCACGTACGCCCTGGTCAGACAAATGGATAACTTCATCCATGACGGCTTCAAAGGGGCGCGAAACCTCTTCACCACGGGTGTAGGGCACCACGCAGAAGGTGCAGTACTTGGAACAGCCTTCCATGATCGATACGAAGGCGGTGGCGCCATCGGAGCTAGGCTTAGGTAAATGGTCGAACTTTTCAATTTCAGGAAAAGTGACATCCACGGCGGCAATCTGATTGTTGCTGCGAGCATCCAGCATCGAAGGAACGCGATGAAGGGTTTGTGGCCCAAATACCATATCTACGTGCGGCGCCCGTTTGCGAATGGCTTCGCCTTCTTGACTTGCCACGCAGCCGCCAACGCCAATCACTAGATCGGGATTGGCATCCTTAAGTTTTTTCCAGCGTCCCAGCTGATGAAAAACTTTCTCCTGCGCTTTTTCCCGAATTGAGCAGGTGTTTAACAGAATGACATCGGCTTCACGCTCATTATCAGTGAGTTCGAGCTGGTGAGATTCGCCGAGTAGATCCGCCATGCGGGAGGAGTCGTACTCGTTCATTTGGCAGCCGTGCGTTTTGATGAAGAGCTTCTTCGCCATCGGTACCTGTCATCTATGAGTCGTCAAGGGACGAGGATGAATGGAGTGTTTTGTGCGGTTGGCCTTAAGTATGGTGCCAAGCCGTCATCATTAGTAGGCGCATTATACGGATTGAAGAAACCAGCGGCTAGCGTTCATCTATAATCGATACTTGACCCTCATCTTTCTATGGGTATACTACGCACCGTGTTTGAGCAGTTCCTCGATAGCTCAGTTGGTAGAGCAAATGACTGTTAATCATTGGGTCGCAGGTTCGAGTCCTGCTCGAGGAGCCAATCGCATTGTTAATGTCTATTAGCAATCTGGCTTCGCTTAACACACCACAACTTAAAATGTTCCTCGATAGCTCAGTTGGTAGAGCAAATGACTGTTAATCATTGGGTCGCAGGTTCGAGTCCTGCTCGAGGAGCCAAGTTGAAAAGTTATTATGACCGCTTTAACTATCTTTTTCGGTTGCCCGTTTAGGTAGCGCACGATTCCTCGATAGCTCAGTTGGTAGAGCAAATGACTGTTAATCATTGGGTCGCAGGTTCGAGTCCTGCTCGAGGAGCCAACTAATTCCCTCCTATTTGCTTTTCAGTAGCGACATGTTTGTTGTGCGTTAATTGAAGCGCTTGTCTCCTTTGCTCTATCTGTAGTCGTATCCAACGCCCGCTAATACTTCGGCGTCTTTTTCGTGTCTGACGTTTCTAGCCCGTTAAACACTGGATATAGTGGCGCTTACCGTCAACCGCTTTAGTGACGTAAACTATTTTGATAATCCATTGGTTTGGGAAATTTATGGTGGGCTACGTCACTGCGCCCCAGGCGCTGCAGGTATTTAAGTGTTTAAGCGATGAAACGCGTTTGATGCTGGTGCTATTGATTGCTCAAGAGCAGGAGCTTTGCGTATGTGAAATGACCCATGCGCTGCAGGAGTCGCAGCCAAAAGTGTCGCGGCATTTGGCTCAGTTACGCCAATGTGGGCTGCTTAGCGACCAGCGGGAAGGGCAGTGGGTCTACTATCGTCTTGCCCCTAGGTTGCCTGCCTGGACCCACGATATTGTTCGAGCGGGTGCTCAAGGCAGTGCTGCTCAGCTAGCGGCACTTTCGCAGCGCTTAACCCGCATGGGTGATCGGCCTGCTCGTCTTGCGGCGCTTTGCTGAAGGGGCAAACTAAAACGCCGACCCCTATGAGGAGGCCGGCGTGGATCTTTTACTCGAGCAGATTAGCGTTTAGCCGCTAACCGTTGCGTCTCTTGGAGATGCGCATAATCGAGTAGGATTTCAGCGGATTCCAGCACGTGGGCACGTTCCACGGCCATTGCTTCATCCTCTTCGCTTTCTTCACCATCTTGTGGCGTTTCAGCGTCGTCTAGGCCTTCTGAGATGCCCTCCGTACCTTCTGTGCGGGCATCCATCCATTCGTCCAGTTCATCGAGGCCCAGCGCTCGGCGACGTTGGTTTTCCAGGGAGAGCTGTTCGGCTTCCTGGGCTTCCATTTCGCGCTGACGCTGTTCGCGATTTAAGCTCACGCTGGTGTGCTGCTCGCGTAGCTGACGGGCAAGCGTGGACTGGCGTTCTAGATAGCGGAAATTGGCATTATCCTGTGCACGTGCATCGTGCTGGGCAATGAGTTTATCCAGCACGTTTTCAGGCTCGCCGTAGCGACGGTACTGAACATTTTGAACGGTATCCCACGCCAGTGCATTATCCAGGCTGCTTTCGCCAATACGTTCTGGGTCGATTAAACTGGGGAAGTTGATGTCCGGCTCTACGCCCCGGTTCTGCGTGCTATCGCCAGAAATACGGTAGAACTTGGCACGGGTTAGCTTGATCTGACCATGGCTCAGCTCGTTAAGCGTCTGCACGGTGCCTTTGCCAAACGTTGGCGTACCTAGTACCAAGCCACGGCCGTAGTCCTGAATCGCGCCCGCAAAGATTTCCGAGGCGGAGGCGGAGAGGCGATTCACCAAGACGCCTAATGGACCGTCATAAAGCGTGCCTGCTTCGCTGTCGCCATAGAGCTGAATACGTCCCTGGGCGTCGCGCACCTGTACGGTGGGGCCGCGGTCAATAAACAGGCCGATGAGCGAGTTAGCTTCCTGAAGAGCACCGCCGCCGTTGTTGCGCAGGTCAAGCACGATACCTTCTACGCCCTCTTCTTTCAGGCGCTCGACTTCTTTGGCGACATCGCGCGTGGTGCTGCGATACTCCTCTTCTCCGGCTTGCCAGGCGTCGAAATCAACGTAGAACGTGGGAACATTGATCACGCCAAGACGGTGAGGTTCGCCGTCGCGTTCCACTTCAATCACTTCGCCGTGGGCGGCCTGATCTTCAAGGCTTACGGTATCGCGGGTGATTTCGATGATTTGCGAGCGGGTCGTATCGACCGCTTGGGCAGGCACTACATCCAGGCGAACAATAGAGCCTTTGGGCCCGCGAATCAGGTCTACTACATTGTCTAGGCGCATGCCGACCACATTGACCATGTCGCCATCTTCCTGGCCAACCGCAATGATCCGGTCTGCGGGTTCCAGTACGCCCGCGCGCTCTGCCGGGCCTCCGGAGACTAAGCTTGCGACTTTAACGTATTCGCCATCTGATTGAAGTAGGGCGCCGATCCCTTCAAGAGAAAGACTCATCTGGATATCAAATGACTCACCCTGGCGGGGAGAGAGGTAGCCGGTGTGCGGGTCAATGCTGCTTGTGACTGCTGCCATTAACACGCCAAAAACGTCTTCCGACTCGGTTTGCTCCAAGCGCGTCAGTTGACCTTCATAACGCTGGCGCAGATTGGTTTCAATCTGCTCATTATCCTGATCGGTTAAGGCAAGCGTTAGGGCGTCATTTTTGAGTCGCTTGCGCCATAGTTCATCGAGCTCACTTTGCCGCGAAGCCCATGGGGACTCCTCGCGATCAATTTCTAAGCGTTCATTATTCTCGAAATTAAAATCAAGGCCTTCATCGAGCTGGGTAAGCAGTGACTCAAGGCGAGCGCGTTGCCGATCGCTAAACACATTATAGAGACCAAAGGCTTCATCCAGGTCGCCATTAAAAATGGCGTCTGACATATTAGTCTCTAAGTGGCGGTAGGGCTCGATATCACTGCGCAGCAGGTAGGCGCGCTGGCCGTCAAGAATATCCAAATAGCGTTGGAATGTATCTTGTGACCATGCTTCGTCAAAATTTATATCAGCATAGTGTCCGTAGCGGAGCGAGTCCGCGATTTCCACTGCCGCCTGGCGTTGTTGGTCTGTCGGCTCAAGTTGCGCTAAGGCGGCTGGGCTGGTAACAACCAGCATGACAGCCAGGGCGACCGAACGCGAAAGCGTTGCAAACAAGCTCATCAGTCAAGCTCTCCCGGATTTGTGTACACTCATTCTTCCCTAGACTCGCATATGACCCATGAGTTGCGTAGGTCGAGGGAGTATTGTAGCAGGTCGCCTGCGCTATGAGACTCAATCATTACTGTTACGAGGATTTCCATGTCCGAGACTTTCAACGCTGATCGTTTAACACGTCTATGCGATTTTCTGCGCCAATCACCGACCCCGTGGCACGCTGCGCTTAATATGGCCTCGCGATTGGAGCAAGCCGGTTTTCAGCGGCTGGAAGAAAAAGCGAACTGGCAGCTTACACCAGGCAAACGCTACTACGTTACCCGTAATGACTCAGCCATTATTGCGTTTCAACTGCCTGAGTCAAAATTATCTGAGCTACGCATGATTGGTGCTCATACCGATAGCCCTGGGCTGCATTTAAAGCCTAACGCTACTCAGCGCTCTGCTGGCTGGCTGCAGTTAGGTGTACAGGTATACGGCGGTGTACTGTTGGCGCCATGGTTTGACCGTGACCTAGGATTAGCCGGTCGTGTGCATGTGCGCCACGCCGATGGGCGTTTAGAGAGCGTGCTGCTCAATGTCGATCGCGCTATTGCCACCGTACCTAGCTTGGCTATTCACCTTGACCGGGATGTGAACAATGGTCGCCCGCTAAATCCGCAGACGCAAATGGCGCCTGTGTTGCTGCAGAGTGAAACAGCCACATTGCCTGAGCTGGTGGCGCAGTGGCTGAAAGAGCAGCACGGCCTGGGCAACGTTGAAATAGTGGATTTCGAGCTCGGTTTTTACGATGTTCAGCCACCCTCGCTGGTGGGCGTTAAGCAAGAACTAGTAGCGAGTGCTCGGCTGGATAACCTGCTTTCCTGCTTTATGGGGTTGGAAGCATTATTGGATAGCGATGGAAGTCAAGGTGCCGTGCTGGTGGCTAATGACCACGAGGAGGTCGGTAGTGCGAGCGCCTGTGGGGCTCAGGGACCCTTTCTGGCAGATGTGCTTAAGCGTATTAATAGCCAAGTGGGTGGGAAGAGCGGCGAGAAGGGCGGTGACGAGTCGCTGATCCAGCTGATCCAGTCGTCGTTAATGATCTCTTGCGATAATGCTCATGCGCTGCATCCTAACTTTCGTGACAAGCATGATGAGCGCCACGGCCCGGCGATTAACGGTGGTCCGGTCATCAAAGTGAATGCTAGCCAGCGTTACGCCACTAATAGTGTTACGGGCGCTTTTTTCCGGGATGTCTGTCGTGAAGCGGATGTGCCGGTACAGTCGTTTGTAACGCGTGCGGATATGGGGTGTGGCAGCACAATAGGCCCGATTACCGCGACAGAATTAGGTGTGCCGACCATTGATGTGGGCGTGCCCCAGTGGGCGATGCACTCAATTCGAGAAACCGCAGGCACTAAAGATGTCGAGTACCTAACTCGCGCCCTGACGCTATTTTTAAACCGCCCGACGTTAAGCTAATCACTGAATCTAATTGAGTAAAGCAAAAAGCCCGCTGACATGAGTCAGCGGGCTTTTTTATAAGCTTTGGTGGCTACGCCCTGATTTGAACAGGGGACCCCATCATTATGAGTGATGTGCTCTAACCAGCTGAGCTACGTAGCCTTTCAACGGGGGCGAATGATACTGATAAATCCGCTGCCCGTCAATTTTTTATTGCTGGACTTGCCAACTACACGTTAAAACGGAAGTGCACCACGTCGCCATCTTTGACAATGTATTCCTTGCCTTCCAGGCGCCATTTGCCAGCATCTTTGGCTCCCTGCTCGCCACCTAGCGATACAAAATCGTCGTAGGCGACAACTTCAGCACGGATAAAACCTTTCTGGAAATCAGTGTGGATCACGCCAGCGGCTTCTGGAGCCGTTGCACCCTCTTTTACTGTCCAAGCGCGAACTTCTTTAACACCGGCAGTGAAGTAGGTTTGTAGACCCAGTAGCGAGTATCCTGCGCGAATGACTCGGTCAAGGCCCGGCTCATCCATGCCCATCTCGCTCAGAAACATGGAGCGTTCTTCATCATCCAACTCGGCGATTTCAGCTTCCAGTTGATTGCACACGGGCACTACCAGCGCGCCTTCTTCTGCGGCAATTTCATTAACAATATCCAGGTAGGGATTGTTTTCGAAACCGTCTTCATTGACGTTAGCGATGTACATGGTGGGCTTCAGGGTCAAAAAGCCGAAGCTCTTCACCTGGCGCTGCTCTTCCTCGCTCAAACCAAAGCTGCGCAGCGGCAAGCCCTCTGCAACGTGGGGCTGAATACGATCAAGAATCGCCTTAGTGGCAATAGCGTCTTTATCGCCGCCTTTTACCGAACGAACCAGGCGTTGACTGGCTTTTTCGACGGTATCCAGGTCGGCCAGCGCCAACTCTAAATTGATCGTTTCGATGTCCGCACGAGGATCGACCTGATTGGCTACGTGGATAACATTGTCGTTATCGAAGCAGCGCACCACGTGGGCAATTGCCTGGGTTTCACGGATGTTAGCCAGAAATTTGTTGCCCAAGCCTTCGCCTTTGGAAGCGCCAGCGACCAAGCCCGCGATATCAACGAACTCCATGGTGGTCGGCAGCACTTTTTGCGGTTTGACGATCTCGGCAAGCTTATCAAGACGCGGGTCGGGCATCGGAACAATACCGACGTTCGGCTCAATGGTGCAGAAGGGGAAGTTTTCTGCATCGATGCCTGACTTCGTCAGCGCATTAAATAGTGTCGACTTGCCGACGTTGGGCAGACCGACGATGCCGCAATTAAAACCCATAAAATGTTCCTGAAAAAAGATGGTAGGGCGTAAAAGTAACCGCCATTCTACGAGATGCGCTAGCCGTCAGCCACCGGTAGCACTCGCCAGCTTTCGAATGAGTCTACTCTGGCTTGAGGCTGTGTAACTGGTTCATGGCTTTGGCCCAGTCACCTGCGAGCGCTAGCGGAAGTGTGGCGATGCACTCATCCAGGGCGCGAACAATGGCTTCGTGTTCGGTCTTGCCGGGGCGCCCTAGTACATAATTAGTAACCTGACGAGCTTCACCGGGGTGGCCAATGCCAATCCGTACTCGGTGAAACTGCTTCTGACCGCCTAATGCACTGATAATATCGCGCAGGCCGTTGTGACCACCGTGCCCACCGCCAGTTTTGTAGCGTGCCTGGCCGGGAGGAAGGTCAAGTTCATCATGGGCGACCAGCAAGTTTTCAGGAGCCAGTTTGAAAAATTGACTTAAGGCTGCCACCGCGGCACCACTGCGGTTCATAAAGGTGGCGGGGTTGAGTAGGTGCAGCTCATGGTCACCTAGGCGTACTTTGGCGTAGTGGCCGAAAAATTTCTTTTCCGGGCGTAGCTCCGCATGGGCGCTATGCGCAATGGCGTCTACTAGCCAGAAGCCGGCGTTATGGCGCGTGGCGTCGTACTCCGCGCCGGGGTTACCTAATCCAATAATGGCTGTTACCTGGCTCATCTTCGCACCTCATGCAAAATATCTGGAAGACCAAACTGTCCAGAAGGCATTGTTGACGCCGCGCCAGCGTCGGGCCTAAAAAAAATCAAGCGCCGAGGCGCTTGATTCTAACATCATGTCAGCATCACGAGGGCCATGCAGGCATGGCCCTCTGAGAATGCTTAACGGGACTGCTTACTCGGCGCTGGTGTCTTCTTCGCCTTCGCTTTCACCTTCTTCATCATCTTCTTCAAGACGCTCTTTCATCTTGGTGACGTTGAGAATGGCGTTGTCGTGATCTTCGCCGTGAGACAGGTCAACAGATGTGACGCCAGCCGGCAGTGCAAGATCAGACAGGTGCAGCGTGGTGCCAATTTCAACACCAGAGATGTCGATTTCCAAGTAATCAGGCAGGTCTTTCGGCAAGCAGCTGATCGCAACTTCGTTGGCCAGTACGTGCAGTTCACCGCCTTGGTCTTTAATGCCTACGCACGCTTCTTCGCCCGTTACGTGCAGTGGCACGTTCATGGTGATTTCGTGAGTTGCATCAACGCGCAGGAAGTCGGCGTGGGTCAGCAGCGGCTTGAACGGGTGACGCTGCAGGTCACGAACAACCACTTGCTCTTCTTTACCTTCAATCATCAGTTTGATGACCGAGGAGAAGAAAGACTCGTCTTCAATCGCCTTGTAGAAAGCGGTTTTTTCGACAGAGATAGACTGCGCGCCTTTTTCGCCACCGTATACAACGGCAGGTACTTGCTGGTTCGCACGACGCAGGCGGCGGCTCGCACCTTTCCCCAGGTCGTTACGAACGCTGGCTTTTAGGATAAAATCAGACATGGAATTGCCTCTTAGTTTAAGTAAGGAAGACGCCGCCGACCGCGACCAGACGTCGACGTTTCCGTGGCCCCAAAAGGGGGCTGTATCGTCAGCCGATTAATGGAACATCGCGCTGACAGATTCTTCGTTGCTGACCCGACGAATCGCTTCTGCGATCAGACCGGCAACGCTCAACTGGCGAATTTTACCGCTTCGACGTGCAACGTCAGAGAGCGGGATGGTGTCGGTCACCACCACTTCATCCAGTACGGAGTTGGTAATGTTATCAACCGCTGGACCGGATAAAATCGGATGCGTTGCATAAGCCACGACGCGCTTGGCGCCGTGATCTTTGAGCGCTTCACCGGCTTTGCATAGCGTGCCTGCGGTGTCGATCATATCGTCGACCACGACACAGGTGCGGCCTTCAATTTCACCAATGATATGCATCACCTGGGCTTGGTTAGCCTGGGGGCGACGCTTATCGATAATGGCGAGATCGGCATTCAGCTGTTTGGCAATAGCGCGGGCGCGAACAACGCCGCCTACATCAGGAGAAACCACGACGAGGTCGCTGTAATTCTGACGCTCGATATCATCCAGCAGGATGGGTGAACCGTAGACGTTATCGACCGGAACATCAAAGAAGCCTTGGATCTGATCAGCGTGCAGATCCATGGTCATCACGCGGTCAACGCCTGCTTTAACCATCATGTCCGCCACTACTTTGGCGGAAATCGGCACCCGTGCGGAGCGCACGCGGCGATCCTGGCGGGCATAGCCAAAGTAGGGCAGTACCGCGGTAATGCGAGTTGCCGAGGCGCGACGCAGTGCGTCGACCATCAAAATCAACTCCATCAAATTGTCATTCGTCGGTGCACAGGTGGATTGCAGGATGAAAACATCCTTACCGCGCACGTTCTCATTGATCTCGACTGCAATTTCACCGTCGCTGAATTGACCCACCGTAGCGTTGCCCATACGGCTGTCTAAGCTCTCGGCAATTTTTTGAGCGAGTGCGGGATTAGCATTCCCGGCGAAAACCATCAATTTTGACACGCGCAGCCACCTTTGCAGTGTTGGGAATCAGGGGTAAAAACGCAGGCCATTGTTGGGTTGGCTGGGGTACCAGGATTCGAACCTGGGAATGCCGCTACCAAAAAGCGGTGCCTTACCACTTGGCGATACCCCAGCAATAACCTAACGCGCTGACCGGGCGCTTTTAGCTGCCCAGAGCGGGACTATAAATAGCCCAGAGCATCATGTAGGGGGGAGGTGTTGAGCCCGCGTGCTACCCATGTCGGCCAATGTTGAGCCGCTAGTTGCGCGATGGCTTGTGCCGATTGCTGAGTCTCAAAAGCAGCAAACACACAAGCGCCCGTGCCGGTCAACCGACTAGGTGCGTGCTGTGCCAGCCAGTGAAGGGCTTCCGCAATTGGCGGATAGCGCTTCTTTACTACGGCTTCACAGTCGTTGCGCCACTCCGGCGCTCCCCCCTGCAGTGCGCGCGCCATAGTAATGGGGCGGCTGTCACGTGTCAATTGCGGGTCTTGGAAGACCCCCGGCGTAGAAACGTTTATGCCTGGGTGGATAATGACGAACCAGGGGGTATCAAGTGTCACTGCGGTAAGCTGCTCGCCTACCCCTTCAGCCCAAGCACTATGGCCGTAGATAAACACAGGGACATCGGCACCCAGCTGGAGCCCTAGATGTGCTAATTCATCAAATGGCAGGTTGAGCTGCCACAGGTGATTAAGGCCAAGAAGAGTGGTGGCCGCGTTTGAGCTGCCGCCGCCCAAGCCGCCTCCCATAGGCAATTGCTTGTCGATAGCCAGCGTAGCGCCTAGCGGGGTACGGCTGTGATGCTGAAGCAGACGCGCGGCGCGAACGATCAGGTTGTCATCGTGATGGACACCTTCGATAGCACCGGTTAGTTGGATTACGCCGTCATCCCGGGAAGCCAGTGTCAGGTGATCA
Source organism: Vreelandella sp. ssv (assembly GCF_059448525.1). Classification (NCBI taxonomy): domain Bacteria; kingdom Pseudomonadati; phylum Pseudomonadota; class Gammaproteobacteria; order Oceanospirillales; family Halomonadaceae; genus Vreelandella; species Vreelandella sp. ssv. Next base: position 2,892,246 of record NZ_CM182545.1, on the reverse strand, counting down.
TTAAGATCGATGAACTGAAAGAGTGTTTGCAGCGTGTGGTAGCCGTCTTCTCGACGGCCCACGATATGCAACATGCGGTTAAGTTTGGCCGGTGCTGGAAGCGTTAATGGCGCGTTCATTGAAACGGTTACCTTTACTCTTCGCTAGCTTGCCACTGGTTGACGACCAACGTAATGCGTACATCGTCGTAATTCATGACCATGCGCCGTGGCAGCCATAAATCGTCGACTCTCTCCCAGTCGCGGTAGTCGATTTCCCAGCCGTCTTGGACAAGATGGCTCGGGAAGCCAAACTCATCGGTTTCTAACTGGAAACTATCATGGTCACCGGGTAGTCCGCGTACCCAGTCAGGCATAGCGCTCACAGGAAGCGCCCAGCCAAGCTGTTCCTGCATCAACGCTTCTGGGGTTTCTGCTTCAAAACGCCCTTCGCTGTTCGACAGGGAAAAGCGCCCCTCGCGACCTTCAAGCACATTGCGCCCGCCGCCAAACGGGCCACTGATCAGCATGCGGAAATAGTAGGGGGTTTGATTCCAGTCCAGGTTGGCGCTGACATTCTCTTCAGAGGTTCGCAAGCCCGCTTTGCCGACCAGTGTCCAGGTGTCGAATGCTTCAACCTCAGCCAATTGGCGCTCCCACTGGCCTGCTTGACGGCCGCTTTCATCTACGGGGGCCTGGGATGCACACCCTGCGAGTAGTAATAGGGCAATGCCCGCAGCCCAAAGGCGTGAAGAGTGGCGCGCTAGTGACCAGCGCGGTGAGGGGGACGTCAGTGTCAACATAAACAGGCTCCATGTTTGGTGTGTCGGCGCAAGGGTAACATGATTGGTGCACATAATAAGGCGGTTTGCAGGGTTAGGGGGCCCCTGGTGGCGTTAGTTCAGGATAGCGTTCCAGTAAGTCGTCAATCTGCGGATGCAGGTTGGTTCGTTGCATAATTTGCTGGATCAATCGTCGTGCTTCCTCGTCGCGCCCCAAGGCCTGCAATACTTCGGCAAGGTGCGCGGCAACTTCTTGATCAGGTAGCTGTATGTAGGCACTTTCAAGCCAGAGAAGTGCTTCATCAGGCTGTCCAAGCCGAAAATACACCCAGCCCATACTATCGAGTACGGCAGGATTGTCAGGGTCGGCTTCGTAGGCGCGCTCGATAAGCTCAAAAGCCTCTTGTAAACGGTCTGGTAAATCAAGGTCTGCCAGCGTATACCCTAGCGCATTGAGCGCTTCTGAATTGTTGGGATCGGTGCGAAGAATCTGGCGTAAATCTTGCTCCATTCCCGCAATGTTACTTTCTGCCCAGCGGCGCATGGCGCGCATATAAAGCAGCGAGGCATCATCGGGCGTACGGCTAATTTCGCGATCCAGTAGCGCATTTGCATCCGCCGGTTGGTTTATCTCGTCCAGAAGTTGAACTTCGAGGATTACCAGTTCGGTAAAGTAACTGTCATAGCGCATGCGCTCAATGCGCAGAAACGCCCGGGCATCTAGTAGGCGATCTTCCTTGATCAACATTTGCGCGGCCGCCGCACGAGCAGGCAAGAATTCATCACCCTCGCTGACTTGACGGTAATAAAGCAGCGCGTTATCGGTATCGTTTTGTGCTTGGGTAATAGCGCCCAGTAGGTAATAGGCAAGATTCGGCACATCAGATTGACCGATTAGCGGCTGAAGCAAGCGTTTAGCGGGTTCGGGGTGTCCCTCCTCCAAGTAGAGCTGAGCCAGCGATAAGCGCAGATCCTGGTTGCCACCATGGCTTTCTAGCAACGCATTGGTTTGTATCTCGGCAGCACTAATGTTGTTAAGGCGAATTTCTGCTTGCGCGAGTAGTAAGATAAATCGTACATCATCGGGTGCAAGTTCCAGGCCTTGCCGTGCCGCACGTTGAGCGGTCGGGTAATCTTCAACCTCTAGCGCAAGGCGGGCTCTCACCAGCCATAAAGCGGCAGATTCAGGGTCGAGTAGCTCAACTTGATCCAGCCGTCGCTGGGCAAGCGCTGTGTCGCCAAGCGCTGCCTCTATTAAGGCTGTGCCTAGCAATACATCGCTATGGTGTTCCAACTGGTCAGCGTTGGGTCGAGCTAGGTGCTCGCGGAGTTGTTGAGCAATTAACGTGAGTGGCGCTTCCTCAGCTACCGCAATCTCTGCAAAAGCGGTCAAGTCGCCATGACCGCCTGCTTCAGCAATATCAAGACGCTGCTCAAGGCTGTCGAGCCAATCACCCCGCTGTAGGGAAAATGCCGCCAGTAAGCGATTGGGCGCTTCTGCCTGGGGAGCTAGCTCACGCCAACGTAGTGCTGAAGCCTCAATCAATGAAGCTTCATTGCCAAAGCGGGCAGCGAAGGTCGCGCGCTCGGCAAGCGCTGGCTCTTGGTAGCGTTGCGCCGCCTCCAGATATCCCTGGCTTGCCGAGCGATAATCGCCGCGCTGGCCAGCAAGTTCAGCGCTGAGCAGCGTGCTGAGCCCAGCGGCATCTAGCCCACGGGTAATCGGAGGCGCTTCGCGCATCGGGTCGTCGGCCCAAGCGCCAAGAGGACCATGTTGCGGGCTAGAGGTGGATTGGCAGCCGCTCAACAGCAGCGCAGCAGCGGCCACGGGTAGCAGCGTTGATTGCCTTAAAGCCAAGCCCGAGAATGAAAAGCTCGGTAGTGTGAAGCCCAAAACAGTAGAGCCCAGAAGTGTAGAACGAGGTCGCATGCGTCTCTCGATTAAGTGGCCGATTGCTCAGCATAGCGGCTTGCATGCCTGCGGCAAAGTGGTGTGGGCCAGATGATAGCCTGCTGTGATAGAATGTTCCTCCTTGAAAAAGTGGCCTGCAATCTTTATGCATACTTATATGCACCGCTTGAGCCACCCCTAAGACTTGTTATAGCAAGCCCTAATTGACGGTGCGGCCGCTTAAGATCGGCGGTCGGCGAAAGTCCGACACACTAGCGAAGACGCATAACGCATGACGCTTCTTGCCCTGGGAATAAATCATCGTACCGCCAGCGTGGCCGTGCGTGAGCAGGTAGCTTTTTCACCCGCGCAGCTTGAAACCGCGCTGGATGAATTGCGTAACCTGCCACAAATCAGTGAAGCCGCGGTGCTATCGACCTGCAACCGCACGGAGCTTTATTGCGTCACGGATGCTGCTGGCGAACAGGCGGTATTGAATTGGCTCGGACGCTTCCATAACTTGCGCGTCGATGAGCTGACTCGCTGTGCCTATCATTATTTAGACAACGATGCGGCGCGCCATTTAATGCGCGTGGCGGTGGGTCTGGACTCTATGGTGCTGGGCGAACCGCAGATACTGGGTCAATTGAAAGATGCTTACCAACAGGCCAGGCAGTCAAAAGGCTTGGGTGGTGAGCTAGAGCGCCTGTTTCAGCATACCTTTGCGGTGGCCAAGCAGGTACGTACCGAAACGGGTATCGGTAAAAATCCAGTGTCAGTAGCCTACGCGGCGGTCAGTATGGCCAGCCGTATTTTTGATGATTTTAGCCGTTCACGCGCACTACTAATTGGCGCTGGTGAAACCATTGAACTGGTCGCCCGTCATTTACACGAAGCAGGCGTTCGCCAGCTTACCGTCGCCAATCGCACCCGTGAGCGCGCCGAATTAGTGGCAGGCCCCTTGGGTGGTACGGCGATTACCCTGCAGGAAATTCCTGACGCCCTGGAGCATGCCGATATCGTTATCTCGTCCACCGCGGCTCCGCTACCTATTCTCGGTAAAGGTATGGTGGAGCGGGCGCTCAAGAAACGCCGCCACAGGCCGGTGTTTATGGTCGATATTGCCGTCCCGCGGGACATCGAACCCGAAGTGGGCGAGCTGGCTGATGTATTCCTTTATACCGTTGACGATCTAGAAGAGGTGATTCAAGAGAATCGCCGCCATCGTCAAGTCGCCGCCGATCAAGCTGAGTCGCTGATTGAACACGGGGTGGGCAGTTGGCAGCATGAGCGACGCATTCGCAACGGCGGAGAGTTGATTCGCGACTATCGTCAGCATGGCGAAGCGCTGCGTGATCTTTCACGCGATCAAGCGTTAGAGCGGCTGGCGCGTGGTGAAGATCCTGCTAAAGTCATTGAGCGCTTGGCGCATCAGTTGACCAACCGCCTGCTGCACCAGCCGACTCAAGCCATACGTGATGCTGCATCAGCAGAGCATCACGACTTGCTGAATGCCGCACCGCGCCTGCTGCTGCCAATAAAACCAGCCTTTGAAACCACGCCTGCGCCCCCGGCTAACCGCCAGAAGGATGATACGCCCGCATGAAAGAGACTTTGCGCCAACGCTTAGACAGCTTTACAGAACGTTTTGAAGAGCTGGCGATGCTGCTGTCAGATCCTGAAGTGATCAATAACCAGCAGCGTTTTCGCGACTACTCACGTGAATATTCTGAGCTGGAAGAGCTAGTGGCAGCTTGGCAGCGTTATCGTGATATCGAAACCAATATGGATGAAGCCGAGCAGCTTAGCCGCGATAGCGACGCTGATATGCGTGAACTGGCAGAGATGGAGCTTAGCGAAGGGCGCGAAAAATTAGCCGAGCTAGATACCGAGCTTAAACGTCTATTGGTACCCAAAGACCCCGATGATGGGCGTGGGGTGTTTTTAGAAGTTCGTGCCGGTACGGGGGGTGACGAGGCCGCCATCTTTGCTGGTGATCTGTTTCGTATGTATTCACGCTATGCGGAAAAGCGCGGCTGGCGGGTCGAGATTGTTAGCGCTAGCCATGGCGAGCAGGGTGGTTACAAAGAGATTATTTCCCGTGTCAAAGGCGATGGTGTTTATGCCCAACTGAAGTTCGAGTCTGGCGCCCACCGAGTTCAGCGCGTACCTGCGACCGAATCACAGGGCCGCATTCACACGTCTGCCTGCACCGTTGCGGTCATGCCTGAAGTCGATGATGTGGGGGACATCGATATCAACCCGACCGATTTGCGCGTGGATACTTACCGTTCCAGCGGTGCTGGTGGTCAGCACGTTAACACCACCGATTCCGCGATCCGCATTACTCACCTGCCGACTGGTGTGGTAGTGGAGTGTCAGGAAGAGCGTAGCCAGCACAAAAACCGCGCCAAGGCGATGTCGCTGCTGGCAGCGAAGCTTAAACGCAACGCGGTGGATTCCCAGCGTCAGGAGCAGGCTGATGCCCGCCGCTCGCTGGTGGGCTCAGGGGATCGTAGCGAACGTATCCGCACCTACAACTTCCCGCAGGGCAGGATTACCGACCATCGCATTAACTTGACCCTGTACAAACTGAATGAAGTGGTCAGCGGCGAGCAGTTGGACGACGTGATTAATCCGCTGATTCACGAGTACCAAGCGGAACAGCTTTCAGCCCTTCAGGACGCCTGATGTCGCTTGATGCGCTGCTGAAGCAGGCTGCCCAGCGGTTGCACGCAGCGGGGTCTATCTCACCGCGTGTGGATGCTGAAGTCCTGATGTGTCATGTCCTCAAGCGAGATCGTACCTGGCTTTACACTTGGGGGGATAAAGCGTGCCCCCTATGGGAGCAGGCCCGCTTCGATGCGTTAGTTGCCGCACGTGCCCAGGGAACGCCGGTAGCTTATCTTACCGGTGAGCGCGAATTTTGGGGCCTGCGTTTAGAGACCTCTCCCAATACGTTAATTCCCCGTCCCGATACTGAAACATTAGTCGAGCTTGCGCTTAGTCGAGCGACGCTTCCTGCTGGTCGACTGCTTGACCTTGGAACAGGCACAGGAGCTATTGCGCTGGCGTTTGCCAGTGAGCAGCCCTGCTGGAAAGTGCTAGGTGTGGACGTGCGTAATGAGGCGGTTGAGCTGGCAGCCAGAAACGCGAAAGCGTTGGGCGTGATGAATGCGCAATTTTTGCAGAGTGATTGGTTCGGCGCGCTGGAAAGCTATGCTGAGGCCGATATGCTTTTCGATATTATCGTTAGTAACCCGCCTTATATTGCGGCCGATGACCCTCATCTTGCTGAAGGCGATGTGCGCTTTGAACCTCTTTCGGCGCTGGTTGCAAACGCTGATGGCATGGCGGATTTGTTGCACCTGGTGCAGTCCGCTCGACACTATTTAACAGCGTCCGGCTGGCTGCTTCTTGAGCACGGCTATGCCCAAGCGGAAAAGGTACGCATGGCATTGAGCAGCGCTGGCTATCAGAACGTTGAAAGTGTTCGTGACCTGGGAGGGCATGAACGGGTTACCCTAGGGCACCTTTAATAACTGCCTGATTCATCAGTATTGGATCCTGCCATGAAACCTAAAAATAGAACGCTGGACCGTATCGACCTTAAAATCCTGCGCTGCCTGCAGGAAAATGCGCGTATTTCGTATGTTGATTTAGCCTCGGAAGTGGGCTTATCCACAACCCCTTGTCTCGAGCGTGTCAAGCGCTTGGAGAAGGCTGGCATTATCCGTGGCTATCAGGCGATTCTCGACCCGCGTGCCTTGAAGGCCAATTTATTAGTCTTTGTCGAAATCAGTTTAGAAACGCAATCGCCCGCCGTCTTTGATGAATTCCGCCGCGCGGTCGAGAAGCTCCCACAGATTCAAGAGTGTCATTTAGTATCAGGTCAGTTCGACTATATTTTGAAGTGCCGTATCCCTGAAATGGCCGCCTATCGGCAGCTGTTGGGCGATGTAGTGTTAACGCTTCCCGGAGTGAAAGAGTCGAAAAGCTATGTGGTGATGGAAGAGGTGAAAGAGAGTTCCAATTTGCACATTCCCGCCTTCGAGGAATTTGAGGATAAGTAAGAAAATGATGGATGATCAGGCGCTGCTGCGCTATAGCCGTCAAATCATGCTGCCCGAAGTGGATATCGAGGGCCAAGAGCGCCTGCAGTCTGCTCACGCACTGATTATTGGTGCAGGTGGCTTGGGTTCGCCGGCGGCGCTTTATTTAGCTGCAGCGGGGGTAGGGCATATTACGATAGCCGATGCCGACCATGTCGAGCTTTCCAATCTTCAGCGCCAAATAGCACATCAGCAGGAAAGCTTGGGTTTAAACAAGGCGCTCTCAGCCCAGGCCAGCATGCAGGCACTTAATCCGCATTGTGAGATCGTGGCGTTAGACCAGCATGTAGAAGGTGAAGAGCTGGAGCGCTTAGTGGCGTCAGCGAATGTGGTGCTGGACTGTACGGATCGCTTCTCAAGCCGTTATGCGGTGAACGCAGCGTCGCAAAAGGCCGGGGTACCACTGATTTCCGGCGCCGCCATTCGTTTTTCAGGACAGCTGGCCGTCTTTGATCCCCGAAATGCGATTTGCCCCTGCTATGCCTGCCTGTACCCACCAGATGAGAGTGGCGACGAAGCCCTTAGTTGTGCAGAAAGTGGGGTCATGGCGCCACTGGTAGGCTTGATAGGCTGCTTTCAGGCAGTAGAAGCATTTAAGCTGCTAAGCGGCGCAGGCACTGCCCACCAGGGGTTATCTACGTTTGATGGGCTCAGTGGTCAATGGCGACATTTTCAAGTCCCCCGCGATCCCGCCTGTAGCGTATGTGCTCAATACCATTAGGCGTGCAAATAACAATAGGGCTGCTATCCTCCGTTTAAACTTCAGTTTGATCGTGCTGGACAGCTTGATTCTTAGTAGCAACAGGTTTGTTAGTAGTCGATTTTTGAGGAGCAGCAGCGTCGGTGTTGTTCAGAGGAGATGACTGTTTAGCGCTGGCTGACACATCGTTAAAAGCAGTTTTTAATATCTCATTATTAGGGTTCATATCGATGCTGCCGTGAAAAACGCTACCATCTTCCAGCACCAGGGATGGAGCAACAATCGCGCCTGAAACTTGGGCTCCCTTGTGAATGGTTGCTCTATGAAGTGCCACTAAGTTCCCTTTTACCTCGCCCGATACATGCAGTGTGTGAGCATAGACATCGCCCTTAATCCGGCTATTAGTGCCTAGCGTCACCGTGTGCTGTTTGCATGTGATAATGCCGCTGACGCGTCCTTCTACCGTCAAATCTTCATCACTATTAATATCGCCTTCCACTTGTGTGTTGCTACCGATGACCGAGAGGCTTGAACGCGCACTATTACCTGACGAGAGCGAAGGTGCTGAACGCGGCTCGGTAGCGATCAGCGTCGCAGATTTATTCTCTGGCGGGGCATTCTTAGCTTTATTAAACATCGGTTGACTCCAGTTGAAAGTCGTCAGAGCGTCTTACTAGGCGCACGTTAGTCTAAACATTCATCTAATACTTTAATCTGCTTATTTACATAACAAAGCCTGGAGTTAAGCCAAGTGAGGGTGCCTATTCACGCTGCTGACTTCGTTTTAGAGCGAGTATAACGTTAACTCGGATAATCACATTTAAGGCGACAGGGTAGCGGTATGGGTATTCAAGCATGGTTTATTATTCTAGGCGTTGGTGCCATGACGCTAATTGTACTGGACGGCAAGCGTTGTAGGAGAGCACAGCGCATTGCTGGTTTATCCAATCGTCCGCAGCATTTATCTGCCGTCGGTACTTCGCCTATTCGTAACGAACCGCTTGAGGAGGTGACACCGCTACAATCGGTTGACGCTACCGCTGTGGAAGTCGCATCGGAACACTCCCTTCAAGGAAGTCGAATTGGGGCGGCTACCTATATTGCAGGCAAAGTAATCGCCGATGAGCCCATACTCATTAAAGGGCATGTAATAGGGACAGTAATTGCGCCTAATCACACGGTTTCGGTGACCGCCACCGGCTATGTAACGTCCTATGTGGAAGGGAGTAGTGTCGAGATTGATGGTCACGTGGTAGGCACCCTGAAAGCCAATACCAAGGCCACGCTGCAAGCACGAGCTCGAATACAAGGTGTGATCGAAGCACCCCGGTTAGCGTGTATGTCGGGAGCTTGGCTACAGGTGGAGGTAGCCCCGCAGTCTTGTCGTCATCGACCAAAAGTTGCCATGGTGTCTTAAAGGCTGTCACCGCGCTCCCTTTTTACGCCACAAAGTATACAAACGTCTGAAATCACCCTAAATCATTTCAGTTGTCTTGACCCTCGCCGATACTTAACTGAATGACTTATAAATGAAAAAGGGATCAATGGGATGAAGCACCTCTCTATTAAATGGAGTCTGACTGCCGCGTTAGCCTTGCTGGTGCTGATGATTGGGTTGATCAGCGGGCTTGGATTCTATGCGAATCATAATAGCTCTCAAGCACTTGAGGAACTGACAAACACTAACGTACGGCTCACGAACTTAGCCAATCGTACACAAGTGCACTCGCTGAGAGCGCAAACTTTTCTAGACCGTGCGGCAAGTTTTAGCACCCAAGGTAATCCAGAAAAAGGCCAAGAGAGCCTTGCTATGGCAGCAGAAGCAGTCGCTGCTGCAGAGGCGCGTTTTAATGAATTTAGGGCTGTGCCAGTCGATCCCGAAGGCACACTTGCGCCTCACCGCGATGCGATTATCAGCGCCTATGAAGCCTTTGTGACAGAGGGCATTTCCCCGTTGTTAGAGGCCGCTCCTTTTCAAATTCAGCGTCGGCAGGAAGAGTTAGGCATATTAAGCGCCAATCTGGATGCGGCAATGGGTGCATTTATTGCCTATACCGAAGGGCGCGGGGCTAGTGTCCTACAACAGGTGGACCACTTAGCCACTGTTATCGGTGTCATTGCCATTACCCTGTTAGTGATTTCACTCTTGGCAGCGGTGGTCATTAGATGGGCAATGATGCGTAACGTAGTAAGGCCTCTGCGCGACGCCAGTGCGCATTTCGACCGAATTGCCGGTGGCGATCTAACGGGCCACATTGAGGACCGTGGTCGCAATGAAATTGGCCAGCTATTCAGTGGTCTAGCGGCTATGCAGGAGAAATTAAAACAATTGGTGGTTTCTTTGCGGGGCAGTAGTGAGCGTGTTTTCAGTGGAGCAGGCAATATTTCAGCGGGGAGCCAGGATCTCTCTTCCCGAACCGAGCAGCAGGCTTCATCACTACAACAGACCGCTTCTAGTATGGAAGAGATGTCGGCAACAGTGAGTAAAAATGCTGAAACGGCTCAAGAGGCGGATCAGCTTTCAGTGGCGGCATCACAGTCTGCGGAGTCAGGAGGAGAAGAGGTAGAGCGTACGGTGCAATTAATGCGTGAGATTGCAGCTAGCGCGGGCCAAGTAAACGATATTATTGGTGTTATTGATTCTATTGCCTTTCAAACCAACATCTTGGCACTCAATGCATCTGTCGAAGCCGCGCGTGCAGGCGAGCAAGGTCGTGGCTTTGCAGTGGTCGCCAGCGAAGTCCGTTCATTAGCGACGCGCAGTGCAGACTCAGCGAAAGAGATACGTAGTTTGATTGAGCAAACCACCACGAAAATTAACGGTGGCGCTGAACAAGCAGAGCGCAGTGGAAAAACGATTCATCAAACGGTGGCCGCGATTCGTCAAGTCACCGCACTAATGGGTGAGATTTCGACCGCGACACGGGAGCAGAATAGCGGCATTGAGCAGATTAATGCTGCCCTTACCGAAATGGACTCGGTCACTCAGCAAAATGCTTCTCTGGTTCAACAAACCAGCGCCGCCGCAAGCTCTTTAGAAGGACAGGCACGCGAGCTATCCGATTTGATGGCTACTTTCCGCATTGATGAAAGCGCTGCCAGTAATGGTGCACTAACAGGCTACGATACCAGCCAAGCGCCAGCAGCCAGTCGTCTCGTTGAGACAGCCCCCCGTCAGCAGACGATGCAAAGCCAAAAAGCCACTGTCGACGAATGGGACGAATTTTAGGTCTTATTTAAGTAAACGCCGCCGAAATTAAAAAAACCACTATCGGCGGTGTTTAACGTTCAGAAGATCGAAAAGCTTCACGCGCGGGCAGATACGCGCAGACGAACATAGTCGGCCGTCCAGTTACCTTGCTCATCACGTAGGCTGTGGCCCAGTAGTGTTAAGGTATTTTCCAGCACGGCCTCTCGCACATCTTCATCAAGCCCATGTAGAAAAGGACTGGCAAAGGTTTCAAGCCATCCAATCATGCCGGTAGGTAATGGAGTAGGGCGAGGAATTAGCTCAATGCTTTCAACTTTGAAGCCGACTGTTTCCAGCATGCCAGCATACTCATGCGGAGTAGGAAAGTACCAAGGGTGACGGCCACGAGCGCTAATGCCACGAAACTGCAGGGCCGCAATCAGCGCGGTGCAAATAGCAGCAACATTGCCATGACCTCCAAACTCGGCCACAAACCGTCCTCCTGGTTTCAACGCTCGCTTAACCCCAGCTAGAACCGCCTGGGGATCAAGCATCCAGTGCAGGGCCGCATTGCTGAATACGGCATCGAATTCGTGATCAAAGGGCAACTGATGGCCATCGACCACGCGGGCAGTAATGCCACGCTGACGTGCTGCAGTGACCATCTCTTCTGAAGCATCGATCCCTAGGACATTAGCTCCTAGCTGCACTAAGCGCTCTGTCAACGCGCCATCGCCACAGCCAAGGTCCAAAATGCGTTCACCGGGTTGAGGTGCCAACAGTTTGACGACGTCGCTGCCTAGCTTAGGCACAAAATTAGCATTTTGGGCGTAGTCGCTGGCATTCCACTCTTGCCCGGGTGCGTTTTGAGAGATATTGGTCATGTCGGCTTCCTGCGTCGTTATTATTCCATCAAGGGGTAGCATAAACATATAGCCTTAGCAGTATAGCCTGCCGATGGCTAACTTATTAGATAGACAATAAAATTCTAATAAATACTGTGGTATTACCTATTTGTTCTAAAGATATTTTGCTAACAGTGAGCAGCATGCGGTGCAATTTAGCAACACCAATGGAGGGTGTTAATGAGCCTATCAATATCGCGTTACAACATCGTCTCTCCCGTCGGGGTCATTGCCGATACCCATGGGTTGTTACGTGATGAGGCGCTTATATTATTACAAGGGTGCGAGCTAATCCTGCATTTAGGTGATGTAGGCAATAAAGACGTGGACAAAGCGATTTTAGAGCGTCTGGAAACGCTGGCACCCGTTCACTGTGTACGAGGCAATATCGATACGGCCGCTTGGGCGGGGAGCTTGCCGATGCAGCAAGACATCATTGTTAATGATCGCCATCTGCACCTCGTTCATCGCTTAGAAGATTTTGATCCGACGACTTCTTGCGATGTCATTTTGCACGGCCACTCACATAAACCCCGTAATGAGCGTCAAGCGGACAAGCTGCTGTTCAACCCTGGCGCCGCCGGAAAGCGCCGTTTTAATCTGCCTTTAACGCTGGGTAAACTATGGATAAACCAACGCGGGGTGCGAGGCGCGGTTATCCATTTGTTTTAGGCAGCTTTTGGTGCAACAGGCTAACCCTGTCATCTTGTACAAATCTGTTACCCTGTATTCAGTTGTTATTCAGATAAGTGTTACCCAGAAAAGAGAGGCTCCATGAACGACGTAATTGAGTTACTTAAATCCCACCGTTCCATTCGTAAATTTAGTGATCGGAAGATACCGAGCGAGTTACTACATGAATTGATTCAAGCCGGGCAGGGGGCTGCTACGTCCAGCCATGTTCAGGCATACACCGTCATCCATGTGAAAAATCAGGCGAATCGCGAAAAGATCGCCGAGCTTGCCGGTGGACAAGATTACGTTGCCTCGTGTGCTGACTTTTTAGTGTTTTGTGCTGATATGAAGCGTCCCACCGAAGCATCTGAGCGCACAGGGGCGAACGTTGTGCGTGGCATGACGGAACAATTATTAGTAGCGACTGTGGATACGGCGCTCATGGCGCAAAATGTAGCGGTGGCTGCAGAATCTGAAGGATTGGGTATCTGCTATATCGGCGGTATCCGTAACAACCCGCAAGAAATTAGTGACCTATTACACTTACCCGAACACGTTTACCCCGTATTTGGCATGTGTCTTGGCTATCCAGATCATGACCCTGAAGTTAAGCCGCGCCTACCAGTGGAAGCAGTTCTTAAAGAAGACTACTACACTGAAGACAGTGAGCAGGTGAAAACCTTTGATGACACCATGCAGGCTTACTACCAAGCCCGCAGCAGCAGTAATAAAGATACCGATTGGTCGCATAATCTTAAGCCGCTTTTCGACAATAAGCTTCGCCCCCACATGCGTGATTTTTTAATCAAGCGTGGTTTTGAGATGAAATAGGGGCTCAGCACACTTTTTAATGGAATTTTTGGAAAAGAGAAGGCTCTGTTCGTTATTAGAGATTCTCTTTTCCTCGCTATCAGGAGCTTCACCGCATGCGCGTATTTGCTAACCCCGTCGGTTCCGGCTCTCTTTGGTTCGACAACCTCACCACTGCTGACGGAACGCCCGTTGCCTATGACCCTCAGGCCCGTGCTTTTGTCCCAATGCCGCCGTTCTGCATCAATCGAGACATTATTGGCTGTAATTGGATCGCACCTGAAGAGGGCGCTTTTTGCCGCTCTTGCGCCATGACAGCTTTAGCACCCGATCCAGAACTACCCAACGCGATACCTAACTGGGCGAAAACCGAAGCGGCCAAACGCTGGGTGCTGGATAACCTGGGTCGATGGCACTGGTTCCGTCCGGAAGACCCCGGCGCACCGCCAGCCTTCCATCTGCTGGCAGAGGGGCGCTCACCCGTGCCGATGGGACATATAGAAGGCGTGGTGACCATTAGTGTGGCGGAAGTAGATCCCGTTCTTGTCACAACCCGTCGCGAGGCACTAGAAGAGCCTTATCGCACGATGATTGGCCACATGCGACACGAAATCTCGCACATGCTTTGGTGGCGGCTTAGCCTGCGTGAGGATTTTCTTGATGCGTTTCGTGAGATGTTCGGTGACGAGCGCCAGGATTATACGGCCGCGCTTCAGCGCCACTACACAGAGGGCCCGCCGCCGAACTGGAAGGAGAGCTTTCTGACGACTTATGCGTCTGCCCACCCTCACGAAGACTGGGCCGAGACTGCTGCACATCTGCTGCATTTAACGGATATAGCCGATAGTTTTGCAGCCTCAGAACTCTCATCGCCGCAACTGCCAAGCCATCAGTGGGAGCCGTATGCAGAGACAGATGCTGAGCGTTTGATTTATGTAGCAGCAGAGCTCACGGTGGGCGTTAATCACGTTAACCGTTCAATGGGCTTGCCGGATCTGTACCCCTTTGTGCTTTCTGAAACGGCTCGCCATAAGCTTGCGTTTGTACATGATTGGCTACGTCGGGGAGCGCAAGGGCTGTAATAGAACTATACATTTGGATATCGCCGCGTCATAAAGCAGTCGCGGCATTGCCTCAACGTTATAAGCATGGTGATAACGAAAGATAATAACAACAAAGGCCGATTATCCACGCATAATATCGGCCATACAGTATGGAGAATGAATGATGAACCTAGATCGCGCTTACCGCCTTTTAGCAGCTTTCTACACACTGATACTTATCATTGGTGCCATCGCTATATTGGCAGGAGGTGGAACGCTGCTTTCACCTGTGTATTTGCTGTTGGGGGCACTAGCAGTGATTGGGCTGTGGGGGTATATCCTCAAGCGCCGGTTTATGAACCCGCGCATGTGGCGGCCTCTAGCGGTGGTATTAGCGATTGGAATTGTGCTTCAGTTATTCATCATGCTCACTACACCGCTGTCGAGCGTCCTTTTAACCTGGATGCTTACCAGCAGCATTTTTTCAGTCATGTTAGTCATCATGCTTTACCATTATGGAAATCGTGATCAACCGCTATGGGCCACCGAAGAAGAGCAGGCGGATGCTCGCCAGTTGGATGATTTATTAGCGACTAGCTCTCCAATAACGGCCGTTACACGTGATGGGGCTCGGGAGAATAGCGTTAAAGTGTCAAAATATGAGGGTGGCTATCAAGCGAGCGTTACGCGACGTACACAAGATGGCCAAGAGCGATTTGAAGAGCGTTTCAAGTATCCTGAAACACTAGTCTTTTTTTTGGAGAAATTTACTAGCGTTAAGGTTAATGACTTTAATGAATCTACATAACTTTGAAACTATAGTTGCCTGGAGAGGTTGAGAGTTTAAATTCTAATTAGATGATGAGGTTGTGATTTTCGAGAGATTGTTTGAATAGCAAGCTCTTTTTCTATACATGTGTATAGCGGTATTAGTTGTGGTGGTAAGTTTGCAATAGCTACATTCTGGTCGATATAATATGCTGCTCGATTTCCACAATAGTTTATAATTTCGCCTACTTGTTGAAAGTGAAGGCCAGATGCCTTAAGCAGTCTATTAAATCTTGGTTCTAACATTGCAAAGACGTGTCTTCTGTGCGCTAAACCGACAATGGCCGTGGCGGCAAGGAATAAGCTTAAACTAATGACTGAGTGATTTCCGATGTCGTTATTTAAATCGATATAGTTGATTGGAGGGTTTTTTTTCTTTCTGAATAGCGGGTTGACTGCTAATCTAGAAACTTCGCAAATAGAGTTTTTAGCCATTTTTTCTGGATGGTAGTCAGGGTTGGTTAAGCTATTAGAGCAGTAGTCTTCAAGGGGTAAAGTTTGTGGAAAGCCGTTAATATTTTGGTCTATGACGACAATTCTTAAACATCCAGCATCGATTCCACTTTCTCGATGCTGAAGAAGACAAAGTATTGAGTGTTGGTCATGTGAGTCTTTTTCTAGAGTGGAGCTTTTTTTATCTCCAATGTTGTAGTTCAACTCATCATTGAAAACTTGATGGCGTAATAAAAATGCGCGTTTCTTCTCATCAGGAGAGTGGGCGATAATGAATTTAAAATTATTGAAAAATTGATGTGGGTCTATGCTTGATTTTAATGGTAATGCAGCTGGCTCTAAAATATGGTCGATTTTTGTTGACATCTTTGATTCCTTGGTTTTGTGGTGTTTTTAATATATAGATGTGATTAGTTTCTGAAGTTGCGATGGCTTCCCTAAATAAAAACCTTGACCATAAGTTATTCCATAGGATTTTAAGATAGGTATAAGTGCTTCCTGATCAACAAATTCAGCAATCGTTTGCTTGCCAAAACCTTTAGCAATGTCAGCAATAGCGCGAACAATGACGCGACTGTCAGGACTAATTAGCAAACTGCGAATAAAAGAGCCATCAATTTTAATGTAATCGACGGGCAGTTGCCCGAGGTAGTGGAAACTGCTGAAGCCTACCCCAAAGTCATCCAGTGCGGTACGGCAACCCAGATCGCGAACTGCTTGTAATACTCCCCGTGCGGTAGAAAAGTCAGTAACCGCAGCTGTTTCTGTTACTTCCAATATTAAGTGGTGAGGATCAGCGCCACTGGCCGTCAGCTCGTCTGCCAAATACTGTTTTAACCCTCCATCGTGTAGGGACTGGCCAGAGAGGTTCACCGCTAGTGTGATACCCCGATCCTGTAATTGGCTAAGTGCCTTTAAGCTGTGCCGCAATACCCAGCGATCGATTAAGACAATTTGTCCGCTCTGCTCAGCAATAGGAATAAAGTGCGCGGGAGCAATGAGGCTGCCATCTGCGTCAAGCATTCGCAGCAGTACCTCATGGTGTTTTACGTCTTGGTCTTCCAGGCGCATGATGGGTTGGATCATTAGCTCAAAGCTATTTTCTTCAAGCGCATCGTGGATGCGTTCAACCCAGTAAACGCGTTCTTGTAGCTCGTCTTTGGCATTTTCCGACTTGGAAAGTATATGCCAATGCTGGATACCGCTTGCCTTGGCTTTGTACATAGCCACGTCGGCACTAGCCAGTATGTCGGCAGGCGTATTGCCATGGGTTGGGAATAGGGCAATACCAATGCTGGCCGTTACCCGATGTCGTCGCTCTCCGACAACGAAGCCGATGCCGTCTAATAACTGCACTATATATTGCGCGACTCTGATCGCTTGTTCAGCATTAGCATCTTCCAGGAGCAGCGCAAACTCGTCACCTCCTAGGCGGGCAATGACGCCGCGGCGGCCTAGATTATGAAAAAGCGTGTCTGCTACTTCTCGCAATAACTTGTCACCCACATGATGCCCGCTCAGTTCATTAACTTCTTTGAACTGGTCTAAGTCCAGCAGTAGCACGGCTCCTTTTGCATTGGCAGCGCGTTCAATGGCGATTTGTAGCGCATTTTGGAAGTAGCGTCGATTGTAAAGCTCCGTGAGCGGGTCACGTTCGGCAAGCCACGTAAGCCGGGCTTCAGCGGCCTTGCGTTCGGTAATATCGAGGCCAACTGAAATGCGTGAAACCTTCCCGTCGTTACCTGTATGCAAAGGCGCGTGATACCAGGCGATGGTGTGGATGTGTTGGTCAGGTGTGCGTAGCGTTTTCTCTTCTTGCTGAGGAAGGGTAAATGAAGCCACCGAGGTGGTAATGCCAGCATCAAATACATCCGCAAAAAGACGACCGAGCAGGGAGGATTGACTCATGCCTAACACTAGCTGGGTATATGCATTGACTAGACTGATGCGGCCTGTGCTGTCCTGGGCAATGATAAATACCTGAGCAGTATCCAGTAAGCCATTGACGAAATCACGCTCTTTGGCTAGCTCATCAATCCGCTCAGCTAATTGGTTCCCGCGCTCCTGGACTTCACATTGAAGCAGTTCAAGTTGGCGTGAAAGCTCAAGCGTGGTGCTTTCAAGTACGTCTATTTCGTCTGGAATGCCACGGCGATGGTTGGGGATGGCGGCATGGATATCGCTAAACTTTCCGTTGGCCAGGGCAGGCAGCAAGCCGGCGACACGGCGCAATCGAGCCATAGGGCCAAGGAGTATGACGAGGAGCAGTAGCTCAGCGGCAAACCAGCCGAGCACCCCTACGAACAGCAACGTGCGAGTATCCTGATTAATGGCTTCAATTTGGCCAGTAATATCCGATATCAGCAGGAAATAGCCAATATTGCTACGCTCGTTGTCCTCTTCCATTCGTACTGCGCTGAGTTCCAAATGCCTGCCCGCGTGCTCAAGGCTTAATGGTGTTTCCATCAAACGGCGCACTGGCACTGCCTCCGCCGCACGCTTCAGCGGTCCCAGGCTTTGTTCTTCACTGGTTAACGCTAACAGATGACCGTTCCATGCTTTCAACTGACGAGCGGCTGTTATATTGCTTTCTTCCGCTAAGCCTGTAACCAGTAACGCAACTTCGCTCCCAGAGACTTCTTTTGCTTGCCGAGTGACATCAGCTAATGAGCGGGAAAGCACAACCATGCCAACGCTCTCGCCTTCTACCAGCACCGGCACAGCCGCGAATTGTTGGCAACTTATTGAGCAGCGAAGCGTTGTTAATGGCCGTTCGGTATTCATGACACGCCGCACCCAACTGAGGATGGGGAGCTGCATTTCTGAATTACCTGAGCCCCAGTTGCCAAGCACCTGGCCACGAGTGTTAATGATTAAAATTTCATCGATGCCCGCTTCAAGCTGAAGTGCTGGCCATTGGGAGTCCAGCGCTTGTTCCACATCAACGTTATTACCTGCTAGTAAAGGAGGGCCTAAGCTAGCAGATGCAGCAGTTAAGCCAGCCAACTGGCGTAAATTCTCAGAGGAACGAGCAAGCGCTAAACGAATTTCACGCTGCTGGCGCTCATGGTGTTGGCTACGGCTTTCTTGAAACTGGCGAGTAAGGTTTTCGTGGCCCAGCCAAGTAAATAGTGTCACTAGTGCTAAAAGCAGTAGGCTACTTAAGGCGATGACGCGCCATGTTAAGCTAAGGCGCCGAGGTATCCGAAAGAGGTTAGGTGATTTCATCGCAGCAGCAGCATCCTAGCCAGGAACGAGTAAAACGTCAGAAACGTAGCGATAACTGAAACAGCCACATGTTCCATCTTCGGCTAGTTGCGGCTGAGTCTGGATTATCCTGATTCGGTAGCCAACCAGTACCATCAACATGGTGATATTCACCTGCCAACATTACTTGAGGGTACGGTGTCCACTGCAGGCCAAATGTTAGATCGTCTGCAAATTGAGAGTGAGCAGATCCTAGACCGTTTGCTTCAAAAGACTTTCCAGAACGGTCATTATTATTATTAATTAAGCTGTCATATCTAACAAGCCAACTCCACTTTTGATTAATAATGCGCTGATACTGCACATACCAGCTTTGTCCGGTGATTTCAAAGTTCCTGGGGATATTACGCCCTTGAAGAGATTGTTTCCTAAGCGCAAATTCAGTAGTGAGGCTCCACAGCTCTTGGTTATATTGTATTGATGCAATCCACGGTTGAAAGTCAAAAGTGCCTGCCCCTGTAGGAAAATTGACATTTAATTTAACATCAGCTGCGCTGATGGCAGCAACAAAATTGCTATTTTCGTGTTCGTATAAAAGCTGGGCTATTGCTGAATAATCTTCTGAAGAAACATTTGGTCTAACATTACCAGCAAAAAGCTGTCTTGCTAGGTCTGAGCCTGTTTGCGGGCGCCCTAAACCGCTTCGAATACGTAGCGAGCCAGTGGGTATTCGTTCGTCTAGATATAAACTGATCCCGTCTGCAGCAATACCAATTGACCGAGTGCGGTCAAAATAAATAGATTGGGGCAGAAGTATGCTAGGGCGTGTAAAGGCTACATCACGAGTTTGGTTATAAAATCCGAAAGGATTCTTGAACCTTCCTAGCTGAACACCAAAGGTACGTTCTTGGTCCGAAATCATTTGGTAATCAATTAGACCATAATCCAGCTTAGGCTCAGCATCGCTGCTATCGCCACCAGCTCGACGACTCAGCACCTGAGCAGCAACAAGCACATCCTGATGAGGTCGTAATGATGCGTTGAGGCCGATTTCTGTGAATTCTAAGCTGCCTTCCTCACGGCTACTGTGGCCAAAGAAGTTGTTATGGTCAGTAACGACTAGCGCCTGACTCAAAAAACCGTGCACCTGGAGGGTGTCCGTCATGCCTTCATCACTTTGGGCGTAAGCAGAAAAAAACATCACCACAGCACCTACCAGCGCGGCTAAAGCTGGATATTCAATCCATCGAAATGACTTGGACACTATCATCCAGATACTCCCTTTCAAGGTAGCCAATGGCGCCGGGTGTGGTTGCAACATGCTCGCGCATCGCCGCTTGGTCACTTACTCGGTCTGGGGCTTGCCCAGTCCCAGAGAAGACCATGCGGTCCCAGGCCAACTGCAGCTGATGCGGGTAAACCGCCAATTGCTCTTTGGCAAAGCGAGCATGCACGGGATTGCTATTATTTAATACGAAGACTCTGACAGCCTGGCCGTCCGGCCATGAGCGCTGACGCATGGCGAAAATCGCACGGGTGGTATCGCGATTCAGCCAGCGGGTGGCGACATCAGGATGAGCCACTAAACAAAGCGGTGCTTCCCGAGCAACGGCATTCGTTCCAGCGAAAGTGAGCCCCACCAGTAAAAAGAAGGTGGTCACTAGAAGTAAGGCCAATCGTAATGAAGAACCGTTCACAAGGGGTGATGACATTGGCGGTGGCTTACTGCTTGATTGCTGAACGCCAGGATCATGCACGATGCAGATACGTTCTGCACTTTAGATGTGTATGAGTTAATGACGTGTTCTCCCTCGTAGCCCTAATGGCATTGTTCTTTTAAAATCAGAGCTAATTATAATGACTGAACGATTCGCACGAAAAAAACAACTATGCCATATCGATACAGCACATACACAAACACTACATTAATCCGAGAAAAATAACAGGAAGATATGTCAACGAATAGGGAGGGTCCGTTGCTGTTGTTATTCTGTAAATCAAGACATAAGCGGAACCCAACCATGTTCAGAACCAATCGAAAACGATACAGCGACCAGCAATCCTGCTATCTCCTAATTAAATCCCTAATGATCCCAATGCTATTAATACGGTTATCTACCAAGCGGCGCGCATCCTGAATAAGGATTTTATCTCGACGAAAGTCAGCCGTACTTTCGCAGCCAAGTACATCAGCGAACAGCGGCTTGAGTTGCCCATGCCGACCCTTCTCTGGTTAATCCCTGCGGCTAGCTTATGCTCCCCCTGCCGATGAATGCTTGTACATGATGCATAATCGTCTGTGCGACACTATTTGCAATTGGCATCTTAAAAGGATCATTCACCATGTTTACCGGCCTAAGTGCATTTCCACTAACCCCTATGAACGAGCACAGCATTCAGGAACGTGAGTTTAGTTGTTTAGTGCAAAACGTGGCCGCAGCTGGCGTGGACTCCATTGGCGTGTTGGGATCGACGGGCAGTTACGCCTATTTAAGCCATGACGAGCGTGCTCGTATTGCCAAACTTAGCGTGGAAAGCGCAGGAAGTGTGCCGGTTGTCATAGGGATTGGTGCGTTACGTACCCGCGATGTGCTGGTCAATGCCGAAAACGCCCAGCAAGCCGGTGCCAGCGGGGTGCTGCTGGCACCGGTTTCTTACCAAAAACTCACCGATGATGAAGTATTCGACCTTTATGAAACCGTCTGCCGATCGCTGAGTGTTCCGCTATGTGTGTACGACAATCCTGCCACTACTCACTTTGAGTTCAGCGATGCGTTGCATGGACGTATCGCCCAATTGGCGCAAGTTCGTTCAATCAAGATTCCGCCGGTGGCTAACGACGTAGAGATTGCCCGAAAGCGTGTCGCAAAGCTGCGTAAGCTGATTCCCTGTGATGTCACCATCGGCATCAGTGGCGACCCGGCAGCAGCAGCAGGGCTAAATGCTGGCTGCGATGCTTGGTACTCTGTTATCGGTGGGCTTTATCCAAAAGCCGCACTAGCGCTAACGCGGGCTGCGCAAGAGGGGAATGCGCAACAGGCCAGCATGCTTTCCGACACCCTTGAGCCCTTATGGGCGCTATACCGTAAGTACGGTGGTAGCCTGCGGTTAGCCGCTACCATGGCAGAAATAACCGGAAAGGTAAGCCACCCGTGCTTGCCCCAGCCGCTTAAAACCCTTCAAGGGGATGACCGCAAACGCGTTGAGCAAGTGCTGGAGCAGCTTGGTTTCGATTAACACCCGGTAGTAGATTAATGCCAAGTGGGAGCCTCTAGCTGCCGATTAACCATGCTATGAGACAGGGAGGTTTCCTGTGGTTAGTCGGTGAGTAGAGCCCGCCACCACGATCTCCTCGTCGGTCGGAATGATAAGTACGTCGACACCTGATCTCTCGGTACTGATGCGTATGGCATGCTGTTCGTTGGCGTCGGCGTCTAATGCGACCCCTAGCCATGCCAACCGTTGGCAAATGAGACCACGGACTAGTGCCGAATGCTCGCCAATCCCGGCAGTGAACACAATCGTCTCGAGTCCTCCGATCGCCGCTGCCAGCTTGGCAAGCTCTCCTGCCGCGCGATAGCAGAATAGCTCAATGGCTTCTCGCGCTTCGAAATCAGTGCTGGATTGAAGTATCTCCATATCGTTGCTGATGCCCGACACGCCGAGGAGACCCGACTCTTCATAAAGAAGGTGCTCAAGCTCTGGGGCCGTCATTCCCAAACTGGTAATAAGATGTAGGAGAACACCAGGATCAATCGTACCGCAGCGCTGGCCCATCATTAGCCCATCAAGGGCAGTAAACCCCATGCTGGTGGCCACACTGCGACGGGCCTTCATGGCACACATACTGGCACCATTTCCAAGGTGAGCCACGATCACACGCCCATCAGCTCTAGCGCCGATGTGGTGAGGCAAGGTATTGGCGATATAGTCGTAGGAGAGACCGTGAAAGCCATAGCGAATAATACCCGATTCCGTCAGTGCTCGGGGCAGTGCAAACAGCTGGGCTAAGCGGTCTTGGGTCCGGTGAAAGCTGGTATCGAAACAGGCGACTTGCGGCAGGCCTGGCAGAGTAGACGAGACGGAGCGAATTGCCCTTAAACTATGTGGTTGGTGAAGTGGTGCCAAAGGTACGAGTGCCGTAAGTTCGTCGAGCAGTGCTTCAGTTACCTTCGCTGGGCCAGCATGGTTGCGTCCGCCGTGCACGACTCGATGTCCTGCGGCGATGATATTGACACCACCACGGTGGTTGTTGAGCCACTCAAGGAGTATGGGAATAAGGTCATCTAACGCTGCGCCGGCTGCTAGAGATAACCCTTCGCTGTCCGGTAGGGTGAGGCCTTCTCTGTCACGTGCTGAAAAAACGCAATGGCTGCCAATACCCGCAATTTTACCCCGCAAAAGAGCAACTGCCGGGGTGGCAGTATCAGGATAGAGGGCAAACTTGAGGCTCGATGACCCCGCGTTCAAGACCAGAATCGCGTCAGTCATGCTACTTTATTTTCTCTGTTGTTTATAAAGCACTGTGCCAGGGCACATGAAGCGAGACGAGCCATTGAGCTATCCGCCCGGCTGGTCAGAATGATTGGTACGCGCGCGCCGAGCACAATGCCTGCTGCGTCGGCACCGGCCAAATAAATTAGCTGCTTGGCCATCATATTAGCCGCTTCGAGGTCGGGGGCGACCAGTATGTCGGCGTAACCAGCAACCTCAGACACGATGCCCTTGTTTGCCGCTGCCGAAGCAGAAATGGCATTATCGAAGGCAAGCGGTCCATCGATAAGGCCACCGGTGATTTGTTGCCGATCAGCCATTTTGCACAGCGCCGCTGCATCGAGCGTCGAGGTAATACGAGGGTTAACGGTCTCGACCGCGGATAATATCGCCACCTTTGGCTGTGGGATGCCTAATGAATGAGCAAGATCGATGGCGTTCTGCACGATATCACGCTTAGTCGCGATGTCGGGATAGATATTAATAGCAGCATCAGTGATAAAAAGCGGCTTGGGATAGGGAGGGGCATCAAGCACATAGACATGGCTCATCCGCCGTTCCGTGCGCAGGCCTGCTTCTGCACTCACTACCGCATTCATCAGCTCATCGGTATGCAGTGACCCCTTCATAAGCATGTCCGCACGAGAGGCACGTACCAAAGCCACGGCAGCTTCCGCAGCTGCATGGCTATGCGCTGCATCGACTATTTCGATGCCTTCGAGGCTCTCACCTGCGGCGCTGGCCGCTGCCTGGATCTTGGCCGTCGGCCCCACTAGAATCGGCACAATCATACCTTGGCGTGCAGCCTCAAGCGCCCCTCTGATAGAGAGCTCGTCACAAGGGTGAACCACAGCGGTACGAATAGCGGCAAGATGATGCGTCGCAGCGATCAACTTGGCATATTGCGCCCCTTGCACGTGCAAATGTACTTCGGGCAACACGACGCGAGGGCGTCGCACCTTTTCGCGTGGTGCAATCACTTCAGCAGTGCCTTCAATGACTAAAGTGTCGTGCTGGTTGAAACATGTGCAGGCCAGGATTAAACGGTCTTTACTGTGTTTTTCGATGACCTCGACCCTAACAACGACCGTATCCCCCAGGCCCACTGGGGCAATGAATTTCAGGCTCTGAGTGATAAAGATAGTACCGGGACCGGGGAGCTGAGTGCCAAGCACTGCCGAGATCAATGCGCCCCCCCACATACCATGCGCAATGACTCCATGAAAGATATCGGTTTTAGCGTATTCAGCATCAACATGCGCGGGGTTAACGTCGCCTGACATAACAGCAAAGAGTTCAATATCTTGAGTTTTTAATGTCCGGGTCAGTTCTGCGTGATCCCCGATGGAAATCTCATCGTAGGTTTTGTTCTCTATATACTGAATGGTGTCAGCGTCTGTTGACTCAAGCTTGGACATGGAAACCTCCCTCGACGTAGGCAGTATCGCCTGAAACGCAGCGCGCTTGATCGCTGGAAAGCATCACCGCCATATTGCCGACCTCCTCTACCGTAACAAGCACTTGTTCCGGCGCCTGCAAGCGTGCTGCATCAATCAATGCATTAAAGTGTGCAATCCCCGAGCCCACCCTGGTCATCAGTGGCTCGGCAAGGTGTGCCATGTGTATCAGTGAGTGAACGGATATATCCATCGCCCTTGAAAATCCAGTATGCGAGTAATCAGTGACACGGCCATGAATATCCTCGACAGGACAATGAAGACAGTCCTTAAGACAGCCCTTAAAACTGTGTTTAAGACAGTGCTTAAGACAGTTTTCAGGGCCGCTTTTAAGTTCGTTTGCAAGGTCGTTGTGAAGAGCTTTCATGTTTGCCTCACATAAGTGCCGGGCGCATCGCCAAGCACCGCAAACCGTCCTGAAGTAGCACCCATGGGCGGAGGAGGGATAGGCTCAGACGAATGTTCTGCAAGCCAGGCCGCGAACGAGGGCCACCATGACCCCTCCTGTGAAGCAGTATCAGCACACCATTCGGCAGGTGAACGGTAAGTGGCATCAGCCTGGGTGTGGGCGATGCGAAAATGTCGATTATGGTGACCTGGAGCCGACACAATGCCCGCATTGTGTCCGCCACTGGTGAGAACGAAGGTCACATCCATATCAACGAACAGGTGAAGTTTGTAGACGGAACGCCAGGGAGCGACATGGTCGTCCTCTGTACCGACGGCAAAGATGGGGGCACGAATGTCGGTAACCGCGATGACTTTTTTACCCACATGATAGCGCCCTTCGGCCAAGTCATTATTCAGGAAAAGCCAGCGTAGATACTGTGAGTGCATCCGGTAGGGCATGCGTGTCGCGTCAGCATTCCACGCCATTAGGTCAAAGGAATGACTCTGCTTGCCCAGTAAATAACGCTGGATAGCGGGAGCCCAGATCAGGTCTCGAGCACGCAATAAGGCAAAGGCTCCGGCCATCTGTTCCGAAGACAAATAGCCTGTATGCGACATCATGTCTTCAATCATGGTCACCTGGGAGTCGTTGATAAACAAACGCAACGGCCCCGCCTCGGTGAAATCAATTTGAGCGGCTAGAAAGGTAATTGTCGCGCAGCGCTCATCGCCTTCGCGTGCCATGGCCGCTGCCGCAATGGCCAGCAGTGTACCACCGAGACAGTAACCTACCGCATGGAGCGTTGGCGCGTGGGTAATCGCCTGAATAGCATCGATGGCCTCCATGATGCCAAGTTGTCGATACTCCTCCATGCCTAGTTCGCGATCCTCAGCATCGGGGTTTTTCCAAGAGATGATGAAAACGGTAAATCCCTTATTTACCAAAAAGTTAACAAGTGAATTGGTCGGCGATAAATCAAGGATGTAGTATTTCATGATCCAGGCAGGCACGATTAAAACGGGTTCGGGACGAACCGTTTCGGTGCTGGGGGTATATTGAATTAATTCAATCAATTCGTTACGGAAAACGACTTTGCCGGGGGTGACCGCAAGATTACGCCCGACTTCAAAGGGCTGCGGCCCCTTGGGCTGAGATAGGCCTGCTTTGTGATAGAGATCGTCAGCAAATTGCTTTGCGCCTCGGATAAAGTTCTGACCCCCTTCGGCGTACATTGCGGCCAAGACTTCTGGATTGGTAAGGGTAAAATTGGAAGGCGCTGCCGTGTCAATCATAAGACCGGCCACAAAGGCCATGAGGTTTTCATGCGCGGGCGCAACGCCATGAACCCCCGTCATAGCCTCTTGCCACCATTGCCAGTTCTGTTGATGGACCTGTGCCAACAAGTTAAAAGGATAGTGCTGCCAACCCTCCCCAGCGAACCGCCGGTCCAAGGTGGCGGTCTCGTCGCTTATTGGTTGGGGGTTTAGCGCTTGAGTCCATAGCATCTGCGTATTACACATCGCTGATGCCATCAATTGCAGCTGCTTGCCAGGCGAAACTGTCAGGTGCACAGCCCAGTCCATCCACGCCTCACCCAGAACCGATGGAGCAAGTCCAGACGTGGCTTTTGCCACAGCCCGGTGGGCAATTTGGTCTATAGCTTGATAGAAAGTGGGTAAACCGTTGTGCTTAACAGGACAGTCGATATCAGCAGGTGTCGTATCAGCCGCCGCTATTGCCGAACGTTGTAACATCGTTCCTCCCTGGGGATGGTATTGCTATTCCATCCTCTATAAGACGAGATGTTAGTCGTTTCACTGCTGTGCCAAACTGATCAACATCAATTATCTTCGCTAAAGTAGGTTTTTTTTACTTATTTCAGAACCTGTGTACCGAGCTTCTCCCTTCTGATCATTTTCAACTATCTTTGAGTCAATTGCTGCTTGTCGTCCGGGGGGGCTTTGGCTATCGCCTGTCGCCCATTCCGGCTGCCGGAGGCCCCACACATGGAATTCAAAGATTATTATCAGATACTCGGCGTGGCGAAGACCGCCACTACCGATGAGATCAAGAAAGCCTACCGCCAACTGGCACGCAAATTTCATCCCGATGTGAGTAAGGACCCGGAAGCCGAGCAGCGCATGCAGGAAATTAATGAGGCTAAGGCGGTATTGTCCGATCCGGAGAAACGCCTCGCCTACGATCAACTGGCTCAGCAGTATCACTCTGGTCAGGATTTCCATCCGCCTCCGGATTGGGATGCGGGTTTTGAGTTCAGCGGACGAGGCTTCGAGGAAGCTGATCTAGGTGTGTTTAGTGACTTCTTCGCCAACTTGTTTGGTCAGGGCGGGCGGGCAGGTCGAGGCAGACGTGACCATCAGATGCGCGGCGAGGATCGCCATGCCAAAGTCGTCATTGATCTTGAGGATGCCTACCATGGCGATATCCGGACGATTACGCTACAGGTGCCGCAGGTTGATGCCATGGGACGTGTTACCTCTCAGCAACATACTCTCAATGTGCGCATACCGAAGGGCGTTAAAGAGGGCCAACATATCCGTCTTTCGGGACAGGGCAGTCCTGGGATTCGAGGAGCCCCAGCAGGAGATCTGTTTCTCGAGATTCACTTTCGTACAGATCCACGCTACCAGATTGACGGGCGGGATATTTATCAAACGGTGCCGGTCACGCCTTGGGAAGCCGCCTTGGGGGCAAGTATCAAAGTATCCACTCCCTCGGGAGTAGTAAAAGTTAAGGTACCCGCAGGCTCCCAGACCGGACGCCGGTTGCGCCTGAAGGGGCGCGGTATTCCGGGGCCTGCTCCAGGCGATCTTTATATAGCGCTTGAGGTAGTATTGCCCCCAGCGAATACTGCCAAGGCACGTGAATTTTATCAGGCTATGGCGCGTGAGCTTGCGTTTGATCCACGCCGCCACAAAGGAGGCTAGGACATGGCACAGCCGTTCATTGCTAGCGGTGAACTCATTGACGATACGACCTTATCTCTCGATGAGTTGGCTCGCGCCTGCTCGGTAGCCACCGAATGGGTCGTGGAGCGCATCGAGAGCGGCCTGCTGGCTGATGGCTCACCCTATGTGGCGAGCTGGCGCTTCACCAGTCGTGATCTAACGCGTGCGCGACGGCTGTGTCAATTGGAGCGGGACTTTGAAGCCGCACCCGAACTCGCTGCCCTGACGACCGACCTGATCGAAGAGAACCAGCGTCTAAAGGAACGGTTACGGGCCGCTGGGTTAAGAGTCAAATGATATCCAAATAGTGAGCGCCGACGAAACGCTACCCGCTGCATTTAAAGCCGTCGCACCGAATTCCCACCTTCGATAATGCGGTTGATCAATGCCACAACCCCTAGGTGTGCTTGCGTTTCATCGTCCAGCCCTTCTGCATTCGCATGGGCATTGGCGGCGTCCTGCAGAACACCAATAATTTCACTTTCCGAAAGGAGTTGGTGGTCATTCAAGGCAAGTAGTAGCGATTCACAGATGGCCAGTGCCGCCAATCCTGCATAGTCATGTTGTTTTGACATGTGAGTTTCTCCATGTGGGTAAGTGGAGAGTGTTGGAGAGTGTAAAAGCAGCGAAGCATCCCGCCTGATTAGCAGCGAATTGATAGAAACCCCGCTATGCTAGGCTAATCAAAAGCAGTCACGCTGTGGCTTTTTGATTATATTTTACTCCATTGGGAAAGGTTATGACGGCGATTGAAACTCTCCCGCTTGCCCGTAAACTTGGGGCATATATGGCGTTGTCGCAGGCCGAACGTACTCTTATCTCGGACTTGCATCAGTCCTGTAAACCAGTGGCGGCAGGAAGACACTTAGTCGATCAGGGACAAACAAATCATTTAGCTTATATTCTCGCGGCAGGGTGGGCCTGTTCGTATAAGATCCTGCCCAATGGCGCTCGCCAAATCGTAGATTTTCATATTCCGGGCGATTTCCTGGGTCTGCGACATGTATTGCTGCACACATCTGATCACACTATTGAATCCATTACCGATAGCGAAGTCGCTGACGTACCAGTGAAAGAGCTGCTTGAAATTCTATCTCGCAATCCGCGGCTTGCAACAGCTGTCCTGTGGGCAGCGTCGCGGGATGAAGCCATGGTGGTTGAGCATCTCGTTGATATTGGCCGACGCAGTGCCGTGGGGCGCATGGCACATTTTCTGCTGGAACTTGGCTCAAGACTCAAACTTGTGGGTTTAGGGGATAAACAAGGGTATGTTTGCCCACTCACCCAATACCATCTGGCCGATGCGTTAGGGTTGACGGCGGTCCACGTTAATCGTGTGCTCAGGCAATTGCGCGAAAATGGGTTACTGACCTTTCGTCATGGGGTGGTGACCTTCGACAATTATCATGCGCTGAGTACAATGGTCGATTTTGATCCCACGTATTTGGATCAAGCGGGCACCGCTTCTATCGTGACAATGCGAAACCGGTGCCCAGCTCAATGAGCTCTGCGGTGATCGTCTCCTGCCTGACTCGACGCAACGTGGCCTGGAATACCCCCAATTCTTGCTCGATCTGGCTTCCCGCCGCAGACATCGTGGACATGCGTGCTTCATTTTCTGCGCTAAAGGCATGCAGTGCCGCCTTGCACACCAGGGCATGAAAATAGTGTCCACTCAGGTCGCTGATCAACGTTTCCAGGGGGGTTTGTGTCAAATAGCGTTTCCCTGTGCTCGGTGGAAAAGTTGAATGGTCAATGGGGAAAATGCCCTGTCGGATGATCGTGGGATGGCCAGCATTCCAGGCAGTGAAGAGGACATCCAGACGCTCGATCTCCCCTCGTTCGATATCGCGATAGATTACTTTGGTGATCTCATCCGCCAGCTTGGATATACCCAGCGTTCGTGCTGGCATTGCCAGACTCCAGCGTGGTACTAAGCCGCGGGCTAAAGCAATGAACTCCCCGCGCGTACCGACCATAAACAATGGCTGGGCTTCAGGGCTGGCGATACTATCCAGCACCCGCTCGCTAAATGCGCCAGCGAACCCCTGTTCGGCACAGAATACCAGCAGCCCCCGTTTGTATTGTGGGGAGCTAGCCTGCGCTTCGATAGGGTAAGGGGAGGGGCCAATAACGCTAGAGATTGCAGTGGCAATGGCCGCCGCATAGCTGTCGATAGCTATGATCTGTGTTCGCGCAGTATAGGCACGTGAGGCTGCGATGCTTTTCATGGCATTCACGACAGCGCCTAGCTGGCGGACGCTTTTGATTCGAGCACTGATATCCGCCAACCGTTCGGTCATGGGGCTGTTACCTCGTTAGGGGGCGCGGTGATCCTTATATCCGCTTTGTCGTCTGATAAGGCGTTGGCAAAGCGTGTCATCACAGACATGAGTGTCTCGTGGATTTCGCTGTTCAGCGCTCCCGTTTCGGCAATCATTGCCACCGCTTCCGCAGCGTGGGTATCCAATATGGCCGGTAGACCTGAGCAGAATGTCGCTATCGCGTCCAGTGAGAGTGGGTCAAGCAGGCCTGCCTGAACGGCTAGCACTAAGCCGACTTCATCGGCTAGGCGTAAAGGCATATGCTGCGGCTGGCGCAAAATGGCTCGAATTCGCCCGCCGCGGGTCAACTGCTGGCGCACACGGCTATCGGGCATGCCACCAAACCGGGTAAATACCTCCATCTCCAGGAACTGAGCATAGTCAAGCCGCAGAGTGCTGGCGGCCTCGCGTAACGCTACCGCCTGTGTCTTGCCGCCCACTCGGCTGACGCTAAGTCCCACATCGACCGCCGGTTTTTGTCCTTGATGGAACAGCCCCGCATCGAGCACTATCTGGCCATCGGTAATGGAAATAAGGTTGGTGGGGATGAAGGCTGAAAGGTTGCCCGCGTCGGTGTCGGCAATCGGTAGTGCGGTCAGCGAGCCACCTCCGCGTGCCTTTGATAGCTTGGCGGCGCGTTCCAACAACCGGGCATGAATGTAAAAAACATCTCCTGGATAGGCTTCGCGCCCCGGTGCCTGACGTGTCAGAAGCGCGATTTCGCGGTGGGTGGCCGCATGTTTGGAAAGGTCGTCAATCACGATCAGGGCATGCTGTCCCTTATCGCGAAAATATTCCGCCATCGTGATCCCAGCATAGGGTGCAATCCATTGAAGCCCAGGAGCGCTTGCAGACCCCGCCACTAGCACGATGCAACGAGTGAAGTCCCCCTGGGTTTGCAGGGCATCAATGACGCGCCGAACGCTGGATGTCTTTTGCCCAACCGCCACGTAAACACAAATCATATCGCTCGACTTCTGAGCAATCAGCGCGTCGGTTGCCAGCGTGGTTTTCCCCGTGGCGTGGTCGCCAACAATCAGTTCGCGTTGGCCGCGGCCTAGGGCAAATAGCGTGTCGACCACCAATATCCCGGTCTGAACCGGTTCGGTGACTAGATCACGTTCGATAATCGAAGGTGCGGGGCGTTCGATGGGTAAGTGAGTGGTGACCTCTATCGGTGCCTTACCATCGAGTGGGCGGCCCAGAGGATCAATCACCCGGCCGAGTAGTGCCTCGCCCACAGGAACGTTAACCACTTCACCAGTGCCGAATACGGCGTCACCTGCTTTTACATCGGTCGCCGCGTCAAAAAGAACGCAGCCAATCAGGTCGGCATCCAGAACGTGGGCAAAGCCAAGCTGCCCCCCTTCGAACCTCATTACCTCGTCAAGGCGGGCATTACGAAGTCCCGAGATCAGTGCCACGCCATCGCCAATTTCCTCAACCCGGCCTTTGTGTTCAGTGTAGCTGCCGATCGATAAACAAGAGACTTTGCGTTGTGTGGCCGCAAGCCAGTCGAGAGTGTTATACGGCATGGTTGAGTGCCTGAATGATCTTGGCGAGATCCGACTGCCAGCTATTATGAAGCGCAAAATAGGGAGTGCGCATCTCAACGCCCGCCACCAGTTCGGGATCCACCTGAAAGGTTAGCGCTGGTGTTCGGCCGAGGGCCTGACCAACCGCTTGCGTTAGGGTTACCTTGTCTTCCTCGTCAAGCTCTGTTGCGCTGATCACTTCAATAGCATGCTCTGCTTCCATGAGTGCCTGTCGGTCTTGTGCGGAAAGCTGGCCGATGGCCTCAACGAGGAGCCCCAGAAAGGCACTTTTGACAACGGGGGTGTTCAGTCGCGTGAGTAGCTTTTGGGCAATGTCCACGGCAAGCAGGGAGGCGTGAGACGTGAGTTCGACGCGCAGCGCATTGGCCTCTCGGGCGTTGCTAAGCTTGGCTTCCTCAATGAGTGCTTCTGCCTTTTTGTTGGCGTTTGCCAGCACACTGTTGGCTGCGCGTTCCGATGCCTTCTTGGCTTCGTTTAGCATTGTGTCACGCTCGGCTGCAATGTCTTCACGGGCAGCGGTCAACTCAGCAAGGACGGTCTCGGCATTGGTTTTGGCCGTTTGTGCATCACTTAGCAGGGCTTGCGCGGTTTCCTGGCGGTTCTTAATCGCGGCAGCTACTGGCCGCCAGAATACGCGCGACAGCAACCAGACCAAGATAAGGACGTTAACGGCCTGCAGTCCGAGGCTCCAAAAGTCGATAGTCATGCCGTTACCCCAGTAACGGATTAGCGAACAACAGTAGAAGCGCGATGACCAGACAGTAGATGGCCGTTGTTTCTATCATGGCTAGGCCGACGAAGAGGGTTCGCGAGATAGTATTCGCTGCCTCGGGCTGACGCGCGATGGCATCCATTGCCGCCGCGACGGCACGCCCCTCTGCCAGTGCCGGACCGATAGCGCCAAACGCCACCGCTAAGGCGGCACTGATAATACTGACCAGGCTGAGATAGTCCATCACGACTCCTTCTCTATAGGCGGTGGTGCGGTTGCTGGTTATCCGGTGCTCGTTGACCTTCTTCGATTGTCGCTGCGATAAATACCATCGCCAGCACGGCGAAGATGTAGGCTTGTACCAGCCCCGTCAGCAGGTCGAGCGCCATCAAGGGAATGGGAACCAGAAGGCTCGCCAGAGAGGCGATAATGCCAATGACAAAAACGCCGCTCATCACGTTGCCAAACAAACGGACAAACATTGAAAAAATCCGGGTGACGCTTTCCAGAATATTAAGTGGAATCATCACCAGATTGGGTACGGCGAAGGATTTAAGATAACCCTTCAGTCCCCCTTGACGGACGCCGAACCAGATAATCGATAGAAAGACGAGCGCCGCCAACGCCGCGTCGGTTTCGAACTGCGCCGTCGGGGGTGTCACCCCAGGGATAAGGGAGGACCAATTCGCGACCAGGATGAAAAGAAAGAGTGTGCCGATGAAACTACGATATGGTGCCGGTTCAGCACTGGACGTCTCGCGGATTTGAGTATCCAGTGTAGTGACAATAAGTTCGAGTGCTGCCTGGCGCTTATTGGGTCGTGCATCAAGGCGCCGGGTGAGTAAACACGCACCCAGGACGAGGACCGCGATGATGGCCCAGGTCGTGACAACAGCCTGGGTGATCGGAATCGGTCCGAGTTGAAAAAGTGGGGTCGTCTCTAGAGGGGAGTTCATGGGGTGATATGCCCTAGTTTGCGGAGCATGAGCGTTTTGGCGGATACAATACCTGTCAGCATGGCCAAAAGCGTTAAGGCGCCCATCAGTACGGCGACGTAAAGCCCAAGGACAAGTAGTGTAAGCCGCCCCAGTGTGAGGGTCATTGCCATCAAGGGGCGCCCGTGACTAACGTTCACAAACAGATCGATCGTTTTCTGAAGGGCGTAAAAGTAGATATAACCGAGCGCCAGCCCACCCAGAAAACACAACGGTATCTTGAGCAGCAAGGGCCACGTTAATAGCAGGGGTAACGAGCCTTGTGGGAATGATAAGAGCGGTAAAGAGAGAGTGTTCATCATCGTGCGTTCATCCACTTCCAGGCGATCCATCCGCCAAGGCATAGGCCAATCACCAACAGTGGCATGGTCCATAATGTGCCGGTCCCCAGTTGGCTATCCAGCCAACGTCCGAAAAACAGGCCTGCCAGGGTCGGTACGATAAATATCCAGCCGAGTACCCCAATTTGGGCGAGACGGCGTCCAACGGACATATCACCTTCACGCAGCCAGCGTTCATGCCGATCGTGCCGCCGCCGAGCCTCACTGACCAGAGGGTCATCCTCGGGGGGGCGATCTGCGCTCACTGGAACTCGCCTTTATTAGAGCTACGATGAAGGCGGCTGATCATCTGGCGGATAACGTTGAGCTGCAGGCGAACACTTTCGATATGCTCTGCCCGTTCCTCTTCCGCCTCCGTCTCGAAGCGCGCTAAAACGTCGGCATCCAGTGTGGCAAGGTCATCGCCCATGACCGCCTCCCGAGTCGCGATCTCAATGTCGCCACTGTTATCCACGGTGAGTACACCCCCTCTAATCGCACAGAAGTGCTCGGCGCTAGCCACCCGCCAACTGATGATTGAGAGCGTCAGAGAGGTCAGAAATGGCGCATGATGTGCCAGAATGCCAAAGCTACCGCTTGCGTCCTCGGCACGCAGGCTATCAATCTCCTCTTCAACAACGATAGCCAGCGGGGTAACGATGGAGAGATTCATGCCGCACCCTCACTGAGCGGGGTGTCTTTGTCATTTGCTTTCGTTGCCACTTCCTTAGCACGCGCCTGCTCTAGTGTGCCCACCATATAGAGCGAGCTTTCCGACCAATTGTCGGTAGCGCCATCTAGAATAGCTCGGCAACCCGCTAGCGTTTCTGCCAGGGCAACGCTAGCGCCAGGGGTGCCGGTAAAGGCTTCAGTAACCATGAACGGTTGGGTAAGAAAGCGTTGCAGTCGGCGTGCGCGATTGACGATCAGTCGATCCTCGGTGCCTAACTCCTCGATGCCCAACAACGAGATGATATCGCTCAACTCCTTGAACCTTGCCAGCGCCTGTCTGACATCCTCAGCAGTTTGGTAGTGTTCGTCACCTACCACCGATGGATCAAGCAGCATGGACGATGAGGCAAGCGGGTCAATAGCGGGATAGAAGCCCTCCGCCGCTTGGGCGCGGGATAGCATAATGACGCAATCCATGTGGCTGGAAATGGTGGTGACGGCAGGGTCGGTGAAATCATCAGCAGGCACGTAGACGGCCTGAATAGCCGTTACAGCAGCCCCGGCCACCGAGGCGATGCGCTCCTGAAGTCGCGCGACTTCGGTAGCCAAAGTGGGTTGATACCCAACGCGTGATGGCAGCCTCCCCAGCAGGTTGGATACTTCGGCACCTGCTTGGACAAAACGAAACACATTGTCCATTAACAGCAGTACATTTCGGTGCTTCTGATCACGGAAATACTCCGAGATCGTCAGCGCTGTCAATGGTGCCCGCCAACGCGCCCCAGGAGGCTCGTTCATTTGGCCATATACCAACACGGTGCGGGTTAACACCCCTGATGCCTGCATTTCAGTCAGTAGTTCGTGCCCCTCACGCGAGCGCTCCCCAATCCCCGCGAACACCGAAATGCCTTGATATTTTTCGACCATAGCTCGAATGAGCTCCATCACCAGTACCGTTTTGCCGACGCCCGCACCGCCAAACATGGCGGCCTTGCCGCCCTGTGCCATTGGGGTCAATAGGTCAATTACCTTGATGCCTGTCTCAAACACCTGCGTGCTGGTGGTTTGTGTTCTCAGCAAGGGGGGAAGCGCATGAATCGAGCGGCGGGGTATATCGTCTGGTAACGCAGTGCCGTCATCTTGGGGGTGGCCAATAGCATCCAGTAGCCGTCCTAGTACCGCCTCTCCCACAGGCACGGTGACAGGGCTTCCCGTTGCACGCACCACCACTCCACGCGATAGTCCAGCGGTTGATCGAAACGCTACCGCGCGAAGCGTCGTCATATCAAGGTGGCTATGTACCTCAAGAAGCAGCACCGTGGGCTGGTCCCACTCCACGTTTAACGCGGCGTTAATGGGCGGCATCACGCCATCTTCAAACACCACGTCAACCACTGCACCTCTCACTGCATGTACCACGCCGCAAGCGGTGATACTTTCTGACTCCGCGCTATCGAGTGCCATAGTGAGCTTCCCTATGTGAACCCACTGAACCCATGGGGGCCGCAATCTATCTAGACATGTTAGAGGTGTTTAAAAACCGCCGCGCTGATCTGTGTCAGTATTAAAGGGTACCTGCCACTCCCCCCTTAACAGACAAAAGGGGAGGACCATCATAAGGTGATGCCATGCAACATATTGAATCCCATCGATCGCACCGTACTGGATGGCTGCGCGCTGCGGTGCTAGGCGCCAATGACGGTATTGTTTCCACCAGCAGTCTAATACTCGGTGTCGCAGCGGCCAGCTCGGTGCATAACGACATCCTGCTGGCGGGTATTGCGGGGTTGGTGGCTGGCGCCATGTCGATGGCGGCGGGGGAGTATGTCTCGGTCAGCTCGCAAGCCGACACTGAAAACGCCGACCTCGACATTGAGCGCAAGGCGCTGGCGGAGCACTACGAACTGGAGCAGGAAGAGCTTGCCAATATTTACGAAACCCGCGGCCTGACGCCAGAGCTGGCGCGGCAAGTCGCCGAGCAACTAATGGAGAACGACGCCCTGGGCGCGCACGCACGGGATGAAATTGGCATCACCGACACCAGCCAGGCACGCCCCCTGCAAGCCGCGCTTTCCTCGGCTGTGTCTTTCACAATGGGGGCATTACTCCCACTGCTGGTCGCTTGGCAGGCGCCGCCATCACTGTTATTTCCTCTGGTCGCACTCTTCTCACTACTTTTTTTGGCTCTATTGGGTGCCATTGCAGCCCGTGTAGGTGGGGCGCCAATACTAAAAGCTGCGGCAAGAGTGATGTTCTGGGGCGCGCTCGCGATGGCCTTAACATCCGCCATCGGTCACGTGTTTGGGGTGATAGCTTAAATGCCTCAACTACTGCGGCGTGCCACGCTTCAGGGTTGAATTCCGCCTAAATGCCTGCACTCATATGAGGAGTAAGCAATCCACAAGGAGGCGTTATGACGACGTTAGTGATTGGTGCGAACGGACAGATTGGCAAGCAGTTTTGTGAACTGGCCCAAAAAGCGGGCACGCCTATCAAGGCGATGATTCGCAGCGAAGACCAGGCAGCTTGGTTCAAAGAGCACGGCATTGATACCGTGGTCGCCGATTTAGAAGGTGAGTTTGAACAAGCCTTTGAAGGCTGTGACCAAGTGGTCTTCACGGCGGGATCAGGCCCACACACCGGGCCGGATAAAACTTTGATGATTGACCTTTTCGGCGCCATTCGGACTGCCGATATCGCCAAGCAAAAAGGTCTCTCCCGCTACATCATGATTAGCGCCATGCGTGCAGAACAGCCGCTAGAGGCGCCCGAGAAAATGCGCCCCTATATGGCCGCAAAATTTGCCGCCGATGCGCACCTTCGCAACAGCGGTGTTCCCTACGTCATTCTCAAGCCTGGTCGTTTGACCGACGAAGCTGCTAGCCAGCAGTTCGCCAGCTCACTGGATGAAGCAGGCGACAACCAAATCTCACGTGCCAACGTAGCCCATGCGCTACTTCACGCTGTGCAAAAGCACGATGTGGTCAATCAGGAGTATCTGCTGCTGGATGGAAAACGCTCGATTGGCGAGATCATTGAATAAGGTTGCCTATGAACCCTATCGATATTGGCAGCGCCTACGATCAGATTACCCACCTTTGGCAAAGTGAGAAATTCAATCTCGCTAACGGGATGGAAGCGCACAAGAGGGCGCTTTCGTTTGTGAAAGGCCGGGGTAAGGCACTGGATATCGGTTGCGGGTGTACCGGCCGCTTTATCGACTTCTTGCAACAAGAAGGTTTTACGCCTGAAGGCGTGGATGTTTCCGATGAAATGTTACGTTTGGCTAAGCTGAAGCATCCCGAGGTGATCTTTCATCATCAGGATATTTGCCAGTGGCTGCCGCCGGAAAAATATGACTTCATCACCGCCTGGGACAGCATCTGGCATATTCCGCTAGCGCAGCAGGAAAGTGTGATGACCAAACTCATCGAAAGCTTGAATGAGGATGGGGTGCTGATCTTCTCTTTCGGCGGTACCGACGAACCCGGTGAGCATAGCGACAGCTTCATGGGGCCAGAGGTCTATTACTCTACGCTTGGCACCAACGGCTTCTTGTCCCTGCTGATTAAACTAGGCGCGGTGTGCAGACATCTGGAGTACGACCAGTACCCGGAGCTGCATACTTATTTGATAGTGCAGAAGGGACAATCATAAAAAGTATTAGCAGTATGCAACCCCCAGCTCCCGCTTGAACCATTCTGCCAGCGGCTCGCAGCGACGGGGGTGAGTTAGAAGTTTGGTTTGGTTGGGTAGCCACAGACAGAGGCGCGCAGGGGTTTGGATACTTCCCCAAGGGGCCACAAGCCGCCCACTCTTTAGATCATCTTCGACTAGCAATCTGGGTGCGATCGCGACACCTAAGCCCGCCACCGCTGCCTCCATCAAGTAATAAAGGTGATCGAACCCCTGGCCTTTGCTTAGCGCCGCATCAAGCTGTGCCCGCTCCAGCCCTTTGGCAGTCGCCCACTGCGGCCACGCCTGGGGTCGGGAAGAGGTATATAAAAGCTTATTCGCAAGCAGCGATTCAGGCTTGGTCGCATCGCACTGGGCCGCCAGCTGCGGGCTTGCCACCGCACATATCTGCTCTGCCATCAGCTCGAATACCTCTACACCTGCGGGCCAGGGCGGCTCGGCAAACGCCAGGGTGGCGCTGGCATCCGTTTGCGTGCCCGGCTGCTCGCTTTCACTCACCACTACCTGCAATTTCAGCTGGGGCAGCTCGCGGTGCAGGCGATCCAGGCGGGGAATCAGCCAACGGGCCAAAAGACTGCCAGGGCAGGCTAGAGTGAATGGCGCCTCTTCGACATCACGCTTGAGCGCTGCACAACTATCCTTCAAGCGTGAGAACGCTTCACTCACACCACTCTGCAGCTGCTCCCCGTGCGCGGTCAGTACAATGCCTCGGCCCGCTTTGGCAAAAAGCGCGACAGCAAAATGTTCATCCAGGCTCTTTAGCTGGCGGCTAACAGCGCCGTGAGTCACGCTTAGCTCATCGGCCGCAGCCGTCACGCTGCCTAACCTGGCGGTGGCTTCAAAGGCGCGCAATGCGCTAAGCGGGGGCATGCTGTGTTGCATGGGGTATCCTGCTAACAGTTGACTTAAACTCACGTATTGATGACATCTTATCGATTTTTATCCCCACCTGCTTGCGCTATTTTCATTGGACTGTTTTCACTGAACGGTTTTCACCGACTGTTCGATAACGCATTCAGAGGTCGCGATGAATCAACCTGTAGACGTATCCAAAAGCCTGCCCGATGCCAACGGGCTATTTGGCAGCTTCGGCGGTCGCTTTGTCGCTGAAACGCTTATGCCGCTGATTTTAGAGCTGCAAGACGAATACGCCACCGCTAAAAATGATCCCGAATTTCAGCGCCAGCTGGCCTACTTTCAGGGTGACTACGTGGGTCGGCCCAGCCCGCTCTACTTTGCCGAGCGGCTGACTGAGCACTTTGGCGGGGCAAGTATTTACCTAAAGCGCGAAGAGCTGAATCACACCGGCGCGCACAAGATCAACAACTGCATTGGTCAGGTGCTGTTGGCCAAGCAGATGGGCAAAAAACGCATCATCGCGGAAACCGGTGCGGGTATGCACGGCGTGGCTACTGCCACCGTGGCGGCGCGCTTCGGCCTGCCCTGCGTGATTTATATGGGCAACACGGACATCGAACGTCAGCAGCCCAATGTATTCCGCATGAAGCTACTGGGTGCGGAAGTCATCCCCGTGACCTCGGGCACCGGCACGCTAAAAGACGCCATGAACGAAGCGCTGCGCGACTGGGTAACCAATGTAGACGATACCTTTTACATCATTGGCACCGTCGCGGGGCCGCATCCTTACCCGGCCATGGTGCGCGACTTCCAGGCCGTGATCGGCCACGAAACCCGCGCCCAAATGCTGGAAAAGAAAGGTCGCCTGCCGGATTCCCTGGTGGCCTGCATTGGCGGCGGTTCAAACGCCATGGGACTGTTTCACCCCTTCCTCCTTGACCTTGATGTGAAGATGATTGGCGTGGAAGCCGGCGGTAAGGGCGTGAAAAGCGGCCTACACGCCGCCAGCCTGAACGGTGGAACGCCCGGCGTGCTGCACGGCAACCGCACATACTTGCTGCAAAACGAAGATGGCCAGATTATCGACGCTCACTCGATTTCCGCCGGGTTGGACTACCCCGGTATCGGGCCAGAGCACGCCTGGTTGCACGAGCAGGGGCGGGTCGAGTACGTCTCAGCCACTGACGACGAAGCGCTGGAAGCCTTCCAGGTTTGCTGCCGTCAGGAGGGCATTATTCCTGCCCTGGAAACTGCCCATGCATTGGCGGAAGTTGCCAAGCGGGCGCCCAGCTTGCCCCGTGAGCACTTAATGGTGGTCAACCTCAGCGGTCGGGGTGACAAGGACATGATGAGCGTGGCCCATCACCTGGGGGATAAATTCGGGGTGAAAAACGCATGAGCGCACCACAGGAGATTATGATGAACACTACTTCTCGTCTTGAAAGCTGCTTTGCTGCGCTCAAGCAGCAAAACCGCCCGGCGCTGGTCAGCTACCTCACCGCTGGCGACCCGGATCCGGACACTTCGCGCCGCCTGTTGCACGGGCTGCCAGAGGCGGGGGTGGATATCATCGAACTGGGTATGCCGTTCAGCGACCCCATGGCCGATGGCCCCGCCATCCAGAAAGCCGCGCTGCGTGCCCTGAATAACGGCCAGACCCAAGCCAAAACGCTGGAAATGGTGCGCCGCTTCCGTGAACAGAACAGCACCACGCCCATTGTGCTGATGGGCTACTACAACCCCATTTACTGCTACGGCGTCGAGCGTTTCTTGACCGATGCCGCCAAGGCCGGGGTAGACGGCCTGATCGTGGTAGATCTGCCGCCCGAGCACGACGAAGAGCTCTGCCAGCCAGCAGCGCAACACGGCATTGATTTTATTCGCCTGGCCACACCTACCACCGATGCCAAGCGCTTACCCAAGGTGCTGGCGAACGCCTCCGGGTTTATCTACTACGTTTCCGTTGCCGGTGTCACTGGTGGAAGTGCCCCTACGCCAGAACGGCTGGAAGGCGCCGTAGCAGGGCTCCGAGAACATACGGAACTGCCCATCGCCGTGGGTTTTGGTATTCGCACTGCGGAACAAGCCGCCACCATTGGCCGCTTCAGCGATGCGGTCGTCGTTGGCTCTGCACTTGTCGACTGTATCGAAAATGCCAACACGCCTGATAAAGCCGTTGAGGGAGTGCACGGACTGGTGAGCGAACTGGCCGAAAGCGTAAGGGCGTGTCGTACGGCACTGAAGCCTGTATTGTGATTTGCGCTATCAACGGATCCCACGCAACGCCTCGCTATTGAAAAATTTAGCTATCGAGAACAGCTGCTCAGTGGGCTAGCCCGGCTGCTTCAAGATGGGTGCGCGTCAAGCGAATCCTTCGGTGCCTCGCGGCGGTCATTCATTCCGTAGTCTCGGATGACGGAAGCGACGCGGAGCCGGTAGTCAGCAAAGATATCCTGCCGGCCCGCTTTCTGGACGCATCGGTGAGGTTCGAACGTGCGCCACTGCCTGACGGCTTCTTCGTCCCGCCAAAAGGAGATCGACAGGATCTTTCCAGGATGCGTGAGGCTCTCGAAGCGCTCAATCGAGATAAAGCCGTCGGTGTCTTCCAGGTGCTGGCTCAGTCCGCTGGCTGCGTCCAGGTAGTCCTGCTTACGGTTCGAATGCGGTAGCACTTCAAATATCACGGCGATCATAAAACACTCCACGGATAGACAGATTCAACGCCCAGTGTGCCGTCCACCACCTCGACGAAGCTGCGCTCCTCCTTGAGAATAAACTTGTTCTCTTGAGCCATGATGAAGTTCGCATTCCCACCTTCGTCAGATTTCAGCCGGGCACGGTAGGCTTCATAGGTAGCCAGGCTATCGAATGCGATTAGCCCCCATGCAACATTGTTAGTGCCCTCGTAGGGAAGAAAATAACCGATAAGGTGGCCACCGCACCGGGGGATGATTTGCCCCCAGTTCTCGGCGTACGTCTTGAAGACGTCCCGTTGGAAGGGATCAATCTCGTAGCGGATAAAGCAGGTAATGCTCATGGGGTATCTCCTTTGAACGGTGGCTAGGACGATACCGCGTTGTCGCCCCCTGATGGTTCGACTAGAATCGAACCATGAGTGAAGGCCCTAACATCGTGCGCGTTGCAGCGCTTATCGGCGATAACGCTCGGGCGGAGGTTCTCTCCGCCCTGATGTCTGGTCGTGCGCTGACGGCGACCGAACTGGCGTACACGGCCGGTGTTACCAAACAGACCATTAGTTTTCATCTTGGCAAACTGCTAGACGCAGGGCTGATCACGGTTGAGCAGCAAGGCCGACACCGCTACTTCAGCCTAGCGGGTCCGGATATTGCTAACCTCCTGGAGTCACTGATGGGCCTCGCTTTCCACAGTGAGGGGAACCGCCTTTTTACCGGGCCACGCGATCCCGCCCTGCGCAAGGCCCGTATCTGTTACGACCACCTTGCCGGAGAGTTGGGTGTTTCAGTTTATGAACAGATGCTGCGAACGAATATCCTTCATCAACACCCAGGGGGGCTAAAACTCACTGAGAAGGGAAGGGTTTGGTTTAATCAATTTGGCATCGATACAGACGCGCTTGCTTCTTCAAAACGCTCATTTTGCAGGGAGTGTCTTGATTGGAGCGAGCGCAGGCATCATCTAGCGGGCGCGCTTGGCAGTGCGCTGCTTACCCGAATTCAGGAGCTTGGCTGGGCAAAGCGAGAAAAAAATTCTCGCGTTATCGTATTCAGCGCTCAAAGGGAGAAGTTGCTATGGGCAATGTTTGAACCGCAGAATGCGCCATCCGTTTCAGCCTAACAAGCTGCTGTCACCTTTTAAGATTCTATAAAACTGAGATAAATAATGGGAAAGCTCTTTTCACTGGTTGTATTGGTAGCGCTTGGCTATGCCGGTATCTACTTCTATTACGGCGTTGTCGTTGAACGGGAAATCCAAGAACAGCTGGATGACCGCGGCCTTTCAGCTGTTAACATCGATAACGTTGAGTATGATTTGCTGGCGCCCGTTAGCACCTCTGCGGAAATCGCCGTTACCGTCACTTATCGCGGCTCTCAAGCAACGCTGGATTTGGCAGTGCAGGGCCACCCTCTGTTTTCTGATGAAGTCACGGTCGAATTTGATGGCCTACAAGCGCTACGGCTGGGCATCAGCTTCGGGCAGTGAGCGGCAGCCACACATGCTCCACGCCTATAGAAACCGCCACAGCTACCAGCAACCCCGCCATTAGCCAATTAAACCCCTTAACGATGGCAGGGCTTTTAACACGACTGCCTACGGCGCTGCCAATCGCCATATAGCTACCGGGGGCGCCCGCGGCCAGCAGCGCCAACCCGCACGCCCATACCACTAAACTAGGCCCATGAATGTCAGCGGCAGGAAACTGCAGTGTGGTAATGGGTAGGGTGGCTACAATGGCTTTGGGATTCAGTAACTGCATGACCAGTCCATCCCGAAAACTTAACAGCCGAGGGGCGTTATCCGGCTCGCTTAAATCAACGCTAGAACGGGCAATTTTACTCGCTAGATAAACGATATAACTGCATCCCAGCGCGCTGACTATCACCAGTGCGCCATCATCGATCCATGCAGCGCCCGCCCAGCCCAATACTAATAAGTACGCCAGCATCGCGGTGCCCACGCCAAGGCAAAATCCCACCGACTGCCTGGCTTGGCCATTGATGCCAACGTTCA
This sequence comes from Vreelandella sp. ssv, assembly GCF_059448525.1. Lineage (NCBI taxonomy): Bacteria > Pseudomonadati > Pseudomonadota > Gammaproteobacteria > Oceanospirillales > Halomonadaceae > Vreelandella > Vreelandella sp. ssv. The sequence goes on along the minus strand of NZ_CM182545.1, from coordinate 2,848,518 downwards.
AGCCAAGCAGGTTCACAGGCCCAGGGGTGTACATGACGCCCAGGGCATAGGCGACGATTGCTAACATGGTGAAACCTCTATTTGCGTATTTAGGTATTAGCGGGCGATATCACGCTGGTACTGGTGGGGTGTCATGCCATAAATGCGCTTAAAGCGGCGATTGAAGTGGCTAAGGTCGGCAAACCCGAAGCGCAGAGCGACCTCCGTTAGGGAGGCGCCTCGGTCTAGCGCGGAACGAGCCGCATTGATCCGGCAATTGATCACATATTGATGCGGCGTGATGCCGTAATGCTGACGAAACAGTCGCAAGAAGTGGTATTTGGAAAGGTGAGCCGCTTGGCTAATGTCGTCGAGGGAGATGTCCGTATCCAAGTGGGCGTGTATATACGCTTTCGCTAGCCCCAGAAGGGCATCGGGGCGTGTGGTCAGTTGGCTTGGCTGATTAATACCGCCCAGTTGCACAGTGCGCTCGATCACCTGATAAAGCGCATTCTCCTGATCGATACAGCTACCTGTGTGAGACGTGACCAAACGCGCCAGTTCCAAAATGGCGTTGCGCAGCTGAACATCCTGAATCAGCGTGCTCCGTGAACGAAAGCTAGCCGATTTTTCGTGCCCCAGGAGTTCCGCAAACTGCGCGTTAACCTGTTCAGGGTGCACATATACCATCAGGTAATCCAGCGCGTGCTCGCCGCCGGGTTCACCATCGTGAACTTGCTCTGGGTTGAACAGAATAACGTTGCCGGGAGGGCTGCGGTGAAAACGCCCACCGCTGAAAAAATCCTGACGTCCCGCCAGGGTGACACCGAAGGCATACTCCTCGTGGGCATGGCGGTCGTAGCTGAAATCCTCAATGGCCGCGTGCAGCACCGTCAGCGTTGGCACGTGCTGGCTTTTAATAAATTGAAACCGGCTTGCGTTACCCATGCCGCCCCCTCCTGATAAGTCACACCAACTCGAAACACAGCCCTAGCTTAGGTCGGTAGCGCTACGGATGCTTGTACATAATTGCTCATCGACTGTGCAATGATGGCCTAACGATAGTGAACACACCACCAAGGGGCCGTCATGAAAAAACTCTTTTCACTGATGATTGTGCTGGCGTTGGCCGGCTGCGCCGCCATAGCACCGCACGAGGAGCGTGACGTCCAGCACGACGTCGGTTTGGCCATCCAAGAGGTCTACGAGCGGGCGCTGCCGACGCTGTCCGAGAGCAAGCAGCGCCACTTTGCCCAGCGGCTCTACCGCCTGACTGGCGAGCAGCGCTGGTGGGCCCTCAATCATGCCTATGGCGAGCGTCTAATAACGCTACTTGAGGATGACATCGTCGGCCTAGCCAAGCTCGGGTACGCGGCTGCCCGCAGCCGGGTGATCGTTGCCGACTACTCGCAACGCACGGCCAAGCAGCGCGCCCGGCGCGCCATGCTGGGTAAGTGGGGGGAGATCGCCTTCGTCCGTTCGCTGCTGTTTCGGTTGGTCCAGGCCGAATACTACGGCCTGCTGCCGACCATTGAAAACCACGAGCGGGCGCTGGGCTATCAGGCAGAGGTTGACTGGGCAGCCTTCCTGACCGACCCCGCGGTGATCGGGATTTATGCCGCTCAGGTTGCCAACCAAACGTACTTCCTGCATCAACTCGGCGTGATGGATCTGCGCCGGGAGGTGGAGGCGGCCTTCCGACGACACTATCCGCCTGATCGAGTCGCCGGGCTCGACGACGCCGAGTACCGTAACTGGCTCTATGGCCTGACTCATTTCGTCATCGCTGACAGCCGCTATTACCAGCGGAAGGTGGACCCGGAGGTGCACGCCTGGGTGCTGGAAGCGCTGGCGCGGGAGACGGCCGGCATCATGGCCCGGGCCACGGCCGACATCCAAGCCGAGGTGGCATTGACCTTCCTGCTTGCCGACCGCGAGGATCATCCGCTGGTGGGCCGGGTGCGTGAGGCGCTGGTGGCGGCGGTGGATCCAGCTAGCGGCATCATCCCCGCGCCCACTGGGGAAAAGGGACTGACGAGTGGTGAACACCGCAACGTTTTGGCAATAATGGTATTGCGCTGGCCGGGCCGCTTGCATCCCGGCCCCGATCTCGGACGGGCTTGGCAGGCGCTCAGCGGAATTCACAGACAGCCGCCATCCACAAAATAAAGGAGCAGGGCATGAACCAACATGAAAAGCTCAACTACGTCGAGCTCGCCGCCAAGGACTTGAACGCCACCAAAACCTTTTTCTCAGCGGTGTTTGGCTGGGAGTTCACCGACTACGGCCCGGAATACAGTGCGTTTTCCAACCAGGGCTTGGATGGCGGCTTCTACCAGGCGGACGCCTGCAGCCGTACCGACAACGGCGCCGCCCTGCTGGTGTTCTACAGCGATCACCTGGAAGCTACTTACAAAAAGGTGGTGGACCACTGCGTCCAGATTATAAAGCCAATTTTCGAGTTCCCAGGTGGCTTTCGTTTTCACTTCATCGAGCCCAGCGGCAACGAGTTTGCCGTGTGGTCAGAGGCACGGGCATAGTGCAGCGGGCAGTGCAATCAGCGCTGGCCGAGCCTTGGTGAGGCGGACGCGTTAGAAAATAGCCAGCAGGCCTATTCCCTATAGGAGGATTCGTGCACCAGTTAGCCGCCCAATGGATAGTGGGGTTATTGAAGGATCGCCATATTCCTTTTCAAATCTGCTTATATAAGCCTTGTGCTAATTACATGATGCTAGCGGCTTCAATTCAAATAGGCATATTGCGCACCTAAACATTTTTAATGAGCTAAGCTTTGAAAATTCCATAGCTAATTAAGTACTTGGTGCTGGCGAGAGCCAAACCGCAGTTTTAAGAAGTATGAACAGATATGGAGTTAAGCTTCTGAAAATAAAGAGGTGTCAGGCAAATGTCATGTTTGTGACGTCACTCTCAGTACATGCTAGATCATATAGTGATTTTTGGAACAGTAGGAAGGATTCAATAATGTTTGTTAGAAAACTTAGATTACAGCGAGGTTGGTCTCAAGACCAGTTGTCTCAATTCAGCGGATTAAGTGTAAGAACTATCCAGCGAATTGAGGGAGGACAAAAACCAGGTCTTGAATCTCTTAAATCGTTGGCTGCTGTATTTGAAATTAACGTCGCAGATCTTGAAAGGGAGCCTGAAATGAACAATGAGATACAAGTGACAGAGAATGAAAAAGTCGTTATAGAGCAAGTAAGAGCAATCAAGGACTTTTATACACACCTCACTTCTTATGTGTTAGTTATCGCAATGCTGTTTGTTATTAACGTTGTGACTGGGAGCGGGTATATGTGGGCATGGTGGCCAGCCATGGGTTGGGGGATAGGCATTATAAGTCATGGTCTAAGCGCCTTTGAAGTGTTGAATTTTTTTGGCCCAAATTGGGAGAAAAAGCAAATTGAAAAAAGGTTAGGAAGAAAACTGTAGTCGACATCTCATTAGACGTTAAGAGAGCTAAACAATATGACCTTTATAATTCAGTTTTGCTGTCGTCTTTACGGATAAAAGGAGGATGCGTGCACCAGTTAGCCGCCCAATGGATAGTGGGGTTATTGAAGGATCGCCATATTCCTTTTCAAATCTGCGGAGGCCTCGCCGCAAAGGGGTATGGCGCTGAGCGAGCGTTGAACGATATTGACCTGTTCGTACCCGGCGAACATTTTTTGACGGTGGTGCAAGCTGGCCAGGCGTATGTATCCAAACCCGCCGCGCACCGCTGCGAGGAAGGCTGGGATTTAACCTATGTTCAGTTCAAGTATGCAGGCATCAAAGTGGAGGTTGGTAACGCTGACGGCGCGCAAATTTTTGATGCCGCCAGCCAAGTCTGGGTGCCGCTAAATATAGAGTTTGACCGCTATGAAACAGTCAGCTTACTGGGCCTGGAGCTTCCCTTAATGTTGAAGGAAGACTTGATCCGCTATAAGGCCTTGCTCTCGAGACCCGTCGATACTGACGATATTCGCGCCATACGATAGGCAATCGCCATTTCACCGTCACCCTCATACAACCGGCACAGTGCCACCATCAATCACGTATTCCGTTCCCGTGATGGTAGCTGCCAGCGGTGATGCTAGAAACCCAATCAGGTTAGCCACTTCAGCAGGCTTCGAAGGGCGGCCAATCGGGATACCCCCCAGCGCATCCATGATGAGCTGCTTGCCGCCTGCGTAATCGGTGCCGGCCTCTTGGGCGATCCGCTCGGCCAGCGCAACGGCCGCTTCCGTCTCGATCCAGCCTGGCGACACTCGAACCACGCGCACCCCTTTGGGTGACACTTCTTTGGACAAGCTCTTGCTATAAGTGGATAGCGCTGCCTTAGCCGCCGCGTAAGCAGTGGTGGATTCGGGCAGGGGGAGCTCACGCTGAATAGAGGTCACGTGGATAATCACTCCATCGCCCTGGGCCAGCATGCCGGGCAGCAGGGCGCGATCCAGCCGCACGGCGGGAAACAGATTGAGATCAAGCTCCCGCTGCCACTCCTCCTCCCCAAGCGCTGCGAACCCACCGCCGGGCGCGGATGAACCACCCAGCACATGAACGATAATATCCACTCCGCCCCAGCGTTCGTTGACCGCATCGGCCACCGTGGCACAGCCTTCGGTCGTCGTCAGGTCAGCGGTTACCAACAGCGCATCAGGTAGGTCGGCGGGGCGAGTACGGGCGGCGGTCAGCACTTGCGCGCCTTCCTCGCGAAAGAGTGACACCACGGCCGCGCCAACCCCTTTGCTGCCACCGGTGATCAATACACGTCGTCCGCTCAAGTTCAGGTTCATTAGTGGATCTCCAATGACTGGATTAGCGTTTCGGCAATCAGGAAAGCGTGGTCAAGTTGTACCGGGCTGCCGGGGAAATTACCGGTCACGGTGGCGGTCACCACCAGGGTGTTGCCTTGCTGGGAAACACTGACCGGCTCGACGCGATACTCAATTTTGGCACGGGTAGCGCGCAGCCAGGCTTGAATAGCGGTTCGCCCGCGGTGCGTCTCCCCCTCATCAAACACACAGGCATCCTGGGTGAAGCATTCGCCAAGCTGGGAATCATCCGCCCCGTTACTGATACTGAAGTAAGTGGTAATCGCGTCTGGCAGTGACAAACTCATGATGGTCATCTCTCGCAGGGGTTAATATGCGAGAATCTTCTGCCTAGACTGACGCGTTAACAAGAACGCACAAAAAGGTAAGTGGCTTACCCATGAGAAAGATTTATACGCCCGCTACCGCCGCAAGCGATGTGGAAAATGTATTAAAAATGCTGGAAGGGCGCTGGAAGCTCATCATTCTCTTTCATCTCTTCGATGGAAAAGTGCAGCGCTACTCCGATTTTGAAAAACTCATTCCTGACATCTCCCAGAAAATGCTGGCCCAACAGCTGCGCCAACTGGAAGCGGATGGCATCGTGGCGCGCAAAGTCTATCCCCAGGTGCCGCCGAAAGTGGAGTACCGCCTGACCGAATGGGGGCAAACGCTCTGCCCGGCGCTGGATGCTTTACTGAAATGGGCCGAGCACAAGGATGACTTCAACGACCCAGCCCAGCAGAACAACCAAGACGATGCCGCCACCCAATGAGAGCCGCCTAATGCACTACCGCACCATGACCATCAACGACTATGAAGCCGCCATTGCCCTGTGGAGCGAAAGTGAAGGCGTGCGCCTGCGCGATACCGATTCACGGGAAGGCATCGAGAAATATCTGCTGCGCAATCCCGGCCTGAGCTTTGTGGCAGAAGTAGAAGGCGAAGGAGAAGAAGAACTGGTGGGAACGATCATGGCGGGCCACGATGGCAAGCGCGGCTATGTTCAGCACTTGTCGGTAGCAGATTCTCACCGCCGGTTAGGCATCGCCACGCGGTTGGTAAGCCTCTGCCTGGAAGCACTCAAAAGCGAAGGCATCCAAAAATCTCACCTGATGATTCTTCCCGAGAACGAAGCTGCCCAGACGTTCTGGACCAATCAGGGCTGGGCCTACCGATCCGATATTCTGCTCTATTCATTTGTGAATGGGGATAATCATAACGTTTAGTTTCAGCGAAGCTTGCGAGGGTCTCAAAGGTACCTATTCTTAGTCACCCATACGCCTTCCCTGGCTCTAAACTAAAGAGGTCACTCGGTTTTCACTGACATATATGGCTGACGAAAGTGGAGACTGGCGGTTGCCTTGCTAGAGTCTCAGGGCAAATGACCACCAGTTTTTTTGCCAATGCGGCATCACTGACCGGGATGGCACACAAGGTACCCGCTTGAACCTCCGCTTCGACGCAAGCCGCCAGGACCAGTGATACGCCAAGGCCAGCTTTGACAGCCTGTTTAACCGCTTCGGTACTGCCAAGTTGCATTGAAACCTTCGGGAACGGCCCTCTTTCGCCGAAGAAATTCGCCAGCAACCGGCCAGTACCTGTTCCGGGTTCACCACCAAGCAAGCTCATTCCGGCAAGGGTTTCCCGGTCTATTTCATGCCATCCCGCATAAGGGTGATCTGGGCGGGTAATTAAAACCACTGGTTCCTGTCGCCAATCCATTGCCTGGAAGCCAGGTTTTGGGTGCCACCACTCCATAACCGCTATATCCAGCTCGCCGCTAGTCAGTTGTCTAGCAATGTTAGGATTGTTATCTATCACAAGATCCAGCTCAGGTACCGCCGGAATGTCCTTGAACGTGCTCACGTAGGGCTGGAGCATGTAAATACCTATGTTGGAACTTGCCCCTACGCGTAAACGCGTACCGCTAACAACTTCTCGAGCACGCTCATCCAGTTGCAACATACTAAGCGCTAGAGGCATAAGTGCCAGGGCTGCTTTGGTGGGCTCGCAACCCGTTTTGCTACGGCGTATCAACAAGGCGCCTAGCTGTTCTTCAAGTTTTTGAATATGCAGTGAAAGCGTGGGTTGGGCGATACCAAGGGCTTGGGCGGCGGCCTGAAAACGTCGGTGCTGAACCAGGGTGGTAAAACTTTTCAGCCAGACCAAGTTCAGCATGGAGTCTCCTCATAGTTGGTTAGCGAATTAGCCGCATCTTGCGGGCGTTCTCCTTGTAATGCTTGAAGAATATTGTCGGCAGCCCGCTGTTCAATCATCAACCGCACATCCTGAACAGCAGAGCCGATGTGCGAAGTGAATAGTGTGTTCGGATGGGCCCGCAATTCGGGGCAAATAGCCTGCGGACGATCCTCTCGAGCCCAATCCTCCATTTCAAAAACATCTGCTGCGTAGCCGCCTAACTGCCCTGACTCCAAAGCTTCCAAAACGGCAGCTTCATGCACTACAGAACCCCGACATGGGTTGATCAAAAAGGCGCCTGGTTTCATCAGAGCCAAGCGCGCAGAGTTCATGGTATGCAGGGTTTGTTTATTGAGCGGCAGGGCCAAAATGACAATGTCGGCTTGCCCGAGCAGTTCTTCAAGCGACTTGCGCGCCATGCCGAGCGTTTCCTCCTCAGCGGCGGGCAAGGCGTCTGGCTGAGAATAGAGCAAGCTCGCGCCCCACCCCTGGAGCCGTGTTGCCACTGCCTTGCCGATGGGCCCCATGCCGACGATACCCACGGTAGCGCCTGCAATTCCAAGTCCATAAAACGTTGGCTGCCACCCCCTGAACTGGCCAGAACGAACGTGCTCGTCGGCCGCCCGAACATGTCGGATTAAGCTAATGGTTAGCCCTATGGTTAGTTCAGCCGTTGGCACTGTCAGCAAATCCGGTACGAAGGTCAGCCAAACACCATGTCGCGTACAGGCCTCCACATCGAAATTATCGTAACCCTTCAGGGCGGCGCCAATCACTTTCAGGTTGGGGCAGCCAGCTAGAAATTCTTCGCTGACCTGGTCCGGCATAAACACCATCATGCCATCTGCGGTTGCCGCGCGGGCCTTGACCACGGCGGCGGGCAAGGTAGTGTCTGACTGGTTGGTGATTAAGTCACAACTCTGTTCCAGCTTTTTCAGCACGCTGTTGTGTACCCGGTGGGTAATGAAAACCCTTGGTTTCATTTGAATTCCTTACTTGAATTTCTTACGAAGGTGGCCGCTAAGGCTATCCACCATCGTCACCATAACGAGTATGACAATCAGGATGGCGCTGACTTCCTGATACTGCATGACGCGTAAAGAGCCCATTAGCTCGAAGCCGATCCCGCCAGCCCCCACCATCCCCATGACCGTAGAGGCGCGAAAATTGTATTCCCAGCGATAGATGGAAACATCGGCAAACTGCGGAAGAACCTGCGGCAGCACCGCGTGCCAGTGAACCTGTAATCGAGTCGCGCCAGCGGCATTGGCGGCTTCCACTGGGGCTGGGTCGACATGCTCGATCGCTTCGGCAAAGAATTTACCCACCATGCCGATAGAGTGAAGGCCGAGCGCGAGCACGCCCGGCAAGGCGCCAAACCCCACGGCAGCAACGAAGATAATGCCCATAATCAGCTCGGGTACCGAGCGCAGAGCGTTTAGCAACGTGCGGGTTACGTGGAAGACCACGGGATGGGGCGACGTATTGCGAGCAGCCAGGAACGCCAGGGGTACGGAAGCGATGACCGCTATTGCCGTGCCAGCAATGCTCATGGCGAGCGTATCGACCAGCGGAGACATCCAATCACTGGCATTGGTGAAATCGGGCGGTAGTGATTCACCCAGCAGGGTAGCGATGGCAGGCACCCCGTTGGCCAGGGTGCGAAAATCCAGCAAGTCCACGTACCAACTCGCCAGGAGAACCACTGCCAGTAACGAGCCCACTTGGAAGAGCTTGCTCCGCCAGCCGCGCGCGTGTTCGGCCAGCACCGCGTCAGAAGAAAATGATGAAACGGCCGGCGGGTCCGTTTTGGTCTGATTCATCATGCCCCTTACATCTCGCCGAAGTCGAGGTTGAGCAGACTACCCATTTCCCTGATCACATCGTAATCGGCGTCCGTGATAACGGCGAAACCTTCGGCTTTTAGGTTGTCCAGAATCTCTTCATCATCGATGCTGATGAAGGCATCCTGGATCTGCTGCTTGAGTTCTGGGTCCAGATTGGATCGCATCGCCCAAGGGTACTGAGGGTACTCCCCGCTGTGACCCAACACCCTAACCTGGTTGCGGTCTATCAGGCCGCGGTCTATTACGTGCTCAAAGATCACTTCCGATAGCCCGCCTGCATCCGCATTACCATTGGCCACGTTCACCGCCACGGCATCATGGGAGCCAACGAAATGGGCTTCATAGTCCTCGCCTGCTTCCAAACCAGCCGATTCAAGCAACACGGTTTTGGGAATCAGGTGGCTTGAAGTAGAGGCTGGGTCGCCATAGGCCATCTTCATGCCCTCGATATCGGCATAGGACTCAACGCCGGAATCGACATTGGCAATGATGATGGAGCGGTAGGTGGGCTTGCCATCCACAATCATGGCCGCAAAGGGTTCGATCTCGCTTTTGCTTTTTGCCATCACATAGGAGAGGGGCCCGAAGTAGGCGAGGTCGATGCGACCAAAGCGCATGGCTTCGATCATGGAGGAATAATCGGTAGTGACGATTAGCTCAATTTCTTTGCCAAGCGTGCTTTCAAGATAGTCTTTCAATGGCTGGTTGCGTTTGATCAGTTCAGAAGCGTTTTCATCCGGGAGCAGTGCGACTTTTAACAGGTCTGGATTTGGATCAGGATCCGCAGCTAAGGCCGACACGGTCATTCCAGCCATAAGACAGATAGCGAAGAAAAAGCTGAATAGCGGTTTCATTGTGCAGTCTCCAGTTTTATCGAAGGGGTATTAGCGGATTGAGAGGTGGACTTGGTGGTTTCATCGGCTTCGGGCAAACCCCCTGGCGCACCGTGGTAAATCTCATCCAGGTGGCATTGCTGTAACTGTGCCGGGGCTGCATCAAAAACGATTTGGGCATTCGCCAAACCAATAATGCGGTCAGCAAACCGCTGGGCATATTCCAGCTGGTGCAGTGAAATAATGGCGGTAATACCATCTTCACGGCATATGTCTCGCAGTAACGTTAGAACTCGCTCAGACGTGGCTGGGTCAAGGCTGGCCACTGGCTCGTCCGCCAAGATCATGGCGGGCTGCTGCGCCAAGGCGCGAGCAATACCCACGCGCTGCTGCTGCCCTCCGGACAGTTGATCGACTCTGGTAAGCGCCTTCTCAGCCAGGCCTACGCGGTCCAGGCAGTGCAGGGCAAGCTCCTGTTCCTGCCTGGGTAGTGGAAACAAACTGCGCCAGGTGCTGTGGTAAGCAAGCCGACCCGTCAGCACATTCTGGAGCGCCGTGTGGCGTTCAATCAGCTGGTGGTGCTGGAAAACCATGGCGGTTTTGCACCGATGGCGGCGTACCGTATTAATGGTTTCGAGCGCACCTAGTTCGGCCGAGATCACTTTGCCAGTGCTGGGCCGCACCAAGTGGTTAAGGGTGCGCAGTAACGTAGATTTACCTGCACCGGAAAGACCGAGTAGAACCGTAAACTCGCCTTTGTGGAAATCAACGGTGGTGGGTCGGAGTGCGAGAATATTCCCAGGATATGTCACCCCCATTTTCTCGATGCGGAGCATTAAGTCAGAGGATTGAACAAGCTCCATTGGATCACCTTCTGCAATGTATAAGCTCACTTTATTGTGACTTACAATGCAACGTTAGCGCTCCTAGGTGACAAAGCTGTGTCATGCAGATGATAAGTTAATGACCATCAAAAGGGCGGGTGGCATTAATGACATAAGAAATTGGCGCTTTATAAGTTAAAAAATTTAATGTTTCTGAGCGTCTGCCGATAGTGCTCATTGTTGGTAGCAAGATCCGCTCTGTGAGAGCGCTTTCGGTTACCGAGATAGTCACCCCTACCCAAGGCAGCGCGCTAAGGGTTTTATGAGATCCCTACTCCATGCTATTTCTGAATCGAAGCGTCAAACTGCGCCTTGCCGTGAGTTTAGGCGCCTGCATCCTGATGTTAATCGTTATCGGTACTATCGGTCTCTATAGTCTCAGTAAAACCAACGATGCCCTCAATCGGACTTATGAGGGGAACGTGCTCACATTGGGTAATCTTACACAGATCAACCAGGCACTGGTCGGTAACCGGGTGAAAGTGACGGCCGAACAGCGCGACCGGAATCCAGCCTCTGCGATAACCACGCAGCAGGAGGTCGCTGAGAACGATGCCATTATCGACGCCGCTTGGAATGACTACTTTCCTGATCGTGTGAGCAGTGACAATGAACGCGAAGTAGCCGGTGACTTCATCGAATCGCTGGCCAGTCTGCGCGCCGGTATTGACGAGATTAACGCAGCCATGATTGGCAACGATTTTGACGGTGCGAGAGTCATTGCCACCACCACGCTACGTGCTGAATACCCCAAAGTGCTAACGGCAATCCAGGAGCTGATCAACCTTAACAGCATGCAAGCCGCCGCCAATAACCAACAGTCCTCAAGCGACTATGTTTGGACGCGTAACTTCGTGATTAGCGTGATGGCGGCAGCGGTCATCTTCGGCATTCTGCTCGCGATATGGTTGATTCGTGGCATCATGACCCCGCTGGGCAAGGCGCAAGAGCTCGCCAACGCCATGGCTCAAGGAAGGCTTGATAACAACATCGACATTACCTGTAAGGATGAATTTGGTGTGATGCTCAGGGCGTTAAAGAGCATGGAAACCAAGTTCTCGCAGGTGGTCATGTCCGTTCGCAATAACGCCGAGTCCGTGAATGTGGCCGCTGACGAAATCGTGCTAGGGACCGACGATCTGAGTCGCCGTACTCAGGAGCAGGCCTCAAATATCGAAGAGACCGCGGCGTCAATGGACGAAATCACCTCGACCGTGCGTCAGAATGCAGACAACGCTGCCGAAGCAGACAAGCTCGTGTACGAGGTCAGCCAGCAAGCCAACGCAGGCGGTGAGATCGCTACTCAAGCTGTCACAGCGATGGAGGGAATCAATGCCTCAAGCCGCAAGATTGCCGGTATCGTGGGCTTGATCGATGAAATCGCCTTCCAGACCAATTTGCTGGCGCTGAACGCGTCGGTTGAAGCCGCTCGTGCGGGCGAACAAGGTCGCGGCTTTGCGGTCGTGGCTAACGAAGTGCGCAACCTGGCAGGGCGCAGTGCCAACGCCGCCAAAGACATCAAAAAGCTCGTCGAGGAGAGCATCGGCCAAGTCGATACCGGCTCAAGCCTGGTCAATCAAGCAGGCAAGTCGCTCGAAGGTATCGTCCACGGCGTTCAGCGTGTCTCTGTGTTGATGGGTGAGATTGCCACCGCCAGCCGAGAGCAGTCCCAAGGCATCGACCAGGTCAACACCGCCGTCTCGCAAATGGACAGTGTCACCCAGCAGAATGCGAGCCTGGTAGAAGAGTCCAGTGCAGCAGGGCGTTCACTGCAAAGCCAAGCAGAGGCGTTGTTGAACGAGGTGTCGTTCTTTAGAGGAGCGACCACCGGCCAAAATCAACGCGCGCTACCCGCTACGCCAAAACCGCGTGACAGCCAGCCCAGGGCCAATAAAAGCTTGCCGACTCACGTGATTGGTGGCAAGCAAGACACCGAAAAATGGACCTCTTTCTAATCATTTGAAGCCACGAAAAGCGCCCCACCTGGGGCGCTTTTTTTGTGCTTACATCCGAGGGCAAAACCATGCGCACGTGGGTGCCGCTTAACCAAGTTGAGCTTCGATCGCCGTCTTGTCGATAACCGACCAGACTTCCTGAATCTTATTATCTTGGAAGCGATAGAACGCGTTCTCGCAAAACGTCACTTATTCCTGGGCAGGCGTGAGGCATTCGCCAAGGGTACACAGGCTCAGTATCATAAGCAGCCTAACCCAAGCCACAGAAGTCATCCTTCATGTCGTGTCCACCTTGCCCACACTGCCAATCCGAATTCGTCTATCAGGATCAAAGCCTGTTCATCTGCCCCGAGTGCGCCCACGAATGGAACCCCGCTGAGTCTGAGGCGGAAGACACCGTGACGGTAAAAGATGCCCACGGCACGCTGTTAGCGGAAGGCGACAAGGTAACTATGATCAAAGACCTCAAGGTCAAAGGCAGCTCACTGGTACTCAAGGTGGGTACCAAAGCCGTGATCAAGCGATTAATGGACAGCAGGGATCACCAACTAGACTGTAAAGTAGACGGCGTCGGCGACATGATGGTGACCGCCCATTTTGTGAAAAAAGCCTAAATAAGCCCAGGATTTTCTAGCTACCTCACGACGCAGTCAGCAATAACCAACCAACAAGGAGACTCTAATGAAAGCGATCGTGTTTGACGTGTTTGGCACTATTGTTGATTGGCGCTCCAGTTTGATTAATCAATTCAATGAGCTAGAGAAAGAGCTGGGAATTGAGCTGCCCAGTGACGTATTGACTGATCAATGGCGCCATCAGTATGCCCCTTCGATGAATAGGGTACGCCAAGGCGAAATTCCATGGATGGGGTTGGATGACCTGCACCGAGAAAGCCTCGTCAAACTACTCGATCAACACGGGATTGCGCTAGACGAGGCGACCATTGATCGCATCAATCACTTTTGGCACCAATTAGAGCCCTGGCCGGATGTTCAGAACGGCCTACAGCGCTTAAAAGAGCACTATATTATCGGCACGCTGACCAACGGCAATTTATCACTAATGGTGGACGTGGCTCGTCACGCCAAACTGCCCTGGGACATGGTGTTTTGCGCCGAGCTGTTCCAGCACTATAAACCTGACCCAGAGGTCTATTTAGGGGCCTGCCGCCTGCTGCGCCTGCCGCCTGAAGAAGTGATGCTATGCGCAGCGCATAATTATGACCTGGGTGCTGCCCGTGCACTGGGAATGAAAACGGCGTTTATACCCAGGCGCACAGAGTATGGCCCCCAGCAGAGCAAAGATTTAGCAGCAGAAGAAGCATGGGATTTTGTGGCTGAGGACCTCGTCGCGTTGAGCGAGCGGCTAATAGAGTGAGCCAACAATCAGTAGCGTAAATGCAGGGTAGGGGGTTAGTACCATTAAGTCCCTGCATTCACCACCGCGTCACGTAACGTGTCAGCGAAGCTTGCCAGGGCGGGTGTCCAGGTCTCCGGTTCGGGGGCGACAAAATAGGTATCGACATTGGCGATGGCCGCGGGCAGTTCCAGCGTGTGAATCCCGAACCGGTGCTGGTGGGCGTCAACCGTCCCACGGGGGAGCACCGTGTAACCCATTCCGGCAGCAACGCAGCCAAGCATCGCGTCCAGCGAACCAAACTCAAAAATCCGACCTGCATTGACACCCTGGGACGCCAGCAACAGCTCGATACGCTGGCGGTAACTGCACCCCTGGCGAAACGCCAAGAAGGCAGAGGTCAGCAGCGCTTGTGAAGAGGGCATCTTCATCATCGGCGTTGAGCCCACTAAAACAAGCTGCTCGCTAAACGCTTTGAGCGAGTAGTAGCGGTCATGCTCGAGCCGCCCGGCCACGAAGACACAGTCCACCTGCCCGTTAAGCAACAACTCGACCAACTCAGCCGTTGGCCCGGTCTTGATCTGGATATCGACGTCAGGCTGCGCTGCGTGAAACGCCGCCAGTATCGGCGGGAGGCGCAACGCCGTCGTGGTCTCCATGGCGCCGATGCGCAGCCGCCCACACGCCTTCTCCTGGCCTTTGAACAGCGACACCGCTTCGTCGTGGGCCGTCAGCATGCGCTCGGCGTACTCCACCAGCGCCAACCCGGCACTCGTAGGGCGGACCCGCCCCGCACGGTGAATCAGCTGTGCGCCTAACTCCTCCTCGAGCTTTTTAATGTGGGTGGTCACATTGGATTGCACCGTGTGCAGGCGTTTGGCCGCCGCCCCAAAACTGCCGGTTTCGGCCACGGCCACGAGCAGTCGCAGCGATTTAAGTTGCACGCGCCGTCTCCCTGTCAGGTTATCTATAAACAAGCCTATTTAGATTATCTATAAAAAAGATAGTAGCGATCAAAACTAATCGTTTCTAGAAATAATTTATCGTGCGTAGTCTGGCGGTGTACCAACGTGCTGCCAACCCACCAAGGGGCGGCAAAAACAGGAACTGGCGTGATGAAGCGAACACTCACTACCCACGATCTGCCCGCTCTGATGACAGGCATAATGGCGACCCTGGCGGCGATTGGCATCGCACGCTTCGCCTATACGCCGCTACTACCCGCAATTATTCAAGAGGGTTGGTTCACCGCGAGCCAAGGCGCCTACCTGGGGGCCGCTAATCTACTGGGGTATTTTATCGGCGCACTCGCCGCCCACTCGCTGAGTGAGCGTTTTTCTCCTCGCATGGTGATGGCCGCAAGCTTCGCGGGTATCGCGCTCAGCTTTGTGCTCTGCGCCGGGGCGGGCGGTTTCCTCTGGTTCTTCTTCTGGCGGTTGGTCTCGGGGGTTGACGGGGCCATCTTAATGGTCGTTGGCCCCTCGCTGGCGCTGGCGGCCACGCCGCCTGAAAGGCGAACGCGTGTCGGTGCCATGGTGTTTACCGGTATTGGCTTTGGCGCACTGCTGTCGGCCTTCATCGTACGGTTACTTCTAGGGTTAAGCCTCTCCGTCACCTGGGGCACGCTTGGGCTGCTGTGTATTGCCGCTGGCCTTTTGTGCGACTATTTTTTGCAACAACAGGGAGTAGCTCACTTAGCCTCACCGATCACAGCTAGCCCAAGGGGGAATAGCCCCACAGGGGGTGCGGGTGTAAAGATAATCGTACTGCTGGTGATTGGCGCTTACGCCCTGGATGCGATTGGCTTTGTGCCCCATACCGTGTTCTGGGTGGACTATCTCGCCAGGGAAAACGCCCTGGGTAATCAAGCGGCTTCCCTGCAGTGGGGGATCTTCGGATTGGGCGCCCTGTGTGGGCCGTTTATGGTCGGCGCGCTGGCGCATCGAGTGGGTTGGCAGGGTGGCTTAATGATCGCCTTTGCGGCGAAGGCCGCCGCCGTCTTGCTGCCGGTGTTCTCGCTTGCACTGCTCAGCCAGTCGGTTTCCTCGTTCATGGTTGGGGCGATGATTCCCGGCATTGTCGCACTCACCTCTGGCCGCCTTGCTGAGTTGGTAGGGCCAACCGCCCACAAGAAGATCTGGGGGCAAGCCACCGCTGCTTTTGCTGCCGCCCAGGCAGTGGCAGGCTATGCCATGTCGGCGCTTTATGGCACCTGGGGCAGCTACACGCCACTGTTTGCCATCAGCGGACTTATCCTCGTCGCGGGCTTTTTGCTGGTGCTGCTTAGCCGTGGCGTACAGCAGCGCCAAGCGCAACTTTCTGCCCAACAACTTACAAAGCACTCTACACAGCACTCTTCAAAGCACTCTACACACCACGGGAAGCAATAATGGAACTCTACCTGAACGCAACTTCGCCCTATGCGCGCCTAGTGCGCATCGTATTACTGGAAAAAGGCCTAACGGACACCGTGACGTTGAAGTGGTGCGACCCCTGGGCAGACGATGCCGATCTATTAAAAGCCAACCCTGCCGGGCGTATTCCCGCGCTGGTAACAGAGGAGGGCACCACGTTAAGCGAATCCATGCTGATTGCCGTTTACCTGGATAGCGTAAGCCCCAACAAGCCAATGCTGCCAGCCGCCAGCCTGGGGGATGTGCTGCACCTAGCGGGGCTAGGCCAAAACCTGATGGATGCCGCGTTCACGACCGTGATTGCCAGAAAGCATTATGGCAACGAGATTGACGAGAGCGAGCTGGGCCAGCGCCGTTCGCGAGCCATTCAGCGGCTACTAAAACAGCTGAACAGTGAGCTTGGCGAAGAGCAGCAGACCTCACCGATTAACCTGGGCGAAATCGCCACCGCAGTAGCGCTAGATTACTTGTCTTTCAGGCTGCCAGAGGTGAACTGGAAAGAAGAGTATTCGCAGCTTCAAGTTTGGCATTCTGGTGTGACCTCACGTGCGAGCTTTCAGCAGACTGTATTCGCTTAGCAAAGCCTACACACATGCTCTGGCTGGCAGTATCGCCTCGCGACTGCGGAGTGTTATCGTTTGGTCAAACCTTACCTAGCCGCTTTTTTTGGTCTAGAAGCGATACTTACCTTCTTGTATGGCAAAAAGCCGTATGACAGGCGCAGTGGGAGGTGGCTTTAGCCCGCGACCTTTTCAGCACCCAGCCAGCTAAGCGATAAAAAATGACAACCACTACAGCAGCACCCATCACCATTGCCCTTGCCCAACTGCCCGTCAGCAAAGCGGCGGTAGACGAAAATCTACAAACCCACCTGGCCTACATAGAACGCGCCGCCGCGCTGGGGGCCAACGTGGTGGCCTTTCCTGAACTCTCGCTCACCGGCTACGAGCTGGCGCTACTTAGCCAACTGGCCATGCACCGCAACGATAAAACCTTTGCCGAACTCAGCGCCGCCGCTGTGGCTACCAATACAGTAGTGATCGCAGGCTGCCCGTTGCACAACCCCAACGGCAAGCCCTTCATCGCGGCCGTGATCTGCTTCCCCAACGGCGAAAACACTTTCTACCTAAAACAGCATCTTCACGAAGGGGAGGATGTTTATTGTGCTCCCGGCCACGAAGGCGGCCTGATCAACGTCAACGGCACCCGCATAGCCTTAGCCGTTTGCGCCGACTTTACCCACCCCAGCCACTCGGCCATTGCCGCCGCACAACAAGCGGACGTTTATCTAGCCAGTGCACTGATCTCCCCAGGCGGGTACGCCAAAGATGCTGAGCTACTTGCTGCTATCGCTCAGCACCACCAACTACCGGTACTGCTCGTTAACCATGTTTCCACCACGGGCGGCTGGCAAACCTGTGGGAATAGCGGCGGCTGGAACGCAGCAGGCGAGTTAAGCGTGAAAGCCAACGGCACCCAGCCCAGCTTAGTACTGTGCCAAATTAATCACGGTGCCATAAGCGGTAGAGTGGAAGTGATGACTTACCCTCATTACAAAGAATCATTTGTCGACTAAATACTAAGCTGTCGAGGTAGGCTTAACTTATATTTGCTGCTAGTCTCGAAGCATTAGAGCGAACAACGCCGCAGGGAATTTATAATGCATGATGCCCGCATAACGCTTCACCCAAGCAAGCAGCGCATGCAAGTTCAGGTTGATGGCATTCTGATAGCCGACTCCACCAATACACTTGAACTCCGCGAATACGGCTACCCGCCACGTCACTACTTCCCACGTAAAGATGTGCGGATGAACTTACTTACGGTTTCAGAAACGTCCACTTATTGCCCCTTTAAAGGGCATACGGTGTATTTTTCGCTGGGTGAAACCCAGGATGTTGCTTGGAGTTATGAGGAGCCGATTGATGGGATGGAGGCTTTAGCAGGTAGGGTGGCCTTTTATGAAGAAGTGCGCGAATGACTCTTTTCGACCCAAAGCGGCCATTCCGGAAAATGCAGCAGGAGCGCGAATTTTGGCGATGCGCCCTAATGAAAATTAATATCCCTAAGGATCATAGGCTTGTGAGAATCTGTCAGGCTGCATTTGCCGGAAAAAAGTTCCAGCACGTTCATTCAATCATAGAACGCGCTGTCTAATACACTGTTAGGTGTCATAGTCATCATAAAATATGAAGAAAAAAATGAGTTCAAATAAAATAAACCTAATGGATCCCCATAAAAAGGACTACCTTACAACGAGATTTGGTCGACGTGTCGACTCGATCTCCTACCTTCAACTGCTAGGTGGCACTTTCATTATTTGGTTATGTGTTAGTTTGTATTTTGTAATTGCGACATATTTCCAACAAGGTATGAACTTTGACCCGACTTGTATTATTGATACAAGCAATCAATGTACCGAGAGAACTTTGATTGAAGTGGTTTTGTCCGCATTGTATTTCTCGGGAGTAACATTAACTACGCTTGGTTATGGTGATATATCACCTATTGGGTTTGGGCGTGCTATAGCTGTTTTGTTATCAATGTCTGGTTTGACTATTATTGCTATTTTGATAGCAAAAATTTCATCTGAGCGACAGTCTTCATTGTTGCTGCTTCTGCATACTAGTGATGTTGAAAGAAGAATGTCAGATTTTGTGACTCAAATTGAGATATATAATAATGAAATATCAGATAGCTTTAAAGCTAATGATATAAACTTGACTCACAAAAACCTTAGAGGCTTAAGATCCCTTCTGGAAGCAGTTAGCAGTTATATAGCTTTTCATGTAAACCAAGCAATGTTTCTTGAAATCGGCACAGATACGACCATAAAGTCTTTAATGTCAGAAATGGGGGAAGTACACCCTGTTTTAGAAAGTTTGGAGCCAATGGCTCTAAATGCCGAAAAGGTTGAAATCGGATGTTTAAGTGTTGCGAAAAGAATGAGAGATATTGAAACATTTTTGGTTGCTCAAAATGAACATAAAGGAACCGATGTACGAAATATAGATACCTCGAAGCTTGAACAGAAATATATAAAGCTACAGCAGAAATACAACTCTGCATTTACTGAAACAAAGATTACTAAGGTGAAAAGGTTACTACCTAACATCCCGAGAGGTCAATGGCCTAAAAAGCTTAACCGAACGATCGCTGATGAACTAGGTGTGTCAGTTAAAATGGTCAAGAAGTGTATAAATGAACTAAAAAACCGAGGTGAGTGCTAGCAAACAACTAACAAAAAAATTTAAGCGTACTGAATCACTCTTAAATTTTTTGTTCGGGTCTAGTTTAGTGATTACGGCGTTCAATTTGAGTGTTGTGTATGCCTGCTTTACACCTTAATTGGGCGTTAGGTGAATCAGGAAGTGTAGTGTATGCAACGACCAATAATAACAAAAAAATAATATGCTAGAAGCTGATTCTGAACAGCATTTTAGGGAGGTAATGCCAAGAGGATGGACTGCGAATAAACCGAATCCAGATATTGGTTTAGACCTTGTAGTCGGTATAATTGAACGTAATCGAGCATCATCAAGGGAATTACTTTTTCAATTAAAAGCATCACAAGAATCAAATGTAACTTCTGACGGGTTATATGAGCGGGTAACACTAGATGTATCAACATATAACTATTTATGGGATCTTTTACCTGTAGCAATACTTATTAAGTACGTAGCTTCCGAACGAGTTGCTTACTGGCAGCTTATAAGCCAAGTGGCTGAGCCTAATCAAGAAAATTTGACCATGACTGTTAAACTTCCGCGTTCACAGGTGCTCAATGATGAGAGTTGGCAAATAATAAGGCGCTACGTCGAAGCAATTCATTTAAGAAAACTCGGTGCTAGAGAAAGAGTTGATTTAGCGCAATTCACCTAACAAGTTGCTCAAACGGACAAAAAACAGTTGGCTTTTGCTTTTTCCTCGCTAATTTTAGCCAATAATTTTTCGCCGCTTAGCAAGGCGTTATATCAGCACTACCTCAAAGACCGCATTTAGCCGAAACCGGTATGCACGAACATAGGCGCTATCGACCCAAAGCCGACCTCCATACCTGACATAGCATCTGGCTGGCAGTCTATTGCTGCCGTGGGCCCGAAAGGTTGAGCCGAAGTTCGCTCCATGGATGGCTAAAGTCAGTTTGTGGCCGAGAACTGCCGTAACCAGCATCGGTATTGTCAGTTTTGATTACAACCTCTCCAACCCGCTCACCCTCATAACCTTCCTAGTAATCGCATCATTTAACATTCCGCGTTTGGCTTCGATGAACGTGGGCTAGTCGCGTGTTTCGTATCTGGGGGTGACCTCTTTGTTTGAATAGGGGCGTGAGGTTGCCTTCCTTGCAGGTCATGTTTATGTCTTCACGCAGGCCTTAGCAGCTTCCATATCAACTGGGGGTGTGTCATAAGTCACCTCCTTCCTCTTAGGGTAAAAGTGACACAGAATTCTGAACACTACTGATTTGCGCCCAGCCAGTAGCAAGGGGAGCCACAACACTGCAGCCCAGCTGTTTGAATTCAAGTGAGACAAGAAGGCTTCAACTACCTGACCTGGCTTATCTTGGTTGGGAAAAAGCCAAAAATTTGATCAGGCGAATTCATACTTTTTTCTGGAGGATGACCGGATTACTAACGATGCCCAAGGACCGCAGAGGCTACAACTTGATAGTTGTCGTCCACTCTAAGCCATTAGTCCTGTAGCTGGCCGAAGTACTGCTCCAAAAAATCTAGGCACACACGTAGCTTGGCCGAATTAGCCGCCCTAGTCGAATAGATCGCCCAGACATCAGCGTTCTCGCTGTATTCATCCAGTATCCGTACCAATTTATTCTGCTCCAGCAACGGCCCAACATCCCACATAGAACGCAGCAATATGCCACGACCATGCAATGCCCACTGAAGCACTATCTCGCCGTTGTTTGAAGACAATGGGCCACTAACTCGAACACTTTGTGTCCTTCCATCACACTCTAGATTCCATACTCCAAAAACATTATTTCTTTCTTTAATCACAAGACAATCGTGCTGAGCCAGATCTTCTAAAGAGGACGGAATGCCACATCTTTCTAGATAAGAGGGAGCTGCACATAGCACCCGTTGGTTAGAGACCAATAGACGGCTAATGTGCTGGCCTGGAAGGTCGTCGCCGACACGGATTTCCAAATCGAAACCTTCACCCACGATATCGACGACTCTGTCGAACACTTCAAGACGAACCTCCAACTCCTGAAACTGCTCAGCAAGTTTTGCCACGGCCGGCGCTACATGGTTACGTCCAAAACCAAAACTGCTGCAGATATGTAGCAAACCACGAGGAGTCTGCCGTGCCTTGCTCAGGTCGTCGAATAGCGTGTTCATATCATCTAGGATCTGCACCGCCGAACGCTCTGCCAATACTCCTTCATTGGTTAACGCGCAGCGCCGACTCGTTCTATGAAATAGGCGGGTATTTAAAGCCTTCTCAAGAACCCCGATACGCTTGCTCACATAGGCTGGTGATACACCTAGTTCATCAGCAGCTGCCGTAAAGCTCTGCTTTCGGATGACAGTCAAAAATACACGAAGGTCTTCTGGAAGCGGCCATCTATCACGAAACGTGTTCATAGTCCTCACGATTTGCCACTTAAAAATACGTTTTGTAAATAATAGTATTGCTGCCACAAGACTTTAAGACAAGTCTGAAACACATTCATTTTCGATCAACTGCTAACGAGCAACTCTAACAATATCTAATAAGTATAAATAAAGGAAAAACTCAATGAACCATGATCACTCCACTCCACCACCCGCAGACCAAGTGCTGGAGCATTCACTTAAAGATGAAACTGTTTCCAGAAATCTTACTGCTAGGATAGGTTTTTATCTTGCCCCACTTCTGCTGATTATTTGTCTAGTCACTTCCCCACCATTGGGTATGTCGAGCTCCGCATGGGTAACAGTAGGAATGACACTGTTGATTGCGATTTGGTGGTCTACAGAAGCTATTCCGATTCCAATTACCTCTTTATTGCCGATCTTACTGATTCCAATGCTAGGCATTAGTGATATTAAAAGTGCAACTGCCCCATATGCCAACCCAATCATCTATCTGTTTCTAGGTGGCTTTATGATTGGTTTAGCGATGGAACGGTGGAATTTACATCGACGCATCGCGCTAAACACTTTGGTGCTAGTGGGTAGTCGCCCCTCTCACCAAATCGCAGGTTTCATGTTGTCCACAGCATTTATAAGTATGTGGGTTAGTAACACTGCGACCACTATTATGATGCTGCCGATCGGCATGTCAGTGATTCACTTACTAGACTCCACCGGAAACGGCTCGGATAAAGTCGAGCGTTCGCGCTTTGCAACGGCTCTGTTACTGGGTATTGCCTATGCAGCAAGCATCGGTGGAGTTGCAACGCTAATTGGTACACCGCCGAATGCGATGCTGGCCGGTTTTCTGCAAGCCAATTACAAGGTGACAATCGGCTTTGGCCAGTGGATGTTGCTGGGTATCCCAGTAGCAGCGTCGATGCTGTTATTTTCGTGGTGGTGGCTGACTCGACGCGAGTTCAAATTTGAGGGCGAGAATAGCCAAACCCTAATACGTGAGGAACTTGCGTCGCTCGGCCCCTGGTCCAAGGGAGAGAAGTTGGTTTCGATAGTTTTCATCCTCACCGCACTTGGCTGGATCTCCAAGCCGTTCATAGAAAATTATCTTCCTGGTATCAACGATACCAGCATCGCGCTAGCAGGTGCCTTGTCGTTATTTCTGATCCCCGTTAACACCAAGCAACGCATTTTTCTCATGCGTTGGGAAGATGCCATCAAGCTCCCGTGGGGGGTATTGCTGTTATTCGGTGGTGGGCTGGCGTTAGCTTCAGCTATTCAATCATCTGGTCTAGCTGAGTGGATCGCCAACAGTATCGGATCGCTGGCAACCCTACCGTTATTGTGGATGATCGCATTAGTCGTACTAGCCATCATATTTCTGACCGAGGTGACTTCTAATACCGCGACAGCAGCAACTTTTATGCCATTGCTTGCGGCTGTTGCCGTAGCTCAGGGATTCCCTGTGGAAATGATCGCAATACCTGCAGCTATTGCCGCTAGCTGTGCCTTCATGATGCCTGTCGCGACACCCCCAAACGCTATCGTTTTCGGCACCGGTCACATGCGAATCCAATCGATGGTAAACGCTGGTTTTGGATTAAACCTTGGTGGGGTCGTTCTCGTGACGCTGCTGACATACTTCATCGTGGGAGCCATTTGGAGCCACTAGAACTATCCGTTTAAACGATCAACCAGAAACCGAAAAAACAGGAGAAAAAATGATGTCTCCAAATATCAGCAAGCTCTTCCCAGGCTTTGAAACGAGACGTATCGAAGTTCAGCCACAGATATACATCAACGCTGTTATCGGCGGTAGCGGGCCACCGTTGCTTTTGCTGCACGGTCACCCGCAGACGCTCGCGATGTGGCATAAGGTAGCTCCAGCGCTCGCTGAGCAATTCACCGTTGTTGCCGCCGATCTACGTGGTTACGGTGACTCGTCAAAGCCGACTGGCTTACCAAATCATGAGAACTACTCTAAACGAGTGCTAGCTCAGGATCAGGTGACGTTGATGCGCCATCTTGGCTATGAGCGCTTTGACCTAATTGCGCATGACCGCGGTGCCCGTGTCGCGCACAGGCTCGCAGTCGATCACCCCCAAACCGTATCACGCTTAGTCCTGCTTGATATCGCGCCGACACTTTCCATGTACCAGCAGACGAGCGATACGTTCGCGCGCGCCTACTGGCACTGGTTCTTTCTAATTCAGCCTGCGTCACTCCCCGAACGCCTAATTGAAGCCGACCCAGCGGAATACATCATCAATATTATGGGACGGCGCAGTGCCGGTCTGGCCCCGTTCGATCCCCTTGCTCTCAATGAGTATCAGCGGTGTATGTCGATTGAGGGGACCGCTCATAGTATCTGCGAAGATTATCGTGCCTCAGCTGGTATCGATATGGAGCACGAGCGCATTGATATTGAGAATGGTCGCAAAATAGAAGCACCTTTACTCGTTCTTTGGGGCAAACAAGGTGTGATCCACAAGTGTTTCAAACCTCTTGATGAGTGGCGCCGTTTGGCCAACAAGCTTGAAGGCGAGGCTCTGGCCTGTGGCCATTATATCGCAGAGGAAGCACCAGATACGCTGATCGCCAAGGTTATACCTTTTCTGTTTGAGGAAGACTGATGGAACCAAAGTCTCTATATCGCAAGCTTGTTGACTCGCACACGATTGCAAAACTCGACAACGAGAACTTACTGCTCTTTTGTGATCTGCACCTGATGAACGAATATACCAGCCCTCAGGCTTTTGCAGGCTTATACGAGCAGGGCCGTGATGTATCCATGCCAGGCCAAAACGTTGCAGTCGTGAGTCACATCATTCCAACGCACCCATCCAGAATTCGAGTTATAGAAGATGCACCATCAGCACTTCAGGCAACGAATCTGAAAAAAAACTGCGACCACTTCAGTATCCCCTTATTTGATACCAATGACGCATTACAAGGCATTGAGCATGTAGTGGCTCCAGAGCACGGAATGATCCGCCCTGGCATGGTGGTGATCTGCGGCGACAGCCACACTACGACGTATGGCGGGCTTGGTGCTCTTGGGTTCGGAATCGGCACAACCGAGGTGGAGCATGTGTTGGCGACACAAACACTGGTCTACCGTATTGCCAAAGACATGCGTATCCGTATCGATGGTACCTTGCCTTTTGGTACGACGGCTAAGGATCTAGTGCTAGCGATTATAGGCCACATTGGAGCACAAGGTGCACGCGGGTACGTCGTGGAATACTGCGGCACTACAATCGACGCGCTATCGATTGAGGCTCGTTTCACCTTGTGTAATATGACGCTAGAAGCAGGCGCACGCGGTGCTCTTATAGCACCTGATCAAAAAGCGGTTGACTATGTGATGGCCCGCGCACCTGACATCGCTACTGAGCATCGGCAAGAGGCCATCGCGGCATGGCAAGAACTGTACTCCGATTCTGAAACAGTTTTCGATATCGAATACCAATTCGATGCCAACGACGTTGCACCTCAGGTCACTTGGGGTACTAGCCCAGACCAAGTAGTTGCCATTGATGGTCAGCTTCCAATGCTTAATGAACTCCCGGATGGCCCTATTCGCAGCAGTGCTAGCCGCGCACTAAATTACACAAAACTGCAAGAAGGAACAGCCATCCAGGGCACACCAATTCAGCACGTTTTTATCGGCTCTTGTACCAACGGCCGGATCGAGGATTTGCGTGCTGCAGCCAGCGTATTAAATAAAAGACACGTTGCTCAGGGTGTGCGAGCGATGGTGGTACCGGGTTCAGGGGCTGTCAAAGCGGCGGCTGAAGCGGAAGGCTTGGATCAGGTTTTTATTAAAGCAGGATTTGAATGGCGTAATTCAGGGTGCTCAATGTGCCTAGCGATGAATGACGATGTCCTTGCAGCTGGCGTGCGCTGCGCTTCAACAACCAATCGCAATTTCGAAGGCCGACAAGGCCGGGGGGCCATCACGCACTTAGTGAGTCCAGCGATGGCGGCAGCTGCGGCAATTACTGGGTGCCTTACCGACGTACGCCAATTGGAGCTTCAACCATGACTGAGCATCATCGTATAAAAGGGTACGCTGCGGCACTTCGTATAGAAAACCTTGATACAGACCAAATCATGCCTAAACAGTTTCTACGCGGCATTGATAAAGCAGGGCTCAAGGAAGGCTTGTTTTACGACCTGCGTTTCGATGAACAAGGCCAGCGTCGGCCCGACTTCGTACTCAATCAACATTCATACGCAAATGCATCTATTTTGATTGGTGGCTCTAATTTTGGGTGTGGATCAAGCCGAGAACACGCCGTATGGGGCCTACAGCAGTTCGGAATTAGGGCCGTGATAGCGTCGAGTTACGCCGAGATTTTCTACTCGAATGCTATGAACAATCGACTGCTACTAGTAACTTTGTCACCAGAAGAGGTTACAAAGTTAATGGACGATGCAGATGATATAAATAGAAACAGAATTGAGATAAATATTGAAGAACAATCAGTAGTTAGCCACAGTATTCAGACGCATTTCAAAATGATCCCTCGTCACCGCCAGATGTTTCTGGAGGGGCTGGATAGTATCGGTCTGTCGTTGACGCACAAAGATAAGATATCCAGCTTTGCTAATGCTTATTGGGCTCGCTACCCTTGGCTGCGTAATGTCGCGTCAGTTACCAGACGGCGTCTCGAACATTAGATATTTGGATCGTTTTTATACCGAAAATTTTGAAGCCTTGCGCAGTACATTACTATCTCTTTAAAGTGTCTCAGCAGGTAATTAGCTTGTTGAGCCACTTTCTATAAGCAACATCGAAACTCCAGCTATACAAAATTTCAGCCTATGGTTATAAGAGATTTAATATAGATGCATGGTTGTTAAAATAGACTGGCGATTTCTCTGGTAATAGGGCGGTCACGCCTGGGCGAAAAAGAGGGATCGTGGTTGTATTTGATGTCATTGGAATCTCTCCTTAGTGGGTTTGTTACTAAGGAAAGGCTAGCGAGATACAGTGATTATGAATAATGAAGATCTGGTCAGGGACACCCATCAGCAGGTGCCCCGCGATTATGGGTTGTTGCATGGCACTCACCGCCTAAGAAGTTCAAGCAACTTTCAACCCAGTATTTCCTCTAGCCGTTTCAGGCTTTGTGTCATCTCTGGCTGACTATGGTACCGCTAAAATAGCCATTCATATGATCAACGCCGTGCTGCATTGATGGCCTCTTGATAGGGTAGTGGCGGAGAAAACAGGTACCCCTGAGCTTGGTCACAACCGCGCTCATGGAGCATTGCCAGTTGCTCCTCGGTTTCTACGCCTTCAGCAATCACCTTTAATTTTAAGCTGTGTGCCATCGCAATGATCGTATTGACGATAATCTCGCTGTCCGGGTTCGTGGCCACTTCGGTAATGAAAGACTTGTCGATTTTGAGAGTATCGATCGGGAAGCGTTTCAAGTAGCTCAAACTGGAATAGCCGGTACCAAAATCGTCAAGAGAAATGCTAACGCCCAAGCCTATCAGTTCTTCCATCGTGGTAATGGCCGACTCGACATTGTAGATCAGCGCGCTTTCGGTGATTTCTAGTTCCAAGTCGGCTGGCGGCATACCGGTTTCTATCAAGATCTGTTGGACGACAGCGACAAGGTTATCCTGGTGGAACTGTCGCGCAGACAGGTTCACCGCCATTTTCAGACCCGGGGTAGCGACTGCTTGGCGGCATGCCTCGCGCAGCACCCATTCGCCGATGGGTATGATCAGCCCTGTCTTTTCCGCCAACGGAATAAACCTATCCGGAGCGATCATGCCTTGCGTGGGATGCTCCCAGCGTATCAGGGCCTCCAGCCCCACGACCTTTCTGGAAGTAATGTCGATCTGAGGCTGATAGAACAATTGGAACTGATCTTGTGCCAGCGCATGTCGCAATGAGGTTTCCAACGCCAGACCATCACTGTGAGTGTCCTTGCTGCCAGGCACGAAGTGCTGATAGTTGTTACCGCCATGCGCTTTAATAGCGGCCATTGCGCTCCTGGCGCCGTTGATCAGCACGTCCATATCCCTACCACTCCGCGGATATTCTGCAATCCCTATGCTGCAGGAGATGAACAACTCCTGACCATTATCCAGGATGATTACCGAATGCAATTTGTCAGTAATACAGTTAGCAATGGTCGTCACTTCTGCAGCACTTTGACCTGGCAGCAAGACAATAAATTCATCGCCGCCCCAGCGGGATATCGTATCGGTCTTGCTAATACACGCTCGTATACGGTGCGCTACCTGACGTAGCACTTCGTCACCACCCGAAAGTCCAAGGCTCTCGTTAACCTGTTTAAAGCGGTCGATGTCCAGATACAAAATACTCAGAACATCCTGGAGTTTATCGACCTGATACATTGCTTGAAGCAGCCGGTCGGTGAGAAGCATACGGTTCGGCAAATCGGTGACATTGTCGAAATGCGTTAAGTACTCAAGTCGCTGGTTCTTTTCCAGAGTAGTAATAGCGAACGATATATCGCCTGCCACCTCTTGCAAAAGCTTCATTTCAGTTTGATCAAAGGCAAACGGCTCGCGCCGGAAAAGTACGAATGCCGCCTTCTTTGATCCCTGCGGAAGCGTCAGCGGTAAAGCCGCCATGGCCTGTATGTCGAGCGCTATCAAATCCTTTAACTGAGCGTCGTGAGGTTGCGCTCTCAGATCGTTGTGCACCACGGCGCAATGCTTTTCCAGGCATTCGCGAATCGTGTCTGTTTCAAATTCTGAAAGCGGTCGAGTTTCTATCGCTTTGTGGGCAGCGTGTACATACAAAATCTTGCAACGTCCTGCTTCATGATCGTATTCCACGACCAGGGCGGCAAAAAGTTCGCCTTCTTCCACCGTAATGCGCGTGGCTTCCTCGCATAGAACGTCACGACTCTGGGCTCTTACAATTAGGGTATTGATGCCGCTTAATACTTTGTGTGTACGATTAAGGCGCAGAATTTTCTGCTCAGCCTGGATACGCTCGGTAATATCGACAACCGCCGTCATCACAAAGCGTGCTTCCGCCGTTTTGACTGGGTTGAGCGCGATTTCAGCAGGAAACTCGGTTCCATCCTGACGCAAGGCAAACAGATCTCGACCTGTGCCCATCATCCGCTGTTTGGGGTCATTGATGTACTGTCGGCGGAACCCAGAATAGTTCTGATGGAACCGCTCAGGTATCAATCTTTCTATTGGCTGCCCCACTAACTGGTGGGCCTGATAGCCAAAAAGCGATCGTGCCAACTGATTCGCCATTTGGATGATGCCATTTTCGTCGACCATGAGGGTCGCAACAGGTGCGCTGTCGAGCGTCGAGCGAAAGCGTTCCTCCTCGTAGTTGAGAGCAGCCGCTCCAAGCCAACCAACAAGAACAAGCACCATAATGCTGAACATGCTGCTCAGCGCGAAACCAAACTCATCGGTATAGTAGCCAGCGGCGACACCCTGCATGCTCAGCCAGGAGGTCAGTAGCGGCGTTAACACGATATAGGGCAGCAAGCGCCGCAAAGAGCGACCGCCGATATAGGCACTGGCCGCAGAACTCATCAAGCCTTTGCCAGGGCGGGCTAGAAGCATGCCGACACTACAAATCGCGAATAGAATTGACGTGTGAAGGGCCATCGTCGAAAAAACAGACAACCTAAACTTTTGAACGCCAAATAAATAGCCGGTTAACGCCGAACCACTGATGGTGATGGTAATCAGTGCAGCGATCTGCAGCATTAGGGAGGAGTAGCGCACGGGGATTATCGTGGTTAGCCACCCGATCCCTATCAAGCAGAAGCAGATGGCCGTGCCAACCGACATCCGCCCCGGCCAGTTCTCAGCCGGCGTGGCCTTATCCATGATCAAAAGGTTGTCGATACCTATCGGCCAGTGCAATGCATATTCTAAAAGCGTAAGCCCTGAAACCATCAATATAAAAGCAGCCAGCATAGCGACCACTGAATGTTTTGCGCTGGTGATAACGGGCTGAGAGGCAAGCCATAAAATGAACCCGCAGGCGAGAAAGCACAGTGCCGTATTGACTTTCATTGAATCGAAGTGAGGCAGTATGTGTTTTCCAGCCTCCAAATCAAAGGCCCATGACAACAACACTAGCGTGCTGATAGCGATGACTGTCCAGCCAATATAGCCAGTGGTCGTTCTGTAAATTTGGTGGTAAAGCTCCTCGGCATCTATGTTCGATGGGTTTGTCTCTTCCCTAGACATTATTACTAACTCCCGATTATTTTTGTGACGCTACCCAGCAAGCGACATCGCAGCCTAATATCAGTGTATCCACGTCAACACATAAACCACCAGGCTAGCTACTAGCGTCTATCTCCATAACGTACGCCTGATGACGCATATATAAAAGGTGGGTATTTATTCAAGTACAAGCTGACAGAGCGAAAGTAGAAACCAGCGAGCGCTATTGTAGTGTCAATCTTCCTTCCTAATATGAATTAATCATAGACCTAAACTGAAAAGAGTATCTAATGCCACAATATACGAACAATCCATGGTCTAACCCGTCATAGCGGATCGTTCGTTTGTCGTGTTCTATATAGGCGTTCTACTGGGACTTTTCATGCTGGATAACGATGCGTTTAATGCCCTGACCCTGCGACCTCAATGATGCCCGGTGGCCAGAGCTTATGGCTGTACGCTGGCGTATCAGGCATTGTTGGCACTTAGCAGCATTGCTGCGCGTATTTCATACTAGGAACCCAAGGAGCGGCATGCGCTACGTTGATTTAACTGACCGTGATGAGCTAAACCACAACGATGCCCCGCGCTTTACCACCCCTGCAGGTGAGATCATCGGCTGGCGGGATCGCGGCGTTATCCGCGCCACGGGCATACGCTATGCCCGCACCCAGCGCTTTTGCGCCCCAAAAGATGAGTTGCCCTCAACCGCGCCTATCCAAGCCACCGAGTGGTCGCCTTGCGCGCCGCAAAACCTCATTCCCGAGCTAAACGCTGTGCTGGGGATTAGCGCCCAGGCGTTCTCCCCCTGCGAAGGCGCGTTACATTTATCGGTCACCCTGCCGGAAAGCCCCTCGCCAACGCCGCGCCCCGTCATGGTCTGGATACACGGTGGTTCTTACGTGTTTGGTGCCGGGGATCTCCCGGTGTTCGACGTACGCCCGCTGGCGCTTGAGCAAGACGTGATCGTAGTGGCGGTGACGTACCGGCTTGGCTTGTTAGGTTTTCTGGGCGGCTACGCCAATCGGCCTGCTAATTTAGGCCTGCTCGACATGATCTCGGCCCTGCGCTGGGTGAACACCAATATCGCGGCCATGGGGGGCGACCCAGCCAATGTCACCCTGTTTGGCCAGTCCGCCGGGGGCGACGCAGCGGCGCATCTGATGATTGCCAAAGGCACCGAGGGGCTGTTCCAGCGCGCCATTATTCAGAGCGCGCCGTTGGGCATTAGCCGTGGCCGGGCGAACATGTACGCCAAGATGAGCCAACAGGCGGCCACGCTAAACGACGATGCACCGCTTGATGAGGTTTTGCGCCGACAGACCCAGGTGGCGGAAGCTGCCCGTGGCTTTGGCCTAAAAGCGGCCATGCCGTTTGGCACCCAGTACGGCCACTACCCGCTGCCCACTGAGGCCGAGGCCGATGCGGCCTGGCGCCGCGCCGCCGCAAAGATTGACCTGTTTATGGGCTATACCGCAGAAGAGAACACGCTGTTTGTGGTGATATCGCCGAGCCTGATGCGGCTGCGCAACACGCCCTTGGTGGGGGAGGCGCTCAGCAAAGCGATGGTGGCCGTCACCACACGCAAGGTCTACATACGCGATGCGCATAAGTTTGCCCGCCGCCATGCGCAAGCGGGTGGGCGCGCTTACCTGTATCGGCTGGACTGGTGCAAAGGCCGCTACCCGTTTGGCGCCGCCCACACGATCGACCTGCCGCTGCTACTGGGCGAGCCATCCAGCTGGCAACATGCCGATTTGGTAAAAGGCGTGGACGAAGCCACCCTGCTTGAACACGGCCAACCTATGCGCGCCCTATGGGCAGACTTCGCGCGTACCGGCCAGCTTCCGGCCACCGGCCACATCGAGCCGCAGGTGCTTGAGTGGTGGGAGGTGAGTTGAGCGACAAGCGCCTGCATTTAAGAACGCATTTGCCGACTGGCCCCCGGCGGCTGGCCGGTGACGCGCTTAAAAGCACGGCTTGGTTTGTCCAAATACGAGATAGCAGGAGCGCCCGCATCGGGAGCGCTGCTTCAAATCGACTATCGCCAGGTGACGGAATGAATTTACGACTAACCTTCATTAAATAATGTGGAGGTCGCAGGTACGCCTTGCCCAAGAGAGCATCGCGCATTGTCTGCCTTTCATTTAGCGGTCATGAGCACTGTTCAAAGGTGCGCATCATCATGGGGAACACAATGACAAAACAAAAACTGATCCTGCTATTTGATGGAACGTGGAACGACCCTGAAGACCAAACCAATGTTTATCGTATTACCCGGCTGATCCAGGATGATGATGACGGTATCAGGCAGCGGTTCTATTACGACCCCGGTGTAGGGACATCCAAGTTTCAGCGCTTTACCGGCGGAGCCTTCGGTCATGGGCTGAGCACAAACCTACAGGAAGGCTATGACTGGCTGGCAAGGCGTTACAGTGAAGGAGATGAAATCTGGATATTCGGGTTCAGCCGTGGTGCCTACACCGCCAGAAGCCTGGTGGGGATGATTCGTAAATGCGGGCTAGTGCATGTCGTCACGCCAGGGTTGCTCGATAAGGCCGAAAGTATTTATCGAAACCGCGATTTGCACCCCGATTCTGACGTATGCAAAGGGTTCAAGGAGAGTTTCAGCCGCCAGCCCAGGATTCATTTCATTGGTGTGTGGGATACCGTTGGTGCACTGGGCGTGCCCGGAACCAACCTGTTCAAAAGCAAATACGATTGGCACGACACCGAGCTTTCCAGCATTGTGGATCATGCCTATCAAGCAGTCGCGCTGGACGAACACCGGTCGACCTACAATGTATCGCTTTGGACGAGCAAGGATGGCAAGCAGAAAACGGGTAATCGCGACGTAGAGCAGTGCTGGTTTATCGGTGCCCACGCCAATGTAGGCGGCGGCTATGGCGCTGATGACACGCTGGCCGACATATCGCTGAGCTGGATGTTAGCCAAGGCGCAAAAAGCAGGCCTAAAAGTGGCACCCTACGAAGTTGTTGAGAATGCCTGGAAGACAGCACCAAAAGACTCGTTTTCTGATTTTCTGAAGGGGCTCTACGCCAGATACAAACGCCTTGGAAAGACAACTGACGGCCGTTTTTACCGACAATATTCGGAAGTGATGCAAGGGCAGTGTGCGGTCAACATTTCAGTGGATGACAGTGTCTGGAAACGCTGGGCCGATACAACGTGTGAGTACCGGCCGCGTACCTTGACTGATGTCCCCCTTTCCCCACCGGAGGAGTAGGCGGGCGGGCACTTTTGATTAACATAGGCAGCCTTCAGGTTAGCACCCACCCCAGCCACTCCGCCGCCCAACAAGCGGACGTTTACCTAGCCAGTGCGCTGATCTCTCCAGGCGGTTACGCCAACAATGCTGAGCTGCTTGCCACTATCGCAAAGCGCCACCAACTGCCGGTACTGCTCGCCAACCACGTTTCCAGCACGGGCGGCTGGCAAACCTGCGGCAACAGCGGTAGCTGGAACGCAGCCGGGAGCTAACCGTTAAAGCTGACGGCACCCAGCCCAGCTTAGTGCTGTGCCACATTCATAACGGTGAATTAAGCGGTCGCGTTGAAGCGATGACTGGCCTAGGTCACGAAGTATCCACTATCGACTAAAAACTAAGTATTCAAAGTAGGCTTAACCTAAATTAACTGCTAGTCTCGAAGTATTAGAGCGAAAAACGCCGCAGGGACAATACGATGCAGAATGCCCGCATAACGCTTCACCCAAGCAAGCAGCGCATGCACGTTCAGGCTGATGGCATTCTGATAGCCGACTCCACCAATACTCTTGAACTCCGCGAATATGGCTACCCGCCACGCCACTACTTTCCACGTGGAGACGTGCGGATGGATTTACTCACCGTTTCAGAAACCACAACTTATTGCCCCTTTAAAGGGCATACGGTGTATTTTTCGCTGGGTGAAAGTCGGGATATTGCTTGGAGCTATGAGGAGCCGAGTGAAGGGATGGAAGCTATCGCGGGTAGGGTGGCTTTTTATGAAGAAATTCGCGAATGACGCTTTTCGACCCAAAGCGGACGTGCATTGTCCTTAAAGTATCGACTAAATCCAGAACCCAAATACAGTCATAACTATAGTCTTAAGTCAACTACGCTGAGTGCGCTTAATGAATTTGATAAGAGAGAAATATTAATAAAAATATCCGCTTAGGAGTTCTGTTAGATTCCAACTTGAATATGGATGTCGATTAAGTGAATGATACAATCAAAGTACCGCCCTTGCGCAAAGTTAAGCTGGATGGTCAGCTATACTGCCGTTTCCAGCCGATAGAAACCATGCTGGTCGAACTTACAAGCGTTCCATTCGAAGTGTTTGCAGAACGTGCGCGCATACCTGATCGACGTTCGCCAGATTACATACCTTCGGAAGTTCTAGTTCATTGGATTCGGCAAACGCGAGACCAAAAATCTGACGCACAATTCAACGCTCTCTATTCACTGCTAGAACAGCGCATTCGTCGTGCTTGTCCGAAGAAGGAATTTCGAGCGGGTTCTATTAATGCTGAAGTCGGTACTTATGCCGATCTTCAGGAACATGTCCTTGAGCGTGTAGTTAGGCTAATTCTCAGCGATCGGTCAAACTACGAAGAAAAGCTGGACATTTATGAAGTCGTCTTTGATCGCGCCGTTGCAAAGCTTCGCGATAGTGCCTTTCGAAGTGTTTTTGCCAAAGAAAACCCACTGACGCCGCTCGAGTATGACGAAAGTGGTGATGTAGCTACTGAAGTAGAAGAGAGCATATGCGGATATCGGCCAGCAGGTATGGCGCCAGCAGAAGAAGCAACTTACCGGTTTCAGCTGCGTGCTGCGATTGGCTCTCTCCCAAAGGATGAAAGGAGGCTGATCGATATGGAAGAAGCGGGCTATCCTGACCAAAGTGAAGATCCAGAAGTACAAACGATTGCAAAGCTACTTGGGCGTACACCAAAGACAGTCCGGGCAGTGCGTAAGCGTGCTTATCAAAAAATCCGCGAACGCCTCTGCATTGAGGTGCAAGATGACTAGTGACATTAATATGGAAGACATACTCGATGAGCTTACAATGGAAGAACCGCTGAACCATACGGTTCTTAAGAGCTATATCGACAGATACCCCAGCTTGGCATTGGAATTGACAGACCTTTACCATGAGTTGGTATTGACGGATGCGCGGAGTGATATAGAAGGCGCGCAGCTGGAAACAAGGCACTTAGTTTCCGCAACGGCACCTGGCCGTACTGGGGTTGAAGCAGCACTGGCTGGCGATGAACTTCGATCTTTGGCTCGGAAAGTTGGGTTGCCTAGAGACTTTTTTGCTGGTTTTCGGGACCGCAAAGTTCGGCTTGGCTCTATTCCGGAGCCAGTTGTAACAGGTTTAGCCCGCGAACTGGGTGTTGCGGTTCACTCTTTGGTTAACTTCTTGCGGAGTCAGCCTCGGAAGAACACAGGTTTTGCTTTCAAGGCCGATGGAAAGCCAGATGAAGGAGCTGTTCTTGAGTACAACGAGTTCCTTGATAGTCTCGGTTTGAGTGATCAGGAAGAGCGCGCACTGTGTCGGCTCTGCGAAGTAGATGGACGTAGTTGAATTCGCCCGACAACGTGCAGCCGCGCTGCATGATGACCTCGTCTGCACCGGATATGATCCAGCGGAGTCGTATACATTCGTCTTGGCGGAAGCCGCTAGACGGGATATTGAGGTTCGAGGGTATCCGCCAGGACACGCCATGCTCAATGGTGGCCGAGCACTTTATGACCCTGCCGGAACCATTCGACACGAACTTACGGGCGATGAATTTCTGGATGCATTTTTCGTTGCCCATGAGATTGGACACGCCGAGCTCGGTGGGCACGTTGGAATCACGGCGAGCTCAGAGATTGATCCTACCCGTCCATCGGACGGCGGTGTATCCGGTGCCGAACGAGCCGTTGATTACAGTCGGAAAGCTCGACAGGAAGTGCAAATGGATCTCTTTGCGCGCGAGTTTTTGTTTCCACGAGCGCTTGCTCGCCGCTGGTATCTCGAAGAAGGACTTTCCGCTCAGGCAATAGTGGAAAAACTTCGGGCGCCTTATGATCTGGTCGCGGTTCAGATATTTGATGCAATCTGGCTTCCTACAGTTGCAGAATCGAAAGTGTCAGAAAACGATCCGCCGAAGCCATTAAACGACGCACAAAACTGTGCTGCACGCCACCGTGGTGGGCCGTTGCTTCTGCGAGCAGGACCCGGCACTGGGAAAACTCAGACGCTCATCGGTCGGTTGGCGGAGCTTAGGGATTCTGCGGTCGATCCATCTTCCATTCTTGTCCTGACATTTTCAAATAAAGCTGCTGGTGAAATGACCGACCGGGCGATGTCTGCATGGCCAGAGGCGGCAGGTGAGCTGACTATCGGCACCTTTCACTCATTCGGACTGGACATACTTCGGCGTTTTCATGAGCGAGCGTCACTGCCAGCTGAACCGCGGCTACTTGATACAGCAGAAGCTGTCGCCTTGGTCGAGAATGAGTTTGTTGGGCTGAATCTCCAACACTATAAAGAGTTACGTGATCCGACAGATGTTCTTAGGAACCTGCTAGCTGCAATTTCCCGTGCCAAAGACGAAGTGGTAGACCACCAAGATTATAAAATACTTGCTCAATTGACATACGACTCGGCTCTAAACGATGAAGAACGCATTCATGGCGAGAAGTGTTTGGAAATTGCCCAAGTGTATGAGGCATATGAGGCGCTTAAAGCCCAACATGGAGCGGTCGATTTCGGCGATCTGGTAGCCCGTACCGTTAGTCTTATCGAGAAGGATCCAGGCGTGTGTGGGCAGCTATGCTCACGTTACTCTCATGTCCTTGTAGATGAGTACCAAGATGTCAATCGCGCAAGTGTCCGGTTATTAAAGGCGTTGAAGCCTGACGGGCAAGGCCTGTGGGTTGTGGGAGATGCCAAACAGTCAATTTATCGTTTTCGTGGTGCCTCATCAACCAATATGGTGCGATTTGAGACCGACGACTTTCCTGGTGGTCAGGCAATGGGGTTAACGGTTAACTATCGTTCTGTCCAAGAGATTTGCGATGCTTACGCAGGATTCGCATGTGCAAATATGAAAGCTGCCGAAGCTGGGTTTCAGTCGGAAGCATACCGAGGCCTATCCGGCCAAAAGCCCGTTTTTGTGCGCGTAGGTACGAAAGACGACGAACTGAATGAGCTTGCTACTCGGATCAACGCCTGTAAGGATAGCGGGATCACCTACATGAATCAGGCTGTCCTCTGTAAGTCCAATGAACGGTTGGCAGAGGTGGCCGCCAGCCTTGAAGCGCAAGATGTACCCGTCCTATTTCTGGGCCCCCTTTTCGACCGGCCAGAAACCAAAGAGGCACTCTCGTTACTTTCTCTTCTCGTCGACTCGCGTGCGATAGCACTCGTAAAGGTTGCGACAATTCCTGAATTTTCAGTGCCGTTGGCCGACGTTGTGGCCGCTGCAAAGGCCTTGGCTAATGCCTCTCCGTTGGAGCCGCTCGCCTGGCGCGACTTACTTCCTACAGGTGGCGCAAATTCGTCTGAAGGTGCAAGCGGGTTTACAGCTCTTGCAAAGGCATTTCATGGACTTAAGCCCGAGGCAACGCCGTGGAGGGCTTTCGCTTCGCTTTACCTTGATCGTACACGACTTGCTGCCCGATATGCACATGGCCTGACCGAAAATGAGCCTTTGCCTGCGATCGCACTGTGGCAACTGCAAAATTTTCTAAGATCGACGTATATTGAGCGGCATGGTTACCCAGTTGGTGACCTGCTGGATCATATTCGTCGACTCGTCATTTTGTCGGACGAGAGAGACTTGAGGGATCTTCCCGTGGCCGCTCAATCCCTTGATGCTGTCCGCCTTTTGACGATTCATAAAAGCAAAGGGCTTGAGTTCAAGGCGGTGCATATGCCCTCACTGTCTGCCGGTTCATTGCCTCAATCTGCCAATCAAATTCGGGCCTTGTCGCCCCCAAATGGATTAATTGATGGGGAAGGTATTCGGGGCCTCGATGCACTTAAGCCTGGGCATGATGAAGAACAGGAGTGTCTCTTCTTCGTCGCTTTGTCCCGTGCAGAAGACCGCCTCTTTCTCTACGCGCCTTCGAAACAGCGAGGCGCGCAATCACAGGGAGGCGCCAAATCCCAGAGGTCGTCACCGTTTATTGACCGTCTCGGTGATACGGTGAGCATCGAAGCGCCGCTGGCTGCAACCGAGGTGCCACCGCTTTTGTCAAGCTGCGTAGATGTCCGGTTTGAGGAAACGGTTACCTTGACGCCTGCACAACTCGCGCTCTTCGACAAATGCCCGCGCCGCTTCTTGTTCACGCACGTCCTCAAATTAGGTGGGCGTCGTACGGAAAGTGCTTTTATGCAAATGCATGCCGCTGTTCAAGGTGCAATTGATGCTCTTTTAAACGACCCTTCGAATGAAATTCCCGACTTTGATGAGCACTGGCAGGCACGTGGCCCGGCTGAGAACCCAAATGCAGAAGACTATGAAGTCGCTGGACGCAGGCTGTTCGACTTTTTGATTACCCTCCGAAAAGGCGACAAACCACTAGCTCCGTGCAACCTCGAAATCGACATAGGTGCGGCTAAGATAGTGGTTAAGCCTGATGATTATGTCGAGAGGAGCGACGGTCGGCTTGTATTCCGTCGCATCTGGACCGGTCGTAAGACTTCCAACTCTACCGAGTCACTCGATGCTGCAGCATACCAGTTAGCGGCTGGTCGGGGTGCAGAAGTAGAGTTTGTTTTCCTGACGGATGAGGTAGCCGCTCCTATTTCACTGAGCCAGAGGAAGCTAAAAAATCGCCAAGACAAGATCGTTGACGCTGTCGGTAAAATTCTATCTGGCGATTTCCCACCCAACCCCAATCGAACTTGCCCCCGTTGTCCGCACTTCTTCGTTTGTGGCGATCCACCAGATGGGCCG
The DNA here is from genome assembly GCF_059448525.1 of Vreelandella sp. ssv. NCBI lineage: Bacteria > Pseudomonadati > Pseudomonadota > Gammaproteobacteria > Oceanospirillales > Halomonadaceae > Vreelandella > Vreelandella sp. ssv. The sequence continues at coordinate 2,809,480 of NZ_CM182545.1, read as the reverse complement.
CTCATCAAAAAAAATCTCAACTGATTTACCGGTCTTGTGGAAATGCTGCGATTAACCTTCTGAAAGCGGGGCACAGTGCCCCGCAACTACAGAAGGAAGTGCCTTATGACTGATAATCCTCAAGACCAGAATGTAGATGATCTCTTTGACGCCGTTCGTGATGGACGCCCGCTCAAGCCTGGTGCCCATTTTCGGGTATTAATCGCGGATGAAACATTGGACTTCAAAAAACATATTTTTGATGACCCTATGCCTCTGGGTCGCCAGTTCATCGAAGCGGCAGGTGGTGCTCCCGTTCACGAATATACAGCGACGGCAATTCTCCCCAGTGGTGATTTCGAGGATATTCGCCTCGATGAATCCTATGATCTGCGTGGTCGTGGCGCTGAACGAGTACTGGTCGCCCAAACCGACCGCAAGTTTCTATTCAAGATTGATGACAAGGATCTCGAATGGCCGAAGAGTTTCATTTCCGGCTTCGTTGTCAAAAAACTTGCTGCTCTTGCGCCTAACTATGCGCTTTGGCTGGATGTTCCGGGCGGTCATGACCAGAAAATCAATGATAGCGATCTCATCGATCTCGGAAAACCTGGTGTCGAACGTTTCATCTCGATCATTGACCAGACTACAGAGGGCAGGGAGTTAATCCCATCTGGGGATCGTGCCTTTCTTGAAAGCCGAGCCCTTAGTTTCGACGTCGTTAAGAGTGGTGGCATGATCGGGGTCATTCTCACAGCTTACTCATTACCGGAAGGCAAGTACGACCATGATATGACTGATGTCCTGATCATCTTGCCCCCCGGATATCCGGACACTCCGCCCGACATGTTTTACACATCACCGCGAATCAAGTTATCTGCCAGCGGACAGGAAGCTCGTGCAGCGAATGTGGACCACAATTTTGCTGATCGAGTCTGGCAGCGGTGGTCGCGTCATTGCTCGGCCTGGCGTCCTGGAGTGGATGGCCTGCAAACGATGGTGGCCAGGGTTCGTGTGGCTCTCGAAGAGGCTCGTCCATGATGATTAACTTTGATCTTGTTCTTCAGGCTTCACACGAAATGCAGATCAGGTCGCTGCTTGAAAGTTCAAGCGGCCATGAGGCCGCGGCAACACTGTTATTTGGTGTCGCCGATATTGAAAAGGATCCGTGGTCTGGAGTTCGACGTCGCCGGTTTGTCAGCCACTCCTTTCAGCATATCGCCCGGAGCGAGGTGGTCGACACTTCGCCGGTTCACATCACCTGGACGACAGATAGCTTGATGCTTCTGTTTGGAGAGGCCGCGCGTGAAGGATGGATTCCGGCAATCGTTCACACACATCCAGGTGGGATTGCTGAGTTTTCGGAACAGGATGATCGCAATGAAGCTGAGCTTGCCCGTACGGCAGAATTGAAGGGTACGCAGGGCCTGATCAGCATCGTAATCAATAGCGATGGTGTAATGGCTGCACGGATATGGATCACGCGCGATCAAGTTGAGCCGATTGACCGTTTTCTTCATGCTGGACCACGCATTGCCTTGACCTCACCCAAAGTCAACATCGCACCTCCTGATTTTCTTGATCGGCAGCAGCGGCTATTCGGGGATACTGCAAATCGCACTCTTTCAAATCTTCGGGTAGGTGTAGTCGGTGGTGGTGGCACGGGCAGTGCGGTGCTTCCGCTGCTGATGCGTCATGGAGTCCAGCAGGCGATATTGTTCGAAAGAGATAAGGCGGAGCTTTCCAATCTTAATCGGCTTCACGGCAGCCGTCGCAAGGATGTCGAAGATCAAACGTCCAAGGCGGAAATTCATCAACGTATGGTTCAAGAAACTGACATTGGAATGAAACTTGTCACGATCGACGCATTTGTTGGGGATCCTGGCACAGTGGACGCCCTAAAAGCTTGTGATGTCGTGTTCTCTTGCACAGATGATCACGCTGGCAGACTGATCCTGAATAGGTTCAGCCGATTCTATGGCATCCCTGTTATTGATGTCGGCCTTGCCATGCAGCGACGGTCGGACAGCGGTTTTGATCTCTTTGCTCGTGTCTCAACCTTAGTCGACGGCCATCCGTGCCTGCTATGTGGCCGACATATTGATCCGCGGCGTGCTCATGAGGAAGCACTTAAACGCCGTGATCCGGTAGGGTATGAAGCCTTAAAACAGGAGGCCTATGTACTTGGTGAGGGAGACCCAGCCCCAGCGGTAGCTGCATTTACGACAGAGGCCGGATGCATGGCTATAAGTGAACTCCTCGCTGCGCTTACCGGCTTTCATGGGCAGTCGGGCATGCATGCGACGCGTATCCGGCGCTTTCATGCCAGTGACGATCGGTTTCCTGGTGTGACCTCAATACCTGGCTGTCCTGCTTGCCATGATCTCAATACTCTTGGTCGGGCAGATGTCGAACCCTGCCTAAATATGGTGATCTAGTTATGAAAGCGTGGATTATAAATACTGCGAGAAGGCTCGGGTTATTTAAGGCTGACTTCACCGCGGAGGTACGGACAAGGTTGCCCCCGCGTGAACAGCGTGCAGCTGAAAGCTTTGTTTTAGTCTGTGACAGCGGTATATCTAAATGGGCCACATTTCGATGCCCTGGAGGTTGCGGAGAGCGAATTGACCTTTCGCTCAATCCTCACCTGCGACCACATTGGAAAGTTACTTTGGACTGGTGGCGTAGACCCACCGTCGTGCCTTCAGTCCATCAACGAAACAACTGTGGCTGCCACTTTTGGATTAGAAAAGGCAAAGTAGATTGGTGCAAAGGTGGGCAACCTTCTAAAATCCGCGATCGATTCTAGAAGCTGAGTGAGTAGCTTATCATTTTATGTTGATGCTAATCGACTCAACATACTCTTCTTCGTAAAGTGCTCAGCACAACAAGACCTATTTTTTAATTTTAAATATAAGCTTTTCGTTATGAAGAGTTTCATTTTGGCTGGAGGTGTTCTTGGACAAGTATCTAAACGCTTTAAGGGAAGCAGGTGTTGCGGATAGTATCGCTCTTGCATTTGTTCTTTTTATCGTAGTTACGCCAGTTTTTTGGAAGCTATTGAAAGAAGCTGTTTCATTAAGGAGATCTTCGCGTAAAGATAAGTTGGAGGGAGTTTTCGAGGTTCTTAGTAACGAAGGAGTCAAATCTCATCCGCTACGCGTTGAGCTGGCCTTCAGAGAGCTTTTTAATATCCGTATGACATTTTCTGAGATCACATATTTCCTCAATGATACAAGTCCGCTGTCTAGTATTACTGACTACAAATATGGACGAAGATATATTAGTTTTAAAGAATCAATGTCTCATCCTATTTTGTCTCGAAGCTACCTTAAACTATGGTGGCAAGACAAATTGTCAGTGGTTTTCTTCATAGTGTCTGCGCTCATGCTTATCATGTCCCTTCTTTTCACAGCGGCTGCTATGTCTACTGACATTGCTGAAGACGTTGCTATAATTGGGGGCGTTGCGGTGATAGCAAGCTTAATGCTGGCTTGGTTTTGTTTAGATTCAGTACGAGCTGTGAACGCGGCCGTCCGCATTTCTGGTGGGTGGTCTGTGATAAAGGAGGAAGCAAGCTCTCAGGCCGATGAGACTAAAGCGTCTCCTCAAGTCCATGCCACTAAAAACCCTAATACATCCATATGTTCTTCGCGATGATCGGTAGCGGTTAGTAGCGGAGTTAGCATAGAACGATCAACTAGAAGTTATCCAGAGTTGGGCTTCCAGTCTAGCTCCAACAAGATGCTAAAACCTATAGCAATAGAACTTGTGAGGTTGAGGTGGATTTTAATTAACACCCAACCCCACTAACCCTAATAACCTCCCTAGTTATCGCATCATTCAAGATCCCGCGCTTGGCTTCAATCAGCGTGAGCCAATCACGGGCGCGGGTGATGCCGGTGTAGACCAGCTCTCGGGTGAGAATTGGGTTGGGCGTTTGCGGTAGCAGTAGGGCGGTGTGCTGAAACTCCGAGCCTTGGGATTTGTGTACCGTCATCGCGAACACGGTTTCCACCGCGTGCAGGCGGGAAGGCAGCACCCAGTGGATTGGGTTTTCTGAGTCGCTAGTTGGAAAGGCGACTCTTAGTAGCGACCTACCAGGGGTGCGGGGATCTGGCACCGCCATTGTGATGCCGATATCGCCGTTCATCAGTTTTAGGCCGTAGTCGTTTTGGGTGACCAACACGGGGCGGCCTTCAAACCAACCTTTTTCCAGCGTGTGGTCGTTGCCGAACAGCAGCTTTTCGCGGCGCAATGTTTTGGCGATGCGCAGGTTTAATACTTCTATCCCCCAGGGGCCTTTGCGTAGCGCACACAGCAGCTGAAAGCGGCTGTAGGCCTTAAGTACTTCCTTAGCCCAGGCATCGTAAGCTTCACTGTTCTCTTCAAATGCTAGCGATGTATCAGGCCGTTCGCTCGCCAGCGTATTCAGGTAGTACTGGTAGCCGGTGGGCGGTGCAATTGGCTCGCCCTTGAAATTGGTGCGGCCTTCGCCTGCGTTGGGAAAACGTTGCGGGCTGCCGGTGATCACTAGGCGCTCCAGGGCGCTGTCTTCGTTTTGCGCGTCTGGTTTCAACACTAAGTGGTGAAGGTCGGCGTAGCCGTTATTCAGTACGCCATGCACCGCTTGGTGTTTATCCCGTTCCCGCATTGCCTCACTTAGCGGCTGGTTAATCGCCTGGGCGAGCTGGCCGATGCCGCTTGTTTCAGTAAAGCGGTGGCTTACCCGCAGCATGGTAATGGCTTGGTCCAGAGGTTGGCCGTATGGGTCGATTAATTCATCCGGCAGCGGGTGGTCGGTGAGTTCGGCCAGCCATTGCGCCGTGGCGGGTGTGTAGTGGGCGGCGTCCGCTCGGCGGCATAGGTCGCCCAGCACGGCGCCTGCTTCCACGGATGCCAACTGATCTTTATCCCCCAACAGCACCAGCTTGGCGCTGGCGGGCAGGGCGCTGAGCAGCGCTGTCATCATTTCGATATCCACCATCGAGGCTTCATCCACCACCAGCACATCCAGCGCCAGCGGGTTGGCGGCGTTGTGGCGGAAGTGGCGGGTGTCGGCGCGGGCGCCCAGTAGCCTGTGGATCGTGGTCACTTCCGTCGGAATGTCTATGGCGTTCGATGAGGAAGCGGCTGAGTGCTCATCTAATAGCGATTCCAACCCGCTAACGGGTAGATCCTTCACCTGCCCGGCGATGGATTCATTCAGCCGTGCGGCGGCTTTGCCGGTAGGGGCAGCCAGTCGAATGCGCAGCGGGTGGGCGTTGGGCTGGGCCAGTTGCAGGGTTTGTAACAGGGCCAGCAGGCGCACCACGGTGGTGGTTTTGCCGGTGCCGGGGCCGCCGGTGATTATCGCGAACGGGCTGCGGGCAGCAAGGGCGCAGGCGTTTTTTTGCCAATCCAGGCTGTCGCTGGCGGGGAATAGCGTATTTAGTGCGCTTTTGAGTAGTGGGCTATCCGCTTCATTACCGGCGCTAACTCGGTTGGCGATTTCTTGGTGCAGGGTTTGCTCGAACTGCCAGTAGCGGCGCAGGTAGAGTTTGCTGGTGTTGCCGCTGTGGCTTACCACCAGCGGCGTATTGCCGGGGCCGTCGCTGATCAGCGTGGGGTGGTTGAGCGCGGCTTGCCACTCACTCAGCGTTAGCGTGGCCAGCACATGGCTGGGCAGCGGTGGCGGGTCGTTCAGGTCGTCGCCTTCCGGCGGCAGCGAAAGCGCAAAATCCGGGGCTTCCAGCGTCGCGGCTATGTCCAGGCAGACATGGCCACGGCCAAGCTGGTGGCTGGCCAGTGCCGCGCCCAGCAGTAGCAGCGGCGGGGCGTTTTGGGTTTCGCGGTCGAGGAAACGCACCAGGGCCAGATCCAGATCCCGCAGCCAGCCACGGGAAACCCAGCGCTCACACAGTAGGAATAGCGCGGCGGTGTCGCTTAGCGCGGGGTGCGGCTGGGCGACTGATTCTGTCGGTGGTGTTACCGGTGCGGTTGAATCGGGCGGCGCGTCATCGGCGAACAGGTCTAGGTTCATAGATTGTGTGTCTCTATTACTCATACCACCGCCTCTAGGCCTGTTTCTGATACTGCATCTGCTGCCGTGCCTCTAAAGAGCGCATCCAGCGCCTCGATCAGCGCGACTGGCGCTGGCACGGCGTGTACGCCGCGGGCGGTGGTGCGGCTGCCGCGTAGAAATACTGTCATTGAGCCGCCCAGGTGTTGGTGCGGGTCGTAGTCGGGCAGGCGCGCTTTCAGTAGCCGGTGGAGGGCGAGCATATATAGCGCCGCTTGCAAGTCGTAGCGTTTTTCAAGCATGGCATCGCGCAGGGCGTCAGTGGTGTAGGCGCTGTCGTCACTGCCCAGGTAGTTGGATTTCCAGTCGAGCACATAGAAGCGGCCTTCATGCTCAAAGGCGAGATCGATAAAGCCCTTGAGCATGCCGTTGAGGGTGTCGGCGTCCAGCGCGGGGCGCGATACCCCAGGCAGTAAGTGGTCACTTACCAGTTCGTCCAGCTTGCGCGTTCCAACCTGATGGGCGGCAAACCAGAACTCCAGCTCTACCTGATAGCTTTCGAGTTCGCATAGGGCTACCTGGCTGCCTTCTCTTGGCTGTGGCAGGGGGAGCGGCGTGGCGAGCAGTTCTTCAAACCAGCCCGCCAGGGTGTCGTGCCACGCCTGCCAGCCGCGCAGCTGTACGCGCCGTCGCAGCATATCTTCCCGGGCGGCGGGGTCTTTCAGGGCGCTGTTAAAACCTAGCTGGCCCGCCCACTCTAAAAGCCCGTGTAGAAAGGTGCCGGGGCCTGGGCCACGCGGAAAACGGTGCAGGTGAAACGCTTCGGTGTTGATGGCGTTGTCGTGGGGCTCGTCCAGCACTTCCAGGGTGGTGGCTTCCTGGGGCGTGGTGGGTTCGGGCTCGGGCGTTGTCAGCGGGGTGGTGCTAGATCCAGAGACGGCCCCAGAAGTACGCAGCGCCGAGTAGCTGGCGATCCACCACTGTTCCCGAGCGGGGCGCAGCGGGGTGCGGGCGTGGCCCAGTGCCTGCTGTTCCGGTGCCGGGGTGAAACGCAGCGCGGTGGGTTCCGGGGCGGTGCTTAAATCGATATCGCTGCCTTCCACCAGTTCGCCTAACGCATGGGTAAAGGCGCTGGGGGCGATGGCTTTGCCGCCGTTGATCAGGTGGCCGATGGCGCTGTTCTCGCTGCCTTTTAGTGGTGCAAGCCCCAGCCAGGTGGCGTGGCGGGCGCGGGTGAGCGCGACGTAAAGTTTGCGCAGGTCTTCCCCCAGCCGTTCGCGGTCGGCGGTGGCCAGCGTTGCTTCATCGGCGCTTAGGCTGAGTTGCAGCGTGCCTTCGTTGTCGTGCCAGCGCAGCGGTAGGTCGGTGTCGCTCACCGGGCGGTGGTTGGCGATAAACGGCAGGAACACCAGCGGGTACTCCAGCCCCTTGGATTTGTGAATGGTCACTACCTTGACCAAATCGGCGTCGCTCTCCAGGCGCAGCTTGTGGCTGTCGCCGTGGCTATCCGGGTCGGCAATGGCTTCGGCTAGAAAGCGAATCAGCGCGTGTTCGCCGTCCAGTTCCTGGCTGGCGTGCTGCAGCATTTCACCCAGGTGGAGAAGGTCGGTTAGCAAACGCTCACCCTCGGCGAACTCGCCCAGTAGCCGCGCGGCGATATCAAAATCGACCATCAAACGGCGCACCAATGGCAGTACGCCTTGGCGCTGCCACAGGCGGTGGTAGTCGCTGAACTGCTCGACCCGTTGCTCCCAGGCCAGCTCGCTCTGGTTGAGGTGGTCGAGTGCTTCAAGGCTCAGCCCCAGCACCGGCGTTGCCAGGGCGGCGCGCAGCTTGGCTTCCGCCTGGCGGGAGTTGGCTTGGGGCTCGGCGCAGGCGCGCAGCCAAATGGCTAGCTGCGGGGCGATGGGGGAACTGAACACCTTATCGTGATCGGAAAGGTAAACGCTCTTGATGCCCCGACTGGCCAGTGCCAGACGAATCGCTCGCGCTTCCTGCAGGCCGTTGACCAGCACGGCCATGTCTGAGGGGGCCAGCGGAGTGAGTGATTGCTCTCCGTTATCGTCGCTGTCATCGGCGGCTTTCGCATAGCCCTTCGCAAAGCCCGCTTGCTGTTGGCGGCCTGCTTCTAAAAGCATGGCCATATGTGAGGCGCAGCGCTCGGCCATCTCCGCTTGGTAGGCAGTTTTGGAGAGCGGCTCGTCGCTTTCCAGTGGCCACAGGGTCATTGCGGGTAGCGGTTGGCCGTTGATTACCAGCGTTTCCTTGGTGCCTTTGGCGTTGACGGGGTTGAACGGCAGCGGGTTTTCGCCGCCATCGGCACGGAACAGGAAAGCGCCGGCATCGTGTTGGTCGGCGTAGCTGAAGCAGTGGTTGACCGCCGCTACCATGGCGCGGCTGGAGCGGAAGTTGGTACCCAGCGTGACGTGGCGGCCATCGGTGTCGTGGCGGGCCTGCAGGTAGGTGAAGATATCCGCGCCGCGAAAGGCGTAGATCGCCTGCTTGGGGTCGCCAATCAGCAGGATGGCGCTGTCACGGCGGGGCGTTGCGACGTCATACACGGCGTTGAAGATGCGGTACTGGATCGGGTCGGTATCTTGGAACTCGTCGATCAGTGCCACGGGGAACTGGCGCTGGATCTGCGCGGCCAGGGCCTCTTTGTTGGGCCCTTTCAGGGCGCGATCCAGGTGGGTGAGCAGGTCGTTGGGGCCCATCTCGGCGCGGCGTTCCTGTTCGCGTTCCAATCGGGCGCGGCACCACTGTACGGCGTGAATCAGCAGGTCGTTGCGCGGCTCGGGCAGAGCATTCAGTGCCGCCGGTAGCTGCGCCAGCGCTTCCCAGGCTTGCGGGCAGGGCGGTGCGCCCTCTTTCCAGATATCGGCCATGCCGTCGGGCGTCATGCGTTTCCAGGCGGCGTCGGTGAGCGCGGGGCGGTCGGTATCCGTGTCGCACCACTCGCGCAATGCGCCTAGCCAGTTGGCGCGGCTTTTGGCGTTGAAGCTCTGGCCCTTGAAGGCTTTGCGCGTGGCGGCGTCTTCCAGGGCGGGTATCAGATCATCCAACCAGGCGGCCCAGGGGGCTTTGAGTTCGCTGAGCTGGGCGGCGCGTTCGGCCTGGGTGGCGGCCAGGGTCTCGCTGGGCTTGGGCTTTGCGTCGCCTAGCGCTTCGCTTTCTGGCAGTAGCCGTTGCAGCGGGGCGTGCAGGTCGTCCGGTGATTTCCAGTAACGGGTGACTATGCCGAGGGCGTCGCTGTCCAGCGGGTAGTAGAAGCTGCGCCAGTAGTCGCGCACCACTTCCTGTTCCAGTTCGCGCTGGTCGTTTTCCAGGTTGAGGGAGAACAGGCTGCCGCTGTCGAAGGCGTGTTCGCGCAGCATGCGGTAACACCAGCTGTGGATGGTGGAAACCGCGGCTTCGTCCATCCATTCGGCGGCCAGCGCCAGGCGCCGCGAGCAGGCGGGCCAGGTGGCGGGGTCATATTGGTCGCGGAGTTGGAGCAGCAGGGGATCATGAGCAGGTGGCACGGAAGCAGGCAACTGCGAGGGCGCTGTGAACCCGTCCTTGGGCGCTACTTTTTCCATCCCTGGAAAAAGACCCTCTTCGTGACCTGCTTCCTTAGCATCTGGAGCCTCACGAAACACTTCTGCGGCTTCTACCAGCCGGTTGCGGATGCGTTCGCGTAGCTCTTGGGTGGCAGCGTTGGTGAAGGTAACGACCAGAATTTCCGGCGGCGTGAGCGGGCGGATAAACGCGGTGTCGTCGTCAACGCTGTGGCCGCCGAGTACCAAACGCACATAGAGCAGCGCGATGGTGAAGGTTTTGCCGGTGCCAGCGCTTGCCTCTATTAAACGGCTGCCGTGGAGCGGGAGGCTTAGTGGATTGAGTGGTTCAGGCTGGCTCATCACTGATCTCCGGTCGCTGGCAGCAGAAAGCAAATCGGCCCAACATGGGGCCTAGACTGTATGAGAGCCCCGCCACCTGATAATCTTGTCGCCGAGCCACTCTTGGTGCAATGAGTTTACGCTACCGGCGGCTTCGGTTCACTCTAACGATGGGATCTCATGCTGACATCGCTGCTGGATAATGACTTTTACAAGATCACGATGCAGAACGCCGTGATCAAACGCTTTCCCTATGCCCAGGCGCGCTACGCGTTTATCAATCGTGGCGAGCACGAGTTTCCTGATGGCTTCGGTGCTGCGCTGCGCCGCGAAGTGGATCAGATGGCGACGCTGCGCCTGAGTGATGAGGAAAAGCGCTATCTCGAAACGACGTGCCCCTATCTCGACCCTACTTATCTCGATTTTCTGGCCGGGTTTCATTACGATCCCGCCGAGGTGATCATCGAGCAGCAGGGCAGTGACCTCTCGGTGATTATCGAAGGGCCGTGGTACCGCACCATTCTGTGGGAAGTGCCGTTGATGGCGCTGATCAGCGAGCTTTGGTATCGGCTGCGTGGTGTGTCGGTCACCCATGAGGCCGATGCGATGATCGAACAGCGCGCCCAGGAGAAGATCGAACTCTACCGCCGTCTTGGGTTGAAGATTGCCGAGTTCGGTACCCGTCGGCGCTTTTCGTTCGATGTTCATGACCGGGTGGTGGGCGCACTTTGCCACCATGGCGGCGAGGCGTTCAGCGGCACCAGCAATGTGCTGCTGGCCATGCGCCATGGGGTTAAGCCGATCGGCACCCACGCCCATGAGTGGTTCATGTTCCACGGCGCCCGCTTCGGTTTCAAGATGGCCAACAGCCTTGCCCTAGAGCATTGGGTGGATGTGTATCGTGGTGATCTGGGCATTGCCCTGACCGATACGTTTACCTCGCGGGCCTTCTTCGATAGCTTCGATAAGAAGTTCGCCAAGCTGTTCGATGGCGTGCGCCATGATAGTGGCGACCCGATTGATTTTGCCTCCCAGACCATCGCCCACTACGAGCGCCTGGGCATCAATCCGTTAAGCAAGACGATTATCTTTTCCGATGCGCTGACGCCGGAGAAGGTCGAGCATATTCACGCGTTTTGCAAAGACCGGATTGGCATGGCGTTCGGCATCGGCACCAACTTCACTAACGATGTGGGCGTCGAGCCGATGAACATGGTGATCAAGATGGTCGAGGCGCGTCCGGAAGGGCAGCAGTGGCTGCCGGTGATCAAGCTTTCCGATGTGCCGGACAAGCACACCGGCGACCCGGAGATGATCTCGCTGGCGAAGCGGGTGTTAACCCTGGGCTGGAAGAGTCATTAGATTTTTCAGCCTTTCACGGCACGATGCAGCGGCGCGTAGAGCGCTTCGGTCAGGGTGGAGAAACGGTGGCCCAGCGCCTGTTCGCTGAATAGCCGTTCGAAGCTCGGCCATTGGTGGGTAAGGTAGGCGCTTTGGGCAACTTCGCCGGTCTGGAAGCGCCCCCCTTCATAGGCGGTTTCGGCGGCGGCGTAGGCATCGCTATCCGGTTCGGATTCCGGCGTGCCCAGCTTTGCCAACCAGGCGAAAGCGGCCTGTGGGGCCAGCGGCAGCGGCGCCTGCATGCCGCCGCACCAAGTGCTTAGCAGGTTTTGTAGCTGGTAGCGGGCATTCTCGGCCTCTAATGGTTCCAGGCGCACATGGCCCGCTTTGGAAAGTAGCTGGGTGGTCATCGGGTGCTCACTGTTGCCCGCCAAGTGCGCGACCCAGGGCCGCAGCAGATGCTGCCAGCGGTACTGACCACGGCCACGCCCCTGGCTGACCAAGCTGCTGCTGAGCAGTAACAGGCGGCAGCGGTTGCCCGCCTCATCCTGACGCAGTTCTCCCAGCCAGTCCTCCAGCGTTATCTGTCCTTCAGCGCTTTCAGCTCGTTCAGCTCGTTCAACAACAACATGCACCGCCTGTGGCGCGGCTACTACTTGGGGCCACTCTTGGAGTGCCTCTTCGTAGGCGCCGAATAGTGCTTCCATCGGTTCCGCCAGCGCTTCACGCATTCGCTCGCCAAAGGCGCCCACGGCCAGCACGCCCTGGCCTTTAAAGCGTTCCAGTGCCGCATGCAGCGCTTCCATGCGCGGCTGGCCGTTATCCACGGCGTGGCGTTGGGCGGCGATTAATTGATCCTGCAACTGCCAGTTCTGTAGCCCGTCCAGGGTGAAGGGCTCGACGTCTAGTTGGGTAAGCTCTTCCTGCTCGAAATAGACCCCCAGGCGGGTGTTGAAAAAGGCCTTGGCGGGGTCGCGTAGAAAGCTGCCCAACTGATTAAGGGTTAGCGTGCTTTGCTGTTCGCTGTCTGCCTTTAGCGCTGGTGGCTTTGCGCCTTGAGTACTTTCGCCGTTAGAGGTGTGCAGGGCGTGCCACTCGTGGGCATACGTAAACAGCCGTGCCTGGGCGGGTGAGTCGCTTGATGGTTCGGTAAAGTAGCGGCGACTGAATGGCTGCAGCGGGTGCTCGGTCGTTAACGCTTCCAGCAGCGGCTCGCCGTTTTGCGTGTGCCAGCCCGCTTCCAGGTGGTCACGCAACTGACCGACCAGTACCGAGGGCGGCATGGGGTTGTTGTCGATTTGGCTGCGGCCCACCCAACTGATATAGAGCTGTTGGCGGGCGGAAAGCAACGCTTCCAGAAACAGATAGCGGTCGTCTTCGCGACGTGATCGGTCGCCGGGGCGGTAGTCGCTGCCCATCAGGTCAAAATCCAGCGGCGGCTGTGAGCGCGGGTACTCGCCATCGTTCATGCCCAGCAGGCACACGTGTTTGAAGGGAATGGCCCGCATCGGCATCAGGGTGGCGAAGTTGACCGCACCCGCCAGAAAGCGCTGGGAAAGACTGTGCTCGTCGATTTGCCCCAGCCAGTGCTCGCGCACCATGGAGAGCGGCAGGGTATCAACAAGCGCGGCTTCTTCGGTGCTGTCCAGCAACTGCTGTAGCGCGGTTTCCAGCTTGGTGAGCATGACGCTTTCTTGGGCGTCGTCGGTCAGGAAGTAGGTTTCCAGCAGTTCGCGCAGCCGGGCCACCCAGGTGGCGGTATCGGTTGGCTGGCAGAAGGTTTCCCAGGTACTTTCCAGCTTCTCCAGCAGATTTGCCAGCGGGCCTGCCAGGGAGGCTTCCAGTCCGCCAATGTCGTCAAATGGCTCGATGCCTTGCCACGACTCGGCATTGCCCACGGTGTACCCCAGCAGCAGGCGGCGCAGGCCAAAGGCCCAGGTGTTTTGGGTCAGGCCTTCGGGGAGATCCAGCCGGGTGCGCTGCTCCGCATTGAGCCCCCAGCGGATGCCCGCGCCCTCGATCCAACGGCTGAGGGTGGGGAGGTCGTGCTCATCGATGCCAAAGCGCGTGCGTAGCGCGGGGACTTCCAGCAAGTCGAGCAGATCGCTCACCGAGAGGCGCAGTTCCGGCAGGCGCAGCAGTTTTTCCAGCGCGATCATCATCGGCAGGCGGTGGCGGCTGGCTTGATCCGAAAGGGTATACGGAATGTAGCGTGGGTCGTCGGCTCTCGCATTCGCGTGATAGCCACCAAAAGCGGCGCGGTACTGACCGAACACGGCTTCAATGTGCGGCGCGTAGCGGTCGATATCCGGCACCATGACGATGATATCCCGCGGGCGTAGCTCCGGGTCGGCACTGAACGCCGCCAGTAGTTGGTCGTGAAGAATCTCCACTTCCCGCTGGGGGCCGTGGGCGATATGGAACACGATGGAGTCGTCGCTGGCCGGGTCGAGCGCGGGCCAGTGGGTTTGGGTTTCCGCTACCGGGCGTAGCTCGCGGATATCGTCCTGTAGCTGGCTCAGCAGGCAGTTGCGCTCTTCGCCGCTGAAGGGCTCGAACATGTCGATACGCAGCGCCTGCTGCTCGAAGAGCGTTTGGTAGTTGCCCGCGTCATCGTGCTCGTCGAGCAGGCGCAGGTAGTCGCGGCCTTGTTTGCCCCAGGCGGCCAACAGCGGCTGGGCGTGCAGGTGCAGTGCGTCATCGGCATCGCCGGTACCGAGGACGTCCAGGGCATCGGGCATGCCGGCCTTGCGCCGCTGGCGGTAGCGGCTGGCGCGAAGCAGGTCTTTGTGCTCGATGATATCCGCCCAGTAGTACTGGCAGGGGTTGTGCACGCAGAGCACGATCTGGCAGCACCGCGACAGCGCCGCCAGGGCTTCTAACGTCTGCTGCGGCAGCGATGAGATGCCGAAAATGATCAGTCGCCGGGGCAAGCCGTTCGGGCAGTCCTGACCTTCAAGCTGTTCTGCGGCTTCCAGAAAGCGGCTGTGTACCTGGGCACGGCTGCTGTTAAGGCCTGCGTCGCCTTGCGTCATTGCCACATCGTCGCGCAGTGCGCGCCATAATGCGGGCTGCCATGACTGGTGTGCTTCCAGCGGGCGGGCTTCGCCACGGGCGGTGATAAGTACGTCGTTACCCTTGGCCCAGGCGTCCAGCCAGTCGGCGCGATACACCTGATACTGATCGAACAGATCCGCCAGCCGCTCGGCCAGTTGGTAGTGCTTGCGCTGGTCGCGATCGACTTCTAAAAAGCGCGCAAGGGGCGCAAAGGCTTCCTGCTCGGCAAGGCTGGGCAGTAGGCGCAATAAGCGCCATATCAGCCGCGACTTATCAAACGGCGAGGTTTCAGGAACGGCTTGGTCGTCGTGGGTCAGCTGTGTCAATACCGTGCGGTAGGCCTGCCATAGAAAACGCGCGGGCAGCGTTACATTCAGCGCCGCTGCTATACCTGCACCGCCCTGGGCCGGGTCCTCCGCCAATGCTAGCTTCAACCACTGCCCAATGCCGTTGCTCTGCACCAGAATGGTTTCGTTCTCCAGCGGTGAGAGCGGGTGTCGGCGCATCCACTCCACCGCCAAACCGCGCAGGTCTTCCAGGCGATTGGCGTGCACGACCATAAAGCCCGGTGTTAACGGCGTTTGTGAGAGCAGCGAGTTTGCAGACATGCACGATGTTCCTTAGTTAATCATTCCTTTACGGCAGGGTCACAGCGGCTAATTGTATGGTGCCATAAGTTAATCATCTTGCGAGATTATGATTATATCGCCAAGCTATGCGGATATCGTGAACAATGCTAAGAGAGATCTCTAATGTCAGATTCATCGCAAAACTCCCGCCGCCACTCTGCGCCTGTGGTCGATGGCCCTGGTAAAGCCGCTAGCCGCGCCATGCTGCGCGCCGTGGGCTTTACGGATGCCGATTTCAAAAAGCCCCAGGTGGGCATTGCCTCTACCTGGAGCATGGTGACGCCGTGCAATAGCCATATTAATGAGCTGGCCGAGTTTGCCCGCGATGGCGCCGATGCTGGCGGTGGTAAAGGTGTAATTTTCAATACCATTACGATTTCCGATGGTATTGCTAACGGCACCGAGGGGATGAAGTACTCGCTGGTGTCGCGGGAAGTGATTGCCGACTCCATCGAAACCGTGGCGGGCTGCGAAGGCTTCGATGGCCTAGTGGCCATTGGTGGCTGTGATAAGAATATGCCGGGTTGCCTGATGGGTTTGGCACGTTTGAATCGCCCCAGCGTGTTCGTCTATGGCGGCACCATTATGCCCGGCAAAGGGCACACCGATATCGTCTCGGTCTTCGAGGCGATGGGCGCCCACTCCCGCGGTGATATCGACCTGATCGAGCTTAAAAACATCGAAGAAACGGCGATCCCTGGGCCCGGTTCCTGTGGTGGTATGTACACCGCTAACACCATGGCCTCTGCGATTGAGGCATTGGGCATGAGCCTGCCGGGCAGCTCCGCGCAAAATGCGATCTCTCAGGAGAAGCGCGATGACTGTAAAGCGGCGGGCGAAGCCGTGCTGGCGCTGCTAGCCGACGATATTAAGCCTTCCGATATCATGACCCGCGAGGCGTTCGAGAACGCCATTACGGTGACCATCGCGTTGGGTGGCTCTACCAATGCGGTGCTGCACTTGATTGGTATGGCGCGCACCATTGGCGTGGAGCTGACCCTGGCGGACTTTACCGAGATTGGTAAACGTGTACCGGTACTCGCCGATTTGCGCCCCAGCGGCCACTACATGATGAGCGAGCTGGTGGCGATTGGCGGTATTCAGCCGCTGATGAAAATGCTATTGGACGCGGGCCTGCTTAACGGCAACTGCTTGACCGTGACAGGTAAAACGCTGGAAGAGAACCTGGCCGAAGTGGCACCTTACCCGGCCGAGCCGCCGATCATTGCCCCGCTTGGCAACCCGATCAAAACGGAAAGCCATTTGCGCATGCTTTACGGCAACCTGGCGCCGGAAGGCGCGGTTGCAAAAATTACCGGTAAAGAGGGCACTCGCTTTTCTGGCTCAGCGCGGGTCTTTGGCTCGGAAGAAGAAGCCCAGGCGCGGATTAACGATGGCACGGTCGTCGCGGGTGATGTCGTAGTGATTCGCTACGAAGGACCCAAAGGCGGTCCTGGCATGCGCGAAATGCTCACGCCCACCTCGGCGATTATGGGCCGCGGTTTGGGTAACGACGTGGCGCTGATTACCGACGGCCGCTTCTCGGGTGGCAGTCACGGTTTTGTGGTCGGCCATGTATCGCCGGAAGCATTCGACGGCGGCCCGCTGGCGTTGGTGGAAAATGGCGACATCATCACCATTGATGCCGAAGCAGATACCATCGAGGTGGATTTGTCTGACGAAGAGTTGATGCGTCGTCGCGCGGCTTGGAAGCAGCCAGAACCCCGTTACACTCGCGGTGTGCTCGCCAAATATGCGCGTCTGGTGAGCTCTGCCAGCACCGGTGCGGTGACAGACCAAGAGTAACGCTTTACTGGTAGGTGTCATCAAGACGTCAAGCGCAAGGCTTAGCATATAAGCCTTGCGCTTTTTTATTGGGTAAAAGGTAGAGACGATGGTGGATCAACCACAGGCACGCGGTCGCATAAACGAGGTGTTTTGGGCATTCTTAGCGCTGGGCTTGACGTCTTTTGGCGGCCCGGTGGCGCACCTGGGCTACTTTCGTACCGCCTTTGTGGAGCGGCGGCAGTGGTTAACCGAAAGCGCCTATGCCGATTTGGTCGCGCTATGCCAATTTTTGCCGGGCCCTGCGAGTAGCCAGGTGGGTTTTGCGCTCGGCTTACTGCGCGCTGGCCCCTGGGGCGCGGCTATGGCGTGGCTGGCCTTTACGCTGCCTTCGGCGCTTATTCTGCTGTTGTTCGCATTGGGGGCTGCGGTGCTGGATGGCCCTATTGCCAGCGGCATTATTCACGGCTTAAAAGTGGTGGCGGTAGCCATTGTTGCCCATGCGGTATGGGGTATGGCACGCAACCTCTGCCCCGATAAAACCCGTGCAGGAATCGCCTTGGCTGCCGTGTTGACGGTGGTGCTGGTCAGCGGCCCGCTGGGGCAGGTCGCAGCAATTGTCTTGGGTGGCTTAGCGGGGCTGGCACTGTGCCGGAATAGCGCCACCATAGCAGAAAGCTCACCTCTGAATTTTCCGGTTTCCCGTCGAGTAGGCGTGGTCGCGTTGGGGCTATTCGTCGGGTTGCTGGTGCTACTGCCACTGATGGCGGGCAGTGCTGTTTGGCTTAACGTGATTGATGCATTTTACCGCTCAGGCGCGCTGGTATTTGGTGGCGGGCATGTGGTGCTGCCGCTGTTAGACGCCGAGGTGGTGCAGTCGGGCTGGATAACACCCGATGAGTTCTTGGCAGGCTATGGCGCCGCCCAGGCGGTGCCAGGGCCGCTATTCACGTTTGCGGCTTACCTGGGCGCGCTTCTGCCCGGCATGAATGGGGTAGTGGGGGCTTTACTGGCACTGCTGGCAATTTTTATCCCAGGATTATTGCTGCTGGTCGGCGTGTTGCCGTTTTGGAACCAGTTTCGTCGCTGGGGCAGCGCTCAGGCGCTAATGCGCGGTGCCAATGCAGCGGTCGTGGGCATTTTAGGCGCAGCGCTTTATCAACCGGTATGGACCAGTGCGATTATCGGCGCCGAGGAGTTTGCGCTGGCGCTCACCGGTTTCTTGCTGTTAACCGTATGGAAGTTGCCCGCTTGGGTAGTGGTGGCTGTTGTAGCGTTTGGGGGAATTGCAATTGCGCCGTGAGCAATGACACATAAACGATCATTACGAACGAAGTGAAGTAATCTAGGGGGGAGGGTTTTAGCGGGGAAAAACTTTTTTGCAGACCGCCGGGAGGCGGTCTGCCGATTGGAAACGCGTTGGGAAAAGCAGAAAAGTGTCTGCTATGGCGCCTCCAGCTCTAAGGTGCGACGCAGGGCGTGAAGTTCATCCACTCCCAGGTGCTCAAGCCTTCCGGCGAGCAGGTCGCTAATTTTCTGGACGGGAAGCCCTGCCCGACGGGCAATTTCTCTGCTTCCTAAGTCTGATACAGCGATCAGACGCGTGATAATACGCATTAATCGCGTACGTTTTTCAAGTTCCCTGACGTCGAGGTCAGGGCTGCTTCGCGGAGGATCAAGCTGTTCCGCAGTGGCAGTTGCGCGTGCCGTGCTCATGTGGCTCCATCAGTCTGAAATGACAAACACACAATGCCGCCAACCGGTGCGCATTTCAATGCCTATTTTGATGAAAATTTCACGACCCCAGCAAAGCCCGCAAGCGGACTAGCTCTGGTAAACTATCCGCCTTCCTATTTATGCGTGTGCTCGAGGCAGTACACGCTGTTTTTTTCAAATTAGCCTCGCTTTTATAGGCCATTGGGCCGAGGAGTTTTGCATGTCGTCGAACAGCGCACCCAAGGTGGGCGTGATCATGGGGTCGAAGTCTGACTGGCCGGTCATGGAACACGCGGTTTCCATGCTGGAGCGTTTGGGCGTGGCTTATGAAACTCGCGTGGTGTCGGCGCACCGCACCCCCGACCTGCTGTTCGATTATGCCAAGAGTGCTGCCGAGCGCGGCTTGCAGGTTATTGTGGCGGGGGCGGGCGGCGCTGCCCACTTGCCGGGTATGGTGGCCTCGCAAACGCCACTGCCCGTGCTAGGTGTGCCGGTGGAGTCGAAAGCGCTCAAAGGTTTAGATTCGCTGCTCTCGATTGCGCAGATGCCGGGCGGCATCGCGGTAGGCACGTTGGCGATTGGCAAGGCCGGCGCGACTAACGCAGGTTTATTGGCGGCGCAGATCGTTGGCCTGCAAGACGTGGCCGTGCGCAACGCGGTTGATGCGTTTCGCGCTGAGCAGACTCAGAAAGTACTCGATAACCCGGATCCGCGCCCCGATCCAGAAGCAGAATAAGGAGGCTCGGTCATGAACGCAGATACATCAAAGAACGCCCCGGCTAAAAACATCGGCGTACTGGGCGCAGGCCAATTAGGTCGCATGTTGGCGCTGGCGGGTTATCCGCTGGGTAATCGCTTCACTTTTTTAGATACCACGGGCAACCCCAGTGCGGGGATTGGCGATGTAATTGTCGATCCTAATAACCAGCACTTGGCTGGGTTTTTGGCCAAAGTTGATGTGGTGACCTACGAATTTGAGCATTTGCCCGTTCAGTTGGTGCGTGAAATTGAGCAGCAAAAGCCTGTCTACCCCAGTAGCCGCGCCATTGAGGTGTGTCAGAATCGGGTCGAAGAGAAGACGCTCTTCGATCGCTTGGGCATCCCGACCCCCGCTTACCGTGTAGTCGAGAGCGCCGAGCAGCTAGAAGCGGCCGCCCGTGAGTTGGGTTGCCCAGTGGTGGCGAAGTCCGTGACCGAAGGTTACGACGGCAAAGGTCAGGCGGTATTGAAGCAGCCTGAGCAGGCTAGCGAAGCGTGGAGCGCAATTGGCCATTCGCAGTTGGTCGTTGAAGCATTCGTCGATTTCGTGCGCGAAGTGTCGATGATTGCCGTGCGTGGTCGTGATGGCGAAGTGGTGTTTTACCCCATGGCGGAAAACCAGCATGTAGACGGTATTCTGCGTTACTCCGTGGCGCCGCTCCCGGATTTGGATGCTAGCGTTCAGCAAACTGCGGATGAGTATATTCGTGCGCTGCTGGATGAGTTGGATTATGTGGGTGTGCTGGCGCTTGAGTTGTTTCAAACCCGCGATGGCAGCCTGCTGGCCAACGAAATGGCACCCCGCGTGCATAATTCCGGCCACTGGACGATGGACGGCGCGGTGACCAGCCAGTTTGAAAATCACCTGCGTGCGATACAGGGCTTGCCCTTAGGCGATACCCAGGCGATTGCCCCCACCTGCATGATTAACGTGATTGGTCGTGAAGGCGATAACGCGGCGATTCTGGCGCTTGCCAATACACATCTGCATCGCTACGACAAAGCAGAGCGTGCTGGCCGTAAGCTTGCCCACGTCAATATCCTTGCGGCGAACCATGCCGAGCTGCTGGAGAAAGTTCGCGCCTGTAGTGCTTTGTTGCCGGATGCACCCCCTCCAGATCTCAGTTTTTCCTTAAAATAGTAGTGTTATTTAGCCGCCTGCTCAGCAAGCGGCTTTTTTATATATTCTGGTTAGTTAGTTGACCAACTAAACAACTTATATCGCTAAAAGTACTTAAATAAGCTAAAAAGGAGCTATAACAAAAATCAGCTAACGACGCTGGTCTTATTAGTGATCTCTTTCTAGGCGGGTAGTAAGCATGTCTCACTCCTCAACCCCTGGGCCAATGCCTGGGCTGCGTAGTGGTTTCCATCACGATCATCATGTCACCGTAAAGCGCTTGCACAGCGAAAAGGTTCGTCTTCTCTACGACAGTCTTTGGCAACCCGTACTCAGCAGCGTATTAGCAGGCATGCTATTAGTGGCAGCGATGTGGCCGGTAGTTGCGAGCTGGCTGCTGCTCACATGGCTGGGGGCATTATCCTTCGTTTCTCTGGCTCGCCTTACCTTGGCTTACTACTTCCGTCGTTTACCGGCTCAGCAACAGCAGCAGCGCCGCTGGCTATATCGCTTTAGTGTCGGCGCAATTTTGTCTGGCTGCGTATGGGGCGCTAGTGGGGTGTTTCTTTTCACAGGCGAGCATCATGGCCAGGTCGCCGCGCTTTCGATTGTTCTGGCGGGTATCGTCGCTGGTGGGATAACAACACTTTCCGCCGTATGGTGGGTGGCACTTGGTTTCGTGCTGCCGATTATTCTGCCGTTGCTGGTGCAATTTTTATTATTAGGGTCTTCGCTGGCGATTCTTATTGGCGCCATGCTAAGCCTGTTTCTCGGTCTGATTATCACCACCAGTCGTCGTTTAAGCCGCACTATTCACGACAATATTGCGCTGCGGGTGAGTATGTCCGCTCGTGAAGCGCAGTTGCAGGAGAGCGAAAACCGTTACCGCTCTATCTTTCAGCGCTCGCCGCTGGGCGTGCTGCATTTTGATGAGCATGGCCAGGTGACCGACTGTAATAGCAAGCTGTTGGATATCCTGGATGTGAATCGTGCGCAGCTGCTTGGCTATCGAATGTTATCCCACACGGCGGATAGGGATGTAGCTAAGGCTGTGCGTAATGCACTAACCAAGGGGACTGGCTACTACGAAGGAACCTACTACCTTCCGAATGCCAGTGCAGGCACACCGCTGCGTGCTTTCTTCAATGGTGTGCATAGTGTCGGTAACGAAATGGTAGGGGGTGTGGCGATTATCGAAGATTTTACTGAGCGCAAGCGCGCGGAAGCGATCATTTACCGCCAAGCTTACTATGACTCCCTCACCGATTTACCTAACCGTCGCCTGTTTATCGAGCAGTTGACCACTCTCTGCGGTGAGACCAAAAACGCGCCGCCGGGCGGCCTGTTGATGTTCTTGGATTTAGACCGCTTCAAGTTGATCAATGACACCTGGGGGCACGCCACCGGGGATGACTTGTTGGTACAAGTGGCACGCCGCCTGGAAGGCTGCCTACGCGATGGCGATATGGCAGCGCGGCTAAGCGGCGACGAGTTTGTACTGCTGGCACTATTGGAAGAGGGGCCGGAGGCAGGCATGGAAGTCGCCGCCAACGCTTATATGCGCGCCGTTCAGCAGGCACTTTCTAAGCCTTATCGGCTTGAAAGCCGCTGGGTGGAAGTGACTCCCAGCATGGGCTACACCTGCTTTACGGCGGCGGACTGTGACCACGAAGAGCTACTCAAGCAAGCAGACATTGCGATGTATCGCGCCAAAACGGAAGGCCGCGCACGCCTACGCCGCTTTGAGCCGTGGATGCGGGATGCCATGCATTAATGCGGCGTTGAAAGAACCTTTTACGTTATCTGTCCGCTCAGCAATAGCCATAGTGCGATTAAGGCAAAGTGGCCGGGATACCACGCCAGCCATAGACGCCGCGGCATCGCCAAGGTAATGGCCGGGACTCGTTTGGCGGCGCCAGCAGCAAGGATCAGCACTATCACACAGGTGCCCACGGTAAACGACTTGGCCAGGTCAGACGCGTTCATTTGACCGGCAATCCAGAGGACCGGAAACGCGGCTAAGCCTGCCCACAGGCGCGACTGAAAATCGCTGTCCGCTTGACTCAGCGCATGCATGGCAAACATCAGAAGCGGAATAAGCAGCAGTCCATTGTGGCCATACTCGACCCAAAACCCCAGCAAGTACCAGACGGTAACCCCTAACGCGGCACCGGCGAGTAGCCAAGGCATGGTGAGCGTTTGCTGCTGGTAGTGCTGCCAGCCTTGGCGCACTAATGTCCCTAAGGCCAGGCCACTGGCGAGAGTAAAGCAGACATTCAGAATAAAGGCGTCTGACGTGCGCGGCATCATCATATAAGGGAGCTGGGCAACCAAGCCAATCACTAAGATACGCCGCGAATAGCGCAACGGGTTGCGGGTATTGAACAGCCCGTGCCACGCCACCATGGCGGCAAACAGCGGAAAGGCAATACGGCCAATGGAAGAGCCCGCCCAGTCCAAATCCCAATCGCCGGGCAGTATATAGCGGGTGAGGTGATCAATGGTCATGGTAATCAGTGCTAACCACTGCCCCCAGCCTGTCCAGTGGGAAGAGGGGCGCAAAGACGCAGCCGTCTCCGTTGCTACTGAGTGGGGCGCTGATTTTTCAACCATGTTACCTCCTTGTAGGTTCGCGTTGAGAAGTAAAGACTCGTATTACGCACACGAGTTCGCTGAATTGGCTTAACGTCTCTCAACGTCATTACAAACAGGCTATGAGTTTACCCGGTTTAACCCAGCCGTGGTGTCACTTAGGGCTTTCAATGGTTAACTAAAGGGAGTTGGCGCTAATGGCGGGAGTCATGGGTTCAAAAAAAGGCAGGGGCGGCATCTAGGGACAGGGGGAGTGTTTTATTAAACTCCTCCCCGACGAGGACGTCGGAGAGGAGCGAGAAGAGCGTTTACTCTGCGTCTTTTTCACCAAAATAACGCGTGTAGATTTCGTCGTAAGTACCGTCTTCTTGCACTTCAGCTAGGGCTTCGTTGAACTTCTCAGCCAGTGCTTCGTCACGTTGACGGAAGGCGATGCCAAAGCCGTCGCCAAAGTATTCTTTAGGCTCGGTAAGCATCTCGCCGACAACAACGTAGTTGCCTTCTTCGCTGTCCAGCAGCGTGGACTTGCCGACCGGATAGTCGAGGAACAAGATGTCCAAACGCTCAGATTCCATGTCTAACACCATGTCATCGGCGGTAGAGTAGCGGTTAATGTCGGCGACATCGCCGTACATGTCGGTAACGTAGTTATCCTGCAGAGTGCCGCGTTGAACGCCGATAGTCATGCCAGCGAGCGATTCTTCATTGGTTGTATCAATATCGGTACCTTCCGGGGCAAACCAAGCGGACGGCGGAGTGATATAGGAGTCAGAGAACAGCACTTGTTCACGACGGTCATCATTGATCGTCATGGAGGACATAATAGCGTCGTATTTGCGCGCCATGAGCCCAGGAATAATACCGTCCCAGCCTTGTACGACCCACTCACATTCAACGCCAATACGCTCGCAGAGGACGTTGCCAAGGTCAATATCAAAGCCGGTCAGCTCGCCATCCGGCGTGCGATATTCCATTGGCTCGTAAGGTACATCAACCCCAATTCGTATTTGATCTTCTTGCGCCTGGGCGGCGCTTGCTGCAACGGCTAAGCCTAGCAGTGATACAGACAGCAGTTTTTTCATTATGTATCTCCATGGAAGCAGTTTTCATCTTAGCAACCACCGCGTAATGATGGTGTTGCCTAAGTGGCATTGACCACGTTTATCAGAGGTTGCTTTGCGATGATCATGATTAACTTATCCTAACTTGGCGTTGACGAAAAGCGCTTGATGATGCGTAAACCAACGTTTGTTTCACACTAGGAGGTCTGCGGCTGTAGATGCGCAAGCAGTTTCTTCTCTAGATAACGAAAGAAATACAAGATGGTGAAGGTTAAACACAGGTATATCGCCGCCACAAACAAGAATGCGTCAAAGGGCGCATAAAAACGGGCATAGACAAAGCGTGCCGCGCCGGTCAGATCCATAATCGTCACCACGCTGGCAATAGCGCTAGCGTGAAGCATGAAAATGACTTCGTTGCCGTAGGCCGGGAGGGCACGACGAAAAGCGCTAGGGATAATAATGCGCCGCATGGTCTGCCCGGGCGACATGCCGTAGGCACGAGCTGCTTCAATTTCCCCTTTCGACGTAGACTTAATCGCACCGCGGAAAATCTCGGTCGTATAGGCGGCGGTGTTGAGGGTAAATGCAATGAGGGCGGGAACGAACGGTTCTTCGAGTATCACCCATAGCCAAGTGTCTTGAATACCGTCTACAAATACCACGCCGTAATAAATCAGATAGAGCTGGATGAGCAGTGGTGTGCCACGGAAGACATAGGTGTAGGCAAAAATAGGCCACTTAATCCAGCCGTGTTTTGAACCACGCCCAATGGCAAGGGGCACCGCGGCGATCAAGCCAATGGCCAGCGATAAAAATACCAACTGCACCGTGGTGGCAAGCCCATCGCCATAGTAGGAAAGCGTTTGCAGCGTGAAAATACTGTTGTCGGCAAGCTGATTTTCGAGCCATGTCATGAAAGCGGTCATTAATCAGCCTCCCCATAGCCAATGTCGTAGCGTTTTTGCAGACGAACAAAGATCCACTCCGAAACGCTGGCGATGAGCAGATAGATGAGTGCGACAATAATCATGAAGGTGAATGGTTCGCGCGTCGCTTTAGAGGCTTCTGATGCGACTCGCACCATGTCAGAAAGCCCGATGACCGAGACCAGTGCTGTGGTTTTGAGCAATACCATCCAGTTGTTGGAAAGGCCGGGTAGCGCATGGCGCATCATCTGCGGAAAGCGGACGCGACGAAAAACCAACCCATCGCTCATGCCGTAGGCTTTACCTGCTTCGATTTGGCCATTGTCGACCGCCATAAAAGCGCCGCGAAAGGTTTCCCCCATATAGGCCCCGAAGATCAGCCCAATGGTGACAACGCCGGCTACGAAGGCATTGATATTAATAAAAATATCGATATCGAACGAGTAGTAAAGCCAGTCGGTGATCATGTTGACGCCAATTTGACCGCCGAAAAAGAACAGCATCATCAATACGAGATCCGGCACGCCTCGAATCAATGTGGTGTACATCGTGGCGGTCCGTCTTAGGAACCAGTTGCGCGACATCTTGGCGCTGGCGGTTAGCAGTCCCAGGATAATCGATAGAATCAGTGACAGCACCGCCAGTTGGATAGTCACTCCAGCCCCCTCGATCAGCCGGGGTCCATAACCTTGCAAATCAATCATGGTGAGCCTCGCGGATCAGTATTTAGGTGCCAGAAATTGCTGCAGGCGCGGAGATTGCGGATTGCCTAGTACTTGATCCGGCGGCCCTGCCTCTTCCACCAAACCCTGGTGAAGGTAGATCACTTGGCTGGAGACATCACGGGCAAAGCTCATTTCGTGAGTCACCACGACCATGGTGCGGCCTTCTTCGGCCAGCCCGTGCATGACTTTTAAAACATCGCCCACCAATTCTGGGTCGAGGGCCGAGGTAGGCTCGTCAAACAGCATCACTTCCGGGTCCATCGCCAGGGCGCGAGCAATCGCACCGCGCTGCTGCTGACCGCCAGACATCTGCGCCGGGTAGGCATTGGCACGGGCTGTTAAACCGACGCGCTCGAGCAGGGCGTGGGCATGCTCCAGAGCCTCTTTTTTAGGCTTTTTCAGTACATGGATGGGTGCTTCGATAATGTTTTCCAGCAGTGTCATATGCGCCCATAAGTTAAAACTCTGGAACACCATGGAAAGTTTGGCGCGCATTTGTACTACCTGCTTCCAATCTTCAGGTTCGCGGCCGTGCCTAGTGGTTTTAAAACGAATCGGTTCGCCGTGGACAATGAGGTCGCCATCATCAGGCTGTTCAAGCAAGTTCATGCAGCGCAAAAAAGTACTTTTACCCGACCCGGAGGCACCAATAAGAGTAATCACATCGCCCTTTTGGGCTTCTAGTGAGAGACCTTTCAGAACTTCCGTGTCGCCAAAGCGTTTTTTAATATTGCGCACTTCAAGGGGAGTAGGCGTAGCGGCCATATCATTGGCTCCAGTACAGAGTTGCCGCAGCAACAGGGTTTGCAACAACAGGGTTTGATGCGGCTGGCGCGAAAAAAAGGGGCGATTCTATCAGGCTGGGCGCATTATGCGCGCTTTCCTCATAACATTAAGCACCCGACGTTAGTCGTAACGACGCCAAGAGCCCTATTATCGCCTGACCATTATTATTGTCTCAGCTTTTGGTTAAGTGTTTGTGCCTGGCGTTCTAAGCGATAGGCGCCACCAATAGCGCGGCACGAGCGCCCACTTCCACCTGGGCGTTGGGGAACACCACGAAGAGCGGCGTATCGCCCACTCGGAAATCACCGGCCTTACTATCTTGTGCCAGCAGAGTGCCTGGCTCAAAGCGGCTGAAGTTAGCCGTCTCTTCGGCAAAACAGAGCTGGAAGTCATCGGACTGGCGAATTAACTCGTGATGCACCTGAAAAAATAGCATTTGTGAGGCTGACTGACTGGGTGGAGAGTGTCCTTCACTAAGTGCCGTCAGCAGCGTGCGCATGGGTTGCAACGATGCCATGTCGTTTTGGCCGAAAGGGGCGACACGACCCAGTTCAAAGGTAAATGCCTGGGCGGCATGATAGTGCTTGCTGTAGTGAGAGAACGTCCAGCTGTGCTGGTGTTGATGCAATACCGCCTGCATATCTGCAGCCGCTAGCCAGCCCCACTGTTCGGCGTCGGTGGGGGTGTCTGCGTGGGGTTCTACAACGAAGCGTGGGAAACGGCTAGCGCGAATGGCGGTGTGCAGGTCGTAGTGCAATTTAGGAAGCCCGGCATGGCGAGCATAAAAGCGATCCACAGCGGCCATTAATTCCCGTGCGCGATCTGGTTCTTCGCCTTCATCGCGTAACTCACGGTTAAAAAGGCGATTTAAATTGGTGGTAACAAAGCGCTGCTGGGTTTTAAGCGCGGGTAGGTTGCCTAGAATGACGAGTACGGGAGCACCCAGCGTAATACTGCCTGCTTCTAAGCCACTCAACCATTCCCCCACTAGTTCCACCGGCGCGGTTTCATTGCCGTGAATGGCGGCTGAAAAAATGCAGGCGTGGGCGTCCAGGCTCGCGTTGTCAGGAGTGAGTTCTAAAATGCCGGGCGCATGCAGAAAGTAGGTGCCGCTTGCAAAGACGCCTTGGCTGGCGCTGGGAAGCTTCCCGTCAAGCGACCAGTCGAGCCATTGGCCTAGCATTGTCGCTCCTTATTATCGGTTTTTAGTAACGGTATTCAGTATCGTTGTCAGTATACGAGCGAGCTTAGGTTTACCACGCTGGGCGTGTGTCACAAGCTTATAGGTCGTTCGCGTGAAAAAGCTCAGCGTATAGATGAAATAAAAGCGCCCATGCGGTGCATGAGCGCTTTTTCATTCTGCTTATCAAGTTACGCTGAGCGCTGACGCTGCATTTCTTCTTGATACTCACCCGCGAGAGATGTCTTCTGGTTATCTTTCAGGCCGCGGCCAGCCAGTTGAAAGACCTCCTGCTCCTCTTCGTCGAGGTGGTGAGTGACTAACTCCTGAAGCTGTTTGGCGTGGGTCAACCAGTTAGTCGCGCTGTAGTCAGTTTCGTCCAGCAGTTCTAAAAGTTCATCGATTTCATGATGCTCAGCCACACTATGGCGGGCTTTCTCTTGGGTTAAATCAATCGACATCATCGGGATATAAAGCGCGCGCTCTTCGGCGGCGGCGTGATAGTGCAACTCAGCACGTACCTGCTGATACAGGCTGTCACGCTCGTCGCTGTCTCCATGAGTCTCAACTAAGCGGGCAAGCAGATCGCGCTGAATATCATGATCCTTGCGCAGGGCTTCAAAAATCGTCATTCCAGACTCCTTGGATACGTTTGAGGTTAGGCAAGACAAAGCTAGTGCTGGATAGCCTAAAGTGCAAGGTGCGTTCGTCGATGACATCGACGCCCCCGGACGAAAACATTCGCTTTTTTCTATCCATAAGTGCGCTATGTTATGGCTATTGTTAACTGGGGTTAAGCCCATCGCACCGCAAAATGAAGTCAAGGAGATTGTAATGACAAAGGTACTGGTACTTTATTATTCCATGTATGGACATATCGATACGATGGCCCATGCGGTAGCAGAGG
The DNA here is from genome assembly GCF_059448525.1 of Vreelandella sp. ssv. Lineage (NCBI taxonomy): Bacteria > Pseudomonadati > Pseudomonadota > Gammaproteobacteria > Oceanospirillales > Halomonadaceae > Vreelandella > Vreelandella sp. ssv. The sequence goes on along the minus strand of NZ_CM182545.1, from coordinate 2,781,035 downwards.
GCGCGAAAGGAGTGAGCGGTGTGGAAGTCACCGTCAAGCGCGTTCCAGAAACCATGCCAGCAGAAGCATTTAAGAACGCGGGTGGCAAGCAGGATTTCGATACGCCAGAAGCGACTCCGCAAGAGCTTGCTGATTACGACGCGATTATTTTTGGTACGCCCACTCGCTTCGGCAATATGACGGGGCAGATGCGTACTTTCTTGGATCAAACCGGCGGCCTGTGGGCCAACGGCGCTCTGCGCGGTAAGGTCGCGAGTGTGTTTACCTCTACCGGTACCGGCGGTGGCGATGAAATGACCATCACCTCAACCTGGACCACGCTTGCCCACCACGGCATGATCATTGTGCCGATTGGCTATGGTATTGAAGAGCAGTTTGATATTTCAAAAGTGAGCGGCGGCACGCCATACGGTGCAGCTACCCTCGCTGGCGGCGATGGTTCTCGTCAGCCTGATGAGCGCGAGCTCAAAATCGCCCGCTTCCAGGGTGAGCTAGTCGCCAAGACGGCTGCAAAACTAGCAAGCTGATTACTCGTTTCATCGTTTGCAGTGAAGTGTTTTTGTAATAAAAGCGTTAGCAATAACAAAGCCTCGCCGGAGAAATTCGGCGAGGCTTTTTGATGGACGTTATAATCTCATTATGCTCCGCGCGTCGCTGTGTAAATCGTATAGACGGACTGGCTCGCCGTCATGAAGAGGCGGTTGCGATTCGCGCCAGCAAAACACACGTTGGAACAGACCTCGGGCAACAATACGCGCCCTAGCAGGGTACCTTCCGGTGAGAATACCACCACGCCATCAATGCCCTCGCCACCGTTGGCACTCGACCAGATATTACCGTCTTCGTCACAGGCCATACCATCAAAGATCGTGTCCTCGCTGGTAACGATGACTTGCCGATCGCTGACGCTGCGGCCGTCTTCGCCAAGCGACCAGCGAATGATTCGCGCTGGCTCTTCGAAGTGCGTGGGGGCGCTGTCACTGGCGTAAAAACCCTCGCCATCCGGTGTGAGCACAATACCGTTGGGTTTAAAAATATCGTCTGTCAGCATGATGGGTTCATCTAGGCTGTCATCAACGTAATAAATGGCTGTTTCTAGTTCCAGGTCTCGTTTTTTGCCTTCGTAGTCGAAGTGGGCACCATAACCAGGATCGGTGAAAATCACGCCGCCCGATGGTAGGGCAACCACATCATTAGGGGCATTGAGCGGTTTGCCCTGATAGCGCTCGGCGAGCACGGTTGTACTGCCGTCCCACTCGTAGCGCAAAACGCGTGCAGGGTTATGTTCGCAGGAGATTAACCGGCCCTGATGGTCAAAAGTATTGCCGTTAGAGTAGCCAACATTGTCTCTCAAAACGCTGACCTGACCAGTCGATTCGTCCCAGCGCATCTGCTTGGCTCTGGGGATATCGCTGAACACGACATAGCGGCCCACGGCGTTCCAGGCTGGTCCTTCTGTCCACAACCCACCGCTCCAGTGGCGCTCTAGCGGACTATTGAAAATCATGTAGTCGCTGAAGCGTTGATCCTCGACCTTCCAGGCATCAATGGGGTAGCGGGAAGGAACGGGCCCTAGCGAGGTCGGCATGGCAAATAGTTGGGGTGACGTACCGACAGCGGCCAGGGCGGCCGTTGCCGAAAGGAACTGACGGCGTCCAAGTTTCATAGCATTGTCCTGAGTTTGTTTGTTGATGTTGTTATGAGCGAAGTGAAACTGACGTTTTCTTCGCCCTCAGGACAAATGTAGAACATTGGTGTTTAAAAAGCATACATTGGCTGCTCGGTGGGCTTTAACCGGGCAGCCAATGGCAACTGAACGTTAGTGGGAAATAGCCTTGGCAATCGCCTGACCCAAGCTTGCAGTCGTGCCCTGTCCACCCACATCGCGAGTTAGTACTTGGCTATCGCCTTCGCTCAGCACTTTTTCAATGGCGGTTACCATGGCATCGGCGGCTTCTTTATAGCCCAGGTGCTCCAGCATCATTGCGCCCGACCAGATCTGGCCAATGGGGTTGGCAATGCCTTTACCGGCGATATCCGGCGCGCTGCCGTGTACTGGCTCAAATAGGCTGGGGAAGTTGCCTTCGGGATTGATGTTGGCGGAAGGGGCAATACCGATGGTGCCAGTGCAGGCCGGACCGAGGTCGGAGAGAATGTCACCGAATAGGTTGCTGCCCACGACCACATCGAACCAATCTGGATGAAGAACGAAGTTGGCGGTCAGGATATCGATATGGAATTTATCCACCGCGATCTCTGGGTAGCCTTTAGCCATTTCGACCACGCGCTCATCCCAGTAAGGCATGGTGATTGAAATGCCGTTGGACTTGGTGGCAGACGTCAGCTTTTTGCGCGGGCGGGTTTGTGCAAGCTCAAAGGCGTATTTCAGTACGCGGTCCACGCCGGTGCGGGTCATGACCGTGTCTTGAATGACGACTTCACGGTCGGTGCCTTCAAACATTTTGCCACCCACGCTTGAGTACTCACCTTCGGTGTTCTCTCGCACCACGTAAAAATCGATATCGCCGGGTTCGCGGCCGGCCAGCGGGCTTTTGATCCCAGGCATGAGTTTGCAGGGGCGCAGGTTAATGTACTGATCAAAGCGGCGGCGGAACTGGAGCAGCGAGCCCCACAGGGAAATATGGTCGGGCACTTTATCGGGCCAGCCCACTGCACCGTAAAACAACGCATCGAAGCCTTTTAACTGTTCGAACCAGTCATCTGGCAGCATTTTGCCGTGCTCAAGATAGTAGTCGCAGCTACCAAACTCGAAGGTGGTGAACTCAAGGTCAATATTGAAGCGCTTTGCCGTTGCCTCTAGGGCGCGAACACCTTCTGGCATCACTTCAGTGCCGATGCCGTCACCGGCGATAATGGCGATACGGTGGGTCATGGTGGTTCCTTATCTTGTTAGTGATGACGCGTGCTAAGAAGTACTGAGTAGAGTGTAGCGGCTATTTTGAAAGAGATAATCAGGCTACCATTCAAGCTATTGTTGCCTAAAAGTGAAGAATGGCTGAGAAATGATATGGCACATCTGGATGATTTAGCGTTTTTTCAGCACCTAGCCCGAGCGGGGAGTTTAACGGCGACCGCACGGGAACTGGGGCTGTCGCTGTCGGCCGTGAGTAAGCGATTAAAGCTTTTGGAAGCGCGCCTGGGGGTCGAGTTGGCTGCACGCACCACGCGGCGTTTGACCCTTACCGCGGAGGGGGAGCGCTACTTTGCGCGCGGGGCGCTGATACTGGATGAGCTCGATGAGCTGGAAACGTCGTTGGGAGAACAGGCTAACCAAGCGCTTTGCGGCCGGTTGCGTGTTAATGCCACGTTTGGCTTTGGTCGGCGTCATATTGCGCCACTGTTGTCGCGCTTTTGTGCCGCACACCCTGAGGTCGAGGGCTGGTTAGAACTCACCAACTTTCCGCTTAATTTAAGCCATCATGGCTTCGATATTGGCATTCGTGTGGGTGAGCCCCCTGAGTCGCGTTTAGTCGCGCGACGCATTTTGGCCAATCGACGAATACTCTGTGCGTCGCCGGCTTATATCGCTCGGGCATTGCCCATTAACATGCCAGCAGACCTGCAGCAGCACGACTGCCTCGTAATTCGCGAAAACGACAGTGATTTTCCGTTGTGGCGTTTTGAGCGCAGCGAGCCGTCTGCAAAGGAGCAAACGGTAAAGGTCAGCGGCCGCTTGGCCAGCAATGATGGGGAAGTGATCACTCGCTTGGCGTTGGATGGCCACGGGGTGATGCTGCGCTCTTGGTGGGACGTAAACGAGCACCTTGCCAGTGGCGCGTTAGTCGAGCTGCTGCCTGGCTGGCAGGGGGTGCGCGCGGACTTCTATGCGGTGTATGAGCAGCGCAGACATGTGCCCGCCCGGCTGCGCGCCTTTATAGAATTTGTTCAGCGCGAAATGGCGGGGCGGGTATCAATCTTGCCCGAGGGGTACTGATCAGTCGCTAGGGCAGGCTTCTCCTTGGGTAACGTCGATCAATTCATCGATGGGGAAGTTAAGCTCTTCGGCACGCTGGCGGAGGCGTGTTTCGGTGGCACTATCCATTTGTGGCGTGCGTGAAAGTATCCACAGGTAGTCGCGATTAGGGCCTGCGACTAAGGCCCACTGATAGTCATCATCCAGTTCAAGGACGTTGTAGCCACCGTAGAAGGGCCCAAAAAAGCTTACTTTCAGACGGCCAACGCTCTCTTCATCAATAAAGTAGGCGCGCCCTTCAGCCTCATCCCACGCTTGCTCTTCAAGATTGTAGCCGCGGTTAATCACGCGTACACCGTCGTCATCGCGTAGGCTGTACGTTGCGGTAACGCAATCAAGGCCGCGCTCAAAGGAGTGGTCCAAACGGGCAATTTCGTACCATTGGCCCAGGTAGCGGTCTAACTCGAAGCCGGTGACGGGCTGGGTGCCATCAGGAATGCCGGTGCAACCGGTGAGTAGGGCTATGCTGATGACGCTGCTTCCTAGCACTGCTTTCATTAACGCGTTCCTTGACGATGAATCATGGGCGATCGGCTATGTTAAGTACTGTCTCAAGTGCTATTTCAAGTACTGTTTCAAGTAATGTCTTAAGCTCTATCTGTCGCTATTTTGCCATACAACAGCCATACAAGAAGAGCACGCTGGTGATGACGTGCCTCGATTAAACACCAAACAAAGGAGTGTTTATGTGGTTCCAACAAGAGATCCATTTGCCCGAAGTGACACGCGGTTTTCATCTGATTACCAATGATGTGGCGCGGGCGCTGCCATGTTTAAGCGACTGCCATATCGGCATGCTGCATCTACAGTTGATGCACACTTCTGCGTCGCTAACGCTTAATGAAAACACCGACCCAGATGTACGTCACGATTTAGATGCCTTCTTGCGTCGACTGGTGCCCGAAGAGTTGCCCTATTTTCGCCATACGCTGGAAGGCCCTGATGATATGCCCGCCCATGTGGCCGCCAGCCTGCTGGGCACCCAGCTTACTTTAGCGGTGCGCGATGGGCGTTTGGCTTTAGGGACGTGGCAGGGATTATGGTTAGGTGAGCACCGTAATCAGGCGGGCCCCAGGCGGTTAATCGCTACCCTCAACGGCTGTGAAGCTAGCTAATGTGGGAGCGCCACCTCGGCCCAGCGTTGCTGTATAGTGGCGGCTTCCCCATTTTTAATACTGAAAAAGCGCTTTTAGATGCCACGACGCTCCATTTTTCGCCTCTCCCGCCAGCGCTGGCTGCGGCTGTTTTTCTTTCTTAACCTTACCCTGGTTGGCGTACTGATCGCGCATCAAATTTGGTTGTACGTGGCCGAGCCCGAGTTTGAGTCGGTACATACTCTGCAGGTGGCGGATATTCGTGAGGTGTTGACGGGACGAACCGACTACCGGTTTGCGGTAGTCGGCAATATCAACAACTCAGTGAGCGTGTTTCAAAATGAGATTGTGCCGCTGATCAATCAGGGCGGCATCGATTTTCTGATTTCGGCGGGTAACGCCGTCAATGGCGGGCGACAGGAAAGCTATCAGGCGATTTATCATAGTTTGGAACAGCTCAATGTTCCTTACCTGCTGACCTATGGTGACAAAGAGGACAGTGATTTTGGTAGCTACCTGTTTTACGAATATTTTGGTCCGCATTTTTACTCATTTGTTGCCGGGAATAGCCACTTTATATTTCTAGACGGAACGGGCAAATCATCCACCTCCTGGCAACTGGATTGGTTATCTCGGGAGCTTGCGGCTTCACAGGCGCAGCATCGGTTTCTGTTTATTGGCCTGCCGCTGCACAATGTCGTCAGCGATGCGCCACTGTTTGAAGCGGACAACTATCTCAATGATCCTCGCCTAGCCGATGGCATTATGACGCTGGCTGAGGAGCATGATGTTGATACTGTCTTCTCTGCTAACTTAACGCTCTTTTCTCAGCAGACGATAAACGGGGTGGATTACGTCACCACAGGCGGCGCAGGCGGTATTCTGATTGATACCGGGAGCAGCTTTCATCACTACGTTATTGTCGATGTTGAAGGCGAGCGTGTGGCTATCGCGCCAGTGCGTCTAAACGTGGACAGCCCCGGCTGGTGGCGGGTGCTGAGTAGCGTTGCTTCTACGGTGTATGCGTTTTTTTACGTTAGCTATACCCGGTTTTTGCTGATCGTAGGTCTGTTAACGCTGTTAGCACTGCGCTTGTATCGGCTGGTTTTTGAAGATCGCAATTACTACCCCGACTTTGATATCGATCCTACGCCTTTCCTGGGAAAATCCCTGCGCGTTGCGATGGTGTCCAATAACTATTTCCCATTTGTTTCGGGTGTGTCGGTGTCGGTGGATCGCTTACGCAATGGCTTACGCGATCTGGGCCACACCATCCAACTGTTAGTGCCGCGTTACCGAGAAGTGTGGCAGGACGATGGCGCCATAAAACGTATCCCCACGTTAATGGCGTTTGGTGAAAAGAGAGAGTTTCGTTTAACCAATCCGTTTAGCGCTCTTTTTCGGCGCTGCCTGCGCGCATTCAAGCCGGATCTGATTCACGTTCATCACCCTTTCTGGTTAGGCTCCATGGGGCTGTTTATGGGGCGTCGGCTTAAGGTGCCGGTGATTTACACTTACCACACGCGCTTAGAGCACTATGCTCATTTTGTGCCGTTGCCGGGCGCGTTGTTTCGTAATCTGATTTCCCACTACCTGATCAAGCACTTTTCAAACCGCTGCCAAGGGGTCATTGTGCCCACTTACTCCGCCGAGGAGTATCTCCGTATGATCGGGGTTAAAACCCCCACGCTGGTGCAACCTACAGGCATTGAGGTTGAGCGTTTTACTCACGTTGAGAAAGGCGAGGTGGAAGCGTTGCGCGATCAGCTCGGCGTCGACCCTTCACGCAAAATATTGATCAGCGTCTCGCGGATTAGCAAAGAGAAAAATATCGGGTTTATGCTTGAAGCCCTCGCTGAGCTTCGGTCTCAGGGGCACGATGACTTTCAGTTATTGCTGATTGGCGATGGGCCGGACAGAGAGGCGATTCAAACCCAAATTGATACGTTGAAACTCGCCTCGCAGGTCAGGTTGGTGGGCGCTGTGCCGCCTGATCAAATGGCGCTTTACTATCATTTGGGCGATATATTTGTGTTTGCCTCCACCTCGGAAACCCAGGGGATGGTAATCCTTGAGGCGATGTCGGCGGGGCTACCCGTGGTGGCGGTGCGCTCTAGCGGCATTGATGACGTGGTGCGCCAGGGGGTAAACGGGTTTAAAACGCCGCAAAACCGTCAGGCTTGGGGCCAGAAAGTCGTGGCGTTGAAAGATGACGCTGCACTGCGCGAGCAATTGGGTAAGCAGGCCAGCCATTTTGCCGAGGAGTTTGATATCGCTAACTTTGCCTCAGCAGTTGCTACTTTTTACGCGGAAGTGTTGGCTAAATATCACTCGTCTTCGCGGTGAGGCTGCTTTTTTGAAGCTTGTCGGCGGTTGGCATAGCGCTTGAGACCTATTAAAAGGCCAACCCCGGCGGTGAGCCCAACGCCCGCTAGGATGAGGTCTTTTGATGAGGCTGCGGTAAATAGAGCGCCTAACTGGCTGCCCAATAAAATCACCGCTGCCAGCCCAGGCACGATGCCCAGGGTGGAGCCGATCATATAGTCGCGAAACTTAAGGTGAAAAGCGCCCGCCAGCATATTGGTGAGTGTGAATGGGGCAAGCGGCAGCAGATTAATCACCGTCATTGTCCGGATGCCACGTCGAGATAAGTAGCCGGAGAGCCCGCGCAGATGGCGTCCGCCGTAGCGCATAAGCGCCTCGCGGCCCAGCCAGCGGCCTACCCAGTAAGACACAATCGATGAGGTCAATGTACCCAGCGTGGCGTACGCCAGCCCCCATGTCGGGCCAAACAGTAAGCCTGTCACTACTACCAGTAGGCTAAGCGGAAACATCACCAGCAGGGCGCTGGCGTAAGTGGTCATGACTGCGGCAAACATCCAGGGCGCGGTACGCCACTGGCGAATATAGCCGATAAACTCGCTAAGGCGTGCCTGGGTCAGTAGGTCGTAGCGCTGTAGCAAATGCCACATAATGCCGAGTAGCACGACGACTACCAGCAGGCCAACGCCCTTGCTCAATGTCCGCGACATGCCCACTCCCATCGGCTAAAAAAGCGCTAGCATACGCTAGCCGTCCGATGGGATGAAGGTGCTTTTTACGCTAAGCGCAATAGCTCATCAACGTTTGATTAGTTGTTGAGTTGGGCTTCAATGACCGGCCAGGCAGGGTCACCGTCGGTGGTGGTGACGTCCGCGAGCATGGCTTCAATGCGCTCTGGGTGGTCGTTGATCCACTGTTCGGCGACGTCGGCAAGGTCTTGCTCTTCCTGGCCAAAGGCTTGAATCATCCAGCTCTGCTCTTCGGCAGAGAAAGTGAACTGCTCAAAGAAGGTCGCTACATTGGGGTTGGCTTCGGCATAGTCGCTGCGCAGGAGGGTTAACACATCGCTTTCGCCGTTGTTCTCGCCGAACAGGTTTTCAGGGTCTTCCAAGTAGCGCATCGGCAGTTCAAGGTTCATCCAGTGAGGCGTCCAGCCTACCCAGACAATTGGCTCTTCACGGGAGATGGCATCGCTTGCGGCGGAAAGCATGCCCACTTCACTGGTATCGACGACCTGCCAGTCGCCTAATCCCCAGGTGTCGTTATCAATAGCGTTGTGGAGAATCTCGCTGGCAGCGGAGCCCGCGCCGAAGCCATAAATTTCACCGTCGAACTGGTCGCGGTTTTCGTCTAAATCCGCAAAGCTTTGAATGCCGCTCTCATACAGATATTCCGGCACCGCCAGGGTCATTTGAGCCCCGTCGACGTTATTCGCCACGTCAATCAATACACCTGACTCCTTGCGTGGATTGAACATCTCACGCTGGGCGGGCAGCCAGGCCCCTAAGAAGGCGTCGATATCGCCGCTTTCGATACCCTGGTAAATCACCTGCAGGCCGATCTCCTGAGTACTGGTTTCGTAGCCCAGCGGGTTCAGTAGCTGCTCAGCGATGGCGGTTTTTACCGTGATGCCGGGCCAAGCGGGGACACCGAAATCTAGGGTTTGGTCGTCTGCCTGAGCTGTCGATACGAATAGTGCGGTGGTCGCTAGGGCAATGCCTGAGGCGAGAGGCTTAAGATATGTCATAGGATCTCCTTGCGAGGTTTTTGTTTAATAGGTGTTGTTGTTTGATAAAAAAGCATACCGCGCTAAACATGGCGAGCTAGCACGCGAAGGCGTGAGGCGAGCATGTCACGGTCTAAATAGGTGCCCTGCAGGTGGCGAGCGCCGCTGTTGGGATCGAACTCGCGCCGTCCGTGGAGTACACGGCGATTATCAAACGCGACCATCTGGCCGGGGCGTAGGGTGAACTCCAACTGGTGTGCTTCGCTATGAAATAGCTTCCACAGTAGCGCGTAGGCGCTGTACCAGGCATCCATCTGCTCTACCGGCAGGTGAAGGGCATCGCGAATCCAGTTGTTCAGGCGCATCTCAACCAGCTCGCCTGCGCTATCCAGCGTAATCACCGGCGCCCGCATAGAGATATCGTGGGTCTCGTCCTGAAAGCGGAAATCAATCGGTGTCTCGCTGAGAATGGCTAGCGCCGCCGGATCTTGCTGGCGCAAGGCCTCTATCACGCGGGCACCATCGGCAAACAGCGATTCGCCGCCGCTAGCACCGTTTTGCAGGCAGTAGAGCAACTGAATGTCCGGCGGTTGGCGCCAGTTGGGTAAATCGATATGCAGCGGTAATCCCACCGCAGTATAAGCCGCGTTGTTGGGATTAGGCTTGGATCGAACATCAAAACGGGCGCCAAAGTTGGTAGCGCGAAGCGGCCCAATGCGCTCAGCCAAGCGGCTCACCTCTTCTTCTACCAAGGGGCCATCCGTCAACAGTGCCAGGCCATCGCGTAACATGGCGGTGAGCCAGGCTTTCTCGCCTTGAGGTGTTAAAAAATCGCTATGACTGATGCGTTCAGGCGCAAAGTTATCGTCCCACGGCGTGTTGCTGGGTACCGCTGAGCTAAGGGTCGTTTCTGGGCGGCGTTGATAAAGCCAACCGCTATGAAACGCGCTGACGTGACCATCCTGCCAGGTCAGGTGTAAATGGCCATCCAGTAACGCAACGCTTGGCGGCTCAGAAATCGCTTCAAGCGGCAGGTAGAGCCTTTCGCGGGTCTGGGGGTGACGGCAGGCATGGCAGGCACAGTGGTCGCGTAGCCAGAGAAGGGGCAGTGTCGTTTGCTGACCATCTTGCCATTCAAGCGCAACGCCCTGTTGCGCGGGCGTCGCCTGGGTAAGGACAGGGCCGGTGTTGTAGGGGGTTAATTCGCCCATTTCCGGGCCATGAGTCGTGTTCGTGTTTGTCGTTGGAATCGATTGTACTGCGCTGTTCATTAAAACTCCGAATAGCTCCCTTGGCAGCAGTGCCTTAAGGGTGTTTCATCACTGTTATCTAGGATGAGGAGTAGCCGCGGCAGTGACAAACGATTAATCTGGCCCCTAAGACATCGTTTTACTTATAGGTTGGTTTTTCATGAGTCAATTACCGCCTTTGTTATGGCTGCAAGCCTTTGAATCTGCGGCACGTACATTGAGCTTTACTGCCGCGGGTAACGAGTTAGGCGTCACCCAGGCAGCGATCAGCCAGCGCGTTAGGCTGCTGGAAGATCGCGTCGGCCAAAAACTGTTTGTGCGCCATGCCCGTAGTTTGACGTTAACGCCCGCAGGTCAGGCGTGGCTGCCGAGTATTCATGACGCTTTCGTGCGGATTAGCGAGGGCACCCTGGAAGTCTTCGGCAGCACCTCCGAGCAACCGGTAACCCTGCGCGCTACTCCAGCGATTCAGCAGTCATGGTTGGCGCCACGATTAATTGCCTTTCATCAACATCATCCCCACGTCGCTATCCGTTTGGTGAGCGCGATATGGCCAGATGATTTTGGCCCGGAAGGGGCTGATATCGAAATTCGCTATGGTAAAGGTGAATGGACGGGCATTGAGATGCAGCCCCTTGGCGAAGAGCAACTGCTACCTGTTTGCTCGCTGGCGTTAGCTGAAAAGCTGGTCACTCCCGCTGATTTGGCCGGCCATACGCTATTGCATGCGGTAGGGTTTGGCGTAGGTTGGCCCGGGTGGCTACAAGAAGCTGGCTTTGCGCATTTGGAGGCGCAGTGCTGGTCTCTCACTTGCGATAATCAGGTCATGACGTTAGCACTTGCGAGCCAGAGTGGCGGTGTTGCGCTGACCCACCGACGCTTGATGGAGCAGCGTAGTGATTTGGTGGCGCCTTTTGATATCAGCGTACCCAGCACTGAACGCTTTTGGTTGGTGCGGCCAAGTAGGCGCCATATTAGCGATGAAGCCGCGCTAGTGTGGCAGTGGCTTTGTGATTCGATAAAATAAACCACCATGTCGGTTTCTTTTTATCCATGATTCGATTTAGTCGAATGTAAGTCGGAAAACGTTGCGCTTTTGCTTATTAGGAAGCGTCGTAGAATAACTACCAATTCTTCTCTTTAAAGATGTTGGAGCTTTCAATGACGACGCGTGTCCTGGTAATTACTTCTTCTATTCTGGCTGAGAACGGCCAATCCAATGCGCTGGCCAATCGCTTTGTCGACCAGGCTAACGGCCGTAATGATATTGATGTTGCTCAACGTGACGTGGTGAAAAACGCACTGCCCCATCTGGATATTGCTGAACTAGGTGCTTGGCAAGTAGTGGCGGCAGAACGGACGGCTGAGCAGCAGGCGTTGGCTGTTCGCTCCGATGAGCTACTGGCAGAACTTCGTGCGACTGACGTGCTGGTGATTGCAGTGCCGATGTATAACCTGGGTATTCCTTCACAGCTAAAGGCGTGGTTTGACCGCGTGCTGCGTGCCGGTGAAACGTTCCGCTATACTGAAAACGGGCCTCAAGGGTTGGTGGAAGGCAAGCGTGCGATTATCCTGGCGGCACGGGGCGGTCAGTACGCGGGCACCGAAAAGGACAGTCAAACACCTCACCTGAAAAGCATGCTGGGCCTGATGGGGATTAAAGATACCCATGTGGTCTATGCTGAAGGTTTGAATATGGGTGAGCAGCAGCGCGCTGCTGCCCTTAAAGAAGCTTTCCAGGCGATTGATCAATTGGTTGAGGGGCTTTAAGCGCTCTCTTGCATTAAAAGGATAACGTCATATGCCACGGCCCGAATTACTCGAACAGATCTACACGATTGTCGATCAAATTCCGGCGGGGCGTGTGACCACCTATGGTCGCATCGCCGCCATGACCGAAGGCGCTACCCCGCGCATGGTGGGCTCGGCGATGCGACATCTCCCGGATGGCCATCAGTTGCCCTGGCATCGGGTGATCGCTTCGTCATTAAAGCTTGCGGATCACGGTGGGGCTGAGCGCCAACACCGCAAGTTACGCGATGAGGGCATTCTGTTCGATGCCAAAGGCCGCGTACCCGCGCACCTCATTTGGCCTGATTAAGCGTTTTTATCGCCCTTAGAAGCAACAACGCCGCCCAATTGGGCGGCGTTGTTATATTACTCTTCTAGGTTAGCTCCCGATTTCCACGACCAGTCGCGCCAGCGTAGATCAAACAGATCCTTGCGGCGGTCTTTGAGGTTGGTCACCGAACCTTCGGCGCGCACGACCGTCAAGCGGGTCAAGTCTAAATCCGAGAAGAAAATCATCTCAGTGTTAGGCGTGGTTTCGGCCAGTACCGCATCGTGGGGGAAGGCGAAATCGGAAGGCGAGAACACTGCCGATTGAGCGTACTGGATATCCAGGTTTTCAATCGAGGGCAGGTTGCCGACGCTACCGCAGAGGACGACATAGCACTCATTTTCAATCGCCCGCGCCTGAGAACAGTGGCGAACACGCAGGTAGCCGTTTTTGGTGTCGGTCCAGAAAGGCACAAACAGAATATCCATATCCTGGTCGGCCAGCAGTCGGCCAAGTTCCGGAAACTCCACATCGTAGCAGATCAGGATGCCCACGCGGCCAGCGTCGGTATCGAACACCTGTAGCTCATCGCCGCCCTCGATCACCCAGTCTCGGCGCTCTTGAGGCGTAATATGCAGCTTGGCCTGGCGCTCAACGGTGCCGTCACGGTGGAACAGGTAAGCGATGTTGTAGAGTCGGTCATCGTCACCAACTTCAATCATCGAACCACCGACAATATTGATGTTGTACGAGACAGCCATGCGCGACAATTCAGACTTGAAGCGCTCGGTAAAGCCGGCCAAAAAGCGAATTGCTCCCATCTGGTCTTTCTGCGCATCGCGATCCTGAAGACCCATTAGCGGTGCGTAGAACAGCTCCGGGAATACCGCAAAATCACTTTGATAGTCGGAGAGCGCGTCAACGAAGTATTCGATCTGCTGAAGCGCAGCTTCGACCGATGAAAACTCACGCATCTGCCACTGCACGGCGCCCACTCGCACTTGGGTAGGTTTGTTGTCGAGCACGCTGGCAGCGGGTTCAAACAGAATGTTGTTCCACTCGAGCAGGGTAGCGTAGCCGCGTGACTGCTCATCTTCCGGCAGATATTTGCGCAGCAGGCGCTTAACCTGAAAATCATTCGCTTGTTGGAAAGAGAGGATCGGGTCGTAGATCTCTTTGCGCGAGACTTTATCGATGTATTGAGCCGGGGTGAGTTCATCAGCGTGCTGGTGGTACTCAGGAATACGCCCACCGGCAAGAATCGCCCGCAGATTCATGGAGCGGCACAGCTCTTTACGCGCTTCATAAAGACGGCGGCCCAAGCGGTAGCCGCGGTAATCCGGGTGAATCAGCACGTCCAGACCGTACATGGCGTCGCCATCCTCATCATTGAGGATGATCTCGCGGTGACCAATCAAATCATCGTATTTGTGCGGATTAGAAAATTCGTCGTAATCCACCTGCACGGTAAGGGCCACGCCGACCAGAATGCCGTCGTCTTCAATGGCGATTTGGCCGTCAGGGAACTCCTGAATTAATTTGTCGATCGTGCGCTTTGGCCAAGCGCCACCGATATCGTGATAGACAGCGTCCATCAATGCCTTGAGCTGATCGTAGTCATCGCTCATTAGGTTGCGCAGATTAAGATGCAGTTCTTCTAGGGACATATCAGGGCTTCCCAGCGTCAGACGTAAACGAGCATTCTATCATTGTTGGGCATTGCTCGGCTTATCTGAGGTTAAACCACGTGCTAAAGGGCGGGTCAGGGTCTGTGCCATGATCACTCCCGCCAGGATGAGCAGCCCGCCTGCAAAGTGAAAACCAGCTACTCGTTCGCCTAAAAAGATCATCGCTATCACTGCGCTAAATAGCGGCATCAAGTTGATGAAAATACTCGATTGATTGGCGCCAATTTGGCGCACCGCGCGCATCCATAGAAAGGTCGTGATCACTGAGGCGGGGATGCCCGCATAAAGAATTAACCCGACATTTTGGCTATCAATGGGTGTCATCGGCCCCATGAGATAAGGCGGTAGCAAGAACAGCACAGCGAAACAGACTTGAGCATAGAGCATGACCCAAGGCGGTAAATTCATTGACCAGCGCTTGAGCATCACGCCATATAGCGCATAGCAGGTTGCCGCCGCCACCATCAGCGCATCGCCAAGCGCGACCTGGAGTTGTAGCAGTGAGAACGGATTGCCGCGCCCTAGCAAAACGGTGACACCGACAAAGGCCAGTACGCCACCCAGAATGCCGCCCAAAGTGGGTGGCTCGCGCAGAATCAGCGCACTAAGCAGTACGGTTAATAGCGGCACCATGGCGGCCAGAATGCCCATGTTAGTGGCGGTCGTGGTTTCTGCCGCGACATAGGCAAGCCCCTGCCATAGCCCCATGCCGAGCAACCCCAACAGCGCAAGCTTAGGCCATTGGCGGCAGATCTCGTCGCGGTGGCGAATGACCGCAGGCAACACAAACGGGGTCATCACCGCCAGCGCTAACAGCCAGCGTAAAAAAGCAATGCTGCTCGGGGCAATGGCGCCTACGCTAAGCTGATTTATAGTCATATTGCCCGACCATATAAGAACGGTGGCGAGCGGCGGCAAAAAGTAAATCAAGGGCATAGCAACAGTTCCTTATCGTTAGCCGGGTAATGTGACGCGGATTGGCACGCTGGGCAAGCGGTTGGTTAAAGATCTAGGGGCTATACGTGATGCTCAGGATGTCATACGCTTGTTTGAATTTGTTTGTATAAAATTTCTAATAACATTAAGGAGGCCCGTGATGAGCCAAACGCCTGCGTACCCGAACCTATTTCGGCCATTGACCATTGGTCATCTAACGCTGCCCAACCGGGTCTTAATGGGCTCAATGCACACCAATTTGGAAGAGGCACCGAATGGCTTTGCACGTTTGGCTGCCTTTTATGCCGAGCGGGCGCGTGAAGGCGTTAGTCTTATTGTCACTGGCGGTATTGCGCCTAATGCAGAGGGCGCAGTTTTTCAGGGGGCCAACGCGCTTGTTGACGAAGGGCAATTGTCGGAACACCGCCAGGTGGTGGATGCGGTGCATGCAGCGGGTGGCCACCTATGTATGCAGATTCTTCACGCCGGGCGTTACGCCTATTCGCCTGATCTCGTGGCGCCTTCGGCCATTCAAGCTCCCATCAACCCTTTTAAGCCTCGGGCTTTGAGCGGTGATGACGTCGAGCAGCAAATTGCCGACTACGTGCGCTGTGCAAAGCTCGCTCAACAGGCGGGTTACGATGGCGTTGAAATTATGGGGTCAGAAGGTTACCTGATTAATCAGTTTATCTGCCAACGAACCAACCAGCGTGACGACGAGTGGGGCGGAGCGTTTGAAAATCGTATGCGCTTTGCCGTCGAGATTGTGCGCCGTGTGCGGGAGGCGGTAGGTGAACGTTTTGTGATTATCTTCCGTCTCTCTATGATTGATCTGGTGGAAGAGGGTAGTACCTGGCAAGAGGTTGTCACCCTTGGTCAAGCGATAGAAGCTGCCGGGGCGAATGTGATCAATACCGGTATCGGCTGGCACGAAGCGCGGGTACCGACGATTGTCACCAGCGTACCCCGCGCCGCTTTTACCGAGGTGACAAAGCGTATCAAGTCGGCGCTATCGATTCCGTTGATTACCACTAATCGCATCAATATGCCCGAGGTCGCTGAACGCGTGTTGGCAGAAGGTCACGCCGATATGGTCTCCATGGCACGACCTTTTCTGGCGGACCCCGCCTGGATCAGTAAAGCGAAGGCGGGTCTGGCGGATGAAATTAATACCTGCATTGCCTGTAACCAAGCCTGTCTGGATCACACCTTTGCTGGCAAGCTGACGTCTTGCCTGGTGAATCCCCGCGCCTGTCATGAAACCGAACTGGTAATAGAGCCGGCACAAACGATTAAACGAGTCGCTGTGGTGGGTGGCGGCCCGGCGGGACTGGCAACGGCTGTCACGGCGGCCAGTCGCGGACATAACGTGGTGTTGTTTGAACAGCGCAGTGAGTTGGGCGGGCAGTTTAACTACGCGCGTAAGATTCCTGGCAAAGAGGAGTTCAATGAAACCCTGCGCTACTACCGGGTGATGCTTGAGAAATACGCGGTTGAGGTACGCCTTAACACTACCGCAACCCCGGAAGCACTTGTCGACTTTGATGAAGTGGTTATGTCTACCGGTGTTCAGCCCCGCGAACTCAACTTGCCAGGTCATGACCACGGTAAGGTACTGAGCTACGCCGAAGCAATTGAGTTCCCTGATCGTGTCGGGCGTAAAGTCGCCGTGATTGGTGCCGGTGGAATCGGCTTTGATGTCTCTGAACTGCTGGCGCACCAGGGTCATCCGGCGTTGGATATCGCCGATTGGTGCGACGAGTGGGGCGTTGATTTAGCGGTAGGCGAACGGGGCGGTTTAAAAACGCCAACGCCGCCCGTGGTCGCCCGCGAAATTGTGATGCTACAGCGTAAAACCTCCAAGCCCGGCAAGAACTTGGGTAAAACCACGGGCTGGGTACATCGCGCCTCACTTAAAGCCCGCGGTGTCACCACGCTGACGGGCTGCGAATATCTCAAAATCGATGATGCCGGTTTGCATATCCGCCGTGACGACACCCATCAGGTGCTGGAGGTGGATAGCGTGGTGGTGTGTGCAGGACAAGAGTCAGTGCGTGACTTGTTGGCCCCGCTGGAACAGGCAGGGCGGGCGGTGCATATTATCGGCGGTGCCGATGAAGCCAGCGAGTTGGATGCCAAGCGGGCGATTGAGCAGGGCACACGTTTAGCGGCGAGCTTGTAAAAAAAACACATAAAATGGCTTTATCAGGAAGAGCTTAAAAGCGCGGGTGACGTTAACCCATAAATGGCGATAGACTAAATGACCTGTTATTAAGGGGTTTCTTGGCTTGGCTGTTAAGCATAGCTAGGCATTAAAGGCGCTGGTGGCACCCAGCCTGTGCCGTAAGATCGCTAGATATAAGGACAACTGTCATGACCTTGGAGTGTAGCCCGCGTTTTTTAGCCAGTGATAATACCTCCGGTATTTGCCCGGAGGCGATGGAATATCTATTAGAAGCCAACCGTAGCGATGATTTGGCTTACGGCAATGATACCTGGACGGCCCGTGCCGCAGATCGTTTCCGCGAGATGTTTGATTACGACTGTGACGTCTTTTTCGTTTTTAACGGCACGGCCGCCAATTCACTGGCGCTTTCGGCGATGGGGCGCAGCTACCATAGCGTTATTTGCCATGAGCTGGCGCATATCGAAACCGACGAGTGCGGCGGTCCTGAATTTTTCTCGAATGGCGCGAAGTTGCTCACCTCTCCGGGTGCCAACGGCAAGCTAACACCGGAAGGTATTGAAGCCCTAGTTACCAAGCGCAGCGACATTCACTACCCCAAGCCCAAGGTCGTATCGCTGACTCAAGCGACCGAAGTGGGTACGCTTTACTCACGGGAAGAGCTAATGGCGATTCGCGCCATTGCTGATAAACATGACCTGCGGTTGCATATGGACGGTGCGCGGTTTGCCAACGCCTGTGCAAGCCTAAACGCCACGCCTGCCGAGCTTACCTGGCAGGTAGGCGTGGATGCGCTGTGTTTTTCAGGTACCAAAAACGGCTTGGCGTTCGGCGAGGCAATTCTATTCTTTAACCGTGAGTTAGCCGAAGACTTCTCCTACCGCTGCAAGCAAGCAGGTCAGCTTGCATCGAAAATGCGCTTTATCTCAGCGCCGTGGTTAGGGTTATTAGAAAGTGGCGCCTGGTTAACGAATGCCCAGCATGCCAACGCCATGGCGCGCTACCTGTCGGAAGGCCTGCAGGCGTTGCCGGGTGTCTCACTGATGTTCCCAACGCAGGCCAATAGCGTTTTCGTTGAATTGCCACCTTCGGCAATTGAAGCGTTGAAAGCCAAGGGCTGGACCTTCTATACCTTTATTGGCGCAGGCGGCGCTCGGTTCGTATGTGCCTGGAACACTACCGTTGAATTACTTGATGAGTTATTAGCCGATATACGCGCTGTGCTTGAGCGTTGAGCACAACAGCAACCCCTACCTTTAGCAGCGGCTTGGCGCCCGCCACCTAGTTACGCCGCTGCTCTGGCAGCGGCGTAACTGCTCAAGTGCACCCAGTTTCATCGTTCTATGCTCTATTTAACGCAACTAATCTCTTGAATACTTCTCTTAACTATATCGCCGCTGCGTTGAAGTTTTTAGTCATCACTTTTTGCTAATGCTGACTACGCTAAAAAAGCGACACCTCGTTTGGCACACCGTTGCGAAACACTTGGCTTGGCGGTGACTGCCTGGGGATGGGCCACAGGAGAGTTCCATGAGCATCTTTGATCACGTTCAAGACCGATTTGCCCGCGTTCAGCAAGAGGACATAAGCCTTGAGGAGTACCTGGCGCTTTGTCGCCGTGATCCAAAAGTTTATGCCAGCGCCGCCGAGCGCATGCTGGAAGCCATAGGCGAGCCTGAAGTGATCGACACGGCGAAAGACCCGCGTCTATCACGTATCTTTTCCAATAAAGTGATTCGCCGCTACCCTGCCTTTGCTGAGTTTCATGGTATGGAGGAAGCGATTGAGCAAATCGTTGCTTACTTCCGGCATGCGGCTCAAGGGCTTGAAGAGCGCAAACAGATCCTCTACCTGTTAGGCCCTGTTGGCGGTGGTAAGTCGTCGCTGGCGGAGCGACTTAAACTGCTCATGGAGCGCATACCGTTCTATGCCATCAAAGGCTCGCCGGTATATGAGTCTCCCCTAGGCCTGTTCTCTCCTGAAGAGGACGGCGAGCTGTTGGAAAAAGAGTACGGGATTCCTCAGCGTTACCTTCGCAGCGTAATGTCACCCTGGGCGGCCAAGCGGCTAAAAGAGTACGGCGGTGATATCTCGCAGTTCAGAGTAGTGCGTTTATACCCCTCACGTCTTAATCAGATCGCCATTTCTAAAACCGAGCCTGGCGACGAAAATAACCAGGATATCTCTTCACTGGTGGGTAAAGTTGATATCCGCCAGTTAGAGCTTTACTCCCAGGATGATCCTGACGCTTACAGCTTCTCTGGAGGACTATGCCGTGCTAACCAGGGGCTGATGGAGTTTGTGGAGATGTTCAAAGCGCCGATCAAGGTGCTGCATCCGCTGCTTACAGCCACCCAGGAAGGCAACTACAATCCTACCGAAGGCATGGGGGCGATTCCCTTTGATGGGGTGATTTTAGCCCACTCCAACGAGTCGGAGTGGCAGGCATTTCGTAACAACCGCAACAATGAGGCGTTTCTTGACCGGGTTTATATCGTCAAGGTGCCATACTGCCTGCGGGTCACCGAAGAGATCAAAATCTATCAGAAGCTGCTAGAAGACTCGTCACTCAATGCGGCCCCCTGTGCACCGGATACGCTGCGCATGCTGGCGCAGTTCTCGGTGCTGTCGCGGTTAAAAGCGCCAGAAAACTCCAATATCTACTCTAAAATGCGCGTTTATGACGGCGAGAACTTAAAAGACACCGACCCGCGTGCCAAGTCGATTCAGGAGTATCGCGATGCGGCGGGGGTAGACGAGGGGATGCAGGGCCTCTCGACGCGTTTTGCGTTTAAAATTCTCTCCAAGGTGTTCAACTTTGACAGTACCGAAGTCGCCGCCAACCCGGTACACCTGCTTTATGTGCTAGAGCAGGCGCTAGAGCGTGAACAGTTGCCTTCAGAAGTGTTTGAGCGCTACTTGGGCTTTATCAAAGAGTTCATGGCGCCCCGCTATGTAGACTTCATTGGTAAAGAAATTCAAACCGCGTATCTCGAATCCTATAGCGAATACGGTCAAAACATCTTCGACCGCTATGTGACTTATGCCGATTTCTGGATTCAGGATCAGGAGTACCGTGATCACGAAACCGGCGAGCTGTTAAACCGCCAGTCGCTAAACGAAGAACTGGAGAAAATCGAGAAACCGGCGGGTATTTCGAACCCCAAAGACTTCCGGCATGAGGTGGTCAACTTTGTGCTGCGGGCGCGGGCACAAAACAACGGCATGAATCCAAGCTGGCAGTCGTATGAAAAACTTAAAGGCGTGATTGAGCATAAAATGTTCGCTAATACCGAAGAGCTGCTACCGGTCATTTCGTTCAATGCCAAAGCCTCCCGCTCAGATCAGAAGAAGCACGAAGATTTTGTGGCACGGATGGTTGAGCGCGGCTACACCGAAAAACAGGTTCGATTACTGTCTGAGTGGTATCTGCGCGTGCGTAAGTCCCAGTAAGGGATAGCGATTAAGATGAGTATCTAAGGAGGTCGTATGACCTACTTTATTGATCGAAGGCCTAACGCAAAACACAAAAGCGCGGTGAACCGTCAGCGCTTTCTTGAGCGCTATCGCAAGCATATTAAGCGTTCGGTTGAAGAGGCCGTTAACCGTCGCTCCATTACCGATATGGAGCGTGGCGAGAAAATCTCTATCCCTGCGAAGGATATCTCTGAACCTGTATTTCAGCATGGCCCGGGCGGAGCGAGAAATATCGTTTCACCCGGCAATAAAGAGTTTATTGCTGGCGATAAAATTCGCCGACCCAGCGGGCAAGGCGGCGGCAGTGGTGCAGGGGAGGGCGGAGCTTCTAACCAAGGTGAAGGCAACGATGAATTTGCCTTTACGCTTAGCCGTGAGGAGTTTCTTGAATTTGTCTTTGATGGACTGGAATTGCCTCACTTGCAGCGTAAACCGCTTAAATCACTGGAAGAGGTCAAAATGGTGCGGGCGGGGCTTTCCCGTGATGGTGTGCCTTCACGCATTAGCATTACCCGCTCAATGCGTGAAGCGTATGCCCGTCGCATCGCGATGCGTGCGCCTATCAAGCGAGCGTTAAGGGAGGCCCAGGAAGCGCTTCACGCCGAGGAGCGCAAAGACTCGGTGTTGCGCAATCCAGCGCGTATTGTCGAACTGAAAGCTGAGATCGAGCGCCTGGAAAAACGCATTGAGGGCGTCCCGTTTATTGATACTTATGATTTGCGTTATCACCAGTTAAGTGCGCAGCCGCAGCCCTCTAACCAAGCGGTAATGTTTTGTGTCATGGACGTATCGGGCTCAATGACCCAAAACCATAAAGATATTGCTAAGCGCTTTTTTCTTCTGCTGTATCTGTTTTTGGAGAAACATTACGAGAAAGTCGAACTGGTGTTTGTACGTCACCATACGGCTGCCCGGGAAGTTAGCGAGGAGGAGTTTTTCTACTCACGTGAAACCGGCGGCACGATTGTTTCCAGTGCGCTTAACTTGGTCAATAAGATCATTGAAAAGCGTTACCCGGTTGGACAGTGGAATCTGTATGTCGCCCAGGCCTCCGATGGCGATAACTGGGACGATGATTCCAATATTTGCCGCGACTTGCTGATCAAGCAGCTTATGCCACAGTTGCAATACTATGCTTACGTAGAGATCACGCCCCACGATCATCAGTCACTCTGGCATGAGTATGAGAGTGTGGTTAAACAGTTTCCCGAACGTTTTGCGATGCGGCAAATTGTAGAAGCGGGCGATATTTATCCGGTCTTTCGTGAACTGTTCAAGCGTCGCTTAAGTCAGTCCTAGTGACCTTGTGTAGAGGAGTGGGCTATGAGTGCGACCCGCAAGCGCAAGCCGATTGCCACCGGCTCTGATTGGAACTTCAACACGCTAGAGCGTTTTGATGCTGAACTGGCCAGGCTCGCCGATGAGTATCGGCTGGATACCTATCCTAACCAGATAGAGGTTATCACCACCGAGCAGATGATGGATGCCTACGCCAGTGTAGGCATGCCAGTGGGTTACCACCACTGGTCGTTCGGAAAACAGTTTCTGGCCGTTGAAGGGGCTTACAAGCGCGGTCAGATGGGCTTGGCCTATGAGCTGGTGATCAACTCTGACCCCTGCATTGCCTATCTGATGGAGGAGAACACGCTGATGATGCAGGTGTTGGTGATGGCTCACGCCTGCTATGGCCACAACTCCTTTTTTAAAGGTAATTACCTGTTTCGTACCTGGACAGATGCCTCTTCGATTGTCGATTATTTAGTGTTTGCGCGTAAATATATTACCCAGTGTGAAGAGCGCCACGGTGTGCAGGCGGTGGAGCAGTTGTTGGATGCTTGCCATGCCCTTCAAAACTATGGCGTTGACCGCTATAAACGCCCATCACCTATTTCTGCTGAAGAGGAAGCGAAGCGTCAGGATGAGCGTGAAGCCTATCTACAAACCCAGGTTAATATGCTCTGGCGCACCATTCCTGAATCGCCAGCCGGTCTAACCTCCCTGCAGGGGAGTTCGCACAGCGACGATGACCCGTTAGGCTTGCACAGTGGCGGTCTTTACCCTTCTGAGCCCCAGGAGAATTTGCTTTACTTCATTGAAAAAAACGCACCACTGCTGGCGCCATGGCAGCGTGAGATTGTGCGAATTGTGCGTAAGCTGGCGCAGTATTTTTATCCCCAGCGGCAGACCCAGGTGATGAATGAAGGATGGGCGTGTTTCTGGCACTACACGCTAATGAACCGACTCTACGATGATGGCAATGTCGATGAAGGACTAATGCTGGAGTTTTTGCAGTCGCATGCCGCCGTGATTAATCAGCCCGCCTTTGATAGTCCTCACTTTAGCGGCATAAACCCTTATGCGCTTGGCTTTGCCATCTTTATGGATATTAAGCGCATCTGCGAAGCCCCCACCGAAGAGGATCGTGAATGGTTCCCTGATGTGGCGGGCACGCCATGGCGAGAGACGTTGGAGTTTGCGATGCGCAACTTCAAGGATGAGTCGTTTATTCAGCAGTTTCTTTCGCCGAAGGTGATGCGTGACCATAAGCTGTTTTTAGTGGTGGATGACGATCAGGTCGAAACGCTGGAAGTGGCTGCGATTCATAATGAGCAAGGCTATCGACAGGTTCGCGAAGCACTCGCCACCCAGTATGCGCTGTCAGTTCGTGAGCCTAATATTCAAGTGGTCGAGGCGGCCATTCGTGGGGATCGCTCTTTAACGCTTCACCATGTTCAGGATAGTCGTCGTCCGCTGGGGCGCAGTGTGTATCCGGTGATTCGCCATCTACAGCAACTGTGGGGTTTCCCGGTTCATCTCGTCTCGATGGAGGAGGGGCGGGTAACGCGGCGTTTTCACTGGCCGGTTGAAGATGAGACAAATGTGTCTTAAATGTTTTTCTGTAAAAAAATCGTGCCATAAAAAGATGACCCCGCGAAATACGCGGGGTCATTTTTAATACAGCAGCAGTTAACCGATAGCTGCTTAGGCTTGCGCAGTCCAAGACTGACACCAGCCTGTTGGCGCTACGCTGTTTTCAGGAAACAGCTGACAACCCTCTGTTTCTGCATTGAAGAACATGCAGTTATTACAGCGTTCGCCATCTTCATAAGCTGGGTGATCGCTTGCTTCGCTGGCATCTTCTACGTAATTAAGCGCTTGGGCGTTGCTTGCGGAAGGATCAAGACGCGGCAGCTCTTGAGCGAAAGCAGTCTTGGAAAGAATGCCAACACCCAGCGGTAGGGCAGCTAGCCCTAACACGCTGTTGCGCATGAAGTCACGACGGCTTTGATTAGCCATGTTTTCTCCTTATCGTCACGGTCTGACGTTTGGTCATAGTTACCGGGTGGTTATCCACCTCTATTAATGCTCCGAATAAACTTATAAGTCGGAGTCCTCTCTCTTACATGCTAGCGGATGTGCAAAGCTTGTGCGAATGCCTCGAGATGTACAGCGACAATTGGTCACGCTGTCGAGGGGTGCTGCGCTCGCTTCCTGGTCGCTGCTATACTCTGCGCAGATTTGAGACGACTTTTTTGGTTGCCATAATTTTCCTATGAGGGGCGCGCTATGCAAAACGCAGTCATTTTAATCAATACCGATAAAGGTCAGGTGAAAGCTGTGGCCGAGCGCCTAGCCGATGTAGAAGGCATTAGTGAAGTTTACTCCACCTGTGGCCGCTACGACTTGGTAGCGATTGCTCGTACCCGTGATTTTGAAAGCCTGGCTGAGCTAGTGACTGAGCGCTTAAATGCTGTTGAGGGGATCAGCGATACCGAAACGCTAAACGCTATGCAGGTACACTCTCGGCACGATCTCGAAACGATGTTTTCACTGGGCTGGTAAGCTGAACCGGTAAAATCACCGCAGTGATAGTGACAGACGTTATTGATGTGTCATAAACGATAGGCGCTTGTTAGCGTTATCCAGGGAGTAAGAGTGTTGGGAACATCGCTTTCGAGCTGGCGTCGGCAGGGTCAACGTCTGGGAATCGCCGTGCTGTTTATTGCCGTTGGCATGGGCCTGTGGGAATTTCAGGAGCGCCAGCATAAAGATGCCTATACCTGGATGGGTGTGCCTACCTGGGAGGAGTTTAGCCCTACTACGATGCACCGGGTGCTGCGCAATGATGGTTATTTGGTGGGCTGGTCCGATGTGCGGGTTAATCCGCTATGGGTAAGCTATCAGGTTGAAGCGGTAGACGATTCTAGCATTGGTTCGCGGCCTAATTTTCAAGCCGATTGGCGCACGCTATGGCCTGTAGGCACTGATAGCTACGCGGGTAGCGGCTATGACCGGGGCCATTTAGCGCCCAACTATGCGATCGCCGCCGTACATGGGCGTAGCGCCCAGGTCGACACCTTCCTTATGAGCAATATGACCCCGCAGCGGCCCAACCTGAACCGCCAGCTCTGGCAGCGGTTGGAAGGAGCGGTCATGGATCACTTTGCGCCGCGCTTTGATCGTTTACAGGTGATTACTGGCCCCGTTTTTCCAGAACGCTTTATGGATAATGTGTTCAACCGGGTAGGATTGGTCGAAGTGCCCGAAGCGTTTTATAAGATTATCGTTGCGCCGCATAGTGACGCACCGTTAGCGCTGGCGTTTATTATGCCGCAGGACGTACGCGGCAATGAACCGCTTGATGACTATTTAGTAACCATCGATGAGATTGAAGCGCGCACAGGACTTAACTTCTTCCCAGAATTAGTAACGGAAGTAGAGTCTGTATTGGAAGGTGAATTACGTTTACAAGGGTGGGCACTTGAAGAAGTAGCAAAACGCCCAGGGCGATATCAATAAACCGGGAATACCACGAAAAAAGGACAGGGATAACTGAAGTACAATAGGATAGTTGGTAATAATGATGCGGACTGGCCCATGTAAGTCATGGTGCCCAGGAGAGGACTTGAACCTCCACGTCCATACGGACACTAGCACCTGAAGCTAGCGCGTCTACCAATTCCGCCACCTGGGCGCATCATTTGAAGCGTAGTCGATAAACTCTGACTTTAACCACTTGCCGTTTGTGTTCGTATGGTGCCCAGGAGAGGACTTGAACCTCCACGTCCATACAGACACTAGCACCTGAAGCTAGCGCGTCTACCAATTCCGCCACCTGGGCGAACACAAACCTTAACTGCCTGCACCGTACTGCTTATTATACAGATAGATCATATAAAAGCAGTTTGGTGCCCAGAAGAGGACTTGAACCTCCACGTCCATACGGACACTAGCACCTGAAGCTAGCGCGTCTACCAATTCCGCCATCTGGGCAATTGGCGCGTATAATACCGGGGTGATGGTTAAATGCAAGACCTCGCATGCGCTTTTTATAAAGCAAAATGTATAAACAACGTCTAAGACGGTTGGGTGATTGAACGTGCAGCGCTATACTGCGCCCATGACTAAACAAAACCCTATTCATTTCAGCCTATCAAGCGTTGAAATATCCAGCCCGCAACGTACCGCGTTTGCGCCTTTTTTATGCCTCTCGCAAATGACGCCATTAAGGATGTTGATCGCATGAAGTATTGGACGTTAAGTGATGATCCGCACGCCGAGCGCGAGTCGCATAAATATGGCAACCCAGCACCGAGCCGGGAGTATCTGCTTGCTGCCTTAGAAAGCTATGGTAAGCCGATCACCCACGAAAATATGAGCCGCATGCTGGGGCTGGAAGACGAAGAACTTATAGAAGCCGTTAGGCGCCGTTTAGCGGCAATGGAACGCGATGGCCAAGTGCTGCGCGACCGCAGAGGCGCTTATGCGTTGATCGACAAGCTCGATCTGGTCAAAGGCAAAGTGCTTGGCCATCGTGATGGCTTTGGCTTCCTACTGCGGGATGATGGTAAAAAGCCTGATTTGGTGTTGCCGCCTCGTCAAATGCGCCGTGTTTTTCACGGCGATCATGTGTTGGCGCGCATTAGCGGGCGTGATCGTCGTGGCCGTGATGAAGCGACCATTGCCGATGTTATTGCTCGTAATACCCAAACCATCGTTGGTGTTTACCGCAGTAACACGCCTGAGTTTGGCATTTTGATACCGGAAAATCCGCGTATCACTCAGGAAGTGATTATTCCTCATAGCGCCTGCGGTGGCGCTAAAGATGGCCAGGTTATCTCGGCCAAGATTGTTCAGCAGCCCGCTACCCGTGTACAGCCGGTGGGAGAAGTGGTGGAAGTGCTGGGTGAGCGTATGGATCCCGGTATGGAAATTGATATTGCGATTCGCAGTTACGATATTCCTGCAGAATTTCCGCCTGAAGTGCTCGACCAGATCGCTGGCATTTCAGCTGAAGTGTTGGAAGAAGATAAACAGCACCGCGTTGACCTTCGTGACGTGCCGCTGGTCACTATCGATGATGAGTCTGCCAAAGACTTTGACGACGCTGTCTGTGCCTGGAAAACCAAGTCCGGTAGCTGGAAACTGCTCGTCGCCATCGCGGACGTTTCCCACTATGTGCGTCCCGGCACGCCGTTGGATGATGAAGGCCGCACTCGGGGCAACTCGGTCTACTTCCCCGGCCAGGTGGTTCCCATGCTGCCGGAGTTGCTATCTAACGGGCTCTGTTCGCTGAATCCCCACGTTGATCGCCTGGTGCTGGTATGCGAGATGAATATTTCGCAAACCGGTGCGATTAGCCGCTACCGCTTCTACGAAGCCGTCATGAACTCTCACGCTCGCCTCACCTATAACAAGGTAGCGGCAATTCTTGATGAGAAGAGCGAAGAGGGTGAGGCACTACGGGCAGAGCACAGCGAGCTGGTCAAGCCGCTGAAAAACCTGGAAGAGCTTTACTACTTGTTGCGCGAAGCGCGCGCTGAGCGTGGTGCGATCGATTTTGATACCACTGAGACGGCGATCATCTTTAATGATGAGCGTAAAATCGAAAAAATCGTTCCGCGTAGCCGTAACAACGCGCACAAGTTAATTGAAGAGTGCATGTTGGCAGCCAACGTAGCGACCGCGCGCTTCCTGGACAAGCATGATCTGCCGGCTCTTTACCGTATTCATGAGCGACCGACACCTGAGCGGCTTGATAAGCTACGCCTGTTCTTGAACGAGTTAGGCCTTGCGGTCGGTGGCGGCGACATGCCGACTCCACAGGACTACCAGGCGCTGCGTGAAACGATTGCCGACCGCCCTGATTTCGATATTATCCAGACGGTTATGCTGCGCTCGATGAATCAGGCGGTGTATTCGCCGCAAAACGAAGGTCACTTTGGTTTGGCCTACCAGGCCTACGCCCACTTTACCTCGCCGATTCGTCGCTATCCTGATCTGCTGGTACACCGCGCCATTCGTTCGGTGATCCGCGGTCCGCGCCAGACCAACACGGTACTGCGTGTGGAAGGTGCGCCGGTTGAGCCGCCGAGCAAGTGGTGCCCATATACTTTCGAGCAGATGCTTGAGTTGGGTGAGCACTGCTCAATGACTGAGCGTCGTGCCGACGAGGCCACTCGTGATGTAGAGAGCTGGCTGAAGTGCGAGTTTATGTCCGACAAGCTCGGCGAGACGTTCGAAGGCACCATTGCCTCGGTCACTCAGTTTGGTCTGTTTGTACGTCTCGATGAGTTCTACGTGGAAGGCTTGGTCCACGTGACGTCGCTGCCTTCGGATTACTACCACTACGAAGCTGAGAAGCACCGCCTGAAAGGTGAACGTACAGGTACCACCTACCGCTTAGGCGATGGCCTTACCGTTCAGGTGGCGCGTGTCGATATGGATGACCGCAAGATTGATTTTGGTCTGGGGGACGAAAAACCCCGCCCACGTCGCCAGCCACGTAAGAGCCGCGGTGGTGAAGAGGGCGCCCGTGCTAAAAGTGCTGGTGTTAAAGGCAATAGTGCCAAAGCCTCTGGTGACAAGCCATCCAGTAGCGAGAAGCCCGCTACCCGTCGCGGCCCACGTCGCACACGGAATGGGCCACGCAAACCATCACCGAATAAGGGCTGAGCATGAAGTCTGCGTCTTCACGGCGGGGTCCCAAGACCCCTGATGGGCTAGATCAGGTATATGGCGTTCATGCCCTGCAAAGTCTGTTAGATAGGGGGGAAGCTCCCCGAGAACTGTGGGTGCAGCAGGGGGCGGGTAGTCGCTTGAAAGAGTTGATTGCCCAGGCCCAGGTACATGGCGCTCGTGTCAAAGAGCAGCCGCGCGATTTGCTTGATCAGCTAACCCAGGGGGCAGCCCACCAAGGAGTGGTAGCATTTTGTCCGCCGCTAACGCCTGAGGGGGAAGAGTCGCTCTGGCTTAAGCTGCGCGCCTGGCCCTCGAATACACCGCCGCTGTTGCTGATTTTGGATGGCGTGACAGATGTGCATAACTTCGGTGCCTGCCTGCGCAGCGCGGATGCCGCCGGTGCTCACGGGGTGATCGTGGCAAAAGACAAGGCTGCACCGCTCAATGCAACCGTGCGTAAAGTCGCCTGTGGCGCCGCCGAGGTAGTGCCGGTTTATCAAGTCACGAATTTGGCGCGTACGCTTGCCAAGCTGAAAGATGCTGGCGTTTGGATCACCGGTACGGCAGGTGAGGCTGAGGCCAGCGTATTTGATATTGATATGACTGGCCCTACTGCCCTGGTGATGGGAGCAGAAGGTAAAGGCATGCGGCGGTTAACGCGAGAAGCATGCGATAATCTTGCCAAGTTGCCCATGGCCGGAGAGGTCTCTAGCCTCAATGTGTCCGTGGCTACCGGAATCTGCTTGTTTGAAGCTGTCCGCCAGCGCCAGCTTGCAAGTTAGCCGCCGTACTACTAAGATACACGCGCCCGTTTGTCTGCAAGCGGGCGTTAGCTGTGAGAATTAGTAATTGAAACTGTCGTTGAAAACAGTTGCTAAAATAAAAGTTCTGTTTGATGCCCCGGTAACTGCCTAGCGCGGTGACGGAGCACTTCAGTTAACTCCTTGCTTCCTTGTCGTCGCTTATTGCGTTTAGCAGTAACACACAACGGAAGCTGTCAAACCGCAAGGAGATCCCATGCGTCATTACGAAATCGTGTTTATGGTCCACCCGGATCAAAGCGAGCAGGTGCCGGCTATGGTCGAGCGCTACACCAGCATCGTTACCGAAAACAGCGGCACTGTGCACCGTCTAGAAGATTGGGGCCGTCGTCACTTGGCTTACCCGATCAACAAGATCCACAAAGCCCACTACGTGCTGATGAACGTTGAATGTAGCGGCGAGACTCTCGACGAGATCGAGAACATCTTCCGTTACAACGACGCCATTATCCGCAGCTTGGTTGTTCGCTGCAAAGAAGCTGTTACTGAAGCTTCTCCGATGATGAAACCGGCAGAAGAAAAACGTCCGCGTCGCGAAGAAAAACCGCGCGCTGAAGAAGAAGAAACTGCCTGATTTTATTCACTGCACGTTTTAAGGAGCTAGTCCATGGCACGTTTTTTCCGTCGCCGTAAGTTTTGCCGCTTCACCGCTGAAGGCATCAAGCAGATCGATTACAAAGATCTGGACACGCTGAAGGCTTACATCACCGAAACCGGCAAGATCGTTCCAAGCCGTATTACCGGCACCAAAGCACGCTATCAGCGTCAGCTGGCGACTGCTATCAAGCGTTCGCGTTATCTGGCACTGCTGCCCTACTCCGATAGCCACCAGTAAGCGTTTAACGTGATGCTGGCACTAGCCCGATGGCTAATGCGGGGCACGCCTTACGCTGCAGGCGGGGCGGCCCTAGCAACGCTAGTGCCTTGGTTGTTCTGGTTAGGAGCAGCCATCGCCGCGTTGATGACTCTACGCAAAGGTTTTGTGCCTGCGCTACCGGTCGTCATCGCTGCAGCGCTACCGGCCGGTTGGTGGTGGGCACAGGGTGACGTGATTCCGCTTGCTAGCATACTGCTGGTAACGCTGATGGCGGTTATCCTGCGCGAGAGGATGCGTTGGAGCGAAACCTTAATTGTGGGGACATTAGTCGCCTCGGTCATGGTTCAGCTTGGCATTTTCAGCCCACCAGGCGGCACGGAGCTGATGCTCGAGCAACTGCGGGAAGGTTCAGAGGAAGTGGACCGCATGCTCACGGAATTCGCCAATCAGGGCTACGATACCCAAACTATCGCCGCATTAGTGGTGGGTGGGGTTACCGGGCTTGTCGTACTGTTGGCAGCGATAGTGTGTTTAGCGCTTGCGCGTAGTTGGCAAGCTGGGTTGTATAACCCAGGTGGCTTTCGCGAAGAGTTTCATGCGCTACGCTTAGCCCCCAAAGAGTTGGCCGTACTGGTCATTATTGGGGTGGTGGGCATGTTGCTAGGCGCTCATGCGCTGGCGATGCTTGGTTGGATTCCGCTGTTGGTAGCTGGCGTTGCGTTAGTGCACGGTTTTATTGGATTAAAGGGGATGAACGGGCTGTGGCTGGTAGCATTTTATGTGCTACTGATCACGACCTGGCCCACGATTCTCATTGTGCTGCTGTTGGGGCTGATTGATACATTCGCGAACGTTCGCGCACGCCTTGCCCGCAGCAACTGACAAGAGGTTTACGAGATGGAAGTCATTCTGCTCGACAACATTGGTAAGCTGGGCGGCCTGGGTGACAAAGTCACCGTGAAGCCTGGTTATGGTCGTAACTACTTGGTGCCTTACGGCTTAGCCGTACCGGCCACCAAAGACAACATCGAAGCGTTTGAAGCACAGCGTGCTGAGCTAGAAGCGCAAGCCGCTGAGCGTAAGGTAGAAGCCGAAGCGCGCGCTGAGCAGTTGAACGACATCGAACTGTCTTTGGTTTCCAAAGCAGGCGATGAAGGCAAGCTGTTTGGTTCTATTGGTCCGCGTGACCTGGCTGACGCCATTTCCTCTGCTGGCATCGATGTTGCCAAGAGCGAAGTGCGTATGCCGACAGGGCCGATTCGCCAAACTGGCGAATACGACATCGCTATTCACTTGCACGCCGAAGTGGATGCGGTGGTACGCGTAGTGGTAGTGGCAGAGTAACTAAGTAAGTACTAACAACGTACTAAGTACTTGGTCGCTTACTGTGCTAGCACGTACGCCTCAAAAGGCGCGGGAATTCCCGCGCCTTTTGTTATTTCTAGTGCCTGTATTTTCGGTGGTCGTACTGGATATTGTCATAAGCCGACCTGGGCTATTACGGTCAGGCGTTTTCAAACAATGTCTAGATGGGTGTGATGTCGGTGGTCGAACGCTTTCGCTCCAGCTAAGATACCCCTCTTCATCGGCTACGCTGTAGTGTTTAAAGGAGCTCGCTATGCAGGACCAGCCTTCTGCTGATAAAGAAACGGCAGCGCTAAAACTGCCGCCGCACTCTCTAGAGGCGGAGCAGTCGGTATTAGGCGGGCTAATGTTGGATAACCAAGCCTGGGATAATGTCTCAGAGCGCTTGGTAGCTGATGATTTCTACCGCTATGAACACCGTTTAGTATTCAATGTGATGATTCATCTGGCTGAGTCCGGTCAGCCATTAGACGTGGTGACGTTATCAGAAGCGCTAGAAGCGCGTGATCATTTGGATACGGTAGGTGGCCTGGCCTTTTTGGCTGAGCTTGCACGTAACACGCCCTCTGCCAGTAATATTCGCGCCTACGCCGATATCGTGCGCGAGCGAGCAACGCTACGTAAGTTGATTCGCGCGGCTAATCAAATCGCTGATAGCGCATTTTCTCCTCAAGGGCGTCCGGCGGATGAATTGCTCAATGAAGCTGAAAGATTAGTGTTCCAGATTGCCGAGGAGCGTCCCAAGACCGGCGGTCCTATCGGCATGAGTGATCTATTGACCAAAGCCGTTGATCGCATTGATGAGCTGTTTAATCTGAAAGGTGAGATGACCGGTCTTTCCACTGGTTTTCGTGACCTGGATGAAATGACCACAGGGTTACAACCTTCGGATATGGTGGTGATTGCAGGTCGACCCTCAATGGGTAAAACCACCTTCGCGATGAACTTGGTTGAACATGCGGTTATTTCCAGCGACAAGCCGGTCATGGTGTTTTCTATGGAGATGCCCGCCGAATCGCTAATGCTGAGGATGCTGTCATCGCTGGGCAGGATTGATCAAACCCGCGTGCGGACCGGGCAGCTGGAAGATGAGGATTGGCCGCGCTTAACCTCTGCCGTTAATCTGCTCAAAGACAAACAGCTGTTTATCGATGACACCGCGGCCTTATCGCCTAATGAGATGCGTTCACGGCTGCGCCGTGTGGTGCGCGAGCACGGCAATATTGCTTTGGTCATGATCGATTATCTTCAGTTAATGCAGATTCCCGGCTTCAATGAAAACCGTACCGGTGAGATTTCTGAGATATCGCGCTCATTAAAGGGCTTGGCAAAAGAGTTTAATTGCCCAGTGGTGGCCCTTTCCCAGTTGAACCGCTCCTTGGAGCAGCGTCCGAATAAGCGGCCAGTCATGTCGGATTTACGTGAATCAGGTGCCATTGAGCAGGATGCTGACGTCATTGCCTTCGTTTATCGTGATGAAGTTTACAACCCGGATAATCCTGATAACCAGGGCATTGCGGAGTTGATCATCGGCAAGCAGCGTAATGGTCCTATCGGTACAGTGCATATGGCATTTATCGGCAAATATACCCGCTTCGAGGATTTGGCGCCGGATAGTTATGGCCAGGCCTTTGGCGACTAAGTTTTTAATAACAGGTTGTTAATAATAGGTTGTTAATAGCAGCTTATTAATGAAAGTTTTTTGATAACAGGTTAATGATGAGTGGCTTGAGGATGGGGAGCGAGTTCGTATAATGCCCCACCCACGACATGCAAAAAAACGGGAGTAGCAAATGGCAGGTGGATTTCGGCGTGGTAATCGGCAGCGCCTTCCTAAGCTAGAAGGTCGCGGTGAGCTTGAGGCACTGGAGCGGGAAGGTCCTTTCAAGGAGTGGCTTGGTATGCCTGACCTGTATCGTTACCATTTGGTTGTAGAAGGTGTGAAGTATAGCTACCAAACTGAAGATGGGGAGCTCCCTGTTAAAGTAGGGGACAAAGTAGTGTTCCGCTATAAAGAGACGAAAGGCGGCAACTGGATTGACCGTAATTCGCTGGGCAAAGCCATCGACCCTTCTGAATATCAGTGAAATAACACCTTCTTGACACTTCGGTCAGGAACTCTCTTGCGATATTGTCCACCAATGCAGCTTAAAACTAGTGGCTAATAAATCAGTTGTTGAATAACCCGCTATTGTGAGTCTATCTTTTAATGGACGACACAAAACTGCAACAAGAGAGCAACAGGGATGTCATGGGGTGTGGTCATGCTGTGCCCTCATGACATTTCTGATGAGATAGCCGAATAACAGGAGGGAACCATGGAACTGAAGGACCTTAAACAATTTGTCGCCAGTCACGACAACTTTGAAATTCGCGTGATTACCCACTCGGGCAGTCGTTTTTATCAGGTTGAGCTGGAAGACGTTGAAGGCGAGCGACATATGCTGACGCAGCGTGCCAAGCCGATGCTATTTCGCTCGTTGGATGATGCCTACATGGATCTCAAGCGCGCCGGGATTCATCGGGCTTACTTAGTGCAGCATGTACCCCACGATGAAGTGATAGGCCGCGATGCGCACTATAGTGAGCCGCTCACATCGCGTATGCCGCTTGTTTTTTAATACCATTCCCATCCATTAACGCTTAGCCTGACGTTTTTCCCACCACTGCCCAAGCCGAATTCGGCGACGGGCAAAAAATCGGTAACCGGCATTCATTATGCCGCGTACTCCCGGTAAGCACGAAAACTTCACCAGCCGCCGATAGCCCAACACTGCATAGAGGGCACGGCTGGCATCCATCCCGATATACCACTCTTCTTGGCTATCTCTTAGATGTAGCTGTCCCATCATTGCATTAAATTCTTGCCCGTATGATTTGGCGTTAAAGTCACTGGCCTGGATATCTATCAGCGCGATGTGTTCCCGATGACGATGCTTTTCCAGCCATGCCACTTCTTGCTGACAAAAAGGGCAATGGCCATCATGAAACAGCGTGACAGGGGGCGATGCCTTAAGCGGTGAATAGCGGTTCATCGTTGATCCTTATTGGCTTTTGGTTGTGGAGTTTGCATAGCCTGCTGTGTGGCAGGGTTGCCCGTAGCCGGGCGATGTCTCCAGTTGATCTAAAAAGTGCTCAGCCTGTTGGCGGATAGCTTCACGTTTCTCGTCTGACATGCGTGTTAGCGAGCCGTAGATCAGCTTCATTCGCGGATTTTTGTTAAGGGTTTCGGCGTTAGTTTCGAGAAAGTGCCAGTACAAGCTATTGAAAGGGCAGGCCTTGGGGCCAGTGACTTGCTTGGGGGAATAACGGCAGTGCTGACAATGGTCGGACATTTTGTCGATATATTTACCCGAGGCGCAGTAGGGCTTGGAGCCCATTAAGCCGCCATCGGCATGGAGTACCATACCCAAGGTATTGGGTAGCTCTACCCACTCGCTGGCATCGGCATAAACCGCCAAGTACCAGTCGCAAAGCGCTTCGGGTTTAACCCCGCACAGTAGGGCAAAGTTACCCGTTACCATCAGCCGTTGAATATGATGGGCATAACTATTGTCGATGGTCATTTGAACGGCGCGCTGTAGGCAACGCATATCGGTATTAGCGTCCCAATAAAAGGCTGGCAGATCACGCTCAAAACCTAGCTGATTAGTGCTTTTGTAGCTGGGCATCTGTGTCCAGTAGAGCCCACGGACGTACTCGCGCCAGCCAAGTATTTGGCGGATAAACCCTTCGACGGCGTTGATCGGAACGTCGCCGTCATAGTAGCGCTGCTCGGCGGCTTCGCAGACTTCCTGGGGCGACAGCAAGCCAATATTCATCGCGGCTGAGAGCCGCGAGTGGTAAAGATAGGGCGCTGAATCGCTTATCGCATCCTGATAGCGGCCAAAATCAGCCAGTCCATGGTCTATAAAGTGGTGTAAATCCACCAGCGCTTGTCGACGAGTCACGGGCAGGTTGAAATTATCCAGAGACCCCATATGGTCGCCAAAATGTCGCTTGGCATCGTTTAGCGCTTCTTGGGTGATCGCATCCTTACGATGTTGAGGTAGCTCAGGGAACTTCAGTGCGGCTTTGATAGGTTGGCGATTGTCGTGATCAAAATTCCACTTGCCGCCCACGGGCTCGTCGCCCTCCATTAAGTAGCCGGTACGTTTGCGCTGTTCTCGGTAAAAGTACTCAAGGCGCAGCTGTTTGCGACCACTTGCCCACTGGCTAAAATCGTTGGGCGTTGTAAAAAAACGCTCATCTTCGAGAAGCCGCCAGGGAATCGTGGCGTCTTCACGCTGCTGCATCTTCTCCCACAGCCGCCACTCCCCAGGCCTCGCAACGCGTATCTCGTCGCAGCCATACTGTGCGGCTATACGTTCGGCTTCCTCAATGAGGGAGTGGCAGTTATCTGCATCATCCAGGGCGCTGTAATGGACTTGAAAACCCTTGTCACGCAGTGCCTGGGCAAAGTGACGCATGGCGGCCAAAAAGAGGCCAATTTTATGGATATGATGGGGTACATAGCGTGCTTCTTCGCCAACTTCGCATAGGGCAACCACGGCATTGGTTGGCGCCTTCTGTAGCGTGGTCAGTGAAAAAGAGAGCTGATCGCCGAGCACCAGAAGCAGAGGCTTAGACATGAGTTGGCCTGTAGTTATACAAATGATGTTAATAGTATAACTTTATGCCGCCACTTTGCCGAAAAGTGATAGGATTTGGCCCTCTGGTATTCATAAATTGTATTAGTGATCAGTGACACCGTTATTTTCCAGGAGCAAGTGTAATGACCGAAAATGTCGTCAAGGATCAACCGGGTGTGGGCCGGTTGGCCCATGCGCCTAGTGATCACCCGCCGGTGCCGCGTGCCAAAGTGGGTGTTGTGCTCGCTAACTTGGGAACACCGGATGCCACCGACTACTGGTCAATGCGTCGCTACTTGAATGAGTTCCTTTCTGATAAGCGCGTGGTCGACTATGCCGGCTGGAAATGGCAACCACTGCTGCAACTGATTATTTTGACTAAGCGTCCGTTTTCGTCGGGTAAGGCGTACCGAAGTATTTGGAATAACGAGAAAAACGAGAGTCCGCTGTTAACCACTACCCGAGCTCAAACCGAAAAAATGACGGCGCGCCTGAAAGCACTCTATGGTGACGATGTCGAAGTCGATTTCTGCATGCGCTATGGCAACCCTTCTACTGAAAGCGTGTTGACCCGAATGAAAGAGAAGGGCTGCGAAAAAATCGTCTTTTTCCCACTTTATCCTCAGTACGGGTCACCGACGACGGCAACAGCTAACGACGAAGCATTTCGTACGTTGATGAAGATGAAGTGGCAACCTTATATTCGTACGGTGCCCGCGTATTTCGATCATCCGGCATACATACAGGCATTGGCCAATTCGGTACAAGAAGCCTACGACAGTTTCTCGACTCGTCCCACAAAGCTTGTCGCTAGCTACCATGGGGTGCCCGAGCGCTACTTGATGGAGGGTGATCCTTACCATTGCCAGTGTCAGAAAACGACCCGTCTGCTCCGTGAGAAGCTTGGCTTGAGTAAAGAGGACGTGGATACCGCTTTCCAATCACAGTTTGGTCCCGAAAAGTGGGTTGGGCCGCAAACGGTCAAGCATGTGGCTGAGCTCGCTAAGCAGGGGCATAAACATATCGCGATTATGTCGCCGGCCTTTTCATCCGACTGTGTGGAAACGCTGGAAGAGATCGAAGAGGAGATTCGCGATAGCTTTATGGAGGCGGGAGGCGAAACGTTTAGCTATATTCCTTGCCTCAATGACCGTGATGACCATATCGACGCGCTGCTAAGAGTTATCAACAATGAATTAGCAGGGTGGTTGTCTATTGCCTAGGGGATAACACCCCATTTGCCATAGTCATTTTTTGATAACAGCCGCAGGCGAGTTTTATCGTCAGCGGCTGTTTTCGTTTAAGCGCTTGACTGTTCAGTCAAAACTGCCTGTTATAAGGTGTAAAACTTTAGAATCACACTACTTCAACGCTGGCGTGTCTGTGATAAGGCATTATGCCCATGCTTTGGCCACTTATTCGGTGGTGAGCCTTTTGTTATTTAGGAGGTTTCGCTTGATACAATTCGCCGTATTGATGGGTTTCGTATTGGCCGCATTTTCGCCGATGTTGAATCACTGGTTTGGCCAACGCACTAGCATGGTGTTGGCTCTATTTCCGGCAGGGCTAGCGGCCTGGCTGTTACTACAAGCCCCGGAAGTTATTGAGAACGGCAGCCTACTGCTGGAGTTGCAGTGGGTGCCTTCACTGGGAATCAGTCTGACTTTTCTGATCGATGGTTTATCACTTCTATTTGGATTGTTGATTACTGTCATGGGTGCCTGCGTGCTGGTATATGCGGGTGGTTACTTAAAAGATCATCCCGATATCGCTCGCTTTCATATCGCCTTAGTGGCCTTCATGGTTTCTATGTTGGGGCTAGTATTAGCAGACGGGCTGTTTACGCTGTTTATTTTTTGGGAACTGACCAGCGTTACCTCCTACTTACTGATCGGCTTTAATCACGCCGACATCAACGCTCGTAAATCAGCGCGTCAGGGCCTATTCGTAACGGTGGCCGGGGGCTTAGCATTAATGGCAGGCCTGATATTGCTGGGGATTGCGAGCGGTAGCTGGTCTCTGGCGGAGATCCTTAGTCAGGAAGCCGACCTGCGTGAGCATGCACTCTATACGCCCATATTGATCTGTTTCCTGCTTGGGGCGTTTACCAAATCGGCACAGTTCCCATTCCACTTCTGGCTGCCCAATGCCATGGCTGCCCCTACGCCGGTCTCTGCCTACCTGCACTCCGCCACTATGGTGAAAGCGGGCATTTATCTACTGGCTCGCTTGCATCCAGAGCTTGGCGGCACGGCGATGTGGATCGGCATTTTATCCGTTGTTGGGGCAACGACAATGCTGACCGGCGCGTTTCTGGCGATTCACCATACTAATATCAAAAAACTGCTCGCTTACTCGACCATCATGGCTTTGGGGACGCTGACGATGTTGTTGGGTATTGGCACTGAATATGCGATGACCGCTTTTGTCACCTTTCTGCTTGCTCACTCTCTGTATAAGGGTGCGCTGTTTATGGTGGCCGGTATTCTGGACCATGAAACCGGCACCAAAGATGTTACGCAGATGGGTGGGCTGCGCTCGCTAATGCCGGTAACCGCTATTATCGCGCTGGTCGCCGCGCTTTCACTGGCAGGGGTTCCGCCGCTGTTGGGCTTTATCGGCAAGGAGCTAATGCTTGAATCTGTATTAGGCGCCGATAGCTTCCGCATGCTGTTGGTACTATTCGCTTTTGTCGCTTCCATTTTGACCATCGCGGTAGCCTTGATCATTGCGTTACGGCCCTTTTATGGCAAGCGGTATCATACGCCGCTTGAGCCTCATGAGGCTCCATTTAGCATGTTGGTGGGGCCAGCGTTATTGACAGTGGGATCGCTATTGCTGGGCTTGATGCCTGCCATGCTTGGCGCTGATGCGCTGTTAACGTCAGCCGCAACTTCCATTTCAGGAGGGACGATAGACGTTGCACTGTCGCTTTGGTACGGGGTCAATATCGCTTTAATTATGTCGATCATTAGCCTTGGCTTTGGCTTCTTGCTGTTCAAACGTTGGGACAGCGTGCGTGCCAAACTTTCTATGCTGTCTCCGATAATGCGACATGGTCCCGAGGCGGGATATGAAGGCATGATGAACGGCATCGTGCAGTTCTCTGAGTGGCAAACGCGGCTATTACAAAACGGCTACATGCGTAATTACATCCTAGCGATGTTAATGACACTCATCACCCTGATTGGAAATTCAATCTTGTTACGCCATTCGCCCATATTCGCTTTTGATCTGGATGTTCGTTTTCACGAAGCAGTCGTGGCGGGCACCATGGCGATGGGGGCACTTTTTGCCACGACGACTCGCTCGCGCCTTGGAGCCGTTGTCTCTGTTGGGGTGATGGGCTTCTCTATTGCACTCATTTTTATTCTTTTCAGCGCTCCGGACCTCGCTATAACGCAGCTGCTAGTGGAAACCCTAACGGTGATTTTGCTAGTACTGGTGCTTTTCCGACTGCCACGCTTCTCGAATCTGTCGACGAGTATTGAACGAATTCGTGATGGCTCCGTCGCCGCGATGATGGGCATCTTGATCTGCTTATTGATTATGACTTCGTGGAGCATTCGTCAGTTTGAACCGATTTCGACTTACATGATTGAGAACAGTGCGCCGCTGGCTTACGGCCGCAATATCGTCAATGTCATTTTGGTTGATTACCGCGCTCTGGACACCCTAGGTGAGATGTTCGTGCTGGCACTCGCAGCAATTGGTGTTATTGCGATGCTTAAACTGCGTCATGGAGAGAGCAGCAATAGTAAGAACGGGGAGAGCAGTAAAGTGACCACCAAGGAGCCTTACGATGGTTAAGTCAGGCACGATTATTCTCAATACGGCGGCACGTTTTTTAATGCCGCTGCAGTTACTATTTTCTGTCTTCCTGCTACTCAGGGGGCACGATGAGCCGGGCGGTGGTTTCATTGCGGGCCTAGTGGCGGCGGGGGCCTTTACGCTCTACCTGTTTGCCTTTGGGGTGAGCGCGACCAAAGAAGTGCTGCGAATGGTCGACCCCCGCGACTTAATCGGTATCGGATTGTTGCTGGGGATGATTTCGGTAATGCCAGCTTGGTTTATGGGCCAACCATTTTTGACCGCCCAGTGGTGGACGATTCCCATCATCGACTTTAAAGCATCTACACCGCTCATTTTTGATATCGGTGTGTACTTTGCCGTACTGGGTTCCGTGACTGGAATGGTTATGACGCTTATGGAGGTCGATAAGGATGAACCTTGAGATCACAGGAGGCTCAGCATGGAACCATTGATGGCAGTGGCGATTGGTCTGCTTTATGCGGCGGCCATTTTTATGATGCTGCGTCGCTCTATCGTCAAACTGGTAATTGGTTTGATGCTGCTATCCAACGCTGCAAACTTGCTTATTTTTACCACGGCAGGCATGACCCGCGGTGCACCGCCGCTTATCGCTGAAGGGATGATGCAACCACCTAGTGGCGTAGCCGACCCCTTGCCCCAGGCGGTTGTGTTGACCGCGATTGTGATCGCGTTTGGGGTGCTGGCGTTTGCGGTGGTATTGATCCGACGCGCCTACGAAGTCGTTAAGGCCGATGATCTCGATAAGATGAAGGATACCGATACGTGAGGCCTGAAGTTGCTCTTCCCGTTCTCCTACCCTTGCTGTCAGGGGCAATTTCCTTGCTGTTTTGGCGTTCTCGCCCCATGCAGCGCTTTGTGGCGGTGGCAGGTAATGCCGCGCTGCTAATTGTGAGCCTATGGTTGTTTGTATCCACACTGTCCGATGGCTACGTCACCATGCAGATGGGCAGTTGGCCAGCCCCGTTTGGGATTACATTAATTGCCGACCTGTTAAGTGCGGTGATGGTGTTAATGACTGCCATTATCGGCTTGGCGATGGGTATCTACTCATTGGCGACGACTGGCCGTGGCCACGAAAAATTTGGCTATTACCCATTAATGCATCTACTGCTTGCCGGGGTAACCGGCGCATTTTTGACCGGCGATATCTTTAACCTCTATGTTTGGTTTGAGGTGATGCTGGTGGCCTCATTCGCGCTGCTGATTCTGGGCGGTGAGCGCGCGCAAATGGAAGGCGCGATTAAGTATGTCACTCTGAACCTGTTGGCATCGGTTATCTTCCTGACGGCAGTAGGCCTGCTTTACGGCATGGTGGGAACGCTCAACATGGCCGACATTGCCCTGCGCATGGATGAGGCTGAGCACACGGGCATGGTCGAAGTGTTGGCGGTCATGTTTATGGTGGCATTTGGGATCAAGGCGGCGGCCTTTCCGTTGTTTTTCTGGTTACCTGCGTCTTACCACACGCCGCCTGTCGCTGTTTCAGCACTATTTGCCGGGCTGCTCACCAAGGTCGGCGTTTATGCGATGTTCCGTGTCTTTACGCTGATGTTCGATCAAACCATGGGTTACCTTCAGGACATCATGCTCTGGGGAGCGGTGTTTACCATGGTAACGGGTGTTCTGGGCGCGGCAGCGCAGTATGAATTTAGACGTATTTTGTCGTTTCATATTGTCAGCCAAATTGGCTACATGATCCTAGGGTTAGCGCTTTATACACCGTTGGCGATTGCCGGTGGCGTGTTTGCGATCGTGCACAATATGGTGGTGAAGACCAATCTCTTCTTAATCAGCGGTATTACCCATCGGTTGCAGGGGACATATCAGCTTAAAAAAATGGGGGGGCTTTATCGAGAGCGCCCTTGGTTGGCCGTTGCCTTCTTTATCTCCGCTTTCTCTTTGGCAGGTATACCGCCTTTATCAGGCTTTTTTGCCAAGTTCGTGATTGTGCGTGCAGGCCTTGAAGTTGAAGCCTATGTGTCCACTGGCATTGCTCTGGCGGTAGGGTTATTAACGCTCTATTCCATGGTGAAAATTTGGAATGAGGTTTTCTGGAAATCACTACCGGAGGATAACCTTGTACCTGAAGTGGCAACGCCGACTGGCGATGACGGGCGCTTGTTAAAACCAAGCCTGTGGATGATGTATTTGCCGGTGATGGTGTTGGCGCTTACATCGTTACTTATAGGCGTATTTGCAGAACCCATTATGTGGGTCATGACAGGCATTGGCGATCAGTTGCTTGAGCCCCACGGGTATATCGAAGCAGTGCTGGGAGCTTCAGCCAGTGCAGAAGATGCATTGCTGGAGTCATCTGCCGCTACAGAAGAAGAACCTGAGGCTGACGCCGGGGAGGAGTTGCCATGACCGGTGCCATTTGGAACCTACTGTTAGGCTTAGCATGGATGCTATTAAGCGGTGATTTTTCTGGGCTGAATCTTCTCGTCGGCTTGATTTTTGGCTACATCACGTTGATTTTGATTGAGCCTCAGCTCGACTCGCTGAAAGGCTATCCCGCTCGGGTGCCTCGGTTTATTGGCTTTATCGGCTTTTTTCTTAAAGAACTGATTCAAGCTAATTTGCGGGTTGCGTTTGATATCGTGACTCCACCTTGGCATATGAAGCCCGGTGTTATTGCTATGCCGCTGTCTGCACGTACCGAAATGGAAATTACCCTGGTGGCCAATTTAATTTCCCTGACACCTGGAACGCTAAGCCTGGATGTGTCTGATGACCGTAAGGTGTTGTATATCCATGCGATGTTTTTAGATAACGAAGAGGAATTGCGGCGTAATTTAAAAGAGATGGAGCATCGGGCTTTGGAGCTGTTTCGCTAATGGATACTGTGATTCTGATCAGCCAGGTCATCATGAGCTTGGCGCTTATCCTCACCTTTGTTCGTGTGGTGCGCGGCCCCAGCCTCCCTGATCGCGTGGTTGCTCTAGAACTGTTTTCTACCACGGTGGTGGGGTTGGTAGGGGTTTACGCGATTAAATCAGATGTTGCTAGCTTCCTAGATGCCGCCATAGTGATCGCCCTGATGGGGTTTTTAGCGGCGATTGCGTTTGCGCGTTTTTTAGAAAGAGGAGGCCCGCGGGATGATTGATTTCATAAAGGGCACATTAATTATTGGTGGCGCGCTATTTATGCTGCTCGCATCCGTAGGGTTGCTGCGGCTCCCTGATTTGCTAACCCGTATGCACGCCACTACTAAAGCTGCGGCGCTCGGCGTTATCTTAATTATGTTGGCGGCAGCCATGCACTTTGCCGAGGTAGGCATTGTTGCCCGGTCGTTTGCCATTATTGTGTTTATTTTGATGACGGCACCGGTGGCGGCTCATGTCATTGGTCGGGCCGGTTATTTTGTTGGCT
This sequence comes from Vreelandella sp. ssv, assembly GCF_059448525.1. Taxonomy (NCBI): domain Bacteria; kingdom Pseudomonadati; phylum Pseudomonadota; class Gammaproteobacteria; order Oceanospirillales; family Halomonadaceae; genus Vreelandella; species Vreelandella sp. ssv. The sequence goes on along the minus strand of NZ_CM182545.1, from coordinate 2,737,502 downwards.
CCAAGCTTTGGCGTGGCACGGTAAAAGATGAGCTGCGCCCAAATTATGATCCGTTAACCCATGAGTTAAAGAGTGGCCTTGAAACACAGGAAAATGCTAAACGACAGCCGAGGGATACGGACCCAGACTAAAATGCCCGCATCACCGAGCAGTGGGTAACCACTTTTAAGCCACCTACGGGTGGCTTTTTCATGCCTCGCGTTGGAGGGCGTTGGTAAATTATTTGTACATGCTAGTCAAAACAAATTATGTACAATAATTGTACTGTATAAGATAATGTGTCCATGTTTTACGCTAAGCCATGCAACAAGTGTGATCAAACGTGACCAGGCAACGCAAACAGCATCTGCCTCAGAAAGAGTGCGTTCAGTGCCAACGGCCTTTTACTTGGCGAAAAAAATGGGCTCGCTGCTGGGCCGAAGTACGTTACTGCAGCGAGAGGTGCCGTCGTGGTGCTAGGACCGCATAGTGCTCTGTTACAGGGTGCTATAAGCCAAGTATTGAGCAAACAGGTATTGAGCAACCAAGTACTGAAGTACTGAGCACTCAAGTACTGGGACGCTAAGCACTTGCATCAACGTGCCCAGTATAAAAGCACCCAAGGAGGCGCAAGCATGAACAGCACGATGGATATCGTCTGGCTTCAAGACGACCTGCGCATAGCTGATAATCCACTTCTCTATTTTACTTCCCCCCCCAGCTATCTATTGTGCCTTTATGTCCTTGATGAGCAGTGGTTGGCGCCGCTCATTGACGGCGAGCCGACGCCACGTATGGGACCCGCGCGCTTGCGGTTCTTATGGCAAAGTTTAATCGAACTGCGTGGAGAGCTTTTACAGCGCGGCAGCGATCTGCTGGTACGCATAGGTAAACCAAGCAAAGTGGTGATTGAGCTAGCCGCATCACTTAAGGCCAGAAAGGTGCGCGTTGCCGATCATCCCGGGTTTGAAGAGTCAATTCATATTCAAACGGTTGCGCAAGGTCTTCCTGGCGAAACGAGGTTAGAGTGCCTGGAGAGTGGCCGTCTGTTTGAACGTCACGCTTTGCCTTTTGAACGTGTAGCGCTGCCCGAAAGCTTCTCAGCCTTTAGGCGTGGTGTTGAGCAGGCATGTACGATTCCGAGTGGTCGCTGCGCCCCCGTCACCTTGCCCCCTTGGCCTGAAGCGCCCAGAGGTTTTCCGCCTCTAAAAGCCATCTGCGAGCAGAGTGCCATATGGCAGCCTGATGCTCGGCAAGGATATGCGTATAGGGGCGGTGAATCTGCGGCACACGCACGCCTGAACGATTACTTATGGCATCAGAAGGGAGGTGAAACGTATAAAAAAACACGCAACGGTTTGTTAGGCGCCAACTTTTCAACCCGTGTGTCACCTTGGTTAGCACGAGGGTGCCTATCAGCCCGACAAGTGAATGATGCAGTAAAGGCCTGGGAGGCCAAGCACGGCAGTAACGAATCGAGTTATTGGATTACCTTCGAGCTACTGTGGCGTGAGTATTTTATCCGTGTCGCTGAGCTGGAAGGGGCGAAGATGTTTGGAGTTATTCAGCCTGCTAAGCCTTGTGACGCTTTTAATGCGTGGCGTAATGGTGACACCGGGTTGCCATTTGTCGACGCCGCCATGTTAGAGCTTCGTCAAACGGGATGGCTATCTAATCGCGCCCGGCAAAACGTGGCTAGCTTTTTGGTTAAAGACTTAAAAGTGGATTGGCGATTGGGTGCTTTGTGGTTTGAGCACTGCTTGATTGATTACGATGTTGCCAGTAATTGGGGGAATTGGCGTTATATTGCCGGGGTGGGGCGGGATCCAAGGCAGGATCGCTATTTTAACGTGCTGAAACAGGCGGCGAATTACGATCCAGAGGGACTTTATGTTGCTCATTGGCTTAAGCAGCTCGAAGAACTCCCTCTCGGTCTATCGCGACATCAGCCGTGGCGTGCAGACCCTTTGGTCTTTGAAGCGCCTTGTGTTATGCCCGAACAGTGGGATCAATGGTTAATTCCTCATGAGGAAGGCGTTTAAACCCGCTGTGCCTATTGCGATAGCCAGTAGTAAAAAATAATCATCACCTCTGAGCCGCCGTGAAGGGTGGTATCTATTACTTTTCTAGGCCATCATCCCAGGCATGCCAAGGACTGCCTAAGGATATAAAGAATGTCTCGTGATTTCTCTACCGGTTGGTGTTATCGCCCATTATTGTGCGTTTCATTACTAGCAGCACTAAGTACGCCTTTTGCCGCAAGCGTTACATTGGCTAGTCCTCAGCTAATGTCAGAAGTCGATGCTCAGGCGGCCACTGAAATCAGCTATGCAAACTTTCAGCAGTGGTTACAGGAGTTTCGGCAGTATGCAGCTGGCCAGGGTATAAGCGAAGCGACGCTGAGCAGTGCATTGGACGGCGTGCGCTATCGTGAGCGCGTGATTGAGCTCGACGGATACCAGCCCGAATTTGTTCGGCCTATATGGGAATATCTTGATACGGCGGTTTCCTCCACTCGAGTTAATACCGGGCGTGAAAACTTTGCCGCCCACCGCGATACAGCGCTAGAAATGCAGCAGCGTTTTGGCGTTCCTGCCGAAATTATCGTCGCTATTTGGGGGATTGAGAGTAACTACGGTAGCAACTTTGGTGATTTCTCAACCTTAGAGTCTCTCGCCACGCTGGCTTACGACGGCCGGCGTCGCGAGTTTGCCCGCAGTGAATTACTCGCCGCCCTGCGTATTATTGATGAGGGTGATATCGCCGCCGAGCAAATGAAAGGCTCGTGGGCGGGGGCGATGGGGCATACTCAGTTTATCCCCAGTAGTTTTGAGGCTTACGCAGTGGATGGTGATGGTGATGGTCGGCGTGATATCTGGGGCAGTATTCCAGATGTGATGGCTTCAACCGCTAACTATCTTGATCGGGCTGGCTGGCAAACTGGTCAACCCTGGGGTGTTGAAGTACGTTTGCCCGAAGGGTTTGATTATGCGCAAACCGAGCGACGCAGCAGTGCTGAGTGGCGTGATCAAGGTGTTCAAGTGCTGCAGGGTGAGTTACCAAACTTTGATAGTGCCGCCATCATTATCCCGGCAGGCGCTGAGGGACCTGCCTTCCTAGCAGGCGCAAATTTCCGGGCCATTTTACGCTATAACAATGCCACCAGTTATGCGTTGGCCGTCGCGACACTGGGCGATGCAATCGCCGGGCGTGATGGGATTCAGCACGCATGGCCGCGGGATCAGCAACCTCTGACCCGTGATGATGTTCAAGAGCTGCAACAAGGCCTGAACCGTGCAGGTTACTCTGTGGGCGGTGCTGATGGCGTAATGGGCCCCAATACACGTCAGGGCTTGCGGAACTTCCAGCGAGATGAAGGGTTAATACCTGATGGCTTTGCGACACAAGAACTACTTGAGCAGTTACGCCGTCGTTTAGAGTGATCATGTTGACGTTAATTTACCAAGGATGATGCTATGCAATTGATAGGCAAAAAGTTACTAGGCAGTGTCATAGTAGGAGCTCTGCTCGCTACCTCCGTGGCAATGGCCGATGACGAGCAGGTATTTGGCTGGGTAGAAAAAGCAACCCTGCAACCTTGGGGTATTGAAGTGAAAGCCAAACTCGATAGCGGTGCATTAACGTCTTCACTGGATGCGCGGGATATTGAGATGTTTGAGCAAGATGATAAAGAGTGGGTACGCTTTCGTTTAAAGTTAGAAGATCAGGAGAGCGGCGAAGTTTTCAGTGATCAAATTGAGCGCCCGCTATATCGAGAATTAGCAGTGCGCGGAGCCGGTGGCCGCGACGAGCGCCCTGTGGTTTTGCTGGAAGTTTGCATGGGCGATACCATTTATGAAGAACAATTCAGTTTGCGCGACCGCGAGGAGATGAACTACCCGCTGCTGCTGGGGCGCCGGACGATTAGCCACCTTGGCATGCTAGATGTGCGTGAAACATTCTTGCAAGATCCTGAGTGTGGAGAAAACACGACCGTTGTTCCCCACGACCCGGAAGATGAGCAGTCCTAGTTCATTTAGAACGAGTCCATACAGCTCACGTTAGTCGATGCTTAAAACAGCCGTGACAGCAAGGCGGTCACGGCTGTTTCGACGCGTAATATGCGCTGACCAAGGTGCATGCCTTCACAGCCTGCTGCCAGCAACTGTTCCACTTCCCAAGGAATAAAGCCGCCCTCTGGTCCTACCAATAATAAGGTGGGTTCACTGATATTCCTCGGGCAGGCGTTAGGCATGCCGGGATGGGCCACCAGTCCACGTCGCTGGCTAAGCAGGTCAGGCAGTTGCTGTTCAAGAAAAGGGCGAAAGCCTTTGCTCAACGTCACGGTGGGTAGCTGTGTATCACGCGCTTGCTCTAGGCCTAATACCAAGTGCTGATGAATTTTATCGGAGCGTAACTCAGGGGACTGCCAGTAGCTTTTTTCCACCCGTTTGGTATGGAGAAGAGTAATCTCTTTTACGCCCAGTGCTGTTACGTGCTCTAACGTACGCGCTAACATTCTTGGGCGGGGCAGGGCTAATACTAAATGCACGGGTAGTGGCGGTGGCGCCGACTCATCAAGATTTTCCAGCATGAAATGAGCATGCTCATGGGTAAGTTCTTTTAGCAGCGCTTTGCCCATATTACCGCCCTGCAAACCCACGGTTAGAAGATCGCCTGGGGTTGCGCGATGGACATCGCGTAGATGTGTCAGGCGACGTGGGTCCGTGATGCAGACATGACCTTCGTCGGTGAGATCAGTGGGGTCGAGCAGAATTAAATTCATAATAGTGGTCTATTGGTCACAGAATTGGCGCAGTGCGGCTATCTAAACTATCCAGGTGGCTTGCATGGGCGCGTGGTGCAGGCACAATACCAGTAACGGGAACAAAACCCCTATCGCGTTTAAGGAGATGCGCCGTGCGCGTGATTCGCAAATATGCAAACCGCAGGTTGTACGACACTCAGCAAAGTCGTTATGTCACGCTGGAAGATCTGCGGCGTCTAATCATCGAGGAAGAGCCGTTTCGGGTAGAAGATGCCAAAAGCGGTGAAGATCTGACGCGTACCATTTTGCTTTCTATCATTATCGAGCAAGAGCAGGCAGACAGCGAGGCAGAAGTATTTTCTAACGATCTGCTGGCACAGTTAATTCGTGTTTATGATATGACATCACCATTGCCCCTGTCCCGTTATCTAGAGCAGGGCACTCAACTGATGTTAGAGCAGCAAAAGCGGCTGCAAAGTCAGTGGAAACAGGCAATGCGCAACACACCGCTGGAGTTTATGCGTGAGCTAGCTGAAGAGAATATGCGCTTTTGGCAAAACACGTTAAATCAGCCTGGTCAGCCTGACGATTCGAGCGATACTCCTCAAACAGAGAGAGATAGTGACGTCACGGCGGATGATAATGGCAAAGGTAATAACGTTAATAACAAGAAAGATAAATAGGGCAAACCCTCCCGACCCCACTAACCGCTGCGCTATGGCATAATGCCGCCTATATACGCTTTCCCGTTTGAGAAGGATGCACATGAAGGTTTTGATGATAGGCGGCGGTGGTCGTGAGCATGCCCTGGCTTGGAAATTGGCCCAGTCTAGCCAAGTTGAACAGGTATTTGTTGCCCCCGGTAATGCGGGCACGGCGCATGAACCTAAAGTAACCAACGTCGCAATTGCCGCGACCGACTTGGGAAGTTTGGTCGATTTTGCTCGTAATGAGCAGATTGGCCTAACCGTTGTGGGTCCTGAAGCTCCCTTGGTAGAAGGTGTTGTTGATCGCTTTCAAGCCGCGGGATTAACTATTTTTGGGCCTACTCAAGCGGCAGCTCAACTGGAAGGCTCTAAGTCCTTCACCAAGGATTTCCTGGCACGTCATGATATTCCTTCGGCGGACTACCAAACATTTACCGAGGTAACCCCCGCGCTTGCCTATCTACACAAAATGGGGGCGCCCATAGTCATCAAAGCGGATGGCTTGGCGGCGGGCAAGGGCGTAATCGTAGCGCTTAGCGAAGCGGAAGCGGAAGCGGCCATTCGTGACATGCTCGAAGCTAATGCGTTTGGCGGTGCAGGTGCCCGTGTGGTCATTGAAGAGTTTCTCGAAGGTGAAGAGGCGAGTTTTATTGTCATGGTGGACGGCGAGAATGTCGTGCCCATGGCCACTAGCCAAGATCACAAACGTGCTTACGATGGTGATACCGGCCCGAATACTGGTGGTATGGGCGCCTATTCCCCCGCGCCAGTGGTCACCCCGGAGATTGATGCGCGCATTATGGAGCAGGTTATTCTGCCTACCGTGCGTGGCATGGCCGCAGAGGGCAATGCATACACTGGCTTTTTATATGCAGGTCTGATGATCGACACAGCGGGCAATCCTAAAGTGATCGAATATAACTGTCGCTTTGGTGATCCCGAGACACAGCCCATTATGCTCCGCTTAACCTCCGATTTAGCTGAGCTATGCTTAGCGGGTGCTGAAGGTAAGTTGGCAGGCCAGCGCTGCGATTGGGATTCTCGGGCGGCGGTAGGCGTTGTCTTGGCCGCCGGGGGCTACCCGAGCAATTACCGTAAAGGCGATGTTATCCATGGCTTAGCCGATGCCGAACAAACGGGCTGCAAAGTGTTTCATGCAGGCACTGAAGAGAGCGCTGAGGGAGAAGTTATCACCTCCGGTGGTCGCGTTCTGTGTGTAACGGCGCTAGGCGATAGCGTATCGGAAGCGCAGCAGAAAGCATATCAGGGCGTTAACGCTATTCACTGGGAAGGCGTTGAATGCCGGCGTGACATTGCTTTCAGAGCGATTGCTCGAGAAGAGTAGACAAACCTTACGTTGAGGCACTGAGCGGATAGCCCCTTTAATCAAAGGTTTCCGAATTCACTGATGAGGACATAGGCATGGAGCGTGTCAAGCTGGACTTTCCCGCTGAAGCGGTCATTCATCGTCATCCTTTGACAGTGCGGGTAACCGATATGAACTACGGACGCCACTTAGGGCACGATGCGTTAGTATCACTGCTTCATGAGGCGCGTATTCAAGCCTTTGCGGCCCTGGACTTACCAGAGTGGGATATGCACGGGCATCCTTCGGTGGTCGCTGATCTCGCGGTACAGTATCAAAATGAAGCTCGCTGGCCCGATGCCTTAGTGATTGCGACCGCTGTACCTGAGCCGCAAGGCAAGGCGTTGACCATTTATCAGCGTGTTTATCACGCTGACTCCCAGCAAATAGTCGCGACAGCCCGGGTAAACCAGCTATTGATTGATCTTGCTACAGGGCGCCCTGTCGATGTGCCGCAACAGGTTATCCAAGCACTGGCCCACGCGAGGAGTGGTTGATGTCACGGGAGTATCCAATCATTGCGGTGACCGGCTCTTCAGGGGCAGGCACCACAACCGTTCGGCGCAGCTTTGAGCGCATGTTTCTGCGTGAGGACGTGCATGCAGCGGTGGTCGATGGCGATGCCTTTCATCGCTATACCCGCGATGATTTGCACCGCATATTCCGTGAAGAACCCGAGCGTAAAGATGAGCTTTCTCATTTCGCGGTTGAAGCTAATTTGTTGGATCGCCTAGAGGGGCTGTTCAGCGAGTATGGTGAGCACGGCTCGGGTACTTTTCGGCACTATATTCACGCTGAAGATAAGCAGAAAATTGAAGCTGGCTACCGCGTGGGAACCTTCACCGAGTGGCAATCGTTACCATGTGGTACCGACCTGCTGTTTTACGAGGGTTTGCATGGAGGTCTGGTCACTGAAGAGTATGACATTGCCCGTCACGTGGATCTGCTGGTGGGCGTCGCCCCCACCATGAATCTTGAATGGATTCAAAAAATCGACCGTGACACCAAGCTTCGTGGTTACTCACAAGAAGCGGTTATTGACACTATCCTGGGTCGGATGGACGACTACGTTCGTTACATCCAGCCGCAGTTTTCGCGCACTCATATAAATTTTCAGCGTGTGCCTACCGTCGATACCTCTAATCCCTTTGAGGTGCAGGATATTCCTACCGACGCTGAGTCATTCGTGGTTATCCGGTTTCGTGATCCCTCCACGGTGGATTTCCCCTGGCTACTGGCGATGATTAAAGACTCTTTTATGACTCGGCCGCATACGCTGGTCGTGCCCGGGGCGCGAATGTCGCTGGCGATGGAGTTAATACTCGCTCCCTTGGTTAGGCATCTTCTTGCACAGCGACGCTTCCGGTAAAGGGGCCCGAGCGAAAGCTTCCTCCCATTGTCGCCATCATCAGACTGGTAGAGATAATGCCCACTTAAGTGGCAAGTAGCTAATAAAGGAGCTCTGTATGGATTGTCTGTTTTGCAAAATCATTAATCGTGAAATCCCTGCCGATATTGTGTACGAAGATGACCACGTATTGGCATTTAATGACATTGGGCCCCAAGCGCCTACGCATCAACTGATCATTCCTAAAAAGCATATCGCCACGCTCAATGATATTAATGAGGCTGATCTTGCCACCATAGGGCGTCTTCAGTTCACCGCCGCAAAACTTGCCCGTGAGCAGGGCTTTGCCGAGGATGGTTATCGCGTGGTGATGAACTGCAACGAAATGGGCGGACAGACGGTCTACCATATTCATATGCATTTAATGGGTGGGCGTGTATTTACCTGGCCTGCCGGTTGAGCTAAGCAGGCCGCTATCACAAGCAAAAGGGTGTTGCCATGGATCGTCAACAGAGTCGTTCAGATCGCGTTATTCATCAGTTGGATACCGTATTGCGCACGCTGATGCCTCATGCGGCTTCTTCGCAGCGTATTAGCCCTGCCAGCGGTATTAAGGATGACGCTCTTGACGATCATGAGCGTCGCCATTCCGCAGGTTTAATGCGCATTAACCACACCGGTGAAGTATGCGCTCAAGCGTTGTACCAAGGGCAGAGCGTCACCGCTAAACTACCTCATGTGCGTATGCAGTTGGAGCACTCTGCACTTGAAGAGATTGATCATTTAGCCTGGTGTGATGAGCGATTGGAGCAGTTGCATAGCCGAACAAGCTATTTAAATCCGTTTTTTTATGTCGCCTCTTTTAGCATTGGTGCGGTGACTGGGGCAGTCAGCGATCGGATGAGTTTAGGGTTTGTAGCCGCAACGGAAGAGCAGCTTGGCAAGTGCCTTGAAACCAACCAAAAATCCTTACCCACTGGCGACAAACGATCACGTGCCATACTGCGCCAAATGGCAGTTGATGAAGCCCATCATGCTCATCTCGCGTTAGAAGCGGGTGGACTAAGGTTTCCTGCTCCGGTGAAGTGGGGCATGCGTCTGGTTTCTAAAGTAATGACTAAAAGCGTTTATCATCTTTAAGACACATTAACGCTGCATAATGGTGTATCAGGCGATGCTTACGGGAAAGCTTTACCACGGAGAGGTGCACATCGATGCTAGGTAATGCAGTGCTGTTTTTAATCATCGCCATTATTGCGGGGGCGGTAGGTTTTTCTGGTATTGCCGGGGCGGCTTCTACCATCGCAAAAATTTTATTTGTACTGTTTATTGTTCTTTTTATTGTGTCATTCATTACCGGTCGTAGACGCTAGGCTTTGGAATTTAAAACGAAAAAGGCCCCGCTATGCTGCGGGGCCTTTTGCTGTCGACATTCCCTGTCAACGTGATGCTAATTATCAGGCATCAATGCGCTTGTACTTCATCCGCTTAGGCGTATCGCTACCAACCCGCTTCTTATGGTCTGCTTCGTACTCTGCATAGTTGCCCTCAAACAAGACCACTTCAGAGTCACCCTCGAAAGCCATAATGTGCGTGGCGATACGGTCAAGGAACCAGCGATCGTGCGAGATCACCATGGCGCAACCCGGGAAAGCTAGAAGTGCGTCTTCCAGCGCCCGTAGCGTTTCGATATCCAGGTCGTTGGAGGGCTCATCGAGCAGCAGAACGTTAGCACCTTGCTTCAGCGTCTGAGCAAGCTGTAAGCGACCGCGCTCACCACCGGAAAGCTCTGATAAGCGTTTCTGCTGGTCGTTACCCTTAAAGTTAAAGCGACCCACATAAGCGCGGGAGGAGACTTCGTAGCCGTTGATGTTGAGGATGTCCTGACCGTCCGAAACGGCTTCCCAGACGCTCTGCTTGTCATCTAGGCCATCGCGCAACTGCTCAACATAAGCGATATCCACCGTTTCACCGACGACCACTTCGCCTGCATCCGGCTGCTCTTTATCGGTAATCAGTTTGAAGAGGGTCGATTTACCCGCACCGTTACCACCAACGATGCCAACAATCGCACCTTGTGGAATGGTAAAAGAGAGGTTCTGGTAAAGCAGCTTGTCATCAAATCGCTTGGCCACATCACGAAACTCAATGACGTTATCGCCCAGGCGGGGCCCCGGCGGAATATAAATTTCATTGGTTTCATTACGCTTTTGGAAATCGCCTGACTGCATCTCTTCAAAGCGGTTAAGACGCGCTTTGCTTTTTGCTTGGCGGCCTTTGGCGTTACTGCGCACCCACTCAAGCTCCTGCTTGATGGCTTTTTGGCGCGAGGCTTCCTGCTTGGCTTCTTGATTCAGACGCTGGTCTTTCTGCTCAAGCCACTGAGAGTAGTTACCCTCAAACGGAATGCCTTGGCCACGATCAAGCTCGAGAATCCAACCCGCTACGTTATCCAGGAAGTAGCGATCGTGGGTGATGGCGACGACGGTACCGTTGTAGTCGTGCAGGAAGCGCTCAAGCCAAGACACTGACTCTGCATCAAGGTGGTTGGTAGGCTCGTCAAGCAGCAGCATATCGGGGCTGGAAAGCAGTAAGCGGCAGAGTGCTACACGGCGGCGCTCACCACCCGAGAGATTGCCCACTTTGGCATCCCAGGGGGGCAGTCGCAGCGCTTCAGCAGCAACGTCAAGCTTACGCTCCAGGTTGTGAGCATCCGCGGCTTCGATAATGTTTTCAAGCCGTGCTTGCTCGCTGGCCAGCGCGTCAAAATCGGCGTCGGGCTCTGCGTAGGCCGCATACACGCCATCCAACTTCTCCTGCGCGTCTTTAATTGCCCCGAGCGCTTCTTCGACGGTGTCGCGGACGTTTTTCTCGTCGTCTAGCTGCGGCTCCTGGGGAAGGTAGCCAACATTGATGCCGGGCATCGGACGAGCTTCACCTTCAAACTCTTTATCGACACCGGCCATAATGCGCAGCAGTGTGGATTTACCCGAACCGTTTAGGCCCAGAACGCCGATTTTGGCGCCAGGAAAAAACGATAGCGAAATATCTTTGAGAATTTGCTTTTTGGGCGGCACAACTTTGCCAACCCGGTTCATGGTGAAAACGTATTGCGCCATGGAGATCCGTTAAGTTGTTGAAAGGAAGAAAGCGACAGCAGCAGTTTACTGGCTCTTATTGCTGGCTAAGGAGTGATGATAGTGGTCTGAGCCAGGAAAGGCTAGGCTACTGGAGATGTGGGCTAGCCAAGCCTACTCAGTTTCTGAGAAGGCCGAGCTGCTCAAGACTTACTCTTCTTCGTCCCAATCATCTTCAATAGCGCGCTGAAGACGGCGTTCTTCTAGCCACGCTTCAACCTGACGTCGCGCGCGTAAGCTGTCAGCTTTACTGGGCTTACTTTTACCGTAATGGTCATCATTCACGGCATCTAAGCTTTCGAACTCGTCTGAGTCGAGTGCTTCGTTGGTAAAGGTTTCACGACTTAGGGGATCACGGCTCATGTGATGTCCTCCAACCCAGCCGGCGTGCCGGCGTAACAACGGCTTCACTTATCTAAACAGCGACCCTACAAGCGTGTGTCGTTCGCCAAGTGAAGCGCCTAGCGCAAATTAAGCGCCTTGCCGCTATATAACGCCAGTTGGGATGAAGTTCAAGCTTTGATGGTTTTTTTATTCAGAAAGTTAATGATTAGTGGTTTTCTCGTTGCTTTTGTAGCTCAGCGAGCGCAAGTTGCGCTTCAACACGCTCGGTCACATCTTTTTGTACGCCAATGTAGTACATCAACTCGTCCGCTTCGTCGTAGACCGGCGTAATGGATAGCTCATTCCAAAACATAGTGCCGTCTTTACGGTAATTACGCAGCACTTCGCGAGAGGGGCGGCCATCTTTGAGCGCCTCGCGAATGGCGACTAACGCATCCTGTTCGCGGTCTTCATTCTGCAAAAAGCGGCAGTCGCGATACAGAATTTCATCCGCGCTATAGCCCGTTAAGCGCTCAAAGCCTTTGTTGACGTAGATAAGGATATTCTCATCCCCTTCCTGTTCGGCAACGACAATGCCGTCTTCCGACGCGTCAACTATGCGTTCGAGTAGCTCGGGACTGATCAATGGAGATCGTTTCATCAAAGGGTTCCTGTTGCAGCTCCAGTCCTTTCCATTGTTCTCAGTAGCACTGATTGCCTACGGAACGACGGAATTTCAAATCATTTATTATAGGCCGAATAGCCAGGGCTGTAATAACGCCACTGATATTTGGCTCTATCATGGCGAGCGTTGTCACGCATTGCAATCTTGAGCAGCCTTATAACGTCAGTAGCACAGCCGATAGGGCCTGTCATTTCACTCAACCTCTGGCAGTTGTTGGGAACTATATATTGCCCCTACCGCGGTAGCAGCGAGAATCAGCAATAATATGGCGCTGCCAAACCACTGTGCGAAGGCGCCAATAATTGCGCCTACTATCAACATTAATACACCCGTTAATGTATTGGAGAGGGCAACATAAAGGGCGCGGTTATCTTGGTTTGCCATATCAACGAGATAGGTTTTTCGCCCCAGGCGAACGCCATGGTGAACAACCACCAATAAAGCGTAAACTGCTGCATACGGCCAAATGCTGTGTGTCCACTCGCCGGGCAGCCATGCGAGGTTGGCGCCCAGAAAACAGCAAATAGCCGTACCGATTGCCGCGTCGCGCATAACTCCACGGCTCGACTGATCTGCGCGCTTACCCCAGATGGGACTTGCGACCATTGCGGCGACGCCAGATACCACAATCAATATGCCTAAGCCGCCAAGATTGGTGCCACTTTGGTTTTGTCCCAGCAGCGCAATATAGGGGAGGGCGAGTGCACTTGAGAGCAGTAGCGCCCGGGCGAGGTTAAAGTGTAAAAAAGTGCGGTCATCTTTAAGCAGTGATAAGCCTAGCTTAATGCTGTCCCAGCCATTTTCGCCTCCCTCTATGGCTCCTGGGACTTCTTCAATGCGAGCGGCGGCTAATGCATTGATCAACCAACCGCTAGCGGCAACTGCAAGCAGTGCTGCTACGGCTAAATTGCCAGGTTGCTCATTAAGCAGTATTAAAATAGCCCCTGCCACCAGGGTGGCGGCGCCAGCTACGCTACCGCTCCACCCCATTAATGTGCCACGGCGGCGCTTGGCAATGGTCTTGCCTAGTACATCTTTGGTGGCAATGGAGGATAAGCCACGTGCTAGCGAAAGCAGTATTAGCGCTGCAAGTACTAGCGTGCCGCCGAGGGTGCCGGTAGTGAATATTGCGCATATGCTAAGTAGCAACGCTGCAAACGCTTGAACCAGTGCCCCGGTCACCCACACCCATTTCCGCTTTGGCTTTAAGCGAATAAACCCGGCCACAAAAATTTGCGGTAGTAGCGCGCCTGCCTCTCGGATGGGCACTAGCAGTCCTACCATCCACACCGGGGCGCCGATAATGCCCATCAGCCAAGGTAGCACTAAACGCGCGCTGGATAGTTCGTCAGCCAGCTTATTTCCTAATGATGCCCAAAGGTGTAGGAAAAAATTGCGTGGTTGTTCGTGGCAGGCGCCCTCAGGTATATCGTCGCACATGCGGCTATCTTCATCCCCTGTTAGCCACTCATACAGGCGAGACTGTGAAACATCCGGTTGAGCCATGAGGGTTCCTTGGCGGTTGCTAATATAAGATGACAGAATGCCTGCTTAGGATGACATATTATCCTGCCAAGGAACCTACGGATAAGGAACTCACGATGTCACGCATTCAGATTCGCTACTGCACGCAGTGTCAGTGGCTGTTGCGCAGCGCTTGGTATGCGCAAGAGCTCCTGTCTACCTTTGGAGAAGAATTGACTGAAGTCGCGTTAGCACCGTCTCATGGCGGCACTTTTGAGATTTGGTGTGATGAAATAATGCTTTGGGAGCGAAAGCGCGATGGCGGTTTTCCCGATATCAAGCTCATTAAACAGCGTGTGCGAGATCAACTGGATCCCGGGCGAGATTTAGGGCACATCGATCGATGAGTCAGGATAGGCAAGCTATCCTCTCCGGGCTCGGAGCCGTAGCGCTTTGGTCTACGGTGGCAACGGCATTCAAAGTGGCACTCGCCTGGATGAGTCCTCTGGAGTTGATGTGGCTTGCGGCATTCGTTTCCTGGGTGCTCATGGGAGCGCTGGTTATAAAGCAGGGAACTATGTCCGTTGCTCTTAGGAGAGGTTGGAAGACGGCTGCCTGGGCCGGGTTAATGAACCCAGTTGCCTATTACCTAGTGTTGTTTGCTGCCTACGATCGGCTTCCCGGGCAGGAGGCAATGGCGCTAAATTATACTTGGGCATTGGCAATGGCATTTTTGGCTGTGCCCCTGCTTGGCCAGCGCTTAACCCGAATGGATATCATTGCTGGCTTGGTAGCTTATGCTGGTGTATGGGTAATTGCGACACGTGGCTCTGTTTTCAATATCTCATTTGCCGACCCGCTTGGCGTCATTTTGGCGCTGGCTTCGACGCTACTTTGGGCACTTTATTGGCTCTTGAATGCGCGTGATCCACGCCCTCCACTGGTAGGGCAGTGGCAAAACTTTAGTGTAGGCCTGCCCGTGTTAACCCTATTGTTACTGCTCGGTCCTGGTGTCCAGTGGCACGGATGGCCTGCCTTTGGCGCGGGCGTTTATGTCGGCCTCTTTGAGATGGGAGTGGCGTTTGTGCTGTGGCAAATGGCGGTGCAAAAAGTATCGCGCACGGCGAAAGTCTCCAACCTGATTTTTCTTTCACCCCCTGTTTCACTAATGCTGCTTTTTTTAGTCGTAGGGGAACCCATTCTCCCCTCAACCTTGGTGGGGTTGGTGCTGATACTGTTTGGGTTAGGGCTTCAGCAGACACAAAAAAGTCTATGAAGCACGGCTTTTTTTAAAGCTGTGGCATTTTGGTGTGCTTTTGTGTTTTTGTGTTACGATTAGTGATTGATGAGGTGCCAATAAGTATATCGTTTAGATATGCTTAATTAATTTTGATGTTTTTTTAAATTATCACTTTTGTAATTAGGTGCTAGGCTTGGGGTGGTTAGCCGTATAAAAAAGCATGGAGGCTAAACGCTTAGCTGGGTTGCCAGTGAAGTGATATCCGCTACAGGGAACGCAAAATGAAGCAAGCAGTCGTAACGCGCACGAACAAAACCAATCTTCGCCGCATTTCAATGCCACTAATGGCAGTTACCTTGGCCTTTGCACCGTTAACGAGTGCGATAGCCCAGACGCTTCCGCAAAGTCTGTATGCGCCTGGTAATGACGATCTGCAGAGCGTTGTTCAGAAGGCAATTTCTACCAATCCGGAAGTTGAAGCCGCGTGGTCCCGTCTCCGCGCTGCTAAAAATGATATTGGCGTGGCGCGTGGAAACTACTTGCCCAGCATTGATGTAACCGCAGGTGTAGGCCGAGAAGCTCAAGAGGGCGACGGCCGTGGTAGCTATGAAACTGACTTTGCAGAGCTGACGCTTACTCAAATGCTGTTCGATGGCTTTGCAACGCGCAGCGAAGTTGAGCGGTTAGATAGGGCTGAGTTAGTTACCTATTATGAGTTGATTGGTGCCAGCGAAAATATAGCGCTGGAAGCATCAGAAGCTTATCTGGACGTGGCACGTTATCGTGAGTTAGTCAGACTGGCTCAAGAGAACTACGCCAAGCACCAGGAAGTCTATCAACAAATTGAAGAGCGCACTCTTTCTGGTGCCGGAAGAGGGGTAGACCTTGAGCAAATAAGTGGCCGGTTGTCATTGGCTGAATCGAACTTGATGACCGAAGCGACAAATTTGCACGATGTTACCGCGCGTTACATGCGTATCGTTGGTGAATTGCCGGCTCAAAACCTGATGCCCGCGCCCGAGCTTGATGAGAATTTGCCTGCAAGCGTCAGTGAAGCGGTCAATTTAGCATTTGAGGGCAATCCTGATTTTCATGCTGCCATCGAAAACATTAATGTTCAGCGTGCTGAAAAAGAAGGCACGCGCGCAACGTTTATGCCACGCCTAGAAATTCAGGGTAAAACAGGCACAAACAATCAAGATGATGCCATTGCTGGGCGCCGTGATGAGACCAGTGTTCAGCTAGTGGCAAGTATGAATCTATATAATGGTGGTAGCGATCTAGCGGCTTTCCGAGCGGCCAGTGATCGCATTGAAGAAGCCGTTGATCAGCGTGAATTGGCTTGTACCAATGTGCGTCAAACTACGCAAATTGCATATAACGATGCTCAACGACTTCGCGAGCAGCTGAATTATTTAAATCAGCATCGTTTATCAATTGATCGCGTTAGAGGCGCCTATCAGCAACAGTTTGATATTGGTGAGCGTACTCTCTTAGATGTGTTGGATAGTGAGAATGAGTACTTTGATGCCAGCCGTGCTTATGCAAATGCCCAGTATGACATTACCCTGGCGGATGCAAGAACGCTGGCAGCAACGGGCCAGTTAATGCAGTCACTTGAGATTATGCGTGATGATATGCCGACATTAGCCGAGTTGGGCAGTGACGGCGTTGCCATTACGCCAGAGATACTATGTCCGGTGGAAGGTCCAAGTGGGTTTACACTGGAAGACTTTATCGGTGGTGACTTCGCTACTCCCGCTCCCACTCGGGCGCCGGACGTAACGCTTTCTGCAGATGCTCTATTTCCGATCAATAGTGCTGAGTTAGGTGCAGATACGCGACAAGAGCTTGCAAGGTTGGCTGCTGATATCAATGCGCGTAATGACATTGCGCGAGTTTTTATAGCTGGTCATGCAGACAATACAGGTTCAGATGCAATTAATGATCCTCTTTCTCAACAGCGCGCTGATAGCGTCGCACGGTTTTTTGCAGACCAAGGCGTTGAGCCGACTTTGATCCAAACAGAGGGCTATGGCTCTAATCGCCCTGTAGCTTCAAATGACACGGTAGAGGGTCGCGGGCAAAATCGGCGAGTGGAAATTACCTTAGAGCGGTTTGATGAGATCAATACTTAAAGGACACATTTTATTCCTTGATCTGATCGAGTGCTGAGAGTGTTTGGATAAGAGTATGTGGCACATAGCGTTGAAAAAATATGCTATGTGCTATTTTATTATAAGAGGTGGACATTGTCAGAGCATGATCAAACGCTGTCTGGTAAGGAGTCGCAGGATTCTTCATTGGATCATGATGAACTTCTTCTCTGCTTACAGGCAGTGGCTAGAATGCATCAGCATGAAGTTTCTTCTGAATCGTTAACTGCGGGATTGCCACTTGAAAATGGTAAGCTGACACCCTCAGTTTTTGCCCGGGCTGCAGCGCGCGCGGGTATGACGGCGCAAATTGTTAAGAGTGGGCTAGTCAATCTTAACCCTGAACTGTTCCCCGTTATTGTGCTCCTTGAGCCTGGACGGGCATGTATCGTCAACGCCATTGATGTTAAAAAAGGGCTCGTTAAAGCTGTATTTCCTGAACTGAATGAAGCGGAAGTTGAAGTTGGTCTCAATGAGCTGGCGTCTAGCTACTCGGGAGACGCTATTTACGCTCGTCCTCGTCTTCGATTAGACAATAACCCCGAAACTAAGAAAAAGAAGGGTGGACACTGGTTTTGGAGTGTCATTCAGGAAAATAGAAAGCTGTACCGCGATATTCTTATTGGGTCAGTTGCCATTAACTTATTTGCCTTGGCAATGCCGCTATTTGTATTGAACGTCTATGATCGTGTAGTACCCAATCAAGCGACTGAAACGCTCTGGGTGCTCGCTGGCGGTGTTTTCATTGTGCTTTGTTTTGATCTGGCGCTGCGTCTGATGCGCAGTAGCTTTGTCGATTTAGCCGCTAGCAGAGCCGATGTAAAACTTTCCTCTTCCATTATGGCTAAAACGTTAGGGTTACGTTTAGAGGATAGGCCAGTCTCAACCGGGTCGTTCACCTCCACGCTCCAATCCTTTGAGTCAATACGAGCATTCATAGGTTCCGCTACCATTCTAGGTATTGTAGACCTACCTTTTGTGCTGTTATTTGCAGCGATTATCGCGCTGATTAATCCATGGCTTGTGTTGCCTGTTATCGCTGGGATCCTGTTCGTATTGCTTTATGCGTTGGCCGCTCAGGGCAAGCTCCATGAGTTATCGCAGACGACTTGGGAAGTGGGTGCTCAACGTAATGCCCTGCTCGTCGAGTCTGTTTCGCAGCTAGAAAATGTCAAAGCGTTGCGTGCTGAGAGTCGCATTCAGCGCCACTGGGAAAAAGCCACGGCTTTCTTGTCACGCACCAGTGCCCAGCTGCGATTGGTAAGCACCTCCGTCTCGAATGTGGCGCAATGGGCGCAGCACAGTGTGGCGGTCTGCGTCATTATTGTCGGCGTCTATCAGATTATTGAAGGTAACCTTTCCCAAGGCGGGCTAATTGCCGCTTATATGCTCTCTTCACGAGCCATGGCGCCGATTAGCCAGGCGGCAGCGCTGCTGGCGCAGTACCACCAATCATCAACAGCGTTAGATTCGCTCAATCAAGTGATGGATAAGCGCGTCGAGCGTCACGAAGGCAAGGTCTATGTTGAAAAGCCCAGCGTTGCTGGCGCCATTCAGCTGGAAAAAGTGACGTTGCGCTACCCCAATGAAGAGCGCGATGCGTTGCGCGATGTCTCAATTTCCATTAAGGCAGGTGAAAAAGTCGCGTTGCTAGGCCGAATAGGCTGCGGCAAGTCTTCACTCAATAAACTGATGCTTGGATTCTATCAACCCAGCGCGGGTGCCGTTTTACTCGACGGCGTTGATATCCGACAGATCGATCCAATTCAGCTGCGCCGCCATATTGGCTATGTCCCCCAAGACGTCAGCCTATTCTCTGGGTCGCTGCGCGACAATATTGTCGCCGGTGGTGGTAGTGAACGTATCGATGATGAGGAATTGCTTAAAGCATTAGATGTTGCAGGCTTGCAATCCTTGGTAAATAGCCACCCTCGCGGCGTTGATCTGCAAGTAGGCGAGCGAGGCCAGTCTCTGTCGGGAGGCCAAAAACAGTCTGTGGCGATTGCGCGAGCATTAGTGCATGACCCTGCCATATTGCTACTGGATGAGCCGACCAGCTCGATGGATAACGCCAGTGAAGAAGCCTTCAAAACGAATCTCAGTAAGGTGGCGCAAGGAAAAACAATGCTGGTGGTGACGCATCGAACGTCTCTGCTCTCGTTGGTAGACCGTATTATCGTCATGGATGCTGGCAAGGTTGTCGCGGATGGGCCTCGCGATACGGTGGTCGAAGCGCTCCGTAAAGGTCAGATCGGGAGGGCTTCCTGATGGCTAAGAAAAACACTGAGACCGCTGAGCAAAAAGGATTTGAGGCCATTGGCCGCTTCTCTGAAAAGGGCAAAAAACCGTTCCGTCCCTTTATGGATCGCTTGTTTGCGCGGCGAGTTACCTCGGCGCATTTAAGTCGTGACTGGGCGAGTGATACCGATTGGGCGCGATTGCAACAAGATCCAATGCGAGCGCGTCTGTTTCTCTACGGCGTTTGCTTGGCTTTTGCGGCACTCATCACATGGGCTTGTTTTGCGCCGATTGATGAAGTGACGCGTGGCAGTGGTCGTGTTATTCCAGCGAGTCATTTGCAGCAAATACAGTCTTTTGACGGCGGTGTTGTTGAGCAGATCATGATCCGTGAAGGTCAAGTAGTCGAAGCGGGTCAAGTATTAATGCAAATTGATCCGACCCGTTTTGTTTCTGACTTTCGCGAAAACCGGGCACAGCGTTATGCCTTACAGGCAAAAGCGGAACGCTTACGTGCCCTTGTCACTGACTCCCCTTTTGAGCCCGATGAAGAGCTGCGCCAAGAAGTACCTTCCATCGTGATTCAAGAGCGTGCGGTTTACGAGAGCCGCCGCGAAGAGCTGCGTGAGCAGGAAAATGTTCTAAATGATCGTATACGCCAGCGTAGAGAAGAGTTAAGAGAAGCTGTGGCAAAGCGCGATACCGCCCAGCGTGAAGCCAATATGTCCAGCCAGGAGCTTAATTTAACGCGCCCATTGTTGGCTTCAGGTGCCGTTTCAGAAGTTGAGGTGCTAAGACTGCAGCGAGATTTGTCACGTGCGACCGGTGAGCGTAACCAAGCTGATGCTGCTGTTTCCCGTTTAGAAGCGGCAGTAGAAGAGTCCGAGGGGCAATTGCTGGAACTGGGTGCAGAGCGCCGGAGCGAATGGCGTAATGATCTTGCCGAAACGCTGGGTGATTTGAATGCGCTTCAACAATCCGGTACCGGTCTTCAGGATCGGGTGAGATTGACCGAAATTCGTTCGCCGGTAGATGGTGTGGTTCAGCGAATTCATATCAGTACCATCGGTGGCGTTGCGCAACCTGGGCAAGAGGTGGTCGATATTGTTCCAAGCGATGACCAGTTGTTGATCGAAGCGCGGATCGCACCACAAGATATTGCATTTTTACACCCAGGTCAGGCAGCCACTATCAAGCTGACAGCATACGACTACGCCATATATGGTGGACTAAAAGCTGAACTTGATCATATCAGCGCCGATACCATTACAGATGACGATGACAACACCTTTTACTTAGTGCGAGTTCGCAGTCTTGCCGACGAAAATCTAGCGGATTCACTGCAGGTGATTCCAGGCATGACCGCGCAGGTAGATATTATAACCGGCAAGCGAACAGTGATGCAGTTTCTGCTCAAGCCTATTCTGCGGGCATGGCGTGATTCGATGGGGGAACGGTAATGGATCATTGGTTTGTGACAATGGATGGTAGCCTCAAGGCACGTTGGGAAAAGGCGTTCCCCGATGCACAGCCCTCAGCGCCTAACGTGATTGAAAAAAATGCCCAGTCTGGTGATTTGGTCTGGGTGACAACCACCGTTGCCTCTTGGCCGCAGTTGACGCAGCGCTTAGCTTTGATAGGCGTCACGGTGGTCATCCTTAGCTATGCGCCTAACGATAAAGAGGCGCTTAAAGCATTAGACCTCGGCGGCCGTGGCTATGTGCACACGCTTGCGACGGTCGATGTTTTAAAGCAAGTGGCTCTTGTGGTGACCAATCAAGGAGTGTGGGTTGGTCAAGAGTTGCTTGCAAAAGTCATTGGCGGCACCTTTAAGGCTTTGTCTCGGCGCACTGAGGAGGTCTCAACGGCTGGAAGCGATTATCTGGCTTTGCTGACCGAGCGTGAACGAGGCGTTGCCCTGGCCGTTGCACGAGGGGCAACCAATAAAGAGGTCGCTCGCCAGCTGGAGATCACTGAGCGCACGGTAAAAGCTCACTTAAGCGCTATTTTCAAAAAGCTAGCGGTACGTGACCGTTTGCAGTTAATGCTCAAGCTCTCTTCAATAAGGGAACTCGCTAGCTACTAATTGATTGTGGCGCTCTTAACTGTAATACATCGAGCAGATAAGAGCGCTTCCCTCCTTTTTTGGGCGTAGGCAGCTCTAAGCCTATTTCTGTCCATCAGTACAATACTTTTTTGTAGTTCAACCGCCTACGATGATGGTATATGCCGCTAATTCCCTAGTGCAAGGCGCTAGAAAACGGCTTCTTTATTCGTTCGGGAGATCTACATGGCAACTGCAACCGTTATTGCAATTTCTGGTCAGGCTTGGGCACGTGATGAATCAGGTAACCTGCGTGAGCTGAGTATTGGTGATGTGTTGCAGGAAGGTGAAGTCCTCATTACCTCCAGTAATGGCAGTGTAGAACTGGATTTTGCTGACGGTGCGGGTAGCAGTAGAGTGGAGGGCGGACAAGAAGTGGTTGTCTCTTCCGAACTCGACAGCGACCAGTTGGTGTCCACTGAAGATGCCAGTGCCCAGGATCAGGATCTTGAGGCGCTGTTAGCTGCCCTGGACGATGAAGATGGTGACCTTCTCGATATTCTTGATGCAACTGCCGCGGGTGGTGGCGCTGGCGGCGGCGGTGAGGGGCATGATTTCGTGCGTCTTGCCCGTATTGCCGAGCAAACCGACCCATTAAGTTTTGAAACTTCCGGTGGCCTTGAAGAGAGTGAGTTCGTTGACTTTGGCGGTGCTCCCGATGCTGCTGCTGAAGAGGAAGTGGTTGAGCCTGAACCGACACCTGAACCGACACCTGAACCGACACCTGAACCGACGCCTGGCCTGACTGGCACTATTACACTTAGTGTTCCGCAGCAGGTCATCGAAGGGCAACCTATTACAGTGACGGCGAGTGTTAATAACGCTCCTCAAGATAGCCCGCTGGTGATCACATTAAGTAACGGTCAGCAGATCACTATTGCCATTGGCGAAACCACTGGTAGCGTAACCTTCGATAGCCGCCCAGATGACGTTTACCTTCAAGGTGATGAAGCTCAATCGTTAACGGTCTCTGATGCTACTGGCGGTGGGTACGACACTCTTGATACCACAGCTACCGAGACGGTAAATGTGGTCGATGATAACGATACTACGACTATAACGCTGAGTGGTCCTGAACAGGTCGCTGAAGGTGATTCAATAACTATCACTGCTAGCGTTGATAATGCTCCAGAAAATGAGCCTTTAGTGATTACGCTTAGTAATGGCGAACAGATCACGATTGCGATAGGCGAAGTGACAGGTGCTGTAACTTATCCAGCTCGTGGAGATGATGAGTTAGTTCAAGGTGATACTTCTCAAGAGGTTAGTATCCAGAGTGCCACTGGCGGTAATTACGAAAATACTGCTTTTGGAACTGGGGTGACTACGGATGTCCTTGATGATGATAATGTCCAATTAATCGTAACTGACGCTGGCACCATCAACGAAGGCGGTACCGCCACGTTCAACGTCTCGCTGGGCAACGCGGTGGATAACGCCACCACGCTGACCTTCGAGTTCAGTGGTGACATCGAAGCCAACGACACCGGCAACCCGACGGCCACCATCGGCGGCGCAACCGTCGATGTGATTGGCAATGGCGACGGCACCTACAGCTTCGAGGTGCCCGCAGGCACCGTGGGCGGCATCGTGATCAGCGTGCCGACCACCGATGACAACGTGTTTGAAGGTGAAGAAGCGTTCACCCTCAGCGCCACGCTGAGCGGCACCACCGCGTCAGGCGATGCCCTGGGCGATAACCTTTCCGACGACGGCAGCGCCACGATCGTGGACGACGGTAGCGGTCCTGGCACCGACCCGGATGACGACACCCCGACGATCAGCGTGACCGGCGGTGGTACCGTTAACGAAGGCAGCCCGGCCACGTTCAGCGTGACCCTGAGCAACGCCCTCGAAGCCGACCACGAGATCAGCATCGGCACCCAGTTAGGCAATGCCGAAGCGGGTGACCTGGGCGCGATGACCGTCAGCTACGAAGACGCCGACGGCAACACCCAGATCCTCACCGCCAATGCCAACGGCAGCTACACCGTGCCGGCCGGTATTACCGCGCTGAGCGTCAGTGTTGAGACCACCCAGGACGACGTCTACGAAGGCGACGAAACCTTTACGCTCACCGCCGGCTCCGACCTGGTCGGTGACGGCAGTGCCGAGGCCACCATCGTCGACGACGGCAGCGGCCCTGGCGACACCCCGGACAACGACACCCCGACGATCAGCGTGACCGGCGGTGGTGAAGTCAACGAAGGCAGCCCAGCCACGTTCAGCGTGACCCTGAGCAACGCCCTCGAAGCCGACCACGAGATCAGCATCGGCACCCAGTTAGGCAATGCCGAAGCGGGTGACCTGGGCGCGATGACCGTCAGCTACGAAGACGCCGACGGCAACACCCAGATCCTCACCGCCAATGCCAACGGCAGCTACACCGTGCCGGCCGGTATTACCGCGCTGAGCGTCAGTGTTGAGACCACCCAGGACGACGTCTACGAAGGCGACGAAACCTTTACGCTCACCGCCGGCTCCGACCTGGTCGGTGACGGCAGTGCCGAGGCCACCATCGTCGACGACGGCAGCGGCCCTGGCGACACCCCGGACAACGACACCCCGACGATCAGCGTGACCGGCGGTGGTGAAGTCAACGAAGGCAGCCCAGCCACGTTCAGCGTGACCCTGAGCAACGCCCTCGAAGCCGACCACGAGATCAGCATCGGCACCCAGTTAGGCAATGCCGAAGCGGGTGACCTGGGCGCGATGACCGTCAGCTACGAAGACGCCGACGGCAACACCCAGATCCTCACCGCCAATGCCAACGGCAGCTACACCGTGCCGGCCGGTATTACCGCGCTGAGCGTCAGTGTTGAGACCACCCAGGACGACGTCTACGAAGGCGACGAAACCTTTACGCTCACCGCCGGCTCCGACCTGGTCGGTGACGGCAGTGCCGAGGCCACCATCGTCGACGACGGCAGCGGCCCTGGCGACACCCCGGACAACGACACCCCGACGATCAGCGTGACCGGCGGTGGTGAAGTCAACGAAGGCAGCCCAGCCACGTTCAGCGTGACCCTGAGCAACGCCCTCGAAGCCGACCACGAGATCAGCATCGGCACCCAGTTAGGCAATGCCGAAGCGGGTGACCTGGGCGCGATGACCGTCAGCTACGAAGACGCCGACGGCAACACCCAGATCCTCACCGCCAATGCCAACGGCAGCTACACCGTGCCGGCCGGTATTACCGCGCTGAGCGTCAGTGTTGAGACCACCCAGGACGACGTCTACGAAGGCGACGAAACCTTTACGCTCACCGCCGGCTCCGACCTGGTCGGTGACGGCAGTGCCGAGGCCACCATCGTCGACGACGGCAGCGGCCCTGGCGACACCCCGGACAACGACACCCCGACGATCAGCGTGACCGGCGGTGGTGAAGTCAACGAAGGCAGCCCAGCCACGTTCAGCGTGACCCTGAGCAACGCCCTCGAAGCCGACCACGAGATCAGCATCGGCACCCAGTTAGGCAATGCCGAAGCGGGTGACCTGGGCGCGATGACCGTCAGCTACGAAGACGCCGACGGCAACACCCAGATCCTCACCGCCAATGCCAACGGCAGCTACACCGTGCCGGCCGGTATTACCGCGCTGAGCGTCAGTGTTGAGACCACCCAGGACGACGTCTACGAAGGCGACGAAACCTTTACGCTCACCGCCGGCTCCGACCTGGTCGGTGACGGCAGTGCCGAGGCCACCATCGTCGACGACGGCAGCGGCCCTGGCGACACCCCGGACAACGACACCCCGACGATCAGCGTGACCGGCGGTGGTGAAGTCAACGAAGGCAGCCCAGCCACGTTCAGCGTGACCCTGAGCAACGCCCTCGAAGCCGACCACGAGATCAGCATCGGCACCCAGTTAGGCAATGCCGAAGCGGGTGACCTGGGCGCGATGACCGTCAGCTACGAAGACGCCGACGGCAACACCCAGATCCTCACCGCCAATGCCAACGGCAGCTACACCGTGCCGGCCGGTATTACCGCGCTGAGCGTCAGTGTTGAGACCACCCAGGACGACGTCTACGAAGGCGACGAAACCTTTACGCTCACCGCCGGCTCCGACCTGGTCGGTGACGGCAGTGCCGAGGCCACCATCGTCGACGACGGCAGCGGCCCTGGCGACACCCCGGACAACGACACCCCGACGATCAGCGTGACCGGCGGTGGTGAAGTCAACGAAGGCAGCCCAGCCACGTTCAGCGTGACCCTGAGCAACGCCCTCGAAGCCGACCACGAGATCAGCATCGGCACCCAGTTAGGCAATGCCGAAGCGGGTGACCTGGGCGCGATGACCGTCAGCTACGAAGACGCCGACGGCAACACCCAGATCCTCACCGCCAATGCCAACGGCAGCTACACCGTGCCGGCCGGTATTACCGCGCTGAGCGTCAGTGTTGAGACCACCCAGGACGACGTCTACGAAGGCGACGAAACCTTTACGCTCACCGCCGGCTCCGACCTGGTCGGTGACGGCAGTGCCGAGGCCACCATCGTCGACGACGGCAGCGGCCCTGGCGACACCCCGGACAACGACACCCCGACGATCAGCGTGACCGGCGGTGGTGAAGTCAACGAAGGCAGCCCAGCCACGTTCAGCGTGACCCTGAGCAACGCCCTCGAAGCCGACCACGAGATCAGCATCGGCACCCAGTTAGGCAATGCCGAAGCGGGTGACCTGGGCGCGATGACCGTCAGCTACGAAGACGCCGACGGCAACACCCAGATCCTCACCGCCAATGCCAACGGCAGCTACACCGTGCCGGCCGGTATTACCGCGCTGAGCGTCAGTGTTGAGACCACCCAGGACGACGTCTACGAAGGCGACGAAACCTTTACGCTCACCGCCGGCTCCGACCTGGTCGGTGACGGCAGTGCCGAGGCCACCATCGTCGACGACGGCAGCGGCCCTGGCGACACCCCGGACAACGACACCCCGACGATCAGCGTGACCGGCGGTGGTGAAGTCAACGAAGGCAGCCCAGCCACGTTCAGCGTGACCCTGAGCAACGCCCTCGAAGCCGACCACGAGATCAGCATCGGCACCCAGTTAGGCAATGCCGAAGCGGGTGACCTGGGCGCGATGACCGTCAGCTACGAAGACGCCGACGGCAACACCCAGATCCTCACCGCCAATGCCAACGGCAGCTACACCGTGCCGGCCGGTATTACCGCGCTGAGCGTCAGTGTTGAGACCACCCAGGACGACGTCTACGAAGGCGACGAAACCTTTACGCTCACCGCCGGCTCCGACCTGGTCGGTGACGGCAGTGCCGAGGCCACCATCGTCGACGACGGCAGCGGCCCTGGCGACACCCCGGACAACGACACCCCGACGATCAGCGTGACCGGCGGTGGTGAAGTCAACGAAGGCAGCCCAGCCACGTTCAGCGTGACCCTGAGCAACGCCCTCGAAGCCGACCACGAGATCAGCATCGGCACCCAGTTAGGCAATGCCGAAGCGGGTGACCTGGGCGCGATGACCGTCAGCTACGAAGACGCCGACGGCAACACCCAGATCCTCACCGCCAATGCCAACGGCAGCTACACCGTGCCGGCCGGTATTACCGCGCTGAGCGTCAGTGTTGAGACCACCCAGGACGACGTCTACGAAGGCGACGAAACCTTTACGCTCACCGCCGGCTCCGACCTGGTCGGTGACGGCAGTGCCGAGGCCACCATCGTCGACGACGGCAGCGGCCCTGGCGACACCCCGGACAACGACACCCCGACGATCAGCGTGACCGGCGGTGGTGAAGTCAACGAAGGCAGCCCAGCCACGTTCAGCGTGACCCTGAGCAACGCCCTCGAAGCCGACCACGAGATCAGCATCGGCACCCAGTTAGGCAATGCCGAAGCGGGTGACCTGGGCGCGATGACCGTCAGCTACGAAGACGCCGACGGCAACACCCAGATCCTCACCGCCAATGCCAACGGCAGCTACACCGTGCCGGCCGGTATTACCGCGCTGAGCGTCAGTGTTGAGACCACCCAGGACGACGTCTACGAAGGCGACGAAACCTTTACGCTCACCGCCGGCTCCGACCTGGTCGGTGACGGCAGTGCCGAGGCCACCATCGTCGACGACGGCAGCGGCCCTGGCGACACCCCGGACAACGACACCCCGACGATCAGCGTGACCGGCGGTGGTGAAGTCAACGAAGGCAGCCCAGCCACGTTCAGCGTGACCCTGAGCAACGCCCTCGAAGCCGACCACGAGATCAGCATCGGCACCCAGTTAGGCAATGCCGAAGCGGGTGACCTGGGCGCGATGACCGTCAGCTACGAAGACGCCGACGGCAACACCCAGATCCTCACCGCCAATGCCAACGGCAGCTACACCGTGCCGGCCGGTATTACCGCGCTGAGCGTCAGTGTTGAGACCACCCAGGACGACGTCTACGAAGGCGACGAAACCTTTACGCTCACCGCCGGCTCCGACCTGGTCGGTGACGGCAGTGCCGAGGCCACCATCGTCGACGACGGCAGCGGCCCTGGCGACACCCCGGACAACGACACCCCGACGATCAGCGTGACCGGCGGTGGTGAAGTCAACGAAGGCAGCCCAGCCACGTTCAGCGTGACCCTGAGCAACGCCCTCGAAGCCGACCACGAGATCAGCATCGGCACCCAGTTAGGCAATGCCGAAGCGGGTGACCTGGGCGCGATGACCGTCAGCTACGAAGACGCCGACGGCAACACCCAGATCCTCACCGCCAATGCCAACGGCAGCTACACCGTGCCGGCCGGTATTACCGCGCTGAGCGTCAGTGTTGAGACCACCCAGGACGACGTCTACGAAGGCGACGAAACCTTTACGCTCACCGCCGGCTCCGACCTGGTCGGTGACGGCAGTGCCGAGGCCACCATCGTCGACGACGGCAGCGGCCCTGGCGACACCCCGGACAACGACACCCCGACGATCAGCGTGACCGGCGGTGGTGAAGTCAACGAAGGCAGCCCAGCCACGTTCAGCGTGACCCTGAGCAACGCCCTCGAAGCCGACCACGAGATCAGCATCGGCACCCAGTTAGGCAATGCCGAAGCGGGTGACCTGGGCGCGATGACCGTCAGCTACGAAGACGCCGACGGCAACACCCAGATCCTCACCGCCAATGCCAACGGCAGCTACACCGTGCCGGCCGGTATTACCGCGCTGAGCGTCAGTGTTGAGACCACCCAGGACGACGTCTACGAAGGCGACGAAACCTTTACGCTCACCGCCGGCTCCGACCTGGTCGGTGACGGCAGTGCCGAGGCCACCATCGTCGACGACGGCAGCGGCCCTGGCGACACCCCGGACAACGACACCCCGACGATCAGCGTGACCGGCGGTGGTGAAGTCAACGAAGGCAGCCCAGCCACGTTCAGCGTGACCCTGAGCAACGCCCTCGAAGCCGACCACGAGATCAGCATCGGCACCCAGTTAGGCAATGCCGAAGCGGGTGACCTGGGCGCGATGACCGTCAGCTACGAAGACGCCGACGGCAACACCCAGATCCTCACCGCCAATGCCAACGGCAGCTACACCGTGCCGGCCGGTATTACCGCGCTGAGCGTCAGTGTTGAGACCACCCAGGACGACGTCTACGAAGGCGACGAAACCTTTACGCTCACCGCCGGCTCCGACCTGGTCGGTGACGGCAGTGCCGAGGCCACCATCGTCGACGACGGCAGCGGCCCTGGCGACACCCCGGACAACGACACCCCGACGATCAGCGTGACCGGCGGTGGTGAAGTCAACGAAGGCAGCCCAGCCACGTTCAGCGTGACCCTGAGCAACGCCCTCGAAGCCGACCACGAGATCAGCATCGGCACCCAGTTAGGCAATGCCGAAGCGGGTGACCTGGGCGCGATGACCGTCAGCTACGAAGACGCCGACGGCAACACCCAGATCCTCACCGCCAATGCCAACGGCAGCTACACCGTGCCGGCCGGTATTACCGCGCTGAGCGTCAGTGTTGAGACCACCCAGGACGACGTCTACGAAGGCGACGAAACCTTTACGCTCACCGCCGGCTCCGACCTGGTCGGTGACGGCAGTGCCGAGGCCACCATCGTCGACGACGGCAGCGGCCCTGGCGACACCCCGGACAACGACACCCCGACGATCAGCGTGACCGGCGGTGGTGAAGTCAACGAAGGCAGCCCAGCCACGTTCAGCGTGACCCTGAGCAACGCCCTCGAAGCCGACCACGAGATCAGCATCGGCACCCAGTTAGGCAATGCCGAAGCGGGTGACCTGGGCGCGATGACCGTCAGCTACGAAGACGCCGACGGCAACACCCAGATCCTCACCGCCAATGCCAACGGCAGCTACACCGTGCCGGCCGGTATTACCGCGCTGAGCGTCAGTGTTGAGACCACCCAGGACGACGTCTACGAAGGCGACGAAACCTTTACGCTCACCGCCGGCTCCGACCTGGTCGGTGACGGCAGTGCCGAGGCCACCATCGTCGACGACGGCAGCGGCCCTGGCGACACCCCGGACAACGACACCCCGACGATCAGCGTGACCGGCGGTGGTGAAGTCAACGAAGGCAGCCCAGCCACGTTCAGCGTGACCCTGAGCAACGCCCTCGAAGCCGACCACGAGATCAGCATCGGCACCCAGTTAGGCAATGCCGAAGCGGGTGACCTGGGCGCGATGACCGTCAGCTACGAAGACGCCGACGGCAACACCCAGATCCTCACCGCCAATGCCAACGGCAGCTACACCGTGCCGGCCGGTATTACCGCGCTGAGCGTCAGTGTTGAGACCACCCAGGACGACGTCTACGAAGGCGACGAAACCTTTACGCTCACCGCCGGCTCCGACCTGGTCGGTGACGGCAGTGCCGAGGCCACCATCGTCGACGACGGCAGCGGCCCTGGCGACACCCCGGACAACGACACCCCGACGATCAGCGTGACCGGCGGTGGTGAAGTCAACGAAGGCAGCCCAGCCACGTTCAGCGTGACCCTGAGCAACGCCCTCGAAGCCGACCACGAGATCAGCATCGGCACCCAGTTAGGCAATGCCGAAGCGGGTGACCTGGGCGCGATGACCGTCAGCTACGAAGACGCCGACGGCAACACCCAGATCCTCACCGCCAATGCCAACGGCAGCTACACCGTGCCGGCCGGTATTACCGCGCTGAGCGTCAGTGTTGAGACCACCCAGGACGACGTCTACGAAGGCGACGAAAACTTCAGCCTCACCGCCGGTTCCGACCTGGTTGGTGATGACAGCGCCGACGCGACCATCGTCGACGACGGCACGGGTGAACCGACCGATCCGACCGACCCTGTCGACGACGACCGTCCTGAGCTGACGGTCGACGATGCCGGGCGCATCAACGAAGGCGGCACCGCCACGTTCAACGTCTCGCTGGGCAACGCGGTGGATAACATCACCACGCTGACGTTCGAACTGGACGGCGAGATCGAAGCCACCGACACCGGCATCCCGACGGCCACCATCGGCGGCGACGCCGTGACGGTGACCGACAACGGTGACGGCACCTACAGCTTCGACGTTCCCGCGGGCACCGTGGGCGGCATCGTGATCAGCGTGCCGACCACCGACGACAACGTGTTTGAAGGCGAAGAGGCGTTCACCCTCAGCGCCACGCTCAGCGGCGCCACCGCGTCAGGCGACACCCTGGGTGACGACCTCACTGACACCGGCAGCGCGACCATCGTGGATAACGGTACCGAAACCACGCTCACTTTGAGCGATGTGACGGTGAAAGAAGGGGTGGGAACTGCCACGATTACTGGCACGCTTAGTAACCCAGCGGTTCAAGACTTCACCGTTACCTTAAGCAACGGCGCCACTATAACCTTTGTCGAGGGAGCCACTGAAAGCACTTCAACGCCGTTCAGCATACAGGGCGACGATGTTTACCTAGATTCAGAAAGCTATAGTGTTGAAGTTACCGAGGAAGGTGATCACAACTTCGAGAACCTCGATACCAGTGATACGGCCAACGTAACAATCAACGACACCATTGACACTACCCACGTCGATATCACTGCCATTGTGACTAAAACGTCCGAAATTAATGTTGGCAATGTCGATAATACCGATAGCTTCACTGTGACGGCTTACCGGTCGGACGGCAGTGCGGGAACCATCTCCCAAGTTACAGGTACCAATCACGACGGATTTGGCGTAATTGGCTCCACTTCTGGTAGTGGTGCTGGCAGTGAGCTTGGTTATGGCAATAACGGAGCGAGCGAAAAAATCGTTGTTGATTTTAACAATGAAGTAAAAACCTTCGACGTTCAGTTCGCATGGCGAAACAATGGTGAGAAAGCAAAAGTAGAATTCTTCAATGAAGATGGAAACTCTGTTGGCTGGGCTATTGTGTCGGGTGGCGGCACATCAACTGATGCTTTAGTGACTTACTACGATGCAGAGGGGAACATCACTAAGAGTGAGCATGCGCCTGGTGGATCTGATCGCGTTGATAATTCTTATACCTTTGAACCGGGTACTGGCGATACGTTTGTTCGAGCAGAGTTTACGGCCGTTGGTTTCGACGACGACTACCTGATTCACTCTATTAAATATAAGGAAGTGGTCGATGGTGAGGCTTCCAGTATTGGGGGGCCCTCTGAAGTTGTCTTTGAAATTGAGACTTCCAATCCGCCGGATGCTAGTCAGTACGACTTTGAAACAACATTCCCAACCGCGACCGTTTTAATTGATGGGCAAGAGTATACTGTTACGCTTGATCGTAACGGCAAAGGGACAGTGGCTGTTGAAACAAATGGAACTACCGATCTGACCGCTGAAGTTATCAAAGTCGATGGTAACTTCGAGGCGGTGGATGTGCCGGTTAGTTTGACGCTATACAAAGGAGAGCTTGAAGTCGGAGATAATGCTGATAATGACTCCTTACAAGGTGGGCAAGGGAATGACATTATCATGGGTGACGACGGTGGCACCGTCTTGGCTGTTCAGCCTGGCATGAATTATAACATTGCGCTGGTCGTTGATACGTCTGGCTCAATGAGTGAGGACTCTGGTCAGACCAAACAGGTTTGGGTTCAGAGCGGGCATTGGGGATCAGGCGGTCGCTGGGTAGACACTAGCAGCTATGTAGAAGAGCCTGTTTCGCGCATCGAACTTGTCCAGGATGCCTTAAAGAATTTAGCGACGAAACTTGCCGATCACGATGGAAAAGTTAATGTTGCTCTGATTGGTTTTAGTGGTGCAGCGACAGATGTCACTCCAATTGATCAGTGGGGAAATCCAAAGCAATCCGGCCTTGTGTTTAAAGACCTTGATGCCACATCCCTGGATGCATTGATCAATAAAATTGATGCCTTGAAAGCTACTGGGGCAACCAATTATGAATCGGCTTTCAAGGAAACGGCGTTATGGTTGGACTCAATGCCATCTGACCCTAGCTACAAGGATCTGACGTTCTTCTTAACTGATGGCGATCCCACAACGCATAATGGTGAGGGAGGTGGCGCTGTGATGAATTACGGCGACATTGCCTATGCATTAGACGACTATAAAAACGTAGCAAATCACGGCGAAGTTCATGCAATTGGAATTGGGTCTGGCGTCAATGTGAATGTTCTCAAGTTCTTCGATAACACTAATGTGACTGGACAGCACTCAATTCTAATAGAAGGTCAGACCATTACTGATAATGCCGGTAATGTTCAGATTGTTAATAATGCTGAAGAACTGAACGCCGCACTCCAAGGTGGTTCCAGTACTAACGATCTGGCTAGCGTGGGCAATGATGTTGTGCTTGGCGGCGATGGTAATGACATCATTTTTGGCGATACCATCAACACCGATGCCTTAAGTTGGGAAGGTCGAGATCTGCCTAATGGTTCAGGTCTATCGGCTCTTAATGAGTTCTTGAAAGTCAGTAATGGCGGACAAGAGCCTACTGAACAGCAGATGTATGACTATATAAAAGCTGGCCATGAAGAGTTTAACGTCGTGGGAGATTCTCGTGGAGGCAACGATGAATTGTATGGCGGTAAAGGCAACGATGTTCTTTACGGTCAAGGCGGCGATGATCTGTTAGTGGGCGGTGAAGGAGATGATCTTCTTTATGGTGGTGCAGGTGCTGATACCTTTAAGTGGGAATTGAATGACCAGGGCGCAACGAATAACCCTGCTGAAGACCAGGTAATGGATTTCCACCAGGGTGATGTTGGTGTTGATAATGAAGCAGATCGTCTGGATTTAGCAGATCTTCTGCAAGATGAAAGTAGCGGAAGTATCGATGACTATATTTTCGCCGAGCAGCAGGGTGATGACACTGTGCTACATGTTAAGTCTGATGGTGGGTTGGCAGCGGACGGTAGCAATGCTGAACAACATATCGTATTGAAAGGAGTTGAGATGCCGCAAGGCGGAAACTCTTCAGACTTTATCCAAAGCATGTTGGACAATGAACAGCTTAAAATAGACCAATAAGTAACAATAGAAGTAACAAGGCCGCCTCAGGGCGGCCTTTCTGTATCTAGTTCGGTATGCTAGTAGATAACCCTTCAATGCTTTTACCCATAGAGGAAAGGCCATGCTCTACACCAAACGCAATACGTCCGGCGAGATCGTTATGCTCAGTAAGGAGCCAACATCTGAGTGCAATGAAACTATTGCCCCAGACGCTCCCGAAGTGCTGGCTTTTCTGGCCGATCAGCCAAGCTCAACGTCTCACTTTATAGCGTCTGATTTGGCGTTTGTAAGGGTAGTAGAAGATATTTTGGAAGTACTACTTGAGAAGGGGATTATCACGTTTACCGATCTGCCCGAAGCAGCACAGGCCAAGGTGATGGAGCGTAAGTCTCTGCGGGTGAAAAATAACGTCGATTTATTAGGTGGTGACAGCGACACTATTTAGTCGTAATCCACGAAAAAGTGCCGCTAGACTCGCTGTTAACGCCAGCCCCATAATTCCCTAGTGGGGCTTAAGCGTGATGTACGCCTGGACCAGTCGCACCATCGACACCTACGCGGAACAAGCAAACGAGTTCCTCGTCGTCTGCAACACCTTCCCCAATCACCTCAATGCCTAATGAGTGGCATAACGTAGCCATGCCACGCACGATGGTTTGCTGCTCGCTTGATGAATGAAGGGCGTGAATAAGGCTGCTATCCATTTTTAAATAACTAAGTCCCACGTCGTGCAGGTCCGCGAGCTTGGTAAATTCGGCACCGACATGTTCGATGCCAAAGGCACATCCAAGCGGTCTTAAGGCGGTGCAAAGCCCACGCAAGCTACCAATGGCATGTGTGCTCAGCGTGGCAGGCACTTCAAAACAGAGCTGCTTGGCCAGCAGCGGTTGGGTGATTAGAAGTGCACGCAGGTCATTAACGAATTGGGTATTAGTGATAGAGGCAGCTGAAAGGTTAATCCCCACCGGTTTCGGATCGGTTTGGAGATTGTTTAACGCTTTTTTAACAACCGCTAAATCAAGTGCTGGCTCCATATCAAAGCGGGTTATCCAGGGAATGAATACGCCAGCGGTTTGCCACTTTCCGGCCAGATTTAACCGCGCTGGGCACTCGTAGTGGAGTATATCGCCCTTAGCATTAATCACCGGAAAGTAAGCGAGTTCTGGACCTACCAGAATCGCCGTCTCCAACGCAGTACGCCACTCTGCGTGGCTATTATAAAGGGAGACGCGTTCACGCTGACGCACCACTACCTGTTCAAAGGAAGTCAAACTTTCAGCTTGAGCCAAGGCATCATCCAAGGTGGCTAAAAGCATGCCACGCTCATCATGCGGCGCGTAAGACACAATCGCCGTGGGTAAGTACACTTGCACATCGGGCGCCGTGGCGGCTACCTCAGCCAGAGCTGCCATCACCTGAATTCTAAGTTCCTCTGCATCATCGGCTAGTGGCAGCATGAAAATGAAGTCACTGCCGTTTAGGCGACCTATTACCGGCTCAGCCGACTCACTATCCAACTGGCCTAATTTTGACACAAGGGTAACTAATAGCTGATCAGTATCGGCGTAACCTAACTGCTCGTTGAGTGTTTCTAGATCCTGTATCCGGACCATGATCAGCATGCCCGATGCTCGAGCATCATCACTGCTCAATTGGGACGAGAGCTTGCCCATAAATACATCACGATTAAGTGCTCCGGTGACCCGGTCGTGCTGTAAATGGCGGCGTAACTCGTCTAGTTTATGGCTTTCTTGACTTAGCATTTGATGAACATTAGCGGACAATACATTCATCGCTTGGGTGACTTGGCGCAGTTCTAGCGTGCGTGGTTCTTTAATGGTAGTAAATCGGCGCGCGCTGATATCTTGTGCCTGAGAGACTACGCGGGAAAGTGGGTGCTTAATACCACGAACGATTACGGTGGCAATCGCTAAACTGATCACCCCGGCGAGTAAAAACCAAGCGGCGAGTTCCAGCATGCTGCGCCATAAAGAGGTGTAGGCAAAACTGTGCTGGCTCTCAAGCTCCAAAGTGCCATATTGACGCCAGCCGTCTTGAATTGTCGCTATGCCGCTGGGCACTTCAAATTCAACGAGCTGACGAAACCAGGCAGGCACTTCGCCGCTATATTCTTCGGCTGTGCGCTCAATTAGCACGCTATCGTCTGTATCACGCAACGTGATTTGGCGGTAATAACCAGTATCAAACTGAGCCGCTATTAAAAGCTCCAATGTCACTAGGTCTTTATTCAATTGACTCATGGAGAGGGCCAGTGCGGTGGCATTGTCTTCATTCTTAATACGCACTTCCTGCTCGATATAGTCACGACTGGTGGTAATACTAATGGCGAGACTGCCAATGAACGACAGCAGTAACAGGGTAATAATGGCAAGCCAAAGTTGTTTAATAAGTGACATCGTGCCAATTCCTTTTAAATGAAACCTTGGGTTTGCATACGTTCGATGACGCTGCGCCAACGTGATAGTCGAGCCAGTGGATCGGCGCGTGATTCCGATGAACCACCAGCCCAAAGCCCTTCGCTATTGAAACTAAACAGAGGATCGAGATCGGTGCGCTGAGAAGCAGGGGTAATGGACGGGACTATATTGTCCAATACGAGCGGTTCTGCATCTGGTGTCGAGTAATAGCCCAACACCATATGGGCTTGGGTAATTTGACTACGCCCGATGCGCGCGCGAACATAAATCATACGTAAATACTGGCTGGTGACACCCAATTGCTTAAGCGTAATATATTTTGCAATTGAGTAATCCTCGCAATCACCCTGGCCTTTACCCATCGCTTCTAAAGGGGTGGCCCAGAAATCTTCCTCTCTCCAGACACGAATATCATCTACCCATCTGATGCGACGATTAAAAAAGTCATTAACGCCACGTAATTGCGTTTGTACTGCCTGATTTTGCAATTGTTGTAGTAGGGCTAACCACTCCTCTAATACGGCTAGGCCGGCCTGACCATACTGTTGCTGCATGCTTTGGCGAAGGCGCTGAGGGTCAAAAGCTGACGCAGACTTAGAATGAATGCCAAGACCTGCGCCTAGCCATAGCGCGCCGACAGTCGCTAGGAACTGTCGACGCGAAAATACAGAGGGGCTTTGATCAGAAGATGCAGGCATGAGTCGCCATAAATAACCGCCAAATAGAGCTTAAGATTACAAGCTGGCGAGGTTAAGTGCTACATCTCTCATTCAACAGGATAGTATTTGTGACTTATTCAACCGCTGCCTGATGAGTCGTTTCTAAAAGCGGCGTTAGTTTAGGCCAAACATTTTCCAAAATAATCGGCTGCGCATCGGCGGTGGGGTGAATGCCGTCGCTCTGCATTAGCGCGTTGTTCAGGGCAATGTCCTCCAATAAGAAAGGCACAAAAGAAACGTCATACTCCTCTGCCAATGAATGGAAAACCCCCGTAAAAGCGTCACGGTATGCTTGACCATAGTTTGGCGGAATATCGATTCCTAATAGCAGTACTTGTGCACCTGCCTCTTGGCTCTGCTCAATCATGCTGGCTAAGTTTGCCTGCATCTGATTGGGTGCTAAGCCACGCAAGCCGTCATTGCCGCCTAATTCCAGTAGAACAATATCCGGCTGCCGCTGTCCCATAACATCAGAGAACCTTTGTAAACCTCCGGATGTCGTTTCACCGCTAATGCTGGCATTAATTACCTGAGCATCGCCTTCAAGGCGCTCTGCTAGCAGGCTTACCCAGCCTTCATCACGCTCAATACCGTATGCGGCACTTAAGCTGTCGCCCATCACCAGTATGGTGGGGGATTGTTCCGTATTAACGGGCGCAGCGTTGATAGACGAAGAGGCAAAGGTGACTATCAGCAGCACCAGCCATCCGGTTACCATGCGGTTCAGTCCATGCCATGCCATAGGGATGCCACGCTTCATGTCTTATTCCTCAAGTTCAAACTTCTCAGATAAAACCACACCTTCATCTACTGATAACTCGATTTCAAGCGTGTCGCCCCAAGGTGAGCACTTAAGCGATTCCGACAACCAAGCAGCAGGCGATGTTCCTCAAGCCGCAGCTGGGATTGCTCATGGTGCTAACGGGTACCCAGTACTGCATGCGGATAAACTGTCTAAAAAGGTCACCAGCGGTGAACGTTCGCTCACCATCTTACACGACCTTTCGCTCAGCGTAGCAGCGGGCGAAAGTGTCGCGATTCTGGGCAAGAGCGGTGCGGGAAAATCAACGTTGCTAGGGTTGCTGGCGGGGCTTGATACGCCAAGCGACGGTGAATTAACGCTGTTTGGTCACGCGCTTAGCCGTTTAGATGAGGATGGACGTGCAGCGCTTCGGGCTGGGCGAGTAGGCTTTGTGTTCCAAAACTTTCAGCTATTGCCTACCTTGAACGCCCTTGAGAATGTCATGCTTCCGCTTGAACTATCGCCGCGCGCCGGGGAGACGCAAACGGCTGCTCAATGGTTAACGCGTGTGGGGCTTGGCGAGCGCATTGATCACTTGCCTAAACAGCTTTCTGGAGGGGAGCAGCAACGGGTTGCCGTTGCCCGGGCTTTCGTAACCGACCCTGAACTGGTCTTTGCCGATGAACCCACCGGCAACCTGGATCCGGATACCGGTGCGCAAATCATCGATCTACTCTTCACCCTAAACCGTGAAGCTGGCACCACGCTTATTTTGGTCACCCATGACCATGCTCTGGCGCGGCGTTGTGATCGCTGCCTGCGTTTAGATCATGGGAAGTTGGAAGCCTTTGTACCCACAGCGGCTTTGAGTGATGAGGGCACGCAATGAGTGATGTGAACTGGCGCTTGGCCATGCGCAGCCTTAAACGAGATCTGCGTGCAGCCGATGTACGTGCGCTATTTATTGCCCTGGTATTGGCCGTTGCGGCTTCCACGATGATTGCGTTTTTTCTGGATCGCCTAGAGCGCGGCTTGGAGCGTCAGGCAGGGCAAATGCTGGGCGGTGATTTAGTCTTAGAACAGCGGGATCCATTTTCAGCAGAGCTGCGAGAACGCCTTGAAAGCGCCGGTTTTATCCTCAGCGACCAAGTTGATCTAGTGTCGATGATTAGCCGCAACGGACGCTTTCAACCGGCTAGTTTAAAGGCTGTGGATGAGGTCTATCCTCACTACGGCGTCTCCTATGTGGATTTTGGAAATGGCACCGAACAAATAGCCTCAGGCCCACCGCCCGGTGAAGCATGGGCCGACCCTCGACTGGTCGAACTGGTCGAGATCGAGTTAGGTGATCGAGTACAGGTGGGCCAAACCGACCTGACCGTAACGGGGATCATTGAGCGTGAAGCAGATCAGTCCGGCGGTTTTGGTAATTTTAACCCGCGCTTAATGATCAATACGGCGGATGTCGATGCCACTGGCCTAGTGCAGGAAGGCTCGCGGATTGAGTTTGAAATCTTAGCAGCAGGCTCGCCTGCGGCACTTGATCAAGTGCAAGGCCTGCTGGCCGAGCTACGTCGCGAAGGGGTAGAAGTACGTGACGTACGGGTGGACCGCCCACAACTGGGAAATGCTCTACAGCGAGCTGAAAGTTATCTTGGGTTAGCCGGCTTAGCTGCGGTACTGCTAGCGGGAGTGGCGGTAGCGATGTCGACTCGCCGCTATGTGGAGCGACATTTGGATACCGCGGCACTGCTGCGCTGCTTTGGTGCCAGTCAACGCCAGTTAGTGACCATCTTTACCCTCCAATTAATGGGGCTTGCGTTAGTGGCAGCAGCCATTGGCGCGCTGCTTGGACTCATTGGTCAAGCGGTACTGATTAAACTATTGGTAAGCTTTCTACCCATGACGCTACCGCCACCTGGTCTCATGCCGCTGGGGTTAGGCGTGTTTACTGCCCTTGCCGTACTGGTTGGGTTTGCTGGCCCTACGCTGCTGCGGATAAAACGGGTCAGCGCGTTAAAAGTACTGCGTCGTGAGCTAGACCCATTGCCGCCCTCGGCTTGGTTGGTTGTCGGCGTGGCCAGTATCGTGTTTGGCGGGCTGCTATGGCTCTACTCGGGTAGCCTACCATTGGCGCTAGGACTATTAATCGGCGGAGCGCTGCTGCTGGGTGTCCTGTGGATGATTAGCGCCTTCTTGCTAAGCGGCTTATTACGCGTTGTGCAGCGGTTCTCAGGGCGCAGTGAGTGGTCGCAGGCGCTACGTTTGGGGGGCCGTCAATTGGCGCGGCGTCGTCAAGCGGGCCTAGGGCAGTTGCTGGCCTTCTCGGTGACCTTCTTTGCCATGGCGATGATTGTCTTGGTGCGTGGCGACCTGGTAAGCACGTGGCAAGATCAACTGCCTGAAAATACGCCCAACTACTTTGCCATCAATATTCAGCCTTCAGAACGCGACCCTTTTGAAGCGGCCGTTTCACCGCGTGTCGAAACCCAAAGCACCCTCTACCCAATGGTACGCGGGCGCGTCATTGCGATTAACGATCAACCACCTACTGAAGCGGTACCGCCGGACGCTCGCGGTGACAATTCGCTGCGGCGAGAACTCAATCTTACGTGGCAATCTGAGTTGCCGGAAGGTAATGAAGTCGTTGCAGGGGAGTGGTTCTCGGCACCTCAAGCGAGGAGTGAAGAGGTTGTTGAAACCCAAGGTTGGATGAGCGCTGTCGATGCAACGCAGCAGGCAACACCCGTGCCCATTTCTGTAGAAGATGGGCTGGCCGAAAGGCTCGGCTTGGGCATTGGCGATGAGATGACCTTTTCAGTGGGTAGCGATGAGATTACGACCCAAATCACCAGCCTACGCAGCCTAAACTGGGACAGCTTTCAGCCTAACTTCTTCGTTATTTTCCCGCCGGGAGTGCTGGAGCAATTCGGCCATAGCTACATTACGGCCTTCCACTTACCGGAAACCGAACAGGGGCTGATCCGTGAGCTAATCACTGACTTCCCCGGTGTCTCATTGCTAAACGTGGACGCCATATTAGGTCAGGTGCGAGATGTACTTGCCCAGGTCACCCGTGCGGTTGAGTTAGTGCTCGCATTGGTACTGTTAGCGGGCGTTAGTGTCCTGTATGCCGCGCTTACGGCCAGCCGTCCGGTGCGTGCCCATGAAAGCGGCCTGCTACGCGTATTTGGTGCAGGCAGCAAAATGATTTCAAGGGTGCAGGGGTCTGAATACGCACTGCTGGGCTTCGCCAGTGGGCTGATGGGCGCCGTGCTTGCAGAGCTGACCACGGCCGTACTTTATGTATATTTGCTGGATCTAACTCCGCGGTTCCATCTTGGGTTGTGGCTACTGCTTCCTTTCGGCGGGGCGTTACTGATTGGCGTGATTGGTCATGCGCTTTCCCGTGGACTGCGTCGACAAGCCCCGGCCGCCAGTCTGGGGCTGCTTGGTGAAGCGTAATAGCTACCTCGCTAGCCAGAAGCCAACGACGGTGGCGCTGATGACA
This sequence comes from Vreelandella sp. ssv, assembly GCF_059448525.1. NCBI lineage: Bacteria > Pseudomonadati > Pseudomonadota > Gammaproteobacteria > Oceanospirillales > Halomonadaceae > Vreelandella > Vreelandella sp. ssv. The sequence continues at coordinate 2,696,153 of NZ_CM182545.1, read as the reverse complement.
GCAACGAAAAAGACCAGATTACGGGCGCGGGTATCGCGGCGTGGTTTCATAACGGTACCAACACTATGTTGAGGTAAAATATGTTCAGCATGGTACCGTTTGTCGCCTACGCCGTCATCTTGCCTGCTGGCTGACGGTAATCTGTTTAGGTTTGTTAGCTGTTTATCCAGGACTGTTACTTATGCCTCAATCTAGTCCCGCGACGGCGCGCTCAGGTGCGCCGCAGCCGCTTTCTCTGGCTAATGGTCGCCTTGCCGCACTGAGTTGGGGTCGCCCTGATGCTCCAACATGGTTGGCTTTGCATGGCTGGCTAGATAATGCGGCCAGTTTTACTCGGTTAGCCCCGCTTCTGGTAGAGGCATTGGGTATTCGCATTGTGGCGCTGGATTTTCGCGGCCATGGTCATTCTGCACACGCGCCCCAGGGCGCTGACTATGCACTATGGGATTACTGCCACGATGTGCTAGACGCCATGGAGTCTCTTGGTGTGGATCAAGCTCATTTATTGGCTCACTCCATGGGAGCGGCGGTAGCCTGTTTGCTCGCCGCTTCGCTACCCGAGCGCGTTGAGCGCTTAACGATGATCGATGGACTTGGTGCGCTCAATACTCCTACTGAAGAAACGGCAAGCCAGCTGCGAAAGGGGATAACGGCGTACCGTCGACCAATTTCTCGGGCTCCGCGTTACCCTGATATTGAAAGCGCCATCGCTGCACGTGTTGCTGGTGGCGTCACGCCGGTCGATAACATGACGGCCACACCGCTGGTCGAGCGCAATACCCAGCCCACCGCCGATGGTCATGTGCAAATGCGCACTGACAGCCGTTTATTGAAACCCTCTTTAGTACGCTTTACCCCCGAACAGGTCATTTCACTCCTAGCGGAAATTGACGCCCCAGTGCTATTGATAGAGGGGGAGGAGGGGATTCTCGGTAATCGCGCCTGGGCAAATCAGGCTCGCCAAGCGGTGAAAAGTTTAACCCGCCACGTTCTTAGCGGTGGGCACCATTTACACTTGGAGCCTCACGCGGTGGTGCAAGTCGCCATGGTTATTGGCAATCACTGGGGTAAGACCGGTCGCGCCTAGGGAAGGACAGTTACATGAATGAATTGGCTCACGTGAGCGGTGGGAATAAAGTTGCCCTGGTGCTGGGGAGTGGTGGTGCGCGTGGCTACGCACACATTGGTGTTATTGAAGCGCTCGAAGCGAGAGGGTTCGAGATTATTGCGGTGTCAGGGTGCTCCATGGGTGCGCTGATCGGTGGTATCTATGCGGCGGGCAAGCTGCCTGAATACCGAGACTGGGTGTGCCAGCTCGATTATCTGGATGTACTCAAACTGGTCGACGTGACCTGGAGTCCAATGGGCGCGATGCGGGCCAGTAAAGTAATGAGCAAGCTGGAAGCGTTGGTGGGGGATATCTTGATTGAGGACCTCGCAATTCCATTGACAACGGTGGCGACTGACCTCGTTCGCCAGCGGGAAGTTTGGTTTCAGAATGGCCCTTTACTCCAGGCGATCCGCGCCTCAATTGCCGTGCCGGGGGTGATCACGCCGGTGCATCTGGGTGATCAGGTGTTAGTGGACGGTGGGCTACTGAACCCATTGCCAATCATGCCTGTAGTGGCGGCGCATCAGGCGGACTTCGTGGTGGCGGTTAACGTGACTGCTCATAGTCCCTTACCGGTCACCTTGGAAGAGTTACTGCCTAAGGAGTCGGAAACGGCCGATAGTCGCAGTGCTCAAGAGCGTGAGCGCGACCAAGACATGGGTAATTGGTTTGGTGATGTACGTAGCGCTACCCGCAAGCTGTGGTCAGGGTTTGGTACAAATGGCGATGGTACAAATGGAGAGGGGGCAAACGGAGAGGGCGATGAGCTACAGGAAACCCCTGAGGCGCGTGGCAAGCGCGAGTGGAGTAAGCTCGATATGATTTTAGAGTCATTCGATATTACTCAGGCGGCCCTTGCCAAATATAAAGTGGCCGGCTATCCGCCAGATGTGTTGATCGAAATACCTAAAACGGTCTGCAGTACCTATGAATTCCACCGGGGTAGAGACTTGATTCGATTGGGTAGGCACTTGGCTGACGAAGCGCTTGAGCGACGCATGCCGAGCATCGCTTCCGACGCTACCGAGTAACGGCTACTGACCCCGCTTGCGCAGTAGGATATACACCGCCCCAGTGCCGCCATCGATATCGATCGCTGAGCAGAAGGCCAGTACACCTGGCCACTCACGCAGCCAGGTGTTGGTATGGCTTTTGAGTACAGGAAAATCTGACGTAGACCCCCACGCCTTACCATGGACTACCAATACACAGCGCAAACCCTGACCAGATGCATCGCGCAGAAAGCTTTCCAGCTCCGCACGTGCCTCTTCCAGCGTATAGCCATGCATATCCAGCCCCGCTTGCCACGCCGTTTGACCACGTTTTAGTTGGCTAAAAGTACGCCATGGTAAATCCGGCACACAAAACTCTAAATATTCAGAGGGGCGCACGGCCTCCACCCTACCATCTGAAGTGCGTCCGCTGGACTGAGGCGTATTGCTCTCGACCGCCGCATGACGTCTAGCCTCATGGGCCTTACCATCAATTTTAGGTTTGCCTGGGTCGGCCTGGTTGGTAGCGATACGACGCACGCCCGCGGCCTTTAAAGCATCGCGGAAGGCACTAATATCGTCATCATTGGGCAGGTGGCGGTGTCGCGTCATATCAGGCTCGGGTGGTCGAGAAAAGTGGCCGAAAAGAGTAGAGCAGCTAAAGAAGCACAGTATAGCGGGCTCAGCGTTGCTGTGAACCGGGCGGCGTGAAAGGTACAATCTTTTTATTCGTCATATGGCTCAGGCACTATTGCCTGCAGTCGTGATTATCGTTAACCAGGAGCCGCTGTGACCACGCATCTTAACGTTGAGCATTCTCACTCAACCCTTTCCCTGTCGGAGTCGTTGCTGGTGAGCCAGCTCTTTACGCTGCGCGACTACCTGCGCTGGGTCTCCAGCGAGTTTTATCTGGCGGGCCTGCACTATGGCCATGGCACTGACTCTGCTTGGGATGAGGCGGTGGCACTCTGCTTAGGCGCGCTGCACTTGCCGTGGAATATTGATCCCAGCGTGCTAGAAGCGCGGCTGCTGCCCGTTGAACGCCAGCGGATTATTGCCCTGGCGCGGGAGCGGGTCACTACTCGCCGCCCATTGCCTTACCTGCTCGGCGAAAGCTTCTTTGCCGGTCACCCGTTTAGCGTTGATGAGCGCGTGCTGATTCCGCGCTCGCCGATTGCCGAGCTGATTGAAGATGGCTTTGCCGCCTGGTTTCCTGAAGAGCCGCCTGCCAGCGTGCTGGATTTATGCACCGGTTCCGGTTGTATCGGCATTGCGACGGCGCTCTATTTACCGACCTGTGAAGTGGCGCTTGCCGATATCAGTCAGGATGCCTTGGCCGTCGCGCGTCAGAATATTACCCGCCATGATGTGGGCGACCGGGTACGCGCCGTCGAGTCGGACGTATTCAGCGGTTTAGAAGGCCGACGCTTTGATTTGATCGTTTCTAACCCGCCCTATGTCGACGCCCGTGATCTTGCCACCATGCCCGCTGAATTTCGCCATGAGCCATCGTTAGCGCTGGGCGCTGGCAGCGATGGCTTGGATATAGTGCGGCGCATTTTGCGCGAGGCGCGGGAACACTTAACGGAAGAGGGCTGGCTGATTGTCGAAGTCGGCAACTCCGATCGCCATGTGGAAGCGGCGTTTCCCGACGTTCCCTTTCTATGGCTTGAATTCGAGCGTGGCGGCCAGGGTGTATTTGCCTTGAGCGCCGCTGAACTCGACGCCCATGCGGCGTCTTTCCAGTGAGGAATTAATCGCCATGTCTGGCAATACGTTTGGCAAACTATTTACCGTCACTACCTTCGGTGAGAGCCACGGCCCTGCGCTCGGCGCTATCATTGATGGCTGCCCTCCGGGGCTACCGTTAAGCGAAGCAGATTTGCAGCACGATCTGGATCGCCGTCGGCCGGGCAGTTCACGGCATACCACTCAGCGCAAAGAGCCTGATCAGGTGCGCATTCTTTCCGGGGTATTTGAAGGCAAAACCACCGGTACCTCAATCGGGCTGTTAATCGAGAACACCGACCAGCGCTCTAACGATTATTCAAAAATCAAAGAACAGTTCCGGCCCGCCCATGCGGATTACACTTACCATCATAAGTATGGTCACCGAGACTACCGCGGTGGTGGGCGCTCCAGCGCCCGTGAAACCGCTATGCGGGTGGCTGCCGGGGCGATTGCCAAGAAGTATTTGGCCGCCCAGGGGGTGCAGATTCGCGGCTATATGAGCCAGCTCGGCCCCATCAAGATTGATTTCAAACAGTGGGAGGCGGTGGGTCAAAATGCGTTTTTCTGCCCAGACCCAGAGCGCGTAGCCGAGCTGGAAGCCTACATGGATCAGCTGCGTCGCGATCAGGACTCGGTAGGTGCTGAGATCACCGTGATTGCCGAAGGCGTGCCGGTAGGGCTGGGCGAACCCGTGTTTGACCGCCTGGATGCTGATCTAGCGCATGGTTTGATGAGTATCAATGCGGTAAAAGGTGTTGAGATAGGCGCAGGTTTTGGCTGTGTATCCCAGCGGGGCAGTGAACACCGTGACGAGATGACGCCTGAGGGCTTTCTCTCCAATCATGCCGGTGGCGTGCTCGGTGGTATTTCCAGCGGCCAGCCCATTGTTGCTCGCTTAGCGCTAAAACCGACGTCCAGTATCACCACACCGGGTCGCTCCATTGATGTTCATGGTCAGCCCGTCGAAGTGATTACCAAAGGGCGTCACGACCCTTGTGTAGGGATTCGTGCAACGCCCATTGCCGAAGCCATGATGGCGATTACGCTGTTGGATCACTGGCTTCGTCAGCGTGGTCAAAATGGTGACGTTAGCGTTGACACGCCCCGTTTAACTCAGCGCTAACCCAATACGGTGATGTTGGCAGTTCGCTGCTACACTCAAATAAAACAAATGCATGAGAAACAGTCATGAAACAACAGTGCAGGAGCCGCCTATGAAGATTAACGTTGAGTTTGATCTTACCCCGGATGAGTTTCGCCAATCACTGGGGCTGCCTGATGTCGAAGTTTTCCAGAAAAATCTGCTGGAGAATATTCAACGGCAGATGGAGTCTGGGGCAGAAGGTTACGACCCTATGAGCCTAATGCGGCCTTTCCTGCAGCAACCGATGATGCAACAGGGGCTTTCCCAGGGGCTTGCTAATTTCGGTACTTACCAACAAATGATGCTCGATATGCTGCGGCAAGCGGGCAGTGCCAGCGCTTCTTCGACTCACAGTAATAGTGATGAAAAGGGAGGTGATACTACCTCTAAAAGTCATCAAGAAAGTGCTACTGCCAGTAAAGCAAAGTCAACGGCATCGTCACGCTCCCGCTCTGCAACCAAACGCAGCGGTACATAGAGCGGTACATAGATTGAAGCAAGCAGTTAACGCGCATTAACTTAACAGGCGTTTTCATACCTGTTGAGGTAGGGCAGAGTAATATGGCAAAGCGTTTCAAGCTTGCACGGTGTTGCTGAGGGCGACGCTGTTGTTGCAATGCAGCATGCCAAAGATTACTCTTTTTGCAGTGCGGCAAAGCTACACACGATGAGTCACTCCAAGGCTCATGCCAAGGAACGAAACAGGAGCAGACACTATGCAAGACAATATGATGGACGCCTTCAACGCCCAAACTAAGCAGATGTTTGAGCCCATGCGCAAAATTAATTCGCTGATGCTCAATAACATGGAAAAAATGACCCAGTATCAGCTGGAAGCCATGAAGCGCTACAGCCAGATGGGAACCGAGCGCATTCGTAGCGCCACTGAAATTCAAGATGCAGAAAGTCTGCGTGATTTTGGCACGAAGCAAGCCGAAATGATGACCGAGCTTTCTCAGCAGATGCAGGAAGACGCTCGTGTAATGAGCGAAATGAGCCTGCAGTTTAAATCCGAAATGGAAAAGATGTTCAGTGAAGCCGGGCAGCAAATGTCTGAACAAGCTAAGGCGGCTACTAAAGGTGAGCAGCCTGCCAAAGCATCTAGCCAATCCTCGCGTAAAAGCTGATTGGTCATATCATCGCGGCGCCTACGGGCGCCGCGATGCATTTATAAGCTTGTCATCGAATACGGGTCATTAATCAATTTGACCACAGCAATAGCCAAAGCGGTCGGTGCGCCCGAAGATAGGCGTAGGGAGATTAAGTATGCAGTCAGCATGGCACAATCTGTTTCAGTCCATATCTGAAGGGGTCTCAGGTGGGCTGTCTCAAGGGCTTCCTGAAGGGTTATCATCCGATGAGGTTGAAGCCTGGAATCAACAGCTTAAAGAGATTGGTGAACAGTACCAAGGGTTGATGCAGGATATGCTTTCCCGAATAGCGCCCAGCGAAGCCGCCGACTCGATTTACAGTGATATGCGTGAAAGCTTTGAAGCCGGTGCGCAATCACTAATGCAAAACCCGACCCTACTGTGGGAAACACAGACGCGTTTGCTGCAAGATCAGTGGTTACTGTGGCAGCAAGCAATGCGTGGCATGGCTGGCGAACAAGTTACTCCGCTGATTACGCCGGCTAAAGGTGACCGCCGTTTTAAAGACGAAGCATGGACTCAAGATCCGCATTATATGGCCATTATGCAGCAGTACTTACTGTTCTCGCAGATGGTGGAGGAGTTGATTGAAAGCTTAAGTGGATTAGACACTAACCAGCAGCGGAACTTGATGTTTTATGCGCGTCAATTGGTTAACGCGATGGCGCCGACTAATTTTATGTCCACCAACCCTGAGGTTATGCGCCGCACCATTGAAACGCGCGGCCAGAACCTGGTCGATGGTTTAGCATGCTTACGCGAAGATTTAGGTAATTCCGCGGAAGGTATTAACGTTCGCATGACTGATCGCGGCGCCTTTGGCGTTGGCGAAAACATCGCCGTGACCCCCGGCTCGGTAGTGTATGAAAATGAATTGATTCAGTTGATTCAGTACACCCCGACAACGGAAAAGACGTTTAAAACACCATTGCTTGTGGTGCCGCCGTGGATCAATAAGTACTACATTCTTGATCTGCGTGAAGATAACTCAATGATCAAGTGGCTGGTGAACCAAGGTCATACGGTTTTCTTGATCTCATGGCGTAACCCTGGCCCAGAGCAGCGCGATATTACCTGGGCTGATTATATGCAGATGGGCCCAATTAGCGCGATAGAGGCCATTGAGCAGGCCTGTGGTGAGAAGTCAGTCAATCTCCTCAGTTACTGTGTAGGCGGTACGTTAACAGCCTCCACCGTGGCGTACCTCACCAGCACGCGGCGTGGGCGCAAAGTAAAGTCAGTGACCTACATGGCCACGCTGCAGGATTTTCGTGATCCTGGCGACATCGGTGTATTTCTTAACGAGCGAGCGGTTGAGGGTATTGAGCAAACGCTAGAAGCGAAAGGCTACCTTGATGGACGCTCAATGGCCTATACCTTTAACTTGCTGCGTGAGAACGATCTGTTTTGGTCGTTTTACATTAATAACTACTTGAAAGGTGAAACCCCCGCTGCCTTTGATCTGCTTTACTGGAATACCGACGGCACCAATTTGACGGCAGGTACCCATGCTTGGTACTTACGCCATATGTACTTAGGGAACCGCTTGGTTGAACCAGATGGCATTGAGCTGGATGGCGTGAAAATTGATCTGCGCAAGGTGTCGACACCTAGCTATTTTGTCTCGACGAAAGAAGACCATATCGCTAAATGGAACAGCACCTACTATGGGGCGTTGCTACCCAAGGGGCCGGTTACCTTTGTGCTAGGCGGCTCGGGTCATATTGCCGGTATCGTCAATCCGCCCCACAAGAACAAGTACGGCTACTGGACTAACGACGCACTGCCGGAAACCCACGAAGAGTGGCTGGAAAATGCAACGGCTCATGAAGGCTCTTGGTGGCCACACTGGCAGGCGTGGATGACCGAAAATGGCTATGCCGATAGCGAAAAAATGGTGCCCGTACGCCAACCTGGAGATGGTGAGCTCAAGGTGCTTGAACCTGCGCCAGGGCGCTATGTAAAAACGACAATTCCTGAAGTGCTAGGGGAAATCCCAACTAAGAGGTGATTACTTAGCTGGGTTCAATGGCTTAGCAGGTGCCCAAAACCTCAAAAAAAAGCCCGCTGAAATCAGCGGGCTAGACGTCACGGTCTTTTACGTCAAAAGGATCGATTCTGCCAAGTCGTTAACTACAGACTCTTTAATCGCTAATTTCTTAACTACTAGTCCCTTCACTACTCAATCATTAATTGCGAATTAAGTAGTCGAAGGCGCCCAGTGATGCCTTGGCACCTTCGCCCATGGCAATGATGATCTGCTTGTAGGGCACAGTCGTAACGTCCCCTGCGGCGAATACGCCGGGTACCGAGGTCATACCGTGAGCATCCACGATGATCTCACCGCGGGGCGTCATTTCAATCGGTGAGCCTTTCAACCACTCGGTGTTAGGCACCAGACCAATCTGAACAAAAATACCTTCCAGTGCGATGGATTTGCTCTCATCGGTGGTGCGGTCTTTATAGTTCAAGCCATTGACACGGCTGCCATCACCCGTCACTTCGGTCGTTTGTGCGTTGAGAATGATATCGACGTTAGGCAGGCTCTTGAGCTTTTTCTGCAACACCGCGTCGGCGCGCATTTCGCCCATAAATTCCACCAGCGTGACATGGCTTACAATACCCGCCAAATCAATGGCCGCTTCAACGCCCGAATTACCACCACCAATGACCGCTACACGCTTACCTTTGAACAGCGGGCCATCGCAGTGGGGGCAGTAAGCAACGCCTTTATTACGGTACTGCTGCTCACCAGGTACGTTCATTTCACGCCAACGGGCGCCGGTCGCCAGAACCAGGGTTTTACTCTTAAGCTTAGCGCCAGACTCAAAGGCCACTTCGTGCAAGCCACCTTCGGCTTCAGCAGCTTTGAATGAGGTAGCGAGCTGCAGGTTCATCACATCGACTTCGTAATCTTTTACGTGCTCTTCAAGCGCGCTAACCAGCTTTGGCCCTTCGGTATGGGAAACGGAAATAAAGTTTTCAATTCCCATGGTATCCGCCACTTGGCCACCGAAGCGCTCAGCGGCGACGCCAGTATTGATACCTTTGCGCGCTGAATAAATCGCTGCTGCGGCGCCCGCCGGGCCGCCGCCGATGACCAGTGTATCGAAAGCCGCTTTTTCACTTAGTTTTTTAGCATCGCGTTCGGCGGCACCGGTATCAACCTTGGCCAGAATCTGTTCAAGCGTCATGCGGCCCTGGTCGAACGGCTTCCCATTCAAATAGACGCTCGGCACCGACATGATTTCGCGAGATTCGACTTCATCCTGAAATAGCGCACCGTCAATAGCGACGTGGCGCACATTCGGGTTGAAGATAGCCATCAAGTTGAGTGCCTGAACCACGTCCGGACAGTTCTGACACGACAACGAGTAATAGGTCTCGAAAAGCATCTCGCCATCTAATGCTCTGATTTGGTCAAGCAATGCGTCAGACGTCTTAGGAGGATGACCACCAACGTGCAGCAGGGCGAGTACCAATGAGGTGAACTCGTGGCCCATAGGAATGCCTGCGAACACCACGCCAGTTTCTTCACCGGGACGGTTGATAGCAAATGAGGGCTTGCGCGCATCCTGGCCGTCGCTATGTAGGGTAATGTTGTCGCTCAGGCTGCTGATGTCCTCAAGCAGGCCGAGAAGTTCCTGTGACTTGGCACCGTCATCGAGGGAGGCAATGATCTCGAACGGTTGAGTCACTTTTTCCAGATACGCTTTTAACTGGGTTTTTAAATTGGCGTCCAGCATGACAGTAGCTTCCTCGCAGGTAACAGACGTATTGAACACACGTGTGTGACGGTGCTAATCATTAACTCTTTTAAAAAACAATTTTATAACAGTTTTAAAACAGAACGCCCGGGGAAACCCGGGCGTTGAACCTGCACGCGCTTGCGCTACACACCTAGAAGCAAGGGCGTGAAACCTTTAAGCGGTTTAGATTTTGCCGACAAGATCCAGAGACGGAGCGAGTGTCGCTTCGCCTTCTTTCCATTTCGCCGGACAAACTTCGTTCGGGTTGGCACGCACGTACTGAGCCGCCTTTACTTTACGCAGCAGTTCTTCAGCGTTACGGCCAATATTGCCGGCATTGATTTCCACAATCTGGATTTTGCCATCGGGGTCGACAACAAAGGTGCCGCGCTCAGCAAGACCAGCTTCTTCGATCAAAACTTCGAAGTTGCGTGAAATGCGTAACGTCGGATCAGCAATCATCGGGTACTGCAGTTTGCCGATGGTGTCAGAGCTGTCGTGCCATGCTTTGTGAGTAAAGTGGGTGTCGGTTGAAACGCTATAGATTTCAACACCCAGCTTTTTGAATTCAGCATAGTTATCGGCAAGGTCACCAAGCTCTGTCGGGCAAACAAAGGTGAAATCTGCAGGATAGAAGAAAAAGATGGACCACTGGCCCTGCATGTCCGCTTCAGTAACGTCGACAAACTCGCCGTTCAAGTAGGCAGTCGCTTTAAACGGCTTAACTTCGGTGTTAATTAAGGACATTCAGATAATCTCCAGGATTGTTGAATGAAAAATTAGAAAGTGGTGTTGATACTAAGGGCTAACGACTAAAGGCTAAAATTAAGAATAAACATGTCATCAATAGGTTTTCTCTATTGGCACATGGGCCTTTGTCATTGCGCTGGCTAATAAATGGGGCCAATAGTGCAGAATACAAGAATTTTTCACATTGGCTTGCGGTAGGCTCCACTGCACCGCAAAATTCGCATGGTTAGTATTATGGCCTACGCTATGGTTAGCCGTGGCGACGGTAGGCTATTGGCGAGCGTCCCAGGTCATACGTTGGCCGATATGGTGACATATTAAGGTAGGGCTGGCGCCGTTACTGGCGTGCAGCAAAAAATGTGGCTAAACAGTTTAGACATCAGGAGCAGTGACAATGGGGAACATCCACAAACTTTCCGCGGCCGTTGCGGCCATCTCATTCGCCGCAGCGGCAAGTACTGCCCACGCCGAAGAGGTGCGGGTGTTTAATTGGTCAGATTATATTGCCCCAGAAACGCTTGAAAAATTTACCGAGCGTACCGGCATTGAAGTGACCTACGACGTTTATGATAGCAATGAAATTCTTGATGCCGCACTGCTTGCCGGCCGCTCTGGTTATGATGTGGTCGTACCCTCAACGTACTATTTTACTCGCCAATTAAAAGCTGGCGTTTTTCAGCCGCTGAATCATGAGCTAATACCCAATTTAGAAAACCTTAACCCCGAGCTGATGGCCAACCTGGAAACCATTGACGCCGGTAGCGAATACTCGGTTCCTTACATGTGGGGCACCAATGGTATCGGTTATAACGTGGAGCGCGTCAAAGAGATTTTAGGAGATGATGCCCCAGTCGATAGCTGGGCGTTGCTGTTTGATCCTGAAATAACCTCGGCGTTGAGCGAAGCTGGCTGTGGTTTGTCGATGCTGGACTCAGCAGATGAAATGCTATCGCCCGCCATGGCCTATTTAGGCTTAGACCCGCTAAGCGAAAATATTGACGACATTGAAGCTGCTGGCGAGCTGATTGCCGGGGTTCGCGACAATATGACCTATTTCCACTCGTCGCGTTATGTCTCCGATTTAGCTAATGGTGATATCTGCGTTGCGGCTGGTTACTCAGGTGATATTTTCCAAGCGGCCGACCGGGCAGAAGAAGCCGGGCGTGATTTCTCGATTGCTTATAGCATTCCAAAAGAAGGCGCAGCCCTGTGGTTCGACATGATGGCGGTACCCGCTGATGCGCCAAACACTGAAAATGCCCACGCCTTTATTAACTTTATTCTTGATCCGGAAATTGCCGCTGAGATTACCGAGTACGTGCGTTATGCCAACCCTAACGCGGCGGCCAATGAATATCTCTCTGAGGAGATCATCAATGACCCGGCTATTTATCCAGAAACCGAGGTCATGCAAAACCTGTACGTGCAGGCTGAAAAGCCTCAAGATGTGCTGCGAGCCCGTACACGTATTTGGAATCGCGTGAAATCAGGTCGTTAATCCGATATCTATCCGACAGCGAGCCGGAGACACTTCTCTCCGGCTCGCTTTTCGTCTTTTCTTGTGCCCGAATTACCGGGCCTTTTGATGGGAGTGGCGAATGGTCACTACGCCCCTGTCGAACGAGCCTTCATCTGCTTCGCCAACCAACCCTTCAGCGTCACGTCCTCAGGGCAAAACCCCGCGGTTTGCTGAGGATGTCGTGCTGGAAGTTAAACGCTTAAGTAAGCGGTTTGACGATGCGCTGGCAGTAGATGATGTCAACTTGCAGGTTAAACGCGGCGAAATTTTCGCGTTATTAGGTGGTTCTGGTTCGGGTAAATCAACCCTGCTGCGTATGTTGGCGGGGTTTGAAACGCCCACCGAGGGTCGTATTTTATTGGACGGTGTCAACATCACCGCCATACCACCGCATAAGCGTCCTATTAATATGATGTTTCAGTCATATGCACTGTTTCCGCATATGACGGTGGCGCAGAACATTGCTTTTGGCTTAAAGCAGGACAAGCTTTCCAAAGCCGATATCGATGCGCGCGTTGCACAAATGCTGAAGCTGGTGCATATGGAGCGCTTTGCCAAGCGTAAACCACATCAGCTCTCTGGCGGCCAACGCCAGCGTGTGGCGCTGGCGCGTTCGTTGGCCAAACGGCCAAAGCTGCTGCTGCTTGACGAACCCATGGGCGCACTGGATAAAAAGTTGCGCACCGAAATGCAGCTAGAAGTGGTCGAGATCATCGAGCAGGTCGGCGTTACCTGCATTATGGTGACCCACGATCAGGAAGAGGCCATGACAATGGCTGACCGCGTGGCGATCATGGCCGATGGCTGGATCGAGCAGATAGGTTCGCCTATTGATATTTATGAGAGCCCGGTGAGTCGCATGGTGGCGGAATTCGTCGGCACGGTGAACCTGTTTGAAGGGGAGATTATTGAAGACGCTGCTGACCACTGTCGCATCGTTGCCCCTGCGCTTGAACGACCTATTTACATTGACCATGGTATTACTACCCAGGCAATGGATCGTCGAGTGTGGGTCGCGCTCCGCCCTGAGAAGATTTGGTTAACCCGAGAAAAGCCCACGACGGAATACAACTGGGCGGAAGGCAAGGTAGATGATATTGCCTACTTAGGAGGATTCTCGCTGTATTACGTGCGCACGCAGTCTGGCCAGATGATCAAGGTCAGTATGGCCAATACAGAGCGTCGCGGTGATCGGCCTACCTGGGAAGACAGCGTGTATGTCTACTGGGAAGATCACAGCACGATTGTTTTGAACCGCTAACGTCTTGCGATAGTGGCGCATTCCTTACCGCGAGGAGACTGCCTTTAATGAAGCTATCTCGTTCTTCAGCACTGCTCAAACGCCTGCAGTTAGGGCGGCGGGCGGTGATCGCGTTTCCGCTTGTTTGGTTAACGCTGTTTTTTTTATTGCCCTTTGCGCTAGTACTCAAAATCAGCTTGTCCGAGGCCGCGATTGCCATTCCACCTTATGGCCCGCTGCTTGATTATGCTGACCAGACGCTGCATGTATTTCTCAATTTAGGCAATTATCTCTACCTACTGACGGATTCGCTCTATATCGCTGCCTACTGGGGCTCGGTGAAAACCGCATTTATAGCGACGCTGGTCTGTTTGCTGATGGGTTACCCGATGGCGTATGCCATGGCGCGGGCTCCCGCACGCTGGCAACTGCTGCTGTTGCTGCTGGTCATGTTGCCCTCCTGGACCTCGTTTTTGATTCGTGTCTATGCCTGGATGGGAATACTCAGTAACAGCGGGTTAATCAATAACCTACTGATAGGGTTAGGTCTTATAGATTCTCCGCTGCGGATGATGAATACCCAGTTTGCGGTCACCATTGGTATCGTTTACGCCTACTTGCCGTTTATGGTGTTGCCGCTGTATGCCCATCTAACTCGCCTTGATAACGCGTTGTTGGAGGCTGCTTCAGATTTGGGTTCGCGCAAACTCAACACCTTTATAAAAGTCACTCTGCCGCTATCTATGGGCGGTATCGTGGCGGGGTCGATGCTGGTATTTATCCCAGCGGTAGGGGAGTTTGTGATTCCTGAATTGCTGGGTGGCCCCGATACGCTAATGATCGGCAAGGTGCTGTGGGAAGAGTTTTTCCTCAACCGCGACTGGCCCGTAGCGTCAGCGCTGGCCATGGTGATGCTGCTGCTATTACTGGTGCCGATTGTCTGGTTTCATCGTTACCAGTCCAAGGAGCTTGAATAATGAGCATGCGGAGGACTAACTTCTCAACGGTCATGCTGGTGCTTGGCCTGCTGTTTCTGTATATCCCCATGTTTGTGCTGGTGGTGTATTCATTTAACGCTTCAAAGTTGGTCACGGTGTGGGCAGGCTTTTCCACCCACTGGTACGGCGAGCTATTTCGGGACCAGCAGATTTTGTCTGCGGTGTGGACCAGTCTGAGAATCGCCTTTTTTGCTGCCAGCATGGCGGTTTGTTTAGGCACTGTGGCAGCCTTCGTGATGACTCGGTACGGCCATTTTCGTGGCAAAACAGCGCTCTCCAGTATGGTAACGGCGCCATTGGTAATGCCAGAGGTGATCACTGGGCTATCGCTACTGCTGCTATTCGTTCAAATGGCGCAGATTACTGGCTGGCCAGCTGATCGGGGGATGGCGACTATATGGATTGCCCACACCACGTTCTGTAGCGCCTACGTGGCGGTAGTGGTCGCCGCTCGCTTGCGTGAAGTGGATCACTCCATTGAAGAGGCTGCCATGGATTTAGGCTCACCTCCGGTGAAAACCTTTTTTTCCATTACGCTGCCGATTATCACTCCCGCGCTGGCAGCCGGTTGGCTTCTGGCGTTTACGCTCTCTCTTGATGACTTAGTGATTGCCAGTTTTGTTTCGGGCCCCGGTGCGAATACGCTGCCCATGGTGGTGTTTTCATCGGTGCGTATGGGGGTGTCGCCGAAGATTAATGCGCTGGCCACGTTGATTATATTGATCGTATCCCTGGCAACCCTGTTGGCTTGGTTTTTTATGCGCCGTAGCGAAACCAAACGGAAGGCGGCGTTACAAGACGTCTAATAAAGCTATATAACGTCAACGTTATAGAACGTCGTCGTCGCGCCCAGCCACGACACTATCGAGTTCGCCTGTCATCGGTGACACGATAATTTGAAGTTGGATGGGTGCGCAGCACTGGTGGCAATCTTCCCAAGTGTCATGGCTGCCCTGTGACGTATCAATCAAGAAGGTCAAGGGAGAGTCACAGTAAGGGCAGTGGAAGTCATAATTGACCAGAGCGTCATCATGCATTATTGGCTACCTTCTAAAGCGGGTGCATGTAATCAGGGGTTTCTAAGAGACTGAGTGTAGCAGTGTGTCCCTCAGGTAGGGCATCGTTGGATTGAATCAGGTAGGATATTGGCAGGTTCCTAAAGCAACGCAGTGAGAGTAGCGATGATGTTACGTAACATGGCAGTAGCGGCCCTAGTGGCTTTTCCGATGGTCGCGTTGGCTGAAACCCCCAATGTGACCGCTGGTGAATGGGAGTTTGTTAGCAAAACGAGCGTCAGCGGCGAGATGGAAATTCCGGATCAAACGGAAACCGAGCGTCAGTGTATTACTCAGGAAGAGCTTGAGGGCGCTGAATTCGGCTTCATCGAAGAAGAAGAGGGCTGTGAACTGCTCGATCAGGATTTGAATGCGGATGGTCTAAGCTACAGCATGGTGTGCCGTGCTGAAGGTGGCGAAGCGACCATTGATGGGGAAATGCATTTTATGGGCGAACATATTGAAGGCAGCGTCGATATCCTGACTCAGTCACCCATGGGTGAACTGAGCATGAACACGGTTATTGAAGGTGAGTACATCGGCGAGTGTGAGTAAACGCCCACTGCTTAGTTCAGGGTGCCGATTGGCACCCTTTTTTATTAAGGGTTTAACTGCTGGAAGTGAAACGACGATGCAATCTCAAGCCTGTGGCAACATTCAAGCACGAGATCGCTCCGCTGCGTTCGCAATAACATCATTCAGCTTTGCCTGATCCCCCTCCCGGCGCGTTAGCAATTTCCTCCTCCAACTGCCGTTTAACGGCACCCGGTGAACCCGTGTGGCGTGCGAGTAGGTCGTAAGCGACAGGCACGACAAACAGTGTAAACAGTGTGGCTGAACCGACGCCTGCCATAATCACGGTGCCGATAACCAAGCGCGACTCTGCGCCAGGGCCGGTTGAAATGATCAGCGGGATGGCGCCAGCCATGGTCGTCACTGCGGTCATTAGGATCGGCCTTAAGCGGGTGACCGAAGCTTCAATCAATGCTGCCCGGAACGCTTGGCCTTCATCACGCAGTTGGTTGGCAAACTCGACGATCAGAATGCCGTTTTTGGCGGCCAGGCCAATCAGCAGTACCAAACCCACCTGACTGTATATATTCAGTGATTGGCCGCTCAATAATAGCGCAAGCAAAGCACCGCTCATTGCTAAAGGCACGGTCAGCATGATCACAAAGGGGTGAATCAAACTTTCAAACTGTGCTGCTAACACTAAGAAGACCACTAACGCGCCTAGTATCAGTAGGAAAGCGGTGGCGCCGCTGGCTTGCTGGAAGTCGCGGGATGCCCCAGCGACATTGGTTTGAGCCTCTTCAGGTAACAGCTCAGCAGCGCTCTCCTCTAGATATTCCAGCGCCTCACCGAGCGGGTAACCATCCGCCAGATTGGCTTCGATGGTTATGGCCCGTATGCGATCAAAGCGGTTCAAGGTGCTGGCGCCAGCAAAGTCGGAAAGGGTAACGAGGCTCGCCAAGGGGATCAATTCGCCAGTGCGGGCCGAGCGCACTTGAATGTTATCCAGCGCTCGTGGGCTATTCTGGCTACTGCGATCACCTTCTAAGATCACGTCGTACTCTTCACCGTCATCCACATAACGTGTGACATTGCGGCCACCTAACAGCACTTCCAGAGTTCTGCCAATCTCCGTGACGGTTACACCTAATGAAGCGGCCCGCTCGTAATCGATTTCTACCCGTAGCTGAGGTTGGGTCTCGTTATAGTTACTTTCCAGCGCCATCAAGCGTGGATTGTTCTCACGGACATGATCCATTAGCCTGTCGCGCCAAAGCGCTAACTCTTCGTAAGTGCCGCCGCCCAGTACGAATTGAACCGGTTTTTCAGTACGCTGGCCAAAACCCTGGCGCATCACCGGGAAAGCTTGTACACCCGGCAGTGTTCGTAGAGTTTGGCGCACCTCCGCCATAATCTCCCAGGCGCTGCGACGGCTGCCCCAGTCAGCCATGTTGACGATGATAAAACCACTGTTAAAGTTCTCGATATTGCCATAGCCTCGTGGTGCGCGAACCACGACACGCTCTAGCTCTCCACTCTCGACCAGCGGTGTCATACGTGCCTCGATTTCATCCATGTAGTCCATCATGTAATCGAAGGTAGCGCCTTCAGGGCCATTCACCAATACGATAAAGTTGCCGCGATCCTCCTGTGGGGTGTATTCGTTCGGCAGCGCTGTGGCTAGCCAAGCGGTGGCCGCTATCAGCAGAACAAACATGGTCACTACTAGCCAGCGCATTTTGAGCATCCACTCTAGCGCCGTTTGATAGCGGCGTTGTGTGCCGCTTAGCAACCACTGCACGGCTCTGCCAATGCGGCTATTGTGCATGCCTGGCTTCAGAATTTTAGATGCCATCATCGGTGTGAGCGTCAGTGCCAGCAGGGTAGAGACCACGACGGCGGCGGCCATGGTAAGTGCAAACTCTGAAAACAGCCGGCCAATATCACCTTGCAACATACTCAGTGGCACAAATACGGCAACCAAAACAAGGGTGGTGGCGATGACCGCGAAAGCAATTTGGCGGGTGCCGCGAAAGGCGGCTACTAAGGGTGTTTCGCCGTAGTCATGCATGCGTCGGTTAATGTTCTCAAGCACCACTATTGCATCATCGACGATCAAGCCAATCGCCAGCACCAGCGCTAACAGCGTTAACAGGTTGATCGAGAAGTTCATGACGGCCAGGGCAGTAAACGCACCGATCACGGCAATGGGGACAGTGACCGCTGGTACTAACGTGGTACGTAAATTACCCAGAAACATAAAGATCACGACGACGACAAGCCCCATGGCGATAAACAGTGTCATCACCACCTGCTCAATGGCCCCTGAAACGAACAGCGAGGCGTCGTAGTTCAGGCTCAGTGACATGCCTTCTGGCAGCGTACCTTGCAGGCGTTCAAGCTCAACCTGTACCGCTTCAGAAAGCTCTATCACGTTGGCCGTGGACTGCATGATCATGCCAAGCCCCACCATGGGGACGCCGTTAGAACGGAAGACCGAACGATCCTCTACGGCGCCCACTTCAACCCGAGCGACGTCTGCAAGACGCACCAAATAGCCGTTTTCTTGCTGGTTCTGTGAAGAGGTAAGGGCGAGACGCTGAAAATCCTCGGCGCTGGCAAAGCTGCGCGGAAGCCGGACAATAAATTGGCGATCTTCAGATTCAATTGAACCTGCGGGTAGTTCCACATTCTCAGCACGTAGCGAATTTTCTATATCGCTCACGGTGAGCCCGCGCGCGGCAAGGGCATTGCGGTCTAGCCAGACGCGCATGGCATAATCGCTGCCGCCGCCGACACGCACCCGGGCCACACCTGGCTGAACGGAAAGGCTATCGACCAGAAAACGGTTAGCATAGTCGGTTAGCTCTGTGATTGAGTAGTCTTCGCCGGAAAGGCTTAACCACACCACAATCTCTTCGCTGCTATCGGCTTTGGTGACCTCTGGGTTGTCAGCATCGTCGGGCAGGTTGCGCAGCGCGCCGGAAATCCGATCGCGAATATCGTTGGCGGCGGCATTAATATCCATATCGATGTTAAATTCTATTTCAATCTGAGAGCGCCCATCCTCGCTTCGGGAGGTGATTAGCTCAATCCCTTCAACGCCAGCAATGCGGTCTTCCAGCACTTGGGTGATGCGTGTTTCGACCACATTTGCCGAAGCGCCAGGGTAGCGAGTATCAATGGTGACTACCGGCGGGTCGATGGTGGGGTACTCTTGCAGCGGCAGACGATTCAACGCCAGTAATCCAAAGGCGATAATCAGCGCCGCAATCACCATGGCGAGTACCGGGCGCTGAACGGAGATATCCGATAGACGCATTAGCGGTCGGCCTCCAACAGCGCTCTGATATCGGTCTCGTCATCGGCAATGCCGATTACCCTCGCTTCCTGACCATCTCGGGCAAGCTGTAAACCATGCACAACGATTAAATCGCCAGCGGCTAAGCCCTCAAGAACTTCCACCTCGCCATTGCGCCGTTCACCGATCGCCAGTTCGCGCCGTGCCAAGCGTGTTGTGCCGTCACGCTGTTCGATAAGCATCGCATAATGACGGTCACCGCTAGGCTCAATAGCGGCTTCAGGGATCACGATGGTGTCGCGGACGCGCTGCTGAACGATAACCTCCATCAACATGCCTGGGCGCAACCGACCGTCAGCGTTATCGAGTTCAGCGCGGACATTTACGCTGCGAGTGACCGGGTCAACGCGAGTGCCAATGGTGGCGATATCACCACTAAAGATGTCATCAGGAAAGGCGGCAGTGGTGGCATTCAACATTAACCCGGGTGAAAGCCGACCTAGAAATACCTCAGGCACGCTGAAGTCTAATTTCATCACATCGAGCTTATCGAGGGTCACCAAATCCATTCCTGGGGTGACCAGAGCGCCAACGCTGATGTCACGAAAACCAACGCGGCCACTGAAGGGCGCTTTTATCTGGTAATTCGCTAGCTGGGCTTCAATGGCTTGAATGTCAGCATCAGCCTGACGCAAACGAGATTGGCTATCTTCAACATCGGCCCTGGCAGCTAAATTGCGCTGTTGGAGCTGCGCAGCGCGGCCTGATGCATTCCGGCGCTCTTCACGAAGCGCCTGGGATGCTCTAAGCAGCGCCTGCTCCTCAGCATCTTCCAGACGAATTAGCAGTCGCCCCTCTTCGACCTGCTCACCGTCCTGGAAATTGATCTCGGACACAATTTCCGTAACGGTGGCCGATAGCGTCACGCTCTCTTCGGCACTGAGTGTGCCAAGGGCTTCCAAAGGGTCTGACCATGTGGTCATGACCGCCCGTGTACCGATGACAGAAGGGGCAGTTTGAGCATTCGTCACATTTGATAACAGCAGCGCGATGGGAATTAGCGCGATGCGTATGAGCAATCGTCTATGAGAGGGCAAATGCATAGTGTTCTCAGCATGGTAATATTTATACAATTATTGTATAGGGTAATTTATCAATGTAATAATTTTTAAGGATCTGTCCCTGTTAGAATGCCTTCCTTTTTATTGCGGAAGTCATCTCCCATGAGCCTACTTTTACGAGCAGTTTATTATGGTCTATGACGTCGTGATCATCGGTGCTGGCGCCGCGGGCCTGATGTGCGCGGCGCAAGCGGGCTACTCCGGCAAGCGAGTTCTGGTGCTCGACCATGCTAATAAAGCGGGTAAGAAAATTTTGATGTCCGGCGGTGGCCGATGCAACTTTACCAATCTTGGTACGACGCCACAGCACTTTTACTCTGCCAACCCTTACTTTTGTATTTCAGCGCTTAAGCGTTATCGCCCGGAGCACTTTGTAGAGCTTGTAGAGCGGCATGGCGTTGAACATGTTGAGAAAACGCCGGGTCAGCTATTCTGTGCAACCTCGGCCAAAGAGATTGTCCGCACGCTACTGACCGAGTGTGAGTGGGCGGGGGCTGAAATCAGGCTTAGCACCCAAATTACCCGCGTGGAGCAGCAGGGCAGTGCCATGCGGCTAACGACCTCGATGGGTAAAATAGATGCAGGGATAGTGGTAGTGGCGAGCGGCGGGCTTTCCATTCCGAGCATGGGCGCGACGGGATTTGGCTACGATATCGCGCGTCAGTTTGGTCTTGAGGTGTTTGATACTCGCCCCGGTCTGGTGCCGTTTACCTTAAGCGATACCTGGAAAACGCGCGCAGCAGAGCTCTCTGGTTTGAGCGTGCCGGTAGCCGTTAGTGCTGGCAGTCGCCGCTTTGTGGATCCCATGCTATTTACTCACCGTGGTTTGTCAGGCCCAGCGATGCTGCAGATATCCAGCGTTTGGCAGCCGGGGGAGAGCATGACGATTGACTTGCTGCCCGGTGAAAAAGTGGCGGAGACATTGCGCCAGGCGCGGGAAGAGACGCCCAAGCGCCAGCTTTCAACTTGGCTTGGCGAGCGCTTTCCGAAGCGTTTGGCGCAAGTGTTGCTTGAATGGTATTCCGATGATGACCCGGCTCGGCCACTGGCCCAGTATGCGAATACAGCCCTGGATGAGTGGGCGGAAAGACTTAACGCCTGGCAACTGAAACCGGCTGGAACGGAAGGGTGGCGGACTGCCGAGGTAACCATGGGCGGTGTTAATACCGACGCGATTTCCTCCAAAACCTTTGAAGTAAAAGAGTTGCCGCAGTTACGCTTTATCGGTGAGGTATTGGATGTAACGGGGGAGCTTGGCGGGTATAACTTTCAATGGGCGTGGGCGAGTGGGGTGGCCTGCGGTCAATCTTGCTAGGCAGCCCCACTGTCCCAAGGCAAGAGCAACAAGCTTAAGTAGCCACTTTGGCTAAGAGTTTAAGCTTCTTAAATAGCATATAACCCGCCAGCGCTTTTCTACCTGCCGCCATGGCGCCACCGGGGTGTCGCATCATTTTAAATGCGGCAAAGCCGCCGACGGCGTAAAGCGGTAGTTTGAAACTTTGCCAGTTTTTATCAAGGGGGGAAGCGGCTTGCTGTAAATATTCGCTATCCACCAAAATATCCACTCGCTGCTGCTCAAGTTCAGCTAATAGCAACGCCTTTCGCTCAGCGCGACTTAAGGGTTTGGGCAATGATTTAGCGGTGTCTGCGGACGATTTCATCACTTGGCTCCTCAAGCAGGGCTCGATCTGCGGCAAGCTGTTTGAGTGTTTCTTTTAGAAGAGAGTGCTGTTTTGATTGTCGAACAGCAATAAGCGCTAACAGCACACTCGCACCGATTAGTACGCCAGCACTGACCGCAATGGCGGTTAAGCGGTAGGTGTCCCAAAAAAGAACCACTACCAGGGCCGTCAATGTTGCTATACCTAGCAGAAGTAGCAGTAAACTTGCGCCCGCCAAGAGGAATAGAACTAATATCCGTGAGCGCTCTTCTTCTAACTCAAACACCGCCAAACGCAGGCGGGTTTCGCTATTAGCTATCAGCGATTTCAGCAAGCGTTTGGCGGCAGAGAAGACGCGTTGGGTTGGACCCAGAGCCATTAGCGACGACCGAGCAGCATACCCACAACCATACCTGCTGCGGCACCAATACCAATGCTCGTCCAGGGATTTTCATGAACGTAGCGGTCACATGCATCAGCTTGCTGAGTCAGTGAGTCACGAGTTTCGTCATAAATGCGCTCACCACGGGCTTCAAGCCGAGCACGGGTATCTTTCAAACGACGTTCGGCACGAGTACGTAGGTCGTTCATTTCTCCACTGGCATCTTTAGCGGTCGCGTTGACTAGCTCTTCAACAGTTTCGCTCAAATGGCGCAGGTCATCTTTAAGTTGATCGGCTTGAGTAGAGTAAGTTTGCTGACGTTTGGCCATGAAGTCTTCCTTTGACGAATGAATAATAGGACTACTACTAGCATAGCAGCCACACCATAACAGACAAGCTAATACACCTATCGGTTCAGCCCTGTAGCACTAAATAAGGGATTTAAACTAAACCCTAGGCTGAGACGGTGCACGCGATGATCATAATCGATCATGCTTTCACCGTACCCATAATAGTACTGTACATGTGCACGCAAGCTGTTGAAAGCTGGCCAACTGTAATCTATCTGAGTGCCAATATTGCCAGCGCTTGGGTTGCCGCGTAACTGACCGCTCACTTCATGGTTGTTATTGAGTCGTTTTGCTAGACGAATGTCGCCATAGCCCATGTAGCGTTCGATATCCGGGTTGTCATCATCCTCTTCCGACTCAGGAATGCGCCAGTGCGGTGCCAAGGTGAATGCCCAGTCGCCGCGCTGAAAGGTGCTTTCAAGATAAACACGGTTCCAACTGCGTGAAAGAGGTGAAGAGCGGCCATTGGATTGGTGGTTAATGGACACTCGGTTGCGCGTGTTTACCCAGCCAAGCGCTTGCCAGGCGTTGTCAAAGTCAATAAACACTTCGGGTTCGTAGTTGGTTTCCCGAAAGGGTGACGAGGCGTCAGTGTTATATGCCTGCCACCAGCTGCGCTGAGTATAACCAAAGTAGACGTCACCGTAGTTACCGAACACCTGCTCAGCCAGATTAACTTTGGCGCTGAACTGGAATTTCAGCTCAACGTCATCCACTTTGCTATCGGCAGAGATATTGCGGAAGCTTTCACGGTTCTGGTTTGTGTTAAAGCTGACTGGAAAAAGGTAATTGGTGCGGTGGGTGGTGATTGAAAACGGATTCCGGCTTGATTCCTGCTCAAGCTCACGTCGCTCGCTTAAATCTTCCCTTGCCACTTCTTCAGGCAGCTGTTCAGGCGGTAAGCCTTGTGCGGCGTCTTCGGGATTTTCTACCTGCTGTAACTGTTGATGCAGGTCATACAGCTCAGCGTTGAGGGCACGGATACGCGCCTCAATCTCTTGTTGTGACTCGGCGACGGCATTCGCACTAAATGTAGCAAGGCTCAGCAGAACAATAAGTTTCGTTAACGGCAGTTTTCGGGTGACCATCAAGGTGACTCGCAAAAGGAATGGATAGGCAAATGCCATGGCTGTTTCTATCACGCCGCCTGCGGAAGTCAACACCTCTGATTGCGCTGGCTATCAGAACGTCTGACAATAACCTTATTATCCGTGTCTGCGGAGCTATCGATGTCAACGAGGCATATGAAACGTGGTGAGATGCGCCTGTAAGTGGATCGTAACGTGTTTATTCTTGCTGCTGGTGATTAGCAGTACCGCAAATAATCTAGCCCACGCCGCGCTCCAGGCCAACATGCTTGAACGCGTGCCAGAACAGGATGAGCTGGCAACAAGGCTTGCCCAGCTGGAAGCGCTTGAGGGTGCCTTGACCGCTCAGCAGACCAGCGATAAGGAGGCCTTAGAGTCAGCGCTTGAAGCTTATGAGCGGCTAGCCTCCGTGGAAGAGCGACTTGCGGCGCTGGATACACGCGTTGAACAAGCCCCGGAACTACTAGCAGAACTGCAGCGTGAGTTGAGCGAAGCTGAAGAAGCCTCGCAACAGCTTTCCGTTGCCGACTTGAGCGATCGCCCTCTCGATGAGCTGGAAACACTGCAAACGGAGGCAGTGGTCGAGCTTCAACAGTTGCAAAGTCAGCTGGCAGAAGTGAACTCTCAGCTGCTGGCTGCGCAAACACTCCCTGAACGCGCCCAACAATCCATCGCTGAAACTCTCCAGCGCGCGGAGAGTTTACGCCGACAACACGATGAGCGCGAGGCTTTGCTAGCGGATCGTCAACTTTCTGCACTTAGCGATGCACGGCTTATCCAATTACGCCTTGAGCGCGCCCTTGCCGATCGTGAAGTGAGCTTTTATCAGCGCGAGTTAAGTGCCAACAGCCGACTGCGTGAGTTAGCCCAGGAGAGACGCGATGTGCTGATGCTGCAGATTGATTACCAAGAGCAGCAGCTTAATATGTTGCAAGGAGTGATAGACCGCCAGCGCCGATTGGCCTCTGAGCAAGCGATTGCCGATGCCGCCAGGGATAACCCTTTGATTGCCGCAGGGCATCCAGTGGTGGTGCAAGCCCAACAAACCAATCAAACATTAAGTCTCGAACTGCTGCGGGCAACAGATCGCGCTAATAGCGTTGTACGCGAGAATATCGAAGCCCAGCGACAGCTGGAAAATGTACGTCAGCTGCAGCGCAGCCTCAATGAGCAGATTGACGCTATCCGCGGTAGTCAACTGCTGTCGCGAATTCTACGCGAACAGCGCCAATCCCTTCCCCCGTTAGCCACACGTCGGGATTTGCAGGATGAAATTGCCGACCTGCGTTTGAAGCAATTTGATTTGGTTCGCCAGCGTGACCAGCTACGCCAAAGTGACCAGTTTGCCACGCAGCGCTTGGCAGAGGCGGGCATTGAGGCAACGCCAGGGTTAGTCGATTCACTCTCTCGTCTTTATCAGTCCCGTCGTGAGCTAGTCGAGCAACTGGAGCAGTCCTATGGAAGTTTGTTGAGTGCGGCAATTGAACTACAGCTTAATCAACAGCAGCTATTAACGACGTCTAGCGAGCTGCGCGAAACCATTGATGAACAGCTATTCTGGGTCGCTAACAGTCGCCCGTTGGACTTTAACTGGCTGCGTCAATTGCCCCGTAATTTACTTTTAGAGTGGCAAGAGGGAGAGTGGCGCGCCATTTTACCCACCCGTTGGCAGGGGCTCTCTTGGGAGGTTCTTAAAGGAGCGCCGATAGTGTTGTTGGGCTTGGTATTGATGGGCCTGCGTCGAACAATCAAGACTCATCTGGCCACTCTGCACTCACAGATTGGCCGCTTGAAAAGCGATACGCAGTTGCATACTCCTAAAGCAGTACTGATGAATGCGCTGCTGGCGCTTTCAGGCCCACTAGCGTTAGCGGGTGTTGGTGTTGGGCTATTAGGCGCGGTAGGGCCGCTGGCAAACAGCGTTGCCCCGGCGCTGCTTCAGCTTGCATTGAGCTGGGCAGTGGTTGCGTGGGGGCGCAGGCTGTTGGTTGCTGATGGTGTGGCGGAACGCCATTTTACCTGGTCACCACAATACACGGCTCGATTACGCCAACTTCTCGGGGGGTTAGGGGTTGCTTTGGTACCCGTCATTGCCATTGCGGCGATGTCGGGCGAGATGGAAACTCCGTTGGCTCTGCGCCCCGTCGCTCTAGCGTTACTCTCGTTAGGTTTGATTGCGATGAGCTGGTGGCTGGCGCAGTTAATACTGGCGCATATCCCCATTTTTGGCGTTCATTTGTTTCGCTTGTTCTTAGGGCTGGCGATGGCGTCGGTGCCGCTGATTCTGCTGGGATTGGTGGTTTGGGGTTACGAATACACTGCGCTGCGATTGGTGGGGCGCTTCGCCATTACCCTTTATCTGCTGGGGCTGTGGGTTGTGGTGGAAGCCACGTTGGTGAGAAGCCTCGCTGTTGCCGCGCGGCGGCTTGCCTATCGTCGAGCACTGGCGCGACGGCGAGCTCAGGTCCAAGAAGGTGCCGAAGGGGGGCTGGAAGTCGTAGAAGAGCCTCCGCTGGATATGGCGCAAATCAATAGCCAGTCGCTACGGCTTTCCAAACTAATTGTATTGATTGGCTTTAGTGCGCTGCTTTATCTGGTCTGGGCGGACTTGCTTTCAGTGCTTGGCTATTTGGACAACGTGTCACTATGGGAGGCGCAAGAGGGGGATCTGGTTGATAACGCGCTATCGATATCGGATATCTTTGCTGCCCTACTGATTGTCGCTATTACCTTTATCATGGCGGGCAACTTACCTGGCTTGTTAGAAGTGATGGTGTTATCCAGGCTGTCATTAAAACAGGGTAGCGCCTATGCCATTAGCTCGCTGCTCTCCTATGCCATTGTGGGCACGGGGATTGTTATGGGGTTATCGACCCTTGGCGTTTCCTGGGACAAACTGCAGTGGCTGGTGGCCGCCCTGAGTGTGGGGCTAGGGTTTGGATTGCAGGAGATCTTTGCCAACTTTATCTCCGGTTTGATCATTCTATTTGAGCGGCCGATTCGTATTGGCGACACGATCACGATTGGCAATTTGCACGGTACCGTCAGCCGTATCCGCATCCGCGCGACGACCGTGACCGATTTTGATCGTAAAGAGATTATTATCCCCAATAAAACCTTTGTAACCGACCAGCTGATCAACTGGTCGTTGTCGGATAATATCACCCGTGTCGTGCTGACTTACGGCGTGGCACACGGCTCGGACATGCCGAAGGTGCATCAACTGCTGCGCAAAGCCGCAGAGGAAAACCCTCGCGTGCTAACGGACCCTGAACCACAGGTTTTCTGTTTAAGCTACGGGCAACATAGCCTCAATTTTGAGCTGCGTATTTTTGTCAACGACCTTCTCGATCGGCTGTTTGCGGCTGATGAAATTAACTGCCGGGTAGATGCACTGTTTCGTGAAGCGGGTGTGCGAGTGGCCTTTGAGCAGATGGACGTATGGCTACATCCCGAGAAGGGCGAGGCTATAAAAGTGCAGTCCGCTGCTCAGCTCACCCCCCCTTCGTTGACTTGACCCTCCTATTCAAGTCTCTTGCTTACGTTTCTTTTATGGCGTGAAGGAGAAACTCCCGATTGCCATCGCCGCCGGTAATCGGGCTCTCCTGCCAGTGGCGTATGGTCAACCCGCAGGCGTCACAGGCGCTGCGAATACTGGCATCGACGTCGGCATAACGTTTAGCGTCGCGTACCACGCCACGTTTATCCAGGGCACCGGGGTTTAGCTCAAACTGAGGTTTAACCAGCGAGATCAATTGCCCCTCCCGCGGTAGCAGGGCGGCAATTTCAGGCAGAATCAGCGTTTGCGAGATAAATGATACATCCATAATGGCGCTACCGATGGGTTGCATGGCAAGCACGCTTTTTAGTGCTTCATCGTTGCTCATGTAGCGCGCATTTAACCCCTCCAGGCACGTCACGCGTGGGTCGCCACGCAGCGCGGGTGCCAACTGCCCATGACCAACTTCGACACCAATGACATGGCGGGCGCCAAAGCACAGCGCACAGTCGGTGAAACCACCGGTTGATTGGCCTATATCGAGTACCACTGCTCCATCCAGGCGCATTGCAAGCGTTGTAAGTACCGCTTCCAGTTTCAAACCCGCGCGGGATACATAGCGCTCTTCAGGGTCGTCCTCTACTTCAAAGCGAGTATCTTCTGGCCACTTTTCTGACGCTTTAGTTAATGGCCTGCCGTTACCGGCGAGACGAATCCGGCCATGCCGAATAAGCCGCTGGGCGCGGGTACGCGAATTGGCCAGCCCTTGGCTGACCAACAGTTGATCGAGTCGCATCATAATGATTAAGAGTGTCGTTAAGAGGGCAGCTTATTCTGCATCCGGTGGGGCATTAGGGCCTTGGTCAGCCTGTAGTTCGACAGGCGGTAAACGCGATGCCCCCCAGCTACGGTGCAGGTAATATTTAACATTTTCCAACTCTTCACTGGTGACAGATACTATTTCACCGCGTTCGAGTGGATCATAATGATAAATATACAGCCGCGATGCAAAGCGTTCGAAGGGCAGTGATGCTTCACCAAAGCGTTCACCGTTACCCGATGTGCTGACAATGACACCGTCGCCCCAATCCTGACCGCTATCGTTGTTGGGATTATAGAAATAAACCCGCATAACGTCAGAAGGGTCGAGGGACGCACGCAAAATGGTGATCGCATGCCAGCCAATAAAACGCGCGGCGCTATCGGTGACCGCAATGCCCGCTGGCTGTGGATGAATCAGCGGTTGATTGCCATTGTAGTAGGGGTGATAGCTGGCGTAGAAGTGGCGTACAAAATCATCCACATCGCTTAGCTGCCCAGTGGCAACATCGACATTGATGCGGAAACCACGACCTGACCACCAGCCATGAAATTCAGGATTTACCCAGCGGTGAGGATCGCCCTCACGACCAATGCAGCGTCGCCCCATTTCGGCATAAATGCGATCCAGGTGTGGCACGACAATCAGCGACACGGGGTCTAGATCCATAGGCAGTTCAGTTGCAACGCCAGAAAGGCTCTCCATTGACGAGATGGCCTGGCCCTCGAAATGCATGATGATTTCGTCATCGCGCGCTGCCCACGCTACCATCTGCAGCAGGTAGTCCGGGTCGTTGTAGGCCCACATGGAAAGGGCTCGTGCCGATTGGCAGGTAGGGTTATTACCCTGTCCTACGCCTAACGGTAGACCCAGCATGCATAGCACGCCTTCAATTAAGCGGGCGCGGGGAGAGGCAGTGTCGCCATAGGCGATAGAGAGTCGTGCCTGTGCCCACTCTGAGAGCGGTAGATTAAGCTGACGCCACATTGCCGGGGCCACCGGCGGCTGATAAAGAATGCCGCGTTCGAGCATTAGCGCAAGGCCATAGACTGCCTGAGAGGTAGCCGGATAAACCCCACCACGAATCAGTGCTTGAACCAGCTCACGATAGCAGAGTAAGCAATCACGCCCGGTCGATGACAAGCCCAATGCTTCAGAGAGTAAATGATCACCCTCTTCAAGCAGGTGACGTAGCAATACGGCGTGATAGGGCGATACTAGCCCGGTGTCGTGCATTGCCCTGGCAAAGCCCGTGGATTCAGCCTGAAGCGCCGCTTGATCCATATGTTCCAATCGATCGCGATAAACGTCGACGCCAGGATCTTCACGGCAGGCCTGGGTAGGCCCGTAAAGCGAACTCACAAGCCGGTCGGCGCCTTGGCCGCTAGCGCCAAGGTCAATCTCTGGGTTGGCCTGGCACAGCGCAATTTGAGTGATCATCTGTTTGATCGAATCAACCTGAATAGGGCGCTGTTTCAAAATTCGCCATATCTCATCAATCAGGCGATCAACGATATGTTCGTAGCCGATGCGTTCGGCTAAATGCTGGAATAGCTGGCGGGGGATGGTCGCCAGCCGCCCTTGGGTTTCCCGCTCCGCCTCACTGGGCGGTAAAAACAGCAGCCATAAATTAATGGCCATGACCTGAGTCAGGTAATGGTGTGCATGATCGGCGGAAATCAGCGGGTGAACAAAGTCGCCTTTTGCAACGGCGAGGAGCCGAAGCTCGCTTAGTGCTTCGATGACGACCACATTGGCATCCGCGCTTTTCAGCGAGAAAGTTGTCAGGGTCGGTACCAGATATTGAGGGGTTTCCCAATCGGAGCCTAAAAACAAACCAGCGTCCTCAAACGCTTGCGCGCGGGACTCCAGTGCTTCACAACCGCCATCCAAAAGCAGCACTCGCCGCGCAGTGTCCATTACGCGCGGCAGTTTGGCGGGTTTTGAGAAGGCAGGCGCCTGCGTAAGCAGGCGCACTGCGTCATCAAATTTGCTCAACAGTCCATTGAGCTTGCTATCTTCTTGAGAAGACGTAACTTGTTCAGTCTCCACGGTGACTCCTTATCCCAGCATTAGCGGGGATTATACATAGAAGTCGAGGTCTTCTTGACGTTTTAACAGATCGCGAATCGTATGCGCATCTTCGCCTTTAAAGTAGACCAGACCCCAATGGGTACCAAACGCAGTGCGTTTGGTAACGGTTTCTTCTACTGGTGAGGTTAGCTCATGAGACTCAAAATAGGGGTGATCTTCGGTCTCTTCGGGAATTTCCAAACGGCTGACCACACGACGGCGTGGGTAAACGCCAAAGCAACCGGCAAAGCCATCGGCATCGACCACTTCTTTCGGGAAAAACTTGGCCACTTCTTCTTTTGTGGTTTTCGGGTCGAACACCAGCATAGACGCTTGATAAGCATTGAAGCCGTAAACACGCTCTAACAGTTCGAATACTTTGAAGCCGGGCGGACGATACGCCACTTCGCCAAAGTACATTTCTCCATCGCTGGTGACAAAGTATTCGGGATGAATCAAACCAAACTCAATGTCGAATGCTTTGATCAGCTTTTCAATCTGCTGGGTAATCTGCTCGCGGTAAATCTCAAGTTGAGGCGACGCGGGCACAAATACTGAATAACCCAGTGTCACGTACTCAGAGATGTTCAAGAAAGCAATTTTGCCATCATGAATCCACGCTTCAACGGCAAACTCCCAGCCATCCAGATGCGATTCCATCAACACCGGAAACTCTTCTTCAGGGATGGTGTCCACTTCGTCCGGCGTACGAATAACGCGGTGACCCAGGCAGCCTGCTTTGTCGAATGCCTTGAGGTGAATCGGGTCGTTAGGGTCGCCGTCCAGCTTTAGCAGCGTCTGGTTGACGCGTTTGAGAAAGCGCACTACGTCTTCTTTATCGTGAGCTTCTTCAAAAATACCGACGCGTATACCACCTAGCTGGGCACGACGCTTCATCAGCGCCTTATCACGTAACAGTAAAGACTGGCCATATAAGCGCGGATTATCAAGCAGTAAAGAGTTGATAGCTCCAGCCCACTCTACCGTTTCTTCGTAGAGGGGGATCGCGACATCAACACCTTTTTCTTTAAGCGTCTCGGCAATTTCCATCGAGCGATCATTGAGGCGCTCAAAATTCCAAGGTACGTAGGGAATGTCGTGTTTTTGGCAATACTCTTCTGCCCAATCAGGTGCAACGACAATGTAGCGACGGTCAAAATTTTCGGCCGCTTCAATCGCATTTAGGCTCCAGCCTAATAGAGCAATATAGCCCTTATTGGGATCCTTTTGCATGTTGATGACTCCTACTTGGTGAATAAACAGAACTGCCAAATTACCTGCCCCACCATACACGAGGGGGGCATAAGCGGCTAATGAGCGCTTTGTCCGTAGCATTAACGTAGACCCTGCCAAACGCTTCCCTTAAAGGCGTAGCGGTAGGAATATGGTAAGCTAGGCGGTTCAACTTCATGTACAAATGGCAAGAGGGATAGGCCAAGATGGCGGCCAAGCCGATCTACCGTGTGGTGGTTCACCAACAGGGTGAAATTTGGGATTTATACGTCCGAGAGATATTTCAGAGCGAACTCTGGGGCTTTATTGAAGTCGAGGAGTTTGTCTTTGACGATGCTTCACGGGTAGTGGTTGACCCTGCGACTGAAAAATTGCAGCGAACCTTCGATGGTGTCAAACGTAGCTATTTACCATTAAATGCTATTGTGCGCATTGATGAAGTAGAGCGTGAGGGCCCACTGAAAGCGGTTAAAACTGATGCCCGTGTAGCAGAGTTTCCCCGTCCCTTTCCGCTGCCACCGCGCGGTGAAGGATAAGCGTATGAGACAAGCGCACCGTTAAGTTAGTCGATAAGCGCTGTTGGCTTCGTCCGCCTTGCAGCGTTTTTAATCAGGACATGATGTCATGCTAGTAAACAGAACTCGTTATCGAAATTACGCCGCTGCAGCTGGGCTTTTACTCAGTGTTACCAGCTTCAACGCCACTGCCCAGTCTGCTAACCAAGCATGGGTGACCGATGAGCTGAGCACCTACGTGCGCAGCGGCCCCACCGACGGTTACCGGATCATTGGTACGCTCAACGCAGGTGAGCAGGTAGAGGTCTTGGAAACCAGCGGTGATTACACTCGTGTGCGCAACAATGATGGCAATGCGGTATGGGTATTGAGCGACGAGCTTCAGCAGACGCCTAGTGCGGTTGAGCAGCTCCCCGCTTTAGAAGCGCAGGTAGAAGAGTTAACCGCAGAGCTGGATGGCATCAATGAGGCCTGGGAGCAGCGTGTTTCCTCAATGACAGAAACTCTTGAGGTGCGTGAGCGCCGCATTGCAGAGCTTGAAGCCAGCAACCAAGAGCTGGATAGCCAGGCCGAGCAGTCGCGCCAGCAGGTAAGGGGGCTTCAAGCTCGCCTAGAGACACAGGAAGAAGACCTCTTGATGCGCTATTTCATGTACGGCGGCGGCGTTGCTGGCGCTGGTCTGTTGGTCGGTCTCATTGTGCCGCACCTGCCGCGTCGGCGTAAAAAGCGTGATCGTTGGTTCTAATCGCGCGCAACGAACATGCAGGCAGGGCGCATTCAAAACAAGGTGGCTAAACCATGAGCGATCAATGGCGCAAGCGTTGGCAAGAAGGGCGTATCGGCTTTCACTTGCAGCAGGCGCACCCAGCGCTATTGCGCCACTGGGAGACGCTGGGTGTTGCCAAGCACACCAAGGTATTGGTGCCGCTTTGCGGTAAAAGCCTTGATATGCGCTGGTTGGCAGATGAAGGATATCCGGTGCTGGGCATTGAGTTTGCCCCTGAAGCCATTGAACAATTTTTGGTTCAACGCAACACACCGGTATCGCGGTATCGTCAGGCAGGGTTCAACATCTCCCGTCAGGGCAGTGTTGAGCTCTGGTGCGGGGATTTTTTTCATCTGCATATTCAGCAGGCCGCAGAGATTGGCGCGTTTTATGATCGCGCCTCTTTAATTGCGTTGCCGCCAGCGACTCGCCAGCGCTATGCGTTTCATCTTGCACAGTTGGTCCCGCCCGGCGCCAAGGGGCTGCTAATTAGTTTGGCGCACAGTGAGGGAGAGGCAGGGCCTCCCTATAGTGTTCCCAGCAGCGAAATTGAAAGCCTGTTTACCCCTAATTTCACACTGACATTTCTTGAACAGGGCAGTGCCGACGAGCGTGGCCGAACAGAGAGTGTGTGGGCGCTGGAACGACGCGGGCCGCGACTCTAGAAGTAAAGAGGCGCGGCCCGCGTCGATAGTACTTTTCGTCGATAGTGCTTTGTGAAAGAAGAAATGCTTTAGCGTGCGAGTAGGCGGCCCAGTTCTGGGTCGCTGAAGACGCGGTTCATGCCATCGCTAAGTAGATCGCTAAGCATCCGTGCGTTGCTTTCAGCATCGGGCTTAAGGGCGTAGCCCTGAGTGCGACGCGAGGTGTACGTGCCCGTATAGGTAGTGCCCTTGTTTTGAGCGATAGCGCGGAATACACCTTCAAGTCGCGCTTCGTCTACCAAGGGCTGGCCGCTATCGCCGCGTGCGTAGTTCAGGCTAGCAAGCTCCAGCGTTAAACTTGGTCGGCCCTCGGCCTGCTCGGTGGTGGGGCTAAAGCCCATATCGCGTACTGCGCGCTCAGCTTCTTCTTGCAGGCGCGGAATCAACTCGTGGCTACTCACGGTGATATGGGCTGTCGACATATCGCCGCCAGCACGATTGCCAATAATGTCGCTCTCGCGGCCATCCTGAGCAATCACGGTCACCTGCTGACCTGAGCCAACTTGAGGCACTGCAGCATTGCGCTCGGGTGTCAGCTGTAAGTATTGCGGGCTGGCGCAACCAACAAGCCAAGCACTGGCAAGTAGAACACCTGAAAGTCGTAAAAATTGACGCCGAAGCATGGTCTTCCTCCGCTATGGCTAAAAGGCCAGTATAACGCGGGTAGCGTGCTGGCGGTATGTTCTGGCGATGCAAGTCTGCCACGATTGATCGAAAATGCTTCTTCGCCAAGCTCAGGACAATGATATGAGGATAGCTGCTCAGTCATCATTAAACGTGGCTCCATAGGGAATGTTGTTAATGACGAATGGCGATTTATTCGAAAATGACGATATGAAGTTAATCAACCTGCTTCCACGGGACGGAGCAGCCTATTACTTCGGCAAAATCCTAGACGCTTCTACCGCTGATAAGTACTTCAATAGGTGCGTTGACGAATTGAGCTGGGAGCATGATCGCGCTCTTATTTACGGTAAAGAGATTGTCACTAAGCGTAAGATGGCATGGTACGCAGACGAACCGGTCGAATATACCTACTCTGGATATACCAAAACGGCGTTGGTATGGCCGGATTTTTTGCGTGATATGAACCAGTTGGTGGAGAGCCACTGTGGGGATGCCTTTAACTCATGCCTGTGTAATTTTTATAGCTCAGGGGAAGAGGGTATGAGTTGGCACAGCGATGCCGAGAGGGATCTAGTTGAAAATGGATCAATCGGGGCGCTCACACTTGGCGGCGCAAGGAAGTTTTCATTTAAACATAAGGCAACAGGCGAAAGTGTCTCGCTTACGTTAGAGCACGGTAGTCTGTTGATTATGAAAGGCGCCACACAAAAGAACTGGTTACATAGCCTGCCCAAAACCAAGAAAAATATTGAGCCGCGGGTGAGCCTAACGTTTCGGCAAATGCGCTTTTGAACTAATACGAGTAGTTGTTAAAGCAAGCCACCCCAGGGCGGGGCGGCGATTGAAACGTCATGCGACGCGGGTCTGCTCCGTCGTTTTCTCGGTGACTTTGGGGAAGCGTCGCCAGTGACGGGGATGGGCGAATAAGCGTTGCCCGCGGCGTAGCGCCAAGTGCTCAAAGTCAGTGTGGCGCACGGTGGCCAGCCAAGGCTGGGCCAGCCAGTCAGCCTCTAGCTCCACGCGCACTTCGGCGCCCACCGGCGAGATCGCCGTGATAGTAACCGGTAGATGGCTCTCAGAGGTGGGTTGCTCAGTTAACCGCACTTCATGGGGGCGCAGCAGCAGCTCTTCATGACCATCGGGTAGATCAACGTGCCAATAGGCGTCGCCGCAGGTGAGTACGCCGTTGGTCACTTTGCCTTCCAGATGGTTTACATCACCTAAAAACTCAAACACAAAGCGATTTTTCGGCGTGCGGTAGAGCTCATCGGGCGTATCAACCTGTTCGATGCGGCCGTTGCTCATTACCACCACACGGTCAGATAACTCCAGCGCTTCTTCCTGGTCGTGGGTAACGAAAACACTAGTGAAATTGAGCTCGTCGTGTAAATGACGCAGCCAGCGACGTAGCTCCTGGCGCACTTTGGCATCGAGTGCGCCAAACGGCTCATCCAGTAGCAATACTTCAGGCTCCACGGCCAGAGCGCGGGCCAGCGACACCCGCTGCTGCTGGCCGCCCGAAAGTTGGGCAGGGTAGCGATTGGCAAGGTGCTCCAGCTTGACCATTTCCAGTAGCCTAAACACCCGGGCACGAATCTCTCCGCTGCTGGGGCGGCGTTTACGCGACAGCACGGTCAGACCAAAAGCCACGTTGTCGTAGACACTCATATGGCGAAATAGCGCATAGTGCTGGAAGACAAAGCCAATCCGCCGGTCGCGCACATGCACGTTCGTCACGTCGCGGTCGCCAAACAGGATTTTACCTGGCTGGGCGGTGCGGTCGGCATTTTCCAGGCCGGCGATAATCCGCAGCAGCGTGGTTTTGCCCGAGCCCGACGGGCCGAGTAAGCCTACCAATTCACCTTCGTGAATATCCAGGTTGATCGGCTCTAACGCCTGGGTATTGCCGAAGTGCTTAGCGATATTGTGTAAGTGAATGCTCATGCAAATGCCTCCCGGCGCGCTGCGCGCCATTCCAGCCCGGCCTTGGCGGCGAGCGTCAGTAGGGCAATAAAGGCGAGTAGGGCCGCGCAGGCAAACGCCCCCACGGCGTTATAATCCTGATACAGCTGCTCAAGGTGCAGGGGTAGCGTATTGGTTTTACCGCGAATAGCGCCGGAGACTACCGAGACAGCGCCAAACTCCCCCACAGCCCGGGCGTTAGTCAGGATAACGCCATAAAGCAGTGCCCAGCGGATGTTGGGCAGCGTAACGCGACGAAAGGTCGTCCAGCCGGAGGCGCCCAGGGTCACCGCCGCCTCCTCTTCACGGGAGCCCTGAGCCTGCATCAACGGGATCAGTTCCCGGGCCACAAAGGGGCAGGTAACAAAAATGGTCACCATGAGAATGCCCGGCCAAGAAAACATCAGCTGAATATCATAGCCGTCCAGCCAATTGCCGATCCAGCCGTTGCGGCCATACAGCAGCAGGTAGATAAGGCCAGCAACAACGGGCGAGACCGCAAAGGGAATATCGATCAGGGTTTGCAGAATGCGCCGTCCCGGAAAACTGAAACGCGTGACCAGCCACGCCAGGGCAACGCCAAATACCAGACACACGGGAATGGTCAATAGCGCAATCATCAGCGTCAGACCAATCGCGTGCAGGGTAAAGGTGTTACTGACGTTCGACCAGAACACCATGACGCCCTGGGAGAACGCCTGAGCAAAAATGGCCACCAGCGGCAACAGCAAAAACAGCGCTGATAGTACCAAGGCGGCACCTATCAGCAGGCGCCGGATAAGCGGCGCATCACCAATTCGACGCATTACCCCTTACCTCCATGCAGGCGGCGCACAAAGCGGCCCTGCCAAACATTAATCGCCAGTAGCAGCGACAGCGATACAAACAGCACCACCGACGCAATCGCCGAGGCCCCTGCATAGTCATACTCTTGCAGCTTGACGAAAATCATCAGTGCGGTGATCTCCGTTTCGTAGGGCATATTACCGGCAATAAAAATGATTGCTCCGAACTCGCCCAGCGAACGAACAAACGCCAGCCCCGTACCGGTCACCAAGGCAGGCCAGATATGCGGCAAGATCACGCGGCGAAAGGCCACCCCGTCGGTGGCACCCAGCGACATAGCGGCTTCATCGACCTCAGCGGGCAAGTCTTCCAATACCGGCTGCACCGTGCGCACCACGAAAGGGATACTGGTGAAGGCCATGGCCAGAGCGATACCCACCCAGGTATAAGCGACTTGAAACCCTAGCGGCTCCAGCAATCCACCCATCCAGCCGCTGCTGGCGTACAGCGTTGCCAGGGTAATGCCGGCCACGGCGGTGGGCAGAGCGAAGGGGAGATCCATTAAGGCATCAAGTAAGCGTTTGCCAGGGAAGTCGTAGCGAACTAGGACCCAGGCCAGTAACAGGCCAAACACGGCGTTAATTAGCGCCGCAACGGCTGCCGCGCCAATGGTGACCATATAGCTGGCCACTACACGACCTTCGGTGATGATCGCCCAGTATTCGGCAAGGCTAAGCCCTGCTAACTGGCCAAACAGACCGGTAATCGGTAACAGCAGCACCAGCGAGATAAACAGCACGCTGATACCCATAGAAAGGCCAAAACCCGGCAGCACGCGTGTGCTGCCGGTTCGCCAGGTGGCAAGTTGACTCATAGTTCAGGCTGGCTCATAGGTGAGTATTAGCGGCGCTGTAACTGGTCGAGAAGGCCACCGCTGCCGAAGTGAGTTTCCATTGCTTCATCCCAGCTACCAAACACATCGTTTACTTCGAGCAGTTCGGTTTCTGGGAACTGGTCAGCGAACTCTTCGACCACGGTCTCGTTATGCACACGATAGTTAAAGCCTGCCAGCAGTCGCTGAGTCTCTTCCGTATAGAGATACTCTAAGTAGCTTTGGGCCAGATCGCTGTTACCGTTGCGCTCAGCGTTTTCGCCAACCACGGCAACAGGGAACTCAGCCAAGATGCTGACCGGCGGCACAATCACCTCGTAATCGTCGCTGCCGTACTCGCTGCGGATGTTGTTAACTTCAGACTCGAAGCTAATCAGCACATCGCCAATTTCACGCTCGATAAAGCTAGTGGTTGCGCCACGGCCGCCGGTATCAAATACCGCTACATTGGCTAAGAAAGTACGCATGAAATCTTCGATTTGCTCTTCATCGCCATCGAATTCGTTCTCAGCAAAGCCCCAGGCAGCTAGATAGGTGTAGCGACCATTACCCGAGGTTTTCGGGTTAGGGAAGACCACTTCTACATCTTCTTGGACTAGGTCGTCCCAGCTTTCGATGCCTTTGGGGTTGCCTTTGCGTACCAAGAAGGCAGTAGTGGAGTAATAGGGCGATGCATTGTTCTCAAACGCATCCTGCCAATCTTCTGCTACGAGACCTGCATCCGCGAGTACCTGTACATCGGTCACCTGGTTAAAGGTCACCACATCGGCACGCAGACCCTGCAGAATGGCGCGGGCTTGGGCTGAAGAACCGCCGTGAGACTGGCTGATGGCGATCTCTTCACCGTGCTCTTCCTGCCACTTGGCTTGAAACTCTGGGTTGATCGCGGCAAACAGCTCGCGAGCGATATCGTAAGACGAGTTGAGCAGTTCCCGCTCCTGGGCAACGGCGGTACCACTTACCGTAACGCCTAGCGCAATGGCAACCAGGCTGCGGCGGAAAATTGTGGGCAATGCCATAGAAAAACTCCTTAAAACAGTTAGCGCAAAGTATCGCCAAAAAGTAGTGTCGCAATGTAGGTAAGGTTAAATCTATCAATGTGGAATTACAATCATGTTTTATATTCTATTTAAGAATATGGGTGTGCGTAGATGACCAATGCAAAGGCGTGTAAGTGATGGGCTTGGTGGGGGGCTCTGTTAAGATAGTCAACTCATTCCCCTGTTAATTTAGGAAAGTGTTATGACCGCTGCGCAGGACTTTTTGATTGCCCCCTCTATCCTTTCCGCTAACTTTGCGCGGCTTGGCGAAGAAGTGGATAACGTGCTGGCTGCAGGCGCGGATGTGGTGCACTTCGACGTAATGGATAATCACTATGTACCCAACCTCACCATCGGCCCGATGGTGTGCAAAGCGCTGCGTAAGCACGGGGTGACAGCGCCGATTGATGTGCATTTGATGGTTAAGCCGGTAGACCGCATGATCAGCGACTTTATTGAAGCGGGCGCCAGCTACATTACCTTTCACCCCGAAGCGTCTGAGCACGTTGACCGCTCGCTGCAGCTAATTCGTGATGGCGGCTGTAAAGCAGGTCTGGTGTTTAATCCGGCTACACCGCTCTCCTACCTCGACTATGTGATGGATAAGATCGATATGGTGCTGCTTATGAGCGTCAACCCCGGATTTGGTGGGCAGTCATTTATCCCCGGAACGCTCGACAAGCTGCGCGAAGCGCGGGCGCGCATTGATGCATCAGCGTTTGATATTCGTTTGGAAATCGACGGTGGGGTGAAAGTGGACAACATTGCCGAGATTGCCGCAGCGGGTGCCGATACCTTTGTAGCAGGGTCGGCGATCTTCAGCGCCCACCAAGCCAGCGACACCCACGGCTATGACACAGTCATTAAGCAACTGCGGGCGGCGCTGGCAACGGCATAACTAGCGCAGCATGACTTAGAGCAGCAAAAATTAGCGAGAAGCGGGGCGTTTAGTGCAATTTCATACGCGGTTTTAAATACTTGTTGAGTTTGTCCACTAGCCAGGACAACCCTGTTTTTGGTGCCCCGTGAATCGAAAGTTGATGCATGCGGTAAAGTGAAGCGTAGGCTTGGCGTGCCAGCCAGCCCTCTAAAAACAACCCTTTGGAGGCGCCACTTCGCATTAAGTTGCCCACCGCATCATAGCGCGCCAGTGATACCAGCGAGCCGTAATCGCGGTAGCGGAAATTATTAAGTGGCTTCCCCTCTAACTGGTTGACCAGGTTTTTTGCCAGCAGTTTAGCCTGCTGGTGGGCCGCCTGAGCACGAGGCGGCACAGTGCCGCTTTCTCCCATGGGGCAACTGGCGCAATCACCCAGGGCAAAAATGCTTTCGTCATCCACGCTTTGCAGCGTGGCGGCGACGTTAATCTGATTTTTACTGTTGGTGGAAAGGCCAAGCTCTGCTAGAAACGGAGGCGCTTTAATGCCCGCTGCCCAAACGTTGATATCGGTCTTGATCTCTTCACCGTCATGGGTGACCAGTTGATGGGCCTGAGCTTCTTTGATCGCCGTGTCGGTGTGAACGGTCACGCCCATGCTTTCCAACTCAACTCTCACCGTTTGGCTCACCCGCTCGGAAAGCCCTGGCAGCAAGCGTGGTGCCGCTTCCAATAAGTGCACGCTGATTTGCTGGTGATCTAACGCCGTCACTCCATAGGCATTGAGCATGCGCGACGCATCGAATAACTCCGCGGCAAGTTCTACCCCCGTTGCACCGCCGCCAACGATTCCAATGGTCAGTTGGGTGTGCTGGCGCAAGGCTGGGTCGGTATAGCGTAGGAAGGTATTGATCATATCGCGCTGGAACGCTTTGGCTTGCTGTGGCGAATCTATAAAGTGGCAGTGCTCGGCCACGCCGGGCGTGCCAAAATCGTTTGAAACGCTGCCCAGTGCCATCACCAAATAGTCATAACTTAGCTCTCGGGCGGGGAGTACCTCTTCGCCATCTTCATCCTGGATGGGTGCTAACTGCAGCAAGCGCTTTTCGCGGTTTATGCCCGTTAGCGAGCCGCGTTGGTAGCGGTAAAAGTGAGCCGACGAGTGCCCGCGATAGTCCACTTCATCCATGCTTGAGTTCAGCACGCCAGTGGCCAGCTCGTGAAGCAGCGGTTTCCAAACATGGGTGGTGTTACGATCGAGTAGGACAATTTCTGCGCGTTTACGTTTTCCTAATGTACGGCCTAACTGCGTCGCGAGTGCTAATCCGCCCGCGCCGCCACCAACAATCACAATTCTGGGGATGGCCATTACTATCTCCTTGGCTAAATTAGCCCAAGCATAGAAGTTTCTTCGGCTTGTTACTAATGCGAAAGTTTGCCTTGAGCAGGTAAGATGGTTGGCCAACAAGTCGGGCTATCCTGAAAGTCGGTCTTTAACGACGGTATTTAAAATTTTTCTGACAGGCTAATAGCGTGGCGGCGCCTGCAAAGGTATTAAGCCGCGAATGAAGCAAGAGGGCAATGTAAGGTGCATTCAATACTATATTCAGGACTACACACTGTACTCCAAGGTAAACGACTGATTGCATTCGACTTGGATGGTACGTTGATTGATTCAGTGCCTGACCTTGCTGCCGCGATAGCGCTCACGCTAAGTGAACTCAATCTTTGTGAACCGAGCGAAGCAGAGGTACGTGATTGGGTCGGCAATGGTGCACCGGTGTTAGTTGAAAGAGCATTAACCTGGGCGCTTCAAATGGCGCCTGAACCAGCGTTTCAAGAGCGTGCATTTCAGATTTTTATGGCGCACTACGGCGCGGCCCCCAATGCCCTTACGACCCTTTATTCTGGCGTAAGGCAAACGCTTCAGACACTGCATGATAAAGGCCTGACGCTCGTGCTGATCACCAACAAGCCAGCGCGTTTTATTGAGCCGATTTTGAATCACTTTGAGTTGTTGGACTACTTCACGCTATGTATTGGCGGTGATTCACTGACTGAGAAAAAGCCCCACCCTTTGCCGCTGCTGCACGCTGCTGGTACCTGCCAAGTTTCACCCTCTGAGTGTGTGATGGTGGGCGATTCTCGTCACGATATCGCTGCCGGTAAGGCGGCGGGTTTTACTACCCTGGCACTGCCCTATGGCTACAATCACGGTGAGCCGATTGAACAGAGCCAGCCCGATTTAGTACTCGGCTCATTAACTGAATTACTGATGACCGCACCCCATGCGACAAGGACCGCTTAATGATGACCCCGGAACGTTTTCAAGAGCTTAGCCAGGCAGGCTACAACCGAATCCCTGTTTCGCGTGACGTACTCGCTGATCTAGATACGCCGCTATCTACCTATTTAAAGCTGGCGAATACTCCCTGGACCTTCTTGTTTGAGTCGGTACAGGGCGGTGAGAAATGGGGGCGCTACTCGATGATTGGCTTGCCCAGCCATGAACGCATTGAAGTGCGCGGCTTTACGGTTCGCCATATCAAAGAGGGTGAAACCGTCGGTGTCGCCGAAGTGGAGGATCCGCTGGCATGGATTGAGACATTCCAGAGCCGTTTCAAAGTGCCCAAGCTAGATGCTCAGCCACGTTTCGATGGCGGTTTGGTTGGTTACTTCGGTTACGACACGATTCGCTATATTGAGCCGCGCTTGCGCGGTGGTGCGGATAAGCCCGACCCGCTGAACGTGCCCGATATTCTGCTCATGGTGTGCAATGACTTTGTGGTCTTCGACAACCTTTCAGGGCGTCTGACGATTTGGACCCATGTTGATCCTGCCGAACCGGAAGCCCTTGAGCGTGGCCAGACGCATCTGAAACACCTCGAAACCCGCCTGCGCGAAGCGCATATCAGCCCGAATAATGCAGGCAGCGGTCGGCAGCCGGTGAAAGAGAGCGACTTTAACTCAGGCTTTACCGAGCAGGGTTTTAAAGCTGCCGTTGATAAAATCAAAGAGTATGTGCTGGCCGGCGATATCATGCAGTGTGTGCCTTCTCAGCGTATGTCGATTCCCTATCAGGCGTCGCCGCTGGATCTATACCGGGCCCTGCGCAGCCTCAATCCATCGCCGTATATGTTCTTCTTCAACTTGGACGATCACCACGTGGTGGGCTCGTCGCCCGAAATTCTGACCCGCATGGAAGAGGGCGAGGTTACCGTTCGGCCCATTGCCGGCACCCGTAAACGCGGTAAATCCGAAGAAGAAGACGACGCCTTGGAAGCAGATTTGCTGGCCGATCCTAAAGAGCTGGCCGAACATCTCATGCTGATCGATTTGGGCCGCAACGATGTGGGCAGAATTTGCCAAACAGGCAGTGTAGAAGTGACCGACCAGATGGTGGTCGAGCGCTACTCTCACGTCATGCATATCGTCTCTAATGTGACAGGCAAGCTCAAACCAGGCTTAACCGCGATGGACGCGCTGCGGGCAACTTTTCCCGCGGGCACGGTGTCCGGCGCGCCTAAAATTCGTGCACTGGAAATCATTGATGAAGTAGAGCCGGTTAAGCGCGGCATTTACTCTGGGGCCGTTGGCTATCTCTCCTGGCACGGCAACATGGATACTGCGATTGCCATTCGCACTGCGGTGATTAAAGACGGCCAGCTCCACGTGCAGGCTGGCGCAGGCATTGTTGCTGACTCCGTGCCCGAAATGGAGTGGCAGGAAACGCTGAACAAAGGACGTGCGATTTTCCGTGCAGTGGCCATGGCGGAGCGGGGATTAGATAACCTTTAGCTGCCTGTTCTGTTAAAAAACGCAACGGCCAATTACTCGGCCGTTGCGCCCCCCAGAGCGGTGTGCATGACTTCAGCATTATGATGCAACATAGCTGAGTAGTTGGCAGCCGGGCCGTCTGCACCGCTCAGCGAGTCGACATACAGCGGGCCTGCGAGGGGGAGCGATGTCTCGCGTGACAGGGCATCCATATGAATACTAGGCGTCGTGCTTTCAAAAAATAGTGCCGAAGGGCGAGGACGATTCTCCGCAAGATATTCGCTCATCTTGGCCATTGCCTGGGCACTGCCCAGCGTCTCGTGATTAACTCCCCAAACACCGAGTGCT
The DNA here is from genome assembly GCF_059448525.1 of Vreelandella sp. ssv. Lineage (NCBI taxonomy): Bacteria > Pseudomonadati > Pseudomonadota > Gammaproteobacteria > Oceanospirillales > Halomonadaceae > Vreelandella > Vreelandella sp. ssv. Next base: position 2,652,378 of record NZ_CM182545.1, on the reverse strand, counting down.
TCAAAGGAAAAGGCGCGAGCGAAATAGCCAAAGCTCGCTTCGCTAGTCAGCAGCGTGCGGTTGGTTTGGGGAATGCCCTCCAGCCGCTCTTTGACCGCTTGTTTTAGAGAGGCCAACGCCTTGCGAGCTTCTTCAGCGCGAGCATAAAATTCATCGGCCTGCTCGGGCAGGTGCTCAGCCAGAGTTTCAGCAATGACCTCTATGTAAGCGGCGGCACCGTCGGGATCCATCCACATGTGCGGGTCTGGCTCGCCTTTGTATTGCCCGGTCGAGATCATTAGCGGCGCATAGTCAGCCTTGTTAGCCACTTCCACTAGCGTCAATTGATCGTCGGACATCGCTTCCACATGGCGTATCCAAGGCTCTAAGCCCAATCCGTTATAGAACACAATATGGGTTTCTTCTAGCGCGAGGACATTGGGTGGCGTTAACTCCCAGCGGTGAACGTCTTCACCCGCAGGCACAATGACGCTAACGTTGACCAAATCGCCCGCCACGCGTTTAACCAACTCCTCCATCACTGAAAATGAGGCGATAACGCGTAGTGATGTAGAGGCAAAAGCTGGCGTAGCGCTCAGCAGCGTGACCAATAAGAGCGCACATACCCAGGTAAACCGCTTTGACATCCCACGCTCCTAACTGGCTAGAAAATATTGCAGAAACTGCTGCAAAGGACGGCAGATAATAAAGACTGTGCTGGCACGTTGCCAGTTCCAGCCTAACGGGAAAACGAGAGAGAGAGGTATTGCCCAAGGAAGCATTCCCTCTAAGGGCAAGTGCCACTATGCTGAACAGTATTACACTCCTAAGCATAGCGTGCCTTATGACAGACCAAACGGTTTCTTCTTCGCGGCGTCGGCGCGGCCACCCCAAGGGCCGCGATCTATCGCCAGTAGCGCTGGTGACTTTAAGGGCGCTGTTGGGTGATGAGCGACTGCAGCCTGGCTTGCGCCAACGTGATCAGTTGCTGGAACATTTGCACGCTATTCAGGATGCTCATGGCCATTTATCGATGGTTGAGCTGCGCGCATTAGCCGCGTATATGAATCTCCCTATGGCGGCAGTGTACGAGACCGCCACCTTTTACGCCCATTTTGATGTGATACATGACGGCCAAACGCCGCCGCCGGATACCACGGTGCGGGTATGCGATTCGCTTTCCTGTCAACTGGCCGGGGCAACCCAGTTGAAGGCCAAACTGGAAGCAGGCTTTGACCCTCAGAAGGTGCGCGTTCTGCGTGCGCCCTGCATGGGGCGTTGCGATAGCGCGCCAGTGGTGGAAGTGGGTCATCATCATGTGCAGTTTGCGACACCGGAAGGCGTAGAAGCTATTGTGGATACGGGCCACTTTCATCCAGAGGCAATTTTATGGCAACGCCTGGAGACGTATCAGAAGGAGGGCGGCTATCAGCTTCTTGCCGAGTGCCGGACAGGCAGTATAGGCGTTAACGCACTCATGACCACCCTTGAAAGTGCGGGCTTGAGAGGCCTTGGCGGCGCAGGCTTTCCTACTTTTAAAAAATGGCACTTTGTGCGCCAGGAACTGGGGCCCCGTTACTGCGTTATCAATGCTGACGAAGGCGAGCCGGGCACCTTTAAAGATCGCTACCACCTTGAAAAATCACCCCATCAGTTTTTAGAAGGCGCTCTAATCAGCGCCTGGGCGATTGAAGCTCAGGCTCTATATATTTATCTACGCGACGAGTATCCAGGCTTGCATCGCGTGCTGCGCGAAGCGATTGGGGAGCTTGAGCAAGCAGGGCTAATTGCTGCCGGGTATATCGTATTACGCCGCGGTGCCGGGGCCTATATTTGCGGCGAAGAGTCGGCGCTGATTGAGTCGCTGGAAGGTAAGCCTGGTAAGCCACGCCACCGCCCGCCCTATGTGGCACAGCAAGGGCTATTTGGCCGCCCGACGTTGGTCAATAATGTGGAGACTGTGTATTGGATAGCACCGATTTGGCATAGGGGCGCCGACTGGTTTGCTAAGCAAGGCCGCAACGGTCGTTCTGGGCTACGCAGTTTTTCGGTCTCTGGTCGGGTCAAACATCCGGGCGTTCATTTGGCCCCTGCGGGCATCACACTGCGCGAACTGATTGATGAGCACTGCGGCGGCATGGCCGAGGGCCATCAGTTGGCAGCTTACCTGCCCGGTGGTGCATCGGGCGGTATATTGCCCGCCAGCAAAGCGGATATCCCGCTGGATTTCGATACGCTTCAGGATCATGGCTGCTTTATTGGCTCGGCAGCAGTGATCGTGCTTTCCCAGCAGGATAACCTGCAGGCAGTGGCGACCAATCTACTGGCTTTTTTTGCCGACGAGTCTTGCGGACAGTGCACTCCTTGCCGTGTAGGCACAGAAAAAATGCTGACCCTGCTGGAGCGTGACGATTGGGATGTCGGCCAACTGACCCGACTGGCGCAGGTGATGCAGGACGCCTCGATTTGCGGTTTGGGTCAAGCAGCGCCCAATCCCGTGTTGGGGTTGCTGAAAGATTTTCGAGCCGAGCTAGATCAACAGCAGATTATTGTCAGCGATGCCGCAGAACCTGTTGCTGAAAGGGGGACGCCATGACTGCTTCTTTTGCGCTAACACTGGATGGTCATGAAGTCACCGCTTACTCCGGTGAAACCCTTTGGCAGGTCGCCAAACGTGCCGGAGAAACCATTCCCCACCTGTGCTTTAAAGATGCCCCCGGCTACCGTGCCGACGGCAACTGCCGTGTCTGCATGGTTGAGGTGGAGGGGGAGCGTGCCTTAACGGCGAGCTGTCTGCGCGAGGCTGTGCCTAATATGGTGGTGTATAGCGCCAGCTCTGAGCGCGTAAAAGTCGCTCGGGAAGGCGTGCTGGAACTGCTGATGGCGGATCAGCCCTCTCGTGAGAAGAGTCCAGATCGCTCCAGTCACTTTTGGGCAATGGCCGACCAGCTAGGTGTTGCAGAGGACGCCGTAAAAGCCTGGCTACCGCCAAGTCGTGAAGGGTTGGTGAGCTTGGATAAAACGACCGACGCCAGCCATCCTGCCATGCAGGTCAATTTAGACGCCTGCATTGAGTGTACGCTCTGCGTGCGCGCTTGCCGTGAGGTACAGAGTAACGATGTTATTGGCATTGCACACCGCGGTGCTGTATCCAAAATTGTGTTCGATTTTGACGATCCTATGGGCTCAAGCACCTGTGTCGGCTGCGGCGAGTGCGTCCAGGCATGCCCGACAGGCGCTTTAATGCCAGCGACGCTAATGAACGCCACGGGGCAGGGTGATTCAAAGGCAGTCGACCGCCAAGTCGATTCAGTTTGCCCATACTGCGGCGTGGGCTGCCAGCTGACCTACCACATCAAAGACGATGTCATCGCCTTCGTGGAAGGACGCGACGGCCCCTCTAACCATAACCGGTTATGCGTAAAAGGCCGTTTTGGTTTTGATTATCCTAATCACCCGGCGCGATTGACCACCCCGCTGATTCGCAAGCCCGGCGTTCCGAAAAGCTTGGATCCTGCCTTTGATCCAGCCCAGCCTCTCACCCACTTTCGGGAGGCAACCTGGGAAGAGGCGCTAGCGTCTGCAGCCGGCGGTTTGGTTACGCTTAAAACCGAGCATGGCCCCAAGGCCCTGGCAGGGTTTGGTAGCGCCAAGTGCTCTAATGAAGAGGCGTGGTTGTTCCAAAAACTGGTACGCACCGGCTTTGGCAACAACAATGTCGATCACTGCACGCGACTATGTCATGCAAGCTCGGTGGCAGCGCTGATGGAGTGCCTAGGCTCTGGTGCGGTAACCGCCTCTTTTATGCAAGCGTTGGAGGCGGATGTCGTCATTCTCACTGGCTGCAACCCGGCAGTTAATCACCCCGTGGCCGCAACGTTTTTCAAACAGGCGGCCAAGAACGGCACCGATATCATTATTCTCGACCCCCGCGGCCAGGCGTTGGATGCCTACGCCACACTGAGCGTGCGTTTTAAGCCGGGCGCCGATGTGGCACTGTTCAACGCCATTCTTCACGTGATTATTGCCGAAGGGTTGTATAACGAAACGTATATTGCCGCCCACACCGAAGGCTTTGAAGCGCTGAAGCAGAGTGTGGCGATGAGCATGCCAGAAGCGATGAGCGAGTTATGCGGCGTTGAGCCTGCCGTGATTCGTGATATTGCCCGGCGCTATGCCAGTGCCGAGAAGGCAATGATCTTCTGGGGCATGGGTATCTCCCAGCATACCCACGGTACTGACAACGCCCGCTGCCTGATCTCGCTGGCGCTGGCCTGTGGTCATACTGGCCGCTCTGGTACCGGCCTCCATCCACTACGTGGGCAAAACAACGTGCAGGGTGCCTCGGATGCAGGCTTGATCCCGATGGTGCTGCCGGACTACCAGCCGGTAGGCGATGCTCAGCTGCGCGCGGCCTTTGAGGAGCTGTGGAGCATGCCACTGGATGCCCAGCCGGGCCTCACGGTGGTAGAAATTATGGATGCTATTCACGGCGGACAAGTGCGCGGTATGTACATTCTGGGCGAAAACCCGGCAATGTCTGACCCGGATTTACATCACGCCCGTGCGGCGCTGGGCAAACTGGAACATTTGGTAGTGCAGGATCTGTTTGTCACCGAAACCGCACAATTTGCCGATGTGATTCTGCCCGCTTCCGCCTGGCCGGAAAAAGAGGGCACGGTCACCAATACCAATCGCCAGGTTCAGTTGGGCCGCATGGCACTACCGCTACCTGGTCAAGCCAAGCCCGACTGGTGGATTATTCAAGAGATCGCCAATCGCTTCGGTCTGGGGTGGGAGTACCAACATCCTGGCGACGTTTTTGAAGAGATGAAGCAGGGCATGGCATCACTGAATCACATCAGTTGGGAGCGCTTGACGCGGGAGGGGTCGGTCACCTATCCCTGTGCCGCCGAGGATGCTCCCGGGCAAGACGTGGTGTTTAGTGACGCTTTCCCTCGCGCGGGTGGTCGTGCCAAGTTTGCCCCTACACGACCTTTACCACCGGATGAGCCGGTAGACGACGACTACCCCACAGTGCTGACCACCGGTCGACAGCTGGAGCATTGGCATACAGGATCGATGACGCGGCGTAGTGTGGTATTGGATGCGCTGGAGCCTGATGCCGTCGCCAGTCTGTCCCCGGGGGAGCTCATTCGTTTAGGCGTTTCGCCGGGAGACCCACTCACCATTACGACCCGGCGTGGCAACATTACACTCGCCGCACGGGTCGACCCAAAAATTCCCGATGGCATGGTGTTTGTGCCGTTCGCCTACGCCGAAGCTGCCGCCAATTTGCTCACCAATCCGGCCCTCGACCCCTATGGCAAAATCCCAGAGTTTAAGTATGCGGCCTGTCGGCTGAGCCGAGGCGATACTTAACCCCTGCAATAGAGCGCTTGGTTGCGGTATCATCGAAGGCATTAAGTAGATGGCAACACATTACCGACCTGGGTAACGCATGAGCCATTGCAATGATAGTAATAGGAGTATCAAGCAGTTATGGCTCAGAAAGTCCTTATGCTGGATAACTATGACAGCTTCACGTTCAACATCGTGCAGTATCTGGGCGAGCTGGGCGCAGAAGTGATCACTCATCGTAATGACGAAATCACCATTGAGCAGATCGAAGCGCTGGCGCCAACGCATTTGGTAGTGTCGCCGGGGCCCTGCACGCCCAATGAGGCGGGGATCTCCATGGCTGCTATCGAGCACTTTGCCGGCAAGCTGCCTATTTTGGGCGTGTGCCTGGGTCACCAGGCGATTGGCCAGGTTTACGGTGGCAAGGTGGTTCGCGCCCCGCAGGTTATGCATGGCAAAACATCAGCCGTGCTGCACGATAACCAAGGCGTGTTCGAAGGGCTGGATAACCCTGTTGAAGTAACCCGCTATCACTCGCTGGTGGTCGATAAAGAGTCGCTGCCTGATTGCCTGGAAATGACCGCCTGGACCGGCGACGACGATGTGACCCCCGGTCTAGTCATGGGGCTGCGCCACCGCGAGCTGGATATCGAAGGGGTACAGTTTCATCCTGAGTCGATTCTTACCCGCCAAGGCCATGAGCTGTTGGCCAACTTTTTAAAACGCGGCTAATTGCCGGTTTCACACGCTTTAGGGGCTCCTCTGCTCATGCAAATGCGAGACGCGATTAATGCGGTAATGCGCCGCGAAGACCTCTCTTTCGATGCCATGCACGCTTTGATGCGCCAGATCATGACCGGCGATGCCACTGATGCGCAAATTGGCGGCCTACTGGTAGGCCTAGCCATGAAGGGCGAAAGCGCCATTGAAATTAGCGCCGCTGCCCAGGTAATGCGCGAGCTAATGAAGCGCGTTGAACTGAAGGCAGAAAACATTGTGGATATCGTCGGCACTGGTGGCGATGGCGCGAATCTTTTTAACGTTTCAACCGCTGCCAGTTTTGTTGCTGCTGCTGCCGGTGCGCACGTTGCCAAGCATGGTAATCGCAGCGTTTCGTCCTCCTCAGGCAGTGCTGATTTGTTCGATGTGGCGGGTATTTATCTTGATCTGAAACCAGAGCAAGTAGCGCGCTGTATCGAGCAGGTAGGGGTCGGCTTTATGTTTGCGCCCAATCATCACCCGGCCATGCGCTATGCGATTGGGCCACGTCGGGAGATGGGCGTTCGCACGCTGTTTAATATTTTGGGCCCGCTGACCAACCCTGCTGGCGCACCCAACCAAGTACTGGGTGTTTACGCCCCAGAATTAGTGCCATTGATGGCGGAAGTGCTGAAAACCTTGGGCAGCCGCCACGTGATGGTCGTCCACTCCGAGGACGGTCTAGACGAGATCTCTCTGGCCAGCCCCACCTTGGTAGCTGAGCTAAAAGAGGGTGAGATTACCCAGTACACCATTACGCCTGAAGAGCTGGGCATTGAGCGCCAGAGCCTGGCAACGCTGAAAGCCGCCAGTGCTGAAGACAGTCTGCGCTTGGTCAAGGCAGCGCTTTCCGGTGACGGTGCCGCTGCCGATATGGTCGCGCTAAACGCCGGGGCCGCGCTTTACTGTTCGGGCGTTGCAGATACGTTAAAAGAGGGGGTGATGGTGGCCCAGGACGCGCAAGCCTCCAAACTGCCGCTTGAAAAGCTTAAAGAGCTTTCGCACTTCACCAGTGTTTTTAAGTAGTAGGTTCTTAAACAAAATAAGTTTGAAAAAAGAGATCAGCATGACTCAACAGGCAACGCCAACTATTTTAACGCGCATTCTTGCTCGCAAAGACCAAGAAGTGGCTGAGCGCCGTCAGGCCGTTTCAGAGGCGGATCTGCTTGCCCTCGGGGAGGAGCAGAGCGCCCCGCGTGGCTTTATTGAAGCGCTTAATACGCGCATTGCAACGGGTGATCCGGCGATTATCGCCGAAGTGAAAAAAGCCTCGCCCTCAAAGGGGGTTATTCGTGAAGAGTTTCACCCCTCGGATATCGCCAAAAGCTACGCCCAGGGCGGCGCTGCCTGTCTCTCCGTGCTTACCGACGCCGATTTTTTCCAAGGCCATGAAGACTATCTCATTGCCGCTCGGGATGTCTGCACGCTGCCGGTGATTCGCAAGGACTTTATCACCCACGGCTACCAGGTGTGTGAAGCTCGGGCGATTGGTTCGGACTGTATTCTGCTGATTGTTGCTGCCCTGGACGATGCACAACTGCGCGACCTGCACCAGCAGGCCAACCAGTTGGGGATGGATGTATTGGTCGAGGTGCATGACGCCGAGGAGCTTGAGCGCGCCCTGACGCTGGATCTAAAGCTGGTCGGCATCAATAACCGCAACCTGCATACCTTTGAAACCAGCCTAAATACCACCCTTGATCTGCTGCCGCGCATTCCAGAGGGTGTGACGGTGATTACCGAATCGGGTATCCATACCCGCGATGACGTTGAACTAATGCGTGACCACAACGTTAACGGGTTCCTGGTTGGCGAAGCCTTTATGCGCGAAAGCGATCCAGGGCTGGCACTTAAGCGGTTATTCTTTTAACCCCGCAGCTTGTTAGCTCGCCGACCGTTGGGTTCTCCAACTGAGCACGGCAACAGTAAGCGCTGGTAAGAAGGTAATGGTGACAATTGCCGTACCGAGCAGCCCAAATAGCACAATGGCACCGACGCCGCGGTAAAGCTCGGTACCTTCCCCGGGTAGAAACACCAGCGGTGATAGGCCGCACAGAGTGGTAAGAGTCGTCATGGCAATCGGCCGTAAGCGACTCTCTACTGCCTGTTGAACGGCCTCACGAGCGCCCATCGACGCCGTGCGTAGATTCTCCCTCGCCTGATGAACCACCAGTATCGGGTTGTTGACCACCGTCCCCATCAGAATCAGAAAGCCCAACATAGTGATCATATCGAACGGCTGGCTGATGGCATTCAAGCCAATTTTCGGCAGCTGAGCGCCCACCGTATTCATCAGCCACAGCCCTACAATCCCCCCGGCGGCACCTAACGGAATAGTGGCGAGAATCAGCAGCGGGTAACCCCAGTGGGCAAAAATCGCCACCAGCAGCAGATACACAATCGCCAGCGCGATTAACGCATTGCCGGTAAGTGCTTGGCGGGTGGCATCCAACTGATCCCCCGCACCGGTCACGCTGACATTAATGTTGGCGGGTATGACGCCTTCATAGCGCAGTGGGTCGATCACCTCGCGCTGCATCCGCTCGATACCGGCTTCCAGCGCTACGCTGCGGGGTGGAATGACGTCCAGCGTCACACTGCGGCGACCATCCACCCGCCGAAGGGTGGCCGTTCCCACGGTTTCGCGAATTTCGGCAAGGGTATTGAGCGGAACGCTCACCCCAGAAGGGGTATAGATAGGCAGGGTGGCGAGGGCGTCCAGGTCGATATCGCGCGCCTCGGGGCCATAGCCGTAAAGGTCGATTTTCTCGTCGTCGAGGTAAAAGTCATCCAGATAGGCGCCGTTGGTGAGCACCGCGACGGTGGTTCCCAGGGCGTTGGTATCCAGGCCGACTTCTGCGGCGCGCTCCCAATTGGGATACACCTCAATCAGCGGCTGGCCAAGATCCAGGGCGGAGGGCCGCGACTGAATGCGCGGGTTGTCGAACACTGTCTGCGCGCGCTGATAAATCGCGTTGGCGGTTGTGTAGAGTTCGTTTAGATCGTTGCCGGCAATGTCCAAAGTGATACTGCGCGTTCCGCCGTCATTGCTGGAGATAATCGAGCCGCGGGCGGCAAAGGCGCGCATGTCGGGGTATTTCTCAAAGCGCCGGGTGAGGGCGTCCATCAAGGCTTCAATATGGGTGGGGTCGATAGTTTCTGCAATGATCCGCAGGCTTTGGGCTTCGGCTTGAATGCCCATGGTGCGAATCGCCGGGATGTCGGTATCGCCGCGCTCGAAGCGCTCCGGCTCAGCGCCCACATGGGGCTCCAACTCCTGTTGTAGGGTTTGGGCAATCGTATCCATGGTGGCCAGGTTGTAACTCGCCGGGGCGTTCATACTGGCAAAGGTTTTGGCCTCCTCGCCTTCGGGCAGGTACTCAGCCGGGGGGGTCAGCCAGACAAAAATACCGATACCACCCACAATGCCTAGCACGATAGCGAGAAAGCGTCGGGAAGCCGTACGAATCATGCCATCCACCACCCACAGGCAACCGCGTACCCAGCGTGGCGATGATGTTGAGGCGCTCTCCTTGCCACGAAAATCGATATGTGCTCCCAAGGTGGGAATAACGGTAATGGCGACCACCATGGAGACAATAATCGAGGTCGAGATGGCCACCGCAATATCAGAGTAGAGCTGCCCGGCTTCCTGTTGAATAAAGAAGATCGGCACAAAGACTAAAATGGTGGTTAGCGTTGAGGCGAGCACCGCGGGCCACACTTGCTTGACGCCCTCGAGAGCCGCTTCAAAACGCGCCAACCCACGGCGGCGCTGGGTCTCAATGCTCTCCAGCACGACGATGGTGTTGTCTATTGTCATGCCAATAGCGAAAGCAACACCCGCCAGCGAAATGACGTTGAGCGTGCGGCCCGCCAGCAGCAGGCCTAGAAAGGCCGCTATGGTGCAGATGGGAATGCCGATCACCCCGGCCACGGTGGCGCGGGCAGAGCGAAGAAAAGCGTACATCACCAGGGTGGCAAACAGCGCGCCAAGACCCAGGTTGACCCAAACATTGGCAATCGACGACTCCACGTAGCGCACGTCGTCGCTGGAGAGCGTCATACGCATACCCTGCTCGGCTAGCAGGCCTTGATTAAGCGCCGCGACTTCATCGAGCATGGCGCGCTTGATATCGATCACATTGGCGCCCGGTTCTCGGCGCACCTGTACGCTCAATACTGGCTGTCCGTCAGAGCTGTAAGCGCGGGATGTGAGTTCGGCATAGGATTGGCGAACCTCGGCGACATCGCTGAGCCGGGTGACCGCGTCGCCGTCGCGGATGAGGACAAGCGCTTCAAGGCTTTCAACATCCTCAAAGCGGCCCACAGTTCGCAGCAGGTAGCGGCGTTTACCGCTCTCTAGATTGCCGCCGGAGACATCCTGATTGCGGGCCAGAAGGGCGGCCTGAATATCAGCAATACTCAGTTTACGGGCGACTAGCGCTTCGGGGTCGATCAGCAGCTGCATTTGCCGCTCGGCGCCACCGGAAACCGTGACTTCCGATACACCGGCAACGCTCTCCAGGCGCGGGCGGACATTGTCCTCCAGGTAGTCGCGCATGGCGGGCATATCGAGCTGGCGCGGATTGCCCTCCCGGGGGGCAACGTTATAGTACATAAAGGCGTTGGCGGAAAAGGAGTTGGCGACGATGCGCGGCTGGTCGACATTGTTGGGGTAGGAGGGCACCTGGCTTAGCGCGTTGTTAACCCGAATCAAGGTTTCGGTGAGATCGACGCCAAACGGAAACTCCAGCTCGATTTCAGCGCTGCCGCTGCTGGCGGTGGACTCCATGCGCTGTAGGTTGGGCACATTGCGCAGGAACTCCTCTTGCTCGATCAAGATATCCTTTTCAATATCCTGCGGCGTGGCACCCGGCCACTGGGTCTCGATACCCACCACGCGGGTTTCCAGGTCGGGGATCATCTGTACAGGGATGCGCCAGATGGCGGCGATACCCAGAATCAGCAGGATCAGCGTAATAACGCTAACCAAGATACCGTGACGAATAATGGCGGCAAACATACGCGGGTATCGCTCCTTTAGTCGTCGCTCAGGGACACGGTTTGCCCCTCTTCAAGTCGCTCATTACCGACGACGATAACGCGGTCTCCCGGTGATAGGCCCTCATTGACGGCGACCTCTCCCTGGTAGCTGCTGCCGATCTCAACCCGCTGCTCAAACGCCTGCCATATGTCATCGCTCTGGCGTGCTAGCCAAACGCTAACGCTGCCATCTGGGCGTCGAATGAGGGCATCTCGCGGCACGCTGGGCCCGCTTTCGCCATTAAGTTGCAAACGGCCTTCCACCGCCATACCCGGTAGCATTTCAAGTGGTGCTTCCGGCGCCGCGCGAAGCAGAAACTGCCTTGAGCTGGCATCGAGGGGGATACGCGCGAGGGTGCGCGCCGGGTGCCATTGATCGCTGCCTTCTATGCGAACCTCTAATTGAGAGCCCTCAAAGCGTTGGTAGGCGGAAAGCGGCACCGAAAAATCTAACCGAAGTGAAGCTAAATCGACCAAGGTGAGCAGGGTGTCGCCGGGGTTGACCCACTCACCGACATTGCTCTCCCGGTGGGTGACCATGCCATCAAAGGGCGCGCGGATCTGGTGACGCTCGAGCTGCAGCTGGGCCAAGCTGTAGTCGGCTCGGCGCGCTTCAAGGGTGGCCTGGGCCGCCGCCAGAGCGCTTTCACGCTGGCGGCGCTCGCTGGCGGCAAAGTTTTGCGCCGAGAGCTGGTTGGCTTCGCTGACTAGGCGTTGCGCTTCGTCACGTTCGGCTTCGGCCTGAGCTAGATCCGCGCGGGCACGCTGGGTTTCCAGGCTAATATCGCGGGTATCGAGTGATAAGAGGGGCTGGCCTTCAGTGACTGCGTCGCCCATCTCAACCGTTAGCTCGCTGACCTGACCGGCTTCAGCGCTAGACAGCTGAGAGGTTTTTGGGGCGCTAACGCTGCCGGTAAGCGGCAGTATCTCAATCCGCAGAGCCTCCGCCACTACCTGCGTCTCAACACGGTTTTCCTGAGCGACCGCGAGGGCCGCTAGGGTCAGGGTTAAAACAGCGCCTGTGCCTAGGCGAGTCAGGGAGGGGAGTAGAAACAACAAGGCAGCTCCTGAAAAAAAGGAAACCTCTGATTAACTATTGCGCTTGCCCATACGGTGTTAAAAATCACCTCAAAATGCTCATTTACAATTCGTAAACTCCGCTTTTTCGTTGATTTTTGCCTTGTCTGGCCTGCGCTCATTACGTTAATTAGAGGCTCCCTGCAGTCAATGAACAGCGTGACAGCTTTCTGCGCTGCACGCCGTTAGCTCCCTCAACGTTATACAAGGTTTAATGTTTGTACAAACTTTAGCTGCGCTTTAGGGCGATGAGTAGTGCCTGCAAAGGATGCAGCAGAACTTGTTCCGAGTAGCGCTTTACCTGGCTGCGGCAGGAGTAGCCCGTGGCTAGCAACTTGCCTGCGTTGTTTTCGGCTTCCACTTGGGGCTGCCACGACTGGGCATAGATAGTTTTTGACGTAGCGGCGTTGCGGGTTTCGTGGCCGTAGGTGCCCGACATACCGCAGCAGCCGGTGGCCACTAGCTCAAGCTCCAACCCAAACGCCGCAAACACCTGCTGCCACGCTTTGGGACTGCCCGGCGCGTTGGTTTTCTCGGTGCAGTGGGAGAGCAGCTTAAACCCTGGGTCGGTTAGCTTAAGCTGGTTGGGCGCAAGCGTGTTTATCCGGGTCGCCAGCCACTCCTGTAGCATCAGCACCTCCGGCACTGCCTCATTGCCGAGCGCTTTGACGTACTCCTGGCGATAGGTGAGCGTCATCGCCGGGTCGATGCCCACCATGGGGATATCAAAGCGGGCCAACGTGCGTAGCCGTTCGGCCTGCTTGGTGGCGGTGCGCTCGAAGGCGCCCAAGAAGCCCTGAACCTGGAGCGGTTTGCCGTTAGCCGAATAGGGCATCACGAACACGCGTAGATTGAGACGCGATAGCAGTTCCACAACGTCCATGACCAGCTTGGCTTCAAAGTGGGTGGTAAAGGCGTCCTGAACAATAATCACGCTGTTGGCGCGCTGCTGTTCGGTTAACAGGGCCAGCGAGAGCGGCGTTGCCTCGGCAACGCCCCAGGCGTTGAGCTGCTTTTTAACACTGGCCCGCGAAAGCGCCGGGGAGTCGCTCATGCCCAGTGTGCGGCGCATCAGTTGCTCTACCCAGCGCTGGCCAATCACGGCGTTATAAAGCGGTGCCGCCTTGGCCAGGGTGGGCAGCATAAATTCAGTGCCGCCAATCACGTAGTCGCGCAGCGGGCGCAGGTAGCGGCCGTGGTAGACCTCCAAAAACTGTGAACGGAACTGAGGGACGTTGACTTTAACCGGGCACTGCCCCGCGCAGGACTTACACGCTAAACAGCCCGCCATGGCGTCATAAACTTCGTGGGAGTAGTCGTGGTGCTGCTTGCGGCTGAGAGTGTTCGCCACCCGCATCGGAAAGCGTTTAATAAACCCCCAGCCACCTTCGGCTTTCTTTTTGCGCGATTCTTCAACAACATCGATTCCCGCCTGGGTCTGCAGGCGAAGCCACTCGCGGATCAGACTGGCGCGGCCTTTGGGCGAGTGGCGGCGATCCCGCGTCGCTTTCCATGATGGGCACATGGGGTCATCAAGGTCATAGTTGTAGCAGGCGCCGTTACCGTTGCAGTACACCGCGGCGTCATAGGCCTGCCAGGCACGCTCATCGATGGTGCGATCAAACTGGCCGCGCATGGGCACACCATCGACCTTCAACAAATCGGGGTCGCTATCTTTGGCGATTAGTTCGCCGTTTTCGGCAGGTGAAGCTATTTTGCCGGGGTTAAGCTGGTTATAGGGGTCAAAAGCCGCTTTTACCCGCTGTAGGCTGGGATAGAGTTCGCCAAAGAACTTAGGCGAATATTCGGAGCGTACGCCCTTGCCGTGTTCGCCCCACAGCAGACCGCCATATTTCTGGGTCAGCGCCGCCACTTCATCGGACACCGCGCGAATCAGTTTTTCCTGCTCTGGATCCTTCATATCGACGGCGGGGCGCACGTGCAGTACGCCGGCGTCTACATGGCCAAACATCCCGTAAGAGAGCCCCCGGGCATCCAGCGCGGCGCGGAACTCAGAGATAAAGTCCGCCAAGTGCTCCGGCGGTACGGCGGTATCTTCGACAAACGGGATCGGTCGTTTCTCGCCCTGCACATTTCCGAGCAATCCCACCGAGCGTTTGCGCATGGCGTAGACTTTCTGGATCTGCCCGCGCCCCTCGGCCAGGGTGTAGCCTAAGCGCTCAACGGTGGTATCTTGGCTTAGATGCTCGGTGAAGGCGCGTACCCGTTCGGTGAGGGCGCTCTCATCGTCGTCATTAAATTCGATCAGGTTAATGCCGCGAATCGCCGTGTTAGCGGTCGCCGGGAAGAACTCCGCCACGCTGTCCCAGACGAAGTCCTCCATGGCCAGTTGCAGCACGCTGTCGTCGATGGTCTCAATCGAGGTAGGCTTCGCGCTGGCAGTCATTAATGCTTTGGCATCCCGCAACGCATCCATAAAACTGGTATAGCGAACGTTGACCAGGGTGGAGTGCTTGGGAATCGGCAGCACGTTCAACACCGCTTCGTTTAAAAAGCCCAGCGAGCCTTCCGAGCCGCACAGCAGGCTGTTGAGGTTGAGCTGCCCCTCGCTATCGCGCAGGTGAGCCAAATCGTAGCCGGTTAAGCAGCGGTTGAGCGGCGGGAACTTGGCTGCAATCAAGTCGCGCTGCTGGTCAATAATCTCGGCGGCGGTGGTATGAACGCGGCCCAGAATGCCTTCCTGCTGGCACTCAGCCTGCTCTTCATCCTGTGTTAACACGCGGCTGTGCAGGTGCTTTCCACCGATCAGAATAGTATCGAGCTCCAACACATGGTCGCGGGTTTTACCGTATTCACAGCTGCCCTGGCCGCTGGCATCGGTAGAGATCATGCCGCCTATAGTGGCGCGATTGGAGGTCGAAAGCTCCGGAGCGAAAAACAGCCCATGGGGCTTGAGCGCGGCGTTAAGTTGATCCTTGATCACCCCGGCCTGTACGCGGACTCGACGGTTTTCAGTGTCGATCTCGATGATCTTGTTCATGTGGCGTGATACGTCCACCACGATACCGTCGGTGAGCGACTGGCCGTTGGTACCTGTGCCGCCACCTCGTGGGGTTAATACAATGCCTCGATGGGAGGTCTGCGCCGCCAGCCGGGTGATGCGCTCCAAGTCTTCTGCATGCTTGGGATAGATTGCTGCCTGAGGAAGGCGCTGGTAAATCGAGTTATCCGTCGCCAGCACCGTGCGGTTGGCATAGTCGGGGGAAATTTCACCTTCAAATCCGCAGGTTTTGAGGGCTTGTAGAAAACGTACATACGAATTTCCCAAGCGTTCAAACGGGGCGGTACGGGTATCCAGGGATGCAATCATAGTTGAGCAAGCCGTCAGTGCCGGGGGCGCAAAAAAAGAAGACGGCTACTTTACCGCAGTGACTGCCCGGCTGCATCTTACGGTAACGCTTTACTACCCTGCTTACTCAACACCCAGGGCTTCTTTTACCAGCGCTGCTGAGGCGTCTGACATCGGCAGCGTTAAAGCTAGCTCGTGAGCGCGGGGCGACATTTTGCGCCAGGTCATCTGCACGATACGCACCATGTGGTCATGCTCTATCTTGCGCGAGAAATCGGCAAAGTAGTTCTCTAGAAACACCAGGCATGCGCAATCTTCCAGGGCTTGTACATCGGGGTCGCGGCCCAATCCTTTCTTGCCAATAATTGCTGCGGCGCGCTCGGCTTCTTTATCACTGTAGCCTGCGTCGCGCATTAGCTGGGCGGTGGTATCGCCTGCGCGCTTGCCCTGGTCGCGCCGCCAGGTTAAGTAGCCTACGCGCCCTTCGGGGTACTCCTCTCGCGGCACTAACCAGCGCTGCAAGTGCTGGGCGCGTACGGCTAAGCGCAGCACTTCATCTGGGGCGTCATGTGCGCGGTCTAGCCAGTCGCTCATGCGCTGGGCATAAGCCAATTCCTGAGGCATGGACGTGCCATCAGCAAGGTTGGTATCGCGCGGATCCTCGGCATGCAGGGTATCGATGGCGATGAGCGTTTGATCAAAAGCGGTAGGCATAGCTGCGTAGCTCGGCTAGAAATGATGCTAATAGGTTGCCGAGAAACTGTGCGAATCACAACTGCTGTATGGCAGGGGAAGGCTATGAAGGGAGGGCGCAGTGCCCGCTGCTCATCACAGCGGGCGCCGAATCTTGCTAAATAGTAGCGCGAGGATCAGCGGCTGTTGTAAATGTCCTCGTTGAGTTCCCCCTCGCTTTTGCCTACCAGCGTGGTGACCATTAAATCGCCCGCAACGTTGACGCTGGTGCGTGCCATATCAAGGATCCTGTCAATCCCCGCGACCACGGCGATAGCTTCCAGCGGCAGGCCAACCTGCGCCATCACAATCGAGAGCATAATCAAGCCCGCGCCCGGTACTCCCGCCGTACCGATAGAGGCCAGCGTGCCGGTGGCAACGATCATGCCGTAATCCATCATACTCAAATCAGTGCCGGTCATTTGGGCAATGAATAGCACTACCACACCCTGGTAAAGCGCCGTGCCATCCATATTGATGGTGGCACCCACGGGAAGCACAAACCCAGAAACCCCTTCGGAAACGCCCAGGTTTTTCTGCGCACAGCGTATAGAGACCGGCAGGGTGCCCGCAGAAGAGGCGGATGAGAACGCCACGACAATAGCGTCCAGGCTGCCCTGCAAATAGCGCATAGGGTTTAGCCGCCCCAATAGCGAGATCAAGCCCGAGTAGATTACTAGCACGTGAAGTATGCTGGCTAGATATGCAACGCCAATCAGCTTGGCCAGCGGCAGCAATATCTCTAAACCGTACTGGCCCGAGACGTGGGCGATCAAGCCAAAGACGCCGAAGGGTGCAAAGGCCATCACAATGCCGGTTAGCTTGTACATTGCCTCAGCAAAGCTGTCGAAGACCTTCATGACCGGTTCACCTTTCTCGCCGATCAGCGTTAAAGAAATACCCAAACCAATGGCAAACACAATGATCTGCATAATGTTGCCGTTGGCCAGGGCGTCCAGCGGGTTACGCGGTACTAAGTTAACCAGAATAGAGACCAGCGATGGCGCTTCGTTAGCGGCCACTTCAGAGTCAAAACTTAAATGAACCCCCACGCCTGGCTGCAGGAGGGTGGAAAGTACCAGACCGATGGAGATAGCAAAGGCGGTAGTGACCAAATAGAGGGTAATCGTACGCGCACCAATGCGGCCCATTTTCTGCGGGTCGCGCATGGAGGTGATGCCTACCACCAGGGTGGAGAACACGAGCGGTACAATCAGCATCATAATAGCGTTGATGAAAATATCGCCGAGTGGCTTAAACACGCTGGCGGTATCGCCCAAGAGCGCACCTGCCAGAATGCCCAGTGCCAAGCCCGCGAGAATTTTCTTCCATAGGGCGATTCGTCGCCACCAGGCAAACTTTCCTTGCTGTGCTGTTTCCTGCACTGCCTTTCTCCTGTCAAAAAGTGTGAAAACCTATTTTTCAGCGATTCGCCAGTCGAATCGGCGGGCACTCTATCATTTTTGGCTAATGGGCGGGGATGGATATGCAGAGCGGTCATAGCGCATGCGGTAGATTCGGTCATGCTAGCTAAGCTAGTGGTTTACCACTCGTTACTTAAGTGTGGCGCTACAAATTAGTTGAGTGATTCAACCTGTTAATATTCCTTAACCCGTGATGTGGAACACCGGGCATGGCTCCCTGGCGCGCTTTTGCCTACAATAGGCGCCTTTCTGCACGTGCATTGACGCGTTGCTTTTATTGTTTTCAGGCCAAGGGACAGGATTCATGCTCGATCCGAAACTGCTGCGTGGTGATCTTGACACGGTTGCTCAACAACTGGCCCGCCGGGGCTTTGTGCTTGATAAAGCGGGACTACAGGCGCTGGAGTCGCGTCGCCGCGAGCTGCAAACGCAAACCGAGCAGCTGCAAAACGAGCGTAATATGCGCTCTAAAGCGATTGGCAAGGCCAAGGCCAACGGTGAAGATATTCAGCCGCTGCTAGATGAGGTCAGCGATTTGGGCGATCGTTTGGATAATGCCAAACGTGAGCTGGCTGAGGTGCAGGCCGAGTGGGACGATGCCATTAGCGGTATCCCCAATCTGCCCCACGAAAGCGTGCCGGAAGGTAAAAGCGAAGACGATAACGTTGAGCTGCACCGCTGGGGCACGCCGCGGGCGTTTGATTTTGAGGTGCTGGATCACGTTGACCTGGGTAAGAAGTCGGGTTATCTCGATTTTGAGCTGGCAGCTAAAATCACCGGTGCCCGCTTTGCGGTAATGCGCGGGCCGATTGCTCGCCTTCATCGGGCGCTGGCGCAGTTTATGCTGGATACCCAAACCGAACAGCACGGCTACGAAGAGTGCTACGTGCCCTATATGGTCAACCGCGATTCACTAATGGGTACTGGCCAACTGCCGAAGTTTGGCGAAGATCTGTTCAAGCTGGACGATGAGCGTGAGTACCATCTGATCCCGACCTCCGAAGTGCCGCTTACCAACTTTGTGCGCGATGAAATCGTTGAGTTGTCCGCATTGCCAATGAAGCTGACTGCCCATACGCCGTGTTTCCGCTCTGAGGCGGGCTCACACGGGCGCGATACCCGCGGTATGATTCGTCAGCATCAGTTCGATAAAGTCGAGATGGTGCAGATTGTAGAGCCGGAGAAAAGCTTCGAAGCATTGGAAGAGATGCGTGGTCACGCCGAGGCGATACTGCAGGCGTTGGAATTGCCGTATCGCGTGGTAACGCTGTGTACCGGGGATATGGGCTTTGGGGCGACTAAAACCTACGACTTAGAAGTGTGGTTGCCCAGCCAGGAAACCTATCGGGAGATCTCTTCAGTCTCTAATTGTGGGGATTTTCAGGCACGCCGTATGCAGGCGCGTTATCGCCACCCAGACTCGAAAAAGCCATTGCTGCTTAATACCTTGAACGGTTCAGGGCTGGCGGTAGGACGCTGCCTGCTGGCGGTGCTTGAAAACCACCAGCAGGCGGATGGCTCGGTAACTATTCCTGAGCCGCTACGTCGCTATCTGGGCGGCGTGGAGCATCTGGCCCTTTAAGTGCCCACTCAACGCTGACTCCGGCATCAATACGAATGGTGCCGGGGCTGTAATCACTGGCGGCACCGGATTGGCTTGCAGCCGTGTCGCTCTCTGCCCGCATTGCCATCATGCGCGGCTGGAAAATAGGTGATTGCGTTTCTTCAATGCGCTGCACATGGCCCAGTTCTGCGTCTAGGCTATCGGCCATCAGGTTTGCCTTGTGCTGCGCTTTCTCAAGCGCTTTGACCAATGCCTCGTCAGTCGCCGCATCGCGGTCTTGCAGGTCGAACTGGACACCGTCCAGTGAATTAACACCGGCAGCAATCAGAGCATCTAACACCTGGCTTAACTGATTGAGATCGGTAAGCTCGACAGTGATCGGGCGTTCAAGGCGAGTGCGTTGCAGGGTTTCATGTTCGCCGTCTTCGTTGCGCGGGCCTTGAATATGCTCAGGATAAACATTGAGCGAGCCAGCGTTAATGGCGGTGCGCTCAAGACCCGTGGCTTCCATCTCTTCAATTAATTCGCTAGCACGGGTCTCTAAACGCTCACGGGCATCGCTAAGTGCGCTACTATCGCTCTCCTCCAAGGTGGAAAGGGCTGGCGTATTTTCCCACAGGCGTGCATTCAAAGTGGCTTTGTCGGGCTCCACCTCTACCCAAGACTGAGCTTGAACATGCAGGCTGGGCTGAGGCGGGTGTGACGATGACGCGTGTGCCAAGGGAGCGCTTATGAGTGCCAATAAGGCACTGCCTAGTAGGCCGTAACCTAGAAGTTGAGCGCGTAGTCCTGGAGAGCTAATGGGAGTTGCTTTCATAAATGGCTTCCTTTGTAAGCGGGGCGTCATGCCGCCAAGTTAAATCATGGTTTTAAACGCTGTTTCAAGACGTTAGGACAGACATAGCTTGGAAGCATCGTAGAAGAGAAAGTTCAGCATGGAAGGGAAGTCGCACAACAGTTGCTCATTGTTTGCATGGTTTGTGCAATATGAACAATGCAGCCATTATATATGGATAACAGGCTAGGGATGGATTATGTCAAACTTGTCGGATGAGGATTATCGCAGTATTCCACTCAATGCCACCTTGGCTCTCGCCGCGTTGGTAGTGATTATTGCTGGAATGAAAGTAGGTGCTGACTTATTAGTGCCGTTGCTATTGGCGACATTTATCGCGGTCGTGTGTACCTCGCCTGTGCAGTGGCTGCATCGCTGTGGCCTGAGTATGCGAATGTCGGCATTCCTCACGTTAATGGTCTTGCTGGCGTTTATATCGCTTATTGGCCTGCTGGTGGTGAACAGCTTTAGTACTTTTCTGACCGCATTGCCGGACATAGAGTCGCGACTTTATGAGCAGTATTGGAACTTACTCAATGCGCTCTCTTCTCGGGGATTAGCGATAAATCCAGACCAAATCAACTCGCTCTTTGAGGGGGAGGATGAAGGTTCCTGGATGCCAGCGTTATTGAGTCAGCTTGGCAATCTCTTCATGCAGAGTGTCATTGTCGGGCTGCTGGTCATATTCATGTTGTTTGAAACATTAAATGTACGTGACAAAGTCTCACGTGCCTTAGAGAACCCTGCGCCCAGCTTGAAGCGCTTCAGTGAGTTCAGCCTAACGCTAAAGCGCTACCTTGCCGTTAAAACCATGATCAGCCTAGCCACGGGTGTGCTGGTTTGGCTCTCCTGCCTGATTGTGGGCGTTGAGTTTCCGCTGCTATGGGGAGTGTTAGCCTTTGCGCTCAACTTTATTCCTAATATTGGCTCCGCGCTGGCCGCTATACCGCCGGTACTCTTACTGCTGATTGCGCAAGATGGTGGTCCTTTCCAAGCGATGCTTTTGGCTTCGGCCTATCTGGTTATCAACTTTGTGCTCGGTAACTTGATTGAGCCTCGGGTAATGGGGCAAGCGCTCGGGCTTTCTACCTTTGTGGCATTTTTATCGCTGGTGGTATGGGGGTGGATATTCGGTGCAGCGGGAATGTTGCTTTCGGTAATGCTGACAATGACGCTGAAAATTGCCTTGGACAGCCACCCGGAGACGCGTTGGATTGCTCGTTTGCTGGGGCCTGGGAAGAGGCGCTTAAAAGATAGCCGCGCAAGTGATGCAAGCTTGCCGCCGTGGAAGCGTAAAAGATAAAACGACCGCCGACGAAGTCGGCGGCTATTACAAACGCTTACTGAGTTATCAGGCGTTTTGTTCGATGAACTGCGTCAGCTGTGATTTCGATTGAGCGCCAACCAGTGATGCGACCTTGGTGCCAGATTTAAACAGCATGACGGTAGGTACACCGCGTACACCTTGCTCGGCAGCAATTTCAGGTGCGTCGTCTACATTAACACTAACCACTTTCAGGCTGTCCTGACGTTCTGCAGCCACTTCATCAACGACCGGGGCCATGACTTTACACGGGCCACACCAAGGCGCCCAAAATTTCATTAGCACAGGCTGTTCAGCGTTGAGGACTTCTTGCTCAAAATTGGCGTTGGTGACATCAACATTATTAGCCATTTGATTCTCCCGTTTGCGTTGCTCTTGCTGTTTCGTTGCCTCAAATGGAGCAACGGTCATTACGCGATTCATTGGCGCTCTTTCACCGCGCCTAAGTTCTTACCGCGCTAAGTCGTGGGCAGATGTTAGCGGGCGCGAAGGTTGCTGGCAAATTTCCCGTATGGTGATTTATCTGAATAGCAGAAATTAATGGATGCTGGTAGCAACATTTTTTTATAATATAAAAGTATCATTCAGATGTTTTTTATTCTATCTGGTGCTGTAAAGTGCGAAGCCTGCACCGCTGTCCGTTCATCCCATCACAGCAGCTGCGCAAGGATGTGCTTCAAGGGCGCCCTACATAGATCTGTTTAGAGAATAAATAAGGTGAGGATATGAAGCTACAACAGCTACGCTATATCTGGGAAGTCAATCGACATAACCTGAACGTCTCAGCCACAGCGCAAAGCCTATTTACCTCACAGCCCGGGATCTCCAAGCAAATTCGGTTATTGGAAGATGAGCTTGGCGTTGAGATTTTTGCTCGCAGCGGCAAGCATTTAACCCGAGTAACGCCCGCCGGGCAGTCGATTATTGATCTGGCCGGACAGGTCCTGCGTCTCACCGAAAACATCAAACAGGTGGCTCAAGAGCATAGTGATGAGCGCCGTGGCAGCTTGGCCATTGCAACCACGCATACCCAGGCCCGTTACGCGCTACCGCCCATTATCAGTGAATTCACCCTTAAATATCCTGATGTGGCGCTACATATGCAGCAGGGTACCCCCAAGCAGATCGCACAGATGGTCAGTGAAGGCCAGGCCGATTTCGCCATCGCGACCGAGTCGCTTGAGCTATTTACCGATTTAGTCCTATTGCCCTGCTATCGCTGGAACCGCTGCGTACTGGTGCCTAAGGGGCACCCGCTAGCCACTCATCAGGGCCCGTTGACTCTGGAGGCACTCGGTGAGCATCCCCTGGTCACCTACGTGTTTGGATTTACCGGCCGCTCCCAGTTGGATGATGCTTTTAAAGCGAAAGGCTTAACGCCTAACGTGGTGCTAACTGCTGCCGATGCAGACGTCATCAAAACTTACGTGCGCCTGGGTATGGGGGTGGGCATTGTGGCGCATATGGCCGTGGATGAGGCGTTAGATGCTGATTTAGTCGCGCTTGATGCTAGTCATCTGTTTGCCAGTTCCACTACCAAGATCGGCATTCGTCGCGGTACTTTTATGCGTGGCTATATGTACGACTTTTTGGAGCGCTTCGCGCCTCATTTAACCCGTGACCGCGTCGACGAAGCGTTAACGGCAGGCCCTCGTCATGAACAGTCATTGTTCGATGAGCTGGACCTGCCTGAGTATTAATCAATCGTCAGCGTTAATGCTGTAAATGAAGGCCGCACTCGCGCTTCTCTTCCACCTTGGTGGGGTCAAAGTAGTCGAAGTTGTTGGGCAGATTATGCGCCTGTAGATACTGGTACATATCTTTGGCGCTCCACTGCAGCAGCGGGGCGACTTTCAATAGGCCATCGCTGTTGCGGCTCACCGGCTGCATTTTAGCGCGTTCGGGGGTGTCTTCAGCGCGCAATGCGGTGAACCATACGTCGGGCTGCATTTCACGCAGTGCACGCTCGAACGGTTCCAGTTTTACTTCCTGGGTAAAGGCCGCGTGGTGCGGATCGTCAATACCCGGCATGGGGCCTTCCAGCGCTTCGCGGTGGGCGCGGGTGCGTCGAGGCACAAAGCTTACTATGTTCAGGTTGAGCTGCTTTATCACCTCGTCGGCGAATTGATAAGTCGCTTCAGTGTTGTAGCCGCTGTCCATCCACACAATGGGAATGTCCGGGCGGACTTGGCTCACCATGTGCAGAATCACCGCCTCGAAGGGGCGAAAGTTGGTGGTGCAAATAGGTCGTGAACCCTGGGCTAATGCCCACTCAACCAAACCCTGGGGATTGTTAGCAAATTCGTTATTGATCGCTTCAAGCTCTGAGGACATGCTGCCTCCTGTTCGGGTGTAGAGTCATGGTGACTAGGCTATCAAACCAGACCCCTGACTCCCCAATACCGTTTAGTTAGGCTTTTATATTCCTTTTTGATTTAGAAAGATCGTTGCTTATTCCAAAGCGCCAATAAGGTGGCGGATTTTATCCAGCGTTTCGGTGTACTCTTCGTCTGCTTGGGAGTCTGCCACCAGGCCACCACCGCCCCAAACATGCAGTCTTCCCGCCTCGGCGACCATAGTGCGTATAGCAATGGAGGTATCCATGCTGCCGCGGACATCCACATAGCCTAGGCTGCCGCAATAAACACTGCGCTTGCAGGGCTCTAATTCATCAATGATCTGCATAGCACGAATTTTGGGCGCGCCAGTTATGGAGCCGCCGGGAAACGCTGCCTCCAAAAGCGATAGAGGCGTGTAGCTGTCAGCTAACTTTCCCTGCACCACACTGACTAGGTGGTGCACGTTTGGGTAGCTCTCTAAGCGACATAACTGCGGCACGCGAATGGAGCCAGGCTGACACACACGGCCCAAGTCGTTACGCAACAGGTCAACGATCATCACATTCTCAGCGCGATCTTTAGTGCTGTTCATTAGCTCTTCAGCTAGCGCTTGATCTTTTTCAGGTGTCGCGCCTCGCGGGCGGGTACCTTTAATCGGCCGTGTTTCGACCTCGCCGTTGCGGCACTGAATAAACCGCTCGGGAGAAAGTGACAGTACGGCCTTATCGCCCCAGGCCATAAAGCCCGAATACGGCGTGGGTGTCGCTTCTCGCAACTTTAGGTACGCCTGCCACTCATCCCCCTGGTAATCGGCATAAAAGCGCTGAGCCAGGTTGATTTGATAGCAGTCACCCGCTCGAATATAGCGCTGAACGGCGTTAAATCGGGTGACGTATTGGGCGTGACTTAACTCGGCCTTGAAGTCGCTATTGAGCGCAAAATCGCTTGGCTGGGCTGGCGGTTGGGCAAGCCAACTTATTACTTGCTCACGGCGTTCCGGAGTGGCGACTAACCACGCCTGTTGGGCCACGTGGTCGAGCGTAATACACCAATCGTAAAGACCTAGGCGTGCCTGAGGTAATGAGACCGCTTGCGCTTGAAGGCGGTTAATGGATAACGACTCTCGGCCTAGATCGTAGCCCCAGTAACCCATAAGCCCACCGAGGAAAGGGAGTTCACTGATCGCATTAGGGATATCAAGCTGATCCAGGAGCCATTGTTGAAGCGCAAATGCATCGTTGGCTATTTGCAGTGGAGCGCTGAGCTGATGGGACGAGAGAGTCGCATTACCGTCGCTGGACACCTCCAGCGTGGCAAGAGGATCGCTGCTGATGATGTCAAAGCGTCCGTTAGCAACGGGGCGGCCGCTATCAAGCAGCACGGCACCTGGCCTGACGCGCAAGCAGGCGAATAGGCCCAAAGGATCGGGAGAGTAGGGCAGGGCAGTTATCGTCAACGCCTTGATCATTAAGCAAACGCCTCGCCAGTTAAGGGCGAGCCATTTTAGAGGGGCGTAGACAATGACACCAGCATTAGGCTTCGACGCCTTTCTCACGCAACGTCATTAAACTGGAAACCATTAACCGGCTGATTGTTGACAGGTAATGATTTAGCTAGCTGATGAATACAACGAAAGACGTATAAAATCGGCAAACATGGTTAGTTGACGGTTCATTAAGCACGCGCTAGAGTTTGATGACTTTCCAATTGTCGACAATTAACTATGGCAACGCTTGTTTCTGACACTCCAGCCGCCGCTGATATTTTATCTGAAACTTCTACTGCTGAAACAGGGGAGCTTGAAAGCAATGTGCCTGAAGTACGCACGCTCGCGGAGCGGGTATTTCATCAATTGCAGGGTGCCATCGTGCGCGGAGAACTTGCTCCTGGCAGTAAAATCACCGAGCCAGGGCTGTCTAAAACCTACGGTATTTCCCGTGGGCCCTTGCGTGAAGCAATGCGGCGCTTGGAGGCTCACCGCCTGATTGAGCGCGTTCCTCATGTAGGCGCGCGCGTGGTTCAGCTCTCAATGAAAGAGCTTTTAGAACTGTTTGACCTGCGTGAAGCCCTGGAAAGTATGGCGGCGCGCCTAGCGGCAGAGCATATGTCGCCGGAAGAGGTACAGGGGTTGCGGGATGTGCTGGCGCTCCACGAAAGCCAGGCCGATCTAAAGCGTGGCGAAGCTTACTACCAGCGCGAAGGCGATCTCGATTTTCACTACTGCATCGTTCAGGGCAGCCACAACAAAATGCTGATGAACCTGCTCTGCGACGACCTTTACTACCTTGTACGCCTTTACCGTACTCAGTTCAGTGCCAGCGGCACGCGACCACAGCGCGCCTTTGTGGAGCACCATCGCATTGTCGATGCCATTGAAGCGGGCGATGCGGAGCTGGCCGAGCTGCTCATGCGCCGCCATGTCAGCGCCTCCCGCGCCAATGTAGCGGATCGTTATGCGGCGACTCTAGAACAGTCAGCATCTAAATCGCAAAGCTAAAACATAACTAGAAATTAGCAATAGGAGAAACGCTCATGTCCCAGATAACTCCCGGCGCCCGGTTTCGGGCCGCGCTTGAGGCTAACCGCCCGCTGCCGATCTTAGGTACCATTAATGCCTACACTGCACTAATGGCCGACAAGGTAGGCCACCAAGCTATTTACCTTTCCGGTGGCGGTGTTGCCAACGCCTCATTCGGCTTGCCGGATCTGGGCATGACGACCATGAATGACGTGGTGGAAGATGCTCACCGCATCTGCGGCGCCACTGAGCTGCCGCTGCTGGTGGATATCGATACCGGCTGGGGCGGTGCCTTCAACATTGCCCGCACCGTGAAAGAGATGCAGCGGGCTGGCGTGGCCGCAGTACATATGGAGGATCAGGTGGCGCAAAAGCGCTGTGGTCACCGTCCTAATAAGGCAATTGTCTCCCAGCAGGAGATGGTTGATCGTATCAAAGCCGCCGCCGATGCCAAGATCGACCCCGACTTCTATTTGATTGCTCGCACCGATGCGTTTCAAAAAGAGGGCCTTGATGCGGCCATTGAGCGCGCCAACGCCTGCGTGGAAGCGGGGGCGGATGCCATCTTTGCCGAAGCGGTTCACACCCTGGATGATTACAAGGCTTTCTGCGAAAGGGTCAACGCGCCGATTTTAGCTAACATCACAGAGTTCGGCGCTACTCCGCTGTTTACGCAAACGGAGCTCGGTGACGTTGGCTGCCGCATGGTGCTTTACCCGCTCTCGGCCTTCCGCGCCATGAACGCTGCGGCACTGCAGGTCTATCAAAGCATCTTGGACAACGGCCATCAAAAAGACGTTGTGCCTATCATGCAAACCCGCGATGAGCTCTATGATTTTCTGAACTACCACGACTTTGAACAAAAGCTCGATGCACTGTTTGCTGAAAAAGGCGATGACCATTAAGCCCGGCTGGTTGAAGCGAGGGTCTTTTGTCATGGCCGGAAAGTGTTCCCGACGATTCCGGCATTTCCGCCATCCATGGCGGTCAGATGACAAAAGTAGCGCCCAAGGATGGGTTCACAGCGCCCTCGCGGAAACCTGCCCTCTTCCCGAGGCAGCCTTGCCGAAAGTTAAATGAAAAACACAATTTAAAATAAAAGCAGAGTTAGGAGACACACCATGGCTGATAAACCCGCAACAGGTGCAGGACTGCGTGGGCAGAGCGCCGGTTCCACCGCGCTGTGTACGGTAGGTAAAACAGGTTCAGGCCTGACCTACCGTGGATTTGATATTAAAGAGCTCGCCGAAAAAGCCAAATTTGAAGAGGTCGCTTACCTGCTGTTGAAAGGCAAGCTGCCCAACCAGGATGAATTAGATCACTACATCAGCAAGCTCAAAAGCCTGCGCGGTTTGCCCGATGCGCTGAAAACGGTGCTTGAGCAGATTCCTAAAGATGCCCATCCGATGGATGTGATGCGCACCGGCACTTCAATGCTGGGCAATCTAGAAACCGAGGAAAACTTCGATCAGCAGCAGGACGTGGCTGACCGGCTGCTAGCCGTGCTTCCCTCGATTATTTGCTACTGGTACCGCTTCTCCCATGACGGCGTGCGCATCGATACAGAGACCGACGATAATTCCGTGGGTGGGCATTTCCTACATATGCTGCGCGGTGAACCTGCGTCTGAGCTGCATGCACGGGTCATGAACGTCTCGCTGATTCTTTACGCCGAGCATGAGTTCAACGCTTCCACCTTTACCGCTCGGGTATGCGCCTCCACGCTTTCGGATATGCACTCTTGCGTGACCGGGGCGATTGGCTCGCTGCGCGGCCCCCTACATGGCGGCGCTAACGAAGCGGCCATGGCGATGATCGAAGATTGGCAGTCGCCTGAAGAAGCAGAAAGCAAAATCATGGGTATGCTGGAACGTAAGGATAAAATCATGGGCTTCGGCCACGCGATTTATCGTGAGTCCGACCCGCGCAATGAGATTATTAAGTACTGGTCTAAAAAGCTCTCTGACGATGTGGGCGACACGGTGCTTTACCCGGTTTCAGAGCGGGTCGAAGCGGTCATGTGGCGTGAGAAGAAGCTGTTCTGTAACGCGGATTTCTTCCACGCCAGTGCATACCACTTTATGGATATACCCACCAAGCTGTTCACGCCGATTTTCGTTTGCTCGCGGCTGACCGGTTGGGCGGCACACGTATTTGAGCAGCGCGCCAATAACCGCATCATTCGCCCCAGCGCCGATTACACCGGCCCCGAGAAGAGCGAGTGGGTGCCGATAGAAGCGCGAGACTGAACTGCGTAATGCCCGGTGGCTTGGCAACCGGGCTTTTTTTCAGCCCCTTCTTGTGAGTCTGCCTGCTATGAATACCCAATACCGTAAACCCCTACCTGGCACAGAGCTTGAGTTTTTTGATGCTCGCGAGGCGGTGGAAGATATCCAGCCCGGTGCCTATGCGCAGTTGCCCTATACCTCACGTGTGCTGGCCGAGCAACTGGTGCGCCGCTGCGATCCTGAATTGCTCACCGATGCACTAAAACAGCTGATCGAGCGCAAGAGCGACCTAGACTTCCCTTGGTACCCAGCACGTGTCGTCTGCCATGATATCCTCGGCCAGACCGCGCTGGTCGACTTGGCAGGGCTGCGTGATGCCATCGCCGAGAAGGGTGGTGACCCCGCCAAGGTTAATCCTGTAGTGCCCACCCAACTGATCGTTGACCACTCGCTGGCGGTGGAGCACGCAGGCTCAGAAGAGGGCGCCTTCGAGAAAAACCGTGCCATTGAAGATCGCCGCAACGATGACCGCTTCCACTTTATCAACTGGACTAAGACGGCATTTGAGAACGTCGATGTGATTCCCCCTGGTAACGGCATCATGCACCAGATTAATCTGGAGAAGATGTCGCCGGTGGTGCAGAACCGAGACGGTATTGCCTACCCCGATACCTGTGTGGGGACCGATAGTCATACGCCCATGGTCGATGCCCTGGGCGTTATCTCCGTAGGCGTGGGTGGCCTGGAAGCCGAAAGCGTCATGCTGGGGCGTGCCTCTATGATGCGCCTGCCGGATATCGTCGGCGTAGAGCTCACCGGCAAACTGCAGCCCGGCATTACCGGCACGGATATGGTGCTGGCGATTACCGAGTTCCTGCGTAAAGAGCGGGTAGTTGGCGCTTACCTGGAGTTTTACGGCGAAGGCGCCGACGCTCTCACCGTAGGGGATCGCGCCACTATCTCCAATATGACCCCCGAATACGGCGCGACCGCGGCGATGTTCTACATCGATGGCCAGACTATCGATTACCTGAAAATTACCGGTCGTGAAGATGAGCAGGTGGCGCTGGTGGAAACCTACGCCAAGCACACCGGCCTCTGGGCGGACAGCTTGACCGAGGTTGAGTACGAGCGGGTGCTGACCTTTGACCTCTCGTCGGTGACGCGCACCCTGGCAGGGCCATCCAATCCTCACGCTCATTTGCCCACTTCAGAGCTTGCCCAGCGCGGTATTGCGGTAGGGCTTGAGGCAGCTCAGGCGGAAGAGAAAGCGGGTAAAATGCCCGATGGCGCGGTTATCATCGCGGCCATTACCAGCTGCACCAATACCTCCAACCCGCGCAATATGGTCGCGGCAGGGCTGATCGCCCGTAACGCCAATCGGCTGGGTCTGTTGCGTAAGCCGTGGGTGAAGTCGTCGCTGGCGCCGGGCTCGAAAACCGTCAAGATGTACCTGGAAGAAGCCGGTTTGATGAGCGAGCTGGAAAATCTCGGCTTCGGAGTGGTGGCTTACGCCTGCACCACCTGTAACGGTATGTCCGGGGCGCTGGAACCAAAAATTCAGCAGGAGATTATTGAGCGTGATCTTTACGCGACTGCCGTGCTTTCTGGCAACCGCAACTTCGACGGTCGTATCCACCCCCATGCCCAGCAGGCGTTTTTGGCGTCACCACCTCTGGTGGTCGCCTACGCTATTGCGGGCACGATTCGCTTTGATATCGAAAAAGACGTCCTGGGCGTGGATCAGGGGGGAAATCCCGTCACGTTGAAGGATATCTGGCCCGCGGATGAAGAGATCGACGCGATTGTTAAATCATCGGTGAAGCCGGAGCAGTTCCGCCAGACCTATATTCCCATGTTCGATCTGGACAAGAGTGCTCGCGCCCAGGTCAGCCCGCTATATGACTGGCGGCCCCAGAGTACCTATATCCGCCGTCCGCCTTACTGGGAGGGCAATATGGCGAAAGTACGCACCCTAAAAGGCATGCGGCCATTGGCGATACTGCCGGACAATATCACCACCGATCACTTGTCGCCTTCCAACGCGATTCAGTTGAACAGCGCGGCGGGAGAGTACCTAGCCAAAATGGGCCTGCCTGAAGAAGACTTCAACTCCTACGCCACTCACCGCGGCGATCATCTCACTGCCCAGCGCGCTACCTTCGCCAACCCTAAGTTGTTCAACGAAATGGTGCGCGATGCCGACGGCAAGGTAAAACAGGGCTCACTGGCGCGGGTCGAGCCTGAAGGCGAAGTGACCCGCATGTGGGAAGCGATTGAAACCTACATGGCTCGCAAGCAGCCGCTGATCATTATCGCCGGGGCGGATTACGGCCAGGGCTCCTCACGAGACTGGGCGGCCAAAGGCGTGGCGCTGGCAGGCGTGGAAGCGATTGCCGCCGAAGGCTTTGAGCGCATCCACCGTACCAACCTGATCGGTATGGGGGTGATGCCGCTGGAGTTTGAACCCGGCACTACGCGTATGACCCTGGGCCTGGACGGCACCGAAACCTTTGATGTTGAAGGCGCCGTTTCGCCAGGGTCAATGCTCACCCTAGTGATTCACCGTCACAATGGTGACAGCGAGCAGGTTGCGGTGAAGTGCCGTTTGGATACCGCTGAGGAGGTGTCGATTTACACCGCCGGTGGTGTACTGCAACGTTTTGCCCAAGACTTTCTTGAGTCCACGGCGGCTTAATTGAAGTGGCCTAGCTGACCAAGAGAACCCGGTGCCTTTAGCTTTTTCAGACGAAGCTTAAAGCACCGGGTTATTTTTAGGAGTGGTAATGATGAGCGCATCAGTTCAAAACAAACACGTGCCGCAGATAAAAATTCCGGCTACCTATATGCGCGGCGGCACCAGCAAGGGCGTATTTTTTAAACTAAGCGACCTACCCGAAGCGGCCCAGCAACCGGGCGTGGCGCGCGATCAGTTGCTAATGCGTGTCATCGGTAGTCCCGACCCTTACGAAAAACAGATTGATGGTATGGGGGGCGCCACTTCAAGTACCAGCAAGACGGTGATTTTGTCTAAAAGTGAGTCAGCTGAGCACGATGTGGATTACCTGTTCGGTCAGGTCTCCATCGACAAGCCCTATGTGGATTGGAGCGGTAATTGCGGCAACCTCTCTGCGGCGGTCGGCCCTTTCGCTATTAGCAATGGTCTGGTTGACCCAGCTCGTATTCCTGAAAACGGCGTAGCCGAGGTGCGCATTTGGCAGGTGAATATCCAGAAAACCATCGTCTCAAGGGTGCCTATCGTCAATGGCGAAGTGCAGGAAACTGGCGATTTTGAGCTGGATGGCGTGACCTTTCCTGCTGCTGAGATACCGGTGGCCTTTATGGACCCCGCCGATGGCGAGGGGGCCATTTTTCCTACCGGTAACCTGATTGACCAGTTGGATGTGCCAGGCGTGGGTATCTTGAAAGCGACCCTGATTAATGCTGGCATTCCCACCGTGTTTATTAACGCCGCCGACATTGGCTATACCGGCACCGAGCTGCAGGATGCCATCAATGGCGACAGCCGGGCGCTTGAGATGTTTGAAACCATTCGTGCCCATGGCGCTGTGCGGATGGGGCTAATCAGTGATGTCAGCGAAGCGGGTAAACGACAACACACTCCCAAAGTCGCTTTCGTAGCGCCGCCAGCGGATTACGTATCATCGAGCGGTAAAAACGTACAGGCGTCAGATATCGATCTGCTGGTGCGAGCGCTCTCAATGGGCAAATTGCACCACGCCATGATGGGTACCGCCGCCGTTGCCATTGCTGCCGCAGCAGCCATTGAGGGCACGGTAGTGAATTTGGCCGCCGGTGGTAGTAAGCGCAACGAGGTCACCTTCGGGCACCCCTCCGGCAGTCTGCGGGTGGGCGCTGAAGCAAGCCTGGTGGAAGAGCGTTGGCATATCGAGCAGGCGGTGATGAGTCGCAGCGCCCGGGTATTGATGGAGGGTTTGGTTCGCATACCCGGCGACAGTTTTTAGGCCATACTGAATAGATCGGTATACAAGAGGAGAGTGCTATGTCCGCTACATCCGAAGCCAATGAACGCCCGGATTATGATCCTGAACTACAGGCTATTGCCGACTACGTACTCAATTATCAGGTGGAATCCGAGGAGGCATTGGAAACCGCCCGTTACTGTTTAATGGATACGCTCGGCTGCGGTCTGCTGGCCCTACGTTTCCCTGAATGCACCAAGCATCTTGGGCCGATAGTGGAAGGCACGGTAGTGCCGTTTGGCGCGCGAGTCCCGGGCACTTCGCTTCGTCTTGACCCCGTTAAGGCAGCGTGGGATATAGGCTGTATTATCCGCTGGTTGGATTATAACGATACCTGGCTTGCCGCCGAGTGGGGCCACCCCTCCGACAATCTTGGTGGGGTACTCGCCGTTGCCGACCATCTTTCCCAGCAACGGGTCGCTCAAGGCGAAGCGCCCCTGGTGATGCGCGATGTGCTAAACGCCATGATCATGGCCCATGAGATTCAGGGCGTGCTGGCACTGGAGAATAGCTTCAATCGCGTGGGGCTTGATCATGTGGTGCTGGTGAAAGTCGCGTCAACGGCGGTGGCCGCCAAGCTGTTGGGCGCCAATCGCGAGCAGCTGCTTTCAGCGCTCTCCCACGCCTGGGTGGATGGCCAGAGCCTGCGCACCTATCGTCATGCGCCCAATGCCGGTTCGCGTAAAAGCTGGGCTGCAGGGGACGCCACCTCACGAGGCGTGCGCTTGGCGGATATCGCCTTGCGCGGTGAAATGGGTATTCCCAGCGCGCTGTCGGCGCCCCAGTGGGGCTTCTATGATGTGCTGTTTAGCCATGCCAATAAAGATTTGAGTCTGAAGCCAGAAGCAGAGCGCCGCTTGCGCTTTCAGAGGGAGTTTGGCAGCTACGTGATGGAGAACATTCTGTTTAAGATCTCCTTTCCCGCTGAGTTTCATGCTCAAACCGCCTGCGAAGCCGCCGTGACGCTCCACCCGCAGGTGAAGGATCGCCTAGCCGAGATCGATAAGATCGTACTCACCACCCACGATTCGGCTATTCGGATTATTTCCAAAACCGGCGCACTAGCCAATCCGGCGGATCGTGACCACTGCCTGCAATACATGACAGCGGTGCCGCTTATTTTTGGTTCGCTTACCGCTGAGCACTATGAAGATAGCTTTCATGCGGAGCATCCGCTGATAGATGAGCTGCGTAATAAGATGGTGGTAGAAGAAAACGCCGAGTATTCGGCTGCGTACCATGATCCTGAGCAGCGCTCCATTGCAAATGCAGTGCAGGTGTTTTTCAGCGATGGGAGTGCGACCGATAAAGTCGTCGTGGAGTATCCAGTAGGCCATCGACGTCGTCGGGAAGAAGGGATGCCGCTGTTGGTTGAAAAGTTTGAACGCAGTCTGGCAACACGCTTTCCAAAAGGTCGTTGCCAAAAAATCGCCGAGCTGTGCAGCCAACAAACAACACTTGAAGCGATGCCGGTACACAAATTTATGGATTTGTGGATGATTTAAAGCGCGCTATTCACAGTGCCCGGTGCTTATACACACCAGGCACTGTAGCGTTTAATGAACGGTATGCTCCCCAATGAGGTTATTCAAACACTACTTGTTCGCGCATGCGGTCAACGGTGGCAGGCCCAATGCCGCTGACGCGCTCAAGATCTGCAGTGCTTTCAAAGGCACCGTTGGTTTCGCGCTCTTCAATAATAGCTTCCGCACGGCTGGGGCCAATGCCCGGTAGCTCAGCCAGCAACTCAGCATCCGCGGTATTGACGTTGATTGGGGCTACCTCTTGAGCCAGCGCGCCACTGGAAAGTCCCAAGCTAACGCTAAGTAACAGTGCAGCCAAGATGCCCTTAATTGTGATATTCATCTTCGTGATCCTTATTAATAGCGGTTATTAACAGAGATTGCGTGCGCGAGGTTCAAGATTAAGTACTACTCACGCCTTAAGCGATATAAGTAATAAGAACGACGCAACATGACTAATTTAGCTTTACTGCGTGGGCGATTATGTCAGCAATGTGTGACAGGAATTGTAAGTTTTAAGCTATATGCGAATGGCAAATAGCTTACATAAGGAGGGCGCGAAGAGATGTGTGAGGCTGATATAATGGCCGAAAATGCACTTGGAGCGATGTTGTGGCCACTGATTCCCCGATTATTATTGCGCTTGATTACCCTTCATTAGATGCTGCGCTGTGTATGGCGGATCAGTTAGACCCTGCCCGCTGTCGCGTTAAAGTGGGCAAGGAGCTGTTTACCCGCAGTGGCCCCGCAGTGCTTGAGGCACTACATGGGCGTGGGTTTGAGGTGTTTTTAGACCTTAAGTTTCATGATATTCCCAATACCGTTGCCAGCGCGGTTCAGGCAGCCGCGGAGCAGGGCGTGTGGATGGTCAATGTGCATGCCAGCGGCGGTAGGCGGATGATGGAGGCGGCCATGCAACGACTGGCGCAGCACGGATTAACGACTCATTTAATAGCCGTTACCGTATTGACCAGTATGCAAGCCGAAGATTTAGTGGATGTGGGTATCAACACATCGCTAACAGAGCATGTCGAGCGCTTGGCGCAGTTGGCGAGACAGAGTGGCTTGCAAGGTGTTGTATGTTCGGCCCAAGAGTCCGCTCGGATTAATACACTTTGCGGTGATTCGTTTTTGAAAGTGACGCCTGGGATTCGGCCCAGCTTTGCCGTGGCCAATGATCAACAGCGGATCATGACCCCTAGCCAAGCCATTCAGGCAGGAAGTACTCATTTAGTAATAGGTCGACCCGTTACTCAGGCTGAAGAGCCCATGGCGGCACTCATGGCGATTGAAGCCGAGCTAGGCGTTGGCTAAACACTCGCTGCATCCAGTTCTTGCTATTCACCTTCTACACCGATAACGGGTTTGATGGTTCCCCAGTACCGACAGCTGGGGCATTGCCACTGCAGCGCATCACTAGCAAAACCACAGTGCCTGCAGCGGTGGCGGGTGCGATTAAGCAGCATCGCATCGGTATGGTGCTTGAGTAGCAGTAGACGCGTATCAGGAGAGGGTTTGCCACTGAGACGCTGGCTTTCTATATAGAGGTCGATCAGGTAATCCAGCCCGCCTAAGCTAGGCACCGCACGTAATCGCTCACCAATCAATTCAATGGCTTTATCAACGCCATCACGCTGATGAACGAGCTGTCCTAAAGCAATAATAATGCTGGTGTAAGGGGCTTGCTCTAATAGGCGGTAAAGGTGATTTTCATAACCAGCTTGATCATCGTTGCGTAAATAGGCATTTTTTAGAGCGGGCAACATGGTAGGAATGTGGGCTATTTCCTGGCGCGGGATATTTTCTAGCCGCTCTATGGCGCGGACATAATGGCCGTTATCCATCTCTAATTCGGCCAATAATAGCGTGGCCCGAACGCAGTTCTCATCCAGTTGTAGGGCTTTTTTAAGGTGCTTTTTAGCTAGCGGTCGGCTCGCCTCGCTAATCTCTTCGATGGCTTGCTCGCACAGCCAGTGTGCGGCGGGGCGGCGCATCTTAGGGTGCTGTTTAAGCAGTGGTTGAATAACGTCCAGTGCTTGCTGCCAGGCCTTTTCACGCTCCAGTAAATCGACGAGCAGCTGTTTAGCCGCATAGCGGTGGTGGTCATCTCGGCTTTGGTCAAGGAGAGTGTTGAGCAATCGCTGAGCTCGATCATGGACACCCAGCGCCATAAAGTCTCGAGCAAGCTCTAGTTGGATTTGTTCGTTGGTATATTGCGATAAGGCGGGACGCGCTAATAGATTTTGGTGGATGCTAACTGCCTTGTCAGCCTCGCCTCTGGCGCGAAACAATTTGCCAAGAGCAATGTGGGTGTCCACCGTGTCGCTGTTGATAGCAAGCAGGTTAATAAAGGTATTGATGGCTTCGTCGGGCTGCTCGTTAAGCAAGTAGTTCAGCCCGACAAAGTAATCTCGCGACAGCGCCTGTGAAGACGCCGCAGGCGTTTGGGAGTGATGTCGGCGGCGTCCCGCTTGGCGATAACCTAACCCGTAACCGATGGCAATAGCGGCCAATAATACGCTTAGCAGCGCGACATCCAGCATTTATGCTAGTTCCTTGAACTCCTGGGTGCGCAAGCTATCAAGCTCTTTACGCTGCTGCTTATTATGACGCTGGCTACTGGCCAACGCTGCTTTTAGTCGCACGTAGACGCCCAACATGGCGAGCATTCCTAGCACGACGCCGAACACCAGTGTCGCGAGCAGCCACACGGAGAGCGATACTGCAGGCAGCTCCAGCCAAATGAGATTCAAGGCAATCGCTTGCTGATTGTTAACAGCAAACAGAATGCCTACCAGCACTACTACCAGCAAAATAACGGCTAATATCAGCCCTTTGATCCAACGCATTGTGAGTTTCCTAGTCAGTGACGTTCACGGTAGCGCTATTGTGTACGACTCAGGCCGCGACGTCATCCCGCAGAAGGTCGGGTAACGCCATTGGAGCGTTTAATAGCCGAGCGCTCGACTAGCATCTACCTGTTCACGCAACTCTTTGCCTGGCTTAAAGTGCGGTACATATTTACCTTCCAGATCAACCGCATCGCCTGTTTTAGGGTTGCGGCCCACACGTGGCTCGCGGTAGTGCAGTGAAAAACTGCCAAAACCACGAATCTCAACGCGACCTCCGCTGGAGAGAGAGTCAGTCATATCGTCCAGGATAATACGCACCGCCGTTTCGACATCTTTGGCGGATAATTCCGGCTGACGCATCGCGATTTGTTCGATTAATTCTGATTTAGTCATCGGTTAGCTCCCTGCGAACATTGAAGGCCGTAACGCGCTCTCGGCCTCACTAACATCAAATTCAGCATACTGCTCAATTCAATATAAAACAATTCAGATAAAACAAGGTTCTAGACTCATTAACAGCATAGGCGAAGGAGGGCGCTGGCGCGACCCCGCAGCTTAGGTATACTGGTCTTTCATTTTTGTAATTGGAGCGGCTGACGTTGAACGACGACAATTCCCCTGCAGCCATTTTGCGTAAACGGCTTTACTGGCACTCTCGGCGCGGTATGTGGGAGCTTGATCTACTGCTAATTCCGTTTCTAGAACAGCGTTTTGATCATATTAGCGAAGCGGATCAACTGGCCTATCAGCAGCTTATTGAAGGTGAAGACCAGGATCTGTTCGTCTGGCTGATGCATCGTGAGTGGCCTGAAGAGCCCAGCCAGCGGCGTATCGTAAAAATGATCGTTGAGCATGCTGAAAACACCGATAATTCTGCCTATCGTACCCTCTAGACAGTGGCAGTTAACTCAGTGCTGTCTATTGATTGGCATAGTGGCGCTTAGCTACTGGGTCGGGGGTAAGCTCTTGGCAACGGCTGTAGTGATAATAGGGCCTGCTCTTGTTTGGCGTGATTATCGGCGCCAACCAAAAGGAGTGCTCTCGCTTACATCGGCAGCGTCACTGTGCCATGGCCGCTGGCTGTATAGCGATCAACCAAACATTGAGAGAGATCCAGCCCTGAATGAGCCTCAGGGTAAAGAGTATCAAGTGCGCTGCGACTACCTGGGGCCCTGGATAATCGGGCTTTATGTGGGTAAGCAGCGGGTTTGGTTGTGGCCAGATAGTGCGCCTAAGGCGCGCTTACGTGAAGTGCGCAAATTATTTCATCGTCCCGGTCAATAAGGCCTCGTTCTACTTCCTATTTTTAAATCGTTTATGGACAGCGTTGAGGCCGTAGCTATCGGCTGCTGCTTGGGCCAGTCGGTGGTGAAGTGCAGGCCGCGCGACTCATGACGCCTCTGGGCTGCTAGCACTGTTAGCTGGGCTAACTGCAGAGCTTGATGTAAACGGCTTCCTTCCGGGTTGGCGAGCACGCCCTCTAACTCCTCCAGCGTATTTAACAACCGCTGTAATTTCTCAAGCGCGGTATTGAGCCCTGTCACGCTGCGCACAATCGAGACATGCTGGCTCATGGTCGCTCGCATGCGCAGGCGGATATCGTTAAGGACGGCGGAGGGCAAGTCATTGACCTGTCGAGAGGGCTGGAATTCAGCATTTGGCGAGAGTGGTTCTTGTGCACCGGTTTCTTGTGCATCGTTCAACAGCGCCTGGGCGCAGCTGCGTGCAAACACTAAACACTCTAATAGTGAGTTGCTGGCCATTCGGTTGGCGCCATGTAATCCCGTGCAGGCTGTTTCTCCGATGGCATATAAATTTGCTACGTCGGTGGCGCCTTGTAAGTTGGTAGCAATACCGCCGCAGCTATAATGGGCGGCAGGCACCACCGGAATGGGTTGCCGGGTAATATCAATACCGCGAGAGGCGCAGTGGGCCAGAATAGTGGGGAAGTGGTGATGAATTGCCTTTTCGCCCAAGTGGCGAATATCCAGCCATACATGACCCAGCGCGCCGTGCTGTATCTCGGCATCAATAGCGCGGGCTACTATATCGCGTGGGGCGAGTTCAGCGCGTTTATCGAGCGCCAGCATAAAACGCTGTCCTGCCTCATTGAGTAGATGGCCGCCTTCACCGCGGACCGCCTCGCTAATCAAAAAGGCTGGGCCTTCTGGATCAAATAGGCAGGTGGGGTGAAATTGCTGAAACTCTAAATTCATTAACCGAGCGCCCAGCATTGCGGCCATCATCATCCCTTCGCCGCTGCTAGGGGCTGGGGTAGTCGTGTGGCGGTAAAGGCCGCTTGCCCCTCCTGTGGCTAGAACGGTGTGATGTGCAGTCAGTGAGTGCCAGTGTTGGTTAGCATCACTGCCATAGGCCCCGCAGCAGGCGCCTGTGGCATCCTTTCGTAAACCAACCACGGTTAAGTCGTTCCGCTGGGTAATATTGGGGTGCTGCGCTACTTTGGCTAATAGAGTATCTACCACGGCGCGTCCGGTGGCATCATCCGCGTGGATAATACGCCGAGCGTTATGGCCGCCTTCGCGGGTCAGGTGATACGGATAGCGTGCGGCGGGGTCGGTCTCTGGCGTAAAAGGGACGCCCTGATCAATCAGCCACTGAATAGCAGCAGGGCCGTGGGTAACGGTAAAGCGTACTGCCTCGACATCACACAGTCCGTCACCCGCTATCAGGGTGTCGTTAATATGTGCTTCAAGGTCGTCATCGGGCGAAAGAACGGCGGCAATGCCGCCTTGCGCCCAGCGGCTGGCGCCTTGGTCATCTTGAGCGGGGCGAACTAGCGTAACTGATTTATGATCAGCAATTTCCAGAGCTAGGGTTAGCCCTGCGACGCCGCCGCCAATGATAAGTACATCGGATGTAGGCGTGCTCATAGTCCCCGCTCCTTCATCATGCTGACTGATATCTTGCGCATCGCTAGCTTTGTATAGGAAATAGCTAGAAGGCAGGCATCATAGCGTGGCAATTAGCGTTTAGCGACGTTTGAAAGCAATAAAAGGACGAGTTGGGGGGTGGCTAACGGCGATGGCTAAGGCAAGGAAACTCACAGCGAACAAGAGCCTGGTTAAGGAAGCTAACGCGGAAGCAAGAATATCAGGAGGGGGCAGTCTTTGACTGTATAAAAGAAGTAAAAATGAAACTAAGAAATGGTGCCCGGAGCCGGACTTGAACCGGCACGGGGTTGCCCCCGAGAGATTTTAAGTCTCTTGCGTCTACCGATTTCGCCATCCGGGCAAAACATCGCAATGTTGTTTTAAAAGAGCGTTCTTTAAAACAGCACTGCTACACAAAAGTGGAGGCTGGAGTCGGAATCGAACCGGCGTACACGGAGTTGCAGTCCGCTGCATAACCACTCTGCCATCCAGCCTCAAAAGTCGTTGGAGCGAGAAAGTGATTCGACCGGGCTGGCGTTCCAGCTCACGACCTCGTCTTCAATTTCGCTTTGGAGCGGGAAAGGAGATTCGAACTCCCGACCCTCGCCTTGGCAAGGCGATGCTCTACCACTGAGCTATTCCCGCTCGACTCGAGGGCGAATTATACGGATCACCGTCGGCTTGTCAATCAATGAATAGGTGCGTATTCATTATTTACTTATCAGCAGCTTACATGGAGCGGCTAAGATGCGGCCAGGCGGCTTTCAGATACTGAATCATCGACCACAACGTTAGCATAGCGGCCGTATACAGCACGACAACGCCGAGTAGGGCCAGTTCGTGCGTTGGGGGCAGCGCTAGCAAGATTAGCAGCGACACCATTTGCAGGGTTGTTTTCAGCTTGCCGACCCATGAAACCGCCACCATGCCTCGTTTTCCCATTTCAGCCATCCACTCACGCAACGCCGAAATAACAATTTCACGACCAATAATGACCAGCGCGGGTAGCGTCAGCACTAGGGTGTCATAACGCTCAATCAATAGCGCCAAGGCAACCACCACCATAAGCTTATCGGCCACCGGATCTAGAAAGGCGCCAAACGGCGTTGATTGATTCCAGCGCCGGGCTAAATAGCCGTCCAGCCAGTCGGTAATAGAGGCTGCCGCAAATAAGCCCGCCGCTAGGGGCATGCTCCAACTGAAGGGTAGATAAAACAGCACCACTAGCAGTGGAATAAAGGCGATTCTCGCCAGTGTCAGTATGTTGGGTATATTCATCGCAGGGTGCGATCCTTGCCGGAAAATCAGAGGATTCGAAGTCTGGGGCTCATTCTATCCCCCTTGGCCGATAGCATCCATGCCAAGAGGTGGTTTATCCATTAAGCGCCCGGTAAATACTGTCGGCTAATGAAGCGTTAATGCCCGGAACGCGGGCAAGTTCATCCCGGCTAGCTTTTTGTACGCCCTGAAGGCCGCCAAAGAAGCGCAGTAGCTCACGCCTGCGTTTAGGGCCAATGCCAGGAATATCCTGCAGCGTTGAGGTACGCCTCGCTTTATCACGCTGGGCGCGGTGGCCTGCGATGGCGAAGCGGTGTGACTCATCGCGAATATGCTGGATCAGATGGAGCGCGGGTGAGGCTGGGTCCAGGTTGAGCGGGTTGTCGGCAGTTTCTAAAAAAAGACTTTCAAGCCCCGCTTTACGGGTAGTGCCTTTGGCTACGCCCAGTAGAATGATGTCGCTAATATCGAGTTGTTTAAACACCTCGCGGGCCATGTTGAGCTGGCCCTTGCCGCCGTCCACGATCAAGATGTCGGGCGCCACCGCTTCACCGCTTTTCACCCGCTTGAGTCGCCGTGTGAGGGCCTGCTGCATGGCGGCGTAGTCATCACCCGCAGCGACACCTTCAATGCGGAAATGGCGATAGTCACTTTTACGTGGACCCTGGTGATCAAACACCACGCAGGAAGCTACGGTTGCCTCACCGTGGCTGTGGCTGATGTCGAAGCACTCCAGGCGTTGCGGCGTTTGTTCCAAGCCGAGTGCTTTCTGTAACGCAGTAAAGCGCTGAGTAAGCTGCGTTTGATTGGCAAGTTGCGAGGCTAGCTGTTGTTCAGCGTTGGTAATCGCAAGTTGTTGCCACTGGGCGCGGTGACCGCGAACTTGGCTAGTGACGCGAATGTGCTTACCGGCCTGCTGGGTCAATGCCTCAGCAATCAGTTCGCTGTCGTCTAGCGGGTGGCTAGTGATGACTTCGCTGGGCACGTTATGCGGTTGACCAAAATAGTACTGGCTAACGACCTCGGTGAGCAGTGTCTCTAGCGGCAGATCGAGGTCGTTTTTTGGCGTGTGATGACGGGCGCCAAGTAGACGGCCATCGCGCACACTTAATACTGAAACGCCCAGAGCGCCGGGTCGCTGCGCAAGAGCAAAAATATCGGCATCGCCACCACCGGTGTCGACAAACTGACGCTGTTGGATCTGTCGTAGCTGCTGAACCTGATCGCGAAGGCGAGCGGCCTCCTCAAAATCAAGGGCCTTGCTAGCAGCCTCCATTGCTTCCATCAGTTCCTGGGTAACATTTTCGCTTTTGCCTTCCAGGCACATAACGGCGTGCGCAACATCGCGCTGATAATCTTCGGCGGAAATGTAGTCGACACAAGGGGCGCTGCAGCGCTGAATTTGATACTGCAAACAGGGACGAGAGCGGTGGGCGAAAACGCTGTCTTCACAGTTTCTGATATGAAATATTTTTTGCATCAGCGCAAGGCTTTCACGTACAGCGCCGCTGCTTGGGTAAGGGCCGAGATAGCGACCATCGTCGCTGCGTTGGCGAGCGCGTTTATACTCAAGGGCTGGGTAAGCGTGACGATCGGTGACAAATACAAAAGGGTAGGACTTATCATCCCGCAATAAAATATTGTATGGAGGGCGAAGCTGTTTAATCAGCGTCTGTTCAAGAAGAAGAGCTTCCGTTTCCGTGCGAGTGACGGTCACCTGAACATCGGCGATACGTCCTACCATGGCCTGAGTTTTGGTATTCAACTGACCGCGAAAGTAGCTGGCAAGGCGCGCTTTTAAGCGCTTGGCTTTGCCCACATAGAGGGTATTGCTTTGTTCATCGAGCATGCGGTAAACGCCAGGGGAGGAGCTAACCGAGCTCAAGAACTGTTTTGAATCAAAGGTCATATCAGCGTGTCGGTACCCGATAACAGCAGGGAAGGTGGGGTTTATATCTGGGTGGCGTCAAACCCCTCGACCAGCCCATGGCGGAGCGCTAAATGCGTAAGCTCAACGTCAGTGGCAACCTGTAGTTTATCAAACAGTCGATAGCGATAGGTATTTACTGTTTTAGGGCTTAAATGCAGGCGGTCAGAGATATCTTGCACACGCTGGCAGTTAACAATCATGAGGGCAATCTGCAGCTCACGGTGGGAGAGGTGACTAAACGGGTTATCTTCATTGGTAAAGTGCGAAAGAGCTAGGCGCTGGGCAATTTCCTGGCTGACATAGCGCCGTCCGTGAAAGACCTGGCGTATGGCATCGGTCATTTCTATTGCATCGGCACCTTTGCTTAAAAATCCCGACGCACCGGCTTCCAGCATACGTCGCAGCACGCTGTCTTCCATATGTGCAGTTAAGATTAAAACCTTAACGTCTTCCATCGTGCGATGAATTCGCCGAGTGGCTTCAAGCCCACCTATACCCGGCATCCGGATATCCATCAATACGATATCGGGCTTTAAATGGCGACACTGTGTCACTGCGCTTTCGCCGTCGTCGACCTCGCCCACAATTTTAATGTCACACTCTTCGTTTAGCAGGTGAGCAATGCTGGTTCGTACTAAGTGATGATCATCGGCGATAAGTACACTGATCAAAGGACAGGCTCCTGCATGGAAGTATCATGGGCTCAGGCGTTGGCCTTATTCGCTACTTTAATTGCTGGCTATATATCTTGCTAACTGTATATAGAGTGCCACAGCTGGAGGCAAAGGAGAATTAGTTAGTGCGGATGGTTCGAAAACTTGACCGGGTAAAATGTTCAACGTAGTATCCGCCTCGCTGCTGTAAAGCAGCGCGTGGGGCCTTAGCTCAGCTGGGAGAGCGCAACACTGGCAGTGTTGAGGTCAGCGGTTCGATCCCGCTAGGCTCCACCAATATTCTATAAAAAAGCCTCGTTTTTAAACGAGGCTTTTTTTATTTCCAGTAAATCGGTTATGCAGCGACCTTGCCCAATAGCAAAAACT
This sequence comes from Vreelandella sp. ssv, assembly GCF_059448525.1. Taxonomy (NCBI): domain Bacteria; kingdom Pseudomonadati; phylum Pseudomonadota; class Gammaproteobacteria; order Oceanospirillales; family Halomonadaceae; genus Vreelandella; species Vreelandella sp. ssv. The sequence continues at coordinate 2,608,364 of NZ_CM182545.1, read as the reverse complement.
CGATTAATGCTTTTTGCGCATGCAGCCGGTTGCCTGCTTCCTGCCAAACGACTGCGCGGGGATCCTCGAGCAGCGTTTGGTTAATCTCTTCGCCGCGATGCGCTGGCAAACAGTGCAAAAACAATACGTCTTGGTTCGCTTGATCAAGCATGGCTTCTGTGACTTGGAAGCCTGCGAAATCCGCTTCACGTTTCGCTTGCTCTTCTTCCTGGCCCATTGAGGCCCATACGTCGGTAGTGATTAGGTCAGCTTGCTTGACCGCTTCTTGGGGATCGTGCGTTAGGGTTACCTGATCGCCAGCCGCTGCCATAATGTCTGCACGGGGCTCGTAGCCCTTCGGGCAGCATATGCGCAGATGAAAACCGAACTGCCGTGCGGCGTTGATCCAGGAGTGACACATGTTATTGCCATCCCCAATCCACACTGCGGTAAGCCCTTTGACGCTGCCACGTAGCTCAGTCCAGGTCATGACATCAGCGAGCAGTTGACAGGGGTGGTAATCATCACTTAAAGCGTTGATGACGGGCACGCTGCTGGCGCTGGCGTAAGTTTCCAGCCCTGCATGTGAGAAAGTGCGGATCATTACCGCATCAACCATTTCAGACAGTACCCGAGCGGTGTCTTCAATCGGTTCGCCGCGGCCTAGTTGGGTATCGCGAGGAGAGAGAAACAGTGCATGACCACCAAACTGTGCCATTCCCGTTTCAAACGACACTCGCGTGCGCGTCGATGATTTTTCAAAAATCATCGCCAAGGTGCGGTTGGGTAATGGTGTATAAACAGGACCTTGGGCTTTTAGGTTGGTTTTGATCGTAATGGCGCGCTGGATTAAATAATCCAGCTCATCTGGGGTCAAATCTAGCAAGGTCAGGAAATGGCGTGTCGCCATAAGGGCTTCTCTCCGCGCAAAAACACTATCCTAGCTATGCGGCAGGGGATGCGCAACGCGAACGGCATGCGTAGAATGCTACCTACACGTTAAAGCCGAGCGCTCTACTCAGGTACTTTTTCTAGTGCTACGTTCAAATGCTAGGTTAAGGGCTGCGTAGCGAAGCAACTGAGTCGTTAAGCATCGGTCATTGATAAAAGAGGATGTAACATGAGCACAACTGCCGAAAACATTCAGCGTCAAATTAGCGAAAACCCAATCCTGATTTACATGAAAGGATCGCCCCAACTGCCCCAGTGCGGGTTTTCTGCCCAGACCGTTCAAGCGCTAATGAGCTGCGGTGAGCGCTTTGCGTTCGTTAATATCCTGGATAACCCGGATATTCGTGCTGAACTGCCCAAAATTGCAAACTGGCCCACCTTCCCTCAGCTATGGGTCGAAGGCGAGCTTGTGGGTGGCTGCGATATCGTGGTTGAGATGCACCAAAACGGCGAGCTGGAAAAGCTGGTAAAAGCGGCGGCCGAGCGTGCCGGTGCGGCGGAAGGTGGTGATAACGCATAGGCATTGATGAACACTCCGCCTTTTCAGGCGGTTGGCGGGCTGCGGTGCAGCCGCTAGAATGACGTTTGTTCTCGCATAGTTCTTATTATGCGCCGTCTTTGTTATGCATCACCTTTAGTTATGCATCGAGGCACTTCCCTCGCGCTGTCTTCAGCGTGAGGGAAGCCAGCCCGCCGAAGGAAGTACAGCTTCATGAGCTATCAGGTTCTGGCCCGCAAGTGGCGACCTCGCACATTCCACGAACTCGTTGGTCAGGCCCATGTTCAGCGCGCCTTGGTTAATGCCCTTGACCAGGGCCGTTTACACCATGCTTATCTATTCACGGGGACCCGTGGAGTGGGTAAGACCACCTTGGCACGTATTCTAGCCAAGTGTTTGAACTGCACGGCGAACGGTCGGGGTGATGAAGGCATTACCTCTACTCCCTGTGGGCAGTGCGATAGCTGCCAAGCGATTGATGAAGGGCGCTTTGTAGATTTGATTGAGGTTGACGCGGCCTCAAGAACCAAAGTGGAAGACACCCGCGAGCTGCTCGATAATGTGCAGTACGCCCCCACGCAAGGGCGTTATAAGGTGTACCTGATTGATGAGGTGCACATGCTCTCTACCAGCAGTTTCAACGCGCTGTTGAAAACCCTGGAAGAGCCGCCTCCCCACGTCAAATTCCTGTTGGCAACAACTGATCCGCAAAAACTGCCGCCAACGGTTCTTTCGCGCTGCCTTCAATTTACCCTCAAGCATATGCCACCCGAGCGCGTGGTCGAGCACCTCACCTATGTGTTAGGGGAAGAGGGTGTAGCATTCGATGAAAGCGCCCTGTGGCTGTTGGGTAAAGCTGCAGAAGGGTCTATGCGCGATGCCATGAGTCTTACTGACCAAGCCATTGCGTTTGGCCAGGGAGCGGTGCGTCACGCGGATGTGGCTGCCATGCTGGGCACCTTGGATCATCGCCATATTCTTGCTCTGGCAGAAGCTTTGGCTGATGTAGATGTCCAACGCCTGCTGGCCGAAGTGGCTGAATTAGCCGAGCAAGGCCCAGACTTTGCCGCCGTGTTGGATGAGCTTTCAAGCATGTTGCACCGCTTAGCGGTGGCGCAGATGGTGCCAGATGCGGTTGATAACAGTCATGGTGACCGTGACGTCATCCTGCAGTTAGCCAGCCGTTTTACCGCTGAAGATATTCAGCTCTATTACCAGATTGGTATTCAAGGGCGCGGAGACATGGTGCACGCGCCGGATCTGCGCAGCGCGTTAGAAATGACGCTGCTGCGTATGTTGGCGTTTCGCCCTCAGGGCGTGCCGAAGCCGTCGCGTACACCTCTTCCGCTGCGTCCTGAGCCTGCCCAGGCGGTAGCGACGGAAGCGAGTGCTCAAGCGCCAGGAGCGGCTATGGCTCCCACAGCGCCCGAGCCCACGCCACAACCTGTAACAACGCCAGAAGCCCAGCCCATGGCAGGCGTTCAGAGTGCGCCTGAGGTTGAAACAAATCCTGAGCAGCCATCTGCGCAAAGCGATCACGACCACCATGTGGCCGATCAAGATGCTTTAGCGCAGTCGGCGGAGCCTCACGCCGAGGCCGAGGTGTCATCAACAGTCCCTTTCGCTGAAGAAGCGCCGCCACTTCAGGAGCCACCGCCTTGGGCGGTTGAGGCTGAAACAGAGGTATCAGAGGCGGCTGCTTCCCAGCCACGTTCTGAGTCAGAACCTGCTAATGAGCCCCAGACCACTTTGCAGCCTCAGGCGATAGAGCCCTCTACGGCAACAGAGCCAACACCTCAGGCAGCACCCCATGCAGAGAGTCTGCCAGCTATTCAGTCAGGTGAATTGGATAATGCACAGTGGTTGCAGTGCTTTGACTCTCTGGGCCTTGGTGGCTTAACCCGCAATTTGGCGGGCAACTGTTTGGTAGAGAGTGACGACGGTACTTTGTTGACGCTTCGCCTAGACCCCAGTCAAGAGGCAATGCAGGCGGAAATTCATCAAACGCGAATTGAACGGGCGCTGAAAGAGCAGGGCATGCCGCGGCGAATAGCATTTTACGTGGCTGAATTGTCCAACAGTTTAGAGACTCCTCGCCAGCGAGAGAATCGTCTAAATCAAGAGCGTCACGCTAGTGCAGTTGATCTGCTCAATCACGACCCCCATGTACAGAAGTTACAGCAGGCGTTTGGTGCAAAGCTGATAGAATCCAGCGTTAAACCATCCGATGAAATGCGCTAAGCTCGTTTTTATATAGTCGTAATGCAGATATAGACATAGACATCCTTTTAACCACGTTGGAGATCGGATCATGCTTAAAGGTGGAATGGGCAACTTGATGAAACAAGCCCAAGAGATGCAGGAAAAAATGCAGCGCGTCCAGGAAGAAGTCGCCAAAGCTGAAGTTCAGGGCGAGGCTGGTGCGGGTATGGTCAAAGTCACTATGAACGGTCGCCATGACGTGTCAAACGTGTCTATTGACCCCAGCGTTATGGAAGAAGACAAAGAGCTATTGGAAGATTTGTTAGCTGCGGCGGTCAACGATGCGGTACGCAAATTGGAAGTTAACTCTAAAGAAAAAATGGAAGAAGCGACGGCTGGCCTGAACCTTCCTCCCGGCTTTAAGATGCCATTCTAAGCAATGCGTTTTTCTCCTCTCGTTGAGCAGTTAATGGATGCTTTTCGCGTACTGCCAGGCGTTGGGCCTAAAACGGCTCAGCGCATGGCGATGCACCTACTTGAGCGGGAACGCCCAGGTGGACAGCGACTTGCTGCGGTTATCCAACAGGCGATTGAAGAGGTCGGCTACTGTCAACGTTGTCGAACGCTCACTGAAGCCGACATTTGTATGCTGTGTGAGAGCCCTCGCCGCGATGATGCTCTGCTTTGTGTCGTTGAGTCGCCTGCCGACCAACTGGCGATTGAAGAAGCCGGTGGCTTTAAAGGACGCTACTTTGTGCTCCATGGGCACCTTTCGCCGCTAGATGGCGTGGGGCCTGAGTCGATTGGTTTAGACTTGCTGGAAGCGCGAGTTGCAGAGGGGCTCATTGAAGAGGTGGTATTGGCGACGAACCCTACCATCGAGGGTGAAGCGACTGCCCACTATATTGCTTCGTTGCTATCCGAACACGGCGTCAAACTCTCGCGGCTTGCCTATGGTGTGCCCATGGGTGGAGAGCTGGAGTACGTTGATGGCGGCACTTTGAGCCGTGCGTTTAACGGTCGTCTGCCTTTTGCCAGCGAATAAGCCTACCTAAAACGCAAACGCTTTAGCGTTTGCGCCAACCTGGAAGAATACTTTTGTCCTCTCTTACCCCTTCTTTTCAATGGCTTGATACTTCAGAGGCGCTCGATGCCGCGTGCGAGCAAGTAGCCGATGCTTCCGTAATTGCTCTGGATACCGAGTTTTTTCGAGAGAACACGTTCTTTCCAGTACCTGCGTTGATTCAATTCACCGCAGGAGAAGAGGCTTATCTGATTGATCCGGTAGCCGTCCCCTGTACCGATAAATTCCGTGCTCTGCTGCAAAATAGTGCGATCAAGCTACTTCACGCCTGTAGCGAAGACCTGGAAGTCTTCCAACACTGGGCGGGAGTGTTGCCAGTGCCGTTAATCGATACCCAGGTGGTGCAAGGTTTTATAGGCGACAACCCGGGGATGGGATATCAAAAACTGGTCGAACTTTGGATGGGCGAGACCTTGCCTAAAGAGGAAACACGCTCAAACTGGCTAGTACGACCGCTAACGCCTGCACAGTGCCATTACGCCGCGCTGGATGTTATCTATTTATTGAAAGTTTGGACGCTTCAGGCAGAAAAGCTCGCCATGCTGGGACGGCGCGAGTGGGTAGACGCTGAGTGCGCCAGTTTGATTGAACAGGCCGGGCGCAGCGTTGATAACGATCAACAGTGGTATACCCGTCAACGCCAATTATGGCGCTTGATGCCTCGTCAAATGGAAGCGTATCGGCTGATGACCACATGGCGTGAAGGCGAAACACGCCGTCGTGATTTACCGCGTAACTGGCTAATTAGCGATAAATTACTGTTCGCCATCGCCGAAAAGATGCCCAGCAACCGCTTCGAACTCGCTGAAGTGGAAGGTGTTAAGCCAATGCTGGTCAAAAAAGAGGGCGATGCACTCTTGGCAATGGTGAAACAGGCGCAGCATTGCGATGAAGCGTCACTGCCAACGCGCTGGCCAGACCCCATGCACCCGGCCTTTAAATCACGTTTTAAGGCACTCAAAAAAGCGGTGACGGCTAAAGCCAGCGACTTAGGGGTAGCACCGGAAATGCTGTTGCGTCGCCGCGATATTGAAGCACTGGTGATGCAGGACTTGGCGGGGGAGCCTTTCACTTGGCCGACAGGTTGGCGTGGCGAGTATTTGAATGCTGCGCTGGCTGAGGCTCTTGAGGAGCGACCATCATGAGCGACAAATTGATTTGCGAAGTTTTCAAAAGCTCGCGTAAAGATGAGATGTATTTATACGTTGATAAGCGTCAAGGGTTGGCAAACGTTCCTGAGCCACTGCTCGAAACGTTTGGTAAGCCGCTGCCGGTTTTCACCATGCTTCTAACGGCCGATAAAAAACTGTCGCGCGTTAACGCGGCTGATGTGGTCGAAGGGATTAACGATAAAGGGTTTTATTTACAGATGCCGCCGCCTAAAGAGGCCTACTTGCTCGACGTGCATCGCGCCCACGTTGCCGCGCATCCTAATGCGCGTTCTGACGATGAGTAGCGTTAGCTTTACATGAATTTTCTTGCCCATGCGTGGCTCGTCAGAGCGGGGAGCGATGATTTTCTCTACGGCAATTTAATTGCAGATGGGGTTAAGGGGAGCGACTTAAGTGATTGGCCTGCGGCCATTGCGTTAGGCATTCGCCATCACCGCTGTGTGGACGCCTGGGTGGATAGTCATCCCAATGTTGTGAGTGCGCGCCGTCGTGCACCGCCTGCTCAGCGCCGCTACGCGGGCATTGCGCTCGACATGGTGTGGGACCATTTTCTGGCCCGGGATACGGCGGGGCAGGTCGACCAAGAAGTGATTGTAAAGCGCTGCTATCGACTGCTCTTAGCGCGCTCTGCGCCGAATCGGCTGGCGGGTATGGTGCCATCACTCGTCGAGCACGACTGGTTAAGAGGCTACGCTGATTTTGCGTTCACCTGTCGCGCCGTTGAGGGAATCGGGCGGCGATTATCTGGCCCCAATCAGCTTGCCGCTCTGGTGCCCTGGCTGCGCGGTGATTACCAAGCGCTAGAGGGTGATTTTCAGGCTTTATGGCCAGCGCTATTGGCAGAATTAAGCCACACTGATACACCACCATAGGACATGTTTCTGTGTGGTAGTGGAGGAGAAACCGATGGAAACCGCGATGCGCGAGCGTTTTTGGGAGCGCTATACCCTAGAAGAGTTGACGCCCCAGGAGTGGGAAGCGCTATGCGACGGCTGTGGGCAGTGTTGCCTGCTAAAGTTGCATGACGAGGATACCCAGGAGCTGGCAGTGCTGAACGTGGCTTGCCGCCTGCTGGATATCCACAGCTGCCAGTGTAGCGATTATGCGAACCGTTTTGAAACGGTTCCCGACTGCACCCAGCTTACCCCCGCCTTGGTCAAAGAGTTCACCTGGTTACCACAAAGCTGTGGCTATCGGCGAGTGGCAGAAGGCCGCAAGCTGGCGGGCTGGCATCCTCTGCTAAGCAATGACGCCGAACGGGTACACCGTAAAGGTGTCAGTGTGCGAAGCTTTGCGGTGTCCCAAGATGATGTGCCTGAGCAGCAACTTGAGTCACATATCATTGCCGTACTACCAATGTAATTCCTGACGCTTTAAGCGCTGGGCTGACGCTTAGGGGTATCCCAAATAGACAAAAACGCTTCTTTAACCGGTGAAAGCACCTGTTTAGCTGGCGCTTGGTTAGCGGATTTAGCGCTAGTCTTCTGAGGTGCGTCCCAAATTGTCGGGAAGTGATCTTGGTATTTCATGGTTTCAACTGACTCCTTGAGAACTGTCATAAGCATTGGGCGTATAAATCGCGCTTAGACATTGGTGTATGCGACTAAGGTTTAGTATGACGCAGAACCAAGGGCGAGTGAATAGTTTGTGGAAAATATTTTCACAAATAGTAGATGCGAATCCAATATGCTTAAGCACCCACTGAAAAGTTTGCTCAAAGAGCTGAGTCGAGTAATGGCGCTAATTACCCCGTGAGTGGTCTTTCAGCCAGTCCTGTAAAGCCTCAAAGGGCATCGGTCGAGCAAATAGGTAGCCTTGAAATACATCACAGTTTAATGCCGCCAATAACTGTTGCTGCTGCAGTGTTTCCACTCCTTCAGCAACCACCGCCAGTTCCAGGTGATGAGCAAGCGCAATAATGCCCTGAACAATAGCGGCATCCTTGCTGTTATTGGCAATATTGTTGATGAAGCTGCGGTCAATTTTCACCTTATCAACCGGTAAATGGCGCAGGTAGCTAAGGCTTGAAAAGCCGGTGCCAAAATCGTCAATGGCAATACTAATACCCATCTCGCTCAGCGCATGAAGAGTATCAATCGCTGTGTCGGTATCGTTCATCAGTATACCTTCAGTCAGCTCTAGCTCTAGTGATGTTGGGCTGAGGCCGGTAGCGTTAAGTGTGGCGGTAAGTGATGTTAAAAAGCTTGGCCGATGAAACTGCATCGGAGAAAGGTTGACCGATATACGGCAGTAACGGGGAAGTTGTGGCTGCAAAGTCAGAAAGTCACGGGCAGCGCGTTCCATTACCCATTGACTTAGGGCAATAATTTGCCCTGTCTCTTCAGCAATGGGGATAAATAGCTCCGGTGATATAGCGCCTTTACTGGGATGATTCCAGCGTACCAGGGCTTCAAAGCCCTGAACTTGGCCTTCACGCGTTAATAGCGGTTGATAATGCAGCTCAAACTGCTCATTCAGTATCGCTTCCTGTAAATCATTCCTAAGCGTCACTCGCTGGGTTAGTTTTTGGTTAATATCCTGAGTGAACGTTTGCAGTGTGTTACGGCCCTGCTGTTTGGCTTTATACATTGCCATATCGGCGTGTTGCAGTAGCTCTTCCGGTTGCGCCAACTGATTGTCGTTAAGGGCAATGCCTATACTTGCTGACAGATAGAGCTCATGGCGGCCAATGCGATAGGGCAACGCCAATGCTTCCAGCAGTCGCTCGGCAATTTCCTCGGCTTGAATGGGACTATCAAGATCTGGCAGTAGTAATACAAATTCATCTCCCCCGAAGCGGCATAATGTATCGGAAGGCCTTATGGCCAGTTCAAGCCGGCGGGCGACGTTAATAAGCACCTGGTCGCCAATACCATGGCCTAACGTATCGTTAATCGGTTTAAATTCATCCAGATCGATAAACAGAACGGCTAATTGCTGATGATGGCGTCGGGCAAGCTCTACGTCGTGTCGCAAATGGTCTTCAAACAGCGCGCGGTTACCCAGGCCCGTCAATGCATCGTGAGTGGCGTGAAACGCGAGCGCATTTTCGTGATCGCGGCGCTCAGAGATATCATTAATACTCCCCACAAAATGGGTTACTTGACCGCTATGGGCGCGCACAGGCGATAAAAATAAATTGTTCCAGAACGCTTGGCCATTTTTACGATAATTGCGAAGCGTTAGGATAATATCGTGCTGTTGCTCAAGGGCATGGTGTATTTCCGCAATTTGTTTTGGGTCGGTGTCTTCGCCCTGTAGGAACCGGCAGTTGTGTCCTTTGGCTTCTTCAAGCGTATAGCCAGTGATGGCTACAAAGGCTGGGTTGACGTACAAAATAGGGTAGTCAGGCTGTTGAGCCTCGCAAATTAAAATACCGTTACTGCTGGCTTCAATGCTGCGCTGATAGATGCGCAGTTGAGATTCTTTTTGCCGCAGCGCGGTCATCTCTTTGGCAATGCCGTAGACGCCAACGACGTGATCGTTTACGACGGTCGGTAAAAAAGAGACATCCAACTGGCGAGCACTGCCTTGTTGGCTGATGACTTCCAAATCAAAGCGTTGTGCAGCGCCCTTGAGCGCTTGTTGGAAAGCAGCATCGACCATGGCGTGGTGTTTGGGAGCAACAATATCCGTCCAGTGACTGCCAATAATCTGTGCTTCGCTAATTTCCAGCAGAGTGAGAACTGATCGATTCACGCTCAGGTATCTGCCGCTGAGATCAAGCGAAAACACCGCTTCAGGGTTTTGCGTAAACAGTGATCGAAACCGCTGTTCGCTGTCCTGTAGAGTCTCTTTCGCTTTAGAAAGCTCATTAGAGCGCTGGGCACGGGCTGATATCAGCGCAAGGCTGAAAACCAATTGGTAAGTAAGTAATAGCCCTGACAGCCCGCCCCCCGCGGCAATAAAATTGGCGAGTATTGGTGGCTGATTAGTTTGTTCAGTGAGCGCTAGGTTAACCACGGTTCCGCCTGCCAGTATCGTCGTATGTTCCGCCAGTGCGTCTGCCGGTGGCATGACAGATGTCGTAGGTAAAAGGCCGTCGCCGTCGTTCAACAAGTGGCCATTAGAGTGAAGAAAATGCAACGCATAATCACCATGGGCTACGCTGGTTTCCTGCTCCATGAGCAGCGCTATGTCGAGAACGACGACTAACTGATAAGCGTGGCTGGGTGGCTGAATGGAGAGTAACACCAGCGTGGGCCGCTCGTGATCAGGAAACGACCACTGTGTGGGATTTTGTTGCTGATTGAGCCAGGTCAGTGTTGCTAACGTCGTAAGCTGGGCATCAAGCCAGAGAAGGGCGTTGTCATGGCGGGCGCGACGCCATATATCATTGGTACCAGGATTAAAGTACGCAATGGCTAAGATGCTCGGGTAGTCGGTCCAGTAGCGCTCCACTTCCCGACTACGTGAGGCCGAATCCTCGAAGACTTGGCGCCAGCGCTCTGCCAGGCGTTCAAGGACAATCGCCCGTGACATCAGCGTTTGATCGATATTGACCGCAATACTCTCCAGGTTTTGCTGAGCGCTTTGGCGCATTTCCTGGTGCTGGTTCCAACTGACAAGAAACCAACCACTTATGCTCAAGCTAACGCCCAGAATACCGGCGAAAACGGCGGCGCTGCTTAACGACGTTCTCAAATGAGGAATACGTCGACTCACCATCAGCATTGCGATACCAAACAAGAAGCAGAGCAAGCCGGGTATTAGCGCACTTGCTCGCGGTAGCCATGCAGGTACCGGCCAGCCAAAGTTAACCGCCAAGGTAATGAAGCCAATGACCCATAAAAACAGCCCGCCAAGCTGCCAAATGCGCCGTTGCCAGTCCCCTTGTGCACCGACCCACAGACAAAAGGCAGCCATGATAAGTATAGGAGTGGCTTGGCTGGGGAGGCGGGAGTGTCCACTTAATAAAGAAATTGCGTAAGAAGAGGCGTCGAGAGCGTTGTGCAGTAAGGTATAAAAGGCAATCGTCGCGAGTGCTAATGCTGTCGCTTTACGCCAGCGCGGGCAGTTTGCCATTACTGCACTAAGGCCTACCCCGCAAAGTAAAATAACCAGCGCACTGTCGGGAATCAGGGCGAGAGATTTCGGCTGGTGCATGCTAGGGAAAAAACCTAGCAGGAAGCTACCCGTGCCAATGACGACGGTCGTGACCAGCAGCATAAGAAGGCCTGCTTGAAGAGCAAGCTCGCGATTATTGACTTCCATTAGTAGTTATTCGCATCTCGGTTTCAGGCACTCAGGGTCTTTGATACATAAACTACCTTTAGAAACCAACCGGTCACCAGCCCATATCATCAACGTAAAAGTAAGATATGTCAGTATTCGTTCCAGTTTTTTATCTAATCAAATGAAATAATAGGATTTTTTTGATTCGTTAAGGTAAGAGCTTAGCGGTTTTCTAAGCATAAAGAAGTAGATGTTTTTTCTGAATAATATGTACGAAAGTGATCGCGAATATAATCATTGCATCGTTTTTAGTTGTATTTGAGGCGAGGTGCACCATGCCAAATACGATCGGGAAATTGCTATTTCATAAGTAGAGTTTGACTTAAATCTTAAGCAGGATTAGGTGCGTATGGATTCTGAAGTCGTTGTCAAATGCAGTAGCAGGTTCGAATATAATCTGCATTATAAAACAGGCGCTTATTGGGCTGTTTCCAGACCTTGAAATGTCGCTTTGCGCAATAAGGTGTGTAAACTGAATGGTGACTGTTACCCATAAGTAAAGGACGATCATGACTGCTGCCAGCTTCCCTCCAATCTCTCCCCTTGTGGTGGGTATCGGCGCCTCTGCTGGCGGTTTAGAAGCCATTTCAAAATTGATTAAGCCGCTTGATCCGGGTCTACCCCTAGCGTATGTCGTGTTACAGCATGTATCACCAACGCATAAAAGTATGCTGGTCGACATTTTAAGTCGTGAGACCCGTTTACGAGTGCAGCGCTTTGAAAACAATCAAACCCCAGAAGCTGGGGTTATCTATGTGGTGCCAGCGAATAACAATGCTTTGATCAAAGAGGGGATTTTTTATACTACCCCCATAAAACCCCATGTGGGACCAAAGCCATCGGTGAACGAGTTTTTTATCTCGCTAGCGGCGGATGCCCATGAGGCTGCAGTGGGTATCGTACTATCGGGCACAGGCTCCGATGGCACGGCGGGTTTACGCGCTATTATGGCGGCCGGTGGTATCACTATGGTGCAAACGCCCGCGAGTGCTAAATACAATGGCATGCCCCAATCGGCGCTAGATGCTGGCGTCATTGATTATATATTGGATGTAGAGGCGATGGGGGCACGTTTGGCGGATCTTTCTCGGCTTGAGCGTTCAAGTCTTGAGGATAACCAGGCCTACGTGCCGGAACGCTTATTAGCGTTATTAAAAGAGCACCGACAGTTAGATTTTTCCGGCTATAAAAAAGGCACGTTAAGCCGACGAATAAGGCGACGCCTGATTGCCACTAATGTGGCGGATATGCACCAGTATTTAGCGTTAGTGGAGTCAAGTCATGCGGAGTTAGAACAGTTAGGTCGCGATATTTTAATTTCGGTGACGGCATTTGTACGCGACAGACCCGCGTTTGATGCTTTGGATGGGGCGGTGAATAGCCTTATCCAAGAGGCTGGTCGCGAGCCTATTCGGGTTTGGGTGGCGGGTTGTGCGACGGGGGAGGAGGCTTACTCCATTGCGCTAATGATTGCCGAAGCCAGACGGCGGCATGGCGAGTTCAGCCGGGTAGTGCAGATTTTTGCTACCGATATCGATGAAGATGCTTTGGAAATCGCTCGACGTGGGCGCTATATAGCGGCTGCCCTTGAGGCGTTGCCGTCCGAGTGGGTGGAGCGTTATTTCACTGCTGACGAGCATACTTACGAGGTCAATAAAGAACTGCGCGATATGGTGGTGTTTGCCAAGCATAATTTGGTCGACGACCCGCCATTTTTGCGTTTGAACTTGGTTTCTTGCCGTAATGTATTGATCTATTTTAATAATGAATTACAGGCGCGGGTGCTGCAGCGCTTCCATTTTGGCTTAAGAGCGAGAGGCGTGCTTTTTCTCGGACGTTCGGAAAGCATCGCCCAAACCGAAAGCTTATTTACGCCGCTTAATAGACGTGAGCGCCTGTTTCGTAAACTGGGAGAAAGTCGCGAAGTAGCCGTGCGCTCATCGCAAGGGGCCGTTGAAAGCCAGCCTTCACGTCGGCGTGATCGCGATATGCAACAACTGTTAGATGCGCTGGTTTCCCACATGGAAGCGACCGTCGCCCTTTGCGATACCCAGGGAAGCGTCTTACATACTGCGGGTGAGGTCGGCAAATTTTTACATTTTCCCGCTGGTCGTACGCAAGTGGGTATCAGCGATGTGATTAGTCCGGTTTTTCGCGGTGAGCTGATGGCGATGTTGCATCAATTTCAGAAGCTGCGAGAGCCTCAGTTAGGGCGCCGTCGGCGCTTTGAAGAACGCTGGTGGCAGCTCAGCGTGCGGTCGCTCTCAGAGAGCGATGACGACCGCCGTCTTCTGGTGATTCTGACACCGAATCAAACTATCGACACTGTTCCGGTGACCGATGCTTCATTAGGTCGGTTGATGGAGCCACTGCCGCTGGACAAAGGTAACAGCTTAGAAGATGAACTGGTGGCTACCCGGGAGCATCTCCAAGCGCTGATTGAAGAGCTGGCCACGGCCAATGAAGAGATGCAGTCGCTTAATGAAGAGGCGCAGGCGTCCAATGAGGAGCTTCAAGCCGCTAATGAAGAGATGGAGGCCTCCAATGAAGAGCTTCAAGCCACTAACGAAGAGTTGATAAGCCTTAATGAAGAGCTAAATGTTAAAACCAGTGAGCTGACGAAGCTTAACGAAGAGTACACCTACCTCTACGATGCGCTTGATTTTCCGCTGCTGGTGTTTGATACCGACCACTGTCTGAAGCGTTACAACGCACCTGCGGCGCGCTATTTTAATTTCCGACCCACCGTCCTTCAGCGGCATGTGGCGGGATTAAATCTACCTTCTGCGATCAATAACTTGGAAGAGCAGCTTGTCAGTGTTATGGCCAGCGGGGTGCCGGAAGAGGCCGTGGTTGACGTTGAAGGGCGGTTGCTGCAACGAGTGCTGACCCCCGGCGTTAGTCGCGAGGGCAAAGTAGAGCTGCTGATAGTGACGCTGATGGACATCACCGACCTGAGCCATGTGCAGGCCAAGTTACGCCAATCTCAGGCGCAGTTGCATGCACTTATGGAAAATAGCACGGTGATGATGGCGCTCAAGGATCTCAATGGCCACTACACTTTTGCCAATCCCCAGTTTTTAAATACGTTTGGTTTCTCCCAAAATGAGCTTGTAGGCCATACCCCCTTTGAACTATTTCCGGAACCTTATGCTAGCTCCTTGTGGACATGTGACCTTGAGGCGCTGCGCTATCAACGTATGGTAAAAGCGGAGCACGTGTTGACCGCGCCTGAAGGGGGAGTACGCATTTTCTCGACGGTTCACCAGGTGTTGCGCGATGAGCAAGGCCACCCCCATCTGATCCTGACAGAAGCTGAAGATATTACGTCACGCAAGCAGGCCGAGCGGGAAATGCAGGTAGCCGCCAAAGTATACGAGCAGGCGGGTGAGGCCATTGTTGTCATCAATGCCTTGGGTAATGTGCAGTCAGTAAATGCTGCCTTCTCGCGGATTACTGGATTTTCCGCCCACCAGGTGTTGGGTACGCCGGCGCTTCCGGTTCTATACAGTGAACAAGAAAATGGAGTGGATGCTGAGCCTTCTGATTCCTGCCACATATTATGGGAGCTGGTTCAACAGCATGGTTTTTGGCAAGGAGAGGTTTGGAACCGTCGGCAAGATGGCACGCTTTTCTCACAGTGGTTGACGCTTAACAGTATTGAGCCGGATAGCCATGAAGAGATGCTCTATGTAGCGGTATTTTCGGATATCACTCATATTAAAGAGTCTCAGCAGCACGCTGAGTACCTGGCCACGCACGATGCTTTGACAGGGCTCCCCAATCGAACCTTGTTTCAAGACCGTCTTCAGGTGGCCATTGCCCACTCCCGACGCAATAACCAAATCAGCGCATTGATGTTTCTAGACCTGGATAACTTTAAAAGCATTAACGACACTCTGGGTCATGACGTTGGCGATGAGCTGCTGATTCAAGTAGCTGCCAGACTGCGTGAACTGGTGAGAGATATGGACACCGTGGCTCGGTTGGGGGGCGATGAATTTACCATTATCGTCACGGAAACCACGATTGAAGGTGCCGAGCAGGTGGCCAAGCGGATTGTTGAGTCGCTTGCCAAACCCTTTGAAGTTCGCCGTCACTCGCTATTTGTCACCTCAAGCATTGGTCTGGCTTTTTGCCCCGATGACGGTGAAGATGTGGCAGGTCTAACCAAAGCTGCCGATACGGCGATGTACCGTGCCAAAGAGAATGGCCGCGATCGTTTTGAACTGTTCAAACCTGAGCTGCAAGAGCGCTTAATGCGTGACGTTGCCATTGAGCATGCCCTGCGTGAAGGTATGGAACAAGGTCGTTTGCACTTGGTTTATCAACCTAAATTTACTAGTGCGTCCCCTAACCAGCTTGTGGGGGCCGAGGCGCTACTACGCTGGAACGACCCTGCTCTGGGCGAGGTAAGTCCTGCCGATTTTATCCCTGTCGCGGAAGCCACAGGCTTGATCTTAGAGCTGGATCGGCATGTCGCACTGCTGTTGGTTAATCAGTTGGCGCAATGGCTTGCTGATGGCCTTCGCCCGCCGCCAGTGGCCATGAATGTCTCCGCCCGCAGCTTTCAGGAGGAGCGATTCATCTCCCACTTGTTTACCTGTTTAAAGCAGAACCGTGTTCCCCACGAGCTTATCCAGGTGGAAATCACCGAAAGTACGCTTGTTGATCGCTCAAGTGCGGCATTAGGCAATATTGAAAAGCTGCGTGAAGCCGGTATTAAGCTGGCGGTCGATGATTTTGGCACCGGCTACTCCTCTCTGGCGTACCTAAAACGGCTACCGTTGGCAGAGTTGAAAATAGACAAAAGCTTTGTTGACGGCCTAGGCAGCGCTGATGAGAGTGACCAGGCGATTGCGCTGGCTATTTTAGGCATGGCCAAAGCGCTTAATATCCGCACGGTGGGTGAGGGCGTGGAAACTCAGTCCCAACTGAGTTGGTTGACCGCTAATGGCTGTGATTACGTTCAAGGGTATTTATTATCAAGACCCCTACCGCTGGCTGAGTTTACCGTGTTAGTAGCGGCCTATGCTTTGCCTTCAAGCAACGATGATAAGGAAAGGAATTCCTAACGTGGCAATGCAAGACAGATTTATTGAGGGGTGTGAGCAAGAGCAGCTGCATCTTTCCGGCGCTATTCAGCCCCATGGGGCGCTGGTGGTGAGTGATCTTCAAGGACTTGTCAGCCATGTATCGGCTAATTTGGTTAGTTTACTTGCTTTGGATACGCGTATAGAGCAGCTACTAGATCAGCCGCTGCCCGATTTTCTAGAGGAGGTTCACAATAATGCCCCACCCCTTAACCAGGGGGAGCGCTATATTGGTCAAGGGAATATTGGGCAGCAAGAGTTTGATGTGGTCATTAGTCATAACGGCGAGCAGCTGATCTATGAGCTTTACCCAGTGGATGCTTATGCTGAACCTATGCCAATAGGGGGTGAGGCTTTTCCTGTACCTGAAGACCGCCATGCGCTGGAAAAACAGTGCCAACAGCTATTAGTGGCCCTGCTGGCGCTAAGCGGATTCGATAGGGTGCACTATTACCGCTTTATGCCGGAAGGTGACGGTGAAGTAACGGCGGAAGCCCGCCAGCCGGAGGTGACGGGCAGCTATTTAGGCCTGCGTTTCCCGGCCAGCGATATTCCGCAGGTGGCACGTCAGCTCTACTTACAAAACCCCTGGCGCTCTATTCCCCACGCCAGCGCTGAACCTACGGCCATTGTAGGTCGTGGCCAGTCATCAAATCCCAATCTTACCTGGGCTGATCTACGCAGTGTATCGCCTGTTCATCGAGAGTATATGGCCAATATGGGCGTTGGGTCGGCTATTTCTCTCCCCATTACCCAGGCCGGTGAGCTTGATGCGCTTATCTCGTGTCACAATGCGGTGCCAAAACAGTTAACGGTTAGCCAGTTACAGGCCATGAGTGCGCTTTCAGAAGCCTTTAATTTACGTTTGCGAGACTATAAAGCACGCCGACGGTTACAGATATTCGATGGATTGCAGCGCCAGTTTGACCAAGCCAAGGCAGTGTTGATGCGCCATGGTGAGCTAGAGAGCGCTTGGCCCGAACTAAGTCGCTGGCTAATGGAGACGTTTAGTGTTGATGGCGTTATTTTGCAGGTGGGAAGTGAGTACCATCAAAGAGGAACAGTGCTATCGGCGCACGCTGTCAACGTAGTCGCCGAGGCGGTCAGGTTTGAAACGTCGTCCGTATGGATAAGCGATAATCTGCAACGCGATTGTGCTGATATGCCATTGAGTGAGATTGCGGGCGTTGCCGTGGTCAGTGATTTGCCCCTGGATCAGTATCACAACGTTAACCTCTACCTTTGCCGGCTGGAACACCTCTATGAAGTCACCTGGGGCGGTAATCCAGATAAACCAGTCGACTATCGTGATGGCAACAGTGCAATTGCCCCGAGACGATCATTTGAAGCCTGGGTGGAGCAGCGTGTGGGTCACAGCAGGCCCTGGTTTTCAAGTACTCGTATCTACCTACTGAAACTTCGTGCCTTACTTCAACAGGCAAATTCATTTAGCTGGACTACGAATGAGTAATCCAACCCTTAGCGAATGGTTGAAGCGAGAAACACGGGCAGACCATAGTCGAGTAGATCAGCACCCCGCGTTGAGACCGCTGCTTAAGCGGGAGTTAACCCTGCCAGAATATGCCACTGCGTTAAGTGCCCTTTATGTGCCGATAGCCAGCTTAGAAGAGGCGTTGAGCATTGGCTTAACCGCTCACGGTGCTCATTACCCCCTCATTCAACGAGCAGCGCTGTTGAAGGCGGATATGGATCAACTAGGCCAGCATGTGAGCGCAACCCATTGCGCTTCGCTACCTAAGAGTATGGCGAGCATCGTAGGCATGCTCTATGTGCTGGAAGGGTCGCGTTTGGGTGGTGCCATGATTGCCCGACACGTTAAGCGCGTGATGGGAGATCAGGTGCCACTGCGTTTTTTTACGACTCACCCTTTAGGGGAGGCGCAGTGGGCCGACTTTTGGCGTTTCGCTGAGTATCACTGCCCGCCCCCTACCTGGCCTGCTGTTTTGGCGGGGGCACAGCAGGCCTTTATGCTCTTTATGCAGGAGCTGGAGATGGTTGAGCGTTAAGGCCCAACGCCCAAAGAATAAACGCATCTTGCCGCGCCGTATCACGCCAGGCTTTGAAACGCCCCGATGCGCCACCGTGTCCGCTGCTCATGTCAGTACGCATTAGAACTGGCGCTGAACCCTGCTGCTTTAGGGATACTTGGGCATAAAACTTGGCTGGCTCCCAGTAGCTGACTCGGGTGTCAAACCAACTGCCTTCAATCCACAGGGCTGGGTAAGCCTGCGACTTGATATTGTCGATAGGGGAGTACGCGGCTATTCGCTCGGCCACTTCTGGGTCTTCGGGGTTCCCCCACTCGCTGTACTCAGCGGTCGTCAGAGGAAGTTCCGGGTTCTGCATCGTGCGCAGCACGTCCAAGAAGGGCACTTCAAGCAGGGCCGCACAAAAAGCGTCAGGCGCACGGTTAATGCAGGTACCGACCAGTAGCCCGCCCGCGCTAGCCCCATAGGCCACGATATGCCGAGAATCACTAACGCCTTGCTCAACCAGTGCCTCACGCGCGGCCAGGAAATCATGGAAGCTGTTTTCCTTATGGGCCATCTTCCCATTTAAATACCAGGGCTCACCGCGCTCACCACCGCCTCTTACGTGGGCCACGGCAAAGGCCGCACCTCGCTCAAGCAACTCTAATCGGGCAATAGAGAACCAGGGGTCTAACGCCTCGCCATAAGCACCATAGCCATATAGCAGTGTGGGTAAAGGCTGATCCGCTAGGTCGGCGCGCATGACCACCGATACCGGTACCTGCTCGCCGTCATGGCTGGTGGCCCATAGGCGCTTACTGATTAGCTGTTCAGGCTTAAGATTGCCATAAACCGGCGCACGTTTGAGTAGCGTTCTTTCGCCGCTGGCGAGATCAAGCGCGAACCAGCTGGGCGGCTGGGTAAACGACTCTTCGCGTAAGCGCAATATCTGGCTATCAAAGTGCGGTGCATCTTCCAGCAGTTGCGAACATGGCTGTTCGGGCAGGGCAAGATACTCATCCAATGTGCAGGCATGCTGTTCGTCAAACACTAATCGCCTTAAACGCACCTGCGCTTGGTCATGATCGCGCTCACCCAGCATCAGCCCCCAGGAGAACGCATCAACGCCTTCAAGCGTGGCCCCTTCCCGGTGAGCGATTAAGGTTAGCCACCCTAATTGACGCTGGCCAAGCTGGCTTTCTGGCAGAAAATCAAGCTGAAAGTGAGCGCCTGTTTGATTATGCAGTCGATAAAAGCTGCCCGGGCGATGGTCGATACTGTACTCGACGCCAGCTTGGCGGGGCTGGATACACAGCGGCGCCGCGGCCGGAGCGTGCGCTGGCAGCAAATGGATTTCACTGGTGTCCTTTGAGCCGCTTTCGAGTAGTAGCCAAGACCGTGAACGCGTTTTGCCAATGCCAATCCAGAACTCTGGGTCATCCTCGCGTAGCACCAGTTTAGGCGCTAGTGAGGCGCTGGGATTATCCAGGCGTAGCGGTATGCGCCATACGCTATCGGGGCGCTGAGTGTCATCAAAACGGGTAAATAGCAGGGTGGCCGTCGCGGTCGTTTGATCTTCTGCCCAGCACAGGCCAGCACCAATATCGCTTAGCAGTTGAAAGGGTGCGCCGTTAGGCAAGGCTTTCAGCCATAACGTAAAACGTTCATCCCCTTGGGTGTCTTCTGTCCATGCTAGCCACTGCTCATCGGGAGAGAGCGCCATGTCGCCCATGTCGTAAAAATCGTGCTCGGCAGCACGGGCGCTAACGTCGAAGAAACATTCAAGCTGTTCGGGCTGTTGGTTGGGATAACGCCACCAGCAGGGGTAGTCGTCTTTGGCGCCGGTCTCGCTCCAGAACGTAAAGTGGTCAAGTGGTGTCTTAAGGCTAGTCACGGCCAATTCGCGACGCGCTAGATGACTCTGGTATAACGCTTCCTCCAGTGGGGCTAGCGGGGCAAACCAATCGGCTTGTTGCTGGTTGGCAGCTTCTAAAAAGTCGCTCACTTCAGTGTTGTCGCGCTCTTCTAACCAGTGCCATTGCGGGTCATTAGCGCGATAATAGCGCGCAGCGGGTAAGTCTGATTGTATGCCTAGCTGTGCTTTCATAAATTGATAGGTACCATAACGGGAAATCAACGTCGGGTGAGTTCACCCATATGAGGGGTATTATGCTGTTTGCAAATTCCACATCACTGCTGTGGTTAAGTTATTACGGGCTTTCGCTGTTAGTGATTGTCGCGGTCTATTTTGCGCTCACTTTTTTGCCTCGCTTGCCTCGCCTAGCGCTGACCTGGGCAGTCGCTGGGGCTATATGGGCGCCCGCTGGTTTTCGATTGCCGCTAATAGAAGAGGGTGAATTCTATACCGGTTGGGCACCTGCGGCGATGGTGGCGGCGGTTGGCTTTTTAGAAAATAACGGTTCAGCGCTGCGAGGCGGGTTGATGTGGCTGGTGCTGGGCATGGCACTAGGCGCACTTATCGGTGTCGCCCTGTGGTGGTGGCGTCGTGCTAGCGATGCTGAGTATGTGACGCAAGAAGAGGAGCATGATGATGACCAGCCGCCTTCTCGTCGTCGTGAACCGGTGATTGGTTAATGATCCTCTTAACCAACTATTCGACGTTAAAGCATGTGTGAAGCATATGTGTGAACTGCTTGGTATGAGCGCCAATGTGCCTACCGATATATGTTTTAGCTTTTCGGGGTTTTTGCATCGCGGTGGGGGCACCGGCCCTCACCGCGATGGATGGGGGATCGCCTTCTATGAAGAGGGCGGTTACCGCGACTTTCGAGACCCTCACCCCTCGGTGGATTCGCCTATTGCACGGCTAATTTGCGACTATCCCATCAAATCCAACGTGGTGATTAGCCACATTCGTCAGGCGAACGTGGGTGGCGTAAAGCTCGCCAATACCCACCCGTTCACCCGTGAAATGTGGGGGCGGCCCTGGTGCTATGCGCATAATGGCCAATTAAGCGGCTGGGAGAGCCTAGCGTTAGGAAACTACACTCCCGTTGGTAGTACGGATAGTGAGTATGCCTACTGCTGGCTAATGGGTGAACTACGTCGCACTTTTCCTTCCCCACCTGCAACGCCAGAAGTGCTGTGGGAACGTTTGCATCAGCTGTGTGAGCAACTCAGAGCATTGGGCGTATTCAATATGCTGCTTTCCGATGGTCGCTATTTATATACGTTTTGTGCCACTAAGCTGGCCCACATCACCCGCTGTGCGCCTTTTGGCGATGCGGAACTCTCCGATGCAGAAATGACGGTAAATTTTGCCGAACACACCACCCCAGACGATATTGTTTCGGTTATCGCCACTGAGCCTCTTACCCATAATGAAGCGTGGAAGCGTATGGTGCCTGGAGAGCTATTGGTTTGGCGGGATGGGGAAATCCAGGCCCGATACTGCCCATAAAGAGTGTCCATATTAGGCTGAGTGACTTACGTTAATGGTAGGAGTCATGATTTTTACCTACCGAGCACTAGAGCTAAAGTTGAAACGTAAGTTTCAATCGATCGTTTTACAGCCTGTCGTGGGTCGTATATTGTTGGGCGTCTGTACTTTGCGACAAGCCTAGCGACAACAACAAGGTCGGTGAGCACGCCGACATGGATAGCGGAGATTGCCCATGAGCGAACACGCCAACGCCGCCGTTTTACGTGGCCCAGCGCTTGAAGGGTTGGATCAATATGATTCAGTCACGGATGTTTTTCATACCGCAGTAGAGCGTTTTAAGGACAAGCCTGCATTTTCCTGTATGGGGAAAACGTTGACCTTCGCCGACCTTGATCGCCTATCAGCAGACTTTGCTGCTTGGCTGCAGCACGAAACCGACCTCGTCCCTGGGGATCGAATTGCTATCCAATTACCGAATGTACTGCAGTTTCCGGTGGCGGTATTTGGCGCGCTTCGAGCGGGGCTGGTAGTGGTGAACACCAACCCGCTATATACCGAGCGGGAAATGGCTAACCAGTTCAAAGACTCCAACGCTAAGGCCATTTTAATCTTGGCCAATATGGCGGATAAACTGGAGAAAGTGCTCGATAAAACTGACATCAAGCACGTTTTGATCACCCAGTTAGCTGATTTACATGATGTACCCAAGCGCTGGTTGATCAATGCCGTAGTGAAGCACGTTAAAAAAATGGTGCCAGCTTATTCGCTACCCAGTGCGACCGGCTTTCGGGATGCGCTGAAAAAAGGTGCCTCGCTAACGCATACTGAGGTTAAGAGAAGTCCCGACGATTTAGCTGCGCTTCAATACACCGGCGGCACGACGGGGATGCCAAAAGGGGCGATGCTCACACATCGTAATCTGATTGCCAACATGCTGCAGGCACGCGAAGCCATAGGACCTCATCTGAACGATGGTGAAGAGCTGATTATTGCGCCCCTGCCGGTTTATCACATCTACACATTTACCGTTAACTGCTTATTTTTGATGGAAACGGGCAGCCACTCTTTGTTCATCACCAATCCTCGCGATTTGGATAGTTTTGTTAAAGAGCTTAAGGGACTACCGTTCACCGCTTTCATTGGCCTCAATACGCTATTTAATGCGCTATGTAATCGGGACGATTTTAAACAGCTGGATTTTTCTAAGCTGAAGCTGACAATCTCAGGCGGTATGGCGCTTACCAAAGCGGCCGCGCAGCGTTGGGAACAAACCACCGGCTGCCCGATAGCCGAAGGCTACGGCTTAACGGAAACATCACCTATTGTAAGCTTCAATCCCTCCGATGCGATTCAGTTGGGCACCATTGGTAAGCCGGTAGCAGGTACCGTTGTAAAAGTCGTCGATGCGGATGGCAACGCGGTGCCAATGGGCGAGCCTGGCGAGCTGTGCGTTCAAGGGCCTCAGGTGATGAAAGGTTATTGGCAGCGCGAAGAGGAAACTCGTATTTCTATAGATGAGAGCGGCTGGTTTCACACCGGTGATATCGCCGTGCTGCAGGATGATGGCTATATTCGCATTGTCGATCGTAAAAAAGACATGATCCTGGTTTCTGGCTTCAACGTTTATCCCAACGAGGTTGAGGATGTGGTTGCCGCCCACCCGGATGTCCTTGAATCGGCAGCGGTGGGGGTGCCGGATGAACATGCTGGTGAAGCAATTAAACTATTTGTGGTGAGCAGAAATAGCCAGCTTGACGAGAAAACGCTGCGTGACTGGTGCAAAAAAGAGCTAACCGGTTATAAGGTGCCTAAGATCATCGAGTTTCGAGATGAGCTGCCCAAAACCAATGTGGGCAAAGTGCTCCGCCGCCAGCTGCGTGATGAGGAGCCGTCAAAAACCTAATCAGATCGTTATTAATAAACACTTGGTACGTAGATGAGGACAGGTTGTAATAAGGGTCTTTCGACATGGATGGGTTCATAGCGTCCTTGTGCAAACCTGGACTCGTTCACTTACTACTAACTGAGTGGTTAGGCGTCGAGCTGCTGAAAGCGTTACACTAATGACCTGTGCTAATGAACTTTGTATAAGACCCGCTCAATTGAGCGGGTTGATTTTTTATATCTCTCGTTAAATGTCTATTGTTAAATGCCCAAGTGAATGGAAGCCGACTCAATCGTGACCACCGACACATCCCCAGCCCCCACCGATAGCCAACGTCTCGCGTCGCTGCAACAGGCGGCCGGGAGTGTGATGCTGCGCGATGCAGAGCGGCTGGAGCGCCGCTTGGCGGTCTTGTACCGCCGTCAGCGCGACAACAAGCCCATCAGCCGTGGTTTGGATGAAGTGCAGCGTGAACTCCATCGCTCTCAGCAGCAGCTTAGCCTGCGTGAAGCCCAGCAAGTCGCGTTTAATTATCCGACCGAGCTACCGGTAGTCGAACGCAAAGACGATATCGTTAACGCGATACGCGATCACCAAGTGGTGGTGGTGGCAGGGGAGACCGGCTCAGGCAAAACCACACAGCTACCTAAAATGTGCCTGGAGCTTGGGCGAGGTCGCCGTGGTTTGATTGGTCACACCCAGCCGCGTCGTCTGGCTGCCCGCAGCGTTGCAGGGCGTTTGGCCGAAGAGCTACAGGTCTCTCTGGGTGAACAAGTAGGTTATCAGGTGCGCTTCACCGACCAGAGCAGCCCGAGCACGTTGGTTAAATTGATGACCGACGGGATCTTGCTGGCCGAGACCCAGCACGATCCGCTGCTGCTGCGCTACGACACCATCATTATCGATGAAGCTCACGAACGTAGCCTGAATATTGATTTTCTGCTCGGCTATTTAAAGCGTTTGCTACCTAAGCGCCCCGACCTGAAAATCATCATTACCTCAGCGACGATTGACGTTGATCGCTTTGCCAAACACTTTGGCACTGCGACAACGCCCGCCCCGGTCGTTGAAGTCACCGGGCGTACTTATCCCGTTGAGGTGCACTATCAGCCGCTAATACGTGACGACGAGGATGAGGAAGACCGCACGCTGCAAGAGGGAATTCTGCACGCGGTGGGTGAGATTGAAACTATTGAGCGTGAGAAAGGCTGGTTGCATGGCCCCCGGGATGTGCTGGTGTTCTTACCCGGCGAGCGTGAAATTCGTGAAACTGCCGATATTTTGCGCCGTGCCGATTTAAAGGGTACAGAGATTCTGCCGCTTTACGCCCGACTCTCCAATGAAGAGCAGAATCGCGTGTTTGCGCCTCACCGAGGGCGGCGTATCGTGCTGGCCACCAACGTCGCGGAAACCTCGCTAACGGTGCCGGGCATTCGCTACGTGATCGACCCAGGACTGGTGCGTATCAGTCGCTATAGCTACCGCTCCAAAATACAGCGCCTACCGGTGGAAGCGGTAAGCCAAGCCAGCGCCAATCAGCGTAAGGGGCGCTGTGGCCGGATTGCCGAAGGCGTGTGTATTCGCCTCTACAGTGAAGAGGATTTTTTATCCCGACCTGGTTTTACCGACCCTGAAATTCAGCGCACCAACCTGGCGTCGGTGATTCTCTCGATGCTGGGGCTCAAGCTTGGCGATATTGAGGCATTTCCGTTTGTAGATCCCCCTGATAGCCGCTTTGTTAAAGATGGCTTTCGACTGCTGTTCGAGCTGGGTGCCGTCGATGAGCGACAGCATCTCTCGCCGCTTGGCCGTAAGCTGGCGCGGCTGCCGATTGACCCACGCCTAGCGCGCATGGTGTTGGCGGGCGCTGAATTCGGCAGCCTGCGTGATGTACTGATC
Organism: Vreelandella sp. ssv; assembly: GCF_059448525.1. NCBI lineage: Bacteria > Pseudomonadati > Pseudomonadota > Gammaproteobacteria > Oceanospirillales > Halomonadaceae > Vreelandella > Vreelandella sp. ssv. The sequence continues at coordinate 2,582,971 of NZ_CM182545.1, read as the reverse complement.
GTGGTCTCGGCGCTGGCTATTCAAGACCCACGTGACCGACCAGCGGATAAGCGCCAAGCCGCCGATCAAGCCCACCAGCGCTGGCACGATCCTGATTCAGATTTTGTCGCCTTGCTGAACCTCTGGCACGGCATTGAGAACGCCCGGGAGGCCCTGTCGGGCAATCAACTGCGCCGTTGGTGCCGCGACCACTACATCAACTACCTGCGCATGCGCGAGTGGCACGATACCTTCCGCCAACTGCGTCAACTGCTACGCGATATGGATATCGACGTGCCCGCGCCTCCTGTCCGTGATGAAGAGGAGAGCGAAGAGCAGGCTAAGCAGGCACGACGTAAAACCTCCGGTAAAGTTCACCAGGCGCTGCTTTCAGGGCTACTCTCCAATTTGGGTACGCTGGTGGAGAACCGTGAGTATCTCGGCGCTCGCAATCGTAAATTTATGATCCACCCCGGTTCTGGGTTGGCCAAGAAGTCGCCCAAATGGATAATGGCGTTTGAGATGGTGGAAACCTCCAAGCTATTTGCCCGCACCGTGGCCAAAATCGAACCGCAGTGGATTGAGCCCCAGGCGCAGCACTTGGTTAAGCGCAGCTACAGCGAACCGCATTGGGAGATGAAACGCGCCCAGGTGGTGGCTTTTGAGCAGGTCACATTGTTTGGACTGCCGATTGTGGCGAGGCGTAGGGTGCACTACGGATCAATCGCGCCCCAGGAGTCCCGAGAGTTGTTTATACGCCGGGCGCTGGTGGAAGGGGAATTTCACACCAAAGGGGCTTTCTTTGCCCATAACCGCGCGCTGATTGACCAAGTCGAAGCCCTGGAGGATCGTGCTCGGCGGCGGGATATTCTGGTCGATGAAGACACGCTCTATGACTTTTACGACCGGCGGATCCCGGCCGACATTGTCAACGGCAAGGGTTTTGAGCACTGGCGCAAGCAGGCCGAGCAGCAAGACCCGCAATTGCTGCATTTTGATATTGATTCGCTTAAAGCACGCGATGCGGACGACGTTACCCAGACGCAGTATCCTGATCATTTAACCCTTGCTGGCGTAGCCTATCCGGTGAGCTACCACTTTGACCCGGAAGCTGAAGATGACGGGGTCACTCTGACCGTTCCCGCCGCTATGCTGCCGCAAGTGCCGATGCATTCGCTGGAGTGGCTGGTGCCGGGGTTGTTGCGCGAAAAGTGTATTGCGCTGCTGAAGTCGCTCCCGAAAAGCATTCGTCGCCAGGTAGTGCCGATCCCCGACTGGGTGGATGCCGCGCTGGAAACCTTGGTGCCCGATCAACGCCCGTTAACCGAGGCGTTAGGGGAATTTATTCGCCGCCGTACATCAACGCGGGTGCATCCTGACGACTGGCGTTTGGATTTGCTCGAACCGCATTTGAGCATGAATATTCGTGTGGTGGATCATGCGGGCGAAACCCTTGGCCAGGGACGTGATCTGCGGGCGCTGGAGCAGCGCTTTGAGGCTGCAGCCAGCGCTGGCGCCCAGGCGCTGGCCGAACAGGTGAGTTCTGAGCCTGCCGTTGCTGGCCTGCCCAAGGCGCCGCTGCCTGCGTCGCGTGTCACGACACAGGCAGGTATTCGCGTAGAGGCGTATCCTGCACTGGTTGCTGAAAACAGGATCGCTGAAGCCAGGGGCGCCGGCGCCAGCGAGTTCAAAGTCGCGCTGTTTGATCACCCGGCAAAAGCTGAAGCCGCACACCAGGAGGGCATCGCCCGACTGGCGATCGCCAAACTGCCCGAACAGGTTAAAGCAATTAAGCAATTGCCCGGTGTGGAGAAGTGCGCACTGCTATTTGCCAAAGTGGGCAGTAAGCAGGCTTTGATTGAAGACCTGCTGCTAGCGGTGTTTACCCAGGTCGTCGCGCAGCACCCGCTGCCGCGTTCAGAAGGCGAGTTTGATCAGCGGCTGACAGCCACTCAGAATCAGCTTGTTGAAGAGGCAAAAGCACTGTTGGTGAAAGTGGAAGCCGCGCTGCAAGGGCATTTAGCAGTCAGCAAGGTGCTAAAAGGTAAGCTCAATTTTGCCTTGGCGCTGGTGTACAGCGATGTTAGTGCGCAAATGCAGCGTTTGGTTTACCCAGGGTTTATAAGCGATGCCGGTGAGTGGCTGGATGAATATCCACGCTACACCGAGGCGGCGCTACTGCGGCTTGAAAAAGCCGCTCGTGAACGCGGTCGGGATCAAATGATGATGCAGGATGTTCAGGCATTAGAGGCCCGTTTTGATGCCCGTCGAAAAAGTGAGCGGCGAGGGAGCGTAGAAGACCCGACGCTAGTGACTTTTGGCTGGTGGCTGCAAGAGCTCAGGGTGTCACTCTTTGCGCAGCAGTTGGGTACCCGTATGCCCGTATCGGTGAAGCGCCTTGAAAAGCACTGGCAAGAGATTATCAGCGTTTAGCAAGTGGTTAAAAAGTTGCTGGAAAAAGCGCTATTTTACGCACACAGTAACGTTATGGGTTCGTCGCAGGTATGCGCTAGCCATTAATGGCCGGCCATATAGGCACGCCGCTTAAAGGAGATTGGCATGACACATGCGGTGATTACCGGTACAGGACTCTATACACCGGAACACGCCATTGATAATGCGGCCCTGGTGGCGGCATTTAATGCTTGGGTAGATGGTGAAAACGAGCAGCACGCCGAGGCCATTGCGAGGGGAGAACGCGAGCCGCTGGCACACTCAAGCAGCGAGTTTATTGAAAAGGCGTCTGGGATTCAGAGCCGCTATGTACTCGATGCGTCAGGTATCCTTGACCCACAGCGTATGCGGCCTAAACTGCCACAGCGGAGTAACGACGAGCCCTCGCTTCAGTGTGAGATGGCGGTCGAGGCTGCACGCCAGGCAATGGCCGCCGCTCAAGTGGATGCCGCTGATATCGAGCTAGTGATTGTTGCCTGCTCAAACCTTGAGCGTGCCTATCCTGCCGTGGCAGTTGAAGTGCAGCAAGCACTGGGAACAAGTGGCTATGGGTTTGATATGAATGTGGCCTGCAGTTCAGCCACGTTTGCTTTGGAAACAGCGGCAAATGCGATAGCCTCCGGTAGCGTTAAGCGCGCGCTGGTGGTCAACCCTGAGATCTGCTCAGCGCATCTTAATTTTCGAGACCGTGACAGCCACTTCATTTTCGGCGATGCTTGTACCGCTGTGGTACTAGAAAATAGCGCTGTTGCCGTTGCTGATGAGCAGTATGAAATTCTCGGTACGCGTTTGGTCACTAAATTTTCCAACGCGATTCGCAATAATGCAGGTTTTTTAAATCGCGTGACGGACAGTGATCCGCTGGTCTTGGATAAGCTGTTCGTGCAGGAAGGGCGGCGAGTATTTAAAGAAGTATGCCCAATGGTGGCCAAATTGATCACCGACCATTTGGCGTCCTTGGAGTTAAACGGAAACGACCTGAAACGCATGTGGCTGCACCAAGCTAACCGACATATGAACGATTTAATTGCTCGTAAAGTGTTGGGGTATGACCCAACTGAAGCCCAGGCACCGATCATTTTAGATCGCTATGCAAACACCAGCTCAGCGGGCTCCATTATCGCGTTTCACCTTCATCGCGAGCAGTTCAATCAGGGTGATATTGGTGTGATTTGTTCATTTGGAGCAGGCTATAGCGCGGGCAGTGTCGTCATTCGGCGGGTGTAGCTCTCTGTCAGCGTGCTGCGGAATCGGAAAAAGGAAAATGTCATGTGGCAGTGTTTAAGTAACGATAAGTCAACGCTGACGTGGCGCTCAAAAGGGTTGCCGCTATTGCTGGTGGCGTTATTAGCAAGCGGCGGTTGTGCCAGTACACAAACGGCAGAAAGCACCAACCCAGACGACCCATGGGAAGGTTTTAACCGCAAAGTGTTTGCGTTCAACGATGTATTGGATCGTTACGCGCTTAAGCCGGTGGCAAGAGGCTATCGAACTATTACCCCTGATCCGGTGGAAACGGGGGTAGGCAACTTTTTCTCTAACTTAGGCGAAGTACGCACCGCGCTTAATAGCGTGCTTCAAGGTAAGCCCGCTAACGCAGGTCTCGCTACCTCACGCTTTCTGATTAACTCCACTGTGGGTATTGGCGGGTTGTTAGATTACGCAACGTTGATGGAAATTACTGCGGATAAAGAGGATTTTGGCCAAACGTTGGCGGTATGGGGCTGGGATGATTCACGCTATTTGGTGCTGCCTTTCTTGGGTCCCAGTACATTGCGTGATACCACGGGCTTACCTGCTGACATAGCCGCGTATCCGGTTACCTACATAGATGATGATACTGTTCGCATAAGCCTGACAGCGCTCAACTTGATTGACACCCGAGCGGGGTTGCTCGACCAGGAGGAGTTGATTCGCGGTGATCGCTACCGCTTTATTCGTGACGCTTACTTACAGAGCCGCCAGTTCGAGGTGCGCGATGGAGAATTGGGCGATGACCCCTTTGCCAGCGATACCTTTGACTTTGATGATAGCGACTTTGATGACAGTGACTTTGAAGACAGCGACGCTGGTGAAGACAGCGTTGGTGGCGAAAATAACGCCGATTGAGGCTTATGATGGCGCATTCTAAGCAGTTGATCGCCGTGATCGACGAGCCGGGTCGAGAGCGCGACGCGCTGGCCGAAGCAATTACCTGCGACGACATGTGGGTATTTGCCGCTGAAGACATCGACCACTTGCCTGCGGATACGTCGCTGATTGTGGCCCACGCGAGAGCAGTACCGCGCCAGCAGTGGTCGCAGCTAACACGACGTTTGCCGACGCTGGTCGTGAGTGAATCTCGCCAAGACGCTGACCTTATAAAAGCTATTGACGTAGGGCTGGTGGATTATATCGTCCACCCTCTGCGCCATGCCGAGTTGCTGCGGCGCATGATCCGTAAAGCCATCGAGCTGAATGATTTGGCCCTTGAGCGTGAGCGTGATCACGAGCGTCTCGCGGAGTTAAACGAGAGCCTAGAGACGCATTTGGCGCTACTGCGTATGGATCAGCAGAGTGGCGGCCATATCCAACGGCGTTTGCTGCCACTGCGTCCAAAAATCATCAACGGGGTGTATTACGACTATGTGTTTGCGCCTTCGCTCTATCTGTCCGGTGATTTTTTAGACTATCAACGCTATAACGAGCGATATAGCGCCTTCTATTTTGCCGATGTGTCGGGACATGGCGCGTCGTCGGCCTTTGTCACGGTGCTGCTCAAATATTTATGTAATCGTTGGCTGAGTGAGTGGGACGGCCAGCAGCCGGAAAAGCTGCCACCGGATTGGCTAAAGGCCATGAACCGGGAATTGCAGGGTACGGATATCGGCAAACATGCCACCTTATTTGTCGGGGTTATTGACCATGAGGCGCATACTCTGCACTATTCGCTCGGCGCTCAGCTTCCCATGCCGCTTTTAGCAGCAGAAGGAGAGCTAAGACGTCTTGAAGGCGAAGGAATGCCGGTAGGCCTTTTCCCCGATGTGGAGTATCCTTCACTTAGCTGTGCATTGCCGAACGACTTCCGTTTATGGCTTTGCTCAGACGGTGTATTGGAATGCTTGCCGGGTAAAACGCTCGACACGCGGCTCAAGGAGCTTGAGCAATTAGTAAGCGAGAGTGTCACGCTTGAGCAGTTGCGCGATCGGCTAGCAGAAACAAATGCTCTCCTTGCAGAAGGGGATGCAGAGTTCGATGCTAACCAGGAACGCGATGCTTTACCCGATGATCTAACAATCATGATGGTGAGCGGATTTGGTCATGCTGATTGAAGAAGGCCGCATTAAAGCGGCGTTCGATTCTGGTGTTTTTGTTTTAAAGCTGTGTGGCGATGTGCGTTTGACACTTTGTGCGACACTCGATACCCAAGCCCAACGTCTCGCTGAGACACCGGGGTTGCGTGTCGTGCTGATTGACCTGCGCGAGGCCACCAACGTGGACTCTACTGCGTTGGGTTTCTTAGCCAAGGTCGCCATGGCAGTAAAAGGGCGCTTAGAGCAGCCACCGACGATTATTGTCGATAATGATGACGTTCGAAAAATGCTGGACGTGATGGGTTTTGCGCGCTTTTTTACGCTGATGGAAGCACCTCTACAGCAAGCAACAACGCTGAACGATGCTCTCGAAGAGTTACCTGAAGAGCCTGCCGATGAAGAGGGGCTGCGTGACCGTATCCTGGAAGCTCATCGCATTTTGATGCATATGAACGAGCATAACCGCGAGCAGTTTCAGCCGCTGGTTGACATGCTTGAGTCGCAAGACGCCCCCACGCATCAATAAACATTTACCTTTACTCTGACCTGACTTTTTCTCAGCGCTATCGCAGCGGTGATCCACCGTAATCACCTGCTGCGATAACGCTGCCTCGATAGCGTTTAGCCCCGACAAGTGCCTGAAAATCGGCTATGATTAGCGGCCTATCTATTCCCGCGCGTTCGTTATCGCCGTAAGGAGACCCATGCATCTTAATCCCCGCCGTGTAGCGTTGTTAGTTGCTGCCAACACGGCGCTTGCCCCCTTTGCGATCGACGCCTATTTGCCTGCGATGGGAATCATCGCCGAGAGTATTGGGGCTAGCATTCATCGCACGGAACTTTCCATTAGCGTGTTTTTATTTGGCTTTGCACTGGGCCAGCTATGTTTTGGGCCATTATCGGATCGTATGGGGAGAAAGCCTGTACTACTGGGCGGGCTGGTGGTGTTTATGCTGGCTAGTCTAGCTATCACCACTGTTGATAGTCTGCCCTCGTTGCTGGCCTGGCGATTTGTGCAGGCACTGGGAGGCGGTGCTTGTGTAGTGAATTCGGCAGCGATTGTGCGCGACTGCTTTAGCGGTCGAGAGGCCGCCAAAGTCATGTCGACGATGGCAATGATCATGATGTTAGCGCCTCTGGTGGCGCCTGCAGTCGGCAGCCTGTTATTACATATTGCTGGCTGGTGGCTGATCTTCGTTTTTCTCGCCGTGTATGCGGGGTTCTTGCTCTGGTTGTTGGGTACACGGCTACCCGAAACCCGCGATATGTCATTACCGGCAGCCTCACCCCGTCAAGTCATACGCAACTACGCTAGTGTGCTCAAGCATCGGGAAGGAATGGGGTATATCTGTGCGGTAGCGGCTTCGTTTGCGGGACTTTTTGCCTTTGTCACCGCTTCGCCGTTTCTCTATCTCGACTATTTTGGTCTTTCGCCAAGTACCTATCCGATTGTATTCGGGGTTAACGTCGTGGTGATTGCGCTTTCTAATCGAGTCAATATACATCTATTGCGTAAGCGTACACCTCAGCAAAATTTGCGACTAGGTCTGCTCATTCAGTTAATCGCTGCACTTGGGCTCGTCACGGTCACTGCACTTAACATTGCGTCGCTAATGGTCGTGGTTCCTCTGATTATGCTGTTTACCGGCATGATTGGTTTGATTACACCTAATGCCATCTCATCCTTGTTGGATCATTTTGGCCATATCAGCGCTACGGCCACGGCACTGTTAGGCGGCATCCAGTTTACCTGCGGAGCGCTCGCTGGCGTGATGGTAGGGCTATTCGAAGTTGAGCATCTCTGGCCAATGGTGCTCACCATGCTGGGGGCTGCGCTGCTGGGCAATATCGGTGTGCGTAAATTAACCAAGGCACCCGTTGTAAGCGAGTAACAGCGGTGAATCGTAGGAATGAGTAATAAGAATGAACAGCCGTGATGGATAGCATGCTGGCTTGGGTCAATATGCCGATGAGTACTTGGTTAGCTTGCGCAGCAGTGCTGCTGCTGGGGGCCTTTGTCCAGCGCGCGACCGGTTTCGGTTTGGCCGTTATCGGGGCGCCGCTGCTGCTGATGCTTGAACCACGGTTGGTGCCGGTCATTTTAGTGCTGTTTGGCTTTACCGTTTCGTTAATGATGGTGCGTCACTATTGGCACGAGGTGCGTCTGGATTCCATTGGTATGGCGTTAGTAGGTCGCCTGCCTGGCAATGCGCTAGGTATTTGGCTGCTGCTCGCCGCGCCGATGTTCCTGTTAGAAAAGCTAATCGCCATCATCGTACTGTTTGCTGTGCTGGTGACGCTGTGCCGATTTAGGCTGCCGGTAAATCGAATAACGCTATTCGGCGCTGGTGTGCTATCAGGTATTTTTGGCACCGTGGCTGCCATCGGTGGCCCGCCCATGGTGATATTAATGCACGGGTTGCCTGCTGATCGGGTGCGGGGAAACCTGGCGGCCTTTTTTATTTTGACCTCACTGTTGACCATTATTACTCTCGCCTTTGCTAACCAAATTCAGTTATGGCATTTCCAGGTTGCGCTTACCTTCCTGCCCGCGGTACTGGTAGGTAACGCAGTGGCGGACGCCATTGCCCATCGCTTGGATAGACGCTTACTGCAAGGCGCTTCGTTGGCTTTGTGTACCTTGGCGGCACTGGGTTTGCTGCTATAAACCAAAGCGAATTTCTCCGCGCAGCAAAAAAAATTTCGCGTATGACTCACTGTCATGAAGTTGTCATGGAACCAGTGCAAGGTATGCCTTGCGAAGGTTAGATCCCTACATGAACAGGAGTTTTTCGCATGAACCGTATTCTAAAAACCACCGTTATCGCGGCTGCCGTAATGAGCGTTGCCGGTGTTGCGCAAGCCCGTGATCAAATCCGTATCGTGGGCTCCAGTACCGTTTACCCGTTTGCCAGCTACGTAACTGAAGAGTTCGGTGCCACTACCGGCAACCCGACACCCGTTATCGAATCAACCGGTTCGGGCGGTGGTTTGCGTCTGTTCTGTAACGGTGTTGGCGAAGGCACGCCAGACATTACTAACGCTTCACGCCGCATGAAAGTAGCAGAGTTTGAGCGTTGTGAAGAGAATGGCGTCACCGATATCACCGAAGCCAAAATCGGCTCTGATGGTATCGTGCTTGGTCAATCAAGTGAAAACGATGACGTTGCTTTAACTCGTGAGCAGATCTTCATGGCGGTCGCTGCCATGGTGCCGGTTGACGGTGAATTGGTTGAAAACCCCTACACCAACTGGAGCGAGATCGACTCAGCTTTGCCTGATCGCGAAATCTCCATCTATGGTCCGCCAACGACTTCCGGTACACGTGACGCTTTTGAAGAGCTAGTGATGGAAAGTGCCTCTTCAGAAATGGAAATTTATGGCGAAGAAGGCTACACCGATATTCGCTCTGACGGTGTTTACATCGATGCAGGTGAAAACGACAACCTGATCGTTCAGCGTCTAGCAGAAGACACTGGCGCCTTTGGTATCTTCGGTTACTCCTTCCTAGAAGAAAACATGAACACCATCAGCGCTGCTACCATTGACGGTGTGGCGCCTGAAGCTGACGCAATCAGCTCCGGTGACTATCCTATCGCGCGTTCACTGTGGTTCTACGTGAAGAACCAGCACGCTGAAGAAGTTCCGCCGATGTATGACTACGTCGACATGTTTATGAGCGAGATGATGATCGGCTCAGATGGTTATTTGAAAGATATCGGCTTGATCGCACTGCCGGAAGACGAACGTGAAGAGTGGCGTGAAGCGGTAGCAGATCGTACTACGATGACAGTAGACGTTCTTAAGTAAGTCGTTAAGTTGGGAATGAAAATGGTCGGCAGCGAAAGCTGTCGGCCTTTCGTTTTATGACAGCGATATATTGGCGTTTGTCACATTGTTGTAATGTTTGTGCCCCAAAGTAGTCGCCAATACGATTTCATTAAGTAATGCGAGAGAAATTCGATGCAGACTAACCAGCTTCTTCTGATTTTTTGCGGTGCGTTACTACTGCTGGGGCTGCTGGCGTTTTTTGCTGGCCGTTCAAAAGCCACTCGTTTACGTAGCGCGGGTACGGCGATGTTTGCTCAGCCAGACCAATACGCTTGGTTTACCGTGCTCTCGACCGCAGGCCCAGCCGTACTGGTGAGTACGCTGGGGGCTTTTGTGCTGCTTTTAATGGGCGCCGATATACCCATGCTCTATTTGCTGGCAGCGAGTCTGGTGGTAGCAGCCATAGGGCTGATGGTAAGTCTTAACCAAGTAAAGCCTGATTTTCATGCCCGCCAGGCCATTGAGCGGGTCATCCGCATGGCTTTAGCCGGTGCAGCGTTAATCTCGATTTTTACTACGTTCGGCATTTTGTTCTCGATCATTTCCGAGGCGCTGCGCTTTTTCCAAATGCACAGCTTCTGGGAGTTTATTACTGGCACCACATGGAACCCAGGCGCGAGCTTTTTAGCGTCAGCGGGTCGTGGCGATGGGAGTGGGGCGGAGTTTGGCTCAGTGCCGCTGTTTGCCGGTACCTTTATGATTACCGCTATCGCCATGCTGGTCGCTGTTCCTATCGGCCTGCTCTCGGCGATTTATATGTCCGAGTATGCCCCGCGTAATGTGCGCACCGTTGCTAAGCCGGTGCTTGAAGTTCTGGCGGGTATACCTACGGTGGTTTACGGCTTTTTTGCCGCGATTACGGTAGCGCCTATTATCGTCAACATCGCCGGATTTTTTGGGCTCGACGCTTCTTACAATAACGCCGTCGCCCCAGGTGTCGTGATGGGGATTATGATTATTCCGTTTATCTCATCGTTGTCTGACGATGTAATCAACTCGGTGCCGGATAGTATGCGCCAAGGGTCGCTGGCACTAGGCATGACCAAAGGTGAAACCATTCGAGACGTGGTCATTCCCGCTGCTCTGCCGGGTATTATTTCAGCAGCACTCCTGGGTATGTCGCGCGCGCTGGGTGAAACCATGATTGTGGTCATGGCCGCAGGTATGCGCCCCAATCTTACTGCTAATCCGCTGGAAGATATGACCACGGTGACCGTGCGTATTGTTGCCGCGCTTACCGGGGACCAAGAGTTTGAAAGCGCAGAAACACTGTCAGCCTTTGCACTAGGGTTGGTGCTGTTCGTTATTACACTTGTGCTTAATTTGGTGTCGGTTTTGATGATCCGTCGTTTCCGCGAAAAATACCGCGTGAATAACCTGTAACGCTGAGGAACTGTTTCGATGAGCCATACTTTTGACGAAATCAGCCAGCAGCTAAAAAAGCGCCACCGAAAGTCTGCCCGGCTTAAGTGGATAACCATGGGGTCGTTAGGTCTCGCGGGTCTTTTTCTGGTGCTGTTTTTTGCCGATATGCTGAATAAAGGTCTTCCCGCTTTTCAGCAGGCGTATATTCAAGTCGAGATCAACTACACCGAAGAAGCAGAAACTGACGGACGGCGGGCGTTTGATGAAGAGCTACTGCCCATCATCAGTCGCACGATGGTGCGCGTAATACCGATGGAGCTTCGCAACAATCCTGCCATGATCGGCACCAGCGAAAACGATTGGGTATTGGCGACCAGCGAAGTGGATCAATACTTAAAGGGGCACCGAAATAGCTTAAGCCCCGAACAGCAGGCCGCCATTGATGAGCGGGTTGAGTCTGGCCAAGTGGATATGCGTTTTAATACCACGTTTTTTACCAATGGTGATTCAAAAATCGCCGAATATGCCGGGATTATATCGGCAGTGGTGGGCACCGTGATGACGATGATCGTCACGCTGGCGATTTCGTTTCCCATCGGCGTCATGACGGCAGTTTACCTGGAAGAGTTTGCACCGGATAACCGCTTTACCCAAGCGATTGAAATTAATATCAATAACCTAGCCGCGATTCCCTCGATCTTATTTGGTTTGCTGGGCTTGTCTATTTTTATCAACTTCTTTGGGGTGCCACGTTCTTCGCCTCTGGCCGGTGGTATGACGCTGGCGCTAATGACATTGCCGGTGATTATTATCTCAACGCGAACTGCGCTACGTAGCGTACCGGACTCCATTCGTCATGCCGCTTTTGGGGTGGGGTGTTCTCGCTGGCAAGTGGTACGCGACCACGTTTTGCCGTTGGCAATGCCGGGTATTATGACGGGCTCCATCATCGGCCTTGCGCAAGCGATGGGTGAAACGGCGCCGCTGATAATCGTGGGCATGGTGGCCTTTATCCCCGATGTCGGCGCATCCTTTACTAACGCGGCCACCGTTATGCCTGCACAGATATTTACTTGGTCAGGCGAGCCTGAGCAAGCGTTTGTAGAGAAAACAGCCGGCGGTATTTTGGTGCTACTCACCATACTCATCTCACTTAACGCCTTCGCCGTTGTGTTACGTAAGAAATTTGAGCGTCGCTGGTAGGCCAGCGCGATAGAGGACATGACTATGAATAGCCGAGCACCTGTAATGAACGACCAGCATGCACCTGCGGTTGGGCAGCCCTACACGCGTAACGATCAAGCCTGCCACGATTTGAGTATCCGAGTTCGAGATTTGAACCTGTGGTATGGCAAAAACCAAGCGTTGAATAACCTTAATATTGATCTGTTCCAGAAAAATGTGACGGCGCTAATTGGCCCTTCCGGGTGTGGTAAGTCGACCTTCTTACGCTGCTTGAATCGTATGAATGACTTGATTCCCAGTGTACGTACCGAAGGGTTGGTTGAGATGGACGGGCTAGACGTTAATGCGCCTAAAATGGATGAAGTGGCGCTGCGTCGTCGGGTGGGCATGGTCTTCCAAAAGCCGAACCCCTTTCCTAAGTCGATCTATGAAAATGTCGCCTATGCACCACGTATGCACGATTTGGTCAGTCGTAAAGCAGAGCAGGATGAGCTGGTTGAAAAGGCATTGCGTAGCGCTGGCCTTTGGAACGAAGTGAAAGACAAGCTACAAGAACCCGGTACTTCGCTGTCGGGTGGTCAACAGCAGCGCTTATGTATCGCCCGTGCTATTGCCGTTCAGCCTGATGTGATTTTGATGGATGAACCAACGTCGGCGCTTGACCCGATTTCGACTGCGACCATCGAAGATTTGATGGACAAACTGAAAGAGCAGTTCACCATCATCACCGTGACGCACAATATGCAGCAGGCGGCGCGAGTGGCGGATTACACGGCGTTCTTCCACCTGGGTGAAATTATTGAGTACAACGATACCAAAGTGATGTTCTCAACCCCCGCTAAGAAAAAAACTGAAGACTATATTTCCGGTCGTTACGGTTAATTAACGTCTTTCAAGCAGGCCCATCATCCAACGGTGGGCTTTTTTAATGTGGGGTTTTTTTTATGCGTTAATATATGTTTATGCGTATATGAGAGATTTTCTTTTTAGAAATGAACATTTTTAACAACATAAACCTGGAAATAGACACCATAGAACTTAGAGTCTAGGAGGCATCATGGCACTTCGAATTGGTATCAATGGGTTGGGGCGTATTGGCCGATTAGCGCTGAGAATTTTGTGGCAAAAAGTGTCGACGGGTGACGTTGAACTTGTGCGCATTAATGACCCGGGCGGCGATGCGGCAACCTTTGCTCACTTATTGGAATTTGATTCTGTACATGGCCACTGGGCTCCTGGGAAGGGTATCACAACCGCTGATGACGCTATTATCTTCGACGGAAAATCCGTTGCCTTTAGCACTAATAAAGCGATTTCGGACAGCGATTGGTCGAGCTGCGATGTAGTCATCGAGTGCTCTGGCAAAATGAAAACCACTGACAAGCTTCAGGCGTATCTCGACCAGGGCGTTGGCCGTGTAGTGGTGAGCGCGCCTATGAAAGAAGCGAGCGTGCTCAATGTGGTATTGGGGGTGAACGATCATCTCTTTGATCCTTTGCAGCATAAGATCGTTACTGCTGCCAGCTGTACCACTAATTGCTTGGCACCGGTGGTCAAAATCATTCTGGAAGCCTTTGGTATACGCCATGGCTCGATGACTACGGTGCATGACATCACCAATACACAGACAATTCTAGACGCACCGCATAAAGATCTTCGCCGTGCTCGTGCTTGCGGCATGAGTCTGATTCCCACCACAACGGGTTCGGCGAAAGCCATCACTGCCATATTCCCTGAGCTAGAAGGCAAGCTAAATGGCCACGCGATTCGTGTCCCGTTGGCTAACGCATCGCTTACCGATATGGTGTTTGAACTTGAGCGTGAAGTCACCGTCGACGAGGTGAACGCAGCATTGAAAGTCGCAGCAGATGGCCCGTTGGCAGGCATTCTGGGCTATGAAGAGCGCCCGTTAGTGTCGATCGATTACCGCACTGACCCCCGCAGCTCCATTATTGATGCGCTGTCTACCATGGTGATCAATGGCACGCAGCTAAAACTCTACGCCTGGTATGACAACGAGTGGGGCTATGCCAACCGAACTGCTGAGCTTGCTCTTATGGTAGGTCGTGAGCAGGTGGGGCGTGGCTGATTCGTCGTTGTTGAAAATGCTTACGCGAGTAAGGGCGCTACCTTTCGAGGTGCGCCAGTACATGCTGATTACCGGCAACTACTGGGCGTTTACGATTACAGACGGCGCGCTTCGCATGCTGGTGGTGATGCATTTCCACCAGTTGGGTTATTCGCCGTTAGCCATCGCGATGCTCTTTTTGTTCTACGAAGCCTTTGGCGTTGTGACCAATTTGGTGGGTGGTTGGCTGGGCGCGCGCCTCGGGCTCAACCGCACCATGAATGTGGGCTTGGGTTTGCAGATTGTTGCGCTGACCATGTTAACGGTGCCCGCAAGCCTGCTAACCGTTGCTTGGGTCATGGCCGCTCAGGCGCTGTCGGGCATTGCGAAAGACCTTAACAAATTGAGCGCTAAAAGCGCTGTCAAGGTACTGGTTCCTAAAGAGAGTGTGAACGCCAGTAGCTCGCTCTACCGATGGGTGGCCATGCTGACCGGCTCTAAAAACGCACTAAAAGGGCTGGGCTTTTTTGTCGGTGGGCTGCTGTTAACATTGATTGGCTTCCAGGCTGCTGTGTTTGTAATGGCGGTGATGCTGGGATGCGTACTACTGCTCTCGCTGCTGCGTTTAAAGACGGATCTCGGGCGTCCAAAAGTGAAGCCAAAGTTCTCCGAAATTTTCTCAAAATCACGCGCGATTAACGTGCTTTCCGCCGCGCGTTTTTGTCTTTTTGCAGCGCGTGATGTGTGGTTTGTGGTGGCACTGCCGGTCTTCCTATACGACCAGCATGGCTGGACGCACTGGACCGTGGGGGGGCTGTTGGCGATATGGGTGATTGGTTACGGTGGGGTGCAGACCCAGGCACCAAAATTAACCCGGCTAATTAAAGGCGATATTCGAGTGCTGACTGCCGGGTGGGCGGCGGCGCTGGCCGTGCTGGCAATTGTGTTGGCGATGCTGCCGTTAGCACAAGTTGGTTGGTTAGTGATTGGCTTACTCGCCTTTGGGGTGCTGTTTGCCATTAATTCCAGCTGGCACAGCTATTTGATTGTGCATTATGCCCGTGCTGATGGCGTTTCCATGGATGTCGGCTTTTACTATATGGCCAATGCCATGGGGCGTTTGATGGGGACGCTGCTGTCGGGTTGGCTTTATATGGCTTACGGACTGAGTGCCTGTCTGTGGTTATCGGCTGCCTTGGTGGCGGCAAGTTCAGCGATGGCGTTAGCGTTATCACGAGGCAGTGATTCAATATTGTAGATAGCGGCTATTTAACAGGGAAGTGATTGCGGGTCTTATTGGCAATTCTCACCAACGCCAGCATTAGCGGCACTTCAACCAATACGCCAACGACAGTGGCTAGCGCAGCGCCCGACTGTAAGCCAAATAGCGCGATAGCCGCTGCCACCGCCAGTTCAAAGAAGTTGCTGGCGCCGATCATTGCCCCCGGAGCGGCTATGTTATGCGGCAATCGCCAGGCTTTAGCCCAACCATAGGCAATAAAAAAGATTAGAAACGTTTGAATAATCAGTGGAATCGCGATGAGTACAATATGCAGCGGGTTATTGAGAATAACCTCGCCCTGGAAGGCAAATAGAAGCACGAGTGTGATGATCAAGCCAATCGGTGTGATGGGGCCAACACGCTTCATAAAGACGTTGTCATACCACTCTGCGCCGCGTTTGTGGATCAAGGTTTGGCGCGTTATATAACCTGCCGCCAGGGGGATCACAATATAGAGCATTACCGACAGGGCAACAGTATCCCAGGGCACCTGAATATTGGAGATACCTAGGAGAAATACCACGATGGGCGCGAAAGCGAACAGCATGATCACGTCATTGAGGGCCACCTGCACCAGCGTATAAGCGGCATCGCCGCGGGTTAAGTAGCTCCACACGAATACCATTGCGGTGCATGGGGCGGCACCGAGAAGAATAGCGCCCGCTAGATATTGACTGGCGACTTCGGTGGGAATAAAAGGCCGAAAAATAACCATTAAGAAGAGCCAGGCAATGGCGAACATAGTGAAGGGTTTGATCAGCCAATTAACCGTGGTGGTAATAATCAAACCTTTTGGCTGGCGCCGCACGCCAAGCAGGGAGGTAAAATCAATTTGCGCCATCATCGGGAAAATCATCGCCCAAATAAGCACGGCCACCGGAATCGATACCTGGGCCACTTCAAAGCGCGAAAGCGTTTCCGGCACCACGGGTATAAATTGTCCCAGTAATATTCCTGCCACAATGGCCAATGCCACCCATAGCGAGAGATAGCGCTCGAAGATCCTCATTCCTTCTGCGGTTGAGGGTGATTTGTTATCGCCCAGTGCGGACATGTGAAGCTACCTGTTTAACGCTCTTTAAGGATAATGACTCCATCATATATGTTTTTTCGTATATTTCTAGTGTTGCCTGCAAGCTGCAATATTGCCGTCATGAACACAGCGTAAAGTAACCACTATTAGTTACATTAGAGGCTATTTACTTATGTCGAAGCGTCGCGTGTTGTTTCTTTGCAACGCTAACTCTGCACGGTCGTTAATGGGAGAGGCATTACTTCGCCATATGGCAGGTGATCGTTTTGACTCGTTTAGCGCTGGTTCCGAACCTGATGAGCCCCATGCATTGACGCTTGATGCATTGCGTAAACAGGGACTACCCACCGAAGGTTTACACAGTAAATTGCTGGATGAGTTTGAGAGCGAGGCCTTCGATTTTGTCATTGTGCTGTGTGATAAGGCTCAGCAAGTCTGTCGGGACTGGCAAGGGCAGGCGGGTGAAGTGCTGTTCTGGGATATTCGCGACCCTCGTCTGATTGGCAAGCCTGATTCTTATGAGCAGGCGTTATTAGAAATTCGTCGTCGGCTGCAGCTGTGGCTGCCCCTTCATAAGTCTTATTAATCTTACTAATAGGGGCCGGGTCGAGATGAAATGGATCAATAACTTAAGTGTCAAAGCGAGTTGGACGCTGGTGCTGTTAGCGTTCAGTGGTTTGATCGTCGTGATTGGCGCATTGGGGCTGTTCGCTAACCATTTTGGCCGAGAGGCTTTTACATCGCTTCACGACCGAGACATGGCGCAAATCCGTGAGTTAGATGGCGCCTACTCTCAATTACTGCGAGCGCGTATTCAAATGAACCGTGCGGCGGAGTTAATCCGAACCCCTTCGTTTGACCGACCTGACCCGCTAATAGAAGAAGCCCATCGGTTACTCGACTCAGCGGCTGAGAACTTCACTCAATTTGCATCGAGTGATTTTGAAACTGATCAACAGGCGCTGGTCGATCAACTGGCTACGGAGTTTCAATCTTTCGTTAACAATAACCTCAATCTACAGATGATGATGCTTGAGGAGCGCGATGTCTCTGGTTTCTTGTCTGGGGAGTCGCGGGTAGATGAAAGCAGCCAGCGTTTTGTATCGAGTGCCGAGACCTTTTTGGAGGCCGCAAACCAGCGAGGTAACGCGCTACTTGAGCGTTTTGAGCAAGTATCGTCGCTACTGTTTTGGGGGGTGATAGCAGTGCTTGGGGCAGCGCTCTTAGTGGTGGCGGTGGTCGCTTGGGGGGTGCGTAACAATGTGCTTCGTCCTTTAACCTCGATAACCGGCCATTTCCAGCGTATTGCTAAAGGTGATCTATCCGCACCCGTTACCGCTCACTCAACCAATGAAATCGGTCAGCTGTTTAGTGAGCTGGCCAGTATGCAACAGGCGTTGACGGCGACGGTAAATCGTCTCACCAGCAGTAGCCAGCAGGTCTACAGCAATAGCCAAGAGATGACTGAGCAAAACCAGCTCTTGGCCACCCAAACCGATACCCAGGTGTCTGCCTTGCAGCAAATGGCGGCGAGCCTGGAACAGCTAACCGCTACGGTAAAACAGAATGCGGAAAGTGCGGCGCATGTTAACCAATCGACTGCGGATGTTTCCCATAAAGCGCAGCAGGGTGACGAGGTCATTACCCAGTTTATTGCGACGATGGAGGCGATCAATGATCACTCAGACGAGATCCAAAGCATCATCCGAATGATTGAGAGCATCGCTTTCCAAACCAATATATTGGCGTTGAACGCATCGGTTGAAGCGGCGCGTGCTGGTGAGCATGGCCGTGGCTTTGCAGTCGTGGCAAATGAAGTCCGGGCGCTGGCAACCCGCAGTGCCAATGCTGCCAGCGAGATTCGATCACGCATTGAAGCGTCGAGTGCGAGTGTTCAACAGGGCAGTGTATTGTCGCAGCAAGCGGGTGAACATACTCGCGCGATAATGCAGGCTGCCAGTAACGTGAATACGCTGATGACTCAAATTGCCACTGCATCGGAGGAGCAGCGACGCGGCATTGAAGAGGTTAATCAGGCGGTGGCGCAAATCGATACCACGACTCAAGAGACTATGCGCTTAGTGAATCAAGCTGCCCATAGTGCAGAAGGATTGTCACAAGAAGCATTACAAATGCGTGAATATGCCGGTCAATTTAGTGTGGTAGAGGAAGGCACTGAAACACACTTGACTGACATCAATGAGAACAACGCTGAATATCCAGAATGGGAGCAGCTAAGCAATCAGCACAGCGCTTTACCTAGCTCTCATGGGCAGCGTTATCGTCAAACCGATGCTATAACGTCTGTTTAAAATCCTAAAAACAGTAATTTGCGTTTATTCAGAGGCAGTCAACGCTATCATGCGGTTTTCTCTGAGCGACTAATTTTTTGCTATTGATCCAACGGCTCATCTCGTCCGTCGTCTTTTTCTCTCAGCGTTTACTGAAAGACCCTATGTTGCTCTCAATGAGCGGCCTATGGATCGTTTTGTTGTGGCTGCAGCCTCAATCATTGATGGATATGGCTGAGCGGGTGCATTGGAACACGCTTGCCGTGTTGACCGGTCTTATGCTGCTCAGCCGGTCGTTGGAGCTCAGTGGTTATTTAACGCTCTGGGGGCGCCAGTTGTTGGCCTGTCTGAAGGGTGAAAGGCGCCTGGCGGTTGGCTTGGTGCTGTTTTCAGGCTTGCTTTCTGCTGTCGTCACCAATGATGTAGCACTGTTTATTGTAGTGCCGCTGACGCTTGGCTTCGCCAGGATGGCAACGCTGCCTATTGCACGTTTAATTGTGTTTGAAGCGCTGGCAGTGAATGCAGGGTCATCGCTGAGTCCGATTGGGAATCCACAAAACCTTTATCTATGGCAGCTTTCAGGCCTACGCTTTGGCGAATTTCTATGGGTAATGCTACCGCTTGGTGTTGGTCTGATGTTGTTGCTCTTGCTGCTTATTCCCTTGGCGTTTCCTAAAGCGTCAATACAGTTGGAACCAGCTTCTATTGGAGCAGCAATACGGCAGCAAAAGCCGCTGTGGGCGGCACTAATCGGCTACCCGCTTTTTTTGATTGCGGTGGATATGGGCTGGGTATTGCCAGCGATGGTAGGCGTAATGCTTGCGATGTTATTGGTGGCCCAGCGAGCGGTGTTCAGTATCGATTGGCTACTGTTAGTAGTGTTCGTATTAATGTTCATCAATTTAAGTGTCATCGGTGAGTTAAGTGTCGTTCAGCAGACAATCAACACAATGCGCCAGTGGCCCGGTGGAGATATCAGCGTAGGGGTATTGCTTTCACAAGGTGTTTCCAACGTACCGGCAACGCTATTACTTGCGGAGCAGAGTGAGTGGCAGCCGCTTGCCTGGGGCGTCAGTGTCGGTGGCTTTGGTTTGGCGATAGGCTCAATGGCTAATTTAATTGCCCTGCGTTTGGCTCGCCAGCGGGGCATTTGGACAGAATTTCATCGTTGGTCTCTGCCTATGTTGGGGCTTGCCTGGCTGTTTACTGTGCTATGGAAAAACGCCCTGTCGTTATAGTGACAGGGCGTTACCCTCTCAGGGTTAGATCCTAACGAAGAGTGGCTAGTCGATTAGCTCTACGGCAACCGCTGTTGCTTCACCGCCGCCGATACATAGGCTGGCAATGCCGCGCTTGCCGCCTTTGGTGCGCAGCGCGTGTATCAGCGTGGCAATAATGCGCGAGCCGGTAGAGCCAATCGGATGGCCCTGGGCGCAGGCGCCGCCAAAGACGTTGACCTTGTCATGGGGCAAGCCTAGATCATCCATCGCCATCAGCGTGACCACGGCAAAGGCTTCATTAATCTCAAACAGATCGACATCGTTAACGCCCCAGCCTAGCTTTGTCATCAGCTTTTCAATCGCACCCACCGGCGCGATAGTGAATTCGCTTGGGTGGCGTGAATGGGTAGTGTGGCCAAGCATGCGTGCTAAAGGTTTAAGGCCGTGCTGGTCCGCCGCTTTCTGGCTGGCCAAAATCAATGCCGAAGCGCCGTCTGAAATTGAGCTGGCGTTGGCAGCGGTAATGGTGCCATCTTTAGCGAAGGCAGGGCGCAGCTGACGGATTTTGTCGAGTTTTGCTTGGAAGGGTTGCTCATCGTGTTCGACAAGGTGTTCACCCTGGCGAGTGGATACCATGACGGGGGCCATCTCAGCGTTTAGGTGGCCTGCGTTAGTGGCCGCCATGGCGCGCTCGAGCGAGGCAATGGCAAAATCGTCTAAGCGTTCGCGCGTGTAGCCGCGCTCTGTGGCAACATCCTGAGCAAACACGCCCATCAACTTGCCCGTTTCAGCATCTTCAAGACCATCTAAGAACATATGATCTTTTAGCTCTCCGTGCCCGAGCCGATAGCCGCTGCGTGCCTTGGTCAGAACGTGCGGGGCATTCGACATCGACTCCATACCGCCAGCCAGCAAGATATCGCCGCTGCCTGCTTTGATTAAATCGTGAGCAAGCATCGCGGCTTTCATGCCGGAACCACACAGCTTATTGATGGTGGTGGCGCCATTGGCATCGGGAATGCCTGCCTGTCGCATGGCCTGGCGCGCCGGGCCTTGTTTTACCCCTGCTGGCAGTACACAGCCCATTATGCCTTCGCTGATCAGGGCGGGATCAATGCCCGCCTCCTCCATTGCGGCCTTAATGGCGATTGCGCCAAGCTCTGGCGCTGACATGCTCGAAAGGCTGCCCATCATGCCACCCATAGGCGTACGTTTAGCGGCGAGAAATACTACATCAGTGGGGCTGCTCATGGTCAATCTCCTTCAGAGTTCTTATGATTATCAGGTTGAGTAGCGGGTGATACGTTGACCCGTGGGCGGTGCTGTGGTTCTCTCCTGAGTAACCAAGCAAGCGCTAGTGTAAATGACATGAATGTAATGAATGCATCTCCTCGTCGCAAGGAATTGACACGGCTGGCTGCTCAGCTATTCGTCCAAGAGGGCTTTGATCGCACCACCGTACGCATGCTGGCGCAGGAAATGGGGATTAAGTCCGGTAGCCTGTTCCATCACTTTAAAGATAAGCAGGAAATCCTCGCAGCGGTTATCGAAGAGGGCACCCAAAATGCCTTAACGATTGCCCGCAAGGCTTTGGCGGAGTGTGCTACTGATCCGGAGTTGCGCCTACGTGCTATGGCGCGTGCCCATCTCGAAACCCTGTTTACTGACCGCAATGCTCACGTGGTGGCACTCTTTGAGTGGCGCCGACTCGACCCCATAGCAAGTGCCCATTTAAGTCATTTACGCGATGCCTACGAGGCACTATGGGTCGCCGTAATTGATGATGCCCTTGACGCTGGGTTAATTCATGGTGATCGTTTTCTTGTTTCACGCTTTGTACTCGGGGCTTTAAATTGGACCGTACGCTGGTACGACCCTAACGGACCCCGCTCGCCTGACGATCTAGCGGACGAGCTTGTCGCCATGATTATGCCTACGCCTACTTGAACCACCTCTTTTATATAGCTCCTACCAACGTCTAACGCTTTAATCAATCACAGTGCTTGCTCTCCACGACGATTGCTTTTAGCGTTGCTTTTATCCTTAGGTTTCCGTTAACGTCAACGGATAATTATAGCAGCCTTACTTGCAATCTACCTTTGCTGCTTTGTGCTCATTACCAATAACAATGATCAACCACATTAGAGAGCCATCATGACAGCGACATCACAATCACTGCCCGACTATCAGCACTACCTTGAAAATTTTTCTATCGATAGCGTTATTGCTCGCCTGGATGACCATCAGGATGGAATGTTGAATGCTTTCGAAGCCTGCTGTGGTCGGCATGTGCGCCAAGGGCGCGGCGATGTGCTAGCGCTGGTTCAAGAAGATACCCAAGGGGCAACGCACACCCTGACCTACGCTGAGCTGGATGAGCAAAGCGCCAAATTAGCGGGTTGGTTCCAATCCCAGGGGTTAGTGCAGGGTGATAGAATTGCCTGCATGCTGCCGCGTTCGCCCCAGTTATTGATAGCAGTGTTGGCGACGTGGCGTATTGGCGCGGTTTATCAACCACTATTTACTGCCTTTGGCCCTGATGCCGTGGACTATCGTTTAGGGCGTGCAGATACCAAACTAGTGATCACGGATCACGCCAATCGCTATAAATTTGATGGTTTGAACCAGTGTCCGCCAGTGCTGGCAGTCGGTGGTGCTACCAGCGAACATGTTGATGATTATGATTGGCAAGCTGCATTGACGCATACGTCAATGAGCGATAAGCCGCCCAGGCTTTCGCCTGAACAACCGTTTCTGCAAATGTTTACCTCTGGCACCGTGGGTAAGCCCAAAGGCGTTGCTGTTCCACTGGCCGGTATGACTGCCTTCGCGATCTATATGGAGCTGGCCATTGACCTGCGTGACGATGACCGCTTTTGGAATATGGCTGACCCCGGCTGGGCGTATGGTCTTTACTATGCGATCACGGGGCCGCTGCTACTCGGTGTGACGACCCATTTTTGTGAAGCGGGCTTTAGTGCGGAGGGGGCGCTGGCGTTTATGAAGCGCCACCACATCACCAATTTTGCCGCTGCGCCTACCGCTTACAGGCTGATGAAGGCATCAGGCCTGTTTGATGATGCCCATCAAACCTTGGAGCTGCGTGCAGCTAGCTCAGCCGGCGAGCCTTTAAACACCGAAGTGGTCACCTGGGTTGAGAAGTCGCTGGGCTGTCCTGTCATGGATCATTATGGGCAAACTGAAACCGGCATGACTTGCAATAACCACCATGTGCTTGATCACCTTAAGCATGTGGGCGCGATGGGTGTGCCAATGCCGGGTTATCGACTGGCGATTTTGGATGCCGAGTATCACGAGTTGCCTGCTGGTGAGCCGGGTGTGCTCGCCGTGGATATCAAGAACTCACCTGCGCACTTCTTTCAAGGCTACACCTGGCAGGAGAAGAACCCCTTTGTAGAAGGCTATTACCTTACCGGTGACGTAGTGATCCGCAATGAAGATGGCACCTTTCAATTTGCCGGGCGGGACGACGATATTATTACCACTGCAGGTTATCGGGTGGGGCCAACGGATGTTGAGAACAGCGTAATGACACACCCGGCTGTTGCAGAGTCGGCGGCGGTGGGGCAGCCAGATGAGATTCGTGGCGAAGTGATTAAATCTTATGTCGTACTGCGAGAAGGTTATGAAGCAAGTGAAGCGCTTGCCGATGAGATCAAGCAGCGAGTGCGCGAGAGGTTATCAACTCACGCCTTTCCGCGCGTTATTGAGTTTGTCGATGAGTTGCCCAAAACCCCCAGTGGCAAGATTCAGCGCTTTAAATTGCGAGCTCAGGCAGCAGAAGAAGCTAAGACAGCCAAATAAACATAGCGCTTACAGGGAATACCGTTATGCAGGTTAAGGACAGTACTTTTTTAATTACCGGGGCCGCTTCTGGCCTTGGGGCGGCAACGGCAGAGCGCTTGGTGGCTGCGGGCGCTCGGGTCGTTTTATGCGATTTAAATAACAGCGTAAACGCTCATGCTGATCAGTTGGGGGAGCAAGCTCAGGCGTGTTTGGCGGACATAACCTCTGCCGAGCAAATGCAGCAGGCGGTCGATGTGGCGGTAGCGCTGGGTGGCGAGCGCGGTCTCTGCGGGGTGGTTCATTGTGCGGGCGTCGTTAGCGTGGCCAAGCTGGTTGATCGCGAAGGCAATCCAGCTGATCTAGAAAGCTATAAGAAAACAATCAATATTAATCTGGTCGGCACTTTTAACGTCATGCGCCTTGCGGCTGCCGCAATGGCTAAAAACGCGCCTAGCGAGAGTGGTGAGCGCGGGGTGATCATTAATACCGCGTCCATTGCTGCTTTTGATGGGCAGGTAGGGCAGTGCGCTTATAGTGCCTCTAAAGCGGGTGTGGTGGGTATGAGCTTGCCAGCAGCGCGGGAATTGTCGCGTCATGCTATTCGGGTGATGGCAATCGCTCCTGGCGTATTTGAAACACCGATGATGAGTGAAATTCCTGACGAGGCCGCCCAGGCACTAGCGGCGGCGGTGCCTTTTCCTAAGCGTTTAGGTAAGCCAGATGAGTTCGCTCAATTAGCCGAGCAGATTATTACCAATCCCATGCTCAATGGCGAAGTGATCCGCTTAGACGGTGGCATTCGCATGCAGTAACTGTGAGGTCAGTAGCTAAAATAGAAATAAAACGACTCGTCGGCTTTTGGTTGACGAGTTTTTTATTATTTGCACCAGGGGGTTACTGGTTGGGCGACCAAAGTTCTAGAGTGTTTTAAGACTAAATTCAAACGCTCGCTTGACTCTGGGGGACGCTCGCGCTAATTTTCAAACATGTGTTTGAAAGATCTCTGCTACTATTCTTACCACTAAGAGTGGCAAGGCTTTCAATCCCCCTTTTCAGGAGAAGTGCGATGCCCAGCTATCAGGCCCCTATTCGTGATATGCGTTTCGTTATGGACGAGATGCTTGACTACCCCGCTCACTACGCGCGCCTGCCAAGCGGTGACGATGCATCGCCAGATGTTGTTAGCGCTATTTTGGAAGAGGGGGCACGCTTCGCCCGCGATGTGCTGCTGCCGATCAATCAGAGCGGCGATGAAGAAGGGTGCCTACTGGAAGGGGGGGAGGTCAAAGCGCCTAACGGTTTCAAAGAGGCCTACCAGCAATACGTAGAGGGTGGTTGGCCGAGTCTGGCCGCCGACCCTGCTCATGGAGGTCAGGGGTTGCCGCCTTCATTGGCAATGCTGCTGTCAGAAATGATCTGCGCCACTAACTTGGCGTGGGGCATGTACCCAGGGCTCTCTCATGGTGCGGCAGACGCACTGCGCCATCATGGCACCGATGAGCAGAAGGCGACGTATCTCACCAAGCTGGTTGAAGGGGTATGGACGGGCACTATGTGCCTAACCGAGCCGCACTGCGGTACTGACCTAGGCTTGATCAAGACCCGAGCAGTGTCCACTGATGGCGATGCCTATGCAATTACCGGCACCAAAATTTTTATCTCGGCCGGTGAGCATAATCTGGCTGAAAATATCGTCCATTTGGTATTGGCAAAACTGCCTGGCGCACCGGAAGGTTCTAAAGGTATCTCGCTATTTGTAGTACCTAAGTTCTTGCCCGATGCCCAGGGTAATGTGGGTGAGCGTAATGGCGTCACCTGCGGTTCGCTCGAGCACAAGATGGGCATTCATGGTAATGCCACCTGCGTGATGAACTTCGATGGCGCAACCGGCTACCTAGTAGGGCCGCCCAATAAAGGGCTGGCGTGTATGTTCACTATGATGAACGCTGCGCGTCTTGGGGTGGGGATTCAAGGGCTGGGGTTGATTGAAGCCAGTTTCCAGAATTCATTGAGCTATGCCCGTGACCGGTTACAGATGCGCGGCTTATCGGGCAAGCAGGCGCCTGAAAAGCCCGCTGATCCGATTATCGTCCATCCTGATGTGCGCCGCATGCTGCTTACCCAGAAAGCCTTCGCTGAAGGTGGGCGTATGTTGGTGCTTTATACCGCGCAAATGCTCGATGTGGTGGAGCATGGTGAGCCGGGTGAAGAGCGAGATCACGCTGAAACCCTACTTGGCTTGCTAACACCTATTGTTAAAGCATTCCTGACCGAAGTTGGTTTTGAAAGCACCAACGAGGGTGTGCAGATTTACGGCGGTCATGGCTTCATTAAAGAGTGGGGCATGGAGCAATTGGTACGCGATGCTCGCATTACTCGGCTCTATGAAGGGACTACCGGTATCCAGGCGCTTGATCTGCTAGGCCGTAAAGTACTCATGAGTCAGGGTGAATCGCTGAAGGTATTCACCAAAGAGATCCATAAGTTCTGTAAAGCTGAAGCCGCCAACCCTGCCCTTGAAGAGTTTGTCGGGACCCTCGCCAAGCTGAATGCTGAGTGGGGCGAACTGACCATGGGTGTGGGTATGAAGGCAATGCAAGACCGCGAGGAAGTAGGTGCGGCGAGTGTTGATTATCTTATGTACTCAGGCTACGTCACTCTGGCGTACTTATTTGCTCGCGCGGCCAAGCAGGCGTCTATTTCTCTAGAAGGTGACGATAAGGCTTTCTATGCCGCTAAGTTGAATACCGCTCGATTCTATTACCAGCGGCTATTGCCGCGTACCAAAGCACATGCGCAGATGATACAAGCAGGGGCTTCTAGCCTGATGGCTATCTCCAGTGAAGACTTTGGCTTGGGCTTTGAAATTTGATTAACGGCTAAGATGTGAGCAGAGCACTCTCTGGTCAGGCGTTCTGATCGGTGGTTTGCGGCAGAAGGGTAGCCTTCTGCCGCTTTTTTATACGCAATAGCTTCTTTTACTTGCTATCTTATTAGTCAGGCCTTAAAGTACGCATCCGCTGCCGGGGACGCCTAGCGTTGCCAGCGGTGAATGAGGTGTAAAAGCCTTGGTTAGTCAACGAGTTAGCGGTTTTGAAAATCGCATATTGACAACCGCCAGGAAGTGCGTAGAATACGCCTTCCTCGCTGAGGCAAGCCAAGTCAACGGCAAGCCGGTTGCTTTCACAGTAACCCTAGTAGCGAAACGCTCTTTAACAATTTGATCAGGTAATTCATGTGGGCGCTTGCTGATGTTGGTGACAAATCACCAAATATCAAGGCAAGCGGTCATGACAATGTAAATTGAAATGAATTCGTTTGAACCTTGAGCCAAGTTTGATTCGCTTTTGTTGCCTTCGGGTGACGAGTAAGGATCACAATGATTGTAAACTGAAGAGTTTGATCATGGCTCAGATTGAACGCTGGCGGCAGGCCTAACACATGCAAGTCGAGCGGTAACAGATCTAGCTTGCTAGATGCTGACGAGCGGCGGACGGGTGAGTAATGCATAGGAATCTGCCCGGTAGTGGGGGATAACCTGGGGAAACCCAGGCTAATACCGCATACGTCCTACGGGAGAAAGGGGGCTTCGGCTCCCGCTATTGGATGAGCCTATGTCGGATTAGCTAGTTGGTGAGGTAATGGCTCACCAAGGCGACGATCCGTAGCTGGTCTGAGAGGATGATCAGCCACATCGGGACTGAGACACGGCCCGAACTCCTACGGGAGGCAGCAGTGGGGAATATTGGACAATGGGGGCAACCCTGATCCAGCCATGCCGCGTGTGTGAAGAAGGCCTTCGGGTTGTAAAGCACTTTCAGCGAGGAAGAACGCCTAGTGGTTAATACCCATTAGGAAAGACATCACTCGCAGAAGAAGCACCGGCTAACTCCGTGCCAGCAGCCGCGGTAATACGGAGGGTGCAAGCGTTAATCGGAATTACTGGGCGTAAAGCGCGCGTAGGTGGCTTGATAAGCCGGTTGTGAAAGCCCCGGGCTCAACCTGGGAACGGCATCCGGAACTGTCAGGCTAGAGTGCAGGAGAGGAAGGTAGAATTCCCGGTGTAGCGGTGAAATGCGTAGAGATCGGGAGGAATACCAGTGGCGAAGGCGGCCTTCTGGACTGACACTGACACTGAGGTGCGAAAGCGTGGGTAGCAAACAGGATTAGATACCCTGGTAGTCCACGCCGTAAACGATGTCGACCAGCCGTTGGGTGCCTAGAGCACTTTGTGGCGAAGTTAACGCGATAAGTCGACCGCCTGGGGAGTACGGCCGCAAGGTTAAAACTCAAATGAATTGACGGGGGCCCGCACAAGCGGTGGAGCATGTGGTTTAATTCGATGCAACGCGAAGAACCTTACCTACCCTTGACATCTACAGAAGCCGGAAGAGATTCTGGTGTGCCTTCGGGAACTGTAAGACAGGTGCTGCATGGCTGTCGTCAGCTCGTGTTGTGAAATGTTGGGTTAAGTCCCGTAACGAGCGCAACCCTTGTCCTTATTTGCCAGCACGTAATGGTGGGAACTCTAAGGAGACTGCCGGTGACAAACCGGAGGAAGGTGGGGACGACGTCAAGTCATCATGGCCCTTACGGGTAGGGCTACACACGTGCTACAATGGCCGGTACAAAGGGCTGCGAGCTCGCGAGAGTCAGCGAATCCCTTAAAGCCGGTCTCAGTCCGGATCGGAGTCTGCAACTCGACTCCGTGAAGTCGGAATCGCTAGTAATCGTGAATCAGAATGTCACGGTGAATACGTTCCCGGGCCTTGTACACACCGCCCGTCACACCATGGGAGTGGACTGCACCAGAAGTGGTTAGCCTAACGCAAGAGGGCGATCACCACGGTGTGGTTCATGACTGGGGTGAAGTCGTAACAAGGTAGCCGTAGGGGAACCTGCGGCTGGATCACCTCCTTAAACGATGCGTCACAGTCAGTAAGCGTCCACAATGAATTACCTGATCAGAATGCTGTTGATACGCAGTGATAAGTGGCTCTGATTTTTTCACGTTAAAAGAAAAAAATAGCTTTTAAGGTCTTAAAGGTCTTTTTCTTTTTTACTATGAAAGAACGCTTATCACTGCTTATAGCAGTCGCTCTTTAACAATGTATATCATGCTGACAAGAACACTTCGCAAGAAGTGCTTCTTAAATTGTGATACGTCTCAAGCGTATCCGGCAAAATGAAACGTGATCATTGCGACATCCAGACTCCTTCGGGTTATAGGGTCAAGCAATGAAGCGCACACGGTGGATGCCTAGGCAGTCAGAGGCGATGAAAGACGTGGTAGCCTGCGATAAGGTTCGGTGAGGTGGCAACAACCTGTGACCCGGACATTTCTGAATGGGGAAACCCACTGGCCATAAGGTCAGTATCTTACACTGAATACATAGGTGTAAGAGGCGAACCAGGGGAACTGAAACATCTAAGTACCCTGAGGAAAAGAAATCAACCGAGATTCCCCTAGTAGCGGCGAGCGAACGGGGACCAGCCCTTAAGCATGTGAATGATTAGGCGAACAGATTGGGAAGTCTGGCCGTAGCGGGTGATAGCCCCGTAGTCGAAAATCTGATCATGTGAAATCGAGTAGGTCGGGGCACGAGAAACCTTGACTGAAGACGGGGGGACCATCCTCCAAGGCTAAATACTCCTGACTGACCGATAGTGAACCAGTACCGTGAGGGAAAGGCGAAAAGAACCCCGGAGAGGGGAGTGAAATAGATCCTGAAACCGTGTGCGTACAAGCAGTAGGAGCAGACTTGTTCTGTGACTGCGTACCTTTTGTATAATGGGTCAGCGACTTATATTCAGTGGCGAGGTTAACCGTATAGGGGAGCCGTAGGGA
This sequence comes from Vreelandella sp. ssv, assembly GCF_059448525.1. NCBI lineage: Bacteria > Pseudomonadati > Pseudomonadota > Gammaproteobacteria > Oceanospirillales > Halomonadaceae > Vreelandella > Vreelandella sp. ssv. The sequence goes on along the minus strand of NZ_CM182545.1, from coordinate 2,553,315 downwards.
AACCGAGTCTTAACTGGGCGACACAGTCGCTGGATATAGACCCGAAACCGAGCGATCTATCCATGAGCAGGGTGAAGATTGAGTAACATCAATTGGAGGCCCGAACCAGGATCTGTTGAAAAAGATTTGGATGACTTGTGGATCGGAGTGAAAGGCTAATCAAGCTCGGAGATAGCTGGTTCTCCTCGAAAGCTATTTAGGTAGCGCCTCACGTAGTACCGCCGGGGGTAGAGCACTGTTTCGGCTAGGGGGTCATCCCGACTTACCAACCCGAGGCAAACTCCGAATACCGGTGAGTAACGCGTGGGAGACACACGGCGGGTGCTAACGTCCGTCGTGAAAAGGGAAACAACCCAGACCGTCAGCTAAGGTCCCGAAATCCTGGTTAAGTGGGAAACGATGTGGGAAGGCTCAGACAGCTAGGAGGTTGGCTTAGAAGCAGCCATCCTTTAAAGAAAGCGTAATAGCTCACTAGTCGAGTCGGCCTGCGCGGAAGATGTAACGGGGCTAAACCAGGTACCGAAGCTACGGGTTCATCCTTAGGGATGAGCGGTAGAGGAGCGTCGTGTACGCCAATGAAGGTGGATTGAGAAGTCTGCTGGAGGTATCACGAGTGCGAATGCTGACATGAGTAACGATAAAGGGAGTGAAAAACTCCCTCGCCGGAAGACCAAGGGTTTCTGTTCGACGCTAATCGGAGCAGAGTGAGTCGGCCCCTAAGGCGAGGCCGAAAGGCGTAGTCGATGGGAAACGGGTCAATATTCCCGTACCGGACATGGTTGCGATGGGGGGACGAAGAAGGCTAGGTGAGCCAGGCGTTGGTTGTCCTGGTGAAAGTGAGTAGGCTTGGATCTTAGGTAAATCCGGGATCCTTTAAGGCCGAGACACGAGATGAACTGACCACGGTCAGGAAGTCACTGATGCCACGCTTCCAGGAAAAGCCTCTAAGCTTCAGATCATGTGCGACCGTACCCCAAACCGACACAGGTGGTCAGGGTGAGAATCCCAAGGCGCTTGAGAGAACTCGGGTGAAGGAACTAGGCAAAATGGTGCCGTAACTTCGGGAGAAGGCACGCCGGCGTAGGGTGAAGAGACTTGCTCTCCTAGCCCGAACCGGTCGAAGATACCAGGTGGCTGCAACTGTTTATTAAAAACACAGCACTCTGCTAACGCGCAAGCGGACGTATAGGGTGTGACGCCTGCCCGGTGCCGGAAGGTTAAATGATGGTGTTAGCCGCAAGGCGAAGCTCTTGATTGAAGCCCCGGTAAACGGCGGCCGTAACTATAACGGTCCTAAGGTAGCGAAATTCCTTGTCGGGTAAGTTCCGACCTGCACGAATGGCGTAATGATGGCCACGCTGTCTCCACCCGAGACTCAGTGAAATTGAAATCGCCGTGAAGATGCGGTGTACCCGCGGCTAGACGGAAAGACCCCGTGAACCTTTACTATAGCTTCACACTGGACGCTGATGTTGCCTGTGTAGGATAGCTGGGAGGCTTTGAACTCTGGACGCCAGTTCGGAGGGAGCCAACCTTGAAATACCAGCCTGGCATCATTGGCGTTCTCACTCAGGTCCGTTATCCGGATCGAGGACAGTGTGTGGTGGGTAGTTTGACTGGGGCGGTCTCCTCCTAAAGAGTAACGGAGGAGCACGAAGGTACCCTCAGCACGGTCGGACATCGTGCATTGAGTGCAAGAGCATAAGGGTGCTTGACTGCGAGACAGACACGTCGAGCAGGTGCGAAAGCAGGTTCTAGTGATCCGGTGGTTCTGTATGGAAGGGCCATCGCTCAACGGATAAAAGGTACTCCGGGGATAACAGGCTGATACCGCCCAAGAGTTCACATCGACGGCGGTGTTTGGCACCTCGATGTCGGCTCATCACATCCTGGGGCTGAAGTCGGTCCCAAGGGTATGGCTGTTCGCCATTTAAAGTGGTACGCGAGCTGGGTTTAGAACGTCGTGAGACAGTTCGGTCCCTATCTGCCGTGGGCGTTGGATGTTTGAGAAGGGCTGCTCCTAGTACGAGAGGACCGGAGTGGACGACCCTCTGGTGTTCCGGTTGTCACGCCAGTGGCATTGCCGGGTAGCTATGGTCGGACGGGATAACCGCTGAAAGCATCTAAGCGGGAAGCCCCCTTCAAGATGAGACATCCCTGAGGCCTAGAGCCTCCTGAAGGGCCCAGCGAGACCAGCTGGTTGATAGGCACGGTGTGGAAGCGCTGCAAGGCGTTGAGCTAACGTGTACTAATGGCCCGTGAGGCTTGACCCTATAACACCCAAGGGGTCTGGTCGTGATGATGACGTGAAGGAACCGGATACGCAGCGTGTGGCCCCGGCAACCGCCAGGGCGGCAGGCAGTGAGACGATCACAATGTAGCAATAGTCAGCATGATATATAGCCAGTTACGCCTGACGACCATAGCACGCGTGAACCACCTGATCCCTTGCCGAACTCAGTAGTGAAACCGCTTAGCGCCGATGGTAGTGTGGGGTCTCCCCATGCGAGAGTAGGTCATCGTCAGGCACTTATTTAACAAGAAACCCAGCCATCCGGCTGGGTTTCTTGTATGCGTGGAAGAAAAGTCAAAGTCCCCCATGGTGTTAGCCGTGGGGGATTTTTTATATCAACTATTAACGATGAAATTGCCCTTCGCTTTCAGGTTGCCAAAGTATGGCATCAATCCGTAACTGTGTTTGGTTGTTATTTGGCAGAGGCCAGTCAATGGTATCACCTACTTTTAAGCCCAGTAGGCTGGCACCGATAGGCGCCATTACCGAAAGACCGTCATCGGTGGAGCTTATTGCATGAGGATACACCAGTGTTCGAATCATTTGCTTGTCGCGGGTAAGATCGGTGAACTGAATCTGGCTATTCATACTGACAACATTATCAGGAATTTCTGTTGGATCAACGACGACCCCGCGGCTGAGTTCGTTCTCTAGCATTTCCGCCACTGCTTGATCCTTTTCTGAAGCATCATCAATCAAGCGTTGTAAACGTTCGGCGTCAAGCCGATTAATTAAAAGGGGTGGTCGCTGCCCCATTTCGCTCTCCTTGGCAAAAGTGTCCGCTATCAATTAGCGGTATAAAACGTTAGATAGGAAGTTAAAATAGATAATAAAAACAGCTCTTTCCAGAAGTTAAGAAAGGGCTGTTTTAGTGATTTTACGACACTTTTTAGCAAAAGACGATTTTCACTTACGTTACCTGAGTGCTGCGCAATGCCAGCCGTATCGGGGCAATAAAATGCTATGATGCTGGCCGCAGTTCTTCGTTAAGGGTTATTGGTTAGGTCATAATGGCCCATCATGTTGATATTCAAGGTTTGAGGTGAAAGGGTGAGTGAAATAGTACCCACGTCGTGGCTCGTTTACTGCCGTCCAGGATTTGAGAATGATGCATTAGCAGAAATGCAGCATCACGCAGCATTAAACGATGTCGCCTGTGAAGCTTCTTACGGCGAGGGGTGGGTAAGCTTGATGCGTCTCGACGGCGAGCCGGTGAACGATTTACATCGTCAAGCAGCGTTTATAAAGCTAATTTTCGCACGGCAAAGCTTGGCTGCTTTACCTGCACTCACGCTTTCACGTGACGACCGCCTTACCGCGATCTTGGAACAGGTTAAAGCGAGCCGTTGGAGCTTTGAAGAGATTTGGCATGAAACGCCGGATACCAACGATGGCAAAGCACTGGCCGGGCTGATTAAGGCACTGACAAAACCACTGGAAAGTATGTTGAAAAAACGTGGTGCGTTAAGGCGCAGCGCGGGCGCGCGACGCTTACATATTTTCTGGACTGATGGTGATCAAGTGCAGCTAGGGATGAGCTTTCCCGGCAATCGTAGCGATTTGATTAATGGCATTCGTCGACTGCGCTTTCCTTCCCGTGCGCCCAGCCGTTCAACGTTGAAGCTGGAAGAGGCGTGGCATGAGTTTATTCCTAAAGAAGAGTGGGAGACTCGCCTTGCACCGCATATGCAGGCAGCTGATTTAGGTGCTGCTCCAGGCGGCTGGACATGGCAACTGGTTCAGCGGGGTATGTACGTGTATGCCATCGATAATGGCCCTATGGATACACAGTTGATGAAAACAGGGCAGATTGATCATCTAAAAGAGGATGGTTTTACCTGGGAACCACCTCAGCGCTTGGATTGGCTGGTTTGCGATATTGTTGATAAGCCGGTGCGCGTGTTAGCCATGGTAGAGCGCTGGCTGATTCGTAAATGGTGTAAAGAGGCTATCTTTAATTTTAAGTTGCCAATGAAAAAACGCTGGGATGAGGTGACACGTTGTTTAAACATCCTTGAGGAGTCTCTCGAAAAAGCAGGGGTTCGTGCCAGTATTTCATGCCGTCACCTCTACCATGATCGTGAAGAGGTAACGGTGCACGTAAGGTTAAGAGATTAATGGGTAGATAGTGGCTGTTTAGTAGCTGGGTTCATAGATTCGGATAGTTTCATCTTCGGTTAACAACGGTAATATACGCTGCATGGCCATCGACCGAGCTTCACTAGAGTGCCACTCTTTCCAAGCGCGGATATCACGCCATTTGGTAATCATCAGGCGACGGTCGGTATTACCAAGTTCGACGAGCGTTTCGCCACCGACGAACCCCCTTGCACCCAAAGAGACTCGCATTGCCTCGCGTGCTGCTTGCTCAAATTCTTCTTCAAGACCGGGCATAATTCGCCGTTCGATGATAACTTTAATCATACGTTTTGCTTCCTACATCGAGGATATTAATGGCTGATAATACGGGTACGTTACCCAACGTTGATGCGGTATTAGACACCACTGGGCTTTACTGCCCTGAACCGATCATGTTGATGCATAACAAGGTGCGCGATATGTCGCCAGGGCAAGTGCTCAAAGTAATCGCTACCGACCCTGCTACCACGCGAGATGTTCCCAAATTTTGTCAGTTTTTAGGGCACGAACTGCTTGAGCAGGACACCTCTTCTGCCAATAACTACCTCTACTTTATTCGTTTAGTGTAGCTATGTGGGATAGTTCTTTTGGATAGTGACCATCGCTAATACTTAGCGGTTGCTCTTAAAGACAGCTCTTAAAAATAGCTATTTGAAAGATCGCAAAAGACCAAGCAAGAGCCAAGTCGAGTAATCGAAGTTGGCTTGGCCCTTGCCTAAAGTAGCACCAGATAAATGCGTAGTTAATCGCTTGCCACTACCATCATCGCTAACGCATCCAGTGTGGCTGGATCTTCTTCCAATATACGGTTGGCAATATGGCGCTGGAAAAAGTAAACGGTCTGATGGCGGGTGTGCGCACTATAGAGACATTTATCCCCTAAAAGAATGGGCGTCATGGACGCCTTTTGGTCGTCGGCAAGAAGCGCGTCAAGGCTACCGTCGCTGTAGAGACGCCAACCGTAAACGGGTTTCATATGCCAGGGCGAATTTGGGTGGTTCATGCACAGGGCATGAGTGCCCAGAGTGTCAGGGATTTGCTGAATAAGAGTGACTTCTCCTGAAGCCTCGTAATCAAAATATTCAGCTGCTGCGACCAGTTCGTGGTACTTGTGATCTGGTGGTGAGTCGAACATTTCTTCCGTTTCAGGATCACGGTATCCCACGAAGTAGCCGTTCTCTTGGCTGTTCATATCATGGCAGGCGGCTAGGGTTTCCATCCATGGCACCAAGCCGATGACGCTACCATCCACTCTTAACCCCCAGGCCAAAATAGGCAAGCCATAGTAGCTGTCGGGACTCGCAGCGAGTTGGTACACCATCTCTAGGCCATCTAGCTCAGGGGCTAAACGAACTAAGCACTTTTGCGCCTGCTGACGTTGGCGCACAGTTTCCAGGTCGATGACCTGGGCAGAGCGGGGTGACAGGGATGCGCCCATTGTGTCCCTCCTTGTGCTGCATGGTCATCACATTGGCGATACGGGTACATGGCTTGCCGCATTACTCGCCTCTTCTATTCACCAATAGCACAAGTTGCTCATAAGGTTAAGGGTTCTGCGCTTTTTAATTATCTGAGCACAGTGGGAAGCCCGCTCGTAGCGCTTCATGTTCAAGTCGAGCTTGTTGAAACTGGATCCAGGGCGCGTGAGCATTTTGCAGTGAAAGCCACCGCGTCTGGTAGCGTTTAATCGGCAGTGGTTTGGCTACCTGCTGCGCATCAATTAAGCGATTGATGGCTGTTAGCCACTGGTAGGCTGTGTTTGCCAAGCGATCAAGAGGTTGTGATTCCCAGCTATTTAAGCAGTGTGGCGCATCGCTCTGCTGAGCTAATAATGCATTCGCTTCTGTTAAGCGCTGAGTGGCGAGTAGCAGAGCACGTAGCACTTCGGCGGTTAGTGGGCGCTCTTGAAGGGTTTTTAAATGGTTTTCAAGCGTTGAGGAGTCTTGCTGCCAGTCGAGGTCAAATTGATGGTCGGTCATTTTTTGTAAATAATCTATGGCATCAAGCTGATCCGCAATAACCGTTTCATTGGTATTGGTTAATGGCTGGCTGGCCCGTGAAAAGCTTTTAACCCACTCGCTGGAATCAAAAATAGCGTTCCAACTCACCGCGGGTAATTGTGCCGTTTTAGTGGTTGTTAAGCGATCTAGACGCGCTCGATCTTCATCGCTTAACTGCTCGGGGATCTCGCTATTGGTACAGGCACTCAGTCGCTGCCATAGCGCCCGCTCATATAACCACTGCTGACTGGGTGGCGCTACACGCCCGAGTTGATTGTTACGTGCCGCGATCAGCGATGTTATTTGGCATTCTCGCAGGGCGTAAACATTGAGCATACTCTCGCGGGTTTCGGGAATATCTATGAGCCGATCGGGGCGCTCAGGGAAGTCGCCAATATTAATCGGATCGGTTCGTTCAATGGCTGGCTGTGCGAGATCATCGGCAAGTTGCTGATGGTAGCTTTGCCAATACTGCTCGGCAGCGTTATCGCCACAGCCAGCCATAAGTGCGCATAAGGTTATTGTTAGAGAGAGTTTTCTCCAGCGAACCACGTTTACCCCCGACTACCAATACGCTGTAAACGCCAGCCAAGTAGCAGTGCTGCGGTACTCAAGCCCGCAATCAAGCCAATCCAATAGCCATGAACCCCGAGTGGAGCAATCCTATCACCCACCCCATAGGAGCCCAGCCAATGCCCGCCTCCCAAGCCTACAATCCAGTAAGAGAGCACCGTGATCACCATCACAATGCGCGTATCTTTATAGCCGCGTAAAGCCCCGGCTAAATTGACCTGTAAAGAGTCTGAGAGCTGAAAAATAACGGCCAAGGCAATGATCGATAGCGCTAGCGCCTGTATCTCAGCATTAGAGGTATAAAGTGCTATCACCGGTACGGCACTCACCCACAATATTAGGCTGTTAATAGCGGCAATGATGATGCTTATGATAATCCCATTCCAGGCAACTTTTTGAGCTAGCGCTAAGCGCTGCTGGCCCAGCGTATTACCCACCCGCACGGTCAGCGCCATGCTCAGCGACATTGGCAGCATAAAGAGAATTGAAGTGAAGCTGAGCGCAATTTGGTGAGCTCCCACCGTGACTTCACCAAAGCTGGCAATGAAGAGCGCAATGAGCGTGAACAGGGTCACTTCAACAAATATAGCCACGCCAATAGGAACACCCACCACAATAAGCTCGCGAATGCCGATCCATTGGGGGGGCGTTATCCGCTGCCAGATAGCCACGCTTTGGTAAGTACTTCCCTTACGCGTGTAATAGGCCATTGCCAGCGCCATCGTCCACATAGAAAGAGCTGTTGCAATGCCGCAACCAAATGCCCCCAAAGCAGGCAGTTGCTGCAAGCTAGTGGGAATCCAGGCGCCAAATAGATCGACTAAGCCATCTCCGCCGTAGATCAAAATGTAGTTGGCAGGAATATTCACAGTTAAGCCTACCAGACTGATCCACAGCGCCGGGCGGGTGTGATTCATTCCATCTGAAAACGCCCTAAGTGCCTGAAAAAGGGCAATTCCAGGCATGCCAAAGGCGACAGCTGAGAGATAGGCGGCAGACTGGCTGGCAACAGCAGGGGGCACATTCATTAATTCAAATATCGGCATGACGGCCGACCAGAGCAGTACAGACGAGACGGCGCCTAGCACTAACGCAACCCAAAGCGCCTGGTGAACGGCAGGAAGAATAGCCGTATTGCGTTGTCCACCCAGCAAATGAGCCACAATCGGGGTAAGCCCCATTAAAGTGCCCGTCATAAATAACATGAGTGGCATCCAAAGGCTTGAACCCACAGACACGGCAGCGAGAGAAGTAGCATCATGACGCCCCGTCATCATGACATCGACGACACTCATCCCTGCTTGAGCCAACTGTGCACCGCAAATAGGTAGTGCCAAGTGCATCAACGTTCGTGTTTCTGGCCAGTAAACCGATTTAATTTGCTGAGTAAAGCCGCCCAATTGTTGGCTCCTAATGGGTATAGTGATTCAAACAAGGCCATTATATTAGCAGGCGCGACTCTGTTCTGGCGGCTAGCCGTTAGCTCGCTGCAGTTGGGAGGGTATAATGCACCAAAACTGATGACAAATGAGGTCTATGTGAGTCATACGAAGGATCGGTGGACACTTGAAGATATCACCGCACTGTTTGACGGTATTTTTGCCCAACGGTATCAGACCCGGTTGATTCGCGGTGGCGATGAACCCCTTTATCGACCCGCGAATTCAGAAACATCCTACCATCAGGTTATTTTCGCACGTGGCTATTATGCCAGTGCGCTACATGAAATTAGCCATTGGTGTATTGCGGGCGAGAAACGTCGCCAACTAGAAGATTACGGCTACTGGTACTGCCCTGATGGGCGCGATGCTGAGCAGCAAAAAGCGTTTGAGCAGGCTGAGATAGCGCCACAGGCGTTGGAGGCTATCTTCACCCGCGCCTGTGGTCGTGTGTTTCATGTCAGCGTAGACAATTTAGGCGGTGATATAGAGGTCGATATAGAGGCCTTTGCGACTCGAGTAGAGGACCGCGCGCAACGCTACTTAAAAGAGGGCTTGCCAGCCCGTGCCAACGCCTTCCAATTGGCGCTTGAGTGCTTCTATCAACACAAGGAAACGCTTGCGGTGGCCGTGAGCCAAGCGCATGCCGCGTTAGATAAAATGGATAAAGCGCAGGCGTTTTAATCTTCTTCGGTCAGGCGCTGATGCATTGATAGCATAACCTCAAGCTCATGTTCTGGGCGCATCGGTTCTAAGCCCAGCTCGCTGAACGTTTCGCGCCGCTGGCGGTGCCATTCGCCTGGCGTGATTGAAGGGTAGAGCACCGACGCTGGGGCGAGCTCCACGAAAGGATCTAGCCCATAGGTGTCAAACAACCGCGCCAACGCCGCTTCGTCGTCACCGTTGTCGCTGGTATACAGCGTTGCGGAGAAGTGGTCATTTTCAAGCTCGCGAATTACCTCTAGCGGGCTGACCCCCAGGCTTTCCAGCTCTTCCATGCTGTAGGCGCCCAAGGCATTGGTGTCTTCTTTGATCCAGCTATCGTCCGGCTGAATCAATGTTTGTTTCACTCGGCCATCGGGTAGCGACCAGGCAATGGCTAGCGGGAGCCCATCGTCTTCGCCCGTTTCAATGGCTATAAAGCCTGGATAATCGGCCACGCTAATACTCCTTTTAAGATTCCGTGGGAAGACGGAAAAACCGCTGAGCGGTCTGTGTAGTTGCCGCACCTAATTCAGCTTCGCTAATACCTTGCCAATGGGCGATCTCGCGGACAATCCACGGTAGCAACGCCGGTTCGTGTCGGCGACCCTTTAACTTTGCCGGTAAGTTGCGGGGCAATAGATAAGGGCAGTCGGTTTCTATCATCAAACGCTCTAAAGGTATATCGCATACCAGTGGCCGCAGGTGGTGACCGCGCCGCTCGTCGCAAATCCAACCGGTCAGGCCTATATGCAAGTCTAGGTCGAGATAACCAAACAGCGTATCGCGATCAGCGGTAAAACAGTGCACTACCGCGTGGCTGATGTCGTCTCGCCAGGCGTGCAGGATTTCACGCATACGCTGGCCTGCATCTCGTTCGTGTAAGAACAGCGGTAAACCGCTTTCCACTGCAAGAGCCAGCTGCGCTTCAAAGGCACGCTCCTGTTCCAGGGGCGTCGAGAAGTTGCGATTAAAATCCAAACCACACTCGCCTACGGCGACGACCTCGGGCATGGCATGCAGGGCCGTCATGGCGCGCTTAAGTGGCTCGTCCCAGCGACTGGCATCATGGGGGTGAACTCCCGCCGTGGCGTAGAGGCCAGGATACTGCTTAGCTAGCGCAACCGCTTGCTCGGCGTGGGCAAGGTCGGTGCCAGTAACGATCATGGTCGTTACCTGCGCCGCCTTGGCGCGCTGGATAACCGCCTCAAGATCACGACCAAAGCTTTCATGGGTCAAGTTAGCGCCAATATCCACCAAAGGGGTGCTAGGCCGAAACTGGAGTGCTTCGGGTAAAAAATCATCGGCATACGCGGTGGCCAAAGGTATCTCCCGTTTGATATGCGAAGGCACTATTGTAACGGTATGCGCGAGCATCGACTAATGCATAACGTTCCCCCTCCCGGCGCGCTCATGCGTTACACTGTGCGCCTCACGATTAAGGAGGACACCGCGTGACCCTGTTACGACTCGAACAGCTGCAACTCGCCTACGGCACCCATGTACTACTCAATCGCGCCGACCTGACGGTTGAAAAAGGCGAGCGGCTGGCGCTGGTCGGGCGCAACGGCACCGGAAAGTCCACTCTGCTGAAGCTGGTAGCGGGGGATATCCTGCCCGACGATGGCTCAATCTGGCGCGCACCTGGCCTCAAGATCGGCGTGCTGGCTCAGGAACTACCCGAGTCATCTGGCTTGACCATTTTCGATATGGTGGCCCAAGGCCTGCCAGAAGCCGGAGAGTTACTCTCTGAGTATGATCATCTTATTAATGATCCCGATCCTGATATGGATCGCATGGCGACACTGCAAACACGTCTGGAAGCCATCGATGGCTGGTCCTTTCACCAGCGTATCGACACCGTGCTGACCCGCTTAGGCCTGCCCCCAGCAGCTGAAATGAGCTCGCTCTCTGGTGGCTGGCGCCGCCGGGTGGCGCTAGCGCGCGCCCTGGTCGCTGAGCCCGATCTGCTGCTGCTCGATGAACCTACCAACCACTTGGATCTGGACACCATTGCCTGGCTGGAAGAGCAACTGCTGGCGTTTAACGGCGCGGTACTGCTGATTACCCACGACAGGGCGTTTCTTTCCAAGCTGGCGACCAATATCCTGGAGCTAGACCGTGGCCAGCTAGGGCGCTACCCCGGCAAGTACGAAGAGTACCAGGGCCGTAAACAGCATGAGCTGGAAGTAGAAGCGCGGGAGAACGCCGAGTTTGATAAAAAACTCGCTCAAGAGGAAGCCTGGATTCGTCAGGGGGTCAAAGCACGGCGTACCCGCAACGAAGGCCGGGTGCGCGCGCTGGAAGCGATGCGTAACGAGCGGAGTCAGCGCCGTGAGCGTCAAGGCAATGCTAATTTAACGGTAGATCGCGGCGAGCGCACTGGCAAGCGCGTTGTAGAGCTGCAGGGCGTCACCCAGCGGTTTGGCGATGACGTGATACTGCGCGATATTAATCTTGAGGTACTGCGCGGTGACCGTATCGGCTTCCTGGGGCGCAACGGTGCCGGCAAGACAACCCTGCTGAAAATCCTGCTGGGTGAGTTGGAGCCCAGTGAAGGCAAGGTGCAGATGGGCACCAACCTGAAAGTGGCCTATTTCGATCAGCTGCGCGCCGGTTTGGAGCTTGATAAAACCGTTTACGATAACGTTGCCCAGGGTAGCGATCGCGTCAGCGTGGGCGGTAAAGATCGCCATGTGATGAGCTATCTGCAGGACTTCCTGTTCACCCCAGAGCGGGTACGCCAGCCGGTGAAAGCACTTTCTGGTGGCGAGTCCAACCGTTTACTGCTGGCCAAGTTGTTCACTCAGCCAGCTAACGTTCTGGTGCTCGATGAGCCGACCAACGACCTCGACATGGAAACCCTGGAGCTGCTCGAAGAGCTGTTGCTTGATTTCGATGGCACGCTGCTGCTGGTTTCCCACGACCGAACCTTTATGGATAACGTCGTCACCAGCATGCTCGCTTTTGAAGGCGATGGTGTTGTGCGTGAATACGTGGGTGGCTATACCGATTGGATTCGCCAGGGTGGCAAACTGCCGCCAGCGCCTTGGGAAGGGGCCGCGCGTCAGCGTACCGAACCCACCTCTGAAGCGCCCAAAAAAGTAGCTGAAGCACCCGCCGCAGCGGCCAAGAAAAGCGTCAAACTCTCGTATAATCTGCAACGTGAGTTAGATGCACTACCCGCCGAAATCGAACGCCTTGAAGGGCAAGTAGAGGCATTGGAGAGTGAGATTGGTGATCCTGCGTTTTATCAGCAAGATTCAGAGGCCGTGACGGCTAAGCTACAAACGCTGGAAAAAGTGCAGAAGGCGTTAGAAGTTGCTATGGAGCGCTGGATGGCGTTAGAAGCGATGGCTGCAGGCGAATAAGCGCACTAGCGTTAAAAAGGCGCCTGAGGGCGCCTTTTTGTTAGCGACAGCACGCAGGCGTTTACTCGTCGCTTTTTTCGCCTTTTTTACCTACGCGTACTGCTAACACATCGCACTGGGCACCATGAAGAACCCCTGTGGAAGTGGAGCCAAGCAGCAGTGCAAAGCCGTGGCGACCATGTGAGCCCACCACGATCAAGTCCACATCGTGCTCTTCGGCAAAACGATGGATTTCGGTGTCGGGCATACCGACGACAACGTGCTGGTCAGCCTCGGCAACATGGGGGGCGGCAATTTCAGCCAAGCGTTTTTTAGCATGTTCATCCAACTGGTCTTGGATACTGGTCAAATCCATGGGTATATCGCCACCGTAAGCAAACCCCAGCGGTTCCAGAGTATGCATAATGGAGATTTTAGCTTGATCATTGCGAGCAGCGATCGCAACGGCACGTTCCAGAATCTTGTGGGAGTCTTTGGTTAAGTCAACGGCAACTAAAATGTGGTGATAGCTCATGGCGTATCTCCTTGGCATGGATAGCACTAGTTAACAAAGAAAAAAGCTCTTTGTTCAATGACCGTTACTTTAGATGGCGTGTCTGATTTTAACAATGGCTAGAGTTTTAACAATGACTTGAGTCAAAACAGCGACCTGAGTCAAGGTCTTTAAAATAGTGTAATACAGTCTGGCTCCTGTGGAGGGAAATGTAGAGATGGAATGGTTAATTGTCGTGTTTATTATGTTATTTGTCATAGCGCCAGTGATGTGGTTAAAGCCCAGCCCGCGTCAAAAACGCCAACAGTCGCTGCGCTCGCAAATCTCAAAGCAGGGCGTCAGCATCAAACTGGAAAAGCCGCCTCTGCACCATTTTAAAGGTACTATGCCTGCTTACCGTTGGCACTTTTCTCAGGAAGAGCCCGGCCCGGATTTCCTGTTGGTAAGAGACAGTAATGCCAGCGAGGCTTTAACACCTTATTACGCAGGTTGGCGTTGGCGGATAGCCCCTTTGCGCCCGCTACCCGATAATGCCGCAATACCCTTAAGAGCGTTACTTGAACGCTTGCCGCAAGATGCGCTAGTGGTGCAATCAACGTCTAATGCGCTGACGCTTTGGTGGTGGGAGTCGCAAACCGCGGAGCGGTTCGCGACTTATTTACCCGAATTTCAGCAGTTGAGGGATGCACTGCGTGGGCGTGCCGACCAACCTGTCAGTCAGCCGTTGAGGGGCACTGATCAGGCTTCCTCCAACGTCAGTAGTCAAGATGCTGGGCTGTCTTGATCCCGAGCCTGTATCGCCATCCCATTGGACTCAATCACCGCCAGCCACTCGTTGAGCTGCTCGAGGTTTTCGTCAGTGAGGCCGGCAAACATCTCCTTGCGTGCCTGTTGAGCCACGCTGTCGATCTTTTCCAGCAACGGCATGGCGGCGGGTGTCAGATAAATCCGTTTGCTGCGGCGGTCATTGTCACAGGCGCGTCGTTCAACCAGGCCTTGCTCTTCAAGCTGTCCCAGGGTACGCACCAGGGACGGCGCTTCCACCCCAATGGCCCGCGCAAGGTCGCACTGTGGGTGCCCTTCACCTAAGCGCCAAAGGTGATAGAGCGTGACCCAGCGAGTTTGAGTCAACCCCAGCGGCGCCAAACGGCGGTCTAGAATAGAGCGCCATAGGTGGGGCAAGCGAGCGATACGAAAACCAATTGTTGAAGCCATAGGCCATTAGCTACCAAAAAATGTGAGTATGCGAATTGTCATAACCTGCGCCGCTGAATGCAAGACGCTTAACAATTCAGTCTTCTGGCTGTGCTTCTTCATCGTTGGATCGACCAGGCACAAAACGCTTTAAATTCAGGGCGCTCAGACCACTGGCACGTATTTCACCATCAGCCTGAGAAGCTTGCTGGCTGTCCTCCGATACCTCAAAGCGTATGAGCCCCAAGCGTTGGCCTGTTCCCGTCATAATATCAATACGCCACTCTCCAGAAGGGTCTGCAGGAAAGTTTTGCTTGTGGCTCCACGCGCGATAACCCTCTTCACGCCCGCCATTGATGTTCAGTTCCACAACATCCATTGCTTCACCGTTATGATGCCAAGCATGGGTAATGGTTTCACTCAAGCCTCGTGGTGCCCGAATGGCAGTATAGACATAAAGGCCATTTTCGCTGATGGCCTGAGGAGTAAGTGGCATTGTTCCTTGAGGGAGACGCTGTTCAACATCAAAGCCGGGAGAGAGAGCACTGCTTGTCATCCACATGCTGGCGGGTGGCACCCAGATACGTCCCAACCACGCTCCGTAGGCTAGTAATAAGGTTAACGCAAAAAAGGCGAGCCAGCGTTTTAGCGTGTGCTGTTTAAGTAAATGCCAAAAGCTGGGCAGAGCTACCACGATGGTAATGCCAAGGGCCAGCAGCAAACTCTGCCCTGTGGTCAGGTGGACCATGATGGGCAAAGTCACCAGTAGTACCAAAAATACGCAAAGGGCGTGAAAAGCAAAATAAAGACTGCGCGCGCGTTCCGCGACCTTGAAGTACAGCGGATCAATAATCGACAGTAGTGCCATTCCGCCTACCAGTAGCGCAAAAAGAGTTTGTCCGCTATTCCATACGGTGGTAACTAAAACAAACGGTAGCGTGAAAAATAGCGTTTCCTGGTGAATCATTTGCGCAATAAAAGTGGTCACACCGCGTGGCGGGGTAGGATGCCCCCGGCGGGAGAGCCAGCGGGTAATCAAACCTTCAGAAAGCAGTAACAGCCAGGCAAGCAATAGCCCCAGCGCTAGTGCTGCGCCAAGCCACTGCTGACGATCGACCAGAAAGAAACTACCCAACCCAGCTGAAAACGCCATCGGAGGCCATAGCCAGCTCCACGGCTTTAGGCGTTCGACAAGGCTTTCAATACGCCGCTGAGTGGCTTCAATGCGCGATGGCGTGAGCAATTCGCCCATAACAAGGTAACCTGCAAAATAAAAGGAAGCGTGATCCTAGCAGTATGAACGCAAGCAGGGGAGTGTTGGTCTGATTAGTTTTGCAGATTAGCCAAAAGTCAGGGCTTGACGTATACCGGCAACTCAACCAAGCTAAAGCAATCAAACGACCGTATGAATCGCGTACGCGGTAGTAACTGAATCAAGCTTTAGTAACTGAACAAAAGTGTGGCGGGTTCTCTTTTCAGAGCCAGCCCGAATTGTGGAGAGAGCACGGATGATCTATCAAGGCAATGCCATCACGGTGACACGTCGTGACACCCCGAGTGGCAATGATATCGCAATGCTCACTTTCGATCTGAAAGATGAGTCCGTCAATAAACTCTCAAGCGCTGTGGTAACAGAGCTGGGGGAGGCAGTGAGCGCCATTCAGGCTGAAAACAGCTTAAAAGGTTTGGTCATTGCAAGCGGTAAAGATGTGTTTATCGTGGGCGCTGATATCACCGAGTTTCACACGCTGTTCGATAAGGGTGAAGAGTACCTGGTAGAGATGAATCTGAAGGTACACGACATCTTTAACGCCATTGAAGACCTGCCGTTCCCTACGGTAACGGCGATTAATGGTCTGGCGTTGGGTGGCGGCTGTGAAGTATTGCTGACCACCGATTTTCGTGTGATGAGCGAGAAAGCCAAGATTGGCCTGCCAGAAACCAAGCTCGGCATTCTGCCCGGTTGGGGTGGCTGTGTACGCCTGCCTCGCATTATCGGCGCCGACAATGCCATCGAGTGGATTGCCGGTGGCACCGAGAACCGTGCCGATGCCGCACTAAAAGTAGGCGCCGTGGATGCGGTGGTGACGGCTGAACAGTTGGAAGATGCCGCACTGGATATTCTTGACCGTGCCAATGCTGGGGAACTGGACTATCAAGCCCGTCGTACTGAAAAAACCAGCCCGCTGAAGCTCAATCCTATCGAGCAGATGATGGCCTTTGAAACCGCCAAAGGGTATGTCGCAGGCAAAGCGGGTCCCCACTATCCTGCGCCGGTAGAAGCGATCAAAGTGATCCAGAAAGGTGCGGGTGAACAGCGAGGCCGCGCTCAGGCGATTGAAGCCAAGGCATTTGCCAAGCTGGCGCTGAGCAGTGTGGCTTTTAACCTGGTTGGCCTGTTCCTTAACGACCAAGTGGTCAAGAAAAAAGCCAGCAAATATGAGAAGCAGTCCCAGCCGGTAAAACAAACGGCTGTGCTGGGCGCGGGTATTATGGGTGGCGGGATCGCTTACCAGAGTGCTTCCAAAGGCACGCCGATCCTGATGAAAGATATCAAGGATGATGCGATAGAGTTAGGCCTGAAAGAAGCCCGCAAACTGTTTGCCAAGCAGGTCGAGCGCAAAAAGCTGACTACCGAGCAGATGGCTGAAAAACTCACCAATATTCGTCCCACGCTCTCTTACGGTGATTTTGGCAACGTCGATCTTGTCGTCGAAGCAGTCGTTGAAAACCCAAAAATCAAAGACGCCGTACTCACTGAAGTGGAAGGCATGGTGAGTGAAAACACCATCCTTACGTCGAACACCTCAACGATATCGATTAATCGATTAGCG
This sequence comes from Vreelandella sp. ssv, assembly GCF_059448525.1. Classification (NCBI taxonomy): domain Bacteria; kingdom Pseudomonadati; phylum Pseudomonadota; class Gammaproteobacteria; order Oceanospirillales; family Halomonadaceae; genus Vreelandella; species Vreelandella sp. ssv. Next base: position 2,536,277 of record NZ_CM182545.1, on the reverse strand, counting down.
CAGAACTTGAAGCGGCCCGAGAACTTTTGCGGTATGCACTTCTTCAACCCCGTGCACCGTATGCCGCTGGTGGAAGTGATTCGTGGCGAAAAAACGTCGGATGCCGCTGTTGCAGCTACCGTGGCTTATGCGCGGGCCATGGGTAAAACGCCAATCGTGGTGAATGACTGCCCCGGCTTCTTGGTCAACCGGGTACTGTTCCCTTACTTTGGCGGCTTTAGCTTCCTGGTTGAGCAGGGCGCCGACTTCCAGCACGTTGATAAAGTGATGGAGAAGTTCGGTTGGCCTATGGGCCCCGCCTATTTGTTGGATGTGGTCGGCCTGGATACCGCCGTTCACGCCAATGAAGTAATGGCCGAAGGGTTCCCTGATCGCATGGCTCGCGAGGGTAAAACCGCCATTCAGGTCATGTACGACAATGAGCGTCTTGGCCAGAAGAATGACAAAGGCTTCTACGCTTACGAAGAAGATAAGAAGGGTAAGCCGAAGAAAGTCACCGATGAAGCGGCTTACACCTTGGTTAAAGAGGTGGTGAAAGAGCACAAAGAGTTTTCAGACGAGGACATTATCGCTCGCATGATGGTGCCGCTGTGCTTGGAAACCGTGCGTTGCTTGGAAGATGGCATTGTAGCCACCCCAGCGGAAGCCGATATGGCGCTGATTTATGGCATCGGCTTCCCGCCATTCCGCGGTGGTGCGCTGCGCTACATTGATGCCATGGGCGTGGCAGAGTTTGTGCAACTGGCGGAAGGGCTAGCCGAAGAGCTGGGGCCGCTGTACGCCCCCACCGACAAGCTGCGTCAGATGGCTCAAAACGGCGAGTTATTCTATTCCAGCGATAAGTCTGCCAGCCAAGCTTAACCACCACCTATAGGAGAGAAAAGATGAGTTTGAATCCGAGAGATATTGTGGTGGTTGACGGTGTCCGTACCGCCATGGCGAAAGCCAAAAATGGTGCTTTTCGCAACGTTCGCGCTGAGAATCTCTCCGCTGCGGCTATGCAGGCACTCTTTACTCGTAACCCAAACCTAGACCCATCAGAAGTTGACGATGTGATCTGGGGCTGTGTAAATCAGACGCTTGAGCAATCAATGAACATTGCTCGCAACGCGGCAATCATGACCGGCATTCCCCGCTCGGTGCCTGCGCAAACCGTTAACCGTTTGTGTGGCTCTTCGATGACGGCGCTGCATATCGCAGCCGCCAACATTAAAGCAGGCATGGGTGACTTCTTTATCATCGGCGGTGTGGAGCACATGGAGCACGTACCCATGGCCCACGGGGTTGATGTAAACCCGGCGGCTAGCAAGTATGCGGCCAAAGCGGCGATGATGATGGGCCTGACTGCCGAGCTGCTGGGTAAAATGCACGGCGTCTCACGGGAAGAGCAGGATAAGTTTGGTGTGCGTTCCCACCAGCGTGCTCAGGCGGCGATGGAGAAGGGCTACTTCGATAATGAAATTATCGGTGTTGAAGGCCACGATCAGCGCGGCTTCAGGGTGATGGTTCAGCGCGATGAGGTGATTCGCCCAGACTCAACCCTGGAATCCATGGCGAGCCTCAAACCGGTATTTGACCCGCGTAATGGTACCGTGACTGCAGGTACGTCCTCGGCGCTTTCTGTTGGTGCCTCAGCAATGGCAGTGATGAGCTACGAGCGCGCCCAAGCGCTGGGCTTAGAGCCCATCGCGCGAGTGCTTTCGACCGGTGTTGCAGGTTGCGATGCCTCCATCATGGGCTATGGTCCCGTGCCCGCGTCTAAGAAAGCGCTTAAAGCTGCTGGCCTCTCAGCCGCTGATATCCAAACCGTTGAGCTCAACGAAGCGTTTGCCGCTCAGGGTATTCCAGTGCTGAAAGACTTAGGTTTCCTGGATGCGATGGACGATAAGGTTAACCTCAATGGTGGTGCCATTGCCCTTGGGCACCCGCTAGGCTGTTCGGGCTCGCGCATTTGCACTACGCTGTTGAATGTTATGCAGCAGCGCGATACCACCCTGGGTTTGGCGACCATGTGTATCGGCATGGGACAGGGCGTTGCAACGGTTTTTGAACGACTGAAATAACTATAGCGCTTAGGTATTCAAACGGCATCCTTCGGGGTGCCGTTTTTATTTGTCAGGTCTCTGTTCAGAAAAACACTCTTCAGAATGTCTCTATTCAGACTGAAACGCATTGCGGTGAAAATCCGCTGCGGCTTGTACTTCCGCAATGCCACAGGTATCGGGTTCTGGCACCTTGCTGCCCGCCAGAACCGCGAGCACGGCCCTTGTGCCGTTGGCCAGTGACTCAAGGTTGTAGCCGCCCTCTAATACAAATACCAAACGGCCATCACAGTGCTGTTCGGCCAGCTGTTGTAAGAAGCCTGCTAAAGCGCCAAACCCCTCATAGGAAACATTGAGCGCTAAGTCATGCCAGTGGGGGTCAAAGCCGGCAGAAACTAAAATAATATCAGGCTTAAACCATGCCGCCGCAGGTGCAAGAATATCGTGAAACGCTTTCAGGTACGCCTCGTCGCCCGCCCCAGCGGGCAGCGGTACGTTGATGGTGGTGCCTTCGCCCAGACCGGCGCCTACTTCTTCCAGGTGGCCAGAGCCGGGGTAGAAAGGCGCGGCGCGGTGGATGTCAAAAAACATCACATCGGGCTCTGCCCAGAAAATATCCTGAGTACCGTTGCCGTGGTGGGCGTCCCAATCAACAATGAGCACTCTTTCACAACCTAACGCGCTGCGGGCATGGGCTGCCGCCACTGCTACATTGTTAAACAAGCAAAAGCCGCGGGCGCGAACGGGTTCGGCGTGGTGTCCCGGTGGGCGCACAAGAGCAAAGGCGCTTTTAGTGCGTTTTTCCATGACTGCTTCGACCGCGGCAATGGCCGTTCCAGCGGCGACTTCAGCGGCATCAACGCTACCCGGGGAAACGGCTGTGGTGTCTACATCCAGCCAGGCATTTTTGCCGCGTAGGCTAAAGATATCACTTAGATAGGAAGTGGTGTGCACCCGTGCTAACTGCTCATGGGTAGCCGCTTTGCCCCCTTCAATTTTTAGGCCTTCAATGGGAGCTTTCTCAAGCAGTTGTTGAATAGCGGTTAATCGCCCAGGGTGCTCGGGATATTTCCAGGGCCCGGGTAAGCCAGCAAGGAGATGGCGAATGCGCTTATCGATACGCTGAGGTAAAAAATCGGCCTCGATATTGGGTTCGTGAGCGAGTACGCGATCATCATAGAAGGCAATGACGTTGTGCATAATGGCTACCTAAGATACGTGCGTTGATTACTCTCAATCGTGCTGATGGCACGAAATGCTTACCTACAGTAAGGCAGGCTAGGCAAGGTTATACAATGCCGTTATCAACACTAAACGCTAAGGTCATGCTAATTTCTTCCACCTGGTCGGGTTGAGTAATGGTTTAAAAATGGTAATAAAAAAGGCTAATTATGAGGATTTTATGCAAAAATTTGCTCCTAAATATTAAGTTTTAGCTTATTCGAAAAATTTAGACCATATTAAACACCATGTTAAAAGTAGGTAGTGCCCATTATTTTCTTAGATGATTCCTGCTTCCAAACTAGCAGCCACCGCTAATCCTAGCTCTTCACACTGATCAATGAACTCTGTCTGAAAGCCTCCCTTGCAAACCAGAGGGGCTTGGACCAACCTCCAGCTCAACCCCTTGGTAATGCTCTCAATCGCTCTGCAGGTGCCTGTACCATCGTGACCAGCTCGAACGTAAAATGCGAACGGCAAGCCTTCGGTTTTATCCAAACAGGGGTAATAGCATCTATCGAACATATCCTTTACTAGCCCTGACATATAACCCAAGTTTTCAGTGGTGCCAATGATGATGGCATTGGCTGTCATGATGTCCTCAGGCTGAGTTTCGAGAGGCGAAAGCGACTGCACCTCCACGTTCTCTATATCAGGATTATTCGCGCCACAAATGGCGGCTTTCAACATTGTTTGGGTGTTCTTGGAGGGGGCATGAGCAATAATCAGCAGTTTCTTATTTACAGTCATGACAATCTCATCATTGGTCGCCCATTTTCTACCCAAGTGTTAGTGCGGAACTTATGAAATGCAAGACCGTGCAGCATAGCTAAATATTAGCCAGCAACCGAGTAGGCCAGCGCGAGGACATCCTCATGACGCACGCGACTGATTTATACCTCAATCTTCACGAATGGCACGGGCTAGCATGTCGGTGATGGGTTTGACCATGTAGCTTGAAAAGGTTCTTTCGCCTGTACGCAGCATCACTTCAGCTGGCATGCCGGCGAGCAATTTCATGGTTTCGGTCATGTTTTCTTGTCCTTCAGTGGTGACACGAAGGCGCACCTTGTAATAGCGAGCCCGGGTCGCTTCATCCTCGAAGCTGTTGGCACTTACGTGGATAACCTCTCCGTCGATGACGTTTGAAAGACGCTGGTTGAAAGCGCTGAATCGTATCTCGGCAGGCTGACCCATATAAAGGTGATCAATATCATGGTCCGGCACCTTGGCTTCTACAATGAATCCAACATCGGTTGGCACAATATCGAGCAGTGGATCACCGGAACGGATAACGCCTCCCAAAGTATGCACTTGTAGCCCTACCACCGTTCCCGAAACTGGTGCCAGCACCTCTGTGCGCTCTACCTTATCCATCAGGGCGGTAAGGCGCTCTTCAGCGTCGGCCACTTCAGCCTGGGTCTGGCGTAAGGCTTCGCCCACCTGCTGCTGAAACTCCTGCAGGCGAACCTGCTTTTGCAACGCGTTTTCACTGATTTGTGAATGCAGCCGGGCGACTTCCGAGGCGTGCTGGGCATTGACACTCTGATACTCGAGGCTTTCACGTTCCAATTCATGCATTCGTTGGCTACTGATCATGCCATTTTGGAACAGTTTGCGGTGATTGGCGGCGTCACCTTCGAGCGAGCTGATGCGTCGTTGATTAATGTGCTGCGTATTGATCAAGCCTTCAATCTGTTCGTTCATTTGCACGATTTGCTCATCGAGGGAAGCAAGTGTGCTAGAGAGAGACTCACGTCGGGAGTCGAATAAACGGTGCTGCACTTCAAGCACCTCTTTAACCCGAGGGTGATCGGAGGTCGTTAGCTCTTCGGGAAAGCTCAGCGTCTCTGCGTCGCTAAGTTCGGCCAGCAGTCGCACCTCGGTAGCGCGACTGATGAGATAGTCAGAGCGGGTGACGCGTAGCTGGGAGCGTGCCTGGGTATCGTCCAGGACCATCAGAACATCGCCGGTTTCTACATGGTCGCCGTCTTCGACCTGAATGCTTTTGACGATGCCGCCCTCAAGATGCTGCACGGTTTTGGTGAAACTTTCTACAGAGACGGAGCCTGGGGCCACCACAGATACGGCTAGATTGGCAAACACTGACCAACTGCCGAAACCACCAATGGCAATAATTAATATGGCGATGCCCAGCCGACGGTATCTTGTATCTTCGAGTGGTAGCTCGTCGTTTTTCTGGAGTGCCATTCCAGACCCTTGGGGCTTCTGCATATTCATGACGGAATCTCCTCGCCGCCATTGCGGCCGCGTGCACTGGGTTTTAGTGATGCCACGCGAGGGCGGCCACCGTCTGCCGTCATGCGGGTGACAAGTGCTATTCTGGGTGGTTTGAGCGAGCCGATCTGGCCTTCTTTCAACACCAGTACCCGATCGACATTGCTTAGCAGGAGCGAGCGATGAGTAATGATCAGTGCCGTGGTGCCTTCCTGGCGTAGCCGAATCAAGCAGTGGGCAAGTGACTGCTCACCTGCATCGTCCAGATTGGCATCGGGCTCGTCCAGGACTACCAATACGGGCTGGCCATATAGCGCTCGCGCAAGGCCGATGCGCTGGCGCTGGCCTGCGGAGAGGGCATTGCCCCCGTGGGAGAGCCAAGTGTCATAGCCGTTCGGCTGTTCGAGAATCATCTCGTGCACGCCGGCTCTCTGAGCCGCCAATACGACAGCCTGAGGATCTACTTCGTCAAACCGGGCAATATTTTCCGAGATGGTGCCATCAAACAGCTCAATATCCTGGGGTAGGTAACCAATGTGAGGGCCCAGCGCCGTGCGGTTCCACTGGGTGATATCGGCGCCGTCCAAGCGAACACAGCCGTACTGGCTCGGCCAGATGCCGAGAGCCACGCGCGCAAGTGTCGACTTTCCGGACGCGCTGGGCCCCACGATGGCTAGATGTTCGCCTTTGGCGATGGTGAGGTTGATATCACGCAAGGTGGCCAACTTCTGTCCGGGCGGCGCCGCCGTCACTCCCTCAAGCGCGAGGCGCCCTCTAGGTTTAGGAAGTGGCATGCGCGGTTCTTCAGCAGGAATAGCCGTTAGCAGGTCTTCGAGACGCGCCTTAGAGGTGCGAGCCCCAGAAAACCCCTTCCAGCCGTTAATCATCTGATCGATAGGTGCCAATGCGCGCCCCATCAGAATTGATCCGGCAATCATCATGCCGGGCGTCAGGTCGCCCGTCAGTACCAGATAAGCCCCTAACCCGAGAATCAACGACTGAAACATCAACCTGAGTACTTTGGAGGTGTTAGTTATCAGCCCTGCCCTGTCACTAGCTTTTGATTGCAGGATCAAATATTCACGATGGCGCGCGCTCCAGCGGCCCATAATACCGGGCAGCATGCCCATGGCGTGGAGGACTTCGGCGTTTCTCAGGTTGCTGTTGGCTAAGTCCTGGGACATTACATGCTGGCTGTTGGCGTCGTTCAGCAGCGACTTGGTGGTGACTTCATTGATGATGGCAAGTGCTGTCAGAAGGATGCCTGCCCCCAAGGCGAACAGCCCAAACCAGGGGTGGAAAAGCGCGAGTACGCCGATATATACCGGGACCCAAGGTGCATCGAAAAAAGCGAAAAGGCCGTTACCGGAAAGAAATTGGCGGAGCGTCGTCAGGTCATTCAAGGGCTGCGCCGAGGGCTTGCCGGGTACCATTAGTGAGCGCTTGAACATGGCGGAGTAGAGGCGTTGACTAATCATAACATCAAGCTTGTTGCCGATCCGTACCAGTATGCGCGAACGCATCAGCTCCAGCCCGCCCATAACAACAAACAAGAAAACCACGACCATGGTCAACATCAGCAGTGTTTCCTGGCTCCGAGTAGTGATAACCCGGTCATAGACCTGCAGCATGTATAGCGGCGGCACGAGCATCAGCAAGTTGATGAACAAGCTGAACATGCCAACGTAGATAAAGCTGCGTCTGCAGGTACTAAGCACTTTTTGCAGATCCGAACCTTCGTGTGAATTCGACATGACCGAGCTCCAAGGCATTATTGATTTTCTTGCGGCCCAGCTATCACGACATCTGCAACGCCGTCTTGCTAGTCAATGATTGGGGTCGGCTTGAGGCGGTATGAGGCTTCTTTTTTTTGTAATTAATTTGTAAGTGGTGCGTTAGTTAGCGTATCAGGTTCTTTTTAAAAGCAGGTTACTAATTTTTTAGTTTTATTAGTGTTAATTACTCATTATAACTTCCGTTTTTCTCAAAAATTAATGTGGTGTGTTAGGCGTTATTTTTACCATTAAAACCGCTTAATTTGTTTGCCATTTTTTATAAGTGTATCTCTGCTCGTAACGAATGAGAGCTTTTTAACCCATTGTCTTTGTTAGTTTTAAACATAAAAAATAGCTAAAATTTTGTAACATTTGGATACAAAAAAGCACCTTTGTCTCTCGCTTGCCACCTCACAAAGCGCGGTTAAACTCACCAATAGTCCCCACAATTGCCAGCGGTGAACACGTTATGTGGACGCTAACGACTTACGGGGAGTTGTAACAGAATGTTGGTGATGGCCTACAAGTGTACGTCTTAGTGCGCTTGAATATTCTAATTAAAAACGTGGGGTGGACCATGTATTCAATGTCGTTTTTTTCTAGCCAAGCTCAGTCTCTTTTGGGTTCCGTTAGTGAAGGAAGTCGCTGGAGAAAAGATGCGTTTCATGAGAATCACCTTGCTGTAGTTCCAAATCCCTCCCCTTGGGAATCGTCTATCAAAGCCATGCGAATGGCTTGGGAAGATGCCCGTAATGAAATCTCGGTTTTTGAAAGCTTCGAGCGCCCATTCGTCTTCGAAAATCTGCCCACGCCGCCCCTGGGAAGGCTGAAGATGCGTCTGGAAGCCATGGATGAGTTAGGAAAGGTGCTGCCCAACTCAGAGATGAACATTGATCTTGATGTAATCCCAGAAAATGACCTTGCCGAGACATCTTCACCTGAACCCGTGGACGCTGCGATAACGGCGTTGGTGGCTGACGAGCCGATGCTTCTAACGGCTGATGAAAGCGTTATGGCCCAGGCTATAATGGCCGATACCTTCTCGCCTATACGCATTCAGGCCGAGGCTGGCGATGTTGGTGATGGAACGTCAGCGGTTATTTCGGGTACTGGTATCAACGTGGTCGACGACCCCATTAGCCAGCCAAATGCAGTCGATGCCGACGGTCAGGCGTATGTGGACTATGGCGACGGCGTCAATAGCGGTGAGACGCTGACATTCACGTTTAGCGTTGCGGAAGCAGGGGAGTACGAGCTGGCATTAGGCTATGCGCTTAGCCAGAACGATGATGGCACTGATCGAAACCGCCCCCTGCGGCTGGACGTCAACGATGAGTTGGTAGACCGTATATTCGATCTGCCCAGTACCACTCTAACGAGTACTTCAACCGACTTCAGCGACTTTGGTGAACGCACGATTCGCGTGCAACTAGAGGCAGGCGAGAACAAGGTAATCTTTACCTCCAATGGAGCCAGTGGCCCCAACATCGACTACCTGGAGGTACGCGCGCCAGACCCGGATGTGTATGTAATTCAGGCGGAAGATTTCACGCTTTCGCCAGCGGCTGACAACGCAAATAATGCAACCAACCGCGTGGTCACCGTCGACAACATCGCCGATTTTACCAATGGGCTGGAAACCTTCCGCGTGGGCGCCGAGGGCGCAAGCTATCTCGACTGGGCATTCGGCAATGAAGATGCCTACGGCGAGTTCACTCTGGATGTCGTCACAGCGGGCACCTACAGCGTGACCGTGACCTATGCGACCAGTTCTGCGCGTCCGTTGGATCTCTCCTTGATTGACGCGGCTGTGTTGACCCAGGTAGGTACGTTCAATTTCGCCCCGACGGTTGAGCCTAACTACTACCCTGATGACGTCAGCGATGTACCCACGGCCAACCAGGCAGCGGGACCCAGCGCTAACAACCCGACACGACAGACCGAATGGGAAGGCTGGTCCACCGAAACCATTGAAATCTCTCTCGCCGCAGGCAGCAATACCCTACGCCTCGGCGGCGCTGCCAACGGCCCCAATATCGATAAGTTCGAGGTGGCGCTACTGGCGGCAGACCCGATCGACCCTACGACGCCAGTGATTGATGCCATTGTGGTGCAGGCTGAAGACGCCGAGCTTGGGGCTGGTAATGACCCTGGCACCTTGGTGCGTAATGCCGAGAACCCCGAAAGCGGGGCAAGTTTCCAAGGTCTTCGTCCTGATTACTCCGGCACCGGCTATGTCGATTATGGCAGCGCACCGGGTGATAGCCTGACCTTCACGGTCAATGTCTCTGAAGCCGGGAGCTACGATGTTAATTTCCGGTATGCCAGCAATGGCGCTCGCCCCATGGATCTCGCCATCAACGGCGCATCACTGCCACAGCAGGCTTTTTTGTCCACGGATCCCAACGCAACTAACCAAGCGCCAGAAGGCTTCGATGTATGGGCCTATCAAAGCCTGACCACCGAACTCGTTGCTGGTGACAATACCATTGTGGTGAGCATTCCCGCTGGGGCTGGCAGCGGGCCGAATCTCGACCGCCTGGAAGTCACCACCGCGGGGACCGGCCCGGTCGGCGATGTCGAGGCAGACGCCGACGAAACGCCGCTAGTATTCAGCGCTGACAACAGCGTAATCAATGGCGCTACCGCGGGCGAGGCCGGTTTCAGTGTGACCGGGCTTGATGACGACATCGCCTCCGTGGGAATTAGCTTCGATGGCGGTGTCACCGTTGAGGAGGTGACGCCTAATGCGGATGGCAGTTTTACCCTTGACCTGTCAGCCCGCGACGATGGCGATCTCACGGCTACCCTGATCGCGATGGACGCCTTTGGTAACCGCGTCGAGCAGTCGATTGACCTTACCCTGGACACCACGGCCGATGAAGGCGGCGATCTTGCACTTGACGGCCCGGACGACGAAATCGCGCCTGCCGACAGCGCCATCGTCGTATTCGGCGTTGCCGGCATTGATGCCGATTCGACACTTGAAGTTAGCTTTGACGGCGGCGCAACGCGCCAGTCTGCCTCTAGTGATGGTGACAGCCTTACGGTAGATCTCAGCGGGCAGGGCCCAGGCGATGTGACGGTGACGCTGATTGTCACCGACGCCGCCGGTAACGAAGCCACGGTGCAAGATACGGTTACGCTGGCCGCGGCGCCTGGCCCGGTAGCGATCAATGTCAGCTTCGATGATGCGATCATCAGCGCCTATAACGACACTCAGGACAACCCCGCAAGCGGTACCGGCGCTGCGGTAGAAGACGGTGGCGCCACGCTTTCGCTAACCGATAACGTCTGGAAACGGGCAGAGTTGCCGAGTAGTTACACCATTACCAATCAGACGCTGCTGACGCTGGACGTAACGATTTCAGAATCGCCAGTTCCCGAAATCGTCGCGATTGGTTTTGATAACGACGATAACCCCTTCAACGGCGGTAATAGCGTCTATCAGCTCGGTGGTACCCAGACTCAGGGTGGTTTTGTTGATCTGCGCGGCCAGGGGGTCGACAACGGCGACGGTAGCTTCCGCTTCACTATCGATCTGTCGGCGCATTCTGGAATCACTATCGACTCGCTGGTATTCGTCAACGACGATGACGTAGGGGCCAAGGGCAGCACAAGCTTCAGCACCGTGAGCCTTTCCGAAGACGAGGGTGTGGATACTAACAGCGCGCCGCGCGTTGTCGGCGGCGGCATCGCCGATCTCAGCCTCGATGAAGGCGCCAACATTGAGGTCGATCTGCCCTTTGTCGATGATGATGGCGACGCGCTGAGCTACAGCTTCGTGGTCACCGACGGCGACGGCCAAGAAGTAACCGTAGACGGTTTGAGCATAGCTGACCAAGTGTTGAGCGGCAGCCTTGAGGGATTGGAACCCGGCGACTACACCGTCTCGGTGACCGCCGATGACGGTACCGCCAGCACCTCGACCGACTTCACCCTAACGGTCGATAACGTCAACGAGGCGCCGGTGGCCGAACCGATAGCGCTCGAACCTTACTTCGGTGAAGTGGGCGAGAGCTTCATCCAGATCCCCCTTGCGGACTTCGCCGAGCTGTTCTCCGACCCCGACGGCGATAGCCTGACGCTCTCCGCCGAGGACCTGCCCGCCGGGCTTGAGGTGGTGGATGGTATTATCCAGGGAATTCCCAGCCAAGGGGGCTCGTTCGATGTAGTGATTCGCGCCTCCGACCCGTCTGGCCTTTCCGATACCCAAACGCTGAGCTTCGTTATCGAAGGCACGCAGGTAGGGGATGCCATCACCATTGAGGCTGAAAATTTCACCGACCTTGATGCCGCCAATTTGATCGTGACCGGCAGCGCGAGCGCGTCCAACGAACAGCTGATCCGGTTAACCAGTAACGAGCCCGCCACCATCGGCACCGACTTGGCCGCTGGCGGTGTCGAGCCTGGCTGGTACGTGGCGCGGCTGTATGTGTTTGACGAAAACGATGGTGAAGGCTCATTGACGCTCACCATCGGCGATACCGTGCTACAGGCGCGTAATAGCGCAAGCGATAGCCTAAGTTCCGATGTGGTGCTTAATGAAGACTTTGGCACCATCGTGGGCAGCGGGCCGCGGGGTAACGCAGGGCAGAGTGGTAACCGCAAGGAAATCGTTTTCGAAACACCCTTTGAGGTGACCGCCGGTGATTTGGCAAGCCTTGAGCTTCGCGGCGCCGGTGGCGAACAAATGCGCATTGACTCGCTGACCTTCGAGCGAATCGATGAGCCGGTTAACGCGGCGCCGACCCTCGAAGGCTTAGCGGCCGATCTCAGTATCGACGAAAACAGCTCCGCCGTGGCTAACCTAGTAATTGACGATGCCGATGGTGACAGCCTGACCGTCACGTTATCCGGTGCCGATGCCGCGCTCTTCAGCTTCGATCAAGCATCTGACGAACTGGCGTTCATCAACCCGCCAGACGCAGAGTTGGCCGCCGACAGCAATGAGGACGGCGTCTATGAGCTCACCGTGATCGTTTCTGACGGCGAAGACAGCGTTTCCCAGGACACCCTGATCACGGTGGCGGATATCAATGAGAGCATCGTCATTGATCAGACCACGTACGTCATCGATGAGAATCTGACCGAGATTGGTGCGATTCCGGTGGTCGACGAAGATGGCGCCACGACTGGCCTTAACGCGCCGGTATTTGCCATCACCGGCGGCATCGATGCCCCGCTGTTTAGCATCGACGAAACGACCGGCGTGCTGAGCTTTACCAGCCCCCGCGACTTCGAACTGGCGGTGGATGATGACGAGGATGGGGTCTATGAAGTAGAGGTCACCGTCACCGATGGTGAGCTGACCGACGTCCAAACCCTGGAAGTCACCGTCAATGACGTTGACGAAGCCCCCTTCACGCCGCTCAGCCTGCAGATTCAAGATGGCACGGTGACCAGCTTTGATGACGATGACAATGCAACGGATACCACGGTGCGCAATGCGGGCAATCCCGAAGATAACCCGAATTTGGAAAACGGCCTGCGCCCGGACTTTTCCGGTACCGGCTATCTGGACTTCGGTGATACCGCTGGCGATAACGTTACTTGGCAGATCGAGGTGGCCCTGGCGGGCCAGTACGACATCAGCGTTCGCTATGCCTCCAACTCCGATCGTCCGCTTGATTTAGTGATTAATGGCGGTACTCCGGTCGTTCTCGACATGCTGGCAACTGATCCGGATGGCACTGGTCCAGTAGAAGGGTTCGACAACTGGCTGTTCGAGACCGTCACCGTGACCCTCGAAGCAGGCATTAATAGCATCGAGCTGGCGATTCCAGAAGGCGCGACTACCGGCCCTAATATCGACCGCATCGAAATCACCGAGGGGGGCTCAGGCCCGATTCCCATTGATGGCAGCGCTGATGTAGACGGTGATCTGACCCTGACCTCTTCAGCTGACACTCTAGAGCCTAGTCAGCTAGCCACGGCGTTGTTCAATGTTGCCGGTGCCGATGACGATATTGTCACGTACGAAATCAGCCTCGACGGCGGCTCGACGCGCAGCGAAGTAACGCCAGCGGCGAACGGCGATATCTCGGTAGATCTCAGCGACCAAAGCGGCAGTGTCACCGTCACCCTGATCGTCACCGACGCTGTGGGTAACGAAGCCCAGGCTAGCGATAGCGTGACTATCGATGATGGCAGCGTGGTGGTAGAGCCTTTCACGCTGCAAGGCGAGGACGCGAGTGTTACCGATGTTGGCGGTACCGCCCAAGGGGCCGTTACACGGGTAGTGGATGCCGATAACCCCGACGATTTCGGCAACTTCCGTGAAGGTGCAGTGGGCGGCGCCTACCTGGATTTCGGTACCGATGCCGGCGATCAGATCACGTTCAACATCGATGCACCCGCAGCGGGCACCTACACAGCCACCATTCGTTATGCTAACGGCGCCGCCACACCTCGACCGCTCGACCTGACGGTCAATGGCAATGCGCAGTCGCAGGTTCCGTTTGCCAATGAGCCCGATGATGGCGTCAACGACCCCTGGGATGCGTGGTTGGAGCAGGAGGTACAGATCACCCTTGAGGAGGGCGCCAATACCTTCACGTTGACCATCCCTACGGCAGCCAACGGTGGTACGAACAACGGCCCCAACATCGACCAGATCGTATTCAGCTTCGATGATGACGCTACGACACCTGTTCCGTTCAACTTCGAGATCCAAGGCGAAGCGCTTGCCATCAGCGACCCTGATAACGTCGGCGATACCCTCGATACACAGGTTCGCGATGCCAGCAATCCCGAGACCAATACGGCTACCGGTCCCGATGGTTTATGGGACGGTTTCTCCGGCACCGGCTACCTGGATATGGGTAGTGATGTAGGTGATGCCGGGTCTTTTGATGTCGTCGTCGATGAGGCGGGCACCTACACCCTGACGGTTCGCTATGCGAATGCCGGTGGCAACGGTGCAGACCGGCCGATGGATATTCTGGTGGGGGGCGAGTCTCAGGGCAGCTTGGCCTTCGCGTCTACCGGTGCTGATCCCGATGGTTGGGATAACTGGACGGACGTCGAGATCGAGGTTGAACTTGAGGCGGGCAGTAACACAATTAGCCTGGAGAACCTGACGGCAGCCGGTCCCAATATCGATCGCCTGAGTGTTACCCGTGATGGCGTGGAACCGCCCGATGTCGTCGAGCCTGTTGACCGCTTCTCGGTCAAAATCAACTTCCAGCCCGAAGATGTAGCGGTGCCGGAAGGCTATATTGCCGACAATGGCAAAGCCTTCGGCACGCAGTCGGTGACCATCGACGGCCAGACCTATCAGTATGGCTGGGTGACTGAAGAATCGATCTATGACGACGAGCCCGGTACCATTCCATTAGATATTTCGAGCCTTACCAGCGTGGCGGTCAATGACCGTACCGATGATATTGCCGGGCTCGATCCACGTCAGGGTACCTATGCCCACTTCGACCAGCCTGGAAGCGAGTACGTGCGCGCTGGCTGGGAAATAGAGCTGGAAGACGGCTACTACGAGGTCACCATTTCGATTGGCGATACCTCAGGTCCGTACGACAGCCGCAATGTGCTGAATGCGGAAGGCGAGTTGTTCAACGACCCCTTCACCCCGTTCCGCCCTGACGACTTTCCGGCGGACAGCAACCCGGGCGACGACACCGAGGGCGCACGCTCTGATCTTGTTACTCGCATCGTGCAGGTGAGTGACGGTCGTCTGACGCTTGATTCGCTAGGACTCGACAACGAGAACACCGAGATCCAGTACATCGAGATCCAGTCGCTTCCCGACCTGACCCCAGATGACGCTCGTGAAGCGCCAGAGGACTACGCCTTCTTCACCGACGCGCGAGCTATTGCCGGTGTGGGGCAAAACGAGGTTGAGGTGGATCTTGATCCTGAGGACGGAGCTATTCCCTCCGGTGTTGATCCGACCTCGGATATCTTCGTGGGTATTTCGGTAGTCGACGGGCGTGGCGGTGCCTTGCTTGAAAGTCTAAACGATGGCTCGGTGAGGCTGTTTGAAACGGTCACCGGCGAAGAGGTCTCGTTCAACGTCAATACCACTGGCGGCTTTGACTCCCTGACCATCTCGCCCAGCCAGATACTCAAGCCATTTACCAGCTATACCCTAGTGATTGATGGCTTCCAGGATCGCGGCCCCAACGATGATGCTGATGCGCCGACCCGTGAGTTCCAGAAGTACACCAACACCTTCGTGACTGGTGAGGAGCCGGAGGTGGTCGCCCGCGATGTGGCTTTCAACGATGTGGTCGAACTTAATGGCGCGGCGGACAATGCCTTCGGCTTCACGTCGCTGGAAATTACCTCGGATGGCTCGACCATGTACGTGGCCACCATCGGCGGGCAGATCCTGCGATTCGACATCGACCCGAGTGACGGATCGCTGATCAATCGCCAGGAGCTTTCGCTACCCAGCGATTACTTCTTTGAGCCGGGCGCTCAAAGCGGCAATGATCGGCGGGGCATCATTGGCCTAACGGTCGATCCCACTGACCCGAACGTGCTATGGATCACCGACAACTACCCGATCCCGCTCAACGGTCGCGATAACGGCGTGCCGGAATTCAGCGGCCGCATTACCAAGATCACGCTGGACGGTGGTAGTGATTTCTCCGGTACCGCTGAGCCCTACATCACCGGGCTGCCACGCTCCAACGGCGACCATGTGACCAACAGTCTCGAGTTCCGCGCCAACCCCGACTACGACGCGGCCACCAATCCCGACGTGCCGACGCACCTGCTGTATCTGATTCAGGGCTCCAACTCGGCCATGGGTGAGCCGGATAGCGCCTGGGGCAACCGCCCCGAGCGTTTGCTGAATGCCTCGGTAATGGAGATCGATCCAACTCGTGATGCGCCTCCTGGGGGCTTTGATGTCTCCACCGAGCCTGTGCCCGATAACGGCCAGAACACTCGTTTCAATGACCCGGACGGCCATCCCAAGGATGATCCTATCCCCATGGGCAACGGTGAATTTCTGGTGTTCGATGAACGCGGTGTGGCCACGGTGCAGGACGCCGACGGCACCGTGCTCCAGAGCTACTACGACCCCTTCGCCGAGGGCGCAGTACTGACCCTCTTCGCCACCGGAGCGCGCAACGCCTACGATCTGGTATGGCACTCTAACGGCTTCCTGTACGTGCCGACTAACGGTTCGGCGGCGGGCGGTAATGTACCCGACGACCCCTCGACGCCAGAGAACGAGCGTTACACCAACGTCGAAAAGCAGGACGACTATTTGTTCAAGGTCGTCGAAGGTGGCTACTACGGTCACCCGAATCCGCTCCGGGATGAGTACATTATGAACGGTGGCAACCCCACAGGGGGCACCGATCCTAACCAGGTTGATAGCTACCCAACCGGAACGAACCCCGAGGGGAACTACGATATTTCTGGTGTCTACTCGCTGGGCGAGAACCGCTCCCCCAACGGGGCGGTGGAATATACCAGCGGTGTGTTCGGCGGCAACCTACAGGGCAACGTGCTGTTCACGGAGTACTCTGGCGGTGACGACGTGCGCAGCATTACCCTCGATGCCAACGGTAATGTGATCGGTGACGATGTGCTACGCGATCCTGACGGTAACGTCATCAGCTACGTTGATCCGCTGGATATTATCGAGAACCCGGTGACCGGCCAGCTATATCTGTTGACCTTGAATCGGGGGAATGGGCAGAGCCAGATCATCCGCCTTGATCCGGCACCAGGCGGTGTCGTTGATCCGGTTGATCCTGAGCCGGGCGACGAACTGGTCTCGCTGCTGGTCATCCAGGCAGAAGATAATACCCCCAATGACGGCACTTCCGTGACGATTGCAGACGCGGAGATACAAATCCGTGACATTGACAATCCAGAAACCACAGCCGGCTTACCTAACGGCCTGCGCCCCGGCGCCTTTGGTCTGGATGGCAATACGAACGGTGATGACGGTGTACCCGGCGGCTATGCAGATTTCGGTGCCACCAATGCCGATTTCCTCACTTTCAGCTTCAATCTTGATGCCGAACAGGCTGGGGAATCGGTGCTACGGCTGCGCTACGCCAATGGCGGTACCGCTGATCGCCCGCTTGAGGTATTCGTCAATAACGTCAGCGTTGGGGTGTTCGGCTTTAGTCCTCCTCCAGGACTTACTGGCGATGCGGCTTGGGCCGAGTGGTTAACCGAAGATGTGGCGGCGTCGCTGGTGGTGGGAGAAAATACCGTCCGGCTGCAATCTACGGAAAATATCGGCCCTAATATCGACCAGCTTGAAGTACTGCAGTCTCCGCCAGATACCACACCAGGCTTCAACGAGTACGAGGCTGAGAGCGCCTTGCTTGATGGCCCTGTAGTGGTGCTGGAAAGCGTTGATGACCGCAACGCCTCTGGCGAAGGCTACGTTGATTTCAATGGCACAGGCGATCAGACCATCACCTGGACCGTCGATGTCAATGAGACCGGCAACTACGAAATCGGCTTCCGCTACGCCCTGGCGGCGAGCAAAGCCGATCGTCCGATGGAAGTAACCATCAACGGCGTTAACTTAGGGCTGGTCAACTTCGTCGGCCAGAGCAATGAGGCGGAAAACGACTGGTTCTTCCAGGAGCTATTGGTCAACCTGCAAGCGGGCAGCAACACCATTAGTGTGACGGCTCCTGAGGCCAACGGTCCCAATGTGGATCTGCTTCGGGTTCCAGACGCACCTACCGACACCTTTATGCCGGTGTACGCAGATGTCTCCGACGGTGCGCGCATTGAGCTGGAGAGTGGCGACAATGCGCGCACGATCAACGACCTGACGGCCGATTTCTACTTTACGGTGGATGCCGATGGCCTTTATCGCCTATACCTAGCGGCCAACGCTGGTGCCAGCGATGGCCAGGGGCTGACCCTAACGCTCAACGGTCAGCCAGTGGATGTGCTGGCCTATCCGGGCCAAGGGGATGCCGGGGAAGAAGGTACCTATGTCGAGCTTGAGGCGGGCGTGGAGTACAACCTGCGAGTGGTTTCCACTGCCGATGGTGCCGATGAGCTGGACTATCTCGACGTGACGCCGGTTGTTGGCGACGCCAATGCCGACATTGCCATACAAAGTGGTGATGCCGCCTACTACTCGGATCGGTTGCACTTTAGCTACTTGGAGAACAACAGCGCTTCGGCGGACGATCGTGATTTCAAGGAGAGTGCTAGCGTCACGATCTCCAATACGGGGACCAGCGAGCTTGCGATTTTCGATGCCGATATTGATGGCCCCTTCGTGCTGCAGGATCCGAGCGCCTTTGAGGGCCTAACGCTCGCCGCCGGTGAGTCGATTGAAGTCACGGTACTGTTCGACCGTGACAGCTATACGGCGCCCACCTCCGACGCCGGGGATGGGGTTTTCGAGGGGCGTATTCGCCTGGTGACCAACGATGCCGATTCGCCGATTGCCGAAATCCATATGGCCGGCTTCTGGCAGGCGCGTGATGAAGGCGGCTGGGAACCCAACGTCAATGAAGTGTGGGAGGTGTTCGGCTTTGGAAACCGTATCGACGGCCTGACCACCGTGGGAGGCGGCGAGAATTCAGTATTAAATGATTTTGACCTCTATCGTCCCGTTAACGATGACGAAGTGCTGTCGCGCTACTGGACGCTGGCTGATGGTGTCGGAGAGGCGAAGATCACCCAACTGGCGGCTTATCATGGCCCCAGCGGAGCAACGCTGGGCATCCATAACCCTGGTAACAAAGGCCAGGACATTATCTTCAGCAACCATGCTGGCGATAACAACCAAAGCCTGCTGCCAGTGAAGAGCGATGGGCAGTTTGCCACCGCGAGCTTCTCGTTAGCGGATATTCCCGGCGGTTGGACCGGCCAAGGGATATTTGGTATTGAAGTGGCCGATCTATCCACCGATCCCTCACTGAACCCGGAGGGAGGTGGCACGCCGCCGGCGGATGCCGAAGGTATAGAGCGTGGTTATACAGTGCGGATGTTCCGGGCGCTGGACGCCGAGGGCAACGTGATTCCCAATACCTATCTGGGTGTCATGGATTACACCGGCATCAACTACGACTATAACGACAACATGTTCCTCATCGAGGGCGTTACGCCGGTAGCCGGGGGTGAGCTGACGGTGATCAATAATGACGGCGTACCGTCCAATGATCGCCTGGTAATGTCACGCATCGAGAATCCGGCCAACGCAGCGCAGGAAGTTCACGATGAAGCCACCATCACGATCAGAAACGATGGCTTCGAAACCCTAGATATCAACAGCATCGAGGTCAGTGATACGACCCTGTTCGAGCTGACGGAGGCTTTTGCTGCAGTGAGCCTGGAACCGGGCGAGTCCATCGACGTCACAGTGCGCTTCATCGCCAATGATCCTAACGACGCCAGCCTGTACGAAGCAAGTCTGGTCATTAACTCAAGCGATGCCGACGAGGGTGAGAAGGTCATCCAGCTCGCCGGCTTGGCCCAGAACCAGTCGGAGAGCGGTCAGGAGCCCCTCGTGCAGGAAATCATCAACGCCTTTGGTTATACCACCAATGTGGCTGAAGGACAGATGAACCAGGGCGGGCTGGTGGAAGCTAACGGCGACGAGATCTTGTCACCGTACTTCCAGCGGGCTGACGGTAGCTCGCCGATCAAGATCACCCAACTGGCGGCGTATCACACCCAGGGCGACGTGGCCCGCCTGTTCGTCCACGATGTGGATAGCCGTAATCTCGATGAGATTCTTGCCCACGATGAGGCCGATGGTCAGACGCTGTTGCCACGCACGCTCAACGACGGGGATCTGTTGACTACAACGACGCTGGATCGCGATGCGCCGTTTGGTTTCTTTGCCGAGATATCGGGCCGTCAGGGCTACATTTCCTGGTCAGATCCGGATGCCAACCTGTATGAGGACACCATTGATGCCATCGGCAACCCAGGCACCAATCTCAACTGGGACCAGAACGATGGCCATCTGATCCGCGTCTATATCGCCAAGGACGCCGCGGGTAACGTGATCCCGGACACCTACATCGTCATCCAGGATTACGCGGGGGTTAACTACGACTACAACGACAATATCTTCCTGGTCGAGAACGTCCAGACCTATGACCCCAGCGGGGCGGAAGATGCTGATGGCAACGGTCGCGTGGACCTTTACGACGACGATGACAACGATGGCGTGCCGAACTTCATCGACGACCCGGACCCGGTCAGTCAGACCGCCTTTAATGCCAATGAGACCGCCTGGGCGGTGGGTAGTGATGGATTGACGCTGGAAGCTAAGCTTTATGATAACGGCGGCCAGGGGATTGCGTATAACGACACCACTGCCGCCCACCAGGGGGCAGCATTCCGCTCCAACGAGGCGGTAGATATTTCGAATGGCACCGAAGCGCTGGGCTACATTGCGGATAGTGAGTGGGTCGAATATACCCTCAATGTGGAAACGGCGGGTACCTATACCCTTAACTTCTCTACGTCAGCGGTCACCGATGGCAAAACCATCACCGCGGCCTTTGAGCAGGGGGGCGGCTTCTATACCCCAGCTCAGGTGCAGAACCTGCCCAATACCGGCAGCTTCACCAGCTTCCAGACCGTTGGTCCGCTGACCTTTGAACTGGAAGAGGGCGAGCAGGTGCTAAGGCTGACCTTTAACGGTGGCCAGCTGGATCTGGCGTCGTTCACCTTGGACTTTGAAGCACCTGTGGATGATGGTCAGAGTGCCTTCAATGACACCGAAACCGCTTGGGAGGTAGGAGCCGAAGGTCTGAACCTGGAAGCGCGCTTCTATGACAACGGCGGTCAGGGCGTAGCCTACAACGACTCGGATGATACCCATCAGGGTGACGCCTTCCGGTCAGACGAGGCAGTGGATATCTCCACCCCATCGCAGTCGATCGGGTTCGTCGAGGATGGCGAGTGGGTGGAATACACCATCAATGTGGCGGAAGACGGCGTTTACGACCTCGGCTTTCTGACCTCACAGAATTCATCCTTCCCGGGGCCTCGTTCGATTACCGCCAGCTTCGCCAAGGGCGACACGCCCTACGTGACGGCTTCACCGGTCGGCGTATCACCGACGGGCAGTTGGACCAACTTCACCGAGACCGATACCACTCAGGTATCGCTTGAGGCGGGCGAGCAGGTGTTGCGGCTGACTTTCAACGGCGGCCAACTGGATCTGCTGTCTTTCAACCTGGCCCCCGTTGACTCGACCCCGCCCAACCAGGCGCCAGTGGTGGAGGCCGGTATCGATGATTTCACGCTGACTGAAGGTGAACCAATTAACTTTAGCCTGCCTGATGACGCTTTTGTCGACAACGATGGCGATAGTTTGACCTTTACCGCTAGCGGTCTGCCGACCGGCATCTCAATGTCACCGGAAGGGGTATTCTCCGGCACAGCGACCAGCGTGGGGAGCTTCGACATTATTGTGACCGCTTCGGATGGTCAGGAGAGCGTTCAGACGGAGTTCACCTTAGCGGTAGAAGAGGTCCCGGTAGTGGACGGCCAGCAGGCTTTCACGGATGACGGAGATCCCTGGCAAGTTGGCAGTGACTTCACGTTGGAAGCAGTCAACTACGATGAAGGCGGCCAGGGAGTTGCTTACAATGATGCTGATGCCGACCAGATAGGCACGGCGGTACGTCCTGGTGACGGGGTGGATATCGTCGGCGACGGTGATGCTATTGGCTGGGTCGATGACGGCGAGTGGGTGGAATACACGCTGAATATTGCTCAGGATGGCACTTACGACCTGTCGTTCCTGTCAGCTCTGGGCGATGGTAGCGGTCCTCAACGCAGCATCACGGCGACCTTTACCAAAGGCGACGGCTCGCCCTACGCGTCGGTAGACCCGGTGGTGATATCGCCGACCGGTGGCTGGGGGAATTTCCAGCCCACTGATGCTATCCAGGTGGCGTTAGAGGCCGGCGAGCAGGTACTGCGGTTGACCTTCAATGGCGGGTCACAGGATCTGGCCTCATTCAGTCTAGCGCGCGATGGTCAGCAGGCCTTTAACGCGGGGGGCACTCCCTGGTTGGTGGATGCCGATGAAGGCCTTGCGCTTGATGCAGCTCAGTACGATGAGGGTGGTCAAGACATTGCCTATAACGATGCTGATGCTGATCAGATTGGTTCAGACTTCCGCCCGGATGAAGGGGTGGACATCGTCGGGCAGGGCGAGGCGATAGGCTGGGTAGATGAAGGTGAATGGGTGGAATACACCATTAACGTCGAACAGGCTGGAAGTCACACACTGTCGTTCGTGACCTCGTCACCCAACAATGGTCGTACTATCTCTGCTTCAGTTGAGCAGGATGGGGTCTTCTACGATCAGTCCGGCCCGGCTTCGGTTCCTAACTCTGGCGCTTGGGGAACCTATGTGGACGGGCCCACGGTGACGTTGGATCTTGAGGCAGGCGTTCAGGTGTTACGTCTTACCTTTAACGGTGGTTCGCAGGACCTGGCCTCGTTCCAGCTAAGTCGAGATACTGACGTCAGCACGGCGAGCATGTCGAACATGGAGATGATGACCATGGCAGGAACGAACGACGATGCCGCCAGTCTGGATGAGCTCGTCGCGATGAGCGACGATGTCAGCCTCAGCGGGGTACAGGAAACTGATCAGGGGGCCTTGCTGTAAGAAGTACCATTGGCTTGTTCATCAGCCAGCCTAGCTAAGCTGATTCACTAGCAAGTGCCGATAAAGCCTGCGAGCAATCGCAGGCTTTTTTATGCCTAAACCTATCCTCGTGGGAGTAATTGTCGGTTAATGGCTGCTTCATACCTCACTTAAAATAAAATAATTCAATGGCTTATTTTGAGGGTTTTAAACCGGGTCTAGACGGAATATTTAAGCGCGAGCTACGTTGTTGCCTTTGAGAAAGCAAGGCATTGTGGTTTGCGTTGGGCAAGGGAAGTGCCACACTTAACCAGTAAAAAATTATCTAAAGAGCCTATATGCCCAGTAAGACCTCTATCAATGTCTTTTACGATGCCCAGTGCCCATTGTGCCGTAAAGAGCGGCGTCGGTATGAACGCTGGTCGGGGCAACACGCCGTTGATATTGCTTGGCTAGATGTGAGCGAACATCAACAGGCGTTGCGGGAAAAAGGGGTCGATCCTGCTATGGCGTTGCGTTCTCTGCATGTAGAAACCGCGCAAGGGCATCTGATAGAAGGTATTGATGCCTACCGTTTGTTAATGTCGCGTATTCCCTTATTGAAACCAGTCGCTTGGATCATTGGCCTTCCGGGCATTAAAACAGCATTGCGTACGCTGTATGATATTTGGGTTAAACGCCGTCTGCAAAAACAGGGGCGGTGGCCCTCTTGAGGTCTAGCATAGGAAGCCTGACGATGCAGCGAAGTGTGGTAAATCAATGGGCGGTATGTATAGCAGTAAGTGGCAGCATGTTATTAACGGGCTGTGCGGGCGGTCAGCGACCGGCACCCTCACAGAATCAAACGGCACCTGAAACGCCGCAAACAGTCACGCAACCCATGACGAGTACAGCTACGGGTGTATCGGCCATGCCAGCTATCAACATGGCAAGTGACTGGCTACCGCCGCTGTTTGTCAGTCCAGAAGAAGAAGCGTCTTACTACGTAAGCCGTTTGGCTGATCGTCGCTTTGTCACCAGTTATGGCGATCGTGATAACCGTCGGCCTTGGTACATTGCGGCTGAAAAATTGGGCGAGATAGGGCTTCCTGCTGTTCCCTTGCTGTTTGCTCGGTTGAACACCACCGATGAGTATGAACAAATGTTGGTGCTTTACGCACTGCAGCTAGCCACTCTAGATCCTCAGCTAATGGTCAGAACAGGTGGCGAATATGTGCAGTTGGACGTTGTGCTTGATCCGGCATATAACGCTGAGAATGCTGCTACGGCCCAGCAGTGGTGGCAACAGCATGCATCGCAGCTCGATTTTTAAAGCTTATTCAGTCCTCTCGATTACTTAGGAGAAAAGTATGGCATTTGCACTTTCATCAATGCAGGTCACCAGCGCTGCGTTTGCGAATCATCAAGCAATTCCTTCCAAGCATACCGGCGAGGGCGATGATGTTTCACCAGCGCTAGCTTGGCATGGTGCTCCTGAAGGAACACAGGGCTTTGCAGTGATCTGTCACGACCCTGACGCTCCCTTGGTTAAAGAAGGTAGCTACGGCTTTGTGCATTGGGTACTTTACAATTTGCCTGGCGACGTTGATGAATTAGCTGAAAAGTCCGTCGTCGGCACCGCTGGCGCCAATGATAAAGGGGATATTGGTTACTGCGGTCCTATGCCCCCTGAAGGGCACGGTAAGCATCTTTACTATTTCTGGGTACTGGCGTTGGATCATCAAACGTCGTTGCCTGAAGGGCTGACGCTTGCTGAGCTTCTCAAAGAAGTAGAGCCTCATCTGCTCGGAATGAATCGCTTGGTAGGTACTTACCAGCGCGGTTAATGCGCCGCTGCTGGACATTTTACGTAACCCGTGTAGGCTCCATCGCTTTCTAAACCCCTGTATTAGACCTTGTACTTGATCTTTGTACTGGGTCTTTTTATCAGCCAAGTGATGGAGCCGTCTGATGAGTGATCTTCCTAACTGTCCTGCCTGTGCCTCTGAGTTTAGCTACGATGATGGGCTTCAGTATGTGTGCCCAGAGTGCGGCCACGAGTGGTCAAAGGTAGCAGAGGAGAGCACTGATGACGCATCAGGCGTGCGTGATGCCAACGGTAATATGCTGGCCGACGGCGATAGCGTTACAGTAATTAAAGATTTGAAGGTTAAAGGCAGTTCACTGGTGGTTAAAGTAGGTACCAAAGTGAAAAGCATCCGGCTGGTGGACGGCGATCACGATATCGACTGTAAAATTGACGGCATCGGTCCCATGAAGCTTAAGTCCCAATTTGTTAAGAAAGCCTAGCGCTAAAATAGCTAGTCAAAAAATAGCCCCCTGCATGCAGGGGGCTATTGGTTTATCAGCCGTCAATTTTTTATGCAGTGGTATTAATTTGCGTACCGACGCTTCCGCTCGTGGCCAGTTGTGGCGCCTGTGCAACACTATCCATTAGCGCAGTAATATGCGCGGCTTGCCCGTCTAACGCCTCTTTAAAAACGCTGAACTGGGCCTGCTGGACGACTTGCACCTGCTGCATCGCCATTGATGCGCTGACCATGTTATTTACCGCTGAATCCATTTGTAGCCCTCGAGTAGCTCATCGCCATCCGTAGTGATGGCATCCAATACTCAATCGAAATTATCAAACACTGTTGATTCATGCAAAGCAGTAGCCAGCCTGAGTGTCGGCGTCATAGTTTTTTAAATGATAATGATTGTTGTTTTTGATGCCATCAGCGTCGAACGTGCGGTTATTTCGCGTAAATTGCTATCCATTTTGCTCAAGGGCTTCACATCAAATTTATACAGGACTAAAATGGTACTCAATTGACGTGGCGACCATTTGATTCGCTGCGTACTGATGACATAAAGGGAGTCGACATGCTTAAGCTTTCTCGGCTGACAGACTATGCCGCGGTAGTAATGGCGCAAATTGCTCGTCATTCCCAGGCGTCGCATGCAGCGACAGAGTTAGCAGAGGCCGTGCAGTTGCCCCATCCGACGGTAAGTAAAACGCTCAAAATGCTGGTGCGGGCAGGGCTGTTGGTCTCCCAGCGTGGGGCCCAAGGCGGTTACCGCCTGGCCCGGCCCGCATCGCAGATTACTGCCGCCGATATTATTGCGGCGATTGAAGGCCCCGTCGCCATGACCGAGTGTAGCCAAGCAGAAGGCGATTGTGAGCTTGCGGCTACCTGCGGCGTGGCAGACAACTGGCAACGGGTCTCATTAGCCATGCGTACGTTGCTTGAAAGCGTGACGCTGGCGCATTTAGCCGATACAGCGCCGATCAAGCTGCCGGTGCAACTACCAATTCAAACGATCAGCCTGTCGGCAGCGTCTGCTTAACAGCGGCGTAAGTACAGCAGGCATAACTTATTATTAAAGGCGATGACCTCGCCACCCAACTGCCCGGAGGGTATCACCATGGCAAGCGAAGAAATGGAACAGTTGGTTCGTCGCGAATACAAAGATGGCTTTGTAACCGATATTGAGAGCGACACCCTGCCACCTGGCCTGGATGAAAACACCATTGCCTTTATCTCTAATAAAAAAGGCGAGCCCGAGTGGATGCTTGAGTGGCGTCTGGATGCTTATCGTCAATGGCTAAAAATGGAAGCTCCTTCCTGGGCGCATCTTGATTATCCGCCGATTGATTACCAATCGATCTCCTATTTTAGTGCACCGAAACGCCCGGAAGACCGCCCGCAGAGCTTGGATGAAGTGGATCCCAAACTGCTGGAAACCTATGAAAAATTGGGTATTCCGTTGCATGAGCGTGCCGCGCTGGCAGGCGTTGCGGTAGATGCGGTGTTTGACTCCGTTTCTGTCGCCACTACGTTTAAGAAGCAACTGGGCGAAGCGGGCGTTATCTTCTGCTCTATCTCTGAAGCTATCCGCGACTATCCAGAACTGATCAAACAGTATTTGGGTACAGTCGTCCCAGTGGCAGATAACTACTTTGCCGCGCTGAACTCCGCGGTATTTACTGATGGCTCCTTTGTGTTCGTGCCAGAAGGCGTGACTTGCCCGATGGAGCTGTCTACTTACTTCCGTATTAACGCGGCCAACACTGGCCAGTTTGAACGTACGCTGATTATTTGCGAAAGCCGTGCCCAGGTCTCTTATCTGGAAGGCTGTACTGCCCCCATGCGTGACGAAAACCAACTTCACGCAGCTGTGGTTGAGCTTGTTGCGCTAGATGATGCCTATATCAAATACTCCACTGTTCAAAACTGGTACCCCGGTGATGAAAATGGCGTTGGTGGCATCTATAACTTCGTGACAAAACGCGGTGATTGCCGTGGCGACCGTTCACGGATTAGCTGGACCCAGGTTGAAACTGGCTCTGCGATTACCTGGAAATATCCTTCCTGCGTACTGCGCGGCAAAGATAGTATTGGCGAGTTCTACTCTGTCGCCGTGACTAACGGACGCCAGCAGGCCGATACCGGCACCAAAATGATTCACATTGGTGAAGGCACGCGCTCTTATATTGTTGCCAAAGGTATTTCCGCGGGCAGAAGTGATCAGTCCTATCGTGGCCTAGTGAAAATCGGCCCGCGTGCCAAAGGTGCGCGTAACTTTACCCAGTGTGACTCCCTGCTGATTGGTGATAAGTGCGGTGCCCATACCTTCCCGTATCAGGAAATTGGCAACAGCACGGCGACCATTGAGCACGAAGCGACCACCTCTAAAATCGGTGAAGACCAGCTGTTCTACTGCCAGAGCCGCGGCATCTCGGAAGAGGACGCTGTCAGCATGATCGTTAACGGTTTCTGTAAAGACGTCTTCCAAGAGTTGCCCATGGAATTCGCTGTCGAAGCGGAAGCGTTGCTCAACGTGACCCTGGAAGGCGCGGTAGGTTAATCGTTAGCCGTTTAGACTACTTAATTATATCAGTGTCGCCGTAGCGACTCGTCAGAATTAGAAGGTAATCAATATGTTGCAAGTGAATGATTTACACGTCTCCGTCGAAGGTAATGAAATCCTCAAAGGCCTGACCCTGACTATCAAGGCCGGTGAAGTGCACGCCATTATGGGGCCGAACGGCGCGGGTAAATCGACACTATCGGCGGTTATCGCCGGTAAGGATGGCTACGAAGTCACTCAGGGCACGATTACCTTTGAAGGTAAAGATGTGCTTGAGATGGAAATTGAAGAGCGTGCTCAGGCCGGTCTGCTGTTGGGCTTCCAGTACCCTGTCGAGATTCCTGGGGTTAAAAACATCTATCTGTTGAAGTCTGCGCTAAATGCCCAGCGCGTGGCACGTGGTGAAGGCGAAATGCCTGCGCCCGAGTTTATGAAGCTGGTGAAAGAGAAGCTGGGCTACATGAAAATGGATGCCAGCTTTCTCCAGCGCGCGGTAAACGAAGGTTTCTCTGGTGGTGAGAAAAAGCGTAACGAAATTCTGCAAATGCTGGTATTGCAGCCGAAGCTCGCCATGCTAGATGAGATCGATTCGGGCTTGGATATCGACGCCATGAAAATCGTCGCCGATGGTGTCAACAGCCTACGCGCTGAAGATCGCGCCATTCTTCTGGTGACTCACTACCAGCGTCTGCTCGACTACATTATTCCGGACAAGGTTCACGTCTTGGTTGATGGTCGCATTGTGAAAACTGGCGACGCTGAGCTTGCCAAGCAACTGGAAGCCAACGGGTACGAAGGTATCGAGGAGTCTGTGGCATGAGCGATACGCAAACCTTTTTAGACACATTGAAGGCGCGTAGCCCGCACTATAAGGCGGAGCCAACGTGGATCGCTGCTCGTCGCCAGGCAGGTGCCGCGCGTTTTGAGGCGCTGGGTTTTCCCACTCGTCGCGATGAAGAGTGGAAGTACACAGACGTGCGCTCGATTGCCCAGGGCAACTTTGCGCTAGCCGACAACGCCGAATTCTCCCAGGCCAGTGCCGCGGCGCTAACGCTGCCCATTGATGCCTATCGACTAACGTTCGTGGATGGCGTTTTCTCGTCAGCGCTCTCAGACCTAGATTCGCTACCTTCAAGCGTTCAGGTGTTACCGCTTTCCAAGGCGCTAGCAGAGAACCACGAAGCCGTGGGTGGTCCGCTTGGCCGTTTGACCGGTGTGGATTTCTCGCCCTTCGCTGCGCTTAACACGGCGTTTATGGAAGAAGGCGCAGTGGTTCGCATCGCACCGGGAACAGTGGTTGATAAACCCATCCTGCTGCAGTTTTTGTCCCGTGCTGGTCAGCCGGTAATGTGTCATCCGCGGGTGCTAGTGGAAGCGGGAGGCCGCAGTGAGGCCACGCTGATCGAGCACTACACCGGCGAAAGCGAAGCGGCTAACTTCACCAACGTGGTTGGCGAGCTGATGCTCGACCGTGGGGCGATCCTGGCTCACTACAAGCTTCAAGAAGCACCGTTGGGCGATATGCATGTGGCGAGCATTCATGTCGAGCAGGGCCGCGATACACGCTATACCTCTTACAACCTGAGCCTGGGCGGCGCACTGGTGCGCAACGACTTGATCAGCGATTTGAACGGTCAAGGCGCTGAAACCAATTTCCTGGGTCTGTTCTTTGGTCAAGGTCGGCAGCATGTCGATAACCACACCAAGGTCAACCACAATGCACCGCTGACATTCTCCAATGAGAACTACAAGGGCATTTTGGATGACCGCGCTCACGGTGTGTTTAATGGCAAGGTGTACGTCAAACGCGATAGTCAGAAGATTGAAGGTTTTCAGAGCAATCAAAACCTGCTGCTGTCGGATCGTGCTCACATCGATGCCAAGCCTGAACTTGAGATCTACGCTGATGACGTCAAGTGTTCACACGGCACCACCACGGGCCAGTTGGATGAAGAGGCGATTTACGCTCTGCGCACGCGCGGTATCGATGAAGCCACCGCACGAGGCCTGCTAACGCTCGCCTTTGCCGGAGAGGTATTGGATAAAGTTAGCCTGGATGCGATTGCCGAGCGTGTTGAACTCGCGGTGGCGGGTAAGTTGCCAGAGCGCTTTAATCTTGCTGGGCTGGTTGAAGCGGCAGCTGCACTCAACGACTAGCTCTTTAAGGCCAGCTTTTAAAGGCTGGCTTTTAAAGACTAGCTTCAAGGGCTCTATAAGGAGTGATCGATGCCACATACCGTTATTGAGCGGGCGCCCGCGAAAATGCAAGCACCCTTTGATGTCGCCCGTCTGCGTCAGGATTTTCCAGTGCTTGCCCGTGAAGTGCATGGCAAACCGCTTATCTACCTAGACAATGCGGCGACTAGCCAGACGCCACAACAGGTGATTGACGTCTTCAGCGATTACTACTCACGCTATAACGCCAATATACACCGTGGTCTGCATACCCTTGCCGATGAGGCAACGGCGGCGTTTGAAGGTACTCGTCACAAGGTTCGGGCGTTTCTCAATGCGGAAGATGCACGTCAGATCATCTTTACCCGCGGCACCACAGAAGCTATCAACTTGGTCGTGCATAGCTGGGGACGCGCAAATCTTGCTCCCGGCGATGAAGTGTTGATTTCGATGCTGGAGCACCACTCCAATATTGTGCCCTGGCAGCTGTTGGCCGCCGAGATTGGCTTTAGCATTAAGGTGATTCCCGTTGAGGCCAACGGCGCATTGGATATGGCTGCCTATCGCTCGCTGCTGAGTGAGCGCACTAAGCTGGTGGCGGTGAACCATGTCTCTAATGCCCTGGGAACCATTAACCCGGTGCAAGAGATGGCAACGCTTGCTCATCAGCATGGCGCCCTGATCTTAGTTGATGGTGCTCAGGCAGCACCTCACCAAGTGGTCGATGTGCAGGCAATCGATGCTGACTTCTATGCCTTCTCTGGCCATAAAGTGTATGGGCCGACAGGCGTTGGCGTGCTCTACGGCAAGCAGGCGCTGCTTGAAGCGATGCCGCCCTGGCAGGGGGGCGGGGAGATGATCAGCACGGTCTCCTTTGATTCGGGTACCACTTTTGCCGCTATTCCGCATAAGTTTGAAGCGGGCACCCCCGCTGTTGCGGAGGTCATTGCTCTGGGCAGAGCGCTTGAGTGGATGGAGAGCATTGGCATAGATGCCATCGGTGCCTGGGAAGGCCAACTGCTCGATCACGCTACCCAGGCGGTTGGTAAAATTGATGGGCTACGTATTTTAGGTACGGCGCCTAACAAAGCGGCGGTGCTCTCTTTTATCGTTGAAGGAGCGCACTCCCAGGATATCGGCCTGCTGATCGATCAGCTCGGCGTTGCTATTCGTACCGGCCACCACTGCGCACAGCCCTTGTTGCATCATTTTGGGGTCGACGCGACGTGCCGTGCTTCATTTGCTGCGTATAATACGCTCGAAGAAGTGGATAGCTTTATTGAAGCACTCCAGCGTGTCATTGGTATGGTGCGTTAAGGTCGGTTCTTTAAGAATCGTCATTTAAGGACAGTTATGGATCTTGAGCAAGTTGCCAGCCTCGAACGGGGTCAACAGTTGCCGCTCCAGCGCGATGTGGAGGCTATTGCTATTCCGTTTGGTAGTACGGAAACACTAGCCGAAGATAGCGTTGTTAGCGTCATGCAAGCGAAGGGCAGTACGGTAAGTGTCGGGTTTGAGGGGCGACTCTACCTGGTTGAGGGGAGCAACCTGGATGCGCTGGGCCTTGAGCCGCTACCGCGTCCTACGCTGCCCGAGACGGCTACCGAGGAAGAGATTGAGCAGTTCGTGTGGGATCAGCTACGTACCTGCTTTGATCCGGAGATTCCGGTCAATATCGTTGACCTGGGTCTGGTTTACGGTTGCCGAATTGAGCGTCTTATCAGTGGTGAACGCATCGCTACTATCCGTATGACATTGACCGCTCCCGGTTGTGGGATGGGTGACGTGATCGCTGCTGATGCGCGCAATAAGATTCTCGGCGCGCCACAGATCAGCAAAGTACACACCGAAATAGTCTTCAGTCCGCCCTGGAGCCGTGACATGATGAGTGACGAGGCCAAGCTTGAACTCGGCATGTTCTAACCCCGGCTGGGGAGCTGGATGCATAACCTTTTGTTAAAATGGCTAAAGCGTTTATTAATGTCGCTAGGAGCACTGTTGCTGCTGGCGACATTGCTGTTTATAGGCGGCAATTTTTGGGTGCTCGCGACGACCGCTGCTTACATTGAACGTCAGCCGCAGCAGTGTCGTCCAGCAGAGGTGGGGATTGTCTTTGGCACCTCTCACTGGACGCGTAGCGGGGTGCGAAACCCGCACTTCCATGCGCGCATGCGTACCGCTGCTACTTTAATTGAGCAGTCCCAGGTCGAACACCTTTTGCTCTCCGGGGATAATCGTACCCAGGCGTATAACGAGCCACGGGCAATGTGGCGCGAGCTGTATAGACGCGGCGTCGCATCTGATCAGTTAACCATGGATTTTGCTGGCTTTAGCACCTACGACACGCTAGCGCGTGCCCGGGACGTTTTTCAGCTTGATAAAGCACTGCTGGTCACCCAGAGCTGGCATCTTCCCCGCGCGGTATATATTGGGCGCGCGCTAGGCATCGATGTCACTGGCTGTGTGGCAGATGATCCTAACGTAACGGTGGGATGGCGTTTAAAGCTTCGCGAGTGGGCAGCGCGGGTGGCCACCCTGGGCGATCTCTACGTGTGGGGCAGAGAGCCGTATTTCCTTGGTACGCCAGAGCCTATTGAGATACCGAGACGTGCCCCTATCGACCTTATTCTGCCGTCATTGAACGATCGTTTTACCAATCCCTAGCGGTGAGTTTTGCGCTTTTGCAGCGCATACAGCTCGCGGATTAGTTTGCGGCACCCCTGCATGCACTCTTCGACTACCGGTTCGATCGGGTCGGGTAACGGGTGGGTATACAGCGAGGAGAGCGCCTGCATTAATACACGCTCTTGCTCCAATAGCTCATTGATCAATACTTGGCTATCGTTGCCGACAAAGCTTTTTAGGCGGCTCCACAGCCATAAAAAATCATCGCGCTCAACGTCCGCATCCCGGGGCAGCATTTTTAAATGCGCACGTGCAAGCTCTTGCAACTTCCGCATCTGCTTAAGCCGTGCAGCGTAGTGCGGCTTTAAAGCATCGCGTAGCGAGGGGCGCAGGCGTTCTATATTGTCTTGGAAATAATCAATGCTATCGGCCAGCGCTTCCAATACGCTGTCCATCGCCACTTGGCGATTATCGAGAAACATGAGCGTCTACCTCCTTCGGTGACGCAGATTGTGGGGGGGACAGCGTCGATTTGCCACCCCCAAATCGGATTATTTTAATATTTTGCCTTAGCCTTTAGGCTTGGGCGGCGCTTTACGGGCTGGCGTGGCATTTCTTTCAATGTGCTCAATGATCATTCCCGCAATATCTTTGCCGGTGGCGTTCTCAATGCCCTGCAAACCAGGCGAAGAGTTAACCTCCATAATCACCGGGCCGTGATTCGAGCGCAGCAAGTCGACACCGGCAACGCGCAGGCCCATGGCCTTGGCTGCACGAATCGCCGTTGAACGCTCTTCAGGAGTGATCCGAATCACGCTGGCGGAGCCGCCGCGGTGTAGGTTCGAGCGAAACTCACCATCCGCCGCCTGGCGCTTCATCGAGGCGACTACCTTATCGCCGATTACAAAGCAGCGGATATCGGCGCCCCGAGCTTCTTTTATATACTCCTGCACCATGATATTGGCTTTCATACCCATGAACGCCTGAATCACAGACTCTGCCGCTTGGTTAGTTTCCGCCAATACCACGCCAATCCCCTGGGTACCTTCCAACAGCTTAATAACCAGCGGAGCACCTTTAACCATGGTGATCAGATCGGGAATGTCGTCCGGTGAGTGGGCAAAGCCGGTGATAGGCAGGCCTAGCCCTTTGCGTGATAGTAACTGCAGCGAGCGCAGTTTGTCCCGGGAGCGGGTAATTGAGACGTTATCGTTGATAACGTAGGTGCCCATCATCTCAAACTGGCGTAACAGCGCGCAGCCATAAAAGGTGACTGATGCACCAATGCGTGGGATAACCGCATCAAAGTGCTCAATCTCTTGGCCTTTATAGTGGATCGAAGGATTGTGCGAGGTAATGCTCATATAGCAGCGCAGCGTGTCCACCACGCGTGCGGTATGCCCACGCTGCTCTGCGGCTTCAACCAAGCGGCGGGTAGAGTACAAATTGCGATTGCGTGACAGCAGAGCGATATGCATGTAAGGGACTCCGAGCCTAGGTTAAGGCGACTAATTAAGGGGTTAAGGCTCACCGTGCAAAAATGCAGCACCGGGTGCAACCATGAGGCGGCGCATTGCGCGGCGTCCCAGTAGCATCGGGTGACGCATGTCGCTGCGGTCAGTAAGGGTGAGTTCAACAGGAAAATTTAAATCGCCCATCTGCATAGGGGTGCGGATAACATAACGCCACTCGCTATGACCGTTGGAACTCGTGATACGGCGCCGATCATGCAAGTGCAAACTGTATCGGTGGGCCGGCGTTGTAGGACCACCACTGTGGGTAATAAAACTGACCCAAAGTTGACCATGTTCATCTTCATGTGTCTCTATCTCTTCTGCATGCAGAGCAGAAGTGCGCGCGCCAGTGTCTGCTTTACAGCATAGGTGAAGCCCTAGTTCTGGTAACGTCACCATCTCGCGGCGGCCAATGACCGCTTTGGCTTGATAGGGTAATTCCTTCACGGCTCACTCCTTGCAATTAAAAGTGACAACATCGAATCAAGCGTTCCTCTGTGACATCATCAGGGACAAGCGGTGTTGAATAGGGGAGCCAGCAGGCGCATCTCGCAGTGCCATCATGACCGGTAAGCGTAGCCTGGGTATTAACGCAATATCACGTACCACGGTGGCAAAATCGCTAAGCTCATCTTCCGCTAAGCGTTGCAGAAAAAGCGGCAGGCGCTGGGCGTCTTCAAGATGGCCCCAGCCGCGCCCGGCTATTGCCGCCAGAACATCCGGTCCACAGGCCGCTGTATCATTGAGTAAGGCCGTGTACCAATTGCCCACCACTGAAGCATCCGTATTGCCCACTGCACGCAGACAGGCACACAGCGTTTCAATGTCGCCCGCTTGGGCGGCAGCTTCGCCGCGATGCTGTAGTGCGTCCACTAACGCTTGTGGTAATGGCTGGTGCTCTAAACAGTAGCACAAGGAGTGAATTACGGCGGTAGGCAGTTCAGGTAGCCGCTGCGCGAGCGATTCAGCGTCAAGCGTTTCCATCCTAACGACGTAATCGGCAATCCCTTGTAATCCCAGCGCCTGCCAATCAATCGCTTGCTGGCCGCTCAAATAAGCGTCAACTGGCTCAAAATGCTGGCTGGCAGGCAGCCCTCTCGCATGGGTGGCGCGGGCATTGAGCATGGCTTGGAAGGTGACGCTAGGTGTGAAGGCGAGGGGATTATCCTTCATTAAGTGATCCACGTCCGCTGTTTCTTCACGACCCACGTTAGAAACCGCGCGGCCGAGTGTTTCCAACAAACGATTTAAAAATGCATCGCGCTGGGCGGGGGCAATTATTCCTTGCTCATCAAGTGGTAAGGCTAAAAACCAAATAGCCGGTTCGGGCATATCGCCAAGCCGAAACACCATGGCCAAGCGCGCTTGGCCATGCCATGGTTCTGGCCAGGCCATTTCGCCCCGTTCAAAGGCAGCAAGTGAATCCCGCGGGCAGGAGACGACATGGCGCCCCATATGGTAAAGGGAAACCTCGCCACCGCTGCGGGTAAAAAACTCATCTAGGGTTTGAATCGGTTGCATGACATCCTTCCGCGTTGCAAGCCTGCACTCTACCTTGATGAGGTGATACTGTCAGCCGCACACGCGTTAAATATCGTTCAAATGACATACCTTTCATGACAGTGCGGTTAAAAATTAAACAACTGGGTGAAAGGCCCATGAGAGCAAGCGCTGCGACACCTTTCCATAGTTTATCCACAGGCTCATGCAGGTTTTCTGTGGGTCTATGGATAACTACCTTTAAGCGATCACGATTGGCAAGCAGTCCAACGTGTAGGGATAATAGAAGGCCGATAAACTTTTTCATTTTTCGAGGTATTTACAAACGTATCCATGAGTACTTATCAACCGCTACAGACAGCGCTTCTTGAACTCGAAGCCGCGATGAAGGCCGCCAATCTATGGCGCATGCCAACCCCCGATTTAGAGGCATTTGCGAGCCAGCAGCCATTTTGCATTGATACGATGTCGCTACCTCAATGGGTACGCTTTGTATTTATTGCCCGCTTGAACGCCTTGATTGATGCACGTGCTGCCATGCCAGCTAAGTGTGAGGTTGCCCCCGCAGTGGCAGCCTATTTACAGCAGGAGAAAACGCCTGCCCACCACCAGTTGCTGGTAGTGCGGGCGGTAGAGAAGATCGATCTGATCGTCACTGAAAGCACTTAAAGCGGCATGCTATTAAACGCACAAAGCCCGCCGTGAGGCAGGCTTTGTGGATAACATCGGCTGTAGCGGTTTTTCAGGCGCTTTAGAATCGGTAACTGAGGCCTGCCATGACAACGAGAGGGTCGATCTCAACGGTACCTGCAGATGCCCCGTTAACGCTCGCATCGGTATCGATATCGATGTACCAAGCGGCAGCGTTCAGCGCCCAGTGGTCATCAATCAGTAGATCAACACCTACCTGGCCCGCCGCGCCCCAGGAGTCATCCAGCTCTAAATCTCCAATCGTCAGCTCTTCATCGGAGAAGTAGGTGTAGTTAATACCGGCGCCGACATAGGGCTGGACCCGCGACTGGGTACCGCCTAGCGGGTAGTACTGCAGCGTTAGCGTCGGGGGCAGGTGCTTGGTGGAGGCGATATTATCACCGTTCAAATGAATGTCATGCTCAAACGGCTGGGCGGCTAATAACTCGACCCCGACTTTATCGTGGAAGCGATAACCCAGCGTAAACGCAAAGCCGGTTTTATCTTGCACATCCACTGCCAGCGCGCCATCGGCCAAAGAGCCGTTGTCGCTGGCGGGGGCTACCTTGGCCACACCAACGCGGGTGAAAAAATCGCCAGCGCCATAGGCGAATGCCTGGCTGCTGACCATCATTGCCGCAGCGGCAACAGTAGTTACAAGTACGGTAGGCAGGGCGGCTTTACGCATGGGTTCACTCCTGATGTTAAAACAGACAGTTTCAAAACGGCTTGCTTGCTGTAAAACAGCGCGGACTTTTGATAGCCGCTTAACGATGTGGCCAGTATAGCGAGGCCAAGAGAGTGGATTATTGACCCAGAGCAAGGGTTGTTAGACAACGTTATTGAGCAATGCAGGGCAGGACGACCGAGTAGTAAAAAGAACGAGGCCTGATATCACCTTACGAAAAAAACAGCCGGAAAACCCGACTGCCAAACAAGCCAAAAAAAGCCACTAACGAGTAGTGGCTTACGATTGATCATTGAGGCATTGAGCCGCGTTTGCTGGGTCTGGGAGCAGGGCGAGCGGTATCAATTAACCGCTCGCCCTAAGCACCAAACGCTAAGCACACAGAACTCAGTGCCGACCTATTCGGCGGTGGCCAGCAAGCTGGCATTACCACCCGCCGCGGTGGTGTCGATGCACAAGTGGCGTTCCACGACGTAGCGATCCGGCGAGAGGATTTGGGTCTCTAGCGGTATGATCGCGCCGTCGCGCTTGGCCAGCGCAATCCGCAGTTCACGGGTCCAGTCACTATCACCCGCCGCGGCAACCGCCGCAATCCCTTTGACCTCACTCAGCGTGTCGGCAGAAACACTTCCATCGAGACCGACTACCGGCGCACCAGCATCGGTCAACGGCTTCACGGCCTGTTCAGCACCTGGTACGGCCACAACGGCTGCGCAGCCTGCGCCAAGGGCCTGTGCGGCTTGAGCAATGGCAATATCCAGCGTCGGCCCAAGGCACAGAACCGTTCCCTTCGGATACATCGCCAGGCGGTTGCTTTCCCCTGTTGGCCCCGGCAGTGTCTGAGATGTCATATCCAGCGCTGCCGTCTCGGCTAGCGCCTTGCGAATCACGCCGCCTTTGCCGGAGAGCACCTTGCGCAGTACCTCAATACGATTGGGCCGTACCGCCCAGTTACGTGCATCCCGCCCATCAATCGCCGATTGGAGATCGCTGAGTGATACGGCTTCTCCATCTGGCGCCGTAACGCGCTCGGTGGCGGCGGTGCGGCGGAAGCGATTCACATAGAGCGGGCCACCGGCCTTGGGCCCGGTGCCTGAGAGGCCCTCGCCGCCGAATGGCTGTGAGCCGACGATAGCGCCGATCTGGTTACGGTTGACGTAGACGTTGCCGACATGGATGCGCTCGACGATCTGCTGTACGCGGTCGTCAATGCGGGTATGCAGACCGAAGGTGAGTCCGTACCCCTTGCCATTGATATCGTCGACCACCTTGTCGATATCCCGCGCCTTGAAGGTAGCCACGTGCAGCACCGGGCCGAAAATTTCACGCTCGAGATCCTCAATGCCGCTGACTTCGACAACCGCTGGCGTGACGAAAGTGCCAGTGTCCGGAGCGGTCAACTTCTTCAGGACCTTGCCGTTCTTTTCTTGTGTCGCCACATAGTCGCTGATTTCCTTTTGAGCATCGGCGTCGATCACTGGCGAGACATCTGTATCGGTGTTCCAGGGGTCGCCAATGGTGAGCGCGTCCATGGCGCCGTAAAGCATGTTGAGTAACCGATCGCGCGCCTCTTCCTGGACATACAGCATGCGCAAAGCGGAACAGCGTTGACCGGCCGACTGGAAAGAGGAGATCAGAATATCGCGCACGGCCTGCTCGGTCAGCGCGGTGGAGTCCACGATCATGGAGTTGAGCCCACCGGTCTCGGCGATCAGTATGGCATCGGGCCCTGCGTTCTCAGCCAGCGCCTTGTGGATGATCTGTGCCACCGGTGTCGAGCCGGTGAAGCAGACACCGGCGATACGCGGGTCGCTGGTCAGCGGGCCGCCTACGGTCGGGCCGTCACCAGGCAGCAACTGCAGGGCCGCTTCCGGCAAGCCGGCTTCGCGCATGAGCTCGACGGCGCGGGCGGCGATCAGGGGTGTCTGTTCAGCAGGCTTGGCGATGACAGCGTTGCCAGCCACCAACGCGGCAGCGATCTGCCCGGTGGTGATGGCCAGAGGAAAGTTCCACGGGCTGATACAGACGAAGATGCCGCGGGCGCTACCGGGCTCTTCCGCTTCCAGCCGCTCGCCTTCGTTAGCGTAGTAGCGCAGGAAATCCACTGCTTCGCGCACTTCGGCGATACCGTCGAACATCATCTTGCCCGCTTCGCGGGTGGTGATCACTGTCAGCTCGGCGATGTGTTCCTCGTAGAGGTCGGCGGTGCGGCGCAGTACCGCGGCGCGTTCGGCCGCCGGGCGCGCCGACCACTCTTTGAAGCCTTGCTCGGCGGCATCGAGAGCCGTAGCAACCTCTTCCGGGGTGGCCTCGTATACCTTGCCGATCACCCGAGAGCCGTCGGCAGGGGAAACGGCATCGCGCGCTGGGCCTTTGGGTGCGGGGCTGCCTACCAGCATGGGGCCAGCCGTCCAGGTGGCGTCTGCAAACGCTTCCCGTGCCTTAAGCAGCGGAAGGATCGAGGCGGGTTCGTTGATGCGGTAGCCCTTGGAGTTCTTGCGCTCGGGCTCGAACAGCTCGCCGGGCTGCCGGATCAACGGGCTTGAGACCTCGTTGCCGAGTTGCATAAACCCTTCAATGGGGTCCTTTGAGACCTCGCTCGCCGGAATCGAACTATCCACTACCTGGTTAACGAACGAAGAGTTTGCCCCGTTCTCCAGCAGTCGGCGGACCAGATAGGCCAGCAGGTCACGGTGCGCGCCGACCGGTGCGTAGATACGGCAGTGGGTGCCTTCCGACTCCTTGACGATGTGATGCAGCGATTCGCCCATCCCGTGCAAGCGCTGAAACTCGTAGCTGTCCTTGTCATCGCCCGCCATTTCTACCACTGCAGCGCAGGTGTGAGCGTTGTGGGTGGCGAACTGGGGATAGATGCGGTCTCGGCGGTCGAGCAGCATTTGAGCGCAGGCCATATAGCTGACATCGGTGTTGACCTTGCGGGTGAAGACCGGGAAGGTCTTGACGCCCATCTCCTGGGAAAGCTTGATCTCGGTATCCCAGTAGGCGCCTTTCACCAGGCGTACCATGATTTTGCGGTTAAACCGCTCGGCCAGTTCGTAGAGTGTCTCGATCATTGGCGCAGCACGGCGCCCGTAAGCCTGCACGACCACCCCGAAGCCATCCCAACCGTCTAGGCTCGGGTCGGCCATCAGTGCTTCGATCACGTCGAGGGACAGATCCAACCGGTCCTGCTCTTCGGCGTCGATATTGAACCCGATATTGGCCTTGGCCGCCTGCTGCACCAATTCCTTGGCGCGTGGCACCAGTTCCGCCATCACCGTGTCGCGGTGGGTGTATTCATAACGCGGATGCAGCGCTGAGAGCTTCACCGAAATGCCGGGGCTACCGCGCACATCGCCTTTAGCCTGCTCGGCGATCGCGGCGATCGCCTCTGCATATGCTTGATGATAGCGGATGGCATCTTCGTCGGTGCGCGCCGCTTCGCCCAGCATGTCGTAGGAGTAGGTATAGCCCTGCTTCTCAAGTTCGCGGGCATTCTTCATGCCTTCTTCGATGGTCTGGCCGAGCACGAACTGACGGCCAAGAATCTTCATCGATTGCCCAACTGCCTTGCGTACTACCGGCTCGCCCATACGACGAACCAAGCCGCGCAGCGCTCGCGTGGGTCCTTTGGGATCCTCTTCTAGCACCTTGCCGGTTAGCAACAGTGCCCAGGTCGAGGCATTGACCATCGATGACGAAGACTTGCCCAGGTGGGCGCCCCAGTCCGACGGTTCGATCTTGTCGTGAATAAGATCGTCGATGGTTTCCGCATCCGGCACGCGCAGCAGCGCTTCTGCCAGACACATTAAGCCAACGCCTTCGGTGGTCGAGAGCCCATACTCGGCCAGGAACGCCTCCATCATGGAGGGCGACCTTTCCTTGCGGACACGCTCCACGTAGTTGGCGCCCACTGCGGCGACTTGCTTGCGGTCATCCTCCGTCAGCTTGATACGCTCGACAAGCCCGTGCAGCACATCTGCTTCATTGGCGTCGTAATTGC
Source organism: Vreelandella sp. ssv (assembly GCF_059448525.1). Classification (NCBI taxonomy): domain Bacteria; kingdom Pseudomonadati; phylum Pseudomonadota; class Gammaproteobacteria; order Oceanospirillales; family Halomonadaceae; genus Vreelandella; species Vreelandella sp. ssv. The sequence goes on along the minus strand of NZ_CM182545.1, from coordinate 2,495,369 downwards.
TGCGAATGCGTGAGCGTAGATCACTCACGTCGCTATGCGGATGAAGATCGGCTTCGTTCATACTGAATCTCTCCTTGCTAGCCGACACTTAGGCGTTGCCTCGTCGGTCAGGATGTCGTCGTTCTCTAACCTGAAGAGGGCTCCCGCAGGAGCCCTCTCGATACGCTAAATGTATCCTGAGCGCTTACTTGCGATCGATATGCTGATATTCACCGGCATCGGCAGTAACGCTGCTTACCACCAGAATGGCAATAAACGCAGCGATGAAGCCAGGAATGATTTCGTACACACCGGGACCACCCATGAATTCACCGTTCCAGCCCAGCGCAATCCAGATCATCACGGTAGCGGCGCCTACCACCATGCCAGCGATAGCGCCAGCGCCATTGGTGCGCGACCACATCAGTGACAGGATGATAAGCGGGCCGAATGCTGCACCAAAGCCTGCCCAGGCGTTGCTGACCAGCCCCAGTACCTGTGAGTCCGGGTCGGAAGCAATGACAGCGGCAACCAAGCCAACCAGTACAACACTGACCCGACCCACGCCGACACACTCCTTGTCCGTCGCTTCCTTACGAAAGAAGAGACGGTAGAAGTCTTCGGTCAGTGATGAGGACGCTACCAGCAACTGGCTGGAAATGGTGCTCATGACCGCAGCCAGCAGGGCAGCATAGAGGAAGCCGGTAATCAGCGGGTGGAACAGCAGCTCGGCCAGAATGATAAAGATCGTTTCCGGGTCTTGAACATCCATACCATTGCGAACCGCATAGGCACGTCCAAAAATGCCCAGAGAGACTGCACCGATCAGAGAAATGGCCATCCAGCTCATGCCAATGTTGCGGGCAATGGGAACATCTTTAAGTGTACGGATAGCCATGAAGCGCACGATGATGTGCGGTTGACCAAAATAACCCAGGCCCCAGGTAACGGCAGAGAGCCAGCCAATAAACGTCAACCCTTCTGTCCACGACAGTAACGTGGGATCGACTTCATTCAGGGTCTGCGAGGCTTGGGAAAAACCACCACCACCTTCGCCGAAGAGCACCACCGCTGGCATGATTACCAGAGCGAGCATCATGATGCAGCCCTGGACAAAGTCCGTCATGCTCACCGCCAGGAAGCCGCCGACAACGGTGTAGGCGAGAACCACACCCAGGGTGATGATAATGCCTGCCGCATAGTCGCTCATACCGCCAATGTTAATGACTCCAGCAAAGGCGCTTTCGAACAACTTGCCGCCTGCTACCAGGCCTGACGCCGTGTAGATTGCGAAGAAAATAACGATGACGATTGCGGAAACGGTTCTCAGCGACATTGCCCGAGTGGGGAAACGGTTCGCCAGAAAGGCGGGAATGGTAATCGCATTACCGTAGTGAACCGTCTGTTCACGCAGGCGCGGTGCGACCAGAACCCAGTTGAAAAAGGCACCCACGAATAAGCCGATACCGATCCAGGCAGAGCCCAGGCCAGATACGAACATCGCACCGGGTAAACCTAGCAGCAACCAGCCGCTCATGTCCGATGCACCGGCTGATAGGGCCGCTACTTTAGGGCTGAGGGTCCGGCCACCCAGCATGTAATCTTCAGAGGACGAGGTAGATGTGCGCATCGCATAAATGCCGATGGCGATCATGAGCGCAAAGTACGCCAAGAGACTGATCCAAACACCAATAGCCATTTAACTTCTCCAGTTCATCAGGACGGAATTAGTTCCGCCCGGTTAGCGCCGCTACCGTGCAGAATCCGGTAGTGGCCCGTATTGTTTTTTTAACTCCGGTTGCTATTACGTTGCGAGGCCAAACGAGCCCCCGTCAGACCTGTCGCTGGAGAGGTTTGTAATACGTTGATATGCAATGTTCCCTATGCCCCCTATAAAGCCTAGATAGGCCGTTAAGGTGTAGGCAATCCCTATATTATTGTCGACCATAAGATGGTTTCCTGTTCAGGAGTTCAGGTTAGTGATATTGATGAGCCGTTCACTCATCGTCTAGCGCCAAAAGCAAATAACTGAATGTAGAGTGCAGCCACCTCAGTTGTATGCTGGTTTCACGGCAAAACGTGTCAATTTCATGGCAAGAATAATGATTGTAAGACTTTAGTAGAGTTTTTGCTGGCCCGCTATAGAGCCCAGAGTTGCGCTGGAGACACCTGCGGCTGTAGATGGTAGGTCACCTTGGCGCAGCTTACGCGGCGACAACCCATAGCTTCGCCGAAAGGCGTGGGAAAGCGCACTCTGGTTGGCAAAGCCGGTCTGGATGGCAATATCAGTCAGCGGGAGTCTGCTTTGCAGAATCAATTGGCGTGCCGCATTTAACCGCTGACGCTTTACGTATTGCCAGGGAGGTAGCCCGGTTTGAGCTCGAAAACAGTCGGAGAAATGCGCTTCGCTTAAACAGGCCAGTCTTGCCAGATCGGCGACGCGCAGCTCTTCGGCCAGATGCTGGCGGATAAAATGGTTAATACGGGAAAGATCCAAACGGTGCTGAGTGCTACTGTTAGTCGTCGCCAGTCTTGCTTTAAGGGAACCTAGGAGCGTGGCTGCTAAACGGTCTTGCTGAAAGGAATTGGCGGAAGTATCGCTCCCTTGAGCAAGTTCGCTCTCCATAAACGCCAAGTAGTGGCGCAGTGCGTTGTCCAGGCCAAAAAAGCGTGGGGCATCAAATAGCGCTACTAATTCGCGGTTTTCACCCGTTAAGGCAGGGGCATCTTCAGGCAGGTCGAGAATCAATTGTCGGTTATGGCCGTTGCCTGAATAATAGTGCTCGTGGTTGGCGGGCACGATACAGCCTGAAAACGCATTGACACGGCCACCCAGCCCCTCGATTTCAAATTCAGATGAGCCACACATCGTGATCACTATTTGGTGGAAGTCATGGGTATGGTGATGCGTCGCACTGGCTAGTGGAATTTGTCGAATGGTGCTCGGCATAGCAGGTCTCCTTGACCGCAACAGCTACTGCTGGCGGAGGGCCGTATGGGCGGACAAATGATCGCGAAGCGCCTGCAGTTCAGCTTGGCCTTCTTGATTGAGCAGCGGTTTGCCCTGGGCAATCATCCAACGTCTGCCGTGCTGCTCCATTAAGTGAGCGGCCCGGCGTCTGATATCGTCCAAGTACTCGTTATGCCGAATGGGGTAGCCGATCATGGCGTTCCATTCGGTTTCACTCACTTGGCTGTTGAGCGCTTTATCAAAAAGCGCCAATAAATCCTTGGGCTCAGTGCGGTAGCGAGGAGTACTTGAGGTCATGAGTACCAGCATGACAGCGCCAATCACCAGCAGGCATACTCCAAACACTAATAAATACAGCGCCATTCGCTGTGCTCCTCGGCGTCATTCGTTAAAAAATTGCCACTTAATTATACGCTTGGCGCCGCTCAGGTCGAAAATTTTACTTTTTTTGCGAACTTTTCCTTCACAGCGTGTCTGAGTTAGTACAGGCAACATCGCGATAGCAGTCGCTAAAGTTGTTGTTCTGGCTCTATATGTTTTGATCCCTTGCTTCCGCTACTTACGAGTAGCGGTTTTTTTTGTCTAAACATTGATGAGTATGCCAGCTAATTACAACGGTATTAAGATCGCCACTAGGGTCGCATAGCCAGTAAAGCAATTAGAATATCACGTCGCGTCACGATGCCTATCAATCGCTCCTGTTCCACTACCGGATATACCTTGGGTTTGGGGCCGCGCATTTCTTGTGCCAAGTCGGTAATGCTTTTATTAGGCGACACGCTAAGTACTTCATGGCGCATCATCTCTTTAACCAGTGGCGCTTCGTCACCATGGTAAATACTATCGAGTACGCGGCTCAATACATCCTGCTCTGAAATAAAACCGATTAAGCGATCAGAGGCGTCAACGACAGGTGCGCCTGGTAAACGGTGCAGCGCTAACCCCTTGGCTAACGTGGTAATCGATGCCTCAGGAGATACGCGATAGCAGTCGCGGGACATGATCTCACGGACAATGCTGGGGGCTGCTCTGTTCATCATGGTCACTCCTTGCTCACCGTATTCAGCGCTGTAGCGCATAAGCACCGCAGGCAGTGCATTTTGATCATTTGTCTTAGTAGGCACTAGGGTAGAATCGACTCTATTTAATGTAGGTGATTTAAAGCGTGGCGTGCGATTGGCAAGCTATCTTTATTCAACGCTGTAAGTACTGAATTAAATATGCCGTTAATTTTCTAACTGTATTAACTGATCGTTAATTAAGGCATTTGGGAGACTTTCATGGATGCACGCGAGTATCTAAATCGCAAAGGGGTAGGGCTTGATCGAGACCCGGATCGCCCGAATACGCTTGAGGAGAAAGCCTGGGAACGGGCCCGTGGCTCAGGTCATCAGCGGCCTAAGTCAGGCACGCCTCATGATTGGGAAGATTGGGAGCGCCATCACGATGATCTCGCAGAAGGGGCTGAAACACTGGAGCAGAAAATCGATAAAGAGGCGCATCGTGTTGGCCAAGAGCGCGCAGCTAAGGCCGCTGCAACGCCAGCTGCAAGCGCGGTAGAACATTTTACGCCGCCCCCCAAAGCCACTTTAGCGCCTGTCGAACCAGGAGCTCAGGCGACAACTGTTCAGCCACCAGAACAAGCAATGCCAGAGTCAGGGGCATTGAAGCTGGCCTACTATGCCTTGGCGCTACTGCTGCCCCCCCTAGCGGTAGGGCTAACGGGAGGTGGTGGTCAGCGCGTAAGGATCGCACTGCTATTAACACTAGCTGGTTGGCTGCCAGGGGCTGTATATGCATGTTGGTGGCTACAGCGACGTTAACTAAAGTCGTTCGCTAACGTTTACTGCTTGGCAGCCTCTTTCAAGTGCGTATAATCCGCGTAAACTATTTTATATATTGAGGTTTACGATGGGTTATCTAATTGGCGTCACCGCCCTGTGGGCATTCTCATTTTCGCTGATAGGGGTTTATCTGGCAGGGCAGGTCGACAGTTACTTTGCGGTACTTGTAAGGGTGACGCTTGCGGTGCTGGTTTTTTTACCGTTTTTACGCCCCAGCCTCTTGCGCGGTAAGCAAAGACTTGCACTGATGGGCTTGGGCGCCATTCAACTTGGGGTGATGTACACCTTCTTTTATCAATCCTTTTTACTGCTCTCCGTCCCTGAAGTGCTGCTGTTCACTATCTTTACACCTGTTTATATCGCGCTGCTGGATGATCTGATGTTTGGCCGCTTTACCCCCATCTATCTCGTTACTGCTCTACTCGCGGTTGTCGGTGCAGGCGTCATTCGTTACGACGGAATCGATAGCGGCTTCTGGGCGGGCTTTTTAGTGGTGCAAGGGGCAAATCTCTGCTTTGCAATTGGCCAGGTGGGTTATCGTCGGCTAGCGGCTGATTTGCCTCCTACACTGGCATGGCACAATGTATTTGGCTGGTTCTTTATTGGGGCGATGGTCGTGGCGCTGCCTACTTATTTGCTCTTTGGCAACAGCGCGGCGCTGCCTAGCACTCCACTGCAATGGGGTGTGCTTGCTTGGTTGGGGCTAGTGGCGTCTGGCGTTGGCTATTTTGCGTGGAATCAGGGCGCTACCAAAGTGGATGCTGGCACGCTAGCGATTATGAATAATGCGCTGGTGCCAGCGGGCTTAATCGTTAACCTGATGATTTGGAACCGCGATGCCGATATTCCGCGCTTATTGCTGGGGGCGCTGATTATTGCAGCCTCACTGTGGCTAAACCATTGGTGGTGCCAGCGTCGTCAAGTGGCCGTTAGTTAAGCTTATTTGCCCGATGCATATGGTGTCTCCATAATGGCGGCTTATGCTAGCGAGAGTCGGCCCATGAGCAACACCTTATCATCAGGTGACAAGTCCTCAGAGACTAGGTCTTCAAGTACTGAGTCTTTAAGTGCTATGTCGTCCTCCAACGATCAATCAGGTAGGCCCTTTAAAACCATCGGGCTGATTGGTCGTCTGGGCAGTGACAAAGTGATCGATTCCCTGCAGCGTCTGGTGACTTACCTTGTTGCCCATGAGTACTCGGTGTTGGTAGAGGACCGCACGGCCACCGCCTTGCCTCACCATGGTCAGCCGGAGGCTAGTCGCCGCATGCTGGGTGAACTGTGCGACTTGGTCATTGTTGTGGGTGGCGATGGCAGCTTATTGGGCGCGGCGCGAACGCTATGCCGCAGTGGTACGCTAATTTTAGGTGTCAATCGGGGTCGTTTGGGGTTTCTTACCGATATTTCACCGGATGAGTTGGAAAGCCGCGTCGGTGAAGTGCTCGCAGGTGAGTTCGAGATAGAGCAGCGGTTCCTGCTTGATGCGGTGCTTTATCGTAATGGTGTCGCCGTGGGTAATGGCGATGCGTTAAACGAAGTGGTGCTGCATCCGGGTAAAGCGGTGCGTATGATCGAGTTTGAGCTGTTTATTGACGGCCAATTCGTCTACAGCCAGCGCAGCGATGGCCTGATTGTCGCTACACCCACCGGCTCCACGGCCTATGCGCTCTCGGGTGGTGGGCCGATAATGCACCCCAAACTCGATGTGGTAACGCTGGTGCCTATGTTTCCTCATACGCTCTCGAGTCGGCCGATCGTGATTGATGCCGCTAGCGAAATCCGTATTCATATTGGTGAAACCAACCAATCCTACCCCCATATAAGCTGCGATGGACAAACCCGTGCAGTGGCGAAGCCCAACGATGTGCTGGTGATTTCCCGCAAACCAGAGCGCGTTCAGCTAGTGCATCCTATTGGTCACAATTTCTACGAAGTGCTTCGCAGCAAGTTAGGCTGGAGCCATCGGTTGGGGGATTAAGCATGCAGCGTGAAACGCAAGGCAGGCCTCCGCTGGAAGGGTATGACCTGATAGGGGATGTTCATGGCTGTGGTGCAACGCTGGCTGCACTGCTTGAAAAGCTGGGTTATCACCAGCGCAGCGGCGTCTATCGGCATCCGCGCCGCAAAGTTATTTTTCTTGGAGACTTGATTGACCGTGGGCCACGTATTCGCCTTGCGGTCACCATTGCCCGCCGAATGGTAGAACAGGGCGAAGCGTTCATCGTGATGGGTAACCATGAATATAACGCCTTGGCGTACACCCATCCTGGGCCGGCAGGTAGCCACAAACGCTGGCTGCGTGAGCATACTCCCAGGCATAATCGTATTATTCAGGACACCTTAGAACAATATCGCGATTACACCAATGAGTGGGATGATACCCTCGCATGGTTTAAAACCATACCGCTGTGTCTTGAGGTTGACGGTATACGCGTGGTGCATGCCTGCTGGGACGACCAGTTGATCGCGGAGCTTAAACTTCGGCGCCCCGATCAGTGTATGGATACCCAATTCCTGATTGAATCCACCGACCCTGCTACCCAAGCGTTTCGGATATTGGATCGCCTCACCCGTGGCCCGCATGTCACGCTGCCAGAAGGGGTTGCAATACACTCTGGTGATGGCTTTACGCGAAAAAGTTTTCGCGCCCACTTTTGGGCCAAGGCTCCGCAGCAGTGGGGAGATGTGGTCTTCCAACCAGATAACTTGCCCGGTGATCTTGAAACCCGGGAGCTCACTGACGATGAGCGGCAACAATTAAGTTATTATGGACCCGAGCAACCACCGCTATTTATAGGCCATTATTGGTGTGAAGGTATACCGGCACTACCCGCCCGCAATATCGCATGCTTAGACTACAGCGCGGTGAAATATGGGCGTTTAGTGGCTTATCGCTGGAGTGGTGAGGCGGCATTAAATGCCGACCACTTTGTTTGGATTAAGGTGCCAAAAGAGGAGCGGGCGTTGCCCAAACCCTGGGAAATCGATTTCGATTAACGTTCGCTTCTAAAAAATTACATATCGTTACATAAATTTTGCAAAACAGATGAACTAACCGCGCCGTCGGCTATCAGAGTTAGTGTTCCCTTGAATGATCCCTTGCTTTTATTCCCCGGCGGTCCCCACCGCCGGTTTTTTTTGCCTGTTTGTTGATAAATACTTACTCGCTGCGGTCAGCGTGCCGTTAGCGCATAGATTAGAGGGATATTATGCATCCAGTGATGCTTTTGCCCGGTCACGCGGATACAAGCGAACTGCGCCAGGCGCTGTGGCGCCACCGTATTGGTCACCGCATTACCGATGAAACCGACGGCCAGCTGCTATGGATCGCCGACCCACGCCAACTCGATGCGCTTAAAGCACTGGTCGCGTTCTGGCAGCAGGGTGAACCCCTTGTGCTTCAGCAGCCTGCTCAGCCACCACGCACTATGACCAACTCACTGGTATCGCTTAAAAAAGTGCCGGTGACGGCGCTGATGATTGTGATTAGCCTAGTGGTATTTGCGCTGATTGGTATTTTTGGCGACCAGTTGATCGTAACGTTAACCATTGTGCCTGTCGGCATGTCAGGGGGGGAGCTGGTGTACGGTACGCTGTCGCAAACGCTTTCTTCTGGGCATATTTGGCGTTTGCTATCGCCTGCCTTTCTGCATTTTGGTTGGATGCATCTGATTTTTAATCTTATGTGGGTATGGTACTTCGGTCGTCAAGTTGAGGTGCTACAGGGTAGCCGCACCATGTTATTGCTGCTCGTCGTGGCGGGGATTGGCGCAAATATCGCTCAATATATGACGGGCACCGTCCTGTTTGGCGGTATGTCAGGGGTGGTTTACGCGTTGCTAACGCACGTTTGGTTGATGTCTCGGCGGGTACCGCAAAGTGGTTTTTTTGTACCCCAGATGCTGGTGGTATTTATGCTCGGGTGGATGGTCTTCACCATGACCGATATGGCGGGCAGCGTAGGCTTTGGCAACGTAGCCAACGAGGCGCATTTGGGTGGGCTACTCGTGGGGCTTGTCACAGGCTGGTATTATTCATCACGCCGTTTGAAAAATCGTTAAGAGGCCTGTAATGAGCGAAATGACGTTCGAAAAAATGATTAACCAGATGACGCCAGCGATCTATGAGAGCCTGAAGCAGGCCGTATCACTGCGCAAATGGCCTGACGGTCGCCGCTTAACGCCTGAACAGACTGAACTCTGTTTGGAGGCAGTGATGCGTTTTGAGGTGGAAAACAATGTACCGGAAGCAAACCGCGTAGGTTATCTAGAGCAGCGCACCTGTGGCGCAGCAGCCAGTGGCGCTGGCGTAACGCCTGAAATGGCGGGATTGGCACGGGATGCCACGCGTGATTGAAGCGGCAGTACAAGGGTGTTTACGCAAAATGGCGGCTGAGCTACCAAGTCGCCAAGAAGAGCAGGTGGTTTATCATTTGCGTGCCGGTGAGGACCGTGTCGCGCTTAATGAGCGCATCGGTACGCCGCTTAGTTTGCGCTGGACTGGTGCGATTGCCTGTACTCACTGCGGCCGGGCAACCAAGAAAAGCTTTGCTCAGGGCCACTGTTACCCTTGTTTCAAACGGCTAGCGCAGTGCGATACCTGCATTATGAAGCCGGAAACCTGCCACTATTTTCAAGGCACATGCCGCGAACCGGAGTGGGGCGAGCGGCACTGCTTCCAGCCCCATATCGTCTATTTGGCTAACTCGTCGGGGCTCAAAGTCGGCATTACCCGCAAAACGCAAATGCCGACCCGCTGGTTGGATCAAGGCGCAATTCAGGCGCTGCCCATCCTTGAGGTGGATACACGCCAGCAGTCCGGGTTCGTCGAAATGTTATTTAAAGAGCAGGTGGCTGACCGTACCAACTGGCGGGCGATGTTAAAGGGTGATGTGGAGGTAATGGATTTAACCGCCGAGCGTGACCGATTACTCAGCCTGTTGGCCAACGGCCTAAGCCAACTACGTGAAGCCCATGGTGCAGACTCCATTCGCACACTGGAACAGCCCGCACACCATTTTCACTACCCCGTCAGCGTTTTCCCGAAAAAAGTGGCTTCACATAATTTTGACAAGCAACCGCTGGTAGAAGGTGTGTTGCAGGGTGTCAAAGGCCAGTATTTGATACTCGATAGCGGGGTGATTAATCTCCGCAAATTCACGGGTTACGAGATCCAAGTAAGTTAAACGGCTAGCTAGAGTGCGGCGAGTTGGCTAAGGTTATGGAGTGAATTTATCCTGCCTTATGCAACGCAAGGAAGCTTCGATGCCCTGGCTAAAACTGCTTCACATTGCCGCGCTAGTGATCTGGTGCGGTTCGCTGCTGTATTTGCCCGCCTTGCTCAGCCAAACGCTGCAGCTACGTAAAGACTCGGGCTTTGCCCAGGGCACGCCGCCGATGCCGCGGTTTTTCTATAACTCTGTTGCTACGCCAGCCGCCTTGGTGGCCATTGCCTCGGGAACATTACTGTTTCTTGTTCATGGTATTTTAGGTGGGTGGTTGATACTGAAACTTGGCGCCGTGGTGGCGATGGTGGCCGCCCACGGTTGTTTTGGCTGGTTAATACTGCGCCTGGAAATGGGCCATTATCGCTGGGTAAAACCCGTCAATTGGAGCGCGCTATGCGTTGCTTTGACGGCTATTCTCAGCGTGCTTGCCTTTGTATTAGCTAAACCGCTGGATTGGAGCTAACAACGTGGCTCTAATCCTCAACATCGACGCCCACTGCGTGCTCATAAACCAGTTGCCCACCCAGCCAACCCGCCAACGCAATCAGCCCCGCGGTAATCAGAGAAACCGCCAATCCCCATGGCAAAATTGCATCAGGGTCATTGAAGCGCAGCAGCCAGTTCAGCGACGCCAGCGACAGCATCACCACCGCAACGATGGCATGACTCCAGCCGGTAATCAGGCGACGTATGCGCGGCACGGTGACCAGGTCGATAATCCCAGCAGTACTGGCAACCCAGCCGCCAAAAGCGCCTACCCCCGCCAGCCACAAACTGGCGCGCAGCCAGAATGGATCACCGCTCAGCAAGAAACCAATATCGCTAGCGACCAGCGCCATCAGGGCTGCAACGGGGAAGTGAATCATCACGGGATGAAGCGGATGGCCGGCGAGAGACGCGCGGCTTTTAATCGAGCGCTGGCGAGGTTTTGCCATAGTCACTTCCTGTGGGCAGAAAAAGGAACTCAAGGGATGAGGCTCAGTATTCAACGCATAACCCAGCAGCGGGTCAACCTGCTGGGCGCACCACTGGGACTATTAGCGGCGCTGCTGCTAACCGGTTGCGCTGGCGATAAGTCTATTCTAGACCCGGCAGGCCAAGCAGCGCGAGATGTTGTCATGATCTGGTGGGTGATGCTCGGGTTCTCGACCGTCGTGTTTATCACGGTGGTGGCGCTGTGGCTTTATGCCTTTAAGCGCAAAGCAGTAACGCGCACGCCCTTGGAAGAGCGCCGGATTGCCCGCCGCTGGATCATTGGCGGCGGTATCATACTTCCCGTGGCGAGCATTACTGCGCTGCTAGCGTTTGGCGTGCCCGCCGGGCAACGGTTACTGCCGCTACCGTTAGGAGAACCGCCGGAAGTCATCGAAGTGATCGGCCATCAGTGGTGGTGGGAAATACGTTACCCCGGAGCGGAAGGGGGGGAAGTGGTCACCTCCAATCAATTGATCATGCCTGCTGGCGAGCCGGTCGATTTTCACGTTACCGGCGCCGATGTCATCCACGCTTTTTGGGTGCCGCGCCTGGGAGGGAAAATCGACATGATTCCAGGGCGCATCAATAAAATTCGTTTGGAAGCGGATGAGCCAGCGGTGTTTGGCGCTCAGTGCGCTGAGTTCTGCGGTGCCCAGCACACCCAAATGCAGCTCTACGTTGAAGCCGTCGAACGTAGTGAGTATGACGCGTGGTTGGCTGCTCGCCAAACGGATGACTTAACGTCGCTTGCTGAAAACGACCAACAGCACGAACCTGCCAGGGAGGCATTTATGACCCATTGTGCGAGCTGCCACCGCGTCGCGGGGCTCTCAGCTGCTGGGGAAGGGCCTGACCTTTCTGATTTAGGCAGTCGCACCAGCTTAGGGGCGGGCATCATGGCCATGGAAGATGGTGCAGTGACTCACTGGCTTAAGCATCACCAACGTTTGAAACCGGGCAACAAAATGCCGCCCCACGACGATATTGAGACGGCCACTTTGGAGTCCCTGGGTGCTTGGCTGGAGACGCTAACGCCATGACCACCATCAACCGTGAAGTGACCCCAGAAGGCGATAACATCGCTGGCCCTGACCAGTTGCACAGTGACTTGCACGAGATCTGGGGCAATCCGCGTGGTTTAAAAGCACTGACGATCGTTAACCACACCACTCTCGGCCTACGCTTTATGGTCACAGGGATGGTGTTTTTCTTAATTGGCGGCCTATTAGCCATGCTGGTGCGCACCCAGTTGGCGCTGCCTGATCAAGACTTCATGACGCCGGATATCTATAACCAAGTCACCACCATGCACGGCACGGTGATGATGTTCCTGTTCGCTATTCCTATGCTGGAAGGGTTAGCGATTTACATGATTCCCAAGATGATCGGTGCCCGCGACCTGGTCTGCCCGCGGCTGACATCACTGGGCTATTGGTGCTATCTGTTCGGCGGCATCATTTTAACGTTTAGTTTGGTGCTGGAAATGGCACCGGACAGCGGTTGGTTTATGTATACCCCGCTCAGTAGCAGCGAATATTCGCCTGGTTTAGGATCCGATTTTTGGCTACTAGGAATCACCTTTGTTGAAATCTCTGCGCTCTCTGCCGGGGTAGAGCTGGTGGTCTCAATACTGCGTACGCGTACTCAAGGCATGGCACTTCACAAAATGCCGTTATTTGCCTGGTATATCCTGGCGATGGCACTGATGATCGTGGTTGGTTTTCCGCCGCTGATCCTGGGCAGTATTTTGCTGGAGCTGGAGCGCGCGGTGGGAATGCCCTTCTTTGAAGTGGCTGGTGGCGGTGACCCAATCCTTTGGCAGCACTTGTTCTGGCTGTTTGGTCATCCTGAGGTTTACATCATTTTCTTGCCAGCAGCGGGGATTGTTTCCACGCTGATACCGGTGTTTGCTGGTCGTCCGATTGTTGGCTATGGCTGGGTGGTGTTTGCCATTATCACCACGGGCTTCATCAGCTTTGGTCTCTGGGTCCACCACATGTTTACCGTGGGTATTCCTCAGTTGGCTCAAGCCTTCTTCTCTGCCGCCAGTATGTTGGTGGCGGTGCCTACAGCGATTCAGGTGTTTGTGTGGCTGGCCACGCTATGGCTGGGTAAGCCCAAAATGAAGCTGCCCATGCTGTGGATAATGGGCTTCTTGATTATCTTTGTATGTGGCGGTCTCACCGGGGTAATGCTGGCGCTGGTGCCGTTTAACTGGCAGGTGCACGACACACACTTTGTGGTAGCGCACATGCACTACGTTTTGGTGGGCGGGATGTTCTTCCCGCTCATTGCCGGGCTTTACTACTGGTTGCCACTTTTCTCTGGGCGCATGCCTTCTGAAACGCTAGGCAAGTGGGGCTTCTGGCTCACCTTTCTGGGCTTCAATGGCACCTTCTTAATTATGCACTGGACTGGCTTGCTAGGGATGCCACGCCGGGTTTACTCCTATGAAACGGGGATGGGCTGGGATCTTTTCAACCTGCTCTCCTCCATGAGTAGTTTTATTATGTCGGCGGGGATTGCCATGGTGCTGCTCGATTTTGCGCTGCACTTCCGTTTTGGCAAACCTGCCAAGCATAACCCTTGGAACGCTGACACTTTGGAGTGGGCCAACAGCATGCCACCCAGCGCCTATAACTTTGTCAGCCTGCCTAAAATTGAGACTCGTCACCCGCTGTGGGATGACCCTGATCTGCCGCGCACCATGGCGGAAGGCAAGCATAGTCTCGCGGTGGCGACCCATGGACGGCGTGAGATGTGGGGCACCGACCCGTTGACCGGTAAAGTGCGCGAAATTATCCACCTTCCGGGCAATTCATGGTGGCCGCTGTTCGCTGCCATGGCGTTGGCCGTCGTGTGTATCAGTTTGCTGACCCGGCTCTATCCGCTGGCTGGGATTGCCGTGGTAATCGCCGCGCTGTTTCTGCTGCGTTGGTCTTGGGAAAACGGGGCGCATCCTAAAGCAGCTCCAGATGCGCATGTGGCGCCCGGTGACCCGCCGCTTCACTCGCGCACCATGGATGGCCCCGGCCTTTGGGCGATGTCGATTACGATGCTCGCTAACGGCTCATTTTTCCTATCTTATCTATTCGGCTGGTTCTATCTCTGGACGGTTTCGCCTGAATGGCGGATGCCTGAGAACTCGCCGCTCTCTTTGGTAGGGCTTGTGGTTGCCGCGATAGCACTGACAGCGGGGGGCGCTATTCTCGAAAAGCTCGTCCGCAGTTTACGCCAGCAGCGCGATGCAGGACTGGCGATGGGCATGTTCAGCATCAGTGCTTTAGGCTTTTTGCAGGTTGGCATCACACTCTGGGTATTACTGAGCGCAGACCTCGCCGTTACTGAGACCTCCCATGATGCGATTATCATGGTCGGGCTGGCCTATGCGTTATTACACGGTGGCCTGGGTGCCGTGCTAACGCTGCTTCAAGGGCTACGAGTGGGGTATGGCTATGTAGGTGCTCATGCACCTTTCGAGCCTGCCGTTGTGGCGCAGTTATGGCGTTATAACGTGGTCACGTTTTGGATTATCGTGGGTGCGCTGGCGGTGCTGCCCCGCGTAATAGGGAGCTAAGCCGATGACGACAACCATGCAGCGTTTACACCTTACCCATCCCTTACATTTCGTCATTGGCTTAACGCTTTGGTGTACTTGGTTTGTGGCAGTGTACGGCGGGCATGCGGTGGCCTGTTCAGTGGCCCCGCCTGATCCCGAGCTAGGTGTTTTTACGTTGGTTAATGCGCTGCTACTTGTGGTCAGCATTGTATCTATTGTGATACTGGCGGTGTTAACGCTGGGCTGCTACCGAATAGCTAAGCAACATCAAGGGCGGTTACGCTTCAATGCGAGGGTTTCCGCCGGCCTCTATCTGTTCTCTACTCTGGGCGTTGTGTTTGCGGCAATGCCGATTATCGGCATTCCGCCTTGCCTGTGAGTGGCATGGCGGAAACCAATTCAGAGCAGCTCTATACGCTCCACGGTATGTGGTGCACCAGTTGCGCCCTGGCAGTAGAGGGTTCTCTTAAACGCCTTGATGGAGTGGACGAGGTAAGCGTGCACTATCCGAGTGCCACGCTTTGCATTAGCGGCACTTTTGCCGCCACTCAGCTCTCAGTACTTGCCTCCAAGGTTAAGCGCCTGGGTTATCGGCTTAGTGAACTTGAGCCACTGGTCGATGCTCATGCGCGGCTGGAAGAGGAGAGTCGTTACTTAACGCTCAGGCTGATGGTGGGATCGCTATTTGGCATGTGGACCATGCTGGCCTCGATACTTATTTACGCAGGCGCACTGCCTAACGAGAAGATTGAGCTGGTAGTCGCCTGGGTATCCGGGGCTTTTTCTCTTCCCGTTGTGCTGTTTGCAGGCCTGCCTTTTTACCGCGCGGGATGGCGCACGCTGCTTGCCAAGCGTCCCGGTATGGATGTACTGATCAGCCTTGGCGTTATTGGCGCGGTAGTGGTTTCCGTCGGGCTTTTATGGCGTGGCTCCTCAGACGTCTATTTTGATACCGCTGTCATGCTAATCGTGCTTTTGCTGGTGGGGCGCTTAGTGGAAACGCTGTGCCGTCACCGTGGATTAAAAGCGCTGGATGCCCTGGCGTTACCAGACGAAAACGTACGCGTTTGGCAAAACAACACCTGGCAATCGCTCCCCGTGGGGGAGGTGAGCGCTGCAATGCGGGTAGAGCTAGCACCGGGTGGACGGGTAATGTTAGATGGTATCCTTGAGGGCCCTGGCTGGATCGATACCGCCTCCCTGACCGGTGAAAGCCTGCCTCGGTACTTCAACTCAGGTCAGAAAATATACGCGGGCTGCTGTTATCTTGGCGCAACGCCTTTAGTCATGCGGGTAAGCGCAGGAGTAGGCCAGCGGCGTTTAGATCGATTATGCGATGAAATGCGCCGCTATCAGGCAAAAAAAGGCGAGCTTCAAAAGCTCGCTGACCGCTTTGCCGCCTGGTTAACCCCACTTGCACTGTTACTCGCGCTGCTAACACTCCCAGGTGCGCTGTTATTTGGCCTGGGTTGGGAAGAAGCCTTAGTACGTGCGCTTTCGGTATTGGTTGTCGCTTGCCCCTGCGCCGTTGGGCTTGCAGTGCCGCTGGCGAGTCTTGCGGGCAGCGGGCAGGCCATGCAGCAAGGTATAGCGCTGCGTGATCCCGCCGCCCTCGAAACCTTGGCGCGCATTCGCTCGGTCGCGTTTGATAAAACCGGCACCTTAACAACCGGTACCCATTCAGTACTGCACTGGCAGGCGCGGGAAGGCGTTGATGAACACATGTTGCAGCGCAAGCTTAACGCTGCCGTTGCAGGAAGCGAGCACCCGTTAGCGCAAGCGTTGGCGCGCTGGTCAGGCAGCCAAGTTGACCAGCGCCCTGAGCAATGCTTGGAAGTAAACGAATCCCCTGGCGAAGGGCGCCGCGTGCAACTTAACAACGGTGAGTGGCTCACGGTGGGTAGCGCCAGTTGGCTTTCTTGCCAGCAAATAATGCTTCCTTCCCAGGCGGAGAACCCAACGCTAGCTTTTGCTTCTCAAGTGATGATGGCCGATGACACCGGCTGGTTAGCAACGCTCTATCTTACCGATCAACCAGTGGGCGACGCTGCAACAAGCGTGAAATGCCTGCTTGATGCAGAATATGTAGTGGCAATGATCAGCGGTGACCGACAGGGCGCGGTGAGTTGGTTAGGTGAGCGTGTTGGGCTTACGCGAGAAGCTTGCTATGCACAGCGCTCGCCCGAGGCCAAAGCGCGCCTATTGCAGGCACTGCCGTCGCCAACGCTCTACGTAGGTGATGGCTTGAACGATACCTTGAGCTTAGCCGCGGCCGATGTGGGTGTCGCTCCGCTAAGTGCCAGCGAGGCCGCCCGGGAAGGTGCTTCCGCACAGCTAATGACGCCTGGGATTGGTGGGGTAGTCAAACTGCTCAGCATTGCTAAACGCACGCGGCGCATCATGTTTCAGAATCTGTTTTTTTCGGCGATCTATAACACCTTGGCGCTAGGGCTGGTGGTGCTCATGACAATACCACCGCTGGTGGCGGTACTTGCCATGGCAGCAAGTTCGTTAAGCGTCACGCTGAATGCCGCAAGGCTTGCATGGGCAGAGCCAGATGAAAAAAATGGCTAAAGCGCATAGCCAAGTGCCTGCTTAAGCCGCTCGGCATTCGTGGCCACCCAGCGTGGATCTACCGCCCCCCAATCACGTATCTGGTAGCGACCAATGTTGTGGCGCTCGCCGTCATCCTTAGTAAATACACACTCGATATCCAACTCGGCAAGTGACGCAATCGTATCTTGAGCAGTGCGCCTTGGCATGCCGGTGGTTTCGATTAATGCAGGCACGCTGGCAACGCCCTGGTCGATCAAATAGGCAACATACAAGCGTCGGTAAAAGCTTGATTTGGTTTTACTAAGAGAGGGCATTTGGTTTCCTTTACAGCAAGTTAGTGTACGACGCTGCCTAGCTTAAATGAATAGATCTTGCTGCGCCCGTGGTGGGCGAAAATCCCGGGTGTTCAAGCCCTGCTCGGTACGACTCTGCATATTCCACTGGCGGCTTGCACGGGCAAAGCGTTGCTCAATTAAATCAGCAAAGACTCCTTCACCGCGAAAGCGTTTTCCAAATTTGGCATCGTACGCCTTACCACCTCGACACTGGCGCATTAAACTCATCACTTTAGCGGCGCGCTCGGGGTAGTGGGCTTCCAGCCATGCCTCAAACAGCGGTGCGACTTCATAAGGTAGACGCAGTAGCATCCAGGACGCTGTACGTGCGCCCGCGCGGCTAGCAGCTTCCAGAAGCTTTTCGATTTCATTATCCGTCAGCCCTGGAATAACTGGAGAGATCAGGGTGCCAACCGGAATGCCTGCGGTATTTAGTTCGCGGATTGCCCGTAGTCTGGCCTGGGGGGATGCCGCCCGTGGCTCTAAGGTACGTTTTAAATTGGCATCAAGGCTGGTCAAGCTAACAAATACTCGTACCAAACGGTGTTCGGCCATTTCCGCCAATAGCTCTAAATCGCGCAGTACCAGCGTACTTTTAGTCACCAGCGTTACCGGGTGGCGGCACTCCAGCAGCAATTCCAGCAAGCGGCGCGTGGTTTGGTAGGTGGCCTCTAACGGCTGGTAGCAGTCGGTGTTACCAGAAAGATTGATCGGGCGGCACACGTAATTAGGGTGGCAAAGTTCTTCGGTTAGCCGCTCTACCAATCCGCTTCGGGCTATGAGCTTAGTTTCAAAGTCCAACCCAGGCGATAAATCCCAGTAAGCGTGAGAAGGGCGGGCATAGCAGTAAACGCAGCCGTGCTCACAGCCACGATAAGGATTAAGCGAGCGATCAAACGGTAAATCCGGCGATTTATTCCACGACAGCGCGCTTTTGCTCACTTCTTCTCGCACTTCAGTGGCGATGGTCGTGGACGCTTCCTCACGCCACCAGCCGTCATCTTCCACCTCGCTGCGGGTAGGCGCAAAACGATTGTGCGGGTCGTAGGTCGCCCCGCGTCCTTTGTAAATGGCTGACTGATCAGGAGAGCCAAGAGATGCCATGGGTTCACCTCTTTTATGTGGTTTTATATACAGTAGTTTTGATGCTGTAATAAATCAATAAAAAGCACATGGCTGAGGCCGATAGGTAGCTAAAAGGGAGTTAACCAAGCCATTATCACGAGGCTAATATTCAAAATGGGCTTTTGACCAAATAGTCAGCGAGGAAATGTCATGTCGAAAGTGGTTATCGTGACGGGGGGAGGACGAGGTATCGGAGCAGCCACCGCAAAACTGCTAGGCGCAAAAGGCTATGCGGTTTGCGTCAACTATCTTGCCAATAGTGAGCGGGCTGATGAGGTGGCTGATTGTATTGTTCGAGAGGGTGGTCGAGCGTTTAGCTACCAAGCGGATGTTAGCCGTGAAGATGACGTTATCCGCCTCTTTGATGCAGCAGAAGAGCGCTTTGGCAAGGTGACACATTTGGTCAACAATGCAGGCGTTCTGTTCACTCAATCCAAGCTGGTTGATATCGACCTTGAGCGCTTCAATAAAGTACTTAATAGTAATGTGGTCAGCTGTTTTCTTTGCTCTAGGGAAGCCATCAGGCGCTTTCTTCCAGGTAGTGGCATCGTCAATGTCTCATCGCTTGCCTCGCAAACAGGCTCGCCCTTTGAATATGTTGACTACGCTGCATCGAAAGGTGCCATGGATACCCTAACAAAGGGGTTGTCTCGCGAAGTGGCTGGCTCGGGGATTCGTGTTAATGCCGTTCGTCCCGGTTTTATCTACACTGATATGCATACCGACGGTGGGGAGCCAGGGCGAGTCGATCGCTTAGCTCCCCAGATTCCCATGCAGCGTGGCGGTAGCGCTGAAGAAGTGGCTAATACTATTGCTTGGCTGCTGTCGGACGAAGCTTCTTATGTAACGGGGTCATTTATTGATGTTGCAGGAGGGCGTTAATGCATTCTCTACCCGTATTTCAAGCGTCCTGTAGGGGTTCAACCTTTGACATGGAAAGGCCTTTTAACCCATGAAACTTCAACAGCATTTCGAACAGTTGGCCATTTATAATCAATGGATGAACGCCAAGGTATACGGTGCCGCTAACCAGATGAGTGCCGCAGAGCTTAGCGAAGAGAGAGGCGCCTTCTTTGGCTCGATTTTTGGCACCTTAAATCATATCGTGGTTGCAGATACTCTCTGGCTTAAGCGGTTTGCTACCCATACGTCCTCAGTTGCAACGCTTGCGGTAATGGTGCCTCTACCCACTCCAGAGCGCCTTGATCAAATCATGTTTGACGATTTGGAAGGCCTGAAAGCACATCGCCAATGGCTAGATAGCGTAATTATCAACTGGATAGCCGCGCTGACTGACGACGACCTCAATACCGTGCTGAATTACCGAAACACTAAGGGAGTGGCATCAACCCGGAACTACTCAAGCTTGATTGCTCACTTCTTCAACCACCAAACCCACCACCGCGGTCAGTTAAGTACTTTGTTCTCCCAGGCCGGTATCGATATTGGTGTCACTGATCTGTTGGCGCTGATTCCCTGTGAGTCTTAAAAGATTGCTTGGATAATGGGGCCGAGTCGCTGGCATCAGTCATTTATGATTTACCGAAGGTCCAATGTTGCAAAACGCCTTGGCTTGATGGGGCCAAGGCGTTCATTTTTCACTTATTGAGCAAACTAGCCTAGCGCTTCTTCCTCGTGGGCTTTTTGTCCGCACTGGGCGGTGCGCTCTCCTTTTCTCTGCTGCCATTAGGAAAATGCGCCCGTACAAGCTCCAGCAACCCTTGCGTGGAAGCATCGAAGTCGGCGGCGTGGGCGTCGATGCGTTCGCTGATTTCACCGGCGATGCGCTTGCCGAGCTGAACGCCCCACTGGTCAAACGAGTTGATATTCCAGATAACGCCTTGTACGAACACCTTGTGCTCGTAAAGCGCGATTAGTGCCCCCAGGTTTTTTGGCGTTAGCTCATCCAGCAGTAGGGTGCTGGAAGGGCGGTTGCCGGGGCAGCTGTAGGGGTCGTGTTGGCTTAGCTCTTTGCTATCCCCTTGGCTACCTTCCATAAAGGCGTTGGCCTGGGCGAGCATATTGGTCAGCAGGGCGAAGTGGTGGTCTTCCACGCCGGGTTCGGGCTTGAGCGAGGCAATAAAATCAATTGGCACGTAGCGTGTGCCCTGGTGCAGTAGCTGGAAGAAGGCGTGCTGGCCGTTAGAGCCGGTTTGCCCCCACACAATCGGGCCGGTTTTGTAGTTCACCGGGTGGCCAAAAATATCCACCGACTTACCGTTAGACTCCATATCCAGCTGCTGCAGGAAGGATGGCAGCTGGTTCAGCGCCTGGTCGTAGGGCACGATGGCTTGGGTCTCGGCGCCAATAAAATTGATGTACCAAATACCAATCAGCGCCATCAACACTGGCATGTTTTGTGAGAAGGGCGCGTTGATGAAATGGTTATCCATCTCATGAGCGCCTTCCAGTAGCTCAATAAAGCCTTCGAAACCGATCGAAAGCGCAATCGGCAGGCCTATGGACGACCACATGGAGTAACGGCCACCCACCCAGGCCCAGAATTCAAACACATTCTCTTCGCGAATGCCGAATTCCATGGCCGCTTTTCGGTTAGTGGAGGCGGCAATAAAGTGCGCGCCCACGTCGGCATCTTCACCAGCGTTCTCCAGGAACCAGCGCCGCGCGGTTTTGGCGTTTAGCAGGGTCTCCTGGGTAGAGAAGGTCTTGGTAGAGACGATGAACAGCGTAGTCGCCGGGTCAAGGCGCGAGAGCACCTTCTGAATATGGGTGCCGTCCACGTTGGAGACAAAGTGGAAGTGGAGCTCCGGGTGGCGGTATTTGAGCAGCGCGCGAACCGCCATATTGGGCCCAAGATCCGAGCCGCCAATACCGATATTGACCACGTCTTTAATGCGTTTGCCGCTGTAACCTTTCCACTCGCCGCTGCGTACCGCCTCAGAGAACAGTTTGATCTGCTCGCGGGTGCGGGTGATCTCCGGCATGACATCTTCGCCGTCCACATAGACCGGCTCATCGCCTAAGTGGCGCAGAGCCGTATGCAGTACCGGGCGGTTTTCCGTCACGTTGATAATATCGCCGGAGAACATCTGTGCCCGACGCTGTACCAGCGCGGAGTGGTCGGCCAGCTCAATCAGCTTGGTAAGCACTTCATCGGAGACGTGGTGCTTCGAGTAGTCAAGAAACAGACCGCCCACCCGTAAGCTCATTTTCTCAAAGCGCTGCGGGTCATTGGTGAAGTAATCACGAATGCGGTCGTTGGCGGTTTTGTCGCGCAGGCGGTCAAGCGCCTGCCAGGTAACGCTGCGAGTGAGCTGAAACATAGGGCGATCCGTTTGTTATAAGTGAATTGGGTGATCAAAATCGAAAAATGGGCTATGTAAAAATACTACATAAAAAATGACAAAGAGTAGAGGGTATAAGTGGCATGAAAAGGTATTAAATGCGTAAAGCGACGTATTTAAAAGGGCAGGCATGTTCGCCTGCCCTCACTTTTTGGTAACAGCGGTTAGGTGGCGAGGGCTACCTGGGCCGCATCACGTTTGATAAACGCATAGCCTAAACCGGTCACCAACGAGCCAGCCACAATAGCGCCAAGGTAGAGTAGCACCGGGGTGATGGCGTTGGGGATGAGCAGTACAAAAATACCGCCATGAGGCGCCATTAGTTTTGCACCTACCAGCATCGAGAGAGCACCGGTGAGAGCGCCCCCTGCGATACAGGCGGGGATAACACGTAGCGGGTCTTTCGCTGCAAAGGGGATTGCACCTTCACTGATAAAACAAAGGCCTAGTACAAAAGAGGCTTTGCCCGCTTCGCGCTCCGGTGCAGAGAACTTGTTGCGCGCGACAAAGCTGGCAATCCCCATACCAATAGCGGGTACCATGCCTGCGGCCATAATCGCCGCCATGGGGCCATAGGTTTCAGAGGCGAGCAGGCCCACGCCAAAGGTGTAAGCGGCTTTGTTGACCGGGCCACCGAGATCGAAGCACATCATCGCACCCAGCAGAATACCCAACAGCACCGCATTAGTGGAGCCCATGGACTCCAGGAAACTGGTCAGCGCATTAAGCAGCGCTGCGACCGGTTCGCCAATGACGTAGATCATGGTCAAGCCGGTGACCAAACTGGCGACAAGTGGAATGATCAGAATCGGCTTAAGGGATTCAACGCTGGAGGGCAGTTTGACGTAGCGTGTCACCGCCAGGGCCACGTAGCCCGCCAGAAAACCTGCCAAAATACCGCCGATAAAGCCGGAGCCGATATTGGCCGCCAGCATGCCACCAATCATACCCGGTGCGATGCCGGGACGGTCGGCGATGGAGTAGGCGATATAGCCTGCCAGTACTGGAATCATCAGCGCAAAAGCGGTGCCGCCACCGATCTGCATCAGCGCTGCGGCCAGGGTGCCTTCCTGCTCAAAGGCCTCAATGCCAAACACAAAGGAGAGCGCAATCAGCAGGCCGCCCGCGACTACCATCGGCAGCATAAAGGAAACGCCGGTGAGCAGGTGCTTATAAACGCCTTTCTCTTTGATGCTCTTATTCGCTGTGCCCGCATTGCTGCTGCCGCTTTCTATAGCCGCCTCGTTGAGCGCAGCTTCAAGGGTGGGGCGCGGCTTTTTCAGCGCATTGCCGGTAGAGGTGCGGTAGATGCGCTTACCAGCAAACCGCGACGGATCAACGTCGATATCACAGGCCAGTACGACTATGTCGGCGTCGGCGATCTCTTCTTCAGTCAATTTATCTTGTGCACCCACCGAGCCTTGGGTTTCCACGCGAATGGCGTGGCCCATAGCTTTGCCCGCCTCTGCGAGTGCCTCGGCGGCCATAAAGGTATGCGCCACGCCGGTAGGGCAGGCGGTGACGGCAACGATTTTCTGGCCACCCGCGCTGCTTGCAGCGGTAGGTACGCTAGAAACGGCAGGTGCGCTATAAATCGGCGCTTCACGCTTAGCCTGGGCCAGAAAAGCGCTGGGGTCAGGGAGTGCGCTGGCAATCGGCGCTTGGAATAGCCTTTTGCCTTCAAAGCGCTCCGGGTCTGGCACGTGATCAGCGGCGACTACGATCAAATCGGCATTGGCGATCTGCTCGGCAGTAGCGGCCTGGAGTGGCGCGACTTCGCCGTGCATTTCCACATGCGCCGACCAGCCTTGACGCTGGGCGGCTTGTTCCAGGCGCTTAGCCGCGAGGAAGGTGGTCGCCATGCCGCTGGGGCAGGCGGTAATCAGAATAATATTCATAGCGTGGCTCCCTCGGTGATGGTGTCATCAAGACGCCGTATCCGGGTGTGTTGTTGGAGTGAATCGAAATCGGCAGCGTGGGGGTTGCCCACGCCAACGTGGCGCACGGCTTCGGCCGAGAGCGCGGTGGCAAAGCGCAGCGTTTGTTCAGCGTCTTGCTGGCCGTTCTGATAAGTCAGCAGGCCGTGGAGCATGCCCGCTACAAAGGTATCGCCAGCGCAAACGGTATTCGTCGCGGTAACCTTAGGGGGTGTGGCGTGCCAGGCACCTTGAGCGTTAACCCACAGCACCCCTTCGGCACCCGCTGAAATCAGCGCATGGGCGATACCGCTTTCATGAAGCCGCTTGGCCGCATTCAAGCGCGCATCGGAAGAGGTCATATCTTCGCCCGCCCACTCTGCCAGTTCGTTTTCATTAGGCTTAACACCGGCGGGGTGAGTCGCTATCGCCGCATTGAGTGCCGGGCCACTGGTATCTACCCAGAGCGGTACGCCGCTGGCGTTTAGGTGGTTTAACAGCGCGCTGAAATCAATCAGTGATAGTCCTGGGGGCAGGCTGCCCGCCACAACGACCGCCTGGGGGGGCGTCGTGCCGGAAAGCTCGCTATTCAGCGTGTCGATCAGCGCCTGCAAATGCGCGGCTTCAATGGGCATGCCGGGGCCGTTAATATCGGTAACGCGGCCGCTCTGTTCAGCAATTTTGGCATTGATACGGGTTTCTCCCGGCACGCGCACAAAGGCGTCGGTTAGGGAGTACTTGGCAAAAGCTAGCTCGAAAGGAGCGTCGTTATCGGCACCTAAAAAGCCGCTGACGGTGACGTCGTGGCCAAGACCTGCCAATACGCGGGCAACGTTAACGCCTTTGCCAGCCGCTTCTAGCTGGGCGCTAGTGGGGCGGTTGACGCGACCCAGTACCAAGGAGTCAAGATTAAACGCCAAATCCAGCGCCGGATTCAGGGTAATGCATAGCACGCGGGCCATTAGCGGGCCTCCAGCGCATCGCGCACTTCATCGCTGGTCGCTTGGGCAAGCGCCAACTGAGCACTGGCTTGGGCATCAGCGAAGTCAAACTCGCGCAGGCGGGCTTTGACCAGCGGGATCTGCCGCGCGCTGACGGAGAGCTCGTCCACGCCAAGGCCTACCAATACGGGAATGGCCACGGCGTCTGAGGCTAATTCGCCGCACACTCCGACCCATTTTCCTTGTGTATGGGCCGCCGCCACGGTCATTTGAATCAAACGCAGCACTGCGGGGTGCAAACCATCGGCTTGGGCAGAGAGTTCCGGGTGGCCGCGGTCAATAGCCAGGGTGTACTGGGTCAAGTCGTTGGTGCCTACCGAGAAGAAATCGACTTCAGCGGCAAGGCTGGGTGCCAGCAGCGCGCTGGAGGGTATTTCAATCATTACCCCCAACTGCACATCGGTGGCCCGCTGGGAAGCAGGGATCTCTTTGAGTAAGCGGTCGTAGATGGCTTTGACGGCGCGGAACTCGGCGATATCTTTGACCATCGGCAGCATAATCCGCAGGGGGCTATCCTTACCTGCCATCAATAACGCGCGCAGTTGTGTTTCGAGTACCTCGGGTTGGGTCAACGCTAAACGAATACCGCGCAGGCCTAGGAAGGGGTTGTCTTCTTGGGGCACCGGCCAGTAGGGCAGTGGCTTATCACCGCCGACATCCAGTGTGCGCGCTACCAGCGGGCGGCCATCCAGTGCGTCAATTGCCTGACGGTACTCGCTAATCTGAGTCGCTAAGTCTGGTGCGCTGGCGTGGGCCATAAACAGGAATTCGGTACGCAGCAGGCCAACGGCTTCGGCACCGCGCTCCACCGCATCAGCGGCGTGGGCAGTGTTGCCCAGGTTGGCGGCGACTTCGACGCGGTGCCCATCGCGCGTTTGGGCGACCTCAAAACGGGTTTCCCAGGCATCGGCTTCGCGCTGCTGGAGGTCGAGCAACTGCTGCTCAGCACGCTGCAGGCGCTCTTCGGAAGGTTGCGGTGTGACACGGCCGCGCTCGCCATCCAGAATCATCATGCTGGCATTGTTAAGCGCCATTACTGCCTGCCCGGCGCCGACGACCGCAGGGATGCCCAGTGCGCGGGCCAGAATAGCGCTGTGCGCCGTGGCGCCACCGCGCACGGTGAGTAGCCCGCGCACACGGGAGGTATCCAGGCGGGCCACATCGGAAGGGCCGATATCGTCCATCACCAGAATGTAGGGGTGATCCGGCGGTTCGGGGAGCGTTACATCGCAGAGTACACCCAACACCCGGCGGCCTACGTCGCGTAGATCGGCAGCGCGCTCGGCCAGCAGCCGGTCGGCGAGCATTTCCTGGGCGTGGGCTGCGGTTTCAATCGCTTCCCACCAGCCTGCTTCCGCCGAGCGTCCTTCGCGAATGGCATCCGTCGCCGCGTGATGGAGCTCCGGGTCGTCGAGCATCTCTTCGTGCATCGAAAGAATATCGGCAACTTCGCCACCGGGAGCGTTATGCACCAATGTGTGCAGCTGGGCGGCACCCTCTTTCAGCGCGCTATTTAAACGGCTGATTTCGTGTTCAGCATCGCTAGCGTGCTCAGGATAGTCGAACTGCACCGGGCGAATGACAAGCACGGGCGCAATGGCCAAACCTGGCGACGCGGCTACACCAGCGTGGGGCATATCGGCAGTGAGGGGCACGACGGCCGGTGTAGCAGTACTTGTTTCCTTTGCGCTATCAAAGCCACCGTCAAAGGAGGTGACTTTCTCTCCTAAGCCCGACTCAACCGCCTCGGCGACTGCTGCTAGTGCTGCGCTTGCCTGTTCGCCCTCGGCTGAAAGTACTAACCACTGCCCACGACGCGCGCCCAAGCCAATCACTTTGGTCAAGCTGGCCGCAGAGACCAGCGTGGCGCTTCCTTCTTCGAGGCGCACATTAATGGCTATCCCTTGGGCACGAGCAACTTGCACGAGTTGTTTAGCAGGCCGGGCGTGCAGGCCATGAGGGTTAAGTACCCGCACGCGACGGGTTTGCGTGCTGGCAGTTTCGCCCGCCAGTAGGCTGAGTAACTGGGCGCTATTACGCGTCATCAGTGTGTCGCTGGCGCCACTATCCAGCAGGGCCATTAATTGCTCTAACAGCGGTCGATGGGCATCGCCGTGGGCAGCTAAGCAGAACAGCGCATGCACGGAGTGCCCATCGCTTTGCATGGTTTGCTCGGCAGGCGTGGCAACGCCTAACGCGGGCTGATTAACCCCTTGCGGGCTGCTGGCCAGCCACAGTCCTTTACCTAACCAGGTTGGCTCCGCTGAGGCGATGGCGGTAATAAAACTGTTATCGACACAGCCGCTCTGACGTAGTCGTGCGGCCGCGGCCAGGGCCAGCTCTTGAAGATCGCGAGCAGGGAAGTTAACACATAGTGTGTCGGTATCCAGGCGTGTCTCAAGCGTCGGTTTGGAAAGCAGGCGTGCCACATCAACGGCGGAACTGGCGCTGGCCAACTGTTCGGCAACGCCGTCACGATCCAGTACGTGGGTCAGCTGGCGCAGGATGTCCAGATGTTCATCATTTTGAGCCGCGATGGTCACCAGTACATGCACCTGCTGGCCATCGTGCCACTCAATGCCTTGAGGAAACTGCAGCACGCGCACGCCCGTTTGCTTAACGTGCTGACGACTTTCAGGTGTGCCGTGGGGAATCGCAATGGCATTGCCTAAAAACGTGGATGACTGCGCTTCGCGGGCGTGCAGACCGTCGCGGTACTCGGCCTCAACTAATCCGGCGTCTACCAGCGCTTCAGCGGCACTGTCCAGCGCGGTTTGCCAGCTCTCAGCATGGCGGCCTAACAAGATGTCATTGGGGCCGAGTGTCAACATAGTATTCTCCTGTAAACGCGCGCTGTGGCAGCTAATGCTTAACTACGTACTTAACTAAGCACTTAACTACGTACTGCTTGTAGGATGCCAGGGCGTGTACATAAGTGATCATGTATGGGTAGTTATGCCAGTTAGATAAACCGCGTTATCTCTATCGATTCATCCTTGCCAGTGAGGCTAGATATAGTGCTATGCTGAATCGATTCACTTAATGACACAAGGTTTACGCTTTTAGACTTTGGTCTGATGAGCGCTTTCTTGCTGATAAACTGGCCGGTCACACCAAGGGGAACCTGCATGACACTCGCCGATATTGCCCGGCTAGCCGGCGTCTCGCGCACGACCGCTAGCTATGTCATTAATGGTCAGGCCGAGCAGCGGCGCATTAGCGCGGCAACCATTGAAAAAGTGATGGCGGTGGTGCGGCAGCACCGTTACCACATTGACCCCCAGGCGGCCGCTTTGCGCCGTGGAGCCAGTCGCTTGGTGGGGCTTATCGTGCCCGACTTGGAAAACATCAGTTACGCCCGATTGGCGAAACGCTTGGAGCGCGGCGCCCGTGAGCAGGGCTATCAGTTGCTGATCGTCAGCTCAGATGACAGTGCAGAGAGTGAGCGAGCGCTTGCCCTGGCCCTGCGTGCTCAACGCTGTGAGGTATTGATCACCGCCAGTTGTCTTCCCAGCGATGACACTTTCTATGCCGATTTGGTGAAAGAGGGCTGGTGCGTGGTGGGGATGGACCGAGGTCTCAATCCAGCGCTATTTTCCAGCGTGGTGAGCAATGACTGCGAAGCGGCCGAGACACTGACACGCTCGGTAATCGGTGAGGGAACCAAACGTGTTGCGTGGCTGGAGGCAATGCCGAATTTGTCGATTAGCAGCGAACGGCGGGCCGGCTTTCAGGCGGCGTTAAGCGGTACTGATATTGAACCGTTTATCTTAAGTGGCGCGCGATATGAGCGTAGCGAAGGGGCACGCTTAGCGGCACGTCTATTAGACGAGCAGGGCGGTGCTGACGCGCTTTTGACGGCGTCATACGCGCTGCTGGAAGGGGTGTTTGATGTGTTCTTGGAGCGCGGTGGCTTGCCAGAAAATGTCCGCTTGGCCACCTTTGGCGATCATCGGCTGCTGGATTTTCTCCCTCAGCCG
The DNA here is from genome assembly GCF_059448525.1 of Vreelandella sp. ssv. Lineage (NCBI taxonomy): Bacteria > Pseudomonadati > Pseudomonadota > Gammaproteobacteria > Oceanospirillales > Halomonadaceae > Vreelandella > Vreelandella sp. ssv. The sequence continues at coordinate 2,466,596 of NZ_CM182545.1, read as the reverse complement.
GTCAATTCTGCGTTGCAAGACTACGACCGTATTGCCGAGCTAACGCTGAGCTGCGCATTGGCCGCCATGAACGGCCATTACGAGTGCGGGCTGCAGGTAGTGGCACGCCACCTGCACACCCGGTAAACACTAAGCCCTGGCCCGCTAGGCCGTTCTGGCTTGGGCCCAGGCGTTAGCATCGGGGATCGACATGTCGTAGCTTTCATTCAGGTAGGGTGATGAAAGCAGGAAGTCTGCGGTGGCCGCATTGCAAGCAACGGGCACATTCCATAGCGCGGCCAAGCGTAGCAGCGCCTTGACGTCCGGGTCGTGGGGCTGAGGAGAGAAGGGATCCCAAAAGAAGATCAGTACATCGAGCCGCTGCTCAGCGATGCGCGCGCCAATCTGCTGGTCGCCCCCTAACGGCCCGCTCATTAGCCCCTCTACATCAAGTCCTAAGGCAGTTTTTAAGCGGCCGGCCGTGGTGCCGGTGCCGATCAGTTCGTGCTGGCTGAGCGAATTTTGCCAGCGAGTGGCCCACTCCAGCATCTCACTCTTTTTGCCGTCATGAGCGATCAGGGCAATGCGCTTGCGCGCTTGCAAAGTGCGGATGGCTTGACGGGGTGGTTGCGCGTCACTCATGGCGTTACTCTCCTTTAAAAGGGTTTTGTTGTTGATGATTAAATATTGGACTACGATAGCGTGTATATAGTAATTTTACTACATATTGGATATTTACTAGCCTTTTGAGGCGATTGTAAGACGATATATCAGCCTCATGACGTTTAAGTACGTATTTTTAGTAAATTATTTACAGGGTGCGCCACTTGCCAACATTGGTCGATTGAGGAGCTATCATGACAATAAGAGTTGCGATTAACGGTTTTGGACGTATTGGCCGCAATGTGCTGCGTGCACTTTACGAAAACAGCTACCGTGATCGTATTCAGGTCGTCGCTATTAATGATCTCGGCGACCCTTCGTTAAATTCCCACTTACTGCGTCATGACACCGTGCATGGCCACTTTCCCTTTAAGGTAGAACACGACGCCGAAAGCATCACGGTGGATGGCGATCGCATTGCCATCTCTTCGGAGCGGGACCCGTCGAAGCTGCCATGGTCAACCATGAAGATTGATCTTGTGATGGAGTGTACCGGGTTATTTACCAAGCGCGAGGCGGCGGCGAAGCATATTGAAGCGGGCGCTAAGCGCGTGCTGATATCTGCACCCAGCCCCGATGCTGATGCCACCATTGTGTATGGCGTGAACGACCAAGTGCTAACTGCTGAGCATACGGTAGTATCGAATGCTTCCTGCACTACCAACTGCTTAGCGCCCGTGGCCAAAGCGCTGAACGATGCTGTGGGTATCGAGAATGGGTTGATGACGACGGTGCATGCGTACACCAATGATCAGAACCTGTCGGATGTTTACCACTCCGACCCTTACCGTGCCCGCAGCGCCACCCACTCAATGATCCCGACCAAGACCGGCGCTGCCGCAGCGGTCGGCTTGGTTCTACCAGAGCTGGCTGGCAAGTTTGACGGCTTAGCCGTTCGCGTACCGGTCATCAATGTCTCACTGGTGGATCTGACCTTTACCGCCAGCCGTGATACGACTAAAGAAGAGATTAACGCCATCGTTGAGAAGGCTGCGGCTAACTCACCGGTACTCGCCGTTAACGCCGAACCTCTTGTCTCCATCGACTTCAACCACGACGCCAATTCGTCGACCTTTGATTCGAATCACACTCGTGTGAATGGCCGTCTGGTCAAAATCATGGCCTGGTACGACAACGAGTGGGGCTTCTCCAATCGTATGTTGGATACAGCTATCGCTATGCAGAAGGCTGCCAGCTAACTGATTAGGTAAAGCTTAAGGGCAGGTATCGCCCAACAGTAGCTCCATTTTGAGCAACTGTTGGGCAAACGCGGTACGGCCCAAGATCATTTGCGCTGCTATCCGCCCTTTGCCAGCGTTATCCTGGCGAATCGTGGTTAAACGCGGTGTACGGTATTGCCCCTCGGCAATGCCATCGAAGCCCGTGATACGGAGTTCTTCTGGTACCTTAATGCCTCGCTGTTCGGCAAGCGTGAGAGCTGTCAAAGCAATACGGTCTGACATGCACAGCAGTAAGTCAGGGCGTTGTTCTCCAGGCTGATCCAGAATTTCGGCAATGACTGTCGAACACACTTCAAAAGTGTTTTCTTCTATATTCCACAGTGGTACCTGTTCAGAGGTCACGCCATGCTCTTTTAGTGCGTTATGGAAGCCTTCTAGTCGTGCCCGGCTGACGGTGCTGGAATTGGGAAGCAGGGTATGTTCGGGCAGAACGCGACCGTTGCAGGTTTCTTTGGTCAAACGTAGGTTGATAATCGCAGGGCGCTTGGGTGACCCGCGAAGTGCGTGCTGGGCGATTTTGTAGCTAGCCGCTGTATTGTCGACATGTACCGTTGGATAGCCTTCAATATCGAAATCCACTGATACCAAGGTGCGCTGGACGGGCAGTTCATCAAGCAACTTACGATTGGGCATTAACCCATACACGATAAAACCATCGGCGATATTGGCAGCGCCAGGTGGCTGAGAGGCATGGCCACGACCAGGAAGTAGCAAAAGCGTATGTCCATGAGCATCTAGTACCTCGGCTACTCCTGATAGGAACTCACTAGCCACGGCGTCGTTTAAGCTGGAGGTAAGACTTTCTGCAAGGATCACCGCAATGATTCTCGAGCGTCCAGTGCGCAGAATTCGTGCTTTAGCATCAGGGCCGCTATACCCCAGTCGCTTTGCTTCTTTAAGTATACGTTCCCGCAGGGCGGGGGATAGCTGATCTGGGCGATTAAAGGCATTGGAAACGGTCGCGGTGGAGACGCCGAGTTCCTGAGCCAGATCCTTCAATGTCATATTGCGATGTTCAGTCACGATGCATCCTTGGCAGCCTCACATACGTTATAAACTTTTATTTATAAGTAAGTTAAGTACAAAATTAATGTATCACGAAGTTTAATTAAAACTGGCTGTCGTCGGCTTATAAACCGACGTGCAATGCCTTCTTGTGACTGCTTTCCCAACAGTGTAAGCGCAGGGAAGAATAGGCAGAGGTTGATAAGAGTATAAAGAATATGACCTCAATCACCTTGAGGTAGCAAGTCACTGCCTGAGGTATCTGCAGTGTCACATTGATTCATTGATAAGCTGTACCTATTAAGTTTCTCTTAGACATTGGTCGATAATTGATACTCAGCGGTTGTGAATTGCTGACTTAATCGATTAAGTTTTGGCTATCTTTCCTTAATCACCCTCCCGTTGGGTGAGCAGCTTCAACCAAGCGAGTTTGAGAAGCAGCCTTGCAGCAAGTAGCCCAGTTAGACCGCTACTCCCTTGTACAGAGGCTGTGTCAGGAAAGTGTTAGCGATAGAAGCTTAATCGATTCAGATGAATGCGACGATAATAATAGCGCCTGCAAATAACAATAGGGTACTCAAAACAATGCATAAGATGACATTTAAAACGCCACTAGCGATTGCCATAGCGGCTGCCAGCTTGGGGGTCAGTGGCACTGCCACAGCACAGGTGTCCATGGAGCAACGCTTTGCCGAGCTTGAAGCCCGCATTGAAGCTGCTGAACAGCGCGCCGATGCCGCCGAGCGCCGTGCCGCGATTGCCGAGCAGTCTCAAACAGAACCCCAAAGTGATACTGAGATCGAAGAGCGGTTAGCTCGGGTCGAGCGGTATGCCGATGGTGAAGAGGGGTTCTCTTTCAACGTTTATGCACGGTCGGGCCTGCTGATTGGCGAAGATGGTAAAAGTGAAAACGCTGGACCTTACCTGACACCGGCGGGTGGGGAAGGCGGCGCCGTTGGCCGTTTAGGCAATGAGCCTGACACCTACGCCGAAGCGATTTTCAATTACCGCATGCAGTTCGATAATGGCGCCAAAGCCCTGTATCGCACCATGATTGCCGATGGTACCACTTCAAGCAATGACTGGACCGGCGGTGAGTCCGATCTTAACGTGCGCCAGGTGTTTGCTGAATTCAGCGATCTTCCCAGTTTTACCGGAGTCTTTGAAAACGCCTCAATTTGGGCTGGTAAACGCTTTGATCGTGATAACTTCGATATTCACTGGCTCGACAGTGACGTGATCTTCCTGGCGGGTACCGGTGGCGGTATTTACGACATGCAATTAGCGGATAACTGGAAATCCAACCTCTCGATTTATGGTCGTAGCTTTGCGGACTATCCGATTGTTGACCGCGAGAACCCGGGGCTGGAAGGAGACACTGACAATTTGATCCTCACTTCCAACAACTACTTTGGTAACTGGCAGTGGATGGTCAACGGTATGTCCGCTGCGGACAACGACGAGCGCGATATTAACGTTGGCCAAACCGCTGCCGATACCGGTTTCCATACTATGATCGCTTATCATGGTGATAGCTTCTTCGGCATGAGCGAGGGCAATTTCAAGGCGGCAGTGCTGCATGGCCAAGGACTGGGCGCCGAAACCAAAAGCCTTGGTTCGAGAGGCGAGCTAACCGATGATGCGACTGCCACGCGTTTGGCGGTTTATGGCACCACTTACATTGCCCCTCAGTGGCGTATCGCTCCCTCTATTTTGGCTGAAACCAGCGAAGATCGTTATGCCCAAGGTGATAAGTACAACTGGGCAGGTTTTAACGTCCGCTTAGCTAACGAGTTAACGCAGAACTTTGAGATGCAGTACGAAGCGGGCTATCAGTGGATGGATCTTGATCCCCAAGGTTATAGCGGCCGCAATGCGGTCGATGGCGGCTTCAGCAAGTTCACGATTGCGCCCACCTTCAAGCCTGAAGTCGGCGGCTTCTGGCAGCGCCCTGAGATTCGCCTGTTCACGACTTTCAGCGATTGGGATGACGACCTTAATAATTACGGCGCTAGCTCACTTGGCAACGAGGGCTTTACCGGTGGCCAATGGACCTTCGGCGTCCAAACAGAAGTGTGGTTCTAAACGATACAGGCTCTTTAACGTAACCGTTTCTTCTCCAGTGCACGTTGCCCGCGATCCGTCGCGGGCTTTTTATTGCGACAATTCAAAAATATTTTTGATTGGCTGCATCCAATCACGGGTCTCGCGGGTATTCACTATACAGCCGCCATTTACGGTAGCTGATAACAACCCTTTTAGGAGACTGAAATGACACTTCATCATCTAACGCGCGCTACCTTGGCCGCCACACTGATTGCATCCTTCAGTCATGCCGCTTTGGCCGAAACGCCTGCGGATGTCCAAGTACCGGACGGCAACACCATCGCCCTCGAAACGGTTGGCGTTGGCGCTATTACCTACATGTGTGAAACCAAAGACGACGGCAATATGGGTTGGGTATTTAAAGGCCCACACGCTGCGCTTAATGGTAGCGATGGTAGCCAAGTGGGTAGCTATTATGGCCCGCCAGCAACATGGGAAGCGCTGGACGGTTCTAAAATCACCGGCACCCAGCTAGCCACAGCCGCCAATGGCGATGGCAACATTCCGCTCCAGCTTGTTGAAGCTAACCCTGCTGAAGGCGAAGGCGCAATGACGGGCGTTAGCTATATTCAGCGCTTGAATACTCAGGGCGGTGTCGCTCCTGGCGTCGCTTGCGATATGGATCACGACGGTGCTACCGCCGTTGTTACCTATCAAGCCGATTACATCTTCTGGACTGCTGAGTAAGCCTAATCTTGCTAGGGACTCGTTTGCCGAGTCCCTAGCGGCTATGCTGTCTGTGAATACGACGACTGGCGTCGGAGCCGTCACCAGGGAGCTAGGGTTTGACTGACGTGTCTTCAGAATTTGATCATGCTGCTGTATTGGCCAAATGTGCCCGCGGCGAGCATGACGCTTTGCACCAACTCTATGTTCATGAAGGTGCCAGGCTTTTAGGTGTGGTATTACGAATCGTCAAGGATCGTGGCATGGCGGAAGATATTGTTCACGATGCCTGCCTAAATATTTGGCAACGCGCCGATAGTTTCGACCCTGTCAAAGGGTCTGCGCGAGCATGGATATTCAGTGTCGCGCGTCACTTGGCATTAAATGCTATTCGTTACCGTGACCGTGAAATTACCTTCGATAGCGATTCCCCCACTGAATTAGATCATGACGAACATTTTCAGCACGCTTCCGTTGTCGAAGAAGCCTTCGATTGGCAGACCGGCCAGCGGATGGATAGCTGTTTAGAAGCGCTTGAGCCCGAGCGGCGTAACTGTGTACTCCATGCCTATGTCGATGGTCTTAGTCACGCGGAAATTGCTGCCCATACAGGGGCGCCCCTCGGCACCGTTAAAGCCTGGATAAAACGCAGTTTACTGCGCTTACGGGAGTGTATGACATGACCCGCCTTAATGATCACGAACGCGAAGATGACCATGCCTTGGCGGGTGAATACGTGCTAGGCACACTGTCGTTAGAGCAGCGCAAAGCGCTGGAAGCTCGGTTACCCAATGAGCCTGAACTGCAGAGAGCCGTGATGGCCTGGGAGGAGCGTTTTTTACCTTATACCGCTATCACCACCCCCGTCGCGCCCTCCGATTATTTATGGCCACGTATTGAGCGCAGCTTAAAGGCACGAGAAGCGTCCGCTAAACGTACTGGTTCCTCTGTTCTGCCCCCAAGGCCCTGGCGCATGCTACACAGCTTGCCACTTTGGCGTGGCGCTGCCGGGTTTGGCCTGGCGGCGGCGTTAATAATGGGCGTAATGCTGGCAAATGAAGTTACTGAACCGACGACCCCTGAGTACATGGTAGTTCTGCTTGCCCCACAAACACAGTCGGCGGGCTGGGTAGTCCAGGCTTCATCGCGGCAGGAAATAGAGCTTATTCCGTTGGGAACGTTCGAAGTGCCTGAAGGTAAGGCGCTAGAGTTCTGGACCAAGGCGGATGAGTGGCAGGCACCGGTATCGCTGGGTTTGGTGGAGCCAGGCCAACCCATTCGGATGCGCTTAGACCAGTTGCCGCCGCTTGAGGATAACCAGCTGTTTGAGCTAACGCTGGAAGATGAAACCGGTTCTGCCACCGGCCTGCCCACCGGCCCCATTGAGTTTATTGGTCGCGCGGTTGAGATCTAGCGTACAAGGTCAGAATCAACCCGTATCGGGGTCTGCGCCAAGGATGGCGAATACAGCTAAAAGAACGATAGACCGACTTGGAATAAGCGCTCCACATCGCGAATGCGGCGTTTGTCGACTACGAACAGAATCACGTGGTCGCCGCTTTCCACCTTCACATCGCCGTGGGCGATAATGACCTCTTTGCCGCGCACAATCGCCCCAATCGTCGTGCCATCGGGTAGGTCGATCTCGCGGATGGTGCGGCCCACCACTTTCGACGACTGCTTGTCGCCGTGGGCAATGGCTTCAATGGCTTCAGCGGCACCCCGGCGCAGCGAGTGAACGTTGACAATATCGCCGCGCCGCACGTGAGTCAGCAGGCTGCCAATCGTCGCCTGCTGGGGCGAAATAGCGATATCGATCTCGCCACCCTGCACCAAATCCACATAAGCGGCGTTGTTGATCAGCGTCAGTACCTTCTTGGCCCCTAAACGCTTGGCCAGCAGCGACGACATGATATTGACCTCGTCGTCGTTGGTCAGCGCACAGAAGATATCGCACTCTTCGATGTTCTCCTCTTCCAGCAGCCGCTTGCTGGTGGCGCTGCCGTGGAGCACCACGGTGCGATCCAACCGCTCCGACAGCGTGGTGCAGCGCTCCAGGTTGTGCTCGATGATCTTGACCTGATGGCTGTGCTCCAGATGCTCCGCCAGCCGCTCGCCGATATTGCCGCCCCCGGCAATCACCACCCGACGGAAGTCCCGCTCGACACGGCGCAGCTCGCTCATGACCGCACGAATATCGCGGCGAGCGGCGAGGAAGAAGACCTCATCGTCAGCTTCAATCACTGTATCCCCGCGAGGGATAATCGGTCGATTGCGGCGATAGATCGCCGCCACGCGGGTATCCACGTTGGGCATGTGGCGACGCAAAAAAGCCAGGTCCTGTCCTACCAGCGGTCCGCCATAGAATGCCTTGACCGCCACCAGTTGTACCAGGCCACCGGCAAACTCCAGCACCTGAAGGGCGCCAGGGTGCTCGATCAGGCGGCGGACATGATCGGTCACTACCTGCTCGGGGCTGATCAGCACATCAATGGGGATCGCTTCATGGGCGAACAGCCCCTTGCGGGTCAGGTACGCCGTGGCGCGGACCCGGGCAATCTTGGTCGGGGTGCGAAACAGCGTGTGGGCGACCTGGCAGGCGATCATGTTGATTTCGTCGCTGCTGGTGACGGCGATCAGCATATCGGCGTCTTCGCAGCCTGCCTGGCGCAGCACAATGGGGTAGGAGCCCGCCCCGGTGACGGTGCGGATATCGAGTTTGGTATGCAGATCGCGCAGTTTTTTGGCATCGGTATCAACGACGGTGATGTCGTTTTCCTCGCGGGCGAGGTGTTCTGCCAAGGTGCCGCCGACCTGGCCGGCGCCGAGAACGATGATCTTCATTAATGACACAGCCGCTTTGGCTTAAAGGTATCTTGATGTTCGCTTATTCAAGGGGAAGCTGTCGAGAGGGCGTTGACTCGTATCTATCCTGAATCCGATTTAAGGCTATATTTTTACGTATTTTTAACGCCTACCGTCGTAATCAGCATCGAATTTTTACGCGCTATCTCACTAAGCTCGAAGTGCCCATAAAAGGAGGCACTTCCATGAATATCGTACTGTTGATTATCGCCACGGCAACGGCTGGGTACCTGTTTTACGCCCTTCTGCACCCTGAGCGTTTTTAGGAGATCGTGATGAACGATATGGTCGCTATTTACGCATTAGTCGCCCTGTTAAGTGTTCCCCTCGGTCTCTACATGGCCAAAGCACTGAGTGTCCAACCGGGCCAAATAGACAACATTTTTGGGGTGATCGAGAAGCCTATTTATCGATTAGCGGGCATCAATAGCCAGCAAACCATGACATGGCAAGCCTACGCGGTGGCTATTTTGAAGCTGCATATCGGTTTAGTGCTGTTGGCATGGTTAGTCTTCATGTTTCAGGATGTTTTGCCCTTAAACCCCGATGGCATCGAAGGCATGCGCTGGGATACGGCGCTGCATACGGCCGTGTCGTTTGCGACCAATACCAATCAGCAACACTACTCAGGACAAGCGCAGCTTTCCCATTTAAGCCAAACTTTCGCCATCGTGACGCTGCAGTTTCTAACTCCTGCCACAGGGCTGGCGGTATTGATCGCGATAGCCAGAACTCTTTTGATAACTCAGCCACGTGGCCTGATAAAAGGCGTAGGCAACTACTATTACGATCTGACACGCACGGTGATACGTGTGCTGCTCCCGCTAGCTGTCGTGGTGGCACTGCTGCTGACATGGCAGGGCGTGCCGGCCAGTTATCAGGCTGCCCATCAGATAGATATGCTGGATCCACAGGTGGAAGAGGTGCAGTCCATACCCGTTGGGACAGTGGCCTCAATGGTGGCGATTAAGCAATTAGGGACGAACGGCGGCGGCTGGTATGGCCCCAACTCAAGTGTGCCGCTTGAAAATCCCACGCCTCTGGCGAATGTGATTGAAACCGCTTCACTAACGCTGATCCCCATCGCATTGCTAATTACTATCGCCGTGATGACGGGGCGACGCCGGTTAATGGTGGGCATTGGCTGCGTGATGCTGGCGTTCTCGTTGATATCTACATCGCTGGTGGTCTATTCAGAGCGAATGCCAAATCCAGCGCTCGCCGAGCTTGCCCAGACTGCCGGGAACTTAGAGGGTAAGGAGCTACGTTTTGGCACCGATCTTTCTGCACTGTGGGGGAGTTGGACAACCCAAACATCCAACGGCTCAGTCAACGCCATGCACGATAGCTTTAACCCCTTTGGGGGCATGGTTTTATTGATGGATATGTTTGTCAATGTAACGTTTGGCGGCATTGGTGTGGGATTGATCGGCTTCTTTCTGTATCTCATGTTGGCGGCGTTTGTCGGCTCATTGATGGTGGGTAGGGCGCCAGAACTGCTCGGAAAACCGTTAGAAACGCGCGAAATACGCTGGATTTCACTCGCCATTCTTGCCCAGCCATTACTCATTTTGGGGCTGACCGCGCTGACGGTGGCGCTACCCGGTGCCGCGCAAATCTCAAACCCTGGTTTTCACGGTTTATCCCAAGTGCTTTACGAGTTTACCTCGGCCTTTGCCAACAATGGCTCCGGCTTCGAGGGGCTGGGCGATGGCACTTTGTGGTGGAACCTGACCTGTGTAACAGCCCTGTTTATTGGTCGTTTTTTGCCCATGCTGGTTCCGCTAGCCGTGGCTGGATGGCTAGCCGTTAAGCGCACAGCACCGGCGGGCCGCGGCACGCTACCAATCGATAGCCCAGCCTTTATGGGCTTAACCGCAGGCGTCATTGTGATTATTAACTTACTCGGCTTTTTACCGGTGCTTGTGCTTGGTCCTATTGCAGAAGCCGTCGTGCAAGGCTTCTAGGAGAAACGAGATGTCATATACAGAAGGGGCTAAACAGCCGCGGCAGTCACTCTCTTTCAGCCAGATAGCGGCCGGAGCAATTAAAGGGCTGGCACCGCGTCAACTGGCGCGTAACCCAGTCATGGCGGTGGTGGCCATTGGCACGGTGGTGTGCTTTGGGCTCACGCCTTTCGCCTTTGCTCAAGGCGAAAATGGCGGTTTTGCGCTCACCATCGCTCTGCTGCTGCTCGCCACCGTGCTGTTTGCAACGGGGGCGGAGTCATTAGCAGAGTCGCGGGGTAAGGCACATGCAGGTGCGCTACGCCAAACCAAAGGGCAGTTAAAAGCCATTAAGCTCCATGCCGATGGCACCATCAGTAGTGTGACGGCTGATTCTCTGCGCAAAGGAGACCGAGTTAAGGTCGTTGCGGGTGAGCTCATCCCGGCAGATGGTGAAATTGTTGAAGGTGCAGCCTCGATCAACGAGTCAGCGGTGACTGGCGAATCTGCTTCCGTGCTGCGTGAAGCGGGTACCGATAATAGCGGGGTCAGCGCTGGTACCAAGGTGCTTTCGGATCAGCTGATTATTGAGGTCAGTGCCAACCCAGGCGAGTCGCTGCTGGATAGGATGATTGCGCTGGTTGAAGGGGCTAGTCGTCAGAAAACGCCCACTGAGCTGGCGCTTTCGGTGCTGCTGGCGATGCTGACGTTGGTATTTCTGATAGTCGTAGTCACGCTGGTACCCATGGCGGCTTTTGTGGGAGTCGACACAACACCGATTATGCTGGTGGCGCTGTTGGTATGCTTGATCCCCACCACCATTGGCGGCTTGTTACCGGCCATTGGAATTGCGGGAATGGAGCGTGCCATGCGCGCTAATCTGGTCGCTAAATCGGGTAAAGCCGTCGAAATTGCAGGCAGTATCGATACCTTATTGTTGGATAAAACCGGCACTATCACCCTGGGTGATCGGCGCGCTACCGAGTTCGCTACCTGCCAACAGGTGTCACATCAGCGAGTGCGTGACGTGGCGTTTCTCGCCTCACTCAATGACCCCACCCCAGAAGGCCGCTCAATTATTGCGCTAGCAAAGGAGCAGGGGGTTGATTCCCAGTCAAGTGAAGAGGCGGAAGGGGCTACTTTCGAAGCCTTTAGCGCTGAAACAAGGCTATCAGGCGTCGATCTCACCAATGGGCGACAGCTCAGAAAAGGTGCCCCTAATGCCATTGCTGAGTGGGTAAAAGTTCAGGGGGGTGAGATACCCAGCGACTATAACCAAGTGATAGAGCGAATCTCTCGGGATGGCGCAACGCCTATTGCAGTCGCGGAGGATAGACATGTGTTGGGTGTGATAGCGCTGTCTGATGTGATTAAAAGCGGAATTGCCGAGAAGTTTGCCGAGCTGCGCGCCATGGGTATCAAAACCGTGATGATCACGGGCGATAACCCGATTACCGCCTCGGCTATTGCCGCTACAGCTGGGGTGGATGACTACATTGCTGAAGCTACACCTGAACGAAAGTTGGTGTTAATTCGTGAAGAGCAGGCTAACGGTCGCTTGGTCGCGATGGTGGGTGATGGCACCAACGATGCACCGGCACTGGCCCAAGCCGATCTTGGCCTGGCAATGAATTCGGGCACCCAGGCCGCCCGCGAAGCCGCCAATATGGTCGACTTGGACTCCGACCCCGGCAAGCTCATCAGCGCGGTGGAAATTGGTAAACAGCTACTGATAACGCGTGGCGCACTGACAACGTTCTCTCTCGCTAACGATGTTGCTAAGTACTTCGTGATACTGCCGGCGCTATTCGCGGCCAGTTTTCCAGCGCTAGGCGTGCTGGACATCTTGAACTTACATTCGCCGACGACGGCTGTGCTAGCAGCAGTGCTTTTCAATGCATTGATTATTCCTGCCTTGATTCCCTTCGCTCTGCGCGGTGTGTCGGTGAAAGCGGCCTCGGCGACGGAACTGCTGCGCCGTAATCTGCTGATCTATGGCCTTGGCGGCCTACTTTTGCCGTTCCCTGCCATCAAGCTGTTCGACATGCTCATTGCACTATTCATTTAGGAGAGACCACATGAATATGCCACATTCAATAACGGACCAGGACCAAGAGCTACAAGGGCCAGAACTTCAAAATAAGGCCTCTTGGAGCAGCGCGCTTCGCTTTATGGCGGTGATGGCGATGTTGCTAGGAGTGTTATACCCCTTTGTCACAACCACCTTAGGCGGCTGGCTATTTCCCGAACAGGCCCAGGGCAGCTTGATCCGGGACACGTCAGGGCAAGTCGTGGGTTCACGCCTAGTGTCACAAACCTTTGTCAGCGACGAGTACTTTATTGGCCGCCCGTCAGCGGCGGGTAACGATGCGGGCGGCGTCTCAGGTTCGAATCTAGCCCCCAGCAATCAAGCGCTCCGCGAACGTGCCCAAGCAGAGGCGGCTGCCATCGCTCAGCGGGAAGGGGTGAGCGTAGAGCAAATTCCGATCGATTTAATCGCCGCCTCTGGGTCAGGAATTGACCCCCATATCTCATTGCCAGCCGCTGAATTACAGGTCGAAAGGGTAGCGCAGGCGCGTGGAATCGACGAAGCTAGCGTCACTGAGCTGATCGGCCAAGCGCTTGAAAACACGGGCTGGCTGGGGTCGCCCGTGGTCAATGTATTGCGGTTGAATGTGAGTTTGGATGAGCGTTTTCCAGCAGCCACAACCGCGTCGTCCGTCACCCCTGTGGAGTAGCTAAATGTATTCAGCGGATCAACGCCCCGATCCCAATGCATTGTTACAAGCCGCGCGCCGTGAGGCGCGCGGCTGTTTGCGTGTATTTTTAGGTGCCGCTCCTGGCGTAGGCAAAACCTATACCATGTTGCGCACTGCCCGTGAGCGCGCCGAAGAGGGGGACGATATTGTGATTGGCGTGGTTGAGTCCCATGGCCGCGAGGACACTGAGGCTCTCTGCGAAGGGCTAACGCGCTTACCGTTAGCACCTATCGAACATCACGCACGCACCTTTTATGAATTTGATCTCGACGCCGCGCTTGAGCGCCGCCCCAGCATTCTATTGGTGGATGAACTGGCTCACAGGAATATCCCGGGTAGCCGTCATCCTCGCCGTTATCAGGATATTGAAGAGCTTTTAGACGCAGGCATTGATGTTTGGACAACGGTTAATATTCAGCACCTTGAAAGCCTCAATGACGACGTAGTACGGATCACCGGCGTTCGAATGCGGGAAACAGTACCCGATGAGTTGCTGTCACGCGCTCGCGATATCTCATTAGTGGATTTAACCCCAGAAGAACTGCTGGAACGGCTAAGGCGCGGCAAAGTATATATTCCCGAGCAGGCTCGGGCTGCCATAGAAGGGTACTTCAACGAATCGAATTTGAACGCACTGCGTGAGCTTGCCATCCAGACCATGGCGGAGCGCGTTGATGCCGACGTTAAAGTGGCGATGAGCGCTGGCGGTAAAGAGGGCCCATGGCCGGTAAGGCCACACTTACTGGTGGTGTTAGACGGTAGTGACGACGATTTAACCCTGATCCGTTCGGCTCATCGCATGGCAGAGCGCCGCTTGGCGGTTTGGCGAGCGGTCTACGTTGATAAAGGCAGCGCATCCTCCGAACACCAACTGGCCATTGAGCATGCCTTTAGCTTAGTCGCTAGGCTAGGCGGTGAAGCCTTTCGTCTTCAAGGACATAACCAACTGGCCGAAATCCTCAACTATGCCCGTTCAATCAATGCAACAACGATTGTGGTGGGCAGGCAGGCACATCGCAGCTGGCGGCCTTGGACGCGCTCGCTGGCTCAGCGTCTTCTATCGCATGCGGATGCATTTGATGTGGTTGTGGTAGCGCAAACGGGGACAAGGCGCCGTTTGCATAAGCGATTACCGTCTTTGTCATTATCACTACCGCGAATACTGGTAAGCGGCATGTCGCTTGTCGCTGCGCTTGCCGTCGCGCACTTATTAGAACCCTGGCTTGAGCTGGCTAACTTGTCGCTGGTGTTTCTATCGGCCGTGCTGTTTAGCGCGGTATGGGCAGGCACGACCATGGCCATGTTAAGCGCAGTCGTAGGCTTCCTGATCTTTAATTTCTTTTTCACCGAGCCTCGGTTGACGTTAGCCATGGTAGAGCAGGGGCAACTGCTTACTGTGGTGTTTTTCTTTCTGGTGGCCCTGGTGGTCGGCCAGTTAGCCGGGCGAGGAAGGCAGCGGTTAGTCGCGTTACGCGCCAGCCGGGACCAAACGCAGCTGTTGCTGCGCTACGCCGAACAGCTCTCCACGGCGACCGACAGTGCGAATGTGGCAAAAATTGGCGTTGATACACTAGCGCGCTGCTTTGCGGTACCCATTGCTTTTATCGACTCGGCAGAAAGCGCCAGTGATGTACGTATCGAATACGCTTGGCCTGAGTCAGAACGATTGGATATGCAGGCAAAACAAGCGGCAGTCTGGAGCTGGCAACACGAAAAAGCGAGTGGCCACGGTACACAGACCCTGAGCAAGCAAGCCTGGCGTTTACTACCTTTAACGGTGCAGGGGCAAAAAGTCGGCATGCTGGCGCTAAAACTCTCAGCCAGCCAGACAATGCTTACCCAGGAGAGTGAGTCATTAATTGATACGCTTACGCGGCAACTGAGTATGGCGCTGGAGAGAACGCGTTTAGTGGCAGAATTAAACACTACCCGTGTTTCTGAGGAGAATGAACGGTTGCGTTCCGCGCTGCTCTCTTCGGTATCTCATGATCTGCGCACACCGCTATCGTCGATCATCGGTGCCGCCAGCTCACTGATCGAGCTTAAACCGCAGTTAAATGATGACAATCAGCGTGAGCTATTGGATGGAATTTTATCGGAGGGCGAACGCCTCAATCGCTACATCCAAAACCTGCTTGATATGACCCGCTTGGGCCACGGTACGCTGAAAATTGAGCGTGACTGGGTGTCGTTCGATGATGTCATTAATTCCGCCATTAAGCGTTTGGGTCAGTCGCTTAAGCACGTGGTGGTTCGCAAGCAATGGCCATCATCGTTACCGCTTTTATATGTGCATCCTGCGCTGGTGGAGCAAGCTATCGTCAACGTACTGGATAATGCACAGCGATTCTCCCCACCCGGCGGAGAGCTATTGATAAAAGCGCATACAGCACACCAAGAAGGACAGTCAGTGCTGGTCATTAGCATCACCGACCAAGGCCCTGGCATACCGGCCGAACTGCGTGAGCAGGTCTTCGATATGTTTTACAGCGGCGGCGATGGCGATCGTAGTGCCCATGGTAGCGGCTTAGGTCTCGCTATTTGCCGTGGCATGATTGGCGCGCACGGCGGTTCTATCAAGGCCGATATCGGCGAGAACGGCCATGGCACCTCCATTATCATTACACTGCCTTTGCTGGGCGCTGAAACCCGAGGAATAGATGAAGAGTGAGAACAGCGGGCGAATCCTAATCGTAGACGACGAGCTACAAATACGACGTTTTCTGCGCATCAGCTTAGCGTCTCAGGGGTATGAGGTCATCGAAGCAGAGAATGGAGAGCAGGCGCTAGCGGCGGTGTATACCCAAGCCCCTGACGTTGTGTTGTTAGATCTGGGGTTGCCCGTCCAGGATGGTCAGCAGGTGCTGAGCGCCATTCGCGAACACAGCGCGGTGCCGGTAATCGTTGTCTCCGTACGAGAGCGGGAGGAAGAGAAGGTCCTAGCGCTTGATAACGGTGCCAATGACTATGTCATAAAGCCTTTCGGTATTCAGGAGATGCTCGCTCGTGTACGAGCCGTGCTGCGTCGTTCCCAGCAGGCAAGAGGGGAGACGAGCTCAAACTACTACATCAGTAAAGAGCTCGTTATCGACTTAGCCTTGCGCCGCGTCACGCTTCGTAATGAAGAAGTGCACTTGACTCGTAAAGAGTATGCCGTAGTCGAGCGTCTCTGCCGCTATGCCGGTCGGGTAATGACACAAACCCAGTTGCTAAAAGAAGTGTGGGGCCCCACACATGTGCATGACACTCACTACTTACGTATCGTTGTTAGCCGCTTAAGACAGAAACTGGGGGACGACCCGCAAACACCTGCTTTGTTACAAACCGAGGCAGGTGTTGGGTATCGTTTATTGGTAGAGGCTGCCACGAATCCAGGCGTTTAACGTCGCCAGAACATCGGGGTTAGCAGCACCACCACGGTGAGTATTTCTAGACGGCCCATCAGCATTCCGGCACACAACAGCCACTTTGCAGCATCCGGCAGGGGAGCAAAGTTGCCCGCAGGGCCAATGATATCGCCAAGGCCGGGGCCCACATTTGTAACCGCCGTGGCGGCGCCGGAAAGCGCGGTGACTAAATCCAATCCCAGGGCTGAAAGGCTCAGCGCCAGGGCGGCAATGGTGATAAAGAAGAAGAATGAGAACGCCACTACGCTGCGTGAAATATCACTAGTGACGAGCTGTCCATTATAGCGGGTGGTAAACACGCCATTAGCGTGGATCAGATAGCGCAGCTGGTTGAGCAGCATTAAGGTAGCAATCTGAAACCGAAAAATTTTCATCCCGCCGCTGGTCGAGCCGCTGCAGCCGCCTACAAAGGTCAGATAGAAAAAGGCAACCACCGGCAGTGCTCCCCACTGAGTGTAATCATCAGAAGCGTAACCGGTGGTCGTTACCACTGAAATGACGTTAAAAGTGACGTTGGTAAGCGACTCAAACCAGTTGTCCCCTTGAATGACCCGCCAAGCACTGAGTACCAAAACGGCAGCCAGCAGCAGTTTTAAAAGCCCACGTACCTGCTGATCTTTCCATAGCGCATCGCGTGATGTGCGTAAAAATCGGATATAAAGCACAAACGGTAGCGCGCCGCTCAGCATAAAAAAACTGGCCAACCAGAGTAACCATGGTTGCTCGCTATAGGCGCCAAAGGAGGCATCGGAATTAGCAAAGCCGCCGGTAGAGAGCGAAGTCATGCCATGGACGGTGGCGTCCAGCAGCGTCATGCCACCGAACCAATAACTACCAATCGCAACGAGGGTTAGGGTGACATAAATCGTTAGCGTCGCTTTAGCGATGCCGCCAGTGCGTGGCATCACTTTATCCGACCAGTCAGAAGACTCGGTATGAAACAGCCGCATGCCGCCGACTTTAAGGAACGGCAAGATCGCAATGCCCATGACGATAATGCCGATGCCGCCCATCCACTGCATCAATCCCCGCCATAGCTTTAAGCCGTCGGAAAAGTGCTCAATGCCCACCAGGATGGTAGAACCCGTGGTGGTAATCGCTGAGACCGATTCAAATACCGCATTGGTAAACGTTAACTGGGGCGCGCCAAGTATTAGCGGAAGGCTGGCAAAGCCGCTAATGGTGACCCAGCTGGCAGCGGTAAGAATAAACATTTGCCATGGTTTGAGTTCCAGCGGTGCCCGGTAAGTGAGTAGCCATGTTATGACGGCAGCACTAATCACTATCAGCACAGAAATGCCAAAAGCAAGCGCGTCAGGGTCATTCTCAATGAGCAGTACTATTAGCGGCACCAGCATGAACAGCGCTAGCACGACCCATAGGACTGAAATGATTTTAAAAACAGGCGCCCAGTGTCGATACGTATCCCTGCTGCGATGAAACCACGGTGTAAAAGGTGTCATATACCCAGCTCGCAATTTAGTATTCTTAAGCATGCGCTAGGAGAACATGCGCTTCCATAAAAAGTCTGTAAAAAAGCCGACCGATTAAAGAATTAATCGTGTGAAGACGCGACTACCACTAGCCAAATTCGCGCTTTATAGGGGTAGAGTAGGTGTCTTAGGTGGCTGATAGTCACTCAGCGCATATTTTGTAGTAAAATTACACGAATTGTTGCGTATAATGCCCTCTATACGGTAAATTTTAGGTAATCTAACTACATTAGATGTCTAATTATAAATAGGAGCAACGATGAGCCAGTCCAATGCTTCCCAAGGTGCACCGCTGGGTGATCCAAATCATGCTATCGATTTAGCGCTGTTTGGGGCGCTGGGTGATCTTGCCATGCGCAAGCTGTTTCCTGCCTTATACCATCTTGATCGTGAAGGCTTGATGCCCGAAAGCACGCGCATTATGGGACTGGCTCGCCAAGAGCACGATGCAGCGTCATTTCGAAAAATGGTAAATGAAGCGCTGCAAAAACGGTTAAAAAGCGGCGAACAGGATAAGCAAAGCCTTGAGCGTTTTCTCGCCCGGCTGGATTACTTAAAACTCGATTTTTCAAGTGTCGAAGGTTACGACGCTATTCGCCAATGGCGTAAAGGGTCTCCCCGTCCGATGGTGGTGTACCTTTCCGTTGGCGCACGCATATACGGTGATATTTGCCGCCACCTTCAGGCCAGCGAAAGTCTGGACGATGAGTCACGCGTGGTCGTTGAAAAACCCATTGGCTACGACCTGCACTCTTCGGTCGAAATTAACGACGCCATTGGCGAGGTATTTCCGGAATCGCGGATTTATCGCATCGACCACTATTTGGGCAAAGAGACTGTCCAGAATTTGATCGCACTGCGTTTTGCCAATCCGTTGTTTGGTACCCAGTGGAATCAGAACAACATCTCCCACGTGGAGATTACGGTTGCTGAAAAAGTGGGTATTGAGGGGCGCTGGGGCTACTTCGATGAGGCAGGGCAGTTGCGCGATATGGTGCAAAACCATCTGCTTCAACTGCTGTGCCTGATTGCTATGGACCCGCCTTCGAACCTGGATGCTGATGCCATTCGTGACGAAAAGGTAAAGGTGCTTAAAGCACTTAAACCCTTTGTGGGCGAAGCGTTAGGCAGGGATGTGGTCCGCGGTCAGTACATTGCGGGCACTAGCGATGGTCAGCCGGTACCTGGCTATTTAGAAGAAGAGGGTGCCAACACCCAGAGCCAGACCGAAACCTTTGTGGCGATGAAAACCGAGGTTTCCAACTGGCGCTGGGCAGGAGTGCCGTTCTATCTGCGCACCGGCAAACGGATGCCGGAAAAGCTTTCGCAGATTGTGATCCACTTCCGCCAGCAGCCGCACTACATCTTTGATCCTGATCAGCGCGGCATTGCTTCGAATAAACTGATTATTCGTCTGCAGCCGGAAGAAGGCATCGCCCTGCAAGTATTGACCAAAGATAGCGGCCTGGACAAAGGCATGCGGCTACGGCCCGGCCCGCTGCACTTGGACTTCAATAGTGCCTTTCCCAAATCGCGGATTCCCGATGCTTACGAACGCTTGCTGCTCGAAGTGATGAAAGGGCAGCAGTATCTGTTCGTTCGTCGCGATGAAATCGAACACGCCTGGCGCTGGTGCGATCAATTGATCGATGGTTGGAAAAAACGCGATATCCCTCCGCGCCGTTATCCGGCGGGCTCTTGGGGTCCGGTCGCCTCTATCGCCATGATTACCCAGGATGGCCGCAGTTGGTACGAGGATTATTAATATGAACCAAGCACGCCAACAGCTGGCCGAGCAGCTTGCCGAAGCCGTTTTTCAGGCGCTGCATGATGACTTGAACCACCAGGAGCGTGTGCTGCTAGTGGTTTCAGGTGGATCGACACCAGTGCCTTTTTTTAAGGCGCTGGCAGGAAAGCCGCTGCCCTGGGAACGCATCGATGTAACGCTTGCCGACGAGCGCTGGGTAGATGAGCAGGGCAGCGATAGTAACGCCAGGCTGGTGCGTGAGCATCTCCTTCAAGGCGAAGCGGCGGCGGCCACTTTTATACCGTTAACTTCCGATGCGGCAACTCCCGAAGAGGGTGTGGAGGATGTTGCAAAACAAACGGACAGATTGGCGTGGCCTGCTAGTGTGGTCATTCTGGGTATGGGCGGCGATGGCCACACGGCATCGCTGTTTCCCGATAGCCCCGAACTGACCCTGGCACTCGCGACTGGTGAACCGCTAGTCGCTGTGCGCACGCCTAGTCAGCCTCAGCCGCGTATTACCTTCTCCGCGGATCGCTTACATCAAGCGCGCCGTCATTTTCTACATATTACCGGCGACGATAAGCGCGCCGTATTGGCCAAGGCACTAAGCGGTGATGATGTGCGTCAACTGCCGATTCGCGTCTTTTTAACCTGCCCATTGGCAATTTACTGGGCGCCTTAAGGCCAGCCCTTAAGCGTCGGCTCATATGAGTTAGCCGCTTTAGCCAATAATAATTTGCTTGGAGACTCACTAATGACTATCGATAAACAGTTACCGTCTACACGTACCGCCGAGCTTGATAGCATCTGCTTAAAAGCCGAAGTGATTCCTGTCATCACGATTGAGCGTTTAGAAGATGCCGTACCGCTGGGTCGCGCTTTAGTGGAAGGGGGACTAACCGTACTGGAAATCACCCTGCGTACTGATTGTGCCCTGGAAGCGGTTAAACGTATGCGTGAAGCCTTGCCCGGTGCCAGCATTGGCGTGGGCACGGTTTTGACCCCGGCCCAGTATCGCCAGGCCGAGCAGGTTGGTGCTGATTTCATTGTGACGCCTGGGGCAACGGATGCGCTTTATCGCTATGGCGTTGAAAGCCCAGTGCCGATGCTGCCGGGTGTTTCGACCATTTCTGAACTAATGACCGGTTGGCAGTACGGCTATCGCCGCTTTAAGTTCTTCCCGGCAGAATCTAGCGGCGGCGCTAAAGCGATCAAAGCGTTTGGTGCGCCGATTCCTGAAGCACGTTTCTGTCCGACCGGCGGTATCACCGTGGATAACGCCGATGACTACTTGTCATTACCTAACGTCATGTGTGTCGGTGGTTCCTGGTTGACACCTAAAGCCATGGTGGAAGCGGAAGATTGGGACGGTATTCGTGAGCTTGCACGCCAAGCAGCCGAGCGTTTTCATCATTAAGTAAGACCGCTGTGTATCTATAGCAGCGCTGGCCATCGCCCTGGTTTATGTTTTTAAACGCCATGTTTAAGAACATTACTGGGGCTTTTTTATGCGCTTAGCGCATCCTATTGGCGATTTGAAATAGCGTATAAGACCAAAGATGTATAACGGGAATATATTCAGCTCATCTAAAATGACCGAATAATATGTCTGACATTTTAATCCGCGCATATCGAAACGTGCGTGCCACTTGTAATGATAATGAGGTGAGTCAATATGCACGCGTTGACCCTGGCGTCCTTCCTGTTCTTTACAGGACTTGTCGCCTTTATCACTTGGCGTATCACCCGCAGAGATGATCACTCAAGCACCAGCGGCTACTTTCTGGCAGGCCGCACGCTAACCTTTCCATTGATTGCCGGCTCGTTGCTGATGACCAACCTTTCTACCGAGCAAATGGTAGGGTTGAACGGGGCAGCCTTTGCCGATGGTTTAAGTGTAATGGCCTGGGAAGTGGTGGCGGTTATTGCGCTGGTAGCGCTGGCGCTGTTTTTCCTGCCGCGATTTTTGAAAAGTGGCATTGCCACGTTGCCACAGTTACTCGAAATACGTTTTGATAAAACCACTCAACTAATCACCAATATTATTTTCCTGATTGCCTACGCGGTAATTCTGCTGCCGATTATTCTCTATTCGGGCGCCATAGGTTTGCAGGGAATGCTTGATTTGCCGGGCTTAACCGGCATTGAGTCTTCCACTACGTTGCTATGGTTAACGGTGTGGATCGTTGGCATTATCGGCGCGGTATATGCCTTGTTTGGCGGGCTACGTACGGTTGCTGTCTCGGATACGCTGAACGGCGTCGGGCTGCTGATTGGTGGTTTTGTGATTGTCTACTTCGGCCTGCAGGCCGTGAGTGGCGGCACGGGTATTATGGAAGGTTGGAGCATCCTTAAAGAAAGCGACCCAGAAAAGCTTAATTCGATTGGCGGTGCTGATCAGCAGGTACCGTTCTTTACGCTGTTTACCGGCGTTTTCCTGATTAACCTGTTCTATTGGAGCACTAACCAGCAAATTATTCAGCGTACTTTTGCAGCCAAAAACCTTGCCGAAGGCCAGAAGGGCGTTCTACTGACCGGTCTTTTCAAACTGCTTGGACCGCTCTACCTCGTGTTACCCGGTATTATTGCTTATCACCTTTATGCCGATCAGGGCGTGCGCGCTGATGAAGCCTACGGCCACTTGGTGTTTAATGTCTTACCGCCCTATCTAACCGGGTTCTTTGCCGCGGTGATGGTGGGGGCGATTCTGTCGTCGTTTAACTCGGCGCTTAACAGCACCACCACGATTTTCAGCCTGGGCATCTATAAAGGAGTGCTCAACAAAGAGGCTACTGAAGCACAGGTGGTTAAATCGGGTAAGGTGTTTGGCTGGATCATGGCCATCATCACAATGATTATCGCGCCGCTGCTGGCCGGTCAGGAGAGTCTGTTTGGCTACTTGCAGAAGATGAACGCGATCTACTTTATTCCAATTCTGGCCGTGGTGCTGGTTGGTCTGCTGACCAAACGTGTTCCGCCCATGGCGGCTAAAATTGCCCTAGTGGGCGGCTGTTTATTGATTGCTGCCGGTTACTTTGTGCCGCCCTTTACGCTGCTGCCCCAGATCATGCACGAATTCCACTTTGTGGCGTTGGTTTTTGTGTTGCTGGTCGTCGTGATGCTGATGATCGGCAAGCTTCGCCCGCGTCAAACGGATTGGGTTCAGGAGTACAGTGGCGATGTGGATCTAACACCCTGGAAAGGCGCCGTTCCCGCCGGTGTCGTGCTGGTAGTATTGGTTATCGTTATGTATATAAGCTTCGCTGGCTAATGGCCACCTAGAATGACCAGGAGGTGAATTCGTAACCACAAGGCCCCGCTAGCATTAACTAGCGGGGCCTTGTGGTTTAGGTAGCTCACTGATGATGTTAAGTGAGGCGCAGTGGCGGTTCAGCTAGCCCAGCGATACCGAGTTCGGCTACATAAAGCGAGCCTGCAGTAGGTTGCTGAGCTAGCTGCTCAGCACTGAATCCCTCTTGTGCCGTGGTGATATACAGCGTTTTCAGATCAGGGCCTGCAAACGCCGGGCAAGAGGGCTGGCTAACCGGCAGCTCAACGCGACCCATAATTTCGCCATCGTGATTTAAACGCACGACCTGTCCAGCTCCCCATAGGGCCAGCCAAAGACAGCCTTCGCTATCGACTACCGCGCCATCGGGATTACCCAGAGTAGAGGAGAAGTCGGCCCAGGGCTGGGGGTCACCAGTGGGCCAGCCGTCGTTATCCAGTGCCCAGCGCATCACGACGCCTGTGACGGTGTCGGTAAACCAGGCAAACTGGCCATCCTCAGAGAAACAGATAGCATTGGGAATCGTCAGGCCTGAGCGCAGTTGGGTAAGCTTGCCGCGGTGTAAGCGGTAGAGACTGCCAGCGCCTTGCTCGGCGGATTTCCCCATACTGGAAAGCCATAGGCTGCCATGACGATCCACGCGAGCATCATTGCTACGAGTAATGGGATTGTCAGCTTCGAAATCGCAAAATTTTTCCACACTGCCACTGGTGGGGTCGAAGTGGCTTAGGCGATCCTCACCGACTAGCAGCAGGCCACCTTCTTCAAGTGGCGCGGCAAGCGATACCCTGTGGTCAAGCTGATAATGGCCGCTTTCCCCGCTGGCGGGGGATAGCCAGTGCAGCTGCTTTTCAAGAATATCGCACCAATAAAGGCGCTGATGTATGGCGTCCCACTGCGGGCCTTCACCCAAGGTGCAGCGGCAATCGACCGCTAATTTGGCCTGCCACGTTGCAGCGCTGATGTCTGTATTCATTGTTGTTTGTTCTCCTTATTGTTCTCCGGCTAACCAGGCATCGACAAGGGCTTGAGCCTGCTTCCCTACCTGAGAAGCGCTTTGGCCGGGTTTGTATAGCGCGCTGCCCAGGCCTGCACCGTCAACCCCAGCCGCGCGCCATTCGGCGAAGTTATCGACGCCAGCACCGCCAACGGCATACAGAAGTGTGCCAGTTGGCAGCACCGCACGAACCGCTTTCATTCCTTCTAAACCTACCTGCACCGCGGGGAAGAGTTTAAGCCCTGTGGCACCTGCATCCAGCGCATCGAAGGCCTCTGAAGGGGTCACAATGCCCGGCCAGCTTGCCATACCCAACCGATGTGTCTCTTCAATCACCGCTGGGCGACAGTTAGGGGAGACGATTAAACGCCCCCCAGCAGCATGAACATCGCGTACCTGGGCGGGAGTGAGTACCGTGCCTGCACCAATCGCTGCGCGATCGCCAAATGCGTCTACCAAGCGGCGAATGCTCTCCAGCGGATTGGGTGAATTAAGTGGCACCTCAATCTGTGTGATCCCTGCGGCGAGCACCGCTTCCGCGATATCCACGGCCTCATCAGGCGTTACACCGCGTAAAATACCAATCAGGGGCAGTGACATAGCAAATTTCTCCAAGCTTAAATTATTTTAACGCGTGATGGGCGAGGCGCAGGCCAGCTAACACGGCTGTGTCGCCATCCACATGCTGTGTTTGATAGCCGATAATATTGAGCGCCAACGTATAGCGCTGGCTAAGCGCTTGGTTGCCAATCAGCATGATTGGCTTATCGGTGGGGCACTCTCGGCACGCGCCAGCAAGCTCAAGGCCGATGGCGAGTCCGGAGAGCCTGGCCGCCAATACCGCAGCACGCATGTCGCCAGCAGGTAACCGACCATCGAGTAAATCTTGCGCGCGTAGGCCGAACAGGCGGCTACTAAAGACTTCTGGCGCTGTATTAATCTCACTGACTGCCGCAGTAAAGGCCTCACGGCAAGCCGGGTCGTTGAGGTCGTTACTGGCAGCAGAAGGTAATGAAACGGAATGTTTTAGCACCGATTGATTGGCTAATAGCTGATACAGCTCACCGGTTAAATAGGTCGTGAACTGAGTAACGCTACCCGCTTCAAGGGTAGCCCACTTAGCGTGGGTGCCGGGCAAACAGGCAAGGCCAGAAAAATCGGGGGCGTTGGCGATGAGACCTGCCAACTGGGTCTCTTCACCGCGCATCACATCAAAGTGGCTGGAAACACTGCGGGTTTGGCTTAAACCAGGCAGCAGATAAACACGCAGCCGATTGCCCGTAAGCGTCGGCGTCACCGCGCCCTGGCTGAGTTGATCAAGCCGCGTTGGCACCGGTAAATAGGCGGCTTCAAGCCAGCCCTGGCGGGCGCCTGCCATCCCACAAACCATCACATTCGTCAGGCCAGAGGCGGGCAACCAATCACCCACCAGCCTTAACAGCTCGGCTTCGTACTCGTTGGCCTTAAGCGCCAGCATGCCCTTATCGCTGTTGGCTTGGGCAATCACGTGGTCATGTTGATCCAGCCCCCAGGCACGAAGATTGCTGGAGCCCCAGTCAACGGCAATCCAGGTTAATCGATCTGCAATGACAGATGTTTCGCTCATCTCGGTTAATCCCATGGCTTACCACTCCGCAATAGAGCCATCTTCATGAGTCCAGACCGGGTTGCGCCAGCGGTGACCCACTTTGGCACGTTCCTCAACGAATTCTTCGTTGATCTCAACACCAAGGCCTGGGCCTTGGGGGATGGCGCAAAAGCCGTCTTCAATGGCGAGGGCGGATTTATCGACCAGGTAATCGAGGACGTCGTTGCCCTGGTTGTAGTGAATGCCCATGCTCTGTTCTTGGATAAAGGCGTTGTGGCTGACCGCATCCAGCTGTAAAGAGGCGGCCAGGGTTAACGGGCCGAGGGGGCAGTGGGGGGCTAAGGCGACATCATAAGCGGAGGCCAGGGCGGCGATTTTGAGACCTTCGCTGATGCCGCCGCAGTGGGAAATATCCGGCTGGATAATGTCGATCATGCCGTCGGCCAGCAAATCGCGGAACTGGAAGCGGGTATGCAGCCGCTCGCCAGTCGCCAATGGGTAGCCCAAACCACCGGCGATATCTTTCAAGCAGGGCAGATGTTCGGGGGCGACCGGCTCTTCCACAAACATGGGGTGGAAGGGTTCCAGCTCACGCAGCAGCGCTTTGGCCATGGGGCGGTGCACGCGGCCATGAAAGTCGATGCCGATGCCTACATCTGGTCCAACGGCGTTGCGGGCTTCGGCTACCCGGGCGACGGCTTCATCGACCTTGCGATGTGAATCGACGATTTGCATCTCGGGGGTGCCGTTCATTTTAAAAGCCGTGAAGCCTTTTTCGACCAGCGCTTTAGCGCCAGCTCCCACATCGCTTGGGCGGTCGCCACCGGTCCAGGCATACATGCGCATTTTGTCGCGCACGGCACCGCCTAACAGCTGGTGAACGGGCACACCCAGATCACGACCTTTAAGATCCCACAGCGCCTGGTCAATACCGGCAATCGCACTCATCAGAATAGGGCCACCACGATAAAAACCGGCGCGATACATGATGTTCCAAAGATGCTCAATGCGGTGTGGGTCTTGGCCGATCAAGTAGTCAGAAAGCTCGTGCACGGCGGCTTCAACGGTTGCCGCGCGGCCTTCAATCACGGGTTCACCCCAGCCGTAGCAGCCTTCGTCAGTCTCTATTTTAAGGAACAGCCAACGCGGAGGAACTTGCCAGGTCTTGAGTTTGGTAATTTTCATGTTCGGTCATCCTTCTGAATAGGAGGTATTCATTGCGTATTTGTCAGCTGACGATGCCAAGGTCGATAGCAGTCCTGCGCAGCACTTCTCTTGCGGCGGATTCTGCGGCGCTGGCATCGCGGTTGCGGATCGCGTCAAGCACCTGGCGGTGGCGCGTGAGACTGTCGTCTAAGGTGCCAGTGCGGTGTTGCGAGCGGTGTATCAGCGCCATGATCGAAGGGCGCAGTAAGTGGCCCATTTGCCGCCAGACTAAATTGTGGCTGGCCCGGTAGGTGGCGTCGTGAAAGGCGACGTCGTACTCGGCATGCTCAGCACGGACTTCCACACTGCCTGCGGTGCGCTCCATGCCCGCAAAGGCGCTCTCCAGACGTTCTATGTCTTCAGCCTGGGCTGCCTGGGCGGCAAGCCCTGCGACCACCGGTTCAGCAGAAAAACGAAAGGCGTAAATGGCCCTTACCAGCTGCGGATCAAGATCTACTAGCCCGGTCATCCATTCGCTCATCAGCGGGTCGAGTAGATGCCAATCGCCCATCTCGCGAACCAGCGTGCCACGGCCCGCGGTGCGCTCTAATAGCCCTGCAGCGGTGAGGCTGGTGAGTGCGTTACGCACTTGGTTCCGGCTAACGGCAAAGTGTTTGCCGATATCCAGCTCACGGGGGAAAACATCACCTGGCTGCCAATGGCCTGCCAGCAGAGCCTGGGCGAGCAAACGGGCTAACTGTTCAGCGCCACCCTGGTGGGGCGGCAGAGCGTCCAGCGTCATCTGTAATCTCTTGTTCTTTATTGGATGAATTCTAGTCTATTAAATGTCTGACATTTAAACAAGTCGTGACATGTTGGTCTCCATTTAAGTCTGTCATTACTACGTCATTTATCCACGCTAACGTATTTGAATAACTAACGGAGAACATCATGCGGAAAAAACTATTACTTACTTCTCTAGCGTGCATTGCTGCTTTGACATCCACGGCTCAGGCTGAGTCTTTAGGCGGATTGGGGTTTTCTGACACCACGCCCATTGCCCATAACATGAACTCAACCGATGAGTTCACTATTGTGGGTGATGTCGACTTGATGTCTATAGATGCCATCAATGCCGATGGTTCGGTAAGAGCCATTGTTGAAATACCAACGGGCACATCGGCGAAATGGGAAGTCAGTAAGGATGATCCCAAAGCGGTTTATTGGGAGTATAAAGACGGTGAGCCGCGCGTTGTGAATTACCTGGGCTACCCCGGTAATTATGGCGCTATTCCAGGCACTGCTCTGCCAAAAGAGTTGGGCGGTGACGGCGACCCACTCGATGTGATTGTTTTGGGCCAAGCTGTTCCACGTGGTGAAATTGTCGACGTGAAGGTTATTGGTGTTCTGAAAATGCTGGATGATGGGGAGCAAGACGACAAGCTAATTGCTGTTCTCACCCAGGATTCACCTTTTGCACATATTGAAAGCATGACGCAGCTGGATAGCGAGTACCCAGGTGTTAGTCAGATCATTGATCTGTGGTTTGCCAGTTACAAAGGGCCGGATGGCGGTATGGAAGGTCTAGGGTTTGAAGATGCGGAAGTGGCAAGGGAGGTGTTAGAAGCTGCCGCTGAAAACTTCGTGGCGACGCAATAATGGCCAAATTGCAGTAATTGGAAGTAGAACCTTTTAGCTGATCGTTGCTACTACCTAACTAACATCGGTGACCGCCCAGGCGGTCACCGAATTTGATAGCCATTAAGTGTTTCGAAGTGCTTCAATATCCCCTCGCGTTGGCAGCGCTGCATAAGCGCCTGGCCGAGTAACGGCATGGGCGCCGCAGCGGCAGGCGGTATCCACCGCACGGTGGAGAAAATCAGCATCGCTCTGCCAGTTTTCATTGATGCCATGGGCCGAGAGCTCCGCTAGCAGTCCGCCAATAAAGGCGTCGCCTCCCGCGGTGGTATCCACCGCCTCTACTTTGGGTGGCGCAATTCGCTGGTCGATACCGACACCTTTGAGTACGACGTCATTGGGGCCGTCAGTAAGCAAAATAACTTTTACCCCGGCCGCCAGCCGCTCTGATAGCCACGATTCTGCAGGATGATCGGCGCGCAAGTAGTCGAGCTCTTCCATTGACAGCTTGAGCAGCTCAGCGCCGTCCAGCAGTTGTGTAACTAAGTTGGCATCCGCTTCGCCATTGGGCCACAGGTTGTGGCGTAGGTTGGCATCGACACTGACCAGGCAGCCTGCGCGCTTGGCCATGGTGGCCATCGCCAGGGTAACGTCGGCGATCTCTGGGTCGGTCAGACTGTTACTGCACAGGTGCAGAATGGCAGGGTTCTCGAATACGCCATGGGGTAAATGTTCAAGGCGATAAAGCAGATCAGCGGCGGGCGGACGGTAAAAATCAAAAGTACGCTCGCCAGCTTCATCACGGGAAACAAACGCCAGCGCCGTGCGCGACTGTTTAGTGAACACAACGCCGCTGGTGTCCACGCCGTGACTTTCGAGTTCACGTACCAGGAAGTGTCCAAAGGTGTCGTCGCCCACCATGCCTAAAAATTGACTCGGTACTCCCAGGCGAGCGCAGGCGACTGCCACGTTAGCGGGAGCGCCACCGGCGTAGGGCGTAAAGGTTTCCTGGGCATCCGTAGCCGCCCCTAAACGGCTGGAGAGCATATCGACCAGGGCTTCGCCAAACGCGATAACTGGCGTCATAAGTGGCTCCTTAGTGTCATTAACGTAATAGTTGTTTTATACCGCGTCGATTTTATAGAAATAGCCTTATGCCACGCAGTGGCCACGGGCAGCTTCAAGCAATTCATACCACACTTCCCTGGGCAGCGTGGCAGGGCCTTCGAGCATGTCGCTGACTCGCTCAGGCTTAACGCTGCCAATCACCGGTACCGGCGAGCTGGGAAGACTACGCAGCCATCCCAGCGCTAAAGCGCTGGGTGAGCTATCAAGCTCCGTCGCCCACTTAGCCAAACAGGCGCCAATGTCGCCTTGCATCAGTTGCCCGCCTGCCAGTGGCGACCACGCCATCGGTGCGTGGCCATCGGCACATAGCTCATCAAAGCTGCCGTCAAACAGCGGCGTTGTATGGGCAATCGAGAGTTCGATCTGGTTGGCTGATAAGCGGTGATGCATGGCGCCTTGCAAGCGCCGCCACTGGCTGGGTAGATGGTTGGAAACCCCTGCCGCGCCAATTTTGCCTGCTTCAATGGCATCGTCCAGAGCGCGACCGGTCGCTTCCGCGTCCATCAAGAGATCGGGACGGTGTATCAAAAAATGATCGAGGCGTTCGACATTTAACCGCGCCAGCGAGGCATCAATGGCGCTATTAAGATAAGCAGGGCTGGCGTTGTAGTGCTTTACCTTGCCTGAGCCGGGTTCGGGGTTGTCGTTGGCGATACTTGCTTTGGTCACGATATTGACCCGCTGAGCCAGGGCAGGGCGCGCTCGTAGCGCGGCGCCAAAAAGCGTCTCTCCTTGGCCGTTGCCGTAGATGTCAGCATGGTCAAACCAGTTAAGACCCTGTTCCAGGCGTGCTTTGATCCAGTCTGCCAACACTTCGGGGTCGTGCATGGCGGGTGATTCGTGCAGACGCATCATGCCGAGAAGAAACGGCACGTCAAAGGTGGCGGCGGGCATAGCAGGTTCCATATTGATATTGTTAGGAATGTTATTAAAAAATGTTGTTAGAAAACTTCTTCGTTATGCAGTGCTTCGGCGGCACCTAGCAGGCCGGTCCAGGGTGCGGTCACTACCCATACGGGGATATCAGCGTTATAAGCGCCCATACGGCCTTTATCGACAAAAGCAGCGCGCAGCTCACTTTTCGGCAGCCACTCCAGCAAGCGGGGAAGAATGCCACCACATAGATAAACCCCACCCCTTGCACCCATGGTCAGGGTGGCATCGCCACACACATCGCCAAGAATTTTTAGAAAGCGCAGCAGGGCAGCGGTGGCAAGGCTATCGCCTTCATTAGCCGCTGAAGTCACCTCTGCAGGGCTGTTGAGGCTTGGCTTGATTCCCTCAAGAGTGCAGTGGGCTTGGTAAAGCTCCAGTAAGCCTTGACCGCACAAGATGCGTTCTACGCTCACCCGTTTGTGACGCTGCAGAAATACATCCAGCAGTGCCCGCTCGGTACTATCCGTGGGGGCAAAGGTGACGTGACCGCCTTCGGTGGGCAGCGGAATCCAGGCGTGTTGCCCAGGAAACACCCCGGCAACGCCCAACCCGGTGCCTGGGCCAATAATTAAGCGTGTGGAGTGCGCCTGGGTTTGACCCGGTTGAACCTCGATCAAATCACTGGCTGCCACATGGGGAACGCCCAGCGCCTGGGCGGTAAAGTCGTTGATCACTTTGAATAGCGATAGATTCAACGATTGCTGAACATCACTTTTCAAAAAATCCCAGTGGTTGTTGGTCATTTTGACCCGCTCGGCGTGAACAGGGCAGGCGAAGGCTAGGCACGCTTCTTGAGGTGCGTTTTCACCGGTGGCACCCACACGGTTCAAGTAGTCTTGAACCGCTTCTACAACACCAGGGTAGTCGGCGCAGGGTAGGTTCAAAATATCGTATGGGGTTGTTTCACCGGGAGAGACCAACGCCAAGCGAGCGTTGGTTCCCCCTATATCGCCGATGAGCGCCGGTCGCATCAGGCATCCTCTTCTGAGATTTGCCCCTGCTGACGGGCGAGATCATCGGCTTCAAAGCCACCGAAGACTCCAGCGCCTTCTTCGCCGCGCATGGCCAGGTGGCGGAAGCCACCAAACAGTTCACGACCCAAGCCCACGTGGTAGTGATCCAGGTTGCCGATGGCCAGTTCCCGCTTAGCCCAGGTGGCGGGGTCGACTTTGGCTTCGAGCGTACCCGCGTTGGCATCCAGGCGTATAATATCGCCATCGCGCAGTTTGGCCAGCGGGCCGCCGTCCAGGGCTTCGGGGCTCATGTGAATGGACGCAGGTACTTTGCCTGATGCACCTGACATGCGGCCATCGGTAACCAGTGCCACTTTAAAGCCACGATCCTGTAGCACGCCCAAGAAGGGGGTTAGCTTATGCAGCTCGGGCATGCCGTTGGCTTTGGGGCCCTGGAAGCGAACTACCACAATCACGTCGCGATCCAGCTCGCCGGATTCGAAGGAGGCCTTCATTTCGTTTTGATCTTCGAAGATCTTCACGGGCGCTTCTACCACGCGATGCTCTTCCGTCACCGCAGAGACTTTGATCACACCGCGGCCCAGGTTGCCTTTCATGACGGTCAAGCCACCTGTCGGTGCAAAGGGTGTGGCGACGGGGCGCAGCACGTCTTCATCAAGACTTTTTTCGGGGCCTTCATGCCAGACGACTTTGCCATCTTCCAGGAACGGTTCCTGGGTGTAAGCGGTTAGGTCAGTGCCAAACACGGTGGGGATATCGCCGTGGATCAAGCCCGCGCCCAACAACTCCCGGAACAGGTAACTCATGCCGCCCGCGGCTTGGAAGTGGTTGATATCCGCTTGGCCGTTGGGGTAAACCTGCATCAGGCTGGGAGTAACCGCCGAAAGGTCGGTGAAGTCATCCCAGTTCAGGGTAATGCCCGCAGCGGCGGCCATGGCGATCAGGTGCATCGTGTGGTTGGTTGAACCACCGGAAGCCAGCAAGCCCACCACGGCGTTAACAATCGCGCGCTCATCAATCTGTTTAAAGAACGGGCGGTAGTCGCCGCCGGGTTCGGTGTTACGTATAGCCTGCTCTGTGGCGTAGCGGGTCAGTGCTTCGCGCATTTCGGTGCCAGGGTTTACAAAAGAAGTGCCGGGCAGGTGTAGGCCCATCACCTCCATCATTAGCTGGTTGGAGTTGGCGGTGCCGTAAAAGGTGCAGGTGCCGGGGCTGTGGTAGGACTCCGACTCAGCTTCAAGCAGCTCGGCGCGGCCCACTTTACCTTCTGCGTAGAGTTGGCGGACGCGCGCCTTCTCTTTGTTCGGCAGACCGCTGGGCATTGGGCCCGCGGGGACAAACATGGCGGGCAGATGACCAAAGCGTGCGGCAGCGATGAATAGGCCTGGAATTATCTTGTCGCATACACCCAGGTAAAGGGCAGCATCAAACATATTGTGTGATAGGCCAACGGCTGCGGACATGGCAATCACATCGCGAGAAAACAGCGATAGCTCCATGCCCGGCTGGCCTTGCGTCACACCGTCGCACATGGCGGGCACGCCACCAGCAAACTGGGCGGTTGAGCCCATGGCACTGGCGGCTGCTTTAATCGTTTCAGGAAACGTCTCAAACGGCTGGTGCGCCGAGAGCATATCGTTGTAAGACGAGATAATGCCCAGGTTGGCGCTGTTCATCAGCTTGAGTTCGTTTTTATCACGCGGGTTGCAGGCAGCGAAGCCGTGGGCCAGGTTGCCGCAGCTTAGCTCAGCACGGTGCACGCCACGTTTGTGCTGGTCAGCCATGCGCCGCTCGTAGAGGGCGCGACGCTCAGCAGAACGCTCACGAATGCGCTGGGTAACCTCAGCAACGGTGGGGTTTAAAGTGGCGGGTGTTGAGCTCGGCATAGGGACCTCTGCATGATAGAGACGGTGAGTAAATATTGTAGTTATTTTACATTTTTTAGCGTCGAATAAAGAGACTTTACGGCAATAAAAACCACATTTGTAGTTTTATTACCCGAATGTAGGGTGGCAGATACGCCACGCTAAATACGCAAATGAATGCTTAACATCCTGACAGGGTGGAAGACCCACTAAGGAAATAGCAAGTATAGCACCCAGGCTTTTGCTACCCTTTTGGGCGCTGAATTTGATTGTTTGATGACTACTCACTGAGCCGGAGCCTACATGCACGCCATTGTTGACCACATACAGTCAGTTGATTCCCATGCGGGTGAACAAGCGCGATGCTATCTGGATACGCTCACAAAGCCGCCAGGCAGCTTGGGCGCTTTGGAGGATTTAGCCATCCAATTGAGCTCCATCACCGGTGAGCTCAATCCCAGCGTGACGCCGCCTGCCGTTATTGTATTTGCCGGGGATCATGGCGTGGCGGCTGAAGGTGTCTCCGCGTTTCCACAAGAAGTGACGGCGCAGATGGTGGCCAACTTTGCCAGCGGCGGGGCGGCGATTAATGTCTTTGCTCGGCAGATCAATGCGCTTGTTGAGATAGTCGATGTTGGCGTGGCTTCGACGATAACACTCACGGGTGTGACCTCCGCCAACGTTCGCCATGGCACGGCAAACATGGTGGATGAGGACGCAATGCAAGCGGCGGAAGCCAGTGAGGCTATTAATGTGGGCGTGGCGGCCGTGGAACGAGCAAAAAGGGCAGGTGCAAAGTGCCTCATCGTTGGTGAGATGGGCATTGCCAATACCACTGCCAGCAGCGCGATCTTAGCGGTACTGACGGGTGAGTCGGTGGCAAGCGTGGTAGGTGCGGGCACTGGGATTAACCCACAACAGCAGGCGCACAAAGTCGCGGTAATTGAGCGTGCTATCGCTGCGCGCAACGCTGACCCACTGGCTCCTTTAGAAGTGCTTGCCAAGCTAGGCGGCCTGGAGATTGCCGCGATGACGGGCGCGTATTTGGCAGCAGCGGCTCAGCGTTTACCCGCCATTGTGGATGGCTTTATTGCCACCGTCGCCGCGCTGACCGCCTGCCGAATCTGCCCGGCAGTGCGTGGCTATCTAATATTTGGCCACCGCTCCCAGGAGCCCGGCCACGATGTTGCGTTAAAAGCATTGAAGGCCAAGCCGCTGCTCGATATGGGCATGCGGCTAGGGGAAGGCAGCGGTGCTGCGCTGGCATACCCTTTGGTGCAAGCAGCGGCAGCTATGATGGCAGAAATGGCCACGTTCTCCGATGCCGGTGTGAGTGATAAAGCTGCCCTATGACCACGTTGGAAACGCTTCCCTTTAGCCAGCCATTAACGCTCTCGCAAAGCGAGCAGTGTCTGGCGATAACCTCTCCGTTACCGCTGCGCACTCTGAGCAGCGCCCTGATAGGCGATGGTTTTGGCAGCAGGCGGCACTTTGCCAACTTTCATGTTGATTTCCGGTACGATGGGCGCGCTCCCAAGGCGGATCTTAGTGGCTGGTTGATTGCACAGGGGCTGCCTCCCTCATCCGTTGGCATGATGACAGCAGTGCGTTTAAGCAACGCCTCCATCGTCAGCATGCCATTGGCACAGTTAGACCGTGGCGTTATGGCGCTGGTGACGGCGGGGGTGGGCAATGCGGTGGATATCACCGCGCTTCACTCACAATATCCCCGTTTAGTAGCAGGCACTATCAACGTTTTTGTATTTGTCGATGCCCACCTAACCGATGGTGCGCTAGTGAATGCGTGCCTGTCGATTACAGAGGCCAAGGTTAAGGCGCTCAATAAGGCTGGCGTTATCGATACCTTTAGCGGGACAGCGGCTACCGGCACGTCGACGGATTGTGTTTGTGTGGCAGCCACCCAGCGTGGAGAACTGACTCCCTACGCAGGTTCAGGAACGGTTCTTGGTCGAGCGATTGGAAGGGCGGTGTATCAAGCAACGTTGAACTCGCTAGCCAGCGCTAATGAGAGGGCTCTATGAATATGCCTTTCGCGCTATCAAGTATCGTCATGGTGTTGCTTGCGATAGCGATCGATTTAGTGGTTGGCGATCCGCGCTCGATACCGCATCCGGTGGTGCTCACCGGGCGGTTTATCAGCAGCTTTGAGCGGCTATGGAATCGCGGTACGGCGCAGCAGCGTAGAGTCAGTGGTTTTCTGCTAACGATTATTGTTGCTGGCGGCGTATGGGGAGTTAGTTGGCTGCTGCTCTTGGTGCTAACCCAGTTGCATCCAGGTTTGGCGCTGATCGCAGAACTTTGGCTACTCTCCACCACGCTTGCGATTAAAGGTCTGGGCGATGCGGCTCGCGCCGTCGTTGCGCCACTGGCCAAAGGTGATTTGCCTACCGCACGCCAAGCGCTGGCGATGATTGTCGGGCGCGATACCCAACACTTAGACGCAGCAGAGATCACCCGAGGTACGGTGGAAACCGTGGCTGAAAACACCGTCGATGGCATTACCGCACCGCTGTTTTTTGCCCTGATAGGCGGGGCGCCTTTAGCCCTGGCGTACAAGGCGGTGAACACCCTGGATTCGATGGTCGGCTATAAAAACCAGCGCTTCACTGACTTTGGTTTTGCCTCAGCGAAGCTGGACGATGTAGCCAACTGGATACCGGCACGCTTAACGGCGCTGTGTTTATGGCTCGCAGGTTTGTTACTCAATGCGTCAGGCGTATTGAGCTTGCGCTGGCGAGGTGCACTTAGAGGTACCTGCCAGGATGCGCCGCGCCACCCGAGCCCCAACGCCGGTTGGCCGGAGGCCATGGTAGCTCACTTGCTCGGGGTGCAACTGGGCGGCACCAATGTCTATCAGGGCGTGGCATCCCATCGTGCCACCCTGGGCGAACCGCTTGAAGAACTTGAGGTTACGCATATCAGTGCCACACTTCGATTAATGCACGGCGCTTGGGGGCTGTTTTTGCTGCTATCA
The DNA here is from genome assembly GCF_059448525.1 of Vreelandella sp. ssv. Lineage (NCBI taxonomy): Bacteria > Pseudomonadati > Pseudomonadota > Gammaproteobacteria > Oceanospirillales > Halomonadaceae > Vreelandella > Vreelandella sp. ssv. The sequence goes on along the minus strand of NZ_CM182545.1, from coordinate 2,430,160 downwards.
GTGGGCATGATCGCTGGGCTAATATTCACTCTGCAGGGGCGTCTATGAGTACACTTGTATGGCCCAAGCATGGCGGCCAATCCGAAGGACTGCTTGCCCATTTTGAGTTGCCCGCCGATCACCGCCTGGAAGATTTTAGCGCCAACCTCAATCCGCTGGGGCCGCCCGCATGGGTTCGCGATTGGCTAACGCGGCAGCTAGCGGGCCTTGATCATTACCCATCGCCAGATTATTCCGCTGCTCGTCAGGCCATCGCCGCCCATCACCAGCTTCAGCCCGAACAGGTGTTGCTGACGAATGGCGGCGCTGAAGCTATTTTTCTAGCCGCTGCACTGCATGCCGGTCAACGGGCGACGATCATTACCCCGAGCTTTGGTGAGTATGCCCGCGCCTGTCGCGCCCATCGGCTTTCGATCAACGAGATTCCGCTGTCTTCACTGGATTTCAGTCTGGATATTGACGCGCTGCTGACGGCGTTAAGCGACACCGATGTGCTGTTTCTATGCCGACCCAATAATCCTACCGCGACGCTTATCGACTCCTCGACCATGGTGGTCTTGCTAGAGCGGGCCGCTGCTCTGAATTGCCGTGTGGTGGTCGATGAGGCCTTTATCGATATGGTCGATAACACCCAAGGCGAGACTTCGCTCACATCGTTATTGGCGCGCTATCCGCCCCTGATCTTGCTGCGCTCGATGACCAAATTTTATACCTTGCCGGGTCTCCGACTGGGCTACCTGTTGGCAGATGCCGCCACGGTTCAAGCGGCACAGGCCCATCAACCGCCCTGGAGCGTTAATCACCTGGCGGCGGAATTGGTGGCACCATTGCTGGAAGATGATGCCTTTGCCCGTCGCACTCAGCGGTGGTTGGCCAGCGAGCGTCCGCGTATGACTCAAGCGCTTACTGAGTTGGGTTTAGAGGTGGTACCCAGCCAGGCGTGTTTTTTTCTAATTCGTCCTAGCCCTAAACATGCAATGACCAGCGATGCGCTGTTTGAGCGGCTGCTGCGCCGAGGCATGCTGGTGCGCCATACCCACAATTTTGCCGGGCTCAATGGCGAATGGCTCCGGGTGGCGCTGCGCGATGCGCCTGCTAATCAGCGGTTGATCAACATGCTGAAAAAGGTGCTGAATGATTGTCTTCATTAGCGGTGGTGCGCGTTCGGGTAAAAGCGATGTCGCCGAGCAGCAGGTAGTCAATGCAGCGGGCAGTTCGCCCTGTTACTACTTAGCCACCGCAGACGTATACGACACCGAAATGGCTGCACGCGTCGCTCGTCATCGTCAATCCAGACAAGAGGAGTGGCAGGGCGCTCAATGGCAAACGCTGGAGGAGCCCCTTGCCATTGATCAAGCGCTGGCTAAAGTGCCAAGTGGGAGCGCCGTGCTGCTGGATTGCCTAACGCTCTGGGCCAGCCAAGTGCTGTATGCCAGTGCGCTAAGCGAGGAGGAGGGTTTGGCGTTGCTGGCAAGTGCACTTGCTAATGCCCGAGCGCGCGGCCTCTATCTAGTCATGGTCTCCAATGATATCAACGAAGCGCTCCCGCCCACGGATGCTGAAACCTGGCGCTATCTGGCATTTCTTCAACGCGTTCACCGCTGGCTGTCAGCAGAGGCAGACTCGGTGCTTGAAGTGGTTGCGGGATGCGTCATCGAGTGGAAGTCCGCAAAGGCATTTCGTTAATGAAGGAGCTGTCGATTTGAAAAAAGCCCTGTTCGGTCTTCTGCTTGCGCTGCAGTTCCTTACCCGCGTGCCTATTCCAATAGCCGTTCCCTGGACACCTGATACCCGGCGCTGGGCAGTACGCGCCTATCCGTTCGTGGGGCTATTGATTGGCACCGTGCTGGCGCTGGTCGCGCTTGGAATGCACAAAGTTCCAGCGCCGATCACTGCGCTGACATTGCTAAGCATTTGGGTGGCAATATCGGGGGGGCTGCATTTAGACGGCGTCATGGATATCGCCGATGCGTTGGGCAGTAATCAGCCTTTAGTGCGCCGTTGGGAAATCATAAAAGACCCGCAAATCGGCAGCTTTGGTATGTTGGCGCTGGTGTTTTTGTTAGCTTGGAAGGCCGTACTGTTGTGGGCATTACTGGCTTATCACGCCCCCTGGTGGTGGCTATTCGTCGTTCCCGCGCTAGGGCGCTGGGCAGGTGTGGCGTTACTGGTGCTGACTCCCTGCGCCCAGCAGAAAGGTTTGGCGTGGAGCTGGCAACAGTCGCTTATCGGCCAGGATGTGGCGCTTGCGTTGGTGCCGATCGTGCTGATAGCACTGCTAGCGCCCGCGATAGTGTTGATGATGCTAATGGTGACTGTTTTTGTGTTACTAATGCGCTGGCTAATGCTGCGACTGTTTAACGGAATTAACGGCGATATGGTAGGCGCCACCATCGAAGGGGGAGAGCTTTGGCTACTGATCTTACTGTGGAGCTGGTGGCCGTTCGCCACGGTATCACCGCTTGGAATTTAGAGCGCCGTTATCAAGGCCAGCAGGATATTCCGCTGCTGTTTCCCGATGCCGAAGCTGGGCTTCTAGAACTGCGTGACACACTGGCGGAGGAGCGCTTTGATGCCATCTATTCAAGCGATCTTAACCGCTGCCAGCAAACCCTGGCGTGGGCAGACGCTGCCAAGGGTGGCGTGCCGCTCGCCCTTGAGCCACGCTTGCGCGAGCTCGATTTTGGCGAGTACGAAGGCAAGGTTTACGACGAGCTAAAAGACTTACCCCATTACCGTGCCTGGATTGATAGCGTAGGCGAGCTGCAAATTCCCGGTGGCGAATCGGCGGCTCAGCTGCGCGAGCGTCTGGATGCCTGGCTTTATGATCTGGCAACGAATGCTCGTGCTGATGGCCACAAAAAAATCTTGGCTGTCACCCACGGCGGTGTGATCCGCGAGCTACGTCGCCGTTTTGAGACAATTCACTTCTGGGACGGTACCGTGCTTCAGGCCCAAGGCAGGCGCTGGCAGCTTACTTATCAGCAAGACGAACATGGCAAAGGGGAATGGCAATGCAGCTCTTCATCGGCGGTGCCTCCGCTGGCAAACGCAACGCTGTAGCCGCACGCTTTCCTTCGGCAAGTTGGTACCGGCTTGATGGGGGGCAATCACTCAGCGATAGCCAGCAGGCGATAGTCGCCAATACACCGCTGGTGATTACCGGCGTACTTGAGTGGCTTGGCGCAGCCCTTGAACGTGCGGATAACGATGCCCTGCGCCAGCAGTGGCAGCGCGACATGGCAACAATCTGCCAGCGTGCCGATGCGCTTGATGCTGTGTTAATCATCATTGTCAGCGAAGTCGGCCGTGGAATTGTGCCCATGCAGCCAGAACAGCGTCGCCTGCGCGATCTCAACGGCTGGTTCACCCAAGACGCCACTGCCCAGGCCAGCCATGTGTGGTATGTGCGCCATGGGTTGGTGATGGCGCTCAAATAGCCCATCAACTGCTTGTTGGCTGGCTTGTACCGCGCTCCAATTGCCCCCTGTTTCAATTGACCTCCCTTTGGCAAGTTGCTAGTTTACGCCCACTCTCAGGTGCTAGCGGTTAAACAGCCGCTAGTGAAACGGGAAGTTGGTGAACGCTTTGCGTGATTCCAACGCTGCCCCCGCAACGGTGATCGAGATAAGAACGGCTAATACGCCACTGTGCTCACGCACGGGAAGGTGGTCGTTCGGAAAAGAGTGGCTCTGTTCTTGCTAGAGGCGCCTTTCGCTCGTCAGCCCGGAGACCGGCCCGAGAGTAACGGTTCAATCGAACCGATACATGCCGAGACGCGGTGGGCGCTCTCAGGGCAGTGAACCATAGCGCAATGCTACGGTGACGCCCTTGTTGTGCCCTTCGCTCGGTCAAAAAAACTGCGTTGTGCGGGTGAGCACGACGAGCAAGGGATCTCACATGAACCACCTTTTCCACACTACCGCCAAACGGGCGGCGTTTGTCATGGCCGCGCTACCGCTGGCCGTGCATGCTCAGTCCAACGAGCAGAACCCAGTCGCCACTTCCGCTGATGCTAACCTTAATCCCGTAGTGGTGACCGCGGCACTTGCCCCGCGTACCGCTAATGAAAGCCTCTCTTCAGTCACAGTGTTGGATGAAGCCACTTTTCGACGCCAAGACCCGGTAAGTATTACCGACCTTTTCCGTGGGCAGCCAGGCGTGGATGTCTCCTCGAATGGCAGCTTTGGTAAAAACAGCAGCGTTTATATTCGTGGCACGGGCAGTAGTCAAAATGTGCTGTTAATCGACGGCATTCGCTTGCGTTCTGCTACCAGTGGTGGCGCTGCCTGGTCGTATCTCGATCCGCGTATGTTTGACCGTGCTGAAATCGTGCGTGGCCCCCGCGGCAGCCTTTACGGTGCCGATGCGATTGGTGGTGTCATTCAGCTCTTCACGCCTGACGGTGACGAAGAGGGCCCGCAACCCAGTATTTCAGTCGGCGGTGGTTCATTTAATACTCAGCGCTTAAGCGCCGGCATCAGCGGTCGGGAAGGGGGCACCCGTTACAGCTTTGCCGGTAGTCACTTTTCTACCGACGGCCAGCCCATTCGCCGCGACGGTGACGACAAGGGGTACGATAATACATCTGCTCTGGCACGGGTTTCTCACACCTTCGATTCCGGGGCAGAAATGGGGGTGCTGGCGCTACGTGCCCGCGGTAACAACGAATACGACGGTGGCGAAAACGACTTTGTTCAGCAAGTGGCCGGTGTGTATGGCGAGCTGCCGCTCACCGACTATTGGCGTAGCCGTATCACGTTAAGCGAGTCACGCGATGAGAGCGATAATTTTGCCGATTCGGGTGCGTCCGTGTTCAATACCAAAGTGCATACAGCACGCTGGGAAAACACCTTTACGTCCGGCGCCCATGAGCTGGTGGCCGGGGCTGAATACAGCCAGGACAAGGTCGACAGCAGTGTCGATTACGATGAAACCAGTCGCAGCAATGCCGCGGTATTTTCACAGGCCCTGCTGAATTTTTCCCCTGTCGTTTTGCAGGCCAGCCTTAGGTTCGACGATAACGAATCTTATGGGGAAGAAGTAACGGGCAGCCTAGGGGTAGGTTACGAGCTGGACGGCTACCACACACTACGAGCCAACTATGGTACCGCTTTCAATGCACCGACCTACAATCAGCTTTACTACCCAGGTTTCGGTAATCCGGACCTCGAAGCTGAAACGTCTGAAACGTTGGAAGTTGGTGTGCGTGGCCAATACGCCTACTGGTTCTGGGACGCGGCTCTCTACCAAACCGATATCGATAATTTGATTACCGGGCAAGGTATTCAGTCCAATGTGCCTACATCACGAATCCGCGGTGCTGAACTTTCCAGCGGCGTTGAAATAGCTGACTGGACCCTGGCCGCTGCACTGACCTATACCGACCCCGAAAACCGATTGACTGGTCATCGCTTGCAAAACCGTGCAACGCAGAGCGTGCGTTTCGATATAGACCGTGAGCTTGGGGATTGGTCCCTGGGAGGCTCTTGGATTGCACAAAACCACCGCTACCGCGACGCCGAGAATGACGATCGCCTAAGTGGCTACGGTCTTGTTAATTTAAGGGCTGGCTGGCAATTTGCCCCGCTATGGAGTGCGCGCGTGACGGTTGAAAATGCGCTGGATCAAGACTACATTACCACCCGTTCGTTTGATGGTGCCGATTATATCAACGCTGGCCGAGCAGGGTTTTTGAGTGTCCATTTTGGCCAATAGAAAAAGTAGTTTAGCGCGCGGGGCCTTGGGCCTCGTGCTGTTGTTACTGGCGTCTGTTTCCCACGCCCACGATCACTCGCGCTGCGCAGTGGATGATCGTGACCGTGAGGTCTGCCTGTATAATGCTGCTCAGCGAATTGCCACGCTCTCGCCAGGTGCAACCGAACTGACCTATGCGGCTGGCGCGGGGGATCAGGTAGTCGCCGTTGTCTCGTATAGCGACTATCCGCCGGAAGCCAAACAAGTGGCATCGGTGGGTAGCCATACCCGGATCGATTTAGAAAAGCTGGTGGGCTTGGCGCCGGATTTAGTGATTGGGTGGGTAACCGGCAACCCCGCTGAACAGCTTGAAACCCTCGAAGCCTTGGGCATGCCGGTGTTCTATATAGAGCCTCGCGATATGGATGGCGTGGCCAGCGCCATCGAGCGCTTGGCGCGGCTGGCAGGAACGGAAGCGGCCGGTCAGGCGGTGGCCGATAATTTCCGTACTACCATGAATGCCCTGGAAGAGCGCTATCGAGACCGCGAGCCGGTAGCGACGTTCTATCAAGTGTGGGATGAGCCATTAATGAGCGTTAACGACCAGCACCTGATTGGCCAAGTGGTGGAGATTTGTGGTGGTGAAAATGTGTTTGGCGAGCAAGCCCGGCTTGTGCCGCGTATCGACGATGAAGCCGTGTTGGCAGCCAATCCCGAAGCGATTGTGGCCGGTGGCATGGGCGAAGAGAATCGCCACTGGCTGACCCACTGGGAGCAGTACGCCAACTTGAAAGCAGTTGCGGTAGGTAATCTCTTCTTTGTGCCGCCTTCACTGATTCAGCGGCCCACACCGCGACTGATGGAGGGCACTGAGCTCCTCTGTGAAAAGCTCGAAATCGCCCGTCAAAAACGTGAGCGCAGCTAATGCTCGCGCGCCTGGGTCTGCCGCTTAGTCTGCTACTTCTAGCGGCGTTGGCTTCGCTGATTATCGCCATTGGGGTCGGCAGCGCGCAGATTTCGCCCGCGCAAATTTGGGACTTATTGCAAGGCGAAGGCGATGCACTGGCGCGGACCATGGTGATGGAACTGCGCTTACCCAGGGCGCTATCGGCGTTTGCCGTGGGCGGTTTGTTGGCGGTAGCCGGTGCGCTAATGCAGGTGCTATTGCGTAACCCACTTGCGGATCCATACGTGCTTGGCCTTTCCGGCGGCGCTTCCATAGGCGCATTGGCGGCCATGCTGGGTGGCTTAGGCGGGCTGGCGATTTCAGGGTCGGCATTTGGCGGCGCGCTGCTATCGACGTTTTTAGTCTTTGGTTTGGCCCACGGCAGCGGCGGCTGGACGCCTTCACGACTGCTGCTCACCGGCGTCGTCGTCGCGGCGGGGTGGGGCGCAGTGATTACGCTGATGCTGGCGTTGAGCCCCGCCGAGCGCCTGCCGGGCATGCTCTACTGGCTGATGGGCGATCTTTCCTATTCGCGCACGCCCTGGCCGCCGCTACTGCTGTTACTGGCCACCTGCGTGGTGTTGATTCCGCTTGGGCGTAGCCTGAATGTACTGGCCCGTGGCCCGCAGCAAGCCGCCGCCCTGGGCGTGGCGGTTCGGCCGCTGGAGTGGTGTATCTACGTTGCCGCTAGTTTACTGACTGCTGCTGCAGTCACCACCGCAGGCAGCATTGGGTTTGTCGGGTTAGTGGTGCCGCATATGCTGCGTCTGCTGCTAGGCAATGACCAGCGGCTGATACTGCCCGCCTGCGCATTAGCGGGCGGCACGTTGTTAGTGTTGGCCGATACCCTGGCGCGCACCATGATCGCTCCGGAACAGCTGCCCGTTGGGGTCATCACCGCGCTATTGGGCGTGCCCACCTTCCTGTTCCTGCTCTACCGGAGCCGCTGATGAGCGTACTGGCTACCCGTGATCTCATCATCGATGTACCCGGCCGCGCAGGCGGTACGCCCCTTAATATCACCATCGAACCAGGGCAAGTGTGGGGCGTACTAGGGCCTAACGGCGCGGGTAAAACGACGCTATTGCACACCCTGGCCGGGCTTCATGCGCCGCGTTCAGGCAGCGTACAGCTCAACGACGCCGCGCTTGGTCAGCTGCGCCGCCGCCACGTTGCTCAGCGATTGGGATTGGTGTTTCAAGACCGTCAGGATGGCTTTCCCGCGACCGTGCTGGAAACCGCGTTGATCGGTCGTCATCCCTATCTTTCTCCGTGGCAGATGGAGGGCGCCGATGACTACGCCCGCGCGGAAGCTGCCCTTGAGCGCTTGGATGTAGCGCACCTGAGCGGCCGCTTAGTGAGCACACTGTCCGGCGGTGAGCGCCAGAGGGTGGCGATTGCCACCATCCTCACGCAGGCACCCAATGTGTGGCTGGCAGATGAACCGACTAACCACCTGGACCTACATCATCAGAGTGCCGTGATGGCGCTAATGGCAGACCAGGCCGCCCAGGGTCAGGCGGTCATCATGTGTTTGCACGACCTAAACCTGGCTGCCCGCTGGTGCGACCACGTGTTGCTGCTGTATCCCAACGGCGAGGCGTGCTGGGGCCCGCGAGATAGCATGCTGGTGCCCAGCGCGCTGGAAAGTCTCTACCGCCAAAAGCTAGCGGTGGTAGAGGTGGATGGCGCGCCGGTGTTTGTGCCGATAAAGGGATAATGCCTACTGCGCCAGTTCATCCCGCCAGGCGTGGCGGGGTGCGAAGCCGACCAGGCGACGGGCTTTTTCGATATTGTAGAAGGTCTCGAATTCGCCCATTTCGCGCTTGATGGGCACACCCGAGTAGAAGCGCTCGATCACTTGGGCGTTGGTCAGACTAACCGAGAGATCGTCATTGGCGACGTTGAACACTTCATAGCCCAGGCCATCCGTTTTCAGACAGCAATCGACCATCTGGCCCAAGTCGCGGGCGTCGATGTAGGCGAAGATATTGCGGCGACGCAGGGCGGGGTCGTCTATGTAGGCCGGAAAATCCTGGCGGTACTCGTGGGGCTCGATAACGTTGTTGATGCGCAGGCCGTAGATGTCGATGCCTGAACGCGCCTGAAAGGAGCGTGCGGTTACTTCGTTAACCACCTTGCTCATGGCGTAGCTATCTTGAGGCACGGTGGGATGCTCTTCATCGACAGGGAGGTAGTCCGGTTTCTTCTCGCCATCGGCGAAACAGACGCCGTAGGTGGTCTCGCTAGAAGCGAAAATGATTTTGGGAATGCCCAGCTTGGTGGCGGCATCAAGAATGTTGTAGGTGCTCAGCGTATTGATGCGGTAGGTCTCATTATCCGGCCGGTGCAAGATGGCGGGAATAGCGGCGAAATGCACAATCGCATCGTAACGCGGCACGCCGGTGCCTGGCTCAAGCTCGTCGAACCCGGCGTAGGCATGGCACGCATTGAATACCTGCCCGGCATCGGTCAGGTCGGTTTTCAGGGTGGTGATGCCGGGCACGTCAGACGTCACCCAATCCAGATTGGTGATGCGGTGACCTTGATCGCGAAGATAAGCGGTGGCATGGCGGCCAGCCTTGCCACTGCCGCCAGTAAATAGAATACGCATGCGGTAACCCCGGTTGATGAAACGAAGCGGAAAATAGAATCAAACGAAGACCTTCACCTTAGCAAAGAAAGGTTCGACCCGCCGACACTCAGCCCTGATCGCATGAAAATTGCTTAACCAACAACCGTTAAAAGGATCGTTATGTTTCAGGGCAAAGCACACGCGGCGTTAATCAGCGCACCCGGCTCTGGCCAGGGCAAATCAATGGTTACCGCAGCGCTGGCAAGGCTGCACCGCAATGCAGGGCTTACCGTGCGGGTGTTCAAACACGGCCCCGATTACCTTGATCCCATGATTCAGGAAGTGGCCTCCGGCCAGCCGGTGTATCAGCTTCATCCCTGGATGACCGGCGAAGAGGAGTGCCGCTGGCGCCTGGCCGAAGCCGCCCAGGAAGCAGATGTCATTCTGGTCGAAGGCTCCATGGGATTGTTTGATGGCTCGCCCTCCAGCGCCGACTTGGCGATCTTGGCAGGTATTCCCGCACTGCCGGTGATTGATGCCTGGGGCATGGCACAAACCTTTGGTGCGGTGGCGCAGGGCCTGGCCAACTACCATCCCGACCTCGCCATTCATGAAGTGATTGCCAACCGCGTCGGCAGCCCCGGCCACGGCAAGCTCCTCGCCGACAGCATGCCGGAAGGCATTGCGCTACTGGGAGCCATTCCCCGCAATGAGGCAATGAAAATCCCTGATCGCCATTTGGGCTTAGTGCAGGCCAGCGAGCTAAGCGGCCTGGATGCGCAGCTTGATGCCGCCGCCGAGGTACTGAGAGAAGCGGGTTTAGACCGCTTGCCCAAGCTGGTCACGCTTAGCGCGGAGTCGCCAGCGCCGGTGCCGGATTACCTGAATGGCGTGCGCATTGCGATTGCCCGAGACGACGCCTTTGCGTTTATCTACCGCGCCAATGTCGACGTGCTGCGCGCCATGGGCGCAGAGGTGAGCTTCTTTTCACCGCTTACAGATCACCAGTTACCCGAGTGCGACGCGCTTTGGTTGCCGGGTGGCTACCCCGAGCTTAACGCAGCGCGGCTGAGCGCCAACCACGACATGTTCGAGGCGATTCGCGCCCATCACCGCGCGGGCAAACCGATACTCGCCGAATGCGGCGGCCTGATGGCCTGCGTTGAGCAATTGGTGGATGGCGAAGGCGAAAGCCACGCGATGCTTGGGCTACTTAATGGCACTGCGAAAATGGCCGGTAAACTCACCGCGCTAGGGCTGCAAAGCCTGCACGCCGGGGCAGGTGAGCTGCGCGGCCATACCTATCACCACTCGTTGCTTGAAACCGCGATGACGCCGCTGGCGCGCACGCGCAAACTGGCTGGTAGCGAAGCCGAGCCTATTTACCGTGAGGGCGCGCTGGTCGCGAGCTACTTCCACGGCTACTTTCCCTCTGCGCCCAAGATGGTCGCGGATATTTTTACCGGTCAGCCGATTAGCATCAATAATGGCTAACGAAGTCTGTGGAAGATTTTTCCATAAAATTGAACTGCGCTATGCTGTCTGCCTTTCATACCTGAATTTAACTCAGCAGGAGAACACTATGAGCTTTTACGTCTACCTATCCGGCGAGATTCACACTGATTGGCGCGAAGAGATTCAGCGCGGCGCTGACGCAGCGGGCCTGGATATCGTGTTTACCGCCCCGGTAACGGACCACGCTGCCTCTGACGCCGCCGGCGACCACCTGGGTAAACCGGAGAATGGATTCTGGCGTGATCACCAGTCATCCAAGGTTAACGCCATTCGCACCCGCACCATGATCGAGCAGGCCGACCTCGTTGTCGTTCGTTTTGGCGACCAGTACAAGCAGTGGAACGCGGCTTTTGATGCAGGCTACTGCGCCGCATTGGCCAAGCCCTACATCACGCTTCACAGCGAAGACATCGTTCACCCGCTGAAAGAAGTCGACGCGCAAGCCCAAGCCTGGTGCACCACGACCGATCAGGTGGTTGAGACGTTGCGCTACGTACTATAAAGCCTGACCTTAAACAAAGAGTTTAATAGAGAGCTTAATAGAGAGCTTAATAGAGAGCTTAATAGAGAGCTTAATAGAGAGCTTAATAGAGAGCTTAATAAAGCGCTTTAATAAAGAGGACGCCCCATGCGCGAGAATGCCAAAACCCCCGAACGCCATGCCCAGCGCATGGCGGCCAAGCAGAAAATCATGAACGAGCGCATCGCCCGCGCCGATAAAGAGCAGGGCGTGCTGCTAGTGCTCACCGGCCCCGGTAAAGGCAAAAGCAGCTCCGGTTTTGGCATGCTCGCCCGCGCCCTGGGCCACGGTATGAAAGTTGGCGTGGTGCAGTTTATTAAAGGCGCCTTCAGCACCGGCGAAGAGGCATTCTTCCGCAACCTACCCAACGTGGATTACCACGTAATGGGGCAGGGCTACACTTGGGACACCCAAGACCGCGAACGCGATGTCGCCGCCGCCACTGCCGCCTGGGCAGAAGCCAAACGCATGCTGCAAGACGAAAGCTACCACCTGGTATTGCTCGACGAACTCAACATTGCCCTGCGCTACGAGTACCTAGACTTAGATCAAGTCCTCGACGATCTACAAGCCCGCCCAGCAATGCAGCACGCCGTCGTCACCGGCCGCTACGCTCCGCAACAGCTCATCGATCTCGCCGACACTGTCACTGAGATGAAAGTGGTTAAACATGCTTTCAAAGATCAAGGTATCAAAGCACAAAAGGGGATAGAGCTTTAATACGAAGTCTAAAGGGTAATGGAATAGTAAAACGCCGCCATCTGTTAAGTTGTAGCGCGGCGTAACGCTTGGCGAGGAACGAGCCAAAGGCACCCGCGAAGGCAGCGCCAGCTGCCCAAAGCCTGCTCCAGCTCAATTTTTCTGCAAAGGCACGTGACCTAAGCTAATTTTATGCATAGAGTATGGTTAGAGCAGCAAAACAAGCAAATAAGCAAATAAGCAAATAAGCGAATAAGTGAATAAGCGAATAAGCGAATAAGCGAATAAGCGAATAAGCGAATTTTGGATATACTTTTACATAATCAGATTAATAATTTATAGGTCAGTAGATTATAGGGAAATAGATAGATTAGATAACACCAATAAACGCAAAGACACGTTTGTCAGTATCGTGCATCGGGTTATATAAATTTTTTTACAAATAAAGGAGTCTGTCTTGAGCAATAATAAATTCTGGGGTTCCATTTCTCTTTTTGAAACGGGTCTGTCCGCTGCTGAATGGGCATGGAGAATATTTACACTGATAATAATTGGTGGTGGGGGAACGTTGACTGCACTGCTTGCTAAGGCCGATCCATTGCTTGAGCAATTAGGCCCCATTTATTGGGTATCTGTGGGCTTGATCACCTCATTAGTTATAGTATTTATTTTCTATTTGTTTAAGTCTGCTGTCCTGAAGCAAGCTGAAGCTGATTTTACTGCTGCAATGGCTATTCCCCCAAATACAATTAATCCACTACTCGACAATTTTCATGATGTTGTAATTCCTGTAGAAGATTTACGTCTGCCAAAATTACAGCTTCATGAGAACAAGCATTTTAAAAGATGTAAGTTTGTTGGTCCGGCGGCAATAGCTATATTGGGCGGTAACTACCTAAACTCAGGCTTTAGTGAGTGCGGGGATATTATAGCACTGCCTGATGATGTGTTGTTGACAGGCATTGTTGTGCTGAAAAATTGTACAGTAGAAAGCTGTGAATTTATTAGGATAACAATATTTACTGATCAAAATACTGCCAGAGGGTTTTCTGCGATTCCTGGCGCTCAGATTAAAGGTCTAAACGCGTAATAAAGCTATAATTTGCCTGTCTCCCGCAATCTTCAGTAGGCAAGTTATGAAGTTGAGCCTTAAGAAAAAACTGCTTTCGCCTAAGCTTTGGTAGGATCGAGAAAACAGACAAGAGTGGTCAGCATGCCGCGCTTTAAGCTTTATAAACGCGATCAGACCTCCATGGTGGTGTTCAACTACTAAGATCCGCTCCAACGCAGTGTATTATCTAATTGAGCACAAGTCAGGCCTATCCGTTTTCAAGGCCAAGTACCGCAAGGATGCGACCGCACGGCTGGCTATGATTATTCTATTAATTCAATTTATTCAAGGCGATACATCGATAATATGACGAGAAAAATACTAGGTTTGAAGGCGAAAAGAGAGATAGATGCCAAGCCCGCCGACGAAGTAGAAGATCAATTCCCTAATGATCCCGAAAAACGTTTTTTAAATGGCGTTGCTATTCATCCTTCCCCACGCATTTATTTAGAGCCTGGCTCTCAAGAGCGTACTGTGCGAGCGATGGATTTGATTACGCCCATTGGTATGGGGCAACGTGGGTTGATTGTGGCGCCGCCAGGCTCTGGCAAAACGACGATGTTAAAGCACATCTGTCAGTCCGTGGCAGAGGCGCATCCTGACATAAAACTGTATGCCTTACTGATTGATGAGCGCCCGGAAGAAGTGACCGATTTTAAGCGCAGTGTGTCGGCAGAAGTACATGCATCGTCTTCAGACGAAAGCTACACACACCATGTGCGTATGGCAGATAAGCTGCTTGAGACGGCGCGTAAGCAAGCAGGCGAGGGTCATAATGTGATGATTGTGATCGATTCGCTTACCAGACTCTCGCGCGTTCATAATGCCGAGCAGCGGGGCAATGGTCGCACTATGTCGGGTGGGCTGGATTCCCGCGCAATGGAAATCCCCCGAAAACTGTTTGGCGCTGCGCGAAAGATCGAAAACGGCGGATCGCTAACCATTCTGGCCACCGTGCTAGTGGATACGGGAAGTCGTATGGATCAGGTGATTTTCGAGGAGTTCAAGGGCACGGGCAATATGGAGCTCGTGTTATCCCGCGACGTGGCCAATCAACGGCTTTTCCCGGCGATCGATATTGCCAAAAGCAGTACCCGCCGCGAAGAGCTGTTGATTGATGCAAAGGATATTGAAAAAGTAAGAACGTTGCGTAGAGGTTTGACAGCGCTTAAGCCAGTAGAAGGCGCGCAGAAGTTGCTTGAGTTGTTGGATAAATATCCCACTAACGCCGAGCTGTTAGATGCATTTTTACCCGATTCGTGAAATATCGATAATAAAGAAGCTCACCTTTGTTTTTTTTTAAGAATACAGGGAGGTGAGCTTCTTGGGTAAGGTTTAACGATTACTTTGTTTATTATAGTTTAAGTTTGACTCGGGTACTGCTTTTCGAACCGGAAAGCCTGCAATCTCTTTGCGCTCAATAATGCTTTTTAACCGCCTTTCAATGGCGCAAAGATTTTTAAAGTCACTCATGTCGACTAAAGAGATGGCTTCACCTGAGGCACCCGCGCGACCGGTTCGGCCAATACGGTGGATGTATTCTTCTGGCTGAAAAGGTAAATCGTAATTCACCACACGACTCAGTTCATCAATATCCAAACCACGCGCGGCAACCCCCGTGGCGACCAAGTACTTTAGTTCGCCAGATTTGAACTGAGCCAAAATCTTTTCGCGCATGGCTTGGCTTCTATCGCCATGGATAGAGTCCGCGGTAATGCCGCGTTTTTCCAGCTGAGCAACAAGCTTGGCCGCATTGTGTTTTTTCTCGGTAAAAATAAGCGCCTGATCCCACTCTTGCTCATTAATTAAGTGACTCAACAAGGCTGACTTAGTGTCTTTGTCGACGGTGATTAACCACTGTTTGACATTAGCGGCGGCGCGGACATTGGGAGAAATGGATATTTCCGTTGCCAGATCGGTCATCTTGCTATCTGAAAAATCGTAGGCGAGGGCGCGAACGTCATCGGTGATGGTGGCCGAAAACAGTAGGTTCTGACGGTGTTCAGGCAGGCGATCTATGATTTTCTTGATATCGTCGACAAAACCCATGTCGACCATTCTGTCCGCTTCGTCCAGCACCATGACTTTCAGTTCATCAAAGTGCAGCGCACGCTGATGGGCCAAATCAAGTAATCTGCCCGGCGTGGCGACCAGAATATCCACCCCTTTGATCAGGCGTTCTTTTTGCGCTTCGGTATCCACCCCGCCATACATCGCCATCGAGGTTAACTGCGTGTGCTTAGCGTATTGCGCCACACTGGCTTCGACCTGAACCGCTAACTCACGGGTCGGCACGAGAATCAGCGCCCGTATGCGTTTGCCGCGTAACGTTCCCGCGTTGCTGAACCGTTCTAGCAGAGGCAGAACAAAGGCAGCGGTTTTGCCCGTTCCTGTTTGGGCGGTGGCGATTAAGTCGTTACCCGAAAGAATGGCAGGAATCGCTTGTTCCTGGATGGGCGTTGGCGTTTGGTAACCTAGTTCGGTAATAGCTTGAACAAGAGGAGGGGATAATCCTAGTTTTGAAAAGGGCATAAGGCGCTCTGACAGATGGTCGTAAGGTGTGGCGAAAAGAAAAGATGACGCATTATAGCGTAAAAGCAGCCGTTCATTGCTCGATTAGTGCAATTAGCTTGATGGCGCTGAATGGAGGTTTATATGATGAAATGAAAGGCATTCATAAAATTAATAGTAAGTGGTTTTTTGCTTATTGAATTTTAGTACTGAGTTTTTAACTTGGGTTCCAGTGTTACTAAACAGCATGTTATGAAAAAGAAATAGTGTATTGAATGTAATATGCACGTTAACCGGTCTATTGATTCACCTTAGCCTGCTGCTCCGCCTGATCCAAAAGCACCGGCCCGCTACCGACCTCTGCTAACTGGTCATCCGGGTTATAGAGTGGGCAATTGGTCATACTCAAACAGCCGCAGCCGATACAGCCAGTCAAGTTATCGCGCAGCTTTTGCAGATAAGCAATGCGCCCATCCAGCATGCGCTGCCAGTTTTTTGAAAGCTGCTGCCAGTCTTCAACCGTCGGCGTGCGGTTATTGGGCAGTGATTCAAAGGCTTGCTTGATCTCTTCAAGGCTAACGCCGACTTTTTGCGCGGCTTTGATGACCGAAATGCGCCTTAACACCTCAGGTTTATAGCGGCGCTGGTTACCGGCATTGCGAGAACTTTGGATCAACCCTTGCTGCTCATAAAAATGCAGTGCGCTGACGTTAATGCCACAACGCTTGGCCACTTTGCCGACACTCCAATTAGCTTCTGCCATCACGCACTCCTTAATTTTTTACCAATTTTACGCAAAAAACGCTTTACCTCAACTATTGTTGAGGTTTTAGCCTGTGAACTCCACTAACGCAAGGAGACACTTATGTACTTGGAACATGTAAATCTGGTCGTTGCTGATATGGAAGCCATGCTGAACTTTTACCGCGCCGTATTCCCACATTGGCGGGTGCGCGATGAAGGCCAT
Source organism: Vreelandella sp. ssv (assembly GCF_059448525.1). NCBI lineage: Bacteria > Pseudomonadati > Pseudomonadota > Gammaproteobacteria > Oceanospirillales > Halomonadaceae > Vreelandella > Vreelandella sp. ssv. The sequence continues at coordinate 2,413,619 of NZ_CM182545.1, read as the reverse complement.
GGCGAGTGGTACGGCAAACCGCGTAAATGGTTGCACTTTGGTGACGATGAACATTACCTGGCCTTAAGCGATCATGGCGAAGGGGAGAACCGCGATCTGAAAGGCCACAGCGTAGGGCTGGCCCATTTTGCTTATGTGACCGATAACCTTGATGCTGTAGTCGCCCGATTAACTAATGCGGGCTATGCCATTGCTAAACCGGGCTCGACAGAGCCGTTTCGCAAAAATGTCTATTTTGTCGATCCCGCCGGTTTTGAAGTGGAGTTTGTCGAGTATCTGAGCGACATCCCGGCCGAGCGGAATTTAAATCAAGATGCCCAGTAACATCAGTTCAGCACCCTACGGCGTACTGGGCTGTGATAAATTTAGATTTTATGCACCTAAAAATATTCTTTGAATAATCTGGTAAAATCTCTTTTTTGTTTTCAGTGAGATTTGAAAGCAAAAAGGCTATTAGAAAGTGAAGGGCGCTACTTAAGTCTATGTAAGAATCAGATGTCCCCGACAGAAGGCAAAGCATTCCCGCCTTATTTTTATGAAGCTACCTAGCCCCGGAATAGGTGCCAAGCCTATTTCGGGGCTAGGTAGCTTTTCAATAACGCCTTTGGCGCCGATGACCCTCATTAGGAACATCTAGATGATTCGTGAATACCGGGAGGCGGATATTGAGCACATTTTGGATATCTGGCTTTCAGCCTCGATTAAAGCTCACTCCTTTGCTGGATCAAAATATTGGCAGTCCAAAGTTAGTGAAATGCGTGATGTCTACATCCCCGCATCGGAAACCTTTGTCTATGAAGCTGATGAGCAAATAGCAGGGTTTTACTGCCTCTATGGAAATACGTTGGCAGCCGTTTTTGTGTCACCCAGCCTTCAGGGCCAAGGGATAGGGTCAGCGTTGATGGATGATGCCAAGAGCAGAAGGTCGTGTTTGCAGCTCAGTGTCTACAGCCAGAATGTACCCAGTATCAATTTTTATAAGCAGCATGGCTTTATTTCATTAGGTGAGCAGATTGATGAGCAAACGGGACAAGCTGAATTCATCATGGAGCATTACTGTTAATAGCGGCCAGCGGTCTGATCCTGATAGTTTAGAAATGACTAACTAAGTCCCGCAGGTCAATAGACGCTCCAATCCCGCTCCACCAGCAAGCATGCTACAAAAACCGAAAAATGAACGCCCGTAGCGCTATCCTCAAAGGGTATAATGTCAGCGGTCACGATGGAGTGGCTGTTTTGCGAACGTTCATGTTTAGCAGGTTTTTTGCTTGTTACAGGTTTTACTAAAGAAAAGGGTAGTCGTTCATGATTAACACCAAAATATACAAAGCGGTTTACGAACTTGCTGAAAAACTCATGAAGGCGGCCGATAAAGAGGATAGAGAGGCTTTCGATTCTCTATATGCAGAGTTGGAAGCTATCTGCACTGAGAACGAAAACACCGATAAGGATCACCCTGAGCAGTGGGAAACGCTGGCTGACTTTACTGAAGAGTTGGACGAGGCGCTGGCTGTCTACGAAAAAGCCTTTGAAAAAGCCGTCGCGGTTAATTCTAAAGACCACATGTCATCCATCGCCTTCTCTATGGCGAAGCTGCAGGTTGAACTGGGCCAGACCGATGCGGCTATCAATAACCTAAAAAATGCTCAAATGACCGCGAACAAAATAGAAGATGGCGAGCTTAAAGATGAAATTGATGAGCTGCTTGGAAAACTGACGGCGGGTTAAATTATTAAGCTGCTGTTTTGAATGTTATTCACGTTAGACATAAATGCACATGAAGCTTGATTGTGCTGGGTTTGCCTAAGACTAGGGACACTATCTTGACCAATAATGATATTTTTCGCCGTATACGCTACACCTTCGATTTAAAAGACAGCACCATCGTGGATATCTTCGCCTTGGCAGAGGTCAGCGTGGCTCAAGAGCAGGTCACTGCCTGGCTGAAAAAGGATGAAGACGACGCCTTTGTGACGATGAAGAACAGAGAGCTGGCGGCATTTCTGAACGGTTTTATTAGCTTTAAGCGTGGGAAGCGCGAAGGCCCCCAGCCTGCGCCAGAATCGCAGTTGAACAACAATATGGTGTTCCAGAAGCTGCGCATTGCGCTGAATTTAAAGGCTGAAGATATTCTGGCTATTTTTGAGCTGGCTGGTTTTCGCTTAAGCAATCATGAATTAAGCGCGTTTTTCCGCAAGCCAAGCCACAAGAATTATCGCGAGTGCAAAGATCAGGTACTGCGAAATTTCTTACTCGGCATCCAGCTTCAGTTACGCCCCAATCAACAACATCCCAGTGCGGAAGCATAACTGCCTAGCACAGCGTTAATAATCTGTATCGCCTCAGAGGCAAGGGGGATTAGCAATGGTCATCTCTTGCCTTATCAATCATGCTGCAACCGTGGCCAGCTATTACTTTTTTACGCACACAAAAATTGCATTGCCTGAGAGGCTGCTCCAGGGAGTGATTGTTTCATAATCGTGCTCAAACACATGCACTTCAAAGTACGGCGCTAGGAGGTCGATTAACTCCGCAAAGCTAACCGCCACCATGGGGTGCTCGTCGTTCCAGACCTGTGTCTCTTCTGCGTTGGTCTTCTCAATACTGAGCCTAAGCGACTGCTTTTCACCCTCCCCTCTGTAGTGCCAGCCCGAACGGAACGTGAACATATCCTCTGCTTGTGTGGCGCTGTGCTTAACAGATAAGCCGTTATCGATTTTGTCTTTATCGACCGCGTTAAAACAGAAAATACCGCCAGACTTGAGCGCGCGGTGCACGCTGGACATGCACGCTTCTAGCTTCTCAATCCCGTCGTTGTAGTGAATCGAGTATAAAAAACACGTAATTAAGTCTTGGGGGGCGTTAACTTCAAAATCACTCATGTCTTGCCGCGTAAATTGAGCTTCCGGGCAACGCATAGCGGCGATATCCAGCATGGGTTGATTGATATCAAGCCCACTGCTTAGGTAGCCAAAATCAATGAAATGACGCACGTGGGGGCCGGTACCACAGGCTAAATCGAGGTGGGTCGTTCCGTCGTTACCGAAGATCTGATGCAGTCTACGAATGGCATCGCTTTGCGCTTGGTAGTCAATATCCACGCACATCAAATCGTAGTAGCCAGAAAGGTCGGTATAGAGCGCGTTGACGGACATAGTAGCCTAATGGTGAGCACGGAAATAAGGGGGTGGCGCATAGTAAACGAGCGGATAGGGTTTGAGAAGCAGGTATAGCTTGGAGCTCTATTGTTACGCAATTACATCCCGCGGCCCTAAAGAAACCCTGACAATTACCGATAGATATCTAAGACCATCACGTTTTCTCTGGTCGTTGCTAAATACCACGAGAGCCCTCTATGCCCAGTATATTTACATTTATCTTCGCCTCCGTACTCCTCACTCTATCTACTCACGCTCATGCAAACACTAATGAGGCAGAAGCGGCGGCATTGGCGTGGCTAGAGGCTATTGATGTTGGAGAATATGAGCAAGCATGGGAATCTTCATCCAGGCTGTTACAAATACCATTGTCTCCTAATATGCTGGCCCGAACCATTGATGCTGCGCGCCGTGATTTCGGTGGTGTTCAATCCAGACGTCGAATAGGGGTCATCCGTGAAACCTCAATGCCAGGGGCTCCAGCGGGTGACTATACGGTTTTCACGTTCCAAACGCGTTTTGAAAATAAGCCGCAAATTATTGAAACTATTACCCCTCACTTGGAAGAAGGAATGTGGAAAGTAAGCGGCTACTATGTGAATTAGTCTTCGACTACAAAACCCGTTACAACCCATGCAGCTTTAAATTACTTTCACGCCGGTTGTGCGTGTTGCGCGCATAAATTCCCTATCGACACTATTCATGGCGAAGCTCAACGCGAGTGCTAAGTTATGTATATAACCCTCGGCTTTGAAAGCGGCCAATAGATTAATGCCAGGAATATAGCTTCAAGGTGCCGAGTGTGGGGAGTGATGATGGCTGCCCTTTCTCTCAAATCGCGCTGGTTCTGGCTATTGTTGGCCAGCTTGCTAGTGGCTGCGCTGTCGTTCACTTGGCAGGCTGTTGCGCAAACTAATCCTTCCAATGCTTTAGTTCTTAGCATTGACGGTGCTATTGGTCCGGCTACCAAGGACTATTTAGAGCGCGGTCTACGCAAGGCTCGCGAGCAGGGTAGTGAGGTAGTGATTGTTCAACTCGATACCCCAGGTGGGCTGGTAGACACCACCCGGGACATGATTCGAGTAATGCTCAATTCAGATATCCCTGTCGCAATGTATGTGTTTCCCAGCGGTGCCAGAGCGGCTAGCGCGGGTACCTATTTGCTCTATGGTAGCCATGTGGCCGCGATGGCCCCATCGACTCATTTAGGCTCTGCAACGCCGGTACAAATGGGCGGTGGCGGGTTGTCTGGCGGCGGTGCTGAAGAGGATGAAGACGCAGCAGACCAGCCGGGGCGTGAAAGCAGCGCTATGGAGCGTAAAGTGATGGAAGATGCGGTGAGCTTTATCCGCAGCCTAGCGGAACGCCATGGACGCAATGCCGACTGGGCTGAAGATGCCGTGCGCAATGCGGTTAATCTCACTGCCAGCGAGGCGCTGGAGCAGAATGTCATCGATGTGGTAGCACGTGATGTCGACGACCTGCTAGCACAGATCAATGGCATGACAGTCATCATGGAGCGCGGTGACTACACCCTTTCTACCGATAATCTCACCATTGAACGTTTTGATCCGGATTGGCGCACGCAAATCCTGTCACTGATAACCAACCCCAATATTGCGTACTTTTTAATGATTCTTGGTTTTTACGGGCTGATATATGAGCTTGCCAGCCCGGGAAGTCTATTTCCGGGCACCATCGGGATCATTTGCTTGCTGTTGGCTCTGTTTGCGTTTCAAGTGCTGCCGATTAACTACGCTGGATTAGCACTAATCGTAGTGGGATTGGCACTGATGGTGGGGGAGGCGCTCATGCCAAGCTTTGGCGTGCTGGGGGCCGGAGGCATTGTCGCCTTTGTGCTCGGGTCGGTCATGTTGATGGATGCCGAGTATCTCTCCATTTCATTGCCGCTTATCGTGGGGGTGGCACTGGTCTCAGGAGGCCTGATGCTCTGGACACTGGTACGCTTTGCAAAGCTTCGTCACCACCCGGTACATACTGGCGCGGAGCAGTTGATCGGCGCAATCGCCATTGCTCTGGAGGATTTTGAAACCAATGGCCATGTGCGCTTACACGGCGAGCGTTGGAATGCGGTAAGCGATGTTCCCGTTAAGCAGGGCGAACAGCTGACAGTGGTTCGCCTTGAAGGGTTGACGTTATACGTTTCGCCCAACTAGGGCCCGCAGCTGTCGGGGAGTTCTACGTGATAGTCCATCTGCTAGTGGAGGTGCCCCATGATTATTTCGTATTTGGTTCCTGTCGTACTGGTGTTGATGCTGATTGCTGCCTCGATCCGAATTCTGCCAGAATACAAGCGCGGCGTGGTGTTCTTTCTCGGTCGGTTTCAGAAGGTCAAAGGTCCTGGGCTAGTGATTGTAATTCCCGCCATTCAGAAAATGGAGGTGGTGGACCTGCGCGTCATTACCATGGATGTGCCGGAACAGGACGTGATCTCTCAGGATAACGTCACCGTTAAGGTTAATGCGGTGCTTTATTTCCGCGTCGTCGATCCAGAAAAGGCGATCATTCAAGTCGAGAATTTTACCCAGGCGACCAGTCAACTGGCGCAGACCACGCTACGTTCGGTGTTGGGTAAGCATGATCTGGATGAGATGCTTTCCGAGCGCGATAAGCTTAATGACGATATCCAGGAAATCATTGATACCCAAACCGAAGCGTGGGGTATCAAAGTCGCCAATGTTGAAATTAAGCATGTAGACTTGGATGAAAGCATGATCCGCGCGATTGCCCGTCAAGCCGAAGCAGAGCGCGAGCGACGCGCAAAGGTTATCCACGCTGAAGGTGAATTGCAGGCATCGAAGAAGTTGGTAGAGGCAGCCAATGTGATGCAGGAGAACTCGACTGCACTGCAGCTGCGCTACCTCCAGACCATGAGTGATATGAGCAACAAGAATGCGTCGACAATCGTTTTCCCACTGCCTATGGATATCATGGAGGCGTTCAAGGACATGAAGGCTAAACACATGGCATCTGGGCCGGATGCCCACAAAAGTGAAGGCTGATGCCTCCAAGCTTCATTATTCCCTTTTCAACCGCGATGGAACCTATGCTATACATTGCCGACACCCCTAAACCTCCTTATTACGCCGTTATTTTTACTTCACGACGCACCGAGGTCGATAATGGCTATGACGTAATGGCAGCAAGAATGGTTGAGCTTGCAGAACAGCAGCCAGGATTTTTAGGGGTGGAGTCTGCTCGCAATGAGGTGGGTGTAACGGTTTCTTACTGGACCGATTTGGCATCTATTAAAGCGTGGAAAGCCCATGCTGAGCATCAAGAGGCCCAGCGGCTGGGCCATCAGCAGTGGTACCAGCACTTCAAAACCCGTATTGCCAAAGTCGAGCGAGATTACGGTATTTAGCGGGTTGCTAACGACTCAACGGCTTACACCACCAGCCCCGCCAGTGCCTGCATCCCTATGGCCAGCGCCAGTACGACAACGCCTGCCACCAAACTCGTTATCAAGGCATGGCGTTTCCACAGTACCAGAACACGGTGGCCAAAGCGGTGAACCAGCCAGGCAAGGCCGAAGTAGCGCAAGCCGCGAGCAATTAATGCCGCCAGTACGAACAGCATAATTGGGTAGCCGGAAAGCCCGGCGGTAATCATCGCCACCTGGAAGGGGATTGGCAGTATGCCAATGGCCAAAATGGCGGCAAAACCGTACTGATCGAAAAATGTTTGGAATGCCTGGTAGCTACTCTGCATCCCCATAGATTCAATAAACCAGGTGCCCACCGACTCATAAAGCACTAAGCCAATGCTATAGCCCACCAGCGATGCGACGAGGCAGCCCGCAGTAGTGACCAATGCCAGTAACCACAGCCGCTGCCTATTAACGGCCATCAGCGGGATCAACACCAGCTCAATAGGAATAGGCAGAATAATCGTCTCCAAAAAGGAGAGGGTGGCGAGTAGCCACAACATATTGTTAGAGCGGTTAATACGCTCAAACCACTGTTTGGTGCGTCTGGATGCTATGGCCATGCAGGTCTCTACACTTCGGGATTAATGCGGCGATAGACAGACGCTAATAGGCTGTAGAGACCAAATGCGAAGAGTCCCAGCGCGACAAAACCCAGTAACCACTGGCCGTAGGGTTGGCTTCGCAGGGTGCTAAACACTTCGTCCATACCGCCTGCTTGATCAGGATTGATTTGATAAGCGGCGATGATGAAAAAGCTACCTACGATCACAAAGACAAGACCACGAATCACTAATCCGAAACGGCAGATAGGATAGGCCCATTGTTGCGTTTGCTGTGGCATAGCGAAGTGTTTGTCGAATTTGGCCTGGTAGCCTTTAAGTGCGTGGGCAATGCCTACGCCAATCATGATAAGGCCGACCCCGCCTACCAGCCAGCGCCCGAAAGGCTGCTGCATGAGCCAGCCCGCGACACCCTGTGAGCCGCCACCTGAATCACCTGAAGAACCCGCAAATTGAAAGATGAGCGTGGCGGCAAAAAAAGCCAACAACGTGTGGGTAATGGCGCTGGCCAATAAGCCCGCACGAATTGCCAGCCCCTTGGCGCCGTTGCCGTGATGGTCAGTGTCTTTAACCGCTTGGATGATTCGCCACATCGAGTAGCCCACCAAGCCGATGGCCATGATGGCTAACAAGACTTTTCCGAAGGGAGCGGTGAGCACGCGTTCTAAGGCGCCCCGACTGCCTTCTGTCTGGCCGCCTTGCCCAAAGGCTGCCAGCGCTGCGAGGCCGCCGACTAATACATACACAATGCCCCGAGAGGCGTAACCCATGCGGGCGAAAAGGGTAATCGCATCACGGTGGTCGGGGTTGTTCATACTATTAGCCATGGTGTCCTCCTGACATATTAGGCGTTGCGCATCCCTATGCAATCTAGTTCATATGGCGCTTATCAGCGGCCCATACTGGGCTTGTGCTGTGCTATTGTCCAGCCTAGTCCAAGCCCAAGTGTCAAAGGCTCTTTTTGAATAACACGAGCAATAGCATGAGTACTATTTCGTCACCTATCTTCTGGCGGGATGCGCGTATGCCCTACGTGGAACTGCGCAAGATTAGCGACGCGCGACAAGTTTGTTATGCGCCACATAGTCATACGCATTGGTCGCTGGGGGCCATTACCGCAGGTAACAGCACTTTTTGCTATCGCGATGCGGCGCATCAAATTAGTGCGGGAGACATCGTTTTGATGAACCCCCACTGGGTGCATGCCTGCAACCCCATCGAAAACCAGCCCTGGGCGTACATGATGCTCTACGTCGATACCGAGTGGCTGAGTGGACTGCGCTACCAATTAGGATTGTTAAATACGCCGGACTGGCAAGATATCGCTACCGCCGTTATTACCCAGCCAGCGCTTTATGCCGGGTACTGCGATATGGCCGCTTGTTTGTTGAATGAACAATGCGGCATTGGCGATAAGCAACTGGCGCTAGTCGAGTACTTGTCTGCCGTGCTGCAATTGCTTGCTCACGAGTCCCCTGCGGCATTACCCCAAGCACCCAGGGCGCTAGAACAGGTCGCGGCCTATTTGCGTGCCAATTGTACTGCTGATATATCGCTAGAACGCCTTTGTCAGCAGTCGGGCTATAGCGCTGGGCACCTGATTCGCATCTTTAAACAGCACTTCGGTCTAACGCCCCATGCTTACCTGATTAATCAGCGCATTCAAATGGGGCAGAAAGCGCTAAGGCACGGGCAACCTATTGTTGAGGCGGCTTTGAACGCTGGCTTTAATGACCAGCCCCACTTTCAAAGAACGTTTAAGCGGCTGGTAGCCGCGACACCCAACCAGTACCGCTATCCGTTACTCAACCAGTAAGACAATAGCGCTAGCCGCCAGGCAGATAGCAAGTGTTCGGTTAATCGTGAGTAAGACAATCGGACGATGAACATAGCGTTTCAGAAAAGCACCTGCATATACCCAGCTGGCTAGCGATAGCCAGCAAATAGGCAGATAGAGGCTGGCGAACAGCCATAGCTGATAGGGCTCATTCGCAGTCGTGTAGGCGCTAATGCCAGCGGCAGACGCCAGCCATGCCTTGGGGTTGAGCCACTGCATCATGGCGCCGGTCATAAACCCTGGCGCTTTGACGCCGCCTCGCTCCTGCAAACGCCCATCGTGCTGTAAAAGTTGATAACTGAGATAGAGTAAAAACAGAATGCCTGCCCAGCGTAAAAACGTTTCCAGCAGTGGCGCCACACTCAGTAGAGAGTAAAGACCAGCGCCGATGGCTAAAAATAGCGCGACAAACCCCAGCGTGGCGCCGGTTACAAAAACAAGCCCTTTAGCGATAGGGTAGTGCGTACCGCTACTCAAACAAACGACGTTGACCGGCCCCGGCGAAATAGACGCGGCAAGTGCAAATGCGGCCATGGGTAAGACTGTCGATGCTAATAAAACGCTCATTGTCATCCTCCTCGGTAGTGGAAGGAGTTTGCAATGGCGGCTGTTGGCGGTATTGCACAAAATTGAGGTGGTTGGTTAAGCAGTTGCCTTGCTAGTGCCCAAACACCGACCAGCCGGTATGCTGCACAAACATTTCGAGCGCCTGGGTGCCCAGCAAACTGTTGCCATAGGCATCCAGCCCCGGTGACCAAACGGCTATGGAACCATGGCCGGGTGCAATGGCCAGAATGCCGCCGCCCACGCCACTTTTGCCAGGCAGACCGACGCGGAAGGCGAATTCCCCAGAGGCGTCGTAGTGCCCGCACATCATCATTAGTGAATTGATACGACGTGCCCGCTGGGGGGCTACCACGCGAATGCCACTAGGTTTGTTGATGCCATCCGAGGCCAAAAACAGCCCGGCATGGGCCAGCTGCTCACAGCTCATGGCGATAGCGCACTGGTGAAAATAGGTGCCTAGCACCTTATCGACATCATGGCGTAGGCGGCCAAAGGCTTTCATAAAGTGCGCCAGTGAGGCGTTGCGGTCGCGGTGAGCCATTTCGGAAGCGGCCACCGCGTGGTCGAAGTAAATGCTGTCATCATCGGCGATATAGCGCACAAAGCTCAGGATCTCGCCCAGCGTCTCTCTGGGTTCATGGCCCATCATGATCGCATCGACCACCGCAATGGCGCCGGCATTGATAAACGGGTTACGCGGTTTGCCGCTTTCATGCTCAAGTTGAACAATGGAGTTGAAGGGATCCCCTGATGGCTCGCGGCCCACTTTTGACCACAGCGAATCACCCGCTTGGCCCAGCGCAATGGTCAGCGTAAATACTTTCGAGATACTTTGAATCGAGAAGGGCGTGGTAGCACAACCCGCCGAGTACACTTTGCCATCCACGGTGGCGAGCGAAATGGCAAATTGCTGTGGGTCAACATGTCCCAGCTCGGGAATATAGTCGGCAACCTTACCGCGTTCTTTGGCGTTTGCCATGGCGGCTGCAATGTCATTGATCAAGTCTTGCATGGGCGTATCGTGTACCGTCAATTGAGGCGGGGCATTACACTAGCGAAAACCAGTGGCGATGTCTGTTAAACATAGCGTCTCTTTTAAACATAAACGGTCTTATCACCTGCCAGTGCGCAAGATTCGGGTCGGCAACTTTCCTGTGAAGGCATAGGCTGAAAGGAACTAAGCAGCCCCGACGGCTAGAGAGATAACACAATGAATGACTATGAGCGTGTCGAAAAAGCCATGGCCTATATGGTGGCTCATGCGGCGGAACAGCCCAATCTGGAAACGGTGGCGGCTCATGTTCATTTGAGTGCCTTCCATTTTCAGCGGTTGTTTTGTCGCTATGCGGGGATTAGCCCCAAACGCTTCTTGCAGGCACTCACCTTAGAGCGCGGCAAGCAGTTGATGCAGTCGTCCACGTCTTTGCTAAATATCGCCCATACTCTTGGGCTTAGCGGTGGCTCGCGGCTTTACGACCACTTTGTTCAGTTAGAAGCAGTCACGCCCGGCGAGCATAAACGCCAGGGTGAAGGAGTGGAGATCGCTCACGGCGTTCATGCAACACCCCTCGGGAGCATATTCGTCGCGGTAACCCCCCGGGGAATCTGCCGGATGGGCTTTGTCGATGCGACGAATTCGGAGGAATTACTGGCACGGCTTGCCAAAGAGTGGCCGCTTTCCACACTTCATCACGATCCTGACGCCACGCGCTTTGCGGTAGAGGCGCTTTTCAACAGGTCGGGCGATGCCTCTGCCACTTTGTCGCTGCATGTGACCGGCACCAACTTCCAAATTGCCGTATGGCGGGCGCTGTTGACCATTCCCGAAGGCCAACTGGCCAGCTATTCGCACATTGCCCAGGCACTGGGCACACCCAAATCTTCCCGTGCAGTGGGCAATGCGGTAGGCGCCAACCCTATCGCGCTATGGATACCCTGCCACCGGGTGATTCAACAAAGCGGTGCCCTCGGTGGCTATCGCTGGGGCCTTGCGAAGAAGAAGATGGTGCAAGCCTGGGAACTGGCAACGGTCCACAGCGAGTCGCTTTCTCCCATGGTTACGTCTTAATCAATTAACCCATTGGCATCATAAAATGGGAAAGGGCCGGGGTAGGGATCGATAAACCCTTGGTGAGTCACCATACCGTTAGTCGCCGACCACTGGTGTAGCAGGTAACCGGGGGGCTCTAGCTGAAAGTGGGCGGGGCCGTCTGGGGTGAGATCCAAACTCACCTGGTGGGAAACGCCGGGGCAGCTAATCGCCAAGGTGTTAGCAAACCAAGCTTGGATCGAACGGTGCAGATGACCGCAGAGCACGCGCTCGACCTGGGCATGTTTTTCAATTACTTCAGCTAGCGCGTCTGGTCGCTTAAGCGGCTGGCGATCCATATGGTCGATGCCACTAACAAAAGGGTGATGATGCACCATGACGAGAGTCGGTTTTTCGGGCTGCTCTGCCAGCGTAGTGTCTAGCCACTGCAGGCTTTCATCGCTTAGCTCGCCATGGGGTTTGCCGGGTACCGATGAGTCTAGCCCTACAATGCGTACCGGATAGTCATCCACGACCCACTGTAAATAGTCGCGGTGCTGAAACAGATAACGGTGCTCGGGAAAGGCGGCGCGCAGATGCTCGCGGTCATCATGATTGCCAGGGATCAAGTACACGGGCAGCGTTAATTCAGCCAGGATCTGCTTAAAGGTGGCGTACTCGTCAGGATGGCCAAAATCAACCAAGTCACCGCTAATCAACACCAGGTCGGGCCGCGGCGCTAGCTGATTGAGCGTGCTAATTGCTTGGCGCAGCGCATTGGCGGTATCTACCTGGCGGTAAGAGAGTTTACCGCCCGCCTTGATATGCGGATCGCTAATCTGGGCGATTAGGCATTGCTGGGCATGAGGGGCTTTCTGAATGTTCAAACCTTGATCAGCCATTGGCCATCTCCTTGGCATTAACAGAGGCAGTGGGCTTATCTGGGTGAAAAAGCACCCTAGAAGGAAGTGCCAAACCAATGGCGGTTCCGTTTGGCCAGCGCTGGCGGGAGGGTGCCTCAATCTGGAGCGGTGAAGCGCCGCCGGTATCCACCATCAGGCGCTGGGTCTGGCCCAGGAAAATGCTTTGTATCACTTTCCCCTTTACATCGGCTTGGTCAACGGAAACCACCAGAATGTCTTCTGGACGGCAGTAGACAGTGGATACTCCCTGCAAATGGGCAGCGATTAGCTCACCGCCATGTACCACCAATCCTCCATCGGCGCGGGTGCTCAGGACGTCCAGGCAGTTCACCGCACCAATAAAATCGGCCACAAAGGCATTGGCTGGCTGGTGGTAAATTTCTTGGGGCGTGCCCAACTGCGCAATGCGTCCGGCCTGCATTACCGCGATGCGGTCACCCAAGGCCATCGCTTCGTCTTGGTCGTGGGTAACGTATACAGCGGTGGTGCCCAGTTCACGCAGTAGTTGGCCAATCTCGATGCGTAAGCGGTCGCGCAGTTTCGCGTCGAGAGCTGCCAACGGCTCATCAAACAGCAGCACCTTGGGGCGCACGGCGATGGCGCGGGCGAGGGCGACGCGCTGCTTCTGTCCGCCGGAGAGGGCATCGATACGCCGACCGCCAAAGCCCTGCAAGTCGACCATGCGCATCACTTCGTCAAGCCTTTGGGCAATCTCTGCCCGCGGTAAACGCTGTATTTTAAGGCCGTAGGCAATGTTGTCGGCGACGCTCATGTTGGGAAAGAGCGCGTAGTTTTGAAACACCATTCCTACATCGCGTTTCTCAATCGGCAGGGCGGTGACATCGCGCTCGCCAAACAGCACTTGTCCGCCTTTGTCGGGGCTTTCCAGGCCGCTAATAATACGCAGCGTGGTGGTTTTTCCGCAGCCGGACGGGCCCAGCAGTACTAGGGTTTCGCCCGCGTTAACCTGTAAATCAAGTGGCTGTAGCGCAGTAGTGCCACCTGCAAAGGTGCGACTGCACTGGTTTAGGGTAATGCTGACAGATGAACTCATAACGGATTCTCAAATAATAAAACTTAGCGGCGCTGCTCGGTGAGTCGACCTGCCCACTGAATCGCCACCAGCAAGGGCACGACCATGACCAGAAATATCAGCGTGTAGGCTGAGCCAATTTCCAGGCGCATCGAGGCGTAGCTGTCGGCTAAACCGACCGGCAGTGTTTTAGTTAGCGGGGTATGCAGCATCCAGGTAATGTTGAATTCACCGATGGATAAGGTCACCACCATCAGCGCTCCTGCAAGAATGCCGCTCATACAGTTGGGGATGACCACCCCGAAAAAGCGTTGCCGGAAGCTGGCGCCCAGGCTGGCGGCGGCTTCTTCAAGATGCGGAAGCTTGGCGGTTTGCATCACGGAGAGCACCGCGCGCACCATGAAGGGCAGGGTAAACAGCACATGGCCAACGAGGATAAATAGCCAGCTGCCGCGAAATTCACGGTAGCTGCCATAGGCGAGCAGTAGGGCAAGCGCGGTGGCCAGCCCAGGCACGGCAACCGGTAGCAGTAGGAGTTCTTCAATCGCGTTGGCCCAGCGGCGGCGGCTGCGCAGCAAACCATAGGCGGCGGGTACGCCAATCAGGATAGTGATCAGCAAGCAGGCCAGTGCCAGTTTAATGGAGAGCCAGATGGTATCGGCGTAGAGCTGCCACACCTCATTGACCCAGCGCAGGGTCAGACCACTCTCAAGACCCACAAAGTAGTTCTCGGTTAGCCCCGCCATGACCGACATGGCGACAGGCACAATCATGAACAGGCACACCAGCAGGGTGAAGCCTAATTGCAGCGTGAAGCGTAGGCGAGATTTCATACCGAAGCTCCCAAGTTGCCGCCTGCCAGCCTGCGGGCGAGGCTCAATGCCATCCAGGTGATCACGCCCAACACCACTGAAAGCGCGGCTGCCATGGCGAAATTGGCGTAGTTGGTGAACTCACCGTAGATATTGAGCGGCAGGATGCTTAAGCGTGTGCCCAGGGTAAACGCCGTACCAAAGGCGCCCATGCTGGTCGCAAAGCAGATGGCGCCGGTTGAGAGCAGCGCGGGTGCAATACCGGGCACGATGACGTCTTTGGTGACCTGCCAGGTGTTAGCGCCTAACGAGCGGGCTGCCTCTTCAAGGCTTTGATCCAGGTTGTCGCAGGCAGCCATCACGGTGGTGATAACACGAGGAATGGAGAAGTAGAGGTAGCCGATAAATAGCCCGGCCAGAGAGTAGGCGAAAATCCAGCGCTCGCCAAACAGCCACAGGCTGGTCTGCGCCAAGGCGCCTTGGCGTCCCCCCAGCATGATGACCAAAAAGCCCACTACCACGCCTGGAAAGGCCAGTGGAAAGGTGAGGATTGCCACTAGTATGGACTTGCCAAAAAAGCGCTGACGGGCGAGAAAAAAACCGGCAACGCCCGCAATGGCAACCGCTACCAGTGACACTATCAGCGAAAGGCCAACGGTGGTCGCTAGGCTGATTAAGTACTGACGATGGGTAAGAATGGTCAGGTAAGCACTGATGCCACTACTTGGGTCTGCCTCGTTACCCATCATAATCAGACGCGAAAAAGGCAGTAGCCAAAAGGCGCAGAAAATCACCAGGGCAGGCAGTAAGGCGAACATCGCGATAAGGCGTTTACGTCGGGCTGGGCCTGCCATAGTCGATGGTCTACTTAGGTAAGAAGCAGCCCTGGAGGGCTGCTTGGATGCCGCTGTCATGATTAACGAACCTCCGACAGATACCGCTCAGAGAAGCTACGTTGAGCAGCCGCCATAGCGGGGTAGTCAAGTGCTTCGGCGCGTGCATACTCGCTCTCGGGCAGGAAAACTTCACGTGCTTCAGGGGAAATGGCGCTGGCGCGCACGGGACGTAGGTAAGCGTCTGCCCATACCGCTTGGCCTTGATCAGACAGCACGAAATCAAGCACCTGTTTGCCGTTCTCGGGGTTAGGGCCATCTTTCACCAAGCTCATCACATAAGGCACCACCACGCTGCCCTCTTCGGGAATCACAAACTCAACGTTAGCCCCATCGCTATGGCGTGCACGGTAAGCGTTGAAGTCATAATCGAGAAGAATCGGGATCTCGCCGGAAAGCACTCGCGCATAGCTGGTTTGCTTGGGCACAATCGGGTCGTTTTCAGCAAGCTGGTTGAAGTAGTCGATCGCTGGGGTGAAGTCATTAAGATCGCCACCCATGGCTAGGTTGACCGCCACGGCACCGACGTAGCCGACAAAGGCGCTGGCCGGGTCAAGGTAACCCACCATGCCGCGATACTCGGGCTTGAGCAGGTCTTCCCAGGACGTGGGCACCGGGGCGCCATCCAAGGCGTCGACGTTGACCATAAAACCGAGGGTGCCAGAGTGAATGGCAAACCAGTTGCCTTCGGGATCTTTCAAACCTTCGGGTATCTCGTCCCAGTGCGCAGGCTGGTAGGGCGTCACTACGTCTTCTTCCATGGCTTGAATGCCGAAGGTCACCCCGTAGTAAACGACATCGGCCACCGGGCTACTGGCTTCGGCCACCAACTGGGCTAAGGATTGGCCGGAGTTTTTGTTGTCTTGAGGCACGCGAATGCCGGTCTCCTGTTCGATCAATCTCAGCTGCGTGCCCCAATCGGCCCATTCCGGTGGGCAGTTGTAGCAAATAGCGTTGTCGCTTGATTGCGCAAAAGCGCTTCCCGACGCGCTAATCACCGTCGTGGCCAATACCGCTTGATAAAGACGCTTGAGATTCATGACGTACTCCTCTATGAAGTGCCTAACATGGACTTACGGGATGTCGGGATTCCGACACTTTCGCCCTGACGCAATGCGTGGGGCAGGGGAGCAGGCGTACAGCGCTCTCCCCGAATCTTGGCTAACAAGGTGTGCACCGCGGCTCGTCCAATGTCGCTGCGCGGCTGATCAATAGTGCATAACGACGGATAGAGATGTTTGCCCAAGGCGATTCCATCAAAGCCCATGACGGAAAGATCCTCTGGCACCTTAAAACCGGCCCGCTGCAATTCGCCCATCAGGCTAATGGCGAGCAAATCGTTGCTACAGATCACTCCTGTGAGCGCATCAACGCCTTGTAACTTCGGTGTCAAACTGGTCAGGTCTGCTTGGGTATGACGTTCCATTTCAACCACCGGGTAGGGCTTGAAACCAGCGTCACGCATGGCATGGCAATAACCCTCATAGCGCTGTTTCGCACGGTCTGACTGCAATAAAGGCCCTGCTACCATGCCGATTCGCTGATGACTCAAGGCAAGTAAATGCCGGGTAGCGTCAGCGCCCGCGGTGTAGTTATCGACCCCTATTGAAGCAAAACCGCTCTGGCCAGGCGGGTTGTAGACCAGCAGACAGGGCGTGGTTTCCAGCCGCAGCTTTTCCAGGACAGCACTGTTTCCCGCATCGGCAACGGTGAGAACCAGGCCATCGACACGTTGACGGAGCATCTCTTCGACAATGTCACTTTCGCGATTGGCAGCGTACTCACTGGTTGTCACTATTAATGAATAGCCGCTAGCGCGAGCAGCCACTTCCATGGCCTGTAACTGTTCGGCAAATACCGGGTTATCGAGACTGGGCACCATGACGCCAATCATTTGCGTGGCCTGTGAGCGCAACTGCTGAGCCACTTTGTTGGGCCTGAACGAAAGCTGTTGAGCCGCGCTGAAAACTTTTTCGCGGGTAGCTGGACGCACTAGGTCGGGGCTTGAAAAAGCGCGCGCTGCGGTTGCCCTAGAAACGCCAGCAAGCTTTGCCACACTGAGTAAATCTGCCATGCGCCCGCCCTGATATGTTTGCAATGAGATCGATCTCATTTATTTGTAATCAGCCTAAAGAGGGCGTGTGACGGATTGATGTCGGTAAAATGTATTTTTGAGGAGAATTGTGTGACAAAGATACTGTTGCCTAAGAATTAGGGTGGGCGCAGAAAATATCTGAAGCTGGCTGCCCATCAAGCTAAATTAGATTCTTATCTATTAAAGTGTGTGTTAAATAAATAACTTTATAAAATAGTTGGTTTTTTATTGTGAAATATTGGAAATGATATAGCTTATATCTAATCGAAATTATTAATGATTAACCTTAATAATTTTAATAGATTTAATGAATAAAACAGTTGTTTATAGGTTGATTGTCTGTCAGTAATTAGTATTAAATACGCTTGGTTTTTCCAAAGCAGTTTTTTAGCGAGCGTTTCTGCAAAATGAAAATTAACGAATATTTTCAGGGTGTCGGTCATGTTTGACAGGCACCCTCTTTTTTTGGCGATAAGCACCGTTTTAGCGGGCATAGTCTTGGCTGGCTGCAGTTCTGGAGGCGGTGGCGCGAGCAGTGATCCCAATCAGGGGATTCATACGCCATCGCCTTTACCTTCCAACAGTGGCACCAGCACCGGCGCGACGCCTGTTGGGCCGTTAACGGTGCGCGTGGCGGTAGCCGATAGCGGCTTTGATGTGGCGGCTATCATCAACAATGAACGCGTTATTGATACCCTTAATATCCATACGGGTAACAGTGACGTCAGTGGCGGCGACGAATGGCACGGAAACGTGGTTGCCTCAACGATTACCAGTGGTGTGCTGGACAGTGCGCGTCTTGATCTCATTAAGGTCGAGAACGAGGGCGTTACGCGTAGCAGTGCCTTGGATTATGCCGTGGGTGAAGCGGCTCAACGTGGCGCTCGTGTCATCAATGCCAGTTTTTCTAAGCGCTTTATAGCCAGTGATCCGCGGCTTTCCTTTAACGGTGTCACCTCAGCAGAATCTTACCAGCGGGTCGTAAGCGCCAATGCCGGTAAAGGCGCTGTATATGTGGTGAGTGCGGGAAATGATGGTGCCGCTATTGATACACAAGGGCGGCCCATTTATGCCAGTCATCCTGATCTTTACAGCATGATGCTGATAGCGGTCGGTACCACTGCGGATGGCGAAATTCACCCATCCAGCAGCTACCCGGGTGATGACGCTAAATTACAGGAGCGTGCGATAGCAACCGACTACGTTAATCGGACGGTTGGTGCTCAAGGCACTTCTATTTCGGCGGCTCGTATCTCGGAATATGCGGCTGGCATCGTCGACCGATGGCCACATTTTAGCGCCCAGCAGGCAAGTCAGCGTCTGTTGGACACGGCCAGCCAAACGAGTGACCTGTATCAGCAGAATACATGCGGTGCTGATGCCAATGTGAACTGTGGTGCGTTTTATCTTGGTCAGGGGGAGGCCGATATTAACGCTGCGCTTGCCCCAGAAGGTGATTTAGTCGTTCCCCAAAGCGAACGCGTCGAAGTTGGGGGTGATGCTGCTGCAGGCTCTTTTATGCAGCTTTCGGGAGCGTACGGCAACGCATTGGCGGCGTCAGGTGTGCTCGACTCCGTGGCGGTATTTGATGACCTGGGCCGTGACTATCAGATGGATTTTGGCCAACAAACGCAACAGCGCGTAAAGCGGTCGAATCAGTTGCGCGATCAAATGGAGCGTATGTCACTAAGCTCGGCTCAAGCGGTCCAAACAGACACAATGGAGATGGATAATTACCGTTTCACTTCCCGCTCGAACGGTGGCGGTGAGCTTCTGAGTAGTCGTTTCGATGGGACGTTTGGTAACTCAATCCTGAGTGCTTTCAACTACGCGGGTGATCAAATTGACCCGATGAGTGGTTATGCGAATTCAGACATGATGCCAATGATTTCTTTCCAATCTGGCGCAACGATGACACAAGCGTTCGATAACGTGAATGGTGTGCAAACCCGCTACGATGTAACGGATAAATTTAGCCTGTTAGCGAAACATTGGGCGGGTGGGGTTGAGGATGACATGAGTTTTGCCAGCGACTATAGCGCCAATCGATCTGATATTGGCATGGCATATCAATTGACGCCGGGTATTAGCGTGAGTACTCAGATAGGCCGATTAGAGGAGGAGAATGGTCTGCTCGGTGCTAACGGTTCCGGGGCATTGGGTTTCGGCGAACATAATCAGATGACGTTCGTTGGCGCTGGCCTGCAGGCAAATGTGGGCAATGGCTTTGCTGCTTTTGCCGAGTTTGAGCAAGGGCGGGGTAATGCAGATGGCAGCGGTCTTGTAACACGCATTAAAGATATTAGTGCTCAGGAAATGGCACTGGGTCTGCAGTGGCAAAAGAAAGATGAGCGTGCGGCGTTAACGTTTCGCCAACCGTTACGCATTGACAGCGCGACGGCTGAGTTGAGCATACCCGTTGCCCGCACAGTAAGCGGTGAAGTGTTGCGAGAATCCCGCGAGGCGTCTCTCTCGCCTTCTGGTCGACAAATGGATATTGAGTTGGGTTATGCGTTTAAGCCCAGCGAACGTAGCCAGTTGCAGTTTAACCTTCTACACACATTAGAGCCTGAACACGACGCTGATGCTAGCTCAGACAGCGCGGCGATGGTGAACTATTTGGTAGCTTGGTAAACCCCCGTGGTTAATCAGCACGAGTACTGCTAATTTCGATACGTGCACTGTTGCACATTGCGCCGCTCAATACCTCCCGCTACAGTCTCGCTCTTGTTCCCAGGGCGAGACTTTTTTATGGCCACATTGATGATTCAAGGCACCACCTCGGATGCGGGTAAAAGTACCGTGGTGGCTGCGCTATGCCGCGTGCTGGCAAGGCGTGGCATCTCAGTGGCACCGTTTAAACCTCAGAATATGGCATTGAATAGCGCCGTGACCGTGGATGGCGGAGAAATTGGCCGTTCCACGGCGTTACAGGCGCAAGCCTGCTATTTAGCCCCCCACAGCGATATGAATCCGGTGCTGCTAAAGCCGGAAACGGATCGTGGTGCCCAGGTGATTTTGCGCGGTAAGGTGCATGGCCATATGGATGCCCTGGATTACCATGCCTATAAACGCACTGCGAAAGCGAGCGTGATGGCGGCTTGGCAGGCCCTGGAAAGCCGCTTCGATGTGATTATTGCCGAGGGCGCGGGCAGTCCTGCAGAAATCAATCTTCGCGAAGGCGATATCGCCAATATGGGCTTTGCCGAAGCGGCAAACTGCCCGGTATTGTTAGTCGGTGATATTGACCGCGGCGGCGTATTTGCCCAGTTGGTAGGTACGCTGGCGCTACTAAGTGAGAGTGAGCAGGCGCGCACCCACGGCTTTATTATTAACCGCTTTCGCGGTGATATTGCGCTACTCAACCCTGGACTTGAGTGGCTGGAGAAGCGCACAGGTAAACCGGTGCTGGGCACGCTGCCTTATTTACAAGGCTTGGTGCTCGATTCGGAAGATAGCATTGGCACTATCCAGGCAGAGAAGCAAAGTCACGTGCTTAATATCATTGTGCCCGCACTGCCGCGCATCAGTAATCACACCGACTTTGATCCGCTGCGTTTGCACCCTCAGGTTGCTTTAACCTTTATTGGGCCCGACCAGCCTATTCCCGCCGCCGATGTCATTATTCTCCCCGGCAGTAAAAGTACGGCCAGTGACCTTGAATGGCTGCAGCGCCAAGGTTGGGACAAGGCAATCCAGCGCCACCTGCGCTACGGCGGGAAAGTGCTGGGGATTTGCGGTGGCTTTCAGATGCTGGGTGAGTGGGTGGATGACCCTGATGGTCTGGAGGGGCAGCCAGGGAAAGTGGCAGGATTGGGATTGCTCTCGCTCACTACGCGAATGGTGGCGGGCAAGCAGCTTCGCAACGTGAGCGGCGTGTTGGTAGGAGAGGCGGCAAAGGTAGAAGGGTACGAAATCCATAACGGCGTCAGCGAAGGCCTCGCCCTGAGCAGGCCGCTATTTGATATCGATGGTCGACCAGAAGGCTCGGTCAGTGATGACGGACAAATCTTCGGCACCTATCTACATGGCCTGTTTGACCACCCAGAAGCTTGCTACGCGCTACTCAAGCAGTTGGGGCTCGCTGGCGGAGAGCAGAATGATTACCAAGCCCACCGCGAGCGCGAACTCGATCGCTTAGCCGATATGTTGGAAGCCCATGTTGATATTGAAGCCGTTATCGCACTGTTATAGTTTCAAAACCATGTGTTAAATCGTCTCTTTACCCCAGTGTTCCAGCAGAAGATCGATGAATAACTGCGCTGTGCTGGATAGGCTGTGTGAGTTGCTACGAACCAAGCCAATCGAACGCTGGATACGCGGCTCTGGCAAGTCACGAGAACAGAGCGTGTCGTGATCGGGGCCAGGCATGGTCATACGCGGCAAAATAGCCACGCCAAGCCCTGATTCGACCAGCCCCAAAGAGGTAGATAGGTGCTGTACCTCGTAAAAGCTATTGAGGTGGATGCCCTCCGCTGAAAGCGCATTATCCAGCAGTGTGCGGTTACCGCTATCGCGGCTTACAGTGATGAGCCGCACATCTTCTAAATCGCTCCATTCAATCTGCTGTTTGCTGGCAAGCGGGTGGTCCGAGCGCAGAGCTAGTACAAAAGGATCTCGCAGCAGCGGGGTAAAGCGCACCTCCGAGCTTTGTGCGCTGATCATGTTGATGCCGAAGTCCGCCTCGCCATTAATGACTTTTTCCAGCCCCTCGTTAGCGCTGACATCCAGAATTCGGATACGAATCCCTGGCCAAGCCTCGCTAAACACGCGAATGACACTAGGCAAAAAGTAGAAGGCCGCCGTGGGCAAGCAGGCAATCGTTACGGTGCCTTTTTTATGCGTGACTAATTCCCGAATCCCCAAAATAGAGGACTCGTATTCCTCTAACATGCGCCTAGCTCGCGGTAGAAAATCCGCCCCAATGGGCGTCAGCCGAGTGCGCCTAGTGGTTCTCTCAAGTAGTTCAACTTCAAGGAGTTCCTCTAATTTTTGGATACGCCGAGTGAGGGCAGGCTGCGACAGATGCAAGCGCTGCGCCGCCTCATGAAAGGTGCCCAATTCAGCGACCAAAATGAAGGCCTGGAGGTCAAGAAATTCGAGTCTATGCACCATAGGATTGTTGCACTTAAAAGGTGGATTAATAACCAAAACACATTAATGCAAAAAATGGATTTATGACACCCTATATTTGCATTTGAGACATTAAACATTGGCTGACATGCTCCTTTCATATAGTCATCGTGAACTATGGCGGAGCGATATGAACAGCATACCTTGTGTCATTATGCGGGGCGGCACCTCTCGAGGCCCCTTTATTCGAATGAAAGATCTGCCCAGTGACCAGGCCCAGCAGGCCGATATTCTGCTCAGCTTGATGGGGTCCGGGCATGCGCTACAGATCGATGGTATTGGGGGCGGCGACCCGCTCACCAGCAAAGTGGCCATTGTGGAGCGCTCGTCACACCCGGAAGCCGATGTTGACTACCTGTTTGCTCAAGTGGATGTGGTGAACAAGCGTGTCGACTTTAACCCGAACTGCGGCAATATGCTGTCTGCCGTCGGGCCGTATGCTATCGAGACGGGGCTGGTAGAACCCCAAGACGGTACTACCGTGGTGAAGGTGCATAACTTAAACACCCAGAGGCTGATTGAGTGTCATGTGCCCACACCGGGGAAGCAGGTGCAGTACGAAGGCAGCGTTACCATTAGCGGCGTTCCGGGAAGTGCTGCGGGCATTCAACTCAGTTTTTTAGACATCATGGGGAGCAAAACGGGCCAGCTGTTACCCACGGGAAACGCATGCGATGAGATCGCAGGTATCGAGGTGAGCTGTATCGATGCGGCCACCCCAATTATGCTGCTGCGCGCTGAGTCGGTCGGGTTAACCGGCCATGAATCACCTGCTGCGCTGGATAATAACGCAGCCTTGTTAACACGCTTAGAAACCCTACGCCGCGAGGCGGGGCTCCGAATGGGAATGGGCGATGTTAGTCAGAGTGTGCTGCCCAAGGTTGTGCTGATCTCGGCAACTGAAACGACATCGCACACGCTGAATGTTCGCTATTTTGTGCCCCATCGCTGCCACAAAGCGATTGCCGTGACAGGCGCGATGGCGGTGGCAGCCGCGATTAACGTGCCCGGCTCCGTTGCCAATCAAATGGCCATCAGCACTCAGAAGCTTTCCCATGGGCAGCTGCTATCACAGATTGTGTTAGAGCATCCTTCTGGTTCTATTGAGCTAACGGCCGAGTATCGCCAGCAGAATGCGTTTGACCTGGCGCGCGTATCGCTTATACGAACCGCTCGCAAAATTATGAGCGGACAAATTTTTTACGCGGCACCTTCAAAGGAAGCGGGTAACCACGCCATCGAAACCGTTGATTGAATAACCTTACCTTTATTACCAAAGACAATAATCAATAAAAGGAGTATCGCCATGACCACCCTGAAGAACACTTCTCTTAAGACCTTCAAGAAAGCGCTGTTGGTCGTTGCTTGTTCCACACTAGGCGCTATTAGTTTGAATGCCCAGGCTGACGATGTGATCGTGCCTGATACCATTCATTGGACCATTCCGTTTGGTGTCGGCGGGGGAACTGATGTATGGGCACGCTTCTTCACCACCTGGATGAGCGACCATATTCAAGGTAACCCTACGCTGGTGATCGATAACGTGCCTGGCGGTGGTTCTATCAACGGCAGCAACCTGTTCGCTATGCGGGCTGACTCGGATGGCAGTCAGTGGATTGGCACCTCTGCCTCCACCCAATATCCCGCCATGCTGGACGACCGCCGGGTCCGCTATAGCTACGATGATTGGACCCCGATTTTAGCGACGCCCACCGGTGGCGTGGTGTATGCCCAGCCGAGCTTGGGCGATACCGCTGAGGAAGTGCTGAACGCGGTCACTCACCAGCGTGTTAAATTTGCCGTGCAGAGCCATACAGGGCTGGAACTACCGGTGTTGATTGCGCTTGATTTGCTAGGTGCCGATGTTCAGGCCGTGTCTGGCATGCGTAGCCGAGGTGAAGGGCGGTTAGCCTTTGAGCGCGGCGAGGCGGATATCGACTTCCAAACCACCTCTGCCTATTTCAGCAGTGTAGAACCTTTGGTAGAGAGTGGCCGAGCGGTGCCGCTGTTTTCCCTGGGCGTGCTTAACGACAGCGGCGAGATCGTTCGTGATCCTGCCTTCCCTGACTTGCCGACCTTCAAT
This sequence comes from Vreelandella sp. ssv, assembly GCF_059448525.1. Taxonomy (NCBI): domain Bacteria; kingdom Pseudomonadati; phylum Pseudomonadota; class Gammaproteobacteria; order Oceanospirillales; family Halomonadaceae; genus Vreelandella; species Vreelandella sp. ssv. Next base: position 2,389,045 of record NZ_CM182545.1, on the reverse strand, counting down.
GAAGTTTACGAAACCCTGCATGGCGAAGCGCCCAGTGGTGCCGCCGCCGAGGCGTATCGCAAATTCTTTGCCTCTGGGTTCACGCTGCAAAAATTGATCCTACTGCCTAGCGACGCCCCAGAAGCATTGATTCAGGAGTATCGCGATGCGGCGCGTCGTTTTGTGGGCACTGAAGAGTTCAAACAGGCGGCCATGGCCCAGCTTGGCCCCTACACGCCCGTCGTGGGGGAAGTCGTCGAGCAGCATCTGCACGATGCCATGACGCTTGATGATGCCACGCGACAGTGGTTGGTCGAATGGCTGCTCGAACAGCACGGTGCCCGTATTTAACACGCCAGTTAACACTAAAGAGGCACTGATAAAGCAGTGCCTTTGGGCTCCCTTACACTAAACAACATAAGAGCCACGACAATGTTAGATGTCTTATTCTCCAGTTTGGGGCAGTTGTTTACTGTTCCCCATATGCTGTACATGGTGATTGGTGTCCTCATTGGGTTGATTGTGGGCATTATCCCTGGGCTTGGCGGCATTGCCGGTATGTCGCTTCTATTACCGTTTCTTTATGGCATGGAGCCTTCCGTTGCTCTGGGCATGCTGATGGGTTTAGTCGCAGTGATCCCCACTGGCGATACGTTTGCCTCTGTACTGCTTGGCATCCCAGGCTCTAGTGCTTCCCAGGCCACCGTGGTGGATGGCTTTGCATTGGCAAAAAAAGGGCAGGCTGCACGAGCGCTCTCCAGTGCGTTTCTCTCGTCAATGATAGGCGGTCTTATTGGTGCGCTGGTACTCACTGCCTTTATCCTCATTGCCCGGCCTGTGGTGTTGTCGTTCTCTTCGTCAGAGCTGTTTATGTTGACGCTGCTGGGGCTGTCCATGGTGGCGGTCCTGTCTGGTAAAGATGTCTTTAAAGGTATTGCTGCCTGCGGTGTTGGCTTACTGGTCGGCACCATCGGTATGGCGCCCGCCACTGGGGAGTTCCGGCTGCCATTTGAAATTGACTACCTCTACGATGGATTGCCGTTAGTGGTAGTGGGGTTAGGTATTTTCGCGCTGCCTGAAATCATTGACCTATTAGTGAAGCGTGGCGCGATCGCCGAGCAGCCCTGCCAATTGGGCAAGGGCTGGAAAGAGGGTGTCAAGGACGTGGTTAAGCGGCCTGGTTTGGTGGCTCGCTGCGCGGGCATTGGCAGCTTGATGGGCACGATTCCTGGCTTGGCGGGCTCGGTGGTAGATTGGCTCACCTACGGCCATGCGGTGCAGAGTGCCAAGGATAAATCCCAGTTCGGTAAAGGCGATATTCGCGGTGTGATTGCCCCAGAGTCGGCGAACAACGCCTGTGCCTGCGGAGCGATGGTGCCCACGCTACTGTTTGGTATTCCTGGGTCTGGTACTGCGGCGGTGTTCTTAGGTGGTTTGCTATTGCTGGGCCTTCAGCCTGGGGTCAGCATGCTGGAAACCAACCTTGACCTGACTTACACCATTATTTGGTCATTAGCACTGGCGAATATTTTAGGCGCTGCGCTCTGTTTAGGCTTAGCGCGCCCGGTGGCCAGCTTAACGCGGGTGCCGTTCGTGATTTTGGCGCCGCTGATTACCATTTTGATTCTCTTTGCGGCTTATCAAGCAACGCGTTCGCTGGGGGATCTTTTTGCGCTCGGCATTATTGGTGCGATTGGCGTGCTGTTTAAGCAGGCCAACTGGTCTCGTCCCGCCTTCTTGATTGGCTTTGTGCTCGCGCCCGGTGCCGAAGCATACTTCTATCAAGCCGCCCAGTTTCAGGGGACAGAGGCCTTTATGCGGCCTGGTGTGCTGATTATTGGTGCTCTGATTGCGGCATCACTGGTACTTCCGCCTCTACGCAGCTACCTGCAAAAGCGTCGTCAAAGCGAGGAGTCCACTTCTCATCCGCTTCAGGAAGAGGTGGCTCCGCTGTCGCTGGGCGTTATTGATGTGGCACTGCTCGGCAGCCTGTTAGCAGGTGCCGCGTATATGTGGTGGGCGTTTGCTGATCTTTCCATGCTAGGGGGCATCATGCCCAGGCTGGCGATTGCTATTATCGTGGCAGCCTGCGTACTGGAAATTATTAGAACGGTCGTCAAACCGATGAAGTGGCAAACTCAAACATTAAGCCAGCAGTTGCTTTGGGTAGCCGGTTTCTTCGCGTTGATTGGAAGTGTCATGGTGTTCGGCTTCCTGTTTGCCGCTGCGGTATTTTGCCTTGGGTTCTTACTCGTGGTGGCGCGTATGAAGCCCGTGGCTGCCGTGGGGTTGGCGGCTGGGGTAACGCTTTTCCTGATGGGAATGGCGAACCTGCTAACGCTTACCTATCCGACAGGGATGCTTGCCGGTTTGTAAAAAAATGCGTTAGGGACGTAAACACAAAAAGCCATTAAATTGGCTTTTTGTGTTTAAAGAAATTAACGACTTGCGCGCTTCGCCATTACGGTAATTTCAACGCTGCTCCCGCCACATATATGAGTCGATTCGGTACAGGTGCGAGCAGGGTAGTGTCCAGGTTCAAAGTGCTCCGCGTAAACACTGTCCATGTCTTGAATAGCGTGTAGGTCAGTGAGATGTATATCCACCCGAACGATATCTGCAAGACTGCCACCTTCCATTTCTAGCATTCTTGACAGTGCGCGCATTACAAGACGCGTCTCTTCTTTTACATCGCCACGGGCGGCATGGCCGTTAGAGAGATCGGCCACGGTCAATCCGGAAATAAAGACATAGTGATCATCAACTACCATGTGGCTGCCGGGGAAATTGGGGGTGGGCATGGTAGGGTCATTCATAAAGGTGGGCATGCTAGCTCCTTCTAAGTGATGTTCACGCTTACGGTTCTCTTCGACAGGTTGTTAACAGTGGTGTTCAGTATCAGTAAAAATGAATGGAGGTCGCTTGAGGCACATCGCGCTGTCAAAACGGCGATAATTACTCTAGGCTTGCGGCTTTTTAGCCGGTGAGGATGATTCAAATGAAGGTCGTACACGTTAACGCAGAGGCCCATCGCAACGCCTGTCTGGCGCGATTATGCGCTGAGGTATACGGACAAGAGGCGGGTCTTACGCCGCTGGTCGTGTTCACCGGCACCTGCAGTGTGTTATTCCCTCAAGAAGCCGCACGACTGTTTGCTGCCGTTGACGGCCAGGGTAACCCCCAAGCGCTGGCGCTGCTAGTGCTGGACGAAGAGGGCGAGGGCATGACCGTGACCCACGCCTGTGCACTTGACCAAGTAGATGCCCAGCAGCGTTTGATTCGCGAGCTTACTCTGAAAGCGCCGCTACGTGTCGAAGTGGATAACGCTGAACAGGAAGCGTTCTATCAAAAAAGTGGCATTAAACGCTGGTTTGGCGGTGCGGATGGCAAACGTATAGGTTTAGGCGCACGCCACCCCGCCAAAAGCGTTAGTGAACTGGCAACCACCCTGGCTTTGGATGAAGCGCTCATTTTGCGCCGCTTTAAACATGACCCTAAGGCGTTTGAGGCTGCAAAGCAGGCCTTTTTGAAGGGTTTAAACGATTTTCCACAAACGCTTTAATGGCCCATTAGGAAACCTCTGATTAACTATTACGCTTGCCCAGATAAGCCGACTACTTCTTCGCTAGTTCGCGCATGGCCGTTTCCAACCCTTCAAGCGTCATGGGGTACATACGGTCTTCGATAATTTCTCGTATGAGATTAGTGGAGTAGGTGTACTCCCAGGCACGGGGTGGTAAAGGGTTAAGCCAAGCCAGACGCGGAAACGTTTCGCATAAGCGCTTAAGCCAAACGCCGCCCGCTTCGTCGTTAAAGTGCTCAACACTGCCGCCTGGGTGGGTGACTTCATAGGGAGACATGGCCGCATCGCCGACAATCACTACCTGGTAATCCGCACCGTAGGTATGCAAAACATCCATGGTCGGAATTCGTTCATTCCCACGACGCATATTATTTCGCCAAACCCCTTCGTAAAGGCAGTTATGGAAGTAGTAGTGCTCCAGATGCTTAAACTCTGAGCGGGCGGCAGAGAAAAGCTCTTCGCAGACGCGAATATGATCATCCATCGAGCCACCCACATCCAAAAATAGCAGTACTTTAACAGCGTTATGGCGCTCTGGGCGCATCTGTACGTTGAGTAATCCGGCGTCCTTGGCAGTTTCGCGGATGGTGCTATCCACGTCGAACTCATCTAATGCCCCTTGGCGGGCAAACTTGCGCAGGCGGCGAAGCGCCATTTTGATATTGCGCGTGCCTAATTCCAGAGAATCATCGTAATCGCGGAAGCGTCGCTCGTCCCATACTTTGGTGGCGCGGCGGTGGCGAGAGCCATCCTGACCAATGCGAATGCCTTCGGGATTGTAGCCGTAAGCGCCGAAGGGACTGGTGCCGCCGGTACCGATCCATTTGTTGCCGCCCGCGTGGCGCTCTTTTTGCTCCTCCAGGCGTTTTTTGAACGTCTCAATGAGTTCTTCGAGGCCGCCCAGGGATTCGATCTTGGCTTTCTCTTCATCCGTTAGCTGTTTCTCAAATTCCCGGCGCAGCCACTCATCGGGAATCAGCGCCTCAATGGCGGCGTCCATGTCCTCGAGGCCTTTAAACCAGGCGGCGAAGGCGCGATCAAAGCGGTCAAAGTGGCGTTCATCCTTGACCATCACCGTGCGGGCCACCTGATAGAAGGCTTCCATGTCGGCGAACACGACACCGCGCTCCACCACGGCGTGAAGATCCAGCAGCTCGCGTAGCGACACCGGGACGCCCGCGCGCTTGAGCGTTTCAAATAGGCCAATAAACATGGCTTAGCGGCCTGTGCCTTTCTGGCGACGAATCATAAACGCCAGGCGTTCAAGCAGTTGGGTATCCTGCTCGTTTTTGACCAGTGCCCCGGCCATGGGCGGCAGCGCTTTGGCGGGATCACGGTTGTAGAGTGCTTCTTGAGCAATATTGTCAGCCATCAGTAGCTTGAGCCAATCGACGAGTTCTGACGTGGAGGGCTTTTTCTTAAGTCCGGGCGCTTTACGTAGCTCAAAGAATACCTCCAGGGCTTCGCTGACAAGCTTGGGTGCGATATCCGGAAAGTGCACATCGACAATCGCCTGCATGGTCTCGCGGTCGGGGAACTCAATGTAGTGGAAAAAGCAGCGGCGTAGGAACGCGTCCGGCAGCTCTTTTTCATTATTCGAGGTAATAACGATAATCGGGCGCTGCTCGGCGCGGATGGTTTCGCCGGTTTCGTAAACGTGAAACTCCATACGATCCAGCTCTTGAAGCAGGTCGTTGGGGAATTCGATATCGGCTTTATCGATTTCGTCGATCAGCAGCACTACGCGCTCGTTGGCAGTAAAGGCTTCCCACAGTTTGCCGGGCTTGATGTAGTTGGCCACGTTCTCCACACCTTCCACACCCAGCTGTGAATCCCTAAGACGGCTGACGGCATCGTACTCGTATAAACCCTGGGCCGCCTTGGTGCTGGATTTGATATGCCAGGTAATCAACTGGGTATCGAGAGATTCGGCCAGTTCTTCGGCCAGTAGGGTTTTGCCGGTGCCCGGTTCGCCTTTGATTAACAGCGGCCGCTCAAGTACTACGGCGGCGTTGACCGCCTGTTTCAGCGCATCGGTTGCGATATAGGAAGAAGTGGATTCAAACGCCATGGGAGAGCCTCGGCTTGTCGAAAGCGTGGTGAAAATGATTCAAACAAGTGTACGTGAGGGTAAACCCCAAGGCCAACTAGCGGATTAACGGATTGGCGCTTAGCCCTGCCAATTTGGCGGCACTATGCCCTGGCGCTGCATTTGCCGGTATACCGTGGGCCTCGAAACCCCTAGCTCGCGAGCAACAGCGCTTATATTCCAGTGATGCCTTTTTAGCAGGTGGCTTAGCGAACTTGAAAGGGCTTCGTTCGTGTTGCCTTCAAGTTTTGCCGCCGTATTGCAGGTAATGCGCTGGCTTAGGCACTGCTCGGGCAAGTCATGAACGGTGATCTCGTCGCTTTCTGACGTGGCCATGGCAAAGGCCAGCGCGTTTTTTAGCTGGCGGATATTGCCGGGCCAGGCGTACGCGAGTAGGGCGCTAATGGCATCGGCCCGCAGGCGCGGTGATTGGCTGGAGGCTCTTGCTTGGATGATGTCATCAAAGACGCGACGAATAACGTAGAGTTTATCGGCGCGTTCGCGTAGCGCGGGCAGGCGCAATTGGGCGCCGTTAAGGCGGTAATAGAGATCTTCACGGAACTCACCCTGTTGGATCATCGCGTCAATATTGCGATGAGTGGCGGTAATCACCCGAATATCAACCCTCTCAGGCTTATTGGCCCCCAGTGGCATCACTTCACGCTCGGCCAGTACACGCAGTAGCCGGGTTTGTAGGGCCAGCGGCATATCGCCGATTTCATCTAAAAACAGCGTGCCACCGTGGGCCTGGGGAATTAGCCCACGCATGCCCTTGGCGCGCCCGCCGGTAAAGGCGCCGGGCTCGTAACCAAACAGCTCGCTTTCGATCAGCGCTTCGGGAATAGCAGCACAGTTCACTGCGATAAAAGGCCCTTTGGCACGGTTGCCGCTATCGTGTAACGCGCGTGCGACGACCTCTTTGCCGGTGCCGGTTTCACCGCTGATTAGCACATTAACGCTGGTTTCGTTGCGCAACCGCTCAGCCAGCTTCTGTACTTTACGCATGGCAGGATCATCAGCGCCTAGGCGTGCCAGTGGTTCCGGCAGGCTGATGGGAAGCGATTGCGCTTGCTGAACAGGTCTAGGGCGACGGGGCTCCAGCAAGCTAATAAAGTAAATGGTGTTGTCGACTCTGGCGCGAAAAGCGCGCAGTTGATCGTCGGTGGCGCTATTAATACTGAGCACATCGGCGATCTCACACTCGAATAGCTCTCCCAGTATTGGGCAGTGATGGACTGACCAGGGAGGCCAACGGCGTTGATGGCTGGCGATCAGTTCTCGGCCTACTGCGTTGGCGGCAATGACCTGTCCATTCTCTTCAATGGCGATGAGTCCACGCCCGTTCACATGCACGAACTCCCGCGAAGTATCCAGGCGCACCATCAGGCAGTCGCGGTAGCGCTGTAGAAAATAGGCGTCTTCAATCATGCGCGCGTAGAGCGTTACCAGAGAAAGGCTGAAGTTTTGGCTCTCATGCTGCGCAGGCGATTGCAGCGCCGAGATATCTAGCACAGCCATGACGTTGCCTTGCGGGTCGGCGATAGGGGCCGCTGTGCAGGTAAGCGAAATATGCGAGGCGTCGAAGTGTTCCTGGCGGTGGCAAATAATCGCTTGGCGATCATGCAGGCACGTGCCTACAGCACAGGTGCCCGCAAAGCGTTCGTCCCAGTCGGCACCGAGATAGAGGCCTGCTTTGCGCAGTTGCTGGTCTTGGTTGGGGTCGCCACGAAACTCAACGGTTATCCCGCGGTGGTCGGTGAGCAGCAGCACGTAGCCGAGCTGGGCGATTTGTTGATAGAGCTGGTCAACCCCGGCTCTTGCCACGTGGAGCAGTTCATCCACGGATTCGCGGTGCTCGATCAGGATTTGCTGGGGCACCACCCGGGCTGGGCGTGGCTGGGTGGGATCGAGCTGGTACTCGTTTAGGCAGCGCAGCCAGGAACGCCGAATGGTTTGCTGGGCCGGTAGCTGCGGAACTTCCAGGCCTTCGCCGAGCTGGAAAATATGCTCGATATGCTGGCGCTGAACGGATGGCAGCCGTGCAGGCAGAGGCGATTGAGTAGGCATGGCGTGGTTCACCGTGGGGATTGTTATTGTCCTTCCAGCCTATGCGCTTTGGCGTGGGTGTCAACGCAGTGCTATTACGCTGTTAGTCGTGGGTTACACCTGTAACGCCGTTTACAACTATATGTGACAGGTGTACGCCTTGAATAACGTCTAATAGATTATCTTTTTTTGATATTTATTTATATTTTTCAAATGCTTGTGGTTTTTCTGGATTGGTTGGCATGGCGGCTGCTTAGGGGTAGAGGTCTCACCAACAATTCAACAATAACAAACCATGGAGTACTCGCTATGTCCGAGATACCGGCACAAACTCAGCAAACCGCCACGGCTATTGTCCAAGAATGGCTAAGTGATTTTGATAAAGCGCTACAAGCCCAAGATATTCAGCGTGTTTTGTCGCTATTTGACGAGGAATGCTACTGGCGCGACTTTGTAACCTTTACCTGGAATTTAAAAACCTGCGAGGGAAAAGAGGCTATTCAGGCCATGCTCAATGCCACCCTGGAGAACGTGCGTCCTTCGAACTGGCAGCTAGAGGGCGAGGCTACCCAGAACGGCGATACTAGCGAGGCGTGGTTTACCTTTGATACAGCCGTCGCCAGCGGCAAAGGTTACTTGCGTCTGAAAGACGGCAAATGCTGGACGCTACTAACCACTATGCAGTCGCTTCATGATTACCCCGAGCCGCGTAAGCACAACCGGCCAAAAGGAGCTGAGCACGGCGCCAATAAACAGCGTGAAACCTGGTTAGAGTCACGGGAGCGTGAAGAGGCCGAGCTTGGCTACACCCAACAACCTTACTGTGTGATCATCGGCGGAGGCCAAGGTGGGATTGGCCTGGGGGCGCGGCTGAAGCAGATGGGCGTGCCGACTATCATTATAGAGCGCAACGAGCGGGCTGGAGACTCCTGGCGCAAGCGCTATAAATCCCTCTGCCTGCACGACCCGGTATGGTACGACCACCTACCCTATATTCCTTTCCCAGAAAACTGGCCGGTGTTCGCACCTAAAGACAAGGTGGGCGACTGGCTGGAGATGTACACAAACGTGATGGAGCTCAATTATTGGAGTTCCACCGAGTGTCAGAATGCGCGCTTCGATGAAGCCGCAGGCGAGTGGGTGGTTAATGTTAAGCGCAACGGCGAAGAGATCACGCTACGCCCGAAGCAGTTGGTGATGGCCACCGGAATGTCCGGGATGCCCAATGTACCGACATTTCCTGGCGCAGAGAGTTTTGCAGGCGAGCAGCAGCACTCCAGTCAGCACCCAGGGCCTGATGCTTATGCGGGCAGGAAGTGCGTGATTTTGGGCTCGAATAACTCTGCTCACGATATTGCCGCGGCCCTCTGGGAGCACGACGCCGATGTGACCATGCTGCAGCGTTCATCCACCCATATTGTTAGGTCAGACTCTTTGATGGAGGAAGTGCTGGGGCCGCTCTACTCCGAAGAGGCGGTGGCCAATGGCGTAACCCACGACAAGGCTGATCTGATCTTTGCCTCGATCCCCTACAAGGTGCTTCCGGACTTTCAGCGACCAGCGTTTGAGGCAATCAAACAACGCGACGCTGAATTTTATCAGAAGCTGGAAGATGCAGGCTTCCTGCTCGATTTCGGTGACGATGACTCTGGGCTGTTCTTGAAGTACCTGCGCCGAGGCTCAGGTTATTACATTGATGTGGGGGCCTGCGATTTAGTGGCCAACGGCGATATCAAGCTGCGCAGCGGTGTGGGCATTGAGCGCATTAACTCGCACTCCATCACGCTGACCGATGGCAGTGAACTTGAGGCAGATTTGATCGTTTACGCTACCGGCTATGGCTCCATGAATGGCTGGGCAGCACGGCTTATCTCTCAGGAAGTGGCAGATAAAGTCGGCAAATGCTGGGGCCTGGGCTCCGACACCACCAAAGACCCCGGCCCCTGGGAGGGCGAGCTGCGCAATATGTGGAAGCCCACCCAGCAAGAGGCGCTGTGGTTCCATGGCGGCAACCTGCACCAGTCACGGCACTACTCACACTATTTGGCGCTGCAGTTAAAGGCTCGCATGGAGGGGCTGGAAACGCCTGTCTACGGTCTGCAGCCCGTTCATCATACGTCTTAACAGGAAGGGTAACCCATGAGCCAGTCAAGCATGCAGGCAGCAGTTTGGTACGCAGCAAAAGATTTACGTGTCGAGCAAGTGCCGGTTCCCACTATCAGCGACCCCCATGAGGTGAAGGTGAAAGTGGCTGCCTGTGGTATTTGCGGCAGTGACTTGCACGAGTATGCCGCCGGGCCGATTTTTATCCCGGTGGGCCAGCCACACCCCATTAGCGGCGAACAGGCGCCGATCATTATGGGCCATGAGTTCGCTGGGGAAGTGGTAGAGATCGGCGAGAAAGTAACGCGGGTGAAGGTTGGCGACCGAGTGGCCATTGAACCCATTCTTTCACCCAATAAGGATGGCGCTTATCAGATGGAGCGCTACAACCTTACGCCCTTGCTGGGCTTTCATGGCCTCTCGGGCGGTGGTGGCGGCTTTTCCGAGTTCACCGTGATGGGTGAGCATATGGTGCACCAACTGCCGGATGATCTCAGTTACGAGCAGGGCGCACTGGTCGAGCCTGCTGCCGTGGCGTTGCATGCGGTACGCCAAAGCTGCCTAAAAGCCGGGGATAGCGCGGTCGTATTTGGTGCTGGACCAATCGGTTTGATGACCATCGAGGCGCTCAAGGCCGCAGGGGCAGCGCAGATTTATGCAGTGGAAGTGGCGCCCTCTCGCAAGGCCAAAGCTGAGGCGCTAGGTGCCACTGTGGTTGATCCGCAGCAAGAGGATGCCGTGGCGAAATTACAAGCCTTAAGCGGTGGCGGCGTTGACGTGGCGTTTGAGGTGACGGGCATTCCTGCCGTGCTCAACCAAGCGCTGCACAGCACCCATGAAGGGGGCGAAGTGGTGGTGGTAAGTATTTGGGAAGGAGAGGCCAGCTTTCAGCCTAACGACCTGGTCATCAAAGAGCGCACCATGAAAGGCATTATTGCCTATCGCCATGTTTATCCAGCGGTAATGGCACTAATGCAGCGTGGCTACTTCCGTGCCGAGGACATGGTCACCCAACGTATTCCGCTGGCGGATATCGTGGAGGAGGGCTTTGAGGCGCTGCTAAACGACAAAGCCCAAGTGAAAATCATCGTGACCCCTAGCCACTAATCTAAGGATTACAAAGCGTAAATAAGCTCATGTGATACTTTGTGATGCAAAAAGACCTCAAAGTGCGCAATGCTGGTGCATTTTGTTTGCTGCAGCGCGTCGAGAGTTGCTTTTAATCGAGCTGCTTCTTTTTAAGATATTGATATTTAAGTTTTTTTAAAATATTGGCACGCAGATCGCAATGTATATGGCAAAGGATGAGTGAATAGTGAAGCGCGATTAACCTCTAGTTTCTCTCCCTTCTTCATCTACATCGCTGCTTACCTTGTAGCGATAAACCGAGTGAGCTGGCGTGCTCCACCTGGGTCCCCTTCGGGGGACTTTTTTTGTGCCTGGATTTTATGTTATGGAAAACTATCAGAGTTCAGTTTCTTATAACAATATTTTACAAGATATTTGGAAACAGTGTTCGTATACTCTATACTGTATAGGAAAGCTGGATAGCAAGTACCGCAATCCCCAAGCGCAAGGAATTGCGCGCTGCATAGAGGATGACCCTGATGAGTAATATGAAACTGATTTCTGCCGCTGTAATCACTGCTGGTTTCGCACTGGCTAGCCAAGCGGCTCTCGCTTATAACGCTGGTGACGTGTTTGTCCGTGGCGGCGTTGCCCAAACGGATACGGGTTCAGGTAATGGTAATCTGAATGGTGATTCACTGAACGTGCAGAGCGCTCGCGGCTTCACCTTTGGTGCTGGTTACCTATTCACTGATAAGGTTGGTGTTGAGCTCAACAGTTCTGAGAAGTTCGAGCACGACCTCAACACGTCTGCTTTAGGCGATGTGGGTAGCGTTGACCGCTTACCTGTCAACCTACTGGTGAATTACTACCCAATGGGCGGCTTAGATTCTCGTGTTCAGCCTTACGTTGGTGCTGGCTTGAATTACACGCGTTTCTCTGGTGAACCCACCGGCGTAAGCATTGATGAAAGCTACGGCGCCATCGGCCAAGTAGGTGTTGATCTGGCGGTGACCGATAACGTTATGCTTAATGGTTATGCAAGCTACGCTGATGTGAACGCCGACATCAACGTTGGTGGTGAAGTTGATATTGAGCCGGTTACCATCGGCGGCGGTATTACTTACCGCTTCTAAGACTTGCCTGTTATATAGTGAACGTCAACGCTCGGCCTTGCGCCGGGCGTTGTTCGTTTAAGGCCATTGATAGTATCGTAAAGCACTTAAGGCGTTAGGTTAACAAAACCACTTTCCGTCACTGCGACGTTGTCTTCAATGCGAATTCCTCCGCAAGATGAGAGCTGGTCAATCAAATTCCAGTTCATTGGCAGCGAGCTGTTGCGCAGGGGGGCGAGCAGCATATTAATAAAATATAGCCCTGGCTCAATAGTCACGACCATTCCTGGACGGAGTGTGCGCGTTAATCTGAGTGCTGGGTGCTTTTCTGGAGCCGGCGCTGGAGTGCCGTCCGGATTACGCAATCCGGCAACATCGTGCACTTGTAACCCTAATGAATGGCCTAATCCATGAGGACAGAAAGCTCGGGTAACGCCTCCCTCAACTGCTTGCTCAGCGGTACCTGTGAAAAGATCGTGAGCGATCAATATTTCAGCAAGTTGGTGGTGCATTTGTTCGTGCAGTGCAATAAAACTAACCCCTGGAGCAATGCTGCTGACTAACTCATCTTTCAGACCGTGCATCGCCGTGACCAGCCGGCCAAACACAGCGGGAGCATCTGGGCCAGCGTAAGCGCGCGTAATATCGGCGCAGTAGCCGCGAAAACGACGCCCAGCATCGACTAACAGGCTATAACGCCGCTTGGGTGCATTTAGATCGTAGTGCTGATAATGCAGCACGCCAGCATGTTCATTTAATCCAATAATATTTTGATAAGGTACGTTTGACTCCCGCTGGCGGCTCGCCGCCAAGTAAGCCAACTGAATATCCAGTTCACTGGATGCGCCAATAAATGCTGCCTGGGCAGCTTCATGGCCCGCTATGGCTAAGCGGTTAGCTTCGCGAATACAGGCGATTTCATAAGGCGTCTTAAACATTCTCAGTTCATCAAGCGCACCGACAAGTTGCGTTGGCTGGCAAGCGGCTTTCAATGTTTGTATTGCGCTAGTAGAGAGCTGAGCGATATCGCCAATGATAGCGGCATTCCCGCTCACTGGTGGAGTGATCTTGTCACTGCAGAAGTGAACGTCGAACGCGGCTACCCAGGGTTCTTCAGGTAGATGCGTAGGTAAATGCCAAAAATCAGCGGGGGCGTACAAGTATAGCTGCGGGCGCTTTTCAGGCTGAATAATCAGCCAGCTATACTGCACATCAGCTAATCCCACCCAATGCATAAAGTGGCCGTACGACTGAAAAGTAGGCGTATGATCATCGGCAAAATGGACACTGGCATGTCCACTGTAAATAGCCAGACTGGTAAAGCTGTGCTCGGCCAAGATATCAGCATAAGCAAGCTGTAGGTGGGCTATATGATCTTGTTGCAAGTTAAAAAGAGAGTTTGACATGCAAGCCGTGTCCTTTCTCAAGTAAGCCTTGTTAAATATTGCTTCAAGTGTGAGGCGTAACGAGTTCACTCCAGAACCCGTCGAGTTCTGCGTGGTGATGGCTTTGATGTCGGTAGAGTCGTAGCTCCATAGGGACATCCCAGCGGCTATCACCCGCTCTCACCAATGTCCCTTGAGCTAGTTCAGCGGCAACATTGCGCTCCGGTAACCAGCTCATACCATAGCCAAGTAGCACAAGCTCTTTTATGCCCGCTGCATAGAGATTTTCACTCTGCGCAGTTAAATAACTACTCTGTGGCAGCCTAGCCAAATGGGCTTTAACGGCTGAACCAAGCAGTCCGCGTTTTGGATAGGCAAGCCATGGCGCTGGTTGGTGACGCGCCCCAGGCAGAAGGGCGCAAGGTGCCCCCTGGGGATTTAGTCCTGTCACCGGAATTAGCCTTTCATGGCCAATCACCCGGTAGTTACAAGCGCTGGTATCAATATCTAGATCACAGCGTCCTATCGGCCAGTAGCAAATGGCCAGATCGCACTCAGCACGCGCCAAGGCTTGAAAATAGTCATTGGCCACCCAGCCAGTCGCCCTTAAATAGGGCTGCACGCGGTCTTGCCAACCAGTGGATGCAAGCCACTCAGGCAAAAAATGCGGTAATAGGCTTTGTGGCGCCGCCACCATAATACGTCGCTGCTGGCCGGCATTTATCTCTCGCACACGGTCACGGGTCAGCCGCACTCGCTCGGTCACCTGTTCACACAGGGTCAGGAACTCCTCCCCGGCGGGAGTGAGCGAGAGGGGTAATGTTTGACGATTAATCAGCGTTACGCCCATCTCCTCCTCAAGTAGTTTGATCCGCCGGGAAAAAGTGGGCTGAGTTACGTTTTGATCATCTGCTGCGCGTGAGAAGTGCCGCGTCCTGGCCAGGGCGATAAAATCTTCTAGCCAGCGAATTTCCATGCTCTACCTCTTAGCGCCTTGGCTCGCTGTGTGATGTATGGTGCACTATTCATAGGCGCCTCTCCTCCACAGCGTGGCATGCCACACGGGTTCCGTCATCCTGCGTTTGCAGAACGGGAATCTCTTGCTTGCAGCGCGCATTGGCGTAGGGGCAGCGGCCATGAAATACGCAGCCGCTAGGGAGATTAACCGGGGTCGGCACCTCGCCAGTGAGACGAATATGCTGGGGCCGGTCATCCTTCAAACGTGGAATTGCCGAGAGCAGCGCCTGAGTATAGGGGTGGCGCGGCTTTTCAAACAGTGTCGCTGTGGTGGCAATCTCACATACCGTCCCTAAATACATCACGGCCACGCGGGTGCCAAAGTGCTCCACGACGGCTAGATCGTGGGTAATGAACAGATAGGTCAGGTTCCGCTCTTGCTGGGCTTCCATCAGCAGGTTGAGTACCTGTGCTTGAATCGAGACATCCAGCGCGGAAATAGGCTCATCGGCAACGATGAACTCAGGGTCAACGGCCAGAGCGCGGGCGATGGCAATACGTTGACGCTGGCCACCGGAAAATTCGTGGCCAAAGCGTTTGCCCCAGTCCGGGTCGATGCCGACCGAGCGCATTACCTCTTCCACCTTGTCGAGAATCTGTGGCCGTTTCCAGTCAGGGTGGTGTAGTCGTAGTGGCTCTTCCAGTGTTTGCTGAATGGTCATCCGCGGATTGAGCGACGCATAGGGGTTCTGGAAAATCATCTGCATCCGCTTGCGATACGGCAGCAGCTGACGCGAGCTTAAGTTATCAATGCGTTGGCCGTCGTAGCGTATCTCTCCCTCTGTGGGGGTAAGCAGCCCCATAACGGTGCGCGCCACGGTGGATTTGCCGCAACCAGACTCACCAACCACACACAGCGCTTCGCCGCGTTTGATATCCAAATTCACGCCATTAATGGCATGAACGTGCTCTTGGTGACGCACCAGCTTGCCGCCTTTAAAGCGCAGCTGATCGAGAAAATCGCCCGAAAGTGAAAAGCGCTTCTTCAGATCGCGAATCTGGAGCAGTGAGTCAGCGCTCTCTTCGTTCTGACGAGGAGTAGGATTATGGGTGTCCGTGATGGCCTCAGCGTGCTGACTCATGAGGTTTCCTCCTTCAAACGGCGATCTTCGAGCATTTCAGCCACCATATGACAGGCCACACGGCAGTTACCGGACTCAACAAATTCAGGCACCTGCTGGGTGCAGGCGGGGCGCGGCTGACCATCGGCACGATTGATAAAATCGCAGCGCGGATGAAACGCGCAGCCGCTTGGCAGGTTTGAGAGCGACGGCATGCTGCCGCGAATCTGATTGAGCTTTTCGCCGGGTGTTGCCATTTGTGGCAGGGCGTTGATTAACCCCTGAGTATAGGGATGCTGCGGGTCGTTAATGATTTCCCGGGTTGGACCTTGTTCAATGACACGTCCCGCGTACATGACCAGCATGCGCTGGGTCACCTGGCTGACTACGCCCAGGTCGTGGGTGATCAGAATCAAGCCCACATTATGCTGCTCGCATAGTTCTAGGAGCAGCGCCATGATTTCCGCCTGGATAGTCACATCGAGCGCCGTAGTGGGCTCGTCGGCGATGATGATGTCCGGGTCAAGTAGCAGGGCAATGGCAATAATAATCCGCTGGCGCATGCCGCCTGAAAGCTCATGGGGATACTGATCCAAGCGCGTGTCTGGCGAGGGAATCTGCACTTGACGCAGCTTATCTAACGCAATCGCGCGGGCTTCCTTTGAAGAAATACGGCGATGCGCTTTTAAGCACTCAACCATCTGCTCGCCAATGGAGAGCACCGGATTCAGCGTCATCATGGGGTCTTGAAATATCATCGAAACGCGGTTGCCGCGTACTTTACGCAGGCCGCGTTCAGACATGCGGTTAAGCACTTGCCCATCGAAATTGACAGTGCCGCCCGCGATAAAGCCTGGCTTGGCGATTAAATTGAGCAGCGAGAAGGCGGCGACCGACTTGCCTGCACCTGACTCGCCGACGATACCTAAACGCTCACCGCGTTCAAGGCTGAAACTAATGTCCCGCAAGGCGTGTACTTCACCCTGGCGCAAAGCAAAGCGGACATCCAGATTGTTGACTTCAAGTAGTGCCATGGTGTCCTCAGCCTTTGTAGAGTCGTGGGTTCATAACATCACGCAGCCAATCACCGAGTAAATTGATCGACAGCACCAGCACGACCAGTACCGCACCAGGAATTAAGGTAATCCACCAGGAGCCGGACTGAATGTAGTCAAACCCTGATTTGATCAATGAGCCAAGCGACGGGTGCGTCTCTGGCATCCCCAGTCCCAAAAACGAGAGCGCTGCTTCTGAGATAATCGCGTTGGCAATCTGCACGGTGGAAATAACAAAGATTGGCGACATGGTATTGGGCAGCACGTGGCGGAACATTATGCGCTTACTACGCAGCCCCATGACGCGGGCGGCGTCCACGTACTCTTTGTTTTTCTCAGCCAGCACCGAGGCGCGCACGGTACGGGCGTATTGCGGCCATTCGGCAAGGCCGATAATCAGGATCAACATCATTACCGCGTACTGGCTGTAGAAGGCACTGCCCATGGTCGCTTTGACCAAGGCGCCTACCACGATAGCAACCATCAGCGTCGAGAAAGAGAGCTGAATATCTGCCAAGCGCATCAAGATAGTATCGACGCGCCCGCCTAGATAGCCTGCCATTAGGCCAAAAGTGACCCCCAACAGTGCTTGCAGAATAACCGCGCCAAAGCCGATCAGCAGTGAAACGCGCGTGCCATACAGCACAATCGACCATAAATCGCGCCCTTGGGCGTCAGTACCCAGCGCGTACTGCTCATCTGCGCCTTCAATCCAGAAAGGCGGCAGCTCTGAAGCCATAATGTCAATCTGGGCGAGATCGTAGGGGTCAGTCGGCGCTAATAGCGGTGAGGCAAAGGCGGCGATGACCATGCAGATAAACACGGCCAAGCAGAGTTGGGCGGTACGGTCACGCTTGAAGCTGTACCACATATAAGAGTCGCGCAGACGTTCCCAGCGGTTGGGTGAAGCGCTCGCTTGTGGGGAATTACTTGTAGTGCTCATGCGGGCTTCCCGGTCAATTTGACGGTTGGGTTCACGAAGCCGTAGATAAGATCCACGATCGTATTGGTGACCACAAAAATAACGCCGACAATCATCAGGTAGGTCACGATTAGCGGGATATCGGCACGATTAATAGCGTCTAAAAACATCAGCCCCATACCGGGCCATTGAAATACGGTTTCGGTCAAAATGGTGTAGGCCACCATGGTGCCAATCTGCACACCGCCGACGGTAATCACCGGCAGCATGGTGTTTTTGAGGGCGTGAACGAAATATACGCGGCGCATAGAGATACCTTTAGCGCGGGCGTACTTCACGTACTCGGACTGGAGAACTTCCATCATTTCGGCACGGATAAGGCGAATAAATAGCGGTAGCATGATTGAGGCCAATGAGACGGCCGGCAATACTAAATGTTGTAAACCGTTCCAAGTCGCTAAGTTGGTATCCCAGTTACCCACTACATTAACCAGATCGTAGCCACGGCCAAAGGAGGGCATATTACCTTCAGTAGAAAAGAAAGCGTTTAGCCAAGCGCCCCAGCCAGTGCTTTCGGGGAAAAGCGTAACGGTAACGCCAATCGCAAAAATTTGAATCAGGACGATCGCGGTTAGAAAAACAGGGATGGAAATACCGATAATCGATATGCCCATAAATAGGCGTGAAATCGGTGAGCGGGGTTTGATCGCGCTATATACCCCGATAGGAACGGACAAAAGCACAATAATCATCGTCGAAGCAAATACCAGCTCGAGAGTGGCGGGTAAGTGCCGAGCAATGACTTCTAACGCCGGTTCACGGTAAAAGTACGAGTAGCCAAAATCACCTTGCACGGCATTTTTAGCAAAACGTACGTATTGCACTAAGAAGGAGTCATTGAGTCCTAGGCGTTCGCGAATTTCTTCACGTTCACTTTCGGGCACTGACTGGCCGACCATCTGCTGTACGGGGTCACCCAGGTTATCCTGAATGGCGAAGGCCAGCACGCTGATGACAAACATCACCAAAATCGCGTGCATCAGCCGCTTGATTAAAAAGGCAATCATGGCGTACGCCACCTATGTGAAGGGTTCATCAAAGAAAGTAGGGGCATGTTATTCAGAGCTCTCGCAGACTTTAACCGCAAATAAAAGGCTTCGCTCCCTGAACGATTGGGGAGCGAAGCAACATTGCGGTTTACTCTCTAGCAGTTAATGCTGCAGTGACTCTTTTTGATAAAACGCTATGCTACTGATTAGCAAAGGCGAATATTAGTCTTCGCTACGGTTAATGACTAAATCACCCAAATAGGGGAAGTCAATGGCGTTGACCACAGGCTCAACCTCGATGCCATCGGCTGCTGCGTAGGCAAGGTTCTGCCAATGCAGCATGATAAAGCCGACGTCTTCGTAAAGCATCGCTTCGGCTTCACGCAGCATTTCGTTGCGTTTTTCCAGATCGGTTTCGCTGTCTGCTTCGGTAACTAGCGCATCAATCTCTTCGTTGCAGTAGCTGCCGTAGTTGTACTGACCAGCGCCGGTTTCTTCATCAATACAGAAAGTGAGGTATTGGAAGAAGTTAGCGCTGTCTTCCGTATCGGCGTGCCAGCCAATCATCGCCATATCGGATTCGCGGGTATCGTATTCCGGCCAGTACTGGGCAAGCGGCATGGTCCGCAGGTCAACATCAATGTTGATCTGTGCAAGCATGTTGGCTACCGCTTGAGCAATCTGAGCATCGTTCACGTAACGGTTGTTCGGGGCAATCATTTCAACACTAAAGCCATCTTCATAGCCTGCTTCCGCCATGAGCTCTTTAGCACGTTCGATGTCGTAGCGCGGCACTAGATCCGCGTTATAGCCAGAGTAGCCCTCAGGGGAGAATTGGCCCGCGGGATTAGCAAAGCCGCGCATTAGACGGTCAGCAATGCCTTCCTGATTAATCGCTAGATCAACCGCTTGACGAACGCGAGCGTCTTGGAAGGCTTCAACGCGCTCTTCGTTCATTTGGAAGCCAATGATGCGGGTACCGTCAATTTCAACCAGGTTGACGCCGTCGGCATCACGCACCCGGTCTAAATCGTTAGGTGGTACGGCATCGATAAAGTCAACGCCGCCAGAAAGCAGTGCCGCAACACGCGAGGCATTCTCAGCGATAGGCGTCATTACGATGTTGGAAACGTTGCCTTCGCTTTCAGTATCCCAGTAATCTTCGAAGCGCTCGAAATCCACTCGGACGCCTTGGCGCCGGTCGGTGACAACGAACGGGCCTGTGCCTGAAACGTTGCGCGAAGCGAAGGAGTTGCCCGCTTTGACGATTTCAGCTTTATCGCTACCGTCTTCGGTTTCACCGGTGTAGAACTCGCTGTCCATCGGGAAAATGTACGTCGCGAGGTTGAGAAGCAGCGGGTAAGGCTCTGTCGTTACGATCTCAACGGTGTAATCATCAACGGCTTTAGCGCTGGCAACCGGTTCAAAAATGGCGCGGTAATCAGGGCTCTCTTTCAGACGCTCAATAGTCCATACCACATCTTTTGCGGTGAATTCGTTACCAGAATGGAAGGTAACGCCTTCGCGCAATGTCATGCGCATAGTGGTTTCGTCTACTTGTTCCCACTCTGTGGCCAGACGCGGCTCAAAATCAAAACCTTTGGTCCAGCGTACCAGAGGATCGAATGCCAGGTGAGAGAAGCGCAGCACGCCGCCAGAGAGCTGTTCATGTAAATCGAGTGTTTCAGGATCGGCAGAGTAACCGATGCGCAGTGTTTCAGCACTTGCTGTCATCGGTAGCAATGTTGTACCTGCAACCACTGCACCAATAACAGAAGCCAGTAGGGTTTTCTTGAACGTCATATTTATTCCCTTGGGTCATTGTTTATTGTTCGTTTTACGGGCACTTTTCCTCGCTAAACGAGGGAAATACCCTTAAAACAGACACGGTCAGCTTGAATGCTATGTTAGTAACATAGGCTAACAACATAGAGAGTGCCTATCGCGTCATACAATCGAAATAATGACAGACATCATTCGTCTGCTACATGACGTGGCTATTAGCGGTGCATGGGGGATTTTTTGATTAGACGAAAGTAGTAATCAAAAAGAGCGACGAGAATAGGCGGAGAAGCCATATGTTAAAAAAAATCACAATTGCAGCCATTGTCTGCTGCCTTCCTGGCTTGGCTATTGCCGGTGATACAATGGCAGGAAGTGTGGCTGAGCAAGTCGTAGGCAATGCGCAGGCAAATACATCGGAAATAGCCCCTCAGATCCAAGGGTCACTGGATGGTGAGCAACGCGAATGGTTTATTTTAAGTCATGGTAACGACTCAAATGCATCGTTCGTTGAGCTAGGTGATGATGTCGCAATCGATATTATCGGTTTTGTAGATGACGAAGCTTGGGAGACACAGGAAGCGCTCTCTATTAGCCTGACGGTAAGCGAAGAGCAGTTGATCAGTGCCGTGGTCATACATCCGTTAGGTACCTCACTATCACCCCCGCTGTATACTTCCGAAAGGGAAGGTTCCAAAGAGGGAGGGGTGGACATAACGCTCACCCACTATGAGCGTACCAGTCAATGGATTTACGTGTCTGGTAGAATAGAGGGTGTGTTAGCGCTCCAAGTCGAACTGGGTGAACCGCCGAACCAGGAAGAGATCATTGAAATTGATGTTGAGTTCGACGTTAAAGCACAAAAAATTGAGTTTTAGTCCCGCAGCCGATTCTCGTCGGCAGCGGGCCCTAACGCTGAGCTAAAACTACTTGGCGGCGTAGCGTAATAGGCGGTTAGTCAAACTGTTTGTGTAGCCACGCATTAATCGTATCGGATTCGTACATCCACTCTTCACGTCCGTCATCATGAATAATTTTTAAACAGGGTACTTTGACTTTTCCTCCACCCTCCAAGAGCGCCTGCTTATGCTCAGGATCCAGTTGGGCATCGCGCACCTCAATATTCAAACCTAGTCGCGCTATCTCTTTGCGAACCTTGATGCAAAATGGGCAGGTGCGAAACTGATACAGCGCAAGGCGCTGGCATGTCTGGTCAATTCGGGCTTGCTCTTCAGGCGAGCGCTCAACTGACTTAGGCGTGGAGAGCTTTTCAGAGATCAGCATAAACGGGGCAAGCACTAAGCGAACGCCACGGAAAAAATAGCGAATTAATATGCGCATCGGAAGGCTCCTTTTGCTGATGTTTAGGCTTACGTCAGCGTGACGAGTGGGAAGAGAATGATAGCCATCATTAATAAACGGTGGCCGCATCCTGCAACAACTGGAAGGATTTGTCACTTGAAGGGCGTTTAGGCGCAGTAAATCGCGGTTTAATGTGATGAGTGGATGAGCAAATTGAGTCGGCATGCTAGTCTATTCGGTCATTTTTACGCCATATTTTGGCTTTTTTATTTAACGAGTTTGCGAATAGTCTATTGGCGAATAATGGGGCGAAAGCCATGCATCTGCATATTATTGGTATCTGCGGCACCTTCATGGGGAGCCTGGCGCTGTTAGCACGTGAGCTGGGGCATCAAGTAAGTGGTTCTGACCAGCATGTCTACCCACCCATGAGTACCCAGTTGGTTGATGCGGGTATCACTTTAATGGAAGGCTATCACGCTGACCATCTATCGCCAGAGCCGGATCTCGTGGTGGTAGGTAACGCACTGTCACGCGGCAATAATGAGGTTGAAGCACTGCTCAACAGTGGCGTGCCTTACACCTCAGGCGCGCAGTGGCTGGCAGAGCACGTGTTGCCTGGCCGACGCGTGATTGCGGTAGCGGGTACCCATGGGAAAACAACCACCGCGAGTATATTAGCGTGGCTGCTGGAGAGTGGGGGGTTAACCCCAGGATTCTTAATCGGTGGCGTACCGCGTAATTTTGGTGTATCGGCGCGTTTAGGCGATGAGCGAGCACCTTTTGTAGTAGAAGCTGATGAATATGACACAGCGTTCTTCGATAAACGTTCCAAGTTCATTCACTACCGCCCACATATCGCGATACTCAATAACCTAGAGTTTGATCACGCGGATATATTCCCCGATTTGGCGGCCATTGAGCGTCAGTTTCATCATTTAGTGCGAACTGTTCCAAGCCGAGGCCAGCTTTTAGTGGCCGATGAACAGCCCGCCCTAGAACGCGTGCTTTCCCAGGGCGCATGGACACCGGTCGCCCATTTTGGTGACCAGACATCGAGTGAGTGGCAGCTTACCCTAGAGCGTGATGATGCCAGCCGTTTTCAGGTGCTTCACTGTGGTAGAGATTCCGGCCAGGATGAAGATGGTGTTGTCGAGTGGGCGCTTACCGGAGAGCATAACGCGCGCAATGCTCTGGCAGCATTAGCGGCAGCCAATCTTTGTGGGGTCGATTTAGTTCGTGGCTGTGCCGCGCTGGCACGCTTTGAAACCCCTAGAAGGCGGCAGGAAGTGCGCGGCGAAATCAATGGCATTCAGGTTATTGATGATTTTGCCCATCATCCCACGGCGATTGCCGCCACGCTTAAAGGGCTACGCGCGGCAACCACCAAAGGGCGGCTGTTGGCAGTGATTGAGCCGCGCTCCAACACCATGCGTTTAGGTGCGCTACGCGAACGTCTGGCCGAGAGTGTGGCTGATGCTGACGGTGTGTTCTGGTTTCAGCCCGCAGGGCTTGATTGGTCGATGGAAGCGTTAGTGGCCTCCCAGGGGGAGCGTGCTCAGTTGCATAGTGACATCGATCAGTTGGTAACAGCAGTGGTCACTCAAGCGTCACCCCTAGACCGTATTGTGGTGATGTCTAACGGTGGTTTTGAGGGGGTTCACGAGCGCTTGCTTGCCGCCTTAGCAACAGCCCAAGAAGCCGCCACCAAAGAGGGGTAAGCGTGACTAATCAATCTGAACTGGTATTTAAGAAGCCTATTACTGTCGCATTGACCGGTGCGTCGGGAGCGCAATATGGATTACGCCTGATCGATGTGCTGGTCGCTGCGGGGCATGAAGTGTGGGTCATGATTTCTAAAGCCGCGCACATGGTGATTGCCACTGAAACCGATAGCGAGCTGCCAGCGCAGCCCCAACGTTTAGCGCAGGCGTTAAGCGAGCGCAGTGGTGCACAGCCGGGGCAAATTCGCTGCTTTGGCCGCGAGGATTGGATGGCGCCGGTGGCCTCTGGCTCCGGCGCACCATCGGCCATGGTGGTTTGCCCTTGCTCAACGGGCACACTCTCGGCGGTAGCCACAGGGGCTAGCAATAATTTGATTGAGCGGGCGGCCGATGTAGCGATTAAGGAGCGCCGTATGCTGGTACTGGTGCCACGTGAAAGCCCGTTTTCCCCGATCCATCTTGAGCATATGCTGACATTAAGCCGACTAGGCGTCGTCATCTTGCCAGCGGCACCGGGGTTTTATCACTGCCCACAAAGCATTGATGACCTAATTGATTTTATCGTGGCGCGTATCCTAAACCAATTGGGAATTGAGCATTCGCTGGTTCCACGCTGGGGAGAGGTGGGTGGTGCTGGTAGTGTTTCATCAGTGAAGGATAATTAATCTATGATGTCGTGGGCGACGCTCTCGGTGTTTATTCCAACGTTTTTGTTTGTCTCACTTACTCCCGGCATGTGCATGACCCTCGCCATGGTGCTGGGAATGACCCAGGGCGTTAGGCGAACGCTGTGGATGATGATTGGTGAGTTGATTGGCGTCGGCTTGGTAGCGGCAGCAGCAGGTGCAGGGGTGGCGGCACTAATGCTTCGTCAGCCAGAGCTGTTCGTGTTGTTCAAATGGATGGGGGGTGCCTATTTAGGTTATTTAGGCATTATGATGTGGCGTTCCCGCGGGCGGATGGCGATCCCTAGCGAGCTGGACGCTGGCCCTCCGGTAAGCCGAGCACAACTGGCTATGCAGGGGTTTGTGACTGCGGTAGCAAACCCCAAAGGGTGGGCATTTTTTATGGTCTTGCTGCCGCCTTTTTTGGACAGTAGCCGCGCCTTGTCGGGCCAGCTCAGTCTCCTGATTGCGGTGATTTTAACCATCGAGTTTGCCAGTATGCTGATCTATGCTACCGGCGGTAAAACGCTACGTAATGTGCTCGGTAAAAGCGATAATGTACGCTTGCTTAACCGTATCGCCGGTACCTTGATGATTGGAGTGGGCCTGTGGTTGGCGCTCGGTTAATGTGTTTCTAAACCGGTGGTAACAGTCCCACTCGGGCGCTGATAAGCACCAGCGATGAGATGCTAAGCAGCAGCCAGGGGCAGGGGCGCAGAGGTGGGCGGGGTTGCTGTTGCCAGTGCAGCAAGGTCAGTGCGCAGACAACCAGACCCAGCAGCGCCCCTCCCACCAAATCACTAAACCAGTGTACGCCAACGACCAGTCTTGATAACGCCATAGGCAGCGCAAGCGCAAGCGCTATCCAGTATGCCCAAAAGCGTTTCTGGCGAGGGAGTTCAGCCGCTATAAACGCCGCAGTTAAACCAAACAGCACAACCGCCGTAGAGGTATGTGCACTTGGGTATGAAAACGACCCCATGAGATAGTCTGGTGTGTCAGGGCGTGATCGCCCAAAAAGTCCTTTCCCGATGATGTTAAGCAGCGCTACGCCTGCAAATGCGCCAGCCCAGTGCGAGAGGGCGTCCCAGCGTTTGACTGTCAATAACCACACTGCCCAAGGCAGAACCAGGGCGATAATGCCGAATGTGTCGCCGATTCGCGCCAGGATATTGCCCGCTGCGTAAGAAAAATCGCTCTGCAGTCCCGTAAACAGGCGATGAATAAAAACATCCATATTCAGCGGACCATTTTCGGTAATCACCATCAGTGTCCAGCCAGACAGGCTGCCAAGTGCTAATACCAGTAGCAGCAGTGAGGCCAGTGGTACGTCACCCGATTGGCTCATCGCAAGCCAGGGTCGCCTAAGCAACGGCAGACGACGCACGCTGCCTGCAATCGCCCGGTATAGTCGTCCATGCCGTGTCGCCTGGTGCCGACCCCAGGAAAAAATGATTGCGAGTATGACAATAATGACGGCCAGAACGAGCAACGCCGCTTCAAGGCCAGGCGGTAGATTTAAGTGGTGCTGCCATGTGCGACCGAGTAAGTAGCCGGGTAAAAGGTATGTAGGTGCCCATAGCGCAGCAGACGCTACGTTGGCCCAAATAAAGATGCGCGGCGGCATCCTCATCATACCGGCAACCAGTGGGATAATAGGTCTGACAGGGCCGACAAAACGGCCAATAAACACCGACCAGATGCCGTAACGCTCAAAGAAGCGTGCTCCTCGGCCCAGCCATTCAGGGTATTGTGAAAGAGGCCACCGTTGGGTGACTTGCTCGCGATGCTTGTACCCGAGCGAAAAGCTGATGCCGTCACCAAAAATGGCGCCCATAAAAGCCGCGCCAACCAACCATGCCAAGGCAATGTCTTGATGCCCTGCCAGCGAAGCTGCCGAGGTAATTAATACCACCCCGGGTACTAGCAGTCCCACCAGCGCAAGCGATTCCACTAATGAAATTATCAACACCAAACAAACTAATAGTGGCGGCGATGGCGTTAATGAGTGAAGCATATCGACTAGCGGCACATACATCTCCGGCGATAAAGAAGGGGCTTGGACTAAAAGGAAATTAAACGTTGGCGAGGGATTTTCCGCGGGCTTCAAGCCGCTTCACGTAACGCTCAAAGCTCTCTGCTCGGCTGGGCAAGCAGGCCGCTATGCGAGCTTCAAGTTGGCCAGTTTCAACCAGCACACTTTGCGAGAGCGCACGCTGTAGGCGCTCTCGCACTAAAAGCGCGCCACTTTCACTTGTGTCAGGCAGCACAAGCCAGAAAGTGGCATTGTCCGCGCGGCCAAGCACATCATGATCCCGGCAGCGACTATTCACTTCACGGCACAGAGCACCTAACAGCGCCGTCTGTGCTCGATGGCCAAACTGCTCCGCCGCCATATCCAATTGCGGCAGATGGAGTACTAATACAACTAACTGCTGATTGAGCATTGCTGCGCGCTGAAACTCACTATTCAAGCGCTCTTTTAGCGTGTCAATGTGGTAGGCATTGCAGTCGCTATCGTTTGGATCGGTAGCTCTAAGCAGCGCACGGCGACGGGCGTGCTCCCAGCGTGGTAGCGCCAGTAGTAAGGTTAAAGCGGCATATCCAACAATAATCGCTGGGGGAGCAGAAGCGATGGAGGGCAGCAGCCACCACAAAGGGCCAATAGCGATATTGATAAGTAGCGCAGCCCATAACGGTAATAATAAAAAAGCAGCGGTGATGGGCAGGCCTAACCAAATTGGCGATATCTGCTGGTGATAGTAAAAAGCGCTCAGCACTACTGAGTAGGTGCAGCAAAGCAAAATAATGCGCGGTAGATAGCTCTTTAGCCCTTGTCCAATATGCATTAGCAAGGCTGACATAAGTAGCAGGGTCATGAAGGTAGGAATAAGCAGGTCGCGGTAGTCTCCCATAGCATATAGCCAAAGGGCATAGCCGGTCATCAGCGCAATACTGGCGGCGTAAGCAAGCGTCATTAACCGCTTGGGAATATGGTGCTCCGTCATATCG
This sequence comes from Vreelandella sp. ssv, assembly GCF_059448525.1. Taxonomy (NCBI): domain Bacteria; kingdom Pseudomonadati; phylum Pseudomonadota; class Gammaproteobacteria; order Oceanospirillales; family Halomonadaceae; genus Vreelandella; species Vreelandella sp. ssv. The sequence goes on along the minus strand of NZ_CM182545.1, from coordinate 2,362,088 downwards.
TCTCCCGCACCCGCTCAGCCGGTAGCTTGCTCATCTCAAATACCGATAGCGTTGTCGGTTCGATATCAATTAATTCAAGGTATTCACTCGTGATATTGTCGGGTAAGTCTGCGAGCAGCAAGCTGCGACGTTGGGCGGCTTCTTTCGGTGTGCGTGCAAGAATCAAGGTGGCCAGCGTCGTGCTGCTTAAGCGGTATACGTTCTCAAAATCATGCGTCAATTCACAAAGTTTTTGTGCGGTTGGCCAGAGCTGATGGCGTTTTAAGTGCAGAATAAAGACTTCTGCATGAATGCCTTCACGCTCACAGCGCGTTTGTTCCCGGGTAATATCACGCAGTAATTGTTCTCCAGCCCATAGATTGAGGCCAGGAATCAAGCGTAAGCGTTGGCGAATAAACCCGTTCATATCAATAAGCTGTTGTGCTCTGGAAAGGGCCAGCAAGCCAAGTATAAGCAGACAACAGAGCAATAAAATAAATGCTGGGTTATCTAAATGAAATGCCACCATAACCGAACTAAGCAATCCAGCACTGAGATTAAATGCCGCCACCCAATTATTTTGAGGCAGCATCAGCATTGCAGCCCAGGCCCAAATTAAAATGCCGTGCCGCTCAGGCGCAGCCGCAATTAACGCGAACAGCAGCGCCCCCGGCACAATCTGCCAGGGTAAGCCCCGCGAGCGACGGTGACTGAAATCGAGCATGAGGGCGGTGATAAACAACCAGCCGACCGATAGCCAAAGCACCAATGCAGCTGCAGGTGGCGTAGAGGGTGTCCAGAGCGCCAACGCAACAGCAGCAGCTAAAAGATTGGCACGTAGCAGGCGTATTTTGTACTTGCTTTGCATGGTGACTTACTATTCGTCCTGAATAACCAGAAGTATCTGAGCAAGTGGGAGAGCGTATGATGGCTAACATACACAACATACATTAGCGCCTTGATCATCCTCAGTATAACGTTGAAATGGCGTAACATAAGCACAAACATGAAATTGACTGAATGCTTATGCCAAACCATGGCACTAAGTATATGGTTTCTTAACCACTGCACACGTTACCCTGATACTGTTTAGGGCATTATCAACCTTAGCTCGCGGGAGACAGTATGACCGTTTCAACACCGTTCCAAGAAGAGGCCCATCAGCACTTATCTACCGGAGATGTGCCCGCCTATGTCAAGGCCTTGGGGCAGGCAGCACGCCGCGCAGCTGGCAAGCTTCGCCGGGCAGATGCGGGACTGAAAAACCGTGCTTTGATGGCTATAGCGCAGCGTATGACAGAAGCGCGTGGTCGAATTCTAGACGCCAATGCTGAGGATTTACAACGTGGCCGTCAGAACGGATTGGATAGCGCGCTGTTGGATCGTTTAGCCCTCAATGATTCACGCGTGGATGCCATGATTGAAGGTTTAAACCAAGTGGCGAGTCTGCCGGATCCAGTGGGCGAAATAAGTGATATGCGCTATCGGCCCAGTGGTATACAAGTGGGCAAAATGCGCGTGCCATTAGGCGTTATCGGCATTATTTATGAGTCGCGTCCTAATGTGACGCTGGAAGCTGCCAGTTTATGTCTTAAGTCGGGGAATGCCTGCATTTTACGTGGCGGCTCAGAAGCCAGTGAGTCAAATGCTGCCATCAGTGACTGCATTCAAGCAGGGCTTGCTGATGTAGGTCTGCCAGCCGGTAGCGTTCAGGTGGTAGCGACCACGGACCGTGCCGCCGTGGGCGCTATGATTAGCATGCCAGAATATGTTGATGTCATTATCCCGCGTGGCGGAAAGTCACTGATTGAACGTATTACCCGTGAGTCGCGCGTGCCGGTCATCAAGCATCTCGACGGTGTTTGTCATGTTTACATCGATACCACCGCTGACCCTGCCAAAGCGTTAGCTATCGCCGTCAATGCGAAAACACACCGCTACGGCACCTGCAATACGATGGAAACCTTACTGGTCGATGCTCCGATTGCTGACCTGCTATTACCTGAGTTGGCCCGTGCTTATGCCGAACATCAGGTAGAACTGCGGGGTTGCCAGCGTACACGTGCTCTGCTGCCACAGGCCGTGGCGGCAGAAGAAGCGGATTGGTATGCCGAGTATTTGGCTCCGGTGCTGGCCATTAAAGTCGTTGATGGTATTGATGAAGCAATGACGCATATTGAGCAGTACGGCTCTCACCACACTGATGCGATTGTGACCCAGGATTATTCGCTTGCCCGACGCTTTATGGCGGAAGTCGATTCCAGCTCGGTAATAGTGAACGCTTCGACGCGCTTTGCCGACGGATTTGAGTATGGCCTGGGTGCTGAAATTGGAATTTCTACCGACAAGCTTCACGCTCGAGGACCGGTCGGTTTAGAGGGCCTAACGACGCAGAAATATGTGGTGTTCGGTGATGGCCAGGTGCGTGAGTAAGGTGGTGGCATGAGTCAGTGTTTGCAACGTATCGGTATGTTAGGTGGCACTTTTGACCCAATTCATTTGGGCCATTTGCGTAGTGCAGTAGAGTTGCATGAGGCACTGTCGCTTGATCGACTGCATATGATACCGGCTCAACAGCCGCTATTACGCGGTCAGCCTCACGTGCCAGCTCAACAGCGGCTGGCGCTGTTAAAAGCGGGTATCGGTGATACTCCTGGCTTGATAGCCGATAATCGCGAATTGCAGCGTGAAGGGCCTTCCTATAGCGCTGATACGCTTGCTGAGCTGCGTACTGAGTATGGAGAGCAGGCGCGCCTAATTATGGCTATCGGTTTCGATGCTTTTATGCGACTCGCACAGTGGTATCAACCGGCGCGTATATTTGATTATGCTCATCTCGTGGTTATTGCTCGACCCGGATATAGCGATCCGTTGCCACCTTCATTAATGGAACTGGTCGAGCATCGAGTAGTCGATAGCGTAGATACATTAATGCAGCGGCCATGTGGTGGCTATTTATCACTAGAGCTGCCGTCGCTAATGGCCATTTCGGCGACCTATATTCGCCAGCGACTCGAAGCGGGTAAAAGTGTGCGCTATTTAGTGCCACCTGCCGTCGAACAGGCGATTGCACACCATGGACTTTACCAACAGTGTGAATAGCACTGGCAGTCACCAAATAAGCCGTTACAATGGCCGGCTTTATTGACCGATTACCCCATGAGGTTGTCTTTAGGAGTCATGCACATCGATACATTGAAAAATCTAGCGGTTGACGCGTTAGAAGAACTGAAAGCACGCGACATTACGCAATTGGATGTCGCCAAATTAACCGAGGTCACCGACCTCATGTTGATTGCCAGCGGTACGTCGACCCGTCATGTCGCCGCTTTGGCACAAAATGTAGTGGAAAAAGCCAAGGCCGCAGGGCTTGGCCCGTTGGGTGTAGAGGGTGGCGATAACGCCGATTGGGTGCTGGTTGACCTGGGTGACGTTGTGGTTCACGTCATGATGCCTGAAGCGCGTACCCTCTATGATTTAGAGCGGCTATGGGCAGATCTGCCGAGTGATTCAGGTGCGATTGGTGAATCTCTGGAGCGCTTCCAAGAGCGAGCCGGCATGTCATGAAGATCCGGCTGTTAGCGGTGGGAAGCAAAATGCCTGCTTGGGTAGAAGAGGGCGTCGAAACTTACCGCAAGCGGCTACCGCGGGATTTTAATCTCGAGATAGAAGAGGTAGCGCTAGGTCAGCGCGGCAAAAACGCGGATATCGCCAAAGCGCGTGCTCAAGAGGCGCAGCGTATTCGCGATAAGCTGCGGGGTGATGAGTACGTAGTGGCGCTGGAAGTCAAAGGCAAGCCTTGGACCACCGAACAGCTGGCACAAGAAGCCGATGCCTGGCGCATGACAGGTCGCGATATCGTCTTGCTGGTGGGCGGGCCAGATGGTCTAGAGCCTTCGCTCTCAGCTGGCGCTGATAAAACGTGGTCGATCTCTCCGTTAACGCTGCCTCATCCGCTCGTGAGAATTATGCTGGCCGAGCAGCTCTACCGAGCCTGGACACTATTAGTGGGGCACCCTTATCACCGCTAACGACTGAGCAGTGAGCCATCTCTGTTTGCGTCCTGTTGCGCCCTTCGTTTGATTTGAGAGTCATCGTTACCATGCTCAAGCGCCCCAACACGCTAAAAAATTCTGAGCAAGAACTGCGTATTTTTCGTGTTAGAGCGCTGCTCGCCGTATTAGTGGTGTTGACTCTTGCAGGCTTATTGGCCGGGCGCCTTGTTTATTTACAGATTGTCCAACACGATATGTACAGCACGCGCTCTGAAAATAACCGAGTGCGCGTAGAACCATTGCCGCCTAACCGCGGCTTGATCTATGACCGCAATGGCGTGCTATTAGCTGAAAACCGTCCAACCTATAACCTGACACTAGTGCGCGAACGCGTCGATAATCTGGACGAAACCCTTGCGCTGCTGGTTGATCTGCTAGAACTGCCTGAAGAAGAGATTGAGGCGTTCAACGTGCGTTCACGGCAACGTCAAAGGCCTTTCCAACCCGCGCTGCTGACCAGCGATCTTAGCGAAGAGCAAATTGCCCGTCTGGCTGTTAATCGCCACCGCCTGCCAGGGGTGGAAATAGAAGCTCAGCCGCTTCGCTATTACCCAGATGCCGAAATTATGGCGCATGCGCTAGGTTACGTGGGCCGCATCAACGCTGAAGAGATGGAAACACTGGATGCGGGCCGTTATGCAGGCACTCACTTTATCGGTAAAACCGGTATCGAACGGTTTTATGAAGAGGAGCTGCATGGTCAGGCGGGCTTGCGTAAGGTAGAAACTAACGCCCGTGGACGAGTATTGCGAGAGCTGGGTCGAACGGACCCTGTGCCTGGGGAGAATTTAACGTTAACCCTCGATAAGTCACTTCAAATGCTGGCTTATGAACTGTTGGATGGACGTCGTGGCTCTATCGTGGCCATCGCGCCTGCCACGGGTGAAATTCTCGCCATGGTGTCGACACCGGGGTTTGACAGTAATCAGTTTGTCACCGGTATTGACGTCGCCTCTTATCGTGGTTTGCAGGAAGACCTTGATCTACCGCTTTTCAACCGAGCTATTCGTGGTCATTACCCTCCAGGCTCGACCATTAAGCCTTTTCTGGCCCTAGCCGGGTTGGTGAAAGGGGTAATTACTCCTGATAGCACGATTAATGATCCCGGTTATTACCAATTACCGAATGACTCACGGCGCTATCGCAACTGGTTGCGCTGGGGGCATGGTCGAGTCGATATGGAGCGCTCTCTCGCTGTTTCCAATAACACTTACTACTACACCTTAGCGCATGATTTAGGCATCGATAACCTCCATGAACAGATGAGCAATTTTGGCTTTGGTCAGCGTGTCGCTCACGATGTACAGGGAGAAAGCAGCGCTTTAATGCCCTCGCGTGATTGGAAGCGCGGTCGCTTTAATCAGCCATGGTATCCCGGTGAAACACTGTCGGTGGGCATTGGGCAGGGCTACTGGCAGGTGACGCCTTTGCAACTGGCCAGCGCTACAGCAACACTGGCTAATCGGGGACACTGGGTGAAGCCACGTTTAGCACGCCAGATTGGCGATACCCCTGTCCCACGCGACCTGCCTGAAACATTAGATGACATTCAATTAGCCAATGATAGCTGGTGGGATAGGGTATTCAGCGGTATGGAGAAAGTCATTAGTGGCACTGAGGGTACGGCGCGCCGAACAGGGGTGGGCCTTGAGTATCGTATGGGCGGTAAGTCAGGCACCGCACAGGTCTTTTCGCTAGGTCAGGATCAGCGTTATAACGCGGATGAGTTGGCGGAGCGCCTGCGTGACCATGCGCTATTCATGGCTTTCGCACCCTTGGAAGACCCCCAGATTGCCGTTTCCGTTATTGTTGAAAATGCCGGCGGCGGTAGTACCCACGCAGCGCATTTGGCCCGCGCCATGACGGATGCCTGGTTGCTCAAGGATGAGGCGCCTGACGCAGAGCAGGTGCGTGAAGTATTAGAAGAAGATAGTGCCAATGTGGAGGGTAACTAAGCCATGCCTTGGCATTACATAGCGCGCTCGATGCGTGGCTACCCGGTACGCCCGCCAGAGAGTGGAATTGCCCGGCGCAAAAGTATCTGGGAGCGGATCCATCTAGACCCATGGCTGCTTGGCTTACTACTGCTATTAATGGGTAGCGGCTTAATTGTGCTTTACAGCGCTTCGGGTCAGTCCATTGATGCGTTGATTGCACAAAGCATACGTTTTGGCATCGCATTGGTAGGCATGGTGATTATTGCCCAATTCTCACCCTCTACTTTCCTACGCTTTGCACCCCTGGCCTATGGTATCGGTGTGGCCATGTTGGTGGCCGTTGATGTTGTGGGGGATGTGGGCATGGGGGCCAAGCGGTGGTTGGAAATTCCTGGAGTGATCCGTTTCCAGCCATCTGAAATGATGAAACTAGCCGCCCCGTTAATGGTTGCAGCTTATCTCAATCGCTGTGAACTACCGCCGCGGCTACGCGATATTGTGGTGTGTGGGGTCATTATCGGCGTGCCCGTTGTATTAACGGCCATTCAGCCTGACTTAGGTACCTCTCTGCTGGTATCCAGCGCTGCCCTGATAGTGGTGCTGTTAGCGGGTTTGTCATGGCGCTTAATAGGTTTCATTACCGCGCTGGGGGCTGCAGGTGTGCCGGTATTATGGATGAATATGCACAACTACCAGCGCCAGCGGGTGTTGACGTTTCTCAATCCCGAAAGCGATCCATTGGGCGCCGGCTGGAATATCATTCAGTCGACCACGGCCATTGGCAGCGGAGGGCTATGGGGCAAAGGTTGGTTACAAGGTACCCAGTCCCAGTTAGAGTTTTTACCAGAGCGGCATACGGATTTCATTATTGCCGTCTTGGGCGAAGAGTTTGGCTTGGTCGGTATGTTGGTGCTGTTATGCCTGTATCTATTGATCGTGAGCCGTGGATTATGGATGGCCACCGCTGCTCAAGATACCTTTGGTCGCTTAGTGGCGGGCAGTATTATCCTCACGTTTTTTATCTATGTTTTTGTCAACATGGGCATGGTGAGCGGCATTCTACCCGTGGTAGGCGTGCCATTGCCGTTAGTGAGTTTTGGTGGCACCTCAAGCGTGACCTTGTTGGCGGGTTTCGGTATTCTCATGTCCATACATGCTCATCGGCGGCTGCTATCGCGCTAGCGAAGCTGCCCAGCCCAGACATATAAGTTCAGACGCCTGTGTTGCTCGGCAATGGAAAACTCAGGAATGGATGGTTCCAGAATTAATCGTTCTGGAATGAAGAGCTCAGGAGTGGAGAGTTAATGAACAAGGTACAAGGGAAGACGAGCAGCTATTTTTTGGCCGCCATGATGTGCTGGGTGACGCCCTCGACGTTTGCCGATGAGCTGCCTCCGCACTTTGCACCCACTCAGAATGCAGACAGCCAAGTGCTATTGGAAGAGCTTGTAGAGCAGGGGTTGCCCAAAGCGTGGCTTGAAGAGGCGCTGGGGAAGGCTAACTACACCCAGAGTGTCTTGGATGCTATGGAAGGGGCTGCCGAACGTCGTCTGACGTGGCATGAGTATCGCGCTATATTCATGACCCAGCAGCGCATTGAAGAGGGCGTTGAGTTTATCGACGCCCACGCCGACGCCTTGGCTCACGCCGAAAGCACCTACGGCGTGCCCGCTGAAATCATTACCGCTATTATTGGCGTTGAAACTTATTATGGTCGCCATAAAGGCCAGCACCGTGTGCTCGATTCACTGGCCACATTGGCTTTTCACCACCCGGCAAGGGGCGCTTTTTTCCGCGGTGAGCTGGCAGCTTTTTTACGTATAGCCTACGAGCAGCAGGTGGATCCTACCGAGCTACGCGGCTCTTATGCGGGGGCGATGGGCTATCCGCAATTTATTCCCACCAGTTATCAAGCCTATGCCGTTGATTTCGATGACGATGGCCGTCGCGACCTTTGGGAAAACCCGGTAGATGCGATTGGTAGCGTTGCCAATTATTTTGCCAGGCATGGCTGGAAATCTGGGGCCGATATTTACCACCAAGCCACTGGGCCAGAAACGTTATCTGAAGAGCTGTTAGAGGAGCTCTCATTTAACCAGACTTCACCTCCTGCGGTGAGCGTCGCACAGCTCGCAGCGAATGGTCTCGAGTCTAATGACCCGCTGGATGCGGAGCATTCGGTCATGCCGCTAGCGCTGGAGTTCGCCGATGGCGAGACCCAGTACCGGTTTGGCGAATATAATTTTTATGTGATCACTCGCTATAACCACAGCCACCTCTATGCCATGGCAGTCGCTGAGCTGGCGGAAGCGATCGCCGCATTGCACGATCAGCTGCATGAGGATGATATATGAATAGCAAGCTAACGATGGCCCGGCGTGCGGGCGGGTTGGTTGCTCTGCTGGCGCTGGTTAGTGGCTGTGCTAGTAACGAGCCCCAGCGAGTTGATACCTCTGGCTCGGCTAATCAAACAGCGGCCCCCGTATCGCCTGCTGCGAACACCAGTGGCGGCCGTTATGCCATGAATGGTGATGCTTACCCACTTGAGCCACCGGATGTTACCAAGGTGCCTGATGCAGAGCCGCGTATTGAGCAACCTTCTTCAGGCGGCAACCGCTCGACCTATGAGGTGTGGGGGAAGACCTACCACGTAATGCCAGATGCAACTGGCTATGAAAAACGGGGTACTGCCTCTTGGTATGGTGAAAAATTTCACGGTTACGCGACCTCAAACGGCGAAATCTATGACATGTATAAAATGTCGGCAGCGCATCGCTCGCTACCATTGCCCACGTTCGCTCGGGTAACGAGTTTAGATAGCGGGCAGTCGGTGATTGTCAGGGTAAATGATCGCGGCCCGTTTCATAGTGATCGTGAAATAGATCTCTCCTATGCTGCGGCAGCCCGCCTAGGTTTTCTCGACCATGGCACTGGATCGGTTAAAGTTGAAGCAATCAATCCACAACAGTGGCTAGCCGAGCGAGGAAGGGGTGGCAATGCTCCGGCGCAAGCAAGGGCTCCAGAGCCGAGACAAGTTGCTTCGAGCGCGCCGCCGGTCGTCACCCAGCAAGCGGCGCCTAGTGGGCCTGCGACTGAGACGCGATCACAGGCAAGTGTTCCTCCGCTAGCATCCAGCCAAGGCGGAACAGGTGACGCAGTTTATCTGCAGATTGCCGCTCTAGGTAATCCGGAAGGTGCACAGCAGTTACAGCAGCGTTTGCGGGTTGAACAGCCCCATGACGTACGTATTATGAGTGATGCCGACGTCTACCGCGTGCAAGTAGGTCCCATTAGACCTGGGCAAGAGACACAGGCACGTGAAACGCTGCGTCAAGCGGGGTTCCCTCAAGTCTTTGTTGTGCGATAATTAGCCCCCTATTTATTTCTTGTGGCGCGTCTTACGCGCCGCCGTTTTTTTACAAGTAAGCTTTGCAGGTAAGCTTTCAAGTTAAGTGAGACAACCGTATGAACGTGTTTACATCCATTGGTCGCTCTGCACGCCTATGCCTTTTTGCTGCAATGGCGACGGTTGCTGTGCCTGCCAGTGCCCAGCAAGTCCCTCAGCCGGTAATTCCGCAACCGCAAACCATTATCCCATCGGCCCCACAGTTAGCGGCGAGCTCGTGGATACTCATGGATGCTAACAGTGGTCGTATACTAGCGGAGCATAATTCCGATGAGCGTCTTCCTCCGGCGAGTTTGACCAAGCTGATGACGGCCTATTTGGTTGAACGTGAACTGGATCGCGGCACTATCAAGCCGACCGATATGATTAACATTAGCGAGAATGCCTGGCGTACCGGCGGCTCGAAAATGTTTATTGAGGTGGGGAATCAGGTTTCGGTTGATGACCTACTTCACGGTATCATTATTGTGTCGGGTAACGATGCCAGTGTCGCCATGGCAGAGCATTTGGCGGGTGGCGAAGCGCCCTTTGCCGATCTGATGAATCAGCATGCCACGCGGTTGGGTATGAACAACACCAACTTCCAGAACGCTACTGGGTTGCCGGCTGAAAATCACTACTCAACGGCCCATGACTTAGCACGTTTATCACAGCACATTATTAATGATTACCCTGATCATTACGAAATCTACTCCCACCGTACGTTTTCCTATGGCGGTATTGACCAGCCCAACCGCAACCGTTTGTTGTGGCGCGACCCGTCAGTAGATGGTCTGAAAACTGGCTGGACAACAGAAGCAGGCTTCTGCTTGGTGTCATCGGCAAAGCGCGAGGATATGCGCTTGATTTCTGTTGTGATGGGTACCAACTCCGATGAGGCGCGTGCTCAGGAAACCCAGAAACTTCTCAGCTATGGTTTCCGCTTCTTTGAGACCATGAAGCTCTATGAGCGTGGTGCCGTGCTGGCAACACCGCGGGTTTGGGGTGGCGATATCAATGAATTGCGGGTGGGTGTCGATGAAGAGGTCTTTATGACCCTGCCACGCAACCGTAATGAAGAGCTGCGTGCGCGTCTCAATCTGAATCCTGACCTTCAGGCACCGATCGCGATTGGTGATAAAGTCGGTACACTTGAAGTTCATCTCGGTGATGAAGTAGTGGGTGAGCGTCGCTTAGTGGCACTGGAAAATATCGAAGAGGGCGGTCTCTTCAAGCGTCTGTTTGATCAGGTTCAGCGCTTTTTTAGTGGTCTAATCAGTAAGTTTACCGATTAATTTTTGGTTAGGCTTAAGCCGTTGATTTTGTATTCGAAATGATGGGGTTGCTATGAAAAAAAGGACTCCACAGGGGCTGCGCGATTTACGTCAACCGGCGGTTCAAGAACCGCCTAAAATCACTTTTCCCTGTGATTACTCGTTAAAAGTCGTTGGCGATGCCGCTGACGATTTTCCTGCCTCTGTGTGCCAAGTTATTGTGCGTCATGCGCCGGATTTCGACGCCACGACAATGCAGGTGGTCGACAGTCGCAATGGCCGTTACCAATCGGTTCGTGTGGTGATCAGAGCGACCGGAGAGCAGCATATTAAAGAGCTGTTCGATGATCTCAAAGCCACTGGTCGTGTGCATATGGTGGTGTGATCGTGAGCGATCCCTCGCCCATTGGGTTGTATGTTCTTGGCCGCCAAGCCTACCAGCCAGTTTGGGAGGCCATGCGTGCGCTTACCGATACGCGCGATGCTAATACCCCTGATCAGTTCTGGTTGGTTGAGCACGACCCGGTGTTTACTCAAGGGCAGGCCGGCAAACCAGAACATTTACTTCTGCCTGGCGACATTCCTGTCGTGCATACAGATAGGGGCGGGCAGGTGACCTACCATGGGCCTGGTCAGGTGGTGTTATATCCATTGTTGGATGTACGACGAGGTAAAATTGGCGTGCGTGATTTAGTCACTGCATTAGAGAATGCGGTGATTGATGTTTTAAGCAGCTATGGGGTAAGCGCTCGTGCGCGGCCCGATGCGCCAGGGGTCTATGTAATGACGGCAGCGGGTGAGGCCAAAATTGCCTCTTTAGGACTACGTATTCGGCGTGGGGCAAGCTTTCATGGCGTGGCATTAAATGTCGATGGTGACCTATCGCCTTTTTTACGGATTAACCCCTGCGGTTATGCGGGTATGCCCATGGTGAGATTGGCCGACTTTACCACACTGCCAAGCGATCATCGGGTGGGAGAGCAGTTGGCGAAAGCCTTGGCCGGGCGACTAAGCCGAGAATTGGTCAGTGTTGACAGCTCGCCGTTATAAAACTGTCTTTATAATGTGATTCAAGCCGATGAAAAAGAGCAGTTTCAAACCTGTCTCGACCATGAGCTTCAATCACGGCAAGCTGTTCTGTGGTAACGCTGAGCCTATCCTACGTTAAACGCTGGGATCAGGTTCGGGTTTGCTTCCTGTTCTTGACCCGGGACGGCAGCGGGTGACGCAAGCCCCAAATTATTTTTCTCAAAAACCCGGTCCGCGCGGTAGCTAGAACGCACCAGTGGGCCCGATGGGACTTCCATAAAGCCTTTCTCCAGGCCGATCACGCGGTAACGATCGAACTCTTCCGGCGTAACCCACCGCTCTACCGGCAGGTGATTCTTGGTTGGGCGCAAATATTGGCCAAGCGTGACGATATCGACACCGATCTCCCGAAGGTCATCAAATGTCTGCAAAATCTCTTCGTCAGTTTCACCTAATCCAAGCATTAAACTGGTTTTGGTAATGATGTCAGGGCGATAGCGTTTGGCATGAGCAAGGACATCAAGCGTTTTACGGTAGCCAGCCCGACGGTCACGTACACGGCCTGTTAACCGTTCTACGGTTTCAACGTTTTGAGCAAATACTTGCAGGCCCGAATCGACAACTCGCTCAATTGCGCTCGATTCTCCATCAAAGTCGGGCGTTAGGGCTTCTACGACTACCTCGGGCGTACGCGCTTTAATCGCTTTAATGCAGTTGGCGTAGTGGGTGGCGCCACCATCGTCGAGATCATCTCGGTCTACTGAGGTGAGTACGATGTAACGCAGTCCCATCAACTCTACCGATTTGGCGGTGTTTTCAGGCTCCTCTAAGTCGAGCCAGCCTTGAGGGTTGCCGGTATCTACCGCGCAGAATCGACACGCACGTGTACATACTGAACCCATAAGCATGATGGTCGCCGTGCCGTTGCTCCAGCACTCGCCCATATTAGGGCAATGAGATTCAGCGCAAACAGTGCTTAGTCGGTGCGTAGCGACGTTTTTCTTGACCGCCTCAAAACGCTCCCCTCCAGGAATTTGTGCTCGCAACCACTTGGGCTTGCGTTCAAGAGAAGGGGCTTCTGCCTGCGCTTTGCGCTGCTTCATGCCATCCTTGATCACCGTCATGCCATGTTCATTACGGTATTTTTCACCGCTAGACACGCGTTGCGGAGGGATATTGCTCATAGGGACAGAGCCTCACTTTTGTGCGGTAGGTCGAGTACGGTTACGGGTGTTAAACCCTTACAAGACCAGCCAATTGATACCTGATTAATCGATACTAAATGCATCCGATATTTCATCGAGCTAATAATTACTAATGTAACATATCTCGCTGTCAACAGGACACCGCAACCCCTGGGTGAAAGCATTAGCAGGCAGGAGACACCTTGGCTTGGCAGCGGACTAGATGGTGCCTGAAAGTGGCGGCGATAGCTGGATAAATGACATCTCAGTTCATCCTGAAAGCCCTTTAGTGACGTTAAGGCGTAATATTCAAAACAGGCTTCAATATTTGTGCAAAGAATGCTACCACTGAATCTTTTGTGTTGTCTAAGCAGGCTGTCATTGGTCGCATAAGGCGTAATTATTAGGGGTAAAGATCGACGCCGTGAGCGTTGTGGCCTAAACTATATTGCACTGCAGCATCATTGCTTTCGGGTCTGATGCCGAAGCATCAACCCAAAAGGAGAACCTATGAACTTTCTCGCCAATCCTTTTCTTCCTGCTACCGCTTTCACAGGCGAATGGGGGAAGAAAAAAAATGATTCTACTACTTTGCCCAGTAGCGAGGAGCTTGCATCTCTTTTTGATCCGTTTGGGTTTGGGCGTGCAGCCTTCAATTACTGGCGCGACAGTGTTGAACGCAGCGTTTTATATCTGGATGTTATGCGCGAGCGTGGCAACCAGTACCTTGAACACATGGAGCAAACCAAGCCTAGTGTGTTGGGGTTTGATACCGAAGTATTAATGGATGGTCGAACGTTGCCGCGGCCAACCAACTATGAGTTGTTGCGCGTATTACCCCATGAAGGTACGGATATTGACCCAGAAAAACGCCCTTTTGTGGTGGTAGATCCCCGGGCGGGCCATGGGCCAGGTATTGGTGGCTTTAAACCTGATAGTGAGTTGGGTGTGGCGCTTAAAGCAGGGCATCCCTGCTACTTTATCGGCTTTTTGCCATTTCCTGAGCCAGGACAAACCGTCGAGGATGTGGTCGAGTCGGAAATTGCTTTTTTGCGCCATGTGATTGAACTGCATCCTGATACAACCGAAAAGCCCATGGTGGTTGGCAATTGTCAGGCAGGCTGGCAGCTCATGATGGCAGCAGCCTTGGAGCCTGATGTATTTGGTCCTATCTTGATTGCTGGTGCGCCTCTCTCTTATTGGGCGGGCGAGCATGGCAAAGCGCCTATGCGCTATACCGGTGGTATGACGGGAGGAAGTTGGGTTACTGCGCTCGCCAGCGACATGGGTAATGGGCTCTTTGATGGCGCATTACTGGTGCAGAACTTTGAGCGTCTCAATCCAGCCAATACCTACTGGAAAAAGCAGTACCACCTTTATGACAATATCGACACGGAAGCGGGCCGCTACCTTGAATTCGAACGCTGGTGGGGTGGCCACGTCGTATTAGGTGGTGAAGAGATTCAATATATCGTCGACAACCTGTTCATTGGTAATCGACTCTCTACCGCGCAACTGGTGACTAGTGATGGTCGCCGTATCGATCTGCGCAATGTACGTTCGCCCGTCGTGGTCTTTTGTTCACGAGGGGACGATATCACTCCGCCTCCTCAGGCGCTGGGCTGGATTCGTGATTTATACGAAGATGTAGACGACATCATCGCTCATGAACAGACCATCGTATATTGTCAGCACGATACTACCGGGCACCTGGGTATTTTTGTATCTGGTAGCGTATCGCGTAAAGAGCATACCGAGTTCACGGCGAACATGGATTACATCGATGTGTTACCGCCAGGGTTATATGAAACCACGGTAACACCAGCAGAAGAGGGTGAAGACGCTGAGTTATTCGAGCGTGATTACTTACTTGAGTTCATGCCTCGTGACTTTGAAGAGCTAGATCAAGCTGTAAAGCACAAACCTGAGGATGACCGTCGCTTTGCAACGGTGGCTCGTATCTCGGAAATTAACCTGGGTATGTATCGGCTCTTTATACAACCCTGGCTAAAAGCCATCATGACACCCGAGGCGGCGCGCTTGATTCGCCGTATGCAACCTATTCGGTTGGGTTATAAGCTACTGTCTGACCGCAATCCGTTGTCGGTACCATTACCGGTCTTGGCAGATGCGGTACGCAAAAATCGTCATCCAGTATCCCAGGACAATCTGTTTAAAGCGTTTGAGACCATGGGCTCTGATCAACTGGTTGCTAGCCTGAATGCGATGCGTGATCTGC
Source organism: Vreelandella sp. ssv (assembly GCF_059448525.1). NCBI lineage: Bacteria > Pseudomonadati > Pseudomonadota > Gammaproteobacteria > Oceanospirillales > Halomonadaceae > Vreelandella > Vreelandella sp. ssv. Next base: position 2,347,006 of record NZ_CM182545.1, on the reverse strand, counting down.
GCGACAGCAGTACCGAAAAAATGTTTATGGAAATCTACGGTCAGCCGCTTTTGCAGGCCGCCGTTGGTCTCTATGGTGATGCCCATGTGCACCGCCGCCGCCCAGGCGCTGAGCCCGAGCATCGCCGCTTTCTCCAGGAGCGCCAGGAAGCGTTGCGCGAGAAAATTGCCCACGGTGGTGCCCATGAAGCGGTTATGCGTTCGCTTATCTATGTGGTGGGCGGTGCGCCAGCCACGGACGAACGTAACTTCAAGCGTCTTCGCGCTTCTCGGTCAGAGCTTGAGCCAGGCATCAAACTGAGTGAATTTAAACGCTTAGTCCGCGAGCAGTTCTTTATTTTGAAGCTAGACCGCGACCAGGCTTTGAGCTCGCTGCCTGATTTGCTCGCAGGCCAAAGCAACGATGAAATCGATGGCTGTATCAGCCACCTTGAACATGTGTTTTCCGCCAGTGGCGAGCTGACAGAACATGCGGCCGAGCGCTTTGATCAAATTAAAGCCCTGTTTGATCTAGCGCGGCCCAGTGCAAAGGCGGCGCCCGCTAAACCAAAAACGCCGTCAAAGCAGAAAGCCATCGCCAAGCCAAAAGCCAACGCGAACTCAAAGCCAACTAAGGCGAAAGCGATAACACCAGCCACGCCAACTGCCGGTAAGGCTGACACCGCTGCCAAGCCGAAAGTCGCCAGTGAAAAATCGACCAGTGAATCAGCAGCGACATCTGCAAAGCCATCAGATGCGAAAGCTAGGAATGTTAAGCCCACGCCGCAGTCCGCTAATTCTGAGACAGCTAAGCCTGAATTAGCTCATTCGACAGAAGCTAAGCCAGAAGCAGCGAAACCAGAAGTGGCTAAGTCAGAGAAAGCGAAGCCAGATGCACCGGCCAAGTCAACTCAAGAAACTATGCAACAGGGGGCTACTAAAACAGACACAGCGAAACCCGAACTGGATAAGCCCAAAGCAGCACCGCTGGCGTCAGTTAAGCCCGCAGCGATGAAAGAGGAAAAACCAGCTAAACCCTCTGCAACTGCTGAAGAAAGCACCAAGCCAACGACGCAACCTGATAGCACTAACGGGGGTGGTAAGCCACCCGGTAAGCGCTAAAACAGCACGTTAGCTCAAAGCGCCCCCGCCTATTTGGTGGGGGCGCTTTGTTTGTCTCAATACTTTTTGGGTTGCCGTAATGCCAGTGGCAGTCTAGTGTCTAGCTACTATTTATCTGAAACATAACCTTGGTTGCCTGAAATCTACGGATTCTCTCTACGACTTGGTTGCTACTGGCGCTTAGCCCAGGGCTGGGGTAGGGTAGGCGCATTTTTTCATCCGTATCTTTTTTAACGGGCGGTTTCATCCCGGCGATACGGCACCGAATTCAGGGCACGTGGTAGACAGCCCGTGCATTAGGAAAGTGGAGCACTATGGGCAAGTCACTGGTCATCGTCGAGTCGCCAGCTAAAGCGAAGACGATTAACAAGTATCTCGGCAACGATTTCATCGTGAAGTCGAGCGTGGGTCATATTCGTGACCTACCGACCAGCGGCTCAGGTAAGGCAGCCTCCGATCCTAAGGAGCGCGCGCGCCAAGCCGCAGCGACACGCAAGATGTCGGCGGAAGAGAAAGCAGAGTATAAAAAACGCAAAAGCCAAGATCAGTTAATTCGGCGGATGGGGATTGACCCGAACAACGGCTGGGAAGCACGCTACGAGGTGCTGCCCGGAAAAGAGAAAGTCGTTGCCGAGCTACAAAAGCTGGCTGAGAAAGCCGACGCTGTCTACCTCGCAACGGATTTGGATCGCGAAGGGGAAGCCATTGCCTGGCACCTGCGCGAGACCATCGGTGGTGACGACAGCCGCTATAAGCGTGTGGTGTTTAACGAAATCACCAAAAACGCTATTCAGGATGCCTTCAAAGCGCCCGGGGCGCTTAATATACCGCGGGTTGAAGCGCAGCAAGCAAGGCGTTTCCTGGACCGTGTCGTGGGCTTTATGCTTTCACCGCTGCTGTGGGCAAAAGTAGCGCGTGGCCTTTCGGCTGGTCGTGTACAGTCCGTCGCCGTTCGCTTGATAGTGGAGCGCGAGCGTGAAATCCGTGCCTTTATTCCAGAAGAGTTTTGGGATGTGCATGCCGATTTGGCCTCACCCGAAGGCGAGCTGGTGCGCTTTGCGCTGGTGCGTCAAGATGGCAAGGCCTTCCGGCCCACGTCAGAAAAAGACACCCTGGCGCGTATTGAGCAGCTTAGAAAAGCCAAGCTGGCGATTACTTCTCGTGAGGATAAGCCCACCAGTTCCAAACCTACAGCGCCCTTCATTACTTCGACGCTTCAGCAGGCGGCTAGTGGCCGGTTAGGTTTTTCTGTCAAGAAAACTATGACCATGGCCCAGCGCCTTTATGAAGCGGGCTACATCACCTATATGCGTACCGACTCCACCAATCTTTCAAAAGATGCCGTGGAAAGCGTTCGCAGTTATATCGGTGAAGAGTTTGGCGAGCGCTACCTTCCTGAAGCGCCTAATCGCTATAGCAGCAAAGAGAGCGCCCAAGAGGCCCACGAAGCGATTCGCCCCTCCAGTGTGGAACGTCAAGCATCCGACCTGGCTGGCATGGAGCGGGACGCAGAACGCCTTTACGAGCTTATCTGGCGCCAGTTTGTGGCCTGCCAAATGACCCCCGCTGAGTATCTGTCGAGCACGCTTAGCGTCGAGGTTGATGGGTATGAGCTGCGCGCTAAAGGGCGCGTGCTTAAATTTGATGGTTACACCCGGGTGATGAAGCCCAGTGGCAAAAATGAAGATCAAAGCTTGCCTGATTTGCCCAAAGGCACCTCCATGGCACTGGAAGCGCTTGATCCTCAGCAGCACTTTACCAAGCCAGCGCCACGTTACACTGAGGCAAGCTTGGTGAAAGAGCTGGAGAAGCAGGGAATTGGTCGTCCCTCTACCTATGCTTCTATCATTTCCACTATCCAAGATCGTGGCTATGTGAAACTGGAAAATCGCCGCTTCTATGCCGAAAAATTAGGCGATATCGTTACGGAACGGCTGAAAGAGTCCTTCCCCGATCTGATGGACTTCTCGTTCACCGCTCGCATGGAAGATAGTCTCGATGAAGTTGCCGAAGGCGAGCGTAACTGGCAGGCCTTGCTAGATGACTTCTACGGCGAGTTTCGTGAAGAATTGGCCAAGGCCGAAAGCGAAGATGGTATGCGGCCTAATCAGCCGGTATCGACAGATATCGACTGCCCAAGCTGTGGCCGTCATATGCAGATTCGTACTGCATCCACGGGGGTTTTCCTGGGCTGTAGTGGCTATAACCTGCCGCCAAAAGAGCGCTGTAAAACCACGATCGATTTGATTCCAGGCGAAGAAGCCGTTGCTGAAGATGCGGGCGAAGAGGCCGAAACCAACGCTCTGCGTGCCAAGCATCGCTGCACAAAGTGTGGCACGGCGATGGACAACTACCTCATCGACGAAACGCGTAAGCTGCATATTTGTGGCAACAGCCCTGATTGTGACGGCTACGAAGTTGAAAGCGGCAAATTCAAGATCAAAGGCTACGATGGCCCTGTCATTGAATGTGACAAGTGTGGCTCTGAGATGCAGTTGAAATCAGGTCGCTTCGGCAAGTATTTTGGCTGTACCAATAGCGAGTGTAAAAATACCCGAAAGCTATTGAAGAGCGGCGACGTGGCGCCGCCGAAAATGGATCCGATCCCAATGCCGGAACTGGCTTGTCAAAAGGTGGATGACCATTATGTGCTTCGCGATGGCGCGAGCGGGCTGTTTTTAGCCGCTAGCAAATTCCCCAAAAACCGTGAGACGCGGCCGCCGCTGGTGAAAGAGCTGAAAGCCCATGCCGAAGAGCTTCCCGAGAAGTATCACTTTATTCTCAAAGCGCCCAGTGAAGATCCGGACGGTCGCCCCGCTCAAATTCGCTATTCGCGGAAGACGAAAGAGCAGTACGTCATGACTGACGAAGAGGGTAAAGCGACTGGCTGGAAAGCCATGTTTGATGCCGGTAAATGGCACGTGGAGGACAAGCGTAAGTGAAAGCCCGGTCACGAACTAATCAGTTGCTTTACCAAGCAGAGCTGCTGACCACCTTGCCTGCGGGGGATGATGAACATGCCTCCGCAAGGCGGATGGCGTTGGAGGAGAGCGCTTTGGCGCTCTTTGAGTTGGCTTTAGAGTCGCTTTTACGTGAAGTTACCGAACATGCCCGTTTGTCAGAGCACCGCTGGAGCGTATTGTTATCCCACGAAGGTCCGGCTTTGGCAGAATTGCAGCGTCTTCGCGACTTAAAGGCTCAGCCAGAAAGTTGGCTAAATTGGCTGGCATTTCAGCTTGAGTGCCTGCATAGCGATGAAGGTGCGGCGCGTCGCACTGCACACAATCCCGCTATGATTGCGATCGGCAATCAAGCCGATTTACGTCAGCAGTTGCTAGACAATCTACAGTCTGCGAAGCGTGAAATTAGTGCTTTACGTGAAACCAGCCGCGAGTGGTAGCTCGGCTATTCACTAGGTTTGCAAGCAACCCGTTTTTATAAACGCGCATAAATAAGGGCGTTTTTGCACAACAGGGGTATCACCAGTATTAAGTATATGACGAAATTACTAACGGCGGATGCGGGAATAAGGTATAACAGCCACCATATGCGTCTAGTCGGTCAACCACAGGCTAATTTGTTTCGAGAGCTGCCATGTTTTTAGTTAATCGCCGTCGATTTCTAGCTCTGGTTCTGAGCTTGCCAGCGGTGGCCAGTGCTGCCGTCACAGGGTCAAGTCAGGCTGCTCCCTCTGACCTTATTGAGACAATGCTGACGCGTGCCCATTTGCCGCGCCATACTAACGAGGTATGGGTGCTGATTGAGGATCAAGAGGCGACGCTCAGCGTATTCCGGGGCAATGCGCTGTTAGAACGCTTTTCACCTATTTCATTAGGGCGCGCAGGCGCTAAAACTCAGCGTGTTCGTGGTGATAACGTAACGCCAATGGGCGAATTTCGTATTAACCGTTTTAATTACGAAAGCCAGTGGCGTACGTTCATGGGAATTGATTTCCCAACGCCTGCCCATGCTCGCATGGCGTTGGAAAGAGGGATTTATTCCCAAACTGATTATGAGGATTACTTCGATTTCTACCGACGTAACGGTCATCCGCCACAAAATACAGTCTTAGGTGGTGCGATTGGGATTCATGGGTTAGGTAGCGCAGACCCTAATATTCATGGTCGCTATCATTGGACCCAAGGGTGTATTGCCGTTACCAACGAGCAAATTGATCGCCTGGAAGAGCTAGTGGGTGTTGGCACCCGTGTAGTGATCCGTTAAGCTATTGCCGTTGAAGGAAGTTCGAGGTTTTTAAAAAGTGGCTATAGACAACCGCTGTAGTCTATTATAAAACAGCGTTTGACTTGCGTGCTTCGCAGCACAAGTCATTGTAAAGAACCTGCACCGCAGGTAGACAAATTTAAGCTAAGCACAGCAGTAAAGTGCGTAGACTTACTTTTGTCATACCCTTAATGTAGTACCCAAGGACGACTCAAGGAGAACACTATGACTCTGAAAACTACTCTGAAGATGACTGCTGCTGCCGCTTCTCTGGCAATTCTTGCAGGTTGTGCTTCTACCAGCGCTCTGGAAGAAGTTCGCATGACTGCAGAATCTGCACAAGCTGACGCTGCAGAAGCACGCAGCATGGCTTCACAAGCTATGAACACTGCAAACCAAGCCCAGCGCGATGCGCAGGCTGCTCTGCAGATGTCTGAGCAGAACCGTGAAGAAATGAACCGTATGTTCCAGCGTTCCATGCAGAAGTAATTCTGCTTGGGCTGTTGAGGGAGTCAACAGACTCTCTCAATAGTTGTTGGATGAAAGATGTAGTTAGTTGTACGTAGTAAGTGAATACGTTAGGCAAGCGGTTCTTGTCACTAGCTACGCAAAAAACCCCGCCTCGGCGGGGTTTTTTGTTAGTGCATTTTACTTATGCATCTTCTTTAGGTGTTGTTGATGCGCTCACCTCAACCTCGTTAATCAACTCAACAGGCTCGGGTTCTAGTACCGGTGCCTGAGGCCCGTAGAGCGCAATGAATTGACCGTCTGGCGCTTCAACGGCGCGTTCTATTTGCTCTGGGTCGATTTCGATATTGTTTTCCGTTAGTTCGGTGACTCGCTCAAGTGCGTTTAGCAGCGGCTCAAAGTCGCCTACATTCTCTTCCAGCTGCGGGAAAGACTGCACAAACAGCGTGCCATCCGCGCCCCAGCCTGCTTTAAACGGAGCGTCCATCAAATTGACCTGGGTCCCGCTAGGTAAGCGCTCGTAGAGCGATTCGATGTCTTCTGGGTACATACGAATACAGCCGCGGCTGACGCGCATACCGACGCCATCAGGGCGGTTGGTGCCGTGAATCAGATAGCTTGGCATCGCGAGTAGAATCGCGTGCTCACCAAGGGGATTATTAGGACCTGCTGGAACGATGGACGGTGCAGGTTCTCCGCGTTCAGCGGCTTCTCGACGCATGGACGATGGCGGTGCCCAGGCAGGGTCTTTAACTTTTACGGTGGTGCGTGTGATGCCCACAGGTGTCGCGAACTCCTCACGCCCTACGCTGACCGGGTAGGTTTCGACAATGCCGGGCTTATCGGCGGGGTAGTAGTAAAGACGCAGCTCAGAAAGATTCACCACAACGCCCTCACGTGGGGCTGGCGGTAAGATGTACTGAGCAGGGATCACTACTTCTGTACCTGCGCCAGGCACCCATAGGCTGACATCGGGATTGGCCATACGGATTTCTTCATAGCCAATGTTATGGCGCCGGGCGATATCGATCAGTGTTTGCTTGGGATCTTCAACCACTACCGTGTAGCGCTCGCCAATTACATCACCGCTTTCTGGTAGGCGGAAGTGACCACGTGGCAGCTCATCTTGATCAGCAACCTGAACGGCGCTATCAACGGCGTCGATGCTGACTTCCTGAGCTTGTTCCTGGGCCTGCTCTAGAGCCTGTTCTTGAGTCTGGCTGTCGGCCTGTTCGGCAGCCGGTTGCGCAAAAGCGGGGCTTGCCAAGCTCGCGGCTAATAGTACGGCCAAGCTAGTCGGGCCCCAGAGGGTAAAGCTGTCGCGAATGTTCATGATCGTTCCTAATGTGTTAATTCACTGCTGTTGCGCGTTGTTGGGCCACTATTGTTGACCAACGATTGCCGGTCAACTATGGCATGGCTATTGGCAAGTTTGCCCCAAGCTTCACGCCGCCGCTACTTTTTGATTAAGCATGCTGAGTAGGTTTTCGAGTTGCTGGAAGCGTTTATCGGCACTTTCCATAGGTAATTCAAATCTTAAGGTGTCAGAGCCGTCCAAACGGTAGTGCTTTGGAGAGGTCTGGATAAGTGTCACCAGGGTCAAAGGATCTACTTGAGTCGAGCCATCAAACAGTACACGCCCACGACTCTCGCCTGCTTCGATCTTGCTGATGCCCAGCTGCTCTGCGCGATGGCGGAGCTTTGTTTGGCGAATCAGATTTTTTAACTGCGCAGGCAGAAGGCCGAAACGGTCGATCAGCTCAACCTGTAGCTCTCTGAGTTCGCCATCGCTCTGAGTATTGGCAATCCGTTTATACATCACTAGCCGTTGCTGTACATCGTGAATGTAATCGTTTGGAATCAACGCGGGTAGATTGAGGCTAATTTCCACTCCTGTATTGAAGGGCGCATCAATATTGGGTGTTTTGCCCGAACGAATGGCCTTCACCGCACGATCTAGCATCTCCATATAGAGTGTATAGCCGATAGTTTCCATCTGGCCGCTCTGTTCATCACCGAGTAGTTCGCCTGCACCGCGAATTTCCATGTCGTGACTGGCCAGGGTGAAGCCAGCGCCTAAATCATCAGAAGCGCTAATGGCCTCTAGGCGCTTGATGGCATCTCGGGTCATCGATTTGGGCGGTGGTGTTAACAGATAGGCATACGCCTGATGGTGGCTACGGCCAACCCGGCCCCGCAGCTGGTGAAGCTGGGCCAAGCCAAACTTGTCAGCGCGTTCGATAATGATGGTGTTAGCGCTAGGCACATCAATACCAGTTTCGATAATGGTCGAGCACACCAGCACGTTAAAGCGGCGGTGGTAGAAGTCCGACATGATGCGTTCGAGGCTGCGCTCAGGCAGTTGGCCATGGGCAACGGCCACGCGCGCTTCAGGAATCAGCTCACGGATTTTTTCGGCACTGTTCTCAATGGTTTTGACTTCGTTGTGTAGCACATAGACCTGACCGCCGCGCAGTATCTCACGGAGCAGAGCTTCTTTAATAATACTGGCATCGTGCTGTTGAACGAAGGTTTTAACCGATAGGCGACGGGCGGGCGGGGTGGCGATAATCGACAAATCGCGAATGCCGCTCATCGCCATGTTCAGCGTACGCGGAATAGGTGTCGCGGTTAGTGTCAAAATATCGACTTCTGCGCGCAGCGTTTTGAGCTTCTCTTTCTGTGCTACCCCAAAGCGGTGCTCTTCATCGATGATGAGGAGTCCCATTTTGGGAAGCTCAACGCTTTTAGAGAGCAGTTTATGGGTGCCGATCACGATATCCGTTTGCCCGCTTTTAATACTCTCTAGGGTTTGGGTAACCTCTTTGCCGCTGGTGAAGCGAGATATCAAACCAATATTAACGGCGGTATCGGCAAAGCGGTCACGGAAATTTTCGAAGTGCTGGCGCGCCAGCAGTGTAGTAGGCACGAGAACCACTACCTGGCGACCTGACTGCACGGCGATAAACGCCGCACGCATTGCCACTTCGGTTTTACCAAAACCTACATCACCGCATACCACGCGATCCATGGGCTGCGGCGACGTCATGTCGCTGATCACTGCTTCAATGGCCGCATGCTGGTCAGGAGTCTCCTCAAACGGGAAGTTACTCGCAAAGCGAACATACTCATCGCCTGGTGCTTCGTAGACCACGCCCTGTTGAGCTTCCCTGCGCGCGTAAACATCCAAAAGTTCGGCGGCCGTGTCGCGAATCTTCTCGGCGGCTTTGCGGCGAGCTTTTTCCCACTGATCGGAACCCAGCTTATGCAGTGGCGCCAGTTCGTCACCGGCTCCGCTGTAGCGGGAGATCATGTGTAGGCTGTCGACAGGTACGTAAAGTTTGGCGCCATCGGCGTAGGAGAGCGCTAAAAACTCGTTTGCCTGACCACCGGCCTCTAACGTTTCCAGGCCTAGATAGCGACCAACGCCATGCGCCTGGTGAACCACCGGCGCGCCTTCGCGCAGTTCTGACAGGTGACGTACCGCTAGCTCGTTATCATCGGTGGCTTTTTCGCGCCGACGGCTCTGACGTACCACATCGCCAAACAGCTCTGTCTCGCTGATCACCGCAACGCTAAGAGTGTTCAGCCATAGCCCGCTGTCCACCAAGCCTTCGGTAATGGCATAGGTGTGATCGCTGGCGAGAAAATCATGAAAGCTGTCGGTATGCGAGAGCGAGAGCTTAAGTGGCGCCAATATCTCTTCCAGCGCTTCGCGGCGGCCCCTTGATTCGGCGACAAACAGCACTCGGGTGTCGGCATGAGACTTCAAAAATGCAGTCAGTTCGCCAAGCGGCTGCTTAGCGCGGGCATTGATAGAGAGTGTAGGCAGCGGTGCCGCTTCAGGCAGGTGGGCATGGCGCTGCTCGCTATCCTCAGTCAGCTCTATACGCGGACGAGCCTTTATAGCCGAAAAAACATCACTGACCGGGAAAAACGCCCGGTGCGGAGGCAGCAATGGGCGGGTCGGGTCGACGCCCAGGTTAACGTAGCGGGCGTCGATGGATTGCCAATGCTGCTCGGCGGCATCAAAAACCCCTGGCAGGAGTGCTACCCGGGTATCGTCGGTTAGGTGCTCAAACAGCGAGGCAGTCTGCTCGAAAAACAGCGGGAGATAGTGCTCAAGGCCCGGTGAGGGAATGCCCTTTAATGCATCGTTATAAAGGGGGCACTGGCGCGGATCGACATCAAAGAGGGTTTCAAACTGCTCACGAAAGCAGGCGATGGCGCTGCGGCTCAGCGAGTATTCGTGGGCGGGCAGTAACTCCAGCGTCTCAAGTTTATCGGTTGAGCGCTGGCTGCCGGGATCGAAGTGACGCAGTGTATCGATTTCATCGTCAAACAGGTCGATGCGGATTGGCTCGTCCATGCCCATCGCAAATAGGTCAATCAACGCCCCGCGCATGGCGTATTCGCCAGGTTCATATACTGTTTCCACAGCGCGATAACCGGCCCGCGAAAGTGATTCCCGGAACGCTTCGCGATTTAATCGCTCGCCGGTTTTGAGCGTCATTACCCGCCCGGCAATATACTCCACCGGCGGTAAACGTTGCATCAGCGTATTGATCGGCACCAATACAATACCGCGCACGCCATCTTGAAGCTGGCGCAGGGTGCGCAGTCTCGCAGAGACAATGTCTTGATGGGGCGAAAAGCTATCGTAGGGCAGCGTTTCCCAGTCGGGGAAAGGCAGTACCGGAACATCGCTATAAAAGTAGAGGTCTTGCTCCAGGCGCTGTGCACTGGCCGTATTGGGGGTGATCACCAATAGCGGGGCGTGCTTGGCCACGCGCGAAATAGCCAGAGCAGTCGCGCTGCCCGGTGGCGATGACCAGTAGAGAGTATCGCGAGTCCCTTGGGGCTGGGGTGGTTCGAGCAGTGAGAAAGTCGGCATAAGCAAGATATCGTTTTGCGCTGAAACGGAAAACAGATCATACACGATCACCCGTTTCAGTTAGAGTGCCGCGGCTTTAGGTAGCGGGTTAATCTGTCTAAAAGGCGTTTTGTAGTGAGATTGGCATTTCTGTAATACCCCTACATGTTGTGCGACTATCCTTTCATTGCGATGACTGCGCTCGCCCCGGATAATGTGTCACAAATATTGTCCATTACCTGATGAGGCCGCACGTGAGTCAGCAAGCGCTCGAAAACGTTTTTCAAGAATGGCAAGGCAACGAAGCCTTGGCGGAGCAGATGATCCCATTGGTAGGGCAGCTCTATCGTCAGAATAATGTCGTTGCCACCATGTTCGGACGTTCGCTTATTAAACGGTCGGTCATTCGTATTCTTAAAGACCACCGTTTCGTGCGGAAAATAGAGGGTACTGAGCTCTCCGTCGAAGATACCTACCCCATCGTGAAAGCGATGGTCGAGTTAAATCTCGGTCCTGCGCATGTCGATGTGGGCAAATTAGGGGTGATGTTCAAGCGCCAAGGCGGCGGAGATGTAGAGGCCTTTCTGCGCAAAGAGCTACATGAAATTATTGATGGCTATCAGCCTGGCGCCAGCACCGGCGAGCCACAGGATGTTGTGCTTTATGGTTTCGGGCGTATCGGCCGTTTGCTGGCACGAGTGATGGTGGAGAAAGCCGGTGGCGGTAATTTGCTGCGGTTGCGCGCTATCGTGGTTCGCGGGCGTGGCGATGTGGCTAAAGATCTTGAAAAGCGCGCCAGTCTGCTGCGTCGTGATTCCGTGCACGGCCCCTTCGATGGCACCATCATGGTCGATGCTGAGGCGCGCACGCTTACCGTGAATGGCAATGTTATTCAGGTTATTTATGCCGATTCACCGAGTGAGATCGACTACACCGCCTACGACATTAATAACGCCGTTATCGTTGATAATACCGGTATTTGGCGTGATGAAGAGGGCCTGGGTCAGCACTTGAAGTGTAAGGGGGCTGCCAAAGCGCTGCTAACGGCGCCGGGTAAAGGTGACATCAAAAATATCGTTTACGGCATTAATCACGAATCTATCGGCGATAACGACCTTATCGTTTCTGCTGCATCGTGTACTACCAACGCTATCGTGCCGGTATTGAAGGTGCTAAACGATCAGTATGGCGTGGTAAATGGTCACGTAGAGACCGTGCATGCATACACCAACGACCAGAATTTGATCGATAACTATCACAAAGGTGATCGTCGCGGCCGTAGTGCGGCGTTGAACATGGTATTAACCGAAACAGGTGCGGCTAAAGCTGTTTCAAAAGCGTTGCCTGAGCTTGAAGGTAAGCTGACTGGCAACGCCATTCGCGTACCGATCCCCAACGTTTCCATGGCCATTCTTAATCTGACCCTGGATAAAACGACGGACGCTGTTGCGCTAAATGATTATTTGCGTCGTATGTCGATTGAGTCTGGCTACCAGAAGCAGATCGACTTTGTTGATTCAGCTGAAGTGGTGTCATCTGACTTCGTAGGCAATCGCCATGCGGGTATTGTCGATGCTAAAGCCACTATTGCTAATGGTCATCATGCGGTTATCTATGTGTGGTATGACAATGAATTTGGCTATAGCTGCCAAGTCGTGCGTATTTTGCAGCAAATGTCTAATGTTCGTTTTTTGAAACTGCCACGCTAGAATATCGCTGGAGCAGCCTCACTGCAGGGCTCCCAGCTTTAATGTTGATGCAACGCCACCTTCGGGTGGCGTTTTTTTTTGCCTTGAGGGTGCCTTTTGCCAATGTATATAGCACTTTTGGCGATCATCAGGGATGTGGTCATTGGACGCGCTTATCTTTATAATAAGATGGATTTTTCGGGGTGGTTCAAGTGCTGCTTGGGCCGGACTGGTAACAATCTGAGCAGAAAACAACAATTCGCTGAGCAGAAAATAAGCATTCGAACCCCATACCTTCGTATATCCGATCCAACAACTGGGCGAGACTATGATCGAAGTCAAAAAAGGCCTGGATCTCCCCATCACGGGAGCGCCCGAGCAGCGTATTGAAGATGCGCGGTCTGTGCGCCATGTGGCAATCCTGGGTACCGACTACGTTGGCATGAAGCCAACCATGGAAGTTCAGGAAGGGGATAAGGTCAAACTAGGCCAATTGCTCTTCACCGATAAGAAAATTGATGGTGTGCGCTATACAGCGCCTGCTGCCGGTGAAGTGCTTGCAATTAACCGTGGCGAAAAGCGTCGATTATTATCTGTCGTAATCAAAGTAGACGAAACTGAGGAAGCGGTTGAATTCGCTGCTCATGATCGTAGTGCTATTGCACAGCTTGAGCGTCAGGTCGTTGTCGACCAACTGGTAGAATCGGGACTTTGGACGGCATTACGTACCCGTCCTTTCTCGCGTACTCCGGCTATTGATAGCACCCCGGTCGATATTTTTGTCACCGCCGTGGATACTCACCCGCTTAGTCCTGATCCTGCACTGATCATCAATGAGCAGTCTCAGGCATTTGAAGATGGCCTCAAGGTGTTAGCGCGCCTGACCGAGGGCAACGTCTTCCTGTGTAAGGGTGAAAACGCCTCAATTCCAGGTGGTGATGTAGAGGGTGTTAAAACCGAAAGCTTTGCTGGGCCACATCCGGCTGGTCTAGTCGGTACTCATATCCATTATCTCTCTCCGGTCGCACTGCATAAAAAAGTGTGGCACATCGGTTATCAGGACGTGATCGCGTTCGGAAAGCTGTTTGTGGAAGGTAAGCTGGATATGAGCCGAGTGGTCGCCATTGGTGGGCCGCGTGCTGAAAATCCTCGCCTGATACGTACGCGTGTCGGCGCTAGTACCGATGAACTCCTGTCCGGTGAAGTCATCAAACCCGATGACACCCGCGTTATCTCTGGTTCGGTATTCTCTGGTTTTGCCGCTGAAGGTAAGTTGACCTACCTTGGCCGCTTCAGCAATCAAGTGAGTTTGCTGGAAGAAGGCAATAAGCGTACGTTTATGGGTTGGCTCTCTCCCGGTGCTAATCGCCACTCTGTCTTGGGTATTTATATTTCCAAGATCAAGGGCCTGCATAACTATGCGCCGACTACCTCCACCAATGGCTCCGAGCGGGCGATGGTGCCGGTAGGTGTCTATGAGACTGTGATGCCGTTGGATATCATGCCAACTCAGCTACTGCGTTCGCTGATCGTGGGCGACATTGAGGTTGCTATGCAGCTTGGGTGTTTGGAGCTGGACGAAGAGGATCTGGCGCTGTGCACGTATGTTTGCCCTGGCAAATACGAATATGGCCCCATCCTGCGTGACAATCTCTCCATGATCGAGAAAGAGGCCTGATGATGGGTATTCAACAAACACTCCAAAATATCGAGCCGCATTTCCACAAAGGCGGAAAGTACGAAAAGTTCTATCCGTTATTTGAAGCGGTAGATACCATTTTTTACTCACCGCCGAGCGTGGCTAAAACCACTGCCCACGTGCGTGACGGTATCGATCTTAAACGCATCATGATTACCGTATGGCTGTGTACCTTCCCGGCAATGTTATTCGGCATGTGGAATGCCGGCTGGCAGGCCAATACGGCGATTGATGCAGGCTACGCTTCAATGGGTGGCTGGCGTGAAGCGATTCTAATGACCTTGGCGTCTGGGCACGATGCCAGCAGCCTGTGGGCCAACTTAGTTCTTGGTGCTACTTACTTCTTGCCTATCTACCTGGTCACCTTTGTGGTCGGTGGTTTCTGGGAAGTACTGTTTGCTATCAAGCGCGGTCATGAAGTCAATGAAGGTTTCTTTGTGACTTCCGTATTGTTTGCCCTGATACTGCCTGCAACGATTCCGCTTTGGCAGGTGGCTCTGGGTATCACCTTTGGTGTGGTGATCGGTAAAGAGATTTTTGGTGGTACAGGAAAGAACTTCCTGAACCCTGCGCTTACCGGTCGTGCATTTCTTTACTTTGCTTATCCGGCACAGATCTCCGGCGATTCTGTATGGGTAGCTGCTGACGGCTATACCGGTGCGACGGCGCTTTCGCTGGCCTTCCAGGACGGTATGTCTGCGCTGACGGACACTTTTAGCTGGTGGGATGCCTTTATAGGCTTTATCCCCGGTTCAGTGGGCGAGGTTTCAACACTGGCGATCTTTGTCGGCGCAGCCGTGCTGCTATGGACCCGGATTGCCTCGTGGCGAATCATGTTGGGGGTTTTCCTCGGTATGGTGGCTACCAGCACGCTGTTCAATCTGATCGGTTCTGATACCAATGCGATGTTCGCCATGCCGTGGTACTGGCATTTGGTGATCGGTGGTTTTGCGTTTGGTATGGTGTTCATGGCAACTGATCCAGTGTCAGCGTCTATGACCAACCAAGGCCGTCTGATATTTGGGGCGCTGATTGGTGTAATGACTGTCTTGATTCGCGTTGTGAACCCGGCTTTCCCGGAAGGCATCATGTTGGCGATTCTGTTTGCTAACCTGTTTGCACCGCTGATTGACCATTTCTTCGTCCAGGCCAACATCAAGCGCCGCGTCAAGCGTACCGGCGTTCCGGCCGAGGAGACTGCCTAATGGCACAAGGTAATAACTCCATCAAGAAAGTCCTGATTGTGGCGTTTGCACTGTGCATCGTGTGCTCCGTCATCGTCTCGACGGCGGCGGTCGCCTTGCGACCCATGCAGCAGCTTAACCAGGAACTCGACCGTAAAACCAATATCTTGAACGTCGCCAAGCTTTACGAGCCGGGCATGGACGTTGAAGAGGTGTTTGGCGAGCAAATCACTGCGCGAGTCGTAGACCTCGATACCGGTGAGTACTCCGATGAGTTTGATCCCGAGACCTACGACAGTTTTGAAGCTGCCCGTGACCCTGCTTCAGGTCGCACGCTTTCCGGTGATCAGGATATCGCAGGTCTATCACGGGTCGAAAACTACGCCACGGTTTACCTGATTGGCGGGGAAGAGGACCCGGAACAGATCGTGCTACCTATTCGTGGTCAAGGTCTTTGGGGCCTGATGCGTGGCTTCCTGGCAGTAGAGGGTGACGGCAATACCATTGTCAGTATCACTTACTACGAGCACAGCGAAACGCCGGGTCTTGGCGCTGAAGTCAACAATCCGCGCTGGCAAGCACAGTGGGAAGGTAAGAAAATTTACGATGAAGAGGGCGATCTCTCACCGGAAATTCACCTGACCAAAGGCGGTGCTAGCAGCGAATACGAAGTGGATGCGCTATCTGGTGCTACGCTTACCAGTAATGGCGTGACTAACATGCTGCAATTCTGGTTAAGCGAAGAGGCTTTCGGTCCCTATTTGGCTAAATTCCGCAGTGGCACTGAGCCGGAAGACGCCGAAGAGACTGATACCAACTTCGAAGACGTTGAGGGGGCCTGATCATGGCGGACGTAAATGCAAAAGGCGTTTTAACCGCGCCGATTTTCCAGAACAACCCCATTGCGCTGCAAATTCTGGGGATCTGTTCGGCACTTGCGGTAACCACCAGCATGAGCGTATCGCTCGTTATGGCGCTGGCGGTTATTTTCGTAACGGCATTTTCTAATCTATTCGTATCGCTGATCAGGAACCACATTCCTTCCTCGATCCGTATCATCGTGCAGATGACCATTATTGCCTCTCTGGTAATCGTGGTAGATCAGATTTTGAAAGCCTATGCCTATGAAATGTCTAAACAGCTGTCGGTGTTTGTTGGTCTGATCATTACTAACTGTATCGTCATGGGACGTGCAGAGGGTTTTGCGATGTCAAACACGCCTGGCATGTCTTTTTTAGACGGTATCGGCAACGGCCTTGGTTATGGCTTTGTCCTCATGGTGGTAGGTTTCTTCCGTGAGCTGCTAGGTGCAGGTAGCGTATTCGGTATCACTATCCTCCAGACCGTTCAAAATGGTGGCTGGTACGTTCCGAATGGCTTGCTGTTATTGCCTCCTTCAGCGTTCTTCATTATCGGCCTGCTGATCTGGGTGATGCGCTCCGTCAACCCAGAGCAAGTAGAAGATAATGAGTTCAAAATGAAGGAAAACACCAAACCCAAGGAGGCCGTGTAACATGGAACATTATCTGAGTCTTTTTGTTGCCTCGGTGTTTGTTGAAAACATGGCACTGGCTTTCTTTTTGGGGATGTGTACTTTTTTGGCAGTATCCAAAAAAGTCTCCTCAGCGATTGGTCTGGGTATTGCCGTAATCGTTGTATTAACCGTTACGGTGCCGGTGAACAACCTAGTATTCACCTACTTGCTACAAGAAGGTGCGCTGACATGGACCGGTATCAGTGGTGCTGAAAACATTGACCTATCGTTCCTGGGTCTACTCTCCTACATCGGTGTTATTGCTGCACTCGTTCAGATCATGGAGATGTTCCTTGATAAGTACGTGCCGTCGCTCTACAACGCGCTGGGTGTATTCCTGCCGCTGATTACTGTTAACTGCGCCATTCTTGGTGGCGTACTGTTCATGGTAGAGCGTAGCTATAACTTTGGTGAAGCCGTGGTATATGGCTTCGGCGCGGGCACCGGTTGGGCACTGGCTATT
Organism: Vreelandella sp. ssv; assembly: GCF_059448525.1. Classification (NCBI taxonomy): domain Bacteria; kingdom Pseudomonadati; phylum Pseudomonadota; class Gammaproteobacteria; order Oceanospirillales; family Halomonadaceae; genus Vreelandella; species Vreelandella sp. ssv. The sequence goes on along the minus strand of NZ_CM182545.1, from coordinate 2,329,773 downwards.
GCCGCCCTGGCGGGTATTCGTGAAAAACTGAAGTACAGCGATGTGCCGGGTGGCCTCCAAGGGCTGGGCATTACTTTCATCACCGTGGGGCTAATGTCGTTGGGCTTTATGTCCTTCTCAGGCATTCAGCTTTAATCGGAGCCGGTTTTTCCCAGCGGTGTTCAACACCGCTGGGTAATAGAAAACCTCCAGCAATAGGAAACCGACATGGTTGATACAACAGTCATCTTGCTCGGTGTTGTCATGTTCACGGTCATCGTTATTAGCTTAACGGCGATCATTCTGGCAGCGCGCAGCAAGCTAGTGAGTAGCGGGGACGTGACCATTGAGGTCAACGGCGATCCCGAGCACACTTTGAAAACCCAGGCTGGTGGCAAGCTGCTAAATACGCTTGCTGCTAACGGTATTTTTCTCTCTTCCGCCTGTGGTGGCGGTGGTTCTTGTGCTCAGTGTAAGTGCCGTGTGGAAGAGGGCGGTGGCTCTATTCTGCCGACTGAAGAGTCGCACTTCACCATGCGTGAGAAGAAAGAGGGCTGGCGCCTCTCTTGTCAGGTACCTGTCAAACAGGACATGAAAGTCGAAGTGCCTGAAGAAGTGTTTGGTGTTAAAAAGTGGGAATGCGAGGTTGTTGCCAACCCCAACGTTGCCACCTTTATCAAAGAGCTGAACCTGAAGCTGCCTGAGGGTGAAGAAGTTGCCTTCCGTGCAGGTGGTTATGTACAGCTCGTTGCACCGCCCTACGATATCAAGTTCGCTGATTTTGATATTGAGGAAGACTATCGTGGTGATTGGGAAAAATTTGATATGTTCAAAATTTCCCATAAGAACAACGAGGAAGTGATTCGCGCTTACTCGATGGCGAACTATCCGGATGAGAAGGGTATCCTCAAGTTCAACATTCGTATCGCGACACCGCCTCCTGGTACTAATCATCCGCCTGGCCTGATGTCTACCTTCGTCTTCAACCTTAAAGAGGGCGACAAGGTTACCGTTATGGGGCCGTTCGGTGAGTTCTTTGCTCGTGACACTGAAGCCGAAATGATCTTTATCGGTGGTGGTGCGGGTATGGCGCCTATGCGTAGTCATATCTTTGATCAGTTGAAGCGCTTGAAGTCTGATCGCAAGATTAGCTTCTGGTACGGTGCACGCTCCTGGCGTGAGACCTTCTATAATGAAGAGTATGATCAGTTAGCCGAAGAGTTCCCGAACTTCGAGTGGCACTTAGCACTTTCTGATCCACAGCCGGAAGATAACTGGGAAGGGCCGACAGGCTTTATCCATAACGTGCTGTACGAAAACTATCTTAAGGACCATCCGGCACCTGAAGATTGCGAGTACTACATGTGTGGTCCGCCGATGATGAACGCCTCAGTCATTAAGCTGCTGCTTGATATGGGCGTTGAACCAGAAAATATCCTACTGGATGATTTCGGTGGTTAAACAGTCGACGTAGTGTCGATAGTCGCTGTAAGCGGGGCTGGCCTTTTGGCTGGCCCCGTTTGTTTATAAGCACGTGTGAAGTGAAATGACGCATTACCGCGCTGATAAGAGAGGCTTGGCTCAGGTATAATCACTGTATTGATGAATAAACGTGAGGCACTTATCGCTACGGCTGTGGTCGGCAGGTAAGGCCAATAATTTAAAGCAAGACAATCTAATGCTGGGAGGTTGATATGACGATTTGGCTACTGGTATTCGGTTTCATGGCACTGATTATGGGTGCGATGGCCGTTGGCGTCATTATGGGCCGCAAACCAATTGCCGGTTCTTGCGGCGGCTTGAACCAAATAGGCATGAAGGACGGCTGCGATATCTGCGGCGGCAAAGATGAGGTTTGTGAAGAAGAGAACCGCAAGCGTGGTGGTGTGCGCCGCCGGAGCGACGAAAGCCGTGGTGCCGATTTGGGGTATGACGCGACACGTCGCTAACAAGGCTGCAGTGTATGCAATGGCACGATGATTGATCAAATATAGCAAGGGGACGCAGTTAAGCATGGCGGTTCACAATTACGATGTCGTGGTGATCGGTACGGGGCCTGCAGGCGAAAGCGCTGCAATCAATGCGGCAAAGCATGGAAAGCGGGTAGCGATCATTGAGAAGCAGGCTCAGGTAGGCGGTAACTGTACTCATTGGGGCACTATTCCTTCCAAAGCGTTGCGCCATCAGGTCAAACAGATCATGGCGTTCAACACGAACCGCATGTTTCGCGATATTGGTGAACCACGTTGGTTTTCTTTTCCCAAGGTGATGGAACGTTCAAGAGGCACCATCGACAAGCAGGTCGAAATGCGCACCACGTTTTATGCGCGTAATCGTATCGACCTGTTCCATGGTCTCGCCCGTTTTAAAGATGAGCACACTCTGGTCGTACGTGACCGTCAGGAAGGCATGGAAGAGCTTGTGGCCAAGAAAATTGTCATTGCCACCGGCTCGCGTCCCTATCGCCCGGCGAATATTAACTTCCGCCATCCGCGTATTTACTGTTCCGATACCATCTTGAGCCTTTCGCACACGCCGCGCACCCTGGTAATTTTTGGGGCAGGGGTCATTGGCTGTGAATACGCGTCGATATTTTCGGGATTAGGCGTCAAGGTTGATCTCATCAATAACCGAGGCAGCCTACTGTCATTCTTGGACGATGAGATCAGCGATGCGCTCTCCTACCATTTGCGGAAGCACGGCGTGTTGGTCCGCCATAATGAAGAGTATGAGAGTGTTGAAGGCGATGAATCAGGCGTCATCGTGCGACTCAAGTCGGGGAAGAAAATTCGCGCTGATGCCTTTTTGTGGGCCAACGGGCGTACGGGTAATACCGATAGCCTAGGCCTTGAAAATATTGGTTTAAAGGCCAACGGGCGAGGCCAGTTAAGCGTTGATGAGCACTACCGTACCGAAGTATCCCATGTTTATGCAGCGGGCGACGTTATTGGATGGCCAAGTTTAGCGAGCGCTGCCTACGATCAAGGCCTTAATTCATGCAACGAGCTGCTGGATAAGGAGTATCGCTTTGTCAGTGATGTGCCCACCGGTATTTATACCATCCCTGAGATTAGCTCGTTTGGACCAAATGAACGTGAGTTAACCGAAGCAAAAGTGCCTTACGAAGTAGGTAAAGCCTTCTTCAAAGACACCGCGCGCGCGCAAATTACCGGCGATACCGTGGGTATGCTTAAAATATTGTTCCATCAAGACACCTTGGAGATACTCGGGATACACTGTTTTGGTGACCAGGCGTCTGAAATTCTGCATATCGGGCAAGCGATTATGCAGCAGAAGGGTGAAGCTAATACGCTTAAGTATTTTGTTAATACGACGTTTAACTACCCAACAATGGCAGAAGCCTACCGTGTGGCCGCACAGAATGGCTTAAATCGGGTCTTTTAGAGGTTTTGAAAGTCGGCAGGGTTTAGCTGATAACCGATTGGGCATAAGCCTCTTCTGCATTATCTGATGTTGGAGAGGCGGGTGGCAACACGCTTTCAACGCGATTGCGACCCAGCGATTTAGCTTGGTAGAGCGCTTTATCAGCAAAAGAGTAAAGTTGCTCAAATGTCAGCGAACCGCCATCGCCTGTTGTTACGCCAATGCTAATGGTTGGGTTGGCGTGAAAGGCGAGTCCTACCAGCTTGGTTCCTTCAATCTCTAGGCGCAGCCTATCTGCCGCTTGCAGCGCATCGTGAGTGCTAGTGTTGGGCATTAATAAACAAAACTCCTCACCCCCTATTCGCGCTAATGTATCCGATGGTCGGCTGAGCTGACGCAGCTTTTTACTGATTTGTCGCAGTACCTCATCCCCAGTAGGGTGCCCATAGGTATCATTGATTTGTTTAAAATAATCTAAATCCAACAGCAGCAGACTGAGAGGCGTATTATCGCGCTGCGATTGGGTGAGTGCTGCGAACGCTGCCTTCACTAAATGGCGGCGATTATAAAGCCCGGTTAATTCATCGGTTAGTATCAGTTGATGCATCAAGTTACGCTGGCGATGTAAATGGACAAACGCCATGCAAAGCGTGATAGCGGCACTGACGACTAATACCAGCAGCACGCTAACGGCAAGTGATAGCCGCTGCATGGCATTGCGTTGTTGTATGGAAATCGTGTGAACCTTATCCAGTAACTGGTTATACAGCTCCGCCTGGGAGCTGCCCACCTCCATCGCAACACGCTGCAATTGGTCGAGAAGCTCAGGGCGTTGCTGAGCTTCTCGAGCCTGCTGAGTTAAGAGTGAAAGACGGTTATCAAGCTCAATGAAATCACGCTCGAGGTGTTTAACATCGGTAGTGAGATAGCGATGGCTCTCAATATTGTTTCGGATGTTACTAAGATGCTGTTTAGACAGAGCAATAAAATAATCAATGTACTCTATATGCTCGCTGCTGGGTTTGCGGCGGCCTTCTTCAAGTGCCGCCCGTAGCTTGGGAGTGGCTTGCTGAGCCAGCACAATATCACTTACCAGCGAGGTGTAATCGGCACTGGCTTTTTGACATGCACTATATACATAGCTGCTCATTACAACCGACATTGCACAGAGAATGACGGTGAAAAAAGCGGCTAGGCGTCTGCATGGCCGATGCAGGAGGCGGTAAATCATCACGAGGTAATCAACGAGCGGAGTGTGATGACGTCCCTCTGTGATGAGCTACGAATAAGAGACAGCATGTTGCTAAAGTAAGTGATTTCATAACAGTGCTTCCGTTGTAAAGGGCAGTTCTGCATGGCACCTCTCCTGTTTATGGTTAGGTAGTCCAATGAACAGCGTTGAAGATATCCTTTTGTAACTTAAGCACTTGCTTACAGCGTCTGCCATCCCACAACTTTACTAATCGCGGAATCATACTTTTACTTGTTATTATTGTTAGTTAATTTAAATCATTGATATTTATTGATATTTTTTATCATCTAAAGCTAAGCGCGCTTTTTCTTGCCAACTGCCTTCTAGTGATGCGGCTTGCATTAACGCCTTTCTTGCAGCCTCCGGTTCATCAAGCTGTAGCTGTAAAAGGCCCAGGTTTAGCCAAGCGGCGCCCATGCTGTTGTCCAGTTCGGTAGCTTGTTTAAACGCATCGCGTGCCTGCTCGGGCTGCTGATCAGCGTACAGCGCGTTGCCTAGCGCAAATTGCCCAATAGCATTGGTAGGGTGGTGCTCGCTAAATGTTTGCCAGCTTGATAATGCCGCATTAGGGCCGTTCGTTTCTTCGTAGGCACTGATGGCTTCAAGGGCATTTCGGGTGGTTATACCCGCAGGTAGTGTGCCGGGTTCGGCAACGACAAATCCCCAGCGTTCAGTGCGCGCCCAGGTGGCATCGAAACGGCTAAACGACATCGTATGGCGTTCAATCTCGCCGCTGCGCAGAATAAGCGTCTCACTGGGAAGATCATAGCCAATGGCCACCGCGTAATGCCACATCGGGTAAATGGGAAGCGATAAATTCTGCATCACCACCACCGGATCGCCTGCTGCCAAATGACCTAACAGAGCATCCATGGTGCCTCGAATGGGATAAGCGAGTTGATCATAGCGTCGCACGGTCGCTAGCATTTCTGGCTGTACGCTGCCATCCCGCTCAGGTAAGAACACTTGTGGAATCAATTGCTCAACATCTGTATCGACGCCTTGATGGTTAAGAACCATCGCCAGCGTGGCAGGGCCGCACTGAAACTCCGTTTGGGCGTAAAATGGGACGCTTGTGATTTCGGCGTGGGGCGGAAGCGCTTGATAGGTACTTTGTAGCAGTACCGGATTTCGTGCGCAGCCACTCAGCACTAGCAGCATAATAAAAACGCCCGCGAAGCGGGCGTTAGAAAGCATGTTATTCAAAAACGTATTATTCCAAAAATGAGTGGTCATCAGCTGGGTATCAGCGCGTAAACGGATAAACGTCGGTCAGGCCGAGAATATCGGTAATCAGCAGAATAATGAAGACGGCAAAGAGTGCACCGATTACGCCACCACCGGCACCGGCAGGCATCATCTCGAGCTGGTCAGCCATTTGCTTTGCTTCAGTATCGCTTAAGGCAGCAACGCGGGCATCGACTTCGTCCAGATCAACACCCTGTTTTAGCAGTTGATCCTGCACGTCGGCGCGGGCCAGGATCTCGTTAATGCGCTCACGGTCAGCGCCAGCACGATCAGCTGACAAAACAGATTGGGTAGAGACTAAATCAATGGATTGAGGCGCAGCGGGAGCCGCTGCAACGGGCAGGCTGGTAATAACAAGTGCCGCAATCAGCAGGGTGGAGAGGTATGCACGCAATGTTTTCATCGTCTTCTTCCTTATAGACTGGTCTGAGAGGGACAAGCATTTGTGTAGCTTGAACTATTTGGTCACGAATCAAGAGTATAGAAACAAATGGTCCAATTTTTAAGTCTAATGTGCAAAGTACTAATTATTTGCACTAATGCGATAGGTCCAGGCAGTTTCAGAAAGTAACCCCCGGCCTCCAGCCATGGTCATGGCGAGGTCATGTAAGCCAGGCCAAAGAGGCACCGTTGCGGCCCCTTTAACGGCTAAATCGAGTCTTTGTGCCATTAACAGCAATTTATGCAGACGCTTCATTGGCAGACGCCCAATCGCTTTTTGGTAGGCTGGGCGTCGTTTATCAAAAATCATTGGCTTTTGGCTTTTGCAGGCATGCTCAAAGCTTTGCCCTTGATCCAGATGTTGATGCAGCGAGAGCAGGGTGCGCAGCTCCCGGGTAAGTGCCCAAAGTACGATGGGCGCCTCGACCCCTTCACTACGCAAGCCAGTGACGATACGCGATGCGCGGCTAGGTTCTCCTTTTAGGCAGGCATCGGCCAAATTAAAAACATCGAAACGTGTGCTGTCTTCAACGCCTTGTGCAATGCTCTCGACGTTCAAGCGCGTGCCCTGAGGGTGAATCAACGCAAGTTTCTGCAGTTCCTGGTCGGCGGCCAGCAGGTTGCCCTCGGTTCGCTCACCCAACAGGCGAGCTGCATCAAGATCAATTTGTAAGCCGTGGAGTGACGCGCGATCTCGCAGCCAGTAACCTAACCGTGAAACATCGACGGGCCAGACTGGTACGAATAACCCTTGCTTATCCAGCGTTTTGAACCAGGCACTTTTCTGCTGCTTGGCATCTAATTTGCCCATGCTGATAAGCAAGATGTCATCACTGTTATCCAGAGTTTCAGCATACTGCGCTAGCGCTTTGCTGCCTTCTTGCCCTAGCTTTTGATTCCCCAAACGCAGTTCCATTAGCTTACTGGTCGCAAACAACGAGAGGTTGCTGGACATTTCCATCAACCGGCCCCAAGCAAAGTTGGGCTCTACATCGAGTACTTCACGCTCTTCAACGCCTGCTTGGCGAGCTGCTCTCCTTACAGCATCGCAGGCGTCGCGATGCTGTAAGGGCTCATCCCCCGCCACGATGACCACGCGGGGAAGCTTTTTTGCCAACGCAGCGGGTAGCTGATCAGCAAATACCTTCACTGCATGCCCTCAAGGTAAGCAAGCCGTTCGATGATTCGCTGCGATAGCTGACGTGAAAGCGTTTGCTTGGCCTCCGTCATCAGCGTTTCACGGTTGAGTAGGTCGTCATCGCTAACGCGAATACGCGTGCTCGTCGATACGGTCGCGTGATTGATGTGATAGGCATTGGAGGCCCGCTCTTGAACCGAAAGCGTCGTGCTTAGCGTTAGCTCGTGTTCGCGACTTCCACGGCCATCGCCTCCCAATCGCCGCTCAATTAACGCGGGCGTACCCAGAGTGACCCGCCATGGGGCATCTGTCGTTACCTGAGTACCCAGCTGTTGAAGGCGCAAAGCGACCTGTTGAGCCACGGCACTGTTAGTGTCGCCCTCTAGGGAAAGCGTGGGCAGCGTCGGCAGTGAATCAGTGCCACGTAGCTGAAAACCGCAGGCGCTGAGTAGCACCGCCGCTGAGGCGGCGATGCTGGCGGTTAAAAATGTGCGTCGGTTCATCCGCTCACCACGATGTTGACCAATTTGCCGGGCACCACGATCACTTTACGCACGGTGTTACCTTCAAGATAGCGCTGAACGTTTTCGTGCTCCATGGCGAGTTTTTCGATAGATACCTTATCAGCGCTTGCGGGCACTTCAAGGCGCGCGCGCAGTTTACCGTTGACTTGCACCACCAGCTCGATGCTATCGCGGGTAAGCGCTGTTTCATCCAAGGTAGGCCAAGTCGCTTCAATAGCCGGGCCTGTATGGCCGAATGCTTCCCACAAGCTATGGCACATATGCGGTGTAATCGGCGAGAGCAGCAATACGCCGGCTTCCAACGCTTCACGGCTAACGGCTAAGCCCAGTTCTGAAGTGTCCTCGAACTTACCGATTGCATTGGAAAGTTCCATCACTGCTGCGATTGCGGTATTGAAGGTAGTGCGGCGGCCAATGTCGTCACTGGCTTTTTTGATGGTCTCGTGGGTTTTACGCCGAAGAGCCTTTTGGTCATCGTTGAGCGCGTCAATGTCTAGCGTTCCTGGCGTGCCAGCTGCCAAGTGCTCATTCACCTGGCGCCATAGACGCTTCAGGAAGCGGTGGGCACCCTCAACGCCGGAATCCGACCACTCCAACGACTGCTCGGGCGGTGCGGCAAACATCATAAACAGGCGCACGGTGTCGGCACCGAACTTGTCGATCATCGACTGCGGGTCAACGCCGTTGTTTTTCGATTTGGACATCTTCTCGATGCCGCCCATCTCGACCGGATCGCCATCGCTCATCAAAATAGCGCTAAGCGGCCGGCCCTTTTCGTCGCGTTTCACTTCCACATCGGCCGGGTTAAACCACTGCTTGCCGCCGTTATCGGCAGGGCGGTAGAAGGTTTCGGCGATGACCATGCCTTGGGTCAGCAGCTGCTGGAACGGCTCATCGGAATCAACCAAGCCGAAGTCACGCATCAGTTTGTGGAAGAAACGGGCATACAGGAGGTGGAGAATGGCGTGCTCGATACCACCAATATAGAGATCGACTGGCAGCCAATAGTTGGCGCGCTCATCAAGCATGGCTTCAGTGTTATCGGCACAGCAGAAGCGCGCGTAATACCAAGACGACTCCATAAAGGTGTCGAAGGTGTCGGTTTCGCGCGTCCAACCATCGCCCAGGTCAGAGAACGCCGGCATCTTCTTCAACGGCGAGCCAGAGGCGTCGACGGTGACTTCCATCGGCAGCGAGACCGGCAGTTCGTCATCGGTGAGCGGAACAGTTTGGCCTTCCGGGCCATATTTGACCGGAATCGGCGCGCCCCAATAGCGCTGGCGGGCAACGCCCCAGTCGCGCAGGCGGTAGTTGGTTTTCACCTCACCACGGCCAAGCTCGGCCAATTTGGCAGCGATGGCATCAAAGGCCTGTTCAAAGCCCAGTCCATCGAATTCACCGGAGTTGACCACCGTGCCGTATTCAGCGTAAGCCGCTTCAGAAACGTCGGCGGGTTGGCCGCTTTCATCGGCAATGACCGGTTTGATCGCAATGCCGTACTTGGTGGCAAACTCCCAGTCACGTTGGTCATGGCCGGGAACTGCCATCACCGCGCCAGTACCAAACTCCATCAGCACGAAATTAGCCACGTAAACCGGCACTTCATCGCCCGTCAGCGGATGAACCGCCTTATGGCCAGTGAGCATGCCTTTTTTCTCTTTGGTGGCCATTTCCGCTTCTGAGGTGCCGCCTTTGGCGCACTCATCGCAGAAGGCTGCCAGCTCACTGTTCTGCTCAGCCGCCTGCTTGGCTAGCGGGTGGCCAGCGGCAACCGCGACATAGGTCACGCCTAGCAGCGTATCCGGGCGCGTTGTGTACACTGCCAGCGGGTCGCAGGTGTTGCCGTCTTTTGCCTTGATATCAAAAGTGAGCTCAACGCCGCGGGATTTGCCAATCCAGTTGCGCTGCATGGTTTTGACCTGCTCTGGCCACTCAACCTTATCCAGGTCAGCCAGCAGTTCATCGGCGTAGTCGGTAATTTTCAAGAACCACAGTGGGATCTCTTTGCGTTCAACCAGCGCACCTGAGCGCCAGCCGCGGCCGTCGATAACCTGCTCATTGGCGAGAACGGTTTGATCCACCGGGTCCCAGTTGACCGTCGACATCTTCTTATACACCAGGCCTTTTTCGACTAGCTTGGTGAAGAACCACTGCTCCCAGCGGTAGTAGCTGGTGTCACAGGTGGCGAACTCACGGCTCCAGTCGTAGGCAAAACCAAGCGCCTTCAACTGATTGCGCATGTAGTCGATGTTTTGATAGGTCCACTTGGCGGGCGGTACCTGGTTCTGAATGGCGGCGTTTTCCGCGGGCATACCGAAGGCATCCCATCCCATGGGCTGCATGACATTTTTGCCCTGCATACGCTGGTAACGCGACACCACGTCGCCGATAGTATAATTACGCACATGGCCCATATGCAGCTTACCGCTGGGGTAGGGGAACATGGAGAGGCAGTAGTACTTCTCGCGGTTCGCGTCCTCTACGGCTTTGAAGCACTGATGTTTGTCCCAATACTGTTGGGCGTCGCGTTCGATATCACGAGGGCTGTAGTGTGCGTCCATCGGTTTATTAATGCCTTGGCGTATTCGCCCAAAAGGGGCGCAAAGTGAATGTGAGATGAGATCTGTCAGATAAGTAAGGTCGATTGTATCCTATGCAGGTGTATCCTTGAACGGTAAGCCGATGATAGGAAACCGCATGCGTCGACAAAAGGAGAGGCACCATGAGTGAACAACAGAATGACAACCGCTTACGCGAAGGTTACGAACGATTGTTGGAGCGGATGCAGGGGGGTGCAAATGAGCTCACCTGGGAGAATTTGCAGAAGGATCTGGACGAAGCGGTCGAGTTTGAATCGGAGCTGGAAGAGTACACCAAAGACGAGCTAGCGTTGCTGCGCGCCTGGGTAGAGCGCGACCTTAAAGATATGCGCTACTTCATGGCGGATACTGGTAAACAGGTTGCCAGTTGGCTAGGTATCGACATTGACGGGCTTTCCCGTCGCGTAGCGGAATCGCTGCTTTCGATTGCCGACCGTAGTGTGGTGGAGCGCGAACGCTTTGAGGAAGACCTGGAAGCCGCCCGCGCCGACTACTGCGAAGGCGAAATGGCCGCGCCCGGTTTAATGGCCTGCACCCATTGCGATGCACAGGTAATGCTACCCACCGTTGCACGCCTGGAACCTTGCCATCAGTGCGGCCATCGCTACTTCTACCGGTTCCCCAACAAGATTGTCGAGACCTGAGCTTAACCAGAGCACTGCCCAGGCGGTTTAACCTGCCAGATAACTGACGCCTGCGATCGCACCCAGCGAAAGCAGGCTCATTATCGCTGCATAGAGCAGATTGTTTTTCATCATCCGGTAACCGCTTACTCCATAACGCCCCTGCAATGAAAGGTTGATCCCCGAAAGTGGCCCCACGCTGGTGCCCACCGCCCACGACGTTAACGCCACAAACGCAAACACGGTCTGTTCGCCACCCTGCAAATTAAGGATCGACGCCAGCACCGACACGCCAATAATCGGGTGCAGGCCCGCCAGCGCACTCAACGTAATGGCCGCGAAGCTGATCATCGCCTGCGGGGTGCCAAAGCGAGTGAATAGTGTCCAGTCGCTGCCTGCGGCAGCCGTGACCAGCGTCGAAAGGCCAATCGTCAAAAGTCCTGCGGCTAAAAACAGTGAAATCTCCCCACGCATGGCGGGTAAGCGCGTCGTGGTGTGTTGACGGATTCGCCGTAGGGTAAAGCGGGGCCCATGGTGCAAGTTACTCAGCACGGCAACGCTAGGCAGTAGAAAAGTGATAATGCTGACAATGGTGAGGGTAGGGGTGAGCCAAAAGTGAAACAACATTACCAGCAAGGCCATACCCACCGGCATAAGTAGGCTGCGCGGGGCTAGTGAAAAGCCATCTACCTCGGAAAGATCAAACCGACGACGTAATTCCAGCGTGGTTAACAGCCCCGACAGCATCGCCATGGGAAAACCCACCACGGCGATTTGTGCATACTCAACCTCCGGCACCAGTGCGATCACCACACCCATGGAAGCAAAAAACGGTGACCACAGTGCCGCGCTGGAAAGCCCGCGGTTGAGCGCTAACAGTTGCGGCGTCGTCAGCGGCCCCCGCCGGGCCAGTTTATCACCCACCATAAACACGGTAGAGAGATTCAAAATCGTGCCCAGAAAGTGAACCCCCAGCCAGGTACTCATCACGCCGCTGGCGCCGGTAACCCGCTTACCCGACGCGCCCTTAGTGCCTTGCTTACCAATCAGCGAAATAAAGCTAACGCCCACCAGCATCGCCGCCACAAAAGCATTGCCCTGCAACATTGCGGGCCAATCTACCTCAGCCCCATACACAAACCGCGCCACCAGCAGCATGCCCGCACCCAGCGCAATCAATACGCCCGCCTGAATCCGCGAACGCTTGGGAATATCCCGCCACAGCAACACAACTGCCGCCCACAGCAAATAGCTCACCGCATGCGCAGTGCTCAACCAGCCGGTAAAACCAATAATTTGCGCGATCAAACCAAACAGAATCAGCACGCCCGCCAAGCGCTGCCGAGGAGTCGTCTCTTGCATGCCAAACCCTTAATAGTGAATTAGCAGGCTAATCGGATTTGCGGAGGAAGGCCAGTGGCAACGACTTATGAAGCAAGAGGATCATGAATGTGCGACGAAAATTGGCACTATCCCCTGCATAGCCACATTCCGTAGCGCGTGGTAACGAGCGAAGCGAGGCACCCGCGAAAGTACCGCGCAGCGGTACTAGGCCAATGCAACCAACTGTCGGCCCCAAAAAGCAACTCTTTATTGCATTGGCACGTGACCTAAGCCAAATTTATCAATAAGGTATGGTTAATAAGTCACACACGGTCGCAACTGGAGCGTTTTAACGTAACCCAAGTGTGCCATGGCGGTAGCGTGGTTAGAGTAAATGCTTAGTAACTAAGTTATAGCATCCAGAGGGCTTGTTAAGCCCGCAAAATGTTGTCCAAGCACATGGGTATAAATCTGTGTGCTAGATACATCAGAATGCCCAAGTAACTCTTGAACCGTTCGAATATCCCTGCCGTTTCTAAGTAGCTCGGTAGCAAAGCTATGACGAAATGTATGGCAAGAGATCCGCTTATTAGTCAATTTTGCAGCCGCCACGGCTTTTTTTAACGCCTTCCTGGGTACAGAATCATGCAAATGGTGGCGACACATTACGCCAGTAACGGGATGGCGAGAAATGCTGCTAGATGGAAATAAATACATCCATGCATGCTGCCGGTAAGCAGAAGGGTATTTTTTTGCCAAAACACCTGGAATAGAAGGACCAATACTGTCCTGGTTGTCTCGTTCTTGTAGTGCTAACGCATTGCTGATGATATCGCGCGTGCTTTCATAAAGGGACGGGCTAAAGATGGTCACTCTGTCTTTTGCACCTTTACCATCTCTCACCGTTATTGATCCACGGGAGTAATCAATGTCTTTTACCCTTAAGCGCAGACACTCAGTAATTCGAAGGCCAGAGCCGTACAGAAGCGAAAAAATTAGTTTATCTCTACCGCTCATCTCCTTGAGGATACTAGCGACTTCAGCCGCCATGATCACTTCAGGCAACCGTTGTGGCTTGGAGGCATGCTTGAATTCAAGATCACCCAATGGCTGTTTCAGGAATTGGTTATACAAATATGCCAGCGCGTTCAACGCTATACGTTGGGTGTTGACAGCGACATTGCGTTCAGTGGCCAGGTGACCGAGGAAGCCCACAACTTCGGCTGCCCCCATTTCAGTTGGATGACGGCAATGGTTGTATCGAATAAAAAAGCGAATCCAGTAAATGTATGTTTTCTCAGTCCGAATGCTCATCCCACGGACGCGAATAGACGTGCGAACCTCATTTAGGAAAGGGCTACTGGCCATTTGGGCAAACTTTCTCAATTACTGTATATAAAGTCAGTATAATAAGGTATTCTTAATCTGCAATGCGCGTTTTTCCATATCGCTGGCGGGGTAAGTGCTCAAATTTGCAGCTGTGTATTAATAAAGCTTTTAAATAACAATTAGTTGATAAATTCAATTGTATGTTTATGTGCAATTAGTAAAGATGACTTAGAAAGATTACCCGCATGCGCATTTTTCTAGCGAGCTTTTGTATGGGGATTGGTGATTTATCAATGCTATCAATTGGTTGGTAGTTTTTGGCAGGGTTGGGCCTTCCAGAAAAGCGCGCATGCGCACTAATAAACTGTTAGAGAGAAAAAGAGGCAAGTTGTGGATCCAGGTTATGAAATGCTCTTTGAAACCACTATCCGATCCTTCATAGGGGATAAGGCATTCCATATTGCAGGGCAGGTTCATTCCGAAAAATCACGGAAAGATTGGTATCGAAAAGCAATCAAAAAGGTGATCCATAGAGTCTCGGAAATCGAAACGAGCACAAAGCACAAGGAGCAATTGTGCTATTGGAGCGAAAGGGCGCTTGGCTCTTTGAGTGAGCGTCCTTTTAACGAAACAGTGTTTACGTTGTGCCTGTTGAGGCTAGTAGCTTCTTTGGTTGGCTATTTCGGGGTAAGGCCATACAACATAGCTACGCCAGCATATTTCCAAACCCCGTCTCAGCACTACACCGAAATCATCGCTAACGGCGGTGATGTCATGCAGGATTACTACGATAAGAAGAGCTCGATAGAAACGAAAAGAAGGCTAATCCTTCAGCTCAAGCAAGAAGGGATGACAGATTTTGAAATCTCGTTGGTGTTCAATGTATCAGAGTATGAAGTTAGAAAACTGTGCAAAGAGCTCTAACAAATTGTTGTAGTTTGTTCCGGCCTTCGGCCTGCACCGGACGCCCCTGTCGGGCCGCCGCTAAACAAAAGCGTTAACCATAAAAGGAGAAAAGCAATGGAGATAAGTGCTGAAGTTTTGGAGCCGCAAGTTGCAGCTTCTGTGCGTGCATTAGAAAAGCTTTCGGCAAAAGAGAGGGAGAAGAAACCGAATGCACACTTTGCAGATGATTATAACCGGCTTCTAAATCTTGCTAAGGAAACCCTTCCGGAAGTTCCGAGAAAGCTATGGCCAGAAGAGGTAGGGAAAACCAATCCGGCAATGGGCCCGAACCACGCCGATGCTAACTATGTGGAAATACACTCATACCTTAACCAAGTCTTAGCGATACTATCTCAGAACATAGAGCCCGCCGAGGTACTTATGGGTTAACAATGCCAGTCACGGCGACGCCTACTACACTGCGGCTTCGCCTCCATTCCGTAGCCGCGCATGCTGGCTGGCGTTAGATTTCAGGAGAATGAATGTCGGATTTAGCATTAAGTGATAGCGGTGAACGGAAAACCGCCTCCGAATTTCATGATGACTACATGATGCATGGCGTCGAGTACCAAAGTTTCGTGTGTCCCTTCTGTTTTATTGGGCTCGTCGCAAAAGCTATTTATATTGATGGGCCTCAAGGAATATCTCCTCACTTTTCTTGCTTCCCAAAGAAACCGCATATAAATGGCTGCGATGGATATCCGGTGATTGATGGAAAAACAGTAAAAGAATCAAAGGTCAGCAATAAAATAAAGATCGGTAAAGACGAGTTTTCATTTCCGGAAAAGCTAGTCTCGCGAAGTAAGCCCTCACAAAACAAATTTATAGACGATTTCAGTCGACTCGTTGAAAACAATGACCCTGAAAAAGTGAAAGAAAGAAGAGATAAAGCAGGAAGAGAGCTTGGAAGTGCAAAATACACGTCCTCGATAATTAGATCTTTTGCATCTTCAAAGAAAGCGATTATATCGCTTGTTTATAAATACGCTAAAGAAGAAGGTTTGGCTGATGGAGACAGGAGAACGCTGCTAAAGGAGTCTTTGTCTAAAGCACCTATTGAGCTTGACGGCTACAAAACAAACTATCAAGTTGCTTTCCAAGGCACAAAATATTTCAGCAAATACAAAAAGATATGGAATGGAAGCGGTGTTGTAAAAATTAAAGGAAATTTTATCTATATCCTTTCTGATCAGCACACTGAGTATAGCGAAAATGATCATCGACATGAGCTAAATTTTTATGTAGCAGTAAGAATTCCTGGCGATCTAGAAGCCAGCCCAGCTTACCACAAGACCATTGTTGAGCGGTTGGTTAAAGCTCGAGAGAAAGAACTCGCTGTAAAATGGCATAGCTACGGTATGGCTAAGCTTGTATTGGACAAGGACTCAGTGCTTTTAGGAGTAGATAATCTCGACCATGTCTTTATTGAGAAAATCTAACAATTGTGTCAACGGGATTGGTTTTCCGCTAGCGCTCTAAACCGATCCGTTACGCTGGCGTTAAGCGCAAAGAGGTAATTCGTGAATTTCAACATAAGTGTTTGTTGCGAGACTTGTGACGAGAAGTCAAACTGCCGTTTAGGCATGTCCAATCGAGCATACCAACCACTCCGTTTTCGTTGCGCGTCTTGCGGTTCTCCCATTGATATAACAATGATTCCGGATTTTGAGAATGTGGGAATAGATATCAAGGTTTCCGGAGCTGAACAGGTCAAGAGTGAACACTTCGAGAAAGGTGTTAATTTCGTCGATTTGCATTTGGATTTTCCGGTCAGTTTTGGTGATTACGTGATGGGAATGACTCCATACATGGCGGCTAGGATGCGTATCGGTCATAAAGAAATGCAGATGCACTCTTTGCGTGTGAATTATTTAAACGAAGTATATGAAAGAGAAAAAGAAATAAAGTCTATTTTCAACCTATACAAGAAAGGAAAGGCTAACCTTTTTAGGAAAAAGGCACTTTCATTTTTAGGCTCTTCCATGGCCTGCAAGTCCCAGCTTGACCAAAACAGGGCCTTGTATTATGTGATTGAAAAATCGTTTTTCCCGTTTTCTGAACCAGAAAAGAACGTAGATGCGACAACTCTTTATACCGAAAAGCTCATGGAGTTGGAGAAGGCAAAGAAGGATAAGCTCGATAGGTTTATCAAGGAAATAGTAAACACTGGGTTCCTGAAAAATATTCAAGAGGACTGCTTAGAGATTTATCCAAGAATAATTGATATTGAGCTAATGCTTAGGCCTGCATTGTTTTTAGATTTTGACAAAGAATATCAAGGCAACCAAGTTCCATATCGTGTGTCTGCGCACGAGTTTGTGGATGCAAAAGATCTGTATAAAGATATTGCCGAGATAATTTCTAGAGCACTAGTTCTGGTTGCGGGATTCAATAACCTCCTTAAGCGCGATAGCCACGACGAATTCGAGAATGTACCCGGAGCCCCAAAGGATTTGGATAAGTTTGCTGACTTCCCATTGGGTAAAAAATTAGATTTTATTGATAAACCATGGTATGCGTTGGATGCAAAAGTAATGGACAATCAACTCCGAAATTCCGTGGCGCATTACAAGGCGGAATATGATGAGGTGTCTCAAGAAATAACTTATTATCCAAAGCGTGAAGGTATGAAGCAGCATAAATCAGAATCAATGTACTTCTTGGATTTTAGCCAGAGAATACTCATGGCTTTCAGGGAGCTACATAGGATGAATCACTTCACTAAATGCCTTTTCGTCTATTACTATTTAAGGGTGCTAGGTGAAAAAGGAACCCCAGTGTGATTTGTAGCAACTCGCTTAACCAGTGGGTGAAGCTGACCGGTACTCTGCTGCGCTCCGTTTCGGCAGCTTTCCCGAGGTGTTAGGTTTCACAAACAAGATTCGAGGTAACCTTGCAAAATACACTTTATACATCTCAAAAGAAGAAACTATTGGCTCAGATGGAGAAGTTAATCTCCGTCTTTGCGTAACCCTTGACACTGCGCCACAGCGACTGTCTGACTTCGCTGGCGGCATCGCTGAAATTTATGATGGTTACTCTACTTACACCTATAATTTCACAATAGAACTAGCTGGCTTTGATTCGCGTCGAATCGCACTGAAAAGTACTAATGGCGAGGAGAGTGTGATAAATCCTGAATTCATTAGAAAAGTCGATCAAGCAGATTCGTTCAACCAGCTAGAAGAGATTCCGCTGAAATTAAACCAAAACCTTTCAGGGTACATCGTTAGAAACTCAAGTTGGGGATTAAGATGAACCTTAACAATCGCAGGCACAGCGATGGCCTTTTCGTTGCGGCTTCGCCTTCACTGCAAAGCCACGCGTGCTGCGAGCGTTAAAGGTCACGATGGATACGTCTGAACACTGCAAAGAAGTCTACGCATACTTTGGCCTCGCAATGTATCGAGCACAATGTGTTGAGCAATCAATAATTCAGTTACTTATTTTCTATGATTTTTTTAAGGAGAACGTGCCTAAGTTTGAAAGTCGTCAGAAATGGGAAGCAGATTTTGATCGATTTGATGGCGCATTGTCGAAGAAAACTATGGGCCGCCTACTGGGTGCAATAAAAGAAACTGGTGTACTCGATAGCGATATTGAAAATACACTCTCACTAGCGTTGCAAAAAAGAAACTGGTTAGCTCATGCCTATTTTGTTGATCGTGCTTTGGATTTTATAAACGAAGCTGGCAGAAACAAGATGATAAATGAACTTGAAGATGCTATTAAGTTATTTAATTCAGTTGAAGACATTTTGAATCCGATTTCTAAATCTGCTGCAATTAAGTACGGTTTAACTGACGAGGTCTTGGAAAAGTTTAAAAATGAAATGTATGAGTCTGCGAAAGGTGACCTTTAACAAGGCCAGTCAGCATCGCTCCCTTTTCAAACCCGCTGCGCGGCTTTTCGGCCGCTGCTGGCTGCGTTAAGCATCACATGAATATAGAAGACTCAAACGAACCAATGTCTATGGATGAAGTTCTAGCTCACTTGAATGGTGAAAATATTCATGAATACCGGGCAGAAAAAGAACTCCGAATGAGAATTTCAGAGGAGTCTAAAAAATATGAAGGGTCTCCCTCTTCTGACTGGCCGCCTATAAAATTCAATTGGGATTTATCCTTTGAAGGCCAGCGCTTTTCATTGGACGGTACAAAAGCCGAGGAGTTTTTAGAATATTACCCAAAAGGCTTTCTTCTAGGCTATGTCAATCTACAAGATTTTGATTCTAAACTATGCCAATACAGTCGCCGTGATGAGGGTGAACTTTGGGATGTAGGGTCATCCGATAAGCTAGCTCGATTAATTGTTTATCTCTCAGAAAATAGAAAGATTTCACCTCCATTAGTGAAACCGCTCGAATCTGGAGAAGTCATCTTTAATGGCGGCCATCACCGATATGCAATAGCAAAAGAACTAGGCATCGTGAATGTACCTATACATATAGACCCCCAGTACAATAAAGAAATAGATTCGATTCTAAATATCGAGTGGCAAAATGCTTAACAAGTCAATCAAATTCGCGCCTTTCAGGCGCCGGACGCAGCAAAGCTGCGCCGGTTATTGAGGTGTTATGAGCATATCGAGCAAGCCAATAAGAGTTATTATTAATGCCAATTTTTATTAGTTACTCACATGAAAATAAAGACTTCGTCGATAAGCTTTCGATGCAGTTAGTTCATAGAAATATAAATGTATGGCTGGATCGCTGGGAACTGAGTATTGGTGATTCGATTTTTGATAAAGTACAAGAAGCTGTGGATGGTGCAAGCGCTCTGCTTGTCATTTTGTCAAAAGCATCTATCGCTTCCGAGTGGTGCAAAAAAGAGCTTTCTTCAGGATTTCTAAGAGAACTGGAGGAGAAGCGGGTTGTCGTTATGCCAGTTGTATTAGAAGACTGTGATATACCATTGTTTGCTCGAGGCAAACTCTATGCGGATTTTCGCACCAATTTCGATGATGGTTTGAAAACAGTAGTTGAGGGCATAGCTAAAGTTACAAACCCGTGCCTGGCAAGGATTAAAGAGCCTGAATATTATACTGATTGGTCTATTGATACTGGAGATATTAGTGGACAACTTGCGGTGATTTTGAACTACGTTCAGTTACCCAATGCACAACCATATACAGTTCTAACAAACATTGAGGTTTTAGCATCTCCAAGTGCATCTGCGATCTATCATGAAATTGCAGAAGAACAAGGTGATGATTTTGCAAAATTGAATGTGATGACTGCTATCTATAAACACTTCAAAAGCATACCTGATGAGAAGCCTCTACTTGCTAATCAAAGAGAGCAAGTGAAGCGATTTATAGTAGCGAATGGTAATGCAGATGAATTTTACGATTTGCGTATTGGAGTTAGGCGGCTGGGTGAGGACACAGGAAGAGATATACTCGTTCACACAACGAGCCTAATAACAGATACGTATACTCATATGAATCAGGTCTTGAGAAGCTCGAATGGAGCATAACAAGGCGCTGTTGTCGGATAAATTTTACGCTACGCTCCAAATTTACCGCAGAGCGCGGCGTTAGCCTCCTTTCCAAAGAGTGATGCCAATGCCCACAGAGTGGGGGAAATGGTTTGTTGAAAGAATTTCGGAGCTTGATGAAAGGCTCGGATACATCCTTGAGTTGAATCAAGTGCGTGAGCTTTGGCTTCAGGGTGAGTTGTATCTAATGTCAACTGACGTTCAGCAACTCAACTTGAACGTTAGAGATATAATTGCCGGTGGCTCAATTGATTTTGTCGGTGAATCCCCCAAAATGATCGCGGAGTTGAAAGTCTGCGGGCGAGGGTATTACAGCAAAATGCTGAACGGATTTTCTCTTACAGAGGATGTGGCATCGAAAAAGTCTTTTTCATTCGAAGACATGGCGAGCCATAGTGAAGCCGAAGGAAGTATTTTCAAGGATTTCTGTAGATTGTTTTCGGCCAACAGCGCCTATGAGAAATATATGATTATCGTTATTCCTAAAATACAAGGCCCTGACCGTCTCAGTGAAGTCTTGGAGGCTGCAAAGTTCCCCGGAGTGGAGGTCTCGCGGAGATTGCAGTGGTTTGATGTGAGAGTATTTTGCCTGCCAAAGTAGGCTAACAAGTTGCTGCACGCGGAAAGGCGTTAGCCATATGAACCAAGAAGAGCGTTGGAACCACATAGTGTCCCTTGATGACGAGCTTTTGAAGGGCGGTGTCATCTTATCGGAATGGTGCTCCTTCATCGTGCGAGAATCGGATCTGGCATTTGTGCATGGGGCGAACCTCGCATCAATATTGACAGCAGTTTCAGGTATCGAAACCTATCTGAGGTCCGAGTATGCCGGGAAGAAGCGCAGCAGCCTCTTTGAGCTAATCGATAATTCTCCCATAGCAAATGATCTTCGGTCTGATTTGCATAGGCTACGGAAGTACCGAAATAAGTGGGTGCACGTGAATGACCCGTGGGACGATCAGGAGTTGCTTGAAAATCCCGAACATGCGGAAAAAGAGCTGGAAGAAATGGCTCTGTTTGCCGCGAGGGCGCTGAGAAGGACAATTTATGAAAGTCCGTGGGTGTAAAATGGCTAACCAAGCAATCAAATTCGCTCCCTTCGGTCGCTGTACGCTCGTACCTCACACCGGTTATTGCTGCGTTAGGGGGCTGCAATATCCTCAGATGAGGAGGATTGCGGCTGCGAGGTAAGTAGTCCCGAAGTGATATCAGGCCTGATTGCGAGGTTTGGCGCGGTTGCTAAAATCCTCGCCTGCGTCGGCTATTAGTGTAGTTCGTCGATCAGCATGCTGCGGATGACGTGGGCCGCGTCAACTTGCTGGTCGCGCGTCCGCGATCGTGTACTGTTACATATTGACCTAGACCGGAGAACGCCATGCCTTCCCCCCTCGTGACCACCGACTGGCTGCAGGAGAATCTGGATAACGAACATTTGGTACTGATCGACGCTAGCATGGCCAATGTCGTTGGCAAGGAGCCGATCATTTATGACCGCCCGATGTTGATCCCGGGAAGTTTCCGAATAGACCTGGAAGGAACTCTTTGCGATACCGGAGCTTCCCAAGCCCACGCCTTCCCTACGGAAGAGCAGTTCACGGCGGAGGTCCGCAGATTGGGCATCGAGCCCGAGAGCCTGGTGGTGGTGTACGACGATCAGGGTATCTACTCGTCACCACGCGCCTGGTGGATTCTGCGGGCGATGGGCCTCAAACAGGTGTTTGTTCTGGATGGCGGCCTGCCGCAGTGGTTGGCCGAAGGTCGGGACACCGTTTCTGCTTCGGTGTCAGATGCGGCCAAGCATGGCAGCGTGGTTGGCAAGCTCGACGAGACCCTGGTTCGAGATTCTTCCTACGTTTTCCAGCACCTGGAGGACGAGCAAGTAACGGTCATCGATGCTCGATCACAGGCACGTTTCCTGGCGCAAGCGCCAGAACCCAGGCCTGGTGTGCGCGGTGGCCACATCCCCAATTCACTCAACCTGCCGTTTACAGAGGTGCTGGAGGGCTATCGGTTCAAGCCAGCCAGCCAGCTGGCGTCAACGTTTGCCCACCTCGCTCCCTCCCTTCAGTCCAGCAACGGACACCAACTGGTGTTTTCGTGTGGCTCCGGCATCACCGCCTGCATCATCTTACTGGCGGCCGAGCTGGCCGGGTATACTCAGTTATCACTGTACGACGGTTCGTGGGCCGACTGGGGCGGCAGTGAGTCGTTGCCGGTGGCGTAGCGGATATCATCTCGATACGAGATGAATTGGCAGTTCCTAACAATCACAGGCACGGCGACGTCTACTCCATTGCGGCTTCTCCTCCATTCCGCAGCCGCAGGTGCTGCCTGCGTTGAGTCTGTAGTAAAACTCCGATAACTGCTAAGTTTTGGTAGGATCGAGGAAACAGACGAGGAGTAGCCAGTATGCCGAACTTCAAACCCTATAACTAAGATCAAAACACCATGGTGGTGATCAGCTACCAATATCAGCTCCTGCCCAGCACCTTTGAATACGCAGCGCACTACCTAATCAAGCACACGCTAGACTTATCGTTTCTCCCCACAACCTGCCAAAATTTAGAGTAGGCGATTTGGTAATCCCCCGCCGAAATGATCCCTTCAAACATGTGGTTATTATCGTACTGCGTGCTTAGCGTGAAGCGATCGGTGAGTGTGTAGTTGTTAGTAATAAACGTGGCGACGTTCTCAAGCGACTAAACTGAACCCGAGCTACGGCAGCGAATACCGGCCTATTTTTTTATAAGTATTTGTGATGTCTGGCTTCCGCTTTAATAGTCACTGAGACACTGTAATGGATCTTATCAATGCAGAATAACGTCATGCAGGTCGGGTAATTGTTCCTAAAAACCCAACAGCCCGATGCGTGGGAAAAAGCACTGGTACATTTCTTTGGAGGCATTCCTTTGACCAATACTGCATTACGTTTGTGGGAAGGTTTTCCCGGGGCCACCGTGCAATCCAATGGCGTGCTGTTTGAAGGCCTCGACCGTAAGCTGTCGCCGTTGCCTGAAAGCAAAGACGCAGCGGTACATAATCCGTCGCTCAACCTGGCAATGCGCTTTCGGGTCTCCGGTGACTTTGAGATCAATATCACCGCTACGCTGACTGCCGCCAACTCCACCTACTTCCTGTTTCACGGGGTTATCCCGATGGTGCAGGACGAGTGGTACTACGCGCAGAGCACCTTCAAGGTCCAGATCGTCAATGGTGACTGGTGTTACTGGACAATGTATCACCCTGACAATACCGAGTCGGGAAATGCTGCTGCCAGTGTCGGCACCAATGTGGTTTACACCTTCAAGCGTGAGGGCACCGAGCTTGTGTTCCTCACCAACGGTGTGGAAGTTACCCGTCAGTCGGATATGTGTCTGTTTGCCGATGGGGTGGTTTATCTAAGCCTGGATGAAGTGAATGTGGGTGCGACGTTCCTTGTCACCCAGATCACCACTACCGATACCGTGGAAGAGACGCCTGTGCGTAGCGTGCCTAAGACAGCGGGCACCTTGCGTGACAAGGCCGGTAAGTTCCGCATCGGTACCGCGGTGTCCACGTACCCGATGGTGTTCGATGAGCAGTACCGCACGATTCTGGGCAATGAGTTTAACCAGATCACCCCAGAGAACTGCATGAAGTTCCAGTTCATCCAGCCTGCCCGTGGGGTCTACGACTTCTATGAGTCGGATAAGCTGGTCGACTATGCCGAACGTAACGGCATGGAGGTGCATGGCCACACGGTTGCGTGGAACGAAGCGACCCCGCAGTGGCTGTGGGATGGCTGGCTCGATGGAACCATCACCGCTACCGAAGTAGGCGAGATCCTCGACGAGCATATCGAGAGGTTGTTCGGTCGCTATAAGGGCCGCATGGTCTCTTTCGATTTGATCAACGAGCCTTTTCTGGACTGGACAGACCAGCTCCGTGATTCCGTCTGGTACCAGGCATTAGGACGTGGCTACATTGAACGGGCGTTACGTAAAGCCCATGAAGTGGATCCGGACGTACTACTGTTCATTAACGAGTGGGGTTGTGAAGAGGCGGGTGACAAACAGGACTTCCTGTTCAACCTGGTGGTCGAGTTGCAGACCGCCGGCGTGCCTATTCATGGCATCGGCTTGCAGATGCACGAGGACGTGAATGCTGAGTACCAGAGGAGCTGGCGACCCAATACGCCGTCCGTGACAAAGGCACACTTGAAGTCGGCCATTGCCCGCTTCAAGTCGCTGGGTATCGAGGTACGGCTGTCGGAGCTGGACATTAACCAGTATCAGATCTATGCCGATACCCCCCAGACCGTAGCCGATTTGTATTCCCAGTACTTGGAAGCGTGCATCGAAGAGGGTGCGCACTCGTTCACCATGTGGGGCTTCACCGATCGTTGGTCGTCACTCAATGAGTGGTACGACTATTACAACCATGGTAACGGGCTGATCTATGATGCCCAGTATCAACCCAAGTTGTCCTACCGAGCGCTTTCCAATAAGTTGGATGAGATGGCAAGTTCTCTTACCTCCCTCTGAAAGCAATGATCTTATGAACATCAGCATCAGATAGAGGCGGCTAAACGGCTCAGATGAATGTCCAGGCCAGTACCCTTGTCACCTTATTTCCCTGTTTCATCTCTATTTCCCGGCTATCAACGACACCGAGCTTACGAATTAGCTTCATGGCAGGCTTAATATTGTCGGCTTTTGAAACCAGGCTACTAAACCAGCGGCATTGAGTTGAATACACTTGGCTTTCTCTTATTAGCTTTTTAAGAAACAGCTGTTCGCCCCCCTTACACCAAAGCTCTGCTCCCAGCCCGCCAAAATTCAGAACGGGTGATTTAGTTTTTGTTTTTTGTTCACCACGACTACGCGCAAGGTTATTGAGCTTACGCTGGCTACCTTTAAGTGCTTCGTCTAGCGAGGCATGGAAGGGTGGGTTGCATACGCTGACGTCAAAGAACTCCCCCGGTTGAATGATCCCTTCAAAAATGTGGTTTTTATCGTGCTGCGTGCGCAGCGTGAAGCGATCTTTGAGTGTGGGGTTGTTGGCGATAATCGTAGCGACGTTCTCCAGCGACTGAGCGTTAATGTCACTACCCACACACTGCCAGCCGTAAATTTGGCAGGCCAGTAGCGGGTAGATGCCATTGGCTCCCGTCCCTATATCGAGCAGCTTGATGCTGGGCTGTTCACATCCAGGCCCCATTAAGTCCGCCATGTAATGGATATAGTCGGCGCGGCCTGGGATGGGTGGACAAAGCGCACCCTCTGGAATGTCCCAATCGACAATATTGTAGTATCGGTTTAATAACGCGGCGTTGAGCGTTTTGACTGCCAATGGGTCTGCGAAATCGATGGAACGCTCGCCATGAGCATTCGGTTTTACATGGACGGCTAGTGCTGGGTGGGTTTTTACAAGAGCTGGAAAGTCATAGCCTTGGTTGTGTAGATTCTTCGGGTGCAGGCCTTTGCGAACGGACCTAGCTCGGCTTTTTTCACTTCCATGGAGGGTATTCACAGTCATAGGCCCGAGGCGTTGAGTTAAATAGTCGCGTGGGTTTTGCTTGGTCCGTGATTATAACCTTAATAAAGGAGAGATAATGTCTAACACTGCCATTGTGCTCGGCGCGACGGGAGCTATAGGTACGCAATTAGTCACTCAGATAAGCCAACGCAAGGATGTGGCTCAACTCATTCTCATCACCCGCCGTGAATTAAATCTGCAGCATGATTTTCCTAACGCCATCATTGCAAAAATCCACACGCATGTTGTTGATTTTGAGCAGTTGGAACGCCAAGCAACAGCTTTGATACCCGCGGGTGCTGTTGCCTTTGTCGCACTGGGTACAACCAAAAAGCAAGCTGGCAGTGAGAAGGCATTTCGCCATATTGATCATGGTTTGGTGCTTGCGTTTGCCCGTGCCTGTAAGGCAGCAGACGTTAGCAGGTTAGGAGTGGTCACCGCGCACGGCGCTAATGTCAGTTCTGCGGTTTTTTATAATCGCGTTAAAGGAGAAGTGGAGCGCGATATCCAGGCGCTAGGGTTGCCAAGCGTGTTTTTTGCGCGGCCTTCGTTGTTGTTAGGGCGACCCAATGATGGTCGCTTTGCCGAAAAGCTGGGAAGGGTGTTGCTTACTCCTACTGCGGCATTATTGCCTAAATCAATTCGCCCAATCTCGACTAAGTGCGTCGCGGCCGCAATGATCGCGGTAGCTTTTGATGCAGGCTCTATGCCCCCATCTGTTGTACTAACAAATGCGGCAATGCATAAGCATGAAAATTGAGTTGCTTGCGGTCGTCTTTGGCGTTACTTCATGCTGCTCACGAGGGTTTATCGTAGGCTCATTACCACCGCTACATGGCAGGAGGACGGGTGGAGGTAGTGATTTCCATTCAGGCTTTGAGGCCTGAATGGAAGCCCTTGGGCAGTGTCAGTTAGTTGCTTGGCTGGGTGTGCCGACTAATTCGTGCTCACGTATAGTGAACTCGGTGGCCATCTCATTATTGACGTAGCTCTCCATATCGTTATCCATATAGCAATCGATTGAGAGTGTAGGCGGATCGAAATAGCGCAACTGACGTTTTAGATAATTGTTATACAGATAGCGGTTGTAAACGGCCCAGCAGTGAAACGTCAGGAAGGTAACGACAAAACCGACCAGGACTATTTTTAACATGACCGATTCAATGAGCTGATCAAGGATCGCCTCTTCCACGATGAAAAACATATACATCCTAGTCATCACCAGTATCCACAGTGCAAGGGTGGCAAGGGTGATTAAGGTATCCCGGGATCGGTAACCCCAACCTTTCTGGCAGGGGTTGTCGATGATGACGGACATTAATTTATTGTTCATGGAATTGCTCCCCTCGGTCCGGACTAGTCCAGGTGGCGTGCCTTCCCTTTTGGCGCATCATGGCTTTAGGGAAGGCGATAATGACGGTGATCATATTGAGAATCCAATAGGCGAACGGGTACCAGATACTCCAGTAGACGCAGCGGAAGATCTCTTTGTCGTAGCGGCTGTCAATATAGAAACTGACGGTGAATTGGATAAAGCTGATGGCGATCAAAAGACTGCCAAAATACGACAGTAGCTTGGCAGTGACAGGCCATGCCAACGGCATAACAAGTTGAGAGGACAGCCAGATGATTAGCAGGGTGATAACCGAGTAGCACCAAACCACGCTGACGATATATTCCACCATGAGCAGCCAGAAGCGCCGGTTTTTCCAGCGAATGGTCTGAGAGAAGTAGCGCAGGAAAACCTCGCCCCCTCCTTGAGCCCATCTCAGTCGCTGTTTGAAAAGTCCGCGCAGAGTTTCCGGCATTAATACCCAGCACATGGCTCTGGGCTCGTAGCGTACATGGCCGCCTGATAGCTGTAACCGCCAGCTCACATCGATATCTTCGGTGATCATGTCCGTATTCCAACCACCGATTTCTTCCAGGGCAGTACGCCGAAACGCGCAGATGACACCGGAAATGGTGAATACCATCCCGTAGATGCGCTGGGCACGTTTGATTAGGCCAATAATGGCTGAGAATTCACCCGTTTGTATCTTACCAATGGCAGTAGAGCGGGTTCTCACCCGTGGGTTGCCGGTCACGCCACTGACCTTTGGGCTTCTAAGGAAGTGGGTAACCATATAACCGATGGCGTCATAGTCGAGTATGGCATCCCCATCGATCCCAACAATGATGTCTCCTTTGGCATGGCTTAAGCCATGGTTCATGGCGCTGGCCTTGCCCTGGTTGGCTTGATGCAGCACTTTTAGCCTGGGGTACTCCAGTGCTAAGGCATCAAGCCGACTGGCGGTGTCATCCTTGCTACCATCATTAACGGCAATCACATCCATGTGTGGGTAGTTCTGCCTAAAGAGGTGATGAATAGTTTCCTTCACATTGGCCCCTTCGTTATAGCAAGGCAGCAGAACCGTTACGCTGGGGGCACTTTCGTCCCAGACGAATTTTTCGGGCCAGGGTTGCTTACGCTCCCAGTGCAGGTGAAAGTAAATACCGCCACATATCCATATGGTCGCCATCAGGCTGGGGTAGCCAAGTGTGAAAATTGCGAGATGGTCGAGTATGTTCATTCGATAGCCCTAAACCGACGTCCGATGGAAAATACTGGTCTCATCACATTCATATCAGGATGGTTTTCAATAAAATTGTCCGGATAGTAACCAATGTGCTTGATGCCTTCTTCACGCAATATGCGCACCCATTCGGCGATCTCCTTACTGGGGATAGGCGTTTGGGTATTCCAATTTTTGGTTTGTAGTTCGAACACCAGTTGATCCGCACTCACCTGTGCCAACGAACGCTGTGCAAGGCTTCTTAGCCATTCATTGGGATTTTCCGCTTCTTCCATGTACGGCATGGCCATGAGTGCAACGTAGTCGTAGCTATCGGCGAAGCTTTGAATATCTTGGGCAAACCAGCGTTGGCTTTCGGGTTCCATCACTGTGACGGCATAGATATTGCGCGAAGTGGTAAACTCTTTATTGTCGACCTGACGATAGTAGTTAGCCGCCTGAGCCAGCTCGTCTGTGAAATCGGTCAGGTAGTCGGTCTTAAAGCGGGTCCACATGGCCATCAGGTTTTCGTCATTACGGATAGCGTTGATATCGTTGGGCAGTGAAGCGCGCTCATAGGCTGCCAAGGCCTCAGGGGTGGCGTCTTCAAAATCGGTAAAGAAGGCGTCATCGTGAAATAGCAGGCCATCGAACTTGGTCAAGCGGCCAAGGTCTTGGTAGATATCACGAATGGCTTGACGGTTCTCTTCCACGAAGGGCGAGAGCCGACGGTAGTGGTCTGGAGATTCCTTACCGGTTCTCACATCGGTGACGTACTGGTAGCCTGCCCCCAAGTCAAACGACATCACCGGCATCCACGCATAGACTTTCACACCGGCGCGCTTCTTTAATTGCCAGGCCACTCGGTTAAACAGGTCGGCCCTGACCGGTAAGTGTCGGTTAGGAAAGTAGAGTGCATCGGCCACGCCATCAGCATCCGGGTCTGCATAGGCTTGAAGGTAAACAGTACTGACGCCATAGCGGTAAATACGCTCAATCAACTGATCGAGATTTTGCGCCTGTTGTTCCGGGTCATCGTCAAAAACGTAATCCAGGTCAACGTGCACAATGCGCAGGTCCTCTCGCTCCCATACGCGGTTAGAAAGCATCTCCTCAATGGTTTGCAGGCTGGTTTCCTGGTCAATAAGGTAGCGGTTCACCGTACTCAAGGAGTCGTTTAACTGGTTGGGTTCACTGAGCAGGCTAAACGTGTAGTCCATGCCATATTCGGCGGCGATATTAATTGTCGCCTGGCTGTAAGCCCCGTAGGGCCACACCATAATGCGCGGAGTGTGGCCTAACTCCTCTTGGAAACGCTGCTGGGTTTGAGCCATATCGTTGCGTATCCGCTCAATATAGGCGGCTTCGCTTTCATAACCACTGCGCGGATTCCAAATGCTGGTCACAGCAGCAGGCTGTTCGTTGCCCATGGGGTTGCCGATAGCACCGTAATGAAGGTTGTAGGTGTGAGAGGCAATTTCCACCAGCGGTGATTCATCCAGGGTTCTGAGCTGGTCCCATGAGAGAAAGCGATCGCGGGGCAGGGTGGTTTCGCCGTAGGGCACCCGTTCACCCGCAGGGACATCCAGCCAGCTGCCGACGACGGCTTGAACGGCGGGGAAGCCATATAGTTTGAGTAGCGGAAAGACGATGTCGTAAAAGCTACGATAACCATCATCGAAGGTCAGCAGTACCGCTTTTTCCGGCAGTGGTTGTCCCCCCGCTTTGGCATCAATAATCTGCTGCAAACTCACTGGATGATAACCACTCACTGCCATCAGGTTGAAGTGTTCGATTAAGCGGTTGCGGGTGATGGTCTGCGAATAGATGTCCAGGTCGGGAGTGACACTGGAATCCACAATGTCGTGGTAACTGATCACCACGAAATCATCCGGTGAACGAGCGGCTTGGGCGTGCTGAATGTTGACGATCACCAGCAAAACCGCACTCAGTACAATGACGCGCCAGAGTGTCATAGGAATCTCCATACAAAGCCGGCTGAAATAACATTGTCGTATTCAGGTACTCCGTCGTAGACGGCTCTTTCGCGGGCAATGCCGTATTCAAAGTTCACGGTAGGAAGTAGCTCCCAGCTATGCTGATAGCCAATCGACCAAGTGTTTTCATTGTCGTAATCTTCCTGCCAGTAGCGACCTGAACCAAGGGTAAGCGACTGTATAAAGGACTGGCGGTAATCGATGGGAGTCTCATAGTTGACGCTCAATACAGCGGACAAACTGGCATCGCGTCGCGGGTTGAAATAACTGGCTTCAACCTCATCATTGCGTGACGCAGACGCTTGAACTTCGCCGTTTATTTGCCAGCGGTCCAGATGGTAGAGCGTTTGATTCCAGTAGCCGTAAACGGATTGACGCAGGTTGCTATCGTCAAAGTCGGTAGCCATGACGCCGATGGCACCGGTACCGCGTTCGTCGCGCCGATAGGCTATTTGGGCACGATAGCGGTCGGCATAGATGCCATCACGCAGCGCCCGCAGTGGTGTGCCGGTGGTGTTGATTTCGACGCCCAGCGTGGTGGTCAAATGATCGGTTGGAGCGTACTGAAGTTCGGCAAGCGCCATAAAATCGTCGTTGAGCTGTGACCCATGGCCCGCCGCCAGGGTTACCGTGGCCGGATGCAGGTTCCATTCGTAGCCCGCAATGTTATAAGACGCATATAGGTTTTCATCTTGAAACTCCCCAAATTGGCCAATACGCTGAGCGAAAGGGCGAGAACCGCTGTCGTTGCGGGGGCCGTCAAGGCGGACTTCATACTGCCATTCCCGCGAGGCTTGGGTGCCGCTTCCTTGGCCTTTACTGCGCTCAAACGAACTGCTCAATTGAGGGGCGCGTAGCTCACGCCAGTCCCGGGCCATTTCGTCGCGAGACGCACTTGGCCGGGCTTCTGCAATTTCTTTAGCGATTTTGGTGGTGGTGCCTTCCCACTGGCCGCGCTGCAACCGGGCCCGCAGTATTCCGTGACGGACGGAGTCCTGCCTATCCTCTGGCATTAATGGTGCCGCGTGCTGGTAAGACTCCTCGGCTTGCCGCGGCCAGCCCCGGAGGCGCTCAAGGTCTCCTTTCATTAGCCACAAATAAGGATCCCCAGGTGCTTGGCTTTGATACGCGGCTAGGCGTTCGCTAGCCTCTCCGATACGGCCGCGCCAGGCTTCAAGTAGCACGCCGAGGAGTAGGACTTTCTGGTAGTTGGGGTTTTCAATACGCAGGGTCCGGGTGAAATCCAGACGTTGCTCTGGTTCAACCGCGAGCCACTCATCCAATAATGCATCTGCATCACTGAAGCGTCTGGCATCGGTATAGCTGTAAAAAAGCCCTTCATTTAAGGGGTCGTCAGGGTTGGTCGCCTGCTTGGGGTCTTGCCGAATCAGGTTTTCGTAGAGCACGATAGCTTCATCGGGGCGACCCATGCCATTTAATGCGTGGGCTCTGGAACGGGTCACGTAGCTGGGCAGCTGGCCATGCTGGTTTTCAAGCCTAACGGCCAGCGCCTCCGCTTCAGAGAAGCGCCTTAATTCGGCTAGCGCTACCACCTTGTCATATTCGGCGAGGGTAACCAGCTCCTGCGGCGCATCTTGGTTGCTCAGTACGCTGTTCAGTTGCTCTAAGCCGCTGGTGATTCGAAAGGGTTGTTCGGTATGAATACCCAGGCGTATATCAGTTACCCCTTCATAATAGGTAAGCCATAGGCGGTCACTCTCGCTGAAGACCGATGGGTTAGCATCCATGAGGCGGCGTGCCGCATTGCTGGCGCCAAGACCTACCGCTAGACGATAAAGCGCCTGTAGTTCGGCTGTGTTGCTGGGGTCTTGTGTGACCAGCGCCTGGCGGGCATCCAATTCTTGAACGGCGTTAGCGGTACGTGCTGCTAGATAGCCCCTGGCTTCGAGTCCAGCGGTCGTCGTGCCAGCTACCTGGGTGTACTGCTGCAGGGATATATCCGCCAGGGTATAGTTGTTCATATCGGTATGTACTAACGCCTGGCCTAGCCAGCCCTGGGCGTTTGACGGGTCGCGATAGGTGAGTGCTCGAAATAGTTCTAGCGCCTGATCGTATTCACCCACACTACGTGCGGCCCCGGCGAGATTGGCCAGTTCGGAATCACTGTAATCTTCTGTTTGACACCAGGTGCATACGGCCAGTGCCTCCTGATGACGACCGTCGCGCACCAGCAGCGCCACCAGATCTTCGCGAACTCGAATATCGCGTGTTTGGTAATAAAGTGTCTTTAAGCCGTCGATTGATGTTTCCATAGCCCCTTGGCGTGCTTGAATAACCAGTGCTTCGCGTTGCGCGTCGGTCGCCGTTTGCGCTTGCGCCGTGCCTGTCGCTAGGCAGGCAAGCAGGCAAATTGGCAGTAGGGAGCTAGGACGGTTATGCATGGTGATATTCCTACCCTGGGGGCTAATGACAACGGTTTGTAATCAAATGTATACTTCCAGTATATAGGAGTATCTTTGAGTAAAAATTAGAATAAAACGTGAACTTGAAGAGGAATATCGTCAGTATAAGAACTGAGAAATTTCATTAACGGCCCATGAAATCGGCCCTTATGCCCGCCGTTGCTAGGTTTAGCGACACAAGTAAAAAAGCGTTGGTTACTCTCAAATCGGCTTTAACCAATGTGGTCTAACCTAGTGAAACGTTTTTGTTGTCAGATTTCTCAGTTAAAAATTAGCTGTAACTTACGATAAGTTACACAAAAAGAAGGGGAAGCCATCCACTATTAAGGCGCTTGTTTTTGTGTTGCTGTAAGCGTCACTGTCGCGACATGAAAAACAACCATGTGGGGGTATGCCACTACTCAATGTGCCGAAAGTAAGGCGGCGGCCCGCTATTTGCAGCTGAGTTTGCTAGGGAAGTGGTATTTGAAGATGCAAGTGGGCTGAGCGTGGCTTCTACCGGCATTGCGCTACGCACCTGTTTTATCGTTTAAAGCAGAAGGGCACTAGGCGTTTCTCTTGGGGCTTTCTGATAGCGATGAGGAGTGGAAAATTATCGTGCAAGTGTTTATTGGCCAAAGGTCTGCCTACTACTCATTGGCATAAAGACCAAGCAGCTAATGAGAAAGAGGCATTTGCTCAATGCAGTGAGCAATGGCGATGACTGAATAGCAGTGTCAGTAAAAAGTGATAAAGCCTTTCATTTATGACTCTTAAGGCTGACGGGCGGTTTCAAGCTGCTCTATCATCCTACGTGCTGCATTGGAGAGTGTTCGGTTGGTATGCACCAGATAACCCAGCGGGCGGTGAATAGGGGCAGTATCGACGTCAAGTTCAACAAGTTCACTATCGATCATCTTTTCCGGCAGCAGGCTCCAGCCTAATCCTACGCTGCACATCATTTTTAGTGTCTCTAAGTAGTTGGTCGCCATACTCACCGGTAGCCTTAGCCCTGCTTCAGTGAAGCGCTGCGCAATCAGTGAACCGGTAAACGTTTTTGCGCCGGGCATTACACAGTTGAAATCGCAAAGCGCGGACAACGATAAACCTCCTTTGTGGGATTTTGTATGGGCGTTAACATGGGCGGTGAGAGGGTGATCCGTGGCGCAGGCAAAACAGAGACGGTCGCGCCAAAGCTCAACCACCTGAAGTTGCTCGTGAGGGTGGGGGGCAAGTGTTACCACGGCCATTTCCAGCGTGCCGTCCAGTACGTCTTGGTAAGCCTGCTCTGAGTCTAGAAAGTGTAGGTCGAGTTCGACCTCCGGGTGGCGCTGGGTATACTGCTTTAATAGCGGCGGTAAGCGGTGCAGGCCAATGTGATGGCTGGTGGCCAATGTTAATTTACCGCCGACTTGGCCGGAAAGGTTCGCCAGGGCGCGTCGGCTATCTTCGACGGTAAACAGAATACGCCGCGCTTGGGGCAGCAATACACTGCCCGCTTCCGTTAATGCAATCCGCCGACCGATGCGGTCAAACAGCCGTGTGCCCACCTGCGATTCCAATGTGGCGATACGTTTGCTGATGGCGGGTTGGGTGAGATGAAGCTGTTCAGCCGCGCGTGAGAAACTTTGCGTATCAGCAACGGCCATAAAGGCTTGCAAGCTTTGTGTATCCACGACGTATCCCTGATCAGCTATTCCTATATGGAATCCAATCTATGAATAACATGAATTGCTTTTATGCGCGAGTCGCGTAACACTCAGTTCATCGTCATATAAGCAGCACGTAGAGGCTGCCATACCGAACTAGCAGGGCACCGCCCCGGAGAGCCACATGTCAGGTCAAACCCTTTACGACAAGCTTTGGAATCAGCACCTGGTCAAGCAGCGTGATGACGGCACCGCGTTGATCTATATCGACCGCCAACTGCTTCACGAAGTGACTTCGCCCCAAGCGTTTGAAGGCCTGCGTTTAGCGAATCGCAAGCCATGGCGCTTGGACGCCAACTTGGCGACGCCTGATCACAACGTGCCCACTACGGTGAAAGAGCGCGCCGAGGGCAATAGTGGCATTAAAGACCCAGTATCGCTGATTCAGGTACAGACTCTGGACGACAACTGCCTTGAGTACGGCATTGAAGAGTTCAAAATCAATGACCCGCGCCAGGGGATTGTGCATGTGGTTGGCCCCGAGCAGGGCGCCACGCTGCCAGGCATGACGGTGGTATGCGGCGACTCCCATACTGCTACCCACGGTGCCTTTGGTGCATTGGCCCACGGTATTGGCACGTCCGAAGTCGAGCACGTCATGGCGACCCAGTGTTTGCTGGCGCAAAAGATGAAGAATATGCAGGTGCGCGTCGAAGGCGAGCTGGGACTGGGCGTCACCGCTAAAGATGTAGTGTTGGCGATTATCGGCAAGATCGGCACCGCTGGTGGTACCGGCTACGCCATTGAGTTTGCCGGCAGCGCGATTGCCTCGCTTTCCATGGAAGGGCGTATGACCGTATGTAATATGGCCATCGAAGCAGGCGCACGGGTGGGTTTGATTGCGGTCGACGACACCACCATTGATTACCTTGCCAAACGCCCCTTTGCCCCTACCGACGCGCAGTGGGAAGGCGCCGTGGCTGACTGGCGTAATTTGGTCTCTGACGATGACGCCCAGTTCGATAAAGTGGTTACCTTGAAAGCGGAAGAGATCGAGCCTCAAGTGAGTTGGGGTACCAGTCCTGAAATGGTCACCGGTATTTCTGGCCAAGTGCCTGACCCGCTAGCCGCGCTGGATGAAACCGTGCAGCGCAGCCACACTCGCGCGCTGGAATATATGGGGCTTCAGGCCAACCAAAAAATCACCGATATCAAGTTGGATAAAATCTTTATTGGCTCCTGCACCAACTCGCGTATTGAAGATTTACGTGAAGCCGCCAAAGTCGCTAAGGGCAATAAAGTGGCTGATTCCATCAAGCTGGCCATGGTGGTGCCGGGGTCTGGCTTGGTGAAGCGCCAAGCAGAAGCGGAAGGTTTGGATAAAATCTTCATTGAGGCTGGTTTTGAGTGGCGTGAGCCAGGCTGCTCCATGTGTTTGGCCATGAACGCAGATAAGTTGGGGGCCGGTGAACACTGTGCTTCTACTTCTAACCGCAACTTTGAAGGACGCCAAGGCTATGGCGGCCGCACGCACTTGGTCAGCCCCGCCATGGCAGCAGCAGCGGCGATTGCCGGTCATTTTGTTGACGTTCGTAGCTTGCCTGCCAACGACGCCACTCACGCACAGGAGGCCTAAGCCATGAAAAAATTTGAACGTTTTGAAGGCGTGGTAGCGCCTCTAGATCGCGCCAACGTCGACACGGATTTGATTATCCCCAAGCAGTTTTTGAAATCGATCAAGCGCACCGGCTTCGGCGTTAATTTATTCGACGAACTGCGTTACCTGGATGAAGGCCAGCCGGGGCAGGATTGCTCACAGCGCCCGCTGAACCCTGATTTTGTCTTGAACCAGCCGCGCTTCAACGGCGCGGAAGTGCTACTTGCTCGACGCAACTTTGGCTGCGGTAGCTCTCGCGAGCACGCGCCTTGGGCACTGGAAGATTTCGGTTTCAAGGTAGTGATTGCGCCTAGCTTTGCCGATATCTTCTATAACAACTCGTTCAAGAACGGCATTTTGCTGATTACCTTCCCAGAAGATGTGGTAGACCGCTTGTTTGCTGAGGTGGATGCCAATGAAGGCTATCAGTTGGATGTGGACTTGGAGCATCAGCGCGTCATTACCCCTAGCGGCGAAATTTTAGAGTTTGAAGTGGATGAGTTCCGCAAACACTGCCTGCTGGAAGGGCTGGACGATATTGGCCTGACGCTAAAAGATGAAGACGCCATTCGTGCCTTTGAGCAGAAGCATAAGGCCGCGCGTCCCTGGTTATTCCGGCAGTCTGCGTAATTTTTTTTGCGATTCCTCTATATGGCGGTAAGGGCAGGTCGACGTCACACAGGCCTGCCCTTACCCCTAAGTTATTTCATTGTAAGTGCTAAGGATTCAGCATGACTCATAAGGTATTACTGCTGCCGGGTGACGGTATTGGCCCCGAGATTGCTGCCCAAGCAGCACGTTTGTTGAAGGCGTGCCAAGAAACAGGTTTGGATATTGAAGTAGAAGAGGGCTTGGTGGGTGGCTCCGCTTACGATGTTCATGGCGAGCCACTGCCCGCGGAAACCCTTGAAAAAGCCAAAGCCGCTAGTGCTATTTTGCTGGGTGCTGTGGGTGGCCCCAAGTGGGACAAAATTGAAGACCTTTCCAAGCGTCCCGAAAAAGGGCTGCTGGGGCTGCGTAAAAATCTGGGGTTATTTGGCAACCTGCGCCCGGCAATGCTCTATCCGCAGTTGGCCAGCGCCTCCAGTCTCAAGCCTGAGCTAGTGGCTGGGCTGGATATTATGATTGTTCGCGAGCTGACGGGCGGTATCTACTTCGGCCAGCCTCGTGGCATAGAAGTACGTAACGGCGAGCGGGTGGGCTTTAACACCTACATCTACTCTGAAAGCGAAATCGAGCGCATTGGCCGTGTCGCGTTTGAAATGGCCCAAAAGCGCGGTAAAAAACTCTGCTCGGTCGATAAAGCTAACGTGCTAGAAGTCACCATTCTGTGGCGTGAAGTGATGGAGCGTTTGGCGCCAGAGTACCCTGACGTTGAACTCTCCCATATGTACGTGGATAACGCCGCTATGCAATTGGTGCGCGCGCCCAAGCAGTTTGATGTGGTGGTCACCGGCAATATGTTTGGCGACATTCTTTCTGACGCCGCCGCGATGCTCACTGGCTCTATTGGTATGCTGCCTTCTGCATCGCTTAACGAAAGCGGTCAGGGCATGTACGAGCCATGCCACGGCAGCGCGCCGGATATCGCTGGTCAGAACGTAGCGAATCCTTTAGCGATGATGCTCTCTGTCGCCATGATGCTGCGCTACTCTCTGAATGAAAATGCCCTGGCGGAGCGTATTGAAGCCGCTGTGGGCAGTGTGCTGGATGATGGTCTTCGCACTGCGGATATTGCTTCTGAAGGTATGCAAACCATCGGTACCGATGCTATGGGCGATGCGGTATTGGCAGCGTTTGCTAAGCAGTAAAGTAGTGACTGCGTTAAGGGCGCCTGGGACAAGCCGTAGAGGGGGTCATTTGCCATGGATGGCAAATGTAGCGCCCATGGATGGGTTTACAGTGCCCCTCGAAGGCTTGTCGCAGGGATAGCCCTTAACCTATCTACTGACTTCAAAAAATCAGCGTAAAGAATTGTGTATAATACCAAGACTCATTCTTTGCAGGAGGACTTCATATGTTGAAAGTCGGTTTCGTGGGATGGCGCGGCATGGTGGGCTCTGTATTAATGCAGCGCATGCTGGAAGATGGTGATTTTAACGGCATCGAGCCGGTGTTCTTCACCACCTCCCAGGTTGGCCAGCCTGGCCCCGATATCGGTGTGGATGTGCCTCCGCTTAAAGACGCCTTTGATATTGAAGCGCTCAAAGCGCTGGATGTCATCGTGACCTGCCAGGGCGGTGACTACACCAAGCCGGTTTACAAAGATCTGCGTAACGCAGGCTGGAAAGGCTACTGGATTGACGCCGCCAGCACCCTGCGTATGGAAGATGAAGCGACAATCGTGCTGGATCCGGTGAACCGCAAGGTGATCGATAACCAGCTAGCTAAGGGCGCGAAGACGTTTGTCGGCGGCAACTGCACTGTGAGCCTTATGTTGATAGGCTTAGGCGGTTTGTTCGAAGCCGATATGGTGGAGTGGATGACCTCCATGACCTACCAAGCGGCCTCAGGCTCGGGTGCCAAGCATATGCGCGAGCTGTTGAACCAAATGGGTCAACTGCACGACAGCGTTGGTGAAGAGCTGAAGGATACGTCCAGTGCGATTCTGGATATCGATCGTAAAGTAACGGCTGCGATGCGCAGTGGTAACTTTCCGACCGAGAACTTCGCCGCGCCGCTGGCGGGTAGCCTGCTGCCGTGGATCGATACCAAGTTAGATAACGGCCAGAGCCGCGAAGAGTGGAAGGGCAGCGTTGAGACCAATAAAATTCTTGGCCTCGATAATAACCCGATCCCCATCGATGGCCTATGTGTTCGTATTGGCGCGATGCGTTCGCACAGCCAGGCGTTCACCATCAAGCTAAAGCACGATGTGCCGCTGGATGAGATCGAAGATCGTATCGCCAAGCACAACGAGTGGGTCAAGCTGATTCCTAACGATAAAGACGCCACCATTGCTGGCCTAACGCCCGCGGCTGCCACTGGCACCCTGCAAGTGCCGGTCGGCCGCCTGCGTAAGATGCAAATGGGCGGTGAATACCTTTCAGCGTTCAGCGTCGGTGACCAGCTGTTGTGGGGCGCCGCAGAGCCGCTTAAGCGTATGTTGAAGATTCTGCGCGAACAGTAATTATTTGTTGTTGTACGCCAGTCGAAAACGGGAAGCTGTTCGCAGCTTCCCGTTTTTTTACGCTGCCATCCATCACGGTAGTGGGAAAAGCAGCGTTATTTCGTTAAGTTATGATAAAAGAGTCGTAATACAATAAGCTTGCATGAGTAGTAAAAAAGTAAGTAAGCGATCAGGGAACATTCATGAAAAAAACACTGACATGGATTACATGGCTCTCGTTGAGTGCAGTAAGTCCCTTTGCGCTGGCCGTTGGGCTGGGGCAAGCGAGTGTCAGCTCGTATCTGAATGCGCCTTTAGACGCCTCAATCCCACTATTGGAAAGCGGCGATTACGGGCTAGACGCTATTCGTGTGAGTGTTGCTGAACCGTCTGATTTCGCCGCAGCAGGTCTTGAGTGGACGCCGTTAGCGGCCAATGTCCGCGCTCAGGTTGTCGAGCACCAAGGGCAGCGGCAGGTGCGGTTAAGTTCTGAGCAAACGATGCAGGAGCCCTGGTTGGATTTGCTGTTGACCGTTGAGTTTCCCGGCGGGCAACAGTTTCGCGACATAACCTTACTATTTGATCCCCAAGGCTACTCCCAGAATCAAGCGCCGACTCCCAATGCTGCCTCCAGCCCGCCAGCGGCAAGCAATGCCGCCACACCTGCGGTAGCTCAACCCAGCTCGACAGTACCGCCGAGTGCCTATATAGGCAGTGGCGATACGTTATGGGGCGTCGCAGAGCGGCTTAAGCCTTCGCAAGCCAGCGTGCAGCAGATGATGGTGGCGCTGCTGGAGGCCAATCCTGAGGCCTTTCCATCGGGCAATATAAATGACATGCGCGCAAGCCAAACGCTGCGCGTACCTGGCACAGAACGAATTCTCGCACGCTCCCATCTAGACGCAGGCGCCGCTATTAAAGCGATGAATGAAGCTTGGCGTTCACGCCGCAACGGCTCATTGCAGGCGGTGTCGCTACCCGATGTCGAAGTTGACCCGGTTGCAGTGACTGCCAGCCAAACCTTGACCGCTAATGAGGCAAATGAACCTGCTAATGCGCTCGCCGCTGGCGGTTCAGAAATGGATGAGCCAGAAGCGGGCGAGCCGGTAGCGAGCGACTCAGCAGCGCTTGAAGTAGAAACCGACGAGCCTGAAGCGTTGACGCGTGCAGAGCTGACTGAGCAACTGCGTTTAAGCCAAGCAATGCTTCAACAGGTGCTTGAAGAGCGCGAATTAATGCGCGCCGAGCTGAATGAGTTGCGGGGTGAAGTCGCCTCGCTGACTCAGGCACTTAGTGATGCCTTGGCTGCTCAACAGCCATCACCAGCGCCACTGGTTGCCAGCATGGACGAGACGGAACGCCCGGGTGTGGCTGCCTTGCTTGAGCGCTATCAGTGGCCGCTGGCGTTGACCGCTCTTGCCCTGCTATTGGCTCTGTTGGCATGGCTACGTAAGCGACGTGAAGAAACTTGGGAAGACGTCCCGCTTGCCGAGCCAGTGGTGACGAGAACGGTTTCGCCCAGTGCTGCGCCTAAGGCAGCGCCTATGCCTGAAGCAATTTCAGTCGCTTACCCCATCCGCGCGAAAAGTGATGGAACTGATGAACAGCATGCCGAGGGCAGCCCACCCGTAGCGCATCACAACGAGTCGGCATCCGAGCCTGAGTCCGATATAGCCGAGGCTAATGCAGAAAAGACTGATGCGGATGAAATAAATCCTGCGTCATCAGTGAATACAGATGATTGGTTAGTCGATGAGCAAGGGTACGCGCATGAGCAGGCTGACTCGCTAAGTTATGAAAAAAGCCAGGCCGCCGGGTTGGCTGAGCAAGGCAGACAGCGGCGGTTGGGTTTGCATGCGGTTCCCGATGATAGCCAGTCAAACGTCTCATTAGCACCCCCACCAAGTTCTTTGCCTATGAGCCAGATGCTGGCCGGATTACAGCTGGCTCAACCTGCGCCAGCATCTGAGGGCGAGCCCGAAGTGGCGGCGGACGCTGGTCATCGTTTTATCGATTATCACCCGCCGATTTTAAACAGCGCCCTCAGTCACCAAGATGGCCTGCGCACCGAAACCCCCATGCAGCCCACTGTCGAGTTTTCCAACCAAACGTATGCCGAGCCTCTCAGACCTGCAAAGCATTCGCGTAGGCCAATTGAGGAGGAGTGGGAAATTGAAGAGGTAGCATTCAAGCCGCGAGGCCTGGATAATAGTGAACCTCCAAAATCTTCAAAATGACGTGGCTTGATGACGCTGTACTATCACTTCGATGAGAAAATTCCGCTTGCTGGCCGTTTGGTAATGGGTATCGAGTACGACGGTACTCATTACTGTGGTTTTCAGCGCCTTAAGCACGCCTCCTCTGTCCAGGCTTCGTTAGAGGCTGCACTTTCCAAGGTGGCCAATGAGCCTATTCAGGTGCATGCCAGCGGTCGCACTGATTCGGGTGTGCATGCCACGCGCCAAATCGTGCATTTTGATCCCACTGCGAAGCGTTCTGAGAAAGCCTGGATCTTTGGTGCCAACACCCATTTACCCCGCGATATAGCCGTACGCTGGGTGAAACCCGTGGGCGACGACTTTCATTCGCGCCTTGGCGCCCTGGGGCGGCGCTACCGCTACGTCCTGCTGAACCAGATTAGCCGCCCCGTACTGGAGCGGGCCAATGTCACCTGGTGTCGTGATCCATTAGATGCCGATGCTATGCACCGAGCAGCCCAGGCGCTGGTAGGTGAGCACGATTTTTCGAGTTTTCGTGCTGCGGGCTGTCAGTCCAAAACCCCCTGGCGGCATATGCACTTTGTCGACGTGAAACGTTACGGCCAACTGGTAATGATCGATATTCAGGGCAATGCGTTTTTACACCATATGATTCGCAATATTGCCGGGGCGCTGGTAAGCGTCGGGCGCGGGGCTCAGGATGAAGCGTATATCGGCAAACTGCTGGCGCTGCAAAATCGCCGCAAGGGCGATGTGACGGCGCCTGCCAGCGGGCTGCATTTTGTGGATTCGGTTTATGATGAGCGTTTTGATCTGCCCAAAGAGCCGCTGGGGCCTCATCTGCTCTCGTTTACCGGTGAATGGACGGGAGAGCGTGAGCTTCCCGATACGCCGCGGATTGCCTACCGTCGCAGCCGCACACTGAGTAACGCGCCGTTTAACTCTGAGCAGGAGAGGTCGCTATGAGTACGACACCGCTTGCCCGCACTCGAATTAAATTCTGCGGCTTTACCCGAACTGAGGATATTGACCGAGCCGTGGCGCTGGGTGTGGACGCATTGGGTTTAGTTATGTGGCCCAAAAGTGCGCGTAGCGTGAATGTTGAGCAACTAGCGGCGCTCTCTGCTCGTGTGCCCGCATTCGTGACTCGCGTAGGGCTGTTTGTCGATCAGCCTGCTGAACTCATCGAGCAGTGCTTGCCCTATCTTGATATGCTTCAGTTTCATGGCAATGAGACGCCCGAGGAGTGCCAGCGCTTTGCACGACCCTGGATGAAAGCGCTGCGCATGCGCGATGAGATAGATCTCGCCCATGAAGTAGAGCGCTATCATCACGCCCAGGCGCTGCTGTTAGACGCCTATCGACCGGGAACGCCGGGGGGCACGGGGGAGACTTTTGATTGGTCGAGAATCCCCGCAAATCTTGCAAAACCTGTTATCCTCGCCGGTGGGTTGAGTGCTGATAACATTGCTGATGCTGTTCGTCAGGTAGCGCCTTATGCAGTGGATGTGTCAGGCGGTATTGAAGCCTCCCACGGCTGTAAAGATGCCAACAAAATGGCGGCTTTTGTACGTCATTTGGCGCTCGCCGACGCTTGTTAGCGTTCGTCGGATACGTTTATATGCACTTAATTTGAGTGTAATTGATGCGTGTAGCTTATGGGTATTTTATCGAGCTACGTTTTTAAGTTGATTCATTTATTGTTTGCCTGTTCTGGCGATCTTGTGAGGTATCTCTGTGACCGTTTCTAAAACCAAGTTCAGCGACCTGACCCGAATGCCGGATGCCCGTGGTCATTTTGGCCCTTACGGCGGTCGGTTTGTGTCAGAAACACTGAGCTTTGCGTTGGAAGAGTTGGAGCAAACGTACTTAAGTCTGCGAGATGATCCCGACTTCCAAGCCGAGTTTGATTACGATCTTGCCCACTACGTGGGTCGTCCATCACCGCTCTACCATGCTAAGCGTTGGTCGGAGAGTCTTGGGGGCGCGCAGATTTGGTTGAAACGGGAAGACCTGAACCACACCGGCGCTCACAAGGTTAACAACACCATTGGTCAGGCACTGCTGGCCAAAAAAACCGGCAAGCCACGTATTATCGCAGAAACCGGCGCGGGCCAGCATGGCGTCGCCTCAGCGACCGTAGCCGCTCGCCTAGGGCTTGAGTGCGACGTGTATATGGGGGCTGAAGACGTTCAGCGGCAAAAACTGAACGTCTATCGTATGCGCCTGTTGGGCGCACGGGTCATTCCGGTAGAGTCCGGCACCCGTACCCTTAAAGACGCCATGAACGAAGCGCTGC
The DNA here is from genome assembly GCF_059448525.1 of Vreelandella sp. ssv. Taxonomy (NCBI): domain Bacteria; kingdom Pseudomonadati; phylum Pseudomonadota; class Gammaproteobacteria; order Oceanospirillales; family Halomonadaceae; genus Vreelandella; species Vreelandella sp. ssv. The sequence continues at coordinate 2,286,085 of NZ_CM182545.1, read as the reverse complement.
GCGACTGGGTCACCAACGTTGATAACACCTTCTATATCATCGGTACCGTGGCAGGCCCGCACCCTTATCCGATGTTAGTGCGCGATTTCAACGCGGTGGTGGGGCGCGAAGCGCGTCGTCAGTCGCTGGAGCAAATCGGCCGTCTACCCGATGCACTGATTGCCTGTGTCGGCGGCGGCTCTAATGCCCTTGGCCTGTTCTATCCGTTCGTTGAAGATGACGACGTTGCCATGTACGGCGTTGAAGCCGGTGGCGATGGCGTTGAAACCGGGCGCCACGCTGCGCCGTTAGCGTCCAATGCGCCGCGCGGCGTCCTGCACGGTAACCGCACCTACTTGATGTCTGATGAAGCCGGGCAGGTGTCGGATACGCACTCCATTTCAGCCGGCCTGGATTATCCTGGTGTCGGCCCAGAGCACGCGCTGTGGAAAGATGTGGGGCGGGTCTCCTATGTGGCCGCTAACGATAAAGAAGTGCTGGAAGCATTTCGCGAGCTGACGCATATGGAAGGCATTATGCCTGCCCTTGAGTCCGCCCATGCGTTGGCCCATGCCAAAGTATTAGCGCCGACCATGCGTCCTGACCAGCATATCGTGGTTAACCTTTCCGGGCGTGGCGATAAAGACATCATGACCGTTGCTAAGATTGATGGCATCGAATTTTAAGGTCAGCTTTTTTAAGGGCGAGCATGAACCGTATTGATCAGCGTTTCAGTGAACTTAAACAGCAGGGCCGCAAGGCCTTGATCCCTTACATCACCGCAGGTGATCCAGCCCCGCAGTACACCGTGGGTTTTATGCATGCACTGGTGGATGCGGGCGCCGATGTGATTGAGTTGGGCGTGCCGTTTTCCGATCCGATGGCCGATGGCCCGGTGATTCAAAAAGCCTGTGAGCGTGCTTTAAAGCAGGGCACACGACTGGTTGACCTTATGCAGATGGTCAAAGAGTTCCGCCAAACCGATACCACGACGCCGGTTGTACTAATGGGATATTTGAATCCTATTGAACGCATTGGCTATGAGAGCTTTGCCGATCAGGCGGCCAGCGCGGGCGTAGACGGGGTATTGATCGTCGATATGCCGCCGGAAGAGGCAGAGGAGATCGGTCCTCTGCTGAAATCTCGTGATTTGGCAGCGATTTTTCTCGTTGCGCCTACCACTTCTAACGAGCGTGCCGCTACAATATGCGCCCATGGTGAAGGCTACCTATACTATGTTTCGCTGAAAGGCGTGACGGGAGCCGCTACCTTAAACGCAGACGATGTCGCTGAACACTTGGCGCCGCTGCGCGGGATGACTGATTTGCCGCTTTGTGTCGGTTTCGGTATCCGTGACGGTGTGACCGCCGCTGAGGTAGCTAAAGTCGCCGATGGTGTGATTGTAGGCAGTGCCTTGGTTAACCGTATCGCCGAGAGCCAGGACGCGCCGGAAACCATTGCGGGCCAGTTGAAAAGTGTATTAGCAGAAATGCGTACGGCGATGGATGCCTAAAGCTAGATGCTTTATCGCCTATACTGAATAGATAAACGACACTCATTGAGTCTGGTTTTGCCAGGCGTTGACGTATAACGGAAGCCTTTTTGATATGAGCTGGTTAGACAAGATCGTACCCTCAATGGGTCGTATCCAGCGTAAAGACCGTCGCGCTAGCGTTCCCGACGGCCTCTGGCGTAAATGTCCCAAGTGCGAAGCGGTTCTCTATCTCCCTGAGCTTGAGAAACACAATAGCGTCTGTCCCAAGTGCGACCATCACCTGCGCTTGACGGCACGTAAACGCTTGGACTGGTTCCTGGATAAAGCTGGACGTGAAGAGATCGCGGCAGAGATCGAACCCAATGATCGGTTGAAGTTTCGCGACTCTAAAAAATACAAGGACCGCCTGACCGCTGCGCAAAAAGATACTGGCGAGAAAGATGCGCTGGTCGCGATGCGCGGTGAACTGGATGGTTTGCCGGTCATCGCCGTTGCCTTTGAGTTCACCTTTATGGGTGGCTCTATGGGGGCGGTGGTCGGTGAGAAATTTGTGCGCGCCGCTACCCTGGCCCTGGAAGAGAATATCCCGCTGGTGTGTTTTGCGGCCTCGGGTGGTGCGCGCATGCAGGAAGCGCTCTTCTCGTTGATGCAGATGGCTAAAACCTCCGCAGCGCTTGAAAAGCTCAAGCAGGCGGGAGTGCCGTATATTTCTGTGCTTACTGACCCTGTGTTTGGCGGTGTCTCAGCCTCGCTGGCTATGCTCGGTGATTTAAATATTGCTGAGCCTAATGCGTTGATTGGCTTCGCTGGCCCAAGGGTAATCGAACAAACGGTGCGTGAAACCCTACCCGAAGGGTTCCAGCGTAGTGAGTTTCTGCTTGAACATGGCACTGTCGATATGATCGTTCATCGTCATGAAATGCGTGCCCGCGTGGGCAACGTGCTACGCAAGCTTACTCATCACGATGCGATGCTGATTAGTTCGCCGGGCACTGACGAAGTGGATATTGCTGAACCCATCGTTGAGGAAGCGACATTAGCAGACGCTGCTAACGTCACTTTTGACAAGGTCGAGGCGACGAAGAAAGACACTCCTCCTGCTAAGAGTGATGACCATTCACGCAATGCCTGATTCTCTAGCGCCACACTCTTTACAGCCACGTTCGTTACAGCAGTGGCTGCAGCATTTGGAAACGCTGCATCCGGTCGGTATTGATATGGGGCTGGAGCGGGTTTCCAAAGTGGCGCAGCGTATGGGGCTGTTTTCAAGCCCTATTGCCCCTCATGTTATTACGGTTGCAGGCACCAATGGCAAGGGTTCTACCCTTGCCATGATTGACAGCGTTGCCCGTGCCCATGGTTGGCGAGTAGGTGCCTACACTTCTCCCCATTTATTGCGCTACAACGAACGCGTTAAAATTGACGGTCAGGAAGCGAACGATCAGCTGCTTGTGCAAGGGTTTGAGCAGGTCGAACGGGCGCGATTGCAGGACAGTGAAATAAGCCTGACCTATTTTGAAGCCGGCACACTGTGTGGGCTTTGGTGTTTAGCCAATGCGAACCTTGATTTGGCGGTACTTGAAGTAGGCCTTGGTGGAAGGCTTGATGCGGTCAATATCATTGATGCGGATGTCGCCATCGTGACGACCATTGCTCAGGACCACGCTAACTTTCTAGGCACCGATTTAGCCCAGATTGGTAGAGAAAAAGCCGGTATTTTTCGTACCGACCGACCTGCCGTACTCGGCAGTGAAACGCTACCTTCAAGCGTTGTGGAGTGTGCCCAAGCGCTAGGGGCGCCTACGTTTAGCTTGGGCCAGCAGTTTAGCCATCAGATGATAGCCAGTGAGCATTTTCAGTGGCGTTGGCAGAGTCAGGATTCAAGTGGGCAAAGTGTTACCATCGATGAACTTCCCGACCCCGGGTTGCCTATTGATAACGCCGCTACCGCTTTACAGGCACTCTTACTCGTTGGGGTTGAGTTAAGCCAGTCTAACGTCCAAACGGGGCTTGCAACGGTACAATTAGCAGGACGCCTTCAGTGGATGGGACCGTGGTGCCTGGATGTAGGGCATAATCCCCATGCTGCCGCGTATGTCGGCCGCCATTTACCTTCTCCGCCAGAAGGGGGAAGGCAGTGGGGCCTTATCGGGATGTTGAATGACAAGGATATTGACGGTGTCGTACAGGCATTATCTTCTCGCATCAGCGATTGGGTGTGCGTGTCGCTGTCGGGCGAACGAGGTTGTCTGGCAAGTGAGTTGTCGCAATATATTATTGCTCAGGGAGGGCGGGTGCACTTTTGCGCAGATTCGCCGCAAGCTGGCGTCGATTGGTTAGCTAAGGTGTTAACGCCCAATGATCGTGTCTTGGCTACCGGGTCGTTCTTTACTGTAGCGGCATTGCTAGCTCAGCCACTGCCAACAGGCGCTGCTTCGCTTGATGGAGACGGAAATGAAATACGGTAAAACCGAACGCATTAGCGGTATTGTAATTTTACTCGCGCTGCTGGCGATTTTTGTGCCGTGGCTAATGAGTGATCCTGCACCCCGGGAAGATCGCCCTCAGCCGAACTTCGTGATTGAGCAGCCGGTTGAAGTGGAGCGCCGGAACGTACCCGCACCCGAGATGCCCTCTACCATCAACGAGCCTTCATTATCTTCATCCCCTAGTGAAGAGAGTGAGGATGGTTTTATACCTATAGATGCTGATCCGCGATCACCGCAAACCGATCAAATCGCGGCCTCGAGTGAATCGACTTCCAGTGCTGAAGCGGCTCGGTCAAGTGAGCCCGGTGAAGCCCCGGCGATATCCGATAGTGACCCCATCGCTGATTTAATTGCCTCGAACAGTGGTAGTGGACAAAACAGCGCTGGAAGCTCGTCACAGAGTGCCTCCACTCCTTCATCCAGCGCGCAGGGAGAGTGGGCGGTGCAAGTGGGCAGCTTTGGTGAGCCAGCAAATGCTCAGCGGCTTAGCGCAAAGCTATCAGAAGAAGGATTTAGCGTTTATCAGCGTGAGCGTGATAACAATATGACCACTGTATTTGTGGGCCCATATGCCACCTCCGAAGACGGTGAATCTGCCATGTCCTCGATTAAAGAACGCGCCAATGTTCAGGGCCTTCTTGTTCGAGTAAGAGACTAAACCATGGCGTTAACATGGATTGATGCGGTGTTCTTGGCCGTGCTGGCGCTGTCGATGCTAGCCGGGTTTGTAAGAGGGTTTGTACGCGAAGCGTTAGGACTGGCCGCCTGGGTGGTGGCGTTAATGGTGGCCAGAGTGCTGGCTGAACCAGTGGCCGAACTGATGAGCGGCTTCATCGAAAGCTTTGACGCCCGTCTTGTGCTGGCTTTCGTGCTGGTAATATTTGCCGTTATTTTACTCTGTGGCATTGTTATTCGCTTGGTGCATGCTGCGGTTGAGTGGGTAGGGATGGGGCTATTGAACCGCGTGGCGGGCGCCGCTTTTGGCGTTGCACGCGGGGCCGTCATTTTACTCGTGGCGACGGTGCTGATCACGCTGACTCCATTGTCTGAGCTGCAGGCGTGGCAGCAAGCAGAACTCCGCCCGACATTTATTCAATTACGCGATTGGGCGGTCAGCCAGTTAGACCAGTGGGATCGTGAGCTCCCCGAGGCACCGTCGTCGTTGCGCGACATTTCGCTACCCGAGCTGCGCCTGCCAAGTGGGGCGCAGCGGGAAGTTATCCCGGCGGGTGATTGACCTGCTACTGATTTTTGATTCTACGAACGTTCGGGTTTGCATAGGTAACTGACTTAGGTAAGTGACTAAAGTAAGCCATGGCATTAAGCGAGGTAACGTGAATGTGCGGTATAGTGGGCCTTCTGGGCAAGCAGGCGGTAAATCAGGGAATCTACGATGCCCTGACCGTACTTCAGCATCGTGGCCAGGACGCTGCCGGCATGATGACATGGAGCGAGGGACGCTTCCTACTGCGCAAGAGTAACGGCTTGGTACGTGATGTATTTCATACCCGCCACATGGCCCGTCTGAAAGGCAACCTGGGCATTGGTCATGTACGTTATCCAACGGCTGGCTCTTCTAGCGAAGCCGAGTCGCAGCCGTTCTATGTCAACTCGCCTTATGGTATTGCGCTGGCGCACAACGGTAACCTGACCAACTCAGAGCAGTTGAAGCAGGAGCTGTTCTCGACCGATTTACGCCACATTAATACCAGCTCCGATTCCGAAGTGCTGCTCAACGTGTTTGCCCACGAGCTGGGCAAGCAAGGGCTTCATCTGGAAGCAGAAGATATCTTCGACGCCGTGCGCCGGGTGCATCGACGCTGCAAAGGCGGCTACGCCGCCGTCGCGATTATCAATGGCTTTGGCATGGTGGCGTTTCGCGACCCCTTCGGCATTCGCCCGGTGGTATTCGGCACCCGCGAAGAAGAGAACGGTCAAGCGGTAATGATCGCTTCCGAATCTGTTGCACTGGACGTCGGCGGCTTTGAGCTGGAGCGTGATCTGTCTCCTGGAGAAGCTATATTTGTCGATATTGAGGGCAATATTCACACTCAGGTGTGCGCTGACCGCCCACAATTACGCTCGTGTATTTTTGAACACGTCTATTTAGCGCGCCCGGACTCACTGCTGGATGGTGCCTATGTTTACGGCACCCGCATGCAGATGGGGCGTAAGTTGGGTGACCGCATTCTTAACGAGTGGCCCGATCACGATATCGATGTGGTTATTCCAATCCCCGATACGTCTCGCACCTCTGCGCTCGAAATGGCGCAGCACCTGGGTGTGACTTATCGCGAGGGGTTCATGAAGAACCGCTATATTGGCCGTACTTTTATTATGCCGGGGCAGACGCAGCGTAAAAAATCGGTACGCCAGAAGCTCAATGCCATCGACGTTGAATTTAAAGGCAAGAACGTACTGCTGGTGGACGACTCTATCGTGCGTGGCACCACCTGTAAGCAGATTATCCAAATGGCCCGCGATGCAGGGGCGCGTAAGGTCTATTTTGCCTCTGCAGCGCCGCCAGTTCGCTTTCCCAACGTGTATGGAATAGACATGCCAGCCGCGTCTGAGCTGATTGCCCACGGCCGTAGCGAAGACGAAGTCGGTGATTTAATTGGGGCTGACCGTATTTTCTATCAGAACCTGGAAGATCTAAAAGCGGCGTGTCGTGAAGTGAATCCTGAGATGGAAGAGTTCGATTGCTCGGTGTTTGACGGTAACTACGTGACGGGTGATATTGACGACGCTTACTTGGCAGCGCTTGAAGCTAGCCGTAATGATTCCGCCAAGGATCAGAGCGCTGGTGACCATGCCCTGGTCGATATGCATAATCAGGATGATGACCTGGACGATTAGGAGAGAAGTCTAATGCATGATGATAATCACCAGGAAGACGGTCACCAGAATGAGTGGTCATTAGAGACGCTGGCGATCCGTGCGGGCCATCAGCGCACTTTTGAGCAAGAACACTCTGAACCAATCTTTCCCACCTCTAGTTTCGTCTATGAGAGCGCCGCTGAAGCGGCGCGTAAGTTCGGTGGACAAGAGCCGGGCAACGTTTACTCGCGCTTTACCAATCCCACGGTGCATACCTTTGAACGTCGCTTAGCGGCGCTTGAGGGCGGAGAGCGCTGTGTTGCCACTAGTTCGGGTATGTCCGCGATTCTTTCTACCGCGCTGGCGATGCTCTCGGCAGGTGATGAAATTGTTGCTTCTCGATCGCTGTTTGGCTCAACGGTTAGCCTGTTCGATAAGTACCTGGGTAAATTTGGTATTACCACGCGTTATGTGGAGCTTTCCAGCATCGCTGCGTGGGAGGCTGCTATTACCCCCAAAACGCGTCTACTGTTTGCCGAAACACCTTCAAATCCACTTTCAGAAATTGCTGATATCCCGGCCCTGGCCGCATTGGCCAAACGTCATGACGCGCTGCTGGCGATTGATAACTGTTTCCTCACACCGGCACTTCAGCAGCCATTAGCGCTAGGTGCGGATTTGGTCATTCACTCGGCGACTAAATATCTGGATGGCCAGGGCCGGGCGATTGGCGGGGCGGTAGTGGGCAGCCATGCGCTGCTTGAAGAAGTCTTTGGCGTAGTACGTACCTGTGGGCCGTGCCTTAGCCCCTTCAACGCATGGATCTTCACCAAAGGCTTGGAAACTCTGTCGCTGCGTATGAAAGCGCACTGTGAAAATGCCTTAACGCTAGCGCGCTGGCTGGATGCTCATCCGGCGGTTAATCAAGTTTTCTATAGCGGCCTGGAAAATCATCCCCAGCATAACTTGGCCAAACGGCAGCAAAAAGGGTTTGGTGCGGTGTTAGGTTTTGAGGTGAAGGGGGGGCAAGAGGGCGCCTGGCAGGTAATTGATGCTACCCGTATGCTCTCTATCACGGGTAATTTAGGTGATGTTAAAACCACCATTACCCATCCTGCGACGACCACGCATGGTCGTTTATCCGATACGCAAAAAGAAGCGGCGGGTATTGCGCCTGGACTTATTCGCGTAGCGGTAGGCCTTGAGAGCCAGCAGGATATCCAGCGGGATCTTGCACGCGGCCTAGATATTCTTGCTGGTTAGTTGGGGTTCAGTAACCTGGCATGAAAATGAAAAACCCACCTTTGAAAGGTGGGTTTTTTCATACTATTGAAACCCAATGCGTCATAAGCTTTGCAAGCAAAGAATCGTTATGTGTTTCAAGAAGCGTTGCGGTGAGGCAGATCTGACAACGCAATCTGGTCTTCATTGCTGGAAGAGTGATTGGTGTTAGAGCTTGGTGCAACAACGGTGTTGTTCTTTGCATCGCCGTTGACCAAAGGCAAGTCAGCTGGTGTCACGTACAAGTTGTCAGTGCTGTGATTCACCGAAGAGCTAGGGTGAATAATCTGATTAAGTTCGCCAGAGCCCTGTTCGGCTAAAACAGCTGTAGAAGTCAATGTCATTGCAATAGCGGTGATAAGGGTAATTTTTTTCATGATTGGCGCTCTCTAATAGAAATTTGATGTACCGTTTTTGAGTCAGATGCTAGATGTCTTTTAGGACATGCACTAATAGTAAGCGCGCAAATAAAATGATAAAATTGATTAAATTTGCTAATTATATTCGAATTTATAGAATGAATTGTCATTTGTTCGTTTAGAAAGGTGCACTGTGTAAAATCGTTAGCCGTTTATTCAATGGTTTTTACGAATGAAATATTCTGCTTTTTTCAGAGGTTTTCATTAGCCTCTAGCGGTAAAGTTCTGGAGGTGGCCGAACAGCGTTGGCCACGTTTTGTGGGCGCGCTGAATAAGTCTAAGTCGCCATGGAAAAAATGAGGAATACCACAATGTGGCGAAATAGTCGCAGCGGTTGGGGGTTGATCAGTATTCTATTTCATTGGCTAAGTGCGTTGACCATCATTGGCCTGTTTGCACTGGGCTGGTGGATGACCGACCTGGGCTATTATGACCCTTGGTATAATCAGGGGCCGTGGGTACACCGCTCGATTGGGATCCTGCTGTTGCTGGCTACATTGGCGCGTTTGGTATGGCGTTTCGTCCAGCCATCGCCCCATGCAGAGGGCAGCCGATTAGAAACTATCGCGGCCCATATCGGTCATATTGCACTCTATGTGCTTGTTTTAGTTGTTATGGTGAGCGGCTATTTAATTTCTACTGCCGATGGCAGTGGTATTAGCGTGTTTGGTTGGTTTGAGGTACCTGCTCTGCTATATGACCTCCCAAACCAAGCAAGTCTGGCGGGCAACGTCCACTGGTACAGTGCCCTGGCGTTGATGATTTTAGCAGCGGGTCACGCTATGGCTGCCTTTAAGCACCACTGGTTAGGCCAGCATACAACGTTGGTGCGTATGTTGAACCCAGCGCATAGCCAAGTCGGCAATCAAAACGCTCCAAGATAATGACGTTGTCTGTTGACGAGTTTTTCTAAACACTGCGGATAAGAGGTTTGACTGTCCGCGGTGCCTATTAAGTAAAGCAAGGAGCAATTCAATATGTTCAAGAAGACAGCATTTGCATCTGCGATCGCCGCTGTAGCGCTGGTACCATTCAGCCAAGCCCAAGCAGCTGACTATCAAATTGATACCGAAGGCCAGCACGCCTTTGTTCAATTTAAAATCAGTCACCTCGGCTTCTCCTACATTCTAGGTAGCTTTGAAGAGTTTGACGGCCAATTTGCTTACGATCCTGAAGATTTAGATGCCTCTTCAGCGGAAATTGAAGTTCAGGTGGAAAGTCTAACGACTAACCATGCTGAGCGTGATCGCCATATCTTGAGCGAAGATTTCCTCAATGCCAGCGAATTCCCGACAGCGACCTTTGCCTCTACAAGCTTTGAGTCCACCGGGGACGATGAAGGCGTACTGACAGGTGATCTCACTCTGCACGGCGAGACTCAAGAAATTGAAATGCCGGTTAAGATGATCGGTGAGGGTGATGACCCCTGGGGTAACTACCGCGCTGGTTTCGAAGGCAGCACGATGCTGAAGCTGAGCGATTACGGTATCGACATGAGTGATTTCCCGGAAACTATGCACGAGTTAGAGCTATACGTTACGTTTGAAGGTATTCGTCAGTAACAGCTTGCTGTTCTGTGTACGCCACTGCCCTCTAAGGGGCGGTGGCGTTTTACGTTAAATCCGATGCATTATTAATTCGTCAAAATGAGGAGAGATTGCTTGGCAGCCGTCCTGCATCAAAAAGAGTTGGCGATAACCCTATGGCGCCAAACATGGCCGATGGCCATTGGGGTATTGGCGCTATTGGGTTTTCAACTTGTTGATAGCGCATTCATTGCTCGTTTGGGAACGGCCCCGTTGGCCGCGCAGTCATTTACCTTTCCCCTGTCGTTTCTGATTATCGGCATTCAGGTAGGGATGGGTATTGCAATTGCCGCGCTTATTTCGCGGGCATTGGGAGCGGGTGAGGAGGCCCGGGCGAGACGCTTAAGCAGTCTGGTATTAATGGCCGGTGGTGGCGTTATCGGCCTTTTGGCGATCGCTTTATGGGCATTCTATGCGCCTATCTTTCAACTGCTGGGCGCGGATGAAACGACGCTTTCCTATATCCGCATTTATTGGGCGCCTCAGTTGCTATCCGCATGGTTGGGAGCGCTGCTTTATTTTAGCTACAGCGTTTTCCGTGCCCACGGTGACACCCGCCTACCAGGCAAAATGATGGTACTCAGTAGCCTTGTTAACCTTGTTCTCGATCCACTGCTGATTTTTGGCATAGGCGAGTGGGAAGGCTGGGGTCTCCCTGGTGCCGCCTGGGCAACCGCGATCGCATTTTCAGTCGGGTTGTTGGTGACCACGCGTAAATTACTCAAGCGCGAGTGGGCCGCACGAGAAGGGCTATGGCTGGAAGCGAAGCACTCTTGGCGGCCCTTCACGGGCATTGCCGCGCCTGCAATGGTTAGCCAATTGATGCCGCCCTTGGCGGCGATGCTGGCAATTTCCGTTGTAGCGGGCCTAGGTGAAAGTGAAGTGGCTGCCTGGGGCTTGGCGAGCCGTTTGGAAACCCTCTCGTTGATGGTGATACTCGCCATGACTATGTCGCTGCCGCCGTGGTTGGGTCGTTGTTACGGTGCTGGTGATTGGGGGCAGATTCAGCAGTTGATGAGTTTGGCAATTAAAGTGGCTCTGTTCTGGCAGTTAGGGCTTGGGGTGTTATTGGCCCTGGTAGCGCCCTGGCTGGCCATGGCGTTAGCAGGTAACCCGGATGTACAAAGCGAATTAACGCTGCTTATCCGCTTTTTACTGCCCAGTTACTCGGCCCTGGGGGTCTGTATGTTGGTGGTTTCTGCAGGTAATGCGCTGGGCTGGCCGCTGCGAGCCATGCTGCTTTCGAGCGCACGGCTATTTATTTGTTATCTACCCTGCCTGTGGCTGGGCTCGCAGTTCTTCGGGTGGTGGGGGCTAGCCGCAGGGGCGGCCATAGGTAACTTACTGGCGGGATTTACGGCTTGGCAAGTGATGCGACGTATATTATCCCGCCCGCATCGGCAGGCGGGATTTGTTAATTAATGACAAAGTTGGCAATGTTGTTTTGAAACAGAGCAAAGAACGCGTCGGTGTCTTCTTATTTGTACCATGGGTAAAGGGGGCTATCTGCCGCCATGATTTATACAAGGGTACGCTGAGTGTGCCGAAGAGTTGATTGATCTGTTAAGTGCCATGCACACAAAAACGCCCAGGCTTCCCTGGGCGTTTTTACGTTAGATAAAATGCTTACTAACTAGTCGTTTACAGCGGCAATAGCTTTAGCCAGGTAGGGCAGGTTCTCTTGTGAGAAGCCCGCTACGTTGGCGCGGCCTGAGCGAACCATATAAATCCCAAACTCGTCGCGTAAACGGTCCACTTGTTCCGGCGTTAGGCCGGTATAGGAGAACATTCCGCGCTGTTCAGCGACACAGGCGTACTTCTGATCCAGGCCATAAGGCTTCAGCGCTTCTACGAAATCGCGACGCAACGTGTTGATACGATCGCGCATTTCGGTCAGCTCTTCACGCCACAACGCGGTTAGCTCTGCGTCATGGAGAATCTCACTGACGATAGAGCCACCGTGTGCAGGCGGATTCGAGTAGTTTTCACGGGCAACGATGGCGACTTGAGAACGGATGTTTTCCATCTGCTCGCTGTCTTTGGCGACCATGATCAAGCAGCCGGTGCGCTCGCAGTAAATGCCAAAGTTCTTTGAGCAAGAGCTGGTGATGATGGCTTCATCGAGGTTTTCGGCCAGTAGACGGACGCCATAAGCATCTTCGTCCAAGCCTTCGCCAAAGCCCTGATAGGCAAAGTCGATCAGCGGAAGAAGTTTGCGTTCACGGACAATTTCCAACACTTCCTGCCACTGGTCGTGGGAAAGGTCGAAACCCGTGGGGTTATGACAGCAGGCATGCAGTACCACTACATCACCTTCTGGAATACTTTTCAGCGCTGATCGCATCCCGTCAAAATCCAGACGGTTGTCGGGATCTACGTAGGGATACTTGTGCAGCTCAATACCCGCCGCGGTAAAAATACCGTGGTGGTTTGGCCACGTTGGGTCACTTACCCAGATGCCCTTACCCGGCAGCTGTGAGGCAATAAAATCAGCGGCCAAACGAAGGGCACCGGTACCACCAGGCGACTGAGTTGCACTCGCGCGGTTGGCTTGCAGTACCGGGGACTCAGCGCCAAATACCATGGGAAGCACTACTTCGCCGTAGCTGGGCGCACCATGAGAACCGATGTAGGTTTTCGTCGTTTCATTCTTGAGCAGGCGAGCTTCTGCTTCCTTAACGGCGCGCATTACCGGCGTATTGCCTTGGGTATCGCGGTAAACACCAACACCTAAGTCTACCTTTTGTGGATTGGTATCTTTTTTGAAAGCTTCGATCAGCCCGAGAATGGCGTCTCCTGGGACTCGCTCAATATGCTCAAACATTTATTCGGCTACCTCGTCGGTTCTGGCGGCAAGAATGAAGTCATTTAGGTGCAGGCCATTGATAGCGTGAGACCACCATGTGACGGTGGCTTTGCCCCACTCGGTCACAATAACGGGGTGATGGCCGGCCTGCTCTGCAATTTCGCCAACGCGTTGGGTAAATGCCAAAGCGCTAGCAAAGTCACGAAAGGTAAAACATCGCGACAGCTTCATGATGCCATCGTGCTCGACAATCTGCCACTGGATGAGGTTTTTTAACCGTTCATTAACTTCCTTTTGGCTTAGCGGCTGCGCATTTTTACTGCAGGGTTCGCAAAGCTGTTTGGCGAGCGTTGTCATTGGTCCTCTCCTGCTAGTTAGGCGTTATTCTCTAGCGTAGAAGGCATACGCGGTCGCGACCAACGTCCTTGGCACTATAAAGTGCTTGGTCAGCCCGTTCGATTAAGCTAGTAAGGTTCACCACAGCGATACTCAGCGATCCCAATGCTTAACGTGACATGGCCTACTCCCATGCCAAAGTCTCGTGCGCTGATAGCTTCTCGTAATCGGTCTGCAAGCGTATGGCATTGCTGTAGCGGCGTGAGCGGCAGCACTACCATAAACTCTTCTCCTCCCAATCGGGCGATCATGTCTTCACAGCGAAGTAGCGATTGGGCCTGTATAGCCAGCTGCTTGAGTACGTGATCCCCATGCAGGTGCCCCCAGCGGTCATTAAGGCGTTTAAAATGATCGATATCGATCATCATAATAGATAGCGGTGTGCCGTGGCGGGTGCTGAGTGAGGCGACGTTCGTTAGGTGCACCATCAATTTTCGCCGATTGGGTAACTCGGTCAGTGGATCGGTATCGCACAGCTTACGAAGCCGCTGTTCCTCGGATACCTGATCGCTTATGTCCATCATGATACCGTTCCACTGGACGCCATCGTGAACCAGTTCTGGCTTTGCGCTGACGGCAATCCAGTGAGGCTTCCCTTTAGGAAAGGGTAGCCTAAAGCGTGTTGTAAGAGGCAGCATCCATCGCGCGGAACGCTCAATCGCCGACATGATTTTGGGGTGATCGTTGCCAGTTAGTTGCTCGACGAGTTGTCCTGCATTGCGAGCGAGCAGATCCCGGTCAATATGTTTGAGGCCCACGCCACCTCCCTCTAAATAAGGGAAGCGCATATGACCGTTATGAGCACGGTGGAACTGAAAGATGACACCAGGGATATGGGGGACTAATTTATCTGCACTGACTTGCTGTGGTGTGTCTATATCATTCACGGGCATGCGTGAATCTCCAAACATATGCCAATTTAAATTCGATCGTGAAGATTAGCGCTATTTTCGTAAACGGGATGTAAGTCATTACAGACAAAACGGCTATTATTTATATTTATTTAGAATATATTTATTATTTTTATTTATATATTCGATTGCATTCTAAGTAATCGATAAGGCGTTATTGGCATTTAATGATAAAATTAATTACTTTTTTGCATATTAAATATTTTTTTTATTCCTAAGGTGGTTTCTTGGACGTAGTACGAGAACAAGCGTCTCAGCCGAATGGCTTGGTGAGTTTAGTGGGGGCAGGACCTGGCGATCCCGAGCTATTAACGCTTAAAGCATACAAGCGTCTGCTGTCAGCGGAGGTCGTACTGTATGACCGCTTGGTCAGCGATGAAATCGTCGCGTTTATTCCACCCCAAGCACAGCGTTTTTACGTGGGTAAAGCCCGTTCGCAGCACAGTGTGCCTCAGGATGGTATCAACCAAGCGTTGGTGAAATGGGCCCAGCAAGGCAAGCGCGTAGTGCGCCTTAAAGGCGGCGATCCGTTTATCTTTGGTCGCGGCGGGGAAGAGCTTGAAGCCCTGGTGGCAGCGCAGGTCAGTGTAGAAGTGATACCAGGTGTCACGGCGGCATCGGGTTGCGCGGCTTACGCGGGGATACCCTTGACGCATCGCGATCATGCTCAGTCCGTTCGCTTTGTGACTGGACATTTGCAGCAGGGTGAGTGTGAGCTTGATTGGGATGCGCTCGCGCGACCAGGACAAACGCTAGTGTTTTATATGGGGTTGGGGAGCGTTAACGTTATTAGTCAGGCGCTGATGAAATACGGTTTAGCCCCGCAAACACCGCTCGCTTTGATTGAGCAAGGAACGACGCGCCAACAGCGCACCCATATAGGAAGTTTGTCAGCGTTACCCGATACTTTCTTGGCGGGCGAGATTAAACCACCTACGCTGCTAATAGTGGGCAGCGTGGTCTCGCTGCACACGGCACTTAGTTGGTTTGATGCCAATGAGGGTCAAGCATCGGGTTTTTACGAGGGTAAACATCCGGCCTCGTCCAAATCTGATTAATTCTAAGGTTGCGCAGTAACACTGCAGCAACATTTGTATACGATTTTACTAACAGACTGGCTAGATACAGTGAGCTGTGTATGCTTAAGGGGAGATCATCCACGGCTAGCAATATATAAGCAGAGCAACACCGTTAGCTTGGGCAAACGTTAGCTTAGACCATTGAGGAACACGTAATGTCAGAAGAAAATCATTCGGATCACCCAACACCGGCACCGGCCAATAAGCCTGAGCCAACAAAAAAAACAGAGCTGGCTAAAAAAACGGATATGAAAACCCTCTTTCAAGATAATCGGGTCAAAGCGATTGCCGGTATTGCTGCCATCGCCGTTATCTGGGCGATTATGGCGCAGTCTAACGCAGGGTCTCGTCAGGATCGCGTTGACAGCTTGGAAGAGCAGCTCGCCAGCGCTGAGCAAGAAAACAGCCAAATGAGCCAGCGCATTAGCGAAATTGAGGAAGCTGAAACCAATTTAGCTGCGCTGCAAGAGGAGATGGCTTCTCTTGAGGCTCAGCAGGAGGAGGCCAACTCGTCGCTTGAGAGCGCTCAAACCAATGTCAGCGATGTGCAGTCGCGGTTAGAAGAACTGGAATCCCAGCGTAATGCGCTGGAAGAGGAAATTGCCTCGCTTAATGAGCAGGTAGAGAGCGCTGAGAGTGAGATGACGACGTTGCGTGAAGAGCGCGATGAGATCACCAGCACTCGTGATGAGGCGGAAAGTACCCTCCAGCAAGTAGAAGAAGCGCGTTCTAGCGCTGAAGAAGCTCGTCAGGAGGCTGAAGCCGCCCGTCAGGAGGCTGAGGAGCAGCGTCAGCAAGCGGTTGAAGAACTGGCCAACACGGAAGAGGAGCTGTCTGGGCTAGAAGAGCAGATTAGTCAGTCAAATGAACAGTTAAGCGGTTTAGAAGAGGAAATCTCAGCTGCCCAAAGCGAGCTTGATGAGTTAAAAAGCGAGCGTGACTCCATCACTAGCGAACGCGATGAACTGCAAAACGAAGTTGATTCGCTAACGGCGCTTCGCGAAGAGGAAGAGCAGAGCTTGAGCGATGTGCGCACCGAGCTCGATGACGTCATGGTCGCTTTGGAGATGGGCCGCGAAGAAGTATCGAGTGTTGAAAGCGATATTGAAGAGCGTGAGAGCCAGCTGGAGCGTTTAGAGGGCCAGTTAAGCGAATGGCGCGACGAGCTGTCGACATTAGATAGCCGTTTGGCCGATGCGGAAGAGTCCGCTGGTGAAGCGACTTCATCCTCACAAGAGAGTGCCGGTGGCTCTTCTGAAGGTAGCGCTTCTGAAGAAAACTCCTCTGAAGAGAGCTCCTCCGAGAGCAGTTCTGCTAATGAAGGCTCTGATGAAAGCGCCAACGATAGCGACGGTGGAAGTGAAGAAGCGCAGCAAAATGCCGGCTAAAAATCGTTGTAAGCTGTTGCCGTGATGGCTTAGTTATAATGTGAAGAGAACAAGAGCGGATGTCGGGCAACCGGCATTCGCTTTTTGTTTGCTGGTTTATGATTGAGCCCCCGAGGAGTATCATCCACTCAACGTTAATTAAGTGCCTAAATGAGGAGTGCCATTGAATGGATGGGGTTAAACATATTATTGCAGTGGCATCGGGTAAAGGTGGCGTGGGTAAATCCACGGTCACCGTTAACTTGGCGTTAGCACTGGCTGCACAAGGGTATCGTGTAGGTGTTCTTGATGCCGATATTTACGGCCCTAGCCAGGCTCAGATGCTGGGCGTTAAAGAGGGCGTGCGCCCTCAAGCGGCAGCCAACGATAAATTTCTGCCGCTGGAAGCACACGGCCTACAAGCCATGTCGATGGCGTTTATGGTCAATACGCGCGAACCGATGGTATGGCGTGGCCCCATGGTCGTGGGTGCTTTTCAACAGATGCTGACGCAGACCCAGTGGGACAATCTCGACTTTCTACTGATCGACATGCCGCCGGGTACTGGCGATATCCAACTGACGCTGGCGCAGAAAGTGCCGGTGGCAGGTGCTGTGATCGTCACAACGCCCCAGGATATTGCGCTGTTAGATGCCCGCAAAGGCATTGAGATGTTCCGCAAGGTCAATGTCCCGGTACTCGGCGTGGTAGAAAACATGAGCCTTTACCATTGTGAAAATTGCGGCCATGAAGCGGCTATTTTTGGTACCGGTGGTGGCGACAGTATCGCGCAAGAGTACGACACCCAAGTGCTTGGACGTCTGCCGCTCACGCTCTCTATTCGTGAATTGACGGACTCAGGCCGCCCGAGCGTCATATCTGAACCAGAGGGTGCGGTTAGCCAGACCTTTGCTGCTATCGCCCAAAAAGTAGCCGAGGCGGTTAATGCCAACCAAGGCGATGGTCCCACTATTTCTTTTAGCGAGTGATGAAGTAACACATGAGTATCAAATCTGATAACTGGATCCGCCGCATGGCCAAGAGCGATGCGATGGTTGAGCCTTTTGAACCCGAACAGGTGCGCTATGTAAATGACCAGCGCGTTATTTCCTACGGTACTTCAAGCTATGGCTATGACGTGCGCTGTGCTGATGAATTCAAGGTCTTCACCAATATTCACTCAGCGATTGTGGATCCGAAGGCATTTGATGAAAAAAGCTTCGTCGATATTAAGGGCGATGTGTGCATTATTCCGCCGAACTCATTTGCACTGGCGCGCACGGTCGAATACTTCCGTATCCCGCGTAATGTGCTGACGATCTGCCTAGGTAAATCCACCTACGCGCGCTGCGGTATTATTGTAAACGTAACGCCGTTGGAGCCGGAGTGGGAAGGCCACGTGACCTTAGAGTTCTCTAACACCACCAATCTGCCCGCGAAAATCTATGCCCATGAAGGTGTCGCGCAGATGCTGTTCTTAGAGTCTGATGAGGTGTGCGAAACCTCATATAAAGACCGTGGCGGAAAGTATATGGGGCAGCGAGGGGTTACGCTGCCGCGTACCTAGTCCTGCAAAATGCATTGCCAAAAAAAGCGCCTTGCGGCAAAACCGTAAGGCGCTTTTTGCTGCTTGCTGTGAGGATACAAGTCTAGCTTTAAGACTCTTCGTCGAACTCCTCATCAAGCTCTTCAGCCGCATCTGCATGGGAGAGGCGCATGCCGTGTTCGGGCAGTAGGTGGCCATCCATTTTGGCACCTTCTGGACTGAACTGTAGCCTGCCTTCTAAAAACCACTGCACGGCAATGGGATAAAGCAGGTGCTCGCGAGAGCGCACCTTTTCCTGCAACGTTTCCACCGTATCGTCAGCGCTGACCTGAAGCTCGGCCTGGAGTACCACGGGCCCCCCGTCCAGCTCTTCGGTGACGAAATGAACGCTACAGCCATGGCTTGCAACGCCGTCTGCCAGAGCGCGGGCATGGGTGTTGAGGCCTTGGTAAGCAGGGAGCAGTGACGGGTGAATATTGAGCATACGGCCCAAAAATCGTTGTACAAAGCGAGGTGTCAAAATACGCATGAAGCCCGCCAGAACGATAAGGTCCGGCTCGTGACGCTCGATGACCTTGATCAGGGCGCCGTCATAGGCTTCACGGCTATCATATTCGCGATGGGGCAGGGCCACCGCTTCAATACCTGCTTCGTGGGCACGCTTTAAACCATAGGCATCAGCGATATTGGAGATGACGGCAACAATCTCGCCACCGCCTAGCCGGTCATGGGATTGGGCTTCAATTAATGCCTGTAGATTGCTGCCATTGCCTGACACCAGCACCACGATGCGACGCGCACCGAGAGGGTCTGGAACCACATCTCTAATGGTATCGCTTTGGTAGTCCGTATTGGTCATGCCGAGAGGTTCTCCAAAATAACGGCGTCCTCTTGGCGATCAACGATCTGCCCTAGGCGATAAACAGTTTCGCCTTCGGCTTCCAAGTGAGCGGTTGCCTGTTCAGCTTGCTGTTGGGAGACCACGACCACCATACCAATACCGCAATTAAGCACGCGATGCATTTCGGTTTCATTGACGTTGCCCTGGGCCTGGAGCCAATCGAACACGGCAGGGCGCTCCCAGCTGGCAATATCAATATGCGCCGCGAGATTATCAGGCAGTACGCGGGGAATATTTTCAAGCAGCCCGCCACCAGTAATATGCGATAAGGCGTGTACTGCAATATCGCTGCCGCGCATTAAAGAGAGCAGGGATTTTACATAGATGCGAGTAGGCGCCATTAGCGCATCACCGAGAGACTTGCCGTCAATGTCGGTGTCTAACGAAGCGTTGCTGACGTCGAGTATTTTACGAATCAGTGAGTAACCGTTGGAGTGGGGACCTGATGAGGCCAGCCCCAGGATCACGTCGCCTTTGGCTACTTTACTACCATCCAGGATGTCTGCTTTTTCAACAACGCCAACGCAAAAGCCAGCTAAATCGTAATCGCTGCCTTCGTACATGCCCGGCATTTCCGCGGTTTCACCGCCGACTAACGCGCATCCCGCTAGCTCACAGCCAGCGCCAATACCGGTGACAACATCAGCGGCAATATCCACATCGAGCTTGCCCGTGGCATAGTAGTCAAGAAACAGTAGCGGTTCGGCACCTGCCACGATCAAATCGTTGACACACATAGCGACTAAATCAATACCAATCGTGTCGTGTTTGCCAAGATCCATCGCTAGGCGCAGTTTCGTGCCGACCCCATCGGTTCCGGAGACAAGTACGGGTTGCCGATAGCCTGCTGGAATTTCACACAGCGCGCCAAAACCGCCCAGCCCGCCCATTACCTCTGGGCGAGTAGTGCGTTTGGCAACGTGTTTGATGCGGTCAACCAGGGCATTACCGGCATCAATATCGACGCCTGCGTCCTTATAGCTGAGGGAAGGAGTAGCCGAAGAAGAGGAGGTCTCGGTCATGACAGATCCTGTGAAGCAATTAGCGGTGCTGGTAGTGCTGGCGACAAGGCCAGAGCTGGGCTTAACTTTGGCGGATTGTAACACTCAGCGGCTCAGGTCGCACCGCTGTTACACATGTTGAAAAGCAGGCGAGCAGCTTTTGCTCATATGCGGCATAGTAGTGATAAGTAAAATAGCGACGATTATTGAAAATAGTGGGATTAAATCCACTTGTGAGAGGAAACTATGCGGAATTCTTGGTGGGGCGTCCTATTTTTGGTGGTGATTGGCGGCGCAATTTATTTGCTGGATGCAGTACTGATGCCTTTTATTGCTGGGATGATTCTCGCTTACCTAGCCGATCCGCTAGCGGACCAGTTCCAGCGCTGGGGCATGAATCGCCTGGTAGCGGTGAGTAGCGTATTTTTGGTGCTCCTCATCGTTCTCGTCATCAGTTTGCTTATATTAATTCCGCTGTTGGTACAACAGCTTAAACAGCTGGGAGAGGCTATTCCGAGCGTCTTTACCTGGGTAGAAACTGTACTCGCTCCGCAAGTTCAGGAGTGGACTGGCTACGATGTAACGACAGAATTAACCAATGTCAGAGAAACATTGGCCGAAAACTGGCGTGATGCGGGAGGATATTTAGCCCAGGCATTAGGCCAAATTGGCCGTTCCGGTATGGCGTTTGTGTCCTGGATTACCTATGTGGCGCTGATCCCCGTTGTGACCTTTTATTTGCTTCTGGATTGGGATCGGCTGCTCGATAACATTGCCAACCTGATTCCGCGTCAGTGGGCAGATGATACTTTTCGCTTGGCGCGCCGCTGCGATGAGGTGCTCTCATCGTTCTTACGCGGACAGCTGTTGGTCATGCTGTGTTTAGGGATTATTTACGCGGTTGGTTTGACGTTGATGGGGCTGAATTTTGGTCTGCTCATTGGTTTTGTTTCTGGGCTGGTCAGTATCGTGCCATTCTTGGGCTTTATCGTTGGCTTAGTCATCGCCCTCGTTGTCGCTCTTTTTCAATTCGCGACCTGGTGGGCGGTACTGGGGGTTATCCTGGTATTCAGTATTGGTCAAATGGCAGAGAGCGTTATTCTGCAACCTAAGTTATTAGGCGATAAAATTGGCCTTCACCCGGTTGCGGTTATATTCGCCGTGTTGGCAGGCGGCAATCTGTTTGGATTGACAGGCGTGTTGCTAGCACTACCGGTGGCAGCGATTATTCTGGTGCTACTGAAAGAGGTTAAAGTTCGCTATCAGCACAGTGAGCTGTACGACGAAAATAACACCGACAAACATAACAGCATCATTGAAGTCAGTTCTTCATACCATGATGAGCCGAACCGTGATGAGCAACGTCGTAAAGATTTAGGGGAGTCCCCATGAGCCGAGTACCGGCACAGCTTCCACTGGGAATTGGGTTGCGTGATGATGCTACTTTCGATAACTATTACGCGGCGCGGGCGAACGCGCCGCTGGTAGAGCACATTACCCAGCAGTTAACCACCGAGGGTGAACAGTTTCTTTACCTTTGGGGGGCGCCTGGTGTCGGCCGTAGCCATCTACTCCAAGCAGCCTGTCATGCCGCTTCGGATGCTGATAAACGTGCGCTCTATTTGCCCCTGGGTGATTTAGGACACTTTCCGCCGTTGATGCTCGAAGACATTGAGCGCTTGGATCTGGTGGCGATTGACGATCTGGAGTGCGTAATTGGTCGTAAACGCTGGGAGGAGGCGCTGTTTCACGCTTTTAATCGGTTGCGTGATGCGGGTAAAAAATTGGTGATAGCGGCGAGTGCGTCTCCACGCCAGCTTAATGTAGTGCTGCCTGATTTAGCGTCGCGTTTAACGTGGGGGGTTACGTTTCACGTTCACCCGTTAGATGACGACGGCGAGCGTTTAGAGGCGTTAAAGTTGCGTGCCAGCGTGAGAGGAATGCAGCTGCCAGATGACGTAGGGCGCTATATTTTGCATCGTGGCCCGCGTGAACTAGGGGAGTTGTGTCGCGCTGTGGAAACCCTCGATAAGGCTTCTTTGACTGCCAAGCGCAAGCTAACGATTCCGTTTGTGAAATCTGCACTCAGTTGGTGAAGTCATTGTTACTACAAACTGCTAGGGCTGTAACCAAAACGCCCCGCTGGCCGAGCCAGCGGGGCGTTGTTGCCGCTCTACTTAAAAGCACATGCGGCCCACGTAAACCTGTTTGGTTTAAGCGGTTTTCGTCATTTTGCTAGCGACAGTTTGCGCTTGCTTGACGTTATCTTCCGTGATTTTTTGGCTCTTCTGAATAAAATCCTGCTGCAGCGACACCACTTTATCCGCATCGCCTTTGGCGCGTTCAGCTAGTTCTTTAGCCACTTTTTGCTGGCTTTCCATGTAGCTACGCAGGCCTTCAGGATCTTTTACGTCCATCATCTGGCGCATTTGCGCAACGCCTGTATCGAAATAGGCTTTGCTAGCATCCATCTGTGCATTGACCATTTTTTCAGTGTAATCAACGCTCAGGGCCATGTAGGCACGAACAGGAGCCATGAACATATTGTCAAACTGTTGAGTCATTTCGTTAGTATTTAATGTACGCATCGTCATACCCTCCAGGGTTTAGTTTTGCCAGAAGCAGCTATCCAGAGGTTGGCGCTGCTTATTGAATAATTAGCTTTTTAGCGCTCCGCTTTTAAAAGCTATCTTGCGGTGCAGCATAGCAAGTGTTTTTGTGCAGTGCAACATGCGGCGTTTAGATTTTCTTTTTTATGCGTGATTAGCCTGCGTGGATAAGCTGGCTCGATTGCAGGTCGAGCTAGTGTACTGACGTATTTACCGCTGTGCTCTAACCAGCTAGCTTGAAGGTAGGTGTTGCCGATGGCGAACGATATTGCGGCTGCATGCTCAGATAATTAGCACGACTAATCTTACTGATGGGAGGCAAGTGCAATGGCAACAAGGATGGAACGCGACAGCATGGGCGAATTGGAAGTGCCTTCTGACGCCCTCTACGGCGCGCAGACCCAACGGGCTATCAATAACTTTCCTGTATCTCACACACCTATGCCCACCGCCTTTATTCATGCAGTGGCGCGCATAAAGCTGGCGGCAGCCCGGGCTAATCAAGCCCTGGGGGGGTTAGATAGCGAGCGTGGCGAAGCGATTCAAAAAGCGGCTCGGGAAGTATTAACGGGCAAGCATGATCAGCATTTCCCCATCGACGTTTTTCAAACCGGCTCAGGCACCTCTACCAATATGAACGTCAACGAAGTGTTGGCGACCTTGGCAAGCCGTGAAGGCGTTGAGGTAACCCCCAATGATCACGTTAATATGGGGCAGTCGAGTAATGATGTGATTCCAACCGCTATTCATCTTTCGGCGGCTATCGCAGTGCACGAATCTCTGCGCCCAGCGCTGGTTCACCTGCGCGATACCATTGACCAGCGGGCTAGTGAACTTAGTCATGTGGTTAAAACCGGCAGGACTCATCTAATGGATGCTATGCCGTTGCGCATGGATCAAGAGCTGGGTGGCTGGTCGAGTCAGCTAAATCAGGCCATTGAGCGTTTCGATAGCGCTATGAAAAGGCTCTGTCGACTAGCGCAGGGGGGAACCGCTGTGGGCACCGGCGTTAACGCACCAACCGGTTTCGCTGAGCAGGTTGCCCAAGAGCTTAGCGAGCAGACGGGATTAATGTTCACGCCTAACGACAGCTTCTTTGCCAGCCTATCGTCCCAGGACGCGGCAGTAGAGCTTTCAGGTCAGTTAAAAGGCTTGGCCTGTGTGATTATGAAAATTGCCAATGACCTGCGTTGGATGAACTCTGGTCCACTGGCTGGGCTGGGAGAAATTGAGCTTGAAGCATTGCAGCCTGGTAGCTCGATTATGCCGGGCAAAGTCAATCCGGTGATTCCAGAGTCAGCCGCCCAGGCGGCCGCGCAAGTGATTGGCTTAGATACCGCCATTACGGTTGCCGGACAAAGCGGCAACTTTCAGTTAAACGTTATGTTGCCGCTGGTGGCTTCCAACCTGCTTACCTCCATTAGCTTAATGAGCAATACTGCTCGGCTGCTAGCGGATAGGGCCATTGCGACCTTTAAAGTGCGTGAAGAGAATGTAAAACGCCCATTAGCGAAGAACCCCATCTTGGTAACGGCGTTAAATGGGGTAATCGGTTATAACGCTGCCGCCGCCATCGCAAAAGAGGCCTATCAGGCGGGCAGAGCAATCATTGATGTCGCCGAAGAGAGAACCGATCTCGATCGCGAAACGCTGGAGCGGCTGTTAGATCCATCGGTGTTAACTCAGGGAGGCATCCCTGAGTAACACGGTACAGTTTGGCTTAACACAGTGACTGCGAACTCAGGTCTCTTGTTCTTCCGTTTTGCCTTCGTGAATGGTCTCGTTGGCCTCGCTACGCTCTTCTGCGCTGGCTTCTGGCGTTTCGGCTTCGTTTTTGCGCGAGGGGCGATAGCAAAACGTTGCCAATATCGGGAAGTGGTCAGAACCGTAGTAGTCAAGTCGCTTCATGCCTACCAGCGTGAAGTGTTCTGTGACGAAAATATGATCCAGGGGCCAACGCAGCAGTGGGTATTTAGCATGGAAGGTACTGAACAGGCCGCGTCCTCGGCGTGGATCAAGCATGCCCCCAATACGGCAAAAAAGCCGTGTGGTACGTGACCATGCAACGTCATTCAGGTCTCCAGCCACTAAGGTTGGCTGGGGGTCTTCATGAATTTTTTTTCCGACCAGTAACAGTTCAGCGTCGCGCCAAAGGGATTTTTCACTTTCGCTAGGGGCAGGTGGGCGAGGGTGTAGGGCGAAGAGACGGACCGAGTCACCATTGGCGAGCGTTACTCGGGTATGAATAGATGGAATGTCATCTTGAATCAGCCATTCAACCGACGTGTTAGTCAGTTCAAGCTGCGAATAAAGGTGCATGCCGTAAAGGTTGTCTAGCGGGATTTTTACGTTATTGGGCCACTGCTCTGCTAGCGCTGGATCAAGCTGGTCTTGCCACCATTGATCAGACTCAAGGGTCAGAACAATGTCAGGCTGATGCTGTTTGATCATATCAATCAGCGGTTGAGCTTGGCGATTAGGTGTCAGTACATTCGCGATTAGCAGCGTGATGGTTTTGCCATCGTCGTTGCTCTTTGCCGTTTTAACCTGAATCGGCCAAAGGCGAGTAAACGGCATGATGTAGAAGCCTTGAATCAAAAAGGTGATGCCTGACGCAAGTAGCGTTACCCACTGCGAAGTACCCCCTTCCAGTAGTACAGCGGCTAATAGCCAAGTGATGATCGCTAGGCAGGCAATCTGCAAGCGTGGAAATTCAAAGCTGCGGATCCACCACCAATGTAATTCAATTCGCGCAATCAGCGTTGACAATAATAGCGCGATGGCTATGCATCCCAGCAAAATGCCCAGCATGGTTTATCTCCTTATAGGTAACGCCAAGAACATCAAAACACCTAGCCTAGCGCTATAGAGATATAAGTGTCGAATTAAACAACTTTTGTTAAAACAGTTAGTGCCGTGGCATAAGTGCTAGGAGCAGGAAATAGCTTGCAATTCAGGGATGAAAGCGTAAAATACGCATCCGTTGCTTAGCTAGCGCCATCGTTTTCAGCGCGCAATAGGACCATAGCTCAGTTGGTTAGAGCGCCACGTTGACATCGTGGAGGTCGGCGGTTCAAATCCGCCTGGTCCTACCAGTTTTATGCTAACACCTCTTTCTAGGACCATAGCTCAGTTGGTTAGAGCGCCACGTTGACATCGTGGAGGTCGGCGGTTCAAATCCGCCTGGTCCTACCAGCTGACATCAAAAGCACCCCGGCATTTATTGCACGGGGTGTTTTTGTATGGGCGCCTTAGCGTTCCATTAAGTCGGTCAGCTCTGTATGACGTATAAATGTGGCGACTAATGCTTCAATGCCTGCTTGGTCTTGTGGGGTAAAGCGCGCATGGAGAGGGCTATCCAGGTCAAGAACCCCCCATAGAGTGCCGTTGGTCACAATGGGTACTACCAGCTCGGAGCGCGAATTGGCATCGCAGGCAATATGGTCGGCCACGGCATGCACATCGTCGACCCGCTGGGTGATTTGCTGGCGTGCAGCGGCACCGCAAACCCCTTTGCTGAAAGGGATGGGGTGGCAGGCTGGTTGCCCCTGAAACGGTCCTAGGCCCAATACATCAGGCTGGCGCTGAAGATAAAAGCCAACCCAATTTAAGTCGCTTAGCTGCTGCTGAATAAAGGCACAGGTTTGAGCGCTATTAGTCAGCCAGTCACGTGTGTCGAGTAGCGCTTCAAGCTGGCGATTTAAGAAGGGGTAGTCAACACTCTTTTGCATAAGGTGCTCCTATTCTACTAACGCAACAGGCCGACACGTTGGTATAGGGGGTTACCTATATGTGTCGGCCTGATGTCATCTATTGATAGCGAATTCTTGGTATTACTCGATCCAGCCAGGTACCGCCGCGCCTTTAAAGAGCTCTTCCGCTTTTTCGATCACTTCATCGCGCTGATAGGCGTCGACCAATTGACGGATCTCTTCGCGCTCTTCGTCACCACCGCGTACGGCGATCAGGTTGACGTAGGGAGACTCAGGACCTTCTTTGATCAATGCGTCGTCCAGGCTTAAGCCAGCTGGCTGTGCGAACGTATTGTTGATGAAGGCCATGTCGACATCTGGCAATACGCGAGGAAGCTGGGCTGCCTCAATTTCGCGGAAACGAAAATCGCGGGGATTTTCAGCAATATCAATAGGCGTTGATTCTAGAAATTCAGGATCGTTAAGGGTAATCAAGCCTTCGTTGTGCATCAGAATCAGTGCACGACCTTCATTGGAAGGGTCGTTGGGCAGTGCAATTTGTGCACCTTCAGGCAAGTCATCAATGCTGTCGTACTTTTCAGAATAAGCGCCGATCGGGTACACAAAAGTGTAGCCAGCAATGGCTAAGTCATAGCCGCGGTCTTCAACCATTGACTGCAGATAGGGTTCGTGCTGATAGGCATTGGCGTCCAAGCTGCCGTCGGCCAGAGCGGCGTTGGGCGTGACGTAATCAGTGAACTCGATGATTTCTACATCCAGGTCATACTCTTCTTTAGCAATACGCGCCGCAACTTCCATCACTTCGGTTTCAGGACCTGCAACGGTACCCATTTTAATGCTGCGCGTTTCAGCATTTGCCACGTTAACCGCCAGGGCGAGGGCTGTAAGACTGCCAATTATCAATTTTTGCATAGGGTTTCTCCAGTGACGTTGTACATAATGGTGCAATAATGCGGCAATAAAAAACCGTTGTCTAATTCGATTTGGTTATATTGAATTGTTGGGATATTAGGCGCCTATTTACGATCACTTTTGCGTACTAAGTAATCACCCAAGCTCTGGAAGGCTTGCACCATGATCACCAGAATAACGACGGTAATCATCATAATGGTGGGGTTGAAACGGTTATAGCCGTAGCGAATGCCTAGGTCGCCCAGGCCGCCACCGCCGACAGCACCTGCCATCGCAGAGTAGCTAACCAGCGTGACAGCGGTAATGGTTAACCCCGTCATGATCCCGCCTCGGGCTTCTGGAATCAGTACCTTGCAGATAATTTGCCAAGGCGTTGCCCCCATGGCTTGGGCGGCTTCGATTAAGCCTGGGGAGATTTCATTCAGCGCGCCTTCAACTAAGCGCGCCACGAATGGAATAGCCGCAATGGTAAGCGGTACCGACGCGGCGTTAATGCCAATCGAGGTACCCACCAACATGCGCGTAAAGGGAATGATCGCCACCATTAAAATAATAAAAGGGATCGAGCGGCCAATATTGGTCACAATGCTCAACGCTTGGTTGAGCACGGGTTTCGCTAATATTTGGCGTGGGCGTGTAACGTACAGCATCACTCCAAGCGGAAGGCCAACGAGAGTGGAAATAAGTCCTGAAACGGCCACCATATAGAGGGTATCCAGCGTGGCCTGTAAAATAAGATCAATCATTGCGCTGGACATGGCCGAGTACCTCTACCTGTAGTTGATGAGATTCAAGATAGGTCATGGCTTGTTGGGTTTGTGACGGCGTGCCCAACAATTCGGCGATCATCAGACCCAATGTGCGCTCCTGGATCGACTCTACCTTGGCTTGCAGAATGCTGACATCGACCCCGCATTCCCGGGCCAGACGCGAAATCAACGGCGTAGAGACCGCATCGCCCGAAAACGTTAGGCGTACTACCGGGTGGGTATTTGCGCCGGGGGCATCAAGAAGCCTTTCAATCAGTTCTTTAGGTGGCGTGAGCTGAAGAAAATCATTGAGAAACTCACGGCCCAGCTGAGTGCGGGGAGCGGTGAAGAAATCACCCACTTCAGAGTCTTCTACCAGTTTACCATCTGAAATCAAGCTGACCCGATGGCAAATTGATTTAACCACTTCCATCTCGTGGGTGATCAATAAGATGGTAATACCCAGTTGATGGTTAATATCGCGCAGCAACTCCAGTATCGAGCTGGTGGTTTGTGGGTCTAGTGCAGAAGTGGCCTCATCGCATAGCAATACTTGTGGCTTACTGGCTAGCGCCCGGGCAATGGCCACTCGCTGCTTTTGACCGCCAGAGAGTTGAGCTGGGTATTGATCAGCTTTATCCGCTAAGCCGACCATCTCCAGCAACGGAATAACGCGATCACGAACGGTGTGGCGTTTTTGCCCCATTAGTTCCAGAGGTAGGGCAACGTTGTCGAACACCGTACGCGTGGTTAGCAGGTTAAAGTGTTGAAAAATCATGCCGATGCGATGTCGGGCTCGGTTAAGCGCCGCGTTGCTAAGGCGGGTCATCTCTTGACCATCTACTGTGACGCTGCCACTTGTCGGGCGTTCTAATAGATTAACGCAGCGAATCAGCGTCGATTTGCCCGCACCCGAGAGGCCAATAACACCATGAATCGTGCCCTTGGGAACGGTTAAATTGGCGTTTTTGAGTGCATGGACGTCATTTGAGCCGCTGCCCCTGGTGTTACTAAAATAAGTTTTACTGACGTTGCTAAGTTCAATCATAGCGTCTGCCTTACAGGTAGGCCGAAGACGGAGTGCGGGGTGCAAACTGAGGGCGAGCCAGTCCCGAATGGGAAATAAAAAAGGCCACCCTGATGGGCGGCCATTAACGCTGGACACACCCGTTTAGCTGCACTTCACCCATCAGTGACCAATACTACGTCAGAGAATAAGTGGACGCCCGCAATCTGGGTACAAATCGGCGTCATTACATTTGCGAAAAATTTTAGAGATAAGCAAGTGTTTTGTCAATTATAACGGTCTGATTTTATGGTTGAAGTGTTTATTATAGTCATATTATCTAATGCTTGGAGGCGCTTAAGGATATAAGTCTGCAGTGTAGATTTAGAATCCGACTCGCTAGATAAATACTATCTAAGTTGGCTCAACGTTTGAAAAGAAGATGGCATAGAATACCCTGGCCAATAAACCATCATTGCTGCATAAACATGGAGCATTGACAGACGCTTTCGCCAGCAGTTTTCAGGATCATTACTACTGATGTTATCAGGTGGTTTTTAACATCAGGTTTCAACAGCAGGTTTTTAACACATTGGTTTAACCACTTAGGAGTGACTGGCTTTATGTTTACCGGCATTGTGCAAGGAGTGGCCAGCGTTGTGGCAGTGCGTGAGCTTGATGATTTTCGCGTCCATGTCGTGAAAATGCCTCCATCAATGCGCGAAGGGCTTGAGATAGGCGCTTCTGTTGCTCATAACGGCGTTTGCCTCACGGTAACTGCCATAGACGGCGATAACGTTAGTTTTGATTTAATGCGTGAAACGTTACGACTGACCAATCTTGGTGCAATTGCCCCAGGGCAATGCGTCAATATAGAGCGCGCGGCGCGCTTTGGAGATGAGATTGGTGGTCACTCCATGTCGGGCCACATAATTTCTATGGCAGAAGTAGTGGCTATCGAGGAAGCGCCTAACAATCGTCGGCTGTGGTTTTCACTGCCTGAAAGGCTAGGGCGCTTCGTGTTTGAAAAAGGCTATATCGGCGTAGACGGTATTAGTCTGACCATCGGGGATGTACGGCATACTGAAGGTGGTGGCGTAGAGTTCAGCGTCAATTTAATTCCAGAGACGCTATCGCGCACCATGCTGCAGCATCGAGCGCCTGGGGATAAGGTCAACATCGAAATTGACCCGCAAACTCAGGTAATCGTTGAAACCGTTGAGCGAGTGCTATCTCAAAAAAGTGGGTTTCAGTAAAGCGAAATTCAATTGAGGGAGCAGCAACGTGCATAATGAGCTCTTTTGGCCACCATCTTGACCGATCGGTTAAATTATGGCCTAAAGATTGCTTGGTATTTGGCGGCGGGGCTTCTCCCGCATACATTGGTCGCCTTGCTAAGGCGCTCGCATCACGGTGAGCGTTTCGGTAATATGTGCGGCTTTTCTCAGCACCAGAACGCATACTCGTGCGGCATTAGCGCTAAGGACAACAAGATTCATGAAACTTCTGGATAACTATTTCAAGCTCACCGAGCACAAAACCAATGTGAAAACAGAAGTTATCGCCGGGATCACAACGTTCCTGACGATGGCCTACATTATATTCGTCAATCCGAGCATCTTGTCTGAAGCGGGTATGGATTACGGCGCGGTATTCGTTGCAACTTGCTTGGCTGCAGCGATTGGCTGTTTCGTGATGGGCCTTTGGGCCAACTACCCTATCGCTCAGGCGCCAGGTATGGGGTTGAACGCCTTCTTCACCTATGGCGTTGTACTGGGCATGGGGTATACCTGGGAGGCGGCATTAGGGGCCGTGTTCTTCTCCGGTTTAACGTTCTTCATGCTAAGCATTTTTAGAATTCGGGAATGGATTATTAACTCCATTCCCATGGCTTTACGACTTGGAATCGCCGCCGGTATTGGTCTTTTCCTGGCAATGATAGCCCTTAAAAATGCCGGGATTGTGGTTGCAAATCCTGCAACCTACGTTTCGCTAGGTGATCTCTCTCAGCCACCGGCTATTTATGCGCTGTTAGGTTTCTTTGTGATTACCGCGCTCTCTTACCTGCGGGTCACCGGTGCGGTAATGATCGGTATTTTGGGCGTCACCGTGATTGCGATAGCGCTTGGCCACAATGAGTACGGTGGTTTGATGTCCATGCCGCCGTCGATTGCCCCTACGTTTATGGCTATGGACTTAATGGGCGCGCTGGATGTAGCGATGCTCAGCGTGATTTTTGCCTTCCTGTTTGTGGATCTGTTCGATACGTCGGGAACGCTCGTAGGCGTTGCTCATCGAGGAAAATTGCTGGATAAAGATGGCAAGCTACCGCGGCTGGGTCGTGCCATGATGGCTGACAGTACCGCGTCAATGGCGGGCGCCGCATTGGGTACTTCCACTACAACGAGCTACATTGAATCTACTGCGGGTATCGTATCGGGTGGTCGTACTGGCTTAACGGCAGTGGTCGTTGGCGTTATGTTCCTTATCAGCCTTTTCTTCGCGCCCCTGGCGGGTTCAATCCCGGCCTACGCAACAGCAGGCGCGCTGCTGTATGTGGCGGTACTGATGGCGGGAAGTCTGGCGCATGCGAATTGGGAAGATCCGACAGATGCAGCGCCGGTACTGATTGCTGCCCTGGCGATGCCGCTGACATTCTCTATTGCCGAGGGGATAGCGCTTGGCTTTATTAGCTACGTTGCGATCAAAACACTATCGGGACGGTTTAGCGATCTGAACCCGGCCGTCGTTATTTTGGCGCTGCTGTTTGCAGGACGGTATCTATTCTTGGTGTGATCGGCTTTTCCCCTTTTAACATTTAACTTTTTTACTCAATGAGAGACGCGATGAGCATCTACGGCGACTACATCAAGTCCGTTATCCGCACGGTTCCCGATTGGCCTGAACAGGGCGTGAATTTTCGCGACATCACGCCCTTATTGCAGAATAGCGCTGCCTTTCGCAAGCTGATCGACAGCTTTGTGCATCGCTATCAGGAAATGAACCTGGATGCCATCGCGGCGATTGATGCGCGCGGTTTCATTATTGGCGCGCCGCTGGCTTATGAGTTGGGGTGTAGCTTTGTGCCGGTACGTAAGAAGGGCAAGCTACCCTTCAAGACGATTAGTGAAACCTATACGTTGGAGTACGGCCATTCGGAAGTTGAACTGCATTCCGATGCGTTCCAGAAGGATGACCGTATCCTGTTGATGGATGATTTGA
Source organism: Vreelandella sp. ssv (assembly GCF_059448525.1). Classification (NCBI taxonomy): domain Bacteria; kingdom Pseudomonadati; phylum Pseudomonadota; class Gammaproteobacteria; order Oceanospirillales; family Halomonadaceae; genus Vreelandella; species Vreelandella sp. ssv. The sequence continues at coordinate 2,253,798 of NZ_CM182545.1, read as the reverse complement.
TTGCCACCGGTGGCACCATGCTAGCCGCGGCTAATCTCATTCAGCGCAGTGGTGGACGCGTAGTAGAGACGGCCACGATTATTGATCTACCCGAGCTGGGTGGTTCACAGAAAATTCGCGATGCGGGTTACAGCGTATTCGCAGTTTGTTCATTCAACGAAGACGAGTAATTCCCATGAGCAGCGACCGTTATCACCAACACTTCACTGTTTCCTGGGATCAGCTTCATCGTGATGTGCGTACGCTTTGCCATCAGATGATCGAGCGTGACTTTAAAGGCATCGTGGCCATTACCCGTGGTGGCTTGATACCTGCCGCTCTGATTGCTCGTGAGCTGGACATCCGCCTGATCGATACGGTGTGCATTAAAAGCTACGATCATATGGATCAGGGCGGTCTGGATATCATGAAAGGCGTCGACCACGACGGCGATGGGTGGCTGCTGGTCGATGACTTGGTGGATACTGGCAAAACTGCGCGCGCAGTTCGCAAAATGTTGCCGAAGGCTCACTTTGTGACTATTTATGCCAAGCCTGACGGTCGCCCTTTGGTGGATCAATACTTAACGGAAGTGGCGCAGCAGTGCTGGATTCAGTTTCCGTGGGATATGGGCGTTGCTTACGTTGAGCCGCTTGTCGATCAAATGAAGAGGTAATGATGACCAATCCACTTCCTGAAGATTGGAGTCAGTGGCTGGGTAATGAGTTTCAGACCGACTATATGCTGTCGCTAAAAGCGTTTCTGGCGCAGCAGAAAGCGGCTAAAAAGATCATTTATCCGCACTCTTCACAATGGTTTCGTGCCTTTGAGTTGACCCCATTGAGCGAAGTGAAAGTGGTCATTTTAGGGCAAGATCCTTACCATGGACCGAATCAGGCCCACGGCCTCTGTTTTTCCGTGCAGGCAGGTGTTCCCGTGCCGCCGTCGCTGGTCAATATCTATAAAGAGCTGGCTAGCGATGTGGGGTTTACCCCTGTTCGCCATGGTCATCTTGAGGCGTGGGCTAAACAGGGCGTGTTATTGCTCAACACGTCGCTAACCGTAGAGCAGGGCAATGCGGCCTCTCATCGTGGAAAGGGGTGGGAGCCGTTTACCGATCGTGCGATTGAAACCGTCAGCGAGCATGCCCAGCCGTGTGTGTTCCTGTTATGGGGGAGCCATGCGCGTCAGAAGAAGGCGTTAATCGACCAGCGGCGCCACTTGATACTCGAAGCCCTGCACCCTTCGCCGCTCTCCGCGCACCGAGGCTTTTTCGGCACTCGGCATTTTTCCCAAGCAAATCAATTCTTACAAGCCCATGGGCGGACGCCAATTGAGTGGCAATTGCCGCAAACCCCTTAACCTCTTAACGGGATGCAGGTAGAATGTGCGCAATTTTGCGCCTAGTGATAGATCCCAGGTTGCCATTCTGAATCTCCTGCAGTGAGGAAGTCCCATGAGTGTTTACGCCATTAACCATCCGCTTGTTCAACATAAGCTGGGACTGATGCGCGAAGTTGACCTAAGCACTAAGAGCTTTCGTGAGCTGGCAGGTGAAGTCGCTAAACTGTTGACCTATGAAGCAACGAAAGGTCTGGAGCTGGAAGACCATGAAATCCAGGGGTGGAACGGTGAGCCAATTGCGACACGGCGCCTGAAGGGTAAAAAAGTCACCGTTGTGCCGATTCTGCGTGCAGGCTTGGGTATGCTGGAAGGCGTCACTGATTTGATCCCTAGTGCCCGAGTGAGCGTTGTCGGCTTGTACCGTGATGAAGAGACCCTGCAGCCGGTGCCTTATTTCGCCAAATTTGCTAACGATATCGAAGAGCGCATGGCGATTGTCATTGATCCCATGCTCGCCACCGGCGGTTCGATGGTCGCCACGCTGGACATGCTGCGTGAACGTGGCTGTGAGCACATGAAAGTGATTGTGCTCGTCGCTGCTCCTGAAGGGATCAAGCGGGTGCAGGAAGCTTATCCCGATGTGGAAATTTACACCGCCTCGGTCGATGATCGACTCGATGAAAACGGCTATATCGTCCCCGGTTTAGGTGACGCTGGTGATAAGATTTTCGGGACGCGCTAAGCACTCCTCATAATATTGCCCCTTACGCTTCGCGTTAGGGGCATTTTTTTGCACACCTACTTTCTAATAAACACTAGGGATTTATCTTATGCGTGAAGCTGATAGCCCGGCTGAGTCGTGGCCAAAAATACTTTTAACCGGCGCACAGATGCTATTTGTCGCCTTTGGTGCCTTGGTATTAGTGCCGCTGCTGACTGGACTTGACCCTAGTGTTGCGCTGTTTACTGCGGGTGCAGGCACGCTGATATTTCATGCTGTAACTCGTCAGAGTGTGCCGGTTTTTTTAGCCTCATCGTTTGCTTTTATAGCACCTATTCAAGGTTCTGTAGCCAGCTTTGGCATACCGGCTACGATGGGCGGGCTGATGGCGTCGGGACTTGTTTACGTCGCTATTTCCCAAGCTGTGCGCTTAAAGGGCACTGAATGGTTGCACCGCTTACTGCCCGCAGTCGTCGTGGGTCCGGTCATTATGGTGATTGGTTTGGCGTTAGCGCCGGTGGCGGTGAGTATGGCCACCGGTGAAACCAGCGATAACATTGGCTATGGCGCGGCAATCTTCTTATCCATGACCAGCCTGCTGGTAACGTTACTGCTCGCGGTGTTTGGTCGCGGCCTACTGCGCCTAGTACCCATTATTGGCGGAATTGTGACAGGCTATTGTTTGGCACTGTTGATGGGGTTAGTCGATTTTACGCCGGTTCGAGAAGCCGCCTGGTTCTCGGTGCCCAGCTTTACTGCACCCAGTTTTCATTGGGCCGCTATTCTATTTATGATTCCGGTCGCTATCGCCCCGGCGGTAGAGCATATTGGGGATATGGTGGCAATTGGCTCGGTAACTCGCAAAAACTACCTGGAGAAACCCGGCCTGCATCGCACCCTGCTAGGTGACGGGTTGGCGACCAGTGTGGCAGCACTGTTTGGCGGGCCGCCAAATACGACTTACTCAGAAGTGACCGGTGCGGTAACGCTGACGCGGGCGTTTAACCCCAAGTACATGATTGTTGCTGCGATTCTTGCCATTGTGCTGGCCTTTGTGTCGAAGCTTGGCGCACTGCTTCAAACCATCCCAGGGCCAGTCATGGGCGGTATCATGACGCTGCTGTTTGGTTCGATTGCGGTGGTCGGCATGAATACCTTAGTACGGGCAGGGCAGTCGCTGACGGCGCCACGCAACTTGGTTGTGGTCTCGCTGATATTGGTATTTGGGATTGGCGGCATGCAGTTTGGCGGTGGTCAGTTTACGCTGCAGGGCGTCAGCTTAGCCGCCTTGGTGGGTATTGCGTTGAACTGGCTATTACCCCAGGAGCAAGAGGGCGAGTAAAGTCATCCTCTATAACCCTGTTTGCATCGTTGGGATGGCAGCGTTTAGTGATCTTCAGGAGTGTTAGCAGCATGGAAAACGAACTAACTGCACCCTTTCCCATTTTAGGGGTTGCCGCCTGGAGCGGTACGGGTAAAACGACGCTGTTAGAGAAGTTGCTGCCACGCCTAGCTGAAGATGGCTTGAAAGTGGCCGTAATCAAACATGCCCACCACTCGTTTGAAGTAGACCAGCCCGGTAAGGATAGCTACAAACTGCGCAGTGCTGGTGCCGCGCCTGTACTTGTGGCTTCCCGCCAGCGTTTTGCGCTGATGCAGGAAACCCCCGGCAACGGAGAGCCTGATTTAGCCGAGTTAATTGCCATGATGGTCCCGCATCATCCCGATTTGGTGATTGTTGAAGGCTTTAAAGCTTGGCCGATTCCTAAGCTAGTGCTTTATCGAGCTGAAGTAGGCGATGCTACTATTTTAACCGGGCCATGGGTGGAGGCGGTCGCACTGAACGCGTCACCGCCTATCAATTTAGCGCCGTCAGTAGCCCAGTTAAATCTAGACGATAGCGACGCGATAGCCCATTGGATAGTCAATTGGGTAAGCAAAAAAACGACGCCATGTTTTAAATGATTCAGTTTCAAATGCTTCAGCTTCAAAAAAAGGAACGGTGACAGCATGCAACTAACCCACCTTAATACCCGTGGCGAAGCCAATATGGTAGATGTTGGCGATAAACAAGAAACCCGTCGAGAAGCTATCGCTTCGGGTCGCATCATGATGCAGCCTGAAACGCTGAAATTGCTAAGCGACGGTGAGTTGCCTAAGGGCGATGTGCTAGCCACCGCGCGTATCGCCGGTATCCAGGCTGCTAAACGTACTCATGAATTGATCCCACTGTGTCATTCATTGGCACTATCCAAAGTGTCGGTTGAGTTCGATATTGATGTGGCCGAATCGTGCGTCCATGTGACTTCACTATGTCGTTTAAATGGACGCACTGGAGTTGAAATGGAAGCGCTTACCGCCGTCTCGGTAGCCTGTCTGACGCTTTACGATATGTGTAAGGCGGTCGATAAAGGTATGCGTATCGAAGCCATCCAGCTGGATAGTAAGCAGGGGGGGCAGCGCGGTGATTATCAGCGGACAAATTCTCAGGTGCCGATTGTAACGGGTGAAGGCGTGCCGGGAGAAGTAAGTTTGGGCGAACGTTGCCCATCGCCCTGCGTGCGGGTTAAGTTTTTAGCTGAACTGCGTGAGCGTTTAGGTGAAAGCGAGGCAGTGGTCAGTCTGGATCAGCTTGCGAGCCGAGATATTAGCGGCTTAAAAGCTGCCTTGGCGGAGCGCGATAGTCGCTTTAAGCAACTCACCGACCAGCGAACGCTGTGTGCGATTAATCAAGTGATGGCGAATGATGATGCGTTAGTGACCGATGACGACGAAGTGGCATTTTTCCCACCGGTCACGGGGGGGTAGAGTGGATATGGGGCTGGATATTAAAGTAGCGATACAAGCAGCGCCTTTCCCGATGGACTATGGATATGGCGATGCACTAGCAGGACGCAGTGACATTGGCGCGGTGGTTAGCTTTACCGGGCTGGTGCGTGATTTTAACGAAACGCCAGACGTTACGGGGCTAACGCTGGAGCACTATCCGGGTATGACCGAGCGCACGTTGACCGAGATTGGTGAGCAGGCTTGGCAGCGTTGGTCGCTGCAGGCAGTCCGGATTATTCATCGCATCGGTTATCTGGCCCCGGGCGATCCGATTGTTCGCGTGCTAGTCGCTAGCGCTCATCGCCGCGAAGCCTTCGAAGCCTGCGATTTCATCATGGATTTTCTCAAAACCCAGGCGCCATTCTGGAAGAAAGAGCACTCGACCCATGGCGAGTATTGGGTCAAAGAGCGCCACTCTGATCAACAGGATGCCGCGCGCTGGGACTAAGAGTGTCGTGTTGCTGTGCGGCGCGATTAAATGACTCGGCCCTAGCGATTGGCTGCATTGTCATACTCAGCAGGTTCAGGCATTTCGGCGGCCATGATCTGTAAATGCACATCTGGCAGGTGCTGCATATGCGCTGCTAGCCAGTGCACCAGGCGAGGCTGCAATGCTTGGCGCAAGTCGGCCAGTGTCTCCGCGGCAATCTCTTCAAGTTGGTCATCCAGCCAGTCGCTAAAACTATCTTCATCTAGCGGGCTGGCGCCCGAAGAGTCTAGCATCAATCGGCCAATACGCGCCCAGCCAATGTCAGTTGCGGTGACTGGTAGCGCTAAGTACAAACTGCCCCGGCGGGCCGTTTTGGCGTCATTCACTTCTAGACCAGGATGGGGCACGACGCTGTTTTGACTGACAATGCAGGGGGGCTGCGGGTAGCGCGCCTCACAGCGCAATCCATGATTGTCAAAGCAGATTAAATCGCCATTAATCGGCGTTAGCGGTGCGCTGATGCCCAGCTGGCTAGCAATGGCCTGATGGGCCTGCTGGTGTCGCGCTTCGCCATGAACGGGCAGCAGATATTTCGGTTTAACCCAGTGATAAAGCTTGATTAACTCATCCTGAGCAGGGTGCCCGGTGGCATGTAATTCGGGATGATTGAATTCATCATAGATGCGCACACCAAATTGCGTCAGACGCTTTTTAAGCTGTTCAATGGGGCGTTCATTGCCCGGAATGGCTTTAGCCGAGAAAATGACGTTATCACCTGACTGAAGGTCAACAAAGGGGTGGCGGCCCTGGGCAAGACGCTGGAGCGCCGCACGGGGCTCCCCCTGGCTGCCGGTGGCGATAATGACCACTTCATCCGGTGGTAAATAACCGAGATCGTGATTCGGCACCAGCGGCGGTAAATCATCCATATAGCCGAGCCCCCGCGCGACACTCACCATGCGCTCCATGGAGCGCCCCATCAAGCTGATGCGCCGGCCGCATTGGTGAGCTGCACGTCCTATGGCCAACACCCGTGCCAGATTGCTAGCGAAGCAAGAGACAACGACGCGGCCCTGGCAGTTGCTGAGGGTTTTTGTCAGCGCTCTGGCGACATCGCCCTCACTGCCGGAGTGCCCTGGCATTGGCGCATTGGTCGAATCGCCAACGACTAAATCGACCGGTGCGAGCGCCCTAAACTGTGCGGCGCTCATCGGTGTACCAATCAGCGGTTCAGGATCGAGCTTCCAGTCACCGGTGTGTAAAACACGGTAGCCACCGGCCATCATCATTAAGGCACAGCTTTCGGGAATTGAGTGCGTCAAAGGGAGGTAGCGTAGCGTAAATGGCCCGCTTTCAAGCGCCTCGCCTGGTTCGATAACTTGGATAGCGGCACTACTAAGCTGATGTTCAGCAAATTTCAGTCTCAACAACCCAGCCGCCAATGGGGTGGCATAAATAGGGCAGTTCCACATCGGCCAGAGCCAGGCGACTGCCCCTATGTGGTCTTCATGTCCGTGGGTGATGTAAAGCGCTTTGGGTACGATCCCTAATGCTTTCAGGGTATCGAGATTAGGAACCTGAAGCGGTGAGTTGGGAAGATCCTGGCGAATCATCATGCCGCAGTCGACGGCAATCCAGTGATCGTCATGGCCGTATAGCGTTAGATTCATTCCAATCTCACCGCATCCCCCTAGCGGCAGCATGCGCAGCGGTGGACGACGACGGGGACGAATTTGAACGCGTGGTGAATGCATCAGTTATGAAAAGCCTAAAAAGTAGTGCCTTAACTATACGGGAAGGCAGGGGCGGCTAACAATCATCCTTGGCCTTCCGATACAATACGCAGTCTAAGTCGCTGGTTTATCATAATTAGCGTAGAAATAGGTCAAGAGTAAATTACATGTCTCATTATTATCGTTTAGTTGTGTCCTGTCCCGATCAAGTAGGTATTGTGGCTCGCGTTTCGAGCTTTATTGCCCATCAGGGTGGCTCGATCACCGAAGCAAGCCAGCACTCTGACTTAGAAACCGGCTGTTTTTTTATGCGTTACGAAATTTTGGCAGATTCAGTGGCTATGTCGGTAGAATCGCTACGTGCATCGTTTGAAACGGTCGCTAGCGAATTCAATATGCAGTGGTCACTGGTCGATACCCAGAAGCGTCGTCGGGTGGTGTTAATGGTGTCGCGGGAGTCGCACTGCTTAGTGGATCTGCTTTATCGCTGGCAGGGAGGTGAACTGGATTGCGATATTGTTGGAGTGATCTCAAACCATGACGACATGCGTTCATTGACCGAGTGGTACGGCATCCCTTACCACCATGTGCCGGTCGATGCTGAAAACAAGCAGGCGTCGTTTGCCGACGTTCAGACTGTAATCGATAACGCCCGCGCTGACTGCATCGTGCTGGCACGCTATATGCAAATCCTACCGCCTGACTTGTGTGCACGCTATGAAGGTCGGGTGATTAACATTCACCATAGTTTTTTGCCCTCTTTCGCTGGTGCTAAACCTTACCACCAAGCGTATCAACGCGGTGTTAAATTGATTGGCGCAACCTGTCACTATGTCACCGAGGAACTCGATGCTGGCCCGATTATCGAACAGGATATTCATCGTGTTAGTCACTGTCATACGCCTACTGATTTAGTGCGCTTTGGCCGAGACGTTGAAAAGGCGGTTCTAGCGCGCGGTTTACGCTGGCATCTTGAGGATCGTGTGCTGGTTCATGGCAATAAAACGGTGGTCTTTAGCTAACGATTGGTAACGTAAGAGGTCGCTATGTCATTCGCGCAAAGTGTATTAGCGCCTTGGGCGCTAGTGCTTACCTCACTACTCTCGTTAAGCGTGGTAGCCTGGGCACTTTTGCGTCGGCCTTGGCAAGCGCTAATCAAGGATGGTGCACTTCAGCATCGCTGGTTAGGGGCAACCCTAGCGGTAGTGCTGATGTGGCAACTGCGCGCTCAAGCAGTGGACTGGCTAACGCTGCACCTTGTCTTTACGGTATTGATGACTCTGGTATTTAAAGCACCGTTAGCACTCATCAGCAATGTACTGATTAATGTGGCGATGGTGGTAATAGGCCGCAATGAGTGGATGCTGTTAGGCGCTAACGTACTGGTAACAGGGGTGGTGCCAGCAGCCATCATTGGCACGGTATGGCGGCTGGTCGATCGCCGACTGCCGGATAATCTGATGGTGTTTCTATTTGCCTGCGGTTTTTTCGGTACGGCGCTGGCTACGCTGGGGGGCGGGTTAGTAGCGGTGCTACTGATCACCGTAGCAGGTACCGACCCTGACGCTATTTATCTAGCCCAAGAGTATGCACGCTTCTTGCCCTTGTTAATGCCTTCGGAAGCGTTTATCACCGGCATGCTGCTGAGTATCCTGCTGGTCTATCACCCTAATTGGGTGGCCACTTTCAATGACCACCGCTACATCGATATGCAGTGAAGGTGATGTTAGCCGAGAGCCTGACCATTGCCGCCGCGAATAACGCCAACGCCCACTCCTTCGATATTGAGCGACTGGGAGCGAAGATCGATTTCAATGGGCGCAAAGTCTGGGTTTTCAGCAAACAGCGTTACCTGATGTCCTTGGCGCTTGAAGCGCTTGACGGTCACTTCATCATCTAAACGCGCCACCACAATCTGGCCATCGCGCACTCGCTCAGTGCGATGAACAGCCAATAAGTCACCCTCTAAAATGCCAATATCCTTCATTGAGAGTCCCCGGACGCGCAGCAAATAGTCGGCCTTAGGGGTGAAGTACTCAGCAGGCAGCGGGCAGTAGCGATCTATATGTTCTGCAGCGAGAATGGGGCTTCCAGCGGCGACTTCACCAATGACAGGCAGTCCAGCCGGTGGTGATTCAATATGATTGGCAACGGGTAACGTAGCCACGCTGCTGTCCACTATTTCCTGGGGCTCTTGGTTGGGCAGGCGAATGCCGCGTGACGTATTGCGGATAATGCGAATAACCCCTTTTCGTTCAAGCGCACGAAGGTGTTCTTCAGCTGCATTTGGGGAGCGGAAACCGAGTGCTTTAGCAATCTCAGCACGGGTCGGAGGGTAGCCAAATTCGCCCATGGTCTTAACGATAAAATCAAATACGTGCTGTTGGCGAGCGGTTAGCGGACGCGACATACCAGACTCCAAAAATAGTGAATAGACAGTAACAAGTTAAATGTCGACTTAATCGATAAGTGTTTAAGTATACAGTATGTTCCTCTGTCCAGTATATGGCTTGTCAATGCCTATTGCCGGAGGCGGTGAATTTTTCCTAATCGTTTGAAACTAAGTTTTTACTTATTTACTTGGCCGCATTTCATTAACAAATCAAGCGTTGAGCCTGTCAAAGTTATGGCATAGTATTTTGCTATGTTTTAAACACTCGTTTCCCTGGAGAGCAACATGGCTCAATCTGATACGGTGACCCGTATACTTGATACCGCGGAAGTGCTGTTTGCAGAGCGTGGTTTCGCTGAAACCTCGCTGCGCAATATCACTAGCAAAGCGCGCGTCAATTTAGCGGCCGTGAACTATCATTTCGGTTCAAAGAAAGCCTTGATTCAGGCCGTTTTTTCTCGCTACTTGGATCCCTTTACACAGCGTTTTCATACTGCGCTTGATAAGCTTGAAGCCCAGCACACAGGGAGCGTTATCCCGCTTGAAACGCTACTCGAAACAATGGCTACCACTGTGCTGGCAGTGCCAGCTGAGCGTAACAGCCTAAAAGTTTTTATGCGCTTATTAGGCCTGGCCTATAGCCAGGCGCAAGGACATCTTAGGCGCCATATTCAGCAAGAGTATGGTGATGTGTTTACCCGCTTTACCGAACTTGTGCGTCAAGCAACGCCAGACTTGCCTGACGCGGAGCGCTTTTGGCGGCTACACTTTATGCTCGGCACGGTAATTTTTACGCTTTCTGGTCTTGATGCGCTGCGTGATATTGCTGAAAAGGATTATCACGAGCAGGTCACCGTACGGGATTTAGTTCGACGGTTGCGTCCGGTAGTTGTCGCTGCCATGAATGCACCGTTACCCCCAGCACTCGAAGAAGGAAAATATGCGAACGCCCAGGCTAGCTGAGCTACCCCCAACGGAGAGTATCTGGTTAGAAATAGACACCACTCAGCAGCAGCTACGCTGCTGGCGAGGGGCAAAAGTTCTCCATGAGTGTGAGATATCGTCTGGTGCCGCTGGTAGTGGTGAGCGCAATGGTAGCGGTAAAACCCCCCATGGTTGGCACTATATAAGAGCGGCCATTGGTGACGGTATGCCAGAAAATGCGGTATTTCGTGGGCGGCGCTGGACAGGCGAGACTTTCTCCCCTGATCTCGCTGATGCGCATCCTGAGAGAGACTGGATCTTGACGCGTATTCTGTGGTTGTGCGGGCTAGAAAAAGGCGTTAATCGTGGTGGACAAGTAGACTCTCAGCGGCGCTATATTTACCTACATGGCACGCCGCCCGACGAGCCAATGGGGGTGGCCGCTTCCCATGGCTGTGTTCGTTTACGTAATAGTGATTTGCTCTATATATTTTCGCTAGCGGTGCCAGGCACGCCGGTTTGGCTACACGGTGGTCGGCAGTGCTTTGATTAATCAGGTTTTGACACCGCTAGACGATCGTCTAAAATCATCGCCCCTTTTATTGGTGGACCTATCACGATGACTCAACCGTTAGGCCCGGTCATGCTCGACCTTGAAGGCACGAAATTGACGGCCACAGAAAAGCGCTTGCTCACTGAACCGGCGGTAGGGGGTGTCATCTTATTCGCCCGGAATGTTGAGAATGGCTACCAGGTACGTCAGCTATGTAGCGATATTCGCCGCGTACGCGCTGATTTGCTGATTGGGGTTGATCAAGAGGGCGGGCGTGTCCAGCGCATTAAAGAGGGGATGACTCGCCTTCCTGCCATGGCGCGTATTGGCGAGTGTTATCGCGACATTCCGGAAGATGGGCTTGTATTGGCAAAAGATGCTGGCTGGCTATTGGGCATGGAAATGGCAGCCTGTGGGTTGGATCTTAGCTTTGCGCCGGTACTGGATGTGGAGAGCGGGGTCTCTAGCGTTATTGGCGATCGAAGCTTTAGTAGTGACCCCCATCATGTCGCGCAGCTCGGCGGCGCTTTCATTTTAGGGCTTCACGATGCCGGCATGGCCGCCGTGGGAAAACACTTCCCTGGCCATGGTGGCGTCGCGGCTGACTCTCACGTTGCACTGCCGGTGGACGACCGTTCATTAGAGGCGATTAAACAGCGCGACCTTGTGCCCTTTACCCATCTCGCCACCCAGTTAGAGGGTGTTATGCCTGCCCATGTGATTTACCGCGCTTTTGATAGCCGCCCTGCCGGATTTTCTCCGAGTTGGCTTGGGATGCTTCGCGAATCGCTGGGGTTTAAAGGCTGTATTTTTTCTGATGATTTAAGTATGGCAGGTGCCCACGAAGCGGGCGGCCCCAGGCAGCGTGCTCAAGCAGCACTATCGGCGGGGTGCGATATGCTGCTGGTATGCAATGATCGAGCAGCCGCGCTTGAGGTCGTTGAGGCTTGCAAAGGTATTGAAACGAAGCGTCCTGCCAAGCTGCGCTATAGCCGAGCACGGCCTGATTTGGATGCTTTAAGCGCGCTGGGTCGTTGGCGTCGGGCCCACGCGAAGCTGGAAGCATTGGCTGATAGGCCGAAACCGAATGCTGTGTAAATGCACACTGCTGATGTAAACGAAGCTTTTAACCCGCCTGGAGTTTAGATGTCAAAGTTGGATAAAGAAGCATTAGAGTCACTGGACTCAATGCGTGAGTTGATGGATAACGCCGACTGTCTGATTTCTCAGCAAGAGGTAGAGCGGGCGCTTGATCGTATGGCGGAAGCGATTACCCGGGATTTAGGAGACAAGCTGCCGGTTTTTTATTGCGTCATGAATGGAGGCCTGATCACCACTGGCCATCTGCTTACCCGGTTAGGTTTTCCTCTTGAAGTGGACTACCTGCACGCCACTCGTTACCGCAACGAGCTGCGCGGCGGCGAACTCTTTTGGCGCGTTTCTCCCGAAGTGCCAATGGCGGGTCGCCACGTGGTGATTGTCGATGACATCTTGGATGAAGGTGCGACGCTAGCCGCCATTTTGGCATACTGTGAAGAAGCCCAGGCAGCCAGTGTCACGACCGCTGTGCTAGTGGATAAGCAGCATAATCGTAAAGCGGTACCAGGCTTAAAGGCCGACTACTGCAGTTTAGAAGTCGCCGACCGGTATGTGTTTGGCTTCGGTATGGACTACAAGGGCTACTGGCGCAATGCGCCAGGTATTTTTGCCCCAAAAGGTATGTAGCTGATCGCCTAGAAACGGGGCTAGCGGGGCGAGAAGCGCCTCGCTAGTCCCGTTTCTGCAATCATCCGTGTTGAGATCTCTTCTACCGAGAAGCGCGTCGCATCGATATAGGGTATGTGCATCGAGCGGTAGAGTGACTCTGCTTGTTCCACTTCTTTAAGGCATTGATCCATTGAGCTGTAACGACTATTAGGGCGTCGCTCATTGCGGATCGCTGACAGTCGCCGAGCATCGATGGTTAACCCAAACAGTTTTTGTCGGTGGGGCGCTAGCGCTTTGGGTAGCTTTAACATGCCATCTTCGTCTAAATCATCTTCCGTCAGCGGATAGTTAGCCGCGCGAATACCAAATTGAAGCGCCAGATACAGAGAGGTGGGGGTCTTGCCGCAGCGCGAGACGCCGACCAAGATAATATCTGCCTTGTCGTATTGGTGAGTACGTGCACCGTCATCGTTATCCAGCGCAAAATGCACTGAGTGGATGCGGTCCATATAAACATCATCGCTACCAATCGAGTGGGTGCGCCCAACGCTGTAGGAAGAGTGAGTGTCTAGCTCTTGTTCCAGCGGCTCTAGGAAGGTTGAAAAGATATCAACTTTGAACCCAGAGGCCTGGCGAATGACGTTGCGAATTTGTTGATCAACGATGGTGTCAATAATGATTGGGCGATGCCCGTCCCGGCTGGCCGTCGCTTCAATGATTGCTGCTAACGCTTGCGCTTTTTCCAGCGTGTCGATATAGGGCTTGGTCTGCATGTCGATCTCAACATCGCTGAACTGAGCAAGCAAGCTGCGCCCTAAACTCTCCGCCGTGATGCCGGTACCATCAGAGATAAAAAAAGCCGTACGTTTCATAGTGACATCCAGTGTTAAGTAACCACCCTATTGTGTGCCGAGCCGATGGCTAGGGCAACTTGCTATCAGTGTTTGAAGCGGCATTGTGAGGGCGACTGACTACACAAATAGCTAAAAAAGCCCTGCTGTTGTAAAAATCCTCCATTCCCTTCGCTGTTAGACCAATGGCGAATACATTAGCGCGGTGCTAGGGTGTCTCAATGAATAATCCATGATGCTAAGTCTTAACGACATTAGTCATCGTGTCGACGTCTATGAGCGAGGGGGTTACGTGGAAGAGTACATTCTGTGGTTCGATCAATTAGGCATGACAGACGTCGAACGGGTGGGTGGTAAAAACGCCTCGCTAGGTGAAATGATTTCTAACTTATCAGGTGCTGGAGTAACGGTGCCTGGTGGTTTTGCCACTACTGCCCATGCTTACCGCGAGTTTCTCTCCCACGAAGGACTTAACGAGCGCATTAATGCCACGTTGGCGCGCTTGGACGTGGACGATGTTAAAGCGCTAGCCGAGGCAGGTCGCAACATTCGCCAATGGATAATCGATACGCCATTACCACCTACGTTTGAAGCGGCTCTACGGGATGCCTACGGCCAACTGCAGCAACAGCACCCGCTTTTAAAAGTTGCCGTACGCAGCTCGGCCACCGCAGAGGATCTACCCGATGCCTCCTTTGCAGGTCAACAGGAAACCTTCCTGAACATCGAAGGCTTTGACAATATTAAGCGTGCAGTACACGAGGTTTTTGCCTCGCTGTTTAACGATCGTGCTATCTCCTACCGAGTGCACCGCGGCTACGCCCATGAAAATGTCGCCCTGTCGGCGGGCATTCAGAAAATGGTTCGCTCTGAGACCGGTGCGGCAGGCGTGATGTTTACCCTAGACACCGAATCCGGTTTTAAAGACGCCGTTTTTGTCACTGGCTCCTGGGGCTTGGGCGAAACCGTGGTACAGGGCGCAGTCAATCCCGATGAGTTCTACGTGCACAAGCCGACCCTGGCGGCGGGCCGCCCTGCGGTGTTGCGCCGTAATTTGGGCTCCAAGCTTATCAAGATGGTTTATGGCCAAGATGCCAGCGCTGGCAAATCGGTTGAAACTGTCGATGTACCCCATGCTGACCGCAGCCGTTTCTGTATCAACGATCAGCAGGTGATGGAACTGGCCCGTCAGGCGATGACCATTGAGCAGCACTACCAGCGACCTATGGATATCGAATGGGCGCTAGATGGTGATGATGGTGAACTTTATATCGTTCAGGCGCGTCCTGAAACGGTGGTTTCCCAGCAGGAGGGCGGTAAGCTTGAGCGCTTCCAGCTGCGTGAGAAGGGCCGCACGCTAATCACTGGCCGGGCGATTGGTCAGCGCATTGGTCGGGGCACCGTCAAAGTCGTACTCAGCCCTGACGACATGGATAAGATCCATGATGGCGATATCCTGGTCACCGATATGACCGACCCGGACTGGGAGCCGATCATGAAACGGGCTTCCGCGATCGTCACCAACCGTGGCGGGCGTACCTGCCACGCAGCGATCATCGCCCGCGAACTGGGCATTCCCGCGGTGGTAGGCTGTGGGGACGCGACGACTCAATTAAGAGAGGGTATCGACGTCACGGTCTCTTGTGCGGAAGGCGACACCGGTAATGTTTATGAGGGGCTGCTGGAGTTTGATTGCAAAGTCTCAAGCGTCGATGCGATGCCTGAGATTCCATTCAAAATCATGATGAATGTAGGCAACCCTGATCGCGCCTTTGGTTTTGCCAGCCTGCCTCACGCAGGCGTAGGCTTGGCGCGTTTGGAATTTATCATTAACCGCATGATCGGTGTTCATCCTAAAGCGTTATTGGAGTACGACACGCTGCCGGTGGATTTACAGCAGGTGATCGATTTACGTACCGCGGGCTATGCCGACCCTGTCAGCTTCTATGTCGATAAACTGGTTGAGGGTATCTCCACGCTAGCGGCGGCGTTCCACCCTCAGCGTGTTATCGTGCGGCTATCTGACTTTAAATCCAACGAATATGAGAACCTGATTGGCGGTAAGCTTTATGAGCCTGGCGAAGAGAATCCCATGCTGGGTTTCCGCGGGGCATCGCGCTACATCTCAGAGGCATTCCGTCCCTGCTTTGAGCTAGAGTGCCGGGCGTTGAAGCGGGTACGTGAAGAGATGGGCTTTGAGAATGTCGAAATTATGGTGCCCTTTGTGCGTACTACCGATGAAGCACGTGAGGTAGTCGAACTGCTCGCCGCAAACGGTTTGGAGCGGGGCGGTCCAACAGGTCTTAAAGTGATCATGATGTGCGAGCTGCCCGCCAACGCGCTGCTGGCCGATGAGTTCCTCGAGTATTTTGATGGGTTCTCTATCGGGTCTAATGACCTGACCCAGCTAACGCTAGGGTTGGATCGTGATTCCGGGATTGTGGCGCACCTATTTGATGAGCGTAATGGCGCCGTTAAAAAGCTGCTTGCCATGGCGATTCAGGCCTGTAAGGCCAAGGGGAAATATGTCGGCATTTGCGGGCAAGGACCGTCAGACCATCCAGATTTGGCGAAATGGTTAATGGAGCAGGGTATCGATTCTGTATCACTTAATCCTGACGCCGTGTTGGAAACCTGGTTTATGCTAGCAGGGCAAAAGATCGATTAATGGGAGTCCTGTTTTAGCTTTATTTTACGCCCGGCCATTGTGCCGGGCGTTGATGTTTTTATAGGCTACTCTTTTATGTAGTTCTGCTATTTCACTAGTCGGAGAGCGGCGAGATGTTCCCAAGACGGGTTAAATTTTTATTGCCAGGATTGCTGGTATTACCACTGTATAGCTGGGGGTTTAGCTATGAGACACCCTCAATTTCGCCTGAAAGTGAGTCGGGTTATGAAGAGAAGCCAGGTTGGGAAACAAAGTCGTTTGCGGTGGCTGCGGCCAACCCTTTAGCCACGGATGCGGGGTATCAGGTTCTCAAAGCTGGCGGCAATGCCATTGACGCGGCCATTGCCGTCCAAATGGTGCTGAACTTGGTCGAGCCTCAGTCGAGTGGTATTGGGGGCGGGGCTTTTTTGATGTACTTCGATGGTAATCAAGTGAGCGCCTACGATGGCCGTGAAACCGCGCCCCAAGGCGCTAATGGTGCGCTGTTTATGCAAGATGGCGAGCCGTTGGCGTTTAATGAAGCAGTGGTTAGCGGTCTTTCCGTGGGAGTGCCAGGTACGCTGCGTATGCTAGAGAAAGCTCACGCTGAGCAGGGCGAGTTAGCCTGGGAGGAGCTGTTTACCCCGGCAATCACTCTGGCCGAAGAGGGTTTTGCGGTTAGCAATCGACTGCATGCCAGCTTGGCAAATGATGAATTCCTGCGCCAGGACCCAGTAGCAAGCCAGTTTTATTATGATTTAGACGGTGAGCCTATTGCCGTTGGTGAAACGCTTAAAAATCCTGCCTTGGCTGCCGTTCTTCGCCGCGTCGCTGCGCAAGGTAGTGCTGCCTTGTACGAAGGAACCGTTGCACAAGACATCGTTGAGCGCGTCCAGAACCACCCAAAGCGCCCAGGCAGTTTGACGCTTGAGGACATAAGTGGCTACGAAGCGGTTAACCGCGAGCCGCTGTGCACGCCTTGGCAGCAGTGGGAAGTATGCGGTTTCCCTCCACCCTCATCGGGCCATCTGACCGTGATGCAAATTTTAGGCATGCTTGATCAGCAGCCACTGCTTGAAGCCCCATTAGATAGTGGTGCGCCAAGCAGTGGGTGGTTGCATATATTCTTGGAAGCCTCACGCCTGGCATTTGCTGATCGCGGTCGTTACATCGCCGATCCTGACTTTGTCGAGGCGCCGGGTGGCGATTGGTCGTTAATGTTGGCCCCGGAGTATCTAGAGCAGCGCAGTGCACTTATTGAAGAGATGAGTATGGGTGATAGCGCCGAACCGGGTAACCCTGGCGAACTTAACGTTAGCTGGGCTAGCCAGCCCAGACAGCCCGAGTATGGTACCAGCCATATCAGTATTGTGGATGATGAAGGCAATGCGGTGGCTATGACCACCACCATTGAGCAGGCATTTGGGTCGCGGATTATGTCCGATGGTGGCACGGGGTTAGCGGGTGGTTTCCTGCTCAATAACGAGCTCACCGATTTTTCATTTACACCTGAAGTGGATGGCGAGCCCGTAGCGAACCGGGTAGAACCCGGCAAGCGTCCACGCTCCAGCATGAGCCCAACCCTAGTATTTGATCAAGAAACTGGCGAGCTAATCGCCAGTTTGGGCTCACCAGGTGGTGCTGCCATTATTCATTACACTGCCCGCACGCTAGTCGCGCTGCGCGACTGGGGGCAGAATGCTCAGGAAGCACTCAACCTTCCTCATGCCATTACGCTGGGCGGGGATGTCTATGTGGAAGAGGGCCGTTTTCCTGAGGCAACCATCGAATCACTGCGCGAACGTGGTCATACGGTAAGCGAGCGAGAGCTAACCAGCGGCCTTCAAGCCATTATGCGCCTTGATGATGGCACTCTGTTTGGGGGCGCTGACCCCCGGCGTGAAGGGGTGGTAATGGGTGACTAGGCCAACCGCTATTGGCGAAGCCAGTTGCGCAGCTTCACTAGCATTAGCGCACCGTCGCTTAATTCGCGACGGACTTGAATAAGCTCGGTTAAACGATCTGGGTAGTCGGTGATAATTGCATCGACACCCAGGTCAATCAGCGTCGACATTCGGGCTCTATCATTGACGGTCCAGGCATGTATTTCGTAGCCATACAGTCGTGCTAAGTGAACTTCACCTTCTGTAATGCGATTATGGCGTAGCCCAAGGGCCGCAAAGTCACGCCGGTTGAGCGTGCCGGGCAAAATAAGCTGAGCCAGCAAGGTAACGCGCAGCGATGGCGCTCGCTGACTCAAATATTTCAGTAATGATGGCGACATGGTTGCCATGCGCATGTCCATTAGCGCATTGGGAAAGCCGCACGCTGTATAACCGTCGAAGGCGCTTTGTTGGGTCGCCCAGCAGCGATAGCGCAAATCACTCTCTGTATTTAAGGCCTTGATAACGGCATCGGCTAGTACCTGTTCTTGGCCAGACAGGGGCTTGATGTCGATCATTAGTCCGGCTTTTCCACGCACCCTTTGCAGCGCATCATCCAAGCCTGGAATATTCTCACCTTGAAAAGCATCGCCAAACCAGCTGCCCACATCAAATTGGCTGAGTTGCTCTCTGGTAAGCTCGCCAAACTCACGGTTGTCACCGGTTAACCGTGCCATGCTGCGGTCGTGGTAAAGCATCACCTGCTGGTCACGGCTCAAACGTACATCTATCTCGATATAGTCGGCGCCATCAATCAGTGACTGTTCCAGCGCGGCAAGGGTATTTTCAGGCGCCACCATGGAGCTTCCTCGGTGGGCGATTACTGCAACATTGTCACGAATTTCAAAGCTATTGAGTATCCACCACGCTTGCAGACCGGCAAACACCAGCACGCTGAGTTCAACCGCCCAGGCGAGACGTCCCGCGTTAGTATCTTCCGGTGGAGCCGCAGGGCGCGATTCTTGATGCGCTAGCTGCATATACAAACAGGCAGAAAGCAGAGCATTGGCGGCAATACCCACAAACGTAATGGCCAGCGTTACCAACACATAGCCCAGTAAGTAGGCCAACATTGCCGGAATCAGCACTGCGTTATGTTCGGGTAGCCACCACAGTAGCGGCGTGAACAGACGGTCGAATAGCAGAGTGATCAGCAGTGGAAGGCTGATAATAATCAGCAGCAAAAACAGAACTGCTGCCCCAATCGAACGACGCCAGCCGCGGGTTAAGCTAACACTGCGCTTAAGTGCTCGCCAGGGATTGCATCTTTCCAGGGCTACTAAGGGCAGTGCGAGCAGCCAGCGCAGATAGAGCCATGATGCCGCCCATATCCAGGCAATAGTCAGAGGTAGAGCACAGCTAATGAAATACCACAGCGCGGGGGGGCGCACTCGCTGTAAATAGTAGGGGTCTATGTCGCTGAGCCAGAAACTATACAACCAAGCCAGCCCGATCATAAAAGGGGCCAGGAGCAGTAAATGTGTACCTACCTGAAGAATCACCAATCCCGAGAGTGCTGGCAAACGTCTAGTGCTCAGCCAGAGTGCTTCAAGCGCGAGGCGATAATGATTGTCACGGGGCCTAGTCGCAACTTGCAGCATCCCTGCCTGTTGCCAATAGATAATTAAAAAAGTGAACCCAAGTCCTACCAACATACCCACCAAGCCGAGTGGGCTAAACAGCAGCGTGATCAATTCATCGTTGGTGACGACTGTGCGGTTAAGTTGGGCAAGCAATCCACGTATCACCCAGGTAATAGCGGGCAGCAGCAGTGCAGAAGCGAGCAGCGTGAAAAACAGATGATAGGCGATCAAAGGGCGAAGATGATCGCGCAGCGTGCGTAGTAAGGCAGAGCCAAGATGGGTCAAAGGCTGCATCGTCACTAAACGGAAAGAATGGATCACCAGGGTGGCAGTAACCGCCACGCCTGGCAAGCGGATCGATTAGCATTGAGAAACAATGCCCTTAATACTTAGGGCAACGGCAGCTCATGCTCGGCAACAATAATGCCGTTGTTATCTGCATACAGCCATTGACCGGGCTGAAAGGTAACACCGGCAAACGTTACGTCAATATCACGTTGGCCTTCACCGCGTTTTTCACTTTTGCGTGGATGGCTGCCCATCGCCTGTACGCCAAGAGGAAGGGCGGCGAGGATATCCACGTCACGCACGCAGCCGTACATGACAACACCTGACCAACCATTCGCGACGGCTTGTTCAGCGAGCATGTCACCCAACATGGCGCAGCGGTGTGAGCCACCGGCATCCACCACCAGCACCGCGCCGTTACCCGGCTCAGCGACAGCCTGCTTCACCATGGAGTTATCTTCAAAGCATTTTATCGTACGAATAGGGCCATAAAAGGCTTCAAGGCCGCCAAAGTTTGCAAGCAGCGGGTCAAGTACTGCGACCTCAGGATGCGCATCGCAAAGGTCAGGGGTCACTATATCAATCGAATTCGTCATCATATGCTCCTAGGGGTAAAAACAGCTGGCATTCCAGCACCTTATAGAGGGAGTAAATAAAAAACGCCCCGCCCTGAAAAACAGTGGCGGGGCGTTCGGTCATCGACTCAGAAAATGCCATGTTTCACATTTTCTGCGATGGTGCGAGCATCGGCGATGGGGCGGTCTCAAAAGCGCCTAATGACTAAGCTTCTTGAGCGACCGGAATCACGTTTGAGGCGATTTTTTGATACTCCTCAATTTCGTGAAAATTCATATAACGATAAATCTCGCCCGCCATAGCGTCAAACTCACCCATATAGCGCTGATACTCTTCAACGCTGGGTAGGCGTCCTTCTACCGCGGCAACGGCCGCCAGTTCCGCCGAGGCAAGGTACACATTGGCACCGTCGCCAAGGCGGTTCGGGAAGTTCCGTGTAGACGTAGACACAACGGTGCTCTTGGCAGCAACGCGGGCCTGGTTACCCATACACAGTGAACAGCCCGGCATTTCCATGCGCGCACCGGCACGGCCGTAAATACCGTAGTAGCCTTCTTCGGTCAGCTGATGCTGATCCATTTTCGTCGGTGGTGCCAGCCACAGCCGAGTTTTTAAACTACCGGCAGGCTGCTTTTCAAGCAATTTGCCAGCAGCCCGGAAGTGGCCGATGTTAGTCATGCAAGAACCGATAAAGACTTCGTCGATTTTCTGGCCAGCAACTTCAGACAGTAAACGTGCGTCGTCTGGGTCGTTCGGCGCACAGAGAACGGGCTCTTTAATTTCAGCCAGGTCGATCTCGATAATTTCAGTATATTCGGCATCCTGGTCGGCACGCATCAAACTCGGGTTGGCCAACCATGCTTCCATACCTTCAATACGGCGACTGATGGTGCGTTCGTCACCATAACCGTTGCCCATCATCCACTTCAGCAGGGTAATGTTGGACTTCAAATATTCGGTCACGCTCTCTTCTGACAGGGTAATCGTACAGCCAGCAGCAGAACGCTCGGCAGACGCATCAGAAAGTTCAAAGGCTTGCTCGACAGTCAGATCTTCCAGACCTTCAATTTCCAACACGCGCCCTGAAAAGGCGTTTTTCTTGTTGGATTTATCAACGGTCAGCAAGCCCTGTTTGATGGCGTACAGCGGAATAGCATGAACTAAATCGCGCAGGGTAACGCCGGGCTGGCGTTGGCCCTTAAAGCGAACCAGTACTGACTCTGGCATATCCAGTGGCATTACGCCGGTGGCAGCCGCAAACGCTACCAGGCCTGAACCCGCCGGGAATGAGATGCCCAGCGGGAAGCGGGTGTGCGAGTCACCGCCGGTGCCCACCGTGTCGGGCAACAGCATGCGGTTCAGCCAGCTGTGGATGATGCCGTCGCCGGGGCGCAGCGAAACACCGCCACGGTTCATGATGAAGTCAGGCAGAGTGTGATGCGTATCCACATCTACCGGCTTTGGATAAGCGGCGGTATGGCAGAACGACTGCATGACCAGGTCGGCTTGGAAGCCCAGGCAAGCAAGGTCTTTCAGCTCATCGCGGGTCATCGGGCCGGTGGTGTCTTGAGACCCAACGGTGGTCATTTTAGGCTCGCAGTACATGCCCGGACGAACGCCGTCCAAACCACACGCTTTGCCAACCATCTTCTGGGCTAAGGTAAAGCCTTTGCCAGTATCTTTAGGCTGATCGGGTAGGCGGAAAACGTCAGAGGCCGGTAGTCCCAAAGACTCACGCGCTTTGCCGGTTAGTCCGCGTCCAATAATCAGGGGAATACGGCCACCAGCGCGGACTTCATCCAGAATCAGCTGTGTTTTGAGTTCAAAGGTAGTGATGACGTCATCGCTGCCATGCTTGCAGACTTTGCCAGCGTAGGGGTATACGTCGATGACATCGCCCATGTGCAGATTGGTAACGTCCATTTCAACTGGCAGAGCGCCTGAGTCTTCCATGGTGTTGAAGAAAATAGGCGCAATTTTGCTACCAAAACAAAAACCGCCAGCGCGCTTATTCGGGGCGTAAGGAATATCGTCGCCGAAGAACCACAGCACGGAGTTGGTGGCTGACTTACGCGATGAACCGGTGCCGACCACATCACCTACATACACAACCGGGAAGCCTTTGGCTTTTACGTCTTCGATCTGTTTGAGCGGGCCAGTGGTGCCTTGCACGACGGGCTCGATGCCATCACGCTCGTTTTTAAGCATCGCATTGGCGTGCAGCGGGATGTCAGGACGTGACCAGGCATCCGGCGCGGGAGACAGGTCATCCGTATTAGTTTCGCCGGGCACTTTAAATACGCTGAGAGTAATTTTATCAGCCAGCGCTGGTTTAGAGAGGAACCACTCTGCATCGGCCCAAGATTGAATCACATCTTTTGCAACGCTATTGCCGTTTTTGGCGCGACTTTCCACATCGTGGAAGGCATCGAACATCAGCAGTGTGTGCTTAAGCTGCTCGCCAGCTTCATGCGCTAGCTCTTCGTTATCGAGCAGTTCGACCATTGAAACTATGTTATAGCCACCCTGCATGGTGCCAAGCAGTTTAACGGCGTGCACCTTATCAATCAGCGGAGAGCTTGCTTCACCTTTGGCAATGGCCGTTAGGAAGCCGGCTTTTACGTAGGCGGCTTCATCAACGCCAGGCGGTACGCGATTGGTGATTAAATCAAGAATAAACTCCTCTTCACCGGCCGGTGGCGTTTTAAGTAGTTCAACCAGTGACGCTACTTGTTCGGCGGTTAGGGGTTTGGGCGGGATGCCCTCAGCAGCACGTTCCTCGACATGTTGGCGGTAAGCTTCAAGCACGTTGGGGCCCTCTCATCTACGTTCTCATTTACTTTATGGTGACGGCCTATACGTTGCACGGTGGTAGCAGCGCAGGGTTAAAAGCAGGGCCATTCACATATGACATACGCTTGACAAACAGCATATGGTTGGATGGCTGAGATTCTACGGCAAACTGTCGACAATGTTAAGCTGGCAAGAGGAGACGACTCTTGTACTTTGTGTTGATGTCGCGATCAGAATGAATCAAAAAAGCGCGCTTAATTAGTCGATTAGCTCTAGTTCAGGAAAGTTTTTTTCTCTTTCTAAGTTAACCTAAGCATGTGCAGGTGTGATTAACGTTACAGCGCGTTACCATAGTCCTCAATTTATTACCTTAGAGTCATCATGCTGCTGTGTAGCTATAAGTATCAGAGTGTCAGCCAGTAAAACGTGGCGATGAATGATGCCTATAAAGTGTGTGGAGCACTTTTGGGACCACTGCTACATTAGTAATAATCGATGTTAGGTATTAACAACCGCAAGCAACAGGGACTAAGCGCCTTGCGCGCTTAAATGTTGTACAATAGTGAAATACAAGATCGGTAATGGTGTTATGTTGATACAACCCAGTGCATTACATACGAGTGCCTTGAAAACGGCTGAGCATAGTGTGAAAGCTGATGATCTGCTGCCAGAAAGTTTGCACCAGTTTTTGGGCTGCGATACCCCTAGAGAGTGGTTGCAGTGGGCGCTTGAAAACCCTGAAACACTGCTTATAGACCATGCTCAGTGCGAGAAAAAAGCGGCTTCCACGGCAATGAGTTTGCTTTATCGCTACGTTGATCAACCGCTGTTGCTTAGCAAAATGTCACAGTTAGCGCGCGAAGAGCTGCTGCATTTCGAGCAAGTGGTAGCGTTAATGGAAGCACGTGGCGTTGCCTACCAACACTTAACGGCATCACGCTATGCGGAAGGCCTACGGAGACACTTACGTAGTAACGACCCCGAACGGCTCATCGATGTGTTAATCATCGGTGCGCTTATCGAAGCGCGTAGCTGTGAACGATTCGCTTGCTTGATTCCCTATTTAGATGAAGAGCTAGCCAAGTTTTATCGCACCTTGGTGAAATCAGAAGGTCGTCATTTTGAGGACTATTTGTTACTGGCTCGCCAGCAAACATCGGACTCAATTGATGAGCGGATCGCTTTTTTTGTAGCGCGTGAAGCGGAGCTGATTACTTCGCCCGATACGGCTTTTCGTTTTCATAGCGGTGTGCCAGCTTAAGCCGCTTAGCCCGGCAGGATGTTTATCATGCGCGATGCTCGTGAGACTGACCAGTTAACCCTCTTTGGCCATTTTTCGCTTACCCAGGGCGAAGATGTACTAACCCACTTTAGCTACGACAAAGTAAAGGCGCTGCTTGTTTATCTTCTTTTGCATCGCCAGCCTGTTAATCGTGCGGCTTTAGCAGAGTTGTTGTGGCCCGATCAAGGGTTATCGTCAGGCAGAACCAACCTGCGTCATGCGCTGCACTGCTTACGCCAGTCGTTGGGAGAGAGTGCCGACCAGGTGTTAAGCGTCTCTCGGCAAACAATTGCTTTTCAACTCCCTGCTCATTGGCAGGTAGATCTTCATACGCTGCAGCAATTGCTGGAAGGGCCGCGTGATTTAGATACCCTTGAGGCATTAATGTCTTGTTATCAAGGCGATTTGATTGAAGAGCTTCAATTAACCAACTGTAGCGAATTTCAGCGTTGGTTAGTCCAGGTACGTAATGAGTGGCGCCAGCGTGTCATTCGTTTTGCTGAACAGGTGCTTGAAGCCCATACAGATGTACCTGATCCCATTCTGGAAACCTTGGTTAGCCGCTTTTCAGGCTACGGCCCATTTCATGAGCGTTTGGTTCGTCAACTCGCTGAACAGAACCAAATGGCCGCTGCCCATGAGCAGTACAATAGCTATTTGCAGCTCTTAGCCCTATCAGGTCAGCAGCCTGAGCCCAGCTTTTTACAGTTGGCTAGCTTCTGGTCAGATGGGCACCATGATCCGCGCATGATGAGTCCACAAGGTGCTTTTTCCCGAGCACTGGCCGCGGACAGTAAACCCCTGCGTGAAGACGAAATTGAGCTGCGCCAGCTCTCCGTAATGGCTATTCGCCTGCACCTAAAAGGGGAGTGGCAGGATCGGGCGGCGACACGCCACTGCCTTACGCTGCAGCTAGAATTACTGCGCTGGTTAGAGCAACAGTGCCATCACCTGGGTGGCTTTTGGCTTCCAGGTGCTACTGGGGGGTTAGGGTTGGCGTGTTTTGGTACTCACGGACCCGCGCATCAATTAGCGGAATTGGTGGCGCTTTATGAGCATTGCCGCCAGGCTCTGCCTCAAGAGAGTGCCCGCCACTGGTCTGGTGAAGGGGACGTGCCGCAATTTGAACTGGCCGCTGGCTTACACAGTGGTCGAGTTGTCTATCTCCCTGAGCGCCAGTTAGCGGACCCTCTTGGGCAGGTGACGCAAACCTCGTTAGAACTTATGAGCGCAGCTGAAGGCAGTGAGCTGGTTATTTCTCAAGAAGCCAGCCAACACATGCCGCCGGCGCTCGATTTACAGCCGAGGCTGGTATCACGCTTGATAGCTAGCGACGGTCGCGTTCGTTTACGTGCCCTGGTGCTGGGTCAAAACGAAGGTGGCCGCGACGCCTTGCCGCCGAGCTTGGTTGGCCGTGAAACGTCATTGCGTACTTTACGTGATGCACTGGCACGAGCGGGAATTGGCTTACGTCAAAGCGTTTTGGTGCGTGGGGCATCGGGCATGGGGAAATCGGCATTAATGGTCGGTTTTCGCCAATTAGAGCTAAGTCGTGATGCGGCGATTTGTTGGCAGCCCACCACGCGGCTGTCGGTGCTGGATCCTTATGGCGTTGCCCGTACGCTGGTTGGCTGGTATCTCAAACAGACGCTGACCGTTGAATCTATTCACGAGTTACAGGCAACATTGGGCTTCGATCAGCTTGCCCCAGACCGCCAGCTTCTATTAGAGCAGGCACTTGGGGTGCAAGAAGTACAGGAAATTACCCAGCTTGCTCAAAGCGGTGAGGCCGTTGAGCTGGTGGTAATGTTGCTTCACCGCTTAATAGAGCGCCAGGCGACCACCCATACGCTTGTGCTAATGATCGATGATCTACAGTGGCTTGATGAGCCTTCTTTCAAGGTCTTGGCCGGACTCCAGGCACGTTTACCCATTAATACAGCCTTTATGTTGGTTGCCAGCCACCATGGCAGGGAAGTGCTGCCAGTGAAGCTGCATTGGGACCAGCAGATTAGTTTAGGCAATCTGGATGCCTTGCAGTCTTCGCGACTGCTGTCACAGCTGTCACGGCGTTACCGCATTCACCTGAGTCCTCGGCTGCGTAATCAGATTATTGAGCGTTGCGATGGCGTGCCGCTCTATATGCAGGAGATTTGCCGTCGCTTGGATATGGATCGTCGGGAAGGCCGCAGTGTCCAGTTTGATGAGCTTCCCAAGGGGTTGTTAGGGCTTTTGGCAAGCCGTATCGACCAGCTTGAGGTGGATCGCGAAATTGCCCATGTGGCGGCAGTGCTTGGTAAGCGTTTCCGGCTGGACTTCCTGCTTGAGTGCAGTGGCTGGGAAAAAGGGCGGCTTAACCAAGCGCTTGAGCATATGCGGGTACTGGAGATTGTCGAGCCGGTCGATAAAGACAGTGGCGAGCACGAATACCAGTTTAGCCATCAGCTGCTGCAAGAAGCCGCTTATTTATCCTGCCCACGTGATGTCCGTGTAAAGCTTCATCAGCAGGTGGTGACCTTAATTGAGGAGCGCTTCCCGGTATGGATTAGTCGCCACCCTGGCGATTTTGCGACCCATTTGCGGCGTAGCGGTCATTATGCCCGCGGCGCACGCTATTTTGAGCTGGCCGCCCGCGAAGCGCTCAAAGTGAGCGCTAATAAAACGGCACTTCGCATGGCCGACTTTGGTTTAGCCAGCCTGCGTCACGTTGATCACGAGATCGAGCGTGAAGTCAGCCTGCTCACCGTGCGCGGCCAGGCAGCCTTTTCATTAGAAGGGCATGGTTCGCCGACCGCTCATGAAAGCTTCGTGCGCGCCAGAGAGCTGCTGCGGGAGTCGGGTAGTGATAGCCTCGAAGACCCGGAAGACCTTGAGCAGATATTTCTAGTTAAATGGGGGCTGTGGGTCGGTCGTAGTCAGCGCTATGCCCATGCGGATGCGTTTGCCTTGGCCTCGACCTTGGCCGATATCGCGTCACGCCTCGAAGACCCGCGCTATCGCCGTTTAGCCGATTATGCCCGGGCTAATTGCGAGTATTGGGCTGGACGCATTCAGCAGGCGCACGATCATCTAGATGAAATCGATCCGCTTAATGCGCAGATGATGATTGAGTGGCTGCCGTTCTCCGATCACCCGCAAGTCTCTGCCGCTTGTTTCCAAGGCTGGGCGCTCTGCTTACGTGGCGATTATCAGCGTGCCGAGCGTCAAGTTTCAGCGGCCATTCGGTTGGCGGAGAAGATTGCTCACCCCGGCACCTTGGCCCTGGCGCTGCTATTTGCGGCCGCGCTCTATCGTCAATTAGGTCACGTGCACCTAGCTGCGCGACACGCAGAACGGGCGGCTGCAATGACCGGTACTCCTGATCTACAGCTATGGCAAATTTCTGCACAAAGCATTCTTGGCTGGCAGCGGGCATTAGCGGGTGATGCCACCGGGTTAACGCAATTGCGCGATAGTCTAGAGCAAATGGCGGAACTCAATGGGCGTGATCGCTATCAGCGGCCAGTACTGTGGTACTCGGACGCCTGTATTGAGCTTGGCGAGTTAAACGCTGCAGAAGATTACCTTGATCAGTGCCTGGTGATTGCTCGAGAGCGCACTACGCTCTTTCTGCCTGAATTAGCCACCCAGCTAGCCAAAGTGCGTGATTTGCTGGGTCACCCAGCCAATGAAGTCAAAGCACTGGCAGAAATGGCGATTAACCAATCCCGCGAGCATGGCAATCGTCATCAGGAACTAGCGGCCCTGGAGCTATGGTTGACGCGAATAGAGCCAAATGACCAGCAGGCCAAGGAGTGCTTCCGCCATTTGTTGAGCGAAGTCAGTCACAGTGATGCCCCGGTACTGACGCGTTGGATCAGTTTGCTGGATCGGCGTTTACCGCATCCAGTGGATATCGAGAGCTAATAGCGCAGCTTCATGGTGTCATTAGGGTAAGGTGCGCTGATGTTTAGCGGGTATCTTGCTCTAGCCACGTTAGCGTGGCGAGCGCCTCGTCACGGTGCTCGCCGCATACGCTAGCATCAAAGTTAAACCGCTCGCAGACTCTGGGGCGGCTCGGATCGCCGAACAGGCGGCACAGGTTATCCTCGTCTAACTGCACGCAGCGAACGCCTGCTGGCTTGCCTTCAGGCATGCCGGGTATGGCTGAGCTAATTGAAGGCGCTATACAGCAAGCGCCACACCCCGCACGACATCCTTCACTCATATCGCAACACTGGGTGAAGACAAGGCCATTGCGCCCTTATTGATGCCTTCAAAGGCTTGGATGCGCGTGGTTATACCGCTTTGCGTGGCTACCTCTTTAGCCAACCAAGCGGCGATATTTTCTACCGTGGTGGGGCCGGGCAGGACGGCACATAGCGACTGTGGCAGCGTAATGGAAAAATCACCTTGGGCGGCCCGGTAGCCGCAGGTAAGGAAGTCATTATCCTGTGAGGAAATATCCGCTTCTTCAAGCAAATAGCGATTTTCCAACCATGTCGCCCACTGCTGTTCGAGCTTGGGTTGACGTACGCCCTGCTGAAAGATATACAGTCGTGAACGGTGTCCGTGGGCGATACGCTGGCAGTTGCCTAGATGGCGCTTTAGGCCGTGTGTGTAGCCATAGGCAGCGCCATCAATGGCTTCATCGCTAAGCGTTAAGGTGACCCGGTGGACATTCTCTGGCCGCTCTTGGGTCAGCTGCTGGCTTAAATGCTCAGCAACCGTCTCAAGTTCAATGGTTTGCCATGGCAGCAGGCTAAACGCTTCTTTCGGGCCGCGCACTTCCATCGAATAGGGTATGTTGGTGCGAACGCATAGGCCTTCGGTGCATTCGGTGACACTGACGCCTGGCGCTTGCATGGGGACTAGCAGGGTATGATCAAGCCCGTTGTCCAGGGTGCGCTTGATCCATGGTTTTACTTCACCAAAATCAAACAGCATGCCATCTTCGCCTAGCTCGCCATCCAGTACTGCATCCACCTGCCAGCTACAGCCGACTAAGCCACGCTTGGAACACCAGAGAGAGACGTCGATATGCGTCAGTTGTGTAACGAATAAAGACATTAATCAAAACCTGCTAATTTGTGCATTTGCAGCGATAAGCGCCACTGCGGGTTGGCCATACAGTAAGCGGTCGCTTCATTAACGGTGGTCTTAGCCTGATTGAGCGGAGTAAGATCCATTGGCTGTAGAAAAAAGTGGCGAAACCCAAGGCCCGAAAACTGCTCAGGAGGAGCGTCCACCTGAGGGTAAACAAGCTTTAATTCATCGCCCTGGGTAATGGCTAGCGGATTGCTACCTTTAGGACTTACACATAGCCAATCAATACCAGGGGGCGGTGCAAGTGTGCCATTCGTTTCGACGGCCACCTCAAACCCATGGCTGTGCAGTGAGGCAATTAATGCCGCGTCCAGCTGCAGTAAAGGCTCCCCGCCGGTAAACACCACATAGGGCGTTGCCTCACCACTTTGGCTGGGCCATAGCGAGACAATATGTTCCGCAAGGGCGCTGGCAGTGGCAAATTTTCCGCCGTTGATGCCATCGGTACCGATAAAGTCAGTATCGCAAAAGGTGCATTTAGCCGTTGCACGATCGGCTTCACGGCCCGACCAGAGATTGCAGCCGGTAAAGCGACAAAAAACACTTGCCCTGCCTGCTTGGGCGCCTTCTCCCTGCAGAGTGTAAAAGGCTTCTTTGATTTGATACATCAGGGCTGACCTATCGTGTTGGCAGGGCTATATGCAAGAGGGTCAGTGACACCATTGGCGGCAAAAGCGGCTAGCCGTTCGCGGCAGCTGCCGCACACACCGCAGGCGAATTCGCGGCCTTCATAGCATGTCCAGGTGTCACGGTAATCCAAACCCATGGCCAGACCGTCGCGCAAGATGTCTGCCTTGCTGGCTGAGAGGTAGGGAGCGTGAAGCTTGACGGGCTCGAAATTGGCGATTCCGGCGACGTGATTCATGGCTTCCACAAATTCAGGCCTGCAGTCGGGGTAGAGAATATGATCGCCGCCATGGGCTCCGTAATCGACGCGCCCGGCTCCTATGTTGACTGCTTTGGCAATCGCAAGTGAGAGCAAAATCATATTACGATTAGGTACCACCGTTGCGCGTAAATTATCCGTGGCGTAGTCGCCGTGAGGCATTGTTTGGTCTGGATTGGTGAGCGCTGAATTATTGATCAAGCCGTGAATTGCTCGAATGTCGATCACTTGGTGTGGCACACCAAGTGAGGTGCAAACTTGGCGAGCCGTATCAAGTTCTCGGGCATGGCGCTGACCATAGTCAAACGAGAGCGCGTGTACGCTGAGGCCTTCACGCAGTGCGCGGTGCAGTACGGTAAAGGAGTCCATTCCACCGGAATAGATAACGACCGTCGTGGCGCTATTGGGCGCTGCAGGGGATATTGATGACATGAGGAAACACTCGTTGTCGGAGAATTTATTAATCGCGAACAGCACTAAGCTGGCGCGGCGATCCGGGGTCCGGTCCGGAAGGGCGGCAGTTTACGCAATAGCCGTTAATCTGACCAGTTTTAGCGCACATTGAGCCAAAAACTTTGTTGGCGGGCAGCATTAATATCAACATGCTACGCTAAGCGTCCACACTGTTAGAGGGATACCGATGGCCATCATTGAACACAGTGAAATTGTTAATGCACCACCCGAGCGCGTGTTCGAACTCTTACGCCGTGTGGAAGACTTTGCTGACTACTCCGATATGATTCGCTCTATCGACTCACTTGGTGAGAATCGTTATCGATGGCACGTGCGGGCAGTGGGTATGGATTGGCCTTTTGATGTCTTGGTTACCGAGATCCAGCCGCCACATGTGCTTGCTTGGGAGTCGTTAGACGGCGTTAAAAACCAGGGGCGATATCAACTTCGTGAAGTGCCAGAAGGCACGGAAGTGTCGCTGACACTAAGTTATGAGATCCGCAACCGATTAATGGAAAAAGCCGTTAACAAGGCCGCAAAGCCGTTAGTGGGTAAAGTAAGCCGACAAATCCTTGAGCGCGTTCAGGCGCGTTTAAATCAATAACGCCGCACTAGGCGGCGCATTGATCATCAAACCGTGGAGTTATTGAGATTTATGCATTGAGGCATCAAGGTGATCGACGACCTCCGCCCAATCGGCATCTTCATCAACCGCTTCTTTAAGAAACTCTGCCTGTCCTTCGTTCCAGCAAGGGGCTTCAGCAAGGGGCATTGTTTCTGGCAAAGGAGCATTGCGTTGTATAAAGCGTTCTATGGAGGCTGTGTCAGAAGCAAGGCCCAACTGTTCAAATAGCTCGCTAAAATGGTGTACCGGTTTTTCCATAATCTGTTGCTCCTTCAAACTGTTAGGTTAACTCCCTTCACCATAGCCTGAATCTCAGCTAATGCCAGCACTGCGGCATTCATGAAGTGTTAACGCTCACCGACGAGTGGCGTTAAAAAGCGCTGCCGCTGATCTTCTAAAGCAAGGGGCTGTGCCAATAAATGGGTAAGCTTAGTGTACGCGGCTTCCGGCGTCATGTTATCGCCTGCCATAATGCCTGCGTCGCTGAGACCATGCCCCGCTGCATAAGCACCTAGATGAACGCTGCCCTGGGGGCACTGGCTAATAGCCGCGATCAGCTTGCCTTCCCCACTGGCTTTAGCTAGAACATCCAGCAGGCTAGGGTCATTGGGTAGATTGCCCGCACCCCAAAGCTGGAGTAGTGCCCCTTTAACACGCGAATCACTGAGCCATGCATCCAACTGCCAAGCTGAAATACCTGGCCAGAGTACAATGCGAACGACTTCCCCTTGATTAACCAAACGGTAGTCAGGGAGTTCGAAGCGGGGTGCGCCCCGTTGCTGGACCCCGAGTCCTCGGCTAGGGTAATAAACGAAATCGTTGCCCACTCGCTCGCCAAGCAACGGGTAGTTAGGGCTGGCAAAAGCGTCAGCCGCATTGCTGTGCTGTTTGATGGCGCGAGTGCCACGGAATAGCTTCCCTGCAAAGTAGATGACCACTTCTTGTAGTGCAGGTGTGGCGGCAAACTTCAGTGCCCCATGTAGGTTCTCTAGGGCGTCACTTTTTGGGGTTTCCAGAGGAAACATGGACCCGGTGACGACAACTGGGCGGTCTACGCCCTGCAATTGGTAAGCAAGGCTAGCCGCGGTCCAGGAGAGAGTATCGGTGCCATGGATGATCACAAAACCAGCGTAAGAGGTCAGTTGGTCGTTAATATCCCGGGCCAGTTGTTGCCAAGTAAGCGGCGTGGCAGCGCTTGAGTCTATCAACGTCGAGTAGCTAATGACTTCATATGCGGGAAGCGCCTGCTGATGTGCAAGCGGCAGTTGAGTAAGCGCTTCTGCCATTCGGGTCGCAAAGTTACCACCTGGAGCTAGCCCATTGGCGTTCGGTTGCATCCCAATCGTACCACCGGTATAGATCACTAGAATGCGTTCTTCGGTCGAGGTATTACTGGCTAAAGGGGAGTAGGGGGGCATAGCCGTCTCCTAAGGTTTTGGATGAAACCTGCGAATCAGTTACTGCGTGCGACCCGCTCTACCAAAAGTCCACCGCTTTGGTCATCGAGGCGTTGATTACGTCCCGCTAGCAATGCAAAGCCACAGCAAGCCGTAATCAGGGTGATTAACAGCCAGGCAATATGCGAAGTGCTCGCGCCTGATTGAAGCATCACACCCACGCCGAATGGCCCGAGTGCTGCCAGTGTATAACCACCGCCCTGAACAAGGCCTGAAAGTTGGCCTGCAAGACGTGAATTGGCTGTGCGCAAGACTAACAGACTTAGCGCTAAGCTAAAGCTGCCACCCTGGCCAATACCTAGCAGAGCTGCGCCGGGCCATTTCCATATCAGTGGTGCGATAAGTAGCATCCAGAGTCCCATGGCGGTGCATAGTAAAACTAGCAACAACGCGGGGCGTTGATCTCGCCCCATGCGTGCTATCCAGGGAGCCCCTAACGCAGACACCAGTTGGCACATAATCGATACAGCCATGGTCCAGCCTGCATCGGCTTCGTTATAGCCGCGATCGACTAGCAGGGTGGGTAGCCACCCAAAAACGATATATGCCATGGAGGATTGAATTCCCATAAACAGCATGACGTGCCATGTCAGCGGCTGTTTAAGCAGGCGTAGAATGCCGCTTTTAGGGGCAGTAGGTGTATTCGATCGGTAGGCGCGTGGCATTTGATAGTGCCACAGAATAAGCGCTAGCAGTGCCAGCAAAGACCAGCTTATTAGGCTTGCCTGCCAACTGCCCAGCAGTTGCGTTAATGGCACGCTTAGGCCAGCGCCCAATGCGCCACCACAGCAGAGCGCCATGGTATAGAGGCCGGTCAATAAGTCGGCACTGTCCGGAAGTTCACGTTTCACCAGGGCGGGCAATAAGGTGCCGCTAATGCCAATGGCACAGCCTGCCATGGCAGAGCCGACGAATAACACACCGGGAAGCGGCAAGCCACGCAAAATAAGCCCTGCGGTGAGAAGTATCAGCGCCCAACTCAGCGCCCGCTCACTGCCTATTCGCTTGGCAAGCGCAGGGGCAAGTGGCGCAGAAAGGCCTAGAAAAAGCACGGGAAGCGTGGTGAGTAGCCCCGCCGCGGTTGCTGATAGCCCCGCGCTCTCTTGTAAGCGCGTTAGCAAAGGGGCGACGGATGACATGGCAGGGCGTAAATTTAGCCCTACCACGACCATTAGCAAAATAAACGTAATTGAACGACGCGATGCCATATCGATGCTTATTTCATACCAATGCTTACTTAAGGTGGGGGCGCAAGTCTCCGCGAACGGCATCGAGTAGCGTAATAAAGTGATAGTCTTGTGAGGTGTCTAGGCAATCCACTCTGACGTTAGTGCGCATGCCTTTGTCCATCTGAAGCTGATCAAATATTTCTAATGTGAGCTTGCGTGCAGGTTTATCACCTGGCGCCATAATGCCGTCTTCCAGGGTAAAGGTTTCAAGCAGGGTAACGCGTACGCGGGTGCTATTTCCCTCGCTCAGCACGCGGCGCACAAACAGCCAGCCTTCGCAGGGCAGGGCGTGGTTGTCATCGCGTTGGCGCAAGAAGATGGTGCGATAACAAGCGCCTTCGATAGAAGCCTTTTCAGCCATGCTGCGGTAAGCCTGCATCACTTGATTTGCAGATGCCCGAGCGTCTTCTAAACGCTGCACAATACCTTGATGCTCGCGGCTGAGTTGCTCTTGACGCTGAAACGTCAGCCATTGGCGATACTCCGCCATAAGTTGAGAAGACGCCATAATCACTCCATGAAAAGTTGTTCATGCCTAACGGCTAAAATTGCTGTCCGATACTAAGGGCTGGAATATGTAAAGGCGACACCTTCGCATATTCCAAGAAGCCGCGCTAGCGGCGAACGCGGCGCTTGCGTTCACCACCGGTATTTGCACTCTGCCCTTCAGGTTTGCGTTTGGCACGAGGCTGGCGCTGATTGCGTCGGCCATTCTCGATGGGCTCTGGTTTGATGGTGGGATCAGGTTCAAAACCAGGTTCTATATGCTTCGGCAGCGTCTGTTTAATCAGCCGCTCAATATTGCCCAGCAGACCGTCTTCATCGACACATACCAGCGAGACAGCTTCACCATTGCTGCCAGCGCGCCCGGTGCGACCAATGCGGTGGACGTAATCTTCCGCTACGTTGGGCAGGTCAAAGTTGACGACGTGCGGGAGCTCATTAATATCAAGGCCGCGTGCAGCAATATCGGTAGCCACGAGCACCTGTAAATCGCCACTTTTAAATGCCGTTAGCGCGCGGGTGCGAGCGCCCTGGCTTTTATTACCATGGATCGCCATGGAGGGGATGTCCTGCTTGGATAGCTGTTCTGCAAGACGGTTAGCGCCATGTTTGGTACGCGTAAATACCAGCACTTGGAACCAGCCATTCTGTTGAATTAAGTGGGCCAGCAGTTCGCGCTTTTTCTCACGATCTACACGGTAAATGGCCTGTTCAATTTTCTCAGCGGTAGCGTTGCGTGGGGCCACTTCGATCATGGCTGGATTGTCCAGCAACTGTTGAGCCAGGGTTTGAATCTCATTCGAGAACGTGGCAGAGAACAGCAAATTTTGGCGCTTTTTAGGCACTAGTCGCAGTAGGCGTTTGATGTCATGGATAAAACCCATATCAAGCATGCGGTCTGCTTCATCTAATACTAATATTTCTACCGAGGAGAGGTCGACATGCCCCTGCTGGTGTAGATCTAAAAGACGGCCAGGTGTGGCAACCAGTACATCCAAGCCGGCTTTGAGTGCGTCGATTTGAGGTTGCTGACCTACGCCGCCAAAGATAATGTGCGAGCGCAGTGCTAAATGTTGGCCATAAGTTGATACGCTTTCGCCTACTTGAGCAGCAAGCTCACGAGTAGGGGTCAGCACCAATGCGCGCACCTGACGTTTGCCAGGGCGCTTGCCGGTGTTTAGGCGTTGCAACATTGGCAGTGTAAAACCTGCAGTTTTACCAGTACCGGTTTGGGCGCTGGCTAGCATGTCACGACCTTCTAATACGACAGGGATGGCCTGTTGTTGGATCGGCGTAGGTTCGGTGTAACCTTGCGCTGTGACGGCGCGTAATAGGTCGGCGTGCAGGCCAAGTTCAGAAAAGCTCATGCGTTCTCCGCAGTCACCTAGTGTGTTACTACCGGTAATTGGTTGTTTCCACTAGATGTAATGTTCAAAAAGCGAGGTTGATTGATCTTCGCGGCAGCGAATCTCAGCGTGCCGCGATGGTCGTTGGTTAGCCGTGGATGACCGTGACAGGAGACGTGAAGACTACAGTACCTAGTAGCACTGCGATCTGATATGCACGGGCAAATCAGAAAACTTACGTATCAGTAATAAGCCGAACAGTGTAACACGATTATATGACGTCAGCTTGCTTGGCTGTCTCGTGTCAGCGAAGAGTGCTGGGCATGTAAAGGAATCAGTCGAGCCAGTGTTGCAGGCGGTAATTGAAGCTGGGCAAGTTCTCCAGGCGTCAAGGCAAAAAACTGTTCAGGGGTAAACACGCCTAATTGAAATAACTGGCGCGCCGTTGCTGGCCCTAGCCCCTCTAGGGCTAGTAGCCGTCGTGCAAACAGTGAAATCAAACGGTTTTTCTGTTGATCATTTAGCTTGTCGGTCGCGGTTTGATAGTAGTCACCCGCGCGCAAGGTAATAAATTGCTCAATACGTTCAAGCGCTGCGAGCGTTGATGCATCGAGTGAGTGCACTGCTAACTGATCTAGCAGGGCATCGTGACTGTGCAATGCTGATTCAAGGGTTGTGAGTGAAACTTTTCCCTCCAGCATCGTCGTGACTGTCTGCATCAGAGTGTTCACTGCATCGCGCAGTTGCACAGCGGGTAATGCAGCAGTGTTGTTCGGTTCATCTGTCATGGGAGCATCCCTGAGAAAGCTGGATTAAGCGTAGGTCAGTAAGCTACGTTTAGAAAACCGTGAATTACTTAAAATAATTGCCTTGGCGTATTTGGGTAGCAATAAGCGCGGCAGCTTGATCCCAGCTTTCACTTAGCGCTCGCACTAGTGCCGGGTAGCCGTCTGTTTCCAGTGGGGTCTCGGCGTGAAAATTCTCCATTACCAGTAGCTCACCAGCAGCGTTTAATAATTGCCATTGGCCACTAGCGACGGCTACGCCATCAAATCGACCTTGAAACTGGTCAATGCTTAGACGCAGGGTCAGTGCGTCAGAGGGTTCATTCTCTGCGCGTATAACCCTGAGGGTTGGCAGTGCTTGCGATAAGTTGGCACGCATTCTTCGCTCTAACTGACGATCCAGTCCTTCTGCCCATTGATGTTCACGTGCAGCGTTCAGCGTAATGTCGTCCAGCTGCATCACTATGCCGTCTACATCTAGGTAGTGGGCCAGCCGAGGCGCGCTTAGAACGAGCGTACCCTCGGGCTGGTTTGTGGTGCTGCTCATTTGGCCGGTCGGCAGCATATAGCGCGCAGGAGGGGCGACACTGCTGGCACAAGCCGATACCAATGCGCAGATCATGAGTAGCAGTAAACACTTGATCCAGTTCGTCATACTTCTCCCTATAAGCATGGAGGTCTCCTTAATCACGTGGCGCGCGCGGAATGGGGTCTTGGGTATCCAGGTTGTCAAACAGCAGAGCCCTGGGATTGTCATTAAGCGTGCGGGTAAGTGGCTGCAAATCACGCATTAAACGATCCAGTCGTTCGATGGCAGTG
Organism: Vreelandella sp. ssv; assembly: GCF_059448525.1. Taxonomy (NCBI): domain Bacteria; kingdom Pseudomonadati; phylum Pseudomonadota; class Gammaproteobacteria; order Oceanospirillales; family Halomonadaceae; genus Vreelandella; species Vreelandella sp. ssv. Next base: position 2,216,034 of record NZ_CM182545.1, on the reverse strand, counting down.
GTGAGCTCTTGATAAGCGGGCGATGACGGAGACAGCCCTTCAAGCGTGCTACGCAGTTCCTCAAGAGTCCCGTTTAGGTTGCCACCAATCGCCTGGGTCTCAGGATCATTCAGTAGCTCATTGATAGAAGCGCTGACTTCACGCACTTCATTAAGCACGCTTTCGGAGGCCTGCAAGTTACGATCCAAGCCAGCGAGTAACGGCTCAACCTCAAGGTCGTTCAATTTTTCAAGCAAATCGGTCACTTGCGCTTGAATCTGTGCAAACCCACCCGCCACAGTAGGGAATACGGCGCGCTCGGAAAAGCGTTCGGCAACATACTCATCGGCCAAGTCGCGATTGAAATTCAGGTCGACAAACAGCGCACCTGTTAGCAAGCTGCCACTTTTAAGTGACGCGCGTAGTCCAAGACCAAACATGCGTTCAAAACGTGCTTCCCACTCCTCTAAATCAATATCACTATTTTCAATGCCCAGGCGCTGAGGCTCTATTCTAATCAGTACGGGAATTGCAAAGCGCGCACGAGAATCGGGTTGGGGGGCTGTGAAGTTCCACGGTACTGCGGCAACGGTACCTATACGTACGCCGCGAAACTCTACAGGGGCTCCCTTGGTAAGTCCGCGCACCGTCTCGTCTACCAGCAGTACATACTCTAAGTAGCGATTAAATGTGCCTTCCCGGGCGGCGTCCTCATCCGCGTAGAGGGTGAAGCGAGTATTGGCTTCGACTGGCTGGCCCATTGGCAGGTCTTCAGGCACACCAAATGTCACGCCACCACCGAGTAACGCCTCGATGGATTCAACATTCACCCGCAAGCCATCGGCACCCAATCGAAAATCCACGCCGCTAGAGGTCCAAAAGCGTGTGCCGTCAGTCACTAAGTCGGTATAGGGCTCTTCAATAAATACTTGGTGCTGCATGGTGCGCGATTCTGGTTCAAAGCTGTTTTCTTCAATACGCCCTACGGTATAGCCCTGATACGAGACCGGGTCGCCGACGCGTAATGAGTTTCCTAGCTGGCTAGTTAAGCTAAGCCGCAGTCCTGCCTGCCCGGCAGGGGCCACAGGGGGGATGTCGCTAACAGGAAATTCGCGCCTTGGTGCGTCTTCGGTGCCTGGCTCAAGTTGAATATAAGCTCCCGATAGCACGGTGCCTAAACCGCTAATCCCTTCACGACCAATTCGCGGTTTGACTACCCAGAAGCGGCTGTCTTCGCGCAGCATATCTTCTACTTCTGGCTGGATGCGAGCTTTTAAAACGGCATGAGAGAGGTCGTCGGAGAGGCTTACGCTTTGCACTCGCCCGATTTCCACATTGCGGCTGCGAATAAGCGTATTGCCCGCTTCAATACCTTCTGCGCTCTCCATGGTCAGTGTTACCAGTGTGCCGCGGCTAGAGTAGTTGTCATACACCAACCATAGGCCTATTGCGATGGCAACGATCGGTACTACCCAGATAGGGGAAAGGCGGGTTTGACGCGAAGTTTTGGCCTTATTTAAATCCTGCTCACTGCTGGGTTCAGTGTTGCTTTGATTGGTATTAGGCGGTGTTTCATTAGCCATCAACAGGTTCCTTGGTGGCCGTTTTACGGCGAAGAAGATAGTAGCGAAGAGAGTTTCGTTGTGGGAGAGGGGTGTCCCAAATTAAGCGTGGATCAAAGGTCATCGCTGCCAGCATGGTTAACACAACTACGGAGCCGAAGGCGAGCGCTGCTGGCCCTGGTGTAATAGACATTAATGATCCTGCGCGAATCAATGCCACTAATATAGCCACCACAAATACATCCACCATGGACCAACGGCCAATAAATTCTGTTAGTCGATACAGCCGGGTGCGGCTTTGTGCATTTAGTACGCTGCTACGCCTTACCACTAAGCAAAGCCACGTTAAGGCGACCAATTTGCCCACTGGAACAATCACGCTGGCGATGAAAATGACGGCTGCGATTGGCCAGGAGCCCATTTGGATCAGCTGAACGACGCCGCCAATAATGGTGGATGGTGAGGAGTTGCCCAAACTGGTGGTGGTCATAATCGGGTAGATATTGGCAGGAATGTACATGATGGCTGATGCCCCCAGCAGTGCCCAGGTACGCTGTAAGCTATGGGGTAAACGCCGGTGAAGTTTTTCGTGACAGCGCACGCAATGCCCGCGGCCGTGTGGTGATAGGCGATTAATAAGTCCGCAGGTGGGGCAGCCCGTTAGCCCTTGATCCGCGGCAGGCATGCCCGTTTGAGTGTTATCAGGAGATAGTGGCTCCCCCTCAAGCGAGAACCACATCCAATCCGCATCGATAGACTGAGTCGTCATCAGCAGCAGCAGCGCAAAAGTGCAAAAGGCCCAAAAGGAGATGCCCACCTCAACCTCAGCCAAACCGGCGATTTTTATGAGGCTGACGAGGGCGCCAATGATGAATACATCGGCCATCATCCATGGTATTAGATGCGCTAATGAGCGGGCTATATCGCGGCTAAAGGGCAGGGGTTGGTCGCGCAAGAGGCCAAACTGGAGCCAAAGCACGCCAAGCAGGTATACCGCTGGCAATACCACTATGGTCATGATGATGGCGATCGCAACGAGGGGTTGGTGAAAGCCAATCAGGGCAGTGGCGGTCTGCGTCAGCTCAATGCGGTTGCTAATCCCGCTAACGGTAAAGCTAATAAAAGGGAATGAGACGGCCACCATCAGTGCAATGAGAGATGCGATGGCAAGCGCCATGCTGCGCTGCGCCGGGTAGCGGTGGCGTTTGACTAGAACATGCGAGCACCTAGGGCAGCTTGCTCTCTCGCCAGAGCTTAGCGGTGGTAGTGCGGATACCCAGTCACATTCATGACAGGCGCGCAAGCGCCTTCGCTGAGTGCGAACCTCAGGCGGTGAGCGGTCAACGAGGGGGGTGTTAACCGGTAGTGTGCGGCGTTTAATCAATCGTTGCTGGGGCAAAAACCAAAACTCTCAGTGCGAATGCCTAGCTAAACTACTAGGATGTGGCGAATTAAGCTGTTAATTACACATTTTAGCAAGTCTATGTCACTGAAATAATGTTCAAAAACATAGCCAAGCCGCTTGACCATGGCATTAGTTTAGACAACGATGCTGCGGCGCAATGGCAAGCTGAGTGTGACAGCATAAATGACCGCTTTCATATTCTGTCAGGATAGTTGCTTAACAGAAGGTCGCAATGTGTTAGTTATCATTGCTAGGAATAGCATCTTACTGACTAGGCTGAAGCGGTATTAAGATGCACCACCCTGAAAATTAGTGCCGATCATTATGTCATGAAGGAAATGAAATGTTGCTCCCCATATTAGCGGTTTTGTTTGGTTTGATCTTGTTGGTTTGGAGTGCTGAAAAGTTTATTGACGGTGCTGCAGCAACATCGCGTTGGCTTGGGCTTTCACCGCTGTTGATCGGCATGCTGGTTATCGGGTTTGGTACGTCAGCGCCGGAAATGATGGTTTCAGTGCTGGCGGCATTGGACGGCAACCCCGGTTTGGCGGTGGGTAATGCTTATGGCTCGAATATTGCCAATATCGGTTTGATTCTAGGCCTGATAGCGCTTATTTCGCCGTTGGCTGTTCACTCCAGCGTTATTCGCAAAGAGATGCCGATACTCATGCTGGTCATGCTGGCGACTGGCTTAATGCTACTGGATGGATTTGTAGCACGTTGGGAAGCTATCTGTCTCTTACTGGGATTAGTAACTTTTATCGTTGTCAGTATCGTCCGCTCACGCAGCCAGCCAGACGATGCAATCGTCTCTGAAGTCGCTGAGACACTGGATAGCAAGCCGATGTCTCGTGGTAAGTCCATTATGTGGACCCTGGTAGGCCTGCTTCTACTCATTGCAAGTTCACGCCTATTGGTGTGGGGGGCAGTGGAGATTGCGGTTCGTTTTGGCGTAAGTGACCTGATCATTGGTTTAACAGTGGTAGCGATTGGTACCTCGCTACCGGAGCTTGCTTCTTCGGTCAGCGCCTTGCGACGTAAAGAGCACGATTTGGTGCTAGGCAATGTGGTGGGTTCCAACTTATTTAATAGTTTGGCCGTGGTTGGGCTTGCGGGTGTGATCGCCCCTATCGAAGCCGGACGGGAAGTATTGGTGCGCGACTGGAGCGTAATGACCGGTATGACGCTTCTGATGATCCTGTTTGCGTTTTCTTGGCGTGGCCGTCCACGGCGCATTAATCGTTTGGAAGGCGGTATTCTGTTAGCACTATTTATCGCATACACCGGTTATATGGTCAGCGTTGTCATCATGTCACGGTAGCGGTACTAGGATGTGTTGTGCACCGCTCTAGTGCTTGGTGCGTCAATGCGACTCATCTTGGACATCTATTGATTATTGTATGATGATTGTCCAAGAAGGGCGTGGTCAAAGGTCATTAGCAGCGCAAAAGAATAAGCTTAGTGCTTATAACTAAAAGTGTCGTGCCACTAAGGCTCAACTAAGCTTGTTTGAACCCTTTTATGGGATACCGATTCAGGTCTTAGGAGAGTGAAATGGAACTTGATCCCCTCGTGTTATCGAGATTGCAATTTGCGTTCGTTGTATCGTTTCACGCAATCTTCCCCGTCTTTACTATTGGCTTGGCGTCCTACATTGCGCTGCTTCATGGCCTGTTCTTCAAAACGAAAAACCCAGCCTGGGATCGCCTGTCGCTCTTCTGGACAAAGGTGTTCGCCGTTGTCTTTGGCATGGGGGTGGTGTCTGGCATTGTGATGTCGTTCCAGTTTGGTACTAACTGGAGCAATTTTTCACAAGCATCCTCGAATTTTCTCGGCCCTATGCTGAGCTATGAAGTGGTGACTGCTTTCTTCTTAGAAGCGGCTTTTCTGGGTGTCCTGCTATTTGGGCGTGGAAAGGTTCCTCAAGGTGTTCATCTATTTGCGGCCATTATGGTAGCTGTTGGCACCTTCATTTCGTCCTTTTGGATTCTATCGGCTAACAGTTGGCTGCACACGCCTGCAGGAGTAGAGCTGATCGACTTCCGTTTCCATGTCACCTCTTGGACAGAGGCGATCTTTAATCCGTCGTTCCCATACCGCTTTATGCATATGGCCGTTGCCTCCTTCCTGACAGGTGGTTTTGTCGTCGCCGGGGTGAGCGCTTGGTTTCTGTTGCGCGACCGGGACCCGGAAGCTAACCGCCGTGCGCTCTCAATGTGCCTTTGGCTGCTGCTGTTTTTGGCGCCTACCCAGGCCGTTATTGGCGATTTCCATGGCATCAATACGTTAGAGCACCAGCCGACTAAAGTGGCTGCGATGGAAGGGCATTGGGAAACCTCCGGTAATGTGCCGCTGCTGTTATTTGCCATTCCTGATCAAGATGCGCAAACCAATCACTTTGAGCTGGGTATTCCTAACCTGGCCAGTATCATCTTGACCCACTCTATCGATGGGGAGGTGCCGGGTATTAGTGAGGCGGCGCCTGAAGAGCAGCCGCCGGTGTTGATCGTCTTCTGGGGTTTCCGAGTCATGGTAGGGATTGGCCTGTTAATGATTGCAGTGGCGTTAACGGGATTAGTGTTACGCCTTAAAGGGCGTATTTATGATAAACGGCTATTTTTAAAAGGCTTGACTGTCATGATCCCCATGCCATTTGTCGCTGTTCTGGCGGGTTGGATCGTGACTGAATCAGGGCGTGCGCCTTGGCTTGTTTACGGAATGATGACGCATGCCGAAGGCTTGACGCCTTCACTAACGGGCCCTATGGCGCTATTTACGCTGATTGGCTATGCCTTGGTTTACGGTGTGGTGTTTTACGCGGGCATTTACTACCTCACGCGCGTGGTGCGCAACGGCATGCTACCGGAAGAAGAGCGCGATACCACCGACGAGAACTTCAAGCGCCCCATGCGCCCCATGTCTGCTGCGCATACCCCTTTTGACGATGACGTTGACCCGGTGAGGAGCTAATCATGAGCTTAGAAATGTTTGATTTAACGTTGATCTGGGCCTTCATCATCGGTTTCGGCATCATGATGTATGTGCTGATGGACGGATTTGATTTGGGGTTGGGCATTCTCTACCCCTTTGCTCCCGATGAGGATGCTCGTGATGTGATGATGAACTCGGTGGCACCGATATGGGATGGCAACGAAACATGGCTGGTGCTAGGTGGCGCTGGTTTATTGGGCGCTTTCCCGCTGGTTTATTCGGTGTTCTTGCCAGCTCTGTACATCGGCGTCTTCTTAATGCTGGCAGGCTTGATCTTCCGCGGCGTGGCCTTTGAGTTTCGCTTTAAATCTCGCCGTAACCGCCGCTGGTGGAACCGTGCTTTCTGCTGGGGGTCGGCGGTTGCCGCCTTTGCACAAGGTGCCGTGGTAGGGGCCTATATCCAGGGCTTTCCGGTTGAGAATTTCGCCTACGTGGGCGGTGCCTTTGACTGGCTAACGCCGTTCTCAGTGCTGACAGGTCTTGGCCTGATGGCAGGCTACGCGCTGCTAGGGGCGACTTGGCTAATACTCAAATCAGAGGGCCATGTGCAGGATTGGGCCTATAAAATTACTCCGCTGCTGCTGGCGCTGGTGCTGTTTGTTTTCGCCGTGATTAGCCTCTGGACGCCGTTTGTGAATCCTAGGGTATGGGAGCGCTGGTTCGGCAATATTCAACTAATTTGGGTTTTTCCATTTGCTGCCTTGGCCTGTGCTTTTGTGGTTTTCCGTTCGGTACAGAAGCGCCGTGAAGGGGTGCCTTTCCTGGCCACTATCGGCATTTATGTCTTCACCTATCTAGGCCTGATTGTAAGTAAATGGCCGGTGATCGTACCGCCGGATTATACCCTTTGGGATGCTGCTTCCTCACCGGAGTCACAGCTGTTCATGCTAGTAGGTATGGTGTTCGTTATCCCGATTATATTGACCTATACCGCCTGGACCTATTGGGTATTCCGCGGCAAGGTGCGTGTAGGCGAGGGATACCACTGATCCATGGTAACTGAAGATGCGCTCTCTTTGACGCCGCGCAGTTGGCTGCAAACATTGGCTAAGGGAGAGCGTAAACGCCTGCTAGGCTCTGTACTTTGCGGCGTACTGGCAGGTAGTCAAACGATTGCCGTGGTAGTGGGTCTTGCCTGGCTTATTGATCAGTTAATAGTTCACGACCAGTCGCCAACGTCATTACTGCCAATATTTTGCTTGCTGGTGGGCTGTGTTTTTTTGCGCGCGGTCTTTCAGTGGGGACATGAAACGCTGAGCTTGGAAGCGAGCCTGCGAATTCGTCAGCGGGCTAGAGCTCAGTTGTTAGATAAATTATCTGAATTGGGTCCCGTTTGGCTTACCAGTCAGCATAGTGGTTCGTTAGCCAGTCAAGTGGTTGAACACATCGATACGTTAGAGGGTTACTTCGCGCGCTTTTACCCTCAACTGCGTATCACGTTCTGCTTGCCGCTGTTGATCTTGGCGGTGGCAGGCTGGCTCGATTACTTGGTGGCGCTGTTTCTGCTGCTTTCTGCACCGCTCATTCCGCTTTTTATGGCGTTGGTCGGTATGGGGGCGGAGCGCCTCAACCGTGATCAATTCGTTGCGGTATCGCGATTATCTGCGCATTTTATTGATCGCGTACGTGGTATGACGACATTGCAATTATTCGGCCGGACATCTGCTGCACAGAAAGATGTTTGGTATGCCACCGACGAATATCGTCGTCTAAGTATGCGTACTTTGCGCTTGGCTTTTCTCTCCTCTGCCGTTCTCGAGTTCTTTTCTTCAGTCGCGATTGCGGTGGTGGCCATGTATGTCGGTTTTGGCCTGTTGGGATATATCGAGTACGGGCCCTCTCCGTCACTGACACTTTTTTCGGGTTTGGCGGTGCTACTGCTCGCCCCCGAATTTTTCCAGCCTCTTCGTACGCTTTCTCAGCACTATCATGATCGCGCGGCGGCACTCGGTGCAGCTGAAAGTGTGGTGAATATACTTAATCAGCCAAGCTTGGTGAGCGTTCATCGCCATTTGCCTTTGCTGTCAGAAAGATCAGCTATCGAATTAACCGCTGCCTGCGTTGCTTATCCCAGCCGAGGGCAAGTAATAGGACCGATCAATCTCACTGTCCAAAGAGGGGAAGTGGCGGCGATAAGCGGACCTTCCGGTAGCGGAAAGTCGACACTGTTGGCGCTACTGGCGGGCTTTGTCGCCCCTAGTGCTGGAGAGTACCGGCGGCAGGTAAATGGCCATTATGCCTGGCTGGATCAGCAGCCTTGTCTCCTGCACGGCAGCTTGATTGATAATCTCCGCTTAGCGGCTCCTGAAGCTTCTCGTGAAGAAATGGTCACAGCGCTTCAGCGCGCAGGTTTTGGTGCTTTTTTGACGCAGTTACCCGAAGGCCTAGATACATTAATTGGTGAGCGTGGAGTCGGACTGTCGGGTGGCCAAGCCCAGCGTTTGGCACTTGCCCGTGTTTATCTCAGTAATGCTCCACTGGTGCTGTTAGATGAGCCTACTGCAAGTTTAGATCAAGAGACAGAGCAGTTCGTTATGGCGGCTTTACTTGAGCTTGCTCAAGAGGGGCGTACTCTTGTGATTGCTACTCACCATTCTGCTGTCATCGGCGTTGCCCATCGTCACTTTGCTTTTGAGAAGGGTGAATTGATCGAGGTGGTCTCATGATGGGTATTTACCGCGAATTCCGCCCTTGGTTGCTGCTTTTAGTTCAAAGGCGCAGGCGCTTCTTGCTAGGTGCTTTGTTGGTATGGATCACCCTGGTGGCAGGGCTGGCGCTGCTGGGGCTATCGGGTTGGTTTATAGCCGCCAGCGCATTGACGGGGATCGCTTTATCCTTAGGCCTTCCAGCGCGACTGGATGTGTATGTTCCCGGCGGTGGCATTCGTTTTTTCGCTTTGGCGCGTACCGTCGCTCGTTATGTTGAGCGGCTGTATAACCATAATACTGTGTTAACACTACTTGCTGACTTGCGGTATCGGGTGTTTGGCAATTTAACGCATTTCCCTGATGTCCGCTTGCACGGTGAGCGTGCCAGCGACTGGCTGAGCCGGTTAACGGCGGATATCGACACCCTGGATAATTTTTATTTGCGGCTCTTGGTGCCACCGTTAGTTGCGCTGCTCGGCGTGGTGGTCGTTTCGCTTTTTGTGGCTATTTGGTTGCCGGGTGTCGCCGTACTGTTGGCGTTGACGCTAGGCTTGCTTTGGTTAGTGGCAACACTCTTAGCTGCTATCTGGGGGTTTTCGCAAAGCTATCAGCAGGTGGTTGATCAGCAGTCGCTACGTCGTTTAGTGGTTGACCAAGTGCTGGCCTCGGCTGAGTTGATGAGCTACCAAACGACCGATTGGCATCGCACGCTTATCGCCAGTCAAGAGCGACGGGCTTTTAGCAACTTGCGGCGGTTAGGGCGTAAGACTGCGCTATTAAATTGCTTAATAAGTGTTGTTAGCGGAGTAATGGTAGTCGCCGTCGTATGGTTCGCCAGTCTTATGTTTAGCCAACAGTTGGTGGCGGGACCTATTCTGGTGATGGCTGCATTAATAGCGCTCGGGTTGAACGAGGCGTTTATTATGCTACCTGCCAGTTTTATAAAGCTCGGCGCGAGCTATGCAGCGGTTCAGCGGTTAAATGAATTAACCGATGTTCCCTCGGCAAGTAAAACCTCGGCTACTTTACCAGACGATCGCGGCCTAGATATTCGGGCGAATCAGCTATCTCTGCGATATGCCCAGACTCTTGAGCCCGCGTTGAGTAAGGTTGAGTTTCACCTGCCCGCCGGAAAGCGAGCGGTGATAACTGGCAACTCGGGAGCCGGTAAATCGTCTTTAGCTCGTCTGTTAATGGGGCGCTTAAAAGCGACGCAGGGAGAGGCGTTGGTAGGCGGGGTGCCATCGTTGCAACTTTCGACTGCAAGCCGTGCCCATCACTTTGCTATGCTTACTCAGCAGGTTGACCTTTTTGATGATTCTCTAGCCGAGAATTTACGTATTGCCAACCCTGCCGCTAGCGATGGCATGCTTTGGGGTGTGTTGAGCGCGGTAGCGATGGATCGTTGGGTTGAGCAGTTGCCAAAAGGTTTGGCGACAGCGGTGGGTGAGAAAGGTCATCAGCTTTCGGGTGGTCAGGGGCGGCGTATAGCACTAGCACGACTGATGCTATGTAACCCTCAAATTGTGATTCTAGACGAGCCATTTGCTGGTGTTGATGCGACGACAGCTAAGCACATTGCGACTTCCCTGGATAAATGGCTGATCAATCGAACGGCTATCTTCTTTGTTCATCAAGTGAGTTCGCTAGATTTATTGCCTGGGGTTGAGTACCACTGGCATCTGGATGCCGGTAAACTTAGCCAATGTCCGCTTGGATAATCGATAGTGAGTGACATTAATTAATTGATAAGGCAGCTAGGAGCCCTTCATGCACGAATTTTTACGCGACCTTCCCAAAGTAGAGCTCCATTTGCATATCGAAGGCTCATTGGAACCAGAGTTAATGTTTGCGTTAGCGCAGCGAAATGGGATCGATCTACCTTATGCGACAGTTCAAGAAGCCAAAGATGCTTATCGCTTCAACGATCTGCAGGGGTTTCTGAATCTCTATTTTCAGGGGATGAGCGTGCTTCGTAGTGAAGAAGACTTTTATGACCTGGCGATGGACTATTTCAAGCGTGCGCGGGGGGAGGGTGTTGTTCATATCGATATGCACTTTGACCCACAAGCGCATTTACAGCGTGGCGTTCCCCTTGAGGTAGTCATGGCTGGATTATTGAAAGCCAAGCAGGAAGCTGAAGAAACACTCGATCTCTCTATCGGCATGATTATGGCTTTTTTACGCGACCGTCCCGCAGAAGAGGCATTGCATGTACTGGAGCAAGCCGCTCCCTATTGGAAAATGATAGATGCTATCGGCCTGGATAGTGCTGAACAAAACAACCCGCCGGTAAAATTTGCTGAGGTGTTTAAACGCGCTAAGCAGCTTGGGCTTGTGCGCGTGGCTCATGCTGGCGAGGAAGGCCCCGCAGACTATATTAAAGATGCTCTGGATGTGCTTGATGTTCAGCGCATTGACCATGGGGTGCGTTGTTTAGAAAGTGACGAGGTAGTAGAGCGTCTGCGCAGCGAGCAGGTTGTTCTAACGGTTTGCCCGCTCTCAAATGTCAGCTTAAAAGTAGTCGAGGATCTGCGTGATCATCCGCTGCCCAAGCTTGTGGCGGAAGGACTCAAAGTAACCATTAGCTCGGATGACCCCGCCTATTTTGGTGGTGGTATGTTGACCAACCACATTGCTTGCGCTGAAGCGTTTGGCTGGGATGAAGCGGTTTTTCGTCAGTTAACGCGTAATGCTATTGAAGAAGCCTTCACTACTCAGGCACGTCGCGCTGAGCTGTTTGCGCGTTTGATGGCATTATAAAGAAGCTAACATCTAATTTAATTGATTGAATGTGTCAGTCGCTTAATGCAGAGCTAGGTTTTTGCTCATAAATATTCAAATCACTGTTGACCCTGGCGGTGAATCGGGTAGTATACGCCACACGTCAACGGGGCACGGCCTTGATGACCAGCTCTTTAACAATTTGATCAGGTAATTCATGTGGGCGCTTGCTGACGTTGGTGACAAATCACCAAATATCAAGGCAAGCGGTCATGACAATGTAAATTGAAATGAATTCGTTTGAACCTTGAGCCAAGTTTGATTCGCTTTTGTTGCCTTCGGGTGACGAGTAAGGATCACAATGATTGTAAACTGAAGAGTTTGATCATGGCTCAGATTGAACGCTGGCGGCAGGCCTAACACATGCAAGTCGAGCGGTAACAGATCTAGCTTGCTAGATGCTGACGAGCGGCGGACGGGTGAGTAATGCATAGGAATCTGCCCGGTAGTGGGGGATAACCTGGGGAAACCCAGGCTAATACCGCATACGTCCTACGGGAGAAAGGGGGCTTCGGCTCCCGCTATTGGATGAGCCTATGTCGGATTAGCTAGTTGGTGAGGTAATGGCTCACCAAGGCGACGATCCGTAGCTGGTCTGAGAGGATGATCAGCCACATCGGGACTGAGACACGGCCCGAACTCCTACGGGAGGCAGCAGTGGGGAATATTGGACAATGGGGGCAACCCTGATCCAGCCATGCCGCGTGTGTGAAGAAGGCCTTCGGGTTGTAAAGCACTTTCAGCGAGGAAGAACGCCTAGTGGTTAATACCCATTAGGAAAGACATCACTCGCAGAAGAAGCACCGGCTAACTCCGTGCCAGCAGCCGCGGTAATACGGAGGGTGCAAGCGTTAATCGGAATTACTGGGCGTAAAGCGCGCGTAGGTGGCTTGATAAGCCGGTTGTGAAAGCCCCGGGCTCAACCTGGGAACGGCATCCGGAACTGTCAGGCTAGAGTGCAGGAGAGGAAGGTAGAATTCCCGGTGTAGCGGTGAAATGCGTAGAGATCGGGAGGAATACCAGTGGCGAAGGCGGCCTTCTGGACTGACACTGACACTGAGGTGCGAAAGCGTGGGTAGCAAACAGGATTAGATACCCTGGTAGTCCACGCCGTAAACGATGTCGACCAGCCGTTGGGTGCCTAGAGCACTTTGTGGCGAAGTTAACGCGATAAGTCGACCGCCTGGGGAGTACGGCCGCAAGGTTAAAACTCAAATGAATTGACGGGGGCCCGCACAAGCGGTGGAGCATGTGGTTTAATTCGATGCAACGCGAAGAACCTTACCTACCCTTGACATCTACAGAAGCCGGAAGAGATTCTGGTGTGCCTTCGGGAACTGTAAGACAGGTGCTGCATGGCTGTCGTCAGCTCGTGTTGTGAAATGTTGGGTTAAGTCCCGTAACGAGCGCAACCCTTGTCCTTATTTGCCAGCACGTAATGGTGGGAACTCTAAGGAGACTGCCGGTGACAAACCGGAGGAAGGTGGGGACGACGTCAAGTCATCATGGCCCTTACGGGTAGGGCTACACACGTGCTACAATGGCCGGTACAAAGGGCTGCGAGCTCGCGAGAGTCAGCGAATCCCTTAAAGCCGGTCTCAGTCCGGATCGGAGTCTGCAACTCGACTCCGTGAAGTCGGAATCGCTAGTAATCGTGAATCAGAATGTCACGGTGAATACGTTCCCGGGCCTTGTACACACCGCCCGTCACACCATGGGAGTGGACTGCACCAGAAGTGGTTAGCCTAACGCAAGAGGGCGATCACCACGGTGTGGTTCATGACTGGGGTGAAGTCGTAACAAGGTAGCCGTAGGGGAACCTGCGGCTGGATCACCTCCTTAAACGATGCGTCACAGTCAGTAAGCGTCCACAATGAATTACCTGATCAGATATAGAGCAAACGGTAAAAGCACGATCCCCTCTTGGGTCTGTAGCTCAGTTGGTTAGAGCGCACCCCTGATAAGGGTGAGGTCGGCAGTTCAAGTCTGCCCAGACCCACCAAATTTTATCTCTCGCTGCGTTATTTTATGACTCGCATAGCAGGCTATGTGTCGCCATAAAATGCCTTGCGTTAAATAAAATTGGCCAGAGGTGAATGTGACGAAGAGTGACTCGATGGGGCCATAGCTCAGCTGGGAGAGCGCCTGCCTTGCACGCAGGAGGTCAGCGGTTCGATCCCGCTTGGCTCCACCATTACGCTATCACGCTGTTTCACCTTAACTACCGTTTGTGAATGTTTCGTGACCACTGATAAGTCGCTGTGTTGTCGTTATCGCACGCCGCTTTATCACTGTTCATTGAACAGCCGCTCTTTAACAATGTATATCATGCTGACAAGAACACTTCGCAAGAAGTGGTCTTAAATTGTGATACGTCTCAAGCGTATCCGGCAAAATGAAACGTGATCATTGCGACATCCAGACTCCTTCGGGTTATAGGGTCAAGCAATGAAGCGCACACGGTGGATGCCTAGGCAGTCAGAGGCGATGAAAGACGTGGTAGCCTGCGATAAGGTTCGGTGAGGTGGCAACAACCTGTGACCCGGACATTTCTGAATGGGGAAACCCACTGGCCATAAGGTCAGTATCTTACACTGAATACATAGGTGTAAGAGGCGAACCAGGGGAACTGAAACATCTAAGTACCCTGAGGAAAAGAAATCAACCGAGATTCCCCTAGTAGCGGCGAGCGAACGGGGACCAGCCCTTAAGCATGTGAATGATTAGGCGAACAGATTGGGAAGTCTGGCCGTAGCGGGTGATAGCCCCGTAGTCGAAAATCTGATCATGTGAAATCGAGTAGGTCGGGGCACGAGAAACCTTGACTGAAGACGGGGGGACCATCCTCCAAGGCTAAATACTCCTGACTGACCGATAGTGAACCAGTACCGTGAGGGAAAGGCGAAAAGAACCCCGGAGAGGGGAGTGAAATAGATCCTGAAACCGTGTGCGTACAAGCAGTAGGAGCAGACTTGTTCTGTGACTGCGTACCTTTTGTATAATGGGTCAGCGACTTATATTCAGTGGCGAGGTTAACCGTATAGGGGAGCCGTAGGGAAACCGAGTCTTAACTGGGCGACACAGTCGCTGGATATAGACCCGAAACCGAGCGATCTATCCATGAGCAGGGTGAAGATTGAGTAACATCAATTGGAGGCCCGAACCAGGATCTGTTGAAAAAGATTTGGATGACTTGTGGATCGGAGTGAAAGGCTAATCAAGCTCGGAGATAGCTGGTTCTCCTCGAAAGCTATTTAGGTAGCGCCTCACGTAGTACCGCCGGGGGTAGAGCACTGTTTCGGCTAGGGGGTCATCCCGACTTACCAACCCGAGGCAAACTCCGAATACCGGTGAGTAACGCGTGGGAGACACACGGCGGGTGCTAACGTCCGTCGTGAAAAGGGAAACAACCCAGACCGTCAGCTAAGGTCCCGAAATCCTGGTTAAGTGGGAAACGATGTGGGAAGGCTCAGACAGCTAGGAGGTTGGCTTAGAAGCAGCCATCCTTTAAAGAAAGCGTAATAGCTCACTAGTCGAGTCGGCCTGCGCGGAAGATGTAACGGGGCTAAACCAGGTACCGAAGCTACGGGTTCATCCTTAGGGATGAGCGGTAGAGGAGCGTCGTGTACGCCAATGAAGGTGGATTGAGAAGTCTGCTGGAGGTATCACGAGTGCGAATGCTGACATGAGTAACGATAAAGGGAGTGAAAAACTCCCTCGCCGGAAGACCAAGGGTTTCTGTTCGACGCTAATCGGAGCAGAGTGAGTCGGCCCCTAAGGCGAGGCCGAAAGGCGTAGTCGATGGGAAACGGGTCAATATTCCCGTACCGGACATGGTTGCGATGGGGGGACGAAGAAGGCTAGGTGAGCCAGGCGTTGGTTGTCCTGGTGAAAGTGAGTAGGCTTGGATCTTAGGTAAATCCGGGATCCTTTAAGGCCGAGACACGAGATGAACTGACCACGGTCAGGAAGTCACTGATGCCACGCTTCCAGGAAAAGCCTCTAAGCTTCAGATCATGTGCGACCGTACCCCAAACCGACACAGGTGGTCAGGGTGAGAATCCCAAGGCGCTTGAGAGAACTCGGGTGAAGGAACTAGGCAAAATGGTGCCGTAACTTCGGGAGAAGGCACGCCGGCGTAGGGTGAAGAGACTTGCTCTCCTAGCCCGAACCGGTCGAAGATACCAGGTGGCTGCAACTGTTTATTAAAAACACAGCACTCTGCTAACGCGCAAGCGGACGTATAGGGTGTGACGCCTGCCCGGTGCCGGAAGGTTAAATGATGGTGTTAGCCGCAAGGCGAAGCTCTTGATTGAAGCCCCGGTAAACGGCGGCCGTAACTATAACGGTCCTAAGGTAGCGAAATTCCTTGTCGGGTAAGTTCCGACCTGCACGAATGGCGTAATGATGGCCACGCTGTCTCCACCCGAGACTCAGTGAAATTGAAATCGCCGTGAAGATGCGGTGTACCCGCGGCTAGACGGAAAGACCCCGTGAACCTTTACTATAGCTTCACACTGGACGCTGATGTTGCCTGTGTAGGATAGCTGGGAGGCTTTGAACTCTGGACGCCAGTTCGGAGGGAGCCAACCTTGAAATACCAGCCTGGCATCATTGGCGTTCTCACTCAGGTCCGTTATCCGGATCGAGGACAGTGTGTGGTGGGTAGTTTGACTGGGGCGGTCTCCTCCTAAAGAGTAACGGAGGAGCACGAAGGTACCCTCAGCACGGTCGGACATCGTGCATTGAGTGCAAGAGCATAAGGGTGCTTGACTGCGAGACAGACACGTCGAGCAGGTGCGAAAGCAGGTTCTAGTGATCCGGTGGTTCTGTATGGAAGGGCCATCGCTCAACGGATAAAAGGTACTCCGGGGATAACAGGCTGATACCGCCCAAGAGTTCACATCGACGGCGGTGTTTGGCACCTCGATGTCGGCTCATCACATCCTGGGGCTGAAGTCGGTCCCAAGGGTATGGCTGTTCGCCATTTAAAGTGGTACGCGAGCTGGGTTTAGAACGTCGTGAGACAGTTCGGTCCCTATCTGCCGTGGGCGTTGGATGTTTGAGAAGGGCTGCTCCTAGTACGAGAGGACCGGAGTGGACGACCCTCTGGTGTTCCGGTTGTCACGCCAGTGGCATTGCCGGGTAGCTATGGTCGGACGGGATAACCGCTGAAAGCATCTAAGCGGGAAGCCCCCTTCAAGATGAGACATCCCTGAGGCCTAGAGCCTCCTGAAGGGCCCAGCGAGACCAGCTGGTTGATAGGCACGGTGTGGAAGCGCTGCAAGGCGTTGAGCTAACGTGTACTAATGGCCCGTGAGGCTTGACCCTATAACACCCAAGGGGTCTGGTCGTGATGATGACGTGAAGGAACCGGATACGCAGCGTGTGGCCCAGGCAATAAAATGCCGGGGCGGCAGGCAATGAGACGATCACAATTTAGTTAAAAACCGTCAGCATGATATATAGCCAGTTACGCCTGACGACCATAGCATGCGTGAACCACCTGATCCCTTGCCGAACTCAGTAGTGAAACCGCTTAGCGCCGATGGTAGTGTGGGGTCTCCCCATGCGAGAGTAGGTCATCGTCAGGCACCTATACCGTACCCCAGCTTCGAAAGAAGCTGGGGTATTTTAGTTGTGCGCAAGACAACAAGGGGTCTCCCCAGGGAGAGTCTCGGAGCGCCGGCCGCCGGATGGCCGGCCCAGCCATCGTCAGGCACCTATACCACGAAGAACCCAGCCACCCGGCTGGGTTTTTTGTGTGCATGGAAGAAAAATGAATAAAAAAGCCGCCTGGCAGACGGCCTATAAAAACGGATAATTATTTATCCCTTCGGTGCTGGCACTGTCCGCCTGCCCAGGTTTCATAAATAGCGCGGTCGTCCGCCAGCATCATTAGCGCAAACAGCCGCTCACCAAGCGTGGTGCAATGATTGATTCGTCGAGAGAGTAGCGATGTTGCCTGGGTGTCAATCACCACAAAGTCAGCCTCAAGGCTAGGAGCGAGCTGGCCGATATGGCTATCCAGCGAGAGGGCTTTCGCATTCCCCATGGTTAATCCATAAAACCCCTGCCACGCGGTAAGAGGCTGCCCGCCCAGTTGACCCACTTGATAGGCCGCTTTAAGCGTTCCAAATCCCGATAAATCAGTGCCTGCGCCGATATCGCTGGCAAACGTATATGCCATGCCCGTCTGTTTGGCTGCTTCCCGGTCGAATAACCCGCTACCCAGGAAAAGATTGGAGCTGGGGCAAAAGGCAATATTGGCGCCTCGATCCGCCAAACGCGTGCGCATGCCGTTATCAAGATGAATGCCATGGGCGAAGGTGCTACGGGGGCCAACGAGACCAGCTTCTTCGTAAACGGCTAAGTAATCTCGACTGCCTGGGAATAGTTCGGCTACCCAGTCTAACTCACCGCTATTTTCAGCCAAATGAGTCTGTAACCAAAGGGTTGAGTCATTACGTAAGAGGGCACCGGCAGCATCCATCTGCGTTTTGGTCGATGTAGGCGCAAAGCGCGGCGTGACGCTATAGCCCAGTCGGCCATTGCCGTGCCAATCCTCAATCAATCGTTCGCTGTCAGCAATGCCTGATGCGCCGTCCAATAGCGCATCAGGCGCGTTACGATCCATCAATACTTTGCCGACCAGCATTCGCAGCTGGCGTTTCTGGCAGGCGGTGAAAAATGCATCTACGGAGCCAGGATGGCTAGAGCCGAATACCTGGGCAGTGGTAGTACCCGCACGCAGCATTTCATCCAAAAAAGCATTAGACAGCGCTTCAGCATGAGCATGATTAGCAAAGCGACACTCTTCGGGAAAGGTGTAGTCGTTCAGCCAATCGAGCAGTTGGCGGCCATAAGACGCCATGATGTCCAGCTGGACATAGTGCACATGGGTATCGATAAACCCCGGCATAATCAGTTTGTCACGATAATTGAGAACGTCAGCACCTTTGGGGAGTGAAGGTGAGAGTTCGGCGAAATGGCCGACGGCATGAATATGCTGGCCTTTTAACCAAAGCAATCCGTCGCCGTAATACTCTAAACTGCCCGGTTCGGGCGTATCGCCATCGCCAGGGTCGCGGGCAAAACTTATCAATTCGGCACGAATAAACGTATTGGTCGAAGAATTCATATTAACTCGTGATTGTCGGGGAGTCGGTCATAAGCGTTCGCACTGCCTGGGAGTCAAGACCGCGGTTTTCTTGAGAAGAGGGCGTGTCCGTTAGCCAAAGCAGTTCAGCCACCACCGTTAACGAAATTGCGTAGGGCGTTTTATTGCTCAGCTTAGTGGCGTGGATGCGTCCGATGGGGCTTCGCACGCGCAAAATTTGTTCGGGAGAGTAGCCATCGCGCTTGAGGCGTCCTTCAAAGCTAGCCCATTTGCTGTCAGAGCCAATCAGTCCAATCGACACTACGTCCTCGCGCTCAATCAGCGCGGCGATCAGGGCATAATCTTCGTCATGGTTGTGCGTCAATACCAGCGCATGGGTATCTGTAGGCAAGGCAGCGACACTTTGCTGTGCATCTTGAAGTGGATAGCAACTCAGTCGCGGCTGTTGCTGATACTGGTCGGCAAAAACATCTATACGGCTATCGTACCAGTGCAAGTGCCAGGGAAGCGGCGCACTTAGCTTCACGATTTCCTGACCTACATGGCCTGCACCAAAAATGGCGATGTGCGTTGTAGTGCCTGGAAAGGCTTCCAAAAGGATATTGACGAAGCCGCCGCAGCACTGTCCGCTTCGTCCGCCCAGAGAAAAGGCTTCCAAGCTGAGGCCGTAGCGTTTTTCTGCCAAGCAAGCGCGTGCAGCGGTAATGGTTTGCCACTCAAAGGTACCGCCACCTAGCGTATCGAAGATATCAACGTCGGTGATAACCATGCGTGCACCAGGCTCCCGGGGGGTGGATCCTGCGCTGGTCACCTGGGTGGCTAATACATGCGGAATGCCGTCTCGCTGTAGACGGTGTAGCGCCGCATGCCAGGTTTCTGGGGTTTGACTAGAACTCACAGCACTTTCTTCCTGATAGAGTTGGCTGCCAGCATGACCCGCTCCGGCGTGGCCGGTGTATCTAAGTGGGGAGAGATGGCGTAATCAGTCAGGCTCGATAGCGCATCACGCAGTGCCGACCAGACACAAATACTCAGCATAAAAGGGGGCTCGCCCACTGCTTTTGAGCGGTACAGACTAGCCATGGAGTTGGGATGCCCCTCCATTAGTGCGACATTAAAGATAGGCGGTAGGTCGCCAAAGGTAGGAATTTTATAGGTTGCAGGTCCATCGCTGACCAGCACACCTTTATCATTCCACTTAAGCTCTTCGCTGGTTAACCACCCCATTCCTTGAATAAAGCCACCTTCCACTTGGCCAATATCAATGGCGGGATTTAGTGAGTCGCCGACATCGTGCAAGATATCGACGCGGTCGACCTGATACTCTCCGCTCAAGGTATCGACGCTTACCTCTGCCACTGCTGCCCCAAAGGCGAAGTAGTAAAAGGGTCGGCCCTGACCAACAGAGCGATCATAGTGAATGAGCGGCGTGGCATAGAAGCCTTTTTCTGACAGAGATATGCGATTGAGATAGGCTGTTTGTACCAACTCACCCCAAGGTATACGGCGTTCACTCTCGCCGAATCCTGCTATCAGCATGCCATCCTCTAAGCGCATGCCTTCACGGTCTAGGCCCTGCGCAAAGTGGCCTGCAGCAAAGTCGAATAGGCGATCACGCAGTTTGCTGGCTGCGTCCCGCGCTGCCATACCGTTTAAATCAGCGCCGCTTGAGGCTGCAGTAGGAGATGTGTTGGGGACTTTATCGGTTCGCGTAGCGGTAATGCGAACATTGTCTAAATCGAGTCCCAGCTCTCGGGCCACTACCTGGCAAATCTTGGTATGCAGACCTTGTCCCATTTCGGTACCACCGTGATTGATCATCACGCTGCCATCGGTGTAAACATGCAGAAGGGCGCCCGCCTGATTAAGATGCTGAGCGGTAAACGAAATGCCAAATTTAACCGGGGTAAGTGCCAATCCTTTCTTAATAACAGGGCTAGTGGCATTGAAGTCACTGACCGCTTTGCGCCGTGACCAGTAATCGCTGTCGCCTTCGAGTGTTTCAACGAGTGTATGTAGGAGTTGCCGCTGGTCGATCTGCTGGCCGTAGTGAGTCACCTCGCGGCCATCGCGGTAGAAATTACGTTTACGCACGGTCAGGGGATCTTCACCAATCTTGCGGGCAATATCATCCATGGCCGCTTCGATAATCATCATTCCCTGAGGGCCACCGAAACCCCGAAATGCGGTATTTGACGCGGTGTGGGTTTTTGCCCGATGACCGACTACCTGGGCATCTCCCAGCGAGTAAGCGTTGTCAGCGTGGAACATGGCGCGATCAACGATAGCGTCGGAGAGATCCGGCGAGTAGCCGCAGTCACCGATCACTGTGATCTCACCACCCTGAATAACCCCCTCTGCATCAATAGCGAGTCGATAGCGGTTTTGGAAGGGGTGGCGTTTACCCGTGGCGCGCATATCTTCGCTGCGCGGTAAGCGCAAGCTAACCGACTTGCCTGTGCGACGCGCTATAATCGCGGCGATGCATGCCCATGGCGATGCTTGAGTCTCCTTACCGCCAAACCCCCCGCCCATACGTCGCACTTCTACGGTCACTGCATGAAAAGGAATAGCAAGTACTTCGGCTATTAGCTTTTGCGTTTCGCTCGGATGCTGATTTGAGGTATGGACGATAACGCCTTCATCCTCGGTAGGATGAACCACGCAAGCCTGGCCTTCCAGATAGAAGTGCTCTTGACCACCGACGAATAGCTCACCTTCAATAATTTGCTCCGCTTGACCAAGCGCCTGTTGCCAATCACCACGCGTTTGAACATGAGTGGGGCGTACAAACTCTTCGCGCTCTGACGCCGCCACCGGATCTAAGCTTGCAGGCTGCTCATCTATATGGATAGCTGCTAATGCTACCGCACGGCGAGCTGCCAACAGCGACGTTGCGGCGACGGCAAAAAGGCATTGACCTGCATAGCTGATCGCTTGATCGACAAAGATAGGGTCGCCAGGAAATACCGGCCCGATATCGGTATGGCCCGGTACTTCATGAAAGGTAATGACATCGACAACCCCAATTGCCGCTTTCACTTTGGTGAGATCAAGCTGCGTTAAGGTGCCGTGGGCGACAGGGGATAGGCCAAGCGCCACATGGAGAGCGTTGGCGGGCAGTACCAAGTCGTCAATATAAGCGGCCTTGCCGGTGACGTGCTTTTCCGCACTCTCGTGAAAGCTTGCGCTTCCCGCCTGTCGCTGGCCACTACTGTCCACCGTATGGCGCGCTAAGGGGCCAGAGCCTTGAATGTGGTCGTGTAGTTCACGACGGGCACGGCTGCTATCGCCGTCCAGTTTAGTGAGCGTACGCATGGAGCATCACCTCGTGGTCGGGCGCTGAGAGAGAAAGATAGAGACGCTCAAGCAAATTCTTGGCGGCTTGTTGGCGATAATGCTGACTGCCCCGCACATCACTCATGGGCTGGAAATCACCTTCGAGTGCCTGCTGAGCGGCGCGAAAAGCTTCCGCAGTCATGGTGCAACCTTCGAGCGCTGCTTCGGTAGCTTTCGCACGTTTAGGAGTAGCGGCCATCCCGCCAAAAGCGATCCTTACATCGTGCAAGATACCTTGTTCAATGCGGTAGCTAAAGGCACCGAGTAGCGCAGAGATATCATCTTCGCGACGCTTGGATAATTTCCAGACGCGTAATTGACTGCCCTCAACCGGCTGGGGAATGAAAACCCGCGCAACGACTTCATCCGCTGCCAAGGCGGTCTTTTTGTAATCAAGGAAGAAATCCTCCAGCGCTAAGCAACGCTTGCCGTTGGTGCTGGCGAGTTCCACCTGAGTGCCCAAGGCAAGTAGCACGGGGGGCGTATCACCAATAGGGGAGGCATTGGCGATATTGCCACCCAGCGTTCCCCGATTACGGATTTGCTGGGAGCCAAGCCGGTGCAGCAGATGAGCAAATGCAGGAAAGTGTGTTTCAAACAACGGTTCGATCTGGGTATAGGTAACCCCGGCGCCTATCCACCAGCCACTCTGATTCTCATGCGTGGCCTCTTCAACCGTTAACAGCTCAGCAACCCTGGAAACGTCTATCAACTGAACAAGCGGCGCCAAGCGCTGAGTGCTTTCCAGCCAGAGATCAGTGCCTCCTGCCACTAGCCGTGCCTGGGGAGCTTCTTGACGCAATTGCGTTAACTCTTCCAAAGACGTTGGCTGAGCAAAAAATGGCGCTGTTCCTAACGAATCAATGGATTGAGAGTCGCTTTCTGCCGCTGGTAGCGTCGCGTCGAACCAAAGTGGGCGTTCGTAGAGAATATCGTTCATACGCAGCGCTGCATCGCGGATAGGGCGATAGCCGGTGCAGCGGCACAAATTACCACCCAGGGTGGCTTCTAGGCGTTCTGGTGACAGTTGTTGTAACAGCGGAGCAGGGCGCTGAGTAAGGTCGCTATGCAGGGTGAAAAGTGACATGACGATACCCGGCGTACAAAAACCGCACTGGCTACCATGGCATTCGATCATCGCTTCCTGGGCGGGATGAAGGTCTCCCCCTTGGGCTAAACCTTCAACGGTAACAAGATGCCTACCCTGTAATTGATGCGCTGGCGTGATGCAGGCATTAGCGCTGGCAAATCTACGTATGTCAGTCGAGGGGTCACCAATGGCAACGGTGCAGGCGCCACAGTCACCTGACGCGCAGCCCTCTTTGGTACCCTTTAGTGCTAAATGCTCACGTAATAGAGTTAAAATGCTCGTGTCTGGTGAAACATTACACTGCTGAAGGGTACCATTAAGCAGGAACTCAAGCGTTGCCATGCCAAACTCCACTGTGATTGTATAGACCGGGATTGTGCTGACCGATCGGTCAATATGTGTTGAGCTTGGGACAAAATTGCTAACCTTGCAAGTATTTGATCACTGCACAAGAGTGGAGCAATCTTGACGGTAATGCTGACTTTTGGGGCGCTTTGCCTATTCATTCACGCGACTAAGGAAAACCGTTAATGACCGCTGTCACCGTCACTCATGAAAGCCCAAGCCGTGAAAGAGTAGAGACAAGTATTCTAATGGCCGCTGAACAAGTGTTTTCTCAGCACGGTTACCGTGGAGCTAGCCTGCAGGTGATCGCTGATCGAGCCGGTCTCCCCAAAGCCAATATTCTGTATTACATGGGAAGCAAGCAAGCACTTTACGTGCGACTGCTTAATCGCATGATGCATCGCTGGAACGAAGTGCTTGAAGACATCACACCTGATAGCGATCCAGCGACAGTGCTTAGTGACTTTATTCGCACTAAAATGGTGCTTGGCCAGCGCTACCCGGAAGGCTCTAAACTCTTTGCGGCCGAAATTTTAGCCGGTGCCCCTTTCTTAAGTGATTACTTGGCGGGTGAACTGCGCAATTGGGTGACGTCCCGCGCTGAAATTATTCGTCAGTGGTCGGCGCAAGGAAAAATGGATGCTGTCGACCCTAGGTGGCTCATTTTCCTAATCTGGTCTGCCACTCAGCACTACACTGAATATAGTGCTCAGGTCAGCGGTATTCTAGGCCGCGATGCGTTAACGGAAGATGATCTTGAGTCCATCTCAGCCTTTCTTGAGCACGTCATTCTTAAAGGCTGTGGAATCAATCAGGTTAGAGCTAATACTGACTGGGTGGAAAAGTGAGCACCCAATGAGTGTTTTGCCCATTGACCAATATCTGAACCATCTTAAAAGCGTCTTAACCCAAAGCAATCGGTTGATGCTGATTGCCCAGCCTGGTGCGGGCAAAACTACGCGTGTCCCTATCTGTTTACTGGAAGAGCAGTGGGTCAAAGGGCAAAAGCTACTTTTACTTGAGCCCCGGAGGGTAGCCGCGCGTTTGGCGGCGAGCTTTATGGCCCAACAGTTGGGAGAAAGCGTTGGTCAAACGGTGGGGTATCGCATGCGGGGCGATAGTTGTGTGAGCGCGCAAACCCGCTTAGAGGTAGTGACCCAAGGCGTGCTTACCCGCATGCTGCAAGATGACCCACTGTTAGAAGGCGTTGCCGGGGTCATTTTTGATGAATTTCACGAGCGTAGTTTAGAAGCGGATGTGGGCTTGGCACTGACACTGGATGTGCAAAGCAGTATCAGAGACGATTTACGCCTACTGGTGATGTCGGCAACCCTGGATGTCGAAGCGCTCAAGCGGGTTCTGGGCGATCAGGTGACGGTCATTGAGTGTCATGGGCGACAGTTTCCGGTGTCGACGGTCTATCGTCCTTCACTAGGTGGTGAAGAGGGTGTCAGCCACGCGCTTCGGGTGGTCGAGGAAGCGCTTTTGATGCCTGATACCCAAGATATATTAATTATTCTACCTGGTGTCGCCGAAATAAACCGTTTGGTACAGGTGTTGGAAAGGGTATTGCCCAATCTCGAAATACGGCCTCTGCATGGCAGAATGAGTGTCGCTGAGCAGCAGGCAGCCTTGGCGGCGAACACATCAAAGCAGCGTATTATTGTCTCCACTGCCATTACCGAATCGAGTATTACTGTGGATGGGGTAAACGTAGTGATTGACGGCGGTCTAGAGCGAGTACCTCTTTTCCAGTCGCGTACCGGATTAACCCATTTAACGACTCGGCGCATTAATCGCGCCAGTGCTGATCAGCGACAGGGTCGAGCAGGTCGCCAAAGGGAAGGACGTTGTTATCGGCTTTGGGCCCAGGAGCAGACGCTAGCGCCTTACGGTGAGCCTGAAATTCAGCAAGCTGATCTATCCTCCCTGGTGCTCGAACTAGCGTTCTGGGGCGTCGGATCGCCTCAAGCGCTAAGCTGGGTTACCCCGCCGCCAGAAGGCGCCTGGCTCAGTGGCCAAGCACTGCTGATGCAGTTGGGTGTATTAGATGAGCACCACAAGTTAACCCCTTTAGGTAGCCGTTGTGCGAAGTGGCCCGTTGAACCACGCATAGCGGTGATGTTGGAGCGGGCTTCAGAGTTCAATGCTGGGCCCTTAGCCTGTGGATTAGCAGCATTATTGGAGGAGCGCGATAGTTCCGAACGCTCGATATACGATGCACTGGCCCTGCGCTTTCGCCAGCCTAAACGCTTCCCCAGTTGGCAGCGCGAAGCGCTAAAACTGGCGAGAAAAGCAGGCGTCGTACTAGGTGACGCCTTATTGGAGCCGCTTGGGCCGCTCTTAGCACTGGCATACCCAGAGCGCATTGGTCAGCAAATAGAGCCCGGTAAGTTTCGGCTGGCGAATGGTAAAACCGCCACACTGCCTTTAAACGATACGCTGGCGCATCAGCCCTATTTAGTTGTCGTTGCCTTAAAAAGCGTCGCAGACGATCAGGCGCGCGCCATGACAGCTGAGCCGTTGTCATTGGAGTCACTGCTTTTACTATATCCTGATATTCGACACTGGCAGCCGCGCGTAGCATGGTCGCAAGAGCAGGGGCGTTTAATCGGTGAAGAGGTGCAGGCACATGCAAGCCTTATCATTGCTAAGCGGTCTTTAGCCCACTTGCCTGACGAAGCAGTGAAAGAGGCGTTAATAAATGCACTGCGACAGCAGCCTGATCTGTTGTTTGACGATAATTTGCAGCAGCTACGCGGCCGAATGGCTCTGTTGCGTGAAAAACTGGGGGATGTTTGGCCTGATTGGTCAGAACAGGTGCTATCAGCTTCATTGGATGGCTGGTTAGCTCCTTATCTAAGCGGTATTAATCGACTGAGTCAAATTAAGAAATTGCCCCTAGAGCGCTATCTGCTCAGTACACTGCCTTGGGAGACACAAAATGAATTGGAGCAGTTAGCTCCGCGTACGCTAGAGGTTCCTAGCGGTAAGCAGGTTGGTTTAGATTACCTGCCGTGCCTTTCCCAGTGCCCACCTGTTTTAGCTTTGAAACTGCAAGAAGCCTTTGGCTGGCGTGTAACGCCAACCGTTGCCAATGGTGCTGTTGCGGTGATGATCCATCTGCTTTCGCCAGCAAGACGGCCGCTCCAAGTCACTCAGGATCTAGTTAGCTTTTGGCAAAATGGCTATCCAGAGGTGCGCAAGGAGATGCGTGGCCGCTATCCAAAGCATCCGTGGCCTGAAGACCCGTTGACCGCAACGGCGACTGCACATACTAAGCATAAACCGAAGTAAACGGCCGATGATTCCTTGTATGTTTGCTTATTCATTGCGTTTTTCTGGAATTTCGTCAGGAATACGATAGCGTACCCCTTCTACTTGATCTTCTTCGTAACGTTGATTTTCTTCTTCTGGTACTACACCGATGACCGTTTTCTGAGAGCCGTCGGGCCATGTGTATGTAGTACAGCCTGCGAGTAGCAGTAGTGGGAAAATTGCGAATAAGCTTTTAGCTGGTAGGGTAAGGCAACGCTTGAACATGAGGCTCTCCATTGGGGGGCGCTTAATTCTGAGGAAATTAAGTATCGCATATTGGGAACTATAGATTGCCATTGACCTGCCTGTAAATGCTTAGAATCCTTCCTTTTATCCTGACGTAATTCTTTTACCTGCCTAATATAAGGAGAGGTAACCCTGTGTTTTAAAGGGAACTGAAGTGCAAATAACCATCGGAGGTTTTATGTGGTCAGTGGTGAAGTCTGTATTGGCGGCCTTGCTGGGTGTTCAGAGCAACCAAAAGAGGCAGGAGGACTTTAGTAGTGGCAGGCCCGCAGCGTATATCGTCACTGGGATTGTTATTACGCTGCTGTTCGTTTTGGTGCTTGTCGTGTTGGCAACGTTGGCTGCCCGCTGAAAAGCGTTGATAGCGATCTATAAGCAAAGCGTGACGGATCCCACATGTTTTCTATACTGCTAATATCTCATTTACTCCTGCCCTAATTTAAAAGCAGGTGATAAGAACAATAAGATTGGAGGTATCTATGCGATCAGCATGGCGGTGGCTGGTAGTCACTTTCTTCTTGATGAGCGGGTTGCAGGCTCAGGCTAGCGATTGGAACATGCGCGTCGGGGTAACCGATGTTAGTGCCGATATTTTCGGCTTACACATGTCGATTTTTTGGATATGTGTTGTCATCGGTCTAGTGGTGTTTGGGGCAATGTTTTACTCACTGTTTCGCTACCGTCACTCAAAAGGTGCAAAAGCCGCCAACTTTCATGAGCACACTAGTGTGGAAGTACTTTGGACAGCCATTCCTGTCTTGATTTTGGTTGGCATGGCAGTTCCTGCTACGGCAACGCTTAAAAATATGTACGACTCTTCAGAGGCCGAGTTAGACGTCATGGTTACAGGCCAACAGTGGCGCTGGCGCTACGAGTACCTGGGGGAGGATGTCGCGTTTACTTCTAATATGAGCACACCCAGGTCACAAATTAGTGGGGATGAGACGCGTGGAGAGCATTACTTATTAGAAGTGGACGAGCCGCTAGTATTACCCATCAATCGCAAAGTACGTTTTCTGATGACATCAGATGACGTTATCCACTCATGGTGGGTGCCTGATTTAGCGGTTAAGCAGGATGCGATCCCCGGTTTTATTAATGAAAATTGGGTAAAGATCAATGAGCCGGGTATCTACCGTGGGCAATGCACTGAGCTGTGTGGTATCAATCACGGCTTTATGCCGGTGGTGGTGCACGCTGTGGAGGAGGAGGAGTTTGAAAGCTGGCTGACTGAGCGTAAAGAGGCTGCTGAACAGGAAGCCATGGGTGTTGATCGTGAGTGGGGGATGGAGGAGTTAGTGGAGCGGGGCGAGTCGGTTTATCAGTCGATCTGTATCTCTTGTCATCAAAGCGAAGGTCAAGGAGCGCCGCCTGCGTTTCCTGCGCTGGCGAATAATGAACAGTTGATAAGCGATGTGGATTGGCACCTCAATAAGGTGGTTAACGGTGTGTCGGGTGCGGCGATGCCAGCGTTCCGGAATACCTTGAACCCCGTTGAGATCGCAGCAGTTGTCACCTATACGCGTAATGCCTGGGGTAATGATACGGGAGATGTCGTACAGCCTTCTAAAGTAGCTGAGTTAATTGCCCAGTGATGTTGGTTTGTCACTCAATCAGACAACAACAATATTTCGGAGAGACACATGGCGCCCAAACCACTTCCTCAGCCACCGCTGCAACATAGCACCACGGCCGTCGCCGATGGGCATTCCCACGGAGATACTGCGCCGCCGAAAGGCATTTTGCGCTGGCTACTGACAACCAATCATAAAGAGATAGGCTCTCTTTATTTAATTTTTTCGCTGACGATGTTTTTTATTGGCGGCATATTTGCCCTGGTGGTGAGGGCGGAGCTTTTTCAGCCCGGTCTTCAGTTGGTCGAGCCCGAGTTCTTCAACCAGATGACCACTATGCACGGTTTGATCATGGTGTTCGGAGCCGTGATGCCCGCTTTCACCGGGTTAGCTAACTGGATGATACCATTACAAATTGGGGCGCCAGACATGGCGTTACCTAGGTTGAATAACTTCAGCTTTTGGCTGCTCCCTGTGGCTTTTACATTGCTGCTATCAACCCTTTTCATGCCTGGCGGCGGTCCTAATTTTGGCTGGACTTTTTATGCACCGCTGTCGACCAACTATGCGCCTCCTTCCACCACCTTTTTTATTCTCTCATTACACCTTGCCGGTATCAGTTCGATATTGGGGGCTATCAATATTATTGCCACTATCTTAAATATGCGGGCTCCGGGCATGCGTTTAATGGATATGCCGCTCTTTGTCTGGACATGGCTGATTACTGCCTTTCTGCTAATCGCAGTAATGCCGGTTTTGGCAGCAGTCATTACGATGATGCTTATGGACATTAACTTTGGAACCAGTTTCTTTGATGCCGCGGGCGGGGGCGACCCTGTTTTATTTCAGCATCTCTTCTGGACGTTTGGTCATCCTGAAGTGTATATCATGATTTTACCCGCTTTTGGTATTGTCTCGGTGATTATACCAACCTTTGCACGGAAACCATTGTTTGGTTATGCATCAATGGTTTATGCCACATCGGCTATTGCGTTCCTGTCATTTTTAGTCTGGGCGCATCATATGTTTGTTGTGGGAATGCCGTTGGTGGCAGAGCTGTTTTTTATGTATACCACTATGTTGATCGCCGTGCCGACAGGGGTAAAAGTGTTTAACTGGATCACTACCCTATTCCGTGGTTCGATCAGTTTTGAAGCGCCGATGTTGTTTGCCCTTGCCTTTGTCGTGTTGTTCACTATTGGCGGTTTTTCAGGGCTAATGCTAGCGATTGCACCAGCCGATTTTCAATATCATGATACCTATTTTGTAGTGGCACACTTCCACTATGTGTTAGTCCCTGGGGCGATCTTTGCCATTATGGCGGGGGTGTATTATTGGTTGCCTAAATGGACGGGGCACTATCCTAACGAACGTCTTGCTCAATGGCATTTCTGGTTCTCAATTATTGGCGTGAACCTAACGTTCTTCCCAATGCATTTCGCTGGTTTGGCGGGCATGCCTCGTCGTATCCCAGACTATGCACTGCAGTTTGCTGATTTCAATTTACTGTCCAGCATCGGGGCATTCTTCTTCGGTACATCACAGTTGCTGTTCGTTTTGGGGGTCATACTGTGCGTTCGTGGTGGAAAAAAAGCGCCAGCAAAAGCTTGGGAGGGTGCGGAAGATTTAGAATGGACAGTACCCAGTCCGGCACCACTGCATACGTTTGAAACGCCACCGGTTTTTCATCGTACTTCTCACTAAAACGACATGAACCGTATAGGCCCAAGAGGTGTTATGGACAGTCGAGAGCAAAACCAGGTGGGAGTGCGCCGAACGGTCATTAGAACACTGGCCGTACTGGTCGGTATGTTTGCCTTTGCTTTTGCCTTAGTGCCGCTATATGACGTTTTTTGTCAAATTACAGGTATTAACGGCAAAGTCGATGCAACTGCACAAAGTATCGTTCATGAAGAAGTGGACGAGTCTCGTTACATTAACGTGCAATTTGTCATTCGAGGTAGCCCAGGCCTAGCATGGAAAATGAGTGTTGAAATGCGGCAGATGAGCGTGCATCCAGGGCAAACAGCGGAAGTCGATTTTACGTTTACGAATAACAGCCATAGTGAAAGTTGGGGGCGGGCTGTGCCGAGCGTCTCTCCTTCAAATGCGACCCGCCATTTACGTAAAGTGAGCTGTTTCTGTTTTGAGGAGCAGCTATTACAGGGGGATGAGCGCTTGACCATACCCCTTGTATTCCAGCTAGCACGAGACCTTCCAGAAGATATCAATACTATCACGCTGGTGTATACCCTATATCCAGTTGAGCGTGCAGTTCAGAACGCCTCACTGGCTAATGCTAGCAATGCCAGATTGTTAAAAGAGCCCAACAACGAGTTACAGAACAATAAAACGGTGGGAGAAACGATATGAGCAGTGGTAGCTATTACGTTCCGGCGAGTAGTCGCTGGCCGGTTCTCGGTTCGATAGCACTCGGGTCGGTGATGCTGGGAACGGGTATAAAGCTTGTTTACGACACTGGGCTGCCGCTGATTTTAATTGGCGTGTTGGGCATACTGGCTGTTATGGGGCTTTGGTTCCGGGATGTGATCAGTGAGTCTCGCGGAGGACTTTATGATGCGCAAATGGATCGTTCGTTCCGCTGGGGGATGGGCTGGTTCATTTTTTCAGAAGTCATGTTCTTCGCCGCTTTTTTTGGTGCGCTTTTTTACGTCAGGATGTTTACTCTTCCTTGGCTGGGGGGAGAAGGAGCAAAAGGGGTGTCGGCGTTACTATGGCCTGACTTTGTTGCTACATGGCCACTGCTGAATCCTCCAGATGATTCCATTGCTGGCCCTCGGCAAGTTTTTAGCCCTTGGCAACTTCCTCTCGTCAATACACTTATTTTGATTACATCAAGTATTACGCTAACAGTTGCTCATGAAGCTTTAAAAGTGGGTTACCGGCGAACTTGCCGTAACTGGCTGACTGGTACGGTGCTGTTAGGGTGCTGCTTTATAATGATTCAAGGTGTTGAGTATTATGAGGCTTATACGCATTACGGTATTACATTGGAAGCCGGTATTTTTGGTGCAACGTTCTTTATATTGACAGGCTTTCATGGGCTACACGTGATTATCGGCACGATCATTCTTGCCACCATGTTGGTCCGAATAATTAAAGGTCATTTCGCAGGCGAAAATCATTTTGGTTTTGAAGCATCGTGTTGGTATTGGCACTTTGTTGATGTGGTATGGGTCGGGCTCTTTATTTTCGTTTATGTTTTATAGAGTGACTAACCTAATTGGCCGGACCAAAAGCCAAAAATGATGAGGGTCATTAATAGACAAGCTAGTCCGATACGCCATTTAAGGGATACAAGTAAGCGACGAGACGAGGAGTCATCACGCAAGAGAAAGCCGGCTCCCATGGCTAAGCAGATGACCATCGCGATAAATACGGCGGCAATGAGTAGTTGTAACCACATGATGAAACCCTCTCTGCAATGGCGTTTTTATAGCTGGTGTTTTTTCTGGAGTTTGCTGGTGGCATTAGGTATCAGTTTAGGACTATGGCAGTGGGAGCGGGCAGATGACAAGCGTTTAGCCATCGCCGTTCGCGATGCAGCTCCTGACTTGGTGCAACCCACCATACAGCCACCCCAAGGCGCCCAAGTAACGTTAAGGGGAGAGTACTTGGCTGAGCATACGCTCTACTTAGATAATCGAATCCTGGAGGGAAGGGTGGGTGTGGCGGTACTGACGCCACTGCGTGATAGCTATGGACAGCTTTGGCTAGTGCAACGTGGCTTCTTAGCTACAGGGCCACTTCGTGAGCCACCCCAGGCAGTTACCCCAAGCGGTATTGTGGAGTTGAGCGGTGAGTGGCAGGAAGTGCAGTCAGGTGGACCACTGTTTGGAGACAATAAAGAAGGGGTAAGACTGCAGCAGCTAAGTCTTGAACCATGGCGGGCGGTGCTGGGCTCTTTTAGCTATGAGGGTTGGTTACATGCTAGTGAAGGGGACGGAGTTCTTGCCCCTTGGTGGGAAGCCAATGTTATGCCGCCTAGTCGCCATATGGGCTATGCCTTCCAGTGGTGGGGTTTAGCATTGGCTGCTTTCATTGTCATGGTTATCGGCGCTCAACGCTTGCGTCGTGATGCGGTTCAAAGATGGTCATTACGCAATAAAAATAAATAGGGTGAATACTATGCATGATGCCAAATACATTCGTCGTCAGCGGCTCAAGTTAATACTTATTTTTGTCATATTCGCGGCACCCATGGTCGCCGCTTGGGGGATGGTGGAGCTTCGTATTGGCATACCTGATCGCCATACAGCGCATGGCGATGTCGAACTTGCGTTACCTATGCTTGATAAATGGCCCTTGACAACGTTCGCTGAGAACGAAGAAGACGAGTGGATTCTGGCATTTGATTGCACCCAGCAGTGTGAAGTGCGTCAGGATGAACTGTGGAGAGTTCACCGTGCTTTAGGAAGCGAGGCGCCTAGACTAAAGCGTCTAAGAATCGGCGGAAGTCCTGAACCGCTACCGGGAGAAGCAGCCAGCGAGTGGCAGCGCTTACCCACTTGGCATAAAGAAAACTCAGTTTGGTTGCTCGATCCTTCGGGGCGTCCGGCATTGGCATTTGATCAAAATGTCGCGACCAAATACTTGCTCGACGACATTCAGCACCTTTTTAAAGTCAACCCTCAGTGACGTGCACTAACCTCTCTTGCTAGGGGAATACCATGGACGATGTATACGGGCGCCGTTTGAAGTGGTTAGTGCGATTGACGTTGATAGGAACTCTTTTTACCGCAGTGGTTATGTTAGTTGGTGCATGGACACGATTAGTCGATGCTGGTCTGGGTTGCCCTGATTGGCCTGGGTGCTATGGAAAACTGATAGTCCCTGATAGTGACCTTACCACGCTGCGTCACCCAGATGTGCCTTTGGAACCCTTTAAAGCATGGGTGGAAATGATCCATCGTTATATCGCTAGCGTGCTTGGATTAGTGGTGCTGAGCGTTGTTGCGTTAGGTTGGCCGTTACGCCAGCGGGGCGGTTATCCATGGCGTCTAAGCTTGACGCTCCTGGCGGTGATTATATTGCAAGGTGCCTTCGGTGCTTTCACGGTGACGCTTAAGCTATGGCCACAAGTGGTTACCCTTCATCTTTTGGGTGGGCTAAATGTGTTGCTACTTTTTTTTGGGTTGCACCTTCGTTTACGTCGCGCTCACAGAAGTCCAATAAGTGAACCTCGTCGAGCTGATTTCTGGTGGGGAGTTGCGGCTTGTTTACTCGTAGGACAATTAGCTTTAGGAGGGTGGGTATCCACTAACTATGCAGGCATCGCTTGCCAAGGGTTCCCCACTTGCAATGGCCAATGGTGGCCTGAATTAGATTTAAGCGAGGGTTTTCATCTTACCCAAACGGTGGGTCCAAATTACTTGCATGGCCAGTTACATGCCGAGGCTCGCATCGCGATTCATGTTGTTCATCGCCTAGGCGCCTTCGCTTTAGGGGTGGGATTGTTAGTGCTTTGGTGGCGCCATCGACATTGGCAGTATGTCGCTAAACCACTCGCGGTCGTCGTTTTTCTTTATGCTTTGCAAGCCCTTTTAGGCATCGCCAATGTGTTGTTATGGCTACCTTTATGGCTGGCATTGCTGCATACGGCAGGCGCCATCGCATTATCTCTTGGGCTCGTTTGGGCATGGTGGTGTTGGCGCTACCATGAGGATGGCGTTTACTCAGAGACGCCTCGTACGATTTATAGCAACGTTATCGTTGACTGAAGGGGTCAGGCTGCTATGCGAAATGTAACAATGACACAGTCTGCACCCCTGCCTCACGTGGCATGGGGCTGGAGAGAGCTACTCGGGCTCTGCAAATTAAAAGTGGTGGCTGTGATGTTGGTGTGTGCCGCCGTGGGGGCGGCGTTAGCAACTCCAGGCCTGCCACCGATGTCAAACGTTCTCTTTGGCCTAGTCGGTATCGGCTTAGCTTCCTGCGGTGCGGCTGCTTTTAATCACGTTGTGGATCGCCATTTTGATGCAGTAATGACGCGTACCTCACGCCGCCCGGTTGCTAGCAAGCGGCTGCCTGTGCCGGTAGCGCTTGGGTGGGCGAGTCTACTTGCCGTATTGGGTTTGGCGCTATTGGCTTGGCAGGTTAATCAACTAACGGCCATACTCACCTTTGCTTCCGTGATTGGTTATGCGCTGATTTATACTGCTTTTCTCAAGCGGGCAACGCCTCAAAATATCGTTATTGGCGGTGTGGCTGGCGCGGCACCACCGCTGTTGGGGTGGGTTGCGATTACGGGGCAAGTCTCACCTGAACCGCTGCTATTGATGTTAATTATTTTTGCTTGGACCCCACCACATTTCTGGGCTCTCGCTATTCATAAGTGTGACGACTATGCACTAGCGGGAATTCCAATGTTGCCCGTTACTCACGGCATTCCATTTACGCGGCTGCAAATTTGGTTGTATGGCTGGCTGACGGTATTAGCTACTTTGCTACCGGTAATGATTGGTATGAGTGGCGTTCTCTATTTGTTCATTGTGCTATGCCTGAATGCGCGGTTCATGTTCTGGAATTGGCGTGTATGGCGCGGACAAGATCCCGCTGCACCAATCAGTGCATTTTGGTTCTCCATTCGCTATCTGCTAGGTGTTTTCGCTGCACTGTTACTTGATCACTATGCTTCGGCGCTTGCTTGGTAATCCAGCGGAGAAAGGTGTTCGGTGGAACAACCATTTAGCTTGAGGGCGCTCACGTGTGGATCACATTGGCTTAATGGTGGTATAAGGGGGTACAATTTTCGTCAAGTAATTTATACGTTTAATGAGGAATTTCATGAATTCGACGGGAGCGCTAATTTTACTAGCGGTGGCGATTGCAGTAATAGCAGGGTTGTGTTTTTACGCATGGACTCTACGCAAAGAAATTAACCGCCGAGAAGCTTACCGACGTGATGAAGATGCTCGCGCTCAACAAAATAGCTTAGAAAACCTTGATTACGTGGCCAGCGCGCTCGTGCAAGAGCAGGTTGATATTACTGAGGGAGCTTGGCGATGCAAGGTATTACTTGAAATTGTCGATCCTAGTTTAACCGAGAGGAGTGAGTTTCAGGCATTTGCTGAGCACTACAGCCGCACTCGTCACTTAAAAACGCATTCTGCTCGCCAGCAATTGACCGCTCGAGAGCGTATGCAGGAAGACAAAGAGCGATTGATGGTAGAAAATGATATGCGCGAAGAGGTTCTAGAAGCCGCCAGACAAGTCCTGAAGTGGCGTGCCAAAGGTTCAAGTGCGCTGCATTAAACAACGGTTTTGGCGACTTTTAGTCGCCAAAAAGCATAGCATGCTATTTTTTAGTGCCCATTGTGGCAATTTTGCTATGCTGAGTGATGTCGGTATTGGCAAGAAGTTGATATCTTGGCATTGTTGCCTTCTTGCGCTTAAGCGTTAATGATAGGCACACCGTTCTATGTCGACTGGGTGTTAGGTGATTAGTACGTCATTATTAGTACTGGGAGCTTGGTGCCATTGTCAGCGATGTAGAGCAGGCGAAAAATGGATGCTCTCGCAATAAGAAGCATTGGATAGATTTGGTCAATTATGACCATTTCAGCATTGGATCAAGAAGGAGTCTTGCATGAAAAAATCAACGACTGGCTTGCTAATCGGTTCCGCACTGGTAGTAGGTCTATCTGGCTGTGCTAGCTCGGCCTCACAGTCCTCCAGCCAATCAAGTGCTAGCAGCGACCGCAGCTGGTACCAACACCCTGCAGTATGTGGTTTAGCAGGTAGTTTGATCGGTGGCAGCATTGGCTATGCCACCAGCAGTAGTTCTGACGAAGAAAGCGGTGCTGCTACCGGTGCTGTTGCCGGTGCTGCTATCGGCGGTCTGCTATGTGCTGACCGTACTCCTGAGCCGGTTGCTCCGCAGTGCCCAAGCTATGGTGAAGTACCTGCAGGCGTTGCTGTCGACGCCGAAGGTTGCCCGCTAGATTCTGACGGCGACGGTGTGCCTGACTACCGTGACCAGTGCCCAGGCACACCAGCTGGCGTTGAAGTTAATGCCAACGGTTGCCCGCTTGATTCCGATAACGACGGTGTTCCGGATTACCGTGATCAGTGCCCGAACACGCCAGCAGGCGTAGAAGTTAACGCACTGGGTTGCCCGGATAGCGTTGTACTACAAGAAGTTAACTTCGAATTTGACTCTGCACAACTGACTTCTAACGCACAAAGCGTACTGAACGGTGTTGCTGAGCGTCTGGTTAATAACCCAGACGTACGTGTTAGCATCGAAGGCCATACTGATTCACGCGGTTCTGACGAGTATAATAAAAACTTGTCACAAGAACGTGCACAATCTGTTGCTAACTACTTAGCAAGCCGTGGCGTGCAAGCCAACCGTATGCGTGCGGTAGGTTACGGTGAAGAGCAACCGATCGCTTCCAACGAAACTGAAGAAGGTCGCTTCCAGAACCGTCGCGTTGAACTGGATGAGTGGAACTAAGTCCACTTATCTTCTGAGGTTTGTAGACGCCCTATAACCGGCTAACTGCAATCCACAGGTAAAGAAACGGGAGGCTTATGCCTCCCGTTTTTATTTTAAGTCTGCTAGGCTTGGCGCTGTTTAATAGTGATACATTTTGCACCTCCCAAGACCATTGATAGCGAAATGTGATCCTTGGTATGGATCACCACTGCGCTCAAGGAACCTGAATGCCTATTGTTACTCTGCCTGACGGCAGTCAAAGAACGTTTGAAGCACCGCTGACCATTATGCAGCTCGCAGAATCCATTGGCCCTGGTTTGGCTAAGGCCTGTATCGCTGGAAAGATCGATGGTGTGCTGGTGGATGCCGCTGACCTAATCGAGCAAGATGCAACAGTTGCGATAATTACCGCCCGTGATGATGAAGGGTTGGAAATTATTCGCCACTCTTGCGCTCACCTTGTTGGTCATGCGGTTAAGCAGATGTATCCCGAGGCCAAGATGGCCATCGGACCAGTCATTGATGACGGTTTTTATTACGATATTGAATTTGGTCAACCCGTCACCCCGGAAGACTTGGAGGCGATCGAGGCTCGCATGCAATCGTTGATTGAGCGCGAGTACGATGTTATCCGCGAATACGTGGATCGCGACCAGGCAATGCTGACTTTTTTACACCGCGATGAACCATATAAGCAGGAAATTATTCGCGATATTCCTGATGACGCGACAATTCGGCTTTATCATCACGAAGAATACACTGACATGTGCCGCGGTCCGCATGTGCCGAATACCCGCCACTTAAAAGCCTTCAAGCTGACCAAGTTGGCCGGTGCTTATTGGCGCGGAGACGCTGCCAACACTATGCTGACGCGTATTTATGGCACCGCATGGGGCGACAAGAAACAGCTTAAGGCTTACGTCAAACGTCTTGAAGAGGCGGAGAAGCGCGATCATCGTAAGTTAGCGCGCCGGCTGGATCTCTTCCATATGCAGGAAGAGGCGCCGGGGATGATTTTTTGGCATCCAAACGGCTGGGCGCTGTGGCAGCAGATCGAGCAATATATGCGAAACGTCTACAAAGAGGGGGGGTACCAAGAAATACGCTGTCCTCAGATTATGGACGTATCGCTTTGGAAAAAATCAGGGCACTGGGATAACTACGCGGACGGCATGTTCTTTACTGAATCCGAAAAGCGTGAGTATGCCCTTAAGCCGATGAACTGCCCTGGGCATGTTCAGGTGTTTAATTCTGGTTTGCGCAGCTATCGCGAATTGCCCGTTCGTTTTGGTGAGTTTGGTGGATGCCACCGTAACGAGCCTTCAGGTGCTTTGCACGGCATTATGCGTGTGCGGGCATTTACCCAAGATGATGGCCATGTTTTTTGTACGGAAGCTCAAGTTGAGCCGGAAGTGACTGATTTTCATCGCCAGGCATTAAAGGTGTATAGTGATTTTGGCTTTGAAGATATAGCCATTAAAATTGCTCTTCGCCCAGACAAACGCATTGGCAGTGATGAGGTTTGGGATCGGGCAGAAGATGCGCTGCGTAGCGCATTGAAAACCTGTGACGTTGAATGGCAGGAACTTCCTGGCGAAGGCGCTTTCTACGGCCCCAAGATCGAATACCATATGAAAGACTGCCTGGGGCGTGAATGGCAGGTCGGCACTATGCAGGTCGATTTTATGATGCCAGAGCGGCTTGGGGCCCAGTATGTGACTGAAGAAGGCCAGCGCAAGTCGCCGGTAATGTTACATCGTGCTATTGTAGGGTCCATGGAGCGCTTCATTGGCATCTTGATTGAACATTATGCGGGCGCTATGCCATTATGGCTTGCGCCACAGCAGGCGGTTGTCATGATTATTACCGATTCACAGCGAGAATATGCGCTTGATTTGGAGAAACGCCTGCAAAAAAGTGGCTTACGTGTTAAAGCGGACTTGAGGAACGAGAAGATCGGCTTTAAAATCCGTGAGCATACGTTACAGAAAGTTCCCTATCTCCTTGTGGTAGGAGATAAGGAAGTCGAAGCTGACTCAGTGGCCGTGCGAACACGCAGCGGCGAAAACCTCGGTACAATGACGGTCGATGAGTTTATTGAACGCCATACTGTCGAGAGAGCAGCCCTGGCGACATCGTCAATTGCCTAAGGAGACGGAACGATCAAGAGAAGCAACCAGCGCGGGCGTCCAGCAGACAAACGCCCACCAATGAACGAGCGAATTGTCGAAGAAGAAGTACGTCTTATTGGTAGCGACGGTGAGCAGTTGGGTGTCGTGCCCACCACCGAAGCGCTAGAGCGTGCTGAATCTGAAAGCTTAGACCTCGTGCAAATTTCGAATGCCGACCCCATCGTCTGTAAGATTATGGATTACGGCAAGTTCGTTTTTGAGACCAAGAAGCAGAAAGCGGCTCAAAAGAAGAAGCAGAAGCAAATCCAGGTCAAGGAAGTCAAATTCCGTCCTGGCACCGATGAAGGCGATTATCAGGTCAAGCTTAAAAACCTGACGCGCTTTTTGGAAGGTGGTGACAAGGGCAAAGTCACACTGCGCTTCCGTGGTCGTGAAATGGCGCACCAGGACATCGGTCGTAAGCTGATGGAAAGGATTGCGGCAGACCTGGAAGAGATCGGAGCGGTAGAGGCATTTCCAAAAATGGAAGGCCGCCAGATGATCATGATTATTGCCCCGAAAAAGAAGTGATCCAACGGCGATGTCAACGGGCCACCGTTAAACCGGTGGTCGGCCCTGGGTTTTCTAAAAAATATCGAGCGGAGTTTTCCTCATGCCGAAAATCAAAAGCAACAGTGGCGCTGCCAAGCGCTTCAAGAAGACTGCTAATGGCTTTAAGCACAAGCAGTCTCACCGTAGCCACATCTTGACCAAGAAAACGACCAAGCGTAAGCGTCAACTGCGTGGGATGAAGCAAATCCACGCGTCTGACAAAGCGCTTATCCAGCGTATGCTGCCGAATCTGTAAGTCGGGTTTTCGTTTTTCTGGGTGCACAATTTTTTGCCCCAGCCTTAAAGTCAGGAGTGTGTTATGACTCGAGTTAAACGTGGCGTAGTAGCGCGTCGTCGCCATAAAAAAGTATTGAAGCTTGCTAAAGGTTACTACGGTGCCCGTTCGCGCGTTTTCCGCGTTGCTAAGCAAGCCGTTATTAAAGCTGGTCAGTATGCCTATCGTGACCGTCGCAACCGTAAGCGCCAATTCCGCGCGCTATGGATCCAGCGTATCAACGCCGGTGCACGTATTAACGGTATGTCTTACAGCCGCTTTGTCGGCGGTCTTAAGAAAGCCGGTATCGAAATCGACCGTAAAGTA
This sequence comes from Vreelandella sp. ssv, assembly GCF_059448525.1. Classification (NCBI taxonomy): domain Bacteria; kingdom Pseudomonadati; phylum Pseudomonadota; class Gammaproteobacteria; order Oceanospirillales; family Halomonadaceae; genus Vreelandella; species Vreelandella sp. ssv. The sequence continues at coordinate 2,175,848 of NZ_CM182545.1, read as the reverse complement.
TTGGCCGATTTGGCAGTACACGAGAAGGCTGCATTTGCTGCCATCGTGGAAAAAGCCAAGGCTGCCCAATAAGGTAGTTTGTGATGGGCTTTTGCCCGTGCAACGTGCCTGAGGTCATTTAAGAGTGACCCATCCAGGGGAAGAGCAGCCGCTCTTCCCCTGTTTTTTTGTCACCTTCAACGTGCCACGCCATCTTCAGGGATGGACACCGCTTAATTCGGAGTGAAACGGATGGATCACCTTCCTACTCTGGTATCTGAGGCTCGCGACGCCATTCAGGCTGCGCAGAGTGTCGCCGCACTAGACGAGTTACGAGTACGCTACTTAGGTAAGAAAGGTGAGGTAACTGCCTTGCTGAAAGGCCTGGGGAAACTGTCAGCCGAAGAGCGCCCGGCAGCGGGTGAGCGTATTAATCAGGCCAAGCATACCCTAGCCGACGAAATTGATGCCAAGCGTCAGCAGCTTGAAAGTGCTGCGCTGAATGCGCGTTTGGCTGCTGAAAGTATAGATGTCACATTGCCTGGGCGTGGCCAAGCCGAGGGCGGACTGCACCCTGTGACGCGGACGCTTGAGCGTATAGAGGGACTGTTCACTCGTATTGGTTATGATGTGGCGGTAGGGCCTGAGATTGAGGATGACTATCACAATTTCGAAGCCCTCAATATTCCTGCCCATCATCCCGCTCGCGGTATGGCTGATACCTTCTATTTTGATGCCACACGCCTGCTCCGTACTCACACCTCGCCGGTGCAAGTGCGCACGATGAAAAACAGTGAGCCCCCCATCCGTATTGTTTGCCCTGGGCGCGTCTATCGTAGCGACTCAGATCTGACCCACACGCCCATGTTCCATCAAGTCGAGGGGCTGTTGGTCGATGAGGGCGTTAGCTTTGCCGATCTCAAAGGTACGATCGAAGATTTTTTGCAGGCATTTTTCGAGCGCGATGATCTTTCTGTACGTTTTCGTCCTTCTTACTTTCCATTCACAGAACCTTCCGCGGAAGTGGATATTCAGTGCGTGATGTGTAGTGGGTCAGGCTGTCGCGTCTGTTCCCATAGCGGTTGGCTGGAAGTGATGGGTTGCGGCATGGTTCATCCTGAAGTGTTCAGGCATTCGGGTATCGATACTGAGCGCTATACTGGTTTTGCCTTCGGAATGGGGGCTGAGCGTTTGGCAATGCTGCGCTACGGCGTAAATGATTTACGCCTGTTTTTTGAAAACGATCTGCGTTTTTTACGTCAATTCGCTTAAGGCCGCCGCCGAATACAGGATCAACGATGAAATTTTCAGAACAGTGGCTGCGCGAGTGGGTATCGCCGCAGCTTGAAACGCAGGCTATGGCCGACCAAATCACCATGGCGGGTTTGGAAGTCGACGCTGTTGAAGCGGTAGCAGCCGAATTCAGCGGTGTCGTGGTGGCTGAGGTGCTGAGTAAAGAGAAGCACCCTGACGCGGACAAGCTCAATGTGTGCACCGTTGATGACGGTAGTGGGGAACCTGTTCAGGTTGTCTGCGGAGCCCCCAATGTCGATGTTGGTCAGAAAATTCCCTTTGCCCAGGTAGGTGGCGTACTGCCAGGTGATTTCAAAATCAAAAAAGCCAAACTGCGCGGCGTTGAGTCGCGTGGGATGATCTGTTCTGCATCGGAGCTTGGGCTTGAAGAAGAGACTTCGCCCGGCATTCTGGTGCTGTCGTCCTCCGCACCAGTGGGTATCGATTTCAGAGAGTTCATGCATTTTAACGACATGACGATTGAGGTCGATCTGACGCCCAATCGCGGTGACTGCCTAAGCATTAAGGGGCTGTCCCGTGAAGTTGGTGTGCTAAACCGATTGCCGGTTAAGGGGCCAATAATAGAGCCGGTGGCTGCTGAGATTCAGGATAGCTTCGCGGTTAGAATTGAAGCACCTGAGCAGTGTCCGCGCTATATCGGCCGTGTGATTAAGGGCGTCAATGTTAAGGCTGAAACACCCCTTTGGATGGTTGAGCGTCTGCGTCGCAGTGGCGTACGTTCTATTGACCCAGTGGTGGATATTACCAACTACGTCATGCTGGAATTAGGCCAGCCAATGCACGCTTTTGATCGTGACAACCTGCAAGGGGGCATGGTTGTGCGAATGGCTAAGCCAGGCGAGAAACTAACGCTGCTGGATGGTAATAATATAGCGTTGCGCCCTGAAACACTGGTTATCGCCGATCATTCTGGGCCGCTTGCCATGGCAGGAGTGATGGGGGGTGAAAACTCCGGCGTTAATGAAAATACCCGAACTATTTTTCTTGAGTCAGCCTTCTTTACGCCGCTTGCGATTGCAGGCCAAGCTCGCTCTTACGGATTGCACACTGATGCATCACATCGCTTTGAACGCGGCGTCGATCCGCAGTTAACGCCAGTTGCCGTCGAGCGGGCTACTCAGCTTTTAATTGAGATTTGTGGTGGTCAGGCTGGGCCTGTTGTTGAAGAGAAAAGTGCTGAGCATATGCCCGCAGAGCGCGCCATCATATTGCGCAGCAAGCGTTTGGAACAAGCGCTTTCCAAGACCCTCGACAGCGATGACGTGAGCGATATTCTTCAGCGTCTTGGGCTTGATGTCAGCATGCAAAGTGCCGATTGGGCAGTCACTGCACCCAGTTGGCGCTTCGACCTTGCCATTGAGGAAGACCTCATCGAAGAGGTGGCGCGCATCCATGGCTATAATAATTTGCCAGTACGTCGTCCGTCGGCACGCTTAGCGCTTCGTTCTGCGAATGAGGCGACACTCACTCAGTCGCGTCTGCGTCGTCAGATGGTTGCCCGTGGCTTTCAAGAAGCGATTACCTACAGCTTTGTCGCGCCTGAGTTGCAAGCGACGCTGTTGCCGCATGCCGTCACACCCGTGCTTGCCAATCCCATCTCGGCTGATTTGTCGGTAATGCGCGCAAGCTTATTTCCTGGCCTTGTTCGCGCCATGGAATACAACCTCAATCGTCAGCAAACCCGCGTGCGTTTATTTGAAACCGGGCTAGTATTTAACGGCGAGTTGGATGCTTTGTCGCAGGTACCGATGCTGGGTGCATTAGTGTGTGGCCCGCGTGAAGCCGAAGGATGGAGTGGCGCAAAAGACCGCGTCGACTTTTATGATCTGAAAGGTGATCTAGAAAGCGTCATCGCCTTGGGTGGTGATGCCGATGCTTGGCGGTTTGAGCCCGCAGAGCACCCTGCGCTTCATCCTGGCCAAAGTGCGCAGCTGTTGCATAACGGTAAACCTGCGGGCTGGATTGGTACACTGCACCCACAAGTACGAGCAACGCTGGGCCTGAAAATGGATGCTGTGTTGTTTGAAGTACGCTTGGATATGCTAAGCCAGGGTAGTGTGCCTGCCTTTGAACCGTTATCGCGCTTTCCAGAGGTGCGCCGTGATTTGGCGTTTATACTCAAGGAAGCCACTCCTGTTCAATCGTTGCTGGATTGTGCAAAAGAGCAAGCGGGGGATTATCTGCAGGATATCAAACTATTTGATGTTTATGCGGGTAAAGGGGTCGCTGAAGGACACAAGAGTATTGCGTTGGGCTTGACCTGGCAGCATCCATCGCGCACGCTAAACGATGAAGAAATCAACCAGTTGGTCGATTCAATTGTGACACAAGTGCGTGTCAAGCTGGATGCTGAGCTGCGCGGCTAGTAAGTAACTTAAGCTACTGCTTAGGCCACGCCACGATGCTTATCACGTTCTTGGCAATGCGTTTGCTACTGTACGGTTGATACGGTGCGTTTGACGCTGTATCTGCTTCAAGGATAAGGAGAAACCTTATGGGTGCGTTGACCAAAGCAGAATTAGCTGAGCATTTGCATGCTGAGCTAGCCCTGTCCAAACGAGAAGCGAAGGCCATGGTCGAAGCTTTTTTTGAAGAGATTCGAGCCTGTCTCCGTGAGAATGAACAGGTGAAGTTATCCGGATTTGGTAACTTTGATCTGCGTGATAAGCGCGAGCGACCAGGACGAAACCCCAAAACCGGTGAAGAAATTCCGATTTCTGCGCGGCGGGTGGTAACGTTCCGTCCAGGGCAAAAGCTCAAGCAGCAGGTAGAGCATTACGTGGGTGGCGAGTAATATTTTTTCAGTTTAGGCATATGAGCTTTGTCTAATATCGTCTTATCCTCAAAAAGGAGTGCCTTTGGGCGCTCCTTTTTGTTTTGGTAATAAGTCCAGAGTCGCGAGACTATGTATGTGGCTAGTGCAGCTACACGCTACCGCCTTCAATTAGCCACGCTATTACCACTTTAATGATGTAACCCAGCATGCCAGCACCCAGTACGACAAACAGCATGATGGTGCCAAATTTGCCAGCGTTGGACTTTTTAGCCAAGTCCCAAATAATAAAGCACATAAATATAATTAGCCCACCAACCATGATTGGAGTAATCCACGTCTCAAAAGTTTGCTGCATAGGGACTCCTAAATGTTGTGTGTAGGCCGCGCATTGCGGGTTGTGTGTTTCATTCTACCCAGCCATGTTAATATTTGAGCAAATTCATCGGGTATTTGTCGACTTGAGGGTTGGCACTGTGACACTTTGACAGGGGAGTGACGATGCCGAAACTGAATATTTTGGTGGGTACCATGTATGGCGGTGCTCTAGACGTAGCAGAACAAGTAAAGCCTCTTTTTGAGCAGGCTGGTTACACTGTGGTGATTCATGAACAGCCTTCAATAAACGATGTTGTAGAAGGTGACGCTGATTTAGCCCTTTTTTGTGTATCAACTACGGGTAGTGGAGATTTTCCGGGTAGCTTTGTCCCATTTGTACGTAATCTTCGTGATCAAAGTCCAGCACTCACTTCGCTCCGCTACGGGCTAATAGCATTGGGCGATAGTTCTTATGGCGATACCTTTTGTGGTGCAGGTCGCGCGTTAGATGCGCTGCTATTAGATCATGGTGCCACTCGATTAGGTGAGCGTTTAGAGATTGATGCTATGGAGACTTTCATGGCCGATGATGCGGCTATTCCGTGGGTTGAAGAGTGGATTGTTGCCCAGCAGTTAGAGGTCGTTTGAGCGATGCAGCAGGCTCCTTCCTCTCCAGAGCGCATAAGCGTTGCGATAGGTGTGTGTTTGGTGATGCTGGCAACGTTGCCACGTTATATGGCGGGTGGTCATGAAACGCGTCTAACTCTCATTGTTATCGCCTTTGCGTTGGTCGCTTTTGCAGCCCTTGTTCAATGGCGCCTATTGGCGGTTGCTTCTCGTCAACGTTTGCCAAAGCTGTTGAAACGGCTAATCGCGATGTTGTTACTTGGGGCGGCGGTAATGGGAGTTTGGCACGCATTGTTTACTGATTGGATCAGTTGGCAGGTATTCATCTCTCATGGCGCAACCCTTGGAGTGCTTCTCCATACGCTCAGTTTATGGTGGTCGAAAGAACGCCAGCCTGTCTAGGGTGATGTAATATCTAGGAGCTTGAATTGAAAAAGTCGCTGCCCGTGTCACAAAGCAGTAGAATGGTATAAATATCGCAGCATGGGGCTAATAATGATGCCAAGTACGCCCGAAAGTAGCTAATTCATCAATTATTACCTTGTTTTTGCAGTCACTGCCCCCATGTTGCGAGCATGGCGCTTGCCACCATGCGCTGGGGTTCTTAAAATTGCCCCTTTGATCTTTTTAGATCCAGTCAGCACAATTACATGCAATCAACACAACGCCCAGCCGTTAGAGGACAATTCATGCAAGTTTCTGTCGAGACGACCTCCCAGATCGAACGCCGCATCACCATTCAAGTGCCGGCTGCCGAAATTGACGAGGCCGTTAGCGCTCGCTTGAAAGACACCGCGAAGAATGTTCGCTTGAATGGTTTTCGCCAGGGCCGGGTGCCGATGGCAGTTGTTCAGCAGCGCTACGGCCAAGACGTACGTAACGAAGTGGTTAGTGAGGTGATGCGTGAACGCTACGTGCGCGCTATTACCGAAGAAGGCCTGAACCCGGCTGGCTTCCCGCAAATCGAGCCTTCTGTTAATGAATCAGGCAAAGACCTTGAGTTCGTGGCGGTAATGGAAATCTACCCCCAGGTAGAGCTGGCTTCAATCGAAGGCACTGACATTGAACGCCCTGTGGTATCCGTTAGCGATGCGGATGTCGATGAAATGATCGATACGTTGCGTAAGCAAAACGCCGCGTGGGAAGAAGTCGATGCTGCTGCAGCCGACGGTGATCAAGTGACTATCGATTTCCAGGGCTATATTGGTGACGAGCCGTTCGAAGGCGGTAGCGCAGAAGGTCATTCACTGGTCATTGGTTCTAATAGCTTTATTCCAGGGTTTGAAGAGCAGTTAATTGGTGCCAAAGCGGGCGAAGAGAAAACACTTAACGTTACTTTCCCGGCGGATTACCAGGCTGAACACTTGGCTGGTAAAGAAGCAACCTTCAAAGTGACGGTTCATAAAGTCAGCAGTCAGAAGCTGCCTGAGGTAGATGCTGAATTTATCGAGCGTTTTGGTGTTGAAGGCGGCGATCAAGAAAAATTCCGTGCTGACATCAAAAAGAACATGACCCGTGAAGCATCGCAAGCGGTGGATAATCGCGTTAAGCAGCAAGTGCTAGATGCGCTTAAAAAGGTTAACGAAATTCCCGTTCCAAGCGCATTGGTTCAGCAAGAAACTGACGGCATGAAGCGTCAAGCGGCTCAGCAGTTCGGATTGGGCGAAGATTTTGACGTCAGTCAATTGCCTAACGAACTTTTCGAAGAGCAGGCTAAAGGCCGCGTTCAAGTCGGCTTGTTGCTAGCGGAAGTGATCAAAGCTAACGAACTCGACGCTGACGATGACGCTATCAAAGCAAAAGTAACCGAGCTTGCTGAGCAGTACCAAGATCCAGAAGAAGTGGTTAGCTACTACATGGGTAACGAGCAGCTGAAAACCCAAGTGAAATCTGCCATTCTCGAAGAGAAAGCGGTGGCGAAGCTGCTCGAGCAAACGAATATTAAAGACGTTGAAATGTCTTATCAGCAAGCTCTTGCCGCTGCTCAACAGCAGGCAGAGCAAGATGAGGGTGCTGAAGAGGGCGAGAAAGCTAACGCCTAACACCCTGGAGCGTGGCGCACCCCTATGTCGGTGCGCCTTTCCCTTCTCGGACGCAAGGAATCACCTGAATGAGTGAGTTTGATATTCAAAACGCCGGCGGTTTAGTGCCCATGGTGGTTGAGCAGAGCGCCAAAGGGGAAAGAGCCTACGACATTTACTCACGCCTGTTAAAAGAGCGTGTGATCTTTTTGGTAGGCCCTGTAGAAGACTACATGGCTAATCTGGTTGTCGCTCAGTTGTTGTTTCTGGAGTCAGAAAATCCAGACAAAGATATTCACCTGTATATCAACTCGCCAGGTGGTTCAGTCACCGCGGGGATGTCGATTTACGACACTATGCAGTTCGTGAAGCCAGATGTGTCCACGGTATGTATTGGACAAGCGGCTAGCATGGGTGCGTTGTTGTTAACAGCAGGTGCTGCTGGCAAACGTTATTGCTTACCCAATTCACGTGTGATGATTCATCAGCCGCTCGGTGGCTACCAAGGCCAAGCATCTGACATTGAAATTCATACCCGTGAAATTCTGGGTATACGCGAGAAGCTTAATCAAATTCTTGCCCACCATACGGGTCAAGATATTGAAACCGTCTCGCGTGATACAGACCGGGATAACTTTATGAGCGCCAATAAAGCCAAAGAGTATGGCTTGATTGATGCAGTGCTGGATAAGCGGCCTACATCCTGATAGCGTGATAGGATTCTGCTTTTCTAACGAGCTTTTCCGGCGGCGTAAGCCGCCGCAGTGATAGAGGTATGCGAATGGCCGACGGCAAAGGCAAAGACGAAGGTGGCAAACTGCTCTACTGCTCGTTTTGTGGTAAAAATCAAAACGAAGTACGAAAGCTGATTGCGGGCCCGTCCGTCTATATCTGCGATGAGTGTGTCGACTTATGTAATGACATCATTCGCGAGGAAGTTCTCGAAGCCGATGCCGAGAGCGACGACGAGCGTTTACCTACGCCTCGCGAAATACGTCATACGCTAGATGATTACGTCATCGGACAAGATCGCGCCAAAATGGTGCTTTCTGTAGCGGTCTATAACCACTACAAGCGTCTAAAAACGGATGTGCGCGACGGCGACGTTGAGCTAGGCAAATCGAACATTCTGCTAATTGGCCCCACGGGTAGCGGTAAAACGTTGCTGGCGGAGACCATGGCGCGGCTGCTGAATGTACCGTTTACCATTGCAGATGCAACGACGCTTACCGAAGCAGGTTATGTCGGTGAAGATGTTGAAAACATCATTCAGAAATTATTGCAGAAGTGCGATTACGACGTCGAAAAAGCTGAGCGCGGCATTGTTTATATCGATGAGATAGACAAGATTTCGCGTAAATCGGATAACCCTTCAATTACTCGAGACGTGTCGGGTGAGGGTGTTCAGCAGGCACTGCTCAAACTAATTGAAGGTACGACCGCGTCAGTGCCTCCCCAGGGTGGGCGTAAGCACCCGCAGCAGGAGTTTGTCCAAGTCAATACGGGCAATATTCTGTTTATCGTTGGTGGCGCATTTGCGGGGCTTGATAAAGTAATTCGGGATCGCGCTGAGAAAGGCGGTATCGGATTTAATGCGGCAGTGAAGAGCAAGGAATCCTCCCGTGGGGTGGGTGAGCTGCTGGCTGACGTTGAACCCGATGACCTCGTGAAGTTTGGCCTGATTCCTGAGTTTGTAGGTCGCCTGCCCATCATCGCGACGCTGATGGAGCTCACTGAAGATGCATTAGTGCAGATTCTGACAGAGCCGAAGAACTCGCTGGTTAAGCAGTACGCCAAACTGTTTGAAATGGAAGATGTAACGCTGGAGTTCAGAGATGAAGCGTTACGAGCCGTGGCTGAAAAAGCCATGGAGCGTAAGACAGGTGCTCGTGGCCTGCGCTCTATTTTAGAATCTGTGCTGCTAGACACCATGTATGAAATTCCGTCGCTTGAAGGCGTCAGTAAAGTCGTGATTGATGGCTCGGTGATTGCTGGTGAGAGTGAACCTCTGTTGATTTACTCTCAGCAGGAAGAAGCACGTGTCGACGGCACTGATGGTTAGTCGCAAGTCGACCAGCCGACCCCAGCTTTAACCGCTTGCGCTAAAACCAAGGGGTCGCTTAGGCGACCCCTTGTTGTTGAAGAGCGTTTTTGCGAAGTGTTACTGCCCAGTCCGCTCAAAGCTACCGTGTTAATAGCCAGTTGATTGACGACTCTGCAGTACTTTTCCAAGTACTCTTTTTTAAGTACTCATCCGATTTGCCGAGGAACGTCTGCGATGCAGCAGAACGCCGAACAGACACAATGTCTACCCCTTTTACCATTGCGCGATGTGGTTGTTTATCCGCAAATGGTCATCCCCCTATTTGTAGGTCGTGAAAAGTCTATCCAGGCGCTAGAAGCGGCTATGGAGGCTGATAAGCGAGTGTTGCTGGTGGCTCAGCGCGAAGCATCTCAGGATGAGCCAGATAACGCTGATCTTTATTCTATGGGAACCGTGGCTGACATTATGCAGCTGCTGAAGCTTCCTGATGGCACGGTCAAAGTCCTCATTGAGGGTAACTTTAGGGCGGATGTCCTGAGCGTCGAAGAGAATGACGCCGGCTACACCCAGGCGCATTTAACGCCACGAGAGAGTGAGCCACTTACCACTCGTGAGCAAGAAGCGCTGGTTCGCGTATTGCTTAACCAGTTTGAGCAGTACGTGAAATTGTCCAAAAAAGTCCCTAACGAAGTCCTGAACTCCTTGTCAGGGATTGAAGATCCAAGCCGCTTGGTGGATACCATTTGTGCTCACTTATCGCTCAAAATTGGCGATAAACAAGAGCTGTTAGAGATGGATCGGGTGCGTGATCGCATTGAGCACCTAATGGCGCTGATTGAGTCTGAAATCGATCTCCTTCAAGTAGAGAAGCGCATCCGTTCGCGGGTCAAGGAGCAGATGGAAAAGACCCAGCGTGAGTACTATCTCAACGAGCAGATGAAAGCCATCCAGAAAGAGATGGGTGAGCTGGATAATGTGCCCAATGAGGCTGAGAAGTACGAGCTGGCGATTAAAGAATCCGGTATGCCGAAAGAGGCGTCTGAGAAGGCTACACAAGAGCTAAACAAGCTCAAAATGATGGCCTCAAACTCCGCAGAGGCGACCGTAGTGCGCTCCTACCTTGATTGGTTGGTGGCAGTGCCCTGGAAAAAGCGTACGCGGGTCAAGCATGATCTCGTGAAAGCACAACAAGTGCTTGATGAAGACCATTACGGACTGGAAGAGGTCAAGGCACGCATTTTAGAGTATCTTGCCGTGCAGACGCGTGTGCGCAAGATGAAAGGCCCGGTGCTGTGCTTGGTGGGGCCGCCAGGGGTAGGTAAAACATCGTTAGGTCAATCGATCGCGCGCGCCACTAATCGCAAGTATGTGCGTTTGGCGTTGGGTGGCGTGCGTGACGAATCTGAAATACGCGGTCACCGGCGGACTTACATCGGGTCATTGCCCGGCAAAATGATTCAGCGGATGAGTCGCGCTGGCGTTAAAAACCCGCTGTTCCTGTTAGATGAGGTGGATAAGCTCGGCATGGATCATCGCGGTGATCCCGCTTCTGCATTGCTAGAGGTGCTCGACCCTGAACAGAACAACAGCTTCAGCGACCACTATCTAGAACTTGACTACGATCTTTCAGAGACGCTGTTCATCTGTACCGCTAACTCGATGAATATTCCCAGCGCACTGCTTGATCGTATGGAGATTATTCGTCTGCCCGGTTACACCGAAGATGAAAAATTGGCCATCGCCAAGCGCTATTTATTGCCTAAGCAACTAGCCGCCAACGGGTTAAAAGGTGATGAGTTAACCTTAGAAGACAGCGCACTATTGGAGCTTATTCGCTATTACACCCGTGAAGCAGGTGTGCGTGAGCTTGAGCGTCAGATTGCCAAAGTGTCGCGAAAAGTGCTCCGTGAGCGTCTTGAAAAAGAGCGCGACCCGGCATCTGAAAAAGCTGGGAAAAGCTTAACGGCTGAGCAGATTGAGCACTATGCAGGTGTTCGTCGCTATAGTTACGGGTTAGCGGAGCAAGAAGATCAAGTTGGCCGTGTCACAGGTCTTGCCTGGACATCTGTCGGCGGCGAATTGCTTAATATTGAGTCAGTGGTTACGCCGGGTAAGGGGCGAATTAACAAAACCGGCTCACTGGGTGATGTCATGAAAGAGTCGGTTAGCGCCGCCCACACAGTGGTCAGAGCTAGGGCAGAAGCGTACGGAATTGATCCAGAGCGGTTTGAAAAAGAGGATCTGCACATTCACGTACCAGAAGGCGCCACACCGAAGGACGGCCCCAGTGCAGGTATTGCGATGGTGACAGCGATTGTTTCCGCTTATACCCAGCGGGCAGTGCGTTGTGACGTGGCCATGACCGGTGAAGTCAATCTGCGCGGTGAAGTGATGCCAATAGGCGGTCTGAAGGAGAAATTGCTGGCAGCCCGCCGCGGTGGTATAAAGACTGTGCTAATTCCTGAAGAAAACCGCCGTGATCTCAAGGAAGTACCTGACAATATCAAAGGAGCATTGGATATTCGTCCGGTACGTTGGATAGATGATGTCTTAGCCGTAGCTCTAGTTGCTAAGGTAGAAGAAGGTGCAAAGTTGAAAGGTAGCGACGCATCGTTTACCAATACCGTAGTTGCTAGTACTCATTAAGCTGTTAAAGTCCACTTTGGTCTTTAATTTTACTTAATATCTATGCTCGTTGCTATACGTGGCGGGTATCTCACGGCATGGTTGCTTGACAGATGTTTCAAGGCATTGCTATAAAACGCAGCTATGTTTTGTTCGTCGTATCCATCGGTGACCATGCCGTTCAGAGCCATTTTTTTAAAACAGTCAAGGGGTGAAGAGTGAATAAGTCCGAGCTGATTGAAGCCATTGCCGCGTCTGCAGATATCCCAAAAGCAGCGGCAACCCGCGCATTGGATGCCATGGTGGAGTCTGTCACCGATAGCCTTAAGAAGGGCGAAAGCGTATCACTGGTAGGTTTTGGTACCTTCGCAATTAAAGAGCGTGCAGCACGAACTGGCCGTAACCCACAAACGGGTCAGCCAATTCAGATCAGTGCCGCCAAAGTACCCAGCTTCAAAGCAGGTAAAGCGCTGAAAGACGCCGTCAACTAATTTGACCGCGTTTGCTGTAACCTTATGGGCGCATCGCACTGGCGATGCGCCCATGTTATTTTCTGGCCCTCTATTTGTTAGGATTTAGCGGGTCAATGTGTTTGGCTGTGACAATCTGAGGCTAGCATGCTGCAAAGTATTCGAGATGGCTCCAGGAGCTGGGGTGCCAAAATTATTATCGGTGTTATGGTCGCGGCCATGGCACTTTTCGGGATTGAGTCTCTGTTCGGGGTTTTTGGCAGCGATCCAAACGAAGTAGCAAGTGTCAACGGCCAGCCGATTATGCGCCAACAAGTTGAGCTTGAAGTTCAGCGTGCCTTACGATCAGGCCAGGTGCCGCCGGAGCAGGAGCGTGCCCTGCGCAGTGATATGCTTGATCAGCTCATCACCCAGCAACTGCTATCTCAATATGCTGAGGATGGCGGTTTTAGCGTATCCGATGAGCAGTTAGACCAGATGATTGTCAGCCTACCTGAATTCCATGACCAGGATGGTCGCTTCTCCGCTGAAGTATTCCGTAACCGGTTGGCGGGCGCTGGTTATACGCCCATGTCATTTCGCCAGGAGCTACGTGTCGATATTCAGCGGCAGCATTTGCAACAAGGGTTAGCCTTCAGTGATTTCAGCCTGCCCAATGAGCAAGAGCGCTTGGCGGAATTGCAGCGCCAGCAGCGTAGCTTGCGCTACGTTGTGCTGGGTGGCGATGACGTAGAGGCTGATATCAATGTCAGTGAGGAAGATCTTCAAGCATTTTACGATGCCCACCAGGAGCGCTATGAGCGTCCTGAGCAAGTGCGCCTTGAGTATGTAATAGTTGATCGTCAAGCAATGGCTGAAGGCCGCGACGTAGACGAAGAGGCATTACTTGATGCATGGCGTGAGCAAAACCGTGATGCTGATCGTCAAGTTTCTCACATTATGATCACGTTTGGTGACCAGCGCACCCGTGATGAAGCTCAGGAAATGGCCGAAACAGCCAAGGAAGCGTTGGATAGCGGTGAATCGTTTGCCGATACCGCGCTTCGTTACTCTGATGATACGGCCAGTGCTGAAGAGGGTGGTGATCTCGGGGTTATCAGCCGGGGATTCTTTGGTGAAACGTTTGATGAAGCTGCATTCGGATTAGACGAGGGTGATATTTCTCAGCCGATTGAGTTGGACAGTGCTTTCCACATCATTCAAGTAACGGATATTCAAGGCCCGACGTTCGAAGAGCAGCGCGATGAGTTGGCGCGTGAAGTGGCGCTACGTGACGTTGATGATGAGTTTAATCAGCGGGTTCAGCAGCTAATTGATGAAAGCTTTGCTGCAGACGATCTGCAAAGTGTGGCTGAGAGCATTGGTCTGACCCTCAATGAGAGTGATTGGCTGGCTCGTGACGATCAGGCTGAAGGCGTGTTATCTGAGCCTGGCGTGATGTCCGCAGCGTTCAGTAACGATGTATTGGAAGAGGGTTATAACAGTGAAGTTATCGAGTTAGATCAGGATCGCCGCATGGTATTGCGAGTTGCTGAAAAGCGCGACGCGACAATATTATCGTTGGATGATGTCCGTGAAGAGGTTGAAATTTCAGTGGCTGCTGATCAGCAGCAGCAAGCTCTACGTGAAGAGGCGCAATCACTGATTTCAGAACTGCAATCAGGTGAGCAGTTGGACATCGATTGGCTCGAAGCTAATAACGTTAGCCGTCAAGCTGATACCACCGTACCGCAAACGATTGTTCAGGAAGCTTTCCGCATGCCTCGTCCAGATGAGGGCGAAAGCGTTTATCGTGCCGTTGAGCTTCCCCAAGGTGTTGCCGTTGTTGCGTTGGATAGCGTTACTGATGGTGAAATCGATGAGCAAATGGAAGCGTTTGTCTCACAAATGGCTGAACAATTGCGTGCCCAATCGATCCTGCAGGGATTGATTGATGACTTGCGCAGTGACGCAGACATAGAGCGGTAGAATGTTTTTAAGCAAGCCAAAAAAGCCGATCTCGCGATCGGCTTTTTTTAAACCCGTAAACAGGGCTCAGGCATCAGGTAATTCGGTGAAAGAGAATTGACGCAACCTTGGTGCCGTGTGATCTGAGCGTTCAACCACGATATCCCAACCATGCTGGGTATTCCAATCGCCTAACACATAACGTTTGGCGGGTACTTCCTCAACTGTTAGGTCATGTACGTGAGGGCGGTGAGTATGACCATGAATCATGGTGGCAACACCAAACCGCTCCATTAGCGTGATAACTTCCTGCTGTGTCACATCCATGATGGCCTCAGCTTTATTGGCGTTAGCCTCGCCCGACTGCATGCGTAGGCTTTTGGCCAGTTCTAAACGTTGTTCCAGCGGTAGAGCCAGCATCTGCGCCTGCCACTCTGGATTGCGTGACTGCTGACGAAAAGCCATATAGGCTTCATCCTGGGTGCATAAGCTATCGCCGTGAAGAAGTACCACGGGTACCCCCTGAAGCTCGACCTCCTCAATGTCAGATAGCAGTATCGCCTGGCAGGCGTTAACAAAGCGTTCACCGAGTAAAAAATCACGGTTACCATGCATCAAATAGACAGCGGTGCCCTCGCTGCTAAGCTTTTTTAAGCGCTGAATGACGTCTTGGGCGACAACGCTAAGCGGATGAGTAGCGTTGTCCAAAAGATCATCACCAATCCAGGCGTCAAAAAGATCGCCCAGAATGTACAGGGCATCGGCTCCTGGGGCGGTTTGTTCAAGGTAGCGGTAAAACCCCTGATTAATCTCAGGGGTATCGCTACTCAAATGCAGGTCAGCAACAAGCAGTGTGCGCATAAGGCTCCCGGGGTTATTCCGCTTCCTTAACGTAAGCGCGCTCGATAATGACATCCTCAGAGGGAACGTCGGCGTGCATGCCGCGACGCGAAGTGGCTACGTTTTTAATTTCGTTGACCACATCCATACCGTCAACGACTTCGCCAAACACCGCATAGCCCCAGCCTTGAAGATTTTTACCGCTATGATCCAAAAAGCTATTGTCGCCCACGTTGATAAAAAACTGTGCCGTTGCAGAGTGCGGATCCTGGGTGCGAGCCATGGCTAACGTACCGATAGTATTTTTTAAGCCGTTGTCGGCTTCGTTATCGATAGGATCACGGGTCGGTTTTTGCTCAAAATCTTTATCGAAACCGCCGCCTTGGACCATGAACCCATCAATTACTCGGTGAAACAGCGTACCGTCATAAAATCCGTCACGAACGTACTGCTCAAAATTCGCCGCGCTAATCGGCGCTTTTTCGTGGTTCAGGGCGATAGTGATGTCACCGTGGTTCGTCTGTAATACGATCATAGGTAAATTCCTGTTCAATAAAGGCGTTCGCCTTGGCGCTGTGCATCGGCGTCACGTTATAATAGCGGTTTTGCCCTGCACCGCGAAGGGCCGTAGGAGTATCCTATGTCTTCACGGACCAGCACGCCATCCACCACGAGGTTATCAAACACCACCATGACCAACGAGACCACCCCAGCGCCGAACTTCATTCGCAACCAAGTACGCGACGAAATCGAGGGCGGCCAGGTCACTAAAATCGTGACGCGCTTCCCCCCGGAGCCCAATGGCTTTCTGCATATCGGCCATGCGAAGTCGATCTGTCTAAATTTCGGGCTGGCGGAGCAAATGGGTGGCGAGTGTCATCTACGTTTTGACGACACCAACCCTGCCAAAGAAGAGCAGGCCTACATCGATGCGATCAAAGAGGACGTCAGTTGGCTAGGCTTTGAATGGGCAGGCCCGGTGCGTTTTGCTTCTGACTACTTCGATCAGCTCTACGCTTGGGCGCAGCACTTAATGCGTGAAGGCAAAGCCTATGTCGACGATCTTTCCCCGGATGAAATCCGCGAGTATCGCGGTACTTTAACCGCGCCGGGCAAAGCCAGCCCTTACCGCGAACGCAGCGCCGAAGAGAACCTGGATCTACTGGCGCGTATGCGCGAAGGCGAGTTTGGCGAAAGTGAAAAGGTCGTGCGCGCCAAGATTGATATGGCCTCACCCAATATCAATCTACGCGACCCGATAATTTATCGAATTCGCCACGCCACCCATCATCAAACCGGTGATAAGTGGAAAATCTATCCTTCTTACGACTTTACCCATGGTCAGTCAGACGCCATCGAAGGTATTACGCACTCGATCTGCACCCTGGAATTTGAAGATCACCGCCCGCTGTACGAGTGGTTTTTAAATAATCTACCGGTGCCCGCGAAGCCGCGCCAAATCGAGTTTGCACGACTGAATCTCGACTACACCCTGACTTCCAAGCGTAAGCTGAAGCTGCTGGTGGATGAGCAAATCGTCGACGGCTGGGATGATCCGCGCATGCCGACGATCTCCGGTATGCGTCGCCGCGGTTATACGCCAGCGTCTATTCGTAAATTCTGCGAAATGATTGGCGTTACCCGCGCTGACGGTGGCTTAGTCGATATTGCCATGCTCACCCATGCGATTCGTTCTGACCTTGAAGACAATGCTCCCCGGGCCATGTGTGTGTTAAACCCGTTAAAGGTCGTCCTTACTAACGTGCCTGAAGATCACGAAGAGATGTACGAAGTGCCGGGACATCCTGCGCGTGAGGACATGACAATGCGCAAGGTGCCGTTTGCTCGTGAGCTATATATCGATCAAGACGACTTTATGGAAGATGCCCCTAAGAAGTTCTTCCGCCTCGCGCCAGGTAAAGAAGTACGCCTGCGCAACAGCTATGTGATTCGCTGTGACGAGGTGATCAAAGACGCCGACGGTGAAATCACTGAACTGCACTGCTCGGTCGACTTCGATACGCTGGGTAAAAATCCCGAAGGACGTAAGGTCAAAGGTGTTATTCACTGGGTCAGCGCTGCACACGGTGTGCCGATAGAAGTGCGCCTTTACGACAATTTGTTTACCGTTGAACAGCCGGATCGCGATAAAGATGTCGACTTTCTTGAGCACCTAAATCCAAATTCTTTGGTCGTTTGCCAAGCAATTGGTGAGCCTAGCCTTGCCGAGGCGACACCTGAATCACGTTTCCAGTTCGAGCGCGTCGGCTACTTCTGCGCTGACCGTCACGACTCTACGCCAGAGCATTTGGTGTTTAACCGTACCGTGGGGTTGAAAGATAGCTGGGCTAAAATCAAGCAGAAGGGCTAAAACAAACATGGATAGCCACATGCATATTTACAATACGCTGACGCGCCGCAAAGAACCTTTCACCCCGCTTGAAGCGGGAAAAGTAAGCATGTATGTGTGCGGCATGACGGTGTATGACTACTGCCACCTAGGGCACGCCCGCGTCATGGTCGCCTTTGACGTTATCACCCGCTATCTGCGTGAGCGCGGCTACGACGTTAACTACGTGCGTAACATTACCGATATTGACGATAAAATTCTCAAGCGTGCCGAGGAGAATGGCGAAAGCATCACCGCGCTGACCGAGCGCATGATTGACGCTATGCACGAAGACGAACAGCGTCTATTTGTTTTGCCACCAAATCACGAGCCACGTGCCACCGGCCATATCGGTGATATTGTGGCCATGATTGAAACGTTGATTGAAAAAGGCTTTGCCTACGCCGCAAATAATGGCGATGTTTACTACCGAGTGCGCAAATTTGCCAATTACGGCAAGCTAAATAACCGCCAGCTTGACGATATGCGGTCTGGCGCACGGGTTGATGTGGATGTTCATAAAGAAGATCCGCTCGATTTCGTGCTCTGGAAGGCTGCCAAGCCGGGGGAGGCGCACTGGGCGTCCCCCTGGGGTCACGGTCGGCCCGGTTGGCACATCGAGTGCTCGGCCATGTCGACCTGCTGCTTGGGTGACACCTTCGATATTCACGGCGGCGGGCCGGATCTAACCTTCCCACACCATGAAAATGAGATCGCACAAAGCGAAGCGGCCACCGGCAAAACCTACGTTAATACCTGGATGCACGCCGGCGCGGTGCGGGTGAACCAGGAGAAGATGTCCAAATCACTGGGCAACTTCTTCACCATTCGCGATGTGCTGGCCGAGCACGATCCAGAAGTCGTGCGCTTTCTGCTGGTGGCTAGCCATTACCGTAGTCCGATTAACTACTCGGTCGATTCACTGACTGAAGCGCGTAAATCGCTAACGCGCTTGTACACAGCACTGGAAGGCCTTGAGCTAGGTGAGGCAAGCGGTGACGCTTCAGCTTATCTTGAGCGCTTTACCCAGGTAATGGATGATGACTTCAATACGCCCGAAGCCTTGGCGGTGATGTTTGAGCTGGCTCGCGAGGTCAATCGTGCCAAGCAGGAACAGCCCAATGAAGCCGCCAAACTTGGGAGCGAGTTAAAACAGCTTGGTTCTATTTTGGGACTTCTCCAGCAAGCGCCACAAACGTTCTTAAAAGGCACTCAGCAGCAGGGTATGCCGCTTAGCGAGAGCGAGATCGAAGCAAAGATCGCCCAGCGCATCGAGGCTAAGGTGAATAAAGATTTCGCCCAAGCAGATGCCATTCGCGATGAACTTGCCGCTTTAGGGATTATTCTCAAGGACTCCCGAGAAGGCACGTCTTGGGTATTGGAAGCGCCATAACCCAAAACCTTCATCACTCGTTGGTGGCTTATGCGCTAACTTAAACGCTGAAGGCTCTTATAATGCCTATATAAGAGCCTCAGACGTTAAGAGCCCACTTCAAAAGGAATTCAAAGATGCGCTTTTCAGCTAAATTTTTAATTGCTAAGCCCTTGGTTGCTGCTTGTGCCGTATCGCTGGCGGCATTCTCTCAAGCCAGTGCTAACGAACCCGTGGTGGTGTCATCCAAAATTGACACGGAAGGGTCAGTATTGGGCGAGCTGATTATACAAACGTTAGAGCGGCATGATATTGCGACCGAAAACCGATTACAGCTGGGCGGCACTAGCGTTGTCCGCACAGCCCTGGAAGCGGGCGAAATAGACCTTTATCCTGAATACACGGGTAATGGTGCGTTCTTTTTCGATATGACCGACAGTCCCGTATGGAATAATGCTGATCAAGCTTATGAAACCGTACGTGAGCGTGACGCACAGCAAGGCTTGATATGGCTGCAGCCTGCCAGCGCTAATAACACCTGGGCAATGAGTATTCGTAAAGATGTTGCCACTGAAAATGAGCTGGAGAGTCTAGAAGATCTCGCCGCTTATTTGGCCGATGGCGGTGATTTCAAGTTTGCCGCTAGCGCTGAATTTGTTGAGTCTGCACAGGCGCTCCCTGCATTCCAGGAAGCCTACGGTTTTGAGTTAAGTGATGACCAGTTGCTGGTGCTCTCTGGTGGTAATACCGCCGCTACCATGCGTGCTGCTGCCCAACAGACCAGTGGTGTTAACGGCGCCATGACCTATGGAACAGACGGTGGTTTAAGCGCGCTGGGTTTGGTTGTTCTTGAAGATACCCTGGGCGTTCAACCCGTTTATCAACCTGCACCGGTAGTGCGTGAGAGCGTGTTAGAAACATATCCTGAAATGGAAACATTACTGAACGACGTTTTTGCTACCCTCGATTTGGTCACCCTGCAATCACTCAATGCAGATGTTGCCGTCAACGGTCTATCTCCAACCCAAGTGGCAAGCGACTACCTTGATACGCTGGATAACTAATTAATGTCGCTACTGGATGCTCTGCCCACCTCGCGGTTTCGTTGGGAGGGGCGGCACCCTAACATTGTGCTGGTGAGCCTTAGTCTTATCATGCTGGCCGCGTTCTGGTTGTTGGACGTGGTGAGTATGGCCCCCAATCGTATAGTGTTAGGAACAGGTTACGGTGCGCTTGATGCCCTTGGTTGGCCAGGCGCACTCTTGACCACACTGCTTATTAGCACCATCGGTATTTTAGCGTTGCAGCCGAGCCAGCGACACTATCACGCTTTGTTAGCGGCGGTGGTGATATTGATGTCCCTCATGCCCGTGGGATTGATTACCAGCAGCTATTTGCTCGTTGATCCCGAACTTCCCCAGGCGCGTTTGGGTTTGGGGGCAGCGTACTGGGTCACCCTGTTTGTGCTGCTGCTGTGCCTGATTGAAATTCGATTACGATTAAACCTTACTCGCCTCTGGCCCACGCTGTTGTTAACTGGGGTGGCGCTGGTGTGGTGGCTATGCGCAGCGTTCTGGCTGGATAGCCTTGCGCTGGTACAAGAGTTCAACGCGCGAGATCAACAGTTTCTTCGCGCTATCGGCCAGCACGTAAGGCTGGTAGGAATCGCCGTTAGCATTAGCGTAGTAATGGGCTTAGTACTAGCCATGCTGATGCGTCGCTATGTACGCTTGCAGAAAGGCGCTTTTGCGGTACTTAATTTTCTACAGACGATACCCAGCCTGGCGCTATTCGGTCTATTGCTGGCTCCCCTTGCTTGGCTTGCCACGAACGTGCCTTTCTTGGATCGGCTAGGCGTTAGTGGTATCGGCACAACCCCTGCCTTGATCGCCTTGATTGCCTACAGCCTGTTACCCATGGTGCGTAATACCTACACTGCACTTGAAGAGGTAAGCCCTGATACATTAGAAGCGGCCAAAGGGATGGGAATGCGTGCTGCCCAGCGCTTTTGGCAGGTGCGCTTGCCGCTGGCACTGCCGGTGCTGTTGGAAGGGGTGCGTATAACCACTGTCCAGGCAATTGGGCTGACTGCCGTTGCTGCCCTGATTGGTGCGGGCGGGCTTGGAACCTTTATTTTTCAAGGCTTAGGCCAAGCGGCCATGGACATGGTTCTGCTCGGTGCACTGCCCATTTTAATGCTGGCTCTGGTGGTTGATGCAGGCTTAGGTGCGCTTGCTGAAGCGCTGCGCCCCGGAGGAACAAGATGATTGAGCTTTCCCATGTCACAAAGCGATTTGGTGAAGAAACCGCGGTGGATGATATTTCGCTGCGCGTACCGAAAGGCAAATTCTGTGCGTTAGTGGGAACGTCTGGCTGTGGTAAATCGACCACGCTGCGTATGATCAATCGCTTAATTGAGCATAGCGAAGGCGATATCCTTCTGGATGGGCAGGCGATAGAGGTATATGACCCGGTAAAGCTACGCCGTCGAATTGGCTACGTTATTCAGCACACAGGTCTGTTTCCCCACTGGAGTGTGGCACGCAATATCGGTTTGGTGCCGCGTCTATTAAAGTGGTCGGCAGCGGAAGTTCAGGCACGAGTAGAAGAGTTGATGGACTTGCTGGGCTTACCAGTGGGTGAGTTTGCCCACAAATATCCTCACCAGCTCTCTGGTGGCCAAGCGCAGCGGGTCGGCGTAGCACGGGCACTCGCTGCTGACCCCGATATTTTGTTAATGGACGAACCCTTCGGCGCTCTTGACCCGATTACGCGTGAAAAACTTCAGGACGAACTGGCTAAGCTACAGGCGCGGTTACACAAGACCATTGTCTTTGTCACGCATGACATGGATGAAGCCCTTAAGTTAGCAGATCACCTTGTGGTGATGCGTGAAGGTCGAATCGTGCAACAGGGTTCTCCGCTAGCACTGCTCCAACATCCCGGTGATCCCTTTGTAGAGTCAATGTTAGGAGGGCTCGAAAGAGGCCTGAAGCAGGCCGCTTTAACGCGTGTTAAAGACCACATGACCTCTATGGGCCAAACTTTACCTGCGCAATCCCGCATTCCGGCGGGTTTTTCGCTGCGCCAGGCGCTCTCCATGATGCTGCGGGATCATAGTGACCGGCTGACTGTCGTTGACCAGCATGACGTGCCAATCGGCGAGCTTTCGCTGCGCAGGGTTATTAAGGAAGCCCAACTGGATAAAGGAAGCGTGCGTGAGTAATTCGCTAGGCGTTGCGCAACAGCGTCAACAAACTCCTCAGTGGCTGTGGCCACTATTATGGGGGGCATTGCTTCTAATTAGCGTCGTGGGGATGGCTGCAGCCGAGCCACTATTTCGCTGGGTTGAGCCTGATGCTCGCCAGGTGATCTATGAGCGTGCCGATTTTTATGTCCTGCTTGGGCGCCATTTGTTAGTGGTGGGCATTGCGGCTATTGTGACGATTATGGTCGGCGTGCTAGCGGGCATTGCAGTCACGCGTGAGCGGGGAAGTGATTTCCTGCCTCTGGTTGGTCAATTAGCCTCTCTTGGACAAAGTTTCCCCCCGGTGGCCGTCCTGGCGCTGGCGGTACCCGTACTGGGGTTTGGTACGCTACCCATTATTGTCGCCTTGATTCTCTATGGGCTGCTGCCCATCGTGCGTAACACCCTGACCGGTTTGCAGGAAGTTGATGCCGATATTAAAACCGCGGCCCACGCTATGGGTATGACACCCACCCAGACTCTGTGGCAAGTTGAACTGCCGCTGGCAGCGCCGGTGATAATGGCGGGCATACGTACCTCGGTGACCATTAATATCGCCACCGCCGCCCTGGGGGCTACCGTAGGGGCAAGTAACCTGGGTGATCCGATCATATCCGGTATTGTGAATGGCAATATGGCTTATGTGGTTCAGGGCGCGCTGACCATTGCGTTACTGGCATTAACCATGGATAGCCTATTTGAAGTGCTGCAGCGTCACCTACGCTCGCGTCTTTCTGCGTCATAATCTCATACGCCTGAGTGTAGCTAAGGGCTTCTGAGCTTGTCTGCGCCTTAAGTTGTATCCCTAAAGTTCTTGTGCTGCGTTACTGTCGCAGTAGTTGCGTTGGCCTATGGCAGATAAATCCACTGGCATAAACGGTCAATACCAACAACACTGCCCTCAAAAGGGGTAAAACAAGGACAATAATGATGACTCAATATGTACACCAGCCGGACTTCATGACCGGCGACGAATTTTCGATTCCCACCTTTAGTTTGCTCAATCCTGAGGGCGAGCTCTATAGCGGCGGTACCGAACCCGTCCTGGAGCGTGATCACGCTCGGCGTATCTACCAAGCAATGCTTGCTACGCGTATTCTGGATGAACGAATGATGGCTGCTCAGCGTCAAGGGCGGCTCAGTTTCTATATGCAGTGTACCGGCGAAGAGGCCGCCGTTGTGGGCGCTACCGCCGCGCTGAACGACGCTGATATGATCATGGCGCAGTACCGCGAGCAGGGCGCTCTGATGTATCGCGGCTTCTCAATCGACGAATTTATGAACCAGCTGTTTGGCAACGAGCTGGATTACGGCAAAGGCCGTCAAATGCCGATTCACTATGGGTCGCGTAAGCTGCACTACATGACCATATCGTCTCCCCTAGCGACTCAGATTCCTCAGGCCACAGGCTACGCTTACGGACAAAAATTGGCGGGTAACGGTCACTGCACGTTAACGTTTTTTGGCGAAGGCGCTGCCTCCGAGGGTGATTTCCACGCCGCGCTTAATATGGCCTCTGTGCATCAGGTGCCGGTGATTTTCTTCTGCCGTAACAATGGTTATGCCATTTCCACGCCTGCCGTCGAGCAGTTTGCCGCCGACGGTATCGCCCCGCGTGCTTTTGGCTATCACATGCACGTGATCCGGGTCGATGGTAACGACGTGCTGGCGGTCTATGAAGCAACGCGTCAGGCACGCAAGATTGCCGTTGAGCAAAATCAACCGGTATTGATTGAGGCCATGAGCTATCGCCTTGCCGCGCACTCGTCTTCTGACGATCCCTCTGGCTATCGCTCGAAAGATGAGGAGGAAGTGTGGCGTGCCAAAGACCCACTGCTGCGGCTACAAAAATGGCTCTTGAAGAAGCAGTGGTGGAGCGAAGAAGAGGAGTCTTCCCAGCAAGAAACCCTTCGCCGTGAAGTGCTGGAAACCATGAAGCGGGCTGAGAAACGTTCATCGCCGCCGCTAGAGAGTTTGATCAGCGATGTGTATGCCGATATTACCCCTGCGCTGCAGCACCAATTCGATCAGTTAAAACGCCATATTCGTCGTTACCCAGAGGCTTATCCCCGCGGGGCTCAGTCGTTGGATTTAGACGTGGGCACCGAGACTGATACTCAGGGAGAGGCGTAACATGGCTAACATGAACATGCTCCAGGCGATTAATAATGCGCTGGATATCGCCATGGCAGAGGACGAAAAAGTTATCTGCTTTGGTGAAGACGTGGGTATTTTTGGGGGTGTCTTTCGGGCGACCAGTCACCTGCAGGAGAAGTATGGCAAAGCGCGCTGCTTCAATACCCCACTGGTCGAGCAGGGCATTATCGGCTTTGCCAATGGCTTGGCGGCACAGGGCTCGGTGCCTGTGGCAGAAATACAGTTTGCCGACTATATCTTTCCAGCGTTTGACCAGATTGTTAACGAAACGGCCAAGTTTCGCTACCGTTCGGGCGATCTGTTTAACGTCGGTGGTTTGACCATTCGCACACCTTACGGCGGCGGTATCGCCGGTGGTCTCTATCACTCCCAATCTCCCGAGGCCTACTTTACCCATACGCCCGGTTTAAAAGTGGTCGTCCCACGTAACCCCTATCAAGCGAAAGGGCTACTGCTTGCCGCGATTCGCGATCCGGATCCAGTGCTTTTTCTTGAGCCTAAGCGTCTTTATCGCGCTTCCGTCGGCGAAGTGCCCGAAGAGGATTACCAGCTACCCATTGGCGAAGCCGAAATCACCAAAGAGGGCACGGATATTACCGTGGTGGGCTGGGGCGCGCAGATGGAGGTGATTGGCAAAGCGGTCGAGTTAGCTGAAGAGCAGGGCATTGCCTGTGAAGTGATCGACCTGCGCTCACTGCTGCCCTGGGATGCGGATACGGTGGCTGAATCAGTGTTAAAAACCGGCCGACTCGTGGTCAGCCATGAAGCTCCGTTAACCGGTGGCTTTGCCGGCGAAATCGCTGCCACTATTCAAGAGCGTTGTTTTCTCTACCTGGAATCGCCCATTGCCCGGGTGACAGGTTTGGATACGCCTTTTCCACTGGTGCTGGAAAAAGAGTATCTGCCTGATCACCTGAAAATTTTTGAAGCGATTCGCGAAAGCGTCAACTTTTAGCGGCTATTAATGCCTAAGAACGCATGGGGAGAATAACAATGAGCGATTTTCTACTGCCGGATATTGGCGAAGGTATTGTCGAGTGTGAAGTGGTTGAGTGGCGCGTTGCGGAAGGCGATACGATTGCCGAAGACCAGCCCATTGTTGAAGTCATGACCGACAAAGCGCTGGTTGAGATCACCGCCCCCGAAGCGGGTATTGTGACGAAGCTTTATGTGCCCCAAGGGCAAATTGCCAAAGTACATGCGCCCTTGTATGCCTATCAAATCGACGCAGAGAGCCAAGCAGATACCGATGAGGCCCAGACCGCCGAAGCTCCATCGACTGACGATGAGGTGTCGGTAGAGCAGCCATCAAGCCATTCCAAGCCAAGCTCGCCAAAGCCCGCCCCATCAACGGCAGCCTTATCACAGACGGCGACTGCTGGGGAATATGTGCCTGGGCATGGAAAAGTACCTGCTAGCCCTGCGGTAAGGCGCTTAGTGCGCGAGCATTCTCTACAGCTTAAGGAGATTGCGGGCAGCGGCAAAGATGGCCGAGTGCTGAAAGAGGACGTGCTGGCGCATCTTGACCACGCGGTGCAAGCAACAGCCACTTCTAATCAAAAGACGGGGCAATCTGAACCTGTAGCACCCAGAGTGGAACCGCTACGCGGTGTGCGTGCAGTGATGGCCAAGCGAATGGTAGAAGCGGCCAGCACCATCCCCCATTTTCATTACGGCGAAGAGATTGACGTTACCGCGTTGGTGGCATTGCGTGAACGTTTAAAGCCGCTGGCAGAGGTTCAGGGCGAGCGACTCACCTTGATGCCATTCTTTATGAAAGCCATGGCGCTGGCGGTGGCCGAAGAACCTATTGTTAACGCCCAGTTAAATGCAACTGGGGATGAGTTGCTCTACTACCCCCAGTGCAATATCGGTATGGCGGTTGATAGCAAAGCCGGCTTGCTGGTACCCAACGTCAAAGGCGTGGAACGCTTAACGCTGCTTGAAATTGCCCGAGAAGTTGGGCGTTTGACCACGGCGGCAAGGGATGGGCGGGTTGAGCAGGCCGACCTAAAAGGAGGCACGATTAGCATTTCCAATATCGGTGCGCTCGGTGGTACCTACGCAGCACCTATCATTAACGCGCCGGAAGCGGCGATTGTGGCGATTGGTAAAACCCAGTGGCTGCCAAGATTTGATGAGCAGGGTGAAGTGCAACGTCGCGCGATTATGACGATTACCTGGGCGGGTGATCATCGCTTTATTGATGGCGGTACAATCGCACGCTTCTGTAATGCCTGGAAGGGCTTTCTGGAAGCACCGGAATCCATGCTGCTCCACTTGGGCTAACAGGCCACACCATGCCTCAGGCACCGCTTCAGCAGTTTTACATACCTGAAGAGCAGTCGGTATATCTGCTGAGCCATCATGATGCCCGCAAGCTCAAAGACTGGGTGGCGCTGTGTCAGGCGCAGCTCACCCAGTTGGGCTATAAAGGCATTGAGTTAATCGGCAAGGGGGCGTACGGCTTTGTATTTGCTGGCAGTGCCCCCAGTGTTGGCGTGGGCGCTAACCCGAACTACGTGTTCAAGTTTTCACGCATTACCCTACCAACTCATCTACAAGAGCGCCTTGAAGAAGAGGCGTTTATGCTCGATCAAGTCTCCCACCCGCGAATCCCAGGGTTGATCACCTATCAGCGCTCGCGAGGGCAATCAATTCTGGTAATGGAGCGGGCGCCTGGCCTGAATCTCGAACAAGTGTCGCTCAAGCATGGACGGCTATCGCCCCGTTTAATCGTCCGTATAGCATCGCAGTTGGCTGATATTCTTATCACGCTTCGACGCGAAACGGGCGCCCAGTCCCGGCCAGTTGTGCATGGCGATATCAAGCCCTCCAATTTGGTGTTCGACGCTGAACACGAGTCCATCGCGCTGATTGATTGGGGGTCATCGGTATTTGCTCAGCTAGATGCTCAGCTGCAGTTTGTGAGCGCCAATGTAATGGAGCTGATGTCGGATAATCTGCAGCAAACCAATGCCCGCCTGGGGGATGTGTACTTTATCGGAGAGGAGCAGTTGAACGGGGCGCTCTCATCTCCGCGGTTTGATGAGCAGGGGGCCGCAGGTACTCTCTATGCGTTGGCATCGGCCCAATCCTGTCGGTTTGGTCATCGAGCGATTCCCGCCAGTTCGCTGGGCTTGCCGATGGAGTTTGCCCGCACTCTGGATGGCATGCTCGACCCTGACCCTCAGGTGCGGCGTAAAGCGGGCGACTACTTTTTAAACAACATGCCGCGTATGGCCAAGGTGGTAATGATCGATCTGCCCGCATCGCTCAATGTACCGCTGGTACCGGTATGGGCGCGCCCCGCGCATCAGGAGATCGATACCGTGGTATATAGCTCGCGCAAAGCCTTCCTGCGTGAAGCGAGTGCCCAAGAAACCCTGAATGATGTCAATGACGTACAACTCGACCGCTATTACAAGCAGTTTATGCAAGGCATGGGCGAGACCGAAAAGGCATTTTTGGCCTCGGTAAGCCGGTTAGGTAAATACCCCGTCGTGGGTGGTTTGGCGGTGCGCTGGGAGCGGGAAGGGGTATATATCGATTCGTCGTTAAACCTCCACGACCCAGCACTCAAGCCTGCCTTTATCGAAGCAGTGAATAACATGGTCCACTTGGCGCGGGCCATTCATCGCCAAGGGGTATTTAAAAGCTGCCTGTTTAACGCACGCCAGACACTGCATTTAGAGCGCGCTTCAGCCGAACATGCGTTTATAAGCGAGCCAGGCATGGCGATTAGCTACGAACTTAGCGCAGTGCCAGAGCTCGAAGATCGCACCCGCCAGCACAGCTACTTTGAAGATGGACCCGATCCTGAAGAGCTGCTTGTGCTTCCTGAAACGATAATGCACGTGCTTCAGCAGCTTAACGATATTCACCACACCGGCATGATTATTTTTGAAGCGTTACCTCAGCACCTCAAAATACATAGCTACTACCGCTTGCTGGATCCGGCCCGAGAGGGCGAGTTTCGCACGCTGCTAGCGCGCATTCTCGCTTCAGTAGACCAAATAGAGGGTCTAGGCGTCTCGGGCTACATGAAGATGCCCTACAAAGACACTCGTTACTTTACCCACTTGGAAAGCCAGCCCAAACGCTACTACCCCCGCGACCCGCGGGAGTATGTCCGAAGGGCAACAACGTCCTAATCACGCTGGCTTAGTCAATGCTAGCTTCATCAAGTGTATTACCTTCCTCCTGATTGGCCAGCCAGTTGATCAGTTTCTCAGCAAGCTCGTCACTAGCGATACCAAACGCATTAACCACATCAGGTATATCGGTGCTTATTGATTGCGCGCTGGTGGTAAAGCTCTGAGTGGCGATTGATGCGCGGTTTTGGGTGCTGACTAGCTGAACATCGAGCTGAATTTTCACAGTGGGCGGATGGGTAGCATAGTCGCTCTGAAAGTGACGTAGTTCGCTGAGCAGCAGTCGCTCGGAAGGAAGGCTATCGCTACCCACGCTGGCAAATAGGCGGCTCTGCTGTAAGCCAGTGATCAAGCGCGACTGAAGTAAATCAGGAGCATCCTCCTGCCAGCGGGCGCCTTCATAAACGTTAACGACATTGCCCTCTGGATAAACCACAATGCGGTTGCTACTCAGTAAATATCCCGCCTGGGGAGCAGCCACCGCAAGGCGTTGGCGGGTCGTTAAAGAATCGGAGGAAGGATTAACGGGCTGTACATCGCTACTGGGCAGGCGATACAGCGTTGCTGGTTCATTTTCGGGCAATATTGAACAGCCACTGCTGAATAGCAAAGCAGTGCAAACTAAAACGATAACGATAGGGCGCAAAATCATGGACGGAACTCCTCTACCTGATCACGGCCCAGGAAAAAGTCTGTTGGGCTCTCCTCTAGCTGGCGGGTAATACGATCCAATGTATCGAGGGTGGAGCGCAGCGAAGAGAGCGCCGGGGCAATATCTTGCGCGCCCTGCAGGCTGCCTTCTATAGCGCCAGCGTTAGTCTCTACTAATTGCTCAATACGCTGAGCCGCGCGAGCCACATCATCGCTAGCATCTGCGGCGCTCTGCATTACCAGCCGGCCATCTTGACGCAGCAACTGCGTTGCTTCCTGGCTAAGTGCGTCGATGCTGCTAAGCGTGGTCGTCGCTTGGCGAGCCGCCTCGCCGAAAAGCGCCATGTTTTGGTCCAGTGCGTCCTGCTGAGTGGCGATCATTTCGGTGATCTGAGCAATGTTGGTTAAAATATTGCCCGTCTCCTCACGGTTATTGTCGTCAAACAGCTCGTTAACGTTTTTCAGGATTGAGTTGATGTTCTCAATCATATCTTCGCCTTCATCGAACAGCGTGGCGATGGGTGAAGGGTCTGCGCTTATGAACGGTGCTTCGATATCCGATTGGTCAATCAGCAGCGGGGCTTCCGGGGTACCGCCGTGAAGTTGCACGGACATGCTGCCGGTAATACTGGCAAAGGCGAGTTTTGCCCGGGTGTCTGTTTTAATCGGCGCGTCATCGTATACGCGGATATGGGCAATCACCTGCCGTGGGTCATCAGGATTGAGGTTCAGCTCGGTAACGTCCCCCACCTCAATACCGTTATATTGTACTCGGCTGCCGACCGATAAGCCGCTGACGCTGCGCTCAAAAAGAATACGGTAAGGCTGGTAGCTACGTTCACCAGCTGCATAGCTCATCCATAGTGCAAACAGTAGCGCCGCGACGGCGGTTCCCAGTGTGAACAACCCTATCAAAACGTGATGCGCTCGGGTTTCCATCGACCCTCACTCCTGAGTGTAAGCATTCGTTGAAGAGGCGGTATGAGCATGCTGAGCGGCGCGACCACGCGGCCCGTGAAAGTAGTCTTGAACCCACTTGTCGTCGGTATCCGCCACTTTATCAATGGTATCTACGACTAATACGCGTTTTTGTGAGAGTACCGCTACCCGGTCGCAGGCGGCGTAGAGCGTATCCAAATCATGGGTAACCAGAAATACGCTGAATCCCAGCGCATCGCGAAGGGTGACCAGCAACTGATCGAAGGCCGCTGCGCCGATAGGGTCAAGCCCGGCGGTCGGTTCATCAAGGAATAGAATCTCAGGGTCAAGTGCTAAGGCGCGGGCGAGGGCGGCGCGTTTGACCATGCCGCCAGATAGCGACTCAGGAAATTGCAGCGCAGCCTGTGGCGGAAGCCCGACCAACGATAGCTTTACCCTGGCGAGGTGCTCGGCGTCTTCACGGGGTAGCCTGGCATGTTCAATCAGAGGTAGGGCGATATTCTCTTGCAGGTTCAACGAGCTAAACAGCGCACCGCGCTGAAAAAGCACGCCAAAACGCCGCTCTATTAGGCTGCGCTGTGCATCGTTAAGCTCGTTAAGGGTCGTGCCAAGGACTTCAACCGTGCCGTCATTGGGGCGCTTCAAGCCGACGATGCTGCGCAACAGCACTGATTTACCGGTCCCTGAACCGCCTACAACGCCGAGGATTTCCCCGGGTTCGAGGGTTAAATCTAAGTTTTCGTGAACCACATGAGCGCCAAAGCGATTGACCAAGCCTCGAACCTTAATGACCGGTTGGTTGTTTTGCTCTGTCGGATTATCTGAATCGATCACCAGCCCATCTCCATAAAAAATAGTGCGGCGACGGCATCAATCAGAATCACCATGAAAATCGACTGAACGACGCTTGACGTCGTGTGTTCGCCCACCGACTGTGCGCTGCCGCTGACCTTAAAGCCTTCAAGGCAGCCGATAACGGCGATCACAAAGGCAAATACCGGTGCTTTGCTAAGACCTACCAAAAAATGCGTTACCGACACATCTTTTTGCAGCGTGGTCATAAACTGGGTAAGTGAAATATCCAGGGATAGGGAGGTGACCATAGCGCCTCCCATTAGCCCGCTGAGCATACCCACGAAGGCGAGCATGGGCAGGCTAATCAACATTGCCATTACCCGTGGGAGCACCAAAAGCTCGATAGGATCTAGCCCTTGGGCCTTCAAGGCATCTATCTCTTCGTTGGATTTCATGGCGCCGATCTGGGCGGTAAAAGCACTGGCGGTTCGTCCCGCGAGTAGTATCGCAGCCAGCAGAACGCCGAACTCTCGCAAGAATGAGAACGCAACAAGATCGATGGTATAAATCGTGGCGCCAAAATCCTGCAAAACGGTAGCGCCAAGGAAAGCGACGACGGCACCCACCATAAAGGTGAGTAGCGCGACGATGGGGACGGCATTAAGACCGCTCTGCTGAATATGGGCCACAGTGGCCGTTAAGCGCCAGTGGCGTGGCCGCAATACCAAGTGGAAGAGGGTGGCCATGACAAGGCCAATAAAGGCCAACAGCTGGCGCTGCTGAGACCAAAGCCCCAGCATTTGTTGGCCCACGCTGGCAAGCGCTTGGCTAATACGCGAATAGGAGGGGGGATCAACGTCAAGCGGCGTTTCCATGGCTTCGGCAATGCGAATAAGCAGCGCCTGCTGTTCTCTCGGCAGCTCTGCTGCCCAGTCGGCTACTGCCTGCGCTTTCTCAACGCCAATCAGCTCTACAACAAGTATGGCACCGGCAGTATCAAGGCGCGTGATCGCGTCTAACGAAACGGTCTCATCCGTTGGCTTGCCAAGCTCTAAATTAATAAGCTCTGTGTGAATAAGCGCCGTTTTGATATGCCGGTAGTTGGCAAGCGTCCACTCGCCTTTGAGCGCTACTGTTTGATCATGACGCGCTATCCACTCGCTTGGCATCCCCACTCCTTGGCGCTCTTGATATCTATGCGCTTGTTTAGAAGTCTATGATGCATTCAAACGAGCGTTAGTGAAAGCCTCCCTGGCTCAAACCTACCTTATAGAGCGGTTTCTTGGCGCTAGTTCCTGCTTTATCTGGCTAGCGACTTCTTTGAGGCGTGGCCCTAGATTATTCACCAAACGATCGTGATCCAAACGCAGGCTGGATCCACCGCAGTTTATTGCCATTACTTCCGCACCGCCCTCTAATATCAGCGGCATGGCTACCGCGCTAATATCGCGCTGCCAATCTTGCTCAGAAAGGCAAAAGCCGTATTGAGCATAGTCCTTCAGGCTCTGTTGAATACCTGCTTCATAACGTGGCCATTCATTGCCATACTCGTCCGCCAGCTCTCGGAGCACTTGTCGACGGCGTTCGTCTGATAAACCGCATAGCCAGG
The DNA here is from genome assembly GCF_059448525.1 of Vreelandella sp. ssv. Taxonomy (NCBI): domain Bacteria; kingdom Pseudomonadati; phylum Pseudomonadota; class Gammaproteobacteria; order Oceanospirillales; family Halomonadaceae; genus Vreelandella; species Vreelandella sp. ssv. Next base: position 2,143,577 of record NZ_CM182545.1, on the reverse strand, counting down.
CGCGTCCAATAGCCGAGGTAGCAATCGGTAGGCGTGAGCCTGCATCTAAACGAATAATCAGCGGGCCATGGCCATGACAGGTTTCCAGATAAACCATGTCGCTCCGGTCGGCGCCGCCCAGGCTAACGTTGCAGTCAGTGGCGTCGGCAAATTTCTGCAGATGCGGACGGGCAATTTCGCGAATGCCCATATTGGCGAGAAAACGATACCCCAAGGCTAAAACACCTGGCCCAAGGCGGTATTTTTCCAGGTGGGTGTTGTGCTGCAAATAGCCTAACTGGGTAAGGGTATAGGTTAACCGTGAAACCGTGGGGCGAGGGATGTTAGTTCGTTTAGAGAGTTCAGCATTACCTAAATACTCTTCACCAGCGCCAAAGGCGCGTAGTAACTCTAAACCGCGGGCGAGCGCGGTCACAAAGTTACGATCTTTTCCTGGCAGCTGTGGGTCGTCAGCATCAGTGTCAGTGGGGTGCATTCAGTGTCCCAACAATTGGTGGCTTATGGCGCCCAGTATCGCATATCTACTTTGGCGCAGCTGTTATGCCCATCAACGAAAAGGCGTCCGCTATAAAACTAACTCAGCGGTCAAGACGCCCAATAATGGTGGCGATACCCTGACCAACACCAATACACATAGTGACCAGCGCATAGCGCCCGCCAGTGGCTTCAAGCTGGCGTAACGCCGTTAGCGCCAGGCGCGCCCCTGAAGCGCCCAGCGGATGGCCAATGGCGATTGCACCACCATTGGCGTTCAAACGTGGGTCATCGACAGAAAGCCCCAACTGCTGCACGCAGCCAAGCACCTGCACAGCAAAGGCTTCGTTAATTTCGATAACGTCCATTTGCTCAAGGGTAAGACCCGCACGTGCAAGTGCCTTTTGCGAAGCGGGAACCGGCCCCAGGCCCATTACGCGTGGTGCAACGCCGGCAACGGCGCTGGCAACAATGCGTGCGCGGGGCGTTAAACCCACACGCTCGCCGACAGCTTTGGAGCCTACAATTAAAGCAGCCGCGCCGTCATTGAGGCCTGAAGCATTACCGGCGGTAACGACGCCGCCTTCAAAAAGTGCGCCCAGTTGGGCCAGTTTGGCTTGGGTGCTTTGCGGACGGGGGTGTTCGTCTTTATCTACCAACAATGGCGGCTGCTTGCGTCCTTGGGGAACCTCAACGCCAAACATCTCGCCGTCGTAAAAACCTGAGGCTAGCGCTTGGGCATAGCGGGCCTGGGAGCGGGCGGCAAACGCATCGCTGGCTTCACGGTCGATGTTGAGGTCGTGGGCTATGTTGTCAGCAGTTTCCGGCATGCTGTGGCTGCCGTACTCTTTGGCAATCCAGGGATTGGGAAAGCGTGAGCCAATCACCGTATCGTACATCGGCTGATTGCGAGCGTAAGGGGAGTCCGCTTTACCCAATACATAGGGCGCTCGGGACATGGACTCCACGCCACCTGCTAGAAATAGCTCACCTTCGCCCAGCCGCGCTGCCCGGGCGGCATCCATCATCGCTGCTAAGCCGCTACCGCAAAGTCGGTTAATGGTTTGTCCCGCCACTTCGATAGGCAGGCCTGCCAAGAGTGCACCATGGCGAGCCACGTTACGGGAATCCTCACCCGCCTGGTTAGTACATCCCGCCAGCACCTCTTCATAGCTCTCTGGCGCAAAAGGATTGCGGGCTACCAGTGCTTTCAGGGTTAAGCCCAGCATTTCATCTGGGCGAATAGCCGCTAAGCTGCCGCCGTGGCGACCAAAAGGGGTGCGTAAACCGTCGTAAATATAGGCGTTTTGCATGGTGTTGCTCCTTGTTGTTGGGGTGACCTTAAGCAGCGGTTAGCGACATTTGCAGTGCGGCACGGCGGCGCAGCCACGGACTTGGCCGATAGCGTGGGTCGCCGGTGGCATCAAGTAGGTTGGTCAGTATCGTCATAATGCGTGTGGCGCCGTAATGGTCGCCCATGCGCAGCGGGCCGAAAGGGTAGCCCAGGCCAAGCTCAACCGCCCGGTCTATAGTGGCGGGAGCGGCGACACCTTGCTGGGCAATGTCGGCACCGACGTTAACGATGCAGGCAATAACGCGCTGCAGAACGAAGCCGTTACTGTCGTGAAGCGTGCTCACCGGCGTACCATCGTGATTGAGCAGGCTTTGAGCTGCCTGAATAAAAGCCGTTTGAGTCATCGGTGTGGTCATTAGGCTGCGACGTTGATCAAGCCCAGCGAGCATATCCACCGCGACACACTGCTTGGCGTCGACCCCCTGGCGTAGTGCGCAGCTAGTGGTATCTTCGCCGAAAGGGGTAAGCAAACAGAGCGCTTGTTCAGACGGCTGCTTGCCGGTTTCTAACGTCCAGCCCGCCGCATTCACTAGCGCAGTGAGTGCTTTTGAGCTCTCGGGGTCTTCACGGCTAACCCATACTGGGCAAGGTGAGGCAGGCTTGATGGCCGGCTCATCCGGCATCTGCTGCTTGCCTTCTACGTAGCGGTAAAAGCCTTCGCCGGTTTTGCGCCCCAGCAAGCCCGCGGTGAGGCGTTGCCGGGTTAACGGTGAAGGACGAAAGCGCGCTTCCTCATAATACTGGTGATACACCGACTCCATTACGGCGTGGGAGACATCTAGCCCGGTAAGGTCAAGCAACGTAAAGGGGCCCATTCGGAACCCGCCTTGATCGACCATGATTCGGTCAATGGTGGCTGGGTCGGTAACGCTTTCCCCTAAAATACGCAGCGCTTCGGTACCAAAGGCACGCCCGGCATGGTTAACCAGAAACCCAGGTGTATCGGTGGCCTGGGCAGTAAAGTGGCCCATAGCTTCCCCTAAGGCATTAACCCGTTGGGTAACGTCCTCTGCAGTGCGCAGGCCAGGAATAACCTCGGCAATCTTCATTAGCGGCACGGGGTTAAAGAAGTGAAAACCGATCACTCGCTCCGGATGCTGGCAGGCGGCGGCAATGGCCGTAACGGAGAGCGAAGAGGTATTGGTCGCCAATACTGCCTGCTGGCTGACGATGCTTTCTAAATCGCTAAATAGCCCCTGCTTGGCCTCCAGTTTCTCAACAATGGCTTCGACGACAATATCGCAGGGGGCAAGGGCACTCAGCTCACGTGCTTCAATCAACCGTTGGCTATAGTGCTGTGCTTGTTCGTTAGTGATGCGCTGTTTCTCAGCGCTTCGCTGCCATAGGCCATTGATAAACGTTTTGGCTTCTTGTACAGCACCCTCCTTCACATCGAACAGCATGACGTCAAGGCCTGCTTGGGCAGCCAACTGCGCGATGCCGCGACCCATGGCGCCAGTGCCGACAATACCAAGCGTGGTGAAAGGCGAAGGTGTTGGTTCATTAGCCATACGCTAAATCCTCTCTGCAAATGGGGTCTTTTGTGTATTGTGATTCTGCATTGCAAAATGGTGTTTCAATTATTGACTGCCATCCTAGGCTATGCAAAAGTGCCTGACAAGAATAGTGGACAATAGTTTTGCTATGCAAAATATGTGTGCTGTCCACGTTTAGCACTATTTCTAATCATAAAACGCTAATGATAAAAACTGTTGCCACCAGGAGCCGTCATGATTCGCGATCCCGAATTAATTAACCAGCTTGTCGACACCATCGCCCGCTTTGTCCGTGAGCGCCTAATTCCCAATGAGGCACGTTTAGCCGAAGAGGATGCGGTGCCCCCGGAAATTCTTGCGGAAATGAAAGAGATGGGGCTTTTCGGGCTATCGATTCCAGAGGAGTACGGCGGCCTGGGCCTGACCATGGAAGAAGAAGCGCTGGTGGCGATGGAGATTGGCAAGACATCCCCCGCCTTTCGCTCGGTGTTTGGCACCAACAATGGCATTGGTGCCCAGGGTATTTTGATTGATGGTACTGACGAGCAGAAAGCCAAATATGTGCCGCGTTTGGCCACTGGCGAAATTCTTAGTTCGTTTTGCCTTACCGAGCCAGATTCAGGTTCCGACGCTGCCAGTCTGCGTACGACGGCGGTGCGCGATGGCGATCACTATATTTTGAACGGTACCAAACGCTATATCACCAATGGCCCAGAAGCCGACTTGTTTACCGTCATGGCACGCACTGATCCCTCTAATAAAGGCGCGGGCGGAATCTCAGCCTTTATTGTGGAAGGCGATACTCCTGGGTTAATCCGTGGGCCAGCGGATAACAAGATGGGGCAGAAGGGCGCTCATACCTGTGACATTATTTTCGACAACTGCCGAGTGCCCGCTGAAAATATTATTGGTGGTAAAGAGGGCCAAGGCTTTAAAACGGCGATGAAGGTGCTCGATCGTGGGCGGCTGCATATCTCAGCGGTCTGCGTAGGTGTGGCTGAGCGCTTAGTGGAAGAGTCGCTTCGCTACACCATGGAGCGTAAGCAGTTTGGCGCCGCGCTTGCTGAGCATCAACTGATCCAGGCGATGCTGGCGGACAGCAAAACGGAAGCCTATGCAGGCAAAACCATGGTGATGGATGCCGCACGACGCAAAGATGATGGTGAAAACGTCTCAACGCTGGCCTCTTGCTGCAAGCTGTTCTGCGCTGAAATGGTTGGCCGTGTGGCTGATCGTGCGGTTCAGGTGCATGGCGGTGCGGGCTATATGTCCGAATACGCGGTTGAGCGTTTTTATCGTGATGTGCGCCTATTCCGCATTTACGAAGGTACTACTCAGATTCAGCAAATCGTTATTGCCCGGAATATGGTGCGGGAGGCGTCCTAATGGCTTTGTCGGTTCCCTACCAAGCACCGGACGAAAATATTTTTGGTCGCCTTGCCAGCGAGCTGGTGGCTGAACTTCCTGACCGGCTCAGCACCCGCGTGCTTGAGAACGCCAAGCGCCTGGCTGAGCAGCCTGCCATTGTGGATGGCAACGTGCGCTGGAGCTATGCGCAGCTTGGACAGGAAATAGATGCCGCCTGTGAGTGGTTAAGCGCAATGGGTATTCGTCCGGGCGATCGCATTATGACGGTGAGTGAAAACTGTCGTGCCTTGGTTGTACTGCTGCTGGCTGCCAGTGAACTGGATGTATGGGTAGCGATCGTTAATTCTCGCCTCTCAGCACAGGAAGTTGACCTGATTCAGGGCAATTGCCTACCCAGGCGTGTGTTCTATACCTGCGATGCCTCGCCAGAGGCGTGCCAGCACGCCGAGCGTAATGCCGCTGACCGCTACCAGCATCCTCAGTTGGGCGGGCTGGCGATTTCACCGCTGTTTGAGAGTGAACCCGAGCCAGTCTGCGCAAGCGGTGCCGACCAGGTCGCGGCGATGATTTACACCTCTGGCACCACCGGCACCCCCAAAGGGGTCATGCTGACCCACCGTGGGATTCTTTATATCGCTTCGATTTCAGGTGGTATGCGCCACTTGAGTGAAGGGCAGCGGGTGTATGGCGTATTGCCAATGTCCCACGTGTTTGGCCTTTCATCTGTGTGTATGGGATCGCTGTATAACGGTGCCTGCCTATACACCGTACCGCGTTTTGATGCCGCTCAACTGTTGGCAACGCTCAAGCAAGAGCGAATTACCGTTCTCCAGGGTGTGCCTGCGATGTATGCCCGGGCGCTGGAGTTTTTAAAGCGCGAACAGCTACCGTTAGAAGCGCCTGAGCTGATTTACATCTCTGCAGGAGGTTCACCGCTAGATAGCGATACCAAGGTTCGGGTAGAGGCGGCTTTTGGCCTGACACTGCATAACGGCTACGGCTTAACCGAGGCTAGCCCTACCATCAGTCAAACGCGTATCGATGACCGTCACGCCAACAGCACCGTGGGTCGCGTGTTGCCTCTGCTGGAGTATCGTCTGGAGCCACTCAGTGACAGCGGCACTGCCGAACAGCCGGGTGACGAAGTGGGTGAGCTATGGGTGCGCGGGCCTAATATTATGAAAGGCTACTTCCGCCAGCCGGAAGCTACCCGCGCCACCCTAACCGAAGACGGTTGGCTTAATACCGGCGATATCGCCAAACTCGATCACGATGATCAACTTTATATCGTCGGACGCAGCAAAGAGCTGATTATCCGCTCAGGATTCAATATCTATCCGCCGGATGTGGAAGCGGTGATTAATCAGCATCCTGCTGTCACGCTAACCGCCGTTGTGGGTCGCCAAATCGCTGGGAACGAAGAAGTGGTGGCATTTGTGCAGTGTGAGCCTGGCGTTGAGGTGGATATGGCGGAGCTCAAGGCGTTTATCGCCGAGCGGCTTGCACCCTACAAACGGCCTACCCAAATCGTATTAATGGACACATTACCTTCCACCGCCAGCGGCAAAATACTAAAGGGTCGACTGCGGGATTTAGCTCAGCAGGAGAGCGCTTCATGAGTCAATCGGAGTCGTCTCAACAAGCGCTTATGGGCTATCACGATCTGCTGGGTATGCATGTGGTTGAGTGGCAGCAAGACCGTGCCGTGGTTGAACTCACCATTGAGCCAAAGCATCTTAACCGCAGCGGCAATGTTCACGGCGGCGTGTTGGCGTCAATGTTGGATAGCGCTCTGAGTCTTGCGGGTCTGCACTGTGATGTGCCGGGCAATATTCGTCGGGGAATGACACTGTCACTGACCACTACCTTTGTGGGGCCTGCACGGCAAGGCGTTCTGCGGGCAACGGGTACGTTGCGCGGTGGCGGCCAGAAAACCTATATGACCAGTGGTGAAATTGTCGATGAAAAGGGCAACTTAGTCGCGATGGGTGAGGGTTCCTTTCGGCGTCGCAGTGGTAGTGAATCGGCTGAGGGATTTCCGAAAAACAAACCAAGGGAGCCCGCTGAGTGAGCCCAGCCCGCCTGCGGGTCTCTTTGTTACTACTGGTCACCCTGGCAACGCTGTTTCATCTGGTGGTCGGTAGTCTGTTTTGGCAAGCGGTCGGTATCACGGCGCTGCTGCTCTATTTATCAACACTGGTGGGCAAGCTGACACGGATGGCCAACGGGTTAATCCTAGTAGCCCTCATACTATCGCTGCTCGCGCTTTGGCGATCGCCTAACCCCGGTCAGTTGCTGTTTGACGCCAGCGGCCGTTTTGCGTTTTTTGCCACCTTTGTGGTCGCGCTGAGTATGCTGCGCTTACCTGCCTATCGCTCACGTTTAGTGCGCCGCTGCGGAAAAAGCATGCTGCTTCAACCGCCCAGCCGTCGTTATCCTATTTTATCGTTAGGCTCGGCGCTGTTTGGCATCATTCTCAATATCGGCGTGCTAAACCTGTTTGCCGCTATGATTGAGAAGAGCAATACGTTAAGTGCAGCTCAAGGGCGCGTTTGGGTAAGGGAAGCTCGCCAGCGACGCATGATGCTGGCGCTGCTGCGCGGATTTTCTCTTGCTCCGCTGATTTCCCCCATGGGCATTGGGGTGGCCGTGGTACTTTCTAGCCTTCCTCAGGTCACCTGGCTACAGCTTGCGCCGTATATTTTGGGCGCAGCGGCACTTGTTTTTCTAGCAGGTTGGGCCATTGATTTTCTCACCGGACCACATCCCCCCGCCAATAAAGCCACGGTAGTCACCCCCTCGCTACGCCCGTTGGCCCAGTTTTGCGTACTGCTAATGGGGATTGTGGCGTTGGTGTTTAGTATTGCTTGGCTATTAGAACTGCGCTTACCTATTGCCGCGCTGTTAGGTGCACCCACAGGAGCGCTGATTTGGCTGGCCTTTCAACGGCGCAGGCTTGGCTATTTGGGTTTACCCGCAGCGGTTAGCGCAGTACATCGTCAGTTGCCGTGGCTGTTGTCGCCCAGTGCCAATGAGATTGTGGTGTTAGGGGCGGCTGGCTATTTGGGACATTTATGCGTCGGGTTAGTCGATACCCAGCAATTGGCACCACTACTCACTGTGTTAAACCAGTGGGGCGCCTTCAATGCCGCGCTGGCCATGCTGATGGTGGTCGGGCTGGCCCAAGTAGGCGTTAATCCTATTGTGACGGTAACGCTGCTAGTCGGCCTACTGCCGCAGCTAGCCATTGAGGGGCTAACGCCACCGCTGATTGGCTCATCGCTTATGGTCGGTTGGGCGCTAGCGCTAATGTCATCGCCGATGACGGCATCAATGCTGATTTTGTCCCGGTTTACCGGCGTACCTTCCACACGCATCGGCTACCGCTGGAACGGCCGGTTCTTGTTAGCTTCCATTCCGCTATTGGCAGCGTGGTTTGTGTGGTCGCCTTTTTAAGACGTCGCGAGATAGAGTAAGCGCTTGACCTTTAGTGGGCATTTTTCTATTGTGTTTCTTATAAAGTAAAATAATATTTCGCTATGCAAAATGGTGTAGTGGCTTTTTCATTAGAATAGAGAGTTGGCTAGTTACGCAATTGGAGCACGCCTTATGAAAATCCTCGTCGCGGTGAAACGCGTCATCGACTACAACGTCAAAATCCGCGTTAAGGCGGACCACTCTGACGTCGACCTTACCAACGTCAAAATGGCCATGAACCCCTTCTGCGAAATTGCCGTGGAAGAGGCGGTGCGCCTAAAAGAGAAGGGCGTTGCCACGGAAGTCGTCGCCGTCACGGTAGGCCCCAAAGCCGCCCAGGAGCAGCTGCGTACCGCGCTGGCGCTGGGTGCCGACCGCGCCATCCATATCGAAACCGATGAACGCGCCGAATCCCTGGCCGTGGCCAAGTTGCTGGCCAAAGTCGTCGAAGAAGAGCAGCCGGGGTTGGTGGTGTTGGGTAAACAGGCCATCGACACCGACAACAACCAGACCGGCCAAATGCTCGCCGCGCTGACCGGCCTGCCCCAAGGCACCTTCGCCTCGGAAGTCGCAGTGGACGGCGACAAGGTGAACGTGACGCGGGAAATCGACGGTGGCCTGCAAACCATCGCCCTGACGCTACCGGCGATTGTCACTACCGACCTGCGCTTGAATGAGCCGCGCTACGCCAAGCTTCCCGACATCATGAAGGCCAAGAAAAAGCCGCTGGAGGTGAAAACCCCCGCCGACTACGGCGTCGAGGTTGCCTCCAAGGTCAGTCTGCTCAAAGTAGAGTCGCCCGCCGAGCGCAAAGGCGGCGTCAAAGTCGCCTCGGTAGACGAGCTGATCGACAAACTGAAAAACGAAGCCAAAGTTCTTTGAGACAAGTACTTTGCTACAAGCGCTTTGAAAGGAGTTGATGCCATGAGCATTCTGGTACTTGCGGATCTACACGAAGGCCAACTGGCCGGTGCCACCGCCCACGTCGTGGCGGCTGCGGCAGCCATCGGTGGCGATATTGACGTGCTGGTGGCCGGGGAAGGCGTTCAAGCCGCGGCGGACGCCGCCGCTAAACTCGACGGCGTGAGCAAAGTCCGCGTTGCCGATAACGCCGTTTACGCCCACCAGCTGGCCGAGCCCATGGGCGCGCTGCTGGTGGAGCTGGCCGACGGCTACACCCACGTGCTGGCCAGTGCCTCCACCACCGGCAAAAACGTGCTGCCGCGCCTGGCCGCGCTAAAAGACGTCAGCCAGCTCTCGGACGTGATCGCCGTGGACAGCGCTGATACCTTCAAGCGTCCGATCTACGCCGGAAACGCCATCGCGACGGTGAAAAGCGACGATGCGCTCAAGGTCATCACCGTGCGCACCACTGGCTTTGATGCGGTCGGCACCAGCGGCAGCGCGACGGTGGAAGCCGTCGATACCGTGGTAGAAAACAGTCAATCCAACTTCGTCAAAGAAGAGCTGGCGAAGTCGGACCGTCCCGAGCTGGGCGGTGCCAAGGTGGTGATCTCTGGTGGCCGCGGCATGGGCAACGGTGAAAACTTCAAGCTGCTCGACGGCATTGCCGACAAGCTGGGGGCGGCGATTGGCGCCTCCCGCGCTGCGGTGGACGCAGGTTTTGTGCCCAACGACATGCAGGTCGGCCAGACCGGTAAGATCGTTGCCCCGGATCTGTATATCGCCGTGGGTATCTCGGGCGCCATCCAGCACCTGGCGGGCATGAAAGACTCCAAGGTGATCGTCGCGATCAACAAAGACGACGAAGCACCGATCTTCCAGGTGGCGGACTACGGCCTGGTGGGGGATCTGTTCGAGATCCTGCCGGAGCTTGAGAGCAAGCTGTAAGCGCAGCTAAAAGCAGTTCACGGAAGGCCCCAATCGGGGCCTTTTGCAGATTACCTCACAATAATAACCAGCGAGTTGCCCCATGCTAACGCGCCTAACCGCCTCGTTAACCCTACCGGTGATCGGTTCCCCGATGTTTATTGTTTCTGGGCCAGAACTGGTGATTGCCCAGTGCCAAGCGGGCATAATCGGTGCTTTTCCAGCCCTTAACGCCCGGCCAGCGGAAGCATTATGCGAATGGCTGCAAAAAATTACCCAAACCCTGGCTGACTATGACGAGCAACACCCCGAACAACCCTCAGCGCCCTTTGCGGTAAACCAAATCGTGCACCCCACCAATGATCGCCTAGAGCACGATGTCGCATTATGCGCTGAGTTCAAGGTGCCGCTGGTCATCACGAGTCTGCATGCGCCTAAACAGGTGGTAGAGCAGGTTCATGCCTACGGCGGGCTGGTGTTTCACGATGTGACCACGTTGCGACATGCCAAGAAGGCGATCGATGCGGGGGTCGATGGTTTGATACTGGTATGCCACGGCGCAGGTGGGCATGCCGGGCGGTTAAACCCCTTTGCGTTTGTGGCCGAAGTGCGCCGCTTTTACGACGGCCCGCTGGTGCTGGCGGGGGCGATTACCAAAGGTGAACAGATTGTTGCCGCCCAGGCGTTAGGGGTGGATTTGGTCTATATGGGTACGCGCTTTATCGCCAGCCAAGAGGCAAATGCTCAAGCGGCCTATAAACAGATGGTGTTGGACGCAGCGGCAGGCGACATTGTTTACACCAACCTGTTTACCGGCGTACACGGTAACTATCTGCGGCAAAGTATCGAGCAGGCGGGATTAGACCCCGATGCACTACCTGAAGGCGATAAAGCCTCTATGCGCTATGGCTCAAGTGGTAGTAGTAGGGCTAAAGCGTGGCGGGATATCTGGGGTGCGGGACAGGGCGTGGGCGGTATTGCCTCTATGCGCAGCGTGGCCGAAGAAGTAGCCACGCTGCGCCATGATTACCAGAAAGCGCTGGATCATTTGCGGCGGCTTTGACGAAACGCCGCCACCCGCGCGTGAAAATCTTCCGACGCTTTACACTGATCCTGAAGCTCTCCCTCTAATTGCATCGTGTCACTAAGCGAGCGCTGCGCCGCTTCCCGCAATGCGCGCTTGGTGGCACTTAACGCCTGGGGTGATTGCGCTACCAGCGCTTGGGCTAACGAACGAGCTTCCACTAACACCTGGTTATCTTCGGCGACTCGGTTAGCCAAACCGAGCGCCACGCAGCGCTCGGCAGTGATAGGTGTCGCTAGCGCCGCCATCTCAAACGCCTGGGCGTGACCAAGCTTGCGCACCAGATGCCAGCAGGCGCCCCCATCGGGGATGAGCCCAATATTGATAAAAGCAAGCTTCAGGTAAGCGGAGCGGCCCATCACCACCATATCGCTAGCGAGAACATAGGAAACACCGATGCCCGCAGCCGCACCGCTAACCGCAGCAATCACCGGTTTATTCATTGCCATTAAATTGCGCAGGGCGGGCAGAAAAAGAGTCTCCAGCCGTTCGCTGGCGGGCTGAGACGTCGCCTTCTCAAACTCCGCCAGGTCAGCGCCAGCGCAAAACGCACTCCCTTCACCGCGCAGAATCACACAGCGAACTTGCTTATTGTCAGCCACCTCCGCCAGGGCCTCATTGAGTGCCAGAGCGGTGGCTTCATTCAGGGCATTGCGTACTTCTGGACGTGCAATGGCGACTTTGACGATGCCGTTTTCAATCGCGCTGACAGTCACCAACTCGCCGACGTCATCTGGCATGTTTCGCTCCCTCATTAACTTTTCTGGCAACGTGCTCAGGCAACTTTTAACAGCTCGCTGGCCGTTTCGAGATGATAGTCGCTGTCGCCCAGGTAGTGATCGAACATGACCAGATGCTTGGCGTAGTTAGCGACATAGCACTCTTCGGTCATACCCATCGCTCCATGAAGCTGGATAGCCTGTTCGGCAATGAAGCGTGCCGATTCGCCACAGTAGGCTTTAGCTGCAGCAATTTTATAATCCCGCTCACCGGCAGGAAGAGTGAGGCTAGTGGCGGCCAAAATTGCCATCGAGCGGGACTGCTCCAGGTGTAAGTGCATATCCACCATGCGGTGTTGCAGCGCCTGGAAGGTCGAAAGCGGCACGCCAAACTGCTTACGCTCTTTTAGATAGATTAGGGTTTGATCGCAAGCCTCTTCCATTGCGCCTATAGCTTGGGCGCAGAGCGCTGCGCGACCCAGGGCCAGCACACTGGCCAGGGCCTTACTGACATCTTCGCTTAGGCAGTTTTCTGGTGGCAGCGTGACGTTATCCAGCGTCAAATCACCGGCAGGCTGGTCGTCGATAGTGCGATAGTGGTGCGTAGATATGCCCGGTGCATCAGCGGGCATAATAAATAGCCCTAGCTGGCCGTTATCTAACTGAGCGGTGACCAACGTAGCCGCAGCGGCCTCCAGGTTCAGTACCACGTCTTTTCTACCGGTTAGCTGCCATTGGCCGTCTTGCTGGGTAGCCTGGGTAGCTACCGAAAAGGCATCGTAGCGGGCGCCAATCTCCTGCCAAGCAAACGCCAATTGGTGCTCGCCCTCTAGCAGTGGTGCTAGCCACCGGGTTTGCTGCTCGCTGTTGGCGGTAAGGGCCAGCAGTTGGCCAGGTAGCACTAGGCCAGCCAAATAGGGTTCGGGCACTAAGCCGCGCCCCAATGACTGCATAATAATCATCAGGTCGGTGCCATCGCCCCCTAGCCCGCCAACGTCTTCGCTGAAAGGCATATGCAGCAGTCCCAGCTCGGCAAAGGTGCGCCATAGTGCAGAAGCGCCGTTTGAAGCAGCGGCCAGCATAGTGCGGCGCTGTTCGGGGGAAACTTGATCAGCCACCAAGCGGGTGAGCGTCTCTTCGAGCATTCGCTGCTCGTCAGTTAAAGCAAAATCCATGGTGACCTCACATATTTAAAATGGTTTTGGCGACAATACTTTTTTGTATTTCATTGGCGCCGCCATAAATCGACAACTTGCGGCGATTGAAGTACTGGGCGCTAGCGGCAGCGCTTTGGGCGCGTTCTTCATCCAGGCAGTCATCGCCATGCAGGAAATCAGGAAAAAACGGCAGTGCGGAGGGACCAAGAGCTCGGCGAGTCAGTTCACTTAGCTCCTGGCGGAGCTCTGAACCGCGCACTTTCAGAAGCGAGCTTTCTGCGCCCGGAACGCCACCGTCACGGGCTGCGGCAATCACGCGAAGATTGGTCACTTCCAATGCCATTAGCTCAAGTTCCGCTTTCACTACCCGCTGGCGGAAGCTGGGCAGCTCCAGCAGCGGTTTGCCGCGATGTTGAATCCGGCTAGCCAGGGACTTCAAGTGACGTAAGGCTTGCTTGGCGTGTCCAAGCCCTGCAATGCCCGTGCGTTCGTGGGTGAGCAGAAACTTAGCGCAGGTCCAGCCTTGGCCCTCTTCTCCGACACGGTTTTCAACGGGTACGCGAACGTTGTCTAAAAATATCTCGTTAACTTCGTGGGCACCATCCAATGTAATAATCGGCCGCACGGTAATGCCAGGGGTCTGCATATCGATCAGCAGAAAGCTGATCCCCGCCTGCTTCTTGGCATCCGGGTTGGTACGCACCAGACAGAACAGCATGTTGGCGTGCTGACCCAGAGTGGTCCAGGTCTTCTGTCCATTGACGATATAGTGGTCACCATCGCGCACGGCGCGGGTATTCAGGCCCGCCAAATCGGAGCCAGCGCCCGGCTCTGAGTAGCCTTGGCACCACCAATCCTGATTGCTCAAAATGCGCGGCAGATAGTGCTGTTGCTGCTCGGCGCTGCCGAACTTCATAATGACGGGGGCCACCATGTTAACGCCAAAGGGCACAACCGTAGGGGCATGGGCAGCGGCGCATTCTTCGTCGAAAATATGCTTCTGTACCGGACCCCAGCCAGGGCCGCCGTACTCCGCTGGCCAGTTAGACGCTAGCCAGCCCTGTTCGCTGAGAATGTTCTGCCAGCGTAGGTGATCATCGGCGCGTAGGTGACGCCCCAAGCGAACGCGTTCGCTGATATCGCTGGGCAACGCATTGACTAGAAAGTGCCGCACTTCTTCGCGAAATGCCTGCTCTTCAGGGCTAAAGGTGAGATTCATTGTTATGCGTCCTTAGCAGTCGAGATAGCAGTTGAAAGTGTGGCCTGGCGGTGTGGCCCACCGAGGTGACGCGGATAGTCCAACCCTTCCACCGCAAGCAAATCGATGTCGCTTGCGCGGTAGCAATAGCCCTGTTCGGCAATACTGACACTCACCTGTTCAAGCGCTGACTGCCTTTCACTGGTCGGGGCTTGCTGAATGACAGCATGCATCTCGTGAAGGATGCTTTTTTGCTGGCTGACCACGACGTTTAGCCGCAACGCTTTAAGAGTGAGTGCGGCGCACTGCTGGGTAATTGGCTCTGCACATAAGTTGACTAGCTCTGCTATATGGCCGTTTTCAGCCATGATCAGGCTTAGCGCAGTATCGCTGGAGCTGCTGGTTCCAATCTCTTCCAGTGCGATAACCGGGCACGCTTTGCCCGAAACCCTCTGGGCATTTGGTGCCAGTAGGCAAATGTCGGTGGCGTCGTCGGGTGCGCTGGTCAAGCTAATACCCGCCTTTTGCGCGGCTTTGTGTAGGCGTTCAAATAGCGGATGCTCACCGATCAGCGCAACGTGTTTAAAAGCACTGGCTTTCTCAATATCGGGCACAGAGTGTGGGCTGCGTGCGGCAAAAAACAGATGAATAAGCCCGGCGCGCTGGGGGGAGTCCATACAGGCTAGAAACAGCTCTCGCTCGCGGCGTAATCCGGCCTCTAGTGACTCGGCGTCCGCGCAGGCCTGAATCGCTTCAACAATGCGAAACGGCGAGAACAGTTCGGGAGAGTGTTGGTTAAGCTGGTCCAGCGTCGCAGTGATGGCCTGGGGATTCGCCGCAGGGGCAGGAAGTAGGCCGGTGATACGGGGCGTTTGTGCGCCTGCCAGCACTTTCTGGGCGGCGGCTAAACCCGCTTCAAGGGGCGATGGGGCGTCGCTAATGGCGTCGATAATGCCTGCTTCTAGCGCTTCTTCAGCCTCTACAAAGCGACCGCTGGTAATCATCTCTAATGCGCGCTCAACGCCGACTAAGCGTGGTAAACGTTGAGTACCTCCGGCGCCAGGCAGTAGGCCAAGCTTTACCTCTGGTAGCCCTACGCGGGTTCCCGTCAGCGCCACTCGGTAGTGGCAACCTAATGCCACTTCCAAACCACCGCCCAGGGCCGTGCCGTGTAGGGCGGCAATCAGTGGTTTTGGGCAGGCTTCCAGTTGGGTAATTACATCGGGGAGCAGAGGAGCTTGGGGAGGTTTCCCAAACTCACGAATATCCGCCCCGGCAATAAAAGTGCGGCCATCGGCTAGCACAACCAGCGCTTTAGCATCTGTGTCGGCAATACCTTCTTTGAGCGCGTTGATTAAGCCACTACGCACGGCGTGCCCCAAGGCATTAACCGGTGGGTTAGCGATCTGTATAACGCCTATATCGCCGTGGCGCTGGTAGTGAACGGACATAGCTTGCTCCCGTGTATGTATCGTGGCATTAAGGCTGATAAATGTTAGAAGACTGGTTTGAATCCAGCGTTGTCCAAGGCTTCTCTACGTTCTGCCATCCAGCCGGAAATAAACGCCTCTTCATCTTCAGGGGCATCCGCCTTGTAGTGTTCCCAGGCATCCATCAGTAGCGTCTGGCGCTCGACCAGCGAGTTTTGATGCGCTTCCATTTCATCTGTCCAAACCCCAGTGTCGCGATAGTAATCAACAACCGCATCGTGGAAAGGCACCACCCAGGTCATATTCTGGTTTTCCAGCGCATAACCGCTGGCGCCTGGCGCATTGTCTTTATAGTCGTCAAATGATTCGACCAGCGTGGTGATCAGACCTTGAACGGTTTCAGGAGCAAGGTCGGCATTGCTGACCATAATGGGATACGGGTAGCTGGCGCTGGCCAGTGGCTGATCGGCGTCTATACCTGCTCCCGAGGTCACGTCGTGAGGCTGAAAGTAGGGCGCAACTTCAAGTATGCGCGCCCAGCCCGCTTCATCTTCAGTGGGTAGTTCAGGCCACTGAAGGCCACGTGGACTTGCAGCAAGGCGCTGTGCCGCTGGGGTGACGGTCGTGGTGATAGCGGCATCAGCTCGTCCGCTGATGATGCCATCGAAGGCGGCGTTGTAACCCGGAAAGTCGACTCGCTCAACGTCGTCCCAGGTTAATCCGGCGAAGGCGAGATACGCCTCCGCAGCTTTATTTAGCGCGTCATCGCCGCGCAAGTACGCTAGCCGCTTACCTTCAAGATCAGCTATTGACTCGATTTCCACGTCACCGGCAACCGCCATGCCCAAGCCAAAGCTAGCAATCGACGTACTGATAACGCGAATAGGCTGCGGGCCCCAATCGGGCCGTGCAAACATCATCACGCCTTCTGAACCGTAGTAACTGGCGATACCGCATGCGCATAAATCTACACGACCGGTTTTCAGGGGTGTCATGCGCATGGTGTCATTTTCACCAGGAATAACTCTGGACTGAGTACCATGCTCTTCCTGCAACAGTTGGCTAATCGCCATGATTTGCGCATTGCCACTGGTGCCCGTGCCGTAAGCCGTCCAGTTCAGCGTACTAGGCATGGCGTTAGCGTGGCTCGTGATGAGTAATCCTGCAGCCAAGCTGCTTAGTCCGAGGGCGAGTATTGTTTTTGTGCTCATAAGTTTTCTCGACGTTTAGGTTAAGCGTTGGCAGTCAGCGAGCGCTGATGGTGGCGCTGGCTTAAACGCGCCATCAATACGGCGGGCACAAGCGCAGCAACAGCGAGGCTGATTAGCTCCCACTGGCTAAGCGGTACCATTCCGCCGCCGGGTAGCGCCAGTAGTAGACCCGCGATTAATACCAGGGCGCGAATAATGATCTCCTGCAGTGCGCCGTAGCCAAGCCGCCCAACGCCCATCAGGTAGCCCTGCATGGCGGAGGCGAACAGGATGATGCCAATCACTGCCTGGATAAACACAGCCACGATGATGAGCGGCTCACCTTGCATAATCAGCGCTGGGTTAAGCACGAACAGGAAGGGAATAAAGTAGATCACGCTACCTAGCCGCATCGCCTGCAGCCCGGTGGCCATTGGGCGGGCACCGGCCACGGTCGCGGCGGCAAAGGCACCAAGTGCAACCGGTGGAGTAATGAAACTCAGCATGCCCCAGTAAAGGATGAACATATGCACCGCCATGGGATCCAGTCCGCCGCCCTGGATCAAAGCAGGTGCCAGAGCCACCGCCAGGAAGATGTAGGCGGCGGTCACGGTCATACCAATACCCAGTACGAAGCTGGTCACGGCGCCCATCAGCAGCAATAGCGGCACACTACCGCCAGCGATGTTGATAAAGTCGTTGGCGATGGTGCCGGAAAGGCCGGTCATAGAGAGCGCGCCGACCAACATGCCCACGCCTGCCAAAATCGCGATAAGCTCGGCGAACAGTTTTGCCGCTGATGAAAGCGTATCGGCCACATCTTTCCAGCCCCAGCGGTTGTGCTTAGAGAGCTGGTTGAGTACCAGTAACAGTGCAGTGGCGTAAAAGGGCGCTACGGCTTCGCGCTGCATAATCAACAGCATCCATACCAGTAGCGCGAAGACGAAAACAAAGTACCAGCCCTCTTTCAGGGTTTGCTTAATTGAAGGTAGCTCATCGACAGGCAAGCCTTTGATGTCATTGCGCGCCGCGTAAGCGTCAATCTGTATAAACAGACCCAGGAAATAAAGAATGGAAGGAATCACTGCCGCTAGCGCAATGGTGGCGTAGGGAACATCCAAAAACATTGCCATCACAAAGGCGGTGGCCCCCATCACTGGCGGCATTAATACACCGCCGGTTGACGCGCAGGCTTCAACACCACCTGCAAAGGAGCGGCTCATACCGATTCGACGCATGGCTGGAATGGATAGTACGCCAGTGGTCAGCACGTTGCTGATTACGCTGCCGCTCATAGAGCCCATTAGGCCACTTGAGAAGATCGAGACTTTAGCAGGACCACCGCGCACATGACCCAATAGGGCAAAGGCTAAATTAATAAAGAATTTACCCCCGCCGCTTTTTTGCAGCACCACACCAAAGACTAAAAAGCCTATCACCAGACCTGCAAAAGCCTGCAGCGGCACACCCATGATGCTTTCGGTGCTCATGGTGTGATACATGGCCGTTTCTTCAAGAGTTGAAGGAAACGCTTGAATAGGGCCGGGGACGATATCGGCCACCAGCGGGTAGAGTGAGAACACCCCGGCAATAATCGCAATCGGCAAACCACCCGCCCGGCGCGACGCTTCAATAATTAATAGCCAGAAAGCGTAGCTGGCATAAATGGCCATATCCGGGGCAGCAAATGCCCAACCACGTTCAAGAATCGGTACGGCGTTATAAACAAAGTAGCCACCGATGATAAGCGTAGTGGCACTGAGTAAATAGTCGTACCACGGGATAGGCTGCTCTTGCTGGCTACTTCGCATGGGCCAGAGCAAAAAAACAAGCGGTAGTAAAAGTGCGACGACCGCATAGTAGAACTGTGTTTCCAGGCCAGTCACAAAAGTAAGCCAGCCAATATTAAACAGGTAATCCAGGGTCATCAGCATCAAGACCACGGTGACCGTGCCTGGTACCCAGCGCAACGCGGTGGGAAGCTGACGAATTTGGCTGATTTTTTCTTTAACCTGCTGAGTGTTCGCAGGCGAGGTATCTGTGGTCATTGGGACATCCGTCAATCAGCAAGGGGCGGCGAACGCCGCCCCGTGGAGTCTTACTCGAAGATCGGTTCGAAGCCGGCATCGTTCAGTGCGGTGGCGCGGGCTTCCATCCAGTCGGCAGTAAATGCTTCATTATCACTGGGCGCGTCTTGCATAAAACTTTCCCAAGCACTTAGCAGCACGTTCTGACGCTCAACGAGCTTGTCTTGATGTGCCTGCATTTCATCAGTCCACACATCAATCTCTTTGTAGTACTCCACTACAGCATCGTGAAACGGCACTACCCACTGAAGATCCTGCTGCTCAAAGGCATAGCCAAGCGCTCCTGGAGCGTTGTCTTTATAGTCGTCAAAATTTTCCTGCATTGCTTTGATCAGGCCATATGCGACGTTGTCTTCCAAATCCTGGTTGGCAACCACGATGGGGTAAGGGTAGCTGGCGCTGGGCACAGGATTGTCGGCACTAATGCCGCCTGCGCCGGCAGTGACTTCATGGGGGCGGAAGTAAGGTGCAACGGCGGCCATACGCTCCCAGCCTGCTTCATCTTCCGGGTCCAGCACTGGCCAGCTGATGCCACGTGGGCTGCTGGCAAGCTGCTGGGCAGGCGGCGTCACCGTGGTAGTGAACGAGGCGTCTACATCACCAGCGATAATGCCGTCAAAAGAACGCCCGTAGCCGGGGTAATCAACCCGTTCTACGTCGTCCCAGGTAAGACCTCCAAAAGCGAGATACGCCTCGGTGCCTTTATTAAGCGCATCGTCACCGCGGATATAGGCAATGCGCTTGCCCGCCAAGTCGGCAGGTGTTTCAACGTCCAAGTCGCCCGCGACCGCAAGGGATAGGCCAAAAGAGGCAGTCGACGTGGTAATGACGCGCAGCGGCTGAGGGCCCCAGTCACGGTCAGCAAACATCATTACACCTTCCGCACCGTAGTAGCTGGCGATGCCGCAGGCGCAAAGATCAACGCGGCCCTGCTTAAGGGGGGTCATACGCGATACGTCGTTATCACCTGGCAGTATACGTACCGATGAGTTGTACTTATTTTGCAGCATATTGCCAATGGCGACGGCTTGGGCGTAGCCACTAGAGTTGGTGCCATAGGCGGTCCAGGCCATGGTGTTAGGTAGTTCAACTTCACTTGCATGGCTGATCGAAGCGCCGAGGAGTGAGAGAGGTAGGGCGGCAACGAGTAGGCGGTATGTTAATGGGCGCATTTAGATGCTCCTTTATTGTGGTTGTGATGACAGTGGTGGTTACGTTCCGTTACTTTATGTTTTGCTATGCGGTATTGTATTTTGCTAAGTGGTCGGATGATAGTAGAGAAGCCGCTGGGTAGCTGTCAATGCCGTTGTCTTCAGCAACGTTTGTTGGTAATGGATAGACACAAAAAAGCCAGGCAATGGCCTGGCTTTTCAAAGAGATAGCTCAATTAATGCATTAGGAAAATTCTCGCCAAGCCGCGTAAGTACTCAGAAATACCCGCCCCGTTAGCGCCTCCAGGAAGTCACTCTTTTTTAGCTGGTCCATCACGGGGCCTTTGACTTCAGATAAATGCAGCTTCACATCGGAGTCTTTCAAGCGTGCGTTGATCGCATCCAGGCTCTCAAGTGCCGAGGCATCGATTAGATTAACCGCTGAGCAGATCAGCACCACGTGCTCAAGCTCAGGATGGCTGGCGACGAGGTTATATACGGTGTCTTCCAAATAGCGGGCATTCGCAAAATAGAGGCTTTCATCTATGCGTAGCAGCGCCACGTTATTGACTGTTTCCACATCGTGGCGGGTAGTGTTTCTAAAGTGTTCAGTACCGGGAACGCGACCTACCAAGGCGCTGTGAGGACGGCTGGTACGGTAAAGAAATAGCGCTATTGAAAGGGTGACACCGCCGATAATGCCCGCTTCAACGCCTTCACATAGTGTGAGCACGATAGTCACCGCCATCGCGGCAAAATCGCTCCGAGAGTAGCGCCAGGTTTGGCGCAACATGGGGATATCCACGAGCGTTAAGATGGAAACGGTAATCGTCGCCGCTAGCGTTGCAATGGGTAGATAATAGAGCCAACCGGTAAATAACATAGTGACCAGCGCAATACCCAATGCCGCAAAGGCACCGGCAGCGGGGGTTTGTGCGCCTGCATCGTAGTTAATCACCGTGCGAGAAAGGCCACCAGTCACGGGCATGCCACTTGAAAAACCAGCGGCAAGATTGCTGGCCCCCAGACCCACTAACTCTTGGTTTGGTGAAATGCGCTGGCGCCGTTTAGCGGCGAGCATTTGACCCATGGAAACCGATTCCACAAAGCCTACTAGGCTAATCAGTAACGCAGGAATCAATAGAGCCCGCCATAGCGAGTAGTCTCCCCAAGGAAAACTCAAAGTGGGTAAGCCACTTGGAATGCTACCCACTACGGTTACACCAGTCTCAGCTAATTGCCAGTGCCAGGTGATTAAGGTGGTAATGACCACTGCGAATACCGGACCGGCTTTTGCAATCAAGTCCGCTAAAGAGAGGGGTAAGCCTAATTTGTGCAGGGTGGCTTTGCCGTGGCGTCGCAGAACAATCAAAAATAGAAGGGTTCCGCCGCCAATCAGTAAGGTGGGTAAGTGGTAGGTAGGTAAATTGGGTACTAGTGTGACCAGGCGCTCCACGAGAGTGAAACCGCTGCTTTCAATCCCCAGCAAGCTGCCAAGTTGGCTAGCCGCGATCAAAATGCCCGATGCCGTTAAGAAGCCGGAGATCACCGGGTGACTTAGGAAGTTGCTGAAAAAGCCCATTTTAAGCAGGCCCATTACCACCAACATTCCCCCTGAGAGCAGCGACAGTATTAGCGCAGCCTGTAAATAGATGTCGGTCCCCGTTGGTGCTACCGACGAGAGAGCCGCGCCGGTCATCAGCGCGATGATAGCCACTGGCCCGACCGCCAGTGTTTTGCTGGTACCAAACAGGGTGTAGACCAATTGCGGCAAAATACTGGCGTACAGACCAACTACGGCAGGTAGCCCCGCCAACAGCGCATAGGCAAGTGACTGAGGAATGACCATCACTGTGACGATCAATCCCGCCAAAAGGTCGGCCCCCAGCAGGCGTTTATGATAGTGGGGCAGCCACGTCAAAATGGGCAAATAGCGCTTTAGCATGGGGTCCAGGTGTTTTGGGTAGTGTAGAAGAGAAAGGGTAAGGGATATTTCATTTAGTTGCAGTGCTTATATTCATTTGCTCTTCACTAACCTGATGCTGGAAAGGAGGCTTGAGTGTTCGGCCTCTTCCCCCAAAGTGCTACTTCTTTCATTAGCGTAACCCGCTAAGATTAGCTGCAAAGTGGAGTTAAGCTACTTTCTCCATGGTGTTAATTACTCAATAACGTCAATAAAAAGAGTATGACTTATGCGTGTGCTGCTATTGCTGGTTCCACTGCTGCTGTTGGCAATGTCGTTGGGCCTTGCCGCTCAAGGCGGGCTGTTGATTTACGCGGGGCTACTGTTCGCTGCCTTAGGAGGTGGGGCTAGTTTGCTCATTGCGCTGGAGGGTGTTTATCGTGCAGATCAGCGTCGTCTGGAGCAGCGACAGCGTGGTTTTAAATCGTTGCGCGATTATCGTTCTCTACGCGCTATGGCCTACCGGTTAATGAACCGGGCTAGTAGTACCGCAATTGCCTCGGCAGAAGTCTCGCACTATGCCGATCTGATGGATCAGCGCCTCACCCAGCAAGAAACCATGGCCCGAGAGGCTTCATCCAGCATGACCGCCATTAACGCCGCTATTATGCAGGTCAGTGCCAGCGCCAGCCAAGTAGCGGCGTTAGCCGAGAGCGCTCGGGAAGCCAGTCATCATAACCATGCAGAACTAGACGATATCATTCAGGATATGAGCGATGTTGCCGAGCGCTCCCATCAAGCGCTGGGAATGCTCACCGCGTTGAACGACAAAATTGAGCGAGTGCGCAGCGTCACCTCGATGATTGAGGATATTGCCGAACAGACCCATTTGCTATCGCTTAATGCCTCTATTGAAGCGGCGCGCGCCGGTGAGCACGGCAGAGGGTTTGCCGTCGTGGCTGGTGAAGTACGCAATTTAGCACTGAAGACCTCCACCGCTACACAGAGTGTTGATGAGCTCGTCAAGGATATGCATGCGAGTGGGCAAACCGTGGTCGACACCATTGGGGATTTAATGGCTCGTATCAGCGAGCGATCAAAAGGCCTGCAGGTAGTGGGCAATAGCCTCAGTACTATGACGCAAGAATTTGATCAGGTGCAGAGCGAAATTACCCGTGTCGCCGATGCGATGGAGAATACCCGTCAGCATAGCCAAACCGTCGCCGACAGCCTGCGTCAGTTAGAAGATGATGTCGACGAAGGCAACCGCAATATGCACGACTTGGCAGAACAGGCCCGTGCATTGATGGAAGCCGCAGAAGGCGTCGATGGAGAACTGGCGCAACAGCATTTAGAAGGACGCCACCAGCAGGTTTATCATGCTGCACGATTAACCGCTGACAAATTAGGCAAGCTGCTTGAAAAGGCGATTGCCAGCGGCGAGCTTTCAGAAACCAAACTGTTTCAGCCCCATTACGAACAAATTCCCGGCACCCAGCCGCCACTGTATAAAACCGGTTTTGATACCTTTACCGACAAGCATTTGCCTAGCTTGCAGGAGCCACTGCTGACGCAATTGGGCTTGAGCTACGCGATTGCCTGTGACCGTAAAGGCTATGTGCCGACCCATAATCAAGCGGTCAGCCGAGAACCCACCGGCGAGTACGCGCACGACTTGAAGTTTTGCCGCAGCAAACGAATTTTTGATGACCCTACTGGTAGCCGCTGTGGTGCCCATGAAAAACCATTACTGCTACAAACTTACAAGCGCGATACCGGAGAGATCATGCATGATCTCTCGGTGCCGGTATATGTGCAGGGTAAACACTGGGGCGGCTTCCGGGTGGGTTATCAACCTGAACGTGATACAGCATCCACGCCGTTGCTTGAAACAAGCTCAGGGGCTGGCTCACCTCCTCCACCGGCATTAACTAGCCGTCGCGTAGCGCGTGCGTGATTGCCACGCCGACCAAGAGTAGAGCGCGAGCCCGATCCAAATAAGCACAAAGGTCGCCAATTGGATAATGCCCAGAGGCTCGCCGAATACGGTTAACGCGATCAGGAATTGAATGCTGGGGTTGATGTACATCAAAAACCCCAGGGTCGCTAATCGCAATCGACGAGCCGCGCCTGCAAATGCCATTAACGGTAGCGCCGTCAATGCACCGCTGGCGATCAATAGGCTCGTCGTTGAGGTATTCTGCATAAAGTGTGATGTGCCGTTCCAGCTTAACCAGGTCAGTGCGATCAGGGCGAGGGGGAATAGCAGCAGGGTTTCCACAAACAGCCCTGATAAACCGTCCAGCGGTACCTGCTTGCGAAACAAGCCGTAACTGCCGAAGCTTAACGCCAATAGCAGACTAATCCAGGGCAGCTCGCCAAGCATTACGAACTGCGTAGCAATCGCGATACTGGCCAAGCCCAGCGCCACCAGCTGCAATTTAGCCATCACTTCCCGCAGCACCAGCATGCCGAGCGCGACGTTTACTAGCGGTGTTAAGAAGTAGCCCAGGCTCGCCTGTAATACCTGTTTGGACTCCACTGCATAGATATAGATGCCCCAGTTAAAGGCAATCAGCAGGGCGCAGGCCAACACCCGCCCCAACCGCCTAGGTTCACCAAGTGCCGCGACCACCGGTGGCCAGCGGCGCAGTATAGTGATCAGGCCGACCAAAAACAGGCATGCCCAAATAATACGGTGAATCAATATTTCAAAAGCGGGAACACCGTCAAACAAGGCAAAAAATAGCGGAAAACAGCCCCACATCGTGTAGGCGGTTAGCCCAAACATAACGCCTTTGACTGCGTCAGGGTCGCGTGTTGGAGTAGGAAGCATAGCAGCCTCATTATTTAAAGATGCTAATCTAGCATAAACGTTGCCTTGAGACTGACGAATTGGAGGTGTTAAGTGAGTCAACTTAGGAACACGCTAGTGCAGTGCGATTTGCGTTGGGAAGACCCTCAGGCCAACCACGCTCATCTTGAGCAGTTACTCGGCGAACTGGATAGCCGTGATACGGACCTTATTGTATTGCCTGAAATGTTTGCCACTGGCTTCACAATGAATTCCCGCGAAATGGCTCAGCCGATGGCAGAGAGCCAGAGCGTTGCTTGGCTGCAGGCCCAGGCGAAGGCCCGTAACTGCGTGATGACCGGCAGTGTGGCGATCGAAGAGAACGGTGAATTTTATAACCGATTGATTTGGGCGACGCCGCAGGGAGAGTTAACCCATTACGATAAGCGCCACTTGTTTCGTATGGCCGGTGAGCACGAACGTTACGGGATGGGTAGTGAGCGCAAAGTGGTGGAGCTCAATGGCTTTAAGCTGCTGTTAAGCGTTTGCTATGACCTGCGTTTTCCGGTGTGGATGCGCCAGCAGCCAGCAGAAGGTGAGCATTTCGAGTATGATGCGCTGCTGTGTATCGCCAATTGGCCAGCACCGCGTCGTCACCCCTGGCGTACGCTGCTACAGGCCCGCGCGGTAGAGAACCTAAGCTATGTGATTGGCGTTAATCGCGTTGGAGAGGATGCCAAAGGGCTTGCCTATAGCGGCGACTCCTTATTGGTCGACTTCAAAGGCGAAGCGTTAATTGATAAACCTGCCCATACCCCGTTTATAGAGACGGGCAAGCTGGATAAAACTGCCCTTGATGCTTTTCGTGAAAAATTCCCTGCCTGGCAAGATGCCGACCATTTTAAGCTGCTGCCAGGAGTGGGTTAATGATGCGCCTTGATCGCTTTTTGAGTGAAACTTCGCCGCTGACTCGCAGCCTTGCAAAACGGGCGCTCAAAAATGGTGAAGTCACCTTAAACGGTGAGCCAATTAAACAGTCGGCGACTCAAATCGATACCGATAATGATGTCGTGGTGTTAAATGGCGAACGGCTAGCGCTGGTAGGCGTTCGTTATATTATGCTGCACAAGCCTGTTGACGTTGAGTGCAACGCCCGTCGTGGTCTTTACCCACGGGCGATCGATCTAATCGATGTGCCCAAAGCCGAGCGCCTTCAGCCGGTAGGGCGGTTAGATGTGGATACTACGGGACTGCTGCTATTAACTGACGATGGTCATTGGTCGCATCGGGTTACCTCGCCTCGCCATCGCTGCGCCAAAGTGTATATCGCTGAGCTAGCTGAACCCATGGAAGGGGCGGCGGCAGAGTGGGCGATTGGCCAAGTAGCGGAGGGCATTATGCTGGATGGCGAGGAGACGCTGACTCAGCCAGCCACCCTAAGGTTTCTATCGCCAACTCAAGCTGAGTTGACGATTACCGAAGGGCGCTATCACCAGGTGAAGCGCATGTTTGCTGCCTTGGGTAACCATGTGAACTCACTGCACCGTAGTTCCATTGGGGATTTGGCTCTGGATGAAAGTTTGGCTCCTGGCGAATGGCGGGAGTTAACCGCCGAAGAAATCGCGCTTTTCTGAATTCTGCTTTACACCCTATTTGCCGCTTCACGCATTGGAAGCGGCTTTATTTTTGGCAAAATCTTTATACCGTTATCTTGCAGGCTTGCCTCGGCAATTCTCATTATGGTGCTAATCAGATAGAAACGTCGTCAGTTAAAGCGGCCATCCACCAGCACGGTTGCAATTGCATCGTCAGCCTTTACCTAGTCAGTTGTAAGAGGCCAGATGCGCGGCGGCAATCAGCGCTTGGGTATAAGCGTGCTGAGGTGCTGAAAGCACTTCCAGGCAGGGGCCTTGTTCGACCACTTCGCCATCTTTGAGCACCATAATGCGGTGCGCCATTGCGCGAATAACGGCTAAATCGTGGCTAATAAACAGATAGCTCAGTTGGTGGCGGGCCTGTAGATCACGCAGTAGCGTCACTAGCTGCTTCTGCACCGTGCGATCTAACGCAGAGGTGGGTTCATCAAGCACCAGTAGTTCCGGCTCCAAGATAATCGCTCGGGCTACGGCAATCCTTTGGCGCTGACCGCCGGAGAATTCATGGGGGTAGCGCGCGGCGCAGCTCTTGGGTAAGCCCACTTCATGCAGTGTTTGATTAACCCGCTGGGTGACTTCCTCATCTGTAAGGTGGGGGTAATGAAAGCGCAATCCCTCGCTCACGATATCAAACACCGGCATACGCGGTGAAAGCGCGCCATAGGGGTCTTGAAACACTATCTGCAAACGGTGGCGTTGGCGGCGCAAATCGTCACCGGTTAGGCTGCTTAACTGATCACTACCTAAAGTGATGTCACCTTGGCTGCTCACCAGTCGCATGACAGCGGATGCCAGCGTGGTTTTACCCGAGCCGGACTCACCCACAATGCCCAGGGTCTCACCCGGTTGGATATAAAAATCGGTAGGTTGAACCGCCACAAAGGGTGGGGGCTGGCGCTTGAATAGCCCCGTTTTCGGCCGTTTAAAGCTAACACTTAACTGACGAGCCGTGAGCAGCGGCGGGGCTTTTACTATGGCCTGGGGTCTACCTTCCGGCTCAGCAGCGAGTAGCGCTTTAGTGTAATCGCTTTGCGGTTGCTGAAAGACTTGCTCTACCGGGCCGATTTCTTGGATGTCCCCCTGGTACATCACGCAAATGCGATCTGCATGACGTCGCACCAGATTTAAGTCATGGCTGATAAACAGCATGCCCATGCCATGGTGATCGCGGAGCTCACGCAGCAAGGCGAGAATCTCTTGCTGTACGGTGACGTCCAGCGCTGTGGTGGGTTCATCGGCAATGAGCAGTGAGGGATTGTTGGCAATTGCCATGGCAATCATCACCCGCTGACGCTGACCTCCTGAAAGCTGATGGGGCCAAGCCTCCAGTAACTCATCGGCACGCGGCAGTTTCACTTGTTCCAACAGCTCTTTGCTGCGCTTACGCGCCGCGTGGCCGCGCAGGCCCTGATGCAAGCGAAGTGTCTCACCAATCTGCTTACCAACGCGATGTAATGGGTTCAGCGAGGTCATCGGTTCCTGGAAGATAAAGCCAACACGATTCCCGCGCACGCCGTTCCACTGCGCTTCCGTTAAGCTAGCAAGGTTGGTATCTCCCAGCCATCGTTCGCCCTGGATAGAAGCATTACTCGGTAGCAAATTGACCATGCCCAGTGCCGAGACTGATTTGCCCGACCCCGACTCACCGACAATCGCCAGCGTTTCACCCGCATTGATAGTCAGCGAAAGGGCGTGCACAACCGGGGTCTCCCCAAAGGCGATATTGAGGTTTTCAATGCGCAGAAGTGGGTTAGGCATGGGTGACCTCCTGAGCTGTGCCGATTTGGCGCTGCTGTACGTGACGAGGGTCAAAGGCATCGCGTAGCCCTTCGCCAATAAAGACCAGTAGCGACAGCATGATTGCCAGCGTCATAAAAGCCGTGATGCCCAGCCAAGGTGCGTGCAGATTGTTTTTGCCCTGGGCTGCCAGCTCACCCAGGGAGGGAGCGCCCGGGGGTAGCCCAAAACCGAGAAAGTCCAGCGCAGTGAGTGTGCCAATGGCGCCGGTAAAGAGAAATGGAATAAACGTCAGCGTGGCGACCATGGCATTGGGCAGCACGTGTCGCCACATGATTAACCGTGACGGCAAGCCCATCGCTTTGGCCGCACGCACATACTCCAAGTTGCGCGCGCGTAGGAACTCGGCACGCACGATATCCACCAAGCCCAGCCATGAGAAGAGCAGCATGATGCCCAGCAACCACCAGAACCCTGGTTGAACAAAGCTGGCTAAAATAATGAGCAGGAACAGAACCGGCAATCCTGACCAGATTTCAGTAATTCGCTGACCGATCAAATCCACTTTGCCGCCAAAATAACCCTGCACACCGCCTATGACAACGCCAATGATCAACGACCCTGCGGTTAGCACAAGAGCAAACGCAACAGAGAGTCGGAAACCATAAATGACCCGGGCCAATACATCACGCCCTTGATCATCCGTGCCAAGCCAGTGACGTCGATCCGGTGGTGCTGGGGAAGGGCGAGTCATATTCATATCGAGGGTTTGGTAGGAGTAGGGGATCGCTGGCCAGAGAGCCCAACCATGATCACTAATTTGCTGTTGGATAAACGGGTCTAAGTAATCGGTACGCGTAGGAAGAAAGCCGTCAAATTGGGTTTCTGGGTAGTCCACTAGCATTGGTACATACCATTGGCCGTCGTACTGCATAATGATCGGCTTGTCGTTGGCGATTAGCTCGGCAAACAGGCTAATGATAAACAGCGTGGCAAATAGCCAGAGCGATATACGGGCGCGACGATTAGCTTTAAAAGCTGCCAATCTACGCTGGGTAATTGGTGATAAACGGAGTGCAAATGACGCCATTATCATGACTCCCGGGTCGAAAAATCGATACGCGGGTCTACCCACACGTAGGTCAAATCAGATACCAGCTTGAGGATTAAGCCAATCACGGTATACAGGAACAGGGTGCCGAAAATCACTGGATAATCCCGTTGCATCACCGCCTCAAAGCCAAGCAAACCCAATCCGTCCAGGGAGAAAATGACTTCTATTAACAGTGCGCCGGTAAAGAAAATCCCAATCATGGCGGCAGGCAGGCCCGCAATAATGATCAGCATGGCATTACGAAATACGTGGCCATAGAGTACGCGGCGTTCATCGGCGCCTTTAGCCCGGGCGGTAATCACATACTGTTTATGGATTTCATCGAGAAAGCTGTTTTTGGTCAGCATGGTGAGCGTAGCAAAGCTGCCAATCGCGGCGGCGATGACCGGTAGCGTAATATGCCAAAAGTAGTCTTTAACCTTTCCCCATGTTGAAAGCTGATCGAAGTCAGGCGAGGTCAAGCCGCGTAAAGGAAACAGATCCCAATAGGTCCCCCCGGCAAATAGCACGATCAGCAAAATCGCAAACAAAAAACCAGGAATGGCGTAGCCAACAATTACCAAACCCGAAGACCAGACATCGAACCGTGAGCCGTGGCGCAGGGCCTTTTTGATACCCAGGGGAATCGAGATTAAATAGACTAGCAGGGTGGTCCAAAGTCCCAGTGATATGGAAACCGGTAGGCGCTCAATCATGAGCTCGGTCACCGGTCGGTCTCGGAAAAAGCTAGTGCCAAAATCCAGAGTGAGATAGTCCGCCATCATGCCGATAAAGCGTTCGTGGGCTGGCTTGTCAAAACCAAACTGCTGCTCGAGTTGCTCGATAAAGCGTGGATCAATGCCCCTGGCACCTCGGGAATCATCGCTTACGCGCACATCGGCACCGCCCATATCCAATCGGGTGCTGGCCATGGCATCTGCGCCTTCGAAGCGTGCCAACATTTGGTCAATAGGCCCACCTGGGGCCGCCTGAACAATCATGAAATTAAGTAGCATGATGCCGAAAAGAGTCGGAATCATTAGCAGCAATCGGCGTAGGGTATAGCGTGCCACAGAGCACTCCATGGTTCTTTTAGATTAAGCCGTTGAGAATAAACCGTTGCGAATATGTCGTAGATACTACCAATCAGCGGCGGAGCTGTAGTTCTGCTTCACGGTCGGTATCTACCCACCACGCATCCATATCCATAGCGTACTTTGGAAAAGGTTCGGGATAGCCAAATTTATCCCATATCGCTATGCGAGTTTCCCCTGAGTGGTAATGGGGAATGACATAAAACCCCCAGCGCAAGACCCGATCCAGTGCCTTGGCCGCGGTATCGAGCTCTTCGCGGCCATCGGCCCGAATTAACGTTTCCACCAGTGCATCCACAGCCGGGTGGGCGAGTGCCATGCGGTTACGGCTTTGTGGCGCCTCCGCAGCGGCACTGGTCCAGAAGTCGCGCTGCTCATTTCCTGGATTATTGGACTGAGGGAAATGACTAATCACTATGTCATAGTCGTAATTGCGCTGCCGATTTAAAAACTGATTGATATCAACGATGCGCAGTGAGGTTTGAACGCCCAGCCGAGCCATATTGCGCAGCATGGGTTGGACCACACGCTCAAGGCCGGAGTCGTAGAGTAAAACCTCCAGGCTTAAGGGTTGTCCGGTTGCTTGATTCACCAGAATGCCGTCTTCAACGCGATACCCAGCCTCACGAAGAAGGCCAAGCGCTTTACGCAATCGTTCCCGCAGTTCCGTGGGTTCATTGATAGGCAACGGCTCAGTGAAGATACGGTCAGAGCCATGGGAAGCTATCAACTCCTCTCGGTAAGGCTCCAGGAGCGCCAGTTCTGCATCTGAAGGTAAGCCGGTTGCCTCCATTTCAGAATTTTGAAAAAAACTCTCGGTACGTCGGTAGGTATCGTAGAAAATATTGGTATTGAGCCAAGGAAAATCGAAGGTGAGGCTCAACGCCTCTCGCACTCGAGGGTCTTGGAACTTCTCTTTACGCAGGTTGAAGACGAATGCCTGCATCATGGAAGGATTCACGTCGGGCACTGTCAACCGCTTCACCAAGCCCTCTTCATAGGCTGGGAAGTCGTAGCCAATTGCCCAGGTGGCAGCGCGGGCATCAATACGAAAATCCGTCAGGCCCGCTTTAAACGCTTCCCAGGCAATATCTCGATCCCGGTAGTAGTCATACACAATCCGATCAATGTTGTAGCGACCAACGTTAACCGGCAGGTCTTTCCCCCAGTAATCTTCATCGCGCTGATAAACAATGCGCCGGCCTGGATCTACTTCGCTAATCCGGTAAGGACCAGAGCCAGGATGCGCAGCTAGCGTGGGTGAGGTGAATTCACGCGGTTCCCAGTAGTGGCGCGGCAGTATGGGCAGTTGAGCAACGATTAACGGCAGCTCTCTGGAGTCAGTATCGCTAAAGGTAAAGCGTACCTGATGCTCGTTTAGGGCAATGGCTTCGTCAACGCCAGCGTAGTAGCTGGCGTAAAACGGGTTGCCTTCTTCACGTAGCAGGTTCAGCGAAAACACCACATCATAAGCAGTGACGGGCTCGCCGTCTTGAAAGCGTGCTTCTGGACGCAGGTCAAATTCGATCCAATGCCGGTCAGGATCGAGGCGTACCCCCTCAGCTAGCAATCCATAAAGGCTAAACGGCTCATTCGGGTTGCTGGCCATGAGGGTATCGTAAATTTGCGAAACGCCGGTAGCAGGCGTGCCGCGAATAATAAAGGGATTGGTAGAATCGAAACTGCCCCCCACGGCAGTATGGGTGATGGTACCGCCCTTGGGGGCTTGCGGGTTTACATGTGGGAAGTAGGGGAAATCAGCGGGTAACTCGGGGCTATCGTAAAGCGATAGCCCGTGAACGGTCTCAACAGGTACCACGTTGTTAGCGTCAGTATGTAAATCACCGACAACATTGCCGCTTGAAGCGCTGATTGGTGAATCGACACTGGCGGTTACTTCTGTGGCCAGTAACGGTACGTGGATAAGCAAGCCACAGATGAGCAGAAGCGATTTCGCCAAAAACAGACCACGCGGCATTGGTGACATCCCATGTGAACAAAGCCAACTATTTAACCCGGTTTCAACGCCCTGAAAGTGTCAGGAGTTGGCCCGGTTGTAAAGCGCTGGGGCGGTCAATTGCATTCCAGCGGATTAGATCTTGCTGGTCAATATTATAACGAGCGGCAATCGCTGAGAGACTGTCGCCTCTTTCCACTCGGTGAGTGTCATTGCTGTTGGACTGCGCGATCGTTGGAACGTTACCACGAGAAAGCTGAGCCAATACCTGAGTGTCAACCTCTTCCGGGACTAGCAGTGTTTGCGCGCTGCGCGGATCAATACTGCCATTGAGCAAGCCGGGGTTTAATTCGGCTAATGCTCTCTGGCTGACATCCAGCAGTTGTGACGCTTCTGACAAGCTAACCGCATGAGCTAATTGCACTTTAGCGAAGGCAGGATCGACATGGATTTCAGGTAAACGAACGCCGTACTTCTCAGGGTCGTTGATGATAGTGGCGATCGCTTTCAGCTTAGGAACATACTGCATGGTTTCGTAGGGCAGTGAGAGATCCCAGTAATCGCCACTCAGGCCTTGCCCTTGCGCACGACGCTGGGCGTTATTAACCGTACCCGCGCCGGCGTTGTAGGCGGCTAACGAAAGCATAAGGTCACCTTCGTACCACTGGTCTGCCTGCATTTCCAGGTAGTCCAGCGCCGCGCCGGTCGATGTCACTACATCTAAGCGGCCGTCATAACTACCGTTACGCACCAAGCCCAATGCGTCACCCGTGCCTGGCATGAACTGCCATAGGCCAGCGGCACCGCGGTGGCTACGCGCCCCGGGATCGAAAGAGCTTTCCACGAACGGTATTAAGGCCACTTCACCAGGCAACCCACGCTCACTCACTTGCTGGGTAATCCAGGCAAGCCAGGGAGTCGCGCGTTCAGTAATTGTGACAATGTTTTCCGGGCTCGAACGGTAGTGTTCAATCCATTCATCCACCCGTGCCTGCGCTTCCGCTGGCAACGATTTTTCTTGCCACTGAAAGCTTTTACGTAAGGTAGTCCAGGCATCCTGGGGTTCAAGCTCTAGCGCCTCCCAAAAATGGGTTTGGAAAGGTGTAGGGTAGGGCGTGGTATCGCTTGACGACAGGTTAGATGCAGCACTCGATGAGGCGGTGGCTGCATTTGTCGATCCCGGGGTGTATTCATAGGCTTGAGAACTTGCCGCAGCGGCTAACATTAGGCCCATAATTACGGTACTGCCAGCGCTCAGCATTAAGCGCTGGCGAATCGTTCGATAGGTCATAGTTGCATTCGTTTGGTTTCGATAGCGTTCTTAGAAACGGTTCTTCCACTCGCGTAGAGTGGTGAACGTAGCGAGATCATTGTCATTAACACCCTGAGTACCTGCCGCTTGGCGCACGCTATCAGTGCCCACGCGAAGGTAGGGATTAATTTTCAGCTCGCGTCCTATCGTGCTGGGTAAGGTGGGGCGATCCAATGCCCGCGCCTTTTCACACTCCTGCAAGGCGTGTTTAACGTCTTCGTTTTCAGGGTCCGCAGCACGGGCAAACGTAAGGTTTGCCTGCGTATACTCATGGGCTGCAAAGACCAGTGTATCTTCAGGTAGTTCCGTAAATTTGTTCAATGAGGCAAACATCTGTTCTGGAGTGCCTTCGAATAAACGGCCACAACCAGCGCAAAAAAGAGTGTCGCCGCAAAAAAGGAGCGCCGGAATACCCGAAGTAAAGTAGCTGATATGATCCAGCGTATGGCCAGGTGTCGCGATGACATCAAATAAACGGCCCATGATGCGGACTTCGTCTCCGTCGCCAACCGTTTTATCAATCCCTTTAATATTGGGATTGGCTGGGCCAATGACATATGGCGAATAGCGTTTAATTAATTCCGCTAAACCACCGGTATGATCATGATGGTGATGTGTGATCAGAATGCTTTCGAGGGTTAGCGACTCACGTTCAAGAAGCTCGATCACGGGGGCCGCTTCACCTGGATCCACCACACAAACGCTTTGGCTGTTATCTTGTCTTAATAGCCAAATATAGTTGTCGCTAAGGGCAGGGATCGGTGTCACGCTCATCATCGGCGAGATCCTTTAGATTTCGAAAATACAAAATTCAGTAACCAATATGCGTCAAAACGCTAAATATAGCGCTGCTTCTTGATCATAAACTCGATCTTAAGAAAGTAGCACTGAATCGGTGTAACCAAGGCGTTCAAAAGCAGTTACTGTGGAGGGAAGCGCTGTTCATGTCAAATTCGACCACGGCCAAGACACTCGCTAAGCGCTTAATAAGTAGCCATCCTTATTGGCAGTCCGAAGCTGGCCGTTCGCTATGGGAAACGCAGCGAGCCTGTTTAGGACCGGTAGTGGAATCACGGGTGGGCGGCCACAGCCTGGAACTGAGCATGGGGCCGGCATTAATGACCATGTCTGCAATTCCTCACTCTATAAGCTGGTCGCCTACTCGTCAGTTAGCCTATAGTGATAACACCTTAATATGCCCACCTGAGCACCTAGCGCTACCAGACCGCTGTTTGGATGTGATGGTCATTCATCACTGGCTAGAGTATTTAACCGATGCCCATTTCACGCTACAGGAAGCTGCGCGGGTGACCGCCGATAATGGCATTTTGGTTCTATTTGGTTTTAACCCCATTGGTGTAAGTGGGCTGGCTCGCCAGTGGCGTAAAAAACAAGGACAGTTTCCTTGGGACGGCACATGGCGTTCTGCTAGTCGTTTGCGCGACTGGTTGGCGTTTGTCGACTTTGAGGTGGAGCGGGTAGACTATTGTTGTTTTCGTGGTCGAATGAATGCCAAGTGCGGTGAGTATTGGGAGTCGTTAGGGCGCAGACATAACTTGCCGCTAGGTGAGAGCTACATGATTCAAGCCAAGCGCCGACAGCGTCACGCACCTGTGCAGCGCTTGAAGTTTGGCTTAGAGGCCCCCGTTTCTCCCGC
Organism: Vreelandella sp. ssv; assembly: GCF_059448525.1. Taxonomy (NCBI): domain Bacteria; kingdom Pseudomonadati; phylum Pseudomonadota; class Gammaproteobacteria; order Oceanospirillales; family Halomonadaceae; genus Vreelandella; species Vreelandella sp. ssv. Next base: position 2,108,360 of record NZ_CM182545.1, on the reverse strand, counting down.
CTCATTAGGTGTCACCCGATCAGGATCATCGGCCCACTACCAACCTTACCAAGAGCTCCCAACTAACGCTCAGACTCATCAAGCAAAGGCTCATCAAAACAAGGATTAAGAGATTGACTAAAGAGGCTGCCGGACATCTACCACGGGTAACGGTGTACACCGATGGAGCTTGTCGGGGCAATCCAGGCCCTGGCGGTTGGGGCGTTGTGCTAGCCAGCGGCGAGCACGAAAAGACGTTAAAAGGATACGAAGCAGACACCACCAATAATCGTATGGAGTTAATGGCCGCTATTATGGCCTTACGAACGTTGAATACGGCCTGTGAAGTGGCGTTATGGACGGACTCACAATATGTTCGCCAAGGTATTACACAGTGGATTCATAATTGGATAAAGCGTGGTTGGAAAACGGCTGCTAAGCAACCGGTTAAGAACGCTGAACTATGGAAAACGCTGCACGAAGAGACCCAACGCCACAGGGTAGAATGGCACTGGGTGAAAGGGCACAGCGGCCATCCTGGAAACGAACGGGCTGACTCACTGGCCAATGAAGCCATTGATGAGCACCAAAAAAGGAGAGCGTGATGCGCCAGGTAATCCTAGATACTGAGACTACGGGTATCGACCCTAAAGATGGCCATCGCTTGGTAGAAATTGGCGCGATTGAGATGGTTAACCGCCGTTTTACTGGCCGCACCTATCATCAGTATATTAACCCCGAGCGCCATATCGATGCTGAAGTGGTCGCCGTTCACGGGATTGACGATGCTAGAGTGGCCAATGAGCCGGTGTTCGCGGAAATAGCCGACGATTTCTGGGCCTTTATTGAAGGCGCCGAGCTGGTAATTCATAACGCCCCCTTCGATGTGGGGTTTATTGACCACGAACTGGGCATGCTCAATCAGCGGCGTAAAGCCCCTGCTTTGGGGCCGGTGCGTGATCACTGCGCGGTGTTGGATACCTTGACGATGGCCCGGGCCATGCACCCAGGCCAGCGCAATAGCCTCGATGCGTTGTGCAAGCGTTATGATATTGATAATGGCCACCGTGTTTTACACGGCGCTCTTTTAGACTCCGAAATCCTCGCGGAAGTTTATTTGGCGATGACCGGTGGGCAAACTGCGCTGACGTTAGATGCGGCCTCTGCAGCGGAGCAGGAGCAGGCTGACACCTCTAATGAAGGGCTATCGATTCAGCGTCTATCGCTCACGCCAGGTCAGTTGCGCGTGGTGCGCCCAACCGAGCAAGAGCAAGCGGCGCATAAGGCGAAGTGCGAAGCGCATCAGCTAACGTGGTTTGAGGGTGCGTCCAGCGATGCTTAGGCGAGAAATTCCTCATCATGAACCGGCCGGCCGGGTAATTCGTCTTTCGCGCAGTATGTTGGCGCCTGCCCCGTTAGCCGGCAGTGGCGAGCTAACCCCGCTGCAGCCTTATCAGCCTTGGACAGAGCAGATGCAGCCACTGTGTTACTGGGATGATGAGCCGGTAGCACTGCTGGTTGAGCCTCAGGCTGGAAGTGGCTGGATTGACGGTCGACAATGGATGAGCGAGCTTTCCACCGCTTGGTTTAGTCTGCTCTCTACGGCGCTTCAGGTGGGTGCATGGTTAGAAAACCACCGCTTCTGCGGGCGCTGTGGTGCACCAGCCACCAAGCTTACTTCAGAATTTGCCATGCACTGTCACGCTTGCGGGCACCGCAATTACCCCCGAATTTCACCTTGCATTATTACCCTAGTGACCAGTGGGGAAGCGATGCTGTTGGCGCGAAGTCCACGTTTTCCGCCAGGTCGTTACTCAACGTTGGCTGGGTTTATCGAGCCGGGAGAATCTGCGGAAGAGGCAGTGCATCGGGAGGTGTTTGAAGAAGTGGGCGTGCATATTGACCAACTGCGTTACTACCAGAGCCAAGCATGGCCATTCCCACACTCACTAATGTTTGGTTACTTTGCCGAAGCAACGACTCGTCGTATTCGCATTGATGGGGTAGAGATTAGCGATGCTGCGTGGTTTTCGCCTCGCCAGCTTCCATCTCTACCGCCGCCTTACTCGATTTCACGCGAATTGATCGAAACCCATTTGGCACGCTGGCGCGAATAAACGGCAGGGTGCAGGTAGGGCGATTATTCGCTGGGAAATAAGCTTGTCAGCTTAGTGGCCAGCATGACATTGCCGGTCGCTTTAAGCTTGCCGGTCATGAACGCCGTCATGCCATTGATATCGCCGCTCATAATCCCTTTAAGGGTATCTGTCGTCAGACTTAAGCTGACGGAAGGATCATCGTGCTCACCTTCTTGTACATCCAACGTGCCATCTTTGATGTTCAAGTAGTAGCTGCCCGCATCCGAGAAATGGAATTGGAAAACTTCATTCATGCCCTCGGCCGCTTCGGGGTTGAAACGCGCTTTCAGCTTCTCAAGGGTATTGTTGGACATAATATATCTCTCAATTAGGTAAATCAGACTAAGGCTAGCGATAATAGCCTCAAGAAACAATCGTAGTGGCAGGTGAGGTTATTTCATACATGCGTTTCAATCAAGCGCCGTGGTAGCTCCCCGCAACATTTTGGCAAAGTGTTCGTCATAAAAGAATCAATTTTGTTAATGGAGATCGTCAATGAATGATTGGATAGCAGAAATAGGCATGTTTGTTGTGCAAACCACTATCGTTATGACGCTAATAGGCATTGGATTGCTGCTCATAGCGCGAACGAAACAAGACAAAGGGAGCGACTTGAAGCTTTGTATTGAGCCGCTCAATGACCAGCGCCGTCGCCGTGGCCGCCGTTTGCGGCTAGCCGCTACGCTGCCAAGTGCTCGCAAAAAACTACTGAAAGCATTCCGTAGCGAGGATAAAAAACGTCAAAAGGTACCCAAGGGGCATCAAGAAACGGCCCAACCACCGCGAGTATGGGTGCTTGATTTTCATGGTGACCTGAAAGCATCGCAAACCGAGCACTTCGCGCAAGAGGTGTCAGCGATTATTGATGTTGCTACCCAAAACGACGAGGTAGTGGTACGGCTAGAGTCCGCAGGTGGTCTGGTGCATGCTTATGGGTTGGCTGCCGCTGAGTTAGACCGCCTACGCACGGCAGGATTAACCACAACAGTCTGTATTGATAAAGTAGCGGCGAGTGGTGGCTACCTGATGGCCTGTTCCGCGCAGCACATCAAGGCTGCGCCTTTTGCGGTCATTGGTTCTATTGGCGTGGTGGCGCAAGTGCCTAATATCCATCGTTTGCTTAAACGCCACGATATTGACGTTGAGCTACTGACCGCCGGTAAATACAAGCGCACCTTGACAGTGTTGGGTGAAAACACTGAAGAAGGGAAAGCAAAGTTTCTAGAAGACTTAGAGAACACCCATCACCTATTTAAAAGCTATGTGGCTGAGCGCCGTCCCGCCATGGATATGGATACGATTTCCACCGGGGAAATTTGGTACGGCAGTGAAGCCTTGCCCCAACGGCTTATTGACAGTGTGGGTACCAGCGAAGCCTATCTGGTTGAACGTATGGCAGAGGCTCACGTATTCACTGTCAAGCTTGAGGCACCCAAAACCGTCAGTCGAAAGCTTGGTTTGGCAGTGTCGGCAGGTGTCGAAAAAGCTGCACTTAAGGCGCTTGGTCTAATCGACGCCGCTGGGTGGCAGCGGCGCTGAGTTTTACGCTGGGTCTCTAAAGGGCCGTTTATGCGGCGTAATGATGTGCCAAGGTATCGATCACTGCCTTGGCACTTTCACTGCTCAGAGAATAATAGATCGTTTGTGACTCTCGTCGGGTATCGACAAGCCCGTCACGTCTCAATATGGCAAGGTGCTGGGAAAGAGCTGACTGACTTAACGCAAGTTGTTGATTAATTTGCGTCACCGACAGCTCTTTTTCGGCAAGCAGACAGAGTATTTGCAGTCGTTTTTCATTGGCCAGCGCTTTTAGCAGGTTGGTTCCCGCCTCAATAGCGCGACAGTTATGTTCAAGCAGGCGTGTAGCGGCGCTTGTAGAAGCAGACATAATGATCTCCTTGCCTACACTGTTACATCAGCGTTTTATAAGCATTGTTTTAGAGGCGTTTACGTTGTCGAGGCATCGTCGCGTCGCGAGGACCAAGTTGTTTAATGATCAGTAATTTAGCGAGTTTTGTCCAAGCTGCTGTTTAACGATTAATCAATGGTAGGCAATAGTTTGCTCGCTTGTCGACAATGGGGCTGGTTTCACTACTGTTTAGGCGGGTCTTCCGCCCCTAGCATGAGGATGAATTGACTATTTACTCCCTGCAGTGTCAACAATCCTTCTATCACTCCATGACAATAAAGATAGCGACATATGAGCCGCTTCCTACTGTGGAGGTGGCTACCCACTCAGCGGTGCCTGAGTGGGCGGGTTCGTGAACCCATTGATCCGATTGCTAGCTTCAAGTAGGTGTTAGTAGACGGCCGCTTTCCAGCCACCGACAGTTAGGGCAGCTTTCATTACCCGACTTTTAATACCTCGCAGAAGCCGTATAATGTTCTGCCCTGAATAGTGCTCGTCTTATCAACGTTGATTTACTAGCTGCACTTACTCCCCGAGGGTTCCCTAACCCCTCTTATCTATCAAAAAAAGGTCTATCTGCATGTTTGTATTGAGTGATACTCAGCACCACCGTTGCCTAATGGTCATGGTGGCTTTTCATATTGGCATTATTGCCGCCAGTAACTATTTAGTTCAGCTGCCGTTTACGCTGTTTGGTTTTCATACCACTTGGGGCGCGTTTAGCTTTCCGTTCATCTTTCTAGCCACTGATCTAACGGTACGTTTGTTTGGTAAAGGGCCGGCTCGATCGATTATTCTGCGCGTTATGATGCCCGCGCTGCTGGTTTCCTACGTGGTATCAGTCGTGTTTCCCCGCGGTAGCTTTGCTGGGGTTGGGGCGTTAACTGAATGGAACCTTTTTGTTGCCCGAATCGCGCTCGCAAGCTTTCTGGCTTATGTGATTGGCCAATTGCTGGATGTTCAGGTGTTTGACCGTTTACGCCAATGGGCATGGTGGGTGGCTCCCGTTTGCTCGACGGTGCTGGGTAATCTAGCCGACACTTTTGCATTCTTCTCGGCGGCGTTCTATAACAGCCCAGACCCGTTTATGGCCGCCAATTGGATAGAAATTGCAGCCGTCGACTATGCGATTAAGTTAGCCATCAGCCTGCTGTTTTTCCTGCCGCTGTATGGCTTGTTACTTGCCTGGCTAACGCGCCGCTTGGTTGTCTGGACAGGTCAAGTGGATGCCACTCCACGCACTGCTTAACCGCGTTAATACCACCGTAACCGCTAAGGTTTAGGAGCAAGCATGACTAACGTTGCCAACGTTGATCTCCATTTTATCGATCTGCCCGCTGAAGAAGCCGCAGCGGATACCACACCGCTAGTGGTGATCCACGGCTTGCTAGGTAGTGCCGATAATTGGCGTTCACATTTAAAAGTGTGGCAGCGCACTCGCCGTGTGATTGCATTAGACCTGCGCAACCATGGCCGCTCGCCCCATGTGGAGGGAATGCGTTACACCACTATGGTCGGTGACGTTATCGCGCTACTCGATAAGCTCTCGATCGAGCGCGCTCATGTGCTGGGCCACTCCATGGGGGGCAAAGTTGCGATCAGTTTGGCCCGTTTGGCGCCTGAGCGGGTGGCGTCGTTGGTGGTGGCCGATATTGCTCCAGTGGCTTATGAGCACGGTCATGACGATGTCTTTGCCGCGTTAGACAATGTGCGGGAAGGGCAGCCCAAAAATCGCCGCGAAGCCGATGAGTTACTTGGAGAGCATGTCGATTCCAGGCCCACGCGGCTGTTTTTGGCTACCAACCTTGTGCGCAATGACGATAATGTGATGGTGCTAAGAGTAGGATTAGATGAGATTAAGCGAGGTTATAGCAATATCATCGACGTGCCGGATGGCAAGCAGCCTTACGAAGGGCCTTCGCTGGTGCTGCGCGGCGGTGATTCTCATTACGTAGCCGACGACATGTTACCTACGCTCCGTGAAGTGCTGCCCCGCGCCCGAGTGGTAACGCTTAAAAATGCCGGTCACTGGCTACATGCCGATCAACCAGAAGCTTTCCAGCAAGCGGTCATGGCGTTCATAGATGGGCAGTAAAGCTTTACTTTCAGAGCGGTGTCACTGTTAGACCATGCTGTGACGGGTAACGTAAAAAACGGTTCAGTATGCGATAGCTATCCACGTCAAAGCTTGCAGGTGTATCTGCAAGCTTTTGTGCTTTTTCAAGACTTGATGCACTGCCTAGATAGCACCATTGACGAACCACATGCCATGCAGGTGCTTTAGCGCTCGCTGAATGCTCCTCAATAGCAATGCTGCCCGGCCATGGCCAAACATTCACCTGTAACTGCGTAAGCGCCGCCTGAGCCCGCTGGGTATGCTCTGTTAGCGACTCCTGGCCATTACATGCCCCGCGGCACTTGCCTATCTGATTGGCAAAACAGCGCCCCTTACCTTTTTCAAGCCCCAACACCCGCGGGCAGAGCTGCTGCTCCTCGGCAATACTTCGAAGCGCATTCTTGGCCTCGCGGGCATTACGAAATAATCCATACAGTGTGCCGCCTAGAGGTTGGTCCAAGGCGTTGCCGTCGAGAAGTTCAGGGCGACAGGCTTGCTCCTCCCAGTGCCAAGTAGTCAACTTACGCTGTTTGCGTAGCTGCCGGTTCATGATCGGCATCAGCGTTTTAACCAGCTGTGCTTCGCGTAATTGGGCGCCTAAATCACCCGCGGTCTCTTCCCAATCAATATGTTGAACTTGCTGGGCTAGGCGCATCTCTTTGTCATCTTGGTGGTCGCGCTGAAAATGGCCTAATACACGGCTCCGCAAGTTAATGCTTTTACCGACATACAAAGGCAACTGGTTGTGGCCGTAAAACAGATAAACGCCAGGGCTGTTAGGTAACCCTTCGAGTTGAGCGCTATCAAGATGGGCGGGCAGCGTCCGATGGCGGCGCTCATCACCCAATAGGCTCTGCCACACTTCATAGCTATGCTCAATTTGCCACGCTTGCCATAGGGCCCAGAGTGCTTCCACATCGTCGCCAGCACGGTGGCGGCGGACAGCTGTGATGCCGTAGTGGCTAAGCAGGGCGTTGAGGTTGTGCTGACGCTTCTGAGGGGCAATACGGCGAGATAAACGCAGTGTGCATATCAAGGACGCTCTGTAATCCTGCCCGGCGCGCCTAAACTCGTTGCGTAAGAAACCATAGTCAAAGCGTGCATTGTGCGCCACGAGCTGGCCGTCACCCAGCCACTCACGAAGTGACTCAGCTATCTGCCCAAAGCGGGGGGCGTCGCTGAGCATGTCGTCATGAATCCCTGTGAGCTGAGTAATTTGAGCGGGTACTTTGCACTCTGGGTAAATTAAGCTCGACCAGCGGTCACTTACTTTGCCGTTGATGACTTTAAGAGCGGCTATTTCAGTAATTCGATCACGCGTTGCGCGAGTGCCCGTGGTCTCAACATCGACAAAAATTAAAGTTGTTTCGCTCATGCGGCGCCATGCTGGAAATTGAAGAGCAATAAGGGTTGAAGGGCTATAAGGCGTGAGGATCTACCGCTAAACGCGATACGGGTAATTGAGCGCTAGTAACCCCCGTTTGCTGTAAAAATGTTTCAAATGCTGCGTAACGGTGGCTGTCCAAGGCCGATGGGTTTAGCGCCATCCGGCGCAGAATATCTTCCCACGCAGCGGCATTTATGTCGTTATCGACCACAGGGTAAGCGCTAATCATCAGTTCCCAGGCAGCGTCGGGATTATCGATGATCCAGTGACTTGCCTGTTCAAGGGCAAGCACAAAGCGAGACCAGGTATCGGCACGGCGAACAAGGGTGTCGCTATTGGCCAATACCACCAAGCCGTCAATACGAGGTATATCTAATTCATCGAAACGAATGATGTGGGTGTTAATACCTTCTGTCGCCAACTGCTGAGGAAGGTAGTGGTAAAAGCCATCGGCCACGGCATCGATTTGACCTTCTCTCATGGCTCGAATCGGGTCGAAGTGTAAGTTGAGTGGGGGGGTAAAATCATCGGTTTGCTGCACAGAGCGAGGCAGTAAGCGAGGAATACTGAGGTCGCGGCCTTCATCAGTGGTATAACCGTAATGTAGCCCTGCCAGAGTGTTTTCTGTTTCAGGTTGCTCATCACCCATCACCACCACTGCCGTTAATGAGGTTTCGATCAAGGTTGCAATTCGAGTGATCGGTGCGCCTCTGTGGGCATGTAGGTGAAGCAATGGCTGGCGGGTTAATGCCAAATCGACTTCGCCTGCGGTTAGCAGCTTGATCGCAATAGAAGGATCGGCGGGGGTCTGTAGCTCTACTTCAAGACCCTGGGCCGCATATAGGCCACGTTCCTGAGCAATTACTAAGGCTGCGTGCTGGGGGCTCAAATACCAGTCCAGCATCAGCGTCACGCGTTTAACCGGCGGTGGTTCAAGAGGCGGTGCCGGCGTGAGTGCCATGGTGGGGACTTCGTCTTCGCTGACGCTTTCCGCAGGACGCCATAATGCATCAGGCACCTCAACATCGGTATCAAGCGTTAGTGGGGCTGCTTCTTGGGTGCTTTCTGTACTCTCTTCATTTGCGTAACTGGCTGAACTTAAAAACAATAAGGTAATGAATAGACTTAGCCGGACAGGGTGCCAATAGCGTGATAGGCAACGCAACATAGTCAGTAACTCCAAATGTTGTAACGGCAAAGTGTAGCCGCCCAGGAAAGCTTCTGACTAGCCCTTTAGCCACAAGAGCGCACGGAGAAGGCACAGTAAATTCAACGGTTACATGTAATAATAGCGATGTATTGGTGTAGAGACGGAGAGTCATGGACGCAATTTATATGTTCTTTTTGGTAGGCGGTTCGCTGATGGCACTCAGCATTTTGGCCAGCCGTTTATCGTCAATGATGGGTGTTCCGCTGCTGTTGATCTTCCTTGGGCTAGGCATGCTAGCAGGTGAAGAGGGCGTTTTAGGCGTTGTGTTTGATGACTACTCCATGGCTTTTGCAATCGGCCATCTCGCGCTCGCCATGATATTGCTAGACGGTGGTTTACGCACCCGCCTTAAAACCTTCCGGGTTGGTTTTAAGCCCGCGCTCTCCCTAGCGACCTTCGGGGTCTTTATCACCAGCGCTATCGTTGGTGTGATCGCCATGTGGATTTTTGACCTCACTATTGTGCAGGGCCTGCTAGTCGGTGCCATTGTGGGCTCTACCGATGCCGCGGCGGTTTTCTCTATGCTTAGCGGACGGGGCGTTAATCTCAACGAGCGGGTGGGCGCCACGCTTGAAATAGAATCAGGCACCAACGACCCGATGGCCATTTTCCTAACCTTGATGCTCGTCGAACTATTGGTCGGTGATATTGGTGGCCCTGCAGAAACACTGCTGTTTTTCATTTCTCAGTTTGGTATTGGTTTAATTGTTGGCCTTGGTGGCGGCTGGCTAAGTGCAAAACTGCTGCGTTGGCTGGATTTGGCGCCGGGCCTTTATGCGATGCTGGCATTAGCAATGGGTTTCAGCGTGTTCGGCTTGACCAGCGTACTAGGGGGTAGCGGCTTCTTGGCGATCTACCTTGCCGGTTTGATGATTGGCAACCAACCAGGACGCCATCTAAATTTTATTCTCCCTGTTCACGATGGCTTGGCGTGGCTCAGCCAAATCGGACTCTTCTTGGTGCTAGGTCTACTCGTCACGCCTAGCGAGCTTTGGGACGTCGCACTGCCCGCTGGGTTAGTGGCGCTGGCGCTTATTTTTATCGCCCGCCCCCTGGCTGTGCTGATAACCATCAAGCCGTTTTTCAAATTTCGTTGGCGGGAAACCTTCTTTATTGCCTGGGTTGGTTTAAGAGGGGCGGTACCGATCGTATTGGCTATCTTCCCGGTGATTGGTGGCGTCGAAAACGCCTCGCTCTACTTCAACGTCGCCTTCGCGGTGGTATTAATGTCGCTGCTGATTCAAGGCGGCTCGCTAACGCTCATGGCGAAGTGGTTAAGGGTAGAAGTGCCGGTTGGCACCGTACCCAACCGACGCGGCCCGTTGGGGATTCTGCCAGAAAACGACTTTGAGCTGTTCGTATACGGAGTAGAGAACCAGGATTTAGAAGACGTGCCCATTCGGCTACTGCGTTTTCCATCAGGGGCGCTTATTTCCGCGTTGTTCCGTAATCACACCATGCTGCACCCCAAGGGCAGCACGAGGCTCAAGCTTGGAGACGTTATCTGCGTTATTGGCCGTTCAGAAGACCTGTACTCCCTGAACCGGCTATTCAATGGTGACGCCAAGCTTAAGCAGGAACGAGCTTTCTTCGGTACCTTTACCTTGGACGGCAGCGCGCAAATGCAGGATATCGCCCAAGCCTATGGTCTCACGTTAAGCCCAGGTGAGCAGAACATGACACTGGCTGAATTCATTGCTCTGCGCGTAGGTGGTCATCCTGTCATCGGTGATGACGTCGACTGGCATGGTATTCATTGGGTGGTCAGTGATATGGAAGGCGGAAATATTACCCGCGTCGGGTTACGTTTGTACTAAAAGGTGTTGACTTAAAAAGAAAAGCTGCTAGTATATGCACCCGTAAGCCGGAGGGATGGCAGAGCGGTTGAATGCACCGGTCTTGAAAACCGGCGTAGGTGAATAACCTACCCAGGGTTCGAATCCCTGTCCCTCCGCCACCTCGACTTTAAAACCCCTGATTCGTCAGGGGTTTTTTCGTTTCTAAGCTCGGCGTGTCCTGCCAAGCAAGCCTTCAATTAACTGCACTGGTTTTTCACTGTGTCCATAATGTGTCTGGCGCTGTTTCGCAACATCTGCCGGTGTGCTGCCTGTTGTGCGATTCCCTAGCCGGTTAACTGCATCTCTTGCACGGTGCGACGCCAGGTGAGCGTACTTCTCTGTCATCTTCACAGTGGAGTGCCCAAGCACCTCTTTTACATCCAGTAGCGGCACGCCTTCGCTGACCATCCAGCTCATCGAAGATGCTGGCTCCGATGCGGAGCGCCAGCGCGGCGGTATGTTCAGCTTTTAGGGGTTGCGCTGTAGATCTGGCTGCGGAAAGAGTTCGGGAGGCACACGCAGGTCATTCGGGATAGAAATGAAGGTACCAATCCACGAAGGCTTGAATGCCTGCTTTAACCGGAGTCGAGGGTCTATAACCTACCGCCTGGTGCAGCGCCGAACTGTCGGCGAAGGTATCTGAGACATCGCCGGGTTGAAGCGGTAGAAGCTCTCTAATCGCCAACTTGCCGAGTATCTCCTCAATGGCGGTGATACATTCGCCAAGGCTGGTCGGGGTCTGATTACCGATGTTGAAGATTCGATAGGGTGCATTGCTACTCGCAGGTGATGGGGCGTCGCTGTTCCAGGCAGCATCTGGTGTGGCGATCTGGTCACTAGATCGAAGCACTCCTTCGACGACATCATCGATGTAGGTGAAATCGCGGCTATGGTGACCATGGTTATATACCTGGATTGGCTGCCCAGCCAGGATGTTGCGAGTGAACTTGAATAGTGCCATGTCAGGTCGACCCCAGGGCCCGTAGACGGAGAAGAAACGCAGGCCTGTGGTCGGAATCTGGTAAAGATGACTGTAGCTGTGGGCCATCAACTCGTTTGCACGCTTGGTGGCGGCGTAGAGCTGCAGCGGATGACTGACGTCATGATCCTCAATGCAGGGCATATGTGTGTTAGCCCCATATACACTGCTGGTGCTGGCATAGGTGAGGTGAGCGACCTTCTGGCGTCGACAAGCCTCAAGGAGCACGCAGAAAGCGGTAATATTGCTCTCGATGTAAGCCAACGGTGCCTCTATAGAGTGTCGAACTCCGGGCTGGGCGGCTAGATGGATGACCCGGTCGAAGACATGTTCAGTGAAACAGTGATCTACCGCCTCGATATTCGCCAGGCTATCGCGCACAAAATAATAGCTCCCGGTGCTTTCAGCGGCGACGGTTTCCAGCGCCGCGAGTCGGGCCTCCTTGAGATTTGGATCGTAGTAGTCATTGACGCTGTCGAAGCCTACTACGCTATCGCCACGTTTAAGAAGAGCCCGCGCCACATGGAAGCCGATAAAGCCTGCATTACCTGTAACCAGCACCTTCATTAGCGTTCCTCTTCGAGCACTTCGGACGCATCATCTTGTTCATTGGGAATGTTTTGGTATAGCCCTGCCATGACGGAGCCGTCAAGCGTGGTCGGTGCCACAAAGAGCGGCGCAGCGGTGACATCCCCTTCGCAGGCGGTGAAGGCGCTGCCTGGGATAAGCCACCAGTAATGGCTGTTCTGGTGACCAAGGTAGAGTGCCTTGCTGAGATCGGCACAGGCGAGGCTTGACTCCTTGCGCTGATCGACCAGCATCCAGCGCTGGTTTGGTGCCTCCTGCAGCCAAGCGAAGGCGCGTAGCAGCTCCGCCTCTCCCTTCGTGTGATAGCCAAAGTGCACGATGGGCTGACGGGCCTGGAGCACGAACTCTTCACCGAAGTCGGGTAGGGCCAGCCAGGCGTTTGGTCCGGTCAGCGATACCACCTCCTGCATCATCCTTTGCGGCGAACGGGTTGAGTTAAGCTGCTGATAGCCCAAGGTCGACCATAGTACCCAAAACACCGCCAGCCAGACGGTCAGCCCTAGCATGCCGCGGCGTGGCCGCAGCCAAAAGAGCAGCCCTGCCGCCGTGACGCCCAGCAGGATCCACCAACCCCATGGCGTGACGTTGTATTTGGCGGCGAGCTCGGTCAGCTCTGACAGTCCGAAGGCACCCAGTAGCCCAGCGGCGAGAAAGGTGCCGCCGAGTAGGGCCAGTAAGCCGGTGGCAAGCCAATGCAGGCCCTGCTTGCACAAAAGGCCCGGCAGCAGTGGTGCCATGGCCAGCACCAGTAGCGGAGAGGTTGGCAGCATATAGACACCGCGCTTACCCGGCGACAGCGAGAAGAACAGCACTACCAGCAGCGTGCCGCTGAGTGGCAGCATTACTCGGGCATCAACGCGGCAGGCGCGATGCCACCAGGACGGTACTAGCCAGGGCAGCCCCAATATCAGCGGCAGCCAGACCCAGGGCAGTACCGAGACAATGTAGTAATGCCAGGGTTTGACATGATGCCAGGCGCTAGCTAAGCGCTTGCCGGTTTGCTTGAATAGAATGTTATCGCGATACGCGGTTAGCCCCGGTTCATCACTGAAGGTGGTGATCAGCGCCATCGGAATCGCCCATAGGCCCGCGACCCCAATAATCAGTGCTAGGCCAAACCCAAGTTCCTTCAGGCGCAGCGGCGTGGCCTGGTCGCGCCAGGCCAGCAGTGCCCATGCAGGCAGCATCAGCAGTGGCAAGAAGCCGACACCCTTGGTGATGATGCCAAGTCCCATTGAGGCACAGCCCAGATACCACCACCCCCTCGCTGGGCCGAGCAGCGCATGTCGCATTAGCCCGTAGGCACCCAGAGTGATCCACAGCGTGACCAGCATGTCTATCTGGGCAGTGCGAGCCTGCAGCTCGAACTGGAAGCACGAGAGCAGAGCTAGACCAGCGAGCAGCGCCACCCGGCGACCGTGCAACCGACTTGTTAGGTCCATCACCAGTGCCAGTGTACCCAGGGCACCCACCAGAGAGGGCAGCAGGAAGCCCAGCCGCACCGAGCCAGTCAGTTGGATCGCGGCGGCCATAGCCCATATGAAAACCGGTGGCTTGTCGGGGTAGGGTTCACCGGCACGATGCGGGATCCACCACTCTCCCGTCTTGAGCATTTCCAAGGCGTTGAGGGCGAAGCGCGGTTCGTCGGCGGGCCAGGGGTCACGCAGGCCGATCCCGACGCTGAGAAAAAGCGCAGCGAACGGCAATAGCCATATCCAGTGCATCGAGGGCAGGTGGTGCAGGTAGGCAGGGCGTGACAGGTGCGCAATATGGCGCGGATGCAAGGAGGTCATGACTTGGCCAGTTGCTCGCGAATCTCGCGGCGGATTAGTATCAGGTTGCGAGCGTAGATAAATAGCCCGGCCCCTTGACCGACGATGAACACTGGGTCGTTCCTGTAGATCGCATAGGCCAGCAGGGTCGTCCCCCCAGCCAAACTGAAGAACCAAAAGGTTCGCGGTATTATACTGCGTCGAGCCCGCTCGCTGGCCAGCCACTGGATCAGGAAACGAGCAGAGAACAGCGCCTGTCCCAGGAAGCCGACTCCCAGCCATAACCACTCAGTGTTCATGTCTCGTACCAAGTTGCGTCGGGTCGGCGAGTCTCGCCGACCGATGGGCTTCCAGAGGGGCTGGCATCCGTGATCGGCGGCGCAGCCACATCACTCCCGCCATGTCGATCAGGCCGGCCCAGAGCCGATCATTGAGGCCATAGTGTGAGCGGCCAGCACCTCGCGGGCGGTGGTTGACCGGCAGCGAGATGCAGCGACCACCCTGAGATTGGATCAGCGCTGGCAGGAAGCGGTGCATGTGATCGAAGTAAGGGAGGCGCAGAAAGGCGTCGCGATGGATGACCTTTATCCCACAACCGGTGTCCGGCGTGGCATCCTTGAGAAGACGGGCGCATACGCCATTGGCAATTCGTGACGAGACGCGCTTGAGCCAGTTGTCGTGGCGCTGAGTGCGATGGCCGGCAACCAAGCTAACATCGCCCTGACAGGCCCGTTCGATCATGGTTGGCAGATCCGCGGGGTCATTTTGACCATCGCCGTCCAGGGTGGCCAGCCATTCGCCGCGGGCCTCGTGTCCGGCCTGCCACACCGAGGTGCTCTGCCCGACGCTCTCAGCGTGGCGCAGGGGGCGGAGTCGTGAATCCGCTGCGGCCCGTGCTTCAAGCTGCGCCCAGGTCTCATCCTGGGAGGCGTCGTCTATGATGAGCACCTCATGATCGATGGTAGCCAGTGCATCGGCAATTTCGTCCAGTAGGCCAGGGAGATTGCCCGCTTCGTCCCGGGCGGGAATGATCACGGATACTAATGGGGGGCATAAAGTCACAGCGGGCATTCCTCCTTGAAGAGATGCTTGACGAGGCGGCGTTCTGGCACTCCATTATTACTATAGACTTATGCGGTAAAATTGCGGCTTT
The DNA here is from genome assembly GCF_059448525.1 of Vreelandella sp. ssv. Classification (NCBI taxonomy): domain Bacteria; kingdom Pseudomonadati; phylum Pseudomonadota; class Gammaproteobacteria; order Oceanospirillales; family Halomonadaceae; genus Vreelandella; species Vreelandella sp. ssv. Next base: position 2,093,291 of record NZ_CM182545.1, on the reverse strand, counting down.
TGTCTGGTAAACGGGTAGATTTCGGCGTTTCCCAGCCCAATAGCAGTTGACTGTCCCACTCGCTCAATGAATGTCCTAATCGCTGTAATATGACTCGCCGGTCAAGGCTTTCTGCCAACTGGTCTCGTGCGGTAACGTTGGCGATACCTCCGTCTGTTAAAGCGTGTTTTATACATATTGAGAACTCCATCGACACAGATTGACTGTAACTACAGTCATTGTAAATAATGGCAAGCCAATAATAAGTACTGAGTTTAATCTATACTGATTATTAATCTTCTGCTCCTATCGTATAAACATGATATTTGTCATGTAGTATCAATTTTTCTCGCTCTAGAGTGGCGCCTTTAACACTACGTCAATTCAAATGATAATGAGCGAAACTTATCTATGAATAATCTATTTACACTTAGTTGTTTGCCACAAGAGCAATTAAATTTAGCTAGCTCACACGAAAACAATGAGCTCCAGCGCTACCGTTGTCTAGAACTCAGCTTCCTTGCCATTCACCCGCCGGTTAGCCGTCTTATGAAGGCGATCGGTATGGAGTGTTTAAACCGTCTTTGCAACTTGCACGATGTAGCAAAGCGCATGGACCTCGTGGCATGCGTTGATGAGATTCTATTGAAGAAACTTCCCTCGTATTACAACAAAAACAAGCAACATTACTATGTGATAGACGAGACAATGGGACGCAAGGTACTTAAACAGGCTGAAGAAGCAGCGATTGAGACGTACACGTTCTTTGGATGGATGCTTGAAACGAACGCCACACCTGAGCTACATCAACTTTTATTTAATTTCGTAATGCAGAAAAAAATGAGTACCAAGTACTTCAAGAGTGTAGAGAACATTTGGAAATAAGTTTTTCTGAATCTTTCATGCGCGAAAATATTTGAGAGATAAGATTAAGCCCATGGTTACGTCCGTACCAAGAAAATCATTGCTAACATTGACGTTTTATAGGCTCATTTATCCGCCAGTAGCGGCCTTTAAGGATGTTAACATGTATACCATAGCCATTCTGCGAACCATTGTTGTTCACTATTTTCAGGGAAAATTTTATTTTTAAGCCATCCTACTTATTCCATTGCATGTGAGTTTAATCATTTCGAATTGGTTTCAGTTGGGTCGCTAAAGCATTAAAAAACTTATATTGCGTTGCACAAAAAAATTGTTATATCTTAAAGCAGCAAAGGAAAAACCTGACCAAGAAGCGCCTAATCAAGGCGCGTTTATATGCTAGATTACATTTTGAGGTATTATAATGAATACAGTGACTGATAAAGCCCCACAACAGATTGAACCCGATTTTGTATCACCGATGCGTTCTTTCTCACTGACTGCGCTTGATTACTATGAACAGTTTCTGAGCATACGAATGGATATAGCCCGCGCCTATTCCGATATGGCCATTGCTCAAGCACGTAGTTGGCTTGATGTAAAAGACTCGGAAAGCTTCAAAAAAGCTGTGGAAACTCAGCAAAAAACCGTCGGTGATTTTATGGAACGTGTGAAAGAAGACACGAAAAAAGTGACCTCTATCAATAAAAGCTTTGCTCAAGATAGCCAAAAAAAAGCTGAAGAAGCCAGCAATAAAGCGGTAGAAACGGCTAAGAAATAAGTTTGCTGGCGGAATTGCAAAACGCCGCGTCCTGATGGGCGTGGCGTATTTTTTAACAAAATTAATTTTTAATAAAGCAAAGCTGCCAAATGCGATATTTTCGTTCGAGCCGTAGTCAGGTTCACTCTTCATTGCTAGTCTGGATTTTACACAGTACCTCATCGACCCATACAAGCAGCTATTAATGCCGCCAAAAGACTTTTTACCAATGCTCAGTCGACTACTATTTAGCTAGCTTCTGCGGCCCATACACACTATCACCTTACCCATTGGATCGTACTAGGGGAGCTCGATCAGCCCGAAACCAACCGCCTGACGAGCCAGAATAACTCTATCTTGTAGGAGAAGTTGTCACTTATCGGCACTGGGACTCGGAGGGCGCCACGGATATTGACAGCCGACTTTGATGAACTTGATTCGCAGATTTCCCGGCACTGATTAACCAACTAAGTTCATTACTGAATCCGTATGATTAATTCCTTATTCGCTGCCAGTTTAAGCGGCGCTTACTTCGCATTAGTGGTTGCGCGCCTAGCGATGAATTGACTCTTCGCATTGCTCAGGAACGCACCCAGCGATGGGTGGAAACATTGCCTTGCAGAAACGTTTGAATTTGAGCTACAAAGCGTCAGAGAGTGGAAAATGCCCATGGCCAGCAATTCCATAATCTAGTGTTATCCACTGAAACCGTAGGTGGGATCGCTGAATAAGCTGGACGGATAGCTAATTTCTGTTTACTTAACAGCAGTCTTGCAACATGACTCGACAGTGACCTGATCCTGCCGGACCACCCCAAGCTGAATAAAAGGTGCAACGCATGACTCAAGTAACGCTCAACGCCGACGACAGTAGGTTGTTTGTCCAGGGCGTCGACACCGCCATTGCCGTATATCATGAAGCGGCCACTCGAATGAATGGGAGTCTTCCCCCCTTGGGGATGGATGATCAGCCGCCTACCGACATTGATTATACACAGGATCCTATGGTGGTTACTGGACTGCTGACCACACTGCGAAGCCTAAAGGATTTACGCGATGCTATTCGCCAGCCCATAGGCCAACAATCGGCCATCACGGTGGAAGTTGATATTGATGAGTGTGGGCGTGACCTCATCACTATTCTGGTGCCAAGCCCTATCGCCACCGACGAGGCCGATAAACTGCTGATGCAAGCGATCTACTATGCCAACGCCAAAACCCAGAACCATGAGGTGTTGCGCCTTATAGAGCAAATGCAATAAACACCCTGCTTGCTAATCAGTACCAAGGGAGCGCGTGAGGGCTCCCAGATTGATGGGTTCACCCGTGCCAGCGTCACGGATCCGCACAATAAAAGAATCGTCTTCGAGGTCGCCATGCCGGGCCACTTGGCTTGGCTCACTCCGGTGAAGCCAACGGCGTTAAGGGCGGCCATCACTTGAGTCATTCTGCAGACTGTCTCTTCATGGAATGCTTCAATGCGTTCGGTAATGCTGCGAATCATGATGTTGGCGCGCTCGGCACGTTAGAAAGTATGCTCTCCGCAAAAGTCCATCCATTTTGTGGTATTAGATTTCAATGAAATAAGGTTGATCCATAGGTCGATGCTTAAGTGCTTCTGCCAGCACCGTAGGCTTTCGATACGAAAAAGCCCCTAAATTCGTTAGGGCCTTTTTCGTTGTGTGGTTTTTTCACTGATCATCGGAAAAAATACTCTTTGGTCATCATTAATTACTACGCTTGTGCCTGCATTTATGCGAGGTTAGCGGCCAGCAGCTCATCGATACTTGCATAAATGCTCGCCGCGTTCCCTGAAGTGGACTGCATCTATCTTCACACTATTGGCAGCAACCCAGGCAACCCTGACCGGCACACCCCGGTGGCCATTGCTGCGTTTGAGAGGTTTCATGTTTCTAAAAATTCTTCTCTGGGCCATTCGAGTACTGGTGTTCTTGATGGTAGTTGTCTGCCTATTGCCGTTGATACCCAGTGGGCAGTGGTGGATAAGGCTGTGGGATTTTCCGCGTCTGCAGTTAACGGTCGCACTACTGGTGCCATTGATCATGCTGGGTGTCCACGCGTGGCTGGCGCGACCGGCAAAAGAGCACGCCGCGTGGATAGCGGTAATTCTAGCGGTCGCGGGGTGGCACTTGTATCACATCTTGCCTTTTACATCGGTTTGGCCGACCGAGGTGCCCACGGCTGAGGTACAGCCCGGCGGCGACCGGACGACATTAAAAGTCCTGACCGCAAACGTGACCTTCACAAACGACCACTACGCCGAGTTGCTGGACATGGTGCAGAGTGAAGACCCGGATCTGCTCTTGCTGATTGAGGTCGACAGTTCATGGGTTGAGGGGCTGGCGCAGCTTGACGAGCATTACGACTACCGCATCGGCGAAGATCGTGACGAAGGGCAGGGGCTAATGCTCTGGTCGCGTTATCCGTTGCTGGAAAAGGAGGTCAAGTACTTGGTCTCTGATCGACGCCCTTCGGTCTTTGTAACTCTTGACGTCCCTGGCATTGGCCCGGTGCGGTTCGTGGGTGCTCATCCGGTGCCGCCGGGACTGCAGGAAAGGGTCGCTGGTGATGACGATATTGAGAACCGACGAGACAGCCGTGAGCGCGATGCCGAACTGATGCTGATTGCCCGCCATGTGCAGGAAGACCCGGACAACCGCTGGATAGTGACAGGCGACTTTAATGATGTGGGGTGGTCCTACACGACACGGCTGTTCGCCGACCTGAGCGACCTGAAAGACCCGCGGCGCGGCAGGCGATTACTGAGCACCTACCATGCGGATTACCCCTTGTGGCGCTACCCCATTGATCATCTATTCGTTTCTGATGGCTTCCACCTGGTCGATCTTGATCGGGTAAGGGTAGTCGGCTCTGATCACTTCGGTATTTTTACGACGCTGGCTGTTGGGCGTAAAGACCAGGAAAAGCCTGAGGCGTCGGGCGAAGAAGAGCAAGAAGCTCAGGAGATGGTAGAGGAGGGGGCCGAAGACGCCGCCGAACACGACGGCAATTCATCCGAAGCTGACTAAACCGCGCATAGCGTAATAACCCTAACAAGGCGAGTCACGGCGACGTCTACTGCATTGCTGCTTCGCCTCCATTCCGTAGCCGCGCATGCTGGCTGGCGTTTTGCTTCAGAAAAGGTGCGATTAGTACATTGAACGACTGGATTATCATTATTTTGCTGACGCTGATACCTGGGATCGCGATGCCGATCGGAGCGTCCTTAGCCGGGCTCGAACGTATCCGGCCACGCTGGCTTGAATCTGAGGTTCGCCACAGCGTAATTGCCTTTGGTGGGGGAACGCTTTTGGCAGCAGTCGCGCTAGTTCTTGTTCCAGAGGGGATAAGAAACCTGGACACACTGCTGATAGTCGTATGTTTTATGAGTGGCGCTGCGGCATTCCTGTTGCTCGACGTACTCCTGACTGCCAAGGCTACTCCGGCGAGCCAACTGGTGGCGATGTTGTCCGATTTCGTCCCCGAAGCCCTGGCTCTTGGTGCCACCTTCGCCGTCTCTAAGGCTTCGGGGGTGTTGCTTGCAGGAATTATTGCGCTACAGAATCTTCCGGAAGGTTTTAACGCCTGCGGAGAGGTTACAAATTCGACCCATTATCGTGTTTCACAGGTGGTTGGCGCATTCACTCTGATGGCCTTGTTAGGTCCCATTGCGGGGCTAACCGGATATTTTGTCTTGTCGGGTTTTCCGGAACTTGTTTCTGCTATCTCGCTATTTGCCGCTGGAGGTATCCTATACCTGATTTTTCAGGATATTGCGCCGCAGGCCAAACTGGAAAAGCACTGGGCACCCCCACTAGGCGCTGTAGCAGGTTTTTTACTCGGCGTTATGGGTAAAGTTGCAGTTGGCGCATAAAGGGGCAGTGGTTCTCGGCCGAGGCTGCGTGAAAACCCCAAATCAGTTGGCGATTACAGTGCTCAGCCGTTTTACCCTCACTACCAGGCCAGCAAGACAGACCAGAACGCCTATAGCAATGGAGCGTCTGGCCTTTTTCGACGTTCTTGAAGCCGCCAAACTAGTCGCTCTCTCGCGGGACAGCGATATTCATTACGTTTGGGCACGTAACGGAATGCTTCTCTGGGAAGCATTCCTTTGGCCTGATTCTGCGAGGTTTTGGGCTTGGGAAGATACGCCGTGATACCGGCCTCGTGACACGCAAGAATCTCCTCTGAGTAGTCGAGGGTTATTGAACGTTGTTGAGCAGGTCGCCCATCTGCTGTTGGGAAAGCCGGGTATTCGCCATGTAGTAAACGATATCGCCATCTTTCAGTGGTCGGTCGTTGGCGGGGTTAAGCATGTTGCCATCGCCATCTTCCTCACCACTGGTAAGCCCTAATACGGTGGCGTTACAGACGTTTTTTGCCTGTACGAACAGGTCGCCGAAGGTGGCACCTGAGGGCGGGTGATTTAATCGGGTCTGGTATTGGGTGGCGCCTCGATCGACGGCCAGCAGCTCGTTGACTACCCGTGAGATGCCTGCATCGGACGCGGAGCGAACTAGCATTTCCAGCGCCAGCGCCTGAGTACATTCGATGCCCGGAAGGGTGCGCCGTAGCATGGCTGCGGTGTCCGGGTTGGCACAGTGGGCCACGATGTGGGCCTTTGGCCCTTTTAGGCTGTAAGCGCTGAGCGCCACGGTGGCAACTCGGTCATCGCTGGTGTCGTAAATAATAATGCGACTAGCGCTTTCGATCCCTGCCCGCTTAAGCAGCTCGGCGTTCGAGAAGCTCTCACCTTTGATAAACTTCAAGTCGGCCGGGCGTGGGTTACTCATTTCCTTGGTGACGCAGAGCACGACTTCATCAGGCAGGCCCTTGTCGGCCTTCAGGATATCCAGAATGCGTTCTGTGGTTTCGCCGTGCCAGCCAATCACCAGGGTATGGCCGGATAAATGGCTAAAATCGCCTTTGCCTTGCATCTGCAGTCTCCAGAAGGTTGAAATGGTGACAGTGGCTTTACCGATCAGCGCGGCAAATAGTGAAATGCCGCCTGGGATGAGGTAAAGCGTGGCGATCCACTTGCCAGCCACTGTTTCGGGGCTGAAATCACCGAACCCCACGGTACTGGCAACCACCACGTAAAAATAGAGCCAGTCGGTGAAAGTGTCGGCCATCGTCTCGCCTACCAGCGAGAAAAGGGCCCAGCTGGTTCCCATGTGGGCCAGCACCACAAGCAGAAGAAATGTCCACGTGATTTGCAGCGTTGAAGCTTTTAGCACGCGGATTAGATGCTGAATAACAGGCATAACGCTCTCTTACGGTAATGGTGTGCCAATGGGACGGGCATGGCTAAGAAACGGGCGCTTGAAGAAAACAGTTGCTAGAAAAAACAAAAAAAGGCCGCTATCGGCGACCTTTTACTTTTTTCATGTTCGTGAACGTCGGTAGATGACACAGCATCGCTTAAGCGAAGCGCTTGGCGATCCAGGAAAATGCGCTGTCGGTCAGCGACTTTTTACCGTGATGTTCGCGGTGCTGGCTCCAGACCATGCCGCCTGATACCACCACAAGGCTCATCAACATACCGGCAAGAACTAGTTCGTTCATGGCTTACCTTCCTCATCCGAGGTTTTATCCCGTTCTACGTAACCATAGCCGAATGACCCTACAAAGATCAAGAGTATACCCAGCCCTACGCCCAGCCAGACATTATCGGTATTCAGGCTAGGGTTGGTTACCACCCAACCTGCAGTGAAGCAGGTGGCGACCACGATCACGCCCACATTGCGGGTCGCTTCCAGGAACTGTTGTCGCGTCGCCCGTGCGCCGGCTCTTCGGCGTTGGGCCAAGGCCTGGCGTTCCTGCAGGCTTTTTCTTAGCCTGGCGCGCAAGGCGTCTTGTGGATCCTTACCACCCTGTGGTTCTTTCAAGTGGCCTCCTGTTAACCAGCCTATTTGCTGTGAAGCGCAAGGTGGATGCTATTAAAAGCCGGATTTATTGATTTGGGTTCCACGCATACAGTCGCCATAAACCATTGTATCACCGGCTTCTTCAGCTAATTGGCGGCAGTCGGCGGTTCTGGATGAGGTGGGGCCTGAGCTGCAGCCTGCCAGCATAAAAACGAGTAGGCAAAGGGGGATGAGGGATTTCATTGGTAACTCCTTGTCAGCCATTCTATCTACGACCATTTAACCTCATCGACGTCCGATGTGTCGATGGATGGCCGGGGAACATCCTGCAGGGCCTTTAGGTCATAGCAGCCATGTTCATGGATCAGGATAAGCAGATGGATCGTGTATTTGCGTGGGATCATCATCACAGTCAGGTGGTATATCGCATTCCAGGGCACCACTATGACGATGGCAGGAAAGACAGTGACCTTTCACCCGTATGGTTGCCTGCCGAGGAGTCGGATTTGCCGGAGGGAGTCACGGTGGAGGATCTGCGTACTGTTTCGGTAAAGGAGTGAGGCTGGAAATGGAGCATCCTTGCTCCGCCTATTGGTCCGCCCATGGGTAAAGCATGCCTGCGCTAGGTCTTGTCAGGAGAAGCGCCGACGTTTGAAAGAAACATCGCGTAGGTAGACAGGGTTCGTGCCTATCCGACGAATGTTGGCCCAGGTGCCCTTGTAGTAGGGGATGCGGTTGCGATCCGTCCATTCGCTGATGACATCTCCCTGCACGCCGTTCGGGTAGCCAAACATCATAAACACCTGACCACGCTTTAAGTCGGGCTCCAGGTAGGCCATGGCGGTAGTGGCGCCGTAATCGTTGTAGACTTCGACGATGTCGCCGTTAGTAATACTCAACGCCTGTGCATCTAATGGGTGTATTTCCAACGGTGCCATGGGATAACGGCCCTTGCGAAAGATCAGGTGCTGGTCGTGGTAGGCAGACTGCCAGATATGGTTGGTTCGCCCATTATTGATCCAGAACTCATGCGTCTCTTTTTGTCGTTGCACTACCTCGGGGTAACCGTTCCAGGGGGAAGGCTGAAAGTGGGCCTTACCGTCGTTAGTATCGAAGCGGCCGTCGGTATACAGCATTTCAGTGCCGATGAGTTTGCCATCCTGATACTCCTTGATGGGGAGCTGGACACCGTTATTGCCCGCCGCGCGAAGACGTTCGTAGGTGGCCAGGTGACCGGTGGCGCCGCCCTGACTGTCAACCTTCTTCTCGTGAGCCATGCGGAAACCGTCATTGAAGGCGTCCTCCTCTGTACGCCAGTCAAAGCCGCTGAAACGACTGACCATGGTGGCGTTACCCGCTGCCTCATAGCGTTGCTTGAGGGCGTTGGCCATGTCCGCAGCAATCAGGCAGTCCGGTTTGGCCAGCCCTGGGGGATCCATAAAGCGCTCGGATAGCCGCAGTCGTCGCTCGCCATTCATTGAGGTGAGGTTCATCTCACCCGGATGGGCGGCTGGCAGCACAAGGTGTGCGTGTTCGGCGAACTTGGTGCGATACAGGTCGATATCGACAATGAAAAGACCGCCCTTGTTCTTGACTGCGTCATAGGCAATCTCGATCAGTTCGTCGCTACTGGTGCCGCGGGCCTGTGCCAGTGCCTGATTGACGATGGCGGCACGCTGCTTGACGACCTGACGGTAGGTCTCGGCATTGAGGGTGGTTTGGAACGCGTTACAGGCCCACACCGTCAGCATCATGCCGTTGCCGTCAATCAGTTCCTGATCAATGTAGGGAGCGGGACGACCACCGGGGTAGGGGGGGCGCACATAGCCCTCCTGATGACCGCCCATGCGTACTACGCCGGTGCCACGCTTGCCAACATTGCGCGTGGCCAGCGCAAGATTGACGATAGCAGACTGAATCCGATAGTTGTCGTTTCCCCAGATCACCCCTTTTTCGTAAGCGTGCATGGTGCGCGGTGGATGACCACTCATCTTGGGCCTGTAGGCCCACTCGGCGGCCTTGATCAGATCGTCCCGGCTGACGCCGGTGATCCGGCTGCACTCCTCCAGCGTCATGCGGTTGACGGCCAGAATCGCCTCGAAGCCACTGGTGTGTTCGTCGATAAAGGCCTGGTCTTGCCAGCCCTGATCGACCACATGGCTCAACAGCCCATTGAACAGGGCGGTATCGGTACCCGGTTGAATCGCCAGATGAAGCACATTCTCCTTGCCAGCAATCGTTTCACAGATGGCTACGGTGGGGGTGCGGCGTGGGTCTACCAGAATGACCTTGCCTCTGCCCACGGTCTCGCCAGGGAACCATGCCTGTTTCTTGGCGATATTGGTGCCGCGCAGGTTCGGCTCCCAGTGAGCGAGAAACCAGTTGGTTTGGGTCTCGTAGGAGTTTCCGCCAATGGAAAAAATGACATCCGCAACTTCAGCGTCCTCGTAGCTGTTGTTCAGCTCACCGATACCCATGTCACGGCTGGCATGGCACTCAGAGTTGTAGGCGGGCCGGTTATGAATACGCACCATCTTTGATTGAAGGCCATCAAAAATCAGCTTGCCGGTGGCCCAGGTGTTCTCGAAACCACCTCCGGCACCGCCGTGGTCGAAGAGGTTGAAGAACAGCTGATCGGGGCCCTCGGTGTCAAGGATTCGCTGGGTCAGCCCGGAGTAGAGGGCCATGGCCTGTTGCCAGTTGGTTTCCACCCAGTCGTCACCGGTGTACATCAGGGGATATTTAAGCCGCCGCTCGCTGGTGGGGGTGCTTTCCGAATACATCACGCTGGCCATCTGCCCGCCACGGGTGGATGAGAGGCCCTGGTTAACACTGCACTCCTTGTCGGGCAGAATCATGATGTTGTATTCGCGGCCGTCGTGATCCCTGATCTGGTTGGCCATGGCCGGTGTCATGGTGACCTGCATGGGGGCAAGCTGCTGGGTGAAGTCGAGGCCTAGCGCATTATCACTGGGCGTTCTGCCTCCCTCCTGGTTGGCTGGCCACTTATAGACATGATAACCGCAGCCGACAATGCAGAATTGGCAGGCCAGGTTGGTTTTCTGGGCATTGGTCGGAGGTAGCGGGATACGGTCCTTGAACTGCGTCATTATAGTTCTCCCGATTCAGATGATATTGGCCTGGCGGCCATAGATAAGGCCGTCAATCGACAGGGCAAACAGGGCATCCTCCGCCGGGTCATACTCAAGGATGATGCGGGGCAGGTTCTCGGTCGCCTGTCCAATGACCATCTGGCCGGTGTTGTCGGGGTCGAAGATGCTGTAGTGGCACGGACACTTGAAGGTTTCTGATGCCTGGTCATAGTTCACCGGGCAACCCATGTGGGTGCATTGGGTACTATAGGCCACCACGTCGTTGGCTGGACCGACCCCGCTCTTGACTTCACGGCCTCTGCGGATCATCACGCAGGGCGAACGGTTATCGGGGTAGTTGAAATAAAGCGGCTGGTTGATCTCCAGCTCGCTGAGCATGGCGATCATCTCCCTCGGGTAAGGCAGCGTAGTGCTTCCTGCAAGGGTAGAGGGGTTGCCATTCTGTGCATGGGTGATCGGTGACAGCGGTAGGGTACTCAAGGCTGCGCTGCTGCCGGTTAGCTTGAGAAAGCTACGGCGACTCAATTGTGCCATTGGCTGACACTCCGTTGTTGTTGGAACGCCCGAGCCGGGTTAGTAATATATGGATATCCGTATTTAATCCACATCTCAGCCTAGTTCTGCCTGGATAACCGCGCAAGATCAGATAACTCATCAACCATGGGTGCTATTGGGGCTTAATAATGTTGGTTTTAGTGGCTTTTCGTCAGACTTTTCCCTCCATTTTTCCATCTATTTCAGCCTCCGTTGATTGCTAGCTGCATAAAGCGCATCCACTTAGGCAATCGCCGTCTTCGCACTGCTATTTTGAAATTAAAAAGACTACGTATTCACTATATTATACTAAAGTATATTCTTTTTTTTATCATAAAGTTACGATTTTTTCGTGGTGGAAAGAAAGCAATATATTGAATACGTAGTCTTTTTCTTCTAGAACTGTTGGTGTTGATCGTTACCACGCCTTACCTGATCAAGCCGTGGCGGTGAACTTGCAGCAACAATAACGACAAAAGGAGCCAATCAAATGCACCACTTCCCACTTACTCCATTCAAAATCTCACTTATGGCCGGCGCGATTACCCTGGCAATGGCCACCACGGCAGCAGCGCAGGCAGAACGCGTGATCAATATTAGCTTGCCGCTTGGGCCTGAATCTCAGCAGGGGGTCGGGATATTAAAGTTCGGCGAAGAGTTAGAGCGTCTTTCAGAAGGGCGCCTGACCATCGAACCGCACTACAACAATGCCTTGGGCGCCGAGCGCGAGGTCGTCGAGGGCATGGGGTTCGGCATCATCGATGCTGGCATTACCTCAACGGGGCCGATGGGCGGCTTTGTCGATGAATTCATGCTGTTCGACCTGCCCTATATCTTTGAAAATCATGAGCACGCCTATGCCTTCCTTGATAGCGAGTACGGCGAACAGTTGGCGCAGCTCGCTGAAGATCAAATGAACGTCAAGTTTCTGGCATGGATGGAAAACGGTTTCCGCCATAACACCAACTCGGTACGTGCGCTCCATACCCCGGCCGACCTTGAGGGAATCAATCACCGCACCCAGGAAAGCCGAGTGCAGGTGGATACCTGGGAAGCGCTGGGAGCCAACGCCACCCCGATGGCCTGGACCGAGGTCTATACCGCTCTACAGCAGGGGGTAATGGATAGCCAGGAGAACCCGTTGCCGACTATCTACGATGTCAACTTCTACGAAGTGCAGGACTACCTGAACCTGACTCAGCACGTGTACTCCCCGGCGCCTCTGATGATGGGACTAGATCTGTTCAATTCATTCAGCGAGGAAGACCAGGCGATTATTCTTGAAGCGGCGCAAATTGCCCTGCCTTTTCAAAGAGAAGCAAGCCAAGAGCTCGAACAGCGCTATCTCGTGCAGCTCGAAGAGCTGGGCATGACGGTCACCAAGCCTGACCTCGCGCCGTTCCGTGAGGCGGTCCGCCCTGTCATCGAGGAGTGGTCACCGACTGTTGGTGAGGAGCTCGTCGAGGCAGCGATCAATTTCGAGCATTGATTCTCCCTTCTACACGCGGGGGGTAAGCCTCCCGCTCTCTCATCATGGGTGAGGCAGCTATGAAGTCTTTTCTGATACAGGTCAATAAAGCCATTGATCAGTTTAATCGGCTGGTGGGCTGGAGTTTGGCATTGTTGCTACTGACCATGACCGTACTAATTTTTTGGCAAGTGTTTGCCCGGTTCGTTGTCGGTAAGCCGCTGTTCTTCTCAGATGAAATCGCGCGCTTTGCAATGATCTGGCTGACGTTTATCGGTGCCGGTTACGCCTATCGGAAAGGCGCCCTGATTTCAGTCGATATTCTGCTTGAGTATGCCAATGCACGCTTCGCCTGCGCCTTACGCGTGGTGGTCGTACTTTGCTCTGCGCTGTTCGCGCTGATCATCGTGAAATATGGCTTTGATCTGGTGGGGCGTGTTGCCAGTCAGACTGCGCCCAGTACCCGTGTATCGATGATGTGGCCCTACATGGCGGTTCCTTTGGGTGGCATCGTCATTCTGGTCAACAGCGTTGGGCTACTGATCGATGAAGTGGTCGGCAATGCTCACTCCAAACAGGCGGAATACCAGCCGCCGGAGGTCATTTAACATGGCTCTGTTGTTGTTTCTACTGTTGCTTGGTCTGTTTGTTGCCGGTGTGCCTATTGCCTTCTCGCTGGGGCTGGCTTCGGCCATTACCGTGTGGCATGGCGATTTAATGCCCATGCTGATCGTGACCCAACAGTTGATCAGCTCGGTAAACTCCTTTCCGTTGATGGCCATCCCATTCTTTATCCTGGCCGGATTTCTGATGCAGCACGGCGGCATTTCCGAGCGCCTGGTGAATTTCTCGAACACGCTAGTGGGTGGCATGACGGGTGGATTGGCCATGGTCGCGATTGTCACTTCGCTGTTCTTTGCCGCCATCTCCGGGTCAGGTGCTGCCACGACAGCCGCGATTGGCTCGATCCTGATACCTGCCATGATCGCCAAGGGGTACCCGGGCAGTTATGCCGCGTCGAATCAGGCCGCTTCGGGGGCACTTGGGGTGATCATTCCGCCCAGCATTCCTCTGATCCTTTACGCGATAGCAGCGAATGTGTCGGTCGGTGACATGTTCATTGCGGGTATCCTGCCGGGTATTCTGGTGTCTGTCTCGTTGCTGATCTTCGCTTACCTGTTTGCCCGCAAGAACGGTATTGGCGGCAACCAGCGCAGCACAGTGAAGGAAATGTTGCAGGCGGCCCGTAAAGCATTACTGGCGATTCTGATGCCTGTGATCATACTTGGCGGCATCTACGGCGGTATCACGACACCCACCGAAGCGGCGGTGATCGCGGTAGCCTACTCCTTTATTGTCGGTTTCGTGGTCTACCGTGAGATTAAAGTGCGCGATCTGATGCGCATCTTGCAGGAGTCAGCGGTAACCACGGCGGTCGTACTGAGCATTATCGCCGCCGCCGGACTCTATGGACGCATCCTGCAGAGCTTGCGGGTGCCCACCATGGTGTCCGACTTTGTGCTGGCTACCATCGGTAGCCCGCTTGCCTTCATTATCATGGCCAACTTGCTGCTGCTATTCGTCGGTATGTTTATCGAAGCGGCTGCGGCAATTCTTATCTTTGTACCGATACTGTTGCCCATTGCCCTCAGCTTCGGCTTCGACCCCGTACATTTCGGCATCATTATGGTGGTCAATCTGGCCATGGGTATGTTTACCCCGCCGGTGGGGCTGAACCTGTTCGTTGCCTCGCAGATTTCCAGTATCGGTATTGCCCGGTTAACCAGGGCGATTCTGCCCTTTGTTGCCATTGTGCTTATCAACGTGCTGATCATCAGCGTGATTCCTGCACTATCCACGTGGCTACCGTCGCTTTGATAGCACGTTTCACCCTTTCATCGAACAAGGAGAACAACCATGTCAGTTATCGAAAGCCTCGTGCCACGGCAAGGATTGAAGGTTCTGATTACTGCCGGGGCCAACGGCATTGGTTTGGCGATTGCTAAGGCATTCAAGGAAACCGGCGCCACTGTGCATGTCTGCGATGTGGACGAAGCCGCGCTGGCTGCGTTGCCCGAAGGGATCTCTTACACGCTGGCGGATGTGAGCAAACCTCAGGATGTCGATCGATTGTTTGGCGAAGTAAATGCACTGGGTGGGCTGGACGTGGTGGTCAACAACGCAGGAATCGCTGGGCCAACGGCGGGGGTTGAAGAGATCGATGAAGAGGCGTGGTGCCGCACCATCGATATCAACCTGAACGGCCAGTACCGTGTCGCTCATCGGTCGGCCGCGTTACTCCGCGAGAGCCAGGGACTGATGATTAATCTCGCTTCGGTGGCTGGGCGACTTGGGTTTGCCTATCGTACGCCTTATGCGGCAAGTAAATGGGCGGTGGTTGGCCTGACCAAGAGCCTGGCCTGCGAGTTGGGGCCCGAGGGTGTTCGGGTGAACGCCATCTTGCCGGGGATCGTGCGCGGCCCCCGAATCGAAAAGGTGATTGAAGATCGCGCTAGCAAGCGGGGAATCAGCTATGAGGCGATGGAGCAGGAGAACCTCGCTAAGGTCTCCATGCGCAAGATGGTAGAACCCACGGATATAGCTGCCATGGCGCTGTTTTTGTCGGCCCCCGGTGGCGCCAATATTTCAGGGCAGGCGCTGAGTGTGTGCGGCAACGTCGAAACACTTTAATCAGAGGCATCGATCATGCAGACAGAGACATCACAGACCGCTGGCGCTGCCTCGCAACTCAAGATCGGGATAGTCGGGGCAGGCCTGATTGGCCGTGCCTGGGCCATCGTGTTTGCCCGGGCGGGATTCAACGTTAGCTTGTACGACGTGAATGCATCGGCCCTGGAAAACGCCGACGAGGCCATCCGGCAGTCGCTAGCCGACTTGGAGCAGGCGGGCTTGGTCACTGAAGTTGAGCAGGTGATGGCGCATATCCATATGGAGGCTGACCTAGCTCGCGCCATGCAGGACGTTGGCTACGTACAGGAGTGCGGGCCTGAAAGTATAGAGGGCAAGCGAGCCATCTATCGTGAGCTTGAAATGGTCGTTGCCGATGACACCATACTAGCCAGTTCCACCTCTGGTATTGCGGCTTCCCGGTTCAGCGATCATCTACGCTGTCCGGAGCGCTGCCTCGTTGCTCATCCGGTGAACCCACCTTATTTGATCCCGCTGGTCGAGGTGGTACCTACCCCCGATACCAGCGAGTCCGCGACGAAGACGACCTTGCAACTGATGGAAGCGGCTCAGCAGGCACCGATTCTGGTACGCAAGGAGATTGAAGGTTTCGTGCTCAATCGCTTGCAGGGGGCACTTCTGAATGAAGCGCTAAGGCTTTTCCGTGATGGGTATGTGTCGGCGGAAGATCTCGACAAGACCGTGAAGCAAGGGCTAGGGCTGCGATGGTCGTTCATGGGACCGTTTGAAACCATCGACCTCAATGCACCCGATGGCGTGGTGGACTATGCCAGCCGCTATGGTCCCTTGTATCACCTGGTAGACCAGCAGCGGGGTGGAGAGAACCCCTGGGATGAAGACACTCTGAAAGCACTGAATGAAGAGCGTCGTGCACTGCTACCTCCTTCAGAGCTCCATGCTCGCCATGAGTGGCGTGATCGCCGACTAATGGCGCTGATGGCACATCAACGCTCGATGAATGACTAAGCAGCTCGCGATAATACAATAAGGAGACATCAACATGGCTCAGAAACGTAAAGTGATCATTTCCTGCGCGGTGACCGGTGCGATCCACACCCCGTCAATGTCGCCGCACTTGCCGGTCACACCTGAGGAAATTGCCGAAGCGAGCATTGCCGCCTCCGAGGCTGGCGCCGCTATTCTACATCTTCATGCACGTGATCCCGATACAGGCAAGCCTACCCAGGATCCGGCGATGTTCGAACGCTTTCTCCCCAGGATCAAGGCATCGACTAATGCGGTCATCAACCTGACCACAGGGGGCAGCCCGCACATGACGGTCGACGAGCGTATGCGACCAGCCATGGAGTTCCAGCCTGAGCTGGCCTCGATGAACATGGGGTCAATGAACTTTGGTCTGTTTCCGATGCTCAATCGCTACCAGTCGTTCGAGCATCAGTGGGAGCGTGACCACCTAGAAAATAGCCGTGATCTAGTGTTTAAGAATACTTTTGCAGATATTGAAAAAGCGATCACACTCGGTACCCAAAATGGCACGCGGTTCGAATGCGAATGCTACGATATAGGCCATCTCTATAACCTGCGCAACTTGCTGGACAGAGGGGTTGTTGGTGGCAAGCTCTTTGTTCAGAGCGTGTTTGGAATTCTGGGTGGTATCGGCCCGCACCCGGAGGATGTCATGCATATGCGGCGCACTGCTGACCGCCTTTTCGGGGATGGCTACGAGTGGTCAGTGTTGGGGGCTGGAAGCCACCAAATGCGGATCGCCGCCCAGTCAGCCGCTATGGGAGGGCATGTGCGGGTAGGGCTTGAAGACTCTTTGTGGCTGGAACCGGGCAAGCTGGCCCAGAGCAATGCCAGCCAGGTAACACGGGTACGTGAACTGCTGGAAGCTCTCTCCTTTGAGATTGCCACCCCTGACGAAGCTCGCGAAATGCTAGAGTTGAAAGGTGCTGACCAAGTCGGCTTCTAATTGACCTTCGCACGTCACCTGCACTGTTGAAAGGCCCTAGCGACAGGGCCTTCTCAGCTTTGGTAAGTTAACCCAGTTCGTTAACCCATAAGCCAATAAGTTGAATAAATGAAGAGAAAATCCGTCACTTCGCGCGATGTAGCTCAGCTTGCCGGTGTTTCGCAATCAGCCGTAAGCCGCAGCTTCTCACCGGCGTCCAGTGTGTCAGAAAAGACGCGTAAAAAAGTGATGGATGCGGCACGCACGCTGGGATACCGACCTAACACCATCGCCCGCTCACTGATTACCCGCTCTAGCCGGACTATCGCGGTAGTCACCTATAGTCTTCAAAACCCTTTCTATGCCTACCTGCTTGAGAAAGCGTCACGCTTTCTACAAGAGCAGGGGTACCATCTATTGCTGTTTTTTGCCCCGCAAAATGGCGATTTCGACATGATGGTCGACGACCTGATCCGTAGTCAGGTAGAAGGGGTGCTGATGCTAGCCATCACCTTAAACCAGCACCAGGCGGCAGAGGTGGCAGACTTCGGGATTCCAGTCGTCATTATTAACCGTACCGTGGAGTATTCAGGCATTAGCCAGGTGGGAAGCGACAACTATCAAGGCGGCTATTGGGCTGGTCGCTACCTTGCCTCTTTAGGGCGCCAACGGATTGCCTATTTGGCTGGCATACCCGAGTCCACCACCAATCGCCAGCGTGAGGAGGGTTTTAAAGCGGGCTTGGCAGCAGAGGGGCTGGAGTGCTTTGCCTACGATATAGGTCACTATCGTTATGACGACGCCTGCGATGCTACGCGCCGCCTTTTCTCTACTCGTCGACCCGAAGCTACCCCAGATGCCTTGTTTGCCGCCAATGACTTGATGGCGATCGCAGGAATGGAGACATTACGCGATGAGTTGCATCTAGTCGTTCCGGAAGATGTATCGGTTATCGGTTTTGATGATATGGCGATGTCTGCGTGGCCCAGTCATTCGTTGACGACCCTGCAGCAGCCCGTCGAACAGATGATTATCAAGGCCACCGAGCTACTACTTACCCATATCAGTGATCCTGATGCCTTGCCTGAGCAGGTCGTGTTGCCTGTCACGCCGAGAATCCGCAGAAGTACATCGTCGATACTTTCCACTGAGTCGGTCAAAAGCGGAAGTAGATGAGGGCGTAATAAACCGCGCCGAGCAAATGTTCTTGCTTACAAATAGATTGTGTTTGGCTTGCTTTCAACTACTATGCGATTAATACCTAACTCCTCTGGATATGCCACCATGTTAAAAGGTTTGATCGTCTGTTTTGCGGTGCTTTTTGCGCAATTGGCGGTGCTGCATGTAATTGATGCTCGGCTTTACAACGCTTCGCAGGATGTCCGTCAAACGGTGGCAACCACCTTGACGCCGAATAAAGACGAACATGATGACGAAGAAGAGGTTCAGGGATAGACGTAACGAAGGGGGTTACGCATTTCACCTAGCCATTCATTAAAGGGCCTGCCATGAGCGTTGGTCGGCCCCCTGTTTGCGCGCTGGCGCTCGTAGTCATCCAGCCCGTCCCAGTCGTGAACAATAAGTATGCTGCCCTTGGCGTCATCTTCGCCCACAACAAAATAGCCCTGGAAGTTCTCCTCATTCACGCTGTAAGAGATATTGCTCCTACAGGTGACAAGGCCATGACCGGCATTGCCACTGCAATAAGAGTCAATGTACTCGTGGGAAGTAGCATTTTTTATTTTTAATATGCCCAGGGAGGTGCTCAATAAGCATAGATATTGCGTCGTGCGCTTGCACAACGTTGAAAGAGCATTGGCGAAGAGGATAGTGTGTATTAGACAAAGGCTTGCGTATGGAACTCGGTAACGGCATTCTTGTCAGTTGTTGGAAATACCTTTAGGGAGCATGAATACATGGCTTACAACGATACACGTACGGCTCGTACCCAGTCGGGTGGCGTTGCTAACAGTGTTAGTACTAACAAGGTGTTGCGAAACACTTACGCGCTGCTGGCGATGACGCTGCTGTTCTCGGCAGTGACAGCAGGTGCGGCAGTTGCACTTGGCATTCAGCAAATGAACATCTTTGTGTTCTTCATTGGTGCCTATGGCCTGATGTTCCTTGTCCACAAAACCGCGAACTCTGCAGCGGGCTTGCTGGCCACGTTTGCCTTTACAGGCTTCATGGGCTTCACATTAGGGCCAATTCTTTCTGCCTACCTGACGCTGCCTAACGGCGGTGCGTTGATCATGAATGCGCTGGCTATGACAGGCCTGACTTTTGTGGGTCTCTCCGCAGTGGCGTTAACCACCAAAAAAGATTTCAGCTTCTTGAGTAATTTCCTGATGGCCGGTGCCATCGTGTTGATTCTCGCCATGGTTGCTGGATTTTTCTTTAACATTCCTGCGCTTTCACTCATGGTTTCGGCTGGTTTTGTGCTGTTTGCTTCAGCCGCTATCCTGTATCAAACCAGCGAGATTATTCACCGCGCCGGTGAAACCAACTACATTCTCGCTACCGTGACGCTCTACGTTTCGATCTACAATCTGTTTGTGAGCCTGCTTTCAATTCTAGGCATCATGAGCAACGATTGATCTAAGAAAGCGATAGACGATATGACAGGCCCTATTTAGGGTCTGTTTTTTTTTAGCGCAATGGCCACTAGTCATCTATCTCTAATCATCAACCATCAGGTATCAATATGATGCAGTACGGTTTATTGGTGATGGGTGCACCATACAGCAGCCCGGCACCGCACTCTGCATTACGTTTCGCCCATGCCGTGCTGGCGCGGGGGCATCAACTCTCGGGTGTTTTTTTCTATCATGACGGCATTCATAATGCGTCATCATTGATGGCGCCTCCACAGGACGAACTCAACCTGCGTGATGCCTGGGTTGAATTGAATCAGCAGCATTCAATTCCTCTGGATGTCTGTATTGCTGCGGCCCTGCGGCGCGGTTTAATGAATGAGGCAGAAGCGCAGCGGCATGGAAAACAAGCGTTTAATCTATCTCCTCCTTTTGAGCTGACCGGTCTTGGCCAATTGCTTGACTTACAGCACCGCGTTGATCGTTTCATCACTTTTGCTTGAAAGGAAACCCCATGGCGACATCCGATGCGCTGTTAGTGATTATTCGTCACGCTCCACACGATTCAAACTGGTTACGTGAAGGCTTAGATGCTGCCTTGGTGGCTGCGGCGTTTGGTCAGCCTGTGCACCTACTGTTTATGGGGCAGGGGATATTGGCGCTGCTGAAGGAGCAGGGCAGTGGAGCTCCTGGGCAAAAAACGACGCTGCCCACTATCGACATGTTGGAAATGTACGATATAGATCAGCTTTGGGTAGGCCAGGAAGCACTGCAAGCGTTGCACCTTGGACCCGGTGCGCTGGTGGAAGGGGTAACTGTGATAGCTGAACGAGAGATACCTGATCTATTGGAAAATCACGCCAGTATACTCAATTTCTAGCAGGATAATGATGATTCTACACATCCTCACCAAAGGGCCTCACAGCAGCGCCTGTCAGCAGATGGTGCGAGCATTGGGAGAGCAGGACTCGATGGTACTGATCGAGGAGGGGGTCTGTGCTGTACTTGATCCAGCCTGGGCCATTTGGCAGCAATACGCTTCGCGTATTTTCATATTATCGGAAGACCTCATGTCTCGGGGGCTTGCCAGCATTGCGGCAGAGCACCAGCTGCCTACCTTAGACTTGGATGGCTTTGTGGCGCTAACAGAGCAGTATGAAAAAACAGTTACGTGGTATTAAATTATGTCAGATTTAAAAATATACCGTTATCTTGATTTGCAAAATAAATATCCGCTGGATCCGGAAGGCTACCTAGTTAATCAGTCAGAGTGGGACTCGTCCGTCGCTCATTTAATGGCTGAAGAAGAGGGTTTGACGCTGACCGCTGAACACTGGGAAATCATTGAGGTCGTTCGGGCATTCTACCAGCGCTATGAAATGGCCCCGGCCATGCGGCCACTCGTTAAGGCAACAAAAATTGCGCTAGGAGAAGAGAAGGGCCGTTCAATTTATCTGATGCAGCTCTTCCCCGGTAGTCCGGCAAAACGAATTGCCCGCATAGCGGGGCTGCCAAAACCTACCAACTGCCTTTAATGCTGTTAATTAATGCCGCATGTGCTCATTACGCCGTTTCGCCGCGAGTACACACAGATAGCACTACTGCGTCGTCCTGACTGGTGGAGACGAGCGCATGGCCCATATCACTATCAAAATAAATGCTGTCACCTTCGGTTAGAGCGAGTGGCGCATAGAACTCGGTGTAAAGCATGATATCGCCATGCAACACTATCAAAAACTCTTCGCCATCGTGACGCACCCACTGGTGATACTCATCAAAACTGCGTGCCCGCACGATGGTTTTAAAAGGGATCATGCGCTTTTGGGCTAACTGGTGGCCCAGTAGTTCGTGCTCGTAAGTCGGTGTGGGGTGAAGTTGCCCTTTGCCTTTACGGGTTAGATCGCGCCGCCCCATGGTGTAGCGTTCACGTTTAGGCGGCGTAAGCAGTTGGGGGAGGTCGATATTAAGCCCGGTAGTCAGCTTCTGCACCACGCTAAAGGTAGGTGAAACTTGGTCATTCTCTATTTTTGAGAGCGTGGAGCGGGCAAGCCCTGTGCGCTGGCTAACGTCTTCCAAGGTCCACTGATTGGCAAGGCGGATTTGCTTGAGGCGTTCACCCAGGCGTAGCGGCTCAACAAACGGTTTGCTACCCGATGCGATACGCAGCGCGGCATGCTCTTCAGAAGTGGCGGTCATAGGTTGTCACAGTGGCTGCGTTTGCTTGGGCATTGAAAACGCGCATGATACCACAGCCCAAACGCCTACCGTTGAGCAGAACGCAGTAAGCATACGCTAGGGAACTTCCGCAAAGGGCAGCCCCAAAAGCGCTTTCAAATGCGCCTCTACGCCACTGGCTAACGACTTAGGGTTATAGCCACCCTCAAGCACAGAAACAATCCGGTTTTCGGCATAGAGCGTGGCAATTTCCATAGCCATATGCGTCACCCAGTAGAAGTCCTCATCTTCAAGGCAAATATCGCCCATTGGATCATCGCGATGAGCGTCAAAACCGGCCGATATCATTACCAAGTCGGGTTTGAAAGCGTGCAGTGCGGGCAGCCAGTGGCGCTCGATAATACGTCGAAACTCAGGGCCATCGGTGCCTACTTCAAGCGGCGTGTTAACAACGTTTTGCCACTCACTGCGTAAATAGCGCCAGGGATAAAATGGGTATTGGAAGCTGGTGCAAATCAGCACCTCCGGATCGTTTTTGAAGATATCAATGGTGCCATTGCACTGATGCACATCGAAATCCAAGATGGCAATCCGTTTGGCACCATACTTAGCTCGCGCGTGGGCAGCACCGACGGCAATATTGTTATAAAAACAGAATCCCATGGCATCGCTGGCTTCTGCATGGTGACCAGGGGGCCTGACTGCACAAAAAACATTGTCAGCTTGGCGTTTAAACACCTGGTCTACACCGCGAATTACCGCTCCTGCTGCCACCCGCGCAGCTTGGAGGCTATCCGGGTTCATCATGGTGTCGCTGTCTAGCGAGACAATGCCCTCCCTCGGTAAACTCTTTTCAAGGGCGCGCAGATGACGTAAGGGGTGTACCCTGGCCAATGACTCTTCACAGGCTTCTTTGGCATCCGCCTGCATGGTTTGTTGCAACAGGCCAGCAAGCGATAGGCGAGCGCGAATAGCCTCCAGACGTTGGGGACTTTCGGGATGCTCCGGTCCCATATGGTGCAATGAGCAGTCTGGGTGGGTAAGGTAGGCGGTAATCATTCAAACGCTCCGTTATTATTGGTGTCACCTTAATCGCCTCCAGGCCCTATACGACAGTGTCAATAAGTCGTACAGCCGCTATCAATATCAGGGGAGACTCATTTGTGAGCACACGCTTTTTGCATCATTTTTTTGAACCCCGCACGATAGCGGTGTTTGGTGCCTCTGAAAAACCCGCTTCGTTGGGCGGTTTAGTGCTGCGAAATATTCAGGAAGCGGACTTTAAAGGCACGCTTTGGGCAGTCAATCTTAAGGGGTACTCCACGGTGTTTGGCGCCCCCTGCGTAAGTCGTGTCGGTGAATTGCCTGAAATACCAGATCTGGCCGTCATTTGTTCACCTATAGATGGTGTTCCTAGTTTAATCAAAAAACTTGGCCAGCATGGTGTTAAAGCTGCACTTGTTCTCTCTGGCGGCGCCTACCTTGATCGTGACAAAGGCAATAAAGGCTCTATTCGGGAACAGATGCTGAGTGCGGCACGGGTATCGGGGATTCGCGTGCTGGGCCCGGAGTGTATGGGGCTGATTGTGCCGGGTAAAAAACTCAACGCTTCTTACGCCAGTCAGCCAGTGAAAGCTGGCCGCGTCGCTTACCTGGGCCAGTCGGGTATGCTTGCCAATGCGATGATCGATTGGGCTGCGGGACGTGATGTAGGGTTCTCTCACCTGATTACCGTGGGTGACAGCGTAGATGTTCTACTGCCTGATCTGATTGATTACGTGAATCAGTTCTCACCTGCTCAGGCTATTTTATTGCACCTAGAACGCATCAGCGACGCCCAGCACTTTATGACCGCCGTGCGTGACGCCTCACGCAACCGCTTGGTATTGGCGATTAAAAGCGGCCGCACCCCAGAATCGGATATCTCCGGCATGGCCCCAACACCCGGTATCGCGAATCGCGACGTGGTGTTTGACGCCGCTTTTGCCAGGGCCGGCGTGGTTCGGGTTGATGACTCTGACGAGCTGCTTGATGCGCTGGAAACCCTGTCCCGGATGAAACCCCTTAAGGGCGACCGCTTGGCCATCGTATCTAATGGCTTGGGGCCAGCCATGCTTGCGATTGATAAGCTGATTAGCGCAGGTGGAAAGCTGGCTGAATTCAGCGCTGAAACTCAGGCCGAGCTGCACCGTAGCGAAGTCGATATGAGCAAGCCGGGGGAGAACCCGGTGGATTTGGGTGGTAACGCCTCACCTGAACGGTTTGTTCAAGCGCTTGAGATCGTCGCCGCCGATGCAAATGTCGATGCCGTGCTAGTGGTGCACGCCCCTACACGCATGGCTCCCTCCCTGGTGACGGCCCAAGCCTTAATCGATAACCGTAAGAAGTTTCGCCGCAATCTGCTCACCAGCTGGATGGGGTTAAAAGAGGCCCTCAACGCTCGCCACGCCTGTAATTTAGCCGGAATACCAACCTACATTTCGCCTGAAAAAGCCGTTAAAGCGTTTATGCATATGGTGATTTACCAGCGCGCTCAGGCGCTATTGCAGGAGATTCCTCCCAGCCTGCCATTTTCCACCAGTCCTGAAATACGTGCCCAGTGCCGCAAGCTGATCAAGCAGGCAAAAGAGCAGGGCAGACAGACATTAACCCACTCTGAAACGGCGCAAGTGCTTGAGGCTTATGGCATCCCCACCGCACCCAGTGTGTATTTGGCCACGCCTGAAGACGCTCTTGCCAGAGCGGGCGAAATCGCCGGTACCAAAGCGCTTAAAGTCGTTCATGAAGGCAACTGCCGTCCTTATCGGTACCGTAAGCATCCGCATAAAATTTCGGCGGGCTTGTTACAGGATTTAGAAACGCCGGAGCAGGTGGCGGCAGGCGTGCGTACATTGGGCGATAAAGTGTTTGAGAAATTTCCCGAATACGCGATTCGTGAGTACTGTTTGCAGCCAATGCAGCGTGGCAAGCATTCAATGCAGATTTGTGCTGGCATTACTCGCGATCCGGTATTTGGTCCGCTTATTGTGTTTGGGATCGGTGGTTATAAAGTTAACGTTCTGGCTGATCGCCAAGTCGCCTTGCCGCCACTTAACATGAGCCTGGCCGCCGATGTTGTTGGGAGGACTCATGCAGCATCATTGATTCGTGAGCACTCCGCCGACCCTGAGCGTGATATACAGCACCTATGTCAAATGCTCGTCAAGCTGTCACAAATGGCATCCGATTTGAGCGATCTCCGTGGTTTGGAAGTGAACCCACTGCTGCTCAATCGTGATGGGATGGTCGCCGTCGATTTCGCCATGGATCTAGGCTCGCCGTCGCGCTTCGCCATCATGCCGTACCCTGAAGAACTGCGGGAGTGGGTGACACTGAAAAACGGTTGGCAGGTCGAAGTAAGGCCCATTCGTGCCGAAGATGCCCATCTAATAACCACCTTTCATCGTCAGCTTTCAGAAGAGAGTATTCGCTTTAGGTATTTTCACAATAAATCCAATTTAACCCAGCGAGATTTGTCGATTCTGTCGCATATTAACTATGACCGACAGATGGCGTTTATCGCTGAGCATTTGAGCGAAGATGGTAGTAAGGAGATGCTAGGCGTCGTGAGGGTATGGAATGATGCTGATAATATCCGCACAGAGTTTTCGGTCATCATTCGTGATGATTTGCAGGGGCTGGGGATTGGCAGTCTTTTGATGAAGAAGATGATCGATTACTGCACCAATATCGGCACACTGGAGATGATTGGCAAGATCATGGTCGATAACCACCCGATGCGTGCGCTAATGAAGCACTTGGGGTTTAAATGCCGTTACAACATGGAAGAACAAGTTATTGATGCCGTGCTACGTCTCAACGAACCCGAAAGTGAATGGCAGCGGCACCGCCTTGAAAGTCTGCCGGACTAAGCGCGTTGTTAATCCAAAAGGCCTGCATCGTCATTGGCAGGCCTTCAACGATCGCGAATTATGGTGCCATGCGGAAGCGGCTCCAAGTACCCCCATCGCGTCGTTCAAAACGCAGCCGGTCATGTAGTCGGCTGGGTTGGCCCTGCCAGAACTCGATCATTTCCGGGGCAACGCGATAACCACCCCAATGGATAGGGCGGGGAATATCCTGGCCATCGTAGGCTTGTTCAAAGCGCTTTTGACGCTCTTCAATCCAGTTACGACCCGGAATCACCACGCTCTGGGTGGCAATCCAGGCGCCAAGCTGGCTGCCACGAGGGCGACTGGCAAAGTACTCATCAGACTCATCGGCGGACACCTGCTCAACAGGGCCTTCGATACGCACTTGGCGAGAGAGTGAGGGCCACCAAAAGGTCATGGCTGCGTAAGGGACATTGCTCAGCTCGCTGCCTTTGTGGCTATGGTAGTTGGTAAAAAACACCATGCCGCGTGCATCAAACCCTTTCAACAAGACGACCCGTGAATGTGGCCGGCCTTGGCTATCAACGGTGGCAAGCGTCATGGCGTTGCCATCTTTACCCTCTTTTTCCAGCGCAAGGGTGAACCACTCGTCAAATAACACAAATGGATCGTCGGGTGCCTGGGACTCGTCTAGCCTGCCGCCTTCATAATCACGCCTGATATCGGCTATGTTACGTGTCATCGAATACACCTCCCTTGAATTTCATCCATGTTCGCTGGTCTGCCTTTAAAGCTCAAGTGACCGACATCAATGCGTGTTAAACGCGTTGCGACTATCGATTGCGGCTAACTGTCTCGCATTCTAGGAGAATGCCCAAATAAATGCGAAGCTATCTCACCATTAAGAGCTTACCAACGGTTAGCTCATCACTGCTGATTCACCAACGCTTAGAGGATAGGGTTATGGGCAATCCCAGGGTAGCGATTAATGTATGGGATATTTGGATTCGCCTGTTTCACTGGGGATTAGTGGCGGCGGTGTTGGTTTCATTTTATACCACCAAGACCAGTGGCGTGCCTTTTCTGTTTCCTATTGAGGGGCACGCTCAAGCGGGCTATCTGGTTCTTGGGCTGCTGATTTTCCGCTGGTTATGGGGTGTGCTGGGTAGCGTGTATGCGAGATTCGAGACGTTTCTATACCCACCGGCAAAAACGATTGCCTATTCAAAGGCCCTCATCAAGCGTCAACCCAATGTGTATGCCAGCCACAATCCGTTAGGCGGCTGGATGGTGTTGGTGATGCTGCTCTCACTCAGTTTTCAAGCAGTGAGTGGTCTGTTTTTGAGTGACGATATTTTTTTTCAAGCGCCGCTCTATGGTTTATTGGGTGACGCAGTGGGCGGCCAGTTGAGAACATTGCATCAGTGGAACAGCAATCTGTTGATCATTTTGATAGGGCTGCATTTGGTTGGGTTAGTCGTGCACCGACTGCTAGGAGAGTCGCTGTTAACTGCTATGTTGGTGGGTAACAAGCGTTTTTGCCAGCAGCCTGCGGATGCACGTAGCGAGGCTTTAAACACGGCCACACTGCGTTTACGCGCAGTGGGTGTGCTATTAATTGCTGCTGGCGTCGTACTATGGCTTTGGTTTTAAGGCGTCTGCTTTTGACGTCTTTTTTGAAGTAATTGGCGACTACGAAAACGGGCGTAGCTCATGCACCCAGCAAATAGCGCCATGGCAACTGCCGCTTCTAAAAGTCCGCGAACGCTCTGCCCGGGCAGCGTTGCCAACATTATCCCTTGGGTAAAGTAGAGCAGACTAACAAACGCGAGCCACGCATGACCCCGTGCTCGCTGGCCAATGATCGAGGGCAAAAACAGCACCAGAGGCAGGACAAATGCCACCACCGGGCGCCAGTTAAACTCATCGCCTTGAACCAGGAAACCACGGTAAATAACCAACACCAGTAAAATAGCGAAGCTAGCTAAGACCAGTTGGCGGCTTCTCATGGTGAGTTTATCTACCCCATGCCGGGCCTCTATGTCTTCTAGCCACTGTCTCATAAAGCCTCCTGACGCATCTTGTGCAGTGCCAGGGCCAGTCGTGCCATCCGTTTACCCTGAGCAACGCAAAGTGCGCGTTCGTGCTCATCGACCGAGCGGTCGCTACGTGTTCCAGCCAAATGGCTTGAACCATAGGGCGTGCCACCTGTGCGGGTCTCTAGCAACGTGGTTTCGCTGTAAGGAACGCCTGCGTAGACCATGCCGTGATGCAGTAGCGGTACCAGCATGGTGAGTAGGGTGCTCTCTTGCCCACCGTGCAGGCTTGAAGTCGAGGTGAATGCGGTTGCGGGTTTGTCTATCAAGGCGCCGTTCATCCACAGGCTGCTGGTGGAATCGATAAAATATTTAAGTGGCGCAGCCATGTTACCAAACCGAGTGGGGCTGCCTAGTGCTAACGCGCTGCAGTTGCGCAGGTCATCCAGGTCGGCGTACACCGCACCTTCTGCAGGAATTTCTGGTTCTACGGCTTCACAGGTGGTTGAAACCGGAGCCACCGTGCGCAAACGCGCCTGGATGCCGGGAACGCTTTCTACGCCAGCTGCAATCTGCTGCGCCATGGTGGCGGTTGCGCCTGAGCGTGAGTAGTAGAGAACCAAAACGTACGGTGTCATTTCACTCATCATTATTCCTGGATAGGATCATGGAAACTGTTACGGGAATAGGCCATTAGCTGGGCGCCTATGTTACCAGAGCTATGGGTAATTCCGGGTAGGGGAGTCACGCATTTTGTCTCTCAGGCAGGCGTAGATAGACCCAAGCGGAAGTGCCATCGCGAAGAGTCACCATTACTCTTTCGTAGCGAATACCTAGACGCTCATAGCGGTCAAGGCGGGCGAGCTCATCGGCATTGACGCGTAGCAGTAGACCTTCTACATCACTTTCGGATTGCGGTGATAGGTCAAGACCGTCACGCTGATAGCCTTCAAGCACGGCAGATGAGGGGGCGCCAAAGCTCCCCATTACCACCAAACGGACAGGGGCGTAGCGTAACGTACCGTAGACAAAGACCTGATGGGTGCGTTGTTCGATGTCAGCTAACCCATCGGGTGGTTCATAAAACCATGGGCTAAGCATGGTTAACCAAAGCCAGCCGAACACGCAGAGAAGCCCGGAACCACTGACAATCACCAGGCGTTTGAACCAAACCGTTTCAACCAAATCAGAGCGCCTTTCGATAAAGGATTAAACATGGGTTGCATAGCTTGGCGCGCCCACTTGACGAAGACAAGCCCCATGTTATCGACTTATCTAATCTGCTTAAGCAAAGTCACTGTGTTTGCTAGGCTATATAAGCAAACTAGGTGATTATTAGACCCTGCCGGAGGAGCCTGCAATGAATCAGCCACTTCGTGATGATATGGATTTTCGTGCCCTCATAGGTGATGTCAAACCGCTGCCACCTAGCAATCGTGCAGATCCTGGCGCGCAGCGTAAAAGCCCTTCCGAAGCCCAGTTGGCCCAGCGTGAATGGGCGGAAGAGGAGAGTGGGGCGCGCAACTTTTTATCTGATGACTTTGTCGACTTACTGCCTCCGTTTGACCCTATGGAGTATCGCCGTGAAGGCATTCAACAAGGCGTGGTCGATAAATTAAGACATGGTGGCTATAGCGTTCAGTCACAGCTGCATCTGTTAAGGCGGCCGTTAAGTGAGTGTCGGCGCATGCTGTTCCCGTTTATTCAGGAAGCCTATGCTCACGATTTGCGATCGGTCATGATCGTTCACGGCCGTGGGCGTGAGATTGATAGCCCCGCTAACGTATTACGTTCATACCTTGCCAAGTGGCTCTGTCAGTTTGAGGAAGTGCAGGCGTACGTATCCGCTCAACCATCAGAAGGGGGGCTTGGCGCAACCTGGGTGATGCTGCGTAAAAGTGATCGCGCTAAAGCCAATAACCGAGAGCGCCAGCAGAAACGGCGCGGATAACCCTGCTGTTTAACTTTATGTGTTAAACAATAGGAAAAGGGCAGCCTCAGCTGCCCTTTTAAGTCTAGTTTTCTCTATTTATTAGTCGTTAAACGACGTTCAAATAGTGCCTGACGCTCTTCCACATCGGTCTGGTAGCGGACGCTGAAAAAACTGAGCGCCCGAAGGGCATCTTCTGGATGCTGGTCATCGCGTAGCGCCATGGCAGTGAAGCCACAGCGACGCATATATTCAAGCTGATCGACCAGTACGTCACCTACCGCACGCACTTCGCCAGTGTAGCCATAACGCTCGCGCAGTAGGCGGGCAATCGTGTAACCACGGCCATCTGTAAACGCTGGAAAATCAACCGCGATAGCGCTGGCACGACTAAGCTGTTGGCCTATTTCAGCATTAAGCTCTGTATCGCTAGTGAGCAGCGGCGCAAGCTCATCGTCTTCCTGGTTGGCTTGCCATAGCGCCAACGGTACAAACGCCGGACGCTGCTCAGGTAGCGCTTCTTGATCGTAGGAGACGCACCATGCGTTTTCCGCCGCCAACTCGCCGTTAGCAATCAAATGATCGACATGAACCGGTCTCTGTTCAACCGCTTCAGTTTGCGTCTCATCGGCTTTATTAGTGGTAGGTTTGTTAGGCATAGACACGCTCCTTAAAGGGTTTTAGACCAATACGGCGGTAGGTATCCAAGAAGCGTTCGTCTTCATGACGCTGGGCCACATAGACTTCCAATACTTTTTCGACGACATCCGGCACGTCAGAGCGGAAAAATGATGGGCCTAGAATTTTACCCAGTGACGCATCATCGGTGGAGTTACCGCCAATGGAGATCTGGTAGAACTCTTCGCCTTTCTTATCGACGCCCAAGATGCCGATATGGCCTACGTGGTGATGACCACAAGCATTCATGCAGCCGGAAATATTCAGATCCAGCGGGCCAAGATCATATAAGAAATCTAGATCTTCAAAGCGTTCCTGCAGTGCCTGTGCGATAGGAATAGACACCGCATTGGCTAGGCTGCAGTAGTCACCGCCAGGGCAGCAGATAATATCGTTGAGCGTGCCTACGGTGGGGTTCGCCATACCCAGCGCGTCAAGCTCTTGCCAAAGTGCTTCCAGCTCGTCGACCGGAACGTCAGAAAGCACCAGATTCTGCTCGTGGGTGACGCGCACTTCACCAAAGCTGTAGCGATCGGCTAAATCAGCCACGGCTTCCATCTGATCGGCGGTGACATCCCCGGGCGCGTGTTCGCGGCGCTTCAGCGATAGCGTTACGGCTTTATAACCAGGCACCTTATGATCGGTTACGTTGTTAGTGACAAATCGTGCAAAGCTACGATTTTCTGCACGCAGCCGGTCAAATTCTTCGTTAGCGTTTGCTGCCACCGGGCGACGATCCGGCTCGGGGAAGTGAACTTTAGCCGCATCGACCGCTGCTTGGTTAAGCGTCTGCGGGCCGTCTTTCAGATGCGCCCACTCTTCATCCACTCGACGACGGAACTCTTCAATGCCCAGCGCTTTGACCAGGATTTTAATCCGCGCCTTGAACTTGTTATCCCGACGGCCGAACTGGTTATACACCCGCACACAGGCTTCCAGATAAGTCAGCAGGTGCTGCCAAGGCAGGTCTTCACGCACTACATCGGCAATCATTGGCGTACGGCCCAGGCCACCACCGGCGAGGACTTTGATACGCAGTTCTCCGTCGGCATTGCGCCACAGGCGCAGACCAATATCGTGAACCTGAATCGCTGCGCGATCTTGAGAAGCGCCACTAACGGCAATTTTAAACTTGCGTGGCAGGTAGGCAAATTCTGGATGCAGCGTAGACCACTGGCGGATAAGCTCACACCAAGGACGAGGGTCTTCCACTTCATCGTTGGCAATGCCGGCAAACTGATCGCTTGTGGTGTTACGAATGCAGTTACCGCTGGTTTGGATAGCGTGCATTTGTACTTTGGCGAGATCAGCCAAGATATCCGGCACGTCTTCAAGGGCAGGCCAGTTCAACTGCAGGTTTTGCCGTGTCGTAAAGTGGCCATAACCGCGGTCATAGCGGCGCGTAATCTCAGCAAGCGCGCGTAGTTGATTACCCGCCAGCATGCCGTAAGGGATCGCAATACGCAGCATGGGCGCATGGCGTTGAATATAGAGGCCGTTCTGCAACCTTAATGGGCGAAACTCTTCCTCTCCCAAACGCCCGGCGCGGTAGCGTTCCATTTGGTCGCGGAACTGAGCGACACGCTCATCAACCAGTGTTTGGTCGTGAATATCATAACGGTACATGTGGCACGATCCTGCTAAAAAGCGAAATGGTCACGTTGAGACGGACGTTAATGTAGCGTCACCTTAACGTGGGCGTCATATTCTACAAAAGAATATATAATTATCTTTTTATCACTAAAAGCTATTTAGAAGGCGCAGAGATCATTGCGCCTTTGTTTAAAACTGGAGCAAGCCAGCGTTTACGCTGCCATACCCATAAAAATCCTAAGGAATTTATCAACCGGTAACACAGCTGCATCAGCCATATACCTAATAAGCCATGCCCTAAACCGATACCTACCCACCATGCCAGAGGCAAAAATAACAGCCACTGCATGCCCAGCGTTAAAAACATAACCGTACGTTGAGCGCCCGCACCCATTAACGCTTGGGCTAATACCAAGGCTGCGGCATCGAGCACAATCATCAAGCCGGTTAGCTGAAGGGGAAGTTTGCCCAGCATCACCAGGTCACTACTGCTGAAGAAGATGTTCAAGACGTACTCAGGAACGATCAACATAGGCAGCGCTAAAACAACCAGCAACAGCCAGGCAACGCGCAGCGCATCCAGTCCCCAGCGGTGCGCTTCCTGTTGGGCATCCCGCCCCAGCGCTTCGCCCACCAAGCTCATCGCGGCAACGCCGACACCCACTCCTGGCAATATCAGCAAGAGCGATAAATTAATCAGCACATGGCCAACCGCGACACTCGCCGTGCCGAGCTGGCTTAGCAGCCAAAATAGTACCGCGTAGCCCGCTGCAAACAAAAGCTGTTGTAGCGAGTGGGGCGCGGCAAGCGCTAAGGTTGTGCGTAGGGTGACTAAGCACGCAACACTTTTTATAAAAAGCGGGGAAGTAAGGCGTTGCGTGCTTACCCACCACCACGCGATCAACCCTACAAAAAGCGATAGCGTGGTACCGGCACCAGCTCCACTAGAGCCCATTTCCGGTAAGCCCGCCAAGCCATAAATCAAACCGGCACTGGCCACTACATTAAGTATATGGACGGCCACAATAATGCGCAGATAGAGATGAGTCTGCTGACGACCGTTCCAGTAACCGCGAAAGCAAAGCGTTAAAGCAATGGCCGTTAACGACATGACACGCCAGCGAAAATAATCCACCGCAACGCGTTGAACACTTTCGATTTGGGTAATAAAGCTAATCAGCAGCGGTGCGTGCCACCACGCCAGAAACGATAACGGTAGCGCAATGGCACACCCGATAAAGATCCCTGACTGCAGTGGGTGAGCCACATTGACGTGGCAGGCCCCCGTGCGTTGCGCCGTTTGTGACTGCACGCTGGAAGAGAGGCCAAATACCAACGCGGTCAGCATGAACATGGCGTATCCACCTACGCCAACACCGGCCAGCGCCACTTCACCTAAATGCCCTACTAAAGCAGCATCAATCAAGTTGAGCATGCTTTGTGAGAGCATGCCCAGCATGATGGGTAAGGCAAGACGAATTATCTTGCCGTGACGGCGAGCGACAAGCAGCACTAGTCAGCTCGGGTCGTAGGAGAGTACCGGTGAGAGCCAACGCTCCATTTCTTCAAGGGGCATCTGTTTACGCGCGGCGATAGCCTCGACCTGATCGCGGGTAATTTTACCGGTGGAGAAGTACTTAGACTGCGGGTGAGCAAAGTACCAGCCGGAAACCGCTGCGGCAGGCCACATGGCGAAGTTTTCGGTCAACTCTAGGCCGGTATTTTCAGTGGCATCAAGCAGCCGGAATAGCGTGGCTTTTTCGGTATGGTCCGGGCAGGCGGGATAGCCGGGGGCAGGGCGGATGCCCTGATACTTTTCAGCGATCAAGGCATCGTTGTCCAGCGTTTCCTCCGGTACATAGCCCCAAAACTCTTTACGCACCCGTTCGTGCATACGTTCGGCGAAGGCTTCTGCTAGGCGATCCGTCAACGCCTGTACCATAATCGCATTGTAGTCGTCGCCTGCCGCCTCATACGCTTTGGATAGCTCATGAATACCGTGACCCGTAGTGACCGCGAAGCCGCCAATCCAGTCGGCTTTGCCGCTCTCTTTCGGGGCTATGAAGTCGGCCAGGCTGTAGCAGATACCGTCGCGCCCCTTGGTGGTTTGCTGACGAATGTGATGCAGACGCTCAATTACTTCACTGCGCGACTCATCGGCGTACACCTCAATCACGTCGTCATCCACGCTGTTGGCGGGCCACAGGCCGATAACACCACGGGCCTGAACACGCTTCTCTTCGACAAGCTTGCGCAGCATGACTTTGGCATCTTCAAACAGGTTACGGGCGGCTTCGCCGACGACCTTGTCGTCGAGAATCTTGGGATACTTGCCCGCTAGCTGCCAGCTCATGAAGAAGGGCGTCCAGTCGATGCGCTCGATCAGCTCTTCCAAGTCGTAGTCGTCGAAGGTTTTTAGCCCCAGCATATTGGGCTCGGCGGGGGTGTGGACGCTCCAGTCGGTACGAAAGCGCCGCTTGCGGGCCTGGGTGTAGTCCAGATCCGCTGCTTTGGGGCGGCGCTTGGCGTTACGTTCGCGAACCTTTTCGTACTCTTCACGAATCTCGGCGACGTAAGGTGTTTTTAAAGCAGGCGTCAATAATTTGCCCGCTACCCCAACGGCACGGGAAGCATCGGTGACATAAATCACCGGATGCTCGTACTGCGGTTCGATCTTCACCGCGGTATGCGCTTTAGAGGTGGTGGCACCGCCAATCAGCAGCGGCAGATCCATCCCGCGGCGCTGCATCTCTTTAGCGACATGCACCATTTCATCCAGCGATGGCGTAATCAGGCCCGAAAGTCCGATAATATCGGCATTGTGCTCTTTGGCCGCCTGCAAGATCTTATCTGCGGCGACCATAACGCCCAGATCGATCACCTCGTAGTTATTACACTGAAGCACCACGCCAACGATATTTTTGCCGATATCGTGGACATCGCCTTTGACCGTGGCCATCACGATCTTGCCTTTGGCCTTGGTCTCTTCACTCTTCTCGGCCTCGATATAGGGAATCAAGTAGGCTACGGCCTGTTTCATCACCCGCGCAGACTTCACCACCTGGGGCAGGAACATCTTGCCGTCGCCAAACAGATCGCCGACCACGTTCATACCGTCCATCAGCGGGCCTTCGATGACCTCAATCGGGCGCTCGGCCTCGGCGCGGGCCTGCTCGGTGTCATCCTCGATATACACCGTAATGCCTTTAACCAGCGCGTGTTCAATGCGCTTATTGACCGGCCAACTGCGCCATTCGAGATCCTCTTTTTTGGGAGCGCCGCTACCGTCACCTTTATACTTATCGGCAATATCCAGCAGCCGCTCGGTGCCGTCGCTGCGCCGGTTAAGCACCACGTCTTCTACAGCATCGCGCAGCTCGGCGGGCAGGTCGTCGTAAACGGCAAGCTGGCCCGCATTGACGATACCCATGCTAAGACCGGCACGAATCGCATGATATAGAAACGCCGAGTGGATCGCTTCACGCACCGGGTTGTTGCCGCGGAACGAGAACGAAACGTTGGAGACACCGCCGGAAACCATTGCGTGGGGCAGGTTGTCGCGAATCCACTGGGTCGCTTCGATAAAGTCGACCGCGTAGTTGTTGTGCTCTTCAATACCGGTAGCGATGGCAAAGATATTCGGGTCAAAGATGATATCTTCGGCGGGAAAGCCGATTTCATCGACCAGCAGGCGATAGGCGCGCTGACAAATTTCGGTTTTGCGGGCGAAGGTATCGGCCTGGCCATCTTCATCAAAGGCCATTACCACGATGGCAGCGCCAAAGCGGCGGCACTTGGTTGCCTGTTCGCGGAAGGCGGCTTCGCCCTCTTTGAGCGAGATGGAGTTCACCACCGCCTTGCCCTGGACGCACTTGAGGCCCGCCTCGATGATCTCCCACTTGGAGGAGTCGATCATAATCGGCACGCGGGCAATATCCGGCTCGCCGGCGATCAAGTTAAGAAAGCGCTCCATGGCTTCCTTGGACTCGAGCATGCCCTCGTCCATATTGATGTCGATGACCTGAGCGCCGCTTTCGACTTGCTCAAGGGCGACTTCCAAAGCGGTGGTGAAGTCTTCTTCTACTATCAAGCGCTTAAAACGCGCCGAGCCGGTGACGTTGGTACGTTCACCAACGTTGACGAACAACGAGTCGGCTTCAATGTTGAACGGCTCTAGACCGGATAGACGGCAGGCGCGGCTGCGCTCGGGAATAACCCTGGGCGTCATATCGCGAACAGAATCAGCAATAGCGCGAATATGCTCGGGCGTTGAGCCACAGCAGCCGCCGATAATATTGACCAGGCCGCTGGCGGCAAACTCGCTAACGATCTCCGACATCTCCTCCGGCGTTTGGTCGTACTCACCAAACTCGTTGGGAAGACCCGCATTGGGGTGGGCGGAGACAAAGGTGTCTGCTTTGGTAGAGAGCTCTTCCAGGTAAGGGCGCAGCTCTTCGGCGCCCAGGGCGCAGTTTAAACCCACCGACAACGGCTGGGCGTGGCGTACCGAGTTCCAGAAGGCTTCGGTGGTTTGACCCGAGAGTGTACGTCCTGAGGCATCGGTAATGGTGCCGGAGATCATTACCGGCAGGCGCTCGCCGCGGTCATCGAACAGCTCTTCCAGGGCATAGATCGCGGCCTTGGCGTTAAGCGTATCGAAGATGGTTTCGATCATGATCAGATCGGCACCGCCTGCAATTAACGCTTCGGCGGCTTCATAGTAATTCTCGCGCAGCTCATCAAAAGTGACGTTACGCTTGGCGGGATCATTCACATCCGGCGATAGCGAGGCGGTGCGTGAGGTGGGGCCCAACACGCCGGCCACGTAGCGGGGCACGCCGGTTTCAGCGGCCACAGCGTCGCAGACCTCTCGGGCTATGCGCGCTGACTCGCGGTTGAGCTCAACCACCAGCGATTCCATACCGTAATCAGACTGTGACAGCTGAGTGCTATTAAAAGTGTTGGTCTCAATAATGTCGGCACCAGCTTCCAGGTAGTCACGGTGAATCCGGGTGACTACATCAGGGCAGGTGAGTGCGAGCAGATCATTATTGCCTTTGAGATCCGAGGGCCAGTCGCTAAACCGCTCGCCGCGAAAATCCTCCTCGCTCAACTGGGCATTCTGCAGCATGGTGCCCATGCCGCCGTCCAGAATCAGGATACGTTCGGCAAGGCGTTGGGTGAGGGTTGCGATCAAAGCACTATCAGCCATGGCAGGGGGAGTTCTCCAGCGTCACAGTCGTCAAAGGGGATGTTGTTATCGTCGGAAAAGCAGCATCTGTCGTTATAAGGCGCATAATGATAACAAAAGGGATGGCAAAAGGCGCCCCTGGGGAGCGCTATACGTTGCATAAGTAAAGACAATGAATACGCGATCCTGAAACGCCACACTTAAATAGCCTACTAAAACAGTCGGGATTGTGTCAGCGCGCTGTTTTGCTTACCATAGACACAAATGACATGTGAAGTGGCGCCGCCACTACCACGGGAGGAAGACAGCCCTCATGACCACGATTAGCGAAAAAAACACTACCGCTGATACTCAAGGTATCGACATTACCGATAGTGCACAGGTTTACCTCGCGGAACTGCTTGAAAAACAGAATGTTGAAGGCATTGCCGTCCGTATCTTTATTACCCAACCAGGCACGCCCTACGCGGAAACGTGTTTGGCTTACTGCCGACCCGGTGAAGAAGAGCCTACCGATGTCACGCTGGAACTCGAGAAAATCAATGTATTTCTCGATAAGAACAGCTTGGCCTTTTTGGAAGAAGCGGTGGTTGATTTCAACGCCGACCGCATGGGTGGGCAGCTGACGATCAAAGCACCCAACGCCAAAATGCCGAAGGTGAATGCAGATAGTCCGCTTGAAGACCGTATTAACTACGTACTTTACAGCGAGATCAACCCTGGTCTTGCCGCGCACGGCGGTGAAATTAAGTTGGTCGAACTGACGGAACAGCAATACGCCGTCCTCGCCTTTGGCGGCGGCTGCCAGGGTTGTGCAGCGGTTGATTTGACCCTGAAAGATGGGGTTGAAAAAACCCTGATGGAGCGTATACCAGAGCTTGCCGGTATTCGCGACGTTACCGATCATAGCGATACTACAAATGCCTACTATCGCTAGATAAAAGGTTAGTAATGCTCAAAAGCCCAGCTTTAGTCGCTGGGCTTTTTTTCGTCTCTGGGTTGTTTAGCCTGACTCACTGTTCTGCTTGGAAAGCGCATCGGGGAGCGCCGTTAGCTGTGTTTGTAGCGCTTCCATACGGCTCCAAAGCTTCTCTTGCCACGCTTGCTGTAGTGCAGCTTCTCGCTCGGCATGCTGCTGAGCTTGGCTGCTTATCGCGGCTTTGGCCTCATCAAGCTGCTGGGTCAGCGCTTTCTCCTGCTTGTGCAGTGCCGTCATTGTCTGCTTTTGCTCGCTAATCTGTTGCTCGCGTTCGCTGGCTTCCAGCTGAAGTTGATGCATAGCCTGCTGCTTTGTTTTTAGCTCCTGACTCAATGTCTCAATGCGCTGCTCTGACTGCTGCAAACGTTTTTGGTAACTCTTCTCTTCCTGGGCGCGCGCCTGCTGAGCACCATCCAGCATCGCCATCAGCCTTCCTTCAGCCGCCTCATGGCGCTGCTCCTCTTGTGCTAAGCGCTGCTCCCACGCTACCTGTTGCTCGCTGAGGGCGTTGCTATGCGCTTTGCGCTGTTCGCCTGCCTGGCTCTCTAACTGCTGCTGTGCTTGCTTCAGTTGAGTTGCTTCTTCTTGCGCTGCTTCAGCTTGTTGATGCCAGTGATGTTCGCTGGTTTGGCTAGCGGCCAATTCCCGGTTTAACGCCTCCATGCGCTGCTCCATATGACGCAAGTGCTTGGCGAGGGCGCTTTCGCGCTGCTCGGCGTTAGCGGCCTGCTGTTGAGCGTCATCTGCGAGCTGCTGGGCGTCTGCCACCTGGCGATTGGCATCTTCGCGATAGTGGAGCAGCGTTTGATTCGCTACCTCTTGTGCCTCGCGCCATAGCTCGCTGGCCATGGTCACCACGACTTCCGGCACTCCCTTGGGTGGCGGCACATCGCGATTCTGCTCTCGCTCACTGCGCCACAAGCGAAAGTGATCACTAATTGTCGTGAAGCTGCCGGTACCCAGCACATCGCGAATACGCTGCACGCTAGGCGTATCGCCACGGGCCAATAGGGCATCAATCGCTTGCTGAACATCACTGTACTGAATGCCATTGCGGGCCATGGAGTGATCCTTTCTTGAGAGCTTCTGTAACTGCCATTGTCGTGATTCACCAAATAAAAAGCAATTATTACGTATTATGTAATACGTAATAATATTTATGATCTTAGATATAAATTCAAGATTACCCTTATTATCTTGAATTTATAGTGCTACAACGGCACACTTCGACACTAGGCTGCTATTAAAAGGATATGTATGAATGCCGAGTAAGCTAATCCCTGCGGCCATAACGCTAAAGCCTTCGGAAACCTCGCTCATAAGCGGCCAGCTCAGTGGCCGAATTAACGCCCAAAATGATGCTCAGGCGGTTACGGCGTGGCTTGATGAGTACGTTGATAGCCCACAAACCTGTAAAGCGTACCGTCGGGAATCTGAGCGTCTCTTGCTGTGGTTAGCTAACCAGGGACTGACACTGGCAGATATAAACCGCGAGCTATTGCGCCAGTTTGAAGCTTTCCTGACTGACCCTCAGCCCAGAGAGCAGTGGGTGGGTCCTTCCAAGCCTCGAGCGCACGCGGATTGGCGTCCTTTTCGTGGTGGGCTGTCTCCCGCCAGCCGTCGCCAGAGCCTTGTGATACTGCAAGGTATGTTTGGCTGGTTAGTTGAAGCGGGGTGGGTTAAACACAATCCATTTCGCTTGATGAGGGACAAGTCGCGCCGCCTGAACAACCAAGCGCCAAGTATTGAACGCTATTTAGAGAGCGAGTTATGGGCTTGGCTATGGCGTTGGCTTAATGAGCCCATTGCCACTGTAGAGGGCAGTCGAAAGCATTTCGAACAGGCAAGGCGGCGCTTTATGTTTGGTTTTGCCTACTTGCTTGCGCCGCGCATCAGTGAAATGGCAGACGCATGCATGGGCGATTTTCAGCGCAGCGAAGGGCGCTGGTGGTGGAATGTCGTAGGAAAGGGCAGCAAGATGGCGCGAATTCCGCTACCTGACGATATGCTGGACTGCCTTCGGCAATGGAGGCAGGCGCTGGGTTTAGCTGACCAGCCGAGCGAACTAGAAACGAATACACCGGCGCTAAGAGCCCTAGATGGCCAGCGAGGCCTGGGACACAACCAGCTTTATCGATTAATTCGGGCTACGTTTCAAGAAGCGGCACAGGCGCTTGAAGAAAGCGGCGGCGCTGAGCAGCACGTCAACGCGCTGCGTAAAGCAACGCCTCACTGGCTACGGCATACCTCAATTACACATCAAGCACAATCGGGTATAAGCCTGCGTCATCTAGCCGAAAGCGCTCGGCATGCTCGCCTCGATACCACCTCACGTTATCTGCATACTGAAGATATCGAGTGGCATAGCGAGCAGCAGCGTCATCGTTTAAGCAATACAGGCCCTGATGATTCCCTCAAGCCATCATCGACTCGTTATAATGGGGCAAGTTCTTAGGATCCGTAATAGACATCATTCTTACTTTTCGATACCAATACAGAAGGAAACGCCATGAGCACTTCCGGCGCCGAACAGGCCCAGCAAGAGCTGATTGAAGATTTTGAAATTTTTGATAACTGGATGGATCGTTATCAGTACATTATCGATATGGGTAAGCAGCTACCTGATTTTCCCGATGAGTGGAAAATCGAAGAGTTTAAAATTCAGGGCTGTCAGTCAAATGTATGGATGCGACATCAAGAGGAGGGCGACAAGCTGATTTTTAAGGCGACATCCGATGCGGCTATCGTTTCCGGCCTAATCGCCGTGCTGCTGCGAATTTATAGCGAACGCACAGCCGCTGAGATTCGCTCTACCGAACCCCACTTTTTGAAAGATTTAGGATTGGATAAGCACCTTTCTCCCACGCGCAGCAATGGCCTGCACGCCATGCTTGAGAAGATTTACGCAGTGGCTCAGCAAAAGTCGCAATAAGGGTTGGGGAGGCTAGCGAGGGGGATGATCATTGCAGCAGGGCGGTGATGCATCCTCGTCTTCGCGACAAAGCTGTTCGCTGCGACCGCCGGGAACCGGATCCATACCACCAGGGCTGCCCGGATGGCACTTTACAATACGCTTGACGGCCATCCAGCCACCTTTTATTGGTCCGTGCACCTGAATCGCTTCAATTGTATAAGACGAACAGCTCGGCCAAAAACGGCAGCGCGGACCTAAAAGCGGGCTAAGCGTGTACTGGTAAACCTTGATGCAGCCAATCATTATGCTCATCAATACCCAGCGTAGGCCTGAAAACAGCGAGGAAAGCCAGCGACGATTCATGGCTAGGATGATGAGGCTTTGTTGCCGTAGAGGTCGTCAGGGTCAATCAGCGGAGTGCTGGTGATCGCTGCTTTTTGATCATCCACTGCAATATAGAAGCAGCTACGACGCCCAGTGTGGCAAGCAGGTCCGGTTTGCTCAACGTGCAGTAATAGCGTATCGCCATCACAATCAAGCGCGGCGGAGATAAGTCGCTGCTGCTGGCCTGATGACTCTCCTTTACGCCACAGCTTTTTACGTGAGCGCGAGTAGTAACAGACACGCTGAGTCGTTAATGTCTCTTCGAGCGCCTGGCGATTCATCCATGCCATCATCAACACTTCTTTGGAGTCATGCTGCTGGGCAATGGCAGGAATCAAGCCATCGCTATTAAAGCGAACCGCCGCCAGCAGGGTGGGGGCAGCGGGAAGGGTATCATCAGGTGTGGCTCGCTCAAGCTGCTTAAAAAGGGCATCTGGAGCCACTTGATCAAAACGGGACATACTTTTTTCTCGCTAGCTGTTTAACATAGCTGCTCAACACATCAGCTTGTTCGACAATCTTGGCAGAGCCCCTGGAGCTCAATCGTTTGGCGCTCAACGTTAAACCCTTGGCTCTTGGCCAATGCCGCCAGTTGATCACTTATCTCATCTAGATGCAGCTCTTCCACATAGCCACAGTGACGACAAATGAGCAGCTGAAAACCATGCACATGCTCAGGACATGCACAGGCCACATAGGAGTTCTGAGACTCTATTCGATGCACCAGGCCCTGATCAATTAAGAACTCAAGCGCTCGATAGACTGTTGGGGGCCGAGCAGCTGCGTGTTCCGTAGAGAGCTTGTCAAGCAGATCATACGCCTTCAAACCACCCCCGTTTTCGGCAATAAGTTCCAGCACACGCCGACGGATGGGGGTGAACCGAACGCCACGGAGATGACATTGAGACTCAGCCTGCTGCAGTAGTGTATTCGCTTGGGTCATGGGCAACTCGTTGAACGTGGTTAGCCTAGGCTCTCGTCACTAGTCTACGCGCCGGCGGCGGAGTTGCCAGAGCTTTCGACCAGCTCGCTTTGGCGAGCAAAATGGTGCTGGGCAAAGGCGACACGCTCTTTTGCAGGCACGCCATCAGGCTGACGCTCAATCAGATCAAGACGGCGGCGCAAGCCTTCACCATTGGTCATTTGAATAGCCAGCCCTGGACGGGCGTTAAGCTCAAGTAGCATGGGGCCGTATTTACGGTCTAACACCATGTCGGTACCCAAGTAGCCTAATCCTGTCATTTCATAACAGCCTGCGGCCAGGTTAAGCAGCGTTTCCCATTGCGGCACGACCAGGCTCGCTAAGTCGTGCCCCGTATCAGGGTGGCTAAAACATGGCCGGTCAAACTGAACGGCACGCAATGCAGCGCCTGTTGCAATGTTCAGCCCAACGCCCACCGCCCCTTGGTGCAAGTTAGCCTTGCCATCAGAAGCCGCCGTTGAGAGGCGCATCATGGCCATGACAGGGTAGCCCTTAAAGACGATAACCCGAATATCGGGGACCCCTTCATAGGTGTAATCCATCAGGCTTTCATCGAAATTAATCAGCGTTTCAATTACCGCCACATCGGGCGAGCCGCCCAGCGAGTATAGGCCTGAGAGAATATTCGACACATGACGCTCAACATCGGTAAGCGTTAGCTTGGCACCACTTGGCTTGATAAAGGCGTTATCCTCCACCTTTTCGATCACAAGAATGCCCTTGCCGCCGCTTCCCTTGGCAGGCTTGATAACAAAACCTGCGTGACCAGTAAGCATTGCCCCAATATGTTTGACGCCAAACTGGGTTGTTACCGTACCAATTAGTTCTGGCGTGGTAATGCCATACTGCTGAGCCAGCAGCTTGGTTTTAAGCTTGTCATCCACTAGAGGATAAAGTCGCCGTTTATTATAGCGGCCAATATAACGAATATTGCGCCGATTCATGCCAATGATGCCCTTGTCACGCAAGCGTGTTGGCCAAGTCCAATTGTTAAACAAACTCATGATGGTTTCTCATCATCAGTAATTGGCTTGAAACGGCGCAGTTCTAACAGGCGGTAGCCCGTGTAACTGCCGAGCAACAAAATCAACGCCATCAATATCAACTGCACGCCTAAGAAGTTGAACGTGATGTGACGCACCCAGGGATTATTCATCGCCAGGTAAGCAAGGACAGCCGTAATCAAGCTACCGCCACCTTGAATCAA
This sequence comes from Vreelandella sp. ssv, assembly GCF_059448525.1. NCBI lineage: Bacteria > Pseudomonadati > Pseudomonadota > Gammaproteobacteria > Oceanospirillales > Halomonadaceae > Vreelandella > Vreelandella sp. ssv. The sequence continues at coordinate 2,049,530 of NZ_CM182545.1, read as the reverse complement.
CACCTGCTTAGGACCTTCCTCTTCCCACAAAATCGACATCCGCTCAATGGTCCAGGCAAGGATGATCATTGGGAAGAAGGTGATGGTTAAGCCAGCGCTAAGCCCCATACGATAAGCCAGTACCGTGAAGATAGAGATTATCGCGATCACCGTTATGATGACCGCGGATACCCTGGCTACCAATAGTAAGTTGAGATAGGACAGATAGTTACGAATAATTAAACCCACCGCGACGATTAGCAAGAAGCCGATCAAGCCAGTTGGCAGAGTCGTTTGGATGAAGGCGAGGGCGATCAATACCGGCATAAAGGTACCGGACGTTTTAATGCCCACCAGGACGCGCAAAAACACCACCATTAACGCGCCAATCGGAATCAGCAGAATGGTTTGGAATAGCGCTTGTTCCTCCAACGGCAAGCTGTGAATGGAGAAGTTCAGCAGAGTGTCTTCTGAATAATGATTGCGAACCGCTGCAGAAGCCGGTTGATCGTGGGTCATCATGGCAAACGTAACCCGCGAGTTTGTGCCGCCTTGGACTTCTAAAACGGCTCGGCCGCCAGTTTCCCACAACAGCAGGTTATCGGGCTTGCCTTGCTCGCCTGTCAGTGGATTAAAAATCGACCACTGTTCGCCTGACTCATCAAATACCTGGATCCAACTGCTCAGCGTTTGGCGGCGACGACCATCTTCTAACAGCAAACCGCTTACTTCACGAGCATAAACGCCTGCCTGATTGAGTAACCGCACCACCAGAGCTGCTGGATTCTCTTGAGAAAGCAGCAGACGAGCGTTTTCCCCCTGACGCTCGCCATTTACATCTTGGATTAGTTCCCGGGCGAATGTCGCGTTGTTCGCACTTCGCGCCCAGGCTTGTTCGATCAGTTGGCTGGCCGCCGTGTCATAGGGGCTTTCCCAAGGTGTTACCGGGGTCATTTCAGGCGGTGCTTGTACGGGGGAGCGGGCATCTTGCGACACCAGCATTTGCACCGAGTAGTATAACGTTTGGCTGCCCACTGCCTCGCGAATAGTCCACTGAGCCGTGCGACCTAACTCATCCGCTTGATAGGCCAGGCCAAAGCCTGAGGATGCGGTATTTTCGGTCAACACACGATAGCCTGCCTGATGAGAAGGCAGGGCTAAATCGACCTGTACCGGACCGTCCTGAGCATTGAAGGTAATGCCAGCTTCAATTTCCCATACCTGGCGCTGCTCGCCGGGCAACCAAGGAATTTCAAACTGCACATGGCGATGCACACTGGTAGCAATACCTGCGACCAGCAACAACCCGACAATGATATAAAACATTAACCGTGACATGGAGATTCCTTTCTGGGTTTAGCGCCAGGGAAGAGCAGTTACTCTTCTGTATCGTCTTCATCAACCGCTTCATCAGCAGCAGCTTCATCGGCTGGCTCGCCACCAGGAAACTCGGGGCGCTCATGTATATACGTGTCGGCAACATCAATCACCGCAATATCTAGCAAGAAACGGCGACCAAGCAGGACAGGGTAATCAAGATGCGAGCGGTCATTGAGGGTAAATTCCACGTTTTCGCGAATAGGCCCTAAGGTCATTAGCAAAGAAATAACGGGGCGCGACTCTTCACCCGACGCCTGAAGGATACGCACGCGGCGCACTATGGGTGCTTCAATCCACTCATCACGCTGCGACTCAACAGCCACATCGTCGTCGTTGAGGGCCAGTTTAAAGCGCACCCAGTCTTCACCATCACGCTCAAAGCGAGTGATTTCGGCGGCAGATAACGACGATGTATTGGCACCTGAATCAACACGCGCCTTAAGGTAGGTACCCAAGCTCGGGAGACCGACCCATTCACTGCGTCCCAGAAGGGTTTTAGTGGTTAGCGTCTCATCGATTTCACACTCTTCACGGATGATGACCGGCTCTTTACCACTTACTTCTAACTGCTGAACATCTTGCCGTAGATAGCGCAACAAACTGCCTACTTCCCGCATGTCGGCAGTCAGTGTTTGCTGCTGGTCCAATTGGCGCGCCTGAAGCTCAGAACTCGAGTCGCATTGCTGTGCCAACTGACTTTCTAGTTCCAGGATACGAGCATTGAAAGACGCTTCACTTAAAGGAGGCGGTTCATTAGTTTCTGGCTGGGTTGTTGCTGCACAGCCTGCGATTGAAGACGACAAGCCAGCTATTAGCCACAAAACACCTGGGCGCATAACGAGAGATATCCTTGGACAATAGGTGGGGGAATGATAAGGAGATGGGCGACTAGTGTCCAACGACATCACATTATTTCGGATACATGGTTGCACAAGGAGGCTCAAAATAATTAACTTTCCTGGCAGGGGGCGTACTTTCAACGATAGGCGCCTGACATAGGCGAACATAAAGGCAAGGATAAAATCGCTTGTTGTCAAAAACTCTATGTCATGCAATTCAACGACAAAGCTAGTGAAAATGTACTAGCCTTGTAAAACTAAGAACAATGCAATTTACAGGGACTGTTAGATGCTGAATAAAGAATTTAGCCTACCTTCGGTCATTCTGATAGTGGAGGATCAGGCGACGGATGCGCTCGCGTTATCCGAGGCCGTACGAGACCTGGGTGAGGTGTATATAGCCAGTGATGGGGTCTCAGCGGTACATGTTGCAAAAGAGCATAAGCCTGACCTTGTGCTTTTAGACATAGAGATGCATGGCATGGATGGTTTTGCGGTCTGCAAGGCATTCAAAGCAGACCCTGAATTGTGCAACGCATCTATCATTTTTGTCACCTCACATTCCCAGACTGATAATGAGCTGCGGGCGCTTGAATATGGTGGTGTAGACTTTATTAGCAAACCGCTCAACTTTCCTGTGGTAAGAGCACATGTTAAAGCACATCTCACCTTGAGAACGGAAGCAAAGAGATTAGCTTACCATGATGCACTAACCGGCCTACCAAACCGTGCCTTGCTTCAAGAGCGTTCGGAACAAGTCTTGATTAATGCCAACCGTAATCACACTCGTGTGGCAATGCTGTTACTGGATTTCGATAACTTCAAAGGCATCAATGACAACTTGGGCCACTTCATTGGCGATGCACTATTAAAAGAAGCCAGTGTACGCTTGACCAATGCATCGCACACATTGGATACGGTCAGCCGGCAGGGAGGCGACGAGTTCACCATTCTCATGACCAATGTGAATAGTTTTGAAGTGGTAGCAGGCTTAGCGGAAAAGCTATTGAACGAGATTGCCACGCCGTTCATCCTGGACGGTCATCGCTACGACCTGAGTGCAAGCATGGGCATTAGTTTGTTTCCGGACGATAGTGACAACATTGAATTGCTTTATCGTCATGCCGGTGCTGCTATGTACCAAGCAAAGAAAGAAGGACGTAATCGTTATCACTTCTTCTCGCCCGAGATTGACAATAGCATTCGCAATCGACACTTTCTTGAACAGAAAATGCGCAGTGCTCTCGAAAATGGTGATTTTGAAGTGTTCTACCAATCGAAGGTGGACAGTAAAAGTACTGCCGTCATTGGTATGGAGGCGCTGGTACGTTGGCGTGATTCAGACGGAGGGGTGATTTCGCCAGCGGACTTTATTCCCTTAGCAGAGGAAACAGGACAGATTATTCCTATCGGCAAATTTGTATTGCAAAAGGCCTGCGAGGACACACAGAGACTGATAAAGGAAGGGTGGCATCTTATCGTTAGTGTCAATATTTCCACCGTTCAGTTTCTTGATGAGTCTTTCTTGACAATGGTAAAAAACATTCTGCTTGAATCGGGACTAAAACCTGAGTTTCTTGAGTTAGAGATTACAGAAGGGGTTCTGGCAAAGGATATTAGTCACACTCAGCACATCCTCTCATCCCTACGCGAACAAGGCATACGTATTGCTATTGACGACTTTGGAATAGGTTACTCCAGTTTGGCTTACCTTAAACGTTTCCCGATTGATGTTTTAAAAATCGACCAGAGCTTTGTTAGAGACATGCTTATTAGTAAAAGTGATATAGCCATTATTGAAGCCATTATTAAGTTGGCTCAAGCCCTCAGCCTTGAGTTAGTGGCTGAGGGCGTTGAACAACAGGAGCAGGCTACTTCTTTACGTAGCCTTGACTGCCAAACCATGCAAGGCTATTTGTTTGCCCGCCCAGTTCCGTTTGTTCAGTTTAGAGCTCTACTTTGGCAGATGACTACCCCCGCTGATTAGGCCCATAACAGGCTAATTATGAACTTAGCAGCAACTAACGGCGCAAAGACCCTCTTCGCAGGTATCATTTACCCATAGCGGGAAGATAATTACATATGAATAATAAAGTCCCTCTAGCCCGCACTAATCGCTGGGCCATTGTCAGCTTAATTACAGGCGTCACGTTGAGCGTTGCTGCTTGGTGGGTAGTTGCAAATTTCAATCAGCATCAACGTGAACAGGCTGTAACCACTGCAGCCGAAGCTGCTGCAGATAGAGTAGTTAGTCGCATTGAACTATATCAATACGGATTGCGCGGGGCTCGCGGCGCTATTCAAACGATGGCAGGAACTCAGGCCATCACACGAGAGGGTTTTGACCTTTATAGCAAGACGCGCAATGTTGACGAAGAGTTTCCTGGGGCGCGGGGCTTTGGTTTTATTCGTCGGGTTCCGCAGCTGGAAGAGGCTGAATTTCTCATGAAGGCCCGTGCCGATGGGATGCCTGACTTCACCATTCGACAGCTGACACCCCATAATTCAGAACGTTATGTCATACAATATATCAATCCGGCTGAGCATAATCTCGCCGCCATAGGGCTCGATATTGCTTCTGAGGGCAACCGCCGACAAGCTGCGCTTTCTTCAATGCAGAGCGGTGAAGTGCGGTTAACAGGGCCAATTACGCTGGTACAAGCCACAGGAAAGCCGCAGCAATCTTTTTTGATTCTCATGCCTATCTATCGAGACGGTAGCATACCCGAGACCCTCGAAGAACGAGAAGCTCAGGCATTTGGATGGAGCTATGCCCCGCTAAGTATAGATGCCGTGCTCAATGGGCTACGGCCACCAGAGCAGGCAATTAGTATTGAATTGCGTGATGTTACCGATCCTGAAAATAGCGTTGAGTTTTACACCAGTGCCGATGAAAGCTCAGCAGATATAGTGCTTTCGCGCACAATCGAACGTAATGTGTATGGGAGGCAATGGGAGCTTCAGTTTGAAGCCCATCCACTGTTCATCCGTGAGTTGCAACAGCTTTCTCCTATTCTGGTGTTAGGCATAGGACTGTTGCTCTCCTTGTTAATGGCGACTCTGGTGGGGGTTCTTAGCATCAGTCGCAAACGACAACAGAGTGTTATCGCAGGGCAGGCGAAGCTAGCAGCCATTGTCGAAAGCTCAGCCGACGGCATTATTGGCATGGATCGTAATGGCTATGTCACTAGTTGGAACAAAGGGGCTAAAGATTTATTTGGATACAGCGCTCAAGAGGCTTTGGGAGAACATATAACTGATCTGATAGTGCCAGAGCAAATGCAAGAAGAGGAGGATAACTTACTTGATTGCATTCGAGCGGGAAAGCCCACCTCTACATTTGAAACTCAGCGACAACACAAAAGCGGAAAGCTCATTCCGGTGTCAGTTACCATTTCACCTATTTTTAATTCCGATGGCTATGTTACCGGTGGAGCCAAAACAATTAGAGACATTTCAGAAAGAGTCGCCGCCGATGCACAAATTCATGAGCTGAATAGCAGTCTAGAGGCTCAGGTGGCTCAGCGTACTTCTGAGCTACTCCAGCTTAACGTCTTATTTGGCAGCGTGTTGAGTTCAGCTTCAGAGGTGGCAATCATTGCCACGGACTTGCTTGGCGTTATTAAAGTCTTTAATACCGGAGCTGAACGTCTACTGGGGTATCAGGCAGCTAGTGTGATTGATCAGCATAATCTGGTTGATTTCCATACAGATGACGAGATGGCAACACGTGCCAACGAGCTGACCGCCCAGTATGGTTACACGATTGAGGGATTACGCGTCTTTGTCCACGAGGCTGAGTTGCATGGCGCCGACACTCGCGAATGGACTTACCTTTGCAAAAATGGGGATATTTTACCGGTCTCGATGTCTGTCACCGCAATGTATGATGACCATGGCGATATCAACGGTTATTTAAGCATTGCCGTGGACTTGACGGCACAAAAGGCTTCCGAAAGTGCTGTCTCATCTGCCCGTGATCAGCTGCTTATGGCAGCCGATGCGGCGGAGCTAGGGATTTGGTCAATGGATCTAACAGATAACTCGCTAAGCTGGAATGATCGAATGTTCGATCTTTATGGCCTGCCACCGAGTTTACGTGATGAAGGGCTAAGGTATGAACATTGGTATAACAGTATTCATCCAGATGATGTTGAGATGGCAGACAATCAGTTACAGATGATGCTCGAGAACGGGGACGATTATAATCCCGTTTTTCGTGTGGTACGCCCTGATGGCACGATGCGCACTGTCCAGGGAGGAGCGCAAGTTGAACGCGATGAAAGAGGTTCGGCGGTAAGAATTACGGGCATCAATCGCGACATTACCGCCCAGCTTGAGCTCCAGGCACACTTGCTGGATGCTAAGGAGCAAGCAGATGCCGCTAGCGCGGCTAAGTCATCTTTTATGGCCAATATGAGCCATGAAATCCGCACGCCAATGAATGCAGTACTTGGCATGCTGCATTTAGTCAAAAATACCGGCTTGGATGTTCGCCAGCTAGACTACATCAGTAAGGCAGAGTCGGCGGCAAAATCACTACTTGGGTTGTTAAATGATATTCTTGACTATTCCAAGATCGACGCTGGCAAGCTGCAACTGGATGAACATGTTTTTGATCTCGAAGTCTTAATGCGTGACTTAGCCATTATTCTTGCCGGCAATCTTGCTGGCAAGGATGTTGAAGTCATGTTCGACCTTGACCCTCAACTTCCCAGTGCACTTTCGGGTGACGGTTTACGATTACAGCAGGTATTGGTAAATCTAGCCGGGAACGCTCTCAAGTTTACTCAACACGGGCAAGTGGTTGTTAAAATAGAACAACTCCATAGGCAAGCCGATGAGGTGCGCTTAAGCATTGAAGTCACAGATACGGGGATTGGAATCAGTCCTGACCAACTCGAACGTATTTTTGATGGCTTTACCCAAGCTGAAGCTTCTACTACCAGACGCTTTGGTGGCACAGGGCTGGGCTTGGTAATCTCCCGGCGACTCATTGAGTTAATGGGCGGAGAACTGCATGTCAGTAGCGAATTAGGGATCGGTAGCCGCTTTTGGTTTGAAATTAATTTGTGTGTCGTTCAAGAGTTAACGTTAAGCACCTTATTATCTGAGCCTGTCCAATCTAAGCGTATGCTAGTCGCAGATGATAATGAGGTCGCTGGTGAACTGTTGGTGCGAATGGTTGAAATAATGGGATGGCAGGTGGATCTTGTTGACGATGGCCAACGAGCCGTCGATCAAGTATTGCAGATGCAATTTGAAGGCAACCCCTACGACATGATCCTTATGGATTTACGTATGCCTCATATGGATGGTTTGTCAGCTGCACGTAAAATACATCAAGAAAGTCCCAATGAAACCCCTACAATCATTATGATTACCGCTTGCGGTCAAGAGGTGCTCTCGGATTCACAGCAAGCGGGTGATGCACCGTTTGTTGACTTCCTCAACAAACCCGTCACGCCACAGCAATTAGCACATTCGATAAACTATGCGCTGATGTCTAAAGGCATGAAACCACCCCCCAGCAATGTCGTGGTAACTCCGCCGAAGCGTTTAGAAGGGCTGCATTTTTTGATTGTTGAAGATAATATGTTAAATCGGCAGGTTGCCTTTGAGCTACTAAAAAACGAAGGGGCAGACGTTGCCCTCGCAGAAGGTGGACTTGAGGGTGTGCAGCTAGCGACACAACCAAACCCTACGCCTTTTAATGCGATTTTGATGGATATTCAAATGCCGGACATCGATGGATTTGAAGCTACCCGGCGGATACGCGCTAACAAAGAGCATGGTTCTGTAAAGATCATCGCCATGACAGCCAATGCTTCAGAGCTTGATAAGCAAGCGTGTTATGAGGCCGGTATGGATGATCATCTCGGCAAACCGATTGACCTTGATAACATGGTCACCACGCTTTTACACCATGCTAAACGCGAAACGGTTAAGCCTGAAGCGCCACCATCTTCATCCGTGGCGCTTAATGTTGACGTGGAACCAGAAGCCTCTATTAGCCGTCGTTTTGGCGGTAATCGAAAGTTAGTCCGGACAGTACTGAGCAACTTCGCAGAAGAACAAACCAAACAACTCGCCCGTTTGAAGGAGGCCTTTGAGCAATTCGACGGGGTAAGAGCTGCCAGTTTGCTGCATGCCATTAAGGGGAGTTCCGGCACCATGGGCGCAGTGGCTCTTTCAGAGCGGGCAGGGGCTCTTGAGCATGAATTACTGCACGCAGATGAAAATAGCAGGCAACAGCTATTACGGGATGAAACACACGTTGATGCTCTGAGTGCACTGTTACACGTTAGTGACAACCTATTAAGAGAGATATTTGACCTACCATCAACTGTGCCTTTACCAGTGAATGAAAGTGATGCTTCTCTACCCATTGAACAGTGGCAGGAAGCATTGCGAGATATCTTGCAGTTATTGGAAATGGGTGGCATGCAGGCGGTAGAGAAGAGTGAATCACTCCAGCTCGTCACTCCGCAGGCAATGCGATCAGATTATGCTATTTTTCATGATTTAGTTAAGTCCTTGGATTTTTCGGCTGCACAACTTGCCGGTCAAGAACTGCTGAGCTCAAACTGAGGAACTAACAGTGCAACATTGGCAAACCGTCGCGAAATCCAAGCCCAAACTGCTGCTAGTTGATGATCAGCGCATCAATATAATGGTTTTATATGAGTTGTTTCGCGAGGAATGCGAAGTGTTCATGGCCACAGAGGGAGCTCAAGCCCTGCAAATGTGCGAAACGATAACGCCGGATTTGATCCTGTTGGACGTCCATATGGATGTTCTGGACGGTCATGAGGTATGCCGACGTCTGAAAGCCGCACCTGCAACGCGTGATATACCCATCATCTTTGTAACGGCTCAGGGTGAAGAAGAGGATGAGGTGCTAGGGCTTGAACTCGGTGCTGTTGATTTTATCGTCAAGCCAATTAATCCGGTCATTGTTAAAGCGCGCGTTAATACACACCTGACTCTCAAAAGGCAGAGTGACTTGCTGCGCTCATTTGCGCTGCTTGATGGCCTAACTGGTGTAGCGAATAGACGGATGTTTGATGAACAGCTTGATCGCGACTGGCGCCAATGCCTGCGGGAACAACTTGCGTTGTCGGTGATTATGATCGATGTGGACTATTTTAAGCGTTACAACGACTTATATGGTCACTTGAAGGGCGACGATTGCTTACAAAAGGTAGCTAAAGCACTAACTGATGTATCTCTCCGGCCATACGATTTGATTGCGCGTTATGGTGGTGAAGAGTTTGCTTGCCTATTACCTAAAACAGATTTGAAGGGCGCTATAAACGTTGCAGAGCGTATCAGGGCAAGCGTGCAAGCGTTAAAACTTGAACATTTAGGCTCTGATATAGAACAGTATGTCTCAATCTCGCTGGGCGTGGCATCTGTTGTACCCGACAATAATAGCGGGGCGCAAACACTATTGTCTGAAGCTGATAAGCAATTGTACGGAGCGAAGCAAGCTGGACGAGCACGCGTTAGTTATCAAGCATAGCGGGACAAGCGAAAAAAGGATGGGCTTTAAAAGCTAGAGAAGCACAATTATAAAATAACACGCACCATATTTAACATAATATATATTAAGCGAACCCATAGGCAGCTGTAGCCATGACCGCTTAAGTGCACTATGCTATTAAAATATTCGACAATAATTGTACTTTAACCCGCTTTCATATAGGAAATGACGACATGATTCGCATTGGTCTTGTCACGCTGCTCTTCTTACTCGCTGGCTGTGCTAGCGTTGATATTGAAGACTATGCAGATTCGGAACCTCGGCTTGATATCGCTGAGTACTTCGCAGGGACTACACGCGCATGGGGCATGGTGCAGGATTACTCCGGCGAGGTACAGCGACGTTTTACTGTGGAGATCCAAGGCAGTTACGAAGATGACACCCTGACGCTGGACGAGTCTTTCGTGTTTTCAGACGGTGAAACCGATCGACGCGTTTGGACATTTGAGCGAATTGATGAACACCACTGGATTGGCACTGCCAATGACGTGGATGGCCAAGTAGAAGCACGTCAATACGGTCATGTTTTCCACATGCGCTACCCGCTGGAGATCGAAATCAATGGCCGAATGATCACATTCTCCATGGATGACTGGATGTACCTTCAGCCGGATGGCCGCTTGATCAACCGAACGGCAATGCGCAAATTTGGCTTTACGCTTGGCGAAATTACGTTAGTTTTCGATAAAAGCGGGATTTAGAAAACTGATCTTCGACAAAAATAGGCGCTAGGCCGTTGAGCCAACTCACTTAATGAAATCCAGCAAAAAAAGCAGCCTGCTAATTAGCAGGCTGCTTTCATATCTTACCGCTGACGTTTTACTCAAACGCTGCTTATTCTGGAGCTGCGTAGGAGCCATCTTCCTGGTGAACTTCATTGCCAGTAATCGGTGGCGTGAAGACACAGGCAACGGTCATGCCTTTCTCTTTACCGCGCAGCAGGTGTTCGTCGTGCTGATCTAGCAGATAAATATCTCCTGCTTTGATTGGCCAAATTTTACCGTCGGCCAGCGTTTCGACTTCACCTTCACCTTCGTAGCAAAATACAGCTTCGTAGTGGTTTTTGTAGTGAATATGTGTCTCGGTGCCTGGGAAAATGCGGGTGATATGGAACGAGAAACCTGCATTATCGTTAGCCAGGACAAGGCGTGTGCTGTCCCAGTTGCCGTTTTCGGCAGTTACCAGGCGTTCCGTTTTGCGTGCTTCTTCAAGATTACGAACGATCATAGAAATACTCCGTTGCGTAGTGGCTGGCGACTACCAGCCAATTTATCCCTAACTAAAAACCGTGAGCTTACGCTCTTAATCCTAACGGCTAATTACTCGCTAGCAACTGCCTTTACGCACATTTCTAGAATATCGAGTGCTTCAAGCAAGTCTTCATCCGTGATGGTAAGCGGACAAAGACACTTCACCACTTCACCATCCTGACCGCTGGTTTCAATCACTAAGCCATGCTCAAAAGCTTTGCTGGTAATCTTATCAGCGATGTCACCCGATACTACGTCAATACCACGCATTAGACCGCGACCACGCTCGGTAGCAGGCATGCCGCTCTCTGTAAGCAGCGCTGCGAGCTTTTGGAAACGCTCTTCTACAATACGCCCTTTGCGCTGAACATCACGCTCAAAGGTGTCATTAGACCAGTATTTTTTTAGCGCGGCGGTCGCTGTGACCATTGCCAAACTGAACCCACGAAAGGTGCCGTTGTATTGACCCGGTTTCCATTTGTCCAGCTCAGGGCGCATCAGTACATGGGCAAATGGCAGACCGAAACCAGAGAGCGATTTCGAGTTGGTAATGATGTCAGGCGTAATACCCGCATGTTCGAAGCTAAAGAACTTACCAGTACGGCCACAACCTGCCTGAATGTCGTCCACAATGAGCAAAATATCGTGGGCGCGGCAGATGCTTTCCAAACGCTTCAGCCAATCCAGACCCGCAACATTAATCCCGCCCTCGCCTTGCACGGTTTCAATAATGACACCGGCTGGAATATCCAAACCGCCAGATTTATCGCTGAGCAGTTTTTCAAAGTAATCCAGCGTATCGGTGTGCTCACCCATGTAGCCGTCATAAGGCAGGAAGCTGGCACCCTGTGTTGGGATACCCCCTGTCGCTTCACGGAACTTACGGTTACCCGTCGTCGCCAAGGCACCCATAGTGACGCCGTGGAAACCATTAGTGAACGTAACAATATTGTGGCGACCTTTGGCAACACGGGCCAGGCGGATAGCCGCTTCTACTGCATTGGTACCGGTTGGGCCAGGTAGATGCACTTTATATTCAAGGCCACGCGGCTTGAATATAACCTCTTCAAGCGTTTCCAAATAATCGCGTTTGGCATTGGTCCACATATCCAACCCATGAACAACACCGTCAGTGGACAGGTAATCGATCATGGCCTGTTTCATATGCGGATTATTATGACCATAGTTAAGCGTGCCCGCGCCGGCGAGGAAATCAATGTACTCACGGCCGTTCTCATCGGTTAGGCGCGCATTTTGCGCTTTGGTAAATACCACCGGAAATGAACGAGAATAAGTACGTACATTGGATTCCATGCGTTCTAGCGTCTGGGTCTGCATTAGCGACCTCCTTGGTCAATTATTGCCTTAAGGCGTTACCAGCCGGGAGCAACATGAGCGGGAAAAATAGTTTGTTCCTATCGAATATAAACGTAATAGGAACAGTGTATTAAATGCGGTCTGTTTGAAATGGACCAATACGAACCAAGTTTTCCGGATCATGCTCACCACCGAGCTGTTCGGTAGAGAAGTATTCGCGACTATTTAACGGTGCATGCCAACGCGAAGCTAAACGGCGAAAGAGCCCCCATGAAGCTAAATTATCGGGGGTAATAGTGGTTTCAAGGTGGTGAACATCGTCAAGCTCAGGGCGCGACATAATAGCCTCCACCAGGCGACGTGCAAGACCTGTACCGCGGGCTTTTTCGCCTACGGCTACTTGCCAAAGAAAGTACGTATCTGGCGCATTATCCTTTACATAACCAGACACAAAACCAACCACCTCGCCCTCTTCGTTCGTAGCTACCGCGCAGGTATCACGAAACTGCGTTGCCAGTAACAAGTATGCGTAAGCAGAATTCACATCCAGCGGCGGGCAGGCTTTGATCAGCTCATAAACCCCCCAGCCGTCATCTGCATTGGGCTTGCGGATGAAAAGCGGCATCTCTGCATGCCCTACAACGGCATCAGCCACCGTTGGCCGGGCGAGGTCAGCAGAGGGAGTAAAAGGTTGTATTGGCGTACTCATAGTTATGCTTCGCTGTAGCGAATTTGATGTCCATTATAACAGCTGATTATGAGCAATTCAAAAACCATATTATTCTCCACCCTGATTTCCATAATTTTTTGTTATGAACTGACTGCCTTTAGCAGCGTGCTCACGCTTAGTCTTGCATCCCTGCTTTTAGAATAGCGCAACTCAAAAACAAAAAAAGGCGCACCACCGGATACGCCTATTAAAGTGTTCAAAAACTTTGAACCCGTTTAAGTCTGTAGGGAGGTTAAGGCATTAAGTGCGTGTAAGCGTACGCAGCGTAACGAATTCCTCAGCTCCTGTTGGGTGAATGCCCACCGTGCGGTCAAAATCCCGCTTGGTAAGCCCCGCCCTCACCGCAATGGCGATACCTTGAATGATTTCGCCAGCGTCATCGCCTACCATATGAGCGCCCACTACCACATCCGAGGCGTCATCGACCACTAGCTTCATCAAGGTACGTTCTTGGCTACCCGATAGAGTGTGCTTCATGGCGCGAAAATCAGTGCTATAGACACGGATATGGGGGAATTTTTCTCGGGCCGCTTCTTCGGAAAGTCCCACGGTACCGATGTTTGGGTGGCAGAAAACGGCGGTGGGTATCGTTGAGTAATCCAGCGGCTCAGGAAGCGTATCGCCAAAATGGAACTCGACAAGCTGCATCGCCTCTGCCAAGGCCACAGGCGTTAACTCAGGCCCAGCAGTTAAATCACCCAGTGCGAGAATCGAAGGTAATGATGTTTCAAAACGTTCATTGACAGGGATTTTGCCCGATTCATCCAAGCTCACTCCCAACGTCTCAAGTCCTAAATCTACAATATTGGCTTTACGCCCCGTCGCTGCCAGCACTACATCGACTTCCAGCACCTCACCGCTAGTGAGGTGAACGTTATATGCATCCCCAATCGCTTCTATGCGCTCGATATTGGTATTGAAGTGTAGGTTCACTCCTTTTCTCTCCATCTCAGCGCAGGTGAAGTCGCGTACCTGTTGATCAAAGCCTTTCAAAAAAAGCTCGCCCCGATAAATCAAATGCGTCTCACTGCCCAGCCCGTTAAAAATGCTGGAAAATTCAACGGCAATATAGCCTCCACCAAGTACCAGGAATCGCTTGGGGAACGCCTCTAAATCAAAAATCTGGTTGGAATCTAATGCGTATTCACTGCCAGGAAAATCAGGCACCCAGGGCCACCCGCCTGTTGCGAGCAGAATTTTTTTGGCCGTCAGCGAACTATTTCCGTGCTCACCACTTAGCGTTACGGTGTGAGCGTCGGTTAATGTTGCCCGTGCGTTAAATAGTGATACACCTGCGCCTTCAAGCATGCGTTGATAGATGCCGTTGAGACGCTTAATTTCGCTGATTTTGTTGTCACGTAACGTTGCCCAGTCAAACGTAGCGGGGCCAGGCAACTGCCAGCCAAAACCGGCAGAATCATCAAAGCTGTCATGGAAATGGGCCGCGTAGGAGTAAAGCTTTTTAGGGACGCAGCCGACGTTGACACAGGTTCCCCCCAGGTATCGATCTTCGGCAATCGCCACCTTAGCGCCCGTAGCGGCTGCCCTTCGGGCAGCACGCACACCACCCGAGCCTGCGCCGATTACCAGAAGGTCATATTCGTATTCAGAAACGTCTGCCATCGTATGCTCCTGTGGAGTTAAACATTTGCGCCTCCTTGAGGTCAGGCAAGATAATTGACCTGGCCGTCAGAGAGGGTTAAAACCATTGACTGCTATTTTATACTGCATATTGCTCGATACTTTATACTGGCTAAGAATTAACATTCCGCTTTTCGATCAGCGACTTAACTCTATTTAACCCTGTTGGAGACCGTATGTCTGACTCTATTGCGACGCTACTCGACAATAATCGCGCCTGGGCTGAGCGCATGTGCGAAGAGGATCCCGAATACTTTAAACGTCTCTCAAGTCAGCAGAACCCAGATTATTTATGGATCGGCTGTTCAGATAGCCGTGTGCCTGCCAATCAAATTATTGCACTCCCGCCTGGGGAAGTTTTCGTACACCGCAACGTCGCCAACTTACTTCACCACACCGATATGAACGCCCTCTCGGTGGTTCAGTTTGCAGTTGATGTTCTTAAAGTCAGTCATATTATGATTGTCGGCCACTACGGTTGCGGGGGCATTAAGGCCGCCATGATGGGTGGCGAATGTGGTGTAGTCGATTACTGGCTGCATTCGGTTCGAGAGCAGTATAACCGTCACCGAGACTCGCTAGATCATCTTCCTATGGAAGATCAAATTGACCGCATGTGTGAGCTTAATGTTAAAGCTCAGGTCAATAGCTTATGCCGTACCAAGATTTTGCAGCGCGCTTGGCAGCGTGGCCAGCAAATCTCGGTACATGGCTGGGTTTACGGTTTAAGTGATGGCCGCGTTAAAGATCTTAATTGCACCATTAGCGGCCTGGAGCAGGTAGAGACACTTTACCGCATTGATCGTATAGAAAAAGGCGATTGATCACCCTCTTTACCGCCTACCGCTGCTTAGTCGTAGCGGTAGGCACGATGACAGCTTTTACAGCTTGCGCCAACGTCGGAAAGCGCTCTGGCAGTTTCGCGAAGATCATCTTGCTCAGCTACGTTGACCAAATTGGCAATTTTCTCTTCAAGATCAGTAAAACCAGCGGCAAACTCATCCCACTCCTCCCAAATAGAAGCGCGCGCCTCGGAACCACCGCCATGCGTGCCGGCTATAAATGCCGGTAATAAATGTTCTGCGCTTGCGCGTGCCTGTAGCTCCTCCAAACGCGGCGCAGCGGCCTCAACATCTTGATTATTAACCAGATCAAAACGCAGCTGCCGAATCAGGCTTTCAATATCCTTAAGCTCCTCACGACGCCATATGACGGCCTCACGGTCGCTTGCGAAAGGCGTGTCGCTAGCTGCTTGTGGCATTGCTAACGCGCCATTCACAGGCTCTTCAGCTCCAGCCAGTGGCGTGCACAGCAGAAGTGCCAATGCACTAACCAAAGTACTATTAAAAACAGGACCCAAAACGATGCCAGAGAAAGCCCTTTTTGAGTGATAGCGCTGCTGCATAATGGCTTCCTATGGATGGTTGAATCATTAATTTCTTAAATAAATAGAGCGCTAGCCAATGGGGCAGGTGACGCCAGTGCCTTTTAAACCGCAGTAGCCATTAGGATTTTTGTCGAGATACTGCTGATGATACGCCTCGGCATAGTAAAAGGTTTCTAATGGTTTTATCTCGGTGGTAATCGCTCCCCTACCCGCTTTATCTAGCGCCTGTTGATACGCGGCCGCGCTCTGCTCGGCTGCCTCTAATTGCGCTTGGCTGGTAGTGAAAATGGCCGAACGATACTGTGAGCCAATGTCGTTCCCTTGGCGATTCCCCTGGGTTGGGTCGTGCTGCTCCCAGAACACTTGCAGTAACGTTTCAAGGTCAACTTGCTGTGGATCATAAACGACCCGTACCACTTCAGTGTGGCCGGTACGCCCCGTGCACGTCTCATCATAAGTCGGGTTGGGCGTTTCACCACCGGCATAACCCGCCGCAGTAACATAGACACCTGGCAACTGCCAAAACAGCCGCTCAACACCCCAGAAGCAACCCATCCCAAGGACAATTTCCTCATGACCACTCGGAAATGGCGGATGTAGTGAGTGACCATTGATGGTGTGTACATCGCTTGTCTCAATAGGGACATCGCGCCCAGGCAATACACGGCTAGCATTAGCTTTAGAAAATAGCGACATAACGCCCTCACTTACTGCTGTAAAATTGTCGGATCACCGGAACGGGTAAAGGTGTAGATCAAATCGACGGCTTGATTGGTACCCGATACGGCCTGTAAATAGAGATTACGCCATAACGTGTAGCGTAGTGTTAGTTCTGCAATTGGCGAGAAAATTCCGACCCCATAACTAATTCTAAGATCGTCAGTCAGTTGGCCGCTAACAGCGACTTGACTATCCTCGCCCGCACCGGCGGTGTCTAGCGTAAGATCGTCAATACCAAATGCCTCCCCAATAGAGCCTACCGCGCCGCCAGTGCGCCCTAGTGACATACCGATCAAGGCAGTAGTGAGTGCGCTGTCCATACCGCCGCCAGAAGCATCCGGCGCACGACCCCGTAGCAGGTATGAGAGCGCACGAGATTCATTCATTGCCGGTTCAGAAAAAATCAGAACATTCGGCTCTTCGGCACTACCTGTTACACGCAGGCCCGCAATCACATCGTCTTCGGTGATATCCGGATTGCGAATAGCTTCAAAATCAAGGGTAGGCAGTCCCGGTGGACCGCTAAACAGCAGTTCTCCGCGACGAATAACCAAGTCCTGACCGAAGGCTTGGAAACGCCCATTGACCAAATTAACATCCCCAAACAGCTGAAGCGCACCGCTACTTTGACGGATTTCCAATGCGCCCCCTAGTCCAGACTCTAAGCCGTAGGCGGATATCTGCATATCGCTGCCCAGTGTTAGCGTCACCAAGACGTCAAGGGCCATGCCGGTAGCAGCGAGCTCATCCGCAGCGCTAGGGTCATCACTACTAGCGGCAGCCCGCTGCGCCTCAATTTCTGCCTGTCGGTCATCACGCTCAGTAATGATGATTTCATCCCCACTCGGCGTTACTGCTGATGACGGCATATCGCCAATTTCCAATCGCGCCCAGGGTAGATTGATATCGCCTCTCACCTGCAGTCTTTCAGGCGTTACTCGAATACGTATGTCAGGTGCAGCTTCTAGACGACCAAATTGTGGTAAGACAACCAGAATAGGCTCTTGAACTGCATTTAGATCGACCCCAATTCGCCAATCATCGCCGCTAGGCCAGTAGGCATCACCCGTGATTTCTAATCGGCCACGCTCCGCGGCTAGATAGCCGTCAATATCACCCTGCTCACCGTCAAAAGAGACCACCAGCTCACCATCTTGAACATCCACGGGTATTTCGGGACCGTTTACCCGGATACCACGAAGCCCAAGCTGGCCCTGTAAATCAGGCTGAGCAGTCGTGCCGGTAATTTGCACGTTGCCGGTCAAGTCGCCTTCCAGCCGATCCATCCCCACAAGCATGGGCCGATAAGGCTGTAGCGATACGTTCTCCGCCCGTAGCTCGCCTGCTAACTCACCTCTGCCCAGTGGGTCGTTGATCGACAGGTTCAGGTTTAGATCGCCCGCTTCGGCCAGCGAAAACACCACGTTGGCGTCTGCCTGCGCTTGATTAGCCTCAATCTGAGCGTCTAAATTTATTTCAGGCAGTTGCACTGGCTGACCATAATCATTGATAGCGGTCACTGAGAGCTCACTCAGTATCTGCAGATTAGCCTGCCACTGGGCTCCGCCCTGGCTCCAATTAGCGTCGAGATCCGCCGTCGTGTCACCCTCTAGCTGCCACTCTTCGGGTAAAAAGGGCTCTAGCATCTCCATTGGCACTTCACGTAGCGTAAGCACGGCATTGCCCTGTTGAGCCGATGCATTGATCTCTTCTTCAGAGCACACCAGTCCGCCCTCTTCGCGGCGTAAACAGAACGGGGCTATGTTTGCCTGACCACTGGCCATGTTATAGCGCACGTCTAAGGGGTTTTCGAGACGTATATTGCCTGCTTCAGAGTCGATTTCAAGCGGTGTGATTCGCGCTTGGTACAGCTGGATCTGTTGATTTAAACCCCCATCAAGTGCGAGCAGTGCTCGGCTCAAAACACCGTTTTCGGCACCCTGGGCGGCAAGCTCCAGACGATGTTCAGATAGACGTCCTGACAGATTGGCATCGATACTTGTTAATGCCTGACCACCTGCATTTACATTTTGTAGCGCGAGCTGAACATCAAGGTTAGGGTCATCAATGCCCTGAACATCAGCATCCAGGGTAAGTCGTTCAATGCGGTTCTGGCCAAAACGTAGTCCATCACCCTGTAGATTGGCGAGTACTTGCGGCTGATTAAAACTGCCGCTGGCCTCTAGTGTACCGGCGATAGTGCCCGCCAAGTCAGGAGAAAGCGTTTGCAGCTGGCGTAATGCGATGTCAGCATTTAACGACATGGCCTCTTCACTGATTTGCCCAGCCGCCTCTAAACGATTATCCCCTTGTGTAAACAGCAACTCCTCAATATCCAGTTCCAGGTTGCTGTTAGCATTAAAGACCGCTTGCAGGGTTAGCGGGTAGTCACGCAACTCACCGTCAATCGCTAAGTTGGGCACGCTAATCGCCCACAGGTCATCTTGCTGGCGCAGCTTGAGCTCGATGTCGCCGTTTAAATTACCCTCTAGCTGGTCTACGAAGTGGGCAGGGTTAAATTGATCCAGACGAATCGTCGTGTTGACCTGTAGCGGTGCTATCCAACTAATGTTGCCTTCGCTGCGCAGGGAGCTTTCGTCCACTGCGAGAGTGAGTGGTTGCCAGCTAAACTGCTCAAGATCACCCTGACCGGTGACATTAATTTGAGTGCGCGGCAGGTTCGGGCCTTCAACCGCCATGGCCAACTGAGCACTATAATTGCTCAGGCTACCCGTTACCTGTAGATCCAAGTCATCAACTATATAGGCTTGGGTTGCCTCTACTTCAGTGCTCTCATCGACGCTGTCATTTCTCTGGTCATCCCCGCTGACAGGTAAAGGCCACTGTACTTGGTCACTTTGCAGCTGAAGTTGAAACGGCAGTGTCGGGGCGAGTGCATCGACTTGACCACTCAATGACGCATTGACCTTGCCCGATGCATCCAACTGCGCTTCAAGCGCATCCAGTGGTCCAGACAGCGTTAAGGTTAAAGTTTCGCCACTGAGTTCAGGGTAACTCTCAGTTAAAAACAGTTCGACGGCTAAGCGAGCTTCGAGTGGGTAATTATCGGTTAACTTAGCGTTCGCAGTTAATTCAGCCTCAGCATCCGGGGTAACAACGTAAAGCTCGGTGACTTCAACGGTATCTCCCTCGGTTAACAACCCAAGCCGCAGTCGCTCGACGCGGTATTCGGTTGCCCCTTCCAATCTAAAATCGTTTACCGTGAATTCAGGAATCTGAATATCTACTGGTAGGGAGATATCGGGCAGCTCCAGGCGCCCGCGTTCTTCGAGCTGTTGCTCTGGCGGTTCCACCGCCGCTACGGCCTCTTGGGGTGGTTGGTTGAGCAAGATAGCGGCATCGATGGCCTCCGCATAAAGGGGTGTTTCAATGCCTTGAGTCAGCAGGACGCCCGCTGATGGAGGCAAATAGAGGCGTGGCTGCTCCAAATGGGTTGGCGAGAGTTTTACGGTGTTCCCTTCTGCAATAGCCGCCGAGCTAAGAGAGTTCCATACCACCTCTGTGCCATCGGCAAGGCGCACATTGACATCATCAAGTTGTAGCGAGCGTAACTCGATAGGAAAGGGAAAACGAATAGTCAGCGGCGGGCCATCCTCTTCAGGCGGGGGTTCCTGTTCACTGGACGGGCCTAATCGGATATCAGCACCTGCGACGCGGAGCGTTTCGATACATAACCGACCTGATAATACACAGTCATCCGCCCATTGCAGCTCAACTTCATCAATACGGATACGGGTTTCACCCAGCTGCAGCTGGAAATCTTCAAGCAGGAAGTGATCAAGCAAACCACCTTCATGATGCGCATAAGTAAAAAAATCGCGCTGCTCACCCTGCGAAAGCAATACCCCGGTGCCCCAAGGCGATAGGGCTATCCCAACAATTAACGCTACAATGCCCAATAACCAAATGGGCAATACGATGGCAAGGCGTAAAAGGCTCCATAACAGGAGCCCAGTGCGATCTTTGGGTGATAGCCGCTGGCGCTTATCAGCAGAAGCTGGTTCAACCTGAGACAAATTTCTCTCCTAGAATTCCGGTCCGATGGAAAAGTGCAAACGCCAATCGTCTTCGTGGTCAAAGGGATGCGCGATATCGAAGCGAATTGGCCCGACCGGTGAAACCCAGCGAACACCAGCACCTGCGCCCGTTTTCAAATCATCGGGTCCCCAGTTATCAAACGCGTCACCGTTATCTACAAACGTGGCTGCCCACCAATCGCCGGTCACGCGACGTTGATACTCCAGGGTCGAGCTAAGCATTTGTTGACCACCGCGAAGACGCCCCTCTTCGTTGCGCGGGGATAGGCTCTCGTAGGAGTAACCGCGCACACTGCGATCGCCACCGGCAAAAAAGCGCAGCGAGGGGGGGATTTTGGCAAAGTCATCTGTCTCAATGGCGCCTAAACTAATACGCGCTAAAAAGCGGTTATTATTGCCGATCATGCGGATCCATTCAGTATCCCCCGTCATGCGAGCAAACTGCGCATCAGAGCCCCATACGGTATCCGAGTACTCTAGAGAAAACTGTTGGCGATCGCCCCAGATCGGGAACCGTTGGGGGCGTGTCCGGGTACGCGACCACTGGATGCCAGGATAGAAAAGCCATACTTGATCAGCCTCGCCGCCCTGTTCGAAATCTTCGTAGGTGGTTCGAAAGTAAAGCGTTTGAACCCAGTCATTATCAAACTCCCAGCGTCGAGCCACTTCAACAGTGCCTTCTAACGATTGGGTATCGCTATCATCAATATTACGAATGCCGTATTGGAGTTGATAACTATCGCGCAGCGGGTCTTCAAGCGGAACGTTATAGACCCCTGTGAAACGCTGTTCTGGGTCGGATAAATAGAGATCATGATCCAGGCTATGGCCGTAGCGATTGATCCACGGCTGCTCCCAGCCAAAACGCAGACGCGGGCCTACATCTGTAGCAAAACCGATGCCGACTTCAAACTGATGACGATCAGCGGGTTCGACACTGACATCAATGGGTAGCTGAGTATCGCTAGGACTGTTGAGACTCAGCGCACTAACTAAAGCCGCGCTAGTTACTCGTGGGCGCTCGGGCTGCGATGCCGTGGCCTCACTCCACCAAGGGTCACCGCCACCAGTAGGAGAAATTGCCAGCTCTTGGGCTGTTTCAAGGCGCGGACGAACCGACACTGAGCTAAACCAGCCAGTTTCGGCAAGAGATTGATTATATTCAGCGAGCGTTTTCGCGAGATAGGGGTCACCCTTCTTAAAGGGTCGTATGCGAAGTAACCGGTCAATCTCAATATGACTACCCGTGATGGAAGTATCGCCAAACTGATAGCGTGGGCCGCTGTCGAAATCCATATAGAGACGTGCACTTTGCAGATACGGGCGCACTTCCATGCGTCGATCGGTAAACCCCCAGTCAAAGTAGCCCCGTTCTATTGCCAAACCAGAAAACTGGCTTCGCAGCCGATCCCAGGGGGCATGGCGAAGTACGTCACCCTCCTTCAAAGGAAAATCTTCTACTGCCTGCTGAAAAGGTGGATCGTTACTGGCATCCCCTTCAACGTTAATGGATAGAATCTCAATTTCTATCTGGGGCCCAGGCTCAATGTCGAGCCACACGCGCTCATCAGTGGAACGTTCAAGGGTTATTTCAGGTTCATAATAGCCGTAGACACGCATGGCTTCCTCAGTACGGCGGCGTACCTCGCCTTCTAGCCGCACCTCGGTGTACTGCTCTGCATCAATGTTTTGTAAATAGGCTTGGATATTACCTTCGACTTCTTCGGAGACTCCCTCGATAGTCGCGTTTAATGCCCAAGCGCCATGTGATACATATAACAGTGGCAGCACTACCAACATTGTGCGGCCCGTGGCTGAAGTCCATCGCCGTTGTCTTCCCATACATTTTTATCCTAACCTAAATCAGCGGCTTCATTATAAGCATTTCAACAGCCAAGCATTTCAATTACTGAGCAATTCAATATCCTGGCATTTCAAGACGTTAGTAAACACATGCTTGAAATGAAGATCACATGCGCTGTAGGCAGTGTTAACGCAACATTTCTAACTGGGCACTAAAGGCAAGCTGAGCTTGACGCACTTGCCGCACATCACTCTCGAGCGCACCTAAGCGTTGAGACCACTCCTGCTCCAATGCCTCAAGTTCTGCTTGATCTGCTGGCGCTTCGATCTCAGCAACGAATTCATCAAAGGAGGTTTGCAACTCATCAAAACGCGATTCAATGGCATTTCTCTGCGCTGACAGCTGCTCTTCCCAATCACTGATGGCATTATTAATCTGGCTATCTAGCGCGGATAAGCGCTGCTCGGTTAATTGTTCCAGGTGAGCAACCTCTTCCACTAAGTTACGACGCCCGGATGTGCCTGTTTGTTCCAGTGCATCAAGAGATTCTCGCATTGCCAATAGCTGGCTATCTCTTAGCTCGGCTTGCTCCCTTAGCTGCTCCAGTTGCTGTAACAACGTATTAATAGAATCGCTTGAAGCCATATCCTCATTGATTGTAAGCAAGCTATATAATTCTTCGCGCGTGTCGGTCAGCGAAGTAGAGAGTTGCTCCTGCTCTTGGAACAGCGTTGACATCTGAGCTTGTACAAAGGTTATCGTATCTTGTACATCGGTGTCATTCGAATCCAAACGAGCATGCACGTTAGATACTTCCCCACTCACGCGGCGTAGCTCACCTAAAAGTCTTTCACGTTCGTACCAAAGTCCAGCCGCCGCCGCGCCTAACAGAGCAATAATGAATATCAAGCATAACCACAGCGGCCACAGGGTAGGCCCCTTACGGTGGCGCAAATGTTGCGCCGTCAAGCTTTGATCCACATCGGGTACAATACGAGAAGAGGCGGTGGAGTCTGGCATGACATTTCCTCAAAGAGTCTTCGGGTCGGCACGACGGCCTATACCTCGGTACATTAAGCCGCAGCTGGCGACAAACTCGGGGTCGTATATATTGCGTCCATCTAATACGAGCTTAGCGTTTAATAGCGAACCGAGTCGATGCCAGTCTGGGTTCCAATACGTTTTCCATTCTGTTACTAGCATCAGTGCGTCAGCCCCTTCACAAGCTTGGTAGGGGTCATGAGTAAACGTACGCAGGTCATCGCGTTCGCCTACCAAAGCGTGAAGTGCGGGCACGGCAGCCGGGTCGTGTAACTGAACCTTAACCCCTTGCGCCCAAAGCGCCTCGAGCAGTGTTAACACCGGGGCATGGTCAATACGCGCAGTGCCAGGTTTAAACGCAGCCCCCCAGATAGCAACGGTTTTACCTTCTATTTCGCCAGAAAAGTGAGCCCAGAGTTTCCGGAACAGTGTCTCTTTTTTCTGCTCGTTAATATCCATCACCTGTTCGAGCAGTGCTGAATAGCGGCCACTTTGTAACTGGACATCGGCCAAGCGCATCAAATCACGCGAGAAGTTGGGCCCACCAAACCCGCAGCCTGGATATAGGTATTCAAAGCCGATACGTGAATCGGCGCCCATCCCCTGGCGAACATGCTCAACATCCACCCCGAGAGTATCAGCTAAGCCTGCAATTTCATTCATATAACTAATACGCGTAGCGAGCATGCCATTGATGGCTAGCTTGGTCAGCTCAGCCGCTCGGCGCGGCATGCATTGAAACACTTCACTGCGCCGATTAAAGGCACGTAGCAGTTCTCTGGCCACCTGTTCGCCAACCGCATCGTCACAGCCTAACAGACGCCGGGTAGGGCGAGTGAATGAGTCCCATGCCCGCCCTTCTTCTAGGGTATCGGGCAGCGCGACACTGGTGTGCTGGGCACCCATCAGCGCATGCAGGCGTTCGGTCTCGCCGACCGGGAAGGTTGAGTTGTTGATCAGCACAATCCCGCGCTGATCAGCAAATAGCGGGGCCTCAAGTAGCGCACTCGCCTCTAAGCGCTGACCAGGCGACAAGCCCAGCCAGATCACCTCAGGAATAGCGGCATCTTGAAGTTGCTCGATGACCTGTAACGTACCCTCCGCCAAGCCCTGCTCAAGATGCGTCATTAAGTGCGGTTCACTGCGTAACCAATCTACTTGTGACAGTGTTGACCAAGGCGAGCCCTCATGGGGTAACCATTGAACCTGATGACCCACCCAAGCCAACGCAGCCGCGGCCGTCGCTGCGCTTAATTCGCTACCGTACAGTAACACCCGCATACGTTACTCTCCCTGTTGGTAACGTGATAGCAAGGTTTGAAAAGCTTCTCCAAACTCTGGGTGACGTCGTGCATAGGCGAGTGTGGCTTCAAGATAACCCAATGGATGGCCACAATCGTAGGTTGTGCCCTGCATGCGATATGCCTGAACACCGGACTGTTCGCGCAGCGCCTCCAGTGCATCGGTCAACTGAATTTCGCCACCGGCACCGGGAGGGGTTTTTTCCAGTATTGAGAAAATGCTGCCTGGTAACGCATAACGGCCTATTACCGCTAGATTTGAGGGTGCAGCATCACGCTTAGGCTTTTCCACCATGCCAGCTAAATCCGCTGACTCATTTGGCGCGGGCACATCCCCGACGGGTGCCACAATGCCGTATTTTTCTACCTGCTCCCACGGCACCTCTTCCACCATCAGCTGCGCTGTGTTCTGTTGATCGAACGCCGCCAGCATGCCGGCCAAGTCGGTGGCAGAGTTGGCGCTATTATCAACCAACACATCGGGCAGCAGGACTGCGAAAGGTTCGTCGTCACCAATAATTGGTCGAGCGCATAGCACTGCATGCCCAAGCCCTAGCGGGACGCCCTGTCGAATGCTGATAATATTGACGTCGTCAGGCACCAAGTTGCGCAACATCGTCAATAGTTCATGCTTACCCTTTTTTTCGAGGCTAGCTTCCAGTTCGGCATGGGTATCGAAGTGGTTTTCGATAGCGCTTTTATTACTACTGGTGACCAACACAATATCGCGAATGCCAGCAGCAATCGCTTCTTCGACGACGTACTGGATCACTGGCCTATCGACAATCGTAATCATCTCCTTGGGAATGGCTTTCGACGCTGGCAAGCAGCGGGTACCAAACCCAGCAACAGGAAGTACAGCTTTACGAATCATAGCAAGGTCCTTTTCATGCGTTTCGACACAGGAGTGGTTAGAATGTCCATAATACTGAAGGCGTGAGTGGATGCCACCTCGCCAATGGCGATAACGAGTGCTAATAGCCAATCACCAGCAATTAGTCGTCAACTTTTCGCTTAATGCTTTATGACAACGGGAGCCACAACATGCAAGCGACACCACAGGATAGCACTGCTGATCACTATCAAGGCAATGTCGATGCAGCGGAAGTTGCCAAATTTGAAGTACTTGCTAGTCGCTGGTGGGATACTCAGGGCGAATTTAAACCGCTTCACGACATCAATCCTCTACGCCTTGATTTTATTGATGCGCGTGCGGGTTTAGCGGGTAAAAAAGTGCTTGATGTAGGCTGCGGTGGCGGTATTTTAAGCGAATCAATGGCCAACCGCGGCGCGAAGGTTACCGGTATTGATCTGGGTGAAGCACCTTTGGCAGTGGCTCGACTACACGCAGAAGAGCGTGGCGTTCAGGTTGATTATCAGCACATCAGTGTGGAAGCCATGGCCGTTCAAAAACCAGGGTTTTACGATGTCGTCACCTGTATGGAAATGCTTGAGCATGTACCCGACCCTGCCTCTGTCATTCGCGCCTGCAGCGCCTTGGTACGCCCAGGGGGGTATGTTTTTTTCTCCACGCTTAACCGCACTCCCAAATCCTATGCGTTCGCCATTTTAGGTGCCGAGTACGTACTTAGGCTGCTGCCCAGGGGAACGCATAATTACGCAAAATTTATACGCCCTTCTGAAATGGCTGCCTGGTCGCGTGACAGTGGTTTAGAAGTACGTGAACAGACAGGACTGACGTACAATCCGTTAACGCGCCACTATCGCTTAGTCAGCCATGATGTATCGGTCAATTACATGATGTACTGCCGCAAGGTGAGCGATTAAATGCCAATGCCAGCGCCTCAAGCGATCCTTTTCGATTTAGATGGAACTCTGGTTGATACTGCACCTGACTTGGCCAAAGCAACCAATGCATTGCGTCTTCATCATGGGCTACCACCGCTCCCTTTTGACGCTATTCGCCGCCAGGTTTCTAATGGCGGTAGTGCTCTGGTCACACTGGCCCTTGAGTTAGATGTCTTATCTCAGGAACATACCCAGGCTCGTGAGTTTCTACTTGATGCCTATGAGCAGGCAGTCGCCGTCGACAGCCGAGTTTTCTCGCCTCTCGATGTCTGGCTGCAAGATTGGCATGACGATCAACGGCCTTGGGGAATCGTCACCAATAAGCCGCGCCGTTATACCCTGCCGCTATTAGAAGCACTATCACTACAACCTGGTGCTTTACTGTGCGCGGATGACTTAAGCGTTAAAAAACCTGCGCCTGAGCCGCTCTGGGAGGCTGCCCGCCGTTTAGGGGTTGAACCTGAGCAGTGCTGGTATATTGGCGATCATGCGCGGGATATCGAGGCGGCAGTAGCGGCCGGAATGACCGCCGTCGCGGTTGGATATGGATATATCAGTGATGAGGATGATTACCAGCAGTGGCCTGCTGATTTGTGGTTTAAGGAGTGCGAAGCACTCGTCGATGCCCTTAGCGCCTTCAAACGCTAACTGAAGGCGGGCATCGACGCGACGCTTACCCCGATAACGGTTAAACCCGGGGGGGTTGGGCATCAAGCTTTTGACCGCTGGTGCCTGCGCTATCTGGCCCCATTAACCAAAGGTAGGTAGGCATAATGTCTTCTGGGGTACGTAACGTGAACGGGTCTTCGCCAGGAAACGCAGTACGCCGCATTTGCGTTCGTGTGGCGCCTGGGTTAAGCGAATTAACACGGATATTGGACTGATTATTCAGTTCATCAGCCAGTACGTCGACGAAGCCTTCAGTAGCAAATTTAGAGACGGAATAGGCACCCCAGTAGGCACGCCCTTTTCGGCCAACGCTGGATGAGGTGAAAATCACAGAGGCGTCTTCAGACTGTTGCAGCAGCGGCAACAATGCCTGGGTCATCCAGATAGGGCCATTGATGTTAACCTGCATCACTTGCTGCCACAGCTCAGGATTGTATTGCTCGAATGGCGTGATGCGTCCTAGCAGCCCCGCGTTATGTAGAAGACCGTCTAAGCGACCAAACTCCTTATCGAGTGTTTCGGCCATGTCATGAAAATCTTTGAGCGTAGCGCCTTCAAAGTTCAGCGGAAAGATCGCCGGTTGAGGGCCACCCGCCGCTTCGATTTCATCGTAAACACGCTCTAATTTGGCAATAGTGCGCCCCAATAGAATCACGGTGGCACCGTGTTGGGCATAGCTTAACGCTGCCGCACGGCCAATCCCGTCCCCTGCGCCGGTTACCAACACGATGCGATTTTCCAATAGACTGGGCGCTGGTTGATAGTCGATCTTGCAGCTCATGCTGATTCCCTGAAGCAAAAATAGATCAAAAAATTTTAACTCGCTGATTGGCGTAAAAAGTCATTGGCAAGCCCCGCCGCACTGCTTTGCGGATAGTCATCGCGCACTTGCTCAAGTAGCTCTCGACTGCGCTCCGCCTCGCCTTTACGCGCTTTCACCAAGCCTAACTTATAAATCGCGTCAGGTACTTTAGTGCTACCGGTGTATTTATCGATCACACGGCTAAACGCTTGATCAGCGGCATCCAGCTCGCCTTCCGCAGCATATAGCTCGCCCAGCCAGTAGTGACCATTAGCCGTTAGACTAGTATCAGGGTAGTCGGTAACGAAGGCTTCAAAGGCCGCGATCGCTTCGTCAAAACGACGCGCCTGAACATGCCCGAAGGCGGCTTGGTAATCGGCTTGGGCGTCCTCACTGACATTGCGGCTAGAGGGTGCATTGACAACCTTCTCGACGGCTTCAGGCTCTACCGCTGGGGTTGACTGCTCAATTTGAGTTGGGCCGCTGCTCATCAGCCGATCTTCAATATCGAGGTACTGCTGCTGTGATTGGCGACGCAGCTGTTCCAACTGGTGACGCAGTTCTTCGATCTGACCGCGTAGCTGCTGGATTTCCTGCTGGTGCTCTTGTACCTGGTTAAACAACACAAGATTGCCGCTGGATGCTTCCTGGCGCTGCGTCTGTTGATAGAAACTGCTGCTGTTGGAAGAGTTAGATAGGTCTTGCACGAGCGGCTGTTGAGCGGCGGCCGTTAAAGGCAATACGGATAGCGGGAGCGCTATAGCTCCCGCACCGCACAGCCTCTCAACGTAACGCTTGAGACTGTGATTCATGATGGCTCCGTAGATAAAAACGGCGTGCGGTTAGCACGCCGCCTTCATCGATAGTTAAAAGCTCAGTAGCTTAATGCTCAGTAATTAAATACAACGCGACGGTTCTGTGAGTAGGCGCTTTCGTCTTGACCATTAACGGCCGGACGCTCTTCACCATAGCTAACCACGCTCATTTGAGCAGAAGAAACGCCCTGAATATTCAGAAAACGCTCTACCGCTCCAGCGCGACGCTCACCCAGCGCCATGTTGTACTCACGGGTACCGCGCTCATCCGTATGCCCGTGAAGAACCACTTGAGCACTCGGGTTTGCACGTAAGTAACGTGCATGAGCCATTACTACAGATTCGTACTCGCTTTTAATGGTATCGCGGTCGTAATCGAAATAGATGGTGCGTACTTCTGGAATACGTGAATCAGCCTGCTGACCAGCACCTGAACCCGAACCAGTAGAAGAACCATACTGACTACCCGTGCCTGTGCCCGAGGTGCTAGATCCGGTAGTGCTGCCATCCTGGCTACCGTACGAGTCACCATCTTGGGTTCCGCCGGTGCTGGAACAGCCAGCGATTACCACGATAGATAGCGCTGCTGCTAGTGAGCGAGCCAACGGTTTAAGTTGCATAATCAGACTCCTTGCCTGAAAACTAAAAAATTTCGATATTAATCAATTGTGTTGATCAATTTAAGAAGGGTGACCAAGCTGGGTCACGGACATCGCCCTGTGCTGATGGCAGTCTAAATGAAGAGCGACCATCAGCCGAAACAGCACTTAGCACCCCACTACCACCCTGTTGGGTAGCGAAGATTACCATGGTCCCGTTCGGCGCAACACTAGGAGATTCATCTCTTGTTGATTCACTGAGTACAACCAAGCGGTTACCGCTTAGATCTTGCTTTGCCACTTGATAACCATTACTTGAACGGTGGATCAAGAATATCTGCTCACCATCCGGTGAATAACGTCCGCGAGCATTATAATTACCTGTAAACGTCAGGCGCTCAGCTTCGCCGCCGCCCATGGAGTACTGGTAAAGCTGCGGGCCACCGCTACGGTCAGAAGTAAACAACAAGCTGCGACCATCTGGCCCCCAAGCAGGCTCAGTATCGATGCTGTTGTTATTAGTAATGCGCTCTACTGAACGATTGGCGACATCCATGATATAGATTTCAGGCTGTCCATCTTTAGACAGAGACATGGCGATACGCCGGCCATCAGGTGACCATGCTGGTGCACCGTTAATACCGTCAAATGACGTGGCCATAACGCGCTGTCCAGTGGCTACATCCTGGATATAGATTGCTGGGCGTTCAGTTTCAAAAGAGACATAGGCAAGCTTAGAGCCGTCAGGTGACCATGCAGGAGACATAATAGGTTCATCAGAGGTCAACACCTGTTCGCTGCGGCGGCCATCGGCATCTGCAACGTACAAGCCAAACTGCATATTGTCACCAACACCCTGGGCAGTGACGTAAGCAATTTTGGTTGAAAAAGCTCCCCGAATATCGGTGATCTCTTCAAAGATTTGATCGCTGATATAGTGAGCGGCACCACGCAGGTCATTGCCTCTCACGGTCACGGTTTCGCCAATCATCCGGCGTTGGCCGCTAATATCCATCAGCTCAAACTGTATTTCAAAACCACCGCTGGTTTGCTCTGCCCGGCCTACTACCAAGTAGCGCACATCTAGCGACCGCCACGTACCGAATTGAACATCGTCGGATTGACTAGGCTGTTCAAACATAGCGCTACGCTCTAGCGGGTCAAAATAGCCACTACGCTCAAGGTCATCTTGGACAATCTGTGCAACATCTTCAGGCATTCCTTCTGAGCCTGCGAAAGGCACCACGCCAATCGGCAGCGCTTGATCACTGCCTCGCGTAATCTCAATGGTTAAGTCAGCACTTGCCACACTGCTGACTAGCAGCAGTAGACAGAACAACCATACTTTGCTCAAACTTTGCATCAGCGAACATCCCCCGGGGTAAATCGCAGATTAAACTGACGTAAATTACGCTGCTGATCGGCTGGTAAATCTCGCAATTCACCAAACGGTGCAGCATGTTCCACGGCCTGCATGACAGACCGGTCAAAAGCACTATCGCCGCTTGATGTCACAATCGACGTTGCCAGCAACTCTCCTGAAGGCCCTAGCCGTACCTGTAGGGTAGCACTCATCGCATCACTTGCACCGGGCGGAATCACCCACGCCTGCTCTACAGCGCTACGGACGATGTTGATAAAGCTGTTGGCAGCCTGTTCGGCCTGCTGAGCATTAGCCGCGGCTTCCGCTTCACCTGCCAACTGGCGCTGCATGGCTGCCTCTGCTGCTTCAGCCGCTTGGCGTTGACGCTCTGCTTCTGCTTCGCGTCGCTGCTGCTCTTCCGCTTCTCTTTGGCGCTGGGCTTCCGCCTCTCGCTCTCGTTGAGCCGCCTCCTGCTCACGTAGCTGCTCTTCTTCGGCTTCACGTTGGCGCTCTGCTTCGGCCTCTTCCTGGCGCTGCTGCTCTGCCGCTTCGCGCTCTCGTTCGGCTTCGGCCTCTTCCTGGCGCCGCTGCTCTGCCGCTTCACGCTCTCGTTCGGCTTCGGCCTCTTCCTGGCGCTGCTTTTCAGCGGCTTCCTGCTGGCGCCGAGCCTCTTCAACTTCACGCTGACGCTCAGCGATAGCTTCCGCTTCGGCTTCACGTTCAGCGGCCTCAACGGCTTGTTGCTCAGCCTGTGCAGCCGCTTCTGCAGCACGACGCTGCGCTTCAGCTTCCGCAGCCTCACGCGCTGCTTCCAAGGCTTGCGCTTCTGCTTCAGCCGCCACCTGAGCAGCTTCTTCTGCCGCTTGCTGTTCGGCTGCAGCCTGCTGCTCACTGGCAGAGGGTTCATCGGGCGCTTCAGGTTCTGTCGGCGCCTCCGCTGGCGCATTCATCGCCGCTTGCTGTTCTGTTGCCTGCTGAGCCTGATCGGTAAACGTTTCCGTACTCACCAGCGTCGCTTGAACGATCGACGAACTATCGGGCTCCGCCGTTCGGGTCGGCAAACTGATTAAGCTAAACAAGACAATGGCGACGTGCACGCCAATCGCCAGAACAGTCGGCCACTTATAGCCAACATCTTGAGGATCGCGCGGTGTGTTTACTGCCATATTCGCGCTACCCTTACCCATCTTGCGGCGGCTCTGAAAGCAGCCCCACGTTAGCTACTCCGGCGCCTTGCAACGTGCTCATCAAGACGACAATCTGTCCGTAAGCCACATTACGGTCACCGCGTACCATGACGGGCGTACCTGGACGGCGTTCTAGAATCGTTGCCACTCTTGCAGACATCTCATCCAGGGTCACTGACGTAGAGTCTTCCCCAAGCGTGATGAAGTACCCCCCATCGCTATCAACCGAAATAATGATCGGATCATTATCTTCCTGGGTCTCAATGGGTTGAGAGGTCACTTGCGGCAACTCAACTTGCACGCCCTGGGTTAGCATAGGCGCAGTAATCATAAAAACAACTAGCAGTACCAGCATAACGTCAATGAAAGGGACGACATTAATCTCCCCCATTGGCTTGCTTTTACCACTACGATTAAAAGGACCTTGCATGGCTGTCTCCCTTAACCCGCACTTGGCTTGCCATCACGACCTTGCAGATTGCGGTGCAGGATAGCGTGGAACTCCTCGGCAAAATCTTCGTATTTGCCAAGTAAGCGAGAAGATGTGTTCGACAAACGGTTATAGAAAATAACCGCAGGGATAGCCGCGAAAAGACCCATTGCAGTTGCAATAAGCGCTTCTGCAATCCAGGGGGCTACCGTTGCAAGTGTCGCCTGTTGTGTCAGCGAAAGCGCTTGGAATGAACCCATAATGCCCCATACTGTGCCGAAAAGACCGATATACGGACTGGCAGAAGCCACTGTAGCTAGAAACACCAGATGCTGGGTTAAGCGATCCTCTTCCCGAGACCAAGCAACGCGCATGCTACGTTGGACACCTTCCAAAACGGTGTCAGCGTCTCGGGTTTTAGGCATTAAGCGATTAAATTCCCGAAACCCCGACTGAAAAATATGCTCAGCGCCGTGGCGCGGGTCATCAGCGGGAATTTCACGATAGAGCTCGTTTAAGTCGACACCTGACCAAAAAGACTCCTCAAATTGGTTGTACTCTTTCTTGGCACGGCCCAGCGCAATGCTGCGCTGGAAAATGACCACCCAAGAGAGGATCGACCCCACCAACAGTAGCAACATAACCAGCTGCACCACGGTGCTGGCATTCATTATCAAGTGGGGAATGGACATGGTGTTATCGTTCACAGGTGCCCTCATCAATCTATTAGGGTCGGCATTGCCGACGCAGTGAATGACCTCTTGGTTAAGAGGCCCGTATTAAAATATTAAGCGATGTTGGCCATGCTTTAGGACGCATACGCTCGACGCTCAAACAGGCTATCTCGACTGTGGCTGAGCAGAGGAGTTCCTCGTCACGCCAAACTTGCTGCTCAAATGTCATTCGACAACGCCCAAGTTCTATAACGTGGGCAGTGATTACCAATGCGTCATCCAGACGAGCCGGTTTCGCGTAGTGACAGGCCAAGCGGTATACCACTAGCTGTGTACCTTCGTCTAGCAGCGTTTGCTGATTAATGCCTAATTGACGTAGCCATTCGCTACGTGCACGTTCCATAAACTTCAAGTAGTTAACATAGTAGACAATGCCACCAGCGTCAGTATCCTCCATATAAACGCGCAACGGCAGGCGGTAACCTTTCTGTGCACTAGCGCTCACGGACGGCGCTCCCCTTCCATATCGGTCGCCTGCTTGTGGGGCACTCGGTCGAAGTGCAGCCACGCTTGGCGGGTAACGACACGTCCGCGAGGTGTGCGCATAATCAAACCTTGTTGAATAAGGTAGGGCTCGATCACATCTTCGATGGTGTCGCGCTCTTCACTGATGGCCGCCGCAAGTGAATCAATGCCTACAGGGCCGCCATCGAATTTGTCGATCATTGCCAGTAGTAGCCGACGATCCATGTGATCCAACCCATGGTGATCCACGTTGAGCATATTAAGGGCGGCATCCGCTGTGGCGACATCGACAACGCCGTCACCTTTCATTTCTGCGTAATCACGCACTCGGCGCAATAGTCGGTTGGCGATTCGCGGTGTTCCACGTGAGCGCTTCGCCACTTCAACTGCACCTTCGTGACTGGTTTTAACGCCCATTAGGCGAGCCGAACGCGAAACAATTTCTGTCAACTCTTCGAGGTTATAAAATTCAAGACGCTGAACAATGCCGAAGCGGTCGCGCAGTGGAGAGGTTAGCAAGCCCGCCCTGGTGGTCGCGCCCACCAGGGTAAACCGGGGCAGGTCCAGCTTAATAGAGCGTGCGGCCGGACCTTCGCCAATCATGATATCCAGCTGGAAATCTTCCATGGCGGGGTAAAGCACTTCTTCGACGACGGGAGACAGGCGGTGAATTTCATCGATGAAAAGTACGTCGCCAGGCTCTAAATTCGTCAGCATGGCGGCGAGATCCCCTGCCCGTTCAAGCACCGGGCCGGAGGTCGATTTCATTCCAACCCCCATCTCAGTGGCAATAATATGGGCGAGTGTCGTTTTACCTAACCCAGGAGGGCCAAATACCAGGGTGTGATCCAGGCTCTCTTCGCGCAGCCTTGC
The DNA here is from genome assembly GCF_059448525.1 of Vreelandella sp. ssv. Lineage (NCBI taxonomy): Bacteria > Pseudomonadati > Pseudomonadota > Gammaproteobacteria > Oceanospirillales > Halomonadaceae > Vreelandella > Vreelandella sp. ssv. The sequence continues at coordinate 2,014,791 of NZ_CM182545.1, read as the reverse complement.
AGCGCCGATAAAAATTTCCAGTTGTTCACGCACACGCGGCTGGCCAATATAGTCATCCAACCGCTTGGGGCGAATTGCGTAGTCAATACGCCCCTCTCCCTGTTCAGGTTCAGCGGCGATCAGCCGATCGTGTTCTAGCATAGATACTCTTCTTTATGGCGATTCAAATGCAAACTTTACCCAAATCTAGCACTGTAAAACCATCCACTTAGCCGTTCATTCGTTGAGTCAGTGCGGCTTTTATCAGTGCCTCGGTTGACTGATTGGGGTCGATATCGGCGAGCATTTTGGATGCCTCAGTCAGCTTATACCCCAAACTGACTAATGCAGCTTCTGCATCAGCAAGGCTATCGCGAGCAGATACTTGCCCATTAGCGGCCTCAAGAGGCAGTAGCGCATTGCTACCGTTCTCCCACTCAGGGAAACGATCTCGCATTTCAATGATAAGACGCTCAGCCGTTTTCTTACCCACCCCTGGCAGGGTTGTCAGCGCTTTACTGTCATCGTCACGAACGCAGCGCATAAAGGCATCTTCATCCATACCTGATAAAATCGCTAACGCAAGCTTAGGTCCTACACCGTTGACTTTAATCAAGGCTCGAAATAAGGCGCGCTCATGCTCTCTACCAAAACCATACAGTAGATGAGCGTCGTCACGAATAGTGAGGTGGGTGAACAAAGCAACATTTTCGCCGACGGCCGGAAGTGTCACCAGGGTATTCATTGACGTTTCCAGCTCATAGCCGACGCCATGAACGTCGATCACAATCCAGGGAGGTTGCTTTGCCAATAGCTGGCCACTCAGACGTCCAATCATAAAATCGCTCGCACTGGGGTGAATAACAATAGAGTGAAAAACAAACGTTTACTATAAAGCGACTCTGTACAGATGACCAGTAGTTCAGCCGTCGGCACAGAGGGAATTAAAGCCGCCAGCGGCCGGTGGAGCGACGGCGACCCCGAGATGGCGCGGCGGGCAAACCATGGCTGATAAAGACAGAGCCGTTATAAGCATGGGTTAACGCAATGGCCAGCGCGTCGGCTGCATCAGCCTGGGGAGTAGCAGAGAGCTGCAGAATAGCGGTCACCATGTGCTGTACCTGCTCTTTATCCGCGCCACCCTGCCCAGTCACCGCCTGCTTTATCTGCCGCGCGGCGTATTCGGCAAGGCTCAAGCCATGATTGGCCATACACACCATTGCCGCCCCCCGAGCCTGGCCCAGCTTTAGCGCGGAATCAGGATTTTTGGCCATAAACACCCGCTCAATGGCGACCTGATCGGGGCGATGCAAGCCGACGACTTCGCTAAGACCTGCATAAATTTGTGCCAAACGCTGCTCTAGCGCACCCTCTGCCGTACGAATACAGCCACTTGCTACGTAGCAGGGTTTAACGCCAATAACATCGATCACTCCGTAACCAGTTACCCGGGAGCCAGGGTCTATGCCCAAAATGCGGATGGGTACGACGGGCTTTTGCTCTTCCATGGCATCGGTACTCGTGTGACTAGAACATACAAAAACACCGACGCCGTAGCGTCGGTGTGGAGCGGCCAACCGTACAGATTTATTCGGCGGCGGGGTCCGCTTTGACTTTCTGGCGTAGACGGATATTCAAATCTTTCAACTGCTCGGGGCTGACTTCGCCCGGTGCATTGGTCATCAAACAGGCAGCGCTTTGGGTTTTCGGGAAAGCGATAACTTCACGAATGGTTTTGGCACCCACCATCAGCATGACCAAGCGATCCAAACCGAAGGCTAAGCCACCATGGGGCGGAGCGCCGTACTGGAGCGCATCCAACAAGAAGCCAAATTTCTCTTGAGCCTCTTCTTCACCAATACCCAGGATCTCGAAAACGGTGCTCTGCATGGTCTGATCGTGAATACGAATAGATCCACCGCCCAGCTCTGTACCGTTGAGCACCATATCGTAGGCACGTGAAAGCGCGCTAGCAGGGTCAGCCTTCAACTCTTCTGGGCTGCAAGAGGGTGCTGTGAAGGGGTGGTGAAGCGGGCTAAGACGACCGTTGTCGTCAGCTTCAAACATCGGGAAGTCGACGACCCATAGCGGCGCCCACTCCTGCGTGTAGAGCTCCAGGTCAGCCCCTAATCTAACGCGCAGCGCGCCAATGGCTTCGTTGACGATACGGGCTTTGTCGGCACCGAAGAAGATAATGTCACCATCTTCAGCGCCCACGCGATCGAGCAGCTCTTCAACGATGTTTTCCATAAACTTGACGATCGGCGACTGCAGACCTTCAAGCCCTTTGGCGCGCTCGTTGACCTTAATCCACGCCAAGCCTTTGGCACCGTAGATGCCGACAAACTTGGTATATTCGTCGATCTCTTTGCGCGATAGCTTGGCGCCGCCGGGTACTTTCAGTGCTGCAACACGGCCATCATCTGCACTAGCGGGGCCAGAGAAGACTTTGAAATCAACTTGCTGCATTAAGTCGTCGACGTCGGTCAATTCCAGCGGGATACGCAGATCCGGCTTATCTGAACCGAAGCGATTCATCGCTTCCTGCCAAGTCATGCGCGGGAACTCAGGAAGTTCGGTTTTTAGCACGTCCTGGAAAAGCTGACGAATCATGGCTTCGGTAATGCCCATGATGTCACTCTCTTCCACAAACGACGCCTCAATATCAATCTGGGTAAACTCAGGCTGACGGTCGGCACGCAGGTCTTCGTCGCGGAAGCACTTGGCAATCTGGTAGTAGCGGTCAAAGCCAGCCACCATCAACAGTTGCTTAAACAACTGCGGTGATTGTGGCAAGGCAAAAAAGCTGCCCGCATGGGTACGGCTAGGGACGAGATAATCGCGTGCGCCTTCAGGGGTCGCCCGGGTGAGTACCGGTGTTTCGATATCCAGGAAGCCCTGGTTTTCGAGATATGCTCGTACGTTGTGAGAAATACGCGAACGCAGGCGCAGCTTCTCGATCATATCCGGACGACGCAGGTCGATATAGCGATGCTTCAGACGCACCTCTTCACCTACTTTGCCATGCTCATCCAGCTGGAACGGCGGTGTAATCGCCGTATTAAGTACTTCGACGTCCTTCGCCAGCACTTCAATCATGCCTGTTGGCATGTTGGGGTTTTGGGTACCTTCAGGGCGCAGCCGTACGCGTCCAGTGATGCGCAGGACATACTCACTGCGGGCACGGTCGGCAGTTGCGAACGCCTCGGCGGTATCAGGGTCGACAACGAATTGAGCGATGCCGTCGCGATCGCGCATATCGAGGAAAATTACCCCACCGTGGTCGCGGCGGCGGTGAACCCATCCGCATACCGTAACCGTTTGATCCACCAAAGTTTCGTTTAGCTGGCCGCAATAATGGCTGCGCATGTCAAATCCTGTTCTGTTACGTGGCAATTAGTGTGTCGCGGGCGTCCCGACCCTGACTACCGCAGCTATGCCGCGGCGCCTTTGTCGCTGGGAGTAACGCTCTTGGGAGTAGCACTGGTATCGCTTGATTTAGCGGCATCTGCCGGAGCAGTTTTGCCGTCAGCAACCAGATTCTTTTTGCTACCCGTTTTGAAATCGGTTTCATACCAACCACCGCCGGCTAAGCGAAAACCCGCTGCCGAGACAAGTCGCTCCAAGCGATCGCTTTGGCATGCAGGGCAATCCTTGAGAGGATCGGCACTAATTTTTTGCAATTTTTCCAGGCGATGGCCACAGGCCTTGCACTCATATTCATAGATGGGCATGTTAATGGCTCCTAAAAAGCTCAACCCTGACAAACTACGTTCTTTTAAGACCCAGTCCTGACGGACCTAGTACTGAAAGAAAATAAATAGTGGCGAACACAAACGCTGCTAGGCTGCCAATATGTGGCCAGTCGGGATAAATTCCAAGGCTGCGGTTGATAAAGCGCCGCCATTATACCCTTTTGTGACCCCTGCCGAGCAAGGTTATGAAGCCTTCGGTAACTATTGGAGAGAATAAAATGCCTCATGCGGTGATACTGGACGCACAAAGCCTAGGCCCTGAGATCAATTTAAGCGCCATTGAAGAGTCGGTCTCACACCTTGAGGTGTTTGAGCAAAGTTCAACTCAGCAGGCGCTTGAGCGCCTTACTAACGCCGATATCGCGATCGTAAATAAAGTAGTACTAGACGCTGAAACCTTGCGGCAGCTGCCTAAACTGAGATTAATATGCGTATTAGCGACAGGCCTTAACAACATCGATCTAAATACCGCAAAAGATCAGGGTATCGTGGTTAAAAACGTTGCAGCTTACGGCACCGCCAGCGTTTCCCAGCACACCTTGATGCTGATACTTGCCCTGGCCAACCGGCTTCCTCGCTACCAGCGGGACGTCGCTGCAGGTGAATGGCAGCGCAGCGCCTTCTTCTGTTTGCAGGATTATCCTACGTTACAGCTGTCCGGCAAACATTTGGTGATGGTGGGTCAAGGTGAGCTCGGCACGGAAGTGGCACGTCTGGCAGAAGCGTTTGGTATGCAAGTGACGTTTGCTGCTCGGCCAGGCAATGAAGCGAATGATAAGCGCCCTGCACTGGATGATCTACTTCCCGATGCCGACGTTATCAGCTTGCACTGCCCTTTGAGCGAAGCCACTCGACATTTGATAAATCAACAGCGCTTGTCTCACGTTAAGCCCTCGCTGCTATTGGTCAACTGCGCCCGCGGCGGCGTTATCGATGAAGTCGCCGCACTTGAAGCGCTGCGCAACGGCAAGATTGGTGGACTGGGCGTTGATGTACTACCCGCTGAGCCGCCTAGAGAGGGGCACCCACTACTAGATGCGCTCAGCGAGCCGCTGAACTTAATCGTTACTCCTCACAACGCGTGGATAACACCGGAAGCCCGCCAGAATATTGTTAGCCTGACGGCTAACAATATCCGTGACTGGAAAGACGCTTCTTAGGACTTTGACGATACTTTCTGAGTAACCATAGGGCCTTCAATGGCCCTATTGGGTGCCAAAGTGACCTGGCGCGCGGCAATTGTTGAGCACCTCAAGCTCAACGTGAGTAACTCGTGCCCCTTCTGAACCTTGCCATAGCCATTCACTTAACAGCTTAACTGCGTCGGTATGCCCGCACATAAGTACCTCGACGCGTCCATCGGGTAGATTTTTGGCATAACCGGTGATGCTATGTTGAAGCGCTTTCTCTTGAGTAGCGCGCCGATACCAGACGCCTTGTACTTTTCCCGTGACCACGGCGCGTACACAGCAATTAGTCATACTCACCTCCCTCGCTACCAGCAAGTTATACGTACTCATGCTTAATCAACACCGCACTATTGCGCGGAATCAATGGTCGTCCTCGACGCAACAATAAAGATCGAGTGAATGCTGCCCCAAATAGCAGTATCAGCGAACTGTAGTAGACCCACAGTAAAATCATTACCACGGACCCGGCCGCACCGTAAGTAGAGGCCGTTGCTGTATAAGCCAAATAAACCGAGATAACGCTGCGTCCTATGGTGAAAAGCACGGCTGTGACAACGGCGCCAATAAGCACGTCTTGCCAGCGAAGCACCACATCGGGAAGTACCTTAAAAATAGTCGCAAATAGCATTGTCACCATGGCGACAGAAATAAGTGATTCAAGCGTCGTGGTAAATAGACTAACAAACGGGAGTAAGTTATCCGCAGCTAAAAGCATACCGCGCAATACGACCCCTAACACTAATGAAACAAGCAGTATAAACCCAATAGAAAGCACAACCGTCAGTGATAGCAATCGGCTCTTGATAAACCGTAAAGCACTATTTGACGTTGGCTTGGCAGTGACGCCCCAAATAGTATTGAGTGAGAACTGCATCTGGGCAAAGACCGTTGTAGCACCAACTATTAGGGCGCCCACGCCTAATAATGTGGGTAGTAACCCCGACTCTTCTATTCTAGATTGGGCAACGGCTTCTTGTATGGCCACAGCGGCATCCATACCTAAAGTGCCCTGTAGTTGAGCCACTATTTGCCCTTGAGCCGCCTCCTCGCCCATCACCACACCGATGACGGTGACCGCAATAATGATTGTGGGGGCGAGTGAGAAAAGCGTGTAAAACGCAAGCGAACCGGCATAGCTAAACGCATTACGCTCTAGCCATAACGCAGTCGCGTCTTGCGTTACCTTCCACCAGAAGTTAGCCGCACGTTTAATCATATCCACTCCCTGTGCCGTCGGTATCGAGGTGCGTTATAAGTATTATCAATAAGCTTTTTCATAGCATACCTAACCACAGCGTTTAGCGCAGTTTTCTGGTACGTTGCACATCTAATATCACCACCCCCAAAGGAAGCTTGGATGGCCACCGATATTGCGCGCTCTGCGACCGCCTACGACTTCGACTGCTTGGTGTTTATTGGTCGCTTTCAGCCTCCTCACCTCGGACATTTAGCGATTATTCGAGAGGCATTGAAACGTGCTCGCCAAGTGATCGTATTAGTAGGTTCAGCTTGGCAAGCGCGCTCATTACGAAATCCCTGGCGCTTTGATGAGCGCCAAGCCATGCTTCGTGCAGGATTCGATGAGGCTGAAAATCAACGTTTAGAAATCACGCCTCTACTGGATGCTCTCTATAACGACGACGTTTGGGTGCGCGACGTGCAGCGTAAAGTGCGCGATATAGCGGCGCCCACGAATGCTCGTCTACCGCGTATTGGCTTGATTGGAGCCAGCCGCGGGCAGTCAAGCTACTACCTTTCGCTGTTTCCTCAGTGGGAGTCGGTCAGTGTCCCTTCGGTAGAGGGAATTTCAGCCAGTCAAATTCGTGAGCGCTTGTTTCGCTCGCCCAGCTCAACGAACGACTATCTTAGTACCGGGGCATACCACGACCTGCCTCCTGGCGTTGTCGAGAGTGTCAAAAAGTTTTGTCAGGTAAGTGCCTATCAGCGGCTCTTGGAAGAGCAGCAGCTATTGGACCAGTATCGCCAGGCATGGGCACAAGCGCCCTACCCACCTATTTTTGTTACCGTGAATGCGGTAGTGGTGCAGTCCGGTCATGTGCTCTTGGTGCGGCGAACAGCTGCGCCGGGCAAAGGGCTTTACGCCCTCCCCGGGGGATTTATTAACCCTCATGAACGCTTGCTAGATGCTTGCTTACGTGAACTACGCGAGCGCTTGCGTTTAAAAGTCCCTGAACCCGTACTCAAAGGCTCACTGCGTGGTCAGCGATTGTTTGATGAGCCCCACCGCAGTTGGCGCGGCCGGACATTGGCGGAAGCTTTCTACTTTGCGCTGCGTCCAGATCAGCAGCTGCCTCGACTAAAGCCTGTCAAAGGGGGTGAACATGCGCGCTGGGTGGCGCTTGCCGACCTTGAGCCGGAGAGCCTGTTTGAAGACCATTTCTTTATTATTCAGAATTTTTTAGGTCTTCCCGCCGATTTTGGCAGTAGCTAAACGCCCCTATTGGCTCGTCAGGTTATGCTTGCAAAAAGTCCCGCGGCAATTTCATCATTTGTCGCCACAACCGCTCTACACCTGGCTTATGCACCATCGAGCATCGGTATAGGCGAATCTCCAAAGGAATATCCCAGCTTTGGTCACCCGCCCGAACCAAACGACCGCTTTTTAGCTCTTCACGAATACAAAAATCGGGTATCCACGCCACACCAACGCCTTGTAATACCATGCCTTTTAGACCTTCAGCCATGGCCGTTTCGTAAACGGTGCGAAGTTTCATTCTTAGCGGGTCATTTTTTAACAGCATGCGGACACTGCGACCTAAAAATGCCCCTTGTGTGTAAGAGAGGTAAGGAATCGAAGTATCGTGCTGAAGTGAAAACTTAGGCTGCCCCTGTGCATCAGGTAGTGAAACGGGCAACATATTGACCTTACCAATCGAGAAAGAAGGAAACACCTCCGCATCCAGTTGCATCGTCGCAAAAGGGTCGTAGTAGGCCAGCATCAAATCGCAGTTGCCCTCTCGTAATACATGGATAGCCTCTCCCACGTTCATGGCCACCAAGCGAGTCGGCAGCTCACCCAAGCCCTGCTGCAATCGAGATATCCAGGGCGGATAAAAACTCAATGCGAGTGAGTGTGCCGCCACAATATCGAGCGCCTCATTGGCGATTGACAGGCCCCGCAAATGGCTAAGCGACTCGTTTAGTTGCTCGACCAGATTGCGCGCTGTTACCAAAAATAGCTGCCCTTCCGGCGTCAGCCCTACGGGTGTAGTAGAACGATCGACAAGAGTCACATCAACCGCTTGTTCCAAGGCCCGGATACGGCGACTGAATGCCGGCTGCGTAACGTGCCGTTGACGCGCTGACGCAGAGAAACTACGCGTGTTGGCAAGCGCCACAAAGTCTTCTAGCCATTTCGTTTCAAGATTCACCCGGTGACTCCTTGTCTCACCCATCGTGCGCGCACAATGATTTTTCTTTTATGCTCTGCAACCTATTGAACCGGTGCCATCAAATAAGCGGCACGAGAGACGACTTTCATCCACACTGAGCGTTGGTTAATTTCATCTATGCTCACTCGGCGGCATTGGGCAAAGTCATTTTCTAGCATTACCTGCACGCTGGCAGCAAAATCCTGGCTTGGGATAAAGGCGGTTATTTCAAAATTCAACCGAAACGAACGGTTATCCAGATTCACCGTACCCACGGTTGCTGCTTCGTTGTCTACGAGTATGACTTTTTGATGTAAGAACCCGGGAAGATAACGGTATATTTTCACACCAGCTCTTAACATATCAGGCAAGAATGAAAATGCAGAGAGAAAAACCAGTAAATGATCTGGGCGCTCCGGGATCATTACCCGTACATCCACACCGCGCATAGCCGCCAGGCGTAGCGCATCCTGCACGCCTTGATCAGGTACAAAATAAGGACTGGTCACCCACAGGCGTTGTTTTGCACTATGAATAACCTGCTGAACCAGCAGACTGGCGGTATCTTGGCGATCAGCGGGACCGGATGGCACGATAACGACATGATGATCGGTTGAGGAGCACGTCTCCGCCATCCAGTTCAGACTTATCACTTCATCCGTTGCCCAGTGCCAATCTTCCCAAAACGCCTCCTGCAGGCCCAATACACTCGGCCCTTGAAGCTTTAGGTGGGTGTCTCGCCAAGGCCCATGGCGGGGATCCTCGCCCAAATACTCGATCCCGACGTTGAAGCCACCCACCCAGCCCTCCTTTCCATCGATAACCGTTACTTTTCGATGGTTGCGGAAGTTAAGCTGAAAACGGTGTTTAAAGCCACGGGAAGAGCGAAAAGCACTGACTGCCACCCCGTCGCTGATTAAATCATTGAGGTAACTATCAGCTAGTTTGCGGCTACCCACTTCGTCATAGAGAAAATAGACTCGCACGCCCCGCCGAGCGGCACTCTGCAAATGGTGCTTTAAGCGCTGACCGAGGGCGTCGCTGCGAACGATAAAAAACTGCAGCAGAATATACTGCTCAGCCCGATCAATACCGTCAAAAAGGCTTTCAAACGTTGCTGGTCCGTCAATGAGAAGTGTCGCGTTATTGCCATGGGTTAATGGCATCATGGCAAGCTGTTCAACCGCCTGAATATCCGCATTACTAGAGGGCGCGACATAAGGCTGAACATTGGCTCGGTAGCGCACAAGAACTCGGCGTAGCACGGTATCCCGCTGGCCTCGGGCAGATACGTAGCCATAAAAACGCGGCCGCCCGAAAAACCAGTATGCAGGAAGCGCGACGTAGGGGAACGTCAGCAGCGATATAATCCATGCCACGGCCCCTTGAGAAGTCCGGCTGGACATGAGGGCCATAATAGCTGAAACGATACCCATTAGGTGTATCAATAAGATGCCGGTCCCTAGCAACCAGGAGGTCATAACCACGTCCTCATAAAGCAAGGGCCTCGCCGTCAGCGAAGCCCTTATGCGTTCAAAGCCTAATCAATCTTATCATTCTGTCATGCTGACTGAGCGATAATCTCTTTCCACTTGGCAGGCCCTGTTTGATGGACCGATGTGCCTTGGCTATCAACGGCCACGGTTACCGGCATATCCTCGACTTCAAATTCGTAGATCGCCTCCATACCTAAATCTTCGAAACCGACTACACGCGATTTCTTAATCGCTTGGGCGACCAGGTAAGCCGACCCACCAACCGCCATTAAGTACACTGCTTCGTTGTCACGAATCGCATCAATAGCGGTTTGGCCACGCTCTGCTTTACCAACCATACCCAGCAGGCCCGTCTCTTCCAGCATGGTGCGGGTAAATTTGTCCATCCGCGTGGCAGTGGTGGGACCAGCGGGGCCCACGACTTCATCGCCAATGGGATCAACCGGACCAACGTAGTAGATAAAGCGCCCTTTCATATCTACAGGTAGGGGTTCGCCTTTGGCCAGCATATCGACCATGCGCTTATGGGCAGCATCGCGGCCGGTCAGTAGCTTCCCATTCAACAGCAGCGTATCACCAGGCTGCCAGGTTTTGACTTCAGCGGGTGTTATCGTATCAAGATTGACGCGTTTGACGTTTTCACCCTCCTCGCGAGTAATTTCTGGCCAGTCCTCAAGCTTCGGCGCTTCTAGTGTCGCAGGGCCGGAGCCATCCAAGGTAAAGTGGACGTGCCGGGTCGCCGCGCAGTTGGGAATGATCGCTACGGGCTTGTTGGCCGCATGGGTCGGATAATCCCTGACTTTAATATCCAGCACGGTGGTTAAGCCGCCTAACCCTTGAGCACCGATGCCGCTTTTATTGACCTTCTCAAACAGCTCTAAACGCAGCTCTTCGGCACGATTGCTGGGTCCGCGAGCCTGCAAATCCTGAATATCGATGGGGTCGAGCAGCGCCTCTTTGGCAATCATCATGGCTTTTTCGGCGGTACCGCCGATGCCAATTCCCAGCATGCCTGGCGGGCACCAGCCAGCGCCCATCTTGGGTAGCTGCTCCATCACCCAATCAACCACGCTATCAGAGGGGTTAAGCATCGCAAACTTGGACTTTGCCTCGCTGCCACCGCCCTTCGCGGCAACATGAATATCGACACTGTCGCCAGGCACAATCGAGTGGTGAATAATGGCCGGTGTATTATCTTTGGTATTGGCCCGTTTGCCGTCAGGATCCGCCAGTACCGAGGCACGCAGAATATTATCCGGTAGCAGGTAAGCGCGACGAACACCTTCGTTAACCATGTCGTCGAGACTCATATCCGCTTCCCAGGTAACGTTCATGCCTACGTGAACAAACACGGTGACAATACCGGTATCCTGACAAATCGGGCGATGCCCAGTAGCGCACATACGAGAGTTAATAAGAATTTGCGCAATGGCGTCTTTGGCTGCCGGGTTCTCTTCACGCTCGTAAGCGGCCGCCATGGCGTCAATAAAATCTTTGGGATGATAATAAGAGATGTATTGGAGAGCATCGGCAACGCTTTGAATAACGTCGTCCTGGCGAATCACGGTCATGGACTAACAGCTCCTAGGTTATCGACTAGTCAGCGGCATTCTTTCGCAGCTGCGTAAGTGCCGTCTTAGCGTGTGAGCAGTATACCGTATTGACCCACCTCCGGCAGCCCTCCCACCTGTCTAACGATTGGCTATCGCTAATGCATTGGTCGATGTTACCTACTAAGAAAGATAACGGTATAAAATAGTTATAAGCGCATTTATACTTAGCCAAAGAGCGTCTTACGTTTGCTGACAGCGAGGACACAGATAGAGCCTTCGTGATCCAACCATTTTGCGCTCAATAACCGAGCCACAGCGGTGGCACTCAAGACCTGCCCGCTCGAAAACGGTAAATCGCCACTGCCTGCGCGGCTCGCCTGCTTCTTTAGCCTGCTTGATCCACGCCTCACGATTGGTGACGCCAGCGGTTTTATAGGCTTGGCGGGTAATCTCAATAATGCAATGAGCCAACGTGTGTTGCTGATCGAGGGTTAAATCAACTGGTCGAGCGTTGGGCGGCAAGTGGGCGAAAAACAGAATTTCAGAACGCAGATAATTGCCCAATCCTGCCACCAGCCCCTGATCAAGTAGCAGCGCCCCTAAGCTTCGCTTGTGAAATTGCTTTGAATTCAAGCGCTGCAGAACGTCTTCTGGGGTTACTTCCTGACTCAACAAGTCAGGGCCCAACCGAGCTAAAAATGGGTGCTCAGCGAGTGTTTCTTGGTGCCAGAGCGAAATATCGGAGGCACTATAGAGACTGGCGCAGCGCCCTTCTGCGGTTAATCGAACGCGAAGCGTGCGCTTTGTAAGGGGTGGTTTATCTTCACCATGCAGCTTCCAAACGCCGTAGAGCTGATTGTGGGAGTAGAGCACGCGCTGATCAGCAAAACGAATTAGCATCGCTTTGCCCCAGGTATCTATTCGCGCAACACGAATGCCAATAAACGAAGCTGCCTGATCGGCCAGTTCTGGAAAGGCAAACCAAGCATCTTCGATAACCCGCCCGCCTATCTGTTGTTCAATACGATCCGCAGCGCGGCGAATTTCTGGGCCTTCCGGCATATCGCTAGCCCAGCGCCAGCTGTTTTTCTTTCATCTGATGCAGCTGATCGCGCAGCCGCGCCGCCTCTTCAAACTCCAGGTTTTGTGCGGCTTCGAACATGGCATCCTCAAGCTTACTAATGGCACCCAGCAAGTCATGCTTACTCATGCTGGTCACATCGTACTCTGCCGCACTTTCCGCCACTTTACGTTCATTGCCACGCCGACGACTGCTCTTCTTACCCGGCGCCTGGGCGGCTTCAAGAATATCAGCTACCGAACGGGTCACCGTTGTCGGCGTAATACCATGCTCTAAATTGTGTTCGGTCTGTTTGGTGCGTCGGCGCTCGGTCTCATCCATCGCTTTTCGCATCGAGTCGGTAATGCGGTCACCGTAAAGAATCGCTTTACCATGCGCATTACGAGCGGCACGCCCGATGGTCTGTATCAAGGAACGCTCAGAGCGCAAGAACCCTTCTTTGTCCGCATCTAAAATCGCCACCAGCGACACTTCGGGAATATCCAAGCCTTCACGTAGCAGGTTAATGCCCACCAACACATCAAATTTACCTAGGCGCAAATCACGAATGATTTCGACCCTTTCGACGGTATCGATATCGGAATGCAAGTAGCGCACGCGAATACCATGCTCATCAAAGTATTCGGTCAGGTCTTCCGACATACGTTTCGTCAGCGTGGTTACCAGTACCCGCTCGCCTACCGCAGTGCGCAGGCCAATTTCCGAGAGTAGATCGTCAACCTGTGTACTGGCGGGTCGTACTTCAATTTCCGGATCCAAAAGGCCTGTGGGCCGCACGACTTGCTCAACGGTTTGGCTGGCATGCTCATCTTCGTAGCGACCTGGGGTGGCGGAAACAAAAATGGTTTGCGGGGAAATCGACTCCCACTCTTCAAATTTCATTGGCCGGTTATCGAGCGCTGACGGCAGACGGAAGCCGTATTCGACAAGCGTCTCTTTACGCGAACGGTCGCCTTTATACATGCCGCCCACTTGAGGAACACTGACGTGGGATTCATCGATAAACAGCAGCGCGTCGTCAGGCAAGTAGTCAAAAAACGTCGGCGGTGGCTCGCCAGGGGCACGCCCCGAGAGATAGCGTGAGTAGTTCTCTATGCCGTTGCAATACCCCAGCTCCAGCATCATCTCAATATCATAGAGCGTCCGCTGCTCCAGTCGCTGAGCCTCTACTAAGCGGTCGTGCTTGCGCATCCACTCGAGGCGCTCTTTAAGCTCGGCCTTAATAGCATCAATTGCCCCTAAAATAGTTTCCCGGGGTGTCACGTAGTGGGATTTGGGGTAGATCGTCATCCGCGCCACTTCGCCATGCACCGCCCCGGTCAGCGGATCAAACATACGGATCGTGTCGATCTCACTGTCAAACAGCTCCACCCGAACGGCCTCTTCGTCAGAGTCGGCGGGGAAGATATCGATCACGTCACCGCGCACGCGGTAAGTACCGCGGCGGAAGTCCATATCATTGCGGGTATATTGCAATTCGGCTAAGCGACGAAGGAAAGCGCGCTGATCGATGAGCTCTCCACGGCTGAAGTGCAGGCGCATTTTCAGGTACTGGTCGGGGTCACCCAGGCCGTAGATGGCTGAAACCGATACGACAATAAGCGCATCGCGGCGCTCTAAAAGTGCTTTAGTGGCCGAGAGACGCATCTGCTCGATATGGTCGTTGATGGAAGCATCTTTCTCGATAAACGTATCCGACGAAGGCACATAGGCTTCCGGCTGATAGTAGTCGTAATAGGAGACAAAATACTCCACCGCGTTATCAGGAAAAAACGCTTTAAACTCACCATAAAGCTGAGCAGCGAGGGTTTTGTTCGGCGCCATCACAATGGTGGGACGCTGCTGCTGCTGAACGATATTGGCCATGGTGAACGTTTTACCTGACCCCGTCACCCCGAGTAGCGTTTGATGAGCAAGCCCTGATTCCAGGCCACTAATCAGTCCTTTAATGGCGGCAGGCTGATCGCCAGCAGGCTGAAATTTTGACTGTAATCGAAAGGCTTTGCTCATCGGTGCTCCAAATCATGGGAAAACTAGACAAGATTAACTACACAAGACGCGTGGCGATTTCGACCGTGGACTCCGTCATCAATCGCTGGATAGGGCAGCGATGGCTGATGTCTTCAAGCCTGGCGCGCTGCTCGGGATCATCAATACCGTGAAGCTCTAACGTGACATCAAGCTTGTAGACCCCCTTTTTTTCTTGGCTATCGTCCCGCTGCACCGTGACGGTAATACCCTCAAGCGGCCACGCCTTGCGCTTGGCATACATCTGCACCGTAATTGCTTTGCAGGTACCTAAGGCGATATCGAAATAGTCGTGTGGGTCAGGTGCGCTTCCTTCACCACCGACTACCGCCGGCACATCCCCATACAAATCTTCCAGGCCATTCACCTGAACTCGCTGCCGAAAAGCATGGTTGCGTTCACTAACGACGGTAATCGGTATGTGCATTAGGAGACCTTTATACCTAACTTAAGTTTTTCAATGGCGTTTATCAGCGTTTCACGCTTCGCTCGGCCATCAACATCCGCCCCATGGCGACCCACTTCGGCGCTGTCAACGCCATCAAGCATCATCAATGCCGTGGTTATTTTATTCACCTGCTCGACCGATTTTACACCCTGAAATGTTAACGACTGCTGCGCCATACCGTTTCCCTACCTGTTGACCTGTGCAAAACTGATACAAGGCAAAGAGTCTAGCACGCTAATAGTGCCTTGCAATTAATGCTGGCTGCCCGCATTTAATATCATCACTCGCACGCTCTATCATGGGTAAACCGTTACCCCGTTTGCACCACACCACTTTCTTCAGGAGTTTTTTATGGCGACCGTTACCGCTAGCAATACCGCCCTTGGCAGCGTCCGCCTTCGTCACTTAGCCGCGCTAGATGTGAAAGGGGCAGATGCAGAGAAATTCCTTCAAGGCCAGACCAGTGCTCAGGTCAGCCTAGCCGATGGACGTTTTGCGCCACTCACCTGCTTTTGTACGCCCAAGGGCCGCATGCTGGCTAACGCTCAGTTAATGCGCCTAGGAGACGACCATTTCCGCCTCATACTAAGTAATACTTTATTAGACAGTTTAGCCAACCATCTGAAAAAATTCGCTGCTTTCTATCGCGCAGAACTGACTCCCCTGCCCGACATCACATTTGTCGGTGCCAGTGGTGAGGCCGAGTCCCTTGCTGACCAACTGGACGTACAGTTACCAGAGCAAGTCGGCACCCACATCAATAACGAACGTGCCTGCGCACTGCGTTACCCTGGTGAGACACCCCGCTGGTTAATATGTTTCGATCACGCCATACAGTCTGACATTGAGGACGACGAAGCGAGCCGCAATGCTTGGCAGCTTGAAGATATTCGAAGCGGCTTGGCGTGGCTAACCGCTGACCAGCAGGATCATTTCTTACCCCAGATGCTAAATTGGGAAGCGCTAGGCGGCATTAGTTTTAAGAAGGGCTGCTATACCGGCCAAGAAGTGGTGGCCAGAGCGCACTTTCGCGGCCAAGTTAAAAAACGCCTAATGCGCATTAGCGTCACAACCGCCACGCTGCCCGACGTGGGTGGCAGCGTGGTTAATGGTGACGGAAAATCGGTGGGCGAAGTGGTGGTTAGCGCGTTTAACCAACAGGGGGACGTTGAGCTACTGGCAGTAATGAGCACCAAAGTAGCGGAAGAATCCACGCCTCTCTTTCTAGCAGAAGCGCCAGCTACCCTAGAAGCGCTGCCCTATGCCATTGAGCGAGTAGATCCAGAGCAATTGGCCATCAGCATTAACGCCTAACGCTAGGCTTTAACGTAAGCCAACATCATGCCTGTGTTAAACCAAACAGCGTCGCGACAGTAGCGCTGCTTTGATCTGCTACTTCATCTGGGGTTTGCTTGCGCAGTTGGGCCACCACTGCGCATACATCGGCAATACGACTCGGCTCATTACGCATGCCCTGATAACCACTTAACGGCATATCGGGGCTATCGGTTTCCAGCACAAAAGCGCCATCCGGTAGCGCCTTAACTGCCCGCCGCAAGCGCTGAGCACGCTCATAGGTCACGGCACCACCCAAACCCAATATAAACCCCAAGTTGAGAAACTTAGTCGCTTGTTCGATTGAGCCTGAGAAGGCGTGAATGAGTCCCCCCTTAGGCAGCGCAAGCTGACGAAGCCGTTTAGCGACTTGATCGTTAGCATGTACGCAGTGCACCACTACCGGCAGGGAGTGCTGCTTCGCTAGCTTCAACTGGGCGTCAAAGAAGTGCCACTGTGTTTCTAGGGTGTTTTTAAAACGGCCATCGATACCGCACTCACCTACCGCGACTACCTCAGGATGCTCACCAAGCTGTTGGTCGAGGGCAGCAATATCCGATTGCTGATGCTGGTCTAAGAAGTAAGGGTGTAGACCTAGGCATACCGACGTATCCGCCCGCTCCCCGAGCCTCAGCACCTGCTGCCAGCGGGCTCGTGTTGTCCCCGGTACGATAAAGTGCCTGACACCCACTGCCTCAGCGGCCTCGTATACCTCAGCTCGATCATTATCGAACTGGCTGAAATCGAGATGGCAGTGGGCATCAATCAACATGGGGACGCCTAGACTTAAAACAACTTAGTGTTCTCGGGTAGGCTGGAAGCGAATATCCGGCCAACGCTCCTGAGTCATCTGCAAATTAACCCGGGTAGGCGCAATGTAGGTGAGGTAGCCACCGCCATCAATCGCCAGATTATTGCTGGCTTTACGCTTAAACTCTTCAAGCTTTTTAGCATCTTCGCAGTAGACCCAGCGAGCAGTCTGGACATTAACTCCCTCATAAAGACAGTCGACCTTGTACTCCTCCTTGAGGCGATGAGCGACCACATCGAACTGCAGGGTACCCACGGCGCCGAGAATCAGGTCGTTGTTGTCCATCGGCATAAAGACCTGAGTAGCGCCTTCTTCGGAAAGCTGCTGCAAGCCTTTTTGGAGCGCCTTCATTTTTAAGGGATCTTTAAGCCGCACACGTTTGAACAGCTCAGGAGCAAAGTGGGGTATACCGGTAAAACGCATATCTTCACCCACGGTGAAGGTATCGCCGATCTGAATCGTACCGTGATTGTGCAGGCCGATAATATCGCCTGGCCAGGCTTCTTCGACCTGGGAGCGGTCAGAGGCCATAAAGGTCAAAGCGTCAGCGATTTTGACATCTTTACCAATACGCACATGGCGCATCTTCATGTTCTTTTCGTACTTGCCTGAGCAGACCCGCAAAAAGGCGATGCGATCGCGGTGATTGGGGTCCATGTTGGCCTGGATTTTAAACACAAAACCGGTGAAACGATCATCATCGGAAGTGACTACACGAGTATCGGTTTCGTGGGCCTGGGGCGGTGGCGCGTACTCGACGAAACCATCCATCATTTCGCGCACCCCAAAATTCCCCATGGCAGTACCGAAATAAACTGGCGAAAGCTCACCACGACGATAAGCGTCCAGGTCAAACTCATGGGAGGCACCACGCACGAGTTCCACTTCCATGCGCAGCTCTTCTGCTTGGTCTTCACCCAGAATGGCATCTACTTCAGGATTATTTAGTCCCTCAATGCGCTTATCATCAGGGATACGGCTTCCCTGCCCCTGGGTATAAAGGTGAATCACATCGTTATAGAGGTGGTAAACGCCCTTGAAATGACGGCCCATGCCAATCGGCCAAGTCATTGGCGCACACTGAATATTTAAAACGGTTTCGACTTCATCCATGACTTCAATAGGATCACGGATATCGCGGTCCATTTTATTGATAAAGGTCAGGATCGGCGTTGTACGCAGACGACATACTTCCATCAACTTGATAGTACGATCTTCAACGCCCTTTGCGCCGTCGATGACCATCAAAGCAGAGTCCACCGCGGTGAGTGTACGGTAGGTATCTTCAGAGAAGTCTTCGTGACCAGGGGTGTCCAGCAGGTTGACGATACGTCCACCATAGGGGAACTGCATTACCGAGGTAGTCACAGAGATACCCCGCTCCTGCTCCATCTTCATCCAATCCGACGTTGCGTGGCGGTCATTACGCTTGCTTTTGACCGAGCCGGCCAACTGGATAGCGTTGCCAAACAGCAGCATCTTTTCAGTAATGGTGGTTTTACCAGCGTCAGGGTGCGAAATGATCGCAAAGGTGCGTCTAAGCCCCGCTTCTTGGGCTAACTGAGTCTCTTTCATTGTGCCTCTTTGAAAATATTTACTCCGCGACGCTTTCCAGTGATTGATTAGCGCGCGGTGAGCAATGACCATTGGGACAATTGTAACGCCTGGAGACTGCTTTTGTCGCGGCTGGCTTTATGAGTGACCAAGCCGTAAAGAGACCAAAAAAAACGCTGACCTGGTCAGCGTTTTTAATGAAACAAGCAATGAGAGGCAACTCCTAACCATTAGGCGTAGGTATTTACCTGAGTACCGACATTACCCTCTTTGGCTAAATCCGGCTGAGCGCCAGTGTCTGCAGAAGCCATTATTTCGGTCACTTGTTGTGCCTGGGTATCTAGCGCTTCTTTAAACACCTGCATTTGCGCTTGCTCGGGAGTTTGCGCTTGATTCATATAAAGCGATGCACTGACTGAACTGCTAATGCCTACATCCATATTTCCACCTCATGGTATGCAAATGTACTTACAAACTAGCAAAGCACTAGATCACGCGCAAAGATATCGTCCCTATGACTACTGCCAGCATCTACTACTATCGACCTAACTCACCTAATCATTAACGAGTATAGCGCCCATTTAAAACCTGTCAGCGCGAAATGGCTTCATATCAATCGCGGTTGGCTGCCCTTCCATCATATCCGCCAGCAAGTGGCCCGTTGCAGGACCAAGAGTAAACCCTTGATGCCCATGTCCAAAGGCAAGCCATAGGCCTGGGTGGCGTGGCGCTGGACCAATCACCGGCTTCATGTCAGGCAAGCAAGGCCGCGCGCCTTTCCAAGGCGTTTCATCGCGTCGATCACCGAGTGGAAACACGCTACGTGCTACTTTTTCAGCAGCCCCCAGCTGGTTCACATCGGCGGGAGCATCCAAGCGATCCAACTCAGCTCCGGTGGTTAAGCGAATGCCTGCATTCATTGGCGCCAGCAGATAGCCAACCTCTGCATCCATAACCCAGTAATTGAGTTTGGCCGGGGGCTGAGAAGCGTAGTGCATGTGATAGCCACGTTTAACAAAGGTCGGGAAGTGATAGCCGAGCTCTTTGAGCCAGCTACCCGCCCAGGGGCCCAGCGCCACAACAACTTCGTCGGCTTCAATCGTTTCAGCGGCTGTGCTGACCTGCCACCGGGTACCCACCTGCTGAACCGATTGAATATCCGCCTGCAGGATACGACCACCATCATTACTAAATGCTTGTGCATAAGCCGCTACCAGCGCGCCAGGATCGGCAACGGTCCAGGGATCAAGCCAGTGAATGGCGCCAATAATGGTATCGCTCAGCGAGGGCTCTTTTTCCGCAAGCGCCCCTCGATCTAATTGCTCGAACTGAACACCATAAAGACGCCGCGCCTCTTCGGCGTCTTGTAACCGAGCGGCCAGTTTTTCAGGGGTACGGTAGAGCTCAAGCCACCCCTGTTTACGCACCAAGTGCTCTGCGCCAGCGGCTTCAATCATTGGGCCGTGGGTTTTCAATGAGAGTTGAATCAACGAGGCGTATTCCGGCACGATTTTCTGGTAAGCCTTCGGTGCGGAGTTCAACCAATAACGCAATAGCGGTGAAGCGGCGTTGACCATACCGGCAGGACGATAGCGGATATCAACCCGACGGTTAGGTAAAACACTGAGTAGCGTTTTGACATCCCGAGGGAACGGGTAAGGCCTTACCGCCTCACGTTGAATAATGCCCGCATTGCCAAACGAGGTTTCCCGACCAGGCTGAAGGCGGTCCACTACGGTGACATCATGTCCGCGCTGGCGTAAATGCCAAGCAATACTGACACCCACCATGCCTGCTCCCAAAACTACCGTTTGACGCGCCATTTTGATGCACTCCGATTTGCCGATTTAGAACCACGATTGGTGATCAATAACTATTTGAAAAATATCACCAAACCAACCGCATTAATACAGTAGAAAACGCTATTTTGACTCTTGAAATAAGTCATTATTGCTGCCAAAAGGGCTAATGAGGATGACAACACTATTAGCGGCATAACTATTGCTTAGTTTCTATTAGGAAACCATAACAGCACTCGATTAGAGCTGTTGTAACGGTATCTTCCCCTTCCGCGCACCACCTATAAAGCACCAAAGAGAAGCGCACTTGCACCAAAAGATGCCAAGGACACCACCATGCCTGCGACACTAAATTTGAACAGCTCGCTGATCGATACACTCTGGGTACTCTGGGCGGCGGCCCTGGTATTTGTGATGCAAGCCGGCTTTCTTTGTTTAGAGGCAGGCACTACACGAACCAAGAATGCCATCAATGTCGCTATGAAAAACGTAGCGGACTTTGCCATTGCCGTCAGTGTTTTTTGGTTAGTGGGTTTTGGCATTATGTTTGGTGACTCCTACCACGGCTTGATTGGTACCTCGTTGCTCGGCTGGCAGCTTGACGCTTCCGGCAGTTGGGTAATTACGCTGTTTATTTTCCAGGCAATGTTTTGCGCCACCGCCGCCACCATTGTGTCTGGGGCGGTGGCGGAACGTATGCCCTTTCTGGCTTATACCTGGACAGCTTTATGGACTGCTCTAATTATCTACCCGGTATTTGGCCACTGGGCCTGGGGCGGACTTTTAGGCGGTGCGGAAGGCTGGCTAGGATCGTTTGGGTTTGTCGATTTTGCTGGCTCGACGGTTGTTCATAGCGTGGGAGGCTGGATAGCGCTAGCAGCGGTACTCACTATCGGCCCACGCAATGGACGCTTCTCGCAAGGCAAGTCGCCCACCGCCTTTCCCTCAGGCAATCTGCCGCTCGCCATGTTGGGCGCTCTGTTTATGATACTTGGCTGGTTCGGCTTTAACGGCGGCAGCACACTGGCGGTGACTGATCAAATACCCAGCATTTTGGCCAATACTGTTCTCGGCGCCGTGGGCGGGATACTATCGGGCATGTTGATGGGATTTCGTACGCGACGCTACGCCGATGTGATGTACGCCATTAATGGCGCCATTGCAGGACTGGTCGCCGTCACTGCCAGCGCTCACGTCATTTCGCTACAGGCCGCCTTTGGATTAGGTGCGGTTAGTGGTGTCCTCATGGTGTTGACCAGCGAATGGTTACTAAGAAAGCACATTGATGATGCCGTTAGTGCTATCCCCTCCCATCTAGTATCGGGCATTTGGGGCACACTGGCTTTACCCTGGGTGGCCGACTTAACGCTTATGGACAGCGGCTTGTCCCGGCCCACTCAGTTTGGCATTCAGCTACTTGGCGTTATCGTTTGCGGTGTTTGGAGCTTTGGCAGCGCATGGCTGCTATTTCGAATCACCCGGCGCTTTCTGCCGTTACGCGTCTCGCCTGAAGCAGAAAAAATGGGCCTCAATTTAGCCGAGCATGGCGCCAACAACGAGCTGCACCAACTACTCGAACATATGCGGCAACACGAACAACAGGGGGATATGCGCCAACGCATAGAGGCCGACCCGTTTACCGAAGTAGGTGAAATAGCCGCCAGCTACAACCGGGTAACGGCGGCCCTGGAAACAGCCGTTGGGCATACCCGTGTGATGATACGCAACCTACGCGATGGTGTGATTACCTGGCAGGCTGATGGGGCTCTAACCAGTCTGAACCCTGGAGCAGAGCAGCTTTTCAATGTCAAAGCAGCAAACCTTATTGGTCAACCCGTCTCACATCTATTGCCTGGCTTTACGCTAACCCCCGGCGCGCGCCATGAAATTAAACGACGCTGCGATGATAAGCGTATTCGCTATTTGGAAGTTCAGGTTAGCGAAGGTGCTAGCGGCTCTGCATCAGAGCGCTCTGGCATGGTGCGCGACATTACCGAGCGCAGACAGCTTCAAGAGCAGTTAAACAGAGAGCGAGATCTTGCTCGTACTACGCTGGCTTCCATAGGTGATGGCGTTATTACCTGTGATGCCAGCGGCAACGTCACCTTTCTCAACACAGAAGCGCAACGCTTAACCGGCTGGACACTCGAAGAAGCAATGGATAAACCCATTCATTTGGTATATCCATTACTCGAGGAAGCCACTGGCGAGCTACTCAGCAACCCAGCCCGGCAAGTGCTAACGCAATTAACTTCTGTTCACTCCACCGAGCATTGCCTACTGGTACAACGTGACCAGTCGCATACCCCCATCCAACATAGTGCCTCACCCATACGTTCTCGTAGTGGTATCACTCTTGGGGCAGTCGTTGTCTTTCAAGATGTAAGCCTCACTCGCCAACTGACAGAACAGCTGAGTTACCAAGTAAGCCACGATAATCTAACCGACTTACTTAATCGGCGTGCGTTTGAATCAGCGCTCACCGCGCTGCTGAATCGCGATGATGGCCAACACATTCTCTGCTATCTCGATCTTGATCAGTTCAAGATAGTTAACGATACCTGCGGCCATCTAGCGGGCGACGAACTGTTACGGCAAGTGTCATTAAAGCTGAAATCCCATGTGCGCAGTAGCGATATTGCCGCTCGCCTGGGCGGCGATGAGTTTGCCTTACTGCTACCGGACTGCGGTCTTGATAAAGCACTTGTCATTACCGAAGCTCTGCGCTGCGATATCGAAAGTTATCGATTTTCCTGGCAAGAGCACACCTTTGGGATTGGGGTTAGCATTGGCTTGGTTGAACTCAACGCTGCTCAGCCCATGCAGCTTAGTCAAGCACTACATGCTTCTGACGCAGCGTGCTACGCCGCAAAAGAGGCAGGACGAAATCGAATCCATTGCTATCAACCCGATGACCATTCGTTACTGGAGAGGCATGGTGAACTGCAGTGGGTTCAGCGCCTGCAAAATGGCCTTGATAACGATGCTTTTCGACTTTTTGCCCAACCGATTAAAGCCATATACGGTGACGTTACCGCTTATCGTGAGATTTTGCTCCGTCTGGAAGAGCATGGTGAACTTATCGCCCCTGGAAGCTTTTTACCTGCCGCTGAGCGGTACCACTTTATGGTGCGCATTGATCGCTGGGTAATTCGTAACACCCTGGCATGGCTAGGAGATCAAAATCGCCACTCATCTCCACCAAACCATAGCCTGTGGGGTATCAATTTATCAGGGGCTTCGCTATCCGATGCTGATTTTTGTCACGACCTCATCACCCAAGTCTCTACAGCAGACCTACCCCACGGTACGCTCTGTTTCGAAATTACTGAAAGCACCGCTATCGCCCAGCTCTCCAGGGTAAAAGCGCTCATTAACACCCTGAAAGATTATGGCTGCCGTTTTGCATTAGATGACTTTGGAACCGGGCTCTCCTCCTTCAGCTATTTGAAGCAGTTACCCGTCGACTATTTAAAAATTGACGGCAACTTTATCCGCAATGTGCATCAAGACCCGATTGATCGGGCAATGGTTGAAGCCATTCACGCGGTGGTTAAGGCACTGGGGATCAAGACGATCGCAGAGTTTGTTGAAACTCAGGCTACGCTAGACACACTGCATCAGATGGGCATTGATTATGCGCAGGGGTATTTACTAGGCATGCCGGAACCGCTTACCAACATGGCCGGCAACCGCATTAGAGTCATGCCGCGTTAGCAAAAATGCTAAAAATCGAAAACAAAAAAATCCCAACAAAGGGCATAAGAACTGAAAAATAGAAACTAAAAACAGGAGGAAATAACAGGAAGAGTACATGGGGGGTAATGGGGTGGATGATGGGACTTGAACCCACGACCACCGGAGTCACAATCCGGGGCTCTACCACTGAGCTACACCCACCACAACCTAAAACTGGAAACGCAAACATTGTCACTGGGGTGGATGATGGGATTTGAACCCACGACCACCGGAATCACAATCCGGGGCTCTACCCCTGAGCTACACCCACCATAGACAATCTTACGTAAAAACAGGTATTACATACTTGAAGATATAATTCTCTGACGGGTTGTTACCACTGAAGTGAGTGGCACGCCCAGCAGGAATCGAACCCGCAACCTACGGCTTAGAAGGCCGTTGCTCTATCCGGTTGAGCTATGGGCGCACAATAAGCATTCAGAAATAACGAATACTGATGAGCACTAGACCACAACCAAAGCTTGGAAAAGCAAGCTACTACCTTTCACGTTTAGGTGTGGTCGGGATGGAGGGATTCGAACCCCCGACATCCTGCTCCCAAAGCAGGCGCGCTACCAGACTGCGCTACATCCCGATTTTTATCACCCTAGACGCTACCGCTTGGTCCGTCTCAAGCGAGGCATATATTACTATTTTTAATTTTAAAGTCAACCATTAAAGTGATTGTTCATGAAGGCGCTTTGCCTGGATGCCCTAGCGTGCGAAAATTGCCGCCTTTGAAAGCGCTGTCGTACGAGCGCTTGGTATCAGGATTTATCTAGACAGTAGCGCGCGCAGCAAGCTTCCAGACATAGCCTCAGCCTTTTAACGTCCACAGGGATTCCATTACATGACCGCCCAACTAATCGATGGGAAAACCATCGCTGCTACTGTTCGTCAACAGGTTGCCGAGAAAGTCGCCGCACGCCGTGAAGCTGGCGCACGAGCACCGGGACTAGCCGTGGTTGTAGTCGGGGACGATCCCGCCTCTCAAGTTTATGTCAATAATAAGCATCGCGCCTGCGAGCAGGCAGGCATTCTTTCCTTTCAGCACGCCCTACCGGCCACGACATCTCAGCAAGCGCTAGAAGCACTCGTTGACCAACTCAATAACGACACCACTGTTGACGGCATACTGGTTCAACTACCGCTACCCAAACACTTGGATGCTGGCCCTATTTTAGAGCGTATTCGCCCTGATAAAGATGTTGATGGCTTTCACCCCTATAACATCGGGCGCCTGGCACAGCGTATGCCTGCGCTACGCCCATGCACACCTAAAGGCATCATGACACTACTGGCACAAAGCGATATTGCGCTACGCGGCCTGGATGCCACCGTTGTAGGTGCTTCTAACATTGTTGGGCGCCCGATGGCGTTGGAATTGATGCTCGCCGGGTGTACCACCACCGTTTGCCATCGGTTTACTCAAAACCTTAAAGATCACGTTAACCGCGCGGACATCCTGGTCGTGGCCGTCGGCAAGCCGGGTATTGTCAAAGGTGAGTGGATTAAGCCTGGGGCAATCGTGATTGATGTGGGCATTAACCGCCAAGATGACGGCACGCTAAAAGGCGATCTTGATTTTGCCGCCGCCGCTGAACGCGCCAGCTTTATCACTCCCGTCCCCGGCGGCGTTGGGCCAATGACTGTCGCGACGCTGCTTGAAAACACATTGGAAGCCGCTGAGCAACATGATTCAGCACCACTGACTCACGGCTGATTTCCCCCTATCGATGCAGGAGCATGGCGCAGTGAAGCGTATTGGAATTATTGGCGCAATGGCGCAGGAAGTAAGCACTTTGGTAGATCAGCTAGACAATGCTGAACGCTATGAACACGCTGGATTTACATTTCATACCGGGACACGTTATGGCCTTGAAGTGATTGTGCTGCAATCAGGCATTGGCAAGGTCAACGCAGCAGTGGGTACCGCTATTTTATTAGAGCGCCACCAACCCGACGCTATTATCAATACAGGCTCTGCCGGTGGTTTTGCCACCGACTTAAACATTGGCGATGTGATTATTTCTGATGAAGTACGCCATCATGATGTTGACGCAGTCGTATTTGGCTATGAGATAGGTCAAGTGCCGGGGATGCCCGCCGCTTACCTAGCCGACACAGCACTACGTGAAGTAGCGCGCAACGCTATTACATCGTTAGGGGAGGTCAAGGTTCGCGAAGGGTTGATCGCCACCGGTGATGCTTTTATGGCCGACCCAGCACGAGTGGAAGCGACTCGCGCGCAGTTCCCAAGCATGCTTGCCGTAGAGATGGAGGGCGCCGCTATTGCTCAAACGTGCCACCTCTACCAATGCCCTTTCGTGGTTATCCGCGCGCTCTCGGACATCCCCGGCAGCGGTGATAACCATCTCTCTTTTGATGAGTTTCTGGAAGTGGCCGCCGACCATTCATCGCGAATGGTCGATCAAATGCTGAAGCAGCTCGGTGACGGCTAGTTCATAAGCTCATTTAAGCGGTCGACGCCTCGTCGACCGCTGAGCAACTCATGTGATCAGAACGCCTTACGCTTTAATTGCCCAATCCAGCGACTCACCCGCCAGCAATGGGATAATTTGCTCGCCCTGGGCGTAAGGGTAGCTTTCCGGCAGCCGCCACTCGCGACGCTCTAGCGTTATGGTGTCTGCGTTAGGTACAAGCCCATAAAAGCGCGGCCCATTTTGGCTTGCAAAGGCTTCCAGCTTGTCTAGCGCATTCATTTCATCGAAGGCGGCGGCGTAAAGCTCTATGGCCGCGGGTGCAGTATAAGCACCCGCACAGCCGCAGCTTGACTCTTTAGCACCTTGAGAGTGTGGGGCACTATCGGTACCCAAAAAGAACTTGTGGCTACCACTGGTGGCGGCTTTGAGCAGTGCTTGGCGATGCTGTTCGCGCTTGAGAATCGGCAAGCAGTAGTAGTGAGGACGGATGCCGCCAACCAACATTTTATTGCGATTGAAGAGTAAGTGATGGGCCGTAATCGTCGCGGCCACATTGTCCGGCGCTTGAGCGACAAACTCTGCCGCCTGCTGAGTAGTGATATGCTCAAACACCACTTTCAGCGTTGGGTGGCGCTTCAGCAACGGCTTCATCACTTTTTCGATAAACACCGCTTCGCGATCAAAAATATCAATCTCTGCATCGGTCACTTCACCATGCACTAAGAGCGGCATACCCACTTTCACCATCATGGCAATGGTTGCATCACAGTGAGCGATGTCCGTAACACCAGAGTCAGAGTTCGTAGTGGCCCCTGCTGGGTAAAGCTTCACTGCTTTCACTAAACCGCTTTGCGCCGCGCGCTCAATCTCATCCGGTGGCGTGGTATCGGTGAGATAAAGAACCATTAATGGCTCGAAGGCACTGCCCGCTGGCAAGGCGTCTAAAATGCGTTGACGATACTCAAGCGCCTGCGCGGTTGTGGTGATTGGCGGCGTCAAATTGGGCATGATAATAGCGCGCCCCATCTGTGCTGCGGTATGGCCAACTACCGCCCTTAACGCGTCATCATCGCGTAAATGCAGGTGCCAATCGTCGGGGCGAGTCAGTGTTACAGTGTCCACGGCAAGTCCTGTCCTGGTGTGATGTCAAAACGAGAGGGAAGGATAGTATACGCAATTGAGCGCTTGGATAAATCCACTCTTCGAGCACCACACCCTTGCCTAAGTGTCGTATCATGGCGGCACTTTTTCTTAATGAACCCGTTTTAACGGCTAGGGTTGTTAGCTCGCTTTAAACGTTAAGGATCCGATTGTATATGCAGAATGTGCGACGTTATGCGGATATCATTGCCAGCCTGGAGGGCGTGTTATGGCTAAGCCTGGCTTGGTCAATTTCGCTTTCTGTCCATATAGGCAGCAACGAACCAACTCTTGCCAGCTTGTTAATGATTGGTGCGCTCGTGGTGTTCTGCTGGGCGCATCGACCATTGCGTTTTTTGTTAGGTCGCTACCATATTCGCAAGCGGCGAACCGATATGTGGATTCATATTTTAGCCCTGCCTCTGCTGCTAGCAATGTTCTTCCACATTATGCTCGAAGCCCTGTTAGGCAGTGCCTGGTTACCGCCAAAAATGCTGCTGTTTAATATCCTGGCCTCTGCTGGCTGGGCTACATACGTCATGACTTTGTTTATTAAGTTTGTCATTCACGGCATTAAAACCAAGACGAAGTAACCTCCTCATGCCCACCGCCTTACCGCTTCCGCTCTCTACGCCCAATCGAAACTTAGTGCGCCTCACTATTGTGCGCGGCATCACCTGGACGGGTTTTTTACTGGCGATTATTGTCGGGGTCGAGCTGCTCGCTTTCGATTTACCGGTGACGGCGGTGGTGAGCGTGGTAATCGCGATGGGCGTACTCAATATCGCCACCTGGTGGCGGCTGGGGCGACCTCGCGCCGTCACCCACCTCGAATATTTGCTGCATCTATTGGCCGACATCGCCGGGCTCACGCTACTGTTTTACTTCTCGGGCGGCTCGACAAACCCCTTTATTACTTACTACTTGGTGCCCGTCACGATTGCCGCAGCCACCCTACCCTGGCGCCATGCCTGGATCATTGCCGCGTGCTCTATGGCGGGCTATACCTTTTTGATGTTCACTTACCATCCGATTCCACAGCTGGGCCATATTAATAGTGATAGCCCTTTGAGCCTGCACATATTAGGTATGTGGCTAAACTTCGGGCTGTCAGCAGGGTTGGTGACTTTTTTCATCTACAAAATGGCCCATGCGCTGCGCAGTCGTGACCAGGCGCTCTCCCGCACCCGGGAGGCCGCACTGCGCAATGAGCAAGTATTGGCGGTCGCTACACAGGCAGCGGGTACTGCACATGAACTGGGTACACCGCTCTCTACCATGGCGGTACTGCTTAAAGAGATGCAGGCCGACGCGGCACCTGCTTCAGAGCTGCATGAGGACATTTCACTACTACGCCAGCAGGTGGACGTATGCAAGTCACGGCTGCAGAATTTAGTCACTAATGCGGATCGACGCCGCATGGCTGAGCCCGAAGTGCTTGACGCAGAGGTATGGCTAGCCGGGGTCGTGCAGCGTTGGCTGGTACTAAGGCCGGATGTAAGCCATCAGTTCGATGTAGCGGAGAGGCGAGGAAGACCATGGCTAGCGGTTGACGCCACGCTCGACCAAGCACTAACGAATTTGCTTAACAACGCCGCCGATGCCAACCCGGAGCACATTGCGATCCGCCTGGATTGGCAAGAGGAAAGCGTGGTGATCGATATTCGAGATCACGGCCCGGGAGTCGCCATGTCGATTGCCGATCAGTTGGGTGAGACGTTTATCTCCACCAAAAGCAAAGGCATGGGCATTGGCCTGTTTTTAACTCATGCCACCATCAATCGCTTTGGTGGCGGCGTAAGCCTGTATAATCACCCGGAGGGGGGTACGCTAACAGAAGTTACGCTGCCTCGCTGCGCGGCTCCCAATTAATAAACGGCCGCCCCTGGCATCTCCTTTAAGGGATTGAGGACATAATGCAAACGCGAGAGCAACGCCTGCTGATTGTTGATGACGATGAAATGTTTTGCCATGTGCTTAACCGCGCTTTAACGCGCCGTGGTTACGAGGTGATCGTTGCCCACGATGCCGACCAGGCGCTGGCAATGGCCGCGCAATACTCACCCACCATGGCAACGCTTGATCTTAAGCTGGAAAACAGCTCAGGCTTAAAATTACTCCCTGAGCTATTGGCCATCACCCCCCACTGTCGCATCGTGGTACTCACTGGCTACTCAAGCATTGCCACGGCGGTTGAAGCCATTAAGCTCGGCGCCGTCAATTATCTTTGCAAGCCCGTAGACGCTGACGATGTGCTCATCGCTTTTGAACGCCAAAGCGGTGACCCGGACATTGAGCTGGCTGATAACCCGCCCTCGATTAATCGCATCACCTGGGAGCATATTCAGAAAGTATTGCAGGAGCATGATGGCAATATATCCGCCACTGCCCGGGCGCTGGGCATGCATCGCCGCACTCTGCAGCGTAAATTACAAAAACGTCCGGTGCGGCGTTAAACGCTAACTTAATAAGCTCTGCGCTCTAAGACCCGCCCCCGCATGATGACGATAGGTTATAGCGGGGGCAGGATTGCTTCGTTAATGCGCTGTCCAACCTAAGTCGATATTAAAGCTTGACCCGGTCATGGCACTGGCTGCGTCGGACGCCAGGTAGGCGACAAGCTGCGCCACTTCTGCCGGCTCGATCAAGCGCTTGATCGCCGCCTGCTTCAACATGACTTTCTCGATGACTTCCTGCTCATCCATGCCGTGCAGCTTAGCCTGGTCGGCAATTTGATTATCCACCAGCGGGGTTTTTACATAGGCAGGGCAAACCGCATTGGCGGTAATACCCTGCTCGCCCCCCTCCAATGCCGCCGTTTTGGTCAAGCCAATCATGCCGTGCTTGGCACTGATGTACGCGGCTTTACCCGGTGAGGCCACTTGGGCGTGTATCGAGGCCACATTAACGATGCGTCCCCACCCCTTTTCACGCATGTGCGGCCATGCCGCCTGAGTCAGTAAAAAAGGCGCCGTCAGCATCAGATCCATAATCTGGCGCCACTTCTCTTCAGGAAACGTTTCAATCGAGGCAACATGTTGAATACCGGCATTATTAACCAGTATATCGACACCACCAAAGCGCTTGACGGCATCGGCCACCGCTGCCCGACAGGCATCAGCGTTGGTGAGATCCGCTTCAAAAAAAGCGGCACCGGACTGCTCAGCAATCGCTTTACCCGCAGGGTTAAAGTCCACCGCAAGCACTTGATGTCCTAGTTCGCAAAAGTGCTTAACAACCGCCGCGCCAATACCACTACTGGTTCCGGTTACCAGGGCTACACGCGGTGTTGCAACTGATGGGGAAGTCATTGGCAATTCCTTTTCATAGTTATTTAGTCATAGGTGTTTAAAGAATATTATTAGTATAGCTGTGCTTTTCTAGCCGATAGGCTCTTCGACGGGTTGCATTAAACGCATCATCATTAGCTGAGCCAACCTGGCAGCCTCCTGCATCGTTTCAAGCTCTTGCAAATCACTCAGAATTACCCGCTTATAGAGTTCGTATCCACCAGGCAGGCGTTCAAGAGATAGCTGATAGGCACCGGAGGGTAATGAAAGCGTTAACGAATCGCTTATGGGTTCAGTGAGACAGGATTGATTTGGCACCACTACCAGCCAGAGTTCACAGGGTGTAATCAACGCGCCCACCATACTGTCAGTACCATGATGCTGAAAACATAGCGCATCAACCCCTAAGCGCGGGTTCCAACCCTTCTGTTGTTTGATCCCAGGTAGGTGCAAATCTCGATATGCTTTCGTCAGCTCAGCAAGAAATGCGTATTCGTCAGCAGTGAGCGTGTACATAGGCTTGTTAATAATTCCCAGGTGATAACAGGCTTTAATGGTCAGTGTAGCGAGCTGCTATTGGCGTAACGCGCTCTGCTCAGCCACAATGGGCTCAGATTTATCGTCTAGCCAACGACTTATTTAATTCAGTTGCGGCCCCACTTTGTAACTTACCCTGCTTATCGTAAAGGAGCGCCCCCATGTTTGTGGTTATTTTTGGTCGAATGTCATGTCCCTTCTGTGTTCGTGCCAAGCACCTAGCGGAACACCTGGAAAAAGCCGGTAAGATTGAAGGATATCGCTATGTTGATATGCCTTCAGAGGGTGTGACGAAAGAAGATATTGCCAAAACTGCAGGCAAACCCATTCATACCGTACCCCAGGTATTTGTTGATCAAACCCATGTAGGCGGTTTTACAGAATTTGATCAGTTTGTGCGCGACAAGCAACTACTGGCAGTTTAATTGCTTTCGGCTGTTCAAGAAGCGGCCCCCCGTTAAAACCCTCGTTAAACCCCGTTGAACCCTTGCCTTCCTCGCTTGCCTATACTGATAAGTTACTTAACGGCTCACGCGAGGTGCGCCATTTTTGGGCAAGGAGTTCACCATGCAGCGTCAGGAGTTTGTTCAGCAGCTGTGGCTAGACTATGTACATACCCACCCCAGCATAGGGGCATTGCGGCTATGGCCTCTTACGACCGCGGCCGAGTACTTAACATTAGTAACGCTCAATTATGGCCCTTTCACCGCCACCGCACTCAGCGGCAATCTCGCCCACATGGGATACCGCGCAATCGGTCATTACGCCATGGCTGACAAAGGATTGCTTGTGCATTTGCTCGCGCCAAGTGATGGCAGTAGCTGGCTGATACTCGCAGAACTCCAGATTGGCACATTATCCAAAGCACCACGGGAAGCCATTGAAGGACTGGTGCGACAATCGCATCCACAAGACTGCAAAGGGCATAATTTACTCTGCCGTGGCAGACCATGGCCCATGCCCTCCTGGGCGCTTTACCAGCAGCTGCAAAATGCCCACCCACTGGCTGCCTGGCTTTCAATAATGGGCCCCCGCCTACATCACGCAGGCTTTGATTGCGCCGAACTAGGTGAATCTTTAGAAGTTTTGGATCAACGCCTTAATGAAGTGGGAATGCCGAGTCTAAAAGGCCAGCAAAACGGTGTTTTCCCAGTCTCATCACTAATCGATCATCGCTTTTATCCCACCACTCCACAAAAAACAGTCTTTGCCGATGGCGATGAGCACCGCCTCTGCTTAGGGGGGCTAGCGCTCGTACAAAAGCACGTTGAAGATAATTACAAACGTATTGCCGACGTCCTGCTGCCTCATCACACACGTTGTGAAATGGCGTGAGACGCTAATCTGATAAGAGTTAGCGTCTCACTTGCTTGTATGAGGTCTAATTTGAGACCCCAAAACTCGCTCAATTAGGCATCAAATGTCATTTCGGGCACATGATCCGGCACGATCAGCTTGCCAGCAGTTTTCTCGATGATCTCTTCAACGCTGACGCCTGGCGCACGCTCCTTGAGAATGAAGGCGCCGTCTTTGATCTCCAAATAAGCCAAATCTGTCAGCACACGGTTAATACAGCCTGCGCCGGTCAACGGTAGTTCGCATTTTTCTAACAGCTTGGATTCACCATGTTTGGAGGCATGGGTCATAGTGCAAATAATGTTGTCGGCACCGGCGACTAAATCCATGGCGCCACCCATACCTTTGATGAGCTTGCCTGGAATCATCCAAGACGCGATATTGCCCTGCTGATCCACCTCGAAGGCGCCCAGCACCGTCAGATCCACGTGGCCACCACGAATCATCGCAAAGGATTCTGCTGAAGAGAAAATTGCCGCGCCGGGGCGAGCGGTCACTGTCTCTTTACCCGCATTAATCATATCCGAATCAAGTTCTTCTTCAGTGGGATAGCGTCCCATCCCCAGCAGTCCATTTTCAGATTGCAGCATGACATCAATGCCATCGGGGATGTAATTGGCAACCAGAGTGGGGATACCAATGCCCAGGTTGACGTAAAAACCATCTTGAAGTTCGCGGGCGACACGCTGAGCCATCTGTTCTCGTGTTAAAGCCATGGTGACTTCCTCTTGTTGAATCGTTAAATGAGAAACTAGTGAGACATTCGAAAGTTATGTTTTTGAAAAAGCGGCGACTCAGCTACGCACCGTGCGTTTTTCAATACGCTTTTCAAACGTGCCTTGAATAATCCGATCCACATAAATACCCGGCGTATGGATCTGGCTTGGTTCAAGCTCACCCGGTTCCACAATTTCTTCAACTTCCACCACGGTGATTTTTCCAGCAGTAGCGGCCATGGGGTTAAAATTTTGCGCCGTATGGCGGTACATAACGTTGCCATAGCGGTCTGCTTTCCACCCTTTAACGATAGCGAAATCACCCTTAATGGCTTCTTCTAAAATATAATGACGGCCATTAAATTCGCGGACTTCTTTACCATCACCAATCGGCGTGCCATAGCCAGTGGCGGTGTAAAATGCCGGAATCCCCGCACCACCCGCGCGCATTTTTTCTGCCAACGTGCCTTGTGGGGTTAACACCACCTCAATTTCATCATTGAGCATTTGCTTCTCAAACAGAGCGTTTTCACCGACATAAGAGGCCAAAATCTTACTGATTTGACGATCTTCAAGCAGTATCCCCAATCCAAAACCATCTACACCACAATTGTTGGAAACCACGGTGAGATCATTGACGCCGCGGCGCTTGATTTCCGCGATCAGATTTTCGGGAATCCCGCACAAACCAAAGCCGCCAGCGATAACGGTCATACCACTTTCGATGCCTTCCATTGCTTCTTCGTAGGAAGATACACGCTTATCGAATCCTGCCATTGTAGTGCCTCACCTTGTTGTCATTGATATGAGTTGTCAGTGATACGAACTGACGTTGATGCATAAAACGCACCGACGTTAGTGTCAGTGTTGTGCCAGATGATATATTTGTTAAGTTTGTTTTTCTTATCAATTTATTTTTAAAACTTATAAAAGGCCCTTTATGACCGTCAAACAGCTACGCGCCTTTCTGGCGGTCGCCCAAACGCTTAGCTTCACTCAGGCCTGTGAGCGGCTGCATTTATCCCAACCGGCGCTCAGTTTGGCGATTAAAGGGTTGGAAGAGTCATTGGGCGGCAAGCTGTTAATACGCAGCACCCGCAGCGTCAGATTAACCCCAGAAGGCGAGTCACTGCTACCGCTAGCCAAACACCTGTTAGCTCAGTGGGACAATACCGAGGAGCGTTTACGCCAGCGCTTCACGCTTCAGTTGGGTCGGCTGAGTGTCGCAGCGATGCCTGCCTTTGCCTGTAATTTGCTACCTGCCGCGCTGGTAAAGTTTCGCCAGCAGTACCCGAAAATCAACATTACTGTCCATGATGTGATCAATGAAGAAGTGACCGAAATGGTACGCTCACGGCAGGTGGAAATGGGAATTGCCTTTTCTCCTGAAGGGACCGGCAGCCTGCTATTTACCCCCTTGTTTGAAGATCATTTTGTAGCAGTGGTTCCACCCACTTCCCATTTGCTTCAGGCCTCACAGCTCGAGTGGTCAACGCTGCTCAGCCAGGATTTCATTACTCTTCAGCGCCCTTCGATGGTGCGCCGCTTACTTGAACAAGAACTGCGCAAGCAGGATATGGAGCTCCCGGTGGCGTTTGAAAGTCATCAGCTCTCTACCGTTGGTAGAATGGTAGCCGACGGTTTAGGGGTGAGCGCGGTGCCGTCTATGTGTATTCGACAAATGCATGAACTGGGCGCCCGATGCATACCGCTAACAGCGCCAGCCATCTCTTGCAGAGTGGGCATTTTGACCCACCAAGAGCTTTCTGTTGCTGCCCATGCACTACGCACCGTCCTCCTTAAGACCGTCCAAGCACCTTCCCTCTCTTGCGACTAACCCCCTACTAAGTTGATGAGACACACAGGGTTTCTGCTGGGCAGCGTGACTAGGATCATTTAGCATTCAGTATTACGCTATTCGTCCGACGGTAAGGAAACGTGGTATGCCTATTTTAAAGGGGCTTGTCAGCGCGCTGCTGCTAACGCTCAACACACTGTTCTGGGGCGTACCTCTCATTCTTTTGACGCTGCTCAAAGTCATTGCTCCTGGGCATCGACTGAAACAGAAGGTAATGCCAGGGTTATATGCCGTGGCCCTTAACTGGATTGGCTTTAACCTGTGGTGGATGCGGCACTGGCTCAAGCCTGACGTCAGCATTACCGTTCCCGAGCAGTTGAGTCCACAGCAGTGGTGGCTGGTGATATCCAATCACCGCAGTTGGACTGATATATTTATGCTTTTCATGGCGTTACACCGTCGCATACCGATGCCACGCTTTTTCCTTAAACGTCAGTTGATCTGGATCCCTATCGTCGGTTTGGCTTTTTGGGCACTCGAGTTTCCTTTCATGCGTCGCTTTAGCCGCGAGCAAATAGCCAAAAATCCCAAACTGGCCACCATTGACCGAGCATCCACAGAACGCATGTGCCAGCAGGCACGGAATGCGCCTATTTCGATTTTCAATTTTGTCGAAGGTACGCGTTTTAGCGTCGCCAAGCGTGACAAGCAACAAAGCCCTTATCGCCACTTGTTGCGCCCGAAAGCAGGTGGCGTTGCACAGGTTCTTAGCCTGCTAGGTAATCAGTTAGATGGTATCCTAGACGTGACGATCAGCTATACCAATCCATCCCCTACTTTTTGGGGTTTCTTGTGCGGCAATGAGGCGCCCATTACGCTGCACGCACGGCAACTGGATATTCCCCAGTGGATGTATGCCCCAGACAACCACGACGAAAAGCAGCATAAGGAACGTTTCCACACATGGATCAATTCACTCTGGCTGGAAAAAGATGGGTTGTTGGACGGCAGAACCGATCACGACTAATGGTTGTGTTAAGCAGTTGCCTATTAGCAGGAATGATTGCCGGCTGTGCCAGTAACCCTCAATCATCATCCCAGCGTACATCGGCTCCCAGCGCAACACAGATACGTGGCGACTGGGTTCAGGTGCAGCGCGGTGACACTCTTGGCAAGATGGCGGCTCGCGCTAATGTACCGTTAGAACGCTTACAGCGGTTTAACCCAGGCGTGGATGCCCGTCGTCTCGAAGTAGGTCAACGCTTGCTAATTCCCACCCAGCAAGAGCGAGCACCTTCAGGCGGCCCCTACCGTTACCAGATTCGTCCTGGTGATACTTTCTCGAGCGTCGCCCGACATTTTGGCACCACCAGCGGCCGCATCCAAAGTGCCAACCCAAGCGCGTCACCCACTAACCTGCGAGTCGGGCAAGTGGTCAGTGTTCCGCTAAGCGGCTCAGCTACGCGAAGTGCTGCTAGCAGCGGAGGTTCATCCAGCGCTAACCGACCCGCTGCTGCTCCGAGTAGCGCCCCTAGTCAGGCTCTTCCCGCTTCTGCTCGCCGCTGGCCCTGGCCGTTAGACGATTATCGTGTGGTGAGACGTTTTGGACCAGACAACCGAGGCACTCTGCAGCCGATGCTACTGGCGACTCAAGCTGGCGCCCAGGCAAAATCTGTCGCCCCGGGAGAGGTACGCTTTGCCAATGGGATGCGCCAGTTAGGTGAAGTCGTGATCGTGCACCATGCCGACAATCTTCAAACCGTATACGCCCTTTGTGAACGCGTGCTGGTGGAGGTAGGCAAGCAGGTGAATACAGGGGATGCGCTTTGCGAAGTGAGTCAAAGTGATGCCACTCAGCGCTACGATCTTCTCTTTGATCTACGCCAGGGCGGCAAACCTATCGATCCCAGGCAAGTGCTGCGCTAAATCAATAGCCCGATAAGACCGTTATTGAAGACCGTTTATAACAAGAGCGGGCACTGCCTAAGCAGAGCCCGCAGGTAAGTGGTCTCGATGCTAACCGCGGTAATAGCCCGGTTTTACAAACGGCGTGGGGGTTACAACCATCGGTAATTGCTTACCGCGCACGACGGCAAATACGCTTCTTTGCGGCGCCTCCCACTCTCGCGTCACATAGCCCATCGCCACCGGCTTACCGATGCTTGGACCAAAGCTGCCCGATGTCACCACCCCAATCTCATTGCCTGCTTCGTCTACCAGTTGGGCGCCCTCGCGTACGGGCGCACGACCGTCGGCCAACAGCCCAACGCGCTTGCGGGTATGATCTTTGGCATCGACTTGATGAAGGATAACGTCCGCGCCTGGGAAACCTCCGGGGCGCTCGCCACCGTGGCGACGCGGCTTACCAATCGCCCAAATCAGCCCGGCTTCGACTGGCGTCGTCTGCATATCCATATCATGGCCATAAAGGCATAGCCCTGCCTCAAGGCGCAAAGAGTCCCGCGCGCCCAAGCCAATGGCTTCTACCTCTGGCTCTGCCAGCAGGCGCTCTGCGAAGGCTTCACAGGCGTCAGACGCAACCGAAATTTCAAATCCATCTTCACCGGTATAACCACTGCGGCTCACCCACACGTCATGCCCTGCAATGTTGAAACGCCCATGCTGCATAAAGACAAGCTCACACGCCTCGGGGCAAAGCCGCTGCATCACATCACGCGCCTCAGGTCCTTGCAGTGCCAGCAGGCCGCGGTCTAGCGACTCAATCGTATGGGTCGATGCCAAATTGAGACGCAAATGAGCTAAATCTTGATCCTTGCAGGCAGCATTTACTACCAGGTAAAAATGATCGCCCGCATTTACCACCATCAGGTCATCGATAATTCCACCTTCAGTGCTGGTGAAAAGACCATACCGCTGCGCGCCTTTTTCCAATCCCATCAAATCAGCAGGAATTAACGTTTCAAGGGCTTCGGCGACATTATCACCGGAAACAGTAATCTGCCCCATGTGTGAAACATCAAACAGGCCGCACTTTTGGCGGGTGTGCTCATGCTCTTTTTTGACACCCAGCGGATACTGCACTGGCATATCGTAACCTGCGAAAGGGACCATTTTGGCGCCTAACTTTATGTGCAGCGCGTGAAGCGGTGTTTGCTTTAATTCGGACACAGGGCTTTCCTCACTTAAAAAATTGCTCGCTCAAAAAGGAACGGGAAGCCACTTACTTAGTAAGTGGCTTCCCGACTCAATCCTTATTCACATTTTATCGTTATAGCAGCCCACGTGGGTGAGCCACTGGATTATTGGTCGTGTTCCAGCTCTTCTCCCGGCAGTACGTCTTTGCCGTCGAAGTAGTCCTTGGTTAGTTTAAAGACTACCGGCGAAAGCAGTGCCAAGGCAATCAGGTTGGGAATCGCCATCATGGCATTAAAGGTATCCGCCATTAGCCAGATAAAGCCCAACTGGGCGATAGCGCCTAAAGGGATTGCCAGCACGAACAGCACGCGATAGATCATAATAGAGCGCGTGCCAAACAGGAACTGGCAGCACTTCTCACCATAAAATGACCAGCCAAGAATGGTGGTAAAGGCAAAGATCGCTAAAGCGACTGCCACAATCTGATTACCAAAGCCCGGCAATGCAGCGTCGAATGAGAGCGCCGTCAGTGAAGCGCCCGCCTCGCCCTCAATCCACACCGTCGAGGTCAAAATCACCAGTGCCGTAATGGTGCACACAATGATGGTATCGATAAACGTACCCAGCATGGCGATTAACCCCTGACGCACAGGATTTTTGGTTTTGGCCGCCGCATGGGCGATAGGCGCACTGCCTAGTCCCGCCTCGTTCGAGAAGATACCTCGCGCGACACCAAAGCGAATGGCGGCCATTACCGCCGCCCCGGCAAAACCACCTGCTGCCGCCATGGGATTAAAGGCGTAGTTGAAGATCAAACCAAAGGCCTCACCAATCTGCCCAGCGTTAATGATCAACACCAGCAGACCCGCTGCCACGTATGCGATGCCCATAATCGGCACCAACTTGCCTGCGACTTTAGCGATACGCTTGATACCACCCAGAATGACCGCGCCAGCCAGTACCATAATGACCACGCCCGTGAGCCAGTGCGGCACGCCGAAGGTGGCGTCCATGGCATCGGCTACGGAGTTGGACTGAACGGTATTGCCGATCCCGAAGGCAGCGACAGCGCCGAAAAAGGAGAACAAACCACCCAACCATAGCCACTTTTTGCCCAGGCCATTTTTGATGTAAAACATCGGCCCGCCCACGTGATAGCCGGTGCTATCAGTTTCACGGTAGCGAACCGCAAGCACCGCCTCGGCAAATTTTGTCGCCATCCCCACTAACGCAGTAATCCACATCCAAAAAACAGCACCGGGCCCACCCAAGGCGATGGCAGTGGCTACCCCAGCAATATTCCCTGTACCGATTGTCGCCGAGAGTGCCGTCATCAAAGCGTCAAAGGGAGATATTTCACCTTCATCGCTCTCTTTGGTTTTCGACTTATCTGCACTAGGTTTAGTATCGCGGCCCGCCCACATTAGCTTGAAACCCATGCCGAGCTTTCTAATCGGCATCAGTTTCAAGCCAAGCTGTAGGTAAATGCCTACACCCAGCAGCAAAATCAACATGACGGGGCCCCAGACCACGCCGTTGATCGCCCTTAAGAGGCTAGTTAATGTTTCCACGTGCTTCTCCTTATTTGGTTGTTTGATTCGTCACAGTGATCAAGCTTAATAACGTTGCTAGGGGTCATTAGCATACGATTTGAACGTTTTACACTATAAACTTAGCAATCATCTAGGGTGATGTCGCTTGCGCATAGAGGATGCCGCTTTTTTAATAACCCCACAGTATCCGATACATTACCAGTGCATGTGGCGTAACAGGCTCGCCTTAAAATTCTCTATGAAGCTCTCTGTGGAGCAAAGAAGAAATTTGTTTCCGATTGGAAACACGTTAACATGCACCCTTATTCGCTCGGCTATTGACCAAGCCATGTAACACACTAAGTGCTTGGTATTGTATCAAACGGTGCACCATTCGCAGTCGCCAAGGCGAGCGACAACCGCTAGTATGCTCGGGTCCAGAAAACTGTTTCATATAGGAAAACATCATGAGCAATCTTCCTGCCAATCTTCGTTACGCTGAAAGCCACGAGTGGGTCCTAGACCACAAAGATGGCACCGTTACCGTCGGCATTACTGATCACGCCCAGCAAGCGCTTGGTGACGTGGTATTTGTGGAATTGCCGGAAGTGGGAGCTGCGCTGACAAAAGGCCAAGAGTTTGGTGTCATCGAATCGGTTAAAGCCGCTTCTGACCTCTACTCCCCCGTGGCTGGCGAAGTCATCGAAGTCAACGACGCCCTTGAAGACGCCCCCGAGACAGTCAACGAAGCGCCCTATGAAGGCGGTTGGATCATGAAAGTCCGCTTAGACAGCGATACTATTGATGGCTTGTTAGATGCAGATGCCTATCAAGCAACGCTAAGCGCTGACGAATAACATTTGTAGTTGAGCCTGCCCTCGCGGCAGGCTTTTCGCTTTTTACCCCTGCACGGTCTCTCTTAACGTTCGGAATCTTCCCATGCCTTTTGAAACACGCCGCCTGGCCGAGTTGGCCGACCACGATGCTTTTATCAAACGTCACAATGGCCCAAGTCAGGATGACGTCGCCACGATGTTAAAAGCGCTCAATATGCAGCACATGGAAGATCTGATCGAACAGACCGTGCCAAGCGACATTCGCCTTGGGCGCGAGCTAGCACTTGAGGAACCCCGCAGTGAGGCTGAAGCATTAGAGTATTTGGCACAGCTAGCCCGACAAAATCGTGTGGCTAAAAGCTATATTGGTCAGGGCTATTACGGTACTCACATGCCGGCGGTGATTCAGCGCAATGTGTTGGAAAATCCCGGCTGGTACACGGCTTACACCCCCTACCAACCAGAGATTTCTCAGGGTCGCCTCGAAGGTTTACTGAACTTCCAGCAAGTTGTGATGGACTTAACCGGCATGGAGCTTGCGAATGCTTCGCTGCTCGACGAAGCGACTGCCGCTGCCGAAGCCATGGCGTTGTGCAAGCGTGGCAATAAAAAAAGCAAATCCAACGCCTTCTTCGTCGCCGATGACGTTTTTCCGCAAACGCTAGATGTGGTTAAAACCCGTGCCGACTTCTTTGGCTTTGAACTGATCACTGGCCCTGCCGAGGAACTGGCCAACCACGATGTGTTTGGGGCCCTGGTACAGTACCCGTCTGCCAGCGGTGAAGTTCGTGA
Source organism: Vreelandella sp. ssv (assembly GCF_059448525.1). NCBI lineage: Bacteria > Pseudomonadati > Pseudomonadota > Gammaproteobacteria > Oceanospirillales > Halomonadaceae > Vreelandella > Vreelandella sp. ssv. The sequence continues at coordinate 1,973,095 of NZ_CM182545.1, read as the reverse complement.
CTTAGCGCCGCTGTTGAGCGCGGCCGCCGACCAAAACATTATGACCTGTGTGGCCACCGACCTTTTAAGCCTTGTACTGCTGAAAGAGCCCGGCAAACTTGCCGCCGATATTGTAGTAGGCAACTCCCAGCGCTTTGGCGTGCCGATGGGCTTTGGTGGCCCTCACGCGGCGTTTTTTGCCACTTCAGATAAGCTGAAGCGCTCTATTCCAGGGCGTATCATTGGTGTGTCCAAAGATAGCCGCGGCAATACGGCGCTGCGCATGGCCATGCAAACTCGCGAGCAACACATTCGCCGCGAGAAAGCCACCTCCAACATCTGTACGGCCCAGGCGCTGCTGGCCAATATTGCTGGCTTTTATGCGACCTATCACGGCGCCGATGGTCTGCGCAAAATTGCGGGGCGCGTTCACCGCCTCACCACCCTGCTTGCTGAGGGGCTTAAGCAGGCAGGCGTATCGCTCGCTCATCATAGCTGGTTTGATACGCTATGCCTGACCGGCGTTGATGCAGGCAAGATCCATGGCCGCGCCATGACCCACGATATTAACCTGCACTACTTCGCCAATGGGGATGTGGGCATCAGCCTCGATGAAACCACCACCGCCCACGATGTAGCCACCTTGTTTGACGTGCTGCTGGGTGATGAGCACGGCCTTTCCGTTGCCGTATTGGATGAGCAGGTGGTGGCGAACGGCGACTCGGGTATTCCCGCTACTTGCCAGCGCGAAAGCGACTTTTTGAGCCACCCTACGTTTAGTCGCTACCGCAGCGAAACTGAAATGCTGCGTTACTTGAAGCGTCTGGAGAATAAGGATCTGTCGCTTGCCCATGCCATGATCCCGCTCGGCTCCTGCACCATGAAGCTCAACGCCACCAGTGAAATGATCCCCGTTTCCTGGCCGTCGTTTGCGCATCTTCACCCGTTCGCACCTCGCGATCAGGTGGCTGGTTATCATCAAATGATCGATGAACTATCGGCCTTCTTAGTAGAAGTTACCGGTTATGATCATCTCTCTATGCAGCCCAACTCCGGCGCGCAGGGTGAATACGCAGGCTTAGTGGCTATTCGCCGCTATCAGGCGGCTCAGGGCGAAGGTCATCGTGATATTTGCTTGATTCCTAGCTCCGCCCACGGCACCAACCCTGCCTCTGCAGCCATGGTGCAGATGAAAGTCGTCGTGGTGGAATGCGATCAAAATGGCAATATCGATATGGCTGATCTACGCGCGAAAGCCGAGCAGCATCGCGATCAGCTGTCTGCCATTATGCTGACCTACCCATCGACCCACGGCGTGTTTGAAACCAGCGTGCGTGAAGCGTGCAAGATCGTTCACGACAATGGCGGTCAGGTCTATATTGACGGCGCTAACATGAACGCTCAGGTGGGCTTAACGCGCCCGGGCGATTTCGGCGGCGACGTGTCCCACCTCAATCTACATAAAACGTTCTGTATTCCTCATGGCGGCGGCGGCCCAGGCATGGGCCCTATTGGTGTTAAAGCCCACCTCGCCCCCTATGTGTCTAACCACGTGGTAACCCCGATCAACGGTGTCAATAGTGATAGCAGTGCGGTATCCGCAGCCGCGTTTGGCAGTGCCTCGATCTTACCGATATCGTGGGCCTACATTAAAATGATGGGAGCGCGCGGTCTGCGTGAAGCTACCGAGCTTGCCATCCTAAACGCCAACTACATTGCCAAGCGATTGGAAGCGTCATTCCCCATTCTCTACCGTGGCCAGAACGGCACCGTCGCCCACGAATGCATCATCGATATTCGTCCCCTCAAAGCGGCCTCCGGCATTAGCGAAGAGGATATTGCCAAGCGCTTAATGGATTACGGTTTCCACGCGCCGACCATGTCCTTCCCGGTACCGGGCACGCTGATGATTGAGCCGACCGAGTCGGAGTCACTGTATGAAATTGATCGTTTCTGCGATGCTATGATCGCTATCCGGGAAGAGATCGCTCGGGTAGAGAGCGGTGAATGGCCACTGGAGAATAATCCGCTGGTCAATGCGCCGCATACTCAGGCGGATCTGATGGATAGCCACTGGGAACGGCCTTATAGCCGTCAGTTGGCAGCCTTCCCCACTGCAGCTGTGCAAGCCGCCAAATACTGGCCCGCCGTTAACCGGGTTGATAACGTGTTTGGCGATCGTCAGTTGATCTGCTCTTGCCCCAGCATTGACGAGTATCGCGACTAAGCGCCACTCAATCGCCCCTGCTGCCTTAACTAACTTGATGGCACCAGGGGCGTTTTTTCGTGCATACGCTGGGCGTGAAAACCGTTTAACAGCTTTTCGTAGCGCTTAGGGAGCACGGAGTCGCGGCGGCGAAGCAGGTAGAGCACTTCATTGACCGCATTGGGCAGGTTGAGGGCTTTGACCTGGCGCTGCCAGGGTGACGTTTCCAGCACCAATCTCGATACCACGGTAAAGCCTAGCCCCCTGGCGACTGCATCCAGCACCATGCTGACTTCATTGGTGAAACCTTGATGGCGGAAATGCGTCATTGAGCGAAACTCATCGGGATAATTAGCCCGTAACAGCGCGTTGGCATGGTTGATGCCATCGTAATAGTTGAGAAAGCCGATGCCCATCAAATCAGACAACGTGCTGCCCGCAAAGTCAGCGGGAACCACCAAACAGAGCGGTTCCTGATGCCAAATAGAGCAATCAAGCTCTGGGTGGTTCATCGCTTCCGTTACAATGCCAATATCGTAACGGCCTTCTAACAGATCATTCACAATTTCATGGTTAAAAGCGAAGCTATAGTTGACCGTTAAATTGGGATGCATTTGCTGTTGACCCAATATATACGGATAAAACATCAACCCTACGCTTCCCGGTGAAGCAATACGGCAGTCGCCACTGTCTAGTGAATCATCGTCCAAGCCGTGACGAAACTGCTCGTGCTCGGCAAACAGCTTTAACGCATAATCATAAGCGCGCCGTCCCGTTTCGGTTAGCGTAAAACTACGCCCTTTGCGTTCTAGCAGCTCTTTATTTAAATAGCTCTCCAACTTGCGTACATGCTGGCTTACGCCGGGCTGCGTCATTTCTAAGCGGTGAGCAGTTCGGGTAAAACTGCCTGTTTCCACTAACGTAATAAACGTACGAAAATATTGGGCATTAAACATAGTAAAGAACCATTGTCTTTAGCAGCCATTCTTTTAAACATACTTCATAGTAACACAGCGGCCTGGGTAGCCGTTGCGCCACTGTACCGACTGCCAGAGCATGGTAGACTGCCAATAGCACTTAAACGACCAGGGACAGGAGCACTAATGACCGCAACCTTTCAACCCCGCGCCACCCTTTCAAGCATTATTTCCCCTGAGGGGAGCCTTGAAGTACTTTCTCAGCATGAAGTTAATCGTCTCCATAGTACTTCTAAAAGCGGTCTTCATGACCTGCTCCGGCAATGTGCGCTGGCGGTACTAAATTGCGGTAATCCAAGCGACGACAGCGTGGCGATTTTAGAAGCCTATAAAGATTTTGATATTGAAGTAATGCAACAAGACCGCGGCATTCGCTTAAAACTGACTAATGCGCCAGCGGAGGCGTTTGTAGATGGCCGCATGATTCGCGGTATTCGCGAGCACTTATCGTCAGTCATTCGCGATATTGTTTACGTCTATAACGAAATCCAACACCACAACCGCTTCGACCTTAGCACTGGCGAAGGTACCACCAATGCGGTCTTCCATATACTGCGCAAAGCGGGCACGTTAAAACCCGGCCGCGACCCCAGTTTAGTGGTGTGTTGGGGTGGGCACTCTATTTCTCGAGAAGAGTACGAATACACCAAAGACGTTGGCTATCACTTAGGCCTACGTGATTTAGATATCTGCACAGGCTGTGGGCCTGGCGCGATGAAAGGCCCAATGAAGGGCGCTAACGTCGCCCATGCCAAACAGCGTCGTAAAGAGGGCCGCTATTTAGGCATTTCTGAGCCCGGCATTATCGCCGCAGAAGCGCCTAATCCCATCGTTAATGAATTGGTGGTAATGCCGGATATTGAGAAACGTCTGGAAGCATTCGTGCGCCTCGGCCACGGCATTATTGTTTTCCCTGGCGGTGTTGGCACGGCGGAAGAGATCCTCTATTTATTGGGTATTTTGCTACACCCAAGCAATAAAGATATCCCTTTCCCGTTAATTTTCACTGGCCCTGCCGATTCCGCTGCCTATTTTCAGAAAATTGATGAATTCCTGGTTTATACGCTCGGTGAGGATATTCGTCGCTATTACACGATTATCACCGGCGATCCGGTTGCGGTGGCGCGCACCATGCGCCATGGCATCGACGAAATCGCCGAATTCCGGCGTACGCACCAGGATGCGTTCTACTACAACTGGCGCTTGACCATCGCACGTGAATTTCAGGCCACTTTCGAGCCGACTCATGAAGCCATGCGCTCGTTAGCGCTCCATCGCCAACAACCCACCCATGAGCTTGCGGCCAACCTACGCCGCGCGTTCTCAGGGATAGTCGCTGGTAACGTAAAAGAGCCGGGCATTCGCGCTATTAAAGCCCACGGCCCCTTTGAACTCACCGCTGAACCCGAATTGATGCAGCGCCTGGATGAGCTTTTAACTTCCTTCGTCGCACAAGGCCGAATGAAACTTGACGGACAGCCATACACGCCCTGCTACGTTCTGAAATAGCACTCATCAATCCATATAAACCGCTATTTAATAGCGGTATGTAGAAGGAAACCGGGATACCTCTATGTTGATTGCGTTAATGACGCTATTAGCCGCTGGTATCGTCAAAGGTGCTATTGGCTCTGGTGTCCCGGTTATCGTCGTGCCTGTCCTCACGATGCTCTACGATGTGCAACTCGCGATTGCGGTACTGGTTGCTCCCAACCTGATCAGTAATGCATTACAGGTGTGGCAATACCGGCGGCACTTACTGCCATTACGTTTTTTGGCTGCATTCTCTCTCGCAGGTGGACTGGGTATTGTGCTTGGGACGTGGGGGCTGGTGGTACTTTCAGCAGACCTACTGTCCCTTGGGGTGGCGGGCGCGATTGTGCTGTATTTGGCTATTAAGGTGGCGAGACGCCGTATGGCGCTGCCGTTTAATGTCGCTGAGCGAATAGTGATCCCCGCCGGGCTACTGGCGGGAGTATTGCAAGGCGCCGCAGGAATGTCGGCCCCTGCGTCGGTGACATTTTTAAATGCCATGCAACTGGAACGTCGGGTCTTTATCGGCTCCATTTCTGTCTTTTTTGTTGCCATTACCAGCGTGCAAATTCCAGCGCTTTTAAGCGCGGGCATTTTAACCCTAGAACGTTTTCTCTACAGCGTTGTTGCCTTGATTATTATTGTGGTCGCCATGCCGCTCGGTGCGCATTTGGGCAAGCGACTGCCCCATCGCTGGTTTGATAATCTGATAATGCTGCTACTGGCGGGTATCGCCTGCAAAATTTTTATCGATGCCTGGTTGGCCAGCTAGGTACTCGCCGCGCCTTTTCGCTCTAATTAAGCAATATCGGGAACCATTGCAGAAAAAAAGAGCCAGAATAGCTACACTTAGAGGCCTTGCCTCACGACGCACCATTGAAAGGAACTCAACATGTCGATGATAAATCAACTAAAAGACGTCAATACGAAAGATTTTGCCAAGCACTGCTATGAAAGCAGCAGCGTTGAGAAACTCCGTGCTGCATCAGAAGGCAGCCCCGACCAAGCGGAAATGGAGCATTGGGGGATAACGGAAGGACAGTGGGAAGAAGCTATCGTGGCGGCCTTAGCGGATCATGAAGCTAAAGAGTAAAGCCAAAACTCTCCAATGTTTTTAGTGATTAATCAATGCGCCCTATCGGATTCCCGATAGGGCGCATTGTTTTATTCCGCCTGTGAAAGGGCGACGCCCCCATACTCTTCACGAAGACGCTCTAGCTTCGCCACTTCGCTTTCGCTGAGAGCGGGCGACGCCCATAACGGCTGGTCATCAGCACCTCGGAGGCCTTCCAAGGTTATCGTCAGCGCCGCATCATGAGGTATTTGGATATCCCCCCACGGGCCAAAACGGTTGGGAGCAAGGCTCAATTTCAGCGTTTCTCCAGGCTCAATGCCTCCCGCGACAACGTAGTAAAACGACTCATCAACCCAGGGTAAGGAGCGATCAGGGCTAGTCAACACGCCTCTCAGGAAAAGTTCGGATATGACCTGATCAGTGCCATTGGCGACTTCAAGGTCTATGACGGGCTCAGAGGCTCCATAGGGGCTTTCCGCCATGTAATAGCGAGCTTCATCAATGCTGAATCGTGCTAACTGCTGCTGGTCACTGCTGGCTTTAGCCTGTTTCTCTTCCAAGCGTCTTAACGTACGAATGGCCAGTTCACGTTCGCGTGACCGTCGCTCGCGAAGTATCTGGTCGGCTCGATGAATAACCTGATCCCCCGTTAATCCGTGCATTTGAAAATTAGCCGACTCAGCGATTTCAGCTGCATTCATACGGTGAGGATTAATAATATCAAGCCCATCGAACGTGGACGCAGTGGCAATAATGATTAGCCCCTGATCAAAATCATCGCGCTTATAAGTCGGCAGTGAATTGCGCACTTTCTCGACCGAAACCACTGACGCTGGCATGGAGCTGGTGTCAATTTTGGGATCTGAGCAACCCGCTATCATGAATAATGATAGTGCTATTGCAGACAGCCTTAGAAGGCTCCACATACACTCACCTCAACGCAAACAAAGATAAAAAATTGCAGAAGAGCTTAACGGAAAGTGCCAAACACCACTACCCTTTGAGACCGCCACGTTAATTTCGTCACTAACTGGGTGGCAATCCACCCGCGTTTTATCTTAACTGCTAGTTTAGATTAGATCGCTGACAATCAAACCAAGGTGCCACCTATCGTAATTGGCGGCAAGGTGATTATCTGTCAGTGCACATTCGTCATCTAAATCAAGAAAACTTAAACCCTAACAACTTTATAAAAAAGGAGTCCGAAGATGCTAAAAATTGGTTTTATAGGTCTTGGCTTAATGGGCCAGGGTATGGCTGAAAACCTCATTAGGCATAAATTCCCTTTGACGATTATGGCGCATCGCAACCGCGCGCCTATAGAAACGCTTTGCGAGTTAGGCGCAAAAGAGGTGGGAACACCCGCGGAAGTTGCTTCACAAAGTAACATCGTTTTTGTTTGTGTCAGTACCAGTGAGCAAATGGAAAATATTACTCTGGACAGTGAGGGACTTCTTGCAGGTGCGAAGCCTGGGCTGATTATCGTTGATTGCTCGACATCGCTACCTCAATCGACACAACGGTTATCCGCGCGAATCGAAGCTGCAGGATGCCACATGTTAGACGCTCCATTAGCAAGAACGCCGAAGGAGGCCCGCGAAGGTCGGCTCAATGTCATGGTGGGAGGAAGCCAAAAGATAGTCGACCAGGCGCGGCCTGCCATAGAAGCCTTTGCTGAAAATATATTTCATGTTGGAGAGCTAGGGTCAGCGCACAAACTTAAACTGATCAATAACTATCTTTCGCTTGGCGCCGCAGCCCTGGCGTCAGAAGCAGCAGCCATGGCGGCCAACATGGAGGTTGATCAACACAAATTATATGACGTGTGTTCACAAGGCGGCGCCAATAGCGCCATGTTCAACGCCGTTATGCCCTGGGTGCTTGAAGCAGATGAAACGCGGTTGCGCTTTAGCCTGGGCAATGCCGGTAAGGACATGGGTTATTTAAGCGAAACGATAGCGGCATCTGGTTTCGAGAGCATGATGCTGCCCGCCTTACGCGAGGTGTTAAAGCAAGCTGAAAACGTACTGGGTAGCGACCAGTATGTGCCTCGGCTTTACGACGCCAGCATGCTGCGAAATAAAAAAAATCAGTAAGCCTCCCCATTAAGCGAGTCGACATTGGAAGGCTACTGGTTAAAAGCAGGCAAAACATCGGCGTGCCGATTACACATTAAAGAAGTTCGCCACGTCGATGTTATTGGATTGCGCTATTCACAACATCTGCTGCTCAGTACGTTCCCGGGTAACTGCCACCATCCAGCAGTATATTTTGTCCGGTCATATAACCGGCCTGAGCGCTACACAGAAACGCACAGAAGGCGCCAAACTCTTCCGCCGTGCCGAAGCGCTGTGCAGGGACTTTTTGACGAAAGGAGTCCCGAACGCTTTCGTATTCCTGGTTGGATGATTTAGCGACGTTTTGATGGGTGCTCTTTAATCGATCAGTATCAAAAGAGCCTGGTAACAAGTTATTGATTGTCACGTTGCGCCCAGCCAACTGCGGCTGGCGAGCCAACCCCGCAATAAAACCCGTCAACCCACTGCGAGCCCCATTGGATAGCCCCAAAATATCGATAGGTGCTTTAACGGCTGCAGAGGTGATATTAATCACCCGGCCAAAGCCCCGTTCCGCCATTGCATCCACCGTTGCCTTAATGAGTTCAATAGGGGTGACCATGTTGACATCGACAGCGTCTAACCAGTCCTGCCTTGACCACTCTCTGAAATCACCTGGGGGAGGACCGCCTGCATTATTAATCAATATATCTATTTGGGGGCAAGCGGCTAACGCCGCTTCACGTGTCTTTTCTAGTGAAATATCCCCCGCCACGGTGAGCACCGTCACATCAGGGTTCATTTGCCTTAAATGAACCGCTGTTTCTTCAAGCAAATGAGAGGAACGTGCATTGATAACGACATTCGCCCCCTCCATGACCAACGCCTCGGCACACCCCTTTCCGAGACCTTTGCTCGCAGCACACACCAGTGCCCAACGTCCTTCAATTCCCAGTTCCATTTTTCTGCTCCTGTTTCGCCAGTGATCGATTTATAGGGACTGCTCAAGCATCCACTGATAATCCTGTTCACTTGCAACGCGGGGATTCGTTTTATGGGTGTGATCAGCTAAAGCGCCTTTGATAATTCGCGGGAATAGCGCTTGGGACACGTCCAATTCCGCTAAACCCATGGGTAACTCGAGGCGCCTACTCATGTCTTTAATGGCAGGTCCAATATCATCGGGGCTATGGAGCTGCATCGTCTGAGCGATGCGTTCAAGCTTTTGCTCATGCTTTACAGAATCACAGCTAGAATTGAACTCAATAACCGCGGGCAGGAAAATGGCGTTGAGCGTGCCGTGGTGAAGGCGCGGATTAATACCGCCTAACGAATGACTCAAACTATGTACGCACCCTAGTCCTTTCTGAAAGGCCATCGCACCCTGCATCGAGGCACTCATCATATTCATACGTGCTTCCCGATCACCGGGGTTGCGCGTTGCCCGCTCAATATTCAGCCAGCCGCGGCGTAGTCCGTCCAACGCGATGCCGTCAGCAGGCGGATTGAAAGCCGCCGACATGAATGTTTCAAGGCAATGAGATAAAGCGTCCATACCCGTGGCTGCCGTCATTTGTGCGGGCAGACTCAATGTTAACTCAGGGTCACAAATTGCAGATTTAGGTACCAAGTGGGGTGATAACAGGCCAACTTTACGTCCATCTTCCAGAATCAAAATCGCCCCGCGGCCTACTTCACTCCCGGTGCCTGCCGTTGTTGGAATAGCGATCACAGGTGCCGTGGCGGCGGTAATTCGTTCTGAGCCTCCCTCAACCACCGCAAAGGACTTCAAAGAGCCTTCATGGGTACCGCAAATAGCCACCCCTTTCGCAAGATCGATTGAGGAACCGCCTCCAATCGCAATGATGCCATCGAATCCTCCATCTCGGTATAAAGCAGTGGCCTCTCGAACGGCAGCCTCATTGGGGTTGGGAGGCGTCTGATCATAAATGGCTGGCGCTGGATCACGGAGATGCTTCAGTACCTGGTCAACAATACCCGCCGCCCGCACTCCCGCATCGGTCACTACCATTGGATGTCGAATGCCCAGGCGATCACACTCCTGCTGCAACAACGAGGCGGCCCCGAAATCAAATTGAATTTGAGTGACATAGTTGATTATTGCCATTTCATTACCTTTGGAATTGTTAGTGTTTTTAAGTAATAACGTACTCTCGTACGGCGAACAAGCCTGCTCATGAAACGCCACCAGCAAATATCGTTAAGCGTAATTTCGGCCAATTTCCCTCCTAAAAAGCCAGAGGAGAAGCGTCAAAATAGAACTAAAGTCTACAAAATATGATTATTGAACACAATGGTCGTTAATGCTAGATTTGTTTTGCCAATCGATAAATACACAAAAACCGAGGCTCACATAAAAATGATCAATAAAACTAAATCACTCAAGCACATCACTGCTCTACTCCTACTAACAGCATCCAGTTCAGTACTGGCGGCCTACCCTGAAAAACCTATTACTATTATCGTTCCATGGGCCGCAGGTGGCGGCACAGATGCGACCGCGCGCACCATTGCCGCTGCGTTGGAAGAGCAATTGGGCCAAACCGTCAATGTGGTTAACCGTACAGGTGGTAGCGGTGTGGTCGGCCACAGTGCCATGGCGAGTGCAAAACCGGATGGTTACACCCTGGGTTTGGCAACCGGTGAGCTCAATATGATGCACTGGCAAGGCTTAACCGATCTGACTTATGAGGACTTCACCCCGATTGGTCAGATCAACTTTGATTACGCCGGTATTCAAGTAGCCGCCGATGCTCCTTACGACTCGGTACAAGAACTCGTTGATGCTATTGCTGAGCAACCTATGGGTACCTTTAAAGCATCAGGTACAGGACAAGGTGGTGTATGGCATCTCGCCTTTGCGGGTTTCTTGATGGATCAAGGGCTTGAAGCCAACCGCGTAACCTGGATCCCCAGCCAGGGCGCTGCGCCAGCAATGACAGAACTCGCAGCTGGTGGTATCGATATTGTGCCGAGCTCAGTTCCCGAAGGTCGCTCGATGATCGAAGCCGGTCGTGCCAAAAGCCTGGGCATAATGGCACCAGAGCGCATTAACAGCTTCCCCGATGTCCCCACCATTAATGAAGCCATCGGCAGTGATTATCTCGTTGGTGAATGGCGAGGCATCACTGGCCCCAAAGGTATGGATGAGGAAATCGTGGCGACCCTTGAGGAAGCGCTAGAGGCCGCCTACAACAGCGATACCTATCAAGACTTCATGGCTAAACAAGGCTTTGGCACCGAATGGCGTAATGCCGAAGAGTTTGGTGAGCTAATGGTCGAAATGGATGCTGTGTATGGAGAAATTATTGAGAACGTTGGGCTGAGCCAATAAGGGGATAGTCAACATGAGAGATCTCCTTTTGGGGCTAGCCTTCATGCTGCTTGGCGCGGTTGTTATAACTGTCGCTAGCCAGTACCCAACGATGGCAAGCCTTCAATATGGTCCATCTCTGTTTCCCTCCCTCATTGGGGGAGGGTTTCTCATAGGGGGACTGGTACTTTCGGCCACGCAGCTACCTACGCTAAAACGCCAGCTGTCTGGCACAGAGGCGAATGAAGGCAAGCTATTCGACTTACGCTCTATTCTTGTCTCACTTCTCCCCTGCGCACTTATTATCTTTTATATATTCGCTAGCGAGTTCCTTGGCGCAGCCCTGTGCCTGGGCATCATTATGTTCGTGCTCATGCTGGTGAGAAAGACCTCCCTGCCCTTGGCACTGCTTGTCTCCCTTGTCGCGTCCCTCATCATCTATTTTCTATTCTCGCGATACCTGCTGATCCCCCTTCCTGAAGGGCTAATGAATTTTTGGGGTTAGATTATGGAAGCATTTCTGTTAGGGCTGCAGCTCGTTTTTAATATAGAAACAATACTGGTGATCTTTGCAGCCGCTATCTTCGGTGTGTTCGTCGGGGCTGTGCCAGGCCTGACTGCTACGATGGCCGTTGCGCTGCTGGTCCCCATCACCTTCTACATGGACCCCACACCAGCCATTGCGGCCATTGTCACCACATCGGCCATGGCCATCTTTGCTGGGGATATTCCCGCCACCTATTTGAACATTCCCGGCACGCCCTCTTCGGCTGCCTATGTCGCCGATTCACATCTATTGGCGCATAAGGGCCGAGCCAGAGAAACACTGGGCATGAACTTGATCTGTTCGGTGTTTGGCGGTCTATTCGGAACATTAATCCTGGTCTTTGTTTCCCCTTCATTAGCCGAGGTGGCGCTTCAGTTTAGTTCTTATGAATATTTCTGGTTAGCACTACTGGGGTTAAGCTGTTCTATTTTTATCTCCATTGGTTCCAGGGTTAAAGCCTTTCTCTCTTTAATGATCGGTTTACTACTCTCGACTGTCGGCCTGGATATGATGAGTGGTGCCCCCCGCTTCACTTTCGGCATCCCAGACCTGATGGGGGGGATTAACTTCATTCCAGTGATGATCGGTATGTTCGCCCTCAACGAACTCATGCTGTTTTATGGTTCGCGCAATGAGGGAAGAGAGCTGCCGTCGTTATCCAAAGATAGTGTTTTCAAGCAGGCACCGAAGCATATAAAGGCTTATTGGCCAAATATGATAAGAGGCAGCTCGATTGGAACGCTGATTGGTGCACTTCCCGGTGCGGGAGCTGACATTGCAGCCTGGATCGCTTATGCCGTTGGCAAAGGCCGCTCTAAACAGAAACAAGCTTATGGAACCGGTCATATCGAAGGCATTGTCGATGCCAGTTCTGCCAATAACTCGGGGATTAGCGGCGCTTGGGTGCCGGCCTTGGTATTCGGGATTCCGGGTGACTCGATAACCGCCATTGTTATTGGCGTGCTCTACATGAAAGGCATGAATCCTGGCCCCACCATTTTTATGGATGGCACCGGCTTGATCTATGCGCTTTTCATTGTGTTCTTTATTGCCAACTTAATCATGCTACCGATTGGCTATGCGGCAATAAAATCTGCCAAGGTGTTCATATTAACGCCCCGCAAGATCCTGATGCCGATCATCTTGTGCTTCTGTCTCGTCGGCGCCTTCTCTATTAATAATTCGATTACCGATGTCTGGATAATGCTCCTGATCGGGTTTATCGCTTCCATCCTGGCCCGGTGTGATTTTCCAATGGCACCGGCGATTCTGGGTCTAGTGCTGGGCACGACACTGGAAAACAGTTTTATGAGCTCAATGCTGAAAAGCAATGGCGATCTGCTGAGTTTCTTTTCGCGCCCCATCAGCGCCGGTCTTGGTGCGCTCGTTATCTTGCTATGGCTCTCTCCGTTATTAGTCATGGCCTACAAAAAAATCAAAAACAATAGCCATAATAAAGCGCAGAGGATTTCATGAAACGCTATACAAAAGGTTGGTTGGAAGACGTACTGGTTAGCCTGTTCATGGAGGCCGGGGCCTCTCGTGAAGTGAGTGAAACGACCAGTGCCATTCTCATTGAAGGAGATTTGTTAGGTCATCACACCCATGGCATAAAACTGGCTAACGGTTACTTAAAAGATTTGAAGTCGGGCCATGCGTGCGGTGACCACAACGCGATGGTCTTGAAAGAGATCAGCTCAGTCGCTGCCCTGGTGGATGGCCACTATATTCTTGGCCCTTATCTAGTGCAAAAAGCGCTGGAACGCAGTGCAGCGGCGGCAAGAGAGTCTGGGATTGGTATTGTGAGTATCAAGCGCTCACACCATATCGCCTGCCTGGCGTCATACTTGCAGCCTTTCGTCGAGCAAGGCTTGATGCCGATCATTATGACCTCGGATCCAGCGGTGAAATCGGTGGCTCCGTTTGGCGGTCTCTACCCTGTTTACACCCCCAACCCCATTGCAATGGGCATCCCCAGTCGCGTTCAGCCGATCATGATGGATGTCAGTATGTCGACCGTCACGAACGGCAGTGTTGCTAAAGCTAACGCCGAGAAAACCAAAATGGCGCACCCCGTCATCCTGACAAATACGGGCGTTGCTAGCGACGATCCAGCGGATTTTTTCAGCGACCCACAGGGTAGCATCCTGCCGCTTGGTGGCCAGGAATTCGGTCATAAGGGGTTTGCGATGGGATTGATGGTCGAGGCCCTGACCTCGGCATTAGGCGGATTCGGTCGTAAAGACGAGCCCAGCGGTTGGGGAGCCTCTGTCACGGTGATGGTGATCGACCCCGCGCTATTCGCAGGCACAGAGGCGTTCCTTGATGAAACGGATCATTTGGTTAAAGCGTGCCTGAGTTCTCCCCCCGTAGTTCCACAGCGTCCTGTGCGCATGCCTGGCCAAGCGGGCCTTAGCCGACGTGCAGAGTATCTTGATCAGGGTATTCCACTGCCTAACGATGTCGTGGTCGAGCTGCAGAAGGCAATTGATGACTCCTCTTTGAAGGGTCGTTTTTAAGGGGCCTTCGTGTCTGGTTTATAAAAGGGATAACTATGATGTTTGAGCATAATATGGTGCAGCTCACCAACGCTCAGGGTAAAACGGTAGCAGCCAGAGTCGATGGCAATACGCTCCATCTACTTGCTGAACCCCTCTATCCGATTGCATTAGAAGCCGCCAATAAGGGGTTGCGCCTATTTGACGTCGCCAAGAAGTACGCTACAGATGAAATGCTGGATTATGACCAAACGATCCGTGAGCAAAGGTTGTGCCCGCCCATAACGCACCCCGATCCAATGCATTTGGTACTGACCGGTACCGGTTTAACGCATATGGGCAGTGCGGCACCACGCAATAAAATGCATCAACAGAGCAGCGAAGAGAGGCCCTCCCAACAGGAAACGGCTACCGATACGCAAAAAATGTTTCAGCTCGGCGTTGATGGCGGCAAGCCTAGTGATGGCGAAGTCGGCGTACAACCTGAATGGTTTTACAAGGGAACCGGCCACATACTCAAAGCCCCCTATCAGCCGATTGAAATGCCTGAGTTTGCGCTAGACGGTGGCGAAGAGGCTGAGCTGGCGGGCGTCTATATCGTCAACAATGAGGGGCGCGTGTTCCGAATCGGCTATACGCTGGGCAACGAATTTGCGGACCATGTGACGGAAAAGCAGAATTACCTTTATCTTGCCCATTCCAAACTGCGTGAATGTAGCATCGGCCCGGAAATTTTTGTCGATGAGCTGCCTGAAGAGGTCATCGGACGGGTATCAATTCTGCGCCAGGGAAATACGCTATGGACACATTCGTTCTCAAGCGGCGAACGACACATGTGTCACTCCCTAGCCAACCTTGAATTTCACCACTTCAAGTATGCCCAATTTAGCGTACCTGGGCAGGTACACGTGCATTTCTTTGGCGCCGCCATTCTCAGCTTTGCTGATCAAGTTCAGCTTGCCGATGGCGATGAAATGCGCATCGAATGCGACATTTTATCCCGCCCGCTCAGCAATACTTTAAAACATGCCGAAGCTAGGGAAGCGGCGATTCAACGCTTGTGATAAAGATTTCAAACAGTAGGCAAAACGACTTCAAGTTTGCACTACCTGCCACTCTTATCCGCCAGCAGGCTGTTGTAGGTCATATCGACACCATTATTTAACGGTGCTCAGTAGCGAGGTAGTCATGATGAGCGATCAAAAAACAATAGGTTTTATTGGAACAGGCATTATGGGTGGGCCGATGGCCGCCAATCTTGCCAAGGCTGGCTACCAGGTGCGCGCCTGGAATCGCTCCACGGATAAAGCGCAAGCCCTTACCTCACAAGGCATAGAGGTAAGCGAGACTTTCCAGCAGGCGGCTGAGCAAGCAGACGTTGTGGTGGTCATGCTTAGTTCAGGCCCTGTCTGCGATGAGGTGATCCTGGGCCCCAGCGGTCTCTTGGCGTCCATGAAACCGCACAGCACACTGGTGGTGATGAGTTCGATCCCAGTTGAAACTGCCCAGCAGCAAGCCAAGGCCGCTGCTGAGCATGGGATTGGTTATCTGGATGCCCCCGTATCAGGAGGTGAAAAAGGTGCTCAAGCGGGTAATTTGGCAATTATGGTTGGCGGTGAAGTGGCCGCATTCGAGCGCACGAGCGGCTTGCTGAAATCAATGGGCAACCCGGTACATGTCGGCCCCGCGGGTAGCGGCCAACTGGCCAAGTTAGCCAATCAATTAATCGTCGCCAATACCATCGCCACCGTCTCGGAAGCAGTGCTGCTGGCCGAACGCGGCGGTGCCGACCCGGCCAAGGTACGCGAAGCGCTGTTAGGTGGGTTCGCCGATTCCACTATCTTGCGCTCCCATGTCCCCCGCATGATTGCCAATGACTTTGCACCGGGTGGGCCCGCGAAATGGCAACTAAAAGATACCCAAACGACCATTGCGCTCGCTAAAGAGCTGTCGCTTGAACTTCCAGTAACATCGCTGGTTAATAGCCTTTTTACAGACCTTGTTGACCATGGCGACGGAGAGCTCGACCACAGCGCCTTGATTCGAGAGCTCAGACGTAGAAATGAAATGCCCATCGATTAACGACGCACACTATCGTTATCGTTAGCGCAAGTAATCGGGGATGTCGAGAACGCCGTGGTCACGAAAATCGCTAAGGCGTTCTTGAACCTTGGCTTCAGAGCCTGCCAAGTGGGCAGAGAGCGCTTGGCTAGCTTGCTCACCCTGTTTATGACGCATTCTGTCGAAGATTTTAAGATGATCATGAAAGAACGGATCTTTGTCTGGCAGTGCCATGCTTGAGCCCAGCAGGTGCTTGCTCATCAACAGGACAGGGTGCGTGCGCCTTAGCATGTCGAAGATTTCTTGATTACCTCCCATACTCACCGTTGTGTAGTGCAGATCGCTTTCAAGTTCATCCAGTGTGGCGCCTGCGACGTTGGGATATTTCGCTGCTGTCTGCTCTAACTTCTCAATGAAATGGCAGATTTGTTGTTCGGGCATTAACTGCGTGGCCCGGGCAATCATAAAGGGTTCTAGCTGCCTACGCGCCTCATAAAGATTATGCAGCCGGTCATTGTCCAGTGGCACGATGGACCAACTGGTGTACTTAACTTTCTCAACCACTCCAATGGACTGCAGGTAGAGCAGAATTCGGTGAGTAATCGTACGGCTGACATTGTATTTCCTCGCCAGCTGCAGTTCGTTGAGCTCGAACCTACCCTTCATCGAACTCAAGACAACATCATGTTCGACGACATCTGCAATGGCACGCCAAGCGTCAGTGCGCTCAATCTTGGCATCCTCGCCCAGGGCACGAAAATCGGCCGTGGTTAGATTCCGCCTGATAGGGTCACCGGCCGTAGCCCCCACCAAATAGCCACGGCCTTCAAAACGGCAAATTAACTGCTCTTCATGCAAACGCCCTAATGTCTGACGAACAGGGGAGCGGCTCATACCGAATATTTCTGCAATATTGCCTTCGAGTAGCACTAAGCCTGACTCAAGGTGGCCATTGTTGATACTTCGCTTAAGCGCCTCATAAAGCTGGTCTTTCAACGATTGCGACATTTAAGTCACTCATTACATAGGTGTTAGTAAAGGGCTATAGGGCTGTTAAGTAACGGCACCCACCATCCACGGCACAAATTCATTGTTACCATAACCCAACGATTCACTGGCACTCTGCTCGCCTGAGGCAATCGAAATGATCTTCTCAAAAATATGCTCGCCCACTTCTTCTACTGTGGCGGTACCATCCACAATGGTGCCACAGTTAATATCCATATCTTCAAGGATGCTTTCGTACATCTGCGTATTGGTGGCCAGCTTAATACACGGCGCGGGCTTGAATCCGGAGACAGAGCCGCGCCCCGTGGTGAAACACACAACGGTTGCGCCTGAGGCAATCTGCCCCGTGACGGACACCGGATCATAGCCGGGGCTATCCATAAAATTAAAACCTGACTCTTGCAACGGTTGTGCATACTCAAGCACATCGTTAAGGCTGGAAGAACCACTCTTAGCCACAGCACCCAGCGATTTTTCAAGGATGGTAGACAAGCCCCCTGCTTTATTTCCAGGCGAAGGATTATTGTTTAACTCAGCACCATTGATTTGCGTATAGTGTTTCCACCACTCGATCCTTTCGAGCAGCTTACGCGCAACGTCTTCATTGATGGCTCTATCGAGAAGCAAATGCTCAGCACCATAGATTTCAGGCGTTTCACTCAATATAACGCTACCGCCATGCTGGACGATGAGATCAGCCGCATGTCCCAGGGCAGGGTTGGCAGTAATGCCGGAATAGCCGTCTGACCCACCACACTGTAGGGCTACGGTAAGGTGACTCAGCGGGGCCGGGCGTCTCTCGGCATGACGGTAGTCATTCGACATTTGACGAATTTTTTCGGACGCCTTTTCAATACTGGCTCGGGTTCCGCCAGCGCTCTGAATATTAAAATAAAATATTCTTGATGTATCTGTCAGTCCGTATTTTTCAACCAGCTGCTTAACTTGATTAGCTTCGCAACCTAAACCAATAATTAGCACAAAAGCAAAATTCGGATTGATCGCATAGCCATTCAATACTCGTTCAAGGAATGCAAACCCCTCAGACTCCGTATTCATTGCGCAGCCTGAACCATGGGTTACCGGCACAACGCCATCAAAACCTAATGCCTCAAACTCACCGCTGGCATTGAGACGCTCTGCAACCACTTTTGAGACCGTGGCTGAACAGTTCACGGTGGAAAGAATGCCGATATAGTTGCGGGTCCCTACTTGTCCATTTGCCCGATGGTAACCATTAAAGGTGCGCTGGCTTTCAGTCACTGATGTCCTTGGCGCTGGCTTGAAATGCTCAAGTGAAGTGTCACGTTCCCACATAACAATATTGTGCGTATGCACATGCTCACCGGCCTCGATGCGCCGCGTTGCCAACCCAATAATCTGACCATATTTGAAGATGGGCTGTTCTGGCTCAATGACAGTTAACGCAACCTTATGGCCAGCATCAATATTCTCATAGGCAGTGTGCTGCTCATCGTCAATGGGGTATCCCTTCGGAACGGCCCTACTCGCCACGCCAACGTTGTCATGCAGATTCAACCTAATGACAGCAGGTACACTATTGATAAGCTCCATTATTTTCTCCCTAGGCCTCTTTGACGTGTGCAAATCACTCAGTACCCCGCACCAGCGCATTTAGAATTGTTGTACTGGGCATATTATACTATCGTCGAGTTAATGATCATTGTGTGCAATATTCAATCAAGGTCAGTTTACTTTCTCTCGAAGCGCATGTCGATAGTCATACAATAGAGTGAGGGAAAACGGCGGGATGGCGGTCATAGCTGCTATTTATAGATGAGAAAAACGCCAACAAACAGGAACCCAGAGGGTTGGCGCGTCAGGTATTTGTACAATTTCCAGTCTGTCTTGAATGCTTAGGCTATAGTCCCAATATAAGGATGTAATCGCCAAAGCAATTGGAACCAGGAGGTTCGCATGAGGAAATGGATTATAATGGCCCTCGTAAACTGGCTGCGTAAGCCAGCCAATCGGCAGAAAGCCAAAGATGCTTGGACAGGGTTTCGTGGTCGCAGTGATGCAAAGCGTACGCCTCAACACACTCAGGCTACACCGCGTGATACATCAGCTAAACGCCCCAGCGACACCTTCGACAACCGACCTTGAACGCAACGTATCTCATCAGCATACACATGTGAAAATGGTCGTCCCCCTGAATGCTAATATACATTCATAAGAAAGCCCCGCTAGCAGCACCAGTGGGGCTTAACTGTTTGAAGAATAGAGAGGCTGGAAGGCATTGATGCGCAACGCGGCCCGTCACTGATCCTCGTCACGATGCTACGCTGAAGCGGAACGGTGTATCCAGCTCGCCAATGGCACTTTAGTAGCTCCCCAGAGTGAATATCCTGCGGAATCTCTTCACCCCAACTTTTGGAAAACCCCTTCCTTCCCCTCCGCCTTATCGTCTTTACTTTTTCGCCCATGATGTTTTACACCGATATTTTTACAGCAGTTTTTAAAAAGGCTTACAGCCAGCGCTCAAACTACTGGGTGGTTAGTCGACAGCAAGGTCGGCGGTCACGGCTCTTCCAGTTTGAACAATCGACATGATTGGCTATACCTGTGAGTAGATATTTTTTTTAGTGCACATGCCCACCTATGAACTTTGTTAATCATTCTGCTTCGTTTTGGCCTAAATAAATTGTAAATCAGTTTATTAATGAGCCGACAAGGAGGAGCCAAAATGATTTTCACTGACCGTATTCATGCGGGTAACGAGCTAGCCATGGAACTAGCGGCTTATGCGGGGTGCGACAACACCATTCTGCTGGCATTGCCTCGTGGCGGGGTACCCATTGCCGCCGAGATTAGCCGTGAATTACGCTTGCCAATGGATCTGATACTGGTGCGCAAACTTGGGGTTCCCGGCCATGAAGAATTCGCCATGGGGGCTATCACGTCCGGCGACCATTGTGTGCTTCACCAAGAGGTCATTGAGGCTCTCGGGTTGACCCCTGAACAGATCAAAAAGGTAGCGGATCGAGAAAAAACCGAACTTGAACGCCGTGAAAAGGTGTATCGAGGTGATGCTCCGGCACTCGACTTGACGGGCATGACTGTCATTCTGGTAGATGATGGCCTGGCTACCGGCGCTAGTATGGAAGCTGCAATTGCTGCCGCACGCCATAGCGGCGCCGATGACATTGTGGTGGCCGTTCCCGTTGCCGCCTACGACACCTGCCGCAGGCTCGAAAACCAAGTGAACCGTGTGGTATGTCCGCATCAGCTTGTCAACTTCAGCGGAGTCGGGCGTTGGTATGTCAACTTTCCCCAAGTCTCGGATAGCGAAGTAATTGAGCTTCTGCTTCAGCAAAAGCAAGAAAGACAAGGCCTTCGAGAGAGGCGAGTATGAAAGATAATGATGACAAAAGTGATGGCAAGAGTACCGTGCAGGCAATCGAGGAAAATGCTCTGGAACTCACGGGCAGCGCTGAAGACTATGATGCAATTATTGAGGCGGCACGGGGCAATCGGTTCGTCATGATCGGCGAAGCCTCGCATGGCACGCGGGAGTTCTATAGGGTTCGTGCGGAAATAACATGCCGCCTGATCGAGGAACAAGGCTTCGCAGCGGTAGCGGTAGAGGCCGACTGGCCGGATGCCTATGCCATTAATCGCTACGTATGGAACGTTTCCTCAGCCACTAGCGCTGAGCAAGCGCTCGATGCCTTCAAACGCTTTCCGGTATGGATGTGGGCCAATACCGAAGTGCGTGACTTCGTGCGCTGGCTGGCCTCGTTCAACGAAGCGCGCCTTAGTACCTCCAGACAGCGCGAACGACCGGTTGGCTTTTACGGGCTGGATTTATACAGCATGGGCAACTCGGTGCATGCGGTACTCGATTATCTCGATAAACATGATCCACCTGCGGCAAAGCGTGCCCGTCAACGCTATGCCTGCCTAGATCAGTTTCTGGATCAACCGCAACGATATGGCAGGTCGCTCGAACTGGGGCTAACCCTGTCGTGCGAACAGGCAATTATCGACCAACTGATTGAGCTGCAGCACCAGATCCTGCCGCGCCTGAAAGGTGATCATCAAATTGAAGAAGAGCAACGCTTTTGTGTCGAACAGAATGCCAAGGTCGTACTCCATGCCGAAGAGTATTATCGTTCCATGTTTCAGGGCCGAGTTAGCTCCTGGAACCTGCGAGATGGGCATATGTTCGAGACACTGGAAGCCTTGCAGGCGCATCTCAGCGAGAAGTTGAACCGGCCTGCCGGTGTAATAGTCTGGGCGCACAATTCCCATATCGGTAACGCCGCGGTTACCGACATGGGACGCTGGGGTGAATTCAACGTCGGTCAGCTGGCTCGCGAGAAATATGCCAAGCATACTTTACTAGTGGGCTTCACCACCGCCACCGGCGAGGTTACCGCTGCCAGCAACTGGAATGAGCCGGGGAAAAGTATAAGCGTACGCGACCCCCTGGAAGACAGCTACGAACGGCTGTTCCAGCAAGTAAAGTACAAGCGCTTCATGATTGATCTACGCGAGCGAAATGCGGCAACGGCGGTGCTCACCCCTCCCCGCTTGCACCGCGCCATCGGGGTGATCTACCGTCCAGAAACCGAGCGTCAGAGCCATTATTTTCTCAGTACCTTGCCACAGCAATACGATTTCATCCTGCATATCGACAAGACCCATGCCCTTGAGGCGTTAGCGGTGATATCGCCGCCCGAGGACAATGAACCCGCCGACACCTATCCCACTGGCTACTGAAGTTGCGGACTGCATCGCGTTCGATCCCCCTGATTATTCAAGCGATGTGCCAGTACGCGAGTCAGTTAAGATATATGAATCCCGTTCATTGCAGCCTTTTTACCCATTTAACAGCTAGCCCCCTTTCAAACGGCTTGTGATATCACCAAAATACATTAATAGTTTAGCTAACGAATAAAGACTGGCATTTCTTGAGATATCTAATTAAAAATTATTTTCAAGCTAGCTTTATTCGCTTCCTCTTTCTGACGCGATAACTAACTTCTTGCGTCATGAGCAACTGAAGGCTTCTTTACCATATTGGAAAGTCTTTGGGAGGTCGCAATCTTGACAATGCCACGCCTGATTAACAGTGCCATCCACGTTTATGCAGACATAGAAGGCTTCGATGCCTTAGCCGAGCTTGCTCTGGACCTACGCTCCTCCTGGAATCATGCGACAGATCGAATATGGCGGACTCTTGACCCTGAACATTGGGAATTGGCTCATAATCCTTGGGTCGTATTACAGACAGTCTCCCGACAAACCCTTGAAAGACGACTCGCTTCACCTGACTTCAGACAGGAAGTGGAAGATCTTCTCCAAGCCCGGCGAGATGCTTCAGCATTACCGTCTTGGTTCCACAATAAATATTCACGCGGTTCGCTGGGAACCGTAGCTTACTTCTGCATGGAGTTCATGCTCAGTGAAGCCTTGCCGATCTATTCTGGCGGATTGGGCAATGTCGCAGGCGATCAACTGAAGGCAGCCAGTGATATGGGCGTACCAGTGATCGGCGTCGGCCTGCTATATCAACAAGGCTACTTCCGCCAGATTATTGACCAGCACGGTAAACAGCAGGCACTGTTCCCCTTTAACGACCCCGGGCAACTGCCTATTGTTCCTCTACGGTTTGATAATGGCGAATGGGTTCGGATAAAGGTTGAAATGCCTGCGTATGCCGTTTGGTTGCGTGCGTGGGAGGCGCAGGTAGGTCGTGTGAAGCTTTACTTACTGGATAGCAACGATATAGCCAATGTTCCTGCACATCGTGGCATCACCAGTGAACTCTACGGCGGAGGGAATGAACTGAGACTGCAGCAGGAAATCCTGCTCGGCATTGGGGGCTGGCGTCTGTTAAGCGCCCTGGGTATTGAGCCCGAGATCTGTCATCTGAACGAAGGGCACGCTGCTTTTGCCTTACTTGAGCGGGCAGCGCAGTTCATGCGCAGCTATGCCCTGCCCTTCGACGGTGCCTTAGATATCCTCGTGCGGGCAACCTTTTTACAACTCATACTGCAGTAGCAGCAGGATTTGATCGCTTCGAGCCTAGTCTGATTCGGCAATACCTTACTGACTATGCCGAGCAAACGTTGAATATACCTATAGATTCGCTTCTAGCGTTAGGCCGACAAAATCCCGAAGACCCGCACGAACCTTTAACGACCGCCTATCTTGCATTACGCGGTAGTGGCGCGGTGAACGGCGTAAGTCGCTTGCATGCGCGTGTTAGCCGCCATCTGTTTGCTCCTCTCTTCCCTCGCTGGCCCATTCACGAAGTGCCAGTTGGTTATGTCACAAACGGCGTTCATATGCCTAGCTGGGACTCGGTTGCAGCAGATGAATTGTGGACGAATGTGTGCGGCCACGATCGCTGGCACGGTGCGGCGGAAGGTATCGGTGAGTCGATCCGTCAGGTATCTCTTACACAGCTGTGGCAACTCCGGTTAGCAGCGAGTACCACGCTAGTCGAGTATATCCGTGAGCGACTGTCTCGCCAGTTAGCTGCATCCGGCTCGACTCATCATGCCATTGAAGCGGCAAAACGCATTTTTGATCCTGGCATATTAACCTTAGGCTTTGCCCGCCGCTTCGCTGAATACAAGCGTCCCAATCTGCTTTTGCAAGACCCCGAGCGACTGCTCAAGTTACTCGCTGATACTGAAAAGCCCGTACAGCTCGTTATTGCTGGCAAGGCACATCCCGCCGACCTGGCTGGCCAAGCTATGATCCAAACGTGGCTTCGCTTCATTCAGCGACCTGATGCAAGAGATCACATCGTATTCCTGAGCGACTATGACATGCAGGTTGCCGAACAGTTAGTTCAAGGTGTCGATGTCTGGATTAATACGCCCCGTCGGCCCTGGGAGGCGAGTGGTACTAGCGGTATGAAGGTGCTAGTCAATGGTGGGCTGAATCTTTCGGTACTTGATGGTTGGTGGACGGAAGCCTATGCCCCTGACGTGGGCTGGGCGATAGGCGACGGCTTGGAGCATGAAAATTATACTATCTGGGATGCTAGCGAAGCCCAGGAACTGTATGAGCGGCTTGAGCGAGAAATTATCCCGGCGTTCTATGACCGCGATGAATCAGGCATTCCCTGCGCCTGGGTCAGCCGCATGCGGGAAAGCATGGCGACACTGACAACGAAGTACTCCACCAACCGTTCCCTAAGCGAGTATGTTGAAAAGTATTACCTTCCGGCAGCCACTTCCTTTCGCCACCGCGTCGCGGAATGCCAATCCGGAGCCTACCTATACAAAATACGACAGACTCCTTCAGTTTTACTTGACCACTACAGTCGCTGGGCAGGCGTACATATTCAAGAGCCATCATATACTCGTGATCATCAGCTTTGTTTCGAAATCGAAGTTTATCTAGGATAATCTAGCCGCCGATAGCGTGCAAGTCGAGCTCTATGCTGAGGGGATGGCAGGTAGCGAGCCCGAAATTATTCGGATGCAATGTCTCCGACCATTGGCAAACGCAGCCAACGGATATGTCTATCAAGCCTTTGTTGAAACAACCCGCCCCGAAACAGATTATACGGCACGAGTTATACCTAAACATGATGATAGAGCCATCCCTCTCGAAAACCAGAATATTGTCTGGCAGCGTTAGGAGTACCCAATGTTGAGCACACCCAATCAGAGTTAACTCCTTCTACGAAAGCGTTTGCCGTTGCATCGTGCCTCCTATGGGGAGTGCTCACGGAGTCGGTCGATAGAAGAGCTGACTGTCTTATTCCTGTGTCTTTCTGAGCCGCAGCAGAGCACTAAGAAAGAACGCACTGCCGATGAGAGCTAGCGCCATCAAGTGAGGCCAGACAATGCACAACCCAGCCCCACGAAACAGAATAGCCTGAGCGAGTTCAACGAAATGAGTGGTCGGTGCGACAAGCATGATGCGCTGCACAATCTCTGGCATGTTCTCGCGCGGCGTCATGCCGCCCGACAGAATTTGTAATGGAATCAGTACCAAGATGATTAAAAGCCCCAGTTGCGGCATCGAACGCGCCAACGTGCCTAGAAAAATACCCATCGACGTAGTAGCGAAAAGCAGCAGCGTGGCGCCGAAAAGATAGAGCATCAGCGAGCCGCGAAGAGGTACTTGTAGCCAGCCTTCGACGATGATGCGTAGCGCGAATACAGAAGCCAGCAGAACAACCAGCCCCATCGACCAGACCTTCGCCAGCATTATCTCAAACGAGGTAACCGGCATGACCAACAAATGCTCGATGGTGCCGTGTTCCCGCTCACGGATCAACGCCGCGCCGGTCAGGATAATTGACAGCATGGTGATTTGGTTGATGGCTTCGTTAATGGCGCCGAACCAGCTTCGGTTGAGGTTGGGGTTAAACTCGGCCCTTACCACTGCCTCAATGATGCCTGGCGTTGGTTGCTGAAGTCCGCCAACAAAAGTGGCCACCTCGTCGCTTATGATACGGTGGATATGCCCAGCACCGGTGAAAGCTTGACTGACTTGGGTAGCGTCGACGTTCAACTGGATGGTCGGCTGGCGTCCAGCCAGAAGGTCACGTTGGAAGTCAGGAGGAATGTTCAGTGTAAAGGTATAGCGCCCCGCATCCATGCCACTGTCCATTTGGGCAATGTCGATAAACTCGGGCGGCAAAAAATAGGGAAGCTGGAAAGCATTAACGATACGCGACGAAGCCTGTGATTGATCCTCGTCGACGATGGCTACACTCGCGCGAAACGGCGCCTCCGGCTCGCCAGTGGCACTTAGGTAGATCCCCAGAGTGAATGAGTAAATGATCAGTAACATCAGGGCCGGATCGCGGTATAGGCTGCGTATTTCCTTGATACCAAGTTGCAGGATATTAGAAAGCTTGGCCATGTCAGCGCTCCTGCTTCCTAAGCCCAAAAACACTGAGTAACGTCAACACGGGAATAGTGATCAACAGGGCCAGGAAATAGGGCGTCAAATCTCCCAAGCTGAGCGCCTTGGAAAACACGCCTCGGCTGATGATCAGAAAATGGCTTGTGGGGTAAATATGTCCAATGACAGCCGCCCCCCCTTGCAGCGCGGAAACCGGAGAGAGCAACCCCGAAAACTGGATGGCAGGCACCAATGTAGCGATAGCGGTACCGAAGATGGCGGCAATCTGGCTATGTAGCACCGATGACATCAATAACCCCATCCCCGTGGAGCAGATCACATAGAGCAGCGCGCCTAGACTCAATGTCAGCAGGCTACCCTTGACCGGCACGTCAAATACCAACACAGCGAATGCCACCAAGGTGGCGAAATTGATCATCGCCAGCATTATGTAGGGCAACTGTTTGCCGAGCAGAAATTCCAAGCGAGAAACCGGCGTGACGTAAAGATTGATAATAGAACCAAGCTCCTTCTCACGAACGATTCCCAGTGCAGTGAGCATCGCTGGTATCAGCATTAGCAGCAGCGGGATCATCGCCGGGGCCATGGCCGGTAGGCTTCTAACGTCGGGATTGTAGCGGTAGCGGATGGCGATCTCGACGGGGGAATAATAAGCTGCAGTACCGACGCTCAAGCGAGCCAAGCTATCAGCATGAATCCCCTCAACATACCCCTTGATAGTATCGGCTCTAACCGGCATTGAGCCATCAATCCAGTAAGCAACGATGGGAACATCACCGCGCTTTAGATCGCGGCCAAACCCTGGAGGAATCTCCACTGCCAGACTAATGTCTCCGCTGCGTAGGCGCTGCTGTATATCGCTGTAGTCGGTCAGAGGCGGTTGTTCGGTAAAGTAACGCGATCCCGTTAGATTGAGGGTATAGGCTTGGCTGGTAGTGGTCTGGTCACGGTCGAGCACGGCATAGGCCAGATGCTCGACATCCATGTTGATGCCATACCCCATGATAAACATCAGGATTAAGCTACCCAGTAGCGCCAGCGTGGCGCGTATCGGATCGCGACGCAGCTCCAGAGTCTCCCGGTGGGTATAGCTGAATAACCGTCGCAGGCTGACAGCCAGACTACCGGTCTGGATCGGTTGTTGCGGTGCCAGAGAGGCCGTTATCGGTTTTGCGGGCTCAGTCTCGGCTATCGTGCTAGCCTCCTTGAGGTACGCCATAAAGGTCGCTTCTAGTGTGGGTAAACCACGCGACGCCAGTAGCCTCTCAGGAGTGTCGGTGGCTAACACGCGCCCAGCATGCATCAATGCAATGCGGTCGCAGCGCATTGCTTCGTTCATGAAATGCGTGGAGATGAAGATCGTCACTCCTTCGCCGCGTGATATCTGCCCTAACAGCTGCCAGAAGTCATCGCGTGCTATCGGATCAACACCGGAGGTGGGTTCATCGAGGATGAGTATTTCCGGCCGGTGAATAACGGCCACTGCCAGAGACAGACGCTGGCGCACACCCAGTGGAAGCGCAGGCGGTAATTTATCAGCCACTGCCTTGAGATCAAAGCGATCCAGCATCTCTTCCACGCGTGTGTCGCGCTCCGCCTTAGGAAGATGAAAAAGGCGGGCATGCAATTTTAAATTCTGACGCAGCGTGAGCTCCGCATAGAGAGAGAAACCCTGGGACATGTAGCCCACCCGACGGCGCGTAGCAATGTCGCGCGGATCGACGGGCTTGTCGAACAGCAACGCTTGTCCTTCGCTGGCGGGAAGTAGCCCAGTGAGCATCTTCATCGTGGTGGTTTTTCCACAGCCGTTGGATCCCAGGAAACCAAATATCTCACCGCGCTCAATACGAAAATCAGCATGGTCCACGGCGACGAAATCGCCAAACTGCTTGGTAAGTCCATGAGCCTCAATGGCTATGTTCGCGTCAGGTTGACGCGGCGTTATCTTGAACTCTCGATACCTGCTCCGTTTCGTCTTGGGCAATAACCTGATGAAAGCTTCCTCAAGCGTGGCACTGGCCGTCGTTGCCAGCAGATCATCAGGCGAGCCGGTATTCAGTACCTGCCCGTCGTCCATGACCACCAGCCAATCAAAACTTCGCGCCTCCTCCATATAGGCAGTGGCGACTATCACGCTCATATCTGGGCGCTTGCCACGTATTCTGCCTATCAGTTCCCAAAACTGGGCGCGTGACAAAGGATCGACGCCAGTGGTGGGTTCGTCGAGTATCAATAAATCGGGATCGTGGATCAGCGCACAGCACAACCCCAGCTTCTGTTTCATACCGCCGGAGAGTTTGCCGGCAGGACGATCCGTAAACCCGGCCAGACCAGTACTGTTCACTAGTTCGGTAATGCGACCATGACGAGTCAGGCGGTCCAGACCGAATAAGCGGCCAAAGAAGTCAAGATTCTCAAAGACCGTCAGGGTGGGATAGAGGTTCTTTCCCAAGCCCTGAGGCATATAGGCAATCAGCCGACACATCTGCTTGCGATGCCGCCCTTCTGCCATATCACCGCCTAACACGACAACCTTGCCTTGCTGAATTTTCCTAGCACCGGCGATCAGGGCCATCAAACTTGACTTACCAACGCCATCAGGCCCGATCAACCCCACCATATTGCCAGCGGGGATGACCAAATTTAGGTCGGTTAATGCATGAACTGCGCCATAGCGTAAACCGACATCTTTCAGCCACACCACAGGCTCATCAGGGATCATGGCGTCACATTGACCTTCAGTTCATCGGGCCAATTGAGGGTATCATCAAGCTTGAGATAGGCCATGCCCGGCAGGCCGGTCTTGACTTGGTCTAAGTGCTGTTCAAGTAGCTCGGGGTCGATACGGGCCTTGACTCGAAACATCAGCTTTTCTCTTTCGCTGGCCGTCTCCACGGTCTTGGGGGTGAATTGGGCCACGCTAGAGACGTAGCTAACGTTGGCAGGGATTACATACTGAGGTGCTGCGTCGAGTACCAGATGCACATCGGCACCCAGCGCAACACGCCCGACTTGACGCTCAGGTAGAAAAAAGGTCATGTAGACATCCGTCAGATCGACGAGATTGAGTACCACCCCGCCGGCTGGCAACACCTCACCGGGCTGGGCGACGCGGTATTGAACCCTTGCCACCCGGTCACTGCGCAGTTGGCTATCTTCGAGATCTGCTTCTAGCTTCTCCACCGTAGCGCTCGCCGCTTCAATGGCCGCCTGAGACTCAATGACCTGCGAATCAGCCGCCTCAATGGCTGCCAAGGCAGCGAGTACGCCAGCACGCGCTGCCGTCAGCGCGGCTTCGGCACTCTCCAGGTTTGCCCGATCGTCGTCGAGTTGCTGCCTTGACAAGGCATTTCGAGCCACCAACGCCAGCGTTCTTTCATAACGCTTTTGGGCCGCCGTTAGCTCGGCTTGGCGTTGCAATACAATGGCATCGGCAGCCGTTTTTTCGCTCTGACGTTGAGCTACCTGTGCCTGGGCAGTCCGTGTCGCACTCTCGGCCTGCCGAACCTGTGCCCTGGCCTGTCCCAATTCGGCTTCTAGCACCTTTGTGTCCATACGCGCCAAGAGCTGATTCGGCTCGACCTGTTCCCCTTCGCCAACGAGCACTTCTTCCACGCGACCAGCCTGCTTTGTTGCAATATCGATTTCTGTCGCTTCAATTCGCCCATTGCCGCTGGCAAAGTCATCCCCCAACCCCTCGGAACGAAACTCAAACCACACCAGTACACCTGCAATGAGGACGGTTCCCGTAGCTATTATCAATCGCCATGCCACTTTTCTCAGTAAGAAGGGCAAGATATGACTTCCTCGATTATTTAATGACCTGAAGAAAAAACTCTATAACGGTTAGCGCCGTTAATCGTTTTTTACAAGCATTATGAAAATGGAACAAAAACAATACGCTGACGCAGATCAATAAAGCCTTTTTCTCTTTATTAACCAGCCTGTTCTTATTTGAGTATAGCTAGCGACTCATTTTATTAATGTGCTGATTAGGTTCAAAATTTTAATATAGTTACTCATCATTTTTGCTATTTGCAGTTCGTTAAGCCTGTCTTAAGTTACCTATTTGATGATGACATGTGTGCCTATCGACCTAATTGCCGGCACGAACATTCATCATCCAAAGAGGTATTCCCATGCAAACGCACATTATCAAAACCATGACAGCCGTGTCGTTACTAGCTGCTAGCGCGGCTGCGCTAGCCGAAACCCATTGTACTGATGCGCCCAAGGACGAGTGGATCAGCCAGGCTGATATGGAAGAGCGTCTCGACGAAATGGGTTATGAGATCAAAGAGTTTAAGGTTACCGATGGCAACTGCTATGAGATCTACGGCTGGGATGAGCAGGAACGTCGGGTAGAGATCTATTTCAATCCAGTGGATGCCAGCATCGTGAAGCAGAAAATCGAGGAGTGATGTGATGGCCTCTGTGGTCGATAATACCCGTATCCGCGTATGGGATCCGTTGGTCAGGATAGTGCATTGGGCGTTGGCTGCGGGTATCGCCGCCAACCTTTGGCTTACCGAAGAAGGAGGTGGTTGGCACCGATGGGTAGGCTATACCCTGGTCGCTTTGGTCGTAGTACGTATCTGCTGGGGATTTATCGGCCCCTGGAGTGCTCGCTGGCGGAGCTTCTGGCCTACCTTAAACCGACTTAAATGTGCCCTGCGTGGTCGCGAAAGCAAGGCAGGGCAAATCGGCGTCACTCATACACCGCTAGGTGCCATTATGATGCTGGTGCTGCTTGGATTGATCCTTGGGCTGGGTGTAACCGGATACATGATGGAGGAAACCGATCGTTACTGGGGAGTGAGCTGGGTCGAAGAGACTCACGAGTTCATGGCCAACGCGTTTCTTTTCTTAGTACCTCTGCATGTGTTGGGTGCTGTGGTAGAAAGCATCAAAAAACGCGATAACCTAATCTTAGGCATGGTGCATGGGAAACGTCGTCGGCTTACCTCCAACACCAACGATAATGATGCTCCGCCTTAAAATGAGGTTAAGACCATACCGTCATAGTGGCCACTACCTGATTTCCAACCAGCGGCCACTTCGGTATTACTCACCCTTTTTTACATCTTCGAGGAAAGCAACAGTACCCTCTATAGAGCCGCCATCGAAAGAAAACGCAAACAACTCAAGGCACTTCTTACTATTTTAATCTATATCAAGTTTTTCAAAGCCGATAGAATCAAATGGAGTCTCGTAGGATAGAGCGCTCAATCATTTTTGGATGGAGGGTTATGAGCTTCAATCGAAGCGGCACAGGTACGCAGTGATATGCATGTCACGGGCTTACATCGTTTTTCTTCTCGTTGGTAACCTCTTCCAACCTTGACAGGATACCCATATGGCTCCCCTGTTAGCTACAACCAGAAGCATAAAGCCGTCGAATTTAAACTCGTTTGGCTTTAGGAAGTATATTTGCATTATCGATGAAGCGATATAGACTTATTGATATGAATCATCAAAATAAAAAACACTAATCACTTTAGTGAAACTTAATTCAAATGCTCTGTATATAAAAACACAAATAGCGCTGACCCCTCCTTTCCCGAAGCTTGCCTTAGTTTCATAATGTTTTGGCATAGAGGAAAGCAGATATGGAAATGCCGCACAAGGTAATCAAGCATCATTCTCAACAAGAAGAGGCACTTCATTTCCCCACGCTCACAGAAGTCGAGTCATTAAGCTCACTTTCTCGACCATTGTTTACGTTGCGTAAAAAATCAACGCTAGTCAATCAAGGGGATCCATTCCAAGGATTGTATATTGTTCATAGCGGCATGC
Organism: Vreelandella sp. ssv; assembly: GCF_059448525.1. Classification (NCBI taxonomy): domain Bacteria; kingdom Pseudomonadati; phylum Pseudomonadota; class Gammaproteobacteria; order Oceanospirillales; family Halomonadaceae; genus Vreelandella; species Vreelandella sp. ssv. The sequence continues at coordinate 1,941,159 of NZ_CM182545.1, read as the reverse complement.
TTAAACAAAGCCACCAGTATCGTCATGAGGACGAACTACTCACCCATTTTTATTTACCTAGGGATGTGATAGGTCTCGATGCGATAGGTGATGGAAAATATACTGGCACCGTCTCTACTATAGAGACATCGGGTCTATGTTTGATTCCGTTTAGGCATATTGACGACTTCCCCACCACAGATGCTCTTCATGTGCAATTACTGCGCTGCTTGAGCAAAACGATGCGTTATAACCATGCCAGGTTATGGCAAATTTTAAGCCAACCATCAGACGTTAGAGTCGCCTCCTTTTTTGTGACCATGTCCTATAAATTTCGTGACCTAGGTTACTCCGCGAACTCTTTTAGACTGCCTATGTCGAGACAAGAAATTGCCCATTATCTCTGTATGGCATCCGAAACGGTGAGCAGGATCATCAGCCGCTTTCAACACCAAGGTCTCCTATCAGCCAGCGGTCATGAATACTGCATTCTCAATCCCAAAGGCTTGATAAGTATTGCCGAACAAAATAAATAATAACTGCCTGATAAATAATAAAATATAAGCTCAAGCGTCCATGCTAGTGACTATTTTGGCATGGACGCAATGATTATTACGGGTTTATATATCAATTGTTATAACGCGCGATGGGCTCGGAAAAGCCTATTTTCCACTGTTCTCTACACTCACGTATAATGTTGTATTCATTGTTTTTTTGAGTTACAAAGCTAAATAAAAGTTGATGCAGTTCGGGCGTGGCATTGGTTTCCAGCAGCCAGCCAAAAAACTCGCATGTCCCTCTCGCTGATTCCTCGGCCCGCTCGAGAAAATTTAGGCCCATGGGCTCATCTACTACAAAAAAATGGTGCTTTTTTTCATTCAAAAAAGGAGAAGGTTTCATTATAGGAAGCTCATCAAGACAGGCTATAAGATCCATCTGCTTAGCCACAGCCTGCAAATTACGCAGACGCTGTATGCACTCTATACCGATCGCTTTCATTAGCCGACTCACCGGAGGGTCAATGGGAAGAAAGCTCAGCGCTAACCAACGATAGCGATGGAGTTCATTTTTTTCATGAGAGTTAGCTAAATTCAATTGCTCTTGGGGCAAAAAATTAAGTGCAACCAACTTATCCATGATATCTCTCTCTAATTATAAAATTTCGAACTGGCGTGTTGCTTAGGCACGCCATCCTAGGATGTTAATAAGTTAGCTGTCTATGACATCCATCAACTTTTATAACAGAATTTTAAATTTCATAGCCACTAGTAAAAAATAGTTATTCCTCAATATTTATTTTATATCTATCAATCCCCCATATAACAATTGTTATTAACCAAGGGAATAAGTGACATTTATAAAACAATGAGACATGACCATAATACTAAAAAATTATTACAACGCTCATATTAACCAGCAACTAAAATTATACAAAGTAGCAGCCACCACGATACATGCACTTTTATAAAATATAATTTCAATAAAAATTTCTATTCGATATACGCATTGAGGCAATGGAGAGACGCCTTATCGAAACTAATCTCAACATTATATCGCAGAGCGTATAACACTAGCTCAAACCTTCAATATCATGATTATTGTAGTCATCGAAAAAGTACTGGCATGGAACTTACCTTCCCCCCTAGATTAGTACTACTGGCTCGATTAGATTCACCACATTATGCAGGTCATTGAGCATATTCACCGGCCGGGAATTGAGAGAGCTATGAGGGCGAACGTAATTGTAATGGTTTCTCCACGCATCAATGGCCGCTCTCGCCTCCTCCATTGTTCTAAACCAGTGAAGATTTAGGCATTCGTTTCGAGACTTACCGTTTAGGCTCTCCACAAAGGCATTCCGAGTAGGCTTGCCCGACCGGATAAAACCCAATGTGAGCCAAGTGGGAACAGCATCAAGAGTGGTGTTCCGAAAGTGATCTATTATAAATTAATGACTAACTCAGATCGCTGGGGGCTATATGGCTATGCAAGATAGTACACAAGACAGTACGCAAGATAGAAAGGCACTGCTAGAAAGCCTGAGGACAGAACTTCAAGAGCGGCTTCAGCGCTACAAAGATCATCAGCGCCGAATCAGTGGTGCCCTGGAGAAAGACCTTGAAGAGCAGGCAACACAAGCTCAGAACGACGAAGTGGTTGACCAACTTGAAGATGAAGCTACGTCAGAGCTGACCCAGGTAGAACTCGCCTTAGCGCGCATAGAGGCGCAACTGGGTGATTACTGCGAGGAATGCGGTGGTTTAATTGCGCCCGAGCGCCTGAAAGCTCTGCCTTATGCCACACGCTGCAAAGACTGCAGTATTCTATAAGCCAGGGGGGTCGCTCTCTGACCGATACTTGGCGATTACTTAACATAAGGGATGATTATTGAATTGATTAGGGCTTTTCAAATTGCCGTTTCATAAAATGAAGCACACACGCTATGAGTGCTCCCATAAGTGCCAGTGCCATATCTTTTTGAGCATCCCAGATATCTCCCTGTGCACCCAGATAGGCTTGGCCTAACTCGCCGCCAAATACGACTACTGAAAACCATTCGATAAGTTCATAGAGCGATGAATGAGACATAATCATCATCACTGGAATAAGCCACCGCAGTAAGGAATCGAAGGGAAAAATCCTCTCCATCAGCTCTGCCACAAGTGGCAGTATTAATAAACCATAGAGGAAATGCACCCATCGATCATACTGATTGCGCTCGAAGCCAAGACGGTGGTCTAAAGAGAAACCAAACAGTTTTTGCCACCATAGGTCATACGGCACCTCGGAATAAGTGTAATGAGCACCGATTTCATGGAATACCAAGAAGAGAAAAATACAACTCCACGCTAGACGTGAGATATTCGCCCTATGCCAGATCCATCCCAACACAGGCACTGCCATAAACACCAATATATTCTCAAGCAACCAATCAGACCGGTAATGGGGCCCAATCGCTAACCATACCCAGATGAACACAAAGCCAAAGAAGAGCCAGAGAGGATAAGGGTCACGCTTTAAGCCCCGAGGCTTTATTTGTTCACTCTTCGACAAACTATCCTCTCTCTACTCAATGGTCGAACCAACCGCCCCTTCGCACTAGGTATTTCTCGGCCTCCAGCACAAACATCATGGCGATTCCCATGCTGACCACTAATAAACCATCCATAAAATCTAGTGGCCGAGTATCGAATAGGCTATGCATGATTGGCAAATACGTGAATGCAAGCTGAGCAATCAAGACCACAGTGACTGCTATCAACACGGCGGGTGTGCCCAGAACACCACGCCAGTTAAATGAGCTCATGTGAAGGTAACGCACGTTAAATAGATAAAAAATCTCTAGCACCACGATGACATTGACTACCAGAGTGCGGGCCATTGCAAGCTCATCGCCTCGACTAAGCGAGTAAAAGAAAACCCCCAGCGCTGCTGCCAAAAACAAAAATGCCACCAGCACAACGCGCCAGATTAAAAAAGGAGTCAGCAGGCCTTGCTTAGCAGGCCGGGGGCGCCGATGCATTACGTCGGGCTCGGCTGGCTCAAACGCCAGAGCCAGCCCGAGCGTACCCGCCGTGACAAGATTGACCCATAAGATCTGAACGGCTGACATCGGCATGGCGAAATTGAACAGAATTGCGGTAACGACAGCCAGCACCTCGCCACCATTCGTGGGCAGCGTCCAGGCCACCACTTTGCGGATATTGTCATAGACCACTCGGCCTTCATGTACGGCCGCCACGATAGAGGCGAAATTGTCGTCTAGCAGAACCATCTGTGACGCTTCTTTCGCTGCGTCGGTACCCTTGTGCCCCATCCCAACCCCGACATTCGCTTGCTTCAACGACGGCGCGTCATTAACGCCATCTCCGGTCATCGCCACGATGGCGCCTGTCGCTTGCAGCGCTCGAACAATGCGCAGCTTGTGTTCCGGATTGGTTCGGGCAAAAACACTGGTCTTGTCAACTATGCTTGGCAGGTCACTATCGGTAATGTCATCGAGCTCACGCCCTGTGAGTACGCGCGGATTTTCACCAAGCCCCAATTGTCGGGCAATAGCCGCTGCCGTTTCCGCATGGTCGCCGGTAATCATCTTTACTTCGATACCGGCAGAGTGACACTCCTCAATGGCCGCCATAGCCTCCTCCCTAGGTGGATCAATGAACCCGACTAGACCAACAAAAACCAATCCGTCCTTGAGATCAACGAAGTCCACTTGATTCACGTCCGGCTGTGCTGACTTGACGGCGAAGCCAAGCACACGCTCACCCTGATCAGCCGCCGCCGTAATCCGAGCCGCCCAAGCCTCTCGATCCAACGGTACTGTTATCTCGCCATAAGCCTGGGTGGAGCATAAAAGCAGCAGTTCGTCAGGCGCGCCCTTGACGAAAATCTGATACCCACCACTCACATTGAAGTTAAGCGTGGCCATCAAGCGATGTTGGGCATTGAACGGTATCTCATCGAGGCGTGGCCACTCATGCCGTTTGCGCTCCGGATTCAGGCCAGCTTTGATCGCCAACGCCACCAGCGCCCCCTCCATCGGATCACCGATAACATGCCAATCTCCACCTGTTTCATGCAATTGGGCATCGTTACACAGCAGCCCTGCCAGAATCAGACTATCTGTTTCCATTATCCGCTTATCATCTGGGGCATTACCGTCTGACTCTATTTCCAGCCGCCCTTCCGGTACATAGCCGGATCCGCTCACCATGACTCGGCCACTAGGTATCTCCAGCCTTCGCACGGTCATTTCGTTGCGCGTCAGCGTGCCGGTCTTGTCAGAACAGATAACCGAGGTAGCCCCCAGCGTTTCCACAGCAGGCAACTGTCGGATTGCGGCGTTACGCCGCGCCATGCGCTGCACCCCGATGGCCAGTGTGATAGTGATAACTGCCGGTAACCCTTCAGGAATGGCCCCTACCGCTAACGCCACCACGGCGACTAACGCCTCTGTCCAGATATAGCCGCGTACTAACACTGCAAAAGCGAACAGTAAGGCCGCCACACCTAACGTGATCCAGGTAAAGTGTGTTCCAAAGCGATTGATTTGCTGCAGAAGAGGCGTGGTCAATGGTTGAACTTCGCGCAGCAAGGTACTAATTCGTCCGATTTCAGTATCGCTACCGGTGGCCACCACGACCCCTGTCGCCTGTCCAGTGGCTACTAACGTCCCCGAGTACGCCATTGAGTAACGGTCGCCGAGCGCTGCCGCTATCGGTGCTGGCGACGCCTGCTTTTCAGCAGCCATCGATTCACCGGTTAGGATGGCCTCCTCAATGCGCAATGAGCTGGTACGGATAAGCCGAAGATCAGCAGGTACTCTATCCCCAGCCTCCAGCGATACGATGTCGCCGAGAACGATTTCCTCGACAGGTACTTTGACACGCCGTCCAGCTCTTAAAAGCTGTGCATGGGGAGCGATCAGGCTACGAATAGCATCCAGCGCCTTTTCTGCCTTACCTTCCTGCACAAAACCAACCATGGCATTGACTAACACCACCGCCACAATGACCGTCGCATCAACAAGATGCCCCAATAACGATGCAGCTAGTGCCGCCGCCAAAAGAAAATAGATCAATGCGTTGTGAAAATGAGCAAAAAAGCGAGACAGCGGGTGGCGGCCAACCACTGCCGGTAACTTGTTACGCCCGTAACTAGCCAGACGCTTATTAGCTTGGTCTGCCGTTAGCCCCGTTGGTGACGTCTCCAGCGCCGCAATGACCTCATCGCTATGCCAAGCGTGGACATCCTTGAGTGGGATATCCGATGAGAAACCGATATCGGCAGTGGGTGACTCCATACCTGCTCCTTGGCAACCGGAATAAGAAGGGAACAACATAGTCGAGTATCTACTGCATGAGACGCTAGCCAAGCCCTGTTCCCTTCATACTATCGGCAACCGCAATGGGACAATTCAAGACTAAAATTGCATCCGCTTCGCGCTCATCAAGTAATACGCCAAGTGCGTCTGCATAACATTGGCCGAGGGCAACGTTATGGATATCGACGGGGTTAGCATGCGACCAAGCCTGTGGCAGAAACTCATCAACCGCCAACACACCCACACCGTTGGTAAGGATAGCGAGCCGGTCACCTTCCGGCTTTAGAACACCTAATCTGTTCGCTGTTTCACCATGATCGTACTAGGGAGTTGGTTACAAGAATGTGTCGTTCCTTTACAGCGATTCTAAGACATAATTAATACAGCAGCGCCCGTCAGCTTACCCTCACGAAGATGCATGAGTGCTTCATTAGCGGCACTGAGGGGATAACACTTCACCTTGGTCTTAACAGTCGTTTTGGAAACCAGCTCCAAAAAGTCCTTACCGTCCTTACGGGTTAGGTTGGCAACCGTGCGCAGTTGGCGCTCGCCCCAGAGCAACGAATAAGGAAAGGAAGGAATATCGCTCATATGAATGCCGCCGCAGACCACCACACCCCCTTTCCGCACTGAACGTAGTGCAGCGGGTACAAGTTCACCGGCGGGAGCAAAGATAATGGCTGCATCCAACGCCACATCAGGAAGCTGGCTGGAGCTTCCTGCCCACGTTGCCCCTAGTTGACGCGCAAACTGCTGGGCTTGCTCGTCTCCCGGACGAGTAAAAGCGTATACCTCGACACCCTGCCCCAGCGCAACTTGAGCAACTATATGAGCGGCAGCGCCAAAGCCATAGATACCTAGTCGTTGCAGATTATCGCCACACATTCGCAAAGACCGATAACCAATTAAGCCCGCACACATAAGAGGTGCTGCTTGCGCTGCGCTATAAGTGGAACTGATTGAAAAGCAAAAGCGATGATCCGCCAAGGCATATTCTGCAAAACCGCCATCTATCTGATAACCCGTAAAGCGAGCCTGATCACATAGGTTTTCCTGCCCGTGTAAGCAATACCTACATGCGCCACAGCTATATCCTAACCATGGCACGCCAAGACGCATTCCATGCGTTAACGTAACGCCAGGGCCACAATCAACCACACGACCAACGATTTCGTGTCCTGGAACAATCGGGTAACGAATTTCCGGTAGTTCGCCATCAAGTAAATGGAGGTCAGTGCGACATACAGCGCAGGCTTCAACCTTTAGCAATACGTGACCCGGCCCAGGCATAGGAATAGGCCGTTGCCGCTCAAGCAGTGGACCACCTCGGTTTTCCAGCACCATGACCTTCATGCGTTTTTCCTGAACACTGGTAGTCTTTAGATCATCCAGCGCTAAGCCTTAGCTGGCCGTAACTCGCCTACTTACTCGACGAATCATACATATCGAATAGCCTTCCATGGCAATAACATTGACTAGCGCTATCCACTCTCAAATTGGCGTCGGCGCCCGGGTCTTCAACGACGCTATCGCTCTACTTAACCTCTAGTTTGCGCCGCTGATCCTGTTTTGACTTTGGAAGTTCGATAGTCAATATGCCATCCTTAAACGTAGCCTCAGCATGACTCGTATCGACATCAACAGGCAGGGCAATGGTTCGAGTAAATGAACCATGCCACATTTCCGAATGGTAATATTTATCACGCTCCTCCTTAGTTTCACCCGAGCGATTCCCTTTTAGCATCAGAGAATGGTCAGATATTTCAATCTCCAATTCCTTTCGGTCTACTCCCGGCATTTCTGCGCGTACGATAATTTCTTTATCACGATCAATGATGTCAATTTTGGGGGTAGGTTGGCCAAAAAAGCCTAAACGCTCCTTTAAAAGTTCATCTTTAAAAAAAGGCTTTAGCCAACTTCGATCAAAAAAACCTTCAATCATGCGATCAAACTCTTCCAAAGGTCTCAATGATTGGCTGTCCTGCACTGAAGCAGACTGTTCGCTAGCCTTTACAGGTTGAGAGGCAGGTTTGTTCACGGCAGCACTCCTTTTCCACGCATTCGGGGAAGGTTGCAATATCGTTTGGAATCCATATTACCGTGATGCATATGTCTTAATCGAAACATAGCCTCACGATATGTATCATTATAGCGCAAAGACTTTCACAGAAAAGCTGACTATAGCGGAGATAATTAACAAATAATAAAAATGTTGATCTAGAACAATTATTTTATCAACATCAATAACTTGCGTTAGGTGAATTAACGCAAGGAAGTTAATCCTAAACTAGCAGCGCAATTATTAACATAAGTTAATGACTAAAGACACTTAAAACACAAAGCCTTTTTAGATAGCAAAATAAGCGCATGATGGTTTGCAAAGTTTCACATCAAAGGCTCATAAAAAAGACTTATTTCGCCATAGGGGTGACGCAGGTCAAACCATAACTGCATTTATGTCCCATACTGTTTGCTAAAATAATACAATAAAATACATCAACCATAGCTTTACGATTAACCATAGCTATCACAGGAGCCTTATCACAATGACAACATTCGAGCTTCCCCCTATTCAAGCGCCACTCGCGCTTACATCAAGCAACGTCACTAATCAGCTCGCTTTCTGGTACCAACCATGGGTAAACACCATCCCCACAGCAACCAAGCTACAATGCATATGGCTAGAAACCGTCAACGATGCATATCGCCACGAATTGGACTTCGTTGCGATCATGGCGCCTTTCTATAGCAAACTCTTACGACATACGCTAGGTTTTGAGGGGATACCAACACCGGTATTGATGGCATCCTGCTATCGTGAAATCGCTACTGACATGACAGAAGCCAACCTTCAACGCATGCGCAAGATATCGGAGCTTAGCGAGGGCTTGAAAGAGCGTATTTGGAGCGAGCTATAAATTTGTGTAGATCGAAACATTCAAGGACATACTTGAAATTACCCAGCAAGGGATACCAATTTGGCAGACTCACTTCAGCATACCTCTTATCTATATCACTATTGAACGGTGCGTGTTGAAGAATCTATTTTGAAAAACGGCTGAGTGGTTACCGAGCCAGCGCAGCCAGCGCAGCCAGCTCGATAATCACACTAAAGTTTATTAAAAACAATAACTGCATGCCTTTAAACTTTTATATTATCTTTCACTTTTAAGACACCAGGTGAATTCCATACAGCATGGCGTATGGCCTCTTTTTCAGCAAGGCTGTGAGCCTTGCCACTAAGGGTTACTTCATGATTATGCACTTCAACTTTAATTGCATTCGCATCCTGAATAGCTTTTCTCTTAAGCGAAGCTTCTATTTGAGCCTTGACTGCCCCGGCAGTAGGGTTAGGTTTTAGAGTAATCTGATTGCTGACGCCCGTAACTCCGGCTAAGTAACGAATAGAAGTTGTGGCTAGGCGACGTTGATATTCCCAAGGGACTTCGCCGGTTAGTGTCACCCAACCATCCTCAACCATCACTTTGACTGGATCATCGGGAATAAATATATTCCACTCCAATGTGTTTTTGACTGCACGAGCGATATCTGCATCGGTGCGCTTAAAATCTCCCGGCAGTCTTACGTCAACTTCTACAGCAATTCCTTTAACGCCACTGACTCGCTGCGCGGCATCTTCCGCGTGCCACTTTTCAGCATAACTATCAACATGTCCCGCCAACGTTACAATCCCATCTTCAACTTCTACACCAATATCTGAAGCTCGAACTGAAGGTTCATTTTTGAGTTCGGCAAGCACATCCTTCTGAATTTGAGAATCTGACTTTGACATCGTTGCCACTCCTCTTATTTAGGCCCTTGGTGAACAAGCAACCCTTTCGAATACTTATAGCGCAAACGCTACGGTTGGAAAGATGGCTAAATTGATTAAAAAGCACTAATGAAGAATAAAATTGATCCAGAGCAATTTAAGCTCGTTAATCGCCTGCTTCGAAAAACCAATAAACGTATGTTACTCACCAGGTTAACCACACCACCTGGAATTGATTAACACTCCTTATCTTTAGCAGGTCACGTGCAAGTTGATTTTTAAATAACACTCACTCCCTGGCTTGCATATACTTCTAAAGATACCATTGCACAACCTGTAGAGGCGCACGCTATGAGACCCTCAAGCCGAGAGCATCTACTGGATGAACATCAACCGAAAGCAATTGGTAATCGGCTAGCCACTCCCGTAAAGGCATCGACGTTACCGGATGCTGTGCTCGGTGGCATTGATGGCTGTGTTACTACCTTTGCGGTAATTTCTGGTGCTTTTGGCGCGGGCTTCTCGCCACAGGTAGCGCTAGTGCTAGGGTTCGCTAACTTACTCGCTGATGGCTTCAGTATGGCTGTGAGCAACTATGAAGCTGGACAGGCGCAACTTGCTCAGATCGCCAGCGCTGAGCGCACCGAACGTCAGCACATTGCCATGGTGCCAGAAGGCGAACGTGAAGAGATCCGGCAGCTATTCCGGGCAAAGGGATTCGAAGGGGAACTGCTTGAACAAGTGGTTGAGACCCTATGCCGAAACCCAGATGTGTGGGTGGCCACCATGTTACGAGAGGAGCATGGTCTTTCAGTGGTTGGGCTCAACCCTTTTCGCGCAGCATTGGCTACTTTTATTGCTTTCTTGGTGGTCGGCACTTTGCCATTACTGCCCTATGCCATACCAGGCCTTGGAACTACCTCACAATTTTTAGCCAGCCTGGGTCTCGCCGGGGGCGTGTTCCTCAGCATAGGCATGCTTAAAAGCGCTATATATGGCTTACCAGCTTGGCGCTCCGGACTGCGCACATTGTTTATGGGTACAGCCGCCGCCGGGTTAGCCTTTGCCACTGGTTATCTCGCGCATGGCCTTTTAGCCTTATCTGCGAATAGCTGAAGATCTCATCGAATTTTTGTTACCCGCTTGGAGTAAAAGGGCATTGGTTTGATATGGATCAAACTGTGACCGCTTGCATCGTGCCCTAAAACAGAAAGGCATCTATGCTGTTCAAATAACCGATAGGTTATTTCGTTATACTAAATAATTACTAAAAAATTCTTAATAGGCAGCCGTGTGACGCGCGGCTCTTGGGGGATTCGTTATGAGTCGCAATGTTGGTTATGTCGATAAAATCTTACGCATTCTGGTGGGGATTGTACTGATAGTCCTGGCCCTGACAGGCACTATCGGGGTTTGGGGCTGGATCGGTGTTTTGCCGCTAGCCACCGGGCTATTTAATTTTTGTCCAGCTTATAAGCTATTGGGTATCAATACCTGCAAGATTAAATAGCGATAGCCACCAGCCAATCAATAGCCTGCAGTGCGCCCAACTAGTGCTTAGCGTTCTATCTCAGTTATTCTACACTCGGTGTTTGCGTTCCATGACTGAAGGATAGCCGTATTAATGTTGGGATTCCTGCAGGGCTTTTCTTATGGCCTGTTCATGACCTGCCTACCTTGGCTGTTGGTCGGCCTCATCAATCCTGCCCGGGCACTCCCAGTGGCGGCTTCAAGCCGCTTGCAGGTGATTGCCCGCTACTGCTTAATCGTCCCCTCTATCAGCATGCTGCTATGGCTGACCTCCCTGTGGGGTGGTTTCAGCCCCAGCCTTTTCGGCTGGCTGTCAGGCATTGTCGCCATTCCTGTCGCGTTGCCCATTGAGCGAACGCTACGTGGCTGGCTAGCCCGCCGACGCGAGCGCCGCCAGCAGGCTCAACGAGCAGCCGAAGCTTATCAGCGCCGTGCTCAAGAGGAGCGCAACGCCTATGAAGCGGGAGTATCGGTACTTGATCCGGGAAAGCCTCCCGTAGGAGCAGATGATCTGGTATTGGCGATGTGCCGAGCCAAGCAGGGCTTGCTCGACGTGCACCGCCCCGACCTTGCGATATTTTCTGACCGTCTCTATAGCCGCTACCGCCATGTGATGGACGTGCTGCGCGAGCGATTCAACACGGGCGAGCTGACATTTGAGCGCTCGCAGGGCCTAGTCACTCAGGTCTGTTTCGGCGCGGTGGATACGCTCACGACCATGGCGTCTGAGGCGCGCGGCGTGGTGAGCGTAGATGGTCACTACGTGCGTGCTCGCTTAGAGCGGGAGGGTAACCGATTAGGCGATGAGGAACGCGCCGCCCTAGTGCGCCGGCTAGATTTACTGGTGGAGACTGAGCACCGGCTAAACACGCTCTCGGCCCGTATAGAATCCACCCTAACTGTGCTCGACGATACCGCCGTTTCGTTGGCGCGCATTGAGACAGCCCGCCCACAGGCCGCTGTCACTACCGAGAAGGCACTGGAAGATCTGCACCGCTTCGTAGAAGGTGCGGATCGCTACGCTCGCAAGGAGTAATCCGACGGCCGATGATAGCCAGCTTTCTTCATACTTTTTAATAGTTCAGGAGATATCAATGGCTCCACCATCCGATGATGAACACCGCCTTTCCCTGCCGCCGGTAGACGAGATCGCCGACCAATTAGGAACCAGCAAAGCCAATTCGGACAACCGTGATGATCGTGACAACGACCCAGAGTTAGAGGCGATGGCCGACCGTTTTGTCGCGGATATCTTCGCCGAGGGTGATGAGGCATCGGCGGTTCGCCAACGCCAAGCGGTCGACGAGATGGGGCTTGAATTGCAGCAGCAGGCCGCCCATCGCAGTGCCATGCTGCAAACCCCATTGCGGAAGCTGGCCCACCAAGGCGACGAAGGGGGGCCAGTCGCCAAAGCACTCACCGATCTGCGCGGACGCATGGAAGGATTGGATCCTGCGCGCCATCGTTTGGCACCAACCACTCTGGACCGCATTCTGGCAATCATTCCAGGCCTCGACAGCCGCCTGCAACGCTACTTTCGCAAGTTCGAGAATACCCAACAGGCCCTGGATGCCATCATTGAGGACCTGGAAAGTGGTCGCGACATGCTCCATCGCGACAACCTCACCCTTAGCGATGACCAACAGGCTTTGACTAACATCCTTGCCGAGTTAAACCGTCAAATTGCCCTGGGCCGTATGATCGACCGCCGACTGAGCGACCAAATCGCCGCTCGGGATGACGATGATCCACGCCGTCATTTCCTTGAGGAGGAACTCCTCTTTCCACTGCGTCAGCGCATCGTCGATCTGCAGCAGCAGTTGGCGGTAAGTCAGCAAGGCGTGCTGGCACTTGAAGTCATTATCCGCAACAACCGAGAGTTGATGCGCGGCGTAGACAGGGCCATTAATGTCACCGTTTCGGCCCTCACCGTAGCGGTGACGGTGGCCATGGCGTTGGCCAATCAGCGCCTTGTGCTAGATCGAGTTGAAGCCCTCAACACTGCCACCTCACAGATGATTGGTGGAACTGCAAAGGCACTGCGACAGCAAGGCGTCGACATCCAAAAGCGAGCCTCATCCGCGACGCTGGACATGCAGGTACTTGAAGAGGCTTTCAGTGAAGTGATGGGCGCAATCGATGATCTCTCGAGCTACCGTCAGGAGGCCCTGCCCCAGCTGGATGAACAAATCGACCGCTTGGCAAACCTAGCTAAGCAGGGCCATGCATCTATCTCGCGTCTTCAAGAAGGTAGCGAATCGCAGCCAAAGTATGGCCGCAAGCCCAACGAATGATTCAAGCTTTCTAAGTGAAAACAACAAGAGACATTACATATCTAAGTAAAACCTGCATAGATGAGATTATTGGGGCGCTTAACCCAAGTTCATTGCGTAACTTGATGGCGTTGTAAGCGCCGTCTCATCTGTTCACGCTGCTCATCGGTCAGTAAGTCCTGCATCTGGTTATGCATGCGCACATTATCAGCCATCATATCGCCATGAAGGTTGGCTATTTGAGCTTGCAGCGCCTTTACTTCCTCTGGATCAGGGCGCTCAGTCTGCATAATTTGCATCATGTCATCGCGCAGGTTCATCATCTCGCCCATCCGCTCAAGTTGGGCAGCGCGATGTTCCTGGCGCATCTCGCGCATGGTACTCATCTGCTGCTCGTCGAGGATGCCGCCCATGCCGCCCATGCCGGGCATAGCCTCCATGTCTCCCATCATTGGGCAAGGGATCATTCCACTTTGCCCTCCCATCATCATTCCTGGATACATGCCTCCTTGATTACCCATCATCATGCCCGACCCCATACCGCCTGGGCCACCCATCATATTTCCCTGACCTTGGGTGCCTTGATTCATACCATGAGCGAAGATGGCGCTGCTTGAGACACTAAGGCTTGCAGCCAGGCCAATGGCAAAGATCATCTTGTGCTTAACCATGATAGTTCCTCTCATCCTGGTGCTGGTTGAGACGTCGCCTTTTCCCACAAGAGGAAGGAAGGCGGAGTTAGCTTAAATTAAAATCCTACAACCTATAGCTAGCTCAAAGGGAAAGGGGAAACCAACTCCAGATACTTAAATGTTGTCACAAGTCATTTTTCCCACCGTTTTCAGCCCTGTTTCAGGTTGGCACGTTATAAAACCAATTGCCTTCCATGAAGAAGAACTCGTTCAAATGCTTGCTCAAATACCACGCCGCCCAGTAAGCGGAAATCCCTGAAGCCAAAGTGTTCCTGGACGCTCTCTTGGCTCTCTTGGTATCGATGAGCTAAGCCATGTTTCTTATTCGTCAAAAAGGACAAACGATCTCCACGGCTCAACGGAATCAATTTTATCGCCTCATGAATGAAGTAACGGCATCCACTCAACTCTGAAAAAATATAAGGAAACGGTATGCAAATGAAGATGAGATCGCTCGCTATCATTCCCGCTGGCTTGGCAGCGCTGTTGATTTCGCTAGCAATGCCGGTATTGGCCCATGAAGGGCGAACAACCACTTCCCCCAAAGATGGCGCCACCGTTCAGGATTCCCCTGCGAATATTGGCATTGAGTTTGGTGGCATGATGCGCATCACCCAGTTTGAAGTGATAGGCCCGGATGGCTCAGTTTCTCTTGATGGTCAGCTAGGCAGCGAACAGGTCGAGCGCTACTTTGTAAAACCCGGGGAGCCTCTTGCGGCAGGATACTACCAGGTGCGCTGGCGCGGCCTATCTAATGACGGGCACATGATGTCCGACAGTTTTAACTTCTCGATCCAGCCCTAACCCGTGGCCTGGTGGACCTCAATAAATGGCCTCGATGCCTGGACCGTCGCGATGGTTCTTACGGCGGCCGGGGGTTACCTTAGCACCCTAGTCGCGACGGGGGCCGTGCTGTTTCGACTAGCGTTTCCGCAACTCCCTGATCACGATCGGAAGTGCGTCGCCCGGATGGGCATCCTCGCTGCCTGGGCTGGGGTTATTTTGGTTCTATCCCAATGGCCTTTGCAAGCTGGGTACCTTGGGGGCGGCAATCTGGCTGCTGCAACCAACCCAATGCTGCTCGGGATCGTGTTCGAGGGTGCGCCCGGCACCCGGCTGATACTGACGGTAACTGGCTTGCTGCTGGTCCAGGTGATTCAGCTTAATAACTTAGTACTCTCGAAAACAGCCATTAGCTTGAGCCTATTAGGCGTGCTAATGGTGATGCTGGCGTTCGTACAGGTAGGACATACAGTGAATACGCCGCGCCTCGTTTTGGCGGGCTTGCTGATCTTACACTTGATGGCGGTGGCATTCTGGGTGGCCTCTCTGTGGCCGCTGTTCCACTTAGTGGGACGACCTCACAAACAGAGTAATATCGCCCCCATTCTGACCCGTTTTGGGCGACTCGCGCTGGGCGGAGTTGGCATGCTGGTTCTGGCAGGTGCCACTTTGGCCACCTTGCTAACAGGCGGTCTCACCCCACTGCTCACCACGGCATATGGCCAGTTCTTGATCGGCAAGGTATTGATAGTTGTGCTGCTGCTGTTATTTGCTGCCGCGAACAAGTGGCGGCTTGTACCGGCCTTTGAGAGCGGCGACACCACAGCTCCAGGTCGGCTCCAGCGCAGTATTGCGCTGGAGATGGTGCTGATAGCGGTTATCCTGTTGATCACGGCGGTGCTGACAAGCGTGACATCACCGAACGGGTGACGGATAGGACAGCCCGGAAGGCAAAGCCAATGTCATCCGCGCCCTAAGCGAGCGGCGGACGTGACACTAGACCGCGGCGAGCCCACCTCGGTGGTGAACGTGGCCTAAGGGAACTAACATTAAATGATATGAGGTTCAGGCTCATTTCAGGTTGGCGCGATATAAAGTTTGAGTACACCACTAAGAGGTAAACACGATGCGCATGACCTATCTGACATCCAGTCTAATGACAATATCATTCAGTGTGCTAGCGTCCGTCTCTTGGGCAGCGGGCGAAAATGATGGTTCTCTCAGTAACGCGAGCAATGCCGATGTTGATCGCACTATTAGCCTTGAAGCGGGCGATATGTGGTTTGATCCAGAAGATATTCAAGTTACCGCTGGTGAAACCATTAAATTCGAAATTTCCAACACCGGTAATATTGAACATGAGTTTGTGATAGGTGATAAAGCAGCCCAGGAACAACATAGGCTAATGATGCAAGAAATGAGTGATAGTCGTGGTGAAGGTCATGGCGGACATGGTGGTCACGACATGGAGGAAGGTGCGCATGGCGGGCAAATGCCATCGATTACCATAGCCGCTGGTGAAACCAAAACACTGGTATGGACAGCTCCCTCGAATGTTACGAGCCTGGAGTACGCCTGCAATATCCCTGGTCATTATGAATCAGGGATGTATGGTGATATTAACTTTTAGCGCGATATCAGCTTATGAAACTGTTGCTTCTGGAAGATGATGACCTGTTAGCCGAGAGCTTGGCTGAAAGTCTCAAAGACAACGGTTACCTCGTCGACGTAGCCGACACTGTTAAGTCGGCTACGTCGTTCATGGCAACCGAGGAGTACGAGCTTGTCATTCTAGATATTGGTTTACCCGATGGTTCGGGGTTGGAACTCCTCACGCAGTGGCGTAAACAAAAACGTACTACGCCTGTTTTGATACTCACCGCGCGAGATACTTGGGAAGACAAGGTAGTCGGCTTGGAAACCGGTGCTGACGACTACCTTACTAAACCCTTTCATGAAGCTGAACTAATGGCGCGCCTAAAGGCACTACTGCGTAGGCGCTCAGGTCAATTATCCCAAGTCATCTCGCTCAACGGGGTATCCTTGGATGAAGCGAGCCAACGAGTTTGCAGCGAAGAATCAGCCTGGCGTTCGCTGACTGCCACAGAGTTTCGACTACTGCGTTACCTAATGCTTCATCCCGACCGCATTCATTCCAAGGAGCGACTGCTGGAACAGCTTTACGCGTTGCAGCAAGACGCCGCCGCACCTAATCTTGTTGAGGTATACGTCGCGCGTCTGCGCCGTTATCTTGGCAAATCGATCATCCAGACTCGCCGAGGCCAGGGGTACACCTTTGTTTCACGTTGATCAACGCAGCTTACGGTTTCGTCTTTTAGCTTGGCTGGGCGGAGTCGCGGTGCTGGTTGTTGGCTTGACATGGTTACTGCACGGCGTATTTCTGCAAAAGCTTGCTGAGGATTTTCTCGGTGAGCGCCTCAAGCGTGAAGCCGTACATGCAGTATTCCAGTTAGAAAATGACCAGTTGGCGATACCCTCTTCCCTCACATCGGCAAGTCAAAGTTACCAGATTTTCCATCACCTTTACGTGCTGCGAATCAATGGTGAGATCACCGCTTCAGACTCAGAATGGCAGCGTCAACTTTCCTCGCTACTCAACGAAAAGGGAGATGCACTGATCGAGGTGAAACACGGCGAGCGCCACTTGTTGGTATATCGTCAACACTTCGAGTGGCGAGGCACCACAGGCGCTTTGCTAATTGGAGAAGATTTTTCTCAAGTAAAGAAAGGACTAGCCACTCTGCACTGGTGGGTCGGTGGTATTGCTGCAGGCCTGCTCGCGATGCTGGTCGCACTCAATATGCTAGCTGTTAATAGGGCACTGAAACCGCTAATACAGCTGCGCCAACAGCTTGAAGAACTGCAGGCTGGTGGACGTCAACGGCTTTCCCTAGTTGCTCCCGCCGAGCTTGATGGTCTAGTTGCACAGCTCAATCGTTTTATGGATGACATTGACCTGCGGTTACAGCGCTCCCGGGAATCCGTGGCCAACCTCTCTCATGCTCTCAAAACCCCACTGGCTGCGATCACCCAGGTGTTAAGAGGCAACAGACCCATTGATGATAACCGCCGCCTTAAGCTGCTAATGCGAATAGAAGATATCAACGCACAATTGGATGCCGAGCTACGCCGTGCGCGTATCGCTGGTCCCAATGCGGGGCGCATGACCCACCTCAAACGCGACAGCCAGCGTCTGAGGGATATGTTTTGTAGTCTCTACCCTAAGCAATCGTTCGAGCTAACGCTGGCGACTAATCAGCGTGACCAGGTGCCTATCGATGCCCATGATTTCGCTGAGATGCTGGGTATTGTGCTGGATAATGCCGGCAAGTGGGCCACCAGTGAGATCCGTTGCTATATCAGCACTTCTGAGCAAGCCATTCATCTAATGATTGATGACGACGGCCCCGGCGTTGCTGAAAGAGATATGGTCCGCCTGGGCGAGCGTGGTATCCGCCTGGATGAGCGCTATCCTGGCTACGGCCTGGGACTTTCCATTTTGGCTCAGTTGGTGGCTCGCTATAACGGACACTGCCAATTTGAGCGCAGCTCGCTAGGTGGCCTGCGGGTAATTACCACCCTGCCATTGACGGGCATTAACCCATCGTAGCGGCTTTTCAGCGTTGATTCAGCTTACTCCCTCAAAATGGCGAAATTCATCACCGTTGGGAGTTTTAGATGACGCGTTCGAACATTATGACTCGCCCTCTTTCACGCCGTCAGGTATTGAAAGGTAGTGCAGCATTGGGGTTGGGGTCTGCTGCTGCCATGGGTTTAAGCCCCGCGTGGGCCAACCCCTGGGGGCGAACAAACGTCTATTCCAAGGGCGTTGAAGAAGGCCCGGAGATATCGTTAGCCATCCGCCGAGAATCCATTCCGATTGATGGTCAGGAGGCTAGCGCTTTTAGCATCAACGGCACCAGCCCCGGCCCGTTGATTCGCCTGACGGAAGGTCAGGACGCAGTGTTGCGCGTCACCAATCTGCTTGATGAGTCCACCTCAATTCACTGGCACGGCTTGATTTTGCCCCCCGGAATGGATGGAGTTCCAGGGGTCAGCTTTGCTGGTATCGCGCCAGGCGAAACCTTCACCTATCGCTTCCCCGTGCGCCAGAATGGCACTTACTGGTACCACAGCCACTCAGGCATGCAGGAGCAGCTAGGTCACGTGGGGCCGCTAATTATCGATGCCGCCGAGCGCGAACCGTTCCGCTACGACCGTGAACACGTGCTGTTGCTGACGGACTGGACGTTTGAAGACCCCACGTCGGTTTTTCGCAATCTGAAAACCATGGAGGGGTACTACAACTTCCAGGAACGCACTATTGCCGATTTCTTTGCCGATGTGCGGCATAACGGCTTGGCTCCCACCGCTGAGATCCGCAGCATGTGGGCCAAAATGCGCATGAGTTCGCGGGATATCGCGGACGTCACTGGTAGCACTTATACCTACTTGCTCAACGGCCACTCCCCTGAGGAGAACTGGAACGCCCTGTTCAAGCCGGGTGAACGTGTGCGGCTGAGGGTGATCAACGGCTCCGCTATGTCCTACTTCGATGTACGCATCCCTGGTCTCAAAATGACCGTAGTGGCCGCCGACGGCCAGCCGGTACAACCCGTACCGGTGGATGAATTTCGTATCGGCGTTGCAGAAACCTACGATGTCTTGGTGTCACCCGAAGACGATCAAGCCTACACCATCTTCGCCGAATCCATGGATCGCAGCGGCTATGCCCGCGCCACGTTAGCCCCACGCGAAGGCATGCAGGCGGAGATTCCTGATCGCCGTCAGATTGCCGACCGCGGTATGGAAGCCATGGGCGCTCACAGCATGGGCGGTATGGATCATTCGGACATGTCCAACATGCCAGGAATGGATCACTCGGGTATGTCCAGTATGGAAGGCATGGATCATTCCAATATGGAGGGCATGGATCATTCAGCCACATCGGATATGAGTGGCATGGACCACTCCACAGGCATGACCGGGGAGCAGCACAATACACTCGCAAGCGGCATGTTGTCAGCTGGCGAAGCCCAGCCCGGCTCGCGCTATGGCCAAGCAGGCATAGGCATTGATCCCAACGAGCGTCGTGTACTGGTTTACCGAGACTTAAAGGCCTTTACTCCTTGGCCCGACCGCCGCGAGCCTGGACGCGAGCTTGAACTGCACCTCACCGGCAATATGGAACGCTACATGTGGTCGTTCGACGGTAAGAAATTCAGCGAGGTGACCGGGCCGATACACTTCGAGAAGGACGAGCGGCTTCGTTTGATTCTGGTCAACGACACCATGATGGAACACCCCATTCACCTGCATGGCATGTGGATGGAGCTGGAAAACGGCCAGGGTGAGCTGATTCCCCGTAAGCATACCCTGAACGTTAAGCCTGGCGAGCGCGTTTCGGCACTGATTACGGCAGACGCGGAAGGCAGTTGGGCCTTCCATTGCCATCTGCTTTATCACATGGATGCCGGCATGTTCCGCGTTGTTCAGGTTTCTTAAGGAGGCAGTATGAAAGCCAAGCTCAACTTTACTGGCATTAGCGTAGCGTTTTTCATGATCACCGCTGCGCATGCGGAGGATGGTTACGACGCTCCGAAAGATTGGCCAGCCCCGATGATGGAACACAATATGGGTATGGCACTCTTTGATCGCCTTGAATATAGCGTACCCGATAACGGCGAAGAGGCCGTTGTGTGGGACTTTCAGGGCTGGTACGGCGGCGATATTAACCGCGTGTACCTCAAGTCAGAAGGCGAGAACGTCCAGGGCGATGGTGAAGATGCAGAGTTCGAATCCCTTGAGCTGCTCTACAGTCGCCTAGTTGCCGACTTTTGGGAGCTACAGGGTGGCGTGGGTTACCAGGGTGGCGTATTTTCCAATGACCACGCCGAGCGAACCTATGGCGTGATGGGCCTGCAAGGCGTGATGCCTTACGGCATCGAAACCGATGTCGCCCTACAACTGAGCGATGACGGCGACCTGGCCGCCAGTTTTGAGGGCGAATACGACCTGCGCCTGACACAACGCCTTTATCTGCAGCCACGTACTGAAATTGCCGTTGCTGCCAGCGAAGTCGAGCAGTTTGGTGTGGGCCAAGGGCTAAACTCCGTACGTTTGGGTATGCGCCTCGGTTACGAGGTGACCCGCCGCTTCGCTCCTTATGTAGGCGCTTACTGGGTAAAAGAGTATGGCGATACCGCCGACCTTTCTCGTGCAAGTGGAGAGAGTAGCGAAGACACCGGCGTGGTTGCGGGCGTCAGGTTAATGTTTTAAACCGTTAAACACTTAATAACTCGCGCCACCGGAAGGTGGCGTTTTTTTGTTAAATCGTCGTGTCATCGCCAGACACCAAGACGGGTTGGGAGGCAGATGAAAATGTCTTCCATGAACATATTTGACCTAAAGGCGGCACATAGGTTCTAGGCTGATAGGTAAGCAATTTTTAAAGCGATATACATCGATAAACGTGAACTCATGTGCGCCTGTGTCGGTGGCAACAGCAATGTTCCATTAGGCTTTGTATCACTTACCGAAAACCTAGTGATGATGGGAATGGGACTGTGGATGCCGCTTGGATAATTATTGCCTACTTTTTCCGAAGCACTTGATCAGGTTGCGTTCAAACAAGTCATCCATGCTAGGAGTAATTTATATGGCTGAGCAGGATAGAACGCCACAATATAAAGAAAACAGTCTTTCGTTGGTTGGGGCGGTGGCATTAGGCACCGGCGTAATGATTGGCGCCGGTATCTTTGCGCTAACCGGCCAAATGGCCGAAATGACTGGCCGGCTATTCCCCCTGGCCTTTCTGGCCGCTGCCGTCATTGTCGCTTTCAGCGCTTACTCTTACGTTAAAATGTCCAATACCTTCCCTTCGGCAGGTGGCATTGGCATGTATTTACAGAAAGCGTATGGCCCGACGCTTCCCACCGCCTTTCATGCCCTTCTGATGTATTTTTCCATGGTGATCGCACAGAGTTTTCTGGCGAGAACGTTTGGCTCCTATACGCTTGAGTTGTTTGACCTGGGGGATCGTTCGCTATTTGTGCCCCTGCTCGGGGTTGGCTTACTGCTAATAGCCTTTGTGATCAATTTATCCGCCAACCGCTTGATCGAGACCGTCGCCTCGGTGCTTGGGTTTATCAAAATAGGCGGCATTGTCGTGTTTGGTATTGTGGGCGTGTTTATTGCCGACTCCATCGAAATGGGCTCTGGCAACGACGCACCAACGCCTACAATAGCGGGCTTTTTAGGTGCAACGGCACTTGGCATACTGGCATTTAAAGGCTTCACGACGATTACCAATAGTGGTTCGGAGCTTAAAGATCCTAAGCGAAATCTTGGCAGAGCTATCTCGATTTCTATTGCGCTATGCGTGGTGATCTATGCACTGGTCGGTTTTGCCGTTGCCAGCAACCTATCTTTGCCTGAAATTATCGAAACCCAGGACTACTCCCTGGCCGCCGCTGCCCGTCCCGCACTGGGTGAAGCAGCCGTTGCGTTTACCGTTATTCTCGCCATGCTAGCAACGGCAGGCGGTATCATCGCCAGCGTCTTTGCCGTTTCACGCATGCTCGCCATGCTGACAGAAATGAAATTGGTTCCCCATCGGCATTTCCATATGCCAGGAAGTGTGCAAAAGCACACGCTGGTTTACACCATCGTGTTTGGTTTAGTGCTCACCGCTTTTTTTGACCTGAGCCGTATAGCAGCATTAGGCATCATTTTCTACCTGATCATGGATATGGCCATTCACTGGGGCGTGCTTCGCCACCTGAAAGACAGTGTGGGGGCTAATCCTTTCATTCCTGGCATTGCCATATTGCTGGATGCCGTTGTGTTAATCGGCTTTGTTTGGGTAAAAGCCACCTCTGACCCGTTAGTGCTCATCGTTGCCAGCATAGTGATGGTCACTCTTTTACTCGGCGAGTGGATTTTCCTATCCAAACGCGAAACTTCAAACGATAGCGAGCACTCTCACACTCATTAACGTTAACAGCGTTATAGGAGGTACCCAATGGACGTTAGAACCTTTGGTGAGTTAATCGATTGGACCCGTCAGTTACACAAGCATCTTGCAGCTTGCCTTGCTCATTGCGCCGATATACACGAAGAAGAGCGCGCTCGCATGTTGCTCAATTACTTAGCTGCACAGGAAGCGGAAATGCAGCGCGTTGTGGAGCGCTTTGAACAGACTGCTGACGCAAAAGCATTAAAAACCTACGTTTATGACTATTTGGAGCATAAACCTATCCGTACGCATCGTACCTGCGATGCTCCCTACTCTACGCTAAGTGTTGACGACATTTGCCGAGAGGTTTTTGATTTCCATGAGCAAACGATAAACCTTTATCGAACCCTCGTTGGCAAAGCGGATATTCCAGAAGCTAAAGAGCTCCTAGAGTCTCTTTTAGCTCTTGAAGAGCACGAAGCCATGCGCCTTGTTCGCCAAACGGGGAGAATGAACGATGTCTGAAGACTATACCGAGACAAAGGTAAAAGATCCTGTTTGCGGTATGGACGTTGATCCTCATGCTACTCACCACCGTGCCAATCACGCGGGTAAGACGTGGTACTTCTGCTCAGAAAAGTGTCAGGATAAATTTGTTTCCAAGCCTGACAAGTATCTTGAGCCAAGCAAACAACCACAAGCGCCAGTACCCTCAGGATCTATTTATACTTGCCCGATGCACCCAGAAGTTCGACGAGAAGGCCCAGGCGACTGCCCAATCTGTGGTATGGCGTTGGAACCTGAGACCGTCTCTGCGGACACTGGTCCTTCGGACGAACTCAAGGACATGACCCGGCGTTTCTGGATCGGCCTGGTACTGACCCTACCCGTATTTGCCCTAGAAATGGGTGGGCACGCGTTTGGCCTTATACATTTTATTTCCCAGCAAACCTCTAACTGGATTCAACTGCTGCTGGCAACGCCGGTAGTCGTCTGGGCAGGTTGGCCATTCTTTGTACGCGGATGGCGCTCGCTAGTCCGTCGCAGCCTTAATATGTTCACGCTAATCGCGATAGGTACCGGCACCGCGCTGATCTACAGTTTGCTGGCCACCCTCGCACCGGACATCTTTCCCGACACCTTCCGTCAAGCCGATGGCTCGGTGGCCGTTTATTTCGAAGCAGCAGCAGTGATTGTCGTTTTAGTTCTACTGGGACAGGTATTAGAGCTACGCGCTCGTGAAAAAACCTCTGGCGCTATTCGTGCTCTGCTTGACCTAGCGCCCGCTACCGCTCGACGCCTTGATGATCAGGGCAATGAGGAAGATATCTCCCTTGATCAGGTTCAGGTTGGGGATCGTCTCCGAGTGCGCCCAGGCGATAAGGTGCCACTAGACGGCGAAGTGGTGGAAGGTAGTTCCAACGTTGACGAATCCATGGTTACCGGCGAACCGCTAGCGGTGAAAAAAGAAGTTGGCGATGGCGTCATTGGCGGCAGTATCAATGGTCAAGGATCATTTGTCATGCGCGCTGACAAGGTGGGCCAGGACACCATGCTGTCGCAAATTGTGCAAATGGTCGCCAGCGCCCAGCGTAGCCGCGCACCCATTCAAGGGCTTGCCGACAAAGTCGCTAGTATCTTTGTACCCGTCGTTATTGTTATTGCCGTTGTGGCTTTCATCGCCTGGTCAGTATGGGGCCCTACCCCGCCGATGGCGTTTGGCCTGATTGCGGCGGTTAGTGTTCTGATCATTGCCTGCCCGTGCGCGCTAGGTCTCGCTACCCCCATGTCGATTATGGTGGGTGTAGGGCGCGGTGCCCAGTTAGGCGTGTTGATCCGCGACGCCGAAGCTCTTGAACGTCTAGAGAAGGTAGACACCGTCGTCGTCGACAAAACCGGCACGCTGACCGAAGGCAAACCACGAGTGACCGAGTTGATTCTCACTGAGGGCATTGCTGAATCAGAGCTTTTGCGCTTAGCCGCTAGTCTAGAGCGAAGCAGCGAGCACCCCTTGGCCCATGCGATAGTCGAAAAGGCTAAAGAGGCACAGGTAAAATTAACAGAAGTGTTGGACTTCGAGGCCCCCAACGGCATGGGCGTTATAGGCCAGATAGATGGCAAGCGTATCGCCCTGGGGAACCGGTTATTGATGGAAAGCGAAGACGTTAACACCCGGTCTCAAGACACACATGCCGATCAATTGCGCAGTGACGGTGCTACGGTCATCTTTGTAAGTATCGACGGGAATTTGGCTGGGCTGCTCGCCATTGCCGATCCGGTCAAGGAAACCACTGAAGATGCCATCCGTTCGCTACAGGCTGACGGCATTCGAGTGGTGATGCTGACAGGCGATAACCGTACCTCCGCCGATGCTGTGGCGCGTCGGCTTGGCATTGATGAGGTCGAAGCTGAAGTGCTTCCAGAAGACAAGGGCCGTGTGATTCAGCGGCTCCGCGATGAAGGGCGCATTGTTGTCATGGCCGGTGACGGCGTGAATGATGCACCCGCGCTGGCAACAGCGGATGTCGGCATTGCCATGGGAACCGGCACCGATGTGGCAATAGAAAGCGCTGGGGTCACCCTACTGCGTGGCGACCTTACCGGCATTGCCACGGCGCACAAGCTCTCAAAAGCCACCATGCGCAACATCCGTCAAAACCTGTATTTTGCCTTTGCTTACAACGCGGCGGGCATTCCCATTGCCGCAGGGATTTTGTACCCCTTCACCGGTATGCTGTTATCACCGATTATCGCTGCAGCGGCGATGTCACTCTCTTCAGTCAGCGTTATTGGCAATGCTTTACGACTTAGGATGATATCTATTAAGTAAAATATTTAAGTGACTAAATCGGAAATAAATCGCATAAGGAAGGTGGCTTAGCTCATAAATCCTGAGTCGTCCCGGATATTCTAGACACCCGTTAGACTTTTAAAGTAACGCCTTTCATACTCAACCGGCGACAAGTTATCTCTTGTGCTGTATCGATGCTTTGGCTCTTAAAACATGTCGATATAATTGAAAACGTTGTGCCTAGCCACTTCATGGAAACCACTTTTTATTATCATTAACATATGTTTTATGTATTGATAAAAAAACTATGGATTTATAAGTAACAAACTCGCTTTTAAAGATAGAGAGGAGCTTGAAGCGAACAATAACTTAAAATCAAGAAATGCTGCTAGCTAACTTAAAGCCTGAAGTTGTCATCAAACGCTAACTGCTTCTGTTTCCATAACGCAGCACCTGCTGAAAAGTCCAATTTGGTCATAATAGCAAAAGACCGCCCTGTCATTGCGAAGATGACGTACCGAAAATATGACAACACAAGGTAAAGAAAATCTGTCATTCGCATTGATGAATAAAGGATTAAACCCCTTGTTAACGAAGGTTTCATGCTTCAAACCTCCTGAATCAACGTTTTAAGCGTGGACTGAACCAAAACAAAACTTACAAGGTAACCTCATGGACAACACTCGACTCAACGGTAAAAATTGCTTAATTACTGGCGCCGCACGCGGTATGGGTGCTGCCGTAGCCGAACACTATGCTGCACAAGGGGCGAAGGTTTGCGTAGCGGATATCAACATTGAAGGGTGCAAAGAAGTAGCGGCACGTATTAAAGCAAACGGCGGCGATGCCATTGCGGTCAAACTTAATGTCACTGATCGCGCTGAAGTTCAGGCTGCGGTGAAAGCCACTGTCGACGCCTTTGGCAGCTTGAACGTAATGGTCAATAATGCGGGCATCAACAAGCCAATGATGTTCCTTGATATCACTGAGGAAAACTGGCACCAGATAATGGACGTTAACGCGCTGGGCTGCCTACTCGGCATGCAGGAAGCGGCCAAGCAGATGATTAACCAGGGCAAAGAAAACGGCCCTTATAAAATCATCAACGTTGGCTCGATTCTGTCTCGCCAGGCTTTTGACGATGTTGTGCCCTACTCTTGCAGCAAGCACGCTGTGCTGGCCATGATTAACGGCGGAGCCAAGGCACTTGTGGAACACAATATTACCGTCAATGGCTACGGCCCTGGTGTAGTGCGCACTGAACTGTGGGAGCAGCTCGATAAAGACTTGGTCAGCATCGGTAAATTCGCTAAGCAGGGCCAGTCTATGGACGAGCTTGCTGAAAAGATGATTCTAATGAAGCGTTATTCCTACCCTGAAGATGTGGTTGGCACCGCCTCTTTCCTGGCCAGCGCTGAATCTGACTACATGACCGGTCAGCTGCTGATGATTGATGGCGGTATGATCATGCAGTAAGTGAGCAAAACGCCCCATGCCTGCCTCTCAGGCATGGGGCTACGCCTCTCTCCTAACGCCTAACTAATAATGTCCCTTTTCACGCATCACTTTGTCGGCCCGCTCTTGAGCCATAGAAAGCGCTTTTTTGATCGAGCGCCGTCCATTCAGCACTTCAAATATCTCGTTTCCCGCAATGCTGATGACCTCTGTAATCCCAAGCACGGGCGGACGTGGCCATGCCTGTAAAATGTCCTTTTTTGCCATATCATCGACAATCTTGATCAGGGGCGATAATGCCGATACTTCTGGATCCTGACTAACACTGAAACGAGGCGTTACCAGGCTACCGTTCATAATGTAAAGTTTGGACATGTTGGCTGAAGTCAGGTGCCTTAGTGCCGTCCATACGGCTTCAACACGCTCTGGTGCTAAGTTCGCGGGAATTGCGAGGGCATAACCACCGATCGGAGTTATGGCGCGACCATGATTGCCAACCGGATGGGGAAGATAGCCGGTATTACCATACGCAGGTGAGTGCCGATCTAACTCAAATAGCGGGGCGAGGAGCGTATAGCAGTAGGCCATACAGGCCTCGCCCGATGCATAAGACTGGGCGCGCTCGTACCAGGACATACTGAGTATATTCGGCGGCGAATATTTCAAAATATCCAACATATATTCGCAGGCCCTATAAGCGGCATCAGATTGAAACATCGGTCGCAACTGCTCACCTGTGGCTTGCTGAAAGTCATAACCGCCCTGGCCGCTAGGTAGATTAAGCAGCGGCTGGCCGAACTTTGCCATTAGGAAACTAAAGGTATGCCCAAGGGGCGTCCCTCTGGCCGCGTTCCAGGCAATGCCGTACCGCCCCTTGGCCGGGTCATGTAATTTTCTGGCCACTTTAACCAGCGCTTCCGTCGTAGTGGGAGGCGTTAACTGTGCCGCTTCGAAAATATCCTGGCGATAGCAAAGTAATTCCGGAGTGGTTTGCACCGGGATACCGTACTGACTGCCAGCATATCCCGAGCTCTGGATAGCCATGGGATGGAAATCAGAAAGGTCATAATTGTCGCGTTGGATTAACGTGTCGAGTGGCCTCAGCACACCACTGGCGGCCAATTCACCAAACCAGGGCAGGTCACAGGCGACAACGTCATAACGCGACTTCACCAAACGGGCATTAACGAGGATGTCATCCAGCAGGTTGTCAATAGACCGTGCCTTATTGCGAATCTCCAACCCAAAAATCGACTCCAACTGACGCTTAAGGTTGTGCATGGCCATAAACGTTGGGTCAGCGTGGGCTAAAACGCGTAACCCGCCCTTCAGTTCAAGCCTTGCAGACAGTACCGCTGGTGTTGATATCACCCGCTCTGTGGACGGCGCCCACAAGGAGATCTTATTGGCCGTTTGCGAGGACGGGTCTATACCGAACAACGGCCCAAGGAGCCCTTTAATTCGCTCAGCGTAGCTTTCCCACTCGTGAATCATTTGAGGGGACGGATGCAACGAAACCGTCTTGCCCGACTTAGTACGTGGGCGTGAGATGAGTAGCCCACGCTGCATAATGCTCTCGATACCCCGCTTTGCCGTCCCATAGGTGAGGCCAGACGCATCTGCCAGCGACGTTGGGGTGGTTAATCGACCCGCAAGGTGGTTTCGCATGACGTGCAGTAGCATGCGCATTTCACGATAGCCCAGTGCCATGGAGAGCGTGCCTTCAGTTTCATCTTCAAACTTTTCAATGAAATCGATAAAGCGAGCAAACTCTGTATTAGAAATTTTCGAGGAAGGCATTTGCGATAGCTTATCGTAAGGCCCCTCTGGATGAGCCTCATTTATCTCCGCAAGACCGTCTCTCATGACAACCTCCAGGCATCATAAAGCCATAAGACTCACGAAGTAGTGATACGTACTTTTTAAAGGTAGGCCGCTGTGTGAAGCACTCAAGCATCAGCCGATACCATCCATGATTAACCGAATACCTAGCAAGATCAGTAGGCAAAGTATCACTCGAAAAAACAGCTCACCATCAACGCGTTTCTGAATAATCAACCCCAACCTGACACCTAACCACGCAACTGGCATCAGTAATAGCGCTATTGTCAGGTTATCGATACTCACCAAGCCCAGCAGAGTATAAGGCACCAGCTTCACCAGGTTGGTAATTGCCAGAAAGACCACAGCCGTCCCTAAAAATTGCTGTTTCGTCAGTTGGCATTGCAACAAGTAAAAGTTTAGCGGTGGTCCACCTGTGTGGGCAATAAAACTAGTAAACCCTGCCACCCCACCGCACAGACGCCCAACCCAGCTAGGCAGCCGCTTTCCGCGCAGCGGCTTAAATAATCCCCAGAGGCCAAACAGCACTGAAAAAATACCCAACAGTAGTTTCAATAGAGCTTCATCAAACCAGCCATAGGTGAAATAGCCTATCCCAACACCCAGCACTGCAGGTGGAAACATCAGCCACAATAAACGATCAACTCGCTGTCGCCACCACGCTTTCAGGCTAAAAACATCCATTACGATCAACAGCGGCAGCATCACCGCCACCGCAAATGTTGGGCTCGCCTTTAGTGAGATCAACGGCACGGCCACAACACCCACTCCACCCGCAAACCCTGACTTGGAAATACCAGTGAGCAGCACCGCAATAATCATTAGCGCCACGAATACCCAGTCAACAACCATTTCAAAGCCTCATTAATAGTGAGCCGCGGCCCCTCTCGACAAGAGCGAAAAGGGGGCCATGACAGTCACGGCCCCCTTTCGTTGGGTCAGCATGCAAGCGTTAGTTATGCGCTTTTCATAGGACTTTTTTATAGGACTTTGCACACTTCATCGAAGGAGAAGCGATCGCCACGAGGGAATAATGCGCTAGCATCGCCATAGCCTAAATTACACAGAAAATTGCTCTTCACCTTGCCATCCGGGAAGAACTCTTCATCCACGGCCGCATTGTTGAAGCCAGACATCGGGCCAGCATCCAGGCCAAGTGCGCGCGCCGCTAAAATGAGATAACCGCCCTGAATGGAGCTATTGCGGAACGCTGTGGAGTTAATAAAGTCCGGCTTGCCCTCGAACAGCGATTTAGCATCTTTGTTATGGGCAAACATACGCGGTAAGTGTTCATAGAACTCGGTGTCGAAACCGAGTACAGCAACAACAGGCGCCTTCATGGTTTTTTCCTGGTTGCCCGGCAACAATGCTGGTTTCAGACGCTCTTTTGCTTCATCTGTGGTGAGGAAGATAATGCGCGCTGGCTGGCAGTTCATAGAGGTCGGGCCAAAATGCATCACCTCGTAGAGTTCACGCAGGGTTTCCTCGCTTACCTCACGGTCCTGCCAGACGTTGTGGGTACGTGCTTCAGTGAATAACGTCGCAATCGCGTTTTGATCAATTTTACTCATATCATTTCCTCTTTCGGGATCACCAACTCAGTACGAGCCAGTCATTCAGGGTGTGACATTCAGGCCGTCTTTAAGCCGAAGTCGTAGTGAAAGTAGCGGTAAGGCGTTTCCATCTGCCGACCATCAGGTGCCAGCCCTGCTGGCTGCTGAACAAACTCCTTGACCAGTGAATCTTTCACGCCAAATACTGCATCAGAATCGAGGTAGGGATCGTTCTCAGCAAAGATTTGGGTGACCAGCGTTTCGTACCCCGGTGCCATCAACATGAAATGCACATGGGCAGGCCGATAAGGATGACGCCCAGTGATTTCGAGCATTTTGCCGACGGGCCCGTCAGTTGGAATCGGATAAGGCGAGGGCGTCACCGTCCAGAAAGCGTAATGGCCCTGGCTGTCAGTGTGAAAGCGAGCGCGCAGTGACGCACTTTCAAGCTCAGGCTTCTGGACGTCATAAAAGCCTTCACTGTCGGACTGCCAAACATCAATGGTGACATTGGCCAAAGGCTTGCCCTGGGCATCATGCACGTTGCCCTCGATGAATAACGGCTCACCTTCCACGCCCCAGTTAATGGCGTCGCCTTGGTTTGCTTGGGGAGGGTTTTCAACATAAAAAGGGCCCAACACCGTGCTTTCGGTAATCTTGGGATCACTGCTTGCGTGGTTAATGGCATCTACTAGCATGGTCACCCCAAGGGTGTCAGACAGCAGGATGAACTCCTGGCGTTCGTCATCACACATTTGCCCCGCACGGGTGAGAAATTCAATTGCCTGAGTCCACTCCTTCTCAGTAGGCTTCACCTCGCGCAAATAGGCATGCAAGTGTTCTACCAAGCCATTAAGCAGCGTTTTAAGCCGTTCATCATTGCAGCTGGAAAATTCGTCAATCACCGCTGCGGTTATGTTGTCGGTTGTTAAGTTACGCATGTGTTTGCCCTCTCTGCTGAGCTGGCGTAGGTTCACCTAACCCTGAAAGGCGCTCGGTATGATGTACGGTGGCAATATAGTCATCATCGCCGTGACCTGTTGCGATGAGCGCGGTATAGGCCTCTCGCATTTGCGCTGCCAGTGGCGTTGATACCCCTGAGCCATGGGCACAATCGAGAATGAGATCTAGATCTTTGGCCATCTGGGCGGCGGAGAACGTCGACGTAAAGTCGCGTTGAGAAAGCGGTGGCACCTTGTACTTCACCATCGGTGAACCCACCGCACTGTCAGAGATAAGCTCTAACATAGCGTTCCATTCTATGTTGCCTTTACGCGCCAGCGTCAGCGCCTCACTCATCATTCCGGCACTCACGGCAATCATCAGGTTGATCGCCAGTTTGGCCACTCGGGCCTGCTCTTCATCGCCCAGCCAATACTGCGCCTTGGTAAAGGCATCAAACACGGGTTTTGCCGTTGCCAGTGCTTCGCGTGGACCAGACACCATCGCTGATAGCGTGCCAGCCTCTGCTGCCACTGGATTGCCTGAGACGGGGCTGCGCAGATATTTAATACCCTGAGTCTTTGCCGCTTCAGCGACGCGGGCCGAGGCGTCAACACTCACCGTGCTCGTCTCGATCAAGATACTGCCGTGCATCATGTGACGTACCAGCTCACCCGACGTTAGGCAAAGATTAATCAACGCACGGTCATCAGGGATAGAAACAAACACCAAGCCGCAGTCAGCCACTGCACTGGCCAGCTGTTGATGGGGCGTAATCCCTATTTTTTCAGCGAGGGCGAGGCGTTCAGCTGAAAGATCAAACCCTTGAACGGCAGTCCCTGATTGAATAATCCTGGCGGCCATAGGTAAGCCCAACTTACCCAAACCGACCCAAGCCACTTTCGGGGTCGAATGGTGCGTCGTAGAATTAGTTGTCATGAGGTTGCCTCCTGTGTCCATTGCGCTTCACGCGCCAGCAATTCGGCGTAAATTCGGTGGCCAGACTTGGCAAGCTCAGCAATTCCCTGTTCGGTCTCTATCAGCAGACGGCCGCCGCGTTTTTTGAACTGCCCCGCCACCATGACGCTGTCGACGTTGGCAAGGCTGGTTTGCATAATGACCGTAGAAACGGGGTCGTTCACAGGCTGCATATTGAGCTGGTTGCTATCCAACAGCACCAAGTCAGCCTGTTTGCCTGGGGTTAGGCTGCCAATGCGGTCGCCAAGCCCGAGGGCTTTTGCCCCATCCAGGGTGATCCAGCCCAGCGCTTCACGGGTGGTAATGGTCGAGGTGTCGGGGATCTTGCCCTGCTCACGGCGCGAGGCATCATTATCCAGGGCGCGCTGCATCCCCAGGGCGGCACGGGCTACGCTGAACATGTCACCAGACAGGACGGACTCAAGGTCAACCCCCAGCGAGACCACGCCGCCGTGCTGCCGAACCAGTCCGGTCACCGGAAAACCGTGACCTTGGGTCATCTCATTTTCCGGTGCCACCGAAAACGTCACGCCGCTGGCGCAGAACCGAGACATCTGGCCATCGTCCAGGCTCTGGCCATGAACAATGTTGATGTCTGGCCCCAGCAAACCGCGTGCTTCCACCTCGTCCCAGGCGCCGGGTGCCACGGCTTCGCCGCCGCCCTGATGCATCGACGCAACCAGGCCAAACTCCTTGGCCAAGGCAAAGTCTCGCAGGGTGACGTCCAGGGTTGAGTAATGAGGCCCAAGAATAGCCATCCCCAGGGTAATCAGGCCCTCAGGGTCAGACAGCTCGCCCCCCAGCAGCCGCTCGATTTCATGGCGCGGGTGTGGGATTTCACTAAAGTGCGGCTGACCTGGTTTGGGGTCGGGTTTGGGCGAGCCATGCATAAACAGCGCCCGAATTCCAGATTCCTTTAATCCCCAAACGGCAGCGTCTGTGTGTTCGGGGGTGGGGTTGTTATGGCACCAGTCACCCAGCGTGGTGGTACCGCAATTAAGCTGATTAATCGCACCCATGCGGGTTGCAATGTAAATATCATTCGGCGTGAATAGTGCTGCCAATCCACGATGCACGTGGCTGAAATACTCAAGCAGCGTCCAGTTAGCGGCAACGCCACGTAGTCCGGTCTGCCAGGTATGCATATGGGCATTCACCAGCCCAGGAATAAGGATGCCTCCGCCACAGTCAATGACCTCGGCGTTTTGTGCCTTAGAGTCATCTGTCAGTTCATGGCCCACCGCGACAATACGATCATCCTCAACCAGTACCTGGCCGTCGCTTAGATTACCTAACTTAGGATCCATGGTAACGATAGTGGCGTTGACAAACAGTGTGTTCATTGCACACCCCCACTATCTGTTTGCGGCCGATGCCCCGACTGGGCATCACTTAACAAGCGGTGGATCCCTTTGGCCTCGACGTCACGTGGATTCCAGTAAGGGTTGCGAGTAGCAATTTCAGTGGCCCGCTCAACATCTTCCACACTAAACCCTAATTCGGAGAGCGCACTCGGCGCACCGACGGCCCGTCCCAGGTCGTAAAGACCCGCCGCCGCATCTTCACAACCTAGCGCACGACTAATGCGGGCCATCGCCTCAGGCACAGCAGGCGCGTTATAAGCCAGCGCATGAGGTAGCACAATGGTGTGCGTTTCTGCATGGGGCAAGTTGAAGGAGCCACCTAAGGTATGACAAAGCTTGTGATGCAAAGACATGCCTACCGACCCAAGGCAAGTACCGCACAGCCAAGCGCCATACAGTGCATCAGAGCGAGCTTCAGTATTGGTAGTGTCGCTGGCAATCACGGGCAGACTCCTCGCCAACGCCGCGATGCCCTCCTCTGCCATCAGCGTGATCACCGGATTGCAGTCCCGGGCATAAAGCGCTTCTACCGCATGGGCAATCGCGTTAATACCACTCGTCCCCGACATCACTGCGGGTAGCGTTAAGGTAAGATCAACGTCATAAATTACTGTTTCCGGCAAGACATCCAGGGTGCGTTGAGTGGTCTTGATACCATCGCGGGTCTCCCCCAAGATCGGCGTCATTTCGGAGCCGGCATAGGTGGTGGGAATAGCGATTTGAGGCAAGCCAGTGCGCAATGCAATGGCTTTACCCAATCCAATGGTCGATCCACCACCAATGGAAACCGTGCAATCCACGTTAAGCTCTTTCACCACTTGCAAGGCGCGCTCGGTCACCTCCACCGGCGTATGCATGACGGCGTCAGCGTAAATGCCAGCACCCTTTTCACCCAGCTGCTCTAGTACACGGCTTGCCTGCTCGTGCTGCTGGGGTGTTGCTAACACCAGAGCGCGCGAACAGCCGAGATGCGCTAGTTCTTCACTTAGTTGCAAGAGAGTGCCACGGCCAAACACCACGCGGGATGGCAGGCCATCATAAACAAAAGGT
Source organism: Vreelandella sp. ssv (assembly GCF_059448525.1). Classification (NCBI taxonomy): domain Bacteria; kingdom Pseudomonadati; phylum Pseudomonadota; class Gammaproteobacteria; order Oceanospirillales; family Halomonadaceae; genus Vreelandella; species Vreelandella sp. ssv. The sequence continues at coordinate 1,906,350 of NZ_CM182545.1, read as the reverse complement.
TGCATGGAACATTCCCTCTACGTTTGAAGTGGTCTTTATGCGCTCTTGTCAGAGCGCACCAGTCGCTACGCGGCGAACTAACTCGCCTGCGCCTGCTTACCCATTCCGGTAATCGCTTGCACTAGCTCATCCTCGCTGACGTTGTCACCATCAAACTCAGCGGTAACGCGGCCGTCATACATAGCGATAATGCGATTACTCAAACCCAGTACTTCCGGCATCTCGGAAGAAATCACCAGCACGGCGTAGCCCGATTTGGCTAAATCTTTAACCAAGGTGTGAATTTCCGATTTGGACCCCACATCAATGCCCCGGGTAGGCTCATCCAGAATGAGTAATTTAGGATGCGTATGCAGCCACTTGCCGATGACGATCTTCTGCTGATTCCCACCACTTAAATTGCCTACCTTTTGGCGCCAGCTGGGCGTTTTTATTTTCATTGCCTGGTGATACTTGTCGTAAACTTCGCGCTCTTTCGAACTCGTCATAAACCCCATTGACGACACACTAGAAAGACTTGCCAGCGTCATGTTGTCACGACAATTCATCCCCAAAATCAGCCCTTGGTCCTTGCGATCTTCTGGGACTAAAGCAACGCCATTGACGACTGCATCATGGGAGTTACGAAAACTCACTACCTCTCCATCCAACACGACCTCGCCAGCAGAAGGCGTTCGCAATCCGAAGATCGTTTCTGCCACTTCAGAACGGCCCGCGCCTACTAGGCCATACATGCCGACAATCTCACCCTTGCGAACGTTAAAGCTGACATTCTCAAAGACTCGCTTCACTGAGAGGTTGCGCACTTCCAGCAGGTTGTCGCCGAAATCACTGGGTTTATTGGCATGATCGAGTTCCAAACTACGACCGATCATCATGCGGGTAATCTCGTCCTCATTGGTGTCTGCTGTATTGACGGTGCCGGTGTACTCACCGTCTCGCAGCACGGAAATACGATGAGAGAGCTGGAAAATCTCGTCCATGCGATGGGAGATATAAACAATCCCCACGCCTTGCTCACACAGCGAATTAATCACGCCGTAGAGCACTGGTTTTTCGTGATCGGTGAGCGATGCTGTAGGCTCATCAAACACTACGACTCGCGGTGTAAACGCTAGCGCCCGTCCAATCTCAACCATCTGTTTTTTAGCAATCGACAGCGACCCCACCAAGTCATCGTGCTGAAAACCGCACTTGAGCGTCTCAAGAATCTTATTGGTATCCTCGCGCAGCTTGCGCCAGTCCACACGGTTGAACGACTTTCTTGGCAGGCTGCCCAGAAAGATGTTTTCGGCCACCGTCACTTCAGGCACCAACGACTGCTCCTGATGGATCAGGACTACCCCTGCACGCTTAGCATGTTTAGGATTTTCGAAGGCCATCTCCTCGCCACCGAGGATGATCTTGCCTTCATTCGCTTGGTGCTTACCGGCCAATACTTTCATCAAGGTCGATTTACCCGCGCCGTTTTCGCCAAGCAAGGCATGTACCTCGCCGGGACGAACGTCGAAATCCACGCTGTTGAGTGCCACTACACCGGGGAAGCGCTTGGTAATGCCTTTGAGCTTAAGTATCGGCGCGGCTTCAACCGGCCGACGTGACTGGATGGGAGCATTCATATCCGCACCTCCTTGGTTGAAGGCGCATTGAGTTTCTTGTCGATAATCAATACCGATATGAGGATCGCGCCTAGAATCACTAGCACATAGAAAGCAGGTACCTGCATTAAATTCATGCCATTACGCAGGATACCGATGGCAAGTACACCACCTAGAGTGCCAATAATGCTGCCGTAGCCTCCAGTCAATTTGGTGCCACCTAAAACAACTGCAGTAATCACCCAGAGTTCGTAGTCACGCCCCAAATTCGGTGTCGCGGCGCCCATCTGACTGGCAAGCATCACGCCCGCCAGTGCAGCAAAGAAGCCAACAATAATGAAATTGATCATCATATGGCGGCCCAACCGAATCCCTGCATCAATCGAGGCTTCTGGGTTTCCGCCCACTGCAAAGGTGTTACGGCCATGACCGGTTCGCGTTAGCACTAGATGCATGATCAATGTGCAGATCAGGAAGATAATTGCCAATACCGGAAAAGGTCCGATGGTACTGGTACCAAAATCAGAGAAGGCGAAATTCATTGCATAAAACGACTGCTCGCTGGTGTATAGAAAGATCAGCCCCCTTATGCCCAGCATGGCCCCTAGGGTCACGATGAAAGCATTTACACCGGTCTTCCATACAATCAGGCCATTAATCGCACCCAGCAATATCCCCGATCCGAGTGCTGCAAGAATCGCCAGTGTCATGCTGATTTCTTGCAAACCTACCGCAAGCGAAGCGGCGAGCCCTAGAATCGCCCCCACGGATAAATCGATGTTGCCGTTGATCATTACTAACGTCATGCCCAGTGCGATCAAGCCGATGGTGGAAGTCTGTACCAAAATGTTGGTGATATTGCCGAACGACAGGAAGTACTCCGACATAAAACTGAAGAAAATAAAGAGAGCGATGACAAACACCCAGATCGGCTGGATATTCGTTCTGCCACGGAAGAACCCTTTAATTGAAGTCATATCGCATTCCTCCGTTTATGAGTGAGTCGTGAACAAGCTCTTACGCTTGTTAGCGAGATCCAACCATACGGCCAGAATGATGATTACCCAGGTCACGATCCACTGGATGTAATACGGGTAGCCCATCAGCAACAGGCCATTCTGAATAAAGCCCAAGATCAGCACGCCGACCACGGTTTTCCAGATACTGCCTGCGCCACCCAATAAGCTAGTGCCACCGAGAATGATGCCGGCCAGTACCAGCAGCTCATAACCTTGGCCAACATTGTTTTGGGAACCCATGACCCGGGAGCCAAGTACAAGTGCCGCACATGCCACACAGAACGCTGAAATCAGATAGGTACTGAACACGCACCAGTTCTTACGAATACCGGAGTAAACAGCGGCCATCGGATTACCACCTACAGCAAAGATGCGTCGCCCATATCCTGTGTAGCTCATCACCACTTGCACCAGAATGGCCAGCAAACCAAACAGCAGGATAGGAACTGCAATCCCCCCTAAATAGCCACGTCCAAAGAAGGCGAACCACGTCCCCTCCTGGTCGGTAATGTCAACGTTCTGACCACCGCTATAAATCAGCACAAACCCTTGAATCGCTGACAACATAGCCAACGTGACAATGAGCGAATTAAGGCGTAGAAAACCGATCAAAATGCCATTCACAGCACCGATCATCAGTGTTAATGCAAACATCATGAGAATCGCATTTGTGGGGCCAATCTTGTCGTGTAAACCCACCACCAAAACTGTCGAGAACGACAGCATCGACCCCACCGAAAGATCCAGATTGCCGCCAATGATCACCACCGTGACACCGACTGCGATGATGCCAATAATTGATGCCTGGCGAACCACGGTCATGATGTTCGACTGGGAGAGAAACTGCTCAGAAAAGAACGAAAAAACGAACATGCCGAGCAGGAAAAAAATGAGAATCCCCTGAGCCGATAGAAAACTCATTACGCCTGCCTTGCTAAGCTTTCCTGTCGGCAGCCAGGATTTTGATTGTTCTGCGGAAGCCATGCTAATCACCTGTATATAATCACTTCGGAAAACACCGGTTAGCGCAATGGACAAGCGTGTCATCCATTGACGCTGACCGAGCACTCCGGCGCAGGAACCCTGCCTTCAGGCGCATGCTGTCCTGGAGTCAACAAACTAAGCGCCTATCGCTCCAGGAGCATGCGTGATCTCAGAAAACGGGACGGTCAAACTCACTGATATTGTCAGCGGTGATTTTGGGTGTCTCAAAGAAGTTCATTTTTGGCACTTCTTCGCCAGCTAACACATCCAGGGCCGTTTGTAGTGCGGCTTCCGCATCATCGACAGGTGACTGATAGATAGAACCGTAATATTCACCACGCTCGATCGCGTCGTAACCAACGGCGAAATTAGTGGCACCAATGAAGACAATGTCATCGGCTCGGTCAGCACCTTTTGCTGCATTCAGTGCACCAACCCCCATGTTGTCATCGCCAGAATAGACACCATCAATACGGTCATATTTGGTTAGAAAATCTTCCATCACCCGCTGAGCACGCTCACGGTTCCAGTTGCCAGGCTGCGTTTCAAGCAGCTCGACACCAGGACATGCTTCGGCAAGACGGTCCTCGAAACCGGACGCACGCTCCATAGCAGTGGTATAACCCGGCTGGCCAGCAATCTGCACGATCTGCCCCTCGCCTCCCAGGGCATCACACATCATTTCCGCAGACGACTTACCTTGCTGGACATTATCTGGGCCAGAGAAGGCGGCGATGTACTCAAGTCCCGCTTCAGCAATTTTAGAGTTAGTGACAATCACCGGAATACCGGCATTATGTGCTTGGCGTATAGCAGGAATAACGGCCTGCCCGTTGGTTGGCCAGATTATGATGGCGTCGACACGCTGCTGAATAAGATCCTGCATCTGGCCAATCTGACGAGCGACATCACCACCGGCATCTAACACCACAATATCGACGTTGCCTGCCTTTTCAGCGGCAGCTTCAAACGCACTTTCATAAGTCGTTTGATAACTATCAACACCGACATTGTTTTGGGTAATACCAATGCGATAAGTGTCTTCGGCCTGCGCCGTCGTGATCGACATTATAATGACCGACGCGGCAATAGCGGTTTTCTTGAACATTACGTTTCTCCTAGCGTTTTTTAATAATTGTTCTTCAGCCTGCAGACTATGCAAGCCTGGGTTTCGAGCTTACTGCTGGGCTTTATTTCGGCACAATGTGAGGGAATAACAGAAATGACCAAATTGGTTTTTTTAATATGTTCCTTCCTAAACATGCTAATGCTAGAGAGGAGAGGTCAACCGGATTATGAGCATGATATGGGCATGAATTGTTCAGCGTGCTCTTTTTGACATCCAGCACCGCGTTATTCGCTTTGAAAAGCGATTCCAAGGCACCGTTGATGCGGCCAGCGTTTATCCATTGGAGGGGCAAGCTTTAATTTTGGTTAATACGGCAAACGGCCGAGCATGAAATGAGGGGCTCAGCGCATCGAATAATGTTACAAGGAGTAGCCATCTTGTGATGGCTAGGCTATACATCTCATGAAGAGCAGCACATACGCCTGTCAAAATGAAACCAGGAGGTTCGCATGAAAAAAGGGATAATGATGGCAGCCGCTAACTGGCTGCGTAAGCCAGAAAACCAACAGAAAGCCAAGTCCGCGTGGGACAAGTTTCGTGATCGAAATTCATCGAAACAAGCAACACAGGAAACGCCACATAATACAAATGAGCGGCGTTCTGGCAACAATCATGATGATCGACCTTAACCCCCAGGCACTGGTTAAATAGTTGGTTAGCATTTAAAAAATCCGCAGCATCTAAACCATTAATACATTATTAAAGCCCCGCCGGACGACCGGCAGGGCTTTATGCACGTAACTAAGAAACAAAATTTTATACAACTTGCTACAAACTAAGTCACTTAATCCTTAGTTTCAGAATAAAGTTCCAAGTAGCGGTTCTTGGAAGGAAGCAAATGCTGACGACATAGGTCAGTCAGGCGTGCCCGATCTTCGTCGCGTATGGCGTCAATCATCAGTTGGTGTTCATTCCTGGCTTGCGCTAGAGCATCGCGATCTGTAATCGCGATGAAGCGGATGCCATGAGCCTTCTGGGCAAACTCGTTAATAGTAGCGTAAAGATAGTCATTCCCGCAGGCTTTGAATAAGGTACGGTGAAAAGCGATGTTCATATGGAACACCTGTCTAAGGTCGTGTGCATTCACAGCTTCACTGTGGCGTCGATGAACCTCTTCAAGCTCTGTTAACCATTCCTGCGGAGCTGGCAGTGGTAGCCTACTCACGGCTGCTAGTTCGAGTATCTCACGCATAGCGTAGATTTCCTCGACCTCTTCCGGGGGATAACTCCGGACGAAAGCACCACGATTTTTGATGCGCTCAGTCAACCCGATGGTATCGAGCTGGAAGAGAGCCTGACGAACAACGTGTCGCTTGCAGTCGAAGCGCTCCATCATGGCCTCTTCGACCAGCCGCTCACGTGGATGCAGGCGACCGAGAACGATGTCCTCTTCTATAGCGGCCACAATGTCATCGACACCATATGTGGAGCTAGAGGTTGGAGTCTCGGTGCTGCTCGTAGAGAGCGGCTGGGCGGTTCGGTTCATGATCGCTTTCTCAGCAGCATTCAATGCAGTGCATAGGGATAATAAGTGTAACAAACTCGCTTTCAGGCTTCATGCTGTCTCGGTATCCGGCACGTAGGTTCTGGACGGCAAGCGCGAAAATCGCAGCCCTCCTCGGCTTGAAGGATTTGTTCCATAAACAGACGTCGATAGCCCAGCAGTGGTGCCCCAGCCTCCTCACTCTTAAAGGCTTGGCGTCGAGCATCGAGCTCTTTGTTATCTACTTCAAGGTTCAACTGATTATTAGCAACATCCAGCGATATGAAATCGCCATCGCGTACCAACCCTAGCGGGCCGCCCTCAGCGGATTCAGGAGAGACGTGAAGCACGATAGTGCCTGCCGCGGTGCCACTCATGCGTCCATCGGATATGCGAACCATATCTTTGATACCTTGAGCGGCGAGCTTCTTGGGAATCGGGATGTAGCCCGCTTCGGGCATACCCGGTGCTCCCTTAGGCCCAATGTTCTGTAGCACTAGCACGTCATCAGCTTGGACATCTAAATCGGGGTCGTCGATGCGGTTAGCCAAGTCCTCTAGACCGGTAAATACCACAGCGCGTCCACGGTGTGTCATAAGTTCGGCCGAGGCGGCTGACTGTTTAATAATGGCACCGGAGGGTGCCAAGTTACCGCGCAACACTGCTATGCCGCCCTGCGCATAGACTGGGCTGTTTTTGGGTCGCACAACCTTCTGGTCGATGAGATGAACGGCAGCATCAATGTTCTCACCTAAGGTATGGCCGTTAATGGTCATCGCATTCAGGTGCAGTAACGGTTTTAGCTCACGTAGCAAGGTGGGCAAACCGCCCGCCCGATGAAGATCCTCCATATATCCTTCTCCCGATGGTTTGAGATCTACCAGAACGGGGGTTTCCTGGCTCATTCGGTCAAATGCCTCAAGATCAATATCGATGCCCAACCGCCCTGCGATAGCGGTTAGATGAATCAATGCATTGGTGGAGCCGCCTAAGGATAGAAGTACGCGCAGGGCATTCTCAAAAGCTTCAGGAGTAAGAATTTGATCAGGCGTAACGCCTGCGTGTGCAAGTGCAACCGCCTGCGCGCCTGACTGTTCGGCGATGCGTTGCCGATCGGCATAGACGGCCGGAGCGGTGGCACTGTTGGGTAACATGATACCCAGAGTCTCAGCTAAGCAGGCCATGGTGCTTGCGGTGCCCATTACTGAGCAAGTGCCCACGGTGGGAACCAGTTTGTCGTTAACTTCATTAATTTCCGCTTCGTCGATGTCCTTACCGCGGTAGGAAGCCCAGTAACGTCGGCAATCGGTGCAGGCACCAACGCGCGTACCGCGATGTGAGCCAGCGAGCATGGGTCCGGTGACGACTTGGACTGTCGGAACACCGGCGCTAGCGGCGGCCATCAGCTGTGCTGGTACGGTCTTATCACAACCGCCGATCAGCACCACGGCATCCATCGGCTGGGCACGAATCATCTCCTCCGTATCCAATGCCATAAGGTTACGCAGGTACATGCTGGTGGGGTTAGCGAAAGATTCATGGAGGGTAATGGTAGGGAAGTCCACCGGTAGCCCGCCAGCGAGCATCACCCCTCGTTTTACGCTCTCGACCAGCCCTGGAACGTTGCCATGACAAGCATTGTAGCCGCTGTAGGTATTGGCGATACCAATGACCGGACGCGAGAGCGCATCATCCGTATAACCCATGCCCTTGATGAAGGCCTTGCGCAGAAAGAGCGAAAATTCTGCATCACCATAGTTGGTTAGTCGATTGGACATGCCCAAGGTAGGGCCTTCAGATGTCGATTCATGACGCTCATTGCCGTTGCTATTGTTTTTAAAGTTCTGGCTCATTGCGGTTTCCTCTATTTTGTTCGCGGTTTCTCGGAGGGGTCCGTAAATACTGTTCTTGATCATCAGGCTAGGCGGTATAAATCTAGCTGGCAAGATTATTAATAATATTATTGACAATATTATTGATATGCAACTACGTTGGATAGTGCAAGCACGCCTTGCGCAACCATGTGCATCACAATGACAAACAGCACTTGAGGAAATGACAATGCAAATACGTAGCATTTACACAGCGTCCCTACTATCCGCACTGATGCTTTCAGGAGCCGCTCAGGCGGAGTATTCAGCAGCCGATGAAATCAAGGTGCTTCAAGGGTTCAAGGCAGGTGGAGGCAGCGATACCTTGGCTCAGTTGACCCAACCATTTTTGCGAGAATCCCTGGGTGTGGAATTTATTAATGAATACATTCCTGGTGCTACAGGTGCGATTGCCTGGACCCGGCTAACCCAACAATCACCGAATGATGGCAGCGTCATCAGCATTACCAATACACCCATGTTGATGACCAACTACATAATGAATGACGCCATCCACTACTCGATAGATGAACTAACGCCGATCGCCAACGTAGTCACTGATCCGGGCATCATCGTTGTGCCGGAAGACAGTCCCTATCAAACAGTGGAAGATTTTCTCGCTGCTGCAGAGGAACGCCCTGGTCAGATTACGGTGGCAAATTCAGGCGTCGGCGGAGATGACTTTTTCTCAACCATTATGATAGAGAAGGCAACGGGGCTGTCCTTTCAAAAAGTCCCTTTCCAGGGCGATGGACCCTCCGCGACAGCAGCCTTGGGAAGCAAGGTCGACGCCAGTTTCAATAACCTTGGTAATGTCTATGGTCATATTCAGTCGGGCAGCCTGCGCCCACTAGCCGTATTCACCAACGAGCGTCTGGATATCCTGCCTGATGTACCCACCATGATTGAGAAAGATATTAACGTCGTGGCTGGCTCTTCACGCGGTTACAGCGCCCCAGCAGGCATACCAGATGAAGCACGCGATGAGCTTATTGCTGCCTTTGAAGCCCTAAAAGATAACGAGGAGTTCCAGCAGACGGCTCAGGAACGTGCCATGAATCTCGACATCCAGACCGGTGACGACTACGGCCAAATGATGCAGGACATGGAAGGCCAATTCGAAGAGATCTGGGCTGATGTCAAAGATGAGGTCAACCAGTAAGTCGCTTAACCGGCAGAGGGAAATGGCGAATCGACAAAGGGGTATGAAATGAACATAAGTCGTCTGGTCTTGGGTTTTTTTGCCATTGGCATTGCAGCGACCTTTTATATTACTGCGATGGGCTATCCCGCTAAGGCGGCGAACATGCCCCTTATCTATTCGGTTGTTGTGGCCTTATTAGGAGCGGCGATGGTGGGTCAGGAGGTATTTAGTATCCGGCGGCATCGCCATATGTCGGCTGATGGAGCAGCAACCTCTACTCATAATCCCCTTTCGGAGGAGGCAACCGTGAACGGTCAAGCTAGGCGCCGTAAGCCATGGAAGGCCATGCTGACCTTCCTGCTGGCCGCGGCCTACCTTTATAGCATTTCGATATTGGGGTACTTGATCGCCACTGTTGGCTTCATGGTCGTAGCATTGGCGATGATAGGGCATGTTTCATGGCGCTTCGCCGCCATAGGCATTGTGCTGCTGATCACGGTGGTATGTGCGGTTTTCATCGGCTTTCTGGGCCTACCTGTCCCCCTATTGCCGCCCCAGTTTTCCTCATAACTACAATTAGAGCACTTCTTTTCCCCGGTTCGTATTGCTTAGCAAGTAACGACAACGTGCTGGGGATGGGTGCCTGACGCAGGCTTCTGGAGTCTAGTCATATGGATAATCTTGTTCTGGTGGGCCTGACCAACGTCATGTCGTTCACCAACATTGCCCTGATCCTGGGCGGTACCCTCCTGGGGCTGTTCGTGGGTGCCATGCCGGGGCTCTCAGCGACAATGGCGCTGGCGCTGCTATTACCCCTCACCTTTGGTATGGATCCAGCTTCAGGTCTCAGCATGCTGGCCTCGCTCTATGTGGGTGCCTCCTACGGTGGCTCAATCGCCGCCATTTTATTGAAGACGCCCGGCACCCCCTCGGCTGCGGCGACAGTACTCGATGGATTCCCGCTATCGCAACAGGGCCAGGCCGGGAGAGCCTTAGGTGTGTCGCTCTTCGCTTCTTTTATCGGTGGCCTGCTGAGCGGCATCGCATTGCTCACTGCAGCACCTTTGCTTGGCGTATTGGTGCTCAAGTTCGGCCCTATCGAGCTGTTTGCGATCGCCGTATTGGGCATCACCATCATTGGCTCTTTATCACAAGGTTCGGTAATCAGTGGTCTGCTCTCGGGCACCTTGGGTCTACTGTTGAGCACGGTAGGCATGGATCTGATCACCGGCACGCCACGGATGACTTTCGATGTCATTAACTTATTCTCGGGTATCGAGTTTACCGTAGCGCTTATCGGTCTGTTCTCGATCCCGCAGGCGTTGATATTGATCGAGAATGCCCATGGTGCACAGAAGGTGGCAAGTAAGATCACAGACAGATTGATTCCACCTCTCGCTGAGATTCGCCGCTTGTTACCCAATATCCTCCGTTCCAGTGGCATCGGCATCATCACCGGCCTAATTCCGGGTACCGGCGGTGATACTGCCAGTTGGTTCGCTTACAACGAAGCCAAACGCTTTGCCAAAGATAAGAGTCGCTTTGGCAAAGGGGACATCGCTGGGGTGGCGGCACCTGAAGCGGCCAACAATGCGGTAGTGGGCGGTGCTTTGATACCCACTATTGCCTTAGGCATTCCTGGCAGTTCCTCTACCGCCATACTGCTCGGTGCGCTAATGGTCCAGGGTATTCTACCAGGGCCTAACCTGCTCACAGACTATGGAGATGTCACTTATACCCTTATCTGGGCGGTGATTTTTGCCAACATTGGACTACTGCTAGTGGGTCTGCTGTTTACTCGACTCTGCGTAAGTGTGACACGTGTACCAGACAGCTTTGTGGCTTGCTCGATCATTACGCTGTGCGTGATTGGCGCCTTTGCTATCAACAACAGCTTGTTTGAGGTTGGGCTGATGCTGGGCTTCGGTCTGTTTGGCTATTGGATGAATAAAGCAGGTGTGTCACCAGCACCGATGGTAATCGGTTTGATTCTCGGCCCAGTCATGGAGACCAGTTACCAGCAATCGATGCTAATCGGGCAAGGCAACTTGAGCATCTTTTTGACCAGCCCTATCGCTGTCGTGCTTCTATGCATTGCCGCCCTCTCAGTACTCCAAGCGACACCCTTCTTCCGCTGGGTGCGAGCTGCAATGCGCCCACGTACTCAGACAGAATAACCCCACTCTTAATTCGAGGCTTCATCATGACAACGATAACCGAAGTGCGTGCTCGAACGGTCAATGTACCGCTGGATAACCCCACTAGCTTTTCTAATCGTCAGGTACTCAAGCGCGATTACGTGCTCGTCGAAGTGGTGGGAGATGATGGCCATATAGGCATTGGATTTTGCTATGGCGGCAACAATGCTGGCTCGCTAGTGGCCAATGCAGTAAGGGAATTGCTGTCGCCAGTGCTATTGGGGGCTGACGCTCATGCGACTGAAGCACTGTGGCAGGCAATGTACCAGGAATCGCTGCTGCATGGTCGCAGCGGTTCAGTGATGCGTGCCATCAGTATTTTGGATACCGCGCTGTGGGACCGTAACGCCCGGGCGGCGAAACTTCCTCTCTATAAATATTTGGGCGCCAGCGATACCCACAGCGTGCCGGCTTATGCCAGTGGGGGCTACTATCTGGACGGCAAAACGCCCGCGATGCTTGGCGAAGAGATGGCAGGCTACGTGTCAAAAGGTTTCACCTCGGTAAAGATGAAAGTGGGACGAGAAGACCTAGCAGGAGAGGAAACTCGCTTGGCGGCGGTTCGCGAGGCGGTGGGCCCAGATGTACAAGTAATGATGGATGCCAACAACGCCTGGCGGGACCTGCCGTCGGCATTAGCCTTTATGCGCATGGCAGAACCTTATAATCCGTTCTGGATCGAGGAGCCCTTTAGCCCTGATGACATCGACAACCATCGCCGCTTAGCGGAGCGCACCCCAGTTCCGGTTGCCACCGGCGAAATTGAAGCAGGTCGTTGGCGTTTCAAGGAGCTGCTGGACAAAGAAGCAGCCATGATTTTGCAGACTGATGCGGCGGTTTGTGGGGGTATCACCGAGTTTCGGCGTATAGCCGCAACGGCTGCCAGCTATGGAGTGGATATTTATCCGCACTGGTTCCACGACTTGCATATCCACTTGGTGGCATCGGCGCCTAACGTAAAAATGGTCGAGTTCTTTGCCGATGATCAAGTGCTTAATTTTAGGCGCCTTGTGGATACACAGCTGGAGTTTGCCAACGGGCAACTGCTACTGCCCACCAAGCCTGGGCTTGGCTTCAGCTTTGATAAGGCTACGCTTGAGCGCTACGCCATCGAGCCTTGGCACTAATTGAATAATTAGGAGAAAAAATTATGCCGCAATCAAACGGCGACGTCTGGTCACCTGTCATTACACCCTTTGGCGCCGACTTGGCGCCGGATACCCAATGTTTTGTGGCCCACTGCCAGTGGTTGGCTTCGAGTGGTGTCGGGCTGGCCGTTTTCGGCACCAATTCCGAGGCAAATTCGATGACAGTGACTGAAAAGCAGACACTGTTAACTGCGCTAGTGGATGGCGGTATCGATCCCGCCAGAATGATGCCCGGCACAGGGAGCTGTACAATTGATGACTGCGTGGCGCTGACACGCAAGGCGGTCGAAGCTGGCTGTGCCGGTGTACTGATGCTACCGCCCTTCTACTATAAGGGCGTTAGCGACGAAGGCTTGTTTCGCTACTACAGTGAGGTGATCAACCGCGTCGCAAATTCCCGTTTGCGGATCTACCTCTACCATATCCCCCCTGTGACTCAAGTGCCGCTCTCGCTTGAGCTGATCGAGCGTTTGCGCGACGCCTTCCCTGGCATTATTGCCGGTATCAAGGACAGCGGCGGTGACTGGGCCCACACCCAAGCGTTAACTGAGCGCTTTGCCGGGCAGGATTTTGCCGTATATGCGGGCAGCGAGCGGTTCTTGCTGGATACCCTGCGAGCGGGCGGTGCTGGCTGCATCAGCGCCACTGCCAACGTCAATCCGGCGGCTATCGTTGAGTTGGCCCGGCATTGGCAAGCGGACGATGCCGACGACAATCAAAAGCGCCTCAATGTTATACGCGACCTGTTTGAAAAGTACCCCCTGATCCCTGCCATGAAGGCGGCAACAGCTTACTTCTCAGGAAAAGACGTTTGGCGGAGCGTGCGCCCGCCTTTAGTGGAACTGGAAGAGCAGCGTGCGTCTGAACTCGTGTCTGCGCTTAAAGCGACAGGATTTCAGATGGAAGGCGTAGGCGAGGCGAGTCATGGCTAAGCAAACGAAAAAATGGCGTATCGTTGCCGCACGGCGGCTCAGTGAGGGCCAGCGTGGGGCGCTTTCCGAGATTGCCGATGTCGACTACTTCGAGGATGTGAACGAGTCAAACCGCGCTGATTTTATGGCAGCGCTTTCCAAGGCCCATGGAGTGATTGGCGGTAAGCTGGAACTCAACGAGGCAATGCTAACCGAAGCGCCTGAGCTTCAAGTGGTCTCCACCATTTCAGTGGGCTATGACCACTTGCCTCTTGAGGCACTTAACCGGCGCGGCATTCTTCTCTGCAATACGCCCGATGTGCTGACGGAAACCACCGCCGATACGGCATTTGCGTTAATCATGGCGACCCAACGTCGGCTGGTCGAACTAGCCAACCTTGTCCGCGATGGTGGCTGGCAGGCACATATTGGTGCTGAGTACTTCGGAGTGGATGTACATAGCAAAACCCTGGGTATTATTGGAGCAGGTCGCATTGGTGCAGCGATTGCCCGACGTGGGGCATTGGGTTTCGGCATGCCCATCCTCTACACAGCCGCTTCACCCAAGCCTGCGCTTGAACAGCAGCTAGGGGCACAAAGACGAGAGCTAAATGACCTGTTAGCCGAAGCGGATATCGTCTGCATTAGCGTGCCCTACAACAACGATACGCATCACTTAATAGACGCCCATGCCCTAGCACGCATGAAACCCACGGCGGCCCTAATCAATATAGCGAGAGGCAAGGTGGTCGATGAACCAGCGCTGATTGAGGCACTCCGCATTGGCGGAATCCGCGCAGCGGGGCTTGACGTCTTCACCGAAGAACCTCTTCCAGCCAATTCGCCCCTGGTTGCCATGAAGAATGTGGTAACGACACCGCACATCGGTTCAGCGACCCATGAAACCCGTGAGGCCATGGCTCAGTTGGCAGTCGATAACCTACTGGGAGCACTAACCGGTAGCGGCCCACTCAGTCCTGTCAACGAAAGCAGATGGCTTCGGGTTGCTGCTGACGCCAAGGAGGCATGATGCGCCGACGTCTAGACCATATTTTAAGCCTTGATGATTTCGAGCGAGCCGCTCGCCGACATTTACCGCGACCGTTATTTGGGTACGTGGCGAGCGTCGCTGAAGACGGAGTCACTGCCCGATCTAGCCATGAAGCCTTCGATAACTATGCATTTCTCCCTCGGGCGTTGGTGAATGTCTCTGGCGTATCGACTGAAACCGAACTCTTTGGACGCCGCTATGCCTACCCTTTCGGTATAGCACCCATGGGCATTAGCGCCCTAACTGCCTATCGGGGTGACCAGGTGCTTGCGCAAGCAGCATCAGACAGCGGCATCCCCATGATTGTCAGTGGTACATCGCTGATACCAATGGAAAATCTTTCGGGAGCAAAAGGCTCGGATTGGTTTCAGGCTTACCTTCCCGGAACTCCGGAGGAGATCGACGTCCTGCTGACACGCATCGAGCAGGCCGGATTTACCAACTTGGTGATCACTGTGGACTACGCCGTGCCGCCGAATCCCGAAAATCATCGTCGCGCAGGCTTCTCCTCTCCGCTACGTCCCAACCTACGATTAGCCTGGGATGGTTTATTGCGACCACGGTGGCTATTTGGGACTTTCTTTAGGACATTGTGGCACCACGGTGTTCCGCACTTCGAAAATAATGCGGCGACACGTGGCGTGCCGGTACTGGCAAAGAACGTCAACCGTGATTTTTCGGGCCGTCGGCATCTTGATTGGTCGACGCTTGATCAGGTTCGGGCACGGTGGAAAGGAAATCTAGTGGTAAAAGGTATTCTGCACCCGGACGATGCACGGCGTGCTGTCAGCGCGGGTGCCGATGGTTTAATCGTCTCCAACCATGGCGGCCGACAGCTTGATGCCACCGTACCCCCGCTGACCATGCTGCCAGAAGTTCTGGAGGCGGTCGCTGGAGCAGTGCCTGTGATGATTGACGGTAGCTTTCGACGCGGCAGCCAGGTTCTCAAAGCACTGGCGTTGGGGGCAAATTTCGTGTTTCTTGGTCGCCCCTTCAACTATGCAGCCAGTATTGGTGGCGAAGCCGGTGTAAAGAAGGCAGTTATGCTGCTGGGTAGCGAAGTAGAACGCAATATGGCGCTGCTTGGTGTAACAGGCGTGGAGGAATTGACCACCGACGTGTTACGGACACATTGATATCGTCTGTCCAACAAAAAATCTTCAAGCGACGAATATCACCGCGAATTTTTCAAAACAAAAACGGCCACTATAGCAATTTGCTAAGTGACCGTTTTATATGTTCTTGGTCGGAGCGACAGGATTCGAACCTGCGACCTTTGCAACCCCATTCCATCTACACCAAATTTAAGTAGAAACCACCCTATACAAGTAGAAACAAGAATAAACATTAACATATTGAAAAATATAGAAATTAATCATGAATCATAGTTTTCTCGTTGTTTCCCACCGTACCCCATTATATTCTGCTTCTGCTACCTATTTGCTACCTAGAAAATAAGAGGCTAAGCATGGCAACCTCGGAAAAAATGAAGTTAACCGAACAAGTGCTTAAGGAGCTAACCCAGAAGCCGCCGAGCGCAAATGTCTTCGATACTGATTTGGCTGGTTACCATGTAAGGCCGAGCAAACGTGGTTTAACCTTCCGCTTGTTTTATCGCACTAAGACCGGTAAACAGCGCATTCTTACAATTGGACGCTATGGCATATTGACAGCGGCTCAGGCGCGCGAAAATGCTAATAATGCGCTAGCTGCCGTGGCCCTAGGTGGCGACCCGCGTGAGTTGCTAGAAGAAGCCAAAGCAGAGGAACAGCGCCAGCAAGAACAAACGCTGCGAGCATACCTAGATGGCCCCTACACTGCTTACCAGAATCGCAAGAAGGATGGCAAAGGAACTTTGCGCCGAATCCAAAAGGATTTTTCTGAATGGTTAGATAAACCCATGAGCAGCCTCACTCGTGCGGAGGTTGAACGCTGGCAAGCTCGTCAAGAAACTAAAGAAAAACCACTGGCCTTTAACAGTCTCAAGCGTTCTTTCGACGCAATGCACGCCATGTTGATGCACGCTACCGAGCGCAAGGTTATACCCGCCAACCCACTTACGGGCATAAAACTACAGAAGCCAGCGATGAATGACGACGATATGGCTGAGCAAGCGTCACAGCGTCGCTACCTAGAAAATGATGAAGCTGAAGCACTATTTACTGGCTTAGAAGCCTATCAAGAAATGAAGCGAGAGCAGCGTCGCCGCAGTCGAGCCCATGGGAAATCATACCTCCCCGACCTGGATGGCTTAGTGTATGTTGATCACGTTAAGCCATGGATTTTGACAATGTATTATACCGGCTTTAGGCCCGGCGATATAACTGGCCTACGCTGGGAGCACGTCAATCTCACCTTTGGCACGATCCGAAAGGTGATAGAAAAAACGGCGCATCATCACCCTGAGCCAATGTCTTTCCCTTTATCTTCAGCCGCCCTAAACATATTGGCTATCTGGCACAAGCAGATAGGCGAACCAAAAACAGGCTTGGTATTCCCCTCGCATCGCAATGGGAAGCGAATGGACAAAACCGCCATGCAAAAGCCGTGGACAAATGTACGCAAACTCGCCGGACTAGCCGACGACTTGCTGCTATACAGTTTGCGGCATAACTTCGCGAGCCAGTTAGTAATGGCTGGTATCGATTTGCTGACAGTTTCTAAGCTAATGGCTCATTCCGATATTCAAACAACCATCCAGTACTATGCTCACTTGCGACCTGATCATGCCCGCGATGCTGTGGAGGTATTCGTTAAACAAGGCCCACGTCAGCAGGATGCTGATGATACTTTGGAAATAGCTCAGATGAAGCCAAGGTGTATTAACTGAATAATATGAATACAATCATTTACTTAGTATCTCTTTGAATTGCTTAGGTATCCGGACACTTCGAGCCTCAGTATAAGGCTTCAACTTGTCCAGATACCTTGGGCTATTCATGACGATGGAAGTACAACGAAGAAAGACCGAAGAAGAGACTTGGAGGGCGGACACCGTCAGCCTATGCCGAGTCAATGGCGGTAAAACACGATAAAGTTATTTCTGACTCTAAACCCGGATGCTACTGAAGATGGGGATGACGTCGCTCAAGCTAATAAATTACTAGATGCCGTTTATTAATCGTTAACAACTTTTCTCAGAATTCAGGAAAACAGGCGGCTGACGTAATGCTTTAGTCTTAATTTTCTATCATACTCCCCCATACCGAACAGACATAGGCTATGCACAGAAGCATGCTGCCAGTTAAATATTCTAACGCCCTGGCCAGCCAATACTCTGTTGAATAACTATGACGATATCCTCCAATGCCCTACGTTCACGATACGCTGACACGACTTAACAAAAGCAGCCCTGCACAGTCAGAATTTTATCAAGCCACCGAAGAAGTGCTCGAATGTTTACGTCCGCTAATCGAGCAGAGTGATTACTATCACCAACACAGCATTATTGAGCGGATAGTCGAGCCCGAACGGCAAATTATGTTCCGGATAAGTTGGGTAGATGATGCCGGGAGAGTACGGGTAAACAAAGGCTATCGCGTACAGTTCAACTCTGCCCTTGGCCCTTACAAGGGAGGCTTACGATTCCATCCCAGCGTTACCTCGGGCACCGTAAAATTTCTCGGCTTTGAGCAAATTTTCAAAAATTCGTTAACCGGTTTGCCAATCGGCGGTGGGAAAGGGGGTGCCGATTTTGACCCCAAGGGAAAATCAGATAAAGAAATTATGCGCTTTTGTCAGGCGTTCATGAGCGAGCTATACCGTCATATTGGCCCCCACTGCGATGTACCTGCAGGCGATATCGGCGTCGGTACGCGTGAAATTGGCTATCTCTTTGGCCAGTACAAACGCCTCACTGGCCACTATGAAGGCGTGCTAACAGGTAAAGGACTTAATTGGGGAGGCTCGCTTGGCCGTAAAGAGGCCACCGGCTACGGTGCGGTGTACTTTGCACAAAACATGCTGGCTGCCCGCGGAGAAGAGTTGCGCGATAAGACCTGTCTCGTTTCCGGCGCTGGCAATGTAGCGATCTACACCATTGAGAAGCTATACGAACTGGGCGCTAAACCGATCACCTGCAGCGATTCACGTGGCACCATTCACGATAAAAATGGGATTGATTTAGGCTTACTCAAACAGCTCAAAGAAGTGCAGCGCACCTCGTTAGAAACCTACTTACAAGAGCACCCAGACGCGCACTACATTTCTGCACGTGACTACCCCCAGGGTGGGCACGCCGTATGGCGTATTCAAGCTGATGCAGCCTTCCCCTGCGCGACGCAGAATGAGCTGACCGAGAGCGATGCGGAAATTCTACTCGCTAATGGCATCACGTGTATTAGTGAAGGGGCCAACATGCCCTCTACCAAAGAGGCCGTTGATCTCTTTCTAAACGCCAAAATTGCCTATGGGCCTGGCAAGGCCGCCAATGCAGGTGGCGTTGCGACCAGCCAGTTAGAAATGGCACAAAATAGCAGCATGGAGCAGTGGCCGATGGAAAAAGTTGACCAGAAATTAAAACAGATTATGGCTAATATTCACCGCCAGTGCGCCGACACCGCCGAAGAGTTTGGTGATAAAACCAATTTGGTACTAGGCGCCAACATTGCCGGCTTCAGAAAAGTAGCTGATGCCATGATTGAACAAGGGGTCACCTGATCGTATTTACTTTGTAAATCGCTTATACTGAAAAGAGTAAGCAGTCCTTCCTTTATTGAGGAAGGGCTGTTTTTTATTGGTTTAAACTTATTGCTTTCTAAGGAGAGTAATCATGGGACAACGTCCTGCTATTATTATTAATCGTCTTGATGCCGAACGCCTCCAGCGCTTGATCGACAATGCATCAGATAAAGACATGGCCGTGGCTCAACTCCTTGAGGAAGAGTTATCACGAGGAGAAGTCTGCGACCCACAAGATATTCCGGATGACGTGGTGAGCATGAATAGCCAGGTTCGCTTCACCGACCTCACCCGCGGGCTTAAAATGATTCGAACCCTGGTCTACCCACACTCTCTGGAAAGCGTACCAGATGGCATTTCGGTCATGGCGCCCATTGGTGCGGCACTGATAGGCCTCAAAGTGGGCGACATCATCGAATGGCCGCTACCTAATAATACCGAAATACGTCTGCGTATCGACGCTATTTATTGGCAGCCCGAGCGCGAAAAGCAGTTTCATAGATAGTTAGCGCTACTGAAGTGATACTGTACTGCTAGCTCCCGATGAATAAAAAGACTACTTGACTTGTTTCAGAAACTAGAGCTGGTTAACAATCACTTAAGCTTAGTGTCTGTACCTATTAACCATAAATTATTAATAAATTTTTCTTTAAAAAAAAACTACTAACTCACCGCAATCACTTCGCACTTCGCGGTATGACTCACTTTGTGCGAAACACTGCCAATAACGACGCCTGCGAAGTCGCTTCACCCTCGGCTTCCCAATACGATGACATCAACATTACAGGTGTTAGCGTTATCTAACATCACTCGAACCGGATTACCTTGCGTTAGCATCTCTTCGATAAAGCTGATACCCGCCTCCGATCGTCCCTGGCAAAATTCACCAGATCAAGGATCTCGTCATCATTACGCCCTTTAAGCAATACGGCATTGAGTTTGATCGACTTAAAGCCAGCCTTGCGGGCTGAGCGGATACCCGCGATCACTTGCGAAAGCTCCCCCGTGCGCGTTAAATTTTAAAGCGCTCGGGCTTGAGCGAGTCGAGGCTGATATTGAGGCGATCAAGTCTGCCTAAACGTAAGGCTTCGCATGTTTGACTAACCCTGAGCCGATGGTGGTCATGGCCAGCTCGCGCAGGCCTTCCAATTCCGAGTTTTTTTACTAGCGTTAATCCGCCCTGGCGTACCAATAGCTCTCCGCCAGTTAGACGAATTTTCTCCACGCCTAGCTCGACGAACGCCTGCGACAGCGTGGCTATCTCTTCAAGAGTAAGCAGTTGGGCGCGAGGCAGGAAGTTCATCTCCTCAGCCATGCAATAAACACAGCGAGAATCACAACGATCATTCACAGATATGCGCAAGTAACGCACCGTACGGCCAAACTCATCGACTAGCATACTCATTCTAAAGTTTTACATGCTCGGTGGGCGTAACACCTGCTTTGGAGAGACAGTGGCTGGCGCAATGCATCTGAAACCCATCAATGGCTATGATAGGCCGCCCGGCGCGGGCGATGCTTACCAAGCCTGGCACGCCACCGCCAACACCGGCAATGCAGGACATTTCTGCCTCCCCTGCATGGTCAAGACGCAGAGCAACACTATTGGCCAGTTGCGCCACATCAGAACAACCGGAGAAGGCATAAATCAGTGTGTGCGGTTTATGATGTGAAGACATACCCTCTCCTATAAAAGCAAACGACGTCAGCGGTCACGCCAGAAAAAGCGATTCAAGCGTCGAACTGACTGATCGGGTAATAGGGGTATGAGCCCCCTTCTGTCACGTCGGTGTCAGGATTAATCATCAAATAACCATGGGCCTGGCTAGCCGCGCTGAGCATATGCGAGCCCTGCCCGCCCGCTAACTGCGCCACGGGAGTCCCCTGTGACCAATCCATCTCCACCCGTAATAGCTCGCAGCGCCCTTGAGGCCCACGCTGAGAAAAGCCGGCTTTTACCGGGTAACGCTGTAGAGCCGCTAAAGCTCTACCTTGCATGGCATGTATAAACGTCAGCGCCAGCAGTTGCCAGCCCACCAGGGATGCCACGGGGTTACCCGGTAGCGCGATGAGTGGCTTGGCAGAAGAAGGCTGCAGGCCAAGATAACCGAACGCAAAGGGCTTCCCTGGCTTCATCGCGACACCATGAAAATGCAGCCCGCCGCGCTGCTCGAACACCGGACGAACATGATCCTCTTCGCCTACCGAAACGCCCCCGGTGCACACCACTAAATCTGCAGCGGTTTGTGCGTGCTCAAAGGCCTGATGCAATGACGCCGGCGAATCTGCGATGACACCCAAATCCAGCACGTCGCACTGCGCCTGTGCTAGCAGGACGTTAAGCATGGCGCGATTGCTGTCGTACACCTGCCCCGGTGACCGCGACGCGCCAAGGGCAATCAACTCATCGCCGGTTGAGAGTAGTGCCACCCGCAGGCGTCGTTTGACGGAAACCGTGTTGATACCATGACTGGCCAGCAGCGCAATTGAAGCAGCGTTTAGATATTCACCCGCGGGGAGTAGCGGGGTTCCCATACGGGTCTCCTCACCTTGACGGCGAATATTAGCGCCTACCACCACGTTACCCTCAAGGTGTATATGCCCGTGCTGATCAAGGGTTACCCGCTCTTGAGGTACTACAACATCTGCCCCCATGGGTACCGGTGCACCGGTAAAAATACGCGCGCAGCCTCCTTTGGGTAGCAGCATGACGCCTGCACCAGCAGGCACGCGTAGGAGAATGGGTAAGCCTGAGCCGGGAGGTGTCGCTTGGTAGTCAGCTAGACACAGCGCGTAACCATCCATAGCGCTATTGTCCACACCTGGCATATCGAGAGTTGCGACCACCGTTTCTGCCAGCACTCGCCCCGCCGATTGTTCAAGGGTGATGGTTTCTACTGCATTAATGGGCGTGGCGGCGTCGATAAGCCGTTGGCGTGCATCAAAAAAATCTAACAAGCCGGGCGTGACTATTTCTGCGCAGTGATAGTTCATAAGCGCTCCAACTCCTTGGAAGAGGTCGCTGCCTGACGTCCACTACACGTGGTCGCTGAAGGCAGTACCATGGCGGCGAAGTTGCAGGGCCGAGTACGGGAGTCCAGCTGCAAAGCGATAATGTTGTCCCACGCCAACGCACATGCTTTGGGTGAGCCGGGCATTGCAAATATCATCGTTCGGTTGGCCACCCCCGCGACGGCGCGAGACTGGATCGTCGCTGTGCCGATTGTCTTCAGGGAGTAGTGCCGGAACAGCTCCCCATACCCTTCAATCGCTTTGTCGAACAGCGGTATCAACGCCTCGGGAGTGGTATCCCGGGCGGTAAAGCCAGTGCCGCCATTAACCAGAATCGCCTGGACATCTGTTCGCGCAATCCACTCCGAGACCACGGCGCGAACCTGGTAGATATCATCAGGAACGATACGTCTATCAATCAGGATATGGCCGCTTTCGCTCAGATGTTTAACCAGCAGGTCACCGCTGCCATCTTCATCGAAACCACGCGTATCGGAAACCGTTAGCACCGCGATGCCAAGCGGAGTGAAAAGAGCATCTACAGGAACATGGGACATCAAGCCTCTCCTATTAGCTTTCCTACTGCATCAAGCTACCGCCAGCATCGTCATCCATAACAATCCCTTCGACGCCTATTTCGCTTTCCAGCGCCAGCAAATAGTGGCGCAATGCGCGTCGCGTCGCCTGCTCCCGCAGGCTGTGACGCACTCGGTCGGCAACCTGATCGAAAGGTAACGCCCGCCCTTCACGCCGTTCGTCAATGATTACTACATGCCAGCCATAGCGAGACGCCAAGGGGCGCTCGTGAAGGCCTTCGGGCAGGTGCTGCAAAGCGCGATCCAGCTCAGGAACGGTCTGGCCTGACACTAGCCAGCCCAAATCACCATCCATCTCTTTTGAAGGGCACGCGGAGTGGTGTTGCGCAAATTCGGCAAACCGCTCGGGTATAGAATTAAGTTCTTTAAGCAGTTTTTCGCCAAGCTGGTACGCGTCGTCGCGGCCCTGGGAGTCATCCGGCGCCGCTGCTAGCAGAATATGCCTTACCCGTAGCTGGGTCGGCTCGCTAAAGCGCTCACGGTGGGTGTCAAAAAAGCGTTGGCAATCTGCTTCTCCCGGTTCGGGCACCTCAAGTTCCTGCTCAAGCAAGGCAGCAATCGCCGCATCCTCCTGCGCTTCGCTGGCTTCCTGTGTCGATAGTAGACCCAGGATGTTAGCTCGCTGGCGCAGCAGCTCCCTCACCACCAGCGCACGAGCCGCCTGAAGCTGGGCCTCACCCGCCGTTTCAGCGGGGTGATACTGCATCTCTAACGCAATCGTTTCTTCATCGATACTGGCGTCGCCGACGCGTACCGGAGGCGGAGCGATGCCTCCAGGTAATTGTTCGATATCAATCATCTGCATGTTATTTCTCCTTTAGTCCTGGGCAAGCACAGCAAGTGTTTAGGCGCGACGGCGGACAAGCTGATAGCGACGAGTCACATAGCCGAAAGGCACGCTCCAAACATGCACCAGGCGCGAAAATGGGAACAGCAGAATGATAGTCAGGCCGATAAAGATATGCAGTTTGTAGACCCACGACACTTCCTGCATGTAATCCGCTGCGCCGCCGCTGAAGAAGACTATTGACTGTGCCCAGCTGGAGAGCGTCAGCATCATTTCACCGTCCATATGGCCTAGCGAGAAAATGATGGTCACCATGCCAAGGCACGCCTGTAAGACGATCAAACCCAGGATCAAGTTATCCATCAAGCTCGACGACGCCTTTACGCGAGGATTGAACAATCGCCGATAGAGCAACATGGCACCGCCCACCACGCACATTGCACCGGCAATACCGCCGACCACGATGGCAATCAGCTGCTTGGTACCGGCATGCAGAAAAGGCGCGTAGACCCAGTGCGGCGTGAGCATGCCCACCAAATGACCAAAAAAGATGACGATAATCCCGATATGGAACAGGTTGCTGGCCAGTCGCATGTTTTTTGAGGACAGCATTTGGCTGGAGCCGGTCTTCCAGGTGAACTGACCTTGGTCATAACGCATGAGACTCCCGACCAAGAACACCGTACCGGCCAGGTAGGGGTAATAGCCGTAGATAAGATGTTGCAAGTATTCTATGAACATGGCGACTCTCCTTTTAGCGATCGGCCACGGTTGAGGAAGGGGCTGGGCTCCAGGCGGAAGGCATGATTTTGACGGGGTCGCTGTGCACTGCATTTTTGCGCTCGGCAAGCCGCCGCCCTTCCGCAGACTGCAGCGCGCAGTCTTCGTCAGAGGTCGCCGAGAAGCGTACTGCTTCTTCTTCCCATACGGCGTCCAATGCTTCGGGGGTGTTATCAGGCGCTTCTTTTTTGACCTGGGGCCGATGCTCCTCGACGTCGCTCTCAGCCCCAATTAACGCCAACAGTGACAGCGGTACTAGCGCGTGATCCGCTCCCCGCTCCTCCAGCCGTGCGGTAAGCAGTGCCAGGATATGGCGTATTTCTCCCAGCCAGCGACCAATCTCGGCTTCGTCGCACATCGAAAGGTATTCAAGAAACACCGGTAGATGATCGGGCAGTTCACGGGCATCCAGCTCGAACCCGGCCGCGCTGTACTCGGCCATAAGATCCACCATGGCCTGCCCCCGATCACGGGACTCGCCGTGAACGTGTTCAAATAGCAGCAGCGACGTAGCCCGACCCTTATCGAACATGGCGACGTATTCGGACTGCAGCTCAAGCAAGTCACCATCCTGGAGACGCTGACACCACTCCATTAGCGACGACTTGAGAGCCGCCCCCAGGCGGCGCTCGGCATTGAGGATTTCGATGAGTTCACCGCAAGCATCCTGCAATTCCTGGGTCGGGTAATCGAGCAAGCGGGCCAGTACACGCAGGCTGCGCATGCCCAGTAACGGCTCGAACGACGGCTCTACCGGGGTCGGCGATTGAATAGCGGCTTCAGTCATGACGAGAATCCTCAAGTTGTGCCTGCGGGTCGAAGACCTCTACCGGTTTTACCAAAACGCTAGTCTGCTTACGTCCATTGAACAGGCTGGATTGGCTCTCACCGTGGCAACCATCGCCAAAGGTAAAACCGCATCCCCCCCTTTCGGGGAAGGCCTCGGTAGCCATCTCGCGATGGCTGGTGGGGATCACAAAACGATCCTCGTAGTTGGCAATGGCCAGGTAGCGGTACATCTCCTCTACTTGGGCTACGCTCAGCCCCACGGCATCGAGCACTTCGGCGTTGGGGGCGCCATCCACATGCTTGCCGCGCATGTAAACACGCATCGCCATTAAGCGCTTGAGTGCCAATACTACGGGCTCCTCTTCGCCAGCGGTGAGTAGATTGGCCAAGTACTTCACGGGGATACGCAGCGATTCGATCTTGGGTAGGATGCCGTCGAACTCGACATGCCCCGCCTCGGCGGCGGACTGAATCGGCGATAGTGGCGGCACGTACCACACCATCGGCAGCGTACGGTATTCCGGGTGCAGCGGCAGCGCCAATCCCCAGTCGATGGCCATCTTATAGACCGGTGAGGCCTGGGCGGCTTTAATGACGTTATCCTGGATACCATCCCGCTTGGCCTGGGCAATCACTTCCGGATCATTGGGATCAAGGAAGATCTCGCGCTGGCGATGGTAGAGGTCACGCTCGTCGGGTGAACTTGCCACTTCCTCAATGCGGTCGGCGTCATACAGCAGCACCCCGAGGTAACGAATGCGCCCCACACAGGTCTCGGAGCAGATAGTCGGCTGACCGGCTTCGATACGTGGATAGCAGAAGATGCACTTCTCGGACTTACCGCTTTTCCAGTTGTAGTAGATCTTCTTGTAGGGACAGCCGGAGATACACATCCGCCAGCCGCGGCACTTGTCCTGGTCGATTAGAACGATGCCGTCCTCTTCCCGCTTGTAGATCGCACCGCTGGGGCAAGCCGCTACACAGGTAGGATTCAAGCAGTGCTCGCACAGACGCGGCAGATACATCATGAAGGTATTTTCGAACTGGCCGTATATATCTGCCTGCACCTTGTCGAAGTTGGCGTCTTTGCGCCGCTTGGCGAACTCGGTGCCGAGAATCTCTTCCCAGTTCGGGCCCCATTCAATCTTTTTCATGCGCTGACCGGAAATCAGTGAGCGTGGGCGCGCCACCGGCTGGTGCTCACCGATTTTGGCGGTATGCAGGTGTTGGTAGTCGAACGTGAACGGCTCATAGTAGTCGTCCATTTCGGGCAGGTCGGGGTTGGCGAAGATATTCGCCAGCACCCGCCATTTACCGCCAATTCGCGGTTCAATCCGGCCATCGGTCCGGCGCATCCAGCCGCCCTTCCACTTGGTCTGGTTCTCCCACTCTTTTGGGTAGCCGATACCGGGCTTGGTCTCGACGTTATTGAACCAGGCGTACTCCATACCTTCGCGACTGGTCCAGACATTTTTGCAGGTCACCGAACAGGTGTGGCAACCGATACACTTATCAAGGTTGAGAACCATGCCTACCTGGGAGCGAATCTTCATTTCACGGCCTCCTGAACGCTGTCATTGCCTTCACCATCCAGCCAGTCAACGTG
Organism: Vreelandella sp. ssv; assembly: GCF_059448525.1. Classification (NCBI taxonomy): domain Bacteria; kingdom Pseudomonadati; phylum Pseudomonadota; class Gammaproteobacteria; order Oceanospirillales; family Halomonadaceae; genus Vreelandella; species Vreelandella sp. ssv. The sequence goes on along the minus strand of NZ_CM182545.1, from coordinate 1,879,564 downwards.
TTTCATCTTGCGTACCAGCACGAACTCGTCGCGATTGGAGCCGACCGTTCCGTAATAATTGAAACTGTACGAAAGCTGCGCGTAGCCGCCGATCATGTGAGTGGGCTTGGGGCAGACACGGGTGACAGAGTTGTGGATACCGCCCCGGGTGCCGGTTATTTCAGAACCGGGCACGTTAACGTTGCGCTCTTGGGCGTGGTACATCATTACCATGCCCGCCTTGACCCGCTGACTGACTACCGCTCGCGCGGCAATCGAGCCGTTGGCGTTGTAGACCTCGATCCAGTCGTTGTCCTCGATATCGATCTCCTCCGCGTCCGCCTCGGAGAGCCACACCACCGGGCCGCCTCGGTTGAGGGTCAGCATCAGCAGGTTGTCCGAGTAAGTAGAGTGGATACCCCACTTCTGGTGCGGTGTGAGGAAGTTCAGCGCCTTGCTCTTGAAGCCGTTGTCGGCGGGAAGCCGGAAGCCTTTGGCCGCCTTGGTATCAATGGGCGGGCGATAGACCAGCAGGCTTTCGCCGAAGGCTCGCATCCAGGCATGATCTTGATAGAACTGCTGGCGACCACTCACAGTGCGCCAGGGAATCAGCTCGTGAACGTTGGTGTAACCGGCGTTATAGGAGACGTGCTCATCTTCGAGGCCGGACCAGGTCGGGCTGGAGATAATCTTGCGCGGCTGGGCGACGACATCGCGAAAGCGAATTTTCTCTTCATGCTTGGGTCTCGCCAGGTGAGTATGATCACGCCCGGTAATTTTGGAGAGCGCTTCCCACGCTTTAACCGCCACTTGGCCGTTGGTTTCCGGTGCCAGGGTCAGAATCATCTCGGCGGCATCGATAGCGCTGTCAATCAGCGGACGTCCTTTATGTGGGCCATCCAGTTTGCGGTGGTTAAGCTTACCTAGCAGCTTAACTTCAGCATCGGTATTCCAGGCGATGCCCTTGCCGCCGTTACCGATGCTTTCCAACAGCGGCCCAACGGAAGTGAAACGCTCATAGGTCTCTGGATAGTTGCGCTTGACCTCGATCAGCGATGGCATGGTCTTGCCGGGAATCGGCGCGCATTCGCCCTTTTTCCAATCCATCACCGCCGGTTGAGCCAACTCCCCAGGCGAATCGTGCTGCATAGGCAAAGTGACCAGATCAGTCTCTTCACCCAGATGCCCCACGCATACCTTGGAAAATGCCTTGGCGATGCCCTTGTAAATATCCCAGTCGCTGCGCGACTCCCATGCCGGGTCGGTCGCCGCAGTCAACGGGTGAATAAAAGGGTGCATGTCGGAGGTATTGAGATCGTCCTTCTCATACCAAGTGGCCGTAGGCAGCACGATATCCGAGTAGAGGCAGGTGGTGGACATGCGGAAGTCCAGCGTCACCAGCAGGTCGAGCTTGCCTTCCGGTGCCTCGTCATGCCACACGACCTCCTCGGGCTTCTGGCCGCCGAAGTCGCCCAGGTCTTTGCCCTGAATACCGTGGCGGGTACCCAGCAGGTACTTGAGCATGTACTCATGGCCCTTACCGGAGCTGCCCAACAGGTTGGAGCGCCAGATGAACATATTGCGTGGGAAGTTCTCTGGCGCATCCGGGTCTTCCGCGGCAAAGCGCAGTTCACCGCTCTTGAGTTGCTGAACCGCATAGTCGGAAGTCGACATGCCCGCGGCTGCGGCTTTTTTCGCCAGGCGCAGCGGATTAGTGTCCAGTTGAGGTGCTGACGGCAACCAGCCCATACGCTCGGCGCGCACGTTAAAGTCGATCAGGCTGCCGGGGTAATCCTCGGCCTTAGCCAACGGTGAGAGGATCTCCTTGATTTCGAGCTTCTCATAACGCCACTGGGAGGAGTGGTTATAGAAGAACGAGGTAGAGTTCATATGGCGCGGCGGGCGCTGCCAGTCAAGGCCGAAGGCCAGCGGCGTCCAGCCAGTCTGCGGACGGAGTTTTTCCTGGCCCACATAGTGCGCCCAACCGCCACCGCTCTGGCCGATACAACCGCACATGACCAGCATGTTGATCAGACCGCGGTAGTTCATATCCATGTGGTACCAGTGGTTCATACCGGCACCAACGATGATCATGCTACGCCCGTTGGTTTTATTGGCATTGTCGGCGAACTCCCGGGCAATACGAGTGCACTGCTCTGCCGAGACGCCGGTGATTTTCTCCTGCCACGCCGGGGTATAGGGGCGAATCTGGCTATACGCTGTCGCGCCATCATCTTCACCCTCTCCAATGAAACCCCGATCGATACCATAGTTGGCACACATCAGGTCGAAAACAGTGACAGCCAGCATTTCACTGCCATCAACCCGTTTCAGTCGTTTGGCGGGCAGGTTGTGGAACAGCAGGTCATCAGCGGCACCTACACCGGCACCTTTCACGTGCTTAAAGTGTTCGTGCTCAATACCTCCGAAGTACGGAAATGCCACACGCGCCACACTATCGTAATGTTCAGCCAAAGTGAGTAGTGGCTTGATCTCGGTGCCCTCGGCATCCAGCGATTCCAGGTTCCACTTGCCCACTTCATCGCCGGTCTCTCCCCAGCGGAAACCGATCGAACCACGCGGCACCACCAGCTGGTCACGGGTTTCGTCCCATGCAATGGTTTTCCACTCAGGATTGTTTTCCTGGCCCAGTGCAGCATCAAAATCACTGGCCCGCAGTTGGCGACCTGGTGCGAAGCTGCCATCTTCACGCACTTCCAGTTCCACCAGGAACGGCATGTCGGTATAGCGGCGCACATAGTCAGTGAAGTAAGTACTAGGCTTGTCGAGGTGGAATTCTTTGAGAATCACGTGCCCCATGGCCATCGCCAGGGCGGCATCGGTGCCCTGTTTGGCGGACAGCCACTCGTCGGTGAGTTTGGAAACTTCGGCGTAGTCCGGGGTGATCGAGACCGTCTTTGTGCCCTTGTAGCGCACTTCGGTAAAGAAGTGGGCATCCGGGGTACGCGTCTGGGGTACGTTGGAGCCCCAAGCGATGATGTAGCCGGAATTATACCAGTCAGCGGACTCGGGAACGTCGGTTTGCTCGCCCCATGTCATCGGTGACGCCGGTGGCAAGTCGCAGTACCAGTCATAGAAGCTCATGCAGACGCCACCAATCAACGACAAGTAGCGGCTACCCGCGGCGTAGCTGACCATCGACATAGCAGGAATTGGCGAGAAGCCGATGATGCGGTCGGGGCCGTAATGCTTGGCGGTGTAAACGTTAGAGGCAGCGACCAGCTCGTTGAGCTCGTCCCAGTCACCGCGAACGAAGCCGCCCATGCCGCGCGCACGCTTGTACTGTTTGGTCTTGGCGGGGTCTTCGACAATAGACGCCCAGGCATCGACTGGGTCGGGATAGGCCTTAAGCGCTTCGCGCCATAGCGCCAGCAGCGGCTTTCGGATCAATGGATACTTCAGGCGATTGGCGCTGTACAGATACCAGGAGTAGCTGGCACCGCGTGGGCAGCCACGCGGTTCATGGTTAGGCAAATCAGGCCGAGTGCGTGGGTAGTCAGTTTGCTGGGTTTCCCAGGTGACCAAGCCGTTCTTAACGTAGATCTTCCAGCTACAGGAGCCGGTACAGTTTACGCCATGGGTAGAGCGCACCACTTTATCGTGCTGCCAGCGGGCACGATAACTATCTTCCCAATCGCGCGACTCGCTGCGCAGTTCCCCGTGCTCATTGGCAAAAGGCTCTCGCGCTTTGCGGAAAAAATTCAGCCGGTCAATGAAATGACTCATGGACGATCTCCAGGCTTTTCAAAACAGAGCAATTGCCTGCTGACAGGCACCTTGGAGACCGATTCTGGGTGATTAAAGCGGCAATTACTGCGTGGTTACCCCTATATAGCCTCTCTCTACCTCTTAGGTGATAGCCAGGAAAGTCACTGGGGATAGAGGGCTGAAATAGCTTGCTGCCATTGATCTATGTCATCAATGCTAAGCACAAGTTTTATAGGCTCTTTAAACCTGAACAACACTCCGGCACTTCGCCAATAGGCTTTCCATGACCGCACGCCAGAACCCTAAACGCTTCGCCTTTATACGCCTTGCCTTTCGACCCTTCTTCCTATTGGGGGCACTGTTTAGCCTACTCTCACTGCTAGTTTGGCTGGCGTTTTGGCATGGCAATCTATGGCTCACCCCCTACGGCGGCATGCTGTGGTGGCACCAGCATGAAATGCTGTTTGGGTTTGGCAGTGCCATTATTGCCGGATTTCTGCTCACCGCGGTTCAGAACTGGACAGGGCGTCCTGGCCTCTCTGGCTGGCCACTCTTAGCACTTGTAAGCCTATGGCTGACCGCTCGCTTACTCCTTGCTTACGCTGCTCACCTGCCGGCTTGGTTGTTGTTATTGATTGACGGTGCGTTTTTACCGTTAGTGGCGCTAGCCATGGCAAAACTGGTCATCAGCGTACGAATGTGGCGGAACCTGATGTTTGTCCCCGTTCTGCTAGCGCTGGCGCTGACGAATATCGCCATGCATGCCGGTGTGATGAGCGGCAATGCGCTTTTGATTCGGGAGGCCGGGCACTTGGCGATGCTTATCATCACGTTAGTGATGGTGCTGCTAGGGGGGCGCGTCATTCCTTTTTTCACGTCGCGTAAACTGGGGGTTTCTCAACCTGAGCGTACACGCTCGATTGAGATCGCCAGTATGGGTGCCTTAGCGGCAGTCGTACTTCTTCAAGCGATAATCATGGTCAGCAGTCTGCGCGCTAACACAGTGCTGGCGGCGTTACTGGTGATAGCGGCTATCAGCAACGCTTGGCGTTTAAGTCATTGGAAGGGGTGGCTAACCTGGCGAGAACCACTGCTCTGGGGGCTACACCTTAGCTATGCATTTATCCCGCTCGGGCTAGCGATGTGGGCGTGGCAGCTCTTCACTGGTCAACGGGTAGAAACCGCTTTGCACGCGCTTGCGATTGGTAGCATGGGCACGATGATGCTGGCAATGATGTCACGGGTATCGCTAGGCCACACAGGTCGCGCCATTCGCACACTGCCAGGGGTTGGGGTCGCGTTAGCGGTGCTGCTTATCGCTGCGCTGCTACGCTCGATATGGTTAATGCTCTTTCCTCAATCTAGCCACTGGGTTTACAGCGTCGTCATTATTGCCTGGTGCTTAAGCTATCTAGTGTTTGTGTTGCACTACGCTGTGCCACTGTGGAGCGCGCGTGTTGATGGCGAGGACGGCTAACCATCGCCAATTATTGGCGCGGCATACAGCAAGGGAGGATGAGGGTGATTGAACACTACTTAATACTGAAACATCTGCATATCACAGCGGCTTATGCCAGCCTGGCATTTTTTGTTCTACGGGCATTCTGGTCGGTTCGGGGAGTAGCTTTACTGCAAGCGCGCTGGGTTAAAATCGTACCCCATCTGATGGATACCCTACTGCTCACACTCGGGGTAACACTGGCCGTTATACTCAACTTCTGGCCACTACCGCTCTGGCTGAGCGCCAAAATCACCGCGCTTGTGATTTATATTTTGCTCGGCACTGTCGCTATCAAACGTGGTAAAACACCTAAAATTCGTGCTACTGCCGCTGTCGCCGCGGTTTTAGTGTTCGCTTATATAATCGGCGCTGCGGTAGAGCGCTCTGCCCTCTCCTGGCTTGGCTAAGGCATCAACGCTCGTGTCTAGAGGTGGGTAGCATATGAGCCCAGCAAGGCGGAGAAGAAGGTTCACTGTCGCTAGCGTCCTCTTCTGCAAGCGCGGCCAGCGTCGCTTCCTTTAGCACTGGAAGGTGCGACTTCTCTATGTGGCGACTTGCGGTGAGCAGCGTCAAACGCCCCTGCCGCGCATACGTCATTAGCGGTAGCAAATTATCTAGTGCTCTTTCCAGCTCATGACGGTAGCGTGAGTTAAACACTGCTTGGCTAATCTGTTGCTGATGGTAGTGACGGCGTAATTCGTTTGATGGCGCCACCTCCCTGCACCACTCATCCAGTGCCAGGGAGCTGTGCGATTTCCCGCGTGGCCACAACCGGTCGACTAATATTCGAGCTCCATCCTGCTCGTCGATAGGGGCGTATACGCGCTTTAGTTCAATGTGATAAATCATCGCTCTGTCACCCTATCCGCTGACAATGCCCTATTTGCTGCTACTCTAGAGATACTATCCCATGTGATGCAAAAAACGGTTTAGCCGATGTTCACTGGAGGGGTTAACGATGAAAGTAATGGCCTACATGAAGATGCCTTTCAGCTATCGTGAAGGGTGGCGAGAACTTCAGGCAAAGTCTCCCTCAATTCCACTGCTGGCATGGTGTGTGGTGTTACCCATGTCGCTGCTTCCCCCCGTTATGCTCTACTTTGCTGGCACGCATTATGGCGATGCTTTCATGACAGGCTTTGCTGACCGCGAGTGGCGGTTCATCACCACTATTCTCTTTTTAGCTGAACTACTGACCTTTTTCATCATGGGCTGGGTAATCCACGCCGTCGTCAATGGCACGGAGCAGCTCTCCATCAATTATCAAGATGCCTACCTGCTGGCGGCTTTGGCTCCTTTGCCGCTCTGGGCATCTTCATTGGCGCTGGGGGTGCCCAGTCTGCTCTTTAATACGCTAGTGGCGCTCTTTGCACTAGGCATCTCTTGCAGTTTGATTTACCACGGCTTACAAGCGCTCTGCACAAGAAAAGAGCATGACGTCGTCACTATCTCCGCTACCTACACCATTATGTCGGCTGGCATTTTAGGGTGGGGAGTGCTGTTAGCCGTTATTTGGGCTTATTGAGCGGGGATAGGTTTACAGTGATAGTGCATATCGACTAGGGAGCTCAGCTTGTTTGAGCCCCCTCCTACTTGCTCTATCGCCACTGCTCAGCAGCACCCTGCGAGTTACGCCGCATTTAACGCTTCGGCTGGGCCAAAGTGCTCAAAGTGTCGCTTCGAAGCTGGTACACCCAAGCGCTCCAGCTCTTGATTAATGAGCACCATAAAACCGTGTGGCCCTACGAAATAGCAACGAGCCTGGGCCGGCAAATAGTCCGATAGTAGACTCCGGTTAATGCGTCCTTGATGATTCCCGCCCGCCTCATTTTCGTAGATGGTGACAGTATTCAACTGGGCGGGGTATGCATTGCGTAACTCCGCCAAATCATCGGCAAAGGCGTGGTGCTCGGCATCTAGTGCAGCATGCAGGTAGGTAACGCTGCGCCCCTGTTCAAGCGCCTGCTTGGCAATTGGCAGCAAGGGTGTTTGACCGACGCCCCCGCTAATCAGCATCAACGGCTCTTTATTACCTGCCAAGATCAACTCACCCGCAGGCGGCAGCAGTTCGATGGTGTCGCCTACGTTAAGCTGATCATGAAAATAGCGGCTTGCTACACCGTGAGCTTCCCGTTTGATAGAGAGCCGATAGGAGTGCCCGTTGGGTACATCCGAAAGGCTATAGTGACGGTAAACCGGTTGGCCACCGATGGTAAGTTTGACACCGATATATTGCCCTGGGAGGTGGGCGGCAACTTGGCCACCATCTTCAGGTTCGAGAATGAACGAGCGAATCACGCGGCTTTCCTGGTGGGTTTTCGCAATACGAAAACGTCGAGCACCACGCCAACCGCCTGGCTCCTGCTCAAAAGCTTGGTAGCGCTGCTTTTCCAGGCTTATTAGCAGGTCAGCCAGCTCCTGATAAAGCGCACTCCAGGCATCGGCGACTTCCTGTGTTACTGCATCACCTAGTACTTCACCAATCGCCGCCATCAAACACTCACCCACAATGGGGTATTGATCCGGCTGAATGTCCAGGGCGACGTGCTTATTTACCACGATTTCTAACGTCTCTCTGGCTTTTTGTGGCGACTGGCGTAACTGCACATAGGCAAGAATCATCCCTGCCAGTGCGCGGGGTTGCCCGCCATTTTGCTGATGCGCTTGATTAAATAGGGGCTTTACCTGGGGGTAGCGCTCAAACATAAGCGGGTAAAAGCGTTGAGTAATCACGTCTAGATGTTCTGCCACCACAGGTGCAGTGGCTTGAACAATCTCTTCTTGCATTGGTGTCAACATAAGCGCCTCATAAGATATATTTTAAATACATCTTTAAAATATCAAGCTTTCCCCTTGGCGTAAACAGAAGTCGAATATCATTTCCGCAGGCCTGCGCAGACCGTACAATAGCGTTTTACTTGAACTGATGGCCCTCTATGCACTTGACTCGCTATACCGATTACGCCATTCGCGTACTTCTCTACCTCGCAGTTAAGGGCGAAGAGCGCACCACGATTAATGAGATAGCAGAGACGTTCTCCATCTCACGTAATCATTTGATGAAAATCGTTCAAGAGCTAAACCAGAAAGGGTATCTCACCGCCATACGCGGTAAAAGCGGTGGATTATTGCTGGGTCGACGGCCAGAAACTATTTCATTGGGGGCATTGGTCCGAGATACCGAACATGAGATGGCGCTGGTTGAGTGTTTTCGTGAAGATAATACATGTGTCATCACACCCTCTTGCCGATTGCAGCCGATTCTGGCGGAAGCGCTCTCTGCATTTTTAAGCGTGTTGGATCAATACACGCTTGCTGACTTGTTATTAGATCGTACATCACAGCTCTCAACGCTGATGCGTATTCCTACCCTCACACTTCCCAACTAGCCGCTAGGTTACTAACACTTTTGCGTAATGTAGCGCTTTGCAAAGCTCTTCACCTGTTAAGAAGTAATTTACTTACTACAATTATGTAAAATAAGCGTTTTTGGATATGGATTTGTAGAATAGGCATTGCAAGAAAACCAACACGTTTTCACCCACCACTTGGAGCTGCATGAAATCTCTCCGTCACTCACTCGTTACTCGTATTGTGGCGTACTTGCTGGCCATCAGCGGTATGGCCATTATCAGCATTAGCTTAACAATGGTGATCGCTTATAGCAGCAAAGGAGATGCAACAGCCATTAATTTGGCTGGCTCATTAAGGCTCACTAGTGCGCAAATTATTGAAGAGTTACAGGATCGAGCAGAGGCAGAAGACAGCACCGCCAATATTAATCGATTAATTGAGAGTTTGACCGCTCGCCTTGACAGTCCAACGCTATATCAAGGCCCCCTCTTCTCCCGTAACGAAGTTATTTTAGAGCAGCTTGATGAGCTTCAGCAGCAGTGGCAGCGCACTCTTGTGCCCGCACTTGAGCAAGTTTTGACCCTTAATACGGTCGACACCAGACAATCCAAAGCAGCTCTAAATCGCTTTATCGTCGATATTGATCAGTTCGTTACGCTCCTTGAGAACAGCTCCGAAGCAAAAGTACGCCTCATCAGTGCCATTCAAATACTCTTTTTAGTCTTGATCGCCCTCTTGTTGCTAATGGCCCTTTACGATGTTCGCCACAATTTGGTCACACCGCTACGCCAGTTAATGGTGCTAAGCCGGGAAGCAGGAAAGCGCAACTTTCACCACCGTTCAAACTTTCGCAGCCACGATGAGTTAGGCCAACTTGGGCGGACGTTTGACCAGATGGCTAGCGAACTCAACACTAGCTACCGTGAGCTGGAGGCACGAGTCTTCTTCAAACAATCGGAGTTGGAGCGCCACATTAAGGCACTTCAGATCATTCATAATGGAAGTCGCACGCTTTATGGTGGTGGCAACGATCTGTGCGCCAGTGCTGCCCCTATGCTTCGTGAACTGGAAATTCTGCTAGAGATAGGTCCTATCGTGCTGGCGCTACGCAGTGAGCACGATGCCAGCGACATGGAAATTCTCGCCACTCACTCCTCCGAACGCCCGCTTTACTGTCGTGATTTAGCCTGTTTTGCCTGTTTGGAAGACCCTATAAAAGCATCGAATCTGAAGTTTGATACTGAGGCACTAGCTCTTCCTGTCGCTGTCGGCAATCTAACCCTTGGTTACCTGACGGTCGGGTATCAGATAGCGCCTAGTGCTTCAACGCGACAATTATTGAATACACTAACTGATCATCTGGCGACCGCTATTTATCTACAGCAGCGGATTGAAGAGCAGCAGCAACTTTCGTTGATTAACGAGCGCACTATCATCGCTCGGGAACTGCACGACTCCCTGGCGCAGTCACTCTCCTATCTCAAAATGCAGGTCGCCAGACTAGAACGGATGCAGGCTAAACAATTCCCTGCTGAACAGCAGAGCGGAGTAATGAGTGACTTGCGTGAAGGATTGAATAGCGCTTACCGTCAGCTACGCGAGCTATTGAGCACTTTCCGCTTATCGTTAGATAAGCCCGGACTTCAGCCAGCTTTGCAGCAAACTGTTGGTGAATTTAGCCAGCGGCTGGGATTCTCTGTCGATCTGGCTTACCAGTTACCTCCCCACTTGCTCAGTGCCAACGAAGAGGTTCACCTATTACAAATCACCCGGGAAGCATTAGCCAATACGCTTAAACATGCACACGCCGGATGGGCAAAGGTAAGTTTGACGTTTAGCAATGCGGCGATACATCTTGCGATAGAAGATGATGGTATTGGGCTTGAAGATGACTGCTCTCCTCCCATGCATTACGGTTTAATCATTATGCGAGATCGAGCCAAGAATATTGATGCCGAACTCATTTTTAAAAACCGCCCAAAAGGTGGCACTGGGGTCTATCTCAGTTTTACCCCTAAAACTGAACGTCTTATCGAAGAAGGGAATGGATAAGCATGCCTAACGCTAACCACGATCAAATAGCCACTATTATGGTCATTGACGATCATCCCCTATTGCGCCGTGGGGTTCGACAACTTCTAGAGATGGAAGACGACCTGGATTTGATATTCGATACCGGCTCACCGCAAGAGGGTATTGAAAAGGCCGTTGCACTAGAGCCCGATATGCTGCTCCTTGACCTTAACATGCCGGTAATGAATGGTCTCCAAACCCTCAAACAACTGCGTGATGGGGGATATTCCGGCCGAATCATTATGTATACAGTCTCTGACCAGGAGAACGATGTTGTTGATGCACTGCGCGGTGGTGCCGATGGCTACCTGCTCAAAGATATGGAGCCGGAAGATATGGTGCGCCAGCTCCGTCAGGCGGCCAAAGGGCGGATGGTTGTCAGCGAGAACTTAACAGCTCTGCTTGCTGAAGCGCTTCGTAGTCAACGAAACTCCCCGCCGACACAGTCAGTAGACGCGCTGACTCTGCGCGAAAAAGAGATTTTAGCTGAGCTCGCTGCTGGTATGTCGAACAAACTGATCGCACGCAAGCTCGACATTACCGAAGGAACCGTGAAGGTACACGTTAAGCACTTACTAAAAAAATTACGTCTGCGCTCCCGAGTGGAGGCAGCCGTTTGGGCAGTTCAAGAAGGACTTAACAGGTAGCCAGAAGTCGACTCTAAGTGGATACCCCTAAAAATTCTGGAGGTAAACAATCTGTTAGATTACCTACCTATTTTTTCATAAACCATTTAATTAACAGCAACATAGATAATATTTATCTATACCTCTGATTAGGTATAAACGTGTTTTTCTAGACTTTTTCGCCCGTTTCCCCTATGCGCACTTACGCGTATCTTTGCCTCAAAAGCGGCTTAACGCGCGCTTTTGCCTAGGGGGTAAAGATGGCCAGAAAAAATGCCGACATCGAAAAATGGGACGTTGAGAATAGCGACTTTTGGGAAACGAGTGGTAAGCGAATTGCTAACCGCAATTTATGGATTTCTATACCCAGTCTGCTGGTCGGTTTCGCCGTTTGGATGATGTGGGGAATGATCGCTGCCCAGATGCAGAATTTGGGCTTCCCCTTCTCTACTGACCAACTTTTTGCGCTAACGGCCACGGCTGGCTTGGCCGGTGCAACCCTTCGCATTCCCGCCGCTTTTATGCTGCGCTTAGCTGGCGGGCGTAACACAATATTTCTTACCACCGCTTTATTAATGTTGCCCGCCGGTGGTACAGGCTGGGCACTAACGAACCCCAATACACCATTTTGGGTCTTCCAAGCTCTAACGCTACTTTCAGGCATCGGTGGAGGCAATTTCGCTTGTTCAATGAGCAATATCTCCAGCTTCTTTCCCAAGCATCAGCAGGGTTATGCATTAGGTATGAATGCTGGTTTAGGCAATTTTGGCGTCACCACGATGCAAATAGTGGTGCCGCTGGTCATGACCGTTGGCTTGTTTGGTGCCCTTGCCGGTGGGCCGATGGAGCTACAGAGCGCCAGCGGCACACTCATAGGCCGCATCGAAGCGGGCACCGAAACGTGGATACAGAACGCTGGTTTCGTATGGCTACTGCTGCTAATTCCTCTAGCATTTATTGGCTGGTTTGGAATGAACAACCTACGTCCTATCAGCCCCAACCCGGGCTCTCCTCTTCAGGCATTTGGTAAAATTCTCGGCCTCTATGGGGTAGGCATCTTGGCCACCGTCATTGGGTTAGTCGCTCTTACATGGCTCTCTATGTGGCTGGCGCTACCATTGACAGTTCTGCTCACGCTCACCTTACTCCGACTGCTCCCCGGTGAAGAGATTAAACCAAATATACAGAAGCAATTTACGATTTTTCGCGATAAACATACCTGGTCAATGACGCTGCTCTATATTCTTACCTTTGGCTCGTTCATTGGTTTTTCGGCAGCGCTTCCCCTCTCTATTACCGTTATTTTTGGCAACATGATGGATATCGCGGCTGACGGTAGCATTACGCGGGTCACTAACCCTGAGGCCCCTAGTGCGCTTACCTGGTCATGGATTGGCCCTTTTGTTGGTGCTCTGGTTCGGCCTATCGGCGGCTGGATTGCCGATAAATTTGGCGGGTCACTGGTGACTCAAGTGATTACGGTGGTGATGGTCTTCGCTTCGGTTTCGGCTGGCTATGTGATGATGCTTGCCTACAACGCCACCGATCCCAATCAGTATTTCTGGCTATTTATGCTGTTGTTTATCGTGCTGTTTACCGCCAGCGGTATTGGTAACGGCTCTACATTCCGGAGTATTGGTTTTATTTTCGATGCGCAGAAAAAAGGGCCCGTATTAGGCTGGACGGCCGCCATTGCTGGGTATGGCTCCTTTATTGCGCCCGTGATGATCGGTGACCAAATTAAGGCAGGCACTCCGGAAATAGCCATGTACGGCTTTGCCGCCTTCTATGTGATTTGCCTGGTGATCAACTGGTGGTTCTACCTGCGCAAAAACGCCTCTATCAAAAATCCTTAATACGCTCTGCCAAAGAGGGTCATCATGGCTACTCAGCGCTTTAAACAGAATGCGGTATTAATTGCCAACACCTTTGCTTTCACCATGTGTTTTATGGTGTGGACCATGTTCGGTGAAATTGGCGTACCTATTGCCGAAGAACTAGGCCTTAACGGTACGCAATTTGGGATTCTCACCGCGACGCCTATTCTTACCGGTGCCATAGCGAGGCTGCCACTTGGTGCCATGACAGACCGATTTGGTGGGCGCCCCGTTTTCTTTATCGTTTTACTGGTGATTGTTCCCGCTATTTGGATGGTGCAGTTCGCAACCGCTTATTGGCAACTGCTGGTACTGGGGGCGTTTGTGGGTCTCTCTGGCGGCGCCTTTTCGGTCGGTATCACCTACACAGCGAAGTGGTTTGAAAAAGATCGTCAGGGCTTGGCTATGGGTATCTTCGGCGCTGGCAATGCCGGTGCGGCAGTGACTAAGTTCATCGCCCCAACGGTGATTGTCATGCTTGGCTGGCAGGCAGTCCCCAACATTTACGCCGCTATCATGCTCGCCACCGCCGTTCTCTTCTGGTTCTTTACGTTTAGTGACCCTACTCATCGCAATACCAAAAACGTCTCATTGCACGATCAACTCAAAGTACTCAATGACCCTAAGGTTTGGAAATACTGCCAATACTACTCGGTGGTATTTGGTGGTTACGTAGGCGTATCGCTGTGGCTAACCCGCTATTACATGAATGAGTACGGATTTGGCATTCAGGTTGCCGCCTTGATTGCGACGATTTTTGTGCTGCCCTCCGGTGTCATTCGTGCATTCGGCGGCTGGCTCTCTGACCGGTTTGGTGCTCATACGGTGACATGGACCTGCCTTTGGTCAAGTTTGATTGCACTCTTCATTATGTCCTACCCCGAAACCTACTATAGCGTGCAAGCAGCTGGCGGCGGCGAACGTGTTGAATTTGGCTTTGGTGTCCCCGTATGGCTATTTACCAGCGCGCTGTTTGTGGTGGGCATTGCCTGGGGGATTGGTAAGGCCTCGGTCTTCAAATATCTCGCTAACGATTACCATGAAAACCTGGGGTTGGTATCCGGTATCGTAGGATTGGCAGGGGGTGTAGGGGGCTTTCTGCTACCTATCATGTTTGGCGTATTGGTCGACCTGACGGGCATTGCTACTACGGTATGGATGCTCTGCTTTGGGGTCACCCTGGTATCGATTATTTGGATGTGGTGGACTGAGCGTAGGAGCTACGCACCTATCAAAAACGAAATTTATACTGATAAATCAATCTTCTCTAAAAATACTGCCAATGCAGATCAACTTTGAACGATGTCTTCACTCATTAGAGTCTGTCGACAGCGCTAACGCTTACTAATGTTGCAAAGTATGACGGTAGAGGCAAATTTGAACCGTAATTTTTAAGCATAATTTTTGCTTCTTATAGCATGAATCCAGGAGTCTCCATGACCATTGCCAGCTATAACGACCTTCTCAACGAGGCGCGTCAACAGCCTGATTCACAGCGACTGCTGTTTGTCTTTACCCGTGCCGAATTACCAGACCACCCCAGTGTGGAACAGCGACTACACTTCAACGAGGGAAAAGGCGGAGTGCTCATCCCGATGCTGTGTGTCGACAAGGCACTTGAAGGGCTCAGCAACATGAAAGATTTACGAGAGGAATCAAAAGCGACCGGCGTTGAGTGGACTATTGTGTTCGTTGCAGCCATGACCGAGCAAGGGTCCGAACTCGCCGAACGACAGTTGGATCGCATGGTAGAAGCGATCAAGGTGGGAAATATTGATTCGTATCTCGCCTTCGATCAAGACGGTGAAATAGTCAGTTTTCAATAAGAATATAAAAAGCGAACTTAACCTCCTTTCCCCCGCTAAGTGTCTGTGCTGATGAAATGCTGAAGATCATCAATAACTAGTTGCCAAACCTTTTCATCGAAATACTCCAGAAAGGTTTCGCCCAGGCCGTACCCCTCTTCGCATAAGACTACACATCGAGGAAAGTTTAAATGATCAAGGTGCAGCTTTACCGTTATCACCCTGAACTCGATGACAAACCGAGGATGGAAACTTGCGAGGTGGGTGAACACTTCCTTAAGGCCATGGTTCTCGACGTGCTAGAGCATCTCAAGCAGCAGGATTCAACCCTAACCTATCGGCGCTCCTGTCGAGAAGGGGTATGCGGTTCTGATGGTATGAACATCAACGGCAAAAACAGATTAGCCTGTATCACATCCGTTGAGGAGGTGATGGGCAGCTCGGATACTCTGACCCTGCGGCCGCTACCAGGCATGCCAGTGATCCGCGACCTAGTGGTAGATCAGCGTCTTTTCTTTCGGCAGTTCGAGAAAATTCGCCCCTGGCTAATTAACAACGAACCTCCCTCTGCAACTGAACATCGGCAAAGCCCTGAAGACCGCGAAAAACTTGATGGTCTCTACGAGTGCATTCTCTGTGCCTGCTGTAGCTCTGCCTGCCCCTCTTGGTGGTGGAACCCGGATAAATATATCGGCCCGGCCGGTCTCATTCAGGCGTACCGCTTCCTGATAGACAGCCGCGATACCGCCACCGAGGAGCGACTGGCCGAACTCGACGATCCTTTCAGCGTTTTTCGCTGTCGCCAGATAGGCAACTGCACCTGGGTATGCCCGAAAGGACTCAACCCCATGTGCGCGATTGGCCATATAAAGGCAATGCTGTTATCGCGTGGAAGCTGAGTATTATTTAACAACCTGCATTTAGGAGAAGCGACATGGCCTTTCGACAGGTAAAAGATCTACTCACTTGGATTTACGATTTTCACAATCAGCTGTCAGAGCAGTATACAACCTTGGCAAACCAGCAATCGGACGAGCGAATGAAAATGGCTCTCCTCTTCCTGGCTGGTCGCGAGCTACGAATGCGCGACGCCATGTCAAGCTATCTTGAGGATGCAGATCAGGGGTTACTCACCACATGGTTAATCGACCATCAAATTTTCGGTCATCCAAGTGTGTTGGAGCGTTTGCCCCTATGCTCAGGGTGTCATGATTTGCATGATATTCTGGCCAACGTCATGACGGCTCACCAACTTCTTAAGGACATGTACCTTCTACGCGCCGAGCTGGCTGATATGCCAGAGGAAGCTGAGCTTTTTCAGCAGTTAGCGTTAAATCAGGATGCAGAAGCGCGCCTGCAGAGCCGAGACATTGCCCGGCTTGAGATCTACTGATCAACAATTGAATGTCCGGGACTTAACAATCTCTTATACGGTAACGCTTTTCACTAGCTATTATTATTAATATTATCTTGTAAAAAAGACCCCAAATTAGCATGCCCTGGAAACAAGCGGTAAGTGACATATTTTGTTATCTAAATAACTGTATCAATAAGTTCGTGGTTGAACACAAAATGTGGCTCTTGTATTAGCAAGCGCCATAATTTGGGTAACTCGTGACGGTCGCTTTAGCGTAACGCTCCGCATCACCCTGGGCGCGGTGAGGTATCGGTAATTTTTTAAGCACGTGTTGTAGCGATAACATATGCTCATCGCTTAATAATTTATGCAACTGATATAAGTCTGCTAAGCGGAACGAAGGTTCTATATTTGCGGCATCGAAGAGCCTGCTAATCCAGAAAAGATCTGAACCCAAAGCATCACAAAACACAGTTTCAAAGCCGAGCATGTTATTCAGCCTTTCCGTGGCATTAACGACATCTAACCCTCGCTGGAACAAATCATCACGAGCGATACCATGTATAGACTCTGCCACGGGATCCCAATGCGTCCAGTCGTCAAGAGGGCGAACGAGAAATCCATCGCTGTTGCCAAACGTGTCGGCCCAGCCAAGCTCTATTGGATAGCTCTCAGGTTCAAGTCCCGAAGCTTCGATATCAATGAACGTAATAAGAGGAAGATCACTTGCCGTTAAAATATCCACCTGAATGCTACACTCCGTTTTCTGTTACGGGATGTTTTTCGAACGTTCTTAGCGACACAATCACAGCAATCTCACCCTGTGCGATAAGGCACTAAGCGCTTTAACTTGCTCTGAAAAGCATATTCAATCAAGCACTTCGTGCAAATAATTATCAAAATAACATTTAGCTCAAAATACTCATTAATTCACCGTCAGAATCAGGCTGCAGGCTTTATCGAAGCCCAAGCCTAAACTACAACAGAGAGCAGTAAGATTTAAGCTTCATTATACACAATAAATAAATTTATCTGATCTTGGCTTTACTGATATTACCTAGCCACATTACGTCATTTATTTTTTTTCATTTTTTCGATGCCAAAGAACATACCCCGCTGCAATTAGCGTCCCGAACATGATGATCAAAATAGGAGAGACGCCAATTAAAAACCGTGACAATTCGCTCACACCCACCCACCTCTCCGAAAATAATGATATAAAATGACTTAGCATATAACATCTTACTGGCTATAAAAATTATAACAATCATTTAAACTTACTAAGTTCCGCTCAAAAAAACTACTAATTACGCCCATATATTTTTCAGCAAACAATACTTGTTGGGAAAAAGTTTGAGGGCTCGAACTTTGGTCACTGTGAATCGCCCCATCGACGTATTACCACCACGAAGCACTTGAGGCTGATCCTACACCGCGGGCAGGCCGATATCGGCAGGATACGTTTGTTACGGCTGGAAATCATCAGGTATAGGAGGAAAAATTCTGCGTCTACGCTGCTAGTAAGATTTGGCTGCAACTCCGCTTTGAAGGCGTTGATGTTGCTCATTCCAATGCAGAACAACTCATGCGCCGCCTGGGTATTCACGACATGGTGCGAGGTCAACGTCCTTTCATGACCTACATTGATCCAGCCTAGGAACAAGCACCTGATTTATTGAAGCGTGACTTTACGACCACGCGTGCTAATTAGCTTTGGATGGCCGATTTTACCTATGTCGCTACCTGGTCTTGTCTACGTTCCATTTGTTATCGATGTTTATGCACATATATCGTGGGTTGGCGTGTAGCAACATCGATGAAAACAGCACTGATACTGGATGCTCTGGAGCAAGCTCTATGGGCGCGGAAGCGCAGACAAGGGGTGATCCACAATAGTGAACGGGGAAGCTATTATCCCTCGACCCGATATACAGAACGTATAGCTGACGTCGAGGCATCAATGCCTCAGTCGTCACCACTGGCGACCCCTACGAAAACACGTTAACCGAGACATAATCGCCTTGTTCAAAACGGAGGTGATATACCATCAAGGTTCATAGAGAGGACTGAATGCTGTTGGGTATGCAACGCTGGAATAGGCTGGCTGATTCAACAATCGCGACTACTGAAAGCCATTAGAAACGTTCCACCAGCAGAACGAGAAAGGACGAATAATCGTCCACTAAAGGAGTCGGGAGAAATAAACCGATCTCAGGAATAACCTGGGCGGCTCATGGATTGTGGAAGTAGCAAACCAGCCAATCGAGCTTTTTGACTACTATTGGATTTCCATCGTTCACCCAACCTCCCCCACTAATGATTTTGCATGCTCGCTAGCTCTTGAGTAATCCTCTCGAAAATTTCCTCAATATCTAAATTATCTTTGAGCGAATAGCACTCTGTTAGCAAGGTTAAAGGGTGGATATCCATTGTCGTAGCTAGCTCTTGGATCTTATCGAGCGTCGGATTTTTAAGCCCTCGCTCCAACTCGCTTAGATACGTCCTGCTGCTCACGCTCGAAAATGCTTCCTGAGATAATTTTTTTTCTCTTCTCTGATGCCTGAGAGCTTTCGCGAATGCCATATGCAGCTCCATGTCGCCTCCTTCAAGTCAAAGGGGCATGACACAGGATTGCATGCTATAGCACTACAAACTATAGTGTTCATTTTTGAGATTAAACTATGTTCATGACTCATATTAAGGCTGAGCAGCTTTTTGGGCGTCCATTTACTCACGAGCAGTTTTGGAGCTCTGTCGAACTTGCTACGGACGATCTTTGGTTCTATGTATGTACCGCCTACACGCGTGTTGAAGGCCCAGGTCGGCGATATTTTCTGCTTACAGAAATTGCAGATCTTATGGCACTTATGAAAGAAGACAGCGATTATTTCTGGATTGAGCAAGTAATGGTGATGACTCCACCCCACATTAACGGCACTGATTGCTGGAATATGTATCGATTAAATGAACTGATTGCTATCGCCGATAGCAAAAATCTTACATCTGTGAAATATATTTACCTCGTGGATGACAGTTTGCGTTATGAAACTGGAGCTATTTCAGAGTCTAACGATCAAACAGAGCCGCAAATTCTATTTTCTGAAGAACGTGACACTTATCAAGTTAATAACAATTAGTAACTAGGCTTGACATATAAATAATGAGGTGGCTCAGCAGAGACAGGTATCGAACAAGCTAAACTATTTTTTTGGATATTGAAGATGAAAATCACTGTCACTATTGATGATGTCTTGTATGCCGACGCGTTAAGAGTTGCTGAGCTAGATGAACCTTCACGACTATTTGAGGAAGCATTAAAGACGTATTTGCGAGTAAAGGCAGCTCAACGTCTCGCTGACATGGGTGGCAAGGCTAAGGACATGCCAGACATACCTCGCAGTAGGGATACCTCCGGCGATGAGAAATCGGACTGATAATTTGGCTCCTGATTTATCGGATGAGTACTCTTTCAAAGCAGCGCAAAAAAACTGGTAGCGTACTGACAAGTGAATCATTCACTTGTCAATTTTTTTCGTTCTTTACGACGCTCAACACTAAATGGTTTTGGCGGAGAGCACTGCTTGCCAGCCAGCTTCCAGAGTTGCTTAAGAGCATAATAGTGCGCTTCGCGGGTGCGGTCGCTGAGTCCGGATATCGGCTCACTACGATAGTATCGGATCACGTGCTTACCCCCCACTTGCCCAAGCGAATGGGCTCCTTGCGCAATACAAAACTCACCGAAAGCTAACATCCGCCTTTGCTGTTGAGCGCGGTTATCTTTACCGCCTTTTCTTGAATAGCCATTGGTAAGCCGATGTATTTCAAGCAATAACGGTTTCATAAAAGCCCCCAATATAACTTGACACAACACGGATACGATTATGTCCAAGTTCCCGCGAGATCACTTCTCTTGCAAAACGATCCTGTTCCTTATTAACAATTTTTCCGCAAATAACCGGCGCTGGATATCCAGTAAGCTCTTTGTAGCGGCGACAAGCATAAGCAGCGCGTAGATCGTGAAACTTGAAAATGCCATGAATTTTCAGGGATTTACGTGCTCTGTACAGCACAGACTGTCGAAAAGCTTGCCAATCGATTTCTAATGAGATGACTGAGCTGCCCTGGCCTTGCACCATCGATGCAGCTTCTAACGCATCGAACTGATGAGAATGATAAAGTTTGATAACACGTTTACGCCCACCTTTTGTACCAAGTGTGACCTCTACATAGCCTTTTTTAAGTGCCTGAAAAAATGCTTTATTAGCGTTCAAAAGCGCCGCTTCTTTTAAGCGCAAACCAAAACTCCAACAAAGCCTTACCACCGCTGCTGCTGCAACCTGATTGTTAGTTATTAAATCTTGAACTACCTTCTGAACCTCATGAGCGTCCATTCCAGACGGTGCATGCTTTCGTACAGCGACTCGTCGGGCAACGCCGCAATCACTCACAGCTTTGACCCGCCGCCACTCTGGTTTAGCCAGTCGCATCACGGTGTTGACTGCGCTGATCAAACGCTGAGCATAGCCTGCGGTATATATTTTCTCTTCCACTTGTTTGGCAAGTTCCTTACCGTATTGAACTAGGAGTTCGAACGTCACATGTTCAAGCCTGCGCACCCCGGAACTTCTGGCATAGCCCGCAAATTTGACCCACGCTTTGTCGACTGAATCGACTGACAGGTAAGACAGATTTTTTCTTACCACTTCTCCGTTTAGCAATATTCGTCCTGCAGATGCCATATTCCTGGTCCCCACCCCTACGTTGCGACTCATATTGTTACTCTCAAATGTAAAAATCATAGTGGGGATGCCAACGCACAGTTCATAAGCGGTTTGAATGACACCCCCGTGTTCGCTCAAGGCCGAAGAACTGCACGGTAAGTTCTAGTCGCGCTCGTAACGTACGAGGCAAACGTGAGCGAGCGACTTTTTTTGAAGGGGTCGCAGACCTTGTATTTATTATTGCCATTTGCTTTCTCCTGTAGGTGCTGGCCAGGCTTTGCTACACACCCTTACTTGGCATGAGCATCCTATTCCGCAGATCAAAACTGGGCGTTCTGAAGATGCATATCACGCGTTTTCACGCAACATGCGATGGTTAAAATCCACGGATAACGTGGCCTTCATGGTATTTATTCAATCCGTTACTTTTTGAAATCATAATTTTTAACGGACAGCGCCAACTCACAGCTTCGTGGTTACGATCACAGGATCGGTGCGTATGAGTTGGCAGGGAGGGGAGTAACGAAGTTACTTTCGATCAATAGCTGGACAACGCCAGATTTTTATAAGTGAGACATGGTCTCGTTTGTGAGTATTTGTGTTCGTACTGGCATGACCAGTTTTAAAAGCTGATTTTTTCTATTGCCCAGCTAGCAAATTGACCTGCCTAGCTTAACCAGTGATATCCAAAGCAGCATCAGGCCTAAATCATTGTTTTCTGCAATTAGACCAAGCTCTGGAGTGAGGGCTGAAAAATCATTCTTTGTCACAATGCTTAAAAGTACACTCAGTGTACTTTTAACGGCCTTTTTTAAGCTTTTTTCACAAGCCATAAGGAACCAATAAATCACAAATACGCTGTGTGTACCTACAAGACATTCAAAAGTACACTGAGCGTACTTTTGAGGTTTGAAGAGCCGGGGAATTTCTTACATAAGAGAGTTATTAATCCAAATAGAGAATTTTGACGGCATTTTGCTTACCACCACCAACCGTGTGGCTAGCCTGGATCGTGCCGTGATGCGCCGGTTTGATCTCAAGGTAGAGTTTTTACCGTTAGCACCCGAGCCGTTACGGGATTTACTCAAAGCAGTGTTGCCCGAACGCGACCACGCCCCCTTAGGCACCATACCGATGGGCCACTTAGCAAAGCGTCGCGTGACGCCTGGGAACGCTCGTACAGCACTAGATCAATTGGATTTACGGGGGCTACCTATTCACCTAAATAACTTGCTGGATGCGCTGACGCTTGAAGAGCGCGAACAGCACGGCAATCGTCAGTCCATGGGCTTTGTATGAGTTAATGTCCCAATGAAAACATGCGAGAGAAACACTAGGCATCAAGGGTAGCCAGATCTAAACGAATAAAATTAACCCTGACGCTACCCTTCACTTGATAACCTGAGGTTTAGCCTTAATCCACCCCCAGCGCTTTGACCACTGCGTCGATTGGCTCTGCATAGAAGCTGGTCTGAAATTTGGTAAATAGCTCACCGGGGATGGTGGGGATATCCATAGCGCTGCTCATGGGCAGGGTGACGCGCTTGCCATCGGCATCAAAAGCAACCTGTAGGCATTCCGCTAGGCTTTCGACGGGTTTCAGGCTTCCCCCTAGGCTCATATCGCCCAGCACCACCATTTGGCTTTGGGTAGGTTTACCTACCAGGCCAGAGGAGAACGCGACCAAGCTTGCTAGCGAAAGATCACGCAGCACGCCGCTATTTTGCAGATCTACCACATGGAGGTGGAAATCATGCTCCATGACCTTACAGGCACCGCTGATGCGGCTGGCATTGGCCTTGAAGTAATCAAACGCCATTTTGACCTGCTCTTTGGCTGCGGTGGAATTCCATAGTCCCGACATCGCCAGCTTGCCGCTGCCTGCGGTTACCTGCATTTCGATGCGGTAAACACCTGGCATACCCTTGTCGCTTAGGCCAATAGTATGTACTACACCCGGCTTACCTTGGCCTTCTGGAATCAGGCCACCGCCGCCCTGCTCTTTCACCGATACAAAGTGCTCTTCCAGGGTCTCCTTGTCGATGTAGCTGAAATGGACATCGTAAAACTCCATGCCACCAATTTTTTTCAGCTGCTCTTTCACCCCGCGTCGCACTTGCATGGCGTATTCCAGGCACTCCCTCACCTCTTCTTTCGCATACTCACCATGCGGGAACATCAGTTTGAGCAGGCCAGAAACCGTTTTACGAACCGCGATCACGTCACGCTGATTAAGATTGTCACCCAGGGAAAAGTAGCGATCAATTGCATCCGCGAAACTGCGCTTGCGCATTTCGCGGAAAAATTCAGCCAGATAATCGACGATAAACCCATAGCGCTGAGTGAAGAACGATGGCCGCATCTTAGGTATTTCCCAGCCGGGAATGTAGGCATGAAAGTGATCAAAAAACGCCGCATCGATCATTGAATCAGGGAATGGCGTCAACAGATGGCTGGCTTTCACCATCGACTCAACGCTCTGGTTGATATTGCCCACAAACACCATCGAGGCCGATGCCTCCATCTGCTCACGCCCACGGGCGAATGAACCAGACGCCATATAATCCTTCATGATCTGCACCCCGTCATTATCCTTGAACGAGATACCCGCTACTTCATCGAACGCCACCAAATCCCACATGCCGACTAAACCAATGCGCCGTGAGCTCATGTTGTAGAACAAATTAGCTACCGTTGTCTGCCCACCGGAGACCAGAATACTGTTGGGGGAGCACTCCTTATAGATATGGCTTTTGCCGGTCCCGCGTGGCCCTAGCTCACAAACGTTATAGTTGTTTTCAACAAACGGTATCATCCTGGCGAGCAAGTGCCACTGCACACTCTCGTCTAGCTCAGCGGGTTCAATGCCAATCGAGCGGATCAGTACTTCACGCCATTGTGAATTGGTGAACCCACGCCGCCCTTCAAATAGCTCGTCCATATTCATATGCGGCATTTGAATCGGCTTGAGCAGGCTGACACCAAATATTGTTGTTGTCTGCCCCTCTTCATGGAAGTAGCTAAGCGTTGCGATTACCCAAATACCGCCTACTAGAAGCTTTTCGTTCTCTTGGACGATGCCTGCAGCGCTTAATGAATCGACATGGCAGATTGTCTCTCAAGCCCTGCTGGAGCAGAAACCGTTGGTTGTCGTGTACTTATCACGCACGTCCAAGACAGAAAAGCATTTCACCCTTTATCCTCAATGGCTGGTCAGCCGACACAGCGTGACGTATTTGCTGGCGACAGTGGACGACTATGACGATATTCGTCAGTTCGCCATGCACCGCATCGAAACAGCCACTCTAAGTGAAGCGACCTGGCGACCTTTGCTCGGCTTTGACTTAGATAATTACATAGCGGGTGGAGCGTTCGGCTACCTGCAAAGCAAAGCCCCTGTCACACTTGTCGCCCATGAAGCGCCACAAGTTGCGTGGCTACTCAGTGAGACGCCACTGTCGGAAACTCAGCAACTGACACCACTTCCCGATAGCAGCTGGCAACAGCTAGAAGCCGAAGTGCCCGATGATCAACAAACGCTGTGGTGGCTGATGGCCATGGGTGTCAACGTCCTGGCCCCAACATCGTGGCGGGAAACGCTAAAGGCGAATGCAGAGCAGGTACTCGCGCATTATCAACACAAACCGGTCGCGCACGAGGCCTCTTAACAACATGCCAATGGAAGCCAACCTACTTTAAGGAGATAACGGTGCTCTGTTTTGCTTATGGCTCTAACATGTCTAGCCAGCACTTAGCCGCGCGGATTCCCGCGCGCTTTGTCACTATCGCTCTCCTACCGGCTTATCGCTTGGCCTTTCATCAGCAAGGCGGTGACGGTTCCGGTAAGTACGATATTGTCCCGGCATCCGATCAGTCGGCTGTCTACGGCGTCATTTGGGAAGTCGCTTCGCACAACAAGGTGACGCTAGATCGTTATGAAGGACTCAACGCTGCTTATGATGAAACCTGGCTGACGGTAACGGAACTAGCGGGAGATGTGCAGTTTGAAGTACAGGCGTATGTTGGCAAAATAACGTCCATCGGTATGCGCCCCTATTCGTGGTACAAGCACCATATATTAGCGGGCGCACGAGAACACGGATACCCCGCAGCCTATGTTCGCGCGCTAGAACGAATTGAAGCCCGACTTGACCCAGACACCAAACGCCACGCACGCGAAATGGAGCTACATGGCCTCGATGTACCGTTATTGCGGGGAGCATAATGGGCAATGATGAGCGTTTAATCACCTTTTACCGCGGGGAAGGCCACGATCATAAAGGTCGTCGACTCGAAGACATCTGGGAACTCCCCTCTTTCTGGCTGGAACACACCCACGATTATATTCAGTGGCTGTTTCCTATCCCGGAAATGGGCCGCTTTAACGCCATTGCGCCGTTAATGACACCCGAAGTACAACTGGCCTTTGAGAGAGAAACTCTATTACGCCAGCACCAGCAGCGCTCTCTTGACGTGATTTTAGATTTTTTTGGACTTGCGCGCGAAGGCAACGCCATTTCTCCACAACCTTCCCTATCCATCCTGTCCTATATTTGGTTAAAAGCCGGCTGCCACAACCACCTACGCATTAGCCGCATCATCCGTTCATTAGCTTTGTGTCATCAGCCAGAGCTTGCTCGGGCTTTTCAGTAGGCCGTGATACATATTGGCGCTCAGCACGGCGTAGTGTCCGAAACGTAGCTGTAGTTTTGGTGGAATGCGGAGTAAAGCAATCAGGCATATTTGTCGTATCAAATGATTTACAGCTGCGGGCACTGATGCGATAGGTTCGACCACTGCTCGAAACAGATAGGCCTTTCTCAAGCGTGAATCAAGATAGAAACCGCATATTTTACTTTAAATCAATAAGTTATAACCATTTTGATAGCTATAACTAAGCCAATTCGTATCTAAAACGCTTAACATCCATCGTCCGCCAGCGTTAGCGATAACGCTTAAAATGACCAATAAATATTTTTATACAATAAAATCATATATTTACGTGTTATTTAAAAAATAAACGAAAGCTATTCATACACTGGATCTGCGTGATTTAAGATAGAAAATCATTAAATCCAGCAGTGATACGCTCAATCCACCAAGCTCAATTATGGCCAGTAAAGGGCCAATCCACTTTTCATCTACGAAGCCACGCCGTAAGCGACATGCTGAACGATAGGCACGCTCTGCCAGGCCCTCTCACCAGCTAGTAGCTCAGAAAAAATTGTGGCAACGAAAAAGACATGGCTGGTCTTGTTAGAAAAGGTACGGAGAAGAAGACAGGGTGGAAAGCCTCAGAAGCTATCAAAAGGTTTTCACCATACTTTCATAACTAGCTTACCTGAAGCCTTCATGTCGGAAATAATTTGAATTTTCGACATGAAGTAAAACTAGATAAGTCAAATCATAAAGAAACGATTAATCCCTTATTCACTACTGAGATTAAGCGAAGCTTCCAGGCTTTGTTTCGCCATGAAAGCTTCTGCTGTTGAGCGCTGCGGATCTACTTCAGACAGCCAAGCTAAAACATCAGAGAGTCGGTACCTGACATTACGTCCACGACGCACGAACCGTGGAGCGGGCTCCCCTAACAGCAGTCCAGTCACCCTACTTTTACGTGCAGTCGAAGGGGCCGCAGGAATCAAGGAGGGAAAGACGGCGCTTTCTGGCAACTCAATCAGCTCCGGACTGTAGCCTTGATGGTAAAGGCGAAATGCGTTATCCAAGATGTCTTCACTTTTCTTTTTGGTCATGACGGGAGCTCCTAATAATTTACCCTTGTCATGTTGCCCAATCGAACTCTCAGCTTGTTGGGTGTAACTTACCCATTTTCGCAATTGAACGGCTGTACTTTTCCTGCTGTTTCTGGGGCATTTCAGAATTCGATAGAAAAGACCTTCGCTAACTGTTTCGGACACGCACGTGTCAGCTATATATCACCTTTTGACCAGCAGTACCCACCTGCTAAGTGAGGGATACGGTGTGGTGAGAAAGGCGAATCATTGTTGCCAGCTGCGCCTTCTTGTTTCCGACGCGTGCTACCTATTTGCTACCTAAAATCTAACAAAGCAAAAACGGCCACTGCAGCAATTAGCTAAGTGACCGTTTTATATGTCTTTTTTGGTCGGAGCGACAGGATTCGAACCTGCGACCTTTGCAACCCCATTGCAACGCGCTACCAAGCTGCGCCACGCTCCGCAGTCTTTATTGGCCGCTACATCTTTGCCTCAAGACGGTGCGTATACTAGCGCTTTACTGTATAAATGAAAAGCCCTTATAGCGCTTTCTTTTCAAGTATTTGTCATACACCGTCTTAACAGAGCCACCCTTTATCGTTAGCTCTGGTCAGCATCAAGTAACAGATATGCCATGGCGTCATAAACGCCAGGTGCCGTCACTAACAAGTGCTCTGGGTAAAGATCTTCTGGAATGGATTTAGGTGGTTCGTAAAGGTGGCCTACCCGCGCACCGGCTTCGCGTGCAATGACCCAACCCGCCACAAAATCCCACGGCGAAACACTTTCATAGTACGCATCTAAACGGCCGCAGGCGACGTCGCACAGATCGAGTGCCGCCGCGCCATTACGACGCACATCTTGGCATTCAGTGAGCACAGCCCCCAGACGCTTTAAAAGATGTTTGCGTTCTTCTTTGCGGTAGGGAAATCCTGTACCAACCAGAGTGTGCGCCAATGAATCGGCATTGCTGGGTTGGATGGGCTGACCATTGCAAAAAGCCCCCCCTCCTTCCGCAGCGCTAAAGGTTTCGCCCAGAAATGGCGCATGGATGACCCCCACTTTAGCGACGCCCTCTTCCATCCAGCCGATGGATACGGCCACATGTCGCAACCCCTGAGCAAAATTGACCGTGCCATCAATAGGATCCACGACCCAGAGCCGCGGCGCTTCAACATGCTGGGCGCTTTCAGGCGCGAGCTCCTCACTCAGCAATGCTTCATCTGGAAAGTGCTCTCTAAGACGCTGGCTAATAAGCTGATCAACGGCTACGTCCACATCGGTGACCAGTTCATTATTCTTTTTTAACCGTTGAGCAAAGCCTTGCTGCTCACGCGCCTGAGCAATCATCTGCCCCGCTTCTTCGGCGATGGAAATCGCGATCTTTAGGCGCGCCTTTAGTGCGTGGCCAGTCATTGGATCTCCCATTGAAGATATTTAACCATTATGACCACCCACCATAAGCCGACGTGATGAAATTTTCGAGTCAGTTGTAGCCCTGGCTAACGTAAAACATCCACTAACACATCGACCACGATGCGCGTGGCTGCTTCGATCAAGACAACGTCAGCCCCTACACGCTCCCACTCATAACCGGGATAGTTCGGCAATTCTGCGGCTAACTGACCATCAAAACGCTTAGCAATGCCCGGTGGCAATGGCTTACCGCGCTCTAAATTGCGCTGAATACCTGGCGGCAATGATTCGGCTCTCGGCGCGTCGTACTGGCGGAATATTTGGCGTAGTTCACGCACATCAATACGTGGCAGATCTACCCGCTCATCTCGGATGTTTTCTGAACGGCGAGATTCATGTTGCTGGGCCTGATCACGATGACTCTTATCACGGGCACCATGGGCTTGTGCATGGTCAGGTTGTGCAAAGGCAGCGCCATTGAGCAGCACGGCGCCAAGAGTACTAAGAATAATCAGTTTGGTAGGGGTCACTGTAAGCTCCTCAATTCAACGTTGGAGCTGACAGTGTAAAGAACAAATGCGTAGGGATTGTGGAAGGAGCAATATTAGAAATGTTACTTTTGATCGCGGCAAGTTGCTGGCAAGTACTTCAGCTCCATCTTATTTGCATCCCCAGTAGTAGTACGGCAAGACCACTCAATAGAACCAGTGCCAGCGTCAGCTTCCATTACAACCCATTTGCCTGCGATTGCACTATTAGATTCATCGCTCATTTCCATTACGATACGAGACTCAAAATCACCTTCCGCGGCCCAAATCCCCATATAGCCAACATAGCTACCTACATCGCTAGCACCCGCTGAACCACTCCCAGTTGGAGACGTATCTGTTGCGTAACCGATATCAGCATTACTTTGCGGGAAACCGCCTGTCGCCATGTAATACTCGCTGATCGCAACCTTCAATTCAGCAGCGAGGTTAAAAGCTTCTGACACCTGAGCCCGTGCTACATAATTTTGATATTGAGGCACCGCAATCGCAGCCAATACTCCGATAATTGCGACCACGATCATCAGCTCGATAAGAGTAAAACCGCGCTGCAAACCTTTCATTAAGTAATCTCCGCTTAAAAAAGGGGCTTCAAGGCCCCTTAATATTAGCTATCAGTTAAGTATTACTCTGTTGTTGTCGTAGCACGGCAACTTGCAGGCAGGTATTTGGTTGGAATGCCATCTGAAGAAGCACCGCATGACCATTTAATAGCACCACTATTGTCATCACTAGATGATTCAGGCGTGAAGTTTAATACTTTGCCTTGCAGATCACTGACTACTTCTGAATCAGACATTGCTACAGTGATCACGCCGCCATCTTCTACAGAAACACTCTTTACATAACTTCCGGAAATATCTGTGCCAGCGTCGAGTGAAGATACTCCAGCTTCCGTATTAGTATCAGGGAAATCGCCAGTGGTCATGTAAAACTCAGAGACGGCTGTTTTAGCCGATGAGGCGAGACTGATAGCTTCACTCACCTGGGCACGAGCAACGTAATTCTGGTACTGCGGCACAGCGATTGATGCCAATACACCAATAATCGCCACCACGATCATTAGCTCAATCAGCGTGAAACCGCCTTGTTTTTTATTGCTTATGGCCGGATGTGCAGATTTCTGCATGAAGACATCTCCTAAGGGAAGGGGCAAGCCTTTATAAGGAACGTAAATCCTTAAAAAGAGTTAGGAACACTGGGTGTTACACTAGCTTACGGGATATTTTTTTACAACACGCTCTTCTAACGCTATCGGCCCATGCGCCTAGTACTTGAGCTGTTTTGAAAGCCCCGTCATTTAGTGCCCGTAACCGCTAGTTTATGGTACAAGTAGTTTGCCTACGCTGATGTAAAACAGGTCTTTTTTAATGAGCCAGTCCCCTTTTGAGTCGACTCTTAGTCACGCAGCCGCTCGTGGTGGCCTGCGTGGTATTGCTCAGCGCTTGGTCAAACACCGCTTGCTGAGCGATACCCAGGCCGCTACGGCTGAGACAACCGCATCAGATTTAGAGATATCGTTTCTTCAACACGTCATTGAAAGTGGCTTGGTTGACCCTATCGAAGCCACGGTGGCGGCGGGCTGGGAGTATGGACTCCCGGTCATTAATTTAGAGGCCTTACGACTTAATACGCTACCGCCTGTCTCTGATTACCCCATTAAAGTGCTGCAGAACCTTAACGTGCTGCCGTTAGCACGCCACGGCCATCGCCTCACCGTCGCGGTCCCCTACCCCGCGACATTGACACAACTGGATGAATTGCAGTTTGCCACTGGTCTTAGCGTTGAAGGCGTCCTTGCTCCTGTCGATCAGATTACGGTTGCGCTGAACAATTACCTTGCTCAAAACGAGCGTGGCATGCTGGATGAGCTTGAAGGCATTGACGATGCGGTAAGCTCGCTGAATGTTGTGCAAAATAACGATGGTAATGAAGTGCCGCTTGAAGAGTCCTCCCAGAATAGCGAGGACGCCCCGATCGTTAAATTTGTGAACAAGATCCTGTTAGATGCAATTCGCCGTGGCGCGTCTGATATTCATTTCGAGCCTTACGAGACGCTTTACCGGGTACGTTTTCGTGTTGATGGCATGCTGATTGAAGTGGCCCGCCCTCCTTTTGGCATGCGCAGCCGCATCGCAGCTCGTCTGAAAATCATGGCACGCCTTGATATCTCCGAGCGTCGATTACCACAAGATGGGGCGATAAAACTCAAGCTGTCTCGCACCCGCTCGCTGGACTTCCGGGTGAACTCGCTGCCTACCGTCTATGGCGAAAAGCTGGTGCTGCGGATTTTAGACCCTGCCGCCGCTCAGCTGGGTATTGAGCAACTGGGCTTTACCGATGAACAGCGTAGCCAATATGAACATGCATTAAAGCAACCCCAAGGCATGATCCTGGTGACTGGCCCAACCGGTAGCGGTAAAACCGTCTCGCTGTATACCGGGATTAATATCCTGAACAAAGTTGAGCGTAATATTTGCACCGCCGAAGATCCGGTTGAAATTAAAGTTGCCGGCATTAACCAAGTGAACGTAATGCCTAAAATCGGCCTCGATTTTGCCAGTGCTTTACGCGCCTTTCTACGCCAAGATCCCGATGTGGTTATGGTGGGCGAGATTCGCGACCTTGAAACGGCTGAAATAGCCGTTAAGGCTGCGCAAACGGGCCACCTAGTGCTATCAACGGTGCATACCAACTCGGCCGCTGAGACACTCACACGCTTGGCTAACATGGGCGTGTCCTCGTTCAATATTGCCAGTGCGGTTAGCCTGATTATTGCCCAACGCCTCGCCCGCAAACTTTGCATGCATTGCAAGGAGCCAATTGACATTCCCCAGGAAGCCCTGCGTAAAGAGGGATTTAACCTTGAGGAAATCCACCAAGCGACCATTTACAAGCCCGTAGGCTGTAAACACTGTACCCACGGCTATAAAGGACGTATCGGTATTTATGAGGTCGTGCCGATTACTGAAGCCATGCGCCAATTAATCATGCGGGATGCTAATGCGTTAGATATCGATCATCAGGTGCGTAAGGAGGGATACCCCAGCTTACACCGCAGCGGTTTATTAAAAGTCATGCAGGGCATTACCAGCCTGGAAGAGATTAACCGAGTGAGCAAGGAGTAAGGCATGGCTAAAACGGCACGTCGACGCCAAACGCCCGCCATCAAGCTAGCGCGCTGGAAATGGGTAGGTAAAGGCCCTCAGGATAGACCGCTAAGCGGCGAGATGATTGGACGCAGTAAAGCCGAGGTAGCCGCTGAACTTGCCAAACAAAACATCATCATCCGCCGCATTACTAAAAAGGGCAATCTGGGCGGCAGTGGCCGCATCAATCCTAATGATATCATGGTGTTTGCCCGTCAAATGGCCACGATGATCCGGGCGGGCATTCCTTTGCTACAGGCATTGCAGGTAGTGGCTGAAAGCCTCAAAAAACCCGCTATGGTTGCGCTCGTTCAGCAGATGATGACCGATGTGTCGTCGGGGTCTAGTTTTTCCGACGCTTTACGCCTCCACCCTAAACACTTTGATCGGCTGTTTGTTAACCTTGTCGACGCGGGTGAACAGTCAGGTGCGCTGGATCAAATGCTTGATCGTATTGCAACCTACAAAGAGAAAGTAGAGTCACTTAAAGCACGGGTAAAGAAAGCACTCTGGTACCCCACTGCGGTTATGACCATTGGCATAGCCGTCACCATGCTTTTGCTAATAAAAGTGGTACCTGAATTTGAAAGCATGTTCCAAAGCTTTGGCGCTGAATTACCCGCCATGACGCAGATGACGGTGAATCTATCCGAGCTTGCTCAGCGCTATTGGCTAGCAGCGCTCGGTGCAGTAATCGCTAGCGTGCTGCTGCTTAAAGTAAGTATTCAGCGCTCACCTAAAATTGCCTACCGTATGCACGCGCTACTGCTTTGCTTACCGATAATTGGCGACATTCTGCACAAATCTGCGATTGCGCGTTTCTCACGTACATTAGCCACCACTTTTGCCTCAGGCGTCCCTCTTGTTGAAGGCTTAGACACGGCTGCCGGTGCCTCGGGTAACAAAGTATATGAACGCGCGGTGGTGCAAACACGCCAGGATGTAGCGACAGGTCAGCAATTACACTTCGCCATGCGAATGACGAATTGCTTCCCTCCTTTGGCGATCCAGATGGTGAGCATTGGTGAAGAAGCAGGCTCACTGGATGCCATGCTCAACCGCGTCGCTGATTATTACGAAGAGGAAGTCGACAATAAGGTCGATGCGCTCACCTCTCTAATGGAGCCCGTTATTATCGTGGTTTTGGGTGTGCTGGTGGGTGGCGTTGTAGTCTCAATGTATTTGCCCATTTTTGATTTAGGCTCTGCGCTCTAAGATCCAAGCTTTTCAACAACGCTGACGTTAAGAAACCTAAGGAGCTACATGCACCACCCTCCGCTTATCATTTGGTTTATCGTTTTACTTATGGGGCTTTGTCTAGGCAGTTTTCTTAATGTCGTTATTACTCGCCTACCTGTCATGCTGATGCGCCATTGGCGGCACGAGGCTCGGGAAGCGCTTGAACTGAAGGACGAAAACCCGCCTCGCTTCAATTTGGCCACTCCCGGCTCAATGTGCCCGCGCTGTGAGGCCCCTATTGCTTGGCACGACAACCTGCCCATTATTGGATGGTTAAAACGCCGCGGGCGCTGCGCAGAGTGCCAATCACCTATTAGCATTCAATACCCGCTAGTGGAAATAGCGGGTGGTCTACTGTCCATGGTCGTTCTCGCGCTAAATGGGCTCACTTTTGCGTCACTTTTCATTTACGCTGCCTGTCTAATGCTGCTAGTGCTTGCTGTTATCGATTTTCGTACGCAGCTATTGCCCGATGTCATTACACTGCCCCTATTATGGGCAGGCTTGCTTTTCCAACTCCTCTTCCAGCCACTGATGCTGCCCAATGCCGTTATTGGTGCCATGGTGGGCTATGTTTCACTATGGAGTTTTTATTGGCTTTTCAAACTGGTCACCGGTAAAGAAGGCATGGGTTTTGGCGACTTTAAACTGCTAGCAGCTTTGGGTGCCTGGCTTGGCTGGAGTTTTTTACCGCTCATTTTGATACTTTCGGCAGGGCTTGGAGCCATTGTTGGACTGATTGCTCAAGCTTGCGCTCCTGGCTTACGCGGAAAACCGCTCCCCTTTGGCCCTTTTCTCGCGCTTGCTGGATGGGTGGCATTACTAGTCGGCGATGACCTTATGGCGCTGTATGTCAGCCTGGTTATTTAAAATTTAACTACGTGAGGCAGTCGATGATTATCGGATTAACAGGCGGTATTGGCTCGGGCAAATCGACCGTTGCTCGCGCCTTCGAAACACTCGGTGCCGCTTGGGTTGATGCCGACGATGTCGCCAGAGAAATTGTCCAGCCAGGGGAACCTGCCCTGCTTGCTATTCAAAAGCGCTTCGGTGATCAGGTCATTAATGTGGATGGCACGCTTAACCGAGCTGCCTTGCGCGATATTGTATTTAAAAATTCTGACCAAAGACGCTGGCTAGAAGCCGTCACACATCCCAAAATAAGAGAGCGTTTATTGCAGCACTTAGAACAACTTAAAGCTCAAGGCGCGCCTTATGTTCTGCTTGTAACGCCGTTACTGTTTGAATCAAGCCAGCATACACTGGTTAGTCGCAGTCTCGTGGTGGATGTGCCTCAAGCACTGCAACTATTGAGGACTCAACAGCGTGATGGGGTGAGTGAGAGCCAAGTGCATGCTATTCTCGCCGCCCAACTTCCCCGCGAACAACGGCTAGCAAAAGCCGATGACGTGATCGATAACAGCGGAGACCATGCCAGCATGATGGAACAAGTGGTACGGCTCGATAAGCAATACCGTCGACTGCTGAACGGCTGAGTTATCGTAACTATTAACGCTATTGGAGTTTTTATGGTTCGCCCTGCAAACGATTCCCCGCTTGAAGTTAATTGCCCTCAGTGCGCCAAGCGCGTGCCTTGGCTGCCAGAAAGCACTTATCGCCCTTTCTGCAGCAAGCGCTGCCAACTGATCGATTTGGGTGCCTGGGCCGATGAGTCTCATC
This sequence comes from Vreelandella sp. ssv, assembly GCF_059448525.1. Lineage (NCBI taxonomy): Bacteria > Pseudomonadati > Pseudomonadota > Gammaproteobacteria > Oceanospirillales > Halomonadaceae > Vreelandella > Vreelandella sp. ssv. The sequence continues at coordinate 1,844,775 of NZ_CM182545.1, read as the reverse complement.
GTATTTCGGGCGAATCGGCGATGGATGAAGCCGATATAGAAACGCTGCTGGCACAAGCGGACAAAGATGCGCCGCTCACCTAGCGAGCAAGGCAGTTAACCGACACCTCCCGCAACGCAACCGACCATGGCTATGACAATGCCTGAACAACCATCGCCATCAGCCTATCACTTGGTGCTTCAATTGGAGCAGCGGTTTGACGCTTTGCTTGGCACCATTGAAGCTGCCGTGTCGCTTTACGAGCAGCAGCATCCAGCTTCATGGGTATTTAATCAGACCACGCCCAGTCATCATTGGTTACGCGAAGCGCTTTTCGATATGTGGCACGAGCAGGATCAAGATGGTCGTGAGACGCGCAATTATATTGCCATTGTGGCAGCGAACGACGAACTGTTATCGGCGATAGATGACGTTAACCACTCTAAAGCCCGTTTTAGTGAACTTCTGCAACATATTAAAAAGGCTTTTCCCCAGACGCTGAGTGAGGCAAAAAGCCGCCTGCCACAACGCCATCCCCATGTTGAAGAAGTGCTTCGTCGCAAAGGGCTTGCCCGCTTGCACCTTAAGCAGTGTTGGCGGCAATTACCCATCGCTCAAGCGCCAGTCTCACGCGTTCGCTTTGCGTGGTATAGCAGTGGTCGCTCTATAAAGCGTCTGACCGTTCAGGAGGCAGAATTTAAGCTTTTAAAGCTCGATACAGATGCACCGCACATCCGTATTCAGCTTCGCAAACTAGCGGGTATCCCCAGCGGCGAAGTGCTCGCTCAGGTGCAAACGCAGGCTCCCCTTATGCGAGCCAATCTATTCTTTACCGAGCCACTCGATGATGGGCATACAAGACGGGCGCTGAATGCCGCTATGCCTATTTTTGTACCAGACAATAACCAGCGATTACCGCACATTAACCTGCCCGCTTCACAGCCCCCCACCACCCGCACAAGAGCTCGGCGACGCGATGAGAAGCTTGAGCAGGACGTGTTTTTGCCCAGCTTACGTATTTATCGCTACCGGTAGGATTTACCAAAGGTTAGCTATCGGGCACTGAATCCTGCTGCCACAGCCCGTAGCCAAGCAGCGTTTCAATCAGTTCGGCCAGATCATAGTGGTCTACGCCATACTCATTCACTAAAGCTTCAAAGCGCTGCCTGAAAACACGATCAAGCTCCTCTTGCTGTTCCCTCTGCTTTGTATCTACATCATCTTGCTCCAATGCCGCAAGCGACCGTACCGGCGGTCCCGTCGGTATATCAAAGTCACTATCAGGATCGTCTAACTGACGTAACGCCTGCGCAAAGGCATCGTCTAATTCACGAAATTTACGCAGCTTCTCACGCTCATCTACCGGCTTTTGAACCTTTTGATATTTCATCGATGTTTCATTTACACCTTACTTGAAATGGTCGACAGGACTATCAACGTAGCATTTTCCGCAAAAACTGTGCACAAACGCGTAAAGATAACGAGCAAACTTGCCTTTGCCCCCCAGTTACCAGCATAAAGGCAACAACATTAGGCATCCCAGGGTGACAAGCACATTTATCAAATACGCCACAGTCAGCGATAACTCAAAAAATCATGTTTAGCATCAACGTACCCACAAGTAGCCTGAACAGAGAGTCAACTCTCATCTGTACGCTGAACGTTAGCTCTTCAGCTAGGTTACCAACACTAACGCACTGGGAGAGTGCATTACAGGCGAAACAAGCACGACCTGTATGATTCACGTATGAGAGGCCAGATAATGTTCAACGCGATGACACGAGCTGAGATCTGGCTACAGGATACTATTGATAAGCCACTCGGTATCGAAGACCTTGCTAACCACATAGGGTATTCGTCTTCTCAAGTTCGGCGACAATTTCGCCAAAGCTTCCACATTTCACCTAGCGCCTATCGTGAAAAAAGACGACTTGAACGCGCGGCTGTATTATTAGCGCTTACGCCTCTCAATATAGCGCAAATTGCGATACGTTGTGGGTATCAAAATCACTCATCTTTTTCACGCGCATTTCAGCGTCGTTATCAGTTCAGGCCACGTAATTTTCGGCAAATACTGAAAAACTCTCTGAATCGTTCAGTACCGCATCAACCTTTCACAACTGGCATCAAAAAAACGAGTAATCGACAAATGATTCTAATGCGCCTCTACCAAGCTCCTGAGCATATTGAGGGGCTAGGGGATGCACGTTACCACAACAAGCAGCTAGCCTGCTTACAGGCGCGATTACGCCTATCTAAGACCATTATTGCACTGCCCGACATGCTAGCGAACAAAGTGGATGCACTGAATAACGAATCTTTTCATTCTTACCGTACAGATGTTGGCCTGTACCTTGAGCGGACAGACAATGCTAAAGACATTGCGTTACCGGTTCCGTATCGACGGGTCGACATTCCAACCCACTACTATGCAAGCACGTGTTTTAAAGATTTAGCTAAGCTAAATGGTGCATTGACGCACACAATTACACATTTGCTTCACAAACAAAATAGCTACCATGTAAGTGGCCACTCACCTCAAGTCTTGTGGCAAGCAAATCATTTAGAGCTTCGGATCCCGCTGATAAGCCAACAGCACTGATAAGGTTTTAACGGCATAGCCGAGTGCACGTAATAAAAAACCGGCATTTCTATAGAGAAATGCCGGTTTTTAAATTACTTAGTCTTCCATGCGTACCAGCCAGGATTCAACGGCTTCATCACCATGCTCGTCCTTCCAGCTACGCAGACCTTTGTGATTACCACCACGGGTCTCAATGACTTCCCCAGTTTTAGGGTTTTTGTAAATCTTAAGACGACGCTTACGACGAGCATTACCACTTGCCGTCGTTTTACCGCTACGCTGTTCGGAAGCGGGATCTAATAAAGCAATGACATCACTCGGACGCTTCCCGAATTCAGTCATCAGCGCTTCAAGTTTGGCTTTAAATTCTAACTCGCTCTTAAGGCGCTGGTCGCCTTCTAAGCGCTGAAGATCTTCTTGAAGCTGCTTTAGCTGCTGTTCTTTTTGGATATATTCGTTAAGTAATGACATCGGGGTTCCTTTAGTATCGTTTCCAACTGAACGGGGTTCAACTGAAAAAGGTTCAACTAGTATAGGTGCTGACTTGGCGACCTTGGCACCCACTAGTTCAGAATGCTGGGACATTATTCCTGTAAAAAGAGTAACTGACAACAGTCTAGTTGATTTTCACTCAATTACTAATCGTTTTTAAAACCACAACTGCTATTAAAAATAGTGTTAACCCTAATAGACCATGGACTCTGAGCTATCTATTCGGCTATTAGAAACACACCAAGATTACAAACAAAAGCGCCGCCCATAAGGGCGGCGCTTTTACAAACCAATGACTAATTAATAATTAGTCTTGGCCCATTTGCTGCTTGATCAAGTCACCGATAGTGGTCGGACCACCCACTGTTTCGGGCTCTTGCTCACGCATCTTCTTCAGGTTCTGACGAGTATCGTCTTGATCTTTCGCTTTTACCGACAGGTTAATCTGGCGGCTCTTGCGATCAACACTGACAATACGCGCTTCGACGCTGTCACCTTCATTCAGAACATTGCGCGCGTCTTCTACGCGGTCAGCACTGATTTCAGACGCTTTCAGCACAGCAATAACGTCAGTCGCCAATTCAACTTGAGCTTCTTTAGCATCAACTTCAATAACGCGACCCGTTACGATGCTGCCCTTATCGTTGACTGACAAGTACTCAGCAACGGGGTCAGAATCCATCTGCTTGATGCCCAGCGAGATGCGCTCACGCTCAGGATCAATAGACAGGATAACGGCTTCAGCTTCATCGCCTTTCTTAAAGCTGCGTACGGCTTCTTCGCCAGTATCAGTCCAAGAAATATCAGATAGGTGAACCAGACCGTCAATACCGCCTTCAAGGCCGATAAAGATACCGAAGTCAGTAATAGACTTGATGGTACCTGAAACGCGATCGCCTTTGTTGTAGTCAGTGTTGAAGGTTTCCCACGGGTTAGCGGTACACTGCTTGATACCCAGAGAAATACGACGACGCTCTTCGTCGATGTCCAACACCATGACGTCAACATCATCGCCCACTTGAACGACTTTAGACGGATGGATGTTTTTGTTAGTCCAGTCCATTTCAGACACGTGAACCAGACCTTCAACACCCTCTTCCAGCTCGGCAAAGCAACCGTAGTCAGTCAGGTTAGTGACGACAGCGTGTACTTTCATGCCTTCCGGGTAACGCTCTTTAATGTTGACCCACGGATCTTCGCCCAACTGCTTCAGACCCAGTGAAACGCGATTACGCTCACGGTCAAACTTCAGAACCTTGACGTTGATCTCGTCGCCAACAGCAACGATTTCGGACGGATGCTTAATACGCTTCCACGCCATGTCTGTGATGTGCAGCAGGCCGTCAACACCACCCAGGTCTACGAAAGCGCCGTAGTCTGTCAGGTTCTTAACGATACCCTTAATCTGCTGACCTTCTTGCAGAGTTGCCAGCAGCGCTTCGCGCTCGGCACTATTCTCTGCTTCCAGAACCGCACGACGTGATACCACAACGTTGTTACGTTTCGGGTCAAGCTTGATGACTTTAAAGTCCAGCTCTTTATTTTCCAGGTGCGCAGTGTCGCGAACTGGACGAACGTCAACCAACGAGCCAGGCAAGAAGGCACGGATAGAGTCAACTTCAACAGTGAAGCCGCCTTTAACCTTACCGTTGATAACGCCCTTGATGATTTCGTCTTTCTCGAAGGCTGCTTCCAGAATCTTCCAAGCTTCTGCGCGCTTGGCTTTTTCACGGGACAGACGAGTTTCACCGAAACCATCTTCAACGGCTTCAAGTGCAACGTGCACGTCGTCACCGATAGCGATGTTCAGGTTGCCGTGTTCATCGCGGAATTGTGACGCCGGGATCTGACCTTCAGATTTCAGACCAGCGTTGACAGTAACCCAGTCACCGTCAATGTCGACAACTTGAGCCGCGACAATAGCGCCTGGCTCCATGTTGATGTCGTTAAGAGACTGTTCAAACAGCTCAGCAAAGCTTTCGCTCATGGTGTTCCTACGTAATTACGTTGTTGAGGCATAAATGCCTTCTCCGCACCACCAGCAAGTGCGGGCCTAATGTAACTCAGCCTTTGGGGGTGTTAACGCTGGTTAGACCTGACCGGGCTCACCGATGTGAGTTTAGTGCCCTGCCACGTCGTGACACCTATCCAAAAGCGCCGCAAGGGAGAATCACACGCCGCTTACCAGCCCTCTTTGGGCGAGCAGTTCGGTCAGTCGATCAACCACTTCCGGTATACTCAGACGCGTGGTATCAAGCGTAATGGCATCATCTGCCGGCTTGAGAGGTGCCACGCTGCGCTGCGTGTCGCGTGCATCGCGTGCCTGAATCTCCTTCAAAAGACTCGAAAGACTAGCATTCACCCCGGCTTCCTGCAACTGCAGATGACGCCGACGCGCCCTTTCATCGGCACTTGCCGTCAAAAAAATCTTTAGCGGGGCATCGGGAAAGACCACTGTTCCCATATCGCGCCCATCCGCTACCAACCCTGGCGTTTGGCAAAAATCACGCTGGCGCTGCAGCAGCGCTTCGCGTACGGCAGGCAGCGCCGCTACTTGCGATGCTCGCTCACCCGCCTGCTCGGTACGAATCACCTGGCCAACGTCTTCTCCTTCTAGCAGCGTACGCGGCTGTCCATCTTCAACTGGAAAGGCGACGTCCAACTGCTCCGCTAGGCGGGCAAGCCCAGCCTCATCGTCAACAGCTACGTTATGCTTCACGGCTGCTTGAGCCGTCAGCCGATAAAGTGCACCACTATCCAGCAAATGCCAGCCCAGGCGTTCCGCCACTAAACCACTAATGGTGCCTTTACCCGCACCGCCAGGGCCATCAATGGTGAGCACTGGAACAGCTAAGGCGCGATCATTCATGCGCACCCTCCACGCTAACGCTCATGCCAATGCGCGTGGCTAATTCAACGAAATCAGGGAAAGAGGTCGCCACATTGGCGCAGTCTTCAATCTCAATTTCTGCACTCGCACGCAGCGATGAAATCGCAAACGCCATGGCAATACGGTGATCGCCCAGGCTATCGACACGCCCACCGCCGTAGCTCGCTTTTTGCGCATCGCCATTGCCAACAATATCGATACCGTCTTCTACGACGGTGTGCTGTACACCTAACACAGCCAAGCCATCCGCCATCGCCTGGATACGATCAGACTCTTTGACGCGTAGCTCTTCAGCACCTCTAAGACGGGTCACACCTTCGGCATTAGCGGCGGCAATAAACAGCGCAGGGAATTCATCAATTGCCAACGGCACTTGCTCTTCAGGGATATCAATTCCTTTCAGCGGCGCGTAGCGAATACGAATATCAGCCACCGGTTCACCGCCCACTTCGCGCTCATTCTCAAGCGTTAAATCCGCGCCCATCAGGGTAAGAATATTAATGACGCCAATACGTGTGGGATTAATACCCACATGCTCAAGGGTAATATCTGCTCCTGGGGTAATCGCTGCGGCAACTAAAAAGAACGTTGCAGAAGAAATATCAGAAGGCACATCAATCGGGCCCGCTGTTAGCTTACCGCCACCCAGCAGCCAGCAGGTATCGCCTTCACGGGAAACCGCATAGCCAAAACCATTGAGCATGCGCTCGGTATGATCGCGGGTCGGCGCAGGTTCACGCACTCGGGTTTCACCCTGGGCGTATAACCCCGCCAGCAATAAACAGGACTTAACCTGGGCACTGGCCATGGGCATATCGTAATGGATGCCTTTAAGATCAGCGCCACCGTGAATCTTCAGCGGCGGCCGCCCACCCTCCGCAGTATCAATGGTGGCCCCCATTAGGCGTAGCGGGTCAGCCACGCGCCCCATCGGACGTTTGCTCAGCGACTCATCGCCGGTCAGTTCGCTATCAAACGCCTGACCCGCGAGCAGGCCGGAAAACAGCCGCATGGCGGTGCCCGAGTTGCCTACATAGAGCGGACCTGCGGGCGCTTTTAAGCCGTGCATCCCTACACCATGAATAGTGACTTTCCCCTGATGCGGCCCTTCAATCGCCACACCCATTTCGCGAAACGCCTGTAGCGTCGCCAAGCTGTCTTCGCCTTCCAGAAAGCCTTTTACTTCAGTGACACCCTCTGCCAGTGCACCCAGCATAATGGAGCGGTGCGACATGGATTTATCACCGGGAACGCGTAAACGTCCCTGGGCTTGACCGCCCGGCTGCACACGGTAGGTAACCTTACCTTGTGGTTGCATATGGTATTCCGCCTGGTAACTGGTTTTGTTCAATAAAGAGTCGAAATAGTGCCGAGCATGGCTTGCCCGGTCAAAGGTGGCTATCAGCGCATCGCTATCCCCGGTTTCGACTGCATGACGCAAACGCTCAAGTCCTGCTTCAAAATCATCCAGCGATGCCAATACCGCCTGCTTATTAGCGATAAAAATATCTCGCCACATGACCGGATCGCTACCCGCGATACGAGTGAAGTCGCGAAATCCGCCGGCCGCGTAACGAAAAATATCCAGCCGCTCATCCTGACGGGCTAGCGTGTCCACCAGTGAAAATGCCAGCAGGTGGGGCAGATGGCTGGTACGCGCCAACACCTGGTCATGGCGTTCTACGTCCATTTCCAGCACATCGGCGCCACAGGTTTCCCATAAGCAACGCACGCGCTGCAAAGCATCACGATCAACGTTAAGCTCAGGTGTCAAAATAACCTTATGGTCTATATACAGACGCGGATTCGCCGCTGCAACGCCGCTTTTTTCTGAACCGGCAATAGGATGACCCAACACCATATTAGTGGGCACCTGGCCAAATACACGCTGAGCGCAAGCGCGTATAGTCGCCTTGGTACTACCGACATCGGTAATCACAACGTCAGACGATGCATTAGGCAGCGCTTCGGCCAAGCTCGCCATCACGCTCTCCATGGCGAGCACCGGCACCGCCAGCACTACCATGGTAGCGCCGCTGACTTGTTCAGCTAGGTGGGTACCCCCCGAGTCGATCAGTCCCATCCCAATGCCGCGAGCAATCTCACTTTCATCAGGATCACAGGCAACAATTTGCCCCTGAAACCCGGCTACGCGCAACGCTGCCGCCAGCGAGCCACCAATCAACCCCAGACCAACAATCAATAGACGCGATTCATGGCAGCCTGATGTTGTAACACCATCTTCGACCATTAACGTCACAGCACGCCTATGGGGTAAGAACCCAGCACACGTAAATCCGCCGCCCGCAGCTGCACCTCTTCAAGCACTGCTGCAACTTTGGGCTCATCACGATGGCCTTTAAAGTCGATAAAAAAGACGTAGTTCCACACACCCGTGCGCGAAGGACGTGTTTCAAGGCGCGTCAAATCAATTTGGTGGCGATGAAACGGTTCAAGCAGAGCATGGAGAGTACCCGGCTGATTACGCATAGCGACGACAATGGAGGTTTTGTCTTCGCCCGCCATAGGCACATCCTGGTTACCAATAATCAAGAACCGCGTTGAGTTATCCGGGCGGTCTTCAATTTTTTCCGCAATATGCTCAAGACCATATAGCTTCGCCGCCATATCGCCCGCAATAGCCGCGCTATGCCACTCGGTTTTAACCAGCTTAGCCGCTTCGGCATTGGAAGAAACCGGCACACGCTCAGCATGAGGATAGTGGGCATCGAGCCATTTCCGGCACTGACCGAAGGATTGCGGGTGAGAATAGATACGCGACACTTTATCGCGGCGGGTCGTTTCACTGACCAACAGATGATGGTGAATACGCAGCACCACCTCCCCGCAAATTTTGATAGAGGAGTCCATAAAGGTATCAAGAGTGTGATTGACCACCCCCTCGGTGGAATTCTCCACCGGTACCACGCCGTAGTGCACGGCGCCCGCCTCTACTTCACGAAACACTTCATCAATCGCCGCCATGGGCAAACTAACCGCACTTTCACCAAAGTGCTTGAGCGCCGCCTGCTGAGTAAAAGTGCCCTCAGGGCCCAAATAGGCCACTTTAATAGGCTGCTCTAATGCCAAACACGCCGACATGATTTCGCGAAACAAGCGTGCCATCTCTTCTGAGTCAAGCGGGCCCTTATTCAGCGCCATAATGCGTCGCAGCACCTGCGCTTCTCGCTCAGGGCGATAGAACACCGCATCTTTATCCTCGGCCAGCTTTACATGGGCCACTTGCTGGGCACAGTTGGCCCGCTCACTGATCAGATTCAGAATATCGCTATCGAGCTGATCGATTCGCTGGCGCAGCTCATCCAGATTGATCGACGTGTCGGACATGATGATTAGCCCCTTGTTTGTTCAAAATCCGCCATAAATGCAATTAAGGCATCTACCGCAGACTCAGGCACCGCGTTGTAAAGACTGGCGCGCATACCGCCCACGCTGCGGTGGCCTTTTAAATTGAGCAGCCCCGCCGCATCGGCTTGCTGTAAAAACGCTTTATCCAGCGCTGAATCGGCTAATACAAAAGGCACGTTCATTCGCGAACGATTGGCTTTAGCAATTGGGTTACTATAAAACTCACTGCCATCAATCGCCGCGTACAGCTTATCTGCTTTACGCTGATTGATAGCGTCCATCGCCGCCAACCCGCCGATATCGTCTTTCAGCCACTGGAATACCAGCCCAGCTAAATACCAAGCGTAAGTCGGCGGCGTATTGACCATCGAACCGGCTTCCGCCAGCATTTGATAATCAAATAGCGAAGGAATATTTGCCTGAGCCTTGCCTAACAGGTCGTCACGCACGACCACCAGCGTTAAGCCGGCGGGGCCAATATTTTTCTGTGCCCCAGCGTAGATCACGCCGAAATCGCTAACGTCGATCGGTCCAGAAAGAATATTTGATGACATATCGCAGACCAACGGCACGCTCGCACCATCGGCACGCTGAATATGAGGCGTATAATCAAATTCCAAGCCACCAATTGTCTCGTTAGAGGTGTAGTGCAAATAGGCAGCATCTGCGCTTACCTGAAGCGCATCACGCGTGGGTACCGCCGTATGGCCGTTAGGCTCGCTGCTGGCAACCACATGGCAATCAAAACCAAGGCGTTTGGCCTCTGTCAGCGCTTTCTTGCCCCAAATGCCGGTCTGAATAAAGTTGCCACTGCCGCCCTGCCCCAAAAGGTTCATCGGTAACATGGCAAATTGCAGGCTGGCACCGCCCTGCAAGAACAGCACTTTATAATTATCCGGCACGCCTAGAAGCTGACGGAAGTCAGCTTCTGCGCGCTCGGCAATACCGATAAACTCATCGCTGCGGTGGCTCATTTCCATCACGGAAAGACCGCGCCCCTGGTAGTCCAGCAACTCTTCCCGGGCGCGTTCCAGTACGGCTACTGGCAGGGCCGCAGGCCCTGCGCAGAAATTATAATGACGTGTCATCAGTCCCCGGTTCCTGTGCGTCATCGGATGATTCACTCGTCTGAACGTCTTCAGGTCGCTCATCAAGGCTAGCTTCGGCACCCTCTGCGAGACCAGTCAGATCGACTTCGGCGGGCTCATCAACACGAACGGTTTTGACTAATTTTTCTTCTTTACCCAGACGAATCAACATCACGCCCTGGGTATTACGCGAGGTGGTTGAGACCTCTTCAACACGCGTACGCACTAGCGTGCCACGGTCAGTGATCAGCATCATTTCATCGCTGTCATAAACCTGCATCGCCGCCACTAGCGAACCGTTACGCTCGCTGGTTTGCATGGCGATAACACCCTGACCACCACGACCACGCAGCGGGAACTCTTCCAGGCGCGTGCGCTTACCATAACCGTTCTCACTGGCGGTCATAATGTAGATCTGACCATCGGCGGTTTCGGTCACGACGCTCTCTTGCACGCCATTCTGAGTTTCCTCTTCAGCGTCCGCTTCGGCATCAATTTGCTGGCTCTTGGGAATAATCAAGCTGATGACTTCTGCATCGCCGGCCAAGCGCATACCACGCACACCGCGAGCAGTTCGTCCCATGGCGCGGGCTTTACCTTCTTCGAAGCGAATGGCCTTGCCGTTAGACGACAACAGCATGGCATGGTCATTACCGGTGGTAATGGCAGCGCCCACTAAACGATCACCCTCTTCAAGATCAATGGCGATAAGACCCACGCTACGCGGGCGGGAGAACTGTTCAAGACTGGTGCGCTTGACGGTGCCTTTAGCCGTCGCAAAGAAGATATAGTGCTCAGGATCGTAGTCACGTACTGGCAGGATGGCGTTAATTGCCTCACCCTCTTCCAGCGGCAGCATATTGACCAACGGTTTGCCTCGCGAGCCACGGCTGGCGTTGGGCATTTCGTAAACTTTCAGCCAGTATACTTTGCCGCGATTGGAGAACAGCAGCACGGTGTCGTGTGTAGACGCAACTAGCAAGTGCTCAATCACATCTTCATCTTTCATTGCGGTAGCAGACTTACCGCGCCCGCCACGGCGCTGGGCCTGATAATCAGACAGCGGCTGCGTCTTGGCGTAACCAGAGCGCGACACGGTCACGACCATGTCTTCTTCAGCGATCAAGTCTTCAATCGACAGATCCAAATGGCTGGCCTGGATTTCAGTGCGGCGATCATCGCCAAACTGATCACGCACGGCGTGCAGCTCTTCCCGAATCACTTCCATCAACCGATCAGGCGATGCAAGAATCTCAGTAAGCTCAGCAATTTTCTCAAGAATCGTCAGGTATTCATCGAGCAGCTTCTCGGTCTCAAGCCCCGTCAAACGGTGCAAGCGTAACTCAAGAATCGCTTGTGCCTGGGCGGGCGATAGTCGATACGACGTGGCAGCGGTATTTAGACCAAAGCCCTCTTCCAGCTCTTCTGGCTTGCAAGAGGTAGCACCCGCCCGCTCCAACATGGCGGTCACTTGGCCGGGCTGCCACGTCTTGGCGAGCAGCTTTTCACGCGCTTCTGCCGCATTGGGCGAGGCTTTAATCAGCTCGATCACTTCGTCGATATTCGAAATAGCGACGGCCAAACCTTCCAACAAATGACCACGCTCACGGGCTTTTTTCAGCTCGTACAGCGTACGCCGGGTCACCACTTCGCGCCGGTGGCGGATAAAGGCTTCCAGCATCTCTTTAAGATTCAGCGTACGGGGCTGGCCATTTTCCAGCGCCACCATGTTAATCCCGAACACGTTCTGCAGCTGTGTCTGAGCAAACAGGTTATTGACCACTACCTCGCCGGACTCGCCACGCTTAACTTCAATAACCACGCGCAGGCCATCTTTATCCGACTCATCGCGCAGCTCAGCGATGCCTTCGATCTTCTTCTCTTTCACCAGCTCGGCAATTTTCTCAATTAACCGCGCTTTGTTCACCTGATACGGCAGCTCACTAACAATAATGTGATCGCGACCGGTTTTATCATGGTGCTCGATGGTGTGGCAGGCACGAACATAAATACGCCCACGGCCGGTACGATATGCCGACAAGATACCCGCGCGACCATTGATTATCGCCCCAGTGGGGAAATCAGGCCCGGGGATGTATTCCATCAGGTCATCCACCGTCAGCGTGTAGTCGTCGATTAAGGCTAAGCAGCCATCAATCACTTCACGCATGTTGTGCGGTGGAATATTGGTTGCCATACCCACCGCGATACCCGATGAGCCGTTGATCAGCAAATTGGGCGTTTTGGTCGGTAATACCGCAGGAATACGTTCGGTACCGTCGTAGTTATCGACCCAGTCGACGGTATCTTTTTCCAGGTCAGCGAGCAGTTCGTGGGCAAGGCGCGACATACGCACCTCGGTATAACGCATGGCAGCCGCGTTATCCCCATCAATAGAACCGAAGTTACCCTGGCCGTCGACCAGCACATGACGCATCGAAAAGTGCTGAGCCATCCGTACGATGGTGTCGTAAACCGCGCTATCGCCGTGCGGATGGTATTTACCGATGACATCGCCGACGACACGCGCCGACTTCTTGTACGGTTTATTCCAATCATTACCCAGTTCATGCATGGCAAACAGCACACGCCGGTGAACCGGTTTTAGGCCATCGCGCACATCAGGAAGCGCGCGGCCGATAATGACGCTCATCGCATAGTCGAGATACGACTGTTTAAGCTCGTCTTCAATATTGACGGGCAAGATTTCTCTGGCGATGTCACCCATGAAAGTCAGATCCTTTGCACTGCATTGGCACTGCGAGAGTTGAAAGCGCTTAAAAACACCGTCCCTAAAAACTTAGTGGAACGGCGCGCAAATACTTCGCCATCATACCACTGCAAAAGCAGCAAGGGCAGCCAGGGAGCTCACCAAAGCCATTTAGGGGGTAAATGCCTCTTTCGCCAACGTTAATGCAGCCAACGCTTCACGCACCTCGCCGTCAATGGCAGCGGCCTTGTTAGCTCGCATATCCAGAAGCACGAAGGTCAAATCTGCCTGAGCGATGACGGTACCGTCTTTGCGCACGATACGGTGGTGACAGAGGCCGCTGCGTTCCCCGACGTCGACGATACCCGTCATAATTTCTAAATCATCGCCGTGACGTGCCGCGGCCAAATAGTCAATATTCAAGTTAACCACCACAAACGCTCGGCCAGCCTGATGGAGCTCTTTGATCATCGCTGGGTGTTGATCGAAGTAATCCCAACGACCCTCTTCCATAAACTCCAGGTAGCGAGCGTTATTCACATGACCATAGCCATCCAAGTGATAGCCACGAACGCGCAATTGAACCCGCGATAGCGATGTACTCATTACTGCTCCTATTGTTCAGTTAAACAATGCTATTAATTGGCAGATAGTATTTAGCTGGCAAAACCTCAATCAAACACAAGTTTGAAACACGTGCAACAGAGACGATTAGTGGCATCCGCTGGTAGGAATGCCCCTCTTTCGCCATAATGTGCCACCTTTTGAACAGGATTGGCCTCATGTGGTTTAAGCACTTGCATTTATACCGCCTGCACGACGCGCCCGAGTTAACCAGCGATGCGCTCGCTAGCGCTTTACAAGAGCATGCCGCCAAACCACTCGGCAACGCCGATGCACGACGCCTGGGCTGGACAGCCCCGGCTGGACGTATGGGCGGCGGGCAATTAGTGCACGAAATTCAATCGCACCGCTTGCTTTCCGTCCTTCGCCAAGAGCGGCTACTGCCTGCCTCGGTAGTAAAAGAAGAGGTCGACGAGCTCGTCGCCGATATCGAAGCCAGCGAAAGCCGTAAAGTAACCCGCAAAGAAAAAACCGCGTTTAAAGAGCAGGTCACTGAAAATTTGCTGCCTCGCGCCTTTGTGCGCAGCCAGAAAATTGATCTTTGGTGGGACACTAAAGGCCAGATGATTGGTATCAATGCCAGTTCGCGCACCCGTGCCGAAGATATCCTGGACTTGTTACGCGAGACACTAGGCAGCTTGAAAGTCACCCCATTGAGTTCACAAACATTGCCTATTCGAGCCATGACTACCTGGCTAGGTGATGTGGCTAGCCGCCCTGCCGATCTGCAGTTGGGTGATCAAGTCGAACTCAAAGCGAAAGGCGATGACGGTGTGCTTCGCGCTCGCCAAGTCGATTTAGACAGCGATGAAATTCAGCAGTTACTCGAAAGCGGCCGCCAAGCCAGCAAGCTCGCTATGAGCTTAGAAGGCCGGTTAAGCTTCGTGCTGCACGATGATTTGGCGCTGAAATCATTGCGCTTTGGCGATGCACTCATTGAAGAAGCCGACCACGCGGACGACGGTGACGATGCGCTCGCCCGCCTGGAAACAGACTTTATTTTAATGGCGCAGGCGCTATCTACCGATATTCCACGTTTAATAGAGTGGCTCGGGGGCGAAACGCAGCGGGAACCCGCGGCGCAGTAAGGAATCTATAGCTCTTCGACCTCGATGCTATTAATCGATACCTACTCCTAATCACCCATGGTTTATCATCAAACGGTTCGCATGACTCATCACAATAACGCTACTAACGTCTCTACCGCGACAGACCCGTGGGCTGACATTCGGCCCTTTATGGATCATGAAGTAGCCGAGGTTCTTGCTAGGCTCTCACGGGACAACGAATTGCTCGATGCCCTCACCCGCTTTCGGCTTCCCCGCTTGGCGCGCTGGGCGCCGTCATTGGCGCGTGGCTTTGCCAGTCGTGCGGTCCGCCGTGAAGTGAAAGGTGTTACATCGGTTTACGAATTTCAAATGCGCATTGCTCATTATATGGAGCGCATGATCCGTACCACGACCGATGAATTTGACGTCACGGGGCTTGATAAGCTCGACCCTAAAGGCGCTTACCTCTTCATTGGCAACCATCGCGATATTTCGCTGGATCCTGCTTTCGTCAACTATGCGCTATATCAAGCAAACCGCGACACTGTTCGCATTGCCATCGGTGACAATCTGCTCAAAAAGCCCTATGTCACCGACCTAATGCGACTCAACAAAAGCTTTATTGTGCCACGTAGTGCACGGGGCAAGCGGGCAATGCTGGCAGCGTATCAACAGCTTTCAGCCTATATTCGCCACACTATTACCGAAGACCAGCACTCAATTTGGATGGCCCAGCGTGAAGGCCGTGCAAAGAATGGCATCGACCATACCGAGCCCGCTATTATCAAGATGTTAACCATGGCCAGGAAAGCTTCAGAGCGCGACATGGTGTTTGGTGATGCGATTGCCGAGCTGAAACTAGTGCCAGTATCGATTAGCTATGAATACGATCCCTGCGACGTGCAAAAGGCCCAGGAACTGCACGATATTGATACGCAAGGCGGCTATGCCAAAGGTGAGTTCGAGGATATTCGTTCCATTGTGGCGGGCATTACCGGTTCTAAAGGACGCGTGCGGCTGCACTTTGGTACGCCGGTCGGCGCCGATATGGCGACGCCCGATGAGGTAGCCGCAGAGATTGATCGTCAGGTGATTGGCGGATATCGCCTCTTCCCTAGCCACTATTTAGCTCTTGAAGCATTGGGCGAAGCACCGGAACTGGTAGCGCGTAAAGCGATTACTAAACAAGACAGGGAGCGTTTCAATGCGCGACTTGCCGATGTACCTGAGGCGTTAAGGCCATACTGGCTTGCCCAGTACGCGAACCCCGTCAAGCATAAGGCCGGTCGATTGACGCTCTAAACCAGCGCTTTAATCTGCAGGTTTAATGCCGTGCAACTCATGCCCGTTGGCAGAAAAAATGCTATGGTCAACGCATTGATCGGTTTCGCTTGACCCTGTCGTCATTCGCGATCCTAAGGAGACTCCCATGTCCGGTTCAGAAATCCAGAAAACACGCGTCATCAATGAGCTGCGTGGTTTTATTCGCAAATTGCTACAAGACCCCAAAATTCTTGAGCAATCTCTTGTGATTGCCAGACAGCAGCTGACCGAAGGCAATAGCCCTGCGACCATGGCACGCATAGCTAACGAAATTTCAGACACCACCAGTGTGCATATACCCGAAGACCCTGCTGAGCACTCTGAGGCTGATAAGCTTTTTTTAGAATTGCTGCGCGAAGTGGTTCAAGAAGAGCAAGCGCTGTATTAATCGTTGCTAGAAAGTAACGCTAACGGCGAAGCGTTTAGCGACTTCGCCGTCTTCTTTGTTATTGCCTGACTGGCACCCATATTCACTCGGAATTAACCTTCACCATGTCTACTACCGCCACGCGCAATATTTTGGTGACAAGCGCGCTCCCTTACGCCAATGGAGCCATTCACCTCGGTCACTTGCTTGAGTATATCCAGACTGATATCTGGGTACGTTTCCAGAAAAGCCGTGGCCAGCAGTGCTACTACGTATGTGCCGATGACGCCCATGGCACCGCTATTATGCTGCGTGCGGAACAGGAAGGTATTACCCCTGAAGCGCTGATCGAACGGGTTTCCAATGACCACCAATTGGATTTTGCTCGTTTTGGCGTTGGGTTCGACAACTACCATTCGACGCACTCCACTGAAAATCGCCACTTCAGCGAGATGATCTACAAGCGCCTGCGCGATAAAGGCCATATTGCCACTCGCGATATTGAGCAAATGTTTGATCCGCAAAAGGGATTGTTTTTAGCCGATCGCTTTATTAAAGGGACCTGCCCTAAATGCGGTGCCGATGATCAGTACGGCGATAACTGCGAGAAGTGCGGCGCTACTTACACGCCAGCCGATTTAATCAATCCTGTTTCAGCGATATCTGGCGCTACGCCAGAGGTTCGTACGTCAACACACTACTTCTTTAAGCTTCCCGACTTTGCCGACTTCTTAAAGCGCTGGATTGATGACGGCCACGTTCAGCCGCAAATCCGTAATAAGTTGATGGAGTGGTTCGAGTCTGGTTTTAACGAGTGGGACATTTCCCGCGACGCGCCCTACTTTGGCTTTGAAATCCCCGACGCCCCCGGCAAATACTTCTATGTATGGCTGGATGCACCGATAGGCTATCTGGCCAGTTTCAAGAACCTGTGTGACCGTGAAGGTATCGACTTCGACAGCTACTGGAAGAAAGGCTCTGATGCCGAGGTGTATCACTTTATCGGCAAAGATATTGTCTATTTTCATGCGCTGTTCTGGCCTGCCATGCTGCATGGTGCTGACCTGCGCACGCCGACGGCCGTTAACTGCCACGGATTCCTGACGGTAGACGGCGCCAAGATGTCGAAATCTCGTGGGACTTTCATTAAAGCTGCCACCTACGCCGATCACCTGAATCCTGAATACTTACGCTACTACTTTGCCGCCAAGCTTACCTCAAAAGTTGATGATTTGGATTTAAACCTGGAGGACTTTGCCGCCCGGGTAAATTCAGATTTAGTCGGCAAAGTCGTCAACATTGCTAGCCGCTGCGCCGGTTTTGTTA
This sequence comes from Vreelandella sp. ssv, assembly GCF_059448525.1. Classification (NCBI taxonomy): domain Bacteria; kingdom Pseudomonadati; phylum Pseudomonadota; class Gammaproteobacteria; order Oceanospirillales; family Halomonadaceae; genus Vreelandella; species Vreelandella sp. ssv. The sequence continues at coordinate 1,826,974 of NZ_CM182545.1, read as the reverse complement.
AAAAAATTGGTGGTGGCACTCTCTCGGCTCACTGCTCAGAACCGCAAATGGTCGCCCGCTTTATTGCCGCCGGTGATGATATTGCTGAAGACTTTGAAGCCCGCGAATTTAGCCGGGCAATGCGTAAAATTATGGAGTTGGCAGACGAAGCCAACACCTATATTGCCGATAAAGAACCCTGGGCACTGGCCAAGCAAGATGGGCGCAACGCTGAAGTGCTTGAGATATGCTCGGTCGGTATTAATCTGTTCCGGCAATTGATGGTGTATCTAGCCCCTGTTGTTCCCAAGATGGCCGAAGAAGCGCGGGAGTTCTTGAATGTCGCGTCTCTTGACTGGCACACTCGTCAAACGGTTCTGACCGATCACTCGATCAACAAATTCAAACCGCTGATGACCCGCGTAGAGCGCGATAAGATTGATGCCATGATTGAGTCGTCCAAGGAAGATCTGGTGGAAGAGCAAAAACTGAAAGAGGTGCCCAAAGGCCCGCTGGCGGAAGACCCCATTGCCGATGAAATCGACTTTGCCGCCTTTGCCAAGGTCGACCTACGCATTGCGCGCATTGCAAAAGCCCAATACGTGGAAGGCGCCGACAAGCTGCTGCAATTAACCCTCGATCTGGGTGGCGAAACCCGCAATGTCTTTTCAGGCATTCGCTCTGCCTACGCGCCAGAAGCTCTGGAAGGCCGCTTAACGGTCATGGTCGCCAACTTAGCGCCGCGCAAAATGCGCTTTGGCGTATCGGAAGGCATGGTACTAGCCTCTGCAAATGAAGAAGGCATCTATTTGCTCTCACCCGACACCGGTGCTGAACCGGGCCAGCGGGTCACCTAATCACAATAGAGTCTTGTCAAAGGGGCAGAGGCTAAACACCTTTGCCCCTTTTATTTTTTGCATCTGTCGTACATTGTCATCGTTTCGCTTAGGCACACTCTATGGTTCAACGCTTTACACGATCATTGCGCTTTCGTTTTCTAGCTGCCTTGGGTGGCGTGTTATTTCTAGCGCTTATTTCCTTAGTTGCCTTGAGCAAGTGGGTCATATTCCCATCGCTTCATAGGGAAGAGCGCGCGTTAGTCACCCAGGAGCTTGAGCAAATTGAACGTAGCCTCAATATGAGCCAACAGGAGCTACTAGCGCAAGCGCGAGACTGGGCGATCTGGGACGATACCTATGAATTTATTCAGGGGAACTACCCTGACTATACGGATACCAATTTTAGCCAACAGATGTTTGAAGAAATGCGCTACCAGCTAATGGCCTTTTTCAACGCGGACGGCGATGTACATTTTCTAGCAGGTCTCAATCCAGCTACTGGCCAATACCAAACTTGCTATACCGCAGAACGTGAGTGCCGCTGGATGTCGGGGCTTATTCGCACGATGCAGACTTCCATAAACGAAGATTCAGCACAGGGAAAAAGCAGCCTGTATGCGGGTACAACGCCGCTAATGGTAGCATCCAACCCCATTATGAGAACGGATGAGAGCGGTCCGCCCCAAGGATGGCTATTCAAAGTGAGGCCAATGGACGATGAATGGTTATCGATCATAGAAGACTATACAGGGCTACCAATCACGCTTTCGATGGAGCAAGGAAGCAGCAATACTGATACAGCCATCACTATCTCAGGCAATACGATCCAGGCGCAGCGCTATTTAGCCACCTACCCGAATAACGAGCAGATAGTTTTGGGGACTCAGCTTAATCGCACCAGTTATTTGGCGAGCCTAGAAACGTTCCGCTACGTACTGTTATGGACAGTCTGCTTGATGCTATTGGTGATTGCCCTTGTTCTGCTGCTACTTGAGCGTATTATTCTGACTCCACTAAGAGCCCTCACCCAGTTTACGCAGCAAGCCAGCGTGGATCTAAAGGGATCAAGCAATCTATTAAGACGCGGAGATGAAATCGGCCTCCTAGCGCGCGCCTTCCAGGAGCAGTTCAAGCATCAACAGCAACTCAATGCTGAACTCATCGAGCTCTCTACCCACGACCCCTTGACCGGTCTACCCAATCGCCGATTATTCGATCAGCGCCTGCGAGAGGTCGTTAATATTGCCTTGACCACAGATCAGCCCGTGTCGGTCATGATGATTGACATTGATCATTTCAAACTGTTTAACGATCATTATGGACACCCCGAAGGCGATAAATGCTTGCAACGAGTTGCGCAGACGATGCATGACATTGCCACTGCCCATGGCTTTTTTATCGCGCGCACAGGTGGGGAGGAATTCAGTGCTATGTTGCCTGCGACTACCGTCACCCAAGCAATGGAAAAAAGCCAAGCGCTGAGTCATGCTATTGATCAGTTAAAGCATCCTCATCCCATGTCGCCAGTGGCCTCTTATGTCACCGTCAGCATTGGTATTAGCCAGTTGCATATTGAAGGTGTTATCACGCCCAGCGGATTAATGACGGCCGCTGACCAGGCGCTTTATGCAGCCAAAGCTGCAGGGCGACATTGCGCCAAGGTGTATGCCCGCTCGCTAGCCAACGCACCCTTTTATTCACGCAATACGCCGCCATGAGTGAGCTATTTATCATTTTGATCAGCACGGCTCTGGTCAACAACTTCGTATTGGTTCAGTTTCTGGGCCTATGCCCGTTTATGGGCGTCTCCAATAAGCTGGAGTCTGCCATGGGCATGTCCCTGGCCACCACCTTTGTACTGACGCTGGCATCGGCGGCCAGCTTCGTGGTCTATCATGGGCTGCTGGTGCCGCTGAATGTCACGTATCTGCGCACCATCAGCTTTATTGTGGTAATTGCCGCTGTCGTGCAGTTCACGGAAATCATGGTGCGCCAGTTGAGCCCGTTACTGCACCAGGTACTGGGTATTTTTCTACCCCTAATTACCACCAACTGCGCAGTATTGGGCGTAGCGTTACTGTCGCTAAACCGCGAACTAAGTTTTTTTCACACCACCCTCTATGGCTTAGGTGCTGCGTTAGGGTTCTCACTTATTCTGGTGTTGTTTGCGGCCATGCGCGAACGTTTAGCGGGAGCAGATATTCCCAAACCCTTTCAAGGCGCTGCGATTGCGATGGTAACAGCCAGTCTCATGTCGTTAGCGTTTTTAGGCTTTTCAGGGTTGGTGCAAGGGTGAAGGCAACGCGCAATGAATGATACTTTCAATGCTGTTGGCGTGCTTAGCGCCATTGCCGTATTAACGGGGCTGGGCATTGGCTTTGGAGCCCTGCTCGGAGGCGTGAGTGAACGTTTCAAACGTCAGGAAAATCCGCTGGTAGAGCAAATTGATGCCTTATTGCCACAAACTCAATGTGGCCAGTGCGGCTACCCTGGCTGCCGCCCCTACGCCAAGGCGATTAACCAGGGCGATGCTCTCAATAAGTGCCCCCCCGGAGGAGAGGCGACGATTCACGCCCTCGCTGATCTACTCGGTCGCGAACCCCAGCCCCTCGACGGCGAAGCCCAAAGTGAACCTAAAGTAGCGTTTATTCGCGAAGCAGAGTGCATCGGCTGCACAAAATGCATCCAAGCTTGTCCGGTCGATGCCATTATCGGTGCCGCTAAGCTAATGCACACCGTGATTGAAGACGAGTGCACTGGCTGCGATCTGTGCCTGGACCCCTGCCCCGTGGACTGCATTGATATGCTGCCACGCTCAGCACCGCTCACCCAATGGCAGCCGATAATAGCGCACTCGTCAAACATGATTGCCAGTGACCGCCAACCCGCATCAGAGGGGTCTTGATGTCGAACACCTTTGACTTCCCTGGTGGGATTCACCCGCCTGAACGCAAACAGCGCTCGAATCAAGTCGCGCTGGTTAAGGCACCATTGCCCGAACGAGTGGTTCTCCCTCTGCAACAACATAGTGGCCAGCCCGCCACCCCCTGTGTTGCGCCGGGCGATGCCGTCAAAGTAGGTAGCGTCATTGCCAAACGCGAAGGCATGATCTCCAGCGAACTGCACGCCAGTATTAGCGGCACGGTGAGCGAAGTCAGCGCGACCCAAATCATCATTGATAGCGATGGGCAAGATGAGTGGCTCCAGCTACCCAGTCTCGACTGGCAACGCGCTGACCCAAATGCGCTGTTTGAACGCTTAAACGAGAGTGGGATTGTTGGATTAGGCGGTGCGGGTTTCCCCACGCATATTAAAGCGAGAGTGGTTGCACGGCATGTGATCCACACCGTAGTGATTAACGCTGCGGAGTGCGAGCCCTATATCACCGCCGACGACCTCACCCTGCGCCATTACGCGAGCGAAGTACTCGAAGGCGCGCAGATAATCGCCAAGCTGTGCAACGCGCAGCACATCGTTATCGGCATTGAAGATAACAAACCCGAGGCCATTGAAGCGCTGCGGCAGGCGATACAGCATAGCCAGCCGATCACCGTTCATATCAAGGTGATTTCCACCCGCTACCCCAGCGGCGGCGAGCGCCAGTTAATTAAAAGGCTGTTAAACCTTGACGTACCCAGCGGCGGGCTGCCCGCTGATGTGGGCGTGCTGTGCCATAACCCAGGCACTCTGCTGTCGATACTACACGCGGTGCGCGATGGGCAGCCGCTGGTTTCCAGGGTCGTCACACTGACTGGAGAGGCCATCACCCAGCCAGGCAATCGCTGGGTGCGTCTGGGCACATCGGTTAGAGAGCTGCTGGAGCAGGCAGGGCTGAATACCCCCGAGTTACATCAAGTGATTCAGGGTGGCCCCATGATGGGCACTCCAATGCTAACGCTCGATACGCCGGTCACTAAGCTTACCAACTGTTTAATCGCGGCCACGCTTGAAGAGTTGCCGCCGCCCCCAGCAGAATCGCCCTGCATTCGCTGTGGTGAGTGCGAAAGCGTTTGCCCGGTGTCGCTGCTACCACAACAGCTGCACTGGTACGCCCGCGCCAAAGACGATGCCAAGATGGAGCACTACCATCTTTTCGACTGCATAGAGTGCGGCGCCTGTAGCTACGTCTGCCCAAGCCATATTCCGCTCGTCGTGGATTACCGCGAAGCTAAAAGCCGGATACGCCTGCAGCGGATTGAGACCGCAAAAGCGGAGTACGCCAAACACCGCTTTGAATTTCGCCAAGCGCGGCTCGCACGGGAAGAGGCTGAAAAACAGGCACGCAAAGAAGCGCGCAAATCACAACAGCGTCGCACGCCGACCAGCGCAGCTGCGGACAGTGCAAAAGTCGATTTAAGGGGCTTAAGAATTGCCCATGCCGCTGCCAAGGCATCGGTTAAAAAAGCTGAAAAAACCCTGGCTCGCGTCGCCCAGGAAGACCCCAAACACCCGTTAGATGACTTGGAAATGCAGCTTGCCACTGCCCAGGAGAACCTGAAAGCAGCCGAATTTCAACTTGCCCAGGCGAAGGAACTGCAAGTAGCCTCCACATCCTCCCCAGAAGAGAAGTCATCATGAGCATGATGCACACATCAGGGGTTAACGACGCCCCCGTGACGACTTTCATGCCACCTACAGCAAGCTTAATGCGCTGGGTGATCGTGGCGACGCTGCCGGGCATCGCCACCATGAGTTACTTCTTTGGTCTGGGCGTACTCAGTAATGTATTAATAGCGGCGGCGTTGGGTGTTGCGCTTGAAGCCGCAGTGCTGCGGCTCCGCAAGCGACCCATTCGCGTCACATTGAATGACGCCAGCGCCCTGCTGACGGCTATTTTACTCGGAGTTTCGCTGCCTCCCGCTAGCCCCTGGTGGTTGATCGGCATAGGGATGATTGCTGCCATAGTGGTGGGCAAGCAGCTATACGGTGGTTTAGGCCATAATCCTTTTAATCCTGCCATGGTAGGTTATGCGCTGCTATTGGTGTCGTTTCCTACCTACATGACGCTTTGGGCGCCCCCCCAAGAACTACTACCGGAGGGCTTGTGGGCGCAAATCACTGGAACGCTGCCTACGGCTCAGTTAGATGGTCTAAGTGGTGCCACACCACTCGATGCCTTTAAGCACAAGGGCGAAGCCATACTTGCCAGAGAGTTCTGGGCAACTAACCCACTGCCCGGTGGGACACTTAATGCTTGGCGCTGGATAGCCCTTGCTTGGCTAGCGGGTGGCACCCTTTTACTCGTAAAGCGAATTATTAGCTGGCACATCCCGGTAGCGATGCTTGGCAGCGTATTACTACTGGCCACGCTGTTTTATCTCAGCGACCCCAGTCACTTTGCCTCACCGCTTTTTCACCTGCTCACCGGGGCAACACTATTTGGGGCGTTCTTTATCGCCACCGACCCGGTTTCCGCCGCCACCAGCCGTCGCGGCAAACTACTCTATGGAGCCGGTATCGGCGCCCTGGTTATCATTATTCGCACCTTTGGCGGCTATCCGGACGCAGTGGCGTTTGCGGTATTGCTGATGAATCTGTGTGTACCGCTGCTAGACCTATACAGCGTGCCACGCCCTACAGGTCAGCAAAAAGCCTCACGGGATAAACCAGGAGAACAGCTATGACGCTGTTCCAGGCCATGCAGCGCGGCGCGCTTGCCCTGGGGACCTTTGCGCTGGTAACGGCGGGCAGCGTTGCGCTTACCCGCACGTTAACTGCCGAGCGTATAGAGAAACATCAGTTGGCTTACCAACACCGCCAGCTGCAGGAAGTACTGCCCCAAGCGCTAGCGAATATGTCCGTCACTAAGGTGCTGGAGAGTACCTTTACCCTTCCCAACCCACAGGCGCTGGGGCTTGCGAGCGAAAGCCAAGGCTGGTGGGTAAACGATCTGGGTAGCAGCGCGGTGATCTTTCCGGTGGTGACCCGGCAGGGGTATAACGGCGAAATCCGTCTACTGATCGGCATTGACGATCACCAGAGCATCAGCGGTGTGCGCGTTACCCAGCACCAGGAAACGCCCGGGCTAGGCGATGACATTGAGCGCAGCCGCAGTGACTGGATCACCGAGTTTAATGGTTTAAGGTTAGATAGTTTGCCGCCAGAAGGCTGGGCGGTGAAAAAAGACGGTGGTCACTTTGATGCTTTTACTGGAGCGACAATTACGCCCCGTGCCGTGGTCAATGCTGTCCATAAAGCGCTTCAATACGCCGACGATACACCGCTACCGATGTCATTTGAGGAGTCCACCCTATGAGCCAGTGGCGCGAACTCGCCCGAAGTGGTCTTTGGTCGAATAACCCTGCGCTGGTGCAGTTGCTCGGGCTCTGCCCGCTGCTAGCTGTAAGCGGCAGCGTGGTCAATGCGCTGGGGCTGGCGCTGGCCACGTTGCTGGTCATGGTCGGTGCCAGCACGGCGATTTCGCTGATTCGTCATCAGGTGCCCAGCGCAGTGCGTCTGCCCGCTTTCGTGATGGTGATTGCCGCCTTTGTGACCTGCGCTGAGCTGTTGATGGCCGCCTACGCCTACCCGCTCTACCAAGTGCTGGGGATTTTTATTCCACTGATCGTCACTAACTGCGCCATTTTAGGCCGCGCTGATGCCTTTGCCTCGCGTCAGCCGGTCATTCCAGCAGCTATAGATGGCTTTATGATGGGGTTAGGGTTTGGCGCCGTACTCGTGCTGCTGGGCGCCCTACGCGAGCTACTCGGTCAAGGCACGCTATTTAGCGATATGGCGCTGCTGTTTGGGCCTCAAGCCGCTAACTGGCAGCTGACGATAGCTCACGATTACCAGTTCCTATTTTTTGTGCTGCCGCCTGGCGCTTTTTTTGTGGCAGGCATGTTAATCGCGCTGAAAAATGTCATTGATCAGCGCAGCGCGGCGCGTACCAAACCAGTCGCTGCAGCGCCACGACCTGAGCGGCGTGTGCGCGTCACCGGCACCATTAAATAGCTAGCAAGTTGCCCAAGATAGATGTGTAAACAGCTGTTCGTATTCATCATTCGTATTGATTAAGAGACCCGCCATGAATGCCCTAAAGCGTCATGAAATTTTTGCTCGCCTTCAGGCAGAGAACCCGCACCCCACTACCGAGCTTAACTGGAGTTCACCGTTTGAGTTACTTGCCGCCGTGCTGCTCTCCGCTCAAGCCACCGATGTGGGCGTCAATAAGGCCACGGCACGGCTCTACCCGGTAGCGAATACTCCCCAAGCGATCATTGATTTGGGTATTGACGAACTTAAAACGCACATCAAAACCATCGGTTTATACAACACTAAAGCCGAAAACCTGATGAAAACCTGCCATATGCTGGTCAATCTTCACGGCGGCGAAGTGCCCAACACTCGCCAAGCGTTAGAAGCCCTGCCTGGAGTAGGCCGCAAAACTGCCAATGTGATCCTCAATACGGCGTTTGGCCAGCCCACCATGGCGGTGGACACGCATATTTTCCGGGTATCTAATCGCACCGGCATCGCCAAAGGCAAAGATGTTGTTGAGGTGGAGCAAAAACTGCTGCGCCATGTGCCCAAAGCATTTCTGCAAGATGCTCATCACTGGCTGATTCTGCACGGTCGCTACACCTGTATTGCCCGCAAACCGCGTTGCGGTAGCTGCATTATTGAGGATCTTTGCGACTATAAAGACAAAACCGAACTTTCTTAACGGCTAATAAAGCCCAGGCCATCAAGTCGAACTCATCAGCAACTGGCGATAAGCCTCGCGCCAAGCAGGCCACTCCCAACCGGTGGTGGCAAGGCGCTCCGGTCGAGCCGCAGGATCGGTGAGCCAAGCACTAAGCCGGTCATAAAGCCCTTTCCGAGAGCCGTCATAGCGATAGGCTGCCGGGTAAAGCGCAGGGAAACAGAGCCGATCAGGCACTAGTGGCAGCGCCCCGCGCTGGGCCGCTTCCATAATCGCCAGGCCCTGAAACTCATGCCAGGTTGTCGAGACCACAATGCCCGCGCTATCCAACAGTTCACGGTACATCTCCTCCGGCTGCGGCCCCCAAGCCACAATATGCTTGGCTAAGCGCTGTTCGGCCTCGTCAAAAATGGCCGGTGCTTGGCGAAAGCGCTGTCCCAGCACTGCCAGCTCAAACGCTACCCCCGCATCGCTTAACGCGAACAGCACGGCAAAGAAGTCATTAGGATTTTTGTCATACTCCCAGCGGTGATTCCAAACAATGCGGTGCGGAACCGTTTGGTGGTCGTACTTACTACGGATAGATATTGGCACTGGTACTACACTGGCCCGCTCGCGTAGTGCTTCCAGTGGCTTAGCTGCCGGGAGGTTTTCCGGCATCTTCTTCAGGAACGCTCGTGCACCATAGATAAAGGAGTCTCGATTATAAGCACTGTTAAACACCACGCTATTGGCCGCTAGCGCCGAGTAGAGATTAACCATTTTGGCCTCCACTTGGGGTATCTGATCACTAGACTCAGGATAGGCAAACTGATTTTCGTGAAAATAGACGATCTTTTTGGCTCGGCCAAGGTGCGGAAACAGCCCTATTAACGTCGCCAGATCAACCATTGAAGTGGCTAGCACCACCTCATACGACTGGCTAAGGGTATCGTGCTCTTTCAACATCCAGCTCAGTGGGTTGCCGCGAATGCGCCAGGCAAAATGACGTGGCGGCAGGCTCAATAGGGTCCACGTTACTTCATCAAGCTGTGCCATTAAACTTTGCGCCCAATAGCGATGACTCACCGCTTCGTAGGCGGATAACAGTAGTACGCGCATTGATAGCCTTAGCAAGCAGATCAGTGGTAAGACATAGCACATTAAGCCATGGCATAGAGCTGAGCAGTGTACCAAATCAAGCGCATTTGCTCGCTGCCAGCGGTCTGTCTGCCGGTGCATTCGGCCAAGGTCGTCTTGGCTGACTGTCTCGATCTATCTAGACTGCAGGTATGCATCGCTAAAACAAATAAAAGCCGGAGAACACCATGGTCAAAGTGCTCGTCGTCGATGACGAACCCAACATTGTTCTATCGCTTGAGTTCTTGATGGAGCAAGCAGGGTTTGAGGTAGTGACTGCCGAAGATGGTGAACAGGCGTTAGCACGTGTTAACGATAGTCAGCCCGATTTACTCTTGCTCGATATCAGCCTGCCTGGGATTAGTGGTTTTGACGTTTTAGAGCGCCTACGTAACGAAGAAGGCACCGCCCAACTGCCGATTATTATGCTCACCGCTCACGGCCGAGATGTTGAGCGTGAAAAAGGGATGGCGCTGGGTGCTGATGACTACATTACCAAGCCTTTTTCCACGCAATCTCTAGTGGAAAAAGTCAAAGCGCTACTCATTAAGGAGCAGCCATGACCCGAGGTGGGCTGCCCAAACGCCAGCGCCTGATTGGCTTATGGCTCTCGTTAAGTGGCGTCAGCCTATTGGGTGGGGCTATTTTTGCTGCCTGGCTGGATACCCAGCTCGCGCCCACGGGCGTAACTCGAATGGCACTATGGCTAGGTAGCTTTTCTGGCGGCGCGACCCTATTTTTGGTTGGCTTAGTGCTTGAACGCAGGTTGTTTACACCGCTACGCCATTTGCAGGTACAGTTGGCGCGCTTGGTTGCCAATCCCGACGCCCGTGACGAACACCCACCCGAGGGTTGGCTAAAAGGGCTGGGACCAGATTTACGCCGTGTGCGTGAAAGCTGGCGCGAGGATCGCAGCCGCCTCGCTACCGCCCACGCCGATGGCGCCCGCAGTGCGGCACGCATTCGCCAGGAGCTGGAAACACTGCTGCAAGTACTCGAAACACCGCTGCTGCTATGTGACCACCACCGTCGTGTGATGCTCTTTAACCAAGCGGCAGAAGACTTTTTTGTCGGTAATACCGGATTAGGCTTAGGTAAACGTCTTGAAGCACTGCTTCCGGTTGCTAGCTTACAGCAAGCACTCAGCCAACTGCCTAACGACGGCTCCCCACGAGAGTTACTCGCCCCCTGCGATAACCGGTGGCTAAAAGTTATTCTGCGCCGCGTGCCGGGTAGCGATGGCGAAACATTGCTAACGTTTGGTGATGCGACGGCGTCGTGGTCGAGTGAAATGGGCGTAAGAGCCGAATTGGCCGATATGCTGACACCGCTGCGACAGCATACCGCCAGTCTAACCAGCGCCGCCGATGCGCTGATCCAATTACGCCATCAAAACGACGCCAGCACGTCATTGTTGCGCCAACGGTTTGAGCGGGTCATTCATGAGGAAGGCGTCACGTTAGGCGACAATGTGGCTAAAATCGGCCAACTGCTCGACGACATGCAGCATCAGGGCGAGCGCTTAACACCGATGTGGTCTAACGATTTCTGGCAAGCTCTTGATGAACGCCTGGATCCAGAGCATCGTTTAATTATTCCAGTGGGAATGCCCGCTTGGTTTAAAGGCGATGCCCCGGCACTGATTGCGTTGTTTGACTCATTAGTGAAGCACCTTAATACCCATCTTCCCGAGAGTGGCTTTGAAGGTGAGATATGCCTAGGCAATAAGCGTGTCTATTTAGATCTTATTTGGCGCGGCAAGGCGATTCCCGAGCATGAGCTGGCTGAATGGCGCCAGCAGCCGCTCAACTCGCTGCCCCTAACGCCCAGCGTTGCCGACGTACTGCGCCAACACGCCAGCGACATCTGGAGCCTGGCCGACGATGATGGGGTGCATGCCCGCTTACGCCTTCCGCTCCCCGCCGTTGAACGCGTTGGTGCCCCGCGGGAAACCGCACCACCACGCCCTGAGTTTCATGATTTTGGGATTGCCGACCTCCCACCACCGGATGAAGCGCTTGCTAGCCGTTCCCTGCGCAGCTTGGAGATCGTGGCGTTTGATACCGAAACCACCGGACTTGAGCTGCGCAGAGACGACACAGTGATCAGCCTAGGCGCCTGTCGCGTGGTCAACGCGCGGCTGTTGGCAAGCGAAGCCTTCGATCAAAAAGTCGATCCTCAGCGACCTATTCCTGCCGCCAGTACTGCCATTCACGGCCTTACCGATGCCGATGTCATTGGCGCACCACCGCTGGATATCGTGCTTACCCGATTTCGTGATTTTGTAGGAGAAGCCGTATTGCTGGCCCATAACGCCGCATTTGATCTGCTCGCCATCAGTCATAAAGGCGTCGCTTTTGATATTCCCGTTATCGACACCCTGCTGATTTCTCGAGCGTTGGACGAAGCCTTGGACGGGCATGACTTGGATAGCCTTGCTCAGCGCTATGATCTGACATTTCCCCCCGGTACCCGCCACACAGCATTAGGCGATGCTCGAGTGACTGCAGAGCTCTGGCTAGCCTTGCTGCCACGCTTAGAGGCACGCGGCGTCGATACCCTGGAGCAGCTGTTAACGCTGCAAGCCAATGCTTTTGACCGACAGGATGCAAGTGCCTTATGAAAAACTCAGGCGTTAAATCCCGAAAAAGCGAACGCTTAATGGCCCTGGTAGCGGTCGCCTTACTGCTGTTTTGCCCACCGCTGATTATCGTGGTAGACCGCCTTCCCTCCTTTAACGTGGGCTGGTTACCGCTCTATCTGTTTTGCGCTTGGGGAGTCGTCATCGGCTTAACGGCTTGGCTAATGGAACACCGTGCGGAACGCTGATTATGCGTACTGACGCAGTCATCCTGGGCACTGCCTTTGGCTATTTAGCGCTGCTGTTTGTGGTCGCTGCCTGGGGTGACCGGCGGGCCGAGCAAGGGCGATCGCTGATCGGCTCGCCCACGGTATATGCCCTCTCCATTGCCGTTTATTGCACCGCTTGGACCTTCTACGGCAGTGTAGGACGCGCTGCGGAGTATGGACCCAGCTTTTTACTCATTTATCTTGGCCCCACCCTCGCCATGCTGCTGGCTCCATTCGTGATACGTAAGATGGTGCGCATTGCAGCCCGCCAGCGAATTACCTCAATTGCCGATTTTATCAGTGCCCGCTACGGTAAAAGTACCAGCTTAGGAGCACTGGTGGCTTTAATGGCCCTGATCAGTATCACGCCTTATATTGCCCTGCAATTAAAGGCTATTACCGTTAGCCATGCGGTGCTCATTAATTACCCAAAAGCAGCCGACACGACGCTGGTAGATGAACATTTTTGGATGGATAAGTCTCTCTGGGTCGCTTTGGTGCTGGCAGTGTTTATTATTCTATTTGGCACCCGCCATTTGGATGCCAGCGAGCGCCATGAAGGCATGGTGGCCGCCATCGCGTTGGAATCCCTGGTGAAGCTAGTCGCCTTTATGGCCGTTGGTGTGTTCGTGGTCTTTGTGATGTTTGAAGGCCCCGGGGCGCTGTTTGCACAGGTAGCGGCCACGCCAGCGCTGATCGATAGCATGCGGCTGGACAGCGTGCCGGGTGGCGTCACTGGCTGGGTGGGCATGCTGGCGCTCGCCTTCCTGGCCTTTTTAACGCTTCCCCGCCAGTTTCAGGTATTGGTAGTTGAGAATGTCGATGAGCAGCATTTAGCGAGGGCGAGCTGGTTGTTTCCCCTCTATATGCTGTTGATCAACCTGTTCGTGATTCCTATCGCCCTGGCCGGCCTGCTCCTAGGTGCCAGCGCAGGTGACCCCGATAGCTTTGTTCTGACACTACCGCTTTCGGCAGGTTTGGAAGGGCTGCCGCTACTGGTCTTTATTGGAGGACTTTCAGCGGCAACCGGCATGGTGATTGTCGAGACAATCGCCCTCTCCACAATGGTCAGTAACCAGTTGGTGATGCCACTACTGCTGCGCTCACGACGGCTGCACCTAAGTACCAAGGGCGAGCTTGCCGGTTGGCTACTGGGGGTTCGCAGGGTCGCTATCGTGCTTATTCTGCTGCTGGGTTATCTCTACCATGCACTCATTGGCGACTCATACAGCCTGGTCACCATCGGGCTGGTCTCTTTTGCAGGGGCGGCACAATTTGCTCCCGCGCTATTGATTGGCCTTTACTGGCGCGGAGCGACTCGCCAGGGCGCCACGGCAGGCTTGGTCGCTGGCTTCTTATTGTGGTGCTATACGCTACTGTTGCCGGGCTTTGCACAGTCGGGCTGGCTGGACGCCACGCTACTTACCGATGGGCCATGGGGAATCGGCTGGTTGAAACCCTATGCGCTGTTTGGCCTCGGAAATTGGGATATCTACACCCACTCGTTGCTTTGGAGCATGCTAGCCAACGTCGGGTTGTTGGTCGGTGTTTCGCTGTTTACCCGCCCAACGCCCCTTGAGCAAACCCAGGCGGCGCTATTCACCGAAGCAATGCACCCTAATTTGCAAACAACATCGCTATCGACGTCATTATGGCGCGGTCAAACCACTCAGGGGGCACTTAAAGAGCTTTTGGTTCGGTATTTGGGCGCTCACACCACCCGACGGGTATTCAGTCATAGCAGTATTAAAAACACATTTGTAGCAGACGAGCCTGCTGCCGCTGAGTTGATTACGCGTGCAGAGCAAGCATTGGCGGGGGCACTGGGCAGTTCCTCAGCGCGAGTCTTGATCAACTCAGTGGTCCGCGGCGAGGCGCTGGATATTGAGTCGATCCTTAGTATTCTGGATACCACCTCACAAACCCTTGAGTACAACCGCCGCTTAGAGCAGAAATCGCAAGAGCTAGCCCAAATCGGCGAAGAGTTACGCAGCGCTAATGAACGCCTTCGTGAGCTGGATCGTTTGAAAGATGAGTTTGTCGCTATGGTCAGTCATGAGCTCCGCACGCCGCTTACCTCCATCCGCGCCTTTGCTGAAATTTTGCGCGATAGCGGCCAGCTCCCCGATGAAAAGCGCCAGCATTTTCTGGGTGTCATCGTTCTCGAAAGCCAACGGCTCTCGCGCTTAATCGAAGAAATTCTCGATCTTGCCCGCCTGGAAAGTGGCCGTTTAACGCTTAACCCTGTGCCACTGGATCTTGCCGCTCTTATCCGGCACAGCATTGACGCCATCGCGCATTTGCACCATGAGCGTGGTATCCAGCTAGAGGTTCATTTAGAAGCAGACCCAGCGATAGTGATTGGCGACCATGATCGTTTAGAACAAGTGATTATTAACCTGCTTGATAACGCTAGTAAGTTTGCCAATCGTCAGCAGCCTAAAGTGCGCCTCTCGCTCTATCGCCATCGCCGCCATTTCCGTTTAAGCGTGGAGGATAACGGGGCCGGTATCGGCGCGGAGGAGCGTGAACGGGTGTTTGAAAAATTTCATCAGATACAGCAAGACGATGACATTCCAAGAGGACGCCCCAAAGGGAGTGGCTTGGGTTTACCCATTAGCCGCGGGATTATCGCCCATCTGGGGGGGCGACTCTGGGTTGAGGATGCCAAAACGCTTGGCGGCGCATGTTTAACACTGGAGCTGCCCGCGGCGCCGGATGACACCCAGGCTTGATGCTATTCGGCTAAGAACTTTCCGCCAAGAACTTTTCACCAAGAACTTTCTGCTAACCACTTTTGGCGCGCTGAACAAACGCTTTAATCTGCTGCAAATCAAACTTTAACAGCATGCGCTCGTCTTCACGCAGGCGGCGAAGATCCACCCAGCCGTCAGCGGCTTGGCCAGCGCTTTTGTTGATACGCTGTTGATCCAACAGGCGCTGCTGAAGTCGCTCAAACACAGCCAGCAGCATCTCGGATTTCGCCACAGGCAGCACATTGGCCACATGACTGAGCATTATCAAGCGCTCCCGAGTCGCTATTTCACGCAGGCCGTGGCGAACGCAGAGCAAGCGCGCGGCGCTGATCAGCGGCATTAAGCCTTGGTGTTTAAGATTAATGGCGTGGTCGTGCGGGGCATCCAGGTGTGGGCTTGAGGCGACTCGCCCAAAACGGTCCAGCGCGACCGGCAACTGATCAAGTAGCGCTGCCATTTCATCCATGAACAGAGACGCTTTTGGAAGTATTGAAGCGATGCTCACGCCCAGTTGTTCAGCAAGCGCTGAATTGCCGGCGATGGGGGAAAAGTCGAGCAAGATATTGGTCTGCTGAACACGCTTCACACGTCGATCCGCGCTCCAGATTTCCAGCTGTGCATGCCATTCACCTATCCGCTTGCGCCACATTGGCCAGCGGGCCATCACATGACCTCGGCAAAGGGGAATACCGGCATCATCCAGGCGTTGTGTAAACCGCTCGCCCAGAGCTTGAAAGTAGCCGTCAATCTCAACATGCCGATGGTCAGGGTAATCATCGATAATCATCGCATTATCTTGATCAGGGCCGAGCAGGCTCTCATAGCGGGCCGCCGAACCTAACATCAACACACAGTAATCGACCGGTGGCGTGCCCCACCCTTGCGCCTTCAGCTCATCAAGGGATTGCGTAATCGCGTGACGATATAGCCAGGCATTATGATCACTAATGATTTGGCTGATACGCCAAGCGGGTAAATCGTAATGTACCAGCGTTTCAACCAAGAAGGGTTGCCACGCATAGGCGTCGGCAATGGAAGTCTGAGGTAAAGAGAGTTTTGAGAAAATAGGCTGGAGCGGCGCATCGAGCGCCATGGTGTTTAAACGTCCATGCTCATCGAATAAGGAGCGCCAGGGCGAGGCTTGGTGTACTACTCGCATACGCCACTCCTTTACGAACGCTTATGTCGGCTTTATTAGGCGCTATCGCCAGCACGACGTGGATCAGGCTCGAACATTGCCTCCCCGACTTCATCGATATAGCGCTGCGCTTTAGTGACCATCATGGCATCACAGGCTTCGCGTCCTGGCAGCATATCAGAACGCTCAAAACGGTGTTCAAGGGTTTCACCGTTGGCATCAGCCTTACGAATCCAACCGCTGACGCGATATTGGCCGCTTTGATCATCCGGCTGAGACACAATTTCATAGCCTTTGTATTCCACGGCATCAGCCGCTTTGGTGGTAGCGCCTGGAGCAGACTGACGATCACTACCAAAGAGTCCGGATAATAATTTTTTTAACATAGTGGCTCCTTAATATGCCGGGCGGCAGTTATTAGCTGCCGCCCTAGCAACATATGCGCTTTAAAAATTAGCTTTGCTTACGGCCTTTGCCAGCAGCAATACGCAGGCGAAGCGCATTCAGCTTAATAAAGCCTTCAGCGTCTTTTTGGTTGTAAGCGCCCGCGTCATCTTCAAACGTAGCGATCGACTCATCAAATAAGGACTCATCGGATTTACGACCCACGACGGTCGCATTACCTTTATAGAGCTTCATGCGCACGACACCCGATACATTCTTTTGGGTCTCGTCAATGGCCGCTTGCAACATGCGACGCTCGGGGCTCCACCAATAACCGTTGTAGATCACTTCCGCGTACTTCGGCATCAGTTGATCTTTCAGGTGGGCTTCTTCGCGGTCTAGGGTCAGTGATTCAATGGCACGGTGAGCACGCAACATAATGGTACCCCCTGGCGTTTCATAGCAGCCACGAGATTTCATGCCCACGTAGCGGTTTTCAACAATATCCAAACGGCCAATACCGTTGTCGCCACCTAGCTTGTTGAGCTTTTCAAGCACTTCGTGGGCTTTCAACGGCTCGCCGTCGATGGCCACGACATCACCCTTTTCATACGTCAGTTCAACGTAGGTAGGGGTATCAGGTGCAGCTTCAGGAGACACGCTCCAACGCCACATGTCGTCTTCTGCTTCGGCCCAAGGATCTTCCAAAATACCGCCCTCATAAGAGATATGCAGTAAGTTGGCATCCATGGAGTACGGCGATTTTTTCTTCTTATTGGCAAAATCGACCGGAATTTTATGCTCTTCGCAATAGGCCATCAGCTTTTCGCGAGAAGTTAAGTCCCACTCACGCCAAGGGGCGATCACTTTTACACCTGGCTTGAGGGCATAGCCGCCAAGTTCGAAACGAACCTGGTCATTACCTTTACCCGTGGCGCCGTGAGAAATAGCGTCGGCGCCGGTTTCATTGGCAATTTCGATCAAGCGCTTGGCGATCAATGGCCGGGCGATAGAGGTACCGAGCAGGTACTCTCCTTCATAAATAGTGTTAGCGCGGAACATTGGGTAGACGTAGTCACGGACGAATTCTTCGCGCAGGTCTTCAATGTAAATTTCTTTTACGCCAAGGGCTTGCGCCTTGGTACGGGCGGGTTCAACTTCTTCGCCCTGGCCGATGTCGGCAGTAAAAGTCACTACCTCGCAGTTGTAGGTTTCTTGCAACCACTTAACGATTACGGATGTGTCCAGGCCGCCTGAATATGCCAGCACAACCTTTTTGACATCGGACATTCTTTGCTCCTTTAAAAAGTTAAACCTTTGCGTTTGGTTTTGAGACAGACACTGAGTATAGCGTTCTCAATGCCCAGCGAATACCGTCAACGACGCCTGGGGGCTAAAGCTGATAGAATCACACCATTAAATGCGGTGGCTTGCCGCTGATATTGACTAATGACTCGCTTTACTACTACTCGCTTGAAGACTATTACTCGCTTGAACATAAGGAGAGCTGCATGAGCGAGGCAATTGCCCGCGAATTAATGGCCCAACGTTTTCGCAGTTACCTGCCGGTGGTCGTTGATTTAGAAACTGGGGGATTCGATGCCCAAGGCGACGCCGTACTAGAAATTGCCGCCGTTACGTTGACCATGGATCCGGAAGGAAACCTACTTCCTGATGCCACCTATGCTTATCACATTAAACCCTTTGAAGGGGCAAACGTGGAGCAGTCTGCGCTCGATTTTACCGGCATTAATCTGGACGACCCGCTACGCCAGCAGGTTGCGCTGAGCGAATCAGAGGCACTCGGTGAAATTTTTCGTCCTATACGAAAATCGATCAAAGCCCACGACTGCACTCGCGCTATTTTAGTCGGACATAATGCGGCGTTCGATCAGGGCTTCTTAAACGCGGCGGTCAATCGCTGTGGCATTAAGCGCAATCCTTTTCACCCGTTCTCAAGTTTTGATACCGCCACGCTGGGGGGCTTGATTTATGGTCAAACAGTGCTGGCACGGGCCTGTCGTGCAGCGGGAATCGAGTTTGACAACAAGGCTGCCCACTCCGCCCGTTACGACACCGAGCGAACTGCAGAGCTATTTTGCGCCATGGTGAATCGCTATAAAGATTTGGGTGGTTGGCAGCTTGCCCAGCGTGAACAGGAAATGGATGGCGTAGATGAGCCCTAATATCAGCAGCCCACCGCTGACGCATTGCTAATTCAACCTCTGATGCAGAGGTTCAGGCTTTACGCTAAACTTTGCCGCATTACAGCACTGTGACTTGCCACCGACATAGCTGTGTAGCTTGCACTTGTCGGTGATAAACCATTTCGATTCAACCTATCTGTTTTCAGGAGATGAGACGTTTCCATGGCCCAGTATAATGCCTTTTACGCCCAATCCGGTGGCGTCACCGCCGTGATCAATGCCAGCGCCTGCGGCGTTATCGAAGCCTGCCGTCAGGCACCCGATCAAATTGGCAAGGTTTACGCCGGTCATAACGGCATTATCGGGGCTTTAACGGAAGACCTTATCGACGTTACACAAGAGAGCGATGAAGCGATTGCAGCGCTGCGCCATACACCGGGCGGCGCATTCGGCTCTTGCCGCTACAAGCTAAAAGACATTGATACACACCGCGCTCAGTACGAGCGCTTGATAGAAGTCTTTAAAGCGCACGATATTCGCTACTTTTTCTATAATGGTGGCGGCGATAGCGCCGACACCTGCTTGAAGGTCTCTCAGCTTTCCGAGAAGCTGGGCTATCCGCTCACCGCCATCCACGTGCCTAAGACTGTCGATAATGACCTACCGATTACCGACAACAGCCCAGGGTTTGGCAGTGTAGCCAAGTACATTGCCACTTCAACCCTGGAAGCCTCGCTGGATATCGCTTCCATGTGCGCCACCTCCACCAAAGTGTTTGTGCTTGAGGTGATGGGTCGGCACGCGGGCTGGATTGCCGCCGCCGGTGGTTTAGCGGGTGAGGCCGAAGGCGAGCCACCGCACATGATTATCTTCCCGGAAATTGCGTTTAATCGTAAAGCGGCGATGGCGCGTGTTGAAGAGTGTGTCAAGAATTATGGCTACTGCGTAATTGTGGTCTCTGAAGGTGCTCGCTACGAAGACGGTACCTTCTTGGCCGATGCGGGCAATACCGATGCGTTTGGTCATCGCCAATTAGGCGGCGTCGCACCGACACTTGCGGGTATGATCAAGCAGGATTTGGGCTACAAGTATCACTGGGCAGTGGCCGACTATTTACAGCGCGCGGCGCGCCACCTAGCCTCAAAAACCGATGTTGAACAAGCCTATGCGGTGGGTCACGAAGCGGTAACATTGGCGCTAGCGGGTAAAAACGCCATGATGCCCGCTATTCGTCGTATTTCTCAGTCACCTTACCAGTGGGATGTTATCTCCGCACCGCTGTCTCAGGTGGCCAATAAAGAGAAATTTATGCCGCGTGACTTTATCACCGATAACGGCTTTGGCATTACCCAAGTGTGCCGGGACTACCTCTCCCCGCTCATTCAAGGCGAAGATTTTCCGCCGTTCGAAAACGGTCTGCCAAAAGTGGCCAAGCTGAAGCTGGCTAAAGCTGAACGCAAGTTGCCTACTTTTACGCTGTAGACTGCTGATGCAGCCAAATTAACACTTGGGCCATCAATAGGGGCGATGAAGTTATTCATCGCCCCTATTCATTTGCTTTGCTCTTTCTATGCTTTGCACTGCTTATGTTTAACGTAGTAGCCAGGAAAGCACGAGCAACAACAGCAATATACCGGCTACCCCCTGCCAGAAACGCCGCGGTTCCTGACGGCTCTCTTCACGACTAGGTCCCCGCCCGAGCGGAATTCTCAATGCATGCAAAAATTCTGACATACGCCTAAAGCGCAGCGCTCGTTGAGGATCCAGAGCGCGGCGAAGGGCATCGTCTAATTCCTGGGATATTTCAGGATTAGTTGTACGGGCGCTGCGGTAAGTTAACTCTTCAAGGTCGGTATGGCTGCGCAGGCGATTGGGCGTCAACGTATAGGGCAAAGCGCCAGTCAATAGCCAGTAGGTTGTCGAGGCTAGCGAGTACTGATCGCTACGTCGGCCAATGCTGTCACCCAACGCATACTCAGGGGCGGTATGCTCGTTAAAGCCAATCTGCCGGAGCAACTCACCCGAGTGGCGATGCCCTTCCCCGTCCCGCATATGACAGGCACTAAAATCTGTAAGCACGAGCTTGCCGTGTGGGTCGATCAGAACATTGTCGGGGTTGATCTGCTGATGAATAATTTCCCGATGATGCAGCGCCTGCACCGCCTTACCAAGCTGGTTAGCAATATCGAGGCGCTGAGTCAGGCTGGCTTGTGGATGGCGCTCTGCCCATTGACGCAGCGTTTCGCCCTCCACATGTTGCATTAGATAATAGAGGTAGCGACGCGGGCGCGACGGCTCCATCACTTTCACAACAAAGGGCGAATTAACGCGCTCAACGACCCATTGCTGAAGCAGAAAGTGCTCAAGATATGCGTTACGCAATGAGAGCTCAGGACTGGGCGCTTTCATTACCATTTCCCGCTCACTATGCACATCACGAACACGATAAACCCGCGACTGTGCTGTTCGCGAAAGCACGGCGAGAATCTCCAGACCGTCTAACCGTTCGCCTGGTGAAAGCTCGGGAGGTATTGGTAGATCACCATATAGCTGGCCCGGATGCTCCGTTATCTCTTCGGGTAATTCGTCGATACGTACCAGTTGGAAGCAGAACTGATCACCACCATAGCCTCGATCCTGGGCACGCTGCTTCGCCTCATCGGCAAGCCGCTCACAGGCAGCATCCAAATCACTGGCATCTTGGCGGATCAAGCGCACATAGTCGGAAGGCAGCAGCGTACCGCGCACACCCTGAGTGGTGAACAGGAATAGATCACCCTGCTTTAACGCTATATGGGTGTAATCAATGTCCACGCTGCCGTCCATACCCAATGCACGGGAAGGATAGCGGTACCCTCCCAAGTCGGTTACGTGGTCACGACTCAACTGCTCAAACTCAGCGCCCCGCAAACGAAACACCAGCGTATCGCCCATGTGAAACAGGTGTGCTTCACGACCACGAAACACCATGGCCGACATAGAGGAAACAAAGCTGCCCTCTTTAACATGCTGACTTTGGCTATAGCACCAGCTATTAAGCGCGCGCAACACTCGCGTCGCCGATGTTTTGACATCCCAATGGTCAGGGGTTGAGAAATAGTCCGCCAGGAAACCCCGCACACTTATATCACCGGCCTGTTTAGCCATTGTATTGCGAGAAATGGAGTCGCTGATCACCGCGCAGCCGCCCTTGGCTCGGAGTAGCGGCGCTTCTGGAAAACGAACTGACATAGAGCTGCGATGCAAGCGCCGGTCGGGCGCGACAAATGCTTGACCATAACTGATGAGCAACTGGGCGTGCGACAAGTCATCCTCCTAGGCTGCCGACTCGATCAAGGGACTTCACTGTCAACCAACATCGCTTATGATACACCCAGCGGAGCAGAAGCGATGCCCAACAAACGTCTCTATCGGATTAGCACGTATTTATATTTGCCACGTTTCAAGCACCTACTTTATGCGCCAATATGCAATCTACACCGGCCCACCTATGTCGCATTGGTAATCGTGCAGTCATCTTCGTATAATTCTCTGCCATAAACGACTCTGACACGTTTGCCTAACCACGGCACGACTCTAGCCACAGCTCTACCAAGGAATCAACGATGAACTTCGATAACATCCCTGCTGGAAAGGATCTACCCAACGACGTTTATGTGGTGATCGAAATTCCTGCCAACCACGATCCGATCAAATACGAAATTGATAAGGACATGGGCGCGCTTCTCGTTGACCGTTTTATGGCCACCCCCATGTTCTATCCTGCTAACTATGGTTTCATTCCGCATACCCTCGCCGACGACGGTGATGCGTTGGACGCCCTCGTAGTGACCCCCCATCCGGTTCAGCCTGGCAGCATTATTCGCGCTCGCCCGGTAGGTATTTTGAACATGACCGACGAAGCCGGTGAAGACGCTAAGTTGATTTGCGTGCCTCACGCCAAGCTAAGCTCGCTCTATGACGATATTCATGAAGTTACCGACCTGCCTGAGCTCCTTCGTCAACAGATCGCTCACTTCTTCGAGAACTACAAAGACCTTGAAAAAGGTAAATGGGTAAAAGTTGAGTCATGGGAAGGTGCTGACGCTGCGCGCAAAGCAATTGAAAAATCTGTTATTGCTTACCAGAAAGCATAATCGTTTTTTAAGTTGCTTCTGTGAATTTAAAAAGGTCGCCTTCAGGCGACCTTTTTATGTTGCTGGGATTAACGCACTATTAACGGGCGCGTCACGTCACCGCAGCGTATGCCCCAGGGTTTTAAGGATGCGGTATGCTGTTCGCCTTACTTTGCGCTGCCATTGATTAAGGACGCACCGTGTTATCTCTTAAACGCCTGAGCCTGTATCCCTTACTTGTTTTTTTTCTCGGTTGGTTACCGCTGAGCGCGCACGCCCAATGGTTTTCATCGTCTAGTAACCAAGATGAATTTTTACCTGTCATGGAGGCCTTTCAACCCACCGCTTGGCACGATGGCGACACCCTTTACATCGGTATCGATATTGCAGATGAGTACTATCTCTATCGTCACCAATTTGCTGTGTCCAGTCAGACCGAGGGTACAACGCTGGGCAAACCCAACATCCCCGAAGGCACCTTCGCTAACGATGAGTTCATGGGCGATGTTTATATTTTTCGCGACCAGTTGGTCTTTGACGTTCCACTGAGCGGCTCCTACGCAGGCCCGCTGAACGTTGAGCTGACCTTTCAAGGCTGCGCGGACGCAGGTCTATGCTACCCACCGGAAAGCATCAGCATTCAGGCCAGTGAGACTGAGCCGCCCAGCCAATTTGCCAACTGGCAAGAAGATAATAACGCCACCACTGAAACCGCCAGCGCTACCTCAAAGAGTGACTTCGCTGGGCCTCAAAGCGAAGATAGCCGCTTTAGCGCTTTGATTAGCGATGCGAGCTTACCGTTAGCCTTAGGGCTGTTTTTTATTGCTGGCTTGGGGCTTACCTTTACCCCCTGCGTACTCCCGATGATTCCGATTTTGTCATCCATTGTCGTGGGCCAGAACCCGACTCGCCCACGCGCCTTTGTTCTATCGTTAAGCTATGTGCTGGGCATGGCACTGACCTATGCGCTGGTCGGGGTACTAATGGGGTTGTTTGGCGCTGGCCTCAATCTTCAGGCACGCTTACAGTCGGCGCCTGTACTCATCACTTTTGCCGTACTCTTCACGCTCTTTGCGCTGGCGATGTTCGGCGCATTCACGCTGAATCTCTCGCCCCGCTTGGCCAACCGTATTGATGCCTGGCAGGCTCGCGCTCAACGTAGTGGCCCAGCAGGTTTAGCGTTAGCAGGTGCGCTATCAGTACTGGTGGTGTCACCCTGTGTCACCGCGCCATTAGCCGGGGCACTAGTGTTCATCTCCTCAACCGGTGATGCCGTCATGGGGGGCGCGGTACTCTTTGCACTGGGAATGGGTATGGGCGTACCGCTTCTTTTAGTCGGCACCTTTGGTGCCACGCTGCTACCCCGTTCAGGTGCCTGGATGAATGGTGTAAAGATTGCCTTTGGCCTATTACTGCTGGGCGTGGCAATTTGGATGATCGAGCGTTTAATCGCTGCACCCATTGCACTACTTCTATGGGCGGCACTCGCGATCGGCACAGCTCTGGCGCTTGGGGCTCTGAACTTCAATCAACCGCAAGGGTGGCCACGGGTACGGCAAACACTGGGGGTTTTGCTGCTGGCCTGGGGTGTCCTGCTGGTAATTGGTGCCGCGCAAGGTGGCAGTAACCCACTACGTCCTCTTGCGGCCACCCCAATTGGGTCTGGCAATTCTCAGGTGCAACAGCTTGAGTTTATTGAGGTCGATAGCCTTAACGCGCTTGAGGCGGCCATCGCTCAAGCTGACAGTACTAATCAGCCGGCGTTTGTTCACTTTACTGCTGACTGGTGCATTTCATGCAAGCTGCTGGAGCGCGATGTCTATCCTGACCCACGCGTTTCAGCGGCATTGGAGGGTTACACGCTAATTGCCGCAGATGTGACTCAGACCGATCAACAAAGCCGTGAGCTGCTGGATCAGTTCAGTCTTTTCGGCCCTCCAAGCCTACTGTTTTTCAGTCAGGGCGAAGAAATTCGTGATGCCCGGATTCAAGGCGAAGTCTCCGCCGACCAACTGCATGAACACCTTGAATCCGTTAGCCAATGGCTTGCCAATAATTAAGTAACAACCCTAAGAGCCTTGCTCTATTAGGCGCTTAAGCAGCATTTTGACGCGAATATCGTCAAACAGTTGTTTAAATCTGTACTCAGCGACAGTTTAAGCACTGGCTTAGGCTGTCGCTGGACATTCTGGCACTTTTTCGGCAAACTCCGCTCCCATATTAGCTAAAAATTTCCTTTTTTAGGGGTGAGAACAGGGTAACGTTCGCTAACATGCAGCGTTCTCTTCATTTTTAAATCTGGTTTACTGCGCTTAAATAAGTGCCGCACAACGCCTGACTAAGGTCAGCTTGCTATGTGACGATTTCTCATAATCTAATTTTATGACATTGATGGGGCTATGCCATGGATATCCGCAAAGTTAAGAAACTAATCGAACTGCTCGAAGAATCCAATATTAGCGAGATTGAAATTCAGGAAGGTGAAGAGTCAGTTCGCATTAGCCGCCACCCTAATGGCGCGTCGTGGCAGCCACAGTCTATGCCGCAGTACGCACCGCAGCCTGGCTACCCAGCAGCCCCTGCTCCTGCCTCAGCACCTGCAGCGGAAGCTGAGCCTCAGGGCGCAAGCTACCGTGGTGAAGCAGTCAACTCTCCGATGGTAGGCACTTTCTATCGCAGCCCTGCTCCAGGCGCCAAGTCATTTGTGGAAGTGGGTGATAGTGTCAAGCAAGGCGATACCATTTGCATTATTGAAGCCATGAAAATGATGAACCAGATTGAAGCTGACCGCGACGGCGTGGTGGAAGCCATCCTGGTAGAAGATGGTGAGCCGGTCGAATTCGATCAACCTATGATCGTCATCGCTTAATCCTTCATTTTCAACACGGGTGGACTCTCCCATGCTGGACAAGGTACTTATCGCCAACCGCGGCGAGATTGCCCTCCGTATCCTACGGGCCTGTAAAGAACTGGGCATTAAAACCGTAGCGGTACACTCCAAAGCTGATCGTGAACTCATGCATGTTCGCCTGGCGGATGAAGCCGTGTGTATCGGACCGGCCTCCTCAGCGCAGTCTTACTTAAATATCCCGGCCCTGATCAGTGCGGCCGAAGTCACTGATTCGACCGCTATTCACCCCGGTTACGGCTTTTTGTCTGAAAACGCCAACTTTGCCGAACAGGTTGAGCGCTCGGGTTTTACCTTTATTGGCCCCCGCGCTGAGACAATTCGCCTGATGGGCGATAAAGTCAGTGCTATCCAGTCGATGAAGGAAGCGGGCGTTCCCACAGTGCCAGGCTCAGACGGCCCGTTGGGTGACGATGATGCGACCAATTTAGCCACTGCACGTCGCATTGGCTATCCGGTGATCATTAAGGCAGCCTCCGGTGGTGGTGGCCGTGGTATGCGTGTGGTACACACCGAAGGCCATCTACTTTCGGCAATCACCGTTACGCGCACTGAAGCCCACGCCGCCTTTGGTGACGGCACGGTTTACATGGAGAAATTCCTCGAAAAACCACGCCACGTCGAAGTTCAGATACTTGCTGATGGTCAGGGCAACGCTATCCACCTTTATGACCGCGATTGTTCTCTACAACGTCGTCACCAGAAAGTACTCGAAGAAGCCCCCGCGCCAGGCCTAGACCCAGAAGCCCGCGCCCAAGTGCTTGAAGCGTGCCGCCAAGCGTGTATTAAGATCAATTACCGTGGCGCAGGCACCTTTGAGTTCTTGTACGAAGACGGTGAGTATTTCTTCATTGAGATGAATACCCGCGTTCAAGTAGAGCACCCTGTGACCGAAATGGTCACCGGCGTCGATATCGTGAAAGAGCAGCTACGAATTGCCTCGGGGCTACCGCTGTCGATTCGCCAGGAAGATGTGCAGCTTAATGGCCACTCCTTCGAGTGCCGGATCAACGCTGAAGACTCACGCACCTTTATGCCTTCCCCTGGCAAGGTAACGCTGTTTCATGCACCGGGCGGCCTGGGTGTCCGTATGGACTCGCACCTCTACACAGGCTACACCGTGCCGCCACACTATGACTCTCTGATCGGCAAACTGATTACCTGGGGAGCCGACCGTGAAATAGCCTTGACGCGCATGCGCAATGCACTCGATGAACTGTTGGTGGAAGGCATTAAAACCAATATCGATCTGCAAAAAGATTTGGTTCGCGATAGCTATTTCCGTCAAGGTGGCGTCAACATCCACTATCTGGAAAAGAAGCTCAGCAGCTAATAGCGTTCAAATGCTTTTCAGTGCTTAGTGCGATGCCCAACGGGGTGGCCATGTCCACCCCGTCGTTGTCTTTACTGAATGCGTCTTTACTGTATTTGTTTTTATTTCGTCCTGCGGAGACTCTCCATGCCTTGGCTTCAACTTAAAGCCCATGTCGCCCCCGAACAAGCAGAGTTCCTCGAAGAGCTGCTGCTTGAGGAGGGAGCGACAGCCATTGGCCTACAGGATGCTCACGATGATCCGGTATTTGAGCCAGAACGTGGCACAACACCGCTATGGGAAGACACCATCCTAACCGGCCTTTACGATGACCTAGAGGGCGTCGAAAGCATGCTGGAGCGTATTGAGGCCGCCTGGTCCGAACAGATGCCGGGGGAACCCTGCCCTACCATCGAGTATGAACTATTGGCTGACCGGGACTGGGAGCGGGAGTGGATGGACGATTTCACACCGCTGCAGATGGGCCAGCGGCTGTGGATCGTACCAAGCTGGCACGAACCGCCCCATGCCGACGCCGTTAACTTGATTCTCGACCCGGGCTTGGCCTTTGGTACAGGCACGCACCCGACCACAGCCCTGTGCCTTGAGTGGCTGGATGAGCTGGCCGTGGCTGGGCACTTAGCCCAGCAGACAGTGCTGGACGTGGGCTGCGGCTCCGGCATACTCGCTATCGCCGCGCTCAAGCTGGGCGCTAACCATGCTGATGCCACCGACATTGACCCTCAGGCGCTGCAGGCCAGTCGTGACAACGCCGAACGTAACGGTATTGCCGAGGCGGATTTAACTCTCTACTACCCTGAGCAGTTAAGCGATAGCGGTGACTACCCTGTTGTAACCGCCAACATTTTAGCGGGGCCGCTGGTTGAGCTGGCACCAATGATTGCCGGACACGTCGCCCCCGGCGGCCGTATAGCGCTATCAGGCATTCTTGCCAACCAGGCAAATGATGTTTATGAAGCCTATGCTGCACAAGGAATCGCAATGGATGAACCCGTTATTCGCGAAGGCTGGGTGCGTCTTAACGGCCAACGACCGCGTTAAAGCGGCAACCGGCCTTCACCCCATCACCGAGTAGGCGTATCATACGCCCCCTTGAAACGCCTACTCGCGCTAGCCCAGTACACATAAAGCCAGACGCCATGACCTTAACGACGAAACCAGCCAGCATTGGCCGCTACGTGTTACCCAATAAGGTAATTCTTGCGCCAATGGCAGGCGTGACCGACCGCCCTTTTCGCCAGCTATGTCGCAGGCTTGGAGCTGGCTGGGTCGTGGGTGAAATGGTCACGGCCGACCCTAGCCTTTGGCATACGCGCAAATCGCAGCTGCGCATGGATCACCGAGGTGAACCCGACCCACGCGTGGTGCAAATCGCTGGAGGCGACGCCGAAATGCTGGCCGAGGCAGCGCGGCTGAATGCTGAGCTGGGGGCGCAGATTATCGATATCAATATGGGCTGTCCCGCCAAAAAAGTATGCAACAAAGCCGCTGGGTCAGCACTTCTACGTGATGAAGCGCTGGTTGCTGAGATTCTCGACGCTGTGGTATCAGCGGTCGATATTCCCGTTACTCTGAAAATCCGCACCGGCTGGTGCGCCGAGACTAACAACGCCCTGCGGATTGCCCGCTTAGCTGAGTCAGCAGGCATTCAAGCTCTCGCCATACATGGCAGACACCGCCAGCAGCGCTATACTGGTCAGGCTGAGTACGACACGATTGCTGAGATCAAATCTCACCTTTCAATACCGGTAATAGCCAACGGCGACATAACAAGTCCGGAAAAAGCCGCCGAGGTACTCACTTATACCGGCGCGGATGCAGTGATGGTAGGCCGTGGCGCTCAAGGCAACCCATGGATCTTTCAACAGATCAGCCACTACTTGCAGCATGGAGA
The DNA here is from genome assembly GCF_059448525.1 of Vreelandella sp. ssv. Classification (NCBI taxonomy): domain Bacteria; kingdom Pseudomonadati; phylum Pseudomonadota; class Gammaproteobacteria; order Oceanospirillales; family Halomonadaceae; genus Vreelandella; species Vreelandella sp. ssv. The sequence goes on along the minus strand of NZ_CM182545.1, from coordinate 1,797,867 downwards.
GCGAATGGCGCTGCCCAGCCTTGTTGAGCGCGGCCAAGTGCTGCAAGGGCATGTAGAGGCGTTGCATGAGTTTTATGGCTCGACCATGGGTGTGCGTATCGCACGCAAGCATGTTGGCTGGTATATCAGCGACGACCCACGCTTTTCGCACCCCCAACAGCGCGCGCTTAAGCAGCAGTTCAATGCGTTAGCGTCACCTGAAACGCAATTTGATTGGATCAACGACGTGATGGCCCCCGGCGCCGCCACACGTTTGCTAGCCAAAGGAAGCTATGCTGCATGACCGAACGCGATCTTCTATCTAGCGACAACTATTCAAGCGAGAGCTACTCCAGCGATGCCGGCAGCGCGAGCTACTCCCATTTGGCGGGCACGTTAGCGGATCCTGCCGCAAGCTCACCACCACAGCCGCTTCGGGAAGTTGTAGAAACGGCTATGCGCCGCTACTTTGAGCATTTAGATGGCAGCCAGGCTACCGATCTTTACGCCATGGTGATGGCCGAAGTAGAAGCGCCCCTGCTGGCCTGTGTATTGGAACACACTGAAGGTAACCAGACCCGGGCAGCTGAGGTACTCGGCTTGAACCGCGGCACCCTGCGCAAAAAACTCAAGCAATACGGACTTATCGAAGGTGACGCCCCATAATCATGGGGCGTTGTTGTTTTTCAATTCTCGACTCTGCACACGAGCATTCTCATGGCTGATAATCCTACCTTGACTGACAGTAACGCCACCCCCGTCCGCCGCGCTCTGTTGAGCGTTTCTGACAAAACCGGCATTGTAGAATTCGCCCGCGGCCTTACTGATCACGGCGTTGAACTGCTATCCACTGGCGGCACTTTTCGCTTACTGAAAGAAAATGCTATTGCAGTGAAAGAAGTATCCGAACACACCGGCTTCCCCGAAATTATGGATGGCCGGGTTAAAACGCTACATCCGAAAATTCATGGCGGCATTTTGGCGCGTCGCGGTCAGGATGATGCGGTCATGGCCGAAAATGACATTACCCCGATCGACATGGTGGTGGTTAATCTCTACCCATTTGCCGCCACGGTTGCCAAGCCTGACTGCACGCTGGAAGATGCCATCGAGAATATCGATATCGGCGGCCCCACCATGGTTCGCGCCTGCGCCAAAAACCACGCTTACACCACTATCGTGGTCAATAGCAGTGACTACGCGCGAGTACTGGGCGAGCTGGCCGCGCAAGATGGCCAAGTCAGTAGCGCTACGCGCTTCGATTTAGCGGTTAAAGCGTTTGAGCATACCGCTGGCTACGACGGCGCGATTGCTGACTACCTAGGTCGCAAAGTCACGGCTGCCGATGAAACCTTTCCCCGCACTTTTAACCTGCAGCTGGATAAAAAGCAGGACATGCGGTACGGCGAAAACCCCCATCAGCAGGCAGCCTTTTACGTTGATCCCCAGGCGAGTGAGCCTAGTGTCGCTACCGCCAAAATGCTCCAAGGCAAACCGCTCTCATATAACAATGTCGCCGATACCGACGCCGCGCTTGAATGCGTAAAAGCCTTCAAAGAGACGGCCTGCGTGATTGTTAAGCACGCCAACCCCTGCGGCGTCGCTATTGGCGAAACCACCTTAGCCGCTTACGACAAAGCGTTTGCCACCGACCCTACCAGTGCCTTTGGTGGCATTATCGCCTTCAATACACCGCTGGACACCGAAACAGCTCAGGCGATAATTGACCGACAGTTTGTCGAGGTAATTATTGCCCCCGGCGTTAGCGATGAAGCCGCTGCTATCGTGGCTAATAAGCAAAACGTACGCTTACTGGACGTCAGCGCCCACTGGCCCGGCGAGCAGAAGCCTGCGCTGGACTTTAAGCGTGTCAACGGCGGTTTACTGGTGCAAGAGCGCGATGACGCAATGGTCACCCGCGACGACTTGACCGTCGTCAGCCAGCGCGCGCCCAGTGAGCAAGAGCTGCGTGATCTGGCTTTTGCCTGGCGAGTCGCTAAATTCGTTAAGTCCAACGCCATTGTGTATGCCAAAGATGGCCAAACGGTGGGCGTTGGCGCAGGCCAAATGAGCCGCGTTTACTCGGCTAAAATAGCAGGCATTAAGGCCGCAGACGAAGGTCTTTCGGTGCCTGGGTCAGTAATGGCATCTGACGCCTTCTTCCCGTTCCGCGATGGCATTGATGCCGCAGCCGCTGCTGGCATTACTGCCGTGATTCAACCTGGTGGCTCCATGCGTGACCAGGAAGTGATTGACGCTGCCAACGAGGCCGGCATTGCCATGGTGTTCACCGGCATGCGTCACTTCCGTCACTAAGCTCAGCCGCTTCGTTTAGCCACGCTATCGGCATTAGACTGACGCCGTAAAAAAAGCCCCCATCAGCAGCTCGCTAAGGGGGGCTTTTAAACAGCTATCGCCTAAAAGTGCAAGGCAGTGACTTAGCCAAGATCAATACATAGATACTTGGTTTCAAGGTACTCTTCCAATCCCTGATGACCACCCTCACGGCCCAAACCTGAGGCTTTGACACCCCCAAACGGCGCAGCAGCATTGGAAATAGCGCCGGTATTAATCCCCACCATACCGTACTCCAGCGCCTCGGCCACTCGCCATACGCGCGATAGATCACGGGAGTAGAAATAGGAAGCCAAGCCATACTGGGTATCGTTCGCCATCTCAATGGCGGTCTCTTCATCATCAAACGGAAAGACAGCAGCGAGTGGACCAAAGGTTTCTTCGTGGGCCACTTTCATCTTGTCTGTGGCAAAACTGATCAGCGTAGGCGTAAAGAAATTGCCGCCCAGCGGATGAGGATGACCACCTAACAACAGCTCAGCCCCATTATCGATTGCATCCTGTACATGTTCGCTGACTTTCTTAACCGCATTTCCATCGATGAGCGGCCCAATATTGATATTCGGCTTGGTGCCATCGCCGACATGGAGCTCGCTGTTCATCGCGACCGCCAACTTTTCACAAAAGGCGTTAATCACACTGGATTGAACCAGAAAACGATTAGTGCAAACACAGGTTTGCCCGGCATTACGGAATTTAGCGGCCATGGCGCCTTCTACGGCTGCGTCTAAGTCAGCATCTTCGAAGACGATAAAGGGGGCATTGCCGCCCAACTCCAGCGAAATTTTCTGGATATGCTCCGCCGCTTGGGCCATCAGCTTGCGACCCACTTCGGTGGAACCGGTGAAGGTAATCTTGCGCACTTTGGGCGATTGGGTCATCGCTTGGGCAATATCGCTAGCGCTACCAGGCACTACGTTAAAGACACCGCGAGGAATACCGGCACGTTCGGCCAGCAGCGCCAGCGCGGTGGCTGAAAACGGTGTCTGACTAGCGGGTTTGACCACTATCGTGCAGCCCGCGGCTAACGCCGCACCGGCTTTACGAGTGATCATCGCTGCTGGGAAATTCCAAGGGGTAATCGCCACGACAACGCCCACCGGTTGTTTAGTGACAACGATACGCTGATTGGCTTTAGCCGCAGGAATGGTTTCACCATAAACACGCCGCGCCTCTTCGGCAAACCAGCGTAGAAAACTGGCCGCATAGGCAATTTCACCTGCGGCTTCTTTGAGCGGTTTACCCTGCTCATAAGTCATCAGCATGGCAAGATCCTGTTGATGCTCCATCATCAGGTCGTGCCATTTCAGCAGTAAATCCGCTCGTTCCTGAGCGGTGAGAGCACGCCACGCCGGCAGTGCTGCGTCCGCGGCGTCAATTGCCCGTTCCGTCTCAACTTTTCCCAAGCGGGGAATATCGCCAATCGCTTCGCCGGTTGCCGGGTTTAGTACGGTGATCTGCTCACCGCTATCTGCCGCCACCCAACTGCCGTCAATATAGGCAAAGGGGCAATATAGCTGTGTTTCTTTAAGCGCTTCCATGACAGACTCCTGACCAAAATGATGGTCTTATAGGCTCATTAACCACTTCATGCTAAGACGAAACACCCCTTTAGACCAAGTTTACGGCGTTCATTGACAGCCAATAAAGATTGAAAAACTCAGTTTATGAGCATTAAGAATTCTTGGCGGGTCGCCTGATTACTGCGAAAACCACCCAACATTACCGATGATGTCATGCTGGAGTTTTGTTTCTCCACACCACGCATCATCATGCAGAGGTGACGCGCCTCAATGACCACAGCAACGCCCTTGGCCTGCGTTACTTCCTGAACGGCATCAGCGATCTGGCGAGTCAGGTTCTCTTGAATCTGCATACGGCGGGCAAACATATCAACAATTCGGGCAAACTTAGATAGCCCTAGCACTTTGCCATTGGGAAGATAAGCAATATGACACTTGCCGATAAAAGGCAATAAATGGTGTTCACACATTGAGTACAACTCAATGTCTTTTACTAACACCATTTCATCCGTTTGCGACTCAAATACTGCGCCATTAATGATGTCGTCTAACGACTGAGTGTAGCCCGCATTCAAAAACTGCATAGCTTTGGCGGCACGCTTCGGTGTGTCTCTTAACCCTTCGCGAGTGGGATCTTCGCCAAGTGCGGAAATTATCTGGCGATAGTGCTCGGCGATATCATCGTACATATTTAACCTCATCAATAGCTGTTCGCAATCGCGTCCCGGCGGTCACTTAATTCAATATCCTTTTGTGTATGTAAATAAAGCCGTTTTTGTAGAGCAACTCTATCCTACGGCCACTTCGACCAACTTACACAAAAGGTATACTTTTAAAAAAATCTGCACAACGATTATTAAGCAAAAAGAGTATTTTACAGCACCTAGGTCACCTGTGGCAGAGTGCCGCGTCGTTCACTTTGCAACCCAGGGGCCTGTGATATGATAAATCGTGTTAATTTTACCGCCTTTATTGCAGGCGCCCACCATGAGAGTTCGCCATGTCATATAAGCCAACGTTTTTTTGGGTAACCGCCCTCGTGGCCCCTTTATTTGCTGCGCCACTTTATGCTGCAGCTGCCGACGCAACACTTTCACTGCCTAATGAAGCCACTGTCGGCGTTGAGGTTGTTGAGGAGCTTACCTTTTCCTCCGACCAAACGCGGCTGAGCGATATTTTGCTGCACCCCACTCAGGCACCAGGGGCCTCAAACTCGCTGCCTGAATACTGCGTTATCGTGGGCAATGCTCAATTAGCGGATGAGCGTATTCGTGTCACGACGCAAGAAGCCACGTGTATCGAAACGCACGACGCTGACAGTGATATTTTCACGGGTGAGTTCAGCGCCAGCGCCTATGCAGAAGATGGTCAGTACGGCATTGCCTGCGAAGGCTCTCCATGTAAGCTCTCACCAGGCCAGACTTTTCTTCTCACCTTAGATCAAGCGGTTGAGATTGAAGAGCTAGACAACCCTTCTGAAGAGCTTAATCAGCAACGTCAGCAGGCAAATGGCGAAGGTGTCGCGAACCCCATACCACGCGAAGACGCCGATCCTGAAGTTGAGTAATCTTTTCGTTGGCATTTCATAGCGCGGTCTATGCCAGCCAGCGTGGATGCTCTAACTGAAGGCACTGCTGCTCTAACTGGCGGATATGTTGATCCCAATAGCCGCTATCCGCCAGCCAGGGAAAGGCGCGAGGAAAAGCAGGATCGTCCCAACGGGAGACAAGCCACGCGGAGTGCCTGATCAGGCGATAGCTTCTCAGTGGCTCTATCAAGGACATCTGCTCAGTAGGAAATGGGTATGACTCCTCATATCCTTCGGTAATTTCGCTTAAATAGGATTGCCAGCCTTGAGGGTCATCGGTGGGCAGTAACATCCAGATATCCTGAATGGCCGGTGCCGTGATGCAATCGTCAAAATCGACCAGCGTAAACTGCTCGTCACGGCCCAGCACATTACCCAAATGGCAGTCACCGTGGCAGCGAATCATGCTGCTGGCGGGAAGCTTATGTTTTACAAGCTGCTGATGCACCTTTTCAATCACACGGTCATAGGCTCGGCGCTGATGGGGATTCATACAATCACTAGCTAGAACTCGCTGCTGGGCATCCAAAATACCACTCGTCATTTCTAACCGTGGCCGGTGCTGAAAAGTTTTTTTGGCCGACACTTTGTGCAATTGTCCCAACACTTCCCCCATGGCAAATAAGTGCGACGGGTTATCGAGCTCTGGCGCTTGACCTGGGCAATGGGGAAACAGCGCAAATCGATAGGCTTTAAAATAGTGTAACGAGACTCCCGTTTTATCACGCCAAGGCGCCACTACGGGCACATGATGTTGAACAAGCTCCTGTAAAAAATCATGCTCCTCCTGAATCGCCGCGTCTGACCAGCGGTCAGGGCGATAAAATTTAACAATCCAGTTTTTGCCGTCGTCATCGCGAAACATGAGCACACGATTTTCATAGCTATTCAGTGCAAAAGGCTCGCCTGCTGGCCAAACATCAATCGACTCTACTGCAGACATTACTAGGTCGGGCGAAAGCGAGCTAAACGGGTGTGACATCGGTCACTCCTGGGTTGGCAAACAAACTGTTGGGGCAGCAAAAGCGCTATTCTATCAATCCTTACCTAGGGGTGTCCGGGCGGCCGCCCAAATATCCACACGCTCAGCGCCTGCCTCCAGCGCGGCTCGCGCCAATGCATGCCCCGTCGAGCCAGTGGTAACCACATCATCGACTATCAACACATGCGCGGGTGGTGGGAATTCAAATACAAACGCCCCCGCCAAATTGGCAACCCGCTGGCGGCGGTTCAGGGTTCGCTGAGAGGGAGCATCTTTTATACGCCTTGCTGCCATGAACATGGGCACCTCACATTGCTGGCTCAGCCTTTCTGCTAACCACTGCGATTGATTAAACCCTCGATTACGCGCATGAGCTGGGTGCATGGGCACCGATAACAGAGTGTCTCCTAAGTCGGTAGGTGGTGTAAGCAACATTAATTCAGCTAAAAGTGTGCCCGAGCGCGTCGATGCATGAAATTTAAAATCATGTACCAACTGCTTAATAGGCCCCTGGTACAGCAACCCGGACTGCGTGGCAGAAAATGCCGGCTGATCTATTAAGCAGTGCCCGCACAGCGTCGCTCCGTGTAAAACAGGGTCGCCGCACTGCTTGCAAGCATGCAGGTTCCAGGGCAGCTCGACCAAACAGGCTGTACACCAGCCCCTCCCCGCCAAAGCCGGTGCCAGACAAAAGGCGCAATAACCTGGCATGGCCTGCTTGACCCAATGACTCCCCCGCTGCCACAACCGTTTTAGAACCATGCTTTCTCCGCAACCAAAGGATTAATATCAAATTCATGATTGACTTCTAACACAGAGTTGATAATATACGCCTCGTCTTAGCGGATGTGGTGGAATTGGTAGACACGCTAGATTTAGGTTCTAGTGCCGTAAGGTGTGGGAGTTCGAGTCTCCCCATCCGCACCAATTACTTGTTAGTTTTCATGCTGTTAGTTTATATCCTCTATTTTTAAGATTGCCTCAATTCAGCCTAATCTCGGCACTATTGAGCGACCCTTCTAGCAAGCTTATTTTCCGTTTTGAATAATCAATGGCTCATTGCCATTTTTTTGCGTGCTTGTAATTTACTGCCTTATCCAACCTTTAACAGGCTGACCTGGCTCCATTTTTACGCTAGTCTCTGTCTAAATAACTAATATGATGTTGGTCGATGACCCAACACTGGGCGGCAAACGCCAAGACTATCGCTACGACAACCTCCAATAGCTATGAGAAGGATCTCACATAATGGAATGGCTCAACGATAACGCCCAGGCAATTTCAGCCATCGCGAGTATTTGCACCCTTTTCGTATGGGTTTTTTACGCCCAGTTGCTTTATAACGGCTATGTCCGCCAGCGTCGCCCTCGCGTAATTATCAATCGCGGTAAAGGCACTGGAGTAGATGCAATCTGTTTAATCAGCAATATGAGCAGCGAAGCGATCTATGTTCAACACCTTGTAGCGGTACTACATACTCAAAAACAAAGTTATTCTCTTGATGTCGTTGAGTATCAGCAAAGAGGTAGTGAACAGCAGGAAGCCAGCTATCGCACACATCAAGGTCCGCTAGCGTCAGGCGATTATCTTAACATTCAGTCGTTTGGCGACATTGTGAATCAGGTTAAAGAGTATTGGGAAATTGATGACAGCCTGCTCCATGAGCAGAATATACAACTCGAAATTCGTGTCATTGCAATTTACGGATCTGAAGATATGCCCACTGGCGCCTCGCGTTCGTTTAACCTTGATCTAGACGCATCGCCCAATCACCAGCTTATTCCGGCTAGCGTTGATACAGACCGACTCAGTAGCCGTGGCCAACGTAAACGCGTACTTGAATGGGCAAAAGAGATCGAGACCCATAAAGCACGTTAAATCACTCCCTTTGCAAAGCTGATGTTGTACAGCAAGCACTTTTAATTGAGACCACTCGATGCATAAAATCCTAACCTTCTGCTGGCTCGGCATAATGACAACCGTAGCAGCAAATGCTTATGCCGAAGAGGAAGATAGCGACTTACCCGAGTGGGCCGAAGAGCGCGTTGAGCCGTTTCGCGAAAGCGTAGGTAACTGGGTAGATGATACCTCGCGACGCATTGATGGCTTTTTTGGTACAGACGATCACATGCAGGCGGAGAACGAGTCCTACCTAAGGTTTGGTCAAGAAATTGATTGGATGGAAGGAGATGGAACCCAGGGCGACACGTCGCTTCGCTACCGTATAGACCTACCCACTTCGGAAGAACGATTGCGGCTGGTGATCGAAAGTGACCCGGAAGAGTCTCAAGGGACGCTCGAAGAGCAAGGCTCTGGGCGGCTTGCCAATGATCAGCGTGATCGTAGAAGCTCTACGTTAGGCTTGGATTGGCTGGAAAGTAGAGACAAGCGCGAAAACTGGAGCAACCGTGTGGGGGCCGGTATTCGCCTACGTCTTCCACTGGATCCTTACGCGCGTTTTACCAGCGAACGACTGTGGCAGCTAGGCGAAGGGCCCTGGCAGCTTGAGTCGAACAACCGTATTTCCTGGTTCAATAACGAGGGGTATTCGGCCCGAACGCGCTGGGATGTGGGTCGCCCTTTGAGCGAACGTCGCCACCTAAGATTTATCACTACCGTTCAGTGGCGTGAAGAAGAAGATACGCTTGAATACAGTGAAATTGCCGAACTCAATCACCGTATCAACCGCCGCAGCGCCCTGCGGTACTCGGCAATTGCCATTGGTGAAAGCGCCTCAAATCCCCGCATGACCAATTACTATCTGCAAACGCGTTATCGTCGCGACATTCATAAAGGCATTTTATTTGCCGATGTCATACCGGAACTGCACTTTCAACGGGACGTTAGCTACGATCCTCGGTGGGCCATGACACTACGCCTGGAGATGTATTTTCAGCGTGAAATTAGCCGCGACTATTTTTAGATCAACCCGAAGGTTTACTGCGGGCGGCCTCACCGGGCCGCCCATCTCTTTGCCTCACCCCTATCCTGGCGTAACCACTGCAGAAGAACTACAGCCGCAACCCGCCATCACACTCAATGATCCGACCAGTAAAGTAGTCGTTTTCAAGAATAAAGGCGACGCTTTGGGCAATATCATCAGGCTCACCTAACCGCTTAAGCGGCACACTGGATGAGATGCGTTCTAACATGTCGGGACGCATTGCAGCGGTCATTTCGGTAGCAATAAACCCAGGCGCTACGGTGCCGGTGCGAATGCCATAGCGCATCAACTCTTGGCTCCAGGTCACGGTGAGTGCATGTACGCCAGCTTTGGCAGCAGCGTAGTTGCTTTGCCCCATATTACCCGCCCGAGAAATACTCGAGATATTAACGATGACCCCCTTATGTCCTGCTTCGATCATCTGCGTGGCCGCCTCCCGCCCACACAGAAAAACGCCGGTTAAATTAACATTGATCACCTTTTGCCAAGCCTCCAAGGACATGCGTTTTTCCACGCGCCCTTCTTTGGCTTTTACCAGCAGTGCATCCTGGGTAATACCCGCATTGTTAACACAGCCACTAATGGATCCCATTCGCTGTGCGATATCTGCAAACGCTTGAATCACTGAGTCTTCTTCAGCGACATTCACCACAAACGCTTGAGCATCGACACCCTCTGCAGAAAGCTTTGATACCGCCTGATCCAACGCTTCAGCGCTCATATCCAAAAGCGCCATACGCGCGCCCTGCTTTCCCAAACGCAACGCCACGGCATACCCCAGCCCACGCGCCCCGCCAGTGACGGCGATTACTTTTTCGGCAAATACCATTATTGACTCCTTACGGCAGTAACAATCATCTCTATTGTGCATTGCAGCATAGAATAATTATTGGCTTAAAACGAGCTTTATCACAGTAACCAGGCGCATCGTTAGGTGCTTGTTATGTGCGTTTCTGGCACCATATTAGGCAATTACGACTGTTATGAAGCCGTTTTCTGGAGTTAACCATGCCCATCCTTATTTTTATATCACTCTTCACGCTACTTGATTTTGTGGTTCTTTTTTCAATCGGCAGCCAGATCGGCTTACTCACCACTTTACTCCTAGTCCTCGGTACAGGCTTTGCCGGGTTACACCTTATTCGCAAAGAGGGTGTATCAACCTTTGCCCGCGCTCGAGAGCGTATGCAGGTTGGTGAAATCCCCTCCAGTGAGTTATTGACAGGCGCGGCCCTTATTTTTGGTGGTGCCTTACTAATGGCGCCAGGCTTTTTATCTGATGCGCTTGGCCTTGCGTGCCTAATACCCAACGCACGTCAATTGATGTTTAAAGCACTTACTTGGCTTGGCCTGAAAAAAATAGCCAGCCAGCAGCAAAATTCAAACCCTTCCTCGGCCCGGCCGAATGAACACCACAACTCAAACACCACTCAACAGGAAGGCCCGATTGAGGGTGATTTTATTAGCCGTGACGAGCCTCCTAGCCGCCATTAAGGCTTGCCTTGGAAGAAAATCGGCAAAAAAGCAATTTTTTATTACCCTCCCCCTTGAAAGGCCATCCTCAGCCCCCATTTTTCAACCAGCACACAAATTCGGCAGCGATCTAGACGGTAGCTGCCATTAACAATGAAGACTGAAAGGTCTTCACTTCTCGCGGGTCACACCCTTGAGAACTCATTTTAGCTAACCGCCCTATCTGGGCTTCAACCCTACTCAGGAGAACGTGAATGAATATCCGTCCTTTGCACGATCGTGTCATCGTCCGTCGCGTTGAAGAAGAGCAGAAAACCGCAGGCGGCATCGTGCTTCCGGGCAATGCAGCAGAAAAGCCGACGCGTGGCGAAATTCTTGCTGTCGGTAATGGCCGCATTCTCGAAAATGGCGATGTCCGTCCTCTCGACGTTAAAGTTGGCGATAACGTGATCTTTAAAGATGGCTATGGCGTCGAGAAACAGAAAGTCGACGGCGAAGAAGTCTTGATCATGAGCGAAGCCGATATTCTTGCGGTTGTTGAAGGCTAACAGTCGTTGTGGCTCACATTTGATTGATGAGCACCTCGATTATTTACTTTCACGTTTTGCATTCAATTTAGGAAGTAGCAGATATGTCAGCTAAACAAGTTAAGTTTTCAGATGATGCCCGTAAGCGCATGGCGCGCGGTGTTGACGTTCTCGCCAACGCGGTAAAAGTAACTCTCGGTCCTAAAGGCCGTAATGTAGTACTTGAAAAATCCTTCGGCTCGCCGACCGTTACGAAAGACGGCGTTTCAGTTGCCAAAGAGATCGAACTGAAAGACAAGTTCGAGAACATGGGCGCACAGATGGTTAAAGAAGTTGCTTCACAGACTTCTGACGCCGCTGGTGACGGTACCACCACCGCCACCGTTCTGGCCCAAGCGATTATCGCTGAAGGTTTGAAAGGCGTTACAGCCGGCATGAACCCGATGGATCTTAAGCGCGGCATCGATCAAGCCGTTAACGCTGCCGTTAAAGAAATCAAGGCGATGTCTGTACCTTGCACCGACACCAAGTCGATTGCACAGGTAGGCACCATCTCTGCGAACGGTGACAAGCGCATCGGTGAAATCATCGCCGAAGCGATGGAAAAAGTCGGCAAAGAAGGCGTCATCACTGTTGATGAAGGCCGTGGCTTTGAAGACGAGCTGGAAGTCGTTGAAGGTATGCAGTTTGATCGCGGCTACCTGTCTCCTTACTTCGTCACCAACCAGGACACAATGACGGTTGAACTGGAAGATCCTTACATCCTGTTAGTGGATAAAAAGATCTCCAACATCCGTGAGCTGCTGCCGGTACTAGAAGCCGTTGCTAAACAAGGCAAGCCGCTGGCCATCATCGCTGAAGATATCGAAGGCGAAGCACTGGCAACGCTGGTTGTTAATAACATGCGCGGTATCGTTAAAGTAGCCGCTGCTAAAGCACCTGGTTTCGGTGACCGTCGTAAATCCATGCTGCAGGATATCGCTATCCTGACCAACGGCACGGTCATCTCTGAAGAAGTCGGCCTGACGCTTGAGCAAGTGAACCTGGATCACCTGGGTACCGCCAAGCGCATGACCATGTCTAAAGAGAACACCACCATCATCGATGGCGCTGGTGCAGAAGGCGATATCGAAGCACGCGTTAACCAGATCCGCGCGCAAATCGAAGACACCTCTTCTGACTACGATAAAGAGAAGCTGCAAGAGCGCGTTGCCAAACTAGCAGGCGGTGTTGCCGTTATCCGCGTCGGTGCTGCCACCGAAGTGGAAATGAAAGAGAAGAAAGCCCGCGTTGAAGACGCTCTGCACTCTACTCGTGCAGCCGTTGAAGAAGGCGTTGTACCTGGTGGCGGTACCGCACTGGTTCGCGTCATGGCGAAAGTACAAGGCCTGACCGGTGACAACGAAGACCAGAACCACGGTATCAACATGGCGCTACGTGCGATGCAATCACCGCTGCGTCAAATCGTTGCTAACGCTGGTGAAGAGCCCGCCGTTGTTATCAACCGTGTGAAAGATGAAACTGGCAACTTCGGTTACAACGCACAAACGGGTGAATTTGGTGACCTGTTCGAAATGGGCGTTCTGGATCCGGCTAAAGTTACCCGTACTGCGCTGCAGTCCGCTGGTTCTGTTGCTGGTCTGATGATCACCACCGAGTGCATGATCGCTGAAGATCCGGAAGAGAAAGAAGCTGGCCCTGACATGGGTGGCATGGGCGGAATGGGTGGTATGGGCGGCATGATGTAATGCACCCTGAGCCCTCTGCTCAAGACTGCTAGCGATTAAGGTAGTCACCAACAACCCCGCCTTGTGCGGGGTTGTTGCGTTTTTGTGAGTCGTTAGACCCATTGCCTCCGTCCCATTGCGCAGAGCTAACGTGGTACTATCAGCGCGATTTTTATAAGGCTATAGGGCGAAATCAGCGCATGTTGCAGCATATTCGTATCGTACTCGTTCAGACCTTCCACCCGGGCAATATCGGCGCTGCGGCGCGCGCCATGAAGACCATGGGCTTAACCGAGCTGGTGCTGGTCAACCCACGCATGTTTCCTGATGAGGAAGCGACTCGCCTTTCCGCAGGGGCCACTGATGTTCTGGACAATGCACGGGTAGTGACAACACTGGAGGAAGCGGTTAACGACTGCGTTCAGGTGGTTGGTGCCAGCGCACGCTTGCGCAGCCTGCCCTTGCCCCACTTTGACGAACCCGATGAGATGGCGGCAGACGTTATTCAGAACGCACAAACAGCGCCAGTGGCACTGGTGTTTGGACGCGAGCGTTCCGGGCTGACCAAAGATGAGATCCGCTGCTGCACGCATCAGGTGAGTATTCCCGCCAACCCAGATTACGGCATTCTAAATTTATCCCAGGCGGTGCAGATACTGGCTTATGAAGTACACCGTGCCTGGCGTAAATGTGAGGATAGCGGCTTTGCTTATCAGCGCCCGCTAGAAGCAACGCCGCCTAGCCGCGAACAGTTCTTACACTTTCAGGCGCACCTGGGCCGCTTAATGCAGGAGAGCGGCTTTTTAACCCAGCCCCATGCCCGCACCGAAGAGCAGCTTCAAGCCCTCTTCGCCCGCGCCCAACCCAGCCGCAAAGAGCTTTCGCTACTGCGAGGACTATTAAGCGCGTTTGAAAGCCATCTGCCTAAACAGTAAAGTATTGAAAAGCAAAAAAAGGGACAACAACGTTGTCCCTTGTTAGTTTTGCACGTTCTCACTTACAGCATCATCGCCGCTAGCCAGCCAAAGCCTACTAATGGAATGTTGTAGTGCAGAAACGTCGGCACCACGCTGTCCCACATATGATCATGCTGACGATCAACGTTTAGGCCCGATGTTGGCCCCAAGGTTGAGTCTGACGCCGGGGAGCCCGCATCACCCAATGCTGCTGCGGTGCCGACCAACACGACGGTGGCCATAGGCGAAAAGCCAAACTGTACCGCCAAGGGCACAAAAATCGCCGCAATAATCGGGATGGTTGAGAAAGACGAGCCAATGCCCAGGGTAATAAATAGCCCTACCAGCAGCATTACTAATGCGGCTAAGCCGCGGTTATCACCGAAAAGTGCAAAAGCCCCCGATACCAATGCATCAATTTCACCGGTAGTTTTCATTACCTCTGCAAAGCCCGCCGCAGAAATCATGATAAAGCCGATCAGCGCCATCATGCGCATGCCGCTGGTAAATAGATCGTCAGCTTCACGCCACTTAAAGATGCCGCCCATTGAAAGCAGGCCAATCCCTACCAAACCACCCAGTATCATTGAGCCGCTATAAAGCTGAAGTCCGAGTGCTGCGACAATCGCAACCCCCGACATCACAAGCCCCAGCATATGCGGCTTGGCGGGCTTATGGCCTTCACTAACGTTGGCGTTAGCGATATCTTCGGCTTGGTATTCACGCGGGCGACGGTAACTCCATAGCAGCGCAACGATTAGCCCTAGCGCCATGCCCCCGACCGGTATGGCCATGGCCATCGGCACCATGCCACGGGTAATCTCCAAACCTAACGGTTCGCCAGCGCTATTTAAGTTTGCCAATAGAATATCGTTTAGAAAAATCGCCCCAAAACCTACCGGCAGCAGCATATAGGGCGCGGTTAGACCAAAGGTCAGCGCACATGCCACCGCGCGACGGTCGAGCTTCAAGCGGTTCATCACGGTTAGCAGCGGCGGAATCAGCACCGGTATAAAGGCGATATGTACCGGGATAGCATTCTGCGAAGAGATAGCCACCAACAACACAGCTGTTAGCAGCAGCATTTTGACCCGCGCCTGATGCGTGGCAGTGGTTTCTTTACCTAACAGAGTTATCAATCGGTTTGCCAACATGTCCGGCAGCCCCGAACGGGAAATAGCTACCGCAAATGCCCCTAAAGTAGCGTAAGCCAGTGCCACTTGAGCCCCTCCGCCAACGCCTTCATTAAATGCATCCAGCGTTTGCTCAAGCGATAACCCACCCACTAAACCACCGACTAAAGCGCCCACCACAAGCGCGAATACTACTGATACACGGGCTAGCGACAGGAACACCATCACCAGTACCGCAAGAATTACTGCATTCATGAAGATCCCTAGAGCTATTGAGAGGTCATTAAAGGCGAAGGGAGCGGATTTTAGCAGATTAAAAATGCAAAACTAACATCACCCACCGATTCTAGAGATTACTCTTGGCATGCTATTTGGCAGCTTCTAAAAGCGTACAACCCATGCGATAGTGACTCGACTGTTAGCCTGCCAATAAAGAGAACACCATGGCTCTCGTCCGACATCACTCGCTACTGCTAATTATTTTAGGAAGTTTGGTTATTTCGACGGCCATGGGCTTACGCCATGGCTTCGGCCTATTTATGGAGCCGCTGAGCAGCGACTTAGACTGGGGACGCGGCGTGTTTGCTTTTGCGCTCGCGTTGCAAAACCTAGTGTGGGGCTTGTCACAGCCTTTTACCGGGGCTCTGGCTGACCGCTTCGGTGCCACTAAAATCATTGTCGTTGGCGGCTTGCTGTATGGGCTGGGGCTACTGTTCATGAGCCTCTCAACCTCGGTGTTGGGGATGACTCTCAGCGCCGGACTGTTGATAGGCCTAGGTTTATCAGGCACAACGTTCTCCGTCATTTTGGGCGCTGTTGGCCGCGCGGTAGCACCCGAAAAGCGCAGCATGGCCATGGGGATTGTGAGCGCCGCAGGCTCGTTTGGTCAGTTTGCCATGTTGCCCGGTACGCTTGGTTTAATCGAATGGCTAGGCTGGGCGGCAGCACTTATGGCCATGGCGGCCATTGCCACTATTATTATTCCACTGGGGGCCATGCTACGCGACAAACCTTCGGCCAAAACCGCCTCCGATTTAAGCCTAAAAGACGCCCTTAATGAGGCAGCGGGCCAAAAGGGTTTCTGGCTGCTCTGTTTAGGCTTTTTTGTGTGTGGTTTTCAGGTGGTGTTTATTGCCGTACACCTACCCGGCTACCTGTTTGATAACGGTCTTGCCGTTCAGGTAGGAACAACGGTGCTGGCCTTAGTGGGTTTATTTAACATAGTTGGCACCTATACCGCAGGCTGGATGGGCGGCATTTGGTCCAAGCCCAAGCTGCTAACCTGGCTCTATTTGGTTCGCGGCGTGGTGATTACGGCGTTTGTTTATTTGCCGTTAAGCCCTATAAGCGCTTATGTATTTGGTATCTCCATGGGGTTACTATGGCTCTCCACTGTTCC
This sequence comes from Vreelandella sp. ssv, assembly GCF_059448525.1. Lineage (NCBI taxonomy): Bacteria > Pseudomonadati > Pseudomonadota > Gammaproteobacteria > Oceanospirillales > Halomonadaceae > Vreelandella > Vreelandella sp. ssv. The sequence goes on along the minus strand of NZ_CM182545.1, from coordinate 1,781,281 downwards.
GCTAACCAATGGCATTGTGGCTTCGGTATTTGGTGTGCGCCACCTCTCCATGCTGGGCGGCATTGTATTTCTATTTCACCAGTTAGGCTCTTTTATGGGCGTTTGGCTTGGCGGCTATTTTTACGACCTTACCGGTCACTACAATACAGTATGGCAAATTGCTATCGTTCTCTCTGTGGTGGCCGCTGCGCTGCATTGGTTTATTAGCGAGAAGCCGCTAGAGCGCTCGCAGGCAACAACGGTGACCCCATGACAATCCATCATTTGCTCAAGCTAATGGCAGCCCTTCTGCTGCTTATCTTTTTATTGCTCGCCTGGTGGGGATGGCAGCACGCGGATGCCAACTTGCTGCTTCTAGGCACACGTTTATGCTAACGAGCAAAGGTTGATAACTTGTTAAGATGACTATTCCTTACCCTGAGCATATCGCCGTGGTGGTAACCACTTTTGTTACCGTGGTCATTGCGGTGCTGCTTCACTATGAAGCCCTGTGGATTATCTCGCGCCAAATAGAAAAATCTCGAAGACCACATCGGCAACGCATCCTAGTGATGGCGTTTGGGGTATTAATGACCCACATTGTCGAAATTTGGCTATTTGGCATCACTGGCTGGTGGCTTACCGAGCAATTAAGCATTGGTGCTTTACATGGTTACGACAGCTTCAACATCCTTGACTATATCTTCTTCTCTGCGGTGACCTATACCACCGTGGGTTATGGCGATATATATGCCATTGGGCCGGTACGTTTTCTCTACGGCACGTTAGCTTTGACAGGCTTTGTATTGATCACTTGGTCAGCATCGTTCACTTTTATAGAAATGCAAAAGCACTGGCGAGTTGGAAGATAGTCGGCTCTATTGCATATTCTAGGGACCCAGCATGTTTGAAGTGGTTATTCTATCGGTAGCGTTTATCTTTGGTATCGCCGCACGCCAGCTAAGTTTACCGCCACTCGTGGGGTTCTTATCAGCAGGGTTTGCACTCAATGCCTTTGGTCCCAGTATTGGGCTCCCAAGTGATGCGGGGCCACTGCTTGAACACCTTGCCCATTTGGGGGTTCTGCTACTGCTGTTCACCATTGGTCTTAAACTCAATATCCGCAGCTTGGCAGAACCCGTTGTACTGGGGAGCGCCTTTATACACTTGACAATTACCTGCCTGTTGTTTACCTCTGGTTTTGTCATTTTCCTATCGCTACCCCTGGATAAAGCAATCCTGCTGGCCACTGCACTGTCTTTTTCAAGCACCGTATTAGCGGCCAAGGTACTCGAAAGCAAACGCGAATTACGTGCCCTACACGGCCGAATTGCGATTGGCATTCTGATTATTCAAGACCTGGTGGCTTTAGCGGTTCTCAGCATCTATAGCGGTGATTCCCCTAGCCCCTGGGCTGCGCTGGTATTTTTGGTGCCTCTATTCAGGCCAGTACTTTATTGGCTTATGAACGCGGCGCAGCACGATGAACTATTGGTGCTGCTAGGCGCTGTACTGGCGATTGCCGTTGGCGGCATGGGCTTTGAAGCAGTGGGATTAAGCTCAGAAGTAGGAGCCCTGGTCATGGGCCTGCTGCTGGCCAAACACCCACGCGCGCAAGAATTATCTAAGGCGCTATGGGGGCTGAAAGAAGTACTGTTAATCAGCTTCTTTCTACAGATAGGCATGGCCGGCTTACCCGATAAAGAAGCACTTCTATTTGCAGTCATCCTGGCTATTCTGCTGCCACTTAAAGGAGTGCTGTTTTTCGCCCTACTGATTGCTTTTCGCATCAGAACACGCAACGCCTTTCTGGGTGGATTGAGCCTGACGGCTTATAGTGAGTTTGGCCTGATTGTAGCTGCCAGCATTTTGCAAGAGTGGCTTGTTCCCTTGGCAATTACCGTTGCCTTGTCGTTTGTCATCGCCGCACCGCTGAATCGCGCTGCCCACCAGCTTTTTGATCGCTGGGAGAAACGCCTGTTACGTTTTGAGCGGTACGCACGACATCCTGACGAACAGCCAGTGGATTTAGGTAACGCCACCGTCTTAGTGCTAGGCATGGGGCGAACCGGTAACGCCGCCTACGACTTTTTTACCGATAAAGGCTTGTCTGCCGTGGGAATCGATTCAGATCCCAATAAAATCAATACTCAACGGCATGTTTTTTATGGTGATATCGAAGATGTGGGATTTTGGCATCACCTGCCTATTGCGCAAATAACCGCTGTAACGCTGGCCACGCCGGAACTTGAGAGCAAGCTTATAGCCACTCGCGAACTGCGTAAAGCAGGCTTCACTGGGCACATCATTGCAGGAATTCACTTTCAAGATGAAGCCGAACCGCTGCATACCGCTGGAGTAGATCAAACGTATTTGCTGATGACCGGTGCTGGCATAGGTATTGCCGAGAAAACCTGGGAATGCCTGCAGTCACCGCCGCTTTAAATGCTTAAGTACGCAATACTAACCCATTTGACGATGGCGCCAAAAACGCATCAGCACCACATGGACGACGTGATGGCGGGCTCCCGGCATGTTGTGAGTCACCCTAATCACCGTTCGCCCGGCTAAGCGCTCGCGGGCCAATACCTCTATAATTAACCGGCCTCCGTCTGAGCAGTAGCCATCGCGGCGCTTAGCCACAGCGTTAGGCTCATGGCCATACAAAGATTGCGCTTGTTCATTATTACCCTCCCTTATTGCGTTACCTATCAGTAGACGGCATCTCAATAACAAAGCTCTGTGCAAACAGTTTAGCCTTGGCTAACAATTATGCTCAAAAATAGGCTACTATCCCACGTACGATCCAATGATTATTACCACTGCTTCCGATATAATTCGCCAATGACTGATTTTAATCCGAACGCTTCATTGACCACCCCAAGCATTCCTGGCGATGCCCTGCCTCCCGTGGAGCAGCATGCTCAACAGTATGCAACGGTGCGCAATGCCCACGAAACCGAACTGATCGAAGACTACGTTGAGTTAATTGGCGACCTGCTGGCACACCGCGGCGAAGCGCGCGCGGCGGACATCGCCAACCGTATGGCGGTCAGCCAGGCGACGGTTTCAAAAATGATTCGGCGCTTAAATGAGCTGGAGTTGGTCACTAGCAAGCCCTATCGCTCGCTGTTTCTCACCGAAACGGGGCAAAAAATGGCGGAAACGTCACGCGCCCGCCACGATATCGTGCTGCACTTTTTGCGCGCCCTTGGCGTGAGAGATGCTACTGCACGTATTGACGCTGAAGGCATGGAGCATCATGTGAGCGATGAAACCCTCGCCATCATGCAGCGCTTTACAGAGCAGCAACACAACTAACCCCGCGGCTCGTCATCGGTGGGAAAAACGCAGATGATTCACTTGAGTAATGGCGCCGTTCCAAATCATTTCCAGATGAGTGGTTTGGATAATGTCAGCCACACAGCTTGGTGTCATTAGCGCCCAACAGTTTGCATTAAACTTGCGAACAGAGTGGTAGCGAAGCCCAACCCCACACCGGCGTATGTCGGCACCGAATGGCTGCGAGGTTGAGTAATCATCGAGCGTATAAATAGCATGCTCAATAGGTAAAACGAGCGCATCGTAAAAACCACCCTGATCAAAAATGGCTTTTAAACCACGAAAGACGAACCGTTCGTAGTGCAATTCTGGCACATTTTGCCAATACACCTGCTGGTGATACTTTACTTCGGCAATCGCCGTTTCAAGCGTATCGGCAAAATAGAGCACGCCAAAACTGCCATCGCTAAAGCGAGAACCCTGCGGGTTTACATGGGTAAAAGGCGCAACCGCATATGAGCACCCACGTATTCCAAAAGGAATTTGCTCCGGTGGTAGCAGCGCTAAATTACCCACTTCATTTTGTAAACGCGGATTGGTTAATGCCTGTAGCGCATGGAGCGCGGCAAACTCTTCAGCGCTCGCCACATCATCGAATAGGTCAATCGGCGGAAACTTACTATTGACTAAGCGATAACCGGTGACGTTTCCAGGGGGCAGAGTCTGCAAATCAGCGACCTTTACCACTGGCTTCCCCGCAGGCTATCGATACGCTTAAAGGTTTCGTAGAGCGCCGCAAAATCACCGGAGCCGATAATTTCGAGCGGCGTGCGGCCATTAAAGTAGGGATTGTGATTCATCAAGTTGACGAACCCATAAAGGTTTTCTGGGTTATCAAATATCATCCGCAGCGCAGCGTGGATGTTGAGTAAGTAGCTGATCCGAGTTAGCTGGTCGCTATCTAATTTGATCTCGACAAGATCCCCCCGCCGGGCACGCGAGTAAGTGCTATGCGAAACGCGCAAAATCGCTTCACCCTGCTCGCCAGATGCTCGCCACTTATCCAGAATGCGCACAGCCGCTTTCAAGCCTGCCGCCGCGGCTGCCCTGTTTTGGGAAATGTCGTGTGCCGTTTGCATAGCTACCCTCTTAGCCTTCACTCTTCATCCACAGATACTAGTTGAATAAAAAAGTATCTGCAAATACATTGGCGCAGCTTTTACTAATAGGGTCAGCCTCCCAACACTTTTGCGGGCATACCCAAACGACCTATGCCCGGTAGCTTCACAGCCGGTCGCATAACGTCGATACCAAAGCTCAACCCTAAGAGATTGAGTTCAATACCCTCCTCCCGCGCCACCATTAAGCCTACCACCCCACCCAATGAGAGCTGATAACCGGTACCGCTGGGCGCAGCCGCAAAAACGCCATTGAAAATATAGTCCTTGCCGATAGCAGTCACCGGGAGCGTCACCTCAAAACCGGGTACTTCGCGTATTACCCAAGCGATAAAGCTATTGCTATTCGGCCCAGGCCATACGCGATATAAGTGGAATTGGGGATAGCCTGCGGCGGCGGACTCTATCTGCGGTATCATCTGAGCAGCGGCATCACCACGATAGTCAGCCAGCAGTGTAGGCGGATTGCCAAACCAAGCCCGATCAGGCGTATCGATGGAAGAGACCACCGTAGGGCGGCGCCAGCTCAGCACTTGATGAAGTCGATAGCTATCGGCGTTTTCCGCCTTGGTCGCAATCCATATATGCTCGCCAAAAGCCCCGCGCCAGTTATAAGCACGAGCGGAATAGACTTGAACCACGGCTTCAGAACTCTCCGCGGGATCTGGCGCTATGCCAGCGGAAGTGCGATCAAGCGAGGACCAGTGTCCATCGATTACGACTTGGTTACTGGCCAATAACCAGACAGGCCCCATTAACAGCAGCGCTAAAAGCGCCGCGAGGCTCACCAGCCATCGCAGTAGCATTTTCATTGTGAGCTCTCCGTTCACCAAAGTTAGCTGGAAATTTCATCGAGTTCATGGTGTTAATTGCGGGGGGGAAGGTCACAAAGTGCTGCGGTTATTCTATGAATCCAGAAGTAATCGGGCACCTCAGTATGAGAGCAAGCTCATTTCCCATAATACCTGTCATTTTTTTATATCGATATTGAAAATATCAATATCAGCTAAAATATGATCACCTTTATAATTAACCGATCATCCATGCTTTATCACTACAGCACTAAGTAGAGCTCTAGCTCTTTAAGATAGCATTTTCAAAAACAACTAGGTATAGCACTCTTAGAAGCAGCACTCACCTTTAAAACAAGCATCCTATTCATAAAAAATTTCAAGCTATAAAGCTGTCCACGGTCAAGTTTTTTGCGTGCTCATCTCATCTATACTACTTGAAAGTCATTGCTGGGCTCTAGCTTACTGTCTGTATAGGAGTAATAAACCAACGGTGTCGGCTGACCCATGTAATCATGATTTTCAACAATACGATTCAATAATAATCATAATATTCAACTAGTTGAAAAAGACAATATTACAATGACATTAAAACTGTCTATAGGGTCTTATCTTCAAAGAGGACAAGAAAATGATAACGTCAGATCTTACAAAACACCCTTTGCAAGCGCCCGTCACAGAAAATTTGCTCGTTTTGTGGTCTCAACCTTGGATGGAATCCACTAACACTGCGATCAAGTTACAGCGTATCTGGTTAGAAACACTGAATGACGCAACGCGTCACGAACTCGATTTCTTTTCAACCGTGACGATTTCCTGCGGCAAGCTGACAAGTTACATGCTGGGTCTTGAGGGTCTGCTAACACCTTCCTCTATGGCGTCCTGCTATCACGAAATCACGGGTGATATGACGGAAGCAACTTTAAAACGCGTGCGTAAGGTATCAAAGCTCAGCGATGACTTAAGAGAACGCATTTGGTGTGAAATCTAAAGATTCAGCCCAGTATCGCATCACTTTTTACAACAAGAGCCAACCTGAGCTAGGCAAAGGGCATGACGGTTGAAACCATCAAAGACATACTGGAACTGACCCGGCGGTTGCATGCCAACCTGGCCGATAAACTGAAGTGCGCCGCAAGGGACGCCCAGCAAGAAAAGCTTCACATGTTATTTGACTATCTTTCCCAACATGAACAAGAGCTTAGCCGGGTCATAGCGCTGAGTGAGAAAGATGCCGAGAAAGCCGCGCTCCAAACGTGGTGTGCAGAATATTTTGACAAGCAACCTTTCAAGCTTGAAACATTGGGAAATTTAAACTTTGCCAACATGAATGCTGGCGAAGTGATGCGATCTTTATTAGCAGCACATGAACGCATCATTGATCTATATCGCTATTTATCAACGCGGGCTGAAGCATCGTCCTCTGAGGAATTATTGAAAGGCCTCCTCGCTTTAGAGCAACATGAAATCATGCGCATGATAAGAGACATGGAAAAATTGGAAGATCTTTAGTCACAGCCACGATGTTCAGCGTTGATGTTGTTTGATCTTGCTCAGACTGCAGTAATGGCATAGCGCGCCCGTCGCTCCGATTAAAACAAGTGTGAGCATAACGCGATTTGTATCAATGTATTAGATGTCATATACCGATCAATCTCAACAGAGCAACTTACTAACCAACATTAACGGATACATCATGTCTACTCAGGAAAACAGTGGCGCTCTGAATAAAGATCTTGATGATCAGGCGCTATAAAGCCTTCTAGAAAGCCGCATTGAGGTTAGCATGGACAAACGTTACCAAGCATATATCCTCTTTTTTATTTTCGCCTATATTTTTGTCCTGTTGGCTCAGGATTTCATTGCGGAGGGGCGTTCCTACGAACCGATTCCCTATTCCGAATTTCGTCATCATCTTGAGCAAGGCCTCATCAACACGCTGGATATTAGTTCAGAGCGGATCAAAGGCACCTACAATACGCCACTCTCCGACGGTACTACTGGCTTCACCACCTATCGCATTGACCCGACCTTGGCCAATGAACTGGACCAATACGATGTCACGTTCAATGGCGCGCCTAGTAAGTCATGGCTGACCTCTCTACTTTCTTGGCTCTTGCCATTCCTGCTTTTGTTCGCTATCTGGGGATTTTTCCTGCGCCGCATGGTATCAAGTCAAGGAGGCCTCGGCAGCATGATGACATTGGGCAAATCGAAAGCCCGTGTTTATGTTGAGACTGAAACCAAGGTGACCTTCGCCGACGTGGCTGGCATTGACGAAGCCAAGGACGAACTCAAGGAAGTCGTGGCCTTTTTGCGCGACCCGCAGCGTTACGGTCGGCTAGGGGCTCACGTGCCGAAGGGCATACTTTTGGTCGGCCCACCAGGTACCGGCAAGACGCTGCTGGCTCGTGCCGTGGCTGGCGAAGCCGGCGTTCCATTCTTTTCGATTTCAGGGTCCGAATTCGTAGAGATGTTCGTCGGCGTGGGGGCTGCCCGAGTACGAGACCTCTTTGACCAAGCTGCAAAAGCCACACCGTGCATCATTTTTATTGATGAACTAGATGCGCTTGGCCGCGCCCGAGGGCTGGGCATGCTCGGTGGCGGTCATGACGAAAAGGAGCAGACCCTCAACCAGCTATTAACTGAACTAGATGGCTTTGATACCTCATCCGGGATTGTACTTCTGGCTGCGACTAACCGTCCCGAGATCCTTGATCCTGCCCTACTACGTGCAGGACGCTTCGACCGTCAAGTCTTGGTCGATCGACCCGAGCGTCGGGGACGTATTGACATTCTCAACGTACATCTCAAGCACCTAAACAAGCTAGCGTCCGATGTCGATGCCGAGCAGATAGCCGCCCTGACCCCAGGATTTACCGGTGCTGATCTAGCCAACCTAGTCAATGAGGCGGCTCTACTAGCCACGCGCCGTGATGCCGATGCGGTGACACTAAGCGATTTTACACTCGCCGTAGAACGTATCGTTGCAGGACTAGAGAAGAAAAGCCGCGTGCTTAATGAACATGAGCGACGCGTGGTAGCGCATCATGAAATGGGGCATGCTCTCGTCGCCGCTTCGTTGCCTGGAATGGACCCCGTACACAAAATCTCTATCATTCCACGTGGGGTTGGCGCCTTGGGCTACACAATCCAGCGCCCCACAGAGGAGCGTTTCCTGCAAACGGTTTCCGATCTGAAAAGCCGCATGGCGGTGCTGATGGGCGGTCGTGCCGCCGAGCGTATGATCTTCAACGAAATCTCCACTGGAGCGGCTGATGATTTGGCTAAGGTTACCGATATTGCCCGTAGTATGGTCACCCAATTCGGGATGAGCGAGGAAGGCGGTCAAGTCATTTATGAGGAAGACCGACAAGCCTTTCTAGGCGACAAATTTGGTCTCGCAAAGCCCAAGAGCTATTCCGAGGAAACCGCCCGTGAAATCGATACCGCCATACGCAGGCTGGTCGACGACGCTTTTGACAGCGCCACCCAGATCCTGACCCGCCGTCGTAAGGTACTGGAGACCGGCGCCGCCATGCTGCTTGAGCGCGAAACGCTGACCGCCCAAGACTTTCCGCCCATTGGAGAAGTAGCAGAAATAGCTGATAGGCCAGCGACGGACCGAATATAAATGACTCTCGCGACGCCCCCGCCTGTTTGAGTAGCGCTTCGCTTTTGAGGCTTATCCCATGGGTAAGGAGACTGGACATTAAAAAGCGTTTCAGCGAAGAACAGATCATTGGATTCCTGGGCGAAGCAGAAACGGGACTGACAATTAACGAGCTATGTCGTGAACAAGACTCAAACGTAGCGGGTTCAAAGGGGTATAAAGCAATCAAAGCCGAAACAGATGCTTCTTGCCGAATTAATGCTGGGGAAGGTGCTTACTGGAGGGGCGTAATGAAAAAGCGCCGAAAAAAATGAGGTTTATTTAGTGGGGAATTATGCCGAGCATACATACATAATAGGTGAGAGCGTCAACAAATGGAGGCGGCCCCAAAAGCCACATCCCGGCACACGCAGCCACCACTACCGTTGCTCCCTTCCGGGCCTGGCGGGGTTCGCAGTTTAGCGTTGCGGGAGGACCTAAGGGGCCACCATAACGGCACGCTCTAGTTCTATAAGTAAGTGCGCTAATGCTGATGTGGTGGCTACGCCCTGATTTGAACAGGGGACCCCATCATTATGAGTGATGTGCTCTAACCAGCTGAGCTACGTAGCCTTTCCCTCATCAACGGGTGCAGATTATGCCTACCTTAATGATGAAAGGCAAGCCGGATACGGCTTGCCCTGCTAGTCAACAATGCGTATCGAATTTGACTTACTGAATAGCGGCGCGCACCGCCTCTGCTCCAGGCTCGCCGTCACGCGTTGTCACGCCCTCCAACCACTCATCCAACAGACCATCGTTGGCTTTCAAGTAGTCTCGCGCAGCATCACGGGGATCTTCACCATCATCCATAATAGCGCTCATTAGCTGGTTTTCCATTTCCAGCGTAAAGGTCATATTGCGTAATAACGCGCCCACATTGGGGCACTCCTCTACGAAACCAGCACGTGTATTGGTGTGTACCGTCGCGCCACCCAAATCTGGGCCGAAATAGTCATCGGCATCCGACAGATAGGCCATTTCGAAATTAGAGTTCATGGGGTGCGGCTCCCAGCCCAAAAACACCATCCACTGCTCATTGGGTACCCGGGCGCTTAGCTCAGCCAGCATCCCCGCTTCGCTGGAATCGATTACCTGCCAATCACCTAAACCGTAAGCATCGTCATCAATCATCTGCTCGATTAGCTCATTACCATCGTTACCCGCTTCAATACCGTGCACGCTGCGCTCAAATTGATCCGCATGCTCTGCCAAATCATTAACCGACGTCACACCCGCATCGTAAACATATTGCGGCACCGCCAAAGTGTATTTGGCCCCTTCCAGATTGGCTACCAAACGCTCGACTTCACCGCGCTCGATGTAGGGGTCGCTAATAGACGCCATTGAAGGCATCCAGTTACCCAGAAAAACATCAAAATCGTTGTTTCGCATACCGGCATAGGCAATCGGTACGGAAACCGTGTCGACACTTGGTTCATAGCCAAGCCCTTCGAGGACTTCACTGGCTAAAGCCGTGGTTGCAGTAATATCGGTCCAACCGACTTCTGCAAAGCGCACGCTGCTGCACTCATTTGCAAAAGCTGCCGCTGGCAAGCCCGCTGCCAGCAATAAAGCACCTGCGTAGCATGAAGAAGTTTTGCTCATCATCGTTGTCCCCTTGATTAGATTGTTGCCCATTACATAGATACGAACACTCAGTAGCTGCCGTGGTCGCAGTAAATAGAAATCTTCAGCGCCTTTTTGTTGATTGAACGTTCAATAAAAAAATGCCATCATTGTTAGGTAATCATGTCTACGACTGGGTTTCAAGCAACGACCCACGTATGGCATTCAACGAATTAGGAGAACGCTGTGCCAAAGGTGGGAATGGAACCGATACGCCGCCAACAGTTAATTACCGCCACCATGGCAGCCATTGATGAGGTCGGTCTGGCCGAAACCACCGTCATGCGCATTGCCCGCCATGCAGGTGTTTCAGCAGGCATTATCAGCCATTATTTTGGTGGTAAAGATGGCCTTCTAGAGGCCACGATGCGGCAAATCCTAACTGACCTTGCGGATGCCGTTGCCGTCCGCCGTCATGCGTTGGAAGACGACTCCCCGCGTGCTCATATCGGCGCCATTATCGAGGGTAACTTTGACCGTACTCAGGTCACCGGCCCTGCCGCCAAAACGTGGTTAGCCTTCTGGGCCAGCAGCATGCATAAACCCATGCTGCAGCGGTTGCAAAACGTCAATGATCGCCGTCTTTACAGCAATTTATGTGACCAGTTTAAACGCGTGATGCCCCGCTCCAAGGCACGTAACGCGGCTCGCGGTCTGGCTGCCATGATTGATGGTTTATGGCTGCGCGGCGCTTTGACACCAGAAGGCCTTGATGCGGAAGAAGCCCGACACCTTGCCCACACCTATCTCGACCAGCTTTTTGCTCATCATGGATACACCAAAACAGAATCCAACATTTACAGCTAATTTTTACACTTATTAGGAGAACTGTATGACCGATCAAAACGTACAGCCACTTTACATTGATGGTCGTCAGGTAGACGCAACTTCAGGCGATACTTTCACCGTTACTAATCCTTTTGATGGCAGCCTGCTAGCCACTATTGGCCAAGCCAGCCAATCAGATGTCAATACGGCTGTTGAAGCCGCTCAGCGTGGCCAGCGTGAGTGGGCTGCAATGACAGGCATGGAGCGTTCGCGCATTTTACTGCGCGCTGTTGCGCTGTTAAGAGAGCGCAATGACGAGCTTGCCGAGCTTGAAACCCGTAACACCGGCAAGCCGATCAGTGAAACCGCTAGCGTAGATATCGTTACCGGTGCAGACGCCCTGGAATACTACGCTGGCCTAGCGCCTGCCATCGAAGGCAGCCAGATCCCATTACGCGATAGCTCCTTTGTCTACACTCGCCGCGAGCCGTTGGGCGTGATCGGCGCTATTGGTGCCTGGAACTACCCGATTCAGATCGCCTGTTGGAAAGCGGCGCCAGCACTAGCCGCAGGCAACGCGGTAGTATTTAAGCCCAGCGAAGTCACCCCGCTTACCGTGATGAAACTGGCGGAAATCTTTACCGAAGCCGGCCTGCCCAACGGCGTTTTCAACGTCGTTCAAGGTGATGGCCGAGTGGGCGTCATGCTCACCGAGCATCCTGGCATCGCTAAAGTCTCGTTCACCGGCGAGGCGGGCACCGGTAAAAAAGTCATGGCTGCCGCCGCCAGCTCGACACTAAAAGATGTGACGATGGAACTGGGCGGAAAATCGCCACTGCTGGTTTTTGCAGATGCCGATCTCGACCGTGCAGCTGATGCCGCCATGATGGCTAACTTTTACTCCAGCGGCCAAATCTGTACCAACGGCACGCGGGTATTTGTTGAGCGCAGCGTTAAAGAGGCCTTTGAAGCCAAGTTGGTAGAGCGCGTCAAACGTATCAAGGCAGGCGACCCGATGGACCCTAGTGTCAATTTTGGGCCGCTGGTCAGCTTTGAGCACCAGGAAAAAGTGCTTTCGTATATTGCCCTGGGCAAAGAGCAAGGTGCTCGCCTACTCGTGGGTGGTGACGACTGGAATACTGGCAGCTTCGCCGATGGCGCCTGGGCCGCACCGACGGTCTTCACCGACTGCACCGACGAAATGAGCATTGTGCGTGAAGAGATCTTCGGCCCCGTGATGTCGGTACTCGCCTTTGATGACGAAGCAGAAGTCATTCGCCGCGCCAACGACACCACCTATGGCCTTGCCGCTGGGGTCTTCAGCGAAAGCCTGAACCGTGCTCACCGCGTTATTCATCAGCTGGAAGCGGGTATTTGCTGGATCAACACCTGGGGTGAGTCACCTTCCGAAATGCCGGTAGGTGGTTACAAAGAGTCTGGCATTGGTCGTGAAAACGGTATCGAGACGCTTAATCACTATACCCAAACCAAGTCCGTACAGATTGAAATGGGCCCGTTTGAGTCGGTGTTTTAAGGAGTTTTTATGTCTCAACCACGCGAATTTGATTACATCATTATCGGTGCAGGCTCGGCGGGCAACGTGCTCGCTACCCGCCTCACCGAAGACAGCAGCGTCAGCGTACTGCTGCTGGAAGCGGGTGGGCCGGACTACCGCTTCGATTTCCGCACTCAAATGCCGGCGGCTCTCGCCTTCCCATTACAGGGTAAGCGCTACAACTGGGCATTCGAGACCGACCCCGAACCGTATATGGACGGCCGCCGCATGGAGTGTGGCCGTGGCAAAGGCCTGGGTGGCTCCTCACTGATTAACGGCATGTGCTATATCCGCGGCAATGCACTCGATTACGATAATTGGGCCAAACAGCCGGGCCTTGAAGATTGGGACTACCTGAGCTGCCTGCCCTATTTCAAAAAGTGCGAAACCCGCGACACTGGCGCCAATAGCTATCATGGCGGCGATGGCCCGGTTAGCGTGACCACACCGAAAGCGGATAATAACCCGCTTTACCGCACCTTTATCGAAGCCGGAAAGCAGGCAGGCTATCCTGAAACCGAAGATGTCAACGGCTACCAGCAAGAAGGCTTTGGCCCCATGGATCGGTTCGTTACGCCCAAAGGCCGTCGCGCCTCTACTGCTAGAGGCTACCTGGATACCGCCAAACAGCGACATAACCTCACCATCGAAACTCACGCCGTTACCGACGTTATTGAGTTTGAGGGTAAACGTGCAATGGGTGTGCGCTATGAGCAGAAAGGCGAAAAACAGCAGGCCTACGCCCGCCGTGAAGTACTCCTGTGCGGTGGCGCCATCGCTTCCCCGCAAATTCTTCAGCGCTCGGGCATCGGCAACCCGGAACTGCTGAAGGAGCTGGGTATCGAGACGGTACACGCCCTGCCCGGCGTCGGTGAAAACCTCCAGGACCACCTGGAGATGTATATCCAGTACGAGTGCAAAGAGCCCATCTCGCTCTACCCAGCGCTAAAGTGGTACAACCAACCCAAGATTGGTGCCGAATGGCTATTCAATGGTACCGGTGTAGGTGCCAGCAACCAGTTTGAATCCTGTGGCTTTATCCGCAGCCGCGATGAAGAGGAGTGGCCCAATCTGCAGTATCACTTTCTGCCCATCGCGATCAGCTATAACGGTAAAAGCGCGGTACAGGCCCACGGCTTCCAGGCCCACGTAGGCTCGATGCGCTCTGAAAGTCGCGGTCGTATCCGTCTGACGTCAAAGGATCCCCACGCGGCGCCCAGCATTCTGTTTAACTACATGGCCAAAGACAAAGATTGGCAGGAGTTCCGCGACGCCATTCGCCTCACCCGCGATATCATCGCCCAGCCAGCGTTTGATAAATACCGTGGTCGTGAGATAGCACCTGGTCCGAACGTACAGACAGATGCAGAGCTGGATGCTTTTGTTAAAGAGCACGCAGAAACCGCTTACCACCCTTGCGGTAGCTGTCGAATGGGCGAAGGTGAGATGGCCGTCACCGATGGTCAAGGACGTGTACACGGCATTGAGGGTCTGCGCGTAGTCGATGCCTCACTGTTTCCAGTGATTCCTACTGGCAACTTAAATGCGCCCACCATTATGTTGGCGGAGAAAATCGCCGACCGTATCAAGGGTCACCAGCCGCTCCCTCGCGCCAGCGTAGACTACTACGTCGCCAACGGCGCACCGGCCAAACGTGCCTGAACATTGAGACCGACTAACGCTCCAAACGCCATGCTTGATTGTCATGGCGTTTTTTTTGCTCGGAACATCTCATTAACGGCGCTAAACATGGCTAAATACTTGCACGAGGCGGCTTTCATCTGCCAATATTCAAACAAGTGTTCGATTAACGGTTTCATTGCCGGTTTTACGACCATATTCACTAACAACAGCTGGCCAACAATAAAGGCCTGAAACAGAGAGAGACACTATGCTCACCCTACTCCTTATCGTGCTCGCCATTATTGGCCTGCTCGTGGTAATGCGTCGTGAAGCAGGCGCCCCTGCCGCGATAGCGGTGCTTGGCGTATTGGGCCTTGTCGGCCTGCTGTTTGACGCGGAAGTAATCGGCGTACTGCTCTTGATTGGCACCGCTGCCGTTGCCGCAGCGGGCTTGCCCACACTGCGTCGCAAATGGCTAACGCCGCGCCTATTCGCCACCTTTAAAAAAGTGGCACCCAAGGTTTCCGCCACCGAGCGCACGGCCCTGGAAGCGGGCAGCGTCTCTTGGGACGGTGAGCTGTTTTCAGGCAAGCCCCAGTGGGAAAAACTGCTCGCCTTTAAAGACGACGGCCTACGCGACGATGAAAAAGCCTTCTTGGCCAATCAGTGTGCGAAAGCCGCGGGGATGTGTAACGCCTGGGATATCGCCCAAGAGCGCGCCGACCTGCCCCAGCAGCTGTGGGACTACCTGAAAAAAGAGGGCTTCTTCGGCATGATTATTCCGAAGGAGTACGGCGGCCTGGGCTTCTCAGCCAAAGCGCAGTCCATGGTGCTGCAAAAGCTTTCCGCCAATGAAACCCTGATGGTCACCGTAGGCGTACCTAACTCCTTGGGCCCTGGTGAGCTTTTGCTTAAATACGGCACCCAAGAGCAGAAAGATCACTACCTGCCACGCTTATCCGATGGTCGCGAGATTCCCTGCTTTGGCCTGACCGGCCCCCGGGCAGGTTCTGATGCCACTTCGCTGCCTGATACCGGCGTTGTCTGCAAACAGACCATTAACGGCGAAGAAGTGATTGGCCTGCGCCTTAACTTCGAAAAACGCTGGATCACCCTGGCGCCTATCGCCACGGTCGTCGGCCTTGCTTTCCGTCTGTTTGACCCTGAAAAACTGCTGGGGGACGAAGAAGATCGCGGCATTACCCTGGCGTTGATCCCTCGCGATACCGATGGCATGGATATTGGCCGCCGTCACCATCCTATCGGCAGCCCGTTCATGAACGGCCCGATTATCGGTAAAGATGTCTTTGTTCCGTTGGATACCATTATTGGTGGCCCGGACATGATTGGCCAGGGCTGGCGGATGCTGGTCGAGTGCCTCTCAATCGGCCGCTGCATCACGCTGCCCTCCGGCGCGACGGGTACCGCACGCTACGCCTTGGGTTGGAGCGGCGGCTTCACCCGAGTACGTCGCCAGTTCAACGTACCGGTTGCCGAAATGGAAGGTGTTCAAGAGCCTCTTGCCCGTATGGCGGCGCTTGCCTATATCTCCCAGGCAACCGTGTACCAAACCGCCAATATGATCGATCACGGCGAAAAGCCTGCCGTGCCTTCGGCAATTCTAAAAAGCCAATTGACCGAGTTCCAGCGCGTGCTGCTCAGCGATGCCATGGATGTTCACGGCGGCAAAGCGGTGACACTCGGCCCGCGCAACTACCTCGGTATCGGTTATAGCGCCAACCCGGTCGCGATCACGGTGGAAGGCGCCAATATCATGACCCGCAACCTGATGATCTTTGGTCAGGGCGCTATTCGCTGCCACCCTTACGTGCTTGATGAGTTGGCCGCCAAAGACGCCAATGACATGAAGGCGTTCGATAAAGCCTTCTTTGGTCATGCAGGCTTGATCTTTGGTAACGCCGCGCGCGCCTTTACCCTGGGCTTTGGCATCGGTAAAGCCAGCGTCCCCTTCGATGGCCCCGCCGCCGCCTATGCGCAGGATATAGCCCGTCTCTCCGCTGGCTTTGGCCTATGTGCCGACGCTGCCATGGCAAGCCTTGGCTCAGCGCTGAAGAAACGCGAAATGATCTCCGCACGGCTGGGCGATGTGTTGTCTAACCTTTACCTAACGTCGATGGTGCTCAAGCAGTGGCAAGCGGGCAGTAAAGTAGAAGGTGAAGAGGCGCTGCTGCACTACAGCTGTCGCTTCCTGCTTCAGCGTGCCGAACAAGCGTTTGTGGAGATTTTTGATAATCTACCCAACCGTGCGCTGGGCAAAACCCTGAGCGCCGTAGTGATGCCCACCGGTCGCCGCTGGAACAAACCTCACGATGACCTGGCCCGTGATATTGCTACGCGTGTATCAACTCATAGTGCCCTACGTACCAAGCTACTGGAAAACACGTGGGACACGGATGACGGTGAACAACGTAACCCGCTGGCGCGCTACAACGCTCTATTGATCGAGTATGATCGCGCCGAGGCGCTTTACCGCACGGTGAACAAAGCCTATGCCAAGGGTGAGCTACCGCAAACAGCACTTCATCCTGAAGCTCGCATTGAGGCTGGCTTGGAAAAAGGCCTTATCAGTGAAGAGGATGCCGCCTTCATGCGCACCTTTGAAGCTGAGGTTCTGGAAATGCTCACGGTGGATGACTTCGCCTATGATGCCTTCGCCAAGAACAAGTCCACACTAATCGATCACAACGGCAAATCTGTTCCTGCACCGAAACAGGCGGAAGAAAACATTAAGTAATACTATATTTTCAGTAAGTTACCTCAACATTAGCCGACTTCTGTGCGACAGGGGTCGGTTTTTTTGTGTTCGCTTTCTACGCCTAAAAGCGTAGTCAGATGGCCTAAAAACGCATTGCAAGTTCGCAAGTGATCAACTAGCCTTTCGTAAACGAAAGCGATTAACCTTATTTAACTGGATTGTTAACAGCATTCTCCGAGAGCGATCCCCAACAGCTTCTCAATATAGCTTTCTCCAATAACAATGACGCTAGCGAGATCGGCATGTCCTTACATTTACAAAATATCGATCACATCGTTAACGGTGTGCCCCATATCAGTGGGATAGACTTAGCCTTAGAGCCAGGATCTTTCAATGTGCTGCTTGGGCGAACACTCGCCGGCAAAACCACCTTAATGCGCTTAATGGCTGGGCTTGAGCCACCCACCCGCGGCAAAATCATTATGGATGGCAAAGACGTTACGAATGTTTCTGTGCGTAAACGCAACGTCTCCATGGTCTACCAGCAGTTTATCAACTACCCCAGCCTCACCGTTTACGACAACATTGCGTCGCCGCTTAAACTGGCCAAACAGCCAAAAAGTGAGATTGAGAAACGGGTTGGCGAAATTGCTGAAATGCTGCATATCGAACACTTGCTGAACCGTTATCCTCAAGAGCTCTCTGGCGGCCAACAGCAGCGTACCGCCATGGGGCGGGCGTTAATCAAAGATGCTGACTTAATTCTTTTTGATGAGCCGTTGGTCAATTTGGACTACAAACTCCGCGAAGAGCTACGTGATGAGTTGCGTGACCTATTTAAAGCGCGTAACTGCATTGCTGTATACGCCACCACTGAGCCCAATGAAGCGCTAGCGCTTGGCGGCAACACTGCCGTTCTTCATGAAGGTAAATTACTTCAATACGGCCCCACCGAGCAGGTCTATCGCGAGCCTAACGGCCGCTTTAGCGCAGAAATGTTCTCTGAGCCGCCAATTAACATCATTCCCGGCCAGCTTACCGAGACCCAAATCACCTTCGACCAAACGTTACACTTTCCCTGCGATGACAAGCTAAAGCGTCTTGAACCGGGTGATTACGACTTTGGTGTGCGCGCTTCCCACCTCACCCTAGAACCGCAGCAAGCCGATGACTTAGGGCTGGATGTACAGGTCGATGTAGCGGAAATTAGCGGCTCTGAAACTTTCCTGCATGTTCACCACGAACACTTCCCCTTAGTGCTTCACTTAGCGGGCATACATCAGTTTAGTGTTAATAAACCTTTGAAAGTTTACTTCCCAATCCACCAACTTTACGCCTTCGACAAACAGGGTCATACGGTCCATATTCCTGCGCGTCAGGGAGGAGCTGCCCATGGCTGAGATCACGTTAAAGGGTCTGGCACACTCCTACGAAAAAACGCCCAAGGGTGAGTCGGATTATGCTATTCGGCAGATGGATCACGTGTGGCATCAAGGCGGCGCCTATGCACTATTGGGGCCATCGGGTTGCGGTAAATCGACTTTGCTCAATATCATTTCCGGCCTGCTAGAACCCTCTGAGGGTGACGTGCTTTTTGACGGCCAGCGGGTGAATGAGCTGCCTCCCGAAGAGCGCAATATTGCCCAGGTTTTTCAGTTTCCGGTGATCTACGACACTATGACAGTGTTCGACAATCTCGCCTTTCCCCTGCGCAATATGAATACCCCCGAGTATCGAGTGAAACCCAAGGTTCTGGAAGTCGCTGATATTCTGGAGCTGACGCCGCTACTGAACCGCAAAGCGAAAAACCTGACCGCGGATGAGAAGCAGAAAGTCTCCATGGGGCGCGGGCTGGTACGCGACGACGTGACGGCCATCCTATTTGATGAACCGCTAACCGTTATCGACCCGCAGCTAAAGTGGAAGCTGCGCCGCAAGCTTAAGGAGATTCACGAGCGCTTCAATATCACCATGATCTACGTGACCCACGATCAGCTAGAAGCGTCCACTTTCGCAGATAAAATCGCCGTGATGTATGAAGGTCAGGTGGTGCAATTCGGCACGCCGCGAGAGCTTTTCGAGCGACCTGCACATACCTTTGTGGGCTATTTTATTGGCAGCCCCGGCATGAATTTTATGGCTGTGGAATACCGCGATGATAACGTCATGTTCGGCTCACAGCCGCTGCCGGTTAGCGAGCCAATGAAACGAGCAGTTGCTAATGCCAGCGCTAACAATATCAAGCTGGGTATCCGCCCCGAATTTATCGCCATTTCCTCAAGCAAACTCGAAAATAGCGTGCCGGTTCAGGTAATCAGCGTTCAAGACTTGGGTACCTACTCGCTACTCACCTTCAAGCTCAACGAACAAACCTTTAAAGCACGCCTGCCCGAAGGCCATCCACCGGTGAGCGAAGCAGCATTTGCGCGCTTTGATGATGCCCAGGTGGCGCTCTATATCGATGAATACTTGGTGGAGGCTGGCCATGAATAACAAAGTACCCAATAACAGAGCCTGGCTACTGGTGCTTCCCATGCTGGTGCTGGTGGCATTCTCGGCCATCATTCCGCTCATGACCGTAGTCAACTACTCAGTGCAGGACGTGCTTGGCCCGAATGCGAGCTTTTTTACCGGCACCGAGTGGTTTAAAAGCATGCTCAACGACGATGCTCTGCAGGCGGCATTTCTGCGCCAAATTTCGTTCTCGTTGATCATTCTGGCCATTCAAATACCGCTAGGTATTGGCATCGCGTTGATTATGCCCAAACGCGGCTGGCAGGCTTCAGCGGTGCTGATACTGATTACTCTCCCTCTGCTAATCCCCTGGAACGTAGTGGGCAGTATCTGGCAAATTTTTACCCGTGGCGATATAGGTTTAATGGGCTGGGGCCTACGTGAGTTAGGCGTCGAATACAATATCACCCGTAATGCAGGCGATGCCTGGGTAACCATCATCTTAATGGACGTTTGGCACTGGACGCCGCTGGTAGCCATGCTGTGTTACAGCGGCCTCCGCTCGATCCCCGAAGCCTACTATCAAGCAGCGCGCATCGACCGTGCGTCGAAATGGGCGGTGTTCCGCTATATTCAGCTCCCCAAGCTCACCAACGTGCTGGTCATTGCTGTGCTATTGCGCTTTATGCACTCATTTATGATCTACGCCGAACCCTTTGTACTGACGGGCGGCGGACCAGGCAGCGCCACCACTTTCTTAAGCCAATCGCTAACCACGATGGCGGTGGGACAACAAGATTTAGGCCCTTCTGCTGCGTTCTCGCTGATCTACTTCCTGGTCATTCTCTTAGTGAGCTGGGTGTTTTACACCACCATTATGAACATGCAGAAAGACAAGCCGCCGCACGGAGGTGCTTAACATGAGCTATCAACTCGAAAACACTCAGCGCGGTGAAAAGTACAACACCATATTCAGCAAGGTATCACCAGCCAAGCGGCGTAACCGAGCCGCCCGTGCGCACTGGCGCTCGCGTATCCTGCTTGGCCTTTATCTGGCGCTAATGATTCTGCCCATTTACTGGCTGATCAATATGTCGCTCCAGACCAATAGTGAAATCCTGGGCTCCATGACGCTATGGCCGCAGAACCTTACTTTTGATAACTATATCGGCATTTTCACCAACTCAAGTTGGTACATGGGTTACGTCAACTCAATGCTCTATGTCGCGATGAATATGCTGATCACCATTTGTGTCGCGCTTCCGGCAGCATACGCCTTTAGCCGCTACACCTTCATCGGAGACAAACATCTGTTCTTCTGGCTGCTGACCAATCTTATGGCACCGCCTGCGGTATTCCTGCTGCCCTACTTCCAGCTTTATTACTCAGTAGGCCTTTTCGACACCCACATTGCCGTCGCGCTGGCTCACTGTCTGTTCAATATCCCCCTCGCTATCTGGATTTTGGAAGGCTTTATGAGCAGCGTGCCCAAGGAGATCGACGAAACCGCTTATATTGACGGCTACAGCTTTCCGCGTTTCTTCGTCAAGATTTTTATCCCCATGATCCGCTCAGGCATCGGCGTCACGCTGTTTTTCCTGTTCATGTTCTCCTGGGTGGAGCTGCTGCTGGCCCGCACGTTGACAGCGACTGATGCCCAACCCATTGGCATGATCATGACGCGCACATCGACCGCTTCCGGAATTGATTGGGGCACCCTGGCCGCTGCTGGGGTACTCACCATCATTCCTGGCATTCTAGTGGTCTATTTCGTTCGAAACCATATTGCCAAGGGCTTTGCCCTGGGCCGTACCTGAGGAGATCTCACTATGTCTTGGATGGTATGGACCGTACCCACCGCCATATTCTTTTCATCGATCGCAGCCATGCTGGCGGGGATGACAATTTGGGAGATTCTATCTCCCACCATAGAGCGTAAAGGGTTTTTACCCATTGCCACCACTCGCGGGGATCGGCTGTTTATCGGACTGCTCTCGGCGGCCTTTATCCATTTGGGAGTGATCGGTTTCACGTCTCTTTCCATTTGGATCGCACTAGCGGTATCAGCCTTATGGCTGCTGGTTTTAATGCGCTGGGGATAGCCCTTGGGGAAATGCCATCAGCGTTTAATCGGTATCAAGGACGGCTAAGCCATCAAGGAAGAACACAACAAAACGAGGTCAACATGCAAAAGCACTACAATAAATCCAAACAGACTAAATTCAAGCTGACGACCCTTGCTGCCAGCTTGCTGCTGGCATCGGGCACGCTGTCAGCGCAAGAAGAGGATACGCGCGCCATCGCTGAACGCTTGGTCGATGAGCACTTCCAAAACTCAACGCTGAGCCGGGAAGAGCAGATCGAAGAGCTGATGTGGTTTGCTAACGCTGCCGAGCCTTTCCGCGGCATGGATATCCAAACAGTGGCTGAAGGCCTCACGACTCACGTTTATGAAAGCGAGGTGCTTGCAGAAGCCTTTAGTGAGCTGACCGGCATTAACCTGACCCACAACATCATCGGTGAAGGTGATGTGGTTGACACCATGCAGAATCAGATGCAGTCGGGTAACAGCATTTATGACGGCTTCGTCAACGACACCGACGCCATCGGCACGCATATCCGCTATGGCACCACCATCAACCTTTCTGAAGCGATGGAGAACGAGTGGGCCGACTATACGTTACCCACCCTGGATTTAGACGATTTTATTGGCCTGCAGTACGGTACCGGACCAGATGGCAGCCTCTTTCAACTGCCTACCCAGCAGTTCGCGAACCTCTACTGGTTCCGCCATGACTGGTTTACCGACCCAGACCTGATGGCACAGTTCGAAGAGCTCTACGGTTACCCACTGGGCGTTCCCACTAACTGGACGGCCTATCAAGATATTGCTGAGTTCTTTACCAAGCACGTCGGTGAAATAGATGGCACCAAGGTGTATGGCCATATGGATTACGGCCGCCGCGACCCGTCGCTAGGCTGGCGTTTCCACGACTCCTGGCTTTCCATGGCAGGCATGGGCAGCCCCGGCGTGCCGTCTGGCAACCCGGTGGATGACTGGGGTATCCGCGTCAATGAACAAAGCCAGCCGGTAGGCGCCAGCGTCAGCCGTGGTGGTGCTACCAACTCGCCTGCATCGGTATTTGCGATGCAAAAAGCGGTTGATTGGCTTCGCGATTTTGCCCCGCCTGAAGCACAAGGCATGACCTTTGGTGAAGCAGGTCCTGTTCCAGCACAAGGACATATTGCTCAGCAAATCTTCTGGTATACCGCATTTACTGCCGATATGACCGACCCGGCCGTTGCCGTGACCGATGATGAAGGCAATCCGCTTTGGCGTATGGCGCCTTCCCCCACCGGCCCGTATTGGGAAGAGGGTATGAAGGTGGGCTATCAAGACGTAGGGGCATGGACCTTCTTTGACTCAACGCCGGAAGATCGCCGCACCGCTGCTTGGCTGTTTGCCCAGTTCACCGTGGCGAAAACCACCTCACTGGAAAAACTCATGCACGGTTTAACGCCGATTCGTGAATCTGACATCTTCTCTGAGCAGATGACCGAAATGGCGCCGAAGCTCGGTGGTTTAGTTGAGTTTTACCGCAGCCCCAACGAGTCCAACTGGACGCCTACCGGCACCAACGTACCTGACTATCCACGCATGGCGCCGCTATGGTGGCAAAACCTTGCACCGGTCATGAGTGGTGAAGTCACACCTCAGGAAGGCCTCGACAAGCTGGCAGCGGACCTGGACAGCACCATGAACCGCCTGGCCCGTGCCAACGTTTTCGACAGTTATGCCCCGGTTCTCAATGAAGAAGAGGACCCGCAGGTCTGGCTGGATCGCGAGGGTGCCCCGAAAGCCAAGCTGGATAACGAAATGCCGCAAGGCACCACGGTTCCTTATGATGAAATGATGGAAGCCTGGATGGCGGCAGGTACACGCCAAGAGTAACAACGCGTATCGCTAACAGGGCGGGCAACCGCTCGCCCTGTTCAAAGGTTTCATTGGCGGTATGCCAGAGCATAAGAGAACACCCACTTAAACGGGGCTATTTATTGGTTAATTGGATGCGCTATGAAACTGCGAAATCGAAACATTGAAAAACTACCCACCGAAACTTTTGATGCCCTGATTATCGGGGGTGGTATTAATGGCGCGGCCTCCGCAGCGGCGCTGGCGGGCAAAGGCGCGAAAGTTGCCCTGATTGATCGCGGCGACTTCGCTGGCAGTACCAGCATGCACTCCTCCAACTTAGTGTGGGGAGGTATTAAATACATGGAAAGTAATGATTTTGCACTCGTTCGCAAACTGTGCAAAAGCCGCAATCACTTGATCAAGAGTTATCCTTCTACGGTGCAGGAAATTCGCTTCCTGACCACTATTTCAAAAGGTTTCCGTCATTCACCTCGCTATCTTTGGGCGGGCACCTGGCTTTACTGGTTGATGGGCAACGGTTTTACCAAACTGCCGCGTTTACTCACGCCCAATAAGATTAAACAGGAAGAACCCATTATCGATATAGAGGGCTCTGTGGGTGGCTTCGAGTACTCCGACGCCTACCTCCACGATAATGACGCACGATTTGTGTTTAACTTTGTGCGTCATGCGCTTAACTATGGAGCTATCGCTGCTAATTACGTCGAATCACTCGGCGCCGAGCGCGAAGGTGATCTATGGGTAACCAAAGCGCGTAATGTCATGGATGGCAGCACCTTTGATATACGAGCAAAAGTCCTCATCAATGCTGCCGGGCCATGGGTGGACCAGCACAATGAGTTGACGGGCCAAAAAACCACGCACCATCATCTCTACTCTAAAGGCATTCACCTCATCGTTCCGCAATTAACTGATTCCCAGCGGGTGCTGGCGTTTTTTGCCGACGATGGGCGACTGTTTTTTGTTATCCCCATGGGCAATCGCACCTGTATCGGCACCACCGATACACATATGGAGCACCCAGAGGTGGATGTCACCACGGACGATATCACTTTCGTGCTGGAAAATATTAATAAGCGCCTGACATTGGATAAACCGCTCACGCCGGAAGATATTATCTCAACGCGCTGCGGCGTGAGGCCGCTTGCGATCAAAGCCGATCAAGGCAGTGACCGTGATTTTTTGCAGCTTTCTCGCAAGCACGTTGTCGATACCAATACCGAAAGCGCCCATATAAGTATCTTTGGTGGCAAGCTTACCGACTGCTTGAACGTCGGTGATGAGATTGCCGAAGAAATGGGTCGCCTTGGCGTTAGCCTGTCAGACCCCAACTTTCACTGGTACGGAGAACCCCCTAACCCGGTGAAGCAGCAGTTTATGGATCAAGCCAAGCGCATGAACTTGGATGCCATGACGGCGCCCACCTCTTCAGAACCGCTCTCTACTCGACTCTGGCGACGTTACGCAGACCAAGCCATTAAAATGCTGGAAGAAATTCGCCAGGATCCCGCTCAGGGCGAAATTTTAATTGAAGGCACAGAGTATATTCGCTGCGAATTAGAGCACGCCCGTGATTATGAAATGATCACCCAGCTCGAAGACTTTCTACGCCGCCGCGCTAAAGTTTCACTCGTCGTGCCTCATGAGCAGTTACGCCAATCCAACGGATTAAAAGAAGCCTGTCGGGTGTTATTTGGCGATGATGCGGATGAACGCTTTAATAACTATTTTGAACAACATAGAGATACGTCTCGTCCGTATACACCCACGGCCAATGTTTAAGTTTTGAAAAGATTAAAAAGCCCCCTCAAGTTAATGAGGGGGCTAAAGGTTAGTTAAGCTAATTTATTTATTTTACTCTTCATCTTCAATACGAAGTTGAGAGTCTCCCGCGAGCACTTCATCCCAGGCTTCTTCCACTGTGCAGCCTGAACGGCTTCCCACTGTGTCGATAACCTCAACCGCATGCTGCAATGACTCACGCTTACCCTTCAGCGCCACGACGAGTCTGGCGAGATCTTGCTTGCTGAAGGAGCTGGCGATACTGTCGGCTTGTTGGCTTAGTTCGATGCAGTTCATTAGTACTACCTCATGGTATGGTCATCCGCTGCCTAACCACCTACTGGTTTAAAAGCAGCCATCTTAATTAACGACGAATGGTGACGTTGCTACTCATGCTGGACCGGATAAGTGCCCAGTTCGGTAACTGCGAAACGGTCACAAGCTTTTCAAGACCTTCGCCCTTAAGCGCTAGGGTAATACTGAAGCGCTATCGTTCTGTAGCAGGGAACAGTTAAGTGATTCGGGATAACGAAGCACCTTGCTGATCCATGGCTTTACTATGGTCCACGGAAGCTATGCCCACAATGCGTCATTGGCCGCAGGCGTGGTTGTAACTCGACTACATAAACACTTATTAAGTGTTAAGTGTGTTAAAGACTTTCATGAGGGGCGCTAAAAGCGAAGAAAGGCGGCCAAAGGTTGAATTGGCCGCCACATTATAAAGAAACGAAAGAGACAATAGATAGTGTGCTTAAGTAGGGGTGCTGCACTGATTAGTTGAATTCAGGTCATTACCTAAGGCGTAGAGCGGACCCTCGACACCGCGTCCAACCAGCCCTGGTAAAGTTGCTCACGCGTGGCTTCATCCATGGACGGTAAAAAGCTCTTCTCGCAGCGCCACAACTGCTCGATGTCTTCCAGGGTTTCATACCAGCCCAGGCGCAGCCCCGCCAAGTAGGCAGCACCCAGAGCGGTCGTTTCAAGAATGGTGGGCCGATCGACCTTGACGCCGAGCATATCGGCCAGAAACTGCATCACCCAACTGTTCTTCACCATACCGCCGTCGACCCGCAAGGTACCTGGAGGCGCTTCCATATCGTCGTTCATACAATGTTGAAGATCGCGGGTCTGATAGCATACCGCCTGAAGCCCAGCAGCCACGATTTCAGCAATGCCCGTATCTCGGGTCAAACCAAAAATTGCCCCACGCGCTTTTGGGTCCCAGTGCGGGGCACCTAAGCCGGTAAAGGCAGGCACTAGATAAACGCTATGGCCGCTGCGAGTTTTCTGCGCTAACGCTTCGGTTTCCGAGGCATCGGCAAACAGGTTCAGCCCGTCGCGCAACCACTGTACCGTTGCTCCAGCCACGAAAATGCTGCCCTCCATGGCGTAAGTTGGCTTGCCATTAAGCCGATAGCCGATGGTCGTTAACAGACGATTCTGTGAAAGCGATGGTGTTTCACCAGTGTTCACAATCATAAAGCACCCGGTGCCATAGGTGCTCTTGCCCATGCCGGGCTGAAAGCAAGCCTGGCCGACTAACGCTGCCTGCTGATCCCCCGCCACGCCCGCTATGGACAGCGCTGAGCCAAACCAGTGCGCTTCAGTGGTACCAAAATCATCGCTGGAATCTTTTACCTCGGGCAGCAGATTGGCGGGTATGTTGAATAGCGTCAGTAACTCTTCATCCCACTCTTGGGTATGAATATTGAACAGCGCCGTGCGTGATGCATTAGTTGCATCGGTCACGTGCTGCTGAGCCCCGGTTAGTCGCCAGATCAAAAAGCTATCTACCGTACCAAACGCAAGCTCGCCTTTCTCGGCTCGCTCTCTTGCGCCCGTTACATTTTCTAATATCCAGGCCAGCTTGGTGGCTGAAAAATAGGGATCAATCAGCAGGCCTGTTTTAGCCTGAACGATTTCAGTATGCCCTTTATCGCGCAGCAACTGGCACAAGTCCGACGTGCGGCGGTCCTGCCAAACGATAGCGTTATAAAGCGGCTTACCTGTTTTCCGGTCCCATAAAAGTGTCGTTTCCCGCTGATTGGTAATGCCAATACCGGCAATTTGGTCAGCGGAAATGGCCGCGTTATGCATAACATCCCGACAGGTCGCAATGACCGTTTCCCAGATATCTTCGGGGTTATGTTCAATCCAGCCGTCGTGGGGAAAGTGCTGAGTGAATTCTTGCTGGGCCACCGCCGCAACTTGACCTTGGCGGTCAAACAGAATGGCGCGCGAGCTGGTCGTACCTTGATCAATGGCGAGTATATAAGAGGACATAACAAGTTCGCTTTGTTGTAGGTTCTTTCGATTTTGTATGCTTGTTTTCGCTTTATTATAATCCAAGGCTACTCCAGCTGCTGACATTGCTCAAGGATGAAACTACCCTTCTCAAGCGATATGCAGCGAGACGTCGTGCTGAGTTAGCAAGCGCTGAATCGACTCAGGTGGCTTCCGGTCGGTAAATAGCGCATCCAGCTGAGCCAGGTTACCTTGCCGAACGACCGGATTACGGTGAAATTTAGAGTAGTCTGCGGCCAGATAAATACGCCGCGAATTAGCAATGATGGCTTGGGCTACCCGCACTTCCTGGTAGTCAAATTCCAGCAGTGAGCCATCCTCATCAATACCGCTGATACCGATAATGCCGTAATCCACCTTGAACTGATTGATAAAGTCGATGGTCGCCTCCCCGATAATACCGCCGTCCCGGGAACGCACCTGTCCCCCGGCAATGATCACGGTAAAATCTTCCTTATGCTGCAAGATAGCCGCAACATTAAGATTATTGGTAATAATCTCAAGGCCCTGATGCTCTAACAACGCTTGAGCAATGACTTCATTACTGGTGCCGATATTGATAAACAGCGAAGAGTGATGAGGAATGTGCTGCGCTAGGCAGCGAGCAATCCGCTCTTTCTCTTCAAGATGCAGCGTTTTGCGCGTGCTATAAGCGGTATTCACCGTACTAGACTCAATGCCCACGCCGCCATGAACGCGACGTACCCTGCCCTCATCAGCCAGGGTAT
The DNA here is from genome assembly GCF_059448525.1 of Vreelandella sp. ssv. Classification (NCBI taxonomy): domain Bacteria; kingdom Pseudomonadati; phylum Pseudomonadota; class Gammaproteobacteria; order Oceanospirillales; family Halomonadaceae; genus Vreelandella; species Vreelandella sp. ssv. Next base: position 1,752,903 of record NZ_CM182545.1, on the reverse strand, counting down.
TTAAATCGCGACGGATGGTCTGCGGCGTCACTGCAAAATGATCAGTGAGCTGCTCAATACTCATGTAGCCGTGCTGGCGAACTAGCTCGACAATGGCGTCCTGACGAAATTGTTGATTCATAAGCCCGGCCTGTTCGTTTTTTATTGATATCTGAACGTAATAGGTTAGCAAAATTTTCGAAAGCTAATAGCATTCATCGCCTCCTTCGCTAAGCACTAAATCAATCGGCCGGGCAGTGTCGACGGTTTACAGCGGCCAAACCAAAAGAATGAGTGGAATAGCGACCGCTAGTACCACAAGTGAAAGTGGCAGGCCCAACTTCCAATAATCGCCAAAACGGTAGCCCCCCGGACCTAGCACCAGCGTATTCGACTGGTGACCGATAGGTGTTAAGAAAGCACAGGAAGCGCTTACCGCCACTATCATTAAGAACGGGTCGAGGGAAACATCAAAGCCATTGGCTAGACTCACCGCAATGGGTGCCATCAGAAGCGCTGCCGCAGCATTATTAACCACATTCGAAAGCAGCATAGAGAGTAGAAAGAGGCCCACCATGGTCACGACAACCGGCCAGTCGCTACCAAAGCGTAGCAGCGTGTCAGCAATCAAATCCGCACCACCGCTGGTTTCTAGCGCCTCACCCACTGGTATCATCGCCGCTAAAAGCACTATTACGGGTCCATCAATGGCTTGATACCCTTCGCGTAATGGCAATACCCCGATTAGAAGCGTGATCAATGCAGCGGTACTCATGGCCACAGCGGCGGGGAGTAGATCAAACAGCATGGCGATAATCGCCAGGGCAAAAATGGCAATCGACATGGCGAGCTTGCGTGGCTGCCCAAGGTGCAGTTCACGGCTGGCCAGTGGTAGGCACCCCAACGAGGCCAGGCTGTCTGCAATCTCGTTTTCACTGCCTTGCAAGAGTAAAACGTCGCCGTTCTTAAACCGTATATCCCGCAACCGCTGCTTCAAGCGACCTCCATCTCGCGCCACGGCCACCAGGTGCAGCCCAAACTGATGGTTCAAACGCAGTTGGCGCACGCTGCGGTTAATCATCATGGAATCATTTCGCACTACGGCTTCTATTAGCTGTAAGCCCTCGGTATCCACGGGCTGTTGATCTTGTGCAGGATCTTTCTTCTTGGCTGTATCGGCGTCGTTGGCGGGATGCTCAGCGTCTTTCACTTCTGGATCATCCCCTGAATCCTCCTCCAGTTCAGCAATCGCGCTAAGACCCACTTTGTCTTCCAGCATTTGGAGCTCATCGGGGCCTGCTTCTAATAGCAGGATATCGCCCTCTTCCAAGGCACCGTGAAAGTTGTAACCCGCTCGACGGTTGTCATCGCGAACCACCGCTAACACGGGAATCGTTTCGTCCAGCTCATCACGGAGCTGCTGCAGCGTTAAGCCTTTGGCTTTGGACTCTTCACCCACCTTCAACTCCACCAAATAGTTGGCGGTATCGAACATCTCATCCGTAGAGGCTTGTCCGCTACGCTTGGGCGTCAATCGCCAGCCCACCAGAACGATAAAGGCCAGCCCCGCCAGCGCTACCGCAACCCCCACGGGCGAGAAGCTAAACATACTAAACGCCTCGCCCGTTACATCGCGTCGGTAGCTGGAAATAATGATATTTGGCGGTGTGCCAATAAGGGTTGTCAGGCCACCAAGCAGTGAGCCGAATGCCAGGGGCATAAGTAGTAAAGAAGGCGAGGTATTATGTTCTCGTGCAAGCCGCATGGCCACAGGTAACAGCAGCGCCAGGGCGCCCACATTATTCATAACACCCGACAGTAACACCACGGTGCCGACCAACACTAAAAGTTGCAGCAGCAGGTTCTCGCCCACTTTAAGCACTTGGTTGGCGATAATATCGACCACCCCAGAGCGCTCAAAGCCTCTACTAAGCACCAGCACCGCCGCAACGGTGATCACTGCAGGATGGCCGAAACCGGTAAACGCATTTTCGGCTGGCACAAGCCCAAGCATGACTGACCCCAGCAATGCCGCCAATGCAACTAAATCGTAGCGGAATCGTCCCCATATGAACGCGATCAGCGTCAGGCCAAGTACGATAAACACCAACGTGCTTGGCGAAAGCGCCAACCATTCCAAACCTATCGCTTCAAGATTAAGACTCTCAACACCTGAGCCCTCAGCACTCGCGCCCTCAGCCGACATCCTTTTCCTACTCCCTTGCCACCGCTTGATAGGGGCAGCTTTCGATTAACGCACGCCATGCTTTTGACATGGCCATTTCTGTTGCACATTAGACGTTTACTATACAAAGGTATAGCCCCTGCATATGAACAGCTCCGAAAACATTTCTGCTTTAAATATAAAACAACCCGGCAATGCCGGGCTGTTTAGGGAGTGTCTATAGAGATGAACAGATCTAAGGCAACAGAATAGTCGAGCCTGTGGTTTTGCGGCTTTGCAAAGCGTCCTGGGCTTTGCCCGCCTCTGCCAACGGGTAGCGATTGGCGATATCGATGTTGATCTTGCCGCTTTTAATCATGGCGAAGAACTCTTCACACATCATCTCCAAACGTTCTCGGGTATCGGCGTAACCGTTCAGGCTGGGGCGAGTCACGTAAAGGGCGCCCTTCTGGTTAAGAATGCCGATATTGACGCCATCCACTGGGCCAGAGGCGTTGCCAAAACTGACCATCAATCCACGGGGCTTTAGGCAGTCGAGGGATATTTCCCAGGTGTCTTTACCCACCGAGTCATACACCACATCGCACATATCGCCATGGGTGAGCTCGCGTACACGCTCAGCGACGTTCTCTTCGCTGTAGTTGATCGTTGCCCAGGCGCCATTGGCCATGGCTAGATCCGCTTTTTCCTGGGAGCTAACGGTGCCGATCAATTTAACGCCCAGTGACTTCGCCCACTGGCAGGCAATCGACCCTACCCCACCGGCAGCGGCGTGGAACAGAATAGTTTCGCCACCTTTCAATTCATAGGTTTGGCGCAGTAGATACTGAACGGTTAATCCCTTCAGCATACTCGCCGCGGCAGTTTCAAAATCGATGAAGTCAGGAAGCTTGACCACTTTCGCTGCGGGAAGCGTATGCAACTCTGCATAGGCACCCAGGGGGCCCTGGGCGTAGGCCACTCGATCTCCCACATTCAGGTGCGTTACTCCTTCGCCCACAGCGTCTACAACGCCTGCACCTTCGGTGCCTAAGCCAGACGGCATGGTAGGGGCGGGATAAAGCCCGGTACGAAAATAGATATCAATAAAATTAAGGCCAACGGCTTTATTAGCGACGCGAACCTCACCCTGTCCGGGTTCAGCCGGGGTAACGTCGACCAGTTCAAGAACGTCCGAGCCGCCGGTACGAGCAAATTGGATACGCTGAGACATGTCGATTTCCTTATTAATTATTTAGCGTGTGAGTGATAAGCATGACAGCAGGTGCCGCTATACAAGCGCGTCATGACGTTTAAATCAAGCTAGCACGCTAGTCTTTTTCCTCCCACAAGCTGTTTCACTCATAGGCAGTTGAGTGGTGAAATCTCGCTGTCATCCACCCATGCTAGAATTAATACTCTTTTATCGTCTAAGGCTTAGAGATTTGTCATGACGCATCCCGCTATTCAAGTTCCCGCGCTAATTGCCCACCGTGGATACTCCGCTGCGGCCCCTGAGAACACGTTAGCCGCCGTTCGTGCCGCCCATCAAGCGGGAGCCACTTGGGTAGAGTTGGATGTGCAGCTACTTGGTGATGGCACCCCGGTTATTTGGCACGATGCTGACGTGGCGCGATGCTCAAATGGCCGTGGTGAATTAGCCGCCATGAACTGGTCAACGGCGCAAACGCTGGATGCAGGCAGCTGGTTTGGTGATCACTTTGCGGGGGAGAAAATGCCCAGATTAGAGTCCATGCTAGCACTGCTTAATGAGCTGGAAATGGGCGTCAACATGGAAATAAAGGTCAATAAAGGCCGCGATCCCATCGCGCTGGTTGATCGCGTCTTGCCAGAGATGCTGGATACACTGCCGCCAGAGCGGCTGATTATATCGTCGTTCAATGCCAGCGCGCTGGCTCACTGCCGACAGTTCGCCAACAAGCAACGCCTTGCGCTTGGGGTGCTATTCGGCAGTGTGCCGAAGACCTGGCGGGCACAGTGTGAAGCCATTGAGGCCTTCAGCGTTCACCCTGACTGGCCACGTCTAAAGCACGCACAAGCCGATGCCATGCAGCGCGATGGCTACCAGATACTCTGTTATACCGCCAATGACCCAAGCGCTTTTCATAGCCGCTGGGGGTGGGGCATCGCCGGTGTCATTACCGATGAACCCGCCGCGTTTAAACGCTTTTTAGATAGCCATTGATTCATTCGAGTAATTGAATACATTCAAACACTGACAAGGAGTCTGTTGTGAAATACCTGGGAGCCCACGTGAGCGCCGCTGGGGGCGCAGACCAAGCCGTTCACCGGGCGGTGGAGATCGGTGCCGATGCTTTTGCGCTGTTCACCAAAAACCAGCGCCAATGGAAAGGCAAGCCGCTCACCGATGCTGCGATTCAAGCTTTTCGTGATGCCTGCGCCGAACACGGTTTTTCACCTGGGCAGATTTTACCCCACGACAGCTACCTGATTAATCTGGGTCATCCCGACCAGGAGGGCTTAGCCAAGTCCCGGGACGCTTTTTTAGATGAAATGCAGCGCTGCGAGCCGCTCGGTCTGACGCTGCTTAATTTCCATCCTGGAAGCCACTTAAACAAAATCAGCGAAAGCGATTGTTTAAAGCGCATTGCTGAATCCGTTAATGAGGCGCTGGCGCGTACCAACAATGTCACCGCGGTGATTGAAAACACCGCTGGGCAAGGCACTAACCTCGGCTGGCGCTTCGAGCATCTGGCCGAGATCATCGACTTGGTCGATGACAAATCCCGAGTGGGCGTATGCATCGATACCTGCCACGCATTTGCAGCTGGGTATGATCTGCGCAGCGCGGAAGCCACACAGGCAACGCTCGATGAGCTTGGCAGCGTGGTAGGATTTGAGTACCTGCGCGGCATGCACTTAAACGATGCGAAGAGTAGCTTTGCCAGCCGCGTGGATCGCCACCATAGCCTCGGCAAAGGCAACATCGGCCTGCACGCTTTTACTACCATCATGCAGGATACGAGAATTAGCGATATTCCAATGATACTGGAGACAGTCGAGCCCGAGATATGGGCAGAAGAAATCAGCTGGCTTCGCGCTCAGGTACACACAGCTTCAGGCAAATAATCCCACCTGTGGTTTTTTGCACGACTGGCAATACTTGCCTACCCTTAAACTCCGTTACCCAAGCCCCAGCCCACGTAAGGAGTGTGTAATGAGCGATGCCGATCTAGGCAGTTTGGATGCCCAGGCCTTAGCTCGTTTGTATAAAAGTAGAGAAGCCTCACCGCTAGAAGCGACCCGCGCAGCCCTTGAGCGGATTGACCGCTTCAATCCAGACGTTAATGCTTATGTGCATATCGATGCAGAAGGGGCAGAGTCAGCGGCCAAGGCTTCTGCACGGCGTTGGGGGCAAGGCAAACCGCTAAGCCCCATAGATGGGATTCCGGTGTCGCTTAAAGACCTTACCCAAGTGGCGGGAATGCCGTGTCGGGAAGGCTCGCTAACCTCGTCTAAAGGTTTATGTGAAACCGATGCGCCTCCGGCACGCATGTTGCGCAAAGCCGGAGCGGTCATTCTGGGTAAAACCAACACCCCCGAATTTGGCTGGAAAGCCGTTACCGACAACCGCGTGTTTGGCGCCACGGCGAACCCCTGGGATACAAGCTTAACCCCCGGCGGCTCTTCCGGTGGCGCCGCCGTGGCCGCCGCACTCAACATGGGCGTGCTGCATCAGGGCGGCGACTCAGGTGGTTCGATCCGTATTCCCGCTGCGTTCACCGGGGTGTTTGGCTTCAAACCCACGTTCGGATGGACGCCCCAATGGCCGCCCGCTAAAGAACCCAGCCTTTCACATATCGGGCCTTTAACGCGCACCGTTCGCGATGCCGTGAGTATGTTGAACGTGATCGGCCGCTATGATTATCGCGACCCCTACGCCACTCGCGGGCAGCCAGACTGCTGGGGCGTCGATTTAGATAAAGGCTTAGCCGGACTGAGGATTGGCTTCTCCGCCGACCTTGGCTATGCCAATGTCGACCCGCAAGTCGCCGAACGCGTGCGCGAAGCGGCAGGCAGGTTAGAGGCATTAGGGGCAGAAATAGTCGAGGTAAACCCCGGTTTTTCATCGCCTATCGACACCTTTCGTAAGCTTTGGTTTACCGCCTCTTTAGAGCAGTGGTCACAGATGAACCAGCATCAACGCACCCAACTGGACCCAGGGTTAGTCGCCAATGCCCGCGAAGCGGAACCCTGGAAAGCCGTTGAGCTATTTCGCGCTTTGGCAGATCGTGCGGAATTGACTCAGCGTCTGGAGCACTTTAATCAAGAGTATCATTTGCTGATGACGCCTTCGGTGGCAATACCGCCGTTTGAAATTAATCAGGAAGTTCCACCCGACAGTGATATGCAGGATTGGGAAGAGTGGGCGCCCTTTAGCTACCCCTTCAACCTTAGCCAGCAGCCTGCGGCATCGGTGCCCTGTGGATTTACCGATAACGGTTTGCCGGTGGGCTTCCAGTTAGCTGGCGGTAAGTTTGATGATATCCGCGTACTGCGTGCCTGCAACGCCTATATGGAAGCGCATCCTCCGCGTTTCCCCAGCGTCCCCAATCCGGCTCAGTACGCGTAGCAAATGACGCTGCATAAAAAACCCCAGCCCGACTTTTTGCCAGGCTGGGGTTTAGTAATTCACGCTCAACGTTACATCGCGGAAAGCTTTTCCTCGTCCAGCACGCCCGACATACGCACCATGGCGAGGGCTTCGTCCAGGCTGGCCATCTCTTCGATCATGACCAACTCGCTCTCTAGACTGACCGGCTGGCCGGCTTTCTCAGACAGCAGTTTTTCCAGGGAAGCGACATCCATAGCGTCGTCTAAGTGGTGAACATCGACTGAGGCGCTACTGCGGCCCGGCAGATAGATGGTGCCATTAGAGAAATCCACGGCGTAAGCAATCACCCCAGGAACGATAAAGAACAGTAATCCCACTCCATTGGCAATGGCGATAACGGGGTCAATATCACCGCTCAACTGGCCTTTGCGCTCAGGATGAAAAAGCGTACCGCAACCACTTAATGACACGATGGAAACGCCAACCACGGCGCCTGTCAACCAGCGACGAACTGCTTGATGCATGAAGGTTCCCTCAATCAGAATAGTAACGATAATCGGCCTAACGTATTGTGTTGAAGCATTATTTTCATGTCTGGTTATTACCGACCATCGCACCCAAAACCAACCTAGTTTAGCACAGCCTTGCAAAAGCATAGATGATTTGACGATAAGCACTATTTTGCCGCTTTAAGCGCTAGGCCGTACAATGGCCCCATTCAACGCTAACGGAGCCAACGCGCTGTTGTTTAGCGCTACGTTTTCTACGCTTTGCTTTTTATAAGCACGATTTCTTTTAAGCACAAGGAATGCTCACGCCCATGCGCGCCAGCCAATTATTGATTGCCACTCTGAAAGAAACTCCGGCCGATGCCGAAGTCATTAGCCACCAGCTAATGCTTCGTGCCGGTATGATTCGTCGTTTAACGTCAGGGCTTTATACGTGGCTGCCGCTTGGCCTGCGCACGTTGCGTAAAGTAGAAGCCATTGTGCGCGAAGAGATGAACCGCGCAGGTGCTCAAGAAGTGCTCATGCCCGCCGTCCAACCCGCGGAGCTATGGCAAGAGTCTGGCCGTTGGGAGCAGTACGGCCCGGAGCTGTTACGTTTAAAAGACCGTCATGACCGCGATTACTGCGTTGGCCCGACCCACGAAGAGGTCATTACCGACCTAGTGCGTAAAGAGATTGCCAGCTACAAGCAACTGCCGGTCAATTTCTACCAGATTCAAACCAAATTCCGCGATGAGATTCGTCCACGCTTTGGGGTGATGCGCTCGCGTGAGTTCATTATGAAGGACGCCTACTCCTTCCACCTGGATGAAGCGTCTCTGAAGCAGACCTATCAAGATATGTATGATGCCTACACGCGCATTTTTACGCGCTTAGGGCTTAACTTTCGTCCCGTTATCGCTGATAACGGCTCGATCGGCGGCACCGGCTCTCACGAATTCCACGTACTCGCCGATTCCGGTGAAGACGATATCGTGTTCTCCAACTCCTCCGATTACGCGGCCAATATGGAGAAAGCCGAAGCGTTACCCGCTCCGCTTGGCAGCCAGGCAACCCGTGCCGAACCCAGCGAAGAGCTGCGCCTGATCGATACGCCTGATGCCAAAACCATCGCTACATTGGTGGAACAGTTCGAGCTACCGATTGAAAAAACCGTTAAAACGTTGATGGTTCATGCAGCCGAAGGCGGACTGATCGCGCTGTTAATTCGAGGCGATCATGAGCTGAACGAAGTTAAGGCAGAAAACTTGGCCACCGTCGCTGCGCCGCTAACCATGGCCAGTGAAGAAGAGATTCGTGCAGCAGTGGGTGCCGGTCCCGGCTCACTAGGCCCGGTCGGTCTTAAAATGCCGGTCATTATTGACCGCAGTGTGGCATTGATGAGTGACTTTGGCGCCGGTGCCAATGTGGATGACAAGCACTACTTCGGTATTAACTGGGAGCGCGATGTGGCCCTGCCCGAGATTGCCGATTTACGTAATGTCGTTGAAGGCGATCCGTCTCCCGATGGCCAAGGCACGCTCTCCATCAAGCGCGGCATTGAAGTCGGTCACGTTTTCCAGCTTGGTCAAAAGTACTCCCAGGCGATGAACGCTAACGTGCTGGGTGACAACGGCAAAACCAGCCATCCGTGGATGGGTTGCTACGGTATCGGCGTGACCCGCGTGGTCGCCGCGGCTATTGAACAGAACCACGACGAATCCGGTATTATCTGGCCCAATGCGATTGCACCCTTCCAAGTGGCGCTGGTGCCAATGAATGCGCACAAATCCCAACGTGTTCGCGAGGAGTCGGAACGTCTTTATCAAGCGCTAACCGCTGCAGGCTTAGACGTACTGCTGGACGATCGTGATACCCGCCCTGGGGTCAAGTTTGCCGATCTGGAATTAATGGGCGTACCCCATCGTCTGGTGATTGGTGACCGTGGTTTAGACAACGGTGAACTGGAATACAAAGGCCGCCGGGATAGTGAAGCTACGATGGTGCCTGCCGATCAAATCATCGATTTTTTGTGTGAGAAGTCCCGCTAAGGCGGCAAAGTTTGCCACTGCGCGTCGGGCTATGAAATGTGGCTCGCGGTGGATAATAACGGCACGACGGCCAAGCGTTGCTATCACGCTTAGCGTGCTTTTGCTGGCAACGGCTGTGCCATTAGCAGCACAGCCGTTGCCACCTGCCCTGCGCCCGACCCTCGAATCGGCCAACCAGCAGCATCAAACCGCTCAACAGCAGTGGGCAGCCAGCCAGTGGCGCATGCAAATGGATGCGCCACTGGCGCGTTTTATTGATGATGCGGCCCAACGTCAAACGCTACTCACGCGTATTTACCAAGAAGCCAGGCTCGCAGCTTTGCCGCCGGATTTGGTTTTAGCCTTAATTCAGGTCGAAAGCGCGTTCAAAGCCGATGCCATTTCATCGGCGGGTGCTGTTGGCTTGATGCAAATCATGCCTTTCTGGATCAGCGAGCTTGGGTTACCGATTGACGACCTCACCCACCCGCGGCGCAATCTACGCTATGGCTGTACGATTCTGGCGCACTACCTAGCCATTGAGAGTGGCGACTTTACTCGTGCCTTGGCGCGATATAATGGCAGCTTGGGAGAAACATGGTATCCAGAACGCGTTATGCATGCCTGGCGAGATACTTGGCGCCAGCCTAGACCGCGTTAAGAGGCGTTCGCAGCTGGCTCAATTAAGCCCACGGCTAAGAACTGCCCCAGCAGCTCAGCCATATCGCTGCGTACCTGCTCAAGCGATACGGGCATAAAAAATGCCACTAGCGTTTGGCTTAGCTCCTCGATGGTCAGTGCTTCATGCTGCAGTAATGCCCACGCCGCTCGGCTAGTAACGTTCATACGATGAATCTCGCCACCCTCCTCCACAATCACGAATAGCTCATCGCCTAGAGGGTACTCGTGCGCCGTTGGACGCGCTCGCCAGTGACGCTGGTCGTTTCGATCCAACGCTACAGTCTCAGGCATTGCAGCCGCTCCTGAAGGCAATGTGTAAGTAGCCGGCTGAGCGTGAAGCGCCTCTTTTAGCTCGCGCCCTACAAACGCGGCGGCTTCGTATGCATCTGCATAGCGCAGCAGGAAACAGGGCATGCGCTGCACCAGAGGCCAGAATTTATCAATCAGTTCCTGGTCGGAAAGCATGTCGGCAAAATTCTGCTTTAACAGTTGCCATAACCCTTCTCCATGTTGCAGTGAAGTAAGCTGGGGGCTGGCAACACTGTTATCACGGTCAATCAATATAATGGCACCGACCGGGCACTGCTCTCCGTGGCGGGCCAGCAACGTTTCGTCCAACGCGACATAGCCATAGCGATCATCGCTCGGCCCTCTGTGCCGATGAATAAAGTCCTGCAGCTCGTCTGCAATCGTGGTGGGAAGCGGTAAGCGCAAGCGTGGCGCGACACCCAGCGAAACACCCTTTCCTTGAGGCGTTAGCGCCACCACATCATCACCAAAAACACGGTATCCAGCGGCAGCAAATGCACAGGTCAGCGTACTTTTACCGGCACGGTGAGACTCAGGAAAAATAACTAATTGACCCTCTATCTCAGCCGCACCGCAGTGCAATCCAATGTAGTCGGGATGCTGGCGCAAATAGGCCCCAGACATATCTGCAATAACGCTGCACGCCGTGCTTACCGGGGTTTCGAGCCACATACCACTGGGCAACGCCGGTGCCTGCTGCCAAAACCCCTACTCCTGCTGCCAAACACAGATATCAGGCTTGTTTGACTGGGGCGGACACGGGGTTAGCGGCCAGCCAGGCATGGCAGCCTGAAGAACCGGCAGCAGTGGCTGCGCATTCACCAGACGGATACACGGGCCCAGTCCGGTGAGCGCATAATCAACGGCTTCGGCGTCAGACGTCATCATCGTCTTCACCAGCCACGTGGAAGTAGGCGGCTGAAACGCAGCTCAATCACTCCATCACGCTCCCAACGTGGACGTTCGTCATACCGCTGAGGACGCGAATAGTCGTTGCGTGAATATTCAGGCTGAGAATAATCTGGCCGGTCGTAGTTGGGTCTGGAATAGTTGGGCCGGTCATAGTCGGGTCTGGAATAGTCGGGCCGGTCATAGTTGGGTCTGGAATAACCGGGCCTTGAATGGTCCGGCCGTGAAAAGCTGGGCTTTGAATGACCACGCCTTGAATGATGTTGATGTTGGTGCCGACCCTTAGGGCGAGAGCGCCCTCTTTCATGGGCTTCAGCTTGACCCGTTGAAAGCAGTGTGGGAGCCACATAAAGCGCCGCTGCACCTAGCCCTAAGCTAGCCAATACCTGTCGGCGTGAACGCCGCTGTTTTAGCATTGTGGTGACGTCATCCTGAGTGCTCATATCACTTCTCCGCAGTTATCGAACACCGTTTTCTCAGTATTCACTTTAACCACCGCTTCAACAGAGCGCCACTGATCAGGGCTGCTTTCCCCATTGTTTACTCTTTTTTGCAAGAGTTGGCTTACCGTTAAGCCAAAAGCATGACTTTCTTGCATAATCCTTTCATTATTAGCCTCAACGCAGCGCCAGCAAAACACGTTGCCAATGACAAATATGCCCCCTCAACGTGAGATGCCGACTCCAATGCCAATACAACGTTGCCCTTATGGTGGTTTTATCAGCACATACACCGCTGCGCTCGCTGGGCTGGCAATAACACTCTTTAGCACCACCTCTAACGCTGCGCAGATCACCGTCAACAGCGACGAAGGCTTACCGCTTGAGAATGCCGTTGTGGAGGTCTACTACGACACAGCCGCAGTGGCTAGTCAGCCACAAGTACAGAGTATCTCTCAACGCAATGCGGCCTTTCATCCCAGGGTGCTAACGGTGCCCACAGGCAGCTATGTGGCATTTCCCAATCAGGACACCACACGCCACCACGTTTATTCATTCTCATCGGCGAAAACGTTTGATTTGAATTTGTACCTACAAGAAACACCCCCTCCCGTTCATTTTGAACAGGCAGGGGTCGTCGTACTGGGATGCAATATCCATGACCATATGCAGGCATTTATTGTGGTTAGCAACGCCCCTTACGCAGCGACAACGGACCGAGAGGGTGTGCTTACCCTGCCTGCCTTACCGCCTGGCCAGCATCGCATTCGTGTTTGGCATCCACGCCTTGATGACAGCCAGCAAGTCTGGTGGGAAGGCGTCGTTAGCGAGCCAGACCAACTGGAAGTCCAATTAGAACTCAACGCGCTGCCCCCTCCCGAGCCAACTCTCTCCCCCCTTCAGAAGCGATTTAAAGATGCCACTTAAGTCCCTGCCAGGGTTCAGGAAATGGCGATCAGCCACTTAATGAGGTTGCTATGCGCTTTAGAACGCGACTGATGCTAGTACTGCTGACAGTGGTGATTGTCTCGCAACTCGCCACTGGGGCAGCGTTTCTTCGTGCGACCCAAAACGACGTCATTGCCAAAGGTTCACAGCGTTTAGAAGTGGGCGCCAATGTGTTGGCACAACTGCTGAGTGCTCGCGGTGAGCAGTTAGCCAATAACGTCGCCATCCTAGCTGATGACTTCGGTTTTAAAAGCGCTGTTTCCATCCAGGATACCGAGACTCTCTACTCCGTACTGGCCAACCATGGTGATCGAGCAAAGGCAGACATTGTGCTTCTCAGCGGCCTCGATGGGAATATTTTGGCGAGCAGCCACCACGCGCAAAATAGCCCGATGCCATTCCCGCAGCTGTTGCGGCGGGCACGCCAAGAGGGTTCCGCGGTGGGCGTTGTGATTGCGGAAGATAAGCCGTATGAGTTTGCTCTGCTGCCCGTGCGTGCGCCCAACTTGATTGGCTGGGTGGGTATGGGCTTTTTGATTAATGAAGTGATAACGGGGGAGATAAAATCGCTCACAGGGCTGGATATCAGCGTAGTCAACTACCGGGACAACGGTGAAATCAGCTACCTTGCAAGCTCTCACCGTAAGCAATTAGCGATGCAGCTTATGAATGGCAGCAGCAACGAGCTCATGAAAGGCGAATACTCTTACAGCAGCCAAATGACGCCCGATGCTGAATACCTCTCCTATGCCAGCTCGCTCTATGCTGACGATACCAATCAAACCTACGCACTACTGCAACTTTCCCGTAACGATCTACTGGGTGCCTACCGTTCATTGCAGTGGCAGTTGCTGGGTATCGTTGCATTAATCCTGCTGTTTACCATATTGGTTGCCATGTGGAGCGCGCGGAGCATGAGCAAACCGCTAATGGTACTCGCTAATGCGGCACAGCGGATTGGTCAAGGCGAGCGAGTCACCCACTTGCCTATTGGCGCTGAGCGCAGTGAAACAGGACTTTTAGCCTCGACACTACTCTCCATGCAAAACGATATCGCGCAACGCGAGGCCATACTCCATCACCAGTCCCGACACGATTTACTGACCGATCTACCCAATCGAATCAGCGCCCAGGAAGATATCCGTCTTTTAATCCAAAAGGGCGAACCCTTTACCTTACTACGCCTAGCGATAAATAATTTTCGCGATATTAATGACACCTTTGGCTACGCGCTGGGGGATCATATGCTGGTCACGCTGGCCAAGCGTTTACAGCATTTGCCTGCACCTGAGAACAAAGCCTATCGGCTGGACGGCGATGAGCTGCTGCTACTCGTCAAACAGCCGAGCATTAGCCTTGGTTGCCGCACTCAGCTGTTTAGCCTCCTAAGCCAGCTTATTGACCTGGATAAATCACCTATTACCCCTTCCCTTTCAGCGGGTGAAACCAACTACCCTGATCATGGTGATAGTCCTCAACTCTTATTGCGCCGTGCCGATATCGCGTTAGACATGGCGCGCCGACATCGTCATTCACATCAACACTACCTGGAAGGACAAGACGAGCATCATTTGCGCCAGCTGACGCTTATTCGTGATCTACAGGATGCCGTCGACAATAGCGAGCTGTGGATGGCGTATCAACCCAAGGTAAATAGCCGCACCGGATTAGTGAATCAGTTCGAAGCGTTAATGCGCTGGCGTCACCCGTCACTGGGATTTGTACCGCCGGATGAATTTATAGGGTTAGCCGAACGCTCGGGCAATATTCGGATGCTCAGCCAGTGGATGCTAACCCACGTTTGTGCCCAGCTGCAGATGTGGCAGCAGCGTGGTTATTACCTATCCGTAGCCGTTAACCTATCTGCCAGTGATGTGGTGGATCCGCAATTAGCCACCCACCTAGCGGACCTCCTGGCTCGTTACCAGCTCACACCAGAACAGCTGAGCCTGGAAGTCACTGAAAGTGCGGTGATGCAAGATGTTGATGCGGCCATGGCGACACTGTTGGAACTTAACCGCCTGGGGCTGCGAATCGCGATAGACGACTACGGCACCGGCTACTCCTCGCTGGCACAAATCAAACGCCTGCCGGTTGATGAACTCAAGATCGACAAGTCATTTGTACTGGCCATTGATTCCCAAAAAGATGATTTCACGATCGTCCGCTCAACCATAGAGATGGGGCACAGCTTAGGGCTTCGCTTGGTCGCTGAAGGTGTAGAAAATCACGCCAGCGCCGAGCTGTTAAGTAAGCTCGGATGTGACTATTTACAGGGGTACTGGATTGCCAAACCGATGCCCAGTGACGCGCTTATCGACTGGCTGGACAATTTCGCGCCGCTGGTACTTCCCCGCCCCGCTATATCGCCATGAGAGAACTAACTAGAGAACACCATGACGTTACGCCACCCCCATTCGCCGCATCAGCCCTTTCTACCCCGGCCCTTATGGAAGGGCTGGATTCACCATCTTATGGCCGTCTGTATTGCCACTTGTTTGGCGTTCGCAGCAATGCCAACCCTCGCCGGCAGCCGTATTTTAGGTACCGGCGGGGTCAGTGCGATAGAGGGCGCAGCAGGCGGCGGGTTGTCACCCTGGGCAATGCTATCCGGTACTGTCAGCGAGCAGGAGGTAGGCGTGACCGCTAGCGCTACTCGCGCCTGGGTAGACGACTATCGGCTGACAGTGACTGGCGCCAGCCTGAATATTGCGGATCGTGTTGAAGTCTCAGTGGCTCGACAAACGCTTGATTTAGAAACCCTGGGTGGCGAGCTAGGCCAGGATATTTACGGCGCCAAAGTACGAATACTCGGCGATGTGCTCTACCACCCCTGGGGCATTTGGAGTGCGGGAGTACAGTATAAGCGATTGGTGGATGGCACTATTCCCACCGCCCTGGGCGCCGATGATACGCGCGGTACCGATATGTATCTTAGCGTCAGCAAGCTACTGTTTAGTGCGTTTGCGGGTCGCAATGTGCTGCTTAACGCTACCCTGCGTAACACCGATGCCAACCAGGGTGGCCTGCTAGGCTTTGGCGGCGATCAAGGTAGCCGCTCCTGGGTTGGCGAGGGCAGTGTGGGCATTTTTATTACCCCGCAATGGGTTGTCGGAACCGAATATCGCCAGAAACCCAATAATTTAAGCGTAGCGAGAGAAGACGATTGGCAAAGCCTCTACAGCGCCTACTTCTTCAATAAGCACTTATCGCTAACGGGCGCATGGCTAGATTTAGGCGACATTGCCGGTCTAACCTCACAGCGCGGCGGCTATCTTTCCCTTCAGGCAGCTTTCTAAGCGGAGCGCTATGACCTTTCCTCACAAACTTGACCCCGCGCGACGCTGTTTAATTGCGCTCTCTTTTCTAGCCGTCGTCTTGACGCAGGCAGGCTGTGCTTATCACTCCACACCTACGACGCTCTACGAGCGGCTGGGCGGAGAAACCACTATTGATGCGGTTGTTGAAAATTTTCTGTACCGAATTGCAGATGACGACGATATGGTGGGCTTTTTCGCTAACACGAATATTGTTTTTTTTGCTGACTCACTGGCCAGCAAGCTTTGCGATGTTAGCGATGGTCCCTGCCACTATGGAGGTCCGCCGATGGATCGTGCTCATCAAAACATGGGGCTGACAGACGTACACTTTAATCGCCTAGTGGAGCATCTTGATGCCGCTATGCAGGAAGAAAGTATTGGTCTTGGCGCACGAAACGAACTGCTGGGTAGACTAGCCCCTATGTATGCAGAGGTTATGCGTCTTCAGTAACCTGCCAGCCATCACGCCCCGCCGCTTTGACCCGGTAGAGCGCTTTATCTGCGGCTTCGTACGCTTGGGCGAAGGCATGTTCACCAGCTACAAAACGGCTCCCGCCTACGCTCAGGGTCACGCCTTTTTTGTCAGGGTGGGCGGGGTGAGAAAAACCTGCTTCACGCAACCCTTGAATCAACTGGCGGCAGTAGTTTTTCAGCGTTTCGGTGTCAGGACAGTGAATTAACGCTGCGAACTCATCGCCTCCCAGGCGGTAGAGCTGTGCGTCATCATTGAGCGTTTGACCTATTAGTGTCGCCAGTTGGCGTAAAAGTGTATCGCCTTGTGGGTGCCCATAGGCATCGTTGTACTGCTTGAAAAAATCAATATCGACCAGAATGAGCCCCAGCAACTGATGCTGTTTCGCCAACACATCCTGGTGCAAGGCACTACGATTACCAATGCCGGTTAACGGGTCGCGCATAGCACGCTGCATCCACTCAAATGTTTCTTGCGTAGCATAATCGGTGCGGCGTAGTTGACGCTCATGCAGCCACCAAAACACTAGCCCCATGATAAAAATCAACAGGCTGGAATACGTTAGTACTTGATTATGCTGGCGGGTGCTTTCTGAAAAATCATTAATTGCCATCCCGCGGCGGTCTAGCTGGCTCATCTCAATATGTGTCAAGCACTGAATGGGCCCGAACAGCTCACCTACCGCCGCGACGCGATCAATTTCCCCCAGCTCCAACCACTCTACCAGGCGATTTATATCCCTCAGACTTGGCTCGGCGCACTCATATTGGCGTCGATAGACGTGAACATCGAATAGTCCATAAGCGAGTTCGATGTTAATAAGAGCAGCCTCAATGGCCGCCTGCTCAGACTGGTCGTTCAATAGCTCGGACTGGGCATTTTGCAGATAAATACGCGAACGGGTCGACAATTGCTGACCTGTCAAACTACCGGTCTGGCTGAAGTAAGCCTGTATTTCAGGGTAGACCCAGCGCGACTCATAGACAATCAACACCATCAGTCCTAAAAAACTCATCAAACTCAGTGACAGCCAGGTTAAATAGCGATATTGACGCTCAATAGTACGCGGCTGCATGGATGGCTGAACAGCAGGCTTGATTTTGGATGTCACCACTTCGCCTCTATGCTACGAATCATCCAGATCCAGTCGTTGAAGTCACGAAGGTTCTCAACATCGCGATCGCCCTGCTCATTATAATCACGCTCAACTAACCGAACGGGGCCTCGTGTACGAATAGTTAGCGGGTCGCCATCTTCTGTTGTAATTAAATACCAGCTGGGGTTATCCCACCCTTCCAGGGTAACTTCATAATCGTCCCAGGCGACAAAGTGCAGCGCTGGCGGTATCGCGCCAAACTGATCGATCAAAAAGCTACGGAACGCCACACCCTGCATTTCTACATCGCGCCCTTGGTAGGGGTCATAGAGAGTAAACGTGGTGTCTGAGATAGCGCGCAAATCACTTAAAGCGATCTTTTCCGTAACATCGCCGTTGATGATGTTGAGCGCCTGGGCAAAGGCCGCCGTAGGGAGAGTTATGCTTACTATTATCAACACGCGCGCTAACCGATCACGTGCGCGAACCCATGAGCTGCGATGTAAGGCTATTGCGTACATGGTTAAGCTTCCTGGTGAGTTCATTCCTTCAACGAACTTTACCAGAGCACGACCTGCATTGCTCTTCAACGCACACTAGATGCTTTCAACTTACTAAGTGTTTAGCAACTTTTCGCTATTTAACAGATAAAAAAGCCAGCCCAATATGGGCTGGCAAAAGGAAGTTTACTAAATTAGCAAACCCCCTCCCCTGACAAGGTTTACAAGAACGGGAAAAACTACTTTTTGCGCTCATCTTTACGCAGATGATCGCGAATCACGAAGCCGACCCAGCCCACCATAAAAGCGATAACTAACGCGACGGTGGCCAAGCCGAAAACAATTGTGTCATCCCAATACATGGTGAATCCTCCCGCCGTGATGTATGCGTTGATACTAGTCACTCAATGGCGGAAGAATGCTGATCCAGGTCAAGTTACGGGGGCCGGGGATAGCGGTTAGATAAGAAATTGATACCGATCAATTTTTGGGACTATGAAGGTTACAGAACCTTGCGGTCTTCCACTTTGCTATGCTCGGTTCCTGGTGGTAACGGGTGACCTTTGGCTAACTCTGCTCGGGTAGCTTCGCGCACGTCTAAAATAGTCACTTTATAATTCAGTGTGCGGCCTGCCAGCGGGTGGTTGGTATCCACAGTAACCCGATCGCCATTGATTTCCAGGACGGTGACAATTTGCGGCCCCGCTTCACCTTCGGTTTGAAAGCGGCTGCCAGGCGTCAATTCTGCGTTACCAAAAGAGCCGCGACTTACTTCTTGAATCAGCGCCTCGTTGCGCACACCGTAGGCATCCGCAGGCATGATTTGAACGCTCAGCTCGGCGCCAACGGTTTGGCCCACTAACGCACTCTCCAGCCCAGGTAAAATATTGTCGTGCCCATGCAAGTACTCCAACGGCTTATTGCGCGCCTGGGAGTCATCCAATACCTGCTTGCTGCCATCGTTGAGCACGTCGCTGAGGACATAGTGCAAGGTAACTACCTGATGCGCCGTAATCGACATGGAAAACTCCTCTCCGGTAAGCTGTCGGCTTTGTAATAGAACTTTGTAATAGAACTTTGTAATAGAACACTGCATCAGTTTATCACTTGGCCGTTGCCAGCGTCTTTCCACCAGGAGTAGCGTTTAATGTTAACCCCCCCCCCCCAGCGCAGTTGGCTTGCTGCACTGGCTATTTATTGCCGTGCGCCCGTTATTACCATGCTGTTTTTGGGGTTTTCTGCAGGCCTACCGTTTCTGCTGGTATTTTCCACGCTCTCCGCTTGGCTGCGCAGTGATGGTGTCGAAGTCGCAGCCATCGGCTTTTTTGCCTGGATTGGCATGCTCTACTCAATCAAGTTTTTCTGGGCGCCGGTGGTTGACCGATTAGCACTACCACTGTTGACCCGCGCGTTTGGTCAACGCCGCGGCTGGATGCTGTTAGCGCAGGGGACGATTGCCGCTGGGCTGGTAGGACTGGCCGGTTTAAGCCCTGTTGGCAACCTGGGGTGGGTCGCCCTATTTGCTCTGCTGGTCGCCTTTGGCTCAGCAACGCAAGATATTGCGATTGACGCCTACCGGATTGAATCCGCCGACGACAATGTTCAGGCTGCCATGGCTTCGACTTATATTATTGGCTATCGCGGCGGCTTACTGGCTGCTGGCGCTGGAGCGCTCTATATCGCCGCTTCCGCGTCGTGGAACGTTGCCTACCTCAGCATGGCGGCGCTAATGAGCATTGGCGCACTGACGGTATTGCTGCGCCCGGAACCCAAGCGGGCTTCGCTCTCCATTCAGCTTATTCATGAGCCCAAGGTTCGGGCATTTATTCGCGCCAGCCGCGGCAAACCGAAAATCATACGCCGCCTCGGGGCCTGGAGCATTGGCGCGTTGGTCTGCCCATTCACTGACTTCTTCAGCCGCTATGGTGTAAAAGCGCTGGGGATTTTGGTGTTTATCGCGGTGTTTAGAATTAGTGATTTGGCCATGGCCTCAATGGCCAATCCACTCTATATCGATCTGGGATTTTCGCTGGCAGAGATTGCTAACGTGACCAATATATTTGGTATTGCCATGAGTATTGCCGGCGGCATTTTAGGTGGGCTTTTCGTCGCGCGCTACGGTATCGGCCCTTTGCTGATCTTTGGCGCTGGGTTGGTGATGGTAACCAACTTGCTGTTTGCCTTACTGGCTATCGTGGGAAATCAGCTACCGATGCTGGTAGTCACGATTATTGGCGATAACCTCGCCAACGGTTTAGCCAGCGCGGTGTTTATCGCCTTCCTTTCCAGCCTCACATCACGCGCCTATACCGCAACGCAGTACGCGCTGTTCTCATCGCTAATGACACTACCAGGAAAGTTTTTGAGCGGATTCGGCGGGCTGGTTGTTACTTCTCAGGGCTACCCAAGCTTCTTTGTCATCGCAACATTATTAGGTCTACCCGCCATTGTCTTGGCGATTTGGATCAGCCGAGACAAGCAGTTAGTGCCGACCCCCAAGCCTGCTTAAAGAGGCTTGAAGGTTTAGGCTAACGGTGCATTTCGAGCCAAGCCAAGGCCCCTGGCGTAGTGCGCCACTGATCGCGCATCAAGGTGCGGTACTGCCACGCTTCCGCCCGTGAGCCGGGGTCAACCTGGCCATCGGGGTGAGGCATGGAAGGCCGCGGGCTCTCTGCGCAAAGTAGCTCTAACGCGTAGCGGTTATGGCCAAGCACATCACCAAGGGCGGCTTCTGCTGCCTCATGCTGCTCTAACCGATAGAGCGCCAGGGTTTTACCCATTAAAAGCCCCAGCACCAACGAGCCATCGTCGTCATTCTCTTCGGCTAACGCCAGCGCTTCTTCGTTGCGGTCATCGCGCAACAGTTGATCCAGCACCAGCTCGCGTAGCCCTAAACTATCTTCCTGATCGATCAACAGTAGCTCTTCGGCTAACTCCCGAGAGTGCTGACGCGCGCCGCGCTCCATACCCACTACCAGCGCCAAACCCGTGCGTAGAAGCATAGCGTTGTTGGCATCGTCCCAGCATAGGTTACCGTCGCCTTCGGCGCGGGCTTGCTCCAACCAGCGCGAAAGGCGCAGTGCTAGCGGCTGCAAGAGGCTTGGCGCCATCCACGGCAGGCTGCCAAAGCGGCTAGTCAGTGCCAGCGTTAAGTCTTGCACTACCTGCGGGGCGTCCAGCCACTCCGGGTGCGCGCACAGCGCCGACATCCACTCGATGGCGTTACCCCATGGGTCATCGCGAAAACCCAGCGCGACGTCTTCATCCACTAACACCTGAAACTGCTCATGCCAGCCGGCAAACAGCGTGGCTTCCCGGGCGCTAGTGTTATACAGCAGACGGCCACTGTCAGGGTCGGCGCTGACATCGATTTTAGGCGCGGTAGGCAGCGCGGCCAGTAGCGCTTGAAGCGCCACAAGCGGTGTGGCGAGATCTTCTTCTGCGCTAAGCAGTTGATCAGCCAGCGTCGCGCCGGGGTTATCGGCCAGCGCGGCTAGAAACTCCAATTGATCTTCATCCAGTTCGCCTTGGCGAACCAGGCGGCGATACCAGAAGTTGGCGCGCTCTTTGGCTTCCTGCTCGTGGCCTTCATGCAGCAGGAGCATGGCTTCAATGTAAGCCAAGGTCGGCGAGTCAGGCAGCGCCTGCTGGGCTTTAACGAATGCCCCGCGAGCGCTATCCAGATCATCGTTATCGAGGTGCATCAAGCACAGTCGTTCAAGGGCAACACCGCGTAAGAACAGCGGCCCGCGCTCCATCACTTCGTCGAGTAGATCGGCGCGCTTGCGGGTGAAGCCACGCTCTTGATAAATATCCAGGAGAATTTCAAACGCGGGTTCCGCCTGCTCCGGCAGCCGTGACCAGTCGCTACCGTCGAACAGCGATTCAAGAATTTGCATCGCGCGGCCTGTTTGGCCGCTTTCAGCGGCGATTAGCCCAGCTTCAAGCAGCGCTTGAGGAGGCGCTTGCTGGCTATCTAATGCAGCTTTCAGGGTGGCGCCTTTCCACTCACGGAGCGACAGCATCCACATCATCTGATCAGGGATATCGGTGGGAAATTCAATCTTGTAGCAGCACTGCTTGAACTTTCGCCCAGAGTCACACCAGCAAGGCTCATTACGCCCCGGTGTAGCGAGCGGTTCACAGGCAAAATCGAGCCGCTCCAGCGGCGTTTGCGACCACAGCACGGGCGCCAATGCCTGAGCCATTGCCACATCGCCTTCGAATGAGTCCGCACCTTTGGCGCGCACCCAGGTCATGAAGTCCGGATAGTGTTCTTGTTGCCTAATTGCCGAGAGTGCCCCGGAGGCAAATCCCAGCAGTTGATCGACCCATACCGCCAGCATTGCCGTCTCCACTGTGTTTTACGATGACCCGTAATCGATGTCTAAAATGAAAGCGGCATAGTTTATCACGAAGGCCGACGCCCCCGCAGCGGCAATCGGTTTATCGTCAATGGGCCCGTTGTAACAATGGGGTCGTACGCTCATTCATATCCAATCGCGCGCCTAAGCGCACTAGATTCCAGTAGTGACCGTTGAGTGCGCGTGACAGTAGCAGTGTGTCCGCTGGGGGTTGCAGGCGGTCCATGGCCGCCCACACCTTGGGCGTGAGCTCGCGTAAACGACGGTGAACACGCACGTCGCTGAAATCCTGCTCACCCGGTGCGAACAGCGGCGCGATACACTCCGCCGATTCGCGATAGAGCGCTAACGGCGCGCCCTGCCCCTGGCGACCGCCCATCTGCATCAACGCCTCATCCATGCCCATGGGATCATGCTTTAACGTGGCATCAAGCAGTTGCATCATCGCTTTGATGCGTGCCTCCGGCACGGCGATCACCGCGCCTAAATCGTAAATAACCAGTCGCCCTTGGGCATCGGCAGCGAAGTTACCCGCATGCGGGTCAGCGTGCAGTTCGCCGTAGGTAAATAGCTCCTGGGTAATCCAGTCGGCTAATGTTTTGGCAATGCCTTGGCGCGTTGCATCATCGGCATCAGCCAGCTCTCGCAACGGCGTGCCGTCGACAAAACGCATAGCCAACACGTGTTGCCCGGAAAGCGCCAGCAGCGGCTCGGGAATGACGAGCCGCGGGTCATCTTTATAACGTTCACGGTAACGGGCCAAGGCATCGGCTTCAGCGTGATAATCCAACTCGCCCCTCAGGCTTTCGGCGAGCTCATCAAACAGGGCATCCAACCGCGCCTGGGGAACCTTAAACCAACGGCCTAACCGCATAATGCGTCGCACCTGAACCAAATCACTCTCTAATACATCGGCAAGGCCCGGATACTGCACCTTGAGCACCACCGTTTCGCCCTCGTGGGTGGTGGCACGATGCACCTGCCCCATGGAGGCACTGGCAAACGGCCGCTCCTCGATTTCGCTGAAGTAGTAGTCGAGATCGCCATACTGCAGTATCAACGCTTCTCGAATCCGCGGCCACGGCATGGGTTCGGCTTGGCGCTGAAGGCGAGCTAACTCCTCAGCAAGATCCGGAGGCAATAAGTCATCCCATTGAGACATGATTTGCGCAAGTTTCATGGCCGGACCTTTAAGCTCTGAAAGCCCTTCAAACAACGCTTCGCCCAGGGCGCGCCAATCCGCCTGACCGCCCAAGCGGGTTTTCAGCAACGCCCCACCGGTGCGTGCGCCCAACCCCATCAAACGTCGTGTTCTGCCCTGTTCACGCATGCTTATACCCCTTTAATAACCATCCCGATGTTCCAACGCAGTGTCATTACAGCCAATTATTTATACAAACTTTGTACAACTTAACAGCATTGGCAATTTATCGCATCACTCTACTGCCTTCCTGCTCCACTCACCAATGTCAGTCACTAACCGTGAAAGCGTCTGCTACCATAGGCACCATCAAAGGATACGATGAAGGCTTTGCTGCTATGCGCCTGATAATTGCCGAAAAACCCAGCCTCGCCCAAGCCATTGCCGAGGCATTACCGGGCACTAGCCGACGCCAGGAAGGCGCGGTGGTATGTGGTGACACCACGGTCACCTGGTGCCTGGGGCATTTACTAGAGCAAGCGCCGCCGGAGGCCTACGATCCCGCCGATAAACAGTGGCGTTTAGACCGCCTCCCGATTGTGCCGCACCAATGGAAATTGATGCCTCGTTCTAAAGCACGCGGCCAACTGGCGGTGATTCGCAAACTGATCAAACAGGCCACCGATGTGGTACACGCTGGCGACCCCGACCGCGAGGGCCAGCTGTTAGTGCAAGAAGTCATCGAGTACATGAAGTATCGCGGCCCGGTGCAACGGCTGCTGATTAGCGACCTTAACAAGCCCGCCGTCAGCCGGGCGCTTACCAAGCTAAGCTCCAACACTGAGTACCAGCCGCTCTTTCTAGCAGCCCAGGCACGTTCCCGTGCCGACTGGCTGTATGGCATCAACCTAACCCGTGCATGGACACTCACCGGCCGCCAGGCGGGGCACGATGGTGTGCTTTCTGTCGGCCGTGTGCAAACCCCGGTATTGGGATTAATCGTGCGCCGCGATAACGCCATCCGTGATTTTGTGCCCCACCCGTTCTATCCGCTGTGGGTGGATCTCAAGGTTGCCCAGGGCCAACTGCGTGCTTGGTGGGCGCCCCAAGAGCACCAACCTCTCGATGATCAAGGCCGCTTGATTGATCGCGCCCCCGCGGATGCCCTCGCGGCACAGTTACCCGGCGCATCCGGCCAACTGACCAAACTCGACCAGCAGGAGAAACGCCAGGCACCGCCGCTGCCCTACTCCCTCTCTGCCCTCCAGGTAGACGCCGCCCGCCGCCATGGGCTTTCCGCGCAAATGGTGTTGGATATTTGCCAACGGCTATATGAGCGCCACAAACTGATTACCTACCCTCGCTCAGACTGCCGCTACCTGCCGGAAGAGCACCTTCAGCTTGCCCAACGCAGCCTGACCAGCGCCTGCCAAAACGATGAAGCCCTTCAGCAGTGGCTGAAGGGCGCAGACTTCACCCTTCGTTCCAAGGCGTGGAACGATAAACAGGTGGGCGCACACCATGCGATCGCCCCCACCGGCAAACCGGCAGATTTCAGCCAGCTCTCCGCTACCGAAGGCCATGTTTTTAGATTGATCGTGCGCAACGTGATGGCGCAGTTCTATCGTCCGCTTCGCACTTTCGAAGTCAAAGCAGAGTTTACGCTTCTGAATGAAGCCTTCCGTGCCCGCGGGCAAAGCATTCTCGACCCAGGTTGGAAGCCGCTCTTCACGACCCGCGATGAAACCCCGCCGCTGCCACCACTCACCCAAGGCGAGACCTGCCAGGCTCTTGGCGCAGGCGTTGAAGAGAAAGAGACCCGTCCACCGGAACCGTTCACCGATGCCAGCCTGATCAAGGCCATGATGAACATCGGCCGCTACGTGGATGACCCGGAAGTGCGTCGTACGCTTCGCGATACCGACGGCCTGGGCACCGAAGCCACCCGTGCGGGCATTATCGAAACCCTGGTACAGCGCGGCTACCTGGTTCGCCAACAAAAAGCCCTGCGCGCCACCAAGCTGGGCACCGCCCTGATCGCCGCCCTGCCCAGCGCTGTCAGCACGCCTGAACGCACCGCGCTATGGGAGCAGCGCCTGCGGGCGATTTCCGAACAGCAGGACGACCCCGGTGCCTTTCAGCAGGCGTTACTGGATGATTTACGCGGTTTGCTCACTCACAGTGATGCGGCAAAGTTAAGACAAAGCCTGCAGGCCGCCGGGGGTGAAACTGGCTCGCCAGCGAAGCGCACAAGTAAGCCGAGAAAGAGCTATACGAAAAGGAAAAGTACCGCAGCCAGGAAGAAAACAAGCTAAAGGTGGCATTGTTAAGTCGGCCAGTTAAACAGTCGTTAAACAGCGAGCGGGCAATTGAAAAATTATCCTGGCAGGATCACACATGGCTGCCTGAGCGTATCGGCTCTTATCAGGAGGAACGATTAAAGAGCAGCTTGATGTAAGAGCGTAAAAGGATAATCTGCTCGCTTAGCACCTTAGGCTCGCCAACCGCTCTCGATAGAACGATCCCACCCTCAACAGTGCTTGATATCATGTCTGCGACCGCTCTGAGATCGACGTCATCCCGAGGGGGATAGATCGCCGCTATCTCCTGCAATATAACCAGAAAGCGTTTTCGCCAGACCAAGATGGCCTGCTGATTGAGCGTCCTAACATTGCGGTCGAACATTCTCTCGGAATACGCGACTGTTGCCACCAGACATCCCGGATGTCCCTTGGGGAGATCCATCATCATTTCCGCCAGCAATTTCAGCCCTATGAGGAAAGCATGTAAGGGATCGTCGTGCAATTCACGTGCTCGACTAAAAACATCATCCAAAATAGCCTCTTCAGTATCAAGGTAGCGTTGCAGGAGAGCTCGAGCGAGTTCGTTCTTGTCCTTAAAATGGTAGAAAAAGCCGCTTTTGGTTATTTCCGCTTCAGCAATAATTTCGTCAATCGACGTAGCCCCGAACCCTTTAGACAGAATACCTGCCTGGGCTATATCAAGAATCAACTCACGTTTTGATCTGACTCTAGACATTCGCCACCTCCCGATTCGCGACTGTACCGCGAGTACAGTTGTCGCTCTCACTAATACTCACCATCTCACAAATTCCATCTTAACCAATTGAAAATAATAATATTTTTAAAATAAAAATACCTGCCCTCAAGTAGCCTATCGCCGCTGGGGTGGCTCAGCTATTTTCAGGACATGGGGACAAGTGTCTCCTTGAAAATAATAGCGCAATTCATTAACGCCATTACCAATCGGAGATAACCAATGAAAACAACGTCATTTCCTGAGCCCATCCCTGGCCGCTACTTTCTCACTGAAGGCGGAATCGAAACTGAAATTATGTATAAATGGGGGTTCGATTTACCTGAATTTGCTATGTTCCCACTTCTAGAAAAAAGCGATGCTGCCCAGGCCATACGTGGGATGTACCGTCGCTATTTAGATGTGGTAGCCAGTCACAAGCGTTCTGCTCTGATCGGCGGCTTTGATTACCGCGCGAGTCCAGATTGGGGCGCAAAGCTTGGCTATTCACCCGCGGCCCTCGCCGAAGCCAATCTGCACTCAATCCAATTTCTACGCGACGTCGCAGCTGAATATAGGGAAGATATTCCACTAGCATTGTTCAGCGGCTATGTAGGGCCACGGGGAGATGCCTATGGCCTCAACCGTAACATGACGGCTGAGGAAGCCGAGGACTATCACAGCGTCCAGCTGGAAACATTGAAGCGTGCGAAGGTAGATCTGGCGTGGGCAGTCACATTTAACAATCCTGTTGAAGCAATAGGTGTTATCCGAGCTGCACAACATATCGGGTTGCCGGTGGCTATATCATTTACGCTGGACTCATCTCACCGCCTAAAGAGTGGGGTTTCACTCGCTGAGGCTATAGCCATCGTTGATGCGGCAACAGAGAGCTCCCCGGCATTCTATTCGCTGAACTGCTCACACCCGTATGAGTTTGAACCGGCACTGGATGGTGGAGAGTGGATACGTCGAATTCGCTCGATTCGACCAAACGCGGCCAAGATGGACAAGATTTCACTGTGCAAGCTTGGACATCTCGAAGAAGGCGATCCGAAGGAGCTGGGCGAGTTAATGGCAGATGTTGGTCGCCGTTATCCTCACATGGACATCTGGGGCGGCTGCTGCGGTACGGGACATGTGCACCTGGAAGAAATAGCTCGCCATTTACCGCAGTTAGAGCCAGCGTGAAATTTGGATACCTTTCAGCAGCTAAATAACTGGTTTGTTCGCCATGCTTCCTTCCCCTCTCTGGAGAATTAAAGCATGGCGACTGCGCTAAGGGCCCCCCGTTCACACTGTCACCGCGATAACGTGCATAGCCCGCCTGGCACCGCCAACACCCACTCCCGAATAGCCAGTATCGTCGGATCATGCCGTCGGCTTTCTGGGTAGACCAGATAAAACGGTTTGCCTTCAAATTCCGGCCCGAAAGGCTGCACCAAGCGCCCTTCCTCCAGCTCATCCTTAATCAACTGCCGGCTCATCAGCGCCACCCCTTGCTCACCGATGGCGGCCGAAATAGCGTGGGTCTCATCTGAAAATACCAGGCCGGCACTCACGTCCAAACCGGGCACTTTTGCCAATTTCTGCCAAACAGCCCAATCCAACGGCGAAGATACCGCCCCTTGATTGCGAAAGTGAATCAGCGGGTGCGCCGGTAGCTGTGTTACATCGTGCAAGCCAAGGCGTGGGCTGCAGGTTGGGATGAAGGTGTTATCAAACAGTTTTTCCGCTACCAGCCCTGGCCAACGGCCATCGCCATAACGAATGGCAATATCGGCGGTTACCCCATCGAGCGCTACTGGCTCATGTGAAGCATGAACGCGCAGATCAATATCCGGATGAGAGTCGCGCAGCAAACATACCCATGGCAGCAACCAGCGCACCGCAACCGCTGGCGTCGTTGAAAGGGTGACGGTTTGGCGAACTGGTAAAGCACTCAGCCCCTCGACAACAGTGTTAATGCTATCAAATGCGGTTTCCAGTACCTGTAACAGCTCGCGACCCTGAGATGTTAGTTCCAACTGACGGGGCTTACGCACAAATAGAGAAATACCCAGCGACTCCTCAAGTCCCCTAATCTGGTGACTGATGGCAGTTGCGGTAACGGAAAGCTCCTGGGCTGCCTGCTTGGCGCTTTCATGGCGAGCAGCAGCTTCGAAAGCGCGAAGTGCCGAAAGTGAGGGTAATTGTCGATGGCTCATGAATGAGTTTTGCTCATCTATCAAGGCAAGAAAAGATCGTTTGTTTGGCCCATTAATAAAGACCTACGCTAAGTCTGTTGTTAATCATAGATGAATTTATCTCAAAAAGGAGATGGCCATGACACACATCTTGCAACTAGACGCTAGCGCCCGCCCCGGTATAGCGGGAAAAGACGAGCACGGATCCCACAGCCGTCACCTGACTCACCACTTTATAAATCGGTGGCAATCCAGCCGTCCTCAAGACACCGTCACCTACCGGGATATAGGTCAATATCCACCCTCTTTTATCAACCATGACTGGGTTGCATCCGCCTTTACGCCTGAGGAACATCTAGAGCCTTGGATGAAAAACGCGCTAGCAGAAAGCGATCTATTGGTAGATGAACTGATTGCATCGGACATTCTCGTGATCGGCACGCCACTCTACAATTTCGGCATGCCTGCCCCCCTTAAAGCATGGGTCGACCAAGTGGTACGCGCTGGCAGGACAGTGGAAATCGATGCGAGCAACCCAACCGACCCTTACGTTCCGAAACTAACAGATCGGCCAAGGCATGCGGTTATTCTTACGGCCAGGGGTGGTATCGGCTTTGACCCTGGCGGTGAAATGTCGCATATGAACCATTTAGAACCTAACCTAGCCACGGCGCTGGAGTTTATTGGGATTACCCGCCTTCACTACATTGCCATTGAAGGGCAGGAAGTGGGTGGGGAGGTGTTGGCTAAGTCGGTAGCTGAGGCATTACGCAAAGTTGAAGCTCTGGTCGATGAATTACAGGAGGCGTTCAAAGTCGCACCAGTAGCCGAATCGGCCTAAATAGAGGAAAAGGCACTAAGGTCATAAATAACCAGCTTGTTCGGTGCGGAGATCGCTAGCACAGGATGTCCGCACCTTTATGGCCTTCTGGAACGCCCTGAACCAACAGCACATCGCCCTCGGTATGCCGAATACGCAATGGGCGAATCGCTTTATAAGCAGCCGAGTCGTACCACTCTTGGGCTTGTTCCATTGTAGGGAACTCAATGACCACCATATCGCCAGACCAGGAACCTTCGAGTGGAGTATAGGGCCCGCCGTGAATAAGATATTTACCCGAGAAAGGAGCGAGCGTCTCATCAATGCGCTCTAAGTACTGTTGAATCTCAAGATCGAATCGAGTTTCGCGGATCAGAGCAACAGCATAGGCGGACATCATCAACTCCCGGGGCTATATAGAAATAAGTGCCTAACTCTCGAAAGCCAG
Source organism: Vreelandella sp. ssv (assembly GCF_059448525.1). Lineage (NCBI taxonomy): Bacteria > Pseudomonadati > Pseudomonadota > Gammaproteobacteria > Oceanospirillales > Halomonadaceae > Vreelandella > Vreelandella sp. ssv. Next base: position 1,722,975 of record NZ_CM182545.1, on the reverse strand, counting down.
GAGTAAACACTTCACCTACTTAGCACTAGCAGCAAGCCTTGCCCCCAAAGCTATGAAAAGTGCCCCAAGGCTTCTATCCATCCATAAGCCAACGCGTGGTTTTCTCTTCAGCAAATCACCCAATTTTGCACCTGCAATTACTAAAGGAGGCTCGATGCCTGCTGCCACTACAATAATCAGGCTTCCATGTAATAACAGCTGAGCTTCTGCTGGGCCAGCGCCTTCTACGATAAATTGCGGCAGAAAAGCCAGGAAGAATATAGCCACTTTAGGGTTCAGTGCTGACACAAGCATACCCTGCCAATAAACGGCAGATAGGCTCTTGTTGCCTTGCTTTTCGGCAGAGACAAACTGATCTCCCCGTGACAGCAACATTTTCACGCCAAGCCATATTAGATAGGCCGCCCCGGCCCATTTAACAATCGAGAACGCCAGCGCTGATGTTGCTAGAATGGCCGAAAGGCCAACTGCAGCCATGACGACATGCATTGCTGCCCCAGTCCAAATCCCCAACATAGCGGCAAACCCTTGTCGTCGTCCGCTACGTAATGTTTGTCCTAATATGTAGGCAATATCCGGCCCAGGAGAAATATTCAAAAGCACAGCCGCGGTCAGAAAAGTGATCCAATGAAACAACGTGTACTCAAACACACCTGCTCTCCTTTATTACGCTGCTATAGCGGCTTGGCAGTGAAGTTCCACACCGGACAAACTATCGCGAGTCTTGGCTATTGGTGAGAACGCAGTACGGGAATATCGAAATGCAGAACATTTTCTTTGTTTCCAAGTTTGGAATATAAGGCAATGGCTGCTTCATCGGCTTGAACAAAGATGACATACGCACCACGTTTCGCCGCCAACTTCCCGAGATGCTGTATCAATGCAGTTGCAATCCCTTGTCGCCGGTGTGATGCCGAAACAGCGAGGTCGTATATATAGATTTCACTTCGTTGCTGCTCAAATTTCTTGAGTTCGTAGGCAGCAAGAGCTGCCACAACCTGCTTCTCTTTTAAGGCTACGAGTGCAATAAAGTTATCGCTGCCAAGGAGCTGTCGCAAGTAGTCAGGGGTAGGTCGATTTCCGACATAGGTAGCCATTTCATCGAAAACCTCCTCAAAGGTTTCCAATAAAGCATCCATTAGATACAAATCGTCCTGGGTGATTTGTTTGATCTGGCAGTCGGGGTTCATCAGCTGGGCCAACTCCTAAATCACGCATAAATCAGCCCAACCTTCAACCGCGTAGCGCCGCCTCAATTGCAGCGATGTCGATTTTCCTCATCTGCATCATCGCCCCAAACGCACGCTGGGCCGCGGCAGGATCAGGATCGGTGACCGCTTTTATCAGTGCGAGCGGGGTAATCTGCCAAGAGACTCCCCATTTATCTTTACACCAGCCACAGGCACTTTCCTGTCCGCCGTTGCCAACAATCGCATCCCAATAACGATCCGTTTCGGCTTGATCATCGGTTTAGACCTGAAACGAAAACGCCTCGTTGTGCGAAAACAAAGGCCCGCCGTTGAGCCCGAGACACGGAATTCCCATCACAGTAAATTCAACGGTTAATACGTCCCCTTGCTTGCCTGATGGAAAGTCTCCCGGCGCACGATGAACGGCCCTGATAAACGAATCGGGAAAGGTAGCAGTGTAAAAACCGGCGGCTTCTTCTGCGCTACCATCGTACCAAAGGCAAACGGTATTCTTTGCTGGGGCTGTCATGTCGCTTCTCACTCAAGGTGGAATTCGCACCATTCCGGCATGTTTTATGTGCTTCGTTATTCGCGTTCTTACATCAGCCTCGCACCAAGGAAGCACTTCACTGTTTTAGCTCTATTGAGAGCTTAGTCTTGGTAACTAAACGTTGCCAAGAATTGACCATTACCAACTGGAGAGCGGTAGCCATTTATTAAGAGTTGAGCTCTTCTATAGTCTTCCTTCGAAATGGTTCTAGCTCATGCAAGAATCTTGAAAAAGTATCCTTGGGACGTTCAAGTCCATTTGACGCCAATACACGTGATGCCATGCCACGATGATTGCTGCCATGCGTTAATAAATGCAGAAGAATTTCATCAATGGACAACCGACCATAATCACCATCGGTAAACTGAAATGCGATGCTCCGCTCCAGGTCAGTTGAGGATGCCGACTCTGCAAAGTTCACAAGCCACGAATCATTTTCTTCCATCCTGCCCTTGAGTTCAGAAAGAGAGGGCGTTTCAACCGTATTATCAGCGGCAAATTGCTCTTTGGTATTTGAAATGCGACTAATAAATAAGCTATCCACAACGGCGGTATGGTTCAGTATGCGAATGAAAAAATTCGCATCGTCTTCAGGGAGTAAATGCAGTTGCCGCTCCCCGAAAGCGAGAAGCTCAATGTTGGCCCATTTTTTATAACTGAATGCGCTTGCATACTGCATCTCTTTTCCCCTCTATTTACCACGCCTCATCCGCCCCCGGCGGCCCCATATCAATTTGCATATCGGGCGCAATATCCACCACGCCTTGTATATGTTTAAGCCGTTCCGCCGTGACATCGTCTGCCGAGCCGGTTATACAGCCAATCTCTTCGAGGATATCCTTGATGGTCAGCCCTTCCTCGCTGAGGCGTGCGGCCATTTCATTTATCGATTGATCACTGGAAATAGTGATCAACCACAGCGCTACCGATGGCATCTGGTATATCTCCACAGTGAGTGTGCTGGGCGGCCTGAAAGGAGAGACTGCCCAGCGCGTCGCCCAACGTTAGGGCGCTTGCACCAACCCGGCTCCCACGCTGGATTCCGGCGATGGCAGCGCTTGCACCGACCACATCAGCTGTTGCCACAGCTTCCTGCCCCGCAATGTGTCATCAGACTGTGCCCAAAGGGCTGCGCAGCCTGCCACATGTGGCGCCGCCATGCTGGTGCCACTGATCGCCTTATGACGAGTCGGCCGTGGCCAGGAGGAGAAAATATCGCGCCCTGGCGCAGCAATCTCGATCTTGCCATGATTGGAAAAGCTGGAGGGCTTCAAGTTCGGATCGAGAGACGCGACTGACATCACGGTAGGCGAGTTGGCGGGCGCGCCCGTATTGGTTGATGAATTTCCCGCCGCGGCGATAATGAGACACCCATTACGCAGCGCCGCTTCACCCGCATGGGTGTAGGCTGCTTGCACCGGGCTCTGACTGCCAAGCGACATCGAGATCACCTCACACCGGTTGGCGATGGCCCAGTTCAAGCCAGCCAACACGCCCGCCCCGGTACTGCTGCCCGAGTTGGTCAACACCTTCCCGACGAAGACCTCCGCTTCATACGCGATACCGTAACGCTGGGTGTGTTCACCGGGCACCTGGGGGCCGCAGGCCGTGCCGATACAGTGCGTACCATGTCCATTCATATCTTGCACCGGCTCCCCGACAAATGAACGAGTAATGAATTCCCGGCCAGCGAAATCCGGGTGGCCAAGATCCATTCCGGTATCCAGCACGGCCACCTTAATGCCTGCGCCGCTCCAACTGCTTTGGGGCACCCTGCAACGGGTTAGTCCCCATGTTGACGGCTGAGGTTCAGTCTCAGGGCCCCCAGTAGTATCATCCATATCAAGGTCGACACCAAGATCACGCGCGATGGTGCTCGCTGCCCGCAAGAAGCCGCGAAGGTACTCCGAGTTTTTAGAACCAGAGTTTTTAGAACCAGAGTTTTTAGAATCAGCGTTTTTAAAATCAGTGTTCTCGGAAAACGCAAAATACTCCGGCTCAATGATTTCAATAGGACTATCTGCTGACACCTTGTCCAAGACACTCATGCCATGTTTTTCCAGGGCATCACCACCCAACAGTGCCACGCCTAGTTCCGGAAACACCATTGCTTCGGCATCCCCGGCATCTTCCAAACTGACGGCTTGATCGGTAAAGTCACGAGCATCAGCCACCCGAAAGTTTTGGGCTTTTAACGACTTGATACCCTCTTCCATCCATCCTTCACGGAAGCTGATAAGAAAGCGCCCAGTTTCCAGACAGCTACCACCTCGTTTCAGGGCCGCCAACAGAAGTTTTTCGGTACTACACGAAACGGTGGCAAGCTCCCCGTTTGCTCCTGTAGGTGTGCTGCCGTTTCCGCGGCTTGTCGGTTTTTTAGCCATCGCTGATCTCCATTTCATCTGGCTTTCAAACGTTGCTGCCCAAGTGCTTAACCATAGAAAGCAAAGCCTCTCAATGCAGAAAGTCGTGCTTTCAGCTTAACGCACCTAATGATCTTCGCCAGATTGATTGAGTTCAGGAGGAATGTGCTCGTCATCCCTAAGGGTGAGCACTTCAAACCCAGAAGCGGTGACGGCAATCGTGTGCTCCCACTGTGCAGACAATTTCTTGTCACTGGTCACCACCGTCCAGCCATCCCGCTTGGTTTTGATCTTGGCTCTGCCCTGGTTAATCATGGGCTCGATGGTAAACACCATGCCCTCTTTTAACACCAAGCCCCTGCCTCTCTTTCCGTAATGCAGCACCTGGGGCTCTTCATGCATTTCTCGGCCAATGCCGTGGCCGCAATACTCACGAACCACAGAGTAGCCATACTTCTCAGCATGTTGCTGGATCGCATAACCCACATCACCCAGGGTGGCACCGGGCTTTACCGCGTGGATTCCTTGCCACATGGCCTCGTAGGTCTTGTCGACCAGCCGCTTTGCATAGGGAGTGACTTCACCGATTAGGTACATTTTGCTGGAGTCGGCAATAAAACCATCCTTCTCCAGGGTAATGTCGACATTGACGATATCGCCTAATTTGAGCGTTTGCTTATCGGAAGGAATGCCGTGGCACACTACGTGGTTCACAGAAGCATTCAAAACGTAAGCGTAATCGTATTGCCCCTTACTGGCCGGGCGAGCCTCCAATTGATCGACAATATAACGCTCGGCCCAGTCGTTAATCGCCATGGTGGATACGCCGGGCGCTACCCGTTGGTCAAGGTGGCTGAACACCAATCCGAGTAGCCGGCCGGCTTCACGCATTAAGCGCAACTCCTCCGCGTTTTTCAGCGTTACCTCACTCACCGACTACCTTCCTTACTTGAACGTCGGCTTGTTTCATTTGCTCACGCATAATCTCAGAGAAAGTCATGGTCGGATTGGCCTCCGCAAGCATACCCACTTTTATCCAGTACTCGGCTTGGGCATTGATAGAGCGCACCATCACCGAGCTCGCTTTGCGAATATCCTCGTGCAGCTGATCATTGATTTTTACGATACCCATCACAGCACCTAATATATGAATCGAATATAAAACGCATACGAATCATATATCGCGGATCTGATGGCGGCAAGGCTGCCTTGTGCCATCAAGCTGCTACGTTGCCCAGCGGCTTCAACGCCAATACTTCCTTGCGCAGCGCCAGCTTTGGCTTCTCTAATGAAGTACGCCAATCGAGACACTCCTGCTGATGCTGCGGGTTGTTACCGGGGGTTGTGCAGAAAGCATCCAGTAATGCCTGATGGGAACACAGGTCTTGATACTTCCCGAGCAGGCGCTGACGGTGCTTCAATTCAGACAGCAATGGTTCGGGGGTCTGCGGATTTAGATCAGCCAGGTAGCGAAGCCGCTTCACGCCTTTACGCAGTTCATGGAACTCGGTGTCGTGGGCGTCCAATGAGAGTGCCGTCAGCCCCTCATCGTGGCGTGCAATGCGCTCATCGAGTACTGCTTGGATGCGTTTTGGGGTGAGTTTCGAAAGCGCCTTTCCAATCTCATCCGAAGCGATGAAGTGCTGCCACTCCTGCATCTCCTCAGCATACGCCGGCGCGCGTAATTGCTGGCACAGCGCCTGGTGCCGTTCTCGCTGGTTAACCTGCAGCCACTGCGTCAATCCCTGGCGAGCAACCGGAGAGAGCGGCGATGGAGTTTTGCCCATATCCTCCAGAAACACATCAATATCGCGGAGATCACTGGTAGCCTGGGCGCGGCGCTTGAGCAGCTTGAGCCTCTTCTTCAGGCCTGGCACTCGGATAATGGCGTGCACGGACTCCCCCACTGCCCGGCTACGACGCAGATTGACCCGGTATTGGTGCAGAAATTCAGGATCAACGCCCGCGATTACGTCTGGCTCCAAGGTCCTGATCCTCAGATACTGAAGCGCCAGCATGTTGCGAATATGGCTAGCCGTTTGAGGCTTACCACGCTTATGCATAGGCCGTTGGTGTTCGACCATGTCATTCTTGGGCTGTTTAACCTTGGCTTCTCGCATGGGATCGCCCCCCACTCGCGGTGTGTGACGCAAAGTTTAGTACACGCCTATCATCTAGGCAGCGCGCTTACGAGGCGTCACTACAAACCAGCTCGCCAAGACTAAGCTGCCAAACAGGGTATAAACGACCACAAAGACCCACTCCGGAAAAGTGAAATAGAGCAGGCTATGCAGCCAGTACTGAATAAATGAGCCCGAATAGATGACGGCACCCGCCTCTGCTCGCAGGGCCATTTCCCAGATGGTCAACGGGCAAACTATACCCAGCCAGGCCTGTACCACCACATATCCAATAGCGCAGAGGTGCACGATGCGAAAAACGCGATTGCGCACCCATCGCCACTTCAGAAAATAGCCCGCGTATACGGCAAATAAACCAAGCACCACGAAGGCCACAAACAGCACGTGAAGAATGAGGATAGCGTCGGCGAGCAATAGGAGCAGTGATGGCGGCATAGGGAGTGGCTACCTGCTATTGGGCGCAGACTTGTAACTTCGACAGCCGGGATTGACGGGGTGTTCGCCGATCGTGCTGCGCTAGTCCTTTTCTCCTCCATCGCAACACACGCCTACCTGGTTGCTGCCGCCCCGCTTGCCAACGTAAAGCTTCTGATCAACAGTCTGACAAAGCTTACAAAACCTTAGCGGTTAATGAGGCGACGACCTCCCCGTTTCATTAACGGGGAGATACGTCTAAAGCGCTGCGAGGTGGAGTGCGTTAAGGCGTGGCAATCATTCAGGCGTTTGCGCTTCGTCGCGCATCACTCTAAGCGAAGTGATTTCAACGGTGAGCGCATCACGCGTGGTTTCTAACTCACTTACCCGATCACCGACCACTGAAAGTTGATTATTGGCCTCTTCAACCTGAGTATTCAGCGCTTCAAGGTCAGCTTCCACCTGACTGCGAGCGGCTTCGGCCTCTTCAATCTCGGTGTTTACCGCTTCAAGATCAGCTTCAACCTGACTGCGGGCATCCTCTGCCTCTTGACGAGCCTGTTGAGCCTCATCGCGAGCGGCTTCGGCCTCTTCAATCTCGGTGTTTAGCGCTTCAAGGTCTGCTTCAACCTGGCTACGGGCCTCTTCAGCCTCTTGAAGAGACTGCCGAGCCTCATCGCGGGCGGCTTCGGCCTCTTCTTTTTCAGCTTCTACGTCAGCGTATGTCTCATTCAGCTCTTCAAGGCGACTCTGCCTTTCATCTATCTGCTCGTTGAGGGTGCCCATTTCCTTTTCGCGGGTTTCACGTTCACCCCGTAAAGCGGTTAAATCTTCTTCAGCATTGGCAATATCTGCGCGGGTTGAAGCAAGCTCGGCTTCAGCTTCAGCTTGTTCAACCTTAAGCGCTTCCATTCGCTGCTGCAGAGTTGCCAAGTCCAGCTCCGCGGCTTCCACCTCAGACATCTGCGCCTGAATCTGTTGATGCTCACGCTCGGTTTCGGCCAGTTTCGTTTCGAGTGCTTCCAAATTGTCTTGCCGCGACCCTGCAATGATGTGTGCCACAGCGGCCCAGACCACGGCAATAATCGCGATGACCAAGAGCACCTTTACGCGGTTATCGCCCAACAATGCTGTCGTTGATGGTTTATTAGTCCCTGCCATTGGTGCAATCCTCTCGCTTAATCGCTATCGCTAAACATTAGCTGACATATCATCATCAGCGGGTCGTCGTCTGACCCGCTGTTAATATGGAGGAAAGTTCCTGATTCGGCTAGAAACGATCATTCAACACATGCCTATGTAGTGGCTGGATTAACCGGCAAAGCGGTTCACTTTGAACCATTCTAACGGTTCCACTACCCGTAACTTTAAGCAATTCGATCGGTTTGCAGCTGGGTAGCCGAAACATGATAAAAACCATATTGCGCCGCACAATAAGCGTTGCTATTGAATAAATATAAACGCAAAGGCTGATTAATAACGGTCAACCAAGGCATCCCCTGACGACGCTCTACTCTGCTTGCAGCGAGAACCCGACGAATGAGCCAGCGAATACTAATCCTGCAAGGGCATCCCGATGCCAGTAAGGCGCACCTTTGCCATACGTTGGCTGATCACTACGGTGAAGGCGCCCAGGCCAGCGGCCATGAGGTGCGAATGATCGAAATCGCCTCGCTGGATTTCCCACTGCTGCGCAGCCAGCAGGAGTGGCAAACGGCCTCGCTGCCCGCTTCACTGACGGCAGCGCAGGAATCCATCGGCTGGTGCCAGCATCTGGTGTTGTTCTTTCCATTGTGGCTTGGCGATATGCCCGCTCTGGTCAAAGCGTTCTTGGAACAAGTGCTGCGCCCTGGCTTTGCCTTCGAGTACGTGGAAGGCAACCCGCTGGGGAAAAAGGGGCTGACCGGACGCTCGGCACGGATAGTGGTGACCATGGGCATGCCAGCGATGATCTATCGCCATCTCTATCGGGCGCACAGCGTCAAATCGTTGGAGAGCAATATTCTTGGTTTTGTCGGCTTCTCCCCGGTACATGAAACGTTGATCGGTGGCGTGGAAACCATGAGCGAACAAAAACGCAACGAGTGGTTTCGCAAGCTGCATGAACTCGGTACAAAAGCCCAGTAAGACCGGCAGTGGCAATGTCATTTCTGAAGTCTGAAAGCGCAGTGGCCAGCCAATAGGCGGCTTCCCATAAAGTGCTCATTAGCACTTTATGATTTGGACAATACCTAGCGTCGATGCACGCGACTACTCTTCTCGGAAAGCCCGGCTGAACTGGTCGGTAATAGGCTTAACAAAATATGTCAGCGCGGTGCGCTCTTCGGTGGTGATAAAGACTTCAACCGGCATACCTGGCAGTAGGGTGGGAACGCCAAGCTTCTCGAGTTCCTCTGCAGAAACGCCCACATCACCACGGTAGTAGATCTCCCCAGTCGTGTCGTCGCTGGTCGTCGCCGCGGAGACATAAACGATCTCCCCTTTGAGCTCCGGGGTGGTTCTCTGGTTGAAGGCAGTGAAACGGAGCCTGACCGGCTGTCCGACCCAGATTTGGTCGATGGTTACCGGAGCAAGTTTCACTTCCACCTTCAGTTTGGCGTCCTCCGGAACGATGGTGACAAGCTCTTCAGCCGGCGTGATGACGCCTCCTACCGTGTGGATGTTGAGTTCATTGACGGTTCCAGAAATCGGCGCACGAATGTCCGTACGCGCCAGCCGATCCTCGATGGCGATGTGTCGATCACGCAGTTCCGAGTACTCCGCCTCCACGGTACTTAACTCCCGCTGGGCCTCGGTACGGGCGTTCTCGTCGATTGCAATAATCTGAAGGCGGATTTCGCTCATGCGGGTTCTCGCTCTGGCAATGGAGGCTTGAATCTCACCACGCTCCCCCGAAAGCCGTGCTCTGTCGCGGGCGATCGGAACGAGGTGGGTGCGAGCAATCACCCCTCTCCCGACCAGGCCTCGGTTCGCCTCGTATTCGGTTGCGACTAGATGGAATTCCTCGTCTTTCGATTGCCCCTGCGCTTCCAAGCCTTTTATCTCCTCTTCGATTTGCGCGACGCTGAGTTCGAGCTGCTGCTTCTTACTTTGGCGACTTGCCCGGTTGCCGTCGAAGAGGCGTGTTTCGCCGAGGAAAACATCGGGAGAGTCGTCTGCGTTTAAATCGGACGGGAACTCGATTGCCGCAAGCCCGTCTCGCTCTGCCAGAAGGCGTGCTCTCCTGATGGCTAATTCCACGAGTTTAGAACGCACAATCGAAAGCTCCGCCTTCGTCTGTGTATCTTGGAGTCGCATCAGTACGTCACCTTCTCGAACGAAGTCCCCTTCCCTGATGCCTATCTCGCTGACGATGCCGCCGTCACGATGCTGTATCGACTTAAGGTTCTGGTCCACCGTCACGGATCCTGGCGCGATGACGGCCCCACTGAGTTGAGCGCTCGCAGCCCAGCCACCGGCGCCCAATAGCAGAAACAGGGCGAGCGCCGAGCCTACAAAAACGCGTGGACCGAGCCGAAAAGCGTTTTCTGGATTCGGCAAAAGCTTGCCTGCACCGTCGTAAAGATTATTTGTGCTCATTGTGCGCTCCTACGATAACCACTCAAGGCCATCATCACGTTCTATCGACCACGAAAGCGTATGCTTTCCGTTAAGCGTGACGGTCGCCGCCCACATATCGTCGTCATCAAAGTCACTCTCGATAACGGTCCACTCGCTGGCATCGTCCCGATCATGACGATAGCGTATCGGCGAATCGTCATCGTCGGCACCGTGGTAGATATGTTCGAAATGGCCGCTCTTCTCGTCGTCGGCCTTCCAAAAAATATCGTATTCCGACACCCTGATACGGTCTCCGACCCCAAAGTCCATGATCACGGGCGAAACGACGTTCGATTGACCCCCACCGGCGCTGGCGAACGCAAAGATGTCATCACCCGCACCACCAGCGAGCGCAACTGACTCACCGCCGAGGATGAACTGATCGGCTCCCCGGCCTCCAAGCACTCTTTCGAATCCGGTGATAGCGTCATGGCCGATTTCCACGCCGCTGGCGACGCCGTTCACAAGATCAACCTGCACCCCTTGCGTCGCGTGGCTGTAGTCGAGAGTGTCCGCGTTCTCGCCGCCGTCGTAGACGTCGTCATCCCCGTCAAGCGACGCCACGACCCGATCGCTGCCCATGCCGCCGAAAACATTATCGCGGCCCGCGCCATCGATAATCACGTCGTCGCCCGCGCCCCCAAGCAGCAAATCGTCGCCGTCTCCACCGCTCAGGTGATCCTCACCAGTGTTCCCGAAGATCACGTCATCACCGTCACCGCCGAATAGCCTGTCGTCGCCGGCACCACCGAAAAGATGGTCGTTTCCCGCGCCGCCGAAAATAATGTCATTTCCATCACCGCCGAACACCACGTCATCACCATCTCCCGCGACGATATGGTCGTCGCCTGCGCCGCCATTGATGACATCGTCACCGGCACGCCCATCAATGTTGTCATCGCCACCTGCGCCGTCGATCTCATCGGCACACAGGCTGCCAAGAAGCATGTCGTTTGCCGCGGTTCCTACGATAACGGGCTGCTCGACAACGGAGAAATGGGCAACCGCATTGGTCGTTAGCTCGCCGTCGGAGACTTGATAAGTCAGGGTTACCGGCCCCGGTTGCCCGCTGCCGCTCTGGAACACCCAACCGCCTTCCGCTTCTGTCAGCGTGCCGGAGGACACGGCCAGGTTTTGCACCAAAAGGACATCGCCGTCAGGGTCTTGCGCCTTGCTCAAAAGGTCGACCAAGGCGATGGCGAGAATCGCGCAAGGTGAAACATCTTGCAGATAAACGGGGCCCGACACCCGAGGAGCACGGTTGCCGCCGGGTGGCACCTCGGCATCGTCCTCCTTAGAACTATCGTCATCCGTAGAGCTATCGTTATCAGTAGAACTATCGCTATCTTTGGAATCGTCGCTATCCGTAGCACCATCGCCGTCAGTGGGGTCATTGCCGTCTGTGGGTGTACTGCCTCCGGTGGGCGGGTTGTCGGTCGTAGGTGAAGGGAAACGATTACCGGCGGGATTAGCAATGTCGATAGGCTCTCTGCCGGGGCTGCCGCCCATTCGATCCATGTCAGCGACGGCATTGCCGCTTGCTGGTCTGACGACAAAGGGTGCATCTTCGCTCTCGCCCAGAGTGCGTAGGAACGACGACCGCGGCGCATCGGTGAACGGGGGCATTGCGGCGTTGGGAGGTTCGGGAACGGGCATATCAGGCGATGTTTGCGGTGAGGCGATAACGTCAACCACGCCCTCTGGGCTTTCGGCCTCCGCTAAACCGGCGACCGGCTGTTCCGGCTGCGATTGAGGTTTGGGCTCCCTGCCCCAGGAAAACAACGAACCCAGGTAAGCAGCGACCCCCATCAGTAGACCGCCAACAATGAGAGGCTTGCGAGAAACCTCATCACCGCTTTTCAGAACGTAGCGCTGAGAGGTGTCAGTGTCGGGTAAGGAGTTCTTGGTGCCTTTAACGTTAATCATGATCCGACCGATGCCTCCTTCGTTGTCGGCTTGGCAGAATGCACCGCTCGCACGTTGGACTTACCGATAACATCGTCCTTCGGTCCGAAGGCGGCCAACCGGCCGTTCTGAATAACTGCCACAAGATCGACGGCCGCCAGAGCGCTTGGGCGATGGGCAGCCACAATGGCGATGCCGCCACGCTGCTTCACGCCTTGAATGGCCGCCGTCAGCGCTGCTTCGCCTTCGGCGTCGAGGTTGGAGTTGGGCTCGTCCAGGACGACGATGAAGGGATTGCCGAAAAGTGCGCGGGCGAGCCCGATCCGTTGCCGCTGGCCGCCTGACAGGGAGGCACCGAGCGAGCCAAGCTGTGTTCGGTAGCCGTTGGGCAAGCGCACAATCATCTCGTGGACACTGGCGGCCATCGCCGCCGCCACAATGGCCTGGGAATCCGGTGTTTCCTGAAACCGCGAAATGTTCTCTTCAATCGTGCCATTGAGCAGCGCGACCTCCTGCGGCAGATAGCCGATGTACTGACCGAGAGCTTCGTCCTGCCATTGCGAGAGCTCCGCATCATCGAGCCGCACGCTGCCACGCAGCACGGGCCAGATGCCTGTCAACGCGCGCAGCAATGTGGTCTTGCCGCCACCGCTAGGACCGATGATCCCAATCGCCTGGCCGGCCTTGATGTCAAAGCTGAGCTCGCTGAGCAGGACTTGTCCGGAATCGGGGGCGGCGACGGTGATGTTCTCGACCTTGAGGGATGAAATCGGACTGGGCAGTTCCATCGGTTCGTCAGTCTCTGCCAGCGCCATAACGGTTTCCTTCAGCCGTGCAAAGGCGGTTCGCGCAGCGACGACGCTCTTCCAGTTACCAATCGCAAGATCGATGGGCGCAAGCGCCCGCGCGGAGGCAATGGAAGCGGCGATGATCGCGCCCGCGCTCAGCTCGCCCTGAATGGTAAGCAGCGCTCCAAGACCCAGAACGGCCGACTGCAGGACCATCCGCAGGACCCGTGCGATAGCGCCGAAAGTGCCGCTGACATCGTTCGTGCGCGTCTGCAGCTCCAGATGTTCGTCGTTCGCCCGATTGAAGCGTGCCACCGCGCGACCGGCGAACCCCATTGCCTTGAGGATTTCTGCATTGCGAGCATTGGAATCGGCGATGGTATTGCGGGTGACGGCAGCCTGCTGCATGGCGTTGCTTAGCTTGGACGTCTTCAGTTCCGTGACGATCGCCAGCATGGCCAGGATGAATCCCCCGAGAAACACCAGCGCACCAAGGTAGGGGTGCAATATGTAGACAAACAACAGAAAAAGCGGCATCCATGGTAGGTCCAGCAGCGCCACGGGACCCTGGCTTCCCAGGAAACCGCGCACCGTATCCACGTCGCGGCCACGCTCCAGTGATTCAGCTGTCGAAAACCCGAAGCGCGGCATGTCGATAGCGACCCGATGGGCCATTGGCGCGATTTTTTTGTCGAGCCGCGCGCCGACGCGAACAAGGATCTGGGAGCGGATGATGTCGAACATCCCCTGGAAACAATAGAGGCCGAGCGCCAGAACGGAGATGGCGACCAACGTCGAAATGCTCCCGCTGGTCAACGCCCGGTCGTAAATCTGCAGCATGTAGAAAGCACCCGTCAGTGCCAGGATGTTAATGATCCCCGACATGCCGAACAGGAAGAAAAAAATTCCTCGGAAACCTTTGGTCAGCTGTTCCGCGCTCTTGCGCTTAGCCGACGTAGTCGCGTCTTTTTTGCGCATGTGAACTCCCCCTGCACCCTACATTGAACGGGTGTTCCCCGCGGGCGGGTAAGCCCGCGGGGTTCGTTATTGTTATCGTTGTCGTTCGTTATAGGTTGAAGTCGCTCACTCCCAGCTCATGCCGACCCTTGATGCTGATTGAGAAATCGGCATCATCGTCTCCGGTCGTGTTGCCCTGGACAACGGTGTAGTCCTCCCCGTCGCGCGTTTGATGACTGAACATGAGCTGACCGACGCCGGTGAAAGCCTCCGTCACCAACGTGAAGCTCTGGTTCCCCGCTGCACAGCCATTCGCGTCCAAACCGCCGAGGTCGATACGGTCACCCGGCTGAAACCCCATAATGGTATCGCCGTCAGCATCCGCCACGGAGAGGAAGCGGAAAGTATCGTTTCCCGCTCCGCCGTCCATTACGTTGACCGCGCGGCTCGCCGTGATCGTGTCGTCTCCCAATCCCGTGACGATGTTCTCGATCCCCCACAAGCCATCATTGCCGGTCTCGGCGCTCGAGACGCTGCCACGTCCCATGAAGCCGGTACCAAGATCTGCCGTGATCGCTGCCGCAATCGCTGACATGTCCAGCGTGTCACTGCCGCTGCCTCCCACCATGTCGTCGCCGTAGTAGGTGTCGTCGCCGTCCCCGGCTTCGGCCACGAACATATCGTCTCCGGCGCCGCCAAAGACCGTGTCGTCGCCAGCACCAGCATTGATAAAGTCGTTGCCGTCCTCGCCAAGAATGCGGTCGTCGCCATCATCGCCGTAGAGCATATCGGCGCCGTCGCCGCCGAGGATGTCGTCGTCGCCGTCATGGCCGAAGACGACGTCACGACCGCCCAAGCCCATGATCGTCTCACCTTCCGCCGTTCCGACCAGCGCATCAGCACCTTCACTGCCAGCCATGGCTGCTACCGGTATGGGAGCGACGATATCCTCCTCATCCTCCTCGACCTCCGACTCGTCATTAGATTCGTCATCCTCCTCGGTAGCCTCGTCACCGCCGCTATCGCTCTCGCCTGGCTGCTGCGCCTCGTCGGCGATCTCGAAGCTGACGGAGTTCTCGTCGTCGCCCACTAGAGCCTCGCCTGCTTCATTGGCCTCTACTGAATGGTCAGCGAGCGTCGTGCCGTCGGCAAGTTCGACGACATCCTGCTCCCTGAGCTCGCCCACGACCGTGTCGTGGCCGCCCTTGGTCTTGAAAACCACCCGGTGGGCGGAACTGAGTGCCGAGATGT
The DNA here is from genome assembly GCF_059448525.1 of Vreelandella sp. ssv. Classification (NCBI taxonomy): domain Bacteria; kingdom Pseudomonadati; phylum Pseudomonadota; class Gammaproteobacteria; order Oceanospirillales; family Halomonadaceae; genus Vreelandella; species Vreelandella sp. ssv. Next base: position 1,707,816 of record NZ_CM182545.1, on the reverse strand, counting down.
CCAAGACATCGTCGTCCTCAGACCCCATCACGTGGATGGTGCTCATCGCCAGGCTGGTCCCGGTGAAGTCGCCGGCAATCGTAAACGTGTCGCCGCCACCCTGTCCGTCGATGACGATTTCCTCGATGTTGGCGAGTTCCGCCATCACCACACCGTTGCGAACGATGACAATCTCCGTCCCAGCGTCGAGGTCGGTAAAGCCCTGCGCCTGTGCATTGGCCCGATCAAGGACCGCGAAGGATTCGGCTGCATCGGCGCTGCCGAGGATTTGTGCGGTATCGACTTGATTGCCGCCATCCAGGATGTCGCGCCCGCCATCAGCCTCGGTGATCAGCAGGTCATCACCCGCACTGCCAAACAGGACGTCGTCGCCGATGCCTCCGTTCAGCACATCGTTGCCACCGCCACCGTTGAGGTCGTCATTACCGGCACTTCCTTCGAGGATGTCGTCACCGGCTATACCGAAGAGAATATCGTCCCCCTCTCCGCCCTCAAGGACATCGTCCCCAGTCCCACCGCGAAGGTCATCCGCGCCGGCGCCGCCCAGTAACGTATCGTCGCCCGCCCCACCGTTGAGGAAGTCATCCCCTTCGCCGCCGTCGAGGGTGTCGTTACCGTCGGCGCCGATCAGACGATCGTTGCCAGCACCGCCGAAGAGAAGGTCGTCCCCCCCAGCCGCGAGCAGGTTGTCGTTACCGGCCAGGCCGATCAGGATGTCGTCCCCCGCGGAGCCCTCAAGGCGCGTGGCGCCAACGTCGTTTCCGCTGGTGCCGGTAATAACCCGCACATCGACATCGCCGAAGGACAGCACTTCAATGTTGCTGACGAGGTCGGTACCGTCCGAGAGCCGGTTCTTGCCGGTCACTGGGTCCACCGCCGCATCGTCCACATCGACATGCGCAACCGTGAGCCGACCGGACTCTTGGTCCACCGAGATCTCATAAGCGTCACGGTCGCCCCAATAGAGGGCCGTATCGATACCGGAATCATCCTCGAGGATCTCGCGGACGATCTGCAGTTGCCCGGGGTTAATCCGCCCCTCGACCATCCAGGCCGACAGCGGACGCGTCACATCCGTACCGTCGATGGTGAGTGTCAACGGCCCGTCCATGCTGTCGACCGTAGCGATCTCTTCGCCGGTACCATCGCGGTTCGCCATGATAGCGATGCGCACGTTGAGCCACGCATCGCCGTCGATCACATCATCGCCGCCACGCCCCTCAATCAGGTCGTTGCCGCCACCGCCAAGCAGGATGTTGCCCCCGGTAAACACCGACTTCTCAGCGCCGGAGCCATCGGCCCAGTATTGCGCGTTGCGCATCATATCTGAGGTGATCAACTGGTCGAGGCCATTGATCCGGTCGATACCCGCCTGGTCGAGCTCGTTATGCATGAAATTGCCTTCGGGCGTCGGGTCGGCAATGAGGGGCGTCACTGCCTCCTCTTCGTCGCTCCGGTCGTCGCCGCGCAGGATGTCGTCGTACACCCAACCCGACATCGCCTCTACCTGGCTGAAGCGATCCCGCAGCACTTCCAGCGGCAGAGTGGTGAATACTTCCACGTTCATGTCGGCGTCGGCCGCCACATTCTGGCCTTTATGAATGACCCAGTCGTGACCCCACATACCGATATTCTTCTGTATGCCTTCTCCGGCCACCATGATGTCGTCACCTGAGTCGGCGTCGTAGTCGGTATCGCCCCGCCCGCCGTTGAGTACGTCGTGGCCGATCACTGTGGAGTTGAAGAACAGCTCGCCGTTATCACCCGCGATGTACTCGAAGCGCCCCTTGCCCTCGGCCCAGTCGTTACCCTCGTTTCCAAACAGTGCGTCCGGGCCATCGCCGCCGAGGAGGAAGTCGTCCCCCATGCCGGCGCGAATCTCGGACCCGTCCGGGCCGGTGATCAGAAAGTCCTTGCCACGGCCACCGAAGATCAGCGCCGCGCCGCTGCCGCCATGGATGACGTCGTTACCCTCGTCCCCCTTGAGCATGTCGACTTCGCCGATATCGGTCCCGGCATTGGTGATGATGTCGTCACCCTCGCCGCCGTTGATCATGTCGACACCGTACCCAGCCTCGATCCGGTCGTCGCCCGCGCCCCCCCAAACGGTATCGTCGCCACCGCCAGCGACGATCCGGTCGTTGCCGTCCGTACCCTGGACGACGATGTGGTCGGCGCCGTTATAGCGCAGATAGGCGCCGTTACCTTCCGCGTCGGGCACCCCGCGCTCAACCAGCTGAGAGGCTGACTGGAGGAATGGATCCTCGTGTTGAGGATCTTCTACCCCGGTCATCTGCAGCTGCTTGGCGTAATCGAGATAGAAGATGTGATCCGGGGTCGAGAAGATATCGGCCGGGAGCGCAAAGCCGGTCTCCCCAAGGTCGGTATTTGCCAGCGCCATCTTGGCAAGGGAGTTGTTCTCCAGCTCCGTCAGAAGGTTCAACCCCTGGGTCCGCGACAGGTAGTAGAACCGGTCGGCGTCCTGCAGGTTCTCAAGCTGCATTTCGAAGACAAAGGCGAAGGTGGAGCCGAGCATGCCGCCGAAGGGCATCTTTTTCTCGGCGAGGCCGCCCATCCACAGGTCGATGTCGTTCACACCCGTTTGCTCGGCCGGTGCATTCAGCCAGTCGAGACGCGCCTCCCGCGCGGCCGCGCTCTCACCCGCGACACCCAGAACGAGATCGGTAGCCGCCGCACGTTTACCGGCGATGGTATCCTCAGAGGTGACCGACTCATGGGTACCGTAGGCGGCGATGAAGTTGATGACCGAGGCAGGGTTCTTCATATTCTCGGCGAAGTCGGCCCAGCTCGTGTAGGGCCTGAGCTGCGAGTCGCCATCCGCCATCTCCATAAACTGCGCGCGTGCCTCGTTGAGGGTAGGCATGCCGGTGTCCCGCCCGCGTGCGATGTTGATCGCGGGAAGATCGAGCGGAATACCGAGGAGCTGGTTACGCAGGGTGTTGGTGACGAACTCGTCGATCTCGTTGCCGGTCTGTGCCGTCATTCCGCGCAGGATCGCGCCCGCCGCCTCGTCATGGCTCACAGTGTCCGAGCCGAGAGCCAGTGGATTCAAGAAGGCGTCAAACAGAGCCATGTCATCACGACTGCCATCCGCATTGATGCGGTCGACCGTCTCGTTAAGCATCGAGTGTCCGAACCGGTAGACCACGTGCGCGAACTCAGAAAAAATGACCGGATTCAGCTCGGCGTCGGGCTGCACAATGAAGACATCGATATCCGGCTGGATCTTCCGTGCGAACTCCTCGAAGACGAGGTGCTGATACTCCATTTCGGTCGTGAAGCGGGCTGCCTGGAAGATCCTCTCGCCGTCCCAGGATAGCGCCTCGATCTCGGACGCGGCGGGCCACGAGGTGAGATCCGGACCGCTCAGCCACTGGTTGAGGAAGTCGAGATCTCCGCTATCGAGCACCACCGATTTCACCTGCTCCGCAATGCGATTGTGCTCGGAGTGGAAGATGTGGTGGATCGAGGTCAGGCCGATATTCTCGTTCCCACGACCGTCGCCGTTGATATAGTGCGCATCCAACAGCTCGTTATCATAAGCAGTCTGGCTACCGCGCAGGTCGAAGGCGCCGCTGTAGCCGGTCTCGGAATCGTCGTCCGCTTGCAGTTCGCCGTTAGCGAGCACGGGCACTGCGGCATGGGCGATGTCGTCCAGGAATGCCGTACCGGTGCGTCCCGCGCCGACCACAGACGGGTTGACAGGCTCTGCCAGATTGCCCTCGGTCAGGATGGGGTTGCCCTCGTCATCGAAGCCAGTGATCAGTTGTGGTAGCCCGTTTTCGCCACGCAAAAACTCGCCGTAGGGATCAACCGCGATCAGAGGAACGGCGCCCACATCCATGTCGGTAAGCTCGATACCCAGCATCGTGCGCGCCTGGGCCTTGATGTCAGCCCAGGTCGGCAGGCCGCGCGCGCCGTCGAGCAGGTTACCCGTTGCCACGGGCCGGCCATCGACCATCGCGTATTCGCGCAGGAAAACCTGGTGCGAGGGATGCGACGTGTAAGTCTGGTTCTGATCCACCCACGGCGTAGTGACGTTGCCTGCCGCATCGTCGGTGGTGGCGCGGGTCAACACCATGAAGTTGGTGTTGGGGCTATCAGGGTTGTAAAGCGGGTCATCCGGCGACAGCGGCATGAAGACAGTGCCATTACCCCCTTTCGCGACTAGATCCAGCCCGTGGTCGAAGAACTGGCCAAACAGCGTGAAGACGGAATTGTAGGAGGCCGATAGTCCCTCGTCAGGAGCGACGTTAGGCAGCATCACCGTGGGGCCGTCCATCTCGATCCCGTACTGATCGAGCATTGTATCGAGGTCAGCCTTCGCATTTACGTAGACCGGGTTATCCTCCTCAAGGCCCGCTCCCTCCAATGCCCGCACCAGCGCGTGCTGGTCGCGAATCTCACCTACGGCATCGAGCATTGGCTGGCCGTTCATTCCCGCATGCTGGAGTGCCGTCGCGATCGCCGCCGGGTTATCCAGCGTTTGGTCGACGATCAGGTTAGAGATCAAGCGCGGTTCGGCATCGACCACGTTCCCCTCTTGACCGTAATCGTTGTTGGTGGGATAGCCGAAGCCGTCTGGCAGAGCACCGCTCCCCTGCCCCAACGAGCCCTCGGCAATCGGCCCGAAGATTTCGCCCGCGGCCCCCCACTGCTCGCGGCCGATCCCGAAGTTGTTGTAGCTGCCATCCACAGTGCGTAGGCCAGTGGGCAGAAGCGGACTATCGACCAGCTCTTCAAGCGGCGTTCCCGCGGAATGTGCTTCCGCGACCTTGATCTGATCCAGAATGAATTGCAGATCATGTTGGTTCAGTTTAACGGCCATGTTCCCTCCCAGACCCCACCGGGCGCTGCGAATTGTTCTTTTTTGAATGAAACGTTATTTTGCGGCCCCTAAACGTCACCAGCGGGCTGCTATTTCCTCTCTTTGAAAGCCGACAGGCATGTCGTCTCACCTCATCCGACACATTATCTAAGGTAACTTTTCCAGGCCCATCGCTTACACAAGGTTACGTTCAGAAATACTTTCTTACCTCCTCAAAATTATCATTAGTAAACTTTGAGTAACTTAGTCCATAGGGATCAATCTACTCATCTATAGAGAGGTGGTTTTAGTGGGGAATGAAAGTATTAAAGTCAGCGGCAAATGAGGCTTTAACTTGGTTATAAAACCTTCATTTGCTAATGACACACCTATGCCGCAGCAGACGATGGGGCAGCCCCGTCGCGACGACAGGTAGGTGGTGAATGGCATCTTCTGAAGGGTTTGCTATGGCGGTAATTGAAGCGAGTTTCCAGAGCATTAAGGCTCTGGGCTACCGAAAGTAGCTGATAAAACTCATCGATTTATCCCTTTCAGGTGAGCTGAAAGTGGATAACCAACGTGCCTGCTAATCGCGTCGCCACCCAATTTCGACTATCCAAGTCAGCAATTCGATTAGAATTTACATCTCTTCTGGATTAACCCATCACATCCTATATAATGAATGAAACAAGATGAGTTAGGTGCTATATGAATATGGAGGCTTATGACAATGACATTACCCGTATTCGTCAACTCAACGAGATCGGCATTGCCCTTTCCTCCGAGCGTGATCATAACGCTTTGCTTGAGAACCTCCTCACCAGTGCACGCGAATTAACCCAGGCAGATGCTGGCACGCTTTACACCTATGATGCTTCAAAACAGCAGCTCTCATTCGCTATCGTCCAGAACGACACACTGAACCTCCGCCTCGGCGGGGTTAGCGAACCAGTAGGCGAGCAGTTTCCCATCATTGATTTATATCAGGCTAACGGCTTACCCAATCACCATTTGGTAGTAGCTTACACCGTCTTGAACGACTGTACGGTCAACATTGATGACGCTTACTCCGCGAAAGGATTTGATTTTTCAGGCACACGAAAAATCGACCAGGCAACGGGGTATCGATCGCGAGCGTTTCTCACCGTGCCGATGCACAATCACCACGGTGATACCGTAGCGGTGTTGCAGCTTTTGAACAAACGTACCGCAAAGGGTATTGATGGTACTTTCAGTTCGGCTGATCAGCATATTGCAGAGTCTCTTGCCTCGCAGGCCGCCGTTGCCATCACCAATCATCGATTGGTTGACGAAATGCAGGCTCTTTTCGACAGTTTCGTCCGCGTTATTGCCAAGGCTATCGATGCCAAGTCTGCCCATACCGGCGCGCATTGCCGCCGTGTACCCGATGCCACTTTACTGCTCGCCGAGGCGGCACACCGCTCTAAACACCCTGAAGTAGCCAGCTTTACCTTAACTGACAACGATCGATACGAAATTAAAACGGCTGCCTGGCTGCACGACTGCGGAAAAGTCGTCATACCGCACCATGTCATGGAAAAGTCGACGAAGCTTGAAGGGCTATTTGACCGTCTCCCTACAATTGAAGCTCGCTTCGCAGTCAAGCTTCAAGCACTTAACACGGCACTGTTGCGTGCTGAGTTCGATGCTTATCGCCGCGGTGAGTTATTGACTGACGCAGAACGCAATGACTTCGTAATGAAGCATTTAGCACTTCAGGAGCATCTCGCGCTGGTTCGTCGCTCGAATACAGACGGTGAGTTCATAGATGAACTTGATATTGAAAGGCTCAAGGCGATAGCCCAAGAAACCTGGGAAGATACCGATGGTCAACGCCAGCCTTTATTAACTGAAGACGAGCTAAATAACCTGTGTGTTCGTCGTGGCACACTCAATGATGAAGAGCGCAAAATCATTGAAGGACATGTGACTGCCACTCTCAATATGCTTGATGAGCTGCCCTTCCCGAAACACTTACAGCGCGTCCCTGAGTATGCGGGCGGCCACCACGAGCGAATGGACGGAACGGGTTATCCCAAAGGACTGACCCGCGACCAGCTTTCCCTGCCGGCGAGAATGTTGGGTATTGCCGATGTTTTTGAAGCACTCACAGCGCCAGACAGGCCCTATAAATCCCCGATGAAGCTGTCCCAAGCCCTAACCATCATGGGCCAAATGGTAGAGGATCAGCACCTCGACCCGGCTTTATTCGCTGTATTCATCGAGGAAGGTGTCTACCTCGATTATGCGAATCAACACTTAGAAGATTATCAAATAGACGCTGTTGATATTGAGTCATTACCGGGATTGCGTAACGCGTAATTCAATAAAAACAACCATTAACCTTCTTTAAGATACTTATAATCATGCAAATAACCACCCTGGGTGCAAGTGGGGGGCTTGAACCACAGCAGGGCACTACCGCTTTCCATTTGCCACCTCATACGCTCATTGATGCTGGCACAGGCGCTCAGAGGCTCAGCATTTCAGAGCTAACGTCACTACAAAGCGTACTGCTAACCCATGCCCATCTTGATCATATTGCAAGCCTCCCACTTCTGATCGACATGCAGTTTGAAGCGCTTGCCGACCAAGAGCGCTTCTTCAGTGTCTATGCTCTTCCGGAAGTGCTAGAAACACTTAAACGACATATATTCAACGAGCATATTTGGCCTGATTTCACGCGGCTACCCACATCGGACGCCCCTGTACTACATTTTGTACCTATCACCTTGTGGCAGACATTTACATTACCCGGTGAAGCAAACATTGCGTTACAAGTGACGCCATTCCCCCTCTCTCATGGTGTACCCACTTGTGGCTACTGTATTCGCGATGGGTCCCATCAAATGGCTATCTGTGGTGACACAGGCCTTAGCGAGTCCACCATTGCCTCACTTAACCGCTTAGGACAGCTGGATCGCTTGGTCATCGAATGTGCCTACAGCAACCAATTTGATACGCTGGCAGAAATCGGCCATCACCTAACACCTTCGCGCCTCGCTTCGTTACTTGAGTCTCTGGATACCCCCCCCAAAGAACTATGGATTACACACTTAAAGCCTAAATTGCGTGAACGTATCGCTATAGAGCTGCAACAGCATCTCCCTTCTCATCTGAACTGGTCCCTTCCTGCATGAGGCAGTTGATGCTGATTAATGTACTTCAATGCCTTCTTGGCGCCCTGCTTGGCATGGCGATTGTTCCCACTGTTTGGGCTTACCAAGCAGAACTTAATAGTGCAAAAAACTTATTGGTTCAAGGCGAGAACCAGTCTGCCTACTCTCAACTGCAAGCTATAGAACTCGAAAATAGCGGTGAGCCGGAGTTCGATTACTGGTTGGGGGTTGCCGCCCTTCGCGCGGGTGAGCCCAGTCATGCGTTGATGGCATTAGAACGCGCTATTTTACGCCAACCCAGCCACGCGGGGGCGCGCATGGAGCGCGTAGCTGCCTTGGTCCAGCTCGACCAATACGGGGCTGCCGAAAGTGAAATTGAGCAGTTGCAAGCCCTTTCTCCCCCACCCGACGCTCAGGCCGCCATTGCACGGTTTGAAGCAATGATCGAACAGCGCCGACAAGCCCAGCACGGCCCGAAACACCAAGGCATTTTAGGCGTGGATATCGGTTATGACAGCAACCCACAGCGTTCTCAAGATCAGTTTTATATCGACTTGTTGCCGGGGCTAACTACGCCAGTACTGATATCTGAACGCTCTTCAAGTGTCTACCAGCGTTTACAAGGCAACTATCAAGGTATTTTTCCTATTGATCCGCAGTCCCGCTGGCGTATCAGCACTGTCAGCCAAACTCAGCGCTATATTGAAGAAACAGCGCAAGACTACGATCTCACTATCGCGCAAGCGCAAGTTGGTTATGAGCGTGATCTAAAAGCGCAGCGCACTGTGACGCTTAACGGCAGCGCTCTGCAGGGGTGGAGCGGGCGTAGCCAGCATCGACTGCTTACCCGCTGGGGTAGCGGAGTGGATTTACGCCACCCCATAGGAGTGGACAGCGAACTTACTTGGCAGCTCGACGTTCAGCACAACCGCTTTAGCGCCGCTAGCAATAACTTCGACTCGGGTCGTTTAGGCGTACAGCTAAGCACCAACCATGCAACTTTTCGAACCCGTTTAAACGCGCAAATCGAGCACGAATGGGCCGCCAGCTATCGCGATGGAGGTGATCTTCTTCGCCTGATGTTAGGTGCAGTTGTCGACTATCCTCTTGGTAATCGTCACCTCATTCGAGCCAACCTTAACCATCGAATCCACACCTATCATGACGAGGGCTTCGCACTTTATAACGACTTTGCCCCCACAGCCCGTCGTGATCACATTTGGAATGCACGGCTCTCATGGCTTCATCAACTCAGCACGGACTGGCTGTTTGAAGCAAGTGGTGATATTGAACGCCGTCGCTCCTCTGTCGATTTTGACACATGCCGCTACCAGACACAGTTAGCGCTTCGCTACCTTTTCTAACGGAGATTCTTATGGCCTGTTTTCATAAACGTCCATTAGCTCGCTTTACATCGATCGGCCTGGGTAGCCTGGCGCTACTCCCTTTTCCCTCCTTTGCAGATACACCCGCAGGACGGGTTATGTTTGTTCACGGCGATGCCACCATCGAGCGTGACGGCATCCGACTACCGGCTGAGCGTGGCGACGATTTTTTTGCCGGCGACACCTTTCACACCGCTCAAGCCAGTACGCTACAGCTGCGCTACAGCGACGGCGGTACTAAGGCGATTCGCCCCGATAGCTCCTACATCCTTGAACGTTACGTGCTCGACGAAGAGACACCGGAAAACTCGTTACAAAGTGGTGAACTTATCCGCGGAGGGCTGCGCTCGATTACCGGTGCCATAGGTAAAAATGCACCGCAAAACGTCACGCACAGAACCCCGGTTGCCACCATAGGGATACGAGGCACCAGTTTTCAAATTCTGCATGTACCGGAAGGTGGTACTTCTTCCCTCCCGGGCGTTGATACGGGCAGCTACTTTTATGTGGAAAGCGGCATGCTAGCCATGTCGACGAATGCAGGCGACACCCTGATACGACCTGGACAAGTCTTCTTCACACCATCTTTAGATACCGCACCACAACTGGTTCCCGGCGGTATTGGCATCTTTGAGCAGCTCGATGACAACATGCCTCAGGGGGGTGAGACTGAGAGTGGGGAATCAGCAGCAGCAACGCCCCCAGACAACACAGCTAGCCCCCCAAACAGTAATGTCACCTCAGAAACACAAGTCGAGCCTGACAGCCCGCCCAATGAGGCAGCATCTACTGAAACATCTATCGGCCCCAGCACATCCTTTGCAGGTACTTTTTTTGACAATACTGGACTAACGCCAATAGAAGCCGATAGCTCAATACAGAACACGATTAGCGCAGCTCAAAGCGAGCAACAGCTCCTAGCGCAGCTCCAGGGCGCAACCGAGCGCAGCCAGAACAACAGCACCAACAATGGCGGCGGCAATAGCGCTACCAATAACGGGGTCGGTAACAGCGGCACCAACAATGGCGGCGGCAATAGCGCTACCAATAACGGGGTCGGTAGCAGCGGCACCAACAATGGCGGCGGCAACAGCGGTACCAATAACGGCGTCGATAACAACGGCACCAATAATGGCGGTGGCAACAGCGGTACCAATAACGGAGTCGGTAACAACGGCACCAACAATGGCGGCGGCAATAGCACTACCAATAACGGGGTCGGTAACAGCGGTACCAACAATGGCGGCGGCAATAGCACTACCAATAACGGGGTCGGTAACAGCGGTACCAACAATGGCGGCGGCAATAGCGCTACCAATAACGGTGTCGATAACAACGGCACCAACAATGGCGGCGGTAACAGCGGCACCAATAACGGAGTCGGTAACAACGGCACCAACAATGGCGGCGGCAATAGCGGTACCAACAACAGCGGCGGCAATAGCGCTACCAATAACGGAGTCGGTAACAACGGCACCAACAATGGCGGCAGCAACAGCGGCGGCAACAGCGGTACCAACAACGGAGCCGGTAACAACGGCACCAACAATGTCGGCGGCAACAGCGGTACCAATAACGGTGGCGGCAACAACGGGATCGGTAACAGCGGCACCAACAATGTCGGCGGCAACAGCGGTACCAATAACGGTGGCGGCAACAACGGGATCGGTAACAGCGGCACCAACAATGGCAGCGGCAATAGCGCTACCAATAACGGGGTCGGTAACAGCGGCGCCAACAATGGCAGCGGCAATAGCGCTACTAATAACGGGGTCGGTAACAACGGCACCAACAATGGCGGCGGCAATAGCGCTACCAATAACGGGGTCGGTAACAACGGCACCAACAATGGCGGCGGCAATAGCGCTACCAATAACGGGGTCGGTAACAACGGCAATAAGGGCGTCGGCTCCAGCAGCAGAGGAATCGACTACAGTAATCAGGCTACCGGAACTGGCAATAGCAATAGCAATAGCAATAGCAATAGCGGCCAGGGGAATGGTAATAACGGCCAGGGTAACGGCAATAATGGTCAGGGGAATGGCAATAACGGCCCAGCATTAGATGAAAGTAACAATACTTTCGTCTCTTGGGTCGACTTTGAGCCAACCAGAGCTCAAACGCTCGTAAATGTCGCAGACAGGGAGATTTTTGAAGAACTTTATCGTCAAAATATCACCCCTTCAGCTCAAGGGGCTTATTCTGTTGATAGTGGTGAAATTGTCTGGGGTTACTGGGCGAAAGGCACAGAAGTCCCCGCGTCTGTGGGTAGCTCGAAAGCCCTGGACGAATCCATCGTCTTTATTGCAGCTTCCAATGAAATTTCGGACTCGTTAAGTGCAACGCTAAGTGAATCAGCACTTAATGCCCTGCGCGACCAACTTGCATCGGGCGTGACATTCAATTGGGAAGCAGGCACTGGCTTAGTGCCTAGTGATGGCGGCGAGATTATACAGATCCAACCCAATAGCTCTATATTGCTATCAAACCGTGAAGGTGTGCAGGTCGAGATTCTATTAGATGGTTTTGGCAAGTTGTTAGGCAATAATCCATCAGACACGTTTTCATTGGACGGTATCAATCTGACGCACGAGGGGTGTAGTGGTAATAGCTGCTTCGAAGGTGGTGAGTTCAATGGCCGCTACATAGGAGAAGAAGCCGCTACCATCATGAGCTTGATTGAGGCCTGGGGAGAACAGACCGGTGATTACAGCGGCACCGGTATTTTTGTTCGGCTTGCTCCACAACCTTAAAAGGTGGAATGGCGTTATTTCCGAGTATGCGTCCAGACGCCGTCCCAGCTTACTGGTGGCGGCTCTGCCTTGAAATGCTCGATACGCGCTAGATACATCTGCGTAGGTGGGTCTTCCGGATCAAGTTCACGAAAGGCACGCGCGGCGGCTTCAAAGTCCGCCGCGTGGTAGTGGTTCAGCGCTTGCTCGAATGCGGCATGCCACTCGCACGTCTCTTCTGAAAGTGTTTCCCAGCGACCCAGTGGCTCTAAAATCCACAACGGTGAGTTGCGGCCGTGAACCCGCACTTTATCTAGACGACGATAGCACCACTTCGGCGCCCGAGCAGCGGTATTATCGCTGACAATGACACTGACCCCGTACGTTTTGGTCAATCCCTCCATGCGCGACCCAAGGTTCACATTATCACCCATAACGGTATATGCCATGCGGTAACTTGAACCCATATTGCCTACTCGCATGGGCCCAGTATTAAGTCCAATACCCATCACCAGCGCCGGTCTACCTTCAAGGATAAATTCACCATTAATCCTGTCTAGTGCCTCTAGCATCGCAAATGTTCCTTCAAGGGCGTGATCGGCGTGTTGCTCGTCCTGCAGTGGGGCACCCCAGAAGGCCATAATGGCATCGCCCATGTACTTGTCGATGGTGCCATTACATTGGTAGATAGCACCCGTTAGCGGAGTCAATAAGCGGTTCATGACCTCGGTAAGTTCCGTGGGCGGGATCGATTCACAAAAGGCAGTAAAACCCCGTACATCAGAAAACAGTACGGTGAGTTCTCGCTCTTCCCCTTCCAAGCCGAAGCTTTCGCCGCTTTCGACCATGGCCTTAACCAGCTGGTGCGGAACGTACTGGCCAAACCTCTCTGCCACCCAGCGTTTTTGCTGTGTCTCTCGAAGGAAGTTCATCGTTAAGTGCCACAGCATTTGTGCTACCAGCAATACCAACAGCCCGGCAATAGGCAGCGCGAGCCCTTGATGCCACGCCCATAGATTGCCCCCTACGGATAATAAGAGGAGCACACCGCTTACTATTATTAGTAAGGGTGCGCTTAAACGGGGGTACAGCAGTATCATGATCACGCCTAAAGCAATTAGGCTGACTAATTCCAAGCCCATCACCCAGGGGGGCTGAGCATGTATGCGTTGGTGCAACATCCCAGCCAGCAGGCTCAGATTTATCTCGGGCCCGGGATAGACCGCCCCAACGGGTGTTGAGCGCAAATCCATTAGCCCCGGCGCGGATGCGCCTAAGACAAGTGTTTTACCCGCCAAAGCGCCCGGTTCAATCTGTCCTTTTAAAATGTCGGCCGCTGAGAAGTAATCAAAGTGGCCACGCGGACCATACCAGGGCACCAGCGCGGCCCCCTGCCCATCAACCGGGATCTCGAAGCCGCCAACATTCAGCGCCTCCAACTGAGAGACACCTGCCCCTTCGCCAATTATTGGCGTAATCGATGGTTGCCCCAACAAGGTGAGTAGCATCGCCAGGGGTAAACTGGGATATAGCTCCCCCTCCCAGCGTTGCAGCATTGGGACACGGCGAAACACACCGTCTTCATCCACACGAGGATTATCAAAGAAGCCCGCACTCAATGCATTTTGCTGCAACACCGGTAGGTTGGCGGTATAGCGTTCTGGTTCGGGAAAAGGGAGAGACTGGGATGTTTCGACGCTAACAGGCATGGGTAGCTGCCCTACAGCGGGCGGGTCACTAGGCAGCCGGGATGATTGGAAATAGTACCCCAACACCACCGGGTGATTCGCCAAGACACGTGCCAACTGCTCGTCGCCATCAATGGGCAGGGGTAAATCATTTAACTGGGGATATTCGCGGGTTAGATCTTCCCAGTGCTGTTGCCAAAGCACCGTCTCTGGCTCGGAAAAGACCACGTCAATGCCTAACAGCCCGGCATTGTAATCAGTAAATAGCGTTTCCACCAACTCTGCTAATGTAGCTCGAGGCCATGGCCACTGGCCTATTTCATAAAGGCTGCGCTCATCAATATCAATAATCGCCAATGAAGGGTCGGCCTGTTCGATGAGTGTACCGCGCACCTTCAGGTCATATGCCTGCCATTCAAGGCGTTCCAGAATCGGTAGTGGTACCCAGCCTGCTTTCCCTGCCAACAATAGAGAAGTAATAAGCACACCGCCGATAAATTGAAGCCAGCTCCAATAGCGATTTTCCATGGAAGAATGCTGTAGAGAAGAGACTATCGCCACGCCAAGGCCTCATTACTAATGTAATGATAAAGTACCATGTTCGTTGTATTGAAATCATAAGAGTTGATGGTATTTCGCTTCGATAACACAAGTGCGAAAGCCATTTTAAGAGGTCTTACTCAACGTTAAGGTGCTAACACTCTAAGTAGGAAATCCTCAGCGGGTACGGGGCGACCAAATAAGAACCTGAAGCGACCCTGTTTCGTATTCACTCAATCCCTATTTTTTTCCAATCACGCTGCATTTAAACAAAGTCAAAATAGCCTCACGCTAGCAGATAATAATTGTTGCCGTTATTAGAAATTAATCATCCAATTGATCGCGCTCACCACCGATTTCATCTCACATACGAGGCTAAGACGCTGTTGTTCGAAAGCCGCTACCCAGGCCTGAAAAGCATTGAGTCACGTTCAGGCATGCAAGCTTAGCTGCCAGTAGCCAACGTCTTGCCACTGGTTGAACTTAAACCCGACCTTTTCAAAATGAGCCACTTTCTTCATGCCCATTTTTTCGTGCAATGCGACGCTGGCAGGGTTGGGAAGCGTGATGCCGCCAATCACCGTATGGATTCCGGCTTCTTTGAGTTTGGAAAAGAGTGTTTCATACAGCTTTGCGCCCAGGCCCCTGCCCTGCATCTGATTGGCAAGGTAAACGCTGACCTCAACTGAAAATCGGTAAGCGCTTCTTTCCTTCCATTTAGTCGCATAGGCATAGCCCACTACAGCATCACCTTCCACCGCCTCCATCCAGGGAAGGCCCGCCCCCTGAACACCCTCAATTCTGCTTTGGATGTCTGAACCCAATACTGGCGTTTCTTCAAATGAAATAGCAGTATTTTCAATGTAGTGATTATAAATCTGCGCGATAGCTTCCGCGTCACCCTTAACGGCATTTCTAATCATCGTTTTTTCCGTTTATATTTTGACGGGTTAATCTCACCGAACACTTACTACGCGGGCCGCTTAGCAAGCAGCGCCCATATACCCGCCGAAGAGAGTAGCGCCCCACCCACTACATTAAAACGGCGCTGCGCACGACGCGATGCAAGCACCTTGCGCACTGATGACGCGAATACAGCGTAGATAGTGGCATTCAGCGTTGCCAACGCCACAAACGTGATCGCAAGTATCCAAAGTTGTTGCCCCGCATCAGCGTTCGGGCTGACGAACTGTGGCAAAAACGCGACGAAGAAGATAATGCCCTTCGGGTTGAGCGCAGTCACGAGATAGGTGTTAGTGAAGAGCTTCCAGCGCGAACCTGATACCGCCGGGGTTACCGGCTGCACCGACGATATACCGGCACGCAACAGCTTGATGCCCATATAGAGCAGGTACACACCGCCGATCCACTTGATCACGGTAAACCAAAAGGCCGAGGTGGCTAACACCGCCCCAAGGCCAAGCAGCGAAAAGAGCAGCGCGGTTGAATCACCCAACGCCACCGCAGCAACAAGCGGAATATTAGCGCGCCTGCCTTGGGCGATAGAGTAGCTGACCACGGTCAAAATCGTTGGCCCAGGAATGGCGAGCAAAGCCACCGACGCCAGGGCAAAGGCGAACCAGATTTCAATCGACATGGGAAGCTACCTCACAGATTGTTAATGCTACGTTAGCATAAGCTAAAAAATGATTGGAGTGCCCTGCTATCAACTAAGTGGCTTAAATTGATAGGTACCCGCCATCCAGCTGCGATGCTGCTTCACTTGGCCTTGCCCATGTTGGGCAGCCGCCCGCGACGAGCTAGCCGCCTTCCGCAAGCAACTCAAGGAACGCCTAACGACCTACGCTGCCATCGAACGTGAGCGGTTTAGCAGCCAAGAGACTTTGACAGGCGCCCTGGCATACATTGCGGCTTGGTCAACGCCTTACCGAAACGGGGGTGGAATGGGTCGAGGAAGTGATGGAAGCGGATTAGCTGGTGGTGAAACGGCAGCACCATAAGATCAGCCCCTGCGACTGGCGCAAGACCGTCGGCGACAATACCTGACATACTGCCAAACTCCTTCTGCCAAAACGTCAATAGGCTTAGAATAAAGCGCTTTTCCGCGCGATTGATAACCCTGGCACAATAAGAACGCCTAAATCGACGTTGCGCATCACTTCATCAAAAGCAAAGGAGTTGCAAATGCAGCACCATGAAAAACTCGGACAAGCTGCACGCTATAGCTTCTCCCTGTTGGCTCGGCTCGGCCGCTACGAACTAGCCATGCTGCTATGCGTTGCGGCACTTTCCGGCGGGATTTGGGGGTTCGTCGCGCTGGCCGAAGAAGTTATCGAAGGGGACACCCATAGCGTCGATGAGAGCCTGCTGCTCGCCCTTCGCAACCCCGCAGATCTTAGCGACCCGATCGGGCCGGGCTGGGTTGAGGAAATGGGCCGGGACTTTACCGCACTAGGCGGTGTTGGCGTGCTGGTAATCATCACCTTGGGCGCCCTGGGCTACCTGTTACTCGCCAGACACTATCGCGCGGCTCTCTTTGCCTCCATCGCGGTGCCCGGTGGCATACTACTCAGCAGCGTAATGAAGATGGGCTTTGACCGCCCTCGTCCAGATCTCGTGCCTCATGAAGCCATGGTCTACACCGCGAGCTTTCCCAGCGGCCACTCAATGATGTCTGCCGTGACCTACCTCACCCTGGCCGCGCTACTCATCCGCGTACAGCCCGCGCTGAGACTGAAGGCTTACCTTTTAATACTGGCGATATTGTTGACCCTACTAGTGGGCATCAGCCGCGTTTACCTTGGGGTTCATTGGCCGACAGATGTACTTGCGGGCTGGACAGCCGGGGCAAGCTGGGCAGCGCTGTGCTGGATCGTGATGCACTGGCTGCAGCAGCGTGGGCAGGTAGAGCCGGAAGAGAGAAGTTCGGATACCGAATAACTTAGCTCAAGCAGAGCTGAGCAACAGGGCGAGTGTTTTCCAGTGGCGTGGGAAAAATTTATACTCGACATGAAGCCGGTTAAGAAGAGAAAACTGGGTGGAAAGGTAAACCACCCAACCACGCTCTCTTAACCCAGGGGGCTCGACCTCAAGCGAACAAGCAGGCATGGTGAGTATTATTATCCACCATCAGCGAACCAACAGGAAGTTATGCCAATGCCGAACTCTCTTAATCAAAACCTATGCAGGATGGGACTATTATCGCTCTTGGTGTTGTCTCCCAACGCATTCAGCCAACAACCGGGGACGGCTTCCGGTAATGATGTTTCCATCGAGTCGTTCCAGGATTGGGAAGTCCGTTGCCAGCGTAATGCCGAGGGCCCGACCCCTTGTGCGATGTCGCAATTGATTACTCAACCTGACAGCGACCAGCCACTGATGCAGGTCATTCTCGACTATCCGCCTCAGATCGATGATCCGGTAATGAGCTTCTTCGTGCCGCTGGGGGTACGTCTGGCTCCAGGTTTGCAATTCGGCGTGGATAACGGTGAACCAATTCAGTTCCCCTATCAGGTATGCCAGGAACAAGGCTGCCGTGCTGACGCTCCCATTGAACCGGCGATGCTGCAGCAACTCCGTAGTGGCAATACCGCAACGCTCAGCATGATTAGTCCACGCGGTGAACGCATGGACGTAGATATCTCACTGATCGGCTTTACCGATGCCAGTACCCGCATCGCTCGCTGATCTTAGGGACCTTCCCCGACACAGCCGGCCCGCAAGGGCCGGCAATTCTCCTCAACCGTTGCAGCTGGCTTGAGCTTCCGCATGCTGCAGTGGAGTCAATGCACAAAATACCCTTTACCACTTATCAACCGTCGTTATCGGCCAGGAGCGGACCTTGGCCAGCGCAGGGAGATGCTGCGGCGCGGCCCGTTATACCGGACCATGGCAGGCGAGCGCAGCAATTCGGGGATTCGGATGAGTAAGTTGGGGACAAAGCTGTGGTTCGCTGTCGCTGCATATTTTCGGCTGAGGAATGAGGTCAAGGCGGATACAGATATTTCTCTGCAGGCGGGAACAGGCCGAGTTTCTACAATGCGGGCAGAAAACACTCAGTTCTAGGCTTGAAAATCCCGTTGGCTTTCGAAGCCAAGGCTGATGTCGGCCCGTCGGAATATAGCTCGCCACGGATAAACGATATGCCCCGCGCGCTCAGGTAATAGTAATACGTTCCGCGTCCAGATCTTTGACCTGCTCAATGAGCTTCTTCACTTCTTGATCATCGAGGTACGCGGGGAACTCCAGCCGCTGACCCTTTTTCCCAACGATTATTATCGTCTGGTTCTGGCTTTGCTGTGCCACTTTGAGCAGACCAGTGATGAGTGCCGTCAGAGCAGTGCCAGCCGCACCTACGATAGCTACGAGCACGACCGCGTCGAGTACACGCGTCTTAATCTGTGCGTCTCGCACCTCTAGATCAACGCCCTCCTCGGCCAAACTGGTCTGGGCCTCAAGGTAGTCCTTTAGTTCGGATACCGTCAGGATATCCGGGTCGACATCAATTCTCAGTTCCATTTTCTCTCGCTCCCGACGCTAGCGCACCTGGTAAACCGTACAACAAATATGGTGCCCAATGAACAAGGCTGCATCCATCGAGGTAGGCATTGTTCGACGATCGTTTCGCTATGGTCTTTCGTGCCAATCGAAGGGCCTCCTCGACGCGCGCTCCTTTCAAAACTTCCTCATAAAATTCAGCAGCGAAATCTGAAGCGCTTACGTCGAAAACCGCATCGCTGGCGTGAATGATTGATTTGACGCCGGCTAGAAGAAACGCACGAACCAGGCCGAAAGCATCGTCAACATTGCTAATGCTAGACGCCCCGGAGTGGCAAGAGTTCAGGAACACAAGCGGCGCTGCTTGAAAGCGAATCCGTGCCTCGATCTCGAGTGCGGTCAGGTGTCGTTCATCGTCGGGCAACTCGCGCCCCCCAAGTATCAGAGAGGACATCATTGGGTCGGATGCCGCGAAGTGGCTATGTCCCGCGAAGTGAAGAATTTTGAGATTCGCCCGTTGGCAATCGGCGATGAAACCATCACGACTGAAATCATCGGCAACAATAGCTTTTATGGCGGAACCCTCGGACCTGAGAGTTTTAGCTATGCTTTCGACTTCATGAGGCGTTCCCGGCAGATCGGCAGGTGTGGGACAATAGATGAGCGCGCTCGTGGTTCCCTCGACCTGGGTGTTACCTTCGAGTTCGTCAGCCATCAGTTGTAGCAATGAAGCGCTATAATTCCGGATGATAGCCCACTGGAGTCCAAATTTGGTTCCATCCATCTCGGCGATTTCCCATGGCATGTAATGCAAAGCGCCCTGGGGCAGCAACACAACCGTATCTGGATCGTGTTTACAAAGTAGTTCGGTTAATCCCGACTTGTGAAATGCACCGCCGATCTCGTGAGCAAGGTTGCCAAGGATAGCTTCCATAGCTTGTACATCACCGGCATCCGTTGGTTTAATCGTTCGAAGATCATGCAATTGGGAGAAAATGTGCTCGCGCTCACCGCGCGTGAAATCTGTGGAACGATGTTCTATCGACCCATTGGTTACATAAAGAAACTGCAGATTCTCCCTTTGTGGAAATTCCACGATGTAAAGGAAACCCGCCTTGGCCTCGGGATAGTAGGCTTTTTGCAAATCCATCAGTACTTTTCTTGGATCGGCTCCATCAATCGAACCCGTTTCTACCATTTCATATTCGGTGCGCATCGTTCTCAATTTGAAGACGGCATTCTGATGCGACGCCGTCAGATTCTTGATCTCATCGTCGAACTTCTCTCCCGTTATGAAACCGTTCTTGAGCCGACTTCTCAAACTTCTTCGCTTTTCGGTAGAGAAATTCGTCTGCCAGCGAAGATCAATGCGTTCGCGCAAGGCTTTCAACCAGCTTTCATCGCTCAAATCAAGCCGCCGTCTCATATTTGAAAGATGACGAGTTATTTGATTTGCTTTCGATCTCTCCAGCTGAAGAAGAAAGGAATTACGGCGTTCTTCATCAGATTTCGAGCACGTAGCTTGCGACAGTGCAAATAGATATTCGGACCAAGAGCCGAAGTACAGATCGGCGAAACTAGATTGTAGCTCATCGTGAGCCTGGGCACCGGCGGCGCGATCGAAAAAGTTAGCGGCATGCTCCAGCAAGGGTAAAGCTTCTTCATGCCGACCCTCGGTGTTCAAGACTGTGCCCAAGTTTTGGTTCACCCTGGCCAAACCTATTTGATCATTTATCTGCTGCTTGATGCGGCCAGCCGTATTAAACGCACCTTTCGCATCGTTGAGCTTGTGGGCTTCGACACAAGACGTGCCAAGGTTGAGAAGTGCGCTGGAAAGCGCGGAACCGTGCTTAAGCCAAGAGTACCCGGAGATGGCTTCCCAATGAAGAGCGATCGCCTCATCATATCGTTCTTCATCTCGGCGCAGCAAAGCCAGGCAATCGAGGCACTTTAAGTATTGAGCATACGCTTTATGCTCTTGGAAAAGCCGCGAGGCCAATTGATAGTATTTATCGGCCATCGATCGGCTGATCTCGGCGTCTTCCAGCCCTTCTTTCGCCACATCGGTTAAAAGGTTAGCGCTCGCCAAGTAACACAATCCTAGATGTACAGGCTCATTGGCCTTTTGAAGATGACTTAGAGCGCGATCCACATAGTTGATCGCGGTACGTCTAGCTCCAAGACCACTGTACGCGATACCTATGTTGTCCAAAGTCTGGCCGATACCTAGATTGTTGCCGACTGCTTCGAATGCCACGAGCGCTTTCTCGAAAGCTTCAATCGCTCGAGTCGGGCTTTCTTCGATAATCAGACCACCTAGGTTGAGGTAAGATTTTCCGAGGGCTTCGCTGTCATTCAGGTTGGCGGCTAGCTGAATTGAGCGTTCGAGTAGCTCCCTGGCCGCCGGCATTTTTTCTTCGACTATGCGGCAGTGGCTCAAAGAAATAGAAGCTTGTAGTTCCTCGTCTTCGAAAGCGAGTTTTTGTGAAATCTCTATGGCTTCAGAAAGCAGAGCTTCGGCTGATGCAAGGTTATCGCCAGACAGCAGAACGTTTGCCCTGTTTATTCGTTCCCGAACTTTCTCTCGTTCAGACGCAGACACTGATCTCGAAACCATTGTTCCTAAACATCCACAATCGAACCAGAAAATTTTCTGCGGGCAACTCTTTGCTTCCAAGGGATGCTCACCGAGTTCGGAGCTTAGCTGAATGTCCGTAGAGTAACCGCGCAAACCAACCAAGCCTATGAGTGGCTTCCCGTGTCCGCTTTTTTAATGTCAGAAACTGTCCTATGAGCGAACGCAGCGAAGGTCAGTTTCCCGACCATCGTGACGGTGACGTCGAGGGAGTCAAGCATCTCGACGGCTGTTAGGAGAGGGTCGTCAGCTGTCTTACGCTATTCTTCAGCATAGACTAACATTCCTCATTCGGCCAAAGCGGACTTTTTGGAGCCATTGATATAGCGCTTTAACGCCTCAAGAAGGGGCGCCGCTTTTCGGCGTCCCACTTGCTTGATTTGTTAGTTCCTCAAGCCCGCTGAACGAGCCTAGCTTGGTCGCTATATCTGTTTTTTCTATTTCTATATACAAGCAAGCGATAATTTCATGGCAAGTGAGCCAAATAGCTAGTTTCGGATTTTCTAGAACGAACGTGGTCCTTTGAACCACTACATCTCCGATCACTATTTCGTCTTTGACCCCACTTCCAAATTCGTTAACAAACTTATTCTTTTGGTTTTTATCCAGTTTGTTTACATATTCATCAAAATTGAAGCTGGTATTTTTGACGTTATGGGCTAATAAATTTCTAAGCTCTGCGAGAGAGTACAATACATTAGCTTGATCTTTGTACAGAGCATCCGTTTTCTTCAGTAGCGCCACCCGCCCTACTTTTCGATTGCCCTGCTCTAGGTAGCTAAAGTTATCCTCAAGCTCAGGGTGCCTAAATTTGTAACTCAATATGTGAGTACATGCCGCTTCAATTAATGCGCTTATTTTTATAACAAACGACCAGTCATCCTCATTAAGTAGCTGAGTATAAAAGCCTTGGGGCAAACCAAGTCTTTCTTCGAATTCATCGATTTTTTTCTGGATTTCACTACTCATAGGAACCTAGCAGCGTATTATGCGGCGCGTTTTATGATTGAATGAATGTGCTGGCACTTGTTTCTGGCAAATGCAGCCTGCCGGATTTTCCCAAGCCTATGACCCTTTGGGCTGTTAATTTCCATTAGGCTATATAGCCAAAATTCGCGACCCTGCTGCATTTCCAAGAATGACCGCTTTGGGTCGATAGCACCTATACTCGAGCATTCCTATTTCGGCCAAAAGCGGTCTTTTAGTAAACACTGATGTAACGCTGCCAGCATGCGCGTCTTTGTAGTGGAGGCGAAGCCGCAACGAAAAAGGCGTCGCCGTGCCTGGCCTGGTTATGAGTTACCACGTTCAGCTCAGACACGATCGTTTGAGTTCCAATGCCCGTTTTGCGATGCTCAGATTTCTGGAAACATCTGGCTCCAAACCCATATGCTCAGTCGCTTCCGACAAGTAATTAGCTATTGGCTCCGGTTCACTCTGACCCAGGCAGAGCTAAAAAACCACAGATAGGTAAGAGTAGTATTCGTCTCGGCCTCCTTCCATGGATGAAATGCCGATTGGGTCCCATTCGAAGAACAAAAGCTCATCAAGAGACAGGTATAGTTCTAGCTGATCCAGTGGAAGCTTTTTACCCATAACTACTCATAACAGTGATTATACACCTCTCTACATAACCTCAATTAACCCGACGTCGCGTTCATTCGGGTTATACCACCTTTCATTCACGACCTATCCCATTGAAATCTAAAGAAACTAAGTATAAACAGGCATCATACATAGATTATCGTGCCGACTGCATAACACTGCTGAGCCAGCATGCCGCTTTCGCCGGGAGGGCCGCTTTGGGTCGAGCCCCGACTTTAAATTAACCTTAGCACATGATGTGCACGAATTGATCCATTCTTTGACCTCCACCTGATGGAGGATCATGCCATGAACGTTCCGACTGAAATCTTCTGTACACCTACATCTTGGAATAAAGGCAAGTTGGTTGGACAGAAGGCGCCTCTGCGCCTTCGAGACATCTGGGCCATCCGTGTTCGTCTAAAGCTTGCCAAAAAGACGAGAGACCTCGCCCTCTTCAATTTAGCCATCGATAGCAAATTACGAGGCTGCGACCTCGTCAATTTACGAGTACGGGATATAGCTCATGGTGCGTGTATATCCCCACGAGCGATTGTGATGCAGCAAAAAACGCATCGGCCTGTTCAGTTGGAAATAACCGAGCAAACGCGCATCGCTATTATTGACTGGATACAGCTGGCTCAGCTCCGAAACGAAGACTTCTTATTTCCCAGCCGAATCAATAGCGCAAAGCATCTCTCAACGCGCCAATATGCCCGTATTGTCAAAGCTTGGGTTACCGAAATAGGTCTAGGTGCGTCAATTTATGGCACGCACACGATGCGTCGTACGAAAGCTTCGCTGATATACCGTCGCACGAAAAACTTGAGGGCAGTGCAACTGCTCCTGGGTCATACGAAGCTTGAAAGCACCGTCAGGTATCTAGGGATAGAGGTAGATGACGCTTGAAATGGCAGAACAGACAGAAGTTTGATGAGGGTAAACGACGGCCTATTTCGGGCCGTCGTTGCCCGGCCAAATGCGGACATTGACGGCCCCCGACGGTGCTGCAGCGCAGCTTTCGCCAAAGGGCAAAAAGGCTTCTTGCTCTAACTATGAATGGGGCTCTACCAGAGCCTCATCTGAATTGCTTTGCGGCGGCATCCAAAGTGTTGGCGGGATAGGCAAGCGGTAGTGCCTACAGGCCGTCAAGAAAAGTGGAACCAGTCCTCGCTCCATCGATGTCATTTCAAAAATTGCCCCACACTCCTTGATTGCTAGGTTCAAGGAATCTGCTATCTCCGCATTTCCACGTGCTGGCGACAGGTCAGTCACGCAAATCCCATGGTAGGTATCCCCACGCCAGATTTTTTGGTCTGTCTCCTCATCGGGGAACCACGCCTGATGTGTGCAGTCGGGTATTTTTTGGGAAAGTCGTCTGGAGAATTCTTCAATGAAAACTTGTTCGCCGCAATACTGAAGCCAAGTGAATAGGTAGGGATACAGGACACTGCCAACACAAGCCTCATCACGGTACTCCTGTTCATTACTCGCAGGATGAGCAAGCAGATCGTTGTAGTCGCGAAAACACGTTGGGTATCTGGTATTGGTTAGAAGCGCGAACGATGTGTTCTCAGCCATGGCATGAAACCATGGCATAAATCGCCTGCCTGACGATGTTTGTTGAGCAAGATACATGACCAAGGCTGCCTCGATCATGTGATCGTCCTTGAACGGAGACCCCAAAGTCGGGTTGTTGTTGATCAGGGCCACCAACAAATCGAGCATCTTCTTTGTCTGCTCGTTCAGACTGTGAGCTAACTCGGGGTTCGCCTCCGAGAGAGCTTTCCCGAACAAGTACGTCCAGATTGCACGGGTGGCCGCACGGCCAAGCAAGTCGAACATCGCAAGATTGGCATCGACCGCTTCTCGCGACTTCACCGAAACCGTTAGCGCATGAAGCGTCTCGGCATGAGGATACAGAACCTTCTCAAAATAAACCTCGGACATCATCAAATAGAGCCGGACGTACTGGTCCAAAATTTCCGTCAGAGCGACTTGATGTTTGGTAGGCTTCGTCTTGACGGGTTCTTCGCGCATTGCATCCCAGCAGAACAGCAAGCCCAATTCAGATATCCGATAAACGACATCGAGACTCTTTGCTTCAACCGCCCAGGCGCAAATGGCGTGGAGGCAAATATACGCCTGTCTTAGCCTCAATAGGCGCTCTTTGTCTTTCATGTCCTCTTGTGGGAGAACGATGGCAACAAAACTTCTGGTATATTCATAACAGGTCTCTGGCTCATTCACCATTGCAAGGGCTTTCTGAAAATGCCTGCGCGCCGCTTCGTCCAGCAACTCCCGAGCCAACAAAGATTTTTCCATAAATCCAGCTAACCGGTCTCCATTCCACAACTCAAAACCAATTTTCTCGCTTGCATAAGTCGCTGTGAAGCCGGCCCAGTTTCCTTCAACCGTTTCCTTTAATTCACCCCCCATGCACAGGCAAATTTTGATCGGCAAATCTTGATGTTCTTTGGCAATCTTTGAGCGAATGTACACCTGTAGAATTTCTCGAAGTTCAGGGCCTACTGATTGTGGCCCGGCATCCCAGTCATTGCGCCCAACATCTCCTGCCTTGACACAGAGCAAATAGAGGTATTTCTGCTCATCGTCTGGCAACTGACCGACAGCGGATATATCAACTCCATCTTGGCGGGTTCCGATCATTGGGGTTTTCAGAACCTGCAACCCCATCGCGGAAAGCAGGTTGGGCAACAACGCTTTGTCAAGGTCACCTCGTTCCTTGAGGGACGCCAGATATTCTTTGAGTATCAGTTTCATTTTTCTTTTCTCGGCTCGACCCTGCAAACCAAGAGCAAACGATTAAACCCAACCGGGTCAACTACGGACAAACGAGGAAATTCAACGCTATAGGAGTGTTCGCTCAGGGGGGTGATACTTGGGAACTTTTTGCCATCAGCACCCGTGATCATACTGAAGCTCTTGCGACCGTAGAGCATCGTCGCAGTATGAAACAAATCGCCAAACATAGACATTTTGCGCGCTTGCTTTTGAATATCCGTGTTCCTCTGGTGATCTTTGATCGCCGCCGCTCGTCTCGCTTCATTTGAGGGTTCAAGTTCGCTAAGGTCCTGCGCCTTTTCCAGCCCCTCAATATATGCTGCGTGGTGCGCTATCAGCTCTTGAGCCGCCTTTGCCACATTTGGGGAAGCACTAGACGCTTGTTGCTCAAGATACGGCCTAAGCTCACTAGAGTAGCTAAGGAGCAGCGGTTCCCAAAGGAGATCTTCAATCTCAGGGACAGCATCTGGATGCCCATGTTCGACTAGACTAAGCAGAATTGACGCTGCCGTGATCTCATGCAGCCAAAGAAAGCCGATACATTTTCGGGCTAGAAAGACTTGATCTACCGCTTCTGGAGGTAAGTCTTGCGGCAGGAGAGATAGCGCTGCTCCCTTATCTCCGCCGCTGACCATTTCGGCCAAGAAGCTGCACAAGGAGAAGTCGCCAGAATTAAGCCAGCGCGCGAAAAGGTATGAAGTGTTTGCAGGTTCTTCCCAAACCCATTCGCAAAAGCTATGAAACTGCTTTCTCTTTGCTGGCTGCTCGAAGTGCGGAACCATGGCCTCTATGAACGCGATCACCTCCTTGAATGACCAGCGTTCATCTTTCCAGGTTAGTGCGTTATCTATCCAGTGGCTTGCTGTCTCGAAGCTGGAGGATATGCTTTGTGATCTACTCAATACTGCACTGATAGTTTGCGCTGTGGATGCATTCTTGTGATAGAAAAGCATCGCGCACAGGCGCACCAAGTCGTCATCTGTCGGCTGGGCGAGCAGGGACTTTATCGCTTCGTCTTGCCGATATTTTTCCTTGGTCGCATCATTGTCCCAAATGCGAAAAACGGCCTCAATAGCAGCATTTCGCGCATCATCAGAAGACGGGCTTTGAATTTCCGAAAGGCAAGCATCTATACCAGTTTGGTCGTCCTGTGATGTCATGTTCTTGAGCCTTACTAGGGCGCGAAATCCTATAGATCGGAATTCCGCTCTACTGTCCTCTAAGAAATCTACCAAGTATCCAAAGTCATTGAGACCTTGTAAGGCAAACACACAGGAACGTTGGCAATCCTCTTGGCCGTCTTTTGCGCCTGTAATTATTTTTCTGGCTTGAGAGGGATGTTTTTCGCACCAACGAACGAATGACACAAACGGAGTGTTAGAAGCCCCATCGTTACCTGCTCTCTCGACCAGACACTCAGCAAACTGCTGTACAGCAGGGTAATCATCCACCAAGTGCTCAATTGCGTCAGACAACGCGCCGAACACCATCCAAAAGTCGTTGTGCTCAAGCTGACGTATGGCCACAAGGTTGGCGTCCGAGAGCAGAGCGATCTCACCCGAGTTGTTCAAATCAGCCAAGAAACCGCCAAGTTCCCGTTTTCTGTCTTTGTATTCAAAGTCGAGAATGGTTGGGATAAGGCGTCCGGCGGCATCGCCATCGATAATCAGCTGAGCTAAATCACTTTTTTCTGTCACGCTGCCGGCCTCGTTCACCAATGCATTCTTTGCACAACCATACCGCGCATACCAGTCGTTGGAAACTACTGCCTCTCAACAAGATGCAAGTAATTTTCACACAGACTGTCGCGACTTTTTACCTGCAGCGAACGGCAGCTATCCGCCCTCCACGTCGATGATCCGACATATGCCGCACCCTGCATGACGGTCCGCTTTGGGTCGAAAGCGGACTCCTAAGAAAAGTGTCCCTTAGCAGTAATCCACTGCGTTTAGTCTTATTCAATCAGCATGTAATGGGCCAAATTCGCTTAGCCTCAACGCTACCAGACTATGCTTACTTCCGTCATTAGTAATTAGTCGCCCAGAAAACTGCTTTCTCACCATCGTCCCCTACGCACACGTCGGGCTGGGAACGCGGGGAATTTTCAGAGCCGATGTTTGAGAGCGCCATGGACAGGCGTGAGTTACGATCAGGTATTCAAGTTTAGCTGCCAGTAGCCTACGTCATGCCACTGATCGAACTTGAAGCCTCCTATTCCAAATGGGCTACATTACTCATGCCCATTTTTTCATGCAGTGCGACATTGGCGGAGTTGGGAAGTGTTATGCCGGCAATCACCTTATGAATCCCGCCCTCTTTGAGCATGGAAAAGATCACTTCATACTGTTTTGCGGCCAAGCCCCTGCCGCGCATCTCGTTGGAAAGGGAAATGCTGACTTCGACTGAAAATCGGTAGGCGCTTCTCTCCTTCCATTTAGTCGCATAGGCATAAGCCCAGCATCATCTTCCATTGTCACCATCCAGGGTAAACCCGCCCCCTGAACACTCACTATCCTGCGCTCGATATCGCTACCCGATACTGGCGTCTCTTCAAATGA
Source organism: Vreelandella sp. ssv (assembly GCF_059448525.1). NCBI lineage: Bacteria > Pseudomonadati > Pseudomonadota > Gammaproteobacteria > Oceanospirillales > Halomonadaceae > Vreelandella > Vreelandella sp. ssv. Next base: position 1,679,463 of record NZ_CM182545.1, on the reverse strand, counting down.
AATAGCGGTATTTTCAATTTAGTTATTATAAATGTGCGCGATGGCTTCCGAATCGCCCTTTTAGAAATCTCTGATCATAGTTAATTTCGTTTATATTCTGACGAGTTAAGTTTATCTAGCAGCAACATTCAGCCTCCGCTGGAGCGGTCAGCTAGAGTGCCTTTTAAGCTAAAACAAACAGTGATGGCGGCAGTCCCTCATCCCCCCCACCGCGTTGCCAGAAACTCGCCATTACCAATGGGTACAGTGCACGTGGTGAAATTGGGGTCTGCCGATACCAGCGCCATGAATGCCGCTATTTCATCCGCATGGGAATCCAGCGCGAACCTTATTGATCCGGTGTTACCGGCTGCTCCGACGATAAACTGGCACGCAACAGCTTTATGCCCATATACAGCAGGTATATACCGCCGATCCATTTGATAACGGTGAACCAAAAGGCCGAAGTGGCCAAAACAGCCTCCAGCCAAGCAGCGAAAAGAGCAGCGCCGTTGAATCACCCAAGGGCCACCGCAGCGACAAGCGGACTATTGGCGCGCCTGCCTTGGCAATCAAGTAGCTGACCACGGTTAATATCGTTGGCCCAGGAATGGCGAGTAAGGCCGCGGATGCGAGGGCAAAGGCAAAGGCAAAGGCAAAGGCAAAGGGGACATACTCATGAAAAAAGCTTTGAAACTTATGCGCTACTTTTTGTTTGAGAGCACTAGCGTTTGGCTGTTAGAAAAATGTGATTATTAATCCAGTAAATCAATAACCTACTCTGTCTTGAAAGCATTTTATGTCCAATCTTTTTTTATGCGCAGAATCGGATTTTATAGATCAGCATTACTGATGTGACCGGGTAACTGTCAGGTTCAACAATTTATTTAATTTATTTTTATTAGGGTCATCATTATATAACAATGCGCAGTGACGATTTGTGCGCTAATATCAACTCTCAAAAGCTGGCTTTATGCAGCATAATTTTTGTCAACCTATGGATTAATAAAGGTAAATGTCATGAGCAAAGGACAAGACAGTAAAAAAAATACCAAGAAGAAACCACTTTTAACTGCAAAAGAGAAGAAAGCTGCAAAATCAACAAAGAAAAGCGAGACCAATGTGCTAGGGCATTAATTAATCCCTAGCTAACCAAGTACTACGGTGCCCTGCCAAGCCTAATATCGAAAATGCGACATTGTCTAGGCACCGATGTTAATAATCGAACAATTTCATCACCTGTAGCAACTTTAAACTATTACTTTCCGCTTTAGCCTTTCAGCTTTAATACAGCCACACTTTTATAAAAAGCATACCTCTTAGCACCATTATTAACGTTTACCCATATGGTTGAAAACTGTAGACCGTTTCTACCTGTTTGTCTGAAATTGCATAAGTGTTATAACTTTTCAGTGTTCACTGGAGGCTTTAAGCTGTCAACGCCTTGTATTATTTGAAACATTTGGCTTGAGTGATACGTTTTCCTTTTGCGAGACCGCAGTGTAGCAAAGTGTTCTACTGGCCTTTGTCATCTTACCCAGCATTGGCGAACAAGGTATGCTTGGTGGCAATACCACTGAGGAGTAACGTACTCAATGATGGCTTCCCACTGGATACTCGGCCCTGGTGCCATTGGTCGCCTATTGGCCCATTCACTCTCCCCCCTAGCAGCCACCACGCTAATCAGTCGCCGAGCGCTGCCTGAACAGCAAACGCTTACCACGCCTGAAGGCGAACAGTGCGCACTGCCTCTTAATATCCTCACAGTTGCCCAACTGGCTTCTGAAACGCATACGCCCCCTACCTTTGTGCATATCACCACTAAAGCGATGGCCGCTGAGGCGGCGCTTGAAAGCCTCGCTAACGCGATCCCCCCCTCTACTCCGCTGGTGCTGTGGCAAAACGGTTTTTTGGCGCAGCCGCGTATTACCCAGACGTGGCCAGGGCCGGTGTTATGCGCAACAACGACTGATGGGGCTTACCTAAGCGGTGATGATGGCGTGGTACATGCCGGGCGCGGACATACCTTTGTCGGGGATTTGCAGAACCAGCACGACGATCTGTCGGAAGCACTGGCGCAAACATTAGCCCAAGCTGGCCTTGCCGCCACCAAGGTGGATGATATTCGCCAACGTCTGTGGCAGAAGCTAGCGGTGAACGCGGCGATTAACCCACTGGTGGCGTTAAACGGCATTCGTAATGGCGAGCTGCGCGGTGAAGCTTATGCGGGCCGTGTAGTGGCGGTGGTAAAGGAAGTCGCGGCGATTATGTTAGCCGAGGGCATTGCTCCGCCTAATGACGGTATTGGTGAACATGCGTGGTTGGCGTTGGTGTGGCAGGTGGTGGAGAACACCGCGAACAATAAGGCGTCGATGCTGCAGGACGTGGAGGCCAAACGCCCCACCGAGCGCGGGGCGATATTGGGGCCGTTGATTGAGAGTGCCCAGCGCCATGGGTTGGCGTGTGAGATATTGCAGAAGCTGGATGATGACTTAGCGGAGGCTGAGGCAAGCTTTTAGGCCTTACCTAGTGCAGCTTCGCTGCCCTCCCGCATGTACATCATTTAGATGCAAGCATCACGTAACTGGAATCATCACGACCTTTTGGAAGCTAGGTAATTCAGTGAGCTGTTGGTACCAGCGTTCCAGATGGGAATGGGTTTGCCAGGTAAGGCCACTGTTGAGCATGTTGTAAACGAAGGGCGCGATGGCGATATCGCCCAGGCCAAAAGCGTCGCCGGAAAACCAGGTCTGATTCGCCAGTGCGTTATCCATTATGGCAAATAGCACTTCGCACTCTTTCACCGCTGCTTCGATGGCGGCGTTATCGCGCTTTTCGGCGGGTGTTCTGACAAAGCCCATCAATATCTTGCGATGGGCTGGGGTCAACGTGCTGTTAGCCCACTCCATCCATTTTTCCATCTGCGCGCGTTTGGCGGGCGCTTCAATCCATAGCTTGTTCTGGCCATATTGGGCGGCCAGGTAGCGAATAATGGCGTTGGATTCCCACAGCACGCTATCGGTGGCGTCGTCTTTGAGTAGCGGCACTAAACCTGTGGGGTTCATGGCTAGGTACTCTGGGGTGTTGTTGACCCCATGCTGAAGGCCCGCCTGAATCTGCTCAAAGGGCAGTTCCAGTTCTTCTAGTACCCACAGCACTTTTTTGACGTTGGTGGAGTTGTTGCGGCCCCAAAGCGTAATCATGGTTGTCCTTTTTATGTGAGGATAGTGAGGAAGCTGAGTTTGCCGTGTGTGGGGGTGGGTGGCAAGTTGGTTGAATTTGGCTTTATGGAGCATGGAGGGGATGCAGGGGCGGCGTTGCCGCCCATCGCGGGTGCCTCATATCGCTCGTTCCTCACGACATTCGTTACCGCGCGCTACAACCCCTATCCTCTTACTTTTTACGCCTCATCTTGATATAGCTTCATTAGGCTTGAGAAATCGAGCTTGCCGTTGCCTTTCGCTTTATGCAGGGTGAACAGCGAGCGGGCAGCGGAGCCCATGGGGACGGCGGAAGCGCTTTGCTGGCTGACATCCATGGCGAGGCCTAGATCCTTGATCATCAGGTCAACCTGGAAGCCGCCCTGGTAATTTTTGGATGCGGGCGCGTTTTCCATGACGCCTGGGTAGGGGTTATACACATTCAACGCCCAGTTGCCGCCGGAACTCTGCTTCATGATTTCTGAAATCACCGCTGGGTCCAGTCCGTTTTTAACGCCCATATTGATCGCTTCGCAGGTGCCCGCCATCAGAATAGAGAGCAGCATGTTGTTGCAGACTTTGGCCACCTGCCCCGCACCATGGTCACCGGCGTGGAAGATGTTTTTACCCATCACGTCCAGCACCAATTTGGCCTGTTCGAACTGGGGTTCTGAGCCGCCGACGATAAACGTCAGCGTACCCGCCTGAGCACCGCCTACCCCGCCGGAAACCGGCGCATCTACAAAGCCGATGCCTAGCTTCTCGCCTTCGGCCGCGACGCTACGGGCGGTATCAGCATCAATCGTGGAGCAGTCGATCACCAGCGCGCTTTTTTTAATCACCTCAAAAAGCGGCGTATCACCCTCAACATACAGCGCGCGCACATGCTTACCTGCGGGCAGCATAGAGATGACAAAGTCCGCGCCAGTGGCGGCTTCTTGGGCCGAAAAAGCGACTTCGCAGCCGTTGGATTTGGCTGTTTCCAGTGCGTCTTCCGAAAGGTCAAAAGCGCGAACGTTAAACCCTGCTTTCGAAAGGTTGGCGGCCATCGGGCCACCCATATTGCCTAAGCCGATAAATGCAACAGTCGTCATCTTTATTGTCCTTATTAGCGTATTTGGAGTATTGAGTTAGCGTAGATCCGACAAAGGATTGTGCAACCAGGGAGAATCGAGTAGCTCGTTGATAAAGTGCGTCTCTACCGAGGCCACATCCGGGTATGTCCAAGCTGGCTGGCCGTCTTTATCGACTAGCAGCGCACGAACACCCTCGGGAAACTCGCGGTGGCGGCAGCACTGTACAGATAGCGCCATTTCAGATTGGAACACTTCCGCTAACGACATATATTTGGCGCGCTTTAACTGCGCATCGATCAGTTTGACCGACACCGGGCTACCGTGAGCGAGCGTTTTCTGTGCTTTGCTAAACCACTTATTGTCGCTTTTTACCGCCGTAATAGCGGCGACAATTTGCTCCACGCTGTCGTGATCCATTAACTCGCGAATCAATGGTGAGTGCTGGTAAACGGGCGCTTCCAACTCGGCGAACACAGGCTGCGATGTTTGCTCAAGCTCACGCATAATGCGGTTAACCACGCCGCTGGCATCGGTGTTTTCACCGGCTCCCCAGCGTGCGTCAGTCAGTTGCTGCAACAGGGCATCGCGGTGATGGCTGGCGATACAGCGGTCAGCCAAGCCGAGGTGTACGGCATCTGGCGCATTGATTTGGCAGCCGGTCATGGCTAGAAAACGCCCCGCGCCGTTAGGCAGGCGGTTCAAGAACCAGCTGGCGCCCACATCCGGGTAGAGGCCGATAGTGACTTCAGGCATTGCCAAGCGCGATGTCTCGGTCACGACACGGTGGCTGCTAGCACTTAATAACCCCATGCCGCCGCCCATCACAATGCCATTGCCCCAGCAGATCACCGGTTTGGGGTAGGTGTGCAAGAGGAAATCAAGCCGATACTCGGTTTCGAAAAAGCGCTCTGGAAAGCTGGGGTCGCCCTCGCCGGTAATCGTTTTATACAGATTCACCACGTCGCCGCCAGCACAAAAGGCTTTTTCGCCTGCGCTATCCAACAAAATTGCGACCACCCGCTCATCACTGGCCCAGGTGTGAAGACGGGGCAACATCTCTTCGCACATCTCAAGCGTTAACGCGTTCAGCGAGCGCTCGGCGTTGAGCTTAATCTCAGCAATCACGTGACCGTCTTGGGTGGCATGTTCGGTAAACAGTACGCTGCTCATTGGCCTTCCTTATACGTCGCTATCTTATTCATCATTGTTTACAGCTCGGTGGCGCCGTCTGCTAGTACCCGGCGAGAGATGATCAATCGCATGATTTCATTGGTACCTTCCAGTATCCGGTGTACCCGGGTATCGCGCACATAGCGCTCCATGGGGTACTCCTTGATATAGCCGTTGCCGCCGTAAAGTTGAAGCGCTTCGTCACATACCTTGAAGCCCACATCGGTCGCGAAGCGTTTGGCCATGGCACAGTAGGTCGGTGCGTCTGCATGGCCTGCGTCCAGCTTGGTAGCGGCCATGCGCACCAGCTGCCGCGCCGCCACCAGCTCAGTGACCATATCGGCCAAGCGGAACTGCAGCGCCTGGAACTCGGCTAAGCGTTTACCAAACTGTTTACGCTCGAGCATATATTCGCGCGCCTTATTGATCGCCTGCTGGGCGGTGCCGATTGAGCAGGTAGCAATGTTGATCCGCCCACCGTCCAGGCCCTTCATGGCGATTTTAAAACCATCGCCTTCGTTGCCCAGTAAATGATTAGCGGGCACCCTCACATCTTCAAAGGTGATCATGCGGGTTGGCTGGCTGTTCCAGCCCATTTTTTCTTCCTTGCGACCGTAGCTAATGCCATCGCTCTTGGCATCGACTGCAAAGGCGGAAACGCCGCTAGCACCTTCGCCACCGGTACGTGCCATCACCACCAGGAAATCGGTGCTACCAGCGCCTGAAATAAACATTTTGCTGCCATTAATTACATAGTCGTCGCCATCGCGCTTGGCGGTGGTTTTCAGCGAGGCGGCGTCAGAACCTGAATTGGGTTCGGTCAGGCAGTAAGAACCCAGCAGCTCGCCCGTGGCCAGCCTTGCGCCCCACTGCTCTACCGCTTCCGGGGTGCCAAAATCCGCCAGCATCCAGGTGACCATATTGTGGATCGTCAGATAAGCAGTGGTCGAGGTGCAGCCCATGGAGAGCTGTTCGAAAATGATGCTGGCATCCAGGCGCGAAAGGCCCAACCCACCCACGCTTTCAGGTGCATATAAGGAGCAAAAACCCAGCTCACCCGCTTTGCGAATCACATCAACCGGAAAGAACGAGGTTTGGTCCCATTCGGCAGCATGGGGCTCTAACTCGTTTTGGGCAAAGGCTCGCGCCATATCGGCAAAGGCGACCTGGTCTTCGTTGAGTTCAAAATTCATGGCGTATCTCCGCGAATGCGCGTGCGCACTGCTGTTGTCGTTATAATTGACGTTAACGTTAACTTATCCATTTAGCTGCCCACAAGCAACCTGCCAGCGCTTGCGACCTTAGGCGTAGACTCAGTAAAGAAATCAAAAAAAGGGCGCCAAACGGCGCCCAACATCGGGAAGAGAGTCTGCTCTTTTAAAAAAACGCTTACTTAAAGTTTTTGCGATACATCTTGTCCAGCTCACCGATTATCCCGCTGCGGAAACTGAGCACACAGATCACAAAAATAATGCCAAGAATTACGCTCACCCAGTTGCCCAGGGGCGACTGAGCCAGGATATGCTGCAGGCTGACCACAATACCTGCCCCCATTAAGGGGCCCAGCAAGGTGCCCACACCGCCCAGTAGTGTCATCAAAATCACTTCACCCGACATATGCCAATGCGCATCGGTCAGTGAAGCCAGCTGGAAGACAACGGTTTTGGTCGAGCCTGCCAAGCCTGCTAATCCTGCAGAGATCACGAACGCCACGAGTTTGTAAGCATCGGCGTTGTAGCCCAGCGATACGGCGCGGGGCTCGTTTTCACGAATCGCTTTTAGCACCTGGCCAAACGGTGAGTGCACCGTGCGCTGAATCAACGCGAAGCCAAAGATAAAAATCGCGAAAACAAAGTAGTACATTGCTAAATTGCTGCTCAGGCTGATAAATCCAAACAGCTCACCGCGGGGTACGCCGTGCAAGCCGTCCTCGCCGCCGGTAAACGGCGCCTGCACAAACATGAAGTAGGCCAGCTGGGCGATTGCCAGGGTCACCATGGCAAAATAGATGCCCTGGCGGCGAATGGAGAGCACCCCAAACACGACTCCAAGCAGCGTGGCCAGCAACGTCCCGGCGATAATACCCAGCTCCGGCGTTAACCCTGGATAGCTCGCCAACAGGTAACCCGTTACGTAACCGCCGGTAGCCAGGAAGGCCGCATGGCCGAAAGACAGCAGCCCCGCATAACCAAGCAGTAGATTGAAAGCACAGGCAAACAGCGCAAAACAGAGCACTTTCATTAGGAATACGGGGTAGGCCAAAAATGGCGCTACCAGCCCCACTACGATGAGCGCCAGATAGAACATATTGCGGCGGAACTTCGCCCGCTTCTGGCGTTCCTGTACCGCGGATGGTGCCGCGATTGTTTGAGATTCCGTCATGCTTATGCCTCCTTACCGAACAGCCCCGCAGGGCGCAACATGAGCACGAGGATCATGACAAGAAAGATCACCGTATTAGCGGCTTCCGGATAGTAGACCTTGGTCAGCCCTTCGATAATGCCCATACCGAGACCGGTAATAATGGCGCCTAGAATCGAGCCCATACCGCCAATGACTACCACCGCAAACACCACGATTAACAAACTCGAACCCATGGTCGGCGATACCGGATAAAGCGGCGCTGCCAACACACCGGCAAAGGCTGCCAAACCAACCCCAAACCCATAGGTTAGCGTGATCAACAGCGGCACATTAACGCCAAACGCCTGCATCAACTGCGAGTTTTCAGTGCCCGCGCGCAGGTAAGCACCCAACCGCGTACGCTCGATCATAAACCAGGTAAACAGGCACATCGCCAGCGCCGCCACCAGCACCCAGGCGCGGTAAGTAGGTAAGAACATAAAGCCCAGGTTCAAACCTCCCTGAAAAATTTCCGGCGTAGCGTAGCGCGCACCGGAAACACCGAAGAAGTTGACCAGCGTGCCCTCAAAAATCAGCGCTAAACCGAAGGTTAACAACAGCCCGTAGAGGTGGTCTAAATGAGCAATACGGCGCAGTAAAAAGCGCTCTAGCAGCACACCAAAACCACCGACGACTAGCGGCACTAAAAACAGCGCCAGCCAGTAATTGATACCCAAATAGCGAAAGCCCAACAGCGCGGCGAAGGCTCCCAGCATGTATTGCGCCCCATGGGCAAAGTTGACGATCTTCAACAAGCCGAAGATGACCGCCAGGCCCAAGCTAAGCAGTGCGTAAAAGGCGCCATTCACTAGGCCCAGCGTTAGCTGACCCATGAAGACGGCCATTGGCACGCCGAATATCATCATCATGATACGACTCTCCTCGCCGTCTAACAGTTGGCGGCCACTTGCCGCCAACCGGTTCTACACGCCACTCTCAGTGGCTCGGCTTAGTTCTGCACCAGCTTGCACTGGCTTTCAGACAGCGGGCGATAGGCTTCTTCGGCGGGAATAGTGCTGAGGATTTCGTAAAGATCCCACTCACCGGTGGACGCTTCCGGCGTTTTCACTTGGGCGAGGTACATGTCGTGAATCATGCGGCCATCTTCACGGATAGTGCCGTTGCGGGCAAAGAAGTCTTCAATAGGCATTTCAGCCATTTGTGCGCGCACGGTTTCAGGGTCGTCGGTACCCGCCGCTTCAACGGCTTTTAGGTAGTGCATGGTGCTGGAGTAGATACCGGCTTGCACCATGGTGGGCATGCGGCCTACTTCATCAAAGTAACGCTGCGCCCATTCGCGGGACTGCTCATCCATATCCCAGTACCAACCGGTAGTCAGTAACAGGTTCTGGGTGGCTTCCAGGCCAAGGGCGTGCACGTCATTCAAGAAAATCAATAGACCTGCAAGCTGCTGCCCGGATTGGGCCAGGCCAAACTGACTGGCCGTGGTGATCGCGTTAACGGTATCGGCACCGGCGTTGGCCAAGCCAACAATTTTCGCGCCGGAGCCTTGCGCCTGCAGGATGTAGGAGGAGAAGTCGTTAGTGGGGAATGGGTGGCGCACGCCGCCGACAATTTCGCCGCCGCTCTCTTCGACGACTTTGGTGACATCGGCCTCCAGCGCATGGCCAAAGGCGTAGTCAGCGGTCAGCATAAACCACGTATCGCCGCCCTGCTCTACGACGGCCTTGGCGGTGCCGTTGGCCAGCGGGTAAGTGTCATACACCCAGTGAATATGGTTAGGAGTACAGTGTTCATTGGTAATGCTAGATGCCGCCGAGCCGGACACAATACCCAGGCCGTTGTTCTCTTCCAGCACTTTGGTTACCGCAATAGACACCGAAGACGCGACCAAGCCGCCCACCATATCGACGTTATCCTGATCGATCCAGCCACGCACGGTATTAGCCCCCACGTCAGCACTGTTCCGATCGTCTGCACTGGAAATAACGATGGGTGCGCCATTTACGCTGCCGCCAAAATCGGCGACTGCCATCTCCATGGCGGTCAAGCCGCCTGGGCCAGCGAGGTCGCGATAAGTACCGGACATATCGGCCAGATAACCAATGCGGACTTCACCATCGCTCATATCCGCCTGGGCGGTGGAAATAGCGAGGCTTGAAGCTGCCGCAACGGCGATACTGGCAGTCAGCGTTTTTTTCATAAAGGTCATGTTCGACTCCTGGCCCTGAGGCCCTTGTTGTTATGGTATAGCTGTTATGGTGTGCTTGAGCAGTTGTGAAACGATCTACTAAGTGAATGGTTCATTTATTGTTTTTGTGAGCAGCGAGCATGCCTTCAGGCGCGTCTGCTGGTGTCTTATACCCCTAGCATTGAGTTGAGGTGTTCCCGGCGCGATGGTAGCTGCGCGGCGCTGATTTCTTCGACTATCTGGCCGTGATCCATCACGAAGTGGCGATCCGCAAGCGGCGCCGCAAAGCGAAAGTTCTGCTCCACAAGCACAATGGTCATACCGCGCTCTTTTAGCTGAACCAACACTTCGGCAAGTTTCTGCACAATGACGGGCGCAAGCCCCTCGGTGATTTCATCGAGCAACAGCATTCGCGCTCCCGTGCGCAAGATACGCGCCATGGCTAGCATCTGCTGCTCCCCTCCGGAAAGCCGCGTCCCCTGGCTTCTACGCCGCTCATAAAGATTCGGAAACATGGCGTAGATTTCGTCCAGGCTCATACCGCCGGAACGCACAGTGGGCGGTAGTAATAGGTTTTCGTGCACATCCAAACTGGCAAAAATACCGCGCTCTTCCGGGCAGTAACCCACCCCTAGACGCGGAATATGGTGTGGCTTCATGCGCAGCGTTTCATTGCCGTTAATCACGATAGAGCCCGTGCGGCGCCCCACCATGTTCATGATCGATTTCAACGTGGTGCTTCGCCCAGCGCCATTGCGTCCCAGCAGCGTCACAAGCTCGCCACGCTTCACGTCGAAATTGACGCCATGCAGGATATGCGATTCACCATAAAAAGCGTGCAGATCCTGCACGCGTAACATTTCGAGGCTTTGCGTGTTTTCAATAGGCGCTTGGGCTTCAGCGGTATTCATACGGCAGCTCCCTCTTTTTCAGAACCATCCTCTTCCGCGGCGTCGCTACCCATGTAGGCTTCACGCACCTGTGGGTTACGAGAGACCGTATCGTAATCGCCCTCCGCTAAAACAGCGCCACGCGCCAGCACGGTGATGCGATCGCACAGGCGGCTCACAACGCTCAAGTTATGTTCGACCATCAAAACGGTGCGCCCTTGAGAAACGCGTTTGATCAGCGCCACGATGCGATCGACATCTTCCGCGCCCATGCCTTGGGTGGGTTCATCGAGCAGCATCATGGTCGGGTCCAGTGCCAGCGTGGTAGCAAGTTCAAGTGCCCGCTTGCGACCATAGGGCATCTCTACCGTTAGGGTATCGGCGTATTCCCGCAGCCCCACTTCTTCCAGCAGCTCAAGCGCTCGCTCATTAAGGTGATCGAGGGATTTTTCGGATTTCCAGAAATGGAACGAGGTGCCCAATTTTCGCTGCAGGGCCACTCGCACGTTTTCCAAGGCAGTCATGTGGGCGAACACTGCTGAAATCTGAAACGAGCGCACTAAGCCTAACTGGGCAATTTCATTGGATTTTTTACTAGTAATGGATTTACCGCGATACAAAATGTCGCCACGGGTAGGCGGTAGAAACTTGGTCAACAAATTAAATACAGTCGTTTTACCGGCACCATTGGGACCAATCAGTGCGTGTATATGTCCTTCCTGTACCTGAAGATTAACGTCGTCGACGGCGGTAAACCCACGGAACTCTTTGGTCAGTCCTCGGGTTTCGAGGACAGGTCCCTGAAGGACATCGTTTGCACTCATAGAGTGGCAAGCCTCTTATTGTTGTTGTGCTAAATCTTTACAGGCAAACCAAAAAGGGCTGCTTATGGCTTACCTGAACGTAAGGTGTATGTGCAAACTAGCAACTCTCACTATGGCAATACAATTACAACTTTGGTCTATCGACAAGATGATCCTGAATTCATAACTGCTTTCAAAACATAAATATCAGTGACTTACATCATTTCAACGCTTTTCAACTGCTCACAACAATAGCTTTACGTTAACGTAAACTTGTTTTAGCCTCAGTGGCAGTGTTCCATAGGCGTCATATATCGGGAACAACGACTTTGTGAGAGAACGTCACCATGAGCAAAACTTACTCGATCAGTGAACTGGCCAATGAGTTTGATTTAACCACTCGTAGCATTCGCTTCTATGAAGATCAGGAGCTGCTCCACCCTTCCCGGCGTGGGCAAACCAGGGTTTACAGCAGTAAAGACCGAGTGCGGCTGAAACTCACCATTCGTGGCAAGCGGCTGGGGTTTTCATTGGCAGAGATTCGCGAACTGTTCGAGCTTTGGGACGAAACCCGCAGCGGTAGCAAAAAACAGTTGCATCTAATGCTTAGCAAAATAGGCGAACGCCGTGCGGCGCTGGATCAACAAATGAAAGACATCACCATGGTGCAGCTAGAGCTTGAGAGCGCTGAAATACGCTGCCGCCAGGCGCTCGAAGAACTGCTCGAAAAAGAGCCTCAGGAAAAACAAAACGAACAGGAGCATGCCGGCTCGACCGACAAAGCGTCTGCCCGCTCTTCTGCCACCATGCACTGAACTCGTCGCACGACATATCGCCAGCGCGACTCGCCGACACAAATAGCTAACACAAGCTAATACAAAAATCTGCAACAGGTGATTGACCATGTTTTCACACTACTCAGAACTTAATTTTGGCCTCGATGACGAGCTGAACATGCTGCGTGAGCAGGTCAACGCCTTTGCGGCCAGCGAGATTGCCCCCCGCGCTGCCGAAATCGACCGCACTAATGAGTTTCCTAACGACCTCTGGAAGAAGTTTGGTGATATGGGGCTGCTGGGCATCACCGTCTCTGAAGAGGATGGCGGTAGCGGTATGGGCTATCTCGCCCACTGTATCGCCATGGAAGAGATTTCGCGGGCCAGCGCATCGGTAGCGCTCTCTTACGGCGCCCACTCCAACCTGTGCGTTAACCAGATCAAGATCAACGGCTCCCCCGAACAGAAAGCCAAGTATCTGCCTAAGCTAATCAGCGGCGACCACGTGGGCGCTTTGGCGATGTCTGAACCCGGTGCAGGCTCTGACGTGGTCTCGATGCAGCTGCGTGCCAAGCAGAATGGCGACCACTACATCCTTAACGGCAATAAAATGTGGATCACCAACGGTCCGGATGCGGATGTGCTGGTGGTCTACGCCAAGACCGATCCGGAAGCCGGCTCCAAAGGCATTACCGCCTTTATTATCGAAAAAGGTATGCCCGGTTTCTCCACCGCCCAGAAGCTCGACAAGCTGGGCATGCGCGGTTCCAACACCTGTGAATTGGTATTTCAGGACTGCACGGTTCCCGCTGACAACATTCTCGGTGGGGAAGGCAAAGGCGTACGCGTACTCATGAGCGGGCTGGACTATGAGCGTACCGTACTGGCCGCTGGACCGATCGGCATTATGCAGGCCGCTATGGATGTGGTGATGCCCTATATCCACGAGCGCAAGCAGTTCAATCAGTCGATTGGTGAATTCCAACTGGTGCAGGGCAAGGTGGCGGATATGTACACCACCTTGAACGCCTGCCGCGCTTATCTATACGCAGTGGCCGGTGCCTGTGATCGTGGCCAAACTTCACGTAAAGACGCCGCCGGTGTGATTCTCTACTGTGCCGAAAAGGCCACTCAGGTGGCGCTGGACTCCATTCAGTTGCTTGGTGGTAACGGTTATATCAACGAATACCCTACCGGGCGCCTGCTGCGCGACGCCAAACTGTATGAAATTGGTGCGGGCACCAGCGAAATTCGCCGGATGTTGATTGGCCGCGAACTCTTCACTGAAACTAAGTAAAGGCTGCGCCATGAGTACTGTGAATAGCCAAATCAACCCGCGTAGCGATGTGTTTCAAGCCAACGAAGCCTCAATGCTGGGTGAAGTTAATAAACTGCGTGAACTGACCGCCGCTGTCGCCCAGGGTGGCGGTGCTAAAGCCCGTGATCGACATGAAAGCCGCGGCAAACTGTTTGTGCGTGACCGCATCGATCACTTGATCGATGAAGGCTCACCATTTTTAGAGTTTTCCGCCCTTGCGGCTCACAATATATACGATAGCGAGATCCCCGCCGCTGGCGTGGTTACCGGTATTGGTCGTGTTTCCGGCGTCGAGTGCGTGATTGTCGCCAACGACGCCACGGTGAAAGGCGGCACCTACTTCCCGCTCACGGTGAAAAAACATATTCGCGCCCAGGAGATCGCCCGCAAGCATCGCCTGCCGTGCATTTATTTGGTCGATTCCGGCGGTGCCTTCCTGCCCCGCCAGGATGAAGTATTCCCCGACCGCGATCACTTCGGGCGCATCTTCTACAACCAGGCGACCATGTCTGCCGAAGGCATTCCGCAAATTGCCGTGGTGATGGGTTCCTGCACCGCAGGCGGCGCTTACGTGCCCGCCATGGCGGATGAATCGATCATCGTTAAAGAGCAGGGCACGATTTTCCTGGGCGGCCCGCCCTTGGTAAAAGCCGCCACCGGGGAAAGCATTAGCGCTGAAGACCTGGGCGGTGCCGACGTTCACGCCAAGGTCAGCGGTGTCGCCGACCACTACGCGGAAAACGACGCCCATGCGCTGCAGCTGGCTCGCGCCTGTGTGTCGCGGCTGAACTGGCAAAAGCGTGGCAAGCTCGCCATGCAGGCGCCAAAGCCACCCAAACTCGACCCTGCGGAGCTGTATGGAATTGTCGGCACCGATCTGAAAAAGCCCTACGACGTGCGCGAAGTCATTGGCCGCATCGTCGATGACTCCGACTTTGATGAGTTCAAGCGCTACTACGGCGAAACCCTGGTCACCGGCTTTGCGCATATCCATGGTTACCCGGTGGGGATCGTGGCCAACAACGGCGTGCTGTTTTCCGAAAGCGCGGTGAAAGGCGCGCACTTTATTGAGCTATGCGCCCAGCGCAAGATTCCGCTGATCTTCCTGCAGAACATTACCGGCTTTATGGTCGGCTCCAAGTACGAACACGAAGGCATTGCCAAGCACGGCGCCAAGCTGGTGACCGCCGTGGCCTGTGCCAAGGTGCCCAAATACACCGTCCTGATTGGCGGTAGCTTCGGTGCGGGTAACTACGGTATGTGCGGCCGCGCCTACGACCCCAACCTGCTGTTTATGTGGCCCAATGCGCGTATTTCCGTCATGGGCGGCGAACAGGCAGCGGGTGTTCTGGCTCAGGTTAAGCGCGAGCAGCACGAACGCGAAGGCCGCGAGTGGAGCAAAGAGGAAGAAGAAGCCTTCAAGCAGCCTACCCGCGAGCAGTACGAACATCAAGGCCACCCCTATTACGCCAGCGCTCGCTTATGGGACGACGGCGTGATTGATCCGTTGCAAACCCGCGATGTGCTGGGGCTTTCATTAGCTGCCGCGATGAATGCTGAAGTCGAAGAGACACGCTTCGGCGTGTTCCGGATGTAAGGGGCAATCACCATGGCTTACTCAACGCTGATTATTGAAGAGGGCGTGGCGCGCCTGACCTTAAACCGCCCCGAGGTGCATAACGCTTTTGACGACAGCCTGATCGCTGAACTGAATGCACACCTAGAGCAGCTACACACCCTTGCTGAGGCGGGTGATGTACGCGTCGTGGTGCTGGGTTCCGAAGGCAAGAGCTTCTCTGCGGGTGCCGATTTGAACTGGATGAAGCGCATGGTCGATTACGACCTGGAGGATAACCTCGCCGATTCCCGCAAACTCTCCGCTCTGATGCACGAGCTCGATACGCTGCCCTGCCCCACGGTTTGCCGCGTTCAAGGCGCTGCCTTTGGTGGCGCGGTGGGGCTTGCTGCCTGCTGCGATGTGGTCATCGCCTCTGACAAAGCCAAGTTTTGCCTCTCGGAAGTCAAAATTGGCCTATCGCCTGCGGTCATCAGCCCCTATGTCCAACGTGCCCTGGGCGAGCGACAGATGCGCCGCTATGCATTAACCGCAGAAGTGATGGACGCCCCTACGGCGCTTGAGCTCGGTTTAGCGCATCAAGTGGTAGAGCACGAAACGCTAGACAGCACAGTCGACGCCATGCTGACAACACTGCTGGCAGGCTCGCCCCAGGCCCAGCGCGCCACCAAGGCGCTGATGGCCACGGTTGCTCAAGCCCCTGACAGTGACGATACCCGCGAGCATACCTGCCAGGTGATCGCCAAGCTGCGGGTAAGCCAAGAGGGCCAGGAGGGTTTATCCAGTTTCTTTGAGAAGCGCCGCCCGGATTGGGTCGAATCCAATAACACACCTAACGCTTCGGAGCGCCGCTCATGAACAAACACGAAAAAGCCGCTCGCACGACGCCTTTTGACACTCTGCTGGTCGCCAACCGTGGCGAAATCGCCTGCCGTGTAATGCGCACTGCGCGCCGTATGGGACTGAAAACCGTCGCGGTGTATTCCGATGCTGATGCCAGCGCACGCCACGTGCGTGAAGCCGACGAGGCCGTGCGCTTAGGCCCTGCCGCCGCACGGGAAAGCTATCTGAATATCGATGCGGTGATTGACGCAGCCAAACGTACCGGCACCGGCGCCATTCACCCCGGTTACGGCTTTCTTTCTGAAAACGGTACCTTCGTCAAAGCCCTTGAAGAAGCGGGCATTACTTTTGTCGGTCCGCCTGCCTCGGCGATCGCCGCCATGGGGGATAAATCCGCTGCCAAAGCACGCATGGCCAACGCCGGTGTACCACTGGTGCCGGGTTACCATGGTGATGATCAAGACGACGCCCTGCTCCGCGCTGAAGCCGACAAGATCGGCTACCCGGTCATGCTCAAAGCCAGCGCGGGTGGCGGTGGTAAAGGCATGCGCGTTGTTGAATCAGGCGATGGCTTTCAGGCAGCGTTAGATGGCTGCCGCCGTGAGTCAAAAGCCGCCTTCGGCGATGACCGCATGCTGATCGAGAAATACCTGGTGCAGCCGCGCCATGTGGAAGTCCAGGTGTTCTGTGACCGCCACGGTAACGGCGTTTATCTGTTCGAGCGTGATTGCAGCGTTCAGCGCCGCCATCAAAAAGTGATCGAAGAAGCCCCCGCTCCAGGTATGACGTCGGAGCTGCGCAGCGCCATGGGTGATGCCGCCGTTCGCGCAGCCCAGGAGATTGGCTACGTGGGCGCAGGCACCGTCGAGTTTTTGCTAGACATTGATGGCTCATTCTACTTTATGGAGATGAATACCCGTCTTCAGGTCGAGCACCCGGTCACCGAGATGATTACCGGACAGGATCTGGTCGAGTGGCAGCTACGCGTAGCCATGGGAGAGCCACTGCCCTGCTCTCAAGATGAGCTGACGATTACCGGCCATAGTTTTGAAGCGCGTATTTACGCCGAAGACCCAGACCAGGATTTCCTACCCGCCACCGGTCTGCTAACCCGCTTTGCACTCGACTTAGAAGGCGCAGGTTTAAGCGGCGACCAGGTTCGCCTTGATAGCGGTGTAGAGAGCGGTGACTCGGTGTCGATGCACTACGACCCCATGCTCGCCAAGCTGATCGTTCACGGTGCCGACCGCGATGCGGCGCTGGCCACGCTTAACCGTGCCTTGGCGGCACTGGACGTACAGGGTGTTGTGACCAACCGCGCCTTCTTAATGCGCCTGGCAACGCATCCTGGCTTTAAGAACGTGGAGCTGGACACACGCTTTATTGAGCGCAACGAAGCGACGCTGTTTGCTCCTCGTACTCACAGCATGGAAGCCTACGCCAGCGCGGCGCTGATTGGTCTGCATCAGCTTTCTCAGGAGTGCGAAAGCGATTCGCCCTGGGATCGCCACGACGGCTTCCGGCTCAACGCGCCGCACACCATTCGTATTGCACTGTGTGACCCTGCGCACGCTCAAGCCGCTGATAGCGACGACGCGGTAGTGATCGTTGAAGGTAAACGCAATGCGGGTGAGTCGCTGTGGAACCTCATCATTGGCGATAAAACGCTAACTGCCAGTCTGCAGCCGCTTACTGGCGATGCAGTCGCCGTTACCTTGAATGGCCACCGTCGCCGCCTGCAGGCGCGCCGAGATGGCCATGTAGTGGTCATGGCCGACCCAAGCGGTGAAACCCGCCTGTTTTGGCGCCGCATTGATGCCATTGACCACGGCCACCACGAAGCGGAGTCTACCCTCACTGCCCCCATGAACGGCACAGTAGTTGCCCTGCTAGTGGAGCCTGGGGTTGTCGTCGAAAAAGGCATGCCGCTGATGGTCATGGAAGCCATGAAAATGGAGCACACCATGACCGCTCCAGCCGATGGTAGCGTGGAGACATTTCACTTCCAGGCCGGTGACACTGTTAACCAAGGCGCTGTGTTGCTCGACTTTGCGGCCAACGAATAGGAGTCACCGATGCCATTACCCACCTCTGTAAAGCTGTTTGAAATGTCGCCTCGTGACGGCCTGCAGAACGAGCCGGGGGCCATCGTGCCCACCGCGACTAAAATTGCTCTGATCGAGCGGCTTGCTAAAGCAGGTATCACGCATATCGAAGCCGCCAGCTTTGTGTCACCTAAATGGGTGCCGCAAATGGGCGATGCCGTTGAGGTCATGGCCGGCATTAAACGCCAGCCAGGCGTGGTTTACTCCGCACTAACGCCCAATTTAAAAGGGCTCGAAAACGCCCTAACAGTGGGGGTTGAAGAGGTCGCCGTATTTGGTGCAGCGTCAGAAGCGTTCTCGCAAAAGAACATTAATTGCTCCATTGCCGAGTCGCTGGTGCGCTTTGAACCCGTACTAGAGCGCGCCCGTGAGGCGGGCGTGCGCGTGCGCGGCTATGTCTCCTGCGTATTGGGCTGCCCTTACGAAGGCGAGATCGCCCCCGACAAAGTGGCTGAAGTGGCCAAAGCACTGTATGAGATGGGCTGCTACGAGGTGTCTCTGGGCGATACCATTGGCGTCGGCACGCCGCTGGCGGCTAAACGCATGATTGAGACAACGCGCCAACAGGTGCCCATTGAGTTTCTGGCCGCTCACTTCCACGACACCTACGGCATGGCGCTGGCCAATCTTTATGCCGTCCTGGAAGAGGGCGTTAGCATAATTGATGCCGCTACTGCGGGGCTTGGCGGCTGCCCCTATGCCAAAGGCGCTTCCGGCAACGTCGCCACTGAAGACGTCCTCTATCTGCTAGAAGGATTGGGGATTGAAACGGGCATCGACCTACAAGCCGTGATCGAAACCGGCTACTGGATTACCCACGAGCTAGGCCGCAAGCCCAGCTCCAAGGTGGCCCTGGCAAAAGGCGCTAGCCGTTGAATGAGACGTGAATAATAACAATGAAAAGTAGCTAGCGATCCCCTGCCTTACCGCTCGGACAAGAAAAATATCGGAGAGATACACCATGGCATCACCTACTCTTACCCAACCCAGCTACTCCAGCAGCCTGGCTGACAAGCCCCTTCTGGGCATGACGATCGGCGATAAATTTGACCAAATCGCGACGCAATATGCTGATAATGACGCGCTGATTGTACTGCACCAAAACATTCACTGGAGCTATCGCCAGCTTCAGGAAGAGGTCAATCGCTGTGCCCGTGCGCTGCTCTCCATCGGCGTCAATAAAGGCGACCGAGTGGCCATTTGGGCACCCAACTGCAGCGAATGGACGTTAACGCAGTTTGCCACTGCCAAAATTGGCGCCATCCTGGTCAACATCAATCCCTCTTACCGCACGCATGAACTTGAGTACGCGCTGAATCAATCCGGCGCGCGTTTTCTGGTCACCGCTAACAGCTTCAAAAGCTCTGACTACAGCGGCATGCTGTATGAGTTGGCCCCCGAGTTAAACGCCAGTAACGAAGGTGAGTTGAAGTCGCAAAAGCTGCCCGACCTTGAGTGCATTATTAATTTAAGCAGCGAAAAGCTGAGCGGCATGTGGCGCTGGTCTGACCTGATGCAAGAAGCCAACAAGGTTAGCCAAACCGACGTTGACGACCTGCAGGCAACGCTGCAGTTCGACGATGCCATTAATATTCAGTACACCTCCGGCACCACGGGTTTCCCCAAAGGCGCAACGCTTTCCCACCACAATATTCTTAATAACGGCTTCTTCGTGGCGGAAAGCATGGGCTTCACCAGTGAAGACCGCTTGGTAATTCCGGTCCCGCTCTACCACTGCTTTGGCATGGTGATGGGCAACCTGGGCTGTATGACCCACGGTGCGACCATGATCTACCCGGATGAAGGCTTTGATCCCGGTAAAGTACTCAAGGCGGTGCATGAGCAGAAAGCTACCGCGCTTTATGGCGTGCCAACCATGTTTATTGCCGAACTTGATCACCCTGATTTCCCTGGCACCGATCTCTCTTCACTGCGAACCGGCATTATGGCGGGCTCGATCTGCCCTGCGGAAATCATGAAGCAGGTCATTAGCAAGATGAACATGAAGGGCGTCCAGATCGCCTACGGCATGACGGAAACCAGCCCGGTATCCACCCAGACGGGGGCCAATGACAGCATCGAGAAGCGCGTTTCCACCGTGGGTCGCACTCAACCGCATCTGGAAAATAAAATTGTCGACCCCGGTAACGGCGGCATTCTCCCCCGCGGAGAAATTGGCGAGCTGTGTACCCGAGGCTACAGCGTGATGCTCAAATATTGGAATAATGACAAGGCCACTGCCGAGGCGATTGATGAAGCGGGCTGGATGCACACCGGCGACCTGGCCACCATGGATGAAGAGGGTTATATCCAGATCGTCGGCCGCATCAAAGACATGGTGATTCGCGGTGGCGAGAACGTTTATCCCAAGGAAATCGAAGAGTTCCTTTACGCCCACCCGGCGATTTCAGAAGTTCAGGTCACCGGCGTGCCGGACAAGAAGTATGGCGAAGAGCTGATTGCGTGGGTGAAACTCAACAGCACCGCGGGTGAAGTGACGGGCGAAGAGCTACGCGAGTACTGCAAAGGTAAAATCACCCACTTCAAAATTCCACGCTACTTCAAATTTGTTGATGAATTCCCGATGACCGTCACCGGCAAGATTCAGAAATTCAAGATGCGCGAAATTTCGATTCAGGAGCTAGGCTTGGATCAAGAGTCATAACGAGCAATGACCAACCCCAATCGTGTAGCGGATCACTATCAGCGCGCCCTGCGCGCTGATGAAGTGCTGGTACAAATAGATACCCACTACCCCGATGGCCCCACGCGGCACCAACTGGCACCACTGGATCAGTTGCATATTGGCGGCGTGGCGGCCTCTACTCGGCTGCTTGAACTGCTCAGTCCTAACACCCACGGCAAAGTGCTGGATATTGGCGCTGGGTTAGGCGGATTAATGCGCCAAGGCGCGGCGCTAGGGTTTCAAATGACGGGGCTGGATATCACGCATAGGTTCAATGCATTAAACAAAGCATTGAGCTTACGGATAAAGCAGCCTGAATCACTCCCGCTTGCCTGGGTCACCGGTAACGCGAGCGCCCTGCCGTTTGCCGATAACAGCTTTGATGCCGTGCTATTTCAGCACAGCCTGCTAAACATGCCCGATGCCGCCAAAGTCATCGCTGAAAGCCACCGCGTGCTGCGCCCTGGCGGGCAGGTAGTCATGCATGAAGTGGTCAGCGGCCCAAACGTGGCACAACTTCGCTACCCAGTGCCATGGGCAGCCTCTTCCGAACACTCTCATTTGCTTACCTTGGTAGAGCTGACTCGACTGCTTGAAAAGGGCGGCTTTCGACTGGAACACGTGGATGATTGGAGTGATATGGCTAAGGCGTGGCGCCAGCGCCAACGGCAAAAAGAGCAGCTGAAACGACCAGCAGTGCTCTCTCCAGAGTGGGTATTTGGCGAGCGCTTTATCACGATGGGTAAAAATTTAGTCGATAACTTAGCCCAGAGCGCAATTAAAGTGGTGGAAATCCAAGCCAGTTGCTAACCTGAATAGGATTGCTTTCTCCTCTTTACCCATGGCTATACGACAACAATTGGGTATGAAACGATAGGTGTATAAAAATGCCAATCAAGCGCTTGGCAAGCACCCTTATCTGCTGCTCTATTCCCTGGTTTAGCAGCAACGCCGACGAGCACCCGCCGGTGATGGCGTATACCGCACCCAACAGCGAACTCATGCAGCTCGATAATGGCGTTATTCTGGAAGGTAGCGACCTTCAAAGCCTTGATAACTATACCAGCGGTTTTCGAGTCACCGCTGGCTTCAGCCCCTGGCGATTTCCCCAGCTCGATATTGGCGCTGAAATTGCCTACCGGGAAAGCGACGAAATCTCCACCTCCTCCAATGTTAACCCCCTCATCATGGATACACTCAGTTTGGGAGGCGCCATTGTTGCCGGCGTTCGCATGGGTGCTTTCAGCATCTATGCGAAGTCCGGCATCACTGAATGGCGTGGTGAAAGTGAGCTGGAAGGCGCCGATGAAAGCGGCACCGCGATGCTACAAGGCTTCGGAGCGACCTTAACGATCAACCGGCTTGTTAGCCGACTGGAATACGAGCGCATCGACGCTCCCACCCTTAGCCATCTCAATATGTTAAGCGCCTCTTTGCATATTCCCTTTTAAACGCTTTCGCGATGTTGGTCTGGCGCTGTCCAGATAGGTACATCTTCGCGTTGCGGTTCGTGCCAATCTTGCTGCATGGCGCTATTCAGCGCTTCCTCAAGCTTCATAAACAGCTCACCGTAGCGGGGGCTAAAGCTAATTCCCCCGTCTATCTCTTTCCAAGCCTCAAACAGCTCATCCTCATGGGCTTCTTCATTCTGCACAAAGGCCCAGGTCATCTGCTTGGCACGCATGGGGTGTACACCCATAGCAGTCAATGCGTGACCGCCTAGTTCCAGCGCTGAATGGTAGGTTTCACTGACAACATCATCCGCCCCTGCGTCACGTAGCTGATAGCCATGCCCACGGTCAAAGGCACGGGCCAGCACCCAAACATGGGGGTAGTACTGTTTAACGTGTTTGACCATTTGTACGGCGCGGTCGCGGTCGTCCAAAGCAATCACGATCAAACGAGCATGCTCTATACCCGCCGTTTCAAGCAGATCGGAGCGGCTGGCATCACCAAAGTAGCTTTTGATATTAATTTTGCGCAGATTCTCTATCTGTCCAATCTCGTGATCCAGGGCCACAATGGGAATACTATTGGCCCGCAGCAGGCGGCAGATAATTTGTCCAAACCGCCCCACCCCCGCGACGATAACCGGGGCCTGTTCTTCAATCGTATCGGCCTCACGGTCGTCATTTTTGGCTGTTTGGTAGCGTGGGAGTACTAAGCGGTCGTAGGCAATAAACAGCAGGGGGGTTAAGAACATCGACAGCGCCACAACCAGTGAGAGAACTTGTGAGATATCCGTTGGTATCACGCTATTTTGAACGCTGTAAGTCAGCAGCACAAAACCAAACTCACCGGCTTGGGCAAGGCTTAGCGTGAATAGCCAGCCGTTGCTACCATGCACACGAAACAGTAAAGCTAAACACAGCAGAATAGCGCCCTTAACAGCGATAACGGCAATCCCTAGCGATAGCACTGTTCCCCACTCCGCCACCAGTACCGAAAAGTTAATGCCCGCCCCTACGGTAATAAAGAACAGTCCCAGCAGCAGCCCCTTAAAGGGTTCGATATTGGCTTCCAGTTCGTGCTTGAACTCACTATTGGCGAGCACTACCCCCGCTAGGAATGCACCCAGCGCGGGGGATAGATTGACCAAACTCATTAGCGCAGCAATACCAATCACTAGCATCAAGGCCGTCGCGGTAAATACTTCGCGTAGCCCTGAGCCAATCACATAGCGGAACAGCAGTGGCACTAAATAGTAGCCGCCGACGATGACACTCACGATGGCACCCACGACTACTAAAGCGTGCGCCCAGCCAGGCAAGTGGGCTACCCAGCTTAAGCTGGCATGGCCATCATCGCCGCCCGCGCTCATCAACTCAGGCAGCGCTAGAAGCGGAATCAGCGCCAGCATGGGAATCACTGCGATATCTTGGAACAACAGTACCGAGAAGGCACTTCGCCCACCCTCAGTTTTGGCGAGCCCCTTTTCATTCAGCGTTTGCAGCACAATCGCCGTGGATGAGAGCGCAAAAATCAGCCCCACCGCCAGTGCCGTTTGCCAAACCAGACCCAGCCACCAGGCAATAGCGGTACCAGCGGCAGCCGTCAGCACGACCTGAAGCCCACCCAGACCGACCAGCCGGACGCGCATCGCCCAGAGCCCCTTGGGGTCAAACTCCATGCCTACCAAAAAAAGCATCATCACCACACCAAACTCGGCGAAGTGCTGAATGGTAGTGGTCTCTTGGCCCACCAGCCCAAGGATTGGGCCGATGACCACCCCGGCGACCAGATAGCCTAGCACTGACCCCAAACCAAACCGCTTGGCGAGCGGTACCGCAATCACCGCGGCAAGTAGATAGATAAACGCCTGAACAAAGTAGGCTGTCATTGTTTTATCCCTCGTAAGGGTAGAGAGTTAAGCCGAGTAAGCACGCTAGGTTTATGCCGACCGTCAGCCAATAAACAACTTTAAATGCGGTTTTCTGGGTTTTATGACGCAGGCGTTGTTGTGCAATCCAGGCCCCCGGCCACCCGCCGACTAATGAGAGAAGGTGTAACGATTTTTCGCTGACCCGTCGACGCTGTTGGATGGCCGCCTTTTTATCCATCGCATAAATAACATAAGCAATAACGCTGACCATGGCGTAATAAACGGCGATTAGAATCAATATTGATGCACTCGAAAGAGGTGATAGTGGCACTAGGGGTTAGGTAATTCTGGTTAGCTGGTTACTTGCGACGCGGTGAGGGCTTACCCCCTACCGGCTTACCTCGCCCAACGCCCCCCTTTCCAGCCGGTTTAGCCCCTGCTTTTCCCATGGCACCGGGCTTACCTTTAGCTCCAGGTTTACCTTTAGCTCCGGGCTTGCCAGGCGCACTACCTTTCGGGCCAGCACCTATGTTTCCGCTGGCTTTTCCGCTGTTGGCTTTTTTACCTTTGGGAAGGGGTTTAGCCCCCGCGCCAGCCTTGGCAGGTTTTTGGCGCCCTTTGGCGGGGGGCTGCTTGGCCTTTCCAGCATCCGAACGCCCGTTATAGTTGGGCCTTGCTGGCCTGCTTTTCTTCTCAGGCACGGCTTCTGACTGCTCGGTTAAAGCCACAATGGTATCGATCTCTTTAGCGGTGAGATCACGCCAGTCTCCCAGAGCTAAGCCTTTGAGCGGTACATTCATAATGCGCGTGCGAATCAGCTGAGTGACTTCATAGCCGAAGTATTCGCACATGCGCCGAATTTGCCGATTGAGCCCCTGCACTAAGGTAATGGTGAACACAAAGGTGGACTCTTTTTGCACCTTGCAGCGCTTCGTCACCTTACCGAGAATCGGTACACCGCTCTGCATGCCGTCGATAAACTCCTCGGTGATCGGCTTGTTCACCGTGACCTGATACTCTTTTTCATGGTTATTATTGGCGCGCAGAATTTTATTAACCAGATCGCCGTTGTTGGTTAAAAAGATCAGTCCCTGGGAGTCTTTATCGAGCCGACCAATGGGAAATATGCGCGTACCGTGCTTAACGAACTCAACAATATTGTCCTTCTCGCTGGATTCGGTGGTACTCACAATCCCCACCGGCTTGTTCAGCGCAATAAGGACGAGATCCTCCTCTTCCTGGGGCTCTATCTCCTGCCCGTTGACCTTAACTAAATCCCCCGCAACGACTTGATCGCCGGTGGTGGCACGGCGGCCGTTAATCCACACGTTGCCCTGCTCCACAAAGCGGTCTGCTTCACGGCGAGAGCACATCCCACTTTCACTAATGTATTTATTGATACGGGTAGATTTTCGTAACGACATATAACGCCATGTGGCTAAAAGGAGTGAACAAAAAATTAAAAAGAGGAGCCAGGCTGCTTTAGAAACGCCAGCTCCTCGTCGGTAGAGGCCCGTCCCAGCAGTGAATTGCGGTGCGGATAACGCCCGAAGCGATCGATAATCGCCTTGTGGCGCACTTCAAAATCAAGATTATTCTCTAACCCCTGCTGGTCAAACAACTGCATTGCCACTTCATGAATGGCGGCAGATTCGCTGTGCATGTAAGGCATGTACAAAAATGCCCGCTGCTGAGGGGTTAGCTCAACATCTGCACCCGCGGCCAATGCCTCTTGGGCAAGCGCCAGCGCTAGAGCATCGGTAGCAAAAGCGCGGGCATCGTCGCGATAGATATTGCGCGAGAACTGATCCAGCACAATGATCTCCGCAAGCCGACCCTGCGCCGTTTGCCGCCAGGCATAACATTCGCACTGTGCCGCCTTGGTATGCAGTTCACCAAACCGCTCCGAGATCGTACGATCCATCTCGGGGTCTTTTTTAAACCACTGAGCAGGCGTCAACGCTTCAAACCAAAAGTCGAGTACCGCTTGAGCATCTGAGGACATTGACGCCACCCTGTTGTAGTGGAAGTTGCGCTAGAACACTGCGTAAATAAAGAATTAGCCCGTGTTACGTAAGCCAGCGGCAATACCTGCCATGGTGACCATCAGTGCCCGGGAAAGATCGGCACTAATGGCGCCATCGGCATCGCGGTTACGCTGCAGCAATTCAGCCTGAAGCCCATGCAGCGGATCGATATACGGGTTGCGTACATCGATTGCTTGGCGAATCAGCGGCGTGTTCTCCAGCAGTTTCTCCTGCTGGAGGATATCCAACACCGCCTCTTCAAGCCGCGCAAAACGCTCACGCAGTTTTTTACCCAACGCCTTCAGGGATGGCTCATCGACCAAGCGGTGCTCATAGTAGGCGGCAATCGCCACATCGGCTTTGGCTAGCAGCATCTCAAGCATGTCGAGATAGGTACCGAAGAAGGGCCAGTCATTGCGCATCTCTTGCAGCACTTCTCGCCCACCTGGTTGCTCTAAGCGTGTTGTGAAAGCTTCGCCGCTGCCCAGCCACGCGGGTAGCATTAAGCGAATCTGCGTCCAGGCAAAGATCCATGGAATGGCGCGCAGGGTTTCCACACCGCCATCCTGACGCCGCTTGGTGGGACGTGAGCCTAGCGGCAGCCTTCCTAAAGCGCCCTCCGGCGTTACCGCCCGAAAGTAAGGGACGAAATCGGGGTCTTCCCGCACCACGCCGACATAAGCACCATGAGCAACTTTAGCGAGTTGATCCATCTCTTCACGCCAGTGCGGTTCTGGCGCACGGGGGGGCAGCAAGGTGGCTTCCAGCACCGCGCAGGCATAAATTTCCATGGAGCGTAGCGCAATATCCGGCTGGCCAAACTTGAAGCGGATCATTTCGCCCTGTTCCGTCACCCGTAGGCTACCGTTTACCGAGCCGGGAGGCTGAGACAGAATCGCCGCGTGGGCTGGGCCGCCACCACGGCCAACGGTGCCACCACGGCCGTGGAACAGGGTTAAATCAACGCCATGTCGGTTACATACACTCACTAACGACTCTTGGGCGCGGTACTGGGCCCAGGCAGCGGCCAACTGACCGGCATCTTTGGCTGAGTCGGAATAACCAATCATTACCTCCTGACGGTCATCGATCAGCGAGCGGTAGCCCGGTATTGCTAACAGTTGATCCACCACAGCGCCTGCGTGGTCCAGGTCGTTCAGAGTTTCAAACAGCGGCGCTATAGGTAAGGTCACTTGCCCGCCCACTTCTTTCATCAGCAGTGCTACGGTGAGCACATCAGAGGGCTCTGCGGCCATGGAGATGATGTACGTCCCCAGTGCTTCAGAGTGCTCCTGAGCGATGACTTTGAAGGTATCCAGCACTTCCCTGGACTCGGCGGAACACTCCCAGCGGCGCGGAATCAGCGGACGGCGGGAAGCCAGCTCGGCGAGCAGGAATTCTTGACGCTGGGCTTCGTCCCACTCGCGGTAGTGGCCAAGCCCGAGCGCACTGGTCAGCTCTTCAATCACTTGGGCATGGCGGCTGGCTTCTTGGCGCAGGTCGAGTTTGGTCAACGTAACACCAAATACGGCGACCCGACGCAGGGTATCTAGCAGCGCGCCGTTAGCGATAGTGTCGAGACCCACATCACACAGCGAGCGGTAGCAGGCGAGCAGCGGAGAGTATAGCTGATCACGGGTTTCGATAATCGGCCCACCATCGTAGTTACGCCCGTCAAGCTCTGCTTTGGCCCAATCGCGGGTCGATTCCATTCTTGCCAGTAGGCGCTTCAGCACTTCGCGATACGGTTCGGTGACATCGCCAGCTTCGGCTTTGAGCGCGCTGTTGGCCTTCCACATGGAGAGCTCGGTCTTCAACTGTTCCAGGTCGCGCAGGTAAAGATCGGCGGCCATCCAGCGGCCCAGTAGCAGTACTTCGCGGGTGACTCGTGCGGTCACATTGGGATTACCATCGCGATCACCGCCCATCCAGGAGGCGTAGCGGATGGGCGCCGCATCCAGGGGCAACCGCTCACCGGCGGTATCCAGCAGCAGGTTATCCAAATCCCGATGAAAGTCCGGTACCGCCTGCCACAGCGAATTTTCAATCACAGCAAAGCCCCACTTGGCTTCATCGACCGGGGTGGGGCGCTCGTGGCGAATTTCGTCGGTGTGCCACGCCTGGCTAATCAGCTCTTCCAAGCGTCCCTGGGCACGGGTGCCGCGTTCGGGATAATCTTCCGAGCTCTCAATGGCGGTTAGGCACTCATCAATGGCGTCATATTTCTGAATCAGCGTGCGGCGGATAACTTCCGTGGGGTGGGCGGTTAACACCAGCTCAACGCGCATATTGGCCAGAGTTTCGACCAGTTTACGCGGGGAGTTGCCCGCCTGCTGAGCGCGCTTAAGCAGTTCACCAAGCACCGGTTGAGAGCCCGGCTTGTAATCTTCCACGCGGCGAAAACGTGCACGATAGTGCTGTTCAGCAATGTTGGCGAGATTTAAAAACTGGTTAAACGCGCGCGTTACTGGCAGCAGGTCACGCTCAGGCAACTGACGAAGATATTCAATCAGTTCGCGCTGTTGTAGTGAATCGCCTTGGCGACCGCGCTTGGCATGAGCGCGAATGGTTTCAATTTTATCGACAAATGCTTGGCCCAAATCATCGGCAATGGTGCGCCCTAGGCTATCGCCCAGAATACGCACGTTATCGCGCAGGGATTCGTGTAGGTCGTGACTCATTGGCATGGCCTCCTTGCAGGGGTCGCTAATAATTAGATCAGGAATGGGTAGATTGTTTTTCTTCTGCTTTGGCTGCCTGCCAGTGGGCTTCCATTTCGTCTAACGAGGCCTCCGCCAGCGGTCGCTGGGCAGCGTTAAGCTCGCCTTCGACGTAGCGAAAGCGACGTTCAAATTTGGCATTAGTCGCGCGCAGGCACCGCTCTGGGTCAGCGTTCAATGTGCGGGCGAGATTGGTCACCGCAAACAGCAGATCGCCGACTTCCTCTTGAGCGTGCTGTTGATCACCGGCGGCGAGCGCCTCCTCGACCTCGGCCAGCTCTTCGCGAATTTTTGCTATCACGCCCTTGGCATCTGGCCAGTCAAAGCCTACCCGCGCTGCGCGCTTCGATAGCTTGGCAGCCCGGCTGAGCGCAGGCAGCGTGCGTGGTACATCGTCTAAAACCGACGGCGTGGCGACAGCTCGTTCGGCTCTCTCTTCCGCTTTTAACGACTCCCAACGGCTATTCACCTGCTGGGTTTGCACCTCTTCAGCACTCACTCCAGGCGGTCGGCGCGAGGCCAGGGTGCCATCCGGGAACACGTGCGGATGACGACGCAGCATTTTGGCCGTCAGCGTATCGACAATATCGGCAAAGTCGAAGCGCTGCTCTTCGGCTCCAAACTGAGCGTAGTAGACTACCTGAAAGAGCAAGTCGCCCAGCTCACCAGGCAGCTCATCAAAAGCACGCCGCTCAATGGCATCGGCAACTTCGTAGGCCTCTTCAAGCGTATGGGGCACGATGCTGTCCCAGTCCTGCTGCAAGTCCCAAGGGCAGCCCTGCTCAGCGTCACGCAGTACTTGCATGAGGGTCAGCAGGTCGTCCATACCATGGCGCATTATGCCCCTCCCTTACGTGATTGTTTTTCCGGGTCGGCATTGCGTAAACGGCGTACTTCGGTGACATTTGGCAATTGCTGGATGCGGGAAAATAGCCGCCCCAGCGACTCCAACCCGTCGACTTCCAAGGTAATACGCAGACGGGCGATGCCCTCGTCGGTATCGGTCAAGGTGTTCACAGCCAGTAGGTTGACTTTTTCATTGCCGAGCAGCCCTGTCACATCGCGCAGTAGCCCTGAGCGATCCCAGGCTTGAATTTCGATGGTCACCGGATAGCGCGTCTGGGCGCGTTCGCCCCACTCTACCTCGATAATACGCTGAGGTTCATCCAGGCGCAGTTGCAAAATATTGGCGCAGTCTTGCCGGTGTACGGTAACCCCACGCCCTTGGGTAATGAAGCCGATAATCGGCTCGCCGGGAACCGGACGGCAGCAGTTCGCCATACTGGTTTTTAGATTGCCGACGCCAAGAACCGTGATATCACTTTTCGTGGCTTTACTGGATTGACGCTGAGGCTTGGCTAGCAGGCGATTAAGCTGCTCCTGGTCGTCGGTTTCGCCGAACAGCTGTTGGGCCTGATGCAGCACCTGACCGATGCGCAGGTCTCCTGCACCAATGGCAGCGTACATATCGTCAGCATTGAGGTAATTAACTGCCTTGGCGAGCTTTGGTAGATCAAGCCCCTCGACATCCAGTCGGCGCATCTCACGATCAAATAGCGCCCGCCCCTCATCCAGGTTTTGATCCCGCGCCTGGTGCTTGAACCACGCCTGGATTTTGGCCCGTGCCCGTGAAGTACGCACATAGCCTAAGCTGGGGTTTAACCAGTCACGGCTTGGCCCGCCTTTGGTGGCTGTCAGAATCTCGATCTGCTGACCGGTTTTGAGCTTGTAGGTGAGCGGTACGATGCGACCATTTATTTTGGCACCCCGGCAGCGGTGACCAATTTCGGTATGCACCCGATAAGCGAAATCGATGGGGGTGGCTATCCGCGGCAGATCGATTACATGACCATCGGGGGTGAATACGTAGATGCGATCAGGCGCGACATCGCTGGAGAGCCCTTCGCGCAGATCGCCAAAGCCACCCACCTCGTCCTGCCACTCCAACACCTGGCGCAGCCACGCGATTTTCTCTTCGTAGCTGCGGCTTTTGGCATTGATATCGT
Source organism: Vreelandella sp. ssv (assembly GCF_059448525.1). Classification (NCBI taxonomy): domain Bacteria; kingdom Pseudomonadati; phylum Pseudomonadota; class Gammaproteobacteria; order Oceanospirillales; family Halomonadaceae; genus Vreelandella; species Vreelandella sp. ssv. Next base: position 1,648,411 of record NZ_CM182545.1, on the reverse strand, counting down.
GACCTTTATAGCGCCAGTGGGCACAAACGCCCAGCTCTGCCTCATCGTGCATGGCAAAGGTGCGAATCTGAATTTCGAGCACCTTGTTTTCCGGCCCCATCACGGCGGTGTGAAGCGACTGATAGCCATTCTTTTTGGGATTGGCGATGTAGTCATCAAACTCATTCGGCACGTGGTGCCAGCGCGAGTGAATAATCCCCAGCACGGTGTAGCAGTCGGCCACTTCGGGCACCAGAATCCGCACCGCACGCACGTCATGGACTTGCGAAAAATCGATCCGCTTACGCTTCATTTTGCGCCAGATCGAGTAGATATGCTTGGCACGCCCGTCCACGTCGTAACGATGAATATGCTGGGCTTCCATCAAGGCTTTGATGGTTTCTACTACATCGTGAATGTAGCGATCACGGTCCAGACGTTTTTCAGCCAGCAGTTTGGCAATCGCCTTGTACTCATCTTCATGCAAGTAACGAAACGATAGATCTTCAAGCTCCCACTTAAGTTGCCCGATGCCCAAACGGTGCGCCAACGGCGCATAGATATCGGCGACCTCTCTGGCCACCTGTAAACATTTTTCCCGGGGAGCATCTTTTACCTGACGCAGTGCACAGGTACGTTCGGCAATTTTGATCAAGGCGACGCGCACATCGCCCACCATATTAACCAGCATCTTGCGCAGGTTTTCCTGCTGGTTATGTTGGCCCATGCCATGGTCAGGTGCTAATGGGTAGCTGATCGCGGCCATTTGCAGCACGCCGTCGATCAGACTAGCCACTTCTTCGCCGAAGCGTTTTGTCACGGACTCAAGGCTCAGCAAGCCTTCACGCACCGCACGGTAGAGAACGGCGGCCTCAAGTGTCGCCTGGTCTAGCTTTAATTCTCCCAGAATATCCGCCATTTCCAGACCCATGCGGAAGCTAGAGCCTGGCGATAGCCACACGCGATGAGTGCGAGGGGCTTCAAGCTCTAACTTCTCAGCAAGTTCACAAGCTTCGACTAAACGCTCGGGGTCACGTAGGCGCACATCCTCTTGCAGGCGCGTTAACCATTGCTGTATGTCCACCTTCCCGCTAGCGTTTAGCGGCTGGTCTTCACGCACTTTCACCATGACAATCAATCATCCTTTCAGAGAGACGGTCTCCACACGGCCGTCACCGTGGTTTGAAGTCATTTAATCCACATCGGCTTCAAACAGCACCAGCGTTTCCATATGCGCAGTGTGAAGGAACATATCCGCCACTGCTACTTGCTTAATCCGGTAACCCGCATGCACAAGGTGTGCCGCATCTCGGGCAAGCGTTGCGGGGTCACAAGAAATATAGACCACCTTGGGCACTGGGTGACGTGCCAGCGACTGACAAATGACTTCACCGCCACTGCGGGGTGGGTCGAGCACCAGCGCATCACAATTTCGGTGCACGGTTAACAGCTCATTAACACTGGCTACGTTGCTTAAATCGGCCTGCTGACCGCTGATCATCAGTTGATTACGCTTAGCATTAATGGCAATGCGCGCCACCATGGCGGGGTTTCCTTCCACCGCATGCACCTCCGCACCCGCTGCCGCCATGGGTAGGCTGAAGTTTCCAATGCCCGCAAAAAGGTCGAGCAATTTTTGACCGGGCTTGGGCGCCAGCCACTGCATGACCTGGGCAACCATCTGCTGATTAACCTGGCCGTTCACCTGTAAAAAATCGCCTGGAGCAAAACCTAGCGTCAGCGCTGGTTGCCCATCAAGTGTCAGCGACTCTTCCAGTGCCGGGGGTGCGCCATGCCAGTGCAGCGTGGGGGTTTCACGCCCCAACCAGGTGCCTAGCGCCACCTGCTGTTGCTGGGCAAAGGTTTGCCAGCGTTCGGCATCCCGAAGGTGCTCTTTGAGCTGGCGTACCAGCACTACCTGGGTGGTCGCTGTGGCCAATAATTCTATGTGTCCCACCTGGCGAGGAGCGTCTAAGCTTTTCAGTAATTCGCGCAGAGGCGTTAGCAATTGCTGTAAGGCGTCTACCAATACCGGGCAGCGATCAATGTCGATTAAGCGATGGCTATGGGCGGCGCGAAAACCGAGGCGGGTATTACCCTGGCTATCGACTTTAACGCCCAACCGTGCACGGCGACGATAGCCTTGGTCGTCGCCCTGAATCGAGCTGATCTCGCCTAGCGTGATGCCCTGGCGCGAAAACAGATCACGCACTACCTCACGCTTATGATCACGCTGAGCATCGACATTTAAATGCTGCAGATCACACCCACCACAATGACCAAAATGGGGACAAGGTGGCGTCACGCGCTGATCTGAGGTTGTTAGCAGTGACTTGATATGGGCTTCATCAAAACGTTTACGCGTGAGATGAATGGCCACTTCGACTGTTTCACCGGGTAATGCCTGATCAACAAAGACAGTTTTACCGTTGGCTGAATGTGCAACGCCACGGCCATCGTGCGCTAAGCGCTCAATCACCAAGGGCGCGGTGTCATCCGTAGCCGTATGACGTGCTTTGCCGCATGGCGTGCCTGCCAGACCAGAATGACCTGACGCGGGCCTGGGCGGCCGCCGTTTTCCCAACATGGCCATGGTTATACTCCTGGGGCAAATAGGCCAGTGGAAAGATAGCGGTCACCACGGTCACAGACGATAAACACGATCACGGCATTTTCCGTTTGCTCAGCAATGCGCAGCGCGCCTGCCAAACTACCTCCGGATGATACCCCGGCTAAAATACCCTCTTCACGGGCCAGACGGCGCATGTGCTCTTCGGCCTCTTGCTGGCCAATATCCAGGGTGACATCCACCCGGGGTGCTTCAAAAATGGCGGGTAAGTACTCTTTAGGCCAACGCCGTATGCCAGGGATACTGGCGCCGTCAGCGGGCTGTAAACCGACAATTTGAATGGCTGGATTTTGCTCTTTCAAATAGCGCGACACGCCCATGATGGTGCCCGTGGTTCCCATGGAACTGACGAAATGAGTCACCTCGCCGCCGGTTTGTTGCCACACTTCAGGCCCTGTAGTGCGGTAGTGCGCTAAAGGATTATCTGGGTTGGCGAACTGATTGAGCGGTTTACCCTCCCCTCTGGCGATCATGTTATCGGCAATATCCCGCGCCTCCTCCATACCGCCTGCTTTGCTCGCAGAAATTAGTTTAGCGCCATAGGCAGCCATCGCCTGCTTACGCTCATCAGAGGCATTCTCGGGCATGACCAGTACCATCTGGTAGCCTTTCAGCGCGGCGACCATGGCCAGCGCAATGCCGGTATTACCTGACGTTGCCTCAATCAGCGTATCACCGGGGGTAATATCGCCGCGGGCTTCAGCCTCGTTAAGCATTGAAAGGGCGGGACGATCTTTCACCGACCCAGCGGGATTATTGCCTTCAAGTTTGGCCAACAGCGTGTTATTGCGACCGGCACTAATACGCTTCAGGCGTACCAAGGGCGTGTTGCCGACCACATCTTCTAACGTGGGATAGCCCTTAAGATCTTTCATGAATGTTCCTTATCATAACCGTTATGCTGCATTATATCGGTGCTGCCTCAGACTGGACAGGCAACCTCATTGAATCTGCGAGCTTCTTTCATGTCTTTGAACACCCGTCTTCTGTTTGCCTTACTCGGTTTCCCGCTGCTGGTATATGCCTTGATGTCCGTATTACTGGTCATACAGAGTGATACGGAAGCGCGCGCCGCTCAGCAAGAGCGCCTGGAAAACGCAGGCGAACTGCTTGCCCCAAGCTTTGCAGACGCCATCGCAGCGGGTGATGCTCAGCGCCTGGAAACCCTGGCGCTCCAGCTCCTGAACATGAAAGGTCTTCGAACGGTTGCGTTATTTGATGCGCAAGGCAACCGCCTCTTGTTGTTAGGCCAATCCGCGCCCGCCACCCTTGATGCCCCCGCCAACGATCAACTGATCATGGAAGTAGACGCATGGCGACTGCGCGTACCGTTTAATGTTTTCGAACTATCTACAACCCCATCTACAAACCCAGCTACACCCCCAACCACCGCCAGTGACGGCAGCACTGGCTGGCTAGATATAGAGATGGACACTCGAGCGCTCACTCTGGGGCACTATAAGCTCATTGCCAGTCTCAGCTTAGGCGGCATGTTACTCGGAATGCTGATGTTTTTAGTCGCTTTTGCGATCAGTCGCTATGCTACCCGCCCTATTGAAGAAGCCAACCAAGCCCTTTATCGCCTATCTCGCGGTGACTATCGATTACGTTTGGTACCCTCTAAGGCCGCAGAGCTTCATCACCTAACGAGCCATATTAATGCGCTCGCTGAGCACTTCCAGCAGGCTCAGCGAGATATGCAAATGCAGATAGAGCAGGCCACCAGCGAACTGCAAGAGTCAATGGAAACCATTGAGGAGCAGAATATCAAGCTCGATTTAGCACACCGCAGTGCGCTGCGGGCGAATGCGGTGAAGTCTGAATTCTTAGCTAACATGAGCCATGAAATTCGTACTCCCCTCAATGGCATTATTGGTTTTTGCCGGCTACTAGGCCGATCCTCGCTGGATACGCGTCAGCAGGAGTGGTTGCAGCACGTGCATCGCGCTTGCGACAACCTGCTTATGCTGGTTAATGATGTACTCGACTTTTCCAAACTGGAAGCCAACCGCCTGACGCTTGAAGAGGCGGATATCGATATCGTCGCCCTGGTTGATGAGGTGGTAGGGCTGCACGCCCCCGAGGCCCAGCGCAAGCAACTGCACCTGGTGGCGATGGTGTATGACGATGTACCCACACCGCTTTGTGGTGACCCGCTGCGCATTCATCAGGTGTTAAGTAATTTGATTGGCAATGCGCTCAAATTCACTCATGAGGGTGAAGTGATTGTGCGTGTCATGCTGGATAACCAGGAAGGCCAGCATGTGGTACTGAACCTGAGCGTTAGCGACACGGGTATTGGACTCAGCGACGCCCATCAAGAGGAACTGTTTAGCGCTTTCTCTCAAGCCGAACCCAGCCACTTTCGTCACTTTGGTGGTAGCGGCCTAGGCCTAACTATCTGTCGCCAATTGATAGAACGAATGGGGGGGGAGATTGAAGTTGAAAGCGAACTAGGCAAAGGCACTACCTTCTCTTTCACCTTGCCCTTGCTTGCCCACAGAGCCATTGAACGGCCGCCCGAAATTAGCTTGGCAAACCCCTCCATTCGCTTATATGAAACCCATGCACCTACCCGACATGTACTGGAACACTTACTACAGCGCTGGGAAGCACAACCGGTTGCATATGATGACGCTGAACCGGCACAGCTGCTGATATTAGGCTTGGAGCACAGCGATTATACGCCAGAACGCCACCGCCATTGGCAGCAGGTGATTGATAAAACGCCCTGCCCTGTATTGATTTTAGCTAATGGCAACAGTTTTGACTTGCCGCCTCTGCGGTTAACTCACGGCGGAGAAACGCTTTACAAACCATTCTCTCGGGCGCAATTGGTGGCAACGCTCAAGCAGCTGCTGCTGCCTGCTTTTGTGCCGTATAAAAAGTCAGAACCCTTAGCGATTCTGCCCAACCCATCCCAACCACTCAAGTTAATGATTGTGGATGACAATGCACCAAACCTTGAACTGCTTAAAAATATGCTTGAAGAGCCTTCACTGCATATCACGGCGCTAGAAAGCGGCCACCAAGCGCTAGAGTTTGCGCGAACCAGCAACGTTGATATGGTGTTGATGGATATTCGTATGCCTGGCATGGACGGCGTTCAAACCACTCAGGCGTTGCGCCGGCTTAGTAGCACCTGGGCCCGCTGCCCAATAATTGCAGTGACCGCCCATGTACTCAGCAGTGAACGCCAACAATGGCTTGCAGAAGGCCTTGATGACGTGCTGATAAAACCTATTGATGAGGCAAGACTGCATCAACTGCTTCATCGTTTTTTAGGGGTTACCCATCGGTTCGCCGACAGTAGTGCAACACCCATATCACAAAATAGCAGCATGACCGCTATCAAAGCCTTCAGCCCTACAGCGCCTGCCACGTTACCAGTGATTGATCTTGAGATAGGCGCACGCCTTGCAGGAGGCAAAGAGTATCTGGCGCGCGAGCAGTTGAAACGCCTAATCGACAGCTTAGAGGAGAGCGAGCAGCATATGCGCGCCGCTTTTACTCAGCAAAACTTACCAACACTGCTCGACTGGGTGCATGGATTAAATGGCGCCAGCCGTTACTGTGGCGCGCCAGAACTGGCACTGCTGGTAGAGACACTTGAAACTCGGCTACGCACCAGCGGCTTAGACCATGTAGAAGGGCTGTTGGAAGACCTGTACCGGGCAATGGCAAGACTAAGAGCCCACCGTTCGCTTTTACTAAGGCCCTAATTCATTGTTCAGCATTTCAATAGTTCATGGCCGTGCCATTAGTCATGTGAGAAATGCTGAGCTATTAGCGTTCCAACACCACAAAGGCAACGGCATATTCGGCCTCATCGCTCAAGGTGACATGACTGGCCGTGACACCTGCCGCTTGAAGCAGCCGTTCTGCTTCACCATCAAGCAGAAAATATGGCTTGCCCAAGGCATCGTTTAGCACCTGAATATTGCCCCACTGCATTCCTTCGCGAAGGCCTAGCCCTAACGCTTTAACGAACGCCTCTTTAGCAGCAAAGCGCTTGGCTAGAAATGCCACGGGCTGCGACTTTTGCAACCACAGCGCATGCTCGTGAGGACCTAAAATACGCTGAGCAAAGCGAGGACCATGCCGCTGCACGGCCCGTGCAAAGCGCTCAACGCGGGCAATATCCGAGCCAATTCCCACAATCATCGCCTAAAAAAACCTCTGAATAGAAACCTCTAATTAGTGCCCGCAACAGCCATCATGCACATGGTCTTCTGCATGCTCATGATCGTGGGCATCGAGAGCCGCCATCAATCCCGCCTCCTGACCAGCGATAATCAGACGTTTCATCTCCTGCACGGCCTCTTTCAGGCCCACAAACAGCGCACGGGCAATAATGGCATGACCAATATTGAGTTCGTTAACGCCCGGCAGCGCCGCAATCGCCTCCACGTTGTGGTAGTGCAGGCCGTGGCCGGCGTTGACGACCAGCCCCAGTGAAATCGCGTGGGTAGCAGCGGCGGTTAAGCGGTGATACTCCGCGTTCGCGGCATCGCTACCGGGACGAGCTTCTGCGTAAGCGCCCGTGTGTAGTTCTATGGTCGGGGCCCCGGCGCGCTGGGCAGCATCGATCTGCGCTAGGTCAGGATCGATAAACAGAGATACGTCACAGCCCGCTGCGCTCAGCCGCTGGCAGGCGCTGGCAATAGCGTCAAAGCCGCCGACCACATCGAGACCACCTTCGGTGGTGAGTTCTTCACGCTTTTCGGGCACCAGGCAAACGTGCGCTGGGCGCACTTCCTCAGCCAGCGCCAGCATCTCTTCGGTAACCGCCATTTCCAGATTCATGCGCGTATTGAGGACTTCGGCCAGGATATGTATATCTCGAGGCTGAATATGACGACGGTCTTCACGCAAATGCACCGTAATGCCATCAGCGCCCGCCTCTTCAGCCACCAGCGCGGCTTGAACAGGGTCAGGGTAGCGGGTGCCGCGGGCTTGGCGAAGTGTCGCAATGTGGTCAATATTGACGCCTAACAGAATCCGAGGGGGATGCATGTTGCCTCCAACGCAGCGAGAAAATAAGAGTGAGTGAACAGAACATTCAAAAAAATTAAGGGCGATGGCGGCGGCGAGCCAAATCAAGCATCAGTTCCCGCGAGCGCAAGACGGTGGACCCCAGGTGCGGCGCCAGCGCCGCACGCATCACCGCCTTCAATGCATTGGCAAGACCTTCGTGCTGCCAATCACCCTGTTCAATGTAGCGCAGCGTTCTGCCATCAAGCCCACGATCAGCAGGGATAAACGCCCGGCTTGCGGCGTCAAAACGATAGCGGAGCTGGGGATCCAACACGCCACCCTCTGGCGTCGTAAACTGCGGAGTTGCCTCAAGCGCTTCTAGCAGCGCCCACTCATAGCGGCGCAGCGCCAATGCCCGTTCCGCGGGCGCTGGCAGTGCTTCGAGTAGCGCAGTATAAAACGCGAAGACGTCAGGCGCTGGCAGTTCTAACGGCAGTAGCCGGGTGGCAATCTCATTGGCGTAGAGCCCACAAAGTAAGCCTTCCCCCGCTAATAGCGCTGTTTGCCCGCGTGATTCCATTAGCGTAAGCCGTTTTAAATCACGACTGCCTTGCCAACTTACGAACAGCGGTGTGAAAGGCTGCAAACGCTGTCGCGATTTTGAGCCAGGCCGCTGACCTCCATGGGCAACGGCACGCACCCTACCGTAATCAAGCGTTAATAGATCCACCAATGCACTGGTTTCACGGTAAGGCCGCCGATGAAGTAAAAAAGCCGGCTCAGGCGCCATCGCTACACTCAATCGAGGTCGTAACCCAGGCTTTTCAGGGCACGCTCGTCATCCGACCAGCCGCGTTTGACTTTCACCCATAGATTGAGCATGACCTTAGTGCCTAGCGCGCGCTCCATATCCAGGCGCGCTTCGCGACCAATGCTTTTAAGTCGATCACCGTTTTCACCAATCAAAATCACTTTTTGACCCTGACGCTCGACCAGGATGAGCGCACTGATATGCGTCACACGCTCAGTCTCGCGGAACTCTTCAATTTCAACGGTCATCTGATAAGGAAGTTCATCACCCAACTGGCGCATGACCTTTTCACGTACCAGTTCAGCTGCCATAAAACGCAGACTTTTATCGGTAATCTGGTCTTCAGGGAAGAAGTGAACGCTTTCAGGAAGGTGTTTGGCCACCTCCTCTTCCAAGGTATCTACCTGAGTGCCGTGCTTAGCTGAAATCGGCACGATGGCGGCGAAGTCGCGGCGAGCGCCGACATCCGCTAGCCAAGGCAGCAAATCGCCCTTTTCGCCTAAACGGTCGACTTTATTGACCGCTAGAATGATCGGCGCTTTAACGTGCTCCAGGCGCTTCAACACGGCCTGGTCTTCTTCTGTCCAGCGGGTACGGTCAATAATAAACACCACACAATCGACATCGCGCAGAGCCTGGGTAGCGGCCTGGTTCATAAAGCGGTTAATCGCCTTATTGCGATCCTTGGACATGATGTGCATGCCTGGGGTATCGACATAGATAAACTGTGTTTCGTCAACGGTTTTAATACCCATTACCTGATGGCGTGTCGTTTGCGGACGACGCGAGGTAATCGATATTTTCTGCCCCAGTATACGGTTCATGAGGGTTGATTTGCCCACGTTGGGTCGGCCAACGATGGCAACGAATCCGCAGGTTTGGCTCATGACTTGTCTCCAGGGCTTTTTTCGAGGTACGACAGCGCTTCTTCTGCCGCTTGCTGTTCAGCATGACGGCGGCTAGGGCCTTTACCAGTGGTATGCTCAACCAACAGGTCTATGTAGCACTCCACGGTAAAGGTCTGGGCATGCGCCTCACCCTTTACGCAGACAACTTCATACCGCGGCAAAGCGGCTTGACGCGATTGCAGAAATTCCTGCAACCGCGTTTTGGGATCTTTTTGGGTATCTTGTAACGAGATATTTTCCAGCCTTTCAGCATACCAATCCAGCACACGGTCACGCACCACGTCCATGCCAGCATCCAGGTAGATGCCGCCAATAATGGCTTCAACCGCATCCGCCAAAATCGATTCACGACGATGGCCGCCGCTTTTCATCTCGCCAGAGCCGAGCCGCAGGCATTCGCCAAACTCCATTTCCCGGGCCAGCTCAGCCAATGTTTGGCCTTTGACTAATCTCGCACGAAGACGCGAAAGCTGCCCTTCACGAGCCTGGGGAAAGCGCTGAAACAGCGCCTCGGCGATGACGAAGTTGACAATGGAGTCACCCAGAAATTCCAGGCGCTCATTGTTACGACCACCGAAGCTGCGATGGGTCAAGGCCAATTCCAATAGCGTATCGTCGCCAAAGGTATGGCCGATTCGTCGGCAAAAAGCGTTCAAGGAATTACTCACAGCTCTCCTACGTCATTGACGTTAACTAAAGTGGCATAACTGCCTAAGCACAATTTAAACAGGGACTTCATTCAATATGACGCACACTGGTAAAACTCGGCAATCCGCCATCCCAATGCATCCACACTGCAAATGCACGACCGACAATATTCTCTTCGGGCACAAATCCCCAATAGCGGCTGTCATTGGAGTGGTCGCGGTTGTCACCCATCATGAAATAGTGCCCTTCAGGCACTTCCACTTCACGCATTTGCGGGCCAGGGTCTCGCGGGTTGTTATAAATAAAGTGCTCGGCGTCGCCAAGGCGTTCTTCTAACAGTAGCTGCTGGGGCGAGCCATCGGGGCCCTCTTCGATCAACTCTTTAGCGACCGGCTCACCGTTAACGTAGAGCTGCTTACCTTCATAACGGATACGATCACCAGGCATACCTACCACACGCTTGATGAAATTCACCGAAGGCTCATCTGGGAAACGAAACACCATCACATCACCGCGTTCAGGATCATCTATTTCGATGAAACGGGTATTCACTACCGGCAAACGTAAACCGTAGGCAAATTTATTTACCAAAATAAAGTCGCCTACTTCAAGTGTCGGCCGCATTGAGCCCGACGGAATCTGGAAGGGCTCGATGATGAAGCTACGCACTATCAGCACTACCAATAGCACTGGAAAAAACGAACGTGCGTAGTCAACCGGCCAAGGCTCTTTGAGCAGCTTTTCGCTGGTAGCCGGGTCAAGCCCCTCATGAGCATTGGCCTCCGCTGCAGCGAATCGCTGGCGGCGTTTGGGCTTGAGCAACAGCACATCCAATAAATAAATAACGCCCGAGAGCGCAACGGCAAGTACCAGCAGTAATGAAAAATCCATGAGTGGCGTTCGTTCCTAGTCGTTAACCTTGAGCACAGCAAGGAAGGCATCTTGGGGAATTTCCACACGCCCCACTTGTTTCATGCGTTTCTTACCCGCTTTCTGTTTCTCGAGCAGTTTTTTCTTACGGCTGACATCGCCGCCATAACACTTGGCCGTGACATTTTTACGTAATGCCTTCACCGTTGAGCGTGCCACCACTTGGCCACCGATAGCCGCCTGGATGGCCACGTCAAACATTTGCCGGGGAATCAGCTCTTTCATTTTTTCCACCAGCAAACGGCCTCGACTATGGGCATGGTCGCGGTGGATAATGACAGCTAACGCATCGACTTTATCGCCGTTAATGAGTACGTCTAAACGCACCAATTTGGCCTCTTCAAAGCGCTCGAAGTTGTATTCAAGCGATGCATACCCTTTCGAGATAGATTTCAGGCGATCGAAGAAGTCCATGACGACTTCGGACATCGGCAGTTCGTAGGCAAGTTGAATCTGGTTGCCCAAGAACTGCATATCCCGCTGTGTACCACGACGCTGTTCACACTCGGTAATAACGTTGCCGACGTACTCCTGGGGGACCAAGATGCTGGCGCGGACAACCGGCTCGCGCATTTCATCTACGTCGGCCATATCGGGCAGCTTGGAGGGGTTGGAAACGTACTCAACGTCGCCATTTTTCATGGCTAATTCATAAACCACCGTTGGCGCGGTGGTAAGCAGGTCAATATCATACTCACGCTCTAGGCGCTCCTGGACAATCTCCATGTGTAGCGTGCCAAGAAAACCCACACGGAAACCAAAGCCAAGAGCGTCGGAGTTCTCTGGCACATATTCAAGCGAAGCATCGTTAAGCGCCAGTTTTTCTAGTGCATCGCGGAAGTCTTCGTAGTCATCAGCACTCACCGGGAACATACCGGCATAAACCTGTGGCTTCACTTTTTGGAAACCAGGCAAACGCGCGACATCAGGGGTTTTAGTGTGGGTAATCGTATCGCCCACCGGCGCCCCGTGAATTTCCTTAATGCCCGCGACAATAAAACCAACTTCACCGGCACGCAGGATATTGGTCTGTTTACGCTGGGGGGTAAAAATGCCCACTTCCGTGGTACCCCAATCGCGGCCCGTCGATTTAATACGGATCTTATCGCCTTTGCGCAGCGTTCCATCAAACAGACGAACCAGCGAGACTACGCCGAGATAGTTATCAAACCAGGAGTCGATAATCAGCGCTTGTAAGGGTGCATCCGGATCGCCTTTGGGCGGCGGAATATCACGCACCAAGCGCTCAAGCAGGGCGTCAATTCCAATACCGCTTTTAGCCGATACCCGGCAGGCATCGGTAGCATCAAGGCCGATAATTTCCTCGATTTCCTGTGAAACCTTGTCGCAATCAGCTTGAGGCAAATCGATTTTGTTAAGCACCGGCAGAACTTCCAGGCCTTGTTCGATCGCGGTATAGCAGTTGGCCACCGATTGGGCTTCCACCCCTTGCGCTGCATCGACTACCAGCAGAGCACCTTCACAGGCATAGAGCGAACGCGACACTTCGTAAGAGAAATCAACATGGCCCGGCGTATCGATAAAGTTGAGCTGATAAACCTGACCATCGGCAGCCGTATAATCCAGCGTCACCGACTGGGCCTTGATGGTAATACCACGCTCGCGCTCGATGTCCATGGAGTCGAGCACTTGCTCTTTAAGCTCACGCTCGGTTAACCCTTCACAGGTCTGGATCAAACGATCAGAGAGCGTCGATTTACCGTGATCAATATGGGCAATAATAGAAAAATTACGTATGTGCTTAAGCTTTCCGTTGGGAACGTCTTGGGACATCGAGTCTGTTCTGCCTTTGTGGTACGCAAACGGCCGCAATAGCAGGCCGCTTCGAGAGTTCAAAGCTCGAAAACAGCTGCCGTTAGAACATAAGGGCCATTTTCGACAAAAAGATATTCGCCATTGTAGCGATATGCGCAGGCTAGGAACAGCGGTCCGGCGAGAACCGCCGGACCAGGAGTAAAAATAGGAGGGTTATTCCAAACGCAGTGCGACGAATAGTGAACGTCCATCGCGGAACAGACGTACTGGGATAGCACGGTCAGTAGGCAGCTCTTCAACAATGCTCACGAGCTCTTCTGAAGAGGAAACGCTTCGATGATCAATGCTCACCAGCACATCCCCAGGTAGAATTCCCGCATTAGCGGCTACGCTGTCTGGCTCTACTTGGCTAACCTCAACGCCACCCGGAATGTTCAGTTGCTGGCGCATTTCATCATCAATCTCAGCCACCATTACGCCCAAACGGTTATGGTTGTTGCTGGAGGCTTGTTCTTGCTGCAGTTCAGCATCGGGCCAACTACCTAATTCGACCGACTCGGTCATCTCTTCACCATCGCGCATTAAGGTGAGCTCTATCTCAGTGCCAGGTGCGCCGCGACCAATTAAACGCGGAAGGGTGCTAGAGCGCTCAACCTCTTCGCCATTCACTTCAAGAATGACATCGCCAGCCTGAAGGCCGCCCTGGGCCGCTGGGCCTTCAGGGTCAAGGTCAGCGATCAAAGCTCCAATGGCATTTTCCATACCAAACGATTCAGCCAAATCTTGTGACACAGGCTGAATCATGACACCTAGCCAGCCACGGTTAACACGACCGTCTTCCCGCAACTGATCCGCAACATCCATGGCAACGTTAATCGGAATGGCAAACGAAACTCCCATAAAACCACCACTGCGAGTAAAGATTTGGGAGTTAATACCGACCACTTCCCCTTCAAGATTAAACAGCGGGCCACCCGAATTACCGGGGTTGATCGCAACATCGGTCTGAATAAACGGTACGTACGCATCGCGGGGTAAAGTACGGTTAATCGCACTGACAATGCCCGCAGTCACTGAATGATCAAAACCGAAGGGCGAGCCAATAGCCGCCACCCATTCGCCTACTTTCAGTTCATCAGAGTCACCTAGATTGAGCGTAGGCAGGTCATTTGCATCAATTTTGAGCAATGCCACATCGGTTTGTGGATCGCTACCCACCACTTCTGCGCTCAATTCACGACGATCGTTAAGCCGCACAAGGATCTCATCGGCATCTTGCACAACGTGAGCGTTGGTCATGACATAACCATCTTCACTAATGACGAACCCTGAGCCTAGAGACTGCCGTTCTTCCGTACGCCCCTGCCCATTACCGGGAGGTGCCGGAAAGCTATCGCCAAAGAAATGACGGAAAATTTCGGGAATTTCCTGACCACCAAAACCGCCGAAATCAGGTGCGCTGCTGCGCTGAACTGTTCGACTGGTCGATATATTCACCACCCCAGGGGCAGCGTCTTCAACTAATGCGGTGAAATCAGGCAAATCCTGAGCGCTGGCAGCTTGGCCAAACGTTAGTAATGCCACCACACAGACCCAAAGCGTGGAAGGGAGAATCATGCGTTTCATGCAAGAGCTCCTACATAAAGTGATATTAATCGAAGGTAGACAACCACTCACAGCGAGATGCTGGAGAACTAACTGACCAAGCGCGGGCGAAAGCGTTCCCTTCGCCCATGCAATAGGTATTTAACATTTAAAGCACCGCCAACCAAGGCGATAAAAAAAAGCATTGGCGCCAACCAAACCGAGACACTGAAGAGCGAGGCCAGGCCGGATAGCAACATCGCCAGCAGTAAAGGTAAGGCATAAACAAAAAAAGCCAGCAACGTAACAGAGGTACGCGGCAGGCTTATCGTGACTTGGCTTCCTAGTGGATAGCCTCTCTCGATGCTCTGGTCATTGGCGGGCAGTGTTATAGCAATGCGCTGGCTGCGCCGACGGGCTAATAACCCGACCCCACACCCTCGCCCCTGGGCACACTGCTTGCAGCTTTCTTGAGCTGAAATTTCGACAATTAGTTGCTCTGGTGCATAGCCAATAACGGTTCCTGAGCGCAGCAAAGGGTTACCGGGGGTGGGCGACGTCATTTATTTTCTCGCCATGTACAAATAATTAACACTAATTCTCAATCTCATCACGACTTTCCCGAGATTGATTTTGAACCAGATCGAACGTAATAGAACGAACAATACGCTGCAGTGTTACTACCGGCAGCTCACCAATCGCTACCAGTTGCCAACGCCCATCAGCGGTCGTGTGGTGTTCAATAGCGACGGCAGAAACACCTAACTGCCGAACACCTTCCTTCAGCACGGTGGTTTCATCAGCGCCAAGGCGTTCCACAAAGATACTGACAGTAGCTAAGCCGTCGCTATAAACACGCTGATGCACATCATTACCTGGATAGGTAGCTGGCTGAGCCACAAAGCCATCAGGTAGCCAGGTGCCATGCCAAGGAGTGCTAAGACTCACCTTGGGTGGTGTGTTCACACGTACAATGCCGGTGTATTTTTGAGGTGATTGAAGCTGGGTGATTTGGAAGGTTTCAATGACCCGCCCCTGCTGATCATTAAGTACATGTTTGAGCAACAGGCCGGTATCGCGATCTAGCCACCACACATGCGAAAAACGCCATTGATCGAGGGGCTCAAATATCAGTTTAACGGCGTCGCGCCCAGCCACTCGTGCGTCATTTTCAAACTCAATGGTATAATATTGTCCTAAATGAGCAGCCCATTTCGCTGGTGAAGGTAACCCACCGCTCTGGCTTTCTTCGGTCCAGGCCAAACTACCCACTGGCGAGCGCCGCTCAATACTGACAGAGGGGCCATCTAGGTATTGTACGACTTGCTGACGTATGCCGTCTCGAATACGGTGAGATAGCGCTAGTGTACGCACCCCGACAGAATCAATAGCAACCGCTCTTGCTTGAAAGGCGTAACAGTGGCTAGCCCACAAACTTAACTCAAGCCACTCAGACGCACTATCAGGAGCCTCCTGGGGAGCCACTGTACATTCATAGCCAGCATCACTGTCTGAAAGCTTGTCAGTATCCTGCGCATGCGCTTGAAGTGAGAATATGCCAGCGACTATCGCCAGCCCCCATCCGCACTTCGCTCGCCAGGGAACTATCATTTTGCGCACTCCCTACTCCCTGACATGCGTCATCATAAAGAACAACTCTCGGTTTTAGCGCTGACCTAATGGCTCAGTGATCGCCGAAGAGCGCATTAACGGCATCCAGCTATCGCCACTGCCATAAGCCGCGCTCTGAGTATGTTGCTCTAAATAAGATTGCAACATGCCAATCTGGTCTACATCAATGTTAGTGCCTTGTGAAGCAGTGACACCTCTAGGGGTCTGCGTTGTGAAGCCCGCTTCACTAATATTCATTAAGCCACTTTGTCCTGACTGCCCGCTAAGGCGAAACGGCGTAGGCTCGAACATCGGCATGTCAGCGCGCGAAGTCATTGCTGGCTGAGAGGCCAAACTAACGGGCTGAACCTGAGTACCCTCGTTGGCACTGGGCGCGGCCGTGGCAATATCACCACCCTGGCGAACCGAAGCGTCATTACCAAAGAACTGAACACCGGTGATAACCATCAAGGAAACAGCCGCAGCAACACTGGCACCACGGGCAAACGAAATTCCACCAGCACGATTAGCTACTTGCTCTGAACCTTGGCTCATGGGAGCAGGTTCGTCGCGCAATCGGGCCATAATGCCAGCAGACAGATCAACGTTAACGTCAACCCCTCTCTCACGCTGCATCATGCTGCGAGCAAGGTGATAACGGCGCCATGTGTCGGCGGCATCGTTATCATTAGGTAGTGCCTTCAACACTCGGCGAAGCTCTAGCTCGTCACTTTCGCCATCCATTAACACCGAAAGTGATTCCCGTGTGTTATGACTCATACTTCACACCCTCACACTGTTTAAAAGAAGTACTAGCGCGATGGCAATACAAGAGCCACCGCACCGACGACTTCCATAGCCAAGACTCAGTTGTAAAATAATTAAGCGAAAAAATTAATCAGATTACAACGCTAAGCTCATGACGCTTTGCACACCGAAACATCAAATGTGCTCATCAAGGTTGTCAGCTTTTATGACGCTAAACATGCCAGACAGTTCACAAAAAAAGTAAAAGCTTTGATTTTTTATGATGGCATTTCAAGGCGATCACTCAGCCCTACTACTAGTGACCGCTATTCGTCACGACTGTTCCTTGCCGTCGACACTAACGGACGGATATGTTCATCGACAGCCTCACGGGCACGGAAAATACGTGAACGAACGGTACCTACTGGGCACTGCATTACCTGAGCAATATCTTCATAAGCCAGGCCGTCAAGCTCACGCAGAGTAATCGCTGTGCGCAGGTCATCCGGCAGGTTGTCAATCGCCTGATAAACGGCTGCCTCTAACTGATCTCTTGCAATCGCCGCCTCTGGCGACTCAGAGTCTGCCAGCCGCCCGCTTTGATCGAGAATTTCAGCATCCACTATATCCAGGTCACTGCCTGGGGGGCGCCTACCTCGCGAGACCAGATAATTTTTCGCGGTATTAATGGCGATGCGATACATCCAGGTATAAAACGCACTCTCTGCACGAAACTTACCCAAGGCGCGATACGCCTTGATAAATGCTTCCTGGGCAACATCCTGAACTTCAGAGTGATCATGAACGTAGCGGCCAATCAGGCCGATAATTTTGTGCTGATACTTTTTGACCAGCAAATCAAAAGCGCGTGTATCGCCTTTTTGAGCACGTTCAACAAGCTGTTGGTCTGTTTCCCGAGTGCTCATTCACACGCTCCTCCAGCTCGTACGGCGTGCGCCGAGCTCCATTCCTATTAGCCCTGACAAATGGGCGTTCACAGCGAGCAGCATAGCGTCCCTTGGGCATTGATTAAAAATAGAGTGAAACAAAGAGCGAATTGATCGCCCGAGTATGTTGCTACAGTTTATGGTGAAGCCACGTTTTAAAACGAAGCGACATTTTATATCGGTACCGTTTTTTTAACGACCAAGTTTTTTACGAGCCAGTTTTTAACGGTCCAGAATTTACGGTCATAGGCTTTTCGAAAAACATTTTTGAACAAGACCCTAAAACAACATTGAGCCCAATGTTACGCGTCCTATGCAGCCCAGCAAGCGCTTAGCTCCTCTTTTATAAAACCCTGCGGCTGACACTTTTAATGCCTCTATAGTTCCACAGCAATTGATTTTTACCCGCTTGACAAGCGATAGTAGGTGCCACTTTTATCGCCCCTCTTTCTTTTCCGGCCATCACGCAAGCACAGGTAGCAAGATGTCAGAACAGCAGGTTAATAACCTTAACGTCCTCGCTCAAGACGTTCTCACCACGCCAGAAGCACTCAAAAACGCCGTACCGCTAACCGACGCGGCGGAGCGCACGGTCATCGAGGGCCGTCAAACCATTCAGAATATCTTGGATGGCAACGATCCGCGACTGTTAGTGGTTGTCGGCCCTTGCTCTATTCACGATGTGGAGGCAGCGCTTGATTATGCACGTCGCCTCCGCAAACTCGCCGACCAAGTGAGCGACAGCCTGTATATTGTGATGCGCGTCTATTTTGAAAAACCGCGCACAACAGTCGGCTGGAAAGGCTTGATCAACGACCCACACCTTAACGACTCTTTTGAGATCGATGAGGGGCTACATATCGCCCGTAAACTGTTGGTCGATCTGGCTGAGATGGGCTTACCGCTCGCTACCGAAGCACTCGACCCTATCTCGCCCCAGTACCTGCAAGACTGCATTAGCTGGTCAGCGATTGGCGCACGCACTACCGAGTCGCAAACTCACCGTGAAATGGCTTCCGGCCTCTCATGCCCGGTTGGGTTTAAAAACGGTACCGACGGCAGCCTGGATGTAGCGATCAACGCACTTCAGTCCGTGGCGAGCCCGCACAATTTCCTGGGCATTAACCAAGCAGGTCAGGTGGCGATTATCCGTACCCGCGGCAATGCCTATGGCCACGTTGTGTTGCGCGGCGGCAATGGCAAACCCAACTACGATAGCGTCAGCGTTGCCCTGTCCGAGAGAGAGCTAGAAAAAGCCAAACTATCACCTAACATCATGATCGACTGCTCTCACGCCAATTCCAACAAAGATGCTGCTCTACAGCCGCTAGTGCTGGAGAACGTGACTAACCAAATCTTGGAAGGCAACACCTCCATTATCGGCCTGATGGTTGAATCCAATATTGGTTGGGGCAACCAAAAGTTGCCGCAGGATCTAAGCCAGCTAAAGTATGGCGTCTCCATTACCGATGCCTGCATCGATTGGGACACCACGGTGGAAACCTTCAACCGCATGAACGATAAACTAGCAGCCACGCTGGCCAAGCGCATCGCCAAGTAATTCAATAACCCCGCTACGGCGGGGTTATTTTATTACCTTTTAGCGACTAATTTCGCGTCGAAATGGCGGCAGTGCGTCCAGCAGTGCTTGTCCGTAGCGGCGGGTAATCACCCGCTTATCCAGCAAGGTGATCGTCCCGCGATCACTCTCCTTGCGAATCAAGCGTCCGCAGGCCTGCACCAGCTTGATAGACGCATCAGGTACACTAATGCGCATAAACGCATTGCCCCCCTGGCTCTCTATCCACTCCGCTAACGTAGCGCCCACTGGGTCATCGGGTACCGCAAAGGGTAGCCGCGTAATCACCACATGCGTCAAATAGTCGCCGGGAAGATCGATCCCCTCGGCAAAGCTCGCCAAGCCAAAGATAATACTCCCCTCCCCCCTATCCACCGCCGACCGATGGCGCTCGATAAGCTCACGCTTCGGCAGCGCATCCTGGGCAAGCACACGCTCTTTCACACTCGCGGGCAATGCTTTATCAACCGCACGCAGCTGGGCACGGGAGGAGAACAGCACCAGCGCCGCTTCCTTGTCGGCTAACTGCGATACAAAAGTGACAATCGCTAGCTCGTGGGCGTCCCTGTCACCAGGGTCAGTGGCCTCTTTGGGTACGCGCAGCACCGCATTGGCGTAATCAAACGGACTAGGCAGCGCCTGATAGCGGTAGCGATTCGCCAAGCCGGCCCGCTCTTGCAGGCGCTCAAAGCGCCCGAGCGCGGTCAACGTCGCCGAAGTGACTACCGCCCCATGGCAACGCCCCCATAAATGCTTGGCCAGGGTATGCGCGGCTGAAACGGGGCTAGCTGAAAACTCAACTTCAGGCTCGCCGGCTACGCGGCTTAGGGTAATCCAGCGAGCGCTGGGCGCCTCATTAGCAACATCCTGCTCGCTGAACGCTTGCCACAAGGCATGCGCCTCCAATGCCCGCCCATGAAGCAACGCAACAAGCGGTAACCAGGTTTCTGCCTGCTCACGATCGAGGCCGGTTTGTTTATCAGGATCAAGGCTCTCGCGCAGAATATCGCTGATGCTCTCAAGGCAACGCGACAGTGAGGCAAACATCACCAATAGCTGCTGCGCCTGCTCCCGTAGAGCATCCGGCACTTGGCCTTTCTCAAAACGCGATTGATGGGTAGCCTCTTCGTCAGCCAAACCATTTGGCCGCTCCGCTAACTGATGCCCCATGCTAAACACGTCGCCCAGCGCGGGCTCCAGGTTATGAATTAGCTCAGGCAAGCTGACTAAAAGCCGCGACACCGTTGGCTGAATAGCCAGCGCCTGGTGAAGGTCAGTCAAACTGCTTCTCAGCGTTTTTAGCCAACGCAAGCAGCCGTGCACCGCAAAGCGGTGGGCAAAGTGGGAAAGCGCCTTCTCTGGCAGGTGGTGGCCTTCATCAAACACAAAGATGCAGTCAGCCGGATCAGGCAGAATAGCGCCGCCGCCCAAGGCCAAGTCAGCAAGCACAAGGTCGTGGTTGGCGACGATCACATCGGCGTTTTCAAGCTCTCGGCGGGAACGAAAAAACGCGCAGGCACCGAAGTGCCCACAGCGCCTCCCCGTGCACTGGCGATGATCCACTGTCAGCCGCCGCCAGTGGGCATCTTCAATCGCCTCAGGCCAATTATCACGATCCCCTTCCCATTCTCCCTGACCGTAAGCTTGCGCCATATCGCTGGCGATCACGGTGAAGTCGCTACTTTGTGTTTGCAGCGACTGCTCAAACAGCGAGAGCGTCGGGTTGGGTTCAGTGCCTTCGAGCGCCTGATCCAGACGCGCCACGCACACATAGCGACCACGCCCTTTGGCTAATGCGTAGCGAAAGGGGATGCCGCTGTGGCTGGCCAGCGAGGGTAGATCCTGATTCAGCACCTGTTCCTGGAGAGCTACCGTGGCCGTGGAAATAATCAGTCGCTTGCCACGCGCTTTCGCGATCGGCAAGGCGGCGATCAGATAAGCCAGCGTTTTCCCCGTCCCTGTGCCCGCTTCAAGCACACAGACATGGGTATCGCTGGTACGCTTACCTTCGCTGTCGCTCACAATATTGCCGAGGGTTCGAGCGATTTCGGCGATCATCATGCGCTGACCGTAGCGTGGGGTCAGTTCAAGGGTGTCCACCACGCGACGGTAAGCGTCTTGAATCTCGCTTTTGAGGGCATTATCCAGCATGCGGCTTAGAGCATACCTTCCGGCGGATGCACGCAGGGAAGCTTGTCGTTGATATAGCGTTCGATTTCCGGCAATGAGAAGGCATCCTCTTCGCCAACGAAGCTAATCGAGACACCCTTTGCACCGGCGCGACCAGTACGACCAATACGGTGAACGTAGTCTTCCGGGTCTTCCGGCAGGGTGTAGTTGATGACGTGACTGACGTCTTCAATGTGAATCCCACGACCAGCGACGTCGGTTGCGACCAACACCTGAATCTCGCCTTCACGGAAGCTTTCCAGGGTTTTGATGCGCTGATTCTGAGGCACGTCGCCCGATAGCATCGCCGCACTGACACCGGCTTTTTTGAGCAGGTCGTCAAGTTTGCGAACTAAATCACGGCGGTTACCAAAGACCATCACACGCTCGAAGCTCTCTTGCTGAAGCAAATTAACCAGCAAGCGCTGCTTGTCGTCATCAGAGACCAGGTAAACGCGCTGATCAATATCCGCCTGATTTTCAACCGTGACTTCGATCTCAACGTGGGCAGGGTCAAGCGTCCACTGACTGGCGAGATTCAAGATATCGTCGGTAAAGGTGGCCGAGAAGAGGAAAGTCTGGCGCTCCTCTTTCTTCGGTGTGTAGCGAATGATTCGCTTCACATCGGGGATAAAGCCCATCGACAACATGCGGTCGGCTTCATCTAACACCAAAACCTCGACTTCACTGAGATCAATATCGCGCTTCTGATGGAAATCCAACAAGCGTCCCGGCGTTGCCACCAGAATATCGATCTTGCTACCCAGGCTTTCACGCTGCTTCTGATAGTCCATACCGCCGACCACACTCGCCACGTTGAGCTGTGTAAATCGTGCTAACGCTTTAGCATCTTTTTCGATCTGCAGCGCCAGCTCGCGGGTTGGCGCAATGATCAACGCTCGCGGTGCTCCCGGCTTTTGACCATTGGGTGTTGGCTCTTCCAGGAAGTAGGCCATCACAGAGATCAAAAAGGCCGCGGTTTTACCGGTTCCCGTTTGCGCCTTACCGACAATATCACCACCTAATAGCGTTTGGCGCAGGGCCTCGGCTTGAATAGGTGTGCAGTATTCAAACCCTTGGGCGTGAATAGCGCGCATTAATGTCAGCGGCAGATCAAAGTCATGAAAGCGCCACTTACCGGCTACGGCGGGCACCTGAAACTGACGAAGATCCCAGTTCGACTGGCGACGACGCGGTTTACGGCGGCGACGTTTTGGCTTGCGATTCTGGGCCGGGGCTGTGGTCTGTTCCGACTCGCTCATAGGCTGTCTATCTGTCCATTGCTGTGGAAGTTGGCATCACGAAGTGCGCATTGTACCAGGGCTTGGCGATAAGAGCGCGTCCTGCTGTCGAAGGAGTCCCAAGGCCTGTTAGAATAACCGTCAAATCGACGTAAGGAGCGCGACATGACGCGTAAGAAAAAAACTCGTTCACTGGCTGATAAGGTGACAATCCGTACCGGCCGGCGTAAAGATTACAAAAAATGGCGCCACGACAATCCCGACCAAGTGGCCCCTTCGCGCCGTTTTGTAGCGAAAAAGCAGCAGCAGCGCAAGCTCCAGGCGGTAAGAAAACTCGCTCGTCAGCAGAGTGGGCAGGATATTGCTATTCACCCTGACAAAGGCAATGAATCCAACAACCCCAAGGGGAGCGATTCATAATGCGTTTGGTTTCGTTCAACATTAATGGCATCCGAGCACGGCTTCACCAGCTACAGGCGTTGATCGACACTCAGCAGCCAGACGTGATTGGGCTGCAGGAAACCAAAGTGCAGGACAGCGAGTTCCCGCTCGCCGACGTGGAAGCGATGGGCTACCACGTCTTTTACCATGGCCAGAAGGGCCATTATGGCGTCGCATTAATGTGCCGCCAGGCGCCCGAAGAGATTTTTTACGGTTTCCCCGACGATGAGGAAGACGCTCAGCGCCGCATGATCGGCGTTCGTCTGATCGCTGAGGATGGAGAAGCCGTGACGGTATGGAACGGCTACTTTCCTCAGGGTGAAAACGTTACTCACCCGACCAAATTTCCCCATAAAGAACGCTTTTATGGCCAGCTAGCGCGATTGCTCAACGAGCAGCACCGTCCCGACGAGCGGCTAGCGATCATGGGCGACTTTAATATCTCGCCGGAAGATCAGGACATTGGTATCGGCGACGCTAACCGCAAACGCTGGCTGCGTGAAGGCAAGACCAGCTTTCAACCTATCGAACGCGAATGGCTTGAAGGCATTAAAGCGTGGGGGCTTACCGACAGCTATCGCCTCTGCTATCCGCAAAGCGATGACCGCTTTAGCTGGTTCGACTACCGCTCAAAAGGGTTTAACCAGGAGCCCAAGCGCGGTCTGCGTATCGACTACATTCTCGTCACGAAGGCGCTAGCCGATCAGGTGACTGCCGCAGGTATCGACTATGATCTACGTGGCATGGAACGCCCCTCTGATCACGCGCCTATATGGAGTGATTTCGCTCTTACGCTTAAGCCGTAGTTTTTCTACCGAGTCTTTTCTAGTTAAAGCTGGCCAGCCACTGCTCCGCCTCCTCGTCACCTAGCGAAGAGGCGCGAGCAAAGGCTCGTTTCGCTTGCTCATTCTCTCCCCAGGCATACGCCAGCTGGCCATAAGTTCGCCAGTCGACGGCTGATTGAGTATGCAGCGCCAAAGCCTGCCAAGCATTCAAGGCCTTCTCTACGTCTTTAGCCTGCCGCCAGGCATTGGCAAGCAAACGCAAATGGGACTCATCAAAGACTATATCGCCCTCATTTAGCGCCCGCTCTAGATGCTCTGCCGCCCTAGCGGGGGTTCCGCCAGCGAGATGCAGCTGAATCAACAGCCAAAAATCTTCCTGCTCGGTTAATTTTCCTAATTGCCACGCCGTTTCCCACAGTCCAGCAGCCACCCCTGCCTGACCGGCCTGCTGAGCAAGCCCGGCAGCCTGACGCCAATCGGCAGCATCGCTTTGCGCATTCAAGTCATCTAATAGCCAGCCCAACGCCTGCTCGCCCTGCCCTGCATTACGATAGACAGCAAGCGCCAGCGTCTGCTGTGCTTCGTTGAGTTCTGGGGTCTCATCAAGCGCCTGCTCAAGCCAGTCAGCGGCTTCTTGCCAACGCCCCTGCTGCGCCAGCAGGCGGGTTAGCTGCCATGTAGTGTCACTATCTTGCTGACTGGCTAACCATTCAATGAGTAACTCAATGGCCTGATCACGCTGACCGGCAGCACGGCGCAGTGAGGCTTCCTCACGTAGCCAACGGGCTGCTTGAGCGCTATCGACACCGCTTAAACCACGGGCAATCGCCAGCCGATCCGCTGCCGCAGCGTGCTGATCCTGACGCGCCATGGCACCTGCTGCCAACTGCTGATAGAGCGCACTGGCCCACTGATCCGATTGGTTACCAGATGCCAACCGCTCAGCCTGAGCAGTGGCACGCTCAACGACTTGGGCCAACGCGGCCTCTTGCGACTGACTCTCTGTTAACTGGCTTTGCAGGGCATTGAGGTCAGCAATGACATCGCCTTGCAGCGCAGGAGCGGCGTATGACGAGAGAGACCAAACGCTTAATAATAAAAGGCATAAAAGACGCTTCATTCCGCTACCTCAACTGAAACTCGATCCGCTGGGTGGCATTGCGTAACCGATCACTGGGCTCAAATTGCCACTTGGCAATCGCGTCCCGCGCGGCATCATCAAACACCCGACGTGGCTGCGCGCTGGTTACCCGTATCGATGAAGCATCCACACTGCCATCACGACGAATCATAAAGGCTACTTCTACAAAGCCTTCCATACCTCGACGCTGAGCCCGCGCTGGATAGCTTGGATTGACTCGACTGGTGGGTGTCGCCTGACCTACGCTAACCGGCTCGTCAGAGGGCGCTGGCTCAACTTGTGGCGCAGCTTCACGCACAGCAGGCTCACTCTGCGCAGCAGTGGTAGCCGCACGGGCTGGTTCAGCAGGCGCTTCTCGCGGCGCAGGCTCTGGGGCTGGCTCTGGAGCAGGTTCAGGCTGTGGCTCAGGTTCCGGCTCAACTTCGGTAAGCTCGGGGAGTTCACTGTCCATTTCAATAGGCTCAATGGGCTCATCTGGCAGCTCTACTTCCGGCAAACTAATCGTGCTTTCCGCTACCGGAGGCGGCTCGGGTGCGGGCATGGGGGGCGGCGTTTGTTGCGGCGCGGCTTCTACAGGTTGAGGCGTGGGCGCCTCTTGCTCAGGGGCCACTTCCGGCGCTTCAACCATGGTCATTGCCATGCTCATGGTCAACTCTTCGGGCTCTCGCTCAGGCGGGGCAACCAACTGCGCCAGCAGCCAGAACAGGCCTACCGCCAACACGACGCCCCCTAATAACGACAGCAGATGCCGCATCATGACCCACTCCGACTCGCCGCCACCGCCACTTGGTCAACGCCCGCTTCACGTAGGCGATCCATTACCTCGATCAGCAAGCCAGTGGTGGATTCGCGATCAGCCTGAATAACCACCGAGCCATCGTCACTCAGCATATCGGCGACCTGCTGACCAACCCGGTGAGCATCTACTGGGCTACCATCCACCCATATGGCACCTTCAGGGGAAATCGCCACAAGCACCTGGGCGTCGGGGCGCGGCGTCGCAGCGCTGGACTCAGGCCGTTCAATCTCAACGCCGCTCTCTTTGACAAAGCTGGTAGTCACAATAAAGAAAATCAGCATGATAAACACCACGTCGAGCATGGGGGTAAGATTCACCTCATTGCTCTCTGCAGTTACATCTATGGAACGACGTCTACGCATCATTATCCTCCAGTGCCCGCGCCAAGCGATCATGCAGCCGCTGGTCTTCACGACGAATCACGTGTTCCAAGCGACTAATAAATAACAGCCCTACGACGGCAATGGCCATGCCGGTTAACGTAGGCAGAGTGGCCCGGGCGACACCGTCCGCCATGGCGCGGGCTTGGTGGGTCTCGCTAAGCGAAAGGCTATCGAATACGCTAATCATGCCGGTCACCGTGCCTAACAGCCCCAGTAAAGGACACAGCGCAACCAGTAGCTTCAACCATGGCAAGGGTTTGCGCAGCCTGACCACTAGCGCCTCGGCCCATACGTGACGCAGCGTGCGAGCGCTCCAACTAACATGATCACTACGCGCTGCCCAACGATGTAGCAACTGGCGCCGGGCTATACGCCAGGTTATTCGGTAGTACCACCAACGCTCCATGGCCATAGCAAATACCAGCACGGCCACTGCTGCCAGTACGACAAGTACCGGGCCACCCGCCTCTACCAAACGCTCGACGGGTTCGAGCCAGAGAGGAAGCGTGGACATGTTAGTTCACCACGGGTGTGTGAGATTCAAGGTGATCCGCTAGTGTCGCGCTCGCCTGCCCTTCAATCACATGGGTTAAATAACGGCTGCGGCCCGCCAGAGCGGTCTGCACAAACAACAGCGGCACGGCGGTAATCAGACCTAGTACGGTGGTCACCAGTGCCTGACTGATGCCGCCTGCCATAAGCTGCGGGTCGCCGGTGCCAAACACGGTAATCGCTTGGAACGTTACGATCATGCCGGTCACCGTCCCTAGCAAACCGAGCAGCGGGGCAATCGCAGCAAGTAGCTTGACCATTGGCT
Source organism: Vreelandella sp. ssv (assembly GCF_059448525.1). Taxonomy (NCBI): domain Bacteria; kingdom Pseudomonadati; phylum Pseudomonadota; class Gammaproteobacteria; order Oceanospirillales; family Halomonadaceae; genus Vreelandella; species Vreelandella sp. ssv. The sequence continues at coordinate 1,621,509 of NZ_CM182545.1, read as the reverse complement.
GGCTACGCTCAAGCTTGGGCAGTTCGGCCAGCACCGCTTCATCTAACCGCGCTTCTAGCGCCTCCGGGGTTTGATGTTTATCCATGCCTTCAAAGCGCAGCAGTACGCGCCCCAACGGATTGTTGGATTGCAACTGAGTGAGCGACTGGCGCTGGCGATTAACGCGCATGCTGACGACCACTAAGTAGAGATACTGCGCCAACCCGAAAATAAGACCCAAGATACCAAGCGCGACAACCACATAGCCAACGTACCCCCCTTGCTGGAAGCGCTCCCATAAACTGGGTTGCTGTGCTAACGCTTCCAGCACACTGCCCTGAGTCGGGTCAACGGCAAATACGCTGCTTTCACCCTGGTAATAGGCCGCTAAAGAGGTGCCTATTTCTGCAGGTGTACGCGGTAACACGGCTAAGCTGTTCTCTCCTTCACCGCGCTGCAACAGCTCGCTTTCGGTGAATGCCGCAAAATCGCCCAGGCGCACGATCTCACGGGGTGATACTTCGCCATTGGCATCAGCGACAGGAAGCGTGAGCCTCTCAGCACGGCCAGTGCGGGCGGTTAGCGCCGCTAAACGATCTACCACTACTTCCAACTGTGAGCGCTCAAGCACTTCCACTTCATCTAAGCGCGGCGGCAGCGATGCTTCCTCCAGCGTTAACAAACTCTCCTCACCTAGCGCATTGCGTACTTCCGAGCTGTGTCGAGCGAGATTCGCGAGCAGACCTGCTAGCGCTTCCCCTTGCTCAGCCTGACGCTCGCTCAGGTCGCTGGCTTGGTCTGTTTGCTCTGCCTGCTGGGCCTGTAGTGCATCAAACTGCTGCTGGACCGCTTCGTGCTCGGTACGCGCCTGCTCGAGGGCAGCTTCCAATGCTTCCTGGTCATCTAGAAAGCCCATTAAACGCTGCTGATCACGCGCTTCAGCGGCCTCTCGTGCTTCGCGTAATGAAGTAACACTCTCGGCTTGCGCAAAGGCAAGACTACTGATGGCGATTAGCCCTAACAAAACCCAAGCATAAACTGGCCGACGAATAGAGAGGCTATCGTTAGCTAAACTAAAACGGCTCATGGTTGCTCTCCCTGCTGGTCATTCGCACTGATTGAGAGCGGCAAGGTTAATAGTGCTGGGGCACGCTGATCTTCCGCCATCCGCAGTCCATTGCGCACTTCGCGCAAGTAAGCATCATCCAATGGCTGCCATGCGCCATTCTCGGCATTCCACACACCACCATCGCGGCCATCGGGGGTGAGGTAGTAAAAACCGATACGGCCGATACGCAAAAAGTCTACTTCACGCTCGCTGTTCTCTTGGCGCAAGCGTCCTCGCCAGCTATCCATCTCACGCCCATAGTCGAGCTCAACGCGCCACGCTTCGAGCAACCCATTGATACGCTCAATACTGTTTTCGCCCTGCTCTTGTTCATGACGCTCAACTCGCGCCAGTCGCTCATCACGCAGAAATGGCAAATCACGCTCAATCCAGCCGCTTAGCTGCTCGGCCATACTCTGCTCGATCACGGGGAGCGCGGCACGCGTCTCTTCAAGCGTATTCAGCGCTGCGGCTAGACGCTGCTGACGTTCAGCCTCTTCTGCTAGTCGCCCAGCCAAGGAAGCATTGTCTGCACTCATTTGGCGAGTTTCGCGCTCTAAGCGGCGTAGCTCCTCCAACTGTGATCGGGTCTGCTCGTCGGCAGCATCAATCTGCTCTTGGAGCGCCGCTTGAACTTGCTGAGCGTCTACACTTTCGGCTGCTTGAGCCGCCACTTGTTCACTTGCCATCAGCGTGCCGCTGGCTAGCACTGCCGCTAACCACCATCCACGCAAGGCAAAGAAAGGCCTGTTCAGCACGTCGACTCTCCGTCACTGAGTAGCGGGCGGTGAGCACCGCACCACTAGAAACTAATTAGGTATTAGAACGATTTGCGTTTAACTTTTACGTTGTCTAGCCTACCACTAATATAATAAATGACAATATTTATCATTAACATCCATGCAACCGTATGCAGTTAGACATAAAAAAACGGCAGTTCTTTCGAACTCCCGCTTTTAATAACTGTTTTAACTTCAGCTTCAAGCATCAATGCGCTGCTTAACTATTAAACCGCCTTAGCTGCTATTCAAAACGCCCAGTCGTCGTCTTCGGTGGCGACGGCTTTGCCGATCACGTAGGAGGAACCGGAGCCTGAGAAGAAGTCGTGGTTTTCGTCGGCGTTGGGTGACAGCGCCGCCATAATGGTTGGATCCACATCGGTAACACTGCTGGGGAACAGGGGCTCGAAACCAAGGTTCATCAGCGCTTTGTTGGCGTTGTAGTGAAGGAATTTTTTGACGTCTTCGCTCAGGCCTACCTCGTCATAGAGTGACTCGGTGTAGCGCACTTCGTTGTCGTAGAGCTCCAGCAGTAGCTCGTAGGCGTAATCTTTAACTTCCTGTTGACGCGCTGGCGTCGCTTCCGCCATTGCCTGCTGGAATTTATAGCCGATGTAGTAGCCGTGTACCGCCTCGTCGCGAATGATTAGGCGAATAAGGTCAGCGGTGTTGGTCAACTTGGCATGGCTTGACCAGTACATCGGCAGGTAGAAGCCGGAGTAGAACAGAAATGACTCAAGGAACACGCTGGCGACTTTGCGCATCAGCGGATCATCCGAGCGATAGCGCTCTAAAATCAGCTCAGATTTCGCCTGCAGCGTCGGGTTCTCTTCGCTCCAGCGAAAGGCATCGTCCACATCACGAGTGGTGCAGAGCGTCGAGAAAATCGAGCTGTAGGAGCGTGCATGCACTGATTCCATAAAAGCGATGTTGGTATAAACCGCCTCTTCATGGGGAGTGCGAGCATCTTCCATTAATACCGGCGCACCCACGCTGCTTTGAATCGTATCGAGCAGTGTCAGGCCAGTAAACACGCGGATCGTCAGCTGTTTTTCTTTTTCGGTCAGGGTGTTCCAGGACTGAATATCGTTAGACAGCGGGACTTTTTCAGGCAGCCAGAAATTACTGGTCAAGCGGTTCCAAACTTCCAGGTCTTTATCATCCTGAAGCCGGTTCCAGTTAATCGCGTCAACCCGCGATAAACGTTGCATGGTATTCATATCACTCTCTCGAAGCCCGGCTGTGACAGCCGGGCTAGCAAAGCTTGGTTATAAAAAGAACGCTCAATACAGACACAAGGCGTAGCGGCAGCAATCAGCGCCATTACAGCGTGCAGGAAACGCAGCCCTCTACCTCGGTACCTTCTAAAGCACTTTGACGCAGGCGAATGTAGTAAAGCGTTTTGATACCTTTGCGCCAGGCATAAATCTGCGCCTTATTGATATCGCGCGTGCTGGCGGTGTCCGGGAAAAACAGCGTTAGCGATAAGCCCTGGTCAACGTGCTGCGAGGCTTCCGCGTAGGTATCGATGATTTTTTCCGGGCCGATTTCGTAGGCGTCCTGGAAGTAGTCAAAATTGGCTTCATCCAGGAAAGGCGCCGGGTAATAAACACGCCCTAGCTTGCCCTCTTTACGAATCTCGATTCTCGCCGCCACCGGGTGAATACTGGAGGTGGAGTTATTGATGTAGGAGATCGACCCTGTCGGCGGTACTGCTTGCAGGTTACGGTTATACAAACCGTGAGCCATGACCGAGGCTTTCAGCTCCTGCCAATCGTCCTGGGTCGGTAGCTCGATTCCGCTGCGCTCAAACAGCCCACGTACTTTATCGGTGCGCGGCAGCCACGCCTGATCGGTGTACTTATCGAAGAATGACCCCGAGGCGTAGGTAGAATCGGCAAAGCCAGCAAACGACTCTTTGTGCTCAATCGCCAAACGGTTCGACGCACGGATGGCATGGAAGGCAACGCAGTAGAAGTAGAGATTGGTAAAATCCAAACCTTCGTCAGAGCCATAGAAGATGTGCTCCCGCGCCAGATAGCCGTGTAGATTCATCTGACCCAAGCCAATCGCCCGCGACTTGGCATTACCTTCGGCAATAGAGGGCACGCTGCGCAGGTTACTCATTTCAGAAACGGCAGTGAGGCCGCGAATGGCGATTTCCACGCTGGTACCGATATCGCCTGCGTCCATCACCTTGGCAATGTTCATAGAGCCCAGGTTACAGGAGATGTCCTGACCGATTTGGCGATAACCCAGGTCATCGTCATACTCGGTAGGCGTGTTGACCTGAAGAATTTCAGAGCAAAGGTTGCTCATGTTGATACGGCCAGCAATCGGATTGGCGCGATTAACCGTGTCTTCGAACATGATATACGGGTAGCCCGACTCAAACTGCAGCTCGGCTAAGGTTTGGAAGAAGGCCCGCGCATTGATCTTATGCTTGCGAATGCGCGCATCCGCAACCATCTCTTGGTACTTCTCGGTGACGCTGATATCGCCAAAAGGCACGCCGTATACACGCTCTACATCGTAAGGCGAGAACAGGTACATATCGTCGTTGCGCTTGGCAAGCTCAAAGGTAATATCCGGAATCGTCACGCCCAAGGAGAGCGTTTTGATACGAATTTTCTCGTCGGCATTTTCTCGTTTGGTATCCAAAAAGCGCAGGATATCCGGGTGGTGAGCGTTCAGGTACACCGCCCCTGCGCCCTGGCGAGCACCCAGCTGGTTAGCATAAGAGAATGCATCTTCCAGTAGTTTCATTATCGGAATAATGCCCGAAGACTGGTTCTCGATACGCTTGATGGGGGCACCCGACTCACGAATATTGCTGAGCAGAAACGCCACGCCGCCGCCGCGCTTGGAGAGCTGAAGGGCCGAGTTAATCGAACGGCCAATCGATTCCATATTGTCTTCGATACGCAGTAGGAAGCATGACACTAGCTCGCCGCGCTGCTGCTTGCCGCAGTTCAAAAAGGTGGGGGTCGCAGGCTGGAAGCGGCCGCTAATGATTTCATCCACCAGTGACTTCGCCAGCGTTTCGTCGCCTCGCGCCAGGGTTAGCGCGACCATGCAGACCCGGTCTTCGTAACGTTCTAGATAGCGCTTGCCGTCGAAGGTTTTCAGCGTGTAACTGGTGTAGTACTTAAAGGCACCCAAAAAGCTTGGGAAGCGAAACTTATACGCATAGGCCTGCTCGAACAGCGCCTTAATAAAGGCGAAGCTGTACTGTGCCAGCATCTCGGCTTCGTAGTACTGCTCTTCGACCAGATAATCGAGTTTTTCCTCTAACGAGTGGAAAAACACCGTGTTCTGGTTAACGTGCTGTAAAAAGTATTGGCGCGCTGCTTCGCGATCCTTATCCAGCTGTAGTTCGCCATTGGCACCGTACAGATTGAGCATGGCATTGAGAGCGTGATAGTCCAACGTGCGCGCTTCCGTCTTCGCTGCTGGCCTTTTTGCCTCAACGTTTTTAGTGGCCAAGTCTTTCGAGGCTAAATCTTTCGGCGCTAGGTTTGTCGTTTCCAAAACTCTTCTACTCCTTGACGGACATTGGCCACGTCATCGTCGGTGCCAAATAATTCGAATCGGTACAGCAGCGGCACATGGCATTTTTTCGCAATAATGCGACCAGCAAGGCCATACGCTTCGCCAAAATTGGTATTTCCCGCGGCAATCACACCCCGCAGGAGGCCCCGGTTATGCGTGTCGTTGAGAAAATGGATGACCTGCTTGGGTACCGCCCCTTGGGCACTTCCCCCACCATAAGTAGGGGTAACTAAAATATACGGCTGTGTAACACGTAACGCAGGCTCATCTCGATTCAGCGGCAGCCGCGTTGCGGCAAATCCAAGCTTTTCTACAAAACGATGGGTGTTACCTGATTTAGTAGAGAAGTACACCAACGTGCCGATTTCTGTAGGTGCGCAACTTGCCAGCATTTGGATGACTTACGCCAGCGCTTGAATGCGGTCTGGGCGGAAACCCGACCAGTGATCCTCGCCAACGACTACGACGGGAAGCTGCCGATAGCCCAGCGCTTCGACTTCTTCTTGGGCGCCGGATTCAGCGGTAATATCAATAACGGTGTAATCGAGTCCCTGCTTGTCTAACGCACGGTAAGTGGCGGTGCACTGAACACAAGCTGGCTTGCTATAAATCTGAATTTCCATGGGTAACCCCCTTTTCATAGCGGCATTTTTCGGGTAGAGCACATCTAGTGCCCGCCCTCTTTAAAAGACACAACGCATACTATATATAGACCATTGGAAAATCAATTCAAGCATATGTGGTATTTTTTATTCACAGGATATTGACAGCTAATACCCAACCCTGCCCCTAAAACATTGCCCCAGACAACAAAAAACCGCCCACTAAAAAAGTGGGCGGTTTTTGACAGCGCCATGTCATGGCGCTGCTAGCGGGTCATAGCAATTTTAGCTAATCGCAGCTTGGTAACGACGCTCAACGTCTTCCCAGTTTACAACGTTGAAGAACGCAGCAATGTAGTCAGGACGCTTGTTTTGGTACTTCAGGTAGTACGCATGCTCCCAAACATCCAAACCGAGCAGCGGCGTATTGCCGTGCATCAGCGGGCTGTCTTGGTTCAGGGTATTTTCGACTACCAGTTTTTTCTCTGGTGTAACGGAGAGCCATGCCCAACCGCTACCAAAACGACCAACGGCCGCTTTTTTGAACTCTTCTTTAAAAGCTTCAAGGCCGCCGAGCTCAGCATCAATCGCTTTTGCGACATCACCCTGGGGGTTACCACCGCCGTTAGGCGACATCATTTGCCAAAACATAGAGTGGTTGGCATGACCGCCACCGTTATTGATAACGGCTTGACGCTTGGCTTCCGGAACACGATCTAAATTAGCGACCAGTTCTTCGACAGGCACATCTTCAAGACCTGTACCTTCCAAAGTGGCGTTCAGGTTGTTGATGTAAGTTTGATGGTGACGAGAATGGTGAATTTCCATCGTCATCGCATCGATATTTGGTTCGAGAGCGTCATATGCGTACGGCAATTCGGGTAGTGTATGTGCCATATCATCATCTCCTTGAGTGGCTTTCGTTGCTTTCACTTACCTATGTGCGGTCAGCCCGCAGCTTTTTCAACCACCGGGGTGGATTTTCTTACCTTTTGCCCCAGTACTTTAGTCAACTATTGCCAGTTTACCTAATAGACCGGGCACAAAAAAGCCGACTTCTGGCGAAGTCGGCTTTTAGGACTTGGTTGCTCAACCGCTTACAGCTTGCTCTCAAGCTCCGGCAGGATCTCGAACAGATCGCCCACCAGGCCGTAGTCCGCCACCTGGAAGATCGGTGCTTCGTCGTCCTTGTTGATCGCGACGATCACCTTGGAGTCCTTCATGCCCGCCAGGTGCTGGATGGCGCCCGAGATACCTACGGCGATATACAGATCCGGGGCAACGATCTTACCGGTCTGGCCGACCTGCATGTCGTTGGGCACAAAACCTGCGTCCACCGCAGCGCGGGAGGCGCCAATCGCCGCCCCCAGCTTGTCGGCAATGCCGTCGAGCAGCTTGAAGTTTTCGCCGTTGCCCATGCCGCGGCCACCGGAGATCACCACCTTGGCACCACCCAACTCGGGACGGTCCGACTTCGCCAGCTCTTCTTTGACGAAGTTGGACTGGCTGTTTTCTACCACGGTATCGACGGCTTCCACCGTCGCGCTGCCGCTGGTGCCGACCGCATCAAAGCCAGTGGTGCGCACGGTGATGACCTTGAGGGCATCGTCGCTCTTGACCGTCGCGATGGCGTTACCGGCGTAGATCGGACGCTTGAAGGTATCAGCGCTGTCCACGGCGATCACGTCCGACAACTGGCTGACGTCTTTTAGCGCGGCCAAACGCGGCAGCACGTTTTTGCCGGTGGTGGAGGCACTGGCCAGCACGTGGGTGTAGCCATCGGCCAGTTCGACCAGCAGCGCGCCCATGGGCTCGGCCAACTGGTGGGCGTAAACGGCGTTATCGGCAACGCGGACTTTGCTTACGCCGTCGAGTTTGGCGGCGGCTTCGGCGGCGGCTTGAACGCCTTCCCCGGCCACCAGCACGTCGATATCGCCACCGATGGCTTGGGCGGCCGCCACGACGTGGGCGGTGGCACCGGCCAGTTGACCTTCGTGTAGATCCGCAAGTACCAGAATGCTCATGGCATCAACTCCTTTCAAAGCGCTTGTAGCAAAGTACTTGTCTCAAAGAACTTTGGCTTCGTTTTTCAGTTTGTCGATCAGCTCGTCTACCGAGGCGACTTTGACGCCGCCTTTGCGCTCGGCGGGCGACTCTACTTTGAGCAGACTGACCTTGGAGGCAACCTCGACGCCGTAGTCGGCGGGGGTTTTCACCTCCAGCGGCTTTTTCTTGGCCTTCATGATGTCGGGAAGCTTGGCGTAGCGCGGCTCATTCAAGCGCAGGTCGGTGGTGACAATCGCCGGTAGCGTCAGCGCGATGGTTTGCAGACCGCCGTCGATTTCACGCGTCACGTTCACCTTGTCGCCGTCCACAGACACTTCAGAGGCGAAGGTGCCTTGAGGCAGGCCGGTCAGCGCGGCGAGCATTTGGCCGGTCTGGTTGTTGTCGGTGTCGATGGCCTGTTTACCCAACACCACCAACCCCGGCTGCTCCTCTTCGACGACTTTGGCCAGCAACTTGGCCACGGCCAGGGATTCGGCGCGCTCATCGGTTTCGATATGGATGGCGCGGTCGGCGCCCAGCGCCAGCGCCGTACGCAGCTGCTCTTGGGCGGCTTTGGGCCCTACCGTGACGACCACGACCTCCGTGGCCACGCCCTTCTCTTTCAGGCGCACCGCCTCTTCCACGGCAATCTCACAGAAGGGGTTCATGGCCATTTTGACGTTGGTCAGATCGACGTCCGAGTGGTCCGCCTTGACGCGGATTTTGACGTTGTAGTCGATGACGCGTTTCACCGCGACGAGTACTTTCATAGGTTCCTCGCTTGGCTTGTTGTAAAGCCGTTACCCTGAGACGGTACCCGCCCAGCGGATACCTCTTATATTGGAGAGCTTCGATTGAAAAGCTACTGAGTACGTTGTTAGCGAAAACGTCTTACAAAACACTACCCAGTTGGCGACATATTCAGATTCATTCAAGCGTTTGATAGGTACGTGATTGAAAAACCCTACTAATCTGCCATAGCCTACCTGTTGGCGACAACACTTGATCACTACTGCGATGGTAGTAGCAGAGAACGACAACTAGCGACGCATACCATTAAGAAATGCTGCTTTCACCATCGTAGGCGTGACCTGACACAGGTATTATGCCTATCATGGGACATAACCAGAAGCAAACGACCGTTTTAAATTAAGACCATCTGTTTATAAACTAGTGCGCATAGCGCAGATATGGAACTAGTGTTTACTAACAATGGTACTTAAAGAGAATAAGGAGAAGCCGGGTGGAAACTGTTGAACGCGATGTAATGGACTTTGATGTCGTCATTGTTGGTGCGGGCCCATCCGGGCTTTCTGCTGCTTGCCGACTTATGCAACAAGCCAATGAAGCAGAGCAAGAATTAACGGTTTGCGTGGTAGAAAAAGGCTCCGAGGTCGGCGCACATATTTTATCAGGCGCGGTATTTGAACCCCGAGCATTGAGTGAACTCTTTCCTGACTGGGAAGAGCGCGGCGCTCCGTTAAATACGCCGGCTATTCGCGACGATGTTTTTTTGCTTAAAGACGCTGAAAAAGCGCAAAAAGTACCCAATGCGCTTGTCCCCAAAAGCATGCACAACACCGGTGGTGACCAGCAGCGTTACGTCATCAGCGCAGGCAATTTGTGCCGCTGGCTTGGTGAACAAGCCGAATCGTTGGGCGTGGAGATTTTCCCTGGCTTTGCTGCCCAAGAAGTGATTATTGAAGATGGCGCGGTGCGCGGCATCTTAATCGGTGATATGGGCGTTGCCGCCGATGGGACGCCTAAAGACGGCTATATGCCGGGCATGGAGTTGCGTGCTAAATACACGCTGTTTGCCGAAGGTGCTCGCGGTCACCTAGGTAAACGCTTAATTAAAGACTTTTCGCTGGATGCGGGTCGCGATCCCCAGCATTACGGTATCGGTCTTAAAGAACTTTGGGATGTGCCCGCTGACAAGCATGAACCTGGCCTTGTGGTGCACGGCTCGGGTTGGCCTTTAGATAAAAATACCCACGGCGGCTGGTTTTTATATCATGCGGAAAACCAGCAGGTCGTGGTCGGTTTGATTATGGATCTTGGTTACCAAAATCCATGGCTTTCGCCGTTTGATGAGTTTCAGCGCATGAAACATCATCCGGTTATCAGCCAGTACCTTGAAGGCGGCAAACGCGTTGCTTATGGCGCCCGAGCAATTACCAAAGGTGGCTTTAACTGCTTGCCTAAAATGACTTTCCCTGGCGGCCTACTGATTGGCTGTGATGCGGGCACCCTAAACTTTGCCAAAATCAAGGGCCTCCACACTGCCATGAAGTCTGGCATGGTCGCAGCAGAAAGTGTGTTTGAAGCAATTAAAGCCGGAGACGAAGGCGCACAAGAGCTAACCAGCTTTACTCAGAAGTGGGAAGCGAGCTGGGCTTATCAAGAACTTAAAGAAAGCGCTAGCTTCGGCCCTGCCATTCACAAATATGGCACCATTGGTGGCGGCGCATACAATTTTGCGCATCAGCTATTGGGCAACAAGCTACCCAACGTGCATGACACCACTACCGACCACGGTGCCCTTAAGCCGGCGGCTGAATTTGAGAAAATCAACTATCCAAAGCCGGACGGAAAGCTCTCTTTCGATAAGCTATCATCGGTGTTTCTGTCTAACACCAATCATGAAGAGAACCAGCCGTGCCACCTGCGCCTGGAAGACCCTGAACTGCCCATTCGAGAAAACCTGCCGAAGTACGCAGAACCCGCGCAGCGCTACTGCCCTGCCGGTGTATATGAAGTGGTTGAAGATAGCGCGGGAGAGCCACGCTTCCAGATAAACTTCCAGAACTGCGTGCATTGCAAGACCTGTGATATTAAAGACCCTGCTCAGAATATTACCTGGGTAGCACCAGAAGGCGGCGGCGGGCCGACCTACCCCAATATGTAAGACTCAAGCCGATACTCACTGCTTACCCTCAATTCGCTGTACAAGGGTAAGCAGTGTTGAGTTTGAGCTACTCCTCTTGGCAATGCTCCTCTGCTGATAATGGTCTGTTGCTATAAAATCCATGAAAGTGGAGATCGGCGTGATGGCGAATAAAATATGCCTGCTCATGAGAAGTCACTCCCTTTGCAAACATCTGAAGACCGAGGCGCTGACCAAGCTCAATCATTGATGAGGATAGCTGCTGGTCACGACGACTGCCTGACAACCCCTCAAGCAAAGAAGAACTTACATTTAAAGCATCTACAGGGAAAATATTTAAGTCAGATAATGATGAATACCCAGTACCAAAATCGTCCACCACAATCTTAACGCCCAGCTTATTTAGCTCTTCAAAGATACTCGCCGTATGATGAACATCTTGCAGTAGCAAGCTTTCCGTAATTTCCAACTCAAGCAGCTCAGGGTTCATACCGGTAGTCGTTAATATGTCGCTGATGCTCTCAACAAAACCATGATCATAAAATTGGCGCTCAGAGATATGGACGGCCATTGTTAATATGGGTAACCCTTGTTGTTGCCACTGCAAGTTTTGCCTACAGGCATTCTCCAGTACCCATTTACCAATAGGTATAGCTAAACCGCTCTCTTCAGCCAGAGTCATGAATTGCGCTGGCTCCAATAGCCCTAGCGTTGGATGCTGCCAACGTAGCAGCGCTTCCATGCCAAGCAAATTACCAGCCTCAACACCATGCTTTGATTGGAAGAACAACCTAAACTCATGACCCGCAAGCGCACGATGCAGGCCGGACTCCAAGGTTAAACGCGCATCCATTTCCGAACTTAATTCAGCGGTATAGAACTGGACATTGTTTTTGCCCAGTTGCTTCGCCTGATACATCGCCATATCAGCACTTTTCATTAATGTTTGCTCGTCAAGCCCGTCAAACGGATACAGCGCAACACCGATACTCACCGAGATATGGCACTCCTGGCCCGCCAGCGCAAAGGGCACTCTAACGGCGGAAAGAATTTTTTTCGCGATGGGCTCAATCTGGTCTTGTCGACTGACCTTACTCAAAAGAATGACAAATTCATCACCCCCTAACCGAGCGACGACATCACTTTCACGCACCGAAGAAGTCAGCCGTCTTGCTGCTTCTTGCAGAAGATGGTCTCCGGCATCATGGCCCAAGGTATCATTGACTAACTTAAAGCGGTCAAGATCCAAGAAAAGCAGCGCGAAGGAGTCACCATGTCGACCGCCAAGCTTCACGGCCTGAGTAATCAGGTGGCTCAAAAAGGCTCGATTAGGCAAATCAGTTAGCGTGTCATGAAAAGCTAAGTGTTCAACCTGCTGAGCATGTAACACACGCTCTTCCATTACCCGCTGCCGCGCCCGCTGAAGTTGACAGCTCAAACGGCCAAGTATCGCCAGAATGATGAGCAGCAGTCCGCTTGTCCAACCGGCCCGCTGCCAATAGTTTCGCGCAAGCTGTTGAGCCGCATCCAACTGCTCCTGGGCAGAGAGTCCTACGACAATCGAGAGGGGAAAATCATACAGTTTGCGTACCAGCGTGTAGCGTTCAACACCTTGCCAGTGGGTCAGAAAGGGAGCGCTAACGGCATCCAGTGTGCTACTTTCCCAAGCCGCTATATCCATCAGTTCGCCTGTATGGATAGTATCTCCTGAACGTCTAACGCGTACGATGCCCTCAGAGCCCACTAGTGCCAGCATCCCCTGCTGGCCCAACGACCGAACTTCATAACTGCTCACAAAGTAGTTGGCATCAATAGCGATAACGACCCAGCCTGAGGCACCCTCTTGCTCAGGCATCAATGGCCGGGTAAAGGTCAGCTGCTTTTCCTGATAAGCATCTACCTCCCCCACTGCTAGGTAATCGTCGCCCAGTGTTATTTGTGAAGGCGGCATTAGGCGCTGCCCAAGCAGCCCCGAATTAGTGGTCTCGATAACCATGCCCTGCTCATCAACAATGCTGATAGTAAATAGCAGTGCTGGCGGCAATAACCGCTGCTCATTTAACACACTGAGCACGCTTGCATGATCGTTACTGTTGGCAGTAAAACGTACTAATTTCAGTGCGGTGTCAATTTCTCTTAAGGCTCTTACCACCAGCGCTTCATAAGTATCGGTAATTTCTCCTACCGACAGCTCTGCCTGACGCTCAATGGCCATACGTTCTTTATTGACTAAAAAATAAGCACTGCCCCATATAACCAACAACATCATTAAAGCCACTAGGCTAAATAGTACAACTGGCTCTACAAGATGATGTGACCATCGATTAATGAAGCTTTTGGATGGGATGAACCGGCTAGGGCCCGTTTGATCATTGAGGCTACTCAATTGTCACCACCCTCAAACGCTCATCAAGAAAAGTAGGGTCTATATAGCCCAGTGCTTTTGCATCACTGACTAATCGCTCTACCACTGCGCGACTATTAGCCAACGCTTGAGGCGGCTGCCCTCGCCCGGTAAATATCTGTCTAGCCCAGTGCGCCTTGATTTGCGCAGAGGTCTGCCCTGTGTAGTGAGTGTAGAATTCAGTTCTCGCTGCCGTACCTTCAGTCTGATCCAAGGGTACCACTTGTACTCCGTTGACTATTATCGTGCGACGCCCTAAATAAATATCCTTTAAGTCACTGTTAGTTAGCCGAGTAAAAGGTGCCTCGGCAGATACAACCACCAACACCTCGGCCGCAGCAGTGTGATTAACCATCGTCAGCGCTGCCCCTAAGAACAGGCTGGCCAAGTGCGCAGTAAGTAGTTTAAACATTGCCACTCTCCTTAAAACACAAAGTCGAGCGCAAGGCTGAACAAGTTGATGCGTCCACCTGGGGTAAACTCGGGCTGTTGATTGATCAGCCCCCCCGATGACTCCGAACGCATATCGATATGATCGTATTGGGCCGTAAAAGCCATACCTGGCCTGAAATCCCAGCGAGCCCCAACCGTAATACTCTCTTGCTGCATTCCGCTGGATATAAACTCATTCAATACGCCATTAAGTAACTGTGCGCCTTCGGCAAAGGGCGAAGGATAAAGAGCAGCATTCAATCCCGGCTCTGACGTATTACTGGTGACTTTTGCTCGCGCCACACCCACATACGGCGTCCACTCGGCTATACGGTAGCCGAACGTCATGTAAGCCCCTTCACTGTCCCCTAAAAGAGAAGGCGACGAAGAGCGCGCCCACTCTCCCATAACAAACCATGAGCCAGGGTCATAACCCACCCCTAAACTCAGTAGGCTCGTGCGCTTGCCATCAACTTCGTAGCGACTAGCGAGCTCTTCACCGGGTAGGCCAAAGAGACGGTATGCATCGAAGAATTGTGAGAGTTCATCCGCGGTCACTTTCAGCTCGCCGTAGCTGGCAAACAGGGTGGTATCTCCCCAATGAGTGCGGTGAGAAACGCCCCAGGAATCGCTGGCGTCGATACTACCCGTCGAGTAATCCACGCTGCCGCCGCCATAATTCATCTGTAATTCATTGGAGGCCTCCCCTATTGGGTATCGATAGCGAATATCAACGCCGTCGAAATTGGCCACCGGAATTAAACGATAAACTTCTTGTGGAGGACGTACCCATGGAGTGGCGTAATTAACTTTACGATGTTCAGAGGCCATAAATGAACTCTGCACCATACGCCCAACGCGGAAACTAAGGTTAGGCGTAATATCGTATTGAACATTTGCCCATTCAATGTCAGGTGCGTAGGAGCCGTCATACCGCTTCTCGCTGACTACCTGAACAACGGAGGACACTCGAGGCGTGATATGTAGCGTAGCTTGAAGCCCTAAGCGGCTATCAACTTCTGCGCTCCAATCATGGCTGTACCCAGCACCTTGTGAAGCAAGAGGGTCATTAACGAAGTCAGCATTCTGCTCGTCAGAGTGAACGACCCCTAGAGTGCCAAAACCATTAAATTCAAGATTAGGCAAAGAGCTATCAGCAAGTAAGGCGCCGCTTTGGGTGACGATCAAAATGGCGCAGAGCCAAGTGACATGCCTTACCATACTCGTTCCCTATTTCATCAGTTATATGCCATGAGCTGCTGAGTATTAGCTCGGTAGGAGTGTAGGTATTAAATCGGCAGGACGCTGCTAAGTCAAACAGCCCTAAAGCTTAATTTGAACTCAGATGTGAAAGAGTGTGTACTATTGGAGAATCAACGACTTAACCAGCAAGCGTTGAGCCATTTTCGAGTAGTTTAATGGGTGCGCGGCGGGCAATGAGCCGTCTTCTTCCTGCCTGATCAAAGCGCACATCAATGACCGGGTCGCTGGCACTTCCCTCTACCGCTGCCACTTCCCCCTCACCAAACACCGCATGATGAAGCCGTTGACCAGGGTAAAAATGGATATCTCCCGAATAGACGCCCCTGGCCTCTTCGACCTGGGCCGCTGCTAGGACAATATCGTCACGGCCCAGCCGCGCCAGATAGCGCTCAACCAGACTGACCGAAGCCACCTGAAGAAAAGCGACGGGTTCGCATGTACTCGCCAAGCAGGAAGCTACACGCATGCTGTCTTGCCAAGCGCTTTCAGCAATAAAGCGACTAGGTCGATGAGCGCCTCCATCGTGGAGGACTAATAGCTGCTCCTGGGCACGTGTAATAGCCACATAGAACAGCCGCCGCTCCTCTTCAAGGCGTTCATCATTTAGCGGGTTATCGCGGCTGTAGTGAGGGAAATCTTCTTCATTAACCCCGGCCACCGCCACTAGTGGCCACTCAAGCCCTTTTGCACCATGCACAGTACTAATCAGCACGCCGCCCGCCTGATTCTCTACCGGACGTTCAAGTAGCTCGATAAAAGCGTCTGGGTCTTGCACGCTTTGCGCTTGCTCAATCAATACGTCGAGTAAACGCACATCCTCTTCGCCTTTATCCCGCCGCGCTGCCGCGCGCTTAAGCGTTTTTTCAGCATCAATACTATCTACCACGTGGCGAAGCAACTTAGCGGGTGGCCATGCACTCAGCTGTGGCAATTCACAGAGCAGCAACCAACGCTTTTTCAGCGTGCGCCGCTGGATCGGCTTTAACGCTGTAAGCATGGGGTCATGCCGCTCGGGCCACTGCTGGGTAGTGGCCAACTGCTGGGCTAAACGCTGTAATCGCTCGCGGGCAACGAAGGGGGTCGGCTGCGAAAGCAGCAGCAGAAGCTGCTGCGGGTCACGCAGAAGGTCAGGACGACGCGACAGCTTTAGATACCCCGCCAGGGCCTGAACCAGCGGCAGACGAAAAACAAAACGATCCTCGCGCTGAAGCCGAAACGGTATCCCGGCCTGTAGCAGCGCCAATTGGAACGGTACCGAAAGCGCCCAGCTACGCACCAGCAAGCTGGCTTCGTTAAACGCCCGCCCCTGGGCCTGCCAGTCCATCAACGCATCAAGTAGCAAACGACTCCCCTGCCCAACTGAAACCCGGGTCTCCGGGTTATTAGCCGCGGCAAGGCACAGCTGATTAGGACGGCGCTGATTAGCGGCAATGGCATGATTCGCAGCCAGCGCCAACGCATGACCGTGCCGGAAGGTGGTGGATAGGGGGTAATCGGTCGCTTCGCCAAAAGTAGCGGTAAAATTTTCCAGCATGGTGTCGGGCTTCGCGCCGCGCCACTCATAAATACACTGGTTGGCATCGCCAACCGCCATTACCTCGGCATTAGAGCCCACCAACGCGGATAATAGCCGCTGCTGGGCGGCGTTAATATCCTGGTACTCATCAATAATGACATGGTCTAGAAACCCTTCAACACGACCGCGTAAAGCATTATCTGCTTCTAACGCCAACAGCGGACGATAAAGTAGATCCGCATAGGTCATTACTCCTTCTGTTTCCAATAGCCTTTCTGCTTCGGCAAACGCCGCTGGAAAATAGTCGGTATCAGGGTCAAAATTCAGCCGCTCATAAAGTGTTTCTGGGGTGATCATTTCGGCTTTCACCAAGCCACAGAAGTGAGCCAAGGTTTCAAGCCGATCCCCTTCCAGCGCTGCATCACGGCGTTCAACTGCATCACGCAGTACATTAATACTTGCCTGGCGAAGCAGCCTTTCTAATTGCCAATCGGCGGATAATAACTGGCGGGGCGCTAGCGCGCCCCAGCGGCATAAACTTTGAGTTAAGCGGTGCCCCAGGGAGTGAAAGGTGCGGACATCGGGCAATGCCTGCCCGGCAGGTGCCATTGCGGTTAAGCGACGCTGAAAATCGTCCTTTGCGGAACGGTTAAACATCAGCACTAAGATACGTTTTGGCGGCACACCTCCAGCCAATAGATGCAGCACACGAGCGGCCATCGTGGTGGTTTTGCCTGCCCCAGCCACCGCTGCCACGCGCGCATGCCCGGCTTGATGATTAACAACCGCTTGCTGTTCGGCAGTTAGCTTCACGGCATCTCGCCTGATGATTCGTCCTCAAGCTGTCCTAGCGCAAACCACTGCCCGGCACTCATCAACCCAATTTCCTTGATCCCATCATTGACCTCTCGCGTTTCTGCTACCTCAACCAGTCGGTAATAGACATTACGGTGCAACCTAGCGGCCAACCCAAAACGCACGGGCAGTTGCGGTACCGCTTCGCCTTGGGGGGTTGAGGTAATGGAGAGCGGATGCTCGGCATCAAGGCAAACAACATCATCAAACTGAGTGGTAAACCACCAAGCTCCGTCACGAAAGTCAGCTTCTACCGCGACCAGCGGCAGGTCTTCGACCTTTATCCGCCAGCGTTCCACCGGTGTGACCAGGCAGTAACCCTCTTCATCAAGGCGCAGCAGTGTTGCCAATAGGCGCGCTACCTTGGGGCGGGCAAACGGCTGGCCTTCGTGCGACCAGCTACCGTCGGCGTGAATAACGATATTCATATCGCCAGAGAGCGCTGGGTGCCAGTCATCGAGCGGTGGAATAGCACCAGCGCGCTCCTCGTCTCCGCTACCTTGCTGCAGCAATCGATCAATATTCATCTCGCCCACCTCGCTTGAGCGTATTCAGGGCGCATCGGTTACAGAAACCCAGAGTGCGCCAGCGCCTCTTTGACGTGTTCCGGTGCATCGGGAGCCGCGGCACGAAAGAGCTGATAAAAATTGGCGGTCGTCTGCATGGCCACTTCATCGACACTGATGCCCCGCTCCTGGGCGATGCATTCAGCCACTTGCACCACCCAAGCAGGCTCATTGGGCTTACCGCGATGAGGAACGGGCGCTAGATAAGGGCTATCGGTCTCAATCAGCAGGCGATCAAGCGGCAGCTGACGGGCAAGCTCACGCAGCGGAGCAGCATTGCGAAAAGTGATAATCCCCGATAGCGAGATATAAAAACCCAGTCGCACCGCCTCACGGGCCATCGCTATATCTTCAGTAAAACAGTGTAATACACCACCCACGCGCGGGTCGCTATATTCACGCAGCAAGGCCAAGGTTTCCTCTTTGGCTTCGCGGGTATGAATAATCACCGGCAGCTCTAACTCTCGCGCAGCGATTAAGTGACGGTTGAAGCGCTCGTGCTGAATCTCGATAGGTACGCTGTCGCGGTAGTGGTAATCCAAGCCGGTTTCACCGATCGCCACCGCCCCATACTGCTCAGCGGCCTCTTTAATATCGACAATGCTGGGTTCGCTCTCACTGTGGTGCAAGGGGTGTAATCCAGCGGAAATCACCACATCTTGATGGGTGCGGGCAATGGCCGCCAGTTGCGGCATATCTTCTAACGTAACTGCTACAGCAAGAAACTGATTGACGTGAGCAGCGCGAGCGGCTGCCAGGGTGGCGGCAATATCGCCCCCATGGGTCTGGTCGGATAAACGATCTAAATGACAATGTGAATCAACAAACATATAGGTCTCGACAACGGCTAGGCCCTAAACACGATGATAACTGCATTCAGAGCGTAAGCGACGATTTGATTCAGAGCGTGAACGAGGGCGCTGCTTTATCTAACTGGCCGGCAAGCAGCGTCTCAATGCGGTCACGCACGAGATAGTCTTGCTGGCTGAAATGAAGGCCAATGCCTGGCATACGACGACCACTTACCCCGTCCGGCGATACCCACACGACCTGTCCGGTGATCGATAGGCGTTCGCTTTCACCCGGAAGCGTAAGCAGTAAAAGCACTTGCTGGCCAAGCGCGTAGGGGGTCTGAGTAGGTACAAAAATCCCCCCACGGTCCAGAAAAGGCATATACGCGGAAAGCAGTGTCGACACATCCGGGACGGTAAGAGAGAGCGCTTTCTGAGCTACCATGACGACCTCGGTGCACTGTTTTGAACAGCCGTGGGGGAATGAACAAATACCGCTATGAGCGAAGCAATGCCGCCCAGCGTACTAACCATGCTTCAAGCACTAGCTGAGGGTTGGGGTTTGCCCCCACCGCCAACAGTCGTCGCTGTTCGCGGGCATAATCGAGCAGGCGAAACCAGTCCTGAGCGCGACCATTTTTAACTGCTTGACGATAGAGCGGCTCGAGATCAGGGTTATGCAACACCGCCCCTTCACCGGATAAACCCAGACGGATCAGGTCTTCCAGCCACGCGATACCGTACCACAAGATGGCATCAATCGCCTGGCGATCCAGGCGTGCGGCCTCCGAAACAGGCTCAGCGCCGCGCACCAGTTGTTCAAAACTGTCGTGAATTTGATGGCGTAAGGCACGCTCTTCAGGCGCCGCCAACTCCACGGCGAGCAGCGGCAGTCCGCCTGCCACCTGCCACCAGAAGTAGGCTTCATCGGCGCTGCCCAATTGCTCAATTAACCAACCGCGACAAGCCTCAAAGGTAACGCTTGGCAATGACCACTGCTGACAGCGAGAGCGAATCGTGGCTAGCATGCGTGAGGGCACGTCTGAGAGCAGAATGAACAGCGTCTTATCGCCCGGCTCCTCCAGGCTTTTTAGCAGCGCGTTAGCGGCGGCGACGTTCATTGCCTCGGCAGGCGAAATCACAATCACACGATAGCCACCCTGTTGGGCGGTTTGTGAGACAAAGCGATTAACCTCGCGAATCGGGTCGATGCGGATTTGGCGCTTGCCCTCTTCCGGCGAGACCCTCAACAGATCCGGGTGATAACCTGAGGCTAGCATCGCGCAGCTATGGCAATGGCCACAGGCTTGATCAGCAGGCGATGCGCATAGCGTTCGGGCAATCAATGCCTCTGCCAACTGCTGCTTACCCACGCCATGGGCGCCGTGAATTAATAGCGCATGAGGCATGCGCCCACTGTCTGCCAAGCGGGTTAAATGCTGCCATGTGGCTTGGTGCCAAGGCATTACGCCGGTTAACGCCATGCGGCGACCCGTTCCATCAGAGTGTGACGAATCTGCGCTTGTACCGTGCCTAGTGAGTGCTGGGCATCAATCACCGCAAAGCGTCCGGGGGCTTCCTCTGCGCGTGCCAAATAGGCGTCACGCACGGCCTGAAAGAAGTCACCCTGCTCTTGTTCGAAACGGTCACGCTGTTCATGACGGTCACGCAAGCGTGATTCTAACCGCTGCTTTGCAGCCTCTTTGGGCATATCGAGCAAGAGTGTTAAATCAGGAGAGAGTCCCTGTTGAACAAAATCCTCCAATACAGCGATACGCTCTTTGGCAATACCTCGTCCACCACCTTGATAGGCAAACGTCGCATCGGTAAAGCGATCGCAGACCACCCATGCCCCTCTTGCCAAGGCGGGGAGTATTTTTTCTGCCAAGTGCTGCGCTCGCGCGGCGAACATCAGCAGCAGCTCTGCATCGATGTGCAGCGGCTCTTGGGGCGCGGGGTCCAGCAGCAGCGCGCGGATAGCTTCGCCGCGAACCGTGCCGCCCGGCTCGCGAGTGCGCACCACTTCCAACCCCTCGGCCTCCAGGTACTCGGCGACAAAGCCCACATTGGTGGATTTCCCCACGCCTTCGCCGCCTTCTAGCGTAATGAAGCGTCCACGCTTACTCATCATGCTCCCTTACAGTGGTCATCAATCATTGGCATTCTGTCATGGCGATTATCGATTGCGGATATAGCGATTAACGGCATTGTTATGCTCACGCAACGTTCGCGAGAAATGGTGTGTGCCATCGCCACGGGAGACAAAATAGAGCGTTTCGCCAGGCAACGGGTTCACTGCCGCTTCTAACGAGGCACGTCCCGGCATGGCAATCGGTGTGGGCGGCATCCCGTCAATGACATAGGTATTGTAAGGAGTAGCCTCACGCAGATCAGCGCGGGTAATCCGCCCCTCATAACGCTCCCCCATTCCGTAAATAACCGTCGGGTCGGTTTGCAGACGCATGCCCTGCTCCATACGACGCTTGAACACCCCGGCAATTTCGCGCCGCTCCTCTGGAGCACCCGTTTCCCTCTCAATCAAGGAGGCCATGATCAGCGCCTCATAGGGAGAGTCAATGGTTAGGTCGTCTGCACGCTCCTCCCACACCTCTTCCAGAATATGCTCCATTCGCTCCAATGATTGACGCAGGATATCGACATCGCTCATACCCAGGTGAAAGCGATAGGTATCGGGAAAGAACCAGCCTTCTGGAAAAGTGCCTTCGCGGTCGAGTAGGGCCATCACCTCCGCGTCGCTCAACTCCGCAGTGCGGTGGTCGAGCTTCGGCGCTGCATTGAGCAAATCGCGCATCTGTCGAAAAGACCATCCCTCAGGAATGGTCAGCGAGTAGGTAACCACTTTATTGCTACCCAACAGTGCCATCATTTCCAGACCGCTCATATCCGGCAACAGCTGATATTCACCGGTACGCAGCCGCGGCACACGCTCTGGCTCGACCCGTGCTAGCAAGCGAAACGCCCAGGCATCTTCCAGCACGCCCTGGTCTTCCAATTGCGCAACTACCTGATTAAAGCCCGCGCCAGAAGGCACTTGGTAAAGCATTGGCTCATCAAGCACTAGCGGTGCCTCTAATCGGCTCTGCCAATAGAAATAACCGCCTGCCACACTTGCAGCCCCGATGACGACTAATACCAATAAAGCGGTTAATAACCGTTTCACCATGACACCTCTAGGAAATTACAGAGCAATATCTATCACACTACGCTTAGGCAACATCTAATAGTTGATGTGCCAAACGTTGAAATGGGTCGAGCTTACTGACAGGCCAACGCTGTATCAGCGAGCCATCAGCTGCAAGCAGTGACGTAACGGGCCACACGCCTTGAACAGAATTTGCCACCCACAGTCGTTCTACCGCCGCAAGCTGATGGAGCGGCAGTGATGCCTGCTCCACAGCACCTCGATCAATCAATGCAGCACGCAGCGTACCTGCCACACCGCACTGGTCAAGCAGAGGTGTCAACACCTTCCCGGCCTGCTGCCAAAAAATGTTCATACTGGTGGCTTCAATCACGTGGCCATAACTATCGGCAAGCACGCCTTCGGCAATAGTGGTATCACTCCACTCTTGACGCGCCAATACATTTTCCAAGCGATTTAAGTGTTTAATCCCCGCCAGCCGTGGCTGATGCCCTAAACGAAGGTCACAAAGTCGCACCGTCACACCTTGGTGCCAATGCTCTGCCGACGGCTGAAAAGGCGTTCGACGACTCAACAGACGCGACTCCACCTGATCTGGCAGGGCATAGCCACGGCCTCCGCTGCCACGGGTCAGTATGAGCTTTAGAACTTCGAACTCAGCGGTCGGGTCGCCTTGCCAAGTCGCGTCAAGCGCTGCTTGGCTAGGTAGTGGTATCCCTAAACGATGACAGCCCCGCGCTAAGCGTGCTGTGTGATAGCGCCACAGTACCGGTACGCCAGCGCGCAACAGTACCGTTTCAAACAAGCCATCACCATACGCTAGCCCACGATCATCGAAAGGCACGTAATTATCAACAGACGCTGAGGGCTGAGCCATCTGCAACTATATCTTTTTAAACAGGAGCGAGCCGTTAGTGCCACCAAAGCCAAACGAGTTGGAAAGCGCTATATCGATGCGCATATTACGTGCAGCGTGCGGCACGTAATCGAGGTTGCAACCTTCCTGCGGGTTATCCAAATTAATCGTCGGTGGCGCAATCTGATCTCGAATAGCCAAGATACAAAATACGGCTTCAACAGCGCCTGCTGCACCTAATAGGTGGCCAATCATCGATTTAGTGGAACTCACTGCCACGCTATTCGCAGCGTCGCCCAACACATTCCCGATAGCGCGGCTTTCGGCTAAGTCACCCGCAGCCGTCGACGTTCCATGAGCATTGATGTAATGCACTTTAGAAACGTCTATCTGGGCATCTTTGATTGCATTGCGCATTGAGAGCGCTGCACCACGCCCATCTTCCGGTGGCGAGGTCATGTGGTAAGCGTCATCACTCATACCGAATCCCACCAGCTCAGCGTAGATGTTAGCGCCACGCGCCTTGGCGTGCTCATACTCTTCGAGCACCAACACACCCGCCCCGTCTGATAACACGAAACCGTCTCGGTCTGCGTCCCAGGGGCGGCTAGCCGCTTGGGGATCGTCATTACGCGTCGAGAGCGCGCGAGCGGCGGAAAAACCACCCAAACCTAACGGCGTGGTCGCCATTTCAGCGCCACCGCAAATCATGACGTCCGCATCACCATAGGCGATGGTGCGAGCGCTGTAACCGATATTGTGGGTGCCTGTGGTACAGGCGGTGGTAATCGCTATGTTCGGCCCTCTAAAGCCATGCTGAATGGCCATATTGCCCGAGATCATATTAATGATGGAGCCCGGTACAAAGAATGGCGATACCTTGCGAGCGCCGCCTTTATTAAGTGCGTTGTGGTTATGCTCAATCATGGGTAGACCACCAATGCCTGAGCCAATAGCCACACCGATGCGATCTGCATTCTCTTCGGTACACTCGATACCAGAGTCTTCTACCGCTTGGGCGCCTGCTGCCATGCCGTACTGAATAAACAGATCCATCTTGCGGGCATCTTTTGGATTCAGGTACGGACTAATATCAAAGTTTTTAATCGACCCACCAAACCGCGTATTGAAGCCGCTGGTGTCAAAATGTTCGATAGGGGTAATACCGCTTTTACCGGCCACAATGTTGGCCCATGACTCATCAACGCTATTACCCACTGGGGTCACCAGGCCTAACCCAGTTACCACTACCCTTTTCCGTGCCATCAGCTTTCCTCCAGGCATCCATGGTGACGCGACCCACTTGGGTCATTTGCTGCTTAAATTTGGTCAATAGTATAACGGAGATTGAACGTTATAAGCATAACGGCAGCAAAGCAAAAAAGCCGCCCTGCGAAAGGACGGCTCTTAAGGCGGGTGACTAACACCCCACCCAGGTTCGATGCATCGACGCAGCCCTTACTGGTGGGCGTTCACGTAATCGATGGCTTCTTGAACCGTGGTGATTTTCTCAGCTTCTTCATCAGGAATCTCAGTATCGAATTCCTCTTCCAAAGCCATGACCAGCTCAACGGTGTCGAGCGAATCAGCACCCAAGTCTTCTGTAAAAGAAGAGCTGTTTTGGATGTCTTCTTCTTTAACGTTCAGGCGCTCTGCTACAACTTTCTTAACGCGCTCTTCAATAGTACTCATCAACGTACTCCAGTCGTTCACATTAGCCGTTTTTGATAACCAGCTATTTGGAAACCGCAAGCCAAAAGCTGCGGGGTAGTTTATAGACGCCCTTGGGTCGACGCAACCGCCAAGCCCAAGGCCATCAACGCATATTCATGCCGCCATTCACGTGAAGTGTCTCGCCAGTGATATATCCGGCTGCATCACTGGTCAAAAAACCTACCGCTGCGGCGATCTCTTCCGGCGCCCCTAAACGAGCTAACGGAATTTGTTTAAGCAGCATCTCGTGCTGCGCCTCGGGGAGCGACTCGGTCATGTCAGTGGCAATAAAGCCCGGCGCCACCGCATTCACCGTAATTGCTCGAGAGGATACCTCTCGCGCCAAGGCTCTGCTAAAACCTTCCATACCGGCTTTAGCTGCAGCATAGTTAGTTTGGCCCAGGTTACCCATGGTTGCCACCACAGAACTAATCGACACAATACGCCCAAAACGCGCCTTGGTCATACCCCGTAAACACGCCTTACTAACACGATAGACAGATTTCAGATTGGTATCCATTACGGAATCCCACTCATCTTCTTTCATGCGCATCAGCAAATTATCACGCGTGATACCGGCGTTATTGACCAAAATAGTCGGCGCACCAAAGCGCTCAGTAATGGTTTTCAACACACTATCGATGCTGGCTTGGTCTGTCACGTTAAGACATAGACCCGCCCCTTCAATGCCGTTCGCTTTCAAATCAGCGTCAATTTTCTCAGCACCAGACTCACTAGTCGCCGTCCCAACAACGATACGACCTTGACGACCAAGCTCACGAGCAATGGCCTGTCCAATACCGCGACTCGCCCCTGTGACCAGAGCAACTCTACTTTCTTGCGTCATAAGGTCTGCCTCTAACCGTGTAATTAATCAAGGATAGCGTAATAAAACAATCCTTGGTCACGCTTTGTCAGCCAGTGTTTCTCGCGCTAGCTCAAGCGCAGCATTCAGGCTATCAGGATCATTGACTGCTAACCCCTTGCTACCCTTCACAATACGCTTATTGAGGCCGGTCAACACCTTTCCAGGTCCGCACTCAATAAATACTTCAACGCCTTGATTGGCCATTGCCTCCACACAAGCACTCCAGCGTACCGGCTGATATAGCTGTTCGATTAAGCGTGTGCGCAGTGTCGCTGTATCGGTATGCGGCTTGGCGTCAACATTTTGAATAACGGTATAGCGTGGCGTTCGCAGCTCAATGGCCTGCATGGCTTCTGCCAGGCGTTCGGCTGCCGGGCGCATCAACGCGCAGTGCGAAGGAACAGAAACAGGCAAGGCCATGGCGCGCTTGGCCCCGGCCTCTTGGCAGGCAATGATGGCTCGTTCCACGGCCGCTTTGGAGCCTGCCACCACCAACTGACCCGGAGAGTTGTAGTTGACCGCTGAAACAACGTCGCCCTGAGCGGCTTTTTCACAAGCAGCTTCAACAGCTTCGTCCGCTAGGCCGAGGATCGCTGCCATGCCGCCTTCACCGGCGGGCACAGCTTCCTGCATGGCTTCACCGCGCAGACGCACTAAGTTAACACCTTCAGCAAAACTCATGACGCCAGCACAAACCATCGCGCTGTACTCGCCCAGACTGTGACCCGCCATAACCGTCGGTCGCGGCCCTTCCAATTCTTGCCACACGCGCCAAATAGCGACACTGGCAGAGAGCAGCGCAGGCTGGGTGCAGGCGGTTGCATTAAGCGATGCTTCCGGACCTTCTTGGACGACTTTCCACAAATCGTAGCCCAAAGCATCCGACGCTTCCTCAAATGTCGTTCCCACCACACTATAGCGCTCGGCAAGCTCTCGCAGCATTCCCAGCTGCTGAGAGCCTTGCCCGGGAAAAATGAGGGCAAGGGGTTGAGACATGTCGTTCACCTTTGCTTTTGTCGGCATTTGCTCATATGAGCGATCGGCGAGGTTATTGGCACATCCTGATGCCACCTATAAACCCGCAAAAAATAACTCTTTATTATCTAATTATAGCTAGCTCGCGCCATTTTGCTCACTTGATGACGCTTGCCAGCGGCCTGCGATCCGCGCAGGTAAATTATGCTCTACTTCCCGAAGGGCGCGCTGGATAGCGTAGTAAAAACCATCGGCATGGGTACTACCGTGACTTTTCACCACTATGCCGCGTAAACCCAACAAACTTGCCCCGTTGTAACGCACGGGATCAAGCTCTTGCTTTAAGCGCCTTAACACAGGCTT
Source organism: Vreelandella sp. ssv (assembly GCF_059448525.1). Classification (NCBI taxonomy): domain Bacteria; kingdom Pseudomonadati; phylum Pseudomonadota; class Gammaproteobacteria; order Oceanospirillales; family Halomonadaceae; genus Vreelandella; species Vreelandella sp. ssv. Next base: position 1,594,791 of record NZ_CM182545.1, on the reverse strand, counting down.
GGCCAGTAGGCTTGCCAAACGGCCACTTAGGCGCGATTCAAATGCCATCTGCACGCGTTCAACCAACATACTCGTCAAGCCTTCACTTGCTTTAAGCACGGCATTACCCACAAAACCGTCACACACCACCACATCAAACTGGCCTTTAAACAGGTCGCCACCCTCGGCATAGCCCTGGTAAACGAAGGCACCACTGCTCGTGCTAGCATATTCACGCAGCAAACGATCAGCTTCGCGAACGCTGGCACTGCCCTTGGTTGCTTCTGCGCCAACATTAAGCAGCGCAACACGCGGCAACGCTGTGCCATCGACACATTGCGCCATCGCAGCGCCCATTAACGCAAAATCTACCAACCGATGGGCAGGGGAATCGACATTGGCCCCAAGATCCAGCAGATAACAGCGACGCCCTTGGCGTGCAGGAATCGCCGTACTGATAGCCGGTCGGGAAATCCCCTCGATCATTCCCAGCTCGCGCCTAGCCAAAGCTACAAGCGCTGCTGTGTTACCGGCACTCACGCCAGCAACGGCCTCGCCCTGAGCGACACTTCGCAACATGTGCACCATGCTGGTTGAATGCCCCCTGCGCAATGCCCAGGCTGCCGTTGTCGATGGCGTAATGCTCTCCGGGGCATCACACACCACCAAACGTGACGTTGCCGCAGCCAGAGGCTGCGGCAAGCGTGAAAGCTCAGCAAGAATTTGCTGACGCGGACCATACAGAGTCAGCTCAAGACCGGGGTGTTCGACCGCCGCCTTTGCGGAGCCTGCGATAATCGCATGAGGGCCTTGGTCACCCCCCATAACATCAATCGCTAGGCGCATACCGCACTGAATCCGTTTAGCCGCTTAATAACGCAATTGAGGCTTATACCTCAATCACTTTACGTCCACGATAGAAACCGTCCGGAGAAATGTGGTGACGCAGGTGAGTCGTACCCGTTTCTTTATCCTGAGACAGCGTAGGAGCGGTTAGCGCATCGTGGCTACGACGCATGCCGCGCTTGGAACGAGTTTTACGGTTCTGCTGAACTGCCATGGGTGTTTACTCCAAGGTATTTAAGGTAAAGGGTGCTTATTTTTTGCCTTTCAAGACATTTAGCACCGCGAAAGGGTTCGTCGCTGGCGTTGTTTCTGGCGCCGCGCCTTCTGCTTTGCTGACCAGCTGCTCCGCCGAGACATGACATTCGGCTTCATCGTGATAGACCACTTGAGGCAGGCTAAGAATCAACTCATCCTCAACCACCGTCAAAAGATCCAGCTGTTCCTTTTCCACCAGCACCGGTTCATGACTAGCAGGCAGCTCGGCCGCTAAGGCTTCGTCAGTGACCATTCCAAGCAAAAAGTCACTGCTTACCTCTTGAGGCAGCGGCACCAGGCAGCGTCGGCAGGCAAGCGCCAACGTCGCTTGCAAGTGGCCACGAATTTCACGACGGCCTTGAGCATCGACGCCAAACTCAAGCACGACATGACAGTCGCCAGTTTGGATACCCGCTTCTTCGGCAAGACGTGGCAGCTTATCAAGCGCTACCAAGCCTTCGATTCGTTCGTGGCGGGCTGCAAGCTTATAAGGCTCAACCCGGCTGGGGAGTTGTGAGGTCAACATAGGCGCGCAATGATAGGCACTCCCCCTGCTGGTGTCAAAGCCGTCAGTGTAATTCTTCATACCATCCTCACCAAATAACCCACATAGCACTGATTAAACATCCAAGATGAAACTCAACAAACAACCGACATAGGCACGTTTACCTGCTTTCGCTACACTCTACTGCTTTGTCATTGCATTCGTGCCATCACACAGCCAGCAGGAGTTTATTTGTGACCTCATCAATGACCGAGTCCTTGAGCAAACAGGCAACAACCGCAACGGCAGAGTTGATACTGGCCTCAAGCTCACGCTGGCGGCGCGAGCTACTGGATCGACTACAACTGCCTTACCAGTGTCATTCTCCTGATATTGACGAAACGCCCCACCCCGGTGAAACACCTCAAGCCTTGGTTCATCGGCTCGCACTGAGCAAAGCCAACGCCGTTGCGGCGCATCATCCTCACCACTGCATTATAGGCTCAGATCAAGTCGCGGTATTTGAAGGCGACATCCTTGGCAAGCCACATACGGTAGAGAAGGCTTGCGCCAACCTCGCCCGCTTCTCTGGCCAACGCGTGACTTTCCTGACCGGCTTAGCGCTGGTGGATACACGTAGCCAGAGCCACCAAGTGCACGTCGAGCCGTTCGAGGTAGTGTTTCGTACGTTAAGCACTCATGAGATCGAGAACTACGTGACTAAAGAACAGCCGCTCGACAGTGCCGGCAGCTTTCGAATGGAAGGCTTAGGTATTGCGCTGTTTGAAAAATTGGAAGGCCGCGACCCGAACGCACTCATTGGGCTACCGCTGATAGCGCTCTGCGACATGCTGCGCCAAGCGGGACTTGATCCGCTTGGCGCGCACTAATCAACAGAGCCAACGACGAGGATTAACGATCAAAAACGGAGCGGGGTGTGGGGCGCACTAACCCCCAACACCTCGGCGGCAACCTGAGCAAATCGTCTGGTGAGGCGCTCAAATGGATCAAGGCTCGGCGTGTAATCTACCCAGTCTGTGTTTCCCACTCGGTCGCGAGACAACTGCTCGAGGCTGCCTAACTGATCAACTAGGCCTAGCTCGACACTCTGCTCACCACTCCAAACTAGGCCTGAAAATATTTCCGGACTATCACTGAGCCTTTCGCCCCGCCCTGCGCGGACATCATCAATGAACTGACGATGCGTCTGGTTTAAAACACTCTGCCAAAACGTCTCAGCCTCTTCGTCTAAGGGCTGGAATGGGTCTAAAAAGGCCTTATTGTCACCCGCCGTCACCAAGCGTCGCTCAACGCCAATCCGCGCTATCGCCTCCTCAAACCCAAAGCCCGCGTAAATAACGCCGATCGAACCTACCAAGCTAACAGGCGACGCCACAATTTCGTCCGCGGCCGCCGCAATATAATAAGCACCGCTGGCACCGATATCTTCAATCACAGCAATAATTGGCTTATCACCCTGTTCGCGCAGGCGCATGATTTCAGCATAAATCCGCTGAGACTGAACCGGACTACCGCCTGGACTATTAATGTGTAACACCACTGCTGCAGCGCTCTCCGACTCCCAAGCACGGCTCAAGCCCCGGATGACGCGCTCAGCGTTGGCTGGGGAGTCACTGGCGATCACGCCATTAACGTCCACGATCCCTAAGTGGCGCTGGGTAGGCGCCGTCACACCAGGAGAATCCCAAAACAGGCTATAAAGCGTGGCAAAGAGGGCTGCCAACACAATAGCCAGCATCATCAAACGGAAAAACAGTTTCCAGCGACGGGTGCGCCGCTGCTCGGTCAACACGCCCCCTATCCAGTGATCCATCATCTCAACCTGCGCGAGCCGTTGACGTTCGCGTAGGGTTTCGGCATCGTCAGCCGGCGCGCCAGCCGTTGGGGCAACGCGGTCGGATGTAATTTCAGGACCTTCTGTCCAGCGATCATCACTCATAAAATATCCTTATAATCCCAGGCAGCTTAACCGTGTAAACGATCAAAAAGCTCGTCAACGCTATGCACAATCCACTTTGGATGACTCTCTGCCAATCGCTCTGGCGCGTGCACGCCGTAGGTCACGCCTATACGGTCCATACCAATCGACCGGGCCATTTCCAGGTCGTACTCCGTATCGCCGACCATGACGGCCCGTTCGACGGGCACTTCTAGCTCTGCCAGCAGCTCTGAAAGCATTTGTGGATGCGGTTTTGATCGTGTTTCGTCTGCGGTTCGACTGGCATGAAACCAGTCACCACTGCCGGTCTCAGCAAAAACACGGTCTAGCCCGCGGCGACTTTTACCCGTCGCGACCGCCAACCGCTGCTGTTCACAGCTGCGCAACCGAGCGATCCGCTCTTCCACTCCCGTGAAAAACAGCATCGGTGTCGTATCTACCGTCACAAAGTGGTGTGAATAGCGCTCTCGAAGCCTCTCGGCTTGCGCAGGCATAATACCCGGGCAAAGCTGAGCGATAGCCTCGGGCAGCCCTAACCCAATTATATCCTCCACCTCAGGCGCCGACAGCTCCCCCCACTCGGCTTCCAGAGCCGCCGCCTGCATGCACGATACAATGCGCGGCACCGAGTCCATCAAAGTGCCGTCCCAATCAAATATAATCAGCTCGTACTGCATAGCAGCTCCTTTATCGACGAGCGCGAACGAGGGTTTCTTCCAAGGCTTCTGGTAGTGGCGCTTTGACGGTTACCGGCCGACCGTTTGTCGGCTCAGGGAAAGTGAGTGCGCGGGCATGCAGGAAAAGCCGCCCCAACCCTAGCTGTTTGGTGAGCAAACCACTTTCCCGGGTGGAGTATTTATCATCGCCCAACAGCGCGTGACCCGCATGGGCTGCGTGAACGCGAATTTGGTGGGTACGACCCGTGACCGGCTCGGCTTCTATAAGAGTGACTTTTTCGAAGGCTTCCACTACCGAAAAGTGCGTGCGTGACACCTTACCATTGGGGTCTACCCGCACACGCCGCTCGCCGTTACCGGCATCAAAGCGATCCAAACGAGCGCTTTCATAGGTTTTACGTGCGGGCCAACGGCCGCTAACCAACGCTAAATAGCGCTTATCCATTCCGTGCTTCTTTAACGACTCATTGAGAGTGACCAGCGCATCACGGGATTTAGCCAGCAGCAAACAGCCCGACGTATCGCGATCCAAGCGGTGAACCAATTCCAGAAAACTCAGGTCATCGCGCACCTGACGCAGCGCCTCGATCAAACCGATTTTAACCCCACTGCCGCCATGCACCGCCAATCCGGAAGGTTTGTTGAGCACCATCCAGTCCGGGCCCTCCATAATGACGCTGCCGACTAATAGATCGCGTAAATTATCGCTCACTTCCTTAACCGCCTCGCGAGGCGCTAGGCGCAGCGGAGGTACGCGGACTAGATCGCCCGCCTGTAAGCGATAATCGACCTTGACGCGCTTTTTATTAACGCGCACCTCTCCTTTACGCACAATCCGGTAAATAAGTGCGCGAGGCGCACCTTTAAGACGCGTCATGAGAAAATTATCAATTCGCTGACCTGCTTGCTCCGGGGCGATATCCACCCACTGCACTTCACGCCCTTCGGACATTACCGCTTACTCCTGCTTTGAGTCTGTGACATCAGCTAAAAACGGCATTCTAGCGTAGACCCAAGGGCATTGCGTCAATTGCTGGTCGTAGTCTTTACTGTTATATTCGAAATTGTTCACCAGCTAAGCGCAGAAAGCTGTCCTGTCTAGCGCTAGCGACTAGCTGATCGATAGCTAATTGGTTAAATTTGTTAGCAGAGAGCATCACCGCTGAGCTTGGTTAATGCGCCTGCCCGACTAACACGCAGGCCTGAACAAAAAACGGCACCAGTGTACGCATTGCCCGTTTTCCAGTATTAAAAGCTGATCTTAAAAATGCAGTAACTCTGCCGGCCGTTTTTTATGCCGGCAGATGAAAGTAAGCCTAGCCCTCAACGGCAGGCAGTAACTAAACAACGCCACGCCCTGAGTAGCTCCGTCTTATTCGTCACAAGGCGCTGACTGACTCCGGGCGACAAGTTCAACGCTGTGCCGGTGGCCGGCGTTGGTGAATCGATGAATGCCAGGTGTTGGCGGTGTCAGCAGGGCCGGATGGACGTGACAGCCACCGGAACACGTCCTGCCTCCGCCACGTACTCAACGCCCTATTGGCCGGGTTGGCGATGACGCCTTCCCGGCTTGACGCGTCAGCATTGCAATGCGCCGAGCACAAGCACGCAGCACCCAGCGGTTCGCCTACGTCACCCCATAGGCAGTTCGCCGGCACGCAACGCTATGCGAGATACTATGAAACGGATGCTTATTAATGCGACCCAGCCCGAAGAGCTGCGCGTCGCCTTGGTTGATGGACAACGCCTTTACGATCTGGATATCGAATCCGGCGCTCGAGAACAGAAAAAAGCCAATATCTATCGCGGTAAAATTACTCGCGTAGAGCCATCACTTGAAGCTGCCTTTGTCGATTACGGCGCTGACCGCCACGGCTTTTTGCCGCTCAAAGAGATCTCTAAAGAGTACTTTGTGAAAGACGTCTCTGGACGTCCAAGCATTAAAGAAGTGCTCAAAGAGGGCCAAGAGGTCATCGTTCAGGTCGATAAAGAAGAGCGTGGCAATAAAGGCGCCGCGTTAACTACCTTTGTTAGTCTGGCGGGTCGCTTTTTGGTGCTGATGCCCAACAACCCGCGGGCAGGCGGTATTTCTCGCCGCATCGAAGGCGACGAACGCAGTCAGCTCAAAGATGCCATGGGGCAGCTCACCGTACCCGACAAAATGGGCCTGATCGTGCGCACTGCGGGGATTGGCCGCAATCCAGAAGAGCTGCAGTGGGATCTGGACTACCTGGTTCAGGTTTGGGAATCCATTACCACCGAAGCCGCTAAGCGCCCTGCCCCGTTCCTGATCTACCGTGAATCCAACGTCATCATTCGCGCCATGCGCGACTACCTGCGCCAGGACATCGGCGAAGTCTTGATCGACAGCCCCGAGATTCACGCCGAAGCACTGGGCTTTATTCGCCAGGTAATGCCATCGTACCAGCAGAAGATCAAGCTCTACGCGGATGAAGTGCCGCTGTTCTCGCGCTTCCAGATCGAATCGCAAATTGAAACGGCCTACCAGCGCGAAGTGAAGCTCCCTTCCGGTGGCTCGATTGTAATCGATCATACTGAAGCACTGGTCTCCATCGATATCAACTCCGCCCGCGCCACTCGCGGCAGTGATATCGAAGAAACCGCCCTACAGACTAACTCTGAAGCCGCCGATGAAATCGCTCGTCAGCTACGCCTGCGCGATATCGGCGGTTTGGTGGTTATCGACTTTATCGACATGGGCCCTGCGCGCAACCAGCGTGAAGTTGAAAACCGCATGCGCGATGCGCTGAAGCTAGACCGCGCGCGGGTACAGATCGGCCGTATTTCACGCTTTGGCTTGATGGAAATGTCCCGTCAGCGCCTGCGTCCTTCGCTGGGCGAAACCAGCGGCGTGGTTTGCCCGCGTTGTAACGGTCAAGGCACTATCCGCGACGTACGCTCGCTGTCGCTATCCATTATGCGCCTGATTGAAGAAGAGGCCATGAAAGAGAATAGCGCGCAGATCCGCGCCATTCTGCCGGTACCGGTCGCCACCTATCTGCTGAACGAAAAACGCAGCGTATTGGCTGACCTTGAGTCCCGCCAAGGCGTTCGCGTCGTGCTGCTGCCCAACCCTGATATGGATACGCCGCACTACGACGTTCAGCGCTTGCGCGACGACCATCTGGATGAAGATGATACCCAAAGCTTATCAAGCTTCGAGCTCTCCACCGATACCGAAGTAGGCAAAGAACCAACCCCCAGCTTCGTGCCGCCCGCTCAACGGGCAGAAGCTGCGGTGAAAAGCGTTACCCACAATGCGCCTGCCCCGGCATCACTGCAAACCGAAGAGAAAGCGCCTGCCGCTTCCCCTGCGCCTTCGGCTAAAACCGCACCGGTAGCCAGCGAGCAATCGAGTGTCTTAGGCCGCTTTATGCGAGGCTTCGCCAAGCTGCTAGGCAGCGACGAAAGCAGTGCCGAACCCGCGCCAGCACCCAAGGTAGAAACCCCGGTGTCGCGTAAGCCGAGCGAGCGCAAAACCACTCAGCGCAACAGCGAGTCACGGCAGAAGTCATCCCGTGGAGAGCGCGGTGACAACACAAGCCGTAACGAGTCGCGCAACGATAGTAGCGCCAGAACTGAACAAAGAGCAGAGCAAAAAGCGGAACAAAAGGTTGAGCAGAAAGTTGACCAACAATCCGAGCAGCGCAGCAGCTCACCCCGTGCAACCAGCGATGATAATAGCGATAAGCGCAGCGGCCCCAGCCGCACCCGCAATCGTCGTCGCCACCCTCAGCAAGACGATGCCAACGGTCAAGAGACAGCGACTAAAGCGCCTCGAAAAGAGGCTCAGGCTGACAGCTCTGCCAAAGAGGCAAATAACAGCAAAAGCGCTGCGCCGAAAGAGTCCCGCCGTGACAACCAGCGCGAAGAGACGGCCAAACAGCCGGAAGCTGCGCCGGACGACGGTAAACCGAAGCGTACGCGCAACAACCCGCGCAACCGTACGCGCACCCAGGCGATCAATCCTCAGGCAGAAGCCGAGCAGTTGAAGTTGCAGGCAGAAGCGCCAGTGGAAGCCCCTGTTGAACAAGCAGCTGAAACGCCAGAGCTTCAAGCACCGGTAGCAGAAGCTCAAGCGCCGGCAGCCAAAGCACCGGATGTTGCTGACGTTGCAACAGCTGACGTTCCTCACGCTGATGTTGCTCAGCCAGAGGCAGAGTCCACCCATACTGCCGAAACGGGTGAGCAAGCTGACAACGCCACCACCGCTGACCAACCGGTGGCAGAGAACGCCAAAGCGCGCAAATCGACGCATCAGCGCCGTCAGCCCAAAGCGGCACCCGCCGTAGCACAAGAGCCAGCGGTGGAAGCCGTTGAGCCGAAAGCTACTGCTGACCAGTCAAGCGAACCAGCGCCCACGGCAGGCGATGAATCGATAACTGTCACCGCCGCTGACGCGAACGACGAGCCACAAGCAAAACCTGCTGAAGTCAGTTCGACGGCTGCTGAAACCGAGCACACTAACGATAGCCAGCCGATTGTTAGCGAAGCGGTAGCGCCTGAAGCGATTAAACAGCCTGCAGAACACGCTGTCGATTCTGCCGCCAGTGATGAGGCTGCCACCACGCCTCCCACCGGTACTGCTACGGATCGCAGCGATGAGATTCAGCCCGCTGCGGAAACTGACACTCAGGAAACACCTCAGCAAGCAGTAGCGCCAAGCGCGGCTGACAGTGTCGCCCCAGTGTCTTCACCTGAAAAGCCTTCCGTTAGTGAGCTCAATCACGCTAGCGAAGAGTCTAGTGAAGAAGAGCAAAACGTTGAGCAACAAAAGCCAACGAGCGTCGAATTAGCGACACCTGAAGCCCCTACGACTGAAGTAGAGCCTCAGCCAGTCGCTAGCGAAGCGCTTGTTGAAACGCCTGCTGAAGCACCTGCAGAAGCGCTTGACGAAGACAGCACGCCCAAACCACGGCGGCGTCGCACCCGGGCCCACAATGACCCGCGTGAAAAACGTAAACAAGCGCAGCAAGACACTCACTCCGAGTAAATCGGTTGGGTGTTGCAGTCACAAAAATCCCCGCTTCGGCGGGGATTTTGCGTTATGGCATGTATCAACCTAGTCAGTTGGCTAGTCGTTAATTAAACGTGGCTCTGGTTCTAAGTGCACGCCAAAGCGTGATGCGACCTGGGCGGCGATATAGCGCGCTGTTTTCATTAGCCCCTGACGATTACCACCGCCAAAATGTACTAGCACTAGGGCTTGATGCTGGTGTACACCGAAAGCACCATCGCGCATCCCCTTCAATCCGCACTGATCTATTAACCAACCGGCTGCCAGTTTAGTTCGCCCATCTTTCTGGGGAAAATGAGGCATGGCGGGATATGCGTGCAAAAGCTTCGCTGCCTGCGCATCCTCGATCAACGGATTTTTAAAGTAGCTTCCCGCATTAGCAAGCACCTCGGGGTCAGGCAACTTCTCCCGACGAATAACACAGACGGCCTTAGCCACCTCAAGCGGCGTGGGCATATGTGATAATCGTGCGGCGAGATCGCCATAATTTAGCTTTGGTGTTGGAAGTCGGGAGAGGCGCAGGACCAATTGGGTAATCGCTACGCTACCGCTGAGAGAGCCTTTAAAAATACTCTCACGATAACCAAAGGCGCACTCCTGCGCGCTTAACCAGTATGAACGGCCCGTGGAAAGCTCCATTACCTGAACCGCTTCCAGCGTATCGGCAAGTTCAACACCATAGGCGCCAATATTCTGCACCGGCGCCGCCCCACAGCTGCCTGGAATCAGCGCCAAATTTTCAATACCCCACAGACCGCGTTCGGCAGTCGCCATTACTAGCTCATGCCAATTAACCCCAGCCCCGACGTGGGCATAAACACTCCCCTCTCGCCGAACAAACCAGCATTGGTTTAAAGCGGGCCGCACGGCCAAGCCCGACAAATGATCAGGCAGGAGCACATTACTGCCACCGCCTAGCAGCGTAACGGGCCAGTTTTGCTGGTGCGCATGAGCGAGCACAGCGCGTAACTCCGACAACGCCGTTGGCGCTGCAAAATGCACGGCTTGGCAAGGGAGGCGCAGCGTGTTGGCGTGCGTTAAATCGACGTTAGCTTGTAGTTTCAAAGCCACCACTTCAGCGCCCACGCTTGAGGTGTTGAATCAGCCCTTGTGAGGCTGCTTCTATCATATCCAGCACGTTTTCAAAGCCCTCTTCGCCACCGTAATAGGGGTCTGGCACTTCAGCACCAGGCGTACCAGCGAAATCTAGAAACAGGCCGATATGGGCTTGGCTATTAGCAGGTTTCAGGTCGCGCATGGCGCGTAAATTATCCTGATCCATGCCCAGTACATAGTCGAACTCTGTAAAATCCTGCTCGTTTAGCTGACGAGCACGTAGGCCGCTTAAATCGATGCCTCGGCACAAGGCGGCCTGCTGAGCTCGCACATCTGGCGCCTTGCCCACATGCCAACTACCGACACCGCAGGAGTCGATTTGAACCTCGTCGGCGAGCCCTGCTTGCTCGATAGCTCGGCGGAAAACACCTTCTGCGGTAGGAGAACGGCAGATATTGCCTAGACACACAAATAACACTTTCACGAAAGCTCTCCTTAAAGGCTGGGCTTACTTAACATTACCCACCCAAACACTAGCCAAGCAGCTCACGAACACGCGCTAAATCTTCGGCCGTATCAACACCGGTGGGATTTACCTCACAGGCTAATGCTACCTGAATTGCATGGCCGTTCTGCAGGGCACGCAATTGTTCAAGCTGCTCTAGCTGCTCCAGGCTCGAGGCGGGCCAGTCTCGGTAGGCCGCCAGGAAACTCGCGCGGTAAGCATACAAACCGATATGACGCAGCCAAGCATCGGTTGCGAGTAACGCGGGCGGCTCCTTGAACTGCTCACGATCCCAAGGAATTGGCGCGCGGGAAAAATACAGTGCCCTGCCCTGGAGCGTGCGCACGACCTTTACCACATTAGGATTAAACAGCGTGGCGACATCGTTAATCGGCTCAGCCAAGGTGGCTATCGATGCAGCCGGGTCTTCGGCTAAACGCAGTGCCACTTGGTTAATCAGCGCGGGGGGAATTAACGGTTCGTCGCCTTGCACATTGACCAGCAGTGCATCATCCGCTAGCGCTAAGAGGTCAGCCACTTCGGCTAAGCGGTCAGTGCCGGAAGGGTGATCGGCACGCGTCATAATCACTTCGGCACCGTATGGCAACATGGCATCACGTATGCGGCTATCGTCCGTCGCTATGACCACTCGACTAGCGTGACTATGGCGGGCGCGGCGCCAAACATGGGCTACCATTGGCTCACCGGCAATCTCAAGCAGCGGCTTGCCGGGTAACCGGGTGGAGCCATAGCGTGCGGGTACGACTACTGTAAATTCAGGCACAGTGAAATCAGGAAACGCCATTAAACGCCTCCTGAGTGTCCTGGCGAACGGCCAGATGAAGTGTGCAGCTTTTCATCGGCATCCATAACACGGGCTTCCTCCGGTAGCATCACCGGAATCCCCTCCTGAATGGGATAGGCCAGGCCATCGTAATGACAGCGCAATTCTCGAGCGTCTCGATCATATTTCAGCTTACCGTTACACAACGGGCAGACCAGCATTGCCAGCAGTTCCTTATCCATTAGCATGTCTCCTTTTGGAAAGTGCCGACAGCCGTGCTGCCAGCCAGTGCTCAAATTCGGATGGAAGCGTGGCTTCCACGTCCAGTACCCAACTATTCGGCGGTGCCAGGGCATAACATTTAACCGCATCTTTGGCCGTCATGATCACCGGGCGGATGTCAGTAAAGTTTAGCGCCTCTGCGCTATACTGCTGGTGATCGGCCAAGGGATGCCAGTCACCGCTGACCCCCAAATCGGAAAGCGTGCGAAAAAAGCGCTCGGGATTGCCAATACCCGCCACCGCGTGAACCGGTAACGTAAACGGCAGTGGATTGAGCGAAAACCGCGCGCCATCTTCTAAGCGGCGCCAGCACTGCGGGACTAGCTGCATCGTAGTGACAGAGCCAACCGGCAACGGCTGCTGTGAGTCACCATTGACGATCACCGCATCAACGCGCCGCAAACGCCCCGGCGACTCACGCAGCGGCCCGGCGGGTAAGCAGCGACCATTGCCTAAGCCACGGGCACCATCAACCACGACTAGCTCAATATCCCGTGCCAGCGACAAGTGCTGCAAACCATCGTCGCTAAGTATTATATCGCACCCAGCCGCCACTAACGCCTGAGCCCCCCTGGCACGCTGGGGGTCCACCACCACCGGCAGCCCCGTCTGCTGCGCGAGCATCAAGGGTTCATCGCCGCTCTCTGCAACGTTAGTGGCGGTAGTGACAAACAAGGGATAGTGTGGCGATGTTCCGCCATAGCCGCGGGTAACAATGCCTGGCGACCAGCCCCGAGACACCAGCCAGCGGGCCAGCCATGCCACAACAGGTGATTTACCAGTACCGCCTAGCGTGATATTACCGACTACAATAACGGGCACGGGCGCATGCCAAGCACGTTTTTTAGCGCGCTGATAAGCCATTTCACGGCGGGCCATACCCCATTGATAAAGCGCACCTAGCGGTCTCAACGGCCACAGCCAGCGGCTGCCCTGGTAGGCGCCTTGAAGCCAGCGCTCTGACAGTGACCGTTTTGTCAGCGCTCTTTTAGGCATATCTTTTTTAGACGTAGCCCTTTTAGAGATAGTCCTTTTAGAAATAGTTCTTTTAGACAACGTCATAGAGCTTCTTGGAACTGCAGCTGATGTAATGCGGCATAGGCACCGTCAGCATCCAGCAACGCTTGGTGGGGACCCTCTTCAATTATTCGCCCCTGATCCATCACGATGATGCGGTCGGCCCGCTCTATGGTCGACAAGCGGTGGGCAATTACGAGCGTTGTGCGGCCTTCGCAGACCCGCTCTAAGGCTTTCTGAATATACCGCTCTGACTCGGTATCCAGCGCTGACGTGGCCTCATCCAAGACCAGTAGCGGCGCATCTTTGAAGATGGCCCGAGCAATCGCTAATCGCTGACGCTGTCCGCCCGAGAGCATTACACCGTTTTCACCTACCGTTGTCGCATAACCGTCAGGGAGCTTGTCGATAAACTCATGTGCGTAGGCCGCTTCGGCAGCCGCCTGAATGGCCTGCGGATCAGGATTGGTAACCCCGTAGGCAATATTATCGGCAATTGAAGCATTAAATAGCGTCACCTGTTGGGAGACCAAGGCAATCTGCTGGCGCAGCGGTCCAAGCGCATACTCATCAATATTAATCCCGTCAATGGTAATGCAGCCTTGGCTGGGCCGGTAAAAGCGGGGTAACAAGCTCACCAGGGTGGACTTGCCGCTTCCCGAACGCCCGACAATGGCCACCAGCTCTCCCGGTGCAAGACGAAGATTAATATCGTGCAGCACTGCGGGCTGATCTTCAGCGTAGCGAAAGCTAACATTATCGATAACGACATCACCGCTTAACCGGCTGGCGATGCGCTTGCCACTATCCTGCTCGGGCGTCATATCCAGCAGCCCAAAAAGCTCTGACGCGGCCGCCAGGCCTTTCTGAATTTCCCCGTTAATCTCGGTTAATTGCCGCACGGGTTTAATCATTAGCGCCGCTGCGGTGATAAAGGCCACGAACTCACCGGGGGTCATATTCGCCATCAGCGAAGGTGCCATCGCGAGCCATACCAGCAGAGCCATCGATATCGCCACCAGCATCAGAATCACCGGTGAGCTAACCGCCCGGGTCATGGCCTCTTTCATACTTTGACGACGATTCTCTTCACTCACTCGCTCAAAGCGCTGCTTTTCATAATCTTCTGCGCCGTGGGTACGCACCACTCGGTAGCCTGAGAGGGCTTCCGATGCAATATGAGTCACATCGCCCATTGAGTGCTGAATGCGTTTTGAAATACGCCTAAATCGCTTGCTGACGTAGCTCACCACTACGGCGATAATCGGCGTCACGCCTAAAAACAGCAGCGTTAGCATCCAGTTGGTCCAGAGCAGATAAAGCACCAGGCCAACGACGAACAGACCTTCACGAAGAATAACTGTCACCGCCTTAGTAGCCGCCCCTGCGACTTGCTCGACGTGATAGGTCACCCGCGACACCAGCTGCCCACTGGAGTGGTGGTCAAAAAATCGACCGGGCAAATGGAGTAGATGGGCAAATACATCGCAACGCAGGGTATGGATCACATAGCGACCCACATAGGCCATGAAATAGGTACTTAAAAAAGTCCCTAGCCCCCTGGCTGAAAACATAATAATCACAAAAAGCGGCAGGAATAGTCGGAAGGCCGCATCTGGATTTTGAATGCCATCAATCAGGCGCTTCATCATTTCTGCCAATGCGGTGCTTGACGCGGCATACACCACAAACCCCACCACTGCTAGCGCAAAAGCACGCCAGTGCGGCTTAACATAGCCCAATAACCGCTTATAAATACCCCAACCTGAATCAGTCACACGCGCTCCTGGCAATAGTGTGCAGTGCGGAGAATTCTACCTTATGGCGGCTTGCTTCAACACCGATTGCGACGACCTGGCAGCGGTCGCGTCGTTTTAACCTCAATCGGCTGTCCTACTTGCAACCCAAAACGCAGCGCTCCATCGTGTGCTGTACTCCACATACAGCTCCCCTGTTGGCGAAAACGACGTACGACGTTATCCACCGGATGTTGAAAAGGATTATCCCGTCCTGCGCTAAACACCACATGCTCTGAAGCAGTACGGCGCACGAATTGAATACCCGAACTAGTGCCACTGCCATGATGACCGGCCACAAGAACCGAGACAGGCGCGTCAACATCAAGCACAAAGCGTCGCTCTACCTCTGTACTCACATCACCGGTGATAAGAAGCCGGTGCTCGCCGACGCGGACTTCTAACACACAGGATCGATCATTGGGTGACAAAGCATTGGTACCCGCTGGCGGCCATAAAAAGCGATAGTTTACGCCATCGCGCTGCCATGCTTGACCGCGCTGGCACGCCCGGCTCTCTATTGGCAGGGTTTCACCAGCAGGAGCGGTCCACTTATCAACCTGATGCTGCGTTAATAACGCATTAACGCCTCCCGAATGGTCATTATCGGCGTGACTAACGATCACCTGATCAAAGCGTTGTCCCGGCGACCACAGCGACTCTAGCGGCATAAAACCGCTACGAAAGCGCGGGCCCGTATCATACAGCAGTCGATAATGTTCACTGCGCACCTCTATCAACTGCCCCTGCCCCACGTCATGCACGCTGACACGCAGCCCATGCAGGGGAGTCGATGAAGCAAGCGACCACCAAGGTAGCGCCACGACTAACGCTGTAGATGCTAGCCGGATACTCGGCAGTACCGCAGGCAAACCCCAGCACAGTGACAGCAGCAGCAGCGCGAAGGCCAGTGGATAGGTTAGCGGTCGATCAGGCTCCCATAGCGGCCAATGCTGAACAGAGAGCGTCAGCAGCACATGGAAAGCGTCGAGCGCTGCTTCAAACAACCACCACAAGCCATGACCCAGAAAGGGCACGGGTGATAATAACCAACCCAGGAGAGCCAACGGCACCATGACCGAGCTCACCCACGGTACGGCTATTAGGTTAATCAAAGGAGCGGCGGGCGCCACTCGCCCAAACGCCACCAACACGGCGGCCGCCATCAGGGGGGCAAGCAGCAATTGCGATCTGAACAGCGCCCAACACCAGCCTTTAACACCCTGAGGGCGGCGTCGGCCCTGCCAAATAATGATCAGCCAAGCCACCGCCGCAAAGGACAACCACATACCCGGGCGCCACAAGGCTAATGGATCGGCAATCAGCACTAGTGCAAGTGCCAACCACCAGCCTTGCCAGGGACTTGGTGCATGTCGCCCACTCAGCACCCACAGGCCAATCAGGGTCATTACCATCGCCCGCATGGCGGGCGGCGCCATGCCAGCAAGAGTGGCATAACCGACACAGGCTACTGCCGCTAACCACCATGGCCAGGTACGCATTCGCCAGTTGGTGGGGGTGGCCAAGCGAGCGCCTAGTTTGGCGAGCATCAACACAAACGATGTTACCAACCCGACGTGTAACCCGGAAATAACAACCAGATGGGTAGTTCCGGTGGCATTCAACAACGACCAGTCATCCTGAGTCAGCTGCTCGCCATCACCCAATGTCAGCGCCGCCAGCCAGCGTTTAGTGCGCTCATCAAGCGCCTGACGAGCTAGATACGCCACCCCAAACTGACGAATTGATGACCTGGAGGATGCTAGCAGCACAGGCGGCGGGTCTTGGCGCAGATAACCCGTGGCGTGAATTCCCTCACGCCACAGCCACTGTTCATAATCAAAGGTATCGGGATTAGCAAAGCCACTTGGCGGTCGCAAACGTAGCGTCATTCGCCACCGCTCACCGGCGGTGAATACATCACCGCTATAGGCCGTTACTCGCACCTTGTTAAGCGCCGAGCAACTCGGTCGTTGCGCAGGGCTTAGGCAATGATCTACGCGCAACATAAGACGCGTGGCATCGCCCTGGGGCTGAACAGTTAACACCTTTGCCTCAACAACGATATTCTCCCCACTCAACCCCGCCGGCAAACGACTCCCCCACTCCGCCTGTATGCCTATAAAAACCCATCCGCCGATTAGTAGCCATAAACCAGCGCGCGGCTGCCATCCCATTACCAGCAAAGCGGTTACCAAACCCCATCCCAGCATATTAGAGGTTATCCCGTCGGCATGGCTGTACCATGCAAGGATCCCTCCTGCGAGAGCTGCAAATGCAGCAGGTATGGCAACACCTAAGCGCATAGACGCTCCCTGGCGAATGTTCATTGATGGCCTAGCATAGCCGAAGGGCGATGCTATATGGATAATGGGCAACATCGATAGGTAAGAGTAACCGTCATGCCGCGCAGGTTCCTGCAGCGCTACATGCCCAAACCCGACACCATCAGGAAGCAGCGTTCGCTTCGCTTTTTGGCGCCGCTGATTGCAGATCCAGGTTTGTGGCTTTTAACTCGCCGAAGCGTTGCCAATGCGTTTAGCGTGGGCGTGTTTTGCGCCATGCTGCCCATCCCCTTTCAGATGGTGGTCGCTGCGCTGGGTGCTCGCTTAACGCGCTGTAACTTAGCCCTGTCGATCGGCTTGGTATGGATCACGAACCCTTTAACGATGCCGCTGATTTTTTACGGCAATTATCGGATTGGCACGTTCATACTCGGCGCGCCAGTAAGAGAAGCGCCTTCGCGTATTTCAACGCGTTGGATTGCCGAGCAGATGCACGACATTATGCCGCCCCTAATCGTCGGATCATTAGTAACGGCAATTTTTCTGGCTATCGTCGTTAATATTGGTATCCGCTTAATCTGGCGCTGGCACGTCTCCCATAATTGGAAACGCCGCCGCCAGATACGTCGGCAGCGGCGTGCGCAAATTGAAGCAGAATTTGATGACTTAGCCTGATGATGGGGCTCAAGACCCAGGCTTGGCCAATAAGCTAAAGCGTCGGCTTATCGACCAAGCTCAAGCCTTACAGCGCTGGCGTCTGCTCGACCAATTTGCCCGCATCAAGCTTAAGCACGCGGTCCTGGTGGGCGGCGAGGCCCACATCATGGGTCACAATCACAAATGCACAGGCGCTCTCTTTAGCCAGCTCATCCATCAGCGCCAAAATAGTCGCTGCGGTGGTCTGATCAAGATTCCCCGTAGGCTCATCCATTAACACCAAGCTAGGATCGGTGACCAGCGCCCGGGCAATCGCCACACGCTGACGCTCACCGCCGGAAAGCTCGCCCGGCTTATGATCCGCTCTCGGCTGCATACCCACCCGCTCGAGTATCTGCATTGCCCGCTGCTCGGCCGCCTTTTTCGACTGGCCACGAATAATCAGCGGCAAGGCAGCATTCTCGACGGCGGTAAATTCCGCCAACAGGTGATGGAATTGGTACACAAACCCAATATAGCGGTTACGAAAACTCCCCAGCGCGGCTTCATTTAACCCCGACAGCGGCTCACCGGCGATCACTACGCGACCGTCACTAGGGCGATCAAGACCGCCCAATAGATTCAGTAACGTTGTTTTACCCGATCCCGAGCTACCTACGATGGCAACCCGCTCACCAGCCCGCACCTGCAAATTGAGTTTATCCAGCACCGTTAGATCTTGGGGACCTTCACTGTAGATTCTTGTCAGCGCCTGGCAGTCAAGCATGATGGCGGCGTCTTGCTCTGTGTTCCTAGACAGCGAATTCATCGACATCGTGTCATCCTTATTCCTGAAGCCATTATTCATAGCGCAACACATCCGCTGGCTGAACCTTCGCCGCCCGCCACGCAGGATAAAGCGTCGACAGGAACGTCAAACCAAAGGCGGCCAATACAATACGGCTAACATCGTCCCACTGAAGGCGGGAAGGTAGATCGCTAATGAAGTAGACCCCAGCATCCAAGAACTGAATACCCAACGTCCCTTCGACCCAGCCAATCAGGTCAGCAATCGTGAGCGCCAGCAGCACACCCACCGCCACACCAATAGCGATACCGATCAGGCCAATAGTCATGCCCTGAACAATAAAAATGCCCATGATGGAGCGCGGCGTGGCACCGATGGTCCGCAGGATGGCGATATCAGCGCGTTTATCGGTAACCACCATGACCAGCGTGGAGACGATATTAAACGCTGCCACGGCGATAATGACGGTTAATAGCAGCGCAATCATGCGCTTTTCCATCTGTATCGCTTGGAATAAATTGCCGTGGGAAAACGTCCAGTCGCTGCCGCGGTACTCAGGGCCAAGTTCATTGATAATGGCCTGGGTTTCGCTACTCGCGGCAAACAGGTCATCAAGCTGAAGGCGAAGCCCGCCAATGGCATCGCCCAAACGGGCAAGCGTCTGCATATCTTCAATATTGGCATAGGCCAAGTTGGCGTCTAGATCAGCGCCGACGCTAAAAATACCGCTAACGGTGAAGCGCTTTAAGCGCGGGAAGACGCCCGCCGGGGTAATCGACGCTTCGGGGACTAAAAGCGTCACTCGATCCCCAACGCCAACGCCAAGACTGCGCGCTAGCATTGACCCTAGCACCACGTTCCACTCACCGGGTACCAAATCGGCCAACGCGCCTTCACTCATATGCTCGCCAATAATAGAGACGCGGTCTTCCCAATCAGGATTGATACCATTGACCATAGCACCCTGATTACGGCCACCGACCGAGAACATGCCCTGCTGCTCGACAAAAGGCGCCGCCCCGATGACTCGCTCTCGCTGCATTAACTCTTCAGCGAGTGACTCCCATTCGACCATACCCTCACGGGACTCGATTTTGGCGTGTGGCACCATGCCTAGAATGCGCGTACGCAGTTCATGGTCAAAGCCGTTCATCACCGACAACACCAGAATAAGTACGGCGACCCCCAGCATTAACCCCAGCATTGAGGTGAGCGAAATAAACGAAATAAAGTGGTTCCGGCGTTTAGCGCGCACGTAGCGCAGCCCCACCAGAAAAGGCAAACGATCAAGCATGGCGTCATTCCTTATCAATAAGCGCTCATGGTACGGTTTTTTTAGTGTCTCTGCATGTTCCAAACGGCCATTAGAGCGACCTGCACTGCCTGCGTTCAGATAAAATACGTTGCGCTTGCAACTTGCCCCACCACACCCTACATTGCGCCGATTTACTGCTGACCGTGGGGCTGCGCTTTTATGACATATCGTTTGCTACCCGAATGGTATCCCCAAGATGGGATACAACTGACCTGGCCACGCCCTGACGGGGATTGGGCGCCACTACTTGCGCGCATCGAAGCGACTCTCGAACGCATCGTCATTGCGACCGCGCGCTATCAGCGCGTGCTTATTTGCGTACCCGACGAGCTCACTCAACAGCGCTTGGCCGTTACATTTGACGCCTACGGCGTGCCAGCTGAGCGCCTGCAGCTAATTGTCGCACCCACCGACGATACCTGGGCACGGGATCATGGCCCGATCAGTGTCATCGATGAACAGGGCCAAATGATGATGCTCGATTACACCTTTACCGGCTGGGGTGGTAAATTCCCCGCAGAACGTGATAACTGCCTCACCCAGTGGCTTGCTGATGCGGGGGCTTGGGCTTGCCCCGTAACCACTCGCCATTTGGTACTGGAAGGTGGTGGTATCGAAACCGATGGTGAAGGCACACTGCTCACCACCGAAGCATGCCTGCTTAACCCTAATCGCAACCCCACGCTATCTCGTGAAGACGTAGAAGCGACGCTCGCCCAGGATTTCGGCGTTGATCGCATCTTGTGGCTGGCCAACGGTCATCTGGAAGGCGACGATACCGACAGTCATATCGATACGCTGGCCCGTTTCTGCGATCCAGCCACCATCGCCTATGTGCGTTGCGATGACCCTAACGATCCACACTACAACGCTTTGGCGGCGATGGAGCAGGAACTGCAAGCGTTTCGTCAGCGCAATGGCGAGCCCTATCGCCTTGTCGCATTGCCCTGGCCGCAGGCTTGTTTCGACCCCGATGATGGGCATCGTCTTCCCGCCACCTATGCGAACTTCCTAATCATTAATCAAGCCGTATTGGTACCTACTTACGGTGACCCAGCCGATGTCACTGCACTGAAGGCGCTGGCAAGTACGTTTCCCGAGCACACGCTCATACCGATTGAGTGTGTCAGCGTTATTCGCCAACATGGCAGCCTGCACTGCTTAACCATGCAGCTTCCCCAAGGCACCCTTGCCCAGGGGTCACTTTCCGCGACCGCTATTTGCTAAAGGAGTCACCATGTCGACAACGCTAACCGTCGCGGTTGTACAGCAACCCGCTTGGCCTGATAAAGCTCAAAGTCTCTCCGCCAGTGAATCCGGCATACGCAGTGCCGTTGAGCAAGGCGCCCAGTTGGTACTGCTGCAAGAACTGCATGCCACCCACTACTTTTGCCAGTTCGAAGACCCTTCGCTGTTTGACCTAGCAGAGCCGCTCGACGGCCCAACTGGCCAACGTCTTGCAGCGCTTGCAAAGGAGCTGGACATTGTCCTGGTCGGTTCGTTGTTTGAACGCCGTGCACCAGGGCTATACCACAATACCGCCGTGGTCTACGACCGCGCCAAAGGGCGTATTGGCCAGTATCGCAAAATGCACATTCCCGATGATCCCGGGTTTTATGAGAAGTTTTACTTCACGCCGGGAGATCATGACAGCGCCCGTGGAGAAGGTTTCACCCCGATTGAAACGTCTGTAGGCCGTCTCGGCGTATTGGTCTGCTGGGATCAATGGTATCCCGAAGCTGCCCGACTGATGGCGCTAGCCGGTGCCGACTTACTGCTCTACCCCACGGCGATTGGTTGGGATCCCAACGACGACAGCGAAGAAAAGAGCCGCCAAAAAGATGCTTGGACGCTGATTCAGCGCGCCCACGGCGTTGCCAACGGTTTGCCGGTGCTAGTGGCCAACCGGGTTGGCTTTGAGCCGGATCACTCTGGCGTGGGTGATGGCATTCAGTTCTGGGGAGGGAGTTTTGTCTGTGGACCGCAAGGTGAGCTATTGGCCCATGCGGAAGAAGAGACCGAGCAGTTAGTCGTTGAGCTTGATATGGCGCGCAGTGAAAACACTCGCCGCATTTGGCCTTATCTAAGGGATCGCCGAGTCGACGCCTACGGAGATCTAACTCGCCGTTACCGCGACTAACTCCGCGTCAAAACCCCAAGCCAACAAAACGCCTGCCTGGGATAAAGACTCAGGCAGGCGTTTTTGACGGCACAGGACGGTCCAATACGACCGATTACTTCCAGAAGTCGCGTATTGAGGCGATCCCTTGAGCGCCTACGGCACGGGCATGATTGGCATCAAAGCGGGTCATGCCGCCCAGGGCAAACACCGGCATACCCGCACGCTCGACCAATTGCTGGAAATCATGCCAGCCGAGCGGGAACACTTCCGGGTGCGAAGGCGTGGTGCGCAGCGGCGACAGACTAACAAAGTCACAGCCTAACACTGCGGCCTGAGTCAACTGCGCTTGGTTGTGCGTCGATGCTGACAGCCATTTGTTTTCAGCAATCGGTCGACGCTCAAGCTGCATTAAGCGCTCACTGGTTAGGTGAACACCATCGGCATCAATCTGATCAAGCAGCGTTGGTTCGCCATTGAGCAGCAGCCGTGCGCCGTATTCACGGCATAGCGCCAGAGCTCGCTGGGCACGAGCGAGATAAGCAGCTTCGTCTAACTGCTTAGCTCGCAGCTGTACCAAACGGATATTATCTTCACGCAGTGCACGCTCCAAAAATGCATCAAAACGCGCTTCGTCAGCCTCCTCGCCGGTGATCAAATACTCTGTAGGCAACCTTACCGCTCGCAGAATCGGTAAATTTGCCGCAGGGAAAGGGTAGTTGGAGAGCTCACTCATAGGCACCCAGCGCACCGCCTGCCCTTCTCGTCCAAAGGGCTCGCCAGCAAACTCGTGCACCTGCCATACATCAAGCAGGATATGCTTGTCTGGATACTCATGGTGGACGCGAATCAACGGCTGGGCACAAACAATCTCAACGCCCAGCTCTTCGTGCAGTTCACGCTTTAATCCTTCAAGACCGGTTTCATAAGGAGCCAGCTTGCCACCCGGAAACTCCCACAGCCCGCCATGATCAACGTTCGATGGTCGACGAGCGATCAGTACTTGCTGTTGATCGGCACTGATAATCGCAGCTGCCGCGACATGAACCCGTCGTTTTACCTTTATGTTCATATACTCATATACTCGTTACGTCTTGATCCACTGCGCGCACCAACGCTGATGACATCGGCGCTATCTCGCTGCGTGTGTACATTACCCCTGCCAATCAACGCCCTTAACGAAGAGCGACTGGCTAGCTACGGTAATCCGCGTTGATAGACACATAGTCATGGGAGAGGTCAGAGGTCCACACCGTGGCACTCTCTTCGCCGCGCCCCAAGTTAATGCGAATGGTAATTTCTGGCTGCGCCATGACAGCGCTTCCCGCTGCTTCGGTGTAACCTGCCGCGCGCCCACCCTGTTCGACTAAACGCACATCGCCTAAGTCAATAACCACCCGGTTGACATCAAAATCGCTTACAGGCGCTCGTCCAACCGCGGCCAAAATACGCCCCCAATTAGCATCAGAGGCGTAAAGCGCTGTTTTGACTAGCGGTGAGTGGGCGACGGTAAAGGCCACATCGAGCGCTTCCTGACGGCTTTTTGCCTCGTCGACCTGAAGGGTAACGAATTTGGTCGCCCCCTCACCGTCGCGAATAATGGCCTGCGCCAGCTCAGTCATGACACGCTGCAAGGCATTACTGAAAATGGCAATCTGCGCATCATCGGCGATGCGAGGGCCTGTGCCGGTGGCTGCCAACATACAGGCGTCATTGGTAGAGGTATCGCTATCTACCGTGATGCAGTTAAACGAGCGATCGACGGTTTCACGCAGCAGCCGATCCAGTAGCGGTGCTTCAATAGCCGCATCGGTCACCACAAAGCCCAGCATGGTCGCCATATTGGGCTTGATCATGCCCGACCCTTTCGTGATGCCGTTAATCGTTACCTGCTGATTGCCTATTTCAACCGTGACACTGGCCCCTTTGGCCCGGGTGTCGGTGGTTAGAATGCCTTGGCCTGCGTGTTCCCAGGCAACACTGTCGCTGGACAAGCTTTCAAGCGCCGGCGCCAATCCCGCTAACAGCCGCTCCATCGGCAACGGTTCACCAATGACCCCAGTGGAAAATGGCAGTACATCTTCAGCCGAAACCCCAGCCTGCTTGGCGAACTCGGCGCAACTTGCCCGTGCGTCGCGTAAGCCTGCTTCGCCAGTGCCCGCATTGGCATTGCCTGTATTGATCAGCCAAAAGCGTGGCGAACGACTGGCAGCCCGACACTGCTCAAGGTGCTGCTTAGCGACTACCACAGGGGCTGCACAAAATGCATTACGTGTAAAAACACCTGACACCGTCGCTGTTTCAGGCAATTCAATCACCACCACATCACGGCGATCAGGCTTTTTAATACCCGCCATTACAGCGCCCAGACGCACCCCTTCAAGGGGCGGCATTGCTGGAAAAGGATTGCTTCCCACCGCCATGCTTATCTCCTTCAGGCAAACGCGATTTAGAGAGTGCCGCCGTTAGCTTAATTTTCCACAGCACTGCTTATACTTTTTACCTGAGCCACAAAAACAGGGGTCATTACGACCCACCTTTGGGCCCTCGCGACGTACTGGGCGCCCATCGGCACCCGGCGCGTCTTGTTCGTTCTCAGAGGGCTCTTGAGGCGGAGCATCATGGCGGCTGGCGGCTGTCGCGGTTTCGCGCTCTAGCGCTTCGCGGCGTTGACGTTCAAGCGCATCCACTTCCTCGGGCTGGCGAACCTGAACGTGGCTCAGAATGCGTGTTACATCTTCTTTAATATGGTCAAGCAGGTGCTGAAAGAGCTCAAACGACTCACGCTTGTACTCCTGCTTGGGGTTTTTCTGGGCATAGCCACGCAGGTGAATACCACGGCGCAGATGGTCCATCGACTGGAGATGCTCTTTCCAGCGCGTGTCGAGCACTTGCAGCATGACTTGTTTCTCAAAGCGACGAATTAGCTTCTCGCCCGCTGCAGCAATTTTTGCTGCATAGGCTTCACGGTGCATGGTCTGCAGCCGCTCACGTAACTGCTCTTCGCTAAAGCGATCATCCTCAGCGGCCCACTTAACCACGGGTGCATCTAGGTTAAACTCCGTTTTCAGATGCGCTTCCAAGCCGGGCAAATCCCACTGCTCGGGGAGACTCTGAGGAGGCACATAGTCACTAATCGCCGACTCCATCACCTCTTCGCGAATGCCAATAACGGCATCAGCGACATCGTCTGCAGCGAGGATTTCATTGCGCTGGTCGTAGATGACTCGACGCTGATCATTGGCAACGTCATCGTACTCAAGCAACTGCTTACGTATATCGAAGTTACGTCCCTCGACCTTCTTCTGGGCACGCTCTACGGCATTGGAAACCATCTTATGCTCAATGGCTTCACCATGTTCAAGGCCCAACGCCTGCATTAAGCGCTTGACACGGTCAGAGCCAAACAGACGCATCAGACTATCTTCAAGCGACAGGAAGAAGCGCGTGGAACCTGGGTCGCCCTGGCGGCCAGCACGGCCACGCAACTGATTGTCGATGCGCCGTGACTCATGGCGTTCAGAACCGACTACATGTAGACCGCCAGCAGCCAGTACGCCATCGTGGCGTGCTTGCCACTCGGCTTTAAGCGCATCAACTTGCTCTTGGCTTGGGTTGTGTAGTTTGGCGGCCTCAGCCTCCCAGTTCCCCCCCAGCATAATATCAGTACCCCGTCCGGCCATGTTGGTGGCGATAGTAATCGCCCCTGGACGGCCAGCCTGAGCAATAATCTCTGCTTCACTCTGGTGCTGCTTGGCATTAAGCACGTTAAATGCAAGACCCGCTTCACGCATCAGCTTGGCAAGGTACTCAGACGTCTCAATGGAGGCCGTACCGACCAGGACCGGACGCCCGGCTTCAGTCTCAGTTTTGACATCTTTAATGATCGCTTCGTACTTCTCTTGAGCGCTCAAATAGACCAGATCATTAAGGTCTTTACGGGCCAGAGGGCGGTTGGTGGGAATAACCACCACGTCGAGGCCGTAAATCTGACGGAATTCAAAGGCCTCAGTATCCGCTGTACCGGTCATACCGGCTAATTTTTCATACAGACGGAAATAGTTCTGGAAGGTGGTGGAGGCAAGCGTTTGGCTTTCACGCTGAACCGTGACTCCCTCTTTGGCTTCTACGGCTTGGTGCAAGCCTTCTGACCAACGGCGCCCTGGCATTGAACGGCCAGTATGCTCGTCAACGATGACGACTTGGCCTTCGGAGACGATGTAATCCACATCACGGTTATAAAGATGACGGGCACGCAAAGCAGAATGCATATGCTGGAGCAAGTTGAGGTTTTGCGCGGCATAGAGCGACTCATCATCGCCCAACAAACCTTCAGTACGCATTAACTCTTCAACTTTATTATGCCCCTGCTCGGTTAGCTCGACCTGCTTCTGTTTCTCGTCAACCAAAAAGTCGCCAACGACCGTTGCCTCTTCATCTTCAACCTCTTCGCCCTTTTCAAGCTGCTGGGCTAATTGGTTAACCACCTTATAAAGGTCGGTATTTTCATCTACCGCACCCGAAATAATCAGTGGCGTGCGTGCTTCATCGATAAGAATCGAGTCAACTTCATCGACAATCGCATAATGTAAACCGCGCTGGACTTTGTCATCTAACGAAAACGCCATGTTGTCGCGCAGATAATCGAAGCCAAACTCGTTATTGGTGCCGTAAGTAATATCGCACTGATAGGCATGGCGCTTCTCTTCTCCCGTCTGACCAGAGAAAATAACGCCAATGGATAGACCCAGAAATTCATATAGCGGACGCATCCACTCGGCATCACGGCGGGCCAGATAGTCGTTCACCGTGACCACGTGCACGCCTTTAGCTGGCAAAGCATTAAGGTACACCGCCAGCGTCGCCACCAGGGTTTTACCCTCACCGGTCTTCATTTCTGCAATACGACCACGGTGCAGGGTCATGCCACCCACCATTTGCACATCAAAATGGCGCATGTTCATGACGCGCTTACTGGCCTCACGGACGATCGCAAAAGCGGGCGCTAAAAGTGCATCAAGCGACTCACCCGCTTCCAAACGCTGGCGCAACTCTGCCGTTTTAACTTGCAGCTCCGCGTCACTCAGCGCCTCAAATTCGGCCTCTAGCGCGTTAATCTGAGGCACATTTTTATGCATGCGTTTAACGTCGCGATCATTTTTAGAACCGACGACTTTACGTAATAAATTATTAAGCATGAAATATCCACATATTCACAAACGACCCATCGGACTTTGCCTTTTACTTCAGGCCATTCTTTGGCAAGCCTTGTTCCTACAAGCGTAGGGGCAAAATAAGTATATTAACGGCATACTCGATAGGAAGGGGGGCCGCGCTGAGTCAACACATCGCGGGCCGCCACCAGCAGCGGGGGTGGCGGTAGCCAGCTGTTTAGGCGCGGCAAAGGGGCAAAGAGCCTGGGGCGCTGAGCCCAGCGGCGCAGTGCACGCCTTCTCCTGGCAATCCAGTGTGACTGAGCGCGTAAAATCGCGGGCACCCATAAGCAGATAGTAACGCTGCGCTCACCACTGCGAAACGCATCCGCATGGCCTAAACTTGCCGGCAAAAGGCAGCTCACGAGCAGGCCGGCCAGCCACCAACGCGCTAGACCGTAGCGACGATGGCGCCGCGGCATAGCAGATTGAACATCAAGCGTAGGTGACATGCTGTAGACCGGCTCCTGAGCGTGGTAGGCTCTGCTAATGGGTGATCGGCTAAGATCGCCGACGTCATCGTTACCCTAGGAATTAAGCGTATGAGTATAAAGGTTAAGCGTTCTCACGCACAGCCCATTGCCCGACTGCTCAACAAGTCCGGCGACATTAATCAATTAATGCGCCTATCTCGTTTAATTGACCAAGCTCAAAAACATCTTCGCGCGCATCTGCCTGAAGAAATGCGCGAGCATATTTTCGTTGGCGGCTTTCGCGAAGGTCGCCTAACACTGATCAGTGGTCAAGCGAACTGGCTGACATGGTTACGCTTTGAGCAGCGCCGCCTGCTAGAGCTACTGCATCAGTTACCTGGCTTTGAAAGCGTGAACGGATTTACTTTTAAAGTACGTCCAGTACGCCCCATTTTGGCACCGCCGCGAAATACTCGCAGCCTGTCAGCAGATGCAGGTAAAACCCTGGCGGACTGCGCTGAGGACACGACCAATCCTGCATTAAAACGTGCGCTCGAACGGCTAGCTTCTCATGCCACCCCTTCTAAGCAATAGATGCCTATTGCTGCTCACGATCACGAAAAAACCTTACCTTTTAATAAGGCTCAAAAACGCATAAAGCATCGCCTAAGCGATGCTTTATAACAAGGTCAAGCTATGTGTCTGCGACTAATTTAGGTCACTAATAAAGCTCATTAATAATCAAGCAAGCTGAACAAAAAAGATAGCGCTTTACGCCATAGCGGGCGCGGCGTAGGAGATCGGCGCCACGGCTTTATCTTCTTCAAACGTTACGATTTCATAGGCATCAGGTTGCGCCATTAACTCACGACACAGCTGATTATTCAGCGCATGACCAGACTTAACACCACGGAACTCGCCTATCAGGCTATAGCCCAATTGATACAAATCCCCAATGGCATCCAGTACCTTATGTTTAACAAATTCATCTTCGTAGCGCAGACCGCCTTCATTAACAATGCGATAGTCATCTACCACGATGGCATTATCTAAACTGCCGCCTAACGCTAAATTGTTGGAGCGTAAAAACTCCAGGTCGCGCATAAAACCAAAGGTACGGGCGCGAGACACTTCCTTGACAAACGACGTCGTCGAAAAATCGATTAGCGCTGTCTGCTTCTGCTGCTCGAAAACAGGGTGGTCAAAATCAATTTCAAAAGAGACTTTAAACCCCTGATGAGGTAAGAAAACAGCCTCTTTGTCACCATCAGTCACTGCAACGCGGCGCTTGATACGAATAAACTTCTTAGCGGCATCCTGTTCCAGAATACCGGCTGACTGAATCAAGAAGACAAACGGGCTAGCGCTGCCATCCATAATGGGGACTTCAGGTTCGCTAACATCTACATAAGCGTTATCAATCCCTAATCCAGCAAAGGCTGACATCAAGTGTTCAACGGTGGCTACTTTAACCCCATTAAAGGAGAGCGCCGTGCACAGTTTGGTATCTTCAACCAACTCAGCGCGGGCAGGCACATGTACAACGGGGTCCAGATCGGTTCTAACAAACACAATCCCAGTATTGGCCGGCGCCGGACGCAGAGCTAGATGGACTTTTTTGCCTGAATGCAGGCCTACTCCGGTGGCGCGAATGACGTTTTGTAGGGTGCGTTGTCTGATCATGGATAGTAGCCGAGCTCTGATGACGGTAATAACCGCGGGGGAAAAGTTATCAAACAGTGTTCACTTTAACAGCAAGCGAGCGTTTTGCCAATAAAACGCTCGCCCGCTGGTTACAGTAAGCCTGTTGTCGAGAATCAATCCGCCTGGCGGCGTAGAAACGCGGGGATGTCCAAATAGTCATCGGCTTCTGTAGAGCGACGCTTCTCGGGACGAGGTTTAGCGGTGGCTTCGGGTGCTTCAGCGCGTGCCGTAGCCTGCTGACGCATAACCGTTGGTTGCTGCAACTTACGGTAATCAGATGACTCCGAGGCTGAGCGGCGCGCCGGTTCGCGCGAAGCCACTTTAGGTTTTTGCCCATCTAAGCCTGCAGCAACAACCGTAACACGCAGCTCGTCAGACATTTCCATGTCAATGGAGGTACCCACTACAATAGTCGCATCCGGAGAAGCAAATTCTTGAACGGTGGCACCCACATCATTGAACTCGCCGATCGATAAATCGGGTCCGGCAGTGATGTTAACCAAAATACCGCGAGCGCCATGAAGATCGATATCTTCCAACAGCGGGCTGCGAATGGCTTTTTCGGCAGCTTCACGAGCACGATTCTCGCCCGTCGCCCCACCGGTGCCCATCATTGCCATGCCCATTTCAGACATCACGGTGCGCACATCGGCAAAGTCGACGTTGATGATACCCGGGCTGGTAATCAGCTCTGCAATACCTTGAACAGCGCCCAGCAGTACATCGTTTGCCGCACTGAAAGCCGTCAGCAATGTGGCGTTCTTGCCCAGCACGGAAAGTAGTTTTTCGTTGGGAATAGTGATCAACGAATCAACGTGCTCGGAAAGCTCTTTCATCCCCTCTTCAGCGGCGCGCATACGCTTTGGCCCTTCAAAGGGGAAGGGGCGAGTCACCACCGCAACGGTGAGAATCCCTAGCTCTTTGGCGACCTGAGCCACGACGGGCGCACCACCGGTACCGGTACCCCCGCCCATGCCAGCAGTGATAAACACCATATCGGCGCCTACCAGCAATTCCGCAATACGCTCACGGTCTTCCATTGCCGCCTGGCGACCCACTTCTGGGTTGGCACCTGCGCCCAACCCTTTAGTAATTTCAGCGCCCAGCTGCAATACGGTTTTCGCTGAAACGCGTTTAAGCGCCTGAGCATCCGTGTTAGCGCAGATAAACTCAACGCCTTCAATATTGCTTTCGACCATGTGGTTAACAGCATTGCCGCCACCGCCGCCAACACCCACCACTTTGATGACCGCACTGCTCGAGGGTGCGTTATCTACCAATTCGAACATAAGCCCCGTCTCCTGAACCGCGATTGCGGCCCTGTCAGAAATTTCCTTTGAACCAGCCTTTAACTCTTGCCAGCGCCGAATGGTCTTCCTTGATATCACGCCGGGCAAGCTCATTGCGACCCTTATGGGCAGCAACAACTCCCCCGTGGCTTTTTAGGCCTTGCCCATGACGCGTTTCCTGCAAGGCATAATGCAGCAGACCAACGCCCGTCGCATAAATCGGGTTACGAACGACGTCCGCCAAACCTCTTACATTCTGCGGACACGCGATACGAACCGGCATATGGAAAATCTCTTCAGCCAATTCGCTAACTCCTTCCATGCGCGAGGTTCCACCGGTAAGCACTATCCCGGCAGCCACCATGTCTTCATAGCCACTTCGGCGTAACTCATCTCTTACTAGTGTAAACAGTTCCTCGTAGCGCGGCTCTACCACTTCAGCGAGTGCTTGACGGGATAGGTCACGCGCAGGACGATCACCTACACTAGGTACTTTAATCATTTCATCGCTTGCAGCTAAATGGGTTAACGCACAAGCGTATTTTACTTTAATTTCTTCTGCATGCTGAGTAGGCGTTCTCAGGGCCATGGCAATATCGTTAGTGACCTGATCACCCGCAATAGGAATAACGGCCGTGTGGCGTATGGCACCTTCACTGAAAATGGCCATATCGGTAGTACCGCCACCAATATCCACCATACAGACGCCCAGCTCGCGCTCATCTTCAGTCAGCACGGCCATGCTTGAGGCTAGCTGCTCTAAAATAATAGCATCAACTTCTAACCCGCAGCGACGAACACACTTTTCAATATTTTGAACGGCGTTCAAAGCGGCCGTTACCAAATGCACCTGAGCTTCCAAACGCACGCCAGACATACCCAGCGGCTCACGGATCCCTCCCTGAGCATCGATTGAAAACTCTTGCGGGAGTACATGTAATACCCGCTGGCCTTCAGAGATAGCGCGAGCACGAGCGGAATCAATAACGCGCTCAATATCGGAAGGAGTCACTTCACGCTCTTTAATAGCCACAACGCCATCAGAGTTCATTGAACTGATATGACTACCGGCCACGCCAACATATACCGAATGAATATCACAGCCAGCCATCAGCTCGGCTTCTTCAACGGCCCGCTGAATAGACTGCACCGTTGATTCAATATTGATCACAACACCACGCTTCATACCGCGCGAAGGATGCGAGCCAATACCGGCGATTTCAATTCCGCCGTCATCGGTGGGTTGACCGACTATCGCGACGACCTTGGACGTTCCAATGTCCAGCCCGACCACCATATTGGATGCGTTGGGTGTGCCTGCCATGAGTCGGGAAATCTCCTTGCGTCATTGTTAAAAATAAATATTAATAGGGCGGCAATTAATCCAATGCTTAACATTGAAGGCACACTACCCGAAATAAACAGTGATTTTTTCAGATACTGACTAAGTACAAATAGCTGAAATTTAAAACCACTTAATCATCTTCTGGCCCATAGTATAGAAACAATAGTCGCAATACGACTAGTCCGAACCCACAATAATAGGCATTGAAAGCAATTTAAAGCCGATTGTTGGCTTTTTCATCGATGGCAACCACTCACTTTTACACCTTATTTTCATCAAGTAATACAATTGTTACTCATCTTGCACAGCAAATTCACTTTCTCCATGCCATGCAACAGCGACACCATTAGGGTAACGGAGATCAATATAGCGAATCTGATCACTAAGAGAGTGCAACTCTCTTTGCCATGAAGCAGATAACCGCGCCAATCGAACTTCATGCTGACGACGCCCTAACATCACCCAAGCAGCGTCGTTTAATTGCAGCCGCCAAGCACCGCGTGGCTCTAAACGAAGTTGAGTAAGATCAAGTGATAACTGACTAAAGTGCGGCAACAGTCGATAATAGTATTGCAACACTTCCTCGCTGCTACCGGCTGGGCCTGCCATATCGGGCAAACCCGGCGGAGGGTTTAATGGCTCGAATGCAAAAGGCTCGCCCTCAGGATTAAGCAAGAAATCATCATTCCAGCGTGCGACAGGCTGTTGTTCAATTAGCTCAAACACTAACGCATTAGGCCACTCGCGCGTAATACGCACTTCGTTTAGCCAACCTACCTGAAGTGCGCGGTCTCGCAGCTCGCCCAGGTCTGCTGACAGCCAAGTGGCATCAACCACCAGGGGCGCTAATTGGGTACGGAGGTAGTCGGCGCTCACATATTCCCACTCACCGCGAATAGATACCCGCTCAATGGGGCGATCTAGCCACAGCCACATTGCCCGCCCACCGGCGCCCATTAGCAAAGCCAGCAAGATGATTCCCAACCAAGCATTACGCCTTTTCATATGGCACCGTTCATAACAAATACGCCATAACGATCATTGCCCACCAGCGGTATTCAATATTTCCATCACTAGTTCGTCAAAGGTGATGCCCGCATGCGCCGCCGCTTGGGGAACCAAGCTATGATCGGTCATCCCAGGAACAGTATTCACTTCCAGTAACCAGAAACGCCCTTCGCTATCGTGCATAACATCAACACGTCCCCAACCTACCCCGCCGATGGCTGCAAATGCCTCCTGGCATAGACTCGCTAGTGCACCTTCCTGCTCTGATGTCAGGCCACATGGCAAATGGTACTGCGTGGTATTGGATATATATTTGGCTTCGTAATCATAGAAACCACCAGGCACTTCAACGCGAATCGCTGGCAACACTTGGTCACCTAGCAGCGCGACCGTGTATTCATCGCCCACTATAAAGCGCTCCGCCATGACGCGGGCGTCGAACTTTGCCGCCTCATGATACGCGGCTTCAAGCGCGGCCTGACTTTTAACGATACTAATACCCAGCGTTGAGCCTTCATGCACCGGCTTCACAATGAGCGGCAAGCCGAGCTGGGCGACCACAGCAGACCAGTCCGAACGGGCATCCAGCATAATGCTTTCAGGCGTAGGCAGGCCTACCGCACTCCACACCTGTTTGGTACGCTGTTTATCCATGCCTAGCGCTGAAGCGAGCACTCCGCTACCGGTGTAGGGGATATTAAGTAACTCCAATGCCCCTTGCAGAGTGCCGTCTTCACCGCCGCGCCCGTGCAAGGCAACGAAGACAACAGAGGGAGCCAACTGCTCTAATCCCACCAGGCCGTGGTTGCGGGGATCATAACCACAGGCATCGACGCCCTTGCGTTGAAGGGCTTCAAGTATTGCCGCGCCGCTTTTAAGCGACACCTCACGCTCGGCAGACGTACCGCCGTAAATGACAACGACTTTTCCTTGCGACTCAGGGGTTGTTACGTCAACGCTCACAGATCTACCTCGTTCATCG
The DNA here is from genome assembly GCF_059448525.1 of Vreelandella sp. ssv. NCBI lineage: Bacteria > Pseudomonadati > Pseudomonadota > Gammaproteobacteria > Oceanospirillales > Halomonadaceae > Vreelandella > Vreelandella sp. ssv. The sequence goes on along the minus strand of NZ_CM182545.1, from coordinate 1,560,995 downwards.
CTAGCTGTGCCTGTGCCAGGCGCAGGGAAATCCCCCCCACGTCACCGGCACCCTGGGTAATTAGAATATCGCCTGGACGTAACACTTTGGTTAATAGCGCAGGCAATTCATGTTTATGCTCAACAAACAGCGGGTCGACCTCACCCCGCTGGCGAATAGAGCCAGCCAACGTCCTTCCTTCGGCACCAGGAATGACAGCTTCACCGGCGCTATAAACATCTAGCAGCACAAGTGTATCGACTTGAGAAAGCACGCGTACAAAGTCTTCGTATAAATCGCGGGTGCGGCTATAGCGATGAGGCTGATAAAGCATGACTAAACGACGTTCGGGCCATCCAGCGCGTACGGCCTGAATAACCATATCGACCTCACGCGGGTGGTGACCATAGTCATCCACCAGCATAATGTCTCCGCCGCCTTTAGGCGCAGGGAAGTTGCCATGCACCTGAAAGCGGCGCCCTACGCCTGCAAAACCCGCCAATCCGCTCAAAATAGCGCTATCGCTGACACCTGCATCCGTGGCCACGACAATCGCAGCCATCGCATTCAGGGCATTGTGGCGACCCGGCATGGCCAGACGAACCGCTAGCGGCTCAGCGCCGCCTGGGCGTAATGCAGTGAACGAAACCTCTCCGCCGCGCTGAGCGAAATCGACAATGCGGTAATCGGCATCACTATCAAACCCATAGGTTACAAACTGGCGTTTTATCTGCTCACACAGCACACGCACATGCGGATCATCGATACAGAGCACAGCCAATCCATAAAACGGAAGGTTATGCAGAAATTCGATAAAGGTACTTTTCAGCCGCTCGAAGTCACCACCATAGGTCGCCATGTGGTCAGCATCGATATTAGTAACGATCGATACCATCGGCTGCAGATGCAAAAACGAGGCGTCCGACTCATCGGCTTCGGCAACGAGGTAATCACCCTCCCCGAGACGAGCATTGGCACCGGCGCTGGTCAACTTACCGCCAATAACGAAGGTGGGATCCAAGCCCCCTTCTGCCAACAGGGTTGCGGTCAAACTGGTCGTCGTCGTTTTGCCATGGGTGCCTGCCACGGCGATACCATGGCGAAAACGCATTAACTCAGCGAGCATTTCTGCTCGACGCACCACGGGTACCCGATGCTCATGGGCCCAGCGAATTTCAGGATTGGTCTCATCGATAGCGCTTGACACAACGACCACGTCAGCGCTTTCTACGTTTTCCTCAGCGTGGCCGATATCGACGCATACACCACACTGACGCAATCGCTCTATCACCGAGGAGTTTTTCATATCGCTACCGCTGACGGTGTAGCCTTGATTAGCCAGCACCTCTGCGATACCGCACATCCCGGCCCCACCGATGCCGACAAAATGAATACGCCGAATTCGACGCATACCAGGTCCAGCAGTGGTACTACGGGCGGGTGTCATAGTTTTGTCTGTATCAGTCACGCAGAGTCTCCTAACGGCATCATCGCCAAACAGCCCTCAGCTAGGCGCTTTGTCGCGTCTAAATACGCGGCCTGGCGGGCATTTGCCGCCATCGCAGCTAGGGTGTTGGGGACGAGCAACTCATTTAAAAATTCGCTTAAACGCTCAACGGTCAGCTCAGACTGAACAACGCACTTTGCAGCACCTGCTTTGACCAACACTTGGGCGTTGATCCGTTGATGGTCATCGACGGCAAAAGGAAAGGGCACCAATAACGCAGGCTTAGCGGCTGCGGCTAACTCCGCAACGGTGAGCGCGCCAGAACGGCACACCACTAAATCGGCCCACTCGTAGGCCGCAGCCATATCATCAATAAAGGAGCTAACGTCAGCTTTTACGCCATGCTGCTGATAGTTTTCGGCAGTGGCAATATCACGATCTTTGCCCGCCTGATGGCGGATCTCAGGACGCTGTTCAATAGGCAGTGCAGCCAGCGCTGGTGCTAAGCGCTCGTTAAGAGCCACGGCCCCTAATGAGCCTCCCACCACCAGTAAGCGAAGGGGACGAACGGCAAGTGTTTTAGCATCCCGTGGCGAACTGCCCAAGGTGGCAATATCGTCACGCACAGGGTTGCCAATCACTTCTGCCCGAGAGCCAAATGCGTCTGGAAAAGCGGCATAGGTACGCTTAGCCAGGCGAGATAAAACGCGATTTGTCAGCCCCGCGACAGCGTTCTGCTCGTGGATAACCAGAGGCACACGCATCAACCAGGCTGCCAAGCCGCCTGGGCCACTGGCGAAGCCCCCCAAACCAACTACCACATGGGGTTTAAATTCACGCATAACGGCGCGGGCCTGCAAAATCGCACGACTTAGGTTTAGTGGCGCTTTAAGCCAGCCCGTCAAACCATTGCCGCGCAGTCCGCTAACCGCAATGGTATGAAGGGTAATATTTGCATCGGGCACCAAGCGATTTTCAATTCCCCTAGGGCTTCCTAGCCACTCTACGTCTACCTGCTGCGCCTGCAATGCTTTAGCAAGTGAAAGAGCAGGAAACACGTGGCCGCCGGTGCCGCCGGCCATTATCAACACTCGTCGCCTAACGTCAGTCTTCACATCAAACTCCTGATAGCATCAAGCGGCATAGCGTTACGATAAACGCGGTTCATGGCGCGATTTATAGGGGGTGGACGCGCGTCGGGGACGATGACGTGTTTCAGCATCCGTGCGCAGCAGTAGCCCCACCATTATGCCTGTCACTAGCAGGCTAGAGCCGCCATAGCTCATCAGCGGCAGCGTTAGCCCTTTGGTCGGCAGCAGCCCGGAACTTACCGCCATGTTGATAAACGCCTGGGCGGCTACGACAAAGCCGATTCCGTAGCTGACATAAGCGCCAAATAGATGCCCTGCTAACTCAGCTTTGCGCCCTATCCACATAGCGCGGGCAATAAACAACGTGAACAACATCACGACGATAATCGCGCCGATCATACCCAACTCTTCAGCGATCACAGCAAAGATAAAGTCGGTATGCGCTTCGGGCAGGTAATGCAGTTTTTGCACACTGTTACCCAAGCCAGTGCCCGTTACATGACCCCGCCCGAAGGCAATTAACGCCTGGGTTAACTGATAGCCGGTCGCAAACTGATCGGCCCAGGGGTCTAAAAAACTGGTCCACCGAGCAAGCCTGTAGGGTTCTATCAGCACCATCACTACCGCCCCAGAGCCAAGCAGCAACCCGCTACCAACCAGCAGCACCAGCGAGGCCCCACACATCATCAGCATGCCAATCACGCAGACGGTAAACACCACCATCCCGCCGAAATCAGGTGCTAAAAATAGCAGCCCAATCGGCACGGCCAGCACGGCCAGTGGGCGCCACATGCTGAACGCTCGGCGACGCAAATCGTAGGTAAAACGCGACATAAACGCCGCCATATAGAAAATCAGCCCGACTTTGGCAAATTCGGAGACCTGTAAACTCGGCAATGGCCCCGGCAATGCTATCCAGCGCTTACTACCATTGATCTCCTGACCAACAATCAGCACCAACACCAATAGAAAAATAGCAGCGAGTAGAATTAGCGCTGCGTTTTGGCGCCACACTTCAAGCGGCACGCAGAGCATAAATATACAGGCGATGATGGCAAGCACCAGGAAAACGCCATGCTGACGCGAGTAGTGATAGGTATCTTCCAACAACCCAATCGATGCCGAACTTACCATAACCCAGCCTAAGCCCGCCAAGGCTACCGCTGCCATTATTAGCCAAACATCGCAAGGCATGTCACGGGTGGTCAGAGTCGTGCGAAGACGCTGAAGTCGGCTCATAGCACTTCCCCGGCTGAAGTCGATGCTTTATCCAGCACCCAGCGGCGGAACGCCTCGCCGCGCGCTGGGTAATTGGCAAATTGATCCAGGCTTGCACAGGCGGGTGACAGCAGCACACAGTCACCCTGCTGGGCGAGTTCAAACGCGGCCTGCATGGCCTGGGTTAAATCGTCAACTTGCTGGGTCGTTACATGCCCATGCAGCGCTTCGGCCAGCCGCTGAGCGTCTCTGCCAAACAACAGCACGTGGCGCGCGCTGGCTGCTAAGGGTTTGGCCAACGGGCTAAAGTCTGCGCCTTTGCCAATCCCTCCCGCGAGTAAAATCAAACGTCCTTTCAGAGTAGAACCAATGCCATTAATGGCCGCTAAGGTGGCGCCTACGTTGGTACCTTTCGAATCATTGACCCAGGTGACACCATTAATCTGGGCAATGACTTCACTGCGGTGCTCCAAGCCGTTAAATTCGCGCAGCACGCTGCACATGGGCTCAGCTGCAAAGCCCAACACCTGCCCCATAGCCAGTGCTGCCAAAGCATTGAGATAGTTGTGCTGGCCAACCATTTTTAACTCATCAATAGCCAACCAAGGGGTCGAGCCTTGCATTAACGTCAGCTTCGCATGGTGAAGCGCCAGCCCCCACTCGCTCCCCTTTGGGGCTGCTTGCGTAAAGTAAGTCACTTGGTCGACGGGATATTCAGGCCACGTATTAGGATCATCGGCATTCACCACGGCATGCTCGGCACCCATAAAAATACGCTGTTTGGCGGCACGATAGCCGTGCATATCGCCATGACGATCCAGGTGGTCTTCGGATAAGTTAAGAAAGGCAGCACAACGGGCATTCAAGTGGGGTGTCATTTCAAGCTGAAAGCTTGAAAGCTCTAAGATATAGAGCGCGGCATCGGGATGGCTGGCCAACAGATCCAGCGCGGGGGTGCCAAGATTCCCTCCCACCGCCGCATTAACACTGGCAGCAGCAGCCATTTCTCCCAGCAACGAAGTGACTGTTGACTTGGCATTGGATCCGGTAATAGCGGCGATGGGGGCGTTAACGGCACGTACAAACAGAGCCATCTCGCCCACCACCATCGGTTCGCCTGTGCGCGGGTTTAGTTGTTCCGCCAGCTGTATCAAGCCAGGCATTCTCGGATCAAGACCAGGGCTAACCACGACCTCTTCAACGTCACACAGCTCCAGTGACGTTAACGGGCCACAGTGAATTTCAACACCGGGATGAGCGGCTTTAAAGTCATCCAACCCCGGAGGTTCGGCACGTGTATCCGCTACCATGTAGGGCACTTTTAAGCGGCTCAAATGGCGGCATATCGCTCGACCCGACAGCCCCAGCCCTACCACTAGCGTTAATCCTTTAGCAACTCGAACCATCACCGGTTTCCTCTCGCCTCATGCTCTCGACCCGTCGACCCACTTTTGGCCATTGGCATCAACGCACATTCATTAACGAACCTTGAGCGTTGCGAGGCCGAGCAGCACCAGCACCACGGTAATGATCCAAAAACGCACGATTACCCGCGGCTCAGGCCAACCCTTCAATTCATAGTGGTGATGCAATGGCGCCATTCGGAAGATGCGCCGACCGGTGAGTTTGTAGGAGCCCACCTGAAGAATAACCGATACGGTTTCCATGACAAAAATACCCCCCATGATAAACAGCACGACCTCCTGACGCACGATCACTGCGACTACACCCAAAGCAGCCCCTAGCGCCAAGGCCCCCACATCACCCATAAAGACCTGAGCGGGATAAGTGTTAAACCACAAGAAGCCAAGCCCCGCGCCCGCAATAGTGGCGCAAAACACTGCCAGTTCACCGGTTCCTGCAATGAATGGAATATGCAGGTACTCGGCAAACACGGTATTGCCACTCGCATACGCAAACACCGACAGGCCCATGGCGACCAATACCGTAGGCATAATGGCCAAGCCATCAAGACCATCGGTTAAATTAACCGCATTGGAGCTACCTACAATGACAAAGTAGGTAAGCACGATATAAAAAACGCCCAGCGGCAGAGCCACTTCCTTAAATAGCGGCACCAACAAACTGGTTTCAACCGGCGTGGAGGCAGTTAGATAGAGGAGTACAGCGGCTCCCAAGCCTACGACTGATTGCCAGAAATACTTCCACCGGGCTGGCAAACCGCGCGGGTTTTTCTCGACCACCTTGCGGTAATCATCCACCCAGCCAATGGCACCAAAACCTAGCGTGACCCCCAGCACCACCCAGATATAGAGGTTGGTTAAGTCACCCCATAGCAAAGTACTCATGGCAATGGCCAACAGTATCATCGCCCCGCCCATGGTCGGGGTACCTGCCTTGGAAAGGTGGGACTGCGGGCCGTCGTCGCGCACGGATTGACCGATTTGGCCTTCGACTAAACGCCGAATCATCCATGGCCCTAGCCATAAGCAGAGCATCAATGATGTGAGGGCGCCTAAAATCACACGCAGAGTTAAATAATTAACGACCTGAAAATCAGATTGGTACTGCGACAGAAAATTCGCCAAGTGAAGTAACATGAACGGCGTTTACCTTATTTCATCCGAGCGCAGTGCATTGACGACATGTTCCATGCCCGCACTGCGCGACCCTTTCACCAACAATGTGGTGTCCGGCGGCAAAGTATTAATGACATGACGCGTTAGCGCCTCGTGATCGTTAAAATGCAGCCCACGACCAAAGGCTTCGCTGGCGGCACGCGCGTCATCGCCCAGCGTTAAAAATTCATCAATGCCAAGCTCGGCGGCATAGCGGCCAACTTCTGCGTGCAGCGCTGCGGAGTCGTCTCCTAGCTCGCCCATCGCCCCAAGCGCACACCAGCGGGGGGGTGGGCAGCTCGCCAGAGTATCCAGTGCCGCTTTGACCGCCCCCGGGTTGGCATTATAGGTATCATCAAGCAAGCTGGCGCCTCGCAAGCCAGGCACTACTGTCAACCGACCCGTTAGCGCTTTTAGGGCCTCAAGACGAACCACGACCTGCTCTTCCGCCACACCTAGCGTTAATGCCGCGGCTGCAGCGGCCAACGCATTGCTGACATTGTGCTTGCCAAGAAGCGGCAAACGCACGCGGCCCAGCGCTCGGCCCTGATGCATTAGCGTGAAAGCATACCGCCCTTGCGGATCACAGGAAAGCGCTGAGGCGCTCACGTCCGCCTGGGGGTGAAAGCCAAAGCTAACGACTCGCCCTGGAGCAGCACGTGCAGCCCAAAACGAATAGTAGTGATCATCGCGGTTCACAATGGCCGTGCCCTGCTCGCTCAGCCCGGCAAGCAGCTCGCTTTTCGCCTGAGCGATCTGCCCCATGCCGCCGAATTCACCCACATGGGCTCCGGTGACATTGGTAATAATCGCCACATCAGGCTTTGCCAATGGGGCTGTCCAGGCAATTTCACCTAAATGATTAGCGCCGAGCTCTATCACTGCGGCTTGATGATCCGGCTGCAATCTCAATAATGTCAGCGGCGCACCAAAATCATTATTCAAATTACCCTGGGTGGCTAACACGCTGCCTAGTGGCGCCAACAGGGCAGCACACATCTCCTTAACGGTCGTTTTACCACTGTTGCCGGTTATCGCCACCAAAGGACCCTGCCACGTTTGCCGATGCGCGCCAGCAAGTAGCCCTAGCGCTAGGCGTGTATCAGGGCATACCAATTGGGGTAAATCGCACGCTATGGGGGCAGCGACCACCGCCGCCGCAGCGCCAAACTCAAGCGCGTGTTCAACAAAATCATGACCGTCAAAATTAGGCCCCTTTAGCGCAACAAACAGGCACCCTGGGGTAATTTTGCGACTATCGGTCACTACTGAATTTATGCAGAGCTGTTCATTTTCACTGGGCGCCTCAATGCACAGAACCGAGGCAATTTCACCAAGAGCCCAGCGCATTATTGACGTCTCCGGGCGGCAAAGGCGCGCTGGATCTCTTCGCTATCGGCATAAGCATGGCGCACCCCTTTGATATCCTGATATGCCTCATGACCTTTGCCGGCAATTAGCACGACATCCTGGGCGGTGGCTTGTTGAATTGCGGTCGCTACGGCCTTGCGCCGCTCGCCAATTTCAATAGGCTTCGCGTCGTCAGAAAAACCGGACAAAATCTGTTGACGGATTTGCTCAGCGGGTTCATGTCGGGGATTATCGTCGGTAATGATAATATGATCTGCCAACGGCTCTGCGGCGTTAGCCATTTCGGCTCGCTTACCGGTATCGCGCTCGCCACCACAGCCAAAGACGCACCACAATTCGCCTGCATCGCCCAAGTGGGCTCGCAGCGCTTTCAGTGCGTTATGCAGAGCATCAGGTGTATGGGCATAATCAACGATGACGCTGGGTGCATTAGCATCACGATAGAGTTCCATACGCCCATGTACCGGCGTAAGCGAAGAGGCGGCCAAGAAGAGTTGATCGAGTGATTCACCTAACCCATACAGTACGGCCATCGCCAGTAGCACGTTATCTAAGTTAAAACGCCCCATTAAACCTAAACTGAGCATTTTCTCGCCATCGGGAGTCGCGATCATGGCCTGCTGACCCTGCTCAGATGGCTGCCAGTCCAGCACGCGCAATGTAACGGCCTCATCTTTGCCCGTCGCCAGTACACGCACGTTGCTGTTGCAACCTGCCAGCATTAAACGCGCTAAGGGGTCATCCCCATTAACTACCGCCAGGCTGAGCTCAGAGCGCCGGAAAAGCTTCGCTTTGGATGCCGCATAGGCAGCCATACTACCGTGGTAGTCCAAATGGTCGCGAGTCAGATTGGTAAACACGCCCACGCTGACATTTACCGTTTCTAAACGATGCTGATCAAGGGCATGGGAAGAAGCTTCAAGAGCCACACGACGCACCCCTTGACTGGCAAGCTCACCCAGCGTTGATTGAAGCGCTAAGGAACCCGGCGTGGTTAGACCACTATCACGCAACTCACCGGGGCGGCCAACGCCCAGCGTACCTACCAAGCCTGTTGGGGTGCCCAACGCCTCGCTGAGGGCCGCAATATAGTGGGTGACCGAGCTCTTACCATTGGTACCGGTCACGCCGATCACTTCAATATCGTTAGGTACTTTAAACAAAGCTCGACCTAACTCACCTAAACGCATCGAAAGGTGTGGCAGCTTCAGCACACGACCTTCCAGCAGCACATCACCGTGGGCACCCTGCGCTAATACAAGGGCAGCGCCAGCCTCAAGCGCTTGCTCGATAAAGTCTCGACCATCACGCTGACTGCCCGGCACTGCCACAAAAATATCGCCCGCTTGAAGCTTGCGGGAATCCATTTCAATGCGCACACGATCCGGAAGTTCAGGAAGGTCTGCGGGCAGCGGTGACTTAGGCCATACTTGTGCAAGTGCCGTCGTCACATCGACTGGACTCAGCGTCATGAAATCTCCTTTAAAAAACTACTCTGCATCGTGATCTGGCGGAACGTCCAGCAAGCGCAATGCATTACCCGTCACACTGGAAAAAACCGGGGCAGCGACAGCACCACCATAAAACTCGCCAGCTTTGGGATGATCAATCATCACTACCGTGACAATACGTGGATCAGAAATAGGCGCTATGCCTGCAAAAACACTGCGATACGCATCGGTGGTATAGCCCTGTTGGCCTATTTTACGCACTGTGCCCGTTTTACCCCCGACGCGATAGCCCTCGACACGGGCTCGCCGCCCGCCGGTATAGGCCGCCACTGAGGTTTCCAGTATCTGCAACAGATCATTGGCAACCGAGGGCTCTATCGCAGGGATGCCTTGAGGCGGTTCGGAAAGACGCAGTAGCGAGGGTGGTAAACGCACACCATCATTGGCTAACGCAGTGTAGGCACTGGCCAGTTGGACCGCGGACACAGACAGACCGTAACCATAGGAGAGCGTCGCTCGCTCGCTGCGGGACCAACGAACCGGTGCCGGCAGGCTGCCGGTGGACTCACCAGGAAAACCAGTGCCAGGCGCTTGCCCTAACCCTAACTGATTATACTTTTCCCAAATAGCCGTGTCGCTCAACCTCAACGCCAGTCGTGACATCCCGACATTCGAAGAGTGCTCCAGAATGCCAGCCAAATCCAGGTCACCATAATTACGGAAATCACGGATGGTGAACTGATCAAGCCGCATCCAGCCCGGCGAGGTGTCCACGATAGCGTCGCGATCCACCACGCCACTCTCTAATACGGCGGCCATGGCCAGCGGTTTCATCACCGAGCCCGGCTCGAATACATCGACCAACGCCTGGTTACGTAACCCACGTGGATCAAGCCCTGCTCGGTTATTAGGGTTGTAAGAGGGCAAGTTAGCCATGGCCAACACCTCTCCCGTGCGGGCATCCATCATCACCAACACGCCTCCGTCAGCCTCATTCTCGGCCACCGCAGCGCGTAGCTCCCGATAGGCCATATACTGAATACGCTGATCAATGGAGAGGGTCAGCTCCCCCCCCGGCTGGGCTTCATTAATGACACCCAGCTCGCGCACCAAGCGACCACGGCGATCCTTGATAACCCGCCGCTGACCTGGACGTCCCGCTAGGTAAGGCTGGTAAGAGAGCTCTAACCCCTCCTGACCGACATCATCAACATTGGTCACCCCCAGCAGTTGGGCGGCGACCTCACCGGCAGGATAGTAGCGTTTATATTCACGCTGCGGGTAAACACCGGGCGTGCGCAGGTTAAGAATCTGCTGGGCCGCCGCGGGGGTCATCTGGCGCCGCAAATACATGAATTCATGCTCGCTAAAACGCGCTACCCGCGCCTCAAAATCACCTAATGACATACCCAGTGCTTGGGCTAACATAACGCGCTGAATAGCATCCTCGGGCAATTCTTGTGGATTGGCCCAGATGGTCACGACAGGTGTGGAAATCGCCAACGGCTCGCCATTACGATCAGTAATCATACCGCGGTGTGCGGGGATTGTTTCGTGGCGGAGAGTACGGGCGTCGCCCTGGCTTTGTAGAAAGGGTCTATCAATAACCTGAAGAAGGGTAATACGGCCGATTAAGATAGCCGACGCCAAGCCAATCGCAAGCAAGATAAACACAAACCGTCCGCCGCCCAAAGCGGGCGCAATCGGCGCCTGGCGGGAGGTGCCTCCTCGACGCTCACCTCTCATGGCCGAATCACCTCAACATCATGGACATCGGGGATTCGCATGCCCAGGCGCTCAGTGGCAATTTTTTCAATACGGGCAGGCGTTGACCATGCGCCCTCCTCAAGCAGCAGCTGCCCCCACTCTGTTTGCAGCTGGTTCTCCTCTTGCTCTAGCTGCTGCAGTTGAGCAAATTGAACCCGTGTCATATGAGTAGTGATGACCACGCCTAACCCAGAGGCCATGCAGAGTAAAAATAGCAAACTAATCACCACTGGCCAGGGGTGTAAACGCAGTTTGAAAGGCCACTCGGTGCGTAGCGTGGTTGTCCACTGCTCAATCCGATCCATGCTCATGATTACATCCGTGATTACATCTGTGATGACATCCGTGATTACATCCGCTTGCGTGCGGCGCGCATGACGGCACTTCGCGAGCGAGGGTTGGCATCCACCTCTGCCTCATTTGGCCGCACGCCTTTACCTAGCGCCTCAAGGCGCCTATTCAATTGATCATCGCGAATAGGTACCCCGCGCGGAAGATCCGTGTCACCGCGAACGTGATGGCGGATAAAACGCTTCACGCGACGATCTTCCAGCGAGTGAAAACTAATAACCACTAAGTGCCCCCCGGGGGCAAGCGCCTCGAGCGCCGCATCAAGCGCACTGTCTAACTGCTCAAGCTCCCCGTTGACAAATATACGCAGCCCTTGAAATGCTTTCGTGGCAGGGTGGCGACCTTTTTCCCAGGCGGGATGGGCAACTTTAAGCACTTCAGCTAAATCGACCGTATGGGTAAATGGCTTCTCGACTCGGCGAGTCACCACAGCACGGGCTAGACGCTTGGCATAGCGCTCTTCACCATAGGTTTTAAATACATAGGCAATATCAGCTTCACTGGCACGCGCAAGGAATTCAGCAACGCTCTGGCCTTGAGTCGGATCCATACGCATATCCAGCGGGCCATCACGCATAAAACTAAAGCCGCGTTCGGGATCATCAAGCTGTGGGGAAGAAACGCCGACATCAAGCAATACGCCGGAGAGCTTCCCGAAAACGCCTTGTTCACGGGCAAACTCGGCAAGCTGAGCAAACTCACGCTGAGTAATTTGAAAGCGCGGATCATTAATGTCAGTCGCTGCGGCAATGGCTTGGGGATCGCGGTCCATGGCGAGCAACTGACCTTGCTCGCCCAAACGATCAAGAATTACCCGTGAGTGGCCGCCTCTCCCGAAAGTACCGTCTAAATAGATACCTTGGTCATCATGCACCAGGGCATCAACAGCACCCTCCAGTAGTACGCTGGTATGGCGAAAGCGGGAAGCAACCTGTTCAGCGTCAGGAGAAGACATTTTTTTCTCACACAAGATGTTAGGAACAACGTAATAAAGAGCGTGCATGCACGCCCTGATGTGGAAATGGGGGAGTCGGCCGATAAGCCGGGTTCTGTCGTGGACAGCCATTCCTCTAGGCGCTGCGTTACCACAGCGCTCAAGCAACCTACCCGGACCCAGCGCGGGCCACGCCATTGGGTCCCTATTTGGTCTTGCTCCGAGTGGGGTTTACCATGCCACGCACTGTTACCAGGCGCGCGGTGCGCTCTTACCGCACCCTTTCACCCTTACCGGCCCCTGAGGTTTATTTCAGGGACTTAGGCGGTCTACTCTCTGCTGCACTTTCCGTCGGCTCGCACCGCCCAGGCGTTACCTGGCACTCTGCCCTATGGAGCCCGGACTTTCCTCCCCCGATACCTTTTAAGGGGTATCAGCGGCGACTGTCTGGCCAACTCCGGCGGCAAGCATACCAGTGCCCTCGATTTGCCTCAATGCTCGCCTTTAATTGCTTGCAAACGAGCATACCAAACTTGCTTGCGACCACCGAGCATTCGCGCGGCGATGGCAGCACCCTGCTTAACTCCCACGCCCTCCAACAGCAGCGCCTCTAATAAGGCACTAGCTGATATATCCTGATGCTCGCCCTGCTCAACCGGGGGTGCCCCGGCTACAATCACGACAAATTCGCCGCGAGCTTGATTAGGATCAGCAGCTAACTGCGCAAGCAAGCTCTCGGGCGTCCCGTGCAAAAAAGTTTCGAAGGTTTTGGTCAGCTCGCGGGCTAACACAACATCCCGCCCGGCCATTTGCTCCTGCAACGCTTCAAGGGTATGCACAATACGATGCGGCGATTCATAAAATACCAGTGTCTCTTCACGGGCTTTCCAACCCTCTAGCGCTTGGCGTCGAGCGCCTGGCTTGGCGGGCAAAAACCCGGCAAACACAAACTTATCGGTGGGTAGACCCGCTCCCGAAAGCGCGGTAATCAGCGCGCAGGGGCCCGGGATGGGCACGATATGCCGATTGCGCGCCCGCAGTTCGCGCACCAATACAAAGCCAGGATCACTAATCAACGGTGTCCCTGCGTCACTGATTAAGGCAATATCCTCGCCTGCGGCAAGATACCCGTCCAAGGTTTCCACCCGACGCGCTTCGTTGTGTTCATGCAATGAGAGCATGGGCTTGTTTAGCCCCAAGTGCGCCAGCAGGCGTCCACTGTGGCGCGTATCTTCAGCCGCAATCCGCGTTACTTGGCTTAACACCTTTACGGCACGAGTCGTTAAGTCGTCCAAATTCCCAATTGGCGTGGCAACCACGTACAATGTGCCCGGATTATGGTCTGTCATTGTTGATTCTCAATTCGTTGATGGCTTGCTCTGCCGGTGCGCTATGCTTGTGCAGTGGCCTCGGCAATCGCTGGCAAGCAGCGACAGCGCAAATGGAAACTTAAGGAAGGATACATGAAACAGTCATTACGTGGCTTACTCGCCGCGACCCTTGTGGCATTTCTCGTTGCTGGCTGTGCGATGCAGCCGCCAAGCGTGGTGGACCGCGTGCCTGCTGAAGACCCAGGTCAGCTACTCAGCCAAGCGGAACAACAGGCGCCGGAGCAAGCAGCCAGAACGCGCTTGGAAGCGGCCAATATCTTGGCTAAACAAGGTGAGCGTGAAAAAGCCTTTGAGACCGCAGGTGGCATTGATGAAAGCCTGTTATCAGAGCCTGATCGCGTGCGTTGGGCGCTGTTATTTTCCGAACTGGCCCGAGCTTTAGATGAGCCACGCTCAGTGCTGCGCGCCACTCAAGTATTGGACGACGAACTACCGATGCAAGCGAACCAGCAACAAACGCTTGAGGAGCGCCAGAGCTGGGCACGCGAAGCGCTTGACCAGCCGGGGGCTGTCAAGGTCGCACTGCCTGAGCTTGAAGGTCAGGATATACGTCGTATCGTGGTAGCCCTGCCCGAATCAGGCCCGCTAAGCAGCGTTGCCAACACCATCGCCACCGCCATGCGCCAGCATCACCAAGTTAAAGGTGGCAATGTCGAGTTAAGCTTCCTTGACGCGTCGCGTTACTCACTGGATGAGCTATATGATCGCGCTCAACAGATGAATGCTCAGCTAATGATTGGCCCACTAGATAAAGATCAAGTCACTCAGCTTGAACAGCGCGACAGCGTACCCCTGCCCACTCTTGCGCTCAACTATGGCAATGGCGACAACAATCAAGCTCAACGGCTTTTCCAATACGGCCTTTCAGCTGAGGATGAAGCCCGTCAAGCCGCTCGTCGCGCCTGGCAAGACGGCCACCGCCAGATGTCCATGATGGTGCCCGACAACGGCTGGGGACGCCGAGTCGGTGAAGCTTTTTGGAATGAGTGGCACAGCCAGGGGGGAGAAATCACCAATGCCGTACGTTATAACCCTAGTAGCTCGGTATCTAACGCCGTTAAAACCGCTCTTAACGTCAGCGGTGAACGCGCTCGTTTAAATAATATTGACGCCCTCTTCCTGCTCGCTTTACCGGAATATGCGCGTCAAGTACCGCCTACCATGGACTACTACTACGCGCCCAACCTACCCATTTACGCCACGTCTCATTTGCATGAGGGACGCCTGCAAACTCGTCTCGACCAAGATCTTAATGACGTGATGTTTGTAGATATTCCTTGGCAAATCCCGGACGCCGCGGTTGGCGGTGAAGAGGCTCTTCCCTTTGCATCAACCTATCAGAGCTTAAGCGATGAATCTGATGCGTCCATGTTCCGCTTAATGGCAATGGGTGTTGATGCTTACGAGCTGGCCATTCGCTTCTCAAATCTGGCCCAACTTAACGGCTTGAACGGCAGTACCGGCAAGCTGTACTTAAACGACGACGGACGTATTTACCGTGAACTGCCCTGGGCAAAATTCCAGAACGGCGTTCCATCGCCCATTTTAATCCCCGGCATGGAAGACAGTGGCGAATAACGCCCAAACTGCTCGTGCCCGCGGTGCCGCCATTGAGCAAATTGCTGCTCAATGGCTGTGTCAGCAAGGCCTCGTTCTCGTCACTCAGAATCATCACGTGAAAGGGGGCGAACTTGACTTGATAATGCGAGATGGCGATATTCTTGTCTTTGTCGAGGTCAAACACCGCACAACGACGCGCTACGGACATCCGCTGGAAACTATTACCCACCAGAAGCAGCAGCGACTAGTGCGTGCAGCAAGGCTATATATCGCCCGCGGCGGGCTTTCATCGCCATGCCGCTTTGATATCCTGGCGATTACGGGCAAGTCACCCGATCTCGATTTTCACTGGGTGAAAGCTGCTTTTGATGCCTTTTGACTCTACAACCAGGAAGCCCTGATGGACTTTCAATCTCGTATACTTGGCCACTTTAACGCCAGCATCGACACCAAAACGTATGCCAGCGAAGTGCTTCCACCTTTTATTGAAGTGGCAAGCCAAATGATGGTGCAATGCCTTGTTAGCGAAGGGAAAATTCTTGCATGCGGCAATGGCGGCAGTGCCGGTGACAGCCAGCATTTCTCCTCTGAGCTGCTAAACCGCTTTGAGCGTGAGCGGCCAAGCCTTCCGGCATTAGCACTGACGACCGACACCTCCACACTCACCTCTATTGCCAATGACTACAGCTATAACGAGGTGTTTTCAAAACAGATCCGCGCCTTAGGGCAACCGGGTGATGTGCTGCTGGCTATTTCAACCAGCGGCAATTCGGGCAATATTGTACAAGCCATTCAAGCAGCCCATGATCGCGAAATGACCGTTGTCGCTCTGACTGGCCGCGATGGCGGTGACATGGCGTCACTATTAGGACAAGACGATTGTGAAATTCGCGTACCCGCCACCTCGACGGCCCGCATTCAAGAGGTTCACCTTCTGGTGATTCACTGTCTATGCGACCTTATCGACGAACAGTTGTTTGGTAGCGCTTAAACGCCTAATGAAAGCACCACGAACTAAGTCCTTACAAACAATGTCTTTCACTGAATGCTTAACTGCAACATCAAGGAGCCTTACCGATGACCCAACGCCTCTCCTCTCGTGGCTTCATGGCCGCGGCGCTTTGCGCGGTAATTTTTGTCACTGGCTGTGCCAACAATTCAGCCTCAAATCAATCCAACTACGCCCAACGTAGCGAAGATGTAGAAGCCGTTGATGCGACGATTGAGCGTGAAGTTGATGATGCATTGAAGCGCGCCGACGCACGACTAGGCGACGCCCGCATTCGTGCCCATAGCTATAACGGCGTTGTACTACTGGTGGGACAAGTGCCTAGCGAAGAACTTCGCAATATGGCAGGCGAAGTGACGGGCAACCTGCGCGGCGTTAGTAAAGTGCACAATGAGCTCACCATTGCCGCTCGCCTTCCGGCCAGTCAGCGCCTGGCTGATACTTGGTTAACCACCAATGTCATTAGTCACCTGGCGACGAATGACCGCATCGACTCATCAAAGCTAAAAGTAACCACTGAAAACGCCAGTGTATACCTAATGGGCCGCGTCACTCGCGAAGAAGCGGATCGCATTGTCAATGCAGCCTCGTCCGTTGGCGGCGTACAGCGGATTGTTAAAGTATTTGATTACATCGACTAAACATCACGCTAGCGTGATGTACAGGCGTTAAAAAGCCTCGCCCAAATGAGCGAGGCTTTTTTATGGAAATACCAGGACCTATTTAACGACACGCAGGGTTGGTTTCTTCTTCGCCTTGCTCATCGCTTGTGCCCCTTTATCAGCATCTTCGCTTGATGCATTTGAATCACCGCCGCCCTTTTCAGTAACAGGCTCAGTGATCGACAGCTCAGGCTTCGAAAATGCCTTATCTTCATCCTCAATACTACCTAAGGACTCATCGGCATCATTCAACTCAGGCTCATGACCAAACACCATGCCAGTGCCGTTCTCACGAGCATAAATAGCAATTAACGCGGGGATAGGGATCATCACTTGCATAGGCTGCCCACCGAAGCGCGCGTTAAAGCCTATCGCCTGATTCTCCATAAATAGATCACGCACAGCGGTCGGTGCCACGTTCAAAACAATCTGGCCATTCTGAACAAACTGACGAGGCACTTCTACTCCAGGCAACGTCGCATCAACGACCAGATAAGGCGTTAATTCATTATCCAGCAGCCATTCATAAAGCGCTCGGGCGAGATAGGGCCGACTCGATTTCATCTAGACTCCCTCCTCCTTACAAGTAAGGCTCCCTGCCTTAAACCAGCAACCAGGAGCCGTATGAATTCAAGCGCGCATCTCTTTTTCACGCTCACTTAAAGAGGCCTTAAACGCTTCACGCTCGAATACTCGCGACATGTATGCCAGCAACGGTTTGACCTGCTTTTCTGGCAACTCAATGTTGAGATCCGGCAAACGCCACAGCACAGGCGCTAAACAGCAATCCACGAGCGTAAATTCTTCGCTCATGAAATATGGCATATCTTCAAAAATCGGCGATATGCCAATTAAGCTTTCGCGCAGCTCTTTACGCGCTTTATCCGCTTCTTTTTTACCACCGCTGCGAATCTGATCGACCATTGGGCACCACTCACGCTCAATGCGATGCATCCATAGACGACTTTGCGCACGCGCCACTGGGTAAACAGGCAGCAGCGGAGGATGCGGAAAACGCTCATCCAGATACTCCATCATGACTTTGGACTCATAAAGCACCAAGTCACGATCTAACAGCGTTGGCACACTGTTGTACGGATTGAGGTCTGCTAGCTCTTCGGGTGGTTTTTCGTCGAGAACATCGACGATATCAACGGCAACCCCCTTTTCGGCCAGCACAATGCGCACACGATGACTGAAATGATCATCACTACCTGAGTAAAAAATCATCGACGACCGCTTGGCCACAACACCCATGAAAGCACCCTCACTTCAAAACAATCTTGGATAATAACACGCCAGCACGCCCTTAGGGGAAGCTAGCTTGCTTTGCTTCTTTGCCATACTGACAAGCAAAAGGCGCACGGCTTACACCGTGCGCCCTACTGACGATCAGCTACTGCTAATTAGTGGATATCTCGCCAGTACTCACGCTTGAGCAGGTAAGCAATCACACCAAAAATGAAAATAAAGATCAGCACTTTAGGCGCCAGCGCCTGGGCCTGTAGCTTGGAAGGCTCGCCGACATATGCCAGGAAGTTAGTAAGATCATACATCGCTTCCTCAAACTCAGCAGGCTCAAGCTCACCCGGCTCAGTGACTTGCAGCACGTCACAAGACTGATATTTACCCGACAACGCATCCGGCTCTTGTCCTTCAACCGGATGGTCAGTTTCAGCACACACCAGCTCTTGCACGCCCTGCAAAGGCTCCAACACGTTAGGCATTGCTACCAGATCAAAGACCGTGTTGTTAACACCCGTTGGACGGCTGGGATCTTTATAGAAACTGAGCAGATAGGAGTAAATCCAGTCGGTTCCACGCACACGCGCTTTAAGCGATAGATCGGGCGGCGGTGCGCCAAACCAGCTCTCTGCATCGCCACTATCCATGGCGATATGCATCTGATCGTTATAGGCCAATTCAGGCGAGAAAATCAGATTCTCTTCAACCAGGCCCTGAGGCATTCCCAAATCGTCTGCCGCACGAGCAAAACGCTGATACTGAAGCGAGTGGCAACCCATGCAGTAGTTAACATAGAGTTTCATGCCATTTTGCAGCGAGGCTTGATCGTGAAGATCAGGATCCATCGAGTGAGGCACACTAGCGCCTCCTGCAGCCATCGCAGTTACTGGCACTAAAGCGAAAAGGAGTCCAAATAGATGCTTTTTCATTAGCCAGTCACCCTTTCCGGAACGGGTTTAGTCTTCTCAAGCTTGGTGTAAATAGGCATCAAGACAAAGAAGGCAAAGTAAATCACGGTGCATGTTTGCGCCAGAATGGTTCGCCCTGTGGTTGATGGTAATACACCTAAAACACCGAGAATAACGAAGCTGATGGCAAACAGCAGCAACATCACTTTCGATATCCAGCCTTTGTAACGCATAGAGCGCACCGGACTACGATCCAACCAGGGCAGCACAAACAATATTGCAATTGCCGCGCCCATAAAGATAACGCCGAGGAACTTAGCTTCTAACCCAAGCACCGAGAAGGTAATCGCACGAAGAATGGCGTAGAACGGCGTCATATACCAAACGGGCGCAATATGGTCAGGGGTTTGCAGCGGGTTCGCCTGATCAAAGTTGGGTCGCTCAATAAAGTACCCACCGCCTTCTGGGAAGTAGAACACCACCACACAGAAAACGAACAGAAATACTGCTACGCCAACAAGGTCCTTAACCGTGTAGTAGGGATGGAAAGGAATCCCATCTAGCGGCACACCGGCTTCATCCTTCTTCTGCTTGATATCAATGCCATCTGGGTTATTGGAACCCACTTCATGCAGGGCAATAATATGTAGCACAACGAGCGCTAAAATAACGATGGGGAGAGCCACCACGTGCAGCGCGAAGAAGCGGTTAAGAGTAATACCCGAGATCAGGAAGTCGCCACGCACCCACTGCGCCAAATCAGGGCCGATAGCGGGAATGGCAGAGAATAGCGAAATGATGACCTGCGCACCCCAATAGGACATTTGGCCCCAAGGAAGCAGGTACCCCATGAAGGCTTCTGCCATCAGTACCAGGTAAATCGTCATGCCAAAGACCCACACTAATTCGCGGGGGGCTTTGTAAGAACCGTATAACAGACCACGGAACATATGCAGATAAACGACAAGAAAGAAGGCAGAGGCGCCGGTGGTGTGCATATAGCGAATCAACCAACCCCACTCCACATCCCGCATGATGTACTCGACAGAATCGAATGCACCTTCCGCAGAGGGATTAAAGCTCATCGTCAGCCAAACCCCTGTAAGGATTTGGTTAACCAGCGCCAGCAGCGCCAGGGAGCCGAAGAAGTACCAGAAGTTGAAGTTTTTCGGCGCGTAATATTTAGATAGATGCTCTTGCCACATTTGCGTCGCAGGAAAGCGATCATCTACCCACCGCATGAGGCCCTTTTCCGCTTTAGCTTTATTCGGATTACCCATTAGGCACTCTCCTCATCTTCGCCGATGACAATGATATCGTCATTCTCAAAGCGGTAGGGTGGAACCTCAAGGTTAATCGGCGCAGGAACATTACTGAACACACGACCAGCTAAGTCAAAGCGAGAGCCGTGACAAGGACAGAAGAAACCACCCGGCCAATTATCGACGCCGACTCCCTCGGCATCAGGCTCAGGGCGAAAAAGTGGCGAGCAACCTAAGTGCGTACAGATACCAATCAGAACACCAATTTCAGGTCGAATCGACCGCAACCCACCATCAATGTAGGGGGGTTGTTGTGGCACTTCCGAATCAGGATCAGCTAACTGGTCACCGGTCAGCGATTCAGTACGCTCAATCATCTCCGGCGTGCGGTTGATAATCCATATAGGACGACCACGCCACTCAACGGTCATACGTTGCCCTGGCTCAAGCCTGGATATATCCGCTTGAACGGGAGCACCCGCTGCTTTTGCCCTGGCACTAGGCTGCCAAGAAGCCACAAAGGGGACCGCAACCCCGACAGCACCTACCGCTCCCACAACGGAGGTGGCGCCTACGAGGAAACGGCGTCGGCCTTTGTTTACGCCGTTATCTGCCATTTCAGGTTTCTCCCATCAGCTTACCCGCTTCGCCGCAAAAGCGTCTTGCGGCGACGAATATCAAATACGCTCTATGGTAAAAAAACAAAGCGCTATGCACAAGAACAACCGCCCGTGACCATAGTGGTACGAGCAATATAATTTTTTGATATTTCAATAAAAAACGCCCAGGTCGATGACCTGGGCGTTTTGCCGCATAGCGTAAAGAATTAACGCTTAGAGAACTGCGGACGACGACGTGCTTTGCGCAGGCCGACTTTCTTACGTTCAACTTGACGAGCATCACGCGTTACGTACCCAGCGGCACGCAGCGAAGGACGCAGGTCTTCATTATAGTTCATCAGGGCACGGGTAATACCGTGACGAATAGCACCTGCCTGAGATGAACCGCCGCCGCCAGCGACAGTCACAAAAATGTCAAACTGGCTTAGCGTTTCGGTCAACTCAAGCGGCTGGCGAACAACCATACGACCGGTAACACGACCAAAGTAAAGGTCTAGATCTTGGTTATTGACAGTAATTTTGCCAGAGCCTGGCTTCATAAACACGCGAGCGGTGGAAGTCTTGCGGCGCCCGGTACCGTAATACTGCTGTGTCATGGCGAAGATTTCCTCAGATGTCTAGTTCAAGCGGCTGTTGGGCAGCATGCGGATGCTCGGCACCGGCGTACACTTTTAATTTAGTGTACATGGCGCGACCCAAAGGACCTTTCGGCAACATGCCTTTAACGGCTGACTCAATGATGCGCTCGGGCGCATGATCAAGCATCTTGTCGAATGTCATAGAGCGCAGACCGCCCGGGTAACCAGTGTGGCGGTAGTAGGTTTTTGCCTTCGCCTTGTTGCCGGTCACATGGACTTTCTCTGCGTTGATAACAACAATATAGTCGCCGGTATCAACGTGAGGGGTAAATTCGGGCTTATGCTTGCCGCGTAGGCGACGAGCAATCTCGGTTGCCAGGCGACCGAGCGTTTTGTCCTTAGCGTCGACAACATACCAGTCGCGCTGGACGGACTGCGGCTTAGCACTGAACGTCTTCATGGATAAAATCACCAGATTAAATGTATTGGGTGACTCACACCGTTATACGGCGAAGCACCATCCCTATTCTTTTTGGTTGCCAGTTTAAGCCAGCAACATGTAGCGAGGCGGCATTCTACAGTAAGGATAGCGACAAGTTAAGCCGTATCGTGACTTTTTTACTTGGGCAAGGGACTCTTCGCCCGCTAGGGTTTATGCGCCAATGCCAAGTACTCCTTTGACTGCATTTCTTGCAGGCGGGAAAGAGTACGCTGGAACTCAAACGTCAGCTTGCCATCGCTATAAAGCTGCTCAATTGGCACTTCTGCCGACATTAGTAGCTTCACACCTCGATCATAAAACTCATCTACCATATTAATGAAACGGCGCGCCTGATCATCCTTCTTGGCATCCATATATGTCACATTAGAGACCAGCACTGTGTGAAACTCACGGGCCAGTTCAATATAGTCATTTTGGCTGCGTGGCCCGTCGCATAGCTCAAGAAACTCAAACCAGGCGATGTCATCATGCAAACGGCGCGCACTCAGTACTCGGTGATTGACCTCCAGTGATGCATCTACTTCACCCTCATGGCCCGCTATCTCGCGAAAGCTACGCGCAAGCTCATGCTCGGCCGCCTCATCCAGCGGAGAGTGAAAAATGGCGGCACGCTCGAGCGCTCGCAGTCGATAATCCACCCCTGAATCGACGTTAACCACCTCACAGTGGCGATTTACCAGCTCGATGGCGGGCAGAAAACGTGCGCGCTGCAGACCATCTTTATACAAATCATCAGGCACGATATTTGAGGTTGCCACAAGCACGACCCCACGCTCAAAAAGAGCTTCAAGTAGATTGGCAAGAATCATTGCATCGGTAATATCTTTGACAAAGAATTCATCAAAGCAAATTACTCGCGCCTCGGTGGCAAACTTACCAGCAATCAGCGTGAGTGGATTTTTTTCACCTTTGTAGTGTGACAGCTCGTTATGAACACGCTGCATAAAACGATGAAAATGGGTGCGCATTTTATCTGGAAAGGGGAGTGATTCGTAAAAGGTATCAACTAAATACGTTTTCCCCCGCCCTACTCCACCCCAAAAATAGAGCCCTCTAACCTGAGGCAATGCCGGTTTATCCGCGGAAGAGCGCTTTTTTCCTAAAAAGCCGGCCACTTTGGACTTCAAACCTTTATTAGCGACCACTGTTTTTGGCACGGTGGTTGGTGCAGCCACAAGTTCATCATAAAGCCGCTGCAAATGCTTTACTGCCGACTCTTGCGCAGCATCATATTGAAAATCTTCACGCTCCAAGTCCTCTCGATAGCGCTCAATAGGCGATGCCGGGCGTGTTTTGGACATTGCCCTATTCGCAGATGTTGATGACATGCAATCGCCTCCCACAACATGTAAGGCAGCAACCAGCACAACCACTGGCAACCTTAAGAAAGCTGTGATTATACCCGCAGAGTCGTCTAAGCGCATGAGTGGATTGACCCAACCGGCTGACTGACGCCTATAATGGCAGCCTGTTTGATTTCTTAAGCTGCCAACTAATGCAGCGTAACTCTTTATGCAAGGCGCCAGGGAGAACACTGTGGACGCAAGCTCACCATTAACTTTTGCCGTTATCGGCTTTATCGTCGGTGTGATTGTTGGATTAGGCTGCTACCGCCTATTCAGCAAAAGCCAGCGCGAGGCTGCTGCCATGCATCAAAAGCTACTCGAACGCGAACATCAAATTGCCGAGATGAAAAGCAGCGTGGGCAGCCACTTGACCGGAATCTATCAACGGCTAGGTAATATTCGCGATGAAGCAAACCAGCTAGAACTTCAGCTGAAAGAGGACGCTGCGGAGTGGGAGATTCGTGATGTCGCCATTCAGCCCAGCCTAGATTTTTCGGGCATTAACGCTACGTCAGAGCAGACGCAGCCAGATACAGCGACGCCTTCGACACCCCGCGACTACGCTGACGGTAAGGGCGGCACATTATCCGAGGATTTTGGTTTAAAAAGTAATGAGGCCGCGACACCTCAACCACCACGCTATTGAAATAGGCCAATGACTGGCTTTCGCGAGAGTGCTACTTTCGCCATCTGACAAACCCAGACGGCGAAAATTTAGAATTAGTTAGGGACATATTTCAATCCTGTCGCGAAAGCCCCTCGCTGAAGCCTGCCCCGGCACTTGTTATCTGTTACCGGCGATGATGGTGCTGCTCAATGCATTAAGCAGGATTATCAATATCGACGAAGCGGTGTTCCACGTCGTACTCATCGCTTAACCACTCGCCTAGCGCCTGAATTCCATAACGCTCAGTGGCATGATGACCGGCTGCAATATAGTGAATTCCCATTTCTCGCGCCAAGTGAGTGGTTCGCTCTGATATCTCACCCGAAACAAATGCCTGCGCTCCTGCTTCGAAGGCGGCGGTTATCATGTCTTGCGCCCCGCCGGTGCAC
Source organism: Vreelandella sp. ssv (assembly GCF_059448525.1). Classification (NCBI taxonomy): domain Bacteria; kingdom Pseudomonadati; phylum Pseudomonadota; class Gammaproteobacteria; order Oceanospirillales; family Halomonadaceae; genus Vreelandella; species Vreelandella sp. ssv. The sequence goes on along the minus strand of NZ_CM182545.1, from coordinate 1,536,668 downwards.
CAAGCAATGCGCTCGATGTCGCCGACTTGCGGAGCTTCTATCACCAGCGGCTCCCGCTCAAGAGTATGCTCAATTTGTACTGCCAGATCCTGCAAAGAAAGCGGCTGTGTTAAACGCCCCGACCACAAAAGCCCCTCTCCTAGCTCGCCATCAATGCACCCTTCCACCTTCCATCCTAAGCGCCTGGCCAATTCGGCGTTATTGCCTAACTCTGTGTGAGCGTCCAAAGGCAGGTGATACGCCAATAAGCTGATGTCGTTATCAAGCAGTGTCTTAATCCGCCTCCGCTTCATACCGGTAATCGCAACGGGTTCGTTTTTCCAGAAATAGCCATGGTGTACCAATACCATATCGGCCTTCCAAGCAACGGCCTCATCCAGCAGCGCTTGACAGGCAGTAACCCCTGTCATGATGCGTTTAACGTTCTCGCCACCCGCAATCTGCAAACCATTAATCGTATAATCTTTAAATTGAGCGGCATGTAACTGATGATCACAGGCCGCCACTAGTTGGTCTCGATGAATCATATTGCATCCTTTTATTGATTTACCTGCACCCGTGAGGAACTCGCTAATAAAGTGTTACCATTAAACCATTGTAAAACTCACTGCTTTTTATCGCGAACAGTGAGATCGACCCGTTAAGGAATTTATTGCATGCGACGCTATGTGCAGCCTTACCTTTGGCCCGTTATTACTGGCGTGCTGTTCGCTGTAGTGATCCTCTTTGCGCTCCCTGAGCAGCTGCCCAACCCGTTTCGCGACTCATCGCCACAACCACCTCAAGCCGCTGCCCCGGTTATTTCTACGACGCCTGCCGTCGAGGAGCCGAGCCCTAACCGGCCTGCCCCCGAAATACATCAAGCAGCACCGCTATCCCGCAACGAGGGGCCTGTGAGCTACGCACAGGCGGTGGAGCAAGCGGCCCCTGCGGTGGTTAACATTTACTCATCACGTATTGTGGAACGCGACCAGCACCCCTTGATGTCGGATCCTTTCTTCCAGCAGTTTTTTGACAACCAGGGTGACGATGCCACGACGCACCAGCGAATGCTTTCCAGTCTAGGCTCTGGGGTCATCGTAAGCGAAGATGGCTATGTGCTGACTAATCACCACGTTATCAATGGCGCCGATGAGATTCAGGTCGCCCTTAGGGACGGGCGAGAAACACTTGCGGAAGTGATTGGCACTGACCCTGAAAGCGATTTAGCTGTACTGCGAATTGACCTGGACGACCTGCCGGTTATCGAGCTGACTGACTCTGCCGATGTCGCCGTAGGTGATGTAGCCCTCGCTATTGGCAACCCTTTTGGGGTTGGTCAAACTGTCACCATGGGCATTATTAGCGCTACCGGGCGTAATCACTTAGGACTCAACGCGTATGAAGACTTTATTCAAACAGATGCGGCCATTAATCCGGGCAATTCCGGCGGGGCACTGGTCAATCCCGAAGGCGCTATGGTAGGGATTAACACCGCCATTTTCTCCCGCTCAGGTGGCTCCCAAGGCATCGGCTTTGCCATTCCTGCCAACCTTGCTCATAGCATCCTGGATGAACTGGTGACCCAGGGGCGGGTTATTCGTGGCTGGCTGGGTATTGAGGCACAGGCATTATCGCGAGAACTCGCCGCCTCCTTTGGGTTGCAAACACCACAGGGCGTCATTGTTGCAGGTGTCGTTGGGGGCGGCCCGGCAGCCCAAGCAGGGCTAGAGCCGGGAGATGTACTTCTTGCTGTCGACGGACAGCCGATTTTGGATGCCCGCTCAGCTATGAGTGACATTGCCTCGATACCACCTGGCACCTCGCTACCGCTAACCATCGTGCGTAGCGGCGAGCGCATGGAAATGACCCTGGAAGTGGGCGAGCGCCCACTCCCCGCCATCCCGATTAATGAAGAGGCGCCGGGGCAACGCGACTCATAGCAGCGTTAACAGCATGAGCACATTGGCACGGCGCCAGGCATCAATCGCGAATACGATACTCAGCGGAGCGGGCATGAGCGGTTAATGACTCGCCACGCGCTAATACGGAGGCAATTTTACCCAGCTCGGACGCACCGCCTGCCGAGCAATGGATAATCGAAGAGCGCTTCTGGAAGTCATAAACGCCCAGGGGCGAAGAGAAGCGTGCCGTGCCAGAGGTGGGCAGCACATGATTCGGCCCGGCACAGTAGTCACCCAGCGCTTCGGCGGTATAACGCCCCATAAAGATTGCTCCCGCGTGACGAATATCATCTAGCCAGGTCTCTGGGGCAGCCACAGAAAGCTCCAGATGCTCAGGGGCGATACGGTTAATCAGCGTAATGGCTTCTTGCGCATCCTGGCAGTGAATCAGCGCGCCTCGCTTGCGCAACGACTCACGCACAATCTCTTCGCGCTCCAAAGTCGGCAGCAGACGCTCAATTGCGGTCTCGACGGCCGTTAAATGCTCTGCATCCCAGCTAACCAGGATCGCCTGGGCATCTTCATCATGCTCGGCCTGGGAGAACAGATCCATCGCCAGCCACTCAGGATCAGTTTGGCCATCGGACACCACCATAATTTCCGAAGGCCCGGCAATCATATCGATACCCACCTGACCAAACACCGCGCGCTTTGCCGTGGCCACATAAATGTTGCCAGGGCCAACTATCTTATCGACGCGAGGCACCGTTTCTGTGCCATAAGCAAGCGCAGCCACCGCCTGAGCCCCACCAATAGTGAATACATAATCAACCCCGGCCAGGTGGGCTGCAGCCAGCACCAACTCATTAAGCACGCCATCCGGCGTAGGTACGACCATTACGATCTCACGCACACCGGCCACATGGGCAGGAATCGCATTCATCAGCACCGAGGAGGGATAAGCCGCCTTTCCGCCCGGCACATAGATACCGGCGCGATCTAACGGGGTGACTTTCTGACCTAACACTGTGCCGTCCGCTTCTTCGTATTGCCAGGAGTTAGGCTTTTGGCGCTCGTGATAACGCTTAATGCGCTCGGCAGCGCTGGTTAGCGCTTCACGCTGCTCGGCGGGCAAATGGTCATAAGCCTGCTTCAACTGTTCAGGTGTAAGCTGCAGCTCTTGCATAGAGGAAACAGAAAGCCGGTCAAACCGGTTGGTGGCTTCGATCACTGCCACATCGCCGCGCTGCTTAACGCTCGCAAGAATCTCTTCAACGCGGGATTGAACTGCCTTATCCGACACCCCTTCCCAATCCAACAGTGCATCGAGCTGATTAAGAAAGGTATCATCGCTTGTCGATAGGCGTGAAATCATTGCAGTTGTCTGTTTGCTCATGGGTTCACTCATGGGTCACCTCACATCATTCGGCAAGCTGGGCCTGACGCTTTTTGACCGCGCTGTCTAACCGGGCCAGCAATGGCTTAATGCGGTCATGCTTCATGGTCATGGCCGCCTTATTCACTACCAGCCGGGTGCTGATATGGGCGATTAGCTCACGCGGCTCCATACCATTTGCCCGCAGCGTATTGCCGGTATCAACGATATCGACAATTTCGTCCGCGAGATTCATCAGGGGCGCAAGCTCCATGGCACCATAAAGCTTGATCACCTCAGCCTGAATCCCCTGCTCGGCGTAGTAACGACGGGCCACATTAACAAACTTAGTAGCTACACGACGCCGGGCGCGCGCTGGCAACTGCCCGGTGACGCCGGCTGTCATCAGCTTGCAGCGGGCAATCTCTAAATCCAACGGCTCATAAAGCCCTTCAGCACCGTGCTCAAGCAGCACATCCTTACCCGCAACCCCTACATCGGCGGCACCCAACTGAACATAGGTCGGCACATCTGTAGCACGAATAATCACCAACTTCACATCTGGCAAATTGGTATCGAACAGCAGCTTGCGACTTTTGCTTAAATCCTCTGCGGGCGTGATGCCCGCATCGGCTAGCAAGGGCAGTGTCTCTTCCAGAATACGGCCCTTCGAGAGGGCTAAAATCAGTTGCTTACTCATCGTGTTGGCCAGTAGTTATTAGCATGCAAAGGCTTAGCAGAAGGGGCTTAGCAGCATGGCTTAACCAGGAATACGGCGAATACGCGCACCCAGCAGCTGCAATTTCTCTTCGATACACTCATAGCCGCGGTCAATGTGATAGATGCGGTCTACCAGGGTTTCGCCCTCAGCCATCATAGCCGCAATCACCAGCGATGCGGAGGCCCGCAGATCGGTTGCCATTACCGGTGCACCAGAAAGCTTTTCGACCCCTTCTATCAAGGCGGTATTGCCTTCCAGCACAATATTGGCGCCCATGCGATTGAGCTCTTGGACGTGCATAAAGCGATTCTCGAAAATGGTCTCAACCACCCGAGAGTGCCCCACGGCCACTGCGTTCATGGCCACGAACTGAGCCTGCATATCAGTAGGAAACGCAGGGTAAGGCGCCGTGCGAATATTCACGGCCTTGGGACGTTTGCCGTGCATATCCAGAGCAATCCAGTCGTCGCCACTGGTGACTTCGGCACCCGCCTCTTCGAGCTTGGCGATGACCGCATCCAGAATATCTGCCCGTGTGCGCTTGACCTTGACCCGCCCGCCGGTCATGGCAGCGGCCACTAAAAAGGTGCCTGTCTCGATACGATCAGGCATGACATCGTGTTCGCAGCCGTGCAGCTTTTCAACACCTTCGATGGTAATGGTATCAGTGCCTTGGCCGCTGATGTTAGCGCCCATTTTGATCAAGCACTCTGCCAAGTCAACGATTTCAGGCTCGCGGGCAGCGTTTTCCAAGATAGTCTTGCCATCCGCTAAGGTGGCTGCCATTAGCAGGTTTTCAGTACCGGTGACCGTCACGGTATCAAAGTAGATAGTCGCCCCTTTTAGACGACCGTCGACCCGCGCACGAATATAGCCCGCCTCAACGCGAATCTCCGCCCCCATGGCCTCTAAACCACGGATATGTAGATCGACTGGTCGTGAACCAATCGCGCAGCCACCGGGTAGCGACACATCGGCTTTGCCAAAGTGGGCAAGCAACGGACCCAGCACGAGAATGGAGGCACGCATCTTCTTGACCAGCTCATAGGGCGCGTGGCATTGGGTCACCTGAGAACCATCCAACTGGATACTCAACTTCTCCCCCATCACCGGCTCTACGCCCATGCGGCCAAGCAGTTCGAGAGTGGTGGTAATATCTTGCAGGTGCGGCAAATTACCAATCACTACTGGGCCATCGGCCAGCAGGCTGGCACACAGGATAGGCAGCGCCGCATTTTTGGCGCCGCTCACCCACACTTCACCGTCTACCGATCCATTGCCGGTAATGATTAATTTATCCATGGAGTGACCGTTATTGAACGTTCTCCGGTGCAGTTTGCCACTGCGCCGGAGTAAACGTTTTGATACTAATAGCGTGGAGTGCGCCAGAGGCTATCTCATCGCTGAGAGCAGCGTAGACGACCTGCTGACGCTTGACTGGAGAAAGACCTTCAAAGGCATCGCCAACCGCAATCACCTGAAAGTTACAGCCTTCACCCTGGATATGGAACTGACATCCGTCAATACGGGATTCAAGCAGTGCTTTGACCTCATTGGGTTGCATGGCGCAAAAAACTCCTTTGGGGGGGTATCTTTATAAATGAGCGTAATTGGGTCGACATAATAAAGAAAAGCAGTGCACTTGGCGATGCCGTACTTTTAAACGGCCAAGGTCTCTGCCGGGTGCTCGATTAGTGCATCAAGCTCAGCCAAGGAGGCGAGACGGCGCAGAGGGGCTGAAAAGAGGATGGTTTGAACGTGTATATCACGTTGACGGCAAATACGTAGCCATTCAAACAGTACGCTAATGGCAACGCTGCTGGCCTTCTCAACACGACTAAAATCCAGTGTTATTAAAGTGAACTCGGTTTGCTTGAGCCACTTAACGCCACTGGCGGCCAAATCGGCCGCCGACGTTACATCTATTTCACCGTCTACCTGTAGGCTAGCGTCTACGCTATCAACCGTAAGACCAGGTTGTGAAAATAGCGTTGTCACGCATCGCCCCCCTGCTCCAGCTCTTCAACGCCGACTTCAGGCGACCAACCGTTAATAACGGCATCATAATCACGATTATTATCGCGCATGGCCTGATCAAACTGATTACGGAACGTAAGCCCAAGGTTAATGCCGTTAACGATCACATTGACCACACGCCACTCGCCATTTGAAAGTCTCAAGCTATAGCTGACCGGGTACACTTGGCCATTATTTGCGACCACTTCCATAGCGACACTGGCTTGGTCTTCGTAACGCTGAGCCTGTTGCGCGTCCAGCACCCTCAATTCGTCATAATCAAATGTCACCAACCCACGGGTATAGGTATCAATCAGTGTTTGACGAAACACATCAGCAAAGCGGCTACGCTGCTCTGGCGTGGCGTTACGGAAATAGTTTCCCATTACGCTGGCACCGATATAGCGAAAATCAGCCACTTGGTCGAGATTCCTATCGACTAATTCCTCAAGTTCACCGAGGTTATTCGCGTAATAGTCTTTACGACCCTCAAGGTCTCCCATCAATGACTCAACATTTTCGCGAATCATCTCTTCAGGCGACTGAGACTGCGCCATTGACTGCAGCGGAATAAACGCTGCCACCACGATAGTTACCACCAAGAGCCAGCGACCCAACATCGAGCTTACTCCATTCATAATCGTTATCTCCCTAGCTGTTAATGCACTGAGCCCATTCTTTCATTAAGTTAGCGCACTAAATTAGTGCCTGTCATATGAAACGCTAGTTACTTGCCATATTCGACACAAACTGCTGAATAAGTTCTTCCAGCACCAGCGCCGACTGGGTATCACGAATAGTGTCGCCATCTTCGAGCATATCGGAGTCAGCACCCACGCTAAGGCCGATATACTGCTCGCCTAACAAACCCGCCGTCAGTATAGAGGCTATCGAGTCTCTGGAAAGCTGACCCTCCAGCTCGCTATCGAGGCTTAGCACTACCCGCGCATCGTACCACTGTGTATCCAGTTCGATAGACTCAACGCGACCAATGGTGACGCCTGCCATCGTGACCCGAGCACGGGGTTTTAGGCTGCCGATATTGGCGAAGTTAGCCTCCAACTGAAACGACTGGGCGGGTGCTGAGAGTGTCAGCCCACTGACACGCAAGCCGAGGAATACAAGCCCCAAGATGCCAGCGATCATAAACAGGCCAACACCAAACTCCATGGTTTTACTGCGCTTCATGAAACTGCTCCACCCATTAAAGGCCGCCAAACATGACGGCAGTCAACACAAAATCAAGCCCCAGAACTGCAAGCGACGAATACACCACTGTGCGCGTAGTAGCGCGGGAAATACCTTCTGAAGTGGGCACTAGATCGTAGCCTTGAAAAACGGCTATCCAGGTCACTACCAGAGCAAATACGGCACTTTTGATCATGCCGTTACCAATATCGCTGATGAAGGCCACATTGGCTTGCATGTTGCTCCAGTAGGAGCCCTCAAAGACCCCTAGCCACTCGACGCCCACCAGATAGCCGCCCCAGATACCCACCACGCTAAATCCCACCGTTAAAATAGGCAGTGAAACAAAACCTGCCCATAAGCGTGGAGCCACCACCCGTCGCAGCGGGTCAACACCAATCATCTCCATACTGGTGAGCTGCTCTGTGGCTTTCATCAAACCGATCTCGGCGGTTAGCGCAGAGCCTGCTCGGCCTGCAAACAGCAACGCGGCCACCACAGGCGCAAGTTCACGCAGCAGTGAAAGTGCCACCATTTGACCAAGTGCTTGTTCAGCTCCGAAATCCACCAAAATGGTATAGCCCTGCAGCGCTAGCACCATGCCGATAAACAGTCCTGACACCAGCACAATAGCTAACGACAGCACGCCAACAAAATGCATCTGGTGTAACCATAATCGCCAGCCCTCACGGGATGGCACACCAACAGCAGATTGGAACAGAAACACCCCCGCACGGCCTAATGCTTCCATTAAATCGCACCCTCGACGCCCTACCCGGGTAATTCGCGCGGTGCCGTTAGAAAATTTTGACTGCATTTGTCCCTGCCCTGTATTTACCCTGCATTAAAGCATTGAGCCTACCTTTGTCATCGGGGCTCGCCCAAAATATCGCGATAAAACGCCTCTGCGGGATAGTGAAACGGCACTGGGCCATCGGGCTCGCCATGAATGAACTGGCTAACCCTTGGGTCTTGATTCGAATCTAAGGTTTGCGGAGTACCATGGGCAACCACTTGGCCATCAGCAATTAAGTAGAGGTAGTCTGCAATACTCAAGGTCTCTTTAATATCGTGAGACACCACCACAGAGGTGAGTTGCAGCGCTTGATTAAGGCGCTTAATAAGCTGCACCAAAACACCCATAGAGATGGGATCCTGCCCCACAAATGGCTCGTCATATAAAATCAACTCTGGGTCCAGCGCCACTGCGCGGGCCAAAGCAACCCGACGCGCCATGCCTCCCGACAGTTCTGCGGGGGTCAAATGCCGCGCCCCGCGCAGCCCGACGGCCTGCAGTTTCAGCAGCACTAAGTCTCGTACCATAGTGTCAGGCAAATCAGTGTGTACGCGTAATGGAAACGCAACGTTTTCGTATACATCTAAATCTGAAAACAGCGCACCACTTTGAAACAGCATGCCCATCCGCTTGCGTAACGTAAATAAGGCCTTACGGGATAACCGATGAACATCCTGACCATCAATCAATATCTGACCGCGTTCTGGCGTCAACTGCCCTCCTATGAGCTTGAGCAGGGTCGTTTTACCCGTGCCGCTAGGCCCCATGATCGCAGTGACTTTTCCGCGTGGAATCGTCATATTCACGCCACGAAATATCTCATGATCGCCACGCGAAAAATGGAGGTCTTGAATTTCTATAAAAGGAGCATCTGTCATGGATCAGTTGACTCTTAACGAGGCGCAGCAAGGGCTAGCTATCATACATTAATTGCTGCCACTGCGGTTATAAAACAGTGTTTCTAAAACATTATCAAACATTGTACTATAACGCTACAAGCCATTACCGTTCACTCAAGCGCCTCTGCGGCTCACTAAATTTACTGTTCTCTAAACAGAAGCCAGACCGCCTCAACGAAAAGACGCATCAGCACCAACGATCTCAACCACTGCCTTTGTGGGGCGTCGAGATGTTATTATGGGTGATTACTACTTTTATCTTTTTTATTGTTAAGAGAAAACGCTATGCGCCAGCCTCTCGCTCCACCCAGCCTACTACGCGAAAGTGCACTGCGTACGCTGCAAATTGAGCAGGCAGCCATTGGAGGCCTCCAGGCAAAGCTCGATGACAGTTTTGATCGCGCCTGTGAATTGATACTGGCCTGCCAAGGCCGCGTGGTGGTCACCGGCATGGGCAAATCAGGGCACATCGCCGGTAAGCTTGCGGCGACACTTGCCAGCACGGGCACGCCGGCTTTTTTTGTTCACCCCGGCGAAGCCAGCCACGGCGACTTGGGCATGATCACACGTGCTGATGTCGTGCTAGCGCTGTCTAATTCAGGTGAAACCGCTGAAGTCACTGCACTTTTACCGTTGCTTAAACGCTTAGGCACACCGCTGGTTAGCATGACCGGGCGCCCTAATTCCACGCTTGCCAAACACGCCGATGCACACTTAAACAGTGGCGTTGAGCGTGAGGCATGCCCGCTCGACTTGGCGCCCACTAGCTCAACGACCGCAGCTCTAGCGTTAGGTGACGCACTGGCCGTGGCGCTTTTGGAAGCCCGCGGTTTTACCGCTGAAGACTTTGCGCTATCTCACCCTGGTGGCAGCTTAGGCAAGCGCTTGTTGCTGCGTGTGAGAGACCTGATGCACGACGGTGCGCGCCTACCCCAGGTCGCCCTGGGGAGCCCGTTGCGCGACGCACTATTAGAGATTACACGGCAAGGCCTAGGGTTCACCTGCGTGGTAGATAGCAATGGACGACTAGCTGGGGTATACACCGATGGTGACCTTCGACGCACGTTGGATCAATTTCACAACCTGCGCGACGTCATCGTTGACGATGTTATGACGCGACCAGGCAAACGCATCGGCCCCGACATTCTGGCAGCCGAGGCAGTACGCATCATGGAAGAGAGCCGTATTACGGCGCTAGCGGTGGTCGATGAACAGCAACACCCTATTGGGGCGCTACATATGCACGACTTGCTCGCTAGCGGCGTTATTTAACCCATCGGCGCTTTATTTGTTTAGCTTTAGAATTAATTGATATGGAGGCTTTATGGCCCTATCTGCAGCGCTACTTGATCGTCTTCGCCGCGTCCGTCTTTTAGCACTGGATGTCGACGGCGTACTCACCGACGGTCGCCTCTACTTTCAGGCTGACGGCATCGAAATTAAAGCGTTTCACACCCAGGATGGCCACGGGTTGAAACTGCTCAAACGCGTGGGCGTTCATGTTGCCCTGATAACAGGCCGCGACTCGCCTATGGTGAGCCAACGCGCCGCTGCGCTAGGCATCGACCATGTGCACCAGGGTTGTGAAGACAAGCTCGTCACTCTGCGTGGGCTTTGCCAACGGCTCGATATAGAGCTCGAGCAAGTGGCCTATTGCGGTGACGATCTACCTGACTTGTCGGCCATTAAGCGCTGCGGCGTCGGCATTACTGTCCCTAACGCGCCGGATTATATGCATACCCACGCTGACTGGACTACCGAACGGCTGGGCGGCCATGGGGCTGTGCGAGAAATTTGTGACACTCTGCTTGAAGCTCAAGGACACTGGGGCGCGGTGCTCGACACCTATTTACACGGCGCTCGTAATGCTTAAACGTTTTAAAGTGCGGTTCTGGCTAGCGAGCCTGGTCATCGCGCTGGGGGCTCTGCTGGTATGGCTTGATCCACGTGGACCTCAAGACGCCACCATCGACCCTGAAGCTCAAGCCCAGGAACCCGGACACGTACTTGAAAACGCTGAAATTACGCTGTTTGGGGATAATGGCAGCGTCATGCAGTCGCTTAAAACCCCGCGCCTTATTCATACTCCTCAGCGAAGTGAAACCTGGACTGAAGAGCCTGAAGCAATCCTGTATGACAGCGAAGACCGGCAGTGGATGGCAAGCGCCGATGTAGGCACCCTTAACACCTCGACTCAGACCCTGCTGATGTCAGGCTCCGCTCGCCTGATCGCACCGGATGAAGGTTGGCAGCTAGACACTGAGCTCCTGCATTATGATGGGCTCAGCCAGCATGCGTGGAGTGAAACACCGGTACTGCTGCAACAACCGCCCCAGACAATGAGCGCTACACGCATGGACGTGTGGCTTAACGATAGCCAGGTGCGCTTAACTGACAACGTGCGTGGTACACATCCCCCGGCCACACAACCTTAAGAGGAGTTGCCATGAAAGCATTTATCTATACCGCCCTTTTCGCACTCGCGGTGCCGCTATCGGCCATGGCTCAAGACAGCCAAGCCCCTATAGAAGTTGAAGCCGACCGTTTAGACCTTGACCAGCGAGCCGGTACTGCTGTCTACAGCGGCGATGTCAATATTCGCCAAGGCGAAATGCAATTACGCGGCGAGCGGGTAGAAATTGAACGTAATGAGGCAGGCGAACTCTCGCGCGCAACCTCCACCGGTGAGCGCGCCTATCTGCGCCATCAAGCCGAAGGGCAAGAAGGTCCTACGGAAGGCTGGGCGAGACGCATTATTTACCACGTCGCTGAACGCCGCGTTGAGCTGATCGACCATGCTGAATTAATTCAACAAAACGACACCTTTACCGGCGGTCGCCTTGAGTATTTTATCGATCGAGAAGTGATTCAGGCGCGCTCTGACGTTGACGGTAGCGAGCCCCAGCGCATCCGCATGACTCTTCAGCCGGAACAATAGGGAGCCAAGCCGTGGCAACAGCAGACACCGCCTCGATTCGAACCCTTTATGCCCACCATTTGGCGAAAAGCTACAAGCGCCGCCGAGTGGTTAAAGACATCAACTTAGAGATCTCCCAAGGCAGCATTGTGGGATTGCTCGGCCCTAATGGCGCGGGCAAAACCACTTCCTTTTATATGATTGTTGGGCTCGTGAAATCCGATGCTGGCAAGGTGAGTATCGACGACCTGGATTTAACTCGCGCCCCAATGCATGAACGGGCTGCGGCGGGTATCGGCTACCTTCCACAAGAGGCGTCTATTTTTCGTAAATTATCGGTCGCCGATAATATTATGGCGATACTCGAAACTCGCAAAAAGCTCAGCCGCAGCGAACGCGAGCAGCGCCTGGAGGCGCTACTTGAAGACTTTCACATTACCCATATACGCGACAACCTCGGCATGAGCCTTTCGGGTGGCGAGCGTAGACGTGTGGAAATTGCGCGTTCGTTAGCCACCGAGCCCGCCTTTATTTTACTGGATGAGCCCTTTGCTGGTGTTGATCCAATTTCGGTAGGTGAGATCAAAACCATTATCCGGGCGCTAAAACAGCGCCATATTGGCGTGCTCATCACCGACCACAACGTACGTGACACTCTCGATATCTGTGATATCGCCTATATAGTGGGAGATGGACAGATCATCGCCAGCGGATCTCCTGACTCGATCCTGACCAATCAAAAAGTAAGAGACGTTTATTTGGGTGCTGACTTCCGTCTCTAAGCTTATTTTTCTCGTCTAATTAGTGCTCTACAACAACTTTACTACCAATGGCATGCTTATTGCACTTGCACCTGGGACCTACTCGCACTAGGGTGGAGCATTCTGATTAACGAGTGGTTCTCAGATGGTCATGAAAGCTTCTCTTCAACTGCGTATCGGCACCCAGCTGACCATGACACCTCAGTTGCAGCAGGCTATAGCCCTGTTACAGCTATCAACGCTGGACCTTCGTCAAGAAATTCAACAGGCCTTAGATGCCAACCCCATGCTCGAGCAAGAGGATGAATTTGGCGAACAGGCAGTCAGCGAGCCCAAAGAGGAAGAGTGGTCAGAGAGCATTCCTACCGAGCTATCGGTAGATAGTGACTGGTCTGATACCTACCAAGACATGGGTAGCTATAGCGGCACCAGTGGTGAAGGCCCTGATTTTGAGCGCCAAGCGGCCGGACAGAGCCTTCATGGGCACCTGCTTTGGCAGCTCGCCATGACCGATTTTGGCGCTCGAGAGCAGCTTATCGCGGAAAGTTTAATCGACGCGCTAGATGCTAACGGCTATTTAACCCAGCCGCTCAATGACATTCGTGAAGGGCTTCGCGCGCAGGGGATTGATGGACTTAGCCAGCGTGAAGTGGAAACGATCCTGCTTAAGCTGCAGCAGTTCGAGCCAACGGGGATATTCGCCCGTGACCTGCGCGAATGTCTGATGCTGCAGCTGGCCGCCCTTCCCGATGACACATCTCTTCTGGTTCCTGCTCGCCGCTTAGTCCGCCAGTTTCTTGAATCGCTAGGCAAAGATGATATGCGCCTGCTGAAACGTCGCCTGGGGCTTGATGATGACCAGCTAGCGGATGTCATCCTACTCATTCGAAGCCTTGATCCACGTCCCGGTAGCGCCTATGGCGATACCGACGATAACTATGTAACGCCTGACCTTATCGTGCGCCATGATCACGAAGGGTGGCATTTGGAACTCAACCCAGAAGCATTGCCGAAGCTGCGCATCCAGCCTGACTATGCGAGCTTGATAAAGCGCGCTGACAAAAGCCAGGACAACCAGTTTTTAAAAGAGCATTTACAGGAAGCCCGCTGGCTTATTAAGAGCCTTTCCAGCCGCAACGACACGCTGCTGCGCGTTGGTCGTGAAATTATTACCCGTCAAATTGGCTTTTTAGAGTATGGCGAAGAAGCCATGAAACCGCTCATTTTAGCCGATATTGCGGAGGCCGTGGAAATGCACGAGTCGACTATTTCGCGGGTCACCACGCAAAAATATATCCATACACCGCGCGGCGTGTTTGAACTCAAATACTTTTTCTCAAGCCAAGTCAGCAGCCAGGATGGCGACAGCCACTCCAGCACTGCGATCCGCGCTAGGCTCAAGAAGTTGATTCAAGAGGAGCCGCCCGGCAAGCCCCTTTCGGACAGCCGGTTGGTCACACTCTTAGAAGAGGGCGGTATCCAGGTAGCGCGCCGTACAGTGGCAAAATATCGTGAAGCCATGGGCATTCCCTCATCTAGTGAACGACGTCGTTTGCGTTAAGATCGGTACACATTGCAGCGAAACTCTCGACAAGGGCTTTGCAACGCGGCAAAAAGGGTTACAATCGAAGTACAGTCCGATGGATAAGGAGAACGTCAATGCAAGTAAATATCACTGGTCATCACGTAGATCTGACTGACGCCTTGCGTGACTATGTCAACGAAAAGCTTGAACGTGTAGAGCGCCATTACGACAATATAACCACGGTGCAAGTCACCTTATCTGTGGAGAAAGAGCGCCAGCAGGCTGCCTGTACACTGCATGCAGCAGGTGCAGATTTACATGCAGAAGCCTTAGACAGTGATATGTACGCCGCGATTGACGCATTAGCGGACAAAATTGATCGCCAACTAGTTAAACATAAGGAAAAAGCACAAGCTCGCGCCCAAGGCGCAGGCGTGCGTTAATTCAATGACGTTGGAAACCATACTCCCCCCGGAACGCGTCCTTTTCGACGTCCCCGGGGGCAGCAAAAAAAGGGTGCTGGAGTTTTTCAGCACCTTTATTGCCCAAAACACCCCCAGCCTGGACAGCCAAGAAGTGTTTAGCCGCTTAATCGGCCGCGAGCGCTTAGGCAGTACAGGTATTGGAAATGGCGTGGCTATTCCTCATGCGCGTAGCCCTCACTGTTCGGCCCCCATTGCTGGTTTTTTAAAGCTTTCAGAAGCAATTGATTTTGACGCTATCGACGGCGACCCCGTTGATCTGGTGTTTGTGTTGCTGGTACCAGAAGAGGCTGATGACACACACCTCTCTCTATTAGGCCAAGTAGCCACCATCATGAACGATGCGGATACGCGCCAGAAGCTGCGTAAAGCAGCCAGCCAGCGCGAACTACTTGAGTTGCTTACTGCTAAAATTCGTGAGCAAACAACGCCTTAAAAACCTAAACTTGCTATGCGGTAGAATATGGCAGGCTAGTTTTCGCTCACCACCCTCAACGCAGCTTGATCAAAGCAAAGAGAGACTCTATGCAACTTGTGATCATTAGCGGCCGCTCTGGGTCAGGTAAATCTATCGCCTTACAAGCGCTTGAAGATCTTGGCTACTATGCGATTGATAACCTCCCCGCCATGCTGCTGGGAGCATTGGTGGACGAAATACGCGATCAGGGTGAACGCGCTCATTTGGCAGTCAGTATTGATGCCCGCAACTTGCCGGGTGCCTTAGAGCGACTACCGTCGTTATTAGCGGAGTTGCGCCAGCGTAAAATTGATTTTCAAGTCATCTACCTGACTACCGATGCACGCATACTGCTTGAGCGTTATTCGGCTACAAGGCGGCGCCATCCGTTAACTCGCGATAGCGAAATGACGCTAGAAGAAGCAATTAATAAAGAAGAAGAAACGCTGCACGATATCCGCGACCTGGCCGATTTATTGATCGACACTTCACGGCTTTCGGTACACGATTTGCGCCGCCGCATTACCGACCAAGTAGCCCATCAGCATCGCGATAAGTTAACACTAACCCTTGAATCCTTCGGTTATAAACGTGGCGTGCCGCTGGATGCTGACTTGGTTTTCGACGTGCGTTGCTTACCCAATCCTTATTGGGATCCAACGCTACGCCAATTTACAGGCCGTGACGCCAACATAGTGGCCTTCTTGAGCGGTTACCCCATCGTAGATGCCATGAGTAACGATATTCAGGCTTGGCTTGAACGTTGGTTGCCCGCTTACCAAGATAGTCAGCGCAGCTACATGACTATCGCGATTGGCTGTACTGGCGGACAACACCGTTCGGTTTATATGGTTGAACAATTAGCAGAGAGGCTTGCGCCTAGTATGGGTGAAGTTCAACTGCGCCATCGCGAGCTAGGGTTGCATTACACATTAAGTGAACAGCCCGCCACTCCCTTGGTCTGCGCACCCCAAACCGATGATGAGCAGCAAGAGACCTCTTGAGCGCTACTACCCATTAATGACACCACTCGGCGAAAAGGAACCAGGGTGCCAGAAAGAATACTTACACTCACCAATCAACGTGGGCTTCACGCTCGCGCGGCTACAAAATTGGTTAAGTGCGGCCAACAGTTCACGGCTACGATACGTGTTCAGAAACAGCAACAGATTGCTGACGCCGCCAACATCATGTCACTATTGATGCTCGCCGCACCTTGCGGTACCGAGCTAACCATCAACGCCGAAGGCGATGACGCCGAACAGGCGCTTGACGCTATTCAAGCACTGTTCGACGCCCGTTTTGAGGAAGATCAGTAGCTTTTAGTCGCCCGCCACGGTCATGGCATCAACCAACCAGCTACCCGTGTGAACACTGCCACGGGTATCGGTGTCATCGCCAATTCCCACTAGCCCAGCAAACATCCGCTCAAGATTACCCGCAATGGTGAACTCTTCAATGGGGTACTGTACCTTGCCGTTTTCAACCCAAAAACCTGCTGCACCGCGGGAGTAGTCACCGGTCACGCCGTTGACACCCTGCCCCATCAGTTCCGTCACCCAAATACCGCGCCCCATTGCCTGCAGCAGGCTCGCGCGCGATTGCAGCGGTGCCGCTATGCGCACGTTGCGCGCCCCACCGGCATTGCCAGTCGTTTGCATCTTCAGCCGACGCGCGCTGTAGGAGGAGAGCATATAGCTAGCGATGCTCCCCTGATCGATAAACCGATTATTGCGGGTTTGCACGCCCTCGCCATCAAACGGCGAACTCGCTGTAGCACCGACCTCCATTGGCCGCTCTTCAAGACTAAACCAATCGGGAAACAGCGGCGTTCCAAGCCGATCACATAGGAACGAGGCTTGGCGGTATAAAGCACCACCGGCTAAACCGCTCAGTAAATGACCAATCAGACCACTGGATAGTGAGGGGTCAAAGAGCACCGGAAAGGTGCCCGTGGGAGGACGTTTAGCGCCTAGTCTGCGCAGCGTACGCGCGGCGGCCTCACGGCCCACCTCAGCGGGGTCGCGCAGTGCCTTGGGATCACGTGCCGAGGTATAGTCGTAGTCGCGCTGCATACCGGTCGCATCTTGGGCAATCAGCATGCAGGACAGTGAATGGCTACTGCCCTTTTGAGTCCCTAAAAAGCCGTGGCTATTGGCATAAACACGCACCCCTTCACCACTCGAGAGTGAAGCACCGTCCGACTGGGAGATGCCTTCAACATCACGACCTGCCTGCTCACAGGCAAGCGCTAGCTCAATTGCTTCATCGGTTGTAAGTGCCCAGGGGTAATGCACTTTTAGATCAGGCAGCTCGGTGGCCATGAGGGACGCATCGGCCAGCCCTGCGGCAGGATCTTCGCCAGTGTAACGAGCAATCGCCAGGGCTTTTTCCACAGCAGCCTGAATCGAAGCACTGCTGGCATCCGTCGATGACGCACTTCCTTTACGTTGTCCTACGTAAAGCGTCACGGCGATGCCCTGATCACGGGATAACTCAACCGTTTCAACTTCACCCTGGCGAACGCTAACACCGACTCCCTGATCGACGCTTGCGCCTACTTCGGCAGCATCCGCGCCCAAGCGTTTAGCCAACGCTAGCGCCTCTTCGGCACGCGCGGTCAATAACGCCTGCTGGGCGGATGCATCAAATGCTTGTGCCATATAGCCTCCTTTCTCAACCGAATGTCTCTCAACCGAAGTCTTTCAAGAGAGTGTCCATCGGCGAATCAATGTTGTACTCGCAGCTGGTATAATGCCGCAACGAATCTTGTCTGTGAGTCACACTATGCGTAAGCAACGTCCCGATCCAGTAGAAGTAGAAGAGCAGGAAGAACGCCCAAGCAAGTCGCAACTCAAACGCGAAATGCATGCCTTACAGGCACTTGGGGAAACGTTGATCGCCATGCGACCAGCGGAACGCGCCCGCTTTCCCCTTTCTGACGATATGCTGCGCGCTATCGAGGAAACCTCGCGCATTCGTTCTCATGAAGGCCGCCGCCGCCACATGCAATACGTGGGCAAACTTATCCGTAAAGAGGATCTCACCGCCATTCAAGGTGTGTTCGACTCCATCGATCAGGAGCAGGAACAGCGCGACCATGCGTTTCACCGACTCGAAAAATGGCGGGAACGCTTAATTGACGAAGGCGACGCGGCGGTTGACCTGTTTATGGCAGAGCACCCTGATGCAGATCGCCAAACGCTGCGTCAATTGATCCGTAACGCCCAGCGGGAACGTGAGCAAGGCAAACCGCCGACCAGCTCGCGAAAGCTCTTTAAACACCTGCGCGAAACCCTCGCTCTTTAATCAAGACTGTGTTCCACCGACGGTCAGCTCATCCAATTTCAGGGTGGGCTGGCCCACACCGACCGGTACGCCCTGCCCCTCTTTACCGCATACGCCGATACCGGTATCCAGTGCCATATCGTGACCAATCATGGAAACGCGCTGCATGGCCTCTGGCCCGTTACCAATCAAAGTGGCCCCTTTCACTGGCGCCGTCACCTTACCATCTTCAATCAGGTAGGCTTCGCTAGCGGAGAATACAAACTTGCCTGATGTAATATCTACCTGACCGCCGCCAAAGCTGACCGCATAGATGCCACGCTTAACGCTTTTGATAATATCACTAGGCTCATCTTGGCCCGCGAGCATCACGGTATTGGTCATGCGGGGCATTGGCAAATGAGCAAAGGACTCACGCCGCGCATTTCCCGTAGGCGCCATTCCCATTAAGCGAGCATTGAGTTTGTCCTGCATATAGCCGGTCAAAATACCGTCTTCAATGAGCGGCGTGTATTGGCCCGGCGTACCCTCGTCATCCACGCTCATGGAGCCACGGGAATCCGATATCGTTGCGTCATCAACGATCGTCACGCCTTTCGACGCAACGCGCTCGCCCATTTTGCCAGCAAAGGCAGAACTGCCCTTGCGATTGAAATCACCTTCAAGGCCATGGCCCACTGCTTCGTGGAGCAAAATACCCGGCCACCCCGATGCCAGCACGACGGGCATTTGCCCAGCCGGCGCATCAATGGCCTCCAGGTTGACCAGCGCCTGCCGCACCGCCTCTTTAGCGTACTGCTCGGCTACCTGATCATCGCGCAGTTTAGCCATTGAAAAACGACCGCCTCCCCCTGCGCTACCACGTTCGCGGCGGCCATTTTTAACCGCAATAACACTGACGTTAAAACGCACCAACGGGCGAATATCTGCCGCCAGAGTACCGTCACTAGCACGAACCAGCACCACTTCATAAGTACCTGATAAGGAGGCACTCACTTGACTGATACTAGGGTCAGCAGCACGCGCTACACGGTCAGCCTGTTTCAGCATGGCGACTTTTTCTTCTGCGCTCAGGCCTGCTAAAGGATCAATGCCTTCATAACGCGACATGGCAGACACAGGACGAACTAATTGTCCTGGCAAACGCTTACCACTACGTACAATGCCAGCCGCGGTGCGTCCCGTGTCCATTAGCGCATCAGCGGTAATCTGGTTGGAGTAAGCAAAGCCGGTTTTTTCACCGGCGAGGGAGCGCACACCAACGCCACCATCAATATTATAACTAGCCTCTTTTACCTCGCTATCCTCCAGTATCCAGCCCTCTTGCCAAGTACGCTGAAAGTAAAGGTCGGCGTAATCTATGCCCGCACCCATGGCGTAGCCCAAGCCTGTCTCCAAGGCGTCTAAATCCAACCCTCCGGGAGTCAATAGGATGGCTGCAGCCGTATCTACATCACTTTTATATGCGGTCATTGGGGGCCTTCTAAAGTAACCTGCGGCGATGTCCAGGGACCTCGCACGCGATAATGAAGTGTCGTGGCGCGATCTAAGGTGTCGCCAAACAGTTGATCAGCGAGGAATAGCGCGCCGCCCACGATGGGCGCACCAACGGCAATGGCCGCGATGGGTAAACTTTGCGTCACTGGCAGTGTAACGCCGAGTCGCTGGTCAAGTTCACGCGAGACAAGATCGACATTGCCTGTAAGCGTTAGAGTGGTGGCGGGAGCGTCAATTTGCAATGGGCCGCGAAGTGTCAGTAGCCCACCGGTCACATCGGCAGTACCTTGAACACGATCAAACGCAGTGCCTTGGCCAGTAACGTCAGAAAAATCCAGGCGCAGCCGTCGTAATATGTTATCGAAATTGAGTAAGCCGATTAAACGCACAGGCGCCGACTCCAGGGTGAGAAAGCTACCGTCACGAATGTCGGTACTGATATAGCCATCTGAGCGACTAAGCGCCAACTGCCAAGGCGCTCCCGGCCAATCAAGCGAAGCGACCACATCAGTACTCCGACTACGCATGGCCACAGGCTGATCAAGACGCTCAAGGGCAGTGCCGATATCTCCGCCCTGAATAGAAATATTCGCGCGAGTATGGCTGGAAACCGAATCACCTTCCCAATACAGCTCACCCCGTGCCGAAAGCTGGCCCAGGGTCAAGCCTACAGGGGTAAGCGAAAAGCGCTCACCATCGGTTTTCCAGTAGGCGGTTAAGGGGCCAAAGCGACGCGTCCCCATGGCAATTTCAGCTAAGCGCAACCGCCCATTAGGTACCTCAGCCAACCAATCCGGAATAGCGATGGGCGCCTCGCGCTGAGTTTTGACCGCCTGCATCCAGGACTCGGGTGTAGGTGCATCACTGTCGTGTTGCACGTTGGCTAGCGCTAATAAACGATCAAGCGCCAGCGCCTCAATGGTCACGTCTAAAGGTTGCGATGATTGTGCATTGTACTGCAGACGCCCGGTAACAAGATTGCCACTCAAGTCCATATCGATCAGGCCCCCGTTCGCGCCACCGTTTGCGCTTAGGCTGCCTAAACACTCATCTTGATAAATTACGCAGGGCGTCGTTAACGCTACTTTCAAAGGGATCTGACTGTTACCACTGCTGGGAGTAGACGCCCCTTTTGCCATCAATGGTGCCATCGCCTGCTGCCATGCCAGTGGGTCAATACGCGGTACATCGGCATCAATGCTCAATCCAGGTTGAGTCGGCCAAGCGTGAGCGCGCGCTGCCTCATTGCCTAAATATAGCGACCCGGCAAGGGAGCCGTTACGCTGCTGAATTCGTGCAGATGCAATATCAGCCAAGCGACTTTCGAGACGACCAGCATTGATATCCGCGGTGACACTCCAGGGCCATGGCTGCTGGGCCGACTTCGCAAAGGGCGCCGGTAAATGGCTGGTAACACCGAGTAGACGGCTTTCCAGGCGTAGGGTTGGCGTGGGCGTTAAGCTGACGTTACCTTGCCACTGTAACTGCCCTTCTAGCGGCATGCGCCCTTGGTTTTCATCTAACCCAGCAAGCTCAAAAAGTGCTGAGGTTGCTACACTACCCTGCAGCTGTATCCCGTCGTTTTGGGTGTGAATATCTGCTGTTATTTGTCCGCCCAGCAGTTGACCACTGGCTTCGCCGACGAGACCGCTGCTCTCCCCATCCTGTAGCCACGCAAGGTTACCCTCAACCGTTTGGATGCGTAAATCCAGCGGTTGATACAGCACTTCCGAGAAGCGCGGCACAGCATTGATTTCCAGCTGCAGCGCGTCAGGCGTTTCCAATGGCAACGTCAGCGCAATATCACCGCTTACATCCCCCGTTACACGTAAATCACTCAGTTGAGAAAGGTCAATGTCGGGCATTGCCTGCAGAAATGACGTTAGCGCTGAACCTTCACCCTGCAGCTGGCCAGCCAACTTGAGCGTATCGTCCGCCATCACCACTTCCCCTTCAGAGACGGTAATGCCATGACTTTGAGCATTCTCAACTTCTGCTTTTAATATCTTGTTTTGCCACTTTAAGCGTCCCTCAACGTCGTCTAGACGCGGCCAGCCTGGCGCAATCGGCAGATGCCCTTGTGTAACCGCCAGCGCCAGTGTGGCAGTAAAGTCATCAGCGGTTACCGTTTTCCCTAATGGCTGACTCAGTTGCAAAGACCCCTCTGTCACATAGCCGCCAATATCATTGAGCAGCCATTCACGCAGACCATCGTCCATCACGCTAAGCGGTAACCACTGAGACAGGGGTCGCTCCAAGGCATCCACGTCATTAAAATCAAGGTCTAAACCAAAGTGCCCGCGCTGATTGCCCGTCACCAAACCGAAGCCGCCCGTTATCTGGGCACCATCCCAATCAACGCTAAGATTCTTACCACTCACCATGGTATTGGGGCCGTCATATACCCACTCTACTTCACCTTGCGCTCGTCGAAGCTGCATAGGAGCGGCAAAAAGCTCGGGGAAATAGAGGGTGCTATCGCCATTATTGCTAAACAGTACGCGACCGCGGAAATCACGCGCCTGGACCCAGGCGTCCAGCGGACCGCCACCAGGCGCCTGCTGCCAAGGCGACACTTCCACGCCGGTGAGCGCTGCATCCACTCCCCAGCGACCATCCTGCTGCCCGACATGCAACCCCTCGACTTGCCCTCGGGGGGCGAGGGTTTGCAATACTCGTGTGACAGACTCAGGGAGCAATACATAGTCGCGCCAAGCAGTCAGCGATGCTAGCTCAAAGGCACTGGTGCGTACTTCCCATTGCCCCGGCTGGTGGGTAGCCTGCCAATGACGTGGCAATGCGGGCCCTACGCTGCCACCGGGTGGCTGGGCCCATTCCACGCTTTCAGCGTCGCCGCTTAGCCACGCCTCTCCACCCTCGCCATCTCGCTGCCATAGGCCATTGGCCTTAATGTCTCTTAATACGGCGTACTGAACTTGATGGCGTAGCGTCAACTGTGGAACGTCGACGGCGACACGGGCTTCCTCAAGGCGTCCGGAGCTCCAGCGCCCCCATAGCCGAGCACTGCCCCCGGCCTGCTCTAGATAGGCGGCATGATCAGGTCGGAACATATCCGCCAGCGAGACTAATTGATCAAGTTGAATATCCAACTGCAGCGCTGCCGAAAAATCGCTAAAACCGCGTCGCCCGGGCTGCATCTCGACCTTCATTTCCGCTGCAGGAAGGTCTATATCACGAGCCTGCTCTAGCGATTCCGCTATATTGATAGCGCCTTCTAGCCGCGTCCGCCTCTCATCACCGGTCAGTAGCAGCGTCTCGGCATGCAGCATCACTGTGTCGTACCTGCCATGCAGAACTACGCGAGTGTCATCCACCCAAAGACGTTGGCGTAAGATTAAGCCCGCCCAGCTATCAATGGTGGCCAGGTCTACATCGGGTTCTGCCGCTATCAATAACGGTAATTCAGCGGGCTCGGGCCACTCCAAAGATGCCCCCGAGCCTTGATAGAGATGGAACTGGATACCGCTAATGCGCGCATCGCTAAAAATCGGTGCCAGATTGGCGAGCGACGCCCAGGTATCCAAGCGCAGTCCTGCATGCTCAAGGGAAAATAGCGCTTGCCCACCGGGGGTTTCCGCGTTCACCCCATCAAGGCGCAGTAGTAGGTCGCTACGGGCTAGCGAAAGTGATAAGCGCTCGATGGTCACCGGCACGCCAATACGCGCCTCAAGTAGCGCTTCAATACGGGGGGTAAGAGCATCGGATTGGCTGATTGCCAGACGCAACAGCAACAGCAGCACGGCCAAGCTACCCAGAAGCCAGGCCGCTATCAGCAAACTCCAACGCACAAGCGAGCGAGTCAGCATGATTACATCAGCACGATATCGTACTGCTCTTGGGAGTAGTGCTGCTCAACCTGAAAGCGAATTGTTTTATTGATAAACGTCTCCAGGTCAGCCACTGCCGCTGACTCTTCATCTAATAGACGATCAACGACGGGCTGCGAGGCAAGCACCATGTAGGTTTCAGCGCTATAAGCACGCTCTTCGCGCAAAATTTCCCGAAAAATTTCATAACAGACGGTTTCTGGGGTTTTAAGCGTTCCGCGGCCGCTACAGGTAGGACAGGCTTCACACAGTGTCTGTTCCAAACTTTCCCGTGTACGTTTACGGGTAAGCTGAACAAGGCCTAGCTCGGTAACACCGGTACACTTGGTTTTGGCGTGGTCGCGCTCTAACGCTTTTTCCAGCACCCGCAGTACCTGCCGCTGATGCTCAACATCCGTCATATCGATAAAGTCGATAATGATGATGCCGCCTAGATTACGTAGTCGGAGCTGGCGGGCAATCGCCGTCGCTGCTTCAAGATTGGTTTTGAAAATAGTCTCTTCAAGGTTGCGATGACCAACATAACCACCGGTATTCACATCAATGGTGGTCATTGCTTCGGTCGGGTCAATCACTAAGTAACCCCCGGACTTCAACTGCACCTTGCGCCCCAGGGCTTTCTGAATTTCATCTTCAACGCTATAAAGATCAAAGATGGGCCGCTCGCCGGGGTAATACTCAATCCGCTCAACGGCATCGGGCATAAACTCTTCGGCAAACTCCACCAGTTTGACGAAGTTTTCCCGCGAATCGATGCGGACTTTTTCAATATCGTCGCGCATCACATCGCGCAGCGTGCGCATAAAGAGTGGTAAATCATCATAAATCACGCTTTGTGGCGTCGCCGTCACTTTACGCTCACTCACTTTTCGCCATAAACGCAGCAAAAAGTGCATATCCCCTTTAAGCTCTTCGTCACCGACGCCTTCAGCAGCAGTACGGACAATAAACCCCCCCGTCACTTCCAGGGCCTGCTCAGCCACACTGCTATCCAACAGTGCTTTTAAGCGCTCGCGCTCGCGCTCATCTTCAATGCGCTGCGAAACACCGTGGTGCGGCGAATCCGGCATATACACCAAATAGCGAGAAGGGATAGAGAGATGCGTGGTTAAGCGCGCGCCTTTGCTTCCGATAGGGTCTTTGGTGGCCTGAACCACTAGCGCCTGACCTTCGTGAAGCAACTGCCCGATAGTTTGCTGTTCATCCTGCGGTGTGCCTGGCGGCATTACTTCATGGGCGTGAATAAACGCCGCCCGGTCTAGGCCAATATCAACAAAGGCAGCCTGCATTCCAGGCAATACACGCACTACTTTGCCTTTGTAGATATTACCCACGATGCCACGCCGACGGGAACGCTCGATCAGTGCCTCTTGCAGAACACCATTTTCAACCAGCGCGACGCGGGTTTCCATTGGCGTTAAATTGATGAGAACTTCACCGCTCATGCAAAATTCCTTGTTGGTTGACGTATTCCTTGCCAGCGAT
This sequence comes from Vreelandella sp. ssv, assembly GCF_059448525.1. NCBI lineage: Bacteria > Pseudomonadati > Pseudomonadota > Gammaproteobacteria > Oceanospirillales > Halomonadaceae > Vreelandella > Vreelandella sp. ssv. Next base: position 1,511,530 of record NZ_CM182545.1, on the reverse strand, counting down.
ATAGGCGGCAACGCCCTCAATCCAAAGGAGTTAAACGCGCTGCCAGACAGGGACGCCCTGCCGGCGTAGCAAGTGCGCCGTCTCAAACAGCGGTAGTCCAACCACTGCCGAATGACTGCCTTGAATCTCTTTTACAAATATGGCCGCTAACCCCTGAATCGCGTAGCCGCCTGCTTTATCAGCAGGCTCCCCGGTTCGCCAGTAGGCCATGACCTCATCGTCTTCAATTTCACGCATCGTTACTTGAGTGGTCACACAGCAAGAAAGAACGCCAAGAGGCCCACTCACCGCCACAGCAGTCAGCACCTCATGACACCTTCCCGAAAGCAGCCGCAACATCTCAGCGCCCTCCGCAGCATCCACCGGCTTACCTAGAATACGCCCATCAACCACCACAGCGGTATCTGAACCTAACGTAGGTAAGTGGGTAAGAGGTCCCGCAGCCTCGGCTTTGGCAACCGCCAAACGATGCACATACGACACCGCCAACTCATTGGTTAGCGGCGTTTCATCGATATCACAAGGATGAACCGTGACCGGCACTCCAATTGATGCCAGCAAAGCGCGACGGCGAGGTGAGGCAGACGCTAGGCACAAAACAGGAGCCGAGATAGTCATGAAGCGGCCAGCCGACGCTCTAATGCCTGAAACATCGTGGACAACCACGGCCATAGCAACGCGCTGATCAGTGCAGGTATTAAAAAGGCTAGATGAATCGAAAAATCGCCCACGATAGTGCGCAGCCACTGAGCGACTAGCTGCATTAAGCCCAGCAGCACTAGCACCAGCGCCGACTGCTGCACCAGCGAATAGGCCCGAAAACGGGGGTAGACCAAGGCACATAAAAACGCCAATAGCGCATAGATCAGCGCATGCTGACCCAGTGCGGTGCCCTCAATTAAATCCATTAAAATGCCCAGTACGAAGCCATGAAACACGCCGACTCTGTCAGGAGCACGCATGCACCAGTAGATCAGCATTAGTCCCAACCACTCGGGGCGATACACCTGCCAACCATCGGCGAGTGGCATGACTTGCAAACAAAGGGCTAAGACCAAGCTAAGCCAAATAATCACTAGCGGAACAATCGGTGCACGTGGCATCAGGGCACCTCTTGAGATGATGCGTTTGAGTCGTGCAACGCATTGTTAGGGTTTGCTGAGAGCTGGTGCGAAGAGCGCAAGGCCTCAGCAGAGATATCCAGCGTGTCATCCCAGACATGCTCTTCTATCTTTTCTCGCGGAGGCGGAAAAAGTAGCAAGAAATGACGCGAGCGCTGCAGTTGAGCCATCGGTTCGGCCGTCACGCGGGCAAAAGGCTGCCCTGGGTCGTGAAACACCTCGGTGACACGTGCCACGGGGTAACCTGGGGGAAAACGACCAGCCAAGCCCGATGTGGTCAGTAAGTCACCTTCACGGATATCCGCTGTATCAGGTACGTGCATCACATTAACGCTGCTGTAACGTCCCGCCCCTTGGACGATAAACCGCAACCCATTGCGGTTTAACTGTACCGGCAACGCATGACTGGCATCAGCCAACAGCAGCACGCGACTGGAGTAAGCAGAAACAGCGGTGATTTGCCCCACCAAACCAGAGGCATCTATGACCGGTTGCCCAACATAGGCACCGTTTCGATGCCCACGATTGACCACCATTTGATGGCTAAAAGGGTCGTTATCCAGCGACAACAGCTCGGCCGTGATATAGGGAATATCACGGCGCGCAGCGGCTTTGAGCAAATCACGCAATTCGCTGTTTTCCGCCGTCAAATTGGCCATTCGCTGGCCACGATGGGAAAGGGTAAGAATCTGCTCACGCAAGCGGCGGTTCTCATCCACCAGCGCCTGTTGATCAGAAAGCGCAAGCGACCCCCAGTTCAACAGGTCGCTAGGTACACTCACAACCCACTGAATTGGAGCTACGACCATCGACATTTGGGCGCGCACTTGCTCCATACGCGTGAAACGATGGTCGACAAACATCAAAGCACTGGCAGCCAAGGCGCAAAAAAACAGCCGATAGCCCGGCAGTGGCCCGTGCGAAAACAGCGGTTTAATAGGCAATCCCCCCGCAATTAACCGCTGCGTTAGTCGCTCGACAGCAACTCAAAAGTGTGCTGATCAATCATCTCCAGCGCTTTACCACCGCCGCGAGCGACGCAGGTCAACGGATCTTCGGCAACAATCACCGGCAGACCTGTTTCTTCAGCAATCAGCTTATCGAGATCACGCAGTAGCGCACCGCCGCCTGTTAACACCAAGCCTCGCTCGGCGATATCAGACGCCAACTCAGGTGGTGACTGCTCAAGGGCGCTCTTGATCGCGGCCACAATAGAACCCAGGGTTTCTTGCAAAGCTTCCAAGGTTTCGTGGGAATTCAGCGTAAAGCTGCGCGGAATACCTTCGGCCAGATTACGGCCGCGTACATCTATTTCACGCAGCTCACCACCGGGGTATGCGCAACCGATCTCTTCTTTGATGCGCTCAGCCGTCGCTTCGCCAATCAGGCTGCCGTAGTGACGTCGCACGTAGGCGGTAATCGCCTCATCAAAGCGGTCGCCACCCACCCGAATAGACTCGGAGTAGACCACGCCATTGAGTGAAATAATCGCGATTTCAGTGGTACCACCACCGATATCAACCACCATTGACCCTTGAGCTTCATCAACCGGGAGTCCAGCGCCAATCGCAGCAGCCATAGGCTCTTCGATCAAGAACACCTCGCGAGCACCAGCACCTTCTGCAGACTCGCGGATCGCCCGGCGCTCAACTTGCGTTGACATGCAAGGAACGCACACCAGCACACGCGGGCTGGGGGTTAAAAAAGTGCTTTGATGAACTTTGCGGATAAAGTGCTGCAACATCTGTTCGGTAACGGTGAAGTCGGCAATAACGCCATCTTTCATCGGTCGAATCGCGGTAATGTTGCCAGGCGTACGCCCTAGCATTCGCTTGGCATCAGTACCGACTGCCGCGACGCTGCGCATATTGCCTGATTGGCGGATAGCAACCACGGATGGCTCATCGAGCACGATGCCGCGACCGCGTACATAAATCAGTGTATTGGCCGTACCCAAGTCGATCGATAGATCGCTGGAAAACAGCCCCCTCAAACGTTTAAACATGGATGTTGTTACCTAGTGCAGACCGGAAACCTGTGCGGATGCAAACGGTATCACCGCATCCCCCTGGCAGCAAGCACGAGTCGTGCCTAATACTGCCCGGCAAGGCCAATATGTGGTACCTTTTGCGGCTATTTTCCACGTCTGCTACACAAGACGTTTTTTTGATATCGGTATGTATACCGCTCAAAGCGGATATTGTTCCATTACGTTTACGAGGAAATCTCGATCATGGCGCTTGAAGAATCTCATGTGCGTCGGGCCGCTCACTTGGCCCGACTAGCCGTCAGCGATGACCAAGCCAGCGGCTTTGTAGACGACCTAAGCCGGATTTTGGACATGGTCGACCAGCTACAAAGCCTTGATACTGAAGGTGTAATGCCGCTTGCCCATCCATTAGATGCGACCCAGCGACTGCGCGCCGATGAAGTGACAGAATCTAACCAGCGCGATCTCTTTCAGCGCTGTGCTCCGGCAGTGGAAAACGGCCTGTATCTCGTACCCCGCGTTGTTGAATAAACGCGTGTTCGAGCACACTCAGACCACCCACATCGCCTCTTTTTTTCGCCCCTGAACGGAGCTTCCGGGTCATGTATGAGAAAACATTAACGCAACTCGCTGCCGCCTTAAAAAGCGGCGAGTTTTCAAGCCGCGAGCTGACCGCTCACTATTTGCAGCGTATTGAAAAGGCTGACGGCAAGCTGAATAGTTTTATCAGCGTGACCGCCGAGCAAGCGCTGAAACAGGCTGAAGTAGCCGACAACGCCCGAGCGGCTGGCACTGCAGGGCCTCTTGCGGGTATTCCCCTGGCGCTCAAAGATATTTTTTGCACCCAGGGCGTGAAAACCAGCTGCGGCTCAAAAATGCTGGATAACTTTATCGCCCCTTACAATGCCACCGTGGTTGAAAAACTGAATGCGGCGGGCGCTATCAGTTTGGGTAAAACCAATATGGATGAGTTCGCCATGGGCTCCTCCAACGAAAATAGCTACTACGGCCCGGTTAAAAACCCCTGGGACCTGACAGCAGTGCCCGGCGGTAGCTCCGGTGGTAGCGCGGCAGCCATCGCCGCAGGCTTAGTTCCCGCGGCAATGGGTACCGACACTGGCGGCTCGATTCGCCAGCCTGCGGCGTTTTGTGGCATTACCGGCCTAAAACCGACCTATGGCCGCGTATCACGCTTTGGCATCATTGCCTACGCCTCAAGTCTTGACCAAGCAGGCCCAATGGCGCGTAGCGCCGAAGATTGCGCGCACCTGTTGGGTGTTATTGCCGGTCACGACGGACGCGACTCTACCAGCGTTACCCGCGGCGTGCCGGATTATGTGGAAAGCCTTAACGCCCCACTCTCCGGCCTTAAAATCGGCCTCCCCAAAGAGTATTTTGGCGATGGCTTAGATCCGGACGTGGAAAAAGCCGTTCGTGAAGCGGTAAAAGTATACGAATCCCTGGGCGCCACGGTGCGCGAAGTCAGCCTGCCGCATACTCACTATGCGATACCGGCCTATTACGTTATCGCTCCCGCTGAAGCCTCTTCGAACCTGTCTCGCTACGACGGTGTGCGTTTTGGCCACCGCTGCGAGAGCCCTAGCGATTTGACAGATTTATATTTACGCTCACGGGCCGAGGGCTTTGGCGAAGAGGTCAAACGACGTATTCTGATCGGCACACATACGCTATCAGAAGGCTTCTTTGACGCTTACTACACCAAGGCACAAAAGGTTCGCCGCTTGATCCGTCAGGACTTTTTGGATGCCTTTGAAGATGTCGATGTGCTGATGGGCCCGGCATCACCCACGCCAGCCTTTGACTTAGGCGCAAAAAAAGATCCGGTGTCGATGTACCTGCAGGATATCTACACCATCGCGGTTAATCTGGCGGGCATCCCCGGCATCAGCGTACCGGCGGGCTTCTCCAATGGCCGCCCGGTGGGGCTGCAAATTCTCGGCACCCACTTTGCCGAAGCGCAGCTGCTTAACGTTGCCCATCAGTTTCAACAAGCGACCGACTGGCACTTACAACGTCCTGCCTTTGCCGAGGAGTACGCCTAATGCAATGGGAAACCGTGATTGGGCTTGAAGTCCACGTTCAGCTCGCAACGCGTTCAAAAATCTTCTCCGGCGCCTCAACGGCGTTTGGTGCTGAGCCAAATACTCAGGCGTGCGCGGTCGATTTAGGCCTGCCGGGTGTGTTGCCCGTGCTGAATGAGCAAGCCGTGGCCATGGCCGTTCAGTTCGGCTTGGCGGTGCATGCGGATATCGCTGAAGTATCGGTGTTTGACCGTAAAAATTACTTCTATCCCGACCTGCCCAAGGGCTATCAAACCAGCCAGATGTACCACCCTATCGTGGGCCCTGGCGACGTTGAAATCACCCTAGAGGATGGCAGCACCAAGCGAATCCGGATTCACCATGCTCACCTTGAGGAAGATGCCGGTAAGTCGCTGCATGAAGACTTTCATGGCATGACCGGCATTGACTTGAACCGAGCAGGCACGCCGCTACTGGAAATCGTTTCAGAGCCCGATATGCGCAACGCCAAAGAGGCCGCAGCGTATCTCAAGGCGATTCACTCGATCGTTACCTACCTGGGCATTTCCGACGGCAATATGGCGGAAGGCTCCATGCGTTGCGACGTTAACGTCTCGGTACGCCCTCAAGGCCAGGAAGTCTTTGGTACCCGCGCTGAGATTAAAAACGTTAACTCCTTCCGTTTTGTCGAGCGTGCCATTGCCTTTGAGGTTGAGCGGCAGATTGAGCTGATCGAAGATGGTGGCACGGTGGTTCAAGAAACCCGCTTATTTGACCCTGATCGTGATGAAACCCGCAGCATGCGCACCAAGGAGGAGGCCAACGACTACCGTTACTTCCCCTGCCCCGACCTGCTGCCGGTGGTACTCGACCAGGCCTATCTCGATCACCTGCGTGGCCAACTCCCCGAACTCCCGGCGGATAAGCGCGAGCGTTTCCAGAGCGAGCTGGGGCTGTCTGCTTATGACGCCAACGTCATCTCCGCCAGCCGCGATATGGCTGAATTTTTTGAAGCGGTGCATAACGAGTGCGGCGATGCCAAGCAGGCGGCCAACTGGGTACAGGGTGAGCTTTCCGGGGCGCTTAACCGCGAAAACCTAAGCATTGCCAATAGCCCGATCTCAGCGCGCCAGCTAGGTGAGCTGATCAGCCGCGTACTGGATGACACCATTAACGGTAAAGCCGCTAAAGAGGTTTTTCAGGCCTTGTGGAACGGCCAAGGTGAGTCTGCCGACGAGGTAATTGATTCGAAAGGCCTTAAGCAGGTCACCGACACTGGCGCCATTGAGGCGATGATCGATCAAGTAATTGCCGATAGCCCCGCCCAAGTCGCCCAGTACCGCGACTCGGAGCCGGAAAAACGCGGCAAGATGATCGGCTACTTTGTTGGCCAGGTGATGAAGGCCTCGCGTGGTACCGCCAATCCTCAGCAGGTAAACGGCCTGCTAAAAGAGAAGCTCGACGCGCTGCTGTAAAGCACCTTGATCTAGGAGCGTGGTAAAACCTAAAAACGGCTGCTCATGCAGCCGTTTTTTATGCTACATATTTTAAGAGAACAAACCTGAACTAGGCCAACTGACTAGGTTGAGTGAAGCGCTTCAACTGCGCACAGCCGGCTGCCCATACATCAGCCTCAAGCTCGGCGATGGCAGCGGTCGGGAAGCCAACGCCTTGGGCAGGGCTACCCTCTACCAACAACCCAGCCAGATCACCCACCAGCGGCATATGGCTAATTAACATAATCGGCGCATCGTCTGGTTGCTCAAGCAGCCAGTCGCTCACGGCACTGGGTGAGTCCTCCGGGGTAATAAAATCAAGCGTCTCAAGCGATGTTCCCAGCGCGTTGCACAGCGACTGGGCTGTTTGCTGCGCGCGGGCATAGGGGCTGGCATACAGCCTCGGCATAACCATCTCACCTGCCACGACACGCTCGGCCAGCCAGCGCGCCATTTTTTCCGCCTCCTGCTCGCCGCGGGGGGTTAACCGACGCGCATGGTCGGGATACCCCGGCCCTGCTTCACCATGGCGCATCACCAGCACGTCAGGCATTCTTATCTCCATTGTTATTAGCAGCCTGGTTGTGAGGCGCCTGGTCTCGATGCGCTTGCTTTACGGCTTCACGCGGCAGAATAAACTCTACGTCACTACTCTGCTCCCCCATCATCAGGGTGCGCGCCATATCTTGGGCGGGCACGCCCTCAAACAGCACATGATAAAGCCCTTCAGCTAGCGGCATATACACGCCCATTTCACTTGCTTTAGCGCAAACCAGCTTCACGGTATTGACCCCTTCAGCCACCTGACCTAGCGCATCTACCGCCTCTTCGAGCGTGCGCCCTTCGCCCATGGCATAGCCGACACGGTAATTGCGTGACAAGTTAGATGAGCAGGTAACGATTAAATCGCCCACCCCAGCCAAACCCAAAAACGTCATGGGATTCGCACCTTCTGCGACGGCAAACCGGCTCATTTCTGCTAGAGCACGCGTCATCAGCATGCTGCGAGTATTCTCGCCCATGCCTAACGCTGCGGCCATGCCAGCAGCAATCGCATAGATATTTTTTAACGCACCGCCCAATTCGACTCCGTGGCGGTCATCGCTGGCGTAAACGCGGAAATAACGACAGCCCAGTGCTTGCTGAACCCGGGTGCGCGTTAGCGGGTCGGCACTGGCAATCACGGTCGCAGTTAGCTGCTTATCAGCGATTTCAGAGGCCAAATTGGGCCCTGCAATGACGCCGATATGGGTATAGCCTGTCTCCTGCTCAAGCACTTGGCTCATGAGCAGAAAGCTATCTTGCTCTATCCCTTTGGTGGTGCTCACCAGTATCTGCTCAGGCCTCAACCACGCTTTCGCTGCTTGCACCACACTGCGAAAGGCTTTGGATGGGATCGCAATCAGCACCAGCTCCGCGTCTGCCAGTACGGCTTGGAGGTCAGTAGAAGCCTGCACGGCGGGATTTATCACATAGTGAGGCAGATAGCGTCCGTTACGATGCTCGTGATTGATTTGCGCGACCAGCGCTTCATCGCGCATCCACTGATGCACGCGGGCGCCATTATCGGCGGCAATACTCGCCAGGGCGGTACCGAAACTACCGCCCCCCAGTACCGCGACGTTGATTTGCTGCTCAGCCATGGTGATGTCCTAGTAAGTCTTGCAGAACGTATATCCCTACTGTACCAAAACAGACGGCCCGCTGAGGTAACCAAGCGGGCCGTCATTAACGTAGCAAGTGCTAGCTTAAGCAGTCAGCACGCTATTTAAACGCTTCACGTAGGCGGCTGGGTCATCCAAATGACCGCCTTCGGCGATGATGGCTTGATCCAGCAAGATGTAGGAGAGCTGGGTAAAGAGATCGCCTTCAGCCCCTTCTAAACGCGCCACCAGCGCGTGACTAGGATTCAGCTCAAGAATTGGCTTCACCTCCGGCAGCGGCTGGCCAGCGGCCTCCATGATCCGGCGCATTTGATAGCCCATCTCATGTTCCGGCAATACCACGCAGGCCGGAGAGTCCGTGAGGCGGTGGGTGACTTTCACATCTTGCACCCCATCGCCTAACGCTTCTTTAACGCGCTTGACCAGATCCTCTTTGGCTTTAGCGGTCTCTTCCTGAGCTTTCTTCTCGTCGGCATCTTCAACATCGCCCAAATCCAATTCGCCTTTGGCCACATCGGCAAAGGTTTTGCCATCAAACTCGGTGAGATGACTCATCAGCCAATCATCAATGCGGTCTGAAAGCAGCAGGACTTCGATGCCTTTCTTGCGGAAGATTTCCAGGTGCGGGCTATTTTTTGCCGCGTTGAAACTATCAGCCACAACGTAGTAAATCTTCTGCTGACCCTCTTTCATACGCTCGACGTAGTCGGCCAGCGCATGTTCCTGGGTGGCGGTATCAGAGTGGGTAGAAGCAAAGCGCAACAAGCCAGCGATTTTTTCGCGGTTAGATGGATCTTCACCCGGTCCCTCTTTCAACACGCTGCCGAAGGTGTTCCAGAAAGTCTGATACTGCTCTTTATCCTTGGTGAGCTTTTTCAGCATATCCAAGCCGCGCTTGGTGAGCGCTGCTTTGATCTTGTCGACATTAGGATCTTGCTGGAGCAGTTCACGTGACACATTGAGCGACAATTCGCGGGTATCCAGCACACCCTTGATGAAGCGCAGATAGAGCGGCAGGAACTGTTCTGCGTCATCCATAATGAACACGCGCTGAACATAAAGTTTAACGCCCCGGGCGCCGTCGCGGTCAAACATATCAAACGGTGCACGGCCTGGCACATAGAGCAGGCTGGTGTACTCAAGCTTGCCTTCGACCTTATTGTGGCTCCAGGTCAGCGGGTCAGAAAAATCGTGAGCAACGTGCTTATAGAACGCCTTGTACTCATCGTCGGAAACCTCGCCTTTGGGGCGCGACCATAGTGCTGTAGCCTCATTAACGGTTTCCCAGGTAGTTACCTCACTACCCTCGATACTGTTGCCTTCATCGTCTTTTGCCGTTTCAGTCTTCGGCATGCGTACGGGCACTTCGATATGATCCGAATACTTGCGAACCAACCCCTGCAGGCGATAGTCATCGGCAAACTCTTTGGCGTCCTCTTTAAGGTGCAGAGTAATTTCCGTACCGTGCTGTGCACGCTCAATATCGGCAACGGTAAACTCCCCTTCCCCTTTCGAGCGCCACTCAACGCCTTCAGCAGCGTCAGTGCCTGCCTTGCGGGTACGCACTGTAATTTCATCAGCAACGATAAAACCAGAGTAGAAGCCAACACCGAACTGACCAATCAACTTGGCGTCTTTTTGCTGCTCGCCGGAAAGCTGCTTGAGAAATTCAGCCGTTCCTGAGCGCGCAATCGTACCCAAGTTAGCGATGACGTCTTCGCGGTTCATGCCTACGCCGTTATCACGCAGGGTAATCGTGTTGGCTTCGCGGTCATGCTCGATTTCAATACGCAGCTCACTGTCGCCTTCATAGAGCGCATCGTTATCGAGGGCCGCGTAACGTAGCTTGTCGCAGGCGTCAGCGCCGTTTGAGATAAGCTCGCGTAAGAAAATCTCCCGGTTGGAGTACAGGGAGTGAATCATCAAATTCAAGAGTTGCTTAACTTCCGTTTGAAAGCCAAGTGTTTCTTCGTGGGTAGCAGTAGTCATGCGCTTAGCCCTTATAGATCACGTTGAGTCATTTGCCCCTGCTAATAAATGCAGCAGAGGCATAGAAAGGTTTCGTGAAGCAGATATGGGGATAAGCGGCGCTTTTTCAAGCAGCGGGGAGGTAAGAAACCAAATCGGTTAAGAAGGCGTCATATCAGGGTCGCTATATTTCCATGCCCGGTAACCCTCTAAGCGTTGGTCAATCCGATTTAGCAACCAGCCAACGATCAACACATCATCCACAACGCCAATCAGCATTAAAAAATCGGGGATCAGATCAAATGGCATCACTAAATAGGCCAAAGCTAACGCCATCATGCCAAATGCTGACCAAGGGATGGGGCGAAAGTCACCACGGATAACGTCGCGAGTCATGGGAACGAACAGTTTTAATGCGCGCACAATACGTTTTGTCGCCCAAACACGGGATTTGAGTCGACGCAGGAACCACCAAGTGGATAATGGGGCCATCGTAATTAAATCCTCCGAGTATCTGGGCTGTCAGATCATGGCTGTTACCATTCGTTCAGTATAACGGTGACTCAGTAATTTCTTGGTATTAATTCCCCAGGTTTAAATAGAGCTAATTGATAGAGAGTGTGCACTATGTTGGTTTCGCCATTTCGCCATACCGCTCGTGTGCTATGTACAGCACTACTGGCAGGCATACCCGCCTTTTCATGGGCCGCTTCGGACAGTGAGCTACGCGATGCTCTCGCGGCAGCAAGAGATCAGCAGTGGCAGCGGGTTGACGTTCGCTCAATAGAAAGCCACCCACTGAGTGGCTACGTGGAGTATCACCGGCTGAGAGGGCAACTACCGAACGTGTCTCCTGACAGCGTTCAGCGCTTTATTAATCAATACGCTGATTCGCCCTTGTCGGGCTGGATGCGTGGCCAGGCGATAGCTAACTATGGTCATGCAGGTAGATATAGTGACTTACTGGCCGTCGCTAATGGCGAGCCTGCCGGTACGGCGCGCCAGTGCTACTACTATACGGCGTTGCTCGACTCTCAACCACAGCAAGCCAACGCGGCGGGGCTCAATCTTTGGCGGACGGGTAGCTCCCAGCCAAATGCCTGCGATCCGCTGTTTGACCGCCTGCGTGCCAACGGCACCATTGATGCCACGGCAATTTGGGAACGCAAGATGCTGGCTTGGCAGTCGGGCGAATCAGGCCTTTCAAACTACCTTGACGGGTTGTTAAGCGGACAGTGGCAAACTGCCCTGGATACCGTGGACAGTGTAACCGAACGCAGCAGTGCCATTACTCAGGCGCCCACCTGCCTGGGCCCGGAGTGTGCCGCAACCGCCAGCTTTTACCGGGCGGCCATGCAGCGTTTTACGCGTGAAGATACCCCCGCTGCGTTTGTCGCTTGGCAGACACTATCACCACGCTTGACCCTGCTGCCCAGTGACCGTGCAGCCATTGAGGAAGAGCTGGCATTTTATGCCCTGGTCCGCGATGTACCAGGCACGCTCAACTGGGTCGATAGCGTGCTGCCTACACTTGAAAGCGAGCGCGTCTCAGAGCTTCGCGTTCGCTATGCCCTGGCAAACCGAGACTGGAACGGCGTACTCCACTGGATTGCCGAAATGCCAGCGACCCAGCAAGAAAATAGTCGTTGGCAGTATTGGCTGGGACGCGCTAATGCTCAGCTTGGCAATCAAGCAGCCGCCGAAGCGCGTTACCGCCAAGCGGCTACGGATCGCAGTTTTTATGGATTTGCTGCGGCAGAAAAAATTGGACAGCCCTACCAGTTAAATCTTGAGCGTAATCACTTTGACGAAGCGTCGCGCCAGCGCATAGCGCAACTACCCGCCGTTCAGCGTACCGAGGCATTACTTCGCATTGGTGAAGACGGGCTTGCTAATAGCGAGTGGCTGCATGCGGTGCAGAGTGGCTCTCCGCAACAGGCACGTGCATTGGCCGATTATGCCGCTCAGCAGCAGTGGCACGCACGCCTGGTGCAAACGACCATTGCCGCCGAGATGTGGGATGCATTGGATTGGCGTTTCCCGCAAGCCTACCACGATAGCTTTCAGCACTGGGGGCGGCTGACCGGCGTAGACCCATACCTATTGATGGCCATTACCCGGCGTGAAAGCGCTTACAACCCCAATGCCCTGTCCCCCGCAGGTGCGCGTGGACTAATGCAGTTAATGCCCGGCACCGCTACCCAGGTTAGCCGCGAACTCGGCATTAGCGACCCAGGCCCCTACGGTGTGCTTGATCCAGAGCTCAATATTCGTCTGGGTAGCACCTACTTACGCGATAAGTTGCAACGCTATCAAGGCAATCGACTGGCCGCCGCAGCGGCTTATAATGCCGGACCAGGCCGCGTCGATCAGTGGCTAGGTGATGGTGTAGAGGCTTTTGACCTATTTGTCGAAAGCATTCCTTTCCGCGAAACGCGCGACTATGTGCAGGCAGTGCTTAGCTATCGAGTCATTTTTGAAAGTCTCGCCAACGGCGGCAATAGCGAAGGTGTTTCACTGCTTAGCGATAACGAACAGCAAGTGCGCTACGACCGAGCACTTCTTGCTCGCCGTTAAGCTCTACTCTCCATAACGCACCACCGGCGCCCGGTTCATTATACCGGGCGCTGTGTTAGTGCCAGTCGAATACCAAACACCACTAGCACGGCTCCCGTAGTGGCATTCAAGGTTTGCGCAAAACGTGCGTTGGCCAACCACTTACCTGCACTACCGACCATCAAGACCACGCTGATTTGCCACACGTTGGCAATCATAAAGTGCACCGACGCCAACCAAAGGGACTTCAACAAGGCGGGGTCACCTGGGGCAATGAACTGCGGTAAAAAAGCCATATAGAAGACGACCGTTTTAGGATTCAGTACGTTGGACAAAAATCCCTCCTTCACGGGTTGCCATCGAGAGACAGGAGGCGCGCCTTTTAGCATGCCATTAACGGGCAGCGGCTGCCCACGCCGTGCTGCCAACAAGCTGGTGACACCTAGCCAAATCAGATAGCCCGCTCCCACCAGCTTCAACATGTGAAATGCCCAGGCGGATTGCAGCAGGATAAGCGAGATACCCAACGCAGAAATTGTGGCATGTACAAATAGACCGCTACAGATCGCCATACTGGTAGTAATCCCATCACGAATGCCACCACGCGCCGTATTACGAATCACCAGCAGCGTGTCGACGCCAGGGCTAATCGTAAGCAACGTGATCGCCACCAGAAAGGAAATAAACTGCGCATCAACAAAACCCAACTGCATCATTTGTGCTTGCTCGCAAAGAAATAAAAAATCTTAGGTATGTGGCTGGACGACAGCCGCGTTTGCATCTAGAGTAATTGTAGCGGGTGGACAATTGAGTTGCCCGTTTGAATATTAAGCACGTTAAGGAAATAGAAAATGGCAACTGGCACAGTTAAGTGGTTCAACGATACTAAAGGCTTCGGCTTCATCTCTCCTGATGATGGCGGAGACGATCTGTTCGCCCACTTCTCCGAAATTCAAGCTGAAGGCTTCAAGACCCTGCAAGATGGTCAAAAAGTCAGCTTTGAAGTGACTCAGGGTAAAAAAGGCCTTCAGGCTTCCAACATCCGCCCTGCTTAATTGCAAACGGATGGACAAAGGCCCGCTAACGCGGGCCTTTTTTATGGGCAATCGGTAACCCCACTTACCTCTCGCTATTATTTTCTACACCTTCGCTGTCGTCACTGTTATCGAGTTCAACGCGGTCATTCTCGTTTGCATCAATGGTTGGTCCAGTATCCATTTCACGGCTCTCCAACTCTTTAAACTGCTCCTCAAGCCGCTGTTGCGCTTCTTCAAAGCGACGCTCTGTATCTTCGATTAAGGCATCGACGTCAGTAGCTTCACGATCATCTTGCAAAGGCGTCCTTTCTGGCAAGCTACTCTCATCGTCCCAACTAGACGAAAAATCTTCATTTTCCATTGGCTCTAATGTGGGAGTCTGCTGCTCGACCTCTTGAAACTGTTCTTCAAGTCGCTGTTCTGCCTCTTCAAAACGACGCTCGGTTTCAGCAATCATTTCGTCTACGTCGGAACGGGTTGCCTCACCAGGCATTGCGCTCTCTTCATCGAGTGCATCGTCAGGGTCGGCCGCCAGGGTATCTTCTCCTGCCTCCACCGACGCAGCGTCAGCAGCAGGAGCGCTCTCATTTTGACTGCTGCCCTCCTCTCTTAGCGCTTCAGCACGCTCACGCTCATCAGCAGCCTGTCGTGCTTCGATTTCATCCTCTACTTGTTCAGGGCTGGACATTTCAGCCGCGGCTGGGGCCTCCTCTTCGCGTACTGCCTGATCATCCGTAACCTCAGAATTATCATCGGGCGTTACGGTAGGATCTTCCTGAGAGTCCCCGCAGGCACTCAGCAGTAGCGCCAAAACGCCAACTGCAGGTATCCAAACGCGATTTGCCATTAGATTCTGCTCCTTTATAGCGATAAACATTCAAGTCAATACGATTAAGACGGATTGCTTGAGGAGAGCAAGGGGCACTCCTCTGGCAGCAGTACACGCAGCGCAAGAGGCACTACCTCGGCGCAGAAATGGTCATAACAGCGCGCCTCGCCATCCAGTGTTAATGGCCAGGGCGGATCCCCCGCCTGAGTCGTCACCGTTAGTTGTGTCGTGGTGAAATAGCGAACAAACCGGCCATCATAGGGAAAGCTTTGTAACTCGCTAATCAGCTTGGTTAGCTCTGTCACTGAGCGAAAGTCTTTCACTAGCAGCACATCCAGACGACCATCATCCAGCTTTGCCCGTGGCGCCAGAACCTGCCCTCCCCCTGATTGGCGGCCATTGCCTAGTGCTAGCAATAGTAGCGACGCACTCTCCTCTTTTTCATCCCAATGCAGAGTGCCGCGGTAGCTACGGTGACGCCATGCCTTGAGCGCGCCCATTAACGAATATGCACCGCCCCCCAACAGTCGCTTGAGGGTTTTGGGGGTTGATGAAGTAATTTCCGCGCCAAAGCCACCGGTAGTCATATTCAGATAGTAGCTTGTCGCTGATTCACCGCCTGCACCGGCGGTCACACGGACAACGTCAATAGGATAGGCACTTAGCGCTCTTGCTGCGGCCAAGGCCGAGCCTGGCTCCAGTGGCAGCCCTACCGAGGTAGCGAAATCATTGGCGCTGCCTAATGGCACAATGCCCAACGCGGGGCGTCGGTCATGGGGCAAACGCATCAGCCCGTTCATGACTTCGCTAACCGTGCCATCACCACCACAGGCAATCACATGTGTAATCCCCATGCCGTCAGATTGCTCAGCAATATCAGCAGCATCGCCACCTTCCCAGGTGGAGCGGACAGTAATTTGCATCCCTGCTTGGCGCTGTTCATTGACGGCTTCACGCAATGCCGGATTACCGGCTGATTTACCATTAATAATAAGTAAATAGTGTTGCTGAGAGTCTGTCACCGTTGTTGTTCCTTTCCTTGGTTAACTGCTGCTGGCCACTATGCCAATGCTTTCTCGACCACCTCATATACATTTGAAGACAGCGGTTCCTGCTTAATACGCTCCAGCTGAGACCGCATTAAAGTCTGGCGGGTTTCATCAAAGCGCTGCCAGCGGGTGAGCGGCGTAATAAGCCGAGCGGCAATTTCGGGATTAAGCCGGTTAAGCTCAATGACCACATCGGCAAGTAATTGGTAGCCCTGGCCGTCCAAACGATGGAAATTAACCCGATTCTGCGCAAAAGCCCCGATAAGCGCGCGAACTTTGTTGGGGTTTTTAAGTGAAAATGCGGGGTGCTTCATTAAATACTGTACCCGGTCCAACACGTCCGACTGAGGGCGCGACACCTGAATAGTGAACCACTGATCCATTACTAACGGATCATGCGCCCACTTCTCACCAAAGGATTTCAACGCTGGCGAGGCCAAATCATCGCGATCACTATGCACCAGTAACGTAAGTGCTTGACGCACATCTGTCATATTGTGGTTGGCAGCAAATTGGGTTTCACATAGCGCCAGGCCCTGCTCATCCTCAATCGACATAAGATAAGATAGCGCCACGTTTTTCAGACTACGCTGAGCTATTTGCTCGGGTGTCGGCGCGTAAGGCTTTTCGGTCTCATTGGACTCATAGATAGCCAGAAACTCATCGCGCAGAGCAACGGCTAACGACTGACGGACAAATTCCCGCGCCGCGTGAATGGCATCAACATCCACAATGGGTTGCTGCTCGGCGATATACGCTTCAGAGGGTAGTGTCAGCATTTCGGCCAATACCGCCTTATCGCTCATTGAGCCACTCAAGAGCGCTTTAAAAGCATCCACAACACGGCTATCCATGACCTTTTCAACACCGTTGCGATGGGCGGCGATCAAGTCATCCAACGCTAACAGCACCAAACGCTGCCCCGCATCCCAGCGGTTGAAGCCATCGCTATCATGGGTCAGCAAGAAGGCAAGATCTTCCCGCGAATAGGGGTAGTGCAACTTCACTGGCGCTGAGAACTCGCGTAACAACGAGGGCACAGGGGCTTCAGCAACATCGGTAAAGACAAACGTCTGCTCGTCATCGCGCAGGTGAATGACAGCGTCTTTACCTATTTTTTCGCCATTCAGAGTTAACGTTAGATCTTGGCCCGACTTGGTTCCCACCAACCCCAAACGCACCGGAATATGCAGCGGGAGCTTATCAGGTTGGCCAGGGGTTGCAGGCGTGCGCTGACGCAGTGTTAGCTGATATTCGCCATGCACATAGTCATAATCCCCATGAGCATCGATATCCGGCGTGCCCGCTTGGGAGTACCAGCGCATAAACTGTCCCAAGTCTTCGCCAGAGACCTCCGTCATACAGCCTACGAAGTCCTCAATGGTCACTGCCTGCCCATCGAAACGCTCAAAGTAGAGGTCTGAGCCGCGACGGAAATTTTCCTCCCCGACTAAATTACGCAGCATGCGTACGATTTCGGCTCCCTTCTCATAAATGGTCAAGGTGTAGAAGTTGGTAATTTCGATAAAGTGGTCAGGGCGAACCGGGTGCGCCGTGGGGCCA
The DNA here is from genome assembly GCF_059448525.1 of Vreelandella sp. ssv. Lineage (NCBI taxonomy): Bacteria > Pseudomonadati > Pseudomonadota > Gammaproteobacteria > Oceanospirillales > Halomonadaceae > Vreelandella > Vreelandella sp. ssv. The sequence continues at coordinate 1,494,215 of NZ_CM182545.1, read as the reverse complement.
GCATCTTCGGCGAACTGAGCAGTACGGAAAAAAGAGACATCCTGGATGCGCTTAACCGGCGCTGAGTTAGTATCTGCCGAAAAGCACTGGTCACGGAAGACCGTAAAGCCCTCTTTCAATGAGAGCTGGAACCAGTCGCGACAGGTGACGCGATTGCCCGACCAGTTATGGAAGTACTCATGGGCGACGATGCCTTCAACATTCTGAAACGAAGCATCGGTGGCGGTCTGGGGATGCGTCAGCACCGCAGCGGAGTTAAAGATATTAAGACCTTTGTTCTCCATTGCTCCCATATTGAAGTCATTGACGGCCACGATCATAAATAGATCCAGGTCGTACTCACGCCCATACGCCTGCTCATCCCACGCCATGGCCCGTTTCAATGAGGCCATGGCATGTTCGGTCTTATCCAGGTTCTCTTTCTCCACCCAGATCTGCAGGGTGACCTCACGCCCGCTCATCGTAGTGAAGTGATCTTCTACGCGATGCAGGTCGCCTGCCACCAGAGCGAACAGATAACAGGGTTTGGGGTGCGGGTCTTCCCAGGTGACAAAATGACGACCGCCTTCCAGCTCGCCGCGCTCTAACGGGTTACCGTTAGCCAGTAGTACCGGCTCACGCTGCTGATCGCCGATCACCGTGACCTTGAAGGTCGCCATGACATCCGGGCGGTCAGTGTAAAACGTTATTCGCCGAAAGCCTTCAGCTTCACACTGGGTGCAATACATACCGCTGGACTGGTAGAGCCCCTCTAACGCGGTGTTATCCTGCGGAGCGATCTCTACTTCGCTCTCCAACACAAACCGCTCGGGAACATCGGCGATACTTAGGGTCTCTGCCGTCACTTGATAAGCGGATTCACTCAGCGGCGCTGCATCAATTGACAGGGAGATGAGCTTTAAATGTTCGCCGTTTAACACCAGCGGCGCATTAGCGTCAGCCTCGGCATGTCGCTCTATCAACAGTCGCGCTTTCACACGGGTCGCGGCGGGGTCAAGATCAAACGTCAGCTCGGTATGCGTTATCCGGTAAACGGGTGGCTGGTAGTCGCTTAAATAAACCGGCTGCGGATCAGACATAATGCGTGACTCCTGTATAAAACGAATATTTATATAGTTAACACCGGGTGACGGCGGCGAGACTCCTGCTTAGTCGCGGAAGTTATCAAACTGGAGTGGCAAGTCCGGCCCCTCTTCGCCCCGTAGCAGTGCCATAACAGCTTGCAAATCGTCGCGTTTTTTACCCGTGACACGCACCTTCTCACCCTGGATTTGTGCCTGTACTTTGAGTTTGCTGGCTTTGATGCGTTTGACCACATCTTTGGCTTCCGCGGCGTCAAGCCCTTCCTTTAAAGCGACTTCCTGGCGCGCTTTGACACCAGAGAGTACCGGGTCTTGAACGTCCATACAGCGGGCGTCGATACCACGGGCGATAAGACGGGCTCGCAGCACATCGAGCATTTGCTTAAGCTGAAAATCAACTTCTGCCTCTAACTGCACTTTATCGCCTTCCAAAGTGAAGCTGGCGTCGACGCCTTTAAAATCAAAACGCGACTGCACTTCTCGGTTAGCTTGATCAACGGCGTTAGCACCTTCGTGCTTATCGAACTCTGAAACGATATCAAATGAGGGCATGATTTAATTCCTGACTAGACATGGCCATCTATTCTAGAGCAGCCAGCCCCCTAGGGGCCAATTCTGTTGTTTATCTCTTGTTCTTTTCGGCATGGAGGCGCGCTTTATTTAACCAAACCTTAGCCATCATCAGCATAAATCTATACAAAAGTTACCCATCTGGGTGTTCAAAAAGATGTTCAACCCTTGTTGGATGACTTAGGCTAGCGCGCAACCCCTACCATCTTTAATAACGTCACCTCCAGGAGACATCATGAGTGACCGCGATACCCGCCATAAAGCGTCTATGCAGAAGCTGAAAGCACGTGTAGATGAAAAAGTCGCTAGTGCCAGCGAGCAACGCGGCCTAATCATCGTCAACACCGGTAACGGCAAAGGCAAAACGACGGCTGCCTGGGGCACTGTCACCCGCGCCTTGGGTTACGGCTATAAAGTGGGTGTAGTGCAGTTTATCAAGGGGCTTTGGGAGTGCGGCGAGCGCAACCGATTGGAGGAGGATGCCAATCTAGACGTGGCGATAATGGCGACAGGGTTTACCTGGGACACGCAAAATCGCCAAGCGGATACCGATGCCTGCCATGAAGTATGGCGACAAGCTGAACGCATGCTGGCAGATCCAGAGACCTATTTAGTCGTGCTGGACGAAATCACCTATATGCTTAAGTTCGGCTACCTGGAGATCGCAACGGTCAAGCAGGCCCTGGAGAATCGCCCATCAGAGCAAACAGTGATTATTACCGGCCGTAACGCCCACCGCGAATTAATCGCCATGGCCGATACTGTGACCGAAATGCAGGAAGTTCGCCATGCCTTCAATAACGGCTTACAAGCACGCCGCGGCATCGACTTTTAATACAGCTTACACATGCAAAAGGGGCAACTCAGTTGCCCCTTTTGTGTGCTTAGCTTGACCCCTTATTAACTATCGAACGGGTTACGCAGCACGATGGTTTCCATACGGTCTGGACCGGTGGAGATGATATCAATAGAGGTGCCCACCTTCTCTTCGAGGTAGCTGATATACGCGCGAGCATTGGCGGGTAAATCTTCTACTCGCTTAGCGCCCAAGGTCGACTCTTTCCAACCGGGTAAATCTTCATAAAGCGGCTCAATAGCTTCAAAACCTTCTGAATCCACAGGGTTTTCCATCACATCACCATCTTTACTACGATAACCAATGCAGACACGGATATTTTCCAGACCGTCTAACACATCAAGCTTGGTCAAGCAGATACCGGATACCGAGTTGATTTGCACGGCATGACGTAGCGCGACCGCATCAAACCAACCACAGCGGCGCGCACGGCCTGTGGTCGCACCAAACTCATGACCACGTTCGGCAAGGTGGCGGCCATCAACGTCAAATAGCTCCGTGGGGAACGGACCAGAACCAACGCGGGTTGTATACGCCTTGGTAATACCGAGCACATAATCCAAATAGAGTGGACCAACACCAGAACCGGTGGCGACACCGCCTGCGGTAGTGTTCGAGCTGGTGACATACGGGTAAGTGCCGTGGTCGATATCCAGCAGCGAGCCTTGAGCACCTTCAAACAGGATGTTCTCACCCGCTTTTCGCAGATCGTGAACCATGCTGACTGTGTCGCAGACCATCGGACGAAGCTCTTCCGCCATCTGCATCGCGGTATCCAGCACTTCTTGGAAGTCGACTGCCGGTTCGCCGTGGTAATTCACCAACACAAAGTTATGGTAGTCGAGGACTTCGCCCAGCTTGGAAGCGAAGCGCTCGCGATGAAGCATATCACCCAAACGCAAACTACGGCGGGCCACTTTGTCTTCGTAGGCAGGTCCGATACCTCGGCCAGTGGTGCCAATTTTGGCAATACCGCGGGCCTTTTCACGGGCCTGATCCAGGCGCACATGGTAAGGCAGGATCAGCGGGCAAGCGGGAGAAAGACGCAGACGCTCACGAACCGGTACGCCTTTGGCTTCTAACTCACGGATCTCTTTGATCAGTGCTTCAGGTGAAAGCACCACGCCATTACCAATCACACAGGTGGTGCCTCGACGCAAAACGCCGGAAGGTATCAGGTGGAGAACTGTTTTTTCACCGTCGATGACCAGCGTGTGGCCTGCATTGTGGCCACCTTGAAAACGCACCACGGCGGATGCTGATTCAGTCAACAGATCAACGATCTTACCTTTGCCCTCGTCACCCCATTGGGTGCCCAGCACTACGACATTCTTACCCATTATGATGCACTCGTCTCTTGTGTCAGGGCCGTTGTCTGCCAACGACCATTGATAAGCTCAAGACGGCGGTCACACTCATGCTCCGCCGGCCCAGTACGCTGCCCAGGCAGCGCTTGAATCACGCGTTCTCCCTGCTCACGCAGTGCAACAATGGCAGCGTTGAGCGACTCATCTTGTTGGGCGGGGGCCCAAATACTACCCTGACTCGGGGATGCCAGCGCTAACGACGCCAGCTGCTTTAAATCCATCGAGAAACCGGTAGCGGGGCGAGCGCGGCCAAAGGCCCGTCCCGTATCGTCATAGCGCCCACCTTTAGCAAGCGCATGCCCATAGCCCGGCACATAGGCGGCAAACATCATACCCGTATGGTATTGGTAGCCGCGCAACTCGGCCAAGTCAAAATAGAGCGACACATCAAAGCGTGCCAGCACACCCTGATAGAGCGCATCCAACTGATCCAACGCTGCCGTGACCGAGGCAGGTGCGCCAGCAAAACGCTCGCGTGCCTGACTTAAAACATCCGCTCCACCATGCAGTTCGCCAAGCGCCAACAGCATGTCTGCTAGCGCCGGGTCACTGACACTACCGCCGACAAGCTGAGCTAGCTGCGTGGGCGATTTGAGCGCCAGAGCCTCAAACAGTGCGTTCTCTTGCTCAACGCTGAGCGCAGCGGCATCAACAAGGCTACGGTAAATACCGATGTGCCCAAGCGCTAAGTGGATCTCCTTCGCGCCCGCAGCTTCCATACTGGCCAGCGCCAAGTGAATAATTTCACTGTCAGCCTCAAGTCCGGCATGCCCAAACAGCTCAGCACCTACCTGCACCGGGCTACGCCCGCCTTGGTGCTGATCCGCCTTTGCACGCAATACGTTGGTGCAATAACAAAGGCGCACGGGCCCCTGCCGCTTTAGCGAGTGAGCATCCATACGCGCTACTTGAGGCGTTACATCAGCAGAGGCTCCCATCATGCGGCCGGTGAGCTGGTCGGTCAGTTTAAAGGTCTGCAGATCAAGATCTGTCCCCGTCCCTGTTAACAAAGAGTCCAGAAACTCCACCGGCGGTGGCATTACCTGATCATAGCCCCAGCAATGGTAAAGATCGAGCAGCGCACGGCGCAGCTCTTCCATGCGGCTTGCCTGAGGCGGAAGCACCTCATCCATGCCGTCGGGCAGTAGCCAGCGGTCAGCGATGGTCATGTGAACAATCCTGCAAGACGATGAAGGCCCAATAAACTCAAGCAGTAACGAAGCAAAATGATTGCCGACGCCAGCGTTAAATGAGGGCCACAAAAAAACCGGGCGACGCCCGGTTAATAAATTCTATCACGTTTATTGGCCGGATAAACCCCGCCAAGCCCTAGGAATGACGAGACGAGGAACACCGGCCAAAAGCTACTTACTCACCTTCGCTTTCACCACCTTCCGGCTCTGGGTTGCGTAAATAGCGGAAGAAATCGCTATTCGGCTCCAGAACCATCATATTGCCATCGCCAGCAAAGCTTTCACGATAGGCTTCTAGGCTGCGCCAGAAAGAGAAGAACTCCTGATCCTGACCATACGCCTCAGAGAAGATCGCAGCAGCCTGTGCATCACCTTCACCGCGCAGTGTTTCTGAACGCTCATTGGCTTGCGCAAGCAGCACCTGACGGCGACGATCTGCGTTAGCACGAATCCGCTCAGCCTCTTCCTGACCTTGAGCACGCCACTCGCGAGCTTCACGCTCACGCTCGGAACGCATACGCTCAAAAACAGCTGCCGATACGTCTTCGGGCAGGTCGATCCGCTTAATACGGATATCGCGGATAGCCACCCCCAGCTCCTCACGCATTAACTCGTCGAGTTCAGCGGTGGGGCCCGTCATCAGATCATCGCGCCGCTCGGCAATAATTTCTTGCAGGTTCAAACGACCAAATTCATTACGTAGGCTCTCATCCACACGTGGCTGAATAAGACGAATAGCCATCAACTCATCGCCGGCTGTCGCTTCGTAGTAGCGCGTTGGGTTAACAACTTGCCACTTGACATAGGAGTCGACGATTACCGCTTTCTGCTCAAGCGTCAGATAACGGCTGGTATCGGTATCCAGGGTCAGCAAACGCGTATCAAACTTACGAATCGTTTGCGCGATCGGCACTTTTGCGTGTAAGCCAGGCTGAATATTCTCTTCAATGACTTCACCAAAACGCAGCTTAACGGCACGTTCAGTTTCGTCTACCACGTACAGAGTGTTGCTCGCCAGCCACGCAACGGCAGCTAGACCACCAACAATCAGCAGGGATCGATTATTAATCATTTACCGGCCCTCCCTGCGGATGGAATTACTATTGGTATTCGATGATGAACTGCTCTGAGTGCTGCGCAAACGCTCAAGCACATCAGGGTCTAACTGATCATCACTGTTGTCCGCACTATTGCTCGACGACGAATTAGCCCGATTGCCACCAGTACTGCCGCGCATTTGATCCAACGGGAGATACATTAACGGGGCATTTTCGCTCACATCCAGCAACACCTTCGGCGAATTACTGAACACCTCTTCCATCGTGTCTAAGTACATTCGCTCGCGCATAATATCCGGTGCATTACCGTACTCGGAGAGCAGCGAGTTAAAGCGGTTGGCTTGACCCTGTGCTTCAGCAACGACTGACTCACGGTAACCCTGCCCCTGCTCAACAATGCGCTGCGCCTGACCTTGTGCTTCAGGAATAATCGCATTGGCGTAAGCAATACCTTGGTTAATGGTACGCTGACGATCTTCACGAGCACGGATAACATCATCAAAGGCATCAATTACCGGCGCGGGAGCAGACGTCGACTCAATGTTGATGGTTTGCAAACGAATACCAGCACCATAGTTATCGAGATAGGACTGCAGACGACTAGAGACAGAGCTGCCCAGAATTTCACGACCCGAGGTTAGAATGTCGATCATATCCGTACCACCAACCACATGACGTAGCGCCGAGTCCAACGCATTCTCGATTGAGATAGCGGGATCTCGCACGTTTAGAACGAAATCACGGGGATTGGCCACTTGGTACTGGGCTGAAATTTCGACTTCAACAATATTCTCATCGCGGGTCAGCATGGACTGCGTTTGGGTCAATGACCGCACGCGCGTCACATTCACCATCCGCACATCATCAATCAATGGCGGATTCCACTGCAGGCCGGGCTCTACAATGCCTTGGAATTCGCCAAAACGAAGCACAACACCACGCTCGGATTGGTCGACTAGGTAAAAACCCATCGCGGCCCAAATCGCCAGCGCAACAATAACCAGCAAGCCAGGCAATGCGAAAGGGTTACGGCTTTTACCGCCGCCACCATCGCTTTTTTTACTGCCGCCTTTTTTACCGCCACCCAGCATGCTGTTGAGCTTATCCTGAAACTTTTTCAGCGCTTCATCCAGGTCAGGAGGGCCTTGGTTATTGCCTCCTTTATTGCCATTATTGTTGCCGCCATTATTACCACGGTTTCCATCACTGTCGTTTCCACCGCGTCGGCCGCCACTACTCCAAGGGTCGTGCTGGTTGCCACCACCAGGCTCATTCCAGGCCATACTTCGTCTCCACTAAGGTATTCGCTAACGCGAATGCCGCCGTTTGCAACGATGACATCGCGTTTTGATATTATTGCTCTATAAACCTTGTACCATTTTTATACAAATCAGAATACAAGCAGCGCTTACAGATGGATGATGAATTGCCTACCACTCTTCGGTCTCACGCAGTGCTTCAGGCAAATAGGTGTTGGCTCGTTCGCCCAACTGGGCCATTAACTGATTGAAATCTCGTCGCGGCAAACGCACATCTAAAACTGAATGCCCTTGCTCATCAAAGGCTTCCTCACGAACGGCATTCAATTCATGCAGGCCAGCGCGCAGCTTACCTTGCTCAGGAGTGAGTGTCAGCGAAAAGCCAATCACATCATTAGCTAAGCGCTCGGTAAGGGCCTCATGCAACAACTCTAGCCCCTGCCCCTGCTGTGCCGAAAGCCAAACAACCTCTGGTACACCATGACCATCACGCTCTATACGCGGCGCACTATCGAGCTTATCAATTTTATTCATCACTTTGAGCACCGGCACATCATCTGCACCAATCTCTTTTAAAACTAGCTCAACCTGCTCTACGTTCAGCTCGCGATCAGGGTCTGCTGCATCTATGACGTGCACCAGTAGCGACGCTTCCGAAGCTTCTTGGAGGGTGGCTTGAAACGCCTCTACCAATTTATGAGGTAAGTGACGGATAAAGCCCACGGTGTCAGCCATCACGACTGGGCCAACATCTTCAATTTCAAGCCGACGAAGCGTAGGGTCGAGTGTGGCAAACAACTGATCGGCAGCGTAGACATCTGAATTAGTCAGAGCGTTAAACAGCGTTGATTTACCCGCATTGGTATAACCCACCAGCGATACACTATGGATTTCAGCACGAGCACGTGCACGTCGATTCTGATCGCGCTGGCTACGCACTTTATCCAGCCGCTTGTGAATCGATTTAATCCGCCCACGCAAAAGGCGCCGGTCGGTTTCAAGCTGTGTCTCACCTGGGCCACGCAGACCAATCCCGCCTTTTTGGCGCTCAAGGTGTGTCCATCCTCGCACTAGGCGAGTCGACATATATTCAAGCTGAGCAAGCTCTACTTGCAGCTTACCTTCATGTGTTCTTGCCCGTTGCGCAAAAATATCCAGAATGAGACCGGTACGGTCAAGCACTCGGCACTTGAGCTCTTGCTCAACATTGCGCTCTTGAGAGGGACTTAAGCTGTGATTAAAGATCACCAATTCTGCCGCGTGAACCGCGAGCAGTGCCCGCAGCTCTTCCAACTTCCCCGACCCAATAAAAGTGCGTGAGTCAGGACGGTGGCGGCTAGCAGTGAGTAGAGTCGCAGGCTCTGCACCAGCAGAGCGTACGAGCTCTAAAAACTCACCCGGGTCTTCACGTTTTTGTTCATCATAGAAATCGACGTGAACAAGAACTGCCGTTTCACCGGCGTCTGGGCGTTCGAAAAACAATCAATACCTCGTGGACTCTCTTGCTTTCCCAGCGGTGTTAAATCTCCGCATCCTGCTCTGCCGGATCTTGCGCAGGCAAGCGTACGTTGCGAGAAGGAACAACCGTAGAAATAGCGTGTTTGTAAACCATCTGACTGACGGTGTTACGCAACAGGATAACAAACTGGTCAAACGATTCGATCTGGCCTTGAAGCTTAATGCCATTGACCAAAAAGATGGAGACCGGAATGCGCTCCTTGCGCAGAATATTCAAGTAAGGGTCTTGAAGGGACTGCCCTTTGGACATGTTGCTCTCCCTAAAACTGTCGTTGGGGTTAATTATCAAATGGCGTGCCCTACTAGTGCTACGCCGCAATCTTTTTTGCCCGAAAGGCCTAATGCTGTCGAAATAGCCAAACGGCCACTCGAAAACACATGCGTACCAAATCTCTATCTTGAAGGACTATCTTACGCTAAGCACCGCTTTCACGCACGAATTTCAGCACCTTATCCAATGCGTCGGGTTGCTGCGAATCCACCCATTCAAGCGATGGCCAGCTTCTTAACCACGTTAGCTGACGCTTAGCGAGTTGGCGAGTAGCGATCACCCCGCGCTCTACAAGCGTGGCATAATCATACTCCCCATCTAGGTACTCCCACACTTGGCGATAACCGACACTTTTCATCGACGGCAGGCCTAAATGCAAGTCATTACGCTTTTTGAGGGCAGCGACTTCATTTATCAAGCCCTCATCCATCATTACTTCAAAGCGCTTAGCAATACGTTGGTGCAAAAGGCCACGATCACTAGGTGCCAATGCTATCGACAACACGCGCCATGGAAAGGTTTCAGGCTGTTGCTCAGCCCATAAATCACTCATTGGCCGGCCACTGGCGTAATACACTTCCAGGGCGCGCATCAGGCGTTGAGGGTCGTTAGGATGAATGCGCTGTGCGGAAACCGCATCCACTTCTGCCAAGCGTTTATGCAACGACAAAAGCCCTTCGGCTTGCCATTGCGATTCGAGTTGTTGGCGAATGACGGGATCAGCGGAAGGCATGTTGGCCACGCCCTCAATCAGTCGCTTGTAATACAGCATGGTACCGCCCACCAATAAAGGAACCCGGCCCGCCGCGCTGATTTGTCGCATAAGTGATAGCGCATCTTCGCGAAAGTCCGCCGCAGAATAAGGCTCGGCAGGATCGCGAATATCGATTAAGTGGTGAGGGGCACGGGCAAGCTCAGTTGAGCTAGGCTTGGCGCTGCCAATATCCATACCGCGATAGACCATAGCCGAATCAACGCTAATCAGCTCATGCCCTAAGCGCTCATGAAGCGCCATCGCGGTATCAGTTTTTCCAGCGGCCGTCGGACCCATCAAAAAAATCGCCCAAGGGCGCGTATCAGCCATGCGCGGTTCCGTCAGATAAGAAAATGGTGGATGCTTTGAGTCGCGCTATTGGCCTCGCAAGAAGAGCCGATCAAGCGCTTTTAGCCCCATCTGCGTCCAGGTAGGACGACCATGGTTACACTGATCGCTACGCTCGGTGCGCTCCATATCGCGCAGCAGCGCGTTCATTTCATCAATAGTGAGCCGCCGGTTGGCGCGCACGCTGCCATGACAGGCCATGGTAGAGAGCAATTCATGAAGCCGCGCCTCGACTTGATGAGTCCGGCCGTAACGCGCTAGCTCCTCTAACATCTGTCGCACCAGGGCTTCCGGATCCGCTTGGGACAGCAGCGCTGGCAACTGGCGCACCAGCAGCGTTTCTGGCCCAGCAACATCCAGCTCTATCCCCAGCTTAGCGATAGCCGCTTGCTCACTCTCTGCTGTGGCCACTTCTGCCCGGCTTGCGGCAATAGAGACGGGGACTAATAACGGCTGGGCATCCAGCCCTTGAGCCGCCGCCAGCTGGGTTTTCATGCGTTCGTAAACAATTCGCTCGTGGGCGGCATGCATATCCACCAATACAAGCCCCTGGGCATTTTGGGCCAGAATATAAATACCGTGTAACTGCCCTAAAGCAAAGCCAAGAGGCGGCGGCGCAGTAGGGTCGTTATCGGGCATTGACAACGGCGCTTCACGAACCTGGTTGTGGTCTACATGCGACGCGCTAGCCTGAGGCGTTAACAGCGTTTCTTCGTGATTGGGGTGCAGTGCCTGATAACCCTGCATAAAGCGACGCACGCGCTCAGCACCGGGATGGCGATCCGGCGAATGGGTCAGGGCAATTCCCTGCTGCTGCCAGCGGGGCTGTTCGGCGCCCTCTTCTGAAGCTACGCCCTGTGGCGATGCGCCTGACGTGTCAGCCACCTCGGCATCACGTGCCTCTGCACTCTCAGCGGGTTTAGCTGTCGCCAGGGAGTGATGAAGGCTCGAATAGAGAAAATCATGCACCATGCGGCCATCGCGGAATCGGACTTCGTGTTTGGTGGGGTGAACATTGACGTCCACAACGTCTGGATCAAGCTCCAGATAGAGCACAAACACTGGATGCCGACCGTTAAATAGCACATCCCGATAGGCTTGGCGCACCGCGTGGGCGACCAAACGATCACGCACCACGCGCCCATTAACAAAAAAGTACTGCTGGTCAGCCTGGGAGCGTGAGTGGGTGGGTAGGCCCACCCAGCCGCTTAGCCGTATACCGCCCGCTTCGCGCTCAATATAGCGAGCGTGTTCAATAAAGTTTTTGCCTAGCAAAGAGGCAATTCGACGCTCGCGAGCCGCCGCCGAGTGACCTTCGGGCAGCTGGTGAATGACTTTTTGATTGTGCCGCAATACCCAGGCGATGTCGTAACGCGATAGCGCCTGGCGGCGAAACGCCTCTTCCACATGCGCGAATTCGGTCTTTTCAGTACGCAGAAACTTACGCCGTGCGGGGGTATTAAAAAACAGATCGCGTACGCTAACACTCGTGCCCCGAGGGTGCGGCGCAGGCGTCACTCGTGCGTCCATGCCTCGCCCTTCTGCAACCACCCGCCAGCCATGACGGGGATCCTCTTCGGCATTGGAGATCAGCTCCAGCCGTGAAACTGAGCTAATAGATGCCAGTGCTTCACCACGAAAACCCAACGAGCTAACGCCTTCTAGGTCCTCCAGGCTACCGATCTTACTGGTGGCATGACGCGCCAGTGCCAACGGCAAATCCTCTTCGCCAATGCCGATACCATCATCGCGCACCTTGATCAGCCGGGTGCCGCCTTGCTCAATCTCCACCTCTATGCGCTGACTACCGGCATCGATCGCGTTTTCAATCAGCTCTTTAGTAACCGACGAAGGGCGCTCCACCACCTCACCGGCGGCAATCTGGTTAGCCAAACGAGGATCGAGGACATGTATACGCGAAACGGCAGCGGTCATTTCAGTCAACACGGCACCTCATGAACGGGGAATTTGTAATACTTGGCCAACGCGAATAACGTCACCATTCAAGTCATTGGCTTGTCTCAACTGATTGACCGGCACGCCATGGCGTACAGCAATGGCCGACAGGGTATCGCCTGACTGAATGCGGTACTCATTCCCTGAAGGGCGGCGCTGATTATCACGTTGCCATGCAAGCAAACTGGCAGGCGGTGGGTAGCGCTGAAAGTGATCGCGCAAACCGCTGAAAATTGCCTGGGATAGCCCCGACTGATGAACCGGGTCGCGCAGGCGACGCTCTTCGTCAGGATTGGAGATAAAGCCCACCTCAACCAAAAGCGAAGGAATGTCGGGAGACTTCAGCACCATAAAGCCAGCCTGCTCCACACGCGGCTTATGCAATCGGTTCACCCGGCCCAACTGTTCCAGCACCTGACCGCCGATCGACAGTGAATCGTTCAATGTGGCGGTCATGGTCAAATCTAACAACACACCGCGCAACACTTGATCCTTATCGCGTAAGGATAGACTGCCATCAACACCACCAATCAGATCAGAACGGTTTTCACTGTCCGCCAGCCACTGGGCGGTTTCCGACGTAGCGCCTCGTTGAGAAAGCGCATAAACCGAGCTGCCTTGAGGGCGTGGGCTGGTAAATGCATCCGCATGGACCGAAACAAAAAAGTCCGCCTTCTGCTCACGGGCCAGTGCGGTACGCTGTCGAAGCCCAATATAGTAGTCACCATCGCGCGTTAGTACTGCCTTAAAGCCCGGCGTTCCATTAACCTCAGCCGCTAAACGACGGGCAATTTCCAGCACCACATCTTTCTCGCGCGTGCCCGAAGGCCCAATAGCGCCAGGATCTTCCCCACCATGGCCAGCATCAACGGCAATAATAATATCTCGACGTGGATGGGCTCGAGCTTCTTGCACCGGCGGCGGCGCTTCGTTTCGAAGTGGCTCTACGCTGCTCGGCAGTTGGCCTTGCGCCGATGCCCGTTGGGCCTGAATTTCCTGATCTCGAATCATCGCCTCAATAGGGTCAATTGGGTTCTCAACGGCGCTTTCCCCCGGATATTCTAGATCGACGACAAGACGGTGACCGTATTGATCATTAGGGGTCAGCGTAAAATGGCGCGGCTCAACTGCTCGATTAAGCTCAAGCACCACCCGCAACCCGCCGCTTTCCCGCGTGCCAGTGCGTACCGACGTTATGGCACTATCATGCAACGGCAGCGTGCTCGGATCGGTGGCCATTTGAGCATCGTCTAAATCAATCACTAACCGTGCGGGGTTATCCAACGAAAACACATTAGCGTTGGTAGCAGCGGACAGATCAAACACCAGACGTGCATGATCAGGTGCCGCCCAAAGACGCATACTCTCAACGCTCGACGCTTGAACATTAACTGCCGCCAGGGCAAAAAAACTGACGGCCAATAATCGATATACGCGTACCACTGCGGCCTTCATTTCCATTGAATCACACCACTCTCCAACTGATCGTCACTTGACTTACTTGCTTCACTGACCCGACTCTGCAATAACGCCAACATACGCGCACCCAAGTCACTACAAGCCGTTAAAGAGGCTAAACGCCCTTGAGTCACCACTTTTAAAGAAAGACGAAGATCAGGCATTGGCAACCACCCTTCGCCGCGACTGGGCCACTCAATGATACTAAGTGCATCGTCAGCTAACACGTCGCGCCCACCAATAAATTCAAGCTCCTCAGGGTCTGACAAGCGGTACAAATCCAGATGATAAATTCGCTGAGAGCCCAGCTCGTAAGGCTCTACCAATGTATAAGTGGGGCTTTTAACTGCCCCTTGATGGCCATAAGCCCTCAAAATACCACGTGTTAACGTGGTTTTGCCTGCACCTAATTCACCCTCCAGATATACCAACCCTCGGCCATGCAACACGTGCCCTAACGCTTCGCCAAACGCGACCTGCGCCTCTTCATTGTCTAATTGCACCTGCATCTGAGCTGCCTTCACGGGTTAATCAATATTCGCGCATAGGATGCCAGATCACTGGCCAGCAGGCCACGCTCGCCTTCTTGTTCGGCCGCTCGATCAGCCGCTAACGCATGTACCATCGTGGCTAACCAAGCGCTAAATTCTACGTCACCACGCTGAGCAATCAGCGCACCCAGCATGCCGCTGAGCACATCGCCCATACCACCGCTCGCCATACCTGGATTTCCATAGGGGCATACGACCAAGCCACTGGGACCAGCGATTATACTGCCTGCGCCTTTTAGAATAACCACGCCGCCACGTGCCCGCTGCAACGCCTGAGCGGCGGCGGGACGATCAGCTTGAATATCCGCCACGGAACAGCCCAACAATCTTGCGGCCTCACCCGGATGCGGCGTCAAAACCCAGTTATCACGGCGAATATCTGACCACTGATGCGCTAATAGGTTAAGCCCATCAGCATCTACCACCAGCGGCCCGTCTGTCTGCAGCGCACTTTGTAACATGGCCTGACCCCAGGCAGCCTGACCAAGCCCTGGCCCTACCACGACAACGTCTGCATTACTGGGTAATTCAGCAGCCTCAGCACCACCGCTTACGCTATGGGCCATTACTTCCGGGCAGCGTACCAAACTAGCGGTAATATGTTCAGGCGCCGTCGCTAAACTTACTTTACCCGCTCCCAATCGCGCAGCTGCTTGGCAGGCAAGCAGCGCCGCGCCGCCAAACCCGGGAGCGCCCCCCATCACCAGCACGTGGCCCATATCACCTTTATGGCTGGTGCGCAGGCGTGGCGCAAAGGCATCCGCTAATAGCGAATCGTCTAATCGCCACGCAGTGGGGGGAATATCGAAATAGGCATGGGCTTTAACGCCCAAGGGTCGAAAATCTATTTCACCGGTGTAAGCAGGTGCATCCCCTGTGTGCAGACCAACCTTATCGCCAATAAAGGTCACCGTGCAGGTAGCCTTGACGGCAAGACTGGTCACGGCACCAGTATCCGCTACCAGCCCTGAAGGGATATCAATCGCCAGCACCGGCCGGTGCGCTGCATTGATCATTTCAATGGCGCGGCGGAAGCGGCCCTCTACATCGCCTGTCAAACCAGTGCCTAGCAAGGCATCGATAATGACCTCGCCCGTTAGCTCGATTCCCGCATGCCACTCCTCGCAACCTACTCCCGCAGAGGTTGCCAACTGCGCAGCGCGAGCCGCATCGCCACTTAATTCTTCAAGGGGTTTCAGCGTTATCCGCTGTACCTTGAGACCAGACTGCATGGCGAGAGCGGCGAGAACATGCCCATCGCCACCATTGTTACCACTTCCGCACATCACCGTTAGACTGCGCGCTTGGGGCCAGCGGGAACGGAAGCTATGCCAAGCACTTGAGGCGGCGCGCTGCATCAATGCAAAACCATCGATACCACCGGCAATGGTACGTCGGTCAAGTTCACGCACCTGGGCGGCTTTGTATAGAGGGCGTAGCATGGAAGTATTCGGGATCGTCACGATCTCTCCTTTCGCATGTCTTGATGGCTGCCGATGCGTTAGCATAGCGCGCTTAAAGCCTTACTATTGACTGATACTATTAAACTAACTTATTTGATGGACCTATTAGTTAAACCTATTTGAAGAGCCTATTTGAAACACCATGCCGGACTCCACTGCCTTCGCACACTCAAGCGATGCCTTCACTGATCAAAAGCTTGCTTACCTTGCGAACCAGATTAAAACCTGGGGTCGCGAGCTAGGCTTTCAGCAGGTGGGCATCACCGATACTGAATTGTCGGCTCATGAGGCCCATCTTGGCGCGTGGCTGGAAAAAGACTACCACGGTGAAATGGGCTTTATGGCGAAACATGGCACCAAGCGAACTCGCCCTGGGGAGCTTGAACCCGGCACTCAGCGCATTATCAGCGTGCGCATGGATTATCTGCCCGCTGAGGTGGAGAGTACCAAGGTGCTTGGGCAACCCAATCGCGGCTATGTATCACGCTACGCCCTTGGACGCGATTATCATAAGCTAATACGCAAACGGTTAGCCCAATTAGCAAAAAAAATTGAGCAGGAAGTCGGTGACTTTGGTTACCGCGCTTTTGTCGACTCAGCGCCAGTGATGGAGCGCGCCCTGGCTCAAAAAGCGGGGCTTGGCTGGTTCGGCAAAAACGCCATGCTGCTCAACCCCAAAGCGGGTTCACTGTTTTTTCTGGGCGAACTCTACACCGACCTACCGCTGCCCATTGATGCGCCGTTCGAACACGAACACTGCGGTAGCTGTAGCGCTTGCCGCACCGCCTGCCCCACCGGTGCCATCGTGGACGACAAAGTCGTCGACTCCCGTAAGTGCATCTCGTATCTCACCATCGAACTGCATGGCGCGATTCCCGTAGAGTACCGCCGCCCCATGGGTAACCGTATATACGGCTGCGATGACTGCCAACTGGTATGTCCCTTTACTCGCTTTACCCGTATCACCCAGGAAGATGACTTTGGACCGCGCCATGACCTGGATCGCGCGTCGCTTATCAGCCTATTCTCCTGGGGCGAAGCGGAGTTTCTGGATAAAACCGCTGGTAGCCCTATCCGGCGAATTGGTTATGAACGCTGGCTGCGCAATATCGCCATTGGCCTGGGCAACGCACCCTGGAGCAAGAGCGTTGAAGCCGCGCTCTGGGCGCGCCGCGCCTACCCAAGCCCCCTGGTCCGTGAACACGTCGCCTGGGCACTTAAGGAACAGCGCAGTAAGCGCGGCGAGCGTATTGCTACAGACACCAGCTCTTCTTAACGACACTTTTTAACTATTCTTCTTCGTCGCTGCTCTGTTCAACGCGCAAAAACGTACTGCGGTAATGAGCAAGCTCAGCAATCGACTCTTTAATATCGTCCATGGCCAAATGCACATTCTGCTTACTGAAGCCCACTAACGCACCTGGGTTCCAACGCTTGGCCACCTCTTTTATGGTAGACACATCAAGATTGCGGTAGTGGAAAAAATTGAGCAGCGCAGGCATCTCACGCTCCAGAAAACGGCGATCCTGATGGATGCTATTGCCACACATCGGCGATGAACCCGCCACCGCATACTGCTGAAGAAATGCCAGCGTTTGCTGCTCGGCATCGGCGGTTTCCACTTGACTGGCTTTCACTCGTGCGACTAAGCCTGATTCGCCGTGGGTTTTCTGGTTCCAGTCATCCATTTGCGCCAGCAGGCTGTCGGGCTGCTTCACCGCAATCACCGGCCCCTCTGCGACAACATTTAAGTCCGCATCCGTAATGAGCGTGGCGACTTCAATAATACGCTCTTTATTTGGATCTAAACCGGTCATCTCTAGATCAATCCACACCAGCAAATCATCCCGCGGTGCCATTTTGCCGTTCGCTGCACCCTTCGTTTCGTTGCTCATTTCCATTATTCCTTTGCCTAAATGCTTATAACATCGCGCAAGTGTGCCTTAAATTGGCCCGTCTAACAGCTATACAGACCTACTTGGCGACTAGATAAATACAATGACACCTTTGCTAGGTACAATGGAGCCTATTGTACCTAGCATCGGGTAGACATGAGCAAACGTAAATTAAGTCGTCAGCAGCAGTGGCGAGTCGATAAAGTCCAGGCGGAACGTGCCCAGCGCGCTGAAAAGCGCGACGTGCAAGACGCTGAGAAACTCGCCGCCGGCGAATACGGCGCCGAACAACCGGGCCGTGTCGTTGCTCACTTTGGACGTACCCTAGAGGTACGCAATAGCGATAATGAACCGGTGCGCTGCCATTTACGCGCCAACCTGGACGGTCTAGTCACCGGCGATCGAGTGATATGGCGTGCAGGTCAGGAAGGCTCCGGCGTGGTAGTGGCGCGTGAAGAGCGCGATAGCGTATTAAAGCGCCCCGACGCTCGCGGCCTGCTCAAACCGGTGGCCGCTAATATCGATCAGCTATTGATCGTATTTGCGGTCGAACCCGCGCCTCACGCTAACCTTATCGACCGCTATCTGGTTGCCGCCGAAGCCACCGGCATAGCGCCAGTACTGGTGCTCAATAAAACCGATCTACTGCCAGAAGACGGTGGCGAGTTGGGCAAATTATTAGAGCGCTATCGCGACTTGGGCTACCCGGTGGTTCGCACCACCACCGCCACCGAAACCGGGCTGGATGATCTACGCAGCCAGCTCGAAGGCCGCACTTCAGTATTCGTGGGCCAAAGCGGCGTGGGCAAATCTTCGCTAATCGATCTGCTGCTACCTGATGAGACTTTGCGCATTGGCGCGCTCTCAGAAGACTCCCGCAAAGGCACCCACACCACGACCACGGCCCGCCTCTACACCATGAGCCGGGCCGAAGTGGCCGATGGAGACCTGATCGATTCCCCGGGCATTCGCGAGTTTGGCTTGGTGCACCTCAACGAGCAGGAAGTCACCGACGGGTTTATTGAATTCCACGACTATATTGGTCATTGCCGCTTCCGTGACTGTCGTCACCGTAATGAACCTGGCTGCGCTTTACTCGCAGCGGTCGATGCAGGCAAGATTCATCCAGCACGCTTTGCCAGCTATCGACGCATTCTCGATAGCTTGGATAGCTAGGATCTAAAGGAGTTACCCATGAGTACCGAAAGCCAATCGTCGGAATCCAACCTGCTGCCGCTAATCGTTGAACCCGAACAGCTGCAGGAACATTTGGATGACCCACAGCTACTGATTATCGATGTACCGGTCAACGGCGATAGCTACCGCCAGGGCCATGTGCCTGGAGCTATCTTTCTCGATTTTCGCTACTTGATGCGCGGGGAAGGGCCTGTACCCAGCGACGTTCCCAGCGTCGAGGCGTTATCACGGCTATTCAGTGCCCTCGGTTTAACCCGCGATACGCACGTGGTCGCTTACGACGACGAAGGCGGCGGCTGGGCGGCACGGTTACTGTGGACACTCGACCTGATCGGCCACACTCGCTACTCCTATTTGAACGGCGGCATTCACGCCTGGCGCGATTCGGGCCTGGAAGAGAGTACAGAACCGACTGCCCCAACCCCCAGCGAATACCATGCCGAGTTTCTCAACCCCCAGGCTCTGATTACCTGCGACGAAATCAAAGAAAAGCTTGATGACAGGCAGTTTGCGGTATGGGATGCGCGCTCCAAAGATGAGTACGATGGCGTGCGCGGTAACAACAAGCACCTGGGGCATATTCCTGGGGCGGTCAATATGGATTGGCTCCATGCCATGGATCGCCACCGTGCGCTACGTATATGCGATTACGCCGAACTGATCACCGAATTAGGTGCATTAGGCCTTACACCGGATATGGAAATTGCCACCCATTGCCAAAGCCACCACCGCAGCAGTTTTACCTGGCTGGTGGGCAAGGCGTTGGGCTTTAATATACGCGGCTACGCGGGCTCCTGGGGTGAATGGGGCAACCGCGACGACACACCGATTGAGAAGTGAAAATATTACTGTGACTCTTTCCCAAAAAGCTTTTTCGCTTCTCCAATACCCGCTGCCCCACCATGCGCTATCGCGTCTGACCGGCAAGTTTGCCCAGTGTGACAACCCCTGGGTAAAAAGCACGCTGATTAAGGCGTTTATCAAACGCTTTAACGTGGATATGAGCCAAGCACTGGAGCCAGATGCCAACGCTTACGCGACATTCAATGACTTCTTCACCCGTGCGCTTAAAGCGGATGCCCGCCCCTTGGGCGAAGGTATTCTAAGCCCCGCTGATGGCACGCTTTCCCAATATGGTCGTTTACAGGCAGGACAGTTGGTGCAGGCCAAAGGCCACACCTACACCGCACAAACCCTGCTCGGCGGCGATACGGCACTGGCAGAAGAGTTCTTGGGCGGCAGCTTTGCTACCGTTTACCTCTCTCCAAGGGACTACCACCGGGTACACATGCCGGTAACCGGCACTCTGCGCGAAATGATTTACGTGCCAGGACGTCTTTTCTCGGTCAACCAAGCCACCGCCAACTACGTGCCGGGCCTCTTCGCTCGCAATGAGCGTTTAGTGTGCATCTTTGATACCGAGCACGGCCCCATGGCGATGGTATTGGTCGGCGCGATGATTGTCGCTGCCATCGAGACTGTCTGGTCGGGACAAGTAACGCCGCTCTCGGGCCACCCTCAGCGCATGCAGTTTGGCGAACCCATCACACTTGAAAAAGGCACGGAGATGGGACGCTTCAAGCTCGGCTCCACGGTGGTGATGTGCTTCGCTAGTCCGGTGGACTTTGAAGATATCCCGCCCGCAACCATGGTGCAGATGGGTCAGACATTAGGTGAATGACTGAAGCCCTTAACCTGCTGCATTGGCCAATTGAACAAGCCTAGGACGGCTTGACGAGCACACCCGAGAGAAAAATTTCTACGCAGCGCCGTGAACGAGCGCTGCATTTCGCCTCATCAAGCATCAGGTCTCGTCCCAGCAAGGCATCAATATGCCATTCGCCAAGCAGCATACCCATGAAAATACCGGCGGCCTCGCGCGGGTTATCAATATCCAGTCGACCGCTGGCGACCTGATCACTGAGATAGCTGGCAAGTGCGTGACGGGTTTGATCAGGGCCACGGGTCAGGAACAGCTCGCCAAGCTCGGGGGATCGCTCAGCCTCGAAGGCCAAGCCGCGCACTAACCGGATCACGCCTGGATTAAAAACCAGCATCAGCATACGACGGCCCAGTTCGTACAGCACCTGCTTGGGGGCCTGGCGATCCCGTCGCCCCTCTTCTAATACCGCCCAGGCCGTACCGATATGGCGCTCCATCGCCGCCGTGAATAGCCCTTCCTTATTGCCAAACTGTTTGTATAACGTAGCCAGCGACCCGCCAGCGCGCACCACCACCTCGTTGACACTAGCGCCAGCATAGCCCTGCTCAAGAAAAACATCCCGGGCGGCGTCCAGCAGACGTTCGCGCCGCGCTTCGCCGCGTTGGGTAAGCGGGGTTTGGTTATTGTTGTTGCTAAGGCCGCAAGTATCCGTCGGCGTTGAGCGGGGCATTCAATCCTCCTGTCGAGATCATAGCGCTGGCAAGTTTGAGAGCAAAAGTCAGGTCAATTAATCAATCGCGCTTAAAGCGCAGTGCATGGTAGATATGTAGTGTAGCATTCATTACACTATAGAGCTTCGTTCCCGGTGACAAATTCAACGGGATGACATGCGTTGAGGAGTGGCCATGAGCTCAAATGGCGAGCAGAGCGAAACCCCGAATACAGACCATAGCGACGCGTCTGTCATGCCCCCCAATCGCCACTCCAGCGGTAAGCCTAAGCGCAAAATACTGGCTGTGCTGGCAGGCCTCCTCGCCCTGGCGGCTATTGTCTGGTGGGGCATGAACTGGTGGCAGGTCGGGCGCTTTATGGAAGAGACCGACAACGCCTATGTGCGTACTGACAGCGTAGCCGTGCGCGCCGAGCTATCCGCGCGAGTCGCGGAAGTAGCCGTTAACGACAATCAGGCGGTGAAGAAAGGTGACCTGCTGGTACGCCTGGATGATGAAAGCTACCGCGATCAGGTCACTCAAGCCGAGGCTCAGCAAGCGGTAGCGGCGGCCTCAATTATCCAGTCACGTCGCCAGGTGGATCTTCAGCAGGCAGCCATCGATCAGGCGACAACACAAGTCGATGCAGCCCAAGCCGATGTTGATCAGGCACGCCAGCACCTTGAGCGTTCGTCATCGCTTGCTGCAAACAACTACGGTTCGCGCCAACAGCGTGAGGACGACCAAACCGCGCTGCGCATTGCTGAGGCCAATTTGGCCAGCCGTCAGGCAGCCGTCGTTTCGGCCAGGCAACAGCTGGCAGTAGCCGACAGCGACGTAACACGAGCCGAAGCCAACCTGGACGCCGCCAGCGCCGATCTCGACTACACCCGTCACCAGCTCGACAAAACCCGCATCATCGCGCCTAGGGATGGGGTGATCGGCAATCTTCGGGTCGAGATCGGTACTCTCGCGCAGCCGTCGCTAACGCTTTTGCAACTGGTGCCTATCGAGTCGGCCTACGTGGCGGCCAACTTTAAGGAGACCCAGCTCGAACGGATCCGTATCGGCCAATCCGTCACTGTTCATCTGGATGCGTATCCGAACATTACCTTTGAAGGCATCGTCGACAGTCTATCACCGGCTACAGGCACCGAGTTCAGCCTGTTACCCCAGGACAACGCTACCGGCAACTTCAATAAGATCGTCCAGCGGATACCGGTCAAAATTCGCATGACCGGACCTGAAGATGCGCTGGCTCTGCTGCGTGCCGGGCTTTCTGCGATCCCCGCGATCGATACCCGCGAGCTTGAACCTGAACATAGCGAACGGCTTGTCCATTCAAACGCCGCCAGCGCCTCTCCCCCGCTATGAACGAGGCAACCGCAAACCCAGCGATGGGCGTCAGCGACATGCCTCCTTGGCGACAACGAATTGGCTTCATCGCTGCTGTGTTTGGCATGTTTATGGCCATTCTGGATATCCAGATTGTCGCCAGCTCGCTCAATGAAATCCAATCGGGGCTTTCGGCTAGCGAAGACCAGATATCCTGGGTGCAGACCTCTTACCTGATCGCGGAAATCGTTATGATCCCGCTGTCGGGCATGCTGATGCGCATTCTCTCAACCCGGGTAGCCTTCACCCTCTCCTGCGCTGGCTTCACTCTTGCTAGCCTCGGCTGTGCGATGGCCACCTCGATTGAGCAACTGATCGTGCTGCGCGCCATCCAGGGTTTCATGGGTGGTGCAATGATCCCGATCACTCAGGCGGTGAGTTTCTCAATCTTTCCCCGCCGGGTGATGGGCAGTGTCCAAGCGGTGATCGGCATGGTAGTCACCATGGCACCATCCATTGGCCCGACCGTGGGCGGCTACATTACCGAAACCCAGAGCTGGCATTGGCTATTTTTGGCCAATGTGGTACCAGGCATACTGGTGTGCTGGGCGGCGTGGACGTTCCTGGATATCGACAAACCTAATCACGCGATAGCGCGTAATCTTGATATCATCGGCCTGGCACTCATCGCGGTGTTCTTAGGGTCACTTGAGTTCGTGCTTGAAGAGGGGCCCGGCGATGACTGGTTCGCCAGTAATCGCATTATTATTTTCAGCTTACTCTGCCTAGTGGCGGGCATATGGTTTTTCACCCGAACCCTACGCAGCAGTCATCCCATCGTCGATCTACGTGCTTTTGCCAACCGCAACTTTGCCATCGGCGCTGGAATGGGCTTTATTATCGGCATTGCGCTCTACGGACTGGTCTACATCATGCCGCTCTTCTTTGGCTATGTGCGTGGCTACTCCAGCCTGCAGATCGGCCAAGTGATGTTTGTCACCGGGTTAACGATGTTTCTATGTGCGCCTGTTGTCGGTCAACTGACCAACCACCTTGACCTGCGTATCATGCTCTTCTGTGGCCTGCTTCTGGTCGGGGTGGGCACGATGATGAACAGCAACCTCACCGTGGAGTCGGGCTTCTGGCAGTTCTGTGTGCCGCAGATCGTACGCGGCATGGGGTTAATTATGTGCATTATTCCAGCTTCGCGTATCGCTCTGGGAACTTTGCCGCCCAACGAGGTGGGCAACGCCAGCGGACTCTTCAACGTGATGCGTAACCTGGGGGGAGCTATGGGGTTGGCGCTGCTCGACACGGCAAGGGATAGCCGCGAGGACTTTCATTGGAACCAGCTAATTCCGGCTATCGATACCGGTCGGGATGTGGTGGTGGCGGAAATCGCCAAGTATGAGGCAATGCTCAGTGGAACGGTGCCTGATGCCTACCACGCGGCCGTTGGATTACTCACCCAACGGGTCTCACAGCAAGCCCAAGTACTGGCTTTCAACGACATCTTTACTTGGATGGGGCTGATTTATATCGCCACAGTGCCACTGGTATTTCTACTCAAACGCATCAAGGCATAAGACTTATGCCGCCTCTAGCAGTTGGGGGTCGAGAACGCCAGCACGTCTTCCAGGCGTGCTTTGCCCAACGCCAGTTGTATAAGGCGATCAATCCCTAGCGCCACACCGGCGCCTTCGGGCATTCCATGCTCAAGTGCGGCCAACAGGCGCTCATCCACATCCACCTCAGGTAAGCCCAAACGAAGGCGCTCAGCGTTGTCTTCAACAAAACGGGTACGTTGCTCAGCGGCATCAATTAGCTCATCGTAGCCGTTTGCCAACTCAATACCGTTTAGATAGACCTCAAAGCGGGAAGCTACCCACTCACCGTCTATATCTTGATGACGTCGTGCAAGAGCCGCTTGGCTAGCGGGGTAATCAACCACCACGCTTAGCTCATGCTGGCCTAGCTGGGGCTCGATCACTACGCTCATTAACAGATCAAGGCAGGTCTCGCGGCCCTCCTCGGCTAAAGATTGGACAGGCATTTGCGCCCGTTTAGCGGATAACGAACGCAGCTTTTCCAATGACGTGGTGAAAGGATCGATCTCTAAATGGGTATGAAATAGCTCCCGATAGCGGTACCGCACCACTGGGCCAGGAAAACTAGGCAGCAGCGACATTATCAGAATAGCCGTCTCATCAATCAGCTTTTCAAGCGTGAACTGTGGCCGATACCACTCAAGCATAGTGAACTCAATGTTGTGACGACCACCCACTTCACCATCGCGAAAGCTTTTGGCGAGCTGAAAGATCGGCCCACTCCCAGCTGCCAATAGACGCTTCATATGAAATTCAGGAGAGGTTTGTAACCAAAGACGGCGCTGGCCTTTATCGGTGCGCGCCAGCGTATGCAGCGACACCAAGTGGACATCCGTACTTCCCCCCTGTCCCAATACGGGCGTCTCGACTTCAAGCACGTCACGCTGGGCAAAAAAAGCCCTCACTTTGCCAATTAACCGCGCTCGCTCGCGCAGCGTTTCAATAGACGCAGAGGGTTGCCAGTCAATGGCCATCACTAATCCTCATAGAAACTATTTTATACAAATTAGCGCTGAGCAAAAAATGGCCACGCAAAATGCGTGGCCATCATCACTACTATAGCGAAAAGGTGATTAAGCGCGAGAGACGTAATCTCCACTGCGCGTGTCCACTTTTAGCACTTCGCCCTGGTTGATAAACAACGGCACGCGAACAACAGCACCTGATGATAATGTAGCTGGCTTTGAGCCACCCTGGGCGGTATCGCCTTTCAAACCGGGATCCGTTTCAACGACTTCCAGCTCAATGAAGTTCGGCGGCGTGACGGAGATCGCTTTGTCGTTCCAAAGCGTAATGATATAAGGCACCTGCTCCTTAAGCCATTTCTCAGTATCACCCAAGGCTTTCTTCTCCACAGCGTACTGCTCGAAGGAGCCATCGGTCTTCATGAAATGCCACATGTCGCCATCGGTGTAGAGATATTCCATCTCTAAATCCATGACATCAGCGCCTTCCAGCGAATCACCAGATTTGAAAGTCTTCTCACCCACACGGCCAGTCATCAGGTTACGCAGCTTAACGCGGTTAAACGCTTGCCCCTTACCAGGCTTGACCAGCTCGTTCTCAACGATCGAACAGGGATCGCCGTCGAGCATTACTTTTAAACCGCCTTTGAATTCATTGGTAGAATAGTTCGCCATAATGCCTCTCAATATTTCATTTCAGTCGCGTAAAGCTCGAAGCTACGCTTAGCCTATAGATATCGTTCTTCAATGAGTGCGCGCATGATAACCCGAAGGAGGGCTTTTTTGCAGGAGAACATCATTATTGCCGCGTTTGAAACACGCCTTACATGGCAACAGCAGCTCTCTCAAGCAATTCGCGATCCGCAGGTGCTCTGTGACCGGCTAAATCTAGGCATAGAGTGGTTTGCTGGTGCTCAATCAGGCCATGCTCTATTTGAAGTGCGGGTACCTGAGGCATACCTCAGCAGAATAGCCCATGGCGATATAAACGATCCACTGCTACGGCAAGTTCTGCCGGTAAGTGACGAAACACTATCGCCCGCAGGCTACGTTTTGGATCCGCTTAACGAAGACGAGCATCGTCCAGCCAAAGGGTTGATCCATAAGTACCCAGGCCGGGTGCTGCTGATCGCCAGCCCCACTTGTGCAATCAACTGCCGCTATTGTTTTCGCCGCCACTTTCCCTATAGCGACAACTCACCTTCCAGAGCACAGTGGCAGGAAGCGCTGGATTATCTACGCGCCGACCCCACTATTCATGAGGCCATTCTGTCCGGTGGTGACCCGCTGGCCGCCAGCGATCGCCAGTTGGCATGGTTGGTGGAACAGTTAGAAAACATCCCACACATTAAGCGGCTACGCATTCATACCCGCCTGCCGGTGGTCATCCCTGACCGGATTAATGAGGATTTACTTGGCTGGCTGGAAAAGACCCGCTTACAGAAAGTAGTGGTCCTGCATATCAACCACGCTAACGAGATTGATCAAACGGTGGTGGACGCCTGCACACGCTTGAAACACGCAGGCGCAACGCTTCTCAACCAGAGCGTACTGCTGCACGATGTGAACGATAGCGTCACTGCACTGGCTGAACTTTCCGAGCGACTATTTGAAGCTGGCATACTGCCCTACTATTTGCATGTTCTCGACCCGGTGCAGGGTGCAGCGCATTTTGATGTAACGGATAATGAAGCGCGGGAACTGGTGGCTCAGCTTCGCGCCCATCTGCCTGGGTTCTTAATGCCACGCTTGGTGAGGGAAATTCCCGGTAAAGAGAGTAAAACGCCGCTATAGAACAGCAGCTATTTGAAAGCCATGCTAAGCCATCTAAATGCTGGCGCTGATAGTCATAAAAAGTCCCACAACAGTGCATAGTGATCGTCATCCGCACTATCACAATGCAATCAATGGTTAACCGTCATGCCGCCCGTCAGGGTTCAAACTCAGCAAGCAGCTAAAAACAAACGCATTTTTTAAATCGGGCCAATATTTTGCTCTATGGATAAGGGTTACACACGGGGTATCGGCCGCTTACGCTGCCAGACAATTTAGTTTCCAATAGATCGCTAGGGTTCCGACACCATCAACGTATAACCCCTGATGGGTGTGGCTGGTCCGAGAGCAATCGACCTAACGCAAGGCGGTAGGTTACACGGCGGGATAAAAGCCCGGGAGGATAAGGTGCAGAAATGCGCCGATGCCCCCGAGTTTTCTCTTAGCCGCTGGAGGCTGCCATGACCCGTGCCAACCGTATCGCCCTGAAAAGCATTTCACTCGCTCCGCTATCTGCCGCGCTACTGGCATCCACTCTTGCCATCACGCCTGCTCAGGCACAAGAACGCGATGAGTTCAGCGTTTGCTGGTCGATTTATGCTGGCTGGATGCCCTGGGCCTACGCCGATGTTGAAGGCGTAGTCGATAAATGGGCCGACGAGTACGGTATCAGCATCGATGTAGTGCAGGTAAATGACTATATCGAGTCGATTAATCAGTTCACCTCGGGCAACGTTGACGGCTGCGCCATGACCAATATGGACGCATTGACGATCCCTTCCGCTAGTGGCGTGGATTCTACCGCGCTGATTATTAACGACTACTCCAACGGTAACGACGGCATCGTGCTCAAAGGCAGCGACGATCTTGCCGATATTGCCGGCCGTCAGGTCAATCTTGTTCAATTTAGCGTTTCCCACTACTTCTTGGCTCGCGCCCTGGAGAGCGTCGGCTTAACCGAACGCGACATCGAAACCGTCAACACTTCCGATGCGGATATTGTTGGCCTGTTCTCGAGCGATACGACCGAAGCCGTGGCTGCCTGGAATCCGCAATTAAGCGCCATCGCGGAAATGCCTGATAGCAACGTGGTCTACACCTCAGCAGAAATCCCTGGTGAAATTCTCGACATGATGGTCGTTAACACCCAAACCCTGGCGGAAAACCCAGAGCTTGGCCATGCCCTGGTAGGCGCTTGGTACGAAATCATGGGGCTGGTCGAAGCAGACGATGAGAATGCGCTGACCATTATGGCCGATGCAGCAGGTACCGACCTGGAAGGCTATCGCGCTCAGTTAGAGGCCACCTACCTCTACACCGACCCGGCAGAAGCCATTGAGTTAATGGAAAGCCCCGAGCTGCTCGAAACAATGGAACGAGTCGCCGAGTTCAGCTTTACCCATGGCCTGCTTGGCGATATGGCGCCCAATGCTGGTGTGGTAGGTATTGAAACGCCCAATGGCGTGTTTGGCGATGAGAGCAATGTACAGCTGCGCTTCGATCCAAGCTTTACTCAAGCTTACCTCGACGCTCAGTAACGAGTTCCTCCGACATTAGCGCGATGGGAGTGGCGCCTGCCACTCCCTCTGCTCTCACCTTCTGTGGACAACCGCCATGAAGCGATTAATTAACTTAGCGCCCTCTCAGGGCGGCCGCTGGCTCTTGGGTCTGCTGCCTTTTTTGCTACTGGCGATGCTCTATATGAGCCTCTCTAACGCACGATTGGCGGAAAACCCTAACGATCGCCTCCTGCCTACACCCTCGACCATGGCTAGCTCGTTTTACCACTTGGCTACCGCCGAGAACGTTCGCACGGGCGAGGTTGTGCTATGGACAGACACCTTTGCAAGTCTGGAGCGCATCGTAATTGGGGTAGGTATTAGTGCTCTGATAGGTCTAGTGGTAGGGATTGTAAGTGGCGGCATCCCGATTATTCGCGCCAAGCTCTCGCCACTGGTAACGGTGGCCTCGCTTATTCCACCGATGGCGATACTGCCGATTCTGTTTATCGCTTTTGGCACGGGTGAAGCCGCCAAAATTGCACTGATTGTAATTGGCGTAACCCCGTTTCTTATTCGTGACCTCCAAGGCCATGCTCTGCGACTCCCCGATGAGCAACTGATCAAAGCACAAACCTTAGGCGCCAGCTCCTGGCAGGTTTTGTTAAGAGTGCTACTGCCACAGTTAACGCCACGACTATTAAATGCCACCCGCTTGGCGCTGGGCACCGCGTGGTTGTTTTTGATTGCCGCCGAAGCCATTGCCGCTCAGGAAGGGCTTGGCTACCGCATTTTTCTGGTGCGCCGTTATCTATCCATGGACGTCATTCTGCCCTATGTGGCCTGGATTACCCTGCTGGCGTTCCTGCTTGACCAGCTGTTGGCCTGGGTGTCGCGGCTGGCATTCCCTTGGTACCACTCAGGCGAAGGAGATAACCCATGAGCCTGCTGGCGGCCAAACGGTTAGAGAAGCACTACGGCCATCATGTGGTGCTCGAAAATCTTAACTTTAGCGTTGAACCTGGGGAGTTTGTCACCTTAGTGGGCGCCTCAGGCTGCGGTAAAACCACTTTTCTGAAAATGCTGTTAGGCACCGAAGTCATCTCACGGGGTAGCTTAACCCTGGATGATCAGCCCATTCCCAATGAACCGGGGCCTGACCGCGGCGTGGTGTTCCAGAAGTATTCCGTATTCCCCCACTTAACCGTGCTTGGCAACGTGATGATTGCCGATGAGCTACACAGCTCCAAGCTACTGGGCAAGAGCTTCGGTGCCGCCAAACGCCGTGCGATAGAAAAGGCCCGCGCCCGCATTGGCGAAGTGGGCCTGAGCCATGCGCTTAACAAGTACCCTCACGAGCTCTCCGGTGGCATGCAACAACGCTTAGCCATCGCCCAGGCGCTGATGATGCGGCCGCGTATTTTACTCCTCGATGAGCCTTTCGGCGCGCTAGACCCAGGCATTCGCCAGGACATGCATGTGCTGATTAATCGTCTTTGGCAAGAGCAGCAGCTGACGATCTTTATGATCACCCACGATCTTAAAGAAGCCTTTGAGCTGGGCACGCGACTATGGGTATTCGATAAAACCCGCCACGATCCACAGGCCCCAGAAGCGTTTGGGGCCACGATCACCTACGACCTACCTATCTCCCGAGACCGCCCCTCCACAGCCCTCAAAGAAGCGCTTAGCCAAGGCGGCTTGAAAACTCATACCCAGGAGACGCTGCTATGAATAGCGAACCCGCTTACATCACCCATTTACCCGGCGGCCACCACTGGTCGCTGCGCCTGCGCCGAGGCACCACGCTCACCCTGACCGCCAAAGAAGCCGACAGCAATGTGGGGCTTCTTTGCTACAACCCGGAAAACCTGTTGGAACGCTTAAACCTGCCGGATACCTTAAAGTGCCAGCACACCTTTAAGCTTACCCAAGGCCACTGCCTTTACTCGGATATGGGGCGTATTTTTGCCTCTATCACTCATGACGACCTTGGCTGGCATGACAGCGTTGGCGGCAACTTGATGCCCCACCACCTAGTTAAAAAAGGCTGGCAACCGGTCGGCTACCAGCAGGCTCACAACGACTGGACACGCACCGGCTTCGACGCCTTTTTGGTGGAGCTGGCCAAGTATGGCCTCGGTC
Source organism: Vreelandella sp. ssv (assembly GCF_059448525.1). Taxonomy (NCBI): domain Bacteria; kingdom Pseudomonadati; phylum Pseudomonadota; class Gammaproteobacteria; order Oceanospirillales; family Halomonadaceae; genus Vreelandella; species Vreelandella sp. ssv. The sequence goes on along the minus strand of NZ_CM182545.1, from coordinate 1,463,722 downwards.
GTCGCGATATGGCCGCCAACCTAAATCTTTTCACCCGGGTAGAGAGCGACGATGAGGGTAAGCTGAGTTATGTGAACGACCACTGCCAGCCCGGCCAGCGTGTCACGCTGCGCTTTGAGATGGACACACTCGTCTTACTTCACACCTGCCCTCACCCGCTGGACCCCAGCGTAGAGTACCCCCGTCGCGGCGTGGACATTGCCCTCGGCACCGCCGAACCAATGACAGAAGACGACCCCTGCTACCTTTCGCGGCCAGAAAACGCTCGTGGCTTCGCCAACAATCGCCTTTACCACCTCGGCCTATAAGGGGGAACGAACACCATGATTATTGAAAGTAGCCTACGCCCCGAAAATGCCTTGAGCCGCACCACGGTCAATGCGGGCGATCATTACATTGGCACCGTCAAACGCGGCCAAACCCTGCGCATTCTCGATTTAGAAGGAAATCAGGCCGCCGATACGCTGTTCTTCAGCGCCGACGATACCGCCGAGCGCTACAGCGCCATGGATACGGTACGCGAGCAAGGCGCGGTTTATCTCACCGCTGGCACCACGCTGATGTCTAGCGAGGGCCGCGCCATGCTGACCATTACCGCCGACACCTGCGGCCGCCACGACACGCTGGGCGGCGCCTGCGCCAGCGAAAGCAACACCGTGCGCTACGACTTGGAAAAACGCCATATGCACTCCTGCAGAGATAACTGGATGCAGGCCATCGCCAACTTTCCAGAATTTGGCCTTACCAAGCGCGATATCACCCACAACATCAATTTTTTTATGAACGTGCCAGTCACCGCCGACGGCGGGCTGACGTTTGAGGACGGTATTTCCGCGCCGGGCAAATATGTGGAGATGGTCGCCGAGATGGATGTGATCGTGCTGGTCTCCAACTGCCCCCAGCTCAACAACCCCTGCAACGGCTACAACCCCACGCCCATCGAGCTGCTGGTTTGGAGCTGATATGAGAATAGGCGCTGTTCAAGTCAGGAGAGTAAGCGAAACGTCTTTTTCAGGGATGAAAAAGCCGAGCGCCCATGGATGGGTTCACAGCGTTTTCGCATCTCTTCTGACTTGGCCACAGCACTAAACCCCTGGGGACGACCCCAAGAGGTTGATTCTTCTGCGGGACGACCCGCCTTAGTTTGCAGGCAGTGCCATGTCCATCAATAAAACGTTTCGCAAAGTTCTGATTGCCAATCGCGGTGCCATTGCCGCACGTATTTTACGCACGCTTAAAGCCCTCGGCGTGGGCAGCGTGGTGGTTTACGCCGATGCGGATCGCGATGCGCCTTATGTTCACCAAGCCGATGAGGCCTATCCGCTAGGTGAAGGCGGTGCCAGCGATACCTATCTCAATATCGACAAGCTCATCACCATTGCCAAACAGAGCGGCGCCCAGGGGATCCACCCCGGCTACGGCTTCTTGTCTGAAAATACCCGTTTTATCGCTGCCTGCGACGCTGCGGGGCTGACCTTTTTAGGCCCCACCGTCGAACAGATTCAACAGTTTGGCCTGAAGCACAAAGCGCGTGCCCTCGCCAAGCAAGCCGGTGTACCCCTAGTGCCTGGTTCCGAGCTTCTTGCCAGCGTTGATGAAGCCAGCATCAGCGCCGAGCAGATTGGCTACCCGGTCATGCTTAAGTCCACCGCAGGCGGTGGCGGTATCGGCATGCAGGTATGCCAAACGCCTGCTGAGCTTGAGCGTGCCTTTGACTCGGTAAAAGGGCTGGGTGAGCGCAACTTCGGCGATGGCGGCGTGTTTCTGGAAGCTTATATCGCCCGCGCCCGCCACTTGGAAGTGCAGCTTTTTGGCGACGGTCAGGGCAATGTGGTGGCGCTCGGCGAGCGCGACTGCTCAACACAGCGCCGCCACCAAAAAGTGCTCGAAGAGTGCCCGGCACCTAATCTGCCGGATCACGTTCGCCAGGCCCTGCACGAAACCGCCGTTCAGTTGGGCAAAGCAGTTAACTACCGCAGCGCCGGGACCGTTGAGTTTATTTACGATACCCAGCGTCAAGCGTTCTATTTTCTTGAAGTGAATACTCGGTTGCAAGTTGAGCACGGCGTCACCGAGATGGTGTATGGCATTGATATCGTCGAGTGGATGGTGCGCCTTGGCGCAGGCGAACTGCCCGCCCTTGAATCACTAACAAAAGATCTTATCCCCAGCGGCCACGCGGTGCAGGCGCGCCTTTATGCCGAAGACCCCGCTCACGACTTTCGACCCAGTGCGGGCTTGCTCACAGAAGTCAATTTTCCGAAGGCTGACGGCCTGCGCATCGATCATGCCATTGAAGCCGGGTTGGAAATATCAGCACTGTTCGACCCCATGCTGGCCAAAGTGATTGTTCACGCTGCAAGCCGCGACGCTGCGATTGGACAGTTAGCGGACACGCTGGATAACGCCAGCGTTTACGGCATTACCACCAATCGCGCTTGGCTTGCCCATGTGCTGCGTGCGGAACGTTTTCGCGACGCAGACCTAGACACTCACTGGCTTACTACGTTGGCATGGGCACCGCCTGCCATTGAGGTGATCGCCCCCGGCACGATGACGACGATACAAGACTTCCCCGGCCGTCAGGGCCACTGGGATGTGGGCGTGCCGCCTTCCGGGCCATTTGATGACTGGTCGTTTCGCCTGGGTAACCGCCTGCTCGATAACCCCGACGATGCCGCTGGGCTTGAAATCACCCTGACAGGTCCGACGCTACACTTTCACCGCGCCACGCAAATTGTACTGGCGGGAGCCGAGCTCCCTGCAACGCTGGATGGAAAAGCGGTAGCCTTCTGGCGCGTGCTGGATATAGCGGCGGGCGCAACCGTGACCCTAGGCAAGGTTACTGCGGGTGCTCGCGCCTATCTATTGGTGCGTGGGGGTATCGAGTGCCCGCGTTATTTAGGCTCGCGCAGCACCTTCACCCTGGGCCAGTTTGGCGGTCACAGCGGCCGTGCGCTGCGCAGCGGCGATATGCTCGATTTGCCGGCGCTTGCCGCGACTTCACCCGCTCAATTGGGCGATGCATTAAGACCCACTTTCGGCCATCAAGACGGCGGCAAAACCTGGCAGGTGGCCGTGCTTTACGGCCCCCACGGCGCACCAGACTTTTTTACCGATGACGATATCGAGCGCTTTTTTGACCACGAGTGGGAAGTCCACTACAACTCCAGCCGCACCGGCGTCAGGCTGATTGGCCCACGACCGGAGTGGGCACGGGCCGACGGCGGTGAGGCGGGACTGCACCCCTCCAATATCCACGATAACGCCTACGCCTTCGGCACTATCGACTTTACCGGCGACATGCCGGTCATCCTTGGCCCCGATGGGCCTTCACTAGGCGGCTTTGTCTGTCCCGCCACCGTAGTGCGCGCCGAGCGCTGGAAACTGGGGCAGCTCGCCGCGGGCGACAAACTACGTTTTGTACCGGTCAGCCTTGCCACCGCTCGCACGCTGGAAGAGCAGCAGCTCACCCAGTTGGCGTCTCTCACAGCGGTGCACACCGAAGAAATTAAGCCAGCGCGCGACACGCCTATTGTCCGCGACGTATCCGCCAAGCAAGCCGGTGAGCGCATTGTTTACCGACGCGCCGGAGATGATTTCTTGCTGATTGAGTTCGGCGCGATGGAACTGGATATCGCGTTACGCTTTCGCGTACACGCCTGGATGCTATGGCTACAAGAACATTCTCTATCAGGATTGCGGGAATTAACCCCAGGTATTCGCTCTATTCAAGTTCACTACGAGCCGCGCGAACTGAGCCTCGATGCACTTTTAAAGCATCTGCAAACAGCTGAACATGCGCTGATTGACGTGGAATCGCTGGAAGTCGAGTCTCGCGTGGTACATCTACCGCTCTCCTGGGACGACCCCGCCTGCCAAGAAGCGATTGACAAATACCAGCGCAGCGTACGCCCCGATGCGCCCTGGTGCCCTAGCAACCTCGACTTTATTCGCCGCATTAACGCTCTGGAAACCGAGCGGCAAGTGCGCGATATCGTCTTCGATGCCCGCTATCTGGTCATGGGGCTAGGCGACGTTTATCTAGGCGCCCCAGTCGCCACGCCGTTGGACCCGCGCCAGCGTTTAGTCACCACAAAATACAACCCCGCGCGCACCTGGACAGCGGAAAACTCCGTGGGCATTGGTGGCGCTTACCTGTGCGTTTACGGCATGGAAGGCCCCGGCGGCTACCAGTTTGTCGGCCGCACCCTACAAATGTGGAACCGCTACCGCACCACGGCGCACTTTGAGAACCCCTGGCTGCTGCGCTTTTTTGATCAGCTGCGCTTTCATAACGTCAGTCATGAAGAACTTGAGCAAATACGCCGCGACTTCCCCCACGGTCGATATGACTTATCCATCGAAACCACTCGCTTTCGCTTGGCGGACTATCAAGCCGACATTGATAAGAACGCCAACGCCATTAACGCTTTCCGCACCAAGCGCGAAGCCGCTTTTCAAGCGGAAATGGCCGCTTGGCGGGCCAACGGTCAGTTCACCTTTGAGGATCAAGCGCCGGAAAGCATTGAAGTCACGGCACTCAATGAAGGCGAGCTAGGCATCGAAAGCCCCGTCACTGGTAGCCTGTGGAAGTTACTGGTGGAAGAAGGTGATCAGGTAACGGCTGGCCAGCCAGTAGCCCTGGTGGAGTCGATGAAAATGGAAGTTGAGATCACCGCGCACTGTGCGGGCCGCATTGTTCGTCTACCCCTTTCTGAGGGCGCTTCCATCGCGCCAGGGCAACCGCTTGTGGTGCTCACCAGTGAAAAGGAGGTAAACGCATGAGCCAGAGCAACGCCGATCAGCGCTTAGCTGACTTTCAGGAAATACCCGTTATCGACATTAGCGGTTTACTCCATGGTGATGCAGCTGCGCGACAAGCGGTTGCTGATACCCTGGGTCGTGCCGCGCGGGAAGTGGGTTTCTTTCAAATGGTCGGCCACGGAATTGATCACCCGCTTCGCGAGGGGTTAATTACCCAAGCCAAGCGCTTCTTTGCTCAGCCGGAAGCCACCAAAATGGAACGCTACATCGGCCTATACCATCATCACCGCGGCTATGTTCCTCCTGGTGAAGAGTCGCCAGACCCCACAAAGCCGGATATGAAAGAGGCGTTTGATCTTGCCTTTGAACTGCCGAGTGACGACCCAGAAGTATTAGCGGGTACGCCACTCCTCGGGCCCAACCCCTGGCCCGATCTTGACGGTTTTCGCGAGCCGGTTGCCGCTTACTATGATGCCGCTTACCAAGTGGGCCGCGCACTCATGGGCGGCTTTGCACTAGCGTTAGGTCTTGAAGAGCAGCAGCTACTACGCCACGTCAACAAGCCCCCCAGCCAGCTGCGATTGATTCACTACCCGTATAACCCTGAGGCGAAAGATGCCCAAGGCATCGGCGCGCATACCGACTACGAGTGCTTTACCCTGCTACTCCCCACAGCACCAGGACTTGAAGTGATGAACGGTGCGGGCGAATGGATTGATGTGCCGTATCAAGAGGATGCATTAGTCGTCAATATTGGCGATATATTGGAAATTTGGAGCAACGGCGAGTTTGTGGCGACCTCCCACCGGGTGCGCAAAGTGAAGGAAGAGCGCTACTCTTTTCCACTATTTTTCGCCTGCGATTATCATACCGAAGTCGCGCCACTGCCGGAACTGGTGACCCGCCACGGCCAAGCGTATTACCCACCTCTTAAAGCGGGGGATCACCTTTACGCGCAAACGATTCAAACTTTTAACTACTTGCGAGAACGGCTAGCAAGGGGCGAGATTTCGCTGCCCGATGGTGCCCGCGAAGTGGGCAGCCTGGGGCAGCACGGCAAGCATAAGGAAAACCCATAATGAGCATTTCCCTGCCCAGCACTCCCCGCGAATATCGTGGGGTATGGCGGCGAACGCTTTACGCCGAACCTGCTAATGAGCCTTATCAGAAGTCCAACACCACTATTCAGGTTTATTGGCTACAGGGCAAGCATTGGCATGCCGACCTGCGCCTGCCTGCAGACTCGCCTGACTTTATCGGCATAACCGATTTAAACAACTGCAGCCGAACTCAGCTTGAGTGGCTGGCGGGACTCACGGCTTTTGCAGGGATTACCCACATCGAAAGTGAGCTATGCACTTGGCATCGCTATCAGGATCTTTGCCCCAGCTTGGAACGAGATGTGGGCCTACTGCGCTGGATCGACGGCAAGGTTTTAGAAGAGCGCCACCCTAACGGGCGCTATGTCGAACACTGGGTCGAACATAGGACTGAGCACTGCCAGCGGCATGCCAATGATGCCGCTGAAGAAGTGCTTCAAATAGATGAGCAGGGCCAACTGCGCTGGCTGCAAATCGGCGACCACGCTATGGCAATCACCCCACGCCCTTGGTCAGATAATACAGACGCCCTGTTTGCCCCAATCAGCAGCTTAACTGACAGCGATCTTCGCTGGCGCGCCAGCTTATGTTTTGACTACTTAGAGCGAAGCCGAGACGGTTGGCGAGTAGTGCTATCTACCCAGCCCTGGCGAAAGGGAGAATACGTAAAATAAGGACGGCCCAAAACAGCGCAAAGTGCATACACTTTGCGCTGTTTTATCGCATCAGCACCTTAATAATTTCTTTTGAACATCTTTTCAAAATTAAAAAGCTATTGTTTTATAAATAAAAAAACTAAAAATCGTCACATCATGGCCCCTAAAGTGCATACACATTGGAAACTATCGATGCCCTTGTGAGGATCAACCATGAACCGTCGCGACTTCCTAAAAAGTACTTCCGCCTTAACCCTAGGCGCTGCTGTTCTCCCCTTTCTCAAAGTGCTTCCCGCCATGGCCAGCGCCAATGAAACGCTGGTGGTGGTGATGGGTAGTACGATTAACAGCCTCGACATCCACCGCAGCGGCACCAATCGTCCCAGCTATCAAGTTGCGGTGAACTGCTATGACCGCCTGATGACGTTTGGAACCAAAACGCTGGAAGATGGCTCGCTAAGCTACGACTATGACAACCTAAAAGGCGAGTTGGCTGAGAGCTGGGAAGTCTCTGAAGATGGACGAACGTTAACGTTCTACTTGCGTGAAGCGAGTTTCTGGGATGGCCGTGCGGTGACCGCGCAAGACGTTAAATGGTCGTTTGACCGCTCTGTCACCCTGGGCGGTTTTCCGACCACACAGATGGCCGCAGGCTCAATGACAAGCCCTGAGCAGTTTGAAGCAGTCGATGAGCGCACCTTCCGTATCCATTTACCCCACGCCTCAAAACTAACGCTTCCTAACCTCACCACGCCAATCGCTATCGTTATTAACTCACAGCTGGCGTTAGAAAATGCCACTGACGACGATCCTTGGGCGACCGAGTATCTGCACCGCACCCCGGCTGGCTCCGGCGCTTTCCAAATCGAGCGCTGGGAACCTGGTCAGCAGTTGGTTTACCGTCGCAATGCAGATTGGGCCAGCGGTGAACTGCCTGGGGCAGAGCGCGTCATTTTGCGAGAAGTGCCTTCTACGTCAACCCGCCGTGCGTTGCTTGAACGGGGTGATGCACACTTGTCACAAGACGTGCCCCCTCGCGATGCCATGGAACTGGACGCTCAATCCAACGTGAAAGTGGTTAGCACGCCGATTGAGAACTGCCTGCATGTGCTTTGCCCTAACTTAACGTTTGAGCCTTTCCAGGATGTCCGCGTGCGCCAAGCCATTGCCTGGGCCATTCCCTATGAAGCCATTATGCAAAATGCGGCTTATGGCCGTGGGGTGCCTATGTGGGGAGGGGAAAGCGAGACACCCACCGATATTGCGTGGCCTCAACCCTTTCCTTACAGCAACAATCTTGAACGTGCTCGGGCGCTCATGGCCCAATCCGATTATGCAGACGGGTTTGAAGTACCTCTTTCGTTTGATTTAGGCCAGGCTGACTGGGCAGAACCTACCGCCCTGCTGATTCAAGAAGCACTTAAAGAGATCGGTATTACCGTGACGCTGGATCGCATTCCGGGTGCCAATTGGCGTACCCGTGCCCTGGTCGACAAGCAGTTGCCGTTGCACCTGGAGAACTTTGGCGGCTGGCTCAACACGCCCTGTTACTACTTTTTCTGGGCGTATATAGAAGGCAATCTGTTTAACTCATCAAATTACCACAGCGATGAGATCGCCCAACTGGTCGATGAAACACTCTTTATGGCCATGGATGATCCTGAGTACGCACCCAAAATTCGCCGGATGATCGAAATAGCCTTTGAAGATGTACCGCGTATTCCGCTCTATCAGCCCACGCTCAACGTCGCCATGCAGCCCAACATCTCAGGCTATGAGTTCTGGTATCACCGCCAGCTCGATAATCGCCCGCTGCGTATCAGTTAAGGAGTCAACATGGCCACTATGTCACGAACGCGCCTGATTGGCTGGCGAGTCGTTCAAGCGGTACCGGTGTTGATTGGTATTGTGGTTGTTTCGTTCCTACTTACCCGGGCGCTGCCCGGGGATCCCGCCGCGTACTTTGCCGGACCAGCCGCTAATGCCGAATCGATCCAGCAAATTCGCGTCAGCATGGGGCTAGATCGCCCACTACCGCTGCAGTTTATTAGCTATGTCCAAGACCTATTTCGGGGTGACTTGGGTACCGCCATCTCTACTGGACAGCCGGTGATACATGAGCTTACTACGCGCTTGCCTGCCTCATTAGAGCTCACCGGCTTTGCGCTGCTCTTATCGATGATCATTGCCTTACCGCTAGGCATTCTAGCCGCCACGCGTCCTAACACCTGGGTAGATCACTTATGTCGTGCCGTGGTGACCGCAGGGGTATCGCTGCCCACATTTTTCACAGGCTTAGCGCTGATTTACGTCTTTTATTATTTGCTCGGTTGGGCACCTTCGCCAATGGGTCGGTTAGATTTTTTGTACCTTTCACCTCCAAAGGTGACCGGTTTTTACGTGATTGACGCACTGATTGACCGCGACGTAGAGACCGCTTGGGCGACCCTATCGCAGCTTCTACTTCCCGCGATCACACTAGGGCTATTCACCCTTGCGCCTATCGCACGCATGACCCGCGCTGCCATGCTACAAACCCTGGAAAGTGAATTTATTCGTACTGCTCGTGCCGCCGGTTTACCGCGTCGAAAAGTACTTTTCACCTACGCCCTGCGCAACGCTATTTTGCCTGTGATTACAACGCTAGGCATGGTGTTCTCCTTCGCGCTGGGGGCCAACGTACTGGTAGAACAGGTTTTCTCATGGCCGGGCATCGGTTCCTATGCCGTTGAAGCGTTGGTGGTTTCGGACTACGCCTCGGTACAGGGATTTGTCCTCACCATGGCACTGCTGTTTGTCGCCCTTAATTTGTTGATAGATGTGGTCTACACCCTTGTAGACCCACGTCTAAATACGGAGGAGTAGCATTATGACCACATTAACCTCCGAGAACACCGCTCAAGAGAGCACACTGCGCCGTTTTATACGCCACCTGCTCTACGTAATGACCGACAACCCAGTCACCGCGATCGCTTTTACATTGTTTGTGCTGATAGTGATCGCTGCGCTATTCGGCCCCTGGCTGGTGCCCTATAACCCATTAGCCACCGATTCAAGCAGTACGCTACAAGCGCCCTCGTGGCAGCACTGGTTTGGCACTGACCACCTGGGGCGTGATGTGTTCTCACGGGTGGTGGTCGCTACTCGCCTCGATCTAATGATAGCGGTAACCGCCGTCGCAATCGCCTTTGTGGTTGGCTCAACCTTAGGCGCTATTGCCGGCTTTTATGGCGGCTGGACGGATCGTATTACCGGTCGCTTAATGGACACCATTATGGCCTTCCCGCTGTTTGTGCTGGCCATGGGGATTGTTGCGGCAGCGGGCAACACCATTGAAAACATCATCTATGCCACGGCGATTATTAACCTGCCTTTTTATGCCCGCATGGCGCGTACCGAAGTCGCTGTTCGCCGTCAGGCCGGGTACGTACAGGCCGCCCGCTTATCAGGCAATCGGGACTGGCGCATCTTAGCGTTCCAAATTTTTCCCAACTCACTTCCCCCCATGATGGTGCAAATTTCGCTCAACATGGGATGGGCGATTCTTAACGCTGCTGGGCTCTCGTTTATTGGTCTAGGCGTCAGCCCGCCCACTCCAGAGTGGGGCATCATGGTCGCTGAAGGTGCCAACTACATTGTTTCGGGCCAGTGGTGGCTTGCCGTATTCCCTGGGCTAGCCTTAATGCTGGCTGTTTTCACATTCAACTTGCTAGGCGACGGATTGCGCGATCTGGTTGATCCGCTGCGGCGTACCTGAGGAGCTCACTATGGCTATTCCGCTGCTCGATATTCGTGATTTAACGGTTGAGTTCGCTACCCGCAATGGCACCGTCACGGCAGTTAAAAAAGTCGATATCAGTATTAATAAAGGCGAGACGTTAGGCATCGTAGGTGAATCTGGCTCCGGAAAATCGGTGACCTCTTATGCTCTACTGCGCATTCTTGATCGTGCAGGACGTATCGCCGACGGCAGCATTGTATTTGGTGGCGTTGACGTGGGTGGCGCAGACGAACGCACCATGAGTGAGTTACGTGGGCGCGAAATGTCGATGATCTTTCAAAACCCTCGTGCCGCCCTTAACCCTATTCGCGCCGTTGGCCGACAGATTGAAGATGTAATGATTGAGCACGGCCTAGCCACGCGAGGGAATGCCCGCGGCAAAGCTATCAAAATGCTGCAAGCCGTGCGCATTCGTGAACCTGAACAGCGCTACCACGCCTACCCCTTTGAGCTATCAGGGGGTATGTGCCAGCGCATTGTGATTGCCATTGCGTTGGCCTGTCGCCCTCAGCTACTTATCGCTGACGAGCCCACTACGGGGCTTGATGTGACGACGCAAAAAGCGGTGATGGATTTGATCGTCGAGCTGGCCACCGAACGTCAAATGGCAACCCTGCTCATTACCCATGATCTGGGCTTAGCCGCCTGCTACTGCGATAGGATTGTGGTGATGGAAAAAGGCGAAATCGTAGAGGCCGCTTCGGTCGAAACGCTGTTTGCCGCCCCCCAGCACCCCTACACCCAACGTTTGATGCGCGCCACGCCCAGGCTCGACTCCCAGGTAGCTGATCTGCTACCCGTCGATGATAAACGGCGAGCAAGTTCCGAGCGCCAGCCCATTGGCTCGCCGCTGCTCGAAGTAGAGGATCTGGTTAAAGCCTTTGGCACGGCCACCAATGAAGTGCGAGCGGTGGATAAACTCAGTTTTACCCTACATGAGGGTGAAAGCCTTGGGCTTGTCGGTGAAAGCGGCTGCGGAAAATCAACCACCTCCGCGATGATCATGCGCCTGCTGGACCCGACTAGCGGTACGCTAAGGTTCGCCGGTAGCGACATTGCCGCCATTAGCGCGAAGCAGTTTGCTCATCATCCTCTTCGCAGCAAACTGCAAATGGTCTTTCAAGACCCGACGGACAGCCTTAACCCCCGCTGGAGCGCCCGGCGTTCAATAGAGGATCCTTTGCGTAGGCTTGACCAGGTCAACCGCCAGGAACTTAACGCACGAGTATCCGTGCTTGCTGAGCGTGTTGGGTTGCCTGCGCATCTATTAGATCGCTTTCCCCATCAGCTTTCCGGGGGGCAAAAGGCGCGGGTTGGCATTGCCCGAGCAATCGCCCTGGAACCCAAACTGCTGATACTTGATGAGCCCACCGCGGCACTGGATGTTTCCGTTCAGGCGGTGGTGCTGAATTTATTGGCGAGCCTGCGCGAGCAGCTCAATATGAGCTACCTCTTTATCAGTCACGATCTCAATGTCGTCCGATTGCTATGTGACCGTGTGATGGTGATGCAAGCAGGTAAAATCGTAGAGGAAGGCCCTACTGAGAAACTACTGGGCGAACCTAACCACGACTATACGCGAGCGCTACTCGCTGCGATTCCACATCCTCCCGCTCAATCCGCCTCTCGCCATCAACCAGAGGCTGCAGTATGAAAAACCAGACGGCCATGAGCCCAGCCAAGTTACGCGAAGGCACCACGGTCGATGACATGCTCAGCATCATCGCCGATGAGATTATCAGCGGTGACATTGCGCCAGATACCAAGTTGGATGCCCGGGTGATTGCTGAGCGCTTTGCCGTATCACGCACACCGGTACGCGAGATGTTTGGTCACCTTGCGGCCATGGGGCTGGTTGAAAAGCGCCCCAATCGTGGTGTAACGGTCACCAACATCACCGATGAATTGTTAATGGCGATGTACGAAGCGATGTCAGAACTGGAGGCCGCCTGCGCCCGCCTCTGTGCACTGCGAATGACACTTGAAGAGCGCCAAACCCTTCAGCGCCTTCATAAAGATGCCTTACGCATAGTGCGCGACGGCACCACCAGTGACTACGAAGCCTTTAACCATGCATTTCATACTCACCTATATGAAGGCAGTCATAGTCCTTACCTACGCGATTTAGCGCTAGCAACGCGAAGCCGGTTAAAACCCTTCCGCAAAGCACAGTTTCGTATGCCACAACGCCCCAGTCTCTCCTGGCAAGAGCACGATGCGATTGTCGCCGCCATCATGGAAGGCGATGGCGAGGCTGCCGCCCGTGCTACCCGTTCCCATGTTATGCAGGTCAGTATTAATACCCAGCACTACATTGATGAACACAGAATTTAAAAAACAGAATTGATGAAAACAGACACTAAGCAAGGAAGACACGATGCGCTACACACTTACCATCGAATCACTACACGCCTCCTATCAACAGGGTGAACTCACCCCTGCGGCGTTAATCGACGAGTTACTCTCGCAAGCCGAAAGCCACGGTAAAGAGCCCGCCTGGATTACCCGCTTGAGTCGCGAGCAGTTGGCGCCCTATTTGAAGCGCCTTGAAGGTGAGTCGCCGGAAACGCTGCCGCTTTACGGCATTCCCTTTGCGATGAAAGATAATATCGACCTCGCAGGAATCCCCACCACCGCGGGCAGCCCGGCATATGCTTATACGCCCACAGAAAACGCCTTTGTAGTACAGCAGTTGATCGATGCGGGCGCGATTCCCATGGGGAAAACCAACCTGGATCAGTTTGCTACCGGGTTGGTAGGAGAACGCGCACTGGAAGTGTACGGCACGCCCGCTAATGCCTTCGACCCGACGCTTGTGCCTGGTGGCTCCAGCAGCGGTTCTGCGGTGGTTACAGCCGCCGGCATGGTGAGCTTTGCGTTGGGCACCGATACCGCCGGTTCCGGCCGCGTGCCCGCCTGTTTCCATAACTTATATGGCGTAAAACCCAGCCTGGGGCTGCTTAGCACCCGGGGCGTAGTCCCTGCCTGCGCCACGTTGGATACCATTAGCTTGTTTGCATTGACCGCTGATGATGCTGCCAAGGTGCTGGATATTACCGCTGTCTATGATGCCGAGTGCGCCTGGTCGCGCCGGCATGATTTTGCCGTTCACGGCAAACGTTACGGCAAAGCGCCCACCACTTTCCGCTTTGGCGTTCCGCTTGAATCACAATGGCAAACCGATGCGGCCTATACTCAAGGCATGTACCAGGCGATTGCCGAGCTGGAAGCCCTGGGTGGTGAAAAAGTTGAGCTAGACTGTTCGCCGTTACTGGCAGCCGCGCGCCTGCTTTACGAAGGTCCCTGGGTCGCCGAACGCTACCATGTGATTCGTGAATTGATGAAGAACCACCCAGATGCGGTGCATCCAGTCACGTTTGAAATTACGCAGGGTGGCGCCACGCCGCTGGCCGTGGACGCCTTCGATGCGCGTTATAAGCTCGCCGAGTATAAACGCCTGGCCGATGCGCTGATCAGCCAAGTAGATGTAATGCTTACGCCCACTACGGTTACCCACCCCAGCAAGGCCGAGGTGGCGGCAGATCCTATTGGCGTTAACTCGCGACTGGGCACCTGGACCAACTTTATGAACCTGCTCGACTACAGCGCTCTTGCGGTGCCAGTAGGCTTTAGCGAACGGGACTTACCGGTAGGCATCACGCTATTTGGGCCAGTATTCGCTGACCTAACGTTGCTGTCACTTGCTCGCGCCCTTGAAGCACGCCTGATGCTGCCATTAGGCGCAACCGGCATTTCACATTCGTCCTTAGCGGAACTCCCCGTTCCTGCCCAAGATGGCAGCATGGAGCTAGTCGTGTGCGGTGCACATCTAAAAGGACTGCCGCTTAATCATCAGCTTACCCTGCGGGGAGGCGTATTAGTTAGCACCACCCACAGCGCCCCGCGCTATAAGCTCTTTGCCCTGGCAGGTGGCCCACCCAAACGCCCGGCGATGCTGCGCGACGACAACGGCAAAGCCATTGAAGTGGAAGTGTGGCGCCTGCCCATCGAAAGCGTGGGCAGCTTTTTAGCAGGCATTCCCGCCCCGCTCGGTTTAGGCCAGGTGGAGCTTGCCGACGGTAGCTGGAAGTGTGGGTTTATCTGCACTGCAGGCGCGCTCAATGAAGGAGGCGAAGCAGAGGACATTACTGAATTTGGCGGCTGGCGGGGGTGGCTGAAAACCCAGACAGCTTAATTACCTAATTAATAGCAATCTGCTTACCCACTTTCAAAAGCATCTAAATCATAGCATTTGCAATAATTTAAGACCCACTACCGGCGCCTTATCCCAGTTGATAACGCCAAAAGTGGGTCTCTTAATAGTGTCAACATGGCCCCTGGATCGTAAAAATATCATTTTCTGCTAAAGTTAAAGTGCTAACGATTTGCGATGTTGGCTTAGCCTCAACATCGGGCATCTCACTTACCAGAAGGCCATATGCTATGTCGCCATCCCGCTCTTCCAAAATGGGCGCACTCGTGCTTCTAGGCGCCTCCGTCGCTGGGCTAGTCGTCGCCTTATACGCCTACTTCACGCCCCTGACCGGCGTCACAGGAACGCTCGGCGCGCTAGTTGCCATTGTCGCTTGTCTCGCCCTTGCGGTGATGGCGTTACTACTGTTTAAAGTAACAAGCTGCGGTGCAGCCATCGCACTTCGGATACTTATACTCATGGGGCTTGCCGGTACATTTTTCGCTGGCATGCTGTTGCACCAATGGTGGATCGGCGCCGCCATGGTGGTCGGCCTAATCGGTTTGATTGTTGATATGGTTCGGCCAGCCCACCACACCCGCCTCACCCACTCCTAAGGAGCCATCCATGACAGCGTTATCAACCGCTACACGTACTAAGTTCAAATCCGTCATGTCTGGTTTTGGTGCAGTTACCGCCCTGGCGATTTGTCTTACCCCACTGCCGCTATGGGCTCAGGATCAACCAACTGAGGAAAGTGCTGCGCCCGAAGAGCCGTCTGCCCGCGCGCCTATACCACTAGTACCTGGTGAACCAACCTGGGACAGTTTCCACGGCCAGCTTAATGCCCAAAAATATAGTCCACTCGATCAAATCACTGCTGATAACGTTGGCGAGCTGGAGAAAGTATGGGAAGTGCATACCGGCGATGTCGCGGATGGCTCGGGGGAGTTGCCGGCGACTGTGTGGTCAGCGACTCCGGTGTTTGCTAACGATACCCTCTATATTGGCACTCCCTTCTATCGCATCCTCGCGTTAGACCCGGGGGGTGGCGAAGAGAAATGGAGTTTCGATACCCAATCCTCTCTGGAAGCATTGACCCAACCCGCCTTGAAAAACCGTGGTGTCGCCTATTGGGAAGCCGATGACCCGGTGGCTGGAGAGCCCTGCCAGAAAATTATCTATATGGGCACTATGGATGCACAACTATTTGCAGTCGATGCCGATAGCGGCGAACAGTGCGCTGACTTTGCCGATAATGGTGTGCTCGACGTCAACCAGTGGAATGACACTAACGACCGTTGGCCGCTTTCGCTACTGCAACCGCCCACCGTGGTGGGCGAGCATCTGATTCTCGGTTGGGCGGGGATGGATTGGGCCTACGAGCAGGCTCCTCCCGGCACCGTTTACTCAATTAACGCCCGCACCGGAGAGCGTGAATGGACGTTCCAGGCATTGAGCGATCAGATGCGTGAGCAGAGCGGCACCGCCAATGTCTGGACGCATATGTCCGCCGACGAGGAGCGTGGTTTAGTCTACCTACCGGTTTCCTCACCTTCGCCGAACTACTGGGGCGGCAATCGCACCGAAGAAGTGCCCCTGGGCACATCCACCACTGCGCTGGATATCGAGACCGGCGAAGTCGTCTGGTCGCGCCAGTGGGTGCATCACGATATCTGGGATTACGATATCAATGCCGCCCCAACGCTGATGGATATTACCGTCGATGGCGAGGAGATACCGGCACTCATCCAATCAACCAAGATGGGCTTTCTGTTCGTGGTGAATCGCGAAACCGGAGAGGATGTCTGGCCCATTGAGGAGCGCCCTGTTCCCGGTGGGGATGGCAGCGTTGAGGGCGAAGTTTATGCATCGACTCAACCCTTCCCAACGAAACCGGCACCGCTGCTAGATCAGTCTGAGAAGCCTAAGGTCTGGGCGTTGGCCGATGCGGTGAGCTTCGGCGAGTGTTCGGCCCTGTGGGACGACCTTCACTATGAAGGTATGTACACGCCTCCCACTACCCAAGGCGAAGGCACACTCGGCTACCCGATCAGCGCAGGTGGCGTACAGTGGGGAGGCGTAGCCTTCGATCCAGTGAGCCAGACGGCGATCGTCAACACCTCGCACATTGTGCAGTACATTAAGCTCTATAATCGCGATGATTATGAGCTGGCGGATAGCGGGTCCGGCAACGAAAGCGGCTTCGCCCCTCAAGAAGGCGCGCCCTATGGAATGCGCCTTGAGGTCGCACTTAACCGGTTAGGTATGCCCTGCTGGGAACCGCCCTTCGGTGAGCTTGTCGCCCTAGACATGACTACGGGTGATGTCAAATGGCGTCGCCCGGTGGGTGCATCGCAGCAGTATGGCTTCTTTATGCCCGAGAGCTGGGGCTCGCCCACCATCGGTGGCCCGGCGGTCACAGCAGGCGATATTATTTTTATCGGCGCTTCGATGGATGCCAAGGTGCGTGCCTACTCCCTTGAAACCGGCGAGGAGCTGTGGTCGGATCAGACCGAAGCGCCCTCCGTCTCAAATCCGGCCGTCTACGAGTATAACGGTCGCCAATATGTCGCCTTTGTTTCCGGTGGCAATACCATCCTGAAAGATCAGGTAGGTGATCAGATCGCAGTTTATGCGCTGCCCGAATAACGCTAGCACAATGGGCAAGTAACAATCGGGGCGGCCTCCAAGGCCGCCCCGATTGTGTCAGTAGCTTCTTATTCACACTGCTTCAGCCAAGATCACTGGTCTGCGCCTTGGTACGCTTGGCTAACTGTTTATTTGCCGCCCCAAAACACACCCGTATGACTGGCACCAGCAGCCACAAAAGTGGCGTGAGTAACCAGCGGTAGATAAAGCGAGCAATGAATAGAATCGGCAGTAGTACGATCAGCCAGATAAGAAACTGACCAAGCCAAATCGGCCAGCCAAGCCAGGAAGAGAGATTGGCACCGAGTGCGCTCACTAAGCTTGGGTGGCGCACCACCACATAGGCGGTACCCGCTACTGCAGCGACTTTGGCCATGCGCGGTAACGTCGCAAAGCGTCCGCCGGACGCTAGCATCCCTTGGCGCAGCCCCGTCCGAGCACCCTGGGCTTCCACACTGCCCACTCGGGCAGCGCGAGCGGCCCGGCCTGCCCGCAGCACCTTAACGGTGCTAGCCATTACCAGCAGATCTACCCCAGCCCAGCCTAGATCGGCGGCACCAATATCGTCGCCCCGTCGCCACTGGCTTTCCAAATCGCGTAGCCCGCCGGTAAAGAAATCGCCTAGGCCCGCAACCAGACGCTCACCCTGTAGCCACTCCACTTCGCCTTCTTCGCTGACCACAAACTGGTTAAGCAGCGCATGGCCGTTGGCATCCAGCAGCGCAATGCCCATCTGCCCGCGAAGATAAGGAGTGAACGCTGAATCTGACTCACCCTCTTCATCACTCCACCAACGGCTAACCTGCTGGTAGCGTTCGCCGACCCAGTGTTGTGCCCTGAGCGTAGCCACATCGTGGCTGCGAAAGAAGCTGATGGGCAGTACGGCGTCGGCCCCATAGCGCACCAATACTCGCTGAAAATCGGGCAGTAAGCCGTACTCCACTAATACATCGCGGGCCATATCACCGTGGCGCAACATCGCCAAAGAGGCGCTCA
Organism: Vreelandella sp. ssv; assembly: GCF_059448525.1. Lineage (NCBI taxonomy): Bacteria > Pseudomonadati > Pseudomonadota > Gammaproteobacteria > Oceanospirillales > Halomonadaceae > Vreelandella > Vreelandella sp. ssv. Next base: position 1,445,578 of record NZ_CM182545.1, on the reverse strand, counting down.
TCCACAGCGCCTGATCGTCAACATAGCTGAGAAACAGCGCATTGAGCTGCGGCGTCTCCTGCTGAAGCGATGCTTTTAAAGAGGGCAGCGCCTGCTGCACTTCCAATCGCACCAGCTTGGACTCAAACGGTTCATGAGAGGCCAAAGTCGATGCTAGCCCGGCGACCACTATCGCGGTTAATACTATTATCTGCCAGGGTCGCATCGCCACTCACCTCACTCAGTTAGTAACCGCATGATTACCCTAACGTCTCCGCCGTCACGTTCGCTGCTGCGGGTTGGGTCGAATGGTGGCGGTTGATGGCGCTAAGCACGCCTTTCATGGAAGCGCTGGTAATGCTTTCATCGTTGCCTACACCGAACACCGCTTTGCCGTCGATACGCACTTCCACATAGGCGATCGCTTCAGCGTCAGCGCCCTGGCCACGGGAGTGCTCGTGGTAGTCGATAATCTCGACATCGTGCCCTGCGGCTGCCAGCGCTTTAACAAAGGCAGCTAACGGGCCGTTGCCCTCGCCCTTTAACGTTTGCCGTGTGCCGTTCTCCTCAATCACGGCGTCCAGAGTGACTTTGGGGCTGTCGGGCTCAGACGACAAACGGTGGTTAATTAATGCAAAGGGCGCTCGCTGCTCTAAATACTCATCCGAGAACGCCTGATAGATCATCTGCGAGGTGATCTCACGTCCGGTACGTTCTGCCACTTCCTGAACGACTTGGCTGAATTCGATAGAGAGCCGACGCGGCAACTCAATGCCATGCTCCTGCTCAAGCAGATAAGAAACACCGCCTTTACCCGATTGGCTGTTAACCCGGATAACGGCTTCGTAGCTGCGGCCCACATCCAGCGGGTCGATAGGTAGATAGGGTACATCCCACACAGCATCTGGATTGGCGCGGCGATCCGCCATGCCTTTTTTGATCGCATCCTGATGAGAGCCAGAGAACGCGGTGAATACCAAGTCACCCACGTAGGGATGGCGCGGATGCACCGGTAACTGGTTGCAGTACTCCACTTCGCGCATGATCGGGGTGATATTGGAGAAATCGAGCTGCGGGTGAACGCCCTGGGTATACATGTTCATCGCCAATGTGACGATATCGACATTGCCGGTGCGCTCGCCGTTACCAAACAGCGTGCCCTCAACGCGGTCAGCTCCTGCCATTAGCGTCAATTCTGCTGCTGCCACGCCGGTCCCGCGGTCATTATGCGGGTGAACGCTAACAATCAGGTGATCACGGTTTTTGACGTTGCGACAGAACCACTCAATTTGGTCGGCATAGTTATTGGGCGTAGCGACTTCTACCGTGGCAGGCAGGTTCACGATCATCGGCTTATCACCACTGGTGCCATAGGCTTCCATGACCGCTTCGACGATCTCAACGGCGAAATCCATTTCGGTGGTGGTGAAGAGCTCTGGGGAGTACTGAAACGTCCAATTGGTTTGCGGTGCAGCTTCCATCTGCGCGCGAATCTGTTGGGTAGCCTCTACGGCGATTTGCACACACTCGGCTTTATCGACGTTAAACACCACCCGTCGAAACATCGGATCAGTGGCGTTATAGACGTGGACGATAGCGTTTTTAGCACCTTGAAGTGCCTCAAAGGTGCGTTCAATCAAGTGTGGGCGCGCTTGGGTCAGCACCTGAATGGTCACATCCTCAGGGATCTTATCCTGCTCGATCAGCGAGCGCACGAAATCAAAATCGGTTTGTGAGGCCGAAGGAAAGCCGACTTCAATTTGCTTAAAGCCAACATTCAACAGCATGTCGAATAAACGCTGCTTGCGCTCCTGATCCATTGGGTCAATCAGGGATTGATTACCGTCACGCAGGTCCACACTGCACCAGATAGGCGCTGTTTCAATGCGCTGGCTCGGCCAATGGCGGTCAGGCAGATCAACAGCCACAAAGGGGCGGTACTTTTTGGCGGGGTCAGACAACATCATAGCGGTTCTCCTAGATCAGTCGGTGGTGGGCTTATCTGTGTGCTTACCGCCCGCGTCATTCTGGTGTGTGGGGGCTGTCGAGTAGGCTTGAGCGAGGGCTGACTCCATGCGGTCAAGCTGTGTTTTCAGCCCGCGAACATCCTTACGCAGGGACTGCAGTTCGGCTTCTTCGCCTTCGCCGTTGTCCAGCGCCATTTGTGCGCTCTCTTTCTGCATGACATCCAGCACGATACCAATCATCATATTTAGAAAAATAAACGCGGTCAGAAATATAAACGTTAAATAGTAGATCCAGCTCCAGGCATAAACCTCTTGGGTGGCGTACATAACGTCAGTCCAATCCTCGAAGGTGGCGATACGAAACAGGGTCAGCATCGCAACGGAAATATTCCCCCATAGAAAGTCATCGACGTTGTGAAACAGAAAGCTACCCAGGGCGGCATAGATATAGAAGATGATAAACATCAGTAGCACCACATAGCCCATGCGGGGTACTGACTTCACCAATGCTCCCAGCAACATCTGCAGTTCGGGAATCATCGACACCAAACGCAATACTCGGAAAATACGCAGTAGCCGGGCTAGCAGCACCATTTCCGAGTCGTCCATGGGAATAAGACTGGCGGTCACAATGAGGAAGTCAAAGACGTTCCACCCTTTCTTGAAGAAACTCAGTAGCGTGCGTTCAGCAGCCATTCTGATTAAAATTTCAATCAGAAAAAATATCGTTACCGCGATGTCGAGATAGAGCAGCCACTGCTCAACTTGCGTGGTTTCTTCATAGGTTTTTGCCCCTATCACCAGGGCAGAAATGACGATAATGGCAATCACGGCCGCTTCAAAAAACTTATTCGAACGCAGCTTTTCAAAACGGGCTTGCCAAGTATTAAAGGGTTCACTCATGGAACGTAAAATCTCTCAACGGTTGACCGACACACTTTATACTAAAACTACACACCTTCTACACAAGTGATATCCTGTTGTTTCACTTGATGTATCCTATGCCATCAGAACGCCCCTAAGCGCCCTGTTGGTACTCTTTTGAATTTTTAACTTTAGCCGCTGGATGATCCCCATGACACTGCTTTGGATAGCCTTATTGCCTCTGCTAGGCGTACTGGTGCCGGCACTTACCGCACAGCTTAGTCGCAACTTATGTTCACTTGCGACGGCAGTGCTGCCAGCTACCGCCTTAGCAATGACGCTACTCAACGTGCCAGCTCTGTTAGACGGTGAGCAACTACGTTTTTCGGTCACCTGGATGCCTGAGTTGGCGCTGGATTTAGCGTTCCGCCTCGATGGGCTATCGCTGCTGTTCAATTTATTAATACTCGGCATCGGCTTGCTGATTATTCTTTATGCTCACTACTATTTAGCCAAAGACGAACCCTATGGCCGATTCTACGCCTTCTTGATGCTTTTTATGGCGTCAATGGTAGGTATTTCAATGTCGGACAACCTGATTCTGCTCTGGATGTTCTGGGAGTTAACCAGCCTCTCTTCGTTTTTACTGATCGGTTACTGGTCACACCAATCGGATGCCCGTAAAGGCGCTCGCATGGCGCTCACGGTCACCGGCGCGGGCGGCCTTGCGCTATTGGCGGGCTTACTACTGCTGGGCGATATGGTGGGCAGCTTCAACATGGACGATGTGCTGGCTAGCGGCGACGTGATTCTGGCCGACTCCCGCTATCCAATCATGTTGGGGTTGGTACTGCTGGGGGCCTTTACCAAATCGGCGCAGTTCCCATTCCATTTTTGGTTGCCCCACGCGATGGCAGCGCCCACGCCGGTGTCTGCGTACCTGCACTCGGCGACCATGGTTAAAGCGGGCATTTTCCTCATGGCGCGGCTGCACCCCGCTATTGCGGGTAGCGAGCTGTGGAGCGTGGCGGTGTCGGTGGTCGGCATCGTGACGATGCTATACGGCGCTTGGTTTGCGCTAATGAAGACCGACCTAAAAGGCATTTTGGCGTTTTCCACCGTTAGTCATTTAGGCTTGATCACCGTGCTATTGGGTATCGGCAGCCCCATGGCGATTCTAGCGGCCCTGTTTCACATTCTGAATCACGCTACCTTTAAAGCCGCGCTGTTTATGAGTTCCGGCATTATTGATCACGAGGCTGGCACCCGAGAATTGAAAAGGCTAGGTGGCCTGAAAAAAGCCATGCCAGTGACGGCACTCTTGACCATGCTAGCGGCAGCTGCCATGGCAGGCGTCCCCCTGCTTAACGGTTTCTTATCCAAAGAAATGTTCTTCACTGAGACACTAGCGACGCCCGTGTTAGGCGGCCTAAGCTGGCTACTGCCCACGCTAGCGGCTCTCGGCGGCATTCTCTCAGTCGCTTACTCGCTGCGTTTGGTGCACGCCGTGTTCTTCAAACCGGCCCGCGAAGCACCACCAAAATCGCCCCACGAGCCGCCGCATTTGATGCGCCTACCAGTGGAAATATTGGTTGCGCTGTGTGTGGTAGTGGGGTTGTTTCCGGCCTTTATGGCAACGGGATTGTTAAAGCTCGCCAGCCAAGCGGTGATCGGTAGCCCGCTTGATTTTCATCTGGCTATCTGGCACGGCGTTAATCTGCCGCTCATCATGAGCTTGCTTGCCTTCGTGGTGGGTATTGCACTCTATTGGCGCCATGGCGAGGTGCGTCGATTTACCCAGCAGTTTGCCGGGGTGGATGCCCGGCGGGTGTTTGAGCGCATTCTCATCTCGATCGGCTACCGCGCGGAGCAACTGATTGCGGCACTGGAAGGCAATTCGCTTCAACGCTATGTGGGTTGGCTATGGCTGGCAGCGCTGATAATGGGCGGTATTGGCCTCGTGCAAATCCCTGACTTAACCGGCGCAGCAGGCAATCAGCCGCTTGACGGCATCCTTATTCTAGGTGCAGTGATGCTGATGTTTGGTGGCGTGGCGACCGCTGCCACCCACCGCTACCGGTTGATTTCGCTATTGATGCTGTCAGTAGTGGGGCTGTTCGTTGCACTGACCTTTGCCCGTTTCTCAGCGCCCGATCTGGCGCTGACACAGCTCTCTGTGGAAGTGGTGACCATGATTCTGCTGATGCTGGCGCTATTTTTCTTGCCACAGAAGACACCGCGCGAATCCAGTCCACTACGCAACGTTCGCGATATGTTGCTAGCCGGTACCCTTGGTTTGGTGATTGCCAGCCTTAACTATGCGGTCATGACCCGCGAGACGCTGTCGATTTCCAGTTTCTTTCTGGAAAACAGCAAGCCCGGTGGTGGTGGCTACAACGTCGTCAACGTCATTCTGGTCGACTTCCGTGGTTTCGATACCTTAGGGGAAATCACGGTACTGGCCATCGCGGGTCTGGCGATATTTAAGCTACTCAACCGCTTACGCCTGTTTATGCCGCACAGTGACGGTGAGGGACGGGTATGGTCACCCGACCGCTACCCGGCGGTGCTAACGTCAATTTCAATGACACTGCTACCGCTGGCGCTCCTGGTCTCTGCGTTTATCTTCCTGCGTGGCCATAATCAGCCGGGCGGTGGTTTTATTGCCGGACTGATTACCGCCGTCGCCCTCATTTTGTTGTATATGGCACGTGGCGTGGCGTGGGCGCAAGAGCGTCTGGATTTCCCCTTCCAACCGGTAGCCGTTATCGGGGTCGCCGTTGCCACGCTAACCGGTCTGGGTAGTTGGCTGTTTGGCCATCCGTTCCTAACCTCTGCCTTTGGCTACTTCAGCCTGCCGCTGATCGGTACCTTTGAATTGGCAACCGCGCTGCTCTTTGATCTGGGCGTTTACTTAGCCGTAGTCGGCGCCACGCTAATGATTTTGGCCAACCTTGGCAAAGTCACCACGGCGCACCGACCGGTGACCGAAACTCCGGAAAAAGACACCGAAGCTGCTGCAACCTCTTCTGCTAAGGAGCCTCACTAATGGAACTGCTTTATGCGATGACCACCGGTGTATTAACTGCTTCTGGCCTCTATCTAACGTTACGCGGTCGTACTTTCCCGGTCGTGGTGGGCCTTACGCTGCTCTCTTACGCAGTGAATTTGTTCCTGTTTTCGATGGGGGGGTTAACCACCGATGGAGCTGCCATTGTCTCAGAGGGTGCAGGTTTCGCCGACCCGCTGCCCCAGGCGTTAGTGCTCACGGCCATCGTGATCGGCTTTGCGATGACAGCGTTTGTGGTGATTCTGGCCATGCGGGCGCGCAGTGAAATGGGTAACGACCATGTCGACGGTAAAAAGGAAGATCGAGAATGATGCAGCACCTGATTGTTTTTCCTGTCGTTTTACCGCTAGTGGCGGGTATATTACTGCTCTATCAACGGCAAGGCTTAGTACGCTATAAGCGTGCAGTCAGCGTCGCCGCAACCGTGCTATTACTGCTGGTGGCAATTGGCCTTTTACGCCAAGCCGCCAGTGATCAGGTCACTTATTATGCCCTGGGCGATTGGCAGGCACCGTTCGGCATTGTGTTAGTGCTTGATCGCCTGTCGGCCCTGATGCTGCTTGTCACCGCCGTTTTGGCAGTCGGGGCCGTGGTGTTTGCCTGCGCGGGTGATGATGAAAAAGGCAGTAACTTTCATGGTCTTTTTCAGTGGCAGCTATTGGGCATCAACGGTGCTTTTTTAACCGGTGATTTGTTTAATCTATTCGTCTTTTTTGAAGTACTGCTGCTTGCCTCATACGCTCTGCTGTTGCACGGCGGAGGCAAAGCGCGCATTCAAGCTAGCGTCCACTACGTGGTGCTCAACCTGGCAGGGTCTTCGCTGTTTCTGATCGCGGTGGGGATTCTGTATGGCGCCACGGGCACGCTCAATATGGCCGATATGGCGATCCGCGTGGCTGAACTGCCAGCCGGGCGTGAAGGACTGATAACCGCCGGCGCATTAATGCTACTGGTGGTGTTTGGGTTAAAAGCCGCCATCCTGCCGCTCTACTTCTGGCTCCCCAAAGCCTACGCTTCGGCTCCTGCGCCGGTAGCAGCGCTGTTTGCCATCATGACCAAGGTAGGTATCTACGCTATTTTGCGCGTCTATTCACTGCTGTTTGGTGACAGCGCTGGCGGTTTGGAAGCCCTGGAACAACCCTGGATTTGGTGGCTATCGCTCGCCACCTTGGCGGCTGCGGGTGTCGGCGTCATGGCCGCACGAGATTTGCGCTTGCTGGTGGCTTATTTGGTACTGGTATCCGTGGGAACGCTATTGGCCGGTATTGGCATGCACTCACCTCAGGCTGTCTCAGCCCTACTCTATTACCTGATCCATACCACGCTGATTACCGGTGGCTTGTTCCTGTTGGCGGAAATGATCGGCCTGCAGCGTGGTAAAGCAGGCACTCGCTTGGTGAAGGGCCGCCCGATGGTGCAGGGCGCCGGACTCGCCATGCTATTTTTCGTTGGCGCCATCGCCGTCGCTGGTCTTCCGCCGTTTTCAGGCGCTATTGGTAAGGCATTAATGCTTAATGCTGCCGAAGGGTCGCAACGTTTATGGCTTTGGCCGCTACTGCTGTTGACCAGCCTAGCCTCGCTGATTGCGCTTTCCCGTGCAGGCTCTACGCTATTTTGGCGCAGCCATCGTGGCAACATCAGCGGCTCACCGTTGTCCTATCGCCAGTGGTTTGGCGTTATCTGGCTGCTTAGCGCAGCACCGCTGTTGGTTGCACTGGCCGGGCCAGTGAGCAGCTACACTCAAGCGACAGCTGACCAATTAGCCAACCCTCAGGTGCTAATTCGCACGCTACTACCCAATGCTGCTGGAGATGCCCAATGATCGCCCCGCGTTCCTGGCTACCCACGCCCGTATTATCGATACTTCTACTCGTCGTGTGGCTGTTGTTAGTACGCAGCTACGCGTTTGGTCAGTTCGTACTAGGCGGCTCGTTAGCTATTTTGATCCCCCTACTAACCCATCGCTTTTGGGACGCACGGCCTCTTATCTCCAAGCCCTTTGCCTTACTGCGTTTCATATTACGTGTGCTGGGCGACATTATTACCGCTAACTTCGAAGTGGCTTATCTAATCGCCAACCCCTGGCGCAAGCTTAAACCCCATTTTATTGAATATCCGTTAATGCTAGAGGAGAGATTCACCATCACGCTGCTCGCCAGCACGATCAGCCTGACACCGGGCACTGTGTCGGCCAATCTGCGTATGGATGGTAAATCACTGCTGATTCACGCCTTGAACGTGGACGATGAGGAAACCCTGATTAACCAGATTCGCGAGCGCTATGAACGCCCACTCAAGGAGATCTACGAATGTTAAGCATTGCACTCTATATCACCTTAGCTCTGGTCGTGATGGCGCTATTGATGAACCTCTACCGCTTGACCATTGGTCCCAGTTTGCCTGATCGCGTGCTCGCGTTAGACACCATGTACGTTAATTCCATTGCGCTCATCGTACTGCTGGGGCTATGGCTGAACAGCAAAACCTATTTTGAGTCAGCGCTGTTGATCGCGATGTTAGGTTTTATCAGTACCGTTGCGGTGTGCAAATATATTCTGCGCGGAGACATCATCGAATGATTTACATGAGCTATCGAATGATGAATAAAAGCTTGGGGGATCTATGTCAGTAATCGTTGAAGCGGTTATTTCACTGCTGCTGATCGCTGGCGGTATCTTCGTCTTTATTGGTTCGTTGGGGATGGCGCACCTGAGCGATTTTTATATGCGTTTGCATGGGCCTACCAAGGCCACCACGTTGGGTATCGGCTGCATGCTCATCGCTTCGATGCTGTATTTCTGGAGCGCGGACGGCAAACCCGATATTCAAGAGCTGTTAATCACGCTCTTTCTGTTTATAACCGCCCCCGTCAGCGCCCACTTGCTAGCCAAGTCCGGCTTGCATCTGCATTTAAAGTACGCCGATAAAACCCAGGGTAAACCGGTAGAGCTGCGTCCAGAAGAGATCGGTGAAAAACCGGTACCCCACCCCGATAAAGGCCATGGGTAAAAAATAACAAGCGGGCAGTGCTGAGATAGCACTGCCCGCTTTTTTACCTCGCGTTTTAGACGTCTCTTGGTGTTAAATCCTGCTGGTGATATCCGAGCAGATAGAGCACACCGTCGAGACCCGACGTAGAAATCGCCTGACAAGCTTGGGCGCGTACCAATGGCTTGGCCCGGAATGCAATGCCCATCCCCGCTTTGGCAAGCATCTTAAGATCGTTGGCACCGTCACCCACGGCTATCGTCTGATCGAGGGTATAGCCGTGCCGCAGTGCAATCACTTCGAGCAGTTCGGCTTTGCGCTCAGCATCCACAATCGGCTCACTTACTTCGCCGGTCACTTTGCCATTTTCGATGATCAGCTCATTGGCATGGATCTCGTCAAAGCCAAGCTTCTTCTGTAAGTGGAGGGCAAAGTAGGTAAAGCCACCAGAGAGTATGGCGGTGCGATAGCCTAACCGTTTTAGATTTTCCATCAGGCGTTCAACGCCCTCCATCAGCGGCAGTTCCTCAGCAATTTCCGCTAGTACCGACTCATCCAAACCGACCAACTTGCTCATCCGCTCGCGAAAGCTCGCCTTGAAATCCAGCTCTCCGCGCATGGCACGCTCGGTGACTTCGGCGACTTCTTCACCCACGCCGTGACGTCGAGCCAGCTCATCGATCACCTCAGCTTTAATCAGCGTGGAGTCCATATCGAAACAGACCAATCGAGGCTGAACGTGATCGCGAGTATCTTGTTGGGCAACGATATCAATACCCAGAGCTTCGCTCAGCGCAAGCGCGGCATCGCGCACTGCTTTGCTATCTGCGTCGCCGGACAAACAATACTCAATACAGTCGATGCCTTCACCTGACTGAAATGAGACATCCGCAAGCCGCTGGGTACTCTCCACGTTCAGATGAAACTGCGTAATGAGAGCATCTACCTGAGCTTGAATGTCGGCGGTTAAATCTGACGCTAGTACGGTTAGGATTAAATCACCGCGTGCCATTACTTACTCCCCTGCCTCTAGTCGATCTACTTTCTGGAAGCCGCGGGGCAGTTTGCTACCACGCCGACCGCGCTCACCGCGATAGTATGCCAAGTCGTCGGCTTTTAGCGTCAGCTTGCGTTTGCCGGCATGGATCATCAGCGCATCAGTGGCGGCTAGCACCACAACACCCGTGACAAACTCCTCCCGGCGGGCGGCTCTTGGGCCTGGGATATCGAGCATTTTATTGCCCTTACCTTTAGACATCTCGGGTAACTGCTCCAAGGGGAACAGCAACAGTCTGCCCTCATTTGAAACAGAAGCCACCCACAGCTCGTCGCCCTCAGGCACTTCCACTGGCGCCATGACGTTGCAGCCTTTGGGTAGGCTAAGTACCGCTTTACCGGCCTTGTTTTTACCGGTGAGCGTATCGAGCCGCGCTACAAAGCCATAGCCGCCATCAGTGGCAAGTACGAAGCGTCGCTCCGGTGGCGCAAACATAAGTCCCGCCATTTTAGCTCCGGCGGCAACATTAGCGCGCCCGGTAACCGGCTCACCCTGCCCCCGCGCACTGGGTAAGTTATGCGCAGACAGCGTATAGGCACGCCCAGTATCGTCCAATAGCACCAGCGGCTGGTTGGTTTTACCTTTTGCCGCCAGCTGGAAACTATCCCCGGCTTTATAGGAGAGCCCCTCGGGGTCGATATCGTGACCTTTCGCCGCACGGATCCAGCCTTTATCCGAGAGCACCACGGTAATCGGGTCAGCGCCTAGCAATTCGACTTCTGAAAGCGCCTTGGACTCTTCGCGCTCGACCAGCGGCGAGCGTCGTTCGTCGCCGTGCTCTTTCCCCGCCGCACGAATCTCTTTTTCGATCAGCGTAGTGAGCTTGGCTTCGCTGCCTAACAGCCCCTCTAAATATTTGCGCTCTTTTTCCAGTTCATCCTGCTCGCCGCGTATTTTCATCTCTTCGAGCTTGGCAAGGTGACGCAGTCGCAGTTCTAAAATGGCTTCCGCTTGGCGCTCGGAGAGACTAAACGTCGCCATCAGCGAGGCTTTAGGGTCGTCCTCCTCGCGAATAATGCGGATCACTTCGTCCAGATCGAGGTAGGCGATTAGCAGGCCTTCCAGGATATGCAGGCGATCTTCAACTTTACCGAGGCGGTGCTCTAAACGACGGCGCACCGTGCTGCGCCGGAACTGCAGCCATTCACCCAGCATTTCGGGCAGCGGCATGACCCGTGGGCGGCCATCTAGACCGATCACGTTCATATTCACCCGAACGTTCTTTTCCAGATCCGTGGTGGCGAACAGGTGCGCCATCAAGGACTCGACGTCAATGCGGTTGGAGCGTGGTTCGATGACCAGGCGAGTAGGCTCTTCGTGAGTCGACTCATCGCGCAGGTCAGCCACCATGGGCAGCTTTTTGGCCTGCATTTGTGCGGCGATCTGCTCAAGTACCTTAGCGCCACTCACCTGATAAGGCACCGCGGTGATTATGATATTGGCTTCTTCGCGGATATAACGTGCGCGCAGCTTGACCGAGCCTCGGCCTGACTCGTAGAGCTTTCGCAGGTCCGCAGGCGGAGTAATAATTTCCGCATCCGTGGGGAAATCCGGCGCAGGTACGAATTCCATTAAATCCGCAGTGGTGGCCTTGGGGTTGCGCAGCAGGTGGCAGGTTGCTTCAACTATTTCCGAGACGTTATGTGGCGGAATATCGGTCGCCATGCCGACGGCAATCCCGGTACCGCCGTTGAGCAGCACATGGGGTAACTTGGCAGGCAGCACCAGCGGCTCCTGCATGGTGCCGTCGAAGTTGGGTGCCCAATCGACGGTGCCTTGGCCCAGTTCACCCAGCAGCACTTCGGCAAACTTGGAGAGCTTGGCCTCGGTATAACGCATGGCGGCAAAGGATTTAGGGTCGTCGGGGCTACCCCAGTTGCCCTGACCATCCACCAGCGGATAGCGGTAGCTAAATGACTGTGCCATCAGCACCATGGCTTCGTAGCAGGCGCTGTCGCCATGGGGGTGAAACTTACCCAGTACGTCGCCGACGGTGCGCGCTGACTTTTTGTACTTGGCATTGGCGTGCAGCGCCAGCTCGCGCATGGCGTAAATTATCCGCCGCTGCACAGGTTTCATACCGTCGCCAACATTGGGCAAGGCACGGTCAAGAATCACGTACATCGAGTAGTCGAGATACGCTTTTTCTGTGTAGTCGCGCAGGGAGAGACGTTCGACGTCTCCCTCCGCTACTTGAATATCCATGGTCATCGGGGGTTATACCTCAATGTCTGCGAGGTTGCCGTAATCTTCCAGCCACTTTTTGCGGTCACCGGCGCGCTTTTTGGCCAGCAGCATATCCATCTTTTCTAAGGTGCCATCGCCATCGGTCAAGGTGAGCTGCACTAGGCGACGAGTTTCCACCGCCATCGTGGTTTCTCGCAGCTGAAGCGGGTTCATTTCACCCAGGCCTTTAAAGCGCTGTACGTTAGGCGTGCCGCGCTTGTTGGCCAGCTGCTTGAGAATCGCGGCCTTTTCGCTCTCATCCAGGGCGTAATGCACCTCTTTACCCAGGTCAATACGGTAAAGTGGAGGCATTGCCACATAGACATGCCCGGCATTTACCAAGCTTGGGAAATGGCGAACGAATAGCGCACACAGCAGCGTGGCAATGTGCAAGCCGTCGGAGTCGGCATCGGCGAGAATACAAATTTTGTGGTAACGAAGTTTCTCAAGGCCGTCGCTGCCTGGATCGGCGCCAATGGCCACCGCAATGTCGTGCACTTCCTGGGAGCTATAGATATCGTGCGTATCGACTTCCCAGGTATTCAGGATTTTACCGCGTAAAGGCAGAATCGCCTGGGTTTCGCGGTTACGCGCCTGCTTGGCACTGCCGCCGGCCGAGTCCCCTTCGACCAAAAATAGCTCGCTCTGGGCGGGATCTTGGCCTGAACAGTCTGCCAGTTTACCGGGCAGTGCCGGGCCGGAAGAGACCTTTTTACGCAGAACTTTTTTGGCTTTTTTCTGACGATTTTGCGCCGCGCTGATCACCAGCTCGGCAATCGCTTCAGCCTGATCCACGTGGTGATTCAACCACAGCGAGAAAGCGTCCTTAACGACGCCGGAAACAAAGCCCGCAATGGTTCGTGACGAGAGCCGCTCTTTGGTTTGCCCGGCAAACTGCGGGTCGAGCATTTTGACCGAGAGCACAAAGGAAGTGCGCTCCCAAAGATCGTCGGCGGTAAGTTTTATGCCCCGGGGCAACAGATTGCGGTATTCACAGAACTCGCGCAGCGCGTCCAGCAACCCAGAACGAAAGCCGTTCACGTGAGTGCCGCCCTGCGGAGTGGGAATCAGGTTAACGTAGCTCTCCAGCAGCGCTTCACCCCCTTCGGGTAGCCACTGAATCGCCCAGTCTACGCCGTGCTCGTCGTCATTGAAGTGGCCGACAAACGGCTCCGCCGGCAGCACTTCGTAGCCGTCGGTAGCTTCGACCAGATAGTCACGCAAACCGTCGGCGAACTCCCACTCGGTCGAGGTACCGTCAGGTTCTACCAGCGTGACTTTCAAGCCGGGGCAAAGTACCGCTTTGGCACGCAACAGGTGTTTGAGTCGCGTTAGCGCAAGCTTTGGGCTATCGAAGTAGCTCTCATCCGGCCAGAAGCGCACCAGCGTGCCGCTTGCCCGCTTGGGAGCTTTGCCAATCTCATGCAGCTCTTCAACTTTCTCACCGAACTCGAAGGCCATGGCATGCCGCGCGCCGTCACGAGTGACTTCAACATCTAACCGGCGCGATAGCGCGTTAACTACCGAGACCCCTACCCCGTGTAGACCACCGGAGAAGCGGTAGCTAGTGGAGGAGAACTTGCCGCCCGAGTGTAGCTTGGTAAAGATCAGTTCAACGCCTGAGACGCCGTGCTCAGGGTGCAGATCGATCGGCATACCGCGGCCGTTGTCCTGCACTTCGATCCCGCCGTCGCTATGCAGCACGACGTTGATCATGGTGGCGTGACCCGCCAGCGCTTCATCGACGCTGTTATCTATGACTTCCTGGGCTAAGTGATTGGGGCGTGTGGTGTCGGTATACATACCGGGACGCTTACGTACCGGCTCGAGCCCGGACAGGACTTCGATGGAACTCGCGCCGTACTGAGAGGCATCAAACTGGGTCATGTAACGTCGATTCCTGAAAAATAGTGCTGGCAGCCTCGCTGGGCGTTAAGTCAGTGGTTAAAAGCAGACGTTAAAAATAGTGTTCAGCAGTTTACAAAGAGCCACAGGATAGCGGAAAAGCAAAAAGCTGTATATCTAGCCATGCTTATCAATGACAAAGCGGAAAGGGCTACGCCGTCGATAAGTCTACGAGGGGGCGCTGTAAACCCATCCCTGGGCGCTACATTTGCCATCCTTGGCAAATGACCCCCTCTACGACTTATCCACGGCGCCCTTTCTGTATGTGCCCACAATATACTAGCGATAAAATTGCACCGCTCACTCCTGCTCAGCGGCCCAAAATGCTTCGATCAATCCACGGCTGGAGGCATCCATACGCGATAGATCGCCCTGATGGTCGATAATCTTTTGAGTATCAGTGGCGATCTGCTTACCTAGCTCAACGCCCCACTGGTCAAACGGGTTGATATCCCAAATCACCGCCTGAACAAACACTTTGTGTTCATAAAGGGCGATAAGCGAACCCAGGGTAGCTGGCGTCAGCTGGTCAAGCAGCACCGTGGTTGAAGGCTGATTGCCACGGTAGCGCTTATGTTCGGGCCGCGGGCCGTCATCTTCCAAGGCATCGTCGCCAAGCATAAGAACGCGGGACTGGGCAAAGCAGTTCGCCAGCGACAAGCGGTGCTGGGCTTTAAGGTGATGGCGGGTATCCGGGTCTTCTACTTCGTCATAGCGCTTCAGCGGCGCTATAAAATCGCACACGACCGGTTGAGTGCCCTGATGCAGTAACTGATAAAACGCATGCTGCGCATTGGGCCCCAACTGCCCCCAAAGCACCGGGCAGGTAGAGTAGTTAACGGGTTGGCCTTGGCGAGTCACTGACTTGCCGTTGGACTCCATCTCCAGCTGTTCAAGGTAAGCGGCAAAATATTCCAAACGTCCATCGTAGGGCAAAATAGAGTGCGCGCGAATATCCAGAAAATTGACGTTCCAGATACCTGCCAACCCAAGCAGGACAGGCAAATTATCCTCCATCGGCGCTTCAGAAAAGTGGCGATCCATGGTGTGGGCGCCAGCCAGGAATTCGCGGAAATTTTTCATCCCCACCACGAGCGCAATCGGTAAGCCAATCGTGCCCCAGAGCGAATAGCGACCGCCCACCCACTCCCAGAAGGTTAACTGGTGGTCGGGGGTGATGCCCCACTCGGTCATTTTCTCAGGACTCGCCGAAACACCAATAAAATGCTGGCGGACCACTAATTCAGCGCTAATCGGCGTCGCGCCATGCTGGGTCAAGCGGCTTAACAGCCACTCGCGAGCCGTATTGGCATTGGAGAGCGTATCGATAGTCGTAAACGATTTAGACGACAGTACAAAGATAGTGGTTTCAGGATTTAACCGGCTCAGATAATCCGCTAACTGCGAGCCATCCATGGTAGAGGCAAAGTGCACTTCGACGGGATGAATATCTTTGGGTCGGAAATCTGTCAACGCATGGGTAACCATTAATGGCCCAAGGTCAGAGCCGCCAACACCTAGGTTAACCACATGACGAATCGGCTTTCCGGTGGCCCCGCGCCACTGCCCGGCATGCAAACGGCTAACCAAGCGCTCCATTTGGACAAGGCTTTCGTGCACGGCGGCGACGATATCTTCACCCTCAACCTCAAGCGTCGCATCGGCGGGTAAACGCAGCGCCGTGTGTAACGCCGGTCGGTTTTCGCTGACGTTCACCCGCTTACCACTCAACAACGCCTCAATGGCAGAAGGTACGCCCGCTTCACTGGCCAAAGTAAACAGATGTTCGAGCGTATCGTCATCCCAGCGCTGCTTAGAGAGATCCAGCGTTAAGCCTGCCACCCGGCGAGTAAAGCTTTCCCAGCGGGAGGGCTCGTTGCCAAATAGCGTTTTCAAGTGAACGTGCTGTAGCGTTTCAGCGTGATGCTTCAACGTCTGCCACGCGGGTAACGTATCGGGGGTAGCGCTTGATGCTGAGGCCATTTGGCATCTCCAGTGGCGTCGATCCTTGCAGCAGGAATCTATTCTAACCAGGCCTATCCTAACCAAGTCTATTCTAACCAGGCCTGTTCTCGTTAATTCAGGGCGCGTAAACTAATACGCCTTTTCCATGATTCCGGCTTGCCCATGAGTGATGCATCTTACCGTGACGCTATCTTTTCGACACCCCTTGACCGAGTAGCGCGCTTCTCTTTCGATGAAAAGGTCGTGGCGTGCTTTCCTGATATGATCCGCCGCTCGGTGCCTGGTTACGGGCAAATTCTGGGCATGCTAAGCCTGATTGCCCAGCGCCATTTGCGTCACGGCGCCCACGTGTATGATTTGGGCTGCTCCCTGGGGGCCTCAGGTCTTGCGCTGGCAGGGGCACTGGCGCCGGACGCCTTTCGCTACACGGGTGTTGATCTCTCCCCCGCCATGGTCACCCAGGCCAGGCAAACCTTTGCTGACGAGTGCCCAGCGTACGCTATGCAGGTAGAAGAAGCCGATATTCGTACCCTGGAGTATGCACCTTCGGGCATGATCATTCTCAATTTTACGCTGCAGTTTCTGCCCGCCGCCGACCGCGATGCCCTATTGGCGCGGCTTTATGCGGCGCTTGAACCCGGTGGTGTGCTGATTCTCTCTGAAAAAACCGTGGATGCCGACGAGCGCGACAACGCTTGGCGGGTTGAACGCTATCACGATTTCAAACGCGCCAATGGCTACAGCGATTTAGAAATCAGCCAGAAGCGCACTGCCCTTGAAAATGTGCTGGTACCAGACACCTTGGACGCCCTCCACGGCCGTTTGAAACAGGCAGGCTTTCCGCGCTCGATGACGTGGTTCCAATACTTAAATTTCGCTTCCATCATTGCCTTTAAGGAGGGGTGAGGTGCCACTACCCGACGACCACCGCGCCCTCTATCAAGCATTTCTGGATCAAGCTGTTCTTGACTCATCGCTCACCGCTTGGCTGGCGAAGCTCCCCGAGCAGTTAGCCCATGGGCTTGACCGTAACCGCCACGGTGATCTCTCCGCTTGGGAAAAAGCCGTCGCCAAACTGCCCGCGCTTCCCGCTGAGCGACGCGTGAACTTAAACAGCGACACCGTCACGGTTGATCTCGACCTTAGCGAGAGCCAGCAGCGACAGTGTTTTAACCTGCTCAGAAAGCTCGCCCCCTGGCGTAAAGGCCCTTTTCAACTGGGTGGCATTCATATTGATACCGAATGGCGCTCGGACTGGAAATGGCAGAGAGTGGCGCCACACCTAGCGCCGCTAAAATATCGTAAGGTGCTCGACGTGGGCGGTGGTAGCGGTTACCACGCATGGCGGATGGCCGGAGCGGGGGCTGCTTTTGTGCTGGTGATTGACCCTTCGCCGCGCTTCTACTGGCAGTTTCAGGCGGTACGCCACTTCGTCGGCGATGCCGATGGCGGGAGAACACAGTTTTTACCCGTGGGTATAGAAGATGTACCGGAGAATCTCGGCTTTTTCGATACGGTTTTCTCCATGGGCGTGCTCTATCATCGCCCTGCCCCCCTTGAGCATCTTCAGCAGCTAAAAGCAGCGTTAGCGCCGGGTGGCGAGCTGGTACTGGAGACCCTGGTGGTTGAAGGCGACGAGCAAACAGTATTCGTGCCCGGCGAGCGTTACGCCGCGATGCCCAACGTCTACTTCATGCCCTCTTCCAAAGCGCTCTGCCACTGGCTAGAACGTTGCGGCTTCACCAACGTGCGCGTGGTGGATGAAGCAGTCACTACACTTGACGAACAGCGCTCAACGGAGTGGATGACCTTTCAGTCGTTGGCGGATTTTCTTGACCCCGAAGATCGCACGCGCACTATCGAAGGCTACCCCGCACCTCGGCGGGCGGTGATATTGGCAAAAAAGCCTGGGTAACGAGTTTGCGTAAAAAGTTGTTTATCTTATAGCCAGAACCTCAACGGCCCACCCACTCCTTGGCTAACGTGCGCTCTTCGGGGTCATAACGGTACACGGTGATGCCCCCATCAAAGGCATGCCCGGTGACCAGCAGGTTAGCGTCCGGGGCTGAATCGATGCTTAAATTGCGGGAGTAGTTATTGACCGAAGGAAAAGGATCGGTGCCCAGATCAAGGTACGCCTGAGGCCAGGGGTTGCCAGCTTCAAACAGGCCAGCATAGGTGCGGCTCATGTCTTCACCTTCGTATTGGGCATGGCCAATACGCAAGAACTCCTCGCTGCCATTGATGAAGGCAATAGCAATGGTTGTCGGAGTTGCCAATGAGCGGATACTTCCCCATTTGTCCGGCTTGGTAGACTCTGGTACGGGGATCAAATGGCTCTCATCCCAGTATTCATCTTCATCGAGCCCTTCCGGCAGATTGTCGCGATAAATACCGTGATCATAGCTTGCCATTCTATGGCGCTCTTCCGGCAGTTCAGTATTCCAGAAAAGACCGATGGTATTCTCGTCACCGCTGACCACCCACTCCCCATCGGGGCTGATAGTGGCATAGGTTTTCGAAGAGTTACCCGGCAGTTTAGCCACGGGCGACAAGGTGTCAATATCCCATAACGTCACCCCGCCATAGCTGGAGGAAAAACGAAAATCGTCCTCTTCTCGCACCGGCGGGGAATCTTCAAGCTCTCCCCCTGGGCTTCCCGAGCCACCGGAGACGAAAAAGTCGCCGCCTATCGACAAGTTTAAGACTTGCCCAGTGCCGGTAAAGCTAGGACTTTGGCTATCGAGTAACACGGGGCGTAAAGCATCGCCATGCCCATGATAAATGTTCCAGGTTTTGTTGCTGGAAAGGTAATGTTGTCTATCGGCGGACATTACATGCCCGTAAGTGGGGAAGTGCTCAAATTCCTCAATCACTTCTCCATTGACGCGCTGTACATAAACTACATCGTCGTGATCCTGCCAGAGAAAAGCGTCGCCTTCGGGAATAAAGTAGGCGCTATAAAGGTTCGCATTGTCCGCCAGTTGCTCCCGATCACGGGCTTCTATATCCCACAGCACTAAAGCCCCGTCTTCGTGGGCAGAGATCACATAACGCCCATCACTGGACATACTTAGTGAAGTAACCGGCTCCAGTTTGGTGAGTGCAAGTACGCCGTAATAGGCCAAGGCCAATACAGTGCCAACTACTATTACAAGAGCGACAATTTTTTGCTTATTCATAGCGGCCAAAACGTGATGTGTCCTTGATCCCATTGACGATGCCTTCCTGATAACTTTTCTCAAAAATTTCATCACTAGGAATTTTCATCCCTGAATGGTCATACAGCCAGAGTGTTTGGTCGACGAAGTCGTAAACCTTGCTGTTCAACTTACTCTCTACAAATCGGCTCTTTTTTCTCACATCATCAAATCCAACACTTCCCAGAGCGGGTCGCGGGGACTTTCCTGCCCGCCAGTTTCTGCCCACTAGCCACTGCAGGGTATCGATATACGCAGCTGCTCGCTCTTCGCTCACCACGGCGTGGTGGGCTAGCGGTGCTAACAGGTCATAAGTGGGTAGCGGGTTGGCACTAGCAAGTGCCTCTCGCGCTTCCTCAATCGCCAGCGCTCTGAATTCCTGCCAAGCACTTGCGGCGCGTTCTCTGCCATAAGGGTCAGGGCCGACCGGTATGGGCTGAGGCACAGGAGGACTCACCGTATCGGCTGGTGCCTTATTGCTGTAGTACCGGATGAAGGGGGTCGACAGGCCGGCGGGGAATGTCCACCACTTTTTGCCGTAAGCACCTCCAAATGAGCCGATTAGCTCATCCAACATATCATCGGCACTGAATAACTCGTGTGCCCACACTGCTGCGGGACTGATGATTTCAGCTACCTGTTGCCAGAAGGAAGAGCTGTCCTGCGGCGGCGGACCGAGAATGCCATCTTCCTCGGAGTGCAACACCACCACTTTTTTCACCGCTTTGTGTGCGTCGGGGAAAACACCCATGCCCAGCGGGTGGCTGTCCTGCGAGGCATCGTTGACTAGCGCGTTATCGGCAACCGCTGGTTCCCATAAATAAATATTGTCGATCCATTGATGGCGCTCTTGCTCTCCGAGGATATTGAGGGCCGTCAGTACCACGCGTGCGCCCAGCGAGTGGCTAATGATATTGATAGCGATGCCCGCGTCGTTAAGCTGCTCCAACAAGGCAACCAAACGCCGTCCTGCCGCCATGGCATTGAGTTCAGCCTGGAAAAAATCGACGCTCCCGGTATCGCCCAACCACGCGATCCCCACCATACGGGTATAGGGTCGCCAATCCTCCTCATTCATCCCAGCAGCAAGATTGAGCCGATGCTCCATGTGAACGAACCAGTTATACGCTCCACTGCCGTTACAATACGCATCACGGTACTCGTCCGATCCATTTTCTGTCGGCGTATGATATAAATTGCTTGCTACATATCCTCTATTAACAGGCACTTGGATATCGACCTTGTCGATATCTTGAAGAATTGTGGCACTACTTGCCATATGGGCAGTGGTTAATAAGGGTTCAGCACTGATATCGGTGCGCTTATCCCAAGAAGCAAAAACGCCATGCTGGCCTAGCGGGACATTGTAACCATGCAAAAACAGCGTGGCGTTATTGCCCGCCAAACGCAGTTGTTCTAGTTGCTCATCACTGAGTAAATCGGCCTCAGTCGACGTTACTTCGTCACGCAGATTGAGGCTGATCGGCGGGGGCAGATAGGTCGCCTGGATTGTCGTTGCATCCATGGCAACATCGACTTCCGGCGGCGCCGCCGCTGCTCGACGGGGATCCAGCGGTTCATCATCGACAGCTACCAAGTGCTGCCCATGGGTATCCATTAATTGCCAAGCGACCTTTCCAGGCGCCATACCTTCGTGACGGCTAATGCCTTCATCATCGATGGCCGAACTGACCGCTTTACCCGCCGCATCCACCAACCTAACCGACGTGCCTTCGGGTAGATAGCGGCCCAAGTTATCGCTATGCACGATCAATACGGTAACACCCACTCTGCAGTGGGCAGGCACGCTGACACCGGTATCGCTTGTTCGGCTGGGCTGTAATGGCGGTGGTGATAATGTTTCGGTCATCTGTCGTCACCATCAGTGTCTACTAAAGGGGCTTGCTCACTGGTCAACATCTTTAACTCACCCAGCAACGCTTGCCAGGAGCCGCCATAGGACGACAGTTGCTGCATATGGCGTGACGAAAGCGGCTCAGGGTAGTCTGATGCAGCAAGAATCTGGCACCCTTCCCAACGCGCATATTCCGTCGTGAGGGGTAGCGCTTTCATTTGCTGTAACCATTGCTGCGCTTGTGATAATGCAACGCCATGATCACTGGCCAACTGCTGGCAAAACGTTTGCTCACGCTTGCGCTGCAATGCCTGCTCGTGGTCAGCCGTCAATTTGAACTTGCCCGGCGGCTCATCATCAGGGGCTGGTGATTCGAGCTGCCATGCTTCACCGTTGGCCACGCCATTCATTACGTTGATAGGCCCCAGCAATGCGTGCGTTTCGCCCTCGGTCAAACCACTGACTAGACCGGCATATATCCGCGAATCGGCATAACGAAACAAGGCGGGAGGGCCCGTTTGGCGTTCGACATGGGTGAGTTGCCGGTAATGCTTGGCAACTTCTGAAAGCGTTGCACGTGTGTGCAGTGCGATAGCGGCTCCCTGCTGCACCAAACGTGCAGCGGCAACATGGGCACTGCCATTTGAAGGGCTGAACAGAATCGGGCCTTGTTGCGCATAACGTGCGTAGGCCGTTTGCAGATACAACCGTTCATAGACAGGGCTTTCATCTATAGCAAATAGCTGCTGCGACAGCTGCGGATAAAGGGCCAAGTCGATCAAATAAAAGACCGACATTGGGGGTGTTCTTAGCGACATGGGCACTGATCTCCCAAGGCACAGCGATCAACATTATCGTTATTGCCGTCCTTCAGCCGTTGGCATATTTCTACCACGGCAGCGCCTTGCATCGCTGCTGTCAGTAGTTGGTCTTGCTGTAAAGGATCAATTCGTTCGTGCCGCTCAGTGGCAACATGGCCAGGTAATAAGGCACCTATTACCGATTGCCCACTACCGGTGCTGGGGCTCCCCCCAGAGTTGATCTTGACCTGGGCGCCTACAATCGTAATGCCGCTAGGGTCGAGTTTTATAAAGCTGCCCCCGGCTTTGAGGGTGATCTCTGCCCCGGCATCAATGACGGTTTTGGCGCCGGATTTTTGATGAATTTCTCGTCCTGCTTCCATCAGCTGCGCCTGACCAACTTTCTCGTGGCGCGTGCCGTTCACGATGAGATAGTCGTCGCCGTCTACCTGCGTGTGGCGGTTGCTGTGCACCGTATGGTGGTTATCGTTATCAATCTCGCTGATGCGGTCGTTGTGCACCTCGAGGTGGCTGTGGTTACGGATCTCTTCGGTGCGGTCGTTAAGCGTTAACAGCTCCAGATCTTTCTGGGCGTGGAGCCAAATCTGCTCTTCGCCTGCTTCGTCTTCGAAGCGCAGTTCGTTGAAGCCTTCGGCCTTGTGGCTTTGGGTGCGGATCACCGTGCGAGTTTTGTGTTCCGGCAGAGGGTAAGGCGCGGTATTCACCGCGTGGTAGGTACGCCCGGTGACCAACGGTTGATCGGGGTCGCCTTCTAAAAACGAGACAATCACTTCATGGCCGATACGCGGGATGGCGATACTGCCGTAGCCACCGCCTGCCCAGCCTTGGGCGACCCGCACCCAGCAACTGGCGGTATCATTTGGCTCTGCGTAGCGATCCCAAGGGAACTGTACTTTGACCCGGCCGTGTTCGTCGCAGTGAATCTCTTCGCCTTCGGGGCCCACCACAAAGGCCACTTGGGGGCCATCGACGCGGGGTTTGGGATTCGGGGTTGCTCGCCAGGGGGCATCACCAGGGATTAGGGTGACCTGGTTGTAATAACGGGTCATACCGTTTGCATCACCCTGAGTCATTCCGTCTTCTTCAAGCGCCTGGGGCTGTTCGCCGAAGTGGCTTACTTCGATCGCCTGCCAGTCGCGGTTGAGGCTCTCGGTGTCGTGGTCGGTCAGCGTGAAGCGCAGGCCAGGGGCGAGTTCGGGCAGGTCACTTTCGGCGTTGGCGGTGAGCGCTTCACGGCGTAGCTGTTCCAGGCGAATGCGGGTAAAGGGCTTGCCGGAGGCGTCCTGCTTATAGCGGCCGGGGTAGTCGTAGTGCTCGTAGTCAGCGTTTTGGCCGTGTTGCTCAACATCACGGCCCAGATGTTCATGCAACTGCGCATACGCTGAATTTTTAAAGCTGTAATCCTTCAGCGTGGCGGAAGCGGCGGCGACTCTAGCGGTGTGGCTGAGTTTGCGCACATGGCGCATGGGGGCGGTGCCTCCCGCCCGGCTGTGATAGGAGCGTTCGCCAACGCTTACCAGCACTTGGGGGTTGTCGGCGAAGATCAGCCGGTGGGCGCCGCCGTCACGCGCTTCAAATTCATGGAAGTAGAACAGGCCTTCTTCGGCGGCCAGGCGTTCGATAAAGGCGAGGTCGGTTTCGCGGTACTGAACGCAATACTCCCGCTCGGCCAATTCACGATTAACCGCAAAGCTCACATCAGTAATGCCCCGCTCGTCGCAGAGGGTATTAATGATCGTGAGCGGGTCGACTTTTTGGAAAATACGCGAGTTCTGGCGCAGCGAGAGCCGCCATAGTGCTGGGCGCAGCACTAGGGAGTAGAAGGTACGACGGTGTCCTCGGTCACCGCGCCCAAATTCGCTAACGATGCCGTGTACCCGACGCAGCGGTTCGCCGTCCTGCCAGATGGTCAGGGTGGCTTCGCGATCCAGCAGTTCAGCGGCTTCAAGACTGCCGTCCCGGCTCGCCAGGTTCAGCACCAGCTCGAAAGGCTGGGAGAGCGCCTCGCGGTGGGTGAAATCGATCACCGCGATATCATCAATACCGGGGAGCATTAGGGTAAATTGTAAGCCAGTGCCGCCTGCCATCAAACTGCCCCTTGGATCGTTAAACACTAATAAAAAAGATTAGGTTAGCGATACCAGTTAGCAGAACAACCCATTAACGGCACGAAACGTCAATGTCTTACAACATTTTAAGCAATATCCTACAAATGAGCGGTTAAGCAATATCCTACAAATGAGCGGTTAAGCAGGTGCGAGACAAATATTCTAGGTGCGTTTGGCTAGGTAAAACGAGGGCAGGCATGTCCATTTATTTCAGCGCCGCAAAATCACCAGCCAGCGGCCCAGGTTCATCACGCTGGCGAGTGAGGCAGCCACGTAGGTAAACGCGCAGGCGGTGAGTACGTGCCGGGCGCCTGGCATATCGTAAGGTGGCACGTACTCTTTCAACAGCGGCAGCGCTCGGTTGAAGCTGGCATCGAACTCCACCGGCAGCGTCACTAGATGCACCACGGCTGCAGTGCCAAAGCTGATCACCGCCATGGCAATGACTATTGCCAAGCCACCCGGTAAGCGTGTCAGCAAAAACAGAAATGGCGCGGCCATCATCAGCAGAGCACCCAGCTTTTCGGCTTTTTGAGCCACGCCAACTAACCGGCTGCGCGCCAGCAGTGGCGCATAACCCTGATAGTGCTGGATAGCGTGACCGACCTCATGAGCGGCCACGGTGACGGCAGTGAGCGAACGACCATCATAATTATCTGGAGAGAGCCGCACGCAGCGTGTTTCAGGGTCGTAATGATCACCGAATTCAGTGCGCTCAACGCTCGCTCCCTCAACGCCTAGGCGGCGTAGCAGATGATCGGCAAGTTCTGCACCCGTACCGGGGTAATCGTCACGGCCACGAGTATGGCGCTTGAGCACCCACTTGGCCCATACATTAGGAAGCACAAAAACGACCAGCGCAAAAATGATCAGCACAACAACCATGACAGCCCCTATCTACATAAAACCGCCAGTAAACGATCAGCGGCAAACGACCTTCTTGTAAGCTTAGCTTTTTATCATGGGGGCTGACTTGGCAACAGCGTTATGCGGGATTCGGTTAATCAGGATTGTTGCGATGCTCCTCAACGTCGCGCTGTACTGCCGCTAAGCCGTGAGCAGAGATATCACCCAGGGCGTGGGCGTGTTCGGCAATCAGTACGCTATCGGCGGCAAGCACCAACTCACACTGAGTGCCCAGCAACTCATCACGCAGGCGCTGAATCGCCTCTTCGCGTTTGGGGTCTTTGTCTACACGGCGAATATAAATAGCTTTAATGCGGTCAGGGTACGCTTTAACTATCTCGATATACACTTCAGGATCGTGCTGACCACTGTCGCCAATTAATATGCACGGCATGCCGTTATACAGGGTAAGCATGCGATCAATCAGATCACGTTTATGCTCTTCCGCGCGGCGGGGCCATGGACGACGCCAGGAGATGCCCCACTCACGTAAGAAAATGATGGGGCCTACGGGAATGCGATTGATCTGAAAAAAGGTTTCGAGCATTTCATAAATGGCCCATGGTCCGCGCGAGACATACAAAATGGGCCGTTCAGCGCGTTCACTAACACCACGATGCAGCGCCTGATAAAGCGATGCAACGCCAGGAAACGCCGTGCGGCGATGGGGCTTTTTAACAAACAGGCGGTAAAGCATTTTGAGCTTCTCCGCCACTCCGGTAAACATCACGGTGTCGTCGATATCACTGATGACCAGTAAGTCAGCCTCCGGTGGCGGTACATATACCTCGACGTGAGTACGAACCGGCGTTTGGCCCACGCAATGCACCAAAATATCAGCGCGGTGCCAGGAGACATCTATCGGTAGGGTGTGGCTAATCGGCAAATGCACATCGAAATAGCCATCACGATCGGTGCCCACACAGAGCTGATTTTCGCCGATGTGAATTTCTACCTGTGCATCGGCCAGCCCCCGGCGCAAAACCCGTCGGGCAACGTCTGCGGTATCGCGCAGCATGCCGTGACGCGGGATTGCTCGGCCAAGGGCGGCCTGGCGAAACACCCTGCCCATCACGAACACTTCTTGCTGAGAGCCATAGCCGCGGTAGGGATGAACCACCATACCACCGCGGCCGCTGTCTCCTTTGATGGGTTTGGCAATTACGTGGACAAGCCTTTTGACAAAGCTTGCCCACTGGCGCAATACGCTCATCAAGCGTGTTGACCGGCGTGACGACCTTCCTGCAACTCTTCGAGCAACTTGGCATTAAAGGCATCCAAGTCCTTCGGCGTACGGCTGGTGACGAGACCACTGTCGACAACCACTGGCTCGTCGACCCATTCAACGCCTGCATTGCGCAAATCTTGAGCAACGCTGGGCACGGACGTCATACGGCGGCCTTCCACGACACCTGCATTAATTAAGATCCATGGGGCATGGCAAATAGCGGCAACGGGCTTGCCTGCTTGAAAAAAAGCTTTAACGAAGCTCAACGCTTCATCATTAGTGCGTAGTTCGTCGGGGTTGAATAAGCCACCGGGAAGAACCAAAGCGTGGTAGTCAGACTCATTAACGTCCGCCAGGGCTTTATCGGCTTCATAGGTATCGCCCCATTCAGTTTCCGCCCAGGCACGGATGCCCTTACCATCGGGGGTCACGATATGAACTTCAACGCCCTCTTTCTGTAAGGCAGCACGTGGCACGCTCAACTCAGACTCTTCAAAGCCAGCGGCGGCCAAAATAGCAACGCGTTTACCGTTTAGTGCTTGTTTCATCATGCTCTCCTTTTCGTGATGATATGCGTTAAGAACGCCCCACTAGTGTGGCGCATATTGAAACAGGGTCAAGCACTCCTGCTGTTGATTCGGGGCTAGTGAATAGAGGCGACCAAGTAGAGCGTTAAGCGTTATGTACAATTTTGCCAGCCTCCGTTAGGTCGTACCCCCCTAACTGCGTTGAACGCTCTATAAAACGTGCTTGTTGAGCAAACGCCAACAGCCGCTGAACTGAGGGCTCAAAATAGCTACGCCGCTGCATGATTAAGTCAAATGGCTCCTCGCAAAGAGGAATGAAGCCTAATTGCTGCCGATGGGCAGCGGCCTCAACTCCCAGCCCTACATCCGACTCGCCCTGGCCAATACTCAGCGCCAAATCATCTTCGCTCAAGGAAGCGTGTGGCGCCCAATTTATCGCCGCGCTCTCCATACCTGCTTGCTGCAATAAACAGCTCAGCAGCCGTGCTGCTCCAGCATTTGGCTGGCGATGCGCCACGCGAACCTCTGCTCGCATTAAATCGCTCAAACCAGTGATTTTTAATGGGTTGTCGGCGGGTAACAGTAACCCTTGGCGGCGCTTGGCCCAGTGCACTATTAGCAGGTCACGCACACCGCTTAATCCAAGTGCGCTGGGTTCATTATAGCGCTGTGTGGTTGCATCCAGCAGATGGATACCCGCCAGCATCGCCTTACCATCAAGCAGGCGACGCACGCCATCACCGCTGCCTTGGCAAAGCATGGCCAGATCAGAGCTGCTTTCCCGAATGGCCCACTCCAATAGCGGATCCTGGCTGCCCGCGACGACTAGCGGCACTGATAAACGCTGCGCCTGGTCGCCTTCCAAGTGACTCAGCACCCATAAGTCGATCTGCTGGCGAGGGAACAACAGCTTTCCCGTAACTCGGCTACAGGGAATCTGCCCTTGGCGTACCAAATCATACACCTTGCGCTCTTTTAAACGCAGATAGTCAGCAACCTCTGCGGTGGTTAAGTAGGCATGTAGCTCAGGCATCCAGGGCCTCCTCACTGCAATGGTTTTTTATATTTTAACGAGTACACATTACCGAGCTTTCGACTCAGCCGCCCTTTTCCTGCATATGACTGCATTAATTCCACCCGCATGTGCAATTAGCGATTTTTCAGTACATTATGCCGATTCACAACTCATAATGACGCTGATGCTCAATGCTAACCAGTGACAACGCCTTTAGTACTGCCCTCGCCCTGATCATGAGCATGGACAGCGCGTTAATCTCCATCGTCATGCTTTCGTTGCAGGTATCGCTGATGGCGGTATTCATCGCCAGCTTAATAGCCCTGCCCTTAGGCGCTGCCCTCGCGCTATGGCGCTTTCCCGGGCGTAACATCGTGATTGTCGCCCTTAATGCCCTGATGGGATTACCGCCCGTGGTCGCGGGTCTGTGTGTCTACCTGCTGCTGTCACGCGCAGGTCCCCTGGGTGAATGGGGGCTCCTGTTCACACCCACGGCGATGGTCATCGCACAAGTGATCCTGGTACTACCGATTATTGCCGCCCTTACCCGCCAGCAGGTTGAAGCACTTCATAGCGAGTATGCCGAACAGTTGAACTCCCTGGGGTTATCACGTAGCCGCATGATTCCGACACTGCTTTGGGATGCGCGCTTTGCACTATTGACCGTCATCCTGGCAGGCTTCGGCCGCGCCAGTGCGGAAGTGGGGGCGGTAATGATCGTGGGTGGCAATATTGATGGCGTCACCCGTGTGATGACCACCAGCATTGTGCTGGAAACCAGCAAGGGCAACCTGCCCATGGCGCTTGGCTTAGGCATTATTTTGCTGGCGCTGGTGACCATGATTAATGCCATCGCGCACATCATCGGCGAAACGGCAAAAAGGCGGCTGGGATGAATGCACATCACACACCTCCCGTCGCGGCACTGGAATTCGATAGTGTGGGTTTTATCCATCGTGGCCATAAGCTGCTCAAACCCACTTCGCTACGCCTTTCAGGCTGCCAGCGAACGCTAATCATGGGGCCGAATGGCGCGGGGAAAAGTCTACTCATGCGCTTAGCCCATGGGCTGTTAGCGCCTACTAGCGGTACCGTTCGCTGGCAAGGCGAGCCACCTCCACAAGCCATGGTGTTTCAGCGCCCGGTTCTGTTGCGTCGTTCAGCGCTGGACAACCTCACCTATGTGCTAGCCATCAACAAAACGCCAAGGCCAGAACTTGAATCGTTACCGAGAAAAGCGCAGGCAATGAGGGCACTTGAGAAGTTTGGCTTAGCCCATTTAGCCAGACGTCCTGCTCGGGTACTTTCCGGTGGCGAGCAGCAACGTTTAGCACTAGCGCGAGCCTGGTTGCTCAATCCCCAAGTGCTGTTTTTAGACGAGCCTACCTCCGCGCTGGACCCCGCTGCCATCAAAGCCGTGGAAGATGCGGTGCTGGAATTTCATCACAGCGGCACACGTATCGTTATGACCACTCACGACTTACATCAAGCGCGCCGTTTGGCTAACGATGTGCTGTTTCTCCATAACGGTGAACTACTCGAACACACCTCAGCCGATGATTTTTTTACCGCTCCTGCCTCACGCGAGGCAGCAGCGTTTATTCGGGGCGAGCTGGTTTGGTAGCCCCGAAGCGAGCAAACCCTGGGATTGATGAAAAACGATTAAGGAGCATTAAAATGAACAAGACCACCGCGTTTATAACCGCAGGCGCCCTAGGGCTGACCTTCAGCGGTACGCTAATGGCGGCCGATGACTACATCACCCTGGCCTCCACCACGTCTACCGAGAACTCAGGTCTGTTTGACGCCATTATTCCGACGTTCACTGAAGAGACAGGGATTGAGGTTCATGTAGTCGCCGTGGGCACCGGCCAGGCATTTGAAATTGGCCGCCGTGGCGATGCCGATAGTCTCTTGGTTCATGATACGGCTGGCGAAGAGCAGTTTGTGGCCGATGGCTATGCCACTGAACGTCTAAATGTCATGTACAACGATTTCGTCATTGTTGGACCGAGCGATGACCCGGCGGGCATCAGTGGCAGTGAAAACGTGATCGACGCCATGCAGCGTATTGCAGAGAGCGAGTCCCCCTTTGCCTCACGCGGCGACGATAGCGGCACTAACCGTGCTGAATTGCGCTTATGGGAGGATGCAGGGGTTACCCCCCAAGGCGAGTGGTATCGTGAGCTGGGCAGCGGTATGGGCCCAACCTTGAACACCGCCGCAGGTATGGACGCCTACACCTTTACTGACCGCGCCACCTGGGTTGCGTTTGAAAACCCCCAAGACCTAACCCTGCTGTTTGAGGGCGATGAAGCTCTCTTTAACCAGTACGGTAGCCTACTGCTCTCAAAAGAGCGCTACCCAGAGCTGAAACATGACCTCGCTGCCCAGTGGCACGAGTGGCTGGTCTCTGAAGAGGGCCAGCAGGCGATTGCGGATTTTGAGGTAGACGGTCAGCAGCTGTTTTTCCCAAACGCTGAGTAATATTTCACTTCATCAAACACAACGGCACGCCTTAAAGGCGTGCCGTTGTGTTTTGTGCTGCAATACGTCCGTCTAAACTTTTAGCGATTGAATAAGCCGCTGATATCTTTGGCTTCCCAGTGAGGAAAGTGCTTACGCACCAGCGCATTCAGGTCGCGCTCAAACGCTGCCCAATCGGTCGCATTCGATACAGCACCTGGGGCGCTTGCGGTGCCACGAATCATGCCAGCGCCTACGGTCACGTTGGTTAGCCGATCAATGATGATAAAACTACCGGTGCCAGGGCTGGTGCGGTAATCATCGACGGGAATGGCGGCGGTTAGCTCAACATCACAACGGGCAATCGCATTTAAGCCTAGCGAATGAGTCGCATGCTTCTCTAAGGTATTCACGTCGATCTGGTAATCAATTGCGCTGACCTGGCCTGAAAGATCGCGGGTCGCCAGTTTGAAATCATAGAGCTTACCCGGCGCCAACACCTCTTCGTGCATCCAGACAATATCGGCTTTAAAGCTATTAGAGAGTGGCAGTTGGCTATCGGCGGCTACCAGCCAGTCGCCCCGGGAGATATCGATTTCATCTTCCAGCGTGACCGTAATTGCCTGACCAGGATAGGCGGCAGCAAGATCGCCATCAAAAGTGACAATCCGCGCTACGCGGGATGTTTTACCCGACGGCAATACTTTCACGGCTTGCCCAGGCCGTAACACACCGGCGGCTAAGGTGCCGCAGTAACCGCGAAAATCAAGGTTCGGGCGATTGACGTACTGCACCGGCAAGCGGAGATCGCTGAGATTTTGGTCACGGCTGATTTCGACGCTCTCAAGTAGCTCGATCAGCGTCTGGCCTTGATGACTATCGGTAAAATACCAGGGCGTGTGTTCGCTACGATTGACCACGTTATCGCCATTCAACGCCGACATCGGCACAAAGCGAATATCTGGCGCTTGCAGGTTAGTGGCGAAGGCCCGGTACTCTTCAACTATTTCGTTGTAGCGCTGCTCAGAGAAACCCACCAGATCCATCTTATTAACCGCAATTACAAGGTGCTGAATACCCAGCAAGTCGGCAATGAAGCTATGGCGGCGCGTTTGGGTCTGCACACCATAGCGCGCATCAATCAGGATAATCGCCAGGCTGGCGGTTGAAGCACCCGTGGCCATATTGCGGGTGTACTGCTCATGCCCAGGCGTATCGGCGATAATAAACTTGCGCTTATCGGTAGAGAAAAAGCGGTACGCCACATCAATGGTAATGCCCTGCTCACGCTCGGACTGCAGGCCATCCACCAACAGCGCCAAATCAACGGTATCCCCGGTAGTGCCGCTGGTTTTAGATGCCTGGGTGATGGCTGCCAGTTGATCTTCAAAGATCATTTTCGAGTCGTGAAGCAGACGGCCAATCAGTGTCGATTTACCATCGTCTACGCTGCCGCAGGTAATAAAGCGCAGCAGGTCTTTGTTTTCATGCTCATGCAGATACTGCTCGATGTTATCAGCGATTAAATTGGATTGATGAGACATTTTAGAAGTACCCCTCGCGCTTTTTCTTCTCCATCGAACCCACTTGATCACGATCGATGGCACGGCCACTGCGCTCACTGGTACGGGTCAGCAGCATCTCTTGAATAATTTCCGGCAACGTCGCGGCTTCGGATTCAACGGCACCGGTCAGCGGGTAGCAGCCAAGCGTTCTAAACCGCACCGACTTCTCTTCCGGCACTTCGCCAGGCGCTAAAGGCATGCGGTCGTCATCCACCATAATCTGCATACCGTCACGCTCGACGATCGGCCGCTTGGCAGAGTAGTAGAGAGGTACAATGGGAATCGACTCTAAGTAGATGTACTGCCAGATATCCAGCTCAGTCCAGTTCGATAGCGGGAATACGCGGATCGATTCGCCTTTGTTAACCTTGGCGTTATACACGTTCCATAGCTCTGGGCGCTGATTCTTTGGGTCCCAGCGGTGATACTTATCGCGGAACGAGTACACGCGCTCCTTGGCACGGGAAGCCTCTTCATCCCGACGTGCACCGCCAAAAGCCGCATCAAAGCCATACTTATCCAGCGCCTGCTTGAGCGCTTGGGTTTTCATGATATCGGTGTACTTGGCGCTGCCGTGATCGAACGGGTTGATATTGGCTGCCCGCCCTTCTTCGTTGGTATGGACAATCAGCTCCATACCCGCGTCGGCTGCCATGCGGTTACGGAACTCGATCATCTCGCGGAATTTCCACGTGGTGTCCACGTGCATAAGCGGGAATGGCGGTGTACCGGGGTAAAAAGCTTTGCGCGCCAGGTGCAGCATTACAGAAGAATCTTTACCGATGGAGTACATCATCACCGGATTAGCGAATTCGGCAGCCACCTCACGGATGATATGGATAGACTCAGCTTCTAATTGCTTGAGGTGGGTCAAGCGCGCGGCGTCAGGGGTAGTAGCAATACTCTCCCCCCGAGAAGCCGGCGCTGATGAGAGCGTCTGTGAAGAAACAGTGGAAAATTGGGTCATGGCCCATTACCTCGCAAGAACAAGCTCATACCAACAAGCTAATGACGAAAGCTTGCTACACAAGCTAGAAAACAGAGTACGTTCTAAAAAAAGTACGTTCGATTGCGGGTAGGGTAACGCCGAGTCAATAATAACCCAAAAGAATTAATAACTATCTTTTTATTCCATTATCGCCTAACAAAAGCCGCTAGGTCGATTTAATGTTCAGTCAATACGCTCTACCCAGGTTTGCCACTCACTGCCTGAAGACTCACTCCAGTGTAAATCGACGATGCGATAACCAGGGCGAGAAGCTTCATCTATAGCGAACTGCTCAGCGCCAGGCAGAAACTGATCGGCCATCGCCGGACAGCCATAAACGTCTATCGTGGCTTCTCCTACGCGATGGTGCTCAGCGAAAGCTTGGTGGGCATGACCAAACAAAATAATTTTAACGTGTGGATGTTCACTCAGTAGCGACCAGAATGCTTGGCGGTCTTGCAGACCGATGGCATCCATCCACACCGCGCCGACGTCAACGGGCGGGTGGTGCATCGCAATGAGCGTAGGTCGATCGTCTTGCTCTAGCCGTTCAGCTAGCTTAGCTAATCGCTCGCTGCCTAGTTCGCCATGAGGTTTGCCTTCCACCTGGGTATTGAGCAGTAGAATGCGCCACATGGAGGCATCCACTTCCTCATGCAAAGGTTGCTCAGCGGACATCAGCTCAAGCTGGTCGTGGTTGCCGGGTAGCCAATACCAAGGGCAAGGCAATGTCGCTAATGCTTGCACCGCCAAGGCGTAGGAAGCTGCAGATTCATCCTGGCTAATATCGCCAGTCACCAACACGATGTCAGGCTGCTCAGCCGCGACGGCACTCACTACCTGCTGAAACTGCCGCCAGGGTATGCCTGCACGTGAGCGCGCCTCGGTGTCCGCATGTAGGTGAGCATCGGAAATCTGCACCAATCGCACTAGGGCATCTCCGGTACATCATGGGTGTGACCGTGAGCAAGGCCGTGAGCTAACCATTCGCCTAGAAAACGATTGAGCTGTAGCTTTTCATCCGGCTGATGCATACGGGCATTGGGATAGCGGTAGCGCCCACTAAAGTGGCGTTCGCGCTGAAAATCGGTCACTTCCGCCATGCGCACATCATGATAAAGATGCACACGCATGCGGGGGCCTTCCAATACCGCATCTAGCGGGCCGGTCTGAGAGACATCCACCATGGTGGTATAAGGCGCCTGCTCTTGAATAAACAGATGCAAATCGCCGAAGTACTGTTTATCACCACGCAAGGCAATATCACGGCGCTGGCCGGTCTCCATGTCGCCCACCAGCCGCACCAACCGTAGGTAGTTGGCGCTGCACTCCCCTTGGAGCGATTTTAAATCGGTGACGTAGGCCGTTCTCGCCATGTTCACTCCTCGTTTTTTTCGCTTTGCGTCAATGTACGCTGCGAGGCAGCGCGTAATGAGGCACGCTGACTATTCAACCAATGTAGCCCAATCAAGCACATGGCGTTGTCGAGTCGCCCCTGCGTTAAGAGCTCCCAGGCGTTTCCAAACGGCATGACATGAACACGAATATCCTCATGCTCTTCGTCTAAACCGTGAATTCCGCCCAAGCCTTGGGAATCTACCAAACCACAAAACAGTGTCACTTGCTCGTTACAGGCACCGGGACTTGGATAATAAGTGTGTATTTTGGTCAGCTCGGCCACTTTACAACCGGCTTCTTCCCACGCTTCACGACGGGCAACCTCTTCCAAGGACTCCCCTTCCTCAATCAAGCCAGCCACAAACTCAAGCTTCCAAGGAGAAACGGCGTCGTCAACTGCACCGGCGCGAAACTGCTCAATCAATACCAGTGCATCGCACTCGGGGTCGTAAAGCAGTACACCTACCGCATCGAAGCGGCTGTGTACTTCACGGCGCATTGGTTCACTCCAACCACCTTCGAATAGCCGGTGTCGAAGCTCTAACGCCTCTAGGCGGAAAAAACCTTGGTGTAGCGTTTCGCGTTTTAACAGCTCGACATCGTCACGCTTTAACTGCGGAACGCCAAGCGTTGTATTGCGAAAAGGGCCGTCTCGAAAATGAGCTTTCCGACTTGCGTCATTCTGGGGGATGGACGCCATAAGGCACTCCCGGTGGTGATAATCGCTCTATTATCAGTGCTTGCTACCGGGAATGCCAATTCAGCGGGAAGGCTATAGCTGGTTTAGCATGGTTTTGGCATCGCGTCGCAGCGCCTCATCCGAGACTTGCCGGTTATCGCGAGCAGTACCATTCAACGCCCGCTGGGCATGCTCCCGCGCGGCCTGTTCATTGCCCTCTTCTTTCAGAAAAGCGGCATAGTAGTAGTTTACATCGATACCGTCTGGGCGGATCTCCAAGGCGCGCTGGAACATTCTTTCGGCGGTATCACTATTTCCGAACCCGAGCGGGCGACCCGGTGCGCGATCATATAATGCCCCCAGCGTCACGTAAGCTGAGCCGTTTAGACCCTGCGGATCAATCTCTATCGCTTGCTCTAACACATCACGCGCATCACCCGCAGTTCCCAGTGCGCCCAGACCACCACGTTCACGGGCATAGGAGGCTAAAATAATGCCTTGCCAAACCAGCACATCGGCTTCATCGCTATATTGATCGGCTAGCTGTTCAGCCTCACTCGCTAACGCTTTTAATGTGCTTTCACGCTGATTGGCCGGTAATTCCGTTACGGTATGCTCCCAGCGATTTTTTAGCGAGAAAAGCTCGCCTTCAAAGGCAGCAGCCATTAACGGTGACAGCGCCAGCGTGCTACCCAAAGCGGCAGCGATTAATGAACGCGATAAAGGCTTACGTAAAAAAGTGACAGCTCGCATACATGCTCCTAAATTGTTGTTGTCCTACGTAGGCCTACGAATGGCGGGCCTCTTACCTAATATAGCAAACATTCTAACGAACGTTTGATTGATTCGCTATTTGCATGTTGCTTGGTATGCTTCACGCATTTAACGTAAGGTAGATAGCTCGCAACACGATAGGGAATAGGTAATGAAAGGCCGCAATATGACACGCTGGCGCGATCCAGCAAAAGATCCGCGTCAAGCCCCTAAGAGTAACTTGATTACCGTAGAGGGAGCGGCCCGCTTGCGCGCAATTTTAGATCACCTGTCGCGAGTTAAACGTCCGGCTATTTCAGAGAAGGTCGGCGAAGCAGCTGCTCAGGGTGATCGCAGTGAAAATGCTGATTACACATATAACAAGAAAGAGCTCAATCGCGTTATCGCACGGATTACTTATCTAACCAAACGTTTAGATGAACTACAGATAGTGGATCGCCTACCCGCCGATACCAGCAAGGTGTTTTTCGGTGCCTATGTGAACCTGGAAGATGAAAACGGCGAGCAGGTACATCTCAGGATTGTGGGCCACGATGAAATCGATACCAAAAAGCGCTGGATCAGTATCGATGCGCCCATGGCCAAAGCACTGCTAGGCAAGCAGGTGGGTGATGATGCGAAAGTGCTCACACCTAACGGTGAAATGTTTTATACCATCACCGCTCTCGACTATACCGGCACCCCCTCCTCCTCAAATGAATGACACTTTCTAGAGCCAAGCGGTCTAAAGCCAAGTTCTTTAGCGTTTAGTCCTGTAGCGAATAGTCCACCGTGGTAACGACACGAACGCGCTTGGTTTGAGGCGTGTAGCTATCCAAATCTTCAATGGAAAAGTAGCCCTGGGTTGCTTGGCGAATCTGCCCCACTTGGCTACCGGAATCCTCGGCAAACTGCTGTGCGGCGTTACGCGCATCGGCAGTGGCTGCTGCAATCATGTCGGGCTTAATGGCATCAAGGCCGGTAAACAGAAATTCCGTGCGATATTCGTAGCTGGGTGAAAGCAATACGCCCTCGCGCACCAACGAAGTCGCGCTAGGAATCGCCGCAATAACGCCCTCGACATCAGGCGAGCGTAATAGCAACGTGGCTTCAGCACGGTAGCGCTCATCAGGACGCTGACCGCCGTACTGATTGCTAAATTGATCGGTAATTCTTGGCGGTGTCGAGCTGACATGCTCTGTCGCAAATCCATGAGATTGCAGGAAATCACGAATCGACTGTTCATCTTCTGACAGCTGCTGCTCGAGGTCGCTTAAACTATTGGCACTAACACTGTAGTTGAATGGCCACAACACTAAATCTGCTGGCACTTCTCGTTCAGCCAAGCCGCGCACGGTCACACTCCGCGACGACTGTTGCCAAACATCTGCAGCACCTTTGATATAGCTACCGCTCCAAACCATTCCCAGCGCCAGCAAACCGCCAAGCAAAGCAGCGCTTCCCAACACCGCCATATTACGAATACTGCCTGCCATTTCAGCCACTCCCACGCACTGCCGTTAAATTGACGACTACTTACTTGCATCATAGTCCTCAAAGGTCAATTCGTCGGCGGCTGATTGTGGCAAGTTTAAGGAAGCGGTGAAGATTAGAGATCATGGCTTTCGATCAGCCATCCCCCGCCTCGTCGTGTTCAGGCCTGTATGACGCGCTGCTGCTGCTCACCCAGACCTTCAATACCTAAACGCATTTGCTGTCCATCGCGCAGGTAAACCGGGGGCTTCTGCCCCATACCGACACCTGGCGGCGTTCCGGTGGAAATCACATCACCGGGCTGCAGGCTCATAAAGCGACTTAGATAACTGATGAGAAAAGGCACTTGATACACCATGGTGCGCGTATTGCCATCCTGATAGCGCTTACCATCCACCTCTAACCACATACTCAACTGGTGAGGGTCAGCCACTTCATCCCGTGTTACCAACCACGGGCCTAAGGGACCAAACGTGTCGCACCCTTTGCCCTTATCCCAGGTACCGCTGCGCTCCAACTGAAACTCGCGTTCCGATACGTCATTAACTACGCAGAATCCCGCCACATAGGACATAGCATCAGCTTCATCAATATAACGACCGCCTTTGCCAATAACGACCCCAAGCTCCACTTCCCAGTCGGTCTTTTTGGAACCGCGGGGAATTTCAACATCGTCATTAGGGCCACAAATAGCACTGGTCCACTTATTGAAAATGACGGGCTCAGGGGGAACCTCGGCACCGGTTTCAGCCGCATGGTCAGAATAGTTGAGACCAATACAGATAAACTTACCCACACGCCCTACGCATGGCCCCAAACGAGTATCATCCGAGACTTCGGGCAGTGTTGTCACCTCGACATCACGCAATTTTGTTAATGTTTCATCGCTCAACACATCGCCGGCAATATCACCCACGATGGAAGAAAGATCACGCACCTTACCCTGACGGTCTAAGATGCCCGGCTTTTCCAGGCCCGGAGAGCCAAAACGTACAAGCTTCATATTATTATTCCTTCTAAAGTCATCAGTTTGCCCAACCGCCATCAATCAATTGCGCAGTACCCGTAATAAATTCCGACTCATCACTGGCCAGAAATGTTGCCAACGCCGCGACCTCTTCGACTCGCCCCAGCCTGCCCATTGGCTGGCGGGCAATAAAAGACGCCAGTACCTCAGCGTCGCTGCGCCCCTCTTTATGGGCCTGCTCAGCGATACGCTGTTTTAATGAGGGTGATTCAACAGTGCCTGGGCAGATAGCGTTGCAGCGGATACCTTGGGTCATAAAGTCTGCTGCCACTGACTTGGTGAGTCCAATCACCGCCGCTTTGGAAGCACCATAAGCACAGCGGTTAGCCACGCCTTTAACGCTTGATGCCAGGGAGGCCATATTAATGATACTGCCCCCCCCGTTCACCAGCATGCCGGGTAGAAAAGCCTGCAAGGTATGAAACATGGAAGTGACATTCATATCCAGTGAGCGCTGCCAAGTAGCCTCATCGCATTCGAGTACAGACCCGCCAGCCACCATGCCCGCACAGTTGAAGAGTATGTCTATATTAGGCAGTGAACCGGCTAATTCATGGATCGCTTTGCTATCCGTGACATCCAGACAATACGCTTCAACGCCTGCGACCCCCTCCAGCTTGGCAATATCAATATCCGTTGCGAATACCCGCGCGCCCTCAGCGACAAAGCGTTCGGCACTGGCGCGCCCGATGCCATTTGCGGCAGCAGTGATTAGCGCTGTTTTGTTCTTGAGTCTCATAGGCTGGATAACCTCTTCCTTGCTATCGCATGGCCACAACAATCGTGGGATCATAGAATAGGTCAAGTCACCCAAACACCTAATGGCCTGACCAATAACCGAGTATGCTGGAGAGGCTTTGATACTGGCAAGGCGGCAAATCGCTCAATAGGGCTGTTAAAGGGTCAACTTTAGTCGCACTTAACGCTTATTAACCAAGTATTGAAACGAACAGGAAACGCCACTAATGCCGATTCAAACCATCCGTTCCCAGCGGCTTTATCGCCAGATTGCTGATCAATTACAGCAACTCATTGACGATGGAGAATTCCCGCCTGGGACATTGCTACCTCCGGAGCGAGAGCTTGCCCAATCCTTGGGCGTTAGCCGCGCCTCCGTTAGAGAGGCCTTGATCGCACTTGAGGTGGTTGGCCAGGTGGCGGTAAAAGTTGGTCACGGCGTGGTCGTGCTTGAATCTAGATCGACTCCTCTGGAACCCGTCATGCGAGCCGCTGCACGCACCGAGGCTTGGGCGCTAGACCCCGAGTTCGAGAGCGAAGTTGAGCTTAACCTGGACGAAGAGATCCCGCCCTTTTCACTGCTCCAGACGCGCCGCTATCTGGAGCCCGAGATTGCGTCGCTAGCAGCCCTGAGTGCCAGTGAAGAGGACCTAAAGGCGATCCGCCTCGCCTTCGAGCGCAATGTATCGGATAACGCCCATGGTGGACGCAACTGTGCCGGAGATCGATTGCTGCATATTCGTATCGCCGAAGCCTCCGGGAACGCAGCCTACGCACTGGTGATCAAGCATCTGCTTGGCCATCAGTACGGCGCCATGTTCCGCCGCCTGCAGGAACTGTTTATGGAAACGGACATGCCGCAACGCTCTCAGGTCGATCATGAGAGGATCGTCAAGGCGATTGAAGCACGTGACCCGACTGCCGCCCGCCACGCCATGGAAGTCCACCTTGACCATGTATTGCATGTTTTCTTTGCGGAGTAAGCGGCGATTCCCCTTTAGCGTGATTAACGACTTGGTTTAATCGCGCCATACACCTTGAAACGGCGATTGTCGGCCAGGGTGTGAAAGTCTTGAAATGCACGTTGTAAGTGATCGGGATAAGGCAAAAAACCGTTCGCTACAATCACTAGGCGTCCACCGGTGTTTAAATGCTCAGGCGCTTGGCTAATCAAGCGCTGGCTTGGGCCGTAGCTAATATCGCGCTCTTTGTGGAAGGGTGGGTTGCTGATAATCCAGTCGAATTGCTCATTCTCAAGTGCGCTAAACACATCACTAAAGAGCACACGCCCCTCTAGCCCATTCTTGGCTAACGTACGTTGACAGGCTTCAATCGCAAAGGCACTCACATCCACGGCGGTCACAAGATGGCCTCGCGTTGCCAGCCAGGCGCTAATAATGCCGTCTCCACAGCCCATATCCAGTATCTTGAGCGGCTTTTTCGGCAAGCGACTCTCAATACTTTCCAACATTAATAGCGTGCCCTCATCGACTTTACCGTGACCAAATACGCCCGGATGACTGACCAGCGTTAACCCCAACGTTTCAATGTTGCGCCAGGCATTATCGCTAGCGTCACTGGTGGAGTTTAACGCAACGGTATGAGTGGCAAAGAGCGAACAGCGCCGTGCATTATCGCGTTTGTCCCACGTCATACCCAACTCCTCAAGTATTTTCGGTACGCGCTTAATCCCCCCTTGATGCTCACCGACAATCTCCAGCGGCGTGCCGGAAGGTAGCTGTTCGCATAGCCATCTTAACCACCAGATACCTAATTGATGGGCTTTTGGCCAAAACAGCACCACCTCTTTGCCTAATGGCGCGCCCTCACTTAGCTCAAAGGGATTTCGGGCTTTTTTACCTTTAGCCTTCCATTCAGAGAGTGCCTTATGGTCGCCACTCACTACCCCCACCGACTGATCAATAAGCCAACTATCGATTGGCGGTCCCACGACCCATAGAGCGGCGTAATTATCTTGTTGACGTTCCAATAACTGACAGGCGGGTACTCGGGCACTCATTCAGGGCTCTCCGGTTTAGTTAAGGTATACAGCAGGTAGCGACCCAACCGCCAATGGGGGTCTTGGCGACAATACTGTTTTTCCAGCGCCAGCAATGTTTCATTATCTGCGGGTGTGCCGGGTGGATGACGCAAGTAATCTTGAAAGACGCGGATTCCAGCCACGGCATCTATTTTCAAGCCGCTCTCAGCGCTCCACTGGGAAATCTCAGCATGCGATACTGGTGAAATAGGCGTTAAACGCTGTCGCTTCCCCTTCCCAGCCAAGCGATCACTCAACGCCTTTTCAAGATTACCTTTTACCACATTAGAAAAACGCAGCGCATCGCGATTGAACACCATTAAGCTGAGTTGCCCACCGGGGGCTAATAGACTGCTTAAGGTGGCAAGCGCGGCTTGCGGATCGCCCAGCCACTCCAATACCGCATGACAGGTAATCAGTGCCCACGGCCCCGGCGCTTGGTAGGCAAGGTGTTGAAGCGGTGACTGCAAGTAAGTAATCGCGTTGTGCGGCAATGCTGGATCATCGTGGTGCCATTGCTGGGCATGGCTTAGCATATCGGCTGAGGGCTCAGCCATGGTCACCGTATGCCCTCGCTTGGCAAGCCACGCGGTTTGCTGGCCCAAGCCACCGCCCACGTCGAGGACTTTCTGGTCGGTTAAAAGCAACATTTGCGGCAACAAATAGTCGAGCATCGTCAAGCGCAGCTCGCCTCGGGGAGCCTGATAGAGTGAACGAGAGAATTTGTCAGCCAAGCCATCAAAATAGCGATCGCCAGCCTCTGTTAGGTCATAGCTTTTTGATACGTCGTTTGGGTGCATGCCGCAGGCGTCGCTTTTACGAGGAAACGCGTAGTTTACCTGATTCATCATGCCCCGCCGAATGACCTCCACACCTACGATTAAAACGCGCTCAGAAAAGCAGCCTATTCATCAAAATAAATAAAGAATTGAATTGCAAATCCTTGTAAAATCATAGCTAATCGACGATAAGAGCAGGCGTTCTCACGAGGCATTGTTAATTAAAATTAATAATAAATGTTGCCACTAAAGTAATATATAGCTAACAAAAATTTTATACGGTGAACATAATATGCCTTTCACTACAACCAATCAAAATAGTACAAGCCAAATAATTAAATCATTACTTACTAAAGATCACACCATTTCAATTTTCTCAAAAGAAGCAGCCTATGCCATTGAGGCGACAGCTATAAAACTAGATTTAAACAATGGAAAAATAACCTTAGAAATAAACTACAACGGAAAATCTCTTTCTCCATACTTAAAAAACGACACTATTTGCTTTGACATAGAAGCATTAAAAAGTTCAGCTGGAGGAGAAGAAGAAATTTATAATATTGAGCAAGTACCTGCTCAAATCACCAAAATAGACACAACTACTTATCACTTAGATTGCCAGCTACCACACTCTATCTTTGCCTCTGATAATCGTGGTGCTTTACGTGTACCGTTTATTCTTGGCATGCATGCTCGTGCACACTTAGACGTTTTTTCGCATGAGCTTAAGCTGGAAGGCAAAGTGCGTAATCTATCTGTCGGTGGCTGCATGGTGTATGTCAGTTTGGAAGACAGTATTGCGCTCAGCGTTAACCAGACACTACCCGACGTAACACTTGAGTTTCCCAACGGCGAAAAATTCAGTACGTCAGGCTGTATAAAGCATATGCGCCCCTTTGGCATTCATGGTTTTGCAGCCATTGGTATCGAATTTATTGAGATGACGGCCAACATGACGGAGACACTTTTCCATTATGTCGCTGAGTCTGAGTTCGAAGCCTCTTTTCGGTCAGGTATTCAGGATAATGCCTCCCGGGTTAAATCTCGGCTTTTCATAGCAGATGCGAAAGAGAAGAAGATGCAAAAAAAAGAAGAGCAGGAGCAAACTCAACAAAACCAAAGATCTCCATTACTGCGGGGAGTACTGGAAATCGCTCATCAGCTACAAGTCATGCTGATGTTCATAAAAAGCAGAGGCTTACTTCCTGGAGAAAGCCTATATGAGTGTGTTGACAGCCTCTTATATATGATCAACCAAGACCAAAAAGCAGTAAAGTACGCCCTGGCTTTTTTACACGATGAGCCTGAGTGGGTGCGCCACGCCATACAGGTAGGCAGTAAACTGGCGATGATATTAATCAGCCGCGACCCACATGATTCACAGACTCGCGAAGCACTGGCAGGCGCCCTACTGCACACCATGGGCAAGCCACTACTGATTAGTGAGCAGCTCCCCTCACTAAAGATGCATATGTCACCTGCACAAACACAGATATTAAAAGGGCATGTTAATGAACTGGATAAAAAATTAATTGCTCTGGACTGGCGCGCCAGCCCAATCTGCCGCGATATTATTTTAAATGCTAACGAATGCTTGGATGGAAGCGGTTATCCAAATGGCAAAAAGAAGGAAGACTTGTCAGAACGAGTTCGTTTAATCAGCGTCATTAAAATTATCAATAAGTTAACCCATGCGCGTAATAGTCAACAACCTCGGTCGCCTCTTGATGCTTACCGCTGGGTTAATAATCACGCTACGATTTATGAAAAATCTTTACTTGTAGAATATATCCAGCACTTCGGTCTTTACCCAATTGGCAGCCTAGCTAAATTCTCAAATGGATTTCTCGCCTGGATAATGGATGTAGACGCAAAGGGTATGCCCTGCAAAGTAAACGTTATTAAAAATTTATCTTTTATTGATACTTCTATTGATACTGTACTGGAGAATAATGACTTCACTCAAATTGGCCGCCTTGAGGGAACGGTAAATCCTTCAGATTACAATATCCATATGATCAACCATACCTAATATGCCATTGCTTTTAATGCGGTGAATGCGCAAAATAAAATCGTTAATATTTCATGACGAGTCCTATGCCTTCTGCAGTACGCCGCTCCACCATCCTTGAGGTCGCCCGTTTAGCTGGCGCTTCAAAAACCAGCGTTTCACGTTTCTTTGGCGACGAACGAGACCGGTTATCGCCCGCTCTTCAAGATCGCATCGCCCATGCGGCAAGCACACTGGGTTACCAGCCCAATCAAATGGCGCGAAGCCTAAAAGGTGGTCGCTCCACGCTCATCGGGATGCTGGTGGCCGATATACGCAACCCGTTCTCAGTCGCCATTACTCATGGTATCGAGCAGGCGTGCCGCCAATATGGCTATTCATTGCTAGTATGCAATACCGATAACGACCCCGAGCTAGAGCGCCAGCATTTAGCCCTGTTGAGTGCTTATCAGGTTGCAGGCTTAGTGGTGAACGCGTCCGGCAGCCCCGAGCGTCAGCTGCACAACTTTATCAGCCACGGGACACCTGTGGTGCTACTCGATCGAGAGGTCGACCATGTGGATGCTGAAGTGGTGGGGCTAGACAACCAAGTGGCAATTGATCAAGCGCTCGACCATCTTGTGGGTCAAGGCTACCAAGCGGTGCTGTATGTGAGTGAACCCCCTAAACAGTCCAGTACTCGACACATACGCCTAACACGCTTTAAACGCGGTGCCGAGCAGCGTGCATTACATTATGAAACGGCTCTGCTTGACTCCCCCAACAGCACGTCGATGCTGACTAAGCTGGCCCATTTTTTAGCCACTCATGCACAACACACCTGCGCAATACTATGTGGCAACGGCAATGTGACCTTGGCGATAACGCACCTGTTTC
The DNA here is from genome assembly GCF_059448525.1 of Vreelandella sp. ssv. Classification (NCBI taxonomy): domain Bacteria; kingdom Pseudomonadati; phylum Pseudomonadota; class Gammaproteobacteria; order Oceanospirillales; family Halomonadaceae; genus Vreelandella; species Vreelandella sp. ssv. The sequence goes on along the minus strand of NZ_CM182545.1, from coordinate 1,401,082 downwards.
AGCAAATGAGACTACCACTCGGTGAGGTAGGCTTAATGGGTATTGATGAGCTCGACTGGTGTGCCTTAGTGCCTCCAGGGATTACTACCCTTGCCCAGCCCACCGACATTATCGGTCAGACGGCAATTCACTGCTTGAGGCACAGAATTGAGCCCCAAGCATCGCCGCTACCCGCAGTATTGAGTTTTGCCCCTACTCTGATTACACGAGGTTCCACCCAGCGTTAGCATTTTTTCTAAAGCGCTAGCTAAAAACAGTCGCACAAATGGTATCGTTCCCATTACTTAACGACCAACACCTCCAAGAGACTATTTGCCATGCCAAGATCATTTTCCAACCCACCAGAAATTCTCACTTTTGGTGAAGCCATGACCATGTTTGTGGCTGGCTCCCCCGGCAAGTTATCCGACATTGAACACTTTCAACGTCGGATAGCAGGCGCCGACACCAATGTTGCGATAGGGCTAGCCCGCTTGGGGTTTCATGTTGGCTGGTTAAGCCGGGTGGGTAGCGATAGCTTTGGTGACTTTATACGTCATACGTTGGAGAACGAAGGACTCGACTGCCGTCACCTTCATACCGATACCCAGCACCCCACCGGGCTACTTTTTAAAGAGCGCGCCCTGGGCGGGGCAGACCCCAAAGTTGAGTACTTTCGTCGCGGCAGTGCCGCTAGTCATTTAACCCCCCATGACGCTAGCGATATTGATTTCAGAGCCCTGCGCCATGTGCACTCAACAGGCATACCCCCAGCCCTCTCCGACTCTGCCCGAGAACTCGCTTACCATACGCTTAAAGAAGCCCGAGCTAATGGCGCCAGTCTTTCATTTGACCCCAATATTCGTCCCAGCCTGTGGGCCAGTGACGCTGACATGCGTGAGACCCTAAATGCCCTTGCCGCGCTATCAGATTGGGTGTTACCCGGCCTTTCAGAGGGCCAACTGCTCACTGGGCAGAAGACGCCCTATGACGTAGCAGGCTACTATCTGGATCAAGGCGCCTCCGCTGTCATCATTAAGCTGGGCCCGGAAGGCAGCTATTACCGCGGCAACGTCGATGGACATGAAGAGAGTTTTACCGTAGCCGGTTGCCATGTAGCAGAGGTTGTGGATACCGTTGGTGCCGGTGATGGCTTCGCAGTCGGCGTGATAAGTGCGCTGCTTGACGGCTGTTCAGCACATCAAGCAGTCCGGCGCGGCAACCTGATTGGTGCTCAAGCCATCCAGGTAGTAGGCGACATGGAAGGCTTGCCAAATCGCGAACAGCTACGAGCGCTAGAAGCGGATGATTCCACTGGCTAATACGCCGCGTATTGCTTTTAAAATAAGCTGTTAAAACAATTATAAAGCAAGGTATTAATAGCTAACTTTAAACACACGCTTTACTCAGGAGATAACAATGAAAAAACGGTTAGTAGTTCAAGGACGACTCAGTAACGCTCAGTTGGCGGAGCTTAACAATTTATTTGAGGTGGAAGAACTGGCAAAGACTTCGGCCCTTGACGCCCCTGCACAGCGCGCCCTGATAGCGGAGGCCCATGGCATCATTGGTTCTGGTCTGGCGATTACACCTCAGTTATTGGACGCAGCGCCCAAGCTGGAAGCCATCTCGACCATTTCAGTTGGCTACGACGCTATCCCCGTTGATGAACTTACCCAACGCGGCATCATGCTGTGCAATACGCCGGATGTGCTCACCGAAACTACCGCCGATACCGGCTTTACTCTGATCATGGCCACAGCGCGCCGGGTGGTTGAATTAGCCGAGTGGGTCAAAGCGGATCAATGGCAGGCCAGCATTGGTCCTGCGCTATTTGGTAGCGATGTTCATGGCAAAACCTTGGGCATGGTGGGATTCGGACGCATTGGTCAGGCCGTCGCCAGGCGCGGTGCCTTGGGCTTTGGTATGAAAATTCGCTACTCCAACGCCTCCCCCAAGCCCGCTCTAGAAAAAGAGCTTGGCGCTGAGCGTCGTGAACTTAACGAGCTGCTGGCCGAGGCCGATTTCGTTTGTGTTACGGTGCCACTCACCCCTGAAACCGAACGCTTAATCGGCGCCCAACAGTTCGCGCTCATGAAACCATCAGGCATATTCATCAATATCGCCCGTGGCAGAGTGGTCGATGAAAGCGCCTTGATAGACGCTCTGAATAACGGCGTTATTCACGCGGCTGGATTAGATGTCTTCGAGCAGGAGCCACTTTCTGCCTCCTCACCACTGCTCAAGATGGCCAATGTGGTGGCACTACCCCATATCGGCTCAGCCACCCATGAAACCCGCGACGCGATGGCACAGCGTGCGGTGGACAATATTCGCCTGGCACTGCAAGGCGAGCGTCCGGTTAGCCTGGTCAATGAGGATGCGTGGCGATGAGTGCGGCTAACAACGAGTCCGCGCCGTTATGCTTACTTTTCGACTGTGATGGCACCCTGGTAGATAGCGAAATACTGCTTGCAGAGGTGATGGGCGCTATCCTTCCTGAGTTCGACTTACCCTTCTCAGCACAGCAGTATATGGAGGAGTTCAGAGGGGTGCGTTTTCATACGATTGTGCAAACGCTGGAAAGCCGTTTTCAGGTGCTGGCTGAAGGTGATTTTGCCAAGCTTGAGGCGGGCATGCGGGCGCGAATGGAAACCCGCATGCGTGCCGAGCTCGTGGCAATACCGGGCATGTCCACAGCGTTGGAACAGTTAAGCCGTCACCCCAAAGCGGTGGTCTCCAATGGTCCAGAAGCCAAAATACGCTGCGCCTTGGAAAGCACAGAGTTAGGCCACCATTTTGAGGGCAGACTGTTTAGTGCCTATACCCTCAATGTATGGAAACCGGATCCCGAGCTGTATCGTCAGGCGGCGGCTGCCATGGGCCGCCCTCCCCAGCATTGCGTCGTCATTGATGATGCCATGGTGGGTGTTGAAGCAGGGCTGGCTGCCGGTATGCATGTCATTCATCTCAATCACTTTCCGGCTGAGGAAAACACGCCAGAAGGGGCGATTGGGATTCATCACGCCAGCGAACTCACCGCTGCTATCGAACGTTTAACGGTACACCTTTAAAAGCAGGTAACTAAGCTCTCCTTAACATTTAATTGATTATCGACCAGCAACAATTGGCGCCACTTATCAAAGGTCAAACAGGGATGAGAGGCGCCAAAAGCGATGACATCTCCAACCTCAACATCTTGAGCCTCATCGGGAAGCCGCACGAAAGTATGCTGATCCATAATTTTCGTCACTTCCCAATCCATAACCGACAACTGCTGTTCGGGGTTACCGCTTTCTCGATAGCGGCGTAGGGCAACAGGTAACTGGTCATGACCAATATCGCGCTTACCGAGCGCCACAATGGCAAGCCCTGGCTCAGGGAGTGACTGCACCTGTGCAAAGACTTCCAAAGCGGGTTCAAGGCCCTGCTTTAAATCCGGGCGGCGCGTCATCACCGCGGATTGCGCTTCGCGATATAACCCATGGTCGTGAACCACGTAGCAACCAGGGCGCAGCACGGGGGTAAAACGCCCCTGAAGCGGTGCGCCTTGAAAGGCTTCAGCAATCAAGTCATACCAGGCAGAACCCGAGGCCGTTACGATCGGATTTTTCTCTGCAAAGCGCCCAGCAGCTTCAAGCTCTACGGCAACATCCACTAAATAGTTAGCATAAGCACGAATGCCGGATTCGGGATCATCCCCATGGACAACGCCTTCATAGCCTTCTAAACCTACCAGGCGGAGCGCGGGCTCATTATCGATGGCTTCGGCAAGCGAAAGAATTTGCTGCTGATTGCGGCAGCCACAGCGACCACCTTCTACGCCTACCTCAATAAGTAGTGATAACGTCAAGCCACGTTCAGTGAAGAATCGCCCAAGCTGGCGTACGTTCTCATGGCTATCGACCAAACAGTAAAACGTAGCATCCTGCTCAATCAGACTCGCAATGATGGCCATGTTGGCATGACCGACCAGTTGGTTCGCCATCAGCAGCCGGGTAACGCCATGAGCGAAAGCGGCTCGACACTGCGGCGCAGTCGCCAAGGTGATACCCCACGCCCCCGCCTGAAGCTGACGGTGGAAAAGCGCGGGCGTCATGGTGGTTTTCCCATGGGGGGCCAAGCGAGCGCCGTGAGCCTCTGCGAATCGTTGCATCCACTCTACGTTATGAGCCAGCGGGCCTTCATGTACCACGGCGGCGGGCAAGCTGACACCGGACAACACATTGGGCCCCACTTCGATACCACCTTTATCAACCGCTAACGCACTGGTCTGCATTCGCCCACTTCCTCTCTCGTAAAGAACACATGTTAGATATTTTCATAACTATTGACTTCAAGTTAGAAACTAACATACTTTTTAGGTAAGGCAACCACTAGGAGTCCACGGTGAGCCAAGAAATTGACATTCTGTCACGCATTACCACTGACTTTGCCGCACTGCGCGACGCTGAAAAGAAAGTTGCTGAGCTGATATTTGCTGACATTGAGTTTGTCACCGAAGCAAGCATCGGTGACATTGCCAAGCGCGCTGGGGTAAGTGATGCCAGCGTCACCCGATTTGCACGCGCTATCGGCTGCACTAATGTGCGCGACTTAAAAACGCGCTTAACACGTGCTTTAGCGGCAGGCCGCCGCTTTATACAAGAAGCGACACCCGAAGACAGTTCAAGCGTGGTGTATGACATTGCCACGCAAACCCTCGCGCTTAACCGTGACCTACTCGCCCAGGCCGATGTAGCAGGCGCGGTCGAACAGCTGGATAAAGCGCGCCAGATATTGGTTTTTGGTGCAGGGGGCGGTTCCAGCATTCTCTGCCAAGAGTTTCAATTCCGTTTAGTGAGGCTCGGCTATGCGATCTGCGCTTACCCTCAAGCACTATTACCTCGCATGGTAGCGTCAACCCTTGAGCCGAATGATGTCGTGGTCGTGCTATCGGTGACTGGCTACACCCCGGAGATGGTGGAGTCTGCACAAATTGCCAGGCAGTACGGCGCAAAAGTGATTGCCATCACCGCCATGAACTCTCCCTTAGCCGACACCTCCGACATTGTGCTCCCGGTCACCTCGCGGGAGACCGACTTCATCTACCACCCTTCGGCTTCCCGCTACGCCATGCTAGCGGTCATCGACGTGTTAGCACTTGAACTTGCCATGCGCCACCGCGAGCGTTCACGGACAAAATTGCGTCGCCTCAAGCTTAGCCTCGATGACCATCGCGGTGGCGACAACCGCCAGCCACTAGGAGATTAAGATGGTTTACGACCTGCTAATTCGTAACGCCAACGTACTGGATGGCTCTGGCGCCGCTCATTTTCGTGCCGATGTGGCTATCCAGGGCGAACGTATTTGCGCCATCGGCTCTATGCCTTATGCCAGCGCGACGACGATCATTGACGCCGAAGAGCGCTATCTAGCCCCCGGTTTTATCGATGTCCACACTCATGACGACACCAATGTTATTCGCACCCCCGAGATGCTCCCGAAGCTTACTCAAGGCATAACAACGGTGGTGGTGGGTAACTGTGGTATCAGCGCAAGCCCGGTGACACTCACCAGCGAAGTCCCCGACCCCATGAATTTACTGGGCAAACCCGAAGACTTCCTCTATCCAAGCTTTAGCGCCTATGCCAACGCCGTGGATGCTGCCGCGCCAAGTATTAACGTTGCGGCCTTGGTGGGACACACCAGTCTGCGCAGTCAGGTGATGGAGAGCTTTGCCCGCCCTGCCAGTGACCGTGAAATTGCCCTTATGGAAGGGCTCTTGCGCCAAGCGCTGGATGAGGGAGCGTTAGGGTTAAGTTCAGGGCTTGCCTATCGCAACGCGATACATGCACCGACCACGGAAATGGCACCGTTAGTGGCCGCCGTTGGGCAATCAGGCGGCGTATATACCACCCATCTGCGCGATGAGTTTGCGGGTCTGCTGGATGCCATGGACGAAGCGTTTACCACCGCTCGAAATGGCCAGGTCCCTCTGGTGATCTCGCACCTTAAATGCGCGGGTGCGGGCAATTGGGGAGGTGCAGGTAAAGCGCTGGGTAAATTGGAGTCTGCCGCCCAACACCAACATGCCCACTGCGACTGCTACCCCTACACCGCGGGCTCCTCCACCCTCGATTTGGGCCAAGTCACGGACGAAATTGAAATAACGATCACCTGGTCGACACCCCATCCAGAGCAGGCGCGCCGGCCACTTAAAGAAATCGCCACCGAGTGGGGAGTATCGCTGCTAGATGCGGCCAAACAGCTACAGCCTGCCGGGGCGGTGTACCACAACATGAGTGAAGCGGATATGCAGCAAGTGTTAGCGCATCCGCTCTCCATGGTCGGTTCCGATGGATTACCTAACGACCCTCACCCTCACCCGCGCCTGTGGGGGGCTTTTCCACGTGTTTTGGCCCACTACAGCCGCGATTTAAAGCTAATGCCTCTGGCAGAAGCAGTGCGCAAGATGACCAGCCTTTCAGCAGCCAATTTCGGCTTAACGGATCGCGGTGTGATCCGCATAGGCGCCTACGCAGACCTCACCCTGTTTGATCTGACGAGTCTTGAAGATACTGCCAATTACGAAGCCCCTATTGCGGCGGCTAAAGGCATCGACTTGGTCGTAGTGAACGGCAAGATCGCCTATCACCAAGGCGCAATTTCAGACCAAAGGTCTGGCCGGATGCTACGTAGAACAGAGCGAATTTCTCAAATTATCCCTTCCTTACAAACCAACCAGGAGCAAACCCCATGAGCATTATTCGATACGGCACCGAAGGCGGCGTAGGCACCGGCGGGCAAAAACTGCCTTTTGCCCGTGCCGTTGAAGCAGGCGGCTGGTTATACGTGTCTGGCCAAACGCCAATGACCGATGGCGAAGTCGTTGAAGGCGGCATTGTGGAGCAGACGCGCCTCGCCTTCGACAACTGCTTGGCCATTATGCAAGAAGCCGGCTACGGCGTTGAGGATGTAGTGCACGTCACTACCGTGCTGACCGATGCACGCTACTTCACCTCTTTCAACAAAGTGTTTAAGGAGATATTTGGCGATAACCCACCGGCACGTATTTGCAGCGTTCAAGACCTGGTGGTGGATTGCAAAGTAGAAGTGGACGTGAAGTGTTACCGCGCTGACCGCGTCTAGACATCCAACGTTAGGAACCAAAAAAAAGCGCCGCACCCCGGCAAGGGCGCAGCGCCAGATTACCGCGTGATTAGGATAAAAAAGCCCCGCGGTAATCGCTTCCATTGCCTACCTTCGGCCGCGGCAACGGCCGGATAAACAACGATAAGAGGTTAACATGAACAGTCAAATATTCCTTATCACCTTTGTGCTCTACATCATCGCCATGATTGCGTTTGGCTGGTGGGTTTCAAGGCATAAACGCGGAAGCGGCGACGACTTCCTACTCGGTGGCCGAAGCGTGCCGCTATTTCTTACCGTGGGCACCACGGTGGCGACCATGGTGGGAACCGGCTCCAGCATGGGCGCCGTTGGGTTCGGTTACGCAAACGGTTGGGCAGGTGCTTTATACGGGCTGGGCGGGGCCGTGGGCATTTTACTGCTCGCGGTCTGTTTTGCCCCGGTACGTAAGTTTCGCTTTATGACCATGAGTGAGGAACTCGCCTATTACGTCGGCGCGAACCGGCTGGTACGTAATGTGGTCGCGCTACTTATCTATATTGCCTGTATAGGCTGGCTGGGCGCGCATATCCTTGGCGGCGGTCTCTACCTCTCCTGGATGGCCGGCATTGATCTAACCACTGCGCGCATTCTGGTAGCGTTAGGCTTCGGCATTTACTGCGTGGTGGGGGGATATTTTGCGGTCATCTGGACCGACACTATTCAAGCGGTCGTGCTGTTCGCAGGCTTTATTTTGATGGCGATCCTGGCGCTAGTGGAAGTTGGCGGCTTCTCAGGCCTTACCGCAGGCATGGATGCGGGCGCCACTAGCTTTCTAGGTATTGGTCAAATTGGCGCATTACCAGCGCTATCATTGGCAGCGGTTATTGCCATTGGCGTACTTGCAACACCTTCTTTCCGTCAACGGATTTACTCTGGTGAATCGGTTGGTTCGGTCCGCCGTTCATTCTTAATCACCGGCGTTCTCTATCTCGGCTTCTCGATCATTCCCGCCATTATTGGTATGGCCACCCATGCTCTTAATCCTGGGCTCGATAATAGCAACTACGCATTCCCCTTTCTGGCCACTGAGATCATGCCACTTGGGTTGGGATTATTGCTATTAGTCGCGGGCCTCTCCGCCACGATGTCGAGCGCCAGCTCCGACGCCATTGCCGGTGTTTCCACGCTAATTCGCGATCTGTATGTGCTGGCCACGGGCCACACGCCCTCAGCGCGAAATGTAGTGCGCTTCTCGCGTATCGCGCTAGTAGCAACCATTGGCCTGGCGCTGCTGTTCGCGCTGGCCTCGGATAATGTCATCACTTACATCACCCGTATGATCTCGACGATTCTTTCGGGCCTGTTTGTGAGTGCCATGCTGGGCCGCTTCTGGCCCCGCTACAACTGGCAGGGCGCTATTGCGACGCTAATTTGCGCATCGGTGACCTCATTAACGATTATCGCCAATAGCGATTGGACCGCCTTCTGGGGCAACCCAAGCATTCCTGCCGTATTAGTAGCCCTGGTAGCGGGTGTGATTGTTAGTCTAGTAACGCCCGCCTCACGCGTGACGTCTGCCCAGGCACTGGCGATTCTCGATCAAGAGCGCCAGCGCATGGAGCAAGTACCCGAACCGACGCTCACCGGCGCTGAATCGACCTCGACTACTCGCTAATCGTTAGCCACTAGCGCCACAAAAAAGCCCCGCTGATTCCTTAATCAGCGGGGCTTTTCTATATTGAGGAGTAATGTAGGCTGTAAGGGTAATGGTTATCGAGCAGTGAGCTGCCGCACCGCAAGCTCCACACCGCGTAGTTCGGCGAGTCCGCGCATACGGCCGTAAAGCGGATAGCCAGGTGCCGTATTGCGCTGTTGGTCATCAAGAAGCTGGTGGCCGTGATCCGGCCGTAGCGGCAACCGCGCCCCACCCTCTCGTTTACGACGCTGCTCCTCCTCCACCAAGGCATGTATAACCCCTACCATATCCACATCACCGGCTAGGTGTGGCGCCTCATGAAACGAGAGCGTATCCGCTTCTCGCTGGGTAGCGCGAAGATGGATAAAGTGAATATGCGGGGCAAAATGGCGGGCCATGGCCACCAAATCGTTGTCTTCACGAACGCCGTAAGACCCTGTACACAGCGTCAAACCATTAGCGGGGCTGGGTACGCAATCGATAATCCACTGGGCATCATCGCGAGTCGAAACCACTCGAGGCAGGCCCAGTAGCGGCCGCGGCGGATCATCTGGATGGATCGCCATACGAATGCCTACCTCTTCCGCTACTGGAATAATGGCCTGCAGAAAGTAGCCTAGATTTTCCTGCAATTTAGCGGCGTTAATATCCGCGTACTCTTCCAACACCGTGCGAAACTGCTCAAGGGTGTAGTGCTCTTCGGCGCCCGGCAGCCCCGCAATCAGCGTATTGACTAATTTATCACGGCCAACGCTATCTAATTTATCCAGATAGTGGCGTGCCTGGGCTTTGTCTTCATCGCTGTACTCTTGCTCAGCACCGGGTCTTTGAAGCAGATACAGATCAAAGGCGGCAAACGCCACCTGATCAAAGCGCAGGGCCAAGGCACCATCGGGCAGCTCGTAGGTCAGATCGGTACGCGTCCAATCCAGTATCGGCATAAAGTTGTAGCAAACGGTGTCGATACCGCAGGCTGCTAGGTTGCGCAGTGTCTGGCAGTAGGTGGCAATCAGCGAATCCCGTTCGGGAAAGCCTTTTTTGATCGACTCATGCACCGGTACGCTCTCTACCACCGACCATGTAAGGCCTGTTGCCTCGATCATCTGCCGACGCTCTTGGATCGCCTCAACCGACCAGACCTGATCATTGGGCACCTCATGCAGTGCCGTGACGATACCGGTTGCGCCTGTCTGACGAATCTCTTCTAGCCGAATGGCATCTTTAGGGCCAAACCAGCGCCAGGTATGCTCCATGGTGATCTCCTTTTATTAGTGGCGCTCAAGCGCCGCAAGCGCCCCATCCAATCCTTCTTGGGTCAGCGTTTGATACGCCGTTAGTACAGACTGTGCAAATGCCTTATCCACTGCCAATGCGTTGGGCACCACATCGTCCATGGCTAAATAGGCCGCCACCAGAGCGCTGGGGTCGGCGCTATGGAGATGGTGTAAATCCGCAAAGCGCGTGGCCAGCGGGTCATCGACGGAATAGCGATTCCCTACTAAATCTTCACCGGCGGTGTAGTGAATCCAGGCTGCCATTCCCAGCGCCACACAGGGCGACAATTGCCCTGCGGCACTCCGTTTGAGCGCGCCGGAGAGCCAGCGCTGTGGGAGTTTTTGGCTGCCATCCATCGCGATTTGCTGCAGGCGATGGCGCAAGCTGTCATTGGAAAAGCGTGCCAGCAGCGAATCAGCGTAGGCGTCTAAATCGATTCCATCTGGCATGTCTAATGTCGGAGCCGCCTCTTCAAGCATATAGCGGCGTAATAAAGCGCGAAGCTTTGTGTGATTGACCCCGGCATAGACTGTCTCGATACCTGCAATCGCACCCAGATAGGCAATCAAAGAGTGGCTACCGTTGAGCATGCGCAGTTTCATGGTTTCAAACGGCGCGACATCCGCCACCATCTCAACACCCTCGGCTTCCCAGTCGGGTCGCCCCTGAGGGAAGTTATCTTCGACCACCCACTGAGAGAACGCTTCGCATACCACGGCGTTTGGATCAGTAACACCCAGTGCCGCTAAGCGCTCAAAGTCGGCGTCGGTCATCGCGGGCACAATACGGTCCACCATGCTGCAGGGAAACGCCACTTCACTGGCAATCCAGCTAGCCAATGCTGCGTCACGCTGCTCAGCCAGTTGAACCACCGCTTGGCGTATCCGCTTACCGTTATCTGGCATGTTGTCGCAAGAGAGCACCGTAAAAGGGACCATGCCGGCCTCACGCCGCCGAGCTAACGCTTCTACGATTAGCCCTGGGGCGGTGCGCGGCTGCTGGGGCGAGGCAATATCGCCAATGATCATCGCGTCATCGACTCTTAACTCACCGCTCGCGGGGTTTAAAAAGTAGCCCTTCTCGGTCACCGTCAAGGTCACAATACGGGTGTCCACAGCGGCCATTCGCGCCAGTAGCGCCTCCCGATCGCGACCCCAGTTGTTCGACCTATCACGCCCGGAAAACAGCGACTCTTCGATCACACCAATTTCACGTAGCGTGGTGCTCTCGCTGTCAGCGTACTCCGCGACATGATAGAGATGCCCTGCTGTGCGCAACCCATCGACTAAACCGATGCTAGCGCGCAGGTTAGCGCTGGATACGCCCCACGTCACATCGCCACTGCGCTGGCGATAGCGCTCTAAATAGACGGCTTGGTGGGCACGATGGAAAGCGCCTAACCCCAGGTGGACAACCCCGATTTGGCCGCTTTTTGGCATAGCTTCAATACGCTGAGGAGCCATCATTAATTACTCTCCCATCAGCAAGTTAGGCAACCAAAGCGAAACCGCAGGGACATAAGTCACCAACAGCAGCACCGCCAAGTTGCAGAGTAAAAATGGCACGATGGCTCTCGCCACTGTCAACATTGGCAGTTTGCCAATCCCCGCCACCACGAAGAGGCACACCCCTACCGGCGGCGTTGTCAGCCCAATCATCAGATTCAACACCGCGATGACCGCAAAGTGAACCGGATCGACACCCACGCCCGTGGCTACGCCAACCAACGCCGGAAAAAGAATGATCAGCGCGGCAATGGTCTCCATAAACGCGCCGACAAACAGCAGAATAAGGTTAAGAATCAGCAGAACAATGAGCGGATTATCGCTGATGGAGAGAATCAGCGCAGCGATCATTTGGGGAATCTGTTCGCTGGTAAGAATCCAGCCAAACAGGTTAGCTAACCCCACCATCAGCAGCAGTGCCGAGGAGGTTAAAACGGTGTCTGACAAAATCGCCGGGAGTTTATTCCACGACAACCCTTTATAGACATACATGCCAACCACCAAGGCATAGAGGCAAGCCACAATCGAGGCTTCGGTGGGGGTAAAGAAGCCGCCAATAATGCCGTAAAGGATAATCACGGTCATCAGCAGTGCCCAGAAGGCCGTTTTCGCTTCACGCAATAGTTGTAGAAAAGGTACCCGCTTCTCTTTGGGATACCCACGCCGAACGGCCAGGATATACACCGTGATCATCATGGCGAGCCCCATCAACAGGCCAGGAATCGCACCTGCCAGAAACATACGACCGACCGAAATACCACTCAGTGAACCGGCAATAATCATCGGTACGCTGGGCGGTATGATCGGCCCAACGGTTGACGAGGCAGCGGTGACGGCTGCGGCAAACGGTTTGTCATAACCCGAGCGCGCCATACCGGGAATCATCACCGAACCGATACTGGCTGAATCAGCAACGGCCGTGCCGGAAATACCACCAAAGATCATCGAACCCGCCACGTTGGCCAAGCCAAGGCCGCCGCGAATATGGCCTAACAAAGCATTCGAGAAACGCACGATATGCTCAGTGATATTGCCGACGTTCATCAAGTTGCCAGCCAGCACAAAGCCGGGAATACACAGCAGCACAAAGGTGTCGATACCGGCATACATGCGCTGCGGCACGATGGTTAATGAAATGCCTTCAAGCAGAAGATAAGAGAGCGAGGCTAACCCCAATGCAAACGCAATGGGCATACCCACCGTGAGCAGTATTAAAAAAACGCCAAACAGGATAATAACTTCCATGCTTACGACTCCTGAAGGGAGGCAGAGGAGCGACACATTGCGATAATTCCTTCAAGGCACCCTAGCAAGCTGTAGACCAGGAGGAGCGCAAAGGTCACTACCGTTGAAAAAAAGATATACAGCATGGGGATGCGTAACGTTGGCGAGGTCTGCCAGGTGCCGTTTTGCGCATACTGCCAAGCGTAAGGCAGCACCAGAAAGGCAAACAGGCCAATCAGCGCGCAAATGAACACTTGAAATGCCGCCTGCATGCGCGGCCCCAGCAGGTGATGGAAAAGCTCAACGCTGATGTTTCGGTGCTGGCGCAATACAACACCGGCGGATAGTGCCACCATGTAAATAAACAGGTAGCGTGAGAGCTCTTCAGTCCACGCTATTGAGAACGGCAAAAAAAGCCGTGAACTAATTTGCAGAAGAACCGTGATGGCAATGGCAACCAGTGCCACGACGGCCAAGGTTAGAAAGCACTTATCCACCCAGCCAATCACGCGACCAATGGGTCCTGATAGCTTAGGAACCGCCGCCATTGGATCCAGACTCCCTAGCGCTTCCTGCTCAAGCGCTTTGTGATCCGAGTTCATAACCGTATCCTCATGGGCAAGCCGCTATTTCAATAGAGATTGGGCTAGCATTTCGCCAGCCCAACATCATCAGCTATTCACAAAATTTACTCTCAAGAGCTCACTCTCAAGTGCTTACTCTCAAGAACTTGCTCCAAGCACTTACAAGTCTTGGATAGCGTCGAAGAGTTCACGCTGCTCATCGGTTAAGGCCTCAAGCACGGCGGGGCGAGCTTTCTCTGCGAACGCATCGACATCGACTTCCACGAACTCCATGCCACGCTCCTGTAGCGCTTGCTCAAGACGTGCTTGGTCATCAACGAAAAGCTCGGCTTGATACGCCTGCATCGTTTGAGCAGCGTCCCGCACCACCTGCTGAAGCTCTTCCGGCATACTTTCCAACTGGTTACGGCCAATCACCACGTAGATCCAGCTGCGTACATGGCCGGTCATGTTGACGTAGTCCTGTACCTCATTGAAGCTGGCGCTCTCGATCAGACTAAGCGGGTTCTCTTGACCTTCCAGGGTGTTTTGCTGCAGCGCGGTAAACACTTCGCTAAATGCCATTGGGGTCGGGCGTGCCCCCATTGCCTGCCATGTATCAACAAATAGCGGCACGTTCGGGACACGAAGCCGTAGACCATCCAGCTCATCAGGCGTGCGGATGGGACGATTGGACGTCAGTTCGCGAGGGCCACGTTCAAACCAGGCCAGAGGAACCAAGTTAGTACGCTCGGTGATTTGCGCTTCGATCTCAGCGCCAATATCACCATTCACCGCCGCATGAAGATGCTCGGAGTCTCGAAAGGCGTAAGGTACGGCCATCATCGCGGCTTTAGGTGCCCAGTTCTGTAAGCTCTCACCGGTAATCGTCATATCCGCGGTGCCCAGCTGGATGCTGTTAATCACGTCCATCTCATTTCCCAACTGCTCGCTGGGGTAAAGACGCACCTCGATCTGCCCGTCGGAGTTTGCTTCGACCTCTTCCTTAAATTTCTCGGCGGCCTGATGCCAAATGTTTTGCTCATTGGCTAAATGGCCAAAACGCAGGGTAAAGTCGGCTGCCATCAGGGAGTGGCTACTGACTAAGGCGGCGCCAAGAACAGCGCTGGTGATAAGTTGTTTAATCATGGTATTTCTCCTGCACACGTGTGTTGTTAGTTGTTGATTGCAGTTGCTAATTGATAGCAATTAATTGCGCTTGGGTGGATGTGGCCCCTCAAGCACCAATTTGAATCAGCACCTTGCGGGCTTCTTCTGGTCGGTGATCAAGCATGTCGATGGCGCTGGGCATGTCGCTTAGTGGCAACCGGTGGCTAACTAAGGCCAACGGATCCAACTGCCCACTTGCCATGAGCTTAAGCACCTCCGGAAACTTACGGTTGCTGAGCCGCGACCCGACCAGGGTCAGCTCTTTCTTAATCACTTCTAACTGCACTAGCTCGCTGGGCTGAACGCTAAAACCCAGTAGACCAATGCGCCCTGCAGGCGACGCTAAACGCAGCATTTGCGGTAACAACGCTGGCACACAGGCCGCATCAGCAATCAGCGGCACGCCCTCCCCCTGGGTTAAGGCAAGCACTTCTTTTTCCACTTCCTGCTCGCGGCTATTAAAGACGTGCGTTGCCCCAAGCTGTTTTGCTGCCGCTAATCGCTCGTTAATAACGTCAGCAACAATGACCTCTTCAATCCCCTTGGCCAGGGCCATCTGCAGGATCGTCAGACCAATAACGCCTGCGCCCAAAATCATCAGTCGATCACCGGGATGCGGCTGCATACGATCAAGCACGTTGGCGGCAATGGTGTAGGGCTCAACTAAGGCAGCAGCATCGAGTCCGATATGATCAGGTAGCTGATGCACGTTCGTCGCAGGGACAGTCACCAGCTCTTCAAAGCCGCCATCGCGATGCACGCCGATCACTTCAAGCGAACTGCACACATTGGGTCGACCAATACGGCAGGGATAGCAATGACCGCAGTTGATCACTGGGTCAATGCACACGTGGTCGCCAATGGCGACGTCATGTACACCTTCTCCCACCGCTTCCACTACTCCGGAAAACTCATGGCCGGTGATCCGCGGAAAGCGCACAAAGGCGTTGTCGCCATGGATAATATGCATATCCGAGCCGCATATGCCGGCAAAAGCCACTCGCACTAGCGCTTCACCAGCGGCCACTTTAGGCGGCTCAACCTCTGCTACCTGATAATCGTGAGGCGCCTTTACCTGAAATGCTTTCATTGACGTCAATCTCCTTACCCGTGCTTTAAGTTACCAATGCCCCTAGCTCACCCATGCCCACTAGCTCACCAATGCCACAGGGTGCCGTCTTCAAGCCGGTTCACCGGGAGGCTGGCGCGCTTATAGGGGTATTGTTTGGCCAACTGCTCATCGATATCCACACCATGCCCCGGCGTTTCACCGACGATGAAGTGACCATCTTCAAAGCGATAATCGTGGGGAAATACCTCGTCAGTGGCGCTGGTATGCGGCATATACTCCTGAATACCGAAGTTGGGTACCCAGGTATCAAAGTGAATCGCCGCGCCCAGGCAAACCGGCGAGAGATCCGTCGGCCCGTGGAAGCCGGTACGCACGTGATAAAGACCCGCTAGATCAGCAATGCGACGCATATGAGTAATGCCGCCAGCATGCGTCAGCGTGGCGCGGATATAGTCGATCCACTGATTTTCAATTAGCGCCTTGGCGTCATACAGACTGTTAAAGACTTCGCCTACGGCAAGCGGTGTAGTCGTGTGCTGGCGAATCAGGCCAAACGCCTCCTGATTCTCAGCAGGCACGCAGTCTTCAAGCCAAAAAAGATGGTACGGCTCCACTTCTTTACCTAAGCGAGCTGCCTCGATAGGCGTCAACCGGTGATGAACATCGTGTAGCACGTGTAAATCATCGCCGAAGCGCTCACGTACGGCGGCAAATAATTTAGGCACGTGGTTTAAGTATTTGCTGGTACTCCATACATGCTCAGCAGGCAAATCAGAATCGGCAGGCTCATAAGGTTCGCCATCTTTTTTGGCGACGCCATAAATGCTCGCAATACCCGGCACACCCGCTTGAACGCGCACCGCTTTATAGCCCTCGTCCACATGGCGAGCGACTTCTTCCAGACATGCGTCAATATCGCGCCCCGTCGCATGGCCATACACCATCACTCGATCACGGCTCTTACCACCCAGCAACTGGTACAGCGGCATGCCGGCAAGCTTCGCTTTAATGTCCCAAAGAGCCATGTCTACGGCAGCAATCGCACTCATCGTAACGGGACCGCGACGCCAATAAGCGCCCCGGTAAAGGTAGTGCCAGATATCTTCGATGCGTTGAGGATCGCGCCCGATTAACATTGGGATAACGTGCTCCTCCAGGTAAGCTACAACGGCCATTTCACGCCCATTGAGCGTCGCATCGCCAATACCGTACTCGCCCTCATCGGTGACAATCTTCAACGTCACGAAATTGCGCCCCGGCGAGGTCACAATGGTATATGCCTGTTCGATCTTCATTGAATCGCCTCCTGCTTCAGCGCTAGGTTTTCTTGTTCTTCGAATGCTGCTTGTCCATCAAGTGCTGCCTCCCCCTCAAACATGGTGGGGAAACGACGAACCAGATCGGGCATCGAGACTAAAATTTCACGCAAATGAACCGACATCGCCTGCTCTGCTTGTGAGACGTCCCGCGCCTCAATGGCAGCAACAATGTGGGTATGCTGATCCACGAGTCGTTCAAGCGGGGTGCTATGAGGCACACTGAGATAGCGCACTCGGTCAAGCTGCGCACGAACCTCTTCTATGACTTTCCAGGCGGCGTGCTGCTTTACCCCTAGCGAAAGCGTTCGATGGAACGCTTCATCGAGACGATAAAAGCGGTCGTAGTCTTTGGGCTCAATGCAACGACGCTGGCGTGCTAACAGGTCATGGAGGTCTGTCGACACGATGGAATCAATGCCTTTTTCAGCCGCCAGCCTAACGACAGCAACCTCGACCGCTTCACGCACAAAGCGCGCCTCGAGCACCGCCCGTTGCGAAATCTTCACGACGTAAGTGCCGCGCTGAGGCTTTACTTCCACCAACCCCGCCTCAGAGAGCCGAATGAAGGCTTCCCGTACGGGCTGACGGCTGACAGAAAAGGTGTCAGCAATTTCTTTCTCAGATAAGGCCTGCCCTGGCGCCAACACCATCTGAATGATCGATTGCCTCAACACATAAAATAATCGCTGGCGAACCGAGTCACCCTCACGGGTTTCCTGCCAAAGCGTTTGTAGGGTCGTGTACATAACATCTAAATCCGAGTGAGAGGGTCTGAAGCAGCCAGCGACCAATGCTGATATGACTAGTATGGTAGTATGGAGGAAATAAAAAAAGGCTAACATTGTTAGCCTTTAGTCGACCTAAAACGACTCAATTGAGACAAAGCAACGCCACTTAAAGAGGCGGAAGTGCTCTAGGGGCACCGCCCGGCTTCACATCATGATGAAGCAACGGACTGTCACTTAACCTCTTTGGCAAACCTTCAGTATGTAAGTGGCTGCTTTGAGACGTACGGAAGGCATTAACACTATTACTCAATGACGTAGCCTCACCTTGGAGTGCACCCGCCACTCGGCGATAACTCTCCATATCGCTCGCACTGGCTTGAGTCGTAGTATCAATCTCAGTCATTGCGTGGCCTACTTGGGCAACGCCATCACTCTGCTCATGGGCAGGACCAGACTGGGCTACTCAATCAGAGGTAGAAGAATTCAGCGATAGAAAAAATTATAAAATCCTGACAATACCTGCCTCCCTGTAAGAAATAACTTACAAAAACCTAAGAAATAGCTTACAAAAAGCCGATATCTAGGTTAGCTTTTTTACGTATAGCCTTGATAACAATGACCATCCTACATAAATTCTTTGTCAGCTAACTATTTGTATAGCCTGGATGGGTCATTTTGAGTCAAAAGCCAGGCGTCAACTAAGCCTAATGTATATCAAGCACAGTGTTTATCTTTCGAGCATATAATAGGTTTGTGGTGTGAAATGTCATTGCCTCATGATAAGGCACCACGCAAATTAGCCAAATTTAGCTATGATGGTTTAAAACAAGTGATTGAATACGACCAGCACCGCCCGATATGACTAGTACCAAGAATCGGCTGGAAGCCAATATTAGTTAGGAGAGAGTAATGCAGGTCATTCCGGTAAAGGACAACTCAAAAGACCTGATCTTAACGACCGAATTACCCCCATTTTTAATATCTGATCTGCTCAAATGTCCCAACCTGCCGACTCTCCCTACTGTCGCTATCAAGGTATTGAAAATCGCGCGCACTGATCAACCTTCGGTCAACGACTACGCCAATGCTATTGAGCGCGATCCAGCCTTGACCATGCGCATCATTACCCTTGCCAACAGCGTCTTTTTCTCGCGTAGCCATATAAAGGTGCACGCGTGTCATGAAGCGGCTGCCCGGTTGGGATTAGACGCCACGCTGGCGGCGGTAATGAGCTTTAGTCTGCTTCAAAACAGAGGAGTTGATGCTCACTATCAGCGAGTATGGATGCGCTCTATCATCGCGTCTTTAGCCGCGCGGCACCTTGCTATTCACCTCTGCCCGGAGATGGCGGGGCCCGTTTTCACGGCATCGCTACTCCAAGACATTGGCATTATGGCACTTAGGGCAACTTATCCATTAGAAATTAATAACTTATACAACGAAAAAACATTAACCCATCGTCAACTGATAGAGTCTGAGCAACAACTGTTTGGCTGTGACCATTCTCAAGTAGGTGCTTGGCTTGCCGCTAAATGGGGCGTTCCGGCTCCTCTCGCTCAACGTATCTGTGATAGCCATGGTGAATACGACATTACCGTGCCGGACATGCTTTGCATTCAGTTATCCGGCCCCATTGCCGATGCCTTGCTCTCACCACATCCGGCGCAGTCGCTAGTCTCCGTAGTACGCGATTTTGAAACCTACCAGAGCGCCCACTCGATCTCTTTGCGTCATTTATTGGAGAATATTCAAGAACAGTTACCCGCCCTTGCCGAGATGCTGCAAATGGTAGCTCCTCCACTGCAAGATAATGAATCCCTGCTGGCTGAAGCGCAGCAATTGCTGTTTCGACAAACGCTACAGCTCAATGCGCGTCTTGATGCTCAACAGGCTGAGCTTGCCTCATTACGTCAGCGACAAAATGAATTGGAAGAGCGCTCACGAACAGACACACTCACTGGCATTGCAAACCGTGCTTGGCTCGAAGAACAGATGCATCAGCGATTCGCCTTATGCCAAGAGCAGTCTCGCATCATGTCAGTGGTGTTCATTGACCTTGACCACTTCAAGAAGCTGAACGATCAGTACGGGCACCAAATGGGCGACCATGTGCTCGAAAAATTCGGCAAAACGCTACAGGCATTAATTCGTGAGGGGGACCTGGCCGGGCGTTGGGGGGGTGAAGAGTTCCTGGTCATTTTGCCGGATGAAAACGCCAAAACTGCTCATGTATTCGCAAAGCGCATTGCTGAACGTTTGGAAAAAACCCCGATGGCTCACGATGATCAAGACCCTATCCACGTCTCTGTTTCCATTGGTATTGCCTGCCTGGATGACGGCGGGTTCGGCAGTGCCGACGAGCTGATTGATGCGGCCGATAAGAGTATGTATTTCATTAAACGTACAGGGCGTGGCGGCATAGCGGTTTATGGTGAACGAGGCGGCCCAGACGCTGCTATTAACGATTAATTTGCTGCTTTGTAAGCCCCTACATCAGCAATAAGGGCAGCCCATGCTGGAACTTCATCAGGTCCATAAAACCTATACGACGCCTCAAGGCCCACTAAAAGTACTCGACGATGTGTCCCTTTGCTTAGCGCCGGGCCAAAGCCTCGCATTAATGGGCGAATCGGGAAGCGGCAAATCCACCCTACTCCACCTTGCGGCTGGGCTAGACCTACCCGACCAGGGCAGTATTACCCTCGCGGGACAAAACGTATCAATGTTAGCTGAATCCGCCCGCGCCAAACTACGCCGCGAAAAATTGGGCTTAGTCTTTCAGCAATTTCACTTGGTTCCCAGCTTAACCGTCACCGACAACCTGCGCCTGCAGGCTCGCTTGGCCAACCGCGACGATACGGACTGGACAGCCTATTTAATTGCACGGCTGGGGCTCGAGGGACTGGAAAAACGTTACCCAGAACAGCTTTCCGGCGGGCAACAACAACGCTTGGCCATTGGCCGCGCTTTAGCCCCCCGCCCTCCGCTTTTATTAGCCGATGAGCCCACGGGCAACTTGGATGAAACCACCGCTGGTGAAGTACTTGAACTGTTATTAAGCCTGGTGCGTGAAACCCAGTGCGCCCTACTCGTTGTCACGCACAGCCCTCAGGTAGCTGCCCCGCTAGATCGCTGCCTGCGCTTACGCCACGGGCAACTAATTGACACCGCGATATGATAAAAGCTCTGCCCACGGTGGTGGCAACGCTGCTTGCCCACTACCGGCGTCACCCTGGTCAATTAGCCATGCTGCTGCTCGGTCTTTGGGTAGCCAGCGCTCTGTGGAGTGGCATTCAAGCCATCAACGCCACGGCTCGCGATAGCTACGCCCGCGCGGATGCCATGTTCGATACCCAGCTCGATCAGCTTGAGCGACGCGATGGCGCTCCGCTCACCCGTGCGGACTATCACGCCCTACGCCAAGCAGGCTTGCCTGTTTCGCCCATATTAGAGGGTGAAATCGTCACTCAAGATGGCACCCGGCTAACACTGATCGGTATTGATCCGCTGACCCTTGCCAGTGATAACCCGCTGGCCCAAACAGACTCCTCGGGATCGTTAACCGACTTTCTGATACCGCCATGGCAAACACGCGCAGCCCCCGATGCCTTAACGGCCACCACGACCCTTGCGAACGGCAAATCACTCCCGCCTCTCGTATCATCGCCAGCGCTACCGCCCGACACGCTGATGATGGATATCGCCGCCGCAGCGCGATTACTTGAGAGCGGTGAAGTGATCACGCGCCTTGTGGCCGCGCCGGGAGCACTGGCAGAAGCACCGGCCGGATTAACGCTCACCCGGGCCAGACGAATCGCCACCCCCGGTCAACTTACCGAAAGTTTCCACTTAAACCTTACGGCGTTGGGTCTACTCGCTTGGGTCGTAGGGCTATTTATCGTGCAGGCCGCGCTAGGTTTGGCCTTGGAGCAACGCTTGGGCATGCTGCGCACCCTACGGGTACTGGGGGTCTCAGGAAGCAGTTTGGTTCTAGCACTCAGCGTAGAACTCATCCTGCTCGGGCTGATAGGTGCCGCTGCTGGTATCGCCAGCGGTGTATGGCTGGCACGCCTATTACTGCCCGATGTAGCGGCCACCCTAAGCTCCTTGTATGGCGCAGGCGTTGGCAGAGAGCTCAATTTGCCCTGGCATTACTGGGTTGGCGGGCTAGCGGTTAGTCTTGGTGGGCTACTGCTGGCGGGCGGCGGCGTGCTGTGGCGCGCTGCCCGCTTGAACATGCTGGAATTAGGCCAGATGCAGGCTTGGCGAAGCGGTTACCGCCGGCAGTTAATGTTGATGAGTATCGGCGGTACTTTCGCGGTGGGCGTGGCGCTAGCATTGTATGTTTGGCTTCGCTTTCAGCCCCCAGGTGACGGCTTAGTGGCAGGCTTTGTACTGGTCGCCGCGTTACTGCTGACCAGCGCACTGTGGCTACCTCCCTTGCTAGCCCTCGCGTTGAAAGTGCTGACACACCTCGTCCGACGACGCCCACTGATTCACTGGGCACTGGCGGATATGCAGCTTCAGCTCCCCAAGATCTCGCTCGCCATGATGGCCCTACTTATAGCCCTGGCAACCAACCTAGGGGTTGGCAGTATGGTCGGTGGTTTTCGCCTCACCTTTTTAGAGTGGCTGGATCAGCGCTTGGTTGCCCCACTCTATTTGAATGCTCCCGCCGAGCAATATGCAGACATTGATGCCTGGCTGGCTGACCGCCCTGACGTATCAGAGCGCCTGCTCACTCGGCGAAGCGATGCCATCCTTGAGTCCATCATCACGCCCGAAGGCAGTCGCGCTTTAGGCATCCCTATCGAGCTTTATGGCATTACGCCAGGCGAATCTTTGACACCTCACTGGCCGCTTCTGGCGACCCGGCAAGACCGCAACACTGCCTGGGCAGCCTTCGACCATGGCGCGGCTTTTGTTAACGAACAACTCGCCACCGCAGAGAACCTCTCCCCCGGCGATCAGCTAAACCTTCGCGCGCCAGGCGCCTATGAAACGCTGACCATCGCCGCGACTTACCCTGATTACGGCAATCCCAGCGGGCAGATTCTTATGGCATCGTCCCAGCTTGCCGCGCGCTTTGATGCCCCGCCAAGCTCGATGGGCGTGGTGTTGTCTCCCAATGCCGATGTGGATTCACTGCGTAAAGCACTTACCGAACGCTTTGGCCTGGGCAGCGAGGCCCTCAGCGACCAGCGTGAGATCAAGCGCATCGCCACCGAGATTTTTGAGCGTACTTTTACCATTACTCGCGCCCTCAATGCGTTGACGTTAGCAGTCGCGGCCTTGGCGCTGCTGGCTAGCCTGCTCGCCCAGGCCCGCAGCCGTCGCCAACAGCTAGCGCCGCTCTGGGCGCTGGGTGTGTCTAGGGCACAGTTGGCTCAGCTAAGCTTGCTACAGCTGGGGGGTGCGGCGTTAGTCACCGGTCTTCTGGCACTACCACTGGGTGTTGCGATCACCTGGGGCCTGGTAGCAATCATTAATGTGGCTGCCTTTGGTTGGCGCCTGCCGCTCTATCTGTTCCCTTGGGAAATGGCTGTTACCCTGGCGACCGCTGTTGCTGTGGCGCTTTTATCTGCTGCACTGCCTGCGCTGCGCTTTTGGCGCACCTCACCGCGAACTTTACTAGCAGAAGAGGCCAATCAATGAGCCTTAATCAATGCTTAAGTCGACTGCAAAACTTCCGTCTTCCACTGGCGTTCACCGCGACGCTGATGCTTTACGGCTGCAGTTCAGAAGAATCGACGTCGTCGGCTGACTCAGGCTTTGCCGGGCTTGGCTTGGAGGTTGATAGATTTCAACATGCCGAGCCAAACCAGTTACTTTCATTCCCAACGGATCACGCCGCCCACCCGGATTACCGTATCGAATGGTGGTACTTAACCGCCAATCTTGAAGACGCTGCCGGAGAGCCACTAGGCCTGCAGTGGACGCTTTTTCGTCAGGCGTTAATGCCGCCCAGCGAGCGTCCCGCTCCCACCCCCTGGGCGGCTGACCAACTCTGGATGGCGCATATGGCGATCTCCCAGGGCGAACAGCACGAAGTCGCCGAGCGTTTCGGGCGCAGCCACTCTCAGACCGACCTGACCATCCCCCAGGATAGCCAAGCGGGCGTCATCTCAAGCCCCTTTCGTGCCTGGTTAGACGATTGGCAGCTTGAAGCGAGCAAAGAAGTCGGCAACGACGATTTTAGTCCTCTAACGCTCACCGCCTACAGCGGCGAAGGCGAGTCTCGCTTTGGGTATTCGTTAACGCTTACCGCCGAAGGGCCGCTGGTTTTGCATGGGGACAAAGGGTTCAGCCAGAAAGCCGCCAATGGACAGGGCTCTATGTACTACAGCCAACCCTTCTGGCAGATAGACGGCAATGTCACCCTTAGCGGCGAGACCAAAGCCGTCAGTGGGCGAGGCTGGCTTGATCGAGAGTGGAGCAGCCAGCTACTTGATGCCCGTCAGTCAGGTTGGGATTGGCTATCGCTGCATTTTAATGACGGTCACAAGCTGATGGCGTTTCAGCTACGTGGCGGTGGCGACGACACTGATCAAGAACATAGTGCTGACTATCGCTCAGGCACATGGATTACCCCTCAAGGCGACGCCACTCCTTTGGCAAACACCGACATCATCATGACTTCACTGACAACCTCGACTGTGGCCGGGCGCGAAATCCCCACCCGCTGGCGGCTGGAAGTGCCCTCAGCGGGCGTCGATATTAACGTCGAAGCGCCCTACGCCAACCGCTGGATGCCTACCAGCGTGCCTTATTGGGAAGGTGAAGTGAACATCAGTGACCGCGCCAGCGGCGAACCGCTTGGCGAGGGATATCTGGAAATGACCGGGTATTAATAAGAAAGTGGCGTCATTTAAACGACTCATTTACACAGCTATGTGTTTTAAACAGCCATGTCATTCGGCGCTCTTTGCACTCTCTGTGATAAAAGCGGCAATATTAGCAATATCATCATCCGACAAATCGGTGGCGTTGGGGATCATCAGAAAGGAGTTGGCCCCCACCTTCTCCCCTGCCCGGTACGTCTCAAGGCGGGAAGTGATGTAATCCGCGTCCCGTCCGCTAAGCGATGGAAAGCTAGCCATTCCCTTCCCATTTGGACCGTGACATTGAGCACATGCGTTGGTAAACAGCGCTTCTCCGGCGCTCTTATCTGCCGCCTGCCCCGTTGTTGACCCCATCGTCAGCGCAGCCGCAATAACGATAAATAGTGACGTATTCATTATGGTCTATTCCCATTAGAGTGGTCTTGAATAAAAGCGTGAGGCGGCTTGAAACAAGTGTGCAGCCGCGCTGCCAAACGCCAGCGCGGCTGAAAAAGCGCATTTGCAAAAAAAACTTATTCCGGCGTGATGCGGTATATGTAACCCTCATCAACTGCCGTATAAAGATCGCCATCCGGGCCCAACACTAATGACCGGAAGCGAGCCGCCCCCATGGGCAGTGGCATTTCGGCAACGTCATTGACCGAAAGACCATCCTCCGCAATATCAATCAGATTAATGCGTTGTCCTACCGGCGTACCTCCAAAACCAATGCCCATAAAACCAACAACCAGGCGGCCATCCCAGTCGCCCCACTGCTCTCCGGTTAGAAACTCGGCAGAAGAGATGCCCTGAGAAAGCCCATCGTTTTGCCAGGCAGGCTGCATAGCGTCTGGGTAGGTTTCAGTATCTGTCACCGGCATATAGGCCGCCCGCTCTTTTGGATCCATCCCCTCGGTCTGATTAGGTTCATAACCGCAGTAATCGTCCGGGCAGTCGCCACGGCCAGCCATGTTGGGTTTCGGATCCCATCCACTATTACCACCATTGACCAGTGCATTGATCTCATCCGAATGCCAGGGGCCATGCTCGGTTACGATAGGCTGCCCAGTGGTAGGGTGGAAGGTGATGCCCTGTACGTTGCGGTGGCCATAGGTATAGATCCGTGGATCGAAGCCCTCAGGCGGTTCATTACCCTCGGCAGCCGCGCCATCTCGATCAATGCGCAGCACCTTGCCACCAAGCAGCACCGGTGATTGTGGAATCTCACTATTATGGTTGTCGCCAGTGGTCACATAAAGGTAGCCATCCTCAGGACTGAAGCGAATACGTCCACCATTATGGGCGCCGGCATCACCGAAAGGATGGTCGGTGGCAGCGGGTTTGTAGGGAATATCCTCGACAATGTCGGTGCGATCCGCTACTTCATTAAAATCACTGTTTACCGTCATGCGTAGCACACGGTTGGTGCGTGGCTCAGACAGATTGGAAGCAGAGTAGACGTAGACCGTCCGGTTTTCTTCAAAATCTGGATCGATGGCAACACCGTTCATTCCCGCCTGCCCCTCGCAAACAAGATCATCGGCGGTGGTGGCATACTCATCAGTACCTTCCATTCCCAACAGATGCTCCACTTCACCATCGGGCAGTCTTACCGACAGGCCGCGACAGCGTTCGGTGTAAAACATCGTTCCATCGGGCAAGAAGGCCATATCCCAAGGGTTTTCAAGACCGGACAATACCTCGGTGGAGCTGAGTTCAGGCTCATTGGCGGTCGCGGCGGCTGTATAACCGATGATCACCGCAGAAGCGATGACCGCACTTAGCGGTCGTAGAGTGGGTTTATGGGACATTGAAGGTTCTCCTTCCATACGTTGTTTGTAGTTGTTATCACCTTTGTCCTGCGCTTATTAATTTTAGATCGGCAACCATGGCGGTCAATATTTCCCGCTAGCCAAGTTTCTAATCAGTACTTTTTTAGAGCGAGCAGCTTCACATCGATGAGCGTGCTGGGGTGAGGTATGTAGCAAATGGAATCCTAAAACTGCATATTTTGTATAGTGAATGACGCTTTTCGACAACTATTGTTCGCTCATCGCGACACACTGGTAAGCGAATAAATTGCTTATTAGAGAGCGCGCTATGAATCCCAATGTCATTCTCACCTGTGCCGTCACTGGCGCCGGGGATACCACCGCTAAAAACCCGAATGTGCCAGTGACGCCCAAAGCTATCGCCGCGTCCTGTATTGAAGCTGCCCGTGCCGGGGCAAGCATTGCGCACATTCACGTTCGCGACCCGGAAACCGGTGGTATCAGCCACTCGACCGAACAGTTTCGCGAAGTCATGGAGCGCGTTCGCGAGGCCGATGTAGATATCGTCATGAACATCACCGCTGGCGGCGGCGGCGACTGGATACCCGATGCCACAGACCCCACACGCGGCGGCCCTGGCACCGATATCCAAACGCCCGCCGAACGTCACGCCCCGGTCGGCGAACTTCTGCCCGAGCTGTGCACGTTGGATTGCGGCAGTCTCAACTTTGGCGACAT
This sequence comes from Vreelandella sp. ssv, assembly GCF_059448525.1. Classification (NCBI taxonomy): domain Bacteria; kingdom Pseudomonadati; phylum Pseudomonadota; class Gammaproteobacteria; order Oceanospirillales; family Halomonadaceae; genus Vreelandella; species Vreelandella sp. ssv. The sequence continues at coordinate 1,374,107 of NZ_CM182545.1, read as the reverse complement.
GGTCTACGTCAACCCTGCGGACTGGCTGCGCGAACACGCCCGCTTGGTGCAAGCCGCAGGCGTTAAGCCTGAACTGGAGTGCTTTGATCTGGGCCATGTCTGGTTTGCCCGCCAGCTTCAGAAAGAGGGTTTGATCGATGGCGACCCGCTCTACCAGCTCTGCCTGGGTATTCCCTGGGGCGCAGAAGCCGACACCGAAACCATGCTGGCGATGCGCAACAAGTTACCTGCCAACGCTAACTGGGCCGCCTTTGGCATTGGTCGCCATCAAATGCCCATGGTCGCCCAAGCCGTGCTGCTGGGTGGCCACGCACGGGTAGGATTGGAAGATAACCTGTTTTTGGAGAAAGGCGTGCTGGCTAACAACGGCCAACTGGTCGAGAAAGCTGCCACTATTATTGAGAATCTTGGTTCCCGGGTGATGACACCTGCAGAAACCCGGGCCCATTTGAAGTTACGTAACCCATCTGGAGGTGACCAATGAGCCGCTTAGCCGTCATCGGTACCGGTGTGATTGGCAACGGTTGGATTGCCCGCGCCCTCGCCCAAGGGTGGGATGTCGTCGCCTTCGACCCAGATACTAACGCACCAGCGCGCACGCAATCGTTTATCGACAATGCCTGGCCCTCGTTAACCCAGCTCGGCCTCGCGCCCAATGCTAGCCCTGAGCGGCTAACTTTTGCGGCCACGATTGAAGAGGCCGTGAACGGTGCGTATCTGATTCAGGAAAACGTGCCCGAGCGCCTACCGCTAAAGCAAGAAATTTTAGCCGCTATCGACGCCGCTGCTGCACCAGACGTCATTATTGGCTCGTCCACCTCCGGCTTTAAGCCCACCGATCTACAGCAACAGTGCCAACAAGCGCCTGGGCGCGTAATCGTCGCTCACCCCTTCAACCCGGTGTATTTACTGCCATTGGTAGAGCTTGTGGGCGGTGAGGCCACCCAGCCCGCCCAGATCACCAGCGCCCAAGGGTTGTATCAGTCGCTCGCCATGCGGCCGCTAGTGGTGCGCCGTGAAATAGAGGGCCATATCGCCGACCGCTTGATGGAAGCGCTGTGGCGTGAAGCCTTGCACTTGGTCAACGATGGCGTGGCCACCACCGAAGAGATCGATGCGGCGGTGGTGTACGGCTGCGGGCTACGCTGGCCATTGATGGGCACCTTTTTAACCTTCCACTTGGCGGGCGGCGAGCCAGGGATGCGCCATATGCTGGAGCAGTTTGGTCCCGCGCTAAAACTACCCTGGACCAAGCTGGAAGCCCCGGAACTCACCGACGAGCTAATCGACAAAGTGGTCGAAGGCTGTGAGCACCAGGCCGCAGGCCGTTCAGTGGCCACGCTGGACCGGCGTCGGGATGACTTTTTAGTCGAGCTTCTGGAAGTGGTGCAAAAATACTGGCCAGAAGCCGAAGGCCTAAAGGGACGCATTTAATGATCATCCATGAAACCCACGTCGCGCCCGAGTGGGTCGACTACAACGGTCACATGAACGACGCGGAGTACGCCCGCGTCTTTTCCCAGGCCTGCGAAGCGCTGATTGACCAGATAGGCTTAGACGAAGCGGGCCGTGAGCACTATGGCTACACGATCTATACTCTGGAAACTCACCTCTGCTATCGCCGCGAGGCGCACCAAGGCCAGCCGCTCAATATTGATCTAACGCTGCTCGATAGCGATACAAAACGCATGCACGTGTTTTTCGCCATGTTCGATGACGAAGGCAATCTGCTGGCGACCAGCGAACAGATGCTGATGGGCATGAAGCAAGCCTCAGGGCGACCAAGCCCATTTCCTGAAGCGGTCGCGAATCGCATGGCTGAACTGCCACGGGCAGATAGCGATGCCTGGCCGGAACTAGCTGGCCGTACCATAGGTATTCGACGCTAAGGGTTACCACAGCAATGCACATAGACGCCTTTATTCAGCGCTTTAGCACAGGGCTGGAAGCCATGGAGGAGTTGCCCTTGCCTCAAGCGCGTCGAGCTTACGATAAGCTATGTCGTACCTTCGCCCCACCCGACCCGGCGGGAATGCGGGTCGATAATAGCGGTTTGGATGGTATTAGCGTGCGCCGCTTTATCCCCCAACGACGAGCACAAGGCTGCGTGCTGTTTATCCATGGCGGCGGTTTTACGATCGGCTCAGTGGAGAGCCATCACGGCCCCGCCGCCAGCCTGGCACAAGCGCTTGAGCGTGAAGTGGTGAGCGTTAACTATCGGCTGGCACCAGAGGTAGATTACCCCGCCATGTTGGCAGACTGCCAAGCGGTGTTAGAAGCCATTCAACCTGTTGTGCTGGTGGGTGACAGCGCGGGCGGGCGATTGGCTATCGATCTTGCCCATCAGCTTAGTGAAGCCCCGCCTCTGGGATTGATTTACCCACCGGTCGGCGAGCTATCACTTAAATGCCTGGGTGATGATGCACCGCTGCTATCACGCAGCGACGTGCTCCGTATTCGTGAACAGTGCCCTGAGATTATCGCCACCCAGCGGGATCGCAGCCCTCCTGCGAGTAGCATTGAAGTGCTCACGGTGGAGCACGATCCGTTAACGTGGCCTATCGAAGCCGCAGTGGCACACTGGCAGGATGCGGGCGCGTCCATTGGCTATCGCTGCGCGCCGGAAATGGTGCATGGCGCGCTGCATGCCCACGCAAAGCTACCCGACATGAGTGCCGCCTGGCTGGACTTTTGCCACACACTAAAACGGCGCCTTAATCAATAAGGCGCCGTTTAGCAGTTCAGTTAGCCAGCGTCATGCTTGTAACAATCGTACTGTTAAGCGCCGTACTATTAAGAATCGAACTGGGCGCGCACTTGCTCAATAGCGGATTTGCCATCACGAGTTTCAACACCGTCTAACCATTCGGCAACAGTATCAAGGTTATTGCCAATCCACTCGTTCGCCACTTCATCCGCCGGGCGCTCTTCGTAGCTGTACTCGTGCACCCACTCATTCTGGTCTTCAATATCGATCACGTATTGCGATAGGAAGCGGTGAACCTGAGGGGCCTCATCGGCTAGGTTTGCCGGGGTAATGGTCCACACCGTGCTTTCAATGTTAGCCACGCCCGCATCATCGCTGTCGGCTAAATAGGCCAAATCGAAGCTCACGTTCATCCAGTGAGGCTCCCAGCCGACAAAGGTCACCCACTCTTCGTCGGCCATTTTCTGCTCCGCCTGGGCCAACATCGCCGAGGTCGAGCTTTCGCGCAGCTGCCAATCGCCTAGACCCGCAAGGTCGTTATCGATGGCGTTGAGAATCGCATCGTTAATGCCGGTACCCGCTTCAATGCCCTGAATTTCGCCATCGAAGCGATCATAGTGCTCCGCTAATTCAGCGACCGTGGTGACGCCTGCATCGTAAACATACTGGGGAACCACTAACCCGGAATTGGCCCCAGTGATATTGGAAACCACTTTTTCGATTTTACCGTCGGCCACCAGCGGCTCAACCATATCTGTCTGTACCGGATACCAGCCACCTAGATAGATTTCCAGGTCGTTACGCGCCAAGCCTTCCAAAATAACGCTGACCGCTAAATCCTGTTGGCGGGTTTCGTAGCCCATGGTCTCAAGCAGTTGGGCAGCGACTTCTGATTTTACCGTGACTCCAGGCCATGGCGGCACGCCAAAGCGCAACTCATCGAGCTCAGCCATGGCAGGCGTGGCAGCAAATGCCGCGAATAAAAAGCCTGCTTTTAACGACAACGACTTGGTGGTAGTAGAGCGAGTAGTGACAGACATCATATGGTTAAACCTCTTATTAGTTGGGTTTAGTTAGTATGCGCGGCTGCCTCCCCACTACTAGGCAAAAAGCGACGCTTACCAGCCTCTACACGACACCACTGAGCCTTAAACGCTTTTCTCCCGCACCTGCCGAGGCGAATAGCCGTAATGGGTACGAAACGAACGCGCAAAGCTAGACGACGAGCTAAACCCGCAGGCTAAGCCCACCGCCAGCACTGCTAAATCGGTCTCCGCTAACAGCCGACGGGCGCGCTTGATACGCAGTTGCAAATACCACTGCCGAGGGGTCATGTTCAGCTCCTGCTCGAATAAGCGCTGAAGCTGGCGAACCGATACGTCTACCCGGCTGGCGACCTCCTCAAGGGGAAGCGGCTCTTCAAGGTTCTGCTCCATCAGCGCCACCGCCTCAACCACTCGCCGGTTATGGGTGCCAAGGCGTTTCACCAGTGCCATGCGCTGCTGATCGCTGCGAGTGCGTATTCGGTCATGGATCAGTTGCTCAGATACATCGATGGCAAGCTTCGCGCCATGCCGTCGCGCGATCACTTCCAGCGCCATATCCATCGCCGCCGCCCCGCCCGCGCAGGAGAAGCGCCGCTCACCCAGCTCGTAAAGCTCATCGGTGGTATCAATGCCCGGAAAACGCTCACGAAAGGCGGGCAAACTTTCCCAATGCAGCGCCACCCGCTCGTGTTTTAACAACCCGGTGGCCGCGAGCAAAAATGCCCCGGTATCAATACCGCCCAAGCAGCAGCCCGCCTGATCTAACTGATGAAGCCAGGCCATTAATGGCCGAGTGAGATGGGCTTCCGGCGTAAACCCGCTGCAAACCGCCAGTGAAGGCAGATGATGAACATCCGCCGTGGCTTGATCCACCATCAGCGTCATACCGTTGGATGCCGTGACCGGCCCGCCGTCAGCGCTAATCAAGGTCCAATCGAACAGCGGACGGTTGGCAATGCGATTAGCGATCCGCAGCGGCTCCACCGCAGCAAAGAATGCCATCATCGAATACTGCGGCAACAATAAAAAGCCCACCATTTCAGGTAGCGGGCCTTGGTAACTAAGACGCATAGCACTGCCTAAGACATAACGTTTAATTTAGAAAGTTCGCCACCATAGCGTGTTAGGCTCTCAAGGTCGGTAACTCATGGAAAAATAATCCCACCTTGTTTAGTCAATATCAGTAACTCTATGAATCATCGATTACCTGAATTAGGGCGTTCAGCGAGAAATGAATAGCCCCCTCCTCGCCGAAAGCGTTTTCGTTACGAGAAGCGTCAATATGAATATCACACATCTAGAACACGTCATCATTGCGCTTGTCATTCAAATAGCATTACTGCCGCTGGTCTCCGTGAGAGTAGCCGGTTCTATCGCCATTACGCTACTACTCGGCCGTGAAGTTGCCCAGCATGAGTACAGACTAGGCATTCAGCGAGGGTGGGAGTGGGGTGAAGCATTACCGGTAGGCATGTTCGAGGGCGTCTGGGGCGGCTGGACCCTCGACTCTGCCTTAGACGTTCTGCTGCCAGCATTAGCATGCGGCGTTTTAGCGCTAGTGATTAGCGCTCTACGTAACCGTTTCGTCGATCAACAACGCTAGACTGGTCAAACAGGTGTGCTAGTCGTTATCAAGACGCTCCATACGATAAAGCCGCCACTGATTTTCGACTCGCCCATCCGGCAAGCGGCAGTAACGACCGGTGCCTAAGCTGGTTTCTTGAACTTCGGTATCTCCGCCAACGCTTTCACAGTATTCCGCAGCGCGCTGGGTCATATGGTTTTGAGACTCGGCGCCTCCCCCGCCTGCGGCACAGCCGGCAAGCAGCATTAACACTGCCATTGAACAGTTGCGATATATAGAACCTATGAGCATAGGAACCTCCCTTCTTGGCCGTACACTTAGCCGACACTCTGATTCTGGTGAGTATCCAGAGACACATCAAGCAGGATATTTCTGAGCAAGAAGTGCCGGACATCTTTAGCGTGTTTGCCCATATCGAAAATGACAGCTAAGCTATACCCAGTCACCACCCGTGTACAATCATTGTCGATGGTGACTTGCATTAACAAATTCATATGGAGAGTGAAGCTATGTCCAGCCCTGAACATAAGCAAAAGATCTGGAAAATGATCAAAGACATTAAAGTCGGCATGCTCGTCACATCCGACCATGACACGCCCCGAGCCCGTCCGATGCATTTAGTGCAGGAAGAGTATGACGGCACCCTCTGGTTCTTTACCCGTCGCAGTTCTGAAAAAGTGCTGGAGGCCGCGAGCGATCACGATGTTTGCCTAAGCTTCTCCGATCAGGAAGAGGGTGTTTACGTATCGCTATCGGGCAAAGCCAACCTGATCGATAACCGAGAACTGATCGAAAAATACTGGAACCCGTTCATCGCCGCCTGGTTCCCGGAAGGTAAGGATGATCCAGACGTCGCACTGCTGGAAATCAAAGTACACATGGGCGAGCACTGGAAAGCCGAAGAGAGCAAGGCCTTCCAGCTTTACGAGATTGCCAAGGCCAATCTCAAGAAAGATGCCACCCCAAATCTAGGTGAGAATGAAAAGTTCGGTGGTTAACTTGACCTCTAAGTGCCCCGCTTCTGTCGGGGCGCTGTTCAGCTTACTAGTGATCATGCTCGTGGGCTCAAGCAGCTCATGGGCCACTGACGACACCCAGAGTGACGGTACCAGCGTTTCTAGTGAGTGTGAACTAACCGAGCAAAAGCAGGCCATGCTGTCAGGCATTAACGAAGCACGACGCCAACCGAGGCAGTGTGGCGATCAAGCTTATGAAGCAGCGGAGCCGTTAGCCTGGAGCTGCAAACTGGAAGCAGCTGCCCAGTTGCACTCCCGAGATATGGCCGAGAACGACTACTTTAGCCATACCGACCCTAAGGGTGTGGGAATTCAGCAACGCGTCAACAACCAGGATTACACCTGGCAGGCAGTGGGCGAGAATATCGCCGCAGGCCACACCTCCGTTTCCGCCGTGGTAAACGGCTGGCTAGAGAGCCCCGGTCACTGCCAAAACATTATGAACGCGACCTTTACCGAAATGGGCATGGCAAAAGCAACCGAGCCAGATTCTCGTTACTCCACTTACTGGACACAAACGCTCGGCAACCCGCGCTGAGCGCCCAGCAATGGAGTACAGGTCACTCCCCTATTTCACTCGCACCAATACCACCGTAGTGGACGGCCGTAATCGCATTCTTAGGCGAGCCGTCTACCAGCTTGGTGCTGTAGGTCAGGTAAACAAAGGTTTGAGTGTCCGTGTCATGCATACGGACAACGCGCATATTCTTAAATAGCGCAGAGCGGCGCTGAGTAAAAATCACCTCCTGCTCCTCCACTTCGGCAGGCTCGAAGATTATCTCCCCCGTTTGCCGACATGCCACGCTGGCTTCACTAGCCTCTTCTGCCAGCCCCACCGCCCCCGTAATACCCCCAATTTGGGAATAAGAAATGTAGCAGGAAATGCCCTGCACCTTTGGATCATCAAAGCGTTCCACTTCAATGGTGTTATTCGGGCCCAATAGTTTGAACTCCGTTCGCACGCTGCCAATATGAGCATCCTGAGCGAATAGCGTAGGTGGAAGCAGAGCGAACATAATAACGAGCGCCTTAACAGCGACGCGTTTCGAGAAAGACCGTTCAGGTAAAGACATTGAGAGCTTCCTTAGCAAATGCCAGTGGGTGATGGGCAGGCGAAGAGCATACCTGATGCAGCTAAATTTATCGGCAATATGAGGTTCAACCACAATGCAGCCGATGCCCCGTTCATGTTTGCCTCCCGCATCATCACGTTTAAACGCCATTTAAACCCTTTGTAAGCCATATCTTACAAGCGTGACAGAGATCTCTTACATCATCTTTTATGAAGATGAATTACCGTGTGCTTTCGCCACTGCATGCCGCGTACAAGGAGTACGAAAAACTCGCTCAAGGGATTGAGCCAGGGAAGAAATATGGCGGAAGGAACAGGAGCACGCGGCAGGCCAGGGATGGCTTTTTATAACCCAGCCACTCTAGCTTTTTGTCACATTAAACTCTATTTGATAGTTCATCGCCGCTAACCCCCTCCCAAGCGTCACCGCTTATGTTTTTCATGTCTAACAGCCGTTCTCTACGTCTACCTACTCTGCCAATCCCACAACGCATTAGCCCGCAAAAAGCAGGCTAATGGATCGTAATAGAACGTTCTTCCCTTAACCATCACAAGCGCACCCTTTCGGTTGGTGGCAGGTGTAGTCACGGTTGATACAAGAGTTACCGCATGCCTTGCCTTTGGAGCATGTTTTACAGCATCCGCCTTGGGCTAGGAAAAGCTCTTTTGAAATCGTGTCGAACGTCAGGTCACATTCAGTCTCTTCAACTGCCAGCTCGGCTTGTGTCAGCCAGTTTTCAGAGGCATCCATCGGCTGTCCAGCATTTGCCACGCTTGAGAAGCATAGCGCCAGCATCAACATCCTGGCTTTAATAAGCACGGTCATTCCTTTTAATTATTATTTGTCGATGCAGTATGAGGATGCGGCGTGGGAACTAATAGCAATTACCTAGCCAAACGGGCAAATAATTGCCTAATGGAAATGAATGCTACTTTATAGGAGAGGGGTACTAGGAGAGCGCTTCAGTTCAGATAGCCCGTTGGCGTCCCTGGCAGGAGTCAAATAAATCATATAAATATTTGAATTAAAACAACTTTAAATGAAATATTAAAATACTATATACCACACTGTATACCATTATCTTCATCTGTAAGCCGCTAATAGGTAACCGATGTTCAAAAAATGGAGCAAGCCTTGTAACGCTGTAAAGCTGTCGCGCCGAGAGCTTTTAAAAAACACTATTAGCTTGACTTTTCGACGCTTAAAAAAGCCTCGCCGACTTCAGTCACATAATTATCTATAACCTTCATAAATAACAAGGAGTCACTGTAATCCAAATCATTATCTTCATCTTCGATATAGGCTGTTAAAAAAACTGAAGTAATTTGGGCAAGACTAATAGCAGTAAAATGTGCAGGCTCTGTAAGCCCAGAATTAGATTGACCACAGAGCAACATCTCTTGATTGGCCTCGCGCATGGCATATAAGGAAGCCATTTCATAATAGTCGGAATGAATATAACGACTAGCAAGCTTATAGTTATGCGACCATTTTTCCATCTCTACAAACTCACGTAATTTATCAATTTTCTTAAACCCCGTGTGCTCACGAGCCCAATGCCATCCAGGATCGTCATTAGTGATTGTTTTTTTAAGATCAGAATAAAACAATGCCTCCTCGTCAGAAAAGGTTTCCTGCCCCATAGCTTCAGCCGTTCTTCGGTGCTCTTCAATGCCATCCGCAGTTTGAACCATTCCATGTTTAATATAATCTATAGCAGCCTTACGACCACATTTTTTGATGACCAAACACGTAACAACCATTTCATATAGAGTACGCCAACGCGCTAGAGCAGCATCAGGATAGCCCCCTTCCAAAAGATGGATTATTTCTCCAGCAATGCGGCATGCATGAGCATGCTGTCGCATAAATACGCCAATCAACTCATCAGTTTCATACTTGGGAATTTTTATGAACTGTTGCTGAAAGTTCATACCAGCTTGCAAACAAGTCTCTCTTAAAGCATGTAGCTTAGTGAAACCTTGGGCCCATCGCTCTCGATTCCTCTTAATAAATTCATCATGTTCAGTCATAATCCGTTTAACATTAGCTTCATCATTCTTACGAACCTCTTCAATTAACGCTGTCGCAGTCAGATCAATAACTTTCTGATAATCTAGGTCACTTTCATTTTCTATAAGCTTTTCTTCCATTATCTTTATAAGTTCTTCAAACAAGTTTTTTCTCCAGAATTTTAGACCATACATAACAATGCCAGTACATACGATTTTTATTGAAGGATAGATACAGCCAAAAGGCCGTCGCTGTGCCTGTGAATGCTAGAAATCACCATCTCTCGCTCTCATACTCGTCAAACCAATGGCTGTTAGCATGACCAAACCCATCAATATCGGGGAACAATGTTAAGTAGCGTATATCGAACAAACCCGCCAACTCATTAAATGCCATTTTTTTAAAACTAGGAGATATCCCAATCGCTATATGTGTTTCTTTTTCTTTTCCTAGGGCGAGACTCCCCATATCGGAGTTGGCAACCGTACTGTATAGAAATTGTGCACCTTGAGCGGCAATTCTTTTTGATATAACTGGGGGCTGCCAGGTTTGTGGATATTCAAATTTTCCAATACCTTTAAATATATCTCGGTATTCGCGTGACTCTGGCTGATTTTCACCTCCACCAAGATGGTGAGAATGAATGCCTAAAAGTAGACCAGTCTTGTCAGGCTCCGAAGCGCATGCGAACCAGAGAGCAGTCATAATGTTTCTTGAACAGTCAATCAGCCTTGTTGCGGCGCCATGATGTTGGAGTTTAGCCAATAGTTCGAAATCTGATAATTCCCTGCCTGACTCAAACCGATATCCTTGATGAGTTGCATGCCTTAACAAGTCTTCTTCGTAACGTTGCATGCTCTTTTCATTAACATTCCAGCTAGTCCTGCTTAGTCTTCTATAAGCAGAACTATGAATTGGCCAAGCAATATCACTCTGCCCCCTCCATAAATGTACATTCCGTCTATTACCAGAATGGTCTCTAGCCAAATTAAGAATCTCAGCTATTGAAGCAGGTAAAGCGACAGAACCAAATATATCAGTATCGCAGTATTCCATCAAAACATTCCTAATATCCACATTTTCTGGATAGATTAGATCCCAACGGAAAACCAGTTCGACTGGCATCCGCTTGTTAGCGCCCTAAGTCTAGAGCTAAAGCAAGTTCCTGAAGTATGCTTTTAGATAAATCAACCATGTGTTTACTTACTACTGGCTCGGCACCATGAATTATTGAATTCCTTAAAGTTATAAGGTTTTTAATTTCGTTAAATAGGTTTATATCTATTCTCTTAGCTCTCAATATAAATTCGGCTAGCCTAACATTTGAAATCCTTCTCCTTGAACGGTTCTCTCCTTCCAGCTCTGTTTGATATGCTTGGCCATATTTTTGGAGTATGTATTCTAGCCGATTGTAATTGGTTAAAAAATCTTCTAGGCTTCCCTTATCTTCAGCATCAGAAGTTGGATCAACTTTCTGCTGTATAATTTTACTTTATTTTTCTATTCTCTTTGGTGCAATAACATCAAAAATAAAATAGGCAATAACTAGTAGATTTATTAAAAATGCTGATTGTGCTGTATTCAGCAAAATGGTATTGAAAGTGGTTATTCCACTACTTTCAGACGAAATCACAAGATTAGATATCAACAAAGTAAAGATTGACAATGCAGTCACAAAAAGGAGAGTTTTGAAATACCGTTCTTTAAGACTCTCGACCGCTACGGTTAATGTATCATCCTCAAACTCTTCCCTACTAAGCTCGTTTCGAAAAAATATAAAACCAGTTAAGGTTAAACCATAGATGCCTGCCAACACTTGTGCAGAAGTGGAATACAAATAGAAGATTTGGTTTTCGTTCAATATCAGCAATGGCTCAACAAGCCCTATCATACTGGTAATTATTGAACTTAATACAAACATACTTAAAGCAAGAGTAACAATTCTTATTGGTGACAAAACACATTCCTTTTTATCAAAAAATCTTACAATTAGTTATAAAAATAGAAGAGTGAATCTACCAAACTTCAAACAAGCTTAACTACAATAGCTTAAACACCTAACCTGCCCATGTAAAACAACACATTCAGAAAATTTCTCTTTGGTACTTTTTTACATTTACTCTTTATTCATGTATCGCTCAAAAATGGATCTTTTTTCTATAACTTCATACTCGATAGAATTAACATTTCCTTTTGCTCTAGCGATTACAGTTTGGGCTTCATTATCCCAAAGAAACAAGAAATCGCCCACCCACCCCAAATATTTATACTCAACACTTACGCCATTGATCTTTAAATATTGCTGACTATTCTTTGCAGCATTTGCATCGACAGCCCCCCACCCAAAGGCAAAAACAGCCACTGTAACGAGAACATTTACAATAAAAATTCTAGCATATCTGTGAGGAATATAGCGTTCGACCTCTCGTACATCACCAACAAATGCAGGGATAACTAGCATGGACAATAACGCGACCTTAAACCATCTATCGTTTCCAGACTCAAATAAAATTTGATACATAATTGCCAATAATGAAGTCGTGAAAATTATATTCAATACCCAATTAAAATATTTAGCTGAGGGTAAATCCCTCCCTCCGCCTGGTGGCAGTTTTTTTGACAAAGGAATACTTAGCATGCTACCAACTAGAAAACCAGCCATCACTATAAGAGCTGAATATAGCAATGGAGTCATTGCACTTTTTAACACATCGCTAAGTGCAATGTATTCTAGTATATTGACATCAAATGAGCTCCAGAAACCAAACAAATATAAAATCGATACAAACAAACTATATGGCGTAATGAAAGTTAATATTTTTTGAAAATTCATATGCCTTATTTTATTCCTAAAAACATAAAAAATAACACATTAACCAATTTGGGGTGCTCTCAAATACCCGAACAATTATTAATTCAATTACCGAATGATAATTAGGCAGCCTCTCACAGACTCTCTACTCCATTAAGCTTAAGGAGTATTCATCATTTCCCTACGCCTGTACAACCCATTCATCTGAGACTTTAGACCACTCTATACCGCCTCTATCAGGAACGCACCGTTGCCGACAAGCCTTATCAGGAATGACTCTTTATGCTATCGGCCAGCCGTAGGGCTAGCTTTAGAATATTGCTTTTCATCTACTGACCAAACGTGCACAAATCCGCATGATTTTGCATGGCTCCAATGCACCCAAAACCCGCCTACAGCCCAGCAACAGCGGGCTTTGGCTCGTTCTGACGGATCATGAAGAAATACCCCACAAGCGAACACCGCAGGCGGGTGGGGGACAACGCGCCGTAGGGTGCGGCGGCCTGGGGGCCTACCCCTTGGCAACCGTGCCATATAGCCGCTGTGTGCCGCTGTAAGCCTCGCTCGTGCCATGCAACGAGAAAGCCCCGCACGGTGGCGGGGCTTTAAGATCATAAATAGCACGTTCTTCCCTTAACCATCACAAGCGCACCCTTTCGGTTGGTGGCAGGTGTAGTCACGGTTGATACAAGAGTTACCGCATGCCTTGCCTTTGGAGCATGTTTTACAGCATCCGCCCTGGGCTAGGAAAAACTCTTTTGAAATCGTATCGAACGTCAGGTCACATTCAGTCTCTTCAACTGCTAGCTCGGCTTGTGTCAGCCAGTTTTCAGAAGCATCAATCGGCTGCTCAGCATTTGCCACGCTTGAGAAGCATAGCGCCAGCATCAACATCATGGCTTTAATAAGCACGGTCTTTCCTTTTAATTATTATTTGTCGATGCAGTATGAGGATGCAGTCTAGGAACTGATAGCACTTACTTAGCCAAACGGGCAAATAATTGCCTAATGGAAATGAATGCTACTTTTTTGGAGGGGGATGCTAGGTGATCGCTTCAGATAGCCCGTTGGCGTCCCTGGCAGGAGTCGAACCTGCGACCTGCCGCTTAGGAGGCGGCTGCTCTATCCTACTGAGCTACAGGGACTTAATCGGTGGCTAGTCGCATCTTGCGGGCGCGTAGTATAACGCGTCACCCAAGGTAGGGCCAATCGAGTTGCTAGATTCACGCTTATGACTATATCCAGCCGAGCAAGCGCAGCGCGAAGACGCCCAGCGTGACGGTGATACTGGCCATCAGTGTGGTGATGGCGATGATATTGGCCGCGAGGGCGACATTGCCACCTATGGCTTTGACCATCACAAAACTGGCGGCGGCGGTGGGGCTGGCGAAGAAAAGAAACAGCAGGCCCAGTTGCTCGCCTGAAAAGCCCACTAACCAAGCCGCGGCAGTGGACAGTACCGGGAGCGTGACCATTTTCATCCAGCTCGCGCCTAGCGCCACCTGGCTACCGTCGCGCATGCTTGAAACGGAGAGCGTTGCGCCGATGCAAATCAGCGCCAGGGGCAGCGTTAACGAGGCGAAATAGTCCCCTGAAGTAATCAACCAGCTCGGCAGCGGGATCGAGAGCGCAGTGAACGGCAGCGCGGCAAAGACTGAGATAATCAGCGGATTGGTAATCACGTGTTTCAGCAAACTGCGCCAGTCGGTAGACTGCCCCGGCTGGTAGGTCGCCAGCACCACCACTGAAAGTGCGTTGTACATCACAATCACCACGCCTACCAGCAGGCTACCTGCTGAAAGGCCATAGTTACCATACATACCGGCCGCCAAGGCTAAGCCCACTACCCCGCAATTACCCCGAAACGCACCTTGCACGTATATCCCACGATCTTTGTGCGCGACTCGATAGTGCGCCCAGGCCCAGCTCAGCAGAAACTGCCCTAGCGTTGCCGCAGCAAAAAACACCATGAGCGATACATCTAGCGCAACGCTCAAGTCAGCTTTGATTAAACTAAGAAAAATCAGGGTGGGCAGCGTCGCTTTAAACACCAGCGTTGAGGCGGTTGAAACAAAAGCACTATCGATCCATTTCAAGCGCTTAAGGCCCAGGCCAACAAACACCATCGCAAAAACAGGCAACGTCACATCCAACGTGCGGGCAAACAGTTCAAGTAGGTTCACAACAGCGTCTCAGTCAGTTCAGCACCTGCTTATATTCTACTGCTGAGCAGGAATTGTCGACTCACCAAACAGGGGATGCTATTCCTGCGAGTCAAAAAGCGCCATCACATCGTCTTGGTCACGGGGCATATTCACTACCACGCCATCACGGCCCTTACCTTTAGCCTCATAACTCCCTGCATCCGCTCGAGCCATTACATGGGTTACGTTGATATCGCTTTCATCAAAGGTGGTCACGCCAATACTTAAAGTGACCATGTACTTTTTACCTTCATGAACCACTGAAATTTCGGCTACCGCCTGTCGTAACGATTCGGCCACTTTTTGTGCCTGAGATAAGGTGCAACTGGGCAACAGAACCCCAAACTCATCCCCCCCTTGGCGTGCAACATGATCATTACGGCGCACTTCCCAGGCAACTACCTGAGCAATTCGCCGCAACATCTCGTCGCCAAGGGCATGCCCACCTTCATCGTTGATTGGCTTAAAGTGATCCAAATCGAACAGCAACAGGGCCGACGGCGTGCTGGTTTTTTGGAAGTCGGCAAAGGCTTCTTCCAGACGCCGCTCAAAGCCCCGGCGATTGAGCAGGCCCGTTAACGGGTCGTGCTCCGCTTCCCAGCGTTGAATCGCCTCCTGCTCCCGGCGCTCGGTAATGTCTTTTACAACGCCCACTAAACCAAGCGTATGGCCGTCTTGGGATATCGTGACCACGCGAGCATGAATGTCCAGCCACAATAGCTCCGCATCACTACGTAAAAACCGCAGTTGGCGAACAAAATCTGTGCCGGTGCGCAAGCTATGCAGCCACATATCGCTAGCCCCGTCGAGATCATCAACGTGAATCTGCGTTATCCAGCTATCCATGGGCAGCTCAGCGGAGATACCCAGCATTTCTAGCAGTGCTGGGTTCATATACGTAATATCGCCCCTGATATTAGCGACAAACATCCCCTGCGGTGCGGCATTGAGCACCGAGTCAAGAAATGCCTCGCGCTCTTGCAGATGATCAAGCAAGAGTTGACGCTCTTCTTCTACCCGATTAAAGGTGCTTGCCACCTGCTGTAGTTCGAGCATATTTGTAGCAAGACTGACGTTTTCACGGTAGCCACGCCCTACTTCACCAATCTGCTTTTCAAGATGATTAAGGGGTGAAAGCTCTCTCCCCAACAGCCACCACATCAGCGGCAGCATCAAGAGTGCCATCGCCACCCATAGCCACCACAGCTTATGAATGAAGGTAGCCAGCGGCAATTGGGCTTGATCAATGGGCAAAAAGAGGCCCACGATCCAACTGGCAGGCCATACCTGGGCGTAGGACTGGAGGGCAGTTTGACCATTCAATAATTTGCCCACGCTATCGCCTTCCCAGCCATCCAAGGCTAAGTCCAGCCAGGGATTAAAGTCCTTGCCAGGCACTGAGGCGTTAATTAATGAAGCTTCCGGGTGGTACAAAACTTTACCGGACGCAGTGGCAACGCCTGCATAGCCCTTTTCACCCAGGCGCACCCTGGCTAACCGGCTAAACACGCCACCGGAATCAAGAGTTAGAACACCACCAATAAAGCCATCGAACTCACCCTCTTCAGTAAGACGTGGAACGCTGACCAAGACCATGGGCACACCGCTCGCGCGCCCGACAAAGGGCTCACTAACGTAGGAACGAAGGGTGCCACGCAGCATTCGAAAGTACTCAAGTTGCGCCGTCTGCAATCCTACCCGGCCAACAATAGCGGGCCAATCGGCCACCACTTCACCCTCGCGATTGGCTACCACTACGCCGTCAAACCAAGCCAGTAAGCCATCGTTTTGGCGTAACTGATAGCTGATCCAATTGGTATCATCAGTGTCACCAATCATTTCTTGTAAGCGCTCTAATGCTTGGAAGCGAAGCTCTATTTGTTGGGTGGTTTCATCAGCCAAGAGGGTAGCTTCATAACGCAGGTGCGACATATTCGTCTCGTGCACCATTGTTTTACCCAACTGCCATGACATGCCAAGCAGTATCGCAACCACCAACAGCCAAGTAATAGCCAAGCCCAGCAATAGCCGGCCTTTTAGAGTACGAAAACGAAAAAAACGAGTTATAAGGTCGGGCAAATGCACCGCAGTACCTTGTTATAAATAGCATTCATCAGTGTATTTTAAGCGCCTTAAAAGAATTAGCACGGCTTAGGGATGCCAACGTACCAAAAACGTAATCAATACGCGCGTTGAAAGACCTACCGTATATCCACCTTACTGACTATACGGTTTTAGACACGCAGTACCAGCAACCCACAACTTTTAATTAGCGGTCAATTACGAGTGGCGATGAATTGATAACCCCCGCCAATTCACGTATGTTCGCCCGCCTACCCTTTGTACTGTTACCTAACTGCGGCCTTATCTATGGCGACACGAACGGCAGGTTACACATCCACCGGTATTCGCAAACTGGCTGCCCTGCCTGCGCTGCTGCCCGAATTTAATCGTTTCGACCGCCTTCGCCCATGGAAGCAGAGACCCGACGCGATCATTGGCTGGGGGTTAAAGCCCACCAGCACTCGCGCAAGGCAGTATGCCAAGCGCCACCAGCTGCCTTATATCGCCCTGGAGGATGGCTTTATCCGCTCGTTGGGGTTAGGGGTGAGTGGCTTTCAACCGCACAGCTTGGTGGTCGATAAGACCGGCATTTACTACGACGCCACGCGACCTTCTGATTTGGAAAACTGGCTCAACACAGCCAACTTCACCGATGAAGAGCTAGCCCAAGCAGAACGCTGCATGGCACTGCTCACCCGCTATCGGCTCTCCAAATATAACCACGCTCCCGACCAGCCGATTCAGAACGTCAGCCGAGCGCGTGTATTAGTGGTGGACCAAACCGCTGGGGATGCCTCTATTCATTACGGCGGTGCCCGGTCGGAAAGTTTTCAGCAAATGTTGCAAGCCGCATTAGAGGCGCACCCCGAAAGCGACATTTTGGTCAAGATCCACCCTGACGTTATTGCCGGAAAAAAGCAGGGGCATCTGCTTAACGCCACCGACCACCCCCGCTGCAAGGTCATCGGTGAAGACGTGAACCCCTGGGCACTCTTCGACCAGATTGATCACGTTTACGTCGTCACCAGTCAGCTCGGCTTTGAAGCGTTACTTGCCGGTAAGCAAGTGCACTGCTTTGGCATTCCGTTCTATGCTGGCTGGGGGCTTACCTACGACCAGTTGCCCTGCCAGCGGCGCGGCGTTAAACGCACGCTGGCCGACGTCTTTGCGGCGGCTTATTTGCGCTACTGCCGCTACGCCAATCCTTATACTCGGCAGCCTGCCACCCTGGAAGAAACCATTGCCCTGATCGCCGACCAACGGCGACAGCAGGAGCGCTACCGGGGAAGCTGGCGGGCATGCGGGTTTTCCTCGTGGAAGCGTCGCTTTATTGGCGACTTTCTAGGCGCTGCCGCGCGTACAAACTATCAAGCGAAGCTTCCAGAGAGCGAACAGCCCAATGAACGGCTGCTGGTATGGTCTAGCCGTATTGATGCCGATTTTAAACGCCAGCACGCCCAGCACATGGCCAAACTCTGGCGCATGGAAGATGGGTTCATTCGTTCGGTGGGATTGGGGGTCGATCTTACTCAACCACTGTCACTGGTGATTGATTCACAGGGTATTTACTACGACCCCAGCCAACCCAGTGATTTAGAGACGCTGCTCGATAGCGCTCCTTTCAGTGAAGACCTGTTGCAACGTGCGCAACAGTTACGTCAGCGATTAGTGGGGCTCAAGCTCTCCAAGTACAATGTGCGTGGGCAGGCAGAAGTCGAGCTGCCCAAAGGGCGTTACACCATACTGGTGCCCGGCCAAGTGGAGAGCGACGCCTCTATTGCCACCGGCTCGCCGTACATTAATACCAATAGCGGGCTGCTGAAAGCCGTGCGTGATGCGCACCCTGACGCCTATATTGTCTACAAAGCCCACCCGGATGTATTGAGCGGTGCGCGTGTCGGGGCACTCGATACCAATGCCAAACGCCTGTATGATCTAGACGCCAGCGACATCGATATCGCGACCTTGTTAGAGCGCGTTGATGCCGTTCATACCATGAGTTCCTTGACCGGTTTTGAAGCGCTTCTGCGCAAGCGGGACGTTAGCACCTACGGCCTGCCCTTTTATGCGGGATGGGGACTAACCCAGGATGCGCTTAGCTGCCCACGCCGCACGCGTTCACTCTCGCTGGATGCGCTAGTGGCCGGCACACTGATTCTTTACCCCGGCTATGTAGACCCAACGACCCGCCAGCTGTGCAATGCGGAAACCGTCGTCAGCCTGTTGGAACAGGCAAGAACACAAAAAAGTACTCTTACATGGAAACAGCATCTCTACCGCTGTTATCGTAACTTGTTGATCGGAAGGCATTGAGTTGAAGCATCAGAAGCGTGCATTCTTATTTTTGCAGGGCGTTTGCTCACCGTTTTACCAGCGCTTAGCCAAGCGTCTGGTGAACGATGGGCATCGTGTCGTCAAGGTCAACTTCAATGCGGGCGATATCGCCTATTGGCAGCGCACCCATGGCGAGAGCCACCTGTTTCGCGGTCCGCTTGCCGAGTTACCTGGCTATATCCAACATCTGTGGCAGCAGTACGCGATAACCGACCAAGTCGTGTTTGGCGACCGCCGCCCCATTCATCGCCCCGCAGTCGATAATGCCGCCGCCGCAGGCGTACGCACCCATGTGTTTGAAGAGGGCTACTTTCGCCCGTTCTGGATCACCCTGGAGCGCGAAGGCGTTAACGGCCACTCGCTGCTGCCCCGTGATCCAAGCTGGTTTTATGAAACTGGCAAATCGCTCCCCGAACCGCCTGCACCCGTGCGTTTTCGCTCCTCTTTTAAAATTCGCGCCATGCATGATGTAGGCTACCACTTGGCCGGACTGGCCAATCCACTGGTTACGCCGCACTATCGCAATCACGCGCCGATTACTGCGCCCGTAGAATACGCAGGCTACCTGAAACGCTTTACCCAGTTAAAGTTCTGGAAAAAACGCGATGCCGAACGCATCCAAGCGCTGATCGAGAGCGGCAAACCCTATTTTATGCTGCCGTTGCAGCTAAATAGCGATGCGCAAATCCGTGATCACTCCCCTTACGCTAATATGCAGGAAGTGATGGACGACGTGATGGCATCGTTTGCCCTACACGCCCCCAGCGATACCCAGCTATGCATAAAAAACCACCCGCTGGATATGGGGCTGGTCAACTACCCGAGCATTATTAACCAGCTTTCAGAACGGCATGGATTGCAGGGGCGCATTGTTTATCTTGAATCAGGAGATTTAAACGTTCTGCTCAAAAATGCCAAGGGTAATGTCACCGTTAATAGCACAGTGGGTATTGTGTCACTGGAAAAAAACTGTCCGACCTTTGCGCTTAGCGACCCCATCTACAACCTTGATGGACTAACCTACCAAGGGAGGTTAGCGGATTTTTGGCAGCAGCCTCAGCCACCCAACGGCGAGCTATTTGGCTACTTTCAAAAGACCGTGATGCATGCCGTTCAAGTTAACGGCGGCTACTACTGCCAGCCCGGTATCGATTTGGCTGTGGATAACGCCGCCCGCATACTCGAAGCCTGCCCATCGCCGTTGGAGAGATTGTTGTGAGCCAACCCCAACCTTCTCGCTGTGTACTGATTACTGGCGCCACGGGGGCAATCGGTGGGGCGCTAGCTCTCGCCTATGCCGACCCTGCCACCCATCTCGTGCTGCACGGCCGACGGTTAGAAACGCTCGAAGCACTGGCTGCAAGCTGCCGTCAGCAAGGTGCCCAAGTTACGCTCTCAACCATTACGCTAACCGATGATAACGCCCTGCAAAGCTGGCTAGCGGATCTTTGCAAACAGCACGCACCAGATATCGTGATTGCCAATGCGGGCAAAAATACCCATCCCCAGGGGCCTGATATCTTAGAGCCCTGGGCAGATGTGCAGGCGCTGCTGGATATTAATCTGAAAACGCCCATCGCCATGGTGCAACACCTAGTGCCCGCCATGCAGGCTCGCGGCAGCGGCCAACTGGTGTTGATCAGTTCGCTTGCCGGGTGGCACGGGCTGCCCACCACACCCAGCTACAGCGCCAGCAAAGCAGGCATTAAAGCCTACGGCGAAGGACTGCGCGGGTTACTCGCCCCCCATGGCATTGGCGTTACGGTGGTGATGCCTGGCTACGTGACGTCACCGATGTGCGACGCCATGCCCGGCCCCAAACCTTGGGAGTGGCCGCCCGAGCGCGCCGCCAAAGTGATTAAGCGTGGCATTAGCGCTAACCGTGCGCGGGTAAGCTTCCCCTTTCCGCTTAATTTCGGTACCTGGTGGTTAGCGGTACTGCCCGCCGCCGTTTCACAGTGGCTGATTAAACACCTGGGCTTTAATCACTCAGCAGGCACGCCCCATGATTAGCGCGCTGATGTGGCCACTACTGATAGGGCTGTTGTTGAGCGGTGGTTTTGAAGCCCTGCTCAATCCCCGTCCGCGAGCCTTCTGGAAGCGCGGGTTGGCGGCTAATAGCGTGCATGTAGGCTCTTGGGTGCTGATGTTCGGCCTGTTGGTGCTGCTACTGCAACGCCCCTGGTTCGCGGTCATGGTGTTTCTCTCGCTACAGCTGGTCGTCGTGCAGTCGAGTAACACCAAATCGCACACGCTTAACGAGCCGTTTATTTGCCACGACTTCGAATACTTCTTGGATGCCATTCTGCATCCACGCTTATATGTGCCCTTTTTCGGCATTGGCCTGGCGATTGCCGCCAGCAGCGCGGCAGCCTTAGCCATTGGGGCTTTCTTCTATTGGGAAACGTCGCTAGTCACCAGCGAGGGCGCTAGCCGCTTTTTAATCAGCGCGTTTGAGATCATCGCCATCGGCGTGCTCCTGCTCTCTTTCAGCCTACCGAAGCTGCCCGCCATTACCCTGCAGCCCATTCAAGACCTACAGCGCCTAGGGCTTTTCGCCAGCCTGTGGGCATACGGTATGGCGCTGATGCGCTCACCTGTGCCAACGCCGGAACAGTCGCCTTTTTATCACTTAGCCCAGGTGGCTAAAGCATCTAAAGATGAGCAAACTCTGCCTAACCAGGCACTGCCAAACCGGAACCTGCCGAACGTAGTACTGGTGCAGAGTGAATCGTTTTTCGACCCGCGCCCCTGGTGTGAAGAGGTCGGTGCCAATCTTCTTCACCATTTCGACAATACCCGCGCAAACGCCACGCTACATGGCGCATTGAATGTGCCCGCCTGGGGCGCCAACACCGTGCGCACCGAGTGCGCGGTATTAACCGGCATTGCTCCCGACCAGTGGGGCGCACGCCAGTTCAATCCCTATCGCACCCTTTCACGCCACCCAATGCCGAGTTTGGCGAGTGCGCTGAAAGCGGCGGGTTACCGCACCGTATGTATCCACCCTTACCTCGCGAGCTTCTATTTTCGTCACAAGGTGATACCCCAATTAGGCTTTGATCACTTTATAGATATCAATGCCTTCGAGAGCAGCGACAAAAGCGGCCAATACATTAGCGACTTGGCAGTTGCACGAAAGATTGGACGCCTGCTTGAAGATGACGATAATAGGCCGCTATTTATCTTTGTAATCACCATGGAAAATCACGGCCCGCTACATTTGGAAGCACCCAACCAAGCGACGTTAGCTAAAACGCTGCCCAATGCGCCTTGGCCACTACCCGGTCATTTGCGTGATTTTGCGGTCTATTTGCACCATTTAAGTGAATCCGACAAGATGTTGGCCAACGTTAAAAATTCGCTAAATACTGCAAAGCGACCAGGGCTGCTAGGCTGGTATGGGGATCATGTGCCGATTCTACCGGAGGCGTACACCCATTTTACGCCCCCTGATAGCCGCACCCCCTACATGATATGGTCAACGGAGCATCTGGCAACAGATAGTGGACCCTATGAACTAGCCGCAAACGAGCTTGGTGTCCAACTGTTCAAACAGGTGTTTGGACATGATATGAGTAGCGATGTGATCAAGGCAGAACCAGAACCTCAGGAGCAAGAATGACTAAACGCGTTGCCATCATCGGCGCCGCCCATCGTTTCCCCGGCACCACCCCTGAAACGTTCTGGCAGGACCTGCAAGCCGAAAAAGATTTAGTTACCGAAGTGGCCGCTGATCGCTGGAGCCACGACGCCTTTTTGCACCCGGATAAACGCCACCCTGGCACCAGCGTGACCTTTGCCGCTGGCAGCCTGGGGGACATCAGCGGGTTTGACGCTGAGTTTTTTGGTATTTCGCCCCGTGAAGCGGCCAACATGGACCCCCAGCAGCGCATGCTCCTAGAGCTCGCCTGGGAAGCCATGGAAGACGCCAGCATTCTGCCCAGCTCCCTACGCGGCAGCCAGTGTGGGGTATTTTTAGGTGTCGCCAGTCTCGACTACTCATACCGGATGGCGGACGACATGTCGGCCATTGACGCCTCAACCGCCACCGGCAATACCTCCAGCATCGCCTCGAATCGATTGTCCTACGTGTTTGACCTGCACGGCCCCAGCATGTCGCTGGATACCGCCTGTTCGTCGTCCATGGTGGCCTTTCACCAAGCCTGCCAATCGATTCGCAGTGGTGAAACCAACATGGCGATGGCGGGTGGCATCAGCCTGCACCTGCACCCCTACGGCTTTATCATCTTCTCCAAAGCCAGCATGCTCTCGCCAACAGGCCGCTGCCAGGTATTTGACGAAGCGGGTAACGGCTACGTGCGCTCGGAAGGGGCAGGCATTTTTCTGCTCAAGGATTACGACCAGGCGGTAGCCGACGGCGACAACATTATTGCCGTTGTGGCAGGCTCCGCGGTGAACACCGATGGCCATAAATCCGGCCTGACAGTGCCTAACCCCAGCGCCCAGATCGACCTCATGAAGCGCGCCTACCAGCAGGCGGGCATCTCGCCGGACGAGATCGACTACCTGGAAGCTCACGGTACCGGCACCGCGGTGGGCGACCCCATCGAGACCCGCGCGATTGGCGAAGCCCTCGGCCAATACCGTAAAACACCGCTGCTGATTGGCTCGGTGAAAAGTAACCTGGGCCACCTGGAAACGGCTTCCGGCGTGGCGGGGCTCGCCAAGGCGCTATACAGCATTCAGCACCGCGAAGTGCCTGCCACCATCGGTATTCGCAAGCTTAATCCGCGTATCAAGTTTGATGAGTTGAATTTATCAGTCGTGACCAAAGGCCAGCCGCTGAAAAAAGAGGGCCGTCTCGTTATCGGCATTAACTCTTTTGGTTTCGGCGGGGCCAACGCCCACGTGATTCTGGAAAGCCCGCCCGAGCGGAGCAAACCCGAGCCGCAGGCACCTGGTTCAACGCTGCCGATTCGTCTTAGCGCCCGCAGCGATGAAGCGCTTACCCAAAGTGCCGCAACGCTCGCCAGTTATTTGCGCGAGAACGACTTACGCGAAAGTAGCGATATCAGCCTATACGACATCGCCTATACGCTGTTCCACCACCGTGAACGCCATAGCCATGGTGCGCTGCTGTTTGCCCAAACGGCTGACGAAGCAGCCACGCTGCTCAGTGAATTTGCGAGCGGGGAAACGAAAAGCGTCACCACACTTGGGCGGCTGACTAACGCGGTCGGCCCGGTGTTTGTTTACGATGGCAATGGCTGCCAGTGGGAAACCATGGGCCGCGATCTGCTCAGTGATTCACCGGTTTTCGCCGCAGCGATTGACCGTGTCGATGCACTCTTTCAGCAGTACGGTGACTTCTCGCTACGCGCCGAACTAGAGGGGCGTAATGGGCAAAGCGATGAAAACCGCTTCGCGCTGACTGAGGTCGCCCAGCCCGCGCTGTTTGCTCTGCAAGTAGCACTGACCGAGTGGTTGCGTGAGCAGGGTATTGTCCCTACCGCAGTGTTCGGCCACAGCGTAGGCGAAGTGGCTGCCGCATGGGCCAGCGGTGCGCTGAGCCTGGAAGACGCGGTGAAAGTGATTTACTACCGCAGCGACTATCAAGGCAGAACCCGCGGCCAAGGCGAAATGACCGCCGTCGCCATGAGCGCCGATGACATCGCCGAATGGCTCGAAAAGCCCGAATACAGCAAGGTTTGCCTGGCCGGCATCAACAGCCCTAAAGGCATTACCCTGGCGGGTGATAGCCAGCAACTGAGTGAATTGGAAGCTGCGCTAAGCGGGCAAGATATTTTTGCCAAGCGCCTGCCGTTGGATTACGCCTTCCACAGTCCCGCGATGGACAGTATTGAAACAGGCGTGATCGACGCGCTGGCAGATATCACGCCGCGCGCGACGCAGATCCCCTACTACTCCACCGTGACCGGCGCGCTAAGCGACGGGCTTGAGCTGGGCGCCACCTACTGGTGGAAAAACATTCGTGAGCCGGTGCTGTTTGACGCTGCCGCCAGCGCATTAATGGAGCAAGGCCATAACGTCTTTGTAGAGATTGGCGCTCACCCCATTCTGCGCCGCTACCTCAATGAGTCCCTGCGCCAGTTAGAGCGCTCCGGCCTGGTATTCGGCACCATTGAACGTCATAAACCGGGCCTTGAAGGCTTGCAGCGCTGCTTAGGCCAACTGCTGCTCAGCGGCCTTGATTTGGCTAGCCGCCACCTGCCGGTGGTGGGCCAACGCGTGCCGCTGCCGCGCTATCCTTGGCAGCGAGGCCACCACTGGGTACACGCCACCAACGACAGCCAAGGGCTGCTTGCGCGCTACTACCAGCACCCGCTGCTGGGCTACCCGCTGGCGCAGCATGAGCATACCTGGGAAAGTCAGCTCGATACCCAGCGCCAGCCCTGGCTGGCCGACCACGTCGTCGGCGAAGGCGCAGTCTTCCCCGGTGCCGGTTTTGTGGAACTGACCCTGGCCGCGGCGCTACAGCTAAAAGACACTCCGCTGCTGGATATCGAAGAGCTCGAAATTCGCGCCCCGCTGCTGCTGGACGGCCCCCATGGCCGTACCATGCGGTTGACCTACCTGCCGGAAGATGGCCGCCTGGAGATCCACTCCCGTGAGCCCGCCACTGGCAGTGAATGGCAACTGAATGCCGTGGCCCGCACCATGCGCGAAAGCCGTGGCTTCCTGCTAAAACGTCAGGCACCTGCGCTACCTTCCCGCGCGCCGGACTACACGCTGGAAGATCACCTGCAAATGGCCGAGCGTATTGGTCTGCACTACGGCCCCGCCTTCCAGGCCATTTCCAAGGGCTGGATCGAAGGCGATGCGGTGATTGGTGAAATCGCCTTGTCAGATGAGGTGCAGGCGCAGCTAGCCACGCTGCACGTACACCCCGGCATTCTGGATAGTGCCTTCCAGATGTTTATCCCGTTGCTGGCCCAGCATAGCGCATTTGCCGCCCAGCTGGCCTTTGTCCCGGTTCGCGTCGGTCGCATTCAAGTCAACACCCAGGCTGGCGCGCCGGTTATCGCCCGCGCCGTGATGGGCAAGCGCTCACCGCACTCCTTTACCGCCGATTTTGAGCTGTACGACGCCGCTGGCAATGCGGTAGCGGTATTGAGTCAAACCCGCTTTAAAGCGATTCGTCTTAATCGCGCGCATCAGCAGCACTTTAGCTACTTAGACGTTGAATTGACCCCAGCGCCGCTGCATTCAGCGCCACTAGCACTGCCCGCCGATGCGCTGGCCCGTCTGGCCGATATAGCCACTATTTACGGTGAGCGCACCGGCCATCGCTATGGCAACGAAGTCGCTCCACTGCTGGATAGCCTCAGTGAAGCCTTTGCACAGCAGCGCGCGAACGCAGAAACCGCTATTGATTCAGAAGTCGCGCAGCACTCGCCTGACGTTATCTGGCAACTGCTGGTGCAGGACTACCCGGACTACTTTGCACCTATCCATCTGGTGGGCCGCTTAGGGCTTCACCAACAGGCGCTGCGCAGCGGCAGCAGCGATCTTGAAGCGCTGAGCATTAGCCAGGAACACCTTGCGCGCTTAAACCGCGTACTGGTGGGTGAAAGCGGCTGGCAGGCGTTGGCAGGCGGGCTAGGCGAGTTGATCGACGCTCTGATAGCAGAGCTCCCTGCTGGGCAGCGATTGCAGCTGCTCGAAGCAGGCCCCAGTGCGCCTGCTTTGGGCGAACGGTTACTGGAACGCAGTGCCCAGGCGCTTTACCACGACCTTACCCATTATCGCGTGATCACCACCCTCGATAGCACGCGCCATCAGGCAGAGCAGCTGCAAGAACGTTTCCCTCTGATGGATATGCAGCATCTTGACCAAAACGACTTCGCTGCCTTAACCGCCCCCACTGGCGTGGAAAAAGCCCAATTAGCGTTTATCAGCGTGGATGTCACCCATCCCGCCGCGACGCGCCAATTGATAGAAGCACTGCCCGCGCAGCTAGCGCCAGGCGCCCAGGTCATGCTGATCGGTATCGCTCCGAGCCGCTGGCTGGATGATCTTCTGGCCACGCCCGGAATCGACCAAACCGCGCTGGAACAAGAGCCCCTTATCGGCTGGCTGAACGATCAAGGCTTTGTGGTTTCCACGCCAATGGCACTGGAAGAGAGTGAGAATGGTGCCTACCTGCTCCACGCCCACTACCCGTTAGCAACGGTCGATGACGAGTCCGCCGCGACCCAACGGCGTCACTTGGTGGTCGCCGATCACAACAGTGAAGCGCTGTCGGCCAATCTCGTCGAGGCACTGCAAACGCAAGGTGCTTCCGCGCTGCTCAGCGTTAGCCAGAGCGCGCCTGCCGAGCTGCTGGCACATGCGTTAACGCAATCGGTACTGGCGAATCACCCAGAACAAACGCTCAATGTGATTGACCTGCGTGGCCTGGGCGCCAACAGCACTGAAGCGCAAACTGTTCGCTGTGATCACGCCCTCAAGTGGACGCTGGCGTTAGAGCAGCAGTCGCTGGCCGCCTCCTTATGGCTGGTGACCCACGGCCTTAGCGCGCTCTGGCAGGCAACCCCCGCCACCAGCGCTAACGAAGCGCCCGGTGATGCCGCGCTATGGGGCTTTGGGCGCTCGCTCGCCAATGAAGCTGTCGGGCATAACGTTTATCTGCTGGATGTACCGACAACGGTCAGCGAGCAATCGTTACACGCTTGGGCCACCTTGCTGGCTCAACCGGATAGCGAAAACGAAGCGCTGATCGACAATCAGGGCCACCGCTTTGCCACTCGGCTACGCACCCTGCCCGCGCCGCGACCGGCGGCGGCAGAACCGACTAACGAGCAGACCCAACAGCCGCATCAGGCGATGACGCTCGGCTTTGCCATGCCTGGGCAGCTGCGCCAGTTAACGTGGCGGCCACGCCCGCTACCGCAAGCCAGCGCTGACGAAGTTGAAATCAGCGTTAAAGCCACCGGGCTTAACTTCCGTGATGTGATGTACACCCTGGGCCTGCTCTCCGATGAAGCGATTGAGAACGGCTTTGCCGGGCCGACCCTGGGCCTCGAGTTCGCAGGCGTGGTCGAATCCGTTGGCAGCAACGTCACCCACGTGACGCCTGGACAGGCGGTGGTCGGCTTCGGCCCCGCCAGCTTCAGCGATAGAGTCATCGCCAGCCAACACGCCGTTGCCCCGCTGCCGGAAGGCATCAGTTTTGCCGCGGCGGCCACGATTCCAACGACCTTCTTCACGGTCTACTACGCGCTCAAGCACCTGGCGCGGGTAGAACCCAGCGAGAAAGTGCTGATTCACGGCGCCGCTGGCGGCGTGGGTATCGCCGCGCTGCAAATCGCCCAGTGGCTAGGCGCGGAAATTTACGCCACGGTGGGCTCCGAAGAGAAGCGCGACTTCCTGCGGCTGATGGGCATCGAGCGGCTTTACGACTCGCGCTCACTCACCTTTGCCGAAGAGATCCTTGAAGACACCCAGGGCGAAGGCGTGGATGTGGTGCTTAACTCGCTAGCCGGGGAAGCAATCAACCAGAATCTGCGTGCGCTGCGCCCGTTCGGCCGCTTCCTGGAGCTGGGCAAACGCGACTTCTACGAAAACACCCATATTGGCCTGCGCCCGTTCCGCAATAACCTCAGCTACTTCGGTATCGACTCCGACCAGCTAATGAAGGTGCAGCCCGCGCTGACACAACGTCTGTTTGGCGAAATGATGGCGCTGTTTAACGATGGCACCCTCAGTCCACTGCCGTTTACCTCGTTTAGCCACAGCCAGGTGATCGACGCCTTCCGCTATATGCAGCAGGCGCGCCAGATCGGCAAAGTGGTCGTTACCTACGAACAGCCTATCGCACCGCCCCAGAACGAAGTACTGGGCACGGCAGCAATGCAGTTGTCCGCGGATGCCAGCTACTTGGTGACCGGCGGCCTGGGTGGTTTCGGGTTAAGAACCGCTCAATGGTTGGTAGAGAAAGGCGCGCGGCAGCTGATTCTGCTTAGCCGCAGCGGCCCCGCCAGCGAAGAAGCCCAAGCAGCAATGGCGGCCTTCGAGCAGCAAGGCGTTAAGGTACTGGCTGCGGCCTGCGATATTACCGACCGCGCTGCTCTGGCCGCAGTACTGGAGCGTGCCAACGCTGAACTCGCACCGCTTCGCGGCATTGTGCACGCTGCCACGGTGATCGACGATGGCCTGATCCGCAATCTGGATGCCGAACGTATTCAGAAAGTGCTGGCGCCTAAAATCGACGGTGCCCGCCACCTCGATGCGCTCACGCGCGAAACGGAACTGGATTTCTTCGTGCTCTACTCGTCGGCCACTACGCTGTTCGGCAACCCCGGTCAGGCTAACTACGTGGCCGCCAATCACTGGCTGGAAGCTTTTGCCGCTAACCGCCGCGCCGCGGGCTTACCGGCGACCTGCGTACGCTGGGGCGCCATTGAAGATGTCGGCTTCCTGGCGCGTAACACCCGTACCCGGGATGCGCTGCAAGAGCGCCTGGGGGGTTCAGCACTGCGCTCGGATGACGCGCTGAATGTGCTCGAGCAAATGCTGCTGACCCCAGGGCCAAGCCTTGGCGTGCTGGAGCTGGAGTGGGGCGCGCTTGCCCGCTTCCTACCGACCGCTGAAGCACCGCGCTTTAATGAAATTGCCCGTGCCAGCGATGACGACAGCAGTGTGGATGCCGACGATGACATCAGTGCCCTGCTGGCCGACCTCTCGCCAGAAGAGCTACACAGCACGGTCACCGACTTACTGCGCGCTGAACTGGCCAGCATTCTGTTGATTGATGAAGAGAAGCTCGATATCCACCGCTCGGTCTATGACATGGGCTTTGACTCCCTGATGGGCGTCGAGCTAATGACGGCTATCGAGAACCGCTTGGGCGTTCAGGTGTCAGTAATGGTGCTTAGCGAAGCATCGACGCTCGACAAACTCGCGGGCGTGCTCATTCAGAAAATGCATCAGCACGACGATATTGAAGAAGCCCCGCAAGATGCGATAGCCTCGCTGGCCGCACAACACGGTTCGGAGGGATTCACGACTGAATCTACCTCTGCATCTTCATCATTCGCGACCGAGACACCATGACCGCCAAGCGCTCTGAATTGAAACAGCAACTTCTGGAACAAGCACGCAAACGCACCGCGCCGCGTGCTGCCAGCGCTACCGCGTCGTCATCCAATGGGCAAGGGGCTGAGCAGCGCACGGTGCCGGAGCGCTTTACGCGCTTCGATGCCCAGCCCGGCTATCAGCAAATTGCCATGATGCGTCAAGCCGCCGATCAACTAGGCTTGGTCGACCCGTTCTTCAAGGTGCACGAAGGCACCGCTGGGGCGACCAGCGTGATCAACGGGCAGACCTGCATCAACTTTGCCAGCTATAACTATCTCGGCTTCTCGGGCGACCCGCGTATCAATCAGGCCGCCTGCGATGCCGTGGCGCGCTACGGCACTTCTGTTTCCGCGAGTCGCGTGGTATCCGGCGAACGGCCTATCCACCAGGAGCTGGAACAGGCCCTGGCCTCCGCCTACGATGTGGAAGACGCGGTGGTGTTTGTAAGTGGTCACGCCACCAACGTGTCCACGCTGGGTTACCTGCTTGGCCCTAAAGATTTAGTGCTCCACGACGAGTATATCCACAACAGTTCGCTCGTCGGCGCACAGCTTTCCGGGGCCAAGCGCATGTCGTTTAGCCATAACGACCCCGCCTCACTGGAAGCCCTGCTAGCCCGTCATCGGCATCAGTTTGAACGCGTGTTGGTAGTGATCGAAGGGCTCTACAGCATGGATGGTGACATTCCCGAGCTGCCGCGTTTTATCGAACTCAAGCAGCGCTACCAGGCGTGGCTGATGGTCGATGAGGCACACTCGTTCGGGGTTATGGGCGACACTGGCTTGGGGCTGCGCGAGTATTTCGATATCGACCCGCGTGACGTGGATATCTGGATGGGCACCATGAGCAAAGCCATGGCGGGCTGCGGCGGCTATATCGCAGGCAGCAAACCGCTGGTGGAAACCTTACGCTATCTGGCGCCCGGTTTTCTCTACAGTGTAGGCATGCCCGCACAGGTCGCGGCCCCTTCCCTGGCAGCGCTGCAACTCATGCAGCAAGAGCCCGAGCGGGTTCAGCGCCTGCACGCCATTTCGCGCTACTTCCTCGAGCAGGCCACCGCCCGCGGATTGGATACTGGCAAAAGCATCGGGGCCGCCGTCGTACCGGTGATTATTGGTAGTTCTGCGGCAGCAGCAAGGCTCTCCCACGGGCTATTGGAACAGCAGATCAACGTGCAACCGATCCTGCATCCGGCAGTGCCCGAAAAAAGCGCGCGGCTGCGCTTCTTCCTTTCGTGTGACCATACCCAGGCTCACATTGATCAAACGCTAGATGCACTCGCCGCGTTGATGGCCTAAGTTAGCAGCGCCAAAACCAAGGATGATCGCATGAATGTTGACAGCGACCAGGAAGGCGCAACGTCCTCCTGGTACGTTATTCAATGCAAAGGGGGCGAATCATTTCGCGCCGCCGAACACCTCACCAATCAGGGCTATGAGGTGTTCCATCCTGTGCTGAATAGCCAACGTAAACGCCAGGGCAAACTCACAACGGTGACCGAACCGCTATTCCCCTACTACCTGTTTATATGCCTGGATCAAGTAGTCAGTAACTGGCGTCCCATTCGTTCCACCCGTGGTGTTTTACGTCTGCTGACCTTTGGTAACCGCCCTGTTGCCGTACCTGACCCACTGGTCGACACCTTACGCGCACATCCACACCGCCAGGAAGGCATTCACACCTATTTCAGCGCCGGTGAGAAAGTCACCATCACCGACGGCCCCTTCAAAGATCTCGAAGCCATCTTCACTCGCTGCAAAGGCGAAGAGCGTGCCATCGTACTGCTCAACGTCCTCAACCGCCCACAGCACCTCGACGTCCCTATCGACACCTTAAGCAAGGTGTAACGACGCTCCACGGCTAATAATCACGACAACTGCTTCTCGCTGATCGTCTAAATATTGAAGCCCTGGGCCGTGCGTTTCGTCGTGTTAAAGACGAGCGCCCCTTCAGGATGGATGCGTAAGTACTGCTCCCCGACCATCTCCATTGCCTCTGGACGCTACCAGAAGGCGACGCCGATTACTCTTCGCGCTGGCGAGATATCAAGAAATACGCATCAAAGGAATTCCTGTTCCCACCCAGCATGCAAAAAAGCTGGCAGCGCGGCTCGGCGCTGCATCCGCGGGTGCATTAACGTTTACCACGGCGACGAAAAACCACCCAAACCAGGTAACTGCACCAATGGTGCGGGCTAACGAGGTATCCGAGAGAAACAAATATCTGGGGCACACTCAAAACCTCTGCCATACACTTTTATGAACGCAAAGCGTTGTTAATATAAGAGCAACCAGAGCTAGACATTGAAAATAGCAACTAATCTGCTCGCAATTCTAAAAATCAACTGTTTTGGTAAGTTTCAGCGAAAAAACGTTTCACCAAACCTCTATACCAGTACATTCTAAATATATTAACAAAACCCAATATAAGAGGAGTCATATAAACTATGAACAAGAGTTCTTTTGCAGCTGGAATGAACTTCACGACTAAAAATAAAAACATAACAAATCCAAAAACCGCCGCATTGAAATACAGAGAAAGCCTCTCATAACCACAAAAATTAATTAATACGGACTCTACAACACCAAGCTGTCCAGATGCCACGTTAAAACCGAATGCACCCACAAAGAAAACCACCACCAATATATCACTCACACTGCCTATTATATAAAAGTAAAGAATCATTATAAAAGAAAGAAATGGCACCAAAAAAAACACCAACTTATATATTTTTAATCTCAAACCACTAACCAACAACATTGAATATTCACGCATCATAACCATTCTAGACAGTGAAGCAGCATTATTGTTAATAATCCCTCTCGGAAGAGCAGACATAGCACTGAAAACAGCAGCGGCAAGCGATGCTACTATCGCAATATCACTACCACCTAATGAGACAAAAATAGAAGGTAAAACAAAACCGACTCCGCTGCTCGCAGAGTTAGACAAACCGACTATTAAACTGGAAGCTGCATTCTGCTTAGATATAAAACCAAAACTTCCTGTCAAGCTAACTCGCTTTCTCAGACCCATATATATGAGCATTAGAAGAAATGCGCTAAAATAAGAAAAAGAAAGTAGATTGATAATATTGGAAACACTTAGCTCTTTATAGCTTATAAAAAGAGTGAAAACAGACGATACAAACACTACCCCCACTAACACATCATTCAAAAGCAAATCAAAAAAATCTCTTTTAAACACCAAGTAATTTCTAAACACCTGATAGACAGAGGTAACCAATATCAAGACAAAAACTGAATATAAATCAGGCACTGGCACTAGGTATGAGATTAGAAATAGACAAACGCCAGCCAGGATACCTCCTATTAAAGCCGAAGAAATAGCGTACCTTACGAAAACTGCAAAGCTGGCTTTTTCAGCCATACTTTTTAGCAGAATGGTTGCAAAACCAATGCCCGACATCATTACGAAAAAAGATGCTAATGTATATTCTGTCGAGAAATAAACCATATCTTCTCTTGCCATAAAAAAACCAGCAAAAGCAAGTACGAAAATTCTAAAGCCGCCTGGAGAAGCGGCTGTCAAAAAAGGTAGGCTTCTATCAAACAAACTCAAAAGGCGCGTCATATTAACATCATCCTAGCTTGGCAACGACATTTCTAATAACACCTCTAACTAAACGCGCCATAAAATAAATCTTCTTTCTAGAGGGAGTATTCCTGTCATTTTCGAGGGCGCTCTCCATATTGATAAAGTCTTCCCATACCAGCAATGGCCTAACCTCTTTAACGACGACACCTTGACTCTCAAAGAGTGGCCAATCATCTAAAACACTTTGAATTTTTTCAGAGGCTTTCAATAGCCTTTTGGCTCCTTGAGGAGTAACAACATACCCAACGGCACCCGAAGGCCAAGTTTTAAATCCTCTTCCTAACAAAAAGCGCCCTAACTTTTTACTTCGCTTTAGGGGTTCTAAAAAATGATAAAGCTTTTTGCTACGACGATCTTTCTTAGAATGTCCTAAAAGCACAACATCATACTCAACATCACTAATATTTAGCTGCTCTAAAAAGTCTAAAATACGGCAATCTATTATTGCATCATCTTCAAAAACAACACCGTTTTTATTTGAAGAAACAATCGATGACCAAATGTTTCTATGACTCAGAAAACAGCCAATCTCCCCATTAGTAAGGTATCGACCATTTCTCTCTTTAACTGCAGCTTCATTAATAGAAACAGGTTCTTCAAACTCAGCACTATTATAAACAGTTGCATCAAAAAAACTAAATTCAAGAGGAAGCTGCGAGAGTTGTTTGTTAATTGAACTAACCCTCTCAGGCGCTCTCATGGTCAACACATAAACATTAAAATTTTCCACAGCTACTATAAACCTCTAAAATTTCTATCATAAAACAAAATAATCGACGTAGATTTATCTGCGCCATAAACAATCTTACAATAGCAGTATAAACAAAGCATTGCTTTGCACCTAGCCGTAAATAGGAGCGCAACCAAACGTCATGAAAGGGAAATATTGGGAAGGGAGGGAAATGTCATCTACAGAAGCGGCGAAGCCGCCTCTGCATTTCAATCAATTTACACTTCATAACCCGCTTCACGGGCCAGGGTAGTGTTGGCCTTGAGCCAACCTTCAATGTGCCCACAATCGAAGGTACGGCCACTCATGCGAAAAGCCTGCACTGCGCTACCTTCTTGCATAAAACGGTCTATTGCATCGGTGAGCTGGATCTCATTCCCCGCGCCTGGGGGCTGGTCGCTTAAGAGCTCCATTATTCTAAAAGGCAGCACATAGCGGCCAATCACGGAGAGGCGCGAAGGAGCTTCCTCAGGCTTTGGCTTCTCAACGACGCCACGCATGTTAACACTCTCCCCCGCACTGGGCTCACTGCCCGCGCAGTCGACGATACCGTAGCGATAAACCTCCTCTTCCGGTACCGCCTCTACCATGATCTGCGCTGCTTGACTCGCTTCCCAGCGCGTAACCATTTCCCCTAAGTCACATAGGGAGCTGCCTACCTGCGGTTTAACCAGCACATCCGGCAAGATAACGGCAAAGGGCTCGTCCTTACCTAATAGATGGGCGGCACAAAATATCGCATGCCCTAAGCCCTGGGCATTAGGCTGACGAACGCTGGTGATTTTCAATTTAGGCGGCGCGATAGCGGCCAATGTTTCCAATAGCGCATCCTTACCTTTGCTAGCCAGTGAATCTTCTAACTCAGCATGCGCGTCGAAGTGATCTTCGATGGCTGACTTACCGGTACGCGTCACCAAAATAATTTCATTAATCCCCGCTTCCATCGCTTCTTCAATAACATGCTGGATCAATGGACGATCAACCACAGGCACCATTTCCTTCGGGATTGCTTTGCTGATTGGTAACAACCGCGTACCGAAACCTGCTACCGGAATAATCGCTTTACGCACTTGCGTCATTAATAACGTCCTTAATTAAATTTTGTCCAACCTGATTGTTAACGGCATCAACAAGAGTGTTGACGCCACTCGCTTACTTTACGCAATAGCTGCTCGGTACTGGGGTCTTGGACGACATCTTGCTCTGCAGACTCCCCTGCCAGCGTTTGATAAAGGCTGGTGGCAAGCTTTTTGCCTAGCTCTACGCCCGGCTGATCGAATGGATTAAGCTTCCACAGCACAGACTGAACAAACACCTTGTGTTCGTAAAGCGCTAATAGAGCGCCCATGCCCCAGGCGTCTAGCTGTTTGAGCAGTAATATAGAATTGGGTTGGTTGCCGCGATAGCCCTGGGCCATATGGCCGCGCAACCCTGTGGGAATTGCATCATCGCCTAGCGCGAAAAGCTGTGCCTGGGCTAAACAGTTGGCGAGCGTTAGCTGCTCTTGGGCGGCCAAAGAATCACACACGGTTTGAGGTGCATCTACCTCCCGGCTGGCTACCGCCACAAAATCAGCACTGACGGTGTGCCCACCCTGGTGCAGAAGCTGATAAAACGCATGCTGGGCATTGGGCCCTACATCGCCCCAGATAATCGGGCAAGTGGCATGGGTGACTGAACGGCCATCGGTGCGAACACTCTTCCCATTCGACTCCATCTCTAGCTGCTGCAAAAAGGCCGGCAGACTTTTCAGACGACCGTCGTAAGGCAACACAGCATGGGTGGATATATTTAGGAACTGGCAATTCCAAGCGCCGACTAGCGCCACTATGGCAGGCAAGTTTTCGGTCAGGGGTGTTTCCAGGAAGTGACGATCCATGTCATGCGCGCCTTCGAGTAGCGCATTGAAACTCGCCATCCCCAACTGCATCGCAACGCTGACACCAATGGGCGACCACAAAGAAAAGCGCCCACCAATCCAATCTTTGAAGACCAGTTGATGGGCGTCAGGAATACCCAATTCGGTCATCTTCTCAGGCTTGGAGGAGACCCCAACCAGCTGATAGCGACATACCGTGGGAATATCGATTTCCAGCGCATCGCTCAACCACGCCAAGGCGGTACGTAGATTGAACTGGGTATCCGCAGTGGTGAACGATTTAGAGGCTAACACAAGCAGCGTAGTCGCGGGATTGAGCTGCTCCATTAGCGGCAAAAGCTGGGCGCCGTCCATACTAGAGACATAATGCACACTCACCTGCGCCTGGCTGGGGCGGTCTGCCAGCGCCTCGCTGATCATTTTTGGGCCTAAATCCGAGCGCCAACACCGATATGTACCACATCGGTAATTTTCTGACCGGTTGCTCCAAACCAGTCGCCTTGATGTAAACGCTCGACCATTCCAGCCAAACGTAAACGCTGCTGCTGACAAAAAGCCACCGCTGGTTCCATGCCTTCTGGTGGCACAGTCTCAGCAGGCCAGCGGGCCGCCATATGCAGAGCCGCTCGGCGTTCAGACGTATTGACCTTAGCCCCGGCAAACAGCGCGCGGCGTTTATCTTCAATACCACAGCTAAGCGCCCAATCGACCAACAGCGACAGGGTTTCCTGGGTAATACGCTGCTTGCTGAGATCCAGATGGAGCGACCCAAACGTAAACGCCAATTCGCTCGCCCGTTGGCGTGCTGAAGAGGTATTACCGCCAATAAGATCGCTGAGAGATTGCGCCTGAAGCCGTTCTGCATGGTCGTTAAGCGCAGTCAGGGGGGTATATAGACGATGGTTTACCGCTATAAGAGAGGCATTCATGATGTATCTTCCTTGATGATGGCCAGGTAACAACCGTTACCCTTTACAAAGCAAGCTCCAAGCCAGCCCGTCTACCTTTACCATTAACTATATAGTTTACAGCGTGATGATAAGAAAGAAGCGCATCAGCATAATGACGAAAATACGCGCGGGAGTGTGCCACTCCTACTCATGTTGCACCTAATTGGCACCGAGGGGCGGCCCTCAGCCGCCCCGGGCCGCTACCCTTTTAAAACACCCGCTAATAGCGCGGTGGCGTTTTCGATTAGCTCGTCCAGGTGCTGTTCGCCTTTAAAGCTTTCGGCGTAGACTTTATAAAGCGATTCCGTACCGCTGGGGCGAGCTGCAAACCAGCCGTTTTCGGTGGTGACTTTGATACCGCCGATGGCGGCGCCATTGCCCGGTGCCGCGACCAGTACGGCATTGATCGCGTCACCTGCCAGGGTTTGTTCGGTCACGCTCTCGGCGGTCAGGTTCTTGAACGCCGCTTTCTCTTCCGGCGAACAGGCAGTATCGACGCGCTTATAGAAAGGTTCACCGAAGCGCTCGGTGAGCGTGCGGTAATACTCGCTGGGCGTTTTGCCGGTGACCGACATGATTTCTGCCGCCAACAGACAAAGCACAATGCCGTCTTTATCGGTGGACCACGCCTTGCCTTCACGGGTGAGCAAGCTTGCGCCAGCGCTCTCTTCACCGCCAAACGCCAACCAGCCTTCATGCAGGCCATCCACAAACCACTTAAACCCAACCGGCACTTCATAGAGCTCACGCTGATGAGATGCCACGACCCGATCGATCATCGACGAAGACACCAAGGTCTTGCCGATTTTTAAGCTCGCCGCCCACTCAGGGCGATGGGTGATCAGGTAATCGATGCACACGGCCAAAAAGTGGTTCGGGTTCATCAAGCCGTTGACATCGACAATGCCGTGACGATCGGCATCTGGGTCATTACCAAAAGCGATATCGAAGCGGTCTTTAATCTTGAGCAAATTGGCCATCGCCGCGGGGCTCGAGCAATCCATACGGATTTTGCCATCGTGATCCGGCGGCATAAACGCGAATTCAGCATCGACCGTAGTATTCACCACCTCAAGATTGAGGTTGTAGTGCGCCGCGATCGCTTGCCATACCGGCAGCGCCGTACCACCCATAGGGTCGGCGCCCAAGGTCAGGTTGGCTTGCTGAATCGCAGCAATATCCACCACACTGCCCAGCTTGGCAACATAATGCGCCGTAAAATCAAACTCCTGAGCGTGGGCAATCGCCTCATCGACCGGCACGGTAGGCACTTTTTCCAACTGGCGGAGCAGATAAGCATTCGCACGCAGCTCGATCCAGCCAGTGGCGTCGGTATCTGCGGGGCCGCCGTGGTAAGGGTTGTATTTGATCCCGCCATCTTCCGGCGGATTATGCGAAGGTGTGATGATCAAGCCATCCGCAAGCGCCACCTCAGTTCCCGCCTGATCTTGAGGTCGGTTATGGTGCAAAATTGCCTGACTAATCAACGGCGTCGCGGTGTAACCATAATCTTTCTCGACAAACACCGGCACCCTGTTTGCGGCCAGCACTTGCAGCACGCACTCCCAGGCGGGGCGCGAAAGCGCATGGGTATCAAACCCTAAAAACAGCGGCCCCTGATAGCCCGCCTCAGTGCGGTAATCGACCACCGCCTGGGTGATCGCATAAATATGCGCTGCGTTAAAAGTGCGCTCCAGGGAACGGCCGCGGTGGCCGGAGGTGCCAAACGCCACCCGCTCCTTGGGAACGCTGGCATTCGGCTGTTGTTCGTAAAATGCTTTTAAAATAGCTTCCATCTGTAAACTCCTTAAACAACAAAACCTACGACCAGCGGCCTCAACACCTAAGCCTATAAGAACTAAGTCTATAAGACCCAAGTCTGTAAGCGCTAGGGCCAAAAAAAAAGAAAGCCCCAATGATAGGGGCTTAGAACTATTAACGTTGCTATGGCACCGCCTCACGCTGCACTCCGCTCACCACGCGCTACCGGGTCACTATCTTACTTAGCATCAATCACTGCCAAACAGGTCGCGGGTATATACCTTGGCTTCCACATCGCCAAGCTCAGCGACCATGCGGTTCGCCAGGATGACATCACACTTCTGTTTAAACGCATCTAAATCGCGCATTACGGTAGAGCCGAAAAACTTATCGCCTTCTAACACCGGCTCGTAAACCACCACTTCCACCCCTTTCGCCTTGATGCGCTTCATCACGCCCTGCATGGCACTGGCGCGGAAGTTATCCGAGCCCGTTTTCATGATAAGACGATAAACCCCCACCACGGTCGGGTTGCGGCGCAGCACCGATTCCGCGATGAAATCTTTACGTGTGCGGTTCGCATCCACAATCGCCTGAACCATGTTACTGGGTACATCGGCGTAGTTGGCCAGCAGTTGCTTGGTATCCTTCGGCAGGCAGTAGCCGCCATACCCAAAGCTCGGGTTGTTGTAGTGCTTGCCGATACGCGGGTCGAGGCTAACGCCTTGAATGATTTGCTTGGCATCCAGATCGTGGGTTTCCGCGTAGCTGTCCAGCTCATTGAAGTAGGCAACCCGCATGGCCAGGTAGGTATTGGCAAACAGCTTGATCGCCTCGGCTTCAGTACTGTTGGTTAGCAGCACCTCAACCTCTTCTGCTATCGCACCCTGCTTGAGGAGTTCAGCAAACGTTTCGCCGCGCTCGGAACGCTCGCCCACAATAATGCGCGATGGGTAAAGGTTGTCGTAGAGCGCTTTCCCTTCGCGCAAAAACTCAGGCGAGAAAAGAAGGTTCTGGGTATTGAAGCGCTCTGAAGCGCCCTTGGTATAGCCTACAGGCACGGTGGATTTAATTACCATCACCGCATCAGGATTAATGCGCATGACCTGTCCAATAACCGCTTCAACGCTTTTGGTATCGAAATAGTTGGTCTGGGGATCGTAATCGGTGGGCGTGGCAATAATCACGAACTGCGCATTAGCGTAGGCCTGCTCAGCATCCAATGTAGCCGTAAAATTCAAATCATCACGATTTAAAAACGCCGCAATTTCCGTATCTTCAATCGGTGAGCGTCGATTATTCAGCAGCTCGACCTTCTCGGGAACAATGTCAACCGCGACCACTTCGTGGTGCTGCGCTAGCAGCATCGCGTTGGAAAGCCCTACATAGCCCGTTCCTGCAACGGCAATTTTCATGCAAATCAATCCCTAACTGTTTCTAAAAGCTGGCTTTAAGAGCTGACTACTAACGCTAATAGTAACGAATCAGCTAATCAGAAAGCGAAGGAATGAGCAATCGTTCATTACCCTCAGCTTAATGCCCTCACGCGACAAAGTGAGGGTTGAGTGTTGCACGGGGTTGGCGTCGCTAAACTCAGTACTTCCAGGTTTTCTACCCGGTCGCCCGCCTGAAGCTAAACCGCATGGGGGTCGCCGGGGGTTAATCCAGACGCTCACTGCGTGCCTGCCAGAATGATACCGCGAAGTTTGGATCACCAACCCGCTGGGCATCTTTCGCTGCCTGCTCGGCCATACGGGATGTCGCGGCCGGGTCTTCAATTAGCTGCTGCAAACCATCGCTCCATGCGTCAGGAGTGTCTTCCACCAACAGGCCATTTTCGCCATGGCGCACGACCTCCGTATAGGGGTAGCGGTTGGAGTAGATACCCACCCCGCCCATAGCGGCAATATCCAGAAACTTGATAAACGACTTACCCTGGTTAAACGGCGTCTCTAAAAGCGGCGCCAAACCAATGTGCAGGCGGCGCTGACGCTGGTAGCGCTGGAAGCCTTGCCAGGGTAATGGCGCAGGGGCTTTGACGCGCGGCAACGCCGCCAAACGCTTCGGAAGATGCTGACCCAGCATGACCTCAAGTTCGGTGTCGTCGCGCTGCTGTTGCAGTGTCTCCAATGCAGGTGCGATATGCAGCAAATCCTGAAGGTGGGCTCGCGTCCCGTGAAAGCCTATCTGCCATGGCGTTTCTGCGGAGGGGGCAAATGAAAAGTGATCACGCTCTGGCAACGGCGCCAGCAAAGCGGGTGTCAGCACGGAAACGTTCGCGTGGCGTGGCGTAAAGTAGCTCGCGAGCTGGTCGCTGCATGCCACCACCTCATCGGCCAGGGCCAGCAAACGTGGTTGAAGCTCTACTATGCGCGCCATGCGTTTGCGATAAGCGCTGGGCAGCGTGGCATCAATGGCGGCAGCGGCTATATCATCATCAATCAGATAGACGATATAGCCAAAGGCGTTGCGGTTGCGTTCCAGCCAGCGCAGCCAGCTTAATGGCAGCGAGCGGCACAGCAGCAGGTTGCCCCCCGCATAGCGACGTTTAAAAGCTCGTCCATGAAGCCGCGACGCGCCGAAAGAACGAGAAACAGGAAAGCGATCGGTCAGTACACCCTCGTTGTGCAACACCGGCGCGGCGGATTCATAGAAATAGATATCTTCAGTCGGCCGCGCACCATCGCTAAGAACAACCCAGTGAATGTGACTACTCACGATGCATCCTTTTTTAACCCATTAATCGAGTGATGCACACACCCGGCATTACAAACAACATCGATGATTACACTGCCTGCGCAAGCCAACTCCGGCACCGCTGCGCGCTGCATCGCGGGTGCGCTCCGCTTACCACGTGCTACGGAACCCTCACGCCTAACCTCTAACGCAACGAATAATCTTCATGGACTAGCGTTAAATTGGGGTTATAGGCCGGGTCGCTGTCTAACAGCTCGCCCCAGGTTTTGCGCATGTAGGCATACTCACTGAGCCAGCGGGCGCGTTTTTCCGGGGTGTCGTCGGCACCTCGGGAGATGGACTCATGATGGTAAAGGGCGGCATAAGGGGTCCACAGATTGCGGTAACCAGCTTCGCGTACCTTGATGCAAAGATCCACATCGTTATAGGCCACCGCCAGGTCGGCTTCGTTCAAGCCGTTAACG
This sequence comes from Vreelandella sp. ssv, assembly GCF_059448525.1. Taxonomy (NCBI): domain Bacteria; kingdom Pseudomonadati; phylum Pseudomonadota; class Gammaproteobacteria; order Oceanospirillales; family Halomonadaceae; genus Vreelandella; species Vreelandella sp. ssv. The sequence continues at coordinate 1,332,090 of NZ_CM182545.1, read as the reverse complement.
GCATCGAAAACCTCTTTGCGTAACAGCAGGCAGGCGGCGGTTACGGCGGAGAGGTTCTGGGTGACTTTCAGGCGCCCCATGTAGCCATCTTCATCGCGTTGGAAAAAGCGATGCGCGTGCCCCGCTAAACCGCCCAACCCCAGAATCACCCCGCCGTGCTGAACGGTGTCGTTGGGGTAATAGAGCTTGGCACCCACACAGCCAATCTCAGGCCGAGAAACCTGCTCGACCATTTCACTTAACCACTGGCCATCGATTGGCTCGATATCATTATTGATCAAGCCAATGATGCTGCCCTTGGCATTGGCCGCGCCGAAGTTGTTGATCGATGAGTAGTTGAAAGGCGCATCCCAGAGCAATACTTTCACCCGGGAATCCCGGGCCGCTACGTCTTTCAAATATGCCAGGGTTTCGGGGCAGCTGCTCTGGTTATCCAGAATCAGCAGTTCGAAATGGGTGTAGTCGGTGCGATCCAGAAGCGCATCCACACAGGGGCGCAGAATATTCACCCCATCTCGGGTAGGCACCAGCAAACTGACCAGCGGAGCGGGGTCGGGCATTGGCCAGCGCACACGCTGAGTGCCCGGCAGCAGCCCAGGGGTTACCTCAGCGTGATGACCAGCCTCACGCAAGTGTTGCGCAACGGTAGCCACATAGCTTGCCGGGGTTGATTCAGTCCCAGGCTCACCGTGGTAAGCAATATGCGGGACATGCGCCAGTTGCTCGGGCGAAAACTCATTCCGCCGAGTGACGGTTAACGTTTGAACGTAATCGAGCCAATCCGCATCGTTGGCAAACTCGCCGCACATTTCTGCCGAAAGGCGCGGCACAAAGCTATGCTGATAGCAGACAGCGCGCCCCATGTAAGGCATCGAAAGCAGTAAGTCGGCGTTCCATTGAGGCTTAAACAGCGGCGAGTGGCGGATGTCGTGCTCGTCGAGACTATCTTCATCGGCCACCAACATTTGCGCTTTAGGATTGTCCACGGCGATGCTCGCCATATGGAACAGCGCATTGGTGGCCAAACGGTCTCCAGGGCGTAAAAACCACACCCAATCATGCTCACAGTAGGAAAGCGCCTCAACGCGCAGCGCCGCTACGCTGGTGGCATAGCTTTCCACCACACACAAGAAAGGCATTTCACGCTGCCACTCGGCCAACCACCCCTGCCACTGCTTGTGGAGCGAAGGCGGCACCAACAGCACGGCTTGATGAGGCGTCAGCGACTGCTCCGCCAAACTGGCCAAGCTTCGGCTCAACCGCTCTTTCAGCGTCTTCTTTTGCGCGCCTTTCATGGTATCGGCTGCAGGACAAACCATCAGCACACTGCAATCGAAAGAGTGAAGATGCGAACGCAGCGCCACGATAGGCTCACTGGGCGCCCGTCTGCGCTCGATCTGGCGAATCCAGTGCTGATAGTGCCGACGGGTCGAAAGGCTGATAAACGTGCTTTCGTAATCTTCCAGCGCAACGGTCTGCCATTTGCGGCTTTGCTTGCTCGCCTGCTGTTTCAAACTCTGCGCAATCTCCTTCAACGAGAGATCGCGATAGTGCTCGTGCATGTTCGACAACCGCTGCAGCAAGCGGTTATAGGCGAACATCGGCGTTAGCCACACAAAACGAAAATGTCCCAGCGAAAACGTACCCGCGGCACTCATGGGCGAAAAGGTCACACGCTTGACGCCCCAGGGCACATATACCAAGCGCTTAGTGACCTTACCCACCCGCAGCGGTAACTCGACCGTGACCGAGCGGCGTGAGGATTCAAATGTCAGGCTAGACACCACGCTGGTCACATCCCGCTCGCAGGCGATTTCGACCATGTTCCAGCCCGGCAACGGCAGCTGCCCTTCTAACGCAAAAAGCGGCTTATCGCCCAGGGAATGCCATTCACCAGGGTGTGAAGCCGCTTCTATCTGCTGTAAGGGGAGAAAGCGTTGGGGGCTGCGGTGATGAGGATACCAATCCTTATCACTTGGTGTTTGAGTAGCGTTCATTCAAAAAAGCATCTTATCCGGCGGATATGGAGCGAGCATCTTACCAGCCCGCAGAGCGTGTCACACCAATCGACAGATCAATCGCAAAACCGATCATCAGCGCATTGTTCCCAACAGTAACGGGGAGAAATCGCGTCACCCCAGCCAGGGTGGCAAATTGAGTTTAGCCAATAGCGTATTATCAGGCTTGGCGAGCACTTGGCGTTTTTCGACCAGCGCCTGCTCCTCAGGGTTAAGCCGCGCGCGTTTATCGCGAATAAGCATCATCAGCGACTGATCCGAGCCTGGCACCTGCACCACAAAACGCGCGTTGGTTTGTGCGGCCAGATAGTCAGGCTCAACCGCAGCGACTAACTCAGGATCAATATTCCCGGCGCTGTGAACAAACACAAAGCGCTTAAAGATTCGGCACAAATAGTTAAACATGGAGTAACTGGAGGAGGAGCCAAACACCAGGCAGGTTGCATCGACCAGCGCATCGGGATACTCCATCACCAACAGCCGGCCAAAATTGGGCAGGCCATTATCAAATACTTTGTAATGCACATGATTGAAGGAGATAAGCACCTCAACGGTAGAGGTCTGCCTGGGCGTTAGCTTATTCCCCAGGTCACCGCCCATGGTTTTATCTTTGTAACGATCTTTTTGAAACAGCGCCTGACACGCCTCACGTTCAACTCCAAGCTTTTCGGCCAGGGCGATAGCGGCTGCCAACGCGCCTTTGTGTGTCCAGTGGGTGTCGGTGGGAATAAAAGCGCTGTCACCCAACGCCTTTAGCTCGGGCACCGGATACACCACATCGTGGGCCGCGGTTAAGCTCAACACCTGATGCATGGGGCCATTGCTGCCCTCTTTACGTGGGTGGTAACTGGCCCCCATTACGCTCTCTTTGGAAGGTGCCACTAGCAGCGCCCAGGGGCGCTTGGCGGCCACCTTTTCAGCCTGAGTCAGGTAGGTTTGCCAGCCCTCTAACCCGGCCTTGGTTAGACGCATGCGGCCCATAAACTGATCAACGCTACCGTTGGTGTCGTTATCCAAAAACAGCCAGCCCTGCTTGCCCTCCAGCACTTTTAACTGTTCAGACGACTCAGCATCCTGAGTATCGACGCTCACTTCCTGCAGCAGCCAGCGCTGGCCACCTAGCGCCAGCCACAAGCGAAAACGCCCTAGTAGCGGCGGCACGCTAAAGCGAAAGCCGCAGCTCAGCAGCGGGTGCTGCGCGGCAGGCACCTTGAGCACGTTCTCGATTACATCGGGGCGCTCGATTTCCAGCGGGTGGCTGAGCTCAAACGCCGACTGCCACTCAGCCACAATAAGCACTTCAGAGTGCATCTCTTTGAGCGCTTCAGGCAGCAGCACCCAGCCCTGCACAACGCGCCCTGAGGACATAAAGCGCGAACCGCGCTGCTCCGAAGGGTAATCAAGCGCCCACTGCTCCACGGGCAACGCATCTGCATCGTTGGACCCCCCCCCCTCTTTCAACCGGCGCTTCAGCCAGCGTTTCAAATCGAAAGAGCCCGAACGGAGTTTCGCAGCATTCGCTTGAGGCGCGGCTTGAAGTGGCTCGGGGGCTATGCCAGCCGTTTTCTGTAACCACTGCATATGTTGCTCAACCTGAGGCGCCATTGCAGCCGCGCCTACACAGGTCTCTTCGTTACGGTCGTAACGCATGAAGTAGTCGCGCTTCTTGTTGTAGTTAGGTGTCGCGGCGCTGCCGCGCTTCGACTTGCCCAATACAAACTCCTCAACCGACTTCACCAGATAGTGGTTGATGCGAACGCCTTCCCACACGATCTGCTCACTCAAGCCGAACTTAGTATTACCTGCAGGATCGAGACGAAGCTCAAGCGCTTTGCCCAAAGCATTCACGTAGTGACCACGGCTTAGATGGGCATAATGCGGATTTTCAAACTCCCTGACATAAGCGGGCCTAACCACACTCTTGAAGTGGCGATTCGGCGGAAACGATTGCTTCGCGCGCTGAGTGAAACGTTCAATCACCAGCCCTTCATCACGAAATTTCGCCCCGTTGGAGCCAAAGCACGCCCAATTGAGCGCTAGCGCGCCCACCTCGGGTGACGCAAACTGTTTCTCCAACCACGCCAATAACGGAAAAGCGGCGGTTTGGTCGACTTGTTCAGGTTCAAGGGCCGGGTAGAGATACTCATCGGCATCGATAAAAGCCACCAAATCAATATCGTTAGGGCACTTCTTGAGCAGCTTATGGTAGGCAGGCAGCTGTGGCGGGCCATCCCCGGTCGGCACTGAAACCAACGTAACCAAGCCCGCCTGGGCAAGCGTCTCAAGCAGTTCATAGGTCCCGTCGTCGCTTTCGTTATCAGCAATTAAAAAGTGGCTAGCCCCCACCGCAAGGTGAAACGCCAACCACTCATTCAAACTATCCAATTCGTTTTTGACGATAGCAGCAATAGCAAGCTTCAAATAAAACCCCTAACAGTTCTTAATAACCGTTTTAAATAACATGAATAAACTTAGCAACCTGCGTCAATTTATAGGCATTAGCCAGGGCATGACGCAACTGGGTAGCATTAAATTCTGTTTCTGCTCGCCGCCTGCCAGACTGGCCAAAACGGCGGCACTGCCCCGGCGAATTCGCAAGCTTCGCCACTTGCTCGGCGGCAGCCAAAGAGTCACCAAAAGGCACCAAAAAGCCGGTTTCGCCCTCAATCACTAGCTCGCCCAACGCCCCCCATTCATAAGCCACCACGGGGCGCGCCGCAGCCATGGCCTCTAACACCGTACGCCCGAAAGACTCTTGAAAACGCGATAGGTTCACCACGATATCCAGCTGCGCCAGGGCTTCTTCAGGCCGCTGAACGTAGCCCGCAAAGGTAATATTGGCCGGTGCACGGCCCTGGGTCTGGCGCTTTAACAGCGCCTCAATCTCAGCGGTGCAGGCACCATACAGCACCACCTCAACGCCTGGGGCCAGCGTTTGCAGATGCCCCGCCATTGCCTCAACGTCCGCCAGGCCCTTCTTAGCGATATTGCTGCTCAGCATGCCCACCCGAACAGGCGCCTCTACCTGAGTATCAACCCCCACGTCAGCCAGCGCTAACAACGGTGTCATCTCAATGGTGTTGGGCACCACGCAAAGCGATGGTGGCTGCGTATCATCACTGGCTTCGCGGGCAAACGCCTGGGCCACACAAGAAGAGTTGGCAATAATCACATCCGCCTGTTGGTGTACATGCTCGACTACCTGTTCAGGCGTTGCGCCTAGCGTGGCACACAGCGTTTGGTCATGGGCGGGCAGTTCACGCACGTGGATAAGGGTGGGCACACCCTCTAGTCTTGCGGCGAGGTATGGCTCCGCCAGCACCACAGTATTGCCATGCACGGCATCTATAGCAAAACGCTTTATCAGATCACGAAAGTAGCCCACCGTCGCGTTCACCGGCTCCCGACCCACCTGCCACCAGCCATAAGGCAGAACGGCCAACGCTTTACAGCGCGTTAATAGCGCCTGTTCATACTCCGCGTTATTGGCTTCGGGCAACGCAATGATGACGTTCCAGCGCAGTTCGGTCATCGCATCCAGGATATCGAGCAGGCTACGCTCAGCGCCATACAGCGCCGCCCCCGCCTGGTGCGCGCACAGCAGCACCGTGGGCCGTTGGCTAAATACCCGTTCGCCTTGCCAAATGGGCAGCGGCTCCAGACCCTTTGCGTGCCCTTCCACCATGAAGTGCACTAATGGATGCTGGCCAGACGCCTTTACTTCTGGATAGCGGCGGCAGTAACCGGAAAGGGAGAAGTGCGGGCCAGGATCGCGCTGCTCTAAGGTACCAGCAGAATAAAAGTGTTCTAGCGGTTCGATACTGGCCTGCTGAAGATCGATATAGCGCTCTAAATACCAGCCCGCATCGAACAGCGCGGACTCACTGACCACATCGATCTCCGCAAAGCTCGCTTGTAGGGTATCGGTGGGCCGTAACATCGCCGATGGCGCCACAAAGGGTCGCTGTTCGGGGTGTTGCGGCATATAAAGCTGGTGGGCGCTTTCCGCGCTGGCATGCCAACGGCGCGCCGCTACCATATAGCGGTAACGTAAACCGGTAAACTTGGTGGTGAGGTGCGAACGGGAGTGCTGCGTGAGCGAGCCCTCATCCGCACGGCCAAACGCAAGAGGCACCCCAGGCAGCGCGATAATGACACTTTCAGCACCGAAGGCCGCTTCCACGCGCTCGCGGTACTCAGTATCCGCATTGACACTGACCGCGTCCCAGTAGCCTAGGGTATTGATCACTTCACGGCGCAGCAGCAGCGAGGAAATATTCGGGTACACCCAGCCGTACTCATCCAAGCGCCAGCGGTGAAACAGCAATTCCGGCGTGGTACGTACCCAACTGGATAAACACGCCTTCGCTTGCGGGTCCGCTTCTAACGCCTGCCACTGGGTCATCAGCTTCTGAGGATGTGACCAGTCATCGCTATCGTGAGTGGTTACGAAATCACCGGTCGACACTGCTAATCCCGTATTACGGGCGGCATACGCGCCTTGGTTCGTTGCGTGACGAACCAACGAAAGCGTCACATGCATGGGGGCCACACGCTGCCAACGGGCTACCTCAAGCACGCCGTCATCTTCACTGGCGTCGTCGACCACCACAATCTCCAAGCGAACGCCCTGCTGATCGAACAGGCTGCGCAGCGCGGTACCAATGGTATGCGCCGCGTTATAGAGCGGAACGATGACGGAGATTAGAGGGGAAGCGTTAGGGGCGAGGGATAAGTTGTCAGTCGTGAGGGGTGAGGGGTGAGGGGTAAGCGATGAATCGTTAGTTGAGAGGTTATCAAGCGATAAGGGCGCGTCGGTGTTGCGCTGGGCAATGGCGCTTAGCCCATGGGCGGCAAAAAGCTGATTGAGCAGCTCAAGCCGTGCGGCATCGCTGCCCTGCTCTACCAGAAGCGTGTTAGCTTCTGCAAGAAAGGTATCCGAATGGCTAGGAAAGCGTTTTTTAAGTGCCTTCAGTAAGACTGACAACGCCAGGCCATCGGCTGGCCTGCCTTCAAGCTGCAACCGGCAATGCGCCTCAACGGCTAGCAGTGCCATGCTGGGGTGATCGACATGATGGAATAGATGCTGAAGGTCATCCTGCCCGGCCAAGCAACTTATCACCGCTTCCCACTGCTGCTGCCAAACATACCAACGCGCCAGCGCCCAACGGGCAGCCTGCTGTTCAGAAGCACTAGCAGCGGTATCGGTCAGCAGTGCCTGCAAACGTGGCAGCATCACCGCATGGGCACCGCGCCAAAGCGCCTCATCCCAAGCAAGGGCGCGGTTACGCTTGGGTAGGCGCCCTTCCTTAGCACCGTGGCGAAGGTAATGCTCCCAGGGGTCGATTCCCGCCTGGGCAACATCGGGGTAGGTGTTTAAATACCACTCTGCGTCAAAATCGTCTTGAGCAACGGGCAGCGGCGCCAGTTCGGCGGGTGCCTGTGGCTTTTTCAACCACAACAACAGTTTTTTAACATTCAACGCCAAAAGAGTACCTTCACTAGCGCAACGAGTTCACCCATAACGCCCTAGCTCTGCTAAATGAAACATCAGGCCTTCACGCCCTGATTGGGCGCTGCTCTTGCTCACCAAACTTGAGGTAATGCACCAGCGGGTTAATACCGCTTTCTACCACGTCTTGATGCGTAGCCAGGTAGAACGCTGAATCGAATTCCGGCCCCGGATTACGGCCTTCAAAGCCACCCATTAGCAAGTAGTGGCGCGCAGGGTTTGCCGACATTTTTGGATCGCGAGCGATATCTGGGTACTGGGCCAGGTACCACTTGGCATCAAAATAGCGGCTCCCTTCAATCAAGGCGATTTGGCGTTTCATCGAGCGTTTGGTAAGCGGCGGCGCTTTTTTCACCGGAGCCTGGGCAGTAATCGGCGCATTCGGCTGAACGGCGTCAGGAGCTGCTTCAGATGGTGGGAGTATCACCGAAGAGTAGTCGATACCACGTTCATCTAACAGGGCCACTAACGCTGCTAGTTCGCGCGCTTGGCGGTCAATTTCCTGCTGGGTATCGGTCTCTTTTTTCTCTAACAGCTCGGTGAGAATTGCCAGTTCGCGGAAGCGCTCATCAGCAAACACCTTGGCTTCCTGGCGCTGCTGTGCCAGTTGGCGCTTCAAGGCAGCGGCTTCTTCACTCGGGCGTTTCAAATCTGCCGTAAGCTTTTCCACCTTCTCAGTTAAGCGCGCAGCCTCCTGGCGCTCAGTTGAAAGGGTCTGCTCGTTGGTTTCCAGCAGTGTGGTTAGCTTAGCTAGTTCTTCAAAGCGTGTAGCGGACTCTTGCTCCAACTCCTTATTCTTCTGCTCTTTCGCCTTTAACTGCTCTTCAATAGTTTTAATCTTCTGATTCATTTCAGCATTGTCAGCCAAGCTAGTCTGCAATGCCTGCTCGGCACTTTTTAAGGCAGTAGCCTGCTCGCGGCGCTCGGCTTCACGCTGCTCGCTTTGGTTACGCTGGTGCATTAACTCCTGTTTGAGTTCTTGATTGAACTCCTCCAGTGAGCTCACCCGTTCAGCCAGGCGACCGCGTTCATGGGCAAAGCGCTCTTCCTGGGTTTCCAGGCGCTTTTTAAGCTTAACGGCATCGTCTTTGCTGGCAGCCAACTGTTCATCAAGCGTGGCTCGCTGCTGCTCAGCATTTTGCAGCTGTTCAGCCTGCCCTTTAATGCGCTCTTCAAGCTGCTGCGCCAATGTGCGCTGCTCTTGGGCGGTGAGTTTGTCGCGGCAACTACGTCCCAACCGGGCAAAAATATCCTGCACCACCCGGCTTGAAGCCGTTGACTCTAGCGAAGCCAATAAATTATGCAGCAGCGTGGTTTGCTGCTGGCCAACCGCGATAACGCCTAGCCCGTTGCCATGGTGAAACGCAAAGTGCGGGTACTGGGCCTGCAAGGCTTCAAAAGCCCGAAACACATGGCAATCAGGCTCGCGACGCGCCACGCCGGGTAACAGCACCACCCCTTGAGCGGAAAGGCGCGAAAGCCAACGATCCAAGAGGTAATCCACACTATCGTCTTGTGGGGAAACATTGAGTATCAACAGGTCAATCGAACCTTCATCAAACTGCTGAATGGCGCGGGTGGGGTTGGTGTTCAACCACTGACTAATGGTGGGGTACTGTTCAGCGGCTAGCTCGTCTAGCAACTCCCCCTCCTGGGGGTTATCGGCACTTTCACCGACGAGATAGCAGTGGGAATCCAGCTTTAACCGCGAAACCGCCTGACACAAGGTAAGGTGCGACATGGCATCAATGCCCAGCCCCACGCACTGGCGTGGGCGCAGTGCCTCTACCAGCCAAAAAATAAACGGTGAATGCTCCAGCCAGGGAGAAGCACGACGAAAATCGGGCTGCCAAAACATTGACCCTTGAGCCAGGGTGTTGAGCGAAGGTTTGATAGCAAGGTCTTGCTGGGCGTTGCCCGCCACTTGGTTTTGTTGGCTCACAGTGTCTTCCTGGTAACTGGCAATAATTGAGGTAAGGATAACAACTTAACGCGGCAAGTTAAGTGCTGGCGAATCAAAAGGACGCTTTTAAGATGAAGATGGGTTACCCGCATGGGTCACCATCAATTCCTGCTTTACACCAAGGCGTCAGCAATTTGCTGAGCGGATGATTCTGCTTGCTCGGCATTGACTGCTTCCACCATCACCCGAATCAGCGGCTCGGTGCCTGATTTACGCAGTAGCACACGACCATCTTGGCCTAACTGCTGCTCTACTTGCGCAACGGCTTGCTGCACTGCCGGGGTTTCTAGCGGGTCGTGGCCTTCCTGGGCGGTATAACGCACGTTAATCAAGGTTTGCGGTAGTTTATGCATTCCCTGCTTGGCATCAAACAGCGATGCTTGTTGCTCTAACAAGCTAGTCAGTACACGTAATGAGGCAATGATGGCATCCCCAGTAGAGGCGTGATCCAAACTCAGCAGGTGGCCTGAACCTTCGCCCCCCAACCGCCAGCCCGTGGCGTTTAATTGTTCAAGCACGTAGCGATCACCCACTTTAGCGCGCTTAAAGGGAATATCTAGGCCGCTAAGGGCCTGCTCAAGGCCGAGGTTACTCATTTGAGTGCCTACCACGCCGCCTTTATAACCCGCGCGTTTGGCATCTTTCGCCAGTAGGAATAGAAGCTCATCGCCATCGACCACAGCACCGGTATGATCCACCATCATTAAGCGGTCAGCATCGCCATCCAAGGCAATTCCCATATCCGCCTTATGAGCAATGACTGCATCGCAAAGGCTTTGCAGATTGGTGGCACCGCAGGACTCATTAATATTGATCCCGTTAGGCGTATCGTGAATGCTGATTAGCTCAGCGCCTAGCTCACGATAAACCGCAGGCCCGACTCTATAACCCGCACCATTAGCGCTATCAACCACAATTTTTAAGCCGTTTAAGCTCATATGACTTGGCAGGTTAGCCTTGCAGTACTCGGTGTAACGGCCAGCGGCATCATCTATGCGACGCGCTTTACCCAGCTTATCAGAGCTAACGCAGGTCATACCGCCTTCAATAGCGACTTCTAACCAACGCTCAATTTCCTGCTCCTGAACATCCGTTAGCTTATGGCCGCCCTGGGCAAAAATCTTAATGCCGTTATCATCAAACGGGTTATGGGAGGCGCTGATAACAACGCCAGCGTCTGCCCGGAAGGTAGACGTTAAATAAGCAACACCAGGTGTGGGCAATGGCCCTACAAGGGCAACATTAACCCCCGCCGCCGAGAAGCCCGCTTCCAAAGCGGACTCCAGCATGTAGCCGCTTGCGCGGGTATCTTTACCAATTAATACTTCTTTAACGCCTTCAGCACCCAACACTTGACCGGCGGCCCAACCAAGTTTCATAGCAAAATCAGGGGTCATCGGGAATGATCCCACGCGACCGCGTACACCGTCCGTGCCGAAATATTTACGCATAACTAAAACAACCTAAAAAGTGAATCATGAATATATAAAAGAAGTGGCCATGTAGCGCATGGTGATGAGTTTCGATAGGTATGAGCAAATGAGGCACCCGCAATAGGTGCCACAATATTTAAACTACATGCACATACCCGTAGCGCGTGGTAACGAATCTCGCGAGGCACGAGCGAATGAGGCACCCGCAGGCGGCGGCGAACAGCCGCCCCGAACTAGCCACCACTAAGCAGCCTTACTCTACCGTCACACTCTTTGCCAAATTACGAGGCTTATCCACATCCGTGCCTTTCACCAGCGCCACGTGATACGAAAGCAACTGCAGCGCTACTACATGCAATACCGGTGACAGCAAACCGTAATGCTCCGGCATCATTAACACATTGACACCTTCGCTAGACTTGACCGCACTGTCACCATCGGCAAACACATACAGTTGGCCACCGCGGGCGCTCACTTCCTGCATATTGGCTTTGAGCTTCTCCAACATCTCATCATTGGGAGCGACCACCACCACCGGCATTTCCGCATCGACCAATGCCAAGGGGCCATGCTTCAACTCACCCGCCGGGTAGGCTTCCGCATGAATGTAAGAGATCTCTTTAAGCTTTAATGCCCCTTCCAACGCGATAGGGTAATGCCGCCCACGGCCCAAGAACAGCGCATGATGCTTATTAGCAAAGTGCTTCGCCCAGGCTTCTATGCTGGGTTCAAGCGCAAGCACTTTATCTACCGCGATGGGCAAGTGACGAAGCTCATCCAAATAGGCTTTTTCATCTGTTTCGCTTAGCCGCTGGTGAGCTTTAGCCAATAGCAAGGTAAGCAGGAACAGAGCGCTTAGCTGAGTGGTAAATGCTTTAGTAGACGCCACACCAATCTCAGGCCCAGCACGGGTGATAAAGCGCAAAGCGGTTTCACGCACAATGGCGGATTCCGGCACGTTACAGATCGCCAAGGTATGGGTATGACCCAGCGCTTTTGCATGGTGAAGGGCCGCCAGCGTATCGGCCGTTTCACCGGACTGGGAGATCACCACGACTAGCTGTTTAGGATTGGCTACGCTTTGGCGATAGCGGTACTCACTGGCAATTTCGACATTACAGGGAATGCCCGCCACTTGCTCAATCCAGTATTTAGCGGTCATACCGGCATAGCTTGACGTACCACATGCAAGAATCAGCACCGCTTCAACCTGATCAAAAATGGCAGCGGCTTGCGCACCAAAAATCCCTGGCTGTAGCTGCCCTGCCCCGCTAATCATTTCCAGCGTATTGCTGAGTGCCAGGGGTTGCTCGAAGATTTCCTTTTGCATGTAGTGACTGTAATCGCCCAGCTCGACGGCATTGGCACTTAGATTAGAAGTGATCACCTTTCGCTGAGCAGGTTGGCCGATGCGATCTACCAAAGTAATGGTTTCACGTGTCAAACGGGCTACGTCCCCATTTTCCAAATACATCATTTTCTTGGTAATAGAGATAAGCGCAGAAGCATCTGACGCGGCGTAGTGACCATCATCCGTAATGCCTAGCATTAAAGGCGAGCCCTCACGGGCAACCACTAAGCAATCCGGCTCTTCCTCACTTATCACTGCCAGAGCAAACGCCCCTTTCAGGTGAGCGACTGCGCACTGCACAGCAGAAAAAAGGTTTTCCGCTGGCTCACCAATTTGACCCTTGAAGCAGGCTTGAATCAGATGGGCAATGGTTTCGGTGTCGGTATCGGAAGTGAACTCATAGCCTAGGCCCTGCAACTGAGTACGCAGCGCTTCGTAATTTTCAATAATGCCGTTGTGCACCACCGCCAAACCACCGGAAATGTGTGGGTGGGCATTGCGCTCGGCGGGCACACCGTGGGTGGCCCAGCGCGTGTGGGCAATACCCACGTTACCGCTTAAACCTTGTTCTTTAACAAGAGTAGATAATTCAGCTACACGCCCTTTCGAGCGGGCACGCTTCAAACCACTGCCCTGCTCACCCGACAACAGCGCCAAACCCGCCGAATCGTAGCCGCGATACTCCAATGTAGATAAGCCTTCCAGAAGAAAAGCCGTGCTGTCCTTTGCGCTTACCGCGCCAACAATTCCGCACATAAATATTCCTATATGTGTTGGTTACCAATTCATGTAATGAACGATAAAAGATAAATAATGAAAAAAATGGTCAATGATATTGAGGTGTGTAACAAACAGATATGAGTTTACTCCATACCTGTGACATAGCTAAGCGAAAGCTTATACTGCTCAGACCAATACTCACAAAGCTCTTTCAAATGCTCAGGTAGGCGAGAACTAACCCATATATGACCAGAGCTTGTCATACGTTCAGCTATCAACGGCAACATATCTAACAATACTCCAGCTAAATGCTCCTCTATGAAACCACGTCCAGTGATTAAAAGCAGCGACACACCTTCTATACCCTGCAACAGCTGCTTATTGAAACTCATAGGTGAAGCATCTACTCCGTCTAGCGAATGGCTGTTTAACCAAGAGGCGAGATAATGTTTACTTATCAGCTTCTGAAGGGCTTTGCACTGCTGAGCATCATTCACGAACGAACTGATATGCCCCAAGCCTTCCGCTCGATGCCACTTAGCCAACTCTAAATTGGCGTTACCGCTACCGAGAACGACTGTATGCAAGCACTGCCCACTTTCTCTCCAACGATTCAACATACCGGCCAAGGGTTGTGAATCATCAATAGCAGGTTCAAGCGATGGAGCTATATTCTCGCTGGTTATCTCAAAGATAAAACGAGTTACAACCGTTAGTGCAGCACGATCTTTAAATACAACACGTAATAACTGGCTAGGTTCAACCTTATTAGCTTGGTAAGAGATACAGCTGAAAACGCGGTCTTCTTTCTGCCCTTTAGCTACAGAAAGGCTGTCAGGATCTTCACCGATAAAATCAATTTTCAGTTGGTTGCCAGTAGGGCTGGTAACCACTACTCGACTCTCATCGATAGCAATTTTTTTATCTTGAGGGAAGTGCCATTGCAGCGTTATGTCGCGAAGCTGCCCATCGTCAGCAGCCACGCTATCTTCAACTTCAACCACCTTGGCTTGGGTATCAAAATCAATTTGTCGTGTATGCACTACCGGTGGGAGTACTTCAAGTTTCATGCTCACGTGTGGGTTACCGGCAGCTTCCCAATAGCCTTCAACCTGCCACGAGCGCAGCCTATGCATGAAATCCTTTGCATAGCTTGCATGGGAGATCATGGGTACATTGTGACCTGCACGGCTACGCATGTATTTCCGTATTGGGTCTTTATTGATGTAGTTATAAAGGCCCGAATCAATCAACCAGTCTTCACCACCACCATAGAGACTGATATGACCTTCATCTTGCTGATTATGATACTGGCTAGAACACCCCACCTTAGCGATAATATGGAAAGCTTTTGAGTAGTGTTCTTGCGCAGGCCACTGGTCACGAAAGATGGCATACCCAGACGCTGGATAGACACGATTTAGCTCGGGCGGCAATACTCCCTGCTTTCCTTGGGAGAGTGCATAAAGAAAATACTGATACTCACGCGTATCGCCAAACATTTCCTGATAAGCATCAGTAGTAGGAAGCTGCTCAGTATCACCAATAGGCGGTAGCAAGCCGTCAGGACGTAAAATATGCGTGATAAAATTCAGCGCCTTGGCTGAAAATTGCTTAAACTCGTCAGCTAGGCCTCCCAGCACATCAGACGGATAATCTTTGATAATGCCTATAAAGACCTTAAACACAAATACATGATAGGCAGGGCTGTTTTCGACATGAACGCCTTCGCTAGTGAATGCAAATTCGAGCTCACTACTGATTCTCTGTAAGGCAGTATTCTGCCATTTACCCGCCTGTGACAGCTCCCCATCAAATAAAGTACCTATAAAAAGCAAAACGCGCGCTTGTTCTAAACCATGGTTGGTGTGCTCGGAATAGAAACTGTCTTTTGCTAACCACTCTCCATGCACAACAATAGCTTGTTCCAAATAATGGAGAAACTCAATGTGTTGTTCGGCCCATTCAGAAGCATATTCGCGGCAATAATAAGAAAACAGTACTAGCTGCTCGGCGCGTAATGCAGTGGCATGATCATGCCATGTAAACTCAAAGGGATAATGTGAATTAGTTTCAAGATAGCAATCTAACCAAGACTCAATTGCAGTGCGTGCAACATCAAGTACCTCTTGATTACATGAAACTCGATGAAAAGCGATAAGATTGGAAACGAAAGAAAGCCAATTAAGCCGCCATTGCCAGCTGCGATTATTGAGAGGATCCTGCTCCCAGTCACTCCTATTAGCATCTTCAAGACTCAACTCTACTGGATCAAAAGATCCCAACTGGAGAAAGCCTTCCTCAAAGTACAGTTGTCCTTTAGCTAAAGCGTCCTTATCCTCAAAAATCTTCGCCAGTTTCGCATTGGTCAACTTAGGCATAATCTACCTTATTTTTGGATTTTATTAAGCTGCTGTATCGTTTTCTTCAATTTTTTATGAAAATGTCGCATCTGATAAAACTCACGACCTTTAGCAAAAAAAAGATTTATCCAGGGTGAGCCTGAAACCTTATCCTGATGAATAAAAAAATGCGTAGGCGTACCATTAAAAGAACTGCAATATACATAGCCATTTCTTTTTATAAATTCTTGCAAAGTATCATAATGTGCAGTATCAACAGATTCGACCACTAGTAAAGGTCTGTCTTTCCGAATCAAAGACTCTGCCCCCTCTAAAACAGCAAGCTCCATTCCCTCTACATCGATCTTTATTGCAGAAACTGGTGATTCAAACACTTGGTCATCCAGACGAACAACATCGATACCAACACTTCCTTCGCTCAACAGCTCCAAAGATTGCGCGCCTAAATTGCTCTCATCAAGCCTTGTTAACCGTGCCTTCGAAGACACTCGCCCAACACCATATGGCGAGACCTGAACCAAGTCTGTTATGCCATTGTGTTTCACACTGCGGATCAATGGTTCATATAGACGAGAGTTTGGTTCATAGGCCCGCACTTGACATCCTAAAACACATGCTAGAAAAAGCGTATGGTTACCAATATTAGCACCTATATCCAATACTAAATCCTTTGGATTTAAACCAATGGACATAGCCTCAAGCATCTCAGCCTCATATGGCCTACCATGGTCGGCAATAAACTTCTGAATATAGTCAGCCTTATAATCCGGTAGTTCTATTTTATAACACGTATCATTTACTTTTACTTGATGAACCGAATGAGAGGGTGTCAAAACGGTCTTACTTTTTGAAACTAAAAATGTGAAGACGCTTTCAACATTCAATGCATATCGGCTTTTAAATACTGCGCGTATAACTTGAGAGTCTTTTAACGCATTTGCCTTGTATGAAATACAGCTATAGACCTTATCATTCTTCCGTCCATTCAATATATGCACTTCATCGGGCTTCTCATTTTGAAACATCAGAATACATTTTGAACCAGATTTGGAAGCAATAATTACTTCATCACCTTCAACAGATATCTTTTTATCGCTAGGCACGTGCCACTGCAACGTTATATCGTGTGACTTTTCGTCAGTAAATTCAAAGCTATCAGAAACACTTAGGCGCTTTTCTTCAGAAAAAAAACAAAATTTTCTCTTCTGCTCAACTGTCGTTAATACTTTTAGGCCCAAAGTAACAGAAGGAGTAACTTCTGAGTTACAGTGATCAATAACCTTCCAATTATCAAGACGATGTTCAAACTCTTTATGATAACTAGTGCCACTGATTAATGGCACATTATGACCAGCACGGCCACGCATGTATTTACGTACGGGGTCAGAATTAACATAGTTATACAGGCCGGAGTCAATAAGCCAGTCTTCACCCCACCCATAAACCGAGACATGCCCCTCATCCTGTTGATGATGGTAACGACTTAGGCACCCCAGTTTCATCACAATATGAAAGGCCTGATGATAGGAATTCGTATCCGGCCAACTGTCCCGAAATACTGCATAGCCTGATTTAGGATAAATCTGATTTAGCATAGCAGGCTTATGGCCTTTTTCCCCTAAAGTCAGCGCGTAAAGAAGCGGCTGATAAATTTCTTTATCAGAGAAGCTTTCAGCGTAAGAGTTGGAGGTTGGCAGTTGCTCGGTGTCACCAATGGGTGGCAAGGTACCATCTGGACGTAAGATATAGGTAATAAAGCTTAAAGCTTTAGCCGAAAACTGGTCAAACTGTTCAGCCAAGTTTCCTAAAGCACTGGCAGGATAATCTTTGATAATACCAAGAAATACTTTAAATACAAATATATGGTATGCAGGGCTATTTTCAACATGAACACCCTCACTTGTAAATGAAAACTCTAACTCGCTTCTTATTCTGCGAAGCGCAATTTCCTGCCATTCAATTGCTTGCTCACCCTCAAACACAGTACTTAAAAGTAGTAGGACTCGAGACTGCTCTAGGCCATGATTAGTGTGCTCTGAGTAAAAACTGTCTTTCGCAAGCCAATTGCCATGCACCACCAGAGCAATTTCCACATATTCAAGAAACTCAATGTGTTTCTGAGACCAACTTGGGGCATGCTCTTGGCAGTAAAAAGTAAATAGCACTAACTGCTCTGCGCGTAATGCAGTGGCGTGATCGTGCCAGATAAATTCGAAAGAATAACTACTATCTGTATCTAGATAGGTATCTAACCATGATTGAATAGCCTCACGGGCAAAACTCAGCACGGCATCATTTTTAGAAGTACGGTGATAGGCCATTAAATAAGAAAGAAAAGAAAGCCAGTTAAGGCGCCATTGCCAGCTACGGTTATTGAGTGGATCCCTCTCCCAGTCATCCCAGCCTTCTAAAGAAATTGTTGTAAAAGGAGCAAGTTCAAGTTGCTTTTTTAAAAACAGCGCTTCGCCGAGCATTTCATTCATTGAAGATAAAGTCACTTGTACAACTCGTTGTTCTACACAATTTTTAAGCTCACTAGCGCCACTCGCCTTTAATGTCATATCAAGAACACTTTTCTCTTTATAAAGCACATATAATTTATATTAATAAATATATTAATAACTAAATCTAAATCAAGCTAGATAGCGCTTCATAATGACTTAGATTATTCTGTCGAACCCAATCAGGCCAATCCGAAACCTCACTCCAGGCACTCATAAAAACGAAATCTAGACCAGCGGCATTAGCTGCTTGATAGTCATATTTACTGTCACCAATAAAGAGAGAAGGCTGCTGAATGTTATTGCTGGCCAACTCACGAATTAGTATTTCATCTTTGGTGTCCGGGCTACCATAGATACCACCGTCAAATAATCCTGTTAAGCCCCGAACTAAAAAAACATCGCGCAGCTCGGTTTGATCACCTCCTGAGACAATTAACCAGCGAGCATGAGGCGTTTTATTTCGTAGCATGCGCAGACTTGGAGCAGAATCACAGTCGAGTAAACCTTGTCGCACTTCCTTAGCATAAGAATGCAGCAGCTCGTCAAAATTCGGCCCATTAGTAAATGGCGCTACAGCAGGTACAATTTGTTGAATAAAATGAGTGAATTTTTTATAGCGTGATATACCCCCATTAGTAACGTGATAGTTAACCAATGCCTCCGCGGCTTCTTTACCATAGGGCAAAACAGCCTTGTAAAAGGCATTTGTTTTAACACGGTTAGAATCCAGCACTACGCCATCACAATCAAAAACTAATGTAGTATATTGAGAAATAGAAGACTTCACGTACTCACCTTTCTCGCTTGGCGTAGCGCATTCTCTACGACAGCTACATCCTCTGGTACATCCACAGCTAAACTACCAGGACGAGTTTCAACCATACGGATTTTTTTGCCCATCTCTAAGAACCGTAAAATCTCTATATCTTCACTATATTCTAGCTCACTTTTACGACCAAAACCGCGGAAAGCACTTAGTTCCTGAAGAGTAAAAGCGTAAATACAAACTTGTTTTTTATAACGTTTCGGCGCATGTTCTTCATTTTTAAAACCAGGCAATGCCATCCTAGACATATATACCAGCTCATCATGCTCGTTGGTAATCACCTTTGGAATATTAACACTATATGGATCTTCAGCATCGCTAATCCAGCTAAAACCATTAATCACATCATTCATATGATTTTTCTTAGCATTACATATCTTGAGAATATCTTCTGGATTAACTAACGACTCATCACCCTGCACATTTATATAAATATCAGCTTTGATCTTTTCTGCAGCTTGAGCTAAGCGGTCAGTCCCTGTTAATGCATCGTCGCTCGTCATTACAGCTTGAAAACCAGCTTTTTCTACCACTTCTGCAATTCTTTGATCTTCTGTAGCGACGAAGACATTTTCAGCACCCACAGCCTTAGCTGAAAGCTCAGCAACCCAAAGAATCATCGGTTTACCCAGGAGTGGAACTAATGGCTTCCCTGGATATCGACTTGAAGCATACCTTGCGGGTATAATTACTACGCTTCGCATTATTACACCTCTTCTTTTAGAGTTAGCAATATTACAGGCCATAAACAGATTCAGAATGTACTGCATACCGTGTTGGTGTAATAGCTGTTAACGGCAATGCATTCTTAGTTGACTGGTACTGCCCAAATAACTGATGCATCTCCTGACTTCGAGGATCATCAGAGCTATAGCCATCAAAGCCAGCCATAAGTACTTTTTTAGCACTGCCACTAGTAGCTACTGCCAACGCATAAGCCACAACGAGAGAGGTCGGCAACGTACAATGAACGGTTCCAAATACAAATTTTCCTGGCGAGATATTTAAACCGAAGTCGAGAATCTCTTTACCGGCTAATGCATTTCGTACGTCATCGGGCAGCATAGAGTATGGGGTAATCAATGGCTGGGGTAATCGAGTGTGCTCCTCACAATCCGCTAATAACCTTACAGGATGGCAAGCGACTCGAAAATTTATAAGGCGTGCATCCAACTCACTTTGCGTGTTCAGAGCTACTACTATTGGATTTGTCTGGTGTATATAAATTTCTAGAGCTTTACGATGGCGTTCTACACCCGGACCTGTGCCCAATAACAAAACATCACGACCATTAAAGATTTCTTGTGGAGACCAGCGACCTTGCGCTTCAGCGCGGTAAAAATGGCGTGCAGCATCTAATGTATCCACACTGAACTTCTTGCCACCTTCGATACGCAAGTGCTCAATCACCGCTAGTAAGTCTTCCTCATCATAACGGGAGTCACTGAGCATTTCCTGGATATATGTTGGGTGAATACCATACTTACCTGCTAAGTAGTAATATGGGTTCGTACCCCAGCCATAATGTTCTTGCATAGGCTTGAAGTGTTTACGCAGCAAAGCCATTAGCGGCACCATGCTTACCTGCTTGTCGCGGCGTGCAGCTAGTTCGATTGCCAGCTCTTCCGTGCGTGCATTGCCAGGGCCACGCCCCATGCCCGTCACAGTTGCATCTACCCAGGTAACACCTTCGTCAATTGCTCGGAGAGTATTGGAAAGCGCTAATCCAAGGTTATCGTGTGTATGAATACCCATGGGCCCATCCCACTCGGTACGCATCCACTGAATAATTTGTGCGGCCTGACCGGGATTCATGCTACCCATACTATCTGCGAAGTATAAAGAATCTAGTGGATAAGCTTTGGCTTCACGTGCAAGTGCTTTTACTTCTTCTTCGGAACGATCTGCCACCTGCATGAGATTAAATCCCACCATAAACCCGCGATCTTTAAGCCACGTTACTGCAGGAAGCGCTTGTGCGAATTCATGTACATGGCAAGCAATACGAACCAATTCGACAGGCGAGTTAGCCGCATCATTCGGAAATAGCCGCTCCAAGGCCTCTAAAATAGGAACTGTCCCGACTAACTCGCTCCCATTCACCATCACACCGACAGTCAGACCAGAAGGGATAGTTAAGCCTTGAATAAACTCGTCAGTGGTGAAGGCACAGGCGCCTTGAAAACCATTATTTTTCAGTGAACGTAAGCCTAACTCTACAATATCCACACCAGCAGCTTGCATTGCCTCTAAATATTCGTGGATTAGTCCCTCGGGAAAATCCCAGGAATTATAATAACCACCATCACGCAAGGTACAGTCTAGGAAATTAATCATACTTATCAGCCTTGGTAGTTTTAATTAACCATTAATTTAGAATTAACATTCATTCAACTCTGTAAAAACAATTTTCGAAAAAATATTGGGATTTATTGAAAAATCCATTTTCGACCAATTACTGTCTTTTTCACCAACATCTTCAATTAAGCTTTGATCAATTATTAGGCTTGATGGATGCCTATGCTGCCGTAGTATTTCAGAATAAGAGGCCGCTGAGCTATAACACACACCTCGCTTTTGACCAAAGCGTGAGCACCAGATGGAGTCAGTTAGTGCATTTGATATGAAAAAGTTAGTTCTAAAAGCCCAAATCAATTTCTCTTCTGAACCAGCTCCTACAAGTGACACAAATTTTATAGGTGCTTCGATAGAAGAGATAAAATCTTGTATAGACTCTATCTCTTCTTGTATGGTAGGTAAATTAATAAAATCGTCTATTTTTGTGTGAACAGGTCGCGTCAAACCATCAAACACAAATATGATATCGTTCACTTCATCCATTAGTCTTAGAATAATTTCTCTATAAGCCTTGTTTCTTTCAAGCCAAACACGTTTTTCAACACACATACCTAACCAAATCACAACAGTGTTGAGATTTAACATAGGTTCATTAGGCAGCATATTAAAATACTTCTCTTTTATTTTTTTATCAAAATCGTCGTTTACTTTAGTTTTATATTTGTAACCTAAGGGATAGCCAACATCGATATAAAATCCATCATTATTTTCATAAGCATCCTTTAAGTTATCGGCTACTATCTCATCATTAGATCCAAAAAAACTAGCTGGCAAAAATGCGCTATCACGTAAAGACAAAACTTTTAAAGTTTCTACATTGACACAATCAATGTTAATTAAATATGGAGCTTTATCATAAAAATAGTGGTAAGGCCTGCCGTATCCATTAATTACACCTAAAAAAACACCATCATTAAACTTATTACGTTTCACTTCTAGTAGTATTTTTTTAATCAAAGGGTCTTGCCTAGCTTTGTTCACTTCACTAGAGAATAAAACATTATCCTCGTGGTCGAATATACTGTATATCAGACAACTTAACTGTGTTATATAAAACGACTTGTCCGTTTCTAGATCTTTAAAGACCAATACATTCTGACCCGCAAAAAAGCCAACATTACAACAAGCTAGTCCATCTGAATATAGAGATGGGATGCTCATCTCATCGTTATAATAAGCCTGTTTTAAAAGATTATTAAAAACATCACTTTCCTTGAAAAACCGCAGTACTTTCATCACCCTAGCTTTTTTTATAGGAGAAAGCTTAGATGCTTTAACCTGTGAAAACTTAATTACCTTTGAATAAATATCATTCATTTAGCACCTTTACCTTAAAGTGGTAATCATAAAAATGACGCTGTATAAAAACCTGATCTCACGAAACGAGTCGCATCAGAAAGGAGCAGATAGAGGTAAATATAAACCATTACTTCATACTCTCTTCATAAACTCTTATACACTAAAAGTAGTTCAACATTTTATCAACCGAATCATTTATAGGCATCATTAAAGAATGCCCTTTCTTGGGAAAAACTTCATAGTGAATATTTACATCAAGCTCAAGACACTTTTTGAAAAAATACAAAGAATGTTCTTCTAAATAATTCTCATAGTCGTACCTGGATTGTCCGATAAAAAATAATGGAAAATCTTTCCTTTTTCCTTTTTCGGATTCAATTTCAAGTAAAGCAGCGAGGTCATTATAAATACTGTACTTATCACTCTCGAAAATTGGAGAGAAAAACTTCTTCATCCCCTTATCTGAATAAGTTGATTTTAGCAATTTAATTTGTGGTATATTAGCATATACCGCATCTGCTTTTAAGAGAATTGAATGTAGAATTGCACCAAACCCACCCATTGACGAGCCCCAAAAGTACAACTTTTTATTCGATT
This sequence comes from Vreelandella sp. ssv, assembly GCF_059448525.1. Lineage (NCBI taxonomy): Bacteria > Pseudomonadati > Pseudomonadota > Gammaproteobacteria > Oceanospirillales > Halomonadaceae > Vreelandella > Vreelandella sp. ssv. The sequence continues at coordinate 1,309,146 of NZ_CM182545.1, read as the reverse complement.
TTTTTTGCTTTTCTTTAATTAAATTATGAAGCATTTTTTTTACGAAAAAATCACCATTTTCACCAAGCCACCATGAGCCACAATTGTTAACACCAAAGTTATCGACAGGTGCCAAAATATTAAGCTTGTTATTTTCATATTTCGATGGCCTAACGCTATATGTATGTCCATGTAAAATAACAAGCAAAGGACTGTTAGCTTCATCTAGAGCGGGTGAATATCTAAAATACATTCTCCTACCTAATTCATCTTCAAAATAGCTCAACTGATCGTTCTGATGCTCCATATCTAAATAAAACTTAGCCAAAGAATTTAACTGTTTTAATTGTACATTTTTACTATAGTGAAATGGCTCCAGCCCCCACTTATGATTTTCGTCTATTTTAATTTCTTTTTCTGCATACTCTAAGAATCTCACGCTAGGGATTTTTTCTTTTATTTTATCATACATAAAATTTAAATTATCATTAACTTTCTTTATGTATTCGTCGCCATATTTTTCCTGAAGTGTGCTTATCAACCCCTCCCCCTGAAAGGTCCAAAAAACTTTATTTACAACTAACTTATTTTCACACCCATTTCTTTTAATAAAATCACAAAATAAATTCAAACCTTTTTCCCAATAGCTTAACTTCAACTCTTCCTGCGACTTTATTATCTTATAACCATTTGGCTTATATAATGCTTTTTTATATTCTGTTGAAAAAGTATGTATTGAACCCTCCTTTACTGCAAGATGAAACCTTTCATCAATTAAATCTATTAATAGCATATCGAAATCTTTTTCTTTCAACTTTGAGAAAACACTTTTTCTCATATCTGACAAAACCATCTGTCGCTGCCACTTAGACTCGATATTCTCCAATATTTTTTCATCTACAAAAGGTGGAGCACTAAGCGAAGCAATGCTAGTTCTAGCAACATAATCAACTATTTCAAAATCTCCATCCTGTGAAAGTTCAAATGGGTCCCTTGATACGCAACTACCTAATATAAAAACTTTTATCGGGGATTTCATGCAATACCTAATTTAAAATTATTGACTATAGAAGCTTATCGAAACTATTTGAAATCACTTTTATATCAAATTTCTCTCTTGCAAAACTCGTTATAAAAGTACGATTGAATGAAACTTTTTTCACTCCTCTTACAGAAGCTTCAACATCAAAATTAATCCATTCTGGTGGATAAATTTCATCAGCCCCTTCCCAAGCCATCACAATAGGGACACACCCAGCTGCTGCACCATCCGCTATAGTAAAATGAAAGCTTTCAGAATCGCTAGTGGATAATACATAATCAATACCTGCATACCATTCGGGCATATCATTTCCATGAGAGTCAAAGAAGACAGCCTCTTTTAATAAAGGGTCTTCCTTAAGGCGGCTATATTGCTCTTCGTACCACAACATTTCATCTGGTCGATTTGACATCCACGGGAATTCTTCTGGCCGCTTCCCTTTTACTCGGAGCGTGTAGCCAACATCGTCTTTACGAAGCTCTTTAAGAATATCTAGTGCACGATCCAACCTTTTACTTTGCGGTACGATGCCGACAATACCAAGTACTTTGCCGTTAGTAAGTTTGCGGGGCACCGCTTGTAGCGCTTCCACATCTACACCGTTATAAATTACCACACCGTTTTTTTCGAGTGTGGTGCAGCGCTCTATAGCTTGGCGGAGCATGTGTGGTCCCACAAAAATAACCGTTTCAAAGGCTTCAAACGGTACTTTATCAAATAGGGCACTGCGCAGTTCTTGGGCGTGCAACCGACCGACTAACTTCTGCCCTTCCCGCTTATGTTTGCCATACCAAATTGCATTACCTAGCATCCACTCACAAAATACCGTATCCGCTTGTCGTGCTAGGCGCTTGCTCGCGATTTCATTATGCTGGTTATGCCCACTCCAAAAATCCAGAAGAATGCGCATCCCTCCTTTCGTGAAATAGGGGTAAAAGGGTTTGATAAACTTGAGATCATGCCCAGCAATTACCACGGTTTTAACAGGCACTACATTAGGAGGCTGGGCATAACGTTGATGAGGTTTGCGAAGGGCTAAAGCCGCTTCATCCTTACCCCATTCAGCCAACCCACTTGCGACACCTTGGCTCTGTGTAAGAATTAACTGAAAGCCCCGATCTATTCGTTCGCTTTCAAATGCCACACCCGGCCATTCATGACTGAGAACTTGCTCATCTCTTATAAAACCGACCCTACTGTAGTTTGAGTATGCCGTTGTCCACGCAAGGTCTTCAATATCTTCGGGTTCAAGCTGTTCTAGCGACTTAAGCTTGGTGTAAAGCCAATATTCGCCAGGGCGGACGCTGACGTTACCTGTAACACACTCAATACCTATACCCTCAAGTAAAGATTGAGCTTCAGCATGCCAAGTTGCGGCTACCACTACAGTGGGGAGCAATGTTTGGCTAGATAGCTTCTCAGCTGCGCTGTTAGTGATAGTTTCACTGTAAAGCTTAATCTTGGGTAATGCAGGTGCTTCTACACTCATGCCCGCAGTTCGCAGCATCTGCGTTAACCGGGTTTGAGTCGTGTGGGCACGCATTACTGCTCGCGCGCCTTTTAATGCAACTCGCCAACGGTATGCATCATGATGCATTAAATTTTCAAGCGCTTGAGCGGCTTCTGATTCCGTTCGCACGATATGCCCAGCTGCTTCCAGATATCGGTTCATTCCTAAAGCGGGGCCAGAAATAATCGTGGCACCACACGCTGCGGCTTCTGTCACTCGCCGTGAGAACATGGTGGGCGAATCCAGAACCGAATTCACGTTGATTTGTACCGGGTGGGCTTTGTAGGCTTCGATCATCTCTTCATAGCTGAGACTACCGGCGACATAGCTGCCCAAGCCACCGGGGTACTTATAGGGAGATTCAGGGTCATTATGCTGACGGTCGTAGATGGTTAGGCCAAGCGGCGCCGCTGCGCTCATGATCTTATCCATGAACTCTGTGCGCTCGGGGTAGCGCTTACCGTAGTAAGTGCCGCCGTACGCTGCCGTCGGCTCCCATGCCCGTTTAGAAGGTAGCAGGTTGTGAATTTTGGGTGATGCGTAGAAAGGACAACTGCTCACACTTTGTGTCAATGAGCCAGGCGTCGAAAGATAAGGAATTATCCGGCGGCTGTCCGTGGTGAACACATGATCACAAAGCGATGCCGCTTTACGGAAACGGTCAAAGTGAACAGGGTCTTCTTTATTCCAAAAAAGTGAAGTAATGCCTTGCTGGCGACAGTGCGTTAGTAAGGCAGTCAGCGGTGCGAACTCTTCATCGCTGTAGTAACCCACTTTTCGATGCCATGCCCAATCATTCCCTTTCCAGGCTGATTCTACAAACAGCGCATCAATGGGCTGTTGTGCCAGTTCTTTTTGCCAATTTTCCGGTGAAAGCTTAACAACATTAACACCGCTTGCCAGGGTGTCGGTGGTGAATTGATCTGCAATTAAACCCAGGGTTATTTGGTCTAACGATTTTGTGGTTTCAGGCTTTGGCTCACTATTCTTATTACTGAGCAAGCGTTGTAGAGCTTTATGGTAGTTGTCGGTAACAAAATTCCAGGTGCGTTCTTGCTCAATCCACTCACGAGCTGCCTGACCAATGCGAATGCGCTCTTCTGGGTGATTTATCAGCTTCGTTAAGACATCCGTCAGGCTATCTGCGCTGTCTTTTGTGAACAGTAGAGCCCGCTGGTTTTCGCCCGCCATTGCTTTGTGAGGAGAAACATCCGAAAGCACGACGGCTTTGCCCATCGCCATCGCTTCAAGTGGCTTTAAAGCTGACACCATTTCAGTAACAGCGGATGAAAGGCGCGGCACCGGCATAATATCCATGCAGGATAGATAACGTGGTACTTCATCAAACGGTACTCGACCCGTGAAGCGACACTGATCCAAAATACCCAGCGCTTTGGCTTTCGCTTTGACGGTATCCATCACCTTTCCGTCACCCACCAGTACAAATATAAAATTCTGCTGGTTCTGCTTAAGCTTTGCCATAGCCTCAAGCAGCAGTTCTAGCCCTTCATACGCAACTGCGCTGCCTGCATAGCCGATCACTGGTACACCGGGCACTAATTTTAATGCTTGCGCAATTTCTGTATCGGCATTTCTGGGCGTAAAGGTTTCTGCATTGACGGCATTCGGTATAACGACAATATTATTTTTATTCACCCCCCAACTTACTAACTCTTCAGAGAGTTCATCTGTCAGCGTAATAACAAGATCGGCTTCCAAGGCAGCCTGCTGTTCTAACTCACGCATTAAATGGAAACGTTCTGAATCAGCCCATTGAGGTTGCGTAGAGGCTTGGGTAACCTCCCAAAGACCACGTACTTCATAAACAAAAGGTAAGCCCAAACGCCGTGCTGCCATCAACGCAGGAAGCGCATTAATGTGATTAGAGGCCGCAATAATGATTTCAGAACCACTTGTTTGTGCTTCCCTAACATAATGGTCAGCGGCTTCTGCTAAGTAGTAGTCTAGAGGTGTTTTATTGAGATTCCAGCCTGCTACAGCAGCGTAGGACACGCCATCTATTTCAGCTTCGTGATAGCCTTTATTTAACCCTTTAACGTCCGCATCCCAAGGGAAACCAGGTCGAGTCGTTGCACGCACTTTCCAGCCGGATTGTTGCAAACCAACGGCGATGCCATGAGAACGAGTCGAGTAGCCGTTGGTAGTATGGGGTATCGATTGGTGTAAGCAATAGAGCGCATGACGACGACGAGTCATTAACCCTGCATTGGGCTGGCGTGGTGGTATTGGCCACCCACCTTTTAAACGAACCAAGCCTTCTACAAAAGCTTTGAAATCCCGTTTTGGTTTGTCGAATTTGACGCCGCGTGCTTGCAGCTTTTCAAGTGATGCAAGTACATCGGTTAGATTCCCTTCTTTGTAAAACCACTGTGACGCAACTGAGAAATTCAGATCACTAACATCGCTTTTTTTAACAACGGGCGTTGTAACCGTTTTCTTAGCTTCAGGCTCATATTTTGGCTTGCCGAAGACTTTGAATGCATGCCGTGCTGTGCTGGAAAATAGTACCGGACTAGCATGCTGTACCAACGTTTGTGATAATGCGCTTTCTAATACTTTTTCAATTGAGTCAACGTTACAATCAAAATAGAACGCACTTGCATTTTTCAACTCTTCGCGAAGAGCTGGCAAATCAGATGCGAGAACAAATTTTCGATAGGCAACTGCTTCTGCCGCTTTAATAGGCGGAACTATATTACAAACGGCACTAGCTTTTCGAGGTATAACAATTGCATCAATAATACTGTAGTAATCACCTACTTTTTGATGCGCAACGCGACCCACTTGTACTAGCCATGGTTTTGATGCAAGTTGAGAGGCAGCATTACTAATATTTTCTACCGGCTGGTCATCACCCACTAGCAAAAGCTTAAACTTCAATCCATTGGCATAAAGCTTGTTGCAAGCTTCAATAAGTACATCAAGCCCTTCATACTCATTAAAACTCCCGACATAGCCAAACACTTTTTCTTCGCCGATATTTAATTCTTTTTTTAGTTCAACGCTAGCTTTTTTTAACTCTGGATGTTCTTCAAAAGCATTCGGCAGAATTGAAATTTTGCTTTCTGCCACCCCCCTTTCGCTTAGCTCACTCTTCATCAAGCTATTTAGTGTAAATATTGTTTCTGCTTTAGTAGCAACAAACGTATCTCTTTGTTTTTCTTTTTCAAACTCACTACTATTTTGGTAGCTCTGCTCTCTAGCCGCTTTGGAAAGCTCCCAGAACCCACGCACTTCATTATAAAAAGGGATGCCTAGACGTTTTGCCGCCACCCATGCAGGTAAACCGACAATCCAATTAGAAGCGGCCATAACCGCACTTGGCCGGTACACTTTGAAAAGCTCGACATATCGGTTGACGCTCAGCTCTAGCTGTACTTTTTCATCACTAGGCGTTTCGTCTTCTGGCCACCTACTATGGATATAGCGAACATCGTCAACTGTGACTACTGGCTTGATTTCATCTCGCTTAACCCCTAGCTCCCAAGGCCTACCTTGCCTAACCATACACAGTGGTTCGTAACCCATGCTTTGGAGTGATTTCGCCACCATTTGACTTCTAATGGCATAGCCGTTATTTGCATAGCTTTTACCATGACTAATAATGTATGCAATTCGTCCTACAATCGAAGTGTATAATGGCAGTGTAGGTTGAGCAGCTAACTTTTCAGCGTAATGAAGCAGTTCGTCCATGGGCATCCAATAAGGTAATGTACATACAAAAAAATGGTTAAACATCCAACTTTTAAAGCGTTTAGCCTAACAGTCCTACCGCATCAATGACGGATTCTTTTGAACGAACATTTTCGGCATTTTTAATAAACGATTTATGTTTAACCAGTACACACATTGCATCAGACTGTGCTAGCGCCTCTTCCAAAGATGCTAGTTCAACGTTGGGTAAATCTAATGATTTGGGTAGGGCTTTAATGTTCGGCTCTACAATTTGAACACGGCAACCTAACGACGCTATATGTTTTGCTATGCCTAGCGCCGGACTTTCACGCAAGTCATCAATATCCGGTTTAAAAGCTAGGCCCAGGCACGCGACGGTTAGTTCACTACGCTTTGCATCAGGGTGTTGTTGGTGGTAATACTCAAGCGCTTCTTTTACACGCTCTAATACCCAAAGTGGTTTGGCATCATTCACTTCACGTGCGGCACGAATGATCTTCGCCTGTTCCGGGCATGAATCAACAATAAACCAAGGGTCTACTGCTATACAGTGGCCGCCTACCCCTGCTCCTGGAGTCAGAATATTGACGCGTGGGTGGCGGTTTGCTAGTGAAATCAATTCCCACACATTGATATCTAGCTCATGGCAAATAGTTGAAAGCTCATTCGCAAACGCAATGTTGACATCACGAAAACTGTTTTCAGTCAGTTTGGCCATTTCCGCTGTTCGTGCGGTGGTCGGTACACATTCGCCTTCCACTACAATTTCATATAACGCGCATGCTGCTTCTGCGCACTTGCCTGTCATGCCGCCAATAACCCGATCATTCTCTACCAGTTCACGGATAACATGGCCCGGGAGTACACGCTCAGGGCAGTGAGCAATACGAATATCGGAAGCTTCACCGTGAGTCTGCGGGAAGGTTAAATCAGGGCGTGCTTCGGCTAACCACGCTGCCATTTTTTCAGTAGCGCCCACTGGGCTAGTCGATTCCAGCACGACTAAATTGCCAGGCTTAAGCACCTTGGCAATTGCTTTGCTAGCAGCTTCGATATAGCTAAGGTCAGCTTTATGGTTTTGTCCGTTTTCATCTGTATTGAAAGGCGTAGGCACTGCCACCATAAAGGCATCTGCAGGCTCTGGGGTGGTCGTAGCACGCAAATAACCTTGTTTGACAGCGGCGTGAACGATGATATCTAGCTCAGGCTCAACAATGTGGATCTCACCATTATTAATGGTATCGACGGCAAACTGGTTAACATCAACACCAATAACTTTTTGTTTACGTGAAGCAAATACAGCCGCCGTCGGGAGACCAATGTAGCCCAGGCCAATCATAGAGATCGTTTCAAATTTCATAATTTTAACCGTAAATAGTGAATAGTTAGGAGTGAGGTGTAACCCCACCTCATAAAGAGAAGCGCTTATTTTTTACTTAAAGCATCACGAATACGCTGGCAGGCTTTGCCGTCACCATAAGGGTTGTGCGCATAACTCATTGAGTTATAAGCCGCTTCATCGGTTAGTAATGTATTCAGCGCTTCCGTTATGGTGGCTACATCAGTACCCACTAGCTTAACCGTACCTGCGTCAACCGCTTCAGGGCGCTCAGTAGTGTCACGCATCACTAGCACCGGCTTGCCTAAAGAGGGCGCCTCCTCTTGAATACCACCCGAGTCAGTCAAAATTATGGCTGCTTGATTCATTAAATATACAAAGGGAAGGTAGTCTTGCGGCTCGATCAGGTAAACGTTTTGTACATCCGCCAATAAACGATTAACGGGTTCACGTACATTCGGGTTTAAGTGAACCGGATAAAGAATCTGCGTTTCGGGGTGTGCTTTAGCCGTATCCACTAATGCTTGACAAATACGTTCAAACCCGCCGCCAAAACTTTCACGGCGGTGGCCGGTTACTAATACAAGGCGTTTGCTGCTATCCAGCATCGGGAAGCGCGCAGCAAGCTCGGTTGTTAATGCGGGGTTATTCTTCAGTTTTTCAACTACTTCTAGTAGGGCATCAATAACGGTATTGCCCGTTACGTGAATCGATGAAGGGTCAATACCTTCATTCAATAAATTCTGCTTGGATGTATCAGTAGGGGCGAAATGAACGGCTGCCAATGCACCTGTCAGTTTACGGTTGCCCTCTTCAGGCCAGGGTGAATATAGATTCCCAGTCCGCAAGCCAGCTTCAACATGACCAACCGGTATTTGCTGGTAATAACAGGCTAGGGTTGTGGCAAACGTTGTGGCGGTATCACCATGCACCAGGACAATATCCGGTTTGAACTCCTCCAAAACGGGTTTTAACCCTTGAAGTATGCCACATGTAACATCGTTAAGGTCTTGCCCAGGCTTCATAATATTCAGATCATATTCTGGCTTAAGCTCAAAAAGATCCAATACTTGATCCAGCATTTCACGGTGCTGAGCCGTCACACATACCTTGGATTCAAAGCGCTCGTCCGTTGCTAACTGTAGTGCCAGCGGGGCCATTTTAATGGCTTCAGGGCGCGTACCAAATACTGTAAGAACCTTCATAACTCTACCTTTATAAAAAATTTAGCGGTCTAGCTTTTCGAACTCAAGCTCTTGGCAGCGCTGAAAATAATATTCAAGTGAAGACTGTGTTTTTTCTAGTTGAATCGAAACATTGTCAGCAACACCATTAACAATGTTATATGTACGGTTAATCGACTTTGAACTATCTACCTTGACTGATGAGGAGTACTTTTTACGCCCTTCTTTCTCACCGATTGTTAGATAGTGCAAAAGAGGATTAATTTTTCTCACATCTTTATTGCTTTCAATGTATCTTTCGCTTGAAAAATTTTGAGAAGGATCTCGCCTCATCAACCATCCATATTTATGGTAATGTAAAGCTGGTGGCATACCGGCCATTTCCACGTCCGGATAACACTCCTTGTACCATTTCTCGTCAAATAATTTTGATGAGGATAGAAGCTTCACTGCTTCAATTTCTTTCACTATTGCCTCCAATAATTAAGCGGTTATGAGCTAGCGTTGGCCGAATTTTTTATTAGGAGTAGTGCAGTTCAAATATTATTTTTACTTATAGCTAAAATACAAATACATAAGAATCACTAATTTCAAGTGACAAATGATACTTAACAAAAGTAAAAATGTCACTCATAAAGCCTTGCGAAAAGTAACAATTACTCACATAGCTAGCTGTAACGGGTCTTTCATTTTTATATAGGGCTATTTTCATCATGCTGATTTGCGCTTTTCCTCTCGCTGCAATTCTTGCAGCGCCTCAAGATGCTCCCGTGCCTCACGGGCAGCCTTGCCCGCTTTTTGAACTTCGTTTTTAGCGGCGGCTATATCCTGAGGTGGTGCATCCTGCTCTTGAAATTCCGTTAAGGCTTCCTGGGCCGCTTTTAGCGTTGCGTGGCAGTCTTGCAGATACCTACGGGCGCTCGGCACATCTGGCGGTAATGCGGTGCCATTTTTCTTGGCATCCGAATCCGCATGGTAAGCTTCAATTGCTTCATTAATATCGTCGTACCAATGGGCCTTACCTTGCTTTAGATAGAGTCCCGCTTGACAAAGATCTTTCAAGATACCTTCACCGTGAGAAACCATGATCAATGAAGCTTGGCCGATCTTTGAATTAAACAGATCTTTAGCTTTGGCCTTAAACGCCCTGTCGCCTACGGCGGTGGCTTCGTCTGAGATGTACACGTCGAAATCGAATGCCAGCGAAAGGCCAAAAGAGATACGCGATTTCATACCCGATGAGTAGGTACGAATCGGTTCATCGAATGAGCTGCCGATTTCGGCGAAGTCTTCTACAAACTTGATAACGCGCTTTACCTCTTCTGGCCCACTACCTTGTACTCGGGCCACGAATTTCACATTTTGCCGCCCGGTCATGTTGCCCTGCATACCGCCTGAGAGCCCTACTGGCCAGGAAACCCGGCTGTGGCGAATCACTTCACCACGCTCTGGCGTATCCATACCGGCGATTAGGCGCAGCAGCGTGGATTTACCCGCACCGTTGGCACCGATCAAGCCCACGCTCACCCCGGTGGGGATCGTTAGGTTGATGTCCTTGAGTACCCAATCGCTGCCGTGGTGATTGTGGTATCGCTTGTAGAGATTACGAATTTCGATCATTGGGGTTTGGAGGCCATTGGTGGTTCAAACTGGCACCTTTGGAAGCCGCTCCGCGTCTTCTTTCGCGGGTGCCTCGCTTCGCTCGTTACCACGCGCTACGGGGAAGTGATTACGTTCACATTCCTGCCCTTACGTGCGTATATCGTTTCTAGCTCATGTTTGAGCGCACTGCGGGCGGTTTGTTCCCCATGCACTAAACGAATGGTGTGGGGCCAGCGGCGCATACGCTTTACGAAGTTGATCAGCTCTTTTGATCAGCGTGTGTGGAGTAGCCGCTGATGGAGGTCACGCCTGCTTTTATATCGATTCGTGCGTCATCGATGCTTATCCAGACGCTCTGAGATGCCTACGCCTTGGTAGCCTACAAACAATACCTGATGGCGTTCATCGCTCAGCATGGCTATCCACCGTGCAGAGGTTGGCAAAGGTGAGCGGATGGCAGCCACTGCGCAGGCGGCTTTGGGCTTCTTTATCCCAGTAAGGTTTTAGCTCTCGGTACACCTTGGTAAAGCGTGCGGCTAGCGGTGAATCCACAATGATTTCCAGCGACTGCCACTGGAGAGAGCGCGCTTGATGAATAATGGTTTCTAGTTCATACAGCAGTTCTAGGGTACGACCAACACTAAACGCTGGCACCATCACCATGCCGTCGTTAGCGAGTGCTTGCTCCACGGCGGCTCGTCGCTGGCGGCAGTCTGGGTGATTTCGATTGCTATAGGTGCTTTCGAGTACCCGTTTGTGGCAGCTGTGGGGTTGAGTTGCACGCCGCTGGGCGTCGTCACACCGCATCCGCGGGTGCCTCGTTGCCCGCTCCTCGCTGACTCGTTACCACGCGCTACGAATCCCTTGACCATTCACACATCAATCCCTGTGATCCTTGATGATCATCATCAGCATGCTGAAGATGAAGGCTAGGAAGATGGTAATGATGGCGAATACGCTGCTGTTGTAGAGCCGGTCGGGTTTTGTGGGATATTCCGGCATTAGCGGGCTTTGCAGTACGCTTACTTGCTTGAGCTGGCGGGCTGCTTCTAAGCGGGTGTTTTCCAGTGCGGCGAGTGCGCTGGAGTAAGTTTCCTGGGCGAACTTCGCCTGTAGCTCTAGCGTTTCATACTCGGCAGAAACGCTGTTGAGCGAATCACCCGATGCCTGGGCGATACGGTCGCGCTGTTCGATGATCTGGTCACGCAGTGCTGCGATATTACGTTCTATATTACGCAACTCAGGAGACTGGGAGCTTTGGTAACTTGCCAAAGCATTTCGCTGTGCTTGATAACGAGCCAAGTCTGCTTCCAGCGTTGCCACCACCTGGTTGATGCTCGCCACGGTATCCGTTGGTGACACTAGCCCGTACTCGTTTTGATACTCCAGTAACGCCTGACGGGTTTCAGTAAAGCGTTCATCAAGGCGCACCATTTGCCGTTCTAGAAAGTGTACCTGCTCGTCTGCTAGGCGGTGGCCCATTTCATTCATGTGGTCTTCGCCCGCTTCCAGCAGCAGCGTGGTCATTTGATGGGCAAACTCAGGTGTGTAAGCCTCCACATGAATATTCAGCACGCCTGCATACTCATCAAGCTCTACCTCAACCCGACGCAGGTAGTATTCGTGCAAGTCTTCGATTGGGGCATCACGGTCTCCCAGCTTGGCGAAAATATCGCCGTGCTCGGTGTAGTGCTCGCGAATATTGAGCTCTTCATCCAGGCGGCGCAGCATATCTACTGAGAGCAAGTGCTCACGTAGCAGCAGCAGATCTTTGGTATTACCGCCACCACCGCCCATTAATGATGACAAACTGATTTCAGGAGCGGCCACTTGCGGGCTTTCCAACACCACCGTGGCCCGTGAAACATAACGATCCTGAGCCCAAACAAACCAATAAAAGGAGACCAAGACAATTGCGACTATCGCCACAGCCCAGTGTGGCGATTTTTTGACAAAACGGCGTAACGAACGTTGCATGGATTATTGTGCCTTTAACCGATCAATAAAGCGCAGGTGCATTAACAGCCCCAGAGCAATAAGCGAAAATGTAAATAGCCAGAAGTAAAGCATGCTAGCGCCGTTGACCACGTGGTAATTTTCAAAAAAACCAAGACGTAGGGTTTCCAGGCCATGGGGGATGGGATTCAACATTAAATATTCCAGCATCCAATGAGGTAGGCTGTTGAGCGGCAGAATTACCCCTGAGATGATCAGTAGCGGTAACGACAGCATCTTTATAATTTTGCCCACCTCCGGCACTAGAGCTGATGCGACTGATGTAACCAAACCAAGCCCAATACCGAGGCACCACAGCGACAACCAAGCGCCCATTGCCCTAATCGCATTGTCAGGGTACATGTCCAACCCAAGCATCAAGCCACCGACAATAAAGATCAGGAATACGAAACTTCTTAGCATGCCTTCCAGGAAGTTGCGCACCAATACAGGGTCTACCGGTTGCACTTGCCGGTAAGCAAACAGGGCTTTGTTACCCTCTACCGCCCCCATGCCACGCATCATGCCTTCACGTACCAGGAAGAAGCCCATCATTCCCGCAATCATCCAGGGAACAAAAGGTGCATTGGATATCAGTTGGTCGCCACTGACAAAACTACGGATGCCGACCATGATGCCTACTAGAGCAACGGGTTCAAACACCATCCAAAACCAGCCCATACGATCAGCCATAGTGCGCGAGATTGCTTCTCGCATGAACATGGCGTACCACACGCTGCGGGTTACCTGCCACGGCGTGCGGGCTCCCCGTGGCTGAGGCTGAGCGTTTAAGTTTTCCATAGTGTTACTTTTTGCTTATGTAAGGTGTCAATTGTGAGGCGTGAGGGGTTAGGGGCTTTTCTTTACCCCTCACGCCTCACGTTTCTCCCGGTATTACAGATCAACCGCTACTTTGGTTGCCACAGCTATCTGGTAAAGGATTTGCGTAAGCGTTGAGGCTAGCTGCAGGTTGTGGGTGGGCGCTGCAGGCATGACCAGAATTTCGTCGCCGGGGCGCAGGTTGACGTTGCGGGCGTTCTCGACCGCGCCGTTCTGGCGCACTATCAGAATGTGGTCGTCATCCGCACGCTCGGTAAAGCCACCCGCGCCTTCGATGTAATCGATCACGCTCATGCCGGGGCGGTAAACCGCTGCCTGGGGCACTAGCACTTCCCCACTGATCAGCATGGAGTCGCTGACTTCAGGAATGGTGACTACATCACCATCCTGCAGGCGAATATCGGAAATCCGACCATCGTAGGCCACAACCAGACGGCCACTGGGCTCCAGTTCGCTGGCGCGTGCGATGAAGTCTTGAATCAACTGGGCTTCCTGAACTCGAATGGCGGCTTCTTCATTGGTACTGGAAGGCGCGCCGAGATAGGTGGTTTCCAGGCGTCGCAAGCTGTCTTCAAGGGATTGCGCTTGCTGTTCTTTAACACTTTCCCGCTTGATTGAAATGCTTTCCACGGCCGTCATGTTTTCCGGCACGGCGATGGCATCCAGCAGTTCGCTCAGGTGGACATCCCTGGGTAGTGCGTAGCGCGAGGGGCCGTAGTAGCTACCCTCTATTTCTACCACGATGGTTTCGCTGCGCTGGTCGGAGCTGAACAGCACTTCATCGCCGCTGCGAATCGTTTGGCCGTAGAACATATCAATGGGGAAATACTGGGCAATGGGGCCACCCTCACGGTCACCACGCAGCAGTACATGGGAAACACCACTCTTCAGGCGTGCCAAGTTGACTAGCTCGGCACCACTTAGCTGGTTGCCGATTAGCTCATAGCGGTGTTCACGGTGCACATCGCCGCCGACGGCAATCGCCGGACCGCGTTCTTCCACCACGATGGTGTCGCCATCCTGGAATTGCGGGCGGGCAATACTGCCATTGAGCAGGAAGTCATAAAGATCGACCGTGGCGACGGTGGTGTCGTTACGCACCACCCGCACTTGGCGATAACTGCCCAGGTCTTGGTCGATGCCGCCAGCTTGATCTAGGAAGTAGAGCAGCGAGTCGTTGGGGGTGCCTGCATAGCGGCCGGGGTTTTCAACATAGCCGGTGACGTACACCGCTACCGGCTGAACGCCTTGCAGGTTGGTGTAGACCTCTACGTTATCCGGGTAGACGGAGGTAATCGCGCTGCGCACGCTGTTATCGACTTGCTGGCTGCTTTGACCTTCTACATTCAGCGGGCCGGAACCGGGAATGAAGATGTTGCCCTGGGCATCCACCGGCAGCACGCGGTCAAACTCGAACGCGCCCCAGGCACGTACGGTGACCTGGTCGCCGGGCTTGATGCGGTAATCCGGATTCAGACCATCGCCCATAGCGCCACGAAAGCCGCCGGTAAACAGGTTGGCACCAAACGGTGGCAGCGCATCTGGGTTCTGCTGGGGCAGTGAGACCGGGCCATAGGTGCCGCTGCGCCAGTCTGCACGGGGCGTGTCGTTAACCTCTTCCTGCTGGGCTTCGGCGCCAGCACCCTGCTGGCCGCTTTGCTGGGGCAAAATGCTGTCGGAAAGGCTGAGTGACTGCGCCCAGGCGGTGGTTACCGTGAAGCTACTGACGAGAGCCAGCGAGGCAACGGCCAGCGTTTGCTTTAGTGAAGCGGGGGTAAATTTGGCGATAACGTTCATTACATGCGCCCTTGTGTTGTTTGCGCCACAACGCGTTGATTAACCCAGCCGTTTGGCGTTTTGCACACCAGGGCCGCGCGGGCGGTGTTTCCTGCCGCTCCGATCACCTGCAGCTTGCGGCATTCGCGACCACTGGCGGCCAAGTAGGCGGCGTCGGTTACAATTTCGACGTTATCACCCCACGGGCTTTGCACCAGGTTGAGCACTGCGCCTGCCGGGGCCTTGCTCAGAAAGTCGTTGAGGGTGGGGTCTTGTAGCAACGTGGCGGGGTCATTGCTGAGTACATATTGTGCTTCTTGCTGGCCCGAGCCGGAGGGGTATGAGGCACAGCCGCTAACCATGACAAGACTGAGCGCCGCCAGCAGCATGCGAGCTGGCGACACCAATGAACGTTGTGATAATGGCATAGTAAATTCCAAATTAAAGGCACGCTACCGCCCAGGGATTGTAACGGGCGTATTCCCTTGCCCTACTCTTTCTGTGCGGGTGAATTAGGTGGGGCGTTGAACGAACTCTCCTTACACCAGGCCGCCATTGTAGGGGAATACCGTTGTCGCCTCTACATCGACAACTCTTGTACAACTCGCTAATTTAACTTACGAGTTGAAAAGGTTAGTTTTCATCAGCTTAACGGCGTGAGCGCAGAGGAATATAAAAAGTACAAACAAAAAGGTATGAATAAACAGGTATAAAAAACGCCACACTGGCAAGCCAGCGTGGCGTGGGCATAATGCGCCTTTCCGCTTGTTAGCGATAGCGATTACGACTAGCTGTATACATCCGCTGACGCGAAGGCACTGCCCGCTTGGTCTTTTTCAGAAAGCGCAAACGGCACCGGCAGTACGGGCCATTCGATACCTAGTTCCGGGTCGTCAAAGCGAATGCAGCGCTCAGATGCCGGGTGGTAGAAATCGGTTGTCTTATAGAGAAAGTCAGCCGTTTCAGACATCACTACAAAGGCGTGCCCAAAGCCTTCGGGTACCCACAGCTGGCGATTATTTTCAGCAGAGAGCTCGACCCCTACCCACTGGCCGAACTGCGCAGAATCGCGGCGTAAATCGACGGCAACATCCCATACGCTGCCGTGCACGACACGCACCAGTTTGCCCTGGGGCTGTTCCAACTGGTAGTGAATGCCGCGCAGCACGCCCTGGCGGGAGCGGGAGTGGTTGTCTTGCACGAAGTTGCGCTTACAGCCAGTGGCGTCTTCGAACGCCTGTTGGTTGAAGCTTTCCATGAAGAAGCCGCGCTCATCGCCGAATACCTTGGGGGTTAAGATCACCACCTCGGCCAGGGAGGTTTTTTCAACGAGCATTAGTGGCCTCCTTTCGCATCTAGACGGTGTAGCAGGTATTGGCCGTAGCCGGTTTTGGCCAGGGCGTTAGCGCTTTCGCGCAGCTCTTTATCAGTTAGCCAGCCTTGCTGCCAGGCGATCTCTTCCAGGCAGGCGACTTTCAGGCCTTGGCGGTGTTCGATGGTTTGCACGTACTGGCTGGCTTCCAGCAGGCTGTCGTGGGTGCCGGTATCCAGCCACGCAAAGCCGCGCCCTAACCGTTCAACGCGCAGGTCGCCGCGCTCTAGATAGGCGTTGTTGACGCTGGTGATTTCCAGCTCGCCGCGCTCGGAGGGTTTCACTTGGCGGGCGATTTCCACTACGTCGTTGTCGTAGAAGTAGAGGCCGGTCACCGCATACGGTGATTTGGGCTTGGCGGGTTTCTCTTCAATGGAGACGGCGGTGCCATCTTCATCAAACTCCACTACGCCAAAGCGTTCCGGGTCTTTGACCAGATAACCAAACACTGTGGCGCCGCTTGCCTGGGCATAAGCACGCTTGAGCTGGTCTGAGAAGTGCTGGCCGTGGAAGATGTTGTCTCCCAATACTAGGCAGACCGGTGCATCGCCAATGAACTCTTCGCCAATGAGGAACGCTTGGGCGAGCCCATCGGGGCTGGGCTGTATAGCGTACTCAAAGCGCACACCGAAGGAGTCACCATTGCCGAGCAGGTTTTCGTATTGGGGCAGGTCTTCCGGCGTGGAGATAATCAGGATTTCGCGAATACCTGCCAGCATCAATACCGAGATGGGATAATAGATCATCGGCTTGTCGTAAATTGGCAGTAGCTGTTTGGAAACGCCGCGCGTGATGGGGTGCAGGCGGGTGCCGCTGCCTCCCGCTAAAATTATGCCTTTACGTTGCATCGTTGTTGCTCCTTGCTCCTTGCTCGACCACTAACGCGAGCTTGCTATTTCTTCCACGGTAAGCGCCAACTGCTGTTGCCAACTGGGCATTTGAATTCCTAATGCTGTTTCTATCTTATCCACGGCTAGCCGAGAATTCAGTGGGCGGGCAGCCGGAGTTGGGTACTCTGCTGTGGGGATGGCCGCGACGCGTTCTGGGATAATCGCCATCGGCAATCCGGCCTGTTTGGCTAACTGGAATATCTCACAGGCAAACCCGTGCCAGCTGGTTTCGCCCGTTGGGGCGAGATGATACACACCACTTGCCAGGTCGTTGGCGGTTTTCGTGTTATTCATCGTTGCTAACGCCTGCTGGGTGACGAGTGCAATCAGGCGTGCAGGAGTGGGCGCACCAATTTGGTCACTCACAATGCTTAATGCTGAGCGCTCAGCCCCTAGCCGTAGCATGGTACCTAAAAAACTTTTGCCAAATGCGCTGTAAACCCAGCTAGTGCGAAAAACCAGGTATTTACAGCCGCTATTGGCCACCGCCTCATCACCGGCTAGCTTGGTCGCGCCGTAAGCATTGCATGGCCCGGTGGCATCGTTTTCCTGCCAGGGAGCGGCGCCTTCGCCGCTGTAGACATAATCCGAGGAGTAATGGATTAGCCAACCGCCCCGCTGCTGGCAGTATTCCGCCAACTGAGCTGGCAGCTCAGCGTTTAGACGCGTTGCCATTGCCTGGTCGGATTCGGCGTTATCGACGGCGGTGTAGGCTGCCGCGTTAACGATTAAGTCTGGCTGGTGTTGGTTTAGGTAAGCACTAACTGCACCGGTGTCAGCCAGATCTAACTTAGCGCGATTGGGCGCTAGAATTTCACCCAGCGTTGCCAATTGACGACGTAATTCAAAGCCCACCTGACCGTTGCCGCCGGTAATTAAGATGTTCATTGGAAATCCTTTTATAGAGCGCGTGGGAGACTCATGCATTTAGCACCGCTCCGCGCTGCACCCGCGGGTGCGCTCCGCTTACCACACGCTACGAATTTGTGCCTTACCTCTTACAAACTGCCTAGTCGTTGGCCCTGGTAGCTGCCGTCTTGAACGCGTTTCCACCAGGATTCATTAGAGAGGTACCACTGAACGGTTTTGCGAAGCCCGGTCTCGAAGGTTTCTTGTGGTTTCCAGCCTAGCTCGCGTTCGATCTTGCTGGCGTCGATGGCGTAGCGTAGGTCGTGGCCTGGGCGGTCTTGTACGAACGTAATTAAATCGCGGTAGTTACTTTCCGCTGGCACCAACTCCTGCAACAGGTCGCATAGCGTTTCGACCACTTCAAGGTTTGCCTTCTCGTTATGCCCACCGATGTTATAGGTTTCGCCGATAACGCCTTCCGTGACGACTTTGACCAGAGCGCGGGCGTGGTCTTCTACATATAGCCAGTCGCGTACCTGCTGGCCATTGCCGTACACCGGCAGTGGCTTGCCCGCCAGGGCGTTCAGGATCATCAGCGGGATGAGTTTTTCAGGGAAGTGGTAAGGGCCGTAGTTGTTAGAGCAGTTGGTGACCAGTATCGGCAGACCGTAAGTACGGTGCCATGCGCGAACCAGATGGTCTGAGCTTGCCTTACTGGCGGAATAAGGCGAGCTGGGGGCGTAGGGGGTTTCTTCGGTAAACAGGTCTTCCGGGCCTTCCAGATCGCCGTACACTTCATCGGTCGAGATATGGTGGAAGCGGAAAGCGCTGGCTTTTCCAGGGGCGCTTGCTTGCAGGCCTTTCCAGTAGTGACGAACCGCCTCCAGCAGCGTGTAGGTGCCGACAATATTGGTTTGAATAAACGCGGCAGGACCATCAATGGAGCGGTCTACGTGGGACTCTGCGGCCAAGTGCATCATGGCATCTGGCTGGTGGCGCTCGAAAATAGCCCCCATGCTGTCGGCATCGCAAATATCGGCCTTTTCAAAGGTGTAGCGTTCGCTGCTCTCCACCGATGTGAGCGACTCTAAATTACCGGCGTAGGTCAATGCATCGACATTCACCACCGCGTGTTCGGTCTCCTCAATCAGGTAGCGGATCACCGCTGAACCGATAAACCCTGCGCCACCTGTTACTAAGATATTCATTGAAACTACCTTGATAGGAAATTCTTAATGTAAATCAACTAATTTTTAAGCAGTCGCTTCGATAAATTGTTATATAGCCTCTGAGTAAAACGGCTACTCCACATCATGAAGAGCTACAGCCTCTCGATAGAGTTGAGCTTTTCTAATTAAACAGCCGACCATTTTTAATGGACGGCTGTTTATATACATTCGCGCAAGCGTAATAGTGCTTTGGAAAACATTCTAAGCATTATCAAGCTCTAGCATTCTAGGTTAACTGCCTGCGGTGCGCGGAGTGAATGCCCCATAAGATTGCCAGCAAAAAGGCATACATCATAACCCCGCTATTGTGGCCTAAAAAGACCTGAGTTAGCCCGAAATCAATAAAGGTGACGGGAAGCAAGGCACCAGCTGCCGCCACCGAGCGTACTTCCAAATTGGCATGCCTCAAATACTCACCAAACAATCTCAACGGCACCAGATAAAGTAGTGAAAGCACAGCAAGCCCAATGAGGCCGCGCTTGGCAAAGGTATCGATGAATTCATTATGTGCGTGGCTATATTCTAATACATTGCTATGGATGACATTATTTTCAGTCAGTTCTGCCATGCCTTGCTGATAACCGTTCTCTCCCCAGCCAAAAAGTGGTTTTTGCTGTATGAGATTTGCAGCCCCCCGCCACATTTCAAAACGCGCCCCTACCGAGGTGCTACTATCCTGTTCTGACACATACAGGCTTATTTCATTGATAGCCTGATGGACTCTGTACTGAACGCCAGATTGAGGTAGTGCGTACACGGTCAATGCACCTGCCACAATGACGCTAACAATGAGTATCTTTAACCACGTGGTGCAGCTGTTTCCATAAGCGCGAAAGAGCACCAATAAGACAATTGGAAATCCTACCCAACCACCTCGGCTGCCAGATAACACCGAGCCTAGAATACCTGCCAACGCGCCGAGTAACAGAATGATTACCCACATGTTCCGCCTATTCTGAACGGCGGCCCATCCAAGCCCGGCCAAGCAGAGCACACCTAGTAACATACTGAGATTGCCAAACTGGATCACTTGGGTGTAGCCGCCCGCCCGCCAGGCACCTTCAACAAATTTTTGCCAGCTGGCCCAGCCGGCTGTCGCTATTGCGCCGAACGCGAAACCACTCCATAGAAAAGCGAACCTAGGCGGGTACCGCATTACCCACAATAGTGCAGGTATGGCTAATATAAACCGGATGGGTTTATCAAGGCCGCGGCTCCCCTGGGCGTCCCACCACACCTCTGCTATTGAGACGGTCGCATAGGCTATAAGTGCCCCTATGACCCAACCATCTTCTTTTGAGAGTGAAGGTAAGCGCCCGCTAACGAGCAAAACTAACCCTGCCAACATGAGTATCGAGGCGCCAAAAGAGTAGCCACTTGGCACCACAAGTGCGATGGCGCCGAACAGGAAAACGGCCAAGCTCGTTAACCAGCTTTTTTTGGCCGTAGCGTCCACTTGGGTAGTCGGAGAAGGAGAGGGAAAAAACATCCAGACAGCATCCTGTTAGCCATTCAGTGCTGAGCAACCGTGCCTAGCGCATAAAGCGGGATATGCTACCACACTAACTTTGTCAGTTTAGGTATCAAAATGCCGTCTGAGATGACGAGCTCAATATGCGTTTTTATTGATAAATCCTTTAAAAATAGTCAAAAAGATAATTTTTAGATCCAACCAAAACGACCAGTTATCAATATACCAAAGATCATGTTCTACCCGGCGCTGCATTTTGTGGAGCGTGTCGGTTTCACCTCGTAACCCATTCACTTGCGCCCACCCCGTAATACCAGGTTTTACCTTGTGTCGGCGCATGTAAGATTCGACCAGTTTTTTGTATTGATCGTTGTGCGCTAACGCATGAGGACGTGGTCCAACAATAGACATACGACCTTGAAGAACGTTGTAGAACTGGGGTAATTCATCTAATGAGGTGCGCCTCAAAAAGGCACCTATTGGAGTGATACGGCTATCATTCTTTTTTGCCTGGGTAACCTGACCACTCTCTTCTCTGTGCACGTGCATAGAACGGAATTTATAGACCTTGAAACAGCGTCCATTTGATCCTTCACGATACTGCTTAAATAACACCGGTCCAGGCGAATTCACCTTTATTGCTATTGCAATAGCGAGACATACCGGCAAAATCAGCAACGATATGAGAGAGCCAATGACAATATCTTCAGAGCGCTTCAAAAATCGCGACATTCCGCTCATAGGGGTAACACTGAGATCAATCGCGTAGTGATCCGCTACTTCACTCATCCTGTGATTAAGGAGATGCATGTCCTGGAAATCCGGGATGAAGCGTACTTCAGCGGTATGATTACGCAGGGCATAAAATAGCAGGCGGACTGTTTCCCCCATTTCTAATGGTACACATATCCAAATCTCACGTGCTTGCGAATGAATAATGCGGCGCACAATTCGCTCAACACTTTCATCACTGGGCTGTCCTTTTAACCGCTCCACCCCTGCAATGGTATGCCCTTCCCACGCTGCTCTACGTATGCCTTTAGCAACATTTAGTACATTTTGCCCGGGGCCTACCAGGAAAACGGGGCGCCTTGCTCCTCCTCGCACCCTGATGTGCTGCAGGCCTAGTTGAACCAGCAACCGTGCACCACCCGCCATCAAAAAAGAGATGACCAGCGTCATTCCTATCCAGAGGCGAGAGTAGCGTCCTGCCGCATGAGCAAAAAAGATCAAAGAGGCCGCAGTGATACCCACCGCTGCCCACACCAACATTAATTTACCCAGCATGTGGTAGACCGGAACAATCCGCCAACGGCGGTAACTACCTGTCATGCTGTTAATTACCAGCACGAGAAGCGCAATGCAGATGATAGCCAGTACGTACCGCTCATGTAGCTCAACAACATCGAAACGGAGCGTGTAGGCCAGCCACCCACCCAGAAAAATAGCGAACACATCAAAAAAGGGAAACACCACCTGAGGTGGGTAACGCTCAGAGAACGTCATTGTCTTTGACTTACCCATTACCACTTACCTCTATTCAGCATCATGCTCATGAATACTCCTTGTTACCCTTCTCTACAGCTTAGGATTTTTTCCACGCCTTGGGTAAATACATGCTGATAATCAAATCGCTCCACCACTTTACGCGCATTGGCAGCGAGCTCGGATTTTTTGGCTTCAGGCAAGGCATAAAATGACTCAATAGCCAGGCAAAGCCCATCAACTCCCCCGCTATAAAAGTAACCGTTATGGTCAACCTCCAGGTACTCCGAGGCTGCTTCCAGGTTGGCATTGGCAATAACCGGGGCACCGCAGGCCAAGGCTTCCAATGCGACCAAACCAAAGCTCTCTGTTTCGTAGATTGAGGGGAAAATAAACACCGAAAAATGCGACATAATATTGGGTAAATCGTCACGTGGGACAGCACCTAAAAACGTTACCGAATCAGATACGTCTAGCTGTTCTGCCAGCGCTTCTAAATGATTACGCTGCGAGCCTCCGCCTGCTACCACGAGTCGAGCATTCGGAATATTTAATTTTGCAAACGCCTCAATGAGTTCATGGCAATTTTTCTTAGGCTCTAACCTTGAAACAAACCCTAATACAAAACTATCGTCGTGATTGGCAGGGTCGTTTAGCGATTTATCGCTGAATTTTTCACCTACACAATCAGGAAATACTTTGATCACCTTATCAATTGGAATGTTTAACTCTTGACTGACTCTTTTCCTATAAAAATCGGAAGGAACGACATATAGATCAACCTGATCCTGTATACGACGAAATAAACTCATAAACAGCTTGGAATTAGTCAGCTGCTTTAAATCATTACCGTGAAAACGCAACACTAAAAACAGCTCACGCTTAAACACTTTAGCCAATAATAATACTGGCAAAAAATAAACTGGATAATGGATTTCAAGAATTGATTTTTTAGGCATCTGAAAAAGTGACATAAAGCACTTGACCAGTAGCTCCGTGTAAAAAAAAACTTTTTTAAAGATACTGGTTGGCTTGTCACGGATAGTGACCAACTTAACGTTTTCAGTACCTAATGCATTTCTCCACGCCTGCTCCGTAGAGCGCACGAAGGTACCGTAATAAGGTGCCGAACGCGTTGGATACATGTTTGACCAAAGCAGTAATTGTGTCACCCTCATCTCCCATTCAAGCCAAAATAGGCCACAATATTCTGGCCAAGCTGATTTTTATGTTGGGGAGCCTCCGATGCTGTTGCAATACTTTCATGAGACATTAATTGATTCATTGCCTCGAAAAAATTATTTTTATCTGTACAGAAAGTGAGCGTTGGATATTTATCTTTAAACGCATTGGCGGTGTCTAGCTGATGATCGTTACGGTGCTCACCCAAAGCGTATTGGCGAGGCAAGAAGACACCTTTTTTAGCGTAGTCCAGGCAGGAAAGAATACTGCCCATGCCTGCGTGAGACACTATTCCGTCCGCTTCGGAAAATAATTGGTAGTATTGCTCGCTGGTTAACGTCTCAACCAGTTCAATTTGTGAATTTACAAACTGGCTTCCTTTTCCTACTTGAGCGACCATTTTTTCAGAATACCCCGTCTGATTTTGCCATTCAGCAAAATACTCTAACAGGCGATCGAAAGGTAACTGAGTGCCTACCGTAATAAAAATCATAGAACCTTTCCCCAATAAGTAACACGCTTATCGTTGTCAGCCAGGTGTTCCCATTGTGTAAGACAAACGTTACAAAAATACTTTGCTATACGTCCTGAGAAAGAGAGTTTTTGATAGTTAGCCATACTGTCTACCCAAATAACTTTTTTGCCTGCCAGCTTTGCTATAAAGCATACAATTAAACCGGGAAGTGCTCCCGTTGATATCACAGCATCCGGCTGTGTGATCTTCAAAAGCTTATAAGCTTTACCGATAACCGAGGCTATGTCCTTCACTCCGCTACCGCGATGAACATTGGGAAAATAGAGAGCTTCATCATTATCGACAGCTACTGCTTTTTCCGTGGTTGCAAATTTAAAGCATGTCTCTTCTTTTTTAGCTTCACTTACAATCTGGCTATGTAGGCGTCTAAGCTGTATAAAATGCCCTCCAAAAGAGGCCACCATTAGAATTTTCATACTTCTACTCCCTGCAATTTTTTCTGCTCTTCTTTGAGCAAATAAAGATAACTTATATAGAATGCTGTCGCGCTGGATGCGATACCTGAATTGACTACATGCCCACCGGTAACGCTGACCCCTACAAACATAAATGTTAAGAACAGAAAGCAGACTCCGCTCCTAGGGCACGCTTTGAGCAATTCGAACGACCAGACAAACCCTAGCAACCATGGAAAATAAAATATCAATGGCCCAGCAATTCCAAACGCCATGAACACGTCAATTATATCGATTTCAACCAATAGGTCTTTCGTTATTACCATGTGGTCTACGCCTACGCCCAGGAGCACGTCATAGAAGCCAAAACCAACTACCAATTCGTTGAATGCCTCTTGTAAAAAGGTTACTCGACCGCTTAGCAAGGCCCCCCACAAACCACCATGTAAGCTATATAAATAGACCACTCTGTCCAGCAAGCCCGTCGCTATCGCGAATTGGTAGCCTAAGATTGCTACAACAACACTACCTATTAAAGAAAGAGTATAGAGGGTAGGAATATATTTTACTTTAAAATAACCACGATGAACTAAAACAAACAGATAGGATAAGCATATTCCTAATATTGCTACTTTTGTGGCCTTCATCAAAAAGAATACCAATAAAGCAATAAAAATGACTGATAAGCCGATAAACCCGAAACGGCCTGCCAAGTGAACTAGCACTATACTTGCAGAAACAAGCATAAGGTAACTCATCTCATTACCTGCAATAATAAAACCCTTACCACCGATACCGCCAGCGTATTGCGATTCACCTACACCAAACACCCCTAAACACACATTAAATGCCATGACCATAAAATAAAACAGCATCAGTTGAGCCAGCCTACTTTTACTCCAAAAATGACTACGTTTATTTTCGTCAATAATATAAAAAATCAGTGTTATTGTTAATAATGCACGCACAAGCCAAGTAATACTTTCTAGAACGCCCCCGTATGCAACATAGTGATAAACAATACAGATTATTGACAAGACTGAAAAAACAAACAACCTGAAAAACAAAGTAACATTGTAAACTAACAAAAGGACGACCAATCCAATAAACCCTAGCGATTTATAAGGCGCTGAAACACTCGGTAAAGAAGCGCTACTATAATACAGATATCCATTAAGTGTATCCACAATAGGCCAAAGAAATAGAAAACATAAAACCATTATATTTAGGCATTTTTTAAGACTAATATCCATTTATGGCCCCGAGCATATTCATTGTTGACTGGTTTAGCCAATACCTAAAAATCATTTAAAACAACCTATTTCAACCAACAGAACATTGATTGAAATAGATCGAGATATGAATATTTAAAATATTAAACCTTATTTTCTCTAAAAATATTAATTACCTTTCTAACAAAAATGCTAATCATAGCGAACATAGGTGCGAGTATAATCGCCAGAATCAATCCTACTGCCAAAATGAAACTATTGCTAATACCTACTGGCTCTAGGCTTCTAACCGCTACCTGTGCAGAGTCACCCTCACTTATAGACTCTAAACGTCGTTCTAATAAAAAGACTCTTTCTAGATAATTTGCAGTGAGTTCACTTGCACTTTCACTCGAGGATTCCTGAGCAACTGACAATGCTTCAGAGTAAGCTTCATGCTGTTGCTCTAGGCTATGCCTCAATGTTTCTACAAGATTCGATTGGTCTTCTTTTAATGCAGCTACTAACCCATTGTGAAAGCGCTCAATCAAAGGCTGATGTTCATCACTGGCAACACTGGTGATTCTTATCAACAGCGTATTATCTGGATTACTAATATTCATTTCAAAAGGTAAGCTAGCTGTATCGCTTTCAGTCAATATTGAGCGACGCTCTTGTTCAAGAAAAATATTTTCTATTTTAGCAATCACTTCCTCTGGCGTTTCAACACCACGCTTTAGACCTTCCGTCGTCTCAAAAGAAGCAACACCATACATTGTCGAATAATCATAAGTTACTGGCTTGGCAAACATGAGTATTGCTGTTATGCCTACTACCACAAAAATAGTAAGCACCATGACTCTCCACTGCTTTAAAAGCAACACAACGAACTCGGCGAGCCCTATATCTTCTGCCCTATTAAAGGCATCCTCACGTTGATTATTTACATCCCTCATTACTCTCTCTCCGTATACTACCTGCCAGTGATATGCCTCGTGTCTTTCTTACTTAGTGCGTATTAGTTATTATTTTCAAATCTCTCCCTAGTGCTTTACTGTGACTTTCTCCATGCTCGACCCCATATCCAGTTCCTCTTAAGTAGTGAGCGAGTCAATTCTACCATGTTTGCTCATATGCATACTTTGGTCTCCGCCCTCTATACCCCATACAGGCTAAATTACACCATTTCGATAACCACTATATGCCGCAAAGTGGCCGTCATCATACCGCTTGGATGTACTTATGTAACGCCACTTATTCATAGCCATGCACCCTAGCCATTACTAGAGAAAGGAGTTGGAGATAATCTGCTAATAGCAGAAAAGTTATTTACCAAAAAACGCCTTCACCTTTTGATGAGGACGTCTTAAATCACGAGCTCGAATTTTTATGCCTTGCGCTCTTCTACACTAATGTGTCTTTAAAAATGATAGCGTACCCCAGTCAGCCAATATATTCTTTCAGCAGTGCTCTCCTGTCGCACATTTGGAGCATCACCATCGGCTAGCTCCTACAATACATCAAATGCGCTGGAGAACTTGTAATACGCCCCCACTGCCCAGGCATTGCTCTCTTCGCTCTCGTCACGCTCTACGTTGTAGTAGTTTGCTGTAAAGGACCACTCTGCCCAATGGCATTGGTACCGCCTAGGCCAAGAGTCTCTAACCCCCCGCGTAGCTTTCACTGTTGACTTGCGCTTCAGCACCTAAGCGCATGGTGAATTGACCATATGCTCCATCAGGCCACAGAGCATTTCGCCGTTACCGCCGCCACGCCCTACGTTTTCCACCGCGCCAAAACCTATCACATACAAGTAATGCCATCGATTCACATACCTATCTTTAGGTTATTAAGTAACATTTAAAATGGAGTGGTTTTTCTTTCAAATGCTCTTAGGCCTTTAATTCATAGGTCAATTAGCTAAGAAATACACGCAATTAAAAACAGCCAATCAAAAAAAACCGGCCTCATTAGAGGCCGGTTCTATTGGTTCTGCTAGGCAGCTTACCCTTTAAGCGTGGTATTTAAACCAAGCTTAGAAGTGGTAACGTGCGCCAGTCAGGTAGTACATGTCGTCGCCGTCAGCAGTGATGTCTGAATCTAGGCCATCAACAGTAACGTTGATTGACTGCTGGTCAGCTTGCTGCAGCTCTAGGAACACGTCAAAGTTGCTGGAGACGTTGTAGTAAGAACCCAGGGCCCAAGAAGTGCGGCTATCGTCATTATCAGGGCTTACGTCGTAAACGTCAGCTGTAAATGCCCAAGGACCAGTGGTGAAAGTACCACCTAGGCCAACGGTGTCAAAGCCACCGCCACGAATGTCGTTGTCGTCACGAGTTTCATAGCCCAGGCGCGCAGAGAACTGGTCAGTGAAGTCGTAAGAACCGATCAGGCCGTACAGCATTTCGCCATTGCCGCCACCGTTGCCGCCGCTGTTTTCATCAACGCGTGCTACGTCTTCAACAAAACCCAGACCAATGGTGATCGGGCCTTGTGCGTAACGAACACCACCTTGCGGTGCAATAACTGAACCTTCTTCACTTTGCTGAGCTTCAGTCAGGCCACGCTCACTGTAGTGCTTTAGTTGCAAGAAGGCAGTGAAACCGCTCAGGTCAGGCGTGTAGTAACCGATAGAGTCGCCACGCGACTGCTTGCGGTGACCAGCGAATTCCAGACCACGGTCGATGTAAACATCGAACGGCAGTGAAACGAACTGGTTGTAGAAGCTATCGAAGTTACCGGCT
The DNA here is from genome assembly GCF_059448525.1 of Vreelandella sp. ssv. Classification (NCBI taxonomy): domain Bacteria; kingdom Pseudomonadati; phylum Pseudomonadota; class Gammaproteobacteria; order Oceanospirillales; family Halomonadaceae; genus Vreelandella; species Vreelandella sp. ssv. The sequence goes on along the minus strand of NZ_CM182545.1, from coordinate 1,280,820 downwards.
TGGAACGTACCGAACTGGTCGCTCTGCACACCCAAGTAGCTCTGACGAACTTCGCTGAAGCCACTGTCAGTGTCGTTCTCATCACCGTTGAAACGCCACTCAACACGACCAAAAGCGGTCAGGTCACGAGAGACGTCGTGGCTCATGCGCAGACCAAGACGTGAATAAACGTTTACAAATTCAGCGTCGTTATTGATTTCTTCGTTGGCACCGTTGTACTCAGGGCCGCCGCCAGCGATACCCATTGCGATACGACCATAGACGTCCAGTTTGGTGCCGTCTTGGTCATATACAGTTGCAGCTTGTGCTGCAGCTGAGGCACCCAAGGCGCCAACGATAGCAGTCGCTAAAAGTGTTTTTTTCATGATGTAAGTTCCTTAACTCGTATACTGTTTCGATCGTTGCTGCTCGACTCTTAATAAGTCGGCAGGTGGCTTTTGCGGGCCATGCTCTTTTTCCATCCCCGGTTTTTCCCGGTGGTATGCGGCATGTCCTCAACTAAGCCTTGTTATAGTCCAATGCTCGCAGGACAAACTCTATACTGGGATTCCAGGGAACGCAATAGAAAAAAACAGTGTTTCTTTACTATTTGCACTTTTTTATGGAACCCCTGCGCCCCGTCCCGGTCTCAGCGGCTTTTGAATTTCTGCTGTAGGCCTAACAACTTGTCTTCCAAGCTAAGCGGCTTATGCGATTCGCTTTTTTCCTTCTCAGCCTGCTCTGCCAGCACTTCACGCGGTTTTGGGGTGGCTGTCTTCGGTTTGGTTTGAGCCTTTTTAGGCGATTCGATCTCTTTCTTTTCGCCGCGTTTTTCTGATGCATGCTGAGCGGCTTCTTTATCGACCTTGCCAGCAGGCTTTCCGTCTAAATCTACCCGTTCGGCTCCCACACGCACCGCTTTTATATAGCGCGGAAGGTTTACGTAGTTGGCCAATGCGCGACGAATGAGCTTATTGGACCACTCTTCACGCTCGGCCAAGTCTTGGTGGATACCTACTTTGAGTGGCTTGGTATGGCCTTTAAAAAACGCTTGTGGGTAGCGTTCATACCATTGATTAAGCAGCGCATGCGGCGAAGGTGGCTGGGCAGACTCATCCGTTTGCACTGTATCCGCCAATTCAGCAGGCGCGTTTTGTTCTTTATGCCCTGATTCAGGTGTTAGCTGCGCGGGTGCTTCTGGCGCTGGCTCATGCTTCTCACCTGTCTGTTGCTCTAGCTCTTCTTGAACGGGCACTTCTTTCTCAACCGCATCATCCTTAGGGGCAACTGGATCAGGCGCTGCTTCGCTTTGGGCCTCAGCTGTGGTCGCCCCCTCCTGACTTGTCACGCTTGGCTCTGGGGAACCTTGCGGCGCCAATTGCTGCTTTAGCCGCTGATTTTCTTCGCGCAGGGCTTGCAGCTCAGCTTGTGTACGCTCGAGACGCGCTTCTAAATCATCCAACATGTTCATTAAGCTGGCGGCCATAGCCTTCTCCTTTGACCTTTTCAGTCGGCGATGCGCTCGTAGACCACAAAATCGTAGCTTGGCTGCCCTTCTGCTGGCTGCCCCGCTACGCGCTGTACTTCTTGCCATTCGCTGGCGTCGAAGTCAGGAAACGTAGCGTCGCCTTCTACGTCAATGTCCACTTCCGTTATGTAGAGCCGCTGAGCAAAGGGTAGCGCTTGACGGTAGATTTCTCCGCCTCCCATTACCATGATCTCTTCTGCCGCTTCAATGGTGGCGTGCTGGTCGGCGAGCGCAAGCGCTGCGGGCAGGTCGTGGCATACACGTAGGCCTTCGTGGGAAAACTCGGCGTTACGGGTAACCACTACATTAAGCCGGTTAGGTAGCGGTTTGCCAATGGAGGCGTACGTTTTACGCCCCATCACCAGTGGCTTTGCCTGGGTAATACGCTTAAAAAACTTCAAATCTTCAGGCAAGTACCAGGGTAACTTGCCGTCTACACCAATCACGCGGTTTTTTGCCATGGCAACAATCATTGCCACGGGCACCAGGAAATCGAAGCTATCGTTTTGCTGGCTCATACCGCCACCTCTGCTTTGATATGCGGGTGCGGCTCATAAGCCTCAATTTCAATATCTTCAAAACGGAACGCAAACAGGTCGTCTATTTGTGGGTTAAGTACCAGCTTTGGCGCTGCCTTTGGGGTGCGCCCAAGCTGTTCTTTGGCCTGTTCCAGGTGATTACTGTACAAGTGCGCATCGCCTAGGGTGTGGATAAACTCACCCGGCTGTAGGCCGGTCACCTGTGCGACCATGGTCAGTAGCAAGGCGTAGCTAGCGATGTTAAATGGTACGCCGAGGAAAATGTCGGCGCTGCGCTGATAGAGCTGGCAAGACAGTTTTCCATCGGCAACGTAAAACTGGAACAGGCAGTGACACGGTGGTAGCTGCATTTCATCCACCTGGGCTGGGTTCCAGGCGGAAACAATTAAGCGGCGCGACTGTGGCGAAGTGCGAATTTGCTCGAGCACCTTGGCAATTTGGTCAACGCTGCCGCCATTGGGGTCAGGCCAGCTACGCCACTGGTAGCCGTATACGGGGCCAAGATCGCCGTTGTCATCTGCCCATTCGTCCCATATCCGTACGCCGTTCTCTTTTAGGTAGGCGATGTTGGTGTCGCCCTTCAGGAACCATAGGAGTTCGTGAATGATAGAGCGCAGATGCAGTTTTTTGGTGGTGATGAGCGGAAAACCACGCGATAAATCGAAACGCATTTGATGGCCAAACACGGAGCGCGTGCCCACGCCTGTGCGGTCGTGGCGGTCAACGCCATGTTCCAAAACGGTTTTCATCAAGTCTAAATAGGGTTGCTCAAGCGCGGGCGTTGTAGCAGTCACAGAATTTCCAAATTAACAGGCGGTGTAGCGGTTTATTCTAGGCCCCCATGGCAGCTTGGTCTAGCGGTGCCGCCCGGTTAACGATATTCACCCCAGTCCAGCACGGTTTCGCGGGTGCGCTTCACTTACCACGCGCTACAAACCCACCAATTCAAGTGGATGCACGAACCGGGGCACTAAATTGACCTGATACCTCAATACTTTAGCTTGCGGCTTTTACATCGACTGGCTGTGAACGCGACCAAGCGATAACGAATAGCCCCAGGGCAATCATGGGGAGGCTTAGCAGCATTCCCATGGTGAACCAGCCAAACGCAAGATAGCCAATATGGGCATCGGGCATACGGACAAACTCGACCATGAAACGGAAAACGCCGTAGCAGACTAAAAACAGCCCGGATAGAAAGCCGCGTGATGTGGGCTTGGCGGAGACCCACCAGAGAATGGCGAACAGCACGACACCTTCCAGCAACGCTTCATAGAGTGCAGATGGATGACGAGGCTCGGGGTCCATGCCGGGAAAAGGCATCCCCCAGGGCAGCGATGTGATGCGCCCCGGCAACTCGTGGTTAATGAAGTTGCCAATGCGCCCTGCGCCCAAACCGATGGGAACCAAGGGAGCAATGAAGTCCGTCAGCGTTAAGAAAGCTAACTGTTTACGGCGGGCAAATATCCAGGCTGCAAGCAGAACGCCGAGCAGGCCGCCGTGAAAGCTCATGCCGCCATCCCATACGCGGAAGATCCATAGCGGGTCGGCTGTCCATTGCCCAAGCCCGTAGAACAACGCATACCCTAAGCGACCGCCTGCCACCACACCGATCGCACAATAAAAGAGGAGATCACCGATATCATCATTATTAAGGCCGATACGCGATGCCCGACGACAACCGAGCCACCACGCTGCGACAAAACCTACTACGTACATCAAGCCATACCAATGGACTTGCAGCGGCCCTAGGGAGATAGCCACTGGGTCAATCGTCGGGTAATTAATCATTTACACTCTCTAATCTGACCAAAGGGAAGTTTCATATACGAATCAGTGAAGGCACCCACGCCACAAGCAAAACCGCCGCACTAGGAGAGGAGAAAACGCACTCCTACCACCGTCAGCAGTAGCGCAAAGGAGAGCCGTAGTACATGAGCGGGCAAAACGTGAGCAAGTTTAACGCCTAAGCGGGCAAATGGAACGCTGGTGACAACGATACTGAAAAACGCTGGCCACATGACAAAGCCCGTTGCCCAGGGTGGCAGAAGCGGATTGCCCCAACCGACGGCGATAAACACCAGCGCACCTACGAGCGCGATGGGCAGCCCGACCGCCGCTGCCGTGCCCACTGCTTGGGTCATACTGGCTCCGCAGCGAGAGAGTAACGGTACCGTCATGGCGCCGCCACCAATCCCAAAAAGCGCGGAGATGCCGCCAATCACGCCCCCGGCCAGCGCCATTACCCATTTTCCTGGCGCGACGCTGCCTGGTTTGGGCGTTAAACCGAACACCATCTTTGCGGCAATGAGTAGAACAAAGACGCCAAACATAGTTCCCAGCGAGGTGCCCGACAGATTGTCCGCCACAAACACCCCAGCGATGGCGCCCATCACCAGGCCTGGCAGCAGTGCCTTAAACCACGCACGATGAATGCTGCCTTTTCTAAAATGGCCCAGGGCCGAAGAGGATCCGGTGACGAGGATAGTGGCCAGAGAGGTGCCAATGGCGAGGTGCATGATAATGTCTGGGGAGACGTTTTGTAGTCCAAAAGCGAATACCAGCACGGGAACGATAATGAGCCCGCCCCCAACGCCAAACACCCCCGCCATCGTGCCTGCGACTGCGCCTAAGGTTAAATAAATCGCTAACGCAATGACGATGGTCATGCAGGCGGAGCCGTTTTCAACGTCCCTGGGAACCAGTGGGTAATCATATTGAGGAGCGTTTCAGGCTGATACGGCTTGGCGAGCAGGTCATCCATCCCCGCCGTTAAGCAGGCATCACGCCCGGCATTGTCGGCATTCGCTGTCAGCGCGACCAGCACGCTTTGGCCACTGCCACGGCTGCGCTCATACGCACGCCAGCGCCGGGTGGTTTCAAGCCCATCCAGGGTGGGCATAAAGATGTCCATAAACACCAGATCAAAGAAGGCGCTCTGCTGTCGCTCAAGCGCCTGTTCACCACTACTCACACCCTCTACTTGCAGGCCTTGGGTTTCCAGCATTTGCCGCGCTAGCATTAAATTCACCGGCCCGTCGTCAACGACCAAAACGCGCAACTTGCGTGGGGTGCTGGCAGGCCTATCCCTGCTTGGAATCATACTATCCGCTACGCTACCCACGTTCCCCTCAACGCTGTCTACACTGCTATTTTCAGCGCCATTTCCAGCTCCTTCGGCAACACCATCGGCAGCGCTTTGCTGAACTAGATTCGCTAGCAACGCGCGAATATCTGATAGCCGCTCACGTACATCGGCGATGTTCTGCCGACAACTATCGGACACCTCTTTTTCAGCCAGGCTATCCAGGTGCTCAAACAGACCATTGGTTTCACGCTGGAGCAGCGTTAAGTAGCCGGATTTGAGACGTGACTCTTCTCTGGCTCTTTCACGCCCGGCTATTAAGTGTTTAAGCTGGCGCTGCTGATGCTGAAGGTCGTCTAGCAGCGTTTGTTCGTGCTCCTGTCGATCATTCTTGATCGCGGCGCTGGCGACTTGCGAGCAGTTCATGCAGCGCTCAAGACCTGCGAGCACTTCGTTAACACTGGCTAGCCGTTGTAGCGGGAGATGTGATTCATCGGCGGCACTCGGCGGGTCGCATTTATGCTTGGGCAGTGAGCGCGCGGCAGTGGTACACAGCGCCTGACTGTGCCGTTCAAGCTCAGTGAGCTCATGCATAAAGCGGTTATCTTTACGCCGAGCGCGCGCCTTGACCAGCATAAGAAAGGCGCCGACATTCAAACTACTGCCGATCAGCAGTGCCGCCATTAACCATAGCGTGGTGCTCCAAGAGGCATAGCTGGGCGACATCCCCCACATCATGGCACCGACCACTAGGCACAGCACGGTCAATGCTGCTTGTACAAGCAGCAGAGGCCACAGGAGAGGCCAAACAATGGCGTTCCAAAAGTGCTCCCTTTGATAGCGTTGCATGATCTCGCCTTCCTCTTGGCCAAATGGTCGCTGATAACATGACCGCAGTGAATCCCCAGAAGTAGCTGCCCAGATGCCTGCCATCCCACCTTTTAGGATGATGCTTTATGCTACAAACATGATGCTTATATAAGTGTACGTCTACACTTCGTTACTGTCATGCTGCTCTTCCGTTGAACGTTTTTCATCCTTTTCCCCTAAGAGTTTGCTATGTGTTTGATTACATTTGCTTGGCAACCTGGCACGCCTACGCCTTTGCGGCTGATAGGCAACCGTGATGAGTTCCATGCTCGTCCGACCGCGCCGCTGGCGGAGTGGAAAGATAACCCAGGGATTGTCGGTGGTCGTGATTTAGAGGCCGGAGGATCTTGGCTGGCGGCCAAGCACGGCGGCATTATTGCGGCCTTGACCAACGTACGTGATCTGCAATTAGGCACGCCGCCCGGTGCGCCAAGCCGGGGCGAGCTGGTCGCTGATGCCCTGCAGTGCGACGACATTGACGCTTGGCTTACCACGCTCAGCAAGGGCGAGGCACTCAGTTACGCGGGCTTTAATTTGTTAGTGGCGACCCCACAGCGGCTTTGGCACTTGCACCGCAGCCGTAATCGTCTGGTTCTAAATGATGTGGCTCCCGGTGTGCACGGGCTATCCAATGCCGATATTGATTCCCCCTGGCCAAAACTTTTACACGTTCGCAGTGCCCTTGAGCAGCAGCTGCTACCCAATGGCTTATTACCCGAATGGCCAACCACCGTTCAGCGCGCCATGCAGAATTCGCAGGAAGCGGCTGTGGAGGAGTTACCGGATACTGGCGTAGGGCTTGAATTAGAGCGCCAGCTGTCGGCGGCGTTTATTGTTGGCGAGCGCTATGGCACCCGTGCCACTTCGTGGCTAACATTAGACGCCCAAGGGAACATCGACATTACCGAGCAGCGCTTTGGACCGCTGGGGCGCTTTGAAGGTGAAACCTCCTTAGCGCTACCCAGCCGTTAATGCCAAACACCTATTAGTCGCGGGGTGGCATCAAGTGCGACAACTGCCACTCATCCAAACGCTGATCTAAATGGGCATGCACCTGGGCAGGCGTGTCCAGCTCCATTACTTCTTTGAGCAGTTGTTGGGCATCGCTAAACGGTACTCGACGAATGGCTGCACGCACTTTGGGCAGGCTGGGCGCGTTCATGGATAGGCTGGTAAAGCCCATGGCCATCAGCAACAAAGCCCCGGCCGGATCACCGGCTAACTCACCGCATAGCGAAATGGGCTTATTCAGCCGCGTGGCGTCATTGGCCAGCTCAAGCAGGGCACCGAGCAGCGCGGGGTGAAGGGCATCGTAAAGGCTCGATACCCGCGGGTTGTTGCGATCCACTGCCAGCAAGTACTGGGTCAAATCGTTGCTACCCACGGAGAAGAAGTCGACACGTTTCGCCAGTGCGTCCATTTGGTAGATGGTGGCGGGCACTTCAATCATTACGCCGACTTTTGGCCTGATGACGGGAATACCCTCTTCGCCTAGCTCTAAAATGGCGCGATCCAGCAGGCGCAGCGCTTCATCTACTTCTTCTACGTTGGTGATCATCGGTAACAGCACGTAGAGGTTGTCTAGATCGATTGACGCTTTAAGCATGGCGCGCAGTTGCACCATCAGTACTTCGGGGTGATCCAGCGTTACCCGCATACCGCGCCAGCCAAGGAATGGGTTGGCCTCTTCAATGGGGAAATAGGGCAGATCCTTATCGCCCCCAATATCCAGGGTACGCATCACTACCGGCAGCGGCGCGAAGCCTTCAAGCTGGTCGCGGTAGAGCTTGGTTTGCTCTTTTTCGCCGGGGAAACGTTCGGTAATCATAAACGGCACTTCGGTACGGTAGAGCCCCACCCCACCGATGCGGCTTTTCAGCAGCGCAGTGGCGTCGACTGCCAACCCGGTATTCACCATGAGCGGCATGGTGTGACCATCGGGCGTGGCACTGGGCAGATCCTGTTCGTGCTCAAGCAGTTCGCTGAGCGCCTCTTCTTCGGCGATCAGACTTTCATAGCGCGCGGTAAGTTCAGGCGCTGGGCGTACAAACAGCCGACCACGATGGCCATCCAGCACCACCGGAGCACCCCCCAGGCGTGGCAGCGGCAAATCGACCATGCCCAGCACTGTAGGAATGCCCATGGCGCGGGCGACAATCGCCACGTGGGAGGTGCTGGAACCCCGCACCGAGACCAATCCTTTAAGCTTATCGCGGGGGACTTCACCCAGCATCGCCACACTGATCTCATCGCCAACCAGAATGGCGTTATCCGGGTAGGTTTCCGGCGTAGAGGGGGTATCTTCCTGCAGGTGCGCCAGCACTCGGCGGCCCAGATCGCGAATATCGGCGGCGCGCTCACGCAGGTAGTTATCGTCGACACGCTCTAAGTACTGCACATGGCGGCGCACTACGTCGGCGAGCGCGCCTGGCGCCCACTGCCCTTCACGAATACGCTTTTCGACTTCATCGGCCAGCGCCGCTTCGCCCAGCATCTGCTGATAAACATCAAACAGCGCCAGCTCCTGGGCGGAGATCCGACTTGCCAACCGTTCGGCGGCCGCACGAATTTCACTGCGGGTTTTGCCGATGGCTTCCTTTAGGCGAGCAACCTCGTAATCCTGGTCGCTGGGCACTAAATCGGGAACGCTATTGAGGTCAGCCGGGGGAGTAATCACCACCGCTTCGCCCATGGCCATACCGGGAGATGCGGGCACCCCTTTAAACATTGCCTGGCCACCGGCAAGCGCCGGGCGCATGAGATTGCCCGTCGCCAGTGCGTGGGCCAATACGCCCGCCAGCTGAGCCGCCATGGTGACCAGGAAAGCTTCGTCTTCATCGTCGTAGCGGCGCTTTTCGGCTTGTTGCACCACCAGTACACCCAGCATATGGCGCTGATGAATAATCGGCACGCCTAAAAAGCTGGAGTAACGCTCTTCACCGGTGGCTTCAAAGTAACGGAATTGCGGGTGAGTCTGGGCGTCTTCAAGGTTTAAAGGTTCACTGCGTTTGCCCACTAACCCCACCAAACCTTCCCCAAGCGGCAGTACTACGCGCCCTACTGCTTGGGTGCGCAGACCGATGGTCTCCATGAGTACCAGTGACTCAAGCTCTTTGTCGTAGAGGTAGAAGGAGCACACATCGGTCTGCATCGCTTTACGAATTCGGCGTACCATTGTGGACAGCGCGGCGTCGAGGTTGCGCGCGCCATTCACTTCCTGAATCACCCGGCGCAGCACCTCAAGCATGGACGTTTTACTTTTCACTGTTATTTGCCTCGCTGAGGAATTTCTTGGCAAACTACTGCCGCTCTACCTTGAGCAGCGGCGTGTCGCCCTAATCGTCATCCTGTGCCAGGCGCTGAACGCGGAGAGACAATTCTCTCAGCGCGCGCCGATATACCTCTCGCTTAAAAGGCACTACCTGCCCTAGCGGGTACCAGTAGCTTACCCATCGCCACCCATCAAATTCGGGTGTGGGGGTTGCCGTCATACAGATTTGGCTTTCCTGGCAACGGATTTTAAGTAAAAACCACTTCTGCTTCTGGCCTATACAGACCGGACGCGAATGCGTGCGAATCATACGTCGTGGCAGACGGTAGCGTAGCCAGCCCCGGGTGCAGGCAACAATATCAACATCGTCGGCGGTTAGGCCGATTTCTTCGTAAAGCTCACGAAAAAGTGCTTGTTGTGGCGTCTCGCTTGCATTGATGCCCCCCTGGGGAAATTGCCACGCATTTTGTCCTACCCGACGCGCCCAAAGCAGCTGCCCCTGGCTATTGGCAATGATGATGCCAACATTGGGGCGAAAGCCGTCAGCGTCGATCACGGACATCACCTTATAAATTTTCAGTTGTCCCCATTTTTCCACAAGGGTGACAAGCGTATCAATACAATATAACGCTAAGTAGTGAATGCTTACGTTGTCTAAGCCTTATCGTTGATGGGAATGGCATGGCGACTCTGCGATAATCCGCGTCCGCTACTTGCTTAACTAGCGCCTTTCAGAGCACTACTGACCGTCACTTACCAACGACTAATAAAGGGGAGCGCCGTGAGTCTGGCCATATTCGATTTGGATAATACGCTGCTATCCATCGACAGCGATCATGCCTGGGGCGAGTTTTTACTCGAACAAGGGGCCGTCGACCCGATCGCTTACCGGGAAGCCAATGAGCGCTTCATGGCCGATTACAATGCAGGCACCCTGGATATGGCCGCCTTTTTGGAAATGGCGCTTAAGCCATTGGCTGACAATCCACCTGAACAGCTTTCGGCGTGGCACCAGCAGTTTATGGCCAGCAAAATCGAACCGCATATTCTGCCCAAAGCGGAAGAACTGCTGGCGCGCCACCGCACCAAAGGCGATGTGCTGCTGATCATTACAGCCACGAACCGCTTCATTACCGCACCGATTGCCGAGCGTTTAGGGGTTGATCACCTAATTGCCGTTAACCCGGAAGTACATGCGGGCCGCTACACTGGGCGTGTTTCGGGTATCCCAAGCTATCGCGAAGGCAAAGTCACTCGTTTGAACCAGTGGCTTGAACAGCAGGACATTTCAATGGAGGGCGCTTGGTTTTACAGCGACTCCCACAATGACCTACCCCTGCTTGAGAAAGTCGATCGTCCCGTCGCGGTAGACCCCGACGACACCCTGCGCAAAGTCGCCGAAGAGCGCCAATGGCGGATTATGAGCTTGCGGGATTGAAGTGAGTGGTTGGAGTATAAAAAAAGCCCTGCAAGCATAGCTTGCAGGGCTTTTGCGTTGATGGCGCTCAGTCAAAAGCGCCAGCAGGCGCGTTTAGCCGAGCAGGTGCTCGACGGCTGCACGCTCTTCGCGCAGTTCTTTCTCGGTGGCTTTCATCTTCTCTTGGCTGAATTCGTCAATTTCGAAGCCTTGAACGATTTCATACTTGCCACCCTGGCAACGCACTGGGTAGGAGTAGATGATGCCTTCGTCGATGCCATAGCTGCCATCAGACGGAATCGCCATGCTGACAATGCCTTTGGAACCCAGCGCCCAGTCGTGCATGTGGTCGATGGCGGAAGAGGCAGCAGAGGCGGCAGAAGAGGCGCCACGTGCTTTGATGATCGCCGCGCCGCGCTGCTGCACGGTGGGGATAAAGTCGTTCTCGTACCAGTCGCGCTCAACCAGATCGAACGCTGCTTTGCCGTCGACTTTGCACTGGGCCAGATCCGGATACTGGGTGGCACTGTGGTTGCCCCAGATGATCATGTTTTCAACGTCGGTGACGTGCTTGCCGGTTTTCTGTGCCAGCTGGGTCAGGGCGCGGTTGTGGTCCAGGCGCGTCATCGCGGTGAACTGTCCTGCGTCCAGATCCGGCGCGTTGCAGGAAGCAATCAGCGCGTTGGTGTTGGCCGGGTTACCCACGACCAGCACTTTCACATCACGGCTAGCGTGATCGTTCAGCGCTTTACCTTGCACGGAGAAAATCGCTGCGTTGGCTTCCAGCAGATCTTTACGCTCCATGCCTGGACCACGCGGACGTGCGCCAACCAACAGGGCGAAATCAGCGTCTTTGAACGCTACGTTAGGGTCATCGGTCGCGACGATGTCTTGTACCAGCGGGAAGGCACAGTCGTTAACTTCCATGACCACGCCGTTCAGGGCGTCCATTGCCTGGGGAATTTCCAGCAGCTGGAGAATGACTGGCTGATCCGGCCCTAACATGTCGCCTGCGGCGATGCGGAAAATAAGTGAGTAGCTGATCTGACCGGCGCCGCCGGTAATCGCAATACGTACTGGATCTTTCATCATTGCTCCTTGATAGGTTCGCCTGGGGATGGTTCTCGCCTGAGGAGTGGCTCAACAGAACTCAAGACGCAAAGATGGTATGCCCAGCCGGGGAAAAACTCAATCAGACAAGAGGCTACTACCCCTTTACCATACTTATCATTCGCTCAGCGGCTTGCTACTCGCTGAAAAGGTTGAGTTGCGCTATGGTATCTTCGATTTTATGCCCTCCTTTATTGTTTTGCTAAGGACATGGACGCTCCATGCGAAAAATCCCCTTCTCTTATGCGTTAGCTAGCTTACTGGTGCTGGCGCTGGTGATATGGCTAGCCTTTGGTAATTTTCAGCGTTTCCAAACCAGTGCGCCGGAAGCTTCTCCCCGCAGCGATACGGGGCCACGGGTAGAAATTGCGGTGCAGCAGAGCACGCCGTTTATTCCCCAACAGATCATTCAAGGCCAGTTGACCGCTGAACGCGAAACCACCCTGCGTGCCAACGTCGCGGGCTTTGTAGCCGAAAAGCCAGTCGCGCAAGGCAGCCGTGTGAATGCGGGCGAGACGCTACTGGTGCTGGATAACGATGCCCTGCCTGAACAGATCAAGCAGGCCCGGGACGAGCTAGCGGTCGCTGAGGCGGAGTATGCCGGAGCCCGCAACCTGCGCCAGCGAGAACTGATCTCACAGCCTGAACTACTGCGCCTGCAAAGTGCACTCAGCGCCAGTGCCGCCTCAGTGGCCCAGCTGCAGAAGCAATTGGACGACAGCCGCCCCACGGCCCCTTTTGATGGCGTACTGAACCGCGTTCAGGTGGAACTAGGCGACCTATTACAGCCTGGAGAAGAGTGGGCCCAGTTAGTGGATGACCGCCGTTTGAAAGGTGCCGCCTGGGTGTCTCAGCAGCAGGTAGGCGATTTGGGCGAGGGGCTGCCGGTAACCGCACGGTTACTCAATGGCGACCATCTGGAAGGCGAGCTGACCTTTATTAGCCACCGCGCCGAAGAGGCCACGCGCACTTTTTACATCGAAGCCACCTTCGACAACCCGGCGGGTAAACGTCTAGCGGGCGGTAGCGCGGAACTGACGATTACGCTGCCACCCCGCCAGGTGCACACTCTGTCGCCTGCCCTGCTCAGCTTGAACAGTGAGGGCCAACTGGCCGTCAAGCATCTGGATGAGAACGATCAGGTGCAACAGACGGTCGTCGAGCTGGTGAGCGCCGATATACAGCGCGCCTATGTGACCGGCCTACCCGATCCGCTGCGTCTCATTACGCTAGGTGCCGGCATGGTGGATACCGGCGAAACGGTAACGCCGGTGCCCGTTGAAGACGCCATTATTACGCAACCACAACCGCAAGCCGGGCAGGATAGCGTTCATGCGTCAGTTGATTAATGCGGCGCTAGCCCACACCCGCACGACGCTACTGCTGCTGGTGGGTCTGTTGCTGGCGGGCATTGCTGCTTGGCAGATGATCCCAAAAGAAGCCAACCCCGACGTCACCATCCCGATGATTTATGTATCGCTGTCGTTGGAGGGGGTTAGCCCCGAGGATGGTGAGCGGCTACTGATTCGGCCCATGGAGCAGGAGCTGCGCGGCATTGAGGGATTGCGCAAGTTTACCGCCCAGTCCAGCGAAGGCCATGGCTCGATTACGCTGGAGTTCGACCCTGGCTTCGACCCCGATACTGCGCTGACCGACGTGCGTGATCGCGTGGATATTGCCCGTAGCGAGCTGCCTGACGAGGCCGATGAGCCTCGCGTGATGGAGGTCAATGTCTCAGAGTTTCCGGTCTTGACCATTGGCCTATCAGGGCAGTTGGATACCCGCGAGCGCATGACGATTGCCCGGCGCTTGCAGGAAGAGATCGAAGGCATCGCCGATGTGCTGGAAGTCGACATAGCCGGTGAGCGGGAAGACCTGCTGGAAATCGTCGTTGATCCGCTGGTGCTGGAGAGCTACGGAGTCGATTTTGATGCGCTGTTTAACCAAGTATCGCGCAATAATCGCTTGGTGGCGGCAGGCAGTCTGGATACCGGCGCGGGGCGTCTGGCGCTGAAAGTCCCCGGCATTATCGAATCCCTTGACGATGTCATGAACATGCCGGTCAAGGTGGATGAGGATCGCGTCGTCACCTTTGGCGATGTGGCATGGATCAATCCCACTTATAAAGAGCCGGAAGGCTTTGCCCGCATTGATGACCAACCCGCCGTGGTGCTGGAAATTTCCAAGCGCGCTGGGGCGAATATCATCGCCACCATTGGTGCTGTCCGTGACCGCTTAGCTGAAGCGGATGATTTGTTACCTGAGCAACTGCGGTTCACCACTATTCTGGATGAGTCGACCACCGTTGAGAATATGCTCTCCGAGCTACTCAACAACGTACTGACCGCCGTAGTGCTGGTACTGATTGTGGTGGTGGCGGTGATGGGCTGGCGCATGGCGCTGTTGGTAGGCCTGACCATTCCCGGCGCTTTCTTGACCGGTATCCTGCTGGTGTGGGCATTTGGTTTTACGCTCAATATCGTGGTGCTGTTTGCGCTGATTCTGGTGGCAGGCATGCTGGTCGACGGGGCGATTGTTGTGAGTGAACTTGCCGACCGCCACTTGCGCGATGGGCAAACGCCCCATCAAGCGTGGCTCAACGCCGCTTCGCGTATGAGCTGGCCGGTCATTGCCTCGACGGCCACTACGCTTGCCGTGTTTATTCCCCTGCTGTTTTGGCCCGGCGTGGTGGGACAGTTTATGAAGTACCTGCCCGCCACGGTGATTTTATGTCTGCTGGCATCACTGGCCATGGCGCTGGTGTTCTTGCCTACCCTAGGGCGCTTGTTTACCAGGACCGATGCGAAGCAATCATCGACGAATAATGAAGAGGCCACAACCTCCTTCGGGCGCGGCTATCGACACCTGCTGACCCGGCTGCTTAAGCATCCTGCCTGGGTACTGCTGGTTACTGTGCTATTGATGGTGCTGCTGTATACCGGCTATGCCCGCTTTAACCACGGGGTCGACTTTTTCCCCAGCGTAGAGCCTGATAGTGCCCAAGTACTGGTGCGCGCCCGCGGTGATTTCTCCGCCCTGGAGACCGATGCCATTGTGCAGCGGGTAGAGGCGAAGCTATCCGGCATGAGCGAAGTGAGAGCGCTCTATGCACGCTCGTTTGCGGTACCTAACGAGCAAATGGGCAGTGATGTGGTTGGCATGCTCCAGTTCCAGTTTATCGACTGGCATGAGCGGCGCCCTGCCCAGGCGATTCTGGACGATATGGCCGAGCGTGCCCGTGATATTCCCGGTATTACCCTGGAGTTCCAGGAGCAGGAAATGGGGCCCGGTGGCGGCAAGCCAATCGTGCTTGAGGTGAGCGCCACGAATCCTGACGTCGCTGATGCAGGCGTTAACCAGTTAACCCAGTTAATGCGCGAACTGGGGGGCTTTACCGACATTCAGGACAACCGCAGCCTGCCCGGCGTGGAGTGGCGAGTAAACGTTGACCGTGAAGCTGCGGCGCGCATGGGCACCGATGTCACTACCATTGGCAGCGCAGTACAGCTGCTCACCACCGGCCTGCAGGTGGCGAGTTATCGGCCACCCGAAGTCAGCGATGAAGTGGATATCCGCGTGCGCCTGCCGCAGAACTGGCGTTCGCTGAACCAGCTTGAACGCTTGACGATCAACACCTCGCGGGGACAGGTCCCTATTTCGCACTTTGTAACACTGGAACCGGCGCCCAAGGTGGGCACCCTTAACCGTATCGATGGTCGCCGGGCGATTACCATGGATGCCGATCTCGCTCCTGGCTATCTTGCCGATGAGCGTCTGCGGGCGCTGCTAGAGGCGGGTCGCGATAGCCTGCCTGACGGTTTAATGGTCAATGTGGCGGGCGAACAGGAGGATCAGCAGGAGTCGATGCAGTTCCTGGCCAGTGCGTTCATGATTGCGATTGGCCTGATGGCGCTGATTCTGGTCACTCAGTTCAACAGCTTCTATCAGGCAGGATTGGTGCTTTCGGCGATTGTATTCTCCACCGCAGGGGTGCTGATGGGCCTGCTGATTACCGGCCAGGCTTTCGGCATTGTCATGGTGGGCATGGGGGTAATTGCCCTGGCGGGCATCGTGGTTAATAACAATATCGTGTTGATCGACACCTATAACGAGCTTCGTGGCCAAGGTATGACGCCCGGCGAGGCCGCGCTGGAAGCGGGCTGCTTACGCCTTCGTCCGGTGCTGTTAACGGCGATCACCACGGTTTTAGGTCTGATGCCGATGGTGCTGGGGATCAATGTCGATCTGTTTACCCCTGCCCTTGGCTTTAATGCGCCCTCCGCCCAGTGGTGGACGCAAATGTCGAGCGCCATCGCCGGTGGCCTCACCTTCGGCACAGCGCTTACGCTACTGCTTACGCCTTGTATGTTGGTGATTGGCGGGAAGCTTCGTCGCAGGGGGTGACGCAACGCAAAGCGGTGCCGGGGTGGGTTGAGATTATTGAGGAGCAGAAGCGCCGCGTGGCGGCGCCTGTAGATACGGATGCTTTCAGCTATGAAGGTTACGCAGGTGCTTTGGTGTTCTGGGGGCTGTGGGCGGCGTGTAAACGCGCGATTAACTGGTCTTCCAGCGCGAAACGCTCGGTGAGACCGCGAGCCAAACGGTCAATCCAGGCCGGTAGCCGGGCAATATTTTGCTCGCAGCTAAGGGTGGAGCCAAAATCGGTATCAAACTCCAAAACCATCTCGGTCGACATCTCTAAACGTTCGAGCAACTTCTCTGCGATGACCAGCGCGCCCTCATCGCCGAAGGCCTGCGCCTCTTCCGACAGTTGAGGATAAATTTCAAAGTGACCGGCGCTAATATAGTCCATTAATTGCTCGCTGAACGTATCAATAGGCGCTTTGCTGACCGCTTCCAGTTCAACGTCGCACGCTTCTTTCAGCTCAATAAAGCTAATTAACAGCTGACGTCGCTGATCCAGCCAGCGGTCAATCAATGCATGCACGCCTCCCCAGCGCTCCAGGGCATTTTTGCAATCTTCGAGCATGGGGCTTTCTCCTTAACGTCACCTTAAAACTACAATTAGCCGCTCTGACTAACGAACAGGCTTAGAGTCGCGCCTCCACCTACCCCTGTCAATCCCAGCAGGCACGGTTTCCTTGGTGCGAAGTGTTCAATAATAATAACGCTTTCTTCTATAAATAATGACCAACTTTCTAATTGCATCAATCATGCTTTCAAGCTGTCTCTCTTAATGCTCTCATCTTCCGGCGGGCATTGCGAGGACAGCCGTACTTTGTCACCAGGCGCACACATGAAAAAATACTTTAAGCCTAAAAAGTTTATGCTTGAATTTTATCAACACCTCTCCTATCTTCAGAAAAGAGCCTGCTTTCCTGTGGAGAACAAAAATGAGAATCGCCTGCCTGGGTGGAGGGCCTGCCGGCCTCTATTTCGCTATCAGCATGAAGCTAAAGGATGCTTCCCATGACGTAGTGGTGATAGAACGTAACCGCGCAGACGATACCTTTGGCTGGGGCGTGGTGCTGTCAGACGAAACCCTCGACAACCTGGCAGCCAACGACCCGGTCAGCGCAGAGCGTATTCGTGAGCATTTTGCCTATTGGGATGATATTGCGGTTGTGCACAAGGGCGTTAAGACGGTCTCCACAGGCCACGGTTTTTGCGGCATTGGCCGCCGCCAACTATTAATCCTGCTTCAGGAGCGCGCTCGCGAACTGGGCGTTGAAATGCGCTTTGAAACCGATGCTACGGAAGCCAGCATTGATCAGTTCCGGCGTGAGTATGATCTGGTTTTGGCCGCTGATGGCCTCAACTCCCGCACTCGCCAAACCTATGCTGAGCATTTCAAACCCGACATTGATGTGCGGGCCTGCAAGTTTGTCTGGCTGGGTACGCATCAAACCTTTAACGACGCCTTTACCTTTATTTTTGAGAAGACCGAGCATGGCTGGGTCTGGGCCCACGCTTACCAATTCGATAACGATACGGCGACCTTTATCGTTGAGTGCAGCGAGGCCACCTGGCAGGCGTTCGGCTTTGGTGAGCTTAGCCAGCAGGAATCAATTGCGGTCTGCGAACGGATTTTTGCCAAGCATCTTGACGGTCATTCACTGATGACCAATGCCAACCACATACGCGGCTCGGCGTGGATCAACTTCCCTCGAGTCCTCTGCGAACGCTGGCGCTATGAGAACGTGGTGTTAATGGGCGATGCTGCCGCTACTGCCCACTTCTCGATTGGTTCCGGCTCCAAACTCGCCCTTGAAAGCGCTATTGCGCTGGCTAACTGCTTACATAGTGAAAACAGCATGGAAGCCGCCGTCGCTCGCTACGAGGAGGAGCGTCGCTTCGAGGTACTCCGCCTGCAGTCCGCGGCGCGCAACTCCACCGAGTGGTTCGAGCAGGTAGAGCGCTACCTGGACCTGGACCCGGTGCAGTTCAACTACTCCCTTTTGACCCGCTCCCAGCGCATCAGCCATGAAAACCTGCGGGTGCGCGACCCTCAGTGGTTAGAAAGCGCAGAGCGCTGGTTTCAAACCCAGGCGGGAAATCCAGACAGTGCCCGCGCGCCAATGTTTGCACCTTACCAACTGCGCGATATGACGCTGGTCAATCGTGTAGTGGTTTCCCCCATGGCGCAATATAAAGCCATCAACGGCTGCCCCACCGACTGGCACTTTAGCCATTACGCCGAACGCGCCAAAGGTGGCGCAGGCTTGGTCTATACCGAGATGACTTGCGTCAGCCCCACCGGACGAATTACCCCAGGATGTCCAGGCTTATACGCCCCGGAGCACGAAACAGCCTGGAAGCGTCTGTGTGATTTCGTCCATGCGGAAACCAAAGCCAAACTTTGTGCCCAGATTGGTCACTCCGGTGCGAAAGGCTCTACCCAGCTTGGCTGGCAGGAGATGGACGCCCCGCTTATAGATAGCAATTGGCCGATAATGGCCGCCTCGGCCCAGCCCTGGTCAGAGCGTAACCAAGTACCTAAAGCGATGGATCGTGATGATATGGATCGGGTGCGCGACGAATTTGTCAGCGCTGCCCAGATGGCAGATCGCGCCGGATTCGACATGATCGAGATTCACGCCGCCCACGGCTACCTGCTCTCTTCGTTCATTACTCCTCTGACCAACCATCGGGACGATGATTACGGCGGCCCGCTGGACAATCGACTGCGTTACCCGTTGGAGGTGATCGAAGCCGTGCGCCGCGCCTGGCCCGCTCATAAGCCACTATCGGTGCGTATTTCTGCCAACGACTGGTGCGGTGATGAAGGCATCACCCCAGACGATGCGGTGGAGATCGCCAAACGGCTGCGCGATGCAAAGGTGGATATCGTCGATGTCTCTGCCGGGCAAACATCGACTCAGGCCAAACCCGTCTATGGGCGCATGTTCCAGACGCCCTTCTCTGATCGGATCCGTAACGAGACGCCTATCGCCACCATGGCGGTGGGCAATATCTATCAGGCCGACCATGTGAACTCGATTCTGATGGCGGGACGCGCCGACCTGGTGTGTATCGCCCGCCCGCACCTTGCCGACCCTTACTGGCTGCTGCATGTGGCTGCAGGGTTGGGTGACCACGAGGTTGAATGGCCCGCGCCCTACCGTGCAGGCGCCGATCAGCTGCAGCGTTTGGCTGAACGTGGCGAGGGCTGGGTATGATCCTAGAAAATAAAGATCTGGCAGGTAAACGCGCCGTGATTACCGGTGGTGGCAGTGGCATTGGTGCCGATATGGCCCTGGCCTTTGCCCAGGCGGGCGCCGAGGTCATTATTACCGGCCGCCGGGAGGCTGCCCTTCAAGCGGTCGCCGAACAGCACCACGGCATCCATATCGCCGTGGTAGATGTCACCGACGAAGCTGCCATGGTAGTGCTCTTCGAGCAGTTGGGCAGCGTCGATATCGTAATCGCCAACGCCGGGGCAGCGGAAAGCGCCCCGTTCTCCAAGACCTCTTTCGAGCAGTGGCAGCGCATGCTGAACGTCAACCTCAGTGGGGTATTTCTGACCCTGCGTGAAGGGCTGAAGCAGTTAAATGACGGCGGCCGACTCATTGCTGTGGCTTCCACGGCAGGCCTGAAGGGCTACGCGTATGTTGGCGCTTACTGCGCGGCCAAACACGGCGTGGTGGGACTGGTGCGTTCACTGGCGGCTGAAACCGCCACGCGCAACCTGACCGTCAATGCGCTCTGCCCCGGTTTTACCGATACGCCGCTGCTGGCCGCCAGCGTCGAGAACATTGTGACCAAAACCGGCCAGTCCGCCGAACAGGCTACCGCACATTTTCAATCGACCAACCCCACCGGGCGCTTAGTCACTCCTGCAGAGGTCACCGCGACAGCCCTATGGCTATGCGGGCCCAATAGCGGCGCGATTAACGGCCAAGCGATCTCAATTTCGGGGGGTGAAGTATGACGTCTGAAAGTGTGGAGAAAAACAGCTTAAGCAAGGAGCGCCTGCGCTTATGGCTACGCATGCTGCGGGTTACTCGTCAGGTGGAGTCGGAGCTGCGCGAACGCCTGCGTACTGAGCACGACTCTACACTGCCACGCTTTGATGTGATGGCCGCGCTATATGCCGCTGAAGAGGGCCTGAAAATGAACGAGCTCTCTAAGCGGCTGCGGGTCTCCAACGGTAACG
The DNA here is from genome assembly GCF_059448525.1 of Vreelandella sp. ssv. NCBI lineage: Bacteria > Pseudomonadati > Pseudomonadota > Gammaproteobacteria > Oceanospirillales > Halomonadaceae > Vreelandella > Vreelandella sp. ssv. Next base: position 1,260,404 of record NZ_CM182545.1, on the reverse strand, counting down.
TCACCGGCATTATTGATCGCCTAGTGGAGGATGGCGCCGTAGAGCGCATTGCCATTGAGGGCGACCGGCGCGCCACCCGGGTGTGCCTGACAAAAGCTGGCCGAGAGAACTTTAGCGGTATGGCCATTGAACATGAACGCTGGATCAATGCGCTGTTTGAAGGAGTAACCGAAGAGGATGCTCACCATATAGGCGAGTTGCTGCATCGCTTGCCGGCTTCTGCTAACAACGTCCCTTAGTTACACCCCTTAACGGCCTCGATTAATCACTCACAGGCGAGAACAACAATATGAAGAGCATGGCTGACTTGGCCCCGGAGCACTTTATTTGGGAAATGAGCGGTGATGTCGCCGTTATTCGGCTGAACCGCCCGGAGCGCAAGAACCCACTGACCTTTGAAAGTTACGCCGAACTGCGCGATACCTTTCGTGACCTGGCCTATGCCTCGGATGTGCACGCGGTGGTGTTCACCTCCAACGGCGAAAACTTCTGCTCCGGCGGCGATGTGCATGAAATCATCGGCCCTCTGGTGGGCAAGGACATGAAGGGGCTGCTCGAATTCACCCGCATGACCGGAGATTTGGTCAAGGCCATGCTGAACTGCGGTAAGCCGATTATTGCTGCTGTCGACGGCATTTGCGTCGGTGCGGGGGCCATTATTGCCATGTCCTCGGATATTCGTTTCGCCACGCCCCGCGCCAGCACGGCGTTTCTGTTTACCCGCGTGGGCCTGGCGGGCTGCGATATGGGCGCCTGCGCGATTCTGCCACGTATTATCGGCCAAGGCAGGGCGGCAGACTTGCTCTACAGCGGCCGCAGCATGAGCGCCGAGGAAGGCTTGCAGTGGGGCTTTTACAACCGCGTGGTCGAACCAGAGTCCCTTGAGGAAGACGCCATTGGCTATGCCACCCGTCTGGCCAATGGGCCAACGTTCGGGCACAGCATTACCAAAACCCAGCTCAACCAGGAGTGGTCGATGAGCCTGGAGCAGGCGATCGAATCGGAAGCCCAGGCCCAGGCGATCTGTATGCAAACCAACGATTTCGAACGCGCCTACCACGCCTTTGTAGCCAAGCAAAAACCTGAGTTCAAGGGGGACTGATGAGCGACAAGCGATTTCTGGAATGGCCCTTTTTCGAGGCCAGACACCGCGAACTTTCCGAGCAGCTCGAAGCGTGGTGCCGCACTGAACTTCCCCGCGACCACAGCGATGTAGATGCAACCTGCATTCAACTGGTAAGCGATTTAGGTAAGGCCGGGTTTCTGGAAGGCACTGCGGGGGAGCATATCGATGTGCGCAGCCTGTGTCTGATCCGTGAAACCCTGGCGCGCCATGATGGACTGGCCGATTTTTCGTTTGCCATGCAAGGGCTGGGCACCGGCGCGATCAGTCTTTATGGCAGCGATGAGCAGAAGCAGTGGCTGGACAAAACCCGCCGCGGCGAAGCGCTCTCGGCGTTTGCCCTGAGCGAACCACGCTCCGGCTCTGATGTAGCCCAACTGGATACCACGGCTGAGCGCGACGGTGAAAGCTACCGCTTAAATGGTGAAAAGACCTGGATCTCCAACGGCGGCATTGCCGATATTTACACGGTCTTCGCCCGCACCGGTGAAGGCCCCGGTGCCAAGGGGCTATCCGCCTTTCTGGTACCCGCCGATACGCCGGGGCTGGAAATTCGCGAACGTCTGGAGTCGGTGGCACCTCACCCGCTGGCTCGGCTGGGCTTCAACGATATGGTGCTGCCTGCAAGCGCCTTGATCGGTAAACCAGGGCAAGGCTTTCGGATTGCCATGTCGGTGTTAGACGTTTTCCGTTCCACGGTCGGCGCGGCGGCCCTTGGCTTCGCCCGGCGGGCACTGGAAGAGTCGCTCTCCCGCAGCCGCTCCCGGGAGCTGTTTGGCGCCACGCTATCCGATCTACAAATGGTGCAGGGCCACTTGGCCGATATGGCGCTCAGTGTGGATGCCGCCGCCCTGCTGGTTTACCGCGCGGCCTGGACGAAAGATCAAGGCGCTGAGCGGGTGACCCGTGAAGCGGCAATGGCAAAACTATTTGCCACCGACCAGGCCCAGCAGGTGATTGACCAGGCGGTGCAGCTACACGGCGGTGATGGCGTACGCAAAGGCCATATCATCGAAAGCCTTTACCGGGAAATCCGTGCGCTGCGTATTTATGAAGGCGCTTCGGACGTACAGAAAATCGTTATCGCCCGCAGCATGCTCGCGGAGGAGTAAACAGCAAAGAGCCGAACAGCAGTCACCAAAACAATAAAACACAACGCCAGACACCGTATCCCTGCCCCAGGGCTATCACAGTTGGAAATGACTTCTTTGTAAATCTCCGGTAACGGGGGAAGAGAGCAGGTTGAAGCGAGGGTCTTTCGCCAGGGATGGCGAAAGTAGCGCCCAAGGAAGGGTTCACAGCGCCCTCGCGGAAACCTGCTCTCGATACCAAAGCGGTGCAGATCACCATCTGAGAAAGACCTGATTCCTATATGGCTCGGGCAGGAATAAACAACGACACCAAATACGGAGGTTGGTCATGTATAGCCAGTCGGCTCATGCTGATACTTTTGCGCGGGATAACCTGCCACCCACTGATTGTCAGCCTGAGTACCTGCTTTCAGGCTGTAATTATCCTGAGCGCCTCAACGCGGGCGTTGAACTCTGTGACCGACTGGTCTCGCTTGGCCACGGCCAGCGCATTGCCCTAGCAGGTAATGGTAGACGCCGTACCTACCAGGAACTCACCGAGTGGACCAACCGCCTTGCCCATGTGCTTGTCGAGGATCTGGGTGTGGTTCCCGGCCAGCGGGTGCTGATCCGCTCGGCGAACAACCCGGCCATGGTGGCCTGCTGGCTGGCCGCCACCAAGGCGGGCGCCGTGGTGGTCAATACCATGCCGATGCTGCGTACCAAAGAGCTCTGCCAGGTGATCGATAAAGCGGAAATCAGCCTCGCCCTCTGCGATACCCGTCTGCTCGATGAGCTCATCGCCTGCCAGGAACACAGCCCCGCTCTCAAGCGTATTGTCGGCTTTGATGGCAGCGCTAACCATGACGCCGAGCTGGATCGGCTTGCGCTCGGCAAGTCCGCCAGCTTCGAAGCGGTAGACACCGCCGCCGACGATGTGGCGCTGCTGGGATTTACCTCAGGCACTACCGGCCCGCCCAAGGCCACCATGCATTTTCATCGCGACCTGCTGGTGATTGCCGACGGCTACGCCAAAGAAGTTTTGCAGGTAACGCCGGAGGATGTCTTCGTCGGCTCTCCCCCGCTGGCCTTCACCTTTGGCCTGGGTGGCCTGGCTATCTTCCCGCTGCGCTTCGGTGCCACCGCCGTGCTGCTCGAACACGCCTCCCCGCCCAACATGATGGATATCATCCGCGAGTATCAGGCCACGGTGGTGTTTACCGCGCCGACGGCCTACCGAGCGATGCTTGCCGCGCCCACGCGCCACGAGGATTTGAGCAGCTTGCGCGTTGCCGTCTCCGCTGGCGAAACGCTGCCCGCGCCGATCTATCATGACTGGATCAAGCAAACCGGCACCCCTATCCTCGATGGCATTGGCGCTACCGAAATGCTGCACATCTTTATCACTAATCGTCTGGACGATCACCGGCCCAGCTGTACCGGCAAGCCGGTGGCCGGTTACGAAGCGCGTATTGTTGATAATGACATGCATGAGGTCCCGCCCGGCACCGTCGGCAAACTGGCCGTTCGCGGCCCTACCGGCTGCCGTTATCTGGCCGACAAGCGCCAGCAAAAGTATGTAAAAGATGGGTGGAATATTACCGGCGATGCGTTTTACCAGGACGAGGAAGGTTACTTCCACTTCGCCGCCCGCAACGACGATATGATTGTCTCTGCAGGCTACAACATCGCAGGCCCCGAGGTGGAAGCGGCCTTGCTGGCTCACCCTGCCGTGAAAGAGTGCGCGGTGATTGGCGCCCCCAGCCAGGAGCGAGGCCAAATTGTCGAGGCTTTTGTTGTTCTAAACGATGGTTTTCAGCAAGATGAAGAATGTCAGCAAATGTTGCAGGACTTCGTGAAGCAGACCATCGCGCCGTACAAGTATACTCGCTCCATACGATTTATCGAGGCACTGCCTAAAACATCGACGGGTAAGGTTCAGCGCTTTCGGCTGAGCCAGGAACATTACCCGAGCGCTGGCGCTCCTGGCATCAATATGAATAGTACCGATATAAATAGCACCGGCATCAGTAGCAACGACACTAACGCATGACCCTCTAAGCAATAAACGATTAAAAAATGAGGAATGATCCATGAAAATGATATCCCGCTTTGGCCTTGGCTTACTGCTTTCCTCCAGCCTGGTGACCGCTCACGCCGATGACGTCAAGATCGGCATGATCACCACGCTTTCAGGCGGTGGCTCCCACCTGGGTGTGGACGTTCGCGACGGTTTCATGCTGGCACTCGAGCAGTCAGGCCGCGACGATATTGAAGTGCTGATCCAGGATGACGCCAGACGCCCTGATTTGGCCCGCAGCTTGTCCAATGAGTTCATGCAGCGCGATGAAGTCGATATCCTGACCGGGATTATTTGGTCGAATCTGGCCATGGCCGTCGTTCCCTCGGTGGTACGTCAAGGCACCTTTTATCTCTCCCCCAATGCCGGTCCTTCCGATCTGGCCGGGCGTATGTGCCACGAGAACTACTTCAACGTAGCGTATCAGAACGACAACCTGCACGGCGCGATGGGCGCCTACATGCGCGAACAGGGGTACGAGCGCCCGATCATCATGGCGCCCAACTACCCAGCGGGCACCGATGCGCTGGCGGGCTTCAAGCATCTTTATGAGGGTGACGTCGTCGGTGAACTCTATACCCAGATGGGCCAGACCGACTATGCAGCAGAAATCGCCCAGATTCGCGACAGCGATGCCGACAGCCTGTTCTTCTTCCTGCCTGGCGGCATGGGTATCTCGTTCATGAAGCAGTGGGAGAGCTCCGGCGTTGACATGCCGATCTTTGGTGCGGCGTTCTCGTTTGATGAGATTCTTATCAAGGCCGTCGGTAGTGCAGCGATTGGCGCTCGCAATACATCGCTGTGGGCCTATGACCTCGAAAATGACGCCAACGCGCGCTTTGTAGAGGGTTTCCAGGCCGCCTACGACCGCATGCCGACGCTTTACGCGGCACAGGGTTACGACACCGCCAACCTGATTCTCAGCGCGCTTGAAACCGCTCACCCCGATGACAAGGACGCCTTCCGCGAAGCGCTGCGGGCCGCTGACTTTGACAGCGTGCGCGGTGAGTTCCGCTTTGGCCCCAACCAGCACCCCATCCAGGACATCTACGTGCGTGAAGTCGTGGAAGGTGACGATGGCGAACCCACCAATCGCCTGATCGGTATCGCCATCGAAGATATCCAGGACGTCTATTACGAACAGTGCCAGATGTAAGCACGCTTCGGCCGGGTGCCTGCACCCGGCCATTTCTCTTCACCTTCGTTAAGGTTATCTAACGTGTCCGTTACCCTGCTAATTGAGCAACTGCTTAACGGCGTTCAGCTCGGCACGATGCTGTTTTTGATGGCCAGCGGCCTCACTCTGGTATTCGGGGTGATGGGGCTGATCAATCTTGCCCACGGCTCTTTTTACATGGTGGGTGCCTACGCCACGGCGGCGGTCGCTGCCTCGACGGGCTCTTTTTTGATCGGCCTGGCGGCGGGTATGACGGCGGCGGCTCTGGTCGGCGCGCTGGTCGAGCTACTGGTCATACGCCGTCTCTATCATCGCCCTCACCTTGACCAGGTATTGGCGACCTTTGCACTGATACTGATTTTCTCAGAAGGCACACGCTGGCTCTTCGGCTCGTCGCCGTTATGGCTGAGCCCGCCCTCCTGGCTTACCGGGTTTGTCACCCTGCCGGGGGATACCCGCTTCCCGATCTATCGGCTAATGCTGATCGGGGTGGGGGTCGCTATTGCGATTGCCCTTTACCTGCTGATTTCCCGCACGCGCTTAGGTATGCGCATTCGGGCAGGCGAAAGCGACCGCGAGATGATTGGTGCGCTGGGGGTCAACATTGCCAAGCTGTATACCGTAGTGTTTGCCCTGGGGGCTGCGCTGGCGGGTCTGGCCGGCGCGTTGGTGGGGGCATTGCAGTCCGTGCAGGTCGGTATGGGTGAGCCGGTGCTGATCCTGGCCTTCGTGGTCATCGTGATCGGCGGGATCGGCTCAATCAAAGGCGCGCTGTTCGGTGCGCTGCTTGTGGGGATTGTGGATACGTTGGGGCGAGTCTATCTGCCGCTCTTCTTCCAGACATTCATGCCGCCTTCCGAAGCCACCGGGGTCGGTTCTTCACTGGCTGCGATGCTGATCTATATCCTCATGGCCATCATCCTCGCGTTCAAGCCCAAGGGACTGTTTTCTGCCCATGACTAATACCACTCCCCTTTCCAAGAACGCTGCGTCAGACACCTTTTCGAATAGCCACTTCGACCGCAAAGGGCTGGTACAGATGACCCTACTCGGCCTGCTATTAGTGCTACCGGTAGTGGCTTATTTCTTAGGCCAAGTTTATTACGTCAACTTGGCCTCGCGGGTCACCATCATTGCCATGGCGGCCGTCGGGCTCAATCTGGCGATTGGCTATGGCGGCATGGTGAGCTTCGGTCATGCGGCCTATTTTGGCCTGGGTGGCTATGTGGCGGGCATCAGCGCCTACCACGCCTTTGATCTGACGCCGTTCATGAGCTGGCCCTTCAGCGTGCCGGGCAGCGATAGTCTACTGGTGGTGTGGCTGTCAGCTGTCGTGTTGTGCGCGCTATTGGCACTGGCGATCGGCGCCATTTCGCTACGCACCACCGGCGTCTACTTCATAATGATCACCCTCGCCTTTGCGCAGATGATCTACTACTTTGCCAACTCCTGGCCCACCTACGGCGGTCAGGATGGGCTGCCTATTTACATACGCAATACCCTGCCACTTGTCGACAGCAGTGATGCGTTGACCTATTTCCTGATCTGCTTCACAGGGCTAGTGCTGGCCATGGCGCTGACTTCGCGGCTGATGAAATCCCGCTTTGGCGCAGCGCTGACCATGGCCCGGCTGAATGACGTACGTCTGGCAACGGCCGGAGTCAGCCCTTACCCCATTCGTCTGGTGGCATTCGTCATCTCGGCGGCCATCACCGGGCTTGCCGGTGCCCTCTATGCAGACCTGAACGGCTTTGTCAGCCCTTCGATGCTTAGTTGGCACTTCTCCGGCGAACTGATGGTCATCGTCATTCTGGGCGGCGTAGGGCGTCTTTATGGCCCGCTGGCCGGGGCGGTGCTGTTTGTGATGATGGAAACCTTCCTGGGTGGCATCACCGAGTATTGGCAGCTCTTTCTGGGATTGGTATTGCTTGGCGTCGTGCTGTTTGCCAAGCACGGCGTGATGGGCTGGCTGGCAGGGAGTGAGCGCAATGAGTGAGGTCGTCCTTTCACTGCAAAAGCTGCATAAACGCTTTGGGGCGCTGCAGGCCACCAGCGATGTGTCGCTGGATCTCAGGCAGGGGGAAATCCACGCCCTGATTGGCCCCAATGGCGCGGGTAAATCAACCCTGATCGGGCAGATTGCCGGTAGCCTGCGCCCCGACGAGGGCCGCGTCTATCTGGCTGACACCGACATCACCGACATGAGCATTGCCCAGCGCGCACGTCTCGGGCTGGGACGGAGTTTTCAGGTGTCATCGCTGGCCGAACCGTTGTCGGTAATGCGCAATGTGATGATGGGCGTTCAAGCGCTGGAGAGTCATAGCTTTCGTTTCTGGAAGCCCGTCGCCCGCGACCGTGACCTGCTAAACCCCGCCTATGCGGCACTGGAACGCATGCAGCTTAGCCACCGAGCCTGGACACCGGTATTCGAGCTTTCCCACGGCGAGCGTCGCCAGGTGGAAGTGGCCTGCGCGCTAGCCCTCAAGCCCCGCGCCCTGCTGCTGGACGAACCCATGGCCGGCTTGGGGCCGGAAGGGTCGGCAAAACTGACCGAGCTGCTTGAGGCGCTAAAGCTGGAAGTGCCCATTCTGCTAATTGAGCACGATATGGAAGCGGTCTTTCGCTTGGCAGATCGCATCTCAGTACTGGTCTCTGGGAGCGTCATCGCCCATGGCGATAGTCACGCGATCAGGCAGGACCCGCGCGTCCGTGAAGCCTACCTGGGAGATTCTGATGCTTAAGGTTGCTGATATCGAGACCTTCTATGGTCCGTCCCAAGCGCTGTTCGGCGTAAGCCTTGACGTTAATGCCGGTGAAATGGTGGCTTTAATGGGGCGCAATGGCATGGGCAAAACCACCACCATTCGGTCTATATTCGGCCTCACCCCGGCCAGCCGCGGCACTATTGAGTTTGAAACTCACAACATACGCCGCTTGCCCTCTTACCGCATCGCCAAGGCAGGGCTTGGCTTGGTGCCAGAGGGTCGTCGCTGCTTTCCCAACTTGTCGGTACGCGAAAACCTGCTGGTCACGGCCCGCCCTGGCGAGTGGACACTAGAGAAGGTGGAAACGCTATTTCCGCGCTTGGAAGAACGCCGCGCGCAAATGGCCAAAACGCTCTCGGGCGGTGAACAGCAAATGCTGGCCATTGGCCGTGCGCTAATGACCAACCCGCGCCTGCTGGTGCTGGATGAAGCGACCGAAGGGCTGGCCCCGGTGATTCGCCAGGAGATCTGGCGGGCGATTCGGCTGCTAAAGGAACAAGGTCAAGCCACGCTGCTGGTGGATAAATCCCTGAGTGAAATCCTGCCTATCGCCGACCGCTGTACCATCTTAGAAAAAGGCTGCACGGTGTGGGATGGAAAACCCGCCATGCTGGATAGCACCATTCGCGACCGATACTTGGGCGTGTAGTTGAGAATAAGAATAGAGGGAAAGCAATGGCGTTTACCACCCAGCGAAAAGTTCGCTTTCAGCACTGCGACCCAGCGGGAATCGTTTTTTATCCGCGCTACTTCGAGATGATTAACTCCGTGGTAGAGGACTGGTTTGATGAGGTTTTGCATCATGACTTTAATCAGTTGCATGTAGAGAGCGGCACCGGGGTACCCACGGCCGCTATCGACACCCAGTTTCATGCGCCTAGCCGGTTGGGCGAGCTGCTAACGTTCGAGTTATGGGTGCAGGCGCTGGGGCGTAGCAGCCTGACCCTGCAGATCACTGCTTATTGCGGTGAACAGAAACGCTTAACGAGTTGTTCCACCTTAGTGTTTATGGATTTAAGTAGCGGTAAGTCTATGCCATGGACCGATGCAATACGCCAGCACATTACCGTCGATAACTTATAAGGATAGCCATCATGAGTGACGCCACCTTTCATCAGCTTCTTCACCCTTCCCATTGGAAACCTGCCATCGGCTACGCCAACGGTGTGCTGGCTTCCGGCCAGACGGTTTTTGTGGGCGGCCAGATCGGCTGGAATGCCGACCAAGTGTTCGAAAGCGACGACTTTGTCGTACAGGTAAACCAGGCGCTGCAGAATATCGTGGCGATATTGAAAGAGGCCAACGCAGGCCCGGAGCATATCGTGCGGCTAACCTGGTATGTGACGGATAAGAAGGAATATTTGGCACGACTTAAAGAGGTGGGCGCTGCCTATCGCGAAGTGCTGGGCAAGCATTTTCCGGCCATGACGATGGTTCAAGTAGCGGGACTTGTGGAAGATCAAGCTAAGGTAGAAATCGAAGCAACGGCGGTTATTCCGGCTGTATAAAATTGCTTACTAAAAGATAACACTGAGCACAAGAACGGAATAGCCTGCAGCGGGGGTCTTTCGCCATGGATGGCGAAAGTAGCGCCCAGGGATGGGTTCACAGCGCCCCCGCGGAAGGCTATTGCGTTCCACTCAGAGCTAAGGCGTGTTCTTATAACCCGTGAAACCCTTTGATCCATTCAACAAAACAACCATTGTTGAGATAGTGCTCAAGAATCGAGAAGTGGTCTACATCGGGAAGTAGCTGCTGAGTCACTGTTTGACCTTGCTGGCTCAAATGCTCGGCATAAGCACTCATCTGCCGTTCGAACTCTTCTGACTCCCCTGCCCCAGCCACCAGCTTGATCGGCGCGTGCACCCGGCACGGCAGCCATAACGGGCTGAACTCCTGCACATCGCGCCCGCTTAGCTGAAGCTTGGGCTGCAGCCACGACCAAGGGAAGGGTCGCAGGTCGTATAAGCCGCTGATACAGAGCGCACCGCGAATCAGTCGGTTAGGTAGCCCGAAAGCACCTTCCCAATCCGTCGACATCAGCATGGCGCATAAATGCCCACCCGCCGAATGGCCCGAAATACTCAGCTGTTCCGGATCAACACCTAACTCATCGGCATGCTTGTAGAGGTAGGCAATCGCGGCCTGACTCTGCCGTACCAGTTCGTTAAAACGTACCTGTGGGCAAAGCGCGTAGTTGACCACTGCCACCGTGATTCCGGCTTTTACCAAGTCATCGACGATAAAACTGAATTCACGATGACTCAGTGAGCGCCAGTAGCCGCCGTGGAAAAACACATGCACGGGAGCCTGAGGATTATCGGCATGAAAAATATCCATGCGCTCATTAATCGTTGGTCCATAAGGCAGTTCGAGCGTTGTGCGGTGGTTAGCTCTTGATGCTTCGCTGCGCTCACGCCACGCCTTTACCAACACCAACGGGTCTCGACCTATCATAGGATCGTAGGCGCGGTCGATCTCTTCTTGAGTCGTGAAGTGTTGATAAAGCATGCCGATCTCCTTATCTCTGCCCCACGGCTAACCCCGGCTTTTAACCAACAGCATCCGTAACGGGGCGATGGCCAGAATGGCAAAACCGATCAGGGTCCAGGCGGGTAGCGAAAGGCCCAGCAGGGAGAAATCGATATTGGCGCACTCACCTGAGCTGGTTAACACCATGGCGATAACATCCCGCATGGGCAGGATATCCATCATGTAATCGAGCCCAGGGCCGCAGGAAGGCACTTCATCGGCAGGCAAGCCTTGTAGCCATACATGACGACCGGCGATAAAGGCACCGGTGCCTACCGCCGCCAGCGCCAGCAGCCCGTAAATAACCTTGCCGACCCGCCCGGCCGGGCTGTGGATGGCGGCAATGGCAAACACAATGCCCGCAGTGATTACTGCAACACGCTGAAAGATGCAAAGCGGGCAGGGCTCAAAGCCACCGATGTGCTCAAGTCCCAGGGCTACCGCCATCATTAAAACGCAGAAGGCTAGCCCAGCCAGGGCAACTGAACGAAAGGAGTACAGGATCATTTTTCAACCTCAGATGGCAGCGCCGATAGCGCGCGGGACTCACGCGCTTTAGTGAAGTAAGCCTGCAAGAACTCTTCAAAAGTCTCTTTATCAGCGGCTTCGATATCGTGCTGCTGCTGGTGTGAGGTTTCAATCAGTTGGGCAAGCAACGCTTCACGACTGCGCTGCATCGGTGCGGCTTTTAACTTTTCGGCCTGCTCTTTGGCTAGGCTGAGCATTAAATCACTCAGTGAACCGCCGTTCGCTTGAAGCCGTTCGAGCACCTGTGCAGACGGCGTTAGCGAAGGGTCCGCAAGGCGTGGTTCTAAATTTGCCAGTGCATCAGCATGAGGGCTCCCCTCCTCGACCGCATCCAGCAAGCGGGCAACTTCGTACATTTCTGCAAAAATCTGCTCGCCCCACTCACGTACCGAGGTAGTTTCACCATGGTTGATTAACGTGAGTTCAGGGTCACGGCCGCGCTCGACTACCCAGCGGCGGTTGTCGTCTAAGCGGTCACACTCTTCGTCGGAGATCCACGGGCTATCGCTAAGCAGGCACCACATCAAAAAGGTATCCACAAAGCGCATTTGGTCTTCAGTGACACCAAGGGGGTCGAAGGGATTTAAATCCAAACAGCGTACTTCGATGTATTCCACGCCGCGGGCTTCGAGGGCCTGGCTGGGGGTTTCGTTGTGCTTGGCGACTCGTTTGGGACGGATATCGCTGTAGTATTCATTTTCAATCTGCAGAATGTTGGCGTTTAGCTGCCGCCATTCGCCATCGACATTAACGCCCATTTTTTCGTAGTCAGGCCACGGCGAAGAAATCGCGTGACGCAGGGTATTAACGTAGTTAGAGAGCGAGTTAAAACAAATTTTAAGCTGCGACTGTACTTTATTTTGATACCCCAAATCGGACATCCGCAGGGTCGTCGCGTAAGGGGCGAAGTAAGTGTCGTCGCTCAGCGACTGAAGCTTTTCGGGCACCTTACCTTCAGGCAAAAAGCTTTTATCAATCGCCGGAGATGCGCCGAAAAGATACAGAAGCAACCAGCTATGCCGGCGGAAGTGACGAATCATGCCGAAATAGCGGGTGGAGCGGTAATCGTTGAACGGGATATTGGTGGCTTTTTCCATTTCGCGCAGGGCGTGCCACATATCATCCGGCAGCGATACGTTGTAGTGAACGCCAGCAATCGCTTGCATGATGCGGCCGTAGCGCATGTCTAGTCCTTTGCGGTAAACATGCTTCATAGTGCCTACATTGGAGCTGCCGTAGTCGGCAATCGGCACGCTGTCATTACCTGATAGCCGTGAAGGCATGCTGCCGGGCCAGATCCACTCGTTTTCCAAGTGATGGTAGGTAAAGGTATGCAGGTCAGATAAAAAACACAGCGCTTCACCCGGCTGAGAGTAAACCGGCGTGATGTACTCAAGCAGTGACTCAGAGTAATCAGTGGTGATATGCGGGTGGGTTAACTTGGAGCCCAGCGCGTACGGGTGCGGCGTTTGTGCAATGTGACCATGGGTATCAACCCGTAGCCCCTCTTTTTCAAGCCCACGACGCAGGCGGCCCAACCGACCAAGGCGCGCACTGGGAATCAGGCGCTCGACTTGCGCGGTCAGCGCGGATGGCACAGTGAGTGGTTCAGGCAAGGTGAACACTCCTTGTCAGTAAAGCCCGCTGTGAGCGGGCCTTGGTGTAGTCAGGTGGCATCGCCATCATCGCTGTTTCAAAAATAGAAAACAGGATATGGCGGCAACCATGCTTATTTCAAGACACGTTCGCTTTCAAAGCGCGCGACTATTTGCCGCCACGCGCTTTTAACAACGCGGCGCCCAACGCGCCCATGGGCTCTGGCGCATCAGTTGGCTTAGCGCTGTTACGCTGGCCACGAGACGGCTTGCGGGTCGTATTATGCTGATTGGTAGGCGAGCCACTGCTCTTATCAGCACCGCTCTCTGCCTCCGGCTGGTCATCCAGCCGCATCGATAGCCCTACCCGCTTGCGGGGAATATCGATGCTCATCACTTTAACTGTCACAATATCCCCCGCCTTGACCACGCTGCGCGGGTCGTCGATAAAGCGGTCAGACAGTGCTGAGATATGCACCAGGCCATCCTGATGGACACCAATATCCACGAAAGCACCAAAGTGTGTCACGTTGGTGACCGTGCCTTCGAGCACCATCGAGGGTTTAAGATCGTTAAGGGTTTCGACCCCTTCGCGGAACTCGGCGGCTTTAAACTCCGGGCGCGGATCGCGGCCCGGCTTATCCAGCTCTTTCAAGATATCGTTCACCGTGGGCACACCAAAGCGCTCATCGGCAAAGTCGGCAGGCTTTAACGCTTTTAGCGCAGCGCTGTCACCGATTAAACCGCGAACTTCACGGCCGCTCTGCTTGGCGATCCGTTCTACCAATGGGTAGGCCTCAGGGTGAACGGCGCTGGCATCCAGGGGGTTGTCGGCATTGTGAATACGCAGGAAACCCGCACACTGCTCGAAGGTTTTGGCGCCTAAACGGCTGACTTCTAAAAGCTCTTTACGGCTTTTGAAGGCACCTTTGGCATTACGCTGAGCAACGATATTTTCGGCCAGCGCAGCACTTAACCCAGCCACACGTGAAAGCAGTGCGCTCGAAGCAGTGTTCAAATCGACGCCTACAGCGTTAACACAGTCTTCAATCACGACTTCCAGGCTACGTGATAACTGTACCTGGGAAACATCATGCTGATACTGACCCACACCGATGGATTTGGGTTCGATTTTAACCAGCTCGGCCAGCGGGTCTTGGAGACGACGGCCGATGGAGACAGCGCCACGAACGGTAACATCGAGATCTGGCATTTCTCGGGAAGCATACTCAGAAGCTGAGTAAACCGATGCCCCCGCCTCGGAGACCATCACTTTACTTAAGCGATATTCAGGCGCCAGTGCTTTAAGCAACTCGCCTGCCAGCTTATCGGTTTCACGGCTGGCGGTGCCATTACCCACTGCAATGAGTTGAACGCTGTGCTGTTTCGCTAACTTAGCTAGCACGCTGAGAGACTCGTCCCAACGATTTTGCGGCGCGTGCGGGTAGATGGTGGTGTGATCGACAAACTGCCCAGTGGCATCGATCACCGCGACCTTGCAGCCGGTGCGCTGACCTGGGTCGATAGCAAGAGTGACTTTTTGCCCCGCAGGTGCTGCCAGCAACAGGTCTTTCAGGTTGGCCGCAAACACTTCAATCGCCGTCAGTTCAGCCTGTTCGCGTAGGCGGCCCAGCAGTTCGGTCTCCAGGGCGGTGTAGAGTTTCACGCGCCAAGTCCAGCGCACCACTTCGGCTAACCATTTATCCGCCGCACGGCCCTGGTCGCTAATACCAAACTGCTTGGCAATCGCTAACTGGGCAGGATGAATAGGGGCGTCGTCTTCACCGGGTAAACGGATCGACAGGCTCAATACGCCTTCGTTGCGCGCACGGAACATTGCCAAAGCGCGGTGAGAAGGCGCTTTGGCCAATTTTTCATCGTGCTCGAAGTAGTCGGAGAACTTAGCGCCCTCCTGCTGTTTACCCTCCAGCACACGAGCGCTGAGTTCGCCCTCTTGCCACAGTCGTTCACGCAGTTGGCCGATCAGTTCAGGGTCTTCGGCGAAGCGCTCCATCAGAATCTGCTTGGCGCCATCCAGGGCGGCCTTGGCATCTTCAATGGCGGGGATATCGCCCTCGGCAGGGCGTAGATATTTTTCCGCTTCGCTGTCAGGGCTAAGCGTTGGGTCGGCAAGCAGCGCATCGGCTAGGGGCTCAAGTCCGGCTTCCCGAGCAATCTGAGCTTTGGTGCGGCGCTTTTTCTTAAACGGTAGGTACAAATCTTCCAGTCGCTGCTTTGTTTCAGCAGCTTCAATGCTCGCTTTTAGCGGGCCGTCCAACTTGCCTTGCTCATCAATGGCGGCAAGCACCGCGGCACGACGCTCTTCCAACTCGCGCAGGTAGCGCAGGCGTTCATCTAACTGGCGCAGTTGAATATCGTCCAGCGCGCCGGTGACTTCTTTACGGTAGCGGGCGATGAATGGCACGGTGGCACCGCCATCCAGCAGTTCCACCGTGGCGGATACTTGCTCGGGACGAACGCCTAGCTCAGTCGCTAGGCGGGAAATAATACGCTGATTGACATCCATAAATTGCAACTAACTCATGCAGCATTTTTAAGTGCCAACAAGGTATCACAAACGCGCCACGGCTGGCATGGCTTGAGGCATTAACGCCGCCAGCCATGGTCATCCCAAAACGGGCGGCGTGCTTCCCGCTGAACAGCGTCACGGCTGATGCCAATGTCTTTTAGCATGTCATCGCTAAGTTGGCTCAGGGCATGGCGTTCGCGACGCAATTGACGCCAGCGATAAACCCTTTCCCGCCAGGTGACGCTTGTTTGCTGCCCCTCGATTACTGGGCACTGTGGGTTTTGCGAGTAGTGTAACGAGCGCTCCATTTCAACCTCCCTTCGCCGTCAGCAACGGCGTGGTGAATAAGTGTTGAAGGAAGTATTGAACAGCGCCTAAAATCAATCCAACGAATACTCCTTATTACCAACATCAAAAATATTGATACCTATGGCCACGCTACCCACCATCGATCATGAGCTGCTGCGCACCTTTGTTGCCATCGTTGACCAGGGTGGGTTCACCCGCGCCGCGCAAACAGTCAACCGCACTCAGTCGGCCGTCAGCATGCAAATCAAGCGGCTGGAAGAGGATGTTATCCAGCGCCCGCTGTTCGTGCGTCAGAATCGCCAACTGCTGTTAACCAGCGAAGGGCATACACTGTTGGGCTATGCGCGCAAAATTCTTTCGCTGCAGGGCGAGGCGCTGACGCTGCTGCGCCAACCCGACATGGTAGGCCGCGTACGCCTGGGCGTGCCGGATGACTATGTGATGCGATTCCTGCCCGGCATTCTAAAAACCTTTTCCCAGGCGTGGCCACTGGTGGATGTGGATGTTCACTGTGCGCCCTCGTCAGTGCTCTCCCAGCAGCCGCAAGGGAGCCTGGATCTGATCATCATGACCCGGGAGATAGGCGATGAGGTTGGCACTATATTAAGGCGGGAAGACACCGTATGGGTCACTGCCGAGAGCCATAGCATCCATTTACAGACGCCTGTACCGCTTGCCTTATTTGAAGCACCCTGCTTCTGTCGCCGCCATGCCTGTAATGCCTTAGACCGAGCAGGCCGCGCCTATCGAGTGGCTTATAGCAGCCCTAGTCTGGCAACGCTACAGGCGGTGGTCGGGGCGGGGCTGGCCGTTTCTGCCTGGATGCGCAGCCTAGTCACCGCCGATATGCAGATTCTGGATGAAAAGGAGGGGTTTCCCGCTTTGCCCGAGGCCTCAATCATCTTGCTGCGCACCTCTTCTACCCAGTCACCCATCATTGACAGCCTGGCCGAACATATTGTTGAAGGGTTCAGGCTTTGATTGGCGCAGGCATTTCTCCGGTTATTGGCTGGTAAAGGCAGGATTGGTCCAGCTGTGAAAGGCTGGTCAGCCCCAGCAGTGCCATGTTGCGCTCGATTTCACGCTGCAAGAGATCGGCGACATGCTCTACACCCTCCTGCCCCGCGCAGGCGGCGGCGTAATTGAAAGGTCGCCCGACAAAAACAAAGTCGGCGCCCAGCGCCAAGGCCTTAATGACATCGGTGCCGCGGCGAAAGCCACTATCGATCATGATGGGGATATCGCTGACACGGCGCTTGACCTCGGGCAGCACCTGGAGCGGTGAGATAGTGCAATCCAACTGCCGGGCACCGTGATTGGAAAGAATAATGCCATCGACCCCTGCCTGACGGGCACGTACTGCGTCTTCCGGGTTGAGTACTCCTTTGACGATCAATGTGTCGGGCCATAAACGTCGCACCAGATCGAGATACCCCCAGTCAAAATGGCGACGGCCTGAAAAGTCCCGTGCGGCTTGGCGGGAGATCACGGGTGCTCCCCGCTCGGCATGGTTGTTTTCGAAGTGCGGCATGCCGTGCTTCCAGAGCGTGCGCAGGAAGGTGTTGCATAGCCAACCAGGACGCATCAAACCATCAAAGGCTAGACGTAGGCTGGGCTCCAAAGGAGAGGAAAACCCGGAGCGGCGAAAATTATCGGGATTGGGAGGCACTGGATAATCAAGCGTTACCACCAGTTTTTTAAAGCCAGCACGCTGGATACGCGCAAGTAAGGCTTCGATACCTTCAGGCGTGCCCGGTAGGTACGCCTGGAACCAGTCAGCGCCCTCAATCTTTGCCACCTCTTCCATGGGTACCAGAGACGAGCCACTCATGATCATCGGCAGATGACGCTTCGCCGCTGCGCGCGCCAACACCAAGTCGCCCTGATAAGTCGACAGCGCGCTAATGCCCATGGGGGCAATACCGAAAGGAACGGCGTAGCGTTTGCCAAATAGTTCTGTGGACAGGTCAATCTGCGAGACGTTAACAAATGCTTTGGGCAAAAAGCAGTACTGATCAAAGGCGGTGAGATTGGCTCGCTGGGTTCGCCCATCTTCCGCGACATGATCGATATAGCCAAAAACAGGTCTGGGCAACGTCCGACGCGCTAGTCGCTCAACATCATGTAGATTATGGATACTTGAGAGCTTTTTCTGAGTACCCATTCGTTGAAACCATCCTTTCACGCAGCACTCCTAGTCATTGTTTTTAAATCGCCCCAGCCATGACGCTCGCTTATTCAAGCAGGCACAAACCTTAACGCAACACCATTATTGCACCAGCGTAGGCCGGTAGGGTCAGGGCCATCTTCAAAGACATGGCCTTGATGGCCACCACAGCGGGCACAGTGATATTCGGTGCGGGGCCAAACCAGTTTGAAATCAAGCTCGGTGAGCATATGCCCTTCTACGTGCTCGAAAAAGCTTGGCCAGCCCGTGCCAGAATCATATTTCATTTCACTGGTAAACAGTAATAGATCGCAGCCAGCACAACGATACCCTCCCTCTCCCCACTCTTTGTCTAAAGGGCTTGAGAAGGCTGGTTCTGTGCCATGGTCGCGGAGAACGTTATAGGCTTCATCTGAAAGCCGTTCGCGCCACTCTTCTTTGCTCAGCTCCAGCTTTTCCAAGCCCGGAGCGGCTTCCAGGTCAAGGCGTGGAAAGCCAAACGAGATACCCGGCAATGCTCCCACAACCCCGGTAAGTCCGGTTAGACCTAAAAACTGACGTCTCTTCATGAGTGCATCTCCCGTGACGTTTGGTGAGGTAAGTAGCCAACAAAAATGGGACAGTGCCAACGCACTGTCCCATTTTGATCTTCTTTGAGTGCAATCGTTGCTAATGTCGATCGACTCTTAGTACTTAGTCGCCTCTGAGTTCGACTACTTACACCGGCGCACTGCTTTATTTAGACCGGTAAACGGTCAACTAGCCGTTAGGTTAGCTGAGGGCCTGCCTTGATGATCGCTTCATTGACGCCTTCGAATTTCTTGAAGTTATCAACGAATTTGGTCGCCAGTTCTTTAAGGTGACGGTCGTAGGCGTCACGATCTTGCCATGTTTCACGCGGGTCGAGCAGGCTCGAATCAACGCCGGGCACCGCAACCGGCACTTGTAGATTGAGGCCGTCGATATGCTTGGTGTCGACATCGCGCAGTACACCCGACTGAATCGCACTAATGATGGCGCGCGTGGTCGGGATAGAGAAGCGCGAACCACCTTCGCCGTAAGCACCGCCGGTCCAGCCAGTGTTGACCAGATACACCTGGGCATCTTGCTTATCGACACGCTTGATCAGCAGATCAGCGTACTCACGTGCTGGGCGCGGGAAGAACGGTGCACCAAAGCAAGTGGAGAACGTGGCAGCCAACCCTTCAGTAGAGCCCATTTCTGTAGAGCCCACTTTGGCGGTGTAGCCTGACAGGAAGTGATAGGCCGCTGCTTCTTTGGAGAGAATCGACACGGGGGGCAGTACGCCAGACATATCGCAAGTCAGGAATACGATGGCATTCGGCTCGCCTGCCAGGTTTTCCGGTACGCGCTTCTCGACGTGCTCTAGCGGATAAGCGGCGCGAGAGTTCTGGGTCAGGCTATCGTCGGCGTAATCAGGCTCGCGACGGTCATCCAGCACGACGTTTTCCAGCACGGTACCAAACTTGATAGCATTCCAGATAACCGGCTCATTCTTCTCCGAAAGGTCGATGCACTTAGCGTAGCAGCCCCCTTCCATATTGAAGACGATACCATCGCCCCAAGCGTGCTCGTCGTCGCCGATCAAGAAGCGTGCCTGATCCGCGGAAAGCGTGGTTTTACCGGTGCCCGAAAGTCCGAAGAAGAGGCAGGTTTCGCCATCTTCACCGACGTTCGCGGAGCAGTGCATAGGCAGCACGTCAGCGGCCGGCAGCAGGAAGTTCTGCACTGAGAACATGGCTTTCTTCATTTCACCGGCATAACGCATTCCTGCGATAAGCACTTTTTTCTCGGCGAAGTTGATGATCACACAGCCATCAGAGTTAGTGCCGTCGCGAGAAGGATCACACTCAAAGCCTGCGGCATTAAGAATGGTCCACTCGTCTTTAGCAGCTGGGTTATAGGCCAGAGGACGTACAAACATGGTACGACCAAACAGGTTCTGCCAAGCAGTTTCGGTAGTGACGCGAACGGGCAGGTAGTGAGCTGAGTCACTGCCCACGTGCAACTCAGACACGAAATTTTCTTGGTTGACCAGGTGATCATTGACCCGATCCCACAAGGCGTTGAACTTGTCGGCATCGAAGGGGCGGTTCACGCTCCCCCAATCAATTTGACTGCGCGTAGAAGGCTCATCAACGATAAAGCGATCTTTCGGCGAGCGGCCGGTACGCAGGCCGGTATTAACTACCAGAGCACCGTTAGCCGAGAGGCGGCCTTCGCCACGTGCCACGGCGCGCTCGATAAGTTCGGCGCTGCTGAGATTGACGTGGGCTTGGGGAGCTTGAGTCGTGGTCATGTCGATTCCTGGGCCTTGAGGCCGTTATATCTCGTTACCGGGCGCTAGAAGCCGTTTACAAAAGCACTGCTCGCCTGCTTTGTAACCACCTTCTGACCGACGCCTTAAAGTTCATCCCAGCCTGTGTTCATTCGGCTGGGTACGCTGAAGTCCGGCGCATTATGGCAAAAAGAAAGCCCCCAGGAAACGGGGGCGAAGATCAAATATCTTGTAGTTAAACTACTACAAAGACACTATATTTTGTGTTGCAGCGCAGTAAAAATTAAAACAGTCGTTTGCAAGAGCCATCAAATTCATTGAATCCACTGGCGCTCCCCGGATTGCCTTACCCCCTACTGCTGAACGCTCTCGACTACACGTTTAGTGAATCGTTGGCGATGGTGCTTCAGGGTCGTCCAACAAAGTTTCAATATCCGCTGCCGTGTAGTGATATTTCGTGTGGCAAAAGTGGCATTGAGTGTCGATTGCGCCCTGTTCGTGGAGAATATCGCGCAGCTCTTCCTTGCCTAGCGAGTGCAATGCATAACTCATTCGCTCGCGGGAGCAGGTGCAGCCAAAGCGCAGTGCTTTTGGTTCAAAAACGCGCACCGTTTCTTCGTGGTATAGACGGTGAAGCACCTCACGCTGTTCAAGGCCGAGTAGCTCTTCTGTTTTGATCGTGTCGGCTAGCTGCACGCTGCGGTCCCAGGCATCGACATCCTGGTTTTGTGACTCTTCCGGCAGGCGTTGCAGCAGTAGCCCGCCTGCACGCTTCTCATCCGCTGCTAACCATAGGCGAGTGGGCAACTGCTCAGATTGGCTAAAGTATGCTTCCAGACAGCCACCCAGCGTCTCTTGATCCAGCGCTACAATCCCTTGATAGCGATGCCCTTCGCGGGGGTCAAGGGTAATCACGATTTGACCTTCGCCGACCAGCTCACGGAAGGTGGCATGCTCACTAGGGAGCGCGGCATCTTCCGCTATGCGCGCAATGGCACGCAGTTCGCCACCGGGATTGGATTCGGCCATTAGCAGCGAAAGCACGCCTCCTCCACGCACCTCGATGCTCAGCGTGCCATCCAGTTTTACGGTATCGGTGAGCAGCGCCACAGCGGCTAACAGTTCACCCAGCAACTCGTTGACTGCGGGGGGATAGGCGTGGCGATCCAACACTTCGTGATAGGCCGCCGCCAGGGTGACGATCTCGCCGCGTACATTGGTGTGATCGAACATAAAGCGTTGAATTTGATCGGACATAATTTGGCAACCTAAGGTTTAACTGGATTATTAAAGGGCTCTATTTTAAAAGCTGGGGGCTAATCACCCTGGTGGCGCTGGAAGCGTTGTATATCACGGCGCTGCTTTTTATCAGGGCGTTTGAGCGGATGCTGCATCGCCTCGTTAGTGAGGCGCCTTGCTTCAGCCTCTTTGGCCCGACGTTGAATGCTTGCTTCAGTTTCCGCATAGAGCGTGCGCGCTTCTGGTGCGCCACGCCGCTGATCAGAAAGCGAGACCACTTCTACTTCCAATACTTCCCAGCCCTGGGGGACGCGAATAAGCGCACCGATTTCCACCTGTTTGCTGGTTTTCGCGCGGCCGCCGTCGTAACTTACTTTGCCGCCTTCGATCGCTTTTTTGGCAAGCGCGCGGGTCTTAAAAAAGCGCGCGGCCCAGAGCCATTTATCCAAGCGTACACTTTCGCTCATTCACGCTCTCCTTGCGTGTCTGGCAACTGATTCGGCAGTTGTTCGGGTAGCAGATGGGCAAAGCGATCAAGCGCGATGAATTCCTGGAGTTCTTTTTCAGGGCGCTGGCTGTCAGGTTGCTTAATCCCTAGCAAATGCTTAATACCAAACTCACGCGCGCTCTCAAGCACACGAGGATTATCGTCAATAAATAGCGTGCGCGCGGGATCGAAGGCTTCTATCTCTTGTAGCGCAAACCAGAACGCCTGCTCCTCTTTGGCCGCGCCAACATCTTCTGACGAAACAATGGCGTCTAAGTAGCTTTCCAAACCGGTGAGCGGCAGCTTCAGTGCAAGGCTTGCACGATCCGCGTTGGTAGCAAGTACCACCCTGGGATGTGCTTGTTTAAGCCATTTGAGAAAATCCAGTGCGTCACTGCGCAGGCCTATCAGGTGCTGAACTTCCTGTTTCAGGGCAACAATGTCCACCCCCAGCTCGCGGCTCCAGTACGCCAGGCTGTACCAATTCAAGGTGCCCTGCTCGCCGATGATGCGCGCAATCAGTGCCTCTTGAGAGGCTTCATCAAGTTGGTGCAGTTCACGGTAGCGTCGTGGTAAGTGCTCCAGCCAGAAATGGCTGTCGAAATGTAAATCCAGCAGCGTACCGTCCATATCAAGTAGGACAGTGTCTATCTCGCGCCAATCAATCATTGCCGCTCCAGTCGCATAAGGAGTAAGCGTGCTATTGTAGCTTAACCGCCTTTTTCCAGCCATGGAGGCACACGTTTATGTCTACTTATCCGCCTGCGCACCCACCCGTGAACCGCACCGAAGATGGTCGCGACATTCGCTCAGGTTACCAGCGCAAGCCACAAATCCTGGCCCGCACGCGCGTTGCCCAAAGCCGTTTATTTCAGATCGAGTCACTTGATTTGCGCTTTTCTAACGGTGAAGAGCGTCAGTTTGAACGCTTAACCGGCGCCGACCGGGGCGCGGTGATGATGGTGGCAATGCCCGACCCAGACCATGTGCTGCTGATTCGGGAATACGCGGCAGGCTTTGAAGATTATGTCCTCACGCTGCCAAAAGGCTTGGTCGACCCAGGTGAAGATATCATCTCGGCGGCTAACCGTGAGTTGATGGAAGAGTGCGGGGTGGGGGCGCGTCGTATTGAACCGCTGGTTGAGCTTTCGCTGGCGCCTAACTATATGCGCCATCGGATGCAGGTGCTTCTCGCCACCGACCTTTACCCCAAGCGCCTGCCAGGGGATGAGCCAGAACCACTCATCGTTGAAACCCACGCCATCGAAGACCTTGCCGCGCTTCTGCTGCGCGAGGATTTTCACGAAGCCCGCGCCATCGCCGCGCTTTATATCGCCCGAGACAGGATGCGCGAAGAGAAGCGTAATAACGCGACAGATTTGCTTTAAAAGGTTAGTGAATAGTGAGAGGACTCACTATTCACCACTCACATCAATGATTTTTCATTGAGATCCAGCGCCGTTGGCGGT
Organism: Vreelandella sp. ssv; assembly: GCF_059448525.1. NCBI lineage: Bacteria > Pseudomonadati > Pseudomonadota > Gammaproteobacteria > Oceanospirillales > Halomonadaceae > Vreelandella > Vreelandella sp. ssv. Next base: position 1,237,034 of record NZ_CM182545.1, on the reverse strand, counting down.
GGCTGTCCAGCCCTGCTTCCAGTAAGGCCATTGAGCGCAGGGCATCGTCGACGCTGACCGGCAGCGGTGCTTTATCGCGGATAGCGGCAACGATGCCTTGGTAATAAGCAAAGTAATTCCCTGGCAGGGTCGGAAGCTCTCGGCGCGTTAGTGACGCGTTTTCACCCTCACCTTCGCGTAACGTTAGGGTGCCGTGCTGACGGTCTTCTCCCCACTGCTGGGTCGGCACCTCACCTGCTTTCAAGCGATCCTCTTGGGGATCCAGTCCGTACTTCACAAAGCTGCCTTGGGTGCCATGAATCCTGAAGCGTGGCGTTGGGTCGGCTACCAGCGTGCTCGCTGCCAACGTAACGCGAAAGCTTTCATAGTCGAGTAACGCCAGGAAGTCATCATCGGCCTTGGCGCCATCACGCCGTGCGCCCAGTTCGAGCAGAATAGCCTGGGGCATGCCAAACAGTTCACAGGCCTGATCCAATAGATGCGGCCCTAGATCAAACCAGATACCACCACCGGGCGTGGCCTTTTCGCGCCAACGATCACGTACTTCCGGACGAAAGCGATCAAAATGGGATTCAAAGTTTACCAGTCGCCCTAACGTCCCTTCTTTTAACAACGCTTTGACGGTCAAAAAATCGCTATCCCAGCGACGGTTGTGAAACACCGACAAAAGGCGCTCTTTGTCATCCGCCAGCTTTCTGAGCAGCTTTCCTTCTGACAGGGTGACCGTAAACGGTTTATCGACCACCACATGCTTACCCGCCGTCAGCGCCGCTTTAGCAATAGAGAAGTGCGTATCGTTAGGCGTCGGGATAACTATCAGGTCGATATCACTACGCTTGCAGAGCGCTAACGCCTGCGCTTCAACCTCTACATTGGGAAGTGACGCCTGAACCTTGGCAGCATCGCTTGAAGAGACAGCCACCAAATCCAGCCCCTCCGTGGCCTGGATAAGCGGTGCGTGGAAGGTTTGGCTAGCGAAACCGTAGCCGGCTAATCCTACGTTTATAATCGCCTTCATTTGATTCCTTACTCGGGCTGATTGTGTGTTTCAACTGCGTGTTTCAATGATGCGTATCAGTCAAGTTTGCTGAGATCTCGAACGGCCCCTTTATCGGCAGACGTCGCCAGCAGCGCATAGGCTTTCAACGCCGGCGTGACCTTACGGGGACGTTGTTCGGCAGGTTTCCAGGCCGTCGCGCCTTTGGCTACCATTGCCTCGCGGCGAGCTGCCAGCTCAGCATCCGTCAGTTTGACGTTGATCGCCCGGTTGGGGATATCGATGCAGATCAGGTCGCCCTGCTCGATCAAACCAATCGCGCCTCCCGCCGCGGCCTCTGGCGAAACATGGCCAATGGAAAGTCCGGAGGTGCCGCCTGAGAAACGTCCGTCGGTAAGTAGCGCACAGGCCTTACCCAACCCTTTGGACTTGAGGTAAGAGGTTGGGTAGAGCATTTCCTGCATGCCGGGGCCACCCTTTGGGCCTTCGTAGCGAATCACTACCACATCGCCCGCTTTAACGTTATCGGCGAGCACATCGGCGACCGCTTGATCCTGAGACTCGACCACATGGGCAGGGCCTTCAAAGACCAGAATCGACTCATCGACGCCCGCCGTTTTCACCACGCAGCCATCCTGCGCGATATTACCGTAGAGTACGGCTAAGCCGCCCTGCTGGGAGAACGCGTGCTCAAGGTCGCGAATACAACCCGTGGCGCGGTCGCCATCCAGACTCGGCCAACGAGCGCTTTGGGAAAATGCCGTTTGGGTAGGTACACCGCCTGGACCCGCTTTGAAAAACTCAACCACCTCGACGCTTGGCGAGCGCATGATATCCCACTCATCCAACGCCTCTTTCAGGCTATCGCCATACACGGTAGGTACCGAGGTATCCAACACACCGGCACGATCCAACTCACCCAGAATCGCCATGATTCCGCCCGCACGGTGAACGTCTTCGATGTGGTATTTCTGGGTATTGGGCGCGACTTTACATAGCTGGGGGACTTCCCTAGAGAGCCGGTCAATATCCGACATCGTAAAGTCCACCTCGGCCTCCTGAGCCGCCGCAAGGAAGTGCAAAATGGTGTTAGTAGAGCCACCCATCGCGATATCCAGCGTCATGGCGTTCTTAAACGCCGCCTTGGAAGCAATCGCACGGGGCAATAGATGGGCTTCTTCGCCTTCATAGTAGCGCTTGGCCAGTTCAACAATGCGGTGACCGGCAGTTTCAAATAGGCGTCGGCGATCCGAGTGGGTGGCCAGCACGGTGCCGTTACCGGGCAAAGCCAAGCCCAGCGCCTCGGTCAGGCAGTTCATCGAATTGGCGGTAAACATACCGGAGCAGCTACCACAGGTGGGGCAAGCGCTACGCTCGACGTCAGCAAGGGTTTCATCGTCTACGCTGTCGTCGGCGGCCATTACCATCGCATCAACGAGATCCAACCCGTGGTTAAGCAGCTTGGTTTTACCCGCTTCCATCGGGCCACCGGAAACGAAGATAACCGGGATATTGAGGCGCAGAGCCGCCATCAGCATCCCAGGAGTAATTTTGTCGCAGTTGGAAATACATACCAACGCATCGGCACAGTGAGCGTTACACATATACTCGACGCTGTCGGCGATCAGGTCACGGCTAGGCAATGAATAGAGCATGCCGTCATGCCCCATGGCGATGCCATCGTCCACTGCAATGGTATTGAACTCTTTCGCAACGCCACCGGCTTTTTCAATTTCCCGCGCGACCAATTGCCCCATGTCTTTTAAATGCACATGGCCTGGCACGAACTGGGTGAAGGAGTTGGCGACCGCAATAATCGGCTTTTGAAAGTCACCATCCTGCATTCCAGTAGCGCGCCACAGCGCGCGGGCACCGGCCATATTACGGCCAGCGGTGGTGGTACGTGAACGATACTCTGGCATGGCGTCCTCTACTCTCTCTTAATATCTATCTTTTAATAACTGTTTTTTTGATAACACGTTTTTAATAGCTAGTTTTAATAACCAGTTTTAATAACTATCTCAAAAGCTTTCTCGGATACAAGCTTAAAGTCAGGGTTCTATTTTTATTCGCCCACAGCATGAAAGGCCACAGGCTAGGGTCTCTGAAAAATCAGTACCTTTCGATTGTGGCATGAGCAATGCGCCGAGACTAGATGTAGAGATTGGATAGGCAGAACAGACGTAGAGTTTAAATATAAAGGCAAAAGCGCCTTCCATGGCGCTGATTCATTAAAAGGTTTCCCACGCCTCTTCGGCGGGCTGAGCAGAGGCGGTGCCTTGACGTAAATGCCCGTTGGGCGAAGCTAACGCTTGCGGCGCAGTGACTGCTAATGAAGGTGTAGACTGAAAGTCTGCTTGCTTAAGCATGCTTTCGCGGGCAGCCTCGCTGCTCTCTTCTGCCGCGCCCTCTAAGCGGAAGGCGGAGATCACGTTAGCCAGACTCAGCGCTTCTCGGGTAAGGTCTTGAGCGGCGCTGGAAATGGATTGCACCTTAGAGGCGTTCTGCTGAGTGACGTGATCCATTTCTGAAACAGCGGTGTTGATTTGAGCGATACCGCTACTCTGCTCATCAGACGCCGTGCTGATCTCCTCCATAATATCGCTGACCCTCATCACCTGAGTGACGACTTGATCAATGGCGGCTTCCGCCTCTTTAACCGCCTGGGCGCCGCCACTGATCTCCTGGGAGGAGGTGTCGATCAAGCGGCGGATTTCACCCGCAGCATCGGCGCTGCGACCGGCCAAGTTGCGTACCTCATTAGCCACCACGGCAAAACCACGCCCCTGCTCCCCGGCACGGGCAGCTTCCACCGAGGCATTCAACGCCAAAATATTGGTCTGGAAGGCGATGCCATCGATCACGCTGATGATATCGGTCATTTTATTGGCACCAGCGGCAATGCGTTCCATACGTTCAACAAGCGCCTGCATGCGCTCGCCGGTTTCGCGGCTGGTGGTCGCGTTTTGCATGGCCAACTGATTGGCCTGGCGGGCATTTTCAGTGTTTTGCTGCACGGTCGCTGTCATTTGATCCATGCTGGAGGCCGTTTGCTGCAGCGAGGAGGCTTGCTGTTCGGTGCGTGAGGCTAACTCTTCATTCTGTTGTTTGATGTGTTCAGCCGCTGGCGTTACTACATCCACCTTATTGCCTACCTCGGTGATCAGGCCTGACAGGCTTGCACGCATGGTTTCCAGCGAACTTAGCAACTCGCCCAGCTCATCGTTGCGCTTTAAGGTCACTCGATTGGCTAAATTCCCAGCCGCAATTTGGAACGTTACTCGACGCGCTTCATTGAGTGATTTAATCAGCGATTTGAGTACTGCCATGCTTAGTCCGATCATCAGTACAATACCGAGCAGTAGTACACCTAACTGGCCATAGAGGAGAACCTGTTGTTGTTGCTCAGCATTTTCCATCATCGCTTGAGCCGCAGCCCTTTCCTGATCAACCAATACGTTAATAGTGGCGCTAATACTTTCAGAGGTAGGCTGCACGGTGTCATTAAAGGCTTCAAAGGCGGCAAACCCATTGCCATCACGGATAGCGGTCAGGGTGAGATCAGACCCATCAATAAAGGTGGTGAGGTGTGCGGTCAGTCCTTCCTGCACACTGCCCGTTTCGCGCTGCTCAATGTAGCCCTGCCATGATTGTTCGATCTCCGCGCTCATGGTGGTTAGCTGTGCTTCTAACGCGTCTAGATCCGCACGACGAGGATTACGGACAGCAGGCTCTAATGCCTGAATCGCCTGGCTAACCCGCTGGTCAATTTGCTGAAGGCCGGTAATCCCTTCAAGGCCCGTTTGATTAAGCGTGCGCAGTCGCTCTGCAGAACTGGTTAAACCATAAACACCCGCAGCTCCTGCGATCACCAACAAAATAATTGAGGCCAGCACCATTCCCATTAACTTGGCCTGCATACTGCTGAAACTAAACCGCTTGACCCATCCGCGCACGCCCGTAGGGCGTATTGCACCATTATGAAGCTTAAAGCCACGCGTTTTACCCGCTTGCATGGCAGCGTAAACGCGCTCTGCCTGGGCGATGGCCTTCGCTGCGGCTTTACGCCGGATAGAGGTATAGCCCACTACGCGCTCACCATCGAGAAGGGGCGCAATAGTGGTATGCATCCAGTAAGCCTCGCCATTTTGGCGACGGTTCTTGATCAAGCCCTGCCAAGCTCTACCTGCCTCAATGGTGTCCCATAAGTTCTTAAAAACAGCATTGGGCATATTGGGGTGGCGGAACAGGCTATGGGGTTCACCCATGATCTCGTTCAGCGTAAAGCCGCTCACCTCCACAAACGTTTGGTTGGCGTAAGTGATTCTACCCTGCAGATCCGAGCGTGAGATCAGCACTTCGTCATCGGCTAACTCGTATAAGCCGGATACTGTTTGACTAGATACCGCCTGCGTCGATGTTGCCTGTTTAGCAATGCGCATTTAGAACCCCTACTTTTTATTGACGGCTTGCGCCATCATTAGAATTAGTTAGAGGCAATGCATAAAGCATGCCACCGCAAAGGGTGGCATGCTGTTAAATGAAGTGAGGGTAATCAACCACCTATAAGCGTTAGAACGCTTCCCATTGATCGCTCCGGGAGGCCGTTGAGGCTGACTTAACCCCTTGGTCAGAAGGGGCTGGCAAGCCACGGGTTGCTTTGCTCAACGCATGCGTTGCACGCTGCAGCTTCGCCCGCGCCTCTTTGATATTCTCATCCTGGGCACCTTCCAATCGGAACGCATCAACAACGTTGGCTAACTCATAGGCTTCAAGGGAGAGATTATCGGCTGATGCTGCAATCGTCTGTACTTTGGAGGCGTTCTGCTGGGTGACATGATCCATTTCGGCAATTGCCGAGTTGATTTGGCCAATTCCACTGCTCTGTTCGCTGGAGGCAGTACTGATCGCGGCCATCAGCTCGCTGACCCGACTCACCTGCTGAGACACTTCCTCAATCGCTCGCTCCGCCTGCTCGACCGCGCTGCGGCCACCGCTTACCTCTTGCGTGGTGCTATCGATCATCTTACGAATTTCTTGGGCAGCATCCGCACTACGCCCAGCCAGGTTACGTACTTCGCTGGCAACGACCGCAAACCCACGGCCATGCTCTCCCGCACGAGCGGCCTCAACCGATGCGTTAAGGGCCAGAATATTGGTTTGAAAAGCAATGCCGTCGATCACACTGATCATCTCGGTCATTTTTTCAGCACTCTGAGCGATACGTTGCATACGCTCCACCAGTTGCTGCATTTGCTGGCCGGTATCTTTGGTGCTGGCAGCGTTCTGCACCGCCAGATCGGTCGCCTGGCGGGCATTCTCGGTGTTCTGCTGAACCGTGGAGGTCATCTCCTCCATGCTCGACGCCGTTTGCTGAAGCGACGATGCCTGCTGCTCCGTACGCGAAGAGAGCTCTTCATTTTCAGCAGCTATCTGTTGAATCGCCGGCGTCACGACCGATACACGACTTTCAACATCTCCCACGATACTGGATAGGCTAAAGCGCATGGTATCCAACGAGTAAAGCAGCTCGCCCAATTCGTCGTTCGTTTGGCGACGCTCACGGGCAGCCAGATTGCCTGCCGCAATTTGGAAAGTGATAGCGCGTGCGCCTGACAAGCTACGAAACACGGATTTCAAAATCATCACGCTTAGGCCAATCATGACTAAAAAGCCAACGGCCAATAATACCAACTGAGCTATCAACATCTGCTGGCGAGCATCTTGCGCCTGGGTGACCAATGTCTGGGCTTCGGCGCGAACTTGCTCGACCAGAGCGCTATTCATCTCACGCAGCGATTCAGTGGTAGGCACCACGACATCATTAAAGGCTTCAAAAGCCGCGAAACCATTGCCCTCTTGAATGGACACGAGTGCGGTTTGCACCGCAGCGGCCCAAATGTTCAGCGTACTATCAAAAGCTTGGACGGCTTCAACAGAGGCGGCTTCATCTGCATAGTAGTTTGCCCACAGCGTCTGCATGGATTCGCTATATTGGCTAATATCGGCACTAACGGCATCCATATCAGCCCTGCGTGGGCTTCGCACCGCAGGCTCTAATGTCTCAACCGTTTGGCCAATATAACGCTCTATGTGCTGCAGCGAGGAGACATCGCCCAGCCCTGAACGATTGAGTGTTTCCAAGCGCTCGCCAGAGACCATCAGCGCATATACCCCCAGCCCCCCCGCAAGACCCAGCAGTAGTAGCGATGCCACCACCATACTGGTAAGTTTGGCTTTTAAGCTGGTCAGTTGGAATCGCGATAGCATGCCGGTCAAGCCTTTACGCCGCAGGGTACCTTGGGCAAGCTTATAGTGGCGTGATTTACCTTTTTCCTGGATCTCAGCGTAGACCTTCTCTGCCTTGGCAACCGCTTTTGCTGAGGCTTTGCGGCGAACAGAGGTATAGCCAACGATGCGCTCGCCGTCCCGTAGCGGCGCCACGGTGGCATGCACCCAGTAGTGATCGCCATTTTTACGTCTATTTTTGACCACGCCTTGCCAAGTTGCCCCGGCCTGGATAGTTTTCCAGAAGTCTGCATAAGCGACCTCTGGCATATCAGGGTGACGAAGCAGATTATGCGGGGCGCCGATTAACTCTTCACGACTGTAGCCACTGACCTCAACGAAAGTAGGGTTTGCGTAAGTGACATTTCCTTTGAGATCCGAACGGGAAATGAGTACCGCCTCTTCGCTCAAAACATATTCGCGTTGAGTCACGGGCTGGTTATTGCGCATAGATGCGATGCTCCCTGGGGTAGTTATTCTTAATTTTTAGACCATACGCTATTATCGTCGCTCAGCAGATATTTAAACCAGTAAACAGATGTAAAAAAGCGCCGTACTTATGCACGGCGCTTTGAAAATAGACGTATCCATCGCCTAAGCAATGAATACGTAGGATTAACGTCTGTGCTTAACCACGACCAAAGACAACGTCCGCCACATCGCGGTAGCGCTTGGCAAAGTGCACTGTCATTCCCTGCTTAAGGTAATCCGGCAGCTCTTCATAATCGCGTTTGTTGGCATCGGGCAGAATCAATTCAAAAATATCGCTACGCCGCGCGGCAATGACCTTCTCACGAATACCGCCAACGGGCAGCACTTGGCCGGTTAAAGTCAGCTCACCCGTCATGGCCAATGGCCGATCAATGGCATGGTGCTTAGCAAGCGACATTAAAGCGGTGGTCATTGTCACGCCTGCTGAGGGGCCATCTTTTGGCGTGGCGCCTTCTGGCACGTGTAAATGCACAAATGCCGAGTCAAAGAAGTCGGCATCGGCGCCATACTCCTGCAGATGCCCAAGGGTGTAGCTGTAAGCGATATTGGCGGACTCCTGCATCACTTCACCCAACTTACCGGTCAGTTTAAAACCACGGTCCAGTGAGTGGACTTTGCCTGCTTCAATGGGCAGCGTAGCGCCTCCCATCGAGGTCCAGGCCAGGCCAGTGACCACACCTTCCCCAGTGAGTACTTTTTCCTTACGGAAAAGTGGCGCGCCCAAAAATTCTTCCAGATTTTTGACCGATATTTTCACCGTTTCTTGATCCTCTTCGAGCAGCTTAACGGCGGACTTACGGACAATACGGTGCAACTGTTTCTCTAACTGCCGTACACCGGCTTCCCGAGCATATCCTTCAATCACTTGCTTCAAAGCAGCATCGGATAAGTTGATACGTTTTTTCGTCAGGTTGTCGCGTTTAAGCAACTTCGGCCACAGGTGATGCTTGGCAATCGCCAGTTTCTCTTCCGCAATGTAGCCAGAGAGTCGAATTTGCTCCATGCGGTCGAGCAACGGCCCAGGAATCGAATCCAGCGTATTAGCCGTGCATATAAACAGCACTTTGGAGAGATCCATGCGCACATCAAGATAGTGATCGAGGAAGTCGACGTTCTGCTCAGGATCAAGTACTTCCAACAGCGCTGAGGCCGGGTCGCCCTGGAAGGACTGCCCCAGTTTATCGATCTCATCAAGCATGATGACCGGATTTTCGACCTCAACCTCTTTGAAGGCTTGCACCAATTTGCCAGGCATCGCTCCTACGTAGGTACGTCGATGGCCTTTGATCTCAGCTTCATCGCGCATACCACCTACTGAAAAACGATAAAATTCGCGCCCTAACGCTTCGGCAATTGAGCGCCCGATGGAGGTTTTGCCCACCCCCGGCGGGCCGACGAGCAGTACGATCGAGCCACCGACATCGCCTTTAAAGGTACCCTCGGCAAGAAATTCGATAATGCGCTCTTTAACGTCTTTCAGACCGTCATGGTCACGATCCAATACCTGGCGGGCACGGGGCAGATCGAGTTGATCTTGACTGGTCACGCCCCAGGGCAGCGAGGTGAGCCAATCGAGATAGTTGCGCGTGGTCCCATACTCGGGTGAGCCCGTTTCCAACACGCTGAGCTTGTTTAGCTCATCGTCAATACGTGTTTGTACGCGTTCGGGCACGACCAGGGATTCCAGCCTCGCTCGGAAGGTATCCACATCGTTTTCACGATCATCTTTGGAAATACCCAGCTCGCGCTGAATGACCTTGAGCTGCTCACGTAAGAAGAACTCGCGCTGGCGATCCTGCATTTGCGCGTTGACCTGCTCGCTGATTTCCCCCTGGAGCAGGGCGACATCGATCTCTTTACGCAGCAGCGGCAATACTTTCTGCATCCGCGCTTCCACTGACAGCGTTGCCAGCACATCCTGAAGTTCAGGGCCTTTAGCAGAGGTAATGGCGGCGGCAAAATCGGTCAGCGGCCCCGGCTGATGGGGGCTGAAGCGATTGAGGTAGTGCTTGAGTTCCTCGCCATAGAGCGGATTGATCGGCAGTAGCTCTTTAATGCCGTTGATGATCGCCATGGCATAGGCGCGGGTCTCTTCGTTCTCCGCGTCCACCGGCTCTTTAGGATAGGTGACTTCAACTAGATAAGGCGGTTCTTTAGAGAGCCAGCGGGTAATTTTGAAGCGCTGAAGGCCCTGAGCGATAAATTGGATCTGCTCATCTTCGCCTTTCAATTTATGCACTTTGACAGCGGTACCGATCTCAGGAAAACCTTCGTGATCGAGAGAAGTAACGCCCTGCTCACCCACGTAAGCCACGCCCAGGGTGTGATGCGGAGTATTACCCACGCGGCGCATGGTCTCTTCCCAGCGCTCACGATTAACCACCAAAGGCTGAACCTGGGCGGGGAAGAAGGGGCGATTATGAATGGGTAATAGATAGATGCGCTCGGGCAGCATTTCACTGGCGGGCACCAGAGAGTTTACCCGCTCGCCGTCAGAGCGATACTCTTCACTGCTTTTAGCGTCATCGTTGCGAGATTTATCGGTATTTGAGGATGACTCTTCATCGTCAATTTGCCAATCGAGGTGTTCGTGATCGCGTTCGTAATCCTGGTCGCTCATGCGTCCTCCAATGAACCGATACCGGCGGTGTCCACCGCCTAGCTTTGTTCATGGAATGCGGGCACTTTGCAGAAACTTCAACCCTTCGCGATTAGAACTATCGGTTTAAAGCGTTCATTCAGGCCACAGTTCGGGCATGGGGCGACCATTAACCCGCCATACGCCGCGCACGACATCAAACTGTAGCTCACGGGTGCCTAGCGGAAGCCCTAGCCATAACGCGGCGACGGCGGGTGCATCGTGCCATGTAAAGTCACCATCAATACGTTCCAGCCACTTCGCCTGCTCTTTCTTATTGGCCAGATTAACTACACTAAGCTCTTCCAACTGACGGGCATCAAAAAATAGTGCCCCGTCTGCATCCAGGCGAATACCTAGCAGCGGACTATCGATGGCCACGCTCATCACATCTAAACGCGGCGAATCACTGAGCATTTTACGAATATCTGGCTCCAGCCGGACAAGCAATCCTTCAGCCATAGGCAGACTGGCGTCTCCCCAGGCGGCTTCCTGGCGTAAACGGCGAATGGCGTGGCGAACCGCGTCCGCGTTTAAGCGTGAAAGCTCCATCTCTATTCGGCCACTCAGCAAAGGCGTCTCTGGCGCTTCAGAAGGCACCATCACCTCACCTATTTCCAAATCGCCTTTGATACGCAGCTCGCTTTCATCCAGCACCATATGACTGTTCAGGTCGAGCGGCGCCAACTGGATGTCGTAAGAGGGATAGCTTAACGTCAGCATTTCAATATGCAGATGGTCACGCTGGGCAAAGTGGTAAGCCCCCTCGGTATAGGTATAACGGCTTTCGAGCACCGTAGCCCCTAGCTCAAGCTGGGCCATACCATCCGTTAGCGTTAGTCGATCGAGCAGCGCGCGAAGGCGCCAATCACCAAACACACCTTCCAGCCGAAGCCGTCCACCGCGCACGGCTAACTCACGACCGTTTTGTTGAATCACAAAGGGAGCCAAAGCAAGACGCAGCTCACTGTGCCCACTCAGGGTGTGATAGCGACCTTGCCAGCGAGGCACCGAGGGGGCGGTGACTTCACCTACTGCTTGCTGTAACACAGTATCCAGGCGTGGTAACACGGTACCTTCGACATCGGTACTTAAAATACCGTGACGCGCACGATAGGTCAGTTCTAGCCGCCAGGGACGACCCAGCAGCGGCGAAAGTATCAGGCGACCTTGGGAACTTAGCCAGCCCTGACGACTCTCAGTACGGTTGACACGCCACTCACCCCGCGCCTCTAAATCCTCCAGCGCCTGGCGCAGGCTGCGTTCAAATAGAACGCTTGATAGCAATTGCGCTGCCACCCATATCACGGCGATTATCGCCAATGTGGGGACAATCAGACGTTCCTTGCGCATGCTACCTCCTTGAAGCTAACGCCTTGCAGCCGACGCACCCGAAAAAGCTATTAACCGCTACTAGTTACTACTGACTACTGTCTTATTAATACTCGCTTATTACTACTTTCTTTTTCCTCGTTACTATTCGCTACTGACTAACCTCTTTTTTCCTCTACTTGCCACTCACGCTTTTTAATGCAGCCAGAACCATAGGTGCATAGTACTCCAGGCGTAAACCCCTGCCATCACATCATCGATCATAATGCCAAAACCACCCGCTACACGGCGATCAGCCCAACGTATCGGCCAGGGCTTAAAGACATCGAAGATGCGGAACACCACGAACCCCCAAAGTGCTGCCTCCCATGAAAAGGGCACCGCTGCCATGGTCAACCAGTAACCGACAAATTCATCCCATACGATTCCGGAGTGATCATGCACACCTAAATCGTGTGAGGTTTTATCGCATAGCCAAACCCCAACAATAAAGGCAACAAAACAAATACTTAGATACCACCCCAAAGGCAAATCTGCCATCATCCAGTAGAACGGAATGGCCGCCAGAGTGCCAAAGGTGCCGGGTGCCCAAGGCACCGTGCCGCTACCTAAGCCAAACGCAAAAAAATGTGTTGGGCGACGCCAGACACTTTTCGGTGCACGATTCATGGCGCTTCCCCACTAAAATGCTGCCAACCGGCATAGCCACTGACATCACTATGATCGGAGGCACTTACACCCAATGCCTCGCAGCAATGGCCAATGACCGTGAGCGTCAAACCTAATGACGCCAGACGTTGCTGAGCCTTGACGACATCATCAGCGCGTAACGTGACGAGCAATTCATAATCATCACCACCGGAAAGCGAGGCCTTCAAGGCGGCTTCCCGGCCCAGTATGCTCACCAAGCCATCCGCAAACGGCAGCGCCTCCAGCGTAAGTTCGGCGCCTACCTTTGAAGCCTCGCGCAGATGCGTCAGATCGGCCATTAAGCCATCAGAAATATCCATCGCCGCGGTGGCTAAACCACGCAGTGCCACGCCCGCTGCCAACCGCGGTTCAGGCAGCAGATAGCGCTTCAACAGCGGATGCGTCAGATCACGTTCACCCTTTTTCCAGAGCGCCAACCCGCCTGCCCCACCGCCCAATGCACCGGTTACAGCAATCAGGTCACCGGGCTGAGCCCCGCTACGGGTGAGCGCTTCGCCAACGGGCACCTCGCCCATGACGGTAACGCCAATAGATAGCGCGCCGGAGGTGACATCCCCCCCCACCAGCGTGGTGGCGTGCTGCTGGCTGAGCGCATGAAAACCACGCGCATAGTCGGCCAGCCAGTCCTGGGTGGCCTGATCATCGGCAAATTGGCGCTGATCAAAGGTTAGCGCCATTAAACACCAGCGTGACGTTGCCCCCATGGCGGCCAAATCGCTCAGCGCGACAGCCAACGCACGGTGACCTACCGCGAACGCTGGTGCTTCGCGGGGAAAGTGTATATCCACGACTGAGGTATCAACGCTCACGGCCAGCTGTTGACCCGCCTGCGGTACCAGCAGCGTGGCGTCATCTCCACATCCCAGTGTGACGCCATTTGACGCGGTCGACGCCTCCTGCGACGACATGAAGTAGCGTCGGATCAAATCAAATTCGGCAAGCACAAAGGCCCCTTAAACGCATTGTCATCACGCTCGCGTTCAGAGACGACGAGCGCTGACCTCGGCACTACGCAGGCGAATCGCCAGCTTGTCTAGAATGCCGTTCACGTATTTATGGCCATCGGTGGCGCCAAATGACTTAGCCAGTTCAACGCCTTCGTTTATCACTACACGATAGGGCACTTCCATTCGCCGGGACAGCTCGTAAGCGCCTAAGCGAAGAATCGCAAGCTCGACGGCATCGAGATCTTCCAGGCGGCGATCAAGTAATGGCGAAATCTCACGATCCAGCTCCGTTTTAAAGCGCACGGTATTGTGAAGCAGCTCGTGAAACAGCGCTTTATCGGCGATTTCCATCACCTTTACCCAGTTTTCGTGGTCTTCCAGGTCATCATCAGCTACCTGACTACGAAACTCGGCTTCAATGGTAGTGATGGATTTACCCGTCATATGCCATTGATAAAGCCCCTGCACGGTTAACTCACGCGCCGCATGGCGGCCCTGCTGAGCGGCAGAGGGTTTACGCTCGCTCATTGGTTATCTCCTAATGGCAGCGCGCGTAGCAGTGAGACCATTTCCATGGCGGCCATGGCAGCTTCGGTGCCTTTGTTGCCAGCCTTGGTGCCCGCACGCTCAATCGCTTGCTCGATCGTCTCAACGGTCAACACGCCGTTAGCGACCGGGGTATCAAATTCAAGCTGCAGGTGATTAATCGCCGTGTTGCAGCCGCCCGCCACGTACTCGAAGTGAGGCGTTCCGCCGCGGATAACCGCACCCAGAGCGATGACGGCATCCGGTTTCATGACTTTTAAAACGCGCTTAACCGCTAGCGGTAGTTCCCAGGCACCCGGCACGTGAACAATGTGGATATGCTCGGCGTCTACGCCGTGACGCGTCAAACTGTCCACCGCGCCTTCCACCAGACTATCCACCACGTGATGGTTAAAACGGCCTACCACGATGACGTAATGGCCATCGACATCAACAAACGTACCTTCAACTTGAGTGAGGGAGTGCATCAATTTATTCCTGCTGATTAGTCCGGCTGGATTAGTCCTTCTGGATTAGTCCTGCTGAAAGGTTGGCTCATCCACCGTGTCATTCGGTCCTAAACGCTCAACGACTTCGAGATCAAAGCCGGAGAGCGCGGAGAATTTCCACGGTGAACTAAGTAGTCGCATTTTCCCCACGCCTAAATAGCGCAGAATTTGCGAGCCGGTGCCGATCGTTAAATAGTTGCCCGCGCCGTCAGAATCACTGGTACGCGGCTGACGAACACGATCCAAAAAGATATCTAGCTGATCTTTTAAATCTTGGTGCGGCCGACCATCATCGATCAACACAAACACCCCTGACTCAGAGCTGGCGATCTCTTCAAGGGCCCGGTGGGCATCCCAGCGGCATTGCTCACCTTTCATCAAACCCATCACATCGCGCAACGTATCGGTGAGATGCACGCGAACGGTGGTAGAGGCCTCTGGCGTCGGCTGGCCATGCACTAACGCCAAATGGTGAGCGCCCTGAATACGATCACGGAACACATGGAGTGTCAGCTCACCGTGGGAGGTCATCACCGTTGAAGCTTCCAGGTGATCAATCGTCTGCTCGTTGACGATGCGGTAGTGAATCAAATCCGCAATGGTACCCATTTTAATGCCGTGCTCTTGAGCAAACACTTCAAGCTCTGGGCGGCGCGCCATACTGCCATCATCATTCATGATCTCGCAGATCACACCGCTGGGGTCACACCCAGCCAGCGCTGCCAAATCACACGCCGCTTCGGTATGTCCCGCGCGGCGCAGCACGCCACCTGGCTCTGCCATCAAGGGAAAAATATGCCCTGGCTGAACGATATCAGAGGGCTTGGCATGGGGCGCCACCGCCGCTTGAACGGTGCGTGCGCGGTCTGCCGCTGAAATACCGGTGGTCACACCTTCGGTAGCTTCAATCGAGAGGGTAAATTTGGTGCCAAAACCGGAACCATTATCGCGCACCATTAGCGGCAAATTAAGCTGCTCGCAGCGGGCGCGGGTCATCGGCATACAGATAAGACCACGGGCGAAACGGGCCATGAAGTTGATATGTTCGGCCTGCACTTTTTCGGCGGCCATGATGATATCACCTTCGTTTTCGCGATCCTCATCGTCCATGAGAATCACCATTTTACCCTGCCGGATATCTTCCACCAGCTCGGCGATAGGGGCTAAGCCTCTAGAGGAGGAGTGCGCCATGGAATCTCCAAAAGTTGTCGCATAACGTTGTCGCAAAGAAGCTGTTGCGCCAGCTTGTAACGTAAAGTCGTCACGGAAAAGTTGTCACGTTAGCTGCGATTTCGCGCGTCAGGGTACCTTGCTCTCGCCTGTTGCGCTAGTCACCTGAGGGGAGGCGATAATGCGCCAATCACGCCCCACCGCCCGCATATCATGAATCGTTAAACGACGCTGATCCGCCATACGCGAGAGCCCTGGCAGTGCAAACAGGGGCCGCGCTTCTCCCCCTAGCAATGTAGGAGCGACAAACAGCTGCAGCTCGTCGACTAGCTCTGCATCGAGCATAGCCCCCGCCAGGGTCGCGCCGGTCTCTACCAGCAACTCATTAACGTGTTCGTTTTCGGCTAACCACTTCAACATCACGGCTAAATCAATTCGGCCATCACGCCCGGCGGGTAGCACCTGCACTTCTGCACCGGCCTGCGTTAATCGAGCACGCTTTTCAGCTGCGTGGGCTGGCGTCGTAATGATCAGGGTACGCCCCGGCTCACGTAAACAGGCCGCTGCCAGCGGTAAACGTAGCCGGGTATCTAAAATCACCCGCAGAGGCTGGCGGTGTAAGACCTCATCGACATTACCAAGCTGTAGCTGTTCTGCTCGCAAGGTCAGTCGTGAATCATCCATTATAATCGATTCGACGCCGCTCAATATGGCGCTGGAGCGCGCTCGCAGCCGCTGCACTTGAGTACGTGCTTCTGGGCCGGTAATCCATTGCGATTCACCTGACCCCATGGCAGTACGGCCGTCTAAACTCATCGCCATTTTCAAACGCACAAAGGGGCGCTGCAGGGTCATACGGGCAATAAACCCCAGGTTCAACGCACGCGCTTCACTCTCAAGCAACCCCACTGCGACCTCGATACCGGCTTCTTCAAGTAATTTTATACCGCTGCCGCTAACACAAGGATTAGGATCCACCATGGCGACAACCACGCGCGCGACCTTGGCAAGCGTTAGCGCCTGCGCACAAGGACCGGTACGCCCCGTGTGCGAGCAAGGTTCCAGGGTGACATAAGCGGTCGCGCCGTGGGCCTGATCACCGGCGGCGTTCAAGGCGTGGACTTCCGCATGGGGTTCACCGGCACGCAGGTGATAGCCTTCACCCACAATTTGCTCATCACGCACAATCACACAGCCAACCCGAGGGTTAGGATCAGTGGTGTAGAGTCCTTTTTGCGCCAGCTTTAGCGCCCGCGCCATATAACGGTGATCGGCTTGGCTAAACAGACCACTCATTTTAGCGGCTCGCTGCCGTGACCAGGCCTAGAAGTGGGCTCTTGAGAAAGCCGGTCAATCTCAGCACGAAACTCGTCCAAATCCTGAAACTTGCGATACACCGAGGCAAAGCGGATGTAAGCCACATGATCCAGGGTTTTAAGCGCCTGCATGACCGACTCACCGATATCACGGGCATTGATCTCACGGTCACCCCGCGCCCTCAACGTTTGACGGATACGCTCAACCGCGGCTTCAATGGCCTCAGCGCTGACCGGCCGCTTTTCCAGCGCGCGCAGCATGCCTGCCCTTAATTTGGCTTCATGAAAGCTCTCGCGGGAGCCGTCAGACTTCACCACACGAGGCATCACTAATTCAGCGGTTTCATAGGTGGTGAAGCGCTCCTGGCAGCTCGCACACTGGCGACGACGGCGCACTTGGTCACCATCGGCTACCAACCGTGAATCGGTCACTCTAGTATCGTTCGCACCACAAAATGGGCAATGCATGGCGGTCAACCTGTTGTCAGCTCGTGTCGGCGTACTGCACGAGTAAGCTTGTTATAACCTGTCAATGTGTATGCTATTAATGGCGTTTAAAGCGCTAGCAGCTGTCGCAAGCTAATGACGCTTAGCACTTAAACGCGGTATCAACCACGTATTGTAACGATTTGGCACACAAGCTGCAGTGTTTGTGGCAGATTGTTTATTTGGAGCCAACCATGCCCCCCTTTGAACAGACCGTTCACGACACATTTTCAAATACCGTTCATGACTATCTCAGCCACCTTTATGGGCCCCGGGCGGGGGAAGTGCAGCGCCGCTTAAACCAACGCCTAGAGTACTTTCAATCGCTCGCACCATTTTCACCCACCCTCAACGCTGCTAATTCAAAAAACGCACCTTCATGGAGCGAAAAAGATCAGTGGGTGATCAGCTATGGCGATTCCATTATAGAGGAAGGCGTGCCCCCACTGGCAGTCCTTAGCGATTTCCTCCAATCACGGCTGGGCGAACGCATCAGTGGCATCCATGTGCTGCCCTTCTTCCCGTGGAGCAGCGATGACGGTTTCTCGGTAATCCACTACCGGGAAGTCAACAGCGATCTCGGCGACTGGTCACATATTCGCGAACTCGCCAGCCATTACGATTTGATGGCCGATTTAGTGCTTAACCACGTTTCCAGGGAATCGCTCTGGTTTGTGGATTACCTGAGCGGCAGCCTGCCTGGGCGCGACTACTTTATTGAAGTCGATCCAGATACCGATGTCTCTCAGGTGGTGCGCCCACGCAGTAGCCCACTGCTGGTTCCCGTTTCCACCCGCCGCGGCACCCGCTACCTATGGGCAACTTTCTCCGAAGACCAGCTAGACCTGAACTTTGAAAACCCAGATGTACTGCTGGAGTTTGTGGGTATTTTGTTGTTCTACCTGGAGCAAGGCACGCGGATTGTGCGCTTGGATGCGGTGGCCTTTTTGTGGAAGCGGTTAGGCACCTCCTGCATTCATCTACCGGAAACCCATACCGTGGTGCGGCTGCTGCGGGCGATTGTGGATCATGTGGCCCCGGGCACCCTGTTAATCACTGAAACCAATGTACCTCATCAGGAAAACATCAGTTATTTCGGTTTAAACCGGCTACCCGCGGGAACGCCCGACGAAGCCCATATGGTGTATCAATTTGCCCTACCCCCACTGCTCTTGCACACCCTTACCCGTGGCGAAGCGAGCACTCTGCAAACTTGGCTTGCCAGTCTTCCTGTGCTGCCCGAGCAGTGTACTTACCTGAACTTTACTGCCAGTCACGACGGCATTGGCGTGCGCCCTTTGGAAGGTTTATTGCCTGATCACGAGCGGGATGCCCTGCTGGAGCTGATGCACAAATTCGGCGGTTTTGTCAGCATGCGTAG
The DNA here is from genome assembly GCF_059448525.1 of Vreelandella sp. ssv. Lineage (NCBI taxonomy): Bacteria > Pseudomonadati > Pseudomonadota > Gammaproteobacteria > Oceanospirillales > Halomonadaceae > Vreelandella > Vreelandella sp. ssv. The sequence continues at coordinate 1,218,242 of NZ_CM182545.1, read as the reverse complement.
CAACCCCGATGCCAGCGATACACCCTATGAGATCAATATCACCTGGTTTGAAGCCATGCGCGGCACCCGACGAGGGCCCGACCCATGGCAAATTGCACGCTTTTTATGCAGCCAGGCGATCATGCTGAGCTTGCAAGGCATACCCGCTCTCTATATCCACACGCTAACGGGCACGCTCAATGACGTAGAAGGTGTTGAGCGCAGCGGGCGGCTACGCTCGATCAACCGTCGGCGCTGGCAGCGTAGTGAGCTAGACCTGCTGTTAGACAGCCCGTCAACGCCCACCCACGATGTTTTCCATGCGTTAAACCGACTATTAGACCAGCGCCGTCAGGAACCCTGCTTCCACCCCAATGCCGCCCAGCGGGTGCTGGTCTCTGAACCAGAACTGCTGGCAGTCGAGCGCGGCCCACTGCACGATGGTCGCCGTTTATTGGCGCTGTATAACGTCACTGATCTGCCGCTCCCCTTAGAAAGCGTGGGTGACGCAGTTACCCAGGCACTTGAAAAACACGCTTGGCAAGCGCTGGATCCTGGCAATCCCTGGAGCGCCGACGGCGCGCTACCGCCTTATGCAGTGCGCTGGTTGGTAGCTGACCGCTAATACCATTTCGCTAATACCATTTCGCTAATACCATTGAGAAAACTAAAGTTTCAAAAAGCCGTAAGTTTCAAAAACCGTATGCTTCAAAAAAGGCAAGTTGCGACATATCGCCCTAGGTATAAAGCGCTTAACCCCTAAATAATGTCGTGCTGCGATAATGCCAGCACGACATTATTCCAAGGTTTCTTACTCTTATTCAAACAAGGCGCTGCCATGCACTTAACACACCCTCCTGTTATCAGCGGTTTTCTCTTGCTGACAGGATTGTTCGGCCTCTCTGCGAGCTATGCTGATGAGTTGCCCGCCCCTATCCAGGCACTTGCCAATCAAGGATTGGAAATTCACGGCCAATTCGATGCACCCGGCAGGTTGCGCGGCTACGGCGCCAGTGTTCAGGGCCAGGACATGGCGATTTACCTAACACCCGATGGTGAGCACGCCGTGGTGGGCACACTAATGGATAGTGAAGGTAACGACCTTACCGAAGCGCAGCTGGATGAGCATGTACGTGCACCGCTAGAGGCACAAACATGGCAGCTGCTAAGTGAAAGCCACTGGGTTCAAGATGGCGACGTTGATGCTCCCCAGGTGATTTACACCTTCACGGATGCCAACTGCCCCTACTGCCGCCAGCTTTGGCAAGACGTACGCCCCTGGGTAGAAGCAGGTGAAGTACAGTTACGCCATATCATGGTAGGTATCTTAGCACCTGACAGCCCTGGAAAAGCAGCCGCTATTCTCGGCGCCGACGATCCAGCGGCAGCACTACATGCCCATGAAAGTGGTCAGGAAGGCATCGAAGCCAGCGCACAACCCCGCGAAATTGAAGAGCAGGTGTACGCAAATAACCAGCTGTTCGAAGAGTTAGGACTGTATGCCACTCCCACCAGTGTCTTTCAGCGGGAAGCAGAGAACGGCAACATCCGCATCGATCGTATCCAGGGGCTACCCAGCGATGAGCGACTGATTGACATGATGGGCAGCGAAGCACCATAGGTGATGTGGGAGGTCGCAAAAAAAACGACCTCCCACCCTATACCGTCCGTTAACTGCTTACTCTTCGGACAGGTTTTCAAACCGCGGCATGCCGACATTCCAGGGCTTGATATCGCCTTTATCCCCAAAGTTGTCGTGGTCACCGAGCACATGACCGTCGTGTTCGCGCGTTTGGCCATACAGTGAGCGGTTATGGAAGGTCGGGCCAAAGCGCTCAGCAGTCTCGGCGACATCACCCGTGTAGCGGGGGTCTTGGGGGCGCTCTTGGCTGTTTATGTAGTAAGCAATATCCCAGGCGTCTTGATCACTCAGTGAACGCGGCTGGCCAAGCGGCATATTTTGGTAAATAAAACCCGCCATGGTTTCTACCCGCACGATGCCTGCTCCCCAATTATTAGAGCCATCGCCCCAGGGGGCAGGAAATACGTATTCGCCGTTTTCATAGTGGCCCGCGCCATCGGACTGATGGCATATCGAACAGTTTTCCTGATAGGCCGCTTCGCCCCTAGCGTAGTCAGGCTCTTCATCAGGCTCATCCGGCGCGGGGAAGCCGCGCCCATAAATAGGTTTATCGGGATACATCGGTGCACCGGTGGCCAGCCACTGGTGATAGGCGCTCAGCGCCAGCATTTCATCACTACCATACTCCGGGGGTACGCCGTTCATTGAGTAAGCAAAGCAGCCGGCGATACGCTCTTCTAGGTTATTCACATGCTGGTTCTTACCGCGAAAATCCGGCAGTGTGATAGCCGCAGCCCACACCGGCGCGCTGAACGGCACCCGCCCTTCCCCCAAGTGGCAGCTTGAGCAATTCATGTCGTTGAACACGTTCTCACCGCGCAACTGCTGCGTATTGGTGAATAGCTCGTGCCCATAACGGATAACCTTCTTCAGCTCCGGATGAAGATCGGAGTTCTCAAGGTCTTCCATCGTAGGAGGCTCGTGCACCAGCATATTCAGCGCAGCGTCTGGCCGCTCTTCTGGTTGGGCAGAAACATCTTTGGCAAAAACATCGGCGGCATAAACGCTGACTCCGGCACCGAGGGCAAGCGAGCAGCCGGTCAGCGCGATGACGAGGGGGCGACGGCAGGTGGTCATTGCGCTGTCTCCTGTTGTTTAGAACCGGACTGGGTGGCGTACCAAGCAGACACGGCCTGGATATCGTTGTCGCTCATGCGTTTGGCAATGGCGCCCATCAGATTCTGGGGGTCGTTACTGCGCGTTCCATTCTTCCATGCCATTAACTGAGTGCTGATATAGCCAGCATGCTGGCTGGCAATGCCCGGAAAGGTGCTGCCAACGCCAGTGCCACCGGGGCCGTGGCAGCTTTGGCAGGAAACAATATAGGCATTCCAATCGCCACGTTCGGCAAGCTGCTGACCACGGGCCAACAGCGTTTCGTCGGCCTCATCGCCCCCTTGACCCGGCGTGACCGCCATTTGCTCAAAATACTCGGCCACATCCAGAATTTGCTGGTCGTCGAGCATATTGGCAAACGTTACCATGGTGGCGTTTTCACGCCGCCCTTCTTTAAAATCGTGTAGCTGCTTAATAATATACTCGGCATCAAGCCCCGCTAAACGGGGCCAAGACTCCCCATTCGGCACATTCATACCGCTACCATCGGCCTGATGGCAGGCACTACAGGTTGCGGCAGCAGTTTGGCCTCGTTCGACATCCCCTTCCTGTGCCAGTGCACCTGCAGCGGTTAGGCTGACGCCCACCGCCAGGCCAAACCTATGTAAGTATTTCTTATTCATGTCGGTTTCTCCCATGCGTTATCATTTTTAGGCATGCGCCACGGGCACTATTAGCCGGGCGGTAAAGCCACCCCCAGCAGGACTGGCGAAGGTTACCTCTCCACCGAAGCGTTCAGTAATCGCTGCCACAATAGCCAATCCCAGCCCGCTACCCTGCTGCTTGCTGGCCCGCCAGAAACGTTGGGTTAACTGCTTAAGCATTGCAGCATCGACACCCGGCCCCTCGTCACTGATGCTGAAGATAAGAAAGCGATCCCCTGGCTCCCACTGCGCATCGAAGATGATAGGGGTTTCTGCTGGCCCATGACGAAGAGCGTTATCGAGCAAATTGCGTAGAGCAGTAATGGCTAATTCCCGAGGCATGGCCAGGGTTGTTTCAGGCCATCGAGAAGGCAACACAAAGCGTCCGGGTCTAGTGTGGTGGCTATCGGCAAGGGCACACTCAGCGACATTGGCAACACGGCTCGCCTCACCATCATCAAAGCGCACACGTCCCTCGACGCGAGCCAGCGTGAGCAGTTGGTCAAGGGTTGAGTTCAACCGCACCACACCCTCTTCGGCATGGCTGAGCGATGCGATTGCGGCCTCTCCTTCGACCCGGCGAGCGACTTGAAGGTGGGTTTTAATCGCGGTCAGTGGCGTGCGCAGTTCGTGGGCGGCATCGTTGGTAAAACGCTGCTCTCGCAGAATGGTTTGCTGTACGCGTGCCAGAAGAGCATTAAGGGTTTCAATTAGCGGACGAATCTCTTTAGGCAGGCCGTAGGTGGCGACAGGGGCTAACGCATCAGGATGGCGTTGCGCGAGGGACGCACGCAGCCGTGTAAGCGGTGCTAAACCGCGCCAGATACCCAGCCAGAGTGCGACCATACTGCCCATGAGCGCTACAATAAAAGGCACAACGGCTACCCGTATAACGCCACTGAGTAGCATGTTGCGCTCGTCCATCCGGTCAGCGGTGGTGACCACAATGCCATTGCGCTCGTAGGTGAATACTCGCCAAGTCACATCGCCAGCCTGACGATAAGCGTGGCCACTTTCACCCGGCGCCAGTACAGCGTCCATATCGGTATGAGTACGCGCCATGATTTCGCCTTTAGGCGAATGCACCTGACAAGCCAACCCTTCAATGGGCGGAATTGACAGCACCGGATGTTCAGCGTCCGCCCATACGTCAACCGGAAGCTGCAGAACTAACCCCGCCACCATCCGCGCCGACTGCGCCAAGCGCTGGTCTAAGGTTTCTACAAACTTATCTTCCAGATCGCGCATCAGCCATGCCGCCGCCACGCCCCATAGCAGCGCCAACGTTAATCCCAGCGTCAGCAGTAATCGGGCGCGCAAACTCATAGCGGGTCCTCATATATCTGACCCTTATAAGGCATGCACGCTAAATGAACCGCCTCGGGTTTACCCAGTCGATAGCCAAGTCCTCGCACCGTTTCAATCACGCCGTTTCCCAGCTTGCGGCGCAGGTGGTGGATATGCACATTCAGCGCATTGCTCTCGACGTCATCGTTCATGCCATAAAGGCTATCTTTGAGCTGGTCGTTAGAAAGCACGCTACGCGGTGACTGCAGAAAGGTTTCAAGCAACACTAGTTCTCGGCGCGCCAACATGACCCGTTGCCCATCCACATATACCTCTCTAGCGGTGGGGTCTAACGCGAGTGTTCCATGGGAAATCATGCCACTGCTGCGACCTGCGGCTCGGCGTAACAAGGCATGCAAACGCGCTACCAACTCGTCTAAATCGAAGGGTTTTACCAAATAGTCGTCAGCGCCGCCCTGCAGGCCATCCACTCGGTCACACACCGCGTCTCTTGCCGTCAATATCAGCACGGGTACATCAACCCCCTGTTCGCGCCACTCAGCCAACAGCTGCAACCCATCCCCATCGGGTAAGCCTCGATCAAGAACGATGACATCACTCGTCACTGTTTTCAGCGCCTGACGTGCCGCGCTTAGCGTAGAGACATGGTCAACGACCAAGTCAAAGCTCATTAATCCAGCGCGAATCCCGGAGGCTACAAGTGGGTCATCTTCAATCAGCAAGACGTGCATAACGGTTTCCTTTTTATTACCTGTCAGTATGGCTGCCGCGCATTAACCCAGCGTTAAGCCAACAAAAAAACGCCCCCACCATGACGGCAAGGGCGCTAGCAGTAACGGCCATTTTAAAAAGTGCTTACGGAGCGAGCCGTTTAGCGGCAAACCAACCCAGCACCATCGCCACCAGCATGGCGGCTAGTGGTAGCGATAAACCACCGATCGAGGCAATCGCAGGCCCTGGGCAGTAGCCGGAAAGCCCCCATCCAATGCCAAACAGCGCAGCCCCTCCCAGCAACTTGCCATCCAGCTCTCGTTTAGTCGGTAGTTGAAAGACACCACCCAACAGTGGAGCAGTACGCTTGAATACCAATCGGTAACCAATAAAGGTGGTGACGACGGCCCCACCCAATACGAACATCAGCGTTGGATCCCAGGCACCCGCTACGTCTAAAAACCCCACGACTCGTGCGGGGTCGGTCATGCCTGAAACAGCTAAGCCGATGCCGAAAAGTAGTCCCGCCGCATAGCCTGCCGCCGTTTTCACCCAATTGCTTTTGTTTAACTGACTCATACCCCACCGCCTAGGCCTAGCAAGTGGTGCGAGATGTAAACGGTCACGAGCGCCGTCACTAAAAACATACCGGTAGCCGCCATGGAGCGTGGCGCCAAGCGCGCCAGACCACATACGCCATGACCGCTGGTACAGCCACTGCCCAGCCCCGTGCCTACGCCCACCAACAGCCCAGCCACTAGCATTAACCCTACGCCTCCCACCGGCGCGCCAATCACCTCGCCAGGGCTTCCGGCCACGTTGCCCAAACCACCGCCTAACGCCATAAGCAGAAGCGGGCCGCTAATCAGCCCTAGCAGAAAAGCCACTCGCCAAGCGCTATCACCTTTGGGCCGTAGGGTTATCAAGTTGCCCACGATGCCACTGATACCGGCGATACGCCCCAGCGTTGCCATCAGCCAAGTAGCGGAAAGCCCGATCAATACACCTCCAACCAGCCCTTGTAATCCTGCTGTCCATTCCACTGGTGTCTCCCCAAATAGCACTTAAACCGTTAGAAAAAATTAATCGGCACTTTGAGATAGACAGTGCCATTCTCTTCCGCCGGAGGCAGCTCTCCTGCACGCATATTGACCTGCACCGAAGGAATAATGAGCCGTGGCATGCCTAAAGTGGCGTCGCGCTCGGTGCGCATCTTCACGAACTCGTCTTCGCTGATACCTTCGTGAACATGAACATTCTCACTGCGCTGTTCCGCCACGCTGGTTTCATGCTGAAAAGTATCGCGGCCAGGGGCTTTATAGTCGTGGCATAAAAACAGCCGTGTCTGCTCGGGCAGCGCCAACACTTTTTGGATAGAGCGATACAGGGTGCGCGCGTCGCCGCCGGGAAAGTCGCACCGCGCAGTGCCATAATCCGGCATGAATAGCGTATCGCCTACAAAGGCAGCATCCCCTACTACGTAGGTTAAACAGGCGGGCGTATGGCCAGGGGTATGCAACACACGGCCCTGTAATTGGCCAACAGCGAAGGTATCCCCTTCTTCGAACAGCGCATCAAATTGGCTACCATCCCGAGCAAACTCGCTGCCCGCATTGAACGCCTTACCGAATATCTCCTGCACCTTCACTATGTTGGCGCCAATGCCGGTTTTACCACCTAACTGCTCATGCAGGTATGGCGCTGCCGAGAGGTGATCGGCATGTACATGGGTCTCTAAAATCCAGACAACATCAAGATCGTGTTCGCGAATAAAGGCGATGATATTGTCAGCGGATCGCACGTCCGTGCGCCCAGCGGCATAATCAAAGTCGAGCACTGAATCCATGATCGCGCAGGCGCGGCTGTCGGGGTCTTGAACGACATAGCTAAAGGTGTTCGTGGGCTCATCAAAAAAGTGCGTAACGATTGGACGTTGCATCGCTGCCTCCCATGGTGGAAATGTAATTCTCGTCCTATAGAGACAGCATAGTGCATTTTGAGTTCTATATTTAGACTATTTTAGAATATACCAGCAGCTACTATTCAAAAAATAAGTTTGATGCACCCAATAGCGTTTATGAAACATTTTGCTAATCTCTTTCTGGTTTAGGCCGATAGTAAGGAAATAGTGAAAGAGCTACTCGATTACAAAGAAAAGGAAAAACATGACTCGTTTAACAACAACACAAAAACTGTGGGGAACACTGGGTATCATCTGGGTAGCTATGCTGCTCTTGGTGGGTTGGCTAGCCCTGGAGAACCGTCAAACGATTGTAAGCGAACGCCGCGACAGCATTCAGTACGTGGTAGAAAGCGTCCAAAACCAAATTGAAGCCTTGCAAGAAAGGGTTGCCGCCGGTGAACTCAGCCTTGAAGAAGCACAGCAACGCGCCATCGACAATATGTCTAGTGTTAGCTTTGGGGCAGGCGAATATATTTTCTCTTTCAATAATGACTTACTCGTCATTTCCCACCCCAGCCGCGAGGCCGGCACTGATATGTCCGACTATCTGGACGCCAGCGGTATGGCGCTATACCCAGAGCTGCTGCGTGTTGCCCAGACAGGCGGTGGCCACGTCAATTACTACTCAACTCGCGCGGGTGGCGAAGAGCAGTTGCCAAAAACCAGTTACGTAGCGCATCTTCCAGAATGGGAGTGGTCGCTAGCAACGGGCGTTTATGTCGATGACATCAATGAAGCGTTTATTGCCGGTTTGATTCACTCAATTGGGATACTGCTGATCATTGGCCTACCGGTAACGCTGCTGATGGGCTGGGTTATACGCGATGTTTCCCGGCGTTTAGGCGGCGACCCCCGCTACGCCGCCAGCGTTGTGCGTCATATCGCCGACGGTGACCTCACGCAGGTCACGCAACTTTCAGCGAAAGACCAGCAAAGCTTACTGTTTGATATTAACCGTATGCGGGAAACGTTGGCTGTCACCATCGGCGACATTCACCAGGGCGCAACTCAGGTCAATAAAGGTGTCGAGCAAATCGTGGGCGTCAATGAAGAACTGTCGACACGTACCGAAGAGCAGGCTGCATCACTTGCCGAAACCGCTTCCAGCATGGAACAGCTCACTGCCACCGTTAAGCAAAACGCAGAACATGCAGACCATGCGCGCCAGCTTGCAACGAGGGCGGCCGACAGCGCTCAGCGCGGCAGTGACTCGATGTCATCCGTCACGTCCACGATGGCGACGATTAACGAAAGTGCCACGCAAATGAGCAGCATCGTCAACACGATTGACGGTATTGCTTTCCAAACCAATATCTTGGCGCTGAACGCGTCAGTTGAAGCTGCCCGAGCAGGTGATCAAGGGCGCGGCTTTGCGGTGGTGGCCAATGAGGTTCGCCAACTTGCCAGCCGCTCCGCCTCTGCCGCACAAGAGATTAAAACCCTGATCGAAGCGTCGGACAGCAAAGTAGTGGAAGGCAGCCGCCAAGTACGCGATACCGGTGATGTGATAAACAGCATGGTCGATGACATCAAACAGCTCAGCACGCTGGTTCAAGAGATTTCTGCGGCCACCATTGAGCAGAGCAGCGGTATCGAGCAGGTTAATCAAGCCGTCACGCAAATGGATCAAATGACTCAGCAGAATGCCAGCCTCGTGCAAGAGAGCACCCATGCCACCCAAGCCCTGGCCCACCTAAGCAACCAGCTGCGTCAGTTGGTGGCTCACTTCCGTATTAATCAGAACATGGAACATTCGCAGGCAAGTTTACCAGCTTCCTCTCGCTCCCCTCAGGTCGCCTATCAGGACAACGATTTTTAATATCGGCTAAAAACAAGACCGGCTACCCACGGGTAGCCGGTCTTTCTCCACACAGTATCCAGTGCCGTTAAACCTTACCTTGATTATCCAGTTCGACCGCCTCGTGCATACGCGTGAGGAGGTCTGGCGCGGCTGCCTGCACTCGGTTCCAACTCGGAATAAAGGGGCGCTCTCTGGGGTTATCCAGGAAAAGGTTGCCTGCTTCGAGCAGATTGCTGGCAAATAGCTCAACCGCCTGCTCCTCGCTATGACGATCAAGGCTCAGGCCATTCATTGTGGCATCGTGGTCGTAGGCCTCGATCAAATCCAACGCGAAGCGGTAGTAAGTCGCTTTGAGCGTGCGGAAGTCTTCACTGCTAAAGGTAATGCCCTGGGTCGCTAGCTTGCGATAGAGTGCTTTTGAGATATCCAAACTCATGCGGTTTAAGCCGCCATTGGGATCATCTTCGCTAACCGGCTGATGCTTGTGGTCGTATGCATCGGCAATATCCACCTGGCAGAGCTGACGCAGTGAGTAATTGCGCTGCAACTCCGATAGTACCCCTATCTCCAGCCCCCAATCGGCGGGAATACGAATCCCTTCCAGCACCTCGCTGCGCATCGCAAACTCGCCTGAAAGCGGATAACGGAAACTATCCAGATAATCGAGATAGGGCAGCGGTCCGCAGACGGTTTTGAGCGCCCGTAATAACGGCGTCACTAACAACCGTGAGACACGCCCATTTAGCTTGCCCTCGGCAATGCGGGGGTAATAGCCTTTACAAAAGCTATAGTTAAAATTGGGATGGGCTACCGGGTACATCAAGCGCGCCAGCAGGCCGCGCTCGTAGGTCAAAATATCGCAATCGTGTAGGCCCACCACCGTCGAACGTCCTGACGACAGCATATAGCCTGCGCAGTACCAAACATTGCGACCTTTACCAGGCTCTAAAGCGCCCAAGCCATGCTCTTCAAGCTCCGCATCGAGGGCGCGCAGCCGTGGACCGTCATTCCATAAAATGCGGGTATGCTGAGGCAGCCGGGAGAAAAACTCTCGGGCATGTAAAAATTGCTCACGATCAGCGCGATCCAAACCAATGACGATCTCGTTGAGATAAGGGACTTTTACCAACTCATCAACGATTGCGGAGAGTGCTGGTCCTTCCAGTTCTGAAAAAAGCGACGGTAGAATTAACCCCATGGGGCGTCGGCGGGCGAATTGACAAAGCTCCTCTTCAAGGGCATCGACTGAGCGCTTAGTAAGATTATGAAAATCCGTAATAATGCCGTTTTGGTGAAAGTCACTCATAAGCTTGCCTCCCTGTGTTCATTGAACTGTTCTCAAATAACGAACCGTCCTCAAATAACAACAGCATCACTCTTCTCCGCCGTCGCTAAACGGCGGTCATCTCGCCCCCACCAGTGGGCAACCCCCTCTGCCCAACCGGTCGGCCCCGTTGCTTCCGTACGGTAAAGCGAACTATTACGGGGCTCTACGACTAAGTCATGGCAGCCTCGGATGACGACGGCTTGATCGACAGCTTCAAGCATAGTGATATCGTTCGGCCCATCCCCTAGGCCTAGCGAAAGTGGTGTGCGGCCTCTTAACGCAGTAAAACGTTTCACCAACCACTCCACTGCGCTGCCCTTATCGGCCGAGCGGCCCATCACATGCCAGAAGCGCCCGCCTTGCGTTAGCTGTAGGCCATCCCCCTCCAGAGCGGCACGAAACGTTTCTAGTGCCTGGTCACTGTCTTTCCACAACAACGGTTCACTGCCTTCCCGCTGCCGGGCATCTCTGGCGCGTTTTTCATCCAACCCAGTGAGTTGCATGACTTCCTGCACACTAAGCTCGCCCATCTGGGTAAATTGAATATCTAGACGCTCACGCCATACCTTCAAACGGGCACGAATAAAACCGATATCTACCCCAGGATGTTTAATCACGACACCATCACGACCACCGCCTGGACGATCCAAGCGGGCATGGCACCAACCTGGCGGCAGGCCAATAACCGCACCATTTTCAGCAATAAAGGGCGTTCCCGTCAGGCCCAACGCCTCGCGCAGCGGAATCAATTCCGCACGGGTTTTACTGGTGACGGGAATCACCGGCACCCCCATTTGTTTTAAACGAGCTAACCACGGTGCAGCCGGGCTGAAATCATAACTATGGTGATCCAGCAGCGAGCCATCCAGATCGGTCAATACCAAACGCGGCTGAAAAGCAGGGTCAGCTGGAGATATTGGCGGGCAAAGTGGCACTGACAGATGATTGGATTCAGGCATGGCGCTACCTCTATTCGGTCTTAACGCATCGTAAAGACTGTCGTCTGCGATGCCCTATGGCGATGACCAGCTATTAATTGGCTATGGAAAGCATAGCAAGTTGTAAGCCAAAACAGAGAAGCGTAGGTACAGCAGTAAGTTACAAGGTTTATTTATCTTTAAATTAACGAACACTCTTACAAGCACCAAAAAGAAGCAGCCTTGATGCACCAAAAAAGAGCATTGAACACATCAGGGCACGTTTGCGTCGACAAACAAGAAAAACTAACACAGCACTTGGCAATGCCGGGAAAATAGCTATACTAATATTGTACTCACTGGTGATCCTGTACACCCCTCACCTGATGCCAGTGGGCTGCAGTGAGCCAAGACCTTTAATGCCCGCCTACCCCGGCGGGCTTTTTTATGGTCGCTATCATCAAAATAGCCATGCTTTCGGAAGTCAGCTACTCCACATGAATAACGACCTCAACCCGACGGTTACGCGCACGGCCCTCTGCCGTGGCGTTGTCTTCTAATGGTCTGGTAGCCGCCAAGCCCACGGCGCGCAGGCGCTCGGCATCGACGCCCGACGCTTCCAGCGCTTCAACGATGGCGATGGCACGTGCACTTGAGAGCGCCCAGTTAGAAGAGAACTCCTCTGTGCTAATCGTCTGGCTATCCGAATGGCCTTCAACCCATACTTCACCATCATAGCGTTGAATAGTTTCCAGCAAACTGCCCACTAATGACGAACCAGTATCCGTTAACTCGGCTGTCGCCGAAGGAAACAACAGCTGATCCTGCACCTGCAGGCTAATACCCTCTGCCACTCGCGAGACTTCAACCCCTTCAAGGTCGGGCAGATACGGTGACTCATCCACACGTTGTGAAAGCGCTTGATCCAGGGCAAGCGCCCCCGAGACAGATTCATCGCTGACTACCTGGACATTTACCGGCGGGTGATCGGTTAACACCACCATGTAATCCGCCAAAGGAGATGAAAAATCATCGCTGCCCGCAGGCATCAGCAGCTTGGGTAGAACAGTAACCGGCTCAGCGGCCGGTGGAACCGGGGCAGCCAAGAGCGGTGGTACACCAAGGCTCACCCGACGAGGTAACCGAGACAAATCGGGCAAACCCGCCACACCCAACGACGCGCTCACTGCCATTGGGCTTAGTCCTGTACCACTCCAAGCGGCTATACCAGCACGGTCAGGCATTGCTTGTAATAACGCCTCGGGCAAGGGGATTTCCAGCGCAGGCGACGGAAAATGGATATCCTCGCTAGCGGTATCGCCTGTCAACCATTTTGGATTGGTCGACCCTGCCGCGGCGATAATGATCACGAAAAGAGCCACCAGCAAGGTCATGATATCCAGATAGCTAATCATCCAACCGCTGTTGCTATCGCTTTCATGATAGGCCGACATGAGCGAATCATGGCGCGGACCGCTGCGGTGATCTTCAAGCATTAGTAGTATCGCTCATTCAAGTTTTGAACCTCTTGGCCGATGAAGCTATTTAAATCTAACCAGATATTTCGAACTAGGTATGTAGAATTAGGCATGTCAATTTAGGCATGCCAAACTAAGTATGGCGAACAGTCTACCAAAAGCCGTTTGTAGCGAAAAAGGAACCCGCAGGTGCGCACCCGTCCCACATTATGTCGTTTACCCTATTTCATACGTCCTGTTGGCTGGGGGCTGGCAACGCTAATGCTCAGCGGCTGCTTCTATGCCAATACATCACAAGCGCCCATTGCCACCACCTATCCCTATACTGAGCAGCAACGTATGCAGGCAGCTCACCACTGGGATGTGCTTGCCCGCCATGAAGCTATCAGCATTTTGCAACGCGAGCGCGTTCGCAATCGCGACTTACACATCAGTCCAGCCGAGCACGGTGAACTCCGCGCATACAGCGGCGGCGAATTTGAGCGTGGCTTTCGCACCCTGCTTACCAGCGAACTAGTGTCACGCGGCGCCAATCTCACCACGGTGCCTACTGCCAACAGCGCCAATGTCACGATTGATGTCGAAGTGGTTGAGCACCGGGATCGCGGCTTTATACGTCCGCCGGTGGGGGCCTTCACGGCGCTCACCGCGGGAATCGCCGTGGCTACCATACCGTTTAATCAGTGGAGCGAGCCTGCGTTAGGGCTAATCCCTGCGGGTATTATTGCCGATACCACCAGCGGCAGCTGGACCAACACGAGCAATGAAGAGATTATTGTGACGACGCAAATAATCGATGGCGAACGAATTCTCTACTCATCATCCAACATTTACTACATCAATGCGGGTGATCGTCGCCAATACGCCCCTCATCGCGTGCCTCAGGCGCCTACCACCCCCTCCGTTCCCCTTACTGATACGTGGTAATGTCATGCTGATTACACTGTTTACTGCACGGCGCGTTAACGCTATCAGCCGTGCTGCGCTGATTAGCTTGGCCCTACTGTTGCTGGCTGGCTGCAACACGATGGGTAATGGTAACAACACACGTCCAGAACCCGAACCTGACCTTTCTGAGTTGGTCCACGCCGCGGCCGAACAAATGATCGCCAGCAATCCAGAGCTGACGCGTTACAGCCCCATGATTGCCGCCACGTTTGTGAGCATCGACAATTTGAGTCAATCGTCGACGCTTGGCCGGATTAGCTCTGAAATCATGGCATCAGCGCTCTCGCGCCAGGGCATGGAAGTACGTGAAGTCAAAATGCGCGACAGCATGTTTATTGAAGAGAGCGTGGGAGAGTTGATTCTTTCACGGCAAGTACAGCGCCTAAGCGCCCAGCACAACGCCCGCTCCATTCTTATGGGCACCTATGCTCAAGGGCAGGATTTTGTCTATGTCAGTGCGCGTGTAGTGAGAGCAGGTGATGCCATGGTACTCGGAAGCGCCGATTTTCGCCTGCCGTTAAACAACAATACACGTAGTTTATTAGAGGGCCAGGGGGGCTGGTGATACTAGTAATTTTCTATCATTTTTCCCCTATACGTCGATATAGAGACCAAGCACTAATTACCCAGAAGCCCTGCTAATAGCAGGGCTTCTTATCACACTTAACGAGCGTTAAAGTTACTTATAAACAGGCAGCCGTGCACAAACCTCAGCCACTTTATCCAGCACCTGCGCTTCGATGGCGCTGGTGTCTTCGCCTTTGGCCAACACATCCAGAATGTCGCAGATCCAGCCAGCGAGCTGGGTACACTCTTCTTCACCGAAGCCACGCGTGGTCACCGCCGGGGTACCGATACGCAGGCCTGAAGTAACGAACGGGCTTTGCGGGTCGTTAGGTACGGCGTTCTTGTTGACGGTGATGTGGGCACGGCCAAGCGCCGCATCTGCGTCTTTACCGGTTACTCCCTGCTTGATCAGTGAAAGCAGGAAGAGGTGATCTTCAGTGCCGCCAGAGACGATGTCGTAACCGCGGTCGATAAACACTTTGGCCATTGCCTTAGCGTTCTTGACTACTTGCTGCTGGTAGGTTTTGAACTCGGGCGCCATCGCTTCTTTGAAGCACACCGCTTTAGCTGCGATCACGTGCATCAACGGGCCGCCCTGGCCACCGGGGAACACTGCCGACTGGAGTTTCTTCTCGATATCTGCGTCGTTTTCAGCAGAAAGAATCACACCGCTACGTGGACCACGTAGAGTTTTGTGGGTGGTAGAGGTCACCACGTGGGCATGGGGCAGCGGGCTGGGGTAAACACCTGCAGCTACCAAGCCCGAGACGTGGGCCATATCAACCAGTAAGTAAGCACCCACTTCGTCGGCGATCTCGCGGAACTTAGCCCAATCCACAATTTGAGAATAGGCTGAGAAACCGGCGATGATCATTTTAGGCTTGTGCTCACGGGCAAGCTGAGCCACTTGGTCGTAATCGATCAGCTCTTGATCATTCAAGCCGTACTGAATGGCGTTGTAGTGCTTGCCCGAAAAGCTCGGCTTGGCGCCGTGAGTCAGGTGGCCGCCAGCGTCTAGGCTCATGCCCAGAATGGTGTCGCCTGGCTTAACTAGTGCCTGGAAAACGGCGCTGTTGGCCTGCGAGCCAGAGTGCGGCTGAACGTTGACGTAGGTAGCGCCAAACAGCTCTTTGGCATAATCAATAGCCAGATTTTCAGCGATATCGACGAATTCACAGCCGCCGTAGTAACGCTTACCGGGGTAGCCTTCAGCGTATTTATTGGTCAGTTGGCTGCCCTGGGCTTCAAGTACGCGAGGGCTGGCGTAGTTTTCGGAAGCAATCAGTTCGATGTGGGCTTCCTGGCGCGCCACTTCTTTCTGCATGGCATCAAACAGCACATCATCGAATCCGGCAATTGTCATATCGCGGCTGAACATCGGCAGGAACCTCGTAACGAGAAAGGGTCATCATGGAAGAAGCGAGGCCGCTATCATAACGCAGCCTGACGCGACTTTCATCGCATCCGCGTCAGGTTGTTGATGAGCAGCATTCATCTTTATGCCGTAGCAGTACTTAACACACCCGCCAATTTGCATTTTCTTTTCCTGAGCCAAATACTGTATATTCATACAATATTTTACGAGTCAGGATGCCGACGATGCCGGGCCAGCCATCTCACTTCACTCCCGCTTTGCCGTTAAGCTCCCAGCCGCTGCCTTATTTAACTTTTTTGGGCCGCGCTGGCTTTAGCGGCTTTCCTTCGCCTGCGCAGGATTACGAGCCGCGCACGCTAGACCTCAATACACGGTTGGTTAAAAATCCTACCCAGACGTTTTATGTCACCGCAACGGGCGACAGCATGGAAGGGTGGGGGATTTTCGACGGCGACTTACTGATCGTTGATCGCGGTATCAAGCCCCGCTTAGGGCATATGCTGGTGGCCATGCTGGAGGGCGAAGTGCTGATTAAACGCTACTCGCTTTATCAAGGGTCACCTCACCTTTGTTCCACTCACCCCGCCTACCCGCCGCTACCGCTTGAAGGCACCGACTGCCAGCTCTGGGGCGTGGTGCGCGCGGTGGTGCACGAGTATTTACGTTAAACAGGTGGGGACGATGATTGGTCTGGTGGATGCAAACAACTTTTATGTCAGTTGCGAGCGAGTTTTTCAGCCCAGGCTTGAAGGTAGGCCCGTTGGGGTGATGTCCAACAACGACGGTTGTATCATCGCCCGCTCCGCCGAGCTTAAAGCACTCGATATTCCCATGGGCACGCCATCTTTCAAGTTAGAGGGGCTGCGCCAGCGCGGCGAGATCCATCTGCTGTCGTCGAACTATGAGCTTTATGGCGATATGTCGGCGCGACTGGCTCAACTGCTGCGCGATGCCTGCCCAGAGATTGCCCCCTACTCCATTGATGAAATGTTCGTCTATTTAGAAGGCTTCACCCATGACCAGTGTGAGGCATTGGGGCGGAAGCTACGCCAGCGTATTCGCCGACATTTAGGATTGCCTGTGTGCGTGGGGCTTGCCCCCACCCATACGCTTGCCAAACTGGCCAACCACCTTGCCAAGCAAGACCCTCACTACCAGGGCGTTTGCTTGCTTAATGGGCAGGACCACACCACGGAGGCGCTGCTAAAACGCACGCCGGTGGGCAGCGTTTGGGGGGTCGGCCATCGGCTTGCCGAGCGCTTAGCCATCGGCGGCGTGACGACTGCCTGGGACTTGCGAGAAAGCGATGAAAAGCTGCTGCGTAAGCGCTTCTCGGTAGTGTTAGCACGTACCGCGCTTGAACTGCGCGGCACGCCCTGCATGGAGATGAACGCGCTGGATCAGCCGCGACAGCGCATCATGACATCACGCTCGTTCGGCCAGCCCACTGGTGTCTTTGCCGAAGTGCATAATGCGCTGCGTCGCCATGCTCAGCGTAGCGCAGAAAAACTGCGCGAACAGCAGAGCCTTGCCCGAGCGGTCATGGTATTTCTCAATACCAACCGCCACCGCCGCGACCAGAAGCAATACTTCCCGCAAGCGCTGATTCCCCTGCCCTCGCCCAGCGACGATACCAGGGTGATCCTTGATGCCGTACGCCAGGGGCTTGAGCAAATTCACCGCCCTCGTTTCAAGTTCATGAAGGCAGGCGTGATGCTGCTTGATTTGGTGGACGCCGAGCAACACCAGCTTTCGCTACTGCATCCGCCTACGCGGGATCACCACCCGTTTTTGATGGCAACGGTTGATCAGATCAACCAACAGATGGGACAAGGCACCATTAGCTTTGGCATGACCAACGCCCCCGCCGCCTGGCAGTTACGCTGTGCCCACCGTTCAGACCGCTATACCACGCGTTGGGATGAACTAATGAAGGCAGGCACTCACCCCGGCGCTATTGATGCGTGTACTTCGCGGACGTAACCGCTACCCTAAACGGCCCAATGCGAAGGAACGCGGTCCTCATGCCCCTCTCTCGGCCAGATAAAGAGTACGCTCCTGCCCCTGGCTTAGCGCAACGCTGGGCTAGCCGCTATGTACATCGCTATTTACGCCGCCAGCCAGCCCTGGACGCCCCCGACCCGAATGCCCTGAAGCGGGCACGGCGCGGGATCATTGCCTGGGCAGCGCTCGCTGGCATGATTTCCGGCACGCTGATTGGTGGCGCCGAGTGGTTTATGCGCGAATTTGCCACTGGCCACTGGGAAGCCATGAGTCTGCGGGAACAGCTCCCCTACTGGGCGGGTTACCTGGCCGTCGCAGGCACCATCACCGCGCTGGAAATTGGCTTTTTATACTGGAATGCGCTTCGCGGCGTAGCGACGATAACGCGCTTAGCGGGTCTACGTTATGGCCAAACGGACTCTCTGGAGCCCGATATTCAGTTGACCGTTCACGGTATTTCCCGAGCAGCCTTGGAGTACCCTAGCCCCGGTAGCCTTATATATGGCGTGGACCCGCACGCCTACCTGCATGGCTGGAAGCTAACCGCCAGATCGCTGCTTTACCGCTTAAAAATCAGCTTGAGCAGCTTTCTCCTGCGCCTGCTGCTGCGCCGCTTATTAGGCCGACTAACGCTACGCGGTTTTCTACCCGTATTAACCGGGCCGCTATACGCCGTGTGGAACGCTTGGATTGCCGCGCGCATTATTCAAGAAGCCTACTTACAGGCGCGTGGCCCTGCTCTGGTGAAACACTTAATGGCAACGCTGGCTGACAGCGACGAGCACATTCGACGCTTGGTAGCCCAGGGAGTGGGCGAGCTTATTATGCGCAATCAACACCCCCACCCGAATTTGGTGCTGCTGTTGGCTCGCCTGCTGGATAGCCTGCCTGAAAAACCCCAGGCGATTGACGTTGATTGGCCAGCCGCTCGACAGGACTATGCGCCACTGACGGGCGAGTCACGCCAAACGCTGCTCAATACGCTCACCCAGGCGGCGCTGCTTAGCGGCACCTATCGAGGTTCGCGCAAAAAATTCTTAGCCGAGGTGTTTGCGATATGGCAAACGCCGCTGGGCAATGAGGATATAAAAGCACAGCAGCGGCGTTTGCTATCGGGACAGATGCCGTAAAGGATAGATGTCGTAGGGGATTACGCCGTTTTTAGCGCATGACGCAGCCGCGGGCTTAGGGTCTCCCCAAGCGCGGCCATGACCATCAGAATGGCTAGCAGCCACGGCCAGTGTGCGGCAAACGAGACTTGGTATACGCCCAAGGCATCGACGAAGATCACCATAATGCCGAGCGGACTAACGTAGCGCACCATGGTCAGCCACAGCACGTAAGGTAGCGGCGCAAGCCCGAGCTCCTCACGGAAAGTGTCGCTCTTCAATACAAAGCCTGCGAGCAGCACCATACCCAGGCCGCCCAGTGGCATCATCCAGCGCGAGGTCAGGTAATCCAGCCAATCGAAAAAGGTCTTGCCTGCCAGTGTCCAATCCGCGCCCAGGTTAAATGAGAGCATCGCCAGGGTGCTGACCAGCCACAGCACAATGCCCGTGCCCCAAGCGGCGGCCGAGCGCGAAATGCCTTTGTTATCGCACAGCCAGGAGACCGTGGCTTCTACCATGGAAATAGCCGAGGTTAGCGCCGCCATGGAGAGCATCAGAAAGAAAAGCACGCCAAACAGTGTGCCTAGCGGCATCGCCTGAAAGGCCAGCGGCAGACTCATGAAAATAAGCCCAGGGCCTTCGCCGGGATCCATGCCGTTGGCAAAAATGACCGGAAAGATCGCCAGCCCCGCCATCAGCGCAACGACCGTATCCGCCACGGCCACACTGACCGTGGTCCGGCCAATGGATGCACCTTTAGGTAAATAGCTGCCGTAGGTAAGGATCGCCCCGGAGGCCAGCGAGAGGGTGAAGAAGGCGTGGCCCAGCGCCGCCAGCATGCCCTCGCTAGAGAGGCTGCCCGCGTTGAACGAGAACAGGAAGTTCACCGCTGCGCCAAAGCCACCGGAAAACATGCCAAAGCCAATCAGGATCACCAGCATGATGACCAAGCCAGGCATCATCCAGCTTACGCTCTTTTCGATCCCCTTCTGTACGCCCTTGCCCACAATCAGCATGGTGAGCAGCGTCACCACGGTACTCCAGGCACCGAGATTCAGCGGATTGGCGTTATTGGCGCCAAATACGGCGGCCATATCATCAACACTGCTGCCTGCTAAGCCACCGGTCAGCATCTTCCATAGATACGAGAACGACCAGCCCGCCACGACGACGTAAAACGACAGCACCATAAAGCCGCAGAGCATGGCCATCCAGCCAATCAGCGACCACGCTGACGAGCGGCCTGATTCATTGACCACACGGCGAATGGCATCGATAGGGCTGCCACGACCACGCCGTCCAAAGGCGATCTCGGTCATCATGACCGGCACACCCACGGCAAAAATACAGGCCAGGTACACCAGTACAAAGGCACCGCCGCCGAACTCCCCGGTGATATAGGGGAATTTCCAGATATTGCCCAGCCCAACCGCCGAACCGGTTGCTGCCAACATAAACCCCCAGCGGCCTAGCCACTGGGTGCGAGCTTGCCCAGAAGAGGTCATTTGCCCAGTTACCCTGTCAGAAAAAGGCGCTCATCCTATAGGATTTCACGGGCAATGCCCAACAGAGCCTAGGCGTATACGGCGGCCTTGGCGGCCGTATCCAGCCGCTGGGCGGTTTGATCCACCTTGCGTAAACAGGCCAGCAGCACGGCGCCAAGCGTTACAAAGCCACCCGCCAACCACAGTCCAACGCCATAATGGCCTGAGGTTTCCGCTAACATACCGGTTAACGCCGGGGCGCATATCTGGGCAGCACCGTACGCCAGGGTCATCTGCCCCATCAACCGGGCGGGGCTGGAAGGATAGAGCCTGCCCGCCATGGTCAGCACCAGGCTAACGCAGCCCAGGAAGGTGCCGCCGTAAAGCACGGCGCTTAGCAGCACAATGGCGGCATTCGCGGTAATCGCCGGCAGCACAATGCCCACCACCTGAATCGCCATCGCAATAATCAACGCCCCCAGGTAACCGACACGGCGGGCGACCAGATCCCACAGCATCACCGCAGGAGCAGCGGCTAAACCGGCCAGGGCAAAGGTCCAGTTGCCCATTCCCGTCAGCAGCGGCTCACGCTCAACGATGGCGACCAAGAAAGTAGCGCTGATCACATAGCCGTAACCGGCACAAAAGTAAGCGGCGAGCATCCAGCGCATAAAGGTGCGGGTAGGCGGCATGGCAGGCTGGCTGTTAGCCGCGTGCGCGCCTTCAATCGGCCTTTCCGGTCGAGGCAACCACCGCCACGCGGGCACCAGCAGTGCGGCGCCCAACAGGCTGAAACCCCACCACTGGGTCTGCCAGCTAAACGACAGCTGCAACATCATTTCCACCGCTACCGCTGCGACGATAATGCCTAAGCCCACGCCAGCAAAGTGAATGCCCAGCTCGCCACGCTGGCGGTGTTGGATTAACCAGTGAAGAATCAGCCCTGACGCTAATAGCATGGAAGCACTGCTGGAAAGCCCGGCCAGAAAGCGTAGCCCGGCCCATGCCCAGAAGTGCTCGGTGAGCGCCATGCCCGCCGTGGTAAGCACCGCCAGTATGAGGCCGCAGCGAAATAGCGTGTCTTTGATATAAACACTGCGGATGGAAGCCGCCAGCACTGCGCCCAGCATATAGCCCGCGTAGTTAAGCGCTGCCAGCCAGCCGCCATCGGCGTCGCCCATCCAGGTCTGCTGCTGCATCACTGGCAGTAACGGCGTATAGGCAAAGCGTGCGATACCTACACACAATATCTGGCTGAAAACGCCCGCCAATAGCACTTTAAAGCGCTGTGAACCTAGGGTTGCTGCGGACATCCGGCTGCTCCTTAAACACCATTTTATTATATTAGCTAGGCATTGTACGAAAAGTCGGCGAGCGAAGGTCAGGCAAGGCAAAAAACGGCGAAAAAGCGGAGTTTACAAGGTGTAAATGAGCATTTTGAGCCGTTTTTTAACGCAGCATGGCCGAGCGCAGGCAGTTTTCGTACAAAGCCGAACGCTACATTGATTAGCGCGCATACAGTTTTATGCATAGTAAGGTGTTTTGAGCAGCGCGTCATGACCACCTAGGTCGGGGGCTGTGGCTAAAAAAGCCTGGCTAGAGATTCACCTCCAGGCTTAACAGGAGAAAAGACAGCGTTTTGCCATGCCCATCCAGGTTGAGCGCGCCGTTAACACCGCCCTGAAGCACGTCATCGATTACGAAGTTCATGCCCGCCAAATTAGGCAAGGGATAGCGCCGCACTCGGCTGGCACCCCGGTGAGCAAACAGCGCCAGCACCCGCTCCTCGGTTATCTGCTCCAGCAAGGTGGTGTAGTGGTTTGGGTCATAGGCAAATAACGCTACATTCAGCCGCTCGCCCTTATCACCGGCACGGGCATGGGCGAGTTGATGAAGGGTAACCGAGGAATGCGGATGCACCGCCGTTTGCGTGTGTTCAGCTTGCAGCATAACGTTCACTCCTACGTTCGCCGAGCGGGGATGATTCAAACAGCGTGGCATGGGCATGAACGTCGCTACGCTTGACCAGATATGAGGCCGTAAATACTCGCCGTTGAAACTGACGGCGAACGCCGCCGCCGCCCGCAGGCCCGGCGCAGTAAAGCGCCAATAGCTCTTGGGTGGCGCGGGCTACCCAGCGCCGTTCGCTGTGTTCGGCCGCCAGCCGCAGCCGATAATCGCCGCTGCTAGAAGCTGAAGCGCTACGCTGAAGCTCGCCGCTATCGCTATCGAACACGCTGGCCAGGCCAATGATGTCCAAACGGGTACGCAGCTCAGCGGGGGCTCGA
Organism: Vreelandella sp. ssv; assembly: GCF_059448525.1. Classification (NCBI taxonomy): domain Bacteria; kingdom Pseudomonadati; phylum Pseudomonadota; class Gammaproteobacteria; order Oceanospirillales; family Halomonadaceae; genus Vreelandella; species Vreelandella sp. ssv. The sequence goes on along the minus strand of NZ_CM182545.1, from coordinate 1,195,581 downwards.
AATACCAAACGTTCACGCAGTACCTGCGCTGCAAGCTGGGCTCTTGCCAAGGCATTCGGCCCTGCATAGGAAATTTCCGCCTCACCCTGCCAGCCACCTTCGTAGCACACGGTGGTTTTTAATCGCTCTGGGGCAGGTTTGCCGCGAATGCCTGTCACCGCCACGCGATTGGATGAGAGCTGGCGCACCTCGGCGTGGGAAAGATCCACCGTGACATCCGGGGTCAGATAATTGGCCGGGTCGTGCACTTCGTAAAGCAGCTGTTCTTTTACCGTTTGCTCAGTAACGCAGCCACCGGTGTTGGCAGGTTTGGTGATGATTAGACTGCCATCCTGCTCTACTTCGATAATCGGGTAGCCCACCGTGGCAAGGCCCGGCACGTCTTTAAACCCAGGGTCAGCAAAATAGCCGCCGCTTACTTGGGCGCCACACTCGGCCAAATGCCCTGCCATCATGCCGCAGGCCAGGCGATCCCAATCGTCCCAACGCCAATCGAAATGGTGCATCAGCGGCGCTAAAAACAGCGCCGGGTCGGCAACACGGCCAGTGACCACAACATCGGCTTGCATCGCCAGCGCTTCGGCCAGCGCCTTGGCACCCAGATAAACATTGGCTGAAATCAAGGCATCATCGCCCGGCATCTCCAGTCGCTCGGCCTCCCAGCGGTGTAAATCCAAGCTATGTAGCTGTTGACGAATATCGTCCCCGTGCACCTGGGCAATGCTGAGATCTGGGCGGCCAAGCTGTGTGGCCAGCGCCGCAATAACCTGGCACGCGCCAGCGGGGTTGGCGGCACCAAAGTTGCCTAGAATTTTAATGCCGTGATCAAAACAGTCGCGCAGCACCGGCGCCAGCAGTTCGTCTAATAGCGGTTCAAACCCGCTTTCGGGATCTTCACGCATCGCCCGGTGGGCTGCTGCCAATGTCCGCTCGCCTAGGGTTTCAAATACTAGAGCGGAGGGTTGCTGTCGCTTGATCAACTCTGCCACCACCGCCACGGCCGCATCGGTACGGTCGCCGGAAAAGCCCGCCCCGCTGCCTAATAAAAAGCTCATAGCTGTGTCTCCTTGGCCTGAAGAGAGTGGTGGTCGCCTGCGACAGACGCCAGCTCGTCTCTTAGCAGCGAGCGGCGGCGTATAAACAGCCCAATGATGAGGGCTAGCGCTGCCAGCGTGGTCAACCAACCGGGCGTCAGCGCCAGACCAATCACCGCCATCAGCGCAATGACATCGATCACACGCTTACCCGTCATGGCTACCCGTGACATCAGCGCGGCAAACGCCATCACAAACACGACCCCTTGGCAGCTGGCCAAGACGATCTCCAGAGCAGAACCAAACCCCGCCAGGGCCGGGTAGATCAGCAGCAGGAAGGGAATAACGTAGATAGCCGCTGCCAAGCGCACTGATTCAACCGCCGCAGGCAGCCAGTTGGTATCGGCGATACCTGAGGCCACGAATACCGCAATACAGACGGGCGGTGTAATCACCGACAAGGTGGCGAAGTAGAAAACAAATAGATGGGCAATCAGTGGCTCCACGCCTATTGCTGTGAGCGCTGGCGCCAGTACCGACGCCACCAGCACATACGCTGCCGTGGTTGGTATCCCCATGCCTAAAATCAGACACACACCGCCGACGATAAAGGCGACCAGGAATAGCGACTCCCCGCCCACCGTGACTATCAAGCTGGCTAAGGTCACACCGATGCCGGTCATACCGATCATCGCCACCAGAATCTGCGCCCCGGCCAGCAGCACGCCGATAATCACCATGCCTTTGCCTGCATCAACCAAGCCTGCTACCAGCTTGCCGACAATCTCGCGCAGCGGCATCTTGGCCATCAGCGCAAAAGGCACGAACGTTAGCACGGTCATCAAGATGCCGTAGAACGCCGACATTTGAATAGAACGGCCGCTAAGCACGCCGTAAAACAGCCCGCCTAATGCGGCCAGAATGGGAATAATACGTTCCGCCCGCATCACGTCTGACCAGCTTGGTAGCTCATCATCGGGTACGACCTGGAGTTGGCGGCGCTTGGCGACCAAGTGAATGGTAACGAATACGCCCAGGTAAAACAGAATGGCCGGTAGCAAAGCGGCGAGCGCAATGCGCAGGTAACTTTCCCCGAGAATTTCCGCCATGATAAACGCCGCAGCGCCCAGGATCGGCGGTGCAATTTGGCCGCCGGTCGAGGCGACCGCTTCCACCCCAGCCGCGAAGGGGCTTGGGTAGTTCAAGCGTTTCATCATGGGAATGGTGAAGTTGCCCGTGGTGGCCACATTGGCCACCGCGCTGCCGCTGACCATGCCAAACAGCCCGGAGGCCACCGTGGCCACCTTGGCAGCGCCGCCCGGCGAACGACCGCTAATACGCAGCGCCAGATCCATAAAGGTATTGCCGCCCCCGGTATGTAGCAACAAACAGCCAAACAGTACGAAAGCGGCGATGGTGGTGGCGGCGACGCCCACCAGCATGCCCCACACGCCTAAGTCACCGAGGTAGATGGTTTCGGTCATGTAGTAAAGATCAAAGCCGCGGTGACCAAGCGGCCCTGGAATGGCGGCTCCAAACCACGCGTAGGCTAATCCCACTAACACCAACAGTGGAAAGATCACGCCAATGGCGCGGCGCGAAAGCTCCAGAATGGCCACCAGCAGAACGCCGGTCAGCAGCATATCGCGGGGAGTTGCCCAGGGGAGCTCGACCAGAATTTGTTCGTAGTTAAGCGCCACATAGCTACAGGCAAATACCACACCCACTGCCAGCACCGCATCAATAGCGATACCCAGCGGGCGCCAGCGCTTGCCTGCGCCTAACGGATAAACGGCAAGCCCTAGCAGGATGACCAGCGCGAGAAAGATACTCCGCTGAATCAAGCTCTCGAACGGCCCAGTGGCGGAGGTATAAAGGATTAGCCCACCCAGCAGGAGCGCCAAGCCTTTGGTGACTGTCTCGCGCATGATCATTTTCTCCGATGTACCTTACTGAACTGGCTGCAAGGCATCGGGGATGTCATACCCCTGCTCTTCGAAATAGCGCGCAGCGCCAGCATGAAGCGGCACGGTGCCAACCTCCAGAGTCATCTTCGCCATATCCGCATCCTGCATGGCAGCGAAGGCGTTAACCTGCGGCTCTGGGTTTTCCATCACGGCTTTGACGATTTGATAGGCAGTCTCGTCATCCATGTCTGGATGAGCATGCACAGCGACGCCGAACGCCCAGGTGGTGTAAGCAGGAATGCCCTCTGCAGCCCCTTCAGGCACATCAACAATGGCGACGTCGGGCATTTCAGTGCGTAAGGTGTCGGCTTCTTCGTCGTTTAGCGACAGCACGCTTATCGGTGTGAAAGTGGCAATATCCATAGAGGAGCCATCCAGGCGCTCTCCGACGCCCGACTTAACCGATCCCATCACCCGGCCATCTTTCATGGCGTCGACCATATCCGTCGTTGAGCCGCGCACGTAGTCAGGTTCGATGCCGAGTGTACGCATCACCGCTTCGGTGGTTTTCTCAGTGGCTGACCCGGTAATCCCTGGGTTGAAGCGCACACCGTTTAAGTCAGCGAACGTTTCCACCTCGGCATCCTGGCGCATCACGGCATTCTGCGGTGCCACGGTGTAGACCCATAGAAGACGACTATCGACGGGGCGGCCTTCAAAATCTTCCTCACCCGCGTAGGCGTGATAACCCGTATTGGTGGTGACCAAGCCCATATCGATTTGGTTGCGGCCTAAACGGCGCAGGTTATCCACGGTGGCACCGGTTTCCGCAACAGAGGAGCTTACCCCTTCGACTTGGTTATTAATGATTTGGTTAACCGCGACAAAGTAGCTGTAGTGGCTGGAGGAACTGGAGGTTGAACCAATCAGCAGGCGCTCATCGGCATGGGAAGTGGCAGCAGCAAGCATCGCGGCGCTTGCCACCATGGCGGTCAGTAGCGTTTTCATTGTGTCTCCGAAGCCCGCTTTGCGAGCTATTGTTATTGTAGAGCGGTTTTTTATCTAAAACAGTGATCGCGACGCTGTTTGCATGCGATAAAGTAAGCATGGTCTGCCGGGTTAATTTTGTATATTGAATAGTTTTTAATTTATGTTTTACTTTATAAATGAATCCAAGCATCCAGCAGTTGCGTGTTTTTGTTGCCGTCGCCCACTCGCGCAGCCTTGCAGAGGCCAGTGAGCGGGTGCACCTTTCCCAACCGGCGATCTCTATTGCCCTGCGTAAACTTGAAGAGAACGTGGGTGGTGCATTGTTTGCCCGCACCACCCGCCAGCTCGCGCTAACACCGGAAGGCGAAGCTTTTCTGCCCGTCGCCGTGCGGCTTTTGAATGATTGGAACGAAGCCTTTGAGGATCTCAACGACCAGTTTTCAAAACAGCGCGGAAAGGTAACGGTGGCCGCCCTGCCCACTCTGGCGGCAGGATTATTCCCGCGCGTCATTAAGCTTTTTCATGAGGCTTACCCACGCATCAACCTCAGCCTGCACGATGTGCTGGCCGAGCAGATCAATCAAATGGTGCGTGAAGGCCGCGCCGACCTGGGGCTTTCGGTGCCGCCCAGCGATGCTGACGACCTCACCTTTGAGCCCGTACTCGAAGATAGCTACGTCGCCGTTTGCCCCTGTGGGCACCCGCTATTGTTGCAATCGACCGTGGCCTGGAGCCAGCTCGCGGCTTATCCGTTTATCGGTATCAATCGTCTTTCCAGCTCGCGCCAGGATATTGACCGTATTATGCAGAGCGTCGGCGAACGGCTGGATATCTTGTGCGATGCGCGCCAGATCGCCACGGTGGGTCGCATGGTGGCTGCGGGATTGGGCATTAGCGTGCTGCCCTCGCTCAGTTTTCGTCAAATTGCCGCTGATGGTATTGAACACCGCCCGCTGGTGGAGCCAACCATTCGACGTGAGCTGGGCATTATCTTAAGCCGCCATCATCCTCCTTCTGCTGCCTCTAGCGCGCTGCAACAGCTAATTCGGCATCACCAATAAAGGCGTTCTACAAATCAGCGTTTTTGCTACTGCTTTCTCTACACGCCGGGCGGGAATCTGGCAGACTAGAGGTGATGAACATCCACCTAAATGAGTGAGCGACAACGATGAGCGATAGTGCAAAACCCTGGACGCAACCAATGCCCGACGCGCAGTTCCAACTGATGCGCGATATTCTTGCCGCCCCCAGCCCAGTAGGCCTGGAAGCCGCCATGACCTATGGCGTGCTCAAACCGCATTTTAAGAGCTTCGCGCCCAAAAGCTGGCACCTTCACCAGTTCAAAGGCAACGCAGGCGTTGTCTTGGACACCCACCCTGACCGCGACGATATGTTCAAGGTCATGATCATCGGCCATGCGGACAAAATCCGTATGCAGGTGCGCTCGATTGGTGAAGACGGCAAGATCTGGATCAACACCGACTCCTTTCTGCCTACCGTGCTGATCGGCCATGAAGTGAAGCTGTTTAGCGAAGACCCCGACGCCCCCGGCAGCTATCGCTGCATTGAAGGCGGCACGGTAGAAGCACTGGGCGCGATTCACTTCTCCGATCCTGCCCAGCGCGATGGCAGTAAAGGGCTGAAAAAAGAGCAGATCTACCTGGATTTACAGATCCACGGCGAAAATAAAAAGCAACAGGTGCTGAACTTGGGTGTTCGCCCCGGCGATTCGATTATTTTCGACCGCCCTATCCGCCCAGGCTTTAGCCCTAATACGTTCTACGGCGCTTACCTGGATAACGGCCTAGGCTGCTTTGTGGCCGCAGAAGTGGCGCGCCTGATCGCAGAAGCAGGCGGTACCAAAAACGTGCGCGTACTGTTTGCGATTGCCAGCTACGAAGAGATTGGCCGTTTCGGCAGCCGCGTGATGGCAGGCGAAATGAAGCCGGATGCTTTGATAGGCGTCGATGTAAACCACGACTACGTGGCTGCGCCCGGTATTGGCGACAAACGCATGCAGCCGCTGGAAATGGGCAAAGGCTTCACCATGGCGGTGGGCTCTATTGCCAGTGAACAGCTCAACCGGATTATCGCTACCGCCGCTAAAGAGCAGGACATTCCGTTGCAGCGCGATATTGTCGGCGTGGATACGGGTACCGATGGCATGGCAGGCGTATTGGCGTCTATCGATAGCGCCGCTACCTCGATTGGCTTCCCCATCCGCAACATGCACACCATCTCCGAAACCGGCCACACGCAAGATGTGCTGGCGGCCATTCACGCCCTCACGCATACCCTGCAAGCCTTGGATGCCATACCTGACCTACAGCGTGAATTCCTGGATAACCACCCGCGCTTAGACCAAGCAAGCCCGCTTACTCACCAAGGCAGCGATAAGCCGGACAGAGAGGGTGATGACAGTAAAGATGAGAATACAGAAAGTGACCAAAGCACTGCGAGTATCCAGAGTGGAGAAAGTAACCACGGCAAGAAAAACAAGAAAAAAGTGAAAAAATAAAACAAGCGTATAAAAAAGAAGCCCCGGCCATTCCTTGGCTGGGGCTTTATCAAACCTTCCTTGATTACTCTTCACAAACATCCTATTTGTGCATCCATGAGCGTAAGCCTTCCTGGCTTAATCTTCCCTGTTGCCACTTCCATATGGTGTATGATCACAATGAACCTTAAAACAGTCCATTTATCTAACCTATGTTATTAAAACGGAAAAATTTTTTCTTTTTTTCACAATTCCAAGCCTGCCCATTTAAAACACGTTTTTATCTTTTTCATATGGCACATATACCCAGCACCGCTATACTTTTAAAAGTATCAGCAACGATACTGCTCTACACGGACGTTACCACGCCTGAACCATCATCTAACCTAATGGTAGGAGGTCAGCGTGCGCGACATTATAATTATCAATAAAGTCAACGGCCTGGATGTCATCTGTCGTCATTGCGGTAACACAGAGTCACCCAAAACACCGTTTTTTAACCGCTTCCGGTTAGAGGGTACGGGAAAAGATAGTTCCACGGTACGCTGCCTAAACTGCCAAACAGCGGTTGAAATACCCCTTAACGAATTAAGCTCACTTTATTATAACTATGCTTGTTAATTGACAAACCAAAGACTTAACGGTTTGTTAGTAAAAAGAAATAGGTTGCTGTTTAAACACATCAACATTATTTCTTAGAGAAAGTAGCATAGGTATCATAAATAATTCACAAAAGCTTAATTATTATGTCATTTATTTCGGAGATAAAAAAACCGGCCAATCCCTGGCCGGTTTTTTTTATCAAGTCTTCCCTGATCTTTCATCACAAACATCCTGTTCATGCTTCCTTGAGCTACACAAGCAATCCTTGCTTGTTCTTCCTTGTCACGAGTTCCCTTCGCTGTGCGCACACAGTGCGCTTTATAGCCGTGTGTTTATCTAACCTGTGATATGTAATGCTAAATAAATTGTTTTTAAAAGATTTTTCCACATTCCAATAAGCTACTTGCCACACTTCCAAGCCAGCACATACAATCATGCACGTTTACTTAATTTTAATTTACTTTCAAAAGTGCGATCATGATCTCAAAAAACTGGTGGCCTGCCGCTCAATGGCCGGCGACTGGTTTTGTCGGCACTAGCTATTTGACCGACAACGCTTCTGTCAGCCCCGTCGTTGACGACTTGGGCAGCGAGTCGCAAACCGTGACCGGCGTATTGCTCAACTACAACTTCTAAAATCGTTGCTGCTGTTTCTAAAGCCAATGCCAAATGGCGCTGCCTGGGTTAGCTGGCTACCATGATATTAAACATCCTAGCCGCTAATGTGAGGTAACCACCATGAGCTGGATGCCTGATATTGAACCGAAGTGCCCCGACGCCGGAAGCTTGAGCAATATTGAAACGCTGATTGTCCCGCGTGCCCGGGACATCGGCGGTTTTGAAGTACGTCGGGCGTTGCCCGCCCCTAAACGCCAGATGGTTGGCCCGTTTATCTTTTTTGACCAAATGGGCCCAGCGGAATTTATTGATGAAGGCGGTATTGACGTGCGGCCTCACCCGCATATTGGCTTAGCCACCGTCACATACCTCTATCAGGGAGAGTTTCAACACCGCGACAGCATTGGCACCAACCAGATGATCTACCCTGGCGAGGTCAACTGGATGGTCGCCGGTAATGGGATCACCCACTCCGAACGCACCAGCCCCGCTACCCGTAAGCAATCGCCTCACTCACTATTTGGTATACAAACTTGGGTAGCACTGCCTGAAGCGTATGAGGACAAACCCGCCACCTTTGAGCACCAAAGTCGAGAAGCCCTGCCCCTTCTGACTGGCGAAGGCAAAGAGGTACGCCTCATACTTGGCAATGCTTGGGGAGCGCGCGCGCCAGTGCAAACTTTTTCGGAAATGTTTTACGCTGATGCCGTCCTCCAGCCTGGCGCCAAACTACCGCTACCGGACAATCACGAAGACCGGGGTCTCTATATCACCTCTGGAAGCATTCGTATTGCTGGAGATATATTTGAGGCGGGCCAGATGATGGTGTTTAGGCCTGGCGACGCCATCACCGTTAGTGCAGGCCCCACTGGCGCTCGCCTGATGCTACTAGGCGGGGAAACCCTTAACGGCCCACGCTATATTTCCTGGAACTTTGTTGCTTCATCCCGCGAGCGTTTAGACGCTGCAAAAGATGCTTGGATACAGGGTGATTTTGAACATGGTCGTTTCCGCTTACCCGTAGGCGATGAGCTCGAATTTATTCCCTTCCCTGGTCAAGCTAACGGCACTCATCATGATTGATTTGGAGTCACAGCCACATTTTTAGTGGCATCCATAGCCCCATCAGTATCATTACAATGTTTTCGGTCAGCGATACAAACCCCAACGGGACATTGCTGCTACCGCCGACACAGGCACATTTTAATTTACGCTTATCCACATACACGGCTTTAAAAACCGATACGGCACCTACCGTACCAATAAATAGTGCCAGCGGTGCCGCGAGCCAAATCAATGCGCCTGCCAACATCAAGACTCCCGCCAGCGTTTCAGCATAAGGATACACATAGCTATACGGGACATAGCGCTGAGCCAGCAGATCGTAATTAAGGAACATATTGCTAAAGCTTTCCACATCCTGCAGCTTCTGCAAACCTAGTAGCACCATGGCCGTCGCCACCGCATATTCAGGCATGCGCGCCGACACTAACGTACCGTTGGCGACCCAGCTAACGGCCAAGCCAATGAGCAAAGCGGTAATAAAAATCGCTAACACCGGCCGATAAGAAACTTCCTTAGCGCTAGGGACGCTCATCCCCAAATGATCACGCACCTCTTCATAACCGCCAATACGTTTCTCGTCGATATAGGTTTGCGGTGTGGTATCGACACCTTCCTGAGCCTTGAACGCATCAATTTCATCCCTTGAGGTTAGCGGATGATCATCAACCTCATACCCTTTACGTTTTAGCAAATCGACCGTTTTCATACCAAACGGGCAAAGGTGCTCTGCCGTCTTCATACGATATACGCGTGCTGTCTTCATATTGGTCGCCTCCTTGTTGCGCGTTTGAGACAATTTTATTTCAAATAATCTATCGCCTTATAAGGGTAGCCAGAATACGGCTAACGCCCAAACAGAAACGGCGAGGAGAGCCTCGCCGTTGTTATTGATGATGAATTGCTTAGCAGTGCGATTATTTCTTTAACCACGCTATCAACGTCTCAGCCGTTAGCGCCGACGAAGGCGGGTTTTGGCCGGTGATCAGTTGGCCATCTTCGCGCACGTAAGGCGTAAAATCTTCCGCTTTACTGTAAATGCCACCACATTTTTGCAGCGCATCTTCAACCAGATGCGGCACGATATTGGTCAAGCCAACGGCCTCTTCTTCACCGTTGGTGAAGCCGGTCACCTGACGGCCTTTAACAAGTGGCTCGCCTGCGCTGTCTTTCGCATTCACTAACACGATCGGCGCATGACAAACCGAGGCAACCGGCTTGCCTTGAGCAATAAAGGTTTCTATTAGGCGAATAGAGTCAGTGTCGTCGACGAGGTCCCACAACGGGCCGTGACCACCTGGGTAGAACACCGCATCAAAGTCATCGGCATTCATATCGCTCAAACGATGGGTAGCGGCAAGTTCAGCGTTGGCATTCTCGTCTTGCTTAAAGCGGCGTGTTTCATCGGTTTGGCTATCTTCTGCGTCACTTTTGGGATCCAGCGGCGGCTGCCCTCCCTTGGGCGATGCCAACGTTACTTCAGCACCCGCGTCTTTAAAGACATAATAAGGGGCTGCAAGCTCTTCGAGCCAAAAACCGGTCTTATTACCGGTATCGCCCAACTGATCGTGAGACGTCAGTACCACTAAAATACGCTTGCTCATAACTCTCTCCATACGGTGAAAAATGAGGCTATTAAAATGCGTTACCGTTAGTTAGTGGGGGTCTGGATGGCGGAATACAAGGAGAAACGATAAGTGAGCATTGAAGCGAGGGATTTTTACCGCAGCGGGCCTGACCATCGCCAGGGTCAAGCGAGTAGCTTTGCTCTGATTCGACGCCAGTTTGACTTTCGATCCATTGAGATTGGCCGCTGGGTAACCAGTGCCGAGCGTGACCGCGCAGCCGAGCTGTTCCATGATGCGCTGTGCGATCTAATGTTGATTCTTCAAGGGCCGGAAGCGCTAATTTCACTGCGCGGCTCACTAGCGCTGCAGTACGGTAGCGGCGGTCGTCCTGGTGTCGCTGCCCATTATGATCCTAGCCAACGCAGCTTTTCACTAGCCAAGAATGCGGGCCCCGGCAGTATTGCCCACGAATGGTTTCATGCCTTCGATCACTACATCGCCACCAAATGCTTTCGCAACACCCCTAGTGGAATGTTTGCCTCCACCGCATGGCTAGCCGACGCCGTGCCCATTCCTCACCCGCTAAACGATTTACTCATGCGTTGTTTTAAAGCCATTTTGCTACGGCCAGAAGGTGACCAGCCTAGTGAGTTATTTAAGCACTCCGCGCAGATGGACAAAAAACTTGGTCAGCTTTACTACAGTAAACCCGAAGAGCTCTGCGCACGCGCCTTCGAAGCCTTTGTACAAGACGCATCGATTACTAATCACTTCTTAGTCAAAGGCACCAAAGCTTCGCCCGAGGCCGAGCGGGGGCTTTATCCCCAGGGCGAGCAGCGGGAACGAATTAACGTGGCGTTTGGCGACTATTTTAGTGGGCTGGGAAAAGCGTTGGGTAGTGCGGTTTAGCGCAGCATAAAATGCAATGACATAACACGTGGAAGCGGGTCTACACTTTAAGCTTCCACACAGGAGGTTCACCATGGCTCAGCAAGAGTGCGCATGCCCTAAATGTACGTGTTCAGTCGATAGCAAGGCAGTTGAGAATGATGGCAAACTCTACTGCTGCGAGTCCTGCGCTAACGGTCATACAGATGGCTCTAGCGACTGTGGTCACGGCTGTCAGTGCGGGAAATAAGCCCACTAGCTCTTTTTTTCTGTTACTTTATCAACGCCTGACAGTCTCGCTGTCGGGCGTTTTGGTAGGATGGTCGCTGCTATCATGGAAACGTTGCTCAGCTATTTTGAAGCTGTGCGAAATAGAGTAATGGCGACTAAGCTGAAATATAAACCACTCAGAGGAAGAGAAAATGTCTACTACCACAATCGTCGTTATCGTTGTTGTTCTTGTTGCCGTACTTGGTGTTGGCTTCAGCGGCGGACTGCCTTTCTAAAAAGCACTTATTAGCTAGGTTCACTTTTTAGCGCATTGCAAATATCCCCCGCAATCGCCTACGACTAGACTACCCAGTATGTATGGCACGAAAAAAGCCCGCTGATTGCTCAGCGGGCTTTCTCAAATTCTGTGGCGGAGGGGGAGGGATTCGAACCCTCGAAGCCTTGCGGCTTACACACTTTCCAGGCGTGCTCCTTCGACCACTCGGACACCCCTCCGCGTTTTCGCTCTGTTTAAAGGCTAAACCTTTCGCAACAGAACGGCGCATATACTATTGGCTAAGCCTCGAAATAGCAAGCCTTTTCAGGCCGATTACCCCTTCGGTTAGCTTGATGGCAACACCGCGTAGCTGCCGCTGGCTTCCAGGCAGAGCGTCTCGCCACAATAGAGTTGGTGGGTTAACGCAATGCGCCCTTTACCGCGTTCAGCGAGCTTGTTGGCAAGTTGCTCAGACCCATTTAGCTCTGCTGGCATACACACTAAATGGTAGTCGTCGGTTACTGGCGCAAGGAAACGCTGACTGGCTTCTGCCACCACCACATCCCTTGCCAGGCCTCTTTCACGTAACCATAGCGTTACCCAGCACCAGCCTTGCAGCGTGGTTTGCGCCGAGAGAGCGCCGCCAAAGCCTGTGCCTTTATCGTTTAGGCTGGGTTCAAGCGCCAACTGCCACGTGAGTGAATTGTCGTGACGCGTCATCTCGCTAATGCCTAACGCACTGACCATGGGAATGGCGTCAATCAGCCACTGCTGAAAAGCGACCAAGTCGTCTGGCTGGCCTTCTGGCAGCGGCAAACGTGGGTGAGGTATGCCTGGTTGACGCGATATATTCATGGTTAGTCCCAACGCTCAACAAAGTCAGCAACGTTATGCTGTGCCACCGGCTTATGGCGGCCACCCAGAGTACCCAGGTAGATAAACGCGACGACTTCGTCATCTTCATCCAGACTTAGCCCTTTACGTACCACCGGGTCAAACGCGTACTTGCCACTGCGCCACATGGCGCCAAGACCCAGCGCATGGGCGGCGAGCAGAATGCCATGGGCGGCACAGCCAGCGGAAATCACTTGCTCCATTTTAGGCACTTTATCGAGCTCAGGCGTGACCTTGGCAATCACGGCGATAATCATCGGCGCACGAAGCGGCTTTTTGCGCGCCGAGTTGAGTGTATCGTCTTCGGCGCTAGGGTTTTCCTGAAACTCCGCCTCGGCAAATAGTTCGCCCAGGCGCTCACGCCCCTCCCCGCTGAACTCAATAAAGCGCCAGGGGCGCAGCTCTTTATGATCAGGTGCCCGCAGTGCCGCTTGGTAGATGGCGCTGAGCTGTTCACTGCTGGGCGCTGGCTCCGTCAGCTTGCCCATTGAGCTGCGTTCGTGAAGTAGCGTGAGTGCGTCCATTAATGACTCCAAATCCAATCGTGTGTGGCTACTGTAGCAGCGTCATTTATAACATCGCCATTTATAACATTGCCGTTTACTGCCTTGCCAGGCGCAGCGGCGTAGGCGGCGTTAACCCGGGCGTTGCCCGCCAGGGGCTGATATCTAACCCGCCGCGGCGCACGTAGCGCGCCAACACCAGCAGTTGCGTTGGTTTTGCATGGGTCATTAGGTCAGTGAAGATATGTTCAACGCAGTGTTCGTGAAAATCCTGATGCTGACGAAACCCTATCAGGTAGCGCAGCAGCCCTTCACGGTCGATTTTGGGCCCTTGATAGCGAATTAGCACGCTACCCCAATCCGGCTGGCCAGTCACGGGGCAGTTAGATTTCAGCAGATGCGAGTAGAGTGTCTCTTCGACGATCGCCTCCCCTACCGTTAGATGAGCACTGCTAGGCGTATAATCGCTTACTGCAATATCTAAATCGTCCAAGCATTCGCCCGGCAAGGAGCGTGCTGAAAGCTCAGGCGCATCCACATCAAATAACTCGACACTCACCTCAGCCCCAGCCGCAACCGCGAGGTCATTGGCAAGCGTTTCCATCACTTCCTGACGACTATAGAAACGGGTTTGATTGAAGCTATTGAGGTAGAGCTTCCAGGATTTAGACTCAATCAGATGGGGCGAGCTTGCGGGTAGGCGAAAGCGGGCCACGGCGACAATGGGTTTGCCGCGGCTATTCAGCCAGGAGACTTCAAAGGCGTGCCACTCGTCCTCGCCTTCAAACGGCAAAGCGCCTTCTTCAATCCCCAGTGGCGCCCGGTTGGCTGCGCGGGGAATCGGATATAACAGCCCCGCGTCATACTGCTCAGGGTAAGCGGAATCGCGCCCTAACGGCGCGTGCTCTAATGTATCTGGGCGATGTGCCATGTGATAAAAGCCCTCTTCTCAATCGGATTGATACGCCTAGCTGCGGATACCTTTACCTCGCTCCAGCATTGCCAGTGCAATGCTAAACAGCACAATGATAAAAGCAAAAATGGCAGCGAGCGCCCAGCCAACGGGAATATCCGACACACCCAAGAAGCCGTAACGGAAAACGTTAACCATGTACAAGATCGGATTGAGCATGGAAACGCCCTGCCAGAAATCGGGCAGCATCGAGATAGAGTAAAACACCCCACCCAGATAGGTTAGCGGCGTGAGAATAAACGTCGGCACGATAGAAATATCATCGAATTTGTTGGCCAGTAAGGCGTTGATAAAGCCCCCTATGGAGAACAGCGCTGATGTCAGCACCACGACCAACACGGTGAGCAGTGGATGCTCCATGGTGAGACGGGTAAAGAACAGCGAAACGACCGTCACAATCAGCCCAACGCCCAAACCACGCGCCATACCACCTAAAATAAAGCCGGATAAAATCACCCAGTTGGGCATGGGCGATACCATCATCTCTTCAATCGAACGCTGAAACTTATTCGAGAAGAAACTCGACGCCACGTTGGAGTAACTGTTGGTAATCACCGACATCATGATCAGCCCTGGGACGATAAAGTCCATGTAGCTGAAGCCGTCCATGTCACCAATCCGCGAACCAATGAGATTACCAAAGATGATGAAGTACATCGCCATGGTGATCGAAGGTGGCAGCAGCGTTTGCGGCCAAATGCGAGTAAAGCGTTTGATCTCTTTGAGCACCAGCGTCCATAGAGCGATCAGCGTCTGCATGGCATTCATACGCGCTCCTCCTTCTTCTCAACGCGCTGGTCTATCGCCCCTTGGCCACTACCCTCCACCATCGACACAAACATCTCCTCAAGGCGATTGGCCCGGTTACGCATGGATACCACTTCGATGCCCTGCTCACTCAACGCTTTGAACACATCGTTCAAGCGCTGCCCACGATGTACTAGCAGCGAAAGCTGCGTGGGCTCTAGCTGGTGCAACTCAAAACCTTCGATATTGGGCACTTCTGCTACCGGCGCAGCCAAATCAATCAGGAAGGTCTCGGTATCAAGCTCGGCCAGCAGCTCCCGCACGCTGGTATTTCGTACAATGTCGCCATTGTTGATGATCGCCACATTGCGACACAGGCTCTCGGCTTCTTCCAAGTAGTGAGTCGTCAGAATGATGGTGGTGCCTTCATCCTGGTTGATCCGCCGCATGTACTCCCACATGCTGCGCCGCAGTTCGATATCCACCCCGGCGGTTGGCTCATCGAGAATCAGCAGTTTGGGGCGATGCATCAGCGCCCGGGCAATCATCAGGCGGCGCTTCATGCCACCGGAGAGCATGCGCGCGCTGCCGTTGCGTTTTTCCCATAGGCCCAGATCAGTCAGCAGCTGTTTAGCGCGAGGCAATGCCTCGCGACTGGTCATACCGTAATAGCCTGCCTGAGCCAGCACGATGTCGAGCACCTTCTCAAACTGATTGAAGTTGAACTCTTGTGGCACCACGCCCAACTGGTATTTGGCTTTGGCGAAGTCTTTATCCACATCAATGCCAAATATGGAGACCTTGCCCGCCGTCTTTTGCACCAGCGAGCACACCACACCCAAGGTGGTGGATTTACCGGCGCCATTGGGGCCCAACAAAGCAAAAAAATCGCCCTGCTGGACGTCGAGATCAATACCTTTGAGTGCCTGAAAGCCGTTGCCATACACTTTGGTAAGGCCACGGATCGACAATGCCGGTTCGGCCATGAATATGTCCTGTCAGCAAAAATAAGAAGAGAAGGTGAAACATTAGGGCGCAAACGACTTTTTTCAAGGCGGGCAATCGAGCCGAGCGTCAGACACACAAAAAATGACGCCCAGCAAGTAGCTGATGCATCATAGAAATAATAAAAATTGAAGATATAAGCGCTTGGAGCGGGAAAGGAGATTCGAACTCCCGACCCTCGCCTTGGCAAGGCGATGCTCTACCACTGAGCTATTCCCGCAACGCAAACAACGCATAACGCTAGATGGCGTCCCATAGGGGGTTCGAACCCCTGTTACCGCCGTGAAAGGGCGGTGTCCTAGGCCACTAGACGAATGGGACTAATTGGAGCAGGAAAGTAATCCGGCACCTAAAACTGGAGCGGGAAAGGAGATTCGAACTCCCGACCCTCGCCTTGGCAAGGCGATGCTCTACCACTGAGCTATTCCCGCTTATAGAACACTTGCTTAGCTTTTTAGCTAAGCTTTTACCTAACCTACCGGAAGTGGCGTCCCATAGGGGGTTCGAACCCCTGTTACCGCCGTGAAAGGGCGGTGTCCTGGACCACTAGACGAATGGGACACTAGTACTTCAATTACGTGGAGCGGGAAAGGAGATTCGAACTCCCGACCCTCGCCTTGGCAAGGCGATGCTCTACCACTGAGCTATTCCCGCATTCCGATACCCTGACGACCGCTTATTCTGCAATAGCTTAGCCTTCGAAAAAGAACTTAGCCTTCAAAATAAGTGGCGTCCCATAGGGGGTTCGAACCCCTGTTACCGCCGTGAAAGGGCGGTGTCCTAGACCACTAGACGAATGGGACGTTGCAATGCCTCGTCGAGGTGGCGCGTATGTTACTCAGACCTTATTGAGCTGTCAAGCTCTCTACCCACCACCGACCTAATTGACTAGCTTTCAATCACCTACAAGCAAGGCGTGGGTTTTTAAGACATATCCATGCACGTTGAAAGTGCTCAGCGTGATAATTCGGCGTCATAACGGTGCAAACACTTATTTTGCTTAGTGTTACCCCCCTTCCCGACCACCGACAAAAGCCTTAAAAATCTTTTATTTATAATAAAATCGATTTTTATGGCACACCCTTTGCTACTTCATTGTGTTCTCTTGCTGACCAATTCCCATTAATGAGGTGTGCTATGTCCTTATCCCGCCGCAAGTTTCTCACCACGGCAGCCGTTTCTTCCACTGCTGGCCTGGTACTGGGCGCCCCTTCTCTCGCCCGTGCGCAGTCCGCCGAGAGCTTCAACTGGCGCATGACCAATGCCTACCCGCCCGGCTCGCCCTTCTACGTGGAAGGCCCAGGCAGCCCTACTGATGTGATCGCCAAAATCAATGCCATGTCCGGCGGACGCCTCAATATTCAGCACTTCTCTTCAGGCGAACTGATCCCAGCCTTTGAAGGTTTCGAAGCCGTCCAAAGCGGCACAATTGAGATGAACGCCGCTAATAGCTACTTCTGGTCGGGCACCACCTTTGCTGCCCAGTACTTCACTACCGTGCCATTTGGCATGAGTTTTATGGGCCATATGGCGTGGCTTTACCACGGCGGTGGCCTGGAGCTATGGCACGAAGTGTACGAGCCCTATGGCATGGTGGCCTTCCCGCTAAACAATACCGGCGTACAAATGACTGGCTGGTTCCGGGAACCCATTGAAGACATTAGCCAGCTAAACGGTCTGCGCATGCGCGTTCCTGGCTTGGCGGGTCAGGTTTACTCCTCGCTTGGTGTGGATGCCCGCGTACTACCCGGTGGCGAAATATTCCCAGCGCTAGAGCGTGGCGTGATTGATGCAGCTGAGTTCGTTGGCCCTTTCCAAGACCGTCGCATGGGTCTGCATAACGCCGCCAAGTTCTACCACACCACCGGCTGGCACGAACCCTCTACCACGGGCGAACTGCTGATCTCAAAAACCCACTGGGATAGCCTGCCGGCAGATCTGCAGATGATTGTTAAAACGGCCTGTATGGCAGCCTGTCTAGAGAGCGTCACTTGGTCCGAAGCCGTTAACGGGGAAGCCATGACCGACCTGGTCGAGAACGAAGGCGTCACCGCCAGCATGCTTCCCACCCCCGTTGTCGATGCGCTGCGCGAAGCCACTCAAGACACCCTGGCGACAGAAGCCAACGCCGACCCGCTAGTACGCAAAGTGCACGATAGTTACATGGCGTTTAAAGCCAACCACGACCGCTGGGCAGGTGCTAGTGAGCGTGCCTGGTTAAACGACATTATCGGAGTCTGATATGCGCGCCGTGGCATTTTTTGTCCACGGAGTTGAGGCGGTGGTCCGGCTATTTGGCTGGGTCGCCGCCTGGACTTGCGTGGTACTCGTCGGTTTAGTCGCTGGTGATGTGTTAATGCGCTACGTATTTAGCGTTGGAGCGGTATGGCTGCAGGAGTTGCAGTGGCACTTGATCTCGCCTATCGCGCTGTTTGGCATGTCCTATTTGCTGTTGATGGGCGAGCAGGTGCGCGTCGACGTTTTCTATGAGCGTTTTCCAGCAGGGTTGCAACGCGTTATTGAAGTGGTCGGCGGGCTATTGCTATTGGTGATGGGGCTGTATATCGCGTGGTTGACGCTGCCCTGGATAGCCCAGTCATTCGGCCGCGGTGAAGCATCGCCTAACCCAGGCGGCCTGCCCCTTCGCTGGCTGCTCAAATCGCTTATCCCGTTCGGTTTTGTCCTTCTCGCGCTGCAAGGGTTGGCCCACGCGCTGCGCCAGGCGTTTGCCCTGCCCACAAGAGGTGAATAAAGCATGTCCCCAAATGAATGGCTAGCGATCGGCATGATCGTGGCTTTTTTCGTGTTTTTGCTGATTGGTATTCCAGTGGGTATCAGTATCGCGGCAACGGCTTTCTTCTTTGGCTATGTTGGCTTTGGCCCGATGCTGTTTAACCTGCTGCCCTCCCGTATCTATGGGGTGGTGACCAACTACACTTTTATGGCGATACCGCTGTTTGTATTTATGGGGGTGATGCTGGAGAAATCGAAGCTGGCTGAAGAGCTAATCGATGTAATTGGCCATTTGTTTGGCGGCCTTTCAGGCGGCATGGGCGTGGCTATTATTTTGGTGGGCGTGCTCTTGGGGGCGGCTACCGGCATTGTCGGCGCCACTATCGTCACACTGGGCTTGCTTACACTGCCGACACTGCTACGCCGCGGCTACCCTAAAACACTTGCGACCGGGATGATCTGCGCATCAGGCACCTTAGGCCAGATTATTCCACCTAGTTTGGTGCTGATTCTGCTGGCCGAAATTTTGGGTGAATCGGTCGGCACAATGTTCGCTGCCGCCATGGTACCTGGGCTAACGCTAGCGGCGGTCTATATTATTGCCATTCTGGTGATCGCCAAGCTCTACCCCAACTTAATGCCGCCGATTCCTGCCGAGGAACGAGCAGCAATGGGCCGGGGTCAGCTGATACGCAAAGTGATTACTGTGGTGGGCCCGCCAGTGGGGTTGGTGTTTGCGGTCTTAGGGTCGATTATTGGCGGTATTGCCGCGCCGACTGAAGCGGCCTCCATGGGTGCGCTAGGAGCATTGGTCATTGTGGCATGCTCGGGGCGGTTAACCTTTTCGCTACTCAAAGAAGTGGCCAAGGCCACGCTGGTGATCTCGGCCATGGTGTTCTTTATTTTGATCAGCGCCCAGGTGTTTGGCCTGTCATTTCGTGGCTTGGGCGGCGAGCACTTGGTCGCCCGTATGTTCGACTGGGTGCCCGGTGGCGAGTTAGGCGCGATGCTGTTCATGCTGCTGCTGATGTTTGTGCTGGGCTTCTTTCTTGAGTGGATTGAGATCAGCTATATTGCCCTACCGCTGTTTCTGCCCTTCTTTGTGCAGATGGGCGTCGATATGGTGTGGCTGGGCATTCTGGTGGGGCTGGTGCTGCAAACATCGTTTCTTACCCCACCCTTTGGCTGGTCGCTGTTTTTTCTCAAGGGTGTAGCGCCGAAAGAAGTCTCGACGCTGGATATTTATAAAGGCGCCCTACCGTTTATCGGCTTACAGTTTGTTGCCGTTGCGCTGGTATTTATCTTCCCCAGCATTGCTACCTGGTTGCCCGAAGCCATTGGTTGGTAATGAACTGCTTTAGCATTTATTTAACAACTACTTACTTAATAATTATTTACTCAATAACAAGGATTCAAAGATGCTCCACACCCAACGTAGTTACGGTGGTAGCTGTGTCGCCCCTCATCACTTAGCCGCCAGTGCCGGGCGCGATGTGCTTAAACAGGGCGGTAACGCGGTGGAAGCCATGGTCGCGGCTGCCGCCGCCATTGCGGTCGTTTATCCGCATATGAACGCTCTGGGTGGCGATGGCTTTTGGTTGATCCATGAACCGGGCAAGGCGCCTATTGCCATTGACGCCTGCGGTCCGGCAGCAGGTTTGGCCAACGCGGATTTCTACGCTGGTGACACTCATATCCCTGAGCGAGGCCCCAAGGCCGCCCTCACCATGGCAGGCACCATTGGCGGCTGGCATGAAGCGCTAAATCTAGCGTCAGCATGGGGCAAGCAGTTACCTCTCACCACGCTACTGGCCGACGCCATTCATCATGCCGAAGCAGGTATTTCAGTCACGCAAAGCCAGGAGGCACTCACCGCAAAACACGTTGAGCGCTTGACCCAAAGCCCAGGCTTTAGTGACGCGCTACTGCTTAACGGCCAAGTGCCCCGTGAAGGCGAACGGCTGCGCCAGCCGCGCTTGGCCGCGACCCTCAAGCGATTGGCGGAAGCCGGATTAGATGACTTCTACCGCGGCGAACTGGCCGCCAGCATGGCGAAAGACTTGGAAGCAGTGGGTAGCCCCTTGCGCTTGGCTGACTTTCACGCCTACCGCGCCCAGCGCGTTACGCCGCTGGAAGTAACGCTTCAGGATGCCACACTGTATAACCTGCCTGCGCCGACCCAGGGCATGGCGTCGTTAATGATTTTAGGTATCTACGAGCGCTTAAAAGCCGCCGAGCCCAACGGTTTTGAGCACCTGCACGGGCTCATCGAAGCAACCAAACGCGCCTTTATTCTGCGCGACCAAAACGTGACCGACCCCGGCCGCGTACCCACACCGCTGCAGGCGTTACTCAGCGAGGAGAACATTGGCCGGGAAGCGGCTCAGATTGATCCACAGCGTGCGCTACCTTGGCCTCACGAACCCGCTCCAGGTGACACTATTTGGATGGGCACCGTCGATAGCGAAGGCCGTTCGGTGAGTTTTATTCAGAGCATCTACTGGGAATTCGGCAGCGGCGTAGTGCTGCCGGAAAGCGGCGTGCTGTGGCAAAACCGCGGCATCAGCTTTTCGCTTAATCACGACGACCTGCGCGGCTTGGCCCCTGGCCGCAAACCGTTTCACACCCTCAACCCGGCGCTGGCCAGGTTTAACGATGGCCGCACCATGGTCTACGGCACCATGGGCGGTGAAGGCCAACCGCAAACCCAGGCGGCGGTATTTTCGCGCTATGCACTGCACGGCATGCCGCTACAGCAGGCGATCACGGCACCTCGTTGGCTGCTGGGGCGCACCTGGGGAGAAACCAGCACCAACTTGAAACTGGAAGCACGCTTTGATGAGAGCTTAGTCGCCGCATTGGCAACGGCTGGCCACGATGTGGAAGTCCTGCCTGATGCCTTTAGCGACACCATGGGCCATGCAGGTGGCATTGTGCATCATCCAGATGGATTAATAGAGAGCGCCCACGACCCGCGCAGTAACGGTGGCGCGGCCAGCGTTTAAATACACATTCTGGGATTCCTACTTGCTGAACTTGAGCAGGCGACTCGCTGTCACTCAGGAGAGTGTTAAGCTAGCCTGCTTAATAAGCCTCTGAAGAGTGGCAAACCAGAGGGAGAGGAGAACCCCATGGCGAAAATTGAAAAATCCCCCGACGAGTGGCAACAGCAGCTAACCCCCGAGCAGTACCGAGTAGCGCGTGAGAAAGGCACCGAGCGCCCATTCACCGGCGATTATCAAGTGCGCGATGCCCAGGGCATTTACCACTGCGTCTGCTGCCATGCGCCGCTGTTCGAAAACGAGCACAAGTTTGACGCTGGCTGCGGCTGGCCAAGCTTTGACCGTCCGCTGGGTAGCCGCTGCGTTGAAGAGCATACGGATACCACTCATGGTATGCAGCGCACCGAGGTAGTCTGTTCTCACTGCGATGCTCACCTGGGCCACGTGTTTCCCGATGGGCCTCCCGATACCACCGGCTTGCGCTACTGCATCAACTCAGTCTCGTTGGAGTTTCATCCTGACGAGTAGTGGTGACTAATTCCTCTCAAGGAAACCAGCAAGGCGGGCGCCATCTGTTAGAATGGTCGCCCGCTTTTTTATGTCGCTATTTTTGTACTTTCAGGAGAAACCCATGCTCGGCTGGTTCCCCGGACATATGAACAAGGCCCGCCGCCAGATCAAGGAGGTGCTGCCTGAAATTGACGTCGTCATCGAGGTACTCGATGCACGCCTGCCCTACTCCAGCGCCAACCCGATGCTGGCCGAGCTAACCCGCCATAAGCCGGTGTTAAAAATTCTTTCCCGAGCGGATCTCGCCGACCCAGAACGGACGGCCGAGTGGGTGGCTTATTTCGATGCCCAAGAAAATATGCGCGCCTTGGCCGTCACGACGACCAACACCCGCGAGCTCAAGAAGATTCCCAAGCTGTGCCATGAGCTGGCCGGTGCCGTTCGTGCTGACCGGGATGTGCGCGTGATGGTAATGGGTATTCCTAACGTGGGTAAATCGACGCTGATTAACGGCCTGGCCGGGCGAAAAATCGCTAAAACCGGCAACGAGCCTGCGGTTACCAAGCGCCAGCAAAAGGTGCGCATCGATGGGCGTGTGGCACTCACCGACACCCCTGGCGTGCTGTGGCCGAAGATTGAGGATCAGGCCAGCGCCTATCGCCTCGCCGCCACCGGCGCCATTCGCGATACTGCTATCGAATACACCGATGTGGCGATTATCACCAGTGCAGAGCTGGCCAAGCGCTACCCCGAAGCGCTCACTGAACGTTATAAGCTCAAAGAGCTGCCGCCTTATGCCGCGCCGGACATCCCCCATGACATTGACGCTGATGGCCCGAAAAAGCCTGATTTTCTCGCCATTGCTGGCTTCGATGGTAACGCCATCTTAAAAGATATCGCTGCCCGCCGAGGCGGCCTGCGCCCCGGCGGCGCGGTTGATCTGCATCGCGGCGCGGAAGTACTGCTTCACGAACTTCGCGATGGCAAGCTGGGCAGGCTAACGCTTGAAACGCCTGCGGACATTCCGCCGCCGCCCGTGCAAAACGACGAAGACAATCAAGGTCTTTCCGACGCATAATGGTTTGGTCGCCCTTTTAGCCGATAACGGCTTGTAGGCGCTTACCTTTTGGACACTTTGGGCCTCTAGCTACTTTTGGACAGACACCTCATGGATACCCCGCAGTCGCACGAACCACAACCGTTAAAGAAATCTCATAAGCTGCACAATGTCTGCTACGACATTCGTGGCCCGGTGCTCGACCACGCCAAGCGCTTGGAAGAGGAAGGCCAGCGAATTCTCAAGCTAAACATTGGCAACCCTGCACCGTTTGGTTTTGAGGCGCCGGAAGAGATTCTCCAGGATGTGATGCGTAACCTGCCCACAGCCCAGGGCTACTGCGACTCCAAAGGCCTCTACTCTGCCCGTAAAGCGATTATGCAGGAGTGCCAGCGCAAGCAGATTCCCGGCGTGGGTATTGAGGATATATTCATCGGCAACGGCGTTTCTGAGCTGATCGTGATGGCCATGCAGGCGCTGCTCAACGACGGCGATGAAGTGTTGATTCCCGCACCGGACTACCCGCTCTGGACCGCCGCCGCCCACCTTTCCGGTGGTCACGCGGTGCACTACCTATGCGACGAGCAGGCGGACTGGACGCCCGACATGGCGGATATTCGCGCCAAGATCACCAGTCACACACGTGCAATTGTGCTGATCAACCCCAACAATCCCACCGGCGCGGTCTATCCGCCCGCCGTGGTGAAAGAGGTGTTGGCGATCGCCAAACAGCACAACCTAGTGGTGTTCTCTGACGAGATCTACGACAAGATCCTTTACGACGGCGTCGAGCATACCGCTACGGGCGCGCTAGCGGACGATGACCAACTGGTCATCACCATGAACGGGCTCTCCAAAAGCTATCGCTGTGCGGGCTTTCGTTCGGGCTGGATGATTATCTCCGGCACCTTAGCCAAATTGAACGCCCAGGACTATATCCAGGGGCTGAATATGCTGGCCTCCATGCGCCTGTGCGCCAACGTGCCTGCCCAGCACGCGATTCAAACCGCTCTGGGGGGCTATCAGTCGATCAACGATTTAATCCTGCCTGGCGGGCGGCTGTTGGCCCAGCGTGATATCACGGTGGAGAAACTGAACGCGATCCCTGGCGTCTCCTGCGTGAAACCCAAAGGCGCGCTCTACGCATTTCCGCGTTTAGACCCCAAGGTATTCAAGATTAAAGATGATCAGCAGATGGTGCTTGATTTGCTACTGCAGGAAAAAATATTGCTGGTACAGGGTACCGCCTTTAACTGGCCAGAGCCGGATCATGTGCGCATCGTGACACTGCCCTGGGCAGACCAGCTCGGCGATGCGCTGGACCGCTTTGCCAACTTCCTATCCCGCTACCGCCAGTGAGCCTTATCTGGTGAATGCGCCGATTAAAACAGTTATTTGACACAGCGATGACTTGAAACTGCCACGAACAGGTCGTATTTAAACAACTATTCTGTGTCCCATTTCACTGGCTGTGTTTAAACCGGTTTCTAAACGTTGAGGGAGAGCCTGCACCATGATGCGAATTCTGTTGTTTTTAGCGACCAATATAGCGGTCCTGCTGGTCGCCAGCATTACGCTGCGCCTATTGGGCGTTGAGGGGTATCTGCGCGGCCAGGGCATCAACTTCACCAGCCTGCTGATTTTCTGTTTTGTATTCGGCATGGCGGGTTCCATCATCTCGCTGTTCATTTCCAAATGGATGGCCAAGCGCAGTACCGGCACGGTGATTATCGAAACGCCCTCCAACTCCACCGAACAGTGGCTGCTGGACACGGTCGCTGAGCTCTCCCGTGAAGCGGGTATCAAAACCCCGGAAGTGGGCATTTTCCCGGCCCAACAGTCCAACGCTTTTGCCACCGGCTGGAACAAAGACGATGCGCTGGTGGCCGTCTCGGCAGGCTTAATGAACCGCATGCGCCCGGAAGAGGTGCGAGCAGTACTGGCTCACGAAATTGGTCATGTCGCTAACGGCGATATGGTAACGCTGGCACTGATACAGGGCGTAGTGAACACCTTTGTGATGTTCTTTGCCCGTGTAGTGGCGCACTTGGTTGACAATTTCCTGCGCAGCCGCAGCGATGGCGGCGGCGGCCTAGGTTTTATGGGCTACTTCGCGGTGGTCATGGTCGCTGAGATTGTGTTCGGTATTCTGGCCTCGGCCATTGTCGCTTGGTTCTCGCGCTATCGCGAATACCGCGCCGATGAAGCTGGTGCACGCTTGGCGGGTACCAATGCGATGGTCAGCGCGCTGGCACGCTTGAAAACCGAAACGGAAATGCCCGATCAAATGCCAGACACACTGCGCGCCATGGCCATCACCAAAGGCCAAACGCGCTCACTGGTGGAAAAACTATTTGCCAGCCACCCGCCGCTGGATGAGCGCATTCGTGCGCTGAAAGAAGCCGCTTATCGCCAGTAAGATTGTCTAGCAGTTCTATACATTTAAGGCCCGCATCTGCGGGCCTTACTGTTATTCGGCGACGGTTTTCACTGGCTGTTTTCACTGCCGACTATTCACTACTTTGCTCGCGTTACCGCAAACCCTGCTCCACGCAGTATGCCTTCTAGTGTAATCGCCTCCCCTGACAACTGCACGTTGAGTGTGGCGAATTCGCGCCGCAGCGGGTAATTGGCGCGGCAGTCATCAAAGCCTTTACGCATTCCATCATTTAGAATTTGGCGCTGGAGCGCATCGTGGTCACGACGAACGTCATACACCGCTCTCATGCAGAGCCTTAGCGCATCTTCAGGAGGCAGTGCGTGCTGCAAACGCAGTGACGCCAGCGCGGGGGGTGGGCAGATATCGGCGAATGCTAGTCCACTAGGCTGTCCGCAGTGGCGGGCTAGCGCCTGCTGAATCATCCAGGTACCACGTAGCTTACCGTCCAAGCTGTGCCCGGCAATATGCGGTGTTGCCAAAGAGACCAAATCACGCAAGCCAGCGTCAATATCTGGCTCTTCCTCCCACACATCCAGTATGGCGCTGATATCGCCCTTGCCCGTAAGGCGGCTGCGCAGCGCTAAACCATCCACGCAATCGCCGCGCCCGGCATTGAGCAGCACGCACCCCGGAGCCAGCTCCTCGATACGTTGAGCGTTGAGTAGCTGATACGTCGCGTGGGGGCCTTCACGGGTTAGCGGTGTATGAAGGCAGAGCACGTCACAGCGCTCGATCAGGGCGTCTAAGGAGTGAAAGCCTTCCTCAGCCCCCTCTTCTTCCCTGGGCGGATCACAGGCCAGCGTTGCCACGCCCATGGCGGCTAGTCGCGCCTGCAGTCGGCTGCCGACATTGCCCACCCCCACAATCCCCACGGTGCGCTCGCCAAGTGCCCAGCCATCGCGTTCCGCCAGGGTCAGCAGGCTGATCAGCACATAATCAACCACCGCTTCGGCGTTGCAGCCTGGCGCGCTGGCGAAATCGATATCGCGCTGGGCAAGCGCAGTTTGGTCAATATGATCGGTGCCGATGGTGCAGGTGCCAACAAAGCGCACGGGGCTATCGGCAAGTAGCTCATCGTTGACCTGGGTAATGGAGCGCACGATGAGCGCATCGGCGTTCTGAAGGTGGGCGGCGTTTATCTCCCGCCCTGGCACGCGGGTGAGCGAACCGAAATGGCCGAAGCAGCGCTCGGCAGCGGGGATATTGGCGTCGATGACAAGTTTCATAGGCGTTTGGGTATCCGGGCTTTACAATACGCCCGCGACGGCTTGATGGGCAGGCGTGTTTAAAGGCTATCTTTTAAAGGCTAAGTAAGGAGAGTGTTGTGATCGTACGCTGGGAAACCAACCATGACTATGTGTTGGTTCATATTCACCAGGATATGTTTGGTGACTGGATTTTCAGCCGCGCCTGGGGCCAAATCGGCACCCAATTTGGCGGTCTGAAACATCTGCTAGCCGATACGCTGGATCAAGCCCATATGTGGCTGGAAGATGAAACCACCATCCAGGCCTCACGGGGTTTTCGCAAGGTGTTGGAGGTGGCCGACCATACCCCCGAAGGCCAGGAAGCGATGCGCCAACTATCGCTATTGGATGTGCTTTAAGCTTCGCGAGCTAGTCTCCTGTTTTTAGCTAGCCCCATGCTTTTTTGCTAACCATGCACTTATTAACTTAAGAAGCGACGTCCGTCACGCTCATGGGCGCCTATAGGCGCTTTGGTGTCCGGCGGGGCAGTAAATCCCGCCAGCGCCGCTTCATCCAGCCAGCCGCGTTCGCGCAACCAAGCGCTTAATCGCTCAAGCTCAAAGCCACGATCCAGCTCATTGCCGTCACTATCCACCAGCACCGGTATCCGCACGCCATAGCGCTCCACCAGCGCATCATCTTCGCTAATCTCAATGTGGTGCAGCCACACTTTTTGATTTGCGAGCGCTGCCACCAGTGCCTCTAACTGAGTACACAAGTGACAGCCCATCGTTGTGTATAGCGATAGCTGAATCATGCTTAAACTCTCTTATGACACTTTATGACGAAGCAAGAACACGTGATGTAAGTTCGTGCGCCGCTGGAAATCGGGGTCGAAACTTCGCCCGGTGATATCTTCGACCGCGTATTGCTCGCTCAGCGATTCATCGAGTTTAAAGCGGCGCTGGTTATTAGAAAACACTAACGTGCCACCGGGTGCCAATCGCGCCATGGCGAGCTCCACTAACCTCGGGTGATCTCGCTGTACATCGAGCGTATCACGCATCTTCTTGGAGTTGGAAAATGTCGGCGGATCCATAAAGATCAGGTCGAACTCTGCGTTGGCGGTTTCCAGCCAGCGGAAACAGTCGTCGCGAACCACACGATGCAGCCGTGTATCGAGTTTGTTCAGCGCAAAGTTGTCCTTGGCCCACTCCAGGTAGGTATTGGACATATCCACACTCACGCTGTCGCTGGCGCCACCTAAGGCCGCCTGCACCGTCGCGGTAGCGGTGTAACAAAATAGGTTTAAAAAGCGCTTACCGCTAGCCATTTCGCCCAGCATGCGCCGTACCGGTCGGTGATCAAGGAACAGACCGGTATCCAGATAGTCACGCAGGTTGACCCATAGCCGTGCTGCACCCTCGTGCACCTCAAAACGTTCACCGCTGGCGGCACGCTTCTGGTACTGAGCGCTGCCGGTTTGGCGCTCGCGGCGCTTGATATAGATCTTGCTGGCGTCAACACTGAGCGCTTCGGGCATGACTTCCAAGGCATCGTACAAGCGCTTTTGCGCCTGGGCTGGGTTAATCGAGCTGGGTGCCGCGTACTCTTGGACATGTACCCGATCACCGTAACGATCCACCGCCAGGGCATACTCGGGCATATCGGCGTCATAGACGCGATAGCTGGTTTCACCGCTCTGCTTCAGCCATTTCTTCAAGCGCTTCTGATTTTTAATCAGCCGATTGGCAAACATCTGCGCATTGTCTTGGTTTTTATGAGCAGTTTGCTCTTCGCTAACACCCTCACTAGTGGTTGCCTCTACCACGCTTTCAGCATGTGCGGGCGTATCAATGCTAGTGGTAGGTTGCTGCTCCGCCCCCCCGATCTCCATGAGCAGCAGTTTGGCATCCAAGGCACCATTTTTAAGCGCGTACTGTTTGTGCGCACGCATCCCCAGCCGATGGCCGAGATCCGGGTTGCCGGTGAATACCGCCAGGGTCCAGCCCGGGAACAGCGCTTTGGCTTTCTCACCCAGTTGCGCATATAGACGTACCAGCTCAGGTAACTCACCCAGCCGTTCGCCGTAAGGGGGATTAGTGATCAGCAGGCCGCTCTCAGCAGTCAGTGTTTCCGGCCGAGTCAACTGTGCAAGACTTTGGCCATGCAGGGTAATCAAGGCTGGAATGCCCGCCCGCATGGCATTGGATTTCGCTGCCGTCAGTGCTGCAGGGCTCTGATCAAAGCCGAGTAGCTGAGCTTTACAGCGCTTGCGACCAATGGAAGCGCGCGCGTCGGCTTCGCGTTTCTGTTCTTGCCAGGCGAGATCATCGTGCCCTGCCCAGCCATGAAAGCCGAACCGTTCACGGTTCAGGTTAGGTGCTTGATCAGCGGCCATCATGGCGGCTTCGATCAGTAGCGTGCCTGCACCACACAGCGGATCAATCAACGGTTCACCGGCCTTGAGGCGCTCGGGCCAGCCTGCAC
The DNA here is from genome assembly GCF_059448525.1 of Vreelandella sp. ssv. NCBI lineage: Bacteria > Pseudomonadati > Pseudomonadota > Gammaproteobacteria > Oceanospirillales > Halomonadaceae > Vreelandella > Vreelandella sp. ssv. The sequence goes on along the minus strand of NZ_CM182545.1, from coordinate 1,166,386 downwards.
GCACCAGCAGTGCCGCTGCCAAATTCTCTTTCAGCGGCGCGTGACCTACATCACGGCGATAACCACGGCGGTGGAGGCTTTCACCAGAGAGATCCAGCCCAATGGTTAAGTTCATCCGATGCAGGTGGGCATAGATGCGCAAATGCGGGGTTTTGGTATCCACGTTGGGGCGTTCCTGCCCGGCCAGTTGAAGCGCATCGACAATGCCATCTTTAACGGTCTGCGCACCAAAACGGGTGTGGCGGATGTGTTCGCTGCGGCCATGGAAATCGACCGCCAGCGTTTTGCCCGGAGCTAGGTGCTGCGTCCAGGCAATGCGGGCGACCACATCACGTACTTGCTCAGCGGTATCGATCATCGATTCGCGTACCAGGGTCAAAATGACCCGGTTAGCTAACCGGGACCATAGGCAGACACGATACGCGATCGCTTGGCTGGCAGTGAAATAGACGCCCGCCACGGTGGTTTTACCCGGCGTGGCGCCCAGCGCTATGAGTTCGTCGTGAAGCAGGCCTTCGATGCCTTTTGGGCAAGTGGCGAGCAAGTTCAGGGGAGCGGTTTGGTTCGACTCGGTCATGGTAATAGCGGCGCGTAAAGGCGCGACATTCCTGTATATAGCAAATGAGTTTACGTTTTATGACAATTTGGTAGTCGACAGATGACCCCATCATGGTCTAACAATAAGAGAGTAGCTACTGAAAAACGCATGCGTTTCTTGTCAGGGTCGGTTCAAGACTAGGCCTTTGGCATATGAGTGTTCTTTGTAAGAGATCGCCGCTCGGCTCGTTCAGCCCGTGAGTGCCAAACAGCAGGGTTGAAGCGGTGTCTCGCTCTTGAAGCAAGCTCTCGGAATAGTGGCTGTTATTGATAACATAAGTTGATAACACCCTATTTCTCATCAAAGGCTTTCGTGAAAAGAGGTTAGCCAATGAAACGGCAGAAACGTGATCGCTTTCAGCGGGCTTATGTCCACGGTTACAAAGCGGGTGTATCGGGTCGTTCTCGTGACGACTGTCCCAGTCAAGATATCAATTTACGCGAATACTGGATGAGCGGTTGGCGTGAAGGTCGCGGTGACCAGTGGGATGGAATGACCGGCATCTCAGGCATCCACAAGAACCCCTTAGTCATGGCCTAACGTTTTATTTTTCAATGTTTTACAAGAAAAATTTTAAACGAAAGGTTTTTCAGTGAGCCCACTTTTGAAGTGGGCTTTTTAGTGTGCATTTATGCCAACACTACTTCGCTGATCACCTACTTGCTCAATCTCTAACTTTCAGTGCCCTTGCGCACTCACCGATCAGTTTAGGCCCTTGATAGATCAACCCCGAGTAGAGTTGCACTAAATCTGCTCCCGCCGCGATTTTGGCCTGGGCAGCAGCGGCACTATTGATTCCACCAACACCAATGATAGGTAGCGATGGTAGATGCTCACGCAGTTGGCGAATGACTCGATTGGATGCCTCGAAGACGGGTTTCCCAGAAAGCCCACCCGCCTCCTCCGCTTGCGGGTCCCCCTGGACGGCTTCTCGAGATACCGTGGTATTGGTGGCAATCACGCCATCAAGTGCATTGCGCTGAATACTTTCTGCCATCAACGCGACTTCTTCAGCGCTCATATCTGGGGCAATCTTAATCAGCAGTGGGATTTTTCGGCCCGTCTGGGCATCAAGCTCATTGGCGCGAGCACGAATAGGCCCTAACAACGCATCCAGCTGTTCACCAAACTGTAAGGTGCGCAACCCAGGGGTATTCGGTGAAGAGACGTTAACGGCAATGTAATCCGCATAGGGATGCACTGCGTCTAAACATACCAGATAGTCATCCAGCGCGTGCTCTACGGAAGTCGTCAGGTTTTTACCAATATTGATGCCCACAATGCCGCCGTAGTGGCGCTGCTTCACCTGTTGTATTAGATGCGCAACCCCTTTATTGTTAAAGCCAAAGCGGTTGATGATCGCCTCATGCTGGGCTAAGCGAAACAGCCGGGGCTTAGGATTGCCGGGCTGCGGCTTAGGCGTCACCGTCCCGACTTCGACAAAGCCAAACCCCAGCGCACCCAGCGCATCCAGGTGGTCAGCGTTCTTGTCCAGCCCGGCGGCGAGCCCTACTCGATTAGCAAACCGTAGGCCCATCAGCTCGACGGGATCGTTTACCGGCTTACCAAATAGCCGCGTTACCCCACCGACACGATGCAGTGCATCCAACGCGCCCAGCGCCATACCGTGAGAGGTTTCTGGATCAACGCGAAAGAACAGTGAGCGGGCGAGGTTGTACATAGCGGGTCTCTTGAAGCGGGGACTGAAAACGGGCACTAGTATAACGCAACAAAGCGCGCCCTGGTGGAGAACCAGGGCGCGCTTTCATACTTGGTTTTAATTAAATAGACACGCTTTAATTAAGTGGACTAGGTACGTCTAGGCTTCGCTATCGCTTTCAGCCAGATCGACCAGTTCGCGTACCGCTACGGCGAAGAGCGCAAAGCCCCCTTCACTGCCGCCGCGCACCTCTTCAATAAGGCGACACCAGCGGCGATGTAGATCGGCATGCTGATCCAACCACTGTGCCACCCGCTCTTGGGTATCGCGGCTGCCGGCATCGAGCTTCAATACGCTGGTGGTTAGCGCAAGCTGCTGGCGCTCGATGTCGTCGCGGAAGGTTTCCCGCGCCTGCGCCTGCCAGGCATCGCGTACTTCCAGCTGGGTTACCTGCTGAATCATCCACGGCAGCTCCAGGCGGCTGCCAATTTCATACAGCACTTCCGCCACCCGCTGCGGTTTTTCATTGGTCATGCGCGCCGCCTGGATAATACCCAGCCCTGCATAAAGGCTGGATGACGCCGCGACAGTGGATGCCAACGCCTCTGGCACGCCCGCTTCCATCAGTTCGTCACGGCGGCTATTCCAAGCGCTAAGCTCCTCACCGCTAAGTAACTCGCCAATACCTTCCTGCAGTTGCGCTAAACGGGGAGCAAAGTACTCGATGGTATCTTGTGTCGAAAGCCCTAAATGCTGACGTACAAACCAGCGTGTGGCGCGACGGATCAGACGCATCAGATCGAGCATCATCGAGTACTGGATGCGGTTGGGCACCTGATTATCGAGGGCTTCAATCTGTGCCCAGAGACTAGGTAAGTTAAAGCTATCGCGGGCGACTATGTAGGCCCGCGCGATATCGGCACGCCCAGCACCGGTGGAATCCATCAGGCGACGTACAAAGACGATGCCCATATGGTCGACCAGGTCGTTGGCCACCTGCGTCGCAACGATCTCACGCTTTAGGCGATGCTCGTACATCTCATCTTTAAAGCGTTCAACCAACACAGCGGGGAACAGGCGCTCCAGGTGGCGGTGAATATAATGATCGTCCGGCACGTCGGAGGTGATCAAGTCGCCTTTCAAGGTGCTTTTGGCGTAGGAAATAAGCACCGAAAGTTCCGGCAGCCGCATTGCCTGACCATTACTAGCACGCTCTTTCAGCAACTCGTCGGTGGGCAGAAACTCGAGTTCGCGATCAATCTGGCCTGCGGCCTCAAGTTCGCTGATAAAGCGACGGTAGGGCCCCATCGACTGATTGGAAAGAATAGCTGAGAGATCCAGCGCCTGGCTTTGACGGTAGTTATCCAGAATGACCAGATCACCTACCTCATCAGTCATTTCCGCCAATAGCTGATTACGCTGCTTATCGGTCATATCGCCGCGCTTGACCACTTCGTCGATCAAAATCTTGATGTTGACCTCGTGGTCGGAGCAGTTTACCCCGCCCGCATTATCAATGAAGTCGGTATAAACGCGCACGCCCTTAGCGGCGGCTTCCATACGCCCGCGCTGGGTCAAGCCGAGGTTACCGCCTTCGCCCACCACGCGGCAGTTCAAGTCATTGCCGTTGATCCGCAACATATCGTTGGCTTTGTCGCCGACATCAGCGTCGGTTTCATCGGAGCCTTTCACGTACGTCCCGATACCGCCGTTCCAGATCAAATCCACCTTGGATTTGAGCATGGCACGGATCAGTTCATTCGGCGACAGGCGCTCTTCCTTGATACCAAACACCTGCTGCATCTCTGGCGTGATGGTGATTGACTTGGCGCTTCGGTTGAAGATCCCGCCACCGGCAGAGATCAACTCCCGGCTGTAGTCTTCCCAACTGGAGCGTGGCAGGGCAAACAGCCGATTACGCTCAGCAAAGGAAGCCTCCGCATCTGGATTGGGGTCGACAAAGATATGCAGGTGGTTAAAGGCACCCACCAATTGGATCTTATCGGAGAGCAGCATGCCGTTGCCGAACACATCACCGGCCATATCGCCGACCCCCACCACGCTAAACAGATCGCGCTGAGTGTCCACATCGAGGTTTTTGAAATGGCGTTTAACGGACTCCCAAGCACCGCGTGCGGTAATACCCATTTTCTTATGGTCGTAACCATTGGCACCGCCAGAGGCAAACGCATCGCCTAGCCAGTGGCCGTACTCAATGGAAATTTCGTTGGCGATATCCGAGAAAGTGGCGGTGCCTTTATCGGCAGCTACGACCAAGTAGGCATCGTCTTCATCGTGGCGAACGACATTTTCCGGCGGCACCACATCGCTACCTACCAGATTGTCGGTAACATCCAGCAGCGCGCGGATAAAGATTTGATAGCAGGCGATGCCCTCTTTCTGCACAACGTCGCGGCTGGCGTTTTCTGGCATGCGCTTACAGACAAAACCGCCTTTTGCGCCAACCGGCACGATAACGGCGTTCTTAACCTGCTGCGCTTTCACTAGCCCCAGCACCTCGGTGCGGTAATCCTCAAAGCGGTCAGACCAACGCAGGCCCCCGCGGGCGACTTTACCGCCGCGCAGATGGACACCCTCAACCCGCGGCGAGCATACAAAAATCTCAAACATTGGCCGCGGCTTGGGCATGCCGGTGACTTTGGAAGGCTCAAGTTTGTAAGCGATATAATCTTTAAAGCGTCCGCCCTCGCCGAGCTGGTAATAATTGGTACGCAGCGTGGCGAGAATCAATTCCATAAAGCGACGCAGCAATTGGTCGTCGTTAAGACTAGCAACGCCTTCCAGTCGCTCGTTTAAGCTAGCGATGCACTCATCGGTGGCGTGGTCCTGCTGCTCAGGATCAAAACGCAGGCGGAATAGCTCAACCAGCTCGCGCGTAATGGCCGGATAGTTGGCCAGCGTGGCAGCAATATAATCCTGAGACATACCAAAGCGGATTTGTTTGAGATAGCGAGCATAGCCGCGCAGCATCGCCACTTCGCGCCAATCCAACCCCGCGCCAATAATCAGGCGATTAAAGGCGTCGTTATCGGCTTCACCGGACCAGATACGCTTGAACGCTTCAGTGAATACATCACGCATATCGCCCAAGCTGACATCCGCACCGCTGTGTTCAAGCTCGAAGTCGTGAATCCAGTAGCGCTGTTCAGGGGCATTGATATCGTAAGGGCGCTCGCCAATCACACGCAGGCCGAGATTTTCCATCATCGGCAGCACATCGGAGAGCGGAATCTGCGTCTCGCGGTGGAACAGTTTCAGGTTTACTCCGCCGCCCTGCTCTTCTAACGGGCGATAGAGCGACAGCGATAAATCGTCGCCGTTGTTCAGCGTTAACAGATGCTGAACATCAAACACGGCGGTGCGCGCGGAGAAGTCTTCACGATAGCTAGCCGAAAAGGCTTCGCGGAAGTGATCCATCAGGCTGTTAGCGCGCTCTTCGCCAAAACCTTCGATCATGGCGTTTTGTAAATCGTCGCGCCAGCTACGCGCCAGCCGTGCTACTTTGCTTTCCAGACGCTTCAGATCGTAATCGCTGGGCGCATCGCCGTTAAAGCGCAGAATCAGTTGAATGCGTGCAAGCACTGATTCAGATAGGTAGGTGTTGAAATCGCCAAAGTGGGCGTCTAACTCGTCGCACAGCACGTTTTGAATCCGCTGACGCAGATCGGTGGAGAATACGTCGCGGGGAACGAACACCAGGCAGGAATAGAACTTACCGCTGATATCGGCGCGAATAAACAGCCGCACCTGACGGCGCTCGCGGATATTCAGAATGCCCAGCGAGGTACTCGCCAGCGACTCGGTATCGATCTGGAACAGGTCGTCGCGGGGGTAAACTTCCAGCACCTGCAGCAGCTGCTTGCCGTTGTGGCCCTGGGGGTTAAACCCGGCTATATCCATCACTGCTTTTAGCTTACGGCGCAGCAGCGGAATATTACGCGGCGATTCGTTGTATACCGTCGAGGTAAACAGACCAAAGAAGCGCCGCTCGCCAATCACATTGCCATCGTCATCATAACGATCAACGGTAATGTAATCGGGATAAGTAGGACGATGAACGCGGGAGTGATGGGCGCTCTTGGCAAACGACAGCAGTTGCGGCACTAGCACATACTCGTTGTACTCATCCACGCCCTCTTCGGTGCGAATACGCTCACAGTAGCGCGGTTGATCCAGGCGGAAGACGCCCAGCACGCTATCTGCGTCGCGCTTTAACTCGCCGCCTTCCAGCAGGTACTCGTCGTAACCAAGGAAAGTAAAATTATCCTTGAGCATCCACTCTAAAAAGGCAATCGCCTCTTCGTGGTCGTCAGGATCGATCTGCGGCGGGCAGTTTTTCTCGAGCTCTTGAATTGATGCGGTGATTTGCGAACACATTGCGTCGAAATCGCCCACGGCGGTACGTACATCACGAAGCACATCATTTAGATTGCTTTCGATTTTCTCAAGCAACGCTACGTCGGTGTGCCGGTCGACTTCGATGACGATTAACGACTCGCGTGCTTCTGGTGCGTTTTCTGCCCTGGGCGAGGCCAACGCCTGCAACTGATGGCGCTCATCACGGGCGACCGCCAGCACGGCATTTTGAATGGCGTGCACCGTCAAGCCGCGGCGGTTGAGTTCGATACGTACCGAGTCGACCAAAAATGGCATATCTTCATGGAGAACGGCGACAAAGGTATGCGTCGACTGCCAGCCGTGCTCTTCAAAATCAGGGTTAAATACCCTTACTTTGGGGCTTTTCGGGTCGTGATGCTGCAAAAACTGCCAGATCGACAGCGTTGCGCCATATAAGTCGTCCAGGCGACGATCCACTAAGTCTTCCACCGGTACGGTGGCATAAAAGTGCCGGGCAAAGGCGTCCACAGTAGCAGCGCGAGTGGGGTCTAACCGCGCATGTAGCCGCTCCTGGAGCTGCTTCAAAAGATCTTGCCGACTCTCTTCAATCGCAACGTAGTGCATCCATCACCTCGACTGCCTAGGCCATTAAACGGCCAAAAAAACGAAGAACAATAGGCCTTTAGGCCAACATAACAGCTAGCTTACGCTACCTATCGTCGCGTCCCTAATCACCTGACGTGTTGTTCATGGCACATACCGTTTACGCATTAGGCGTTGTACAAAGACTGCCTATGCTCGCCGGCTTTGCGTACCAGCCTAAACCATAGGCTTATTATACCTCGCGCCGCTTTAGCAGTACCCCACACTCACAGTGGTCGGTAAACGGAAACTGGTCAAACAGCGCAAAGCGTTCTATCCGATGGGTGTTGGTCAGTATGGACAAATTTTCAGCCAGCGTAGCCGGATTGCATGAAATATAGACGATTTGCGCATACTCGTTGAGCAGTTCACAGCTCTGTTCATCTAGGCCAGCGCGAGGCGGGTCGACCAGAACGGTGGAAAAATCGTACTCTTCCAGCGCCATTTCCGCCACGCGACGCCCGGCTTTTTCGCCTTTCAGCGCCAGCGAGAACTCTTCAGCCGACATACGACCAATCTGCGCATTCGTTACCCCATTGGCGTCCAGGTTCACGTTGGCACTGGCCACTGACGTGCGGGAAATTTCCGTAGCCAACACGCGGCGGAAGTTCTCGGCTAAGGCAATGGTAAAATTGCCATTGCCGCAATAGAGTTCGACCAGATCTCTCTTTGCGCCTTCCTCTTGCTGACTGGCGGTCACTTCTCGCGCCCAGCTGAGCATTTTTTGACATATATGCGCATTGGGCTGGGTAAAGCTGTTTTCGACCTGCTGGTAGTGCAGCGTGCGGCCATCCACCTCTAGCCGCTCCCATACGTGGTCTCGGGTAAGGACGATTCGCTGCTTGCGGGAGCGGCCAATGATCATAATGCCCAGTTCAGCTTCCAGCGCGCGGGCTTCGCGCTCCCACTCATCACCTAACGGACGATGGTAAATCAGCGTTACCAGCGCCTCACCTGACAGCGTGGTTAGAAACTCGACCTGAAACAGCCGTCGGCGTAGCTCGTCAGAGTTTAGGCAGGCCTCTCGCAGCTGGGGCATTAGCTGATTAATGCGTTCACTGGCGACGGCGTACTGATCTAACCGAATGACCCGCTTGTTCTTCGGGTTATCTGGATCTACCTCGAACATGGCGTAGAAGAGGTCGTCCTCTTCGTGCCATATGCGAAACTCGCAGCGCTGACGGTAATAGCCCGGCGGCGATTCAAATACCTCTAACGTCGGTGGCTGGAACGGTGCAAAGGTACTTTCCAGGTAGTCGCGTTTGTCGGCTAGCTGCTCAGCATAACGTTCGGGTTCTACAACGGGGATAGCCAAGGCTGCTCCTTTAAATAATTCGATCAGCAGTAGTAGTAAGTAGTGTTCAGTCGCTCACATTAAGCAATTGGGATGCTTTAAACCCATAGCGTGCTAAACCAGCTGTTAGGTTAGCCGCAGGCGCGGTGGTAAAACAGCGGCCATCGAGCTGATCACTGTTGAGCTCATCAACGACTTGCGCAACTCGACGAGCAATAGCATCACCGGAATCAATCCAGTGCAAAGGCACGGGAGCAAGCTGCATCAGCCAAGGCTTTAACAATGGAAAATGGGTGCAGCCAAGCACCACGGTATCCAGCGCCTGATGTTCAGACAATAAAGGATGAGCAGGTAGAGGGGTAACGGCTTGCCACAGCGGTGCCAGTGCCGCCTGCATACGCTGGATGTCTGGCTTGATACCCGCCAAGTGCGCCTCCGCCTCAACGACCAGGGCATCTGCGGCAACGCGAGTGATAACACAGTCGCCGGCAAAGCTATCAATCAAGCGCTGAGTATAGGGCCGGCCTACGGTGGCCTTGGTGGCCAGCAGCCCTATATGGCGTGTCTGGCTAATCTCTGCGGCAGGCTTGATAGCGGGCACGGTGCCCACCACAGGAATCGCTAACTGCTGGCGTAAATTCTCTAACGCCAAGGTGCTTGCGGTGTTGCAGGCAACGACCAGCACACTAGGTTGGCAAGCTTCAACAGCGGCTCGACACACTGCCACAATGCGATCGGCAAGCAAGGCGTCTTCGCGCAGCCCATAGGGTAGCCAAGCATTATCGCAGGCATAGCACAGGGCAGCATCAGGGTAGTGTTGGCGCAGTGACTGCGCCACAGACAGGCCGCCGACGCCGGAATCAAAAATTAATACGGGGCCTTTCATGGCTCTCTGCATCACTGTCCTGCTTCATTAATCAGCGCCGAGCTGGTCGAGGGGTGGACTGCTGCCCATTAAAAAACGGGGCCGCTAGTTTAGCATGCCCCGCCTAGGAATTTATCGGTTGTCACTACAGTCTTAAGTCGTTATCACGGCTATACCGCTGGCACATCTGCTCCGCGCAGCTCGGCGTAGAGTTCGGGATAAGCTTGCTGCAGACGCACCAATTCCTGTTCAGCACCTTCGGGCAGCGCTAGGCGCAACTCCTCCATATCTTCCTGGCTAAAGTGCTCATCAATCAGTGGGAATAACTCCTCGCGTTCGTGACGCAGGTATGCCCGATGCGCCTCTAAGTAATCTCTTAAGTCTTCGGCAAAGCGGTCCATCGGTATGATGTTATCCATTAACACCATGTCTATGTCATTAGAGAGGCGCTGAAGGCGTGGTTTCAGATCACGGTAATCGTTGGCCATCTTCTCGGTAAGTGCGAGGTGCTCAGGCGCCTTGGTTTGCAGCCGTTCGACGCAGACGCGCTCAAGGGGAGTGGCAAAACCGTCCATGTAGGACAAGATATAGTCGACCACCTCGCGCATAAGCTGGAAGTTAGGCCGCTCACCCTGGGCAAGCGTTTTCTGCTTGAGCTGCAGCACATGGAGCATTCTCGCCATATTGGCATGATCTAGACGCAGTTGGTTTAACATCGAACCGTCTCCTTTATTGTGTCATGCCTACCGCCAATACTTAGTGGTTAACGGCATGCGATCATAAGCGCGCAGGGTTTATTATCAGTGGTTATCATAAACAATGCCCCGGTAGCGTTATCCTAGCAAGTGTATCTTTCTGATAGGTTACGCCAAAGGTAGTTCGCCAAGGTGTGGTTTACCACTGTCACTTGTTGGTGCTTTATTGCTCAACGTCTCGATTTATAACGGATGTTTAAATGGATCTTTTTGATAGCGCCCAAGCGGTACCTTCCGACGATGCCCCGCTAGCCTTTCGCATGCGCCCTCTCAAGCTGGACGATTACGTGGGTCAACAGGCGCTTGTAGGGCCAGATAAACCCTTACGCCGTATGGCGGAATCCGGCGTTATACGCTCTATGATTCTGTGGGGGCCACCGGGTGTTGGCAAAACGACGCTGGCGGAGCTGATGGCCCGGGCTTCCCAGGCTCACCTTGAGCATCTAAGCGCGGTAATGGCTGGCGTAAAAGAGATTCGTGCCGTCGTCGAGCGAGCACAGCAAATGTCATCCCCCGTTATCCTCTTTTTAGATGAGATTCATCGCCTCAACAAGAGTCAGCAAGACGCCCTGCTTCCCCATGTAGAGTCGGGCCTGCTAACGCTGATTGGTGCCACCACCGAAAACCCCTCCTTTGAAGTCAATTCGGCGCTGCTCTCCCGCGCGCGGGTTTACGTGCTGAAATCGCTTACCCAGGAGGAACTGACCACGGTGATGCGCCAGGCCCTCAGCGACGCTGAGCGCGGTCTGGGCAAGCGTAATATTCATATAGATGATGAGGTATTAAGCGCCCTGGCACTCGCCAGCGCTGGCGATGCCCGACGTGCCCTGGGCCTATTAGAAACTGCTTGTGATTTCGCTACCCAAGAAAACGGCCGTGAGGTACTTCATAAGGAAGTGTTAGCCGATGTGATTGGCCATCAGGCCAGCGCCTTCGATAAACAGGGTGACGCCTATTACGACTTGCTCTCGGCCATTCATAAGTCGATACGCTCTTCGCGCCCCAATGCCGCGCTGCTCTATATGGCGCGCTTTATGCAGGGCGGCGGTGACCCGCTGGACGTGGTACGCAGGCTAACTGCCATCGCCTCAGAAGACGTGGGCAACGCCGACCCCCGTGCCCTACCGCTAGTGATTGCCGCCTGGGATGCCTACTTGCGTTTAGGGGATTATGAAGGCCAGCGGGCAATTGCCCATGCGGCAATTCACTTAGCCGTGGCGCCCAAAAGCAACCGCATAGACCGTGCCTGGAGCGAAGCCAAGCAGTTTGTGCGCCAGCAACCTCAGGTGGAGGTACCAACCTACCTTCGCAATGCGCCGACCAAACTGATGGAGCAGTTGGGCCATGGTGAAGGCTATCGCTATGCCCACAACGAGCCAGACGGCTACCCGGCGGGTAGCGCCCACGACTGCTGGCCTGACGAGTTGCCCAAAGCCACTTTCTTCAAGCCAAGTACGTTTGGCCAGGAGAAGCGCTTTGGGGAAATCATGGCATGGCGGGAAAATCTTGATCAGGAAGCAGATCAGGCGCCCTAAGGCGCCTGATCTGATGGTTCATGGTACTAACTGCTGACAGTGTTTAGTTAAAGCTCTTCGCGGATAACATCGGTACCTTCGGGAATCTCAAAATCAAACACGTCAGAAGCAATCTCGCCATTGAGGGTAATATTACTAAACGTAATGGCGGTACGCTGACCGGTGCTATCCATCATCCACAGCTCGGTTAGCGTGTCGGCATCAAACACCATGCTTAACTCTTCGAACAGCGTATCGGCTAAGATAGGCACCAGGGTAAAGACATCTTCTCCCCCGTCCTGCTCGTAGAACACCTCATAGCTTTCGGTTAAATCGTCAACGCTTCCCGACAGTAGTAACGCGGGGGTATGGGTGACCCGATCATCCATCTCTTGAACGGTGACTTGTTCAAGGTCTGGGTCGTACATATAGACATCGTCACCGTCAGAAACCACGGTTTGGGAATAGGGTGCGTCTACTTCCCAACGCAGCATACCAGGGCGAGAAAGCCACATTTCACCGCGCGCGCTTTGAAGACGATCGCCGCTGCCATCTAAAATCTGCTGCTCAAAATTTGCCTGATAACGCTCAAGCGGATCCAGTCGCTCCGTCAAACGCTCAGCCGCATCATCCGCCCAAGCGGGGGCACCAAAGGTGAGACCCAAGGCGCTTGCCGCTAGTGCCAGGGGTGAAGCGCCCAGTGATGAAGTTCGTTTTGTTTGCGTATCGCGCATGTGATCTCCCTAGGCAACCGTTGCCAAATAACGGTAGCTCAAAAATTAGTGCTCAATAATCAAGCAGTGAGGTCGGCTTAACCGACCATCTGTTGTTAAGACGTGAAAAACGCCGCAGGGTTTCACCCGCGACGCGGCTTTCACGCTTATTGCATAATTGTCGTTACTCAACCCGGCGTTTAAAACCAGCTACTTGCACCACTGGGAGGCAGATTCGGCTAACCTAGTGCCCCACCGGAGGCGGCGCAAGCACTTCTCGTGCGCCGTTAGAGCCCATGGAAGTCACTACACCGGCACCCTCCATCGCCTCCACTAAGCGAGCCGCGCGGTTATAGCCGATTTTAAAGCGACGCTGGACAGCAGAGATCGAGGCTTTGCGCGTTTCAGTGACAAACTGGACAGCTTCGTCGTAGAGCGCATCCTGCTCTGCATCATCTCCATCGCTACCTTCAGCTTCAAGGCCGGTTAAGGCATCCGCAGAGACGCCACCAGACAGAATCTCTTCGATATATTCAGGTGCGCCGCGGCGCTTCCAGTCATCCACCACCCGGTGCACTTCATCATCATCCACGAAGGCACCGTGGATACGATTCGGGGGCCCAGAGCCAGCAGGCAAATAGAGCATATCACCATGCCCCAGCAGGCTTTCGGCGCCACCCTGATCAAGGATGGTGCGCGAATCAATTCGCGAGGAGACCTGGAACGCCATCCGCGAAGGGATGTTGGCCTTAATAAGGCCCGTCACTACGTCCACAGAGGGGCGCTGGGTAGCCAGAATCAAATGGATACCTGCGGCACGCGCCTTTTGCGCTAGACGAGCAATCAGCTCTTCGACCTTTTTGCCGACAATCATGAACATATCGGCAAACTCGTCGATCACCACGACGATATAGGGCAGTTTCTCCAGCACGGGATGCGGCTGGTGCACTTCCCATGGCTGCGGCTCCCATAAGGGGTCTGCCACTTGGGCACCGGCGCGCTCTGCCTCATCCAAGCGACCATTAAAACCTGCAATATTGCGCACCCCCATGGCCGCCATCAGCTTGTAACGGCGCTCCATTTCGGCAACACACCAGCGCAGACTATTGGCCGCCTCTTTCATATCGGTGACCACTGGCGCCAGCAAATGAGGTATGCCGTCATATACCGACAGCTCCAGCATTTTTGGGTCGACCATGATCAGCTTCAGTTCGCTGGGCTTCGCCTTGAGCAGCATCGAGATCAGCATGGCGTTAACACCCACGGATTTACCTGACCCGGTGGTGCCCGCCACTAGCAGGTGGGGCATCTTGCCCAGGTTGGCCACCACCGGGCTGCCGCCGATATCCTGACCCAGCGCCATGGTGAGCGGTGAGGTCTCCTGCTGATAACGGTCAGAGTCGATGACTTCGCGCAGACGGATCATGGCCCGGTTAGGGTTAGGTATCTCAATCCCCACCGTTGGGCGACCCGGAATGACCTCGACCACACGAACACTCTTAACCATCAGTGAACGCGCCAAATCTTTGGCAAGGTTACTGATTTTAGACACCTTAACGCCCGCCGCCGGCTTGATTTCGAAGCGGGTAATAACGGGGCCAGGCCAGGTGTCGACGACTTCTGCTTTGACCCCGTATTCGTGCAGCCGCACCTCAAGTAGCTCGGCCATATCAGCCAGTTGCTCCTCGGTGTAGTTCGGCTGGTGCGGTTCTGCGGGCGTCAGTAGCTGCAGGCTTGGCACATCGCCCTCAGGCTCGTCCATCGTTTCAAAAGCAGGACGCTGACTTTGCAAATGCTCCACGGTCCAGAGCGCAGGGCCTTCATCGGGCTCTGGTGTGGTCGCCTCAGGCGCGAATGTGGGCTCACGACGTGCTGCTGGAGGCGGCGCGGGTGGTGCGTACGATGCGCTGTCCGTTGTGTCATCGTCCACCTCTTCGTCATCCCACACAGGCTCTGGCACGACCTCGGCCACACGCTCAGGACCGCGTTTAGGTTCCGCCGCCGAGATGCGCTCATTGGTCCACGCTTGGGAAGCAGGCTCCTCGATGCTTGGCCCGCTAACACGCGGCTCAGCGTCTTGGTGACTAGGTTCAACCGGCACATCCCGACTGTGCTCTTTCTCAACAGACGCTTCTTCACGCACGAAGTAATTGCTTGCAGCAGGTGCAGGTGGCTCTTCCTGACGTGAGGCGTGCAGAGGGAAGGCGACCTCCTCATCCTTGGGCTCAGCAACCGGCTCAGGCGTTGTTACTGGTGTGCTCGCCTGGACGAAGGCATTCTCTCGCGGCGCTTGCGGTGCAGCCACTTCTGTCTCTTCCGTAGCGTTAACGTCAGCTCTCACTGGCGCAGCCGCCTTTGCAGGCGCCGCCACTGTTGGTTCCGTAACAGGTGCAGGCGTTTTAGCAGGCACGTGCTTATTGCTTGAAAACGCTGCGGCTTCCCAAGGGATGGACGTATCGGTAGTTTCGCGACTTTCTAGATTATTGACTGAGCTTTCCACGGTGCTGTTATCAAGCGGCATAGAGAAGCCCGGTTCCCGCCGTTCACGCCCCGTGGTGCTTTTACCTACCGATTGAGACGTCGGCTTGGCCTCAACCGGTTTGATCTCGTCAGCCTTAACGTCAGTAGGTGAAGGCTCTCGCTCTACCTCGGGCTCTACTGAGGCCTTTACTTGAGGCTTTGGTGCCGGCGCGGGTTTAGCGGCCGCGCGCTGCGCTGCGCGCATGCGGCTTGTCTGCCGACGAGCCGACAGCCAGCCGCCCAAACGACATATCCGCTTGCCGAGTTCATCCGCTACCTGCAGCCACGACATACCACTAAATAGCGGAAAGCCGCTTAAAATAAGTGCCGCAGCGATTAACCCAACGCCGCCACTGCCTACCAGAGGTCTTAATGCGCCGACTAAGCCTTCCCCTAAAATACCGCCAGAGGCATAGGGCAGCATGCTGTCAGGGTGGTAAAAATGGAGGGCACCCAACATGGTGGTGCCAAACATAAGTAATACTAACCCGCCCGCATGCACAGCAATCGCAACCGGATCGAGTTCAAAACGCACTTGCCGTGAGCGAATCAGCCACCAGGCGGCGAAACCAAACATACCTGGCCACCACAACGCACTGGCGCCTAACAATGAATAGAGAACATCGGCTAACCAGGCACCTACCTGCCCCATCCAATTGCGTATTTCTGTTTCTGGCCCCTGGTAAGACCAGCCAGGGTCAGAGGCCTGGTAACTAAATAGCGCTAATAATAAAAACACACACAGCGCAAGCAGTATCACCACCACGCCTTCGCGCACGGAGCCTTGTAAGCGCAGGCCAAAACGACGAGCCTTATCCTTTGCGGCGTTCACACGCGCAGATGAAGCCGATGATGGTGCTTGACGCGCGCTACGCTGCGTTCGCTTGTTTACTGCTTTATTCACTTTCAAGCGACTCTCCCTTTACACCTCAATGGCGTCTTTAATCCACTTGCGAGTTTGCATGATACCGAGCATCCTTCCTCGGTCACAGAGCCTTTAGCTAAGCGCCCAGTAAAAGAACGCCTTACATAATCGTTGTATACGAACGTAGTAAAGAACGTAGCAATAGGAGCAAGTAATGCTACCTTGGCTTTCCTCGCCACATCCTAACTTTCCAACCAGCTCTACAGCGCTAGACTCCCCCAACGGCTTACTCGCTGCCGGGGGAGAGCTTTCCCCCCCTTGGCTAATAGAAGCCTACCGGCAGGGTATATTTCCATGGTTCAGCGACGACGACCCCATTTTGTGGTGGAGTCCAGACCCGCGCATGATACTCCTACCCGAGCAATTTAAGCAGCGTCGTAGCCTAACCAAACGATTACGCCATGGTGGCTTTCATATCACCCTGGATCAACACTTCGATCAGGTTATTCAGGCCTGTGCCGCTCCACGCGACGAAGAGGGCGGCACCTGGATCACCACCGAAATGCGCGACGCCTATAACCATCTGCATGCTCTGGGCATTGCTCATAGCATTGAAGTCCATCACAACGGGCGTTTAGTTGGTGGTTTGTACGGCATCGCCATGGGCCCGGTTTTTTTTGGCGAGTCGATGTTCTCCCGTATGCCAGACGCTTCCAAAGTAGCGCTGGCACACCTCGCCCGAGCCATGCGCGAGCATGACGGTAAACTTATCGATTGCCAAATGCATACGTCTCACTTAGCCAGCTTGGGCGCTATTACAGTCGCTCGCGAGACATTCATCAACTATCTTAAAGACTGGTTACCCGATAAGGCGTTTACATTAACCTCATCCGCCACCGAGGCACCGACTGTTCCTACGTCGCTGTGGTTGAATTCGATTGCTACCGAGACTAACCATTAGAGATGGACTCATTCTGTTTCACCCAGGAGGCAAGCCGTGAGTAGTAACACTCCGCGTCGCCCGGTGCGGGATTTGCGTTTCTTCCTAACCGTGCCTCACGCCTGCAGTTATCTGCCAGGCAAAGAGGCGACGACGCTGTTTCTCGACCCGCAGGAGTCCCTCGTGCCTGGTGTCTATGACTCATTGGCGCTGCTAGGGTTTCGTCGCAGCGGACGTCATCTATACCGCCCTCACTGCGAAGGGTGCAACGCCTGCCGTTCAGTGCGCATTCCGGTGGAGCAATTTGCCGCTAACCGCACTCAGCGAAAAATTTGGCGACGCAATGCGGATATTCGCATCCGCGTCATGCCCGCGTACTTTGCATCGACCCATTACTCGCTTTACGCTGACTATATTCGGCAGCGCCATGCTGATGGCGATATGTATCCACCCAGTCATGAACAGTACCGCACTTTCCTTACCCTTGATGAGCCTTATGCACATCTGATGGAAATGTACCTTAACGACGAACTCGTCGGCGTGGCTGCGTTTGATCAACTGGAGCATGGCCTTTCAGCCATCTATACGTTCTTTGCCGTTAGCGAGGAGCTGGACAAACGCTCATTAGGCACCTTTGCCATTCTCCAGTTGATTGAGTTCAGCCGAGAAAAAGGGCTGCCGCACCTATATTTAGGGTATTGGATCGAAGAGTGCCGTAAGATGCGCTACAAACAGGCATTTACGCCGTTGGAAATACTCGATGGACGCCATTGGCGGCAGTTAATTCGCTAAAGACGTAAGCTTTTTTGCCTTGACGGCAGGCTTACGGCACAATATAGCGCTGTTTCTTGAGCGCCTATCTAAAATGGCCCTCAATTTCTGACCGATAATTACATTACTAACTCATAAGTGAGGAAATGCCTATATGGCACGCGAAGATCATATTGAAATGGAAGGCGTTATCGTCGATACCCTTCCGAACACCATGTTTCGTGTTGAGCTGGAAAACGGTCACGTTGTTACCGCTCACATCTCTGGCAAAATGCGCAAAAACTACATCCGCATTCTGACTGGCGATAAGGTAAAAGTAGAGCTAACACCTTACGATCTTTCTAAAGGCCGTATCGTATACCGTTCGCGCTAAGTCGTTACACCGTTAACGCGTTCGGCTGATCTCAACTGTTCCAGCCCGACTGTCTTTAACGACAGCTTCTAACGACAGCGCCGATCAGCGTCAATGGCTGTTCACTAAAAACGACAACGCCCCGTCAATGACAGGGCGCTGCGTTTTGTTGCATGTAAACAAGCATGGCTGGCTTTAGAGCGCCTTAGCGCCCTTTTCAGGGCGCATCGGCCATTTCAGTCTCTGTGGAAAGGTGTAGCTCTCCCTCTTCCAGGCTGACATGCACAATGCCGCCCTGATCGGCCAGTTCGCCAAACAGAATCATCTCGGCTAATGGCTTCTTAAGTTTCTCTTGAATGAGGCGCGCCATCGGGCGTGCGCCCATGTCAGGATCGTACCCTTTGTCGGCCAGCCAATCCCGCGCCATGTCGTCCACATCCAGCTGAACACGCTTCTCATCCAACTGCGCCTGCAATTCGATCAAGAACTTGTCGACAACGTTGCGTACGACCGAGACCGGTAGCGCGTGGAATTGAATAATGCCATCCAAGCGGTTACGGAACTCAGGCGAGAAGGTGCGGCGAATCACTTCCATCGCATCGGTAGAGTGGTCTTGATGTTGGAAGCCAATCGAACGACGCGACGCCTGCTCTGCACCGGCGTTAGAGGTCATGATCAGGATAACGTGACGGAAGTCCGCTTCGCGTCCGTTGTTATCCGTTAAGCGGCCATGATCCATCACCTGCAGCAGCAGGTTGAAGACTTCCGGGTGCGCTTTTTCAATCTCATCCAACAACAGCACGCAGTGCGGCTGTTTGGTGACGGCTTCGGTCAACAGGCCGCCTTGGTCATACCCAACGTAACCAGGAGGCGCACCGATCAGACGCGATACGGTGTGACGCTCCATATACTCCGACATATCAAAGCGAACAAGCTCAATGCCCATGATATGCGCCAGCTGTTTGGCCACTTCGGTTTTACCCACACCGGTGGGGCCAGCAAACAAGAAGCTACCCACAGGCTTGTCAGGCGCTTTGAGCCCTGCACGGGACAATTTGATAGCAGCAGAAAGGCTATCAATCGCCTCATCCTGACCGAACACCAACATTTTCAGGTCACGGTCCAGCTTCTCGAGCAGCTTGCGGTCGGAGCTTGAAACACTCTTCGGCGGAATGCGCGCAATAGAGGCCACCACGGCTTCCACTTGCTCAACGTCAATCGTTTTGGACCGTATTTCCGGTGGCAATAGACGCTGGTGAGCGCCCGCTTCGTCGATCACATCGATCGCTTTATCGGGCAGGTACCGATCGTTGATATAGCGATCCGCCAAGCGCGCCGCGCTTTCTAAAGCGCCGTCGGTGTACTTAAGCTCATGGTGCTCCTCAAAGCGAGAGCGCAATCCCTTAAGGATTTTGATGGTGTCATCAACAGACGGCGCCATTACGTCTACTTTTTGGAAGCGGCGTGCCAACGCGCGGTCTTTTTCGAAGATGCCACGGAATTCCTGGAACGTAGTGGAGCCAATGCAGCGCAACTCGCCCGAAGAGAGCAACGGTTTGAGCAGATTGGAGGCATCCATCACCCCACCGGAAGCGGCGCCAGCGCCGATGACCGTATGAATCTCATCAATGAACAGCACAGCATTAGGCTGTTTGCGAAGTTCGCTCAACAGACTCTTCAGGCGTTTTTCAAAGTCGCCGCGATATTTGGTGCCGGCAAGCAGCGCGCCCATATCGAGCGAGTAAACCACTGCATCGGCAATGACATCGGGCACGTCTTCTTCAACGATACGCTTGGCCAGGCCCTCAGCGATCGCCGTTTTACCTACACCCGCCTCGCCGACTAGCAATGGGTTATTTTTACGGCGCCGCGCTAAAATTTGCACCACGCGCTCAAGCTCGTGATCCCGGCCAATTAGCGGGTCGATTTTGCCCAGTCGCGCCTGTTCATTCAGGTTAGTGGCATAGCCTGTCAGCGGGTGAGCAGCGCCTTCACTACCACCCTCTTCAGCATCTTCACTTTCAGACGAGGACGGAGAAGGTGAGGGACCGTGCCCAGCCACTTTAGAAATACCATGGGCGATATAGTTAACCGCATCAACGCGGGCAACACTTTGCTGTTTAAGGAAGTAAACCGCCTGGCTCTCTTGCTCAGAGAAGATAGCCACGAGCACATTGGCGCCGGATACTTCACTCTTACCAGATGACTGAACATGGAAAACCGCACGCTGTAAGACGCGTTGAAAACCGAGCGTGGGCTGTGTTTCGCGATCACCCTGACCTTCTGGGATCAGTGGCGTGGTCGAGTTAATAAAATCCTGCAGATCGGACCGCAGCTTGTCGAGGTTAGCCCCACACGCCTTCAGTACGTCTACCGCTGAGGCATTATCCAGCAACGCTAGCAGCAGGTGCTCAACGGTCATAAACTCGTGGCGCTTAGAGCGCGCCACAGTAAAGGCCGTGTTCAGGGTCATTTCAAGTTCTTTGCTCAGCATGGCAGTCCCCTTTTCGCTACTACCTAGGGCGTATCGCCACCTAGGGCTTGCGTCGGATCAGTTTAATCGACCGGCACTCTCAACATCGGGTACAAATGGCACGGTTGCAAGCCTCACCGTCAATTATTTCTCAACGTTTTTAATTGGCGGCCTCAATATCACTTATCAACGGGTGCTCACACTCACGGGCGTACTCGTTTACCTGATAGCTTTTAGTCTCTGCTATATCACGCGTAAACACGCCACAGGTAGCCTTTCCTTGGGTATGTACGGCGAGCATCACCTGAACGGCTGTCTCGCTATCCATGTTGAAAAAACCTTGCAGTACTTCAATGACGAACTCCATCGGCGTGTAATCGTCATTATGAAGCACCACCTTATAAAGCGGCGGTTGCGCCAGCGCTGGTTCTGCTGACTGAACCGCTAAATCGCCATCTTCATCGGGCATATTTGGCCGCGTCATTCCCGAAAGCATGGGTATGTCGGACAAGTATGGTCTCTCTTGGTTGGGCATAAGCAGCACGGTTGGTTGTCTCAAGACTGACCGATAGAAGCATCATTACGTTCATTATAGCTAACTCACAGTGATGGCGAATTTACAGCTATAACGAATTTACTAGAACGTAAGACGCTGCCGATCAGCAAGGGTTCATGGAAAATTAAAATATCCCACTGCGCGATACGAAAACCCCCGTCCGCTTGGCGGGCGGGGGTTTAAGCTTTTTCGAAGCCGGCGCGACTAGCCCTTGGCGACGATCGCTAGTGTTTCATTGAGAGTCTTGCTGGGACGCATGACCTTACTCGTCAGCTCGTGGTCTGGATGATAGTAGCCATGAATATCAGTCGGCTGACCTTGCACGCTGTTGAGCTCATCAACAATGGTCGCTTCTTTGGAAGTCAGTGCTTCGGTTAAGCGGCCGAACAGCTCTTTCATCTCGGTATCTTCATTCTGCTCAGCCAGGGCCTCTGCCCAGTATAGCGCTAAATAGAAATGGCTACCGCGATTGTCGAGTTCACCTACTTTGCGTGAAGGTGACTTGTTACTATCCAAGAACTTACCGTTAGCCTGATCAAGCGCTTTGGCCAACATTTTCGCACGTGGGTTATCGAAAGTGCTGCCCAGGTGTTCAAGGGAAGCCGCCAGAGCCAGGAATTCACCCAGGGAATCCCAGCGCAGATGGTTCTCTTCCAGCAGCTGCTGAACGTGCTTAGGAGCAGAGCCGCCAGCACCTGTCTCAAACAGGCCACCGCCATTCATCAACGGTACGATTGAGAGCATTTTGGCGCTGGTGCCAAGCTCCATAATCGGGAACAGGTCAGTCAGATAATCGCGCAGAACGTTACCGGTGACGGAGATAGTGTCTTCGCCCTTGCGGATACGCTCCAGCGAGAAGCGCATCGCGTCTTCCGGCGTCATGATGCGAATATCCAGGCCATCGGTATCGTGATCTTTCAAGTAGCTTTCGACTTTCTTGATCAACTGAGCATCGTGGGCACGCTGAGCATCCAGCCAGAAAATGGCCGGGGTGCCACTTTCACGGGCCCGATTGACCGCCAGCTTCACCCAATCACGAACCGGGGCATCTTTGGTCTGGCACATACGCCAGATATCACCCTGTTCAACGCTGTGTTCAAGCACGACGTTACCGTCGGCATCGGTGACACGTACCATACCGTCGGCAGGAATCTGGAAGGTTTTATCATGAGAGCCGTACTCTTCGGCTTTCTGCGCCATCAGACCTACGTTGGGTACGCTGCCCATCGTGGTGGGATCAAACGCACCGTGCTGCTTGCAGTCTTCAATCACGCTCTGATAAATACCGGCGTAGCAGCGATCAGGAATCACCGCCTTGACGTCGTGTAACTGATCGTCAGCGCCCCACATTTTACCGGAGTCGCGGATCATCGCTGGCATGGAGGCATCGATAATCACGTCGCTGGGCACGTGCAGGTTAGTGATACCCTTGTGAGAGTTCACCATTGCTAGACGGGGGCGCTCGGCGTAAAGCGCTTGAATCTCATCCTGAATCTGCTTCTGACGCTCTTCAGGCAGCGATTTAATGGCTGAATAGAGATCGCCGATACCGTTATTGGGATCAAAGCCCGCCTGTTTCAGCTCATCTGCGTACTTGCTCAGCACGTCCTGATAAAACTCGCTGACCACCATGCCGAACATGATCGGGTCAGAAACCTTCATCATCGTTGCTTTGAGGTGCAGCGAGAACAGCACATCTTTCGCTTTGGCATCGGCCACTTCTTCAGCTACGAAACGACGCAGCGCGTTACGGCTCATCACCGCACCGTCGACGACCTCGCCTTCGAGCACCGATGTCTTTTGCTTGAGCACCTGGGTGCTGCCATCGTTAGTGATCAGCTCAATTTTAAGATCGGTGGCTTTTTCAATCAGCGCTGACTTCTCACTGCCGTAAAAATCGCCTTCACTCATATGCGACACGTGAGACTTGGAGTCGCTGCTCCACTCGCCCATGCGATGCGGGTATTTACGAGCGTAATTTTTAACCGACAGCGGTGCGCGACGGTCAGAGTTACCTTCACGCAACACCGGGTTTACGGCACTGCCTTTGGTTTTATCGTAGCGCGCCTGAATGTCTTTCTCTTCGTCAGTCTGCGGAGCTTCTGGATAGTCAGGAAGCTTATAGCCCTGCTGCTGTAGCTCTTTAATCACCGCCTTTAACTGGGGCAGTGAGGCACTGATGTTGGGCAATTTGATAATGTTAGCTTCTGGGGTCTTGGTCAGTTCGCCAAGCTCAGCCAGGTGATCGCCGATCCGTTGCTCTTCGCTCAGGTAATCAGGAAACTGAGAGATAATCCGAGCGGCCAGCGAAATATCGCGCGTCTCTACCTGAATACCCGCAGAATCGGTGAAGGCATCGATAATCGGCAGCAGGGAGTACGTCGCAAGCGCGGGGGCTTCGTCGGTGAGCGTGTAGATGATCTTCGGCGTTTTGGTCATTTTTGCGTTAACCTCTCTTATCACTACGATTGCAAGAAATCTTGAGCGGAGCACGAGTTCACTAATGGCCGGGTCTCTAGCCTGTTTCTAACGATGACGCCCCCAGCGCGCCCCAGCAGCTAGGCCGGAGTATACCAGCGCTGCCCGCCGTGCGCATTGTCGACATATCCCGTCAAGAGAGCGCATAGAGAGTAAAAAGAGTAACGAGACATCATGAGCAACCTCTATTTATTGCATAAGCCTTTTCAAGTATTAAGCCAATTCAGCGACCGCGAAGGACGCCAGACATTGGCTCAATACATTGATGTCAAAGATATTTACCCCGCTGGACGACTTGACTATGACTCTGAAGGCCTACTGCTGCTCAGCGACGACGGCGAGTTGATCCATCGCATCTCTCATCCACGCCATAAGCAGCCCAAAACCTACTGGGCTCAGGTCGAAGGACAAATAGACGATGCGGCGCTGAAGGCGCTACGCCAGGGCATTACGCTGAAAGATGGGCCGACGCAGCCAGCAAAGGCCCGTCGAATAGAGCCCCCTATTACCGCCCCGCGACAACCGGCCATTGACCCCAAACGCCACCCATCGACTAGCTGGCTGGAGCTGACCATTAGCGAAGGGCGTAATCGCCAAGTCCGCCGGATGACCGCTCACGTAGGCTTCCCTACGCTGCGCTTGATCCGCACCTCCATTGGCCCCTGGACGCTGAAAGGGCTCACCCCTGGCGAATGGCGTAAAGAAACATTACACGCCCCCCGGCCTGTCAATGCGCCCCCGAACCAGCGAACAGGCCAGCAAAAAGGTCAACGAGCACGACCCGCCACTAAACGCAGGAAGCCATCATGAGCCTTATTCACAGCACGGCGGCCTGTGTCATACAGCGAGGCGAGCACTACTTAATGGTGGAAGAGCAGCGCGGCGGGCCGCACAGCGTATTCAACCAGCCCGCCGGGCATATCGAATCTGGCGAAGGGCCCATCACAGCCATTCTGCGAGAGGTAGTGGAAGAGACCGCCTGGCAAATATCGCTTACCGGCTATCTGGGCCTATATGTTTTTCATACCGACGAAGGGCAAACGTTTCACAGCCACGGCTTTACCGGCACGCCGCTGGAAAAGCTCGACCTCGCCCTAGACCCCGACATTACCGCTGCCCATTGGCTAACGCTTGATCAAATACGAGCATTGGAACAGCAGGCACGCCTACGTAGCCCCCTGGTACTTAAACGTATTGAGGATGCGCTCAGCGGGCCGTGTTATCCGCTGACGGTGATTCGCGAGTGAAGCACTCGAAGCAGTCACTCCCCATCGTGTATAATCCACGCCCAATTGCACCCTGCTCCTTTGCACACCACTTTTACTGAGGATGCTTATGTCATCCAATACCGAGTCATCCAGCACTGGCTCAACCATTACCGGGTCCTCTGCTAACGGCAAAGTGATTGTCGGCATGTCCGGCGGCGTCGACTCGTCCGTTTCTGCCCTTCTCCTCATGCAGCAAGGCTATGAGGTAGAAGGCCTGTTTATGAAGAACTGGGACGAAGACGACGGTACTGAGTACTGTACCGCCAAAGAGGATCTCGCTGATGCCGAGGCCGTCTGCGCCAAACTGGGCATTAAGCTGCACACCGCTAATTTTGCCGCCGAGTATTGGGATAACGTATTCGAGCATTTTTTAGCTGAATACAAAGCGGGCCGCACGCCCAACCCGGATATTCTGTGTAACCGGGAAATAAAGTTTAAGGTGTTCCTAGAGTACGCCGAAATGCTCGGGGCCGACAAAATCGCCACCGGTCATTATGTTCGTCAAGGCGTTCGTGAAGACCGACCGCGCCTGCTGAAAGGGCTCGACGGTAATAAAGATCAAAGCTACTTCCTGCATGCGGTGCCGGAAGCCGCTATTGCCCGTACCCTGTTCCCTGTTGGTGAACTGGAAAAGCCCGCCGTGCGTGCGCTGGCAGAAGAGCACGGGCTGATTACTGCCAAGAAAAAAGATTCTACCGGCATCTGCTTTATCGGCGAGCGACGCTTTCGCGACTTCCTCCAGCAGTACCTACCCGCCCAGCCCGGCACCATTGAAACGCCGGATGGCGATGTCATCGGCAACCATATGGGGCTGATGTACTACACCCTTGGCCAGCGCCAGGGACTAGGTATTGGCGGACTTGCTAACTACTCGGAAGAACCCTGGTATGTGGCGGCCAAGGACTTAGATCGCAACGTACTGATCGCGGTGCAGGGCAAGCATGACCAGTTGCTCTACTCCGACACCTTGGCCACAGAGGCGATGGACTGGGTGGCAGGCGAGCCGCCGGTTCAGCAGGGCCGCTTTACCGCCAAAACGCGCTACCGGCAAAGTGATTGCGGCTGTGAAATGTACGCGCTGCCCGACGGCGGCGTAGAGGTCACGTTCGATGACCCCCAGTGGGCGGTAACGCCAGGCCAATCGCTGGTGCTTTACGATGGCGACATTTGCCTGGGCGGCGGCGTTATCCGCGCCACCTGGAAAAAAGCCACGGAGGCTGCCGCATGAATCCAACCACCCCGATTCATCGCGCGCCTGACTCCCCGGCAGCCCGCCAAGCGCTGGCGCTGGCCGGTGTGTTTCAAGCCGCCAGTCTGGTGGACGAACTCGCCCGCACCGGCCAAGTAGACCCGCGCGCCTGGGAAACGTTGATTGAAGCCACCGTGGATACCAATCCTGAGAGCTTTGAAGCTATCTATGGCGGACACCCCAACAACTTGCGCCGCGGCCTGGATACGTTAGAAGCCTTAGTGGGGCGCAAACAGGCGAACCCGGTGGTGCTGCGCTACGGCTTTTCACTGCTAATGCTGATGAATAAGCTGCGCACCAATAACGACATGATGGATTCCCTGGGCCAAAAGCTTACTCGCATCCAGGGTCAGGCCGAACACTTCGGCACTACTCATGAAAACGTGGTCGCCAGCTTAGGGGAAGCGTACCAAGAGACGATCTCCACGTTTAAAACCCGTATTGTGGTACAGGGCGATCCATCCCTGTTGCAGAGCCGCATGATGCCTGAACGCGTACGCGCCTGTTTAATGGCCGGTATTCGCTTTGGGCTACTGTGGCACCAGCAAGGCGGGCGGCGCTGGAAGCTGGTATTCCAGCGCAAAGCGCTGCGCCGTGCACTGGACAGCCTTAGTTAAGCCACTCTCAAATCGATTGATCTATTGCATACGACCAACCTGCGCCCGATGCATTCGATGTTGAACAACTTGCTCTCGATTAACTTGCTCCCGAACAACCTGGAAACGATGCCATGCAACTCTCCGCTTTGACCGCCCTCTCCCCCGTTGACGGCCGCTACGCCTCTAAAGCCGCTGCTCTGCGCGAACACTTCAGTGAATTCGGCCTGATTCGCGCTCGCGTGATTGTGGAAGTTCGCTGGCTACAGCGTCTGGCCGAGCACGCTCAGATTACCGAGGTACCACCTCTCTCTGCTGAAGCGACCGCCTTCCTGGAGCAGTTGATTCGTGAGTTTTCGATCAGCGATGCCGAGCGGATTAAAGAGATCGAGCGTACTACCAATCACGACGTCAAGGCAGTTGAGTACTTCCTGAAAGAGAAGATCGCAGGTCAGGCCGAGCTACATGCAGTGACCGAGTTCATTCACTTTGCCTGCACCAGCGAAGATATCAATAACCTCTCCTACGGTGTGATGCTCAGCGATGGCCTTAACGCCATGCTGCCTACGATGCACGAAGTGGCTGACGAAATCGCCAAGCTGGCGATTGCCCACGCTGCCCAGCCGATGCTGTCACGTACTCACGGTCAAACAGCCACACCGACCACGCTAGGCAAAGAGATGGCCAATGTCGCTTATCGCCTTAAGCGCCAGCTTAAACAGATTGAAGCGGTGGAGGTGCTCGGCAAAATCAATGGCGCCGTGGGCAACTATAACGCCCACCTGACCACCTATCCTGAGATCGACTGGGAAGCCAATGCGCGCACTTTTGTGGAAGGATTGGGGCTGACGTTCAACCCTTACACCACTCAGATCGAACCTCACGATTATATCGCCGAGCTGTTTGATGCCATTTGCCGCTTCAATACGATCCTGATCGACTTCGATCGCGACGTATGGGGTTACATCTCACTGGGCTACTTTAAGCAGCGCACGGTTGAGGGCGAAATTGGCTCATCCACCATGCCGCATAAAGTTAACCCAATCGATTTTGAGAACTCCGAGGGCAACCTTGGCCTGGCCAACGCGGTGCTTAACCACCTTGCGCAAAAGCTGCCGATCTCCCGCTGGCAGCGCGACCTAACTGACTCCACCGTGCTACGCAACCTTGGTGTAGGCCTGGCGTATGGCTTGATTGCTTACCACGCCAGCCTCAAAGGCATCAGCAAGCTTGAAGCCAACCCTGAGCGTTTAGATGCTGATCTGGATAACAGCTGGGAAGTGCTCGCCGAGCCAATTCAAACGGTGATGCGCCGCTATGGTATTGAGAAGCCCTACGAAAAACTCAAGCAGTTGACCCGAGGCAAACGTATCGACCAGGCAGGCTTTGCGGCGTTTATTGATACCCTTGAGCTGCCCAGCGAGGTCAAAACCGAATTGAAGGCGCTCTCACCGGCCAGCTATATTGGTAATGCCCAGGCACAAGCCGAAGCACTGACACATCAGCTAAACTCTCTGTGACCAACGTTGCTGCGACCACTACACCAGGACACGCCATGAACCATCACGATAAGCCGCTAACACTGCTGGGCGACCTTACCGCCGCAGACTTTCTGGCCAATTATTGGCAGCAAAAGCCGCTGCTGATTCGTGGCGCCATGCCCGACTTCATTAGCCCGATTGAAGCCGACGAGCTGGCTGGACTCGCCTGCGAGCCTGGCGTCGAGGCACGTCTGGTCGAAGAGGAAGGCCCCGATGGTCCTTGGCAGGTCTCCCACGGCCCCTTTGATGAAGCCACCTTTGAACGGCTGCCAGAGAGCAACTGGAGTCTTCTCGTGCAGGCCGTTGACCATTACGTGCCTGCGGTCGCAGCACTGCTGGACGAGTTTGACTTCCTGCCGCGCTGGCGGCTCGATGACGTCATGATCAGCTATGCGCCCCCCGGCGGTAATGTGGGCGCGCATATCGATCAATACGATGTATTTTTACTCCAAGCCAGCGGCCATCGCCGCTGGCAGCTGGGCGGCAAGCTCCCGGAAGATGCGCCGATCATCCAAGGCATCGACCTCCGCATCCTGAAAGAATTTACCGTAGAGCCGGACTCCGACTGGGTGCTTGACCCAGGCGACATGCTTTATCTCCCTCCCGGTTGGGCACACCACGGCGTTAGCCAAAGCGATGACTGCATGACCATCTCGGTAGGCTTCCGCGCGCCCTCTGCTGATGAGGCGATTACCTCCTATGCCGATTATTTGGGTGAGCAGCTCCCTGCATCACAGCGTTACAGTGATGCGGGCATGGCGCCTGCCGAGCAGGTCGGAGAGTTAGACGATGCCGCCGTAGAGCGTATGCGTCAGCTGATTATGTCGACGCTGGATAACCCGGCCCAAGTCGCCCAGTGGTTTGGCCGGGTCATGACCCAGCCAAAATACGTTGATCAAGTGGTGCCGCTTGAAACGCCGCTAACCGAAGCAGCGCTTGTTGCTCAACTACAAGAGGGCGAACCGCTCTACCATATGCCCGGCTCACGCTTTGCATGGCGCAGCGATGCCAGTGGTACCACGCTATTTGTGGATGGTGACGGCCACAGCTGCTCGGCGGAGTTAGCCAAGCGCCTAGCCGACACCACGCCCCTTTACGCCGAAGACCTTGAGCTTGACGGTGCCGCTGCGCTCATCACCCAGTTGGTTAACACCGGCAGCCTCGGCTTTATGAGCGATGAAGGTGATGACAGCGAGGAGTACTAATGGCGATTACCCGCATTAGTACTGGCAGTTGGGAGGCACTGGGCCCGACTGCCAGCGAGATCCGCCGCAAGGTATTTATTGAAGAACAGAGCGTGCCACAGGACGAGGAGTGGGATGGCCTGGATCCGGTGTGCCAGCACTTTCTCGCCATGCTGGATCAGCAGCCGGTAGGCACCGCGCGACTGCTGCCCGACGGGCATATCGGTCGCGTCGCCGTGCTCACTAACGCCCGCGGCACAGGTATTGGGGTATTGCTAATGCAGGCCGCGATTGAAGCGGCACGCCATGCGGGCCACTCCCAAGTGGCCCTGAGCGCCCAGGTACATGCACTGGCATTTTATGAGCGCCTAGGCTTCATCGCTCATGGCGATGAGTTTCTGGATGCGGCCATCCCTCATCGAGAAATGACGCTTTCGCTCGATTAAAAAACCCTCTTGATTGATCCCAAGCACTGCTTCGGCAGTGCTTTTTTATGCGCTCTTGCCGCCATCTTGACGAAAAACGACTACACAAACCCTCCCTTCCTCTACCTCCTTGTCGTCGGGTTACAACGCCTTCTGCCCCCAAGTGTCAATTGTTGAAGGCGCCGTCCTCGTGGATAGTTATTGCATTGCAGCGTCAAAGCAGCGTGATTGATTCACCAAGCCTCCAACGCTGTATCAGACGTTTTTAGCACTAGCGTCTCTGGCCTCCAAGACGATTGGTTTAGAGACGATTGGCTTAAAGACAGTACTGCGAAAATCAATGATCCTGAACACAACTTCGCAGGTGCAGCATAAGCAAGTGCTGATTTGCAAAAATACGATCACGACCGAAGAGGATAAGCTCATGACAGGACTGCTCGACGATATCAAAGCCATGGCCCAGCTACGCGAAGCACAAGGTGGCAAGTGGGAAGCCATTAAACCTGAGTACGCCGCTCGCATGCGTGCACAGAACCGCTTTCACACCGGCCTGGATATTGCGCGCTACACCGCCAAGATCATGCGCGAAGATATGGCCGCCTATGATGCCGATACCGCACAGTACACCCAGTCCCTAGGCTGCTGGCACGGTTTTATTGGTCAACAGAAGCTAATCTCGATCAAAAAGCACTTTGGCACCACCAAGCGTAGCTACCTCTACCTATCCGGCTGGATGGTTGCCGCGCTGCGCTCCGAGTTTGGCCCGCTACCCGACCAGTCAATGCACGAAAAAACCTCCGTCGCGAACCTGATCGAAGAGCTCTACACCTTCCTCAAGCAAGCCGATGCGTGGGAGCTAAACCACCTGTTCCGCGCTCTGGACGAAGCCAAAGAGGCTGGCGACAAATCAAAAGAGCAGGAATTGGTCGCTAAAATCGACAACTATGAAACCCATATCGTCCCAATTATTGCCGATATCGACGCTGGCTTTGGTAACGCAGAAGCCACCTACCTGCTAGCCAAGAAATTTATTCAAGCGGGCGCCTGCTGCATCCAGCTGGAAAACCAGGTATCCGATGAGAAGCAGTGCGGTCATCAGGACGGTAAAGTCACCGTTCCCCATGAAGACTTCCTGGCCAAAATTAACGCCGTGCGTTACGCCTTCCTGGAACTCGGTATTGAAGATGGCGTAATCGTGGCACGTACCGACTCACTCGGCGCAGGCTTGACGCAAAAGATTGCTGTCACCAACGAGCCTGGCGATCTCGGCGATCAGTACAACAGCTTCCTCGACGGCGATGTGATCGAAAACGCCGCTGACATCAATAACGGCGATGTGGTCATCAAGCAGAACGGTAAGCTGGTCAAGCCCAAGCGCCTCGCCTCCGGCCTTTACCAGTTCAAGCCAGGCACCGGGGAAGATCGCGTTATTCTTGACTGTATCACCAGCCTGCAAAACGGCGCCGATCTGCTTTGGATCGAAACCGAAAAGCCCCACGTAGGCCAGATCGCCAGCATGGTTAACCGAATTCGCGATGTCGTGCCGGATGCCAAGCTGGTTTACAACAACTCGCCGTCGTTCAACTGGACGCTGAATTTCCGTCAGCAAGTGTTCGATGCGTGGCAGGAAGAGGGCAAAGATGTTTCAGCTTACCAGCGTGACAAGCTGATGAGCGCCGAGTACGACGAGACCGAACTTGGCCAGCTGGCCGATGAGTGGACGCGCAACTTCCAGCGCGACTCGTCTCGCGAAGCGGGCATCTTCCACCACTTAATTACGCTGCCGACCTACCACACGGCCGCCCTCTCCACCGACAATTTGGCGAAAGGCTACTTTGGCGATGAAGGCATGCTGGCTTACGTAAAAGGCGTACAGCGCCAGGAAATTCGTCAGGGAATCGCGACGGTTCGCCACCAGGATATGGCGGGATCGAACATCGGCGATGACCACAAAGAGTTTTTCCATGGTGATGCCGCGCTGAAAGCGGGTGGTAAAGACAACACCATGAATCAATTTGGTTAATTAGTGGGCCCGACTTACAAACACTGCTCATTGCACCCTACATCAGGAGGCCCATCGGCCTCCTGTTTTTAGTTCGTTATACGTATTTGCACACTGTTTTCTTAATACGCTGTTACACTCTCCGTTATACTATTTCTAACGATTATTTTTGTCTGCGCTGATCTTTTCAAACCACGGCTGGTCAAAGATGTCTGCATCGGCTATTTTAACGAACAGCGTTCTATAACCGCACTGTACAACTGCGATCAATACCAAGTCTTTGCTAAAGACGACAGTGTGAAACATGACTGTGGTAAAGATGATTGCTAGAGAAATTAATACACCCAGGAGGTTTTAATGAAACGTCTTCTTTTACCTATCGCCGCCATGAGCATGCTCACCTTAGCGGGCTGCGCTAACACATCCGGCTACTCTGGCGATGTCTATAGCGGCAACCAAGCAAAAACAGGCCAAAGCGTTACCTACGGCACCATCGTGGCGGTTCGTCCGGTACAGATTCAAGCGGACAGCCGCGCTGGAGGCCTTTTAGGTAGCGGCGGCGGTGCTATCATCGGCGGTCTTCTAGGTAATCAAGTGGGTGGCGGTTCAGGCCGTCAGTTGGCAACCGTGGCAGGCGCACTGGGTGGTGCAGTCGCGGGTACGGCAGCTGAAGACGCCACTAACCGCGTTGACGCGCTTGAAATGGAAATTCGCCGTGACGACGGTACCGATGTTGTTGTCGTTCAGCGTGCTGATCGTCAGTTCCAAGCTGGTCAACGCGTACGTTTAATTGGCAGCGGCGCCAGCATGAGTGTTGCACCTTATTAATTGATTGCTATCAATTAAATAGTGCTCTAAGTAGAAAAAAGCCCGGCCTTCAAATGTGATGGCCGGGCTTTTTTTATAGCGATTAACTTCTTAGTGGTGGGTCTTGTTACCTGCCCAGCTAGCCAGTGCCATGATACCCAAGCCAATCAGGCCTAGCAGTAATACCACTAACAGCATCTCTACCGGCTGTACCAGTGTCGTTGCACCCAGGACTGCCAAGGTTATAACCCATAGATAGCGGTTGCTGCCGTGGCTCTTCAAAACGCTGGGCAACATCTTATCCAACCCTTGGCTAACACCTTTGTTCCAGCGCTCGTTGACAAAATACGCAATTAGGCAAAACGCAGCCAGCCAAATAATCAAGATCGTCATTGCATGCTCCAGAAGTGATATGGCAAAGGAATAAGTGATGGTCGTAGGGTATCCCTGGTCACCTTAGCGCGCAATACCGTCAAAAGTGGTGGGTACGAAAAAGCGCCGCTACCCCCTGACAAGTCAGCGCACACGCGTTACCATATTGGGACATGCACTCACCGAAAGGTTATTCCATGCAAATTGCGCAAAACTCGGTTGTCGCGTTCCACTACACCCTGACTAACGATGCAGGTGAAGTGCTAGACAGTTCTGAAGGCCGTGAGCCGCTTACCTACCTCCATGGTGCCGGCAATATTATTCCGGGCCTTGAGAAAGAGCTGGAAGGTCGTGCAGCTGGCGAAAAATTGAACGTTAGCGTCTCTCCTGAAGAAGGTTACGGCGAGCTGCAAGAACAGCTAATGCAAGAAGTACCGCGTGATGCGTTCCAAGGCGTTGAAAGCATTGAGCCGGGCATGCAGTTCCAAGCCCAGACGCAAGGCGGCCCGCTGATGGTTACCGTTAAGAAAGTCGAAGGCGATACGGTCGTTGTCGATGGCAACCACCCGCTGGCAGGCCAGCAGCTCAACTTTGATGTTGAGATTGCTGAAGTACGTGAAGCCAGTGCTGAAGAAGTTGAGCACGGCCATGTACACGGCGAAGGCGGCGTAGAGCACTAAAACGCTCGCGCTACCGATCAGAAAAGGTGACCTCCGGGTCACCTTTTTTTTGGCTACGGGAAAGCGGGCTTATTCATCAGGTATCAGCACTAGCTGCCCATGGCGCACGCTTCGCGATGAGATGACTTCGGCGGCAAACTGTTTGAGCGCACGCCCCTGCCCTTTGAGCAGCGCTACTTCCAGGCAGCTGTCATGATTGATATGCACATGCAGGGTCGAAAGCGTGAGGTCATGATGATCATGGGAGTGACGGGTCAAGCGCTTAGATAGCTCACGAGCGGCATGGTCGTAAACGTACACCAGCGCGCCCATACACGGTGAGTCCGGGGCGGCCTCTTCTTTTATCTGTTTTAAGCCACTGCGGGTCAAGTCGCGAATCGCCTCTGAGCGGTTTTGGTAGCCGCGCTCACGCATTAGCGCATCAACTTCTGCTACCAACTCCTCATCAAGCGTTACCGTTACACGCTGCATTCACACCCCCTCTTATAAGACCTGCTTTCCATGTGCTGCTGCCACCGTTAGTATGATGTTATTGTAAAAACATCATACTAGTGACGCTCACAGCATAAAGGGTAAAGCGATGACTAAACCAACTCGGCCTATCTTACTGTGTATAGCGCTAAGTTGTTTAGCCACGGTCAGCACAGCGCAGGCAAAAGAGTCGTTAATTTTGGCGATTGGTGGCGAACCCGAACAAGGCTTTGACCCGCTACTGGGCTGGGGCCAGTACGGCAATCCCCTGTTTCAGTCGACGCTGCTTTCACGGGGCAAGAATCTTGCACCGCAGCCAGAGCTGGCCACAAAGTGGTCGCTCTCTGAAGACCGCCTAACCTGGACGCTAACACTTCGCGATGATGCCCGTTTTTCCGACGGCACGCCGCTGACCGCTGAAGATGTAGCTTACACCTTCAATACGGCGGCGCAGGCTGGCGGGCGCGCAGACTTGAGTGCACTCGAAGAGGCCAATGCCGTTGATGATCATACCGTTACGCTTCGCCTGCGCGCTCCCCGCATTACCTTTATCGATCAACTATTAACGTTAGGAATCGTGCCCAATGCCGAGCGGGACAACGGATACAGCGAGCAGTATGGCCGTCATCCTATTGGTTCAGGGCCGTACCAATTGGTCGAGTGGCAGGAAGGCGAGCAGCTGATAGTTGAACGCAATCCCTATTTTTACGGCCCTCCACCCGCCTTTGACCGTCTGGTATTTCTGTTTATCGGTGAAGACGCGACGCTCAGTGCGGCCCATGCAGGTCAGGTCGATATTGCTTCAATTCCCCCCGCGTTGGCGGCCAATGTCCCCGGGCATATGCACCGAGTCACCATGGAGAGTGTTGATAATCGCGGCATTCTTTTCCCCATGCGGACTGCAAATGGCGAACACGCCGCTTCCGGCGCACCGATTGGCAACGACGTGACCGCGGATCTTGCGATTCGTCAGGCGATTAACCTCGCCGTGGACAGGCAGACATTGGTAGAGGTGGCACTGCATGGCTACGGTCGCCCCGCCTTTGGCCCGGCAGATGGGTTGCCTTGGAGTAGTGAAGAAGAGCGAATTGAAGCACCAGATATGAGCCGCGCTGAAGAGCTTCTCGATACAGCAGGCTGGCAGCTAGGCGACGATGGCCTGCGCTATAAAGATGGCCTGAGCGCCCGCTTCCGGCTTACCTACCCTGCCAGCGATACCACCCGGCAACTACTCGCGGAAGTAGCCGCCGACATGGTGCGCCCACTGGGGATTGAGATGCAGCCGACAGGCCGCCACTGGGATGAAATCCAGCGTGAAGCGCTTCACCAGGATGCCATCATGTTCGGCTTTGGCAGTCACAGCCCCCAAGAGGTTTATTACCTTTTCCACAGCCAGCATGCGGGCAACGGTTTTTATAACAGCGGCTTCTACGCCAATGCTGAAGTGGACACACACTTAGATGCCGCCCAGGCCGCAGAGAGTCTTGAAAAAGCTAACCAGTACTGGCGCGCTGCCCAGTGGGATGGCACCACTGGCTATGGTATACGCGGGGATAGCAGCTGGGCGTGGCTGGTTAACCTTGAACACGTTTACTTTGCCAACACCTGTTTAGACGTTGGCGAGCTTGGCGTTGCTCCCCACGGCCACGGCTGGCCCATCACCGCTAACCTGCTCGAATGGCGCTGGACGTGCGACTGATCCGGTTTATTGCAAGGCGCCTGGGCCGCCTGACGCTGGTGCTGCTGTGCGTAGCCCTGGTGTCATTTGGGCTGATGATGGTCTCGCCCGTCGACCCTGTGGATGCCTACCTTGGCCCGCAGATGGCCCAAGTCAGCCCTGAGCAGCGTGCACTGATTGCTGAACGCTGGGGATTCGATGCGCCACCCGCCGTTCAGTTTGGCCACTGGTTGCGCCAACTGGTAAGCGGTGACTTAGGCTGGAGCCATGTGTATAACCAGCCGGTTAGCGAGGTTATCGGTCAGCGATTTCAGCGCTCAATCATGCTGCTGGGCAGCGCCTGGCTACTCGCGGCGCTGCTGGGGTTTAGTCTAGGCGTTGTGGCAGGCACTAAAGAGGGCTCCACGCTGGATAACACCATTAGCACCTATGCCTATGTTACCGCTTCCACGCCTGCTTTTTGGCTGGCGATACTCGCCGTGCTGCTATTTTCGGTGACCCTGGGCTGGACGCCCACCTGCTGCGCGGGCCCCACCGGGGTCTTGAATCAAGATGTCACCCTCGCTTCCCGACTGCATCATCTGTTGCTGCCTGTCATCACTTTGGCACTGCTGGGCATCGCCAATATCACCCTGCATACTCGCACCCGCATGCTGGAGCTAATGCGCTCAGAGGTGGCGACCCACGCCCTCGCCCAGGGCGCTGGCCGGTTTGATATCGCTTGGCGGCACGGCGTCCGTCACGCCAGCTTACCCGCGATTACGCTTGCGTTTGCCTCGCTGGGAGAGCTCTTTGGCGGCTCGATTTTAATCGAGCAAGTCTTTGCTTACCCCGGTTTAGGGCAAGCCACGGTAGCAGCAGGCTTGCGTAGTGACGTTCCGCTCCTGCTGGGCATTGCGCTCTTTACCGCGCTGTTTGTTAGCGTCGGTAATATGATCGCCGATAGCCTGTATAGCGCTATCGACCCTCGTATCACGTCAGGTGATCTATGAACTCAGGCCACCCTCCCAGCTATCCACCGCCCAATATCCATTCACAGCCACGTCTGCGTGCCGCGCTAAGCCTGGGTGTTACCACCCTGCTGGTGATGGGGTTAATTGCTAGCCAGTGGCTGTTGGGTGATTCGCCGCAGCTGATGCAGTTTGATGCTCGGCTAGCACCGCCCAGCGTTGATCACTGGCTCGGCACTGACGCCTTAGGTCGGGAGCTATGGGCGCGGACGCTGGCGGGGCTGGCACTGAGCTTTTGGGTGGGCTGCCTGGCCGCTCTATTGAGTACACTGATTGCGCTGAGCTTGGCAGCGCTAGCCACGCTGTCGCCCAGGCTGGATGCACTGGTGAACCTGCTGATCGATACGCTTCTTAGCGTACCGCATCTCATATTATTAATGCTGATCGCCTTTGCACTGGGCGGCGGCACCCAAGCGGTGATTATTGCCGTGGCCGTCACCCACTGGCCAAGCTTGGCACGGGTGCTGCGCGCCGAGCTATGGCAGTTGCGTCAGGCGCCTTATGTGCGCATCTCCCGGGCACTCGGTAAATCACGCTGGTTTGTGCTCCACGGCCACCTGCTACCCCACCTTGTACCCCACTGTTTGGTCGGCGCGTTACTGCTGTTTCCTCATGCGATTCTGCACGAAGCCGCATTGACCTTTTTGGGCTTTGGATTAAGCCCCAGCCAGCCCGCTATTGGCGTACTACTGGCTGATGCCATGCGCTACCTGAGCGGCGGTTACTGGTGGCTGGGGGTATTTCCAGGCTTGGGGCTGCTGCTGATGGTGCTGGGATTCGAGCGCCTTTCCAATCATTTACGCCGGGCCCTTTAGCACTATTAAGGAGATTACTGATGGGAGGTTTACCGTGTTAACCATTGATCAGTTGTCGCTACAGTTACCGTTATATGTCGCCTGGTGGAAGCGTGAATGGGCCACCTGCCTGAATGCATTTTCACTAACGTTTAGCTCTGGCGAGGTACATGCAGTGGTGGGTGCCTCCGGCGCCGGAAAAAGCCTGTTGGCCTATGCGATTATGGGCTTACTACCCACAGCTGCTCGTTTGAATGGACAGCTTTACTACCAAGGAAAACTGCTCGACGAAACTCGCCAACGCCAGCTTCGTGGTCGTGAGCTGGCGCTTATTCCTCAGTCGCTTAACGCACTAGACCCACTGGCGCGCACTAAACGCCAAGTGGCCTGGGCGGCCCAGCGCGCCGGACAATCGTCACGTCACGCTCGACACTCCGCCCAACGAGCCTTAGACCATTACCAGCTAGATGCTCACGCCCAGCAGGCCTACCCCCACGAGCTTTCCGGCGGCATGGCCCGCCGCGTATTGACGGCTATGGCCCATGTCAGCCAGGCCCGCTTGGTGATTGCCGATGAGCCCACTGTGGGTCTTGACCCTCACCAGCGCCAGCGTGTTTTGGATACGCTGCGCGGACTGGCTGAGCAAGGCAAAACGGTGATATTAATTACCCATGACCTGCGCCACGCCCTGCCGATTGCTGATCGCGTTACCATCATGCGTGATGGTCAGCAGGTTGAAACGGCCCCCGCCCGCGCCTTTCAAGGCGGCGGCGCTTCGCTTACCAATGCTTATGCTCGGGCATTGTGGCTGGCGCTGCCGGACAACGCTTTTGCAATAACCGAAATGAGCAGGCGAGAACAGGAGGTAAACGTTGCTTAAAGCACGCCAGCTTAGTTTTCACTTTTCACCCAGCGCACCGCTTCTCCAGGGCGTTTCGCTCACGCTGGGCGCGGGTCAGTGGCTAGGGTTAAGCGGCAACTCTGGCGCGGGTAAATCAACGCTGGGCCAACTGCTCGCGGGCTACTTAGCGCCCCAGGCGGGTGATGTCACCCTGGATGGCGAGGCGCTACCGAAAAGCGGCGTGCAGCCCGTGCAGTGGCTACCGCAGTCGCCGGAGCTGGCGGTGAACCCACGCTGGCGGGTAGGTAAAATATTGCGCGAAGCCTGGGTGCCTTCTGACACACAGTGCCAAGCGTTCGGTGTACAAGCAAAATGGCGCTCGCGCTTTCCACAATCGTTATCGGGGGGAGAGCTGCAGCGGGTATGCGTGTTGCGGGCGCTCGCGCCGGAAGTTCGCTTTCTGGTCGCCGATGAAATCTCCACCATGCTCGACCCGATTACCCAACTTGAGCTTTGGCAGGCGCTAAAACGGGAGGCGGAACAACGCCAGCTTGGCGTGCTGGTGATTAGCCACGACATCGCCCTACTGGAACAGCTCTGCCCACAGCGCTTGCACTTAAGCGAAGGTCAATTGAAGCCATGGTAGCTGATGTCAGGGCAGGTTGAAGCGAGGGTCTTTCGACATGGCCGGAAAAATATTCCCGACCATTCCGGCATTTCCGCCATCCCTGGCGGTCAGATGTCGAAAGTAGCGCCCAGGGAGGGGTTCACAGCGCCCTCGCGGAAACCTGCGCTCGGCATCGATGCGTGCAGCTGGTGAAGGTTAGCCAACCGCGT
Source organism: Vreelandella sp. ssv (assembly GCF_059448525.1). Lineage (NCBI taxonomy): Bacteria > Pseudomonadati > Pseudomonadota > Gammaproteobacteria > Oceanospirillales > Halomonadaceae > Vreelandella > Vreelandella sp. ssv. The sequence goes on along the minus strand of NZ_CM182545.1, from coordinate 1,127,276 downwards.
GGCGACGCTCAAAACGCCAGAGGGCGAAGGCAATTATCAGCGTGATACTCAGCAGTAGCCACGAACCGATGCTCACCCCCGCCCAGCCAGCCCAGCGCCAGAACGGCTCCAGCCAGAAGCCACCCAGACTGGCACCCACATAGTAGAACACCAGATAGAGCGCCGAGGCGCTGCCCCGTGCCCCCTCGGCATAACGCCCTACCCAACTGGAAGCCAGCGAATGTGTCAGGAAAAAGCCGAAGGCATTGACGGTTAAACCGACGATAATCAGCAGCAGCGAATCCGCTAAAGTAATCGCTGTGCCCAGCATTAAAATCACCACCCCCATCATCATGCACGCCGCAGGCGAAAACCGCCCAGCCAGACGCCCGGAAATCATCGAACCGAAGGTACCGCCGAGATAGGTCAAAAAGATCAGCCCCAGGCCACTGGCGGCTAATTGATACGGCACTGCCGCCAACCGAAAGGTGATATAACTGTATTGATTGATAAAAATCAGGAAGTTGATGCCACCCAGGCAGTAAGCAGCGAGCAGCACCGGGTTACGCAGGTGATTGACTAAATCGCTTGCCGCTTTGCGTAGCTCGAAGCGCTGGGGCGTAAAGGCGCGACTATTGGGTAACAGACGCCAAAATACGACGCAGCCGATTAGCGTCATGATCCCTACCGCAAGAAATGCCGCGGTGGGGCCACCCACTTCGGCAGCGGCCCCGCCGACAATGCGCCCACTGATTCCGCCGAGTGAATTGGCGCCAATATAGAGCCCCACCGCACTTAATAGCGCCGGCTTCTCGAACTCATCACCCATCCAGGCGATAGCCACTGCCGGCAGCCCACCCAGCACAAAGCCTTGCACCAGGCGAAGCAGTAACAGGCTTTCAAAGGTGGGCGCGAAAGCCAAAGCAATGGAACAACCGCCTGCCAGCAGCAGTGTTATACGCATGATACCTTCGCGACCAATGGCATCCGAGAGGGGCCCGAATACCAGTAGTGCCAAGGCGAGGGAGAGGGTTGATACTGACATGATCAGGCTGACCCCCAGGGTTGAGACATCATACGTCTCCTTTAACCCTGGCAGTAGCGGCTGCGGTGCATAGAGATTAATAAAAACCAGAAATGAGCCGAGGCAAAGCGCCAAGGTGGCGCGCCACCAGGCGCGCGTTTTGGCTTCAATCATGCCGTTCCTAAAAGTGGTCTATTTGGCTACTGGAAAACGCTACCACCCAGTTGGGCCAGGTGCGTTGGCTCCAGAGCGCGACGCGCCTGCCAGTAGTAGCGCCGCCAGTAACTGTTATCCAGGCTGGAAATAATCACCCCTTTCGAAGTCGAGGCATGGAGAAAATAGCCATTACCGACATAAATGCCGACATGGTTATATCTACCTGGAGGGCTGAAGAACACCAGATCGCCCGCCTGCAGCTCTTGGCGGTCGATCGGGCGTCCCTCGTGTATTTGCCCACTAGTGGAACGCGGAAGCTCTAAATTAAAGGTGTCACGATAAACATTGCGTACCAGGGCTGAGCAGTCAATTCCTCTTTCTGACGTGCCGCCAATCCGATAAGGCGTTCCTGCCCAGCGCTGGTGCTGGGCCAGTAGCGCCTCGCGAACAACCGTTGGTGGCGGTACTTGCATACTGCGCAATTGTGCATCGATGGGATCAACCGGCGACTTTTGCGGATCCGCCCCCATTCCCGGCAACGACATAGAGAAGTAGTTATCAGGAGCCTGCATGTTGCTCTGTCGAGAAGAACCTGCGCAGCCAGCAACCAATGTAACTATAAAACAAACACTTACAACACGAACAGCGGTCACAGCGGGGCGTGGCAACGCAACCATGCGATTAACCTCGTGACATTGATAAGGGATCGGTATGACAAAACTCATTTTTCCACGCATGACTATAAGCTAGTTATCCTATGTTTGGCGAGCCTAATGTAAGGTGCGCTGATCGCCCGGCAGTGTATCAATATGTAGTGGCGCAAAATGGCGTGGTTTATTGCCCGGAAAATCGAGACTGGCCCATGGTCCGGCCAATACCGGCGCGCCGCATACCCAAGCCACCAACGCCTGGCGAAAACCGGCTAAAAAGCTCTCTCGCTCTGGGGTTTCGCCCATAAAAAACGAGAAGCCAGAATACATACCCATGGCATACTCTTGCCAACCGGCATAGTGATCCGCTGCAAGCTGGTAAGCACGATCTAATACGGTGGCAAATGCAGTGCTATCAAGCCAACCGAGCTGCCGTGCGGCAATCGCCAAATCGACCAGTTGGGCAATATCCCAGGCCGCCATATCGACGTCATTACAGCCATCTTCGTTATCACGCACCCGACATAAACGAAGCAGATGGTGGCGCTCGTCTTCAGCACAATCCCCAGATTCAAGAATGGCGATTTCAGCGCTTAAACGCTCTGTGTTGAGGGTGTAAGGAGCGTAGTTAATCTGATACTCCTGGCGATCTCCCGCTTCGAGCATGTAGGTCAAAAACTCCTGCATATCCGCAGCGCTGTTCAAGTGGTAATGGCTCTCTACCCATTCGCGGATTTCAGCGCACTCGCGGGCGCTTTCGGGCTGCGGTTCACTCCACACGGCACTGTTCAACGGCCCGACCAGTGACATGGCGGTAAAGTGACTCAACGTGGGACGGCTACCAGGCTCACACCAAGCGTCGTGGCGCCAATCAAGCCAGTGGAACAGGCTACCAGGATCTTCAATATGCCAAATAATTTCATTAATTAATGATGCATGTTCGGGCTCGGGCAGGCAGCTCTCCCACGCAAACCATGCATCTAGCAAGCGCTTGGCATTGGGGTAAAATCGACACAGACAGCTGCGTAACGCACTTGCGTACTCCATTAACGGCGCACGATCGAGTAAGCCGCTGTCGAGGGACATATGTAGATAGAAGGCGAATTTTTCGGCCATATGGATAGTGGCCGCGTGGCGACTCACCCCCTTGACGGCATTACGCTGTTTGAGCTCATCCGGTGTGGGTTGGCCAAACCAACTTTGCGAGGGTGGCAGAACGCCATGCACTGCGTCAGCCGCCAATTGGTTAAGATGATGCGCCTGAGCAGGTAGCCAGTAGCGCGCCAATGCATGCGCACCTTCATCGGCGTGCAGACCAAGCGACTCCTGCAAATAGAGCGCCGCATCGGCACGCTGCTCTTCCGGAAGTGCAGCTGAAGGGTCTATTTGGCGCAGCATCACATCCGGTTCGCGTACGCTGGCCATTGCCAGCAGCCAGTGATGGGAGGTGTTGCGCCACTGGCGAATGCGCGCTTGAGATGCCTTTCGCGTAGCTTCGTCCAAGAGCTCCCCCGGCGGCTTCCTCCAGGGGCTGTAAGCGCTATGTAACAACAACTGATGACGCGCGCTGGGTGTTTTTCCTCGTCGGTCAATGCCATCAAACAGGCTTTGTCCCCGCCCGTAAGCGTTAAGGACGGCGTACCAGTCATGGTAACGGCGGCTGATCAAATCGGCGCCGTGTCCCGCCAAGTCATCGGCCTCATCCTGACTGAGCCAACCACAGCAAGCTCCCGCCCAGGCCAGCTCGACAAGCCGCAGCCAGTCCCAGGCGGCCCACTCAAGCGGCTCACCTTCGGTCACGAATTTATTCAATACGGGCGCATACGGCGACTCTTCTACTACGCTACGCTGCCACTCCATACGCTGGGCACTGTCCATACTCAATAGTTCGCGGGCTTCGATATCCCAGCGCTGGCGCTCGCCCTGGGCGCCAAGCCAGAGCATTACGCCAAGCAGCGCATCGCGGTCATGAACATCCCACACATGGGCCAGCCAATCGGCGGCGTCGGGCCAGTCGGTGTGGCTTGCGGGATAGACGATGATCGGCCGAAACAGCGCGCATAGCCGCCAGCTCTGAGCCGCTGGCTGTTGCGGCCAAAGGGAAATAGGGGGAGGAAGTTTAGCCAGGGTATGTTCGAGTGCTTCCCATGTCACGCCTTCGCCATCGGTTTCGAGATTGGCCAGCGCCTGGCAGGCATCGATAAAGCGGTCATCAGCGTCACCTTCCCAGCCTTTTGCACCCAGTGCGCGACGCAGATCGGCGAGCCATGCGCGCAGATCGCTGTAATCACTGGTAATTCGACGAGTTAAGTGGTGCGCCCAGGCGCGTGACTGATCTGCTTCCAGCCAGCCCGCCGCGCCAGCAAGCGCAGCCCACTCGAGAGCGCTCAATAGTCGATCGGCATGGCCGGCAGGTGCACCCAGGCCGTGAAACAGCTGCTCGGCCAGCTCTCCCCGGTCGGTAATTCCCAGTTGCAGCAAACGCTGCTCAGCAGCACCAGCATCGACCGCCAGAGGATGAGGAGTAAACGCCCAATCACACAGCACGAGCTGTTGGGCCCACCAGGCATTTAACGCGTCGATCAAGAGGCACCTCGACAAAAACACAATGGCACCGACAAAACGCCGGAATAAAGCCTCCCAGTGTAACGGAAGTGGCGCGAAACACCGATAGCATCAGTATAAAACGACACCGCCCGGCACAAGGCCGGGCGGTCGTCAAACGGGTAACAGCTAAACAGCTACGCTTTTTTAACCTTACTAATCACCCACAGGAGCACCACGGCACCTACGATTGCCGTCACCAGCGAACCGATAAAGCCACCGGAAGAGAGTCCTAAAAGGCTGAACAAAAAACCGCCAATAACGGCACCAACGATACCGACACCAATGTTACCCAGAATGCCGAAACCGCCACCGCGCATGATGTTGCCAGCAATCCAGCCAGCCAAGCCACCAATGATTAACCATGCAATAAAGCCCATATAGTCTCCTTACTATCTTAAGTACTGGTTCAAATACCAATTCAATTACGGGGTTTAGCTACGCATGTTAGTACGTGTTTTACCACCAGTCGTGCTTGTTCTACCATAGCACACAGCGTTACTGTTCGGCGCCTATTGGTGTAGATGCTTGGCAACTCTTAAAGGAAAATTCATGATTCCCGACTCGCTCAAACAACTGGTTAAAAGCACAAACGGTCAGCAAACGGCCAGCTGGGAAGGCCGCGATGTGGTGCTTTTCAATATGCCGTGGGGTGAGTTGGTGATCAGCCTGCAAGGCGCACAAGTGCTTCATTTCAGTCCTCAAGACGACACCGATTGGCTATGGCTGACACCGACACCGCAAGTGCTGCCAGGGGCTATCCGCGGAGGCATCCCGCTGTGCTGGCCGTGGTTTGCCGACGAGCGCTATGCCGATGAAAGCCCTAACCGTGACGGCCCGTTTCATGGTCTTGCCCGTCACGCTGCCTGGCGCTTAGACGCGGTCGATGAGCATGCCGATGGCATTGAAGTCCATCTCTCTCCCGAACAGCCCTTGCATACACAGCTCACCGCGCGTTTAGTGGTGCAAGCCAATGCGCAGCGGCTTAACGTTGAGTTGATCAGTGAAAACGTTGGCGAGACACCCGTTAAAACCAGTGGCGCGCTGCACACCTACCTCGCCGTTGCTGATATTCATCAGTGCCGTCTGGAAGGCCTTTCAGGCGCGCGCTATCTCGACAAACTGCGCGACTTTGCGGAAAGTGAACAACAAGGTACGCTGGCCGTTCAAGGTGCCGTTGACCGCATTTACCACACCAATGAAGCTGTGCTGCTCAACGATGGCGAGCGCAGCCTGCGTATCGGCAAGCAGTCCAGCGACTCCACCGTGGTGTGGCACCCCAACGATGACCTTCCCGGCGATACACCTGCTGAAGCAGCACGCCACTTTATCTGCGTTGAAGCCGCCAATACGCGCCTAGACCCGGTCTGGCTGGTCCCTGGCGCGCAGCACTTGTTAGGCACCACCCTCAGCCGCGGTTAATCTTCGGTTCATTAACGCTTTGCTACCATGCGCTCATTATCATTTGAGCTAGGGAGACCCGATGGACCCGCAGCAATGGCTAGAGGCAGCCACCCTGGCCTTTAATTTAATCGGTATGGTGGTGTGCTTGGTAGGCCTGACCCTGGCGCAGAAGATGACCCGCCGTTGGCCAGGCTACTTATTGGCAGGGGTTGGCTTTTTGATCGCCACCCTACCGATGCTTTCGCAACTGGTATTAATGTTTCGACAATGAAGACTATGCTGACCTTATCTCTTTGAAGTGAGACTAGACAGCGTCAAGCAGGCAAGAGCCACAAAGGGATCGATAGGATGCGCCAGCCGTTAAGTCGCGAACTGAGCAATTTGTTGGAGCGCGGAAGGGATCGCCAGCTCCGCTTAGCGGTTACCGGCCTCTCTCAGGCGGGGAAAACCGCGTTTTTGACGTCGCTGGTCAATCAACTGCGTCATGCTGGCGTTGAGGCGCGGCTCGATTTGCTGCCCGCGGCCAGGGAAGACCGCCTGCTTGGCGCTCAGCGGCTTAACCAGCCCGATTTGGGCGTGCCACGTTTTCCCTATGACCCTGGCATGGCCGCCCTGCGCGATACGCCGCCGCGCTGGCCGGAGCCGACCCGCGGCATCAGCGAGCTGCGTTTACAACTGCGCTATCGCCCTGCCCGCAGCGGCTGGCTAACCCCTGAAATAGCCCACCTCACCTTGGATCTGTTCGACTATCCCGGCGAGTGGTTGCTCGACTTACCGCTGCTGCAACATGACTTTTATAGCTGGAGCCAGGCTCAAGCGCTATACGCAGGAGAACAGCGACGAGGCCTGTTCAGTGAGTGGCTGGCAGCGGTGGAAAAGCTCGACCCTGCAAGCGAAGCGGATGAGGCTCAGCTCGCGGCCCTGGCCGAGGAGTACGCTCAAGGCCTGCGTCGTGCCAAGCAGGCGGGGTTTTCCGACCTGCAGCCAGGGCGTTTTTTGCTGCCGGGCGAACTTGAAGGAGCCCCTGTGCTGCAGTTTTTCCCGCTGCCACAGCTTAATTCTTCTCAACTCAACACCTCTAGAGAAACGCTGGAAGCACTGCCTGCCAACAGCCTTTACGCGACCCTGGCCGCACGCTTTCGCTACTATCAGCAGCAGGTGGTGAAACCCTTTTATCGCGATCACTTCCGCCGCTTTGACCGCCAGATCGTGCTGGTGGATGTGCTTGGCGCGCTGAACGCTGGGCCAGAACGGTTTGAAGACCTTTCCCGCGCCCTGCGCCAATTAATGCACAGCTTCGACTACGGAAAACGCAGCCTGCTCACGCGCCTGTTCGCACCCAAGATTGACCGGCTGGCGATTGCGGCGACCAAAGCCGACCACGTCACCCCCGATCAACACGGCCACTTGGTGCAGCTGTTAGAGGCCCTGCTGGCAGAGCCTCTCAAAGATCTCCGCTTTGCCAGCGTACCGGTTAAAGCGCTCTCGTTGGCAGCGATTCGCGCCACCGAGGCCCGCGAAGTCACCCACGAAGGTAAGCGCTCACCAGCCCTACGCGGCACTACTCTGGAGGGGGAAGACATACTGGTGTATCCCGGTGATGTGCCCCCCCGACTGCCTACTGCCGATTTTTGGCAGCAGCAGGGCTTTGACTTCCCCGGCTTTCGCCCGATGCAAACCACCTCGGAAGCGCTGGATCATATCCGCATGGACGCCGCCATCGACTGGCTGATTGGAGATAAACTGACATGACCACCCCACAGCCACGGCGCCAATTTACGCTGGATGACACGCCGGAAGATGCCGCCGAAACAGCTTCGGCTTTGCGCCAACGTGAAGCCTTTGCTGGCACCAGCGAGCACCATCCATTGGCGCCTCTTCCCGAAGATAAAGCCTTACCTGCTGCCAGTTTAGGTGCCCCGCGTAAACGCCGCTGGGGATTGATATTTGCCCTGGTGGGCGGTGCCGGACTAGGCACGGCTGAGTTGGTCACCGGCATTCCTGATGCGATGGCTCAGTCCCAGTGGCTCGCCGTTGCCTGGCAGTTTTTCGGGATCAGTCTGATTGGCCTAGGGGGCGTTTCACTGCTGAAAGAATTGGGGCGTTTGCGCCGTCTCAAGCGCCACGACAAACTACGCAGCGACCTTGCCGAGCTGCCGCTGCGCTCACCCAAGCAGGCCCGGGCCATGGCCGAGCAGTTGAGACGCCAACTTAAACTCGCCGACGATGACCCATACTGGCTGGCCTTTCAACGCGCTTGCCAACCCCACCATAGTGGTGAGGAGATCCAGACCCTGCTGCGTTATCACCTGCTAGCGCCGCGTGACCGTGAGGCCCAGCGCCTGATTACCCGAATGTCCGGCGAAACGGCCATCATAGTCGCGATCAGTCCGCTAACGCTGGTGGATATGGCGCTAGTGGCCTGGCGCAGCATGGCAATGGTGGATCGACTCTGCCGCCTTTATGGCCTTGAGCTCGGCTACGCCAGCCGCCTGCGGCTATTTCGTAACGTACTGCATAACATGGCCTTTGCGGGTGCCAGTGAACTGGCCACCGACGCCAGCATGGATATGCTCTCACTGGATTTAGCCGGGCGCCTTTCCGCCCGTGCGGGTCAAGGTCTGGCCACCGGATTGCTGAGCGCACGACTGGGGCTTCGCGCCCAGCGACTCTGCCGCCCGGTGCCTTTTACGCCTGATGAGCAACCTAAAATCGCTGACCTTCGACAAGACCTTTGGCGGCAGATCAAGCGGCTCGACAAAGAAACGGTGCCGCAAAGCCGCCAATGAAGTAACCGAAAACAAGTCTCTTTTCGGTCATAAGATGGGATTCAACGCTACTTATCCTCATGATGAATGTTTAACATAGCATCCTCCAATGAGGAGACGTAGTGTATGAACCATCCCGATAATTCAGAATCGCCTGCGGTAACGAGCGACATGCAGACCGACTATGTCGTCGGTCAGGACAATATCAAGGGGCAGTTCGGCCCCATTGGTTTCGATATCCACAACCGCGTTTTTGTGGTATCCGCGCTTGCCTCCGCTATCTTCATCGTCCTCACCCTGCTGTTTCCAGAACGAGCGGAGAGCGTCTTTCAGTCCATTGTTGCCTTCTCGACGGGCACGCTGGATTGGTATTTCATGATTCTGGTCGATTTCTTTATTCTGTTTTGCTTAGCGCTGGTGGTTCTGCCCTATGGCTCCGTCAGACTGGGCGGGGCCGATGCCCGGCCTGATCACAGCTATCTCTCCTGGTTCGCCATGCTGTTCACCGCGGGCATCGGTATCGGCCTGCTGTTCTTCGGCGTGCTCGAACCGGTTTACCACGCCAATGTCTCGCTCCCCCTGGGCATCACACCGCCCTTCGGAGCCGATGGGGCGCTGAACCAAGCGGCTATTGATGACGCCAGCGCCATGGGTCTGGCGGGTACCTATCTCCATTGGGGTATCCATGGCTGGGCGGTGTATATCGTCATGGCACTGGCGCTGGGGCTATTTACCTACAACAAGGGGCTGCCTTTCTCGATTCGCTCGGCCTTCTTTCCCATTCTCGGTGAGCGTGTCTGGGGCTGGTGGGGTCATGTGATCGATATTCTCGCGGTGTTCTCCACCCTGTTCGGGCTGGCCACCTCGCTCGGGCTCGGCGCCCAACAGGCCAATGCGGGGATGAACTTCGTCTTTGGCCTGGAAGTCAGCATCTTGACCCAGGTTATCGTTATCATTCTAGTGACGGCGGTAGCACTGGTGTCGGTTTGGCGCGGTCTTGAGGGTGGCTTGAAGAAGCTCTCTGAGATCAACATGATTCTGGCCGTTCTGTTCTTCTTTTTCGTGCTCTTCGCTGGCCCCACGCTTTTGGCGCTCACCGGCTTCTGGTCGGGGCTTACTACCTATGTGACGGACTTTATTCCTCTATCCGCGCCCTTCGGTCGTGAAGACGATGCCTTCCGTCAGTCCTGGACGATTTTCTACTGGGCCTGGTGGATTAGCTGGGCACCTTTCGTTGGGATGTTTATCGCCCGCGTCTCCCGGGGACGCACGGTGCGGGAGTTTATTCTGTGCGTTTTGCTGGTTCCCAGTCTGTTTATCTTTATCTGGATGGGCGTCTTTGGCTCAACCGCGCTTGAACAGCTCTATGCTGACCCGGCGGCTAGCCTGGTGAAAGAGTATGTGATCGATAACTACAGGCCTGAGCTATCGCTGTTCGGCATGTTGAACGAACTGCCGTTGACGGGCCTGATGTCGACCCTGGGTATCGTCCTGGCGCTGATCTTCTTTGTCACCTCCTCGGATTCCGGCTCCTTGGTCATCGACACCATCACCGCCGGTGGCAAAATCGATGCACCGCGGCCTCAGCGGATGTTCTGGGCGGTCATCGAGGGCCTCATCGCGATTGTGCTGCTGATTGGCGGTGGTCTGACCGCCCTTCAAGCCGGGGTCACCGCCACTGCTATTCCGTTCTCGATTGTGATGCTGCTGATGTGCTACTCGATCATCAAGGCGCTCAATGGCGAGCTGCGGCTTATTCGTAAGTGACACCAGAAGCTGACGCCGTTAGACAAGTGTAAAAAAAGGCCCCTTCGCTGCAATCAGCAAGGGGCCTAATTATTCAGACCAAGTTCGAACCCAGGCGCTTAGGCAATACGCTGCTCGGTCTCGGCATCAAACAGAATCGCTCTGCCCATATCAACCCGCAGCGATAAGCGCTCCCCCGCCGCCACCGCGCATTTAGGCCCAACACGGGCGGTCACTTCCTGTTCGCCCAGGGGTAAACGCAGCAAGATATCCGCCCCGGTAGGCTCTACCACCGCCACACTGGCGCTTAGCAGCGTTCCTTCGGCTTGGGACGTTAACCGCTCATCCTCTTCGCTGAAGTGCTCTGGGCGTAGGCCAAGAATGACCGACTGGTTAAGCCGTTCGGCCATCTCTGCGGCGATGCGCTCTTCTGGCCAGGGTAGCACCAGCTCATCCTCACCCGGCGTGATAATGCGCAGTTGATAACCGCCGTTGTTATCTTCCAGAGTCGCGCGAATAAAGTTCATCGACGGCGAGCCCATAAAACCCGCCACAAACATATCCACCGGGTTGTTGTAGACCTCATCCGGCGAGCCCAGCTGCAGAATATGTCCATCGCGCATCACCGCAATGCAGTCGGCCAGGGTCATGGCTTCGACCTGGTCGTGTGTCACATAAACAATGGTGGTGCCCAGGCGCTGGTGGAGCTTTTTGATCTCGGTGCGCATATCCACGCGCAGCTTGGCGTCCAGGTTGGAGAGTGGCTCGTCGAACAGATACACCTTGGGCTCCCGCGCCAAAGCACGCCCCATCGCCACGCGCTGGCGCTGCCCGCCGGAGAGCTGGGCAGGTTTGCGTTCCAGCAGATGGGTGATCTGCAGTAGGTCGGCCACACGCTCTACGGCCGCTTCCCGCTCGGCTTTGGGCACCTTGCGCATTTCAAGCCCGAAACTGATGTTCTGGCGCACTGTCATGCTGGGGTAAAGCGCGTAGGACTGAAACACCATGGCGATATCCCGATCTGCAGGGGTGCGCCAGGTGACGTCTTCACCATCGATATAAATATTGCCGGAGGTCACCGGTTCAAGCCCGGCAATGGCATTCATCAGCGTGGATTTACCGCAGCCCGAGGGGCCAACCAGAATCAGGAACTCGCCGGAATCGATCGAAATACTGACGTCTTTGAGCACCCGCTCGCTGCCGAACTCTTTGCGCACGTTGTGGATTTCTAACGCTGCCATAATGAAAATCCTATTGTAAAGCGACTGACAAAACCCACTCATTTGGAGGGTCAGAAGTAGCCCGTAGCGGGGGTCTTTCGCCATGGATGGCGAAAGTAGCGCCCATGGATGGGTTCACAGCGCCCCCGCGGAGGGCTGCTTCTGACCTTCTAGAAATGGTTGCCCCTCACCTAGTTGTTATTAGCCTTTCACGGAGCCTGCTGTCAGCCCGCGCACGAAGTATTTTCCCGCCAGCACGTACACCACCAGGGTGGGCAGCGCGGCAATCATCGCTGCCGCCATATCCACGTTGTACTCGCGAACGCCGGTGGAGGTATTCACCAGGTTGTTGAGCGCCACGGTAACGGGCTGGGTGTTGTGGGCCGAGAACGCCACCCCAAACAGAAAGTCGTTCCAGATTTGGGTGAACTGCCAAATGACCGACACCACGATGATCGGCGCTGAAACCGGTAGCAGAATACGCCAGAAAATGCGGAAAAAGCCCGCGCCATCCAACTTCGCCGCCGAGACTAGCTCGTTAGGGATACCCACGTAGAAGTTGCGGAAAAACAGCGTGGTGAAGGCAATGCCAAAGACCACGTGAACCAGAATCAAACCGGCGCGGGAACTGGAGATACCCAGCCAGCCGAGGGTTTGCGCCATGGGCAGCAGCACCACCTGAAAGGGAATAAAACAGCCAAACAGCATCAATGCGAAGACTAATTCAGACCCTTTAAAGCGCCACTTGGTCAGCGCGTAGCCGTTAAGAGCGCCAATGGTGGTGGATATCAGCACCGCTGGAATCACAATCGCAAAGGAGTTCCAGAAGTAGCCGCCAACTCCATCGCAGCGCATGCCGGTACAGGCTTCACCCCAGGCTTTTGTCCACGGCGCGAAAGTGGGATTTTGCGGAAGCGAGAGCAGCGACCCGGCGCTGATTTCGCTTAGCGGCTTCACCGAGGTCATCAGCATGACCACCAGCGGTAGAATATAGAACAGCGCAGCGAGGATCAGCACGCCATAGAGCAGGCCACGACCCAGCCGCGCAGCGGGCGTCTGACGACGAATCACATTAGCCATGCTTGCGGCTCCTTAATTCGGAGTAGAGATAAGGAATCAAAATCGCCAACACGCCGCCCAACATCAGCATGGCGCTGGCAGAGCCCAAACCTATCTGCGCCCGGGTAAAGGCATGAGCGTACATAAAGGTGGCGGGTAGATCGGTGGCGTAGCCAGGCCCACCACCGGTAAGCGCGACGACCAGGTCAAAGCTCTTGATCGCGATATGGGCCAAAATCATCACCGCGCTAAACACCACCGGGCGCAGGCACGGCATCACCACGCGCCAATAAATCTGCGGCAAGCTGGCGCCATCTAGTTGCGCCGCTTTAATAATGCTGTCGTCGATACCCCGCAGCCCGGCTAAAAACAGCGCCATCACAAAGCCCGACGCCTGCCATACGGCGGCAATCACCAGGGTATAAATGGCCCTATCCGGATCGACAATCCAGTCAAAGCGAAACGACTCAAAGCCCCAGCCTTGAACCATGGCTTGAATGCCCAGCTGCGGGTTGAGTAGCCATTTCCACACCACCCCGGTCACGATAAACGACAGCGCCATGGGGTAAAGATAGATCGTACGTAGTGCGCCCTCTTGGCGAATTTTCTGATCGAGCAGTATCGCCAGCAGCGAACCGATCACCAGGCAAATCACCACAAACAGCACGCCAAAAATCATCAGGTTGGTCGAGGCGACCCACCAGCGCTCATTTGCCATCAGGCGTGCATATTGACCAAAGCCGACAAAGTCGTAGCTGGGCAGCATGCGCGAGCTGGTTAGCGAGAGCACGAAGGTCCACAGCATGAAGCCGTAAACAAAGAACAGCGAAATGGCCACCGACGGTGCCAACACCAGGCGAGGCAGCCACGCCTGCAAACCAGCGGATGGCGTCGAGCGCTTAGCGCCAGCCCCTAAAGGCGTCGCAGAGGTATTTTTCATGGGGAGGGAATCTCTCATGGAGAAGTATCCTTGCCAAGCAACATAGTGCCCTTGCTAAACAATATAAGCGCCGCCGTTGCAGCGGCGCCTAAAGAACGCTATTGCTAGAAAAGCCTAGAAAGAGGCCGCTTCGGCAGCGCTCACCATACGTTCTGCCGCTTCTTCAGCTGGCATATCGGCGTCGTTGAAGTAGTTGGTGACCACATCAAAAATGGCGCCCTGAATATCCGCACGTACGGCCATGCCGTGGGCCATACTGGGCACAAGGCCACCCTCTTCGGCAGTGCGCTGGAAATCAGCCAACGACTGCTGGGCACAGCTATCGAATTCGCTCATGTCCAGATCAGGCCGCGCCGGAATCGAGCCTTTGGCAAGGTTAAACGCTTCCTGGAAAGTAGGCTCAAGCACCAAGCGGGCTAACGCCTGTTGCGCTTCGCGCTCCTCGTCGTCGCTGACACGGAACATCGCCAGGCTATCGATATTGAAGGTGAACGCATCTTCGGTGCCCGGCGCTGCGGCACAGAGGTAATCTTCCCCGGCGGTTAATCCAGCCGCGGTGAATTCGCCTTTCGCCCAATCGCCCATCAGCTGAAACCCAGCCACTCCATCAATCACCATGGCGGTCGCAATGTTCCAGTCGCGACCGGGCATACCTTCATCCATCAGTTCGCGGGTACGCTTGAAGTCTTCAAGGGCATCGATCATTTGTTCGCCGCCGAGGGCTTCAGGGTCTAGCTCTACCAATGCCTGCTGATAAAACTCGCTCCCCTGGCCACCTAACAGCACGCTTTCGAAGACCGTCGCGTCCTGCCAAGCTTGACCGCCGTGAGCCAGCGGGACGAAGCCCGCTTCGCGGATCGCCTCACCTGCCTCGAATAGCTCATCCAGCGTGGTGGGCATCTCCACCCCTGCCGCGTCCAACACTTCCGGGTTGGCCCACAACCAGTTTACCCGGTGCACGTTGACGGGTACCGCCACGTATTGACCATCGTGGCGCATGATATCGGCCACGACGTCTGGCAGCAGATCGTCCCAGCCTTCCGCTTCGGCAACGCCGTTCAAGTCACCGAGTAGGCCCAGCTCGCCCCACTCCTGAATCTCGGGGCCTTTGATCTGGGCGGCGGAGGGCGGGTTGCCCGACATTGCACGAGACTTAAGCACCGTCATGGCGGTCTCACCGCCACCACCGGCCACGGCAAAATCCTGCCAGCCGTAGCCTTCAGCTTCCATTAATTCTTTAAGCACGTTGGCGGCGCGGGCTTCGCCACCGGAAGTCCACCAGTGCAGCACTTCGACGTCACTGGCCTGGGCGTTAGTGGCGAGCGTGGCGCCTGCCAAAGCAAGCGCGAGGGTCGTCTTCTTAAACGTCGACATGGAGTCACTCCTTATATTGTTATTGTCCTCTCGGACGTTCGACATCCAAGAGGTTACGCCAAGGCGTGCGTCAACGGGAGTTACCGAGTACTGCATAGTGTTGGGGTTTTATTACAAACCTGTAATAGTTTCCTGGCGGGGTAGCATGAGCGTCACCACCAGCCCACCATCAGCATGGTTGGCGAGCGTAATATCGCCGCCATGAGCACGGGCGATATGCCGAGCAATGCCCAATCCCAGGCCGCTACCACCGGTGTGTCGACTGCGAGAGGGCTCTAAGCGCACAAAGGGCGAAAACACCCGTCCCAACTGCTCTTCGGGTATACCTGGGCCGTGGTCACGAATACGCATGGTGACCCCGTTACCGTGATCAACGAGTTCTACATCCGCCTGTTTGCCATAGAACACTGCATTCTCAAGCAGATTCGCCAGGCAGCGCTTAAGCGCCAGCGGTTTGGCAATCAGTGTTGCGATGGGGTGAGTGCTTTTAATTTCGATAGTGACCTTACCGCCTTGAAGGCTAAGCTCTTCGGCCAACTCTTCGATCAGGTTCGTTAGATCAACGGGCGCGGGCTCTTCGTGCAGATCCAAGCCTTTTACCGAGGCCAAGGCGCCTTTAACGAGGCTATCCAGTTCATCCAATGAAGCGCAAAAGCGCTCGCGCTGGTAGTCGTCATCGAGCATCTCGGCGCGCAGACGCATGCGGGTCAAGGGGGTCTTTAAATCATGGGAAATTGCTGAAAACAGCCGTTCGCGCTCCTCAATCTGCTCGCGAATACGCCGCTGCATACGATTGAACGCCGCGGCGGTGGCGGCGACCTCCTTGGGGCCGCTCTCTTTGAGAGGCGGCATATCCAAGTCATCGCCCAACTGATTCGCTGCCCGTGAAAGCCGCGCCAATGGCCGAGTCACACTGGTAATGCCCAATAGCGAAAGCGCCAGCACGCTCAGCAGCACCAATAGCCCGACCAGCAAACGCTCTTCAGAAAGCCAGCGATAGCCGCTGAAAATATCCGGTACGCCTAGCAGCGTGGCCACATAAAGCCAGGTGCCTGGAGCAAGTTCCAGTTGAACCACAAGAATCGGCGGCGAGAGTGGCTCCATCAGCAGGCTGTGCTGCCCCCAGCGGGGCGGTAAGTCATATAGCAGCACTTCATTATTCAGCACCCGCAGGTTTTCAGGACGGGAGAACTCGACAATCACGTCGTCAATATTGAGCTGCTGGGTGAGCACCGAGCGCACGTTGTTCACCACCACCTCTTTTTCCGGCCCCGAGCCGATATCGTCGATGGTCAGCCTGCGCTCATTAACGCTAACAAAAAAGCGCGTACCGCCCATATTGCGCAGTTGATCGAGCACAATATGGCGGTAGTCCACGGGCAGTGAGCGGAAAAACTTCATGGTAGAGGCGATGCTAAACGCCATATTGGTGGACAGCTCATCCAGCTGTGCCAAGTGGCTGGAGCGCACCTGGGAAGTCCAGATCGCGTAGCTGGCCCCTTGGGCGACTAGCACTCCGGCGATCATAATGATCACAAAGCGCCCGCGCAGCGACGCCGGCAGCCAGCGGGCAGCTCGTCGGGATAAGCGTCGACGAATGGTTGCCCACTCCAAGAGTCTCACGTTAATGCATCGACCTGGGCGGTTAACACATAGCCTGCCCCGCGCACCGTTCGAATCAGCTGCGAGTGCTGTGCATCTTCACCCAGCCGTTGGCGTAGGCGGCAAACGTGGACATCAATGGAGCGGTCTAGCGGCGGCGCATCCCGCCCCCGGGTAAGCGCATAGAGATCATCCCGTGTCAGCACCTTCGCCGGGTGCTCTAAAAACACCTGCAGTAGTTGAAAATCAGCCCCCGAAAGCGCGGCACGCTCGCCTTGCAAATCAATCAACTCGCGGGTCATACGGTCGAGCTGCCAATGGCCGAAACTGACCCAGCGCGCCTGCCCCGCAGGCAACGCTGGCGGAGCACTGCGGGTGCGTCGCAGTACCGCTTTAATGCGCGCCAGCAATTCGCGGGGATTAAACGGCTTGCCTAAGTAGTCATCCGCGCCCATTTCCAAACCAAGGATACGGTCGGTCTCATCGGCACTGGCGGTGAGCATTATGATCGGCACATCGCTGTGCTTTCGGACGTCGCGGCAGATGGTAAAGCCGTCGTCACCGGGGAGCATTAAATCGACAATCAGCAAGTCGGGGGCGTGTTCAGCACGCAGCGAATGCAACGCCTGCGCGCCGTCCGCCGTGAATACCCTATAGCCATGGCGCCCCAGGTAGTCAGCAAGCAGTTCACAAATTTCCGGGTCATCGTCGACCACAATCAAAGTGGCAGGGGTTGTCGTCATCGCAGCGGGGTCAGCCCTACACTGTTGTCGTTATTGGGCCTTGATGATGGTCGAGGAGATAAGTAGTAGCAATACGGCTACGACCAAGGTTGCATTAGTTTTTACCGTTGCCTTTACCTAGTCGCTAAAGCCCAAACCGTTTTTTCAACCACTCGGCAACAGCCGCTTCGCTGTGGTGGCCGATGCGCTCGGCGCCCTTTATACGTTCGAATAGCTCAAGGTGAGCGTTGGCCATTACCTGGGCTTCTCCGGCTAACACAAGCATTTCGGTGTCATTGAGATTGTCACCAAATGCCATGCAATCGGCTGCCGTTAATTCTAAACGTTCCAGCAGTGAGGCTAGCGCGACGCCCTTGTTAACGCCGCCCGCCATGATCTCCAGGGAGTCAATCGTCGAGTAGGTGATGTGTAGCGCATCGCCATAGGCTTCATGAGCCTGCTTTTCCAGCTGTTTCAGCGCCTCTGGATCGCCTAGATAGAGCACTTTGCCCACGCCATTAATATCCATCTGATCCGGCGGCACGACGTCATACCCAAACCCGGTAGAGGCATGAAGTGATAATAGATGCGGTGCCTCTGCATCTATATGCCAGCCGCTTTCTCGGTAGAGGTTCAAGCGCACCTGGGGCGGGCGTGGCAAACCAATCAGCGTTTTCGCATGTTCAGGCTCAAGGTGATTAGCCGCCAGCAAGGTATCTTCCGGGTCGTGAACATAGGCGCCGTTGGTGCTGATCAAGTGCGCGGGAATATCCAACTGGTCACGAAACACCTTCATATCGTGATAGTGGCGGCCAGAGGCGAGCGCGATATGATGGCCTTGCTTCACCAATGCTCTTAGCACATCGATGGTGCTTTCGTGCAGAGTATGGTCGCTTCCTAATAGGGTGCCATCCAGGTCAGAAACAATCAGGCGGGGTGTCATAACGCGCTCCATGAGTATGGGCATTTAGCTTAACCGATTCCCTTGAACGCATGTAAGCCTTTGACGTGCCGTCACTGGGGCCAACTTCGCATGGCGACAATTGGCGCAGCCAGCGGGAATCCGTATAGTGGCACCCTAACTCTCGCCAACTGATTGAGCTCATGCTTCAGAATAACTCCATGCTTGCCCAGCTCAAGCAACAGATTCGTCAAACCACCCCCCGTGCTGAAGGGGTGATCAAAGCCACCGACAAGGGTTTCGGCTTTCTCGAAACCGACGACGGTGAATCTTATTTCGTGCCACCGCCCGCCATGAAGCAAGTGCTTCACGGTGACCGTGTAGAAGCGGTTATTCACGAGAACGGTGACAAAAAATCCGTTGAGCCCGAGAAGCTGATTGAAGCTGGGCTGGATCGGTTTGTTTCCCGCGTGCAGAAGCGCGAAGGCCGCTTAGCCGTGGTTCCCGACCATCCGTCGATTAAAAACGTTATCAAAGCACGGATTAAGAACAACCTTGATGAAGACACCTTTGCTGACGGCGACTGGGTCATTGCTCGCTTGGTGCGCCATCCGCTAAAAGCCGATGACCGCGCCTTCTTTGCCCAAATTGATGAGCTGGTCGCTAAAAGCGATGATGCGGCAGTGCCATGGCGCGTCACACTTGCCCGCCATGCGCTGGAGCAAGAGTGCCCCGATGCGGGCACCGACTGGCCGCTGATGGATGAAGGCCTGACTCGCGAAGATTTAACGTCCACGCCCTTCTTCACCATCGATGGTGAAAAGACCCGCGATATGGACGATGCGCTGCACGTCGCTGTTCGTGCAGAAGGCGGCTGGCAGTTGAGTGTCGCGATTGCCGACCCCACCGCTTATGTGGAAGAGGGCCATGCGGCTGATTTAGAAGCCCGCACCCGTGCCTTTACCGTTTACCTGCCCGGCCAGAACGTCACTATGTTGCCCGAGCAGCTAGCGGATGATCTCTGCTCGCTGTGGGAAGGCAAGGATCGCCCCGCGCTGGCGTGTACGCTGGATATCAATGCCGACGGCAGCCTGGGCGAGTACCGCTTTTTTGCGGCGAACGTTAAATCTCACGCCAAGCTCGTTTACGACAATGTCTCCGACTGGATCGAAGGCCAAGGCGACTGGGCCCCGGCGGATGATATTGCCGAGCAGCTCACCGCGCTGCGTGATTTGACCGAAGCGCGTACCGCTTGGCGCAATGAACATGCGCTGGTGTTTAAAGACCGCCCTGACTACGTGTTTGACCTCGACCCCGCTGGCAACGTATTGGCGGTGCGCACCGAAGAGCGTCGCATTGCCAACCGCATGATCGAAGAGTCGATGATCGTGGCTAACGCCTGCTGCGCGGACTTCCTGGCCCAGCATATCGGTCACGGTATCTTTAACGTGCATCGTGCCTTTGAGCCAGAAAAAGCCGAAGCCGCCCAGGAGTTCCTGGCAGGTCAGGAGATCGTGGTCGAACGCGAAGCGCTCACCGAACTGGCCCGCTACACCGAGCTGAAGCGTGCGCTGGAAAGCCGCGATGATGCCTGGTTGGATGCGCGTCTACGCCGCTTCCAGGGCTTCACCATGATGTCCGCACAGCCCGGCCCGCACTTTGGCCTAGGCCTGGCCGCCTACGCGACATGGACCTCGCCAATTCGTAAGTATGGCGATATGGTCAACCACCGCCTGATCAAGCGCGTGCTGAAAGGCGAACAGGCGCCTGCCGAGGCTACCCAGCAGCTCACCGAGCAGTTGACGGAGCGTCGCCGCCTGAATCGCATGGCCGAGCGCGATGTAAAAGACTGGCTCTATGTACGTTACCTGACGCCCGCTGCGCAGAACCAGGATACGTTTGAAGCCGAAATCATGGCTATCAACCGTGGCGGCATGCGCGTTCGGCTGCTGGAAAACGGCGCAACAGCGTTTGTGCCCGCCCCCCTAATGCACAGTGACCGCAGCAAAGTGGTCATTGATGATAAAGAAGGGCGTATACAGATCGAAGGCGAAGAGCGCTACAAACTTGGCGACCCGCTTCGCGTCATCTTGACCGAAGCCCGCGAAGAGACCCGCTCGCTGGTAGCTAAACCCGCTGCGTAAATTGCACGTGTTGCATAGCGGTAACCAATAACGGCGCCTTAAGGCGCCGTTATTGTATCTATCGTTTTGACGGTATTTTGACTAGCCAACCAAATTCACATTCCAGTGGAATACGCACACACATTTGCTGATTAAAACGCCTCCTGCGTGGCTCTCGAAGGTAAGGCCATGGCAGGCGTGTGGGCTGATAGCTGGTTCAGCTTCGCGTCATCAATTTGAAACGCTGCTACCAGTTCGCGAAGCCGCCCGGCCTGTTCTTCTAGAGAAAATGCTGCGGTCGTCGACTGTTGAACCAGCGCACTATTTTGCTGTGTCGTTGAGTCCATTTCGGTGATCGCCGTATTAATCTGCTCGATACCACTACTTTGCTCGCGCGTCGCAGAGGACACCTCAGCCATCAGCAAGGCTAGGCGTTGGATCATCGTTTCCGTTTCTCCTATGGTCGTTGCGCCTCGCTCCGCTTGATCAGAACACAGCTTTATTTTGTTGCGCGTATCATCCAGCATGCCTCGAATTTCGCTGGCTGACGCGGCACTGCGGCTTGCTAGCGAACGAACTTCGGTGGCCACTACCGCAAACCCACGACCTTTCTCACCAGCACGCGCCGCTTCCACGGAGGCGTTTAGTGCCAGAATATTGGTTTGAAAGGCAATTGCATCGATGGCTTCGACGATCTTGTTCATACTGAGTGAGGCCGCCGTCACTTCACGCATCAACGCCACGCTGCGTGCCACTTCTTCACCGCCACTGTTCATCTGCTTTGCCGAAGCATGAGCCAGCGTATCAGCCTCTTTAGTTGAATCGCTGTTCTGGCGAACCGTGGCCGTCATCTCTTCCATGCTGGAAGCCGTTTCCTGCAAGGCGGCTGCCTGCTGTTCAGTACGAGAGGCAAGTTCCTGCCCGCCTTGGGCAATTTCATTGGCGCCGTGCAAGACATTTTCGCTTGAGTCACGTAGTGAGGCGACCAGCGTCGTAAGCTCTTTGCTCATGTGAGCCATAGAGCTCAATAGCTGCGCTGTTTCATCACGTCCGGTGAATACTATATCGTGGCGTAAATCTCCTTCTGCTACATGCTGGGCGACCTCAACGGCTCTTCGTAACGGCAGTACGATACTTCGCGTAATGGTGATAGCCAGTGCCACTGCCATCAACAGCGCCACTCCCGCGAAGATGCACAGTTGCCAAAGCGCTAACCGGTACTCAGCGTTTATCGCTTCATTAGCGATTTGAACGCCCGAATCCGCCACCAAGCTGATTTCATCAGCCAATTCCTCCAGCCGATAGATACTTTCTTTATGTTCACCAAACGCTTGGTTGGCTTGCGAGGTATCGGAAATACTGCCTCCCTCGATCCGGCGATACACTTGCATGAAGCCCTCTTCATACCCCTGAAGAGCGCCTTGTGCCTGTTGATAGAGGGCATCTAAACTATCTTGAGTAGAAATTGCTTCCCCTGTCTGAAAGGCAGTCCGAATTGCCTCAATGGCCGCCACCCAACGTTGCTGATAGTCCGCTATTCGTTCGGGACTGTCGATATTGATAAACATATCCTTTTCATAACGACGAGCAAGCAATGCCAACCGCTGAATCTCAGCAGCATTACTCGCTAGGGCAACATCGGTGTCCAAGGTTTTTTGAGCTGTATCCTTAGTAACGGTGATACCTACCACCCCCGCCACTAAGGTGCCCAAAAGAAATAGCGAAACTAAGCCAAAGGCTAACGCTAAGCGAGTGCCGATCTTGAACCGGGAAAGCATAGCCACATCCTAATAAGTAAAAGAGCTAGGATTTTAGGCGACAAAAATGAAAACTGTAACTCAACCTTTGCAAACTATTGTCAACTTTTATACATAATCAAAGAGTATCTACCCTACCCGCGCGTGAGCGAATATCGGCCCGTTCTATGACACTATCTGCCGATGCTGACGGAAGAACCGCAGCATTTCCCGGGTAGCGTCAGGGCCTTGAGGGTCGGTATAGCTGCCCTTTTTACTACCTCCTGACCATGCATGGCCCGCGCCGTGGATGCACCACTGCTCCATGTGTGGTTCGCCCTTCTCATTGTGATGCGTGGTACGGGTATAGGCATGGCCATTGGCCACCTTCCCCTGCTCTACCGTCGCCCCTGCTTGACGCGACGTGCTGTATTGGGCGGCCACGCGTTCCGCATTGCTGGGGTGCACGGTGGTGTCACGATCCCCATGAAAGATAATAGCAGGCACTTCCGATGCCCAACCGGCCCCTTTCGCTTTCCCACCGCCGAGAGGCCCTGTGCCACCCTGCATTGCGCCCAAGGCATCAGGAAGGCTTTGGGCTACGCCGTGGGGTAGTCCAGAGTGCACGCCCACCGCCGCAAACAGATCCGGGTAGGTCATCGCCAGGGTGGTAGCCATGGCGGCGCCTGCCGAAAGGCCTGCCACATAGACTCTGGATTCATCAAGGCCATGGGCATCAATGATCTGGCGGGTCATACCCGCAATAATTGCGGGTTCACCGCCCTCGCGCTGCTGATCTTCGGCCTTGAACCAGTTCCAGCATTTCGAGCTATTGGCGGTCATCGGCTGGGCCGGATAAAGCACACAACACTGCTGCTCTTCGGCCAGTCGGTTCATCTCGGTTCCGGCAGCGAAGTCATCGGGATTCTGCGTGCAGCCATGCAGCATCACCACCAGCGGCAGCGCCTGACCGGTATAGCCGCTGGGGATATATAGTTTGTAATCACGGGTACCCACATGGTTGGTAAACCGACCGGCAGTGAACGCCCCTGGCTTTGCTTCCTCACTGGCACTCGGTTGCTCGGGTGGCGCCATGCCACCGCGAAACTTCATCCACTTATCCCGCCAGGCAGCCGGCACCTTAATATCGCCGGGCGTGAATGCTCCGGCTGGCGACTCTGCAGGTTCTGGCTTTGATACGGTGGCTTCTTCGTCGATAACCTCACAGGTTCCGTCGAAGGTATTGCCTTTCTGGTAGGAAGTTTCAGCCGTGTCAGCGCCTCTCACTACGGGGGCGCCGCCCTGGAGAATAGCCATGGCCTCTTGCAGTTTTCCCGCGCGGGTTAGCCGTGTCGCTTCTTCCATTCGCTTTGTCATCGTGGCATCGATCATTTTCAATATCCTTATTCAATGATTGCTTAGTCAGTGTTTATTGAGCGAGCTTGAGCCCTTCAGTGGATGCGATCTGCCAGAGCGGCCTTAACCGCTTTGCTGGCATTAAGTGCCCCCAGTACGACCACTGACTCGATAGTGGCGAGAGCAAGCTCAGGCGTTACGTCATCGGCAATGCTGGCCATGCCCAGCACCTGAATCTGTAACTTCTCCCCGGCTGACTGCAGGGCTTCTAAATCCGCACGGCTGTAATGCTCAAGACCCAACACAAACGCCTTTCGAGTCACGGTTTCCTTAACGACCTCGGCATGGGTCGACAACTGATTGCGAATAGCGGTGCGAATCAGGTCGGTCCGGTTGGAGTAAAAACCTTCCTGAACCAACAAATCGATCTGCCCCAGGTCGACCACTCCAAGGTTGATAGTGATTTTCTCACTGGAATCACCGCCCTTACGGCGCATTTCATGCACGCTCATGTGTCGTTCCTCATTGTGCTTAGTAGCCAGGCATCTCTCGCTTGGCTTAAAACATCTAGACTCCACCCCAAAAGGCATCCAAATGGATTCCATATACCATCCATATGGATGTTATATTAGCTCAGGTTTGCCAAGAGTCAATAAATAAACAACAGAAAACGACTCACTGGTGTATCAATGGGGGGAGAAGTTGTAAGGGAGTAGCAGAAAATAAAAGCTTCGGCTCAACTGTCGCTGAACTGACTTATTTCTCCTTTATGGTGAAACGATGACACTCTTTGTGGTCGGAGGTTAGCTTGCACATTGCCGATGTGACGATGTTCCATGCGCCCGCCAGCGGCGGTGTGCGTACCTATTTACAGGCCAAACACCGAGTTTTTTCGCATTTTCCACAGCTGCGTACCAGCCTGCTGGTACCTGGGCCGGAGCGCGATAGCCTGGGCGACCATCACACTTTACCAGCGCTACACCTGCCTTTAGGCCAGGGGTATCGTTTCCCGCTGCGAGGTTCCCCCTGGCGCGATGCCCTGATTGATCTAAAGCCTGATCTCATTGAAGCAGGCGACCCGTACGTAACGGCCTGGGCTGCACTCGCCGCAGGTCAACGGCTCGGCGTGCCGGTGGTAGGCTTCTATCACTCTGATCTTCCACGTTTGATGGGTGATCGCTTAGGGCGCTACGTTGAGAAGCGCTTAACCCGCTATGTAGCGGACCTTTATAGTCGTTTCGATAGCGTATTGGCGCCCTGTAACGCGATGGCAGATCGGCTGCGCGACTGGGGCGTCGATAATGTTCGCGTGCAGCCGTTGGGGGTCGATTTAGCGCAATTTAATCCTCAGCAGCGTGACCCGACTTTCCGACAGAGCATGGGCATCCCCAGTGATAAAAAGCTGCTGATCTTTGTGGGACGCAACTCCCGCGAGAAAAATATCGATGTCCTGCTGGCGACGATGCGTCAGCTAGGCAGCGATTACCATTTGCTGCTGATGGGTCCCGGCATGCCGCATCACGTGCCCAGCAACGTCACCATTGTGGATCGCTGCTGTGGCGCCCACGAGGTAGCGACAGCACTGGCCAGTAGCGACGCACTGTTGCACGCAGGCACCCGTGAAACCTTCGGCTTGATTGCCCAGGAAGCCATGGCCTGTGGCATTCCAGTGGTGGCAGCCAGGGCCGGGGCGCTGGCTGAAAACGTGCCGCTGGGTGCGGGTATTTTATGCAAGCCGCTCGATCCTGCTGCCATGGCTGAGGCCTGTGTAGCGCTGTTTAGTAATGATGTCGCTGCTAGCGGGCGCTATGCGCGTCGCCATGTAGAGCGCCACTTCAACTGGGATGGCGTTATGCACTCACTGCTTGAGCACTATCAGCAGCTTTGCCACGGCAGCCAACCCTATGCACTCCACCAACACCACTAGTCGTCGCCAGCTACTAAAGTGGCGGCCTATTCACGGAGTGATGATTGGCTTGGCGCTGATGGCGCCGCTGGTGCTCACCGCCTGGTTGGGAGGAGCCGAGGCGCTTCAGCGCGTCAAACACTTCCCACTTGGGTTGCTGCTATTGATGCTGGTGATGGCCTTTCTGTGCTGGAACCTGAATGCGGCGAGGCTGCGTTTGATGCTGGGTGGCCGGGCAGGCAGGCTCGGCCAGCGCGGCGCGCTAGGTATTGAATTGGCGGCTAAGTTTGCGCTGTGCGCCACCCCAGGCGGCAGCGGTGGCCCAGCGACTCTATTGTTACTGCTTGCACGGCGCGGCTTTCCGCCTGCCAAAGGCGCGGCAGTGTTTCTGATTGATCAAGGCTGTGACTTACTGTTCTTCTTGGCCATGTTGAGCGGCCTGGTGCTCTTTTCAGTGCTCAGCGATGCCCAATGGCCACACCAATCGCTCGTACAGTGGGCGCTGGTGGGGTTAGCATTCATGGCGACACTGGTGAGTGTGGTCATGCGCTATCTGCCAAATCTACTGCGCTCCCCTGGCGTGAACACGCCGTGGCCAAGCCAGTATCGCCGCCGCTGGCTCGCACGGCGCCTATTGCGCTGCCGGTATGCGCTCAAGGTGACGCTAGAGCTGCCGCGCACGACGCTTCTCGCGATGATGCTGTTGACCACCGCTCATTGGCTGATGCGCTACAGTTTGCTCTATTTGGCGGTACTGGGAGTAGGCGGCCATGCAGACTGGATGTGGACCTTCTTAACTCAAATGCTGGCGATGGCCGCGAGTCAGCTTAGCTTTCTGCCTGGGGGCGCAGGTGCCGCTGAGGTAGGCGTTGGAAGCCTGTTGCTGCCGTTAATGGAGCGCGAGCAGGCCGCAGCAGCGGTATTGGTGTGGCGATTGGTCAGCTATCATCTTTATTTGGCGGCAGGCGCCCCGCTGTTTGTGCTGTATAGCTATCGCATGCTGCGTCGCTCACCAACGCGACAAACCTGTAGAAATGAATAAGGGCGCCCCGAGGGGCGCCCTTATAGCGTGCAGCTAAACGTTCATGGCTTACCAGCCAGTCACTTCTTTCAGCGCATCGCCGATTTCAGCCAAAGAGCGCACGGTTTTGACACCGGCGTCTTCTAGCGCAGCAAACTTCTCGTCAGCGGTGCCTTTACCGCCAGAGATGATTGCGCCCGCGTGGCCCATACGCTTGCCAGGAGGTGCAGTCACACCGGCAATGTAGGAAACCACTGGCTTGGAAACGTTGGCTTTGATGTAAGCCGCAGCTTCTTCTTCTGCCGTACCGCCGATTTCACCGATCATAACGATGGCTTCGGTTTTCGGGTCTTTCTCGAACATCTCAAGGATGTCGATGAAGTTGGAACCCGGAATCGGGTCACCGCCGATACCTACACAGGTAGACTGACCAAAACCGTGATCAGTGGTCTGCTTAACGGCTTCATAGGTCAAGGTACCAGAACGAGATACGATACCTACGCGGCCCGGCTGGTGAATGTGACCCGGC
Source organism: Vreelandella sp. ssv (assembly GCF_059448525.1). Taxonomy (NCBI): domain Bacteria; kingdom Pseudomonadati; phylum Pseudomonadota; class Gammaproteobacteria; order Oceanospirillales; family Halomonadaceae; genus Vreelandella; species Vreelandella sp. ssv. The sequence continues at coordinate 1,100,456 of NZ_CM182545.1, read as the reverse complement.
ATGATGCCGATTTTGCATTCGCCTGGAGTAATTACACCGGGGCAGTTCGGACCGATCAGGCGTACGCCCAGCTCGTCACATTTCACTTTCGCTTCGAGCATGTCTAGCGTAGCGATGCCTTCAGTGATGCACACAATCAGCTTGATACCGGCGTTGGCCGCTTCAAGGATTGAGTCTTTACAGAACGGCGCCGGTACGTAGATAACACTGGCTTCCGCGCCGGTTTTCGCTACCGCTTCTTTCACGGTATTGAAAACGGGCAGACCGAGGTGCTCTTGGCCGCCTTTGCCCGGCGTAACACCACCGACCATTTTCGTGCCATAGGCAATCGCCTGCTCGGAGTGGAACGTGCCCTGGCCACCGGTAAAGCCCTGGCAGATGACCTTGGTGTTCTTATCGATCAGGATGCTCATTACTTGCCCTCCGCCGCTTTAACGACCTGCTGAGCCGCGTCGGTCAGACTAGTAGCCGCGATGATGTTCAAACCGCTAGATGCTAGTTTTTCAGCACCCAGTTCGGCGTTGTTACCTTCCAGACGTACGACAACCGGTACATTGACACCCACTTGCTCAACGGCACCGATAATGCCTTCAGCAATCATGTCGCAACGTACGATACCGCCGAAAATGTTAACCAGTACGGCTTTAACATTGTCATCCGAGAGGATGATTTTGAACGCTTCTGCCACACGCTCCTTGGTGGCGCCGCCGCCAACGTCCAAGAAGTTAGCGGGCTTGCCGCCGCTCAGGTTGACGATGTCCATGGTACCCATGGCCAAACCTGCGCCGTTAACCATGCAGCCGATGTTGCCATCGAGCGCTACATAGTTAAGTTCCCACTTCGCCGCATCGGCTTCACGCTGATCTTCTTGTGAAGGATCACGCATGGCCTGCAGGTCAGGGTGACGGTATAGCGCGTTGCTATCCAGACCCAGTTTGGCGTCGAGGCAGTGCAGATTGCCTTCTTCAGTGACAACCAGCGGGTTGATTTCCAGCAAGGCCAGGTCTTTGTCGTGGAACAACTGAGACAGACCTAAGAAAATCTTGGTGAACTGCTTGATCTGGTCGCCTTTCAGGCCCAGCGCAAAGGCTAGCTCACGCGCTTGGTACGGCTGTGCGCCGACCAGCGGATCGATTTCTGCTTTGAGAATCTTTTCCGGTGTCTCTTCTGCAACCGTCTCGATCTCTACACCACCTTCGGTAGAGGCCATGAAGACCACACGACGGGTGGTACGGTCGACAACGGCACCGAGATACAGCTCGTCGGCGATGTCAGTGCAGGTTTCAACCAAAATCTTGGCAACCGGCTGACCTTTTTCGTCAGTCTGGAAAGTGACCAAGTTCTTGCCCAGCCACTTTTCAGCAAAGGCTTTAGCTTCAGCCGGATCTTTGATCAGCTTAACGCCACCCGCTTTACCACGGCCACCGGCGTGCACCTGGGCTTTAACTACCCACATGTCACCACCGATTTTTTTGCAAGCCTCTTCCGCTTCTTCGGGAGTGTCGACTGCAAAGCCTTTAGACACTGGTAGACCATAATCGGCAAACAGCTGTTTACCTTGATACTCGTGAAGATTCATCGATTCATGCCATTGGTTGCATGTGACTCGAACGATGATCAGCTTCTAAAAAACTGGTCATCCCCGTTCTTTCGATCTTTGCGGATTAAGACAAAGCCGAAAGTTTGCGCCACCCATAAAAGGTGGCGCTTCGTTGTTTAACTAAATTACTTACGCTTCTTGCGATTGGCCATATGAATTGCGTGGCCATCCACCGCAAGCGCTGCTTCGTGAACAGCTTCCGACATGGTCGGGTGCGCGTAGCAGGTCAGGGCCAGATCTTCGGCGCTAGAGCCGAATTCCATGGCAATCACGCCTTGGGCGATCATCTCGCCAGCGTGTTGACCCACGATGTGCATACCGAGAATACGGTCAGTTTCCGCATCGGCGATAATTTTGGCACTGCCTTCGGTGGCATTGTTAGCCATCGCGCGACCGCTTGCCGCAAACGGGAAGGTGCCGGTTTTGACTTCAATGCCTTTCGCTTTAGCGTCTTGCTCAGTCATACCCACCCAAGCCACTTCCGGGTAGGTGTAGATAACGCTAGGAATGGTGTCGTAGTTCATCTCGGCTTTATGGCCAGCGATGATATCTGCCACCATAATGCCCTCTTCAGAGGCTTTGTGCGCCAGCATCGGGCCGCGTACACAGTCACCGATGGCGTATACGCCTGGAACGTTGGTACGGCACTGGTCGTCGACAAAGATGAAGCCACGCTCATCCAGCTCAACGCTAACACCGTCGGCAATCACGCCTTTGGTGTACGGGCGGCGGCCGACACAAACGATGAGTTTATCAAACGTCATCTCTTGTTCGCCGTTGCCATCGCTGTATTTCACAACGACTTCTTCGCCTTTGACCTCAGAACCGGTCACGCGAGCGCCCAGTTTGATATCCAGACCCTGCTTTTTGAGCAGCTTCTGTGTCTCTTTGGCAACGGTAGCATCGACCATCGGCAGGAAGGAGTCCATGGCTTCAAGTACGGTGACTTCTGAGCCCAGACGGTTCCATACGCTGCCCAGCTCAAGACCGATGATACCAGCACCAATCACACCCAAACGCTTAGGCGTTTCGGTGAATTCAAGTGCGCCGGTAGAGTCGACAATCAAGCCTTCGGTCAGCGGGGTCGGCGGAATTTCCACCGGTACTGAGCCCGCAGCAATAACGATGTTGTCGGCATCATAGGTAGTGGTGTTGCCGTCGTTGTCGGTGACTTCGACCTGCTTGCCGGAAACCACTTTACCGGTACCTTCGATAGCGGTAACGCCGTTGGCCTTGAACAAGCCTGAAATGCCGCCGGTCAAGTTCTTAACGATCTTGTCCTTGCGCGCCATCATCTTGGTAACGTCCATGGAAACGTCGCCAGCCTGAATGCCCATATCGTCGAAATCGTGCTTGGCCTCAACAAACTTGTGGGACGCTTCAAGCAACGCTTTAGACGGGATACAGCCTACGTTCAAGCAAGTGCCGCCGTGAACGACCGTACCTTCTTTACCAATCCATTTTTCAATACAGGCCGCTTTCAGGCCCATCTGTGCAGCACGAATGGCGGCAACGTAACCACCAGGGCCGGCACCGATAACGATCACATCAAACTTATCAGCCATGTTGGCTCCTTTAGCTTGCTTGCCTCCCCCCACTTAAACTCGAAGCGGGCGGGAGGCTGTGTGCGATTGCAGATAAATCCTGGTTAAGCAGTAGCGTACTCAGTCAATATGACGCTTATGCTCTTTTTAGACGTCCAGCAACAAACGTGCTGGATCTTCCAGCAATTCTTTTAAAGTAACCAAGAATTGAACGGCGTCTTTGCCGTCGATCATGCGGTGGTCATAAGATAGCGCCAGATACATCATCGGGCGAATCTCGACCTTGCCGTTGACTGCCATCGGACGATCCTGGATTTTGTGCATGCCCAGAATAGCGGTTTGCGGCGGGTTGATGATCGGGGTCGACATCAACGAGCCAAAGGTGCCGCCGTTGGTGATGGTAAAGGTGCCGCCGATCATGTCGTCCATGCCCAGCTTACCGTCACGACCACGCTTACCGAAATCGACAATCGTGCGCTCGACGTCAGCAATTTTCATGCTGTCCGTGTCACGCAGCACCGGCACGACCAAACCACGGTCGGTGGAGACAGCAACGCCGATATCCTGATAACCGTGATAAACGATGTCGGTACCGTCGATTGAGGCGTTCACATCCGGATAACGCTTGAGCGCTTCAGAAGCTGCTTTTACAAAGAAGCCCATAAAGCCCAGCTTGATATCGTGAGCTTTTAAGAACGTCTCTTTGTACTGCGCACGCAGGGCCATGATCTCGGTCATGTCCACTTCGTTGTAAGTGGTCAGCATGGCAGCGGTTTGCTGCGCCTGAACCAAGCGCTTGGCGATGGTCTGACGGAGTCGGCTCATCGGCACGCGCTTCTCGATGCGCTCACCTTCGGCAGCCGGTGCAGCGGCAGCTTTCGCCGGTGCAGCCGATTTTGCTGTTTTCTTGGCGGAACCGTCTTTGACCGCTTTCTGAACGTCTTCTTTCAAGATGCGGCCACCTTTGCCGGTGCCCTCAATCTTGGCAACGTCCAGGTCGTGCTCGGCCACCATTTTACGTGCGGCCGGAGCGAGGATTTTGTCACCGACTTTCTCGTCGGCGCCATCATCGTCACTGCCGCTATCGGCTTTAGCAGGTGCTGAATCGCCGCCGCTTTCGCTACCACTGTCGCCACCGGCACCTTCGGTGAAGGTCGCAAGAATCGCTTCGGATTCGACCTGGCTACCCTCTTCGGCTTTAATTTCAGCCAGGGCGCCATCGGCCGGTGCCACGACTTCCAGCACGACTTTGTCAGTTTCGATGTCGGCCAACACGTCATCGCGCTTCACCGCTTCGCCGACTTTTTTGTGCCAGGTCGCTACGGTGCCTTCCTGAATAGACTCAGGGAAGCTGGGCGCTTTGATATCGTGCTTCTTGCCGCCAGCGCTACCACTGCTGGCCGGCTTGTCTTCGGATGGTTTGCTGTCGGCTTCTTCTTTCGGCGCTTCAGAAGCACTTTCTTCTTTCTTGCCACTGTCTTTGTTGCCACTGTCGCCAGAGGCACTGCCTTCACCAATTTTGCCTAATACCTGCTCTGACTGAACGGTATCGCCCTCTTCGGCCATTACGTCGGTCAGGGTACCCGCTTCCGGTGCGACAACTTCGAGTACTACTTTGTCGGTTTCGATTTCAACAATCAGCTCGTCACGCTCAACGCTGTCACCCGGCTTTTTATGCCACGCCGCCACTGTGCCTTCGGCAACGGATTCCGGAAATGTTGGCGCTTTGATCTCAGTAGCCATGTCGTTTCCCTTATATGTTCTCTAAATCCGGTGGCCGCTTATAAATTAAAAGCGTCTTCCACCAGCTGGCGCTGCTGTTCAGTGTGGACGGACATATAGCCAGCTGCTGGAGCAGCAGAGGCAGGACGTCCTGCAAATTTCAACTCGCGTCCGAAGCCATCTTTCAGCATATCGGCCACTGCACGCATATTGTGCTGACTAGAGTACCAAGCACCCTGATTTAGAGGCTCTTCCTGGCACCACACAATGTCTTCTACGTTGGTATAGCCTTGTAGCGCTTCCAGAAGCTCTTCTTTCGGGAAGGGGTAGAGCTGCTCAAGGCGTAAAATTGCCGTGTCATGACGCTCATTCTCAGCGCGCCAAGCGGCTAAGTCGTAGTAGACCTTGCCAGCACATAGCACAACGCGGGTGACCTTCTCAGGAGCAAGATCGGCTTGATCAGCCAGTACCATATGGAACTTGCCGTGAGCCAGATCTTCAAGACTCGAGATCGCTTCTTTGTGACGCAGCAGCGACTTAGGTGTCATTACCACCAGCGGCTTACGCAGCGGACGGATCACCTGACGACGCAGTAGATGATAAATCTGCGCGGGCGTGGTCGGTACACAGACCTGCATGTTGTGCTCAGCACACATTTGCAGGAAACGCTCCAAGCGTGCCGAAGAGTGCTCCGGGCCCTGGCCTTCGTAGCCGTGTGGTAACAACATGGTTAAACCACACACCCGGCCCCACTTCGTCTCACCTGAAGAGATGAACTGGTCAACGACCACCTGGGCACCGTTGAAGAAGTCACCAAACTGGGCTTCCCAGATCACCAAATCATTCGGCGCGGTGGTTGAGTAACCGTACTCAAACGCCAGCACCGCTTCTTCCGAAAGAAAGGAGTCATGAATGGTGAAACGCGGCTGGCCATCTGACATATTCTGCAGCGGAACGTAGGTAGTACCGTCTTTCTGATTATGTACAACCGCATGGCGGTGGGAGAACGTACCGCGCCCAACGTCTTGCCCGGTAATCCGAATTGGATGTCCCTGCTCTAGCAGTGTGGCGTAGGCCAGGGTTTCAGCGAAGCCCCAGTTAAGCGCCAAACCACCGGCCTGCATTTTACGGCGATCTTCATAAATCTTGGCGACTTGGCGCTGAACGTCGACGCCATCCGGCACCTCGCACATGCGGGCAGCCAACTGCTGCAGACGCTTCATATCAAACGTCGTGTCCGCATCGCCGGTCCATTCGTGGCCCAGGTAAGGTGCCCAGTCAACGAATAGAGAAGCATTGGGCTCTTGCACCAATGCATTGGCCACGTGGTTACCCGCCACCAGGTCATCACGATAGGTTTCGACCATCGCTTTAGCAGCGTCTTCAGAAAGCACACCCTGATCAACCAGGCGCTTGGCATATAGCGAGCGCGCTGAGGGGTGATCCTTGATCTTGGCATACATCATCGGCTGCGTGCCTGACGGCTCGTCAGCTTCGTTATGACCACGACGACGGTAGCAGACCAGATCGATCACCACGTCTTTCTTAAACTGCTGACGGTAATCAAGAGCTACTTGGGTGGCGTGCAGCACTGCGTCCGGGTCATCGCCATTGACGTGAAAAATAGGCGCTTGAACCATCTTGGCAATATCAGTGCAGTATTCGGTAGAGCGTGCATCCAGCGGATGCGAGGTGGTGAAGCCCACTTGGTTGTTAATCACAATGTGGACGGTGCCACCGGTTTTATAAGCACGGGTCTGGGACATCTGGAATGTCTCCATTACCACGCCTTGGCCGGCAAACGCCGCATCGCCGTGAACGTTGATCGGTAGCACCTTGCTACCCTCTTCGTCGTTACGACGGTCCTGACGAGCACGCACTGAGCCTTCAACTACGGGTGCCACGATTTCCAGGTGCGATGGGTTGAACGACATCGCCAAATGGACTTCGCCGCCTGGAGACATGACGTTCGAACTGAAGCCCTGGTGGTACTTCACATCACCTGAACCACGTTCAATGACTTTCTTGCCGTCGAACTCATCGATCAAGTCAGTTGGGTTTTTACCCAAAATATTGACCAACAGGTTGAGTCGACCACGGTGCGCCATACCGATGACCACTTCCTTGGTGCCATAACCGCCAGCACGCTGGATGAGTTCATCCATCATCGGTACAAAAGACTCACCGCCTTCAAGACCAAAACGTTTGGTACCCGGATACTTGGATGCCAGGTAATTCTCCAAACCTTCGGCGGCCGTCAAGCGTTCCAGTACGTGCTTTCGCACATCGGCGCTAAAATCGGGCGCGCTGCGTACCGACTCAAAACGGCGCTGCAACCAACGTTTCTCTTCCGTATCGACGATATGCATGATCTCGCAGCCGATGGAGCGGCAATACGTACGCTCCAACGCATCAACGATGTCACGCAGTGGCGCTTTGTCGATACCTAAAAAGAAAGAACCGGTTTGGAACTCGGTGTCCAGATCAGCTTTTGAGAGCTGATGGAAAGACAGATCGAGATCGGGGACGGGGGTGGGATTACGCAGTCCTAGCGGGTCGATATTGGCCTTTTGATGGCCACGAAAGCGGTAAGCGTTAATCAGCTGCAGGACTTTCACCTGCTTTTTATTCTCACCGCTATCGGCAGCGGCAACTACACGGCCAGGACGACTTTCACGCCCCAACTGGTAGAACTGATCACGGACTGGGCTTAGTGGAACATCGTGGGAGGCACTGCCCTCGGGGCGCGGCAACTCATCAAAATAGCTGCGCCATTCGTCAGGGACAGACTCAGGATCGGCGAGGTACTGCTCGTAAAGCGCTTCCACGTAGTGAACATTGCCGCCACTAACGTGAGAGGAACGCCACATCAACTCCATTATGCCTTGTTGCATCTCTCGGTCACCCTGCACTGATGGGGTGGTATCGGTATCGTCGCAAACATGCGGCGACATCGCTATTGCCCTGCCGGCGGGGCGGGACGTTTGCCGGCGGCGCCGGCCAACGGCCGGAAACCCTGTTCATCTAGCTATTCGTCGTCTAACGGTCATACGGTGTTTCGTCTTCAGTTCATGCTCGAAAGCCGGTACCCAAGGCACCGGCTTTCAAACTTGTCTGATCAGCGGTGCGACGTGACGCCGCACCGCGTGACAAACCCTATGATAACAAGCGAAGCGCCAGGATTTAAGTGGCATTGTCACCCAACTTAAGTGGCACACGCTTTTTTACTCAATTGTCATATACTTAGGTAGCATCAGCGAGAAGCATTTCGCGAATTTTACCGATCGCCCGAGTGGGATTAAGGCCTTTTGGGCAAACCGCCACACAGTTCATGATGCCACGGCACCGAAATACCGAGAACGGATCTTCCAGATCATTCAAACGCTCACGAGTGGCCGTATCACGAGAATCGGCTAAGAAGCGGTAAGACTGCAGCAGACCCGCAGGACCTACGAATTTCTCCGGATTCCACCAGAACGACGGGCAAGACGTTGAACAGCATGCGCATAGAATGCACTCATACAAGCCATCAAGCTTGTCACGTTCTTCCGGCGACTGCAGGCGCTCAATGGCCGGCGCAGGCGTGTCGTTCTGCAGGTACGGCTGAATACGCTCGTACTGCTTATAGAACAAGCCCATATCGACAACCATGTCGCGAATAACCGGCAAGCCCGGCAGCGGGCGCAGAACCAGCTTGTTGTTTTTAACAACGTCTGACAGCGGGGTAATACACGCCAGGCCGTTTTTACCGTTCATGTTCATGCCGTCAGAACCGCAGACGCCTTCGCGGCAGCTGCGACGAAACGCCAGGCCGCTATCTTGCTCCTTCATCATATGAAGGACATCCAGCACCATCACATCGCGGCCTTTGGTATCGACCTGAAACTCCTGCATGTAAGGTGCGGAGTCGGTTTCCGGATTGTAGCGGTATACGGATACCTGAAGATTGGACATTGTGACTCCCTCTCGTCAATGCGGAGTTTAGTAGGTACGAACCTTAGGCTCGAACGTATCAACAGTTTTCGGTTTGAAGTTAACGTCACGCTGCTTCAACTGCTTAGTTAGCGGGAAGAAGAGTGAGTGCTTCAGCCAGTTGACGTCATCACGGTCTGGATAGTCGTAGCGCGAGTGGGCGCCGCGGCTCTCTTTACGCTCAAGGGCAGCGATCGCCGTCGCTTCTGCCACTTCCATCAAGTTATCAAGCTCTAACGCTTCTACACGCGCAGTGTTGAAGGCATTGGACTTGTCAGGCAGGTAGGCGTTGGCGATGCGCTCACGCAGCAGCGCTAACTTGTCGACGCCTTCCAGCATGTTCTTCTCTTCGCGGAATACGCCAAAGGAGGTCTGCATGATTTCCTGAAGCTCTGCTTTCAGCTCAGGAATGCTTTCGCCACCCTCAGACTCGTTCCAACGCGTGATGCGCTTCATGGCCGATTCAATGTCAGACTCGGAAGCATCCAGGTACTCAATACCCTCGTTCAGCGCGCCTTCGATAAACATGCCGGCGGCACGACCGAAGACCACCAGATCCAGCAGCGAGTTACCGCCCAAGCGGTTAGCACCGTGAACAGAGACACACGCCGCTTCACCACAGGCAAACAGACCGTTAATGATATGGTCGTTACCGCTGTCATCCTGGGTAATCGCCTGGCCGTGGATGTTGGTCGGAATACCGCCCATCATGTAGTGGCAGGTCGGCACAACCGGGATCGGGTCTTTTGCCGGATCGACATGGGCAAAGGTCTTAGAAAGTTCAACGATACCGGGCAGACGTTTGCCAAGAACTTCTTCACCCAGGTGATCAAGCTTCAAGAAGACGTGATCGCCCTTCTCGCCACAGCCACGACCTTCCAGGATTTCCATGACCATCGAACGAGCAACAACATCACGGCCGGCCAAGTCTTTGGCGTTCGGCGCATAACGCTCCATGAAGCGCTCGCCGTCCTTATTGATCAGGTAACCACCTTCACCACGGCAACCTTCTGTGACCAGCGTGCCCGCACCGTAAATACCGGTCGGGTGGAACTGCCACATTTCCATGTCTTGCATCGGGAAGCCAGCACGCAGTGCCATGCCGATACCGTCGCCGGTATTGATCAGGGCGTTAGTCGTGGAGGCGTAAATACGGCCTGCACCACCGGTCGCGAGTACCGTGGCCTTGGATTTAACGTGAACCACTTCGCCCGTCTCGATGCACATGGCGATACAACCGACCACGTCACCGCTAGCGTTTTTGACCAGATCAACCGCATACCACTCGTTGAGGAATACGGTGTTGTTCTTCAAGTTGTTCTGATAGAGCGTGTGCAACAGCGCGTGACCGGTACGGTCAGCCGCCGCACAGGTACGTGCCGCCTGACCACCTTCACCAAAGTTCTTCGACTGACCACCGAACGGGCGCTGATAAATGCGACCGTTATCCAAACGCGAGAACGGCAGGCCCATGTGCTCGAGCTCGAAGACTGCTTTCGGGCCTTCAGAACACATATATTCAGCCGCGTCCTGGTCAGCGATATAATCGCCGCCTTTAACGGTGTCGTACATGTGCCAGCGCCAGTCATCATTCGGGTCATCGGACGCGATAGCGCAGGTAATACCACCCTGGGCAGAAACGGTGTGAGAGCGGGTCGGGAAAACTTTCGATAACACGGCCGTCTTTTTACCGGACTTTGCCAGTTCCAAAGCAGCTCGCAGGCCAGAGCCACCGCCACCAATGATAATGGCGTCAAACGTCAGGCTATGCAGATTAGACATGTAATCAAGCTCCCCACAGAATTTGAATGCCCCACACCAAGTACACGAAAATGCCCAGGATGATGACAGCTTGGACACCCACGCGCAGGCGAGTGGACTTGAGATAGTCGGTGGTGACGGTCCACAGACCGATCCAGGCGTGTGCGGCTAAGGCGACAAACGCCAGCAGCGAGAAAATCCGCATCCACGTCTGATTGAACAGGCCGCTCCACACGTAATAGTCGAGGTCGGGATTAAACAGCAGGAAGCCAACGATAAAGACCGCATAGAGGGCCAGGATCACCGCGGAAACGCGCTGCATCAACCAGTCTGAAAGCCCACTACGGCCAAAACTTGTGATGTTAGTTACCATACCCAAACTCCTGCCAGAATAATCAGAACGGCACTGACCACGACGGTGATCTGCGCTTTTTGTACGCCACCTTCAAGGGTCACACCAATATCGGCATCCATCAGCAGGTGCTTAATGCCTGCGACAAAGTGAAATGCCAAGGCGGACAGCAGCCCCCAAGCGATCAACTTAGCCAAAAAGTTATTGGCCAGCGCATCGCTAACGGCGTCAAAACCCGCCGGAGATGACAAGGATTTACCCAGCGCCCAAAAAGCGAAGATCAGGCCAACGAACAGGATGACACCCGTAATACGGTGTGTAATCGACGTCAGGGCCGGCAGTGGGAAATGTATCGTAGTAAGGTCTAGGTTTACGGGTCGTTTGCTATTCACGGCTTTGTACACACTCTCTTGGCCCGCTCTGCGACAGGTCGGGCATGGCCCGAGCGGGCAGTGGTTGCTGGAAGGGGCTCGGCCGTTGCCAAGTCGGGCACGACCACCTACCTGCCGGTCGCGCGCCGAGGATTATAAGAACCTTCGCCCCCGCTTACAAACCGAACTCAGGCCTAACTCGACTATGGTGCAAGAAAATTGCCACCTTCCTGAGTCGATTTTGCGCTGCAGCATGGTTATAGTGACAGTAGATTAGCAATTTGATAAGCCTGTTAACATGGCATGGTAACCTACCAACAACCTTCTGGCGCCTCGTTACAGTTATATTGTAGGTGTTTTTACCATATACAAAAACTATTCATAACAACAATATTTGTACAACCTGTGGCTAGCGCTTAGGCTAATTGACAAAATGTCGCACACTTCTATAGTGGGCAAGCCTTTTCGCCGGCGCGGTATGCGCAGCAACGACTTTACGTCCCAACCCGAATTCGAAAGGAGGCCAGCATGGCTGACAGGAAAGCGACATTGACGGTAGACGGTCTTGATAAACCGATCGAACTACCCATGTATTCCGGTACACTTGGCCCCGACGTCATCGACGTACGCGGCCTAGGCGCCGAAGGCCTGTTCACCTACGATCCCGGCTTTATGGCCACCTCTTCCTGCCAGTCTGCCATCACCTATATTGATGGCGGCAAGGGCGTACTGCTTCACCGCGGCTACCCCATTGACCAGCTGGCCAAAGAGTCTAATTTCGTAGAAGTGTGCTACACCCTGCTGTTTGGTGAGCTACCCAACGATGAGCAGTACGCAGATTTTGAATCGCGCATTCGTAACCACACCATGGTTCACGATCAAATCAACAACTTCTTCAAAGGGTTCCGCCGCGACGCTCACCCGATGTCTATCTTGTGTGGCGTAGTGGGTGGCTTAGCCGCCTTCTATCACGACCATATGGACATTACTCAAGAAGAAGATCGCATCATCAGCGCGATTCGCCTGATTGCCAAAATGCCTACACTGGCGGCAATGTCGCACAAGTACAATGTGGGTCAACCGTTCAACTATCCGCGCAATGACCTGAGCTATGCAGAGAACTTCCTCTACATGATGTTCAGCAACCCGTGCGAAGAGTACAAAATCAACCCGGTATACGCGAAAGCCATGGACCGCATCTTTATGCTGCATGCGGATCATGAGCAGAACGCCTCTACCTCTACGGTCCGCCTCGCAGGCTCCACGGGGGCTAACCCGTTCGCCTGTATCAGCGCAGGTATCGCGGCACTTTGGGGCCCCGCTCACGGCGGTGCAAACGAAGCCGTACTGGCCATGCTTGACGAAATCGGCGAAGACTCCGAAGAGAACATTCAGCGCTTTGTTGACAAAGCCAAGGATAAAGACGATTCGTTCAAGCTGATGGGCTTTGGTCACCGCGTCTATCGCAACTTCGATCCGCGCGCCAAGGTAATGAAAGAGACCTGCGACGAAGTTCTCGCAGAACTCGGCATGGCCGACGACCCGCAACTTAAAATCGCCAAGCGTCTTGAGCAAATCGCTCTTGAAGACGAGTACTTCATTGAGCGTAAGCTTTACCCGAATGTTGATTTCTACTCCGGCATCATTCTGAAAGCGATGGGTATCCCAACCAATATGTTCACCGTTATCTTCGCGGTGTCGCGCACCATTGGCTGGATCTCCCATTGGCACGAAATGCTCAGCGAAAGCTACAAAATCGGCCGTCCGCGTCAGCTTTACATTGGTCACGACCAACGCGACTACCCGAAAAAATAAATCATCCCCGTTTGATAGTACGATCAAAGGCCACCTTCGGGTGGCCTTTTTGTGTATGACCCAATACATATTTATATTTCGCAGCAGCGCCCTCCGCTTGCCTACGAACACAACGCCCACACCAGCTAACAACAGGCATCTTGATCATACTCGCCCGATAGAGGCTCTCCCTGGTCTTATCGAACCCCCTAGGGTAAGAGCAAGGGAAAGCCGCCTATCGATAAGCCCTCGCCGTTTGGCTAGCGGTGATTCGACTTTTTTAGATCAGCAATTGCGCTATATCGCCACCATTAAAACGCCTGAGCACGGCCTAATATCACTTGACTTTTTTACTTCCCGGTCTGGCTCAGGGTTTTCCACACTATCTGTGGATAACCCTGTTCACAACCACTTTAAAACGTCCCGTAATCGCCATGGACAGTGGGCCAGCCTTAAATTGGTTATTTTTTGACCTAACATAAGTCATTGTTTTTAAAGTGATTAACTTCTGTTCAAGATTTTTCACGTCAACAACAACGGGTTGTGCACAACCTTGAAACCGGAATCGCAAAAGTGGACAAGTCAAGCACAAAATCAACCAAAAAGTGGCGATTTGTAGCTTTTCTGTGAACGACGGAAATGCAGAAATCCAGCAGATGAGGAGACTCATTGCCAGAAAAAAAATGTTAGAGAGGGAGTAGTAAGTAGTGGCGTCCCATAGGGGGTTCGAACCCCTGTTACCGCCGTGAAAGGGCGGTGTCCTAGACCACTAGACGAATGGGACGTATAACACTAGACATATAACGCTAAAAAGCGTGCCTTCCCGAGCGACTATTCACAGATTACTGAATTGGTGGAGCCTAGCGGGATCGAACCGCTGACCTCAACACTGCCAGTGTTGCGCTCTCCCAGCTGAGCTAAGGCCCCACATGTCGCGAAGACGGAGCGTATAGTACTGATTCCGAAGATCTTCGTCAATAGTAAAAAGCGCCAATTTCCTAAGGATGAGAAATTGGCGCTAGCGCTATATCAATCGCGGTTACGCAATTTCACGAAACTCTTTCTCAAAGCGCTTAGCCTGCTTCTTGGAAACACCACCCAACACCTCTATCGCACTGCGCAAGCGCGCCCGGGTAACGTCTGAGCCCAGAATCGCCATGGCATCCATGACCGAAGTGCTGGACGTACTGCCGGTAATGGCAACAAACACTGGTGCCAGGAACGCTTTCATTTTTAAATCAAAGTGCTCGGCCAGCAGCTTAACCTCGCTCAACAGCGCCTCTTTATTCCAGGCTGAAACACCCTCGAATCGCCAAACGAGGAACTGAAGAAGTTTCACCAGCTCGTCTTCCTCAAGCTTCACACTCTCAAACGACTCTTTTGTCAGCGCCGGAAGGCCAGAGAAGAAGTGCCCCGCCAACGGCATAACCTGGGAGAGTGTTTCTACCCGCGGACGCACCTGGGGCAAAATCTGCTTAACATAGGCTTCATTGAAAGCCCATTCACGCAGCGCGCTCAACAGTGCATCGTCGTCCAGGTCTTCACGGATATACACGCCGTTCAGCCAGGTTAGCTTTTCCAGGTCGAAAACGGGCCCGCCTAACGAGACACGCTGCACATCAAATTCCGCCATCATTTCCTGCAGACTGAATTTCTCGCGCTCATCGGGCATTGACCATCCCATCCGCCCTAAATAGTTGGTAACGGCCTGGGGTAAAAAGCCCATTCGACGATAATAGTTGATCGACGTCGGGTTCTTGCGCTTGGAGAGTTTGGATTTATCCGGGTTGCGCAACAACGGCATATGGCAAAGTTGCGGCATTGCCCAGCCAAAATACTCATACAGCAGTTGGTGCTTTGGTGCGGAGTTAATCCACTCTTCCCCACGCAATACATGCGTAATCGCCATTAGGTGATCATCGACCACATTGGCTAAATGGTAAGTAGGCATGCCATCTGATTTCATCAGAATTTGTGCATCCACCTGCGCCCACTCTACCTCGATAGTGCCGCGCAGCATGTCATTGACCACACAAACACCTTCGGCGGGCACGTTCATGCGCACCACGTAAGGCCAGCCTTCCTGTTCACGGCGTGTTTGCTCTTGGCTATCCAGCGCCAAATCCGCGGGCTTTAAGGCTAAGTGCAGGCCAGCGGCTTTGCGGGTTTCACGCAGTTCATCCAGTTCTTCACTAGTGCGGTAACACTTGAACGCATGCCCAGCATCCAATAGCTGCTGGGCGTGCTGGGCATAAATATCGCCACGCTCGCTCTGCCGATAAGGACCATACGGACCACCCACATCGGGGCCTTCATCCCACTCAAGACCCAGCCAGCTCAATGAATCGAGAATCATCTGTTCGGATTCAGGCGTCGAACGCACCCGATCGGTGTCTTCAATACGGAGAATAAACTGGCCGCCATGCTGACGCGCAAAACATAGATTAAAAAGCGCGATGTAAGCCGTACCAACGTGGGGGTCACCGGTTGGAGAAGGTGCGATGCGAGTACGTACGGTCATAAAAACGTCCTATTGGCAAAAATGCATGGCGATATTATACGCACCTTAGGCGCAACCAACAGCGTCAGGCAGGGAACAACTAGCGCAGTAAAGCGTCAGAGAAATTAACTCAACGTTATTTGTCCACTAATGCGCGCTAAAGCACAATCGCTTAGTATGGCACTGCAGCAACACCTTGAGCGCATACCTCAAGACCGAAGCAGACCAATAACGTATGTTCGTAGCGCCACTATTTGCATTGGAAGAGATAATTATAGTGGAAGACATTCACGAGCTTTTTTGCTCATCATCAGGAAAACGCAATGGAATCGCTAGGCTCACGTATCAAGCAACTGCGGCTTAGGGCCAAGCTCAACAAAGCTGCCCTTGCACGCAAAGTTGGCGTGTCAGATGTCACCATTTCTTATTGGGAATCCGGGGCGATCAAGCAGATCGGTCACGAACGCTTAGTTGCGCTCGCAGACGCCCTCGACTGCTCCCTGGCGACACTATTGGAAGGTGATAGCGCACCCGAGCTATTAACGTTGACCCATACTGGCCCCCTCCCCTGGGAACAAGTACAGGCAACCACTATTAAAGTGCCCAATCATTTGCCGCTGAACATCGACTGGAAAGCGCCATGCGTTATGGCAACGCCCGGTCAAGGCACAGATTTTTCGCCAGTAACCGCTGGTGATTTATTGCTACTCGGGCCGACCCACGTGTTTCACAAAGCGGGCCACTATGTAGTGCAACGCGATGATCGTTTCGTCATTGAGCACTTCACCAAAGCCCCCAGCGACACATCGATTCATGCAGTACTGTTAGCCCATTGGCATCCTGCCTAAAGCGTCTACCTCCCCGGACTCTCTAGCACCTCCACCTGGTCACGCGTTTGCCTTGGCTCACTCCCCACCAAGAAGCGCTTTGAGTAGGTGGCCACTTGGCCCAGCCCATGGCGGGATTGGCTTACCAGCTCTCCCGCCAGATGCTGGCCCTCGTGGCCAATGCGCGCCTGCACGGCAACTGGCTGCACGCTGCCTTCGGAAACCTCGACCTGTACGAGATAACCTCCATCGGGTAAGCCACTGCCAGGGCCAAAGGGTCCCGCTGCGAACACGCCGTCCTTTACACGCGTCCGCTCACGCCAACGCACGCTGCTAATCTCGCGTTCGACAATAATCTGTATCAGCGTCTCATCGGGTAAGTTGCTTTCGCCTTCCACCATTAAGCGGCGGTCACTGCGCAGGGCTACCTGTGTCGATATATCTACCACCAGCGGCTCTACTTCCACCTCGGCAATTTCCGACTCCGTTACCGGGGCTTCAGGGGTGGTCTCAGGCTGAGCGGAAGAAACCGGTTCAGCTGTCGGCTCCTCCATGTCGCCACAGCCTGCCATTAGCGCAACGATCACCACCAAGATGCCAACACTGCCTATTACATTGCGCATACGAACTCCGAAATATTACTTGTCCTGCAGCTTACCACTGCATAGCCACCACCACAGTGGAATACTCGTTTTTGGCCCCGCTATACCCGCCGCTTCCGGTACAATGTGCTTATCGTGCTAACAAGACATTTTTAGGAGTAGCGGCTTTGGATATCATTTGGTGGTTGGCTTATATAGCCCTGGGCGGCTTCGTTGGTTTGATGGCAGGCTTATTGGGCATTGGCGGCGGCGGCATTATGGTGCCGATCCTCACTTCCCTTTTTGTACTCCAAGGCGTGCCCCACGAGCATCTCGCCCACTTGGCGTTAGGCACCGCCATGGCCGCCATCATTCCGGCGTCTACCGCCAGCCTGCTTTCCCACCATCGGCACGGAGCGGTTCGCTGGGACATCGTCCGGTTTATCACCCCCGGCATTTTAGTCGGCACTTTTTTAGCCACCTTTATCGCCGCACTCATTCCCACCCGAGGCCTAGCGATTTTTTTCGCCTGTTTTATGGTGCTAATGTCACTCCAGATGCTGGCTAATATCAAGCCCAAACCGAGCCGCGGTTTGCCCGGCCCGGTTGGCGTCAGCGGCGTGGGCCTGGGGATCGGCGGCATTTCCGCGCTGGTAGCCATTGGCGGTGGCTCGCTCACGGTACCCTTCCTCACCTGGTGTAACGTCAAGCTCCCCCGCGCGATTGGCACCTCGGCAGCCGTCGGGCTACCCATTGCCGTCGCCGGAGCGCTGGGCTACATCATTAATGGTTGGAGTACAGCCGGGCTGCCGAGTGCCGCACTAGGCTATGTTTATCTACCCGCGTTTTTACTAATGGCGCCCTTTAGCATCCTAACCGCCCCCATCGGCGCCAAGCTCGCTCATAAGCTGCCCGTCGCCCTGCTGAAGCGCGTATTCGCGTTTATGTTGATGGGGCTGGCGCTGCAGATGGTGTATGCGGTGTTTACGGCGTGAGGGGGAGTAGATAGCGCTCAACGCACGCGAGCCATTTTGTGGTGCGCGGAGCAGCCAAAAAAATGCCCCGACCATCTTTATGGCCGGGGCATTTTGCATCTATCGAGCGCTAGCCTGAAACGCTGCCTGCGATCAATCGATTAAAGGCGTTGATCAAGCCACTTTTTCACGTCCAGCTGCTCGCGTGTATCACTCGGCAACTCATCACGGATCATCTCTTCACCCTTGTGAAGCGCCGTAATGGGTGCGGAAGCAGAAAGCACCGTGTTCAGCATATAAAGCACTTCATAGCCCTGCTGGCGGTTAAAAAGCGTGCTGTCAGGCTCACCTGCTACGCGTGGATCATCGCTAGGCACTGCGTCCCAATCGTAGTGATCCAGGCTCATGTTCGTTTGAGTAAAATTAGCCATTAAGTACCTCGTTCATCCAATGAAATTGCCCCTAATATCTGGGGCTGTAGCCGCCTCCTTCATGGCGACACCCCCAGCGTAGCAAAGAATTTCATTTATGCTTGGTCAAGCATGGCTGCAAGAAACCGGGCGTGATACTGATTGATCTCATTGACGAGAACCGCCAACAGCTTAGGTGCCATTCGTATAACTTGGATACGATTAAACACCACGTAGACGCTCTTCCATTACAATTACTACACCAGGAAAAACCCTTCCGGTATAAACGTTAAGGTTCTTAAAGCCGTCTGCTGGAAAATAGTAGGCATACTGAACAGATTTACCTCGTTGCCTTTGAAACTCTTCCACCTCTTCAAGCCAACCTTCAATCCTTGTTCTAATTTCCAGGCCATCGACTGTATCCAGTTCGTCATCCCAAACTTGTGAACAAGGAAAATGAGGTACGATGAAAGTGACTGCAAAGCGTCGATCAGCTTCGTAGGAATGAAGGTAACCAGCATCGTCCCAGGCCGCACTCAGTTGATCTCGAAAGCTCTTCCTGTCATTGCGTTGGTTCCCCAGTCCTTGCCACGCCTGCTTGGCCTCTATCGCAAGAGATACTTTTCTATTACACAAATAGAGATCACATCGACCTACGCGATCGCCGCGTTCCTCGGACTCGACTGGATGGCCACGCTTGGTCGTGCCAAACTCTTCTAAAGCTACCCATCCAGACTTCCATGCAGCGCCCGCCAATAAGCTGATTGATGCACGTTCATTATGCCACCAGCCGTTCTCAACCATTTCAAAACTGGAATGCAGTGCTGAATATTCATGCTGAGCCTCTACCCAGGCACGCAAAAGCGTATGCAACTCGTGATCGCCCAGTGATTCTATTTTTTCAAGATTTTCTTTGTAAGAAAAAGACATAATGATTTCAGCTAGTTTATGAAAAATATTGGATTGTAAGCAGTGATTATTGCATGAATCCACAAGCTGAAATGGTTTCATAGTATCGGCTATCCTACCATCTGTGGCTGGACGTTAGCGCCAGCAGCATTTCTGTATAAAACCATTGCATTTAGCGCGCATGCGGGGAGTCGACAGTGCACCGAAATATACAACAACAATTCACCGCCAAGCCGAAATGCCTTGCCCAGATAAAGCTCTTCGGCCCTATCTAGCCCGCCGCGACGGTTAAGCATTAGTCGAACGAAAGTCAAATGCCCGATGGCACCGAAAACGCACGCCATTAGGTGTGTGCTACCTGAAAAATCAATAGTCGCGCCAAGCTGGATAGCAACCCAGCCGTGTGCCAAATGATCCGCAACCGCTTCAACTGCTGCAGGGTGTGTCAGAAGAAAATAAACCACTAATGAAAACCGAGTTCATGCTGCTGGCGTGCTATGAGAAACCACTGATACCGCTGGAAACCTTTTGCGCTGACATCATGGACGTGTAACTGCTAACCGCTCGTAACCTGATTGCCCAAGGCAATTTCCCAGTACCGCTAACCCGAATCGCCCGCCAACCCATAGTGCATACTTCCGATGCTGCCAAATACATCGATACCCAACGCGACCTAGGTACCGGTTGATGCCTAGGCTCAAACCTAACTTTTATTGGACAGGCTAGCATCAGGAATATGCACAATGTTAATCTCGCCTAAACTAAACTAAATGGATGCTGCAAAATGAGTCTGAAAGAAGAAAAAAAAATAGATCGAGTTCACCTTTATTACATGATTGGAATATTGGGCTCATTATTTATTGGATTACTATCTGTAAAATGGGCAGAGGTTCCAAGGCTTTACGAATATATAAATTTTGCATTAACTATGTCATCTTTAATATTAGCAGCACTCGCTATTGTCTATGCACTCCACACTAGCGGCTCACTCTTCAGTACTCTAAATAAGATTGAAGAAACTTCAAAATCAATAAACGAAACCTCACAAAAGATAGAAGAATCCAATGCAGGCCTGAAGGAAAAGGTTAATAGCTTACCAGGTGCAATCAACTCTATTGAGAGAAAAGTAGATGGTTATAGTGCTTATTTTGAGAATATGAAAAATGATTTTAAAGATCAAGAAAATGACAATAAAGAAGATCACTTAAACATACCTGAAGGGTTGTTGAATCAATTCGCAAAAAACCTTCCCGAGGGTGTAAAAGATAAATTATATATCATCGACCTGATAAACAAAAAGGGGCTAGGAATTAACATTGATTCGTTAGGAAATGAAACAACGCTAAACTATTTTTATGGATATTTTTTATCTACAATAAGCATAATCACTAGACTAGAATTAATAGAAATTGACTTCATAACTTCAGACAAAATTAAAGATATTTTAATTGTAAAAATATCTAATGAAACAATACTAGAAGAAATAAAAAATTATAAAATGACCGAAAATGAAAAATTCATTTTAAATGAAATAATCAATAACCACACTGTAAAAGTTTAAAAATCACACAAAATCTAACAAAGGTTTCAGACATCAATCCCGCTTTACTAGGTCGCCGGGCTTGAGGTTGACGTACCGCTTCAAGCCCTTCCAATCCCGATGGCCTGACAGCATCACTACCTCTTGAATCTAATAACCCCGATCGAAAAGGCTGCTAATACCCTTATGCCGAAAGTTGTGAAAATACAAATTCACGATAACTAGGTGGTAGCAAATTCGTCGAGAACCATTGGAAACAGATTCATTGTGAAAAGGGAATATTTTTTCTTTCTTGTGAGGCTGTGCGTCGATGATGGCTTGGCAATCCCCTATTAGCAGCACTACCCGATCTGTTTTTTGCATGAGGTGCTTACGTAACCTGACAATGATGGTGCCGTTTTTAGAGTCATTGTCCGATCGGCGAAGTGTGCAAATCTTGTCAAGTCGAATACATGAATCAATGGCAAACCGTATTACTTCGTTATAACTGATAGTTCTCAAATCACGGTTATGCTTTGTGTGCATAAGTAGCAGATCTCTCTGGATTGGTTGGCGGAGGCTCCCAATCCTCAGAGTTTCCTGTTAGCCAGCCGCGTTTCAGCCGTCAAGCCATCCGTTTACTTTATTTTTATAGTAAAATTGTAGGCGGCCTCCACCACCGCCGTGGTTTTAGCGCCCGAAAGAAACAAAACACCAAGCAAGGTGGTCGAGGGTTTTACGCCATCAACGCTAATACGCTTTTTGCAAAAAACCTGCAGCTTTAGATAATTTAACTCAGTGACCAGCTTCGATAAGACCTTCGATCTGGCTGCCTACTGTTGGGCACGGGCTTTAGTACTGAACGTTTTGCTCTGTGAGGGATGCCCTTTCTTACGTACAATGGCGCGCATACAACACGCGACCTTTGAGAAAGCTCTCAGGTGTACCCGGATTTTCGAGGCTTCAGTCACTACCGCTGCTGGGCACATCTGGTGCGTTAATTACGGTTTTAAGAGGCAATATGGCTGCCTTCAGTGCAGCCAACAGTGTTATTAAATGACTAATTTACTTAAAAAAAATAGTGCAGATCGTGGACGGCTTTTTTCTGTGGCCCCGATGATGGATTGGACTACGAGAGACTACAGAGCTTTCGCCCGCACCTTAACCAAGCGAGCGCTGCTGTATACCGAGATGGTGACGACCGGTGCGATTTTGCATGGGACGCCTCGTGAGCGCTTTTTGGGCTATAACGAGGTGGAGCATCCGCTTGCGCTGCAATTGGGCGGCAGCGATGCCGGTGAGCTGGCGGAGTGCGCAGCGATTGCTGAGGCGTGGGGCTATGATGAGGTGAACCTGAACGTGGGTTGCCCGAGCGACCGCGTGCAGAACAATTTGATTGGCGCGTGCTTGATGGGTTACCCCGAAAAGGTGGCCGATGCCGTGCGGGCGATGCAGGCGGCTGTGTCTATTCCGGTCACGGTGAAGTGCCGTATTGGTATCGATGACCAGGATGAAGACGCTGACCTTGAGCGGTTTATCGCGATCGTCGCGGACGCAGGCTGCGAGGTGTTTACCGTTCACGCCCGTAAGGCGTGGCTGCAGGGTTTGTCGCCCAAGCAGAATCGCGATGTCCCGCCGCTTAATTACCCCCGCGTTCATCGTTTAAAGCAGAGCCGACCTGAATTGCATATCGGCATCAATGGCGGCATTAAAACGCTGGCCGAGTGCCAAGAACAGCTTACACATGTGGATAGCGTGATGGTGGGCCGTGAGGCGTATCAAAACCCGTGGCTGCTCGCGGGAGTCGATGAGCAGTTGTTTGGTGAGCAAGGCCCGGCGGCAAGCCGTATGGATGCGGCAAATGCGTTTCGGCCTTATATTCAGCAGCGCTTGGATGAGGGCGCGAAGCTAAATCACATTACCCGCCACCTGCTGGGCCTGTTCCAGGGTTGCCCCGGCGGCAGGCGTTTTCGGCGTCATTTGTCGGAACACGCGCATAAAGAAGGCGCAGGATTGCGCCTATTTGATGACGCGCTTAGCTTGGTGAACGAACCCGAGTGCGTTGTATAAAGTGCGTCGTATAAAAAAAACCCGCTACGCAAGCGTAGCGGGTTTGTCTTCCTAGTAGCGTAGGCTTACTAGCCGTTTTCGCGGCGATTGGCCATTACGCCCTGCTCGACACGCTCGCCGATCGTTTGGTCGACGTTTTTCCAGTACTCGAATACTCGTGACAGCACCGGCTCTTCAACACCATCGGAAACGTGGCCCACAATGTTGTTGACCAATCGGTCGCGGGCAGCGTCGTCCATTACCTTATTGACCAGGTCATTGGCTTGGTTGAAATCGCCATCGCCCGAGCGCAGCGTGTAGGCAGCGCGAACTAACTCGCCGTCCGTCTCCCATACCGCATCTTCCGGGTACTTTTCCGGGTTGGCGTGCGCGCCCCCTTTGCTATTAGGTGCGTACACCGGGTCGGTGGAGTGGTTAATACGCATCTTGCCACCTTGGCTGTAGCTATTCACCGGGGTCTTGGGCGCGTTAACGGGGATATGTTGGTAGTTCACCCCTAAACGCGCGCGGTGCGCATCAGCGTAGGAGATTACCCGGGCCAGCAGCATTTTATCGGGCGAGAAACCGGTGCCCGGTACCGAGTTGCTGGGCTGAAACGCTGCCTGTTCGATTTGGCTGTGGAAATCGACGGGGTTGCGATCCAACATCATCTTACCGACTTCTTGCAGCGGGTAGTCAGCGTGCGGCCACACCTTGGTCAAATCGAAGGGGTTGATGTGGTAGGTCTTGGCATCTTCGAACGGCATGATCTGAACTTGCAGTGTCCAGGTGGGATGATCCCCGCGTTTGATGGCATCGAACAGGTCGCGGCGATGGTAGTCGGCATCCGCGCCCGCCATCTTATCGGCCTGTTCCTGGGTCATGCACTTAATGCCCTGATCCGTCTTGAAGTGGTACTTCACCCAAAAGCGCTCGCCTGAAGCGTTCACCCACATATAGGTATGGCTTGAATAGCCATTCATGTGGCGCCAGCTGGCGGGGATGCCACGATCGCCCATTAGCCAGGTTACCTGGTGGGCAGATTGCGGAGAAAGCGTCCAGAAGTCCCACTGCATATCGTGATCACGCAAGCCGTTATCCGCTCGACGCTTTTGTGAGTGGATAAAGTGCTGGAATTTGAGCGGATCGCGAACGAAGAACACGGGGGTATTATTACCCACCATGTCGAAGTTGCCCTCTTCGGTGTAGAACTTCAGCGAGAAGCCACGAGGATCGCGCCAAGTGTCCGGACTACCCGCCTCACCGGCCACCGTCGAGAAACGAGCCAACATCTCGGTTTTCTTACCCGGCTGGAGAAAGTCAGCTTTGGTGTATTGGCTAACGTCGTGAGTGACTTGGAAGTGACCAAAGGCGCCACTCCCTTTTGCGTGGGGCTGACGATTCGGAATCATTTCCCGGTTAAAGGCAGCCATCTGCTCCATCAAGTAGTGATCATGCAGAACAATCGGCCCATCGGGGCCTACTGAGAGTGAGTGTTCATCGCTGGTAACCGGTATGCCCGCATCCGTTGTGGTGTGCTTAGGTTTATCGCTCGTCATCGCTTTTCCTCCATGTCACGGTAGACGTGGCGTGTGATCGCCACCTGTTCGAGTACGATGAAAGCTTGGCTATTATTTTTTCATTGTTATCATTTAAGTAGCCGCTAACAAAGCCCACCCATAGGTATAGTCAAACAGCCGCCAACTTTCCATTTATTACGGCTATCAAAAGCTGATGAGGTCGATAGCTTTTATTTATGATCAGACGTTAATAGAACGAATCGGTGGGCGGCACTAAGCTTGAGTTAAAGCTTTCCACTGCGGTTTCGGCCTCTTCAATTTCATCAAAACGGGCAATGTGAAACAGTGCCTCGCCTTCGTTGGCCAGTGGCAAGCGGCTCACGCCAATCACAATGCCATCGGCGGCGGCACGCACTTCGCCCTCATCATTGCCAAAGGGATCAGCCACTTTGCCCAGCACCTCGCCTTTAGCAACGCGGGCGCCTAGCCGCACCTTGGGCCGCATAATGCCGTCGATGGGTGCACGCGCCCAGCTTGACCCTTTGGCAAGCTCCGCGGGCGCTGGCGTTCGGCGGCGCTGCTCGCCAGTCAGCATGCCTAGCCGACGCATCACGCGCAGCACACCACGAACCCCTGGGGCAATCGCCCACTCGTCAAAACGCAGTGCTTCACCAGCTTCATAGGTCAGCACTGGAATCCCACGGTTCTGGGCGTAGTGGCGCAGGCTACCTTCACGTAGTTCCGCATTTAGCACCACGGGCGCACCGAAAGCATCGGCCATGCGCTCGGTTTCGCTTCCAGGACGGAGTTGTGCACGAATTTGCGGCAGATTAGTGCGATGGATTGCGCCGGTATGGAGGTCAATAATATGGGTAGCGTGATCGACGATTTGTTCACGAAACAGATTTGCAATACGGCCGCCGAGTGACCCCGACTCGCTGCCTGGAAAACAGCGGTTGAGATCACGCCGATCAGGCAAATAGCGGGTTTGCTGCAAGAAACCAAGCACGTTTACAACCGGCACAGCGATCAAGGTGCCGCGAATACTACTAATCGCTTTCGCGCGCAGTACCCGACGAACAATCTCCACCCCGTTGATTTCATCACCGTGAATGCCACCACAGACTAATAGCACGGGGCCATCCTTACGGCCGTGGACCACTTCCACAGGAATATGCAGCGGCGTATGGGTATATAAACGCGCCACCGGCACATCCACTTGTAAGCGTTGGCCGGGCATAATGGTATGTTCGCCCAATTGAAAAGGAGCTCGCGCCATGCTTTATGTCCTGTTTTTTAATCGGTTATCTTCGCGACGTTAGTGCGATGAGCGGCTAGTGCCATTGCCTGTTTATACGCCTTCACAAGCACAATGACGAATTTGTTAACATACGTTATGCATTGAGTCATTTATCCATACAGTTTTGAATGTAAATACGCTTGCGCTTAGGTTAAAATATGACCATACAGTGTCAATCATGAGGTTGCGTTTACATGGCAAGAAAGACCAAAGCTGAAGCCGCCGCTACACGCGAAGCGCTGCTTGAAGCTGCAGAAGAGGTATTTTTTGCCAAAGGCGTGGCACGCACATCGCTTGAGCAAATTGCTCGCCATGCCGGTCTTACTCGTGGTGCCGTTTACTGGCATTTTAAGAATAAAGGCGATCTATTCATGGCATTGGTTGAGCAGGTGCGTATGCCCTTCCAATCGTTAATGGATGAGGTAGATAAAGCTGACGCCGAGCTATCTCCATTAGAATCGATTCGGCTAGCCTGCCACGCGGGCTTAGTGCGCCTTGAGCAGCCCTCCTACCAACGGATACTGTCAATTTTATTGCACCGCTGTGAATTCTTCAGCGACATTAACCCGCTGGATATGCAGGAAGAGATCGGTAACGAGTGTTTCCAGGAAATGCTGTTAGTCTTCGTGCTGGCTGAAGAGCAGCAATTATTGCGCGATGATTTAAGCCCCGAAGTAGCCACACGGCTCATGCAGTCGATGCTGGGAGGGCTTTTCCATGACTGGCTGCGCAACCCCGGCGCTTTTTCCATTCGTGAACGTGGTGGCGAGCTCATCGACACCTTAATTCGATTAATGCAACGCTAAACAGTAAATCCGGCTCTCGCTGCGATGCAGCAAATATGCTAATACTGGCACTACAGTTAGCCGTGTGAGCACACTATGGATGCCCTGGAATTTGTCCGCGTACGCGAACTAGAAGTCGCCGTACGCATCTGGAACCCTTCCGCCCCCCGCACGCTTATCGCTTGGCACGGGCTTGCCCGTCACGGCGGCGACTTTAGTGCGCTGGCCCGTGAACTCGGCAGCGAATGGCGAATTCTCGCCCCCGACACCCCTGGACGCGGATTATCGAGCTGGTCGTTATTCCCAGCTAATGATTACCTTTATAGCCATTACGTTACCGTTGCGATCGCGCTACTCGATCACTTTGAACTCGATTACGTCGATTGGCTAGGCACCTCGATGGGTGGCCTGTTAGGCATGCTGATCGCCGCCGATCCCCAGCACAGTGGGCGTATTTCCCGGCTGATTCTTAACGATGTGGGCCCCGAGTTGAACACGCAGGGCCTTATTGGTCTCTCGAGCTATTTCGGCGTGGCCCACCGTTTTTCTACCTTTAGCGAACTCCAAAGAGAGCTCAACCATCACTACGCCAGCTTCGGTATTACCGGTGAAACGGCTCGGCGCGAACTAGCGCTCAACAGCGCCCGCCGGTTACCGGATGGCAGTTGGACGTATCACTTTGATCCACGCATTGGCGAGCAGTTCGTGCACGATACGCCGCGCGACATGTGGGCCGACTGGGCCAACATTCTCTGTCCGACGATGGTTATTCGTGGTGAGGAGTCGGCGCTATTAGACCCGGAAACACTGCCGCGGATGGCCGAAGTACAGCCTAAGCTTGTGATGCTTACGGTGCCACACTGCGGCCACGCGCCCATGCTGGATAAACCTTCACAGGTTGATCCCATACACGATTTTTTAAACCTCCCAGCCCCTCGCCCAGTCCCGGCGAATAAAATGCAAAATGTCACAGGCTGGCAGCGCGCAGTACAGTGGCTAGCGCAGCTATGGCGGCGCTGGTGGAAGTAACCTCACGCCTTAGTGAGTGGTCGAGTAGTGGCTAGCATGGTGACGCTTTTTGCTTAGCCGTAGCCGACTCAAGCGAATGCGTGCCTCAAGGTACTCTTGCTCTGACACACTGCGATAAGCCCCTTCGCCGGGTAAGTACTTCACTAGGACCCGGCGCTCGCCCTGTGCAGGCAGCGCATTGCGCTTGCTGAGCAGCTTCACCGTGCTATTGGGCTCATTATCAATCACCGCATAAGCCTGCTCGCCATCATCCTGGCGCTCGGTTACCACCACCGTTTGGCCCAGCAAACACCGCCGGGTAAAGGGGCGATAGCGATGCAGTCCACGGTGTAACGCGTGGCACAACCCAGCAGCCAAGGGCGAGGCAATCACCAGCGTGGCCCAGAGCACCACCACGCCGACCGGGATGCGTATTAGACCCAGTGGCAGCCAGCGCAACACCAGCAGTTCGATCGCGAGTGTGAGAGCCGCAGCAATCGTCAGAATGACCGTTAATGCCAGTGATGCGGGTACGCCCGCAAAGCCTAACGAGACTAGCGTGCTTGCCAGATGGTCCTCTTTTAAGCTGTCGTGCTCAAACAGTTCTAAGGGGGCTACACGGATAATCACTAATAGCCAGTAGAGCGCTAATAGCCCGAGTAGAAACGTAAACACAATGCTCGGGAATTGTGTCACTGCGTGCAGTAGCTCGTTCATGGCGTTCTCCTCCCCCGGTACTTAGCCAGAGATGTATTGTTCTTTTCAGCTTAGTCGACATTGGCTTTTCAGCGCCACTTTCACTTTTCCTTAGGTCATCACGACAAAAAAAGGGTGCCCCCGAAGGTGACACCCATCTCTTTGCACGTTGGTTTACCCGCCAGGGGCTACACCTTAGTGGTCATGCTCCAGCGCTGGCTTGTTGGAAGGATGCTTTTCCCCCTTCATTTTGCGACTCAACCAATCAGAGGCTGTCGCAATCATGGCGTAGAAGCTGGGAATAAACAGACTTCCCAAGGTCGCCACGGAGAACATACCCATGGCCACCGTGGTACCTATGTGGTGGCTGCTCACGTCGCTGGCGCCGGTCGCCAAGGCCAACGGCAAGGTACCGAAGATAAACGCCAAGGAGGTCATTACAATGGGACGGAAACGCAGCTCTGCTGCAGTAATCGCCGCCTCACGAATGGTTTTACCCTGCTCTTTACGCTGCAGTTCGGCGAACTCGACGATCAGGATCGCGTTTTTCGCCGCAAGCCCGACCACCACCAGCATACCAATCTGCACGTACACACTGGTGTCCAGCCCGCGCAAAGCGATACCGCCAATACCACCCAGAAACGCAAAGGGTGTTGCGGTGAGTACCGCCAGCGGCAATGACCAACTCTCATACTGAGCCGCCAGAATCAGGAAGACCATCAACAGCCCAAAGACGATAGCCAGCGTTGCGGCGCTGCCCATGTTGGACTCTTGATAAGCCGTGCCGGTCCAGCCCATGCCCCAATCAGAGCCTAGCGTCTCTTGTACGATTCCTTCCATCGCTTCAATGGCTTGGGCAGAACTGTAGCCAGCCGCAGGCTGACCCTGGAACTGAGCACCGGCGTAAACCCCAAACCGCGACACTACCGCCGGGCCGGTTTGGCGCTCAAGCTCGACAAACTCGGAAAGCGGAATGCGTTCGCCGTTGCCGCCGCGGACATAGACGCTGCTGACGTCTTCCGGTGTTTTACGGAATTCGTCTTCGTTTTGCAGATACACCTGGAAGTTGCGGTTTTGATAGCTAAAGTAGTTCACAAAACCATTACCAAACGTATTGCCTAAGGCCGAGTTAATATTCTCCAGCGCCACGCCATAACTCAACGCTTTCTGTTGGTCGATATTGGCGCGATATGACGGCACGTTTACGTTGAAGGTGCTAAAGACCCGGTTCAAGGCAGGATGCTGGTTAGCCTTTTGCATTATTTGCAACGAAGCCTGATAGAGCTCGCGTGTCGACGCCCCGTCAAAAGACTGAAGGTAACCGGTAAACCCGCCGGTAGTCGAAAGCCCCATGATGGGCGGCAAATTAAAGGCCATGGCAGAGCCACCATCAATACTTGCGCCTAGCCCCATAATACGCCCGACCAGTCCGGTAGCTGTCAGTTCACGCTCAGACCAAGGGCTAAGATTGATAAACATTACCCCGCGAGCAGTATTCACGGCGCTTGAAAGAATGTCATACCCCGCCACCGCTGAGGAGTATTCCACCCCGGGAATATCTTCAATCGCCGCACTGAGTTTCGCCATATAGCGTTGAGTACGGTCAAGCGACGCTGCATCCGGCAACGACACGCTTACCAACACAACCCCCTGATCCGTTTCAGGTACCAACGTTGAGGGTGTATTAACGTAAAGCCAGTACGAACCCACTCCCGTCAGCACCGTGAGTGCCAGCGCCAACACCCAAAAGCGCACCAAGGCTTTAACGACCCACATGTAAGCGGCGGTAATACCCGCGAACATGCGATCAAACAGGCGGAACGGTGTGTTTAAAGCGCGCTTAAACTTGGACTGCCCGGCGCCAGCGATTTTATGTTTAATAAAGATCGCCGATAGGGCAGGTGTAAAGGTCAACGCCATGACCGCTGAGAGCGCCACCGAGATCGCTACGGTTATCGCAAACTGCTGGTAAATTTGCCCGGTAAAGCCGCCCAGGAAAGCCACTGGTACAAACACTGCGGCCATAATCAGCGAGGTCGCAATCACTGGCCCGCCAACTTCTTTCATCGCCCGGATAGTGGCGTCGCGCACGCTGATATCTTCCTCTTCACTCAGCACGCGCTCGACGTTCTCCACCACCAGAATCGCATCATCGACGACGATCCCGATTGAGAGCACCAACGCAAACAGCGTCAGCAGGTTGATCGAAAAGCCAAATACGTAGAAGCCTGCAAACGTGCCCACCACCGCGACGGGCACGACCGACATGGCAATCACGGTAAAGCGCCAATTCTGTAGAAAGATAAACAGAATGACGATAACGATCAGAAAAGCTTCAATAAACGTTTTTATAACCGTTTCTACCGATGCATCAATAAACAGCGTTGTATCGTAAGGCGCCACATACTCAAGCCCGGGCGGGAAGCGAGTGGACAAATCTTCCATCGCAGTGTGCACACCCTGAGCAGTTTCCAGCGCATTGGCACCAGGTTGTTGATTAATAATGATCGGCGCCATGCTTGAGCCGTTCAAACGTGCGTCGACACCGTAAGAAGAGGCCCCAAGCTCAATGCGTGCAATGTCATCCAGGCGAAGCGAAGAGCCGTCGCTATTGGTGCGCAGGTAGATATTCCGGAAGTCGTCGACATTATTAAGGCGACCTCCAGCGGTAATCGTATAGGTGTAGGCGCGCGGGTCACTTTGCGGCGTCGATGCCAAGTTACCGGCCGGAATCTCAGTATTTTGCGCTCTAATCGCACTCGCCACTTCGCTAGGCGTCAGGTCGTACTGAGCTAATTTATCCGGGTCCATCCAGATGCGCATGGCGAACTCACCACCACCCAACACCTCTGCATTACCCACCCCAGGTACCTGACGCAGTTCATCAAGCACGTTCAAGGTGGCATAGTTCTGCATGAAAATTTTGTCGTAGTCACCGCTCGGCGAGGTCAACGCGATAAACATCAAAATAGAGTCGGAGCGGAGTTCAACAGTGACGCCTTGCGACTGCACGGCTTCAGGTAGCTGCGAGAGCGCCCCCTGAACACGGTTATTCACGTTAATGGTATTAATATCGCCACTGGTGCCGATATTGAATGCCACGCTTAAACTCATGGTGCCGTTATCAGAACTGTTGGAGGTCATGTAAAGCATGTCCTCCACGCCGTTAATCGCTTCTGCGATGGGTGCCGCCACGGTCTGTGCAACAGTCTCCGCATCCGCGCCGGGGAATTGCGCCTGAACGGAAACCGTCGGCGGTACAACGCTGGGGTACTGCTCAATAGGCAGTATCCGCATCGACATAACACCCACCAGCGTCACGATAACTGCCAACACCGTGGCAAATATCGGGCGGCTGATGAAGAAGTTAGAGAAGTTCATTATTGCGCACCCTCTTCCCCTTCAGCGGGCTGACCATCGGCTGCCCCCGCTTCCATCTCTTGCGCTTTTTCTTGCTCGGCCACGTCTTGCTCGGCCTCTTCGACCACCGCCTCCGCGTCACCACTAAATGGCTGGGGGTCGATCGCCATACCGGGTGATAAACCGGCAGGGTCGCCGACAACAACGCGATCACCCGGCTCGATGCCCTCACGAATCAACTGCCAGGGGCCCGCCACTTCACCTAAAGAGATCGTCTGTTCGCGGGCCTTATTCTCTTCATCAAGCACATACACTTGCGGACCCATTAAACCTTGGGTCACAGCGATTTCTGGCACCGCCATCACATCAAAGCGCTTTAAACCTTCAATACGCACACGCACAAATTGGCCGGGCAGTACGCTAGCATCCGGGTTTTCAAACGTTGCGGATGCCTGAACGGTGCTAGTGCCTTGATCCACACTGGAACCCAGGAAGTCTAAACGCCCTTCCAATTCGGAATCGCTGCCGCCGCTCACACCTGGAATACTCAACAGTGCACGAATATCCGACGCTTCACCGCTCTCACTCAACTGGCGGCGCAGCTCAAAAGCGTCGCGCTGAGGCAGTTGGAAGCGTACTTCCAGCGGGTCTAAGGGCGTGATGGTGGCCAGCTCCGTGCCGGAAGTAACCAAATTACCGACGTTGACTTGGCTCAAACCAATCATGCCCGAAACAGGGGCGGTCACCTGCGAATAGCCTAAGTCCAGGTTAGCGCTGGTTAAGGCAGCCTCTGCTTGGGCAACGCTCGCTTGGGCTACCCGTTGATCGGCCAACGCCTGATCATACTGCTGACGGCTAACCGAGTTCTGGCTTAACAGCTGCTGGAAACGTTGGGCATCGCGCTGGGCGCGAGACAGCTCAGCGCGGGCGCTTTGCAAGTCAGCTTCACGCTGATTAACGGTTGCCTGATAAAGGTCTGGCTCAATGGTGTACAGGCTATCGCCCTCTTCCACCAGTTGGCCGGGCTCGAAGTGACGCTCCTCCAGAAAACCGTTTACACGGGCAACCAGGGTGACTTCATCATCACTGCGGAGTAAGGAGGGGTAGGATTTATCCAGTGGTATATCCTGACGCGCCATTTCAGCCACTTCGACCTTATGGGGCGGGGATTCTTGTTGGGCAGCTTGCTGGGGCTCCTCTGCTTGCTCTTGACCACAAGCCGCGAGTGCCAGCGCGGCTATCAGCGTCACTAGACTCGCTCGTTTTGAGTGAATCACTTTCTTCATACGTTGAGTTCCCATGTATCTTTTTTAAAGTCGACAAGTGGCACGTGTGCACCTGGATCATTCCCCATCGGCGAGCAATTACATGACTGGCTGGGGAGGAGCACCGATGTCGAGACCACGCTCGTAGCGGTCGTTGCCGCCACTTTCTGGCAAGGTGAAGTTCACCTCGTCGCCGGTTAGCCACGCGTTGACTTCCTCAATGGCTTCAACGTCCAGACGGCCTGCCTGCTGACGCAGCGAGAGCAAATTCACCACATAGTCGTAGCGCGCTTCAGCGTAGTTGGCGATAGCGTTGTAGAGGTTCTGCTCAGCGTTCAACACATCAACAATGTTGCGGGTACCAACCTCGTAACCGGCGCGGGTCGCTTCGAGCGCACTCTGGTTCGAGACGATCGCCTGCTGACGGGCTTCGACGGTTTCCACATCGTTGCTCACCTGGGTGTACAGCGAGCGGACTTGTTGAATCGACGAGCGTCGCTGAGACTCGAAATCATACTGGCTGCTTTCCAACTGATAGGTGCCCTGGCGAATGCTCGCGCTGGTGCGACCGCCGGTGTAGATCGGCACATTGGCTTTTAGGCCGACTTGGCTAGAGGAGTCATTCCCGGTGGTGTTATCAATATCACTGTCGCCATATTGATAGTTGCCAAAGGCCTGAAGCGTGGGCAAACCACCCGCGCGCGCAATCTCAACACCGCTACGGGAGACTTCGATGCCTGCCTGTTGGGCGAGAACTTGGGGATTAAGCTCAAGCGCTTGCTCAACCCAGTAATCGCGGCTGCTTGGCTCAGGAAGCGCAATGGGCATGCTGTCGCCGAGTGCTTCAATGCTGGCATAACGCTGGCCGGTTAGCTGTTCCAATGCTTCAAACGCCACTTGCAGGTTACTTTCAGCGGCAATGCGATCAGCCCGCGACTGGTCAAACGTCGCGCGCGCTTCTTCGACTTCGGTAATCGCAATCAAACCGACTTCAAACTGCTCGCCTGCCTGCTCGAGCTGGCGGCCAATCGCCCGCTCCTGAGCAAAGCGTGCCTCAAGCACTTCATGAGCACGCAGGATGTCGAAGTAGGCGCTGGCGGTGTCGATCAGTAGCTGCTGCTCGGTGGCTGCTAGCAGATACACCTGCTGATCAATCTGACGTTCGGCCTGGGTGACTTCTCTGCGAGTGACTTCATCATAGAGCGCTTGGGTGGCTTCCAAGGAGAGCGATAGGGTGTTGTAACGATCATCGCTTGTGCTACTAAGATTACCCGTCCCACCGCCGGTACCGGTGCCCACGCGAGACGACGACTGACTTTCGTACTGCTGGTTGTGAGCCACATTACCCGTCGCGTTGATTTGGGGAAGCAATCCACTCCTTGCGATATCTCTGCCGGCTTCGACGGCCAAATATTCGGAGCGCGCCGAGGCCAAGGCAGCGTTATTGGCTAACGCATCACGGGTAATCGTGATCAGGTCGGCAGCTTGAGCAGGCAACACAAAAGAAGCTGTGAATACCGCTAACAGTAAGGGACGTAAAGGGGCATTGACTGCCCAGTGTGCCAGTCGCATGGGATTGCCTCTAGGTATCAGCGTCAGGATGGCGCACGCACTCAAGCAATTATCGGCTTAATCACTTAAAGCACAGAGCCATTCAGAAAGATGAGCATTATAGTTACATTCATGTATGTATGCTAGCCTTGAACAATCTAAAATTGTGTGTACAGCTTATTGTCAAGTCGCATCCAGCTTACCTTAGTCCAAAGCATGCGGGGTTGACGAGGAATGCGCCTTCCTTTTACGAAATTCACGCGAATCGATACCCCATTTATGCAGCCGTGAGGACAGCGTAGTGGGCTTAATGCCCAGCAATTCGGCTGCACCTCCCACTCCCGAGACTTTTCCTCCCGCTTGGGCTAAAGCAGCAAGCGTGCTTTCACGTTGGCGCTGGTTAAGCGCATGCTCGGTAAGCAGCTGGGTGCCACTCTGTTGCTCACTAGAGTGCGCCGGTGAGAGCACCGGTTTAGTGCGGCCTAGCGAGCGCGGCGGCTCACCCAGCAGCAGGTCATCAAACATCAAGCGCCGGTCCTGCGTCACGATCACTTGGCGCTCAATAATGTTCTCTAGCTCCCGTATATTGCCCGGCCATGGGTAGCGCTGGAGTATCTCTAACTGGGCGGGGGGAATGCGTACGCCGGGTTTATTAAACTTCAGGCAGGCACTCTGTAAAAAGTGACGGGCCAACAGCGGCACGTCCTCAATACGTTGACGCAACGGCACTGAATCAATTGGGAAAACGTTGAGTCGAAAGTAGAGGTCTTCGCGAAAACTCCCCTCGTCGATCATCTCGCGCAGTTCACGGTTAGTGGCGGCAATAACCCGCACATCCACTTCTCTGGTGCGGTTGTCCCCCACCCGTTCAAACTGCTGGTCTTGCAACACCCGCAGCAGCTTACTTTGCAGCTCCAAAGGGATTTCACCCACCTCATCTAAAAACAGCGTCCCGCCGTGGGCCAGCTCAAAACGCCCGGGGCGATCCTGCACGGCACCGGTAAAAGCGCCTTTTACATGTCCGAAAAACTCGCTCTCGAAAAGATCCCGCGGTATAGCCGCGCAGTTCACGCGGATCAGCGGCCGATCGCTGCGCGTGCTGCCAGCATGAATGGCGCGGGCGATCAGCTCTTTGCCGGTGCCGGATTCACCGCTAATCAGTACGTTGGCACTGGTGGGCGCGACCATCTCTATCTGTTTAATCAGTTTTGCTACCGCCGGGCTATTACCGACGATATCGCGGTGATTGAGCTCGGCTTTTATCTCTTCTTGCAGGTATTCGTTCTCTAGCTCTAAGCGCTGCTTAAGCGTCTCCACTTCAGCCAGCGCATCGCGCAGCTGCTGCTCGGCGCGTTTACGCTCTCGAATGTCACGAAATAACACCACCGCCCCGACCAAACGGCCCATCTCAAAAATCGGTGTACTGGTGTACTCGACCGGGATCGCTTCGCCGTTTTTATGCCAAAACACTTCGTTATCGACGTGATGGACTTGGCCATCACTAAATGAGGCGTGAATCGGACACTGTTGCACCGGAAAGTGGCCGCCATCGGCGTGGGTATGATGGAACATAAGATGCGCGTCGTGAC
The DNA here is from genome assembly GCF_059448525.1 of Vreelandella sp. ssv. NCBI lineage: Bacteria > Pseudomonadati > Pseudomonadota > Gammaproteobacteria > Oceanospirillales > Halomonadaceae > Vreelandella > Vreelandella sp. ssv. The sequence continues at coordinate 1,064,497 of NZ_CM182545.1, read as the reverse complement.
CCACCATGTCCTCGGTACTCCAGCCTAAAATGCGCTCGGCGGCGGGATTAACAAAGGTGGTTTTACCCTCGGCATCCAGGCCATAAATGCCCTCGCCCGCCGCGCTAAGGATCAGTTGATTCTGTTTCTCAATGCGCTCGAATACCTGTTCGACACGCTGCCAGCCCACCTCCCCCTGACGATGTTGGCGACCAAGCTCTGCCTTGGCCCGCCGCTGCTCGGCTTTATTACGATCGATCAGCGTTAATAACAGCTGTTCAGAATCTTCAATACACTGGGCATAAACCTCTACCCGGTAAGGCTGGCGCTGCATGTCGAGTATTACCAAGTCATCCGACCAGGCGGTTTTTTGAACCAGCGTCTCATCGGTAAAGCTGACCCATAGCGGCAGTGAAGCACTCAAGCGGTGGCTGAATGGGGCCGCTAGAGGCATGTCGTGCTCAATACATGTCCGATCAATACATAGCAGTTCGCAGCCAGCCGGATTGGCAGCCAATAGCTGATCGGTAAAGGGATCGATCACAATCATCGCCAGCGGTGAGTAGCCGCCCATTAGTGCAGAGGATGTGGCGTGTGTGGGTTCCTGCATAAGCATTAGCTACTACCTCACGGTTCAAGGTGATCTTCACTAATGACCATTCAATTCCCACGCCAGTTACGAGTTTTCGTTAATAAAACAACGAAATATCGTTATTTACGGTTTTTCGTAACTATTCTAGCGATCCAAAACAACAGACAAAAAAATCAATTAATCAAATAAAAACAAAAGGTTAATAAATACAACCAAGAGTTGGCACACATATCGCAATACAAACAGGGATAGTGCGATAGCGCCACACGCTTAATCTTTTTTGCACCAGGACGGCGCAGCCATCGGTTTTATTGCTCCTATTTATTGCTCCTAGCAGGAAACTCTAAAACTCTTGGGTTAGGCGTTAATTAACCGAAATGACACAGGAGACATGCTTATGTCTTATCTAATGCCCAGTGAATTTGTCACCAAGTTGGTGGATCAGGGTGAGTCAAAAGTCTATATGGGCACCCGGGATACGCTTATCCGCGCCTTTATGGCTGGGGCCACCCTTGCGTTGGCGGTTATTTTTGCCATCACCATTGCGACGCAAACCGGCCACTTTTTGATTGGGGCACTGCTCTTTCCCGTAGGCTTCGTCATGCTCTACCTGATGGGCTATGACCTGCTCACCGGGGTATTTATGCTCGTGCCTATTGCATGGCTCGACAAAAGACCCGGTGTGACACTGCCGCGAATGCTGAAGTGCTGGGCGCTGGTGGGGCTTGGCAACCTTGCGGGTGCCCTGTTTATTGCCACCTTCGGCTACCTGAACTTCACCATGGGCGGTACCCAGGAGATCAACGCTGTTGGTCAAACAATAATGGCCGTCGGTGAAAGCCGCACCGTGGGTTACCAGGATGCTGGCATTGCCGGTTGGGTCGTGCTCTTCCTGAGAGGGATGTTCTGCAACTGGATGGTATCCATGGGCGTGGTTGGCGCTGCCATCTCCACAACGGTGTCCGGCAAAATCATGGCCATGTGGATGCCGATTATTGTGTTTTTCTATCTCGGTTTTGAGCACTCCGTGGTCAACATGTTCTTGTTCCCGATTGGTCTCATGATGGGTGCTGATTTCACCTTGTATCAATACATTATGTGGAACGAAATCCCCACGGTACTGGGCAACCTGGTGGGCGGTCTGACACTGGTTGGGCTGGTTCTCTATACCACCCACGTCCGTACCCAAGCCAAAAAAGTGCTGTCTTGATATCAAGCCTAATAGGCCAAAAAGGGCGTCAAACGCCCTTCACTCTAGAGGAGAACCATCATGGATAAGCTCGAAATGCGTCATACCCTGCTCGCCGCTAAAGCGCGTAAAAAGATGAGCTGGGACGATATTGGCAAAGCGGTCGGCATGTCGCCGGTATGGGTCGCCTCCGCCTGCTACGGCATGAATAGCGCAAGCAAAGACGTTGCTCAACAGATATGCGATACGTTGGGCGTGGAGAGCGATGTCGCCGAAGCGTTAGTGGCGTTTCCCACCAAGGCCTGGGACGAAGCAATTCCCCAGGACCCCTTCATTTACCGCCTGTATGAAGTGGTCGGCGTTTATGGGGAAACCTTGAAGGACGTTGTGCAAGAGAAGTTCGGCGACGGCATCATGAGCGCCATCGACTTCACCATGGAAGTCGACAAAATCGAAGACCCCAAAGGCGACCGAGTTTTGCTAACATTAAATGGTAAGTTTTTGCCCTATAAGTCTTGGTAAAACTCAAGCGAAGGACTCGACCCTCGCCACGCTGCGTTCAACCGCAGAACGGTAACCGGCGCCGAACAGCAGCAGGTGATTCAACAACGGGTAAAGCTGAAACAGCGCTTCACGCCTCGGCCAGTCGGTCGGGGCGTCGCCGTTCCAGTAGGCGTCAAAAAACACCTCCCCCGGCGAGCCAAATAGCGTCAGCATCGCCACGTCCACTTCCGCGTAGTGGCGATACACCGCTGGATCGATGATCGCTGGCCCCTTTGTAGTGAAGAGCACATTCCCTGACCACAAATCACCGTGCAGCAAGCTGGGCGGTGCATCGGGCAGCCAACGCTCCAAATCGTAGGCCAAGCGTTCGATACGGCCACGCAGCTCACCGTCCAACAACCCACGTTGGTGGCACGCTTCACAAAGGGGAAGTAAGCGGCGCTCGCGCTGAAAGGCCCTTCCGTCACTGAGCGGGGCGTTCGGCTGGGGCGTAAGCCCACAAGCGTTATCCTGATGCCAGCCGTGGGCATCGCCAATCACGCTGTGCAAACCGCGCAGCCCTTCGCCAAGCGCTGCTTCGCTATTCGGCCCAGCAGGCACGGTGTCCAACGACTCGATGACCAGCCAGCCTTCTGCCAAACCTAATACCTCTGGCACTACCAGCGGCGAACACGCGCCTTGCAACGCACGCAGCCCTTCGGCTTCGCCACGCAGCCGCGCCGCATCGTCATGTTTAATCACCACCGGTCCCTGGCGGGTCTCTAGGCGGTATACAGCAGCAATGTCACCCCCACTGAGCGACTGCAAACCGCCTGCGGGGGTTAAGTCGATAGATTCCAACAGCTGGATCAGAGTGGCATCCATGAGGTTTTCTCCCTGTACCCAAATGTAAAACGGCGTCGGGGCTAGGGTTTACCCTAGCCCCGACGCACTGAAGCCATGGGCTCGCTTTATATATCAGCCTAACCGCTTATCGATAAGGCTCTCTAACTCAAGCTGGTCGTCATGGAAGCGGCGGATGCCATCGGCCAGTTTATCGTTGGCCATGGCGTCTTGATTGTGCTCCCAGCGGAAGACAGCTTCGCTAAGCGGCTCGGTAGGTTTTCCACTGCCTTCGCCCGCTTGGATTTGCGCATCAACGCTGCCTTCAGTGGCATCCAACTCTTCCAGTAACGCTGGCGAAATGGTCAGACGTGGACAGCCTGCCAATGCAAGCACCTGCCCGGTATTACGGAAGCTTGCGCCCATGACCACGGTGTCATAGCCGCCCTGGTTAGCACGCTGACAAACGCCCTGCACAAACTTAACGCCCGGGTCGTTTTCCGGCGTGTAGTCCTTGCCTGTCTCTTTTTTGTACCAATCGGTCACCCGGCCAACGAAGGGTGAGATTAGAAACACCCCCGCATCAAAGCAGGCCTGGGCCTGGGCATCGCTAAACAGCAGCGTCAGGTTGCACTGAATGCCCTCACGCTCGAGCACCTCGGCGGCACGAATGCCTTCCCAGGTAGATGCCAGCTTGATCAACACGCGATCCCGCGACACGCCACGGGCATCGTATAGCTCGATTAACTCATGGGCCTTGGCAATGCTGGCCTGGGTATCAAATGACAAACGAGCAGCCACTTCGGTGGACACTCGACCCGGTACAACCGCCGAAATCTTACTGCCCATGGCCACCGCCAGGCGATCAACGGCGTGCTTGACCTGCTCTTCGCGGCTACCGCCAAAAGCTTTTACGCTGCTCAGTTCTTCGTCGATCAGCGTTTGATAACCGGACAAGCTAAACGCCTTGAGCAACAGTGAAGGGTTAGTCGTGGCATCCTGGGGCTGATAACGGCGGATAGCGTCAAGATCACCGGTGTCGGCGACGACAAGCGAATGTTGCTTTAACTGTTGCAGCTGGCTGGTCATAAAATCTCCTTGATATGCTTTTCAGCGACGCCATGGCGTTGTTCAAGTGATGCGCAATAGCGTGCATAAATCGGTTGGTACGCGGCCACACGATCAGGATGGGGGTCAGCTAGTGACTGGGCATCCAGGTGGACTAATTTTTCACACAGCGCTTCCAGCGTAACGCCTTCTGCATGCTGGTCGCACCAGGCCGCCTGTATCGCGGCGCCCAGGGCGGCCGCGTCGGTAATCTCGGGGCAAATCACCTGGGTACCGGTAATGTCCGCCACCATCTGCCGCCACACGGGGCTATTAGCGCCGCCGCCGATCAGACGAATCTGGCTAGCCCCGGCGGTTAAATCACCCAGCAATTCTAGCCCATAGCGTAGCCCGAAAGTGGCCCCCTCCACCACGGCACGGCATAAATTAGCCTGGGTGGTATTCAAACTGGTCAGGCCAAGAAAGTCCGCCGAGGCGTTGGGCAACATCGGCACCCGCTCGCCATTGAAAAACGGCAGCACAGTAACGCCTTCCGCGCCGATGGGAGCGCTGGCCACTTTTTCGCCAAACGCGGTGAGGTCTAAGTCAAATAGTTCGCGCACCCGCGTAGTGGCTGAGGTGACGTTCATGGTGCAGATCAATGGCAGCCAGCCACCGGTGCTGGAGCAGAAGTTGGCAACCATGGCGTTATCACACTCAATAGGTGTCGCCGAATAAGCGCAAACGGTGCCGGAGGTGCCTAAACTCAGCGTGATCAACCCTGGCGTAATATTACCGGTGCCAATGGCGCCCAACATGTTGTCGCCGCCACCCGAAGAGACGACAACCTGATCACCAAGGCCCAACTCACGTGCCACTAACGGGCGCACCACGCCTACGCGCTCATGGGCTTCCAACACGCGGGGCAGCACTCGTGCCGGGTCTAGCTCAGGGGCTATTTCCGCAAATACCTGCATTTGCCAACAACGCTTGCGTGTGTCGAAGTAGCCAGTACCCGAGGCATCGCCCGCTTCGGTGACACGCTCGCCGGTAAGCCAGAAATTGAGGTAATCGTGGGGTAGCAACAGGCTCTCGATGCGGTGGTACGCATTCGGGTGCTGTTCCCGCAGCCAGGCAACCTTGGAGGCGGTATAACCCGTCTGCAGTACCAGCCCCAGCTTCTCCAGACAGCCTGCCTCGCCGCCCAGGCGAGCAACCAAATCGGCATTCTGTGCGCTGGTTTCGGTATCGCACCACAGCTTGGCAGGGTAGACCGGTGCCCCCTCCGCATCCAGGGCCACCATGCCGTGCTGCTGGCCGGACACGCCAATACCGCGCACTTGGCTGGCTGAGACACCAGCTTTGTCCAACGCGGCAAAAAATGCCTCTTTTAAGGCAGTCAACCACTCGGCTGGTGCCTGCTCACGGCGGCCATTCTCGCCCTCTTCCAAGCGATGGGGGCGGCTTGCTTCCGACAGGATCTTGCCTCGCTCAACGTCTACCACCACTACCTTGGTACTTTGGGTACCGCAATCTACCCCGATATACATCACACTGTTCCTTTGGACAACGCCAGATCCTCTAGCGTAGCGCGTGCGCCACGTTCGTGCAGTGAACTTAGGGCAGCTAAGTAGGCTTCAACAAAGCGGGTGCTGTCGATCAAGTCGCCAAACAGCTCGCGGTTTTCGATAAAGGCCGTGGGCCGTTGGCGGTTCTCAGCGGCAATGGCCATCAGCGGTGCCTTCAAACGATCGACAATCTCAATCGGCTCGCCCTGCTCGTCCACCCCCTCAGCGTAGCGCGCCCAGCTGGCTACCACGGCGGCACTGCGCTCTATCTCTCCGCCCTGAGCCAACTGCTGGCGAATCACCGGCACCAACCACTTAGGAATACGATCTGAGCTCTCGGCGCAGAGCCGTGCCAAGGTATCTTTGATTTGCGGGTTGGCGAAGCGCTCGATCAGCGTTAACCGGTAGGTTTCGAGATCAACACCCGGCACCGGCGCCAGGGTGGGGGTGCCCTCTTCGCGCATATAGCCCAGTAGAAAATCAACGAATAGCGGATCTTGGCACACCTCGTGGGCGTAGCGGTATCCAGCTAAATAACCAAAATAGGTCAGCGCCTGGTGGCTGGCGTTGAGCAGCCGCAGCTTCATCAATTCGTAGGGTTCAACATCCTCCACCACCTGCACGCCGACCTTTTCAAACGCCGGGCGGCCAAGGGGGAAGTGGTCTTCCAACACCCATTGGGTGAACGGTTCGCATACCACAGGCCAAGCGTCTTCTACGCCAAAGCGCTGATTGAGTTCATCAATATCTGTAGATGACGTCACCGGGGTAATGCGATCCACCATGGCGTTGGGAAACGCCACCTCGCTGGCAAGCCAGGCGCCTAATTCGGCGTCCCTCGCCTGGGCGTAGGCGCCAAACATGCATTTTGCGACATCGCCGTTACCTTGAATATTATCGCAAGACATAACGGTAAAGGGCGCAATGCCTCGCGCGCGGCGGCGGACCAGCGCTTCCACCACCAGCCCAAAGCTGGTGGTGGGCTGAGTCGGGCTGGCTAGATCGGCGCGCACCTGTGGATTATCGAGGTCGAACTCGCCACTCACGGGGTGAAAATTGTAGCCACCTTCAGTCACTGTTAGCGACACGATACGAATCGCCGGATCAGCCATTTGCTCGATAACTGCCTCGGTCTCTTCCGGTGCAAATAGGTAATTCACCATACTGCCAATGACCCTGGGATCGTACTGGCCATCAGGGTGTTTCACCACCAGGGTGTAGAGATAATCCTGCGCTGCCAGCGCCTGCTGCATGCGTTTGTCGCCAGGCATTACGCCCACGCCAACAATCCCCCAATCCAGCGCCTCGCCCTGGTTCATCAGCGCATCCAGATACATCGCCTGATGGGCACGGTGAAAGCCGCCTACCCCGATATGCACAATGCCGGGGGTGAGCGCCTTGCGGTCATAATGAGGCACGGCAACATCGGCGGTTAGATTGCCCAGGTTGTGATTGTTAAGTCGGGTCATGGGAGCTCTCCAGCCAAGGCCTACTTGGCACGATGGAATAATTAAAATGAGTAATGGTGCGACGATTGCGCGAGCAGTGCCCTATCGCCAGCGCTGGTCGGGCGGCAAGCAGCAGCGTTTAACCAGTTGAGCGTTGAGCATGTCTTTGTGGTGGGTACGCTCCAACGCCCCGCCGTGATCCTGGCCCATCTCAAGCCAGCGATTGGTCAGTCGCTCAACCAGCACGTCGTCGTTGACATCTAGAAATAGCGTCCAATCAAATAGCGGGCGCAGTTCGCGCCAGGGAGAGCGATCCAGCAGCAGGTAGTTGCCCTCGACAATCACGATGCGCTGTTCAAGGGTGATCAACCGCCCACCGGCACGAGCAAGATCCAGGGGGCGATCAAAGACAGGGACCGCGACCGGGTGAATTGCTTGGCGGATGCGCTCAAGGTCGCAGCGCAGCCCCTCCACATCGAAAGTGTGGGGCGCGCCTTTTACCGGCACCTGCTGATCGCCCAGCACGGCGTTATCGAAGTGGTAGCCGTCCATGGGCACCAGCCCGGCTTGGCCCGGCAAGCGCTGATGAATGGCATCGCAGAGCTGGGCGCTGCGATAGGATTTCCCCGCCCCTGGCGGCCCTGCCAGCGCTACCAAGTAGCGCGATGCACCTTCGGCGGCGCGAATAATCTGTTGTGCTAAGGCATCAAGATCAGGCGTCATGGCCACCTCAGCTCATCCAGTTGCCGCCATCGACATTCAGCGTCTGGGCGACCACGTAATCGCTGTCCTGGCTGGCCAAGAACACCGCCGCGCCGGTGTGATCTTCCGGTAGGCCCATGCGCCCGAAGGGAACCGCTTCACCTACCAGGCGTTTCTTTTCACCTAGTGGACGGTTCTCGTAACGGGCGAACAGTGCGTCGACTTCCTCCCACATCGGCGTGTCCACCACGCCGGGGGCAATGCCGTTGACGTTGATACCGTGTTTGATTAGATCCAACCCGCAGGATTGAGTGAGGCTGATGACCGCCGCCTTGCTGGCGCAGTACACGCTCACCAGGGCTTCACCACGACGACCTGCCTGGGAGGCTATATTGATAATTTTCCCGCCTTGGCTACGGGCTACCATGGAACGGGCAACCGCCTGCAGCGTAAAAAACATACCCTTGGTATTGACCGAGAACTGCTTGTCGAAGCTCGCCTCGGTCACTTCAAGCACGGGCGCCATATCAAAGATGGCTGCGTTATTGACCAAAATATCGATGCCGCCGAAGCGATCGGTTACGACGTTAACCACGGCATCGATCGATGCCTGATCGCAGACATTCAGCTCGACTCCCATCACCTTTTCGGCAGGCGCCTGCTGCTCAAGTATCGCTAGTGCAGCATCGATTGCGCCACGATCGATATCCGCCACGACAACACTGGCACCTTCGCTTAAGTAGCGTTGAGCAATGGCCAAGCCGATGCCCCGCGCGCCACCGGTAATCACCGCAATTTTGTTGGTTAGTTTCATCGTCATATTCTCGTTAAGGCGAACAGCTGGAAGCCCTGGCTTGCCACTCGTCCACCAAGGCTTCCAGGCCGTGCATATGCTCTAAAATACGCCAGGCGCCGACTTGAGTAAGGCGTGCCGCTTGATCAGTATCCACGTGGCTGGCACCAACAAACCCAATCACGCACATACCCGCAGCATGGGCGGCCGTCACCCCGGCCACACTATCTTCTACTACGAGGCAGTCCCGGGGCACTTGGCCTAAGTGGGAGGCCGCCAATCGATAGAGCGCAGGATCCGGCTTGGGGTGAGCCACCTGTTCAGCGGTAAAAATAGGCACTTCACCGAACGCATCGGATAACCCAGTACTCGCCAGCGACGCCAATACCCGGCTGCGTCGACTGTTGGAGACCACCGCCTTTTCCAGGGTAATACCACGAATCGCCCTATCGGCACCGTCTATGGCTTTAAGTTCCCGCGCCAAGCGGGCCTCGATAGCGGTATCTACCTGCTCAGTAGCGTCCAAAGGCAACGTGTGGGCACTTAACGCTTCAAGATGATGCAGGATATCCTCAGTGGTCATCCCCAAGGCTTGGCCAAGCTCTTGATCGATATTCAGATCGGGCAGCCAGCGGCAGAGGTACTCCATCAGCGTGCCTTCAGCGATGGCTTCGCTATCAACCAACACGCCATCGCAGTCAAAGATCAGTGTCCTCATGCAGGCTCCTCAGTAGGCGAACCCGGCGCGCGATTATCATGGCGAGTCAGCCCCGCCAGGGGATGCTGTTGCAAGCTCGGCAAGGCCAGCCCGCCTGCATCAAACAGATGAGCACGCTCGGGAGCAAAGCCGAAATGCACAGTATCGTTGACCCGGTAGGCCACGTCGCCATCGGCCATGATAGTGATTAGCTCATCATCCATCTGAACGTAGAGCGAGGTTTGGCCGCCGAGCCGCTCCAGCACCTTGATGTCACCGCTCAACGGCCCCTGTTCATCGAGCACCAGATGCTCAGGGCGAACGCCCAGCTCAAGAGTGGCGTTAGGCTCCAGATGCTGCCCGTCGACGGGCACGCTGCGCTCGCCGCCGCCGGGCAAGCGAATCGCCACCCCGTCCGGCGTTACGCCGGTCAGCGTTACCGGCAGGAAATTCATTTTCGGTGAGCCGATAAAGCCTGCTACAAAGCGATTGCATGGATGATGGTAGAGCGCCATGGGCGACCCTACTTGCTCCACCACGCCGTCGTGGAGCACGACGATTTTATCCGCCATGGTCATCGCTTCGATCTGGTCGTGGGTAACGTAGATCATGGTGGCATCCAACTCATCATGCAGGCGCGCCAGCTCGATGCGCATCTGTACACGTAGAGCGGCATCCAGGTTGGAGAGCGGCTCGTCAAACAGGAAGATGCTAGGGTTACGCACAATCGCACGACCAATCGCCACACGCTGGCGTTGACCGCCGGAGAGCGCTTTGGGCTTGCGATCCAGTAGCGGTTCAAGCTGAAGAATTTTGGCCGCTTCCAGCACCTTGGCGCGCCGTTCCTCTTTGGGTACACCGGCCAGGCGCATGCTGAAGCCCATGTTTCCCTCTACCGTCATATGCGGGTAAAGCGCATAGCTCTGAAATACCATGGCAAGGCCGCGGTCCGCGGGGCCGACGTCATTGATACGCTGGCCGTCGATCAAAATATCGCCGTCGGTTGCGCTCTCCAACCCAGCGATCATGCGCATCAGGGTGGATTTACCGCACCCTGAAGGGCCAACGAAGACGACAAATTCGCGGTCGTTCACCTCAAGGTCGATGCCTTTGATCACCTCGGTGTCGCCAAAGCGCTTAGTAATGTTGTGCAGTTGTAGTGTTGCCATGAGGAAGATCCTTTACTTGACGGCACCAAAGGTCAGGCCACGTACCATTTGTTTTTGCGTCATCCAACCGAGTATCAAAATGGGCGCAATCGCCATGGTGGATGCGGCGGACAGTTTGGCCCAGAACAGCCCCTCAGGACTTGAGAATGAGGCGATATAGGCGGTTAACGGCGCAGCATTTGAGGTCGTTAGATTGAGACTCCAGAACGCCTCGTTCCAACTCAAAATCACCGATAGCAGGCCCGTCGACGCGATGCCTGGCAGCGTTAACGGCAGCAGTAGATAGAACACTTCCTGCAGCGTAGAGGCACCGTCCATACGCCCTGCTTCAAGAATGTCTTTGGGCATGTCTTTAAAGAAGGTGTAGAGCATCCACACCACAATCGGCAGGTTCATGAGCGTATAAATAATGATCAACCCGGTGCGGGTATCGAGCAGGCCAACGTCGCGGAAGATCAGATATATCGGCACCAGCACGCCCACCGAGGGCAGCATTTTGGTCGAGAGCATCCATAGCAGCGTGCCCTTGGTACGCTTAGTGGGTAAAAAGGCCATGGCGTAGGCCGCCGGAATCGCAAGGAGTAGCGCTAAAAACGTAGAGCCAAACGCCACCGCGACGCTGTTAAGCGCAAAACGTGCGTAGCCCGAGCGCTCCTGTACCTCTTGGTAGCTCTCTAGAGTGGGCGAAAAAATCAGTGTGGGATCAGCAATCGCCGCTGATTCGGTTTTAAAGCCGGTGAGGATCATCCAGAAAATCGGAAAGAAGATCACCAACGCTACCGACCAACCCAACACCGTCAGAAAGGCGCGCTTAGCTTGTGGGGAGCGCCACCCTGACACCGAGCTTGGCGCCGCCGTTTTGGAACTTAATGTTGTCATCGAAGTACTCCCAAGACACAAGTGCCGGTTTAATCTTCCAGGTTTTTGGCCACCATACGGACCAGGAAGATCGCCACGATATTGGCGAGAATGATCGCAATCACCCCACCGGCGGACGCAGTGCCTACGTCAAAATCGAGCAGCGCACGAATGTAAATCAGATAAGCTAAATTGGTGGTCGCCAAGCCTGGCCCACCGGACGTTGTCACGAATATCTCGGCAAAGATGGTCAGCAGGAAGATCATTTCGATCATGATCACCACGCTGATCGCCCGCTTTAGATGCGGCAACGTGATAAAGAAGAAAATCGCTATTGGCCCTGCCCCGTCCATACGGGCGGCTTCGACTTGATCCTCATCCAGCGACTGCATCGCGGTGAGCAGAATCAACAGCGCAAACGGCAGCCACTGCCAGGCCACGATAATCACGATCGAGGTCAGTGGCAGTGAGGAGAACCAATCAACGGCGGGCAGTCCGATGGACTCGGCCAGCCATGCCAGCACCCCGTTTGAGGGGTGCATCATCATGTTTTTCCATACCAGCGCACTGACAGTGGGCATTACAAAAAATGGTGAGATCGCCAGCACACGGGCGATCCCGCGGCCCGCGAACTCCTGCTGGAACAGCACCGCCAATAGGGTGCCACCAATCACGGTAATCGCCAGCACCCAGCCCACCAGTAGCAGCGTGTTGCCCATCGCTGCCCAAAGGGCTGGGTCGGTGAGAAGGTATTCGTAATTTTCCAACCCGGCAAAGCCGGTCATACCGGGCATTAGCAGGTTGTAATACTGAAAGGAGAACCATAGCGTCATGCCTAACGGCACAATCATCCATAGTAGCAGTAGCGTCACGGCCGGGGCTTGAAGAGACAGCGTTCTCAGCCCCCCGACAGTGCGGCCGGAGGCACGGGTTCTATTCATGGGAATACCTGCGGAAACAGTGTGGGTGCAATGCCCGCCTGGTCATCAAGGCAGGCATTGCGGCCATCAGTCTAGATAACCAGCCCGCTGCATGGTGCGTTCGGTGGCACGCTGGGCACTGTCTAGCGCCTGCTCCACCGTAGTGTCACCGGTTAGCGCTGCAGCAATGGTTTGGCCTACCTGGGTACCGATCGACTGGAACTCAGGAATGCCCACGAACTGCACGCCGATATAGGGGTTAGGTTCTAGAGAAGAGTCAGTAGGATCGGCGTCTTGAATTGCCTTCAGCACGAAGTCAGCAAAGGGGGCTGCTTCCGTGTACTGCTCATTGGCGTAAGTCGACTCGCGGGTTCCAGGCGGTACGTTGGTCCAGCCTTCGGTTTCACCCACAAGCTCAATGTACTCTTCTGAGGTGGCCCAGGTAATGAACTCAAGCGCTGCTTCCTGGTTTTCTGAAGACGCTGGGATAGCCAATGCCCAGGACCATAACCAGTGCGAGCCTTTAGGTGTTTTTGCGACCGGTGCAGGGGCAAAGCCTAAGCTATCCGCCACATCGGATTCATTGCCGTCGTAGAGCTTGCCTGCCGCAGAGGTGGCATCGACCCACATGGCACAGTTGCCGCGAGAGAACAGCGCCAGATTCTCGTTAAAGCCGTTGGAGCTTGCGCCTGGCGGGCCGTAGTCGTTGAGCAAATCGACATAAAACTGAATAGCGTTAACCCACTCCTCAGAGTTGAGCTCCGGGTTCCACTCTTCGTCGAACCAGCGACCGCCGTAGGTATTTACCAGGGTGGAAACAAAGGCCATGTTTTCGCCCCAGCCCGGCTTGCCACGCAGGCAGATACCCGCCAACCCGTCTTCGCTGCCGTGCAGCTCGCCTGCCCACTCGCGCACCTCTTCCCAGGTGGGCTGCTCGCTCATTTCAATACCCGCCTTCTCAAATAGATCCTGGCGGTAATACATCATCGAGCTTTCGGCGTAAAACGGCAGCGCGTGAAGCGTGCCATCCAGGCTCAAACCATCGCGTACCGAGGTCAGCAGATCGTCTTCGTTGTAGTCTTCGGGCAGGTTGTCCAGAGGTGTCAGCCAGCCGCGCTCTGCCCAGATCGGCACTTCGTAAGTGCCGATGGTCATGACGTCAAACTGGCCGCCACCGGTGGCAATATCAGTGGTCATGCGCTGACGTAGCACGTTTTCCTCGAGCACCACCCAGTCCAGGGTGATGTCGGGATGCGCTTCTTCAAAGGCCTCGGTGAGGCTCTGCATGATCACCATATCGTTGTTGTTAACCGTGGCCACGGTAATTTCGGTTTGCGCCTGGGCATGGCCCGACATGGCAATGGCGGCCGCTAACGTGGTGACGGGCAAGTGACGTGCGAGTCGCATAAAGCACTCCTATGGGCTTGTATTGGCATTGTTGTCGCCTTGATCTTATTGATCATCAACCGAACAAATGATCGTACGTAAGCTAAAAAAAAGCAAAGCTGATTGGCTTAGACTTTACGCTAACTTATCGCTTTTACTGCATGTTGCAGCGCACGCTGCTGGGCTTGAGCACCCTAGAGGGCTTCCACAATCTGGCGCGCGGCCACTTCGTCGGTGACCAACCCTTTCAGCCAGCGGCCGCGCAACGCGGCATGAATTGCCGGAGCTTTATCATGGCCACCCGCAATCGCCACCATATGGTGCTTACCAAAGCGCTCAAGGGGAAGACTCGTGACACGGCGCGTAATCGAACAGTCAATCACTTCGCCATCTCGGTTCAATGGCCAACCCAATAGTTCGCCCACTGCCTTCAGACCCAGTAATTCATCCAACTCGCTTTCACTGATGAAATGATCTTGAAACAGCGTGGCCTGGCGGTCGATGCGCCCAATGCCGATGAAAGCCGCTTCTGACTCCCGCGCCACATCGGCAATCGCTTTAAATAAGCGCTGCGCCAGCATCGCTTCTTTTTCGGCCAGCGATTCGGCGACTACCGGGGCAGGCAGTAAAAAGCGCTCACCGCCGGTTTTATCCGCCATCACCATCACTGCATCGTAGCGGTTAGCCGAACCATCCCGGGCGACATTCCCTACCAGCGATACAAAGCGATGCTGGGGGCGCTCTATACGGCTCAACGCTTCGACCGCTGCGCGCACCGAGCGGCCGGTGCCTAGTGAAAGCGTCAACGGCTCGCTCCGCTCGACCAGTTGCGCAATACGCTCAGCGGCGGCCACGGCCAAGTAGGAAGCCGCGCTGTCGGCGGGGTGGTTATCCGCGGGCACCACTTCGCAGTAGGTTAAGCTGAAATGATCACGCAGCGTGCTGCCCAGTGCCATGCAGTTAGAGATGGGGTGATCAATATGCACCTTGACCAGCCCTTCCTGGCGGGCCAACGCCAATAAGCGCTGCACCCCAGGACGTGAAACACCCAACTGGCTGGCGATCTCGTCTTGGGTCATACCCCCCACATAGGACATCCAGGCGGCTCTCGCTGCCTGGTCCAGCTTTACCTCGAATTTATCCATCGGGTGACTCGCATAACAGGTGTCAAAACATCATCATACAAAGTGACGCCCGCGACCAGTAGTCACCTATCCGCTAACATACCTAGTGAACAGCATTTGATAATGAATCGATGGCAGGAGATACAGCGTGTATAAACTGGCTTTTTTTGTTCCCGTAGAGGATGCCGATAGCGTCAAGCAAGCGGTGTTCGAGGCTGGCGCCGGGCGAATCGGTGTTTATGAAAACGTCTGTTTTCAAACCCGCGGCATGGGGCAGTTTCGCCCCATGGAAGGCGCCCACCCGCATATCGGCTCGGTGGGCAGCTTGGAAAAGGTCGAAGAGTTCAAAGTCGAGCTGCTGTGCGATGAAGCGCATATTCATGGCGCCATTGCGGCCTTGAAACTTGCCCACCCCTACGAAGAAGTCGCCTATGATGTATGGCAATTAGCCGATCTATAGCAGCGCATTCATGTGATCACCTGGATGGCTTAAGCACTGCCAAAATAGCGCTCACGATCTTCGGGGGTCACTATGCTGATATGCAGCGGAAATTCATTGCGGGTTCGGTCAGCGTAGAAGTGTCGCAGCGTGCGCTCGATGGTTGTAAAGGCCAGTTCATCCCAAGGAATTTCGTGCTCTTCAAACAGCGCGACTTCCAGGCTTTCCGGCCCGGAACTGAAGCCGCTGATCAATTCAGCGCGAAAAATCATGTACACCTGATTAATATGCGGCAGGTCAATTAAGGTATAAAGGTTGGCCAGTTCGACCTCAGCGCAAGCCTCTTCACGCGTCTCTCGGGAGGCGGCCTGTTGGGTTGATTCGGCGTTTTCCATATAGCCAGCGGGCAACGTCCAATAGCCTTTACGCGGTGAAATCGCACGCTTACAGAGCAGCACTTTGCTACCGCTAACGGGCAGCGTACCGGCCACAATGCGCGGATTCTGATAGTGAATCGTCCCGCAGGCATCGCACAGGTAGCGTGGGCGATCATCGCCTTCGGGGACCGCAAAACGCACCTTATCACCACAGTGGCTACAAAAGTTCATCGTGTATTCTCAACGGCTAGTGAATAGAAGCCTCGACGCGCTTGACGTCAATGACCGCTGGTGGGTAAAAGAGAACAAAGTTATTGGATGCCCCATGTTAGAGAAACTGCGCAAACGCCTGCAACAGCTAACGCCTCAACGCTTGGATCACATCGTGATGCCCGAAGCCGCTGTGCTTTTACCCATTGTCGAGCGTCCAGCGCCAACCTTATTATTTACCCGCCGTGCCAGCCACTTGAACACTCATAGCGGCCAAGTGGCGTTTCCAGGTGGTAAGCGTGAGTCCTTTGATGCCGATCTTTACGCGACTGCATTACGCGAAGCTGAAGAGGAGATTGCCCTCGACCCCGGCGTGGTGCAACCCCTGGGACGACTGTCGGATGTTATTTCTCTGCACGGTATACGCGTGACGCCATGGGTCGGCATCATTCCACCCGACTTACCACTGGTGGCTGACCCAGGGGAATTAGACGCTATTTTTGAAGTGCCGCTCAGCTATTTCCTGGATGATCACCGCACCCATACCGATGTCATTACCGTGGATGGCGTAGCTCACTATGTGCCCAGCTATCATGTGGACGGCCATGTGATTTGGGGGCTTTCGGCGATGATGCTGGTGGAGTTGCTGGCGGAAGGCTTTGGCATGCCGATTGATCTATATCAGCGCCCTCAGGGGCCGCTGCGCCACCACCCTGAACGCAAAAACCGTCTATCGACACCCTCTACGACTACTATTGGCTCAGCGCCATCGAGACCCGACAAATGACCCCCAGTGTTGCTACGTTTTTGCCTGCGCTTCAGCCAGCGACACAGGTTGCCCTTGTGGATGCGCTGGTTGAGCAGGGCTGGTATGTCGGTCGCGAAGTGATCGATCTGGGCCTTTGCGAAGAGCTGAATCATGAGCTTCTTCATCGAGCAGCCTATAACGGCCTGGATGAAGCGGGCATTGGCCGCGGCCAGCAGCACCTGTTGCGTAAAGATATCCGCGGTGACGCCATTCACTGGCTTGATCGGGAAAGTGCTGCCCAGCGGCGTTATCTTGACGCCATGAGCGAGTTACAGCAGGCGCTCAACCACGCGCTGTTTTTAGGCCTTTTCGAGTATGAAGCCCACTTTGCCCACTACCCTCCTGGAGCTTTTTACCAGCGCCATGTAGACAGTTTCCGCGGCCGCGCGAACCGCGTTATTTCTACGGTAGGGTATTTAACGCAAGACTGGCCAAGCGACGGCGGCGGCGAAATGGTGATTTACCACCCGGACGACCCCAGCCAAGAGGTCGCCCGAGTGGTACCCGAGGCGGGAACTTTCGCCTGCTTCTTATCTGAAACCATTCCTCACGAAGTGCTACCCACCCGCTGCCCGCGGACCAGCATTGCGGGCTGGTTCAGGCGCAATGCATCGCTAGGTGGCGTGCTGGATCCAGCGCGCTAGCATACTTAGTTCCCAAACAGACTAACCCCAATAGGCTAACCAATCGGAACGATTTGCCCGTTAGCCTGCTCCAGCACTTCGCGAACCTGTTCATAATCGACGCTGGATGGGTTGCCACCTTCATGGTGTTCAATCAGACCAATAACGTTTAACAGCGTATCCATGCCAAACACCTGCTCGTCCGTTGCGGTAAAGGCTTGGATGAAATTGCTCCCACCTTCCCCCCAGCCTACTTTGATCGGCGAATCGATAATATTGACCTGAGTGCCCACTGGCACACGCCAGAATACCGACTCGATATCCTCTGGGTGCATGCGGATACAGCCGCGGCTGGCACGCATTCCAATGCCGTCCGGCTGGTTAGTGCCATGAATCAGGTATCCGGGGATATCCAGCAAAATAGCGTATTGGCCTAATGGATTATCAGCACCAGGGGGAACCACGGCGGGCGCAGGATCACCACGCTCGGCAGCCTCACGGCGAATCGACTCAGGTGGGTACCATGCCGGATTTTCAAGTCGCATGGTGGTTTCAGTAATACCCAGCGGCGTGTTATAGGCATCGCGTCCGATACCAATCGGGTACGTCTCGACACGCGGCGTCTCTCCTGCTTCTACCTCGGGGTAATAATAAAGGCGCAGCTCAGCCACGTTGATCACAATCCCGGTTCGCTCCTCATCGGGCAAAATAAACTGCCCAGGGATCGTTACCTGGGTTCCTTCGCCCGGCACCCATAGGCTGGTATCAGGGTTGGCCATACGAATCTCTTCGTAGCCAACGTTATGTGCTCGGGCAATATCCATTAGCGTATCTTCTTCGCTAGCGGTGACGGTATACACTTCACCCACCATGTTGCCCTGCGCCGGCAGCGGAAAGTGGCCTTTGGGCAGTTCGCTGTTGTCGGCTACCGCACTTGAGGCTAATAGCCATGCACCAAGCGCCACGCTACTCACACAGGCTTGTTTTATACGTTGTAAAGGGCGGTACCGGGAAATCATCGTCAAAGGTTCTCCGTTTATGTGACCGGCGCTTATAAAAGCGGATCATTGGTTAGGAATATGACGACTGGGCTAAGGCAGGTCAACTCGGCAGACTGTCGCACGGCGGCCCTGCGGCGGGCTTCACAGGGCCACTCAGCTTAATTTAACCTGATAAAAGTTTTAGTGAAGTAGTTGTATTTCTGAGCACAGCGACTAACCTGTTAATTGTCTTAGCGCATTGACGCGCTGGGCGGCGTTGATTACCCACATGTAATTAACATAACTAGGAGTAATAGCATTGGCTTAGTCAAGCTTACTTAAAGCGCAACTATCGCCATTTGTTATTGATTTATTCAGGTCATGACGCGGAGTCGTCTAGCCTAAATAAAATCGCAAGGAGCAAGTAAAAATGAAAATGATCAAACCCGCTTTTCTAGGTACTCTCTTAGTGCCGGCTGTTATGTTTGCCGCAGGCGCCGTTAACGCCGAAGAGAATACCACCACCATAGAAGCAACCTATCTGACTGAAACGCCAGAAGGCACTTTTCATGCAGATGCCTTAATCGGCAATCAGGTCAAAAGTAGCGTCGAAGATGACGAAGATATCGGTACCATCACTGATCTAGTCGTCGATGAAGATGGCCAGATTAACGCTGTTGTTGTAGGCGTCGGTGGCTTCCTGGGTATGGGCGAGAAAAATGTCGCCATCGAATGGGATTCACTTGAACTCACCAAAGACGAAAACGGTGAAGATTACGTGATTAGCGTTAATGCTTCACAGGACGCACTTGAAGCAGCTGAAGAGTATAACCGCAACGACGATAAAAAAGACGATAAATAAGCGTTAGCTAGTTACACAAAAGCCTTGGCAACTGCCAAGGCTTTTTTATTGCGTTTAACTCATTACTTCAAAATACAATCTTAACAACGGGCATTTATTTAACCACAAATGAGGCCCACACACAGTCCTCATGCGTGAACCAAAACGCAGATTAAATTCAGCCTTTTAGTGTAGCCGTCATACTTATATCGGCATTAAGCACTTTGGAAACCGGGCAGTTGGCTTTAGCCGTTTCTGCCGCTTCCTGAAAAGCCGCATCGTCGGCGCCGCTAATTTCCGCAACGACGTCCAAGTGAATTTTAGAAATATCAAACCCTGCATCGCTCTGAGACAGCGTCACTTTCGCGCTGGTTTCAATTGAATCTGCGGTGTAGCCCTTCTCACCCAGAATCATTGAGAGCGCCATTGAAAAACAGCTGGCGTGCGCTGCGCCAATTAGCTCTTCAGGATTGGTGCCTTTTTCATCTTCAAAGCGCTTACTGAAGGAGTAATTAGCATCCAAAACGCCACTTTCGGTCGAAACGGTGCCTTTACCATCCTTGAGACCACCTTCCCAACGTGCGCTAGCTTTACGATCCATGAATAACTCCTTGTGTGTGCCAATATGCATAGACATGTTGTCAAACAGGCCAAACGACATTTGCCGCTCGACCACTTAACCAGCGTAGCTGATTTTTTGTCTCTCTGCTGAACCAGTGCACTCCACAGCTTCCATCGGCTCTGGTTCAGCCGTAAGCTAGTTAGCCACCTAACCGCATTACTTATTTGAAGTTAAGGACTCGCCATGTCGTCCGCTGATGCGCTGCGTTTAATACTGCTCTCTTCATTGTGGGGCTTGTCGTTTATCTTTATGCGCGTGGCTGCCCCCGAGTTCGGCGCCGTGCCGTTAGTACTGGTGCGCATGGGGATTGGTGCATTGCTGCTCATGCCACTGCTGCTCAGCCTGCACTACCTGCGGCTAATCTGGCAGTATAAGGGCCCGCTACTGTTTTTAGGTATCGTTAATCACGTATTACCCTTTTCGTTACTGGCGCTTGCCACAACGCGCCTTGAAGCGGGCTTTACCTCATTAATTAACGCTACCACCCCCATTTTTACTGCGCTGATTGGCGCACTGTTTTTCGCTACCGCCATACAGCGCCAGCAGTACTTAGGCCTCGCCCTGGCACTGCTGGGTGTCTACGTGCTCTCTGCGGATAGGCTCGATTTTGCCCTGGGTGGCGACGGCTGGTTTATTTTGGCTGTTTTAGGTGCCACGTTTTGCTATGGCATCGCGGGTAATTATTCAAAAACTCGCCTTGGTCATCTGCCCACACGTGTACTCGCCGCAGGCAGTAGCGCCATGTCAGCGTTAGTGCTACTGATTCCCGGCATTCTGCTTTGGCCAAGCGACCCCATCAGCCCTTTAGCGTGGGGTAACGCGCTGGCATTGGCGGCACTCAGCACTACCCTGGCCTTCCTGTTGTACTTTGGCTTGCTTGCCAGCGCTGGCGCTACCGCCACCTCAACGGTGACGTTCCTAGTGCCGGTGAGCGCGCTGATATGGGGTTATTTACTGCTCGGAGAAACGCTGAACGTACAGATTATCGCGGGCATGGTCATCACTCTCATCGGCACGGCGATCGCCACTAAACTGCTACGTATCAAGCGTCGCGAGACGCCGCCGCCAGTCTATCCCCCACACGAATAATGCTACCGGAGCCTTCGAGCAGCGTGGCATTTTGGCCAAAGTGGGCGCCTTTCAGGGCGGGCTGAGTATTGAGTTCTATCAGGGTTTTCAGCGGCTCTGCTGGGGCTGGTACCGCCGCAGTACGCTGATCGATAGCGGTAATCTTGCAACGCTTACAGGGCTTTCGCAGCGCTAGCTGAAAAGCCCCGCGCTGCTCGGATAGAGTCGACCAACGATCTTCTGCCCACGCCACATCGCTTTCCACCACAATGTTGGGTCGAAAACGGTCCATTGGGATAGGCGTCTGCCCGCCCGCCACCAACGCTTGATTTAAAGCGTCTAACGAGCCGGTGGTGGTGATTAAAAACGGATAACCATCGGCGAAATAGGTATGCGCCGCCCCGCCGTCAAGAAAATCCTCCTCGACTGCCCGGGTAAACTCGGTGGCGAAGCGCACCAAGCTAAGCCCTTGGGCCTGATCGCCCAGCGCGGCAACCAGCCAGCGCGAAACGTCTTCGCTTTCTGGCAGCGCTTTACAGTGGTCGCTCCACACGCTGACCAGGCGCAAATTCCCCTCAGGCTCGGCCAGCGGTACGCTCAGCGGTTCAACGTTAGGGTGTGAAAGCACCAAATGCTCGTCGGTGAGGGCTACCTCAATGGTGGCAAGCGCCGGAAGCTGACGCTGGGTAATAAAGCGCTGATGGGCATCGACCAGCATCCAGCGGCGATCCCACTCAAGCCCGTGCTCTTGCAGCACGCTTTGGTCAACGTTAATACCTTTTAGCGATTTAACGGGGTAGATGGTGAGTTGGGTGATCTGCACGGCAGCCTCGCGACAAGTAAAAGGCTACTTTAGCTACTCACAGCGGTGATCGCTACTCGAAAGCGTGGCCTATAGCGTCATGCCCGTTTCGATACGGTAGCCTAAATCCACTACTTTCTGCGTCAGTGGCACACCCCTGATTCGTGCTAACAGCTCCCCTGCCGCCACTTCCCCAATGGCCTGGCGCGGGGTCACCACGCTGGCGAGACGTGGCGTCATTACATGCCCCACATCGTGACCATGAAAGCCCGCCAAGGCCATCCGCTCCGGCACGTCAATACCACGTCGCTGACACTCGAAATAGGCCCCGACTGCCACGTCGTCGTTGGTACAGAATAGGCCATCTGCATCTGGGTAATCGGCGATCACCTGTTGCAACAGCGCTGCTCCCACGCTGTAAGAGGAGCGCTGCGTGCTTTGCAAGGTGACGGGAGTTAAACCGCGCTCTTCCATAGCGCGACGATAGCCTAACTCCCGCTGGCGGGTACGCTCATCCAAACGCACCGCCAGATAAATCACTTGGCGTCGGCCGCGGCGGATCATCTCACTTACCATGGCATAAGCAGCTTGAATGTTGTCATACCCCACCGCCTGCTGCAGAGGCGGGCGGTGGGTGTCCATGATTTCTATAATCGGAATTCCGGCGGTTTCCAGCATACGCAGGCTACGCTGCGTATGGTCGCGATCACAAAGAATCACTCCGTCAACGTTATAGGAGAGCAGCGAAGCTAAACTACGCTCTTCAAGTTCGGGGCTATAGCCATAATGAGAGAGCATGAGATGGTAGCCCGCCGGTTCCGTTAGCGTCTCAATGCCAACAATCACATCGGCAAATACTTGATTGGTAAGCGACGGCACCAGCACGCCTATCGAGTGGCTGGTTGCTCGGGAAAGCAGGTCGGGTGCGCGGTTGGGAATATAGCCGATTTGTTCGGCAATGGAGAAAATACGCTCACGAAGCCCTTCCGAAACCGTTTCAGGCTCACGTAGGCAGCGGCTGACCGTCATTTTGGTAGCCCCTACATGGTCGGCAATGTCCTGTAGGGTGGGGCGTTTTTTCTTCAAAAGGATGGCAGCCTTATGCAACGTGGGCGTATTGAGGCCAACCCGAGATACTCGGGCGGCCACAATACCGATCTCGCTTAGCTTAGTGTCCGGCTGGGTGTCGACAGCGTGGCAGCAAATTGAGTTACGATTTGCATAGGCGACAAGGCAATGGAGGCGTTAAACGCCTCCTCTTCACCGGGAGGTTCCAAGTCGGCTAATTGACTGGCCAACATGGTATCGCCCTTAAAGAAATGCCCTGCCCGGGTTTCTAAGCGTTGCAGCAGTAGCTCTTGTGTACCCTCTAAATAGAGAATCTGTAGCGCTGGGTCGCCCTGACGCAGGCGATCGCGGTAGCGTTTTTTCAGCCCTGAGCAGGCAATCACCAGCGATACATCCTTGACCCGATACTCGGCGAATAGCGCCGCCAACGTATCGAGCCACTCACTCCGGTCATCATCATTCAGCGGGGTGCCGCTGGCCATTTTGGCTACATTGGCGGGCGAATGGTAATCGTCGCCGTCAATGAACGTCGCCCCTATGGTTTGCGCCAACTGGCGGCCAATGTGCGACTTTCCAGAGCCAGACACGCCCATCACTAAAATACGATGCGAGAGGGTCTTCACAGAAGCTCTCCTATTCATTACCAAGAACCTTAGTTGCCGCGCACGGCGGTAAGATCAGGCAGCCAGGTCACGATCCCAGGGAAAGCGATCAGAACCACCAGTACGACCAAGAGCGCTGCGTAGTACGGCAGCATGGCTTTGACCAACGACTCCATGGAGACTTTACCCACACCACAACCGACGTAAAGGCAGGTACCTACCGGCGGGGTTAGCAGCCCAATGCCCAATACAAACGCCATGAGTACGCCGAAGTAAGCCGCATCAACGCCCACCGAGGTGACAATAGGCGCTAGCATAGGCGCCATGATGACCATCGCTGGCGTTAAGTCCATTACAAAGCCCACCAACAGCAGCAACGTTGCCACGATCAACAGCAGTAGGAACGGATCCTGGGTAATCGCCTGTACTTGGCTAACCAGGGTCTGCGGCACCATATTGATGGTCAGGAACCAGGCAATCACCGTGGCAAATGCCAGCAACATCATCACCATGCCGGTCAAACGAGCAGTACGAATCAGCATACCGCCAAGCTCTTTGAGCTTGAATTCACGGTAAACCACCAGCGAAATCGCCAGCGCATAAAGCAGTGCCGCGACGGCCGCTTCAGTGGCGGTAAATACGCCACCAATGATACCGCCAATCACGATGACCGGGAGGACCAGCGCAAGCCAGGCGTCTTTAAAGGCTTTCCAGAGGCGATCCCAGCGGAACTGCTGCACGCCGCCGCCATCTTTTTTGGCCAGAACATAGGTGGTCACCATCAGCGCAAAGCCAATCAGCAGGCCTGGGATGATACCGGCGATAAACAGGCGGCTAATTGAGGTTTCAGTCACGATGCCGTAGAGGATCAGCGGAATCGAAGGAGGAATAATAATCCCGATCACCGACGAAACGGTATTGATCGCAGTAGCATTAGCCGCGGTGTAGCCCTGCTCTTTCATGGAGGGAATCATCATCGCGCCGGTGGCAGCTGTATCGGCCACCGCTGACCCACTGATGCCGCCAAAGAACATCGAACCGGTAATGGCAACCTGCCCTAGCCCGCCGCGCATAAAGCCGACCAAAGCGCCAGCCAGTTCCATCAAGCGACGAGCGATACCGCCATTACTCATCACCTCACCGACTAAAATAAAGAACGGGATAGCGAGCAGCGGGAAGCTGTTTACACCACGAATCGACTGCTCGATCATGATCGACAGCGGAATATCAGATAGCACCGCCATCACCAGCGCCGCCACGCCCAAGCCAAAGGCAATGGGCAGCCCAATAACGATAGAGGCCAATAAAATAGCCAGAAAAATCCATAGCATGATTAGCGCTCCTGCTCAGGATGGCGAATAACGTTTAGGCTGACCCACATCCGCCAAATCGATACCACCGCAATAAAGATGACGCACAACACCAGCGAAAGGCTAATGAAGCTCAATGGCACATCCATAATCGCTGAGCGCCCGCTTGAACGCGACAGCACTTGGTAGCCACCCCAAATCATGACCACCATAAGGGCGGTGATAATCAGGTGCTGCAGCAAATAGAGCATGTGCGCCAAGCGCAGCGGCAAGCGCCGCACTAAGGCATCAACCGCAATGTGCTCGTAACGGGAAAATGCTGCAGCGGCACCGATAAATACCAGCCATATAAACAGCATACGTGCCAACTCATCTGCCCAGGGCAGAGAGTAATTAAACAGCGCACGCCCCACCACGTTGCAGGAAACGGACACGATCAACGCCACTAAAATAGCGCCGATCAGATACTCCATGCCTAAGGTCAGCCAGCGGAACACTACTGGGCCTTGGCGGGTATCGGTATCGATTTCCAGCAACTTGCGATTTGGGTCGTCCAGATACACCGAGGGATCTTCAATCGGCGTAGGAGTATTAGGGGGTGTAGAGGAGAGTGACATAGGAGCTCCAGGGGCACTGACACGTTGGGCAGGCTCGATGGCCTGCCCAACGGTGCGCTAAACGTAAGGTTTAGTTGCTGCTCTCTTCAACGATCTTCTGAATGTCCGCGATCAGGTCTTCACCAATGCGCGGCGCCCACTCTTCATAAACCGGCTGAGTGGCTTCTTGGAAAGCGGCTAACTGCTCATCGTCCAAGCGGGTAATTTCCATACCACGCTCTGCTAACTGGTCGCGTGACCAATCATCGTACTCAGCTGACAGCTGAATTTCATATTCAGCGGACTGACGAGCGGCTTCCAGCACCAGCTCTTGATACTCAGGCGCCATGCGATCCCAAGTACGCTCGGAAAGCATCATGATAAAGGGAGTATAGACGTGGCGTGTTTCAGTGCCATAGTCCTGCACTTCGTTGAAGTTAGAGGTCAGGATGGTGCTCCATGGATTTTCCTGGCCATCTACAACGCCCTGCTCCATGGCGGAGAACAATTCACCAAAGGCCATCGGCGTTGGGTTTGCGCCCAGGGCTTCCCAAATTGCCAGGTGTACTGGGTTTTCCATGGTACGAACGCTCAAACCGCGCACATCGAGTCCTGCAACATCATCAGGGCTCGTCACCGGGCGAGCACTGTTAGAGAGCTGACGATAGCCATTCTCAGAGAAAGCGAGTGCTTTCAGACCGGTACCTTCAAAGGCGTCCAGCATGCCTTGAGCCACATCGCTCTGCATGACGGCGACAGCGGCTTCACGGCTCGGCAACAGGAAAGGCAAATCGAAGGCTGACAGTTCTTCAACGTAACCGGTGGTAGCTGAGCTTGACGGATAGGTCATATCCAGCGTGCCGGTTTGCAGCATTTCCAGCATCTGAACGTCGTCACCTAACTGACTGTTAGGGAAAACGTTAACGGTGATACGACCGTCGGTGCGCTGCTCCAGGATCTCACCAAAATATTGGCTAGAAAGGAACTGCGGTGAGCTTTCCGCAAGACCGATACCCATGCGTAGGGTATGCGAACCGTGATCACCAACCACCTCACCTTCGATTTCGGGCGGATCAGAGAGCTCAGGGCTCTGGGCGTGGGCCATACCAAATGTCAGGGTGGTCGCCCCAACCAGCGTTAGCGTGCTGCGCCAAATAGCGGTCATAGCGTGTTCTCCAAATACTCGTTGTTCTTGATATCGAGCTGTTGATATCGAGTTGTTAATGACTAGTTTAATGAGCGGCAACTTGTTACCGGTAACATTCATTAAGCGCAGGCTAGCCACCTGCCATGAGCGTGTCAAAGCAAAACTGCCAACTTACGACCAACGTCTAGGGATAGCCACTTACTGCTTCGCGCGCTACATTACCCTACATATTTCGGATCGGAACCCATACTTGTGCAACCATCTTGTAGCGAACTAGAACTTGATCATCAGCTCTGCTTTGCGCTCTATTCAACTTCGTTAATGATGACCAAGGTGTATAAACCTCTGCTCAAAGAGTTGGGGCTTACTTACCCGCAATACCTTGCCATGCTTGTTTTATGGCAAAACGATGGTATTACCGTTGGCACGATGAGTAAGCGCCTACTCACTGATCCTGGTTCGCTTACGCCGCTCCTTAAGCGCCTGGAAGCCGACCACTTGTTGAATCGCAAACGCAGTCATCATGATGAGCGTGTAGTAGAGCTTTACCTTACCGATAAAGGTAAGGAGCTGCGTGAACAGGCTTACCACATCCCTAGCTGCGTGGTGCATGCGAGCGAACAATCAATCGAAGCATTGACCACGCTAAAAGAAGATCTGGTGCGACTGCGCGATAGCTTACAAAAAAGTCAGTAGCCCTTTGCCTTTGACATCAGTCGCTTTTCGTCTTTGGCAAAGTGCAACCAAATTAATTCGCCATTTATCTTGCGCGCAAAATAAAGCTGCGCTAAATTAAAGGCGTAGGTTCATAATTAATAACGCTGACAGGAGAATCAATATGACGACCACTATCGAAAACGTTGTTTATCGTGCCCACGCAACCGCTACTGGCGGCCGTGAAGGCCATGCCAAATCTTCTGATGGCGCACTCGATGTCAAACTCAGCACGCCGAAAGAGTTAGGCGGTGCTGGCGGTGATGGCACCAACCCCGAACAGCTTTTCGCAGCAGGCTACTCTGCCTGCTTTCTAGGCGCACTGAAGCACGTGGCGAGCCAGGAAAAAGTAAAACTGCCCCAAGAAACCAAAATTGATGGGCATGTAGGTATTGGCGCCATCCCAACCGGCTTTGGCATTGAAGTTGAGCTAAAAATCAGCCTTCCAGGCCTAGAGCAGGAAGTCGCTCAGCAGTTGGTCGATAAAGCCCATATCGTATGCCCCTACTCAAACGCCACCCGTGGCAACATCAATGTCACTCTGACGTTGGTCTAAGCGTCGTTATTCATTTAAGTCATCATGTTAGTGCCCACGCCACCGCTCTCTCCACATGCAGAGCGGTGGTGTCATAAAGCGGCACCGCGGTATCTTGCTGGCTTACCAGCATGGCAATTTCAGTACAGCCTAAAATCACCGCCTGGGCGCCATGAGCATGCAGAGAATCAATGATTGCTAAGTAGCGTTGCCGCGATGCATCTTCTACACGGCCCTGGCAAAGTTCATCAAAGATCACCCGATGGATAGTGTCTCGCTCAGACTGCTCGGGCACCACGACCTCAATACCGAACTGCTTTAAGCGGCCGATATAAAAGTCCTGCTCCATGGTAAAGCGCGTACCCAATAGGCCGACGCGCGTGATACCGTCGGCGGTGAGCTGCTCAGCCGTAGCATCGGCAATATGCAGCAGCGGAATGGTAATCGCCTGCTCAATAGCGGGCGCCACCTTATGCATGGTGTTGGTGGCAATCAGCAGGCAGTCTGCGCCCGCTCGCTCGACGCTTTGGGCAGCGTTGGCCAGCAGTTCGCCAGCGGTCTGCCAATCGCCCTGCTGCTGTAATGCTTCAATCTCGGCAAAATCGACGCTAACCATCACAATCTTAGCCGAATGAAAACCACCTAGCGCCGCTTTTACGCCCTCGTTTAGGGCTCGGTAGTAGCCTTGGGTCGACTCCCAGCTCATACCACCTAGCACACCAATGATACGCATCCGCCACCTCAATTTAGAAAAATGGACTACTTTATTAACAGGCTAATCACCAGCCAAATCTAGTAGCCGCTTTGACACCGATAAAATATTTATAGCGAGGAAACGAATGAGCGACAACACCTATACTCCCCCGAGCGTTTGGAAATGGGAACCTGGCAACGGCGGTAAGTTTGCCAATATCAATCGCCCAATTGCTGGCCCTACTCATGACAAGGCCCTGCCGGTGGGCAAACATCCTCTTCAGCTTTACTCCCTCGCCACACCCAACGGTGTCAAAGTCACCGTGATGCTGGAAGAGTTGCTGGAGAAAGGTATAACGGGCGCCGAATACGACGCTTACCTGATTCAAATTGGCGAAGGCGATCAGTTCAGCAGCGGCTTTGTCGAGGTGAACCCCAACTCTAAAATCCCCGCGCTGATGGATCACTCGACCAATCCACCCCAGCGGGTATTTGAGTCGGGTGCGATTCTGCTCTATCTGGCTGAGAAGTTTGACGCTTTCCTACCCCATGAATCCGCGAAACGGACCGAATGCCTCTCTTGGCTATTTTGGCAAATGGGCAGCGCGCCGATGTTAGGCGGCGGTTTTGGTCATTTCTATGCCTACGCACCTGAAAAGTACCAGTACCCGATTGACCGCTACACCATGGAAGTGAAGCGTCAGCTTGATGTACTTGATCGCCATTTGGCGGATAACCGCTTTATGGCAGGCGATGAGTACACCATTGCCGATATGGCGATTCATCCATGGTACGGCGCGCTAGTGAAAAACCGCGTTTACGAAGCGGCGGAGTTTTTGGAGGCACACACCTACAAAAACGTTTTACGCTGGACCGAAGAGCTCGATGAGCGCCCCGCCGTTAAACGCGGGCGCATGGTAAATCGCACCTGGGGCGAACCTCACGAGCAGCTGCACGAACGTCATGATGCCAGCGACTTTGAGCTTCGTACTCAAGATAAACTGGCTGATAACGAGTAATTAACCGCTAAAAAAGAGCCTACGCTTGATCTCTCAGCGTAGGCTCTTGGTCGCTTTCAACTCAAAGGCTAAGATTATTCAACCCGTGAGTTATTCAAGGCGTAATTCCATACCCGGTAGAAGTAGAAAATATATCCCAGCCCAAAGGTGACCAGCGAAATCAACATCCAGAGGATAATGTGGCCGATGTTGCTGAACAGGTTGATATCGCAAACCATTTTTCGCTCTACCCCAGCAGCATCCACTACCGAAGTACGGTTAATAACAAACCGCGAAAACGAATAAGGGAAGAAAAATAGCGCTATACCAAAAGTAACGATACTGAGTACCACCCAAATAATCAGATGGCCAATAATATCAAGAATGGAAAGATCTGCTTTGATATTCACTTTGCGTCCTTAAAATTAACAGTGGCGAAGAATACCACTGCCAGGCACAAACGTGAACGTAAAAATTAATTTAACTTAGACAAATGAGTTTTGCATGGGCTTCACCGGGGGCCACGAACACCCTCTAAACTCGAATGACTGCTCTCTGCATGACGCTTAACAACGCTTAGTGAGCCATCTGTTTCTATAACAACGGCCTCTACGTCGGCTACATCACTAAGCCCACTACTACGGATAGCGGAAAGCACTTCGTCTTGGGTTACCCGCGCTTTTCGCAGTGAAGTTAATAGAAACTCACCCTGATAGAGCAGCATCAGTGGCTCACCGGTCACTAATCGACGTACCCATCGAAACCGCACACTGGTCCACGTAATTATAAATTGAAGTGAAATCAGCAGCGCTAACGCGACAGCTCCATCCGCCAATACCACATTTTTAGACAGCAGTACGGTCGCCAGCGTGGAACCCAGTGCCACCGTGACAATTAAATCGAAGGCGTTCATTTTCGACAGCGTGCGGTTGCCTGAAAGGCGTAAGAAGAGAATCAACGTGGCGTACGCCAATAATCCGATAATCAGAATACGTAACAGGCTGCCCCAGCCATTAAAAAATACCATTTCCATATGCGCTTTATCCTTGGTCACTTAGCGATAGGCAAAGAGTTTGCTTGCCGCCCTGCTTAGGCTAACAGCTCCGAGCCTATTGTGTACGCTAGAAAGATATTTAGAGTTGGCTCTCCCACCACTTGGCATAGGAACTGTTATGGGGCGCAAAGCCGCCTTCATCAGGGGCATTATCATCCCACCACACCGGGCCACGCTCACCTAATGCTTCTTTAGCAGCCTGAACCGCTTCACGGGCTTGACGAAGCGCGTCGTCATCATCGTGCTGCTGGGCCGTTCTGACGGCTCGACGTGCTTTCATCAACTCTTTGATATGAGTGCGCTTTTGCTCTTCATCTAAGCGCGGATCAGTGCAGCGCCACAGGCGATTTTTGGCCACAAAGTAGCGCCCATCAGGGGTATGGGGATATTGTTTGGCCATGAATAGTTTCCTCCCACCTACATACTTTCCTTCTGAAAGGCGCCCAAAGCTTAACTAATTTTAGAAGCGCTTAGATAGCGTGATGGAACCAAACTTATCCTGCTCTTCCTGACCGTCGAATTCACGCGAGCGCTGCACTGCGGCGTAAGTGACCTGCCAATCTTCCCACGCCAGCGCCAGGCCTGCAGAAACGTCACCTACCCACTCTTTACGATCAACCGAGTGGCGGCTATTTCTGAACGTATTGCCATCCAGCGTCAGATTTTGTGCCATGTAATAGCCGTCTACGCTCGCAAACAGATACCACTGCCAGCCATTATTTCCAGTCATGTGGTAGCGACTACTAGGGTTTGGGGTCAATGTGGGAATACCTGAGGCTTCGTCGCCCCAGCGCACGCTATACCCAGCGCTGGCATAAGTGTACAGGTTACCCAAAGCAGCCCCGACGCTAGGACCATGGGCAAATTGCTTGCCAATAAACGGGGAGCTATGCCACCACTGACGACGCATCGCGACGTTCACAATGGCTTCATCGCCAAGCTGATTATTCCAACCGTTAGGGTGATCACTTTCGGTGACGCGGTGTACTTCTCGCTGAATACTATCGGCAAGTGAGGAAGGCCCTACTAAACCAACATCCAGATGCAGGTCGGTCGCTTGGCGCCAATTACCCATCGGCACGTCTTCGTAAAGCGAAATACCACCGTAAACAAGGCCTGCATAGGGGCGATCATCTTCAATCAGCCGACTTTCTTCAATGTTATTCGGCGTATAAATCTGATGCACCAAACGATAAGCAGCCATATCGGCGCTGCCGATCAAGCTATCGGGAAGCACCTGTGCGAAGCGCTGCATCCAGTTTGCATCACTAGGCTTAAAGGTCCAGTTAACCTCAAAGCCGCTGGTAAAATGACCATCATCACTGCTGGCCATGCCATCATTTGCGTGTTTAACCGAGAGCACACTATCTTCTGCTTGGGCCAGCGTGGGCAGCCAACCAATGGCTGCGACCAGTGGGAGCAGTTTCCATCGTAAAACGGAATTCAGTTTCATTACTCGTTCCTTGAGATTGACCTTGAGGCTGCTTTTTAAGACGGCTTTTGAAAGCAGTAACAAACATTGTTGATTGTATGTAATTGTGCAAAAAAAAAGCAAGCATACTTTTAAAAATAAAGGATGGCCCATTGGCCATCCTTTTATCTATCTATCGCTTATACCTCTCGCATAAAAGGATAGGCGAAAGTCTGATGATTTCTAGCGATCGCGCAATAACCACTGCGGCGTAATTTCATGCTGACCCTGTTCATCGGTAATAAACAGCGACCCTTCACTAATCATAACGGCCCAATTGATCGCCCGTGGCAGATCTTTAGCAATGGTCGCTAAAGCCTCTTGCGGCAAACCCGCAATGTGCACGTTTTTCAGCGATGCCACACTGGGCAGTACTTTACTCTCCCAAAGGTCTACCCGACCATAGGCGAGTAACGACACGCGCTCCGCCCGCCGTGAGCACCAGGTGATGCGCTCGGCATCAGGCAAACCGACTTCAATCCAGTGTAGCAAGCGGCCGTCTAAACTCTTCTCCCACAGCGCCGGCTCGTCCACATCGGAAAGCCCGCGCCCGAAAGCCAGCGTCTCGCTATACCACAGCACATAGGCGAGTAAGCGCGAAGTCATGCGCTCTTCGGTCTCTGATGGGTGGCGAGCCACGGTAAAGCGCAGTGTTTCATACACCCCGCGATCCAAGTCCGTCAGATTAATATCAACTTTGTAAGGCGTTGCGCTAAGAGCCATGGACGTTTCCAAACGAAAATTTTCGCCAGTGTACCCGATGCCGGCTACCCCTGGTGAGTTGTCACAAGGTTAAGACGTACGGTAATCAACTTCCAGCGTGCCATTCTTTAGCGTTTCAGCTTCGTGCATAGGCTCGCGCCACGTTTCTTCCAGTGCGGATTGATACCAGGCCTGCATGGCAGGCAGCGCTAGCAAACGCTCGACATAGGCCAGGGATTTCTCACTCACCGGCAGGTTGAATGTCTGTACACGAAACGCCACGGGGGCATAAAAAGCATCTACCGCTGAGAAGAGAGCCCCCCCCAAAAACGGCCCACCAAAGCGCTCAAGCCCCTGTTGCCATAACGCATCTAAGCGAGCCACATCGGTCTTGAGATTGGCCGATAAGCCATTCAATTCCACCCGCATACCGCAGTTCATTGAACACTCGTCACGCAGTGCGCCAAAGCCGCTGTGCATTTCAGCTGTGGCTGAACGTGCCCAAGCCCGGGCGGTTTTATCACTCGGCCATACGTTGGCGTGCTGCTCGGCCAAATACTCAACGATCGCCAGCGAATCCCACACCGCCAGATCGCTCTCCCTATCCACTAAACAAGGCACTAAGCCCGATGGCGAAAAGCGGGTGTAAACGTCATGGCTAGCGCCAAAGCCGCCTTCAAACGGCATGAGATGTTCGTTGAACGGAATCTCCAATACTTTCATCAACACCCAAGGGCGCAGCGACCAAGAGGAGTAGTTCTTGTTAGCAATATAGAGATCAAACATGCAGCGCTCCTTGTGTGTGAAAGTGAAGTAGCCGAACGATATAGGCTGCCATCATTAACGTGCCGCCTGAGCCAGGGTATTGCCACCTAACCCCATTAATACACCACCGCCAATGCGCTGAATGAGCCGAGAGGAGCCGTGGGATTTTTGCAGCCATTCGCGAAGAGGACTCGCAAGTAGCACCACCATGACATCCGCAGATGAGAACAGCACATTAGTAGCGACACCTAGCCAGAGCAGTTGCCAAGCTACCGGCATTGCGCTCTCGGGTTGCACAAACTGAGGCAGAAACGCGACAAAGAAAAGTGCGGTTTTAGGGTTGAGCATCTCCACCAGAAAGCTGTCGCGCAGCACGCGTTTGGTGGTTGCCAGCGGCACCTCTTCGCCGTGAGCGCGAATACCCTGCTGCCATAGCCGCAGCCCCATCCAGAGCAGGTAGAGCCCACCGATGACTTTCATGGCGATGTAGGCAGGGGGAATAGCCGCAAACAGCAACGCTAATCCTAGCGCGGCGGCCACCACATGAACGTAGCAGCCCATGTGAACACCGATGACCGCTAACCATCCTGCTCGCCGGCCGCGCCCCAGCGTTTGCGCTGCGGTATATAACATTGCAGGTCCAGGCAAATAAGCGAAACCAAGCGCAGCTAGGATAAACGCGACCCATTGCATAGTGGCGATTCTCTTAAAGGTAACGGTTAGACTTCGAGAATAAAACGGGGGTGGCGCAAGCGCCACCCCCTAAATAAGTAAAACTGTAATTAATCCAAACCTAGAAGTTCGGTTTGCGCTTCTCGACAAATGCCGCCATGCCCTCTTTCTGCTCGTCACCGGCAAAGCAGAAGGCAAACAGGCTGGTTTCCAGCGCTAGGGCGCTATCAAGATCTTGATCCAACCCGTCGTGAACTGCCTGCTTGGCGCCGCGCACTGACTGCGGGCCGTTGCCTTTGAGTTGCTTGGTGAGCTCTTCAACGTAGCTCTCCAGCTCCGCTTGCGGCATCACGCGGTTGACTAGGCCGATACGCAGCGCTTCGTGGGCATCGATTTTGCGCCCGGTAGTGACCAGGTCAATCGCCATGGCAGGCCCGACGCGGCGTGGCAGGCGCTGGGTGCCGCCAAAGCCGGGGATAACGCCCAGCAGTACTTCCGGCTGGCCGAACACGGCGTTGTCGCTGGCTACGGCCCAGTCGCAGGCCAGCGCCAGTTCGCAGCCGCCGCCAAGGCAAAACCCGTTCACCAGCGCGACCACCGGCACGGGCAGTGTCTCTAGGCGTTTAATCGTACGCAGCGCCTGGCTGGCAAAGGCCCGGGCTTCTTCGGGTGTTTTTTCACGCATTTCGGTGATATCCGCACCCGCCACGAAGGACTTCTCGCCCGCACCGGTAATCAGCACGGCGCGTAGGTTCGGGTGGGCTTCAAGCTCAACCAAATGTGCTTCCAGCGCGGCAAGCACTTCGCTGTTAAGGGCATTCAGCGCTTTAGGACGATTGATGGTCAGTCGCACCATTCCATCGTTATCAACCTTCTCGATCACTGCTTCGCTCATGGCGGACTCCTGATTTGTTATTGAATATGAAAGTGAACGCCACTCAACCCTAGCGAACGCTTGGTTGAGTGGCAATGACTTCTTTACTCGGCGCTATTCTGCTCAGTACAAGCTAGTCGTAAGAGTAGAAACCACGACCGCTTTTACGGCCTAGATAGCCCGCAGCGACCATGCGTTTGAGCAAGGGGCAGGGACGGTATTTCGGGTCGCCAAAGCCCTCTTGAAGCACTTCCATGATCGCCAGGCACACATCCAGCCCAATCAAATCCGCCAGCGCTAGCGGCCCCATTGGGTGAGCCGCGCCTAGTTTCATGGCGTTATCAACTGCTTCCGGCGTTGCGGTGCCCTCCTGCACGATAAACGCTGCCTCATTGATCATGGGCACCAACAGTCGATTCACGGCAAAGCCCGGCGCATCACCTACCGGCACAGCGGTTTTGCCCAGCGCCTTCGCGAGCGTTTCAATCTCGGCCACGGTAGCGTCCGAGGTTTGCTCGGCGCGAATCACTTCCACCAGCTTGAGCACCGGCACCGGGTTGAAGAAATGCATGCCCACCACGCGCTCGGGGTACTCGCACACCGCTGCTAGGCGGGTGAGCGAAAGCGACGAGGTGTTGGAGGCTAAAATAGCCGTGCTGCTCATTTGGCTAAGATCGCGGAACAGCTTCTCTTTGAGTTCAGGCTGTTCGGGGGCGGCCTCGATAATGATCGCGCAGTCGCTTAGAGCATTGAGTGTGGTAGTGGTCGATAGACGCGCGAGAGCGGCGCTTTTATCCGCCTCGCTGAGCTTTTCTTTAGTGACCAATTTAGCCAAGCCTTTATCGATATTCGCCTTGGCACGGCCAAGCTGCTCTTCGGCCACATCGTAAAGGCGCACGTTAAAGCCACTGGCAGCCACTACCTGAGCGATCCCTTGCCCCATGGTACCGGCTCCCACTACACCAATTTGTTGGTCACTCATGCACGATCTCCTTTATCGGTTATCTCTACTAGCGGTTATTACAGCTAGTGCTTATACCTATCAGCAATGGTTAATGATTTTTAGCTTCTTCACGCAAGACGAATTTCTGTATCTTGCCCGTTGATGTTTTCGGTAGCTCACTGAAAATGACTGTTTTAGGGACTTTGTAGCCCGCCAAATGTTCACGGCAGTGGGCGATAATATCGGCCTCGGTGACTTCGCCGTAGCCCACTTTGAGCTTCACAAACGCACAGGGCGTTTCGCCCCACTTCTCGTCAGGCTTGGCGACCACGGCTGCCTCTTCAACGGCGGGATGACCGTAAATGGCGTCTTCCACTTCAATGGTCGAGATGTTCTCTCCACCGGAAATAATGATGTCTTTCGAGCGGTCTTTGATCTCGATATAGCCATCTGGATGCCATACCGCCAGATCGCCGGTGTGGTACCAGCCGCCCTCCAGCGCCTGCTCGGTGGCCTCAGGGTTCTTTAAATAGCCCTTCATCACGTTGTTGCCACGCATCAGTATTTCACCCATGGTTTGGCCATCCTTGGGTACTGGCTCCAAGGTGAGCGGGTCGGCAACACATAGCGCTTCGAGCATGTGGTAACGCACCCCCTGGCGGGCTTTGATTTTGGCTCGCGCTTCCAGCGGTAATTCATTCCACGCTTCGCGCCAGGCGCATACGGTCACCGGACCATACACTTCGGTTAGGCCATACACATGGGTCACTTCAATACCCAGCTTCTCGACCCCGGAAATCACTGAGGCAGGCGGCGCGGCACCGGCAGTGGTGACTTTGACGGGGTGATCGAACTGACGCTTATCTTCCGCAGACAAATTCACCAGGCTATTCAGAATAATAGGCGCCCCGCTGAAGTGAGTGACCTTCTCTTCGGCAATTAGCTGCATAATCTTTTTCGGGTCGACGCGGCGCAGGCACACGTTAACCCCGGCGTTGGCGGCAATGGTCCAGGGGAAACACCAGCCGTTGCAGTGGAACATCGGCAGCGTCCACAGATAGATCGGGTGGTGAGGCATTGCCCACTCCATGATATTGCTCACCGCGTTGAGATAAGCGCCGCGGTGGTGATAAACCACGCCTTTGGGCTTGCCGGTGGTGCCCGAAGTGTAGTTGAGCGAGATCGCGTCCCACTCATCCGCAGGCAGTTGATAGGCGAAATCGGCGTCGCCCTCGTTAAGCAGCGCTTCGTACTCAATATCACCAATGCCTTGCGTGTCGCCGAGAAACTCTACATCGGCCACATCAATGATCAGCGGCTTGTGGGTAAGCTTGGCAACGGCCTGCTGGATGACCTCAGCAAACTCGGGATCAACAAGAATGGCTTTAGCCTCGCCGTGCTCCAGCATATAGCTGATTGCGTCAGCATCCAGGCGAATATTCAGAGTGTTCAACACACAACCCGCCAGCGGCACGCCAAAGTGCGCCTCGAACATGGCGGGGATATTAGGCAGCATCGCCGCCACCGTTTGGCCCGGTTGAATTCCCCGCTGCTGAAGAGCAGAAGCAAGCTGGCGGCAGCGCGACCAGGATTGGCTCCAAGTACGCCGCGTGCTGCCATGAACCACCGCCGGGTAGTCGGGATAGACCGACGCCGAGCGTTCAATAAAGGTCAGCGGTGAAAGCGGTACGTGGTTAGCTGCGGTTTTGGGCAAGCCTTGCTCGAAAATGGTGGTCATGGTCGGCTCCTGATTTTTTTTGATGTTGTTGAAAGCATTCGTTTTAAAGGCACGTTTTAAATCGTTGTTTTGATAGTCTAGAAATAGCACCGCCGCCTCTAGGGCGGCGGTGCTGGCTGATACATTAGCGTTAATGAACCTCAAATTCGCTTAAACACTGCATGCCCGCCTCAATCACCGCACGTTGGGCGCGACCGACCGGTAGCCACTGGGTAATGGCAAATTCGGCGCTGCGCATTTTGGCAGTATAGAAGGGATCGTCGTTGCCGTTGTTAAGGGCGGCTTGGGCTTTCAGCGCGGCTTGGCCCATCTGCCAAGCGCACAGTACATGCCCTGCCAAGTTAAGGAACGGCGTGGCGTAGGCCTGCACTGCATCTGCCCCTTTTTCAGGGTCAGAGCCTTGTTCCAGCACAATGGCCTGGACGGCTTTCATATCCTCCAAGCCTGCGGCCAAGCCACGGCCCAACGCATTAAGTGCGGGATCAGCGTTCAGCTGTTCCACGGTGGCAGCAACGTCATGAAGGAGTGCGGTGAATGCTTCGCCGTTATCACGCTGAAGCTTACGGCCCGCTAAATCGAGCGCCTGAATACCGTTGGTACCTTCGTAGATGGGGGCAATGCGGGCATCGCGCAGTAACTGCGCTGCCCCGGTCTCTTCCACGTAGCCCATCCCGCCATGGATCTGAATGCCCATGGAAGCAATATCCACTGCTTGATCGGTAGAAAAGCTTTTGATCACCGGAATCAGTATATCGGCACGGGCCTGGGCGGTTTGACGGGCTTCATTACTTTCAGCGTGGCGGGCGGTATCCAGCTCAGCGGCGCAGCACAGTGCCAGGGCGCGCAGCGCATCGGTACGCGCTCGCATCGAAAGCAGCATACGACGCACGTCCAAGTGATCGCTAATGCTGCACTCAGCGCCGCCGCGCGGTTTCGGAGAGCGCCCCTGGCGACGTTCAAGCGCATAGGCAAAGGCATGCTGGCAGGCACGTTCGGCCACGCCAATGCCCTGAATACCGACTTTATGGCGCGCCTCGTTCATCATGGTGAACATGTGATTAAGACCACGCCCCTCTTCACCAATCAAGTAGCCAATGGCGCCCCCGTTTTCGCCAAAACTTAGGGTGCATGTCGGCGAGCCATGAATGCCCAGCTTATGCTCAATAGAGGCGCAGGTGACATCGTTGCGTTCGCCCAGTGAGCCATCTTCGTTAACCAGGAACTTGGGCACTAAAAACAGAGAGATGCCTTTGTTGCCTGCCGGGGCATCGGGCTTACGGGCCAGAACCAAGTGGATGATGTTCTCGGCGGCGTCGTGCTCGCCCCAGGTGATATAGATCTTCTGACCACTGATGCGGTAGTGGTCATTTTCAGGGGTCGCGCGGGTGCGCACTTGGGAGAGATCCGACCCCGCTTGGGATTCGGTAAGGTTCATGGTGCCCGTCCAGGTGCCTTCCACCAGCTTGGGCAAATAGGTCGCTTTGAGTGCATCGCTGCCGTGATGGGCCAGCGCTTCGATAGCACCAGCGGTCAGCATGGGGCAGAGTCCCAGCGCCATATTGGCACCGTGAAGCATCTCCTGGACCGCGCTGGCAACCACTTCGGGCAGGTTCTGTCCGCCTAGCGCTTCTGATACACCAATACCGTTCCAGCCACCCTCGACATACGCCTGGTAAGCCGCTGCGAAGCCTTCTGGAGTCGTTACACTACCGTCAGAGTGGCGCTTGGCCCCCTGCTGATCGCCAATTTTGTTAAGTGGCCCCCAGACGTCACCGGCCAGTTTTGCGGCCTCTTCGAGTACCGCCTCTACCAAGTCTGGCGTGGCTTCTTCAAAGCCCGGTAGGCTAAGCGAGCGGTGCGCTAGCAGCTCTTCGAGCACAAAGCGCAAATCGCGTACTGGCGCGGCGTAAACATTCATAGCGAACCTCGGGCTGAGAGTTAAACAATTGTTTGAAAGTCTGCCTACGATAGTAGTAATACTCTCCCACCGACACCATTAGCCCAAGGTATCACCCGTCATGAATAGCGTCTTCAACCGTATTTAGTTTCGCTGACTTACTTGCTCTACATCATCATAATAAGTGATATGGCTCTCATCTTCTGCAGGCGGCCCTACCATCGGCTCGGCGGCGTCGACATCCCAAACGGCAGCGGAGAGGTCTTCCAGGTGCTCATGCTCCAGCGCCCCCTGCATTAGCTCTTCGGTAACCACCAGTTCGGCACCGGCAGCGGTCATTGGCGTAGTCGGTGTAAACGGAGCCACGGGCACCGGTGCTGGGCGCACATGACGACGCCAGGAGAAGAACATCACAAAGAACAGGCTTAGCGAGCCGAAGGCCCAGAACAGACCCGCGTCTCCCATTGCCGTCATCACCGGGGAAATCATCAGTGGGCTGATGGTCGCGCCAATCGAGTTGATCAACAGCAAGCCTTGGCTCATCCGCACCAGAGCCCCGGCAGGCGCACGGTCGGCGGCGTGGCTTACGGCCACTGGATAAAGAGCAAACACGCCGCCACCGAGTAGGAACAGCAACACTGCCAATAGCGGTGTCGAAAGCGGTAGCCAGAGCATCGCCGCGGAGATAAGCACACAGAAGCCGCTGATGGCGATCAACACCAT
This sequence comes from Vreelandella sp. ssv, assembly GCF_059448525.1. Taxonomy (NCBI): domain Bacteria; kingdom Pseudomonadati; phylum Pseudomonadota; class Gammaproteobacteria; order Oceanospirillales; family Halomonadaceae; genus Vreelandella; species Vreelandella sp. ssv. The sequence goes on along the minus strand of NZ_CM182545.1, from coordinate 1,024,427 downwards.
TTGCCGGTCATGGCGATCCGACCAGCGGCCAATCGGGTATTGCAGCAACATGGCCCCCATGATGAGTACCGCCATCATCTGCCCTACTTGGCTCACGCTCATACCATTACGCTGCAGGTAGAGTGGCAACAGCGTGTAGGCCGCCGCGACGACCATGCCCGAGCCTAAACTGCCCATCACGCCGGTCGGTGTCAGGGTAATCAAACGGTGGGGGGGCAGCGGCTCGGCGTGCTCGATAATCGGCGATACGCGGGGAATCATCGCCATGGGTAGCACAGAGAGCGAAGCCAGAAGGCCAATCACCATAAAGGGCGCAGTAACACCCATGGCATTCGTCACGCCTAGTAGCAACTGACCCAGTACCCCGGCGGCGTAAAGCGAAATCATATACAGCGCCAACAGGCGGCCGCGGACTCTTTGATCACCGGAGGTCAATAGCCAGCTTTCAATGACCAGATAAACCCCTACCGTGGCCCAGCCGCCGACCAAGCGCAGCGCAAACCACGCCCAGGGGTCGAAAAACAAGCCTTGCAGTAACACGGTGACAGCCACTAACGAGGCAAAACTGCCGTAAGCACGAATATGACCAATGCGCAGCAACAGACGATCATTCACCATTGCGCCCAACGCCAAACCGATGAAATAAGCTGACGAGACAATACCGATCACCGTCGCCGATTCACCGGCGGCATCGAGGCGCACGGTAATTAAGGTGGCAAGAAAACCGTTGCCTATCCCGAGAATGAATAGCCCTAATAGGGGCGCCAGCGCCATGGCTAGGAGTTGCCGCGACATTAAAACCTCGTCTTGACTGAAAGTGGTGACAAACAGGGGCGAACAACAGGCGTGAAAAACCCGGCTGAGCGATTTCACAAAGACCATTATCTCACCTGGCACATCGAGTCAGGCAGGGATAGCGGCGCGCAATTATTGCCCCCAAGGGGGCAAAGTCAATGCTTTTCTAGGGTTACAATTCTTCACCTTAGCGATTTATGTAGAATAACCGTGTCTGGCCCAGGAAATTCCACTACTAAATTATTCTTTTGAGCCCACCAACGAAAGGTCTCTTCACTAAAAAAGCTGATATGTGTGGGGTCGCTAATATAGTGCCAGCGAGCAAATGTGTCCGGGGTAGAAACACGCTTAGTCATTACCCCAAGATAACCGCCTGGCGCGAGCTGCCCGGCCAGTTGCATCAGCACTCGGCCAGGCTGTGACAAGTGCTCCACCACTTCTGTGGCAGTGATAAAATCGAACGTCTGGGAGAGAACCGCTGCATCAGGGGCATAAAAAGGGTCGTAGATGGCCACCTGAAAACCATGCTCGGCGAACATGACGGATAGCGTCGGCCCCGGCCCGGAACCAAAATCGAGCCCGCGCGCATTGGGCGCGAGCTTCGCTGACAGCGGGGTAAATAAACGCCCTAGAAAGCGTCGATATCCCGTATCATGCGGCGAGTTTTGATGCTTATCATATTCGGCCTTTTCTGCAGCAGCGCTCAAATGCTGTTCAGGGGGAACAAATACCAGTTTGCACGTGGCACACTGGTAGTAGTCACGACGCCGATCCCGGTGGTAGAGCGCAATAGTGGATTCCGCGCAGAGTGGACAGCGGCGCATCATCGCATTCTCTGGTTTATCGTTACGAATTAAGGAAAGTGGCATGCTATCAGGTCTGGATCATCTTGTAGTTACCGTGACCGACATGGGTCGCGCCGTCGATTTTTACTCGCGGGTATTAGGATTAGACGTACGTTACCGCGATGCCCAACGGGTCGATTTAATGCTCGGTGATACAGCGCTACGCCTGCATCAAACCGATACCGACATCGCCCCCATCTCAGCGACGCCCACGCCGGGCAGCCTGGATTTATGCCTGCGCTGCCAATTGCCGCTTGATGAGTTCAAACAGCACTTAGAGGCGCTGGCCATTGACGTTGAGCTAGGCCCCGTTGCTCGCCAAGGCGCTAATGGGCCAATCGAGTCAATCTACCTGCGCGACCCGGACGGTAACCTGCTGGAAATATGTCGCCCCGCAGCGCGTTAATGCCCAGTGCCCACTAGTGATAAGGCAGCGCCTGCTGAGCGTCTCCCTCCATTCAGCAACGACGACTCAGCACTTATACGGATTTATCGAAAGGAAACATTATGCGTGATAACGCCCATGATGCGCCGTTAAAAGGCGACGTTGTCAGCGAAGAGCGAAGCCAACAGCCAGACACCACAATGGCGATGGTGATTTATGCGCTTTATCTGGCCAGTTTTATCCTCGGCTTTACGTCGATTATCGGTGTGGTCATCGCCTACGTTTATAAAGGCAAAGGCCCCACATGGTTAGACGAACACTACCGCTATCAGATCCGTACGTTCTGGATAGGATTGGTCTACGGCATCGTATTTTCGATATTGACCTTGATACTTATTGGTTTTCCGCTGCTACTGGCCCTCGCCGTTTGGCTGATTATCCGCTGCGTTAAAGGCTTCAAAGGGCTGCAAGAGAAACGCGCGCCTTCCAACGTAGATTCCTGGTTGTTTTAGTTATGACGCAACCAACGGATAACACCAGCGGCCGTTTTTCCAAGGCCAGTGCCATCAGTTGGCTATGGCGTCAGCTGTCACGCTGGCCGCTCTCCCGGCTATGGCGCATTTCCTCGGCGCTTGGGCCGCTGGTCTACCGCACCAATAAACGCGAGCGCTGGGTAACCGAGCGTAATCTGACTGTCGTTTATCCCAGCCTTTCTCATGCTGAACGTAAAGCCCTTGCCCAGCATAGCCTGCGCCACTCAACGGCCACGATGTTAGAGCTGGGTCATGCCTGGATGGCAAAGCCGCATAAAGTAGAAGCCAGCATTTTAGCGGTATATGGTCGCGATAAACTCGATAACGCCCGCTCCGATGGCCGCGGCGTGATTGTACTCGCCCCGCACTTTGGCAACTGGGAAGTGCTTAACTTCTGGCTATCGAGCCACTTCCCGTTTACCGCCATGTACGAACCACCCAAAATCATCGATCTCGATCCTGTGATTCGCCATGGCCGTGAGCGCATGGGGGCGAGTCTGGTGCCCACCAACCCTCGCGGGGTGGCGGCCCTGCTCAAAGCGCTTAAACGCAGCGAAGCGATTGGCATACTGCCTGACCAGGAGCCCGACTGGGGCAGCGGTGTTTTCGCGCCCTTCTTTGGTCGTGACGCTTATACCGCCACACTACTGCCGAAACTGGTAGCCCGAACCCAGGCAAGGGTGGTCACCGGCATTGCACTGCGGGTACCTGGCAAAGGGTTCGAGATTCATTTCCTGGAAGCCGATGAGCGCGTCTATAGCGATGATGATGTGCAGTCAGCGACAGGGGTCAATGCCAGTGTAGAGGCCGCGATCAACTTGGCTCCCGCTCAGTATCAGTGGGAGTACAAGCGCTATCGTAAAGTGGTGCAAGAGCAGCAGAAATTAGCTAATTACCGCGACTATCGGCTTTATTAACAAGAGTTTACCTATCATGCAAAAAAACCTAAACGGGGATGAGACCCGTCCGCCGCAAATTATTTACGCGCTGTATCTGGCGGGCATCGTTACGGCCAATATCACCCTGCTAATTGGCGTGGTGATTGCCTATGTCTACCGCAAAGATGCAGCGCCGTGGCTACAGCCGCACTACCGGTACCTAATCCGCACGTTCTGGATCGGCACCCTGTATGCCTGCATCGCCTTTTTGCTCAGTATTGTCATCGTTGGCACCCTGCTCTGGCCGCTGCTAGCGGTATGGTTGGGCGTGCGCTGCGTGCTAGGCTGGATCGATGTACGTAAAGGCCGCCCCCCGGCACGCCCTGCTAGCTGGCTCTGGTAAGCGACGGTGAGCTAGGCGTCATTCACGGCTATGTCGGGCGTAAACATCATCTAAACGCTCGATGTCGTCTTCACCCAGGTAGCTCCCCGACTGCACTTCAATCAGTTCAAGAGGAATCTTGCCGGTATTTTCCAGGCGATGGAGCGCGCCAATGGGAATATAGGTCGACTGATTTTCACTCACCAGGAAGCTTCGCTCCTCAAGCGTTACGCGCGCGGTTCCCCTTACTACAATCCAGTGCTCAGCACGGTGATGATGGCGCTGCAGCGATAGCCGCCCGCCAGGCTTCACGGTAATGTGTTTGACCTGATAGCGTTCGCCGCTGTCCATCGCCTGAAAGCTGCCCCAAGGGCGCTGCACCTGAGGTGCCGAGCAGGGCTCGCTGCGTCCCGCCTGGGCAAGCGACGCCACCAGTTGCTTTACCTGCTGAGCCTGATCACGGTGGGCCACCAGCACGCTATCCGATGTCTCCACTACGATTAGATTTTGCACACCCAGCGTGGCCACGAGCCGGTGCTCCGCAAAAACCAGCGAATCCTGCGTATCGGTCAGCCACGCATCGCCTTTAGCAGCATTGCCCGCCGTATCAGGCTCAACGGTTGCCCACAGCGCGTCGAAACTGCCGATATCACTCCACGCGGCGGCCAAAGGCACCACGGCGGCGCGATCACAGTGCTCCATCACTGCATAGTCGATGGAGTCTGGCGGGCAACGGCCAAACGCTGCTTCGCCCAGGCGCAGAAAATCCAAGTCACGGTGCGCGCTGTTAACCGCCTCCTGGCAGGCTTCCAGCATTGTCGGCTGTAGCCGCTGTAACTGATCCAGGTAGCTTGAAGCGCGCAGCAAAAACATCCCGCTGTTCCACAGATAATCGCCGCTTTCGACTAACGCTGCAGCACGTTTGGCGTCCGGTTTTTCAATAAAAGCCGCAAGGTGATGGCCTCCTTCCAGCGGCTCGCCGCAGGCAATATAGCCGTAACCTGTTTCAGGCTGCGTCGGAACCACCCCAAATGTGACGAGGTAACCCGCTTCGGCCAACGGCCTGGCGACTGAAACGCTGTGCTGGAACGCCACAACATCCCCAATAGCATGGTCTGCGGGAAGCACCAACAGTAGTGGATCCTCTCCCGAGAGCCGGGCCAACAGCGCCGCACAGGCAATGGCCGGTGCCGTATTACGACCTTCGGGTTCGAGTACAATGGTGGCATCTTGACCGATTTCACGTAGCTGCTCAGCCATTAAAAAGCGATGGCTATGGTGGCCCATCAGCATGGGCGCTGTGTCGGTTAATCCGGTAAGCCGACTGAGGGTTTGCTGCAACAGGCTCTGAGACGAGGTTAAGCGCAAAAACTGTTTAGGCATCTGCTCACGCGAGAGCGGCCAGAGCCGTGTGCCGCTACCGCCGCTTAAAATCACTGGCTGAATCATTGCTACGTCCTTGTCCTTGTCGTTGCCCTTAAATCAACGGGAATCTCTGTCTCAAGCATCGTCCCCGTTGGCTCATCAGCGCTTAGTTCAGACGCTAACTCGCCAAAATCCTCCTGCAGCCAGTGGCGCAGTTGGCTCATCCTGGGTGCGTTCGGCGCTTGGGCTAACGTTGGCAGCGTGCCATGAACAAAACCGCGGGCCAAAAATGGTGTCAGTAGAGCTGGATCACCACTGATAATATGCACTGGCACCGCCGCACTGGCATTATCGCCAGTGATCAACGGCGCAGGCTGATGTTCGCCAAGCACTATCAATAGCGTATTGTCATCCACTACGCGCTCAGCCCAGCGTCCCGTTACCTTAACAGCGTAGTCCACCGACCATGCATAGTGATCGCGAATGCGCTCAATGTCCTGCCACAACACCTCTGGCGGGTCCCCGGCCTCTTGCCAAGGCGCAAAAATTCGCCCATCGCCGATGGATGACCAATCATCCAACACAGGCAGAATAGGCGTCCAGGGGGCATGACTGGAGATTAGCGCTAACTGGGCAAACAGGGGGGAATCACCGATCAAATGACGCTGAGTGTAATCGAGAGTGAATTGATCGGGCATGGTCACCCAGTTGAGTGCAGGCCCGGCGTAATCGATATCGTTGGCAGCGGCTATCTCATCGAAACCGTAGGCCTCGCCTTCTGGCCATGCCAGGGTGATGGCGGGCATCACCGCCAACGTCCGCTGCCCGGTGGCGCTGAAATCGTTGATCAACGTGGAGTGGCCGCTGTCTAGCATCAATTGGTACCACAGCTGATTATCGATCCATCGCCCGCTTAGCGCCGTTGCGTGGGCCAACCAGGATTGGCCGCCCCGGATCGGCGATTGCAACATACCGGATACCACGTGAAGATCGCGCGCTGCCAGCCGCTGCTGCATATCGGCCAGCGTGGGCTGGAGGATGCTTGCATAACGCGCATCATCCAGTGCCGAGACACCGTAGGACTCAACAAAGGTTAGCAACACATTGCGTCCTTCAAGCCCCGGTAGCGGCTGACGCTCTATTGGCACTTCCTCCAACTGAGCGGTAAAGGCAAGGCGTGCGGCGTGGGTATCAGTAATTTGCTGCCACTGAAAACGCGTGCTGTTCACCATTGGCAAGCGGGCACTATCCACCCACCGAACGCCGTTAAGTTCGAGCACCGCGCACGTAGTGGCAACGACCAACAGCGTGAAAGCCGCTATGCCCAGTAGCCGTTTGAGCGAGTAGCTGACAGGGGGGAGCAGCAGTCGCGTTAAACCCAGGATTATGCCGAGCAGTAAGGCAACGCCTGCCAACATGACGCAGACGGCCAATAACTGGCCGACATTACCTGCTAACAGGTGATAAATGGAGCGCAGCAACGGTACGTCGAGATAGAGATTGAGTGGCCGGGCAAACGCCATATGTGTCGCCGCTGACCCAAGGTTAACGGCGGTTGCCAGCATGATCCAACTGACTAATCCAATACCCACTAAGCGGCGCACTTGGCCGACAGGAAGCAGCAGCATAAGGGGCGCAATGATAAACGCCTCCCAAGCTATCAAATGCGCACTCACCTCTCCAAACCGCCACCATAGCGGCGCGACGAGCAGAAAATTCAGCAGTAGCAACGTTGATAATAATCGACTCATCGCATTCTCATTTGTACCGGCTTTAGCTTACAGTGTCTTAGGTAAAGCCTGTCAGTGCTCAGTCTCGAAGAGAGGCTATTCGAGTTTTAAAGAGAAAAGAGCAAGGAATAAGGCTGCTGAAAAACGCAACAATCATGTACTTTAATGATCAATCGTATAGCTATTGTTTTAAAATTTCACGCTTTGCCTGGCCTATTGCCATGCGATTAGCAGGTCTTCACTCGAAAGGGTCTCGCCCATGCGTTTCAACTATTTCAACAGAGGGCATGCCAACAAAAGGCATGCTGGTAGGTGGATGGTTTTCCTTGGTTGTTCGATAATGGTCTCTACCGCCTTTGCTGAAGACGATAAACATTTCAATGAGGTCATTGAACGCGCCCAACAGCTTGCTGAAGCGTCTTATCAAGCCCCTGAAGAATCACTGCCAGAAGTATTACGTGAGCTCAACTACGATACCTATCGTCAAATTCGCTTTGACCCCGATCATGCCTATTGGCGCAATGAGAGCCCCTTTAGTCTCCAGCTATTTCACAGCGGCTTTCTCTTTCAAACCCCGGTTGCACTAAACGTTATTGAAAACGACACAGCCTCCCCGCTGCCCTTTTCGGCGGAAGACTACTCCTATGATGGCAATGCCGAAAAGCTGAAAGAGTACGACTTATCCGGTAGTAATCACGCCGGATTTCGCCTCCACTACCCACTCAACAATGAAGAGTATGCTGATGAGTTTGCCGTTTTTCTCGGCGCCAGCTACTTCCGTATTGTGGGACGCGACCAGGCATACGGTTTATCCACCCGAGGGCTGGCGATCGACACCGCCTCGCCCGATGGCGAGGAGTTCCCGGCGTTTCGCGAATTCTGGATATATAAACCCGAGGCAAATGCCGAACAGATTGAGCTGTTAGCGCTGATGGACAGCCCCTCTGTCAGCGGCGCTTATCGCTTTATCATCCAACCCGGCGAAAATACTGAGGTTGAAGTAGAAGCCCAACTATTTGCACGGGAAGATATTGCCAAGCTGGGCGTCGCACCGCTTACCAGCATGTTCACCTACGGTGAGGCAAGCCGCCAGCGTCCAGACGATTTCCGCCCCCAAGTGCACGACTCAGACGGTCTGTTAATGCACACCGGCAGCGGCGAATGGGTCTGGCGTCCATTAACCAACCCGCAACATCTGCGCACATCAGCGTTTACGGACAGCTCCCCTCAGGGCTTTGGCTTGATGCAACGAGAGCGTGACTTTAACCGTTATCTTGATACCGAAGCCCAATACCACCGGCGCCCAAGTCAGTGGGTGGTCCCGTTAGATGAGTGGGGCCCAGGCCACGTAGAGCTTGTCGAAATCCCTACCCCCGATGAAACTCACGACAATATCGTCGCCTACTGGGTAGCGGATGATGCTTTAGACGCTGGCGAGTCCCGCCGCCTCCATTACCTCACCCATACCCTGAACACTGACCCAGAAGGACATACGCTGGGGCGAGTGATTCGTACCCGGCATGGCAGTGCAGCGGGTCCAGGGCAAACGGATTCATCGGCCAGCGAGCAACGTCAATTTATTGTCGATTTCCAGGGCGGCGCGTTAGATGATATCGCCGCGGATCAACCCGTCGAATTAGAGATTAACGCTCAACTGGGCGAGGTACTGCTGCCCCAGGTCACCGCACTGCCCAATAATGGCTGGCGGGCGAGCTTCCGGGTGCCCGCTAACAATCAACCCAGCGATGTTCGGCTTAGACTCATCTTGAACAATGAACCGGTGAGTGAAACCTGGAATTACGTATGGTATCCCGATGCCGAGTAACGCTGATCCAGCCAAGCATTTTACGCCAGCGTCAAGGAAACCCAATTAATGCGGCGCATGGCGTTACAACGACTGCGTAGCGTGGGCGGGCTTGCCCGCTCACTGTTCATCTATTGGCGACCAGGTCGCCAGCGTGGGCTCCAGCGACTTTACCAGCCGTTTATTCAGCCCGGTGCTGTCGCGTTCGATATTGGCGCCCACTTAGGTGATCGCAGCGCAGCTTTTCATGCGCTAGGCGCAAAAGTGATAGCCCTTGAGCCCCAGCCCGATCTCGCCAAGTGGTTTAAACGATTGGTCCGGCCCACCAGCATCACGCTGCTTCCCATGGCAGCAGGCCCTACGGAGGGCTTTGCCGAGATCGCCATTAGCCCCGGCAACCCGACGCTATCGACCCTGGCAATCGAATGGTGCGAGCAGATTGGCGAGCGAAATGCAGGCTTTAGCCAAGTGCGCTGGGAACAGCGCTTGCGGGTACCAGTCACCACGCTGGATACGTTAATTGAAGAGTATGGCGAGCCCAGCTTTATCAAAATTGACGTTGAGGGCTTTGAAGCAGAGGTGCTGGCGGGGCTAAGCAGCCCGGTAGCCGCGCTTTCGGTAGAGTTTGTGTCCGGCGCGTTAGAGGTTAATCACACTTGCATCCACCATTTAAGTCGCCTGGGCGAGTATCGCTACAATGTCGTCGCTGGTGAACAGCGCCATTTCCGTTGGGCCGAGTGGCAAACGCCACAGGTGATGACCGAATGGCTGAATGCGGGTGCCGAAGCGTTACCTTCAGGCGACCTTTACGCCTGCCGCTCGGATCACCAGCTGCTTCAAAACAATGTTTAAACCCTAAAGGCTTATCACCTCATGATTTACCACTGGCAAACGCTCACCGCACCGCAGTTAGCCGATTTCGCCCAACGCGACCCGGTAGCAGTGCTGGTACTTGGTGCCATTGAACAACACGGCACTCACCTTCCTTTGGCGACCGACCTTACGATTGGTGAAGGCCTGCAAGCCGCCATGCTGGAGGCGCTTGATCCGAACCTTAATGTCATCTGCCTGCCTGCCATTGCCGTCGGAGCAAGCGATGAGCACGCCAGCTTCCCCGGCACGCTTAGCCTGCCAGCACCGCTGGCCATTGCCACGTTAGAGGCTTATGGCGATAGCTTGGCTCGCGCCGGCATACGTCGACTGGTGCTGCTCAACAGTCACGGCGGTAATAAAGCGGTGATGGATTTAGCCGGGCTAACCCTTCGGCGACGCCACGGGATGCGAGTGGTCAAAGCCACTTATACGCGGCTACCCGCACTGGAAGGCGCCATCGAGGCTGATGAGCTGCGTTATGGGTTGCACGGTGGGCTGCTTGAAACGGCGATGATGCGCTATTTAGCGCCTGCGCTGGTACAGCTGGATGATTATCAAGCCACGCCGCCCGCAGCGCCTCGTGGAGACGATTTAGTGAGTGCAGAGGGAGTGGCAGCGTTTGCCTGGTTAGCGGAGGATTTGAGCGCCCATGGCGTTGCAGGAGATGCTAGCGACGCCAGTGCTGAACTGGGTGAGCAGTTGGTGAAGCACTATGCGCGTCAGTTAGCGGCAGTGGTGACAGAAACCGCCCACCTACCCCCGCTAACCAACTAAACTCGCCGCACGGCCATAAGGCAGCGTTAGCCCGCGACCGTTTTGCGTTTAACGCTGGCCACTGAGCACGTCTTCCAGCAGATGGCCGCCGCGCGTGGCCTTGGCATTAAGATAGCGCTGGTTGTGATCGGTAACGCTGCCGTACAGCGCTTGACGTGAGACTACCTCGATACCGCCCTGGCGCAGCGCTTCCATCTTCAAGGGGTTATTGGTCAGCAGTTGCACCTGATCGATATCGAGTGCGTTAAGCATATCCACCGCTACCGCGTACTGGCGCTCATCGTCACCAAAGCCGAGCACTTGATCCGCGTCTACGGTGTCTAGGCCTCCATCCTGCAAGGTGTAGGCACGCAGCTTATTGGCGAGGCCAATGCCCCGTCCCTCTTGAGCCAAATAGAGCAGCACGCCGCCGCCCATCCCCTGAATATCAGCGACCGCGTTGCGTAGCTGCTCACCGCAGTCGCAGCGCAGGCTGCCAAATAGATCACCGGTCAAACACGCCGAATGCAGTCGCAGTGGCACCGTGCTTTCCCAGCTTTCAGGTTTACCGATCACCACCGCAACGTGTTCGCGCAGACCGTCCGGCTCACGAAAAAGTACAAAGCGGCTGTCAGCCGCATCTTCCAAGGGAATATGCGCCTCACTAACGCGCTTCAGCATGCCCGGCGCACCGGCCAAGCAGTCCTCAGCGTCTTTAGCGGTGACTTGCAGCAACCGCCCTTCTGCTAGCTGCTGCTCTATGTTCGCGGCGGCCTCTTTGCTGACAAAAGCACATAGCGCTGCGGGGATTAACAGGGCACGACGCATCAGAGTCACAGCCCCTAGCTCGGCGAGCCCGGCGGGTTTTAAACCGCTTAAAAGCCCACCCGCAGACTGCGAAAGCGTTTCCGCGGTCGCTAAACCATGCAGCTCGTTAGTGCTGATGTTGGCCGCTAACGGCAAGCTGGCGGCTTCAGCGGTCAACGTTACCCCCATGGCAGCTAGCCGGTGACGGGTAAGCACCAATGAAGGCCGCTCGCCTGCTAAGCGAGTAAGGGCTTCTACTGACTCGCTGCCCTCCAATGCCTGGACTAGCAGACGCTGCTCACCGGCTTTCACCACCACTGGCAATCCACGACGGATATCGAAAATAGCTCGTTCAATCTGGTACATGTAGGCCTCCTGGCTTCCTGGCGTGGGGGATGTACGCGCCTGCGCTGAACAACGTGCTGCTGACTACTTGCTCTGAACTACTTGCTCTTACCCAAGCAGCGCCCGCATGATGAAGCGGTTTTTTTAGCACGGAGGCGTCATGCCCGACTCCCATGTCAATACTGGTGTTAACAGCGGTGTTGTAAATTCTAGCGACGGTATTGCGCTGTCCGATGCCTGGGAATGGCTTTCGGCGCTGCGTCATCGGCGTCCTTGCGATGTGGCGATTACGTTGACGCCCACCGGCGAGTGGCAAACGGCACAGGCCGTGACCCGTGAGGCGCGTGAGCTGCTCGACTGCCTGACCCCGTTGGCCGGTTGCCCAGCTTGGGTAGTAGCGCAACTGGGTCAAAGTCTGGATGGCCGCATTGCAACGGAAAGTGGCCACTCCCACTACATCAACGGTCATGAAAGCTTGGTTCACCTGCACCGCCTGCGCGCCCTGGTTGACGCGGTGGTCGTTGGTGCGGGAACCGCCAGCGCCGACAATCCCCAGTTGACCGTGCGCCACGTTAGCGGCAGTCACCCGACGCGGGTGGTGCTGGACCCACGAGGCCGCATTCCTCACGACTTGGCGCTGCTGCACGACGGCTGCGCGCCGACGCTGCTGATCGTTGGGCCCGGAGCCGCGGAGGCAATCAACCCTCCCCACGTTCAGCGCTGCGTACTGCCACTGAATGCCAGCGGTCAGTTCAACCCTGACGATGTCATTGCCCTGCTGGCCCAAAAAGGCTTGCCCCGCATATTGATTGAAGGCGGCGGCATCACGGTGTCTCAGTTTATCGAAGCAGGCGCCGTTGATCGGTTGCACCTTCTGGTCGCGCCACTGCTGATCGGCTCCGGCAGGCCAGGCCTTAAAATGACGCCCATTGAGACCCTTGAGAGTGCCCTGCGTCCGCCCACGCGCGCTTTCCGCTGCGGTGACGACACGCTGTTCGACATGCGGCTGCGGGAACCCGCCACTTGAAGGGTGCGCTTTATCGCGATGGCTCAGCGCAACCCAGATACCCGGCAAACTCGCCAATAGCACCAGTACACCGTAGGCCAACGACACCGCCACCCCCTGGGCGGGCGGTAGACCTACCAATGCCCAGACACCGGCGGCGGCCCCTTCACGCAACCCCCAACCAGCCACCGAAAACGGAATCAGCATGGCCAGCAGCAGTACCGGTGTCAGCGCCAGCACTTGCAGCGCCGGTAGCTCAACCCCAATCGCCCGAGCCGCACAGACCATGACCAGGCCATAGCTCAGCACAATCACCAGCGACGATAGCAACTGCTGGGGCCACACACCGTGGCGCAATAAGCCACGGCGTACATCGCGGGCAAGGGCTTGGCACCAGTGCGGCAAACGTGCCAGCCAATGGCTAATACGTTGGCGTATCAACAGAACGCTGGTGATCACCGCCGCCAGAGCGGCCACTACGCCTAATCCAATCGCAGTGACCACGGATACACCTAGGGCGGCATGCCAGAGTGGTGACAGCAGTAGCGCCGTCAGCGTTAGCACGGCTACCGCTACCTGTCCCGAGGCTCGCTCGATAATGACCGCCCGCCAGGCGCGGCCGCGGGACTGTGCCTGAGTGGCATGACGATGCGCGCGCCCGGCATCGCCTAATACACCGCCGGGCAGCAGTTGATTTACTAACAGCGACAGATAGTACTCACGCAGGGCGTAGACAAACCGCAGCGGTACATCAATCAGCCCAGCGGTAAACTTCCAGCGCCATGCACATAGCATGACCTGCAGGGTGCTGATAACTAACGCCAGCACTACCCAACCGGCCGAGAAACGCTGCACTTCCGCCATGATGGCCTTAGGCTCGACCCACAGCGCCACCGCACCGAGTAACGCTGCACTAATGACTACGCGACGTAGCCATGGGTTTTGTAAGCCCGGTTTGGGTAAACCCCGCTTTTTAAAACCAGTGCAGAGTCGGGTAAGCAGCCCCTTATCAAGCCCCATAGGCTTAGGCCTCTTCCTGGGGTGTGGTAAACAGCGGCGTAGCGAATAAGTCACGGTGCCCGACCCAAATGCCTAGCTCGCCACTTGCCACGGCCTGTTGACGATGCTGCAGCCAAGCGGCAATTCGCGCCGCAGCTTCGGGGGCCTGCTCTGTCGCGGCCTCGGCCCAACCCTCCAATAACGCCATCATCAACGGCTGCTGATCGTGGCTGCCAGCGGCAAGCTGCCACGGGGTTTCGTCTTGCTCTACCCGGTAATTAGCCTTTTCAAGTGCCGCCACTAATGCCTCATGGGCCTGACCGCCTAACGCATCGCCCAAGCCTTTATCACGCTGCTGATGAGCAATAAACATGGCCAGCAGCCAGTGGTCTTCATCATCCAGCACCGGCGCGCCCTGGGAATCAATAAAACGCCACTCGCCGGTCACACTTAACGCTATCAATAGCGCTTGCTGCTGGTCGGCACAACGACCTACCAAGGCATCAATCCACTGCTGGGAAACCAGGTCAAGCAGAGCCGACGCCGTCACTAGGTGCGCATCGTCCAGCGGCACATAGGTAATCGGCTCCAGCGATACGCAGTGCGTTTCAACGGCCACAGGCTGCCCATGAATATTGCTTAGCCCGGCGGCACGCTGGCGGGCCTGGGCCAACAAAATAGCGTCGTGATCAATTAATTCCCAGCGCTGATGGCCGCTTAAACGCGGGGCGAGAAAGCGCATGTTGCTACCCCGGCCACAGCCAAGGTCCGCTATTACTTGCGTTGAGCCATGAGCGCTAAGCCATTCAGCGGCGAACGTGGCTAACCGCTGACTGCGAGAAGCAAAATCAGCGGCCTCACGCAGGGTCAGCCAATCAGACTCAAACTGACTTCCTGCGCGCAGGCTTGCCGAATCGCTGGGCGCACTACCTTGGACTTCTAACGCTTCCGCGAAGGCGACACCCGCCGCCGACCAATCACTCAACTGGCTACGAGCTTGGGCAGCCCCATGGCGCAGCTGGTGGCGCAGTTCTGAGTCATTACAAAAGCTGCTCAAGGCCTCTTGAAGCGCCGCAACGTCGCCCGGTTCAACGCTCAAACCGGCACCTTCTGGCAGGGTGTCGCGTAGCGCGCCACCGGTGGTGGTAATCACCGGCAGACCATGGGCCAGGGCCTCGGTGACGACCATTCCATAGCCTTCATACCAAGAGGGCAGCACCAGCGCATGAGCATGCCGATAAGCCGCTTCCAGCGTTTCGTTGTCACATTCGCCGTGCAACTGCACGCTGCTCTGCAAGCCATTCTGATCAATGAGCCGTTGCACGCGCTGGGTGAACGCTGAGTCCCGCGCTCCGCCATAGCAGTCACACTGCCAGTGATCACCGCCCACCCCCGCCAGCGCTTGAACAAGAATATCCTGCCCTTTGCGCGGCGTTAGCGTTGCTACACACAGTAGGCGCAGCGTTTCCCCTGGCTCTGCCGCCGGGCTAATCGGTGCCTGGGCCACGCCTGGCTCTACCACAGTGACACTCGCGACGAGGGGCATGGCGTAACGGGCCGCCAGTTCCGGCAAGCGCCGAGCCGTAAAATGACTGGTGACAATGATGCGCGCCACAGGGGCAAGCGCCGTTAACTCGCTGCGATGAAAACGCTGCTGATCGTTCTCATTCAGGCCCAGCTCATCGCCTAAGGGGTGGTGCAGCAGCGCAGTGATTTCCAGCCGCTTTGCATGCTCTGCCACTATCTCCGGCAGTGCGCCCATGGCCAAGCCATCGATCACCACAGCTGCATGGTCGGGTAGTGACTCAAGCGCCTGGGCGAGTGCTGCTGCCGCTTCTGCATCCGCATCAGGAAACCGTCCCGCCAGACCCACAACGTCAATCTCCCAGCCCTGGTTGCGCAAGGCTGAGACAATATGAGCATCGTAGATATAGCCGCCGGTACGCTGAGCAGGGTCACCGGCAACCATCAGGGTAAACCGCTGACTCATAGGCCGCCTTCATAGCTTGCCCACGCCACATGGGATTCATGTAATTTGATCTCCATATGGCTGATACCTTTAGCGGTGATACCCATTTTGCCCTCACCAATGGCTTTAGCGAGCTGGTCAAAAATCACCTTGGCCATAAACTCGGTGGTGGTGTTTTTACCCGCAAACTCGGGCACTTCGTCCAAATTACAGAAGTTGTATCCCGCCAGTACGGATTTCACCGTTTCACTGGCAAGGCCAATATCGATCACTAGGCCATCCTCATCCAGCTCAGGACGCTGAAAAACCACATCCACCACATAGGTGGCGCCATGGGTACGCTGGGCGGGGCCAAAGATTTCACCGTTAAAACTATGGGCGATCATAAAGTGGTCACGGACACATAAACGAAACATAAAAACTCCTGATTAAATAATTAAAAACATAAGATTAATGGGCATATCGAAGACGATGGCAAAGCTCCACGCTGCCACGGCCAAACAGCGTATTGGCCAATGTAGGCAGCTGTGTAAAGTCGCTTTCACCACTGATAAGGACGTCTAGTCGCTCATCCACCAGTAGACTCAGCGCTAAGCGAAGGCGGCGCTGGTAGTCCCAACGCGGGCGAAGTTTTGGTGGCAGCTGACCCACTTGGCTGGCCTTGAGCGTTAACCGCTGAGAATGGAAAGCCCCGCCCAACGGAATCGAGACGTCTCCCTCGCCAAACCAGCTCATTTCGACAATGCGCCCTTCGCTACCGACTAACTCAAGGGCTTGGCGTAAGCCAGCCGACTGGCCACTGGCGTGGATCACACAATCTTGATCATGGGGGGCTTGTTCGGGCGTTGCAAAAGCGACGCCTAGCTGTTCGGCCAGATGGCGGCGCTGGGGGTTGATATCGACCAAATGTACGTCGACGCCAGGCACCTGGGCACATAGGTAGGCAACTAACGCACCAACGACCCCGGCGCCTATCACGCAAATCCGCTCGCCCAACATTGGCTCGGCATCCCACACACCGTTAATGGCGGTTTCCATGTTAGCGGCCAATACAGCGCGTTTAGCGGGTACGTTTGCAGGCACTTCCAGCACCGCTGAAGCAGGTACGATGTAGTGATCTTGATGAGGAAATAGACAAAAAACGGTTTTATTCAAGAGCGCGTCGGGCCCTTGTTCGACGCAGCCAACGCTGCAATAGCCGTATTTGACCGGGGCGGGAAAGTCACCCGACTGGAAGGGAGCCCGCATGCGTGAAAATTCGCTTTCAGGCACACGACCATTGAACACCAGCGATTCGGTGCCACGGCTGATACCGCTGTACAAGGCACGTACGTGCACCTCATCCTCGGCGGGGGTAGCAAGCGGCTCACATCGCAGCTCGCCTTCTGTGGGATTGATGACCCAAAAGGCAGTGGCGGTGGTCTTTTTGGCAACGTCTATATGTTTGCCAACATCGTCAGGTGCCGACATAAGCGTTCCTTTTTGTGACGAGCTCACATAATTCGAACTCTCTTTCATTCCGTTGAATAGTACTTAGCACCATCGAACTGCAAACTAAGACTAACGCCCTGACAGCTGAGACTGAGTAGCACGTTAAGTGACTCGGCTCTTTGCCAATGGGGTTGGACACATACTGATCGGGTCCATGGAGAACAGTTTACAATAGCTCACTATCTTCAGCGTAGCGGTTGAAAGAAAATATTCGATTAACTACTAGGAATACTTGAAACTACCTAGCCTATTTTTTTGGATCACATAGACAACCCTACCTTCTTCTACAAGAATGGTACATATAAAAATATTTGCATCATTTATTTCAACTGCTGATAGCGACGCCGCTTCGTGAGCCACCATGCCGCTTTTTTCAAATGCCTCGTCTTACGCTTTACCCAAACGGCTATACAGCTCCACAGAGCTACTGCTGGGCGGATTATTGCTGTTCGGCGTGGGAAAATGCTTTCCGCTTCTGATGGCGGCCCCGGCTAACTGGTGGGTAGCCTATGGGTTGTACATATTGATAACCGTCATGGTCATTCTCTTCTGGCCCTACGGCTCTTTGGGTTGGGCAAACCGGGTCACGTTGGGCCGTTCGGTATTAGTTGCGCTGGTGGCCGGTTCACTCGCCGCCAATGCGTTTGTTGACGCCATCTGGCAATGGCTGGCAATGGCGGTCATCGCCCTGCTGTTGGATGGCGTTGACGGCTGGATTGCCAGACGCACCAAAAGTCACTCGCTGTTCGGCGCGCGCTTTGATATGGAACTGGATGCCCTGCTGATATTGCTGCTTTGCGCGGGATTGCTGCGGCAGGAGTCTTTAGGTCTTTGGGTGCTGATGATTGGCGCTATGCGCTACCTGTTTGTGGGCGCCAGCTGGCCGTTTCCCTGGCTTTCAAAGCCGCTGTTTGAAAGCTTTCGCCGTAAGGCCGTGTGTGTCTGGCAAGTGGTGGCGCTGCTATTGGCGTTAACGCCACTCACCTCCCACCTAATGGCCAGCCTGCTGGCCATTAGCGCATTGATCTCTTTAACGTATTCGTTTGGGTTCGATGTGTGGTGGCTTTACCGAAACGCCAAACAGAGCGCGATGCATTAGCGCTCCAACCCCAGGCGCTGGTGCCACTCGGCAAGGCTTTCATCCGGATATTCATCAAAGCATTTGTCTTGGAACTGCGCATTGACCTCGACCCAGTCTGCCCGGCTTCCCAGCATCATGTGTGTTTTCCTCGGCGGGGTCGGCAAGTCCGTATCAATCGCAGAGGCGAAAGGGTGTACAAGCTCGGGCCAGTCAGGATCGTAAACCCATAGCGACGAAGCGCAGTGTTTGCAGAAATGCCGCTCTCCCATGCTCTGCTCACCCTTAATGAAGGCGCGGTAGACAGTAATATGCTCTCCGCCACTAACGTTGAGCGTTTTGCTGTTGCCACTGAGATTGATGGCATAGCCTCCACCACCCGCCGTTTTACGGCAGATTGAGCAGTAACAGCGATTGAAAGGATAAGGGTGGTGTGACTTCACACTGAAGGTTACGGCCTGGCAATGGCATGATCCTTTAAGCAGCATAGTCGCCTCCATTGCTTGCTTGAATACTCTTTAACTATAGCCAAACCTGCGTAAGCCCCGCATTTTTCTGCGGGGCTGTGCATCCTTTTTCAATCTAACGGGGCATTTTCAACTGACCGCTAACGATAGCCAATAAGCATTGAAACAAACCTCGCTAACTTTTGGCAGGCACCTCTCCCTGGTTAGTATTCTCCTCGATGGCCAAGGTAGAAGTGTGATGGCTGACCAACGGGCCTGCCAGCTTGCGCAGCGCCACGTAGAACACCGGCGTTAGGAACAGGCCGAACAGTGTGACGCCGATCATGCCGGCAAACACGGCGGTACCCAGCGCCGCCCGTACCTCGGCACCTGCACCGGTGGCAAGCATTGAAGGCAACACCGCCGCCGTGAAGGCGATCGAGGTCATGATGATCGGCCGCAGCCGCAATCGACAGGCTTCCAGGGCCGCGTCCACTACGCCCTTGCCCTGCAGTTCCAACTCGCGAGCGAATTCCACGATCAGGATGGCGTTCTTGCACGCCAGGCCAATCAGCACCACCAGCCCCACCTGCACGAAAATGTTGTTGTCGCCCCCGCCAAACCACACACCGATCAGCGCTGCCAGCATCGACATGGGCACGATCAGAATCACCGCCAGCGGTAGTGTCCAGCTCTCGTAGAGGGCCGCTAACACCAGAAATACCAGCAGGATCGACAGTGGGAAGACCACCAGCGCCGCATTACCCTGGGTGGATTGCTGGTAGCTCAGGTCGGTCCACTCCAACGCCATGCCCGGAGGCAGCACCTCTTCCGCCAGAGCGTTGATGGCGTCCATCGCCTGGGCGGACGAAAGCACGCGGGGATCAAATTCGCCGGCCAAGTCTGCTGCCGGATAGCCGTTGTAGCGCAACACCGGGTCTGGGCCGAAGGTTTGCCTGATATCCACCATCGTGCCGATAGGTACCATTTCCCCCTGGTCATTACGGGTACGCAGCCGGGCGATATCTTCGACGCTGGCCCGGTAAGGCGCATCCGCCTGGGCGATCACCTGCCAAGTCCGCCCAAAACGGTTGAAGTCATTCACATAGGTCGAACCCAGATAGGTCTGCAGGGTGTCGAACAGTTCGGTCAAGGGTACGCCCTGGGCCTTCGCTCTCAACCGATCCACCTCGGCATCCAGCTGCGGCACGTTGGATTGATAGCTGCTGATCGGAAACCCCATACCCGGCGTCTGCGCAATCGCGCCCTGGAGTTGATTGACCGCCTGCTGCAGCGCCCCATAGCCAAGATTGCCGCGATCCTCGATGAACAGCTGAAACCCCGAACCATTGCCTAGCCCCAGAATTGGCGGAGGCATAAAGGAGAACGCAAAGCCCTCTTTCAAGCCGCCAATGCCCTGGTTGATCCGTGCATTTATTTCCGCTGCGCTAAGACTGCGATCACCAAAGGCGCTGAGGGTAAGAAAGGCTACCCCGGTGTTGGAGGTGTTGGTGAACTGCAGCGCGTTCAGACCCGGAAAAGCAATGGCGTGCTCCACGCCCTCGGTCTCCATGGCAATATCCACCACGTCCTGAAGCATCTGATCGGTTCGCTCCAAAGAGGCCCCTTCCGGCAGAATGACGCCCGCGATCAGATAAAGCTTGTCCTGCACCGGAATAAACCCAGGCGGCACCGCTTTGAACATCACCCCAGTGCCCAGCAGTAACAGCGCGTAGACCACAAACACCGCGCCGCGATGTTTCAGGGATCGGGCCACGCCTCCTTGGTACTTATTGGAGCTGGCGTTGAAAAAGCGATTGAAGGGACGGAAAATCCAGCCGAACAGCTTATCGATCACTCGGGTGAGTCGATCTTTAGGCGCGCCATGGGGCTTGAGCAGCATTGCCGCTAGCGCGGGCGACAGGGTCAGCGAGTTGATGGTGGAGATCACCGTGGAGATGGCAATCGTTACCGCAAACTGGCTATAGAATTGACCGGTCACTCCCGACAGGAAAGCCATGGGAATAAACACCGCACACAGCACCAAGCCCACGGCGATGATAGGGCCGGATACTTCCCGCATAGCCTGATGCGCGGCGGCCTGGGGCTTCAGGCCCTCCTCGATGTTCCGCTCCACGTTTTCCACCACCACGATGGCGTCGTCCACCACAATGCCGATGGCCAACACCAGCCCAAACAGCGTCAACGTGTTGATGGAGTACCCCAGCAGGTAAAGCGCCCCAAAGGTACCGATCACCGATACCGGCACCGCCAGCAATGGGATAATGGAGGCACGCCAGGTCTGCAGGAACAGTGTCACCACCAACACCACCAGTAGCACGGCTTCCAGCAGCGTCTTCACCACGGATTCAATCGAGTCATTAACGAAGATCGTGGTGTCGTAGACCGCTTCATACTCCACCCCTTCCGGGAACTGTTCGGACAGCTCGTCCATGGTGGCGATAACCTGCTCGCGAATCTCCAGCGCATTGGCCCCCGGTGCCTGAAATATCCCCACACCGACCGCGTTGTTGCTGTCCAACTGCGAGCGCAGCGTATAGTCCCCGGCGCCCATTTCCAGCCGGGCCACATCCGAAAGTCTGAGGATCTCGCCGCCCTCGCCGCGCTTCAGCACGATGTCGCCGAACTCCTCCACCGTTTCCAGCCGCCCTCGGGCGTTGATCAGCGTGAGGAAATCACTATCTTCAATGGGTTCTGCCCCCAACTGCCCGGCGGAAACCTGCACATTCTGTTCGCGCATGGCGCCGACCACATCGCCAGCCGTGAGGCCACGGGCGGCTATTCGATCAGGATCAAGCCACGCCCGCATGGCGTAGTCACCCCCGCCGAAGATTTGCGCATCACCTACCCCTTCGAGCCGGGCCAGACGATCTCGGACATTCAGCCGCACATAGTTGCGTAGGTAGAGGGTGTCGTATTCACCGCTGGGCGAGGTCAGGTGAACGACCATTAGAAACGTAGGCGACTGCTTCTGGGTGGTAACGCCTTGACGGCGCACGGCTTCCGGCAGCCGGGCCTGGGCCTGACTAACGCGGTTCTGCACCCGAACGGCAGCCTGCTCAGCATCGGTACCAGGGCGGAAAGTAACAGTCATCTGCAGCACGCCATCGGAGCCCGCGACGGACTTGAGGTACATCATGTCCTCGACGCCATTGATGGCTTCTTCCAGCGGCGTCGCCACGGTCTCGGCAATCTCCTTCGGGTTCGCGCCGGGGTAAACCGTGCGAACCACCACGGAGGGTGGCACCACGTCTGGGTACTCGCTAATCGGCAGGTTAGGAATGGAGATCAGCCCCACCGCCAGAATAATGATCGACAGCACAGCCGCAAAAATCGGTCGGTCCACGAAAAAACGAGAGAAATTCATGGCGGTTTAGTCTTCTCTGGCAGCAATAGTGGGTTGAGCGTCAGCAGCCGGGGTGGCAGCTACGCTTTGCGGGCTCACTTCCATTCCGGGAAAGAACACTTTTTGCACACCGTTAACAATGACTCGATCACCGGGACTGAGCCCCTCGGTGATCACCCACTGGTCCCCCATCTGACGCCCGGTAGCAACCGGTTGACGATTTGCCCGATTGTCGCCATCCACGACATAGACGTAGCGACGATCCTGATCGGTCAAAATCGCTTTACGATCCAGTAGCAGCGCCTGCTCCAAATGAGCAACCGGCATCTCGACACGGGCAAATTCTCCCGGCCGGATGCGACCATCAGGGTTGGCCAATAGTGCCCGGAACTGCAGCGTTCCCGTATTGGGATTCAAACGGTTGTCGATAAAGTCCAGCGTGCCACTGTATTGACGCTGCGGATCTCCGCCCAGCTCAATCCTCAGGCTGCTCTCTTCGTCGGATAGAAGGGTTTGGCTGGCGAAGGCAGCCTGCTCGTCGGCTTCGAAATAGACATGAATCGGATCGATGGTAACGAGGGTCGTCAGCAGGCTTTGGTCAGCGCTGGCCAAATTGCCTCTGGTCACCATTGCCCGACCGGCTCGGCCACTGATCGGCGCTATAATGCGGGTGTACTCAAGATCAAGCTCGGCGGTCTGCAACGCTGCCTCAGCGGCATCGACCATGGCACGCGAATTACTCAGGGCCGATTGACGCTGGTCATGCACTTCTTGGGAAATGGCCTGACGCCCCAGCAACACCCGGGCGCGCTCGGCTTCACTGCCCGCCTGGGCCTGCTGGCTCCTGGCCTGAGCAAGATCCGCCTGGGCGGCACTCACACGGGCCTGATAGGGACGTGGATCGATCAGGAACAGCAGATCCCCCTGCTCTACCAGTTCACCCTCTTCGAAGGCGACTTCCTGGATATAGCCGCTCACTCGCGACCTTAGTTCCACCGTTTCCGCGGCTTCCACCCGCCCGGTGAATGACTCACTCAACACCACCGGCTGAGCGGTCACTTCTGCCACCTCGACTTCAGGAGGTGGCGGTGGCGACGCAGAAGCCGCTTCCTCACTCTTGGCTTCACAGCCGGTAAGCAAGGCCATCAGCAGCAGGAACAGTAATATCGTTCGACTGCTTGCAAAGCGGGTTGTTTGAGACAGACTTCCCATGATTACTTGCTCCAGTGGCTATCGTAGATCGATAACAACGTTCGTTATATAACCCCTCACCGCGTTGGCGGTTGGCGTTTTTTAATGAGTCGGTTCAGCACGAACCATTTCGACAGTGCACTAAGGCTTCCCCCGTGAGGGCAGCCTCGGCAGCATTCTTGAATGACGCTCAGTTCATACGGAGGACAGGCAAGCCCGCAGCACTAGGCTGCGCGCTCCGCGCCCATCAGACGCTACTTACAATAGGCGACACGAGCGCATGGAAGGTATCGCGTTCCTGCGGAAAGCTTGCCTGTTTCTGTCGCGGGCAGAAGTCGGTCCGATAAGCAGACCCAATCAAACGCTCGAGCTATTTTCGGGCTCGCGCAGCATGACGACCAGGTAGCAGCTGGTGCGAGTTGTCGATTTCTACGGGGTACTTGCCTGATCCTGCAAAAACAAATGAAAAGGCCTACGATTCATGAAGCGGAGGCATATACTGCGAGCTAATAGGGAGGAGAGCCATTGACCACTATTTTGCCTGAGCAGATCGTCCAGCTCAGCGACAACCTGTCGCAACAGTTAATCAGTGTTGCCCGTCGATGGAGTCCGCTTGAGGAGCTTCAGGATACGGCGATTGCCGAAGTGCAATTGGTGCGCGCTGACGTCCCCACCAGCTTTCACTGTGCGGTATACGAGCCGTGCCTGTGCTTTGTCATTCAAGGCAGCAAGACGGTGCTACTGGGTGACAAGGAGATCGTCTACACCGGGCCCAGCTACATGGGTAGCGCCATTCACCTACCGGTGGTAGGCAGGATTGACCATGCCACCCCAGAAAAACCCTACTTGGCGGTAAAGGTCTCGGTGGATCCTCAGGAGGTAGCTGGACTAATACTGGAACTGGGCGAAACAGCGCCGCCCGCGGGAAATGATACTATCTGCCCCGAGATGGACTGCGGATTAAAATCAGCTCCTATGGATACACGTATGCAGGGCGCGCTCTATCGACTCTTAAGCCTGCTCGACTCCCCAGAAGATATTAAAGTGCTTTCGCCCCTGGCCCGTCGTGAGTTGATTTACCGGGCACTCATGGGCGAAATGGGGCCTCACATGCGCCGGTTTGCCGCTTCGGACTCACAGGCCAACCGGATTGCGCGGGTCATCTACGCCCTTAAAGAGCGCTACACACAACCGCTCAAGATCCGTGAACTGGCAGCCGCCGCCAACATGAGCGAATCGACGCTTTATCATAGTTTCCGGCAAGTCACACGCATGTCGCCTCTGCAGTACCAGAAGAAACTTCGCCTGCACGAGGCCCGACGCCTGATGCTGGCCGAGGGGCTAGAGGCAGCCACCGCCAGCTACCGGGTAGGTTATGAAAGTCCTTCCCACTTCAGCCGCGAATACAGCCGCATGTTCGGTGCCCCGCCCCGGGCGGACGTTAGCCAATTACGTGGGGCAAGGGCAGCACCACAACCTGCCTAATCATCAGACGATAAGCTTAGGCCAACGATGCTCCCGCTTTGTCGAGCGCGTCCTGAAAACACATCTGATTAGAACCGGCTTTTTTAGCTTTATACATCGCCTTATCCGCCGCTTCTAATAGCGAATCTGGTGTGGAAGCGGCCTCCGGGTAGAACGCTATCCCAATACTGACGGAAATCTGAATGCGCTGCTGCCCCATGTGAAATGGCATCGCCACGGCATCAATTATCGTCTGCGCCACATGCTCGACATCTTTGCGCTGCTCGGCGCCGGTGAGAATCACGGTAAATTCATCCCCGCCTAAACGGGCCACCGTATCGTTCGCTCGGACACAGCCAGCAAGGCGCTCCGCCACATCAGACAGTATGCGGTCTCCCGCTTCATGGCCGAGCGAATCATTAACGTCTTTAAAACCGTCGAGGTCCATAAAGAGGAGCGCAAGAGGCCGGCTACGGCGCTTTGCATGTTTGATTTCCTGTTCCAGTCGGTCCAGAAAAAGACGCCGGTTTGGTAGCCCCGTCAAAAGGTCATAGTGGGCGTTATGCCATACTTTCTCTTCCGCAATGGCCTGCTCAGTGATATCGCGGGAAATACAGACCATCGCTTCGGTGCCTTGCTGCTCATCAAGCACGGGTGCAAGCAGATATTCAAATTTCTCGCCCCGGCCAGAAGCAAAAGTATGCACAAACTTACCCCGAAAGGTGGATTGGTCAGCAATGATCTTATCCAAATTACGCTGAAAATCAGAAGCGAACGAGAAACCAAGGTCAAACGTCGATTTGCCGATGATGGCCTCAGGTTCCATGGCGAAGAGATCGGCGGTAGCCTTATTGGCGTATATAAACCGGCCTTCAAGATCGAGAACATAAATCGGGTCTGGGGAGGCAAGCAGAATGGCACCAAATAGCCGGGTCTCCATCTCCTTGACGGTGGCGTACTGCTCCAGTGACTCAGCGACCGCTTGATCTATTGCCTCATGGAAACGGGTAAGATCTTCAAGCCGTTGGCCAGCCAGGGTTGGGTGGGCTTTACTCCAGTGCGACACCACGCTTGCGCGCAGTGCCCGAAACTCAGATACCGTTTCAATAACGGTGAAGCCACTACTCTGCCGTTCCTCGCCATGCACTTCTGCCCAGGTCTCTTCCGGCCCCTTCGGCGCGCCGTCTTTTGATTTAGCCGCCTGCTCGGACTCACCCTGCTGTGCATTGAGACCCGCGGCAATCTCCAACAGCATTTCTTTGGCATGGTCACGTAGACTGCTTTTGTTCATATCCTTTGCGTGATAGAGAGTTCTGGAAAACTCTTCCCAATCGGCAAGAATCGACTCTATCTCAGCTTGAATAAACGCCGCTAATCGCATATCAAACCCTACTTGTTTAACTAAAATTGATAATAGAAGGGAGCAAGGGAAACGTCCGCCTCATGCGGCCTTTCTCTTTTTAGACACTGTTTCAACCATGCCCAATATGCTAGCGAATACCGGCGGAAATTCAGTGCGAACATACTGTAACACGAGCACCGAATGTCGAAGCATGATTTTGTCTGCCCGGCGGTGACGGCCAAGTGTTCGAACAGCAAGCACCTAAATAATAATGCTTAACTTTATCAACTTAAAAACCAACATGGCCAACTATCCAAGCATTTAAACTATGATTTAAAACCCACGTAATAATTAACAGTATCTTAAATATTACAAATAACCGCTCCAAACAACCAGAACACATACAAGATTGAAAAGGCAACAAAATCAGCTAGAACACACATTGTTAGCCATGGCTATGTTAGTTCACTCTTACAAACTTTATTTTTAAAACACTGCCTTGTTTGTTTAATAAAACATGATAGGATTCACCGCTATTCAGCATCCCACTTTAATACTCAGGCAGCGTATTTATTACTCTGCTTCCGGGTTTTTATGCACGGCATGTTCAGCAAGAGAGCTCATATTTTATGGCACCCATCACCCTGCTATTCCTGGCTGTTTCCATGTCAGCAGATGCCTTCGCCGCCTCCATCAGCAAAGGCGCCGAGCTGCAAAAGCCCCGTTTTCGTCATGCTATCGGTATTGGTTTAGTATTTGGTGTGATTGAAGCAATAACACCGGTGCTTGGCTGGGCAGCGGGTAAGGTATCGCAACAGTATGTGCAGGCCTGGGATCACTGGGTGGCCTTTACGCTGCTCTCAATTATTGGCCTGCATATGGTTTATGCCGGGCTCAAAAAAGACGACAAGATAGAACAGCGCAAACAAACACTGTGGTTATTAGTCCTCACCGCCACCGCGACCAGTATTGATGCCATGGCCGTGGGCGCAAGCCTTGCGTTTATCGATGCCAATATCATCGCCACCAGCTTAGCCATTGGTTTAGCCACTACCGTTATGGCTTCCATGGGCACTTTTCTGGGCCACAAACTCGGCAAATTTGTTGGCCACTGGGCAGAGTTAATTGGTGGTGTAGTGCTGATCGGCATTGGCTTAGCGGTTCTGGCAGAGCACACGGCGATTTTTTGAATCTTCGCCCGGCTTTCCCTTAAGAGTCATCAACACTTTTCTAGCATTAATGACCTAAACTTCGCCCACTCCAACCTCCCCACTCCCTCTGTCCATTTGGTAACAACCTGTACTGTTCATGCTTTAGGGAGTAGTGTAGCCAACCGGATCGACCTTCCCAGCGCTTTGTTGCAGTTCACTGTGTGCGTCAATCCGGCCCCCTTACCACGGCGTCTCCAACGCCGGATATTGCACGACCAGACTGCCAACCGCGGTCTTATCTCGCTACAGACATAACTAGGATGTTGATCTGTTTTTTGCTTTCGTCCTCTGGCGACCGCTCCGTAATGGAACTCTGGTTGCTATTTAGGATGCTAAGGCTGCAAAGCCTATGGATATTCAATGAACGAAGAAAACTTCTATCAATTCTCGACGATGACTGTCCTCGCTTTGTTGGTGTTTTTTTACGGCGGCACGTATCTGCTAACCCTGCTGATTAAGAAGAAAAAGGAAAATACTGACGCCTTTATGGTGTCCAATCATCAAATTGGCTTTGGTCTTGGCGCTGCCAGCATGACCGCCACATGGATCTGGGCTGCCTCGTTCTACGGCGCGGCCACCTCGGGTTACACCTACGGCATTTCCGGCCCTTTGCACTACGGGCTGTGGGGTGCATTGATGATTCTGTTCATCTATCCCTTTGGTCGTCGCTTTCGCAAACTGGCGCCCAACGCCCACACCCTCGGTGAGCTAATCCACGCCCGCCATGGCTCTTCCAGCCAACTGATACTCGCCTCCTCCAACATTCTGGGTAGCATCATAAGCCTGATGGTGAACTTCACGGCTTCCGGCGCGCTGGTCTCGGTGCTTTCACCCCTCTCGTTCCAGGCCGGTGTGGTTATTGCCGGGGTCGGGGTGCTCTCCTATACGCTGTGGTCAGGTTTCCGCGCCTCGGTGCTGACGGATTTCGCCCAGCTAATGGCGATGATGGCCGTGGCCATTCTGATTATTCCAGCGGTGATGTTCGCTCTCGGTGGGCCGCAAACGTTGTCAGATGGCATGAGCCTCCTTACGCCAGAACAAGCCAATCTGTTCTCGATGGACGCGATTCTCAATCAAGGTGCGCCCTTCTTTGTGGCGGTGCTGGCTTACGCGATTGGTAACCAGACCATTTCCCAGCGGCTATTTGCCGTGCGAGAAGACCACATCAAGCCGACCTTTATCACCGCGACCATTGGTTACGGTGCGATTGTGATTGGCCTTGGCATGATTGGCTTGATGGCATTGATGACCGGCATGGAGCCGATTGATGGAGACATGAACAACCTGATCCCGCAGATGGTTTCGATGTACCTCTCGCCGGTGTTTATCGGGCTGTTCTTTATTCTGGTAATCGGTTCACTCTCCTCTACCGCTGACTCGGATCTCTCCGCCATGTCCGCGATTGTGATGGCCGATGTGTACGGCAAAAATATCGCCAAAAACAAGCCCGACCCGACCAAAATGCTGTTTATCGGCAGGCTAACTATGATCGTCGCGACGCTGATCGGGGTGATTCTCGCCAGCTTCTCGATGGATATTCTGATCATGCTGGTCTTCGTCGGTGCACTCTGGGGCGCGATTGTGTTCCCGGTCATCGCCAGCTGCTTCTGGGACCGAGTCACCAATACGGCCTTCACATCCGCGGTCATCGCGGGCCTGGTGATGTTCTGCGTCGCACGATTTGAGTTGCTGCCCTTGGTTGGCGCAGTCGGCGGGCTGTTCGAATTACTCGCCGCCGTAGGCGGTGGTGTAGTGCTCGGGCTGATGGCCTTTGGGTTCTGCGGACGTCGCGTCGGCTTAGTCGTCGGCGCTCTATGTGCCATTGCGCTTGCTTACTTCAGTCTTGGATTCCTGCGCGACTACACGGTGCTGTTGGCCTCACTGATGGCCTACGGCGTCAGCACCATCGTCTGCATTGCGGTCAGCCTGATGAGTTCGAGCAAGTTCGACTTCTCGCAGATCGATCAGAAAGTGATCAACTACGATCCTGCCAAGCCTGCTACACAAGGCTAAGCCCGACGTTACGTTCGAGTCACTTCATCCGCTGGTGCGCCAAGCGCACCAGCCAGACAATAGGAAAGCACATGCAAACCTTTATCTTGGCGTTATACGTACTGATCTGGCCGTTAATATCCCTCGCCATTTTCGCGATCATCGGCATCGCCACCGTCAAAGACATTCGCATTGCACGGCGTGATAAGCGTGAACTGGTGTGACGTAGCTCTTCATAGAGGAACGGCAACCGGGTTAAGGGGAATGAGTGCGGCAAAGGATTGCCGTGGCTTACACGCCTATATCAAGCTCCAAAAGGCATCGACCAGCGGATTTTTTAAGTTTTTCTTCAACGTAAACAAGCCAACATCGTAGGGTTCCAGCTCCGGCGTCACGTCGAGCACCCGAATACGATCCTTCAATGGGCTGTTATCGAGCACAATTTTTGGCACCACGCCAATGCCAAATCCCAAGCTCACCATACTCACAATCGCCTCATTTCCCGTCACCTGTGCATAAATGCGCGGGGCGATATCGCGTTGGCGAAACCATTCGTCCACACGCGCTCTTGAGACACCGCTCTCGGATAAAATCATCGGGATACTCGCCCACTCTTCCGATGCGGTTGGCGAGGTCGTGGGAACATTCGGCACTTGCTGCTCAAGCGGCGCAATAAATAACAGCGGCGACGTCGCAATGGGCTTAAAGGCTAACCCGCGAGGTAGGTTGGCGGGACGTGCCGCGATGCTGAGGTCTTCCTTACCGTCCAGCACATGCGCAATCGCGTGTTCGGGATCCCCCGTGCGTAGCTTTATTTCAATCGCAGGATAGGCAATACGAAAGCGGCGCAGCAGCTCGTATAGAAAGCTGTAGCTCGCGGTGACGGAACCGTACAAGCTGATTTCACCGCTTAATTGATCAGCGTTGTCGGTTAACTCATGGCGGATCAAGTTCCACTGGCTGCTGGTATCGCGCGCGTATTTAAGAAACTTCTGGCCTTCCTGGGTCAACGCTACGGTCCGGTTGTCGCGATTAAACAGCGGCACACCCAGCTCGTCTTCTAAATGACGAATGTTGCGCGACAGCGCAGAAATGCTGACATGGCACTCATCGCTGGCGCGCCCGAAATGCAGCGTTTCTGCCAGGGCGAGGAACTGCTTTAACAGTTTAATATTCATAATAACGTCGGCGCTCCGCGACTGCGTTCATGGCGGTGTCCGAATACTAACCGACCGTTGCGAAAAATGGGACGTGATATTGCAAATATATCAATTTAAGAAAGAGTCACACTTGTATACATTACCTCTCATCACATACCGCTAGCGCTCACCACTAGCGACGGTGTCACCCTTTTTAATATCGGTGTACCTTACATCGACACATTGATCACAAAATTAGGATGTTAACGATGGCTAATTATTTCAATACGTTACCACTACGCGAGCAATTGGCTCAGCTTGCGCAATGCCGTTTCATGCACACCGTCGAGTTTGCTGATGGCGTCGAAGCGCTAAAAGGCAAAAAAATGGTGGTGATCGGCTGTGGCGCACAAGGCCTTAACCAAGGTTTGAACCTACGCGACAGCGGCCTGGACGTTTCTTACGCACTGCGCCCGGAAGCCATTGAGCAAAAGCGCCAGTCCTGGAAAAACGCTTCTGAAAACGGTTTTGTAGTAGGGACTTACCAAGAGTTGATCCCCACTGCAGACGTTGTGTTGAACCTCACACCCGATAAGCAGCACACCTCGGTAGTGAACGCAGTGATGCCGCTGATGAAGGAAGGCGCCTGCCTGTCTTACTCTCACGGTTTCAACATCGTAGAAGAAGGCATGAAAATTCGCGATGACCTAACCGTCATCATGGTGGCACCGAAATGCCCAGGGTCTGAAGTTCGCGCTGAATACGTACGTGGTTTCGGTGTTCCCACCTTGATCGCTGTTCACGAAGACAACGACCCCAAAGGCGAAGGCCTTGCGCTCGCCAAAGCCTACGCGGTCGGTACTGGCGGCCACAAAGCGGGCGTACTGATGTCCTCTTTCATCGCGGAAGTGAAATCAGACCTGATGGGTGAGCAAACGATCCTTTGCGGCATGCTGCAAACGGGCTCACTGCTGTGCTTCGACAAGATGATCGAAGAAGGTATCGACCCGGGCTACGCCTCACGTTTGATTCAATACGGCTGGGAAACAGTCACCGAAGCGCTGAAGTACGGCGGCGTAACGAACATGCTAGACCGTCTTTCTAACCCAGCGAAGATCAAAGCGTTCGATCTTTCTGAAGAGCTAAAGGTCATCATGCGTCCGCTGTACAACAAGCACCAAGACGACATCATGAGCGGCCACTTCTCTAAAACGATGATGGAAGACTGGGCGAACGATGACGCGAACCTGCTAAAATGGCGCGCCGAAACAGCTGAAACCAACTTCGAGAAAACCCCCGCTGGTGATGTCGAAATCACTGAGCAAGAGTTCTTCGACAACGGCATTTTGATGGTAGCAATGGTGAAAGCGGGCGTTGAGCTTGCTTTCGAAACCATGACAGCGGCGGGCATCATCGCTGAGTCTGCTTACTACGAGTCGCTACACGAAACGCCGCTTATCGCGAACACCATCGCGCGTAAGAAGTTGTACGAAATGAACGCGACTATCTCGGATACCGCAGAATATGGTTGCTACCTTTACAACCACGCCTGCGTACCGCTATTGGCAGACTTTATGAAAGGCATCAAGTCCGACGTCATCGGCAAAGGGCTTTCGCTGGACGACAACGGCGTTGATAACGCACGGTTGATCGAAGTTAACACCGCCCTTCGTTCACACCCCGTAGAAGCCGTTGGCTCGGTTCTTCGCGGCTACATGGCTGACATGAAAAAAATCGTTTAATCGTCTGATTAATCGATAGACGTTCAGGTCTTCAACACCTAGGCCATCAAAAAAGCCGAGATATCATCACGATATGCTCGGCTTTTTGGTTCCTCGAACAGTGCAAGGAAGAGAGTAATGGATTCGTTAACCCGCCTAGACGATATTCACCAAAACCGTATCCGCCTATCAAAAGCGACGGTCAGCTTTGATGATCGTTTCACGCTACGCGAGATTGACTGGACCATTACGCCAGAACAACATTGGGTGATCACCGGCCCCAATGGCTCAGGAAAATCCGCCCTTGCGGCTGCGCTTGCGGGTATTGGTGACATTCAGAGCGGAAGCATTCAAGGCATTCCCAACAATGTGGAAATCGTCTCTTTTGAAGTCCAGGCGGAGCTCATCGCCCAAGAGTTGAAGAAAGACGACGCCGACATTATGGACGTCATTTCACTCGGCACCCCCGTCAGTGAAATGATTTTCGATCATTGCCAAGACCTCGAACTTGCCCAATCCCTGGTCGACAAATTTGGCCTAAGCAAACTGCTTGATCGTGCGTTTCGCAAACTTTCCACCGGCGAAACCCGTAAAGTCATGCTGATTCGCGCACTGGCCAACAAGCCTGATTTACTGATTTTAGACGAGCCGTTTGATGGGTTGGATGTCGACACGCTCGCCATGCTGCAAGCCCACCTAGCCTCTATCATCGACACCGTACCCATGGTCATGGTGCTGAATCGCTTTGATGAAATGCCGGATTTCATCACCCATGTGGCCTACTTAGATAAAGAGCGTGGGGATAAAGAGCATGGGGAGATAAAGAGAGGTGATAAGCAGAGTGGCGATAAGGGGCGCTTAACGCTCACGGTAGATCGTCAGGACGACGCCGCCTTCAATGAGCTCTACCAGTTAATGCATTTGAAAACCACCGACCTAAGCGTGCCGGAGGCCGACCCCGCCAACAGGCTCCCTCCTCTCGACCCGAGCCAGCCATTAGTAAAATTAACCCAAGCGACCATCCAGTACGGCGACACGGTGATTGTCGATAAGCTCGATTGGACGATAGAACAAGGCCAGCATTGGCAGCTGAGTGGGCCTAACGGTAGCGGCAAAACCTGCGTTTTATCGTTGATCACCGGCGACCATCCGCAGTGCTATACCAACGATATTTTTGTGTTTGGTTTCCAGCGCGGTAACGGCGAAAGCATCTGGCAGATTAAACAGTTTATCGGCTATGTCTCCACTAACCTGCAGTGGGAATACCGGGTTAGCACCAGCTGCAAAAACGTGATTATTTCCGGCTTCTACGACAGCATCGGCATGTACACCAAGTCCACCGACAGCCAGAAAAAAATTGCCGACCAGTGGCTCGAACTACTCGGCATGCAAGACCGCGCCGACCAGCCGTTTAACAAGCTCTCTTACGGCGACCAGCGCCTGCTGCTGATTGCCCGCGCCATGGTCAAACATCCGCCGTTGTTGATTCTAGACGAACCCTGCCTTGGCCTGGACGATATCAACCGCCAACTCGTCCTCGCCCTGATCGAAAAAATCTGCCAGGGCTCAGAAACCACCGTGCTCTACGTCAACCACCACGCGGAAGATCAGATTTCAGGCATAGAGCATTATTTAGCGCTTAAGAAAAATAACTAATTTTTCAGATAGTTAAGAACAGTAACGATATTTAAAAAAATGGCCAGCCAGCTAGCCTTTTTTGTCTATCGTTACTTCAATAGATTTGCTATCGCCAGCAAACCATTTTTGAACATACAAAGTTCCCACGATAGGCGCCGTTCCTTCATCAGGCACTTCCTTATAGCGAACGCTGTTTTTAGTTTCTTTCTCGTATTCAAACTTAACTACTTTTTTCGACATGAAATGTACCCGATAACTAATGATTAGAACCTGGGCGGCTACCCCCGCTCAGTAGGCTTGTTAGATTTTAGAGTTAATACCCTGATCTCGACTCATCCATAGCATCACCTTGGAGCATAACGCCACAATGCACTGGCAAATTGACAGGTAGAAGCTGTGGCTGTCCATGTTAGAAGATTACTCAGCATGATCGTAACCGCCTTCAGCCAACGCTAGTAGGCAAAACCCGTTACCAAAGGGATCGCTCATTGTCGCAAGCATCCCCCAGGCAAAAGACTTGGTTTCTCCTTCCTGGACAGCACCCGCCGAAACTGACTGTTTTACGGCTGCGTCAATATCTTCAACAATAAAATCCAGATGCACTGGCGTCCAGTGTCGCTGGAAGTCACGTTGGATAGCGGTGCCGGGAGCAGCAGCGCTCGCCTCAGTCTGCTCGATCAAGTAAAGGAGTGCAGGCCCTCCGCCCATCTCGGCAACCGTACCGCCAAATAGCCGTCGAATAAGCTGCAAACCGAGCCCGCTCTCGTAGAAGGAAATAGCGTTCTCAATCTCCTTTACATCAATGTTTACGGTGAATTGCATAAACATCCTTCACGGACCAACGCTGCGCGCTATATACCGGTCTCAACAGTACGGTTAAATGGCACTTTAATATCACAATAATGCATCCCTGAACGCCATCGTTCAGGGCGCGCCAGGTAACGCCCCAAGCTGCTGCATCAATCCCATCGTGTCCATGAGGATACGAGTGGACTTCACCTTTGGCCCTTCAAATTGGTCAATGACCATGCCCCACACGCTGACGGCGCGGTGCGTCGGTGGTATTCCAAGAAAATCCCCTCGCTGAGTTCCCTCCCAAACGAAGCGTGTTAAGACGCGACTATCTTCTGCAATCTGTTCCTGGACGCTCCAGCGCATATCGGGGAAGGCTGTTCGCAGTTCGACTAACGTTTCCATGAGCCCAGCAAGGCCAGGCCCCTGGCCCGGAAACGGAACCTCTTCCACCATGTCGTCATGGAAGTACTCGCCAGTAGCGGAAATCTCACCTGATGTGAGAACGCGGTCAAGAAACGCTGCAATGTGGGCTTTATGTTGTTCTGACACGTGAGCCTCCTTTGAGGATCAGCGGGCTATGCACCCTCTGTCACGCTTCCAACGGGTCGTTATTCGCCAACGTTTAATAGGAGTATTTGGCAGTATAGCGGCCCGTTTCGATAATACCGCTGGAGATCTACGACGCGTAATAGCGCCAGCAAGATCACCGATGTGCTGCCCAAATAGGGCGGCTTTCGATACAGATCGTCTACGCTTGGTCCATGAACGACGATTGCCTTGGGCAGTCAGACCACCATCACAGCAGGAAATACACTAGGAGAGCGAGATATGCAGACGATTGAGCTAGGCGGAGACAGCGTACCCCGTATCGGCCAGGGCACCTGGCATATGGGCGAGGATGCCGGGCAACGGCAGGCTGAGGTCAGGGCGCTGCGGGAAGGTCTGGACCTGGGCATGACGCTGATTGATACCGCAGAGATGTATGCCGAGGGCGGTTCTGAAGAAGTCGTTGGCCAAGCGATTCGTGACCGGCGCGATGAGGTGTATCTGGTCAGCAAGGTCTACCCGCACAATGCCAGCACAAAGGGTGTTCAAGCCGCCTGCGAGCGCAGCTTGCGCCGACTGGGCACCGATACGATCGATCTCTACCTGCTGCACTGGCGCGGCCAGTACCCGCTGAGCGAAACAGTGGAAGCGTTTGAGCGGCTGCGCGAGCAGGGCAAGATTCTGCGCTGGGGCGTGTCGAACTTCGACGTTGACGACTTGGCCGAGCTCGACGCGCCCGCTTGCGCCACCAACCAGGTGCTCTACAACCCCGAAGCCCGCGGCATTGAATACGACCTGCTGCCCTGGCAAGCACAACACAACATGCCACTCATGGCCTATTGCCCGATAGGGCAAGGCGGCGCGCTACTGCATGACGCCGCCCTGCAACGCATCGCCGACAAACACAGCGCCACCCCCGCGCAAGTCGCCCTCGCCTGGGCACTGCGTAACCCCGGCGTGATCGCTATTCCTAAAGCCGTGAATCTGGAGCACCTTAAACAGAACGCTGATGCAGATAAGGTCAGACTCGACAAAGATGACCTGGCACAAATCGACGCCGCCTATCCCCCGCCAACGCGCAAGCACTCTTTGCAGATGGTGTGAGGGCGAGCCATTAACGGCCCAGAATTAACGGACTAGGACAGGAGCGCTGTCATGTCACTGCCCGCCCCACAACCCAACGCCTGGATCAGCTTCCTCGCCCACCTGCTGTTTATACTCGCCGCGTGGACGCTGTTCATCAAATACCTGTTTCCCGTGGGTTACGCGCTGGCGTACGGCGAGCCCTGGGCACGCTATATCTATTGGGATCTATGGCCACTGGCGCACGTCTGGCTGGGCTGGGCGCTGCTCACAAGGCCTCGCTATACGCGCGCATTGGCGGTAGGCATGTCCGTCATTGAAATCCTCATCATCTGTACCCTGTTCGGCGGTTTTCTCGCCGACCCAGAGTGGACGATCTGGCGTACTAACTGGTTTGTGAATAAGGTGTTTGTGCTGACATGTTTTGTGCTGGTGTTGGCTGCCACGGTGCCGATTCAAAAAAACCGGAAGGAGCGACCGCTATGAACCTTCCCATCAAACATCACATCAAGCATCGCATCACGCGCAGACAAAGCCTTATGCTTATCGGTACTACGCTCGCCACCATGACGTTCCCAACCGCATCGCTTCTTGCCAGCACGGGAGGGATGCGTCAGAAGGCTTTTGCGGGCACTGATAAAAAGCTGCCCGTGATTGGCATGGGCACTTGGCGTACCTTCAACGTTGGCAGCGACCCACAATTGCTCGATGCCCGCACCGAGGTGGTTAAAGCATTCTTTGAGCATGGCGGTGGCCTGATCGATTCTTCTCCCATGTATGGCTCGGCGCCGGACGTGATGGGCTATGCCCTGCAGCAGCTTGGCACGCCCGAAAGCCTGTTTGCCGCCGAGAAGGTCTGGAGCCCCGCTGGTGGTTCAGCCCGCGAGCAGGTAGCGGAGCTTAAAGAGCGCTGGAAGGTGGAGCACTTCGACCTAGTGCAGGTGCATAATCTGACCGACTGGCGTGCACACCTGGCAGCGCTGCAGGAGATGAAAGCCGAAGGCCTCATCCGCCATGTCGGCATCACTACCTCGCACGGGCGCCGCCACAGCGAGATGGAGCAGATCATGATGTCAGAGGACATCGACTTCGTTCAGCTCACCTACAACATCACCCACCGCGAAGCAGAAAACAGGCTACTGCCCTTGGCAGAAGAACGGGGCATCGGCGTGATCGCCAATCGCCCTTACGATGGCGGCAGCCTGATCAAGAACTTCAAGCGCCGTGACGTGCCATTGCCCGAGTGGGCGCAGACGGAATGCGGCTGCACAACCTGGGCGGACTTTCTGCTGAAGTTTATCGTTAGCCACCCGGCGATCACCTGCGCGATACCCGCCACCACCCAGGTCGAGCACCTGCGCGAGAATATGCGTGCCGGCCACACCCCCACGCCCACGGCCGACGCCCGGCAGCGGATGGCCGCCTATATCGAGTCGCTATGAACGAGTGGACAAGCTACCAACTGCAGGACTTTATTCCTTTCACGGCAGATGTTTACTTTCGCCTGCTGGAACGCATGGGAGAAACCTTCTGGCCGCTGCACCTGCTTACCCTCACCTTGGGCGCCGCCACCCTTGTGCTGGCGCTGAAACACCGCACGCGAATCACCTGCCTGCTACCCGCCCCTCTCTGGGCCTTTGTCGCCGTCGCGTTTTTCATTCAGCGCTATGCAGAACTCAACTGGGCCGGGGGCTATGTTGGCTACGCTTTCATCTTCCAAGCCGTGCTATTGGCATTGATAGCGCTAACGGGATGGGGAATGGATAACGCGCCACGCTCAACAACCCCACCGGTTGCTATAGGTATAGCCATCACCTTCTTTGGCCTGATAATGATGCCGCTGGTGGCGCCGCTAAGCGGCGGCTCCTGGTATCAGGCAGAAGTGTTCGGCATTCATGCCGACCCCACGGCGGTTACCACGCTGGGCTTGGTGCTAATCATGTTGCGGGGTTTCGCTCTCTGGATCGCCATCATCATTCCAGCGCTATGGCTAGTGGTTTCAGGCCTAACGTTGCAAGCGCTGGATTCGGGGGGCGTTGCCGTACTGTTCGCTATACTGGTGATCTCACTGGTTGGGCTGATCTGGAAAAGCATTGAGTTCAAGTGATGATGCCCAGCGCTGACTCAGCCAGTGCGGAGTATTGGCTGTCGTGCTGCCGCTGTTTGTTAGCTGCATTAAAGCTTAGCGACATATGAATAAATCTCTTTCGCAATGGGATGGATTTCTTCTAATCTAGATCGAGTAATAGAGGGCGCAGGATATGTTCGAGTCGCATTCTGAGCCCATGTATGTGCCGCACTATCACGATCCCGTTTAACTGCTTCCAACTCACTAATTAGAATTGAAAGATTTCCGGTTTTATCAAGTTCTTTTTCTATTTTTTCCATAGCTACTAAGCCAATTGCTCTAATTAGCATTGGCCTAAAGTTTTCCTTATACTGGAATCCATGATTATTTCCAATAACCGAATTTTCAAGCATTTGCTTATAGGGATGGCTTTTTAACTTTGTTTTTACAGCTCGCCTCACAATGTTATCAAATGCCTCTTCGATCCATCCACAGTATTCTAGTATTGCCAACTTTGAGTAATAAATTGATTCATCAACACTCGAACAAAGCATGGCACCATTGTACCTATCATCTAAGTCCTTAAGTGTTCGATAAATATGTTTTTTAACAATCATATCAGCTAAATAACTCAATTGACTTAGATATTCTGGCTTTAACTTTATCTGTCGCGGCCAACCCCTCGCTTAAGCTTTCTATTGAGAAATTTTCATCCTCCCTTAATGTCTTATAACGAGCAGATAGCTCCTCATTTGATTCATCTTCTAACGCATCTATATTTCTATATATACCTACAAATAGCGCTTCAACTGTTGACTTGCTCAATTTTGGAAGCTGCACTCCATCAAGTATTTTCCTATATAAAAGGGCAATAGAGCGGTTAATTCTATCGAATTTTGACTCTATTTCGTTTTCAGTAATTTTTTTCTTAGAATCCATATATTCATTAAGATACTTCGCTAGCCGACCATTATATTTTTCGAACGTATCAGCAAACGTGAATATTCTTAGGAATAACTCTTCGTATGCATATCGGTATGTTTTTTCTTCTTCGAGGCCAAATAGATCTCTAGTCTCTTTTTGTGAAACAATTTCTTTCAGCATTTCATTAAATGCACCTGCATATATGCAGTTACGGATTTCTTGGTTACTGAGCTTATTACCTCCGGTATTAAGGCGATGAAAAATCGTAAACAAATAATTTAAATGCGACTTTTTAGAATAATCACATCTTAGAACAGTCACAGGGATAGTTAGGTTCTCTATACGACTGTATATCTCAAAATGTTTATCTTTTAAATAACCAGACGTCCTTCCTGATATTCTCGAGTCAATATCTTCTAGTTTGGAAAGCCTCCACTGCTCGTCTGTCAAAAACTTGATAATGCTAGAAATTCTTTGTAATCCATCAATCATAAGCCTTTTTTCAGTTTTATAATCAAGGCTTAGACACATACTAGGAATCGGGAGCTGTTTAACTAGTGAGTCGATAAATCTTGTCTGGGCAGGGTTCGACCAAACAACATCACGCTGGAAGTCTGGTTTAATAATTAGTTGCCCTGCTTTATGCATTCTAACAAGGTCCGCACAAGACCTTAGCTCGTTGAAAGCTACAATGTCAGAAGGCGGAGTTTCAGAGTAGTCCTCTGACTCCTCTTGCTCGGCTTCTGCTCTTTCGATTTTTTCATTGTATTCTTCAGCCATGTAAAATTCTCCACCTCAATATTCGAAAATCGGTCTCTATTAGCTAATATCAATTATAAACCCCGCTACCAAACCCCAATAAACGAGTCGGCACATTTATTGGGGTTTGGTATCCGCCTAATTTGACTCTACCCCATTGATTCCATTGAGAGCAAAGCCAATTTTGGCAGAATACCTAAAACTCTTGTTCTGCGCGCATTGCCATCTCTAATCAAGCCCCTTGCATCTCCCCCACCCGCCTCCTACACTCCACCAACGAACAGCTTGACGGGGTGCCGGTGATATCCGGCTGAGATGGCGCAGGGTTAGCATTTTTGCTACCGAGCGCTGGTCCCGCTGAACCTGATCCGGCTAATGCGCTGCTTAGATAATATGCAGCGCGGGTACCGGCGTAGGGATCAAGCGATGGCCTTGGCTAGCTCTCTTTCACGATCGCACGCCACCTTCCGCGCCATTTCCTCGATCTTATTCGCCTGCCCTCCAGATCATTACCACCGGAGGCATCATGGGCTACCGCTTTACTGATCTCACCACCGCCTGCCAGCAAGATTGGCGTGCCTATATTGAGCACGATTTTGTGCGCCAGTTGGGCAATGCCACGCTGCCTGAGGCGTCGTTTCGCCACTACTTAAAGCAGGACTACCTGTTTTTAATTCACTTCGCCCGCGCCTACGCGCTGGCTGTCTATAAAAGCCCCACCCTTGCCGATCTTCGCCAAGCCCATGAAGGCTTAAAAGCCATCGTGGATGTGGAGTTGGGCCTGCACGTGGGGTTTTGTCAGGAGTGGGGGATTTCCGAGCAAGAACTGGCGGAGCTTCCCGAAGCCAGGGCCACTCTGGCCTACACCCGCTATGTGTTGGATACCGGCAACCGCGGCGACTTGCTCGATTTGCACGTGGCGTTGGCCCCCTGCCTGGTTGGCTACGGCGAAATCGCCAACTGGCTGAACGCCCAGCCTTCTACCCTGCGCGGTAGCCAAAACCCGTTTGACGCCTGGATTGCCATGTACGAAGGCGACGAGTTTCAGGCCGCCATGCAGGCGGAGCTTGAATGGCTAAACGCTCGCCTTGCCGACGTTACCCCTGCCCGCTTTACCGAGCTGAGCAAGATCTTCCGCGATGCCACCCGCCTGGAAATCGACTTCTGGCAGATGGGCCTAGACCTCTCTGAATAGTGGTCAACAACTACAAGGAACCGATACATGAGCAAGACTAGCCACTTTTTAGCCGAAACCGCCCAAGTCGATGCCGCCGCCATTCAGCCACTGCCCGGCTCGCGGAAGGTTTACATCGAAGGCTCCCAGCCGGATATTCGCGTCCCGTTTAGGGAGATCACCCTGTCACCGACCAAAACCACCGGTATCGATGAAGAGAACCCGCCGCTGCTGGTGTACGACACTTCCGGCCCTTACACCGACCCCGATGCCCAGATTGATCTGCGCCGCGGGCTGCCGGAACTACGCCGCGCCTGGATTGAGGCGCGGGACGACACCGAATTTCTCTCAGGCCCTACGTCTGATTACGGCAACCGCCGCGCCAACGACCCGATGCTTGCCCAGCTGCGCTTTGATTTAACCCGCACGCCGCGCCGCGCAAAAGCAGGCAAGAACGTCACCCAGCTGCACTACGCCCGCCAGGGCATTATTACGCCAGAAATGGAGTTTATTGCCCTGCGGGAAAACCAGCGTCGCCAAACGCTGGGTACCGCTGAAGTTGAGCGGATTCTGGGCCACCAGCACAAAGGCCAGAGCTTTGGCGCCAGCCTGCCGGAAGAGATCACCCCTGAATTCGTGCGTGATGAAGTCGCCCGCGGGCGGGCGATCATTCCCAATAACATCAACCACCCAGAAAGCGAGCCGATGATTATTGGCCGCAACTTTCTGGTCAAGATTAACGGCAACTTGGGTAACTCGGCTGTCACGTCTTCCATTGAGGAGGAAGTGGATAAGATGACCTGGGGTATCCGCTGGGGCGCGGATACCATCATGGATCTCTCCACCGGGCAGAACATCCACGAAACCCGCGAGTGGATTCTGCGCAACTCTCCGGTGCCGATTGGCACGGTGCCTATCTATCAGGCGCTGGAGAAGGTTAAAGGCGTGGCCGAAGACCTCACCTGGGAAGTCTTCCGCGATACGCTGATCGAGCAGGCCGAACAGGGTGTGGACTACTTCACCATTCATGCGGGGGTGCTGCTGCGCTATGTGCCGCTCACCGCCAAGCGGGTCACCGGCATTGTCAGCCGCGGCGGCTCGATCATGGCCAAGTGGTGTTTGTACCATCACCAGGAGAGCTTTCTGTACACCCACTTCGAGGAGATCTGCGAGATCTGCAAGCAGTACGATGTCGCGTTCTCCCTCGGCGATGGCCTACGCCCTGGCTCAGTGGCCGATGCCAACGACGAAGCACAAATGGCGGAGCTGAAAACCCTGGGCGAGCTGACCCACATTGCCTGGAAGCACGATGTGCAGGTGATGATCGAAGGCCCCGGCCATGTGCCCATGCATCTTGTGAAAGAGAACATGGATAAGCAGCTGGAGTACTGCGACGAAGCGCCTTTCTATACGCTTGGGCCGCTAGTCACGGATATCGCCCCCGGCTACGACCACATTACTTCCGGCATTGGGGCGGCGATGATCGGCTGGTTTGGCTGCGCCATGCTCTGCTACGTCACCCCGAAAGAGCATTTGGGTCTGCCAAACAAAGATGATGTCAAAACGGGCATCATTACCTACAAAATTGCTGCTCATGCGGCGGATCTCGCCAAGGGTCACCCGGCGGCGCAGCGGCGTGATAATGCGCTCTCCAAGGCGCGCTTCGAGTTCCGCTGGGAAGACCAGTTCAACCTGGGGCTAGACCCGGATACCGCCCGTGAGTACCACGACGAAACCCTGCCGAAAGACTCCGCCAAGGTGGCGCACTTCTGCTCCATGTGCGGGCCGAAGTTCTGCTCCATGAAGATCAGCCAGGAAGTGCGTGACACTTACAAAGACCGGGCCAACGAGCACGGCCTAAACGACGCAGAAGCGGTAAAACGTGGTATGGAAGAGCAGGCGGAGAAGTTTCGCAATAAAGGCAGCGAGCTCTATCAGGAAGTTTAAAAACAACGGGTGAAACATCCCTGATGCTGACAGTGGCGCCTGAGTGAAACCTCAGGCGCCATTTGCGTACCAAGCCTAGACTTGCCGTTTAATCGTCAATTTCACGTTAGCCTTTAGAATCTGCGCTTAACGTGTGGAAAGCATTTCCCACTCAAGCTTAAATTAATTATACATTGCCCGTGTATGATTCTCATTTGCATAGTATTCTATTCGCCACGCTTGATTTAAAACCACCTACTTGCAAAGAACTGACTTCAGATGAAAACCAAACTTTCCCTGGCGGTATCCCTTGCCCTGTTAAGCACTGGCTTGCTAAGTGCCTGCAGCGAGGATAACGGACCAACGGCAGCCGCCACAGAGCAGGAAGCGCCGAAAACTATCACAGCCCCCATGCTGAAATATATTCCGGCTGACTCTCCCTACTTCATGGCCACACGTGACGCCCTGCCGGAACAGGATATCTTTGATATTTTTCAGCGCACACAGCCCAACAATAACCTCGAAGCTGATCTGGATGAGCTGCGCCGCACACTGCCCGATATAGAAGACGACGTGCAGCGTTCGATGATGACGCTGTTAATCGCCATGGGTGAAGAGTTGGTCGGTGTTGAAACGCTGGAGGATGTTCACGCACTAGGCCTCAAGATGGGCCCTCAGGCTGCCTTTTATGGGCTGGGCATCCTGCCTGTTTTGCGCTTTGAGTTACACGATGAAGATGCCTTTCGAGACACGCTACAGCGCGTCCTAACCAAGGCAGAGATCAACCCGAGCACGGCCACTACCAACGGCAACGACTATTGGGAACTGACGCAAGAAGGGCCTATCAAGGCGATTCTCGCGATTATCGATCAGCAATTGTTGGTATCAGTAGTGCCGCAGGATGCCAACGACGAGTTGCTGGCCCAGGTACTGGGTAACAGCCTGCCCGACAGCAGCATCGGTGATACCGGCGCACTGGCGGAAATTGAACAGCGCCATGGTTTTACCCCTTACGGCGCTGGTCAGGTTTACTCTTCACGGTTGCTGAATGAGTTGAGCACTCCCACCCACTCAGGTACTCAGGCACTGATGGACGCGGTGGATCTAGCGCCGCTGGATCTCTCCTCCTGTCAGGCAGATATCGACCGTATCACTAGCCGCTTTCCTGGCTTGGCAATGGGCGCGCGTGAGTACAGTCTTGAGCGCATGGAGATGAACCTCATCCTGGAAACCGATGAAGGGATCGTCAGCGACCTGCGTGCCCTAACGACTCAGGTTCCAGGCCTGGGCAGCACAGAGGGAATGGCCAGCTTTGGATTGGGCCTGGACCTGCCTGTATTGACGCAGACCATTCAGAAGTATGCTCGGCAAGTGCGCGAGAATCCCTTCAGCTGTAATGAGCTACAGGATTTGAACCGCTCTTGGAACGAGATCAACACAGCGGTCAATAACCCGATCACCCAGATGATTGGTTCGTCGCTTTCGGGCTTCAATGCACGTATCGACAGCCTGACAATGAAGAACGGCGATCCTATCGCTAACGGCATCCTTGCCCTCGCCTCACAAAACCCTATGAGCCTGCTGTCTACAGCAAGCGCCTTCTTGCCTGAGCTTGGGGCTCTTGGCCTTGAACCCGGCGGGGAGACCAAGAAAATCAAAAGCATGCTGCTACCACCGGACATGCCAGCGCTTTATGCCGCTATGTCTGACACCGCCATCGTCTTGGGCGCGGGCATCAGCGATTCAGCGACACTAAAACAAGAGCTGAACGCCCCCACTTCAGATCGCGACCTGTTGCTACATGGCCACATAACGGGTGAGTTTTATCATTCGCTGGCTGATGTCATGGAGCAAGTAGAAATGGAGGAACTGACCGAATCTGATATTGAAATGTTCAAGCAGTATGCAGAGATCTACGACAACATGGCGTACTGGTTAGCAGTGGATGACGCGGGCGTTGAAATGAGCTTTTCGCTGGAACTTAAATGAGCTGAGCTAAGCTAACGTAAGTTCTGACGACTCAGATCATCCAATAAACCCGCTACTTATAAACGGCTACTTATAAACGACA
Organism: Vreelandella sp. ssv; assembly: GCF_059448525.1. Taxonomy (NCBI): domain Bacteria; kingdom Pseudomonadati; phylum Pseudomonadota; class Gammaproteobacteria; order Oceanospirillales; family Halomonadaceae; genus Vreelandella; species Vreelandella sp. ssv. Next base: position 979,532 of record NZ_CM182545.1, on the reverse strand, counting down.
GTAGCGGGTTTTGGTTGATAGCCTCGCTATTAAAGGCGGCGCTTGAGTTTTAGGAGACTTGGAGCGCCACTTTTAATACACCGTCGCGCTGGTGGGAGAAGAGATCATAGGCTTCGACGATATTTTCCAGCGCGTAGCGGTGGGTGACCAGGGGGCCAAGATCTAGCCGACCGGCGGCAATAATGCTCATCAACCGACGCATGCGCTCTTTGCCGCCAGGGCATAGCGAGGTAATGATCTTGTGGTCGCCCAGGCCCGCACAGAAAGCACCCAGCGGAATCGTCAGGTCTTGGGAGTAAACACCCAGGCTTGATAGCGTTCCGCCGGGCTTTAGTACCCGTAAAGCAGACTCGAATGTCTGCTGTAGGCCGAGCGCTTCAATGGCGCAATCAGCCCCGCGCCCGCCAGTGAGTTTGAGGATTTCTTCAACCACATCGACCTTACGAAAATCGATCGTGACATCCGCGCCCATCTGCTTGGCCATGGTTAGGCGCTCATCTATTCCGTCTACCGCAATAATCATCCCTGCCCCGCGTAGCTTTGCACCTGCGGTTGCGCATAAACCAATCGGGCCTTGGGCAAACACGACCACGATGTCGCCAATTTTGATACCGGCAGATTCCGCACCAGCAAAACCGGTGGACATAATGTCCGGGCACATCAGCACCTGTTCGTCGGTCAGGCCATCCGGCACGGGTGAGAGGTTGGCCTGGGCATCCGGCACCAGCAGGTACTCCGCTTGGGCGCCGTCGATAGTGTTACCAAAGCGCCAACCGCCCATCGGTTTGTAGCCGTGGCTGTGGTGGCCGCCATCCTGCGAACAGCAGTCATCCTGGCAGGCGTAGGAGGTAAAGCTGGGGCAGATCGCCCCGGCGATTACCCGCTGGCCTTCCTGATAGCCTTTTACGTTGGCGCCCAGTTTTTCGATCACGCCCACCGGCTCGTGACCAATGGTTAAGCCGCGCTCAACCGGGTATTCGCCTTTTAAGATATGGATATCGGTGCCGCAGATCGTTGTCGTGGTTACGCGCATCAGTGCGTCGTTGGGGCCGATCTCGGGAATGGGTTTGTCGTCTATCTCGATGCGGCCGGGCTCAACGAAGATGGCCGCTTTCATCATGGTAGGCATGGGTCGCTTCCTCAGTGAGGGGAGTCATGACACTTCACCATTAATGCATAGCTGACTGCAGGCAGGATTGCGCTAGATCAAGCGTTGCGAGAGTAAGACATCGCTATAATGCTGACCATTATCAAGAGAAATGGTTGTGGCGGGAGTCGTTCGTGGGCTTTAACCATTGGTTTTAGTTAAGCCCTTGAACGCCAACAGGGGGCCGTAGCCCCCTGTTGGAATCACTGTTAAGTAACTAGCGCTGTTTCTTGTGGCTATCCTTGGCTTCGCCTTTGCCTTTTTGCAGTTCGCCTTTCGCCTGTTGGGCTTTACCTTTAGCTTCTGTTTTATGACTACCAGTCGCCTTGCCCGCCGCTTCTTTGACTTTTCCCGCAGCTTTGTTAGCCGAACCTTTTGCTTTGTCTTCGGTACCAGTTGCCATGACAAACACCTCTAATCCGTTAGTAGGGAACATGCCATATGTGAAGGTGCAAATAGCACTACAATCACACGCTGACACTTCATCAGAGTAGTCTTTATTAAAAAAGTTGCGCTACTTTAATTTATGGTCGGTTTATTTTTTTAAACGCGTGGGTTCCCAGCGGTTTAATAAAAAATGTAGACAGGCCATCACTAATACGGTGAGGGTGAGCGCAACACTCATCGACGAGAATCGATAGAGCGCGCTGTATACCAGGTCTTGTTGTGGGCCTAACGACTGACCGAACAGAATTCCCAAGGTCGTTAACCCGCCAAAACCAATGCCTGAACCGCCGCCCTCATGAACATGCTCTCTTGCGAACAGCATCAGCCCCAGCCAATAGAGCAGAATCACCAGCAAAAAATGGTGGCTTTGGGTATACAGCAGTAACTGCATGACGAGCGCCATGTTGCAGCCTAACAATGTTCCAATGGCCCGCTTTCCTGCCGACACTTTCGCACCGGCGTAACCCATCGCAAACAGAACCAGAATGGTCGCCATCTGCGCGGAAAGGGATCCCTGTAAATCGAACATCTGAAACACCACAAACGAGAGCGTAGCGGTCACGCCGCCAATCAGGGTTTCATGGCGAATCTGCGCGGCTGATTTGGTCGCTCGTGGTGGTGGCTTGCGCGCTTCAACATCGGGAAAAAGGGTATGCATCAGCATGGCAATAAATACCGCCAGACCGCTGGCAACGAGATTGCTGGCCAATAGGTCGCTTAAATCGACATTCGGGTAGCTGGCGAAGTGAAGCAGAATGCTTAACGTCAGCACGCCGTTGGCACCGAACAAAAACATCGGCCCTTTCGCCATCAGGTTAAAGCGAAATAGAAACATCGCCAGCACCACGAGCGTCATCACCACCGGCATATGCTTCAGCAGGCCAACCACCAGGCTCACCTCAATTACGTTGAGCGATACGTTGGTTAAAAACTGGCGAATGATATGGCCATTGAGAATGGGCACCATGCCGAGCAGAAACATCGGAAAAACGGTGAAAAACACCCCGTAGTTCCAGCCCATTAACTGGCTGACCACAAACCCCAGTGCGCCTCCCCCTGCTACTCGTAGGCACTGGCGTAAACCGTTGTGTGTTAACGCTGGGCGAGTCGTACGCTGTGGGCTCGCCGTATCGCTCTTAAGCAACCAGCGCTTAGTCAACCAACCCTTAGCCAACCCGCTAATAGACATAGTGCAGCCAACTGATTAAATGCGACTGCAGCCAAACAAAGGGTTTGGCCAATACCGCATCACCAGGCTGAAGCTGCACCGTAGCGCGGGCGCCACTGGCGAGGGCTGTGGCGACCGGCTCTGTCAGCGCGATGTGGACGCGCATGCGCTGGGCGTCGCGTACCCAGCGGTCAGTGGTGGGAATATCGGCCAGTTGACCATCCGCCGCTAGCTGACCTTCGCGCACGCCAGCATCCATGGCGAGGACTTGGGCATCAAACACCTCACCCGGCCATGCATCAAACACGACCCGCGCGGCATCGCCTGGCGCCACATGGCGCAGGCTCTTTTCACGGAAGTCGGCGATGATATCTGTCTCATCTGCCACCACTGCAACAGCGGGCTGGCCCGCTTGTACATAGTCGCCAACATTCAACTGCAGATTGGTAACGTTACCCGCCTGGGCCGCCCGTACCTGAGTATGAGCAAGATCCAATCGGGCCTGGGAGAGCGCATTGTCGGCCTGGCGCAAGCGCAGGTTGGTCTCGCCTGAATCGCCTAACTGCACTTCTAGGCTCACGATTTTAGCCTTGGCCGCCGCCACGCTGGCCTGCGCAGTGCGCTCTGCAGCCACCTGCTGTTCGTACTGCTGGCGCGATACACTTTGGTGCGACATGAGCGTTTCAGCCCGACGAAGCTCACCCTGCCGCTCCGAGGCCGTGGCTTCAGCAGATGCTAATTCCGCTTGCGCGGAGGTGAGTTCTGCTTCCAAACGGGCATTCTCCCGCTCGGCTTGCTCGCGGTTCAACTGCGCTTGATCTACGGCTAAACGAAACGGCTCTGGGTCTATCTCAAACAGCACATCGTCTTTGGCAACGTGTTGGTGATCACTCACTAGCACCGCTTTCACTGGACCGCTGAGTTCGGGGGCAATCCGTGTGACTGGCCGCATCACCCTCGCCTCTGGCGTCATGGGCATAAAGCTATCGGCTAGCAGAAAGTAGATAAATAGCAGTACAAAGGCGGCAATAGCCACCTTTACCCATCGGGCAAATGTTTGATCAGGGGTCATGCAGAGCTCACTTGTTAGCTGCCAGGTAGACACCCTGGCAAACGCCTCTCGGCGGGCGCATATTATGTAGGAAAAGTATCAAGACTTTAGTCTAACAATTAATTAGCGCGCTAACAATGTGCACACCCCATCAGCCTTGCCATGGGCATCGTTAAAAACTTATAAATGCAAAAAGCCCCATGCCGTTAACAACGCCATGGGGCTGGATGTTTTACTTCGCTTTTTAACTAGCGGTTAGAACCGGTAGCGCAGGCCAACACTGGCCGCATCAAAGGTATAGTTGGACTTGTCCAGGTAGCGCATGTAGTCCGCTCCCACCGACAGATTGGGGGCAATATCCATTTCCGCACCGCCACCGTAGGAGAAGCCGCTCTCCCGGTTGTTTCTAACCTCAACTTCCGTGAAGCCTGCTAGGCCGTATAGGCGTACTTCACGCGCCACCGGGAAAATACCCTTGGCATAGGCGCCAGCGAGATGATCTAAATCCGCGCCGCCGTCCGAGCCGCCCGTACCTAAATGGCCTTCAAGGGCAAAGTAGTCGTTGAATTGAGCACCACCACGCAGGCGCAGGCCTACGGCGTCGCGGGATGGGCCTTGCTCTGGATCCAGGTTCCAGAACATCGCGTCACCGCCTACGTACCCCTGTGGGTAGGTGAAGGATTGCTGGGCTTGTGCAGACGCAGCAAAGGCGCTTGCGCCAACCAGGAGTGCCGCCGATGTAAGTGATACTAGGGACATCTTCATAGGTTGTACCTCAGTTAAAAAACAGCGTTTCCTTACTCAACTGCATTGTGGTCCATTACCTTGAAGAACGCAATTCGTCCGCCCTGCGTGCATGTAATTTCCTTTTTTCCTCCCCTGCTTACCTACCTTTTGAAAGGCTGAGCACGATAATACCACCGACTACCACGGCTCCCCCCACCAGTTGGCCGGGGCTGAGCATCTGTCCCAGCACGAAATAGCCCAGCACCAGGGAAGCTACCGGCTCGATATTCATTACGGGCGCATTGCGTGCCATATCAAGTCGCGGCACGAAAATGAACAGCGTCGAAAATGCCGAGCCATAGAGCAGCCCCAGTAGACCTAACCCTATCCAACCTGCGCTGTTGTCCGGCAGGCTCATGCCTCCTGGCACTACACCGGCGATGCCGCCAATAATCATGACGATAAACACCGTTTGCATGGTCAGCAGGCTGCGCAATGTGCTGCCTACCCCGGCCAGGCGGTGCTCGGTAATCCATAGCGCACAGGCAAATACAAAGGCAGCGGTTAAGCCAAACCCAATTCCCGCGATCCAGCCGGGCCCCATGCCATCTGCACTGGCAAGCCAGGAAGGGATATCCAGTACCACCAGCAGGCCGATCAGGATAGTGCCCATAATGAGGCAACTACGCAGTGTTGGGCGCGGGCCACCCAGCGCCCAGCTCAATAACGCCAATTGAATAGGAAAGGTATTGACCAACAGCAACGCAATCACCACCGGCAACCTTGCCACCGCCGAGTAGAGGCTGACGCTTTGGATCGCGATCAGCAGCCCCACGCCGAGTTGCCACGGCCAGGAGCCTGCGGGCAGCCACAGCCGCTTTCTCTGCACGATGACTAGCGCTACTAAAATCAAGCAGGCAACTCCCGAGCGGGTTAATACTGCCAGCAACAGCCCGGTGCCATTATCAAACGCCAGCCGTGCAGAGACGTGGTTGGCGGCGAACATGGTGGCCACGGTCATCATCAATAGAATCGCCAGATGGCGCGGCAATAGCTTGGGCAGAGTGGACGCTGACATAAGGACGTAAAGGCTCGTTAAGGAAGGAGAAGGCTCTCGTGGAAGAAGAAGAAGACCAAAGGGCAACCAAGGATAGTGAAGCACACCTGGCATTGAAAAACAGGCTAATGAAAAAGTGCGCGCTGCTTTCCGCACTGCAGCATTTTATACCAAAGTCTAAGACTTTTCTTCCCCTATCCGACGCTGGCCGTTCAAGAGGCAACAAAAAAGCCCCGAGCAGATGACTGTTCGGGGCTTTTTACTTAACACTTATGGCATGAACTGGTTATGTCACGCCAGCATGGGCACCATCGCCTCCAGCACCATCACTAAGCTCATCGCGGTGATGGTCAAAATAGAGACACCGAATACTTTCTTGGCCCAGCGCACATCATCGTCTAAGCGGTAACCGCGCAGCGCCAAGTAGAGCCAGTAGCCGCCCATGGTCAGCGCCACGCAGAGATACCCGGCACCCGCTTGGCTGGCCAGCCCCAGCGCCAGCGAGGCGGGAATAAACGCCACGATGTAGCCCAGGATATGGTGTTTGGCCATTTTGACCCCACGCACCACCGGCAGCACCGGAATCGAGGCACGGCGATAATCGGCATAGCGGAAAATCGCAATGGCGTAGGAGTGCGGCATCTGCCATAGGCAGAAAATCACCAGTAGCATGATGGCGCCGCTGTCGAACTGCCCGGTGACGGCACAGTAGCCTACCACTGGCGGCATGGCACCTGAGAGGCTGCCCACCAGCGTGCCGTACTCCGAGCGACGCTTCATATAGAGGCTATAAAGCCCTACATACACGCCCCAGCCAATCACAGCCAAGGCAACGGTTAACCCGTTGGTCCCCAGCGCCAGGCACACCACCCCCGACACGCCCAGCAGCGCCGAAACGCCCAGAGCCTGGGTGATGGAGATACTGCCCCTTACCAGTGGGCGATGGCGCGTGCGCGCCATCAGTGCATCAATATCGCGGTCGATGACGTTGTTACATGCACAACCCGACGCGATGATTAATGCAATCCCCACCATGACCGAGACAAAGCTGAGCCACTCAAACTGCCCCTGAGCGGCCAGGAAATAGCCACCCAGGGTAGCAATCAAGTTGCCGCCGATAATACCCGGCTTGGTCAGTTCAAGCAGATCCCGCCAACGGCTAGGTGCCGTGATCAGCCGATCATCATGTTGAGATGCAGATGCTGCATGATCCACAGCGAGCCTCCTACCACTAAGACGAGAATCGTCAGTGTGAAGACGAAGGACATCACGTTCCAGCCTTCGTCGGCTTTGGTACTCATATGCATGAACATGACCAGTTGCACCAGTATCTGCAACACGGCGGTCACGGCCACCACGATAACAGTGGTCAGCACGCTAAGTGAGCCACTCATCACCACCCCAAAGGGGATAATGGTCAGTATCAGCGACAATACCAGTCCTGTCACATACGACTTTACGCTGCCATGGTTATTAGTGGGGCTAGTCGGAGAATGACTCATCTCACAGCACTCCCATCAGATAGACGAATGAGAAGACACAGATCCAGACAATATCAAGGAAGTGCCAGAACAGACTTAGGCACAAAATCCTTGGTCGGGTCATGTCGTTCAGGCCTTTGGTGAAGAGCTGCACCAGCATGACTAAAATCCAGATCAAACCAAAGGTCACGTGGAGGCCATGGGTGCCCACTAGCGTGAAGAATGACGAAAGAAACGCGCTTTTATCCGGCCCATAGCCTTCATGAATCAAGTGCTGGAATTCGTAGATTTCCATACCCACGAAGCCAGCACCCAGCACGAACGTAATGGCCAGCCACGCCTTCACTTGACCCAGGCGCTGGGCGTTCATCGCCAGCACGCCCATGCCAAAGGTAAAGCTACTTAACAGCAGCAGGAAGGTTTCGACCAGTACGAACGGTAGCTCAAAAATGTCGGCCGCGGTTGGGCCCGCCGCCGTGCCCTTCATCAGCACGGCGTAGGTGGCGAACAGTGACCCGAAGATCACCAAGTCGCTCATTAAGTAGACCCAAAACCCAAATAGCTTGGTGCCCGTAGCATCGTGATGCTCGTGGGGCTCGGCTGATGCGTCGTGATGTAACGTATCCGTTGCCATTATGCTTACACCTCCACGTACTGTTGATGCTCACGTTTGCTATCTTCATCGTCAGCAGACGGCTTGTAGGGATCAGATTTTTTAATGCGTTGCTGGTGTGCACGTTCGATACGCTCAACTTCAGCCGCAGGTACGTAGTAGTCGATATCGTCGTTGAACACCCGCGCCATAAAGCTCACGAACACACCTAACGCGCCTACAGCGGCCAACCACCAGATATGCCACACCAGCGCGAAACCAATCACTAAGGCGAACAGACTCATCACCGGGCCTGCTACGGTGTTGCGCGGCATATGAATATCGGTATAGGGCGCTTCTTCAAGCTGCTCCTCGCCACGCTGCTTCTGCGACCAGAAGCTGTCGATATCGCCCACTTCCGGCAAGCGTGCAAAGTTGTAGAACGGCGCGGGAGAAGAGGTAGACCATTCCAGGGTACGGCCATCCCAGGGATCACCGGTGACATCCGCGTTCAGCTTGCGGTCACGGATACTCACCCAGAACTGGATGATGGTGCAGGCAATGCCCAGCATAATAATCACTGCGCCCACCCAGGCCAGAATCATCCAAGGCTGCCATTCGGTATTGGCATAGGACTGCATACGGCGAACGGCGCCGTAGAAGCTCAGCACATACAGCGGCATAAAGGCGACATAGAAGCCGACAAACCAGCACCAGAACGAGCGCTTGCCCCATTTTTCGTCGAGCTTGAAGCCGAACGCTTTGGGGAACCAAAAGGTAAGCCCCGCCATCATGCCAAACACCACACCGCCAATGATCACGTTGTGGAAGTGGGCAATCACGAACAGGCTGTTATGCAGTACAAAGTTAGCCGCAGGCACCGCCAGCATCACGCCTGTCATACCGCCCAAGGTAAAGGTGATAATAAAGCCTAAGGTCCACAGCACTGGCGACGTTAGCTCTAAGCTGCCACGGTAAATGGTGAACAGCCAGTTGAATACTTTTACCCCGGTAGGGATAGCAATAATCATGGTCATAATGCCGAAGAAGGCATTAACGTTGGCGCCCGCGCCCATGGTGAAGAAGTGGTGCAACCAAACAATAAACGACAGCAAGGTGATCGCAATCGTTGCCCAGACCATGGTCATATAACCAAACAGCCGCTTACGGGCAAAGGTCGAGATGACTTCAGAGAACACGCCAAAGGCAGGCAGAATCAGGATATAAACTTCTGGGTGACCCCACGCCCAGATGAGATTGACGTACATCATCATGTTGCCGCCAAAATCATTGGTAAAGAAGTGCATACCTAGGTATCGATCCAGCGTTAGCAGTGCAATTGTCGCGGTCAGAATCGGGAACGAGGCGATGATCAACACATTGGCGCACAGCGATGTCCAGGTGAAGATCGGCATGCGGAACATGGTCATGCCTTTGGTGCGCATTTTTAAAATGGTGACGAAGAAGTTGATACCGGTGAGCGTCGTGCCTATCCCGGATATCTGTAATGCCCATATCCAGTAATCGACCCCCACCCCGGGACTAAACTCGATCCCCGATAAGGGCGCATAGGCAAGCCAGCCGGTTTTGGCGAATTCGCCCACCACCAAAGAGATATTGACCAATATTGCCGCCACGGCAAACAGCCAAAAACTTAAGTTATTCAGGAAGGGAAAAGCGACGTCGCGGGCACCAATTTGTAGTGGCACCACCAAGTTCATCAGGCCGATGACCATGGGCATGGCGACAAAGAAGATCATGATCACGCCGTGGGCGGTAAAGATCTGGTCGTAGTGTTCGGGCGGCAAATAGCCCGCTGCATCCCCGGCGGCCATGGCCAACTGGGTACGCATCATAATCGCATCAGAGAAGCCGCGTAGCAGCATGACCAGCGCGACGACGAAGTACATGATACCGAGCTTTTTATGGTCGACGGAGGTAAACCACTCGTTCCATAGCCAGCCCCATTTACGGTAATAGGTTAACAAACCAAACAGTGCGATCCCGCCAATGGCCATAACGGCCGCCACGACCATAATGATCGGCTCGTGGTAGGGAATTGACTCTAAACTGAGTTTTCCAAACACGGCTTAACCTCCCGCTTCAACGCTAGAGGAGTGACTGCGCATGGCATTATCCTGACTAGCATGGTTGTTGGTGACATGGCCTGATTGGGCCGCATGATCAGTCGCTTGAGCGCTCTCGCTATCGTGGGAATCAGCATGGTCGCTGCCCATCTGATGGTCATCGCCCATAGCGTGCTCGCCACCGGTGTGGAAGCTTTTCACAATGCTTTCATAGAGCGACGGCGAAATAGCCGAGAAGTACTCCACCGGATTCGATTCGCTGGGCTCGGCCAGTGCTTCGTAGCCTTCGGGGTAGGTCAGCGTATCTGAAGCGTCGCGTACCGTTTCGACCCAGGCATCAAATTCAGCTGGGGTGGTCACTTTGGCTTCAAAGGTCATGCCCGAGAAGCCCGCACCACTGTAGTTGGTGGAACGTCCTGGGTAGCTGCCAATTTCATCGGCGATAAGATGGACATCGTTATCCATGCCCGCCATGGCGTAGATTTGGCTGCCAAGATGCGGAATGAAGAAGGCATTCATTACCGAGCCGGAACTCACCCGAAAGCGCACCGGGGTATCCACCGGGAAGGCCAGTTCATTAACGCTGGCAACGCCTTGCTCGGGATAGATAAACAGCCACTTCCAGTCTAGCGATACGGCCTGAATCTCGATCGGCGTCACGTCGCTTTCCAGCGGCTTGTGCGGGTCAAGGCTGTGGGACGTTTTGTAGGTCAACAAAGCAAGAACCGCGATGATGGCGCAGGGTACGATCCAGATCACCGCTTCAATCGCATTGGAGTGAGCCCAATCGGGCAAGTATTTAGCGGCGTTATTACTGCGCCGATAGCGCCAGCCAAACAGTAGCGTCATGGCAATGACAGGAATAACCACAATCAACATCAGGCCAAAGGAGGTCAGAATCAGCGTGCGCTGCTCAGCGCCAACCTGGCCTTTCGGGTCTAGCAGCGCTGAACTACAGCCTGCCAGAAACAGACACAGCGCAAGCAGCACTAGTGTGCCTCGCCTGCGCCATAGTGAGCGTCGTTGCATGGTGTGATCTCGTAAGAGGTTCAATAAAAACTAACCAGTCACGCCATCAAAAGCGTAGCAGGCTAACTAACACCCCATACTTTTCCCAAAACACGCTCAAAAATGGCTAACGATAGCGCTGAGCGTCATTGCTCCGGGAAAAATATGCGCCACCGAGTGGGGGTTGGCGACGGATCTCACTGGCTTAAGCCTTGAAGGCTTAAGCCAGTGAGACGAAAGCATTTTCTATTGATCGAGATCATGAAAGAAGTGGCGCATTGCCGCACCCTAGATATTGACGACTCAGAGTACCGGGCAAACAATCACGCCACTGTTATTTCAGGCACGACTATTTCAGGGACAGCGCGTCCGTTGTCGTTAAGCAATTGCGGCGCGCCCTCTTCATCGGTGACAACTACATCAAAGTCGTCCAGTGCGGCGAAATAGGCAGGACGCACCACGCCAAACTTGCTGGCATCCACCACGAGCAGGCGTTGCATGGCGGTGGCAATAGCGGCTTGTTTCGGGGCGACTTCATGAAAGTGGAAACAGCTCACACCTCTTTCCAGGTCTACCCCTGCCGCGGAGATTAGTGCTTTATTAATGCCTAAGCGCTCAATAGCTGCCGCCATATTATCACTGCCAAACGACTGCGAGGCGGCATAAAATAGCCCGCCCAATAGCACCAAGCGTACGTTCGGAAGCGCGGAAACCGCATTGGCGACGTTAAGCGCATAGGTCACCACCGTCAGCTCACGAAAATGACTTAACTGGCTCAATAAGGGAATCAGCGTTGAGCCACAATCGATAAACAGCGTATCGCCCTCTTCGATAAAGGCCAGCACACGTTGGCAGAGGCGATACTTCGCCTGATAGTGGCTAGCCTGTTGCTCAGTTAAATCATAAATCGGCGTTACGCCCGGATAGTTTGCCATCACCAAGCGCCCACCCAGCAGGGTCATCGCAGTAGGCTGGGTAGTGAGATCGCGACGGATCGTCATTTCTGACACATCGCACAGTTCTGCAGCATCGCGCAAATGCAGGGTGCCGCCACTGGCTAGCGCTTCCTGAAGTTTGGCTAGGCGCTGAGCGCTGCGGCCATTCATGGTGGGCATCTTCTGGCAAACCCTCTTGTTGTGATTAGCGCAACGTAAGCCTTGTCAGTTGCGTCAATGCTAGTTTCTATGCTGCGCGAGTAGGGTCGGAATTTCCACTGCCATGACGGCTAAAACTGCTCATAGCGAAAATTACGATAGCTATATGACATTTAAATAGCGTTGATGTGACAACACTTGCAAATCAACGTTAGAAAAATAACACTAAATGTTATAATTTTAACATTAGCGCCAGCCCGCACGACTAAAACCTCGGATAGCCAATCTCAAATGGCTCCGCGATAACCATTGTTGAGGCTTACATGACTGCTCGTACACTCTTGCGTACCCCACTTCGTACGCTGACTCGCTCTTCGTCTCTTATCGCGCTTGGCGCTGGCGTATTAGGGGCGACGATTGCCACACCGCTAATGGCAGATGAGGCTGCTCAGCCGCACCCCCTTGATCGGCTGTGGTCATTCGCCAACGTCTCGGTTAACTACCTTGACTGGTCGAACGGAACCGAAGCACGCACCGCCTCCAACGCGGCGAAAAGTGACTTTATGTTTCTCGAAATCGAAGGCGGCGCAGGCTTTAGCTGGGGCGAATTTTACGGCTTCTTTGATTTCGAGAACCCCACCAACGACCAGTTCGATGAATCCAGCGGCGGCAAAGACAACTTTCGCACCGCGGGTAAAATAACCTCGCACATTTATCTGGGCGACAGCCCGCTGTCGATTTATGCCCACCTTTACGACTTCCGCGATTACGGTTTTGAAAGCCGTGAGCAGGATCAGATTTTGGGCTTGGGCTACCGCACCACCTTTGACAACGGTCTTTGGTTCAAACCGTTTATTGGTGCCGCGCGGGTGCAAAGTAACAGCTACTCCGGCATGAATGGCTATATGGCAGGTTGGGTCGCGGGTTATGATTTCACTGCGCTCAACCAGAATTTCAGCGTCACCAACTGGCACGAGCAGACGTTTGGCCGTGACGATGAGTACCTGGAACAGAACTATGTAGGCGAAAAAGCAGGCAGTGTAGGCACCAACGGTGCACTGAGCCTGTGGTGGCATCCGAGCGACTTGATCACCACCGGCGTTCAGTATCGCTACTCTGACAATAAGTTGGGCACCCCCAACAATTACCAGAACGCGATGATCTACTCCGTCAAGCTCAACTTACTTTAATCGATTTAGGAGCCTCTGATTAACGTGATGAGCGCAGGCTAGACAAGGCAAAAATCAACGAAAAGGCGGAGTTTACTAGCAGTAAATGAGCACTTTGAGGCGATTTTTAACGCCGTATAGGCAAGCGCAATAGTTAATCAGAGGTTCCAGGACTCGAAGGATCCACTTATGACACTCCTTATGAGCTTGGTGGGTATGGTCACTCTGGTGGCCATTGCCCTAATCTTCTCTTACGACCGTAAATCTATCCGGCTACGTACTGTGCTGGGGGCCTTTGCCATTCAAGCGGGTATCGGCGCCTTTGTACTGTATGTACCGTTTGGCCAAGCGGTGCTGCAGGCCATTTCTTCAGGCGTTAGCCAAATATTGGTATATGCCAACGACGGTATCGGCTTTCTGTTCGGCGGCTTAGCCGACGTTGAAAACGTTGGCTTTGTGTTTGCTATCAAAGTACTGCCGGTCATCATCTTTTTCTCCTCACTGATTGCCGTGCTCTATTACATCGGCATTATGCAGTGGGTGATTCGTATCCTGGGTGGTGCTCTGCAGAAAGCGCTGGGCACCTCTCGGACAGAATCGCTCTCTGCGACCGCGAATATCTTCGTCGGCCAGACCGAAGCGCCGCTGGTAGTACGCCCATTTATCGCCCGTATGACGCCTTCACAGCTATTTGCCGTTATGTGTGGTGGTTTGGCGTCTGTCGCCGGTTCGGTGTTGGCGGGTTACGCAGCGCTGGGTATTCCCATGGAGTACCTGGTAGCCGCCTCCTTTATGGCGGCGCCGGGCGGGTTGCTGTTCGCCAAGCTGATCATGCCGGAAACCCAAGACGTTACCGACAGCGACAGCGTTACCAAGGTGGAAGAAGAGATTGAGGCCCAGGAAGATAAGCCCGCCAACGTGCTGGACGCCGCGGCATCGGGCGCTACGTCGGGTCTAATGCTGGCCGCTAACGTGGGCGCGATGCTACTCGCCTTTATCGCCCTAATTGCGCTGGTCAATGGCATTCTCGGCGGCGTTGGTGGCTGGGTGGGCTTTGACTCGCTGAGCCTGGAGCTGATCTTGGGCTGGCTGTTTGCCCCACTCGCGTTCCTGTTGGGTGTACCCTGGGAAGAAGCGACTCTGGCAGGCTCGTTCATTGGCCAGAAACTGGTGGTTAACGAATTTGTCGCCTACATCAACCTGGCGCCCTACATTGATGGGGAACAGGTGGTGGCTGCCACGGGTCAAATGATGACACCGCACACCATGGCGATTTTGTCTTTCGCGCTGTGTGGCTTTGCTAACCTCTCCTCCATTGCGATTCTGCTGGGCGGTCTGGGAAGCATTGCACCTACTCGTCGTAAAGAGATTGCCCGCTTTGGTGTCAAAGCCGTATTGGCCGGTACACTGTCCAACTTGATGTCGGCTTCGATTGCTGGCTTCTTTATTGCGCTGAGTGGCGCGTCTGCATAGCGCCTGTATGCTGAGTGCAATAACGGCAACTTAACGCATCGGGCACTGCGGTTTCATCCGCAGTGCCCGTTTTTATCTTTTACTGATTTGTGAGAATTCCATGACCGCGACTGTCTCCCCTCATATCGTCCAAGCCGCCCGCCAGGCACTCACCCTCATGGACCTGACGAGTCTGAACGACAGCGACACGGACAGCTCCATTGAAGCCCTCTGCCAGCAGGTCAAAACGCCCTTTGGCACCCCTGCCGCTGTTTGTGTCTATTCGCAGTTTATTGTCACGGCCCAACGCGCGCTGACTGCTCACACTCTCAATGACCAGGTAAAGATTGCCACGGTTACCAACTTCCCCGACGGTGGTGACGATATCATGGGCGCTGCCCGTGAAACCCGCGACGCCGTTGCATCCGGTGCCCATGAAGTCGATGTCGTATTTCCGTACCGCACCCTGATGGCGGGCGATGAAGAGACTGGCCTTGAACTGGTCGAGATGTGCAAGGCCGCCTGTGCTGGTCAAGCGCTGCTCAAAGTGATCATTGAATCCGGCGAGCTTAAAGAGCCTGCGCTGATCAAACGCGCTAGCGAACTCGCCATTGAAGGCGGTGCTGATTTCATTAAAACGTCGACAGGTAAAGTGCCCGTTAACGCTACGCTGGAAGCCGCCGAGATTATGCTCAACGCCATCAAGGCCAGCGGCAAAGACGTTGGTTTTAAAGCGGCGGGTGGCGTTAAAACAGCCGAGGATGCAGCGGAATATTTGGCCCTTGCCAATGACATTATGGGCCCCGGTTGGGTAACCCCCGCGCACTTCCGCTTTGGTGCCTCTAGCCTGCTGGGTAATCTTCTGGCGACGTTGACCGGCAACACCAACGCCGCCCCTACTGACGGAGGTTATTAATGTCTGCCAACGCGACGAAACATACCCTGCTCCCCCAGGAGCTGATTCGCCTTAAGCGTGATAACCAGCCGCTGCCCGCGGAAGAGATCAAGGCGTTTGTGCAGGGCATTGCCGATGACCGCATCAGCGACGCCCAAATCGGCGCCTTCACCATGGCGGTATTTCTCAACGGCATGAGCCGTGAAGAAGTCGTGGCGCTGACCACCGCGACACGCGATTCTGGCCATGTGATGCAGTGGAGCGACCTGAACCTACCCGGCCCGATTGTCGATAAACACTCCACCGGCGGCGTGGGCGATTTGGTTTCCCTGGTGCTCGGCCCCTGGGTCGCCGCCTGCGGCGCTTTTGTACCGATGATTTCCGGGCGCGGTCTGGGCCATACCGGCGGCACGCTGGACAAGCTCGAATCTATCCCCGGCTACGACCCTTACCCCGCGCCTGAGCGTTTCCGCGAGGTGGTAAAATCCACCGGCGTAGCGATTATCGGTCAAACGGCTGATCTCGCCCCCGCCGATAAGCGTATTTACGGCGTGCGTGACGTGACGGCCACCGTCGAATCGATTCCATTGATTACCGCCTCTATTCTAGGCAAGAAGCTGGCCTCCGGCCTCGATGCGCTGGTGATGGACGTTAAAGTGGGCAGCGGTGCCTTTATGCCCACGCCGGAAAAATCCCGAGAACTTGCCAAAAGCATCGCCAATGTGGCGACCCAGGCAGGCACGCCGACGACCGCCCTGCTCACCGACATGAGTCAGCCGCTGGCCCCTTGCGCCGGTAACGCGGTGGAAATCGTCGAGACGCTGGCGCTGTTGCGCGGCGACCGCCCCAACAGCCGTGTCATGCAAGTCACCCGCGAGCTGGCGGTAGAGATGTTGATTGCAGGCAAACTGGCAAGCTCTCGTGAAGACGCATTGGCTCAGCTCGAGAAGGCACTGACTTCCGGCGCCGCTGCTGAAGTGTTCGCACGTATGGTGCGTGAGCTCGGTGGCCCCAGCGACTTTATGGAGCGCTCAGAGCACTACCTGGCCAAAGCTGAAGTGATTAAGCCGGTATATGCCGAGCAAGCAGGGATCGTCCAGCGTATTGATACCCGCGCCGTAGGCATGAGTGTGGTGGAACTGGGCGGTGGTCGCTTGCGTAACGATGCCAGCGTCGACCACAGCGTCGGCTTCACCGACATCGTCGAGATTGGCGAGAGCGTGGATAGCCAGCGCCCCATTGCCATAGTACATGCCCGTAGTGAAGACGCCGCCGAGCATGCCGCCGAGCAGCTGCGCGCGGCGTTTACGATTGGCGAAGGCGCTGCCAGCGCCGATACCCTGCTACAAGACACTTTCCGTGGAGAATCCTTATGAGCCGCGCGATTGTATTAGTACTCGATTCGTTTGGCATTGGCGCCGCCCCGGATGCCGCAACCTTCGGAGATGAAGGCTCCGACACTCTGGGCCATATCGCCGCCGCCTGCGCCCGTGGCGAAGCCGATAACGCCAACCGTTCCGGCCCGCTTAAGCTACCCAATATGGCCAAACTAGGGCTGTTTCACGCCCACCGCGACGCCACGGGCAGCGTGGCCGAAGGCGTCACGCTACCGGAAAGCTTGGAAGGTGCTTACGCCCACGCCAAAGAGATTTCCAGCGGCAAAGATACCCCTTCCGGCCACTGGGAAATTGCCGGCGTGCCTGTACGCTTTGATTGGGGCTACTTTCTGGATAAAACCGACAGTTTCCCCCTTGAGCTGCTCGACGCCATCGTCCAGGAAGCTGACCTCACCGGGGTGATTGGCAACTGTCACGCATCGGGCACCGAGATCATCGCCCGCCTGGGTGAAGAGCACATCGCTACCGGCAAACCCATCGTTTATACCTCGGCGGACTCGGTGTTCCAAATTGCCGCCCACGAAGAGCATTTCGGCCTTGAACGGCTTTATAAGCTGTGCGAAACCGTCCGCGAGCTGCTGGAGCCTTACAACATCGGTCGCGTGATTGCGCGTCCGTTTATCGGCGAGGACAGCAACACGTTCGCCCGTACCGGCAACCGCCGGGACTACAGCGTTGAGCCACCGGCCCCCACCGTGCTGCAGAAGCTTGACGATGCCGGTGGCGAAGTGGTCTCGATTGGCAAAATTGCCGATATCTACGCCCACTGCGGCATTACCCACAAGGTCAAAGCCAGCGGTCACGATGCGCTGATGGACGCGACGCTCAACGAGATCGCGCGCACCAGCCAACGCGAAGAAGGCGAGCGTGCCATGATCATGACCAACTTTGTCGATTTTGACTCGGTTTACGGTCACCGCCGGGACGTGCCGGGCTATGCCGCCGCGCTGGAAGATTTCGACGCCAAGCTGCCTAAGCTGCTGACTGCGTTAAGCGAAGATGACCTGCTGATTCTCACCGCCGATCACGGCTGCGACCCCAGCTGGCACGGCACCGAGCACACCCGCGAGTACATCCCCATTCTGATACATGGCCCCGGCTTTACCCCCGGCCCGCTGGGCGAGCGCGGCACCTTTGCCGATATTGGCCAAACCCTGGCTGACTTTTTCCTGCTACCGGCCATGGCCGATGGCAAAAGCTTTCTACCTGACGCTGCTTAAAGGCAAATAACCAACCTCTAGCACAAAAGCGTGCAAGGTCTGAATCAGCCCGTAGCGGGGGTCTTTCGCCATGGATGGCGAAAGTAGCGCCCAGGGAAGGGTTCACAGCGCCCCCGCGAAGGGTTGATTCAGACCGTTAAATTATATGGGAGCGTGACATGGCTACACCGCATATTAATGCCGAGATGGGTGATTTCGCTGATACCGTACTGATGCCCGGCGACCCGCTGCGCGCCAAATACATCGCCGACACCTACCTGGAGAACGTGCGCCAGGTGAACGACGTGCGCAATATGTTCGGCTACACCGGCACCTACAAAGGCCGCGAAATTTCCGTGATGGGCCACGGCATGGGTATTCCGTCGGCCTCCATCTACGCCAAAGAGCTGATCACCGACTACGGCGTTAAATCGCTGATTCGTGTGGGCTCTTGCGGCGCGGTGCGTGACGACGTCAACGTTCGCGATGTCGTCATTGGCATGGGCGCCAGCACCGACTCCAAGGTCAATCGCATGCGCTTTAACGACCACGACTTCGCCGCCATTGCAGATTTTGAACTGACTCAGCACGCGGTCGCTGCCGCCAAGGCCAAGAACGTGCCGGTCAAAGTGGGCAACATTTTCTCTGCGGACTTGTTCTACAACCCGCAAACCGAAATGGCTGAAATGCTCAAGCGCTACGGCATTGTCGGCGTCGAGATGGAAGCCGCTGGCCTTTACGGCGTCGCCGCTGAATTTGGCGCCCGCGCCATGACGATCTGTACCGTATCGGATCACATCCTGAAAGGCGACTCGCTCTCCAGCGCCGACCGTCAAACCACCTTTGACGACATGATGCTGATTGCGCTGGACACCGTACTTCGCGACGACGCTGCCCGCGCCTAGCACGTTGAAAAGAGAACGTTGAAAAGAGCGCGTTGAAGCGGCCAAAAGGAAAAATGATGGAACAGGTATCAGAAGAGATCGTTCAGAAACTATTCAGCGCACGCGCGAACGCCTATGTGCCCTACTCCGCGCACCCGGTGGCGTCAGTCATGGTAACTCCTGACGGTCATCAGTTTGCGGGCACCAACGTGGAAGTAGCGCACTACAAAGGCCTGTGTGCCGAAGCATCGGCCATTTCCGCCATGATTACTGCCGGGCAGCGCCAGTTGGCGACCGTGTACGTGATGGGGCCTGGCGATCACCTCTGCACGCCCTGCGGTGACTGCCGCCAGCGGATTCGCGAATTTGCCACGCCAGAGACGCAGATCAAGGTGCTCTCCGGTAGCGGCGAATTGATGAAAACCTACACCATGGAAACGCTGCTGCCTGACGCCTTTGGGCCAGAGCAGTTGCCGCCGCGCTAAGCCAGCCCCCTGTGCAATCAAAACCAGCCCCACGTGGGCTGGTTTTGTGCTTTTATTGCTCGTACTCTTAGAAACATCTTTTTGCTTACGACGCAATGTGCCGAATAGAGCACAGCACCTATTTAGGAGAACGCCATGGCTGGTTTACTGCCCAACGTCGACCCCGACGGCTTGCTTGAGTACTCAGTGGTCTACACGGACCGCTCGCTGAACCATATGTCCCAACAGTTTCAATCGGTGATGCGCGATATTTCAGCCACGCTGAAAGAGGTGTACAACGCCCACGCAGCGGTAATTGTGCCCGGCAGCGGCACCTTTGGTATGGAAGCAGTGGCGCGTCAGTTTGCCGTTGATCAGAAAACCCTGGTGATCCGCAACGGCTGGTTCAGCTACCGCTGGACACAGATTATAGAGATGGGCCGTTTAACCGACCAGCACTCAGTGCTTAAGGCGCGACGCCTAAATGCCGATGACCCGCGCTCGCCTTTTCAGCCGGTGCCCATTGACGAGGCCGTGGCGCAAATTCGTAGCGAAAAACCTGCCCTTGTGTTCGCCCCGCAGGTGGAAACCTCTGCTGGCTTGCTACTTCCAGATGACTATATTCAAGCGCTCGCCAAGGCCACTCACGAGGTAGGCGGCCTGTTTGTGTTAGACGCCATCGCCGCTGGCACCCTGTGGGTGGATATGCAGGCGCTGGGTATTGATGTGGTGGTAAGCGCACCGCAAAAAGGTTGGAGCGGTTCGCCCTGCTGCGCCATGGTCATGCTCTCCGAGCGGGCTACGCAGCGCTTGAGCGACACTCAGAGTAACAGCTTTGCCTGCGACCTAGGCAAGTGGCACAGCATCATGCAAGCCTATGAGAACGGCGGGCATGCCTACCACGCTACTATGCCTACCGATGCACTGCGGCAGTTGCGGGATATTATGCAGGAGACCCGCGCCTATGGCTTTGCCAAGGTAAAAGAGGAGCAGCAAGCGATTGGTCGTGAAGTCCGTGTCATGCTGAATCGCCACGGGTTTGTCAGCGTTGCTGCGGAAGGCTTTGAAGCCCCAGGCGTGGTGGTGTGCTACAGCGAGGATAGCGGACTGGTGGGCAAACTTGCCCAAGCAGGTGTCCAGGTGGCAGGCGGTGTGCCGCTGATGTGTGATGAAGGTGATAACTTCCAGACCTTCCGCATTGGCCTGTTTGGTTTAGATAAGCTGCACCACACTGAGCGCAGTGTAGAAAACTTAGAAAAAGCGATTAAGGCCGTCGTTGTATAAAAAGCCCAAAAAAGCCCGCTACAAAATAATAGCGGGCATTGATTCAGGTGAGACACGCACTGGGTAACACTTAAATATATCCGACGCCCCGCGGCATCATACCCAGGTGGTTTTCGACCTTAAGAACGCCAGACACATTTTCCGCGGCGACGGTGACCGCCTGCTTCTGCTCATGGGATTCGACCAGCCCCCAAATTTCAACCACACCACCATCCACTATTACGCTAATCCCTTCGGTTCGAACGCCGGTATTGTCCTCAACCTCTTTTAGGATGGCTTGGCGAATTTTGCGATCATCCATGGGTGACTGCGTCGGCGCTACCACTGCATTGGCCATCCCTTGGAGTAAGTTAGCGCGGCTAACAATGCCAACCAACTTGCCATCACGCACCACGGGCACGCGCTTGATACGGTGCTTTTCTAACAAGCGAGCAATGGTATGTAGCGGCGTGTTCTCTTCAACGGTCATTGGATTGGGGGTCATCACCTCATGAGCTTTACGACCATGCGATTTCACATAGTCACTAGCACTCTTACCGCCAGCAAATAACGTTAACCACCATGAACGGCCGTGGCCCTCGTCATCTTCTACCCGGCGCATTAAATCCCCTTCGCTGACGATCCCTACCACTCTATGCTCGGCATCAACCACGGGTACGGCACTAATACGGTGGTGGAGCAACAGTCGAGCAATTTCACTCACTTCAGCGTCAGGCCCCACACTCACCACTTTGGGTGTCATAATATCGATAGCTTGCATGGTAATCCTCCTTGCGCCCAGCCCTTGAGACGGGCTTTTAAAACAGCTGCTTGTGACTGTTTTTTTAAGCTGAGCCGCAGTGCCCATTCTTTGAGCCTAGTTCGCTGGTGGCCATTTGCCTATGCTGTATGGCTATCTAAAAGCGCCCACTGATACTGTTTTGATCTAGCGCAGCTTATTGGGACTTTTTGTTATTTTTTCCTCTCTTATTTGCTCTCCTGAACGGTACTGTTCTCTTCCACTTTTTCAATATCGACAATGCCCGAACGGCTTACAACGACCTTCCAGCGGGCGAGATAGGGCGTGTCTTCACTGCCCGTCTCACGAATCACCAGATTGAACAGGTGACGGCGTTCAACGCTTTCACGCACCGCCTGACCATCTTTAAGTCGGTAGATATGATGTTTACCTTTGCTCATTAGCCGCGTGAGCATGGAGATATCCAGATTGAGCGTTTCACGGGTGTGCTCATAACCACTTAAGAAGCGCGTGGGCGACATCCTTGAGCTCGAGCGGTAGTGAAGGACCATTTCCTCGCGCTGAGCCACCGTGCGGCGACGCATCTGCTGAATATCGCTTTTCAGAGAAGCAAAGCGCTTGTAGTCGAACCACTCCAGTTGGCGACCCACCACGGCATTGCGCGTGGGGTCTAAATACTGGCGGCGCCATTTAGGTCGGCCTTTGCGCAGCAATCGCCATAGGGTGTTGCGCAAATCATCCTTAAACACTTCACGCATGGCGTAGAGCAGCGCCATGGCTAATACAAATAACGCCGAAAGATCCCCTAACGCGCTGCGTAATTGCAGCACGCTTAACGTCACAATCCCCATTACTACCGCCGTGGCCAGCGCTTTGACCGCTTTCTGCTCGCCGCTACCCAGCTCCAATGCCTCTTGCTTCAGCGTAATCGGGTACTCGATCAAACGCCGCAGCAGGCGCATTTTGTTCGACATGCGGGTGGGGTCGGCCATCACTCGCTCAGCGTTGTATTGCTGTTCGCGGCGATACTCACTTTCTCGGTGACACACGCTGATAAAACGGCGACGAATATCGGTAAACTCTCCTCCGCGCGGCATATGCGCCACCAGCGCCAGCAGCTGTTGTTCGGTGAACCATGAGAGGTAGTTATCAATATTGGCAAAATATTTAATGAGGCTTTCATCATCCGGCTGATTGCGCCGCAAACGCTTAAGAATACTGTCACTTAAATCAATCATTTCATGCAGTTGGTCGCGTAACGCCACGGCATTTTCTTGCCCTTCACTGCTCTCTTCCCGCTGTTCTTGACGGGCATGGCGCAATTTATTGGCACTGACCAGCATCGTTTGCGTAGTGCGCTCCATTGCTTCCACGTATTGATAGGCATACAGGCTCAAACTTAACCGATACGAGTCGCTGCCCAGTCGATTACGGCTGGCCAATCGACTATGTACTAGCGGCAGAAGGTATTCATCACTGTAGTAGGTACGCGAGACGTTGATGGCCGAATGATAAAAGGCCTCCTCTGAGATAAGCTGGGTCCTTAGCCCCAACTCGCCTGGCACAAAGAGATAGACGTCGAGGTTATGCGATGTCTCTTCCTTGAGCCGTCGGGTAAGACGCAGCTGAAAGCTGTTTTTACGCTCAACGTTGATCAACTCACCAATCTCCTACTCCTTTGCCTAACGTGATGATATACCATGGCTGAAATAATCATGGCGCTGTAGAAGACCACTGCCGCCTCTTCATCTGTGGAGCCAGGAAATGTCCATTGCCCGTTTTTCACCCTTTGAGCTGCTGCTATTAAAGAGCCGTAGCCAAGTGGATACGGCAACCCTACTGCTGTTGGCATGGGTGCTGGTGCATCGCCAACACGTTTCTGAAGGTCAGCGACGCCGTCGCTTGGCTCAGGTTACCGCTCAGTTTCGTCATGGTCATGAGCTCGCTCCAGTCTTAAGCATTGCCCACAGTCAGGATTTACAGGCGATTCAGCTTGCCGCTGAAGTCGTGCGTAAAGAGTGCGGTAAAGAGCGCAGCCTGAGCGTTATTCATCAAGCGATCACCGTTGCCACTGATGATGGCGAACTGTCGCTCGCCAACCACTACGTTTTGCGCTTTTTAGCTGACTTGCTAGGCGTTGCTCCGATGACCTTAAACACTCTGTTTAAGGAGCTGACGGGGACAACGCTTACCAACCCTGAAGATCCTAGCCGGGACACTTATTGGCAAACCCACGACCCAGATTACCATGCCCGTAAAGCCCGTGATGCCGCAGCGGCTGAGCAGCAACACCAGCAGGCCAACGCGCGGGCAGAGCAGCAGCAACGACAGAAAGAGCAACGCGACTATCAGAAGCAGCAAAAGCAGCAGGAAAAACAGCAGCGCCAAGAGGAAGCCCGCAAAACACGGGAACAAGAGCAGCGTCGCCAACAGGAGCGAGAGCGCCAACGTCAGCGAGAACAAGCCGAAAGGGAACAGCAGCGCTCTCGACGACAGGACTCCCGCCAGCAAGGTTCGTATCAGGAAGAGCGACGCAATAACCACTCACGCCAGCAGCGCGCCTCGACGCCGCCTCCCGATCGCACTACCCGGGCACTTTCAATTCTAGGACTTAACCCAGGCGCTACACGGATAGAGGTTCGGCACGCTTACCGGCGAATGGCACAATTACACCACCCCGACCGTTTCTATTCAGAAAGCGAGCAACAGGTAGCCCTGGCGTCCGCACGCTTTCAGCGTATCAAAAACGCCTATGATTATTTGATGCAAACTTATTGAGGCCGTGAAGCGTTAACCCTTATGCGCGATGCACCGGCCCGCTAAAATCGAGTGCTAAGTGAAACGATAGCCCAAGAGAAACGCTAGCCTAAGAGAAACCATAGCTTCCTATGCGCGATTTGTACCAGCGCCTCGCGATTTCCCCCGAGGCTAATGAACAAGCAATCAAACACGCCGTGGCTAGTTGCCAGCATAGCGCGCTACGCCAGGATGCCGAGGCGATATTTAGCGTTGCTGAGCGCCGCGAGGCCTACGATACGCTGCACAACACCGTTAGCGATATCAGCAGGTTACGCGCACGCCTGGGCCTCAGCCATGGGGCCCACTGGCAAGGCGATGTGGCCAACGACTTTTCGCTGCCCGCCGATCATGCAATCTCACGCCACGACGAACTGGTGGACCGCGTTAGCCACGCGGTCTCGCTATATAACCGCTACCGCCGTTTGCGCGGACCGTGGCTATTCATCGCCATGTTCACCACCGGAGCTGGCATAGGACTCGCTCTGGGGCTTGCCCTGTGCGGGTTGCTGCCGATGTGAGGCAGCACGGTTAGTCGGCTCATCGTGTTGACGCGCCTGCTCATCGCGACGAATTTCTGCCTTGGTCGGACGTGGGGCGGGCTTGGGCGGCGCGGGTTTCTTATGATCGTCTGTGTTTGATTCGCTTTCTTGCCCAGCGTCTGAATTAACCTGGTTACTTTCTGCTGCGTCATTGTCTAGCGAGAACGAGGTACCCGCGGTGGCCTCCATACGGTCTTCTGAGCGCGACTCCATATTGATACTGAGACGCGGCACGCCCAGGTCAATCTCTTGAGCTTCCATGCGTTGTTTGAGCAGCAGGTTAAATGCACGCGAGACATCCCATTGCATCTCTGGCGCGGTGCGAAAGCGCATTCGCAAGATGGGACAGCCGTCTTCAAATCCCTGAACTCCCTGCATTTCAAGCGGTGACCAGATGTAGTGGCGCATCATCGGGTCGCGACGCAGTTCCTGCGCGGTCTCCTGCATCAGGGTAATGGCATCGTCGATTTTCATATCAAACGGAATGCGGATACGCATCAGCGCGATGCCGAATTGACGAGACATATTATGAATCGACTCAATGCGGCTAAAGGTGATGATATGCACGACCCCATCCAAATCGCGAAGGCGAACCGTGCGCAGTGTTAGTCCTTCAACGGTGCCCATATGGTTATTGATCTGAACAAAGTCATCTACTGCCAGGGAGTCCTCGATCAAAATAAAGATACCGGTGATCAAATCCTGAACCAGGGTTTGTGCACCAAAACCAATCGCCAAACCAATGACACCAGCACCGGCTAGCAGCGGCGTGACATTAACGCCCAAATTGGCCAACCCGGCGATCACGGCAATAATCAAAATGGTCACAAAAATGACGTTGCGGATCATCGGCGTGATGGTTTGCGCCCGGGCCTGATTGACCCGCCGCCCCCGCGATCGTGCCGACGATGTCAGGGCGCGCTGAATAGCGGTATCAGCAAAAATCCAAACCAGCCACGCCAACAGTACCGTGGCGCCCAAACTAACCAACGCTTGGCCAATGCGCGCACTGGCCACCGCTTGCTGACCCAAGCCAAAGAACGAACTGCCCCACACCTGCATCGAAAGCTCAGCAAACACCATCCATGCGCAAATGTGAGCGAGCACAAAGCCAAAGCGCTCAAGACGTTTACGATACTGGCTGTAACGATGACGGTGACGACGCTTGCCCATCCGTTCCGCTTGGCGGCGCAGCAACCCGGTGACGACCAGCGTGAGCACCAGGAGGCTGGCTGAAATAATCGAGCGCGCCAGCGCAGTGCCCACATCGCCAACGGTGATAAAAATTGCCAGCAGCGAACCGCTGACCAGAAGTAGCGCAGGGATATGCCACAGCCCGCCCAGCGAGCGAATCATCTCGACCGCGGTGCTGGCATCCCGGCGCTGCTTGAAGGGACGGTTGCAAATCAAATGCCGCACGGGGCGTTTGTACTTAAGAATAAACCGCGCGGAGAGGAGCGCCGCCAGCATATTGGAGAGAACCGATACCAGGCTCGATAGTTCGCTGCCCAGCATTTCAACCAAGCGGGTTGAGTTGACCGCGTCACCCAATGCAATCAGAGCGCCAATCACAAACATACCGCGCAGGGCATGCTGTTGAAGCAGTTGAACCGCCGTAAATCGGTGGCCGCGACTAAAGAAGGCGATGACCGTTTCAAATACCACCGAGAGCGCCCGACCACACAGGCAGATATAGGCCACTACCAGCACCAGCGTTCGCCCAGGGCTATCGGGAAGCATTTGGCCAATCCCTAATGCGATCGCAAACGCCAACGCCCAGGGCAGCATACGGCGTAAAAAGTGAACCGCCATCAGCCAGCCTTTGGGATCTCGGGGCAGATCCAGCGGCCACTCACGGCGGGTAGCAACCATGCGACCAAAGGCAATCATCATCACCAACAGCACGATCCAAATGACGGCAAGTACCGCCCCTTCAGCGACGGCACGAATTGCCTCGCCTTGGTCAGCATCATCATTGAGCGCACGCAAATCCTCTGCGCCTTGAACAAGCTGGCGTGACCACTGATCAACCGGTGAGTCGCCTGCCTGGGCCTGATCGCCAAGGTCGCTTAATGTGTCGGCAAGTGCGCCTAACAGCCCTTGACGAGCCACGCCCTCATCCTCTCTGGCCGCATCTGCCGTCGCCTGCAGCTCACGCAGCGACGTAAGCAGCTCGGTACGACGCTCTTCGTTTTCAAGCATGGTGATGACATCATTGAGCGAGGTTTGGAACTCTTCGTCACTAACTTCGACCGTTTCCTCCTCGCCCCCACCGCCCAAACTGGGTAGCGACACCGTTTGCGCCTGTGCCTGCGTCATTGCCAACACAAACAAAACGACGCCTATTACCGAGTTGATTAACCAGTGCTGTCGCACGCCTTACTCCTAAAAATTAGCCTAGATAGCACCTTGCTTACCATTTGCCGCCGCCCTGGTTACTGAGTCCAATAATTTTACTGAACCCGGTAATACGCCCAGCCTCAACGCCTGACTATGATAGGCTAGATACCTAAACGTTCACCTCAAGGATGCCGAGATGACGCTACAAGCTCCACCTAACCGCTTAAACAGCGATGGGACTATCAGGCACGTTGGCGTCGAAATTGAGTTCGCTGGCCTACCACCCCGCGACACGGCGATGGTCGTACGTGAGCTGTTTGGCGGGGAGCTTAACGTGGTAAGCCCCCATCGGCTACTAGTAGAGAATACCCGCTGGGGCGAATTTGGTATTGAACTCGACACGCAGTACGCCCATCCGGACAAATCGCTCGTTGATGACCCTCATGCAGAAGACAGCGAATGGGCGCGTCACCAGCACCAACGACGGGTCGAGTTTCACCAAAAAACCCGCGAACTCATCGGTGACATGGTCACAGGCCTCGTGCCTACCGAAATCGTTTGCCCACCAGTGCCCTGGAATGAGCTGGAAGCACTGGACGCGCTGTTTGAAGCATTGCGCGAGCATGGTGCCAAGGGCACCGATGCCAGCTTGCTGTATGGGTTTGGGCTTCACCTAAACCCTGAAGTTGAGCGCTTTGACGTCGACTATTTGCTCGCCATGCTGCGCGCGTATTTATTGCTTGCCGGGTGGCTACGCGATGAAATCAAAGTCGATATTACCCGCGAAATGCTGCCCCACGCCAATCCGTTTCACAAAGCATACGCGCTAAAAGTGCTGGATAGCCGCTACTCGCCGGACCTCGACACACTGATAGACGACTACCTGCACTACAATCCAACCCGCAATCGCGAGCTGGATATGCTGCCGCTGTTTGCCTATTTGCGTCCCAACCATGGTCATGAATTGCTTCATTCTCAGCTCACCAAGCCGCGCCCTACCTTTCATTATCGATTGCCTAATGCCCAGCTTTCTCAGCCAGGTTGGGGCTCAGTCATCGAGTGGAATCGCTGGGTAGAAGTTGAGAAGCTTGCCGCAAATTCTGAGGTATTGCTCGCTCGCTGCGCTGAGTATATTGCCGACCATAACCGACCAATGCTGATCCGCGTCAAAGAGAAGCTGGTTCGTTGGCTTCGTCGTGAGCGCTAGCATTTGTACAGCGCCTCGTTTTGCCTCTTTCATTTCCTGTCACAGTGAGTAACCACCTGCATGTCTCGGCCGCTTATCGGAATTACTACCTCTGACCAAAAAAGCCACTTAGCGTGGTGGTTTGATTGGTTTGCCGTTTGGCGGCACGGTGGAAAACCACTACGGCTATCGCCTTCACGCGACCAGCCGGAAAGTCTGGATGGGCTAATCATTGGTGGTGGCGACGATATACAGGCCCATCTGTATGGTGGCGAAGTGCAGTTGGATGTACGCCTTGATCCTGCTAGGGATGAACTGGAACTTGCTTTACTGGAGCGGTTTATTCCGCTAAATACCCCTGTGCTTGGCATTTGCCGGGGCGCTCAATTAATCAATGTGCACCTTGGCGGCACCCTGGACCCCGATATCTACACCACCCATGAAGGGCTAAAACGGCGCCGGACGGTACTGCCCCGCAAAACCGTCGATATTGTCGGGGCGAGTAAACTGCACCGCTTGCTTGGCGTCACCTGGTGTCGGGTCAACAGTCTGCATCACCAGGCCGTTTATGACGCTGGTAGAGGAATTGAGATCGTCGCCAGAGACAGAGACGGCTTGGTGCAGGGCATAGAGTCCCGCGAGCACGACTTTTTGATTGGCGTACAGTGGCACCCGGAGTGGCTGATTTTCAACCGCCCCCAGCAGCGCCTCATTCGCGCACTGGTGAGGGCTTCGAAACGTCACGCTACACGGCGTGGCTAACGGTACAAACAACAATAAACAGTACAAACATCAATAGCAGTGCGAACTAGTTTAATACCGCCAAGGCGGCTTCGTAGTCCGGTTCGTTTTTCAGTTCGCTGACGAGCTCGCTATGCAGCACGCGGTTATCTGCATCTAGCACGACCACTGCGCGGGCACACAACCCCTCCATTGGGTTATTACACAGTGCCACGCCCCAGGCTTCACGAAATTCTGGATGACGGAAAGTCGACAACGTTTCGACGTTATCCAGCCCCTCCGCCCCACAAAAGCGTTTGGCTGCAAAAGGCAAGTCCGCCGAGACCACCAATACAACGGTGTCAGCCAGATTCGATGCCAGCTCGTTAAAGTGGCGCGTTGACATAGCGCAGGTAGGCGTATCCACGCTGGGGATGATATTCAGCACCTTACGCTTGCCCGCATAAGTCTCAAGCGTGACGTCCTGGAGATCAGTGTTGGTAAGGGTCATCTCAGGTGCCGCCTGACCTTTAGCAGGTAGAGTACCAGCGACATCCAGCGGCTCGCCCGCACGGGTAATTTGTTGCATTATCGTCTCCTTATCATCGTTAATAGTGAATGCGTTCTTACCATCAGAGAAGCCATGATAGGCTATCTTCACGCCTTTACGCTCTTCCTGAAAGGCCCTTGTTCAACGTTTGCGTTTCATCCTACCGAGGGAGTGATATGGCCTGTGTATTAATCGTTAAAACCGGCGACGCTTATCCAGAAATTGTCGACCAGCACGGTGATTTTGAAACGCTATTTGAGAAGCAACTTAGCGCGGCTCTGCCAGCGCATTTACACGTTCAGGTGTGGGATGCGAGACACAATCTTACCGCGCCAGCGCTCGACACCTTAGCAGGCATACTCATCACCGGTTCACATAGCATGGTCAGTGATGCCGAGCCCTGGAGTGAAGCACTTAAACCGTGGCTACAAGAGGCGTTGGAAAACGATACGCCCATGCTAGGCGTTTGCTACGGCCACCAGCTCATGGCGGCCGCCTTCGGTGGCGTCAGCGACTATCACCCCGCCGGCCGCGAATCGGGCACGCATACGGTACGGCTAACGCAGGCTGGCCAACAAGACCCGCTGTTTAGCCAACTACCAGACAGCTTTCCTGCTCATCTTTCCCATGCCCAATCGGTGATGCAGGCTCCTCATGATTGCACCGTGCTGGCCCACAACAGTCACGATGCCCATCAAGCACTGCGCTACGGCCCACGCCAGTGGAGCGTACAGTTTCATCCAGAGTTTAATGAACCCGTTATGCGCGCCTATATCGAACGCCAACGCGCCGCGTTACGCGACCAGGGTGATAACCCTGAAAGCCTGTCGGCCGAGGTGACGAGTGCACCTGACGCGGCTAGCCTGCTGCAGCGCTTCCTCGCGTTTGTATAGCCCCGACTAACGCTGATCGCGCCGCGATGCTAAGCGATCGGCAAGCCGCGTTGGCTCAGGTAGTTTGGTGCTTCCCAAGCACCGCATCACCCAGGTAAGCGATGTCTCCAGGGTGATGCGGTGCCCTGGTGAGACATACACAGGTTTAACCTTGGCACGAGAGCGCAGCACCACGCCGATGGTTTCATTGCCGGCACTGCCGGCGTAAAGCGGCACCCAATCGCCGCGCCGATCACCCACCTCAGTGTGTTTTCCATATAGGCGTGACTTGGCAACCCCGATAGTCGGTAGATCCAGCCATAAACCTAAGTGAGCCGCTACGCCTAATCTGCGCGGATGGGCAATGCCCTGTCCATCAACCATGACCAATTCGGGCATCACGCTGAGTTTTTCAAACGCACCCAACGCCGCAGGAATTTCACGAAACGATAGCAAACCGGGAATGTAAGGCATTCGGGTGGGCTCACGGTGAACCACTTGCTCAGCCACGCTTAAATCGGGTGCGGTGGCAGGATCCCACTTCAATACGACCACCGCTGCCCGAGTGACTTCGCCGCCCTCTTCGAATCCAATATCCACCCCGGCAATATGCATTACCGGCGCCAGGCGATCAGTAAGCTCCAATCGCTTCGCCAACTGCGACTGCAGCGCCCGCGCCTCTCGTGGGGCCAAATTCCATTCATGAAGCGGTGCGAACATGGTTTCCTCCTTGAAACGGTGAATGATAAATAAGGTAGCAAAAAAACGCCCCCGCACCAGTAAAGGTGCGGGGGCGTTGAGATCTTCTCAGTTGCCGCTTGGCGGCAGCTAATTAATCCTTATGCACGTTCGCGACGACGAACCGGCGCATCGCCTTCGTCACGACGGCGGCGCGGTGCGCGCTCAGCCGGTGCGCTGTCTTCGCTGATTTCCAGCGGACGACCGGCCACTCGGGCACGTGCCATCTTATCTAGAATTGTCGAGGGCAAACCGCTCGGCAGTTCAACAACAGAGAACGCGTTGCGAATATCGATACGTCCGATACGCGCGCCTTCAATGCCGCCTTCATTGGCAAGAGCACCCACTAACTGGCCCGGCTTAACGCCATCTTTATGACCTACGGAGACGCGATAACGCGTCATGCCTTCGGTCGGGCCGCTAGTGCGTTCGCGACGAGCACCCGGCTTACCGGCCGGAGCGCCATCACGTGAAGGCTTCTCTTTACGCGGCGCCTGTAGGCGACCAATCGGCGCTTCGTCAGCGCGCGCCATAGCGGCAAACGCACAGGTCAGCTCGATCGGGTCATGCCCCTCTTCGACCAGACGCTCAATCAGAGCACGCTGCTCTTCTGCGCCTTTGGTCAACGAGGCAATCACGCGCTGATGGAAGACTTCATCGCGGTGGGCACGAATAGCGGCTTCATCGGGCAGCGCCATTTCAGTCATTTTCTGACCGGTAGCCTGCTCCATCCAGCCCACTTTGCGGCCTTCACGGAAGCCAGCAAAGGTGATCGCAATACCGCTACGACCCGCACGACCGGTACGGCCGATACGGTGGGTGTAAGCTTCCGCATCCTGTGGCAGATCGTAGTTGATGACGTGCGTAATGCGCGACACGTCAAGACCACGCGCTGCGACGTCGGTGGCGATCAGGACGTCGACTTTGCCACGCTTCAAGCGCGTAATGGTACGCTCACGCAGGCTCTGATCCAGATCACCGGACAGACCAGCGGCGTTAACACCACGAGCGGTCAATTGCTCAACTAGCGTGGTACAAGCAGCACGGGTACGTACAAAGACGATGGCCCCATCGACCGGCTCGACTTCGAGGATACGCGCAACGGCTTCAAGCTTAGCGCCACCATCAACGCGCACAATACGCTGTTCGATGTTTTCGCCAGTGGTCGTACCTGACTCAATCGCGACTTTAACCGGATTAACCAAGTAACGGTTAACGATGCGTTCAATTTCAGCCGGGAGAGTGGCTGAGAAGAACACACGCTGAGCATCTTTCGGGGTATCGGCAACCACGCGTTTTACGTCGTCGATAAAGCCCATGCGCAGCATTTCATCAGCTTCGTCCAACACAAGAGCAGATAGGCCATCAAGCTTGAGGCTACCGCGATCCAGGTGGTCGATAATACGGCCAGGCGTACCCACAACCACTTGTGCGCCACGCTTAAGGGCGCCTAGCTGTTCACGGTACTCTTGACCGCCACAAAGGGTCGCAACTTCGAGACCTTTGAGGTTTTGGCCATACTTACTGAACGAGGCAGCTACCTGCTGAGCCAATTCGCGGGTTGGCGCCATCACCAACACTTGCGGCTCGCGGCGAGTCAGTTCTAAACGTGACAGTAACGGTAATGCAAACGCTGCAGTTTTGCCGGTGCCGGTTTGTGCTTGGCCCAGCATATCGCGGCCTTCAAGTAGCGCAGGGATGGTTTGCGCTTGAATCGGCGAAGGAACTAAATAGCCCTGAGATTCAACAGCAGACAGAACGGCAGGCAAAAGAGCCAGATCGCCGAAGCTCGGCGAGGCGACAGAAGTCGAGGTCATTAATCACACCTTGGTAGGCCGGTAAGCACCGGCAAAAAACATCATAAGCGTCCCTGACTCAGTCAGCGCATAACGACATAAAATGTGGTCGTTATCGATAACAGGCACCGCCGTAGCGGTCAAAGCCATCAATGGAGTCGGAGACGCCGGTCGCACCTAGCATCCGGTTGGCAAACACCGCGTTAGCGGGCCAACCGTTGTGGCGACCTTCTGCGCCGATTTCACCCGTGTGGTGAAATACTGGAGGCGCGCCATCTACACAGCAATGAACATCTAGCAATTGGCGAGATGTTCCCGCAAGCGAAACTACGAATAACCATTAACAATGACGCATTAATAACTACGTAGACAAACGCTCACCGTCGTGATGGAGGGGTCAGCACATGCGAGGAGCGCGCATCCTAACATTGCATGTGGCTCCTGACCAGCACTTTTAACTTACACCACATTGGATCAAAGACTTGCACTTGTGCATATATGGTCTAATCTAGGAAATGCCTAATTAAGTTCACTATACTCAAGGAGTGATGCTATGAACTGGGATCAAATTGAAGGCAAATGGACAGAGATGAAAGGAAAGGCACGCTCTAGCTGGGGCGAACTTACCGACGATGAGCTGGATCAGATTGCTGGCAAGAAAGACCAGCTGGTCGGCAAGCTTCAGCAGAAATACGGCCTTGAGCGCGAAGAAGCTGAGCGCAGAGCCGATGAATGGGCTGAAAAGCAGTAACTCGCTTTCAAACCAATCTGTTGAGTCAAAAGACATTTATTATCTTCGTTATTAAGTAGCCGCTATTTACGTAAACAGTCACTGATGTCGTCAATATTTACTCAGTGCCTGCTAGTGAGACCTACTATTATCGTAGCCACATGGAGAGATGCTATGCGTAAGACAATCCTTACAACCGTAATCGGTACCGTCCTGATGGGCAGCGTTGCTATGAGTGCTCATGCGCAGAACGAGCCACAAGGAATGTATTCTGCCGATGACATTCTCGATGCAGAGGTCTACTTTGCCGGCGGTTCCGGCGAAGAAATTGGTGAAGTAGACGACATCTTGTTTGATGAAGAGATGCGCATCACAGCGCTGGTCATTGAAAGTGGTTCAGTACTGGGTCTAGGCGGTCGCGAAATTGTCGTTGATACCGATTTCTTTACCCTTGAAACCAATATGGATGACGATGGTGATACCGAGCACCGCATCATGGTCGAAGCCAGCCAGGAAGAAGTAGAAGCCTTCCCTGCTTATAACAACGATTGGTGGGAGCAGACCAAAGCCAACGCCCGCGATGCTTGGGAAACTACCCAGGAAGGCGCGCAAAGCGCTTGGCAAAAAACTCGCGAAGCGGTTAACGCCGACGAGTAATCAAGTATATGCCACTATTAATGTGGCATAGAGATTAAGCTGAGCTGAGCTTAACGAAAAGGGCCGCCCATTGGGCGGCCCTTTTGATTTTAAAGCTGCTTAATATTGGTGCTGGCTTAAGCTTTACGACGGCGCACACCTTTGCCAGACAAACGATTGCGATCGTGAGGCTGCTCAAAATCGAGCAACGGGCCAGCAGGAACAATACGTGTCGGATTAATCGTGCCGTGGCTGTAATAGTAGTGGCGTTTGATGTGATCCATATTGACGGTCTCTGCTACGCCCGGCCACTGGTAGATTTCTCTCACATAATTGGAGAGATTGGGGTAATCCTCTATACGCTTAAAATTGCATTTGAAATGGCCGTAGTAAACCGCATCGAACCGGATCAGCGTTGTGAAAAGACGAATATCTGCCTCGGTGAACCACTCCCCGGCCAAATAGCGATGCTCTGCTAAGCGCTCTTCCATGCGCTCTAGCGCGTCAAACAACGCCTTTACATGTTTTTCGTAAACCGCTTGCTCAGTTGCGAAACCGGACTTGTAGACCCCATTATTAATGTGATCGTATACATCGGCATTCACCTCATCAATCACGCCGCGCAGATCGTCTGGATAAAAGTCCAAATCATTGCCAGTGAGCTCATCGAAGGCATGGTTAAGCATGCGCAGTAAATCAGCAGACTCATTATTGATAATCGCACTGCGCTGCTTGTCCCAAAGGACGGGCACGGTGACACGGCCGGTATAGCGCGGATCGGTCATGGTATAAAGCTGATGGTGAAAGTCGACGCCGTTAATGGGATCGCCACTGGCACCTTCGTCCTGCCGATACGTCCAGCCATGATCAAGCATCAAAGGGCTGACATGTGAGGTGCCCATTAACGGTTCCAGCCCTTTAAGCTTACGCATAATCAGGACGCGGTGTGCCCAAGGGCAGGCGAGCGATACATATAAATGGTAGCGGTCTTTTTCTGCAGGGTAGCTATCGCCGTCGGTTTCTGACTGGGCGCCCACCCAGTCGCGTAGCTGGGCTGACTCGCGCACAAACTCGCCACCGTGCTTTTTAGTGTCGTACCACTGATCTTGCCATTCGCCGTCTACAAGTAATCCCATGGGGCATCTCCTGAAAAGTCATTGAGAGTGTTTGGCTGGGTGCCTTTCGATTTTCAGCATACGCCCGCTTCAAGGATGCTCAAGCGGATGTTTTACGGCCTTTCATTCGAGTGAATCGAATCATGCAATGCACACTCGCTGATGACGGCCTGTTTCAGCGCGGCTGCCATCGCATGAGCCGCAGGCCCCGCACGATCGCGATCACGAAAAATAATCTGGATGGGCACTTCTCGAATGCCTCCTGCGGGCAGTGGCAGCGGCTTTAATTGGCCGTTTTTCAACTCCTCACCAATACGCGTTTCAGGCATCCACGCAAACCCTAAGCCACGACGAAGCATATCAAGCGACGTATTAAGGTGAGTCACGGTCCACCGCTGTTCCGCTTTCAACCAGCCCGCATTGGTTGACTGACGCAACGCTGAGTCGCGCACCACCAACTGCCGATGCTGCGCCAGGTCGCGTAGATCCAACGGGCGCCCCAGTTGGTGAAGGGCATGCTTAGGATGCGCGACCGCAACAAAACGAACCGTGACCAGCGGTTCGCCTAAGAAGCCCTGCGCCTCAATACCAGACACCACTAGGTCTGCACGGCCATCGTAAAGCATCTCAATGCCACCATTGAGCACACTCTCGTGCAACTGAACACGCACCTGAGGGTATGCTTCAGAAAAACGCTCCAGCGCTTTAGCCTGAGCGGCAGTTGGGAAAATCTGGTCGATGGCCAACACTACTTCCGCTTCCAGACCCGCGGCGAGCCGAGTCGCCACATCTTCAAGCGAAGCAGCGCTCTCAATTAACTGGCGAGCGCGGCGAAGCAGCAGCTCCCCCGCTTCGGTCAAACGCACTTGGCGACCAATGGGCTCCAGCACCTGAACCCCTAGCTGTTCTTCTAATTTATGGACGGCATGGTTTAGCGTAGAAGGACTTTTATGTACAGCTTCCGCCGCACGCGCGAATCCGCCATGATCAACGACGGCGGCCAACATTTGCCATTGTGAAAGTGTTACCCGGGACATTTCGATTTCCTCAACGCAATACAGCGAAACAATGCGCTTAATATTCGAAAAAACACGACTAGAATGCCAGGAAACGACCAGCAGTGCCGCCCGTGTGTACAAAAACCCTGTTAATACTTATAAATAACGGGCATTGAAAGGGTCACTCAAACATAATGAGTCTATAAATTTTAGACATTCATTGTATTTGTGCTTTAAAAAAATCAGTTATCGTCTATGGTTAGTGCAGGTTATTTAATTAGCATGCTTAATCTGTTACATTTGTTAGCAAACGGTGTTTATAAATAGTAATCTTTAGATATTCTTGCCATATTCATGTTTAATTATCCTTTATGTATGGACATACAGTCTATGCACCCCTTCCCTCATGGGGTATGGTCTCTGGGTTTATGCTCTTAAGTGTCACTTTTAATCACGAACTCGGCGGTCCATTTACCCATGTTGCGAATCCTCCATTCGCTGCCCCGCACGCACAAATTATTACTGTTACCCGTGGCCACTATGGTCACTGTGCTGGGCACACAGAAGTTACTGACGACATACCAAGATTTGAACCAATCGTATACACCGCTTGAAAGCGTGCTGGTACCGCTTCCTAGCGATTCTGCTCCGGGTGTTCCCTCCCTGCGTCAAGAACGCACCCCGGTGGCAGAAGCGATCGACCGCGCTTCTCGCGCCCTCGACGCCACCCGCGAACACATCCCCCTCAGCGAGTTAACCGCTACCGAGATCGTTGATCTCGACATGAACGTCATTTCAGCTGCAAAAGCGGATATGGCAGGGCAAAGTGCCCTGGAAAACGAAGTGACGGTCTTGAATGCCTCAGCCGTGAATACACCAGCACTGAATAACGCCATGTTAAGTAGCGCTGGGCTAGATGGCGGCGCGCTGCATATGGCAATTGTTCTAGGTACCCTTTCCAGCGGCATGCTAGATGTCGACGATGCTTCGTCCGTTGAAATTGCCGATGCCACTTCCTACGAAGATTATGGCGCTGAGTTATTCGATGACATCTCATTTCTGAATCTAGAGCTGGCGGCCGAAGAACCCTTTGTGCCTGAGTGGGAAACGCACATTGTTGAATCTGGCGAAACGTTCGCGATGCTCGCGCAAGATGAACTAGGCCTTGGTTACAGCGAAGTGCTGGCCCTGCTTGACGATTTACCCGACCAGCGCATGCTCACTAACTGGCGTGCCGGCCATAGCTTTGACTATCAGCTGGATGAAGATGGGCGCTTGCTGTCATTGCGTATGATGCAAAACACCCGCGACGGCATTTTGTTGGAGAAAGATGCAGAGCATTTCGCTGTCACTACCATTGAGCGTCAGGGCGAGCCTGTTCAGCGCCTTTACGCAGGTAGCGTCAGCGGTAGTTTCGCACGCTCAGCCCAGGCGACCGGCTTAAACAGTGGGTCAGTCACGGAACTGACAAAGCTACTTGAGAAAAAACTCGATTTCCGTCGTGATAGCCGCCGGGGCGATCGCTTCCAGGTGCTGGTTGAGTCGGACATGATCGACGGGGAAACGCTTGACTCACGCGTACTAGCGGTTCAATACGACGGCGAGCGCATGGACCTCACCGTTGTTCGTAACACTACCGACGATAATTTTTATACGCCTGAGGGCGGCAGCCTGGATCCAGCATTTTCCCGCCACCCCTTTGAAGGCAGCTATCGTTTAAGCTCCAACTACAACCCGCGCCGCAAACACCCTGTGACGGGTCGGATTAGCCCGCATAACGGTACTGACTTTGCTATGCCCATTGGCACACCCGTAACGGCACCTGCTAATGGCGTCGTTGAGCGCGTGAGCAATCATCATGCGGCAGGGCGCTATATCGTCATTCGTCACGACAATGGCTACCGTACCCGCTACTTGCACCTCTCCCGTCCGCTGGTAAGCCAAGGTGAGCGTGTCACGATGGGCGAGCGTATTGCGCTGTCAGGTAACACTGGTCGAAGCACCGGCCCTCACCTGCACTATGAAGTCATCGTCAACAACTCCCCGGTGAATGCGATGACAGTTGCCCTTCCCGAAAATACCAGCTTAAGCGGCGATACGCTGGTGGCATTCCAAAACCAAGCTAGGCCTATTTTAGCCGCGCTTGAAAGTGGCGAAACTGGCCCGGTTAGCGTGGCTAACTATCAACAGCAAAGCGACGACTAGCGTTCTGTTATCATTAGTCTTTAAACAGCAAAACACCGCCATTGGGCGGTGTTTTGCGTTAGTGGTCTCTATTCCTGCTCTTGAGACCACTTAGCTTCAAGTGCTTAGTTTCAAGTGCTTAGTTTCAACACGGCACTTAAGTGAGGTGCTTAAATTAGGTGCTGGGGCTAAGTATTTAAACAGGGCGCTGTAACGCCGCCAATAGTGCTGAATCACGGCGGTAAATGTCAGGCCTAAACTCTACCTCTCCTAGTGCATTGGGCCATGCGGTTAAATAGTGAAGCGCCACGGGAATACGCTGGGTCAGTCTTATGTTGCGGTCACTCCCGCCACTTAGCAGAGTACTCATTTGGTATTGGCTACCCGTATCTTGAAGCAACATTTGCGCAAGCTCCGCGACACCTTCGACCCGAATACAGCCCGAGCTAAGCGCACGCTGATCACGCTGGAACAGCCCTCGCGCGGGAGTGTCGTGCAAGTAGATCATGTCATCGTTGGGGAACCGCACCACCACCTGTCCCAGCGGATTTCCCGCACCCGCTACTTGGCGCAACATCACGCTGCCAGGGCGCTGCCAATCGATCTCTTCTGCGACAAGCGGCTCGCCAGAAGTGCTAATCACCTGAATATTTTTACGCGCCAAGTAATCGATATCCGCCCGCACACGGGGTAGCACATCCTCGCGCATGATCGTAGGCGGGATAGTCCAGGAGGGGTTAATCGTCAAATGGCTAATAGTGGAGTGAATGATCGGTGTTGCCCGACGTGGCGAACCTACTACTACTCGGGCATCCCAATGCTGACCGTTAGGGCGTACATAGTGCATACGGTAGCCGGCAATATCGACCCATACCCGTGGCTCGACAGACTGCATCGACCGGATCCACCGCGCGCGTTCTAAATTGACGCGTAGTTGATCAATTCGTGATGCCACGGTGGCATTCAGCGCTAGCCGAGTTTGTTCACCCACCACTCCGTCTTCTTGAAGCAAATGCCGCCGCTGAAAACGCTTTACGGCGGATTCAAGTGAGGCATCAAAAGTGTGCTGATTGGACGCCGTCTGTACGCCGATCATCGGGTAAGCGCTACTATCGGCCACCATCACATCAGCCTCACCCCATAAGGCCAATCGCTGACGCAGCACGACAACATCGTCGGCTTCGTCGCCTGGGCGAAGTGATTCATCTCTGGCGGCTAGATAGGGCACGCTTCCCAGCGTCGCCAGTTGATAATGCTGCTTTAAGGCTTCTCGCAACTGCTGATATTCAGTGGAAGAAGGTCTGGCTAACGCGATAGCGTCATCAATCTCACGATCCTCCACGGCATGCACAACACGCAGCATTGAGTAGCTGGTTTCCGAGCGTGGCGCATCCCACTGGGGTTCGACATCACGGGGGTTTACCTTGCCGCGCTGTAAATGATCCAGCGCCAGCAATAGCGAACGAGTGGCTTTAATATCGAACGATGCCTTCGCTGACTCACCGCTTGCCTGGCTGCGCTGAAACTCATCGAGCAACGTGTCAGCGTCATAATCGCTCGGCTCCAAGCCATCGTTTTCTAAGCTATTTAACGCCGTAATCAGTGACTCAACCACGCTCAGTTCTTGCCAAGCCGCCTGCTCATCGCGCAGCTGATAAAACTCAGCAATGGGCAGGCGATCCCCTTCTGCAACGCTTAGCTGCTGGGCCAGCGCCTGTTGCAATGGAACTGAATCAGCATATACATTGCTAACGCCTATAGAGCCGTGGGTAAACGTTAGACACAGGGCAACCCCTATCGCCCATCGTCTTAATGGCTGTAGCTCGTTCATTGCCCTCTCCTTGCGTTACTATAGACTTCCACACCAGCTGGCCTCTCTTTTAATCTTAGCCAGCTACTCTTTATCATGACTTATTATGACTTGCGGGACCGATTTATATGGCTCTTAAATTAAATCTTGCCAGGTTACTATTTTCCCTGCCTTTACTATTATTTACATTACCCCTGCATGCTGCCAGCTTCTTTTCCCAAGTGGCTTCAACGCCACCTCCGGGCGTGCTGACTTTGCAGCATCAATTGCAGCAGCTAGCCCCCCAAGCAACCCCTATTGCACTGCGTTTAGCTGCTCAGGCCCTTAACTGTGCCGACCCCAATGCAGAGCGCCTCGCGGTGATCGATTACTCACTGCCATCTACCGAGCCGCGCCTATGGGTATTTGATTTGGGCCAGCATAAGCTACTCTTCGAAG
Source organism: Vreelandella sp. ssv (assembly GCF_059448525.1). Taxonomy (NCBI): domain Bacteria; kingdom Pseudomonadati; phylum Pseudomonadota; class Gammaproteobacteria; order Oceanospirillales; family Halomonadaceae; genus Vreelandella; species Vreelandella sp. ssv. The sequence continues at coordinate 938,740 of NZ_CM182545.1, read as the reverse complement.
AACTGGTCTCCCACGGCCAGGGGTCTGGTGACACCCAAGCAGAAACGTTTTCCAATATCCCTGATAGCCATCAATCCAGCATTGGCCTATTTCGCACCATGAACAGCTACTATGGGCGTAACGGCTATTCACTGCGCCTGGAGGGTCTGGAACCCAACGTCAATGACCTAGCGTTTGAGCGTGCCATTGTGATCCATGGAGCAGACTATGTAAGCGACGCGTTCATCACCCAAACAGGCAGATTGGGGCGCAGTCATGGTTGCCCGGCGGTTCGTGAAGATGTGACTTATCCGCTGATCGATAGCCTTAAAGAAGATCAATATGTGTTTGCTTATTATCCCGACGCCGAGTGGCTCGCCACCTCTGCGTTTTTAGGTTGTTCAACTGCCGCCGCACAGCTTGCTCGCCGTTAATGTTATCCAGACTCTTAATAAAGGAAACGTTAACAACCTCATTCTTGCAGGCAATCGGCGGCTGAATTTCATCATTTAGGGCAGCTAAATCAGGCAAAACAGGGAATCCTCTGCAATACTTCGTGACAAATTAACACAAAGTATTGCTATCTGCTGTAGGTGCCTCTGCCATGTTCACCTTTATGCACCCTTATCAAAAAATTCGCCGCCTGGAACAGGAAGTCGCCGACTTACGCACTCAGCTTGAAGCCGCAAACCCCTCCCCCAGCAGTCGGCTATTAAGTATGATGAAGCCATCGCAATCCATCGGTATGATGCAAGCGAGAGGGGCGGATATGCTGGCCTCGCTTAATCACGGCATTCAAGAGTATGCCGACCAGCTTGCCGGTGAGCGAGCCACCCTCACGGAGACGTTTAACCTGATTGCCGCTGCCGAGCACGCGGTGAATACCCTTGATCAGCGCTGCCACGACCCAGAGTATGCCGAAGCGCCATCCACCTCGCCGCTAGTACTCGCTAAAACTCTGCACTCTCTCAGCCAGCTTCAGGTAGCACTTTCACGTAATGCTGGTCACGCCCAATCGTTAGCGGTGAGCACCGCGCTCGAAACAGCGCATAGCCAAGGGCTGCTTGGAAGGGCTGACTCAGCGAATCAGCAGTCACCAGGCTTAGCAGCCATCGCCGATGACGTTCACCGCCTAGCGCTTAATATGCATCAACTCAGCCATCAGCTCAGTCTGCTGATGGAGCAAGTTAATAGCCAAGTAAGAGCGCACTCGCAAGCGACAGTGAAAAAACGCCAGGTCGACGATGAAACCGCCCTAAAGGTGCATACCACCAAGCAGGCCTTGCATAAACTCGCTGATCAAACCCAGCATATGCACAAGGTGATCCATCACAGTGCCACGGCGGCGTTTTTACACTCGGCGAAGCTTGATCATGCGGTGTGGAAATGCCGACTTTATAAACAGCTACTGTCTGCGAACACAGATTCACCGCTGGAAGATCAGCATCAATGCCGCCTAGGCCGCTGGCACCATCAAGGCGAGGGTTACCAGCGCTATGCCCGCACCGATGCTTATCGGGCGTTAATAGCTCCCCATCGCCGCATGCATGAAAGCGGTGCTGAAGCGCTTAAGTTTGCCCGTTTAGGCGACCGAAATGGGCAATTGGCTGCTTTAGGCATCATGGAAGAAGCCAGTCAGCAGCTAGCGTTACAGTTGGACAACCTGATGGAACACGCCATGTATGAGGCACCCTACTCAACCAGCCATCACTCACCACTCGCGGGGGCTCCCTGAAAAAATAGCGCGCACTTCGTTGTTGAGATTTAACTCTCCGTTATCAGGCACCTTGAGTGCCCACCGCTGCTCTGTCGTCTAAATAGCCTTTCGTCTTCTCTAGCTGCCTATGCCATGCTGATTTTACTGCAACGACTCTTCTTACCAGTCGCAATGGGATAAAGCATATGGCACAGGTCAAAAAACTAGACCTCGCGTTACAAGGCGGCGGCGCTCATGGAGCCTATACCTGGGGTGTGATTGATCGCCTATTGGCGGATGATCGCATTGAAATTGAAGGTATCAGTGGCACCAGCGCTGGGGCAATGAACGGGGTAGTGATGGCAGATGCGTTGACTCGGGGTGATAAAGACACTGCGCGACAAGCACTGCACGACTTTTGGCAAGCGGTCAGCCGAGCGGGCATGGCAAGCCCTATTCGTCGTTCACCCATGGATATATTGACCGGCAACTGGAGTTTGGATAATTCCCCCGGCTTTATTGCCATGGATCTATTGAGCCGGGTGGCTTCGCCTTATCAACTCAACCCGCTTAACATTAATCCACTGCGCGATATCGTAGCCAACCATATCGATTTCGAGCGGGTTCGAAAATGCCGACAGCTGAAGCTGTTTGTAACAGCCACAAATGTGCGCACGGGCAAACAACGCGTCTTCCGCCGCGAAGAGATGAGTGTTGACGCGGTAATGGCGTCGGCCTGCTTACCCTTCATGTTCCAAGCGGTGGAAATCGATGGCGAGGCGTATTGGGACGGCGGCTATATGGGCAATCCAGCGCTGTTTCCCCTCATGGAAGAGTGCAGCGCAAGAGATATTCTGCTGATACAAATTAATCCTATCAGCCGAAGTGACGTCCCTACCTCGGCATCCGCCATCATGAACCGCCTCAATGAGATCACCTTTAATTCAGCGCTGATTAAAGAGATCCGGATGATCGCACTGCTTAAGAATGCCTTCGATGAGCAAGGTATTGAAAACTGCTACCAGCAAGCCCTGTTTCACCGCATTAGCGGAGAGCAGGCGCTTGAAGAGCTTTCAGTCTCCAGTAAATCCAATTCTGAGTGGCCTTTTTTATGCCATCTATTCGAACAGGGCCAAGCCGCAGCAGAACGCTGGCTAGATGAACATTTCTATGCCCTTGGCGAATACTCCTCGCTCGATATAGACGCTGTTTATCTTCATGAATAACGATCAGCACGGACAGCGGTAACGGGCAAACGTAAACCTTATGCCCCTATTTAGTTAGCACCAATATGCCGCAGAGTATGAACTGGCTGCCCAATTATGCAGCATGCTCGCGGCTTACATACGCTCAGCAACACTGTAAAAATAAATTAAGATTATGATTTTTAAAATTAAAAAATCAACTGGCAAACTATCTGCATAAGTCCTACCAGTGGTGGTAGGCGTGGACCAGGCCCAACCGGGTACGAGTGCGTCGAACCTGACCTTCAATGGTGAAGGCATGTTCTCGTCAATGGTTTGCGCGACGCGCTGGATGCTCTGTTCTGCGTTGCGTAACGATCAACTCGTTTTATGCCCCGTGAGGCCATCCCATGGACATACGCAATAAAGCCAATCGTATTCGGCTATTCAATTTCTCTACTCCGCAAATGCGCGCTTTCCACTTCTCGTGGTTCGCGTTTCATATCTGTTTCTTTGGCTGGTTCGGCATCGCCCCCCTAATGGCGATCGTTCGCGAAGACCTTTCACTGACCCAAACACAAATCGGCAATACCATTATTGCGTCGGTGGCGATCACGGTGATTGTGCGTCTTGCGATTGGCGTATTGTGCGATCGTATCGGTCCGCGTAAAACCTATACCGGGCTACTGTTGCTGGGCGCTATACCGGTGATGGGCATTGGCTTGGCCGATAGCTTTGAAACCTTTCTATTGGCGCGCTTAGCCATTGGCGCCATTGGCGCCTCCTTCGTTATTACCCAGTACCATACATCTATTATGTTCGCCTCCAATGTGGTCGGTACTGCCAACGCCACCAGCGCGGGATGGGGTAATTTGGGCGGTGGCACTACCCAAATTCTGATGCCGTTGATCTTCTCAGGCATGCTGATGTTGGGCGTTAACGAGGCCTTTGGCTGGCGCTTGGCGATGATGGTCCCCGGCGTCGTTATGTTCTTTACCGGTATTGGCTACTGGTTCTTCACCCAGGATGCACCCAACGGTAATTTCAGCGAGCTACGTGCGCGCGGTGAGTTGCCCGAAGCGACCGGTGAAAATGGCGCAAAGCAGAGTTTTCTAGCTGCTGCCAAGGATATCCGCGTTTGGGCACTGTTTGTTGTCTATGGCCTCTGTTTTGGCGTAGAGCTGACCATCAACAATATCGCGGCCATTTACTTCTTTGATAAATTTTCTCTCACCTTGGCCACCGCAGGCCTAATCGCGGGCTTATTTGGGTTAATGAATATTTTTGCCCGCACCCTGGGCGGCGTTTTCTCAGACCTTTTTGCTAAACAAGGCGGCTTAAAGGGCCGCGTCCGGTGGCTGTTTATTGCCCTGATTTGTGAAGGGATTGCCTTGGTGGCGTTCTCGCAAATGCATGTATTAAGCCTCGCGATTGGCATCATGCTGGTATTTAGCCTGTTTGTGCAGATGGCGGAAGGCGCGACCTATGGGGTTGTCCCGTTTATCAACAAAAAAGCCTTGGGCGCAGTTGCTGGCATTGTCGGCGCTGGCGGTAACGTAGGCGCGGTGGGCGCTGCATTTCTATTTCGCAGCGAAAGCCTGAGCTATCAGCAGGGCTTGTTCTACCTAGGCCTCACGGTGTTGGTACTGGCCTCGTGCGTATTGCTGGTACGCTTTAGCGATGCCACCGAAGCCGAAGAGGCCAAAGCTTACCGCGATGCGGTGGGTGATGACGTAGGCGCGGGAGCCCTGTCGTTACGCTAAGCGCTTTCCAGTACACTCCAGTGCACTCCCATCCCGCTAAGTCGCAGTATGGGAGTGTGGATTTTTAGGCGGCTAGTCACTCAAGGAAATTTCTATGTCCTCAGCGCAGCAACTGCTCCTAACCGCCATTCGTTGCGATATAGACAACTTGACCCACCTTGCCACCACTGCCGATATCGTTGGCGATATCAGCCGCTTCATTCATATGCTCCAGCGTGAACGGGGCGCCTCGACCATATACCTTGCCTCTCAGGGGCAGCGCTTCAAAACCCGCCGCGACACTTATCGGCAGCACAGCCAGCAGGCGGAAACGTTAATGCGCCAACGTCTCGAAGCGCTTAGCCAAGAGGCCCGCCCTCAGGCAGCTGCGCGCTTACTGCGCAGGATTGCCGCCGTTTGGTATGCCCTTGATGAACTAGGCGAGCTGCGCCAAGCCATTGATACTTTTGCCATCTCCCCCGACGCGGCAACTCAGGCCTTTAATCAACTGACCAGTGGACTCCTGGCCATTGTATTTGAAGCCGCTGACACCTCGATCGACCCCGATATTACGCGTACCTTGGTTGCCATTTTCCATTTGATGCAAGGCAAAGAGCTGGCTGGTCAGGAGCGTGCCTGTGGCGCGTTTGGCTTTACCCATGGCCACTTCGATGAAGCCCACCGCGGTTTGTTGAATCAATTGGTCTCGGACCAGCAGCGCTGCTTTGATACGTTTGTGGAGTTCGCCACGCCTGAGGCGCAGCAAGCATGGAATAGGGAGCTTTCACCGCGAACTCTGGACGGTATTTGCCACCTTCGCGACATCGCCTGCCAGCGCAGTTCAACGTCACAATCCCCGCCTAGCGATACGTCTGATAAGCTTGGTGAAACGTGGTATGAGCTGACCACGCTGCGTATCGACGCGATGAAAACGGTTGAGGACGCTCTGATTTCCCACCTGAGTGCGCTTTGTCACCGCAAAATCACTCAGGCCGAAGATGGATTGGAAAAAGCTAAAGCGGGCCCCTCCCACCTTACGCCGCCCCCTTGCGAACATCTGCTAACGCTGGCAAGTGCGCAGCCATTGGGTGATTTAACCGCCAACGCCCTAACATCTCCGTTAGGGCGCTCGCTGATTGAGCTTACTCAGGCGCAGGCCAGCCGCCTGCAGGGGTTGAGCGATGAGCTTGAAAACACCCGCAAAGCGCTCCGCGAACGCAAATTAATAGAGCGTGCCAAGGGCCTTATCATGGCTCATCAAGATATGAGCGAAGAAGAGGCCTACCGGTTTCTGCGTAAAACCTCGATGGATCAAAGCAAAAGCATGGCAGATATGGCCCAAGCGATTTTGGATCTTTCAGCAATGCTGAAACGCAAAGAAGATAACCACTCCCGCTAGCGATAAATAAGCTGAGCCGTAGCACGTGGGTTGGGTGTATGTTTGCAGGATGTCATCACCTTAGCCATGCTAAAGGCTTATCTCATTTAACGAACAAGGAGTGCAACCCATGCATAAAGGCGTGCTATTAATTACCGGCGCATCCAGCGGTATCGGCGCAGCCACCGCCCGAGCAGCCTCTCGAGAAGGCTATAAACTGGTACTGGCTGCCCGTTCCAGCGAGAAACTCACCGCTCTGGCGCAAGAATTGGGACCGGAAAACGTATTGACCTGCGAGCTGGACGTGACCAATTTAGAGCAGCAGCAAGCGATGGTGGAGCAGGCACTCGAAACCTTTGGCCGCCTTGATGCCATTTTTGCCAACGCCGGTCGTGGCGGCTCACCCGGTGGGTTTAGTAGTGCCGACCACGAAGCATGGCGTGAAATGATTCTGACCAATATTTATGGCGTTGGTCTTACTATTCAAGCCTGCTTGCCCGCCTTAAAGCGAAGCAAAGGCCATGTGTTATTAACCGGCTCGGCAGCAGGTCGCACGACGATCCCTGGATCGATGTATAGCGCCACTAAGTGGGCGGTCACCGGCATCGGCTATAACCTGCGCGAAGAACTACGTGGCACCGGCATGCGCGTGACGCTGATAGAGCCGGGAATGGTCGACACGCCCTTCTTTGATGAACCACCCGAGCATGCCCTAGAAGACCGGGACATCGCCAACGCGGTGGTCTATGCGCTTTCACAGCCAGCGCATGTCGACGTTAATGAAATCCTTATTCGCCCTACTCCCCCACTTGAGTAACGGTTAATCGAACCATCACCCCATGCCCGCACAGTCACATCTAAATGGCCGACACCTTGCAATTTATCTGCACTGACCGCATAACGTGTAATTACCAAGCGCGCTAAGTAATTTTTCACGATAGCGCCAACGAATTAACTTGCAGGTGAACCATGAGCCAACTCGCTTCCACGGCGCTTTCCGTCCTTGATCTGGCCCCTATCCGTCAGGGCGGTAGCGCCGCTGAGACTTTTCGCGACAGCGTCTCGCTTGCGCAATTAACCGAGCGGCTCGGCTATACCCGTTACTGGCTGGCCGAGCATCACAACATTGCTGGCATCGCCAGCGCTGCAACTGCAGTGCTGATCGGCCATGTGGCCGGGCAAACGTCGACGATCCGGGTCGGCAGTGGTGGCATCATGCTGCCTAACCATCCGCCGTTGGTCATTGCTGAGCAGTTCGGCACGCTGGAAACGCTTTATCCTGATCGCATAGACCTGGGATTAGGCCGCGCACCCGGTTCTGACGGCGCTACGATGCAGGCTATGCGGCGCAACGCGCACGCTGGTGTCGACGACTTCCCGCAACTACTGAATGAGCTGCGCAGCTATTTAGCTGATGCAGACCCTCAGCAGCGGGTAAAAGCCGTCCCTGGTCAGGGCACTCATGTGCCCATTTGGCTGCTGGGTTCCAGCGGCTACAGTGCGCAACTGGCGGCCAAACTAGGCTTGCCCTTTGCGTTTGCTGCCCAGTTTGCGCCAGGCTACTTATTCGAGGCACTGCGCTTATATCGCGACAACTTCCGCCCCTCTGAGCACCTGGACAAACCCCATGCCATGGTCGGCCTACCGGTGATGGCCGCTGAAAGCGATGCCATGGCTCACTACTTGGCAACAACCGCACAACAGAAATTTCTTAATCTTATTCGCGGTAAGCCAACGCGGTCTCAGCCACCGGTTGAACAGCTGGATTGGTCGCCGGTTGAGCAGGCCCAAGTCAGCCAGTTCTTAGGCGCAGCCATTATTGGCGGACCTGAAACGGTTAAAGCAGAGCTTGAGGAGTTCCAGGCGCGAACCGGTGCTGATGAGTTAATGATTAATAGCGATTTTTATAATCATGCCGACCGGCTACGCAGCTACGAAATTGTGGCAGAGGTCGCCCGATAAGCCCTTAGCTGCACAGGATACTTATGACCACACTCGCTTTCTCTCCGATAACGGATGACGATTTTGCTGTCTTTTGGCCCACCTTCCAAGCCATTGTCTCAGCACAAGAGACCTATGCGTTTGACCCCGATATCAGTTTTGACGCTGCTCACCAGCTATGGTGTAAAGCGCCGAACGCCAGCGTGGTTGCCAAGGATGAAAATGGACATTTGCTTGGCGCTTACTACCTAAAAACCAACGCGGCAGGCCCCGGTAATCATATCTGCAACTGTGGTTATATGGTAACGCCCGCCGCGCGCGGCAAAGGGGTAGCGCGCGCCATGTGCGAGCACTCCCAGCAGCAAGCACGGGAACTGGGGTTTTTAGCCATGCAGTACAACGCCGTTGTGGCTACTAATGAAGTGGCCGTCGCGTTATGGCAGAAGCTTGGGTTTCGCATTGTGGGTACTGTTCCAAACGCATACCGCCATGCGAACCTGGGTTTTGTCGATACCTATGTGATGTATAAGGCGCTCTAGCGCCTTTGATACATAGCCCGTTCGTAAATGTAGAGGCTTACTCTATTGCGACGCAAGGTTGCAATAAGAAACGTTTGCCTCACAAATCCATTGCAGCAAACGTCGCGCAAATTGTGTTTTTTTCCGGTAAAGTTATTTTAATAACATAAGTTAAGCAGTTTGGACGTTAAGTATCCCTTGGATCCTTTCGCCCTTCGCACATGACACTTTTCATGGAATAGCCTCTAGTAATGTCTTTTAGATCCGCGTTTTTCTCACGCTTCTCACTGCGCTCGCGTTTTATCGCCCTGATTGTCACTTTGGTATTTGCGACGACGCTACTGCTTGGCTGGGTGGCATCCCGGGAATCGGCGCAGCAAATGGAAGCCACTATTGGCAATGCGGCGTCTGAAGCAGCCTACCAAATGGTGGATAAACTGGACCGCAGCATGGATGCGCGGATTAAGGAAGTTAAGCTACTGCTGGGTATTCAAGCTTTTACAAATGATGCTGACCCTAGCCTACTGCGTGAGCAGCTGGAGCTACTACAGAGCAACCATAACGTTGTGTCGTGGATTGGTTTTACCGATTCAGAGGGGACTGTTCTAGCTGCTACGGGTGGGATTTTAGAAGGGGTTTCAATCGCACAACGCCCGGTATTTATTGAGGGCCGGGAAGCGATGTGGGTAGGTGATGTTCATGAGGCAGTGATGCTAGCCCAATTGCTGCCCAACCCCAATGGAGAGGCTCTGAAGTTCGTCGACATTGCCACCCCAGTATATGACGCCAACGAGCAGTTAAAGGGCGTTCTGGCAGTGCATTTAAGCTGGCAATGGGCTGAATATGTACAGCAATCGATGCTTGCGCCTACCAAGCACCAGCAAGATACAGAGATGTTGCTGCTGTCAGCGAACGGCACGGTGCTGCTAGGCCCGGCGGCGCTAATGGGTCAATCATTAGACAGCATGAAGCATATACCAGGCCCCACCAATACATCCCCGCAATGGGCCATTGAAACGTGGCCTAATGGCGAGCGCTTCATGACAGGCTATGCCCGCAGCAGCGGCTTTGAAGACTTTCCTGGCTTAGGCTGGATTGCCGTTAGCCGTAAACCCGTGACTTCCGCCCTTGCGCCTGTTGAAGCACTACAGGCGGCCATTATGGGCACTGGGGTCTTATTGGCATTGCTCTTTGCGATGATTGGATGGGTAATTGCATCGCGCCTAGTTGCCCCGCTCACCCGCTTAGCGAAAGCCGCCGATAAAATGCAGGATGGCGAACACGCCGATAGCATTCCTATGGAAAGTGGCTCTCCAGAGCTTAAGCACCTATCGACCTCTATGCGCAACATGGTCACTCGCTTACGGGATCAACGCAGCACCATCAACCGTTTAGAAGATCTGGCCAATACCGACCCGTTAACGGGTCTGCCGAATCGTGCGTTTTTAAATCAGTACCTGCAGCTTGCGATACCAGAGGCGGAAAGAAACCAACAAAGCATGGCCGTTATCTTTATTGACCTGGACGGGTTTAAGCAGGTCAACGATGAGCTAGGCCATCATGCGGGCGACCTGCTGTTGATTGAGATCACCCATCGGTTGAAAAGCGCGTTACGCAGCGGCGATGTGGTTGCACGAATGGGCGGTGATGAGTTCGTCATGGTACTTAAAACCAAGGAAGAGCATCTGGAAATGCTCACCCATGAGATTAGCAGACGGTTACTGAGCTCCATCGACCAACCCGTTTTATTACCTGACAACGAGCAGGCAAGTGTTGGGAGCAGCTTAGGTGCCGCCTGGTGGCCCCATCACGGGCATCATATCAACACCGTACTGCAGCTTGCTGACGACGCACTGTATGCAGCTAAAGCGAAAGGCAAGCATCAGCTCGTGATTCACTCGGTCTAATCAAAACAACGCTGAAGCTGTTGCTCAGCGGCCTCGCTACCCATTGCCGTTAACTTGGCAATATTACGCTCTGGAATAGCGTCAGTATCGCCATAAAATTCGATCGCCTTTTCGACACTCTCTTCGCGGAGCAGGTGCACCATGGCGTAAGGGGAGCGGTTGGTATAGTTCGAAGCATCATCAGGCTCAGCGTCTTCAAAGCAGTAGTCCGGATGAAAAGTCGCTAGCTGATAAATGCCTTCGTAACCCTGATCAACCAAGATACTTTCGGCCAGCTCGACAAAATCCAGATAGTGATCAAAGCTTTTGAAAAGCGTTGGAAATACCAGCAGCGTGGTTTCAGTGTCGGGGTGCTCATCCAACCACTGCACCTCGACCATCAGCTCCTCAAGCGCCACTTCGATTTTTTTAGACCGAACCACTTCTACGCGAATAGACGCTCGCTCCAGCTCCCGCTGTGCAAACGGGCAAATATCATGTGCCACAATAAAGGTGCGCACCCAATTCAGCGTTTGCTCTACTACTTGATTATCTGTGTGCATAGCACCCTCACGATCATCGTCAGGTCGGCGACGCCAACGCTTTGTACGGGGAGTTTACCAACTGTTCCTGGCTAACTACACGTGCTCTTGATAGCGTTTCAGGGCAACTTCATAAGATTTATGAATGTGATCATCCATTAATTCACGCGCTGCCTTAGCATCCCGCAGCAGCGCCAGTTCCACGAGTTGATGATGCTGATCATCTAACTCTTGACGAATCGTGGGCATTTTTGGCCCTAAGCGGCGGTAGCGGTCAAACTGATCATGCAACTGCTCAATAAAACGTAATAACCAGACTGAACCACACGGGGCGACCAGCGTGCGGTGAAACTGGGTATGCAGATGTTCCCATCCCTCGCCTTTATCCAAGGTGATATCAGCACGCTTAAGGCGATGAGCGGCTGCCAATAAATCGGCCTCCCAGAGTGAATCACCGTTCGCAATTGCCCGCTCTAACGCCATTCCCTCCATCTCTAGGCGCATGTGGGCAATATCATCAAGTTCTTCCCGCGACAACTTCGGCACACGAAAACCGCGTTGGTTCTCCTGCACTAATAATCCATAAGCCGCTAATTTATTGAGCGCTTCCCGGAGCGGACTCAAACCAACTTGGTAATGCTCCTTGAGCGCATTAATGGCGAGTTTTTCACCCGCTACAAAGCGTCCACCCACAAGGTCCTTACGTAAATTATCAAACACACGACTTGATGCAGTACCTGCTGGTCCTGCTGGCGTCACTACCTTCGGTAAGGAATTATTCATGACGATGTCCTTTATTCATCTCAGCTCCCGCTGTCCATTTAATTTTTCACTGTTGACGTCGGATCGGGTACTACCTATATTCTATTTTAGACAAGATAATCGATTTTTTAACCTACAAACGATAAATAAGGCCTGGATATGCTTCTGATCTCCTCGTTGGCTCTGCGGGATGCGCGTCCATGAATCCACCCGCCGCCTCCTGGCAACTCTTCTGGGCTTTTTTCCGCGTTGGCATCTTTGGTTTCGGCGGAGGCCCCGCGATGATTCCCTTAGTGCGCGCCGAGGTCGTCACCCGCCACCATTGGTTAACCGACGAAGAGTTTGCAGACGTCCTGGCGATCGGCAATACCTTACCCGGTCCTATTGCCACCAAAATGCCCGGTTATATTGGCTATCGCGTGGGCGGTGTGTCTGGCTGTATCGCCGCCGTCATTGCCATTATCTTGCCCATGATTGTGGCGATGATTGTCATGTTAAGCATTTTTAGCCGATATCGCGATGTGGCCTGGATTCGCGGGATGGGCCAAGCGGTTGTGCCGGTGGTAATGGTAATGATGGCACAACTTACCTGGGACTTTTTTGATAAATCCCAGGCTGCTCTTGGCTGGCTGGTAAGCGCAATAATGGCCACTGTTGCCGCCGGGCTGATCTACTGGCTTGGTATTCACCCCGGCTGGGTCATTGGCGCCATTCTACTTGCCGCCCTCCTGCGCCCTACCGGCAAGAAAAAAGCGGAGGGGACGGCATGATTTATTGGGATCTCTTCTTAGCTTTTTTTGTTCCGAACATTATCGGCTATGGCGGCGGCCCGGCCATTATTCCACTGATTGAGGCCGAAGTGGTTGGCCGTTATGGCTGGATGACCGCACAAACCTTCGCGGAAACATTAGCCCTCGGCAATGCATTACCTAGCCCTATCGCGACCAAAATGGCCGGCTATGTGGGTTATGAAGTAGCAGGTATTGGCGGTGCCTTCATCGCCGTGGCCGCTACGGTGATTCCAACGTTGCTTTTGATGCTTGGCGCACTAGGGCTGTTGTATCGTCATCGTGATTCCCCCCGGGTCAAGCGCATGAGCCAGTGGGTTCGCCCGGTCATTGCCATGATGATGGCTTGGCTAACGTTGGGGTTCCTGCTCGAAAGCCTCAACACCAGCGGCGCGCTCCATACTGCGATTATTGGCATCGTCGCGGCTATCGCACTCATTCGCTTCAACACGCATCCCGCGTTTGTGGTCATGGGCGCTCTGATTTATGGAGGGCTCTTTCTCGGCTAACACTCACTAACACACGATCTCGCAGATAGACGATTGTGTGGTGACAACAAGAACCCGATAACGGGACCACGCGCTCACCACGCCGCTGCCATTAGAGCGGCATCCCACAACACCAAACTCAATCTATAAAGGTGTACAAGAATGACGCGTTCAACATTTACTCTAAGCACTACCCTCGCCGCCATCGGACTTGCGTCTAGTATGGCAATCGCATCCACCGCGCATGCTGATTATCCTGAGCAGGATATCCGTTTGATCATCCCTTATGGCCCGGGCGGAGCAACCGATATACTGTTCCGGCTCATTTCCCAAGAGGCTGAAAAGACGCTGGGTGAATCCATTGTTCCCGTCAATATGGCGGGTGCAGGGGCGACCCTGGGTTCGCGTAATGTGAAAGACGCGGATCCCGATGGCTATACGCTGCTTGGCAGCCACGACACCATTGCGCTTTCGAAGCTCGCCGGTACCGTCGATTATTCATTTGATGCCTTTGAACCCATCGCACTGCTCACCCAAACCATCAACATTCCGACTACGCACGCCAATCACCCCGTCCAGAGCGCAGACGAAATCGCTGACTATGTAAGCGAGCACCCCGGACAAGTCCGCTTTAGCATGATCCCTAGCTCTACCGACCATTTCTTCTGGGCACAGTTTTTCCAGGAAGCAGGTATCGATATGGCTGATGTACGCCTAGTAGGTTATCCAGATACCGGCCAACAGGTATCGGCGCTGTTGGCGGAAGAAATTGATTTCGCGATGTTCAACCTGCCTTCGGGCGGTGCGTTCTTTGAAGATGGTACCTTCCGCCCACTAGGTATTGCCCATCCCGAGCGCCTCGACAGCATGCCGGACGTGCCAACCCTGCGCGAGCAAGGCATCGAAATGGATCACTCCACCAGCCGTGGCATTTTCGCACCCAAAGGTACTCCGCAGGAGGTCCTCGACACCATCGCTGATGCATACGGACAGGCGCTTGAAAATGAAGAAGTAAGCAGCCGCATCGAGAATGAATTCGGCTCTGTTGTGCGCTTCCTGGCCGGTGATGATTATCAAGCGTTCTTGGATGAAAACGAAGCTGCGCTAAGCGCTGCTGCCGAAAACATCGATTTCCAGAACTAAGAACGCACCCTCTAGCCCACGTAGCTGCGTGGGCTAGAGGTACCGGAGGCATCGCTAATGCTAACGCTAACTAAAGACCGCGCCTTGGCGCTGGCGCTGCTCTTGATTGTGGCTGTCATGTGGAGGGAATCAGGCAGTATTGCCCCACCCACCAGTTGGCAGCCATATGGGTCAGCGCTGTTCCCACGTATTTTATTGGTAGTGATCGGCGTTTTTTCGCTGTTAATTCTGGTGCGTTCCTTATGGGTAAAAGTGCCTGAACGGGCTGGCGCAAAGCAGCTCATTCAAGAGTGGTTTCAAAGCCGGCGCATCATACTCGCTCTGTTTGTACTGTTTGGGCTGTATGCCGCATTACTTCCCGTGGTGGGTTATATCGCAGCCACCATAGGCTTCTTAGTCGCTTCTCTTGCGCTACTAATGGGTATCAATACGCGACGTAAATGGATGATCAATCTCACCCTTAGCTGCACCCTGGCTATCGTGATATTTGTCGTTTTTCGCTATGGCCTGAATGTTTGGCTGCCTTAACCTGGAGTAAATAATGACGAACTTTTTTCTCCAAGCGCTCGCTGAGGTCGGCACGCCATCAGTCTTGGGCCTGATTACTATTGGCGTACTGTTTGGGATTGTCGGCGGCAGCATCCCCGGCTTCACCGTCACCATGGCCATTTTGGTGGTCTTCCCTTTCACATTTTCAATGGATCCGGTAAGCGGTGTCTCATTGATGGTCGGTGTGTTTGTAGGGGGTTACTCAGGCGGCATTGTGTCTGGCGTCATGTTAGGCATCCCCGGCACCCCCTCTTCTATTACTACCGTTTATGACGGCTACCCGATGGCACAGAAAGGCGAACCTGGCCGTGCCCTGGGCATTGGCGTCGCTTCATCTTTTTTAGGCACCATCATTAGCGTGGCGGTATTGGTATTCTTCGGCCCGCTAATTGCCAGCTTCAGCATGAACTTCCGGCCTTGGGAAATCACTGCGTTAATCGTTTTCGCGCTGACGCTTGTGGCAGGACTTTCCAGCGGCGCTCTACTCAAAGGGCTGATGGCCGCTGCGTTGGGGCTTTTGATTACAACCGTTGGCTATGACCGCAACAGTAATCTGCGCTTTGACTTTGACCTTCCAGTGATGGGTTCTGGGTTCGAAATTCTGCCTGTGATGATCGGCATATTTGCCTTCTCCCAACTGCTTGGCAATATCGAAAAGCTTAAGGACGAGAAAAGCGAAGCCAAGAAAATCGATACCAATGTCACCATCCCCTACGGCCAGATACTCAAAGATATGGCAGGGCAAAAGCTCAACACGCTGCGCTCCTCTCTCATTGGCAGCTTGGTGGGTGCGCTACCGGGCACAGGTGGCACCGTCGCGAACTTCTTGAGTTACGATCAGGCTAAAAAATTCTCCCGACGCCCTGAAGAGTTCGGTACCGGCACCCCTAGCGGTATCGTGGCATCTGAAGCCTCTAACAGTGCAGTGGCAGGCGGCGCGTTTGTTCCCACACTGGCACTGGGGATACCTGGCGATTTGCCCATGGCGATCATGATGGGCGTACTGATTTTGCACGGCATTACGCCGGGCCCAATGATGTTTGAACAAAACCCAGTATTAGTCGGCGCTATTTATGCCAGCCTGCTCATTGGTGCAGTGGTCATGGTGTTATGCAACCTGCTGCTGGTGCGTTGGTTTGCCAAAATATCGTTAATCCCACAGCAGATTCTCGTTCCCGTCGTATTGATGCTGTGTGCGATTGGCGCCTATGCCCTGAATAACAACCTGTTCGACATTTGGGTGCTATTCATCTTCGGGATCATTGGCTACCTGCTTTGGAAGGCCGAAGTCCCGCTGACGCCGCTAATACTGGGTGTGGTGCTTGGCGACAATCTTGAGCGCCAGCTATTCCGTGCTCTTGAGCTTAATGAAAGCTGGATGACCTTTTTAACTCGGCCACTCTCAGCACTTTTCCTCGCGTTAGCCGTCGCTTCCATTCTGTTTTCGCTCTATCAGGATCGAAAGATTCAGCGTTTAAAGAATGCCGCTCTACGCGAAAACATTTGATTTACAAATAATTTAGATCGACAACACTGCTTAAAAGGAAATTGGTATGCATCAAGGTGCACTTTTTTACCCCAGCGCCTCGCGCCGGATGGCAACGTTCGGCAAACGTGGCATGGTTGCTACTTCACAGCCATTGGCGGCGCAAGTGGGTATTAGCATACTGCAGCAAGGCGGGAATGCGATTGATGCAGCGATTGCTGCTGCCGCTGCATTAACCGTGGTGGAACCCACGTCGAATGGGATCGGCAGCGATGCCTTTGCCATTGTCTGGGTCGACGGCAAACTGCACGGCCTCAATGCCAGCGGCCCTGCCCCGCAAGCGGCGACCATTGAAGCACTGAAAGCACTTGGCCACGACACCGTACCAAACCATGGCATGCTGCCTGTCACGGTACCCGGTGCCCCTGCCGCGTGGGCGGCACTGTCTGAGCGTTTTGGCAAGCTGCCGTTTGCAGAGCTGCTAGCCCCTGCCATTGCGCTGGCAGAAGAAGGTTTCCCCGTTTCCCCCGTTATTCATCAAATGTGGAAGGACGCCTTCACCAACTATTCGGCCTATAGCGAGGCTTCTTTCAAACCCTGGTTTGATACGTTTGCCCCCGAAGGTCGAGCACCGGAAGCTGGTGAACTGTGGCGCTCGGAAGGCCATGCGAAAAGCCTAAAAGCGATTGCCGATACCCACGCCAAGGCATTTTATGAGGGCGAACTGGCCGAAGCTATCGATGCGTTTTCCCGCGAGCACGGCGGCCTATTACGCAAAGAAGATCTGGCGGCTTACCAACCGGAGTGGGTCGACCCGATTAGTGTGCGCTATAAAGGCCATGATATTTGGGAAATCCCTCCCAACGGCAGTGGAATGATCGTACTTCAAGCGCTGGGTATGCTAGAGCACTTAGGCGAAGAAGGGCGAGATCCGGTGGAAACGCTACACCGTCGTATTGAAGCCACCAAACTGGCCTATGTCGATGGCTTCGCACATGTGACCGACCTGAATGCTATGCGCCCCACCATTGACCAGATGCTGGCCGACGACTATTTGAAATCGCGGGCTGCACTGATTGGCGAAAAGGCGGTTGACCCAGTACACGGCAACCCGATTCAGGGCGGCACGGTGTATCTCGCGACGGCTGACAGCGATGGCAATATGGTGTCACTGATTCAAAGTAACTTTAAAGGCTTTGGCTCGGGCATGGTCGTTCCCGGCACTGGCATCAGCCTGCAAAACCGTGGTTGGTCGTTCTCACTCGACCCGCAGCACCCTAATGCTTTGGCGCCCGGCAAACGCACCTATCACACCATCATCCCCGGCTTTATCACCAAAGATAACCAAGCCGTTGGGCCGTTTGGTGTGATGGGCGGCTATATGCAGCCCCAAGGTCATGTGCAGGTGGTAACGGCGATGCTAGAAGATCAGCTTAACCCCCAAGCTGCCCTTGATATGCCACGTTGGAAGTGGACCAAAGGCAAAACCATCGAAGTCGAGGCCGACTTCCCTAATCACTTAGCGCTTGCGCTGGCCCGCCGAGGCCACGACATCGTTAAAGTCGCCGATTCCATCAGCTTTGGCCGTGGGCAAATCATTCTACGCGACCCTGAAACGGGCGTACTGCAAGGCGGCACCGAGCCGCGCACCGACGGGGCAGTGCTTCCCTGGTAAATTGTTGCCCTGAAAAGGATCTATACATGTAATTTTCTCTCCGCCGCGCTGCCGTTGAAGGCAACCGGCGGTTGAGCTGGCTATCCACGCTTAACCACCGCATCATGGCACTCCTTTTTTGCTAGATGCTTGCCTGTCCAACTATGTCACCACCACCCTCTGAATCTACCTCCTCACCGATAAGCAGCTTTTTGGGCGTCTTCCGATACAGTCGGCGCGCGCTTGGCTTGGTGTGGGAAACCTCCCGATGGATGATGCTTGGCCTAGCACTGTGCACGTTGGTCGCGGGGGTGCTTCCCGCCGTCGCAGCCTGGGTAGGCCAATTGATTGTGGATGGCGTGGTCAGTGCCATGGACGCTCATCAAGCCGCTTCAGACCCCAACCTGTTGACGTCTATTACCCCCGTATTGAAGCTAGTGGCTATTGAGGCGCTGATCATTGGATTAATCGCGCTGGCCCAGCGCGGCCTTTCAGCCCAGCAGTCGCTGTTAAGAGCGCTATTGGGTCAGAAGGTCAACGTCATGATTCTGGAAAAGGCAGGCACGCTGTCCCTTAGCCAATTCGAAGATTCAGAGCTCTACGACCAGCTCACCCGGGCACGGCGTGAAGCGTCTACGCGCCCGCTTGCGCTAGTGAACAAAACCTTTGGGCTGCTGCAAAATGCCATCTCTCTCGGTAGCTTTGGCGTACTGCTGGTGCAGTTCTCTCCTTGGGCCCTGCTGATCCTGGTCGCTGGCGCTCTGCCAGTATTTGTATCGGAGGCCAAATTCTCGGGCGATGCTTTTCGCCTGTTCCGATGGCGCTCGCCACAAACCCGCATGCAGATTTATTTAGAGACGGTACTCGCTCGGGAAGACAGTATTAAAGAGGTCAAGCTCTTTGGTCTTGAAGGGCTATTTCTTAAGCGCTACCGCGATATTTTCACCCAGCTGTTTGCAGAAGATCGTCGTTTAACCCTTCGCCGGGAAAGCTGGGGGTTTCTGCTCGGCTTGCTCGGCACTCTAACGTTTTATTTGGCCTATGGCTGGGTAGTGATCGAAACAATTGCCGGGGCGCTCACGCTGGGCCAAATGACCATGTATTTGATGGTCTTCAAACAGGGCCAGGCGGCGCTCTCCGCCAGCCTTACTGCCATTAGCGGCATGTACGAAGATAACCTTTATCTATCCAATCTTTATGAGTACCTGGAGCAACCGGTTGAAGCCGAAAGCGGCACGCTAACCCAGGGTGCACAGCCGGGGGATGGGCTACGTTTTGAGAACGTTAGCTTCTCCTACCCTGGCGGCGCTGCTGTTCTACACGATATTTCGCTGCACCTCTCCCCTGGGCAGAGCTTGGCTTTGGTGGGTGAAAACGGCTCAGGCAAGACCACCCTGATCAAACTGTTAACGCGGCTCTACCAGCCTACACAGGGCCGAATTCTGTTAGACGGTAGCGACCTACGTGACTGGAGCGCTCAAGCACTGCGTGAGCGCACCGGTGTTATCTTTCAGGACTTTGTGCGCTATCAGTTGCAGGTGGGCGAAAACCTTGGTGTCGGCGATACTCATGCCTTTAATGACCAAGAACGTTGGCAGAACGCCGCTCGTCACGGCATGGCGGATGAGTTTATTACGCGCATGACTAACGGTTACAAAACCCAGCTGGGACGTTGGTTTAAAAATGGCCAGGAGCTCTCCGGCGGCCAATGGCAAAAAATTGCCCTTTCCAGAGCGTACATGCGCGAAAATGCGGATATCATCGTGCTCGATGAACCCACTGCCGCCATGGATGCCGCCGCAGAAGCCGAAGTATTCACCCGTTTTCGTGAACACAGCCGCGATAAAATGGCGATACTGATCTCGCACCGATTCTCGACAGTACGCAGTGCTGATCTCATTGTTGTTATAGATCAGGGGCATATTATCGAGCGTGGCACCCATGAAGAGTTGCTTGCTGAAAATGGCCGTTATGCGAACCTTTTTCAACTACAAGCGGCTGGATATAAATAAACTCTCAAATATAAATCGTTCTTATTATAATCATAAAAAATGTTATACAGCTAACTAAAAGGCGGAACGTAAACAAAAGTGACAAGTATCATTAAACTATCGACCAAAATAATACTTTAAAGGTAATGTGCTCTCATCGTTTTCCACTACAGGAATGGCACATATGAACCGCCTTCATCAGATAAAAGTTAAGTATGCTCTTGCCTTTATAAGCGTTGCGTTAGCACTACTGGCTATTGTGGTAGCCGATGCGCTGCTCGTTAACATGGTAAAGGGTCGCTTAGATACGTTTATTAAAAATTATATTCCTGCTAGCTCCACCGTACTCAATGCCGATAGAGACCTGTACCAAGCTCGGGTAGCTGAGATCGAGTACCTGTTAGCAGACCCCGGCACGGAGCGTGCATCGGCGCTAATCACCGAATTCGAAGAGAATTCACAGCAGGCTTATGACCGCATGGGCCAGTATGCCGAATATATGCAGGACTACCCAGAATTAACCACACAACTAGCCAACTTTGAAACGTTGTATAGCGATTGGCAACAAGAGGCAACGCGTGTATTTGAGTTGCATCGAAGCGGCAACTCCGCAGCAGCATTAACTATGCTATCCGGCTCATCACTCGCTAATTTTAGTGCACTGCGCGATGTATACGATGTGTCAGGAATGAATATTGAGACGGCCATTAAACAAGCAGAAGCAGCGGTAGTTAATAGAATTCAAGTACAACAAACCTCTACTATCATTATTGCATTAATCATCTTTATTGCAGCAACGCTAATTGCGCTATTAGGGCCGCTAATGATGTCTCGGGCTATCCGCCAAATCAGCGGTCGTATTAAAGATATTACCGAAGGCGATGGCGATTTAACCGCGCGGATTGATAACAAGCGACGCGATGAAATTGGTGAATTGGCACAACAGTTTAACGCCTTTATTAAACGTATTGACGATACGCTTCAGTCAGTTAGCAGCAGCACAGTGAGCCTTCAGCATGCATCCACTGAAATTGCTAAAGGCAGTCAAGAACTTGCAGCACGCACCGAGCAAGCCGCTGCGAACTTGCAGCAAACCTCTGCTTCGATGGAGCAAATAGCAGCGGTGGTCAACAACGCCTCAGACTCCGCCCAGCAGGCTGACCAGCTCGCACTTTCAACCAAAGAGTTCGCACAGCAAGGTTTGCATTCAATGAAGGCTGTTGAGCAGACTATGGGGACGATTAACGACTCTTCATCAGAAATCAGCAATATCGTTAGCCTCATTGATAGCATCGCTTTTCAAACCAATATCCTGGCGCTAAATGCGTCGGTGGAGGCTGCCCGCGCGGGTGAACATGGCCGAGGCTTTGCAGTGGTCGCGCAAGAGGTGCGCATATTGGCCAGCCGCTCCAGTGATGCCTCCAAAAACATTGCCACTTTGATCAATACCTCCTTAAGCCGCACAAAGGCGGGCGTCGACCAAGTGAAACAAACCGGCGTAACCATGCAGGAGATGGTAAAAAGCATTGAACGTGTGGCTGACGTGATTGCCGAAATTAGCGCCGGCGCGAAAGAGCAGAGTGTGGGTATTGGGCAAGTCAACGACGCGGTCAACGAGTTGGACAGCATGACCCAACACAACGCCTCGATGGTGGAAGAGTCCAGCGCTGCTGCGGCAGAGCTAAGAGAACAAGCCGACCGACTGGGCGTGCTGGTGGGGGCCTTCAAGCTCAGCAATGCTAACGAGCAACCAACTCTTGGCCAAGCAGCGCTTGCCCCTGCGGCTAATAAGCCCTTGCCTGCGCCTCCACGTAGACTGGCGACTCCCCAGCAACCTGAATGGGAGTCGTTCTAAACAGACTGTCTCTATGCTTCCTTGGGCTTACATAAGCCCAAGGAATTTTACCGCTTAGCTATAAAGCAGTGTCCTTTCGAACTATCGCGCAAATCGATAACTGATCGTTAAGAGTATGGGGCATCAAGAGAACCACTATGCTGTCGAATGCTTTAATTATTGATGATGATCTTGATGTGCAATTGCTGGGTAAGATGTTATTGCTCCAGCTGGGATATGAGGTCGTTACAGCGGGCAGCCTAGAGGAACTCGCGCGACAACCAGCTCTACTCAATGCCGAGCTCATCCTGCTTGATTTTGGGCTTGGCGAGTTTACAGGCCTGGATATTCTCGACTATCTATACGATTTACACCTAAAAGCTTCAATCCTATTGATCAGCAGTGGCTCGGCAGAAACCTCGGCAAGTGCCATTGCAGCAGGAAAGAAAATGGGCTTCCACATGCTCGGATTTCTGCCCAAAGCCAAGCTACTCACTGACCTAGCACTATTCCTTCAACCATTAAAAACAGCCCCCAAAGCGCCCACAAGCGATGACCTGGCGAAGGCCATTCGTGAAAAACAGCTGTTTCTAGCCTTTCAGCCCCAAGTCGACCTTCAGCACGTGCCTCAACAAGACCAAGTTATTGGCGTTGAAGCGTTGGTTCGCTGGCAAGATCCTCAACGCGGAGTGCTCTACCCGGATAGCTTTATCCCCCTGGCAGAGCAGAGTGGGCAGATGGTAGCACTCACTTGGTACGTGTTGGAGCTTGCCCTGCAGCAACAAACCCAATGGCTATCGCAAGGTTGGAACTTAAACCTCTCAATCAATATACCGGCAGCTTTTATTCTAGCAGAAGGCGTACTCGAAGCGTTTGACCAGCTCACCCAGCAGCACCAAGCCGTGCTTAGCAATATCACTCTGGAGCTCACTGAAACGGTAGGCGTGGAGTGTTTGGGATTTGCTCGCCATGTGTTTAAAGCGTTGCGAAAGAAGGGCTGCAAACTGGCATTAGATGATTTTGGTACCGGTCACTCTTCATTAACTCAGCTCTACCGACTGCCTTTCAGCGAGCTAAAAATTGATCGCAGTTTTGTCTCTCTGATCGACCAGGACAACGACGCTTTTGCCATCACAGTATCCATCATCGAATTAGGCAAACGCCTTGGGCTGACGGTAGTCGCCGAGGGGATCGAAACAGCAGCACAACACGCCATGTTGGTCGAAGCAGGTTGCGCGGTGGGTCAGGGTTACTTTATTTCTCGACCACTCACCGCGGCTGCCTTTAACGCTTGGATGTGCGAGCAATCACAGGCCCAAGTAATGGTTGCTCAGGACGAGAGCATGCTTTCTCGCTGTAACGCTTGCTGTGTAGAGGTGTGCAGTGCCGCTAATCGCTCCACATAAATGGCCAGCTCATTCAGCGGCGCTTTTAACGCCGCTTGTTCCAACTGGCTGGCTTGCTCAGCAATAGCAGCACAGCCGAGAGAGGCCGCAGCTCCCTTCAATGAATGCGCCTCCTGGCCCATAGCCTGGCGATTTTCTGACTGCCAGTAGCCGTTAAGGCGAGCGACACGCTCATCAAGCCGCGTTAAAAACGTGGTCAGCAGCGCATCCAGAGCCTTGGGTTCAAAAGTGCTTAGCAGCTCTTCGCAAAGACGCTTATCGAGCACTTGCACCGCCCCAATACTATCGCCCAGCGATTCGGGCCGTTTAGTAGGAACAGTAGCGTGAGTGCTGACAGACTCAGCGCTTTCGTCGTTTGAGAGATAGCGGCTAATCACCTGATACAACTCATCGCGCGTAAAAGGCTTATGGATCATATCGTCCATGCCGCTTTGCATGCAGCGCTCTCGGTGCTCAGGCATCACATTGGCGGTCATCGCCACTATGGGCAGCTTAGGCAATTGATGTACAGCTTCATAATCGCGCCAACGTTGGGTGGTTTCTGTGCCATCCAGCTTGGGCATCTGCATATCCATTAACACCAAATCAAACCGGCCATGGTCTGCTTTCAACTGATCGAGCGCTTCCTGTCCGTTATCTGCAACAGTCACTTGCTGGCCAAGGCGTTCAAGCATGACGCGAGCCACCGTTTGATTTAGCGGATTATCTTCTACCACCAAAATATGATGGGGGGTGATTGCTCGCGGGTGTTCACCGCTTTGATAAATCGCCACAGGTTCGGTTTCCGGTAGGCTGACGGTGAACCAAAACCGACTACCTAGTCCCAGCTGGCTGTTAACGCCTATATCGCCCTGCATAACCTCGACCAACCGTTTACAGATTGCGAGACCAAGCCCGGTGCCTTCATGACGACGCGCCATTGAGGTATCCACTTGCGAGAAAGCTGAGAAGAGCTGCGTTTGATCCGCTTCCGCGATACCACAGCCAGTATCGTGTACCTCCACTAAAATATTATCGTCCCCAAGAGGCTTTACCTGGCACTTAACGAATCCCTCTTCCGTGAACTTTAAAGCATTATTGATTAAGTTCATCATGACTTGGCGCAGCCGCGCGATGTCTCCCAACACATAGCGAGGTAGTGCCGGATCGATCGCGTAACTAAAGGCGACCTTTGCCCTCGGTCCGCGAAGGGTATAGCTTTCACAAAGCTGGTCAATGCATTGGTGGAGATCAAACGGCTGGATATCCAGATCGAGGCGTCCCGACTCAATTTTGGTGTAATCGAGAATATCGTTAATCACCGCACGTAGGCTCTCGGCACTACGCTTCAATGCCGCCAAATAAGTCTCTGCTTTAGGTGTTTTAACCTCCTCGCTTAACAAATCCGCCATACCCACGACGCCATTTAACGGGGTCCGAATTTCATGACTCATCACCGCCATAAACTCTGATTTTGCGAGGCTCGCTTTCTCTGCTCGTTTGGCTACCTCATTTAACTCTTGGCTCTTGGTTTCTAACGCCCGAGCCTTACTATGGCTGAAGCGCCCTTCTATAATTAGCGCGCGAACCAGCATACCGCCTGAAAACATTAACAAGACGATAAGCAACAGCACCAACCCGTAGAGACGCGTCAAGGCGCGGTGTTCCTCACTGTGCATTTTGGAAAGATGGGCGTTAGTTTCGTTCAAAATGTTACCGGTGAGTTGCTGTAGCTCAGCCGTTTTTTGCAGGAGAGTCGCCGTTAATTCGCTATTTAACTGAGCAGGGTCGTTCCATACCGCTTCGAGTAGGATTTCCATCTCTAAAATGTGGGTTTGAGTTTGTTGAATGACCGCCTCAACAGTCTCAAGTTTCGCCACAAGCTTTCCTATTTCACCTTGAAAAAAAAGCGATTGCCGACTGTAAAGAATTTCGTAACGCAGCAACACATCATCAACCGTGGCGCTCCCGGCACTCGTTTCGAATAGTGAGAGGCGCAATTCGCGCACCTCTCGGTCAAACTGATAGCCAGCCCATAAAACGTTTTCGAGCAGCCGATTCTCCAGCACGTGTTGACGGCTATAAATAATCCCGCCAGTGGTTAGCGCCGAAAGAAAAAAAAGGATCGCTGAAAATGTAGCGACCCTGGTGCTCCGGGCAAAAAAGAACTTCAATAAGGCCAGCATGGCAATTGTCCGATTATTTTATTCGACGTCGATGCGCGCCACCTGCCACACAGAGCGCGAAAATATCTCTTCATTTAGCAGCTCAGGGTGCTGGTCAAAAGGGTAAATGACAAACAGCGGCCCCTGGTCGCGAATTCGCAGCGGTTTACCGTTTGCAGTCATGGCAAGAATGACATCGTAATTCTCAAAATCACTGATGGGCACTGTCGCGGCGTACTCATTCAACGCTACAATACGAATATCCTCCCTCTCAGCATCGACGGCTTCCAGAATAGTTCGCACCAATGGGCCGGAGAAGCTAATCACGCCGTCGTGCCAGGGCGTACGGGTAACCGTTTCGTGCTGCCCTAAGCTTTCTAACATCGCTTTATCAAAATGGGCTTCGTCACCCACATTAGTCTGCCCCACCTTTCCACTCACTACCAATACCGCCGGGCCTTCAGGTACTTCCAAGGCAATAGCCTGGAATGACAGCAAGGCCATACCCATCGCGACGATGCCCGCCCTGAATTTGAGAAACAAAGAACGACACATTGGGCTGCA
This sequence comes from Vreelandella sp. ssv, assembly GCF_059448525.1. Classification (NCBI taxonomy): domain Bacteria; kingdom Pseudomonadati; phylum Pseudomonadota; class Gammaproteobacteria; order Oceanospirillales; family Halomonadaceae; genus Vreelandella; species Vreelandella sp. ssv. Next base: position 913,065 of record NZ_CM182545.1, on the reverse strand, counting down.
CCTCGGTATTAGCGATTAAATAGTGCAATGAGTATATATCGGCCGTCTGCGGATAAACTGTGAACCTTTGTGTCAACGCATCATCATCAACTAAGCTTAACGTATGAGCTTGCCGCTTCTACGCGTGTGACGTTTATAAAACGATAATACGGAAAATCACCATGCATATTGGCGTACTTGAAGATGACCTCGACCAACAGGCCTTTATTGAACAGTGCCTACTAACGGCAGAGCACCAAGTTTCGCTGTTTAGCCGCTCAAGCGAGCTTCGCCGGGCGACACAGCAGCACAGCTTTGACCTGCTGATTATCGATTGGCGCCTACCCGACAGCGATGGCATGGATGTAGTGGCTCATCTTCGCCAGCACGACAGCTGGCGTGGGCCAATCCTGTTTATTACCGCCAGCCAGGGCGAAGACGATGTTGTTAAAGCCCTGGAGCAAGGCGCCGATGACTTTCTCGCCAAGCCCCTTCGCCCCAGCGAACTGATTGCCAGAGTGAGCGCATTAGGTAGACGCTCAGGCTATGCCACTCCACGCGCCGCACCAACCTGCCCCAATATCTTTACTATGCATACTGAGGAGCACTATATCAGCGTGGCGGACAACCCCGTTGATTTAACCGAACGTGAGTATCGGTTAGCCGCCCTTTTCTTCTCAAAAATCGGCGAACTTATCACCCGTGCGCATTTATTAGAGTTGGTGTGGGGCATTAAAGGGGATGTTTCGACGCGTACCGTGGACACCCACGTAAGTCGCCTACGCCGAAAATTGGAACTGGATGGTCGTCATGGGCTGCGGCTCAGAAGTGTGTATCAGTCAGGATACCGGATGGAGACCTGTCAAATCACCACGCCAGAAGAGGCGGTTAAATAAGTTGACGCTCTTATAATCATCGGTTAAAAGAAAAGAGCTGCCTATAAAAGGTAGCTTAGTTTTTTATTAACGAGACCTTCTCATGCGCTGGCAAATCCGCGTTACACGAATGAATAAGCTGCATCGCATTATTAATAATGCGGTATCAGCTTATTGTCGCGCGCCAGATATTTATTGAGAAAATTGGCCGCGGCAGGTGTCGCGGCCATGTGTTTTATCGTTACTTTTGATCTTTCCTGACCGCGATGTTGCCCGGCCTCCTAACCAAGGAGACCGACCCCATGACAGTGGCAACGATCACTCGTAAACTGGTTAATGCTTTTACCCATTCTCGTACTCAGCGTCGTCTTTACGAAGACCCACGCTTGCACGACCCTCATCTGCTAAACGATATCGGCCTACGCTGGGAGCAGGGCCAATTGGTATCCATTCACGGTGTAGTGGAGCCAACCCTGCTCAACCAGCGCCATAAGGCTGAAACCCGCGAGGCTTATGACACGTGTCCACATTGCGGGAGTAGTTTGGCGTAGCCGTCGCCCCGGTCACAGGGAGTGGCCGGGGCCTCTCATCGTTAGAGGATCGTGTAGAAGATAATTCAGAGATATAGCCAAATCGCCCGATGCATGAAACCTAGTTCAAGCGGCTTGGCTATATCCCTGCTTAGCGCCTGCACTGGTGATGCGCCCTTTACGTGAGTAGCTGCCCTTACCCTTTTTAGGCGTTTGCTGCTGCATTTTGAACATCGGTGTTCGTAGCTGCGCTTTTAACGCGTTATCTTGAATCTTGCGCTGTTTCATCATGTTCTCCGCTAATTTAAGGATGCCTGCCAATGGCAAACATCCGTTAGGACAGCTATTAAATTTTAGCGTTCCAAGCCTTAATTATTCAGTCCACTTACTCATCCCACGCGGGCGCAAAGTCGGGATTAGCGATACGCTCTTGGCGATCCAACATGGCAATATCTGCCATTTCACTGTCGCTTAACACTAAATCAAAAGCGGAAATATTGCTTTGAATATTACGTGCCTTAGTGGAAGAAGGAATGGTGATCATATTGCGTTGTTTTATCCAGGCCAGGGTAATTTGCGCAGGCGTTACGCCATGGGCGTCGGCAATTTTCTGAAGAGTCGGATCTTCCATTACTTTGCCCACTGCCAGTGGCATAAAGGCGGTGACCTGAATACCTTGATGCTCGCAGTGATCAACTAATTTACGGTTTTGAAGAAAAGGGTGAACTTCGATCTGATTGGTCAGAATTTCACCTTCGCCCAGAATACTAATCGCTTCGTCCACCTGTTCGCAGGTGAAATTGGAAATACCAATATGGCGCGCTTTACCTTCTGCTTTGACTTCTTTAAGCGCCGTCAAATAATCTACCATCGGCACTTCATTTTTGGGTGACGGCCAGTGAATCAACAGCAGATCAACGTAACCTGTACCCAATTTCTGAAGACTTTCATCTACGCTGGCCTTAAGCGTGGCAGGCTCAAGGTTGTCAAACCACACCTTGGTGGTGAGGAAAATATCGCTGCGGTGCACATCACTGTCATGAATCGCCTCCCCTACGCCGGCTTCATTACCATAAAACTGTGCCGTATCGATGTGCCGATACCCCGCATCAAGCGCCGCATGGATGCTCTGCTTTAGCGTATCGCCTTCCAGGCGAAAGGTACCGAAACCGGGGTTAGGCATTACATTTTGCATCATTAACATCCTTTTCTATTGATAGCGTGTTAACTAACATTGGGTGTCAGCCGCCCTACTTCAACCCTTCGCTAGTGAAATTCGCCTATCATGACGACGCTATGACCCCTTCTACCGATGTCCCCATCAACACAATAGACCCTTTATTACCACTTCATCGCCAATCGGGCTTTTTGAGTTTTTTGCTATCGCGCTTAGCCGCGGTATTTGCCATGCAGATTCAGGCCATTGTGGTGGCCTGGCAAGTCTACGACATCACCCGTGACCCTATGGCCCTGGCCTATGTGGGGTTAGCCCAGTTTCTACCCATGGTGCTGCTTCTGCTTCCTGCAGGAGATTTCGTTGACCGTTTCTCACGCAAACGCATTTTGCAATTTAGCTGGGTAGTACAAGGAGTATGCAGCGCGCTATTGCTCACGCTTTCGCTGAATGGAAGCCGAAATGTAGGTGGCTTTTACGCGGTGCTGGCACTGTTTGGCGCGGCTCGAGCCTTTACCGGTCCTGCCTTACAAAGCTTGCTGCCCAACATTGTGCCCCGCGCGCAGCTTGCCTCTGCCATTGCGTTGAATAGCTCCATCATGAAAACTGCCGTGATTGGCGGCCCACTTTTGGGCGGCATTCTGTATGGCGCGGGCGGCGGCAGCCTAGCTTATAGCGTATGTTTAGGATGCTTTGTTGTGGCGCTAGTGCTGCTGACGCCGGTGCCTATTCGCTATGCAGAAATCTCTAAAACACTGGAAAGTACTGCCATCAAACGCTTTACGGCGGGCATTCGTTATATTCGCTACCAGCCGATTATTCTGGGCGCTATTTCGCTGGATCTATTTGCGGTGTTATTGGGCGGGGTCGTGGCGCTGCTCCCCATCTACGCCCAGGAAGTACTTCACGTTGGACCGGAAGGGTTAGGCGCACTACGAAGCGCTATTGCGGTTGGCGCGCTGCTAATGGGATTGTACTTAGGCATACGTGGCATTAAACGCCGCGCTGGTTTAGTGATGTTTGTGGCGGTGGCGACATTTGGCGTTGCCAATCTCGTGTTCGCCTTTTCGACGTTTTTTTGGCTCTCGATGATGGCCATGCTAGTGGCCGGCGCCGCCGATATGATTAGCGTTTATGTCCGCATGACCCTGGTTCAGCTTGCCACTCCCGATGAAATGCGCGGGCGTGTCAATGCGGTCAATATGCTGTTTATCGGTTCCAGTAATGAGTTAGGTGAGTTCCGCGCTGGCAGCATGGCGGCATGGTTTGGTGCTGTACCCGCGGCTATCATTGGCGGTGTCGGAACACTAGCGGTGGTGGGTGCCTGGATGAAAATTTTCCCCACCCTACGCCTCGTTGACCGCTTCGACGATGCCCGCTGATAGCATCCTCTTAGCCACCCCTAACGTACTAATAGGGCAATCACCACAATAGCTAACGCCAGAGATACACCTTTCCAAAAAAGTACCGGATCGCGCTCTAGTAGTGGTAACTGGGCGCGCTTAAGCACCTCAGTGCTTGGGGAGCGCAGTTCAAAAACAAACTCCGACAGCGCTGGATAACGCTTGTGAGGGCTGGGGTGCAGTGCTTTTTTAAGCACTTCATCCACCCAGGCGGGTAGTTCCCGGTTTTCGCTGAGCGCCGATTGGTAGGCAAGCTTATGTTGCGCCGCCCGCGTTCTGGTTTTGGCTACCTCGGTGCCATAAGGCAGCGTGCCGGTTAGCATTTGATAAGTGATAACGGCCAGAGAGTATTGATCCCCCTGCGGCGACCCGCCTTCTCCCAGAAAATACTCCGGCGCGGTGTATTGAGCGGTGCCCAAAATATCGTTACTGGGCTGCCCTTCGCCTGCCGCTTCGGCGATACCCGCCACCTTGGCTGCGCCAAAATCAATCAGCTTCACCGTACCCTGGCGATCAATCATGACGTTGTCGGGACGTAAATCTTGATGCAACATTTCCAGGCGATGAAAGGCGCGCAGTCCTTTGGCAATTTGCTCGACGATGGGGCGTACACTGGCTAATTCTGCGTCGGGGTGATCGCGCATCCACTGGGTTAGGGTTTGCCCGTCGATATAGGCCAACACCGTATAAAGATAGTGACGTGGCCGCTCTTGAGTGGGTGCTTTGAGAACGTTGACATTGTCAATGCGCCGGGCTATCCACTCCTCGCGCACAAATCGTTCAATGCTCGCCGGGTCTTGGCTTAGCTCGGTAGAAAGCGTTTTCAGCGCCACCTTTTCGCCACTGATGACGTCTTCCGCCAGGTAGACATGGCTGCGGCTGCTGGCATGCAGTTGACGCACAATGCGGTAGCCGTCTAACTCACTCCCTGCACGCAATTCAGACGGTGACGGTAGAGTGCTTAGCGCTGCGTAGAGTTCATTGGCGTGCGAGTCTGGCAGGCTATCAATGCGCACTATCTGCACGGTGAGGTTATCGTCGCTACCGTTATCGATGGCAGCCGCGATAAGCGATTCTGCCGCCGCCTCAAGATCCCCCCAGTGGGCATGAATTAACGTAGCCATTTCTGTGCCGGTTAACCACTCATAAACACCGTCGGTGGCGATTACAAACACATCGTCTTTAGTGATCGGTACTGCACGATAATCCAACTCCAGGTGCTGACTGGCCCCCATGGCGCGGCTTAAATGACTGACTTCCCGCGAGGCCCAGAAGCGGTGGTCCTCCGTCAACGGCTCCAGCGTTTTTCCTACCAATTGATAAATGCGACTATCACCAACGTGGAACAGGTGTGCGGTGGTGGACTTAATCACCATCGCGCTCAGGGTACATACATAGCCACGATCCAAGTTGTAGCGGTACTGGCTTTGACGGGTTTGGGCATAAAGCCAGGCATTGGTAGCTTGCAGTACCCGCTGGGCCGAGGTTTTAACTACCCAGGTGGCCGGAGTGGCGTAGTAGTCTGTCAAAAAACCGCCCACCGCCGCTTCGCTCGCTTCGCGGCTCACGTCGCTGCTGCTGATCCCATCCGCTAATGCGATCGCAATCCCTTTAGTCGAGCGCTGAGGCTCATTGGGTAGGTAAGCGCCAAAAAAATCCTGATTACTCGGCTTGCGCCCTTTATCCGAATGCTGGCCGAGCGAAATGGTCAGTGTTGCCATTGGCTAACGAGCGCCTTCGCTGGCATCACATGCGGCGGCCAACGCCACGGGCGACCTAGCGACCCGCTCCACCACACTACCCACCATAATCAAGCAAGGAGATGGCAAGGGGTGGGCATCAAGCTTCTCTGGCATATCAGCAAGTGAGCCCACCAGGGACTGCTGTTCAGGCTGGCTGGCGTTGGCCACCAGCATGATGGGCCACTCATCGGGCATGCCCGCCTGACGCAAGCCCTCACAAATTGCCGCCACTTTTGAAAGGCCCATATAAAACACCAGGGTTTCATCTTTGCGCGCCAGCGACGCCCAGTCTGGCGTACCGTCTTCGCGGCACAACTGGGCGGTCACAAAGCGCAGTTGCTGCGCATGGCCACGGTCCGTTAATGGAATACCCATGCAAGCGGCGGCAGCGGAGGCGGCGGTAATCCCCGGCACTATAGCGGCAGGGATATGAGCGGCAGCCAGGGCATCCAGCTCTTCACCCATCCGCGCGAAAACTGCAGGGTCGCCGCCCTTAAGGCGCACTACCGATTTACCTGCTTGTGCCAGTTTAATCATCAGCGCGCCAATCTCTGCCTGGGGAACGCTGTGATGGCCACGGGCTTTGCCCACGTAGTAGCGCTCGCTGCCCTGGGGAATCAACGCCAACACCTCGTCGCCGACCAAGCGGTCATACACCACGGCGTCTGCCTGCATTAACAGTCGGGCCGCCTTGAGGGTTAACAACTCTGCATCGCCGCTGCCAGCCCCCACCAAGTAAACCTGCCCCGCGCGGCAATCACCACTCAGTGGCAAACGTATATCAGCAGCATGCTGAACCAACGGCGACATCGCACGGTGCGATAACCGCATCACGGCGTTAAACCACTTCTGTAGTAAGGGATTGCTTAGTGCGAGCATGGGGCCGCTCCTCTTCAATAAGTGATTTCAATTCGGGAATACAGCTACCGCACTGGGTGCCACAGGCGAGCCTGGCGCCCAGCGCTTCAATGCTGGTATCGCCTGCACGGATAGCGTTGGCAATGGTGGTTTGACCCACCTGATGGCAACTGCAGACTACCGGGCCAGTATCCGTGGCGCCATCGTCGCAGCCGGCCAATAGTCGACGGCGATGGGTATCGCTAAGCGACGTCTCGTTAAAACGCGCTTCCAGCCACGCTAACCCTGGCAACTCTTTGGGTGGGCCGACCATCAGCCACCAGCGCAGTTGGCCATTTTCCACGCAGGCGGCGCGCAGCCGTCCGTTAGCCGGGTCTTGGCTGACGACCGATATATCGCCGGGCAACCACGTTTTCAGTTGCGCCAACCAGTCGTTGATCGACTGCGTATTGGCAAGCTGCCAGCGCTGACAGCCACGCATGGGAATACGGGCCCAGTAGGCACTGGTGCGCCAAGGCGTTGATTCCGTTGCCCCTTCGGCGACCAATAGGGTGGCCTGCCAATCAGTAGCCAGAGGCGCCAAAGCAACAGCGCCGTGCTTCGACTCCGGCTGCCCAGAGAGCGGATCGGTGATGCTATCGATCAACGCGCTGCTTCTGGCCTGGCGGGTAAAACAGTCAGTCCAGTGGATGGGCACAAAGACCTCACCGCGGCGTTGGGCATTGGATACCCGTACCCGAGCGCGAAACTCGCCTTTCGCGGCGGTTAACACTGCCAATCCCTGATCGATAACACCAGCGACGCGGGCATCGTCCGGGTGTATATCCATGAAAGGCTCCGCGCGGTGATTCATCAACCGTGGTGCACGCGCCGTCCGGGTCATGGTGTGCCACTGATCACGAATTCGTCCAGTGTTCAGACGCAGCGGATAGGCTTTACTCAGTGTCTGTTCAGGCCCTTGAGGCTGGATCGCCAGCAGTTTGGCGCGACCGTTGGCGGTGGCAAATTGGCCATCCTCAAACAGCCGGGCAGTGCCATGGGGTGCGGCCTTTGTGACCGGCCATTGAATAGGTGCTAAGGCGTCGTAGCCATCCCGCCCCAGGCCCACCAATCCAGATATATCAAACAATCGCTGCGGGCTGCCGGGCCACGCGCTGTTATCAACACCGTTTTCAAACCCTGACAGTCGAGCGTGCTCGTCAAAAATTTCCCAGGGGTGCACGTAGTTAAACGCTTCGGCAAACCCCAGGCGTTTCGCCACCTCGCCTATAATCCACCAGTCATGGCGCGCTTCCCCGGGGGGCGCTAGCATGCCTCGCTGACGAGAAATACACCGCTCGGAGTTGGTGACGGTGCCATCTTTTTCCGACCACCCCGAGGCAGGCAGCACGATATCCGCATAAGGCAACAGGTCGGTGTGGGCGGCGCACTCGGAAACGATGACCAGCGGGCACTTTTGCAGGGCAGCGCGAACTCGCGCCGCGTCGGGCAGACTAATCGCGGGGTTGGTGGCCATTACCCACAGCGCTTTTATTTCACCGCGCTCGATAGCTTCAAACAGCTCCACCGCTTTAAAACCCGGCCCTTCCGGCAGGATCGGCGTAAGGCTCTCGGTGGTCCAAAAACGGCTAACCAGATCGCGTCCGCCTGACGTGTGATAATCCATATGCGCGGCTAGCTGGTTGGCCAGCCCACCCACTTCGCGGCCACCCATGGCGTTGGGCTGGCCGGTAATGGAGAACGGCCCTGCCCCCGGCAAGCCGATTTTGCCGCCCGCCAGGTGGCAGTTGATAATGGCGTTGCACTTATCGGTACCGCTGGAGGATTGGTTAACGCCTTGAGAGTAAAGCGTGACTACATGCAGCTGGCTGGCAAACCAGTAGTAAAAGGTTTCCAGTCGTTCGGGGTCAACATCGCAGGCCACTGCGACTTCCGCCACCGAGCCCGTGGTTTGCTGGGCCGCCGTCAGGGCATCGTCAAACCCTTCGGTGTGGCGCTCAAGGTAGCGGGTATCGAGCTTGCGACGCTGTGCCATCCACGCCAGCAGGCCGTTAAACAGGTAAGCATCCGTCCCCGGCTTGATGCCCAGGTAGAGATCGGCGATTTCACAGCTATCCGTCACCCGCGGGTCGATCACTACCAAACGCATCAGCGGATTGCGCTCTTTAGCGACTTTAATACGCTGATAAAGCACCGGATGATTCCAGGCGAGATTGGACCCCACCAGCACCACCAGCTCCGCCTCTTCCAAATCCTCGTAGTTACACGGCACCGCATCCGCACCAAAGGCGCGCTTGTACCCGGCCACCGCGGACGCCATGCAGAGCCGCGAATTTGTATCTAAATGGGGCGTACCCAAGAAGCCTTTAAACAGCTTATTGGCCACATAGTAATCTTCCGTTAACAGTTGGCCGGAGAGATACGCCGCCACACTGTGATTGCCATGCTCGGAACGCAAAGTAGTTAAACGATCAGCGGTGGCGCTTAGCGCGGCATCCCATGAGACCTCAATGCCATCCACCCGAGGATGCGTGAGACGGCCTTGCTCACCCAGGGTTTCGTGCAACGCAGTACCTTTGACACACAGCCGCCCGTAGTTAGCGGGATGTTCACGGTCACCCTCGACGGCGCTCAGCGTGCCTGCTTCAACGGTCGCCATCACGCCACAGCCAACACCGCAGTAGGGGCATGTGGTTTTGGCTCGCTGCGTCGTTTTGGACTGCTGCCCTGCTTCTGCCCCTCGCATAACACCTCCTCGGGTCAAACGTGAACGCCGTATATACGTATATAAATGCTAGGCATAAAAAAACGTCCAGTCCCTCTTCTCTTAATGCGCTATACCAACGCATTAAGAGAAGAGGGCTGGACGTCGTTGCCACAGCGCACCTTCATCGGTGCATTACTCTTTACAATAGTCTCTTCAAACAAATGAAGACTTTCTAACAGCTACACATTCGGCTACTTATTTTTCTACAGGCTTTGGAGTTGTTCGCTGCCATCGCCTAGCAATGAGCGCTTATCCCTTGTTAACTAACTTGTTGCCAAGATAACTGCAAAAGCCAAGCCTAAAACCCACCCTTTGAAAACTTACTCTTTATAAACAGATATTTGAAAATAAAGTGATGCCGACGCAACGCTCTTTTTAGACTTGTTTTAGTACCTGGCACTCGATAAATGGTGTGTGGAAGTGCACGCCGCCACCCTTTTCGCACCATCACTGTGCAGCCTATCCGAAGAGTCTTGTTATTGCTTTTCCATCATCCATATCTAAGCAGCTGAAGTTAATTAAAAAAATATGCTAAACGGCTAGTTGGCTAGCTCCTTGCTTACTAAAGAGTAAGGTTTTTAATCAATTGACAGCCAATGGCGGTTGTCGCGCGTTTAAAAAGACGCTATCGGGCAACGACGCCCCTGTTACGTACGCTTTTGCGATTCTTTGCAAAGAGGTGCGAGACAGGGGCGTTTTTTGTTTGGTGCTCAAGCAGCCGCAAAGACACAGAGGAGACACCCATGGAAACCACTTCCCGGTGTTCACCCAACGACCACCTAGTGATCATTGGCAATGGTATGGCAAGCCACCGCCTAATTGAGGCGTTGGTAAAACAGCCCACACGCCCACAGCGCATCACGGTAGTGGGCGCAGAGCCAACCCCCGCCTATAACCGTATTCTGCTTTCGCCACTGTTGGCCGGTGAGATGCAGCAGGAGGCGCTTACGCTGCGCGACACCGCGTGGTACGCAGAACAGGGCGTCACCCTGATACTCGGTGAAAAGGTCGAGGCGCTTGACCGCTCACACCAAACGTTGACCACCGATAGCGGGCGATCACTTGATTACGATCATTTGATCATCGCCACCGGCTCGCGCCCAGCGCTGCCTGATGTTCCCGGGATTGAGCTTGAGGGCGTACACGGCTTTCGCGACCTGCAAGATGCCGAAGCACTTGAGGCCATTGCTCAGCGCGGCGGCGACGCTGTAGTGATTGGTGGCGGCCTACTCGGTCTTGAAGCGGCTGAAGGGCTGCGTAAGCGCGGCAACGGTATCAACGTTAGCGTGCTCCAGCGCAGCGAGCGGCTGATGAACCGCCAGTTAGATGCGCCCGCTGCTCACCTACTTAAAGGCACCCTCACTCAGCGCGGTTTACAGATCATCACTGGTGCCCAGCTAGCGCGGCTAGAGAGCGACGCCCAGGGTCGGGTCGCCAAGGTACATCTTGCCGATGGCCGCCAATTGAAGGCCTCCAGTGTGATCGTTGCCGCGGGCATTACCCCTAACGCGGAACTTGGCCATCAGGCGGGCCTGAATACCCAGCGTGCCATCGTGGTGGACGAATGGCTCACTACCAGCGACCCGTCAGTTTCCGCCTTGGGTGAGTGCTGCCAGTTCAATGGCACCACCTACGGCTTGGTGGAGCCAATTTGGCGTCAGGTAGAGGTCCTCGCCGCCACGCTGTGCGGCACAACCACCCAAGGCTACGCGGATGCCCCTAGCGCCACCAAACTCAAAATCAGTGGCGTGGCGCTCTACGCCTTTGGCCCCACCGAGGCCAGCGCCGAGCATGACGTATTGAATTACCACGACATTGAGCGCGGCGACTACCGTCGCCTGCTCTTGCGCGACGGCCAGATAGAGGGCGCGGTGCTTTACGGCGACACCAGCCAAGGCCCTTGGTACTTCGAGCAAGCGCTCGCTGGCAATAACCTTCACGACTACCGCCAAGCACTACTGTTTGGTGCCGCTGATGTCGAAGTACTTCAGGCGGACATGGCTGACCAACAGAACGATACCCTCCATTTATCGACCGCAGAGGTGGCATGATGTCTACCAAAAAAACGGCAACTCCCGAACAGCTTATTATCATTGGTAACGGTATGGTCGGCCACCACCTGGTCGAACAGATCGTCGATAACGGCGCCCTTGAACGCTATCAGGTCACCGTGTTTGGGGAAGAGCGCCACCGCGCCTACGACCGGGTACACCTATCCGAATATTTCAGCGGCCGCGATGCCGATTCGTTGGCGTTATGCGATGCGGATTACTACGCCGTTAGCGGTGTGGAGCTGCGCAGTGGCGAAGCCGTGATTGAGATTGACCGCACTACTCACGAAGTCATTACCGACCAAGGCCGCTACCCCTATGACCGCATCGTGCTGGCAACGGGCTCTTTCCCCTTTGTACCGCCGATCCCCGGCAACGACCGCGAAGGATGTCTGGTGTATCGCACCCTGGACGATTTAGACGCCATACGAGCTGCCGCTGAAACCGCCACTAACGGGGTGGTCGTGGGAGGTGGCTTGCTGGGCTTAGAAGCGGCTAACGCCCTGCGTGGATTGAATCTTGATACGGCCGTGGTGGAATTCGCCTCTCGGCTAATGCCCATGCAGGTAGATAATGAAGGCGGCGAGCTGCTGCGCGAAAAAATCGAAGCTCTGGGTGTCCAGGTGCTTACCGAACGGGCGACTCAGCGTATTGAAGATGGAGATGCCAGCCGTCACCGTATGGTCTTTCAAGACGATAAAGTGCTTGAAACAGACTTGATCGTCTTCTCGGCAGGCATTCGCCCCCGCGACCAGTTGGCTCGGGACTGCGGCCTGGAAATTGGTGAACGCGGCGGCGTGGTAGTAGACAACCAGTGTCTTACCAGTGACCCAGCCATCCTCGCGATTGGCGAAGTGGCCCTGTGGAACCAGAGCATTTTCGGCCTGGTAGCGCCCGGTTATCAAATGGCCAAAGCGGCATTTTCGACATTGACCGGTGGCGATACCCATTTTGGTGGCGCCGATATGAGCACCAAGCTCAAACTCCTTGGCGTGGATGTGGGCTCGATTGGCGACGCCCACGGCAACCAAAATCCCGGTGCGCGGATGTTCCGCTACCTGGATCCCATCAAGCAGGAGTACCGTAAGCTGGTGGTTTCCAGTGACGGTAAAAAACTGCTCGGCGCCATGCTGGTGGGCAACAACGGTGTTTACGATACCTTGCTGCAGTACTACGCCAATGGTATTGAGTTGCCTGAAGAACCCGCCTCGCTGATCCTGCCCCAGAGCAGCGGCGCCGCTCCCACTCTCGGCCCCGGCGCGTTACCAGAAACCGCGACCATCTGCTCCTGCCATAACGTCAGCAAAGGGGATATTTGCGCCACCATTGATGGCGGTGCCGAGGATCTCGCTGGCGTCAAAATCGCCACCAAGGCCAGCACCGGCTGCGGCGGCTGTACCGCGTTACTCAAAAGCGTGGTGGATCACGAGCTGGAAGCGCGCGGTGTCGAAGTCGATAAATCGATTTGTGAACACTTCGCCCATACCCGCCAGGGGCTTTATGACATTGTGCGCGTCGAAGGCATCAAAACGTTTACTGATTTAATTGAGAAACACGGCAACGCCGACACACATCGCCTGGGCTGCGATATTTGCAAACCTGCCGTGGCGTCCATTCTGGCCTCCTGCTTTAACGAACCGATCACCGACGCCGCGCATATCCCCTTGCAGGACACCAACGACACCTTCATGGCCAATATGCAGAAGAACGGTACCTATTCGGTGGTGCCGCGTGTGGCCGGTGGTGAGATCACGCCCGATAAACTCATTGCCCTGGGCGAAGTGGCTAAAAAATATAGCCTCTACTCCAAGGTCACCGGCGGCCAACGTATCGATCTGTTCGGCGCCCGCCTGGAAGACCTGCCGGATATTTGGGGCGAGCTGATTGCCGCAGGCTTCGAGACTGGCCACGCCTACGGTAAATCGCTGCGCACGGTGAAATCCTGCGTGGGCAGCACCTGGTGCCGCTACGGCGTGCAGGACAGCGTCGGCATGGCGATTCAGTTAGAGAACCGCTACAAGGGCCTGCGCTCACCCCACAAGATCAAGTTTGGCGTTTCCGGCTGCACCCGCGAGTGCGCAGAAGCCCAGAGCAAAGACATTGGCATTATCGCCACCGAAAACGGCTGGAATCTTTATGTCTGCGGTAACGGTGGCATGCGCCCTCGCCACGCCGAACTGTTTGCCACCGACCTGGACGACGAGCAGCTCTACCGCACCATTGACCGCTTCTTGATGTTCTACGTGCGCACCGCCGACCGTTTACAGCGCACATCGGTATGGCGTGAAAACCTCGACGGCGGCCTGGAGTACCTCAAAGAGGTGATTCTGGAAGACAGCTTAGGCATCAACGACGAGCTGGAGCGTCAGATGCAAACCGTGGTGGATACCTATCGGTGCGAATGGTCGGATGCCATCAGCGATCCGGAGAAACTCAAGCGCTTCCGCAGCTTCGTCAACGACGACCGCCCAGACCCCTCGATCATTATGACCTCTGAACGCGGCCAGCCACGGCCCGCTTAAGCACCCTGTGCATTCTCAATAAAAACGAGGCAACCCATGACCGCAACGGCACTGAAAAAAGAGATGGATACCATGGCTTCTCAAGACAGTAAGACGTGGCAAAAAGTCTGCACCAAGGCTGACCTAGTAGAATTTTCGGGCGTAGCCGCCTGGATTGAAACCAGCGAAGGCCCGGCCCAGGTAGCGATTTTCTACCTGCCTGGGCATGTGGGAAAAGGACAGGGTGATGGGCTCTTCGCTCTCGACCACCATGATCCCTTCTCCAAAGCCAATGTCATCGCCCGCGGTATTGTCGGCGATCTTAAAGGCGCTGCTGTCGTCGCCTCCCCCATCTATAAGCAGCACTTCCGTTTAGAAGATGGCCAGTGTCTGGAGGATGAGAGCGTCCAGTTGCGTGCCTGGAAGATCGAGTTTCAAGGTGATGAAGTGTGGGTTGAGGGGTAAACCGAGTCATCATAAAAACGCCGCCTGATAGGCGGCGCGGTAGATATTACTCATTGAGGAAAATTAGCTATCCAAGAAAGCAATCAGCGCCTGATTAAACTCATCAGCGTGTGTGGCATTTAGGCCGTGGGGGCCGCCTTTGATCACCTCTAACGTCGCCTTAGGCAGCATCTCATGCGCCCGCTTGCCGCTTACTTCAAACGGCACGATGCCATCTGAATCGCCGTGCAATACCAGGGTGGGGATATCGATATTGGGCAAGTCTTTACGGAAATCGGTATAGCTAAAGGCTTTAATGCAATCGTAAGTGGCTTGAGGAGAGGCGAAGGCGGCGATATCGCGATGATACTGGCGGTTCGGCTCGCTGATTAAGTCACTGCGCTCACCGGCATTGAAAAAGTTCTTGGTAAAGTCTTCCAGGAACGCGATACGATCGCCCTTCACTCCCTCTAAAAACTGATTGATCGTGGCGTCATCCAGGCCACCTTCGGGGTTGTCGTCTGACTTGTACAAGTAAGGTGGAACGGCTGCTGCAAAAACGGCTTTATCGACTCGCCCCGTGCCGTAGCTTGAAAGATAACGAGCCACTTCACCGCCACCCATTGAGAAACCCACTAACGTTGCATCATTGAGATCAAGCGCTTCAAGAAGCCTTTTAAGGTCGGAGGCTAACGTATCGTAATCGTACCCACCATCAGGTTGAGTGGACCAGCCGAAGCCACGCCGATCATAGGTCACCACCTTATAGCCTGCCTCTACTAATGCGGGTACCTGCTTCTCCCACGAGCGCCCACTCAGTGGCCATCCATGAATCAATATCACCGGCTTGCCCGCCCCGTGCACTTCATAGTAAAGCTCAACCGGCGTGCCTTTTTCCGTTCCTACGCTCAGCATTGGCATCGTTTAACCCTCCTGTTTGGCTTAACGTGAATCCAACAAACGCCTCATTAGGTTAGTAGAACTTACGATGCTTTCCAAAAGTGCGTAATCCATCGGCATCCGATACTTCGCTAACAAAGTTGCTATGCTGACTGGATATTTTGACGACGCATACCGGAAGAAACCTTCGTGAAGACAGAATCGAGCACTCTAGCGTTCTCCGCCTTTATGGCGCTGCTGATTGGTTGCGCAGGCATTATGGCCACGCTAGCCTCCAACTCCCAGGCGATCCTGCTGGATGGCCTGTTCAACCTGATCTATTTCAGCGTCGCCCTGGTGACGATTAAGGTGAGCAAATTAGCCAGCCGCCCGGATAGCGAATCTTATCCGTTCGGCTATAGCTACTTTGAGTCATTGGTCAATCTCTGCAAGGGGCTGCTGATTTTAGGCGTCTCCATCTTTGCGCTGGTTGATGCCATTGCTGCCTTGCTTACCGGCGGCCGTGTAATCGCAGCGGGTTTGGCAGTCCTTTATGCCCTGTTTGCTACCGTTGCCTGTTCGCTGACGGCCTGGGTGATGCACCGTAGCCAGCGACATGTGAGTAGTCCATTGGTGGCTGCAGACAAGCTTAACTGGGTGGTCAACAGCGTGATTTCAGCTGCGGTATTAACGGCATTTTGCCTAGTGATAGTGTTCGAACGCTTAGGCTGGCAGGCGATTCTGCCCTATGTAGATTCAGTGTTAGTCATTGCGGTGGTGGTGCTCTGTTTAGGCGTGCCTGTCCGAATGGCCTCGCAGGCACTACGGGAACTGCTCAATAAAACGCCGGAAGAAGCTATTGCGGTGCCCGTTCGCCAAGCCGTGGCGAACGCCTTGGCGGCTACCGACACACAAGAAGTGCGCGTACGCATGGTTCGCCCTGGCCGACTGATGTATGTCATTGTGCATGTGGTGCTGCCGGAAACATCCCTCCTTTCAATCGCCAGCCAGGATGCCCTGCGCGCCCGAGTCGATGAAGAAGTACGCCACTACTACTCTCCAGTGGTATGTGATGTGGTGTTTACCGCCAATACCCGCTGGGCAGCCCCCTCGTGCGGGTTATTAGTAGAAAAAATCAAATCTTGAGCGCCGTGATTAACGGTTGTGTCTTGCGCAGCAAAATGATCGTTGTGACAACGCCACCCAGCAGTACAAGGCCAAACAACGTTAGTGCGAGGGTATGACCCACGGCATCAATCAGTATCCCGGTGGTGATCACCGGAATACTGAAGCCAAGATAAGCCATCAGAAAATAGCCTGCACTGGCCTGGGGAGAGCACTCACCTGCAACCGCCAATACGCCACTTAAACCACCCAAATAGATAAACCCATAGCAAGCGCTGCTGGCAGCCACCGTACCTAGCAGCACCGCCACAAGGTAGCCTTGAACGGCGCCCCATGCGATCACTCCATAGGCCATCGGCAGTATCACTAATCCCAATAGCGTAGCGCTTTGCGGCGCAAGCCTTCTCGCCCAAGGCTGAAACAGCACTCCGCAACTACAAATCCCAAACGTAGCGAAGCCACTCCAGGCAGATAAACCGTGCTGCTGCAACGTAGAGGGTAAAATCGCAATCACTAATCCGACCATCGCCCAAGCCAGCATGATGGCAAGCCCATAAGCGAATGCGCCTGGAGGATAGCTGGGAGGTCGAAGCATAGGGCTTTTAATGGCATTGGGTGCGCGATCTTTAAGTGTGAAGACACCCATTAATGCCAGTGAAGCGATAGCGAGATAAAGCCACAGGCTGGGAGGCGATACGCTTGGGATATGAAAAACAAACAGGCTAGTGACGGCGGCCCCCAAACCAAACCCAAGCGCGGTGCTGGCCGTCACATAGTTCGTCGCGACACGGTGATCCTCGCCACCCAATAGCAATTGCATATAAGCGGGGGCTACCATTGATGTCAGCCCCATGCTGATACCAAGTAGAAAACGGGCAACCCCCAGCGCTACCAGACTCGGCGCTACCAAAGTGATAACAGTAGCCAACAGGCTTAGCAGCAAGGCAATCACGATTAATGGCTTGCGCCCAACCCGCTCAGCAAGCCCATTTAAACCAAGCAATACCGGCAAAACGCCCACCACGTAGCAGGCAAAGGCGACGGTGGTCGCCCCAACCCCTAGACCATCCCGAGCAGCGAAGGCGTCGTAAAGCGGTGCCTGTAAATTAACCGCCGTGGTAATCATACACAGCACAAATGCCAAACAGGCGGCACTTCTTCGATTGATAGCGGGGTTAACAGTGTGACTCATCGATAGTTCCTGAGTGAGTAAAGCAGTGAACCGCTAAGCTCGCACGCTTACTGCACAGCGGTAAGGTACACTTAACCACCACTATCCAGACACTGTTCCGCCTTTTTTAAGAACAGTTGAAAACCATTGGGTCAGTTATGAAACTAGAGGTTAATCGCCACGCCACTACCCCCATCGCGCAGCAGCTTGAATCAGGTATTCGCGCTTGGATTGAAGCACACGGTGCAGGCGGTGGCCGACGCCTGCCATCGATTCGTCGTTTAGCCGCCACCCACCACATCAGCCGTAATGCGGTGATTGAAGCCTACGAACGGCTTGTCGCTTCTGGCTTAGTGCGCTCACGACCCGGTTCAGGTTTTTATGTGGCAGATAGCGCTTCATCGTTTGTCTCGCAGCCTGCTGTTAATCCCGCGATGGAAGAAGTCACCAACGGTTTGTGGGGGCTTTTCAATACCAATGAGCACACCCTAAAACTGGGCTGTGGCTGGCTGCCCAGCGATTGGCGCGAAGGAGATGACTTAACCCACGCGATCCGTTACGTCGCGCGCAGGAGCCGTCCAGGGATTTTCGAATACAGCACGCCTCATGGTTCCCAGGTGCTACGTAGCTTGATCCAAGAGCGCCTACGCCCAATGGCCGTTGCCGCTGACGCCCAGCAGATTGTCATGACCGGTGGCGGTAGCCACTCGCTCGACTTGTTGGTGCGTATGCTGCTGCAACCAGGCGACACGGTGTTTGTTGAATCACCCGGCTACTACAACCTGTTCGGCCTGCTTCACTTACAACGCATTCGCGTCATTGGCGTACCGCGCCTTGCCGATGGACCTGATATCGAGCGCTTGGAGGCTTTGCTAGCCCAGCACCGCCCGAAGCTGTTTTATATCAACAGCGTGTTTCATAACCCCACGGGCAGCACCCTCACTCCCGCGGTAGCGCACCGGGTATTACAGCTCGCCGAACAGTACGATTTTCAGATTATTGAAGACGATATCTATGCGGATTTTCAGCACACCCCCACTACGCGCTTAG
This sequence comes from Vreelandella sp. ssv, assembly GCF_059448525.1. Taxonomy (NCBI): domain Bacteria; kingdom Pseudomonadati; phylum Pseudomonadota; class Gammaproteobacteria; order Oceanospirillales; family Halomonadaceae; genus Vreelandella; species Vreelandella sp. ssv. The sequence continues at coordinate 894,516 of NZ_CM182545.1, read as the reverse complement.
CAGCGCTCGACGGGTTGCAGCGGGTTTTCTACCTGGGTAGCTTTTCTAAGAGCCTCTCTTCTTCACTAAGAGTAGGCTTTATCGCCGCACCGGTGGCTTGGGTACAGCGTTTAGTGGATATCAAGATGCTGACCAGTATTTCCGCCTCGCGCTTTGCGGAGCAAGTGGTCACCACTCTGCTGCAAAACGGTAGCTATCGGAAGCTCACCGAGCGGCTGCGCACCAAGCTCTCTAGCCAAATGGCCATGGCGCTGATGATGCTCAAAAAAGCAGGTTGGGAAGTGTATACCGAGCCAACAGGGGGGATGTTTATCTGGGCAAAACCACCGGTGGCCATTTCGCCCGAAACTCTGAGCGAACTGGCTCACCGGTGGGAAGTCACGCTATCGCCGGGGCACCTGTTTTTTGCCGATCACCAACCGACACCCTGGCTGCGACTCAATGTTGCTTACATGCAGGACCCAAGGGCGAAAGCATTTATTGAGGCAGTAAGCTAAAAGCGGCGCTGATGCTGCTACTGTCAGGCCGCAATGGTTAGGCGCTACCCTCACTCTTCTTTGACCTCCTTCACTGGCCATACATCGGCATCCACCAGTTCTGGGCGCTTAAGAATGGCCGGATCGAATATCGGTTCGTGAATGCCTTCGCGACGCTGACGCTCATAGTCTTTCAGCACGGCCACCGCGATCGGCCCCATGATGAGAATCGCAAACAAGTTAGTGGTCGCCATCAGTCCCATCGCTAAATCAGCAAAGTCCCACACCACGCTTAGCTCTGCCACGGAACCAAGCATTACCATAGCGATAACAATTACCTTGAACACGCTTACCGCTTTTGTGGCGTGACGGCGGAACAGAAACTCGATGTTGACCGACGAAAAAGAGAAGTTTGCCAAGATGGAGGTAAAGGCAAAAAACAGAATCGCCAGCGCGATAAATATTTCACCAAAGCCGCCTAAATGATCCACCATGGCATCCTGGGTCAGTTGAATACCCTCAATGCTGTCGCCCGGCGACTCCGACATCAGTCGCTCATAAACGCCGGAAAGCAGGATTACCACGGCTGTGCAGCTACAGATCACAATGGTGTCCACAAACACGCCAAAGGATTGCACTAAGCCTTGGGCCGCAGGATGCTTTACGGTTGCCTGAGCGGCCGCGTTGGGCGTTGAACCCATGCCCGCTTCGTTTGAGAACAGGCCGCGCTTGACGCCATTTTCCATCGCCGCTTTAATCGCGTAACCAGCAGCACCACCAACAGCCGGACCAAGCCCGAAAGCGCTCATCACGATTAGCGAGAGCATATCGGGCACGGCCGAAATGTTAACAACCAGTATCCATAGTGCCACTAGCAGATACGCAATCGCCATTGCCGGGACAATCTTCTCGGCGGTGCGCGCTACCGACTTGAGGCCGCCATAAATAACCAAACCTGCAAAGAAGGCAATCACTACACCGGTAAGCCAATTGGGTATTCCAAAAGCGCCATTCATGCCTTGGGCGATGGTATTCGATTGGGCCGCGTTAAAGGCCAAGCCATAAGCAATAATCAGAAACACCGCAAACAGCGCGCCTAGCCAGCGCCACCCCAGGCAGCGCTCGATATAGTAGGCAGGGCCACCACGAAAGACGCCATCTTCATTACGGTGCTTATAAACCTGTGCCAAGGTCGACTCAATGAACGCGGTGGCAAACCCCAATAGCGCCGTCACCCACATCCAGAAAATCGCCCCTGGCCCACCAATCCACAGTGCCAGCGCTACCCCGGCTAAATTGCCAGTGCCGACCCGTGCGGCCATCGAGGTGGCAAACGCCTGAAAGCCGCTAATACCATCGCCAGCGCCACGGGCTGTGAACGTGACATAAGCCATATGCCTAAACATACGGAACTGCATACCCCGGGTCATGATGGTAAACAGCAAGCCAGCGCCTAGCAGCAGATAAACAAGAATGTAGCTCCAGATAAAGTCACTGACGGGCATCATGATGGTATAGAGACCATCGCGCAGCGGGGCAATGAGTAATTCGAGGGTCTCCATGGGAATGCTCTCCAGTTAGCTTATATTCACACGCGGTTTCCTGGAAAACCCAGAAAAATACCCTGTCCGACGTGCCGAGTTGGTTCGCCTAAAGCGCGAAACCACACATCGATTCTAGACAGTTTTTGCACCAGCCCCAAAAAAAGCTATAAAAAAGCGGCCCGTAGGCCGCTAATAGAGCTAAAACATTTTCGGTATGAAGACGATTATGACAGCTCGCGTTTACCATCCACTAGGCGGGAGACCTTGAGCGGATTACCGTCCTTCAGCGCATCGGGCAGCAGGCCTTCTGGTAGGGACTGGTAGCAAACTGGCCGTAAGAAGCGGTGAATAGCCGCCGAACCCACAGAGGTCGTGCGCGAATCAGACGTCGCCGGGAACGGCCCGCCGTGCACCATGGCATGGCACACCTCGACCCCAGTGGGCCAACCATTGGCGAGAATACGTCCCGCTTTACGCTCCAGGGTCGGCAGCAGCGCTTTTGCAGCATCAATGTCTGCATCGTCCATATGCAGCGTCGCGGTTAGCTGGCCTTCTAGCTGTTCAGCAACACGCTTTACCTCAGCCGCGTCGGCGCATTCAATCACCAGCGAACTGGCGCCGAACACTTCGGCTTGCAGCGTTTCAGAACCGAGGAAATCGCTCGCTGAGGCGGCAAACAGAGCGGTCTGGCACTGATAGTCGCTGCCGCTTTGACCACGGGCGATTTCTCGCACGTTGGCTGCGCCGCTCAGACTGGAAACGCCCTCCTGATAGGCACCGTGAATACCTGGCGTCAGCATGGTCTGTGCGCCGCTGGCTTCTACCGCGCCACGTGCCGCTTCAATGAAGGCATCTAGCTCAGGGCCTTTTACCGCAATCACCAGGCCGGGGTTGGTGCAGAACTGGCCTGCGCCCATGTTAAGCGAGCCGACAAACGCTTCACCCAGCGCTTTACCGCGAGCTTTAAGCGCCGCCGGTAAGACGAATACTGGGTTAATGCTGCTCATCTCAGCGTATACCGGAATTGGCTGAGGCCGTGCTTGGGCAGTTTTCATCAGCGCCATACCGCCACTGCGCGAACCGGTAAAACCAACGGCTTGAATACGTGGGTCATCCACCAGCGCCTGGCCAATTTCGTTACCAGCACCAAACAGCAATGAGAACACGCCTTCCGGTAAGTTGCAGGCTTTCACGGCTTTTTGAATCGCCTGTCCGACCAACTCTGAGGTACCTGGGTGAGCCGAATGGCCTTTCACCACGACCGGACAGCCTGCAGCTAGCGCTGACGCGGTATCGCCACCCGCGACGGAGAATGCCAGCGGGAAGTTGCTGGCACCGAAAACGGCCACAGGGCCTAATGCGATATGGCGCTGACGAAGATCCGCACGCGGCAGCGGCTCGCGATCCGGCATGGCAGGATCAATACGAACATCCAACCACTCACCGGCACGTACAACCGAAGCAAACAGGCGCAGTTGCCCGCAGGTTCTGCCCCGCTCTCCTTCAATGCGCGCTTGCGGCAGGCCGGTTTCGGCCATGGCGCGCTCAATCAGCTCACTGCCAATGGCTTCAATTTCACTGGCGATGGTTTCAAGAAACGTAGCGCGCTCTTCAAGGGACGTTTCGCGGTAAGTGGCATAGGCCATTTCAGCTAGCTCGCAGGCTTGCTCAACCTGTGCCCGGCTGCCGCCGATATAGATGGGCTCTAGCTTTTCGCCAGTGGCGGGGTTAACCGCTTGAATGTTGGCTTGGGTTCCGGTCACTGCTTGTTGACCGATTAGCATTTCGCCTCGAATCGTCATAGGTCGCTCCTTATCTTGTCAGTGATGTCACTGGTCGTGATGCTACTGATCACGATATTGGGCATAGGTATTGCGCGCCCGATTAAGATGCTGAAACATCGTTTCGCGGGCAGCTTGAGCATCGCGGGAAAGAATAGCTTCGAGTATGTAAGTGTGTTCCTCCTGAACTCGCTCCAAATAGCGTTCGGAAGAGATCGGATTGATGTCGATACTCAGCAGCTTGGCACGAGGAATCACGCTCTGACTCCACTGCTTGTAAAAAGATTGGAAAAAAGGATTTTTGGTCGCCGTGGCGATGGCAAAGTGAAACTGATAATCCTCTTCCCTGGCCTGTGTTTTGGCTGCAAATGCATTACTAAAAGCGAGGTGCTGCGCCTCAAGCCGCTGACGATCCTCATCGTCATGGCGTAAGGCGGCTAATTCAGCCGCCGCAGGCTCTAAGGTTAGCCGCAGTTCCAGCAGGTGCAAGATATCTTCTACGGTAGTGGGGTTTATGCGCTCTGCCGGCCTCGCTTCAACGGTCGAAGAACGCAGCACCGAGGTTCCCACACCGCGGCGGGTCTCTACCAACCCCAGTGATTTAAGATGCGTAATCGCCTCTCGAATCACCGTGCGGCTAACCCCAAAGGAGTCACAAAGGCTGTTCTCAGTGGGCAGCTTATCACCCACCGCCACTTTCCCCTGGGTGATGAGAGCTTCCAGTTGATCGGCCACGTGAACGGACAAGCTTCCCTGCTGCGTCACTTTACTTATTTGAAGCGGTTTTAGGGCTGAAGCCGTTGCGCTAGGTTTGTCCATGAAAGCAATCCTTCAATAATGTCCAAGTTGTATTATATCGTACAACTTAGGTCTTATAAGTACCATTAAACGTCGTCCGGATGACCCGATTTGGTAAATTTGCCGCCCTGATAACGTACGGCGAAATCGTTACCATCTATACTGCGGTCAAGCAGCTCGGTCTCTTCCCGCCATGGCTCAGAGCTATCTTTAGGTGTCCAGCCCAAGAAGCTAGCATGGGCGTTATCCCACCATTTTTCAGCATTATTTGACGCCCCATAAATGACCGTGTAGCCCAAACGCGGTGTCACAAAAGCGCGCTGCAGCAAGCTGACAAAATCCGCCAAGCTCAGCCATGTAGCCATCATGCGGGTATCAGCAGGCTTGTCAAAGCACGAGCCAATGCGAACGCTCAGCGTCTCTACTCCAAACTTATCGTGATACAGACTGGCAAGGTTTTCCCCAAAACACTTTGACACACCGTAAAGAGAATCCGGTTTCTGTGCCACATGGGTGTCGATGTGCTGATGGCGCTCATAAAAACCGATGGCGTGGTTGGAGCTGGCAAATACAATCCTTGGTTTTCCCTGCTTTCTTGCCGCTTCATAAAGATGGTAAGTGCCCATAATATTGGCCTGTAAAATGGCCTCCCAAGGGCTTTCTACCGACATACCGCCTAGGTGAACAATCCCGTCGCAGTCGCGGACCAGTTCCGAGACTGCCTGCATATCGCTAAGATCGGCTTGAACTAGTTCTTCCCCTTCACCCGCCTCTCCTAAAGGCGCCACATCAGATAAGCGAACATGCTTGGCGAGTTTGGATAGGTGCGGTCTCAAGCTTTTGCCCAGTCCCCCGGCCGCGCCAGTCACTAAAATACGGTTTAACATTTGAACTCCTTGCTAATGAGTAAAAGAAAATTTTTTAAAAGCCGTAAAGTGTGGCGGGGTTATCTACCAGTATCTTTTGCCGGGCGCTTTCATCTGCCCAATGCAGCAATGTATCTAACTGCTCGGCATCATCCGGGTAGTGCTCGCGAGGTACCGCCACGTGGGGCCAATTGGATCCCCAAATAACACGTTCAGGGGCGTGCTGGATAAGCCGCTTTGCGATAGGGCTTACGTCGGCATAGTCAGGTCCGCCGCTTAGGCTGGTTTCATAACCACCGCAGATTTTTAACCACGCATTACCACGATCCAGCAAACTAAGCAGTTGATCAACGCGGTGATCATCAGCGGCAACTGGCGGCATAAACTTGCCAATATGGTCAATGATGTAGTCAGTTTCGATAGCGTTGAGAGTGTCCATATAGTCATTAATTTCACGGCTATTGAACTGCACCATTAAGTGCCAGCCAAACGCTTTTACCCGCGCTTCCACTGCGGCTAAACCATCCAACCCCACTGCCCCACCGGGTAGCTGCATGATCCTTGCGCCACGCGCACCCTGGGCATGCAACGCTTCAACTTGCGATTCTGAAACATCAGGGGGAACAGCCACAATAGCCCTTGCGCGCTCCTGACCAATTTCTGCAACACCTTTTAAAATAGAACGATTATCAAACTGGTAGGCGTTAGATTGTGTTACCACAACACGCTCAAGCGAGAGACGCTGCTGAACGACACGGTAATCCGCTACTGTTGCCAGCTCGGCAATATCTGGCCCACCCGGCTGCGCTTCATAGCCGGGCAGGTATAAATGCATATGGCAATCGGTTGCCCCTGCTGGTGCCTTTAAGTTGGGCGGCAGCCCTGTTAACGGACGTGTATTAACGGGAATCGACAACGTTATTTCTCCCTAAGAGCGTAGGTGGATAGCGCATCGCGATTAATTTCAACACCCAAGCCTGGACCATCGGGAATCGTCATCACGCCTTGGGTATGCTCGATGGGTGTTTGAACGACAGCTTGGCGAAAGGGATTCTCGGTGCGGTCAAATTCCATAATGGGTTCGATAGGTTTTCGGCGTGGCGGGTTGGGCGGCAGCGCAGCCATAAACTGCAGGCTTGCTGCCAAACACACCGCGGTGCCCCATACATGGGGCACTAACCGAACACCGTGCATCGCGGCCATATCTGCCACGCGGCGCATCTCGCTAAAACCACCCACGCCACAAATATCCGGTTGCACAATATCGACCGCACGACGGGCCAACGGCTCATGCATGGCATAGCGGCCGTGCCAGTTCTCACCACTGGCAACAGGAATTGGCTGACCGGCCCGAACGGCTTCATAAGTGGCAATCTGTTCGGGCAAGACGGGTTCTTCAAACCAGTCGATACCGTACTGCGCAGCACGCTGTCCCAACTCAATCGCTTCTAGGTAATCGTAACCATGATTGGCATCAATCATCATGCGCATATCCGGCCCGATGGCATCACGTACGGCGGCAATCACCGCAAGATCTTCCTCGACATCGAAGCCAATTTTTATCTTAACGGCGTGAAAACCATCGCGACGGTAGCCTGCCACTTCTGCGGCTATATCAGTGACCCGATCAACGCCCTCTCGGCGAAAAGAGCCGGTGGCGTAAGCGCGCACGCTGTCGCGAAAGCGTCCACCCAGCAACGTCGAGATAGGTACGCCAAAGTGCTTGCCTTTGATATCCCACAACGCAATATCAATGCCGCTTAAGGCGGTCACGGTTAAACCGCGCTGCCCTTGGTCGCGTAATCGGTTATAGAGCGTTAACCAAACTTTCTCTGTCTGGAGTGGATCTTCGCCTACGAGTGACTGGGCGTAGACCTCCACAATGGCGGCATTAGGCTTCGCGGGCCCTAAGCACTCGCCCCAACCGATGGTCCCATCATCACAGATGATTTCGACTAAGCAGTGTTGGCGGCGAGAAAAATGCATGGAGGCACTTTCAAACGCCGTTTCGAGTTGGTAATCCAGTATATGGGTTTTTACGGCGACAACTTTCATAAACGATCTATCCTGTTAGCGGCTTTTTGAAAGCGCCCTTATTGGAAAAAGCTGGGCAGCGTCAAAGAGATAGCAGGTATGTAAGTCACCATCATCAAGGCAACGAACAGTGCTAAGAAGAAAGGCCATATAGTGCGCACCGCTTCTTCGATTTTAATTTTCCCGATCACACAACCGACAAACAGACACGCACCTACCGGTGGCGTACACAAGCCAAGCCCCAGGTTCATCATCAAAATGATGCCGAACTGAATCGGGTCCATACCGAACTGCATAGCAACGGGCAGGAAAATAGGTGTACAGATAAGAATTAACGCGGCCATGTCCATAATCATGCCTAAAATCAACAGGATGATATTAAGCATTAGGAAAATAACCAGCGGCTTGTCGGAAATAGCCACCAAGCCCGTAGTTAGCATTTCCGGAACATTGTAGAGCGCGAGCAGATATGAAAACGCAGAGGCGCACCCCACTAAAATCATTACTAACGAGGTGGTTTTTACCGACTGAACAACAGCGGCTTTGAAAGAGGCCCAGGACAATTCGCGGTAAACCAAGCCGGTCACGACAATAGCGTAGATAGCTCCGAAAGCACCGGATTCTGTCACTGTTAGAATGCCCGAGAGCACCCCACCGACGATAATCACTGCGGTCATTAGCCCAGGCAGGGAGGCGAAAAAGCTGATAATTAGCGCATTCCAACCAGGAAAGGCTTCTCCTTTATAACCACGTTTCACCGCCACAATATAAGCAGCAACGGCTAAGCTAAGGCACATCAAAACCCCAGGAACAATACCGGCGATAAACAGCTGGGTAACGGAAATACCGCCGCCTGCGGCTACCGCATAAAGAATCATGTTATGGCTAGGAGGAATCACTACGCCTGCGATCGACGAGGTCACAGTAACGTTCACTGCATAGTCGGCATCGTAGCCTTTCTCTTTCATCACCGGGATCAGGATAGACCCTAATGCGGAAGTGTCCGCCACTGCAGAGCCAGATATGCCTCCGAACAGCATGGAAGAGCTAATGTTGACCATCCCCAGACCGCCACGCACCTTACCGACCATGGCGGATGCTAAACGCACAAGGCGTGTGGAGATACCTCCGTGCATCATTAACTCCCCGGCAAAGATAAAGAAGGGAATTGCGAGCAGTGAAAAAACCGAAATACCGGAAAGAATACGCTGGAACGCAACAAACAGAGGCAAACCTTCATAAAGAAACGTTACAACAGCCGCTAAACCAACGGCAAAAGCAACTGGCGCACCGACTATAAGGCCTAGAAAGAATATCCCGAAAAGAATAATAAGACCCATCGTTTAAACCCTCTTAACTTTTCGAGACAGTAGGCGCTGTGCTATATCAGCGGCTGCAAAAAGCATAATTAATACACCACAAATTACTAAGGGAGCCGCACGCCAACTTTCCGACAAACCTATCATGGGAATAGCCCTTTCCAAGTTGGTCATTACTAATGTCCAACCTTGAAAAGCCATAAAACCACCAAAAGATAGGATAAAAAGATCAGAAATATGGTGCATCAAACCGCGCAATGGACCAGCGAAGCTTTCACGAATAAAATCAATATTCAGATGGCTATGGTGCCTAACCCCAGCAGCTGCACCTAAGCAGGTGATATAAACAACCAACACCAACGAAGCTTGTTCAACCCAAGTAGGAGTATTATTCAGCACATAACGACCAAAAACCAACCACCCAAATATTATAATAAGGGTGACTAATAAGACCCCTGCAACAAGAATACATAAGCTGGCGATACCATCTAGGATTCGATTCAGCGAGCCGCTTTTTTCCACGTCTTCCTTATCGACCTGCGATTCAAGTTCGATACTCACGGCACATTTCCTTTTCAACTTCCGGCAGCGCTTAACTGCCGGAAGCGTGTGGGCGACAAAGTTTACTCAGTAGCGCGAATTTCCTCGATCAACTCACCTGTGCCAGGATTATTCGCAATGAACGTTTCATACATAGGTTCCATAAGCGCCTGGAAGGCCGCTTTATCATCAACTTCGTTAATCTCGACACCGTAATCGAGAACAATCTGGCGACTCTTCTCAGAGCTTTCTACCCACAGCTCACGCTGGCGTTCAGAAGCCTCTTCAGCTACCCCACGAATAATCTCTTGATCTTCTTCGGAGAGAGCTTCCCAACTTGATTTAGCCACACATAAACACTCAGGAATAATCAAGTGTTCGGTTAATGAGTAGTAACCAGTCGTTTCATAGTGGTTGCTAGACTCAAAAGAGGGGTAGTTATTCTCAGCGCCATCGAGTACACCGGTGGTTAAGCTTTGATAAACTTCACCATAAGACATAGGCGTGGCATTACCTCCCATCGCGGCGATCATATCGACGTAAAGATCGTTATTCATTACCCGGATCTTCAAGCCTTCAACATCTTCAGGGGTTCTAATAGGGCGCTGGTTGTTATAAATACTGCGGGCACCCGAATCGAACCAGGAAAGAACCACTAAGCCTTTATCTTCCAAGGCGTCGGCAAAGCGTTCACCAATTTCACCGTCCATCACCGTATGCATGTGATCAACATCGTTGAACAAAAAGGGTAATGAGAACACATTCGTTTCTGGAACGATGGGGCCCATTGGCCCCATGTTGAAGTTGGCAAAGTCTAACGCCCCATTGCGAGTCTGCTCGATGGCATCCGACTGGTCGCCAAGCACGGCATTGTTGTAAACACGTGGTTCAACGCGACCTTCCGTTTGCTCCTCCACCGCTTCGGCAAATTCTTCTAACGCCACCGTATTGGGATAGCCGTCAGGATGGATGTTCCAACCACGCCAATCTTCTGCTTGAGCAGGTAGCGCAATGGCAACCAATGCTGCAACGCTGGCGATGGGGGCTAACGTTTTTAAAGTACGGGGGCTCATAAAGCTGGCTTTCATGCAGTTATTGTATGTGCGCATGTCTAACATCCTCTTATTATTGGTGGTTATTTAATGATGCTGGTTAACAGGGCCAGTGGGGGGATCAATACTTATTTGCTACTTCAATAAGGGCTTCCAACTGCTGGCACTCAGCATCGGTTGGCATGGTCAGCGGCGCGCGGACACTGCCTGCAGGTCGGCCTACAATCGCGGCACCTGCTTTGATAAGGCTAACGGCGTAGCCTGCTTTTCGGTCCCTGACATCTACGAAAGGAATAAAAAAGTCGTTGGTGATCTGCTTAACGAGCTCTTTATTGCCTTTACGCAACTCCTTATAAAACGTCACAGCCATTTCCGGAACGAAGTTGAAAACGGCTGAGGAGTAGGTATTCACGCCGATGGAGACATAGGCTTCAGCGAAAATTTCCGCCGTCGGTACACCACCGATATAAACCAGGCGGTCTCCTACGGTTTTGATGATTTTATTGAGTGCCTGTATATCGCCTTTGCCATCCTTCAGACCCACCAAATTAGGGCACTGGTCGGCCAGGTGCTGAACGGAAGGTGCCGTCAAAACGCCGTTACCGCGGTTGTAGTAAATGACGCTAATCGAGGTAGCGTCACAGATTTGACGGGCATACTCGACCAAACCATCCTGAGGGCATTCGGTCAGGTAAGGCGGCATCAGCAAAATACCGTCTGCCCCCGCCTCTTCCGCCGCCGCTGCAAAGGCTTTGCCTGTTTCGACGCTTAAGCCTGCGCTGGCAATCACCGGTAAGCGTCCGTCAATCACCTCGACTGCCACGCGCACGATCTCGCGATACTCATCTAGCGAAAGACTGAAGAACTCCCCCGTACCACCCGCGACGAAAACCGCGGAAATTTCGTGGCTAATGAACCACTCAAGTCGCTTGCGGTAGCTCGCTTCATCGAAGCGACCCTGGCTATCGAAGTCCGTAATCGGGAACGATAGCAGGCCATCGCCGATGGCATTGGTTACAGCTTCTCTTGAAAACGTCACTTTGTGCCCTCGTTATGAATGCGTTGACTATTGGTGAGCATGCTTCATTGGCTAGTCAACATCCTATGTTATACATCATACAACTAAGAAGATAAGTACCCGGTCGCCAAGGCGCAAGTAGAAGACGTTGAATTTAAACCAAAGTAGCACTCTCTGGACCTTGAATAAGGTCTATAACAGAGAGCACAAAGTGACCTTAAATCTATGAAATGATGACGCTTTTAGAGGTCTAAAACACAATCCGGCCTAAATTTCGCTGGATTGAACTCATAGGGATAACCGCCGGGATTGGCGATGATGCGGGTGCCGTTGCGCAAAATGTCGACAGGTTCATGAACATGCCCATGAACCCACACGTCCATTTTGCCCATTAACTCGGGCAGATGTGAGGCAAACGCGGGGGATAAAGCATCGCCCAAATATTGCCCTGGAATACAGTCGTGCAGCGGCGCGTGATGGCTGACCACCACTTTTGGCCCGTCAAAGGGTTGAGAGAGCTCGGCTTCGAGCCATGCCAACGCTTGTGCATGCAGCAGAGAGCTTGCTGACGGTGTCAGGGTTACGCCTGGGGAGCTTTGGACGATTTTAAAATCGGGCATATAACGCAACGCTTTTGATTCGGTATCGGCAAGGTTTTGGGTCGGGTCATTGGCATACAGCGCAAAGTCCGTCCACAGTGTTGTGCCATAAAAGCGAATGCCATTAAGCGTAACGGCACGATTATCCAGAAGCTCGATATCGAGGCGCTCAGCCTCCAGCGCCAAGTCACCACGCAAGTGCGGCATACATGTGCCATAAAATTCATGATTGCCAGGTACATAAATAATCGGCATATCTGGAAAACGATGGCGGGCCCACGCGAGCCCTTCACACTTACGATGAATATCCCCGGCCAGAATCAGCACGTCTGCTTCCACCTGCGGGAGCTCGCGGTTTCCGTCGAAAAACTCCAGGTGTAAATCAGATAAAATATGCAGCCGCATAAGGCTCCTCAGAAAGACATCACTTAAAAGAACAACACTCAATAAACTGCCTTATGCAGACCACTACAACTGCCATCGTGACGCTAAACCCCTCAGCGTTTTAGGAAGTTACTTTTAACTAAGTGAACTACTTCATCCATGCGCCCACTCAGCACCGCTTTCGCGGAGTAGAGTGCAGTAGAAGCCATTTGCCCAGCTTCCACTTTAGGCGGCATGACGAGTTCCATTGGGTTCACGACCACATCCAACAGCGCTGGGCCGGGATATGCCAGCCAGTCGCCCATAGCGTCCTCAAGCTGGTCCTCTTGCTCAACGCGCTTACCCCACAGCCCCATGGTTTGTGCGACACGCCCAAAATCAGGATTCTCCAGCTCGGTATAGGCATCCAGTAGCCCTTCTACTTTCTGCTCTAACTCCACAAAACTTAACGAGCTGTTGTTATACACCACGATTTTAAGTGGAATACGCCGCTGCACCAGGGTTAGCAGGTCGCCCATTAACATGGAAAGCCCACCGTCACCGCACATGGCGATGACCTGACGATCCGGATATGCCAGTTGAATACCCAGCGCTTGAGGGTAGGCATTCGCCATGGTGCCGTGCTGCAAGCTGGCGAGTGTGCGGCGCTGGCCTAGCGAGCGTATATGCCGCAACATCCATACATTAACACTGCCGGTATCCGCCGTAATTAGCGCATCATTATTGGCCAAACGATCAAGGGCGAGCGTTAGCTCCTGCGGATGGATTAGCCCATCGTCCTTACTCTTATGAGCCGACTTCTGCAGTGATTTTTGGTAGCGTTTGCGGCATTTTTCCAACCAGCGCGTGCTGCTATTAGGCTCGACGACCTGAGAAAGCGCTTCGCACGTATCTCGCGCACTGCCTATGATGCCCACATCAACAGGGTAACGCTTACCAATCTGAGCTGGATCGTGATCTACCTGGATAATCGCAGCGCTCTCAGGGTAAAACTGGCTAAACGCAAAGTTACAGCCAAGTAGCAGCAACGTGTCGCACTCTGCGACAGCGTGGTAGCCACCCTCCAGACCATAAACGCCGGTCATCCCAACCTGGTACGGATTATCATGCTCGAGAAAATCTTTGGCACGGGAGGTCCAGGCAATGGGGGCCTGCAGCTTTTCAGCCAACGCAATCACCTGTTCACGGGCATCTTCACAGCCGGCACCGGCAAATATCGTGATATTGCCGCCTTTATTGAGCTGCTGAACAGCGGGAACTAAGGCCGCCGCCGAAGGACGCAGTGAATAGCTAAAACGGTGGGTACGATAAGCAAGCTGGTTTTGCGGCGTTTGGTTGAAAATATCCCCAGGTACAATTAATACCGCGACCCCACGCTTTGCCAGCGCGGTTTGCGCAGCAAGCGACGTCATGCGTCGCGCCTGTTCAGGCGAGTTAAGGGTTTCACAAAATACGCTGTACTGTTCAAACACACGCGACTGATCGACTTCCTGAGGAAAACTGCTGCCCGTTTCGCCCAGTGGCACCTGAGTCGCAATAAACACGACAGGTGAGCCATTGCGATGCGCATCGAAAAGGCCGTTTACAAAGTGCAGGCTGCCTGGCCCACAGGAACCGGCACACAGCGCTAACTCTTGGGTAAGATAGGCCTCTCCGCCAGCCGCAAAACCACCGACTTCCTCGTGCCGAACCCCGATCCACTCTATGTCACTTTGTCGCAGGGCATCGGTAAAGTGATTGAGGGTATCCCCTACTACTCCGTAGCAGCGCTTTGCGCCTGCATTTTGGAGAGTTTCAACCATGATTTCAGCAACATTGGTACTCATTAGCGACTCCTTTCGCAACGACCTGATAGATAAGTGGCGCAGCGTATAGCCTAGCGGGTTATCGCCAATCCTGCGTAATGTGCGACCTTTTACAAGACTATTCACAGGCTAAATGCTGCGCCGCAGCAAAAAAGCGCTATACTGTAAATGTAGTCCCACTAGGAGGACCACACTATGACGTTTCTAATAACTCCCCCTGCACGCGATAAAGAAGTTCTAGAGTTCTGGAACTTGAATGCCCAATGGAATCGTGCCGCAGCAGAAGCGCTGAAAGCCTATTTAGGTTAATTCAGGTGCTTTAGACTAAAAGATAATCACAGAAGCCGGGAGTAACTCCCGGCTTTTTTATGACTATGAAAACCTTTTCCATTCAATTGCATAGTAGAGTGAGTGGCGCATTTGTAAGCAAATGCTTACACGGAATGGCAAATCACCTACGTCATTTGGACTACCAGAAGCTGGCAAAAGCCCTTATTATCGTTATCAACAGCTAAAATGCTGCTTTGCACAAATTAACGTGCGTATAAGAAATAAGCTGTGAATTACAACGCCTTTCACCTAACCCCTGAAAAAGGAGTAGCCGCCATGCAGCATCCAGTCAATCACGGACAGTCGAGGGAAGCCGATATTATGGAAGTATGGGCTAAGCGTGCTCAACAGCAGCGTGCGGCACTTGATGCGCTCAAGGCCTATCTCGGCTAAGCGTCAGCGCTGGTTTACACCATGCAGTATCAGCTATATCCCACGCCTCGTCTCAGCGAGGCGTTTTATTTGAGCATGTTCACAACCAGTTAGATTCAGGCGCTTCGATGGTATCAAGTTGATCGAGATAGGTGCCCTGCAGGATATACATACGCTTCACATCCCGGTACTTGCCATTGATAAAGAACTCCTGCACTAGATGCCCCTCTTCAATAAAGCCGCTCTCTTCGTAAAGATGGATCGCTTTGACGTTTTCCACCGCCACAATGAGATATACCTTATGCAGATTTAGGATGGTGAAGGAGTAGTGCAATGCCTGCCCAATCAACGAACGGGCAAACCCTTTGCCCTGATGGTCCGGGGTAATGATAATTTGAAACTCGGCACTGCGATGGATGTAGTCGATCTCAATCAGTTCCACCAAACCAATCGCATTACCGTGGCTATCTTCGGCGACAAAGCGCCGCTCGGCATTGTCATGAATATGCTTGTTATAGAGCTCCTCTAACTCGTCGAACGACTCGTAAGGTTCTTCAAACCAGTACGACATGATGCTCTGGTTATTATTGAGCTCGTGGACAAAGCGCAGATCATTGCGCTCTAGTGCCCGTAAGTACAGTGTATGGCTCATGGCCCTCAACCCTTGTGAATATCTATTCAGATATACTCATTTTCCACGAACGCGCCGCTAGATTTTATGGCTATTTTTAAGGCCGTTGCCAAGATCGCATTGACAGTTAAGTCATTTTGGCTAGGCGCCGGAATGAAAACAGCTCTGCCAGCGGATGCTCCTCTCCTTCAATCAGCGCCCGCAGTAATGTTGCCCCGATCATGCTATAGCTAATGCCGTTACCGCCATACGCCATGGCGAAATGCACCCGTGGCCCGTGTGCCTCATGGGGACCAAAAAAAGGCAGGCCATCATCGGTTTCGGCAAAGGTACCTCCCCATGAGAACGTAGGGTTAATATCGAGTTTAGGCCATAGTGCTTCTACCTTCCGCGCAAGCCCTTCGGCTTTCTCTTCTACCCGAGCATCGCGACGCTTGGGAATGTCTTCATCATCATCGTCGCCACCCACTAAAAGGCGACCATCGCAGGTCGTACGCATATATAAGTAGGGCCGCGCGGACTCCCACACCATGGTATGACGCAATTTACCTA
This sequence comes from Vreelandella sp. ssv, assembly GCF_059448525.1. NCBI lineage: Bacteria > Pseudomonadati > Pseudomonadota > Gammaproteobacteria > Oceanospirillales > Halomonadaceae > Vreelandella > Vreelandella sp. ssv. The sequence goes on along the minus strand of NZ_CM182545.1, from coordinate 878,415 downwards.
ATGCCTCTGGCGGTAGCGGGTCGGTAATCAGCGCATAGCTACTGCGGTTAATGGCAACCTTCTCGGGCAACCAGGCTTGCGATTCATAGCCAGCTGCCATTACCACGTACTGGCAACGCAGGGTGGCACCGTTGGTAAGCGTAAGCGTGACACCCTGCTCGTCCGGCGTCATCGTCTCCATTTGCGTACGGTCATACACTTCCCCACCGCGCTCTACTAACTTGGAAAACAGCTGATAAGCCATGCGGTACGGATCAATACTGGCGGCCAGTTGGGTAAGTATCGCGCCGGGCGCCACAAAGCCGTACTCCTTCAAGATGGTCTCACTTTCAAGCCAGGAAGCGTCAAAGCCGTGCTTAAGGCGAAGCGCCAGCTCCTCTTTTATTGACGCCACATCCTCTTCGTTACTGGCATAGTAGAGACTCTGCTGACGCTCAAAATCGACATCTCCCAGGCCCGCCGCCAAGGTTTCAATCTCACCGATGGCATCGGCACACGCGCGATAAGCAAGCACCGCATCGGCTTCACCGTAACGCTTCGCTAGCTCTGTCATATGCGTGTCAATTTCATACTGAAGCAAGGCGGTGCTCGCAGCGGAGCTGCCCCACCCCACATCGCGTCGTTCAAGTACTACCACATGGTGGCCGTGACGGCTGAGCTCATCCGCAATTAGTGCGCCCGTAATACCGCCACCAATCACCACCACTTCGCTTTGGTGGTCTCGGGTAAGCTGTGGGAAGGTTTTCAACAGGCCGTTTTTTACAGCCCAAAAGGGGTAGCCACTTTTTAAGTCCATCGGGATGCCTATGCTGGAGAGACTTGCAGTATGCTGTTAACCATAGATGGTTCCGCAAAACTTGCTCAATAAAATAGCTCTAAGTGGTCGCTATTAAACAAAAAAGGAGTTCCGCATGATTGATTTACGCAGTGATACGGTAACGCGCCCCACTCCCCCGATGCTTGAAGCCATGCTGGCCGCACCGGTAGGTGATGATGTATGGGGCGATGACCCAACGGTGAATGCTTTCCAAGCAAACTTGGCTGAACTGGCAGGCAAAGAAGCAGCGCTACTGTTTCCTAGTGGTACGCAAAGTAACCTAGTAGGACTCATGGCACACTGCGAGCGCGGTGATGAGTACATTGTTGGACAGTCGGCCCACACTTATCGTTATGAAGGCGGTGGCGCAGCAGTCTTGGGTAGTATCCAACCTCAGCCTATTGAGAATGCGGCCGATGGCACGCTACCAATGGAAAAAATAATCGCTGCCATCAAAGCTGACGATTTTCACTTTGCCCGCAGCAAACTGCTGGCGTTGGAAAATACCATTGGCGGTAAAGTGCTGCCCGAAGAGTATGTTCTAAAAGCGACAGAACTCGCTCGTGAACGCGGTTTAGCAACGCACTTAGACGGAGCACGCCTGTTTAATGCTGCCGTCGCAACCGACAGGTCGCTTAAGCAGCTCTGCCTACCTTTCGATAGCGTTTCATTATGCTTTTCAAAAGGTCTAGGAACCCCCATGGGATCGGCATTGGTGGGCTCTCAAGCGTTGATTGATAAGGCTCGCCGTCTACGCAAAATGGTGGGAGGTGGAATGCGCCAAGTGGGGATTATCGCAGCGGCCTGTCAGTACGCCATCGATCATCATGTGAGTGATTTAAGCGAGGATCACCGCCGTGCCGCAAGGCTGGCCGAAGGCTTGGCAACACTGCCTGGGGTCGAAATCACCTCACAGGCAACCAATATGGTGTTCGCACGCCTTCCTGACCATCATGTGCCGCCCCTTTCCGCCTGGCTAAAAGAGCACGGTATTTTGATTGAGCTTCTTTACGCCACCCGGTTTGTTGTCCATCGCGATATTAACGACGCGGACATTGATAAAGTCATCGCGGTTATGGAGGCCTACTTTAGTCGCCATTAAACATTCGCCGCCATCAAACGCTCAGCTGCTCAGCTGAGCGCCGCTGCGCTAAGCGCAAGTTGCATGGCAATGCCTGCCATCATTATGCCAATCAACCCATCGATGACGCGCCACGCAATGGGCTTTGAGAGCCACGGTGAAAGCGCGGCGCCACCCCAAGCCAGCAGGCTAAACCACAGGATTGAAGCCGTGGAGGCACCCGCTACAAAAACGCCCGCACTCTCTTGCTGGGCACCGATGGCGGGTATGAGCAGCAGCGTATCCAGATAGACTTGCGGGTTGAGCACGGTAACGGCAAGAGTCGCGAAAATCACTTTGGTTAAGCTGCGCGCTTTGCCAGCTTCGGCGCTCAACCCTTGCCGACCGCTAACCGCCCGAAATAGCGCCTGGGCGGCCAGCCAGCTTAAAAACACCACGCCCACCCAACGCATCACTTCCAAGGCACTGGGCATGGTGAGCAGGAAAGCGCTAACCCCAAACATACCGGCCGTAAGCAGAATGATATCCGCACTCATACACAGGCCAGCTGACCACCAATGGTATTCGCGGCGAACTGCCAGCCCCAGTATGTAGGCATTCTGCGCGCCAATCGCCATGATAATACCGCCGCACACCACCAGCCCGGTAAGGTAGCTTTCCCACATTGCCCAATCCCCATTAGTCAGAATAAGTGCCGCGTTAATCAAGCCTTACATCAATCAAACATGCGCTACGTTAACGGACAGCTTTAATAACTAATAATCATCCTGCTAATAGGGCATTAGTTTTTCTAATACCAATTTTATAGGCGTCGTAGCCCCCACATAAAGTAAGCACCGCCAATCAAGGAAGCGACCAAGCCCGCCGGTATCTCATAAGGAAAAATCAGCTGACGCCCGACCCAGTCGGCCAACACCATCAACAGCATACCGATCAGCGCAGCCCCCAGCAGGTGTTGCCCCGCTCGCGAGAAACCCACCAGGCGCGCCATATGTGGCGCCAGCAGACCAATAAACGACAGCGGCCCCACTACTAACGTGGCGCAGGCGGTTAGCAGCGCGACGAGCAACAGCAGCGCCAACCGCGCGCGATTGAGGGTAACGCCCAAGGCCTTCGCCGTCGGCGCACCCAAGGGCAGGATATCCAACCAACGAGTGAAGGGCAGCGTGACCAGTGCCAATACCGCGGCAATACCCCCTACCACTACCGCGTTCGTGACATCTACGTAATAGGTAGACCCCGCCAGCCAGGCGATTACCTGCTGGCCACGAGGATCTCCGCCTGCCAGCATCACGCTGCGCACAGCGTCAAACAGCGCACTGATCGCCACCCCGGTGAGCAGCAAACGCTCAGGCAGAAAGCCGCTCTTACGGTTGATGCCGACTAATACCAACAGCGTCGCAAAAGCACCCAAGGTTCCCACCCCAATCAGCATCATATTGGTAGGTGCGGGTAGTAGGAAAATCCCCAGAATCAGCGCAATTGCGCAGCCACCGCTGATACCTAATACTTCGGGGCTGGCCATGGGGTTGGCGGAAAGGCGCTGGAGAATAGTGCCCGCAATCGCCAGCATCAACCCACTGGCCGCTGCCGCTATCACACGAGGCAAGCGCCACTGCATCACGCCCCAGTTATTGGGCGCTAGCCAATACCAACCATCGACGCCCTGACCAAAGAGCAGCCCGAGTAGCGTCGCGCCCAGTAGTGCGAGGATTAAACCTGCGGCCAAGCGCGAAGGGGCAGGATGGCGGTGGGTAAAAACACCTGCGCTTTTCGGCGGCCGATCACCCTGCAGCTTCAAACGGGGAATCAACCACATCAGCAGCGGCGCGCCTAAGGCGCCAGTAATCGCCCCGGTAGGGATAAGCGTGGCCGCCATACCAGAGAACTGCTGTAGCAACAGGTCCGTAGTCGCTAACAGCACGGCTCCCAACAGCGTCGACCATAGTAGCCTGGGGCCTAAACGCCTTGCCCCAGCCATACGCACAATATTGGGGGCAGCCAGACCGATAAAACCAATGATACCGACGACGCTCACGATGCTACCGGTAATAAATACCGCCAGCCCCATGCCCGCAAAGCGCAGATAGGTCAGCGAGACCCCAAGACTCTTGGCACTGGCATCATCCAGTTCCAGCACCGCCAAGGGGCGTAGCAAAAACCAAGCAGCTACACAGCAAACCACCAACCGTGGCCAGAGTATCGCCACCCCGTCCCAGCCGTTTTGAGCCAGCGAACCGGCCCCCCAAATAAGCAGTCCCGAGAGGGCCTCGTGGTTAAACAGTAGTAGCGCCGTGGAGAGTGCGCCCAAGTATAAATTGACGACTAAGCCCGCCAGCACGACCACGATAGGCGCCAATCCGCGGCGCCAGGAGAGAAGAAAAACCAATCCAACCGCCAGCGCACCGCCCAATAAGGCGACCCATTCGCGCCCGGCCACAAGCAGTCCCGGCGCCAGCAAGGTGGCCGTCATCAGCGCCAGATTAGCGCCAGATGCCACCCCCAGGGTGGTGGGCGAAGCCAGCGGGTTGCGCAACACCTGCTGCATCAGCACCCCTGCCAGCCCCAGGCCACCACCGGCGAGCAGGGCGATCGAGAGGCGGGGCCACCAAGCGAAGTAAAGCAGTAGCTCGTCAACATTTTCAAAAGAGGGGGACACTAATGCCTGCAGGCCCAGCGCAAAACCGCCTTGGCCCTCCAAGCATACCCAAAACAGCACCACCATCGGCAGGCTAAGCAATAGACAGGCTTTAGCGGGCGATACCCCCCCCATTTTTTTGGCAAATTGCGCGGCGCCTAGCATAGCGAGCATCCTTTTGTGATAACCGGACCGTTCGCCAAAAGAGACGTTACAGGCAGCAGCGTCATGTTCTTAGCCTTACTATTGATGCAAACGAGTTTATGGAAATTAGCGATTGAATAACTAACAACGATTCTAAATGATAACTATTAGCACTACAATTGACTCCTTATATAAAGGAGACGCCTCATATGGCAGCCAAACCGAGCTACCAGCTTTTTGATATCACTCTCGCGAGGCGCACCCAAGTCAGCGCCTCATTAGTCAGGTTCACTTTCACTGGCTCAGACGTCAGCCAAATGGCGACCTACGCACCGGATCAGCGCGTCAAGCTGTTCTTTCCCGAAGTCGGTAGCAGCCTCGATCCGCTGTTTGAGATTGCCAAGCTGGAAGAGCACGACTGGTATGACGCCTACCGTGCCCTACCGAATGCCCAAAGGCCCTCAGCGCGCACCTACACCATTCGAGCCCTGCGCCCTGAGCAGGCCGAGGTGGACATAGAATTCGTGCTCCACGGCGACAATGGCCCCGCATCGCGCTGGGCAATGCACGCCCGCCCGGGTGACCGCCTCGCCATGACAGCCCCCGTCGCCAGTTGGAAAGGTCCAAAGCTGGGCTACGAGTGGAAACCGCCCCAAGGCGTGCGCCGCATTTTGATCATCGCCGATGAAACCGCCCTCCCCGCTGCTGCAGGTATTCTGGAAACCCTCGACGACTTGCCTCTCAAACCTGACGTCGAAGCGCTGATCGAAGTGCCCCGTAGCGACGATGTCCAGCCGCTGCCCCAGGCCGCCAAACTACGTTGGCTGGCACGTGATACCGAACCTGACGGTCAACACGGTGAACTGCTAATGCGGGCGCTTCGTGATATCGATTTGCATAAAGAAATTCAAGCGTTAGGCGGTACACCTACGACACCCACTAGCAACGACAAAAGTGACGATGAGGAGGCTGCGCTCTGGGAACCTGCCAACCTGGATGACAGCGCACCCTTCTACGCCTGGATTGCCGCTGAGACCAAGGTCGCCATGCAACTGCGTCGCTACTTAATCAACGAATGCGGGCTGCCCAAACAATACGTCACCAGCATGGGCTACTGGCGCCTGGGCAAAGCCAATGGTTAAAGGAATACAAAACATAATGGCGTTAAGTTTCAAGCACTCCTCGTCAAGGAGCCATCCCCTCCATAAATGGCAAGATAGCCCCAATCGCTATGGGCGTATCAGCCGGGCTCTTCACTGGCTAACGGCCACCCTGGTCACGTTCCAGTTTCTTGTCGTGTTGGCTTGGCGAGTCATGGGTGAAAACACCATGACGCTGCTCTTAGCCAGATTAGGGCCCCACGGCTCATTAGGTATTCTGATATTGATAGTCACCTTGGCACGCATCAGTTGGGCTTGGGTCAACCGGAAACAGCGCCCGCCGAGCTACCCAGGACTGGGTGGGCAACTAGCTCACCTTGTACACTTATCTTTCTATGCGCTGCTCCTATGGCTGCCCGCTGCTGCCCTAATGCGCCAATATGGCCGCGGCGGAGCCATTCAGTTCTATAGCCTTGAGCTACTGCCCGAGTCAGAACGCGAAATCGCCTGGATGATGGCTCCCGCAGGCTTGCTACACAGCCCGCTTTCCTGGCTTCTTTTGGGACTAATCGTCGGCCATGTAGCGATGGCGCTGGGCCACCGCTTTTGGCTCAAGGATCCAATACTGAAACGTATGGTGGGTTGATAGCGCTGAGATAGTGGCATTTTTTAATTGCCTCCAACAGGTTACAAATGAGAACCATTAGCACTAGAATGGAGCCATTACTTCCATTCCCTTCGCCAGGAGTCATTCATGTTCGAGGTCAAAGGCGCCACCTTTGAAATCAATGGCAAGCCGTTGCTACAGCCTATTGAGCACACCTTTCATGAGGGCAAGGTATACGGTCTGATTGGCCACAACGGCTCAGGTAAGTCGACGTTAATCAAACTGATGGCCCAGCAGCAGCCTACCAGCCGAGGGGAGATTCACTTTGACCACCGTCCACTGGGAGATTGGGGTAATCGCGAGTTCGCTCGCCAGGTTGCTTATTTGCCGCAACATTTACCCAGCGCCGAGAACCTGACCGGACGGGAGCTGGTGGGGTTTGGCCGCTACCCATGGCACGGGTTATTGGGCCGCCATACGCAAAAAGACAAAGATGCTATCGAGCGCGCCATTGCCCTAACCCATACAGAAGCCTTTGCCGACCGCTTGGTCGACACGCTCTCCGGCGGTGAGCGCCAGCGGGTGTGGCTGGCGATGCTACTCGCCCAGGGAAGCCGATTTCTGCTATTGGATGAGCCGCTAGCGGCGCTGGATATCGCCCACCAAATGGAAGTACTGGCGCTGATTCGCAAGCTCTGCGATGAGCTGAATCTTGGGGTCATTATCGTACTCCACGATATCAACATGGCCTCGCGTTACTGCGATGAGCTAATGGCGCTGCATAGCGGCCGTTTGCTAGCCCACGGTGCCCCCGGCGAGATGATGTGCGACAGCACCTTAGAGGCAATCTATGGATTGCCGATGCAGGTCATGAAGCATCCTAACGGAGAGCACAACATCGCCGTCGCTCAATGACACGCCGCTTCCGTTATGTGTTATTAGCGTTGGCCTGTCTGAGCACCCTTGCGTCCCATCAAGTAACTGCTTCAACCGATATAGTGACACTGGACTGGACAATTGCAGAAACGCTGATCGCCCTGGACAACCCTCCAATTGGGTTGGCAGAAATTCCCCAATACCAGCGTTGGGCGGGTGCTGAGACATTACCCGAGGACGTGCTTGATGTGGGTATTCGCTCGCAGCCCAACCGCGAACTCATCGCTCAGCAAGCGCCCGATCATATTTTGCTTTCGCCGCTATTTATACGCTTAACAGACCAGCTCAATGCCATTGCTCCCGTCACCGCGCTAGCCACCTATCAGCTTGACATTCCTTTATGGCAACGTCTGCAGAATACAACGCAGACCTTAGCTGAGTTAAGCGGTCATCAAGAGGCCGCCGCTACGCTGATCAATGCCGTTGAAACCTACCTGGATCAACAAAAAGCGCAGCTTGAGCAACAGCCACCGCTGCTGGTAGTCCAGTTTATTGATGCGCGGCATCTGCGGGTATTTGGCGAGCACAGTCTGTTTCAAGCGGTGATAGAGCGTTTGGGACTTACCAACGTTTGGCAACACCCCACCAACCAGTGGGGCTTTTCGACGGTGGCGATTGAGGAGCTGTTGGCTTACGCCGACGCCGCGATCGTTGTCGTTGAGCCGCTGCCAGCGGGCATGCGTGATGGTTTTTCCAGCAACGCACTGTGGCAACACTTGCCCGCAGTGAAAGAAAACCGCGTTGTTCGCTTGCCGGCAGCATGGAGTTTTGGGGGCTTGCCATCGGCGGCACGCTTCGCCGAATTGCTCAGCGAAGCGCTATTAGCCCGCCAGGGATAAGTTAGAAATCAAGTGAAGCGGAGAGTTTGACCGTGCGCGGCTCACCCTGAGTCAAATAACCCCCGGTTGCCGAAGCCCAGTAGTTCTCATCGGTAAGGTTTTCGATATTGGCACGCAGAGTGAGTGTGTTGGTATTTAGCGGCATCGCGTAGCGCACACCGAGATCCCAGCGGGTCCAGGCATCCACCTCAAGCTGGTTTGCGGCGTCTAAATACTGGCTGCCATTACGAACGGCTCGCCCACTGAGTGTCCAACCCGGCGCTTGGGGAATATCCCACTCGCTGCCCAACACTAAACGATAGCCCGGCACGCCCACTGCGTCGTTGCCTTGGTTCGTGCCATCGTCCGTTCGGGTCAACTCAGGATCAATCCACATGGCGCTACTCAACAGGCGCAGCCCTTCTATCGGCTCCCCGTAAACGCTCAGCTCCACGCCCCGGTTGCGCTGTTCACCGTAATAGCCATAAACGCGGGTCTCAGGGTCAATAAAGGCGTTGGGCTGTTCGATCTCAAACAGACTCAAACTGCCACCCAGGTTGCCAAGATCGAGTTTAGCGCCCATTTCGTTCTGTTCAGCTTCAACCAAACCAATGCTTTGCCCTGCATTCACTGCCGTGGTGGGCGCCGTATCACCCGGCTGCAGCGCTTCGATATGGTTAGCGTATAGCGATAGGGATTCGGTCGGTTTTACGACGACGCCATACACAGGCGAAAGCCGCCTATCGCTAAAGTTATTATCAAAACTGCCTTCGTAATCAAAGTTGGTGACGTCGACCTCCTGATAACGGGCGCCTAAGGTAAACAGCAGCCGATCATCAACAAAACCTAACGTATCAGACAGCGATACACCGTTATTGCGAGTACGGCTACGCAGGTTCGGGTTAGTCATATCTCCCCCTGCAAACACCGGTTCACGCAACGAAATGTAGGCGGGCTGGTAAATATTGGTGGGCAAACCTGGCGACGCCATCTCATAAGCTGAGCGGGTGGTGCGATAGACACTAGAGTAGCCAAGATCCAACTGATGACTCACGGCCCCTGTATCAAAAGCGCCTCGCAGCCCTGCTTGACTGCCCACGCTTTCCGCACGATACGGCACGCGCATTTGGCCGACCGTGGCGTCGCCTTGCGTATTATTCACCGTTGGCGAAGCATACATGCCACTTTCGCGGGTATTGTTGCCACCCAGTGCCGCATAGGCTGTCCAACTGTCGGTGACGTCATACTCGCCGCGTACCATCGCGAAGTTGGTGTGAAGATCCGTGTTCGTCCACGACGGCGTGTAGTTAGTACTGGCTGAAGGTGCATCAGGCACACTGGTTAAGCCTGCCCCCGCGTACACCACTGAACGGCCACTGTTTACCGTGTGGGCTTGATGGCCAATGTCTAAGGAGGCACGCACGTGTTCACCACGGTAATCAAGCCCCACCACTGCCGACGTCACACGGCGCTCTTCATCGTCAATAGCCGTGTCACCGCGCCCCCTGACAAGGTTAGCCCGCACGCCAAACTGGTTCTCATCACCAAACCGTCGTCCAAGCTCAACACCGCTTTCCACATAGCCACTACTCGTCACCCCGGTAGTGAGCCGGTTGAGCGGCTCATCGGCAGCGCGCTTAGGTTCAACGTTGATAGCGCCGCCGACGCCAGATCCACTGGGCGAAACCCCGTTAGCGAAGGCGTTGGCACCCTTAAATAGCTCCACACGCTCGGCAATATTGGTCGCCACTACCTGACGCGGTAATACGCCATACAGCCCACCGTAAGCGATGTCTTCGCCGTCAAGTTCAAACCCACGTATCTGGAACTTCTCAGCATAGTTGCCGTAGCCAAAACCACTTTGTACCGATGCATCATTGATTAACACATCGGCCAGTGTCTCCGCCTGCTGGTTGTCGATCAGCTCAGCGGTAAACCCAATGACATAGAACGGCACATCGGCTGCACTGCGCTGCCCCCAGGTGCCAACGCGCGCGCCAGCGGCTACTTGTCCACCGGCAAACACAGGTGCCAGGGCATCGCCGCTTGCGGTGGCTTCACCGATCACGGTGACGGTCGTCAGTGAGGCATTAGGGCTTGAAGTGTCTTGCGCCCAAACAACGCTATGCATCGGTAGTGTTCCCAGCAATACATAAGTCAGCGTGCGCCAGGAAGGGGAAGGCAGTGGCATGAGGTTTCCTCTTAAAGTAAGAGCAGGCCGTGAATTTTGACAAAAGATGGAAACCTGGATACTACAATAAAACAGAATCATTTTCATTTGTAATTTATACGCATTTAAAGCCTTGGAGAGCTTTTATTGATATGCATTATCGTTTAAAATAAGCGTTCTTTTATTTTCCCAGCGCCCAGTGTTGGAGTTCGGTTATGCCCCTTGCCCTGCATCAGCCACAGATAGTCGAGCCCTCATTAGCCGCCTGCTACACCGGACCGTTGGCGAATTTTACGCCGCCTCTGATTGGCGGCACGCCTCCGTTACAGGCTTTTAATACCGCACGCTGGCGCGATGATACTTGGTTAAAACAGGATATTTCCCGCTTTGCGGAACAGTATCCAGATGGTGACCAGCGAGCGGTGGTTTCACTGTGGTCTAAGTGGCACTTTAGTGCTCTTACTGTACCTACCCTGACAGCCAACCTGTTGCTTAATCGTGAACTGCCGGTGGGATTAGACGATATGCAGGTTATCTTTAACGATAACGGCGCGACGTCACGGCTGTGGCTGCCCAACGAAGGTACGACGCTAACCACCCAAGACCCGTTTGAACGCTTTACTGCGTTGATTGATCAGCACTGGGCGCCACTCATCGAGCAGCTTGCGGCCATCTCAGGTGCCGCCCAGCGTGTGTTCTGGAGTAATGCCGGAGGCTACGTGGATTACTACGTAAGTGCGTTAGCCGAGCATCCACTTGTTAATAGCGAGGCGCATGAAGCCGCCAAAGCGCTTTTAGATGCGCGCACCCTACCCAATGGCAAACGCAACCCGCTGTTTCAGCCGGTGCGTTATTTTCAGCCCAAAGGCAGTGAGAAGGTAAAGCGGGTGCGCAAGCTCTGCTGCCTGCGCTATTTACTGGATGAGTTTGATACCTGCGGCACCTGCCCGCTAGAGGGTTGCGACCTGGAAGCGCGAAAGCGCGCCAAACAGGCCGCCCGTTAAAGCGGTTAGATGTTTATTTGAGCAACAGCGTCCTCACTCGCCCGCGCACGCTGCTCGCCTTTCAGCTCGCTCAGCTGCCCCTTCGACATTTCCAGCAACCGATCAGCATGAACAAAGTAGCTATCGTCATGGCTGATCGCAAACACCGTTTTACCCATCGCTTTCAAGTACGGCAACAGCTCGCGGTAGAACAGCCGACGGAACTGCGGGTCTTGATCCGCCGCCCACTCGTCGAGAAGTAAGATATCGCGTTTTTCGGCAATTGCCAGCAACAGCGCAAGGCGCTTGCGCTGTCCTTGGGAGAGCTGAGTATTAACAACGCGATCGCCCTCCCACTGCAATTTGTGCTGCATCTGCAGTCGTTCAAGCCAGGTATCAACGACCTTCTGGTCAGCAGGTAATCCTTCATGACCCATGGCCTGATCAAACTGGTGAAAATCGGTGAACACGCTGGCAAAGCGAGCGCGGAATGCATCCCATTGAGCCGCAGTGACCACCTGCCCATCAACTTTAATAGTGCCGCTTTGCGGGCGGTATAGCCCTGAGAGCAGCCTAGCCAGAGTCGACTTACCGCTGCCGTTACCGCCGATCAGAAACACCAGCTCACCGCGCTCAAGGGTCATATTAAGAGGCCCCACCTGGAAGCCCTCGCCCTGGGCAGTGTCCGGGTAGTGGTAAGTGACTTCTTCCAGCTCAAGACGCTGCCAATCGGCCAGCGTATCGTCGACGGCAAAGCTTGGCTGGTACTCGGCGAGCTCCAGGCTGCTCAATTTATCAAAGGCCACTTGAGCGCTGATCAAGGTCGGCCAAGCGCCTACCGCTTGAATCAGCGGCGTGCGCAGGAACAGCAGCGTTAGTGCAAAGGTGGATGCCACTGTAGTGTTCGCCCAGCCGAGCCCGTTGGAAAGAAAGAACACCACGCCGATGGCACCTAACATCATGATGTTAGACCAGTTATTGGCACTCAAATGATACGTATCGGCACGGATAATATGGTAACGATAATCGCGGGCATTGGCGGTGTACCGTTCATCAAAAAAACGCCGGGCACGGTCACGGTTGAGTGCTAACTCTTTGCGCCCTTCAATCGCCGACTGAAAATCTTTATAGAGACGATCTTCACTTTCCCGCACAAGATGAAAGTGACGATACACGCGCGATACCAGCATCCAGCCCACGCCCATCGTAAACGCGATCCACGCTACCGTAATGACCACCATTTGCGGCGAGAGCCACGCCAGATAGGCCACCGAGGCAAGCGTTAATACCACGCCCTGAATCAACTCCGGCAGCCGCACAAAACCAATCGTGATATTGCGCACGTCACTCGACAAACTGGCAAGCAAAGTGGCATTTCCCAACTGCTCCAAGCGCTCAATGTCGGTGTCGAGAATCCGCTTCACCAGCCGCGAGCGTAGGTCAAACACAAAGTGGTGCCCCAGCACCGTCAGCGCAAGTTGCGTACTGAGGGTGACCGCCAGCAGCACCGCCAGCAGGCCTAAAAATTGCGGCAGCGCCGCCATACTGCCTACTTCAATAAGCCGCTGGTTGATAAAGGCGATTACTCCGACCCCTAAGCCAGCGCTCAATAGACTCAAGGCGATGGCGCCCATAAAGGGCCAGCGGTAGTGATGAAATACTAAACGCAGCAGTTCCATGGGGTTCCTTGCCTTCCTATAAATAGCGCTGAAGTCTACCAGCAGCGACCCTCACCAAAGAAGGCGCCATTCAATTCCTAGCGACTATGTCAGATGATTATCCCAGCGAAGATCCAGGCTAGCGAGCAGTTCGGGCATCGCAAGGTCAGGCGTTACCCGGTAGAGCCCACCCTGGCCGGAGGAGACCAGAAAACCCCCACGGCCATCGCAGCGGGCGCCGGCGGCATCCGGCAGTTCCAGGCGGGCAACAAGCTTACCGTGCGCGGCATCCAGCAACAGCACTTGGTTGCCGCGGGGTGCGGTAACCAACACATTGGCCGAGATACGGCTAAACGCGACGCTGGCGGTGTAGTGTTTCAGGCTGGCGGTTATCTCCTCGGGCAGCCCTATTTCTGAGAAGTGCCCGGTAGCATCCAGGCGGCAGATAAGCGGGTGGGATTCCCACTCAGGGCCTTCAAACTGGTAACCCGCGACTACCGTACCGTCTGCCGCCACATCCAGATGACGACAGCTGAGCTGGTGGTGCGAAGGCGTGTGGCGGGCCATTATCTTGCCGCTGTGGCGATCCATGAGCACCAGCGCCGATGCCATGGTGTCCAGGTTGAGCTTTACCCGACCGTAGTCAGGATGGGTCTGAATGCCGCCCAGGCCGATGACGAGAGTGTCGCCATCCGGCATCAGCCGAAGCTCATGGGGGCCAATACCCTCCAGTAACATGTCGCGCACATGGGCGTAGTCGCTTTCAGCGTCGTAAACCCGAACGAGCCCGGCGCTGTCCTCCAGGCGATTAGCGGTGACATACAGGTAGCGCCCACTTAGGTCGAACACGCCATGCCCGTAAAAGTGATAACCCTCCCCGGCCGCAATGGAATGGGCTAATTGGCGGCTGTCGCCATCGATCACATGCATCCGCGTGCCAGGGCGACGAGCAAACAATACCGCTTGGCGTGAATCTGGCCGTAAACAGCCGCCGTGGCAGCGCTCGGGCACCTCAATCATAAAGCGGGTCTGACCATCCAGCGCTACCCCGGCGATGAAATGCCCTCCACTGGGGTCATCTACTGCGCTGAACAGCCAAGCGGCTTCCTCCCGCGCGGGCAGTGCCCAGCTCAACGGGGTCAGCATCATAGCGACGCTGCCCAATCCTGCTTTAAGTACCTGCCGTCGATGCATGGCTCAATCCCCATCGCTGGAGTTAAAACCGCGGACCAAGCCGAGTTCGCCAGCGATCTCGTTACCCAGCAGATGGCGTAGCTGGCTGATATCGAGATAGAGCGACTGCAAACCGCGAAATGCTTCTTCGTCTTCAAGGGAGGGCACCAAGCCCGCCGGTAGGTCGCGAGCCTGGGCAAGGGTTTTATCAAGCTGATCTCGAAACGCTTCAGCAAGCGGCATCGCACCGGCTTCGCGCAGCAGCGCGGTAAGGCCAGGCAAAAAGCCCGTACGCATCCCTTCCAAGCTGCTCTCCACAAGACGCACTGAGTATTCACTACGCCAAGCTTCTGCCAAGTAACCATTGGCAGACGCCCCCTTCAGCCCCATGGGCTCGCCGAGCCGTTTATCTTCGAGTATTTCGAGCGCCTGAATGGCACTGGCCAGTGTAGTTTCGGTGTAGTCAGGGGTATCAAGATAGTGCCCACCAAAGGCCTGCCAATCGCGATGCAGAGCACTTGTCGTATCCGCCAGATGGGTCGTAATGGCCTGCATAAGGGCACAGGCATTCGGGTCTCGAAGGGCCTGTTCGCCCATGGCGTCGTCATAAAGCAGGTACTCAAGGGCGGGAAAGCCCTGAATCGCCACGCTATCGTTAGCAATATCCTCAGTATGCGGTGCGTCGGCTGCTTTCAACCACACACCTACCTTGCTGCCCACCAGGTTTTTGCGGTCCGGCCAGAACTGCAGCTGCCAGCCTCGGCTGTTCTGTTCAATGGGGCCAAACTGGACAAAGCGCACCGCCTGCCAAGCTTGATAGGCGCTCAGCCAGTCATTTTCCAGGCGCAGCCTGAGCGCCTCGTCAGGGGCCTGACAAAAGCGCGCGGCGGTGGTTTCCAAACGTTCAGAGGCCGTGTTCAATTCGGCATACTGCAGTTCCACCGCGCCATGCCACATTTCCCGGGGTGTGGGAGTGTCCGTGCCAAAGGAGAGCGGCGCGGCCAGTAATGTACAGGCCAACAAACTCAATCGGCGAAGGGAAGCAATCACATTAACTCCTTAACAACAAAGACTTACAGAGACTCAAGGAAACGAATAAGTTCCGCTCGCTGGTCGGCAGGCAGGTCACGATAACCCTGGGTAGCACTTTCTGCCTCGCCACCGTGCCAGAGTATCGCCTCTTCCAGGGTACGAGCGCGACCATCGTGGAGAAAGCCAGCCCGAGGATTCACCGTTTGTGCCAAGCCGATACCCCATAGGGGCGGCGTGCGCCATTCGCGGCCATCGGCCTGGAACTCGCTGCGACGATCGGCCAGGGCCTCGCCCAGGTCATGAAGTAGCAGATCACTATAGGGCCATATTTCCTGCCCAGCCAGCGCTGGACGGGCGGCGTTCGCGGCGGTGCGATGGCGCGGCGTATGACAGCTTGCGCAGCCCAGCGTGTTAAACCTCTCAGCGCCCTGTTTCACCGCCGGGTCATCCATATGGCGGCGCATCGGCACCGCCAAGCTGGAGGCGTAGAAAGTGACGAAGTCGGCCACGTCATCGCTGACTTCGGGCGTGCCACCGTTGGGAAAAGCATCGCAACCTTGGCTCTCCATGCAATCGGTATGCGGCACCAAGTTGGAGGTCAATCCCATATCCCCAGCGAAAGCGTGCAGGCCTTGTTGCTCGATACTAGGCTCGCCCGCTTTCCAGCCGAAGCGCCCCATGACCGTAGTGCCACTGCGCGCATCCCACACGTGGTTGGCGCGGCCGGAAATGCCGTTACCATCGGCGTCGTCAGGGTCGGCGGCCGCCAGCAGGTCGGCTTCGGGGATCGCTTCAATCAGGCCCAAGCCGATCATGGGCGGCGCCAGCCGCGGTGAGGTTTTCAGCGACTCGGGCAGCTCTCCGTAGGCGGGCTCGGCAATCGAGTAGATCGGCTCCTGCAAGGTGACGCTAGTACCATCGGTGAAGCTCACTTCCCGAGGGCGGTACTCAATCACTAGTTTGGCTTCAGGCTTGGCACCGCTAATTGCGGCGGTTTGTAGTTGCAAGCCGTAGTTAGGTACCGGAAGCGCGCCCCGCTGTTCCAGTGTCTCTGGATCCGCTTGGCTAGCGGGTAGCGAGAGGCGCAAAAACAGCGCAATGGGGTTTTCATCGCCGGTGGGGGGGTGCCCCCGACCATCTTTAAGGTGGCAACCCTGGCAGCTATTGGTATTAAGCAGTGGCCCCAGACCATCCCGGGCCTCGGTGCTGGCGGGCGCCGCCACCCAGGGGTTGCGAAAGAAGCTATTGCCAACGCTGAAATCCAGCCGCTTGGTCATCGACATATTACCCAGCGGCAGCGAATAGGCGTTGTGGTCAAACTGCTCCACCGAGCCATCGCCGCCACTCATGGGCGTCGTTTGAATGGGATAAGTTTGGGTAGATGATTCGGCTGTTTGCAAGGAGGCGGCCAGCAGGAAAAGTAAGCAACTGCTTTGGGCTAAGGTGCTGGGCACCCGCTTGGCTAGAAGGATAAACCGGGGTAAGCGGTACATGGTGATACCTTGAGAAGGGTGATACTAAAGACGAGTCATTCAACAAAAACCAACAGAGCCGCTCGATAGCAACACTATCGGCGGCTCGTGCTAAAACGCTAGACCCGTCTAGAAACGGTGACCGGCATCATCGGGCTGCAAGGAGGTCACGCCGAGCTTGCCTGCGGCCTGTTCGATAGATACTGTTTGCGCCACCAGGGTGAGAATGGCCTCGTTGATCACTTCACTGCCCTGCTCGTTACCCGGCGCAATCATCATATCGAATGCCATTGGCGAGTTCTCGGCCTCTGCAGCCTGCTTGATAGCATCAAGGCGAGCCATTGTGGCTTCGAGCTGTTGAGTAAGCGTACCGGCCAGCTCGCTATCTTTCTCGGCTAATAACGCCTCCAGTGAAGGCCCCTCTACCACACTGCCATCAAGGCGCTGATAGCTGCCGGTGTAGATATTCTGCACACCTTGGCCGTTGTAATAGTGGGAGTTGTGAGTATTGTCACTGAAGCAGTCGTGCTCATCCTCAAAAGAGTTGGCTTCAAGGGCGACTTTTAGGCGCTCACCGGCCAGCTCGCCCAGTGACAGTGACCCCATGCCGAACAGCATGCGGCGCAGGCCTTCCTGATCGCTTTCCGCCAACAGCTCCTGACGATAGTTACCCTCGGTTTCAGGCGCCCACTGGGCTACCATCCATTCAAGGTCGTCAACGAGCAGGTCGGACACCGCGTCTAGATAGCTACCGCGGCGGTCGCAGTGGCCGTGAGTACACTCGTCGCCAGTTTGGTAATCGCTGACCGGACGTTCACCGTTGCCTAGCTCAAAACCATGCAGATCCTGGCCCCAGAGCAGGAACTCGATGGCGTGGTAGCCGCTGGCGACGTTGGCTTCAGAGCCGCCAATTTCATTCAGTTCGGCGAGGAGTTCTGGGGTAATCTCGCTAACGTCGAGAGTGTCGCCGCCGACAGTGATTTGCTCATTGGCAATGATATTCGCGGTAGCGCCTTCATTACCCAGCTCATGCTGGTAGTCATCGCCTTCGACATAATCGATCATGCCTTCATCTAGGGGCCAGGCGTTTAGCTGCCCTTCCCAGTTGTCCACCACCGCATTACCGAAACGAAATACTTCGCTCTGCTGATAAGGCACCCGCGCCTGCAGCCAGGCTTGCTTGGCTGCGCTCAGGGTGTCGGCCGTGGGATTGGCGAGCAATTCGTCGATGCGCTCGTTCAATGCTTGGGCAGCATTCAGTGCATCGGCGTAATTGGCATGGGCCAAATCGGCGTAGTGATTGACCACGGCGTCAGCGCTAACGGTATCGGCTACAGCGGTGTCAGCCGCAAATGGCATCAGCGCGCTAAGCGCAACGATGCCAGCAAGAGGGCGACGGAACATGATGGCGGGCATTACAGTATCCTTTAGGCGTTGGCTTAACAGAAACTACTCACATAAAGTGCTAGGCAACTCGCTTGGGATTGGGAGCTCTAGCCCTCCCTGAAATGTAATCCATTAGCTTATGAGATTCAATCCCATTTAAGCCCAAATAAATAAAGGGCGCTATGCCGTTTAATCGCCATTTTTTACTTTAAGTCACTTTTTGCTGGCTTGGGAACACCACCATGCTTGATTACAAACTGCTTCATGCCCTGGCGACCGTTGTAGAGTGCGGTGGCTTCGAGCGTGCAGGCGACGAATTGGGGCTATCGCAGTCAGCCGTGTCGCAGCGCATAAAAGCCCTGGAAATTCGCCTTGGCCAGCCGGTACTTATCCGACACCCTCACCTGGCGCCCACTCCTGCAGGCCAGCGGCTGCTAACCCATTACCAGCAGGTACAGCTATTAGAGCGCGACCTCCGCGGCTCTCTACCCACGCTGGATGACCAGGCACCGCGCCTGCGGATCGCCATCAATGCGGATAGTTTGGTCACCTGGTGGGCCGAGGCCGTTGCTACCATCTGTCAAGAAGAAGGTGTCCTGCTGGATCTGGTGATTGAGGATCAGGATGTGGGGCTCAAGCGCTTGCGCGATGGCGATGTAGCGGCCTGCCTGTGTGCCACACCGCAGCCGATAGCCGGGGCGCGCTGTGTGGCGCTGGGAGAAATGCGCTATCACCCTTTGGCAACCCCCGCTTATATTGAACGCTACTTCCCTGAGGGCCCCACGGCTGAAAGTTTTCAGCGCGCCCCAGCTATCGTCTTCGGCCCTCACGATCAATTACAGCACCGCTTCCTGGCGCTATTTGGTTTCCACAGTCACTTCCCCTACCACCTCTGCCCTTCTTCAGAAGGGTTTGTTCGCTTAGCCGCAGCTGGGATCGGTTACGGTATGATGCCGCAGTTGCAGGCTGGCGACTTGATGAAAAGTGGCCAACTGGCCAGCGTCGCGCCAGGCCACTATTTATCAGTCCCCCTCTATTGGCATTTTTGGCGACATAGCGGTGAGTTAATACAGCGGCTTACCCAACGTTTGAGTCTTACCATTTATTAAGTATGAAGGTTTTAAACATTGTGATTTTAAAAGCCGTCTACACTAAAAGAGCTTATCGCGCAGCACAGGATAGTTTGTTTAAACATTGTCCCCTAATGCGTTCGTGCCCAGGCGGCTAGTCAGTTATTACCCCACCTGGGCGCTAGAAGATGGGCGGCCCCCGGCATGGGTAAGGGAACCCAGGGAACAAAAACGGGGTTAAAAAACTAAAAAAAAGCGATGTCTTATGCATGCTCGACGTTTGACGGCGGGTGTTTACATCGGCCTGTTGCTATTGTTGGCTGGGTGGGGGGTGCCGGGGGCACATGCAACGACTCTGCTCTCAGTATCGCCTAATCAGGCGAGTTACTCGCTTGTGCCTTATAGTCAATTTTGGCACGCAGCCCAAAGAACAACATCGCTGGACGATTTGCTCCAACTCTCACCTGACTTTGAGCAGGCGAGTTACGTTGAGGACCTCAACTTCGGCTATACCCGGCGCGATGTGTGGTTAAGAACCCAGGTGCAAAATGCATCGTCTGACCCTCAGCGTTGGATTGTGCAATTTGAATTTCCTTTTTTAGATTATGTGACGCTTTATACGCTACGCCAGCACTTCAGCGGCGTGCAACACAGCGGCAGCGCCGTTCCCGTTGAACAGCGCGCACTGGCTCACCGACAAGTGGTTTTCCCTTTGGAGCTAGCCCCTGATGAGACCGTCACACTTTATACCCGTGTGGCGGCGTCAGGCAGCAAGATGCTTAGCTATAACCTGATGACGCCAGAAGCCTTTTATGTTCAAAATGATCGTTACAATTTTTGGCTTGCCACTTACTTCGGCATGCTATTGGCGTTGGGCTTATATAACTTACTGCTATTTTTAGGCTTGAAAGAGCGAGTATTTCTTTACTACTCCCTCTTTGTCGGTGGCTTCGGGCTTGCTATATTGGCATTCGATGGCATTGGGACGCTGATGTTTTGGAGCTCTTTAGGCGAAAATACCGCGCGTCTTGTGGCGCTAGGGTTCACCTTTTCATCCACGATGGCCACGCTGTTCACTCAACACTTTCTCAATACAGAAACGTACTGCCCTCGCTGGCATTTGGCTCTGAATAACTTTCGTAACTACTGCTGGCTGGCCGTGCTTGCCACGCTACTACTGCCCATATCTTCTGCTCTTCACTTAATGGACGTAACAGGGTTTATGGCAGCGTTACTGCTGCTGGCATGCGGTAGTTACTGCAGCTTACGGCGGGTACCGAGCGCCCGACTGTTTGTATTTGCATGGTCGCTATTTTTGCTAGGCGTTGTCGTTTTTGCCCTGCGTAACCTGGGCATTTTTCCAGCCAATTTTATTACCCTTCACGGCATTCAAATTGGTTCAGCACTGGAGATGTTACTGCTCTCGTTCGCCCTGGCAGCGCGTTTTAATAAACTTAAACGGCAAAAAGAGCGGGCTCAATCGGCTATGTTAGCGACGCTTAGAAAACAGGAAGCGGTGTTAGAACAGAAAGTCGCTGCTCGCACGAGAGCACTGGAGCACTTAGCCAACTGCGATGTACTCACCGGATTGTTAAACCGCCATGGGTTGATGCGCTGCGCTGAAAACGCCCTGCTGCGCAATCAACAGCAAGGCGCTCAGTTAGCGCTGATGATGCTCGATCTGGACCGTTTCAAACCCATTAACGATCATTACGGGCATGAAGCTGGTGACTTTGTATTACAAAAAATTGCCAAACGCATCGCCCACTTAGCCCGCACGGGCGACCATTGTGCTCGCTTTGGCGGCGACGAATTCATTATCATTATGGAGAGCATCGAATCAGTCGACACGCTAGCGACTATTCAGGCAAGAATTGCACAAACCATCCAATCACCGATTAAACTGCCCTGTGGTGACCGAGTCAGCGTTAGCGTGAGCATTGGGGTGAGCACTTGCCAGGGGGCCGATAATGCCACCCTGGAAAGCTTACTACGTGAGGCCGATAGCAATATGTACGCGGTTAAATCTCGGCAAGCAGAAGCTTGCTACCGCTATGGCTCGACAAGCTCGCAGCTTTAATCAAATAGCATTAATCAAACAAGCTCATACGTTGCATAACGTTGTCGCGTTTGATCTTCCAGTGGAACATGGCCCCGGCAACATGCAGTACCACCAAACCTAAAATGATCCAGCCCAGACGTCCATGCCACATGAAGAGCTGTTCAGACAGCGGCTCATTTTTACCGATTAATCCAGGCAAGTGCCAATGGAAAAACTCAACCGGAAAACCGCCCGTTGCCGTAGCAGTCCAGCCGAGTAACGGCATAATCACCAGCGCCAAATAGAGCAAATGATGAACACTGGTACTGGCAATCCGTTCGAACGCATTTAAAGGCGGAACATGGTCTGGCACCACAAAGGCCAGCCGAGTCACAATTCGCAATGTCATTAACAATAATATCAACACACCCAGGGTCTTATGGCTGGTATACAGCAAATTAGTTAACGTATTGCCTACCCAGGCTACGGTGCGTTCAAAGCCCAAAAAGCCTAGCGTTAAACCACTGGCCAACGAGAGTAATACCGCGCCAGCTACCAACCAGTGCAGAACCCTGTGCGGGTAGATATAGCGATCCAATTCGTGCATGCAGTGCTCCTAACAGCAAATTCATTTGCTTTTCATTCTAGTCAGTCACGCTTCCCTTTGCTGATTAAAGCACTACCTGCCATCAACGTTAAGCGTTACTTATACGTAACGGACTGTGATCGTTATATAAATCATTTTTATATCGCTTGTTCAGGTGCTGCTAGCTGCTCACGTATTAACTCACCTAATCGCCGCGCTGGCTCTGATGGGCGGTGCGGGGCACGGTGCAACGCCAACTCAATCATCGGCAGTGCAGGCAGGCCGCTACTCTCATCCAGCGGCCTCAGTGCGGGGGTTAACATGCTGCGTGTAACCACCACGATGGCGAGCCCAGCGGTGACAATCGGCGCCAGCCCTGCCATGGATTGGCTAGTATAGGCCACACGCCAACTACGTCCGGCGGCTTGCAGCGCCTGCTCGGCCACTTCGCGGAATACATCCGCTCCCGGTGAGTAAAGCGCCAACGGCAGCGGATCGCTAAGCAGCGGCTGCCGGTTAATTCCCACCGCCCATATCAATGGTTCACGGCGGATTACATCGCCACCCGGCGATGAATTACGCTGCCGGGTGACTAAAGCAAGATCAAGCTCTTTGGCCTTCACCTGCTCAACGAGATGTGAGCTGGTACCACAGACCACCTTGAGCCCCACAGCAGGGTAAAGTTGGTGAAAGTAGGCAAATACCGAAGGCAGCAGCGAAGCGTAATCTTCCGGTATGCCTAACGTAAGGTCTCCCGTGATTTGGCGTGTCTGCATATCGCTCCACGCTTCATCGTTTAGGGCCAGTAGCCGCCGAGCATGGCTGAGTAATCGCTCCCCCTCAGACGTAAAGCGTATTCGCCGCCCCTCGCGCTCGTGCAGCGCCAACGACAACTGGGCCTCAAGCCGCTGGAGCTGCATGCTCACAGTGGATTGCGTATAAGCCAGGCGTTTTGCAGCCGCGGTCACACTCCCGGTATCCGAAATAGCCACCAAGGTACGCAGCAGGGTTAGGTCTAAGGTAGGCGCTCGCATATATCACCAAGCGTGATGAAATGGATCATAAAAGATCGATATTGTGATGCTTTGGCAATGAGTATGCTGCTCGACACATGCTTTAATCAAGGAGACCTTCCATGCATCGCGTTCACTCCCCCGCCTTTTTTCCGCGTTGGTACAGTATTGTAGCGGCTCTCGTGGCCGTGATGCTTTGGAGCTCGGCGCCGCTGCTGGCTGAATTTGCCAAAGCGACACCGCCTTTGCAGCTAACCGCCGTTACACTGCTAGCGGGGGCGCTGGCAACGCTCCCGTTGAGTCGACGCGTTAACGTCGCAACCTGCGGCGCGGGCTGGCGGTTAAGTGTCTGGGTGGGCATACCACTGCTCATTTTAGGCGCCGTTAGCACTTACTTTATTGGTATGCGCTTAGCCCCCGCCGCCGAGGCGGCGCTAATAACCTATACTTGGCCGGTACTGTTTGTGCTGCTTAGCCAGTGGAGACGCTTTGGTCGATTGCGCATTGCTGGCGTTATCGGTGCGCTGATTGCGTTTTCAGGCGCGGCGCTGCTGCTCATTCCCCAAGCCATCAGCGGCGGCTTGGGTGGCGCAAGCATAGGTTATGCATTAGCGTTGCTAGCCGCCTGTTGTTGGGCACTCTATTCATGGCTGAGTCAGGCAGCACCGGTGGCATTGACTCCCCTTCTGCCCAGATTACTGCTCATCGCCAGCGCTATTGCCGGAGCAGCCAGCCTGATGCTTGAAGGCCAGCTCCCTTTACCGAACGGTGAATCCTTACTCGCGGGCGTTGCGTTGGGGCTAGGCCCATATGGCGTAGCCATGGTGGCGTGGGATAAAGCACTGCGCTGGGGGCACGCCAGCCTTGTGGGCAGTTTGGCGTATGGCGTACCGATTCTGGCCGCTCTGCTGTTGGTCTTAGCCGGAATGAGCGTTCTCGACTGGCGCCTGCCCGTGGCTACAGTGCTGGTGGTGGTGGGCTGTCTCAAAGCGGCCCGTTAATTCGCGGCGTAATAGTGAGTTGTTGATAACAAAAACATAAACGCCCTTGCCGCTAAAGCGACAAGGGCGTGATGGGGTCTCTATCAGCAGCCTCTCTAACCTGCCGAGCGATTAAAGCTCTGGGGGGATGTCCGTGGGTTCCATCTCAAGGCTTAGCTCGAACATACCGCTAGCGCTAGCGCTAAAACCGCGCGCACTAACGGTATAGGTACCGGGCAGCAGCTGCTCTTGTAGACGTGAGTCTGTTCCACCTGCGCTATCATCATCACTGACGGAAACGCCTTGTCCGCTGATTTCGATGAAAGTATCAAAATCTGAAGAGCGCATTTCCAACGTGACTAACGAGCTCTCTTCTACTTCTAACTGATAGGTCAGCGGTTCGCTGCTATACCAACCGTTAAGCGACTCACCAGGTGTCAGTGTGCCTTCATTGCGCAGTTCCACATCGGGCATATCCCGCGCCGCCATAGAGAGCGAGAACATACCGCTGCTATCGCCGTAAGCGGTTCGTGCCGTAAGCTCATAGACACCAGGGGCAAGGAAATCAGCAATACGTGCATCCAGATTGCCGGCACTGTCATCATCTTCGCGGTAGTAACCGTTCGGCCCCTGAAGCACGAGATAGGCATCGATATCGTCGGCACGCATTTCAATGTGGTACATACCCGCTTCTTCTACTTCAACTTGATAGCTAAGATCTTGACCACTGTACCAACCGTTTAGGGGTTGATTGGGGGTGAGCGCGCCATCATTACGTAGCTCGCCATCACCCGGTAGTTCGTGAGGCGCGACTGAAAGCGTGTACACACCGCTGCCGTCACCGTAGGCACTGCGCGCGGTCAAGGTATACTCACCGGGCTCCAAAAAATCTGCAATCCGCGCGTCTAAATCGCCAGCACTGTCATCATCTTCACGGACATAGCCATTCGGCCCTGCTACTTCCAAGTAAGAGTCGAAATCGTCAGAGCGCATCTCCAATTGATAAAGCCCTGCCTCTTCAATAGTCAGCGTCACTTCACGGGGCTCACCTTGCAACCAACTATCGATTGGCTCGCCCACCGAAACAGTGTCGGCATCCGTTAGCTCAACACTTCGGCTATCCAGAGCAAACGGACCGTAGCTGTGGGCATCGGCACCACTGACCACCACCACATAGTCGCCGCTCTCTTCAATGCGATGCCGCACAATCGGCGCATTATCAAGTAACTGTAACTGATCATCATAGAGAGCCACGACGCCTTGCAGGGCGCCACTCAGGGAGATTTCAACGATCTCATCCTCGTCCAGGGAGATCGCATAGCGCACAAACCGGCTGCCATCATTGCCGTTAAGTTCGCTCGCCGACGTTATTTCTCCCCGCATGCGCTCCGCAAAGGTGAGTCTTTCCAGGCCAACCAAGGCTTCAGCAACTGATGACTGATCCGTCGTTTCAGCGTTTTCGATAGGGGCCTCATCGGAGGTTTGCGCCGGGAATGGCAGCACCTGAGCAACGAGAAATCCGACGGCAGCGCCGCCAACAGCCACCAATACGAACGCTAGCGAAGAAGATTTAGCCATGAGCAGTTCCTTGTTAAGTCACAATGATAAATATTAATTAGTTAAGCAAAGATGATTATAAGATGCCTAGCGAATTCAAGTGAGCGTTTCATGAAAAATACTGCATTGCACAAATTTTATTCTCTAAGAACTTCATGCTGGAGCCGTTAAGTAACTGAAACTCAAAGACGTTGGCACTAGGTTTAGAAAAATCTTGAAACTGAACCTAATTGCGTCGATCTTCTCAAAGCTTGCTGACCCGCAACGACCACGGTAGTATCGTAAGGCCGACTCGGCACCTCATCAAAGAATGCGGGATCCGTAATACGCAAAACTGAGGTACTCCTATGGGAGCCCAAAAACGACTGATCCGAACGATTTGTTTGGCAGCGGTAGTAGTGGGTAGCGCTGCCAATAGTGCTTTCGCACACGAAACAGATACACAGGAAGGCGTCGCCTCCTTTTACAGTGACCGCTTCCAAGGAGCGACCACTGCTAGCGGAGAACCCTTTGACCAGCAGGCGCTGACAGCAGCCCACCCTAGTTTGCCGTTTGGCTCCAAGGTGTTGGTGACGCGCCCGGACACGGGGCAAGAAGTAGAAGTATTGATCAATGACCGCGGCCCCTTCGTTCCAGGGCGCATTATTGATTTATCCAAACGCGCGGCCGTGAAGCTTGGCATGCTCCGCCGCGGTACAGCACCGGTTATGGTAACGCTGTTGGATTAACGGATAACACATTCTTGGTTGGTGTGTGATACCCCTTAGCCTAATTAATGCGACAGTAAACCAGTCAAAATAGTGCCAGCACGTAAATACAGAGCGAACCAGCAATGGTTCGCTCTGTTTCTTTATGGGGTCTTTTCAGAGCAAAGACGAACTTGAAAGCAGGCTAATGGTCTCTATAGTGCAAGGATTTCAACGCGCGTCGCTGAAACAGAGAGCCGAAACAGATAGCTCAAAACGCCAAGTATTCGCAGGAGGCACTTATGCAGTCACAATTTTATACGCTTACCGATTACCCCAACGGCTTGCCCGATCGCGCCCTCTTTAAGCTGGAAACCCAACCGCTGCCCGAACTCGCCGAAGGCGAAGTACGTATTCGTAACCGCTGGCTCTCGGTCGATCCCTACATGCGTGGACGCATGAGTGGTGTTCGCACCTATGTCGAACCGTTTGAACTCGGCAAACCCATGGAAGGCGGTGCCATCGGCGAAATTATTGAGACAAACGACGACCGTTTTAAAGTAGGGGATAAGGTAAGCCATATGGGCGGCTGGCGAGACATCGCCCAACTGCCTGCTCAGGGCGTTACGCCGTTACCTGACCTTGATGTACCTGAACAGGCCTACCTGGGCGTTTTAGGCATGCCC
The DNA here is from genome assembly GCF_059448525.1 of Vreelandella sp. ssv. NCBI lineage: Bacteria > Pseudomonadati > Pseudomonadota > Gammaproteobacteria > Oceanospirillales > Halomonadaceae > Vreelandella > Vreelandella sp. ssv. Next base: position 851,781 of record NZ_CM182545.1, on the reverse strand, counting down.
GGCATGACCGCATGGACGGGCCTTAACATCATCGCTGAGTGTAAGCCGGGCGATAACGTTTTAGTCAGTGCGGCCAGTGGCGCCGTGGGCTCGCTAGCCGTTCAACTGGCCAAGGCAAAAGGCTGTCATGTGGTGGGCATCGCTGGCGCGGCTCATAAGCTCGCTTGGCTTGAGTCGCTGGGCGTTGAACCCGTTAGTTATCGTGACCGTACTGCCCAGGAGTTAAGCGACGCTATTAAACTCGCAAGCCCCAATGGCATTGATGTCTATTTCGAAAATGTCGGCGGTATTTGCCTTGAGGCTGCACTTAGCCAGCTAAATGAAGGGGCTCGCATCGCCGTGTGCGGCATGATCGACAGTTATAACGCCAAAGCGCCGACGCCCGGCCCCAGCAATCTCGCGCAACTGGTGATGCGCAAAGCGAAAATGCAGGGGTTCATTGTGGCTGACCACTGGTCAAGCTACCCCTATTTTCTGAACGAAGTAGCCCCGCAAGTGGCTGCTGGGAAGGTTGTCTATAAAGAGACAGTCAAAGAGGGGCTAGAAAGCACGCCTGATGCATTTCTGGCACTTTTTGAAGGTGGTAACACCGGAAAAATGCTGGTTAAGCTATAATATTCACCCTTGCTAATTTACTTTACCGCAATGGTAACCGTATTGCGGTAAAGTGCCCGCCTAAGAAAAAACCATCAAATCGTTAGACCAATAGCGAATTGATTATTAAAATCATCCATCATAGCAGGGTGTTTTAACCCATCGGCGCTGCCGATGGGTTAGAGCGCGTTGTCTGTTCGTCGCCTGAATCTCAAATCAGGCGATATAGCTACATTGTAATTGACGCGTTGTCTCAAGGGAGCATCTCATGGAAGAAAGCAGGCACGATCACGGTAAAGGTCCAGCTCTATTTATTGGCCTGTTATTACTTGTTGCGGGATTGGCGCTGGCCATAGGTGGCACCAAGCTGCTCAGCGTGGGCGGTAGCGCCTACTATCTATTGGCTGGCCTTAGCATTATTGTTTGTGGCGTTTTATTCGCTTTACGTCGAGGCGCAGCCCTATGGCTTTACGCACTGACGCTTGTTGCCACCTTAGCGTGGGCGCTATGGGAAGTGGGCCTTGATTGGTGGCAGCTCGTGCCTAGGGTCGCCATTCTCTGCTTGATCGGTATTCTGCTGCTACTGCCCTGGTGGCGAAAGCCGTTACATTCTCGCGGCGGCAGCTTAGCGCTGGTGGGCAGCATTACCGCTGCTGTTATTGTCGCTATTGCCAGCCAGTTTAATGACCCCGGCGCTATCGAAGGAACGCTGGCAAGTAATAGTCAATCCTCCACCGGCAGTGCCAACCCTGCCCAAATGGCTGGCGACGACTGGCCTGCCTACGGCGGCACCAATGCGGGCACCCACTACTCTTCACTTGATCAAATCACGCCCGATAACATTGGTGAGCTAAAAGAAGCTTGGCGCATCCAAACCGGCGATGAGGCAGGCCCCAATGCTCCCCCTGAAATCACCAATCAGAATACACCACTGAAAGTAAACGATAGCCTGTATATCTGTACGTCGCATAGCCGGGCAATGGCGCTGTCTCCTGAAACGGGTGAAACGCTATGGGCGTTTGATCCTGAGATCAGCACCATGGGCGCAGATGATTTCTCAGGCTGGGCGCATATGACTTGCCGTGGCCTGGCTTACTACGATGCCGCTAGCTATTCAGACACTGGTAGCACTTCCACCGACGTAGCGGCCAACAGCGATGCTGCAGCCAGCAGCGATACAGCGCTCTCTTTCGATATTTTCGACAACAACGATATATTCAGTCTGGACCTCTCCTTCCTTTCACTGCTGTTTGGTGTAGATAACGAGAGCACCACACAGCCCATGCTCAGCGACACCGACGTCATGTGCCCACGCAGGCTCTACCTGCCCACGGCGGATGCACGTTTGATTGCGCTAAATGCGGATACGGGTGAGCGGTGTGCCAGCTTTGGCAATAACGGCGAAATTGATCTCACCAACAATATTGGTGATTTCTCACCGGGCGGTTACTACTCTACGTCCCCACCGACGGTCACAGAAAACCTGATCATTCTGGGTGGCCATGTCACCGACAACAGCTCCATTGACGAGCCCTCCGGCGTTATTCGTGCCTTTGATGTGCATACCGGCGAGCTGGTGTGGAACTGGGATAGCGGCAATCCTGACGATACCGCCCCATTAGCAGAAGGTGAGACTTACACCCGCGGCTCCCCTAACGTGTGGGCACCCATCAGCGTTGATGAAGAGCTCGGCATGGTTTACCTGCCCATGGGTAACGCCACACCGGACCAGTATGGCGCCGACCGCACTGAGAACGATGAAACCTATAGCGCAGGCTTGGTGGCACTCAACCTCGCAGATGGTCAGGTGGAGTGGGTTTACCAATTCGTACACCATGATCTATGGGATATGGACTCACCTGCGCAACCGGTACTGATTGACCTAGCCACGAGTGATGGCACCCAGCCTGCGGTGATTCAGCCGACCAAGCAGGGCAGTCTGTATGTATTGAACCGTGAAACCGGTGAGCCGATTGTGCCCATTGAAGAGGTACAGGCACCTCAGGGTGCCGTGCAAGGCGACTGGACCGCCGAAACTCAGCCGCGCTCGGCACTGAACCTGCTGCCTCCGCCGCTCACCGAGCGCGACATGTGGGGCGCATCGCCGTTTGATCAGATGATGTGCCGCATTCAGTTCAACTCCTTGCGCTACGAGGGCCAATACACGCCGCCTTCACTGGAAGGCAGCATTGTGTATCCCGGCAATGTGGGCGTGATGAACTGGGGCGGAGTGGCCGTTGATCCTGAGCGCCAAGTGCTCTTCACTGGCGCTAAATACCTGGCGTTCGTGTCTACGTTAATTCCTCGTGAAGAGGTAGAAGAAGGCCAAGGCTCTGCCAGCGAACAGGGTTTGCAAGCGAATGAAGGCGCACCTTATGCCGTTGAGCTTGGCCCACTGCTTTCCGTGCTAGGGCTGCCCTGCCAAGCGCCTTCCTGGGGCGATGTGGCCGGCATCGATCTACAAAGCGCAGAAGTGGTATGGAAACATCGTAATGGCACGACACGCGATAGCATGCCGTTCGAGCTGCCAATTGGTCTGAATGTCGGTGTTCCAGCGCTCGGTGGTCCGTTAACGACCGCTGGCGGCGTGTCGTTCTTGAGCGGCACGCTTGATCAGTACCTGCGCGGTTACGACATCACCACTGGCGAAGAGCTTTATAAAGCGCGCCTACCGGCTGGCGGACAAGCCACGCCGATGACCTACACCGGTGAAGATGGACGTCAGTATGTGGTCGTCACGGCGGGTGGTCACGGCACCTTTGGTACCAAGATGGGCGATTACGTGATTGGTTACGCGCTGCCTGAGTAACAGATCGATCTAGTAGACTCACCAACGAAAACGGGCGGCCCAAATGATGGGCCGCCCGTTTTTATTCTTGCAGGGTTTAGAAACGCACTTCTAAACCGCCATAAACACTGCGTCCGGGAGCAGGTTCATAGAAACGGCCGAAAGTGCCGTTCAAGCGTACGTTGGCATAATGCTCTTCATCCAGAAGATTACGCACGCCTACATAGGCATTGAGCCGCGTATCGCTTCCCAACGGCCACCCATCGCCGACACGCAGGTTCACCAACCAGTAGCTATCGACCTCGGTTTCATTAGCGTTGTCCGCCACCATATCGCCGACATACTGAGTTTCTACAGTAGCAAAGCGCTCATCAATCCCCTGCCAGGTTAGCTGGTTGACCCAGGTTTGTTCGGGCAAGCCAGGAATGCGATTTCCGTCAAAGCTTTCAGTCGGTGTCGAAAACTGATCAAACTCATAGCGCGCCAGCGTTAAGGCGCTATCCAGGCGCCACTGATCGGCTAACTGCCAACCCAGTGCCAGCTCGATACCGTCACGATCAGTATCCCCCGCGTTCTGGTAGAACGTGCGGCCACCCTCATCAAACGGCACTAGCTCATCGCGCACGCGTACTGAAAACAGCACCAGGTCATAATCCATGGCGAGTGGTTCCACATAGCCACGCAGTCCGACCTCGCGGTTCCAGGCTTTTTGCGGCGATACGGAGGGATTAAAACCACCGCCTGCCGGGTTCGCAAATTCTGAGAACGTCGGTGTCTCGAACGCGGTACCGGTGTTGATATACGCCTGATGCTGCGGGCGATAACGGTAGCTCAGCCCCGCCGAGCCGCTCCACTCATTAAAGGTTTGCTCGCCACTTTGATCGCCATCACTCTGAAAGCGGTCATCTACTTCCAACTCCACCCGGTCAAAGCGCGCCCCCAATGAGAGCGTTACCTGTTCAGTCAGCGCCAAATCACCTTGGGCAAATACCCCAGCCGAAGTCGCCGTTTGGGTCTCTTCAGCCAGTTGCTCGCCCACAACGCCCTGCGGATTAACATCGTTCCTAAAGCGCTCGTCGTCTTGGCGAGCCACATCAACTCCGGTGATATAGCTCAGTGGCAGGCTGCCCAAGTTCACTTCATGGTGATACTCAGCACTCGCGCCCAGGTAATCACGCTGATAGCCGATACGGCTATCGCCCACATAGGGCAACTGCTGCTCAAAATCCCGCTGGGAAATAAAGCCTTTCAAGTAGAATTCGCCGGGCCCTGCAGACAAATCTTCGTACTGTAAGCCGAGTAGCTGCTGATCAACATTCTGTCCGGCATCCAATGCCAAAGAGTTCGGTGCGGCCTGATCACGACCGCGCGCTACTCCTATTGCATTCAGTGCGCCGGGGTCTTCGGAACGCGGATTGTCAAGCAGATTGATAATCGCTGTTAAGGCCTGGTCGCTGCCAAACTCTCGACGCAGCTTAGCGTTAAGCAAGTACTTTTCCGTGGAGCTCTGCTCCCGGTAGCCATCCACATTGAGCGCTGAGAAGCTCACGTGATGCGACCAATCACCTTGGGCGCCACCGGTTTGTACAACTGCCTTACGGTAGCCGTCGCTTCCCACCTCGGTGCGTACACTCGAGCCTGGGTCATCACGACCATCGGCCGTGGTGACATCGATTACCCCGCCCGCCGCATTGCCGTAAAGCACCGAAGACGGTCCGCGAATAACTTCGATACGCTCGGCACTGTCCAGATCAATGGCATCTAACTGCGCCTGGCCATCGGGCAGCGTGTAAGGAATACCATCGACCATCACGGTAATACCGCGCACGCCAAACGGCGCCCGGGCACCGAAGCCGCGAATAGAGATACGCTGGCCCTGGGCAAAGTTATCGCGGTTTTGAAGAAAAACACCCGGCACGCGCACCAGCGCCTCGTCCAATCGCGTGCGCTGCTGGCCTTGAGCAATCGCCTCCCGATCGAGCGTTGAAACCGCCGCAGGAGTGGAATACAGCTCTCGCGCTAAACGTGGTGCCGTTACTTCAATCGTCGCCAGCTCATCATTACTAGCGCCACTCGCCTGGGCCCAGCTTTGACTTGAAGCAAGGCAGCCTAATAAACCAATAGACGCAGTGGTCACTTTTAAGGGTACTTTGAACACGGGGTCCCTCCCAAATAGCTGATAGCGGAAATTAATAGGGGAATTGAACGATTTTCTATTAGGCTAGTCTGAGATTGATTAACCAAGGCCTGGATAAAAATCCTGATAGTGCCTACACTTGTACAAGTTACATCCCTGAAAGCAAAGGAGGCTTCATGGCGTTTACAGCGACTGATCCGATTAAGATGATTTTTGCCGTTATTCTTCCACCACTCGGCGTATTTTTTGAGGTCGGTTTTAAAGGGCATTTCTGGCTGAATATTATTCTAACGCTATTTGGCTTCATTCCAGGCATCATCCACGCGTTTTACGTGATTTTGAAGCACTAAAGAGTGATGAACTAAAAGCTGCTCAATACGTTGGATGAAACGCCGTCTAGGCTACTACCTAGACGGCGTTTTTATGTCTTATCCCCGCCCGGCATGACGACGCTGGTGCAGCGTGTGAACCTTTTCATCCAATTCTGCTATCGGCCCTTCTACCTTCAGCCCTGGCACAATTTGTTGAATAGGCAACGTTGCGACAGGTGACGGTGGCGCGCCTAATTCAGCGAGCCAGCGACTTAACTGCTCAGACGAGCTGACATAGACAATACGACCTAGGCCTACCCAACCATGGGCAGCAGCACACATCGGGCAATGTTCGCCTGAAGTATAGACAGTCGCCTGCGCTCGCGCCTCTGGCGTCATATGCTGCGCTGCCCAGCGCGCCAGAAAGAATTCGGGATGCTGCGTAGAGTCACCACCGGCTATTCGATTCCGGTCTTCTGCCAAGATATCTCCTTCGGCACTTACCAATACGCTGCCAAAGGGTTCATCTCCCGCCTCAAGGGCTTCTTCCGCTAACTCCACGGCACGCGTTAAGTAGGTGAGTTCTCGATCATCCAACATGCGCTTTCCTTATCGTCGTCATTGGGTTACTGCTTTTACCCCTTTACCGCCGCTGGTGCTTCTTCGACAAACTCTTCTTGCAACTTCTCTCCTTCACTACGGGCTATCACGGAGGTACCGACCAAGTCGCCTGTCACGTTCAGCGCCGTACAGCCCATTCCTACCAGTGCATCGATAGCAGTGAGCAGCGCGACAGTTTCAATCGGCAGGCCCACTTGGGTAAATACGGTGGCAATCATTATGATGCCGGCCCCCGGCACGCCTGCCGTGCCCACTGACACTAACGTGCCGATCAACACTATTTGCACCATGCTAATGAAATCCAGCGGTGCACCAATCACGTTGGCGGCAAATACAGCAGAGATGGCGATACGAATCGCCGCGCCATCCATATTTAACGTAGCGCCTAATGGCAGACTGAAGCCATAGATGCTTTTGGGAATCCCTAAGCGGTGGGCAGCATTAACCGTGAGCGGTAACGTACCCGAGCTACTTTGGGTGGCAAACGCCGTCGCCATCGGCGTACGGGCTTCGCGGAAAAAGGTGCGCAGCTTCACGCCAAACAGCCGCATGATGCCGCAATAAATCAGCAGTTGGGTTGCCAGAGCGATATACAGCACCACCACCATATCGCCCAATGAGAGCAGCGTTTCCAACCCCTGCTGACTCACCGTTTCGGCAACAATCGCAAACACGCCGATGGGCACGTAGTGCAATACCCCCGACATCACTTTTAGAGTGACCTCATTTAGCGACTCAATCACCCCATAAAGGCGTTCACCCATGGCATGCTGACGCTCCGACTGACGCATTTTCAGCAAGGCAATACCAAACACGAGTGCTGTGAAAATAATGCCCAGCATATTGAGCTCGGCAAACGCGCCAATAATATTATCCGGCACTATATTCAGTAGCGCATCAACAACGCCTGGATTGTCGGGCACCGAGAAACTGGCGCTCTCATCCAACGTCATACCACTACCGGGACTAAACAGTGTGGCAACCGCTAAGCCCACCATGATCGCCAGCGCCGAAGAGGTAAGGTAATAACCAAACACCTTAGCACCGACGCGGCCAGCGCTTCCCTCCCTGGACTGATTCATCCCGACCATCAGCGTAAACAGTACAATCGGGACAATCAGAAAAGTGAGCAGCCGAAGCAGCAAATCGCCTAACGGCGCTAACCAAACCGCTACCGGCTCTCCACCCGCCAGCCCAACCACAACGCCCAGCACCAGTGCGATGGTGACGCGTAAAATCAACGACGCCTGACAATAGGCCTTCCATATGCTTGTCATTTAAGTCCCTACGGTTCGGTTTAAAACTTACGTTACTAACGGGGTAGTGTGGCACAGCCTTATCAGTCTGCCTTCATGCTACTAACTTCCGACACCAAAAGGTGACCATGAACGAAAATCCCCTTGCGCCGCGAGCGCAACCTGCCTTTTTCTACATACGGCAGGATTAGGCAAGCATGCAATAGGATCATCTCTATTGGCTTTTGCTGCCGCTCGTTACTCTTCTCCAGGTAGTGATAAACAAGAGGAGTATGAAATGACGACTGCAACTAACCCTTCAATAATGGGCCATCCATCAGCGGCTCTACCTTCAAAAGTTGTCTTATTGAACGGTGCGAGCAGCGGTATCGGGGCAACCACAGCTCGTTGGCTAGCGGGTCAAGGCCACCGCCTCATGATCGGCGCACGCCCATGTGATTAACCAACCGGACGACGTCGATACCAGCGACATCGTCGTGCGGCCCACCGCTAGCCTATAACACTGCATAAGCCACACTGGAGCGACTTGTCGTGTGTGGCGGTTAGAACGAGTGATCTCACATGCAAGACGTTAAGCTTCCCATTTACTGGAAACGCGCCGTCGTCGTCGCTGGCATTGTCACTATTATGCCAGCACTAACGACGGCGGAAACCATCCCTGAGACAGGAAAAAATGCCATGGCAGACCACCCCTATGTTGGTATGTGGGTTACCGAAGATGGCTTAATTCGACATGAGCTTTTACCCAATAATCGTTACGATGAAGCTCGGGGCGAACGCCAAAGCGCTTACCAAGGACGCTATCGAGTAACGGATAATTACATCGAATACTGGGATGACACAGGCTTCACCGCCGATGGGGAATTCATCGATGATGTGCTCTATCACGGCGGCATGGTGCTATATCGCCAAGAGTAAGCTGTCAAAGCCATCGGGCCTTCATCATTGATGAAGGCCCGATGGCTTTTTTAAGAGCGAGACTCCTCAAACATGCATGTCTCTATGCACTCTATTTATGCATGTTTGTTAATTTAGTAATTATTTTATGAAAACTAATGGCGTTAACATACACTGCAAAGCCTAATACCTGATTCAATCATTGCGGTATTTCTGCCCCTAATGAAGCCCTTTGCAAATAACGTATCAAATCAGATTATCTTTACAAGAAAAGGAGTTTTCGCATGCGTTTTTCTATCACCTGCTTCGCGGCATCCACATTGGCGCTAATGACAGCGGGCTGCGCGCAGCATTACGACGCGACCAGCGAAAACAGCCTAGCTGAAATCAGTTATGAAGTAGGCCCTTGCTACGGCACTTGCCCTGTCTATAGCGTTGCGGTTGAGGCGGATGGTACAACCCGCTACACAGGTGAACGTCACACTGCCGTGGAAGGTGAGCGCATTCAACCAGGAAATGCGATTGTCTTCCGTTCGCTGCAAGAGCGACTAGCTACAATGCAACCCGAAATGGGAACAACGCAGCAAACCCTTGATTGCGAACCCCGTGCCACCGACCTGCCTAACTATACAGTGACGTGGGTTAATAAAGATGGCGCACACGCGGTGCTTGAACACGATACTGGCTGTCACTCTGAAAACGGCCGCGAACGAACTGAGATCCTAAGAAGCCTCAATGCAGAGCTTGGCATTGAAGGTTGGGTACAACAGTAAGCGCATAATCACTTATGCCAGCTAACAGGCGATATCTTTGCCAAGGAGCGTCAATGCATACGATTAATCCGAGCAAGCTACACCACAGCAAATGGACGGCTGCCCAGCCAAGCAATAAAGAGAAGCACTTTATGGTTACCCAGCTGCTGCGCGATGAAGAAGAGAACGTAGTAGAGGTCGTACTTGAGGCTATTTACTCTCATCGTGAGTTCGTTGTGCCGTGGGAAAGCTTAAAAGATGACAGCGTATGGAAAGTGGGCTGGCAATAGAGACTATTGAGTGAGCACAAAGGTAAGATAACCAACAAAGGCTTTGACATACGCTACATTTCATGACACTGTAGCGTCAGTTGGTTAGCAAGCAAGCATGGTTTCAGAAGTGTACGAAAAAGATTTAGAAATGTACGAGATAAACGTGTACGAGATCTTTCGGCAAGCCTGTAATTGTATTCCTTGTTTTATCCGCTATTAATCTGGGTGATACCAGGAACTTTACTAAGCGCTTTGCGCGAGAGGATTTTTACTATGTCTACTGGCACAGTTAAGTGGTTCAACGATACTAAAGGCTTCGGTTTTATTGCTCCTTCTGACGGCGGCGATGACCTGTTTGCCCATTTCTCTGAAATTCAAGCAGACGGCTTCAAAACCCTGCAAGAAGGTGCTAACGTTTCTTTTGACGTTACCCAGGGCAAGAAAGGCCTTCAAGCTTCAAACATCAAGCAAATTTCCTAAGCCTAAGTCTTTTAAGACATAGCGCTTTAGAATTTGCTCGAACCTTCCGAGGTTCGGATAACAAAGCCCGCTTATGCGGGCTTTGTTGCGTTTAGAGATATTACTTTTAGCAGATTCTTTACTGAACGGGCTAGGTACGCAGCCACTGCTCTACCCGCACATCTACCGTCACCGCCAGCTCTTCAAGCGCCGCTGCACGAGCACGCCCTTCAGCACTGGCACGGTAAAGATGCGGCGTCATCGCCAACAGATCGGCAATTTCATCCCTTCCGTTTAGTGCAAGCGGGTAACTTACTCTCTCACTGCCATGGTGAGTAAAGCCATCGGGCACTACCGTCTCACTTGAACGCTCAGCTTTTAACGTAGGATAGATAATCTCCCGCAGCTCCCTCAAGTGATTGCCCCCCGCTTCAATCTGCAGCAAGACGCCACCGGTTTTCAACACGCGAGCAAACTCGCTGATGACTGGAAAGCCAAACATACACAGCACACTATTCAGCGTTCCCGTCTGCACCGGCAAGTGCGCATTACTACCCACGACCCAACTGCTTAGCGGTGCCTGTTTAGCATCCTGTTTTGCTGCGGCCAAAACCGCCCACTTAGAGATATCCAGCCCCATTAGCGAAAGTGTCTGCGCGTTAGACGCCGCATCAGCTAATTGGCGAAGGTAATAACCTTCACCGCAGCCCGCATCCAGGCAGCTAAACGGCAGGCTATCGGCCTTTTGAACCTCCGCATGACCCAATACAGCATGACTGACTGCCTCCGCAATGGGTTGGTAGTGCCCTGCTTCAAGAAAACGCTGGCGAGCGGCCACCATCGCTTTGCTATCACCCGGGTCATGGGATCGCTTTTGCTGCACCGGCAGTAGGTTAATGTACCCCTGTTTAGCGATATCAAAACTGTGCCCATCAGGGCATCGCCAAACGCTATCCGACCAACTGAGTGGTTTTCCGTCTAGCGGGCACGCCAGTGCTTGAAAAGGGGTGATGCTCATATCGGTGTCTTCGCAAAGGTAGATGGATGCATGCGTTTAGCGAGTCACCAGAATGATGCCAACTAAAATCACGCCGCCACCGATTATAAAATTAATGCTTAGCGGCTCATTGAGCAGCAGTGTACCAAACAGAATACCGAAAAGCGGCGCAGCGAAAGAAATGGTTCGCCTCGTCCTTACTTAATTTAATCTACCTTCTTGTTTAACCCTTCGCGCTTGTAGCCTTGGAAAAGCCCATACTGCCACTGCCGTACCGCCAGCACAGAGGTCGTGCCAAACCGCTGATGAATGGGCAGCCCGCTCTCTCGTTCGCATAGCGCATGAAACTCTTTCGCCAGGCGCTGCATGGTCTGCTGCCACTCAGCGTTACCTGCCGGGGATAACAGGCCATTGAGCACGATCAGCTTTTCGCTGTCGCTATCGAAACGTGAGCGGAAAAATTCGTTGGCGATATGCTGCTGAAAGAAACGCTGTATAGGCCCATCTGCGCGCCAGCGGAAATTGGCAGCAACCCGTCGCCGGATCCGGTTATCGGGAAGTAAATCAATGAGCTTAAGCCGTTCAAGCTTGAGTAGCTGCCGGGTACATTCCGGTTCACTTAATTGGTACTGGTGATGGATTTCGTCGAAGCTATAGCCATTGATGACGCAGACAGCCACCAGAAACAGCTCACGATCATCCACAATACTCTGCTCTTGAGCATGGGTTAGCTCCTGCAGACGCTGCTCGTCAGCTTGCATGGTCTGCACCAGCTCGGCGAATTCGAGATTCAACTGGTCACAGATACACTCTAGCCGCGATAGCGTAAAGTGCTTCTCAGCGAATAGGCGCTTCACAGAGGCCTCGCTCAGCGCCAACCACTGAGCGACATCGGCATAGGTTTTACCCTGAGCGCGAAGCTGGCGTTTTAGCGTTTCAATCAGCGAATAGGCTTGGGACATAGGAATCTCTTAAACGGCATGAAAAGGCATTACACAAAAAAGTAGCAAATAATGCTACCAAATAGCACCCATGACACAACTTTGTGCAAATGAGTTGCAACCCGCAAGCCTCACAGAGAAAGTGCTACGACTTCCAGGGATTAAGAAGGCTAAACAACGATGCATCGACTACTGCACTTGAAGGGCGCTTGGCCCTATTTGATCGCTATTTTTCTCAATGCCTTTGTGGATCTAGGGCACAAGATCGTCATACAGAACACGATATTCAAAAGTTACGATGGCGAAGCACAGGTCGTACTTACCGCACTGGTCAACGGGTTGATACTGCTGCCGTTTATTTTACTGTTTAGCCCAGCAGGCCATGTGGCGGACAGCTACCCCAAAGTACGCATTCTGCGCACGTCGGCCTGGGCCGCCGTCGTGGTCTCACTGGGCATCACCGCCGCCTACTATCAAGGTTGGTTTTGGCTGGCATTTTCCATGACGCTACTGCTGGCGATTCAATCGGCTTTTTACTCCCCGGCCAAATACGGTTTGGTGAAAGGGCTATTCGGCAAGCCGCGTTTGGCAGAAGCCAACGGCCTGATCCAAGCCATCACGATTGGCGCCATTCTGGCGGGCACCGTGGCGTTTACCGCGCTTTTCGAGACCTGGGTGTCACCGCAAGATCAAACCGCAGCGCAGCTGTTGCGCCAAATCGCCCCTCTGGGCTGGCTGCTGGTTCTCAATAGTCTCCTTCAGGTAGTGGCGCTTTACCGCTTGCCGCTTGATAGTTCCACTCGGTCACACACACCGCTGACCTGGCAGCGCTACATCAAGGGTGCAGCACTAAAAGACAACCTGCGGATTATCGCTCACCAGCCGGTCATCAGGCTCTCGATTATCGGCCTTGCCACCTTTTGGTCAGTGGGCCAAGTGCTGTTGGCGGCTTTTCCCGCTTACGCCAAAGATGCCCTGAGTATCGATAACACCTTAGTGCTTCAGGGAATTCTCGCCGCTAGCGGCATAGGGATTGCGCTTGGCTCCCTATTCGCCAGCAAACTTTCCCACAACCGTATTGAAACCGGCTTGATCCCCGTCGGCGCGGTGGGAGTGGCGGTGGGTTTATGGTGCTTGCCGCTATTAACCACACCCGTTAGCCAAGCGCTGAACTTTGTGTTTATCGGCATCATGGGTGGGCTTTTCATCGTGCCGCTTAACGCGCTGATTCAGTTTCACGCTGCCGACAGCGAGCTAGGCACCGTGCTGGCCGCCAATAACTGGATTCAAAACATCGCCATGATGGGCTTTTTGGTGCTCACGGCGCTGTTCGCGTTGGCGGGTGTTAATAGCCACTACCTGCTGCTACTCATCGCTACTGTGGCCATGGTGGGCGGCGGTTATACGATATTCAAACTGCCCCAAAGCTTGGTGCGCTTTCTGTTGAGCTTCCTGCTGACACGCCGCTATCGGGTAGATGTACATGGACTGGAGAACCTGCCCGCCCAGGGCGGCGTGCTGCTATTGGGCAACCATATCAGCTGGGTGGATTGGGCTATGGTGCAGATCGCCAGCCCGCGTCCAGTGCGCTTTGTGATGCTGAAATCGGTTTATCAGCGCTGGTACCTACGCGGGTTCTTCAAAGCACTGGGCTGTATTCCCATCGAGCGCGGCAGCGGCGCCGAACAGGCGCTCGCCGATGTGGCCACACAGCTCAATGCCGGAGAAGTGGTGTGCCTGTTTCCTGAAGGAGCCATCAGCAGCACTGGTCAACTGGGCGAATTCCGACGTGGTTACGAGCGCGCCTGTGACATGGCAAATCCAGACGTCAAAATCGTACCGTTCTACCTGCGTGGCCTATGGGGTAGCCAGTTCTCGCGCTCCTCCAGCAAGTTAAAGGAGCTGCGTAACGCCCCATTGCACCGTTCGGTTATCGTCGCGTTTGGCAAGCCGCTTCCCAAGGATACCCCGGCGGATGTGCTCAAACGGCGTATTTTTGAGCAGGCAACCCGTTCCTGGCAACGAGCCATGGACGAACTGCCGACGCTACCCAACGCCTGGATTCAAACCGTTAAACGTCGGCCTAGCAACCTCGCCTTGGCGGATACCCTGGGCAGGCCGCTGAACGCAAGCCAAGCGTTGAGCGCCAGCCTGTTACTGGCGAAACGTATTCGCAAACTCAATCCCGGTCAAAACGTCGGCCTGCTGCTTCCTACCAGCAGCACCGGGGTCATTGCCAACATGGCAACACTACTGGCCGGTAAAACAGTGGTGAACCTCAACTACACCACCCCCCAGGAGGTGCTGGCGTCAGCGCTTTCCCAGGCGGACATTGCTGTCGTCTTCACCTCACAGCACTTCGTGAAGAAATTAGAAAAGAGTGGGCTAACTATCAGCCAATTACTAAACGGAAAGCAGGTGATCTACCTGGAGCAACTGCAGAGAGACATTGGCACCGCCGAACGCTTGAGTACCTGGCTAGTCGTTCGCCTGTTGCCGACATGGTTGGTGCAGCATGGTTTCTGCCGTAGTCACGATGCAGATGCCACCGCCGCCATCGTGTTCACAAGCGGCAGCGATGGCTCTCCCAAGGGCGTAATGTTGAGCCATCGCAACCTGATGGCCAATATTAAACAGACCTCTGATGTACTCAATACTCAGAGCGACGATGTGGTCATGGGGTCGCTGCCCCTGTTTCACGTGTTTGGCTTCACAGTGACTCAATTGCTGCCGTTAATCGAAGGGCTGCCGCTGATCAGCCATGCTAACCCCACCGATGCTCCCGGCATTGCTGGCGCCGTTGCCAAGCACAAAGCCACCCTCTTGTTCAGCATGTCCAGTTTCCTGTCGATGTTTGTCAGCAATTCAGCCGTACATCCGATGATGCTGGAAAGCCTGCGGGTGGTAGTTGCCGGAGCCGAAAAGCTCGACGAGGATGTACGCGCCCGTTTTGAACTGAAATTTAATAAGCCCGTTTATGAAGGTTACGGCGCCACCGAAGTTGCCCCCGTGGCCTCAGTAAATCTACCCGACGCTCTGGGCGTTAATTACCAGCAGGTACAGCGCGGCAGCAAACCAGGCACCGTGGGTATGCCGCTACCCGGCACCAGTTTCAAAATCGTCAAGCCAGAAAGCTTTGAGGAACTTCCTACCGGAGAGGCAGGCATGGTATTGATTAGCGGTCCCCAGATAATGCAGGGCTATCTCAACGCACCCCAGCGCACCGCCCAGGCTATCCACGAAATAGATGGCCAACGATGGTATATCACGGGGGACAAAGGGTTCATTGACGAAGACGGTTTCTTAACGCTGCTTGACCGTTATGCTCACCCAATCACTGCAGACAATGATGAGGCTCAGCGATGAGTTGAAGGGGGAGGAGCTCTCCCCCTTACAGGCGTTGATAAGGCAGCATATTGCCGCTGCCTGCCTGTTGATGAGTTTGCCTAAGGGTATCTACTTCAGTATTTATCCGCTTCAGTACTATTTACCTCAGAATTATTTGCTTCAGAACTATTTGTGTCAGAGCTCTTTGCTTCAGCACTGCCCGTTCCCGGCGAGCTTTTACCTTGCGCCCCGCGGGCGATGTCGCTGTGACTGATGACCACAATTTCTCTTGGCCACCACTCTGGATGGTTATCCCGGACAAATGCCAACAGCTGCTCGCGCACGTTCATCTCTGCTGTCCAACCCGCTAACGGGTCTGAGGTCATGAAATAACAGGTGACGGTTTGTGCCGTTCCTGTTTGAGCGGTCACGTAACACAGCAGTTTATGGTGTTCGATAACGCTATCCTCCTCTTTGGCTACTTCGAGGAATTTATCTCTTAACAACCCTATATCGGCACTGAGGTGAAGCGTCAGCGTCAATGACCGATACATCTTGGTGCTCTTCACCGACAAATTATCGAAAGGCTTAGAGGTAAAATAGGTAACAGGCACGATCAAACGCCGCTCGTCCCATGACCGCAGACGGATAAAGGTATAAAAGATGCCTTCTACATAACACCACTCGCCTTCAAAGATCACCAGATCACCAATGCGAATGGGCTTGGCTAATGACAACTGAAATGAGGAGAGAATATTACCAAGCACCGTTTGGCCAGCCACACCCACTAATACGGCCAATACGCTGGCTGAAGCCAGAATGGATAAGCCGAGCGTTTCGAAAAGCTGAACCTGACCCAGTATGTAGATTGAGACACCGGTCACGGTGAACAGAATAATGACCCGGCGCAACGCGTAGAGAGAGGTTAGTAGCCTGCGCTCATCCCTGGGTTTAGTGTCATCTATCTCGCCCACGATTCGCCGCGTTAAACGCAGCATAATGGTATCTACCAAGCGCAACGCAATGGTGCCGACACCCCAGGCCAAAACGCTGATTAACAACACACGGAGCGTGGTGGTGGCAACCGCCGAAAACGACACTACATAGTCCAACATCATCTGGGTGACCATGGACATCGCAATCAGCGCTACTGGCATACCAATTTGACTGGCAAAAATGCTCGACATTCCAGATGGCAGCCATTTCGATATCAACCCAATGAAGCGGTGAACTCCCCATCCGACAAGGCCGACCACTATCAAAAAGAGCGGAATCGCAATCCACTCCCAAATCCTCAGGATGCCAAAGGGTGCCTGGAGGCGCTCGGGAATATAGCTTTCCACCATTGAGGGGCCGTATTGCTCATACAGCACCGGAATATACGAGACGCTGATCGGCATGATCAGCCAAACGGGTTCTTGATCCGCTACGCGATAGCGGCCCAGGCGAATATCGTAGGTTTCTCCATCGGCCTGTAGGGATGACACCTCGATATTTCGACGCGTCTTACCAACGCGAGGGTTTTGGCCTGTGGGGTCTTCAATGAGCCCATCTTCCCGGCCGGGCAAATCAGAAACGCTAAGCCATTCACCACGCTGAAAAATCTCAGCTAACTGCCTGGCCAGCTCACTCCCCTTCTCACGCTGTTCACCCTCTGAAAATTCGGAAAGGTTGAGCATATGGGCAGCGGCCTCATACTCCTCCTGATCCGTCAGGTGAAGAAAACTTCTGACCGATTCTCGTGGTGTTACTCGGTTAGCTTCTTCGGGAGGCTCACCAAGGCCGGTATTTAACTCATCGATAGTAAACCATCGGTCACTTTCGCTCTCTCCTCCTTGAGTTTGTGCCGCGCATAGGTTGGACAAGGTCAGTGCCATCACCAACAAACCCCATGCGAGCCACGAGCCGTTTGCTTTCATAAATGCCTTATTCATTGAAGTGGGTCAGTTTGCCTACCACCGACAGGCCAGCGTTGAGTGCTGACCCATCCATGTCAGAGGTTGGGTAACGGATAGAGTACCTTGCTTAATGAAACAAGGCGATGTGTAGCAACAGCCACATTTCTGACAAACAGTTAGCTCTTCATGTCGCTCGTGGGGCTGGATGACTAAAGTTGGACTGGAGATTGGAGCATACGGTTCAGTCATCGAGTTAGTGCAGCGCGCGCTGTTCGCGACGCCAAGTCGCGGGTGGCGATCCAAATGCGCGCTTGAACGCTTTGTTAAAAGCGGTTTCCGACTCATACCCCGCTTCCAACGCGATACGTGAGATAGGGTCCAAAGATTCGCTAAGGCGCCGCGCAGCGAGCTGCATACGCAGCCTGGCCAGATAACGCATCGGCGGCATACCCACCAGCTCAGTGAAACGTTCCGCAAAGGCAGAGCGCGAGAGCCCAACTTGGCGCGCCAACGCTTGCGTTGTCCAGTGACGCTCGGGGAAATCATGCAGTTGGGTCAGCGCCCGACTGACAAAAGGGTCGCCCAGTCCTCCGACCCAGGCACGTTGCTCGGGTGGCAGTCGGGTGAGATAGCGCTGCGCTGCCTCGATAAACAACACTTCAGCGAGTCTCGCGAGTAGTGCTGGTGAGCGCACCGACCCGCCAGCGAGTTCCGAGGCGGCAAAGCGGAAAGAACTCTCGATCCAGGCTCTGGCCGCGGCCTCCAACACATCCAGCGTCATCATTCTGGGCAGCACGCCGGTCAGCACATCACAAGGGGTCTCGCTATGCAGAAAACCGCACAGTAGATGGGTGGTTTCGCCACCGCCGCCGTAGACGATCCGCGTCAGCCCTCCAGCATGTGTAGGCTGCAGCAGATGATCGACGCTTACCGGCTGCACGCCCAGCTCACTGCTGAGAAGATGCGGGTCGTTGCGAGGTAGCAGCACGATATGCCCCGCCGAAACGGCTACTGGAGGCCCTTGCCCCACCTGCAACAACAGCTGCCCAGCGCTGACGTAGTGGTAAGCAAGAATCCCCTGAGGTACTGGCGAGTAAGGCTGGCAATCCTCTGGGGTGACCTGGGCCGCGACACACCAAGGTGCAGAGAATTCCGCATCAAGAAAGATGCCGCCGGAAAATCGAATCATGCGCAGCACATCAAGTGCAGCATCCATGGGCTTGGGTCTCTATTGCGGCGGATCGGACAACAACACCGGCGCCTCGACCATTATAGTTTTCCGCCTTTCAACTTAGTCTAGCAGCCTGGCAAGCAAAGTGACCGGCGATAGACGGCAGACTTGCTGCCACTAGTAAAAATCACAACGAGAAGCTGGAGGGCCCTGCTATGCTGACCGATCGCCAAGGCAATATCCTGCCAGGCGCAACTGCTGAAACTGTGGCGCTGTATCAACGCGCCATTGACGCCTTTAACCTTTACCGCGGAGACCCCGTAACGCCACTCGATCAAGCCATTGAAGCCACCCCCAATTTCACTATGGCACGTATCGCCAGGGCCTACCTGTTTGCACTGGCCACAGAGCCCGCCGCCGCTGCCGCCGCAAAAATCGACTTAGCCGCCGCTAGTGGCGCCCATTTGAATGACCGGGAGGCCTCCCATGTCGCTATCCTCGCACAGCTGCTTGCCGGCGAGTGGAGCGCTGCTGGGATCGCCCTGGATTACCACAACCTTCGCTATCCCCACGACCTACTGGCTCTGCAGGCTGGCCACCTCATCGATTTCTACCGCGCTAACGCCCGCAACTTGCGTGACCGCCTCGCTCGTGTGTTACCCCAATGGTCGTCCGATATCCCGGGCCATTCAATTGCAATGGGGATGTATGCCTTCGGGCTGGAGGAGACAGGCGACTACGCACACGCTGAGCAGGTCGGCCGACAAGCACTAGATATTCAGCCGCTAGACTGTTGGGCGCATCACGCCGTCGCCCACGTTATGGAGATGCAGGGCCGCGCCCAAGACGGTATTGGCTGGATGACCGCGCGCGAGCCTTACTGGAGCGGCGACGACAATCTGTTCAAGGTACACAACTGGTGGCATCTCGCCCTCTGCCACCTCGACCTCGGACAAACTCAAGAAGCGTTGGCCCTCTATGACGGCCCGATCCGCCAAGAGCACAGCGCCGTGGTGCTAGATATGATCGACGCCTCAGCGCTGTTATGGCGGCTGACACTCACTGGTCAGGACGTCGGAGAGCGTTGGCAGGAACTGGCGGTCGCCTGGGATCAGCATGCGGACGGCCAGCTCTACCCCTTCAACGATTGGCACGCGGTTATGGCTTACCTGGGTGCCGGTCGCGAAGAACGGGTGGAAGCGCTGCTGAAGACGCTACGTAATTCTGGCCGCAGCTCCGAGACGGCGACCTGGGCTCGACACATCGGCCTGCCCCTTGCGGAAGGATTTGTAGCCTTCTGGCGCGGCCACTACACCACTGCCGCCGAACGCCTTCACTCGGCGCGATTCATCGCCAACGCTTTCGGCGGCAGTCATGCGCAACGCGACATCATCGACTGGACGCTGACCGAGGCCGCTCTACGCGGCGGGAATCGCCAGCTTGCCGAAGGTATGGCCAACGAACGCCTAGCGCTCAAACCGCACAGCCCCATTAACCGGGACTTCCTGCGCCGAGCCACGGTTCCAGCCGAGGCAGAACGCCAGATCGCCTGACGCTAGAAAGTGGGTGCTCCCGAACCACGCAACCGGGAGCGCCCAGCACTCCTTGATCAGCCCTTAACCGGCTTCGGGCTGAGATCTTTAAGGGTTTCATCGTGTAGGGACGCCAGTAAGAGCTCTCCTTGTGAGTTAACGAGGAATTGACCATACAACGCTGACTCATAACGTTCGCCGTGGCCTTCCTGAAAGAAGAACGCATCGGTGGCGAAGCGTACCTGACCATTGCGCAGACGATAGCGCAGTCGCCTCTCTTCATCACCAAGGGCAGTGCCATTATCCAGCCGCTGAAAGTGGGCGATACGTTGATCATCCAGGCGCACCACCACATATCCGTTGCTTGCTTGCTGAACTTCATCCTGTTGAAAAAGCGCGCTTTGAATTTGGTTACTTAGCGCAAAGTTTAGCGCCATATAGTCGCCCTGCATCAATGAGCGTGGGTCGACAGGTGCCAGTTCCAGGTAGACGATTTCACCCTCGGCTAGGTGACGCTCTTTCTGCCAAATGGCCCAGTTCACCACCGCCAGCACAACGATTGTCGCTAACACTATGATCCAGCGGTTTCGCTTGCGGTCATTTTTCATTGGCAACGCCTTTTGTTGTTGGCTTGAGCGATGCAAGCCACTTCCCCAACGCCCAGCGTAGCGCCAGCAGTACGCCACCTAACATCAGCAACGTTAGCGCCTTTGTTAATAGCGTCGCTTCCAGCCAGTAGTAATAGCTGCCCATCCCCACCAATAGCGAAAACACCCCCAGCCCCATCACTAGCCGATGACTCATTGCGAAACCTAACAGTAAGACCATCAAGCCCTGGCCTACTCCCGGCGCATAAAATGAGATCAGCAGCAGCCCGATAGGACTTAGATACAAACCCCAATGGATTTTAGAATGAGGAAGGGTATAGAGCAGCAGCACTAGAGAGAGCGCAACTAACACGGCATTTAGCCAAGGCACTGACCATGCAAAAGCGTTAGTGTTCTGTGCGTCGATCCAGAAGGCGAACGACTGGCCGCTATGGACTAAGCCCTGTATCAACAGCAGACCTATCAACAGGCCATAGCCCCATGCTTGTATGTCCCGAATACGCCCAGGCCAGCGAAACTCATTCAGCCAAAGCAGTGTTAGCGCCAACAGCACTAGACCGCTCGCCACTGGCGCCATAGCACTCGTCGCCAAGGCCATATAGAGCGCCAAGCTGGCAGCAAACGCTGAAAACGTACGGTGAACCAGGCTCGGCATTATCAGCGCCAAGACGCACTGTAAGCCAAAGAGAGACCACCCCAGCAGTATCCATAGCGAGTCAGGGGAGGCTTCCCACCATGTCACCAATGACCACGCGACAAGCAGTTGACCCGACAGGCTTATGGCCAACGCCAGATGTTCCAGCACATCGCTGCGAGCCCGGCGAAACAACCCATAAGCCGCGCCGATCATCGCAGCTCCCAGGCCCATTGATGCCGCTGAACTTTCCACCACAAACACCACGCCCATGGCGATAAAACCGAGCAGAAATAGCGCCGCCAACCAGCCGGAAAAGGCCTGCAATACCCGCACAAACCAAGGCGTTTGCAGCTGCGCTGGGGAAGTGGGCTCGTCCAACGGAATACCCGCCTGGTTCAGCCTAACCCTTAAATCATTAACGTTGTTTGTCACTGGGAAAGCTCCCGATGCAGCCGTTTTAGCCACACCACGGCCCCAGCGCCCATCGCCAGTACCGCGATGGTGATCAGCAGCAGACTCCCCTCCTGCCAATCGCCCTCCCATAGCAGAAGCCTTGCCAGCAGCAGCGTGGTCACCGTTATCAATGAGACACAGCCGCCCGCGATCATAATCAGGTCAGGCCGCCAGTAGCGGTAAATGCCATACAGCGCCGCTAGCCAGAGCGGATAAATCGCTAGCACTGGTGACCATACGAGGCCGACATCGACGATCAACGTCACCACTAACAGCGTCATGGGAACCCCACTGCCCACCGCGAGCAAGCGTGGTGCCCACTGCCGTGGCCAGCCCCGGTAACGGGCACCCCATTCCCAGGTTGCCAATGCCAGGGTGTTGAGTAAAAACAGCCCCCACAGCGCAGCGTCGCTACTGGTCAACACACCAAACGGCCCGCCCCAGGTATGGAAATAGAGCCCAATAGCCAGGTTCATTAATCCCAGACACAAAACCCAAAGCGGCTCAAAACGCGCCACCCAGACCCAGGGCATAGCGAGCAACGCCCAGGTAAAGAACAGCTGCCAAGTGTCGGCACCGGTCTGGTATACCTGCCCGAACAGCGCCAACAGCACGCCCACCCATAAAGTGGCCGACGTTAGCGCCACACGCTGCACCATCTGGCTGGCCGTGGGCCAAATGGCGACACCTACCGCCAGCACCATCGCTGCTTGCATCACGCCAAAGCGCAGCCAACGACTCATTTCGGTCCAGTTGTAGGCAATGAAAAACAGTACCGCGAAGGCCAGCGCCAGCCCACCCAGCCACAGCAGCAGGCGATCAATAAACAGGGCCCAAGCGCGAGGCGAAGGGCGCAATCCAGAAGATTGCACTGCACGCGTCACCTGCTCAGGCGGTATCGCGCCCTGCTCTATCAGTGATATCAGTTCACGGCGAGTAGATGCCATGGAGTGTCCTTCTTAACGGCAAAATGGAAACAAAGCCATCCAAGCCAAGCGCCACGGTCACTCCAACTTGGTAAAGCGCAGCCGAGCAACCTGCGCAGGCGGCAGAAAGGAGTCGGCTCGGGCATTTTCCCAATAGTGCTTAAATACCGTGTGCTCGCATTTTGCATTGAGCAGTTCATTGGGCTTCAAAAAAGCAAATATTTGATCATAGGACTGAATTTCGTTTTCCGAGACACGTCGGATAATGTGCTCGGGCCCCAGCTCGCTAGGGTGGCTAAGCCCTGCGGCGCCCAGCATTTCCGCCAGCGCTTTCAGGGTATTCCGGTGGAAGTGGTAGACCCGCGCGGTTTTATCGGCAATATCCAAATGGCGGCCGCGATGGGGATCTTGAGTCGCTACGCCGCTAGGGCACTTATCGGAGTGGCAGTTAAGCGCCTGAATACACCCCAATGAAAACATAAAGCCCCTGGCCGAATTGCACCAGTCGGCCCCTAGCGCCATGGTTCGGGCAATATGAAAGCCAGACATGATCTTGCCCGCCGCACCAATACGAATCTCCTCGCGCAACCCGGCCCCCACCAGGGTGTTATGCACCAGCATGACGGCTTCGGTTAATGGTACCCCCATACGATTGATCAGCTCGAGTGGCGCTGCTCCGGTTCCCCCTTCACCGCCGTCCACGACAATAAAATCAGGCCGCTCACCACTTTCCAGCATGGCTTTAACGATTGCAAACCACTCCCAGGGGTGGCCAATCGCCAGCTTAAAGCCCACCGGTTTACCATCAGAAAGCGAACGCAGGCGGGCAATAAAGTCCATCAGCTCTAGCGGCGTCGAAAAAGCCGAGTGTGCAGCAGGAGAAATGACATCCTGGCCCATGGGCACCTCTCGCGCTTCGGCTATTTCTGCGGTTACCTTGGCCGCGGGCAATATGCCGCCATGGCCGGGTTTAGCACCTTGAGATAGCTTAATTTCGATCATCTTTACCTGATCGTCACTGGCGTTGGCAGCAAAGCGCTCTTCATTAAATGAGCCATCATCGTTACGGCAGCCGAAGTAACCGGAGCCTATTTCCCAGACCAAATCACCACCGTGCCTACGATGGTAGCGGGAGATCGACCCTTCACCGGTGTCGTGATAAAAACCGCCCTTACATGCCCCCGCATTAAGCGCTTCAATAGCATTGCCCGAAAGCGAGCCAAAGCTCATCGCAGAAATATTCAGCACGCTTGCCAGGTAAGGTTGGCTGCAATGACTGCCGCCCACGCGCACGCGGAAGTCCGCGTTTTCAATAGCGCAAGGGAGTAGCGAGTGGTTGATCCACTCATGCCCTGGCTGATACATATCCAGCAGGGAGCCAAAGGGCTTTTTATCGCTCTCATTTTTAGCACGCTGGTACACCACGGCGCGCTGCTCGCGGGAAAAGGGGCGTTCGTCAAGATCCGACTGGATGAAGTACTGGCGGATTTCCGGCCCGATTGACTCTAGAACATAGCGAAAGTGGGCCAGCACTGGGTAGTTACGGCTCACCGTTCGCCGCGTTTGGCTTAGGTCATAAAGCCCCAGCCCAGCAAGCATGCCAAAGACCGCCACGCCCCACAGCCATGTTAATGAGAAAAATACCCCCACCAGCGAAATCAACAGCAGAACCACGCAGGCAACAAAGACGGCATTACGTAGAGGAATACGGGTTAACCCCCGGGCTTCGATCATCTAAAAACGAACTCCTAAGCAACAGTTCATCAAAGGGGCGACCAAGCTACCCCGACCAGTTCAACTTAAAACGTAAGGGTTTTGTGTAAGGTTTGGCGAACTTACGACACCCATTAATATCGAATGCTGCATTCACCGCGTATGCTACCCATAAAGGCCATAGTGGAGACACCTAATGCTAATAAAGATTGCTAAACCGAGTGATTTACACGAATCCGATGTGACCCCGGAATCTATCTACCTCTCACGGCGGCGCTTTATGGGCGGGATGGCGGGGTTAGGCGCAGGGCTTGCCCTTTCCGGCCACGCACGCGCTAATACCGACTATTCCGATGTGCCTGAAGGTAGCGCACCAGAATGGTTGAAAGAAAAAATCAGCGAAACCCAATGGCGTGCCGTTACCCCGAGTAACCCTGACAACGATAAAATTGCCCCCTTTGACGACGCCAGTGGCTACAACAACTTTTTCGAATTCGGCACTGACAAGGGCGACCCGGCCCGCCACGCAGGTAGCCTGCAAACCGAACCCTGGAGCGTGGTGGTCGATGGCGAAGTCAATAACGGTGGCCGCTTTGCCTTAGAGGATTTCGCTAAGCCCTCGCAGTTTGAAGAACGTATTTACCGCCTGCGCTGCGTCGAGGCGTGGTCGATGGTAATCCCCTGGCTGGGCATTCCGCTGGCCGACATCATCAAACGCGCCGACCCTACCAGCAAAGCCAAATATGTACGTTTTGAAACCCTGGTGGACCCCGAGCAAATGCGCGGGCAACGCTCATCGTTCTCGATCATCGATTGGCCCTATGTAGAAGGCCTGCGCCTGGACGAAGCCATGCACCCGCTCACGATACTGGCCATGGGAATGTACGGCCGCGAATTGCCCAATCAAAACGGCGCTCCTCTACGGTTAGTCGTGCCCTGGAAGTACGGCTTTAAGAGTATCAAGTCAATTGTGCGTATCTCTCTGGTGGAAGAGCAGCCGGTTAACTCCTGGCAGAAGATCGCCGCCGACGAGTACGGCTTCTACGCCAACGTTAACCCAGAGGTTGATCACCCCCGCTGGAGCCAAGCCACCGAGCGGCGCCTGCCCAACAGCCTGTTCAACCCCAACACCATCGATACCCTGATGTTTAACGGCTACGCCGACGAAGTCGCCGAGATGTATGCGGGGTTAGATTTAAGGAAGAACTACTGATGGCTACGCATCACAAATGGTTGGCTTGGCGCGTGGCAGTATTTCTGGCGGCGCTAGCGCCGTTGGTGTTTTGGAGTTGGCAGGTAGCCAATAACGCCGCGGGGCCTGAACCGGGACGCTACTTGCTGCTGAATATCGGCATCGGCGCACTGTGGATATTGCTTCTTACCTTGAGCCTTACGCCACTATCCAAACTTACCCGCTGGAAGGGATTTGCATTAATCCGACGCCAGTTGGGCCTTTGGGCACTGGCCTACGCCACGCTGCATATGCTCAGTTACGCACTGTTTATCCTCGGGCTTAACTGGGCACTACTGGGTAGCGAGATCGTCAAACGCCCGTATATTATCGTCGGAATGATCGCGCTGATCGGCCTTGCCATACTCGGGGCTACGTCTAACAAATGGTCGATGCGCCGCCTAGGCAAACGCTGGAAACCACTGCACAAATTTTCCTACGTCATTTTAGGCCTGGTACTGCTGCACTTCTTCTGGGTAGTGCGCGCCGATATGCAAGAGTGGGCCATGTATGCTGCTATTGCAGCGCTCATCATGTCCACTCGCCTTCCGCCAGTCGCCCGAACACTGCCTAAACTCCGTTATCGTTATAACCGTTAAAACATAAACGAATTCCCCTTTCGTATCGACCGGGTTCATGTCCTGTTCAGCTAATACGTTTATGCTACGAGCGGTCAATTGGATACTGTGTGGGGTCGTAATATGCCAGAAACGTTTTTTGGCGCTGGTCGGTTGTATTGGGGGCTGGCATTAATGTTAAGCGGATCTGTCGCGGTTGCGGAGCCGTCTGTCAACGATGAACCGCCTTTGCGCGTCGAACAACTGCAGCGCTGCGGCAACCTGCTTCAGATGGATACTCAGGAATTCTGCCTGCATGTCAGCGGGCTTGATAGCAACGACTTTCAGGTGAAACTGAACGGTACGCCACTCCCAGCAGAAGACCTCACCTACCATGATGATCGGGTACGAGTACGCATCAAGGCTGACGCAGAAAGCGGGCCATTGTGGTTTGAGCAGCATGACCAGTCCAGCAACCCGGTCTGGATCAGCCTCAAGGGCAGTCATGTGGTGGCGGCCACAGACCGGGAAGTGGCTAAGAACATGGATGACATCACCACCTACGTGGATCTAGTCAGCCTGATTATTGAAGAGAGCCACGATGGCGCTCAAGAAGCCCAGCGCTTAGCAGCGAAGTACGACGCTGAGGTAGTCGGCATGATTCCGCCACTCAACACCTATCAGTTGCGCTTGCCCGCCAACAACCTGGTTGAGCGCGACGCGTTAGTGCTTAGGCTTGGCAGCGAAGTCAGCGTGGATGCCGTTGTGGTCGAAGAGTCGGGAGCAGAAGAGAGTATTGAGCGCGAAACAACGACGCCACCCGCTGCGGAAGATGATCAGGAATGGGCATCCAACCGCTTTCTGGATGCGGTGAACTATTATCAACGACGTCTGACCTCTCAGGGCCATGGCGAGGATATCGAGACGCAGCCAATCCGCATTGGGGTCATCGAACGGGAAGTAGATTTCGACGCACCTGATTTTGCTGACTACCTGGGCGAGTGCCGCGCCGATGCACATAGAACCTGCGTTTATGCCCGAGATGCCGCCAAACCTGACGGGCATGGTACGACGGTGGCTGGGGTGTTTGCTGCGGCTTGGAATGAAGGGGGCAACAGCGGCTTTTTGCGTGGATTGGACGATGTCGGTCCTGGCTTCGACGTGATCGTCGATCGCAATTCGGATGCAGGCATTACGGCCAATATCGCCGCCTCGGTCAATCTGGTGGAAGACGGCGTACGCGTACTCAACTGGAGCTGGGGTATTCATCGCGTCGGCGCAATCGACATTAACGGGGAAGAGATTGACTCGTTGGTACGCTCCGGTATCGCCATGAGCGGTTACGAGGAACTGCTTGAAGAGTTCTTTCTATGGCTACGCGAGGAGCACCCCGATGTGGTGGTCGTCAACTCAGCGGGCAACGCGTCTTCCTTTTCAGGCAGTGACGAGTATCGGCTCCCTTCCTCTTTCGTAACCGACCAGCTATTCGTGGTGGGCGGGCATGAGCGTAGCGATGAGGACGTGCAGGTCGACGATCCCCGCTACGTGGTCAAACGCAACGCTTCCAATATCGATATGCGGGTGGATATCACCGCTGCTGCCTGTGTGCGAGGGTCCACCCTGGTAGCAGATGAGCGTGGCGAGGCGCATTGCGGCACTTCCTACGCGACGCCGTTGGTAGCAGGCCTGTTGGCGGCCATGATGTCGATTGAACCTAAGCTGACACCCGCACAGCTCCGCATGCTACTGCGGCGTAGCGCCATGACCATTGGTGAAGAGTACGATTTCGAGCCGACAGACGCGGATGACTTGACCGCCCCGATATTACCTTCCGAACGGGCCAATGAACTGAATCACCCGGATATCGGTCTTTCCGCCCGGCTGGACATGTACAAGGCGCTGGACCTGACCGTGCAAAGCCTCAACCGAGAGCGCTAAGTTCACAACAAGCAGACGAAAGCGCCCACCTGACGAGGTGGGCGCTTCCTGAACAAGGGCTTCATCCAAGTACTTTACGCAGATGGTCGCGATAATCGGCTTTATTACGGTCTACCTGTGGCACTTTCATCACATCGTTGGCAATAAACGTCGGCAGCGCCTCTAGGCCAATAAATTCCTGTGACTTATGGAACGGAAAATAAACACCGTCCACACCACGCCCCTCAAAGAAGTTGTCCGCCTCGTCGAAGGCTTCCAAAGGCGCGTTCCAGGTCAGCGACAGCATGTAACGACGGCCCTGTAATAAACCACCGCTGCCGTACTGTTTGGTGGGGTCTTGCCGCGAGCGGCCATCGCTGGCGTAGAGTGAACCGTGGCCTTCTGTGAACACCTCATCGATGTAGCGCTTAACGATCCAGGGCGTTCCCATCCACCAACCCGGCATCTGGTACACAATGGTGTCCGCCCATAGGTAGTTCTGCACTTCGGTCTCAAGATTGTAGCCTTGATCAACCACCGTCTCGCGGATTTCGTAGCCCATTTCCTGCAATGTCCCCACCGCCACGCCATGCAGGGTATTATTGAGTTCGCCGCCAGAGTGTGCAAATGCCTTGCCACCGTTAATCAGTAATATCTTCATCTAACGCTTTCTCCCAAAAAGTTTGATCATCAAAGCTCAACGACTAGGCTTGATGTTAATGGCGCGTATTGTGAGAGTTATCGCGCGAAAAAAGAAGCGACATACCAGCAAGACTCTTTTGATTTAAAATCAATAATACTAGGCACTCAATCAGCACTATAGAAGGCCAACAGCAGCGTTATGAAAAGCAATTTATGAAAAGCACCCTTGAAGAACAGCAGGCATTTGTGACGGTCGTGGATAGCGGCTCCATCACTGGCGCCGCTGAGCGGCTTGGCATGACCGTTTCAGGGGTTAGCCGTACGCTTAACCGGCTGGAGCAAAAACTTGGCGCCACTTTACTGCGCCGAACCACGCGCCGCTTGGAACTGACCGAAGAAGGCGAAACATTTCTTAACCACTGCCGCCGTATCCTGGCTGCCGTTGAAGAAGCCGAAGAGGCAATGCTGGATCGTCACAACCAGCCCCAGGGCAGGCTGCGAGTTAACGCCGCCCCCAGTTTTATGCAGTTTGTGATCGTGCCGGTGATTGGCGAATTCCGCGCCCGCTACCCCGGAATTACGTTGGAATTGGATACCCACGACCGGTTTATCGACCTTCTGGAACAGCGGGTAGATTTGGCCATTCGCATCGGCGATTTGGAAGATTCATCTCTTCACGCCCGCCTGCTGGGCCATAGCCCGCTGCGACTTCTCGCCAGCCCCGCCTATATTGAACGCCATGGTGCTCCACAAAACATTGATGAATTAACCCAACACAGCCTGATGGGCTTTAGCCAGTTAGAACACCTTAACCAGTGGCCGCTCACCGGCGCCGACGGCAAGCGTTTACACATCATACCAACGCTTTCGGCCTCCAGCGGCAGCACGCTAATAGAGCTAGCCATCGCCGGAGAAGGTATTGTTTGCCTGGCCGACTTTATGACCATCGCTCCCCGCCAGAAGGGGTCGCTGGTCGACGTATTGCCCGACCATACCGAGCTGCAACCTCAAGCCGTCAACGCCGTTTACTACCGCCAAGCCACGCTTTCTCAGCGCACCCGACTGTTTATGGAGTTTTTAGCTGAACAACTGCCGGGCCGATATTTGCAAGGATGAAGGGCGACCCGCCCCCACTCATTGTGTGCCAAAAGTGCTCCAGCACCGAGCATTCCCCCTGTCACTCAATCCCACCATTGGCGAATGGCGGTTGGATCCATGAAGGCAGTGCGATAGGCGCAGCATTAGGTCTTCCCGCCCGGTATAACATGCCTTCAAATATGGCAAGGTGATACAGCAGTCTCTGCAGCCTCCTTATTGGCTGCTATGAACTTCTGGCCTCCACCCACTTACTTGCGGTACGCACTGTTATAACAATCGCGCTCAAGGGAACAACTATTAAAACGGCCCCCAGCCCCAGCATCGCCTTGAAACCAAACCAATCAAACAGCGCTACACCGACGACACACCCAGCCAGAAATGAAAAAATCGTCGTCAAATGAGTGTAGAGCTGCTTTCGACAAGCACGGCGGTCGGTCGCCTCACCGCGTGCCACCACGGATGATAAAAACGAGCCTAATGCGATACCAGCATCCGTCAGTGTGCCGGTCACGTGAGTCGATCTCACCCGACCATTCGATAGTTGCGTCGAAGTTGCGTTATGTACTCCCATTAAGAAGCCCAATGCTATTAGCACTTCAGCGTTAAAGCGGGCCGAGTAAAACAGAAGCTCGAACACAGACACTGCCGTCAATGCCACGCCTTCCGCCAAAAGAATCAAGCAAAAGATAGTTCTGAGCTTCTGACCTACGACCACGGCAACGCGGGCTAACATGCTACCTGTAACGAATGCCAACAGCAGGGTTGCCAGAAACAACAAGCCATAGGTATCAGAGCTAACCACTTCGGACGACATGTGGGAGGCATTGCCGCTCATATGGGAAGGAAGAAACCCAAAGGCGCCCAACGCCATGGCATTCAGTATCCCGGCAGCGGTCGCCAGCACCAGTGCCAAACAACGATCCTCGGTATGAGATCGAGCTTTCTTCTTTTTGATCAACAAGCGCCTTCTCCAACCGCCTAAGAGTCGGCAATTGAGACACTAAGACTAAAGCATAGTTCTTTTTAATCTAAATTAGCTAAAATGCAACTCGACTACTTCTATTGAGTGCTAACAAGCTCTCTTGCCTGCAGAGAGAGCCCTTCTCTCGGTTCATCAATGTCAGGTAAGATTAATTCAAGCTTTCTATGCTACAACTAAAGTGAAACATCGGGCATCCATTCAATAACCGATTAAGCTCTTTTCTCTTTGCAGGACTTAAGCTCACTCAAGGATGTTATGGGTCTTCAAGAAATTGCCGTTGGCGGCATCTATCTCAGTCCACTGCTGATCTACGCCCTGATGGCTTTTATCGGCACACTGGTCATTCGCTCGCTGCTGCACTGGGTGGTTGGCGAGTACGCACTCTGGTATGAAGCCTGGTTCGATATCTCGCTTTTTGTCATCTTAATGGCGGCGACCACCTTCCTGTTTACCGTCTTGCTTGAACGCCTTTGATACAGTCCTTGTGACAGCCCTTGAGAGAACCGTTGATGCGCCCTTCGCTCCGTATTTTGCTTACCCTCGTTATTGTCGCGATTGCCATTGCCGCCGGTGCATGGCTATGGCACTACTACCTCTATACCCCCTGGACTCGCGACGCGCGGGTTCATGCGGAAGTGGTGACGATTACCCCCGATGTCTCAGGCTGGGTACGCACACTCGAAGTAGTGGACACCGACCATGTTGTCCAAGGCGATACGCTGTTTGAGATCGATAACACGCGTTACCAGGCGACAGTGGACAGCGCTCAGGCCACGGTTGACCATCGTCAGGCAACCCTGGAGCTAAGCCGCGCCGAGGAGAACCGACGTAATCAGTTGAGCAACAATCGTGCGATTAGTGCAGAAAACCAGCAGATTGCCCAGATCAACTCGCGCATTGCCGCCGCCGATTTACAGCAGGCTCAGGCGGAACTGGCCAGCGCCCAGCTTGATTTAGCGCGCACTCAAATAACCGCGCCGGTAAGCGGCCATATTCTCAATGTCCATCTTACCGCTGGCACATACACTAATCGCGGTACACCGGTGATGGCGCTGATCGCTGATAACTCCTTCTATGTCGTAGGCTACTTCGAAGAGACCAAAATGACGTCAATCGACGTGGGCGATCCAGTGGATGTGATTCTGATGAACGGCGACACCCACCTGGAGGGCCGCGTGGCGGGTATTGGCCGAGGTATTGCCGACAGCAACACAACCCTTAATCAGCAGCTGCTACCGCAAGTGGAGCCCACCTTTAGCTGGGTGCGTCTGGCGCAGCGTATTCCGGTGCGCATTTCACTAGCAGACGTTCCTGATGACATCCTGCTGAGCGTCGGCATGACAGCGACCGTGCGTGTCCGCCCTGCCGAAAACGCTGCCGAGCAGTCTGAGTAACTCATGTCGCCATTTGTTAGCACCTACCTGACGCCCAACGCTACGGCAGTCAAGTTTGCCATCAAGACCACCCTGGCGATGATGCTCGCGCTCTATATCGCGCTTATGTTCGACTTGGAGCGCCCCTACTGGGCGCTGATCTCGGCGGCATTTCTGCAGATTCGCCCCATGAGTGGCATGGTGGTCGAGAAAGGCATCTGCCAACTTGGCGGCACCTTGATGGGTGCCGTTGCGGGTATCGCGATCATGGCACTCTTTGCTCAGGCCCGCGTACCTGCCCTTATCGTGCTTACCGCTTGGATTATGCTCTGCACTTACGTGGGCTCACTGTGGCGTAATAACTACACCTACGGCTGTCTCATGGCTTCCGTAACGGCCATGCTTATCGTAGTCATCTCCAGCGGTAGCGCCCCCGCCGGGATCTTCGATATCGCCGTGGCGCGCCTTACCGAACTGGGGCTGGGCGCCATCTGTGCCATGCTGGTCAGCTCGCTGCTCTGGCCATCCCATGTGGGCGCCCACCTTGCCACTCAGGCCGACAGCGTGATCAACGCAGCCTTCGAGCATGCCGCCCTGCGCTTAGAAGCCAGCGACGATATCCCGGCGATGCAGAAAGCCCTGCGCAGCAGCCTCGTGCCGTTAACCCTGCTGGAAACCGACAGCCAGGCCGCCCGCTTTGAAGGCCCGGTAGGCCCCGGCCGAGTGCGCGCAACCCACGTACTCACCCGCCGCGCGCTGCGCTTTTTCGCCAACCTGCAGGCGCTGCACCAGCTGATGCACGACCACGCTGACCGTCTCGCCCCACAAAGTATCGAACTCGCAGGCGCGGTCGCAAAAGGCTTTCGCGATGCCGAACACGTCAAAGGGGTCGTTGAAGCCAGAAAAGCCCTTCAGGCACTACGCCACCGGGTTCATGAAAGCGAGGAAGAGAGCACCTTAGCTCCCCTCGATCGGCGCCTGCGATTAGGGCTACGCGAATCAATCGGCCATGCCATGATCATGCTCGATGCCCGGGAGGCGATTGCCTCGCCAGAGAGCCATAAACTGCGTTCGTCACCACTGGCTTGGCACCGCGACCGCCTCACCGCTGGCATTAACGCCATTCGCTCAGGGCTAGTTTTTTCGCTACTGGCGATTTTCTGGATCGTCACCGCCTGGCAGAGCGCCATGATCGCAATGATGTTGGGCACGCTCTTCTCCGCCTTCTTCGCCAGCCGCGACAACCCCCTCGCCATCACCATGATGTTTTATAAGGGCATGCTGGCGGCGATTCCCAGTGCTTTTCTCTTCGGCCATGTGCTGCTCTCTCAGGCCAATGGTTTTCCGATGCTAGCGATGCTGTTTGGCACGCCGCTGTTTTTAGGTCTGCTGGGCGCCACCAACCCAGCCACCATGGGCTACTGTCTAGCCTTTACCATCTTTAATATTCTGCTGACCATGCCCGGTAACGGCATGGATTTCTCGTTCGACAGCTTTGCCAACCGGGTGGTGGCGGTGGTGGTCGGCCTGAGCTGTGTGGTCATGGGCTTTCGGCTGCTGCCGGGCCTCGGCGCAAGGCTCCGGCGGAGGCGCCTGATCAAGGCCATTTCCAGGGATATACACGAGCTTGGACGGCGCTCGATTCGCGACGCCGAGACCCGTTTCAGCGGTCACATGGCAGACCGCCTACTGCAGTTGGCCCAGCACGACGACATGCTGCCTGAGGATCAGCGCCACTTGTTTATTCTTGGTTTGACCGGGCTCGACCTTGGCACCGCCACGCTGCGCCTGCGTGACCGGCTGGATGACGCCCCGCATCCGCTCATTCGCGATGCCCACCACCGCCTGTTGCGCACGCTTGCACAGGGGTTTGAAGCGAGCGCCCACGGGCGACCACCCCAAGGCATTCGTGAATCGGGCAGACAATTGGAAGCGGCGATAGAGGCTTACGGCGACGTGCCCGCCGACCGCCGAGTACTGCTAGAGGGTTTGATTGAGCGGCTCGAACTGGCTCTGGAGCGCCTGGCGCGCATCATGGCGAATCAGCCAACGCGTCCCCGCTCACCTCTCAAACGTCTCTCCCCCGTCGATCAACCGTAGGTGCGTGCTGCTCCATCAACTCGACGACCCAATCGATAAACACACGCAGCTTGGCGCTAACGTGCCTATTCGGTGGAAATGCCACGTACATTGGCATTGGATCGAGGTGCCAATCATTAAACAAACGCACCAGCTCGCCACGAGATACATGCTCTCTGGCCATGTAATCAGGAAGCCAAATGACCCCAAGTCCCGCGAGAGCTGCTGACAGACCAGCGTTCCCATCATCGACCGAGATCACATAGCGCCCCTGCACGGTGACACGCTCTTCATTGCGGTGCAGGGCATAGGGAAAGGCCAAGCCAGAACGTGCCCACCTGAAACCGACAATGTAGTGAGGTGGGAGGGACAGTTCTTGCGGGTGCGAAGGTAAACCAGCTCTTTCCAAATAGCTCGGTGCCGCGTACACACCGAGCGTCAGATCACCCACGCGACGTGCCACCAACGATAAATCGGTAAGCTCTCCGCCGCGCACCACACAGTCCACGCTCTCACCGATCAAATCCACCATGCGATCACTCACCCCCATATCGAGTTGAATATCGGGATACTGAGCGTGGAAAGCGGGCAAGGCTGGAATCAGGATCATGCGTGCAAAAGGGCTGGGCACATCTACTCTTATTCGTCCGCGGGGCAAAACGGATGCGTTGGATAAGCTGGTTTCGGCATCATCCATATCGGCCAGAAGCTTAATAACGCGCTCGTAATAGGCCGCACCGTCCGCCGTCACGTTCACCTTGCGTGTAGTGCGGTTGAGCAGCTTTACTCGTAGCCGTACCTCTAGTTGTTGCACAAGTTGCGTTACGCTTGTCTTACTCATATGAAGCGTCTCGGCTGCCTTGGTAAAGCTGCCCGTCTCCACGACCCGAGCAAAAGCCTGCATTGCGTTAAAACGGTCCATGATTGTGCCAAACACCTAGTGATTGTTTGTAATATACAAACAATGTTGAACAGAATTCGTCGTTTATCCACCAAGAGAGCAGGGCTAAAGTGACTTCATCGTAACTAACAGGTCGATTTCGACCTATTGATGGAGATAACCATGACTAAGCGTGACGTTGTTTTCCCCTCTGGCCGCCAGGCGCTTTATGAACACAACACCTATTCCGCCGCCATTCGATCGGGCGACTTTCTATTCGTGTCAGGCCAAGTTGGTAGCCGTGAAGATGGCTCTCCTGAGCCGAACTTCGCCGCTCAGGTACAGCTCGCGTTTGATAACCTGCAGCGTGTTCTGGAGGCAGCAGGCGCAAGCTTCGATGATATTGTCGATGTGACGAGCTTCCATACCGACCCCGAAGCCCAGTTCCCTATATGGTTAGAAGCCAAGGCGCGCGCGTTTCCAGAAAAACCCTACCCGAACTGGACGGCGGTCGGCGTGACATGGCTGGCGGGGTTCGACTTTGAAATCAAGGTCATCGCGCGACTCCCCGCGTAAACAAGCGATACGGCTCAGGCGCCTAGTCGTTGCGACGCCGCTGCATGGCTGCTGGCAGCCTCGCCCGATTTTTGGAAGCGCAGCGCATCGCGCTTTGGCGACAACTGGAAAAGGCGACCGTATTCGCGAGTGAACTGAGAAACGCTTTCATATCCCACCTCGAAGGCCGCATGGCTCGCGGAACACCCTTCATCGAGCATCAGGCGGCGCGCTTCGATCAAGCGCAGTCGCTGCTGGTATTGCCCTGGCGTAAGCGACGTCATGTGTTTGAAGTGCTTATGAAACGAGCTGAGGCTCATGCCTGCCTGTGTCGCCAACTGCTCTACCGGCACGCGCGATGTGTACTCGGCTCTCAGGATGGCAATAGCGGCGGCAAGGCGGCTCGCGTAGCTATCCGGATCTGCAATATCCCGCAAAGCGATGCCATGAGGGCCCGATAGCAGCCAATAGTGCAACTCCTGCATGATACCCGGGCGTAGAAGTGGTACAGAGTCGGGCCGATCCAGCAGTCTCATCAGTCGTGATACGCAGTCAATCACCTCCGCTTCGGTGTCTTCCGCAAATAGTGTCTGCATCTCGGATGGCCGTTGTGGCCGCGGCGTCCCTAGGTGAGCGGCAAGCTCACGTAAGATGATCATATCCAGTTCGACCGCGACCGCCAGATAGGGCTCGCTCGGTTTCGCTTGGACTATTCGCCCGACGACAGGCATATCTGCGCTCACAATCGCAGATTCCCCCGCCGATATCACTCTGTCCTGACGACCGACCATCATCCGCTTAGCCCCTTGTAACACTAAGCAAACCAGAGGCTTATATATCGATTGCAAGTCACCCGCAGGGGTTTCTACGCACATCATACTAAGCCCCGGCACACGGGATAACACCAAGCCATCGCTATTAGCATGTAGCGTGGCATACGTCTGCACCGCTTGTATGAGTGGGTTCATCTACTTTCCTCCAGCCAGCATCTCGACTCAAAGTTAGCATGACCGAACAGGCGTTTCTCCAAACCTGCAGGATCAAGCAAGTTTTGCGCAGGTGTTGGCAAGCCCCGCCGCCACCGAATTGTTAAAAAGTGAGTGGCATTAAGTCCTAAAAACAGACGGAGAGTGAAACAATGAAAACATCAGGAAATACTATCCTTATTACCGGTGGCGGCTCCGGCATTGGTCGTGAACTTGCGTTACGCTTCAATGCACTTGGCAACACCGTCATCGTCGCCGGTAGGCGCATGGAGACACTAGAGCAAACCATTACTGGCCAGCAAAACATGCACGCGATGGTTCTCGATGTCGAAGATCCAGAAGACATCGCCGCCTTTGCAAAGCGCGTCGTCGCCGAGCATCCCAACCTCAATGTACTGATCAACAATGCTGGCATTATGCGGCGCGAGGACTTGTCCCGCACCCGCGACCTGAGCGATGCGGAGCAGACAGTCGTTGCCAATCTGCTCGGGCCAATCCGGCTAACGAATGCACTGACCGACCATCTGGTAAATCAACCAGACGCGGCGATCGTGAACGTCTCATCCGGATTGGCTTTTGTACCGTTAAGCGGCACGCCCACCTATAACGCCACCAAGGCAGCCATCCACTCCTACACAATCTCGCTGCGCGAACAGCTCAAGGGCAAGGTCGAGCTTATCGAGCTTGCGCCCCCTGCAGTGCAGACGGAGCTGACGCCAGGCCAGTCCACCCGTGAGGGCTATATGCCGCTCAATGACTATATCGATGAGGTCATGACGCTGTTTAGCCAGCAACCGACGCCCAAGGAAATCCTGGTGGAGAACGTGAAGTTCCTACGCTGGGCAGAGCGGGATGGACACTTCGATCAAACGGTGGAAATGCTTAGCCAGATGTAAGTTCATACGTGGCTCCTAGTGAAAGGTTAGATCCATGCCAGCATTCACGATTAACGGGCGTAACATAGAACTCAACGTCTAGTGTAAGCGCTATCATTGTCATGCTTGCCTAATCTCCTGATATGGCTGTCGCTTCCAGCAAAAGCGCAGCCACATCACAAAATCATCGATACCGCTGTAAACAACAGGAATCACCAACAGGCTCAAAAGCGTCGACGTGATCAACCCACCAATGACCACGAAGGCCATAGGAGCCCGGAAGCTGGGATCACCCGCCCATCCCAAGGCAATGGGTACCATGCCCGCACCCATAGCAATGGTGGTCATCACGATGGGCCGGACACGTTTTTTGCAGGCATCAAGAATGGCGTCCACACGTTCCAACCCATGCACCCGACGGGCGATGATGATGTAGTCCACCAGCAGGATTGAGTTCTTGGTGGCGATGCCCATCAGCATGATCAATCCGATCATGGCGGGCAGCGACACGGGCGTCTGCGTGAGGAACAGCGCCAGGAAAGCCCCAGGTACGGAGAGCACCAGCGCCACCAGAATCGTGACCGGCTGCATGAAATCCTTGAGCAGCAGCACCAGCACCATATAGATACACAGCACGCCGGTCAGCATGGCAATCCCGAAGCTTGAGGCAAGCTCCGCCATTTCCTCTGCATCGCCTTCTGGTGTCTGAAACACGCCGCGTGGCAACTGACGTAAACTGGGCAGTGCCTGCACGGCCTGCTCGATTTCTCCCAAAGGCTGCCCTTGCAGGCTCACCTCGAAATTGACGTTGCGCAGACGGTCATGCCGGGTGATTTCCGAAGGACCGCTGCTCCACTCAACGTTAGCCACGCTCTCTAGCGGCACGGGGCCGCTCGCACCAGGCACGGGTAGCCGTTTAAGGGTCGCCATATCCTCCCGAGCGGCATCCGCCAGCCGCACCATTATCGGCACCTGACGCGAGCTGAAGCTCAATTTAGGAAGGTCCTCGGCGTTATCCCCCACTGTCGCGATGCGCAGCGTATCGGCGATGGCCTGAGCCGAGACCCCAAGGTCGGCGGCGCGGGCAAAATCAGGGCGTACAATGAGCTCTGGCCTGACCAGGCTGGCCGTCGAACTCACCGCGCCGATGCCGGGAATGGCGCGCATCTCCCGCTCAACTTGGCGGGCATGCAGTTCAAGCACCCGGCTATCCTCACCGGCGAGCACCAACTCATAGCCATCCCCCTCGTCGCCTACGCGAGTTCGCACGCCGGGAAGCGTGGCGAGTGCAGCGCGTAACTGCTGCTCTATGTCTTGCTGCGTAACGCCCGCGCGGGTTGCACGATCCGCCAAACCAACGGTCAGTTCCACCGAGGTCACATCAGAGCCACTGCTGCCGGAGCCCCCACCGACAGCCGCGAAGACGCTAACGACATGCCGTTGCGTCACCAGTCGTGAGCGTGCCTGCTC
Organism: Vreelandella sp. ssv; assembly: GCF_059448525.1. NCBI lineage: Bacteria > Pseudomonadati > Pseudomonadota > Gammaproteobacteria > Oceanospirillales > Halomonadaceae > Vreelandella > Vreelandella sp. ssv. The sequence continues at coordinate 812,846 of NZ_CM182545.1, read as the reverse complement.
GGCAAGCGCCGCCGCTTCAGAAAAAGTGCTACCGGGCGGCAAGGTGAGCGTCGCCTGCGTCTGGGAATTATCATCGGGGGGTATGAAGGTACCCGGCAGAGTCGAGGCCAGCCAGATACCTCCTGCAAAGCAGGCCGCCGCCGCGAGGAGCGTTGTCTTACGGTGGCGCAGGCACCAACGGGCGACGACCAGATAGACGCTAATCCACGTTGGATCGCGCGAGGGATGTTGGGGTTTGCGCAACAGATACGCAGCTAGCATGGGCGTCAGCAGGCGCGCCACCAGCAGCGAGAACAGCACCGCTACGGAGGCCGTCCAACCGAACTGAACGAAGAATTGCCCGACGGTGCCGCTCATAAAGGCCGTGGGCAGAAAAACGGCAATCAACGTAAAGGTGGTGGCGACGACGGCCAAGCCAATTTCCGCCGCCGCGTCCATGGCGGCCTGGCGCGGGGGCTTGTCCATTAGCAGGTGCCGTTCGATATTCTCAATCTCGACAATGGCATCATCCACCAGCACCCCGATCACCAGCGAGAGCGCTAGCAACGTCACAACATTGAGCGAGAAGCCCATCAGGTGCATGAAAGCGAAGGTGGGTATGATCGACAGCGGAAGCGTGACGGCCGCAATCAGTGTGGCACGCCAATTGCGCAGAAAGCAGAACACCACTAGCACCGCCAGTGCCATCCCCTCGAATAGCATGTGCAAGGAGCCTTGATAGTTCTCCAGCACCGGTCCAACAAAATTGAAGGCCTCTTCGATCTCGACATAAGGATATTGCAGCTGCAACGCCGCGAGCGCAGACTGCACGCCCTCGGCCACATCCACCTCGCCGTGTCCCCTGCCACGGGTCATCTCGAAGCCGACGACGGGAACGCCATCCAATAATGCAATTGAGCGCCGCTCGGCAACGGTATCGGTCACCGTTGCCACCTCATCAAGGCGAATACGCCGGCCATCGCTGAGTGCCAGCTCCATCGTCGCCAGCTCGGCTGCGGATTCAGCGTTGGCGATGATGCGCACGGCCTGTTCGGCTCCGCCGACATCCACACGGCCACCGGAGGCCTCCAGCTGCGCCTGACGCAGCTGCCGTGAGATATCCAACGCTGTCGTGTTCATCGCCAGCAGGCGATCCGGATCCAATGCCACGCGGACTTCGCGATCGACCCCGCCGATACGCCGAACCGAACCAACACCGGCCACCGCCAATACGGCCTTGGTCATTTTGTCATCGACGAACCAGGAGAGTGCCTCATCGTCTAGAACGGAGGAGGTCACCGCGTAGCGTACAATCGGATCACTGGAAAACTCACCCTTCCGAATCACTGGGTCGCGCAGGTCGGCGGGTAGCTCCGAGCGGATGCGAGCAACAGCGTCGCGCACGTCCTCAATAGCCTCTTGTAAGGACTTTTCCAACCTGAATTCGATAGCAATGTCGGCATTGCCATCCGTCAACGTTGTAGAGATATTTTTGACGCCGGAGACGGTAGCGATGGCGTCCTCGATCTTGCGGGCAACCTCGTTCTCCATTAAGGCGGGGGCCGCTCCCGGCAATGAGGCAGAGACCTCCACGAGGGGCAGTTGCACATCAGGTAAATCCTGAATAAACAAGCCTCGGAAGGAGATGAGCCCCCAGAAGGTCAATAGGATGAAGAGCAGAACAACCGGAATAGGATTGCGAATCGCCCAGGATGAGGTATTGAGCGTCATACCCCCTCCTCGGCGTCGGCACCGTCCGTTGGAGGTGAATGAAATGGCTCTTCCTCAATCACCCGCACCTGGTCACCGTTGCCGAGAAAAGCACCGCCAGAGGCGACCACCCGGGCATCGGGTTCAAGCCCGGCGCGAATTTCGATTCGATTCTCCGTGTGCTGACCCAAGGCAACTTTCTGCTCCGTTATTTGGCCTTCACCGCTGACCCGATGAACGTAGCCAAAGCCATCACGGATCTGCACTGCGGATCGTGGTAGCGTCAATACTTGTCGGATGCCCAGCTCGAATTCACCCCGAGCAAACATTCCCGCCCGGGCAACGTCGCTTAACGGTAGGTCGACATAGACCAGGCCATTACGGGTAGCGGTGTCCACTAGCGGCGCGATGGTACGCAAACGTCCTTCGAGCTCGTAGCCGCCTGACAAGGTGACCCTGGCATCCTGGCCGGGTCGCAGCTTACTCAGATCGGAAGCGGCGACCTCGGCCCGCCACTCCAGCCGACCGTGGCGCGTCAATCGGAACAGCTCCTGATCGGCGCCGGTAACAGCGCCAACAGTGGCCGTTCGGGAGGTAATCAAACCGTCGTCCGGGGCGACTATCTGCGTCTGGGCCAAACGTAGTTCTTGGGCTTCATTCTGCGCTTGCGCAACGCCTAGCCGCGCCCTGGCGGTGAGTTCTGCGGTTTCGTATTGCTGAATCTGCTGCTCTGAAAGCGATCCCGTGGTTTTCAAACCGCGGGCGCGCTGGGCGTTGGCATTCGCTTCCGCAAGCGTTGCTTCGGCTTCCGCTACGGCGGCGCGGCTCCTCGCCAGCTCTGCGTGCACCATCGTGGCGTTATACACGGCCAGCACCTGCCCTTGCGTGACCTCATCACCCACGCCTACCTTGACGTCTACTAGCCGCAGGCCACCGATTTCGGTGCCGATAATGATCTCCTGCCACGCAGCGATATCCCCATTGGCCGCAATCGTGGTCGGAAGCGTCTGAGATTCTAATGTCGTCACGTTGACGGATAGTGAGGGCTGCGCCGTCGGTTCGGCGACGGCATCGCTTTCCGATGACACCGCCTGAATACCTGCCAGCACGGCGGCGCTAGCGATCACGGCAATCATAATGCCGAAACAACTTTTTCTTTTTGGAAATGGCATAATCCAGGCCTGTTGCAAAGGGTTCAATTCATTGATGAAAAAGAAAATCCAAGAATTTCAGTTGAACCACTATCGGCCTGTCTTCCTTTCTCATTTCTTACTGACGTAACGTTTTAAATAAATCGGCACCAGTAAGAAACGCGTAAGATAGCGCTCCTGATGATGGCACTTTCATACCAATCTCACTTGCACACTACCCTCACTTTCAAACCATGCCAGGAGTGCCACCATGAGTTCTCATCAGTCGCTATTGCTGAACAGCCGCCTCACCACTATAAGATTGACGACAGCCGCGTTTATCGGTGGTCTTGTTATTGCTTCTCCGTTGGCGTTCGCCGACGAAGAGAGTTCAGACGAAACCACTTGGGGATTGGGCGTAGGCGCAATAAGCGAACAGGATCCCTATGCTGGTATCGACAGGGAAAACACCCCCTTCCCCTTGTTCCTGGTCGAGAACCGGTACATTAGTATCTTCGGTCCAGAAATCGAGTTTAAACTGCCGAGTCTTGTCATCAGCGACTCACAACAGCTCAATTTCGGCATCGTCGCCCAGTACGATGAGAGCGGCTACGAGCAAGGCGATGCACAGATTCTCAACGGCATGAGCGAGCGTAAAGGGGGCTTCTGGGCAGGGGCAAAGGTGGAGTGGAACACCAACATCGTTGATGTAGGCGCCGAATGGCTCACCGATGTCTCCGGCAACAGCGACGGGCAGCGCTTCGATCTTGGCCTGGAGAGAACGTGGGAATTCGGCGAACATATAATGCTAACTCCACACGTGGGGGCGTCCTGGCAGGACGACAAGAACGTCGATTACTACTTCGGCGTTCGCGATAGTGAGGTTCGCTTCGATCGCCCTGCCTATTCAGGAGAATCAGCTGTCAATATCGAAGCGGGGGTGCGCGGCGTGTACCAGTTTGACCAGCATCACTCTGTGCTGATAGGTGTTGAGGTCACGAGCCTGGCGGACGAAATCAAAGATAGCCCGCTGGTAGATCGCTCGACCCAAAACGCCGTGTTAGTTGGCTATCTTTATACATTCTGATGAGCCGCATACTGCTGATAGAAGACCACGACCGGCTAGCCCACTTGATGTGCAAAGGGCTGGTGGGCGCCGGTATCGCCGTTGATGTGGTCGACCGCATTGATTCGGCTTGGGCGGCCGTTCAGCAGATGCCCTACCAGGCACTGGTGCTTGATCGCGGCTTGCCGGATGGCGATGGGCTGCTATTGCTCAAGAAGTTGCGCAACGCGGGCCTTAGCGTGCCCTGCCTGGTGTTAACAGCGCGCGATGCGCTGCATGACCGGCTAGAAGGCCTCGAAGCCGGTGCCGACGATTACCTTCCCAAGCCGTTTGCCATGGACGAGATGGTGGCGCGGGTTAGGGCCTTGCTGCGCCGCCCTGCGGAGTTCCATTCAATCGACCCCATTCATGGCGACCTGAGACTGCATACGGAAAGCGGCGTTCTGTTTAGCGGCGATGAGAGCATTACTCTTGCCCCGGCGGAGCTGCATATTATGCAGCTACTTCTCTACAAGCACGATGAAGTAGTCCGCCGCAGCGCGCTGGAGGCGGCGGCCTGGGGGTTAAGCGAGGCAGTGACACCGAACGCCCTGGATGTGGCCCTACACCGTTTACGCCGCAAGCTGCTTGCCATCGGTTCGCGCCAGCAGATCGCCAACGTCAGAGGAATGGGGTATGCGCTTCGTCAAGCGGATAACGCTAAATAGTCTAAGGCTCAAGATACTACTGGCCTATGTGGCGGGCATGGTGCTCAGCCTCATACTGCTCGTGATCGCGGCGACGGCGTTGCTGCAGAGCAATGTATTGGCGCGGATGGATCTGGCCGACGCGACCGAAGGGCTGGTGGACAATATCGAGTTCGACAGTCGTGGCCAGCCCATTGGCTTCGACTCGAGTTTGGAGGATCGCGCCTGGCTGTACGAGGGTCCACAGCGCGAAACGGCTTACCGGATTCTGGATGAAGCCGGAAATGTGGCCATCTTTTCAAGCTCAGGAGAGGAGTTCTGGCCGGCCGACGGTGAGCTTGTTCGACTGGCACGCGGCAACTTCACCTTCGAGCATGAGGGAAAGACCTTCTACGGCGCCACGCAGCCCCTCGAGCATGAGGGGCGAAGGTGGTATCTGCAATTTGCGGTCAGTGCGAGATTCCTGGATGTCGTCTATACCGTGGCCTTTCCACAAGTGGTCGCTGCCGTGGTGGTGTTCGGACTCGTGCTGTTCGTCGCCTTCGGGTTATGCGCCTATATTACCCTGCGCTACACCCTCAAGCCGTTGCGAGACGTATCGGATTCCGCGGCGGCCATCTCGCCGCGCTCCATCAACGCACGACTGAATACGGACGCGGTGCCCGCGGAGATTGCGCCACTAGTGGATAGCTTCAATCACGCCCTGGAACGCCTTGAGCGGGGTTACCGTCTCCAGCAGGAGTTTCTCGCCCATGCCGCGCACGAGTTAAAAACACCACTGGCGTTGATTCGTGCACAGATTGAACTGATCGCGGATGGTAAGAATGATCGCGAGGCGTTATTGAGCGATGTCGAATACATGACGCGGCAGGTGCAACAACTGCTACTTCTGGCCGAAGCGAGCGAGGCACACAACTACCAGTTTACCGTGGTTCGGATGCACGACATTGCCCACGAAGCTTCCACCTACTTGCAACGCATGGCGGAGTCTGCCGACGTGCATTTAACGGTACTCGCCGCCAACGACAATGTGACATGGCAGGCTGATCGCGGGGCATGTTTCACCCTGCTCAAGAACTTGCTGGAGAACGCTATTCAGCATGCCCCCGAGCAATCTCTAGTCAGCATGGAGATCCAGGAAAATATAATAACTGTGCGTGACCGTGGCCCAGGCGTCGAACCAGAGCAATTGGCCCTGCTGTTCTCACGCTTCTGGCGTGGAGCGCATCGGCGCGACCATGGAGCAGGCTTAGGGCTGGCCATCTGCCAAGAGATTACCATGGCGCACGGCTGGGAGCTTTCGGCCCATAACGCCCATCCCGGGTTGATAATGACCTTATGCAGAGAAAACGAGGCCAGTGAAAGCGATTCCCGCGAAAATATTACCAGCGAACGAATGTACCATCGTCAAGATGAACGCCCACCTAAGGCCATTTAAAAAGGCAGTGGCATGGGTATCAGCCACAGCACTGTCAGTGCCCATGTTGAGAGCATTTTCCGAAAACTAAACTGTGCCGCACGTGCTGCAGCCACACTCAAGACGCTCACGGCAGTCCTGCTTTAAATGGTTGGTATTACGAATTGCAGTGCGGTTTGGCGAAAACGTAATGCCAGTAAGAAACGAGAAAGAAAAGTAGGTCGATAGTGGAACCATAGGCTCGTCGAACATAGACGCTCTTAACCAGAATACAAATTAGCGACGACGTTGACTGCATGTATTGAATACATGCTGACAACCAGAGGCCATTACTCATCCAACAGAGTATCAGGCGCGATTGAATGGTCATCCTTACAAGCGACCCTACGAACTTACTAAGGAGGTGGTCATGCAAATTTTAAGACGCAAACCGTTAAACCCGCCCAACCTGCCCAATACTTTGTCAGAAGGTCATAGCCAAGCGGTAGTCGTTCAGGGAGGCACCCGGGTGCTGATGTCTAGCCAGGCTGGGGTGGATACCAAAGGAGAGCTGGCGGGCCCCGAACTGCCCGAACAAACTGAGGCGGCGCTGGACAATATCGAACGGTTGCTATCAGGCCTTGGTGGAGATCTATTTAGGGTGGTGATGTTGAGAATCTACTTAGCCGAATCCGCACGCTACGACCAGCAAGTAGTGATGGAGGCGCTGAAGCATCGATTCCCCATCGCCCCGCCGGCTGCTACTTGGTTGATTGTGTACGGCCTGGCAGAACCGGAATGGTTAATCGCTATCGAGGCCGAGGCAGTGCTGCCGGGGTTTGCCTTAAACAGTTAAATAACCGTAACAGTCAACATAATCACGCTACTCGTTAAACACTACATAATCCGTCTGCCCGACCATGCTAAGTAAGAGGGAGCACATTTGTGACTCTCTGTTAGAGGCAAGCACCTACAGAGAGGGTTACATGATTAGCCGCCTTAGCGTTCTACTTTTCATACTCTTTCTGCTGACTTCATGCGCTGTGCCGCCGGATTCCGCGGGTTTTCAACCCTCAGAAAATCTGCCTCGCTATGATCAGGAGAGTTTCGATCAATATGTGCACGATACACGTGCATGGATTGCGAATAACCGCGTTTTCATCAGTGAAGACCGCGACCTTGAAATACAGCTCAATACGCCGTTCGAACTCAGCCCTGATAAACCGGCGAAACGCGGCATCCTGTTAGTTCATGGACTGGGCGCAAGCCCGTGGTATTTCATCGATATCGCCACCGCCATGGCGAATGACGGCTGGCTGGTTCGCTCCATTCTTCTGCCTGGCCACGGCACACGCCCTGCCGACCTGATGCTGCCTGATAATGATGATTGGGAAAAAATCATTGCCCATCACGCCAAACTGCTGGCAGCCGAGGTTGATGAGCTTTGGCTTGGCGGCTTCTCAACTGGAGGTAACCTAGTCACCTCTCATGCGTTCACAGACGACAATGTCGATGGCCTGCTGCTGTTTTCTCCTGGGTTTTACCCCGATACCCACTATCTCTTTCTCGCCCCGACCATTTCCTATTTATGGGACTGGATCGATATCGATGATGAAGACAATATTGTCACTTACCAGTCACTTCCTGTACGCGGGGCATCGCTCTATTATCACTCGGTCAGTACCGTGCAAAAAAATCTCGAAGCCGCACGCTTTAATAAACCTGTTCTGATGACGATGAGTCAACATGATAGCGTCCTTGACCCCAACGCTACGCTCACTGCCTTTCAAAACCGCTTTCCCAACTTACAATCGCGCTTCATCTGGTACGGCGATCCACCACAGCACCGTGAAGATGCCCGCGTCACCGTCCTTACCAGCCACCTTCCCGATCGGCGAATCAGCAACTTCTCCCACATGAATGTGCTGTTTGCGCCCGAGAATACCTATTACGGTCAAGCGGGTAGCTACCTCATGCTGGAAAACGGTCAGGACGATCTCTCCCCTCCCGATGACCAAGGCACTCTGTGGTTCGGCGCATGGGGCCAGAGCGAAGCAGAAAAATACCACGCCCGTCTGACTTGGAACCCCTATTTTCTCGAACTTCTCGCCAATATCCGCGCAGTTACAGACGGCTAACCAGCGAAAACATCTGATTGATTGAGAATAAAAAGGGTAACGACATGCTTGTAACTAAGCCTTCACAGTTAAAGTTCTTTTTACTAGCGCTCTGCGTGGAAGGGAAAACATTATTCACAGACATTTGGCTGCCGGAAGCGCCTGGCAATTTAAGTTATTTACAGTACTTTGCTTTACTCATAACAATTTCTTTAATTGCTTTTTTGGCCTTACTTCTAATAACAATTAATAATGAATCAGTTGAAATTATTATTGCCATCTTCAGCGTTGAAGCTAGCACTCTAGCCTTTCTCTTTTCAAAAATTAAAACCAAAGGCACTACAGCTTGGCTGCTAAGTTCTATTGAGGATGAGGTAATAGAATCCACCAATACCATAGGGTTAGCAGGTGTTGGGACTCTTGTAGTTATACATTTTTTGGCCTGATCAATTCCTTAAATGTCATGTTGAAGGTCGGATGACGAACTGACCATTAACAATTGACGGTGTAAAGTGATCGTTTTACACTGGCCACATGGATACCAAAACAAAGCTTATTTCGTCAGCAGAACACCTTTTCGACCGGCACGGCTTTACTGCCACAGGTATGGACAAGCTAACCCAGGCCGCTGGCATGTCGAGCCGCACGCTTTACAAACATGCTGGCAGCAAAACGGCGCTGATAAGCGATGTGCTCGCAGAGCGCCACCAGCGCTTCCAGCGCTCCATCGAAGTAGACACTGTTGCGGCACTGTTTGATGCGCTGGAAGCGTGGGTGCGGGTCGAAGGCTGCCGCGGGTGCCTTTTCCTGCGCGCGCAGGGTGAAACCGGCGGCGATACGCCGGAAATTGCCGACGCTGTGCGGACACATAAGGCGGCTCTCTATGAAAAAATTCAGGAAATCGTCAGCCTAGAGACCGGTGGCCGTCATCCGGAACTGGCCGAACAGGTTCTGGTTCTTTTCGAGGGCGCAACGGCGACGGCTATCTACCGTGGTGTGGACGCCATCGTGTCGGCACGCGCTGCGGCATTAACCCTTATCCATCAGGCTCGCGCATGAGCCCCAGCCTTTATTTGGGCGCCACCGCTTTGGCCTAATCGCCGTCTGCTACGGTTTTGCTCGCTTCGCCTTTGGGCTATTCCTGCCCCAGATAGACGCTGACCTTTCCCTATCATCTACCCTCAATGGTTTGATATCCGGCGGCGCTTTTCTGGGCTATTGCGTGGCCATCGTGCTATCGGCGTATCTAACCGAACGCATCGGCGCCCGCGCCGTTGCTGTAGCGGCGGCCCTTGTCGCGGCGGTAGGCATGGTGGGCATCGCAGTGGCGCCTTCTCCCCTGTTGCTCGCTATGGCGGTCATGCTGGCAGGGTCAAGTACCGGTCTTGCATCCCCACCCATGGCCGCAGCGGTAGCCGTCATCGTCCGGCCTGATCGACAAGGCGCCACTAACACAATCATCAATGCCGGCACGGGTGCGGGCGTGGTGCTGTCAGGGCCAGTGGCATTATTGATGGGCGGCCAATGGCGGTTGGCCTTTGCCACCTTTGCCGCATGCGCTTTTTTAATGGCGATAGCAGCCGCCCTCTGTGTCCCAAGCAGTACCAAAAGCAGAACCCAAAGCACATCGAAAAGTGCGCACAATTTTCCACCGCTCACGAGTACGCTCAGGCGTCTTATCATTGCTTCTTTTCTAATGGGCGCCTCGAGTACGGCTCTTTGGTCGTTTGGCAGCCAGCTTGTTTCGCTACGTCTTGGCTGGAGCAGCACGGGCGCCGGACTTCTTTGGATCGCAATAGGGGCCGCAGGCATTGCTGGAGTATTTGCGGGATCTTTGATAACAAGGTTTGGGGTTGACCGCATGCATTGGATATTCCTGGGAGCACTAGCGGCAGGCATTCTTTTGGTTGGATTCGAGAGCACCACACCAGTATTGACATTAAGCGGGGGTATTCTCTTTGGTGCAGCCTATATCATGCTCACTGGTGTCTATCTGGTGTGGGGTGTCTCTGCCCTGCCCGACCGGCCAGCAACAGGTCTGATGATTGGCTTTTTAACCATCGCTATCGGCCAGACCGTAGGTGCGCCAATATTCGGGCTGCTGATGGATCAGTTGAGCATTGATTACGCCGTGATCATCTTCGCGTGCCTCGCGTTTACAGCCGGATTGGCGAAAGCGGGAAACGCGCAGCGCGATCCTTGCTATAACCGCCAGGCGCGGTTAGCCGTCAGTAGAAATAGCGAAAGATGACAGAAAATTTAAGCGTCGATTGAAAAACCTAAAGACTGACTGGTGGGCCTAGCACTGCCAGACCCACCCGCATTACTGGCGATATCAAAACACGCCAGTTTCGTTTACCGATTTATGACAGGTATATCGGACAGGGAAAAGTTCCTTATACCACTGTCTAGCCCTGCAGCTGTCGACGCAGGATAAGTAATTCTGTTGTCTTCACCCGCGCCTTTCTCTGCGAGCGCTACACCTGAAATAAGCACTAATCCAATGATTAATGCCACCCTAAACAGTTTCATGATTTACTCCTTATGCTTAGCGAGTTGTTTAACTTTTTAGGCTTAAAGTTACCCATGGCACCGAAACCATGGCTGACGACATCTCGAGTTTTCTATCTGTCATTTAATCACCTCCTCTACAACAGCCCGATTGGCAATATCCCTCATCAACATCTACATAATGAGATCAAAATGGCAGAGGCGGAATGCAGAATTCTGGCTATTTATTGCCTAATCCGGTCAATAAATTTAGTTTAAAATAGCTATCAATATTGAAGGAAAACGATGGAAGACATTCTCTCTCAAGTCTATTTGGGCAATACCCCGACCATCAACTATACTCCGCCCTAACGAACATGATGTCGTTGTCTGGGATGCTTGGCCGCATGGGTCGTGCCAGCCTCAGTAAATCAATCAGCTCGATCAGCATAAGGAGTTTGCCGTGACAGCCACTGTCGAACACACTGTTCGAAGCGGAATTCATCCGCTTCATGCAGTACTGCTTGCAGGGACTATTCCTCTCTTTCTGGGTGCCGCGTTAAGCGATTACCTCTACTCAACTAGCTACCATATCCAGTGGAGCACATTCGCTTCCTGGCTAATTGCGGGTGGCCTTGTGTTTACCGGCTTTGCGCTATTAGCGGCGATTATTGGCCTGTTTCGTGCCACTGGGCGCCGTGGCCGCTCTCTGTTTTACCTTTTTCTGCTGCTTGTTACCTGGGTGGTTGGCTTTATCAATGAGCTGGTTCATGCCCGTGATGCTTGGGCGATGATGCCCACTGGCTTTGTTCTTTCGATAGTCGTTACCGTACTGGCTTGCGCGGCCACCTGGATCGGTTTTTCTCTTCGCAGCGCAGGAGGTAAGCCATGAAGGTTTCCAGCATTCGTTACATTTCCCCCCTTGCAGTGCTACTAATCGTAAGTAGCGCCAGCGCTCAGCAGTATGGTGCGACCCCAGCACTGCCAGAACCACAGCGCGGACTGTTGCCAAACATGGCCGTGCCTGAGAAAGCAGAATGGGGCAACCATCAGCCCATCGTGCCCGAAGGTTATACGATCACGGCTATCGCTAATGACCTAAAAGTTCCCCGTCAGACCTTGGTACTACCGAATGGGGACATTCTTGTGGCCGAGGGAAAAGGCGGCGGTAACGCACCGAAATCGCGTCCCAAGGATTTCATTGCTGGGTTGATTCAGGCACAGGGCACGACCTCGGTCGAAAGCGGTAACCGCTTGACCTTGCTGCGCGATGAAAATGGCGATGGCAACTACGAACAGTCGGTCTTTGCTGAAGATCTCAATGCGCCTTATGGGCTTGCTCTAGTGGTTGACAACCTCTATGTCGCTAATCAAGATGCCTTGGTTCGTTTCGATTATGAGGAAGGGCAAACCGAGGCCAATGGGCCGCCAGAGCTAGTAACGCTACTGCCATCTGCCATCAACCACCACTGGACCAAATCACTTACCGCGAGCACGAACGGGCGTTTTCTGTACGTCGGCATTGGCTCCAATAGCAATATCACCGAACGCGGTATGGAGGCAGAAGTTGATCGCGCCGAAATTTGGGAGATCAACGCGCGGACGGGTGCCCATCGAGCCTATGCTACCGGCGTGCGTAATCCCACGGCACTGACTATTCAGCCAGAGACCAATCAGCTTTGGGCAGTGGCGAACGAGCGCGATGAACTCGGCCCAGACCTGGTTCCCGACTACCTCACCTCTATTCAGGAAGGCGGCTTCTATGGCTGGCCGTATAGCTATTGGGGGCAGAATGTAGATACACGCGTTCAACCACAGGATCCCCAAAAAGTGGAATCTGCGATTGCGCCTGATTACAGCCTGGGCTCGCATGTGGCGCCGCTTGGCGTAGCTTTCTCAATTCCCGAAATGGGCGATGAGTTCGCTGAGGGTGTGTTTATCGGCGAACACGGTAGTTGGAACCGCGCCGACCCCGTTGGCTATAAGGTCGTGTTTGTGCCCTTCAGCAACGGAGAACCCGATGGCGATCCCATTGACTTCGTTTCCGGGTTTCTGACGGAAGATGGTCAAACCCGCGGTCGTCCGGTCGGCGTCACCATCGACCCCGAAGGCGCTCTTATCATCGCTGATGATCTGACGAACGCCGTATGGCGTGTCACCTATGACGGTGACGAATAAGACGCTTAAATTAATAGCGTGAAGAAGGCGGCAGCCGATTGGGCTGCCGCCTTTTCCGTTTGCTATAAAAAGGACCTTATATGATCCAGTCACTTGAAGAGCTTGAGGCCATTAAACAATCGTGCCGCTCGATGGTTACGAAGAGCTCGGGCCTTTCCGCGGGCACCGCCATCATTCCCATCCCAGGCGTGAACATTGGGTCGGATGTCGCCATATTGCTGCGGTTAATTCCCAAGATTAACGAAAAATTTGGCTTATCGCCTGAACAGATCGAGAGTCTGGATGCAGATACCCGGCTATTTGTAATGAGCTCTATCTCAACGACCGGCAGCAAGATGGCGGGCAAATATATCACCCGTAAATTGATCACGGTGATGTTCAAAAAGATGGCTGGCAGGATCTCGGCCAAAAGTGCGTCGACATATGTGCCCTTCCTGGGTAGCGCTATTGCGGGCGGCATCAGCTTTGCCACCATGAAGTACATGGGCAACAGCCATATCGACGACTGTTACGAGATAGTCCTGGCAACGCTGGAAAACGAGCAACTGGAGCCCTTGGCCTTGATAGCGCCAGCCCCAGAACCGGTGCCGCCCTTAACAGCCGATATTTCCAGCAAAGCTGAATAACGATCTTTCTAATGGGGCTCCGCTGTTAGGCGATGATATGCTCTAGCGGATTGATTAACGATGATATCAGGAGAACTGAATGCCCGCTTATGTCGTACTGACCCGCGAACACACCCACGATGCCCAGGAGATGGAGCGCTACGGCGAGAAGGCGAAAGCCGCTCGTGAAGGCCACGACCCGCAGCCGCTCGCCTTCTACGGTGATTTTGAAGTGCTGGAAGGCAGCGCTATGGAAGGAGCCGTGATTCTGCGCTTCCCCGATATGGCCGCTGCACGCGCCTGGTATGAAAGCCCCGCCTACCAGGAAGCTCGCAAGCACCGCTTCCAGGGTGCCGACTACCGCGTCTTTATCGTTGACGGTGTTCAAGAAGCGTAAAGCGCAAAAACCCCCGCCTTTAAAAGCGGGGGTTTGCGTTAGCTGCCTAGATGGCCCAATACATCGGCTAGTCTCCCCGACCAGTACCGCCTAGAAATGGGCGATAGGGCATCACCAGCGATAGCTTACTTTAGCGCTGATTTCGCGCCCCGGATTATAGTAGTCGGCCGTGCCGGAACCGACCACGTGCTGCTCGTCGAGTAAGTTGCTGACGTTGACGGCTAGATCGGCGTCTTGGGTGAGCTGGTAGCTGAAAGCCGCATCGAAGAGCGTTGCTGCATCGCTTTTGGACGTATTAGCGGTATCAAAGTAGTAAGAACCGACATAGCGGGCGCCAAGGCCAACACTCATATCCTGACTTGGCAAGGTATAGTAGCCCCACAACGACGCCGTATGTTTGGGTGCCGCGGTAAACTCGTTACCTTCTCTGGCGGCGTTACTGTCGCGCACCACCTCCGACTCCATATACGAGTAGCCACCGGCCAAGCTCAGGTTGTCGGTCAGCTCTGCCTTGGCCTCAAGATCAAGGCCTCGTACACGGGACTCACCTACGGTTTCTCGTGCGATAACACCATTGTCCTGTACCACCGAGATCGTCACATCATCCCTGGTCAGGTCATAGATGGCTGCCGAGAACAGTGCATTCGTTCCAAAGGGGGCGTATTTCGCGCCAATTTCGTACTGTTCACCCCGTTCAGGCTTAACGCCAATCGTGGGCGGTGCAACCGACTCCACCATGCTGATATAGGTGGAAATTTCGTCGGTAACGCGGTAGGTCAGCGCCCCGCGAACGGAGGTTTCCGAGTAGTCGTCGGACTCGGTGACGCCAGCCATGTTGGTGCTGGAGATATCCAGAGCGTCGTTGCGCACGCCCGCGGTCACGATGAATCGATCATAGAAGGACAAGTTCTGGGTCAGGAAGACCGACTCGGTGGTGAAGTCCTGCTTGTTACTGCTGTAAACATTCAAGCTACTTGGGGCGCCGCTAAAGACGGGGTTCGCCAGATCGATTGGCTGGGCATCACCGTAGATGGAGCTGTCTTCGGTTGAGGCATCGCGGTACTCGACACCCACCAACGTGCTGCTATCAACCTGATCAAAGCGGGCGTCGTATTGCAGGATAGCGTTGCCGATCAGCTCCTGAGCTTCGTTGTCGGTACCAAAGTAATCGCGATCCACCACGCTACCGACTCGCGCCGCAGAGTCAGTGATATAGACGTAACCGAAGTCGTCGGTCAGGTCGCTGTAACGCAGGTTACCGCGCAATGTCAGCCCATTATTGAAATCATGGGTGAGCTGTCCGGTCAGGCTGGTACGCTCGACATCGTGATAATTAAAGCCAGGCTCACCAAAGAACTCGCTGCGATCATACTCCCGGTCAAGCGGATAACCACCGCTGTTAGGGGTGTCGTCACGCTTCAAGTAATCGAAGATAACGCTCGCTGACGTGGCATCCGTTGGCTCCCAGGTCAGACCGCCCATCAAGAAACCGTTATTGTCTTTGGAGTGATCGTATTCGCGGTCGCTGTCTCTAATGGTGCCGGTGAAACGGTAGGCCACTGTCTCGTCAGCGTTCAGCGTGTCACCCACATCAATACCGGCCTCTTTTGCGTCAAATGAGCCGTAGGAGAGATAGCCCTCGCCAAACCGTTCAAAGCGTGGCCGTTTGCTGACAAAGTTAACCGAACCACCCGGATCTGCCGGACCAAACAGGGTGGAGTTGGCGCCACGCAACACCTCGACACGCTCGTAGGCGTAGGGTTCTTCACGAACACCGCGCATTGAGCCTAACGTCAGCCCATCACGGTAGGTCGTTGCCTGGAACCCGCGAATTTTAAAGTAGTCGTTACGGTCATCGGTGCCGTAGTAATCGGTGAGGACGCCGGGCGTATATTGCAGCACTTCTTCAGTGGTAGAGGCGTTGCGCTGCTCGATCTCTTTCTCAGTAATGACCGACACGGAGGCGGGGGTATCGAGAATACTGGTGGCAACCTTACCACCCACCCACAGCTCCTGGGCAACGATCGAGTTGGCATCATCATCAGCGTAGGCTTGGGCGTTGACGATAATGGGAGCAAGCCGATAGCCCTCACTATTGTCACTGCCATCGCCGGTTTCCTGTGCGTTCCCAATCATGGGAATGGTGACCAGCGTCGTGCCGCACAGAATGGCAGTCGTGGTCTGCTGCCACCGTAAACGGCTTGTGTTACGCCGGACGGTACCTTTGCTATCAGTCATGTTGAAGATCCCTTGAAATGATTAAACCGGCCTTGCTCGCCTTATGGTTTTCTTTTTGAAAAGCCGGGAGAGTATCCGAAGCTAGCATCACCGAGTCAATAGTGCTAATGTCAATCATAATCATTTACTTTAAAAATAGCGACCACACTGGCAACACGCCCTACGTTATCTGAGCCACTTGCCAAGCCCACTGACACCGCGAACTTACCTCTTGGTGATCACGCTATTTCAAAGCGTTATTTCAAATACAAAAGCTTTCGGAGGAAGCGATGGCATCGCTCCATCAATGTCTGGCCACCTATATGGCGCTTTTTACTGCGTGCAGCCTTGGCGCTGCGCCCGTTGGCGCGCAGCAATATCCCCTTGAAATCGAACATGCTCTGGGTACCACCGTGCTGCCAGAAAAACCCGAGCGGGTAGCGACCGTGGCCTGGGCCAATCACGAAGTGTCACTGGCGCTTGGCGTGGTACCGGTCGGCTTTGCCGCTGCCAACTTTGGGGATGACAACGGCAACGGGCTGCTGCCCTGGGTGGAAGCCCGACTTGACGAGCTGGGTAGCGCGCCCCCGCCCCTGTTCGACGAAGGCGATGGAATTGATTTTGAAGCCGTGGCTGCCAGCCAGCCCGATGTGATTCTGGCAGCCTACTCGGGGCTGAGCCCGGCGGACTACACCACCCTGAGCCAGATTGCCCCGGTGGTGGCCTACCCCCAAGGCCCCTGGGCAACCGACTGGCGCGATATGATCCAACTGAACAGCCAAGGCATGGGCATGGCCGAGGAAGGCCAGGTACTCATCGAGCAGCTTGAGGCAGACATTGCCGATACCGCCGCCAACCATCCGAACCTTGCGGGCAAAACCGCCATGTTCGTGACCCACCTTGACCCCTCCAACCTGGGGCGCATTTCGTTTTACACCGACAACGACGCGCGGGTGCGGTTTTTTCACGACCTCGGGTTAGTCTCGCCTGAAGTCGTTAAACAGAACTCCACCCCCGGCAAATTCGCTGGCGAAATAAGCGCTGAACTGATCGATGAACTCAACGACGTGGATATTCTCGTCACTTACGGCGGTCAGCCGCTGATCGATCAGCTCAACTCGCACCCGCTTACCTCCCGCCTGCCGGTGGTAGAAAACGGCGCCATTGTCTTGCTCGGCAATACGCCGCTGGGTACAGCTGCCAACCCTACCCCCATGTCGATTTCATGGTTACTGGACGATTATGCAGACCTGCTCTCAAAAGCCGCACGCAAGTCACAACAGTAGCGTCCCGGCGTCTGGCTCAAGCGTTAATCGCGCTGTTGCTCTTCGCATCAAATGCAACGCTGCCCAGCGGTTGTCCGGTGGCGCAGCGCTGCTTATCCTGCTCGGCCATGCCGCCATGCTCTCTGTCGCGTTTGGTGCCCGAGAGGTGGGCTGGTCGGAAATCGTCGCCGCACTGAGCGGCCAGGTAGAAACCATTGGCGATGCCGCCGTGGCCAGCCGCCTGCCGCGCACGTTGCTTGCCATGCTGGCTGGGGCCGCCCTAGGAGTTTCTGGTGGAGTCATGCAGGGCCTAACCCGCAACCCGCTGGCCGACCCCGGTCTGCTGGGCGTCAACGCCGGGGCGGCGCTAGCGGTGGTGATTGGCATTGCTTGGTTCGGTATCGATGAAACGACCAGCTACCTCTGGACAGCCATTGCTGGCGCCGGGATCGCAGCCTGTGCGGTTTACGCCATTGCCAGCCTCGGCCACGGCGGCGGCACGCCGCTCAGGCTGGCCCTGGCTGGGGCGGCCATTACCGCCGCGCTTAGCTCGCTGACGACCGCCGTGGTACTGCCAAGGGGGGATATTGGCGGATTGGTGCAATCCTGGCTGGTGGGCGGAGTAGGCGGCGCGACCTATGGCCAGCTGCTGCCGGTGCTGCCTTTTCTGGCGACGGGATTTGTGATCACCCTGCTCGCCGCGCGCAAGCTCAATATGCTGGCACTGGGCGATGACACCGCTACCGGGCTGGGTGAAAAGGTAGCGGTAGCTCGAGCCATGTCAGCCATCGGTGCGGTGCTGCTGTGCGGGTCGATCACCGCCGTTTGTGGCCCGATCGGTTTTGTAGGACTGGTGGTGCCCCACGCCTGCCGCCTGCTAGCAGGTGGCGATTACCGCTGGCTGCTGCCCTTCTCTGCTCTGGGTGGTGCCGTACTCCTGACGTTTGCAGACGTGGCCGGGCGGCTGGTGGCCCACCCATCGGAGCTGGACGTGGGTATTGTGACCGCCTTTATCGGCGCGCCGGTATTTATCTGGATTGTGCGCAACAGCAAGGTAGGCTCGCTATGAGCCAGCCGCCCCTCAACGCCATCAGCCACATC
Source organism: Vreelandella sp. ssv (assembly GCF_059448525.1). Lineage (NCBI taxonomy): Bacteria > Pseudomonadati > Pseudomonadota > Gammaproteobacteria > Oceanospirillales > Halomonadaceae > Vreelandella > Vreelandella sp. ssv. The sequence continues at coordinate 794,509 of NZ_CM182545.1, read as the reverse complement.
CGGCACATTCGCCGGACGAACGCCAGGCACCGCACACGCATCATGGCGGTGCTTGCTGCCTGCCTTTTAACAGGCGTGCTATTAACCCTGATGCTGGGGCAGTCCTTCACGCCGCTAACCACGGTGCTACGCATACTGGGCGGTGCGGAAGTGCCGGGCGCTGGTTTCACCGTGCGCGAGCTGCGCCTACCCAGGGCCGTCGTTTCCGTGCTGGTGGGCGCCTGCTTTGGCCTGGGCGGCATCGCCTTTCAGACCATGCTGCGCAACCCGCTAGCAAGCCCGGACATCATTGGCATCAGCACCGGCGCCAGCACCGGTGCCGTGTTTGCCATCGTAGTGCTTTCGCTAAGCGGCCCGGCGGTGTCGATGGTCGCGATTGCTGCCGGGCTGGGTGTGTCGCTGTTGATCTACACGCTCTCCTGGCGCCAGGGCGTGACCGGCGGGCGGTTGATTCTGATTGGCATTGGCCTGGCCGCGATGCTGCAAAGCGTGACCGCCTACCTTCTGATGCGCGCCCCCAGTTGGACGCTACAAGAAGCCCTGCGCTGGCTCACCGGTAGCGTCAACGGCGCGCAGCTGGATCAAGCGCTGCCGCTATTAGTTGCCCTACTCCTGTTCGGCGGACTATTGCTGAGCCGCCAACGCGATCTAGAAACCCTGCGCATGGGTGACGACCTTGCCGCCGGGCTGGGGGTTCGCCTGGCGGTGACGCGGGTAATCGTGATCATCACCGCGGTGGCACTGGTGTCATTTGCCACCGCCGTTTCCGGCCCGGTGGCCTTTGTGGCGTTCCTTTCCGGCCCCATTGCGGCGCGCTTGGTGGGCCACAACGGCTCACTGCTGCTGCCCGCCGCGCTGGTAGGTGCTCTACTGGTGCTATTAGGCGATTATGCGGGCCAGTTTCTACTGCCCGCCCGCTACCCGGTCGGCATTGTGACCGGCGTATTGGGCGGGCCCTATCTTCTCTATTTGATACTTCGCGACAATAAAACTCGAGGCTCCCTATGAGCGCTTGCTCACTACTCGCCCAAGGTCTGGTGGCAGGCTATGGAGAACGCACCATTCTCAATGAGGTGAATCTCAACGTACTGGCTGGCCACACGACCGCTATCGTGGGCGCCAATGCCTGTGGGAAATCAACGCTTTTGCGCGTGCTTTCCCGGTTATTAACGCCCACCCAGGGCAGCGTATTGCTGGAGGGTAACGCCATCCACCAACTGCCCACCCGCCGCTTGGCGCAGCAACTTGGGTTTCTGCCGCAGTCCCCCATCGCCCCGGAAGGCATTAGCGTGCTCGAACTGGTCAGACGGGGCCGCCACCCGCACCAGGGGCTTTTCAAACGCTGGAGCGCAGCGGATGAGGCTGCGGTTGCCGACGCCCTGGCCGCCACCCATATGAGCGAGCTGGCCGAGCGCCACGTGGACGAGCTTTCCGGCGGTCAGCGCCAGCGGGTGTGGATCGCCATGGCACTGGCCCAGCAAACCCAGGTGCTGCTGCTGGACGAACCCACCACCTTTCTGGACATCAACCACCAGGTCGACGTGCTCGACCTTCTCACCGACCTTAACCAGCAACGCGGCACCACCATTGTGATGGTGCTCCACGAACTCAACCTGGCTGCCCGCTATGCTGACCAACTGGTCGCCATGGCCAACGGAAAAGTGTACGCGGTAGGCCCACCAGAGAGGATTCTGACCGAGCAGATGGTGCGCGACGTGTTTGGCCTGGAGAGCCGTGTCATCGAAGACCCCGTCACCGGCAAACCGATGATGATCCCGCTCGGGCGGCACGGGGTGAGCAAGCGGCATCAGGCTTCGACTACTGGGAGATCGGTACCGGTTTGAAGCCATTCGGAACGTCCCCAATAGCCCGATGAGCGTTGGTAATGAAGTACACGCAGGCAGCCATATTGGAAAACTCTGCTAGGCTGGAACGGGCATCCCACAGCAGAAGGAGACCATGGTGAGCACCCCGCAGCCTGAAATACTCCATTTTGATAGCGATAAAGCGACCGGCTACCCCAATTCACCACTGCCGGTGCTTATTTACCGTCAGGTTCTCGATCTCAGCAATCCCGAGGAACGAGCCGAGTCGTTCGAAGCCATGTTCAAACGCCACGGCTGGCCGCCGGCGTGGCGCTACCACCTGTATGACTTCGACCACTTTCACTCCACTGCCCACGAAGCACTAGGCATTTTCCGTGGGCAGGCCAAGGCACGCCTGGGCGGCCCTAACGGCAGCGAGCTGATGCTTTATGCGGGCGATGTGCTGGTGCTACCCGCAGGGGTTGGGCATGCCAGCGTCGAAGCAGACGAAGATTTCTGCATGGTCGGCGCTTACCCACCCGGCCAAGAGGAAGAGATAGAGCGCGGCGACCCCGCACAGTTTGCAGCAGCACAATCGCGAGTCGCTGCCGTGACATTACCGAAGGATTTCCCGGTAGGCGGGCCGCTTACAGGGCTGTGGCGGTAAGGCGACGGTTGATCAACTGTTTGATGGACGGGTCAGATAGATGAGCCTGCCGCGGCGACAATCACTCGTGCGCTCCCGCCTTGCCTGGGTGACGACCCAGCATCAGAAACACCACCACCGACAGCAACGCGATGAGAATCGCAGCAGTTGTTAGCAGGATCGAGTGCGTGGTGGAGAACGCTGCCTTCGCGGCTCTGATGAGAGCATCCGCCTGGTGGGTGGTCAGCCCTTGTGCCACAACGATGCTGTCGCTGATCGAACGCGCAGCCTGTGCACCGAGGGCTGGCGTCAAAGATGACGGCAGCTCGATGGTGTTGGTGTATACGCTGGCCATGAAAACCCCGAACAGGGTGATGCCAAGCCCACTGCCCAATTCGTAGCCGGTAGCTTCCAAAGAGCCTGCAGCCCCTCCTTTACTCGCGTCCACTGCCCCCATAATGGCAATTGAAGAAGCCGTCAGACCGATGCTCAGTGTAAGCCCCAGCAGGGCCAAAGCGGTTGGCACTGTCCCGTCAGGCGCGTGAAAATCGGTATGTGCCAGATAGACTAAAGCGGCTGCCGCGATCGCCAGCGACAGGCTGGCAACCCGCCGTAAGCCAAATCGGTTGGAAAGGTAGCCCGCAACGGGACCACCGACGGCTGCGGCCGCCATAATCGGCACCATGAAAAGGCCAGCCTGCAACGGTGTCTTGTCCAGCACGTATTGCAGCTCTTGCGCCAGCGTCAGCTCGACACCTGCCAGTGCACCGGACGCCACTAGCGCCATCACCATGCCCGCGACGATGGTCGGATGACGAAAGAGCGATAAGTCCAGCATCGGCATCAGCGAGCGTAACTGGATACGGGTAAACCAAGCCAGCATCACCAATCCCAGGGAGAGCACCAATCCAGCCCGCCACAGCGGCTGTCCCGCCGCCACCCCAGACTTGATCCCATAGACCACCGCAATGATGCCAATAAGCAGGATCAACGCCTGACCAAACGCCCATTTGCCGGGTGTTGTCGCCTCGCGGCGCGGCAGTAGTGCATAGGCGACCGGCGCCACCACTAGCATGATGGGCACATTGATCAGGAATACCGAGCCCCACCAGTAGTGCTCCAGCAAGGCTCCACCCATCAATGGGCCCACTGCTGCACCGGCGGCCCCCACCGTTCCCCATAAGCCAAGGGCCATCGCACGCTCGCGCTCGTCTTCGAAGGTTTTGCGGATGACGCCCAGCACACAAGGCATAATCATCGACCCGCCCATGGCGAGCAGCACGCGAGCAGCGATCAACATGGCGGATGTCGTCGAGAACGCGGCTAGTAAGGACGCCACCCCGAACACGAAGAGCCCCGTTAGCAGCACACGGCGCGTGCCGACTCGGTCAGCCAGCGTGCCCATCGGCACCAGCAGGCCCGCCATCAGCAACGGATAAATATCGATGATCCACAGCACCTCAGTACCCGTGGCACCCAGCGCTGGCGTCAGTACCGGTACCGCCACGTGCAGAATTGTCATGTCGATGACAACAGGCAGGAATGCCAGCATGACGGCAAACAGCACCAGCCAGCGCGTCGGGATAGCAGAAAGCATTAGACCCATGACATTAAAGTGCCTTGCCGTTGCGGGCTCGCCAGCTATTCACCCGCTCCTGAAGGCTCATCACGAAAACGAAGAACACCGGAACAAAGAGAATCACCAGCAGCGTTCCGCTCACCATGCCACCGAACACCCCCGTGCCTATCGCATGCTGGGTGTTGGCGCTGGCGCCAAACGCGACCATCAACGGCACCACCCCCAAACCGAAAGCGAGTGAGGTCATAAGAATCGGGCGCAGTCGCAGGCTGGCGGCTTCCACCGCGGCCTCCCTCAGCCCCTTACCTTGCTCACGCAACTGTTTTGCGAACTCAACGATCAGGATCGCGTTTTTCGCCGACAAGCCGATCACGGTGACCATACCGACTTTGAAGAACACATCGTTAGGCAGGTCACGCAGCAGCATGGCGGCCACCGCGCCCAGCAACCCCAGCGGGACAACCAGGATGACCGATAGCGGAATGGTCCAGCTCTCGTAGAGCGCAGCTAACACCAGAAACACCGCCAGGATGGATAGCCCAACCAGCATGGGGGCCTGGGCAGCGGACTGGCGCTCCTGCAGGGACTGCCCCGTCCAGGCCACGGCGAAGCCAGGTGGAAGCTGCTGCGCCAGACGCTCCATTTCAGCCATCGCGTCACCCGTAGAAGCCCCCTTCGCCGCACTGCCGGAAATACTGGTGGCGGGATAGCCCAGGTAGCGCGCCATTTGTAGCGGTGTCTCATCCCATACCGGGGTAACCACCTCTGACAGCGACACCATGCCTCCCCGGCTATTACGCACGTGCAGTTTGAGCACGTCGTCAACCTGCATGCGCGCCGACGCATCCGCTTGCATAATCACCTGCTGCATCCGGCCCTCATTCGGGAAATCGTTGATATAGGACGACCCCATCGCGGTCGACAGGATGTCGCTAATGTTGGCAAACGACACCCCGAGCGCTTCGGCCTTTTGGCGATCAATATCAAGACGAATGCTCGCCCCTGCAGGAAGGCCGTCGGAATAGACGTCGCTGACCACCTTGCTCTGCGCTGCCAGTTCCAGCAGCGTTGCCTCGGCCGACGTCAGGGCGGCCGCCCCCTGGTTGCGTCGATCCTGCAAGAACATCGTAAAGCCGGACTTAGTACCCAGCTCATCTATGGCTGGCGGCAACATACTCATCACCGTCCCCTCGTTCAGTTGGCTCATGGCTTCCTGAGCGCCTTCCGCTTCGCTCGCCGCCGTGGCACCGTCGCGCTGCCCCCACTCCTTTAGCGTGGTGAACGTCAGCGCCGTATTCGCACCGGACCCCGAGAATCCAAAGCCCAAAATAGACATATTGCCGTCTACGGCAGGGCGCGCCATGACGTACGACTCATACGCCTTGACGACATCCAAGGTACGCTCGGTGGTTGCATTGGCAGGTAGCTGGATACTGGTCATGAAATAGCCTTGATCCTCCTCCGGCAGAAAAGCCGAAGGCAACTGGCGGAAAGCGAACATCAGCACGCCTGCGATGACCACAAACACCAGCATGAACCGACCGCTGCGAGCGACCAGCTTCCCCACACGCGATTCGTAACGGACGGTCATCCGTTTAAGCGCTCGGTTGAACGCGCCGAAGAAGCCGCCTTTGTCGTGGTGACCCGGCTTGATGGGTTTGAGAAGGGTCGCGCATAGCGCTGGTGTCAGCGTCAACGCCAGAAACGCCGAGAACAGAATCGAGACCACCATCGACAGCGCGAATTGCTGGTAGATCACACCGACCGAGCCCCCCGCGAAGGCCATCGGGATGAACACCACCGTTAAAACCAGGGTGATGCCCACCACCGCGCCCGTGATTTCCTTCATTGCCTTGATGGTGGCGTCCTTTGGCGACAATCCTTCTTTGGCCATGATCCGCTCAACGTTCTCGACCACCACGATAGCGTCATCGACGATGATGCCAATCGCCAACACCATGCCGAACATCGTCAGCACGTTGACTGAGAAACCTGCCAGCAGCATCACCGTGAAGGTGCCCAGCAACGCAATCGGCGCAACCAGTGCGGGAATTAGCGTGTAACGAATATTCTGTAAAAACAGCAACATCACCAGGAAGACCAGCACCATCGCTTCAATAAGCGTATGGATGACTTTCTCGATAGACACCTTAACGAACGGGGCCGTATTAAAAGGGATCGAGGAACTCATACCCGCAGGTAGTGCCTGGTTTAACTCAGCCAAACGCGCCTGCACACTCTCCGCCGTGCGGACAGCGTTGGCGCCTGGGGCCAACTGTATCGCCGCCGCTGTCGCGGGCCGACCATCTTCACGGTTGGAGAAACCATAGGATTGAGCACCCAACTCAACCCGCGCCACGTCACCCAACACCACGCTGGAGCCGTCGACATCAGCGCGAAGTACGATAGCGGCGAACTCTTCCGGTGTGCTCAACTGCCCTTGTGCGGTCAATAGCGAGGAGACCTTTTGGCCTGGCAAGGACGGAGACGCGCCGATGCTACCCGGCACAATCGGTGCATTCTGCTCCGCGATCGCGGTTGAGAGATCATTCACCGACAAGCCGAAAGCGATCAGCTTTTCAGGGTCTATCCAGATCCGCATGGCCTGCTCAGCACCGAACAACTGCACACGACCGACACCGTCAATGCGGCGTAGCTCCTCGACGATATTGCGCGCCATATAATCGTTCAGGGCGATCTCATCAAAGCGCCCATCCTCGGAATTCAGGCCCACGATCATCAGAAAACTGGAGGACGCTGACTCTACGCTCAGCCCATCTTGACGAACCGCCTGGGGTAACCGGGGTTCGACGGCCTTAAGCCTATTCTGCACATCCACTTGGGCCAGTTCCGGGTTTGTCCCTGGCTTGAAGGTGGCGGTGACAGAGGCCGAGCCCGACGCATCGGCGGACGACTCGAAGTACAGCAGGTTCTTGACGCTGGACAGCTCTCGTTCGATGAGACTGAGCACGGCATCGTTCATGGTCTGCGGTGTGGCACCGGGATACGTTGCGGTGATGGTCACCGAAGGTGGTGCCACTGAGGGATAATGCGCCACCGGCAACTGCGGAATGGCGATCACGCCCAGCAGGATGATAAACAGCGCGACCACCCACGCGAAGACAGGGCGCTGGATAAAGAACTGAGGCATTGCTGAAACTCCTGACGCTTAGTAAGAAGAAGCCACTGAAGCCTCAAGAGGCGATGACCTATGCCAATCAGTCGCGCTAACGTCGGCACCATCAGCCAAGCGCTCGATACCCTCGACGACCACCTTCTGCCCCTGTGTTAATCCTGCCTGCACTCGATAGCTGCCCTCCACGACTTCGCCCAACTGCACCGCCACCATGGTCACCTGTTCCTGAGCGTCAACAACCCAAACATAAGGCTTACCGCCAATGCGCACCACGGACTGTTGCGGCACCGTCAATGCCTTGTCATAGCGGGCATAGGGCACGCGGGCACGCACAAACATCCCGGGTAGCAGGCGTCGATTGGGGTTGTCCACGAGTACTCGCAGCAACAGATCACCCGTGCTGGCGTCCACATTGATGCCCGAAAAAAGAAGGTGACCGGTGACATCGTAGGGTGTGCCGTTGCTGCCGAGGATGGTGACCGGTAAGCCGCTATCGAGGGAGGGTTGTGCCGCCATCGCGTCTTGAAGCGGTTCAAGCGCGGAAGCCGAGCGTCGAACATCGACATAGACCTGATCGATCTGCTGAACACGGGCCATGGGCGTGCTATCGCTACTGCTGACAAGCGCCCCTTCCGTTACCAACGCCTGATCAATTCGGCCAGCAATAGGCGACGCCACCGTGGAGAATTCCAAGTCAAGGCGGCGGCGCGACAGCGTGGCACGCGCTTGGGCCACCTCAGCAGCGGCTTGCTGACTGTTGGAGACCGCGTCGTCATACACCTGTCGGCTTACCGACTGCCCCCTGACCAGCGACTCCAACCGAGCCGACTGCGAACGGGCATGCGCAAGCTCGGCTTCGGCCTTCTGCAACGCCGCTTCTGCCGTTTCCACCTCCGCGCGAAACGGCGCTGGGTTGATGTCGAATAGTGGCTGCCCTGCACTTACGTCGGTTCCTTGCTCGAAAAGGCGGCGTTGGACAATCCCGCTCACCTGCGGATGAATTTCCGCCACTTGAAAAGGCACGACCCGGGCCGGCAGGTCGTCGGTCAGCTCCAATTTAACGGGTTCCAAAGTAACCACAGACACTCGGGCAGGAGGCGGGTCGACGGCTTCTTGCTCAACATGCCCGCAAGCGGTGAGCACGCTTAGCAGCAAGGCACAGAGGCCACCGTTACGGTAAATATGTCGGATCATCATGCATCGTCCCTTCAGGCATCGTTCTTTCAGACCTAGCTCATTGAGAGATAGGTAAACATTTGCCTAGCAATAAAATTGAAGGGGACTATATCGCTGTAGCGTGGTATTCCTGTCGACGGTATGTGTAGATATGATGGAGAACACAATTAATGTTTCATTAGGCGCTTTCATGTCCACGAGTCATCCGTCACCAAGCTCTTCTGCTGGCTTGCAAGCACTGGTTCTCATCGCCGAAGACGAGCCAGAGATCGCTGATATTCTGCAGGCTTATCTGAAACGTGCAGGGCTCCGAACCATCTGCGCAGAAGATGGACGCAAGGCATTGGACATGCATTTGTCGATGAAACCCGATCTCGTCTTACTTGATGTAAAGATGCCTAAAATGGATGGTTGGCAGGTGCTGTCAGAGGTGCGCCACCGTGGCGAGACGCCCGTCATCATGTTAACCGCCATGGATCAGGACATCGATAAACTCATGGGTTTACGTTTTGGTGCCGACGATTATGTCGTCAAGCCATTTAACCCTGCCGAGGTGGTTGCACGCATTCAGGCAGTGCTAAGGCGCACCATGGCGGATGCAAGCCATCAACGTGTCCTCCGGGTTCCGCCCTTTGAGATCGACCTGGAACAACACGAAGCCTTTGTTCAGGTGGGAGGAGACTCGCACAGCCTTGCGTTGACGCTCACCGAATTCAGATTGTTGACGCACCTTGCACGCGCGCCCAAAAAGGTTTGCACCCGTGCAGAGTTGTTGGCTGCCTGCCTACCCGAAGGGGAGGCGCTTGAGCGCACTGTCGACAGCCATATCAGCAAGCTGCGTAAAAAACTGGAAGACGTCGATGTGAAAGGCATACCAGTTGGCATACGCGGCGTTGGGTACAGGCTATGGGGAACAGAATGAAGCTCATTGGGCTGAGCCGCACAATCGCGTTAACAATGGCAGCGATGGCGTTTGGGATAACACTGTTAGTCGTGGTGACCTCTTATGTGTTCTATTTCATTACCTTCCATTTTTGGCAGGGGTCGATTAACGAACCCAACATGTTCCCGTCAGGGCTAGAGTGGGCTTGGCTGGCTGGCACTACGTTGGTTGGGCTGGCGTTCGCGGTGATAGTGGGCATTCACTTGGCGCGTCGTATTCTGGTGCCGCTAAACTCCGTTACAGAAAGCATCCGTCGCGTCGCGCAAGGCGATTTGGACGCACGCGCCACTACCGGTGATCGCTCATTAGGCGAGGCCGCCGTATTAGCAAACGACTTCAACGCCCTGGCAGACCAATTACAGCGAATGTCCAAGGAAATGACGTTCTGGAATGCGGCTATTGCCCATGAGCTGCGCACGCCCGTCACTATTTTGCGCGGACGCTTGCAAGGCTTGGCAGAAGGCGTATTCCCACCCGAAAAACCCCAGTTTCAAAGCCTGCTTAACCAAATCGACGGCATGGCACAACTGATTGAAGACCTTCGCGCCGTAAGCTTGGCTGAAAGCGGTCATCTGAACCTTGAGATCAAGCAATGTGATCTTGCGACTGAAATTAAATCAGTCGTTGAGTTTTGTGAGCATGCCCTCAATACATCAAAACATTATCCAACCCTTGATCTGCAATCTGGCGCCGTGTACTGCGATCCCGTCCGTATTCGTCAGGCACTGCTTGCGTTGCTGGAAAACGTTCGCCAGCATGCATCACCAGGGGCGCTTAGCATCCAAACGCGCCAGGAGGCTGGGTGGTGTGTTTTGCGTGTTGTAGACTCCGGCCCAGGAATCCCTCAGGAATATGCTTCGCAGATTTTCACGGCATTCCGGCATGCGCGAGACGCTGACAGTGGTATGCCAGGAGACAAGCGAGGAAGTGGCCTAGGCTTAGCGGTAGTCGCGGCGATTGCAAGAGCCCACCGTGGCGAGGCCAGATGCTACCCCTCTGATGAGGGTGGGTCTTGTTTCGAATTACGCTGGCCTACTTAATTGCATAGTGCGAGATCGCATAGTGCATGATCGCATGTAGTGCGTGATGGCTGAATGAATCAGCTTTACGTCTTTAAACCCTGCTCCCCTTGGTCAGATGCCATCGCATTGAAGAGTGAATTACGTACCTTTGTAGCCCCTCAGGTTCTGCTCGCCATGGGCATCACTGTCTTCGGCCCCGACGATAGTCGAAAAGGCTTGGGTTTTCCGAAACCGGTGTCGGAAAACTGATGGTTCTGTTCGGGCTGGGGCTGGCTATTGGCAACTGGATAGGTGGTCGGTTTGCTGACCGTTCACTTTTCGGAACGCTGTTTGTGACATCGGCCTCTGTCTTACTCATGGCTACTTTTGGCTTCGCCACAGTCTCCCCTATCCAGAAACTGATGATGAATCGCGCCAGCCAGGCAGGAGCACCCACCATGGCTGCCTCGGTGAACATCGGCATGTTCATGCGTGGGTGGCGCAACGATTGCCGCCGGGTACGGCTTGGCCTCTCCAAACTGGGCGAGCGCCGGTTATAAATATTCAGCGGCACTGGCAGAGCAAGGTCACGGGAAATACCTTCACTCTATCTCACAAAAATGCCCGCCTAATATGGCGGGCATTTTGATACACACTTCGCGGTGCGCACCTATTCGGCATGCGCCTTCTTGGAAGGAATGAAGTGCACCACCCCCACCACCACGGAGCCCACCAAAAAGCCAATCACTGCCGAGCACAGCGTATTGAAGCTCCAGCCCAGCGTGCCGCCCATGGCACCGGTGGCCTCACTAATGCCAAGCTCGATGTGGTGTACCCACTCATAGGGCGCGTTGAACCAACCCGTTCCATCGGCACCCAGATTGACCATCAGGATATGTCCACCCACCCAGAGCATGGCGACGGTGCCCACGACCGAGATGATCGCTAGTACCTTGGGCATGGCTGTCACCAGACCACGGCCCAGTTTCTTTATTCCCGAACTATCCCGCTGGGCGAGCTTCAGGCCGAGATCATCCATCCTGACTAACAGCGCCACTACACCGTACACCAGAATAGTGATGACAAACGCGACCACCACTAGGCTTGCCAACTGTGACCAGAATCCTTGATGGGAAACGGTTGAAAGTGCGATCACCATGATTTCGGCGGACAGAATCAGGTCGGTGCGAATGGCGCCACTGACGATCTTTTTCTCCGCTTCAGGTCCCTTTTCTACCGCTGGCTTGTCGTCCTCATGCTTGCCAGAGAGCTTGTGCCAAACCTTCTCCGCGCCTTCAAAGGCCAGGTAGGTGCCTCCCACCATTAGGATGATCGGCAATAGCATGGGCAAAAAGTAATTCAGCAGCAGTGCTGCCGGCAGGATAAAAATCAGCTTGTTGCGGATCGACCCCAGCGCGATTTTCTTCAAAATCGCCAGTTCACGCTCCGCTGTTACCCCCTGCAAATATTGCGGCGTCACTGCCGTATCATCGACCACCACCCCGGCCGCCTTCGCCGTCGCACGCCCAGCGGCGGCACTCACATCGTCCAGTGATGCTGCGGACAACTTCGCCAATGCGGCAATATCATCCAATAATCCTATCAAGCCGCCTATGGCCATGGGTGTTTCCTCCGTGAATAACAGAAGTAGATAGTAACGCATACAGCAAGTCGATCGGAGTGTCTATTTTTGCCCCAGAACACCGCTGACAAGATATTTAAGCCATTGCGCTAGCTTCAAACAATCGTCAAAAGCAACCGTTTGAGCGGCACCTCACGCAGCCAGCCCAAAGCAATGTGTGCCCCACGATAGCCGCTTGCAGCCGGTCACTCCCGCACCAGATCAATAAAGGCCCGCAAGCTGGGCGGCACATGACGGTTATTGGGATAGTAAAGGTATAAGCCGGATATGTAAGGGCACCAATCCTCAAGCACCATGACTAACGACCCATCGCGAAGGGACGCGCGTGCATAGGGTTCCGGCACATAGGCGATGCCCAACCCCGCCACGGCCGCCTCCACCATCAGCTGACTGCTATCCAGCGTCATGGCTCCCGGCACATCGACCAACACCTCTTGGCCGTGCTGCTGGAATTCCCAGCGGTAACGTTTGCCACTGGGCAGCCTCTGCCTGATGCATTGGTGTAGGGCGAGCTGCTCGGGCGTTTCAGGCATCGGTTTGCCCTGTAAATAACCGGGCGAGGCAACGGCAAGAAACCGCAACTCTCCGCCAACAGGAACGGCGATCATATCCTTGGGAACAGCTTCCCTTAGCCTTATCCCGGCATCGAAGCCCTCCTCGACAATATCAACCAGCCGCCCTTCTGCCACCAGGTCAAGCTCGACATCCTCGTACAGCGTCAGGAATCGGGGCACGACACGCTCAAGCAACAGGCGAATCGCCGCTTCACTAGCGTTAATCCTTAACCTCCCCGTGATCTTGCCTTCAAGGCTTGAGGCTTCTTCCAGCACGGTGTCCAGTTCCCCTAACAGCGGGCCCAAACGCAAGAGTAAACGCTGCCCACTCTCGGTCAACGAGACACTCCGCGTGGTTCGATGCAGTAGCCGCGTACCCAGTCTGCGCTCAAGGGTTCGCAGGGTATGGCTTAGCGACGACCGACTAACGCCCATCAGATCAGCCGCACGGCGAAAGCTCTGGTGTTCGGCCACCGCTTTAAACGCCTTGAGGTCGGCTAACGTCGGCTTATTCATTGATGAATATCCTTCACTAACTTGTCTCAATTGTTGAGTATTCTATTAACAGTATTACTGGCCTAGCCTATCTCTCGCAACGCTCAATCACTTCATGGGAGATAATAAATGGCTAAAACCTGGCTGATTACAGGCACCTCGACCGGCCTTGGCCGCCTGCTCACCGAACGCCTGCTAGAACGTGGCGACCGCGTGGTGGCCACGCTACGCCGTCCCGGAGCCCTGGATGACCTGCTGGCCCAGCACGGAGAGCGCCTTTACGTGGTGAACTTCGACGTGACCGATACGCAGGCAATGAGACAGGCCGTAGCGAACGCCTTTGCCGCCTTCGGTCGAATTGATGTGGTGGTCAGCAACGCGGGCTATGGCGTGTTTGGCGCCGCCGAAGAAGCCACGGACGAACAGATTGAGCGGCAGATAGCGACCAACCTCACCGGCTCTATTCAATTGATTCGGGCGGTGCTACCCCACCTGCGCGAGCAAGGCGGTGGGCGTATCGTGCAGATATCGTCGGAAGGCGGCCAAATCGCCTACCCGTGTTTCAGCCTTTACCACGCCAGCAAATGGGGCATCGAAGGGTTCGTTGAGTCGGTCGCGCAAGAAGTCGCGCCCTTTGGGATTGACTTCATCCTTGCCGAACCCGGCCCCACCGCCACCCAATTCGGCGAGGCGCTGGATCGTACGCACTCCATGCCCGTATATGAAGAAACACCTGCGGGCGAAACGCGACGTGCGTTGGCGTCGGGGGCTTTCGCCATTAAAGGCGATGCGATTAAAACCGTGAACCGTCTCATCGACACCGCTGACCTGCCCTCTGCCCCGTTTAGGCTAGCATTGGGTAGCACGGCTTATCACTCCATTAACCAAGCGCTGGCGCAGAGGAAGAACGAACTGGAGGCAAACAAACCGCTAACACTGGCGGTCGATAAAGATGAGTTCATCGAATAACGCGTGCCCAACGCAGAGGAGAAAATGAGCCGATTATGGCGCCTTTTCGGCTCAGTTTATGAGCCGATGAAGGTTAGCAGTCAGCTCATGGACGATGGGAGGGGCAAAAAGTTATTATCCAGCTAAATAATTTTTCTGATGCCCTCATGCACGTTTATATCCTCTCACTGGACACGCTATGCATAACCTATGGATTCCCATCGTCGCCATTTTTGCCGTTGCGGGCTTAGTATTCGGTAGCCAGGCCTATTCCGAGGCCCAGCGTGATGCCCACATCGCCTCGACTATATCGGAACGCCTCGGCAGCCAGGCACAGGCTGAGATTTCCAACTTGAAGCAAGTCAACAAAGGCTATGGAGTGTGCGGCAACTATGCGCTTTCAAACGCCGAGTCCGGTCACTTCTACTACAACGACGCCACCAAGCACCTAGCGTTGGGCATCGATGCCCCTCTCTATCGCGACAACTGCGAGGGCGTCTCTCACTGACGCCTTAGGCTTTGTAAGAAAAGTCGGTGTGCGGAGGTCATGCAAGGCAAAAAATGGCGAAAAGACGGATCGAGCTCGCGCGCGAGCGAGTTTACGTAGTGGTAAATAGGGCGATACCGTGCCCCGCGACAGCCGCTTGCAATAGCAATGGGTAACTATCGAAAACAGCACTCTCCGCTGATGTGTGTTCAAAGTGCCCCATGGCACGACTCCAGCCATCCCACTCCAGCCAATCCGCCGGGGCAGCGTGGTGGTGCAGTAGCCGTCTGTGGCCATGGATGCTTCCTACGTAATAACGTCTGTTGCCCCTTTGAGCCACTATGCCTAGCGGTTAATCAAAATAGGGTTCCAATACACGCTCAATCCAAGTCATGAAGGCCCGGACGCGTTGGGAAAGGTTACGCCGATGCGCGACTACGAGCGATGCAGCCAGCGGTTCGGGGCGTAGATCGGGCAGAATCTCCACTAGATCGCCGCTTTTAATATGGTGCGCAAGGGCCAAATAACCTGCCTGGATCAGTCCAATCCCCGCCAAGCCCGCAGCATGATAAGCCTGCACGTTATTCACTTGCATCGCCCCTGGTAGTGCAAGTGATGCATAGCCATCACCTTCCGGATATTCCCATCCAGCAAGTCGGGCACCGAGTGTTGGCGTGTAGTGAACTATCTGGTGACCCTGGATGAGGAGGTCGTCGAGTGTTTGCGGTATCCCATGCTTTACCAGATAGCTTGGGCTCGCTGCGTTCATCATTCGCAACTTGCCCAGCGAGCGGGCAATCAGCCTGTCGTCAATGATTGGTCCGATACGGATTACACAATCAAACCCTTCTTGGACGAGATCGACCCGACGATCGGTGCTGGACAGTTCAAGCTCCAACTCAGGGTTCTCGTTAAGCAATTGGGGCAGCGCTGGAATCACCACGGTCTTTGCCAATTCCGTCGGCATATCGACACGCAGTCTGCCCCGAAGAGGGGCGCCGTTGTTCGCGAACATTGACTCCACGTCCTGAGCTTCGGCCAGCAGGTCACGTGCGCGCTCATAGAAAGCACGTCCGTCTTCGGTCAATTGCACGCTACGTGTCGTTCTGTGTAGGAGGGCGGC
This sequence comes from Vreelandella sp. ssv, assembly GCF_059448525.1. Classification (NCBI taxonomy): domain Bacteria; kingdom Pseudomonadati; phylum Pseudomonadota; class Gammaproteobacteria; order Oceanospirillales; family Halomonadaceae; genus Vreelandella; species Vreelandella sp. ssv. Next base: position 778,974 of record NZ_CM182545.1, on the reverse strand, counting down.
GCCCATCTCTCGCTCAAGTTCACGAACCACCGTCGACACCCGCCCCTTCTGGATTCCTAGGCTCTCAGCCGCACGCGTGAAACTCAACATTTCCGCAACGCGGGCAAAAATCAAAAGTGCCTGAAGATTGGGCATTGTTCACCAGATAGATAACAGAGTGTTCAGATTTGGATAGTTTATAGCTTTTTTGGGACTCAGTAGAGTATCCCATGTCGTCCATAACTCCACCACATATAGGGAACTCTCATGAACTCCGAAACCACCCCTCTCCGAACGGTCATCGTTTATCACTCAGGCTTCGGCCACACCACCCGCATGGCAGCGGCAGTCGCCGAAGGCGCAGGCACCGGTGCTGTATTAATCGCAATCGACTCCGAGGGCAATATTTCCGACGATGCCTGGCAATCACTCGCTGATGCAGATGCAATCATCTTCGGCTCGCCTACCTACATGGGTGGCCCTAGCTGGCAGTTTAAGAAATTCGCGGATGCCTCCTCCAAGCCCTGGTTCGAAGGCACATGGCAAAACAAGATCTTTGGCGGCTTCACCAACAGCGCCAGCCTCAACGGCGACAAACTCAACACGCTTGAGTATTTCTTCCTGCTTTCTGGGCAGCACGCCGGAATATGGGTTGGCTTGAATATCAAACCGGCAAACGCCAAGGCGTCGAAACGCGACGACCTGAATCGTATGGGCTCCTATATCGCGCCCATGGCGCAAACCCCTGCCGATGCGTCTCCAGAAGAAATGTCCCCAGGTGATCTGGAGACGGCACGTCTGTATGGCGCGCGCGTCGCATTGATTGCCGGTCAGTTCCGATCTGGAAAATCTCAGGCCATCTGAAATTCATCCGTGCCGATGATGTTGGCCCAGTGCTATGCATGATGTGCATGCGTCGAATCTCGAAGGAGGGGTCATGAAATACAACCGTCACCTTGATCTTCTTACAACTATGTAGCAGCGCTGACAGTAGTTTCGGGCGCAGCGTTGTCAGGCTCTCAAACAACAGTACGAGACAGCAGCAAGACAAAACCAAAAGTGCCACCTACTTTGAATGTATGAATCTTCTGGAGATTAACAATGGTTCAACTAACGGGTGGCTGTCTCTGCGGTAAGATCCGAATCGTGGCCAATGGCGAGCCGCTCCGGGTAGGTATTTGCCACTGTATGGATTGCCGCAAGCATCACGGGGCGCTTTTCTATGCAGCTGCCGATTATCCCAAGCAAGCTGTCATTATCGAAGGCGAACCACACAGCTACCAGGGGCGCTATTTCTGCCCGACCTGCGGCTCATCAGTCTTTTCCGTTAGCGAGGAAGAAATCGAAATACACCTTGGCGCCCTTGATTCACCCAATCAACTGAAACCGACGTATGAGCTTTGGAGCATTCGCCGCGAACATTGGCTACCACCATTCCCAGGCGTGGAGCGATACGAACGAGATCGGGAAGTTTGAGCAGGTTCAAGGGCTACCGCTTAGGCCAGAAGGCAATCGATCAGCGCTTACCTTCGATACGCGCTTTACGAGTTAGTACAAGCCTCATCACCCAACACCTCACGCAGCCAGCACAATAACGCTTCGCTGCCTAGGCGTTGAGGCGCGCCCTGGCGAGTGTATAGGGCGATGGCATCGTGCTGGGGCAAACTCTCTGCCACCGGGCGGATCAGTTCGCCATTTTCAATTAAGCGTTGCGTTGTGCGCCGCCAACCCAGTGCAATGCCGTGCCCCGCGACAGCCGCTTGCAGTAGCAGTGGATAGCTATCGAACACAGCACTCTCCGCTGATGAGGGTTCAAAGTGCCCCATGGCACGAAACCAGTCATCCCACTCCAGCCAATCCGCCGGTTCCGCATGGTGGTGAAGTAGCCGCTGGTTCAGCAACGCATTGAGACTCAGCGGCGTGTTGCCCCCTTCCAAATAAGCTGGGCTGCAGACCGGAAATATCTCATCCTCGGCGGTAAACACCAATCGATGGCTCCCGCTGGGTCGTCCGTTGGTTTGCAGCGCAATGTCGAAGCTGCCACTAAATTCGGTAATCGGCCTTGTCGACGTCGCCAGCTGTATCTCAATCTCAGGATAGCGACGATTGAAGTCAGCCAGCTGTGGCATCAACCAATAGAACGCTTCGCATAACTGGCAGAACAACACGACGCGCTTATCATTTGGGTCGCCGCGCAACCCCTGAGCCCCCGTGGCGATACTTTCCAGCGCCTGGGAGACCGTACGGCCAAACTCACGCCCTTCCCGGGTAAGAAACACACGGCGATGACGGCGCTCGAAAAGCATCACGCCAAGGTCTTCCTCCAGCGCACGGATCTGTCGGCTGATAGCCGCTTGGGTCAGGTGGAGCTCATCAGCCGCGCGCGAAAAGCTTTCCAGCCTGGCGGCTGCCTCAAAGGGGCGCAGCGTCGCCAGCGGTGGAAGAGTCCTGATGAAGTTATCCATAATCTGAGCTCATGCATGGTGACGCAAAAGTCGTTTGAAGCACTGCTAGCGGCAGCAGCATTCTAGAGCGGAATTCATACCTGGAACGCTGCAATGAAGGTCATCGCTGAACCACAAGATAATATCCTACAGGGCACAACCCTTATCGTGGGGGCTGTGTTTCTGCTGGCGTTGACCGATGCTCTGGTTAAGTATCTAAGTGCCAGTATGTCGCTATGGCAACTCTATGTCATCGCCTCAACACTCTCGCTGCCGATACTCTTTGGGTTGATCATTGGCCATTCAGGCCCCCGCCCCAAGGTAAAATCACGTCGCTGGGTGGCGATAAGAAGCCTGCTTCTGTTGTTGATGTGGATAGCCTACTACGCAGCACTGCCGCTGATTCCGCTTTCGGTGGCGGCGGTCGCCATCTACACCACGCCGCTGTTTATTGCCGTGCTGGCTGCTTTTGGGGCGGGCGAGCATCTGTCACGCCAGGCGTGGCTAGGCATCCTCTGCGGTTTCCTGGGCGTGGTGGTGGTATTGCGCCCTGGCGGCGACACCTTCACACCTGCCACACTGCTACCCGTGCTTGCCGCCCTCTTTTATGCGCTAGCCATGCTGGTCACTCGCCACCACTGCCAAAGAGAGCACCCCTTACTTCTGACCCTGGGATTGAATCTGGCCTTCCTCGCAGCAGGCAGTCTCTTCAGCGTATTGGTGGCAATCAACAGCACCGCAACAATCGCCGAACGCGCGCCGTTCCTGTTCGCCGGTTGGCAACCTTTAGACGCCAAAGCGTTAGTGATTGTAGGCGCCTACGCCCTACTGCTGATCATTGTGAATACCGGGGTGGCCAGGGCCTATCAAATTGCCCCTTCGGCGTTGATCGGCACCTTTGATTACGCCTACCTCATCTTTGCCAGCCTTTGGGGCTACCTGCTATTCAGTGAAGTGCCCGATGCCATGACGTGGCTAGGTATGGGCATGATCTTAATCGCGGGGGGGATGGTGTTACGGCAACGGCGGGAGTAATCGACATTTCTGCTTACTTCTTCGCAGCCCATACCTACTCGGCATGCGCCTGAATGATCGGTAAAAGCGCGGGCAAAAAGTGATTCAGCAGCAGCGCCCAGGATGAAAATCAGCTTGTTGCGTATGGAGCCCAGCACGATCTGCTTCACAGTTCACGCTCCGCTGTCACCCCTTCAAGTATAGTAAAGCACATAGCGGCTGGGACGGAGCGCCTCTCTTCACACGTCAGAGGCTAACCGTGCCAGGGTCTGCTCAAGTTCATGGCGATCCGCCTGACGCTTGGCCTTCGAGCGACGGGTAAGGTTTTGCAGCTTTCGCCCTACCCCTGGCAATGCTGCTGCTCCTTCTAAATGGATCAATTCAAAATCAGGCTGCTCATCTTCGACGGACCATAGAAAGTCACATGACGGCTTATCCAACTTTTTGGATATCCATAGCAGTAACCGTGCTCTGTTCTCCAGCAGTTGCGCCGCTGTCACCGGCTTAGCGGTCATTCCCTTGAAGTGGCCGTCGAAGATCGCCTCAAAATCCACCGGCTCCCGAGGAGCCAGAACTTCCCAAGCGGGTTTGGGGCTACACGTTAGATACACCAGAAAGGTTCGCCACAATGTCGCATCGGCCCGTTCATCTTCCAGCAGCAAGCCAATATCGAACAGATCCCTGGGATGTTGACGAGACAAGGCCGCCGCCAGCTTTCCAGCGTAGAGATCGGCAAAATCGAGCACCTGTGTTGAAGCAAATCCGAAGGCCTGCTCAACTTCCGGTTGGACCACCATCGTTCGAACCGGGTGTACTGTGCCACGCATCACCGGAGTTGTTTCAATCTGCACACGTGCACGGCCGCGGCTGCAAATCAACCGCGTGAAGCCCCCGGTGTTCGCACCACCCGATGTCTGCACTTGTAATTGCAAAGGGCGGGCACGTAGCGTCTCCGCCAACTGCTCCAATGCCGTTGAAATCGCCACCACGCCCGTCTCAAAGTCCTGCATGGGCAGCCAAGTCAGGTCGATATCCACTGACAGCCTGGGAAGATCATGCTCAAACAAGTTGATGGCGGTGCCACCCTTCAGTGCAAAACGGGTTTCTTTTGCCAGCACCGGCAGGATATCTACCAGCAATTGAACCCGGTCGCTGTAGCGTTTATCCCAACTGCTCATCAAGATCTCCAGGTAGGACAATTTGATACTTGGAATGCAAACGGCCACCAGGAACCAGCGATCGCTTACCACTACCGATATTCAAACCATTAACCGATAGGTGCGGAAACCAGGCATGCCCATGACGTTCGGCCAGCGCGAGAAACAGACGCTTGGCCTTGATGCTGTGGCAATGGCGCAACAGCATTTCAAGCCGCTGCGGACGCAGGGTGGCCATGCCCTGCATCAAGGCATCCACCTCGTAGACCCCACCAGCATCCGACGCCTCATTACATAACTCCAGCATGGCTCGCTCCGGTGTAGAACATACAAGCACCACGTTCGGCACCGCTTCACGCCGCTCCAGCCCTTGGTCCAGCAACGCCTGATCCGTTGTCTCATCAGTAAACGGAATAACTGGCAGATCAAAAGGCCCCTTGCCGCAGTAGTCGACCCGCTCAACCAACGGCAACTTGCACACCCACCCCGGTAGGCGATCAGGCCCATAGAGTGTGACCACAGCGGCTTCGCCCAGCCGCAGGTAGTGCTCATGTCCCAGCCAAGCCAAAGCAAAGCGCCCCCCAATATGCAGCGACAAACCCTCCATCTGTTGCAGCGTGCGCACCACCCCTTCCCACTTCAGGGAGCCTCCTTTGCGCATGTACACCCCACGCGCCGGAGAGACTAGCCAACCACTAGCGACATAGCGGGCCAACAAGCTGCTGTAATAGCCATGCGCTCTTAACCACCGGCTAGTAACGACGCCGGTATCGCTTAGCCCAGCCAGAAGGCGGTTTAATTTTCTATTATTTTGATCACTCATAGTGACTAAAATACACTTTTTATAAACTAATGCCAATGACTAGGGTTTATTGAAAAACAAAAAAAGTCACTTAAAGTGACTTTATCAGGAATTTTATAAACCTCATCAACAGGTGTTTTGTGCACATGCCATGGCATAGCGGTTTGCGTACTCTCCCCTACAAGGCGCCCCGACACCACGTGCATGGGTGATCGGCATGCAGCTCTCCTACTCTTACACTGCCAAGCACGCAGGGCCTTGCGCAAAACACATGGGTTGCCAGAGGCACGACTGTTCGCGGGAAAGCGGCTCATCCAATTGATGCGTGGATTGCAGCAATAGCACTACCAGCGCTTCAGATTCAGATGTTGTTTGGGTTGATATACCGGCCTGCTCTAATCCCAACTGGCGAGCAACGGAAGACCTCACGGAGCCAACGTCCAGGCGCTCACCTTCGATTTCACTGGTGCTAATGGCGTTCTGGATCAGCGCATCCATCTCCACATCTAGATCCGCTTGCCCAGGCTAAGCCTCGGTTTTACCTAGAACCCAGCCCTGCGGTAACCGCACCGCATCCAATGCAGGCCGAAGAACGGATTCGTCCCACTAAAAATGCGGCCAGTTGCGCTGTTCCCAGATATACATGAGCCGATTGCTCCGCCTATTCAGATCACATTATGAGCCGATTATGATTTATGTTTGGCTTATAGGCCAGAGGTAGCCAAGAACTAAGCGACAATGGAAATTTGTCGCTTAGTTCTTAGCGAGACTTTCAGCAGATTCCTAGGTCAACAGATCATAGAGCCAATGGTACTAATCTAGGTGGTAGGAAAGAAGGCGATTGAAAAGAATGGAATGAGCACAATGATCTGATCAACACGAAACAACTAGATGCTCTTTTCAATTATTTAGGAAAATATAATTTTCCATAATAAAATTTCTTAAATTATTCGGAGAATTCTTCCAACATTAGGCTCGGGGTAATCTCTCTGACTTCTTCACTTTTGACGAAAAAAATATTCATGAAAAAAATAATATTGCTTAAGCTTAAGGGATGGCTAAATCCATACTCACTCATCTTTTCAATTAGTTCATTTCTATCAACTCTATAGAATTTTTTAGCCAAACCTATATCATTAAAAATATTAATTATTTCTTCATTAACACTTGCATCAAAAAGCCTTAATCTAAGTTTCTGCCTTAGCATGGCAGACCAATCTCTATTTTTATAATGATGATAGGCCAATTCATCAAAAATCTTCACCATAGTCCATTCACTCGTTTCTAACGAAGCATAAACTCCATTGAGCTTTCTGCTTTGGTTATCTAAACCGGTCCAGTCAGATTTACATTTATATCTTAAATCATGCTCAACTTCGTGCCAGCCCTCCGAAAAAATTGTTCTAATTTGCAATTCAAAGGTAGTATCTATTTTTTCATCAAGTCCTAAAAAACTCAAACCATTTAATAGATCCTCAGGAATTGAATAAACCACATTAAACCTTACGGGCTTAAACTCGTCTTCTCTAAACTCATCAATGCTAGCATCGTTTTCTTTTTCTTTATAGTTTGAAGAAATTATATTTCTAACATTGGGTATATCGTCATTGAAATAAAGAACAACTCTAATCCCAATTAAATCCTGCATCTTTTTTGAAACACCGTACGCAGGATTCTTACTTAGCTTACTTTCAATCGAGGCGCTATTCTTCTTCCTGGAAAAAATACGGTACATTATTCCCACTGAATCTAAGAGAGAAGAAATATGTCTGGAGAGATCATTTTTAACACTGTCAACACCATATAAACTCATCAATCCCTCCCAAGAATATTTTTTATTTCACTTATTTTTGCTTTATTTATAGCAATAAAATTTGAGTCTTTAGCTTCTTCCAAAAAGCCCTTTCTTTTCAAATTTTTAATTTCAGCTATTATTTCTCTCCGACTAAAAACATCAGTATGAAATAAATTTTTAGTGAAATAATGCAGTCTTTCCATCGACTGACTACCCACTGGCCATATCTTAGAAAAAATGTAATGGTCTACTCCTATTGTTATAGATTGCTCATCGTCACCTATACAAGAATCAACTTCATCAATAAAATCATTATTATCTTTACAATTATAAAAACTTAGCTTCACTTCATCACTAACTCCTTCAAAACTACAGTCCCAAAAACTGCAACTCAAAAAAGTTACATTATCAAAATTATTAAAAAAGAAATTTACTTCTTTAAAAACACATTCATTGAATACGCTATCGCTTATGCAACCAGTTTTAAAAAAGCTTAAATCTTTAAATATTAAAGATGTTATTTCACTTTCATTATAAGCTTGTTCTGACACAGCTCCTAGGAGAAGGCTTTCACACCGCATACGTGAAGAGCTATCTAAAAACTCTTTCATAAAAGAAAGCTTATTCCAAAGCAAAAATTTACTTTCTTCGTCTCTAGGAACGTATGAAAAAACAGCGGGTTCAACGAAGCGTTCATCACTAGCCATCCAATCATCATCTATATCAATAATATTTTCACATATATAATTTCCAAAAACGAATTCATTAACAAACTCAATGTTATTATCTCCTTGGTTACTTCTATCAAAAAAAGCATGATTGGATAATGTAGTAGCAAGTTTATCTATCGTAGGTCTTTCTTTAGGACTATAAGACGAACGAACTATGCTTAGAAGCTCTGCACCACGCTCTTTGATAACGCTTATAATCCTTTCTTTAGAATCAGAGGTATAATTATTTTCACACATATCACCAGCAACCATACTTAAAAGTGATGTCTGCTGATCTATATTCATTCTTAGTTCTTGCCTCTCCATTTCTCGCTCAAGCATTGAAACAAAGTATTTCTCGACTATTCTAGAAGGCTGAGAACATAATTCGATGAATTTTGCATCATTTAAAAATCTTATAAAACTTAATAAAACCGGATTCGATAGCTTTTCTAAATCAATTCCAATACCTTCCAGTTTATGTAGTCTTTCAGGCTGAATCCAATCGCTGATTTCGGGTTTCTCGATACGATACCTATCAATAGTAAACTTATCATCATAACGTTGCAGCCATTCATTAAACATTTCTCCATCAAAAATCGCTGAACGTCTTGACGTAAGTATAACTTTGGAATTTTTTACTAACAGCTCACTTATGGTTTCTAACATAGGTTCCGCATTATCAAAATTGATAATTTTGTCAGTAGAAGAACTCTTATCGTGCAAAAGCTCATCGAAACCATCTAAAACAACTGCTACACGCCCCTCTTTGACCTCTTCAACAACCACATTGGAATTCACTGAACTAAAAGACCTATCAACTTCTCTTATAAAAATATGACTAAATACTTTAGCTTGCCTATCTCTAGAAAACTCAGTAAAAAATGGAATAGGCGACTTCACATTATCTGATAGACATTTAATTATTTCGTATGATGTACATGTTTTACCAAACCCTGCAGGCGCTTCAATTATTATCAATTTAGGCCCCATCTTATTTATTGAAGAACAAATATCTTCAACAATTCCACCTTCCCCCTTCTCGCCATTTTTTATAAAAGGTGCTTTTATGTAACTATAACTTCCAGCTCCATCAGGTAAGATACTAAGTATCTTCTTACAATGAGCAAGGTACTCTCTATTAATTTTTTCTCGCCATTCATCTGTATTGAAAAAACCATCAAATAGGCTTTTCTCAATATCATCATAGCTTTTATAAAAGGTTTTTTTAGTAGAGTAGCCCATACTTTGTAACTCGGAGGCTACCTCTACCATCTGCTTCAATGAAGCCTCATCTTCAATACCTAATGCTACAATTTCAGCATTATGAAAAAAACCTGACTTAAATGTAAAAGCTAAAAAATTCTCTTTTGAAGCAATTGCGTTATATGAAAACCCGTATCTTTCAAAAAGATCTATTATTTTTTTTCGTTCCATAGTTATCATCCAAAATTTTAAAAATAAGCACAATGATAATAATTTTTTTATACTTAAGCTCTATATAGGTAGTATATACCACCTATTATTTACATTAATATAATTTAGGTGAGTTTCTGAAAGCAACATAAAAATTAACAACTCAAGAAATTGAAGTCTAAGTAAAACATTGAAATATCTATTGTTATACACGAAAAAGGGCGATCTATGATCGCCCTTTCTGCAATTTGAATTTATTTATTCCCACTCAATAGTAGCAGGCGGCTTACTGCTCACATCATAAGTCACCCGCGAAACCCCTTCCAACTCATTGATAATCCGGTTGGAAACCTTCTCCAGCAGCTCATAGGGCAGGTGCGCCCAGCGGGCGGTCATGAAGTCGATGGTTTCTACCGCGCGTAGCGCGATGACCCATTCGTAGCGGCGGCCGTCGCCGACGACGCCTACGGATTTCACCGGCAGGAACACGGCGAAGGCTTGGCTGGTTTTTTCGTACCAGCCGGAGGCGCGTAGCTCTTCGATGAAGATGGCGTCGGCATCGCGGAGGATGTCGGCGTAGTCCTTCTTCACTTCGCCCAGAATACGCACGCCCAGGCCGGGGCCAGGGAATGGGTGGCGGTAGACCATATCGTAGGGCAAGCCCAGTTCCAGGCCGAGTTTGCGCACTTCGTCTTTAAACAGTTCGCGCAGCGGCTCGACCAGCTTTAGCTTCATGGTTTCCGGCAGGCCACCGACGTTGTGGTGGGATTTGATCACGTGCGCTTTGCCGGTTTTAGAGGCGGCGGATTCGATCACGTCGGGGTAGATGGTGCCCTGGGCCAGGAACTCGACGCCGTCGATCTTGCTAGCTTCTTCATCGAACACGTCGATGAAGGTGTTGCCGATGATCTTGCGCTTGGCTTCCGGGTCGTTCTCGCCCTTTAGCTTGCCAAGGAACAGGTCTTCGGCGTCTACACGAATCACTTTCACGCCCATGTGCTTGGCGAAGGTTTCCATGACCTGGTCGCCTTCCGCTTTACGCAGCAGGCCGTTATCGACGAATACGCAGGTCAGCTGGGTGCCAATCGCTTTGTGCAGCAATGCAGCAACCACAGAGGAATCCACACCGCCGGAGAGGCCAAGCAGTACGTGGCGGTCGCCCACTTGCTCGCGCACGCGATGTACCTGGTCTTCGATGATTTGCGCGGGCGTCCAGAGCTTTTCGGCTTTACAGATATCCAGCACGAAGTGCTCAAGAATCCGCTGGCCCTGCAAAGTGTGGGTTACTTCTGGGTGGAACTGTACGCCGTAGAACTGCTTCTCTTCCCAGGCCATGGCGGCAATCGGGCAGCTCGGCGTGGAGGCGGTCACGGTGAACTCGGCGGGCGCTTGGGCCACCTTGTCGCCGTGGCTCATCCATACGTCCAGCAAGGCTTTGCCGCTTTTCGCGTCTACATGGTCTTTGATGTCTTTGAACAGCGCGTTGTCTTCGTCGATCTGAATTTGCGCGTAGCCGAATTCGCGCTGGTTGGAGCCTTCTACCTTACCGCCCAACTGCTCGGCCATGGTCTGCATGCCGTAGCAGATACCAAACACCGGCAGGCCCATCTCGAACACGCACTGCGGCGCGCGCGGGGAGTCCAGTTCCGTCACGGACTCCGGGCCACCGGCCATGATAATGCCGTTCGGGTTGTACTCGCGGATCTCTTCTTCGGTGATATCAAACGCGCGGACCTCGGAGTAAACACCGATCTCGCGAACGCGGCGGGCGATCAGTTGGGTGTACTGCGAGCCGAAGTCGAGAATCAAAATCTTATGGGCGTGAATGTCACTCATGGCGGGGTCTCGGTTAAGCGGTGCGGATGCCGCTGATAAGGCCAAAAAAGCAAGCGGCGGGGCAATGCCCGCCGCCGTTTTAACTAAAAGCGCTGATTAGCTCACCCGGTAGTTGGGGGCTTCCTTGGTGATCTGCACGTTGTGGACGTGGGATTCGTTAAAGCCAGCGCCAGTAATCTGAACAAACTCCGGCTTGGTGCGCATTTCCTGAATATCGCGGCAGCCGGTGTAGCCCATGGAAGCGCGCAGCCCGCCCATCAACTGGTGGACGATGGCGCCCATCATGCCTTTATAGGGAACGCGGCCTTCGATACCTTCCGGCACCAACTTCTCGGCGCCTTCGCTCTTATCCTGGAAGTAGCGGTCGGCACTGCCCTGATTCTGGGACATGGCACCCATGGAACCCATACCGCGATAGGCTTTGTAGGTACGGCCTTGGTAAAGCTCGACTTCGCCCGGTGCCTCTTCGGTACCGGCCAGCAGGCCACCGACCATCACGGCGCTGGCACCAGCGGCAATCGCCTTGGCCAAGTCGCCGGAGAAACGGATACCGCCGTCGGCAATCAGCGGAATGTCGTACTCTTTAAGCGCTTCGGCCACATTGGAAACCGCGGTGATTTGCGGTACGCCAACGCCTGCCACGATGCGCGTGGTGCAGATTGAGCCTGGGCCGATACCGACTTTCACGGCGTCAGCACCGGCTTCGGCCAGCGCACGGGCCGCGCCAGCGGTGGCGATGTTGCCGCCAATCACTTGAATGGCCGGGAAGTTTTCTTTGATCCAGCGTACGCGATCGATGACGCCTTTAGAGTGACCGTGGGCGGTATCGACAATGATGACGTCGACACCGGCTTCGACCAATGCTGCGACGCGATCCGGCGTTTCCGGACCAGTGCCTACTGCGGCACCCACTAACAAACGACCGTCGCTATCTTTAGCGGCCATCGGGTAGGTGCGGGCTTTTTCGATATCCTGGAAGGTGACCAGGCCGCGCAGGTGGAACTCGTCATCGACAATCAGCATTTTCTCGATGCGGTGTTCGCGCATCTTGGCTTTGCTGGTTTCGAGATCAGTGCCTTCCTTGACGGTCACCAGACGCTCGCGGGGGGTCATGATGTCCGCGACGCTGTCACCGTGGTTGGGCTGGAAGCGCATGTCACGCTCGGTCACAATACCCACCAGGGTTTCGCCTTCTACCACCGGGAAACCGGAGAAGCCGTATTCACGGGCCATGGCGAGCAGGTCTTCGAGCTTGGCTTTCGGGCTAACGGTGACCGGGTCTTTCACAATCACGCTTTCGTGCTTTTTGACCTTGCGCACCTCGGCGGCTTGCTGGGTCATGGCCATGCTCTTATGGATGATGCCGATGCCCCCTTCCTGGGCCATCGCAATCGCTAGACGCGCTTCAGTAACGGTGTCCATCGCAGCGGAAAGTAGCGGAATATTGAGCGAGAGATTGCGGGTCAGGCGGGTTTTGAGGCTGACATCCTTGGGAAGAACATCGGAGAAGCCGGGAACGAGGAGTACGTCATCGAACGTTAGTGCTTCTTGGGCCATACGTAGCATAGCGGCAACACCCTGATTGAGAGGAAGTGGGGCGTGAAAGGTTAATCGCCTATTATAGCGTTTTGAGGGGTGCCCCAGCAATGCAGTCACGCGGTTGTGCTTATACCAAATGCTAATGACGTATGCTGTTAGGCTTGATGGGCTGCTATTTATTAACGAAAGCCCGCTATTTACAGGCATGTTTTAGACACAGCTCGATTTTCTTGAACAAGGCATTTTTTTATGCAAGAAGCTGCAAAAGCCCTCTCCGTCAGCCAACTCAACCAGCGAGCCAAGCAAACCCTTGAGCGCGATGTGGGCGAGGTGTGGGTGGAGGGCGAGCTGTCTAACGTTTCCCGCCCCGCTTCCGGGCATGTCTATTTCACGCTCAAGGATGACCGGGCGCAGATCCGCTGTGCGCTGTTTCGTCAGCGAGCGCGGTTCGTCTCGGCGCCGATGCGTGACGGTGATCAGGTCAAGCTGCGCGGGCGGGTATCGCTGTTCGAACCCCGCGGCGACTATCAACTGATTGCCGATGCCGTTCAGGCCGCGGGCCTGGGCGAACTGTTGGCTGCGTTTGAGCGCTTAAAAGCGCAGTTGGAAAGCGAAGGCGTGTTTGCCAACGCCCGGCCACTGCCCTTCCCACCCCGAAAGCTGCTGATTTTGAGTTCAGGCACGGGGGCGGCGATTCGTGACGTGCTGGCGGTGCTGGAGGCGCGCTGGCCGCTGGCGGACGTGACGCTGATCCCGGTGCCCGTTCAAGGCGCTGAAGCCGCCCCGGCGATGATCTCCGCCTTGGGCCTGCTTAACCGTCAGGCGCGATTAGACCCCGAGCGGGATGTGATTCTGATTACCCGCGGCGGCGGGAGCCTGGAAGATTTATGGGCATTCAACAACGAGCATTTGGCGCGGGCAATTTTTCACTCTCGGCTGCCGGTGATGTCGGCGGTGGGCCACGAGGTGGATGTCACCCTGGCGGATTTCGCCGCAGATATGCGTGCCCCGACGCCGTCCGCCGCTGCTGAACGGCTGGTGCCGGATCAGAACATCCTTAAGCGCCAGTTGGAGCATCAGCACAATCGCCTGCAGCGGGCGATGCAGGCACGGCTTGAACGCGACAGCCAACGGCTGGATACCCTGCGCGCCAAGCTGCGCCACCCCGGTGAGCAGCTCAATCGCCAGCGCCAGCATTTAACCGCCCTTGATCAGCGCTTGAATCGCGCCATGCAGCAAACGCTTACCCAGCAGAAAGCACAGGTAACGCAGTTGAGCAGGCGATTGGCCAGTCAGGATATGACGCGGCTGCATCGTTCTGAAAGCGAGCGAGTCAATCAATTGCAGCGTCGTTTAAGTAGTGCCATGCAGCGCCAGCTAGAGAATAGACAGACACGTTTGAAAGCGGCAGCGCGGGAGTTGAATGCGGTCAGCCCGCTGGCGGTGTTGGGCAGGGGCTATGCAATTGCTCAGGATGAGCAAGGCCAGGTGGTGCGACGTGCGGAAGATACTCAGCCAGGTCAGCGGCTAAAACTGCGCTTGGGCGAAGGGAGATTGAGCGTAGAAATTAAAAGGCGCTACAACAAGTAGTAGCGCCTTGGCCGCATCAGCACTGTTTTGACAATGCCTAGCCGTTTTTAGTGATCTTATTTCTTATCATCCGATTTTTTATCGTCGGAGCCCTTATTTACGTGATGCGTATCCGGCATCGGATTGGCATCATCGTGGTGATCGTCACCATCTTTAGGGGCTTTTTTGTCGTTATCAGGCGTTTGTGTCATCGCTTTTGTCCTTACCGTCGGTGGTCTTAGTTTCTTAAATCCCTTGGCCAACAGTGCCAATGAGACTCCCTGAATAGCGTGATGAGCTTGGAAGAAGGCGATCGCTTATCACCTTCTTGAAGCAGCCTTAACTGTAGCCTTTCTAATACTATTTACAATCCATGCCCCTGTGGACCGAAAAGCACAACATCTTCAAAAAACCAATTGAAAACATAGACCTATATAAAAACATCACTCAAACCAAGGGACATTAGCAATTACAATGCCCTCAATGGTTTAGCGCTATCACCTCGTTGTCTCGCAGTGGCCGCCGATAAGCGGCCACTGCTTCATCGCTAGGTATTGTGGTTAGTGCCCGACCCTTGGGTGTTACCAGAGGGCGTACTCGAGCCCGCTAAACCAGGACTATGACGTTCAGGGCGGTTTTGTTCAGGAGTGTGCTCAGAGCTGGGCTGCGTTGCCCTGGGCGTTTCAGCAAAAGGGGTTGAGGAGTCTTTTAAACCCGTTTCCCTGTTCTTGGTAGAGTCCTGAGAAGCGTCCAGAGAAGCGTTTAGGTTACTGCCCTGGGCTTGCGCCGTCTCGCCCTTATAGGCCTCAACTTTCTCATGAATAGCGTGTTGAGCTTTATCTGCCTGCGCTTGTCCGGTCTCGACGGCCTTATGAAGCACGCGGTCACGATACTCGCCCATGTACTCATCTTCTTTCTTGGTCGCGGGGAAAATTCCCCCTAGGGCAGCGCCAAGTGCAAACCCTAGCGCTCCGACGACCAGCGGATGCTCCTGGATAAAATCGGAGGCCTGGGTCTCTGAACGGCGAGCGCGCTGCCCTAGGTTGTGCAGGCTATCGTGAGTGCCATGCTGAAGGTGGGAGGTGGTGCTGCGCATGTCATCGCCCCACTGATGCACCGTTTGCCTGGCTTTTTCTCCCAGGTGGTGAGCCGAATCTTTCACCTTGTGCGTCATCTCGCTCATGCGGTCTTTGCTTTCGCTTTGGTGCTCTGCGGTAATCCCGTAATCATCATCGACATCAGGGTAATGACGCTCATGCAGGGGAACACCCGGCGCAGCGTGGTGACCGCTATCCGCATATCGGTGCTGACTAAGCTGTCCGTGCGCTTGATCCGGGTGACGCTGCGCCAGCATCAACCAACCCAAGCCCGCCGTGGTGACCAGAAACGGTAACGGATTGTGCTTAATGGTGGCGCCTAAATTCGAGACGAACTCGTTAGCGCCACCATGGCGCAGATACTCGTAGGACGTATTCAGCAGTTGCTGAGGTGAAAAACGTTCTTCGATCTCGTGCAGGGTGGCATCAAGGCGCTCGCGCGATTGATTGATATCCTTTTCAATCTCTTCGGAATTGCGCTGTTTATCATGATCCGTCATTTCAACTCCTCCTTGACGTTGTGCTGATGCTTCTGCGCAAACGTCTTGTCACTTTGCAAACTTTGCATCGTACGACTAGGCATCAGGTTGCGCGCCTGAAGTTTCTTTTGGCCTGCTTTGAGCATAATAATACCGATGATTGTCGCAACGCCGCCGACAAGCAACGCCGACAGCCAAGGTGTGGTGTCGGGCGGAAGCACCTCATTGAGTAGAAACACCAGCGCTGCTAGCAGGGTTAAAAAGCCGCCTAGCAGCACCGCACCGGCAATAGCGATAGCAGTGACGCCTGCCATGGCCTGGTTGGTTTTTTCCGTCACTTCTGTCTTGGCAAGCTCAACCTCGTTGCGCACCAGCGAGCTGATTTCCTGCATCACTGTCGATAACAGTGATGCGACCGAAGAACCTTGTGACGTAGGTTTATTTTCCGGATCCATATTTTGCCTCCCTGCTCGGGTCTTAGAGCGCTTCACTGCCTGGGTTAGAACGGCTGCTCGTGCTTTCCAAGGCATTGTTCATGGTTAAACTACCGGCTTTTTTATTAGCAGCACCGTAAGTATTATCATCACTATGCGAATGATGGCTGGAACTACGCAGAAAACGGGAGACTAAAAAACCTGCAGCAATCACTCCCCCTACAAATAGAGCGGGTTCTCGACGACTAAAACTCTGCGCTTCATGATAAACACTACGTAAGTCTTTATCTCGCAAGTTATTTGAAAACCGCTCAGTCGTATCGGCAAACTTTCTGGCCTGTTTAGAGAAATAAGGCTGCTGCTGGTTATCAAACTCATCCGCCATTTTCTGAAGAACGCTGGTTAACTTGTGGGTCTGTTCCGCTGCGTTATCGCGCTGCTTGTTAAAATAGCTTTCGGCTTGATGATGAGCCGCCTCCCCCACCTCATGCGCGGTCTCCCGCCCTTTCTGCTTCAGGGTGTCGGTTTGGCTCGGCGGCGCTGGCGCGCCAGGGACAGGCTTATTTTCTTGATTGATCATCTGTCACTTCCTCCTTGTCGTCTCACTTGTGTGCTTCCGTGGTGAAACAAATCCCGCATCACTGAAAATCAATTGGTTAAAATAACTCCGTGCGATCATGAGCTTAAACAAGACAATCAATTACACTTAACGATTACTCTTTACCTCCCCTTTAAGACATAAGCTATTTATAGAACATAGCGGCCATTACCTTCTTGTCAACCAATACTCACCCTTGCTTAAAAATCTTATTCGTCACATAACACAGGTTAATAAAAGGAGGCTGATAAAACTTTATCTCTAAAACTAAAGCAAGCCACTTAACATTTAACTGAGATTTATAAACCGCTGAAAAACATATCAACTTACTTGGGATTTGCTTCTTTCTACGTCGTTGGTCTACTTTAAAGGGCAGCGCGCACCCGAGGATCGGATGCGCGCTGCTTGCCATCGGCGCCCATCACGACTGGGCTAACCGATTTCTGTGGCAGCACGCGGTACCAACGAACTGTGCTAACAATGGAGTGACCGCACATGAGTGATCAACAGCAACCTCCCCAGCACCAGGATAAACAGCCTGGCGACGAACATGCGATGCGCCCCGAACCCGAATACATTCGCGACAGCTATCGCGGCGCTGAAAAGCTGCTCGATAAAGTGGCGATTATTACCGGTGGCGATAGCGGTATCGGCCGCTCAGTCGCTGTTCACTATGCCCGCGAAGGCGCGGACAGCGTGATCGTCCATCTGGAAGAAACCCAAGATGCGGAAGAGACCAAGCGGCTGGTGGAAGCCGAGGGGCGCCGCTGTTTAATCTTGAAAGGCGATGTCGCAGCGCCAGCGTTTTGCCGTGAGATCGTTAAGCGTACCCTCGACCACTTCGGCAAAATCAATATTGTGATTAATAACGCGGCTGAACAGTACGATTGGGATGACATTACCGAGATTCCCGACGAGCAACTGATACGCACTTTCCAGACCAATATCTTCAGCCACTTCTATCTCACTAAATCGGCCCTGCCGCATCTCAGCAAGGGCGATACAATTATTGCCACATCATCCATCAATGCCTTTAAGGGCAACGCTACGCTGATTGACTACACCGCTACCAAAGGGGCTATTCAGGGCTTAGTACGCTCGCTGGCCATGTCACTGATGGATCGTGGAATTCGCGTAAACGCGGTGGCGCCGGGGCCGGTATGGACGCCGCTGATTCCCGCGAGTTTTGATGATGAGAAGGTAGCCTCTTTCGGCGATCAGGTGCCGATGAAGCGCGCCGGGCAACCCAGTGAAATGGGGCCGGCCTATGTCTATCTGGCCAGTGAAGAGTCGTCTTACATGAGCGGCCAAACGCTGCACTTGAATGGCGGCGTTATCTTAAATACTTAAGCTATCTAACCGATTACCAGGGCGGCTTATTAGCGCCGCCCTTTGCGCTATTGCGAGCGCACTAGTCACCAGCCAAGCGTTACTGGCTTCGCTTCTCAATCACGCCGAGGGATAGCCGTCGAATAGGTATTGAGATGCGAGAGGTGCTCATCCGCTTGCTGTAAGGCTTCTAGCGTCTTAGGCCGGTCGAATTCCGCCAATAAGCTGCACAACACTTCGGAGACGGCTAATACCGGGGTTAGCGTATGGAAAAAGCTATCGCTTTCCGTGGGGCAAAAAACAGCCTGCTCTGACAGCGCTACCAGCGGCGACACCTCGCTATCAGTAATTGAAACAACGCTCACCCCCTGCTCTTTTGCCAACTGGGCAAGTTCCAGCGTCCCTGTTGCATAAGGTTTGATGGAGATAACGAGCAATACATCCTCAGAGGTGGCGCGAATTAACGCATCTCCGCCAGTTCCTCCAGGCCCATCCAGGTGAACCGAACGCTCGCCGAGTAGGGTCATCACGTAATGGAAGTGCCAGGCAACGGCATGGCAGGAACGTAACCCTAGCACGTATACCTTTCTCGCTGATCTCAGCCTAGTGGCGGTGGCTTCCAGTTGCCGCAGCGAATCAGGCTCGCTGAGTTTAGCAAGCTGGGCACTTAGCCCCTGAAGCATATGCGAAGCGGTATCGCTGACTCCCCTTTCACTGCCTTCCTCTACTCGCTGGCGAACCTTGGCCGCAAAACCATCTCCTCCCTGACGTAACGCCGCCGCATGCTGCGCCCGGAGTTCGTCGTACCCTGCTACCCCCAAGAACTTGGCCAGCCGAGTCATGGTGGCGGGCTGCACGCCCGCTAGGCGCGCCACCTCGCGCATGGACACCAGCGCCACTTCCTCTGGGTGCTCAAGCACGTAGCGAGCGGCCTGTTGCAGCTGCGCAGACATAGCATCGTACTGGGCAATCATCTGCTCTCTTAGCGAATCGCTCGGCTGCATAGTGGTTGGCTCTGTGAAGAATTAAGGGTTGGCTGTGTGAATAAATGATCTATATGTTTCATATTATATTAAAATGATTTATTTGTTGCAAACATCTTTGTGAGTGTGCCAATCTCCTTGTCATGTAAATTTCTCACCGTTTGATAATGAGGGTCAGGGCTATGACGCGTATTCTTCACCGCAGTATCGGCGGGGCCTTGCCTCATGCTGCGTCGGCACAGGGCGTCTATATCACCGATACCAAGGGGCGTCGCTATCTGGATGGGTCGGGAGGCGCTGCAGTCACCAGCGTCGGTCACGGCCACCCGGAAGTGCTGGCCGCCATGCGCGCACAGATCGATAGCCTCTGTTACGCCCACACCTCCTTCTTCACTACCGATGTCGCCGAGGAACTTGCCGAAAAACTGGTGGCTTTAGCGCCCGAAGGGCTGGATTACGTCTACCTGGTGTCGGGTGGGTCGGAGGCCGTTGAAGCGGCACTGAAAATGGCCCGGCAGTACTTTGTAGAGATTAATCAGCCCCGTCGGCGGCACATCATTGCCAGACGCCAAAGCTACCACGGCAATACTATCGGCGCGTTGGCCACCGGTGGCAATGCCATGCGGCGCCAGCAGTTTCAGCCCATTCTGCCAGAAACCCACCATGTATCGGCCTGCTATGCGTATCGCGACAAGGCCACCGATGAGACGCCCGAGGCCTATGCTGCACGGCTTGCCGAGGAGCTTGAGGCGAAGATTCTGGAACTTGGTCCTGAAGACGTCATGGCCTTCGTTGCTGAACCCGTCGTCGGCGCTACTTTAGGGGCGGTCGCCTCTGAGGCGGATTACTTCAAACGCGTTCGGGCTATTTGTGATAAGTACGGGGTACTGCTGATTCTGGACGAAGTGATGTGCGGCATGGGAAGAACCGGCACCGTCTTCGCCTGCGAACAGGATGGGGTAGTCCCGGATATCGTTACGATCGCCAAAGGTTTGGGTGGCGGCTATCAACCTATCGGCGCGGTGATGCTATCGGCCAACATCTATGCCAGTTTCGCCAATGGGTCTGGGCTGTTTCAGCATGGCCATACCTATTTGGGCCATCCCGTGGCCGCCGCGGCCGCTAACAAAGTGGTTGAGATCATTGCACGGCCGGAGACGCTGGCTAACGTAAACACCATGGGCATGAGACTGCAGAGCGGCCTGGAAGCGGCGCTCGGCGCATCGCCCCATGTGGGCGATATTCGCGGCAGGGGCTTGTTTCGCGGTATCGAGATTGTCGAGGATAGGGAAAGCAAAACGCCTTTCGATCCGACTAGAAAGATTTACGCCAAGATCAAGCGGCAGGCCATGGCGCGTGGCCTGATCAGCTACCCAATGGGCGGCACTATTGATGGCATTCACGGCGACCACATATTGCTGGCACCGCCCTATATCATTGCGCCAGACGAAGTAGACCTGATCATTGAGCGTATTGCCGAGGCCATAACCGCCGCCATCGCCGAGTAAGACACAATAAACGACTATCTGAATAATGATCTGACTGGAGCCCTCATGACCCCTTCTCCCTGCCCGCCTATTTCCGACGCCGACTGGCCTGAAGAGATCGCTGATTTACGCGAGGGCTTTGCGGGCGCACTCAACGTTTATCGCACCATGGCCCACCACCCGGCCCTGCTTAGCGCGTGGGCACCCTTGCGCCAACACGTTGTTAAGGAGAATGCATTAGGCCCGGAACTGACCGAAGTGGTGATTTTACGCGCGGGCCTACGCATGGGCTCAGCCTACGAGTGGGCGCACCATGTTAGTCGGGCACTCGCGCTGGGATTCTCCGAACAGCGGATCACTGCAATTCGCGGTAACCCAGAAGGTGTTGACGGTCTGATCGTTAACGCCGTGGATGCGTTATTCGATAAGCGCATGCTGGCCAAGGAGCAGGAAGCGGAGCTTGCCGAGGCGATCGGGCGCACGGCGGTGATCGACCTGATCGCCATGGTGGGTTTCTATTCGGTGCTGGGCTATCTGCTTAAAACCTACGACACGCCAATCGACGACACTATTCAACAAGAAGCGCAACAACAGCCGGAGCTGTTTTCGCTCATGCCGCGTTCAGCCAGCTAAACCAGGGTTGCTAATAAGCGAATTACGTTAACTGCTTGACCAACACCTTCGATTTACGGGCATGGTTATAGGTTTCGCGTTTCAGCGGGGGTAGGTCTTCCAGGCTGGCGGCGCGGAAGCCGTGTTCCACAAACCAGTGTGCGGTGTGGGTCGTCAGCACGAAGATTTCGTTTAAGCCGCGCTGGCGGGCGCGGCGCTCCATGGCTTCCACCAGGCGTTCGCCCCGCTCGCCACCGCGGTAGCTGTCGTGCACCGCCACACAGGCGAGTTCGGCAATACTGGTATCGGTAAACACATGCAGCGCGGCGCAGCCTATCACCATGCCGTCTCGCTCGATCACCATGTAATCATCGATTTCGTGTTCCAGACGCTCCCTTGAGCGTGCGACCAGCATGCCCCGCCGCTCTAGCGGCTCCAGCAGTTCCAGCAGGCCCGCCACATCGTTCAGCGTCGCCGGACGCAGCTGCTCGTAGCGGTGCTGGGTAATCATGGTGCCCACGCCGTCGCGGGTGAACAGTTCACCCAGTAAGGCGTCATGGTTGTGCCAGGAAAGTAGGTGCGTGCGTGCCACGCCTTCCCGTGCCGCGGTGCAGGCGGCCTGCAAGTGACGGGCTAACTCACTGCCCGGTGCAGCATGCGTTAAACGCGGCTCGGCTTCCGCTGGCGAGAGTTGACGCAGCAGTGCACCGTGCTCATCCTCCAGCCCTTCGGACTCACCGAGTAGAATCAGTTTGTCGGCTTTCAGCGCCACGGCGGCGTGCTGGGCGACTTCCGAGGCGTCCAGATCGAACACTTCACCGGTACTGGAGAAGCCCAGCGGCGGGAGCAACACCAGCGAGCCTTTTTCCAGCAATCCCTGAATCGCGCTGGCCCGCACCCGGCGTACTTCGCCGCTGTGGTCGAAATCGACACCTTCACGCACGCCAAGCGGCTTGGCGGTCACCAGGTTGCCAGAGATGACGCTCAGTTCTACACCGTGCAGCGGCGTGCTGGGCAGGCCTAGCGAAAGCCGCGCTTCCAGCCATAGCCGCTGGTGGGCGGCGACCTGTTCTACATGGGCCATGACGGCACGATCCGCTACCCAGCGGCCGTCGATTCGCGTGGGCTCAACGCCCGCAGCGGTTAGCGATTCGTGTACCTGGGGGCGAATACCAAACACCACGACCAGCCGCACGCCTAGCGTATGCAGCAGCGCCAAATCTTGAATCAGCTGCTCCCCTCGGCCAGATGCCATCGCTTCGCCCTCAATTAAGATGACAAAGGTTCGCCCCCGGTGAGCATTAATGTAGGGGGAGGCGTTACGAAACCAATCAACAAAGGGGAAGCGCGTATCCAAGGGCCGCTCTCCGGCAGCAGGTGAAAGAAACATCAGACGTTTACCACGTCCAATGGGGTACTTTACCAGAGCACAAAAAACAGCGGCACCTTCAAATGCAAATCTGCTGTATCTAATGCAGATAAACATGAAGATGCCGCTGTGATTTTATCGCTCAGGTCGTTCTGGTTCTTAATGCGTTCGAGCGTTGGCGTACTGCTTGGTTGCTAGCTATTTATTAGCCGAACATGCCTTTGAACATAAAGAAGAACAAAATCGCAAGACCCGCACCGGCAGGCAATGTGATCAGCCAAGACGCCGCAATCGTACCGATAACCCGCAGGTTGAGGGCGGCCATCCCGCGCGCGAGACCGACGCCTAAAATCGCCCCTACCAGCGTGTGGGTCGTGGAAATCGGCAGACCGGTGCCTGAAGCCAGCACGACCGTAGTGGCCGCCGCCAGGGTCGCGGCGAAACCGCGGCTCGGCGTGAGCTCGGTAATGCCCGTACCAACTGTGGCGATAACTTTATGGCCATAGGTAACAAGGCCTACCACGATGCCACCGCCGCCAAGTACCAGCACCCACCAGGGCACCAGCGCAGAGCTGCCAATTTCACCGCCGGTTTGGACCACGCTGATGACTGCGGCCAGCGGGCCAACCGCATTGGCCACATCGTTTGAACCGTGGGCAAAAGCCATGGCACAGGCGGTGAAAATCATCAGCACGCCAAACACGCGCTCTACGTTGGCATAGCCGAAGTGATCATTTGTGTTGTGCTCGAACTTGATACGCCGCTGCATCACCAAACCAATGCCCATAATCACCAGCCCCAGCAAAATCGATAGCAGCAGGCTCTTATTAAAGGACAGGTCCAGCCCCACATGGGACAACCCTTTGGTCAGCGTGACCATCGAAACGATGAAACCTACCAGAAACACATAGCCCGGCACGTAGCGTTTAGCGGCCGTAAACGGATTGGCATCTTCAAAAATCAGATGATGCACCGATTTAAACAGCACGAAGCCGATCGTACCCGCCAGTAAAGGAGAAACGACCCAACTGGCGGCAATCGTGCCCACCGCACCCCAGTCGACCGTTGCCGGGCCTAACCCCGCGACCGCGAAGCCGACAATCGCGCCGACAATCGAGTGGGTAGTAGAAACGGGCCAGCCTTTCATGGACGCTACCAGCAGCCATGTACCAGCCGCCAGGAGGGCTGCCAGCATGCCGTATACCAGCAGTTGCGGGTCATCCCGCAGAAGCTCGGGGTCGATAATACCTTTACGGATCGTATTGGTAACTTCGCCGCCAGCCAACCAGGCACCGAGGAATTCAAAAACAACGGCAATAAGAATGGCTTGTTTGATGGTGATCGCTTTCGATCCCACCGAGGTTCCCATCGCATTGGCTACGTCATTCGCACCAACGCCCCATGCCATGAAGAAGCCGAACAAACAGGCCAGAATAATGAAGATTTCACCGTACTGGGCAATAATCAGCATGAAGGTCCCCTTAGCGGGCAGTCAGGATCTGCAGACGGCTACCCACACGCTCAGCGCGATCAGATAGTTCGCCAACCCATTCAATGATCTTGTAGAGAAAGATCACGTCTACCGGCGGTAGCTGGCTTTCAAGCGCGAACAGCTGGCGGCGGATCGTCACCTGTTGGTCGTCGGCTTGATGCTCGAGGGTGTGCAGTTCACGGATCATGTTCTGCATCACATCAGAGACGTTTTTTCCAAAGCCGGACTCGAGCAGATCCTTGAGCTCTTCCAGTGCCTGGCGCGCCTGGGCAACGCAGGCAACGCTGGTACGGATGTAGTCACGCATCGGGTCGGCCAGTTCGTCAGGCACACGCATTTTACGGCCCAGCATAATGCCGGTAATGTCGCGCGTTTTATTGGCGATTTTGTCCTGCACGCTGATGAGGTCGAGCAGATCAGAACGCGACACCGGTAGAAACATGGTGTTGGGCAGGTTCAACCGCAACTCTGTTTTCAGCGTATCGGCGTCATGCTCTAAGCGGGTGACGTTTTCGCGCAGTTCAGCCGCCTTGTCCCAGTCATCAGCAAGCGTTGCTTCAAAAAATGGCAACAGTTGATCGGCACAGTCATTCGCCTTGACGATATGGGCCAATAACGGCTGGAATGGCGAGCGGCCAAACATCGAAGAAAAAGGATTGGAGGTAACCATAATGCCTTTTAGCCTGTTTTCGGGAAGCCTGGAAATGGCGGCGCCAGTATAAAGAGTGCGCCCGCCGCCGTCATGAAAAGTTCACAAATGTAATCAAATATTCATTTAAATGTCACGATAACGAGGTGGCGAGTGTCATGAAAAACCTAACCCCCATGGAAGTGGAATTGAAGCTTGCCCTTGCACCAGAAGGGCCTACCGCCCTTATTAAGCACCCGCACCTCGCTTCAACACCAGCGCTTCAGCAGACATTAACCAACACTTATTTTGATACCCCAAATGGGGAGCTAGCCAAGGCGCGCATTGCGGTTCGCCTGCGCAAAGTGGACGGCAAAGTGCTGCAAACGGTGAAAACCGCAGGCCAGGGGGGCGGTGGGCTCTCACAACGTGAGGAGTGGGAGTGGCAAGTGGCTGGCCCCGACCTGGATCTGGTCTCCCTTGCCGAGCTTCCTCCGTTTCAGGGAGAGCTGGGCAGTATCCTTGACTCCCTGGCCCCTCAGCTCAGCACCGATTTTTCGCGGCGCAGTTGGCAACTGATCGACACTTCAACGGGTCAGGAGAGTCATATCGAGCTGGTACTGGATGAGGGCGAGATTATCAGCGGCGGTTACCATACGTCGATTCGCGAGGTGGAGCTGGAATTAAAGCGCGGCGACCCGGAAACGCTGTGGGCGTTGGCAATGGTCCTGGCCGAGCAGGTGCCCCTGCGTCCTTCGGATAGTAGCAAAGCCGCCCGCGGCAATGCGCTAAGCCAACAGCGCTGGCACCTACCTGAAGCGCACTCCCTTGCTGAGTGGCTACACCGCGCCACCCTAGCGCTGGATGCCTACCACGATAGCCAACAAGCAGATTTTTTAACCGATGCCCAACAGGCGCTGGCTACCCTTGCCGCCCACCCCGCGCTGGATGCTACCGCACGCGGTTTTGCCCAAGCGCTACCTGGCGCACTCGACAACCACGGCCAGCCCAATAGCGCTTACGGTAAAGCTGCGTTGGCACTGGCCCATCGCTTGGCGTACCAAACCGCGCTACGCTAGCGGCCTAACGCTATTTCAGGACTGTATTGAGGCCTACTTCAGGATGATGCAATGAATTTAAATTTAACACCTGGCGCGGAAGGCCTACGCACCCGCCTGTTTCACATTATTTTTGAGTCTGACACACCGGGCGCAAAAGCCTTTGATATCGCCTTAATCGTGGCGATTCTGTTAAGCGTTGCGGTCATCCTGCTGGACAGTATTGAGGTTTATGCCGAGCGCTACGGGCATATATTTTTATATGTTGAATGGATGTTTACGCTGCTGTTCAGTATTGAGTTGATCGTGCGCATCTACTGCCTGGAGCGCCCGCTGCTCTATTTAAAGAGCTTTTATGGGATCGTCGACTTAATCGCCGTGTTGCCTACCTGGCTGGTATTACTCGTACCGGGTGCCCACGGGCTAGTCATTGTTCGCTTGCTGCGGGTGCTGCGGATTTTCCGAATTTTACGGATGATGGAGTTTGTCGGCGAAGCCAGCCTGCTTATAGATGCCCTCAAACGCAGCATGCGTCAAATACTGCTGTTTTTTTCGGCTATTTTTATGGTGGTCACGCTGTTCGCGGCGTTGATGTACACCATTGAATCCCCAGAAGCCGGGTTTACCAGCATCCCGATGTCGATGTACTGGGCCATCGTGAGCATGACGACGGTCGGGTACGGCGACATCGTGCCCGCCACCGCGCTGGGCAAAGCCATCACCATGATTCTGATGCTGCTCGGCTACTCGATTATCGCCGTGCCCACCGGGGTTTTCTCCGCTCAGGTGATCCGCTCGATTCGTGAGGACCGTCACTCTGAGGAAGCCTGCCCCGGCTGCGGGCACGACCGCCATGAAAAGCGCGCCCGCTACTGCTTGCGCTGCGGGACCTGGCTCGATGAAGACAGCGAAGACCCGCGCAAGAAGGATGAGAAAGACGAGAAAGAAGCCCCCTCTTCTGACTAGCTCACGTCTACATTTAAGCCTGGAAGGGCGTGATATCCCCGCGCCCTTCACGGATGATAACGGGGGGCAGTTCGCGCAGGTCGATAACGCTAGTGGGGTCTAAATGGCAGGCGCCACCGTCGATGATGGCATCCAGATGCGCGCCAAAACGCTCGCGTATCTCTTCCGGGTCATTCATGGGCTGGTCATCGCCCACGGGAATCAGCGTGACGCTCATCAACGGTTCACCCAATGCGGCCAATAAGGCGTGGGTGATGCGGTGGTCCGGCACGCGCACGCCAATGGAGCGACGCTTAGGGTGCAGCAGCAGACGCGGCACCTCAGACGTGGCATCCAGAATGAAGGTGTAAGGCCCTGGGGTGTGGGCTTTCAGTAGCCGAAACACACCGTTATCCACTTTGGCGTAGGTGCCGATCTCTGATAAATCGGAGCATACCAAGGTGAAATTGTGTTTATCATCCAACGAACGCAACCATTTGATCTTCTCAATGGCCTTCTTCTCGCCCAAATGGCAGCCCAGTGCGTAGCCTGAATCGGTGGGGTAAGCGACCACACCTCCTTTGCGAATAATCGCAATCGCTTGATCGATCAGCCGCTTTTGTGGATTTTCTGGATGAATCTGAAAGTACTGGCTCATTGAGTTACTCCTGATCGTAAGCTTTATTCATACTGCCTTCATATAACATAGTCTCAGCGTTCACCGAATCACCCCGCCGAAAGTATCCCAGCAGGCGCATCGCGTAGATGTGCCAAGCGCGGATGCTGCCATATGGGCGGTGCCGCCGTGCGCGGCACCAAACTCATGCTGCCGGGGGCCGCGTGGCTCCCTGGGAAATGGAAGTCGCTGCCCATGGAGGCGTACAGTTCGCGCTCGACCAGCTGGCGCGCCAGGTCACGGGTGCTGTCCGGGTTCTGCTGACCGCTGACTAGCTCAACCGCTTGCCCGCCCGCCGCTTGGAAAGTATCCATTAATAGACCGCGCTTGCGGCGGGTTAAGCCGTGGCGCAGCGGGTGAGCAATCACCGCCACACCGCCCGATGCGACAATCCAGCCCACTGCTTCGCTGATTTCCGGCCAGTGGGCTTTCACATCGCCTTTCTTGCCGCTACCCAAATAGCGCTTGAAGGCGCTGGCCCAGTCGGGTACCACGCCTTCTGCTACCAGCGCACGGGCGAAATCCGGGCGGCCAAGGGGTCGGTCACTGCCGGCCTGAAGGCGGGCTTTTTCCAGCGCATCGCTTAACCCGATTTTTTCCAGCCGCTCGGCAATCACCGCTGCGCGTTGAATTCGTGCCTCACGCTGCTGAATCAGGCCTTCCAACATTGGCCCGCGCAAGCCGCCGGGCATCAGCGCGACCACATGGATATTCACGCCCTGCCAGCGTGTGGATAACTCACAGCCGGGGATAAGGCAAAGTCCGGCCTGCGCTGCGGCTTGGCCCGCTTCTTCAATGCCGTCCATGGTATCGTGGTCGGTGAGCGACATATGCGTCAGCCCGCGCTCGGCGCACAGCGTTACCAGCTCTGAGGGCGCTAACGCACCGTCGGAAGCGGTTGAGTGCATATGCAAATCAACTGGGTAGCGCTGATCGGCATCAAAGGTATAAGGAAGTCGAGACATAAGCATGACGCCGTGTGGCCAGTTTGTCAGAATGCGCTTTTCAGCTGTGAATGTACCGTTAGCAATGGGTAAGATATGGTGCGCGCTTATGCCAGTGCGGTCAATTAACGCCTACCTTGCATCCCCTTTTTATCAAGGAGTTATCCCCAAATGCTGTATGCCATTATCAGTGAAGATGTACCCAATAGTTTAGAGCGTCGTTTAGCAGCTCGTCCCGACCATCTGGCCCGTTTAGAAGCCCTGCTTGATGAGGGCCGCGTGGTATTGGCTGGTCCCCACCCGGCCATCGACGCTGAAAACCCCGGCGATGCGGGCTTCTCAGGTAGCTTAGTGGTGGCCGAATTTGACAGTTTAGAAGACGCTAAGGCGTGGGCCGACGCCGACCCATACATGATTGCAGGGGTCTATGCCAAGGTAATTGTTAAGCCGTTCAAAAAAGTTTTGCCTTGACCCCAATAGGCGAGTGTGGAGGGTCCGTCGGCTTTTTCACAGAGCCTGTGGAAAACTCTGTGCAAACCCGGCGGACGCTTTGCGCTAAGCCAGAGATAGCGCCAGCGTCGACAAATTGATCATTTTTTAATCACCTGTTCATCAATACGGATACCTGCGTGACCCATCGTCCAAACGCCTTGCCTTCGCTTGCGGCATTAACCACGCCAATTCTTACCTGGAATGAGGGAGCGCCCCATTCGGAAGCGTTTGATGACATCTATTTCACTCGGGGTGATGGGCGCGCTGAAACCGAGCACGTCTTTCTCGGTGCGAACCACCTTCCTAAGCGTTTTGCTAACTGGAATAGCGAGCGGCCTTTTGTGATTGGCGAAACCGGCTTTGGGACCGGGCTGAATATGCTCTGCGCCTGGGCCTGTTTTGAGCAACATGCACCCGCCAAGGCACGCCTGCATCTGTTATCCACAGAGAAATTTCCCTTTGAGCGGGGTGCGCTTGAGCAAGCCCTAGCGAGTTGGCCTTCGTTGGCCGCTTATGCACAGGTGCTGTGTGACCAATGGCCTCCCGCCGTGAGCGGTATTCATCGCCTTCACCTGACCGATCGCGTCACACTTGATCTGCATTTCGGCGATACCACCGAGCGTCTGGAGCAGTTGGATGGCCAGGTCGATGCCTGGTTTTTAGACGGTTTTGCGCCTTCCAAAAACCCGGATATGTGGCAACCCGAGCTATTTAGTGCCATGGCCGCCCGCTCGCGCCCCGGCGCAACGTTCGCCACCTTTACCTGTGCTGGCATCGTTAAGCGCGGCTTGAAAGCCGCGGGCTTTAACTGGAAAAAAGTGCCAGGCTATGGCCGTAAGCGGGAAATGCTCGCGGGCAGCATCGAAGCACCACCCATCGATCAGCGACGTCAGTCAACGCCCTGGTTTACTCCACCGCCGGTGGCGGCGGTAAAGCACGTTGAGATGCACGTAGCAATCGTCGGCGCAGGTCTTGCGGGAAGTAGCGTGGCGGCGGCGCTGGCTAAACGTGGCATTAAGGTAACGGTGATTGAGCGCGAAGCCCCCGGCGCTGGCGGCTCGGGCAATCGCCAGGGCGCGCTATACGTAAAGTTGGCCGCCGAAACCAACCATCAAAGCCGTGTTTATATCGCTGGGCTGCTGTACAGCCAGCGCTGGCTTGCACAACAGCTATCTGCGCAGCAGATACTGTCCACACAGGTACCGCCCTCACAGACATTATCCACACCCCCTTTATGGCAACCCTGCGGTGTTGTGCAGCTGGCGAGTAGTGATAAAGAAGCCCGTCGCCAACAGCGCTTTATTGAGCTGCACCCGCTGCCCAGCGATGTGGTCACCGCCATGGAGAACCCGGCGTTATCGCAAACGGCGGCTATTAGTATCAGCGCACCCCACGGTCTGTTTTATCCACAGGCGGGTTGGGTTCGGCCTAAGGCGCTATGTGAGCATCTGCTCAGTCAACCAGGGGTGACCTTTCAACAGGGTGACGTTAGCTCCCTGACCCAGCGAGAGAGTGGTTGGCAGCTCAACTTGGCCGATGGCAGCTCATTGGAGGCGGATCAAGTGGTGATTGCCAGTGCGCATTTGGCCAATCGTTTTGCGCAAACGGCTGAGCTGCCGCTGCAGTCGGTGCGCGGCCAGATAAGCGAGATCACACTACCTGAAGAGATCGCAGGCCCTGCCCGCGTGGTATGCGCCGGTGGTTATGTAGCGCCTGCGCTGGATGGCGTGCTGACGTTTGGCGCCAGCTTCGTACCCAACAATGCGACAAACCATGTGACGGATGACGATCATCAACGCAATATCGATGAACTGCGTCAGACGCTCCCCGCGTTGGTAGCGGAATTGGAACAGGCAGGTATTGCGTTGAGCCCAGAGAAACTTCAGGGCCGTGCTGCGGTGCGTGCGGCAAGCCCCGACAAGACGCCTTACGCAGGGCCAGTGCCGGTAGCAGAGGCGTGGCGGGCAGACTATTCACTTCTAAGTAAGGATGCCACCCGCGTGAACAACACACCCGGCGAGCACTATACGGGGTTGTGGATATCCGCAGCTCACGGCTCACGCGGCTTGGCGAGCGCCCCACTATGTGCCGAGGTGATCGCCTCACGCATATGCGATGAGCCGATGCCGCTAGAAGCGCCGCTGGCCGATCACCTGCATCCAGGGCGGCGGATAATCAGCGCGCTTATTCGCGATGAGAACGCTTAGGAGGCGCGCCTAAATATCGCCCTCTTCTTCGTCATCGGCAATATCCCGTCCAAACGAACGCCAGCGAGCCAGGGTCATGACCTCGGTCATCTCTAGCTCGAGGTCGTGGGCGATAATCAGCTCGTTGCGCTCTAGCTGTTTTTTCAGTTCGGCTACCCAGCCGTGCATCCCTTCACCCGTGGTATCGGTCGTGTCATAACCCTGGCGGGTCACAAATGCCTCTAACAGAGCATCGAGGGTTTCCGGTGGCAGCATTCTGGCAGGTACTTCAATAAAACGGCTCATTAACTCTGCTCCCACTCTGCCAAACGTTCAATAAAGGTCGCTTCATCGATCACTTCTACACCCATCTGTTCGGCTTTGGTCAGTTTACTACCGGCGGCTTCGCCTGCGACCAGACAAGTCGTCTTTTTCGATACGCTGCCCGCTACCTTCGCCCCCAATGCCTGCAAACGCGCCTTGCCCTCATCCCGGGTCATACCCTCAAGCGAACCGGTGAGCACCCAGGTTTGTCCTTCCAACGGCGTTGGGCCTTGGGTGACTTCCGCCTCTTGCCAGGTGATGCCTGCTTCAATTAACGCGGCAATGGTTTCCTGATTATGCGGCTGACGGAAAAACGTATGCACATGGGCGGCCACAATCGGACCAACATCATTCACGGCCTCCAACGCTGCCAGCTCAGCGGTTTGAATGGCATCGAGCGTGCCAAAGTGATTGGCGAGGTTTGCCGCCGTGGCTTCACCCACTTCGCGAATACCCAGCGAATAGATAAAACGCGCCAGGGTAGTCGATTTGGCTTTTTCGAGGGAGTTGATCAGGTTCGTCGCTGACTTCTCCCCCATGCGCGGCAAGCTCTGTAACTGCTCAGCCGATAAGTGAAACAGTGCTGCGGGGGTTTCCACCCAATTCAAGTCGACCAGTTGTACGATCAGCTTTTCGCCCAGGCCATCAATATCCAGCGCTTTGCGGCTAGCAAAGTGCTTCAAGGCCTCTTTACGTTGCGCTGCGCAGTAGAGGCCGCCGGAGCAGCGCGCTACCGCTTCGCCTTCCAGGCGCTCAATCTCTGAACCGCACACTGGACAGTGTTCGGGAAAAACGATGGGCCTTGCATCAGCGGGTCGCAACTCGGCATGCACTCTTACCACTTGCGGAATAACGTCACCCGCTCGGCGAATCGACACCGTATCGCCGATCATCACATCCAAACGGGTAATCTCATCGGCATTGTGCAGCGTGGCATTGGAAACCGTTACGCCTGCCACGGTGACCGGCTCAAGGCGCGCCACGGGTGTAATGGCGCCGGTGCGCCCCACCTGGAACTCGACATCGTTCAAAGTGGTGACCTCTTCCTGAGCAGGATATTTAAACGCCACTGCCCAGCGCGGTGCACGGGCAACAAAGCCCAACTCCCGCTGGTGGCGCAGGTCGTTTACCTTGATCACCACCCCATCGATATCAAAGCCAAGGGCATCACGTTTTGCGCCCAACTGCTCACAGTAATCGGCGACCGCCTCCGGGCCTTTAACGACTTTTAGCTGTGAACTGGCTCGAAAGCCTAATGAGGATAACCGCTTCATTAATTCGCTGTGGACAGTATCGCCTAAATCAGGTTCTAAACGCGCAACCTGATAAGCGTGAAACTCTAGCGGGCGCTTGGCGGTGATGCGCGGATCTAACTGACGCAGGCTGCCTGCCGCCGCGTTGCGGGGGTTGGCAAAAACCTTGCTGCCCTCTTCCCTCGCGCGCTCGTTCAACGCCTCGAAGCCCGCATGGCGCATAATGACCTCGCCACGTACTTCCAGCAGCTCAGGCACGTTCTTGCCCATTAGTTTTAACGGCACCGAATGCAATGTGCGTAAGTTGGAAGTAATGCCTTCACCCGTGCGGCCATCGCCACGGGTCGCGCCGCTAATCAGCACACCCTGTTCGTAAACCAGCGATACCGCTGCACCATCCAGTTTCGGCTCGCAGGTAAACTCAACCTCATCTGCCGTGCACTCCAAACGTTCGGCGACCCGTTCGGCAAAGGCATGGATATCTTCACGGCTAAAGGCGTTATCCAGTGACAGCATAGGAATCGCATGGGCCACCGATGGAAACCCTTCCGCCGGTGCCGCGCCTACCCGTTGGGTAGGAGAATCACTGGTGATGAGTTCTGGATGGCGCGCTTCCAACTGCTGTAAACGCTGTAACTGACGGTCGTAGTCGGCATCGGTGAGAGTAGGTTCATCCAGCACGTAGTAGCGGTAATTTGCCTCATCCAGGGCGGCCCGCAACTGGGCAATCTCTTCCAACGGTTGAGAATCAGACTTGCTCATTAGAATGGGTTCCAGTACTCGGCAGCGACAACGCAAAACCAAAGGAATTAAAAAATTGAACGAATTAGACCATCGAGCGAACAAAAAATAGTCTGTATTGAACAAAAACACCCGCCTTCTGGCAAGAAGGCGGGTGTTGAACAGCAGATGTTACTTAGCGGACTTGCATATGCCGATGCAGGCGATGGCGGCGTTCAAATTCACGCACCCGCTGACGGGCGAACTCAATCGTTTGTGCGGTCATGACGCTGCGGTTTTCATCTTTCAACTCGCCGCCCATATGACGCACCAGTACCATTGCGGTTTCGACCATGGCTTCAAACGCTGCAGAGCTATCTACCGCACCTGGCAACGGCATTAGCAGGGTGATGCCAGGGGTCATGAACTCACCCATTTCTTCAATGGGGAAAGTACCCGGCTTGACCACGTTAACCATTGAGAACTGGAGTTCGCTGTCTTCACTCTCGGTTTCAAAACGGTGGAAAATACCCATGGCACGGCTGTAGCGCAAGCCACATACCATCATGAGTTCAAGCAGCTTGCTGCCGTCGAAGCCTTCGGGGTCACGGGAAAGAACGCTGATCACCACGACTTCTTCAGCACTGGAGAGCGTCTCCTTAGCGTGCTCGCCGCTCACATCGTGACGTAAGGCTTTTTCTAACGTCGGATGGGCGCGCACTCTCTCGTCAGCAGCCCGATCATCATAGGCTGTGTCGCTGGCATAATCGGCGCCTTCATCAAAGTTTGCATTATAGTCTTCATCATAATGGGACTCTTCACTGGCGGCATGGGCGTTAAGCTCAACATGGCGTGCTTCATCATCCGCCATGCGCTGCTGGGTAGCGAGCCTGTCTGCCGCCGCCGCGTTGGCCGCCGCTTCACGCTCCTCAGCCTTCTCTTGTGCAAGGCGAGCGCGCTCTGCATCAGCCGCTTCTTTCGCTGCACGGCGCTGCTCGGCTTCCAACGCTTTGCGTTCGGCCTTCTGCTTAGCCAACGCTTTGTCGCGTACTGCTTTTTCAGCTTTCTTACGCTGTTTCACTTTGCGCCGCTCAATCAAACGACGTTTCAGCGAACGACCCATGCCTTCGAAATCAACGAGTCGATACTCGTCCACTTCGTCATCATCCAGCTCGTCGTGTTCGCCTACGGTGTCAGAGCGTAACTGACGTCGTTTAGGCGAGTGATCACTGGACGCGTGTTTAGCAAATACGGCATCTTCAGGCTCAGCGCGCAGTACCGACTCAGCGTTATAAGACGGTTGAGCGGCAGTTTCAGTATCAGTGTCGCTTGCGCTGATTGAGAAAGAGTCGGGCGAAGTAGTCGCCTCACGGGTCACTGGCTCTTCTTTCATTGTCACTGCTGGTTCTTGTGCAGACGCGGCAGGAGCAGGTTCAGCGGCGTCAACATGAGCATTAGCCATTGTTGGGCTAAACGCTGTATTAGCATTGGTATATTGTTCTGCACCATGTTCTGCACTATCGGACTGAGCGTTTGCTGCCGGTGGCGTTCTGGTATTTCCAACGTCAGCCTGTGAAGTATTGGCCATGGTGATGCTTGGCTCACGACGCTCATGCTCAGTCGGCATGGACGGCGAAGTGGTCGCCGCCTGTGCGGTAGTAGTCACAGGCGGCGCTGATTTTTCAGCTGCCTTTAATTGCGATTTAGCAATTGACTCTGCTTTATCCGCTTTACGCTTGGCTGCTTTGGCAGACGCAGAACGCCTAAACTCAGAAAGCACCCTGGAAGGTCCAGGGTGCTCTTGACGTTCTAATTTTGGTTTACTGCCTAAGCCACTATAGTCAGCAGGCTTAACAACCCGGGCTCCCCCGTTGGGAAGTTCCCAATTGATTTCTGCTGCTTTAGCAGCCTCATCGGGATCTCCAACTGAAAGATCCTGACCCGCCTGATCCAAACGGGGTACACGACGCTGCCGTTGAAGTCTACGCACACCGTCTATAACGATGAGCGATACCAACGCCAGCCCTAAAATGATTAGCCACTCTCTTAGTTCCATGTCGAACGTTCCATGGTCATCTTGCCGGTTGCTAAGGCACCATGCCTAAATATGGGTAACTGCTATTTAATAATTACTTGCCACCAAGCATAGCGCGAATGCTATGAAAAGGGCCAATTTTTGCTGATAATTAGGTGATTTTCACGCTTTTGAACCTATTATTAAAGCCGATCAGGGCAAAAATTCGACCTTAACTCCACACAAAAGTGCCACAGCTTTTGATCTTGTCTTTTAAAGGGTTTTATAAAACAATCATGAAAGCTAGAACCCCCGCTTATACGCCTGGGATGAGAAGTAACGTTTCAACCACTTGCTAACTAAACGTGCTAATCATACCCTTCTGACAAGATCCATCTATAAGCCACATAACAACCTTATACCCAATATTAATAGGGTAATATAGTTAAGTTGAGCGCTTTAGGAAATTTTTTTACGCATTGAGCGTAATGTTTACCACTCTATGATCAATAAACTGCTGTTTAAAGTTACAGTCTCGCCCAAAATTCTTCTGCCGTCGCACTGACAGGGGCTACCGGTCGGGCAAGATGAATTTCTACCGTAATATCCCAATCTTGATCAAGTGCGCGTACTAACCGGCCATCGCTAATCTCTTGCTCCGCAAGACTCCTTGGCAACCAAGCCACGCCTTTTCCTTCTAATGCCATCGACATTAACACTGCGGCTAAGTGGCTACTAAACTGAGGCTTAGGCGCCAAAACACCTTCATTACCAAATAAACGGTGCGCCACAATACGCCCAAGCCCCGAGGCTGTTGTATAGGCCAAATAGGGCAATTGATGAGACGGGGTGGCTTGGTGTGCGGTACTGCTAATCAGTGCAATGAGGGTATCTTCACCCACTTTTTTAGTAACAAAATGCTCAGAAGTTATCAAGGAAGGAACGCCTGGATGACGATGGCAAAGCAAAAAAGGTACCTTCCCATGCATCAATAGCTGCTCGCAGCCCAGCATGCTGTCCGAGTGGAGTTGAAGAGCTTCTATTGGAGCGCCGTTTTCGACCTGGCGAATCCAACGCGGAAAAAAGGTAAAAGAGAGCGAGTGGGTGGCGGCGAACTGGAGGGTCTTCGCCGCTTTACCGGCCACCTCTTGCGCTTCCTCGCGCAGCCGGTAAAGCCGGCCAGTCGCTTCAAACGCCTTGGCTTGTATATGACGACCCGCTTCAGTCAGCGTGGTGCCATGGGGCGTGCGTATAAACAGCGTTATGCCCATCCACTGCTCTAACGAGCGAATACGGCGGCTAAACGCCGGCTGAGTGATATGACGCGCTTCTGCAGCCCGAACAAAGCTGCCGTGTTCTGCCAGGGCGATAAAGTCTTCGAGCCAAACAAGTTCCATGAGCAATGCCGTTTAAGCATGGGGT
This sequence comes from Vreelandella sp. ssv, assembly GCF_059448525.1. Taxonomy (NCBI): domain Bacteria; kingdom Pseudomonadati; phylum Pseudomonadota; class Gammaproteobacteria; order Oceanospirillales; family Halomonadaceae; genus Vreelandella; species Vreelandella sp. ssv. The sequence continues at coordinate 742,171 of NZ_CM182545.1, read as the reverse complement.
GGCGAAGTAATAGCATTGGTGACGCTGGATTACCACGCTTAATGTGGTGCTACCGACTACTAAGGACCACACCATGCGTATCGTTGAAATTCGTGAGAAAACCGTTTCAATTGCGTCCCCCATCGCCAATGCCTATATCGACTTTTCCAAGATGACTTGTTCGGTAGTCGCGGTGGTCACCGATGTCATTCGTGACGGTAAGCCTGTGATTGGTTATGGGTTTAACTCTAACGGCCGCTACGGCCAGGGCGCGCTAATGCGTGACCGTTTTCTTGACCGTATTAGCGAAGCCGACCCCGAAAGCCTTATTGATCAAGCACATAATAATCTTGATCCCTTTGCGATCTGGAAAACCTTAATGACCAACGAAAAACCCGGCGGCCATGGCGAACGCTCCGTGGCGGTAGGCACAATCGACATGGCCGTGTGGGATGCGGTGGCCAAAATCGAAGGCAAGCCACTCTACCGGCTGCTGGCCGATCGCTACCGGAACGGGCAGGCAGACGATAAAGTCTGGGTTTATGCGGCGGGGGGCTACTACTACCCCGGTAAAGACCACAGCAAGCTTCAAGATGAAATGCGTAGTTATCTGGACTGCGGTTATAACGTAGTCAAAATGAAAATCGGTGCGGCCCCGTTAGAGGAAGACCTGCGCCGGATAGAAGCTGTGATCAAAGTCGTTGGTGACGGCAGCCGCCTAGCCGTGGATGCCAATGGTCGTTTTGACCAGGAAACGGCTATCGCCTATGCCGAAGCGCTGAAGCCTTATAACTTGTTCTGGTATGAAGAGGCCGGCGACCCGCTCGACTATGCCCTACAGGCGGAGCTTGCCAACCACTACGAGCTGCCCATGGCCACTGGCGAGAACCTGTTCTCGCATCAGGATGCGAGAAACTTGCTTCGTCATGGCGGTATGCGCGCCGACCGCGACTATTTGCAGTTTGACTGCGCACTCTCCTATGGCTTGGTGGAGTATATGCGCACATTAAAAGTCATGGATGAACTTGGCTGGTCCTCGCGCCGCGTGGTTCCCCATGGCGGCCACCAGATGTCGCTGAATATTGCCGCAGGATTACAGCTAGGCGGCAACGAATCCTACCCAGACGTTTTCCAGCCCTTTGGCGGTTTTGCGGACGGCATTCAGGTGGAGAATGGCTATGTGGCGCTGCCGGACATTCCCGGCGTGGGTTTTGAAGCGAAGTCGAAGCTTTATGCCGTCATGCGCGCGCTTGGTGAAAGTTAAGGGTGAAGGCGCTTAATCGACCAGCGCTGCCGCTTCTTCAATACCCACCGAGACTAACCGCGATACGCCGGGCTCTTGCATGGTCACCCCCATCAGGCGCTCGGCGGCTTCCATGGCAATCTTATTGTGCGTGATATAGATAAACTGCACGTTTTCAGACATCTCTTTCACCAACCGGGCGTAACGGCCCACGTTGGCATCATCCAGCGGCGCATCTACTTCATCCAGCATACAGAACGGCGCAGGGTTGAGCTGAAAGATCGCGAATACCAACGACAGTGCGGTCAGTGCTTTTTCACCGCCCGATAGCAGATGAATGGTGCTGTTCTTCTTACCCGGCGGGCGCGCCATAATCGCCACGCCGGTTTCCAACAGATCATCGCCGGTTAGCGTTAACCATGCTGCACCGCCGCCGAATACACGGGGGAATAGCGCCTGCAACCCGGCATTGACCTGATCGAAGGTCTCACGGAAACGTACGCGGGTTTCCTGGTCAATCCGTTTAATCGCCCGTTCAAGGGTTTCCAGCGCCTCGGTCAGTTCGGCGTGCTGTGCCTCCAGATAATTTCGCCGCTCGGCCTGCTGGTCGTACTCCTCAATGGCGGCGAGGTTAATCGCCCCCAAGCGGCGAATTTTATCCGTGGTACTTTCCAGGCGCTCCTGCCAACGGGTTTCCGTCGCTTCATGAGGCAACTGTTCGGCAAGGATTTCGACGTTATGACCAAGCTCCGTTAGCTGCTCGTCTTGTGTAGCGGCTTTAAGCGCCAGCGCCTGCACGTCCATACGCCGCTGTTGGAGCTGCTCGCGACTCTGTTCCAGATTACGTTCATGCTGTTGGCGGGCAAGTTCGTCATTACGCAGTTGCTCTGCCAGTGCCTGGGCCTGCTGACGAGTTTCGTTTAAGCGCCCCTCCTGCTGCTCACGCTGATGAAGCAGCTCTTCAAGCTCTTCCCCCGCCAGCTCGTCGGGCTCGAGTAACATCTCCCGCGACTCTTCAAGCTCGGCAATACGCAGCGAGAGGCGCTCCTCAGAGTCGCTGGAGCGCGCCTGCTGAGAGCGCAGGCTATCGCGCTCAGCACTTAAGCGTTCACGCTCCAGTGCCAATGCCTGCTGCTGCGCTTTGAGCGGCGCATGCTGCTGGGTCAGTTGATCACGCGCCTCGCGCTGCCGGTTGCGCTGCTCGGCACTGGTTTCGCGTGCTTCGGCGGTGCTCTCCAACTGTTCCATCGCTACATGCCAGCGGGCGCGCTGCTCGTCAAGAGTAAGCGCTAACTCTGCTTCATCCTGTTGTAGCTGGGCAAGCTCTTCATCGAGTTCCGTCGCGCGACTCTCAAGGTGTTCCAAGCGCTGAGCCAAACTGCGCTCTTTCACCGCCAACTGCTGCAGGGTGGTGGCGTGGGCACGCTCTTGTTCGGCCTGCTGTTCACGAGCCTGCTCCAGCGCTTCAATCGTCTCACTGGCCGCCTCACACTGCTCTTCAGCCAGCGCCAAGGCCTCTTCTTCACTTTCACGCTGAGCAGAGAGCTCTGCATAGCGGCGGCGGGTCAACAGCAGCCCGTCGATTCCTTCACCGTTGGCCTGCTGATGCAGCCAGCCACGGCCCAGCCAAACCCCATCCTGGCTCACCACGCTTTCACCAGGCGCCAAATGCGCTACCTGCGCCTCTGCCTCTTCGGCCGTTTGCGTATAGTGAATGCTTGCTAACCACTCGCTCAGCGCGCCTGCGCCTTTGACTAAACTGTCTAATCGCTGACCCGAGGTGGACGGCGCTGGTGAGGTTTGATCAATCAAGCGCCAATCGGTGGCTAAGGCCTCGGGCAAGGCCGCCAACTGATGGCGAGTGACTAAGCGTGCATTGAGCCACGGCGCAAGCAACCAGGAAGTAAGCGCTTCCCAACCGGGTGCTACTTGAAGCATCTCACCCAGCTGGGGAGCCTCTGCCAAGCCATGTGCTTCCAGGGTCGTGCCTATCGCAGGATCGTGATCCACCAATGCAGCATCAATCAACGCTTGCAGCGAGGCCAGCTCCCCCTGACGCTGGCTCAGTTCAGCGCGTTGGTGATCCCGAGCTTGAGTCGCCTGCTGGTAGGCCGCCTTGGCATCGCCGTAGCGCTGCTGCCATTGATCGCGCTGGGCTTGAAAGCCTTCCGCCTGCTGCTGGGCATCCGCTAATTGCGCTTCGCATACGGCATGCTCTTCGCGTAGCCCTGTGAGGTCGGCAACCTCACTGCGTTGCTGACGGCGACGCTGATTTTCGGCTTGCAGCCGCTGAATGCGCTGCTCCAAGTCGCGCAATTGATCCTGGCTCCGCTCCGCGTCGCGGCTGGCATCCCGCCAGCGGGTTTCGGCATCGGCCCACTGCTGTTCAGCGGCTTCCAAGGCGGGGGACACATCGGCTAGCGACTGCTCCAGGCTTTCAAGCTGCTCCGCTAATGCTTCGTGCTCGGGAAGCAGATCGTCAAAGCGCTCATCAATCGCGGCAAGGCGCGTCTGATCGCCTTCACTCACCCGGCGCTGCTCGTCCAATTCGCGGCGAGCCGTGGCAATATCGTTAGCGAGCTGCGTTTCACGGCTACGGCGGTGGGCCTGGTCTTGTTCTAGGCGGGCAATGCGCGTGGTGGTTTCAAAGAACTGCTGTTGATGGCGGTCGAGCACTTCAGAAAGTTCGTCGTGCTGTTCGCGGGCTTGTTCCAAGCGGGTTTCGCACTGACGAACGCCGAAGACATCTTTTTCGACCGCGATTTCCAACTCGCGAACGCGGCTCTCCTGGTGGGACTGCTCCGCCCGCAGGGTGCGCCCGCGTAGTAGCGCAAGCTCACCCTTGAGCCGATACTCCAGCTCCTTGAGATCTTGATAGCGCTTGGCCGCTTCGGCCTGACGTTTGAGACGCTCTAGCTGTTTATCCAGCTCTTCGCGAATGTCGTCCAGACGCTCCAGGTTCTCCTGGGTGCGCCGCATGCGGTTTTCGGTTTCCCGGCGGCGCTCTTTGTATTTGGAAATACCCGCGGCTTCTTCCAGCGTCGAACGCAGGTCGTCAGGGCGGGCTTCGATCAACCGCGAAATCATGCCTTGACCGATAATGGCGTAGGAGCGTGGCCCCAGGCCGGTGCCCATAAACAGGTCGGCGATATCGCGCCGACGGCACTTTTGACCGTTGAAGAAGTAGTTGGATTGCCCATCCCGCGTTACCAAGCGCCTAACGACGATTTCGGCATACTGCGCATAAACGCCGCCCATACCGCCGTCGCGATTGTCGAACTTGAGCTCTATGGAGGCTTGGCTGATCGGCTTTCGGCCAGTGGAGCCGTTGAAAATGACGTCGGCCATGGACTCGCCGCGCAGGGTTTTAGCGGAGGACTCCCCCATGACCCAGCGCACGGCGTCAATAATGTTGGATTTACCGCAGCCGTTGGGGCCCACGATGGCAGTCATATTGCCATCGAAGGGGACCGTCACGGGGTCCACAAAGGACTTGAACCCGACTAAGCGAATCGACGTTAAGCGCATACTTAGGCAGCGTTCCCGTTGCGTTTATTCAAAGACACGGTTAATGACCACCTCAGCGGCTTCCTCGTCAGAAATCGGTCCCACGCTCACACCTTCAAGATCGCCAAACAGATCCCCTGGCTGGGGCATTGCCTGGCCAGAGGGAGACACCCGTACCACCAAACGCGCTTCACGCACTTGAGAGATTTGCGCTTGGGGCGACATGGCCACGCTGTTATCTAATACCACGGTCATCGGCAGTTCAGACACCTGCGCCTGCACCACGGCCAGCGGTGGTAGTTCACCTTCCACGTCGCGAGCGGTAATAAATACCGTGTCGTTGCCGTCAACTCGATCGGCGAGGTCTTCGGCCAACGAGACGCTCACACGCACACCTGAACTCTCCGCTGCTTCCACGGCAGCATCTTCCGGCGTAACGCCCATCCGCTCTTGGGCAACGCGAATGCCATCACGTAGCGAGGCGGCGGTATTAGGGTCTTCGATACTGGCGACTGCACGGCGCCAGCGATCAATGGCCTGTTCATAATCACCGTTATCAAAGGCGTGAATGCCTAACATGCCCAACACGGTAGGCTGGCGCGGATCCTGTTCCAGCGTTTCATCGACCAACGCCTGCACTTCATCGGTGAGTTCTCGCTCGGCCATGAAGAAGCGGATTTGTGCTAATTGAGCCAGCAGCGGAGGAATGCGGCCCTCAATTTCAATCAAGCGTTCAAGCGCATCGACGGCCTGGGGCATCTGTCCAGTTTCGCGATAGACCGGAAACAGCGCGCTCCACACGTTTGGGTTATCCGGCTGCCGCTCGGCCTGCTCTTCCATGCGCTCGATATACATGCTCAGCGAGCCTTCGGGGTCATTCTGCACTTCTTGCTGTACGGCGAGTAACACGAGGTCGCCCTCGGCGCCCTGTTGCTGATACCAGACCACGCTGACCACCACTACAGCCACCATAACGACAGGCACCACCAGGCGCCCCGCCCCTGCTGGTTTGAGCGGTCGGCGCTCGCGCACGGCAGTGTCTTCCAGCAGGCTGCGCTCAAGCTCCAACCGGTCCTCTTCAAAGCGCTCGGCGTCAATCTCGCCACGCTCTCGCGCCGCTTCTAATGACGTTAAACGACGCTTAAAAATCGCCACATTCTGCTCGGCAGAGGTGTCATTGGCTTCAAAAGCGTATTGTTGATCATGTAATCGACGCGCGTTTCTTAGCGGCATGACCAGCAGCCACAGCGCGGGAAGCAGTAAAACGGCAATCGCAATCCAGAGCAGCGTCATGAAGACCTCTTACGGTTAATCAGCGCATCTATACGTTGGCGCTCTTCGGCGCTCAGCGCTTTAGCAGAGGCATTCCGGCGGGCACGAATCATTAACACAACCACCAGCGCGCCTAGCAGCACCAGCGCAATAGGCAGCCCCCAAAGCAGATAGGTGCGGTTCTCCAAACGCGGGTTATAGAGAATATATTCGCCAAACCGCTGGACCATATGATTAATAATTTCGATGTCCGACTGGCCGTCTTGCAGCAGTTGGTAAACACGCTCGCGCATGTCCCCTGAGATAGGGGCATCGGAATCGCCTATGGCCTGATTTTCACACAGCGGGCAGCGCATCGAGGTGGTTAAGTCACGGTAGCGCTTCTCCATGACCGGATCGTCAAATTCGCGTAGCTCGATCCCCCCCGCCACTGCACCTGATGCCATGACCAGCAGCATTAATGCCGCAATGATACGAATTAGCGCCATTTTTCCACCTCTGGCAGGATTCGTTCGCGGATGTCTTGCGGCGATACATAGCCCTTATGGTGATAGCGAATGATGCCGTCGGCATCGACCAGAAAGGTTTCCGGCGCGCCGTAAACGCCAAGGTCAAAACCTAGCTGGCCTTCTGGATCGAAAATATTCACTTCAAACGGATCACCAAATTCGCTGAGAAACTCCATGCCTTTCTCGCGGGTATCGCGGTAGTTAACCCCGACCATCCGAATATTCTGGTCGGCCAGCTCCAGCAATTGGGGCATTTCCTGCTTGCACGAGGGGCACCACTCGCCCCATACGTTAACCAGGGTGACGTCGCCCTGCAGCAGTGATTGATCCACGCGACGATTCTCATCGCGCAGCGTGGTGGCTTCAAAGGCCGGGAACTCTCGCGCCATCAGCGCGGAATCACGCTGCGAAGGATCCAGCGATAGGCCTTGATAAAAAAACAGTGCCAAGCCTAAAAAGCCTACGGGCAGCAGTAATAGCAGTAGCCGTCGTTTCATACCACGGCCTCCTGCGATGAATCGGCTTTACTGGCAGCCTGGGGTGCTTCACGGGCGACTGAGGCCCGACGGTAGCGTTTGTCGAGCACCGCCAGTACACCGCCACATGCCATTAACAGGGCGCCCAGCCATAGCCAGCGTACAAAGGGTTTGTATTGGACACGCATCGCCCAGCTGCCGTCGCCAAGGTCTTCGCCCATGGCCACATACAGATCACGGAACAGCCCTGGACGCAGGGCCACCTGGGTCATCGGCATACCGGTCGCGAGATAAAGGCGTTTTTCCGGACTCATGGTGAAGCTACTGCCGTCCTCGCCACGCTGTACCTGAATAACCGAGGTATCCGCCAGGAAGTTAGGCCCGCGACGCTCGGTCAACTCACTCATGGTGAACTGATAGCCCGCTACTTCTACCGTGGTACCCGGCGACATGCGCACGTTGCGTTCGATGTTGTAGTTGGAAACCACCGCAACACCCACAATCGTTACCGCCACACCAATATGACCTAACACCATGCCCCAGTAGGAGAGTGAGAGTTTGCGTATCCCCGCGATGAACGAGCTGGCGTGACGGGTTTTATCAAACACATCGCGCACCATCGGTAGCACAATCCATAGCGCAGAGACGATCCCCAGGGAGACAAACAGGTTCCACTCACCGCGGTACAGCAGCGGCATCAGTATGCCCACCACCAGCGCAGCAACGCCCGCCAACCAAAGTTTACGGACCAGGTCACGCGCTGCCATCCCTTTCCAGCGCGTGACCGAGCCTAGCCCCATAAAGATACACATCATCACGGTAAGCGGTACAAACAGCGCATTAAAGTAGGGCGGGCCCACGCTGATTTTACCAAGCCCCATGGAGTCGAGAATCAGCGGATAGACGGTGCCGAGCAAAACGGTGACCGTCATGATGACCAAAAAGATATTATTGACCAACAGCAGCGCATCCCGAGAGAGCCAGTTAAAGCCCACTTTATGGCTGACCCTCGGCGCTCGCAGCGCGAACATCAGTAGCGATAGCGTCACCGTAATCGCCAGCAGCATCAGGATAAAGAAGCCACGGGCCGGATCGTTGGCAAACGCATGTACCGAGGTGAGCACGCCGGAACGTACCAGGAAGGTGCCCATCAGCGACAGCGAAAAGGTCGAGATCGCCAATAGCACGGTCCAGCTCTTAAACGAGCCGCGCTTTTCTGTCACCGCCAGCGAGTGCACCAGCGCAGTCCCCGTTAACCAGGGCAGTAGCGATGCGTTTTCGACCGGATCCCAGAACCACCATCCGCCCCAACCAAGCTCGTAATAGGCCCACCAACTACCCAGGGCAATCCCTACGGTCAAAAACGCCCAGGCCAGATTCGTCCAGGGTCGTGCCCAGCGAGTCCAGGCGGCGTCCAGGCGCCCTCCCATGAGAGCGGCAATCGCAAAGGCAAAGACCACGGAAAAACCCACATAGCCCATGTAAAGCATCGGCGGATGCACCACTAGCCCGAAGTCTTGTAGCAGCGGGTTGAGGTCAGCCCCGTCTTGGGGCATGTCGGGGAGCAAGCGCTCAAAAGGATTAGAGGTGATCAGGATGAACAGCAAGAACCCGACACACACCATGCCCATGACGCCCATCACCCGAGCGACCATATCCCGCGGCAGCGTGCCGGTGAACAGGCTGGCCGCAAACCCCCAGCCTGCCAGCATCAGGCTCCATAGCAGTACGGAGCCTTCATGGTTGCCCCATACCGCGCTGAACTTGTAGTACCACGGCAACAGTGAATTGGAGTTATTGGCTACGTTTGCCACGCTAAAGTCATCGAGCATATAACTGATGGTCAAACAGGCGTAGGCGATGGCAATAAACAGAAACTGCCCGGCCGCCATGGGCTGACCATACGCCATCCACAGGGGGCGGCGGGTCGCTACACCGGCCAGCGGCATTACTGCCTGCACCATCGCCATCAAAAGCGCGATAATGAGGGCGAAGTGGCCAATTTCAGGAATCATTTTAATCAGCATGTGCGCTCCGAATTAGCACTGGCGGTCGGGCAAGTCGGTTAAACGATGGGGTTAATACTCGCTTGCTTGGGGGACACCCTCTTCATCAAGCCGCTTACCCACTTCGGCAGCCTTGGCCTGATAGTCGGCTGGCGAATAACCCGCCTCTTCGAGTGCCTGCGCTACTTCAGGCGGCATGTAGTTCTCATCGTGACGTGCCAACACTTTATCCGCATACAAACGGCCATCGGCTTGAAGCTCCCCAACCACCACCACCCCTTGGCCTTCGCGGAACAAATCAGGAAGGATGCCGCTGTAGTAAACCTCTAGGTCATCGACGTAATCGGTCACGGTAAACGCTACGTCCAAGCTTTCCGGGTCACGGGACACGGAGCCCTCTTTCACCATACCGCCCGCACGAATCTGTCGTTCCATCGGCGCATCGCCCTGGGCGATCTGCACCGGGCTAAAAAACAGATTAATGTTGGCACGTAGCGCATACAGCGTTAGCCCGACAGCAATGGCGGTTAACGACACCAAACCCAAAATAACGAAGAGTTTCTGTTTACGTTTTGGGGTCATTGGGCGTTCCCTCTTAAGCTGTTTGCACGCCGCGCCCGACGCTTTATGCCATTCAATAACTGACGATGTTCAACGCGCGCATGCCAAACGGAGGCCACCAGCAGCAGCGCCGTCACTCCCCAGGCAGACCATACGTAAGGTGCATGGCCGCCCATGGCGAGAAATTCGGAAAATGAGGTAAATGCCATTAACGCGCCTCCTCTACCTGTGCGTTCACTATCCGGCCATTAACGAGATCCTGTACCCAGCGTTTGTTCGACTCTCGGCGTAGGATCTCGCTGCGCGTGCGCATCAGCGTCAAGGCTATAAAAAAGCTGTAAAAACCCAGCACCATAATGACCAGCGGCAGCCACATCTCGGTGGGCATCGTCGGGCGCGAGGTTAACGTAAACGAGGCTGGCTGGTGCAGCGTGTACCACCAATCCACCGAGTATTTGATGATGGGAATATTGATGACGCCCACCATGGCCAGCACCGAGGCTGCCCGTGAGGCACTATCGCGGCTGGTAAACGCACCGCGCAGAGCGATCACGCCTAAATAGAGAAATAGTAGAATCAACATGGAGGTAAGCCGGGCATCCCACATCCACCAGGTACCCCAGGTCGGCATACCCCATACAGCACCAGAAAATAGTGCGACAAAGGTCATCGCAGCGCCCAGCGGTGCCATCACTGCTGCCGCCATATCGGCGACTTTAATTTTCCAGACCATGAACACCAGCCCAGACACGGCCATGGAGATAAAAATCGATTGTGCTAAAAATGCCGCTGGCACGTGAACATAAATGATTCGGAAACTGTTGCCCTGCTGATAATCCGCCGGGGCAAACGCCAGCCCCCACAGCGAGCCAGTGACCAATAACAGCACCGCTGCGGCCCAAAACCAGGGCTGTAACTTGGCACTAATGCCATAGAACCACTTGGGTGATCCCAGTTTATGTATAAAGGCCCACATAGTGTGTCCTGTCCTTAACCGTTAATACTGATACGCAGCGATGCGGCAATCGCCCACGGCGCTAACATAAGTGAGACGGCCAACAGCGCGCCTAAAATAGCCAAGTGCGCAGAGACACCATCGCCCAAAATAGCCGCCTGAACCGCACCTGCGCCAAAAATGAGCACCGGAATATACAGCGGTAGCACTAGCAGCGAGAGCAGTACGCCGCCCCGCGCCAGGCCAACGGTTAACGCCGCACCAATGGCACCAATCAGGCTTAAGCTCGCCGTGCCCAGCGCCAGCGACAACGCCAACACCGCGTAACTACCCGGAGGCAGTGCGAGCATAATACCTAGCAGTGGCGCCATTAGTGCCAAAGGCAGCCCGGTCAGCAGCCAATGCACGGCCACTTTCGCCACGCTTAATGCAGCCAGCGGCTGCGGAGCGAGTAGCAGCTGTTCAAGGCTGCCGTCGTCGTAGTCGCTGCGAAACAGGCTATCTAGTGACAACAACGCGGCTAACAGCGCCGCCACCCATAACAACCCCGGCGCAATCGTCGCCAACAGCTCCGGGTCGGGTGAAATAGCGATCGGAAACAGGGTGATCACCAGGGCAAAAAATACCAGCGGATTGAGCACTTCACCGCGACGTCTCAGCAGCAGCGTCAAATCACGCACTAACGTGGCCTTCACTGCGATCATGAGCCCTCCCTTGTGCTCAAGCAGTGGCACTGAAGAGGCATCCATGGCGGTGTCTGATCCGTGTAGAGAGCTATCTGAAGAGCTGTGCAACCCTGTTTCCTGCAATCCGGTCTCCTTCTACCCCAGCGCTACGCGTCTTAGCAGCGGTGACGCGGCTAACTCGTGGTGTGTCGTTACTAGCACGCAGCCCCCCGCCTGAGCATGACTAATAAGCTGCCTTTCAAGGGCGGCGACACCGTGGCGATCAATGGCGGTGAAGGGCTCGTCTAGCACCCATAGCGCGCGGGGTGTCAGCGTCAATCGCGCCAGCGCCACACGTCGCTGTTGGCCTGCCGAGAGCTGACCAGCGGGCACATCTTCAAAGCCTGCCAAGCCAACCTGTTCAAGGGCATCCAGGCGCTGTTCCTCGCCCGCCCCGCTGCCCTGTCCTCCACTGCTCTCGCCACTCAGCGCCTGGTACCACGCTAAATTTTCTAACGGCGAGAGCCCCGACTTAATGCCTGGGGCATGTCCTAAATAGAGCAAATTAGCGAGAAAATGTTCACGGACACTCTGCATCGCAGCGCCATTCCAGAAGAGCTCGCCTTCATAGTCGCTTAGTTGCCCGGAGAGAATTTTAAGCAGGCTTGTTTTACCACTGCCATTAGGCCCTTCAATTCGCACGATTTCACCGCTGCGAATGTCGAGATCCAGCCCTTTAAACAGTGAGCGATCATCACGTTCGCAGGACAGCTGTCGGGCTTGTAAACACAGGCTCAAGAGTCTCTCCAGGCACATTGATTTCGGGTCGAACTCTACACGGAAAGCCCGTTTCTCGCCACTCACTCTATGCGGCGCTGGGTCGCAGCATGAACTCACTCCATATGGCGTAAGACCAATTACTGCTAGCACTGTATGCAAAAACAGGTCTATACTGAAAACCACTGTATGAAAGAACATGCAATGGAGATTTCTCAATGACGTTATTAATGGCAGCACCTACGGTTAAGCCTAACCACTTACACTCGGTCCCGCGTACCTATGCGCCGACGCCCAGCATTACTCGTCGCAATACCTATGCGCTTAAAGTGCGCGGTAACGCAATGCATGATTGCAACTTGTTCGATGGCGATGTCATTATTATTCGGCGTTATCAGCATGATGCCCAAACAGAAACCGCCGTTGCCGAAATCAACCAGCAAAAAATCGCCTTGAAGCAGCTCTCCATCAGCCGCTTTGGCGTAGAGCTATGGCCTGAGGATACGTTGCAGCCAGCGCTATTTTTGCATAACCGTGATATTCAGGTACTCGGCATGGTAATGGGTGTTGAATCTCATCCAAGGACTGGCCTGCAAAACAAGCCTACTATCACGGAGCATTAATGCGCTACCGGGTGCCGGAACTCCCCCTTTCGTCTTGGCAGACAACAGACATCGAAGTCGAAAAAAGTCACTTTATCACCTGGACCTGCCACGCCTCAGATATCGATGCGTTCACCCGGCTGCTGGCTGCGGCTAAAGCCGAGCATCCTAATGCGAGCCATCACTGCACGGCCTATATTGCTGGCCCAACCGGCGAGCAAAACTTGATCGGCTTCTCTGATGATGGCGAACCTGGCGGCACCGCCGGACGCCCAATGTATCAAGTCCTCCAGGGCAGCCAATTAGGTCATGTCGGTTGCGTGGTGATTCGCTATTTTGGCGGCACGAAGCTAGGCACCGGCGGTTTGGCCCGCGCTTACGCCCAGGCGGTTAGCCATGCTTTAGAGACACTTCCTACCCGGGAAGTGGTCGAGCGCGACCTTTATACCCTGCGGCTAGGTTTTGCCAATGAAGCAATTGCCCGCGCCTGGTGTGAAGAGCAGGATATCCCCATTGAGCAAGCGGATTACGATGGCGACGGTGTCCGCCTAACCATTGGTTGGCCACGGGACACCCCACTTGACCTTTCCCCGCTAGAAAACCGCTTGAAGAGCGCTATTGATATTCTCACTCGCTAGATAGCCCTTCGAAACAGCCCATCAAAAAAAACGCGACATACTGAACGTGTCAGTACGCCGCGCTCATATTCTCACTCTTTAAGCATTAGCCCAGATACTTGATCATTACCCCGGCAGCGACCGCCGACCCAATAACCCCAGCGACGTTGGGGCCCATGGCATGCATTAACAGAAAGTTATGCGGGTTTGCTTCCAGGCCCACTTTGTTAGCTACCCGTGCCGCCATCGGCACCGCAGAAACACCCGCGGCACCAATCAAGGGATTAATGGGCATTTTGCTGACTAAATTCATTAGTTTTGCCATCAACACCCCCGCGGCGGTACCTATGCCGAAGGCCACAATACCCAACCCTAATATCCCCAGCGTCTCAAACGCGAGGAAACTCTCGGCCATTAGCTTAGAGCCCACCGACAAGCCGAGAATGATCGTAACGATATTGATCAGGGCATTTTGCGAGGTATCCGATAAGCGCTCTACCACGCCACACTCGCGCATCAGGTTACCGAAACAGAACATCCCCAGCAGCGGCGCGGCATCAGGAAGAAACAGTGCAACCAGAATCAGCAGCATTAACGGAAAGACCACTTTTTCCAGCTTGGAGACCGGCCGCAACTGCGTCATTTTAATTTCCCGCTCTTTCTGGGACGTTAAAAGACGCATAATCGGCGGCTGAATCAGCGGCACCAACGCCATATAAGCGTAGGCGGCCACAGCAATCGCCCCTAGCAACTCAGGTGCCAGCACGCTAGAAACGTAAATAGACGTTGGGCCGTCAGCGCCACCAATAATACCAATGGCGGCAGCCTGATTCAGCGAGAAGTCCATCACGCCCATCGAGGTAAGCACCACGGCGCCAAACAGTGTGGCAAAGATCCCAAACTGGGCAGCGGCACCTAAAAATAGCGTGCGCGGATTGGCTAACAGTGGGCCAAAGTCGGTCATTGCCCCGACGCCCATAAAGATAATCAACGGCGCGACACCAGAGGCAATGGCAACTTTGTAGAAGTTGTAGAGCATGCCATCACTATAGCCAACGCCGATGGCGATATCTCGCGCGGCACGCACCTGATCTGGCGCTGCAGCATCATGGGCGATGATCTTCAGTGCCTCACGCCATGCTTCAGCGTTCGCCAGTGGATCAAGGCTCACGCCCAGGGCAGCCGCCATTTGCTGTAGCACCACAGGTTTAGCTACTTCAATCGCTTGATCGAGCGCTGAAATCGCCAGCCCGGCTTCGGGTATGTTAGCCAGAATGCCGCCAAAGCCAATCGGCACCAGCAGTAGCGGCTCAAACTTCTTATAAATGGCCAGGTAAAGCAGCAGTAGCCCCACCATGATCATCGCCGCTTGACCGAGCTCAAGGTTATATAGCCCCGAGCCTTCCCATAACGTCACTAATTTATCCATTACTGTGCCCTTAGAGTTCGATCAGCGTATCGCCTACGGCTACGCTGTCGCCCTCGCTGACGTTCACCTTAGACACAGTGCCTGCGCTGCTGGCACGCACTTCGGTTTCCATTTTCATCGCTTCGAGAATGATCACCACATCACCTTCAGCGACTTGCTCACCGGGGCGTACATTGACCTTGAAAATATTACCGGCCAGCGGTGCATCAATGGTCTCACCACTGGGTGCAGTCGCTTCATCTTTGGGTGCGCCAGTACTGGCTGCCGTTTGCTCCTGCACCTCGCCCAACTCACCGCCTTCAGAAACCTCCACCACAAAGGATTTTCCGTTGAGCTTAACGGTATAGGTTTCCGGTCCATTGCTAACGGCTGGCGCATTGCTTTCCACCTTAGCGGGTGTCGTTTCAGCATTGGCGTCAGCGACCTGAGGGGCAGGTTCAAAGGCATCGGGATTGTCGCGATTTTTGAGAAACTTCAATCCAATCTGCGGAAACAGCGCATAGGTCAGCACGTCATCGACTTCGCGCTCACCTTCTGCCAAGCGGATACCGTCAGCGCTCGCTTTCTCTTTCAGTTCTATGGCCAGCCTATCCATTTCAGGCGACAGGTTATCCGCTGGACGACAGGTAATCGGCTCTCCGCCTTCCAGCACACGCTTTTGCAGCTCCGCATTAAAAGGTGCCGGAGCGGCGCCATATTCACCTTTGAGGAGTGCCTGAACTTCCTTAGAGATCGACTTATAACGCTCGCCCATCATCACGTTCATTACCGCTTGAGTGCCGACGATTTGCGACGTGGGCGTTACCAGCGGGATAAAGCCAAGGTCTTCGCGTACGCGAGGAATCTCGCTCAGCACATCGTCAAGCTTATCGCCTGCGCCCTGCTCTTTGAGCTGGCCTTCCATATTGGTCAGCATGCCGCCCGGCACCTGGGCAATCAGAATGCGTGAATCAATACCGCGCAGCGAGCCTTCAAAGGCGGCGTACTTCTTGCGCACTTCACGGAAATAACCGGCGATATCTTCCAACAGCTCAAGATCCAAGCCGGTATCACGGCCGGTGTCTTTGAGCATTGCCACCACGGACTCGGTGGGACTGTGGCCGTAGGTCATCGACATTGATGAAATTGAAGTATCGACGTTATCGATTCCGGCTTCTACTGCTTTCAAAATGGTCGACGTAGAGAGGCCGGTGGTGGCGTGGCAGTGCAGATGCACCGGAATCGATAGCTCTTTTTTGAGCCGCGAAACAAGATCGAAGGCTGTGTAAGGAGTAAGTAGCCCCGCCATATCCTTGATAGCCAATGAATCTGCGCCCAAACCAGCAATGGTTTTGGCGAGATCGACCCAGCTATCCAGGGTATGTACCGGGCTCACGGTATAAGAAATGGTACCCTGGGCATGACCTTCAACATTGCGCACCGCCTGAATGGCACGCTCCAAATTACGCGGGTCATTCATGGCGTCAAAGACCCGAAAAACGTCCACGCCGTTGGTTTTCGCCCGCTCAACAAACTTATCGACAACGTCGTCCGCGTAGTGGCGATAACCCAGCAGGTTCTGGCCACGTAGCAACATCGCTTGAGGGGTATTTGGCATGGCTTCTTTCAGGGCACGAATACGCTCCCATGGATCTTCACCCAAATAGCGGATGCAGGCGTCATAGGTCGCCCCACCCCAGGTTTCCAGCGACCAGTAGCCAACGCGGTCAAGCTTTTCGGCGATCGGCAGCATATCGTCCAAGCGCATGCGCGTCGCAAATAGCGATTGATGGGCATCGCGCAGCACGACATCAGTAATGCCTAAAGGGCGTTTTGTTTCGTTCATGGTCTTGGCTCACTGTAGGAGTTGTTAGCTTGTAGTAAAAATAACAAAAAAATAGCCTAAAGAGGGCTGAGATGGAAAAAATTGAGAAAGTTAACGACGTCGCTTTGAGCGATAACGGTGCACTGCAGCACTGATGACGGCCAACATTTCGTCACTTTGGCCAGCGGGCGCCGTAGATTGCGGAGATTTTTTGCTCGTATCAGCCGCGATGGGGACAGGCTGAAAACGGCCAATCAGCTTCGACATTAGCGTAACGCTAATCACTAAAATAGTAAGAAAAACAAACACCACACCCATACCAAGCGCCATTAACGCCAACCCATCCTGCAATAGCTCATGATCCTGCATAAGGCGCTCCTACCTCTCGAAGTACAGTTGCTAGACACGTAATTTCACCAGCGGCTATTAAAGCCCCTTGGCGCAGTGAGGGGAATACACTAACCTGCCACACCCAGAATAGAATGCAATGGCGCGATAGTGGAAGTCATGGTTGTTAATTTACTACAAAACGGCAGAATTGGCCTAGCTCCGATGGAAGGAGTCATAGATGCACTGACACGTGATCTGTTGACCCGCCATGCCGGGTTCGACTGGACGGTTACTGAATTTGTCCGCGTCGTCGATGCCTGCCTACCGCCAAGAGTATTTTATAAGCATTGCCCCGAACTTAAGCAACCGCCGGTGGCAACGCCGAGCGGGATTCCTGTGCATTTGCAGTTGCTGGGCTCTGACCCAGCGGCTTTGGCGGCCAATGCGCAGCAGGCGCTCAAGCTAGGCGCAGTAAGCGTTGACCTTAATTTTGGTTGCCCTGCCAAACTGGTTAACCGACACGATGGCGGCGCTTCGCTACTGCGCCAGCCAGATCGGGTCTATCAAGCGGTTAGAGCCGTTTACAATGCGCTAGGCGGTGAAATCCCCGTCACCGCCAAGATCCGCCTGGGCTTCGCCAACCGTCGCTTAGCGGTTGCCTGCGCCCAAGCCACCGAAGCGGGCGGTGCAGCGCAGTTAGTTGTACACGCCCGCACCCGCGACGAAGGCTACCGCCCGCCTGCACACTGGGAATGGATCGGCAAGATTCGCCGCCATGTCAGCATTCCAGTTGTCGCCAATGGCGATATCTGGACGCTTGAGGATTACTGGAAAGCTCGAACGCTTTCCGGCTGCCGCGATGTAATGTTAGGCCGCAGCGCGCTGGCGGACCCCTGGCTTGCGCCACGCATCCGCCACTGGCTACAGACCGGCGAGCGGTTACCCGAAAGCAGCTGGGCAATGCGCGCCAATGTACTCAAAGAGTACGCTGCCCTGCAGCGCCAACAGCTGCCCGACCGCGTTGTCGTCTCTCTGGTAAAGCAGTGGCTTGCCCAAATGCGCCAAGGCAGCGCCGAAGCCGAGCAGAACTTCCAGCGCGTGAAGCGCCTCACCGAATTAGATCTATTACTCGACAGCCTTATCGTCGACGAGCAGCACGCCGCGCTGGCATAGCCTCTCCTCTAGATGGCACCTATCCAATCAACAAGCAAAAAAAAAGCGCCCTACCGCAAAGCGGGGGCGCTACAAACGATCGTAAGACCGGAGCGCGAGCTACTTCCGGTCAGACTAGAAACTGGCGGTGAGGCTGGAAACAGAAAACCCGCTCTCGATATGAGAACGGGTTTAGAAATCTGGCGCGCCCGGGAGGATTCGAACCTCCGACCCCCTGATTCGTAGTCAGGTACTCTATCCAGCTGAGCTACGGGCGCGTAATCGTGCGTCTAACGCTTACTGACACTCGGCACTTTCTTCAACGACTGCTAAGCATCTCTTACTCTTAAACTACTATCATTTACTCAGCACCAAGCACTGAGAAGGTGGCGCGCCCGGGAGGATTCGAACCTCCGACCCCCTGATTCGTAGTCAGGTACTCTATCCAGCTGAGCTACGGGCGCATACCTTGTGACCATGCACTTTTAACTAAGTACTCAATGGCCATGCTATTGGCGGAGAGAGAGGGATTCGAACCCTCGATAGGGCTATAAACCCTATACTCCCTTAGCAGGGGAGCGCCTTCAGCCACTCGGCCACCTCTCCTCAACGGCACGGCGCGAATATTACCGATTTAGGGATCTTGTGTCTAGTCCTCTGCCGATTTTTTTCGCGCCGGCCATAGCTTACGTCTTGAACATCGAATCATCATGCAAGCCCGCAAGTTTTATTCCACTTCGTTTTCACTGTTCCGTTCACGCTGTATACGCTGATAAATCTCTTCACGGTGAACAGCGACATCTTTGGGCGCATTAACACCAATTCGTACTTGATTGCCTTTTACACCTAGCACGGTGACGGTAATTTCATCACCGATCATCAGGGTTTCGCCAACACGGCGAGTTAGGATGAGCATGGCTGATCTCCTTTTCAGACGTTTTACTGCAACGGGATATGTCAGCCGGAGGCAACACCACGCCATTATGCGGCATAGTGCTGCCTGTCACCAAAAGCACCGGCTCCATGACACCTTACCCTCCCGTTGAAAGAAAGCTCACCACCACACGGCAGCAAGTACCCCTTCAGCGTAGAAGGTTTAAGGCATAAATGTTATTCAGATTCGATATCCGCCTTATCTAAACCAAAAGCTTTGTGTAATGCATTCACTGCAAGCTCCATATGTTTCTCATCAATGACGACTGAGATTTTAATCTCAGAGGTAGAAACCATACGGATATTGATGTTTTCATCGGCCAAAACGCGGAACATTTTCGATGCCACGCCCGCATGAGAACGCATGCCAACACCCACCAAAGAAACCTTGGCAATATTGTCGTCACCACGCAATTCACCACCGCCTAGATCAGGAATCACCGTCTCTTCGAGCAGCTTTTTAGTTGCCTTGTAGTCGCCCTTGGCTACCGTAAAAGTGAAATCGGTATAGTCACCGGCCGGGGCAACGTTCTGAACGATCATATCGACTTCGATATTGGCATCGGCAATCGGGCCCAGAATACGTGAAGCTACACCGGGTACATCCGGCGTATTGAGTAGCGTCAGTTTGGCTTCATTCTTGGTAAAGGCGATACCGGAGATCAGTGGTTCTTCCATAGCGTCCTCGTCTTTGTCTGCTTCTGCAACAATTAGGGTACCGGGGCCGTCTTCAAAGCTCGACAGCACCCGCAGGGGCACGTTGTATTTACCGGCAAACTCTACCGCGCGGATCTGTAACACTTTGGAGCCAAGACTGGCCAGCTCCAGCATTTCTTCCACGGTAATGCTCTCTAGCCGCTGAGCTCTGGAGCATACGCGGGGGTCGGTGGTGTATACACCATCTACATCGGTATAAATCTGGCACTCGTCGGCGCCTAGCGCAGCGGCCAGGGCAACCCCAGTGGTATCGGAACCACCGCGCCCCAGCGTCGTGATATTGCCGTCTTCATCGACCCCTTGAAAACCAGCCACAACGACCACCTGACCTGCTTCTAAATCGGCTTTCAGATCGTCAGTTTCGATGCGCTGAATACGCGCCTTGGTATAAGCGCTATCAGTATGAATGCCTACCTGGGCGCCAGTGTGCGAAGTGGCTGGCACGCCAATTTGCTGCAGCGCCATGGCGAGAAGTGAGATCGTCACCTGTTCGCCGGTCGACAGCAGCATATCCATCTCGCGCGGCGCGGGATCTTCGTTAAGTGCCTGAGCCATATCCGTGAGACGGTTGGTTTCGCCGCTCATAGCGGAGACCACGACGACCACCTGGTGGCCTTTTTCGCGGAAGCCCTTAACCTTTTCCGCTACGGCCTTGATACGCTCGACAGAGCCCACCGAAGTGCCGCCGAACTTCTGTACGTATAGTGCCATATGCCGTTCTTCCTATGCGTTCGGGAATGGAGGATGAAATTGTCGTTAGGTTTACATAAATAAGGCCGGTGACAATCATGCCACCGGCCTTGGGGTTTAGCTAAGCGCGTTTTCCAACCATACCGGTACGCTCTTCAACGCATCCGGCAGGGCGTCGGGTTGACTACCTCCCGCCTGAGCCATATCCGCGCGACCACCGCCCTTACCTCCCACTTGAGAGGCAACATGGTTAACCAGCTCACCGGCTTTCACTCGGCCGGTCAAATCTTGAGTTACCCCAGCAATCAGACTCACCTTGCCAGCAGCCTGATCGGCAACACCAAGAATAATCACTCCAGAACTGAGCTTGTTCTTGAGCTGATCCAGGACGCCGCGCAAATCTTTCCCAGAGACACCTTCCAGCTGTGTCGCCAATAGCTTAACGCCGTTGACCTCTTGCACCTGACTCAGCATATCGCTCCCCGCGGCGCTGGCGAGCTTGGCTTTGAGCTGCTCCAACTCTTTTTCCAGACTGCGGTTACGCTCAACCAGTGACTCTACCCGCGCTTCAACTTGCTCAGGCTTGGTCTTCAAACGTTCACCCAAGCGTTCAAGGCGGGCTTCCTGCTCACGGAAGTAGGCTAGCGCATTTTCGCCGGTGATCGCTTCAATACGACGCACGCCGGAGGCAATGCCCACTTCGTTTATCACATGACAGCAGCCGATATCGCCACTGCGTGTCACGTGGGTACCACCGCACAATTCGATAGAGAAGTCGTCGGCCCCAATCGTCAGTACGCGCACGTTCTCGGCATATTTGGCTTCAAACAGCGCGGCAGCCCCTTTCGCTTTGGCTTGATCCAGGCTCATTTGCTCGGTTTTGGTCGGCGCATTAGCCAAGATCTGCTCATTGACCAGCCGTTCGACTTCCGCCAACTGCTCGGCGGTCATCGGCTCAAAGTGGCTAAAGTCGAAGCGCAGGCGCTCGGCGTTAACCAGCGAGCCCTTCTGCTGCACGTGATCACCCAGCACCATACGCAGCGCTTTGTGCAGCAGGTGAGTTGCCGAGTGGTTACGGATGGTGGCTGTACGTAAGCTGGCATCGACTTCGCCGCGCACGCTAGCACCGACACTCAGCGTACCCTCTACCATCATGCCCTGGTGCAAGTGATGGCCGCTCTGCTTTTGGGTATCCGTCACCTGGAAACGGCCACCGTCGACATACAGGTAGCCGGTATCGCCCACCTGACCGCCGGACTCACCGTAAAATGGCGTGCGGTCGAGCACAACAACGCCTTTCTGCCCGGCTTCCAGCGCGGCCAGTTCATTGCCTTCGCTGTCGACTAGTGCCGTTACCTTGGCTTGATCCTCTAGGCGATCATAGCCAGTGAACGCCGTCTCACCGTCCAGTTCGATGGAGGCGCTGTAGTCAGCGCCGAACTGGCTGGCCGCCCGTGCGCGTTCACGCTGGGCCTCTAAGGCTTGCTGAAAGCCCTCTTCATCCAGAGTAACGCCGCGTTCACGGCAGACATCGGCGGTAAGGTCAAAAGGAAAGCCGTAGGTGTCGTAAAGCTTAAATACCGTTTCTCCCGGCAGTACCTTGCCATCCAGCTCGGCCAGAGCGGCGTTTAATAGCCCCATACCGTGATCCAGGGTGCGGGCAAACTGCTCTTCTTCTTTCAGCAGCACACGGACAATTTGATCGCTCGCTTCCCGCAGTTCTGGATAGGCATCGCCCATCTCAGCGTCCAGCGCCCCGACCAGCTTGTGGAAGAAAGGCTCTACCGCACCCAGTTTGTGGCCGTGACGAACCGCCCGGCGGATAATCCTGCGCAGCACGTAGCCGCGCCCTTCATTGGAGGGCAGCACGCCATCGGCAATCAGGAAGGCGCAGGAACGGATATGGTCAGCAATCACGCGCAGTGATGGCGTGGTTGTATCAGGGTGACCGGTCGCCTTGGCCGCGGCTTGCAGCAGGTTCTGAAACAGGTCGATTTCGTAGTTGGAATGCACGCCCTGCATGACAGCGGCGACCCGTTCCAAGCCCATACCGGTATCAATCGAAGGCTTAGGCAGCGGGTTGAGCGTGCCTGCAGCATCACGGTCAAACTGCATGAAGACCAGGTTCCAGATTTCGATGTAGCGGTCGCCATCTTCTTCCGGACTACCGGGAGGGCCGCCCCATACCTCTGGACCGTGGTCAAAAAAGATTTCCGAACTCGGGCCACAAGGGCCGGTGTCACCCATCTGCCAGAAGTTATCTTCGTCTAATTTGGAAAAGCGCTCAGGATCAATACCGATCTCGTCTTTCCAGATACGCTCAGCTTCGTCATCACTGACATGTACCGTTACCCACAGCTTCTCTTTTGGCAGACCCAGTGTTTCGGTTAGGAATACCCAGGCAAAACGTATGGCTTCGCGCTTAAAGTAGTCACCAAAACTGAAGTTACCCAGCATTTCAAAAAACGTGTGGTGGCGTGCAGTATAGCCAACGTTGTCTAAATCATTATGCTTACCGCCCGCACGTACGCAGCGCTGCGCGGACGTTGCACGTACATACGGACGTGGGTCGCGACCCAGAAATACATCTTTGAACGGCACCATGCCGGCATTGGTAAACAGCAGCGTCGGGTCATTGCCCGGCACTAAAGAACTGGTGGGTACAATCGTATGCCCCTGTTCTTCAAAGAAGGTGAGAAAGGCCTGTCTAATCTCTGCGCTTTTCATAGGGTATCCGTAACAAGAAAGCGTGATGTCCCAGGGCGCTGTCGACGCTACCCTCAGGGGTCGCAAAGGGGCCATTATAGCGCAGTTGTCAAACGACTAAAGCCGCACTTAGTGGCAGAGAGGCAAACTACTCGTTAGAAAAGCGTATGAGAGCGCTATTAGAAAGGTAAGAGGGGGCGTTTTACAGGTAGGAGAGAAAGTATTACAGACAAGAGAAAATGTATTACAGACAGGAGAGCGCGTAGCGGATTTGCTCAAAATCGAAACCACGACTCGCCAGAAAGCGCTCGCGTCGGGCGCGCTCTTTAGGTGTTTCGCCGGGGCTATCGAAGCGCCGCGCCAGGGTTTCCCGCGCTAGTTCGAACCAGTCAACCTGTTCCCCCTCCTCCACCTCTTCAAAAGCAGCGTTAAGGGTTTCCTGATCGACGCCGCGTTGGCGCAATTCACCTTTAATACGAATAATACCCTGACCGCGCTGAATACGTGAGCGTACAAAACTAGCCGCAAAACGGGCATCAGACTGCAGCTCCTGCTCGGCCAGAGCGTCTAAACACTCGTCGATAGCAGTATCGTCGAAGGATTTTTTCTTCAATCGCTGGGCTAGCTCAGCGCGCGAGTATTCACGCCGAGCTAGCAAGCCAATCGCGATGTCACGTGGCGTGGCATCGCGCTGAGACATAAAGGCCATTAGCTTGTCTCGGTTTGAACAGTCTTAGAGCAGGTCGTCATCGTTGGCATCCAACTCGGCCGCTGCTTCGGCAGGTGCATCGTCCTTGTCTTTTTTAGGATCAGGCTTGGCCAAAAGCTGCTCACGAATCTGCGTTTCGATTTCGAGCATAATCTCTGGATGCTCTTCCAGGTAAAGGGCGGAGTTCGCTTTACCCTGGCCGATTTTCTTGCCTTTATAGCTGTACCAGGCACCTGCTTTATCGACCAGATTGCACTGCACGCCCAGGTCGATAACTTCACCGGCGTGATAGATACCCTTGCCGTAAAGAATCTGGAACTCAGCCTGACGGAATGGCGGTGCCACCTTGTTTTTGACCACTTTCACGCGGGTTTCGTTACCGGTGACTTCATCACCGACTTTCACCGAGCCGGTGCGGCGAATATCCAGACGCACACTGGCGTAGAACTTAAGTGCATTACCGCCGGTGGTGGTTTCAGGACTACCGAACATCACGCCGATCTTCATGCGGATCTGGTTGATGAAGATCACCAGGCAGTTGGCATTTTTGATATTACCGGTGATTTTACGCAGCGCCTGAGACATCAAACGCGCTTGCAGTCCAACGTGGGAATCACCCATTTCGCCTTCGATTTCAGCCCGCGGGGTCAACGCAGCCACCGAGTCGATAACAATCACGTCGACACCGCCGGAGCGTACCAGCATGTCGGTAATTTCCAGCGCCTGCTCACCGGTATCCGGCTGGGAGACCAGCAGATCATCCAGGTTAACGCCCAGTTTTTCTGCGTAGCTGGGGTCAAGCGCGTGCTCGGCATCCACGAAGGCACACACTTTGCCCTGCTTTTGCGCCTGAGCAATCACCGAAAGGGTCAGGGTCGTTTTACCCGATGATTCCGGGCCAAAGATTTCACAAACTCGGCCAAACGGTAGACCGCCGATGCCGAGCGCAATATCCAAACCCAATGAACCGGTGGAAACCGACGGCATGACGACACGCGGAGCGTCGCCTAGACGCATAACGGTGCCCTTGCCGAACTGACGGTCGATTTGGGTAAGTGCAGCGTTTAGCGCTTTTGTGCGGTTGTCATCCTGAGCCATTCAGAGATTCCTCATAACAAGCTGTATAATTACCCAGTAGTATGCCAAAGATTGTGCCGTAAACAAATCCTTGATCACGCTTTCTCTCAACTATTTCGTCTTGCTCGCTTTTACACGGGCATCCAGACGCGCTACCAATCCCGCCAGCGCCTGGTGCACAGCCTGCTCGCGCACCGCTTGGCGGTCACCGGGAAAGTGAAAACACTCAGCCTGCTGATCGGCACCGTCTCCCCAGGCCAACCAGACAGTCCCCACCGGTTTTTCAGCGCTCCCGCCATCCGGGCCAGCAACACCGCTAACGGCAACGGCTAAGTCAGCGCCACTTTCACGACAGGCGCCAAGCACCATGGCTTTGACCACCGCCTCACTGACGGCACCGTGTTCGGCCAGCGTGCTCTCAGGCACCCCCAGTAAGCGCGTTTTAGCCGCATTCGCGTAGGTCACATAGCCGGTCGTAAAATAGGTGGAGCTACCCGCCACCCCGGTAATCGCACTGGCAATGCCCCCACCCGTACACGACTCCGCGGCGGTCACCTCTATGTTCAACTGCTGACATAGCCACCCAAGACGCTGAGCCAGTAGCGTTAAATCAAGATTTTTCAGGCTAGATACGCTGGGCACTATTACCACTCCTTCAAGTCAGTCGTCAGATAAGCGTAGAATACTGCGCTTAGCTTTCTCAAAAAATCGCTCAAAGACTTATATAAAGCATATATCCAATGAACAGGCCGTAAGCCGAGTTGGCTTACGCTACGCTCAATCAGGACGCTCATGTCACAGGCCATTCCCCCCAACACACCGATGATCACGCAATATTTAAAGATCAAACGTGAACACCCCGAGGTACTGCTGTTTTACCGGATGGGGGATTTTTATGAGCTTTTTTTCGACGACGCCAAGCGCGCCGCCGCGCTGCTGGATATTACCCTTACCCAGCGTGGGCAGTCGGGTGGCAAGCCGATCCCGATGGCGGGCGTACCTTACCATAGTGCTGAAGGCTATCTAGCCCGCCTTGTCGCCGGTGGTGAATCGGTAGCGATCTGCGAACAGATTGGCGACCCTGCTACCAGCAAGGGGCCCGTTGACCGCCAGGTCGTGCGTATCGTTACGCCCGGCACGCTCCACGATGAAGCGCTGTTGGATGCACGCCGCGACAACGTGCTGGTATCCGTTTCTCCTGGCAAAGAGAGTTGGGGCCTTGCCTGGCTGGAGCTTTCCAGCGGCCGCTTTAACGTACTGGAAGTAGCCAGCGAAGCCGAAATGCTTGCCGAGCTGACGCGCCTCTCCCCGGCCGAGTTACTAGTGCCCGAAAGCCTGACGCTACCCGATGCCTGGTCACAAAAGCGCAGCCTGCGCCGCCAGGGCGAGTGGCTGTTTGACCTGGAGAGCGCTACCCGCAGCTTGTGCGACCAGTTTGAAGTGCAGGATTTACGCGGCTTTGGCTGCGCGCACTTAACCACGGCACTGATTGCCGCCGGAGTGCTGATCGATTACGCCCGCGACACTCAGCGCTCGCGCCTGCCCCACGTAACCGCGATCAGCGTTGAGAATCGCGATGATGCCGTGGTGATCGACGCCGCCAGCCGACGTAATCTGGAAATCGATATTAACCTGGGTGGCAATAGCGATAACACCCTGGCCAGCGTGCTGGACACCTGTACCACTGCCATGGGGTCCCGATTACTCAAACGCTGGCTCAATCGCCCACTGCGTCAGCGCGAGATCGTCCAGGCCCGTCATGCAGGAGTGGCGCTATTAAGCGTTGATGCTGCCTATATGCCGCTGCGTGAGACCCTGAGCGCCGTAGGTGATGTAGAGCGTATTCTGGCTCGCGTTGCGCTGTACAGCGCCCGTCCGCGCGATCTGGCACGCCTGAGGGATGCACTGGTAACGCTCCCGGAACTGGAGCAGCAGCTCAGCGAGGTAGAGAGCGGTAGTGCGCTGGACAACCTGCGCCCGCATATCCGCCCCTACCCGGAAATGGCCGACATGCTCAGCCGGGCGCTGGTCGAAAATCCGCCGGTAGTGATCCGTGACGGGGGCGTCATCGCCGATGGCTTTGACGCCGAGCTGGATGAGCACCGCGGCATGGCAGAGAATGCAGGTGATTATCTCATTCAGCTTGAGCTTCGCGAGCGCGAGCGAACGGGGCTTGCCAATCTCAAAGTCGGCTATAATCGGGTCCATGGCTACTTTATCGAGCTACCCCGTTCACAGGCCCAGCAAGCACCCGTTGACTATATTCGCCGTCAGACGCTTAAAAACGCCGAGCGGTTTATTATCCCTGAACTCAAAGAGTTTGAAGATAAGGCACTTTCCGCCAAATCTCGCGCGTTGACCCGTGAAAAATGGCTTTATGACCGCCTACTGGCCGACCTCAACGACAGCCTGCATGCGCTGCAGAGCACCTCCCAAGCGCTGTCAGAACTGGATGTACTGTGCGCGTTTGCCGAACGCGCAGAGGCGCTAAGCTGGGTTCGACCCACCCTAAGTAACACCACCGGTATTCATATCGAGGCGGGAAGGCACCCGGTGGTTGAGCAGGTCAGCGAAACGCCCTTTGTGCCCAACGATGTGACGCTCAACCCTGACCGGCATATGCTGATCATTACCGGTCCCAATATGGGCGGTAAATCGACCTATATGCGCCAAACGGCGCTAATTGCCCTGCTCGCACACTGCGGCAGCTTTGTGCCCGCCGATGCCGCCGAAATCGGCCCACTGGATCGGATATTTACCCGCATTGGCTCGTCGGATGATCTGGCAGGCGGACGCTCCACCTTTATGGTCGAGATGACCGAAACGGCCAATATTCTGCACAACGCGACCCAACAAAGCTTGATCTTGATGGATGAGATTGGTCGTGGCACCAGCACTTTTGATGGGCTTTCACTGGCCTGGGCCAGCGCTGAATACTTAGCGAAAGGAAGAGCGCTAACGTTGTTTGCGACTCACTACTTTGAGATGACCGCCCTGCCTGAGCACGCTGAAGGAGTTGCCAATATTCATTTAACGGCGACCGAACATGGCGATAGCATTGTGTTTATGCACCGCATTGAGGCGGGTCCAGCCAGTCAAAGCTACGGCTTGCAGGTGGCTCAGTTGGCGGGTGTCCCAAGCCATGTGATTAAGCGGGCTCGTGAGAAGCTGATGAGCCTTGAGCAGCGCGATGTGGACAATACGGCACAGGCACCGCGGAACACGCCCCAGCAAAACGACCTGTTTGCCGCCGCACCGCATCCGGTGGTTGAGGCATTGGAAAATGTCGATATGGATGACTTAACGCCGCGGGAAGCGCTATCACTGTTGTATCAGTGGCGAGACCTGATCTAATGGTGCTTATAGAATAAAGTCTATAAGTGAGATTCAGATGTCAGGACAGGTTGAAGCGAGGGTCTTTCGACAGGGCCGGAAAATGTTCCCGACTATTCCGGCATTTCCGCCATCCATGGCGGTCAGATGTCGAAAGTAGTGCTCCCGCGGAAACCTGTACTGGGATTGCTACCAACTGGAATCATATGGCGCTTGCCGCCAGGTAAGCGCACCACTAGAATGTCGCTCAAACTTTTAGCTTATAAAAAACGGCTGATTTATAACCATTCACGATTGACCATGGCTGGGAGTTACCCGGCCCTGCAAGAGGGATAGCAAGATGACGTTTGTCGTTACCGAGAACTGCATCCAGTGCAAATACACCGACTGTGTGGAAGTCTGCCCGGTCGACTGTTTTTACGAGGGCCCGAACTTCCTGGTCATTCATCCTGACGAGTGTATCGACTGCGCGCTGTGTGAGCCCGAGTGCCCCGCCGAGGCGATATTCTCCGAGGATGAGCTACCGGATGGCCAAGAGGCATTTATTGAGATTAACGCCGAGATGGCCGAAGTATGG
This sequence comes from Vreelandella sp. ssv, assembly GCF_059448525.1. Taxonomy (NCBI): domain Bacteria; kingdom Pseudomonadati; phylum Pseudomonadota; class Gammaproteobacteria; order Oceanospirillales; family Halomonadaceae; genus Vreelandella; species Vreelandella sp. ssv. The sequence continues at coordinate 713,545 of NZ_CM182545.1, read as the reverse complement.
CCCAACATTGCCGAGCGCAAAGAACCGCTGCCTGACGCCGAAGAGTGGGATGGCAAACCTGGTAAACTCGAGAAATTAGAGCGCTAGTCTTAGGCGCTAATCTTAGATCGCCCCAATTAAGTACTGCTCTTAAACCCAGCGCTCCTGCTTCTCCCAGGCGCTGGTTTTTTTGTCACCAAAATTATGCCGTCTAATGACAGGCAAAAAAAAGGCGACCCGTAGGCCGCCCGCTCCAAGCACTTCCTCTGACCACTCCCTGGATCAACCTCTTCAGATGACTTCCCTGCCGGGGCTCACCTCACTGTATCACCCGGCGCATCTGACCTACGTCCCGTTGCATCCTGTCTGAAGCATCCCTGCCTCCCCTTGTCCTGCGTGCATTGTGGCAGATCATGGCCGCTTCTCAACAAGCCCAAAATGCAAAAAGGCGAGCCTTAGCGGCTCGCCTTATTTCCACAATTTTTTTAAAAACAATTACTTAAATTTCAATTAGTGGAAAATTTCGTTTTTTCTTACTATAAACCGAGCGATTCACGTCGGCATTTGTAAGATATCTCTTACAAAATCTTAAGACATCTCTTACAAGCCATCCAAAAAGCTCACTCGATATAGGCGCTTACTGACCCTTAATGGCTTTTAGGCCAGGATAGGTCACCTCACCCAGCTCCGCTTCAATCACCAACAAACGGTTGTACTTGGCAACCCGATCAGAGCGACACAGCGAACCCGTCTTAATTTGACCGGCGCAGGTACCTACCGCCAAATCAGCAATGGTGGTGTCTTCGGTTTCACCAGAGCGGTGCGAAATGACCGCAGTAAAGCCAGCATCCTGGGCCATCTTGATGGCATCCAGCGTCTCCGAGAGCGAGCCGATCTGATTGAACTTGATCAAGATAGAGTTACCGATCTGCTCATCGATACCGCGCTTGAGAATCTTGGTATTGGTCACGAACAGATCGTCACCCACCAGCTGCACTTTATCACCCAGCTTGTCGGTTAACGCTTTCCAGCCCGCCCAGTCGGATTCATCCATGCCGTCTTCGATGGACACAATCGGGTACTCAGCACACAGACCGGCCAAATAATCGGTAAAGCCCTCGGCGTCGTAGCTTTTGCCTTCACCGGAAAGGTTGTATTGACCGTCTTTATAGAATTCAGAAGAAGCACAGTCCAGCGCCAGGGTAACGTCTTTACCCAGCTCGTAACCGGCATCAGCTACGGCTTGTTTGATCACTGCCAAGGCATCAGCGTTAGACGCCAAGTCAGGCGCAAAGCCGCCCTCGTCGCCGACTGAGGTGGAGAGGCCTTTTGCTGAGAGCACTTTCTTCAGCGCGTGGAAAATTTCCGCGCCCATGCGCAGCCCTTCACGGAAATTAGGCGCGCCTACCGGCTGAACCATAAATTCCTGGATATCGACGTTGTTATCGGCGTGCTCGCCGCCATTGATGATATTCATCATCGGTACCGGCATGCTGTACTGACCCGGCTGACCGTAAAGCTCGGCAATATGGGCATACAACGGCACGCCTTTGGCGTTAGCGGCTGCTTTAGCCGCCGCCAGTGAAACGGCCAAAATAGCGTTGGCGCCCAGGTTCGCTTTGTTTTCAGTGCCATCCAGCGCCAGCATGGCATCGTCTAAACCGCGCTGATCACGTGCATCCATGCCCAGTAACGCATCGCGGATTTTGCCATTGACCGCATCGACTGCTTTCAGCACGCCTTTGCCCAGGTAGCGCGACTTATCACCATCGCGCAGCTCTAACGCTTCCCGGGAACCGGTTGAGGCACCGCTAGGGGCACAGGCTTCACCAACAGCACCACTAGCAAGGCGAACGTGCGCCTGCACAGTGGGGTTACCACGTGAATCGAGCACTTCCAACGCACTGATAGCAACAATCTTGGTCATGGCAGTATCCTTTACTGTAAAGCAGATAAAGTTATTAAAATGGCGCTCTTATTAGCAAACCCCTGATTCGCTGAACACGGCTTAGCGAATCGTTAGCGGTTCAAACCCCTTAACCAGTGCATCCAACTGGGCAAGCTGGGTTAGGAATGGCTCCAACTGATCAAGCGGTAAAGCACAGGGGCCATCGCATTTGGCATTATCAGGGTCAGGGTGAGCTTCTAAAAACAGCCCTGCTAGCCCGACCGCTACGCCAGCCCGTGCTAATTCCGCCACCTGGGCGCGGCGACCATCGGCACTGTCCGCACGCCCACCAGGACGTTGCAGCGCGTGGGTCACATCAAAAAACACCGGATAGCCGGTTTGCTTCATATCACCAAAGCCAAGCATATCAACGATAAGGTTGTTGTAACCAAAGCTTGAGCCGCGTTCGCAAAGCATCAGCTGGTCGTTACCCGCTTCCTGAAACTTGCTGATGATATGGCGCATTTCATGGGGCGCCAAAAACTGCGGCTTCTTGATATTGATGACCGCGCCGGTTTTGGCCATGGCGACCACCAGATCGGTTTGACGGGCCAAAAAGGCGGGCAGTTGGATAATATCGGCCACTTCCGCCGCTGCCTCAGCCTGCCAGGGTTCGTGCACGTCGGTGATGATCGGCACGTTGTAGCGGGCTTTGATATCGGCCAGTATTTGCAGCCCTTTCTCGATACCCGGCCCGCGGTAGGAGTGAATCGAACTGCGATTAGCTTTATCAAAGCTGGCCTTGAAAACGTAGGGCATACCCAGCTTCTGGGTCACCGTGACGTAGGCTTGGGCAACTTCGTCGGCAAGCTCAGCAGATTCCAGCACGTTCATGCCACCTAGCAGCATCAGCGGCAAGGAATTGCCGGCGGTTAAGCCGGCTACGTTAATATGACGCTCTTGAGAAGCCATGCTTTTGCCCTCTTATTCCTGAGAATGCGCATGGGCGCGATTACGCGCAGTCTTATGCTCTAACGCGGCGTTCACAAACCCCGAGAAGAGCGGGTGACCATCACGCGGCGTGGAGGTGAACTCCGGATGGAACTGACAGGCCACATACCAAGGGTGGTCAGCCAGCTCAATCACTTCAACCAGTGATTGGTCGACACTCTTGCCCGAAATAACCAGTCCCGCCTTCTCGAGCTCATCGATAAACTGGTTATTGACCTCGAAGCGGTGGCGGTGACGCTCAACAATCTCATCCGAGCCGTAGGCTTCGCGCGCTTTGGTGCCGGTTTCGAGATGACATACCTGCCCCCCTAAGCGCATGGTGCCGCCTAAATCAGACGCCGCATCGCGTAACTCGATTTTGCCTTCCGGATTTAACCACTCAGTAATCAGACCCACCACCGGGTGCTGGGTATCGTGGGTAAACTCAGTAGAGTTGGCGTCTTTCCATCCTGCCACGTTGCGAGCGAACTCAATCACCGCTACCTGCATACCCAGGCAAATACCCAGATAGGGCACGTTATTTTCGCGCGCAAACTGGGCAGTCAAAATCTTGCCCTCTACGCCGCGCTCGCCAAAACCGCCGGGTACCAGAATGGCATCTTTGCCCGCCAAACGCTCGGTGCCGTGGCGCTCAATGTCTTCGGAGTCAATATAGTCGACGTTGACCTTAATGCGACCTTGGATGCCAGCATGAATCAGCGCTTCGTTGAGCGACTTGTAGGCATCCAGCAGCTCCATGTACTTACCGACCATGGCAATACTGACGGATTTGAGCGGGTTGAGCTTGGCATCGAGTACCTTCACCCACTCGGATAAATCGGCTTCCGGGGCTTCCAGGCGCAGCTTATCGCAAACGATCTCATCCAGACCGTGCTCATGGAGCATCAGCGGAATGCGATAGATCGTATCGGCATCCTGCAGGGGTACCACGGCACGCTCTTCGACGTTGGTAAACAGGGCGATTTTGCGACGCTCGCTCTCTTCCAGCTCAACTTCGCTGCGGCAAATCAGAATGTCCGGTTGGATACCGATGGAGCGCAGCTCTTTAACGCTGTGCTGGGTCGGTTTGGTTTTGGTCTCACCCGCCGTTTTGATGTAGGGCACCAGGGTCAGGTGCATAAAAAGCGCACGGTTAGCGCCCTGTTCACTACGGATTTGGCGAATGGACTCAAGGAAAGGCAGTGATTCGATATCACCGACCGTGCCGCCGATTTCCACCAGCGCCACATCAAAACCTTCACCGCCCGCGTAAACCCGCTCTTTAATCTCATCGGTGATATGCGGAATCACCTGAACGGTGCCGCCTAGATAGTCACCACGGCGCTCTTTACGCAGTACGTGCTCGTAAACCCGACCGGTCGTAAAGTTGTTGCGCTGGGTCATTTTGGTGCGAATAAAGCGCTCGTAATGCCCGAGATCAAGGTCGGTTTCGGCGCCATCTTCTGTGACGAACACCTCACCGTGCTGGAAAGGGCTCATGGTACCCGGATCCACGTTGATGTACGGGTCGAGCTTGAGCATGGTGACCTTAAGGCCGCGGGCCTCTAAAATCGCCGCAAGCGAGGCGGAGGCGATGCCCTTGCCAAGAGAGGACACAACGCCGCCGGTCACGAAGATATATCGTGTCATGGATAACCTGTCGAAACGTGATCAGAAGGCACGGCAGAAAGCCACGCCAGGATGGGTCGACAGACTAGCAGATTACGACCTAAGGCTCAATTTGAACTGAGCAGTCAAATCCTACTCAACCTAATCACACTCGTGCAATCGCACCAGCGATAGGTCTCCGCGAGGGCGCTGTGAACCCATCCATGGGCGCTACTTTTGTCATCCATGACAAAAGACCCTCGCTACGACCTACCCCTGGTGCTGCTCTATGCGTCAGGCGTGCTCTACACGCCCAGGTAATCCAGAATGCCTTCTGCAGCCTGGCGGCCTTCATAAATTGCCGTGACCACCAAATCAGAGCCGCGCACCATATCGCCACCGGCAAAGATTTTTTCGTTGCTGGTTTGGAAGGCGTACTGACCGTGCTCCGGCGCAGTGACACGATCGCGCTCGTCAACTTGGATATTAGAGCTATCGAACCACGGCGCTGGGCTTGCCTGGAAGCCGAAAGCAATGACCACGGCATCCGCCGCGATGATCTCTTCAGAGCCGGGTACCACTTCAGGGCGCTGGCGTCCGTTTTCGTCCGGCTCACCCAAACGTGTACGTACCACCTTCACGCCTTCGACCTTCTCTTCACCGACGACCGCGACCGGCTGACGGTTGAACAGAAACTCCACGCCCTCTTCACGGGCATTGGAGACTTCACGGCGCGACCCTGGCATGTTGCCTTCGTCACGACGATACGCGCAGGTCACGCTGGTAGCGTTCTGGCGAATGGACGTACGATTACAGTCCATCGCCGTATCACCGCCGCCCAGCACGACCACACGCTTGCCTTCCATGGAGATGTAATCTTCGGGGTCTTTTTCAAAACCCAGGCAGCGGTTGACGTTAGCAATCAGGAAGTCCAGCGCCTTGTACACGCCGGGCAGATCTTCGCCAGGGAAGCCGCCTTCCATATATTTATAAGTCCCCATCCCCAGGAAGACCGCGTCGTACTCCTGCATCAAGGTTTCAAACTCGATATCGGTGCCGATTTCGGTATTGAGGCGAAACTCGACGCCCATCTCCTCAAAAACCGCACGACGGCGCTCCATCACGCTCTTTTCCAGCTTGAACTCGGGAATACCAAAGGTCAGCAGACCGCCGATTTCCGGGTACTTGTCGAACACCACCGGCTTGACGCCGTTACGGGCCAGAATGTCGGCACAGCCCAAGCCAGCAGGGCCTGCACCGATAATAGCGACCTTCTTGTCGGTCCAGGTAACGTGAGACATGTCCGGACGCCAGCCCATGGCAAACGCCGTATCGGTGATGTACTTCTCCACCGAACCAATGGTTACCGCACCAAAGCCGTCGTTCAGCGTGCAGTCGCCCTCACACAGACGATCCTGGGGGCACACGCGGCCACACACCTCGGGCAGCGAGTTGGTTTTGTGAGAAAGCTCAGCGGCTTCAATAATGTTGCCTTCCACCACCAGCTGGAGCCAGTTGGGGATGTAGTTATGCACCGGGCACTTCCACTCGCAGTACGGGTTGCCGCAATGCAGGCAGCGATGCGCCTGACTGGCCGCATCGGTGGGTTTGAACGGCTCATAAATCTCCGCAAACTCTTTGGCACGGGCGCGGGCATCTTTCTTCTGTGGGTCCTTACGACCCACATCGACAAACTGAAAATCGTTATTTAAACGGTTAGCCATGATCTCTCTCCTGTCAGCGTAAGGGGCATAAGCGGGTTATTGCGGCTGACGCCGAGACTGATCCAGCAAACTACCCAAGCTGGCCGCTTTTGGCTTAACCAGCCAGAAGTGACGCGCATAGTCGCTGAAGTCTTCCAAAATAGCCGCCCCACGCGCGGAACCCGTTGCGGCCACATAGGCTTCGATCATTTCACGCAGGTGACGACGATACGCCTCCATGGCCTCGGTGTTGACGCGATGAATCTCGACCAGCTCGTGGTTGTACTTGTCCACGAAGGTGCGCTCTTCATCCAACACATAGGCAAACCCACCGGTCATGCCCGCGCCAAAGTTCACGCCGGTCTCACCGAGTACACAGACCAAACCGCCGGTCATATATTCGCAGCAGTGATCCCCCGCGCCTTCAATCACGGCGGAAGCGCCCGAGTTACGCACTGCAAAGCGCTCGCCCGCGGTACCGGCCGCAAACAGCGTCCCGCCGGTGGCGCCATAAAGGCAGGTGTTACCGATGATGGCCGTTTTATGGCTCTCAAACTGGCTGACTTTAGGCGGCACAATCACGATGCTGCCGCCGTTCATGCCCTTGCCGACGTAATCGTTGGCATCACCTTCCAGGTAGAGGTTAAGGCCACGGGCGTTCCACACCCCGAAGCTCTGCCCCGCCACGCCGACAAAGTTAGCCGTGACCGGCGCAGTTTCCAGGCCATCCTCACCGTAACGCTTGGCAATCGCACCAGAGGTTAATGCGCCTACGCTGCGGTCACAGTTGGTAATGGTGAAGTTAAACTCCCCGCCCGACTGACTTTCGATAGCGTCTTTCAGCGCCGCCAGCACTTCCTGGTTTTTAGCACCGGGATCGTGGGGCACGTTACGGCTAACGGTGCAGAACTGTGGCGCATCTTTAGGTACAAAATCGTTAGTCAGCAGCGGGGTCAGATCAAGCTTACGCTGAGACGCAGTATTTCCTTCCAACACTTCCAACAGGTCAGTACGGCCAATTAGATCGGTCAACTTGCGCACGCCCAATACTGCCATCAGCTCGCGCACTTCTTCGGCAATAAAGCGGAAGTAGTTTTTGACCATATCCACGGTGCCGCGGAAGTGCTCGCCGCGCAGGAAATCATCCTGAGTGGCGACCCCGGTGGCACAGTTATTGAGGTGGCAGATGCGCAGGTACTTACAGCCCAACGCTACCATCGGCGCGGTGCCAAACCCAAAGCTCTCCGCACCTAGAATCGCTGCTTTGACAACATCCAAACCGGTTTTCAGGCCGCCATCGGTCTGTAGGCGAATCTTGTCGCGCAGGCCGTTGATGCGCAGCGCCTGATGCACTTCAGGAAGCCCCAGCTCCCAGGGCGAACCCGCGTGCTTGATGGAGGTCAGCGGGCTTGCGGCGGTACCGCCGTCGTAGCCTGACACGGTAATCAAATCCGCATAGGCCTTGGCCACACCGGTGGCGATCGTGCCGATACCCGGCTCGGATACCAGCTTCACCGACACTTGAGCTTCTGGATTGACCTGTTTGAGGTCAAAAATCAGCTGAGCCAAATCTTCGATAGAGTAAATATCATGGTGTGGTGGCGGTGAAATCAGCGTCACACCGGGCACCGCGTAGCGCAGCCGGGCAATCAACTGGTTCACTTTACCACCGGGCAGCTGACCACCCTCACCGGGCTTGGCACCCTGGGCGACTTTGATCTGCAGCACTTCCGCATTGACCAGGTACGCCGGGGTAACGCCAAACCGGCCGGAGGCGATCTGCTTGATTTTCGAGCTGCGAATAGTGCCGTAGCGCGACGGGTCTTCGCCGCCTTCACCGGAGTTGGAGCGACCACCCGCTTCGTTCATGGCCTGGGCCAGGGCTTCGTGGGCTTCCGGCGAAAGCGCACCCAGCGACATACCCGCGCTATCAAAGCGGGGCAGCAGATCTTCAACCGGCTCCACTTCTTCCAGCGCAATCGGGGTTTCCGCAGGCTTGAGCTTGAGCAAGTCACGAATGGTCGCCACCGGACGCTCGTTCACCAACTGGGCGAACTTCTTCCATTTGGTGTAGCTGCCTTCCTGTACCGCTGCCTGCAGTGACATCACTACATCGGGGTTGTAGGCGTGATACTCGTGACCGTGAACATACTTGAACATGCCCCCCTGGGAAATTCCTTTACGCGGAATCCAGGCATCTTTCGCCAGCAGCGTCTGCTGCATCTGAAGCTCGGCAAAACCGGCCCCCTGAATGCGCGACGCCATACCAACAAAACACAGATCCATTACTTCGTCCGCCAGACCTACGGCCTCGAACAGCATTGAGCCGCGGTAGGAGGCCAGCGTCGAGATACCCATTTTAGACAGGATCTTGAACAAGCCTTTCTGCAGGCCTTTCCGGTAGTTCTCGCGGCCGTCGGCCGGGTTGCCGGTTAGCTCGCCGGTGCGGTGCATATCCGCCATGACCTGATAAGCGAGCCACGGATAAACCGCCGTCGCCCCCACGCCAAACAGCACCGCCATTTGGTGAGCGTCACGGGCGTAGCCGGTTTCCACCACGATATTGGCGTTGGGACGCAGCGCCAAACGGCCTAAGTGAGAGTGCACGGCACCCACGGCCAAGGCGGCCTGGATGGGGATAAGCCCTTTCGCCAGCTCTGCATCGGTGAGCACAAGAATGACTTTACCGGCGCGCACTTTCGCTTCGGCCTCTTCACACAGGGCCTTGAGCGCTTGGTGCAAGCTTTGCTGCTCAGGGTCATAACCCAGTGACATGGTGTGGCTGGCAAAGGCCGGGTCATCCTGGCTAACCAACGCGGTAAATTTACGCGGCGACAGCACCGGCGTGGTCAAAATCAAGCGGTGAGCGTGCTCAGGCGTCGCTTTAAAGACGTTGAGCTCGGCGCCACAGCAGGTTTCCAGCGACATGACGATCGCTTCACGCAGAGGGTCGATGGGCGGGTTGGTGACCTGGGCAAACTTCTGGCGGAAGAAATCCGTCAGCAGGCGCGGACGGCTCGACAGCACCGCCATCGGCGTATCGTCGCCCATTGAGCCCACCGCTTCCTGGCCGCTTTCCGCTAACGGACGCAGCACCTGGTCGCGCTCTTCAAAGCTCACCTGGAATAGCTTCTGCTGCACGCTGAGCGCATCGGTATCCATGCTCTGGAAACGCGCCAGCTCAGTCAGTGCCGACTCCAGGTAGCTGGCTTCCTGCTTCAACCAGCGCTTGTAGGGGTAAGCAGACTTTAGCCGCTGATCGATGTCGGTGGTGTGCAGTACTTCCCCGGTTTCAGTATCCACGGCGAGCATTTGGCCAGGACCAACGCGACCTTTCGCCACCACGTCTTCCGGCTGATAGCCGTAGGTGCCGGTTTCCGAGGCCAGGGTAATGTAGCCATTTTTGGTGATGACCCAGCGCGCCGGGCGCAGGCCGTTACGGTCAAGCATACACACCGCTTGACGACCGTCGGTCATCACCACGCCCGCAGGGCCGTCCCACGGCTCCATGTGCATGGAGTTGTATTCGTAGAAGGCGCGCAGCTCGGCATCCATGGTTTCGACGTTTTGCCACGCGGGCGGCACCATCATGCGTACCGCACGGTGCAGCTCCATACCGCCGGTCAGCAGCACTTCCAGCATGTTGTCCATGCTGGAGGAGTCAGAACCAGTGGTGTTGACGATTTCGTCCAGCTCGGTGATATCCGGCAGGCGCTCGTTAACGAAGTTGGCTTTACGCGAATTCGCCCAGCCACGGTTAGCCTCAATGGTGTTGATCTCGCCATTGTGGGCCAGCAGGCGGAACGGCTGTGCCAACGGCCAGCGAGGTGCAGTATTGGTAGAGAAGCGCTGGTGGAAAACGCAAATGGCGGTTTCCAGACGCGGATCATTCAAGTCTTTATAAAAGGCCGGCAGGTCTTCCGGCATGACCAAGCCTTTATAGGAGACCACTTCTGACGAAAGGGAGGCGACATAGAAATCTTCTTCGTCGCGCAGCGCTTGTTCAGCACGGCGACGGGCCATAAAGAGGTCAACATCGAAGTGCTCACCCAGCCCCGGCTTTACAAAAAGCTGACGAATACGCGGCAGGCAGTCAAGCGCCATAGGGCCACAAACGCTGGCGTCGGTAGGCACATCGCGCCAGCCCAACACGTTGAGGCCACGCGCTTCAAGCTCACGCGTCAGGGTGTCGCGAGCATGCGCTTCACGCTCGTCATCATTCGGCAGGAAGACCACGCCCACGGCAAAGCGTTCGCCCAAGTCGGCATCAAATGCCTCTTTGGCCAGCGCCTGCATGAACGGGGTGGGCATTTTAAGTAGCAAACCACAGCCGTCGCCGGTTTTTCCGTCGGCAGCAATACCGCCCCGGTGGGTCATGCAGGTCAGGGATTCAATGGCAGTTTTCAGCAAATCGTGGCTAGCCTGGCCTTCCATATGAGCAATCAGGCCAAAACCACAGTTATCGCGAAACTCGCCAGGCTGGTGAAGACCTCTATTCATGGGCGTGCCTCTACTAGTCAGCGTATTTTTTTAGCAGCGTGCTTATGGTATAAAGGGCGGTTTTGCTTTTTTTATAGTGCTTACAACCTGCCCAGAATGGGGTATTTCCCACGTTCGCTGCCGCAAGAAAATGGCCGGCCAGCATAGCGATTGGCGCCCACTTTGCGCAATCGCTTGGCGCTTATAACGTTAGAGAAACTCTTTTCAAATCCTGTATTTGCATTCTTACTAAAGGAAAAAACACATACACTTCAAGCACTTGTAACGAAAGGAAACGCTATTTCGAGGTGATTTATTTTCCACTAGACTTTAGTCTAGCATACCTCAATTAACCCATGCCGATAGTGCATAAGGCATACGGATTATATAGAAACAGTGTTCTGCTTCCTGGCAAAAATAGTGCATGAAGAAAAGGGGCATGAAGAAAAACCCGCTGAATGACACCACTCAAGTTGCAAAGTGGTGTTATTCAGCGGGCGTTGGCTGATTGGTTACCGAATGAGTTGGTTGGATGACCGTTCGCCGCTCAGCGGCGCGGATAGCTATCCAGCAGCGAGCGGAGAACTTCAATGGGCGTGGCATCGCTAACACAGGCATCGCCCAATGCGTTGAGCAACACCAGGCGCAGGCGGGAATCAATATTTTTCTTATCCAGCCGCATGCGGGCCAGAAAGTCGTCGCTGGACATGTTGTCCGGCGCTGCCAATGGCAACTCGGCACTCTCAATCACCGCCAAACTGCGTGCCAGCGCCGCATCATCAATCCACCCCAACTGCTTTGAAAGCGTGGCCGCCATGGCCATTCCCGCGCCGACTGCCTCGCCGTGCAGCCAGTTACCGTAGCCTTGGTGCGCTTCAATGGCATGGCCAAAGGTGTGCCCCAGGTTCAGCAGCGCACGTACGCCCTGTTCCGTCTCGTCTTCGGCGACAATGTCGGCTTTGATTTGGCAACTGCGCGCTATGGCTTCGGCAACGACCTCAGGCATCACATTAAGCAGGGCGGTCATGTTGGCTTCCAGCCAGCTTAAAAACGCTTCGTCGCGAATCAGACCGTACTTAATCACCTCGGCGAGACCAGCGGAGAGCTCGCGACGCGGCAGACTCTTCAGGGTATCGATATCCACCAGCACGGCTTTGGGTTGCCAGAAAGCGCCGATCATATTTTTACCCAGCGGGTGGTTAACGCCGGTCTTGCCGCCTACCGACGAATCCACCTGGGAAAGCAGCGTGGTGGGCACTTGGATAAACGCCACACCGCGCTGATAGGAAGCAGCGGCATAACCCACCATATCGCCAATTACCCCGCCGCCTAAGGCGACCAGGGTGCAGCGGCGGTTAAAACCGGCTTCAAGCAGTGCATCCCAAATACGGCTGACCTGCTCGATGGTTTTGTACTGCTCGCCATCAGGGAGCACGACCGTGCGCACATCCAAATGATCCGGCAGGCTAGCGCAGAGCTTTTCCAGATAGAGCGGCGCAATGGTCTCGTTGGTGACCACCATTACCTGGTTTCCCGCCAAGTAAGGCGTCAACGTATCGGCTCGCCCGATCAACCCTGTCCCAATATGAATCGGGTAACTGCGCTCATCTAAAGCAACGTGAAGCGTGCGTTGCGCGCTGGCGGTCGAGGTCATTGCGATACCTTATGGTTAAACGTTCCAGCCGAATGAGGCGGAGATGAGGGCTCAAGCGGATCTACCAGCCGATGCACCCGGCGCAGAATTTCATTGACCACCGCTCGCGGGCTGCGCCGGTCAGTACGCACGGCAATATCCGAAGTGGCACGGTAAAGCGGATCGCGCTGGGCAAACATGTCGTTTAGCACCTGCTCACGATTACCACACTGTAATAACGGCCGATTACGATCTTTCGCCGTTCGCTTAAGCTGCTGGTCCACCGTGGTCAACAGATACACCACCGTGCCGCGCTCGCGCAGCGCGCGGCGATTCTCTTCGCGCAGTACCGCTCCGCCCCCGGTGGCAACTACGACGGACGAAAGCCGGGTCAACTCATCGATCATATGAATTTCACGTAACCGAAAGCCCTGCTCGCCTTCCACGTCGAAGATCCACGGAATATCTGCCCCGCAGCGGTCTTGGATGGCGTGATCACTGTCATAAAACGGACGCGAAAGCTCCGCCGCCAACAGGCGACCAATGGTGCTTTTGCCAGCCCCCATGGGGCCTATAAGAAATAAATTGGGTAAATCCTGCATCAGCGAACCGTTAAGCCATCGTCTAGGAGTCGTGGAGTAATAAAGACTAACAACTCTACCTTTTCATTGCTCTCTTCGGTATAGCGAAACAGTCTACCCAGTAAAGGAATATCGCCCAGAAGCGGTGTTTTGGCGATTTGGCGCAGCTCTTCGGTGGTCAAAATTCCGCCTAACACCACCGTTTGGCCGTTATCTACCAGAACTTGGGTCTCAATCTGGTTGGTATCAATCGGTGGTTCGCCACCAAACTCCGATTCACGGAAGCTGTCATTTTTGATCACCAGATCCATGATAATGCGGTTATCCGGGGTAATCTGCGGGGTAACTTCCAGTGAGAGCTCGGCCTCTTTGAACTCGGTATCCGGGTTGTCGTTGCCATCCACACTTTGAAACGCCCGCTCTTCACCCTGGCTAATCCGGGCAGTACGCTGATTAGCGGTAATGATGCGGGGCTGAGAAATGGTCTGGCTCTTGCCTTCGCTTTCCAGTGCGCGCAGCTCCAAATCCAACAAGATATCACCGGATAAGTAGCCAAAGCTAAAGCCGGTACCCGGCCCTGAAGCAGCGCCTAAATCCACCGCCAAGCCGCCCTGCGCCCGGTTGATGCCATTGGGGTTGATATCCCGTCGGCTGAAGGTACCGTCATCTCCCTCCTGAAAGCCGCGGGTGCTCGACATGCCCCAATTAATACCTAGTTCACGGGAAGCAGTGTCTCGGGCAATAACAATGCGCGCTTCTATTTGCACTTGGCGAACGGCAACATCCAGGCGGTCAATGGTGCGTACGATATCGCTCACTTGGTCGGCGGTATCTTGCACCAGCAGTGTATTGGTGCGGTTATCAATGCTGACGCGCCCCCGCTCGGTGAGCAGCCCAAAACCGTCCCCATCGCCTCCGCGCAGTAGCTGGGCCAAATCCTCGGCCCTGGCATACTTGATCTCGATGAACTCGGTCACCAACGGCGAGAGCGTCTCACGCTGGTTACGCGCCTCTAGTTCCTGGCGTTCCAGGTCAGCCAGCTCACTGGCAGGCGCCACGACAATCACATTGCCCTGTTCACGACTCGATAATCCCTGGCTTTGCAGAATCAGCGCTAACGCCTGATCCCAAGGGACATCGTTTAAGTTGAGCGTCACGCGCCCGGTGACGCTGTCACTGGCCACCAAGTTCAGCCCGGTAAATTCAGCCAGCGTCGCTAGCACTGAACGCACTTCGATATCTTGAAAATTAAGACTCAAACGCTCGCCATTAAATCGTTCACCGGTGGCCTGAGTGGGCTGTGATTCCTGGCTGGCAGGCTGCACTTCCACCGTCAGCGTACGGCCACTTTGCGATGAGATCATCGCATAAGCACCCTGGGTAGCGATGACCAACTGGGTATCACCCTGACTGGTACGGGGCGTAATGCGCGTAATCGGCGTGGCAAAATCGGTGACATCGTAGACTTGGTTAAGCGAGTCAGGAATCGTCACATCGCGCAAACCAACCATCACCTGGTCGGGGCCACCCTCGCGCACGTTCGCCACAACCCCTTCGCGGTCAAAAGTGACCAGCAACCGTCCGGCGCCGTCTGCGCCGCGTCGAAAATCAATATTTTCAATCTGTGGCCCTTCATCGGTCTCCAGCCCCGTCGAAGAGACGCTGGCGACCGGCATGGGCGAAGAATTAAGCGAGGTATCGGCCGCAGGGTTAGCGGCTGATGCAAAGGTGATACGTAGACGATCATCCAGCACGCGAGACGTAAATGACTGCGGCCCAGAGAGGTTGACGACCAAGCGCGTACGACCATTGCCCTCCAGGGCAGTAATCTCCTCGACGCCACGGCTGTTGATGCTCAGGCGTCGGCTGGCTAGCCCATTTTGGGTATCTGCCAAATCCAGCGTCACTCGTGGAGGGGAGTCTAAGCGGTAGCTGCGTAATTCGGGCACGCCACCGGTGAAGAGAAGGTCAACATTGACTCCCCCGTTGTCGTCGGGCTGAGCATCAACACCCGTTAACACCGATGCAACTGTCAGCGAAGGCATCAGTAAAAATAGTGCGGCCATGGCCATAGAAAGAGTAATTCGCCAAGCTGTAACTGCCATGAGTTATTATCCGCTTACTCGTTGTTTTCGTTGATGACTAGCGACACTTGCCGCTCTTGCCACCCTTCCCGTTGGGTAAAGACCCGCTCGGTGACACGGATGTCTTGAGCGCTGATCTGAGCAATTCGTCCGTAGTCGGTGCCCATATAGTTGCCCTCTTTCACACTGGTCACATTGCCATCCGGCGAGGCGACCAGCGCCACTTGCCGACCCGCCATACGCATCGTACCGACCAATCGCAGGTCCTGCAGTGGAAAGCGCTCCAGAGGCTCTGGGGAGCGCTGCTGGTCCGGCGCAAGCGCGCCCTCGCTACGATTCGCGCTCTCCTGAGCAATAGCGTCGGGCGGCAAAAAGGGGCTGCGGTCTTCGCTGTATAAATAAGACACGCGGTGACTTGCGGGCAGCGCGACCGCAATGACCGGCGGCTGACCGCCTGGCGACTGACGAATATCAGCTAAGGTGCGCTCAAGCTGAGTTAAATCGGCATCCACGCAGCCCGTCAGCACAAGTGCCAGAGTAATGACCGTGGCCATCTTCACCCCATAAGGCGCTGTTCGATGACACCTCATAACGCATCCGCCCCATTCGTAGAGGGCTGGTCACTCTCTTCAACATAACGATAAGTACGCGCTAACAGGGATAGGCGCAGCGTATCGCCGCGCCCCTCAACGGGCTCCATAGTAAAATCATGCTGAGTCACCATCCGGGGCAATGACGCGATATCGGCACTAAAGCGTGCCAACTGGTGATAGTTGCCGCGCACCTGAATATCGAGCGGCTGCTCGACATAATGAGCCTGTGTGAGCGTTGGACGCAGCCGTATCGTTTCAATGGTAAGGCGGTTGTCGACGGCGGCATCGCTAATGCTATCGAGCAGTGCAGGGATTTCCGCACCGGTGGGCAGCATGGTACGTAAACGGGCCATTTGCCCTTCCAAGGTAGCTAACTGCTCCCGCATTTCCGGTAAGAAGGCCGCTTCCGAGGCTTTACTGCGGTATTCGCTTAATAGCCTGACCTCATTACGCTGGGCCGCCATATACGCTTCACGCTGTTCGCTCACGACTAGCCACAGCATGACACACAGCGCGACCAGCAGGGCCAAGCAACAGCTCAGCACTTTTAACAACAGTGGCCATCCACCGGCTTCCTTAACGTCCAGATCACGCCAATCAACATCGCGCAGGTGCTGCCACTCAATGCCCCACTGCTCGCGACTCAGGCTCATGGCGCTCCCCTTTCTAGATCCTGACCGACATCCTGCTCTATACCCCGCCCCGCCGGTGATATATCGGCAACTTGCTCTACCTCAAACCGAAATAGGCGACCTGTACTGTTTTGATCACTTTCCACCGCTGACAGCAAAGGCACGCTCAAACCTGGCAGCGCTGCAATACGGCGCAGTTGCTCGGAAACCTGACGTTCACTACCGGCCACGGCGGTGACACTGACACTGCTACCATTTTTCGATAAGCGTTGAAAAATAACGCCGTTAGCAACGCTATTCGCCACGTCATTAAATAGCTGCACGGTGTCCGTTTGCTCGGTTTGCAGCGCCTGAAACACTGCGATCTGCTCACCTAAACGTTCGGCATCGGTTGCGTAGCGTGACACGCCTTCAATATCAGCATTAAGGCGCTCGATATGCTCACTAACGTAGGCATTGCGCTGCTGCTGAGCAGCTAGCTTAAGCTGGTAATAGTGCGAGATCAGCAGGCCAAGCACTACGCCCAGTACCAGTATGCCAGCCACGATCACGTAAAATTTGCGCGTTCTTCGCTCTCGCTGAGCTTCCCGCCAGGGCAGCAGGTTAATCGTCATGCTCATTGGCTCACTCTCATCGCCAAGCCACCTGCGGTCAGCATCGCTGGTGCATCATTCGTCAGCGCCTGAAGGTTGAGGCGCTTATTAACCTGCATACGTTGGAAAGGGTTAGCAATGGTCACCGACATACCACTATCCTCAGCAATACGTTCGGCCAGTCCTGGAATCACGCTCGACCCACCCGCCAACACTATGTGCTTCACCTCTTGCTGACGCCCGGCGGTGTAGTAGAGCTGCAAGGAGCGCCCCACTTGCTGTACCACGGTTTCAAGAAAAGGATTCAGTACTCGCTCATGGTAATCGTCAGGTAGCCCACCCCGCTTTTTGGCGAATCCCGCCTCCTCCATGCTCAAATCGTAGCGTTCGCGAATCGCATCGGTAAGCTGACGACCACCAAACACCGTATCGCGGGTGTAAACAATATGCCCGCCCCGCACGACGTGAAAGGCGTTCATATTGGCCCCAATATCCACTAAACCAACGCACGCGGTGGGATCATTATCGACCTTCAACTGACGGCGAAGCTCGGCGAGTGAACGCTCCATGGCAAAGGTCTCCACATCTACTGCTGCGGGTTCCAAACCGGCGCGTTCCAACGTTTCAGTCAGTTGCGTGACGTCCTGTTGCCGACAAGCCACCAGCACGACCTGCTGCTGCTCATCGTCAAAAGGTGATGGCCCAAGACACTCAAAATCAAACGCCACCTCATTGAACGGAAAGGGAATATGGCGGTCTGATTCGGCCACGATGCGCTCTTCGATCTCCTCTTCACTCAGCCCGATTGGAAAGCTCAGCGTTTTGGTAATCGCCGCGCTGGCAGGAACAGCCACTGCTGCTTTGCGAGTGGAGGGTTTAGCATGTTCAACGGCACGGCTAAGTACGCTAGCCACGTCATCAATATCGCGGATACGGCGTTCAACCACTGCGCCTTCGCGTAATGGCCTTACGGCATAACTTTCTACTTGGTAATTATCATGGCACTGTTTTAGCTCAAGCAGCTTAACGGTCGCTGATGTAATATCGACGCCGATCAAACCTTTACCAGATTTCAGAAAGCGCATATTGGGTTCGGCTCCGCCTACTTGTCGCCCGTCTTTCAGATGTGGTTTGAGGTTACATGATTTTTAGTTAAGTCACACGCGATCGAATTTACGGCATATCAACACTGGTGGCCGCCGCCTCAGCTTCCTATAATGGCAGCCAATTGCATGATACGGCCGTTTAGATGCCGATCTTTTTATTCTTCCCAGGGTGCTCTTCGTACATGACGTTTCTCCGAACCCTTATCGTGTCGCTATTTTTTCTGATTGTATCGTTGGTCGGTGCCGCTGCGTTAGCTGTGGTAGGAGCCGCCATTTACTTTGCGCCGGGCCTCCCCGATGTTCGCCAACTGCAGGATTTCGAACTGCATACGCCGCTACGTATTTTTACCAACGACGGTAAATTGATTGGCGAGTTTGGTGAAGAGCGCCGCATGGCGATCAATTTCGATGAAATACCGCAGGATATGATCAATGCCTTGATCGCTGCCGAGGATGCTAGCTATTTCGACCATGCTGGCGTCGACCCACGCGGCTTAGCCAGGGCCGCGGTGGAGCTTTTGCAAAGCGGTGGCACCATTCAATCCGGTGGTTCGACCATCACCATGCAGGTCGCACGTAACTACATGCTGACGCTTGACCAGACCTTTACACGGAAAATTCGTGAAATTCTGCTGGCACTGCAAATGGAGCAGGTACTCAATAAAGAGGAAATCTTTGAGCTTTATGTCAATAAGATATTCCTGGGTAACCGCGCCTACGGTATCGCTGCCGCCGCCGAAACCTATTACGACAAACCGCTTGCCGAGCTGAACCTGGCGCAGACGGCGATGATCGCGGGCCTACCCAAGGCACCTTCCGCCTTCAACCCACTGGCCAACTCCGAACGCTCGCTGATTCGTCGTAACTGGATTCTGTTCCGCATGCGCGAACTAGGCTACATCGACGACGAGACCTACCAGATAGCCGTGCAGGACCCGGTCACCGCCCGCCGTCACTTTACCCAGGCTGAGGTCGATGCCGCCTATGTTTCCGAAATGGCCCGCCAGTACGCGGTAGAACGCTTTGGCGCCGACGCCTACACCGGCGGCTACCGTATCTACACCACGATCGATAGTGAGCTGCAGCCCTTTGCCCACGAGGCGCTTGCTAATGGATTGACGGACTACGACCTGCGCCACGGCTGGCGCGGACCGGAGCAGAGCGACATTGCCGCCAGTCTGGTGGAAGCCCAGGAGCAGACCGCCACCCAAGGCCTTGAAGAGGAGCTTTCCGAGTCGCCCGAAATCCGCCAGACCGCTCGCCAGGCCGCCCAGCGCAGCCAGACCGAAGTCGAAGGAATCGACGGCGACGTCAGCAACTGGGTGCAGGTGCTTGAGCGCACGCCCAACTATGGCATTCTCCACCCCGCCATTGTGGTAGAGAGCAGTGGTCGTGAAATGCAGGTACTAACCCGCAAGGGCGGCCTGCAGACCATCGGCTGGGAAGGCTTGAGCTGGGCACGCCCTTACCTGAGCCCGCGTAGCCGTGGCGCCGAACCCAGCTCGGCGGAAGAGATTGCCGTTCGTGGCGATATGGTTCGCGTCATTGAGAATGAAGACGGTTCAATACGCCTTTCTCAATTGCCCGATGCTGAAGGCTCCCTGGTCGCTCAAGATCCGCGAACGGGTGCCATCCTGGCGCTCCAAGGCGGTTTCGACTTTAATGCCAGCAAGTTCAATCGCGCGGTACAGGCACGGCGCCAATCGGGCTCCATCTTCAAACCGTTTATTTACTTGGCGGCCCTTGCAGAGGGTGAGATGAACGCTGCCAGCGTGGTTAACGATTCTCCCGTGGTACTTGATGACGGCAGCAACTCATTGTGGCGGCCGGTCAACTCCAGCCGCGACTTCCAAGGTCCGATGCGCTTACGCCCAGCCCTCGCCCGTTCGCGTAACCTGGTGACGATTCGCGTACTGCAGACCATGGGACTGGATTACACGATCAACTTTTTGGAAGGCTTCGGCTTCTCTCCAACCCAGCTTCCTCGTGGCTTATCATTAGCGCTAGGCAGCGCGAGCTTAACGCCGATGGAGATGACCAACGCCTATGCGGTACTCGCCAATGGCGGCTTCCAGGTATCGCCCTGGTTTATTGAGCGAGTCACCCGTGACGATGACAATGAAGTGATCGATGAAGCTACACCCCAGGTCGCTTGCCCCAGTTGCGCGGAAGATCAGGAAACGGTCGAAATTGATGGACGCGAATACCCCATCGCCAAGCGGGTGGCCGACCCGGCAGCTGTGTATATCCTGCGTGATATGCTGCGGGACGTTATCACCTCAGGTACTGGCCGCGGCGCATTAAGCCTTAACCGGGATGATATCGTTGGTAAAACGGGCACCACCAATAGCCAGCGTGACGCTTGGTTTGCAGGCTTCAACAGCAACTTGGTGACCACGGTTTGGGTAGGTAAAGACAGCAACGAAACCATTTCTGAATATGGGGCTCAGGCAGCGCTACCCATTTGGATCGAGTTTATGGGCGATGCCCTGGAAGGTACGCCGAGCGCAGTACCGGAGCGCCCTGAAACGGTGGTCACCGCCCTCGTCGACCCGGATACCGGTCGTCGCTTACAGAACGGTCAAACGGGTGGCATCTCAGAGCTGTTCCATCAGGACCACTTGCCGGATTACCAGCAGCGTCGCATCAGCCGTGAGCTGGAAGAAGCCAGTGGCTCCCAGGGTTCAGGCACCGCTGAGTCGATCTTCTAAACCAGCCACCGCTTAGACCTTAGCGCTTAGCCCAACCCACCAAGCAAAAGGCCCGGAGAGATAATCTCCGGGCCTTTTCTGTTACTGCTGTCTTTCACTCTGGGTGTCGGTTGCCTAGCGTCTATCCGCTAACGGGTGTCGCAGACTCTTCGCGCTTGCTGGCCAGCCAGTTAGCGCCAATGGCGATGATCATTACCACCACACCGGCAATCTCAGTCATCAGATTAGGATAGAACACCCCAAAAATTGCGGCGGTAATCGCGATACGCGGTAGCCACGACATTTTGGTAAAGAGGTAGCCCTCCAACGCGGCGGCAAAAGCACCCAGCGCCAAAATGGCAATCACTCCGTTCCAGATAACCACCGGTACCGGGCCGCCAATGATGATTTCGGGATTGAAGACCATAAACAGCGGAATCAGGTAGAGGCCTTTAGCAAACTTCCACGCCTGGAAACTGGTTTCCATCGGTTTACTGCCTGCAATCGCTGCCCCGGCAAAGCCTGCCAAGGCGATGGGCGGCGTCACGTTGGAGTCCTGTGAGTACCAGAACACCACTAGGTGGGCGACCAGCAGTGGCACACCGAACTCGGCGGTCAATGCAGGCCCGACGAGTACGATAAGCACGATATAGCTTGCAGTGACCGGCAGCCCCATCCCCAGCACCAGGCTTGCCAACAGCACCATCACCAGCGCCAACACCAGATTGCCACCTGAGAAAGCCAGCATCATGGAGGAGAATTTAAGTCCCAGGCCGGTTAGGCCCACCACCCCAACGATGATCCCAGCGACGGCACAGGCCATGGAGACGGCCACCGCGTTCCGCGCACCCAACTCCAAGCCCTCGATCAGCTTGGAAAAGCCTGTGTGGACCACGTCTTTAATGGCCGACGCGGTCACCGGCTGCCCCTGCCGAGGCGCCACAAAGAAGAACCACAGCACGTAGCGCAATACCGCCACCGCCAAGATAGTAATCACTGCGTAGTAGCCTACCCGCATGGGCGACATACTCATCGCTAACAGCCACACCAGCACCGCCAGCGGCAGCAGGAAGTGCCAGCCATCCTTCATGACCTGGCGCATCTGCGGCAGCTCATCTTTGGGCAACCCCTGCATACCTTGCTTAAGCGCAATGATATGCACGAACAGATAGACCGTAGCGAAATACATAATCGCTGGCAGGATACTGACCTTGACGATGTCCAGGTACGGCGTATTGGTGTACTCAGCAATCAAGAACGCCCCGGCGCCCATCAACGGCGGCATGATCTGCCCACCGGTCGAGGCCGCAGCTTCGATACCGCCCGCCTGCTTGGCCTTGTAGCCCAAGCGCTTCATCAGCGGAATGGTAAAGGCCCCGGTGGTCACCACGTTAGCAATCGCACTGCCGGAAATTGAGCCCATGCCCGCCGAGGCTAATACCGCCGCTTTAGCTGGCCCGCCGCGCTGGCGACCAGTCGCTGCGTAGGCCATATCGATAAAGAATTTGCCTGCCCCGGTGCACTCCAAAAAGGCACCAAACAGCACAAAGATAAAGATGTAGGTCGCCGCGACGCCCAGCGGCAGGCCAAAGATGCCCTCTTGTCCCAGGTACAGTTGCCCGGCGACCCGGTCAATGGTGTAGCCTCGGTGCTCCAGAATGCCCGGCATCCATTCGCCCAGCCAAGGCAGCTCGCCCCGCGGCCCAGCAAAGGCGTACACAATGGCCAGCAGACCAATCACGGTCATACCAAAACCCACCGCCCGGCGGCTGGCTTCCAGTACGGTCACTGTGGCAATACAGGCAACCAGAATATCGGTGTCATTCCAGAACCCGGCACGGCTAAAAATCTCATCCAGGTTAAGCACTAAGTAACCACCGGTGAGAATCGCCCCGGCAAAAAACACTAGATCAAGCCCCCAGCCCAATACACCACGCTTACGGGTGGGGCCAAAGGCTGGAAACATTAAGAACGCCAGCACCATGATCAGTGCCAGGTGAATACTGCGCTGATAAAAAAGCCCTAACGGCTGAATACCGGCAGAATAAAGCTGAAACAGGGATAGACCCACCGCCACAATGGTGATCGACCACAGCACCATGCGGGGTTGAATCGCATTACCGCTCGGCACCACGCTCGACGGTTGATTGGATTCGTTCATGAAGTCCTCGGAAGCGTTAACTAATGTCGTTTTTAATCACGCGGGGATGCGTGAGGGGCTATTAGCTGAATGGTCACGCGCTGCCCAGCGGCGTGCTCACTTAGGCTCACCGGCGGATGCTCACCGTCTGGCCACACTACGCGATGGTTGACCGCAGGAGAACCAACTCTCAACACATAACGGTTATTGGCGACAGGCTCGTCGATCGCATTAATCCAGTAGCCGCCCTCACCGTCTGAAACCTGCTCGCCACGGCCAAAAATATGCCCTAGCCCGGCGGCAAAATCGGGTTGATGGCTGCGCTCCAGTTGCATGACACCCGCCACATTGCGATAGCAATCCAACACCGTAAAATGCTCAACGGAGTGCTGCCATTTTATACACCAGCGACCACCAGCTGGTACCGCTTCATCTACCAAGGTGTCGCCTTGCTCGGTCACTACGGCTAGGTGCATAAACGCCGACGCCGAAGCGGGGGAAGCCCCCACTTCGGCGAACGGAGAACATGCAATCAGTAGCGCCAGCAGTCGTTGCTGCCACTGCATGGCAATATCCTTCAATGCACTTTAGCGATTACGGACGCAGACGATCAGGGATCTCAGCACCGACTTCTTCGAAGTAGCGCAACGCGCCTGGGTGTAACGGCACCGGGGTAGAGTCCATGGTGAACTTCACCGTGGTGTCGTTCGCCGCCGGGTGAACCGCAATCAGCTCGTCGGTGTTTTCGAACAGCAGTTGGGTCAACTGGTAAGCCAGCTCTTCGTCCATGTCAGAGTTAACGACGAGAACGTTGGGAATGCCGATCGTCTGTACGGATTCATCCATTCCGTCATACATACCGGCGGCAAGCTCGTAGGGGGCAAAGACTTCTTCTTCTGCCTGAGCATTGGCCACTTCTTCATCAGACAGGCTGATCAGGCGAATATCGCGGGTCGCGGCCAGGTTAAGAATTGAGCTGGTCGGCGGCCCAACGCTCCAGAAGCCGGCGTCGATATCACCGTCACGAATCGCATCAGCGGTTTCGTTGAAGTTAAGACGTTGTGGCGTAAAGTCGTCATAGCTAATGCCATTGGCTTCGAGCAAGGCACGCGCGTTCAGCTCGGTACCGCTACCCGGTGCGCCAACAGAAACCCGTTTGCCTGCCAAGTCAGCAATCGTTTCGATGTCCGACTCAGCCAGGGTGACCAGCTGCACGGCATTCGGATAAACCGAGGCTAGCGCGCGGATGTTCTCAACCTGACGGCCTTCAAAATCATCCGTGCCGGTATAGGCTTGGTAGACCGTATCGGCCAGTGCCAGAGCAAGGTCCGCGTCGCCGCGCATGATCAAGCCCATGTTTTCAACCGAGGCACCGGTCACTTCGGCGGTCGCTTGAGCGCCTTCGATATGGTTGTTGATCATTTCGGCAAAACCACCGCCGATCGGATAGTAAACGCCGCCAGTACCGCCTGTCGCGATAGAAAGCTGCTGGGCGCTTGCTGGAAGTGCGACCGCGAGCATCGATGCGGCAGCAGCATATTTTAGTGATTTCATGAGCGTTTCCTCCGTCCTGCTTGGACTTATAGGTATGGTTGACGATAAAAGGAGGTGTTGAAGCCCCAACTTCTGCATGCCATTAAAAGGTAAGCAGAAGCGGTGGAGGAGAAGTTAGCACGGCTTGTACGTTAGATGCTAATAGGCGTTATCAGCGCTCAAGGGGTAGCGGCAAGGTGGCGTCCGGGGACATACCGCCTCCTCAGAATGAGGAAATCTCGAATAAATGCCTTACTCAATGCCAAATTGTTTATATTTATTGATAATAGTCGTTAATTTACCTTTATCTCACCTTTTATTCGCTCGGGAGCCACACTGTTATGGAGTCAGAAGTTAAGGAGCCAAATGCTAAAGAGCCTAGCGCGCCGCGCCAAAATCTCGCCATTAGCGCTTACCGGCAACTCAAGCATGACATCATTCGTGGCCGCTATGCTCCTGAACAGAAACTGTTAATGAGCCGCCTGAAAGAGCACTACGGCGCGAGCACCGGGCCGCTGCGGGAAGCGCTCTCGCAATTAGTGGCCGACCGCCTAGTGGTCGCGATTAGTCAGCGAGGCTATCGCGTAGCGCCAATGTCGCTGGCGGAACTCAACGATATTTACGACGCCCGCGCCCAGCTTGAAGGACTGATCCTACGGTTAGCCATTCAACGCGGTGACGATGACTGGGAAGCCACCGTTCTGGCCACCGCGCACCGGCTAGCCAAAGTCACCGACATCAACACCCCCGATGATCTGCTCGATATTTGGGATCAGCGTCACAAAGCCTTCCATACCGCCATCGCCAGCGGCTGCAATTCCCCTCACCTGCTGCAAATGCGTAACACCCTGTTTGACCAGGTTGAGCGCTACCGCCACCTGTGGCTGCAAGAGACCGTGATGTCGCCCCAGGCGCTGGAGCTTAAGCGCCAGGAGCATGCTGCGCTGGTGGATGTCATCCTCGCTCGCGATACCGCCGAAGCCGACAGTTTAATGCGCGACCACCTGATGACGCCGGTACCTATTATTACCCGCGTTCTTGAGGCGCGGGGCATCCGTTAAGCGCTGTGTTTGGCAAATTAAATTCTGCGCTTTAAAAAAATGTAGATATTTTAAAAAAACGGCGATACATTGGCTGCATGCTACTTTGCAACCCATCCTTTGCCGTCGGCTCTCAATAAAACCGACCAAACAAACACATCGAGGACTCCACGCCATGACACATTTCAACTGGGACGACCCGCTGCTGCTGGAACAACAGCTCACCGACGAAGAGCGCCAGATTCGTGA
Source organism: Vreelandella sp. ssv (assembly GCF_059448525.1). Classification (NCBI taxonomy): domain Bacteria; kingdom Pseudomonadati; phylum Pseudomonadota; class Gammaproteobacteria; order Oceanospirillales; family Halomonadaceae; genus Vreelandella; species Vreelandella sp. ssv. The sequence continues at coordinate 688,024 of NZ_CM182545.1, read as the reverse complement.
TGCGGCCTACGATTACTGCCAGGAAAACCTTCAGCCCCGCGTACTGACCGCCTTTCGTGAAGAGCGCTTTGACCGCGAGATCATGAGCGAAATGGGCGAGCTTGGCCTGCTGGGCGCTACCGTTTCGCCCGAATACGGCGGTGCAGGCGTTAATCACGTGGCCTACGGGCTGATTGCTCGTGAAGTCGAGCGCGTCGACTCCGGCTACCGTTCAGCCATGAGCGTGCAGTCCTCGCTGGTGATGTACCCCATCGAGACCTACGGCTCTGAAGAGCAGAAGCAGAAATTTCTGCCTAAGCTTGCCAGCGGCGAGATGATTGGCTGCTTCGGTTTGACCGAACCTGATCACGGTTCTGATCCAGGTGGCATGATTACCCGCGCGGAAAAAGTCGACGGTGGCTACCGCCTGACGGGCGCCAAAATGTGGATCACCAACAGTCCTATTGCTGATATTGCAGTGGTATGGGCGAAATCAGCGGCCCACGACAATCAAATTAAAGGCTTTATTGTCGAGCGCGGCACCGAAGGTTTCAGCACGCCCAAAATCGAAGGCAAAGTCTCGCTGCGTGCCTCGATTACCGGTGAGATCGTGCTGGACAACGCCTTCGTTCCCGAAGAGAACCTGCTGCCCAACGTCAGCGGCCTGAAAGGCCCGTTCGGCTGCTTGAATAAAGCGCGTTACGGTATCGCCTGGGGCGTCATGGGCACGGCCGAGTTCTGCTGGCACGCCGCGCGTCAATACACCTTAGACCGCAAGCAGTTTGGCCGCCCGCTGGCTGCCAATCAGCTGATCCAGAAAAAACTTGCCGACATGCAGACCGAGATCACCCTTGGCCTGCAGGCAGCCCTCCAGGTGGGCCGCCTGATGGATAGCGGTAACTGGGCGCCGGAAATGGTGTCGCTGATCAAGCGCAACAATTGCGGCAAGGCACTGGATATCGCCCGTCAGTCGCGCGACATGCACGGCGGCAACGGAGTTTCCGACGAGTACGGCGTGATTCGCCACATGGTTAACCTTGAGTCGGTGAATACCTATGAAGGCACCCACGATGTGCACGCGTTGATTCTTGGCCGCGCACAGACGGGCATTCAGTCGTTCTTTTAATTGACCTCTGACCAATCGCCTTTAAACGCCATTAGCCAAGGTAGAAACCTTTATGAGCAAGCCCCTTATGAGTGAGCCAACCAAACCACTGACCGGCATTAAAGTACTCGATATTTCCCGCGTACTGGCCGGGCCGTGGTGCGGTCAAATGCTCGCGGACATGGGGGCGGATGTGATTAAGGTAGAGCGTCCCGGTAGCGGCGATGACACCCGCCATTGGGGCCCTCCTTGGCTGGCGGGCACTGAAGAATCAGCGTATTACCTGTGTGCTAACCGAGGTAAGCGCTCGGTGACCGTTGATATGGCCAAGCCCGAAGGCCAAGCGGTAATTAAGCAGCTGGTCGCCCAATCCGATGTGCTGATCGAAAACTTTAAAGTCGGTGGTCTTAAGCGTTATGGCCTGGATTACGCCAGTTTAAAGGCGTTAAACCCCAAGCTGATTTACTGCTCGATCACCGGCTTTGGTCAGGAAAGTCCTTACGCGCACCGGGCGGGCTATGACTTTATGATCCAAGCCATGGGCGGGATCATGAGTCTAACCGGCAAGCCCGACGGTGAGCCTGGAGGTGGCCCGGTTAAAAGCGGCGTCGCCTTTACCGATATTTTCACCGGTCTGTATGCCGCCAATGCGATTTTAGCAGCGCTTTATCAGCGCCGAGACAGCGGCGAGGGATGTCATATTGATATGGCATTAATGGATGTGCAGGTGGGCGTGCTCGCTAATCAGGCGCTCAACTACCTAACCTCGGGCAACGTGCCCCAGCGGCTGGGTAACGCTCATCCTAATATCGTGCCTTACCAGGCGTTTGCCACCCAGGATGGTCATATGATCATGGCCGTTGGCAACGACGAGCAGTTCAAGCGTTTTTGCACCGTGCTTTCGCTACCGGCCTTGGCTGAAGACCCCCGTTTTGCTACTAACGGTGCCCGTGTAAATAACCGCGCGCTACTCGTGCCGCAGTTGGAAGCGGCATTAGCCCAGCGCAGTACTGATCACTGGCTGGCGGCCTTTGAAGCCGTGGGCGTTCCCTGTGGGCCAATCAACACGCTAGATCGGGTATTCGACGACCCCCATGTAAAAGCCCGAGGGCTCAAGCAGACCTTGCCGCATGACCAAGCGGGGCACGTTGACCTTGTGGCCAATCCCATTCGGTTTAACGGCGCGCAAATGAGTGCTTCAACAGCGCCGCCCCACTTGGGGCAACACACGGAAAGCGTGTTGGAAGAGCTTGGCATTACCCCTGAACAGCGCGCGGCGCTTCGCGAAGCGGGCATTATTTAATCGCGTTTTAGTTGACTATATTCCCCCTCTTTGGCGCCTTCACAGGCGCTTTTTTTATGCCTATGCGGCCTGATCAACGTCACAAGGGTTGAGACTCCTTCATCAACAAACACTGTACAAAACCTATACGAAAACAACGTTTAGATTTAAACTAAGCAACCCAAGGTGCTTAGGTGTAGCGTATGAAAACACCTTATTTACTGAAAGCTTTAATGGCGCCCGCCTCTACCGATACCATCAGGAGCAGCAATGAGCCAGTGCGCACGCGTTAATGGCAGCTGTAATCGCTGTGAAGGCGAACTACCTTTTGACTTCACCATGGCTTTTCAGCCGATTGTTGATCTGTCACTGGCTCAAATCGTCACTTATGAAGCGTTGGTGCGCGGTATGCAAGGCGAGTCTGCGGGGAGCGTGCTGGCAAAAGTCACGGATGATTTACTTTACCGCTTCGACCAAGCCTGCCGTGTGAAAGCGATTGAAATGGCCAGCGCACTGGGTATGCAAACTGACCTTTCGATTAATTTCTTACCCAACGCCGTCTACGAACCTGAAGCCTGTATTCAGGCAACGCTTGAAGTCTCCAAGCGTGTAGGCTGGCCCGCCCATCGGCTTATATTTGAGATTACTGAAACAGAGCGTGTCCGTGATCGCCAACATCTCTGCAATATTATCGATGCTTATCGCTCTATGGGCTTCAAAACGGCGCTGGATGACTTTGGCAATGGGTACGCCAATTTGGATTTGCTCACCGACCTAACCCCTGACAAGCTCAAAATCGACCGTGAGTTGGTCATGCACTGCGACAGCGACTCTCGCCGCCAAGCACTGTTAAACGCCATTATCTCTCTCGCCCAAGAGCTCGACATGGTACTGATTGCCGAAGGCGTAGAAACCCGCGAAGAAGCGCTCTGGCTGGCACGCGCGGGCATTGTTCGCCAGCAGGGTTTTTACTTTGCGAAACCGGCCATCAATTCGTTAGGCGATGATATTTCTTATCTACTCGCCGGGTTAAAAAGTGAAGCGAATAATGGAGTCGGAGTAACGAATGAAAGAGATTAGCCCCGATCAGCTTTATCAGCTTTTTAACCGTTCGAAACGCAATACCGAAAACGTCATTAAAGCGGCCCCCATTGGCATCTGTATTACCAATCCTTCCGGCTATTTTGAGATGGTCAATCCTGCCTACTGCGAGTTTTATGGCTATCGTGAAGAGGAAATACTCGGCCAACACTTTACGATGGTCGTACCCGAGGCCTACCGTGCTCGGCTGTCTGCTTTGCACGATGACTTTATGCAGGGCAACGAATCATTTGAGCAGCGCCAGGAGTGGGATGTACTGACGAAAAACGGCGACGTTCATACCATTATTGCTGAAGCGGCGCGTATTGAGGGCGAAGATGGTCAGTCGCGGAAAGTCACTTTTATTATCGACATTACCCAGCGCAAGCAGCTGGAAGTGCGTTTAAAGCAGGCCAATGAGCGCCTTGATCATCTCGCCCATCATGATGAACTAACGGAGCTGTTCAATCGTCGCGCGGGTTTGCTGCGTTTGGATGAAGAGATCAAACGCTGTGAGCGATACAGCAGCACTTTCAGCATCGCGATCTATGACCTGGATGACTTCAAAGCGATCAACGACACCTACGGCCACGGCATGGGTGATACCGTGCTACAACAAACGACTGCGCTAGTGAGCAAAACCCTGCGTGATACCGATTTACATATCCGCTTGGGCGGCGAAGAATTTCTGATCATTATGTCGGGCGTGAACGCTGAAGAAGCCCATCTGGCGATGGAGCGCGTGCGCGAAACCGTGGCGCAGAACCCGTTTACCGAACATCAATTAACGGTCACGCTCTCATCGGGTATTGCCTGCTACGTTGAAGCCTCCGGCACGCGGCTACTTGATCGTGCCGACAAAGCTATGTATCAAGCTAAACAGGCAGGACGAAATCGCGTTGTCATCGCTTCGTCATCCCTGTGATTAATGCTGTCAGACATCACTAGCAGGCACCACTATCAAGCACCACTATTAAGCACTATGCTGAAAGAACATCCCTCATCAATTAGGAAATAAGCTATGAGCAGCAATGCCGAACTGAACGAGTTAAAACACAAATACGTCGCTGCTGGTGCCGCAAGCCCCGCAACGGCATTTGCAGATCGTGCTGAAAACTCTGAAATCTGGGACGTTGACGGCAACCGCTTTATCGACTTTGCAGGCGGCATTGGCGTTCTTAACGTGGGGCATCGTCACCCCAAAGTGGTTGCGGCGGTAAAAGCCCAGCTCGATAAGCTGATGCATACCTGCCAAACGGTCATGCCCTATGAAGGCTACGTAAAAGTCGCCGAAAAGCTCAGCCAGATCGTTCCGGTTCGTGGCCACGCCAAGGTCATGCTGGCTAACTCGGGCGCGGAAGCACTGGAAAACGCGGTCAAGATCGCCCGCGCGGCCACCGGCCGTTCCAACGTGATCTGCTTTGACGGCGGCTACCACGGCCGTACCTTCTTCACCATGGCGATGAACGGCAAAGTAGCGCCTTACCAGAGCGATTTCGGTCCGATGCCGGGCACCGTTTTCCGCGCGCCCTACCCGGTGCCGTATCACGGTGTTAGCGAAGATGAAGCCATTCGCGGTCTGAAAATGACGCTGAAGACCGATGCCAACCCCAAAGACACGGCCGCCATCGTGCTGGAACCGGTACTGGGTGAAGGCGGTTTCTACCCGGCCTCTACCAGCTTCCTGACCAAGGTTCGCGAAATCTGCGATGAGCACGGCATGCTGATGATCGTCGATGAAGTGCAGTCAGGCTTTGGCCGTACCGGCAAAATGTTTGCTATCGAACACAGCGGCGTTGAGCCGGACATCATGACCATGGCGAAGAGTATGGCCGACGGCATGCCGATCTCCGCCATCGTAGGTACCGACAAAGTCATGGATGCTTCAGGCCCCAACTCGTTAGGCGGCACCTACACCGGCAGCCCCACCGCCTGTGCGGCCGCGCTGGCGGTCATGGAAGTGTTTGAAGAAGAGAATATTCTGGAGAAGAGCCAGGCCTTGGGCGATAAGCTGGCCAAGCGCTTCAATGAGTGGGCAGGCAAGTTTCACTGCATCGATAACGTGCGCAACATGGGCTCGATGGCTGCGTTTGAACTGGTGTCGAACAAGTCGGATCACACGCCTAATCCTGAGCTGGCGGCGGCGCTATGCAAGAAAGCCCGCGAAGAAGGATTAATCCTGCTGTCCTGCGGTATGTACGGCAACACCATCCGCTTCCTGATGCCCGTCACTATTCAAGATGACGTTCTCAACGAAGGCCTGGATATTATCGAGTCTTGCTTAGAGTCTTTAGTGTAACGGGACAGATAAATTAGCAGGCCGACACAGCCCGTAGCGGGGGTCTTTTGCCATGGATGGCAAAAGTAGCGCCCCCGCGTAGGGCTGTGTCGGCCGCCTCCCCCTACCGAGGGCGACGGTCACCTTCCAAAAAGTTAGCCGTAAATACCGCTTTACCATGGGTCTCAAACGACCACTTCATCACATCACTTAACGCTGCCATCACGGCATCGAACTCGCCAAATACCTGGGTACTCATGCGGTTCGGGTGTACTTCTAATCCTGTCGCTTCCAGACGTTTTACCACCTCTTTCACTACCGGTTTAAAGTCATCGGCCAGTGGGTAGTAGCTAAGCTGTACGGAAAGGTACATAACGCCTCCTTACGCTGTATGAGAAGACCGACTGGCGTTGGCGATACGCTGCCAAGCAGTCAAAATGGCGGCACGCGTCTCATCCGGGTGTTCCATCGGGAACATGTGCGTTCCAGGGACTTCACTTACCGTTAACCCTTTACGCTTCAAGCGCTTGATACGTGAAGCGGTCAGCAGATGGGACTCCTTACCCGCCACCAACTCTAACGGTACGCCCAACCGCTGGGGTAAGCGCGAAAGGTGATCGGGCAAATGGCGGAAAATTTCCACCTCAATACCTGGATCGAAGGTCAGTTCCGCGCTGCCATCACCCAGTAAGCGCGTCCCTGCTTCAATGTAGTCGTTGAGTGCTTCCGGGGTAAAGCGGCGAAACAGGCCACGGCGTCCCAGAGAGTTCGCCATCGCCTCTCGGCTCGGCCACACGGTGCGCCGCCCCAGCGTTTTACCCGCCGGTGTAACCCGATCCACAAAGCCAAACCGCTTGGCGGCCTTCATTGCCCAGGCATCCGAGCCCAGCATCAATGGCGGGTCGAGCATGATCACTCCACAAAAGCGCTCGGGCTGTTTATCGGCGGCCATGGCCATCAAGGTGCCACCCAGCGAATGCCCCACGCCTAGCAGCGGTGTATCCCTCTCAGGTAGGTAGCTCAGCAGCTCATCCACCAGATTGCCCCAGTTGTGGTTCACGGGATAGTCAGGGTGGTGACCCAGGCGATCCAGCGGGTGGAGATCAAACGTCTCTGCCAGCGGGTTCAGCAGGCTACGATAGCTTAGGCCCGGAAAACCATTGGCGTGAGCAAATACTAAACGGGGACGTTGGGCAGCATTAGCAGACATGGCAAGTCTCGCGCGTTAAAAGGCAGGAAGACGGCTCATGTGAAAACGCTCAATTTCGCCGCCTATCATACATCTGTTTTAACGCGCTCCTGAATGAGCGTCAATGACCATCAGTGTTAACAGGCTAATTAAAACAGCGACAGCTGGTGTTCTTGGGTGTTTTCCGCCAGACGATAGCCCACACCCAACAGACGCACGGGGCGCTCCCCCCTGGCCCAGCCAACGTTAAGCAGCGTTTCGAACTGTTCAAGGTTGGGCGCGGGGTCGGCGTGTTCGACAGTGGTTTGGGTGAAGTCGTTAAACTTCACTTTCACGATCAACCCGCGGACTGCCAATGGTGGGTCAAGCCGCGCATAGCGCCGCTCTAAATCCTCGATCAGCGCAGGCAGCTCCCGGCGGCAGGCATCGAGATTGGGTAAATCCTGGGCGTAGGTCTGCTCGGTACTGACCGATTTACGCTCACGGTGGGTTTTGACCGGGCGCTCGTCCCTGCCCCAGCTCAGCTCGTGCAGCCTCCGCCCAAAGCGGCCAAAGTGCTCGACCAGGTCGGTCAGCGTGCGGGTACGCAGGTCAGCGCAGGTGTGGATATTCAGCCCCGCCAGTTTTTCGGCCGTGCGCGGGCCAACGCCGTGGATTTTCTTGACCGGCAATTGCTGTACGAAGCTATCGACTTTATCCGGCGTAATCACGCACAGCCCGTCGGGCTTGTTCCAGTCGCTGGCAATTTTGGCCAGAAACTTATTGGGCGCCACGCCCGCGGAAACGGTAATGCCCACTTCACGGCTCACGCGCTCGCGGATTGCTTCGGCCATGAGTGTCGCGCTGCCGTGATGCTGAGTGACCTCCGAGACATCCAGAAACGCCTCATCCAAAGAGAGCGGTTCGATCAGTTCCGTCACATCGCGATAAATGGCGAAGACCTGGCGGGCGACCTCTTTGTATTTGGCCATCTCACCGCGAATCACGGTGAGGTGCGGGCAGCGCTTAAGCGCTTGGCCCATGGGCATCGCCGAATGAATGCCAAACTCTCGGGCGGGATAGTTACAGGTGGCAACCACCCCACGCTGCTCGACGCTGCCGCCAATGGCAATCGGGATATCCCGCAGCGTGGGGTTATCGCGCATTTCCACTGCTGCATAAAAGCAGTCACAGTCGCAGTGAATGATTTTGCGCACCGGCTACCCTTCTACCTGTAAAAAACCACAGTTTATCACAGCATCAAGTACCGCAGAATGTTCTTAGCACCTGCTCATTTTCGGTGGCGGGTGCCGCTAAACGGCGCGCTTCTACGGAGTCAGCGAATGGCTTAGTCACAACTGCCAATAAGGTGTGGAAAGGCACAAAATCACCCTCGTAAGCGGCATCAATGACCTCTTGAACCCGGTGGTTGCGGGGAATAATGATCGGATTGGTACGGCGCATGGCGGCAAAACGCTCGCTATCCTGACTGGCTACCTGTGCCGCCTGCCAAGTATCTAGCCACGCGGTTAGCTCATTGGGTTGCGTCGTCAGCGCCAGCAGCCCCTCGCGGTGCTCATCACTCATTGAGGCAGCGTATTGGGTGAGCGCATCGAAGGTGACGGTCATGTCCATCCGCCCCTGATGCATCTGGCTTTCGAGGCCTTCCATAAGCGGCACTGCCTGCTCACTTTCTGACGAGAGGCCTAGTTTGTCAGCGTGCAAGCGGCGCTGTTCAGTGCTGAACAGGGTATCGAAATAGCGAATGGCTTTGGTGGCTTGCTCCACAACTGCATCGCCCTCTTCACGCATCAGCGGCAGCAGCGTTTCGGCAAAGCGGGCCAGATTCCACTGGGCAATCGCTGGCTGGTTGGCAAAGGCGTAGCGGCGGCCTTGATCGATGGAGCTAAACACCTTCTGCGGATCAAACTGCTCCATAAAGGCACAGGGGCCGTAATCGATGGTTTCACCGGCAATGCTGCAGTTATCAGTATTCATCACGCCATGGATAAAGCCGACGCTCATCCAGCGGGCGATCAGCACCGCCTGGCGGGCCACCACCGCCTCCAGCAGCGCCAGATAGGGATCTTCCGCGTTGGCGGCTTCGGGGTAGTGGCGCGCAATCACATGATCCGCCAGGGCTTTGAGCAATGCTTCATCCCGCTGTGCAGCGGCAAACTGAAAGGTGCCCACGCGAATATGACTGCTTGCCACGCGGGTAAAGACGGCGCCGGGCTCGGCCATTTGCCGTACCACTCGCTCGCCGCTGGTGACGGCCGCAAGAGCTCGGGTGGTGGGAATGCCCATCGCCGCCATAAACTCACTGACCAGATATTCGCGCAGCACCGGCCCTAGCGGCGAACGACCATCGCCACCACGGGAAAACGGCGTGCGTCCGCTGCCTTTTAACTGCACATCGCGGCGAACGCCATTCTGGTCAATCACTTCCCCCAGCAGCAGCGCACGACCATCTCCCAGTTGCGGTACAAAGTTGCCGAACTGGTGGCCTGCGTAACCTAAGGCCCCCGGCTTGGCATCCGGCATGGGCTGGTTGCCGCTAAACCACTCAGCAAGCGTGGCGGGATCAGGAATCTCTTGAGCGCCCAGCTCATGGGCAAGCGGCGCATTGAACGCGATCAGCGCCGGGCTGGCCACGGGCGTTGCTTGGGTGGCGACCCAGAGGGGTTCAGGCAAGGTGGAATAGAGATGTTCGAATGGCAGCACGATAGGCTCCGCTTTTAGTGGCAATGACTAATGTTTATCCTTAGCTAATACCCTAGCATTCTACTCAACTAAACGCCGAGACGATGTTGCCAAACATGCCAAATGTTAAAAACAGCCAGCTGAAGCCCCTCCCCCGTGATTTCTATAATCGCGACACGCTTGAAGTGGCGAGAGATATGCTGGGCTGTTGGTTGGTGCGCGAGCATAACGGCGAGCAGATGGCGGCACGAATAGTCGAAACCGAGGCTTACTGCGGTGCTGAAGACACCGCCTGCCATGCCCATCGTCGCCGCTCGCCGCGCACTGAGGCGATGTTCGGCCCTGCGGGCCACGCCTATGTCTATCTCGTTTACGGCATGCACTGGTTACTGAACGTGGTAACCGAGCCGGAAGGCTCGCCCTGCGCGGTGCTGATTCGTGCGGTAGAGCCCACCTTTAACGAAGCCGCCATGCGCGCTATCCGCCAAGCCGTCGGTAAACAGCTCAGCAATGGCCCCGGCAAGCTCACACGTGCGTTGATGGTCGATAAAGCACTTTATGGCCATGATATGACCCAAGCAGACAAGCTGTGGATTAGCGCCGCTACGCATGACGCCTCAATAGCCAGCGGCCCACGTGTGGGCATTGATTACGCCCAGCCCGAGCACCGCGATGCGCCCTGGAGGCTCTGGCTGGAAGACAATTCTTGGGTATCGAAAGCGCGCTAGCACCTTTGCAGGTAACCCACAGAAGCCACACCATAGAAAGTGGCGGCACACTGTCAATCGCTGTTGCAACCAGTGCTATAGATACGTGCCTCTTCAATGAAGCGAGGCCCCAGCACGGGGGTGCAGAGGCCTCTGGCGAAGCTATTTTCCTAGCTTTAGAAACGTATCTTTAATCAGATATTTTGACCACCGGACACTTCAATCCGCTGCGCATTAACCCAGCGATTTTCATCCCCAAGCAGACTGGCGACAACCGGACCAATATCGTCGGGCACGCCGACACGACCAAGGGCCGTCATGCTAGCGAACGCGTCGTTATAATCTGGCGTATCACGTACCGCACCACCCAAAAAGTCAGTCTCAATCGCACCTGGGGCAATCGTGTTTACAGTAATGCCGCGGCTACCCAACTCTTTGGCCAAATAAACACTGAGTACTTCGATGGCACCCTTGGCTGCAGAATAGGCTGAGAACCCCGGGAAGGCGGCACGAGTTAGACCGGAAGAAAAATTCACGATGCGTCCGCCATCGTTAAGCAATGGGAGAAGCGCTTGAGTCAGGAAGAACACGCCTTTGACATGAACATTGAATAGCAGGTCGAATTGAGCTTCTGTCGTCTCGGCAAAAGGCACCATTTCACCATGCCCCGCGTTATTAACAAGATGGTCAAAGCTGTCCCGCCCCCATTTGGACTTCAACGCCGAACGGACACTTTCGACGAAAGCGGGTATGGCATCGATCTCGCTAACGTCGAGGGGCAGCGCAACGGCTTTACGCCCCATGCTCTCAATTTCAGCTACCACGGCGTTTGCGCCCTCAACGCCACTGCGATAGGTGAAGATGACATCGCCGCCATGGCGGGCAATATTGATAGCAGTATTACGGCCAAGTCCGCGGCTGCCACCGGTAATAATTGAAATAGTCGTCATGAAAAGCTCCTGTGCTGGTGAGCATTGTGCCCATCAGTACTATCGCCGACACGCTCCTATCCTTGTTGCTGGATACTTGGCACCTTTTGCCTATTCCTCCAACAATGTTGCGAGACGAAAGGGTATCGCTTAATGTTTAATTCATGAATGAAAACCTACTTGAGACAGTGCACCGCTATGCCGAGGCACGCGTTGGTTCGACGACCAGCGTTACTCAAACACCTATCCCTGGTTTGACGATTATTCGTCAGACTAAGCCTACTGCATTGCACTTCAATATAGACAAACCATTGGTGGCCATGGTGCTTCAAGGCAGCAAACGAGTCATCATGGGAAACCGCACTTATGACCTTGGCGCAGGCGAGTCCCTCGTGATTACCGCTGACGTCCCCACCGTTAGTCAGATCACGCGGGCTAGTATCAAAGCCCCCTACCTCTCGCTCGTACTTGAACTTGATCCCGCCGTCATTGAGGATCTTGCCGTTGAGATAGATGCCAGCTCGCTAGACACCGATAGGCCCGTCCGTGTTGATACAACAGAGAGAGACGTTTCTGACGCTGCATTGCGCCTAATGCGTCTTATTGAGCGCCCAGGATCATTGGCTATACTCCAGAATCAGTTAATTCGAGAGCTGCATTTTTGGCTGATGACAGGACGCCATGGCACTGCAATTCGACGCCTTGGTGTTGTTGGCAGCCACGCCAATCGCATTGCACGCGCGGTGTCATTCATCCGTCAACATTTTGCTGAGCCGCTCCGCATAGAGCAACTGGCAGAAACCGCAGGTATGAGCCTATCTTCGTTTCATGAGCATTTCAGATCCATCACTTCCCTGACGCCTCTCCAATTTCAAAAACAGCTCCGTTTGATCGAGGCTCGTAGGATGATGTTGTCGAAGGGAGAGATAATCAGCCACGCGGCTTACGCAGTTGGTTACGAGAGTGTCTCGCAGTTCACGCGCGAGTATAGCCGTCTGTTTGGATTGCCCCCAGGACGCGATATAAAAAACATCAAAGCCCGAACGCAGTCAGTCGCTTAACCCGTTTATCATGGCTTCTTGTGCTACAAGACATTGAATACAAAAGAGTTATCAACTGCGCTCAGCACCCTTTAAACAGCGCACCGCATGCTCAAGTACTGGCGTCAGCCCCGCGCGCCACTGGTGGGTCAATAGCGCATCCGCCCGGGTGACGCCGAGCGAGAGCGACGCCAGCGGTATGCCCCTATCGTAGGCGGCGCGGCAGAAACGGTAGCCGGAAAACACCATCAATGAGGTGCCCACGGCCAGCACCGCATCCGCATCTGCCAGCGCCACCTGTGCTGCTAACCTGCGTTCGGCGGGTACCACATCGCCGTAAAACACCACGTCGGGCTTCAGTATGCCGCTACAGCGCGGGCAGTCGAAAATGCGGAAACTGCTGAAGTCGGTTTCCAGGTCGGCGTCGCCGTCCGGGGCGTGGCCGGCCTGCAAGCCTGCAAAGGTCGGATTCATGTGCGCCATTTCGGCATGCATGGCGTGGCGCATCATGTGATAGTCGCACACCATGCACTTCACCATGTCCGCCCGGCCATGCAGGTCGATCACCCGTCGCGAACCGGCGCGCTGATGTAAACGGTCAACGTTTTGGGTCACCAGTTGCTGGATATACCCCTGCGACTCCAGCGCGGCCAGCGCACGGTGCGCACCACTCACCTGGGCTTCTCGCATGGCGCTAAAGCCGATCAGCGCCCGCGCCCAGTAGCGCTGGCGAACGTGATAAGAGCTCATGAAGTCGCCATGCTGAACCGGCGGCGGCCGCTTCCACTGGCCATCCGCATCGCGATAGTCCGGAATACCACTGTCGGTACTGACTCCTGCGCCGGTAATCACCCACAGCTTGGGGTGCCGCTGAATAAAATCAGCCAGTTCCTCACCCGCCTGCATAATGCTTTCTGCTATTTCCACGGCCTGCGTCAAACTTTCACCTATAGGCAATAAGGCTCAAACTCAACGATACTGTATAGCAATAGAGGGGCATGCAACGCGCCCTTCAACGGTTATTGTGCACCCAGGAGAGACTCTTATGCAGCACGATCATGACATTATTATTGTCGGTGGCGGCATGGTGGGCGCCGCCCTGGCAGCCCGCGTGGGCCATGCGGGATTCTCCGTTGGGTTAGTAGAACAAGGGGACGCCCCCGCCGAACCCAGCGGTGATTATGACCTGCGTATTTCATCGCTGAATGCGCGCTCACTGGCGTTTATCAAAGCTAGCGGCACGACGTTGCCAGAGGAGCGCTGCTGCCCGTTTCGGCATATCGATGTGTCCAACCAGGACGGCACTGGCCACTCGCTGTTTTCCGCAAAAGATAGCGGTATGGAAGATTTCGGCCTCTTTATCGAAAACCGCACGCTGCAGTACGCGCTATGGCAGCGCCTGGAGCAGTTGCCCAGCGTCACTTGCTACACCCAGTGCGCGCCAATAAACACCCTCACTTCAAGCACTGGCCGTCTGCTGGAGCTGGATAATGGCAAAACCCTAAGCGCACGTTTGATCGTCGGCGCCGACGGCGCCCAATCCACCCTGCGCGAGCTCGCAGGGATCAGCGTTAGCAGCCACGACTACCATCAGCGGGCAATGATCATCAATGTGGAAACGGAGCTGCCACAGCAGGATGTCAGTTGGCAGGTCTTTACCCCCACCGGCCCCATTGCCATGCTGCCACTGCCCGGCCATCGTGCTTCCCTGGTGTGGTACGACACTGATCAAGCCACCAAAGCCCGCGAACAGCTGGACGATGACGCGCTTAAAACGGCCATCGAAATGGCGTTCCCCAAACGCCTGGGTAACCTCATCCGCATCGTCGCTCGGGCCAGCTTTCCCATCAAGCGCCAGCACGCCCACCGCTATATCGGTAAGCGCCTGGCACTGATTGGCGATGCCGCCCATGTGGTGCATCCGTTGGCAGGCCAAGGCTTGAATATCGGCCTGCACGATGCCGACACCCTGGCCGAGATTATCATTCAAGGCCGCGACCCCGGCGACTATGTCAATCTGCTCCGTTTTGAGTGCCAGCGCCGCGCGGCTAACCAAGCGATGATCGCCGCCACCGACACGTTTCATCACCTGTTTACCGGGGCCAAACCGCTGCGCCAACTGGGTGATTTAAGCCTGCAGCTCGCCGAGCGCTTCCCGTTCGCCAAGCGAATGATGATGCAACAAGCCAACGGCTTGAATCCTTTTAAGATGTGGTAGTTACTCATCAAACCATCGCCTTCCGGCGAATGGACATGCCAGCATAACGCGACGGGCGTCGAGCCCGTCGCATAGTGGATAAAAATGCACAAACATGAGCAGTTTGCGTCTCATGCTTTCAGGTGACTGTCCAAGAACTCACGAATAGCCGGGATAATGACACTGCCATGGGTTTCCAATGCGAAATGCCCAGTGTCGTAAAAGCGGATGTCGGCCTGAGGAATATCCCGCTTCCAGGCTTCTGCTCCCGGCGGCAGGAAAAACGGATCATGCTTCCCCCACACGGCGAGCAGCGGCGGTTGGTACTCCCGAAAATAGGCCTGAAATTCGGGATACTTCGCAACGTTGGTGGCGTAGTCCAACAACAGGTCGAGCTGAATATCCGCCATACCCGGCTGAGATATCTGAGCCCCTTCTAACGTATAGGCATCCGGCGCTACGGCACTGGTATCGCTTACCCCCTCCACGTACTGCCATTTGATAGACGCCGGCGTCGGAAAATCGCTAAGGGCATCACGATTCTCCTGCGAAGGCGTATGCCAATATTTCTGGATAGGCTCCCACCCTTTTGAAAGCCCCTCCTCATAGGCATTGCCGTTTTGCGAAATGATAGCGGTGATTTTTGATGGGTGAGCCAGCGCCAAACGCCAGCCCACAGGGGCACCATAGTCGTGAACGGCAATGGCGTAGCGGTCGAGTTTCAATTGCTCAGTAAACTGATCAATCGTCCTCGTCAGGTTGGCAAAGGTGTACTCATACTCACCGCGCGCCGGTGATTGAGTAAAGCCAAACGCGGGCAAATCCGGGGCCACAACGTGATACCCATCGGCAAGCGACTCAATCACATCCCGCCACATGTACGAGGAGGCAGCAAACCCGTGGAGCAGCAGCACGGTCGGCGCTTCAGGATGCCCCGCTTCACGATAGAAAACCTCCACATCGCCCACTTTCTCGACGCGATAGCGAACCTGCCATGCTGTCGAGCCAGAGGGCTGACTAACATTGTTCAGCGACGCTTCACGGGTATTGGTAGAAACCAACGTATTTTTAGATGACATATTTTCAGATGACATAGACACGCCCCTCAGTAACCGTTAATAAAAAATTTTGAAGGTTAGTAAGAATAATAGTAACCTGTCAAACATAAATTAAAAGGTTACTAAATATGGCATCAACTACTACGCCCCTGTTTATCGCAAACAATCTCGCCATTGATTTCATCAACACATGCTTTGGCGTCGGGGAAGCGCGTCAAGAGTGCCTGGAGGACGACAGCAGTGTCATTGCTTGGCTTCAACAGGCGGGGGTGTTGTCGGAATATGGTGAAAGACCCCCGTCTGGGCTCGTCCAGCTTGCTCGGGAATTGCGCGACAACATGCGGGATCTCCTGATCTCGGCACAGCAAGGGCGGGCCGCAGATCCCGAAGCGGTAAACCACGTGCTTGAAAGAGGCTATCCAATCGAGAAAATCGAATGGCAGCCAAGTGAGTTGGTGTTTCAGAAAAGAACCTATCCGCGCAACATGGAAAGCGAGAGCCTGTTGCAACCTATCGCCCGAGCGTTCGTCCAGTTGCTTACCGAGGAAGATTTGCACCTCGTAAAAGAGTGCGAAGCTTCGGACTGCGTTCTACTGTTCCATGATCAAACGAAATCGCACCGTCGCCGCTGGTGTAGCATGGCGTCCTGCGGAAACAGAATGAAAGCAGCAGCGCACCGGGCGAGAAAAAAATCGACATAGCATGCTTTATGGTGTGGCACCTTGCGTCAGCCGCCTCGAGGACAGAGCGCCAAACGCATGACCAGCCAACGAGCTGAATCCGTTTAAAATGCGCTAGGGTCTACTACGCTGAGAGGGTGGCTACTGCCGGTGGCCTAAAACAATCACAATAAACCTTCGTTAAAGGCAACCCAATGGCATCTACACGACAAACGCTGTTCACGGCAACGCTCTGTTCCGGCCTTGGCCTTCTACTGGCATCACCTCTTTGGGCTTGGGATGGGGTCGTCGAAAAACAGACCTTCGAAATGGACAGTTTCACTACCCAGGGTGGCGAGACGATTCCCAACGTCACGGTGGGTTGGGAAGCTTACGGAGAGCTCAACGACGCCCGCGATAACGTCATTCTGATCACCCACTTCTTCTCCGGCACCAGCCATGCGGCAGGCCGCTATGAGGCAGAGGGGCAACCGACCGGCTACTGGGATGCGATCATTGGCCCCGGCAAGCCGCTGGATACCGATGAGTACTACATTATCTCCTCGGACACGCTGGTCAATCTCGGTGCCAATGACCCCAACGTCACCACCACCGGGCCCGCTACCATCAATCCCGATACCGGCGAACCCTGGGGCATGGACTTCCCGGTCGTCACCATCCGCGATTTTGTCGAGGTACAGCGCGAGCTACTGGAGAGCCAAGGCATTGAATCACTGCATGCGGTGATGGGTGCCTCGATGGGCGCGCTACAGGCCATCGAGTGGGCCAGCGCCTACCCAGACCGAGTAGAACGCTTAATCTCCGTGATTGGCGCCGGTGTTACCGACCCGTGGCTGCTGGCAACCCTAAGCGCCTGGGCCGCGCCGATTCGGCTGGATGCCAACTGGAACGAAGGTAATTACTACGACGGCGAACCACCCACCGACGGCCTAAAAGAAGCGCTGAAGCTGGTGACGCTCAACGCCAACCACTGGCAGTGGGCCAACGAGACGTTTAATCGCGACTGGGCCGACGAAGCA
Source organism: Vreelandella sp. ssv (assembly GCF_059448525.1). Taxonomy (NCBI): domain Bacteria; kingdom Pseudomonadati; phylum Pseudomonadota; class Gammaproteobacteria; order Oceanospirillales; family Halomonadaceae; genus Vreelandella; species Vreelandella sp. ssv. The sequence goes on along the minus strand of NZ_CM182545.1, from coordinate 670,799 downwards.
CGCGACCCGGCCCAGGATATCAACGCCCGCTACGCGATCGAGAAAACGCTGGATGACATTGCTGCCGCCCGGGCTGCCACTTCTGACGCCAACCACCTGCTCTATCTGGTACGCGCCAACCAAACCTTTATAGGGGGCCATGGCGACTCGTTAGAGGAAGGGCTTGCCGCTATCGAAGCACCGACCCTGATGCTGTATAGCGAAAACGATCTCGTCTTTGCGCCCCAAGGTGTGCGCCGCACCGCCGAGCTGATTGAAGCAGACGGCACCGACGTGACGATTGAAACCCTGGAAGGTAATCGCGGCCACTTGGATGGCGTGGTTTCCATCGACCAGGCGAGTGACACGTTGCGAGAGTTTTTACAGTAAAAGATTAAGCGCTGGCTTTTAGACTAAAGCCAGCGCTTAAGAAGTTGCGATATGAACCAGACTAACTAGCCGCCAGGCCAGAGCCTCTAAAACGTTAGCGGCTAGCGTTTTCCTCGGCCACCTGACGAAGCGCATCGACCAACACGTCGGCGGGCTGGGCACCTGAGATCAGGTAGCGTCCATCGAGAATAAATGCCGGTACGGCGTTTACCTCTGCCTCCATAAATCGCTGTTCTGCTGCGCGCACTTCGTCTGCGTACTGGTCTGAGCGGGCGATAGCTTCGGCAGCGTCGCCATCCAGCCCAACCTCAATGGCCTTCTCACGCAGCACCGCTGGGTCGGCGGGGTTCTTCGCCTCACCGAAATAGGCCTCGAACAGTGCCAGTTGCAGGGCTGTCTCTTGGTTTTGCGTTCCGGCCCACGCCAGCACGCGGTGGGCCGCGAAGGTATTGTTCGCCCGACGCTCCAGGGCACCGCGGAAATTCAGGCCAAGCTCTTCGGCGGCGGCCATAATCTCGCGCTGGGACTGCTCCATGCTGGCAGCATCCTTGCCGTACTTGCGGCACAAGTGCTCCAGGATCGGCTCGCCCTCGGACGGCATATCGCGGTTCAGCTCAAAAGGCTGCCAGACCAGCTCAACGTCGATCTCGCCATTGAGTGTCTCTAGCGCTTGCTCCAAGCGCCGGTAGCCAATGGCGCACCACGGGCAGGCCACATCGGATACCAGGTCGATTCTTACCTTTTGCATTTTGTATACCCCATTGACATATCCCAAAATTCGATCAAACTAAAGAAAGTATGTTACGTGTATATAGTGAGTAACGGCAGTACTGATAAGGAGACCGCCATGGAAAAAGCAGCGGTGTTTAAAAGTAACCGCAGTCAAGCGGTGCGTATGCCGAAATCCCTCGCGCTGCCTGAGAACGTTACACGTGTTGATGTTATTGCCTTGGGTCGCGCGCGCTTAATTACCCCCGTAGGTGAAGCGTGGGATAGTTGGTTTGATGGTCAAAGTGTCACTGTAGACTTTATGAGTGAACGCGAGCAGCCAAACGAACAGGAACGCGAGGCGTTTTGATGCTTAAGTACATGCTTGACACCAATATCTGCATTTTCACCATCAAACATAAACCTCCCCATGTTCGTGAGACCTTTAACCAGCATAGCGACCAGCTCTGCATCAGCACCGTGACACTCATGGAGTTGGTGTATGGTGCTGAGAAGTCCGCGTCTCCCGAGAAAAACTTGGGTGTGATAGAAGGATTTGCGGCGCGGCTGGAAGTTCTCGATTACGACCCCAGTGCCGCTTACCACAGTGGCCAGCTGCGTAGCGAGCTGGCCAAAGCGGGCACACCCATCGGCCCATACGATCAGATGATTGCCGGGCATGCTCGTTCAAGAGGCCTGATTCTGGTAACCAATAATCTAGGTGAGTTTAGTCGTGTCCCAGGACTTCGAGTAGAGGATTGGATTTAAGACGACTATTCATCCCCAACGGGTATCAATACCGATGATCAAAACAGCGTTAGCGTTAAGCACCCTATTACTTATCAGCGGGTGCGCTCAAAACAGCAATACCGCCGCATCAGGCGCGCCGGACTCAGATGCGTCGACCGAGCAAAACCAGCCCCACCACCCGGAGACCGATCAATGGGTTGGCCGATGGACAGGCGTAGAAGGGCTATTTCTGGACATCAGCAAGAACGAGACTGCAGGCCCCGGCCACTATCTGCTTGAAATGCAGTACGGCCTGGATGCCGATCAAAGAGGCACCTTCGAAGGACAGGCCACCGCTGCGGGCATTAGCTTCAATCGCGAGGACGGCCCACAGCTGCTTCGTGCGGGCGACGGCGAAGCCACCGGCATGAAGTGGCTATTGGAAAAGGAAGACTGCTTGGTAGTCGCAACAGGTGAAGGCTATTGCCGCGACTGATCTGCGGGGCAAGAACAATAGTATGCCCAGCTTAGTCCAAACTCATATTCCCGCCTGGTTTACCGCCTAACTTTCACGCTGACGCGGAGCACACTATCAACACACCCAACCAAGGCTGCTTTAGCAACCGGCAGCTCAGTGACCTAGCACTGCTCCCTATCCTACGACCAGTTCCCCTAATCCAACGTTTTCTGAATTCGGTAAAGGAGCGCCAACGCCTCGTCTTCTGACAGAGGTGAAACGGCGTTAGCCAGCGCGGCCTCGATTTGTGCCGCGGCCTGTCGGCCTTGCAGCGCCTTAGCTTCACCACTGGGCGTTAATCGAGCGAGCTGACGGCGGCCGTGGCGGTCATCTTGCCGCCTGACGACATACCCTGCTGTCTCTAACCCCGCCAAAACAGATTGCATGGACTGAGGCGTAATAAAGGCTGCATTGGCGAGATCAGCGTTTGTCATGTCCGGTTGGCTCATCAACGCGGAAAGTACGGCATTTTGTGCGGTGGAAAGTCCGCACGCCTTCAGAGCTTCGTCCATGCGACGGCGTAACCGATGCTGAGTTCTTTTTAGGTTGTACCCCAAAGACCTCTCCAGACTGTATTGCTTTACCATATAAGCTTCCTTACACTATATCAGGTAGCTGATATTATACATGACTAGGAGAAAAGGGCATGGCGTCTCTCATCGGCATCGATTTTGTGGGCATTCAGGCAGATGACCTGGAAGCCGCCAAGGATTTCTATCATGGCAAGCTCGGCCTCCCCATCATCAAGGGCCCGCCTGACGCCGTGGTATTCGACGGCAAGCCAGCGCCTTTCGCTGTTCGCAAGCCTCTCTCCGATCTGTCAGCCGCCAACGAGTATTTGGGAGCCGGGGTTGCGCTATGGTTTGCCTGCGATGATGCCGATGCTCTTCATGCAGAGCTCGCCAGAGACCAAGTCGAAATTGTATTTCCTCCCAAGGATGGCCCCTTCGGCCGTTACTTCGCTTTCCGCGATCCGTTCGGCTACACAATCACGGCGCACACCGCCATAAGTCAGGAAAGCTGACATGACCCGCTACTGGATGGGAGTCGCCTGTGAGCAACATGCGCGGGCAGGCCGTGATGGTGGATTTGCCCAACTGGGTCACGGGAAGCAGTCTGCCGTCAGGGGCCTGAAGAAAGGCGACTGGATCGTCTATTATTCCCCACGCGAAAAAATAGACGGCGGCGCTCCTGTGCAGGCATTTACGACCATCGGCAAAATCACCTCGGAAAGCCCCTACCAAGCGGATCAATCCATGGGGTTTCATCCTCACCGTGTCGATGTGGATTACCTGCTCACCGCAGTACCGGCCCCGATCCAACCACTCCTTGAGGTGCTGGAACTGACACGAGGTCGAAAGGCGAATTGGGGCATCGTCATGCGTGGTGCAAAAAGGGAGCTTTCCGAAACGGATTTTCGAAGCATTGCCGTTGCGATGGGCGTGGATTGGTAATCACCCAACAAACCCTCGCGACCTTTTAATAGCAGCGTTGGAGAATCCCACAAAGGTTGCGGATGTTAGCGCTGCGAGATACGTGCAAAGCCAGCGTTGGTAGTGAATCGCCTGCTTGCAAGCGAAGTAGAAAAAAGGTTATTCGCCCGCCAGTTCAGAAAAGTGGCCCGCTTTATCCAGGGTGTATTCGGCAAAATCCCGCGCCAGGTATAGCGAGCCCGAATAGGCGCTCTGGGCTTCTTTGTGAATGTCCTCGATGGAGGGCGACGCATTGGGGTTAGGCTGGTAGCGTGGGCTAAAGTGCGTCAGCACCAGATTGGGCAGTTGTACGGTTTCGGCAAACGCGGCGACAAGCTTGGCGTAGCTATGCCCCACATCACCGGCCTTCTGGGCCATCTCTTCGGTGTAGGTGGCTTCATGCACCAGCACCTGCGCGCCCGCGCAGGCATCAAACAGCAAGTCAGGCTGGTCATTGTCCCCAGCGATCACCACTTTTCTAGGCTTGTGCTTGAAGATTAAGAAGTCATGGCTTTTTAACCGTTCACCCTCAAACTCAACATCAAACCCTTGCTTCAACTGCCCCCACAACGGCCCTCTCGGAATGCCCTTCTGCGCTAGCTTATCCACATCCAAGGCGGCATCGACCTTTGTCTCCGTAAACCCATAGGCATAGGACGGCGCCCGGTGTGAAAGCCTGAACGTGGTCACCGCGATGCTTTCAAACTCAACGCTGGGCAGCTCGTCCGAATCGATAAACTCCAGGGCGAAGGGCAAGCATAGCTGTGTGGCCTCGCAGGTGGCTTCCAGCCATACCTTGATACATGCGGGTGCCACAATGGTAAGCGGCGTTTTCCGCCCGCCCATTCCCGCACTCGCCAGTATGCCCGGCAGCCCATAGCAATGGTCGCCGTGCACGTGGGTAATCAAGATGGCTTTCAGTGAATGGAACGACAACTTAGTATGTAAGACCTGATGCTGGGTGCCCTCACCACAATCGATCAGGTACCAGCCCTTCCCTTTGCTCTCTCGTAAAGCGATGCCGGAGACGTTTCTGCTTTTGGTGGGTACACCAGCGGAGGTGCCTAGGAATAGTAAATTCATAGCTTATTTGTGCTCACTTAGGAGCTAAGACACTTGACTGGCAGTTGACTAAATTTAAGAATAATTGCTTTTACTGTAATAATTAGGTATGCATTTATGCAGTTGACAGCTAGCTATATTTTGCAAGCTTGGCTGACGCTACTTACAGTTAAAAAATTAGCGCTCCTAGCTCATAATGAAGCACGCAACGGCGCGAGCCGCGATCAAGCTCGAATTTCTGCGCTTTGTTACTTGTCTTTATTCGCTCTAACAATTGCCCGTTTAGTAAACGCCTCAAGATTCATTAAGTCATCAATCCTGATTTCATCTACCCAAATATCTAAATTCCCATAAGCATTTCGGAAATCTGACCATTCGAGCGGGGAAAAATCAAGCTCCTGAAAGTCCCTCGTATAATCAAATAGCTTCCCAGCCAATGCGTATAGTTCACCAAGTCGATAGAAATATGAAATCAAATTATTTTTTTCTGGGCTTATATCACTCTCATCATGCATCCGATCAACAAAATCTCTTATCCTAGCATCATGCACTTGCAGCTTGGCAAGTAGTTTTGAGAAGTACACACCGACATCAGGTTCAGCATGTCTAATGCAATTTCCAAATACCTCTTTATATTCGTCCGGTAATATTGGAACAGCGATGTTTGGTTTCTGGCCTGGCGCAAGTTCCCATCCAGCGATAAACACCGACGCTGATTCTTTAAAATAAGAAACCAATTGACTCAGAGCTGCAGGAACAAACGCCTGTGAAGCAAGAAACTCTCGCTCTCTTTGCTTTTCTGCATTGAACCGTGAAATATTGAAAGCGGTGATACTTGAAATGAAAGCTAGCATTCCTACATTTAGACCTTGCCAACGATCCCAAACATCCTGAACATAGGTCCACTCACCGTGACCCTCTATCAAAGGAAATATGAGCATACAGACAACGTAAAGGGCAATAGCTGGAAAGCCTATCCAGTTGAGCAAACCTGCTAATCGCTCTGCTTTCAGAATTCCGATCCGTCTCATATATTCCCTCGCTGTCCGACGTTCAGGACGCATAACGACGCATTCAGCGGCTTGTCCGCTGCAATCATTGGTTTTGGTGCTAAATGCTCTCACCATGATTTTTTATTTTTACATCTCTTCGCATCTCTAAGAAATTCCTCTTGTGACAGCTAATACTGCCACATGCGAACAACTTGTTGCTAGTCATGCTCCCAACCAGCGCGTTTGTGATAGTGCTTGTTAAAAACTTACATTCATGACTTAGTACCAAAACGCTTGTCTTGATGTATTACAAGCAACTTAAATATGCTTGTGCTATAAATAGCTAAACCTGTTATCAGAATAAATAAATTTAAAATAAATACTTTCTGCTCCAGTGCCACATCAGGATTAATCATGCCCGACCAGATTTCGTCCCCATGCTTGAAAAAAAATAGATTGCCCTTCAAAAAAGAATTTCATGACAATTAACATTAATATTGAAATACTTATTACTATCCATAATTTCGGTTTGGTCAGCAATGTAATCAGCAAAAGAGTGAAATTTAATAGTTTGAAGCTCATGAGTCTGGGTATCGTTAAGTACAGTAATGGAGAATATATACCTATCCATAAAGAACTGGTCAAAGATAGGATCACTACAAACTTTGAAATGAACATGACTTTCATCGGTATCAACAATCACTACTCACTTTCGCAAATCTAACTCCTGAATGAACGGAGGATTCTTCGTTAAGAAGCGAAGAAAAAAAGAATGATTAAGGCCCATCAAGACCAAAACGAATTTAAGGCAATTGTTAGGCAGTTACCTATCCCTTTGGTCAATCTGCTCGCGTTTTTCTGTTGGCAGTTTTTCATATAGCGTTTCGATCATTTTTGGCTGGGTGATCATCGTTTCAGTGATGATGTTCACTAAATTGAAAAGTGCAATCGCAGTCTCAGGCTCATCATTGAGGTCGATTGTTCCCGGGTGAACCGCTTCATTTCCAACAACCCGAACTACATCGAGACTTTTTTGGACTATTGGATTGAGACCTTGCTTCACTAACGAAGCGATGTCGGCGTTGATGTTTTTGCCCGGCTCTCCAAGATGCTTACATAACTTCTGGACGCATAGGCGCAACAGAGCAGCGGCACCTCTCGGAGAATCGCCTACAATCCGAGTAGCTTCCTCGTAGTCATCAAAGATTTCCTCTGGGAGATCAGGATTCGGTGGCGGCGCGAGCGTAGAAGCCGGATAAATCAAGTTACCCCCAACCCAGATAGATCTATTCCGACAATGTGTGCAATGTGCAAAAGAGACACCTTCAACGTTTTTGAAACCTGATGAGTTAAAACTTGATAACGCTTCGCCCCAGATTTGATTCGCATAAGCTTGGCAGGCTGGACAGTGAAATGCTGACTTGTTGTGTTTGGGTGGGGTGTGTAGTTGTCCGCTCATACTCTTCAAAATCCCTCGATTTTGTCTCACAGTGATCTTACGCTCAGCCATATACCCTCAATAAAATTGCCAGCGCACTGATTGAGAGTTTACAGCCACATCATTTGACTTTATCCCACTGACTCGCCATGAGGCAAAGCAAATGTTGGAAAAATCCCCCAAAGTAGCATAATAAGGCGTTTTATTTCCCTAGCCACATGGCTTCTAGCTGAGTGCCACACACCCCTTCTCCCCACCAAACCACTGCTGCTTGAGCCCCCGCTGCTTTTCCAACAACAACGTAAGGTAGTCACGCAATGGATGGGCAGATGGCAGCGCGGCCAGATGTTTGCGCAGCCTACGTTGGAAAGGAAACTGTTCAGCAGGCACATGCAGCGGCGTGGCGTTTTGGGTGAGCCATTCAATGTTGGGAAGGAGCAAGTGGGTGGCGTTGCTGTCGAGGGCTAGTGTGACTCCTTTGACATCAAAATCACCGGCGTAGATATGTGTTCGGCGTGTCTTGTACCACGCCTCTGCCAGTAAGGCGAAGCCGCCGCCGTAGTGGCTGTCGCCACGGTAAACGACCAGCGTGTTGGCATAGCTGCGTAGTGCTGAAATATCCGGCGAAAACTCATAGAAGCTGTCCAGGTTTTCGACCTGAATTAGGGCGCTGAACGCGCTCAGTTTTAGCCCTATTACATCTACATCGCGAATAGCGCGTGGCTCGTTGGCAAGCCCCGCTATTGGCTGCGGCGGAAAGCTGACGAGTACCCGCCGCGCACGGGGGCTTTCGCGGGTTACTTTGTCTTCTTCCACACCCTCTTTTGCCTGGGCGCTGCTGGTCAGGCCGCTGAGTGAGCGGCCTAGCGGTGCCAGGCGGGCGCTTTCTAATACGTCATTGATCTGCGCCAGCAAGGTGGCGTCAAAACGTAGCGCTTTACTGTTGATTCGCGTGGCCAGGTCAATATCGTGTTGATGGCACCAGGCCACTACGTCGTCTACCCATTGGCGGCGCGGCTTCTCCACCGCGGGCTGGCGGAGAAGTTCGCGGGCGACGCCGTTAAGGCCATTGCGTGCGCGGCTGGGTAGGTTCATACGGCCAGCTGCAGTTCTACATCGTGGATCAGGCGCAGGTGGTTGAAGCGGCTGGCCTGGCTCTCCTGCTGTTTGAGCCGAAACGCCTTCTGGTCGCTGCGCGGCAGGCCCTGGTACTCGGAAATCACCTGGAAGAGCCAGATCTCATCCGGCCACTCCAGCGGGCTTGCGTGCAGGTACTCAAGGGCGCTGACCGGCTCCACCTGGGGCTGGTCGATCACGCTCAAATAGAAGTGTTCCACATCCTGCTTGAGCGCCTGCTGGCGGGCGGCGGCGAGGCTGCTTTCCTGGGCTTGGGCCGGGGCCGCTGCTTCAACGGTTTGCGTGGTGTGGCGCGGCTGGGGTAGTTGGTGCAGCAGGTCGGCGAGCAACCGGCTATCCAGGTTGCGATCCAGCGCCGGGGCGGCGGCTGCGCTTAACGGTGCGGCCTGGTTGATCAGACCTGGCACTTCGCTGCGCCGGGCGTAGTTGCCCGGCACAAAGCCGGGGTGTTCGCGCATAAAGGCGGCCATGCCGGTGATCAGGCGGCTGCGCGCCTGCTGTTTGCGAAAGCGCGCCATCAGTTCGATCAAGCGCCGCTGCACTTCGCGCAGGCCGGTGTAGTGGTGGCTTAGCTGCTGCTGAAGCTGGCTGATCAATAGCTTGCGCAGGCTGCCATCGCTGCCCACCAGTTCGATCAGCTCGTCGAAGTCGATCAGCGCCAGGCCATCCAGCAGCCGCGCGATCTGCTTCTGGGCGCGGTCGTTTTCGCGGATTTTGTCGTTGAGCTGGCTGACGAAACCAAAATCGCTATTCAGCCGCTGCCATAAGCTGTCGATGGCATCGGCGAAGCGGCCGTTCAGGTCGTCGACCTCCTGGCGCAGGCGCATCAACTGCTGCTCCAGCCGCCAGTGTTCGCCGCGGCTGCGCGCCTCCCGGTAACTGTGAACCAGGGCGCGAATCAGCTCCAGGGTTTCCGCTACATCTGCATTCACATGGCGGCGGGTCTCGTCGGCGAGCATCTCGGCGATCAGCTCGCGCACCTTAGGCGCCAGCTTCACACCGCTCTGCTCGTCCGGCCGCCATAGAATGCGCGCCGCCAGCAGCTTGCGTAGCGCGCTGTCGCTGAGCGATTCCAGCGGCACTTCATCGCGGGTATAGGCCTGCATCAGCACATCGGCGTGCTTGCCGAGCAGCGCCAGCCGTTCGCTGCCGGTTTTTAGCAGGCGGCTTTCCAGAGCGTGTTCTCCGCTAGAACTCACAACAGGGCCTCCTGGGAACCGGAGCCTTCTTCGCTGCCCTCTTCGATAGGCAGGTTCTCTTCATCGCGAATAAAGCGCACCAGATCCACCAGGTAGTCGATCTTGCCGGTGACCACGAATACCTGCCGCTCTGAATGGGGCTGAAGCAGGTAGCCGTGCTCTTTCAGGCGCTTGAAGACCTGCTTTACCTGGGCATCGAGCTGGTCACTTTGCGAGCCGAAAAAGCTGTCAGTGGCTAGGCGTTCCAGGCGTTCGCGCAGGCTTTGGTTGTCTTCGCACTTGGCGCTGAACTCGGCGGGTTTAAGCACATCGCCGGGGGCGGCCAGGGTATCGCGGCCCAGGGCTTCTTGAACCAGTTGTAGCCACTCCAGCAGCGGCAGCAGGCTATTGAGCGTATCGCCGAGCTGACGTGACAGTTGATCCCGGGCGTTGTCATTAAGCTGACGCCAGGCCAGAAAATAGACGCTGCCGTCTTCGTTGCTGGCCAGCCGCCGGTTAAGCGGCCGCAGGTAGGTATCGATCTCTTCCCGGGTCTCTTCATTGGTGAGATGACGATAGCCACTCTCATCGCTGATCGGGCAGACAAATTCCCCGGCCAGCAGGCGCTCTAGCAGTGGGCCATGTTCGATCATACCGTCACCTCCTGCTGACGTTCCTGGAGCCGTTCGGCCAGGCGGCTTAACCGTGGCTCGATGCGTTTTAACACCCGCTTGTTAGGGTTGGCCTCATCGCGGTCAATCAAGTAGCGGTTGGCGAACAGCAGCAGCACGTCGGACTCGGGGTTGGGAAACGCGCCGACGATATGAATGCGGTTGCTGTCGCAGGCGTCGAACAGTTTTTCGACGTTGTGATAAGCCAGGGTGCCGATCTCATCAATGGGCCAGTGGATGGCGATTTCCGCATCGCCGCGCAGCAGGCGGGTAAAGGCGAGCAGGAACTTGCACAGAATCAAATACGCCATGCCGTGGCTGGAGGACTCCAGCAGCTGGCGGTCATTTTTGATCACCAGATCGGTGCCGCCTTCGTTCAGGTGCAGTTCCAGGCGCAGCAGGCTTTCGAAGCTGTACTGCTGGTCGCTGCGCAGCAAATCGACCACGTCCGCTAGGGCGTTGAGGTAGTCGTCGCTGGGGAGCGTCTGGCCGGATTCCCGCCACTCTTTATAGCGCTGGGCGAATAGCTTCAACGGCTCCCAGAAGCCGAGTTCATCAATAGTGGACTGGATGCGCACTTCGGCTTTGGTGATGCCTTCCAGGCGCAGGTCATCGGCGACTTCTTCAGAAAGTCGGCGGCTTTGGGCGCTGATGCGCCGGTTCAGATCGCGGAACACGGTGAAGAACTTATCCAAATCGTCGCTTAGGTTGCGGCCTTCCTGAATCAGCTGCTGCTGTTGATCTTCCAGCAGTTTAAGCATGTCGCGCAGTAGCGGCAGCTGTAGGCGCGGGTTGTCGCTTTGCAGCTTGCTGCGTTCGCTTTCCAGCGCTTCGGCAAAGCCGCTGCTGGCGTCCTTGATCAGTTGGCTTTCGACTTCCAGGCAGCCACGGCGCAGCTGCTCGATGAGCTGGTGGCGATTGCCCAGCGCCTGGCGGGCGCGCTCAATGCGTTCGTCTACATCACCGACTGGCGCACTCGACGCCTGGCCGTCAGGCTCAATGGCCAAGCTTTCCAGCTGGGTGAGTAGCGGCTTCAAGGCTTCCAGGCAGGCGTATTCGCTCTCCCGCTGGGTTTTCAGCATGCTAACCGTGCTTTGGTGGGTTTTGCGCGCCGCCTGGAAGTCGTTTTTCAGGTGCTCTTTATCGCGCTGCAGCTTTTGCTCCGCCTGCTCCAGCTCGGCTTCTTGCGCGACCAGCTGCGGCTTGTGCTGCCCCCACTCGACGCGCATAAAGCGGGTGTATTCGGTGAGTTCATCCTGGCGGGCGGCGGTGACGCGGATGCGTTCATCCTGGCTGGCCAGCCGCGCCTTGGTCTCTTTTAGCTTGGCGGGGTCGACGCCCTGCTCGGCCAGTTCCTGGCTAAAGGCCTCTTCCAGTTCCTCGCGCTGGCGCTGGTGTTCGGCATTGGCGTCGCTCAACTGCTGCTTATACTGGCGCAGCTGGGCCTCCAGGCTATCCACCTGGCTCTGGCCGTCGGCTTTTAGCTCCAGCAGTTGGCTTTGATGGGTCTCGCTAAGGGCGGCGAGCGCCTGCTGCTTCTCTTCGCGCAGCTCGGTTTGCGCCTGCTCCTGGCGGGCTAACGCGGTTTGGTGCGCGGCGCGGCGCTCCTGCTGGCGCTTGGTGTGGCGCTCCTGCTGCTGGCGGCGGGCCTCTATCGCAAACTCGACTTCCTGCTCGGCGCGCTTGTGGGCCATGCGGCCTTGATCCTGGGCTTCATCGGCCTGCTGCACCCGCTCGTTCTGCTGCCTGAGCGATTTCTCGGCGGCCTGGCTCTCCGTTTGCACCCGGCGTTTGGCGGTGTTCGCCTCTTCAATGGCGGCCAACAGGCTGGCTTCATCCTGGGCGTAATCCGGCAGGGCAATGGCGGAAAGATCCAGCGCCAGCCCGAACAGGTCATCGCTTGCGCCTTCCGCCAGCTGCGGGGCGAGGTCACGCCGCTCCAGCAGCTCCGGCGCAATCACCTTGCCTAGCTGCTGCTCCCAGCCGGGGCGGTGGTAGCGCAGGAAGTGGCGCAGGCTGCCCTGCTCCGGGTCGCGCTGCTGATAGAGCGCAAAGCAGCGCTGCTCGGCGCGCTCCAGCTGCTGGCGAAGTTGCACCAGCTGCTGTTCGGCACTGTCGCGTTCGCGTTTGCGGCTTTCAAACTCCCGGCGCAGGCCATCCAGAGTAGCGGCCGAGGCGTTGCGCTCCTGCTGGGCCTGATCCAGGCGCGCCTGGGCAAGCTCCGCCTCGGAAGCCTCTTCGGCGGTCTGGGTCGAGAGCGAGAGCTGCGCTTTTAGTTCGGCTAGCTGCTCGACGCCAAGTTCTAATTGCGCCTGATACTCACCCTCCTGGCGCTGGCGCTCCTGCTGGTAGCGTTCATTGAGCTGCTGTTCGGACTCCCACTGCTGTTCACGGCGCAGGGCTTTCTCTTCGACCAGGGCGTCGATCAGTTCCTGGGACTCACGGGTCTGGCGGGCCAGGGCCTCGGAAAGCTCGCGCAGCCGACCGTCCAGGCGCGCCTGGCTCTCTTTTACTGCGTCCTGCATCACGTTAAGGTGGGCGAGCAACTGGTCGCGTTGCTCCCGCCACTGGGGCAGCGCGTTGATGTCGCGCTCCAGGGCAGGCATATCCGCATCGGCGTATTGCTCGTACTGGGTTTGCAGGTCGTTGAGGCGGCGCTGGGTCTGCTGTAAATCGCTGACCACTTCGCTGTGGCGGTCGTTCAGCTTATCTCGCGCTTCAGCGTAGTCACTCTCCCGCTGCTGGAATTCTCGCTGGTGGCGGGCTAGTTCGGCATCCAAATCGGCCATTTGGCGTTCGGCCCGCTGGCGGTCGTCTTCCAGCTGCGGCTTCAGTTGCCACAGCGTGGCATCCAGGTCGGCGAGTTCACGGTCGATGCCGGCTAGCCGGGCCAGCGATGCCTGCAGCGGTTCCAGGCGCATGGATTGGCGCATTTGGGCAATCCACTCCCGCGCCTTGGTGTTGCGAATCCGGGTCACCGGCAGCTCAACGCCATCCTCTTCGAAAATCGCCGCCAGCATGGTTTTGAGGGTGTCCATCTTGCCCTCTTTGGCATGCACCGCCGAGACCAGCTTTTCGATATGGCGGATGCGCCGCTCGGGTTTGACCAGGCTGAACTGCGCCGCGATCTGGCGCAGCTTGAGGCCGTCGCGGCTGTTGCCGTGCAGTTGGGTAAAGTCGTTCTGGATAACCGAGCGGAATTCAGAGGTCGCGCCCAGCTTGGGCGACACCGGCGTGCCGTTGCGCCTCAGGCCGCTGGCCCACTGGGTATAGTCCAGCGCCGCCACGCCCGCGTCGCTCTCTACCAGATAATCTTCCGGCTGGTAGGGCGCGCCGACAAAACGGTACTCCACCCCGCCCTCGGCCTTGCGGGTCAGCACTGCCTGGCAGATATTGCCCGCTTCGCGGCGGTACTCGTACACCAGGTAGCTGTTGCGGTGGGGCAGGTAGAACGCATCGAACTTCATGCGCGTCTTGGGCACGACCTTGTTGGGTAATTCGCCGTAGAACACCGGCACCAGACGCTGTAGCGTGGTTTTACCGGAGGCGTTGGTGCCGCAAATATTGGTGTGACCGTCCACACTCAGTTCAACCACCCCTTCCAGGTGGCCGTGAATCATCACGATGCGTAGCAAGTGGGCCATGCCGTGTCCTTTCAATGACGATTTCAAGGGCGATCCAAATCGTTTTGCTGATCGCTGAAAGCAGCCATTTTGCCAGACACCTTGATGGCTTGTCTTACTGATTACCTATTGGTTAGCAGACCCTCAAAGAAACTCACCGCATTGGCTTTCAGCCCTTCGAGGTAGTAGCCGCCTTCCTGTACCACCAGCGTGGGTACGTTAAAGTCCGCGACCCGGCGGCCCAGCTCACCAAACCCCGGCGTGGAGACAGAAACTTTGGCCTGGGGGTCGCGCTCGTAGATATCAAACCCCAGCGCCAGCACGATGGCGTCAGGCTCGAATAGGCGGATGGCTTGGCAGGCCTCCTCAAGGCGGTCAAAGAACACCGCTTCTTCTGAGCCGTGAGGCATGGGCAGGTTGAGGTTATAGCCCAGCCCAGCACCCTGCCCGCGCTCGTCTTCGAAGCCGGTCACCGCGGGATAGAAGTTGGTGGTATCACCGTGGATCGAGATATACAGCACGTCGTCGCGCTGGTAGAAAATCTCCTGAATGCCCTGCCCGTGATGCATATCGGGGTCGAGCACCACGATGCGCGGGTAGCGCGAGGTGAGTTGCTGCGCGGCAATGGCGGCATTATTCAGAAAGCAGAAGCCACCGGCCGAGTCGATGCCTGCGTGATGGCCCGGGGGGCGCGATAGTGCATAGGCAAACCGATCACCGGCTAACAGAGCCTCAGCCCCAGCGACCGCACTTTGAGCGGACCAATAAGCAGACTGCCAGGTGTGCTGACCCACCGGGGCGCTACCGTCGGCCAGATAGCGGCCAGCTTCCGCCAAGATGCCGCGCAGAGCGTTGGGCGAACGTACAAAAATATTGGAGATGACCTCTTCACCCCAATCTTCCTCAAGGGCATGCCAGCGCCGATGGGCACTTTCGAGAAAGCGCAGGTAGGGCAACGAGTGCACCGCCCTTATTGGCGCTACGCCATGATCCGCAGGTGCTTGAATATCAAATCCTAACTGATTGGCCGCCGCCAGCAGTTGAGTCGCGCGCTCCGGCACTTCCTGGGGAGTGCGCATCTTCCCGCGGGAGAAGTAGGTTTGCGGCTGATGAAGCAATTGATCATCGTGAAAGAACGTCTTCATCGGCACTCTATTCATCAGAACTATCTCCGTTTTCGCCCACACCCTTCACCACGAATTTGCGGGCTATGCCTATGTGGTAGTCAATCGCCTCACGGCAGGCGTCAGGGCTACCGCTATCCAGCGCATCGAGCAGTTTAAAGTGGCTGGTGGCGATGGTGTCGGGGGCTTCATGGGTTTTGGTAATGAGGGTGATGCACAGGCGCAGCTCATGGGTCAGGTCGTCGAAGGCACGCAGTAGCCGGTCGTTCCCCGCGTAGTGCAGCATGAGGCGGTGAAACTGCAGATCCTCTTCAATGCGACGGGTGCCATCGTTACTGGCCGCGGCCTCACATAGCACTTCTACTTGCTGCTTGAGCGCGCGCTGTGCTTCCGGTGTATAGCGCTCCGTTAAGCGTTGAATCGCATGACGCTCGAGGCATAGCCGCAAATCAAACACATCTTCGAGTTCAACGGCATTCAACGCGCGCACAAAGAAGCCCCGGCGAGGTTTTGATATTAATAAGCCACGGCTTTCCAACAAGCGAGCGGCCTCGCGAACCGGTGCGCGGCTAACGCCCAAGTCACGGGAAAGCTGTACTTCAGAAAGCCGTTCGCCGGGTAAGAAGTGTTGCTGAATAATCGCTTGGGTCAAATAGTCAGCCACTTGCTCGACAAGGTTCTGCTGCTGGATAAAGGGCCTGGGAGCCGCCGTTGATAAGGCCATAAAGTTCACTCGTGGGGTATGACGCGTTACCTTCAGTATGACGAAAAATACTCACTTGTCGACGAACGATTGCCGACTGTCGACAGCTTTACCAAGTGCTGCTATGGTCAAAGCAGGCCCCCAACAAACATCACAACTGGGCCTGACACGTCACGCCTCGCTCGCCTAACGACTACGTAACCTCATTACGTGCTAATAACCGAGGAGCAGGAAACATGAAAAAACCTTTAGCTTTGGCTATTTCCGCTGCAGCACTCGCTTTTACCTCCGCCGCCCTGGCCGATGACCCCAAAGAGGGTGGAGTGGTTAACACCATTATCCAGCCGGAGCCGCCCGGCCTGGTGCTGGGCATGGTTCAGAATGCGCCCACACGTACCGTGGCGGGCAATATTTACGAAGGCCTGTTGCGCTACACCACCGACCTTGAGCCCATGCCGCAACTGGCAGAGTCCTGG
Organism: Vreelandella sp. ssv; assembly: GCF_059448525.1. Classification (NCBI taxonomy): domain Bacteria; kingdom Pseudomonadati; phylum Pseudomonadota; class Gammaproteobacteria; order Oceanospirillales; family Halomonadaceae; genus Vreelandella; species Vreelandella sp. ssv. The sequence goes on along the minus strand of NZ_CM182545.1, from coordinate 654,600 downwards.
GACGTTAGTGACGATGGACGCACCTACACCTTCCATCTGCGTGAAGGCGTTACCTGGCACGATGGTGAAGCTTTTACCGCCGATGACGTGGTGTTCTCTGCCGATGTGTTCCACCGCGAGCTGAACCCTAGTGCCCGCGCCGTTCTTCAGCACGTGGAGAGCATTGAAGCCACCGACGACCACACCGTTGTATTTACCCTGAAGCAACCCTTCGGCCCGTTCCTGCTCTCCTTTGAAGCAGGCACCTTTACCATGGTGCCCGAGCATCTTTACGCGGGCACCGATTTCCGCAATAACGAGCATAACGACCACCCCATTGGCACCGGCCCGTTCAAGTTCGACAACTGGGAACGCGGCACGGTGATCGAGCTGGTCAAGAACGAGGAGTACTACGAAGACGGCCTGCCCTATCTGGACGGCGTTAACTGGCACGTCATCCCCGACGGCGCCTCCCGCGCAGTGGCCTTCGAGAACGGCACCATTGATGTACTGCCCAGCGGCACGGTCGAAAACTTCGATATTCCTCGCCTGGCCGAGATGGATAACGTTTGTATGACTGAAGAGGGCCATGAGTACTTCAGCCCCTTTGCCATGCTGTGGATGAACAATCGTGAAGGCCCAACCGCGGATAAACGTTTCCGTCAGGCGGTGATGTACGCCATGGACCGCGAGTTCGCCAAAAATGTGCTCTGGAACGGCCTGGGCAATGTCCCGCTCTCCGCCTTTGGCTCCAATGCGCGTTTCCAGAACGATGATCTGGAGCCCTACGATTACAATCCAGACCGCGCCCGCGAGTTGCTGGATGAAATGGGCTACGACGGTGAAGAGATCACTATTCTGCCGCTGCCCTATGGAGAAACCTGGACGCGCTGGGCGGAAGCCGTGCAGCAGAACCTGCGCGAAGTGGGCATTAATGTAGAAACCCAAGCCACCGACGTGGGCGGCTGGAACCAGCGCCTGGGCGATTGGGATTACGACCTCGCCTTTACTTACCTTTACCAGTACGGCGACCCGGCACTGGGTATTTCACGCACCTACCTTTCCGACAATATTGCCAAGGGCTCGCCCTGGAATAACGTGGAAGGCTACGAAAACGAGCGTGTCGACGAGCTGTTTAACGAGGCCGCCACGGCATTCCCCGACGCAGAGCGCGAAAAACTCTACCGTGAAGTGCAGGAAATCCTGCACGAAGACGTGCCCGTTGGCTGGCTGATGGAGCTGGGTTTCCCAACGCTCTACCGCTGCGATGTGCAAAACCTGGTCACCTCCGGCGTAGGGGTTAACGACGGCTTTAAAGATGCCTGGCTAGACCGCTAGGGCTTAGCCATACCCAGGCGGTCGACACCGCCTGGGTGTTTCAGCTACATCAGGAAGGTGTCTATGGTTTACGCTCGCTTAATTTCCATGCGGCTTTTTAAAGCCGTTATCGTTTTGTTTTTGATCGTTATTTTCAATTTTCTCCTGATCCAAATGGCCCCCGGCGACCCAGCGTCTATTTTGGCTGGGCAAGCGGGCGCTGCCGATCAGGAGTTCCTCAACCAGTTGCGCGAGCGATTCGGTCTTGATCAACCAATGTACGTGCAGCTGTGGCGCTATGTATCGGGTATTGCCATGCTCGATTTCGGCTACTCCTACCGCTTGGGTGTCCCGGTGTTTGATCTGATCATGGATCGCTTGCCCGCCACCCTATTGCTCACCGGCACCGCTTTTGTGCTTTCGCTGGTGCTGGGCATCGTGGCGGGTTCCATGGCCGCGGCACGGGTTAAAAAACCCTCTGGCTCGCTGATTATGGCGCTGGCGCTGGTGTTCTACGCCACCCCGCTGTTCTGGGTGGCGCTGATGTCGGTGGTGGTGTTCTCGGTCTACCTGGGCTGGCTGCCCGCCTACGGGCTTTATACCGTCGGGGCCGGTCACACCGGGTTTGCGCTGGTGCTCGATGTTGCCCAACACCTGGTACTGCCGGCGACTACGCTGGCGCTGTTCTTTATGGCGATTTACACCCGCATGACGCGTACTTCAATGCTGGATGCCGCTCAACAGGATTACGTCAAAACCGCCCGCGCCAAAGGCTTGAAGCCCAGCATTATCCAGCGGCGCCATGTGCTGCGTAACGCGCTACTGCCGATTATTACCCTGGCAGGCCTACAAGCGGGTCAGATGGTCGGTGGGGCCATCCTGACCGAAACCGTGTTTGCCTGGCCGGGCATCGGCCGCTTGATGTTTGAAGCCCTTGAACAACGGGACTACAACCTGCTGCTGGGTATTTTCTTCTTCTCGGCGGCCTTGGTCATCGTCTTCAATATCATCACTGATTTGGTCTACAGCCTGGCTGATCCACGCATCAAGAAGGGGGCCGCATGAGCTTTTTCGCACGCTTTGCGCAAAACCGTGGCGCCCTGGTGGGGCTGATTATCCTGCTGGTGATTATCGCCATGGCGATACTGGCACCACTGCTATTTCCTGAGTCGCCCTGGCGCATGGTTCAGCGACCGTTTTTGCCGCCGCTCTCTCAGGATGGCTTTCCCTTGGGCACCGACACCATGGGCCGCAATGTGGCCTCAGGCTTGATGCATGGCGCCTGGGTTTCGCTATTGATCGGGCTGGTCTCCACCAGCGTGGCACTGCTGATTGGCGTTCCCTTGGGGGCGATTGCCGGCTACTACGGCGGCATCATTGATGACGTACTGATGCGCTTTACCGAGTTCTTCCAGACCATCCCCAACTTTGCCCTGGCGATCGTGCTGGTCGCGATTATGCAGCCCAGCATCACCTCGATTGTGCTGGCGATTGCGATTGTCAGCTGGCCGCCGGTGGCACGCTTGGTTCGCGCCGAATTTATGTCGCTGCGCAACCGCGAGTATGTGGAAGCCGCGCGTTTAGTGGGTCAGTCCAACACCACGATCATTCTGCGTCAGATTCTGCCCAATACGCTGTCGCCGATTATCGTGCTGGCCTCGCTGATGGTCGCCACCGCGATTTTGCTGGAGTCGGCGCTGTCGTTTCTGGGGTTGGGCGATCCTAACGTGATGTCCTGGGGCTATATGATCGGCGCGGCGCGCACGGTGATTCGTCAGGCGTGGTGGCTAAGCTTCTTCCCTGGCGTGGCGATTCTGCTCACCGTGCTGGCGTTAAACCTGGTGGGTGAAGGGCTAGACGACGCTTTGAACCCCAAACTATCCCGCGAGCGCTAAGGACTTTATATGCCTATTACAGAGAATCAATCGGCTGACACCGTCCTCAGCATTCGAGACCTGAACATTGCGCTCCCCAAAGGGGCGGACCGCGCCCTGGCGGTGGAGGACGTGAGTTACGAGGTGAAGCGCGGCGAAATCATGTGCGTGGTGGGCGAATCCGGTTCCGGAAAGTCGATGGCTGCCAACGCCGTGATGGGGCTGCTGCCCAAGGGCGTGAACGCCACCCAGGGCGAGATACTCTTTGAAGGGCAAGACCTGCTCTCGCTGACGGAAAAACAGCACCGCGCTCTGCGTGGACTAAAAATCGGCATGATCTTTCAAGAACCGATGACCGCCCTCAACCCGCTGATGCGCGTTGGCGCACAGATTGCCGAGGTGTTCGAAGCGCACGGCCAGCTCACCCCCAAGGAGCGACAGGCCCGCGCGCTGGAGCTGCTGATCGAAGTGGGTATTCCCCAGCCTGAAAAGGCGATTCGCGCCTACCCGTTTGAGCTTTCCGGCGGCCAGCGCCAGCGGGTAATGATCGCCATGGCACTGGCGCTGGAACCCATTTTATTGATTGCCGATGAGCCCACTACAGCGCTGGATGTAACGACACAGGCGCAGATTCTTGAGCTGATACGCGACCTACAGCAGCGACGCGGCATGTCGGTGATGTTTATCACCCACGACTTTGGCGTGGTGGCCGAAATTGCCAACCGCGTCTGCGTCATGCGCCACGGCAAGATCGTCGAGTTGGGTGACGCTAAGCCGGTGCTTGAGAACCCGCAAGACGCCTATACCCAAGCACTAATCGCCGCGATTCCCAGTAATGCGGTGCCGCCCCACCGGGAGACCAGTCAAGTTGCTCCGCTGTTGGAGATCAAGCAGCTCAATAAGGTCTTTCGCTCTCGGGGCGGCTGGCTCAAACCTGCTCGCGAAGTGCATGCGCTTAACGATGTTTCGCTCACCCTGGCCCGGGGAGAAACCGTGGGGATTGTCGGTGAGTCCGGCTCGGGCAAGTCTACCCTTGGGCGCTGCGTGGTGCGCTTGGAACACCCCGACAGCGGCGAACTATTGCTGGATGGCGTCAACCTTTCCCAACTAAAAGGCGATGCGCTACGCCGCGAGCGCCACCGCGTTCAGATGATATTCCAGGACCCTTACGCCTCGCTCAACCCGCGCACCAAAGTGGGCATGGCGATAGCCCAAGGGCCAATTGCCAACGGCACGCCCAAAGCTGCGGCGCTTAAACAGGCAGGCGAGCTGCTGGATATGGTGGGCTTGGGTGCCAGCGCCGTGGAGCGCTTCCCCCACGAGTTTTCCGGCGGCCAGCGCCAGCGCATCGGCATTGCCCGCGCACTGGCGCTTAACCCTGAGCTGATCGTGGCAGACGAAGCCGTCTCGGCCCTGGATGTGTCGATTCAGGCCCAGGTACTGGAACTGCTGGAGGAACTCAAACAACGTCTCTCACTATCATTGCTGTTCATCACCCACGATCTGCGCGTCGCCGCCCAGATTTGCGACCGCATCGTGGTGATGCAGTATGGTCGCATCGTCGAGCAAGGCAGCGCCGAGCAGATTTTCCTCGCCCCGCGTGAGGCGTATACCCAGGATCTGCTCAAGGCGATTCCCGGCCGCGAGGCGCCCGTTGCGGCCACTGCGTAAATTGTTTAAAGGTAAAAAGGATACCCAATGCAGATAACCCTGGAGGCGCTGCGCGCTATTGTGGGCCCAGCCCATGTATTGACCGGCGACGATGTGCGCAGCCGCCGCGTGGACTGGATGACCGGCGCGCCCTGCCAAGCCGGGGCGATTGTTCGCCCGGCGGATACCGAGCAAGTCGCGGCGGTCATGCGTGCCTGTCATCAGGTGCAGCAACCGGTGGTCACCCACGGCGGCTTAACCGGTCTGGTACACGGCGCAGAAGCTAGCCCGGATGAACTGGTGATTTCCCTTGAGCGTATGACCGCGATCGAAGAGATCGACCAGGTCGGCGGCACCCTCACCGTGCAGGCGGGGACGCCGCTGCAACGGGTTCAGGAAGCCGCGAAAGAGGTCGGCCTGCAGTTTCCGCTGGACCTGGGTGCTCGGGGCAGTTGCACGATTGGCGGCAATATCGCCACCAACGCCGGCGGCGTTCGGGTGATCCGCTACGGCATGATGCGCCAGCAGGTGCTCGGCCTGGAAGCGGTCATGGCCGATGGCCGGGTAGTCAGCTCCATGAACCGCATGCTGAAAAACAATGCCGGTTTCGATTTGAAGCAGCTGTTTATCGGCAGCGAAGGCACGTTGGGCATTGTGACCCGAGCGGTACTGCGCCTTCAGCCACCTACTCCTAGCGAGCAAACGGCGATGGTGGCCTGCCCTTCATTTGAGGCGCTCACCGGGCTACTCAGCCATATGGGCAAAACACTCGGCGGCAGCCTGGGTGCGTTTGAGGTGATGTGGCAAAACCACTATCGCTTGCTCACCGAGACACTAGGCCGCCACACCCCGCCGATTGCCACCGAGCACCCGTTTTATGTGATCATTGAGTCACTGGGCAGCGACGCTGAACGCAATGCCACTCAGTTCAGCGAAGCATTAGAAAGTGCGCTTGAGAGCGAGCTGATTGTCGATGCAGTGATTGCGCAGTCGACTACCCAACGTGATGGGCTGTGGGCGATTCGCGAGGACATCGAAGGGCTGGTCAAGGGGCTGGCGCCGGTGCTTACCTTCGATGTCAGCCTGCCGATTGCCGATATGCAGCGCTACACCGATGCCCTGGAAGCGCAACTAACTCAGCGCTGGCACGAAGCGCGCCTGGTGGTATTTGGTCACCTGGGCGATGGCAACCTGCATATTTCCGTTAGTGTGGGGAGCGCTGAAGTAGAGGTGCGCCGTGAAGTGGAAGCGATGGTCTATCAACCGCTGGCAGCGCTTGGCGGCTCGGTCTCCGCCGAACACGGCATCGGCCTTGAGAAGCGGCCCTGGCTGAGCACCTGCCGCTCCAGCGCCGAAGTCGAGTTGATGCATACCCTCAAGCATGCGCTAGACCCGCTCAACCTATTGAATCGCGGCAAAGTACTTCAATAACCGTTTTAAGTTACTCATTAACACTGCTTTAGGACTTACCATGCCCTCCCAAAGTACGCCCCGTTATCCCGAGCACTTAACTGGCGAAGGCCCGCATAACCCTTTTCCAGGTATCAAAGTATTAGAGCGTCGCATTGGCAAGGAGATTCCCCATAGGCTGGGCTCTAACGAAGGCCTGGACATGCCCCACCGCGCCCTGCGCGAGCACTTTGGCGATGCCCTGACCGAACACGTTTACTGCTACGGCGATGCCGAGGCGCTGGGTGTGCGCCAGCGTTTGAGTGCTCAGCAAGGTATTCCGTTGGAAACGATGCTGGTCGATGCCGGTGCCGATAGCTTGATTGCCCTGGCGCTGCGCACCACTTGCGAGCCGGGTGAAACGGTCGTCAGCACCGCAGGCACCTACCCCACCTTGGGCTATTTTGCCAAAGGCCAGGGCTGCCGCTTGGTTGAGCCCAGCTATTATGAGGCGCCGGGCGTGCTGGCCCCCGACCTGGAAGCGCTTATCGCAGCGGCGCATCAGGAGAACGCGCGGCTGGTGTATCTAGCCAACCCGGATAACCCCAGCGGCCACTTACATAGCGACAGCGCCATTCTCAAACTGCGCGAGGCGCTGCCCGATACCTGCTGGCTGCTGCTGGATGAAGCCTATGGGGACTTCCGCGACGATGCCAACAGCGAGTTCGCTGCCAAAGCCATACCGGGCGTGATTCGCCTGCGCACGCTTTCAAAGGCTCACGGCCTGGCGGGTCTGCGCATTGGCTACGCCATCGCTGACCCAGAGGTGCTGGCGATGATGATGAAGGTGCGTATTCACTACGCGGTATCGTCGTTGACCCTGGCCGCTGCGGAAGTGGTGCTCGATCATCCTGACGAGGTTCACCAACACGTTACCGATGTAAAAGCCCGCCGTGAGCAGTTGGCTAAACACTTTCACGCACTGGGCGCCGACGTACTCCCCAGCGCCACCAACTTTATCGGCATTCGCCTGCCCAGCGCCGAACTCGCCGCTGAGGTGCACCAGCAACTGCTCGACGAAGGTGTATTAGTCACGCGCCTGACACACCCAGAACTTGCCAATGTAATACGCATTACGGCGGTACAAGCCGCACTGGAACCGGGAAGATTGGCGGCTCTCGAACAGGCGATTAAAGAGCACGCCTGATTAACTTAGTAACGTTGATCAGTAGGTGCGAGGGCAGGTTGGAGCGAGGGTCTTTTGTCATGGCCGGAAAATGTTCCCGACAATTCCGCCATTTCCGCCATCCATGGCGGTCAGATGGCGAAAGTAGCGCCCATGGATGGGTTCACAGCGCCCTCGCGGAAACCTGCCCTCGCACCGGGGCAGGCTGATTACCCGCCACACTTGCCCTAAGGCGTTAACCAATGCCTGAAATCGTCCAGCTCACCGCGCACCGCCTGACGATATAAGCCCTGCAGTTGAGCAGTGACACTGTCGGGACTGATGGGTTCGTTGACGGGCGGTGCGCCAGCGCGACCGCCAATACGACGGCCATCCAGCTCGCGAAGCGGGAGTATTTCGGCGGCGGTGCCGGTTAAAAATGCCTCGTCGGCGGTGTAGAGCTCGTCGCGGGTAATCCGCCGCTCCCGCACTTCAATGCCCAGCACCTTTTGCGCCAGCTGAATCACGCTATCCCGGGTGATGCCTTGTAAACACGACGTCACTTCCGGGGTGTGCAGCACCCCATCGCGCAGCAAAAAGACGTTGGCCGCGGAGGCCTCGGCTACATAGCCTTCGGGGTCGAGCATGATAGTTTCATCAAACCCGGCTTTGATCGCGGTATTCAGTGCCAGTATCGAGTTGACGTAGTGGCCGTTGGTTTTTGCCCGACACAGGCTGATGTTGACGTGGTGGCGCGCCCAGGAAGAGGTCAGCGCTCGCAAGCCGTGGGTGGCGGCCTGGGGGGAAATGTAGGGGCCTAAATCCCAGGCGGCGACCATCACATGGGTCGTTAGCCCCTGGGCGCGTAGCCCTAAACCTTCCGCACCAAAAAACACGGTGGGTTTCAGGTAGGCATTGCTCAGGTTGTTTTTGGTCAGGCATTCGCGCTGGGCATTGATCAACTCCGCTTCACTAAACGGCAGCGGCATATCCAGTGAATGAGCACTTTCTGCCAAGCGACGGGTGTGCTCGGCAGTACGAAATAAATGCGTGCCGCTGGGGCCTGCGTAAGCGCGCACACCCTCAAAACAACCCATGCCGTAATGCAGTGTATGGGTAAACAGGTGCACCTTGGCCTCACGCCATTCCAGCCATTCACCATCCTGCCATATCCAGCCGTCGCGATCATAAAGCGGTGTCATTGTTTGCGTTGCTCCCACTGTTGGCACCAGTCATCGATCAACGTCTGCTGATGCGGTTGCAGGGCCTGATAGCCCCATGCGGCAATTTCATCGTTTTGCGGGTCAGGCACGGCAATCTGACTATCTGCCAAAGTCTGGATCACTGCGTGACCACAGAGCGGCACATAGCCTTCTGAATAACCGCCTTCATGTATGAACACCAACTTGCCCTCGCAACAGCGCTCGGCCAGCGCTTTTAGCTGAGCGGTCATGTCGGCGAAGGCCTGGCTGTTGAGCAACATCTTGCCTAAGGGATCTTTGGCACAGGCGTCGTAACCGCACGCCACCACGATCAGGTCAGGTTTGAACGCCTCCAGCGCGGGCAGCACCAGCTTTTCCATGGCGTAACCGTAGGCGCCCAGGCCGCAGCCCGGTGGCAGCGGCAGGTTGAGATTGGCACCCATGCCTGTGCCTTCGCCCTGCTCGCCAAAGCTGCCGGTTTCCAGCGGGTAGTTGGCCGCCTGATGGATAGAAACCGTAAAGACTTCAGGCTCGTTATAAAACGCCGCCTGCTGACCGTTGCCGTGGTGAACATCCCAATCGAGTATCGCTACGCGGCTAACCTGCCCCAAGGCACGGGCGCGCATCACCGCCACGGGGATATTGCCCAGCAGGCAAAAACCTCGGCCTTGATCGGCTTCGGCATGATGCCCCGGCGGGCGGCATAGGGCGTAGGCATTGCTGACCTCGCCAAGCGCTACGGCTTCCACTGCGGTAATGGCTAACCCGGCAGATTGCGTGGCCGCCGCCCAGCTGCCGGGCATGTAGGGGGCGCAGTCGCCTCCATTGCCGCCTCTGGCTTTATCCCCTGCCTGCAGGTCTTCTAAATAGCGTGAAGTGTGAAAGCGCGATAAATCATCAATGGAGGCAGCGGGCGGTTTAACCACATGAAGTTCGTCAATCAGACCGCTGACTTCGAGAATATTCTTCAGCCGCCGTTTGCTTTCCGGGCTTTCAGATGCAGCTTGAGGCTGTAAAAACTCACCGGGGGCGGAGAAGACCCCAATCGCGCCTTGGTCATGCCAAAAGCAGCGCTCGTGCCAGTAGAAACCGGTTCTGCTCATGCCGTAAAGCCCTGCATAAAGGCGGTCAGGTTGGCGCTTAAGTGCTCAGTGGGGTAGCCACCTTCTTGCACAATCACCATGGGCAGCGAAAGCGACGCCAAACGCTTGCCCACCTCGATAAACGCTTCGGTTTCTACTTTGAGCCCCGCTAGCGGGTCATCTTTGTGGGCATCCAAGCCTAGCGCCACCACCACGGCATCGGGCTCGTAGCGCTGTAGGTGATCAATTAACACTGCCAGAGCGTCCAGATAGACCTCGCCGTCGCTACCTACCGGCAAGGGCAGATTAACGTTAGCACCTACGCCTTCTTCGTCGCCCTCTTCATCAGCGCCGCCCCAAAAAAACGGATAGAAATCACTAGGGTCAGCGTGCAGCGACCCCGTCCAGACATCGCTGCGGTGATAAAAAATATCCTGGGTGCCGTTGCCGTGGTGCAGATCCACATCGATGATCGCTACTTTAGCGAAGCGTTCGCGCAACACCGTGGCGGCCAGCGCTGAATTATTCAGCAGGCAAAAGCCCCCGGCGCGCTCCGGCCCAGCATGATGACCCGGCGGGCGGCACAGCGCGTAGGCCGTTGGCGCGCCATCAAGCACCTCTTCAGCCGCCGCTTCGGCGCTAGCCGCCGAGGCCAGCGCGCCTTGAAAGCTGGTAGCACTCAGCGGGCAGGCCATATCGTGCAAATGCCACCCCGCCTGCCCAATCGGGTGACGGGGGTAGTGGTAACCGCCACCGCAGGGGTGAATATTGGGCGCAACAAACTCCGCCGCATTGGGCAGCGCCTGCCAGCGAGCGTAAATGGTGTCGAGAAACGTCAGGTAGCGCGGCGTATGGATCTGTTCCAAGCGCTTACGCAGCGTTGGCGAATCCGCCTCAGTAGGCGCGGTCAGGGTCAGCCCCGCCTTTACCAACCCCTGGGTAAGCAGCTCGGCGCGCACCGGGCCTTCCGGTGAGGGCACGGGTTGACCGCGCAGCAAAAACGTCGGCGGCGCGTGGTAGGCCTGATCAGGGTGGTAAAAGCATTTCATGGTCAAGTTCGCAATCCTTGGCAGCCCGTTAGAGTAAAGAAGGAATCCAGGTGGAGAGCGCTGGGAACGCCGCCAGCAACACAATCACTACCAGAAACGACACGTAAAACGGCAGCGAGGCCACGATTGCCCGTTCATAAGGCACCTCGGCTATTCGTGCGGCGGTCATCAGCGTCATCCCCACTGGTGGTGTCACGTTGGAGATATTGAGCACCACGATCATCAGGATCGCGAAGTGAAGCGGATCAAACCCAAGCTGAATCATCGCTGGCACCAGCACGGGCGCAATGACCACCAGGGCAGGCAGCACGTCCATCACTGTGCCAATCATCAAGAGTAGCAGACACACCAGCATCAACTGCACAAAGGCCACATCGCTAAAAGTGGTGATCATGCTGGCCGCATCCCTGGCGATGCCCGAGCGAGTAACGAACCAGCCCAATACCGCCGAGGTTGCCAGCAGGAAAAACACCACGCCGGAGAAGCGCACCGTGGTCACCAGCGAATCCCAAATTTTGCGCCAGGTAAGATTACGGTAGAAGACCACGCCAATCACAATGGCGTAAACCGCCGCAAAGCCCGAGGCTTCGGTAATCGTGGTGAGCCCCGAGAGAATCCCACCGAGAATAATCAGCGGCACCACCATGGCGGGCAGCGCCAGCACAAACGACATCAAGGCCATCTTAAACGGCGTCGGCGCCTGTTTCGGGTAGTTGCGTTTCCAGGCCAAAAAGAAGCTGACGCCCAGCAGGGCCAGCGCCATCAACAGGCCGGGAATAATGCCACCGGCAAACAGGTCAATCACCGAAATATCGCGCAGCAGCGTGGCATAGACCACCATCACCACGCTGGGGGGAATAATCGGCCCGATGATAGAGGAGCAGGCGGTAACCGCCGCGGCGTATTCGGCATCGTAGCCCTGCTTTTTCATTTCGGGGATCATGATCTTGCCGATGGCCACGGTATCGGTGACCGCTGCGCCGGTGAGGCCCGCAAAGAACACGGAGACCGAGATATTCACGTGGGAGAGTGATCCGCGTACCCGGCCGAACAGCGCATTATTGAAGGCGATCAATTTATGGGTTAGTCCGCCCTGGTTCATCAGCTCAGCGGTAAAAATAAAGTAGGGCACGGCAATCAGCAGAAAGCCGGAGACGCCGGAGAACATTCGGTCGGCAATGATGCCGAGCATGCGCTCGCCGCCCATGGCAAAGCCACCCGCTAGCCCCGACATGGCCATCACCACGGCTACCGGCGCGCCGATAAAAAGCAGCACGACAAACGCAATAATTGCAGGGGTCATGAGCGGTGCTCCCCGTCAGTAGTGTCGATGAGTCCGCCAATCACGTCCTGCTCATCGATGAAGTGCTCCAGTAGGGCAAAGCCATGCACCAGATGCAGCAGCATAATCACCCCACTAATGGGTATGACAATGGCAGTGAACTTGCTGGGAATGCGGATTTGGTCAGAGACCATATACACCTGGGTGGCGCTGCTGAAGTAGTCCCAGCCGTACCACGTCAGCATTAGCGCAAATAAGCCAATCACCGCCAGGCATAACCCGGCAGCCACTTGCACCATCACGCGGGGCAAACTGCGAACCAGTAGTGTCATGGCGACGTGCTCGCCATAGCGCAGCGAAATCGTCATGGAAAGAAAGCCGATCCAGGGCAGAAACAGCCGCGCCAGCGAGTAGGTCCAGCTCAGCGTGCTGCCGGTGATCAGCTTGTAGAGAAACGCCGTGAACGAGATGCCCAGCATTGCCAGAATACAGCCCACACACACCACGATAGCCACCTGATTGACGAGGTCGCTCACGCGGCGCAAAGGAGTTAAAACGCCCATGGTTTTTCCTCACGCTGGGGCCTCACATCGCCCCAGCGTTTATCGTTCGCTAACCGTTATTGACCATAAATGCGGTAGTCGTCTTCTGCCAACTGCTGGCCGACACGCTCGACTTCATCAAGCAGCCCTTGTACGCGGGCTTCGTCCATGCCGAAGTCATCGACGATCCACTCCTGCCAGGCGGGACGGGCGATTTCCGCCATCCGCTCGCGCTCGGCGTCGGGCATCAGGTAGCACTCTTCGAAGCGTTCACAGGACTCCACCCAACTCGCGGTAGCCAGGGCGCCCGACATACCATGGCTCAGTTGAATCGCTTCCCGCGCGGAGCTAATCACCGCCTGCTGATGTTCTTCGGGCAACGATTGGTACCACGACTCGCTGACCACCCAGGGGGCGCTGTTATACACATGCCCGGTGAGCGTGGTGTAGTCGGTGACCGCATCAAAATTGAAGGTGGTGTTGAGCACCGGCGCATTGAACTGCCCATCGGCAAGGCCGGTTTCCAACGCGGTAATCAGCTCACCCCACGGCAGCGGTGTGGCCGAAGCACCTAACGATTGCATTATCGCCACGTGAGCGGGGTTCTCTTCGGTGCGAATATTAAGACCTTCTAAATCGTCAACGGTCTTGATCAAGCGCACGTTATTAGTGAAGGCGACAAAACCACCGCCATCGTCGAAGGTGCCCAAGTAGCGCAAATCGGCGTCTTCGATGGTGCCGGACATAAAGTCAGCGAACCACTCGCTATCAAAGAAGCTCCACGCCTGACGCCAGTTGGTGAACAGGAAGGGTGCGGTGACGGCCTGGTAGTCTTCGTAGAAGGAGGACATCGCCCCGGCGGACATAATCGTTGACTGTAGCGTACGCCCGCCCTGCACTTCCGAGCCGTTCTCCACCTCGGAACCTAGCTGGCCGCCGCCGAAGATGGTGACCTCAAGATCCCCGTCGGTGCGCGCCTCTACCAAGTTTTTAAAGTGCACCAGCGCCGGATAGATCTCGTTATTACTCATATCCTCGGGCAACTGCGTGGCGATCACCATTTCATAGGATTGCGCCTGGGCATTGGCGCTGGCAATGGCTAGTGGAAGTGCCGCCAAGGCGGCGAAAAAGACTGATTTTTTAGCGTTCATAACACACCTCGTTTTGATTATTGGTCGGTCTTCGTTATGAGTGACGTGGCTACCCACCGGGTATCGATGGTGTTGTTGTTATGGCAATCGTTATGACTGTTCGGGCAGCGACTCCCACACTTCTATCGCAGCGGCTAAATCTTCCAGCGAAGCGCCAACCGATTTGAACAACGTGATGGCCTCCGGAGCAGAGCGTCCCGATTTAGTTCCGCTTAGCACCTCGGCAAGCTCGGCCTGAATCTGGTCGAACTGGAATTCGCCCTCCTCAATGGCTTGTAGGATATCGCCCGCTTCGCCTTTGGCACCGGCGTAGGTATCCACAAATACCTCTGAGCGGCGCAGACATAGCGCATCGGTTTCGCGCATTTGCGGGCGAAACGCGCCGATCAGATCCAAGTGGGTGCCAGGCGTCAGCCATTCGCCCTTGATCAGCGGCTGATGGGATAGCGTTACGCAGCTGATGATGTCCGCCTCTGCGACGGCATCCGCCAGGTCTTCCACCACGTGGGTCTCAAAGCGTTCTGCATACTCGTCAGCAATCGCTGCCGCTTTGCTGGGATTGCGACCCCAGATCAGCACGCGTTTGATGGGACGCACGCTGGCGTGAGCCTCGATCACCATGGGCGCCAACTTGCCCGTGCCCATCACCAGCAGCGTCTCTGCGTTTTCATTGGCCAAGGCTTGGGCGGCCAGTGCGGAGGCCGCCGCCGTGCGACGCCGGGTTAGCTCGCTGCCATCGATGCAGGCCAGCGGCTGGCCGTGTTTGCCCTCGCTGAGCAAATAGAGCCCAGAGATCGCCGGAATACCATGGTCGGCGTTTTGCGGAAACACATTGACCATTTTGACGCCGATATAGCCCGCCGCTTCCCAGGCGGGCATTAGCAGCATAGTGGCTTCGCCATCTGGCCGGTGCATCGCGTGGTGATGGCGCGGAGGTGACTCCACGCCGTTCACGAATGTTGTATGTAGCCGCTTGATCAAGCCATCCCACGTCAGGTGGCGCGTGACCTCTTCGGCAGAAACAACCCGCATATCAGGCCTCCGGCAGCGCGGCTACCACCATAATTTCAACTTTCCACTCGGGCTTGGCGAGCTGGGCTTCCAGCGCTGCACGTACGGGCGGGCGACCGGGCACAACCCAGGCGTCCCAAGCAGCGTTCATTTGGTCGAACTCCGCCATGCTGGTGACCCAGATTTGCGCTGAAATCAGGTGCTCTTTCGAGGTACCCGCCTGGGCGAGCAGTTGATCAATGCGCGCCAGCAACTGCTCGGTTTGGCCACGCATATCCGCCGTGGCATCAGGGGGAACCTGGCCTGCGAGGTAAACGGTGCCGTTGTGAATCGCCACTTGGCTCATACGTGCATTGCTGTCTTGATAGGTAACGCCCATGGTGTTGCTCCTTGAAAGCGGTGCTGCTGATATAAATCGTCTTGATATGAGGGATTAGTCAAAGACTAAAGCGCTAGCAGGCAAATTACTTGCCCGAAGCTGAGGTAGATTTGCCCGCAAGTCATGCAGGCAAGAAAATTTTAGCACTAACGGTGCAGGGAGGGGCTAGCGGTCAGGTGGGGGGCTAACAATCTGCAGAAAGGCCTAACGGTCTGAAGAAGGAGCAATCTCGAAATAACGCCGATAGGCGCGGGAAAAGCTGCCTTGGTCGCGAAAGCCGACCAGCATGGCGATATGCCCCAAACTGAGCGTGCTATGGCGAACCAAGGTGCGGGCATGCTCTAAACGCCTGCGCTGCACATAGGCCAGCGGCGTTACACCGGTCAGCTCGCGAAAGCAGCTGTGAAAGTGCCCTGGGCTCAAGGCGCACAGCGCGGCCAGCTGTTCGACACGGATCTCGTCAGCCAGATGCTGATCCAACCAAGCATCCAGACGGGCAAGGTCGAGACGTTCGCTGATGCAGTGTTGGCCCAACTGTCCAACTGTGGAGGGAGTGGCATCATGCAGATACATGGTCAGCGCGCGTAACAGCAGAATCGCGATTTCATTCTGCAGCGCGGGGCACTGCTCAAGCTGATTCGCCAGGGCGTGGGTAAGCTGGTTTAACGCGGGGGGGACGCTGAAAAAGCGCGGCTTATCAAACAGGCGCTCAATCTCGCTGCCTTTTTCAAGCGACGCCAAGTGCGCAACGGGAATATCCAACACCAAGGTGCGGTTACTGCCATCGCCTTGGTACTCATGATGACGCGACGAAGGAATCAAGCACCCGCGGCGAGCGGTCACCCGCTCCCCCTGGCCTTCCATCGATAGCTCCGTCACGCCACAAGTGGCCAGAATCAGCTGATGGAAATCGTGGGTATGGGCCACCTGCTCTTGGGCCAAGTTGCGGCTATGTAGCTCAAAAAGGGCCATGGTGGGTACCGTCTGTACGTCGAATGCTATTTAAGCACTATAAAACGGCTAAGCAACAAAAAGCGAGGACCCAGCCAACTGTGGGCTAGTGCTATGCCGGGAAGGTGAACGGGCATGCACTAAGAGCACTGCTGTCATTAGCCAGTCATGGACTCAGGATAGCGTGTTCTTCAGCTGTCATAAGAGGCCAAACAAAATGCCACAGCGTCGACGCCACCCTTTTAATCACCCTCTCAGCGAATCAGAAATCGCGGCACTCTCTCAAGCCCTTTCTCGGCTAGCCAATGGCAACGCCATAACCCAGCAGCGTGAAGCAGAGCGTGAGGCGCGACTGACATCAGTATTAACGCGGTTTCACTCGACGACACTCGCCACTGCGATGCCGCTGGAGGGTATGAAAATACTCATGATTTCGGATGTTTACTTTCCTCGCGTCAATGGGGTTTCTACTTCCATTGCCAGCTTCCGTGGTGCCCTTGAGCGTTTGGGACACTCTGCCACGCTGATCTGCCCTGACTATCCCGTGGGCCAAGTAGACGAGCCGGGCGTGCTGCGTATTCCTTCCCGCCATGTACCCGGCGATCCAGAGGATCGCATGATGCGCTATCGGGACTTGATCGCCCTGGCACCGGAGCTTGCCGCTGAAACCTTTGATCTTATTCATATCCACACGCCCTTTACGGCGCACTATGCCGGCGTGGCGCTGGCGCGCCAACTTGAGCTACCGGTGGTGGCGACCTATCACACGCTTTTTGAGGAGTACATTCATCACTATATCCGCTGGCTTCCGCGACGCTGGCTGCGCCTTGCAGCACGTAGGCTTTCGGTGCACCAGTGCCAGCAGCTAGATGCCTTGGTCGCTCCTTCACGAGCAATTCAAGAAGCCCTTACCCACTACGGTGTGGCGACGCCCATCACAGTCATTGCCACTGGCTTGGCATTGGAATCGTTCTGCCATCCTCAGGGAGCCCAGGATGATAGCGACTTTCGTGCTCATTATGATCTGCCTACAGATGCACGCCTGCTGCTCTATGTCGGCCGCGCCGCCTTCGAGAAGAACATCGATTTTCTGATCGATATGCTGCCCAAGGTATTAGCCGAACACCCCACTACCCGTTTGATCATTACCGGCGAAGGCCCCGCCCATGAATCGCTTGTCCGGCACGCCCAGGAAGTTGGCGTGACAGAATCGGTGCTGTTCCTTGGCTATCTCGATCGCCACGGCCCGCTGCAAGCCGCCTACCGCGCCGCCGACGTTTTTGTATTTGCATCACGCACTGAAACCCAAGGACTCGTCCTGCTGGAAGCGATGGCCCTGGGCACCCCAGTGGTCTCCACCGCCATGATGGGTACAATGGATGTACTAAAAGAGGGAGAAGGCTGCCTGATCGTCGAGGATAACCATGACGACTTCGCCGCCAAGGTTAACCGCCTATTAAGCGATGAAACCCTGCGCCAACAAATTGCCGAGCGCGCCCAGACCTACGCCGCGAGTTGGCATGAAGATGCCAAGAGCGAGGAGTTGGTAGCTCTTTATCGACATATTGCGGCTGAGCGTTTGGTTAATGCGAGAAAGTAAGCACCGAAATCTGCGTTGACACTTTGTGGACACATTCAGGGATTGGGGAAGGGAAAAACTCAAATCGCAGACACAAAAAAAGGCGCCTAAGCGCCTGATTTTTAATGTTTGGTGCCGGTAGCCAGACTCGAACTGGCACACCCGTAAAGGCGGCGGATTTTGAATCCGCTGCGTCTACCAATTCCGCCATACCGGCAATGCGTGCGTAGTATACGTAAATTTCTAGGTAGGTCAATCACATTGCCTGACTTTATGCAGCCAAAGCGCTATCCTATGCCGCCTGTTTGATCAACGTTAAGAGTTATACGCCATGCAGCGCGCGGATTTTCATTACGAGCTACCCGACGAATTAATTGCTCGCTACCCTTCTGAACAGCGTAGCGACTGCCGTTTGCTGTGCGTGGATGGCCAGAGCGGTGCATTGGAACATCGCCGCTTTCCTGATTTGCTTGAGCTTCTTGAGCCGGGCGACCTGCTGGTGTTTAACGACACCCGGGTGATTCCGGCGCGCCTGCACGGCCATAAGGCCAGTGGCGGCAAGGTAGAAATGCTGCTGGAGCGCCCGCTGGATTCCCACCGCGGTTTGGCGCATATTCGTTCGAGTAAATCGCCGAAGCCCGGCACCGAGCTGATTTTCGAAGGTGATGTTCACGCCATCGTAGAAGGCCGCCGTGACGCGCTATTCGAGCTGCGCTTTTTAGGCGATACGCCGATGATCGCGCTGCTCGAAAAACACGGCCATATGCCGCTGCCGCCGTATATCACCCGCGAAGACGAGCTTAGCGACCGTGAACGCTACCAAACTGTCTATGCCCGGCGTGACGGCGCCGTTGCGGCGCCGACCGCTGGGCTGCATTTTGATCAGCCGCTGCTGGATGCACTGGCAGATAAAGGCATTAACCGTGCCTTTGTCACCCTGCATGTAGGCGCGGGCACCTTTCAGCCGGTGCGCGTCGACAACATCCTTGAACACCATATGCACAGCGAGTGGATAGAGGTCACGGAAGCCACCTGCCAGCAAGTGCGCGAGACCATGGCAGCCGGTAAGCGGGTGGTGGCAGTGGGCACCACCAGCGTGCGCTGTCTGGAAAGCGCCTGCATGAAAAGTAGCGACGGGCAGATCGCGCCTTATAGTGGCGATACCGACATTTTCATCTACCCCGGTTACCAGTGGCGCTGCGTGGATGCTTTAATTACCAACTTCCATTTGCCTGAATCAACGTTACTGATGCTGGTGTCCTCCTTTGTGGGCTATGACACCATCATGCACGCCTATAAACGGGCAGTGGCCGAGCGCTATGCGTTTTTTAGCTATGGCGACGCCATGCTGTTGACCCGCTAGGTATTGTTGCTGATTGTTGACCCGCTTGCCCTGCACCCGCCGCGCCAAACGAACGAGATTAACGAGTTACTTTATATGCGAAACGAATGCTTTATGCGCTTTGAGCGCTTGGCCGACAATGGCCGTGCCCGCCGTGGCCGCCTTCACTTCCCCCGTGGCACAGTGGAGACTCCGGCGTTTATGCCAGTAGGCACCTATGGCACAGTGAAAGGCATGACGCCCGACTCCATCAAAGAGATCGGTGCCGAAATCATCCTGGGCAACACCTTTCACCTGTGGCTGCGCCCCGGCACCGAGGTGATTGAAGCCCACGGCGACCTGCATGACTTCGCCCAATGGGACAAACCGATTCTGACCGACTCTGGCGGCTTTCAGGTATTTTCCCTAGGCAAAACGCGCAAGATCACCGAGCAGGGCGTGCACTTCCGCTCGCCGGTGGATGGCAGCAAAGTCTTTATGGGCCCGGAAGAGTCCATGGCGGTTCAGCGTTCGCTGGGCTCCGATGTGGTCATGATCTTTGACGAGTGCACGCCCTACCCGGCCACCTTTGAGGAAGCCGAGAAATCCATGGAGCTGTCGCTGCGCTGGGCCAAACGCTCGCGGGAGGCCCATGGCGACTCCCCTTCCGCGCTATTCGGCATCATCCAGGGCGGCATGCACCCTGAGCTGCGCGAACGCTCGCTCAAAGGGCTATTAGAAATTGATTTTGATGGTTTGGCGATTGGCGGGCTTTCAGTGGGCGAGCCGAAAGAAGAGATGATCAAGGTGCTCGACTACCTGCCCACGTGGATGCCGGATGAAAAGCCACGCTATTTAATGGGTGTCGGCAAACCCGAAGACCTGGTGGAAGGCGTGCGCCGGGGTGTGGATATGTTCGATTGCGTGATGCCTACCCGCAACGCGCGTAACGGCCACCTGTTTACCTCGGAAGGCACGGTCAAAATTCGTAACGCCAAGCACCGTTTTGACACTCGCCCACTTGATGAAGAGTGCGATTGCCATACCTGCAAGAGTTTCTCGCGGGGCTACCTGCACCACTTAGACCGCTGTAATGAAATGCTCGGCTCAATGCTCAACACCATCCACAACTTGCGTTACTACCAGCGTGTGATGGCTGATTTGCGCGCGGCAATTGAAGCGGGTACATTGACGACCTTTGTGGAAGGCTTCTATGCACGGCGCGGCCTGCCAGTGCCTCCCCTTGCTACCTAAAATCTAGCGAATTAATCGCCACGCGCTCTGGTGCGTGGTTTAAACTGTTCGACTATGTTTTGAACCAAGCTTTTAATAACCAGGCTTTTATAACCAAGCTTTTCAAAACCTAAGCCTTTAAAAACCTAAGCTTTTTCTAACTCAGGAGCTCTCTACAATGCTGGATTTCTTCATCTCACCAGCCCATGCCCAAGAAGCCGCCGCAGGCGGTGGTATTGCGCAAATCGTCATGCTGGTCGGCTTCGTGCTGATTTTCTACTTCCTGTTGTGGCGTCCGCAAGCCAAACGCGCTAAGCAGCACAAGCAGTTGGTCACCAACTTGGACAAAGGCGATGAGATCGTTATTGGCGGCGGTTTGGTGGGTCGTATCACTAAGGTGAGCGACGAATTCCTGACCATCGAGATCTCTGAAGGCACCGAAGTTAACGTGCAGAAGAACGCCGTTGCCGCCGTACTGCCTAAAGGCACCATCAAGTCCATCTAAACCTTGCCCTACCCCTGCCGAGCCAGTGCCAGCCACCCCGGCAGGGGTGACATGGTATGAATGATGGTGAACTTTGCTGTGCGCGGCGTGGCCGTGCACAGCGTTCCGTTTGTAATTGAAGGCAGGGCTTGCATGCTCAACCGTTACCCCCTGTGGAAGTATCTACTGATACTGGTCGTCCTGGTGGTTGGCCTTATCTACTCGCTTCCCAATCTATTCCCCGAAGACCCCGCCATCCAAATTAGCAGCGCCCAAGGCGATTCGCTGGATGAGCGTCAGATTGAACGCGTGGAAACCGCGCTCAGTGAAAACGATATTGAGATCAAAGCCCTAGAAGAAGAGAACGGGCAGTGGCTTATTCGTTTGCGTCACGATGACGATCAACTCCCTGCACGCGACATCGCCACCGACCTATTGGGCAATGACGCAACGGTAGCCCTCAACCTCGCTGAAGCAACCCCCGAATGGCTGCAGGCGTTTTCTGCCTCACCCATGACGCTGGGTCTTGATCTGCGCGGTGGCGTGCACTTCCTGCTCGAAGTGGATATGGATGCCGCGCTGACCCAGCGCCTGGAAGTCAACGCTAGCGCCATGCGTGAACTGCTGCGGGACGAGCGGATTCGCTATCGTAATACCGATATCGAAGAGCGTTCGCTGTCGATCGATTTTGCCAGCGCCGAAGACCGCGACACAGCGCGCAGCCTGATCAGCCGTGACTTTCCTGAGTTTGAATACAGCAGCGAAGGCGATGGCCGCGCTTCAACGCTGGTTATGACGCTTAGCGATCAGTCGGTGAATGAAATTCAGGATTACGCGATCAATCAGAACTTGACCACCCTGCGCAACCGGGTCAACGAACTGGGCGTCGCGGAGCCCATGGTGCAGCGCCAAGGCCCCAACCAAATTGTCGTAGAACTGCCCGGCATCCAAGACACCGTGGCGGCTAAGCGCATTGTCGGCGCGACGGCTAACCTGGAATTTCGCCTGGAAGCGCGCAACGACACGCCGGAAAACGAAACGGAAACCCTTACCTTTCGTAATGAACCTGCGCGCTCAGCCGAGCTAATGCGCGATGTGATCATTACCGGCGATAGCGTCTCCAGCGCCAGCAACAGCTTCGATGAGAATGGCCGCCCGCAGGTCAACATTGATCTGGACGGCACTGGCGGCACGCTGATGAACCGCGCCACGCGCACCAATATCGGCCGCAATATGGCGGTGCTGTTCATCGAGCACAAGAGTGAAGACACCGTGGTGGTCGACCCGGAAACGGGGGAAGAGACCATTGAGCGTGAGCCTTACGTTGAGCGCGGCCTGATTAGTCTGGCCACGATTCAAAGTGCCCTGGGCAACAGCTTCCGTATTACGGGCCTCGATTCCCCGACGGAAGCCGCTGAACTTGCGCTGCTGCTGCGTTCGGGTTCCCTTGCTGCCCCCATCTACTTCGTGCAAGAGCGCACGATTGGGCCAAGCCTGGGCGCTGAGAACATCGAGCGAGGCCTGCTCTCGGTACAGATTGGCTTGCTGCTGGTCGTGCTGTTTATGCTGGTGCGTTACAAGGTGTTTGGCGTGTTTGCCAACATCGCGCTGGCGCTGAACTTAACGTTGCTGGTCGCAGTAATGTCGATGCTGGGCGCCACGCTAACGCTGCCAGGTATTGCCGGTATCGTGCTAACGCTGGGCATGGCGGTGGACGCCAACGTGCTGATTTTCGAGCGAATACGCGAAGAGCTGCGCAATGGAATGTCGGTTCAGCAGGCGATTCAAGCTGGCTACGAACGTGCCTTTACCTCCATCGTCGACGCCAATATCACCACGCTGCTGGTCGCCGTTATCCTGTTCTCGATTGGCTCCGGCCCGGTGAAAGGGTTCGCCGTCACGCTCTCTATCGGCATTTTGACGTCGCTGTTCACCGCTCTGATGGTGACTCGCGCCATGGTCAACTTGGCCTATGGCAGCAAACCCGTCAAAAAGCTATGGATTTGAAAAGCATGGATCTAATCCACGTGCTTAGCCCAGAACTTAAGAGGTGGTAATGAAACCCCTATCACACCTGCAAATCGACTTTATGGGACGGCGCAACATCGCGTTTGTCGTCTCTGCTGTGCTACTTATCGTGTCGATTGGTGCCATCCTGTTCCAGCAGCTCAACCTAGGGCTGGACTTTACTGGCGGCACACTCGTAGAGGTGCGCTACGGTGCTGCGCCCTCTCTGGACGCTATCCGTGTGCTGCTCGAAGAGAGCGGCTTTCAAGATGTCTCGGTGCAAACCTTTGGGGCATCAACCGAAGTCTTGATTCGTCTCCAGCAGGCGTTTGACGCCGATGTAGGCGGAGAGGTCGTTAACCTGCTGCGCTCCAGTGGCGATAGTGTAGATCTTGTTCGCTCTGAGTTTGTGGGCTCCCAGGTAGGCGACCAACTGCGTGATCAAAGCGGCCTGGGCCTGCTGGTAGCGCTCGGCGTGGTCATGCTCTATGTCGCCTTCCGCTTTCAGTACAAGTTTGCGATTGGTGCACTGCTGGCGCTGCTCCACGACGTGATTATCGTAGTGGGTGTTTTTGCGCTATTTCAGCTCGATTTCGACCTTACCGTGTTGGCGGCGATCCTGGCAGTTATCGGCTACTCGTTGAACGATACCATCGTGGTTTATGATCGCGTCCGCGAATCCATCCGCACCTCGCGCATCGACGATATGCCGCAGATTTTCAACGAAGCGATTAACGCCACGCTCTCGCGCACCCTGGCAACCTCGGGCACCACCTTGCTGGTCCTGCTGGCGTTGCTACTGCTGGGCGGCGATATGATTGAGAACTTCGCCATTGCGCTGCTGGTCGGCATCGTCGTAGGTACGTTCTCGTCTATCTATATTGCTGCGGCGCTACTACTGCCGCTGAAGTTGTCGCGGGAAGACCTGATTCCCACCAAGAAAGAGCTCGATGAAGAAGAGGAAGAGCTGCCGTAACGGCGCATCTTTTTACTCCTCTTATTTAGCCTACAAAAAAGCCCCAGCTGGAAACCCAGCTGGGGCTTTTTTTCGTCTTTAAAGCTGTTGTCTTTAAAAACGATGGTCTTTAAAAACCTAGCAGCGATGCTTAGAAGTGCGGCGTTAGCTGCTTGATCAGCGCCTTATAGAGACGCGGCCCAGCGGCCATTAACTGCCCTTCCACTTTTACCGTGGGTTGGCCGTCTGGCGTTCCCATCAGGGCACCTGCTTCTTTCAAGAAGAGCGTACCTACCAGCATATCCTGCTCTTCCAGACCGAGCACAAAAGCGCTATCTACTCGACCAGTGGCCAACTCACACAAATCCAGTAGCCCACAACCCGTGGCCAGCAGGTTTTCGACCTGTGGGGCAAGCTGCTGAGAAACGGTTAAATAAGCAGGTAAATTGCGGGGACGCAGCCAAACTTCCGGCAGGCTCATGGCCATGCGCGTGCCGCTAATAGCGGTAGGCTTGCTAACGCGCATGCGTTTGTCGTTGTGCTGGGCGCCGCGGCCACGGCTAGCGATATACTCATCGTCAGCGAACGGGCAGATAATCACCGCGTGCTCGGGACGACCTTTGACCAGACACACCACTGAGAGTGCAAAGCCCTTACCGGCCACGGCTAAATTGGAATAGCCGTGCATCGGTTCAATTTTCCAGACGGTATCCGCGCCTTCGCCTTCACCCGAGCGATGCGGGGTAAAGCGGCCGGTAATACCGTGCTGGGGGTAACCGCGCTCCAACTGCTGAACAATCGTCGCTTCGGCCTTGCGCGCTGTCTCGTCGAGCAGGCGATCAAGGTTAAATTCATCGTGTGCGTTCTCAATACGTTCGCGCACGCGCAGGAAGTGTTCAACGGCGCCACGCGCAGCGCGCAGCGTAAATTGGACCATCGGATTCATGGTTGGGCCTTGTCACAGTGATGTTAAAGAACGTAATGCTAATCTTAGAGCAATAAGTAGGCGCAGATGCCGCCTTTGGCGCGCAATTCTAGCAGACCGCTCTCGGGCATGCCATCGACTCATGCTAGACTGCGCGCTTTACGCGATAATAATCACCCTGTTTATTCACCGAGCCTTATTCATGCTTGAGCGCATACGCATTATTTTAATCGGCACTAGCCATCCTGGTAACATCGGCGGCGTCGCCCGCGCAATGCACAATATGGGCTTGGCCGATTTGGCCCTTGTCGCCCCCCGCTGCGAAGTCATTACCCAGGTCAGTATTTCCCGTGCGTCCGGCGCAGATCACCTCCTTCA
This sequence comes from Vreelandella sp. ssv, assembly GCF_059448525.1. Lineage (NCBI taxonomy): Bacteria > Pseudomonadati > Pseudomonadota > Gammaproteobacteria > Oceanospirillales > Halomonadaceae > Vreelandella > Vreelandella sp. ssv. The sequence goes on along the minus strand of NZ_CM182545.1, from coordinate 629,695 downwards.
TCAAGCCAGCGTGCACGCCACTCTGGAAGAAGCTGTGGCTGACTGCACGCTAGCCGTGGGTGCCAGTGCACGTTCGCGCACTCTGCCCTGGCCGATGCTCTCACCACGGGAGTTAGCTGACCGGCTGCCCGCCGAGTGCCAGCCTGAAGGCGCGCACGTGGCGCTGGTATTTGGTCGCGAGGACAGCGGCCTGACGAACGCCGAGTTGCAGCGCTGCCACGCCCACGTACATATTCCGACCAATGCTGACTTTAGCTCGCTCAATTTGGCCGCAGCGGTTCAGGTGCTTGCTTATGAGTGCCGCATGGCCTGGCTAAGCCAAACGGATGCCCCCGCAGCCGTAGCGAGCGATGACGATGACTTAGCTACCCACGCCGAACTTGAGCGCTATTTCGAGCACTTAGAGCGCACGCTGATTGGTATTGATTTCCACGACCCTGATCAGCCGCGGCAGCTAATGGCAAGACTGCGCCGACTGTACTTGCGCGCGCGCCCAGAACGCATGGAAATGAATATTTTGCGCGGGATTTTATCGGCCACCGAGAAGGCCACTAACACCAAGCAACCCAAGCCATAACTTAATAGACTTGAAGAAGCTGCCTTAAATAAGCTGACGTTAAGCACCTGGCTTGAAGAAGCTGACTAATGCCCCCATTTTTAAGGCCTGCTCAGCTATCTTCATGCGATGCACGTTCAGTTAAGTGACTGCACCTTTTACCGCCCAAGGATCACCTCATGTTTCAACGTCTACGTGAAGACATCAACAGCGTATTTGACCGCGACCCGGCCGCACGTAACTTTCTTGAGGTGCTGACCAACTACCCTGGCCTGCACGCCCTGCTGCTGCATCGCTGTGGTCACTGGCTGTGGAAAAAAAATCTCAAGTGGCTAGCGCGCACGCTGTCGACATTTTCACGCTGGCTCACCGGCATTGAAATTCACCCTGGCGCTACCATTGGTCGACGCTTTTTTATCGACCATGGCATGGGCGTGGTGATTGGTGAAACCGCCCAGGTTGGCGATAACGTCACGCTTTATCAAGGTGTGACGCTAGGTGGTACCAGTTGGAATAAAGGCAAGCGTCACCCGACATTAGGCGATGGCGTGATTGTGGGTGCGGGCGCCAAGATATTGGGCCCTTTCATCGTTGGTGCCGGGGCCAAAATTGGTTCCAACGCGGTGGTCACCAAAGAAGTACCGCCGGGTTCCACAGTGGTAGGAATTCCCGGCAAAATAGTGAAACGCGCCGACCCCGACGTGGAAGAAGCCCTGGACATCGATCCGGCCCGACGCGAAGCGATTTGCCAAAAATTTGGCTTTGATGCTTATGGTGTCAGCCAAGATATGCCCGACCCGGTAGCCCGTTCTATGCAGGCCATGCTGGACCATATGCACGCCGTAGACGAGCGTATTGAGCGTATGTGCTCAACCCTGCGCAAGCTAGACAACAACTACCGCGATGGCCAGCTTCCGGCCCTACGTGACGAAGATTTTGCCGACATCCTGGATGAGCACGATACCGGCTGCCCCGGCGTTGGTAAGCACTCGGCCACTCCGCCATCAGCCGAGGAAGAAACGTTGCCGCCGCGTAATGGTTGACCAAAGCACTCAGGTTTTCCCATAATGGCCTCACATTTGCCGTTAGTGCGCTGAACATTCAGCGTCGAGGGGCTTGCCATGCGCTTGACCACCAAAGGCCGTTACGCCGTTACCGCCATGCTCGATTTAGCCTTGCATGCCCACAACGGCCCGACCAGCCTAAGCGATATCTCCCAGCGCCAAGAGATATCGCTCTCCTATTTAGAGCAGCTTTTTGCTCGCCTGCGTCGCGCAGGCTTGGTCAACAGTGTGCGTGGCCCCGGCGGTGGCTACCTGCTTTCACAGCCGGCTGAAGAGATTAGCGTTTCAAAGGTGATTGACGCGGTGAACGAAAGCGTTGATGCCACCCGCTGCCAGGGGCTTTCCGATTGCCAGCAGGGCGACACCTGCCTGACCCACCATTTATGGTGCGAGCTTTCCGTTCAGATACGCCACTTTCTTGACGATATGACGCTGGCACAACTGATGCTGCGCCCTGATGTCATACGTATTGCATCGCGACAGAAGCAGCGTGCCGAGGCGGGCATTCTCGCCTCTTCGCCCTGACCTCAAGACACATACCCAATCACCCTGCCCGATCAACCGCTGGAATGTAACGATGACCACACCCACGCTGCCCATTTATCTGGATTACGCCGCCACCGCGCCGGCGGATGCCCGCGTGGTTGAGGTGATGCAACGCTACCTAACGGTTGACCAGTTATTTGCCAACCCGGCTTCGCGCAGCCATATGCTGGGCTGGCAGGCAGAACAGGTGATTGAGCAGGCGCGCCGTCAAGTGGCCGACGCGATTGGCGCCGACCCGAGAGAGATCGTCTGGACCAGCGGCGCCACCGAAGCGGACAACTTAGCGCTGATTGGTTTTATGCGCGCTAACCGCGAACGCGGCCTACACTTGGTGACCTCGACGATTGAGCATAAAGCCATCGTAGATACTGCCCATGCGCTGGAGAAAGAGGGCTTTGAGGTCACCTGGCTAACGCCGGGACGGGATGGCTGCATCCAGCCCGAACAACTCCGCGAAGCCATGCGTGACGACACTGTGTTGGTGTCACTGATGGCAGTTAACAACGAGCTGGGCAGCATCAACGATATCGCCGCTCTGGCGGCCGTTGCCCATGAGTTTGGGGCGGCTTTTCATACCGATGCCGCCCAGGCGATGGGCCGCATCCCCTTAGACGTAGTGGCTCAGCAGATCGACCTGATGTCACTGTCCGGCCATAAAACCTACGGTCCCAAAGGCGTCGGAGCGCTGTATGTAAAGCGCCACCCGGATATTCGCGTTGAGGCGCTGATCCATGGCGGTGGGCACGAGCGCGGCATGCGCTCTGGGACACTACCGACGCACCAAATTGCCGGCATGGGTGAAGCCTTTGCGCTAATGCAGCAGCAGTACGACGACGACAATGCCCATATTACGCGCTTGCAGCAGCGTTTTCTGCGCGGCCTCGAAGGGGTTGAGGGCGTTTTCGCCAATACCCCGCTGGAGGGCGCTGAAAAACGTGCCGTACCCAACATTCTCAACCTGGCATTTGAAGGCGTGGAGGGAGAGTCGCTCTTAATGGCACTGCGCGATGTGGCGGTTTCCACCGGCTCCGCGTGCAACTCGGCCAGCGTCGACCCTTCCTATGTGCTACTCGGCATCGGCACGCCGCGCTCGTTGGCACTCTCATCGCTGCGCTTTAGCTTCGGGCGCTTTACCACTGAAGCAGAAATTGATCATGCGTTAACGCTCATACGCCACGCGGTGAACGGCTTACGTACACCGCCACGCAATTTTTAAGGGAGGATGCCTCATGGCAACACTCAATATTACCCCGGCTGCCGCACAACAGATTCGTCACGTGCTTGATGAGCGTGGCCAAGGGCTTGGCCTGCGCGTTTCGGTCAAGCCAAGCGGTTGCTCTGGCTATAGCTACGTGCTTGATTTTGCCGACACCGTCAGCGAAGAAGAAGTGCATTTTGAAGCTCACGGAGCCAGCGTCTATGTTGCTCCCGATGCGGTCGAGATGCTCAACGGCAGTGAAGTGGATTATGTCAGCGAAGGGTTGAACCGCTTTTTCCGCTTCAACAACCCCAACGTCAAAGATGAATGCGGCTGTGGTGAAAGCTTTACCGTTTAGCCTTTGTCCGGCCAGGTTTCATCACCGGTATTCATCCCCTGGCTTAAGCGTTATAATCGCGCCCCTAGATATCCAACACCAAGCGCCGGGCAAATCCCGACCCTTGTTAAAACGCTAGCTGCTTAAACGCTAATAGCCGAATTATTTTCTGGGCCGCCCCGGCTTTCTGGGGCGGCAATTTTGCTTAGACCCCATTTATGGAGACCATTAACATGGCTACTGAACGCACTCTTTCTATTATCAAGCCTGATGCCGTTGCTAAAAATGCTATCGGTGACATCATTGCCCGCTTCGAAAAAGCTGGCCTGAAAGTCGTTGCCGCGAAGATGGTTCAGCTCTCTGAAGAGAAGGCTGGCGGTTTCTACGCAGAGCACAAAGAGCGTCCTTTCTTCAAAGATCTGGTCGGCTTCATGACCTCTGGCCCGGTGGTTGTTCAAGTGCTTGAAGGCGAAGGCGCCATTGCCAAAAATCGCGACCTGATGGGCGCAACCAACCCGAAAGAAGCGGCACCCGGCACTATTCGCGCCGATTTTGCGGAAACAATCGACGCTAACGCTGTCCATGGTTCTGATTCTGCAGAGAGCGCTGAGCGCGAAATTAGCTACTTCTTTGGCAACGACGAAATCTGCCCGCGCTAAGCCTTCCTGGTAGCGCCGCCGTCTCAACGTCAGTTGCCGGCCATTTTGCGGGGGCTAGTCCCCCGCCCCTTTCTATAATGCTGACCGCCATGACCACCACTGTAGCCCAACATACGCCCGCCCCCCGTACTGACGCCGATAGTTCAGACGCCGCAAGCACGCCTGCTGCAAAAGCGACGCCGGAGCGACACAACCTGCTTGGTATGTCCCGAGAGCAGATGGAAGCGTTCTTTTTGTCCATCGGCGAAAAGAAGTTCCGTGCTGCGCAGTTGATGAAGTGGATTCACCAAGAAGGCAGTGATGATTTTGCTGCCATGACGAATCTATCCAAACCGCTGCGTGAAAAACTGGCGCGGGTGGCAGAAATTCGTGGCCCAGCGGTGATCTACGAAGGCACCTCTAGCGACGGCACTCGCAAGTGGGTGCTTGAGGTAGAGGATGGCAGCTACGTGGAAACGGTGTTGATCCCGGCCGAAAATGGTAAACGCCGTACCCTCTGCGTTTCATCTCAGGTTGGCTGCTCGCTGGATTGCAGTTTTTGCTCTACCGGCAAGCAGGGGTTTCAGCGCAATTTGACCGCCGCTGAAATTATCGGCCAGGTGTGGGTCGCCCAACGCAGCGTTGGGCCACGTCGCGATACGGCAAATCGTCCGGTCACCAACGTGGTAATGATGGGCATGGGCGAGCCGTTGCTCAACTTCGACAACGTTGTGCCTGCCATGAAGCTGATGCTTGATGACAACGGTTACGGCTTGTCCAAGCGTCGCGTAACGCTGTCGACCTCAGGCGTTGTGCCGATGATCGACAAGCTCGGCGATGAGATGGACGTTAGCTTGGCTATTTCGTTGCATGCCTCCACTGATGAACTGCGCAATACGCTGGTACCCATCAACCGCAAATACAATATTCGCGCGCTGTTGGATGCCTGCCATCGCTATCTTTCAAAGTGCCCGGACAATCGACAGGTCACTATCGAATATACGCTGATCAAAGATATCAACGATCAGCAGGAGCACGCCGAGCAGCTCGCCGCACTGCTTAAAGAGCTACCGTGTAAGATCAATTTGATTCCGTTTAATCCGTTCCCCAATTCAGGGTACGAAAAGCCATCGCGTAACCAAGTCATGCGTTTCCAGCAGTGGCTGTACGATTTGGGTTACAACGCGACGGTCAGAACGACCCGCGGTGAAGATATAGACGCCGCCTGTGGTCAACTTGTTGGTCGCGTGAAAGACCGTACCAAACGCAGTGCACGCTACATTCAGTCGGTACAGCTTGATGCTGACTAACGTTGGGCTCAAAACAGGGCTTGTCTTGACTTCCGCTTAGCACGGCGCTTTGATGGTCACGGTTTTTATGTAGCATCGGGTTAGTTGTTGGACATTCATCACAAGAGGATTTACATGATCACTCACCGCAGGCGCCAACACCCATCACGGGTGCCCATGCTAGCCGTACTTATCGGCAGCCTGTGGCTAGCCGGCTGTGCCTCGTCCAACACCCTGACACCTCAAGACAACCCAGCGGCGGCAGACGCCTACACCCAGTTAGGCGTTGCCTATCTGGAGCGTAACAATTTACCCCGCGCACTCAATGCACTGGATCGGGCGCTTGAAATTGCCCCTCGCCATGCAGAAGCATTGCAAGCACTGGCACTGGTCTATCAACGCCAAGGTGAAAGCGCGCTTGCTCACGACTATTTTCAACAGGCAGTGAACGCCGAACCTGACTTCACCCGTGCCCGCAATAACTATGCAGCGTTTTTATACGGGCAAGGCCAGTTCAACGCGGCCTGTGAACAGTTAGAAACCGCATCAGAAGATGCCCAGTATGCCAACCGCGCCCAGCTATTTACTAATTTAGGGCAGTGTTATCTGGCACTGGAAGAATTTGATAAAGCCCGCGCTCGACTGGAGCGTGCGCAAAGTATTGACCCGCGTAATTCTCGCGGTTATTTAATGTTAGCTGAACTCGAATATTCGCAGGGCAATTACTCTCAGGCCTGGGCACCGCTGCAAACCTATTTACAGCTAGCCGAGCCCGACCCAGCAACGCTAAGAATGGCGGTTGATATCGCCCATGCGCGCGGCGAGCATGATGTCGCCGCCGATTACCAGCGCCTGCTTGGCAACGACTGACTGATTGACGCCCTGATCACCGCTTATTTAATGAAGGATGCTCAGCCATGAGCGATACACAGTCACACGAAAACGTTATCGAAAGCCCTAACACCAGCGCCTCTCCTGGCGAACTTCTTGCTCGCCAGCGTGAGCAGCTCGGCATTCCACTCGCCGATGCGGCCCGGGCGCTGAATTTACGGCCCGCCGTCGTGGGAGGGCTTGAGCAGGACGATTATCAAGAAATACCGGTCGCCGCTTACCGACGCGGCTATCTGCGCGCGTATGCCAAATATCTGGGCATGGATGACCGATTAGTACTCGAGGCTTACCAGGCCCACAACGGCAGTATCGACACCGAGCGCAAAGTCTCACTCGTCTCCACTGCCAAGCCGCCCTCTCGCATTGGTGCCTGGCTGTTTAAGCTGGTGACCCTGCTGGTGATTGTCGGGCTCATCGCCGTCACCGTTATGTGGTGGCAGAGCCGGGGGGGCAACGAGCCACCGGGATTTGGAACGACCTCGACAGAAGAGTCCGCTAACGCTCCGTCCGAGCCAGCCAATGACCCGGCGGTTGCAGAGCCAGAAACCAACTCAAGTTTCACCAGCGGAAATGAGAGTACGACGCTGCAAAGTGATGCTGCTCGCGTTACACCTACGGTTTCGCAAGACGACGCTGACACCGTTGCAGGGCTAGATGAGCCGCTACAGGGTAGCGGCAACAGTGATGCCAATGAAAATGATCAGCTCAGCAGTGCTGCAGAGACGAATAGTGAAGAGAGTAGTACTGAACAGAATGACGCTGATAGCGAGCAAGCCGCTGCCGCCGAACAAAACACCAATGCCAACCTGCTTGAGCTAACGTTTAACGAGCAGTCGTGGACTGAAATTTTTGATGCCACCAACCAGCGCATTTTCGTTGGTCTGCAAACGCCCGGCACCTCGACGAGCGTCGAAGGCGAGCCTCCATTTCGCTTAACCATAGGCAATGCCACCGGCGTTGAACTGCGCTACCAAGGCGAGGAAGTTGATCTTCCCGCTCGCGCAGGCGCCAACAATGTTGCCCGATTCACCCTGGGAGAGTGACCCGTCCTATGCACGCCCCTTCTCCGATAAAACGCCGTGTTTCCCGCCAGATTCAAGTTGGCAACGTCGCGGTGGGCGGTGATGCCCCCATTGCCGTTCAAAGCATGACCAATACCAACACACTGGATGTCGCCGCGACCGTGGCCCAAATCCAGCAGTTGGAAAAAGCCGGTGCAGATATCGTCCGCGTCTCAGTACCCGATATGGACGCCGCCGAAACCTTTGGTCAGATCAAAAAGCTGGTCAATGTCCCGCTGGTTGCCGACATTCATTTTGACTACAAAATTGCTCTGCGCGTTGCCGAACTCGGCGTTGATTGCCTGCGCATCAACCCCGGCAATATCGGCCGTGAAGATCGCGTGCGCGCCGTTGTCAGCGCAGCCCGTAACCATGGCATTCCGATTCGGATTGGCGTCAACGCGGGTTCGTTGGAAAAAGACCTGCAGAAAAAGTATGGCGAACCTACGCCTGCGGCGCTGGTGGAATCTGCCATGCGCCACATTGACTACCTGGATCGCCTCGACTTCCAAGAATTCAAAGTCAGCGTCAAAGCCTCGGATGTGTTTATGGCGGTGGCCGCCTATCGCGACTTGGCCGCACGCATCGAACAGCCGCTGCACCTGGGTATTACCGAAGCGGGCGGACTGCGCTCAGGTACCGTGAAGTCATCGATTGGCCTGGGCATGCTGCTGATGGACGGTATTGGCGACACCATCCGCGTCTCGTTGGCGGCAGACCCTGTGGAAGAGATCAAGGTTGGCTTTGATATGCTCCGCAGCCTCAAGCTGCGCTCTAAAGGCATCAACTTTATTGCCTGCCCCAGCTGTTCGCGCCAGAACTTCGACGTCATTGATACCATGAACCAGCTTGAAGAACGGCTGGAAGACGTGATGACACCGCTCAACGTCTCAGTGATTGGCTGTGTGGTCAATGGCCCCGGCGAAGCCAAAGAGACCGATATCGGCCTGACCGGCGGCAGCCCCGCCAACCTGGTGTATATCGATGGCAAGCCCGCCAGTAAGCTGCGCAATGACCACTTGGTCGATGATCTTGAAAAGTTGATTCGCGATAAAGTCCGCGAAAAACAGCAGCAGCAAGACGATATGATTGCTCGCAGCGTTTAACCGCTGGGGCTAGCTGCCCGCTAAGACAAAGAGCGTCTAGCGGCAGAATAAGGAGTTTTCTTTGAGCAAGTCCGCCGTTAAAAAGATTCAAGCCATTCGTGGTATGAACGATCTATTGCCCAGCGACAGCCCACGCTGGCAGTTTTTTGAAGCCAAAGTACGCCAGCTCATGCTGCGTTACGGGTTTAATGAAATTCGTACGCCTATCGTGGAGCAAACCGCTCTGTTTGCACGCTCTATCGGTGAAGTCACCGATATCGTCGAAAAAGAGATGTACACCTTCGACGATCGCAACAATGAGAGTTTGACCCTGCGCCCCGAAGGCACCGCCAGCTGTGTGCGAGCGGCGATGGAACACGGTCTGCTGTATAACCAAACCCAGCGGTTATGGTATCAGGGTCCCATGTTTCGCTATGAGCGTCCGCAGAAAGGCCGCTATCGCCAGTTTCATCAGATTGGTATTGAGGCCTTTGGTTTTGATGGCCCTGACATCGACGCCGAGGTGATCCTGCTTTCGGCTCGCCTATGGCAAGAGCTGGGGTTGATGGAGCACGTCACCCTGGAGCTAAACTCACTGGGTTCGTCTGAGGCGCGTGCGGCCTATCGAGATACGCTGGTGAGTTACTTTGAGCAGCATCATGATGTGCTTGATGAAGACTCCAAGCGCCGCTTGACCAGCAACCCATTGCGTATTCTCGACTCCAAGAACCCGGCCATGGCCGAGATGCTTGACGCTGCGCCGCAGTTGATGGATCACCTGGATGCCGAGTCCCGTGAGCACTTCGAGCAGCTCACCAAGATGCTTGAAGCCGCTGGCATTGACTATGTAATCAACCCACGCTTAGTGCGCGGGCTCGACTACTACTGCCGGACCGTCTTCGAGTGGACGACGACCGCACTGGGCAGCCAGGGTACCGTCTGCGCAGGTGGTCGTTACGATGGACTGGTCGAACAGCTGGGCGGCAAACCTACCCCAGCGGTGGGCTTTGCCATGGGCATTGAGCGGCTGATTCTGCTGCTTGATACCCTGGAACTGATTCCTGAAGACGCGCTTGGCGGCTGCGATGTCTATTTGCTACCCATGGACGATAACGCCACCACGGCGGCCATCACCGTGGCTGAGCAACTGCGTAGCGAGCTACCTGAACTGCGTTTGCAGCTTCACTGTGGCGGCGGCAGTTTCAAAAGCCGGATTAAAAAAGCCGATAAAAGCAATGCCTCAATGGCGATCCTGCTCGGCGAAGATGAAATCGCCAAGCAGTCGGCGACAGTCAAGTTTCTACGCGATGACCGCGAACAGCGAAGCGTCTCCCAAGCAGCATTAGGCCGCACGCTGCGCGAGCTATTAACAGCTAACGCATAATACGCCCTCTAGGGTAACCGCCTGCTCGCATGCGACGGTCTAAACATACGACTTTAGAAGAATAGGAGCCCGCCCGTGGTGGAGCTGAGAAGCGAAGAAGAGCAGCTAGACGCTGTTAAGCGCTGGTGGAAAGAGAACGGCATGTCGTTGATCGCAGGCGCGGTCCTGGCTGCGGCGGGGGTGTTCGGCTGGAATGCTTGGCAGGACTATCAGCAAGGCCAGTCTGAGGCCGCTTCCATGCGCTATCAGCAGTTGATCAACATGACTGCTGGCAATGAGCTTGGTGATGATCAGTTGGCCAGTGCGCGTGAAATGGTCGCCGAACTGACCGATGAACATGGCGACACGCTCTATGCCGAACTCGCCCTGCTGCTTGATGCACGTTTAGCGGTTCAACAAGGTGACTTGGAAGCTGCCAGAAGTGCACTGGAAAGCGCTGCCAACTCATCTCGCCGCTACGTGCAAAGCCTGGCGTGGCTTCGCTTAGCGCGTATTGAGCTTGCCGACGGCAACCCCACACAGGCGCATGCGTTGCTGGACGAGCCAATTACTGACGCCCTGGCAGCACAGCGAGCTAACGTACGCGGCGATGCGTTTGCCGCTCAAGGCGACACTGATGCAGCCCGCGATGCTTGGGAAACGGCGCTGGAAGTGTCACAAACCCAAGACCAGCCGCTTTACGGCGTGCAGTTCAAGCTTGACGATCTCGGCGCTCAGGAGGCGACACAATGACTTTTGGTATCCCAACGAAACAGCTAGTACGCGCAAGCTTAGGCGCGTTGTCACTGGCTCTGCTGGTTGGTTGCGCTAACAAAGGTGAGCCTGCTTATACGCCGAAAGAGTTGCGTAGCTTCGACGAGACCTCCTCGCTAGACACCCAATGGCGGCGCACCGTAGGCGATGGTTTCGGCCATGCTCGCTACCCCATTGCACCTTCCCGTGAAGGCGACACCGTGTTTGCCGCAGACGCTGAAGGCGTGGTGATGGCAATGAATGCCAATAACGGCGATGTTGAGTGGGAAATCGATCTCGACACCACCATCTCCAGCGCGTTAACGGCGATTGCTGGTCAGGTTTACCTGGCGACCGGTAACGGCGAAGTCATTGCGCTGGATCAAAATGACGGCAGCGAAAGCTGGCGTTCACGGGTTTCCAGCGAAGTGCTTGCTGCGCCCCAGGCTAACCAGCAACTGCTGGTCGTGCAAAGTGTTGATGGCCGCGTGACTGCCTTGGATCGCGCCACTGGCGAAGAGCGCTGGGTCTACACCAGTTCGCAGCCTTCACTCACGCTGCGCGGTACCGGCACGCCGATGGTCATTGACCCGGTTACTTTTGTTGGCCTAGCCAATGGCCGTTTAGCCACACTGGATAACCGCAGCGGCCAACCGCTATGGGATATGCAGATCGCCACACCGAGTGGTCGTAGCGAAGTAGAGCGCCTGGTTGATCTTTCTGGCCAGCCGATTATCAGCCCCGATGGCCGCCTGTTTGTGACCAGTTACAACGGTCGCGTTGTAGCGCTAGAAGCCACCCAAGGCGATGTGCTTTGGGAAGCGGATCTGTCTAGCCGACATACACCGATTTTGGTCGGTGATTTTTTATTCGTGGTCACCGATGACAGCCAGGTGGTTGCGCTAGATGCCAACAGTGGCCGCGAAGTTTGGCGCAATGACGATTTAGAAGAGCGTTGGTTAACCGCCCCGGCCTTCGCCGATGGCCGCTTAGTGTTCGGTGATTTTGAAGGCTATCTTCACCTGATCGACGCTCGTGAAGGCAATATCGTAGGACGCACTCGCGTGCACAGCTCGGGCATCACCGTTCGCCCGGTCACTGAAGGCAGCACCATTCATGTCCAGGCCAACAATGGTCGCCTGGAAACCCTGGAAGTAACTCCATGACACCCGTCATTGCTTTAGTCGGTCGCCCCAATGTGGGCAAATCGACGTTGTTTAACCGCCTAACGCGTTCGCGTGATGCACTGGTGGCCGACTTTCCTGGCCTCACCCGCGACCGCAAGTACGGCAATGGCATGCTGGGCGATAAGGTCTATACGGTTATCGACACTGGCGGCATCAGCGGTGACGAAGAGGGTATTGACGCTGCGATGGCAGAGCAGTCGCTTGCTGCCATTGATGAAGCCGATATCGTGCTGTTTATGGTCGACGCCCGCGCCGGCCTTATCGCCGCCGATCAGGCAATTGCCAACCACCTGCGGGTTAACCAGAAAAAAACCTGGCTGGTGGTGAATAAAACCGATGGGTTAGAAGAGCATTCGGCGATGGGCGACTTCTGGTCGCTCGGCCTAGGGGATCCTTGGCCGATTGCTGCCGCTCACGGGCGCAACGTTTCCACCCTGATTGACGTGGTACTCGAACCTTTTCCCGAGCGCGATGCCAGCATTCCTGCCGACACCGGCAGTAAAGGCGTTCGCATCGGCGTGATTGGCCGCCCCAACGTGGGCAAATCGACTCTGGTCAATCGCCTCCTCGGTGAAGACCGGGTTGTCGTATTCGATGAGGCGGGCACTACTCGCGATGCCATTGAGATTCCCTTCGAGCGCCGCGGCAAGCCCTATGTACTGATTGATACCGCAGGTATTCGTCGGCGCAAAAACGTGCGCGAAATCGCCGAGAAATTCTCCATCATCAAGACCCTGGATGCGATCAAAGAGTCCCATGTAGTGATCATGGTACTGGATGGCTCCAGCGGCTTGGTGGAACAGGATTTGCACCTGCTCGACTACGTATTAACCACCGGGCGCGCCCTGGTGCTGGCAGTCAACAAGTGGGACGGTCTGGAGACTGAGGCCAAGGATAAAATGCGCACCGAAGTGAAGCGCCGCTTGGGCTTTGCGGATTATGCCGAACTGCACTTTATCTCTGCCCTGCACGGCACGGCGGTGGGCGATCTTTACCCGTCGATTGACCGCGCCTTTGATGCCGCCAACGCTCACTGGTCAACCAACCGGCTCACTACCCTGCTACAAGATGCTGTTAGCCAGAATCCGCCGCCGATGGTACAAGGCCGACGGATTAAACTGCGCATGGCTCACCAGGGTGGCAGCAATCCGCCGATTATCGTTGTCCACGGTAACCAAACTGAGTCATTGCCTGAAGCGTATCGCCGTTATCTCACCAATACGTTCCGCAAGGTATTGAAGGTACGCGGCACGCCGATTCGCTTTGAGTTTCGCTCGGGCAGCAATCCGTTTGACACTATGGCGGGCGCCAGCGACAAAGAGAAGGCCAAGAAGCGCGAGTTAAACCGCACTAAAGAGGCGCGTAAAAGTCGTCGCTGAGATGATTGGAAGCGGTACTTGATCACGCCTGCTGTTACCAGCAGGCGTTTTTAATGGTGCCGAATCAAACGGTGGAGATTGCCACCTATGAAGCATCAACGAACTCAAGGCGATTACGACCTTTACGCTTTGCTTGGTATAACTTCTGATCAGCGGTTTCAAAAAAGGCTTCGAGCGTATCGTTTTCCGAAGGCACAATAGTGTTTATCCCTATACTGACAGTCACTATGTCCGACACCTCCGACGTTGGATGTGGAATTCTCTGATTGGCGACCAGCCTTCGACAGGTTTCGGCAATCTCAATTGCTTCTTCACCCCTTGTGGTTGGCATAATCAACACAAACTCCTCACCGCCATAGCGAGCGAGCAAGTCGGTCGAGCGCATGGCAGCACAGTAATGGAGGGCCTCAGCCACTTTACATAAACAGTCATCCCCTGCGGCATGCCCGTGTTCATCGTTAAAGTTTTTAAAATGGTCGACATCAAAAATAGCTAACGACAGCGGAGTTCTGTACCGTTGGGCCTGCGCCCAAGCGACGCGAATTGACTCGTCATACATGCGCCGATTAGCAATTCCTGTGAGGCTATCGTGAAAAGAGAGCGCTTCAAGCTGCTTATTCAGACGAAGCAACACATCTTCCATTTTTTTGCGCTCTGAAATATCGAATATAAAGCCAACCAGAGCGGTTGTGACGCCGTTTTCACGAATAATATGTACCACGTCTCGTACCCACACATAGCCACCACTGGCAGTCAGAGCACGATAGTCCGCCTCATGATCAATACCGCAATCAGACTGCGAAATACATAAATTAGCGGTCGCTTCGCGCTCGTCCAAATGTATGCGATCGATCCAATCCTGAGCGGTTTTCCAACTATCCTGTCGCCAACCTAGCAGCGTCTCAATTTGGGGGCCGATGTACTCAAACTCTTTCGTGATCCAATTTAACTTCCATGGGATCGCCTTGGTCGACTCTAAAAGGGTTTTATAAAGCCCGTACTGTTCCTGGGTTAAATGCCCCATGGCATTACCTCTTTCAAGCGTTAAAAGCTCGTCCCTGAGGGAAAGATACACACTAAGCAACCAGCACTATGACGTAATAGCTCTGGGCTTCGTGGACTCATGATCATTTCTATACTAAGAAGATTGTTTTTGTCATCCCATTAGTAATTATTGGCCTAACCTCACATCAGACATTCAGCCTATTAGCTTCCGCTAAAACGCTATTGACAATTGATGAGACTGGCCCCCAAATAGCCGCACCTAACGGCAACACTCACTCTGACACTTCAGTCCTTATTAGGATGTAAACATATGCTTTATGCTGCTAACCGCTGGCGTGGTGTTGTTATGCTCGCTATGGCAAGCCTATTGGCTGGTTGCATTGCTTTGCCTCAAACTAGCCTGTTTGCATTTCGTTTGGCGGTGACCTCCCTGGGGATCGAAGATGTACGCATTGGCCCTTACAGCATTAATGCGGGATTGGATACGAGTGACCTAACCAGCCTGATCGCTTCAAGCCTGGGTGCGGGTAGCCTGCCCATACAGGCCACCATTGCCATGGGCCTTGGCTTACCCGCTGGCATGCCGCCGGTCGAGATGTCAGGTTTTCGCTGGTCGCTGGATATGCCTGGCGTTGACCCTGTGCAGGGTAACTATAAGCAGGATGTCACGCTGACCTCCGGTGACGATGCTAATTTACGCCTGCCGGTTGCCTTTGATGTGCTGGCAACCGACACCCAACGCATGTCCTCCATGCTGGAGCTTGCCAGTCAGTTGGCGTCTCGAGGCGAGCTACCGGCCGGTAGCCAGTTGGCTATCACGCCAGGCGATCTGCGCGGCTTAGGTATGCGGCTTCCTGCGGGACTATTAACGCCGACCATTCGCCTGAATGTCGGTGCCGATGGACAGCTAGTTCCCCAGCGCTGAGGGTTGCTCAGTTCAGCCTCCATACTCACCCTCCAGGTAGGTTATGATGGGAGGGATTGATTTACTGCTATCAGCGGTTATCTTGTGATCAAGAAACCCATTCGTCTATAAGGAAACCGTCTCATGCGCTGGCTTCGCCCTCTCGCTGTTACCGCTTTATGTGCCTCTATTGCCGCTTGTACCACGTCTCCCACCGGACGTTCGCAGCTATTGCTGCTCTCAGATGGTGAGCTCAATGAGATGGGCCGCCAGGCATTTTCTCAGTATCAGCAGGAACTGCCCACTGCTGGTCAGTCTAGTCAGCGCTACGTTCAGTGCATTGCCAATGCCATCGTAGCGGAGCTACCCGCTCAGCAGCAGCAATTAGACTGGCAAATCCGCGTATTTGAATCTGAACAGCCCAATGCCTTCGCCCTACCCGGCGGCTATATGGGCGTCAATACAGGTATGTTGGATATCGCGACGACCCAAGACCAGCTTGCTTCCGTGATTGGTCACGAAATTGGACACGTGTTGGCCAACCATGCCAATGAACGCGCCTCAACCGAGAGCGCCACCTCGTTAGGCCTGTCGGTGATTTCCAGCACCTCAGGCATGCAGTCTGCCGGTGGCCAGCAACTCATGAGCGTCCTGGGAATGGGCGCTCAGTACGGCATCGTACTGCCGTTTTCCCGGGCCCATGAGAGTGAGGCGGACGTGATTGGTCTGGACCTGATGGCGCAAGCCGGTTTCGATCCACGTGAAAGCGTCACCCTATGGGAAAATATGCAGTCAGCGACTGGCGGCGGCGCCCCCCCGGAGTGGATGTCGACTCACCCTGGTCAAGGTCAGCGCATTGAGGGTCTACAGGGTAATATGAATCAAGCCTTGGCTATCTATGAACAAGCCCGCAGCAATGGCCGAACGCCCAACTGCCCGCGCCCCTAACGTTTCGCTGAGTGAGTCGGCTCTTGAGGTTTAAATGATTCGATTGGGATTACTGCTGTTGGTCCTGCCGTTGTTTGTGCTGATGGGGGTCTACTTCTGGGAGTTAAACGACGTGCGCGCTTGCCAGCTTGACGGCGGACATTGGGATTACATCGAGAGTGTTTGCGCCGATGCCTCGCAGCCCTTTGTCTCGTGGCTACAGCGTTCGCCTCTGCTCGTCAATGGCGGCATGCTGCTATCGGTAGTGGGGCTAGTATTGTGCATGGTGGGGCTGTACGTTAAACGCGCTAAGTAAAGCGTTGTTAGCAGTTTAAAAAAGCGGGGGCAGATATATTATCCGCCCCCGCTTTTTTGCAGCGTTAACTCAGTAGATTAGGAATAGTTAAGCGACTGGCGCAGCATTTCACGCACGGGCGCCGTGTCAGGCCGCACGTTGCGCCACAGAAAAAATGACTCAGCGGCCTGTTCTACCAGCATTCCTAGGCCGTCGAGTAGCTTCGCACCGCGCGGGCCTGCCCACTGTAAAAACACCGTAGGTTCGGCCCCGTACATCATGTCGTAAGCCCAGGCATTAGCGGCAAAGAGCTTATCCGGTAGCGGTGGCAGCTCCCCCGTAAGGCTAGCGCTGGTGCCATTTATGACTACGTCAAAGACCCCACTAACGGTGTCGAAACCACCGCCATGAATAGGCCCAAGATCGGCAAAATCGCTAGCCAGTTGGGCGGCCTTAGCGGCGGTGCGGTTAACCACGACGACTTCGCTGGGCTGTTCGGCGAGGAGGGGCTCAAGAATACCGCGCACTGCTCCGCCAGCCCCAACTACCAAAATGCGCTTCCCCGCTAACGCCACGCGGTGGTAGGCCAAATCACGTACTAAGCCAACGCCATCGGTGTTGTCGCCGTAGGTACGGCCATTACCGCCCAGAATCAGCGTATTCACCGCGCCTGCCCGGCGCGCGCGATGGCTCAACGTATCGCATAGCGCAAAAGCATCGCCTTTGAACGGAACGGTAACGTTGGCACCACGCCCGCCCGCGTCGATAAAGGCTCGCCAGGCACCCGCAAAGCCGTCCAACGGCACCTCTTCAGCAGAGTACTCAAGCGCCTGTTGCGTTTGATGAGCAAATTCAGCCTGTATCAACGGCGACTTGGAGTGCTTGATGGGGTTGCCAAATACGCAGTAACGATCAGTCATGTGAGCTCTCCGCTTTTTCTTTTGCTGGCATCCGCAGCGGATTCGCCGAGCCAGTCGCGAGGATGTAAAAAGTCATTCAAACGCGCTTCGGCGCTGCCGGGCTGTGGCTCAAAGGCGTACTCCCAACGCGCCAAGGGGGGCATCGACATTAAAATCGACTCCGTGCGCCCACCACTTTGTAAGCCAAACAGCGTACCGCGATCCCACACCAGATTGAACTCCACATACCGACCACGACGATAAAGCTGGAAATCGCGTTCGTGCTGCGTCCAGGCATCCTTTTTGCGGCGCTCCACAATGGGTAAATAAGCCTCTAGGAAGCTGTCGCCCACCGCCCGCTGCATAGCAAAACAGTCGGCAAACTCGCCTTCATTTAAGTCATCGAAAAACAGCCCACCCACGCCACGGGTCTCATCGCGATGCTTGAGATAAAAGTACTCGTCGCACCAGGTCTTGTAGCGGGCGTATACGTCATCGCCAAACGGATCACAGGCTGCTTTTGCCACCCGGTGCCAGTGGACGACGTCCTCCATGACGGGATAAAACGGCGTTAAGTCATAACCGCCGCCAAACCACCACACAGGCGGCTCGCCGACTTTCTCTGCTATAAAGAAGCGCACGTTGCCATGGCTGGTGGGGACATGCGGATTTTCAGGGTGTAGCACCCAGGAAACGCCTACCGCGTGAAAGCTACGCCCGGTAAGTTCAGGGCGTGCGGCGGTAGCGGAAGGCGGCAGCTGAGTACCATACACATGGGAAAAGTTGACGCCGCCCTTTTCAAATACGCCGCCATTAGTCATCACCCGAGATCGGCCACCGCCCCCCTCTGCACGCTCCCAACTATCTTCCTGGAACTGAGCAGCCCCGTCGGCTTCGGCTAATCCAGCGCAGAGCCTTTCCTGCAAATCAAGAAGGTAGCGTTTAACGTCATCAAGGTGCTCGTGTGCCACGGTAACTCCTGAGGGATAAAGGATAAGTAGTGGTGAATGAAAAGTAGTCAGTCGGCAATTATCAGGGATGAATTGAGACGTACCGTTTAGGAGCGCATGACGTTGCCTGTGGCTAAATCCCTAATAGTGCTGGGCTTGGCATTGCCCCCTAGCTCGCCTCTCACCACATGAGCTACTTCATCGCCAAAGATTGAGGTGATTTCAGCGGCGCTCATCGCAGGCGGCTCTCCGGAGCGGTTAGCCGAGGTAGATACCAGCGGGCCGCCAAAGGCTTCACAAAGCGCTTTCATTAGTGGGTGGTCGGTCACTCGAAGTGCCACACGCTCGTGGGCACCACGCACCAACCCATGACTGCGGCCATAGTCAGGCACTAGCCAGGTATTGGGTCCCGGCCAGCTTGCCGCCAGGGGTGCGTGCATCGCGAGAGGAAGCTGGCTCAACCAGGGTTGGAACTGGCCAATGTTGGCAGCAACGAGGATGACGCCCTTGGCAGGATCGCGCTCTTTCATGCGCATCAGGTGCGCTAGGGCCTCGTCGTTTTCGGGGTCACAGCTAAGCCCCCAAACCGCTTCGGTGGGGCAGGCAATCACTCCCCCACTACGCAGCGCGCTAATCGCAGGGGCTAGATCGGTCGCCAAACTCATGTTCTCTCCTCACGGCTAACAGGCCTTTAATCGTTTTATCCTATCATGGCCGCGGCAGCCGCACCCAGCCTCCCGCCTGCTGGGCGACCCAGCCTTCTAACTCCAGCATCAGCAGGCGCTGCTGACAGTCGCTGACCGTCACACCGGTGGCGTGCACCAAGAGATCGATCGGCGTTGGGGTAGCGGATAAAGACGCTAATAATGAATCGGGCAGTAGCTCTTGTGCGGGTGATTTCTCTGCCGCCGCCGGTAAGGTTTGCTGCATGGTGTCTTCGGGCGGTATAAACGCCTCCGCCCAGTGACCAAGATCGGCGATGATATCGTCGACGCTAAGGGCAAGGTGGGCACTGCCCTGACGCAGTAGTGCTAAGCAGCCGCGGGCCTGAACGTTGTGTAGCGAACCGGGCAGCACAAACAGTTCGCGATTTTGCTCTAAGGTGAGCCGCGCACTGACCAGCGAACCGCTTTTTTCGGTGGCTTCGACCACTAGGGTACCGAGCGAGAGACCGGTAACGATTCGGTTGCGCCGCGGGAAAAACGCCGGGCGGGCCAGCGTACCTGGTGGATGTTCAGACACCACCAGGCCACCGGGTAGAGAGCTAAGCTGCTCGTGGAGATCACGGTGGGAGGCAGGATAGATCACATCTACACCACAGCCGAGTACGGCGATCGTGCGTCCGCCGGCATTTAGCACTGCGCGTTGGGCAACGCCGTCAACCCCTAACGCCATACCGCTGACCACGCACCAGCCGCGACGGGCTAGATCGCGAGCGAAGGTTTGGGCGTTATGGGTGCCTTCGCCGGTGGGACGACGAGTGCCTACCATCGCAAGCTTGGGACCCTCCAGGGCGCTAAGATCACCCTGGGCCCAGAGCACCACGGGCGGGTCGGGCAGCTCATTTAACAGTGCTGGCCAGGCGGGGTGATCACGATGCAGTACGTGACGGCTTGGACCGCTTTGCTGCCACGCCTCGGTTTCATCAATTACTTTTTGCAATGGGCTGCGGGTGGGGTGTTCTAGCCACAGGCGCAACCCGTTGGCAGCACGGCTCGGCAGTGCTGCCAGCCAGCCTTCCGGCCACTGCGGCTGTCGGGCAACCAATTGCGCGATACGTAGCGCTCCCATACTAGGTAAAGCATTGACCGCCAGCCACTCCTGGGCGTCCATACTCTCTCCTTATTAAACGCGTTTTGCCATCCGCTAGTCAGCCGGTGACTCAACTTGATCCCCCACTTCCAGCACACGGGATGCCTGCATCACCAACGCGTAGCTGACGCGATCATAGGGCTTGAAGACCATCACGATGCCCGCCTCGCTGCTGGGCAGTTGAACTAGCTCCTGGGTCCGTGGGTCATTGATCAGTTCTCCTTGCTGATTAACCCGCAGTACATGGCCCGCCTGCAAGCCATCCAGGGTGCCCAGATCCAGCGCGACAATTTGGAAGCGGCCAATAAAGCGCACGCCACCTGGCACGGCAATTATGTGGCCTTCAACCGCATTTAACGGCGCGCGTGGCATAAACTCATTACTCAGCTCGCGCTCTTCCAGCGGTAAAATAATATCGTTAATTCGCACTTCCTGATGAGAGCTAATCACCTCGATCTGAGCAATGTCGTCCTCACTGCTGATATGCCGAGCAACGCCCACATTGATCAGTTCTAAGCCAAGCGGCGTGCCATCTATCGCTTGGTAGGGTTCTGATTGCCGGTAAATGCCCACCTCACCATGTCGCGGCACCTCACCTCGTACGTATAAACGATCACCGGCACCGCTGATCAAGCGTCGATCATTACCGGCGACCACATAGGCCAATTCCTGCAATGCCTCAATATCATCCACGACGCGATGTTCGCGTAAAAATGCCCGCACCACCTCCATGGGAATCGGCGTAATCGCTTCGCGATGGGGCAAGGTACGCATCTGAGGCGAAAGCTTCACGATGTTTTGGCCACGCTCCAGCGTTAAACAGGGGGAACCCTGGCATTCGCCAAGGATCAGTATATCGCCGGGATAAATCAGGTGTGGGTTAGCAATCTGGAGGTTGTGCTGCCATAGCTGGGGCCACTGCCAGGGGGTGTGCAGAAAACGCCCGGCGATATCCCAAAGTGTGTCACCTGCAACCACCTGATAGCGTTCAGGCGCATCGCTGCGCAGGCGTTCCCACGCCGCTGCTTCAACGCTTATTAGCATGACAACACTCAGCAGCAGAGCGCCAAAAGCGTCACGATAGGCGTGTTGTCTCGCCGCCATCCTGCTCTCCCCTTTCATATAAGTAAGGTCAAAATTCTATCGTTGATAACACGTCACGCGTCTTGGCCATCCATGCCCAGAAACGTTGACAGCATGATATAGTGACCCATCATAAAGTACCTAGGCTAGAAGATGCTCGTCACTGCCTAGCTTGACTTAATTTAGACTCAGCATAACGGTGATTGTAACGCCATGGCCAAACTTCCTATTCTTGAATTCCCCGATGAGCGCCTGCGCACCAAGGCTGCCCCGGTGGAAACCGTCGATGATGAGGTGCGTAAACTTGTCGACGATATGCTGGAGACCATGTATGACGCCCGTGGTATCGGTCTAGCCGCGACCCAGATCGATGTCCATCGTCGTGTTGTCGTCATGGATGTCAGCGACGATAACTCCCAGCCGCTGGTGCTCATCAATCCGCGCTATACCCCCATTGGAGAAGAGAAAGAGCTGCTTTCGGAAGGCTGCCTGTCGATTCCCGAGCACTACGCCGAAGTGCCGCGCTACCTTAAGGTGCAGCTCAACGCGCTGGATCGTAATGGCGAGGCCTATGAGTTAGAGGCAGAGGGTTTGCTGGCACACTGTATTCAGCACGAGTACGACCACCTTGAGGGAGTGCTCTTTGTTGATTACTTGTCGCCGCTAAAACGTGACCGTATCCGCAAGAAAATGCAGAAACGCCATAAGCAGATGCAGGACGCCTAAGCCTTTTTCCTACTTACACATCCGATACGCTAGGTAGCCCTCTCTCTATGTCAAGATTGCGCGTTGTTTTTGCTGGCACGCCTGAATTCGCCGCCTCTAGCCTTGCCGCGCTGCTGGAAAGCCAGCACGAGGTGGTCGCGGTGTATACCCAACCCGACCGCCCTGCTGGTCGCGGACGTAAACTCACGCCCAGTCCGGTCAAACAGCTGGCGCTAGAGCACGGCCTGTCCGTTTATCAGCCCCAGACGCTAAAAGAACCCGATGCTCAGACCGAGTTGGCCGCGCTGAATGCTGACATTATGGTGGTCGTTGCCTACGGGCTGCTGCTTCCCCAGGCCGTGTTGGACATACCGCGCTTAGGCTGCGTGAATGTTCACGCCTCGCTGCTACCGCGCTGGCGCGGCGCTGCTCCCATTCAACGGGCGATTGAAGCGGGCGATAGTGTGTCGGGCGTGACCATCATGCAGATGGACGCTGGCCTGGATACCGGTGCAATGCTTACGGAAGTGCGCACGCCGATTACACCACGCACCACCGGCGGCGATTTGCACGACCGTCTCGCCATTCAAGGCGCCAATGCGCTGATCAATACGCTGGATGCGCTGTCCACCGGCTCCGCTCACGCCACACCTCAGCCGGACGAAGGCGTGACCTACGCCGCTAAACTCAGCAAAGCGGAAGCCGAACTCGACTTTGGCCAGCCCGCGCATCAGCTAGCCAATAAAATTCGCGCCTTTAACCCCTGGCCAGTGGCCTGGTGCGCGCTGGGCGATGATCGCCTACGTTTGCTAATGGCCAATGTACAGGAAGGCGAGCATCCTCCCTGCGCCCCCGGCACGCTACTTGAGCATGGCGACGATCATCTGCGCATTGCCTGCGGCACCGAGGGTCGCGAAGTATTGTGTATCACCAGCGCGCAGCTGCCCGGCGGTAAGGCCATGGCTGTGCGAGAGCTACTTAATGCGCGCCACGCGCGCCTTGCCACCGGCACCCGCCTTGGCGCTCATCTTGACACTCGTCTTGGTAAACCAGCGGCTCAGGCCAGCGAAGGAGAAACACCATGAGCCAAAAGCGCTCCCCTCAAAGCGGTGGCAGTGGCCAGGAAGTCCGAGCTGCTGCGGCCCGCGCGCTGGCCCCTGTACTCAGCGACCAAGGCTCACTGGCGGGGCTGGATGAGCACAGCGTGGTGGCTCGCGACCGCGGGCTGCTCAAGGAGCTCTGTTTTGGCACCTGCCGCCGTTTACCACGCCTGGAAGCGTTAGCGGGCGTGTTGCTTAAGCAACCGTTTAAGAAGCGCGACAGCGATGTTCAGGCGCTGCTGCTGCTGGGCATTTATCAATTGCTGTATATGCGTATTCCTGCCCACGCCGCAGTAGGCGAAACTGCGGGCGCTGCGCGCTTATTAAATAAAGAGTGGGCAACCCGTGTGCTCAACGGCTGCCTGCGCCGCCTTCAGCGCGAATCCGAAGCGCTCCAGGCTCAGGTTGACCGGGATGAGAGCGTGGCGCTAGAGCATCCCCCCTGGCTACTTAACGCGTTGCGCCAGGCGTGGCCGGAACAGTGGCGCGATATTATTGAAGCCAATAATATCCCTGGTCCGATGACATTGAGAGTGAATCAGCGCTACAACGACCGTGAAGCCTATTTAGGCATGCTCACCGAGCAGGGGCTGAGCGGTCACTTATGTCCTCACGCCCCAGACGCGATCACCTTGGAAACGCCTTGCGATGTAACCGCGCTGCCCGGCTTTGAAGAGGGCCACGTTAGCGTTCAGGATGAGGCCGCCCAGCTTTCTGCCGCACTACTAGGCCCCGCGCTCGCGCCGCGCCCGGGTGCTCGTGTACTGGATGCCTGCTGCGCGCCCGGCGGTAAAACGGCCCATTTGCTCGAGCAGTTTGATATTGCGCTAACGGCTATCGATAGCGACAACCAGCGCCTGGCGCGGGTGGAGGACACCCTCAGCCGTCTCGGCGTTGAGGCGGTGCTTGAGCACGCTGATGCGACCGAGCGCGACTGGTGGAGCGGCACTCCGTTCGATGCCATTCTGCTCGATGCCCCTTGCTCTGGCACCGGCGTTATTCGACGCCACCCCGATATTAAAAAGCTGCGCCGTAAAGACGATATTCGCCCGCTGGCCAAGCTTCAACGCCAGCTGCTAGATAACCTCTGGCCGATGCTGCGCGAAGGCGGCACCCTGCTCTACGCCACCTGTTCGGTTCTGCCGGAAGAGAATAGTGAGCAGATTGAGGCGTTTCTCGCCCGCACGCCTGACGCTCATGTCACTACGCCTAACGACGTTGCCTGGGGAATTGCCAGCGGCGCGGGTCGCCAACTGTTTCCGGCCCAGAGCAGTCACGATGGCTTTTTTTATGCCAGACTAGAGAAGCGGTCTGCCTAGGTACTCACTGATGCCAGGGCAGTGAATTTATGACAAGGAAGGAGACATTATGAGTCATCATACCTACAAGCATGTAGAACTGACCGGATCTTCAGAGAAAGGCATTGAAGAAGCCGTTCAGAACGCCTTGGCCAAAGCATCGGAAACGATTCAGCACATGCGCTGGCTGGAAGTTGTCGATACCCGTGGTCATATTGAAGATGGCCAGGTGGCCCACTGGCAGGTCACGGTTAAAGTCGGCTTTACGCTAGAGTAATCCTCACCTGCTTTTCGACGGCGGCTGGTTTACACTGGCCGCCGTCTTTATTGCAGCGCATGATAGACCGTCCCGGTCTCAGGGTATGGTCTCAACAACATCGCGCGCTGGCGCTTTTAATGGAACCGATGCTCAGCAATGAAAATCATCATTCTCGGCGCCGGCCAGGTCGGCGGCACCTTGGCAGAACACCTCGCCCGCGAGGAAAACGACATCACCGTCGTTGATACCGATGCCAAAAAACTGCGCGATCTGCATACCAAACTCGATATCCGCACCGTGACCGGGGCGGGCTCTTACCCCATTGTGCTACGCCAGGCAGGCTGCGAAGACGCCGATATGCTGATCGCCGTGACCAGCAGCGACGAAATCAACATGATCGCCTGCCAGGTCGCCCACACGCTGTTTCGCACCCCGACCAAGATTGCCCGGGTCCGCGCCACGGCGTACCTGACCCGCAAGGGGCTGTTCGCCCATGAAGCGATCCCCATTGATGTGCTGATCAGCCCCGAGCAGGTAGTGACCGATCATGTCCGCCGCCTGATCGAGCACCCTGGCGCCCTTCAGGTGCTGGAGTTTGCCGGTGGCCTGGTACAACTGGTGGCGGTCAAGGCATTCTATGGCGGACCGCTGGTAGGACAGGACCTGGCTTTTTTGCGTCGCCACATGCCCAACGTGGATACCCGCGTGGCGGCGATCTATCGCCGCAATCGACCGATTATCCCTCGCGGGGATACAGTGATTGAAGCTGACGATGAGGTCTTCTTCCTCGCCGCTCGCCGCGATATTCGTGCGGTCATGAGCGAGCTGCGCCGTGTCGAGCGGGACTTCCGTCGGGTGGTGATTGCCGGGGGCGGCAATATCGGCGAGCGGCTGGCGGAGCATCTGGAGCACAGCCATCAGGTCAAGATCATCGAGCACAACCTGGAGCGCTGCACCACGCTGTCGGAGCGGTTGGATCGCACCGTGGTGCTCCACGGCAGCGCCACCAGCAAGCGGCTGCTGGAAGAGGAGAACATCGAAGAGTGCGATATCTTCTGTGCGCTGACCAACGACGACGAGGTCAATATCATGTCGTCGCTGCTGGCCAAGCGTTTAGGGGCCAAGAAGGTGCTGACGCTGATCAACAACGCCGCTTATGTGGATTTGGTGCAGGGTGGCGAGATCGATATCGCCATTTCGCCCCAGCAGGCGACGATTGGCAGCCTGCTGACTCACGTGCGGCGCGGCGATATTGTCAACGTTCACTCGCTGCGCCGGGGTGCCGCTGAAGCCATTGAAGCCATTGCCCACGGCGACAAGCAGTCGTCGAAAGTGGTGGGCCGCACCATCCGCGAGATCGACCTACCCGATGGCACGACGATTGGGGCGATTGTGCGCGGCAAAGAGGTCATTATCGCCCACGGCGATGTGAAGGTGGAAAGCGGCGACCATGTGATTCTGTTCGTAGTCGACAAACGCCGCATTCGCGATGTGGAGCGCTTGTTCCAAGTCGGTCTATCGTTCTTTTGATAACCCCCGAACCACTGCCGCTGGCAGCCAATAACAGGAGCATGCGACAACCATGAGTCTGCGGGTTATTTTGCGCATTTTGGGGCTGCTGCTGATGCTGTTCAGCCTTACCATGCTTCCCCCTACGCTAATTTCACTCTGGTTTCGCGACGGCGTATGGAGTGCCTTTATTAGCGGCATTGCGATTTCCGTGGCGACGGGATTACTGCTTTACCTGCCCAATCGGCACTCGCAAAAAGAGCTGCGTATCCGCGACGGCTTTATTATCGCCGCGATGTTCTGGACGGTGCTAGCGCTGTTTGGTTCGCTACCGCTGATGCTATTTGGCGAAGGTTCGCTAGGCATTACCGATGCGGTATTCGAGTCGTTTTCCGGATTGACCACCACAGGCGCCACGGTGATTACCGGCATCGATTTTTTACCCGAGTCGATTCTTTACTATCGCCAGCAGCTCCAGTGGCTGGGCGGCATGGGCATCGTCGTTTTGGCCGTTGCCATTTTGCCCACCCTAGGCGTGGGTGGTATGGCGCTCTATCGCACCGAGATTCCGGGGCCGCTGAAAGACTCCAAGCTCACACCACGCATCACCGAAACCGCCAAGGCGCTGTGGTACATCTACGCGACGCTCACCCTCGCCTGCATGATCGCCTATATGCTAGCGGGCATGAGCTGGTTCGATGCCTTGAGCCATAGCTTTTCCACCGTCGCCATTGGGGGTTTCTCAACTTACGACGCCAGCATCGGGTATTTCGATAGCGCCACCATCGAGATGATATGCGTAGGCTTTATGTTGATTTCAGCGTTCAGCTTTAGCCTACACTTTATCGCCTGGCGTGAAAAAAGCCTGATGCACTACTTTCACGACCCCGAAGCGCGCTTTTTAATGCTATTTCTGCTCACCCTGGCCGTGATCACCGTGCTCTCCCTGTGGTTAACCGACACCTACGACACGCTGCGCGGTCTACGGCATGGGGTCTTCCAAGTCGTTTCGGTGGCCACGACCGCAGGGTTTAGTGTCGCCGACTTCTCCATGTGGCCCGGCGCGCTACCCTTTCTGCTCTTTGTCGCGGCCTTCGTTGGCGGATGCTCTGGCTCTACCGCTGGCGGTATGAAGGTGATACGGATTATTTTGATCATCAAACAGGGCATGCGCGAAATCATGCGGCTGATCCACCCCAATGCTGTGATTGCAGTCAAAGTGGGCAAGGTCAGCGTTCCCGACAGCATTGCCCAGGCGGTCTGGGGGTTCTTTTCGGTCTATGTGATGCTGTTCTTGTTAATGCTGGTGGGCGTCATGGCCACCGGGGTTGATCAGGTAACCGCTTGGTCGACCGTGGGATCTGCGCTCAACAACCTAGGCCCTGCGCTAGGAGAAGCCAGCACTAACTATGGCGACATGCCCAGCTTGGCGAAATGGATACTGGTAATAGCCATGCTGCTTGGTCGCCTAGAAATTTTTACGGTACTGGTACTGTTTACCCCCGCTTTCTGGCGGCGTTAAGCACGTTACGCCTGACCCTTATTGATTGATTTGAGAGCTGTAAATGAACCAAGATAATACGTCTCACCAAGAAGCTTCTCAGCAAGAGAGCGGGCCACTGACGGCAACGCCGACTTCGCTTCCGGCCACTAGCGGGCCGTTAAAAACTTTCACCATCGGCGACACCCGCTACACGCTGCTGGGTACGGCCCATGTGTCGGCAGAAAGCGCCGATGATGTCCGGGCGCTATTAGATAGCGGCGCCTTTGATGCGGTGGCCATTGAGCTTTGCGATGCCCGTCACCACAGCATGTCCAACCCGGATGCCATGGGCGAGCAGGATCTTTTTCAAGTATTCAGGGAAGGCAAGGCAGGCATGGTCGCAGCGAGCTTAGCACTCGGCGCCTTTCAGCAGCGTATTGCCGATCAATCAGGCATTCAGCCAGGAGCTGAAATGCGCGCTGCAGTCGAAGAGGCCAGCCGTCTCCAGCTACCACTGCTGCTGGTTGACCGCGATGTGGGCGTGACGCTAAAGCGCATCTACCGCAACGTGCCCTGGTGGCAGCGTTTTTCGCTCTTTTCAGGGCTTATCGGCAGTGTCCTTTCGCGCCAGGATGTCTCTAAAGAGGATATCGAAAAGCTCAAAGAAGGCGATATGCTGGAAGCCACCTTCAGCGAATTTGCCGCTGAATCCGAAGCGCTCTATACGCCGCTCATTCGCGAGCGTGACCGCTACATGGCGCTACGGTTAGCCGAAGAGGCGCCGCCGGGGCGTTACCAGCACGTGCTGGTAGTGATCGGCGCGGGCCACTTAAAAGGCACCGGCGAACACTTAGAAGCACCACTGCCTGCCGACCCAAAAGTAGAGCGCGAATCGCTGGAGGCCACGCCGCCGCCGTCCAAAATTTGGAAGGCGCTGCCCTGGCTAATTACCGCGTTGGTGCTCACGGGCTTTGCGATTGGCTTCTCGCGCAATACCGGACTTGGCTGGCAGCTGGTGCTTGAGTGGTTCTTGATTAACGGCATTCTCTCGGGCGGTGCGACGATTATCGCCCTGGCACACCCCGTTACCGTGATTGCCACCTTCTTTGCCGCCCCGCTGACCTCGCTGAACCCCACTATCGGCGCTGGCTTTGTGGCCGCCGGGGTTGAGCTCTATATGCGCAAACCCAAAGTGCGCGATTTTTCATCCCTACGCCACGATGTCACGCAGTTGAAAGGCTGGTGGAAAAACCGCGTCTCTCGCACCCTGCTGGTATTTATTCTCGCCACGCTAGGCTCCGCGGTGGGCACCTGGGTGGCCGGATTCAGAATCGCCGGAGCCCTGTTTGGCAGCGGCAGCGCGTAAAACGACCTTCGCAGCGCTCATACCTCTATGGGCGCTGCTTCTTGCTGAGCTAATAGGCGCCGCATTGCCGCGGTCGGTGAGTCGATTCTGTGATGCAGTCGGCTCGCCGCATAGCTATCGTTAAAGACCTCAAAGTAATCATCCAGTATATCCGCAGCGACCGTATCCCCGCCCTGACGCAGCAGTTCGATAGCCACTTCCGCAGTACACAGGTGCGATTTTGACGCCGGTTTGCGCAGCCGATAACGCGTCTCCCGCTCAGTACTCAACGGCAGTACGGGAAGCGCGTCAAGGTAAGCACTCTTGCGAAACATCCGCCGAGCCTGCCGCCAAGTGCCATCCAAAATGATAAATACCGGAATGCGCGCCTGTTCTTTCGCCGTGTGAACTGCTGCGATATTCACCACCCGATCCGCGTAGTCGGGCTGGTCATCGGGGAAAATCACAAAGGGGGCGTAGCGAGGGTCTTTCAACAGCGCTGCCAGCTGTGCATCCGGCGCCATACGGTACCAGGTAAAGATTCGCGTCTCGCTAAGCACATCACCAATCAAGCGACCGGTATTCGTCGGTTTGTAGTGCTCTATCGGATGCGTTAACAGCCATACTTGAGCGACGCTTTCCGCCGTCACTTGATAGGGGCATAAACAATTGAGTGCCGGTAAATTGCACCCTTCACAACGCGTGACAAAGCTACCGCGGGCTTTAAATTCGCGCCGCGGTGGACGCGGATGCTCATTGCCTGGGCTGTTAACGCAGCCCTTATCAACACAGCCCTTATCAATCGAGCCCTTATCAGCAGAGCTTTCAAAAGCAGACATCCGCGCTCCATAGGGTTGAACAATCAAGGGTGGCAAAGGGCGCAGAGTATAAATGAGCACACCATCTTTTGACGAATGTTTCCAACACTGTCGTAAACCTAAAAAATCTCCAACGTTGACACCAAAAGCGCAACGCCGCTAAAGTCTCGTCAACTAATATAGATAACAAGGTTTACAGATGACCGTGCATTACGAACAGTTTCTTCATGAGCAGCGCCACGACTGGACGCTGGATGAGATCAACGCGCTTTTCGCGCTGCCGTTCAACGACCTGCTGTTTCAAGCCCAGCAAGTTCACCGTGCCCACTTCGATGCTAACGCGGTGCAGGTCTCTACCCTGCTGTCGATCAAGACCGGGGCCTGCCCCGAAGACTGCAAATACTGCCCCCAATCCGGCCACTACAACACCCAGCTGGAGAAAGAGAAGCTGCTGGAAATAGAAAAGGTCGTCGAACAAGCCAAGGCGGCGAAAGAGGCCGGTGCCAGCCGCTTTTGTATGGGCGCGGCGTGGCGCACCCCCCGTGATAAAGACTTGCTGTTAGTCGAAGAGATGGTGCGTCAGGTGAAAGCGGTAGGCCTGGAAACCTGTATGACGCTGGGAATGGTCGACGGCGAACAGGCCAGTCGATTGGCCACGGCAGGGCTCGATTACTACAACCACAACCTGGATACCTCGCCGGAGTTCTACGGCGAGATCATCACCACCCGCACCTACAGCGACCGGCTGGAGACCCTCTCCAACGTGCGCGATGCGGGCATGAAGGTCTGCTCCGGCGGCATTCTGGGCATGGGCGAAGATGCCAAAGATCGTAGCGCCCTGCTGCAACAGCTGGCCAAGCTTTCCCCGCACCCTGAATCCGTGCCCATCAATATGCTGGTGAAAGTGCCCGGCACGCCGCTGGAAAATGTCGAAGATCTAGATCCCATTGAGTTCATACGCGCCATTGCGGTTGCCCGCATTATGATGCCTCAAAGCCACGTGCGGCTCTCCGCTGGCCGCGAGCAGATGAATGAATCAACCCAGGCGCTGGCGTTTTTGGCCGGCGCCAATTCGATCTTCTACGGCGACAAACTGTTGACCACTGGCAACCCTCAGGTGGATCGCGACCGAGCGATGTTTGCCAAGCTGGGCCTGCACCCTGAAAAGCGCGAAACTTGCGAAAGCGAAGCTACCCAAGCGGCCCGCCTTGCCCAACAGGCACAGCAGCAGGTGTACGCCGAACGGGTTGCCGAGCTGGCGGTGGACGCCAGTGTCTGAAGCGTGGCAACAGCTCTTAGCCGACGCCCGCGCTGATCGCCAGCGTGCGCAACGCTGGCGAACCCGCCGGGTTGTGGCAAGCGGCTCTTCCAGTTCGACGCTCGACTTTGCCGGTAACGACTACCTAGGTCTTGCCCAAGACCCTCGTGTGCGCGAAGCCCAGTCGGACGGCGCGCACCGCTTTGGCGCGGGTGCAGGCGCTTCGCATTTGGTTAGCGGCCATTTGGAAGTTCACGATGCCCTCGAAGACGCCCTAGCGCGCTGGACAGGACGCGAACGTACGCTGCTGTTTTCTACCGGCTATATGGCCAATCTCGGCGTGCTGCAAGCGCTGGCAGATCGCCATACCGCACTTTTCCAGGATCGCCTCAACCACGCATCGCTAATTGATGGCGCCGCATTAAGCGGAGCCCGCTCGCGGCGCTTTCATCACCGCAACGCCATTGATCTGGAAAGCCTGCTGGCGCGCAGTGAGTGCATGCATAAGCTCGTGGTTAGCGATGGCGTTTTCAGTATGGATGGCGATATCGCCGACATAGCCAGGCTTGCCGAAGCCAGTCAGCAGCACAACGCCTGGCTAATGATCGATGATGCCCACGGGGTGGGCGTGCTTGGCGACAATGGCAGCGGCTGCGTGGCCAGCACCTGGAACAGCACCGAAGTGCCGATTTTGGTCGGAACCCTGGGCAAAGCATTAGGTACCGCCGGGGCTTTTGTAGCCGGAGATGCCGAGCTAATTGAGCACTTGATTCAGTTTTCACGCAGCTATATCTACACCACCGCCCAGCCACCGGCGATTGCCGCCGCTACTTTAAAAGCGCTGGAGATCGTTCAGAGTGAACCGGAACTCCGCGCCCAGCTAAACGCCAATATTGCTTACTTTCGCCGCGAAGCGCTTCTCTTGGGGCTCCCGCTCAGCGATTCGGTCACCCCCATTCAGCCACTGGTCTTGGGTGATGAAAAGCGCACCCTAAGCTGGGCGGTGCAGCTTCAGCAAAAAGGTATACAGGTGGGGGCGATTAGACCGCCAACGGTGCCCAAGGGTGAATCCCGTCTGCGTGTGACTTTAAGCGCTCGCCATCAACACGACGATATTGATCGACTGTTAGCCGCGCTCCACCACTGCCAGCACCAAGAGGCGTTATGCAGCCCTTGCGCTTAATCCTGCTCTCCGGCTGGGGAATCGATAAGCGTATTTGGCAGCCGCTTGAGGCGCACTGGCCCACCGGCCTAACGGCCCAGGCGGTAGAGTGGCCCGGCTACGGTGATACTTCCCCGCTTGCGGCCAACGCGACGATGGAAGAACTGGCAGACGCTATGGCCGAGCCGTTAGCCAGCGATGCGGTCTGGGTCGGCTGGTCATTAGGTGGGCTACTTGCTACGGCGCTACTGGCGTACCTTCCCCCACCTCGGGGCCTGATTTTGCTCGGTGCAGGGGATGCGTTCTGTGTCAAAGACGAGGTCAGCGCCAAAGGTGGCGTCACTAGCGCCGAACTGAGCGCCTTCCAACGTGCCTTTCAACGCGACCCCACCGCAACCTGGCAACATTTTTTGCGCTGGCAGACCCAAGGGGAGCCCAGCCCTCGGCAGGCTTACCGGCAACTGCATGACTTGCTGGGTGATACGCCCCCCGCCGACAGCAGCACCTTGGCTACCGGCCTGCAGTGGCTGGCGTCGATTGATAATCGCCCACGCCTAGCAGCCCCTCCTTGCCCGGTGGTACATCTCATCGGCAACCATGATCCATTCATCAGCCCCGCACAGCGCCGCATCAGCGAACCCCTAAGCGATGTCGGCCACTGCCCGATGCTCTCGCAGCCCAAGGCTCTCGCCGCTGAGATTATTTGTCACGCCACCCAGATGGCTAACATCAGTACGGCGGCTTTATGAGTATTCTAACGCTAAACAGCGAAGCTACCTGGCAGGCACGGGTCGCCCACGCCTTCTCTCGGGCCGCTCCCCGCTATGATGCGCTAGCCACTGCACAACGCCACATAGGCGAGGTGCTTTGGAGTTCGCTACCTCCTCGCGCTTTTAACGTGTTGGATATGGGATGCGGGACCGGTGTCTGGACACAACGCTTGGCTGAACGTTACCACTGCGCTCAGATTACCGGGTTAGATTTGGCTCCCGGCATGCTGGAACAGGCCCGCCAGCGTTATGGTGAAAGTATCCACTGGCAACCGGGTGACGCTGCTGCCCAGCCATTTGACGGGCATTCATTTGATCTGGTGTTTTCCAACCTGGCAGTACAGTGGTGCCCCGACATTGGCGCGGTCATGAATGAACTTTACCGGGTTCTCGCTCCCGGGGGACAGGCGCATATCACAACGCTCCTGCCAGGAACATTGCAAGAAGTTGCCCATGCATGGCAGAGACCCGAAGCGCTGCTGCAAACGCCTGATCGAGCCAGCGTAGAGAGAGCCATCGATGAAAGCGGCTTAACCATCACCCGCCAGGCGGCCACCGTTGAGCGCTTTTATTACCCTGACTTGAAGGCGGTACTGGCATCTATTAAAGGTGTCGGTGCCCAGATTGCCCGGGCGCAATCCAACCTGACACGTGCTGACATCACCTCCGCACAAGCGCGCTTTGAACAACTCCGCCAGCCGGAAGGCCTACCCGTGAGCTACCACTGCTTAACGCTGCACTTGGAAAAATCACTATGAACGTCTGGTTTGTGACGGGCACCGATACCGATGCGGGTAAAACATTGGTGACGAGCGCTTTGCTATATGCCACACGCCAACAGCAGTTGAGCACGCTGGGCTTAAAACCTATCGCCTCGGGTAGCCAAGAGACGCCTGAAGGCTTGCGTAATAGCGATGCTCTCGCCCTTCAGCATCAAAGCGTACCGTCTGTCGACTACGCCACGGTGAATCCCATCGCCTTTGCCCCCGCCATTGCGCCTCACCTTGCCGCAATAGAGGCGGGACAGCGGCTTGAGGTTAGCGCTGTTACTCACTTGCTGGGTGAAACGATCAAACAAACACCCAGAGATGTCACCCTGATTGAAGGCGCCGGTGGCTGGCGCGTACCGTTAAACGCACAGGAAGATTTCGCCGACTTGGCGTTGGCGCTTGAGCTGCCGGTGATTCTGGTGGTCGGCCTAAAGCTGGGCTGCTTGAATCATGCTCGCTTAACAGCGGAAGCCATTCGCGCCGACGGCTTGGTAGTGGCAGGGTGGGCAGGCAGCGTGGTTGACCCCGCCTTTGCGGCTGACACAGCCCACTTTGAGGCCAATATTGCTCATCTAAACGCCAAACTCGCGGCCCCCTGTTTAGGCATTATTCCCCATCTTGATGCCCCCGACGCCGCGACTGCCGCCCCCTATCTCTCCCTGGAGCCGTTATGAAAACGCCGGTTTGGCACCCCTATGCCCACCTAAAAACCCAAATGCCCGCGCCCAAGGTGGTGGGCGGTGACGGCGCTCACTTTGTGCTTGAGAGCGGCGAGCGCCTGCTGGATGCCACCTGCTCTTGGTGGTGCATGATTCACGGCTACGGCCATCCGCGTCTGGTGGCCGCCATTCGCGAGCAGGCAGGTGAGCTGTGCCATGTGATGCTTGGCGGCTTGACGCATGAGCCCGCCGATCAATTAGCTCGTGAGCTGGTGCGCATTACCCCGGACGGGCTGAATCATGTGTTCTATTCGGACAGCGGCTCGGTGGGCATGGAAGTGGCGATGAAGATGGCCCTTCAGTACCAGGTACTCACCGGCCACCCAGGCAAGCGAAAGATGCTCTCGTTGATGAAGGCCTACCACGGCGACACCACCGGCTGCATGGCGGTATGCGACCCGGAAGAAGGCATGCACAGCCTGTTCGCCAGTCTGCTCCCCCAGCACCATTTCGCCCCGGCGCCCACTGCTCCTTTTGATGCCACCGCTGAACAGGTCGAACACGACCTTAGCGCCCTGCGTCGCGTACTTGAGCGCCACCAAGATGAAATCGCCGCGCTGCTGATGGAGCCCCTGTTACAAGCGGCAGGGGGGCTCAACATGACCTCGCCAGCTTATGTTACTGGCGCCAGGGAACTGTGCGATGAGTTTGGTGTGCTGTTGATTTTCGACGAAGTCGCCACCGGCTTTGGCCGTACCGGCAAACTGTTTGCCGCCGACCACGCGGACGTCACCCCGGATATCATGGTGCTTTCCAAAGGCTTGACCGGCGGCTATTTGGGCCACGCTGCGACTCTCGCCACGGATCGCGTCCATGACGCCTTTATCGGCGACAGCCCTCACTACGCCTTTATGCACGGGCCTACCTTTATGGGCAACCCGTTAGCCTGCCGGGTGGCGCTGGAGAGCCTGCGCGTCTTCGAGGAAGAGCATTACCTGGACAAGATTGCGACGCTCAGCCAGCAGTTGCAGCGTGAGCTACTGGAAGACCAAGCGCTGAGTGCGCACCCGGCCGTGGCTGACATTCGAGTCCTTGGCGCCACCGCCGTGATCGAAGCGCACTCCGCCGAAGCGCTGAAAGGCGTAGGAGACTTCGCCCGCGAGCATGGGGTTTGGCTGCGCCCCATTGGCCGCTGGCTGTATACCATGCCCGCCTATATCACCTCTGAAGCAGAAATCACTCAGATTACCAGCGTCATGAAAGCGTGGTTACGGAGAGGCTCGTTCGCGGCGCGTGTCACTGCAACCCGTCCAGACCATCGATAAGCACCAGTGTTTGCTCTGCCGTGACCTGCATCAGACATTGCGCGGTTGCAGGACTACCGCCGGTGCCGCCACCCCATTTCGCCCGCTCGAAATCGCAGCGTGCATCGCGGTAGCCGATCCAGGCCCGTTGCATCTCCCTCAGCGCCGGCACCTGTGCTGGTGAGTTCCAATTCTCAGCCTCTGCCTCTGCGTCAGCTGAGGCGTACATCGCCATCAGGTCGCTGTAAGCGGTGTTTAACCGATCGTCCCAAAACTGCCGTTCCCGATCCAGACAACCGCCCATAGCAACCGTCGTGGAACCGCCCTCTGTGTCGGCCATGCAGGCATTCGCGGATTCACCGACGCAGGCCAGCCGCGCGTCATCCGATGCGTCAGCAAGGCAGGACTCAGTTGCCTCGTCCGAATAAGCCAAGTCCTGAGCAGAAACATCGCCCGCCCAAATCATCGCGATAACAATGCTAAAGATTGCGTGCTTCATTTGATTTTCCTTTATGCACAGCAGGCTGTGCCGATTCAGTCTCGAATTTTTAAGATAACAGCAAATTACCCTGCTGCTTCCAGCGATTGACCAGCGCCGGAACGCCCTCACCGGCGGTGGTGTTAATCGCCAACACCCCCGGCGGGCTAAGCATATCCGCCTCTGGGTCGACCAAGGCGCAGGGCGTGTCGTAATCAATGTAAGACAGCAGTGATGCCGCAGGCATGACCGCCAACGATGTGCCTACGACCAGCAAGAAGTCAGCCTGACTCACCCATTCGCAGGCGTCTTCAAACAGCGGCACCGACTCGCCAAACCAGACGACGTCAGGCCGTAGCTGGCTACCTTTATCGCAGACATCCCCCAGTTCAATTCCCCCTTTGAGCAGCGGGTAGCGCATACGCTCATCGATCGAGGAGCGTGCTTTTAAAATCTCACCGTGTAGATGTAATACATGGTGGGAGCCTGCCCGCTCGTGTAGGTCATCAATGTTCTGAGTAATGATACTAACGCTAAAACCGTCTTGCTCCAGTGCAGCCAGCGCTTTATGGGCGGCGTTGGGCTTGGCACGGCGGATCTGTTCACGGCGCTGATTATAAAAATCCAATACCTGTTGCGGGTTGCGCCGCCAGGCTTGAGGGGTGGCGACATCTTCGACCGGATGGTTCTCCCACAGGCCGTCGCTGGCGCGAAAGGTTTTAATCCCGCTCTCGGCGCTAATCCCCGAGCCGGTAAATACCACCAAATGCGGGCTTGCTGCCATGTTTACCTCGTCGTTTATGTTCCACCGCACCTTAATATAGAGGCCTAATATACTAGCTGGCCGATACTGCCCGCAAAACGCTGCTTGTTACGGTAAGGATAAACATCGATGACGCGGCCATCGATGATGGCCTGCTGCAGCTCCAGCCAGTAATCGGGGTCGAATAGCTCGGGGTGTTGCGCCATGAACATATCGCGCAGCGCCTTATTGGCGAACATGAAGGGCCCAAACTCTT
The DNA here is from genome assembly GCF_059448525.1 of Vreelandella sp. ssv. Classification (NCBI taxonomy): domain Bacteria; kingdom Pseudomonadati; phylum Pseudomonadota; class Gammaproteobacteria; order Oceanospirillales; family Halomonadaceae; genus Vreelandella; species Vreelandella sp. ssv. The sequence continues at coordinate 592,536 of NZ_CM182545.1, read as the reverse complement.
CTGGAAAAATATCGTTAGGGCCAATGGATAACGTATCGCCCCCCTGGAAGTCATTGCCCTGGGATTTGGGTATATGCCGAAAACGGCACTCGGTGAGATAACAGACTTCATCGTAGTCATAGAAGATCACCCTGCCATGGCGCGTCACGCCAAAGTTTTTAAGCAGCATATCGCCAGGGAAAATATTTGCCGCGGCCATCTGCTTAATGGCATTGCCGTAATCTTTAAGCACCATCTCCTTCTCTGGGTCGCTGCACTGCTCGAGGTAGATATTCAGCGGCGTCATCATGCGCTCGGTATAGCAGTGTTTGATGATGACTTTGTCGTCTCTAAGCACCACCGTGGAGGGCGCCACTTCCAGTAGATGGGCTAAACACTCGGGGGAGAAGTGATCCTGGCGGACGATAAAATTGGAGAACTCCTGAGTGTCCGCCATGCGCCCTACCCGGTCATGGCGCTTCACCAGCCGATACTTTTCGCGCACTACGGCGTGGGTCACGTCTTTAGCCGGGTCGAATTTATCTTTAATGATCTTAAACACGGTGCGAAAGCTGGGCAGTACAAACACCGCCATCACCATGCCGCGCACGCCTGGGGCGATAATAAATTGATCTTCGCGCTTGGCCACTTGGCGGTTCAATGCACGGAAAAATTCAGTTTTACCGTGCTTGAAGAAACCGATTGAGGCATAGAGCTCACCTTCCGGCTTATGCGGCATCAACTGCTGAAGGTAATCGACAAACTCCCTGGGTACCGCTACCTCGACCTGGAAATAGGCACGAGTGAAGGAGAAGATAATCGACACCTCGTCAGTTTCGATCAATACCGTATCCAGGTGCAGGCTGGGATCACCCCCTGTCTGTTCACCAAATCCCTCGCCGTGGAGTACTGGTAGCACCAAAGGCACCTGCTCACCGCCACCCAGGATTCGCCCGACCAAGTAGGCACCTTTGTTGCGGTAAAAGACGCTATTTAGTAGCTCAATTTCAGCATCTTCAGCGTTCAAAATCGTCGCGGGCAAGTGCTGCTGTAAGAAGCTGGCACCTAGGTGGGTATCCTGGTCTATGTCGGCAAAGCGATTATCTAATGGCGCATCGATAAGCGCCCATTTGAGCGCAGCCTGCCAGTCGCCGTTAACCTTATGCCGACGGCATAGTTCAATCCCCGAGCGGTGGGCGGCATCCTCCCGGGAGCTGTAGACGAACATCCACTCGTTGCGAATATGGCGGTGATGGAAAATGGAGCAGAACAGTGAGTTAAAGAAGGTCTCGGCTAGTTCGTAATCAAGTCGGTGGCTGATCAGTTCGGCGTAATGATTGCGTGCCTCGCGCCAGCACTCGCAGTGGGACACCACGTCAGGATCGAAAGTGCGCTTTAAGCGCCCCAAGGTAATATCGATTTTTTCCTGATAGAGATTGATCCTCTCTACCGATGCTTGCTGGGCGTCACGCCAGGCCGCGTCGCGGAAACGGCGACTGGCATCGGCAGTAATCTCTTTAAAGCGCGCACGATACTCATCGAAGCCATGCAAAATCGTCGTCGCCAAGCGGTACGCAGGTGCGTGTTTCACGGGCCGAGCTCCTGATCATTTTTACCAGTTTCGCGTAACGGGAAACTACATGCGAGACGACCTTGGTGGGTAGCCAACATCAAGTTAGCGCAGGGGCTCGATACGGCTAATCTGAAGGCAGAAAGGCCCCGCGGTGCGGTCAGCGATTAAAAAGCCGAGTTGGTGAATCTCGCTTGGCGTTACGGCAGGGGCGTCGCTCAATAGCGTCCCTCGCCGCACCGCTTCAAAGGCGCTCCAGGGGAAATACAGCGTTTCCCAGTTATCCTGAGCAGGCGTAAATTTAACGCGGTATGCTGAAGCATCACCCAGGGAGGTACTTTTAAGGCGCAGTTGGTAGGTGCGACCATCACCCCGCACGGTTAGCGCTATGCCTTGGGCACCCGCTAGTGTGTGTTCAAAATCATTGGGCTCGCGGCGAACAGACGCAAACCCCCCGCCGTTTTCCAGCGACACCTCGCCATGAAAGCGACCTTCGCTGTCAGTAACGCTGAACATGCTTTCGGAAACACCACCCATTACGCCATCATCCACTGCGTACCAGCGCTGCTGTTCGTCAGGATTAGTAAAGGTCAGCGTCATAAGGCCACCTCGTAACGGTTAATAGATAAGAAAAAGCCCCTAGCGTCTTACCGCCAGGGGCTTATCACAGTAGCCTAATCGTTGGCTCGCTTACAGCTTAGCAGCGGCTGCCGGTGCGGGGTCGCTCCCGTCTAGCTCCTCAGGTGAAGCGGACACCAGCGCAAACTCCTCCTCGGCGGTTTTCGCCACCAGATGATTTTTACTGTAGAAGAAGTAGTAGGCCGCCCCGGCGATAAACAGCACGATGGTGTAGTTAAACGCACGGGGGTCAAAGGCGTAGACCCCGGTTAGCGCGATCAGTGACAGTACTAGCGCAATGCCTGACGTTACGACACCACCAGGCGTTTTATACGGACGTGGAAGATCGGGCTGCTGTACGCGCAGCATAATGTGGCTTAGTGCCATCAGCGCATAGGAGATCGTGGCACCGACCACGGCCATGCCCAGCATGAGGTCACCTTCACCACTGAGTGAGACCAAAAAGCCAAATACGCCCGGTACGATCAGCGCCAAATAAGGTACTTTTCGCCCGCTGGTCAGCGATAAGCGCTTAGGCAAATAGCCCGCCCGTGAGAGAGCGAACACCAATCGACTATAGCCATAAATAATCGAAAAGAACGAGGCAATGAGCCCTGCTAACCCCAGTACGTTTACTATCGTAGCCAGGGTTGGATTGCCCGCCGCGTTCAGTGCATCGACCAACGGCACGCCGCTTTGACCAATCATCTCGGCGCCCGCCGCACCGGCCAGGAGCACCACGACTAATAGCGCAGTAAAAAGCAGAAACAGCATCGCCGCGATAATGCCTTTGGGCATATCTCGAGCGGGATCTTTGGCCTCTTCCGCCGCCAGAGGGACGCCTTCCACTGCCAGGAACAACCACATGCCAAACGGCAGCGCCGCCCAAACGCCGTACCAGCCAAACGGCATAAAGGTGCTGGCGCCCGCCGCATCGGTGGGAGCAATATCAAACAGGTTGGCAGCGTCGAAACTGCCAATCAGCGCGACAGCGGTGGCCAGAATAGCGAACACCGCCAGACCGCTAATCACCATCATGACCTTGAGCGCTTCCCCCACGCCTGCCAAGTGAATGCCAATAAACACGGCGTAGAAAATCAGGTAAACCAGCGGGCCGTTAATACCGATTAATGCCTCTACGGCGGCACCGATAAAAATCACAATCGCCGCTGGGGCCAGGGCGTACTCGATCAATACCGCAAGCCCCGTTAGATAACCACCGGCAGGCCCCATTGCTTGGCGGGCAAAGCTATAGCCACCGCCCGCGGCGGGAATCGCCGCGGACATTTCCGCGAGCGACAGCACCAAAGCTAAGTACATCAGCGCCATCAAACAGGCGGCAATCGCAAAGCCACCCCAACCCGCTTCGGCGATGCCAAAGTTCCACCCGGCGAAGTCACCGGAAATGACGTAGGAAACCCCAAGCCCGGCCAGCAGTATCCAGCCAGCGGTGCCTTTGCGCAGCTGGCGTTTTGCCAGATACGCCTGATCAATCGATGGTTGTGTCATCGTTTTGCCCTTTCAGTGTGGAACGAAATCGTCGTCAGCGGCGTGCTGTCATTTACCAACGTTGTTCCATTTTGTTATGTGACTGTTGTTGTTTGATCGTTGTTATAGGTGTCGCTTTTTGGGAAGTTACTCAGCCACCAGGAAGTTACGCGTCGAGCCTGGGGCTGAGTCGCCTTCCAACACATCGTCTTCGCTGCGGTCTTTCAACTTAACGCCAGACAATTTGAGCTGGTGGGCCTCTTTTAAGAGTAGGAAAAAGCGTCTGGCGGCCTCCTCTACTTGCAAACCCGCCGGGCGTACGTTGGAAATACAGTTGCGTCGGTCATCTTTAAGCCCCGGTTCCGGCGCCCAGGTCATGTAAAGCCCTAAGCTATCCGGCGAACTCAGCCCTGGCCGCTCGCCGATCATGACGAGCACGGCGTCGGCATTCAGCAGTGCGCCAATTTCGTCGCCAATCGCCACTCGCCCCTGCTCGACAAACGTCAGTGGTGCTAGCGTCCAATCAGCAGTATCGCTGCTCAGCATCTGATAAAGCGCACTAAGAAACGGCGCGCTATTCTGCTGCACGGCCAACGCAGAAAGCCCATCGACCACGACCACCGCAAGGTCATAGTGCTGCTGGGACGCGGCGGCTTTCTGCAGTTGCTCACGCAGGTATTCACGGCTCTCGTCGTTCAGGCGACGGCCATAGTCGGGCCGCTGCAGATACATAGCGCGATCTTGGGCATGGCTGTGCAGGCGCAGCGGTGCCTCAGACAAATCTAGGGCTTGGGTCAGCTCGTTGGAAAGCGCTTCCACATCCAGCGGACAGTGAACCGCATCCTGCGCTTGGGCATGGGCTAGCTGAAATGCCAGCAGCTTGCTGGTGGGCAGGCTGACCCCTGCGCGCCCCAGGCCAATCCGCGCGTCGGTAAAGGCATTCAGTCTCTCCCAGGGGTTCTCCACCACGATGGGGGATGAAGGATCATGTGCCATGACGCGGCTCCTTGGGCAGATGGCGCAAACTGTTGGCAAAGGCGGCCGGAAGCTGGTCGTTGAGCCGGTGGGAGCTGACATCCTGGAAAATCTGCATCTCTTCAAGCCAACACTCAAACTCCGGCGCAGCTTTTAGCCCCAGCACCCGCCGCGCATAGAGCGCGTCGTGAAACGAAGTCGTCTGGTAATTGAGCATAATGTCGTCGGAGCCGGGGATGCCCATAATGAAATTGCAGCCCGCCACGCCGAGTAGCGTCAGCAGATTATCCATGTCGTTCTGGTCGGCTTCAGCGTGGTTGGTGTAGCAAACGTCGCAGCCCATAGGCACTCCCAGCAGTTTTCCGCAGAAGTGATCCTCAAGCCCCGCGCGGGTGATCTCTTTGCCGTCGAACAGGTACTCGGGGCCGATAAAACCCACCACGGTATTCACCAGCAGTGGATTAAACTTACGTGCCACCGCGTAGGCGCGGGCCTCGCAGGTTTGCTGGTCGAGCCCGTGGTGCGCATCGGCGGAGAGCGAACTGCCCTGGCCGGTTTCAAAATACATCACGTTGCGGCCCACCGTGCCGCGATTGAGCGACTGCGCCGCCGCCTCGGCTTCGGCGAGAGTCCCCAAATCAAAGCCAAAGCTGCGGTTAGTCGCCTCGGTGCCGCCGATCGACTGGAAGACCAGATCGACCGGGGCGCCCTGCTCGATCGCTTCCAGGGTGTTCGTTACGTGGGTAAGCACACAGGATTGGGTAGGGATCTGATACTTCTGGATCACTTCATCCATCAGGCGCATCAGCTTGACGCTCTGGGCAACGTTATCAGTAGCAGGGTTGATGCCAATGACCGCATCGCCGCTGCCATAGAGCAGGCCATCTAAAATACTGGCTGCAATACCGGTCACATCATCGGTGGGATGATTGGGCTGCAGTCGTGTCGAGAGCCGCCCCGGGAGACCAATCGTATTACGAAAGGCGGTGGTGACCTGGCACTTCTTGGCGACCAGAATCAAGTCCTGATTGCGCATCAGCTTGCTGACGGCAGCGGCCATTTCCGGCGTAATGCCCGCTTTCACTCCCGCTAATACTTCGCTAGTAGCGTGATCAGAGAGTAGCCAGTTACGAAAATCGCCTACGGTGAGATGTCGGATGGGGACGAAGGCGTCGGCGTTATGATCATCGATAATCAGCCGGGTGATCTCATCGTCCTCGTAAGGAATCAGGGCCTCATTCAAAAAAGTGGTCAGCGGGAGATCGGCAAGTACCATTTGAGCAATCACGCGCTCTTCGGCACTCTCCGCCATTATTCCAGCCAGCCGGTCGCCGGAACGGGGTGGTGTGGCTTTGGCCATCAGCTCAGCTAGGCTTGCGAAGCGGTAGCTGCGACTCCCCACCGTGGTGTGATAGGACTGCGCCATGGAGCTTTCCTTTTTTACGACTGCTCTTTTAAACGCGCTGACTGCGCGTTGAGGTATAAAACTTGCTTGTTTACACCATAGCGCTATCACTAGAGAGGGAGTATCGAGTTTTGGCAAACCCGTGAATATTTAATAAATTTAAATAAATACAGAAAGTTAAGGCTTTAACACAGCAATAATAAGTGCTTATAACGCCCCTAGGAGAGCCCCATGACCACGCTCGACAGCGCATTTGCACCCAAAAGGTGCGTCCAGGTGGCGTTCGATGCTGATGAGCACGCGCAAAACTTGACGCGCTGGCAGCAGGAGTACGACCAGCTTAGCCCTGGCAGCTTCTATGGTCGTCTGGATGAAGTGGCTTTAGAGACGATGCAGGTGTTTAAGGAGCACACCGGGCAAGCGCTACGCCAGCAGTGTCGGGTGTGGCCAAACTCGCTATGGATCGGTATCCCCACTACTCGACATGGCACACGGATCAATGGTCAATCGCTTTGCGAGGGCGAAGTAATGTGCCGCCCCGGTGGGCGGGATTTTGAACTGGTTACCCCGGAGGACTTCGACATCTATGGGCTGGTGATTCAATTGCCAGCGTTGGCAGAGGCGGCTAAGCGACAAGGGGTGAGCTTGGATACAGGCTGGCACGTCATGCCCCGCCGACAAGCGGCTAAGGAAACGCTCAAGGCCGTCGTGTTTCTTATCGAGCGCCTTTTTACTAGCCAAACGCTGGCTATTGCTAGCCATATCCATCAAGACATTCTGCTGATGGCGCTACTGGAACTCCTGCAAGCCGAACAGCCTAGTGCAGAGCTACCACCCAGCTACGCCCATCGTAAGGAAGTGGTTGACCGGGTAAAGCGCTACGTGGACGAGCACATGGATGGCCCGGTGACGATGGACCAACTTTGCCAGCTGACCCATGTTAGCAGACGCACACTGCAGTACAGCTTTACGGCCATTTTAGGCATTAGCCCGCTGCAGTATTTACGTTTAACGCGGCTCAATCGCGTGCGGAGGGCGCTGCGCTCGGCATCACCCGAGCAGTCGGTTACGGAAATAGCCACTTACTGGGGGTTCTGGCATCTGGGTCAATTCGCCCACGACTATAAGCAGCAGTTTGGTGAGTGCCCATCACATACGCTTAACGCGAATGCATCGTGAGCGAGTACACATGGCGTCAACTCAAGCCAGCCTCTCTCAGCTGGCCTGATTGAATGCATGAGTCATTAGACGCGATAGTAAGCTTAGTTAAAGGTGGGTAGATGCGTGGATTCGCGTCCTGGCAGACCTAGCTCAAACCAACTGCGATGCGCCTTGCTGTCGACCCATAGGCGATAGTGCAGTTGCGACATCATCACCGGGTCATCTAGAAAATCCAACCGCTCCAATCGACTCATCCCTGCTGGCCCCATCAATACGGCGCGAGAAACCCGCTCGGCTCGGCGCCGGCGTATGGGCTCGACATCGTTGTGCCGCGATGTGCCTAAGGCAGTTGCCAACGCATTAGGCACGGGCTCGACCACTACTCGGATAAAAGAGGGTGCCGACATCCCTGTGTTCATGCGGGCAAGTAAGCTCACCATGCGCCGCAGCACCCTTGGCGGCTGCGTTTCTTCAGGAATACGAAACAGACGTTTTTGAAAACTGAGCTGCCCTAGCGAGACACGGCTTGAGAGTGCCGATACCGGGATAGAAAGCATCAAAGCGACGACGATGGGCGAGAGCCACCAAAGAAATGTCGGTTCCATAACGTAAACACCCGCTGCCCACACAGCCCCTATTAGCGTTTGGGTCCAATGCGCGCGGATGGCATCCCTCCACGTCGTGTCACTATTTTCTCGCGAGGGTGAGCGCCATTGAACCGCCCACCCCATCACTGACGTGAGTACAAAGCGCGTGTGAAACAGCATTCTTACCGGCGCTAATAGCATCGAGAATAGCGACTCGAGAACCATGCTCGCCAACACCTTGAGCGGCCCACCAAATTGACGGCTGCCCTTTATCCACACCAGCAGTACGCTGAGCAGTTTCGGCAAGAACAGCAGTAACGCCGTTACACCGAACAGCCCCACCGCTAAGGTGGGATTCCATTGTGGCCAAACAGGAAACAGCATCCCCGGTTCAGGAAAGTAGTTGGGCGTGCTAAAGCTATGCACGGCTAACAATGCGGTAGAAAGGACTAAGAAAAGGCACCATAGCGGCGCTGAAAGGTAAGACATCAAACCGGTCAGGAAGACGGCACGGTGAACGGGATGAATGCCTTGCGAGAAAAACAGCCGGAAGTTCATCAAATTGCCGTGGCACCAGCGCCTGTCGCGATTGAGCTCATCAAGCAGGTTAGGAGGCATTTCTTCATAACTGCCTTCCAATTTGTAGGCAATCCATACCCCCCAACCGGCGCGGCGCATTAGTGCAGCCTCGACAAAATCATGGGATAAAATCTCGCCGGACATTGAGCCTTTACCGGGTAGCGGCGCTAATATGCAGTGCTGCATAAACGGTGCCAGGCGAATGATCGCGTTATGCCCCCAGTAGTGCGACTCACCTAACTGCCAAAAATGTAGCCCTGCGGTAAACAAAGGCCCGTAAACCCGCGTCGCAAACTGCTGCATCCGAGCGTACAAATTGAGGCGTCCGGAAGCCCGTGGCGCCGTTTGGATAATACCAACCTCAGAACGCGCCTCCATCATTTGCACTAGCCGGGTAAGGCACTTGCCACTCATGACGCTATCGGCGTCCAGTACCAACATATAGCGGTAGAGCGCCCCCCAGCGTCGGCAAAAATCGTCTAGGTTACCGCTCTTGCGTTTGACTCGGCGCTGGCGACGGCGATAGTAAACTTGGCCGAAGGCATCCAGGTCACGGCACAGCACCAGCCATGCATAGGTTTCTTGAATGGCAATATCGGCGTCAGACGTATCGCTTAGGATGAAGATATCGAAATGCCGATCATTGCCCGTGCTGCGCAGAGACTCGAGGGTGGCACGCACCCCGGCAAAGACTCTGGCAACATCCTCATTACAGATCGGCACCAACAACGCTGTGCGCGCCTCATCATCAATGGGCTCGTCGCCCACCTCGCTATCAATGGCGTAGCGATCATGACTCCGTAATAGCTGGAAGAACCCCATCAACGCGGTCCAAAACCCAGCGGATACCCAGGCGAATAGCAGCACAAATAAAGACAGGATAGCGATCTCAAGCCACTGCAGGCCTTGGCCGGGGAGTACGGTACGCATCTGATTGGCAGCGATGATGCTTTGGCCAAAAATCAGTACCAGCAAAACCCAACGGCGCCTTCTGGCGACCCACTTCCAAGATGCGGAAGGTGACGCTCTTTTGCGTCGACCAAAATCACCGTTAGCCCAGCGCTTGAAACGTCGCCCAATATTTACGAAAGGATTGGTCGACCACTTTTGGGGGGCCAACGGCGTTCGTTTCATCGGTGGCGCAGTGCGCAACCGCGTAATGCCAGACGTATCCGTTGACAATACCTCTGGGGGTGCTAGCGGTGGCTCTGCGTAGGCAAGCGCTAAGCGTCGACCCACTGATAATGCCGCCGGATCATCTATACCCTGACTCTGCCAATCACTCTCGTCATCACTATCCCCACCCAACGCAGCATGCAGCGACGCCATATCGTGTTGATCAAGATCACCTACTAATAACGTGTAGCGCTGCTTACGATCCTGTGTCTCCAACGCCAATCGTTCTAAATAAAGATCCGTTGACGTTGCCTGCGAGGAAGATATTGTTTCAGCCATTAGCGGGCAGCCTATAGTACCAAGTCTCGGACATTTGCTTGCCATCGAGTAGTAGTTTGGCCCTGATATCTAAAGGCTGGTTGCCATTATTGCGCTTCACGTTAACAAACACACGCCAGCCATTGGTCGCTGGATTATGAACAACACGGCTAGTGGTTAATTCGCCATTTTCGCCAACGCTTGCCTCAACGCTCATGTTTGCACCGCTGCCGATCCCGGCAAGCGAAGACCCGACAAAATCGAGAACGAAAGAGAGTGTACCGTCGGGCTCACGCACTAGGTTATCCCGAATCACCTCTCCCCGTGAGCGACGGGTTTCGTCTACCCACGCAAGTTGAGGATCAAGGTGACGGCTTTCATTGGTTGTGAACGTAAGGCGGTAATCGAACGCCAGTGGTGTTCCCGGCTCATGCGTTTCATCAGCCAGCCACATTGATACGATGTTGTCGTTGGTCTCGTTGTCTGTCGGAATCTGAATCAGCTCAACGCTACCTGCCCCCCATTCGTTTAGTGGCTCAACCCAGGCGCTTGGACGCAGATCATAACGTGCGGCAATATCTTGATAATTGCTAAAATTGTGACCACGTTGCATCAGACCATATCCACGTAACTGTGGGGTGGCGTGTCTATTGATCATTAATCTGGCTGGATTGGCTAGCGGCCGCCACAGCCAGCCATTCTGCGCATCATTGATCAAAAGACCATTCGAGTCATGGATTGCCGGGATATAGTGTAGTGTCGAAGAGGGCTGTTCGGGGCCGTAAAGGTACATGCTGGTGAGCGGCGCTATCCCCAGTTTCTCGACAGATCGGCGCAAATATAGCCGCGATTGAACGTCGACTAAGGTATCTTCTCCGGGGCGTAACACGAAGCGGTAGGCACCGGTAACACTAGGCGAATCAAGCAGAGCGAAAATCGTCAAGTACTGGCTTTCTGGGCTAGGTTCAACGATCCATATCTCGCTAAAGCGCGGGAACTCTTCGCCCGATGGCAACCCCGTATCAACAGCCAGGCCGCGCCCGGAAAGACCATACACCTGCCCTCTGCCAACAGCGCGAAAATAGCTTGCTCCCAGGAATACCATTACCTCATCTTTACGCTCTGTATCTTTGAGCCCATGGTTAATCCTAACGCCGGCAATACCCAAGCCATCGCTACTTTTAACGTCGTCGGAGATATTTAAATCACCGTACGTAAAGTCGTCAGGATTGTAAGCAAAGCCATGAACCTCGCCATCCTGATCAATACTGTTTAATTGGATGGCACTGTCATAATGCATCCCTTCATGGATAAAACTCAGTGTGAAAGGTACGCCTGCCCCGCTCCACACATCGCGATCTCGCTTGTACTGTATTTGCGCATACTGCGCATAGCTGAGTTCTCGCAGCTCACTGGGCAACGATGTTTCTGGGGCACGGTAGCCCTGCTGAGCAAGTTCCTCAGCTCTTCGGGCGACATCATCGAAGCCAAACGCAAAAGCCTCAAGAGGGATACTTCCAACCAGCAGCCCGCCTAGAACGGCTAGTGAAAAAAAGCCTTTGCGGTATGACAGTTTACGTTGCAGGGTCGGTCCACTCATTTAGCTCAATGCTCCTGTACAATCCTTTGACTGAATTCAAATTCGCTTTTTTGCCGAATCGACATACGATAGAGTCCATTCGATCAGCTAAATGCGTCTTTCTGCTACTGCTGGCCGTCGTTAAGACGCACACCATGCGCGTATGTAAAGATTAGATTACATTTTAGGTATAGCATGAGTCTAGACTACTTGGCACCCTGACTGACCGGGCTTTTTGAAAGGGATGAGGAAAAAATTAGAACTTGCTCAACATGTTGAGCCGCGGGGATAAACGCTATATTAAGCTGGTCACCTACAAACTTCACTCTTTCGTCTGAAAACTGCTTTACCCTATAGGCATGAAGCACCTTTCATGGCCTATCTCTTATAGCTAGATGAGCCATCTTAAGGCAAACTGCTCGGCCGTTAATGGCCGGTCAAAATAGTAACCTTGCCCTTGGTTGCAGCCAAGAGAACGCAAGGCGGCGATTTGATCTTGGTACTCAATACCTTCGGCAATGGTCTCTAAGCCCAGCGTATTGGCCATGGCAATAATCGTCGCGACGATGACACGGTCATTATCACTAATCAACATATCGCGGACGAATGAAATATCGATTTTGATTTTATCGGCAGCGAAGCGCTTTAGGTAGGCCAGCGATGAATATCCTGTGCCAAAATCATCAATAGAAAGCCCCAGCCCTTTTTCCTTCAAAACTTCCGTCATGGCGATCGCCTTTTCAGGGTTGTCCATGATGCCGCTTTCGGTAATTTCTAGGCTAAGTTGTGAAGGCTTGATGTCGAAGCGAGAACAGCTATTGAGTAAGCTGGCGACAAGGTCATCCTCTTCAAACTGCTGAGCGGCGATATTAACCGCCAGTTGTCCGGTCATCAAATAGCCCTGCTCCCGCCACTCAGCAAGCTGTCGACAGGCTTCTTCAATCACCCAATTGCCAAGCGCTACAATCATGCCGCGCTCTTCGGCAATAGGAATAAACTTGCCGGGTGAAACATCACCAAGCTCCTCATCGTGCCAACGGCATAGGGCTTCTGAACCAATCAACTTTCCACTGCGTAAATCAACCTGAGGCTGAAAGTGCAGGCTCAGTTTTTTTTCTGCAATCGCCGTGGCCAAGCGTTTGGCGATATTCAACTGCTCAGCGACGACGCGCCCCATCCAGGGCTCAAATACACATACGGCAAGCTTTTGCCGTTTAGCTTGATACATGGCAATGTCAGCATGCTTCAACAGCTCCAAAGGCGTTGCCGCATGCTGGGGATAAAGCGAAATACCGATTCCCACCGAGAGTTCGAAGGAGTGTTCTTCAACCATCATCGGGCGCGCAATGCTGTCGCATAACCGCTGAGCGGTGGTTAACGCACCCGTCGCATCTGCCCCAGGGCAAACCACGACAAACTCATCGCCCCCTAATCGGGCCAGAAACTCACTCGTATTTAGCGCCGCAGAAAAGTTGCTAGCAACGGCCTTGAGGACTAAATCGCCCAGGTCGTGCCCAGCGGTATCATTGATCTCTTTGAAATTGTTCAGATCTAGCAACAATAAGGCTAATTTTGAGGTATGCGTATCGGCGAAGACTTGCTCCAAATGCCGCATAAAAGCGGCACGGTTAGGTAGCTGAGTGCCGGGGTCGCAAAAAGCTAATTGCCGTATACGCACTTCGTCTTGCTGACGCTCAAGTTCAGAAGACGCCCTTGCCGCAAATAGCTGCAGCACATTACGCACGATATCCACATCGTCTAGGGTCTTTTTAAACATGACGCCAATAAGGCCCATCGGCTGGCCGTGACTATTGTCCAGCCGACGCCCTACGTAGCCGTTCACCCAACTCAGAGCACCGTTGCTTTCCGTAGGCAACATAATGGCTGCCCCTTCGTGAACGATGCACTCCTGTTCAACCATCACCTTATGGCAGGGAACACCAGGTAAATAGTAGGCAAAATTATCCTGAAGTTGACCATTTACATATAACGTTAAGGTATGCGCGATATCTGAATCCTGTTCATCCAACAACGCAATAAAGCCCACTTCAGCGGAAAGCGCCTCAGCCATATGGACAGTAAGTTGATGTAGGAACGCTTCGCCATTTTCAGCCGAAACAGCGGTCGCCACGTTAACAACAGCCTGCTGAAAGCGTTGCTGTTCGTTAATGGTATTGATTAAAGACTCGTTATATTTTTCTATGCGCTGCAACGCCTTTTTTTTGTACAGTAGCCGCTCTTGCGTTTGGCTCTTAACCACCTGGCGCGCCAGCTCAGCCCCCGCTAGCGCGGAAGCAATGCGTAATAGATCATCGGCATATATAGGTAGTACCAAGGGTGAGGAGTGCATTAGCGCAATAACACCTAAAAAGCTGCCATCAGGTGCAGTAACAGCGATACCCAAATACCCTTCAACGTTCATGGTCCCAAGGCGAGCATCACTCGGAAACAGTTGGCGAACCTGGGAAGCAGCAAAATATCGTGACTGGCGGGTAACACATTGGGTTGGAGTAGCTTCCAATGGGTACGACGCTATATCACTGAAGGCGCCTTGGGACCATGCTGCTATGGTTGTCGCTATATTCTGTTGGCGATCGACGTGCTCTACAACGGCATGATCCACATTGAGGATATCAGCTAAAGACTTCACCAAATGGTGAAAAAAACCCTCGTCACTGACGTTAGACAGCTTATCTGCTAACTGTCGAAAAATCTCTGGTGTGCAATTAGGAGACATGCTATTAAACACCTTCGGCTTTAGTCGTGCCAAAAATCAAGCTTCTCGCCAGCCCTTTATGAACAGCTTTATTGAAAACAACACGCCATAACCGCCACATAATCTATTTTCCAGTAATTAGTCAGCTTTCAATAATCTTTAATAGGAAAACAACGATCACCGAACATACACTAACCACTTTTTTCCTTAAAAAACCCTGGCAAAAAACTCAACTTATAATCGCAGCATCTCACACTTTAATATTAAAAAACCTGACTCTCTTCCCTTTACCCAAAGCGCTTAAGACCTAATGGCTTCAGTGTCACAAGTACTCTCTATGCACATTATTTTTTTATTTTTCGGATGCTCAATTAAATCAGCTCTATTAACATCAGACATTTCAAGGCGTAACCACATGAAACAAAAAGTTACCTTAATCATCCAAATCAACCTTAGAGGATGATATTCAACCTAAACAGTCCTTCATGTCAATAGGTCGTTCCTCAACCATCTAGGTCTAATGGAGGACATTGTGAATAAAACAGATCAGGATCGGCTAGCGGGCAGTATAGGCCGGGCCATTGCCAAACAAAGGGCTCGCAGTCACTTGACCCAAGAAGAAGTTGCTGAACGTTTAGGTGTGGGCAATGAAGCCGTTTCGCGCATTGAACGTGGGCGGGTGATTCCCAATATCGTGCGTCTTATAGAACTTGCGGAGATTTTTAATTGCGAAGCTGCAGAGTTACTCGGTCAAGCAAGTTTTCATGTTGATGATCAGTCAAGCAGAATGAAACAACTTTTAGCGCCGTTAAACCAAGCTGACCGAAAGCTTGTTATCGATATTGTTGAAAATTTAACCACCCGTTTGCAGCAGGGGTAATACGACACAATGGCACACCCACATGATGACTAATCTAACATTGAAATATAAAATCAATCTCTACCCAGCAAAACAAACCAATAAATTTACTAATTTCACTACTACTTAATTAATATTGCATGGCAGAAAAAGAGCACTGTTTAGCACCAGCATTATAATACTTAACTTATAAAAATGGCTTTACGAATCCATTTAAAGCACTGACTCGCCTAGTTGGTCGGTCAGACGCTTTTATGCTACTTTTATGCTATAGGTAGTCGGCACCTGCCGTTCAGCCAACGCAGCATTGCGCTGCAAAGAGGCGTTATGTTCAACACTACCGCTTGGAACCGCCTACGCTATACCGCCTACGCCCCATTTTATGATGCGCTCGCCGCTCGCGTATTTCGTAAGCCAAGACGTATTGCGCTAGGCCAAGTGGACTGGGAGCCTGGAATGCGGGTGTTATTGGTCGGCGCCGGTACGGGCTTAGACCTGCCTTTTCTACCTCAGGATATCGAATTGCATGCCACCGACTTAGCGCCAGCCATGGTGAAGCGCATAGCCAAGCGGGCTGAGACGCTCCGACGCGATGTGGAGTGCCGCGTCATGGATGCCGAGGCGCTCGACTACCCTGATGAACACTTTGACGCGGTCATCATGCACCTGATCATTGCGGTGATGCCGAACCCACAGCGTGGGCTTAGCGAGGCACAACGCGTGCTCAAACCAGGCGGACAGCTATGCGTGATGGACAAGTTTCAGCCAGATGAGCAGCCTACAGGGGCGGGACGGCACCTTCTGAACCAACTGACATCAGCGCTTGCGACCGACATTACCCGTCAAGCTCAGCCGCTGCTTTCAGAGGCGGGGTTCTTAATCCGTCACGACGAACCAGTGTTAATGAACGGGCTCTTTCGCGCATTATTGGCAGCGAAACCCGTACACTCACTTCGTTAATGATGCGACCTTTCACCGCTGCCTCTACGCTGGCGATAGCAGCGCTGATTGTCTACTCTGGCAAACTACTTCGCCGATGATGCTCGGATTAATTCCATGACCCCGCGCTCCCCCGCCCGTACCGAAAAACTGCTGTTTGCGCTGCTTAACCGCCTGCACTTATATATTGGTCTTTTTATTGGACCTTTTATTCTCATTGCAGCGCTATCAGGCATCGCTTACCTGCTTAGCCCTCCTCTTGAAGAGTGGTTCTATCACGACACGCTCTATGGGGAAACTCAGGGAGACCCACAGCCGCTATCCGCTCAGATTGCCGCTGCTCAGCGCTTCTTAGGAGATGCGACCTTACCAAGCGCCATACGCCCGGCTCCTGAACTAGGTGACACCACGCGCCTCATGTTTAACGCACAGGACCTTGGCCCTTCGGAACATAGAGCGGTGTTTGTTGATCCTATTTCGCTCGCCGTGACAGGTGATACAACGGTTTACGGGACTAGTGGTATTTTACCCCTGCGCACAGCGATTGATCACTTTCACCGCCAGCTGTTAATGGGTGATATAGGCCGACTTTACAGCGAATTAGCCGCGTCTTGGCTTTGGCTTGCTGCCTTGGGTGGCGTCATATTGTGGATGTGGCAGCGCCCTGCGCTGAAAGGGCTTGTTGGAGCCCATAAAGCCCGGCGACGCCACGCCACCCTGGGATTGGTGCTGTCCATCGGACTGCTGTTCTTCTCGGCGACAGGACTTACTTGGTCGCAATGGGCGGGGGGCAATATTGCAGAACTGCGTAATGCCTGGGGTTGGAACACGCCTAGCGCCTCAACAGCGCTGAACGATACAGATAGCCAAATCAATGACGAGCATGCTGAACACCACCGTCACACCGCACCCGTTTCCGCCAGTACGCCGCTACTTCCAGAAGATTTTGATCGTGCACTCACGGCTGCACGTGCGGCAGGGCTAATGGCAGATCGCATTCAACTCTCCCCACCAACCAGTGAAAACCAAGCTTGGCGGGTAGCAGAAATTGATCGGCGTTGGCCCACTCAGGTGGACCAGGTCGCGCTGCATCCAAGCAGCATGGAGGTCACCGATCAAACCGACTTTGACACATTCCCCTTAGCCGCCAAGCTCACCCGCTGGGGGATTGACCTGCATATGGGCGTACTGTTTGGTATCGCTAACCAAATATTGTTGGCGTTGATCGCCGCAGGGCTTGTGACACTTATGGCGTGGGGTTACCTAATGGCGTGGCGGCGGCTACGCACTGCGAGTGGCCAGCGTTTTCCGACGGTTTCAGAGCCATGGTTACTGCTCCCGCTCAAAGCCAAGCTCAGCGTGCTGTTAGTTGCTATCGCGCTAGGTTTGGCGCTACCCGTTTTAGGCGTTAGCCTTGCGATGTTCATCGTGATCGATGCGTTACGCTGGTATATGAAAAAGCGTTACACTGCCCGCCACCTAAATGCCCACCCTTCAAATATATCGAGGTGATCGATGCCAAAAGCCCCCGTCAAACGCTTTCGTCGCTTACCCGATGACGAGCAGTCACGTGTTATTGAGATGGCCTGGGAAGACCGAACGCCGTTTGAAGCGATCGAAACGCTATTTGGTTTAGCTGAACCTGATGTTATCGAGGTAATGCGCCACCAGCTCAAACCCGCTTCGTTTCGCCTATGGCGTAAACGCGTCACCGGCCGCGCGACAAAGCATACCGCATTGCGTTTACCGGACGTTCTACGCGGCTACTGCCCCACTCAATATAAGCGCTGATACTACAGTTACCAAAACAAGCCTTTATCTAAACGTCTCTTTATTGTTATATTATCACATAACATAAATGTGTTTAGAGGCGTGCTAGTAATGACTGCGTTTTCTCCCCTACCCGTCACCGTTCTTTCGGGTTTTTTAGGTGCTGGTAAAACCACCGTACTCAACCATATTTTGGCCAATCGTGAAGGTCGTCGGGTGGCGGTGATCGTTAACGATATGAGTGAGGTGAATATCGACGGTGCCCTGGTTCGGGGCGGCCCTGGTGAGCCGACGCTGGATGGCGATGTTGCTCTGAACCGCTCTGAAGAGCGCTTGGTAGAAATGAGTAACGGCTGTATCTGCTGCACCCTGCGCGAAGACTTGCTAGTGGAAGTCAGCCAGTTGGCTCGAGAGGGCAAGTTCGATTACCTGGTCATTGAATCCACCGGAATTTCCGAACCGCTGCCCGTGGCGGAAACCTTCACCTTTGAAGATGAAAGCGGCCAGAGCCTCTCCCACGTCGCGCGGCTGGATACGCTAGTGACCGTAGTGGATGGCGCCAACTTTCTTGAACAGTACCGTGAAGCACAAAGCCTCGCCGAAGCGGGCGAAAGCTTAGGTGAAGACGACGAGCGCAATGTCGCCGACCTGCTGGTCGATCAAATCGAGTTTTGCGACGTGCTGTTGATCAGCAAGACTGACCTGATCAGTGAGAATGAGTTAGCAGCGCTGAAGGCTATCCTGCATTCGCTAAACCCCGACGCAGAGCTGGTACCAATCACTCAAGGCGGCGTGCCGCTCAATAAAGTACTGGGTACCGGCAAGTTCAATTTCGAGCGTGCCCAGTTAGCGCCGGGCTGGCTAAAAGAGATGCGTGGCGAGCATGTACCAGAAACCGAAGAGTACGGGATTGGCAGCTTTGCTTATCATGCCCGACGCCCCTTCCATCCGCAGAAATTCCACGATCTGCTGAACCAGGAGTGGTTTGGTAAGGGTCTGTTGCGCTCGAAAGGCTTTTTCTGGCTCGCCACTCGCCCCCAGGCCGCTGGTCAGTGGAGCCAGGCAGGCGGTATCGCCCATCACGGCCCTGCCGGTGTGTTCTGGAAAGCAATTCCCGCAGAGCGTTGGCCAACCGATCCAGAAACGCGTCAGTTTATTATGGATAAATGGCAGGAGCCGTTTGGCGATATGCGCCAAGAGCTAGTCTTTATTGGCCAAAACCTGGATCAGACCCGGATGCGCGAAGCGCTGGACGACTGCCTGCTAAGCGAGGCAGAACTGTTGGCAGGCATGGAAGCGTGGAAGCAATTACCCGACCCATTCCCTTCCTGGGAGTAGGTGGCATCAGTCATCCTAAACTACCAAAAGAGAGGCCGTAGCCTCTCTTTTTTGTTGCCATCTACTTTTTCTGCAGGCAAAAACTCTTACTGCAGCATGCTCGGCAACCAAGTAGCGAGCCCCGGGAACACTATCAGCACGGCGACCAGTAGCATCGAACAGAGAATATAAGGAATCGCGGCCGAGTAGATTTCACTCATGGTCGTGCCCGGCGGTGCTACCCCTTTCATCACAAACAGTAACAGCCCCAATGGTGGAGTTGAGAAGCTGATTTCCAGTGCCAGCAACACGACGATACCGAACCACACCAAATCAAAGCCCAGTGCCTGCGCCAGCGGAAAAAAGATCGGCACAGTGAGCATCATGATGGAGATTTGCTCCATAAAAGTGCCCAGCACCAGCAGTACCGCAAACATGGCTAATAGCATCAGGATGGGCGAAAGATCAAAGCCTGTTGCCCAACCGATCAAACCGCCCGAAGCGCCCGAGAAGCCGAGCAATTGGCTGAAGGTGGCCGAACCAAACACGATCAGATAAGCCATCAGCGTGACTTTTAGCGCGCCGGTGACCGAAAGCTTAAACGCCTCCCAAGTCATGCAGCGGAAAATGAACGCCAGGATAATCACGCCCAATGCCCCAAAGGCCGCGGCTTCTGAAGGCGTGGCAAATCCCATCAGCATCATCGCAACGATAATGACCATCACGCTGAGCATTGGCAGAATATCGGTCACTATCAGCTTGAGCTTAGCGCTTAGCGGCACCAGTTCTAACTCATAGACAGGAGCGGCATCCGGATCCAGCTTGGTTTGGATAAAAATGGTGGCAATATAGAACCCCGCCAGCGTCATCCCAGGCAAAATGCCAGCGATGAGCAGCGCGCCAATATCCACTTTTGCCAAGGTTGCCAACAGTACCGCCAACGCAGAAGGCGGAATAATAATCGCCAAACCGCCGGTTCCCAAAATAGGGCCAATGGCCATTTTTTTCTTGTAGCCGCGCCGCTCCATTTCCGGCACCAGCAGCGACCCCATCAATGCCGTGGAGCCCATGGAAGAACCACTCAGCGTGGAAAAGGCCGTACCCCCCACAACTGTCACATAAGACAAACGTCCCGGCAGCTTGCCCATCAGTTGGTCAACGGCATTGAACATTTTCATGCCCAATCCGGTCCGGAAGAACAGTTCACCCATCAGTAGAAATAGTGGGATAGGGACTAGGTTAAAGCTCGAAAGCGCGCCGAAACCGTTATTGAGCATCTGTAAGATGCCGGTTTGGCCACCCATAAAGTGCCAGGCACCAATGACGTTAGCGGCTAAAAACGCCAAGGCTATTGGGGTGCCAATCGCCATAAAGATAAGAATCAGCGAGAGCAGAAAAGCGAGCGCAAAGTACCATTCCATTATTCTTTCATCCCCGCTTCGCCGCTGTGAAGTATTTCATGGCCCACTACAAAGCGGCCAAACTCAATCGCCATTAACGTAAAGCTAATAGGGAATACGATGGTCAGTATCCACTTCGGCACAAAGTAGGCACGCACGTCATAGTCAGTGCGCTCAATATTAAGCAGAAATAGATCCAACCCTTTCCACGCCAGCACGCCGCACACCACGACACATAGCAGCGACACCCCTCGGCTTAGAATGTTGAGTGCTGGCAGCGGCAGGACGGAGGTCAGCAACTCAATATGCACGTGCCCTTTTTGGCGGACCAACCAGGGTGCCCCTAACAGGGTGAGGTAAAACATGGCGTACTCGGTGGAAAGGAAAAACCACGCCGAGGGCTGGAGCCCCAAATTACGGATGACCACCGAAAGCACTACGGCCACCATCAGCCATACCAGCATGATGGCGGCCAGCAGAGCCATGCCATTAAGTAGCAGCAAATAGCCGCGTTGTGCGTAGCGCATAAAAGGCCCTAACGAAAATAGCCACACAAAAAGGGGCGCTCACTAGTGCAGCGCCCCGCTTATCTTTATAGGTCGTTAAATTTTTCGATCAGCGTATCGTAATGCTCAAGCCCTGAAGGATGGCGCTCCATCTGGCGGCGCATACGCTCCCAGGTGGCATCGCGAGCAGCATCGGAGAAACGCTGTGCGGCTTCACCTTCAAGCGTCACTACCTGCATGCCATCGGCCTCAAGTTGCGCCTGCTGCTCTTCAGCTAAATCAGCCAGTTTCTCGGCGCTTTCACGCTCATGCTCGATAGCCACTTCCTGCAGAATTTGCTGGGACTCTTCGCTGAGCTGGTTCCACTTGTCCAGGTTGACGATCACGCCCATATCGGTGGAGAAGAAGGCAGGGTCAACCCGATAGTTAAGGAAACGATCCCAATTGAGGTCTTTTAAACCAATTTGAGTCCAGCCGGTCGCGTTCACCACGCCCCGCTCAAGAGCCGCATAAACATCGGTGGTCGGCAAACTGATCGGCTGCGCGCCCAGGTAGTCCTGGAAGAAGGCGTCATACACCGGGTTACTGCGTAGGCGTAGGCCTGAAACGCTCAGATTGCCGTCGGCATCAACTGAAGGTTCTTCGATAGTATAAAAGTTGTAGCTGACGCCACTATCGAACCAGCCCAAGTAGTAGGTGCCCATCTTCTCTTGATGAATCTCATTGAGCAGGTCGATGCCGCCATTTTCACGCGCGTAGATCGCATTGGTGTTAGAGGCCACCATGGCATCTCGCTCTGGCACGGTACCGGCGTAGAAGCTTGCAGCGGTATAGGCCATATCCACCACGCCGTTGCGCACTGCATCAGGCTGCTCGGAAAGGCCGATCACTTCAGGACCACCACGCACGTTAATCTGCACCACGCCTTCACCGCGCTCGTTTACTTTATCGACAAACTCCAGAAAGCTCTGGGTATAGATGAGCGAAGGGGGAAAGGCATGCACGGCGGTGATTTCATCAACGGCCAGCGCTTGAGCGGAAGCTAGGGCGGTGAGCATGCCCAGGGTAAGCGTTACTTTTTTCATTCGTTAGTCTCCTGCACGAGGTAGTCTGCGTTATAGCGTTTATTGTTTCTGTTGCATTCTTATAAGTCGTTTTATAAAGCTGTTTTTGATTAACCTTTTTTATAAACGTCTGCTGCAAGCGTACGTGCTGTTTTTATTGAAACTCATTCTGGGGATAGCCATTGCTGCCACTACCCTTTACTTATAATGGCGTTTTCTGGCGGCTGCGCCGACGTCCAGGGAAACTGAGCCGTATACCGAGCGGCAAAATCGGTAATGGTGTTTGCATGTTGGCGGGTCATATCAATGTCATCCCAGCCATTTAGCAATTTAGTGCGCCACACAGGGCTAATGGAAAAACTGACCTCTACTTCTGCCACACGGATGACCTGCTTCTCTAAATCAACGTGTATCGCGGCGGGTGAGTCGCCGAGGGCTGCCAGCAATCGCTCGGCGTCGTCCTCTTCCACCACCGCAGGCAGTAAGCCGTTATTGACGGCGTTCGACGCAAAAATATCGCCAAAGCTTGGCGCCACTACACAGCGGAAGCCATAGTCGACCAGCGCATAAACCGCCGCTTCACGAGAGGACCCCGCGCCAAAATTGCGCCGACTGACCATCACCTCAGCATCGCCTGCATTGGGGCGATGAAGAATATACTCAGCGTCCGGTATGCCCTGCTCGTCGTGACGAACGTCGTAAAGCAAAAACTGGCCGTAACCGACGCTGCGCGGCTCTTTCATAAAGCGCGCGGGAATCAGCTGATCGGTATCCACGTTGGCGGCAGCAAGGGCAACGCCAAGGGTGTCTAGTACGGTAATCGGTTGCATTACTGCGCTCCTGAAGCCTGAACGGATGAATCACTGTTCGCTGTTAGCGTGCGCACATCGGCCAGCCGCCCACTGACCGCCGCAGCGGCCACCATGGCAGGTGACATCAGATGCGTACGCGCCCCTGGCCCCTGGCGGCCTTTGAAGTTGCGATTGGTAGTGGAAGCACAGCGCTCTCCACTCGCCACCAAATCACCGTTCATCCCTACGCACATGGAGCAGCCGGAGTGGCGCCACTCAAGCCCGGCATCGATAAAAATGCGATCCAGCCCTTCAGCCTCTGCCTGGGTTTTCACCAGCGTGGAGCCGGGCGAGACCATGCCGGGCACGCGGCTTTTATGACCCGCCAGCACCGCCGCCGCAGCGCGCAAATCTTCAATACGCGCGTTGGTGCAGGAGCCAATAAACACCCGATCAATGGTGATATCAGTGAGCTTTTGCCCCGCGGTTAGTCCCATATAGGCCAAACTATCCCGCGCTTGGCGCGCTTTCGCGGGATCGCTCAACTGATCAGGATCAGGCACCGCCCGGTCGATTGGCAACGCCTCTTCCGGCGAGACGCCCCAGGTCACTGTCGGCGCAATCTCATCGGCATGCAGCGTCACTTCAAGATCAAAGCTGGCGCCTGGGTCGCTATAGAGCGTGGACCAGTGGGCACAGGCTTGCTCGAAGGTCTCCCCTTGTGGAATCCAAGGGCGCTCGCGCAGGTAATCAAAAGTGGTTTGGTCGGGGGCAATCATGCCGCAGCGACCACCGCCTTCGATCGAAAGATTGCACAGCGTCAAGCGCGCTTCCATGGAGAGCGAACGAATCGCCTCTCCGGCGTACTCGATGGCGTAGCCTCGTGCACCATCGGCGCCCAAACGGGCAATCCAGGTGAGCGCAATATCCTTGGCGGTGATGCCTTCGGCCAGCTGACCTTCCACCGTGATACGCATCACCTTGGGCTTGCTTTGCCACAATGTTTGTGTGGCCAGCACGTGAGCAACTTCTGATGCGCCAATACCAAAGGCAATACTGCCAAAAGCACCATGGGTTGCGGTATGGCTATCGCCACACACCATCACCATGCCGGGCTGAGTGAGTCCCTGCTCGGGGCCTAACACATGCACGATGCCCTGGCGTGGGTCATCCAGGCCAAATAGCGTCACCCCATGTTGCTGGGTATTGTGGGAGAGCTGCTCAATCATTGAGCGCACCTTAGGATCGGCTACACCTGCCAAATCGCGGGCTAGTGTCGGTACATAATGGTCAGCAATGCCAAAGGTTAAATCGGGCCGGGCAACGGGCAGGGCTCGCTCAGCGAGCTTATTGAACGCATGGAAGGAACCTTCATGGACAAAGTGACGGTCAATCCACAGCAGACTCTGCCCGCTTTCACTGCGGTGAACCTCGTGGGCGCGCCAAACTTTGTCAAACAGCGTTGTTGGGGTACTCATGGTCGTCGCTCGTTGCCTCGGCCTTCGTTGGACTTATCATTCTCACCCAATACAACTAGCGCAATTTGATAACACAGGTCAAATGTATTTTTTGTAATTTTAAATCTGTATTAAATTTAATACATTAAAAAAACAACCCATCAAACTACTCATCCTTCCCGTTGGTGGGCATTCCAGCTACTTTGGGCTCCCAGTAGCGGGAGTTATCGTCGCCATTACGCTCTAGATCAATTTGGAAGCGATACCGATCCGGTCGATAGAGGGCATCCAGATGCTCTACGCCTCGGCCCTGCTCATCAAACACCACGCGGGTCAGCGAGATCAGCGGCGAACCCACAGCAACGTCCAACGCTTCCGCGACCTCGTGACTGGCCAACGTCGCGGAGATCGATTGGGAAGCATGGTCGACCTTCACACCGCTGCGCTCAAGCAGCACAAACAACGGCGTATTGGCTAAATCCATCTCGTTGTAGTGCAGAGCAATCGATTCTGGAACGTGGGTTACCAGATAGGAAAACGGCTTGCCGTCGACCATACGCACCCGCACCGAGCGCTGCACCTTACCGCTCTGCGCCATGCCTAATCGCTCACGGATCATTTCCGGCGGCAGCACATAGGCAAACTCCAACAAACGCACTTGGGAAGCTTGGCTCATCTTGACCATGTTGGGCATCAGATTAGACACGCTGGCGGTCATCACCGTGGCGTCCAGCGGCTGCTCCAACACCACCGTACCCACTCCCGCTTTACGCTCGACCATGTCCGTTGCTTGTAGCGCTTCCATCGCACGCCTTACGGTGACTCGCGACACCCCATGCTGCTCCGCCAGTTTATTTTCGCCGGGCAATTTACTGCCCGCAGGCAGCCGCCCGCTCAAGATTGCATCTTTCAGCAACAGATAGATGCGGTGTGATTTAGTGCCGCCCACCGCAGAGGATTGTGCCTCACTCATCTACGCCTCTCCTCAGGATGTTGTTTGAAAAATTCATGTCAGGCTTGACGTAGGGATAATAATAGACATAAAAATGTATTACATATAATACATATCGACAGCTAATCAATAACACAACTGCTGCCGCTTGAAAGCCATTATTACAGAACCAGCGCCCTTGGGTATCGCTAACGCGGTGATCACCGAGAAGCCGCTGGCAGTAAGAGAGTGACGATGACTAAATCAGAGGACGTTAACGTAGAGCGGGTACGCGCTTTCTTAAGCGCCATGGAAGCCCGCGACCTAGTCCGTGCAGAGCGCTACCTCGCCGCTAACGTAGCAATGCATTTTCCTGGCGCGCCGCCCATGCAACGGCTAAGCGATGTCGTCGACTGGGCGCAAAGCCGCTACCACCGGGTGAGCAAAACGTTTAACGCAGTAGACCAATGCTTATATCCCAACTACTGCGTGGTGTTTTGCCACGGCGAGCTAACCGTGGAGTGGCTGGATGGCAGCACATCCACCGGCGTGCGCTTTATTGACCGTTTTGAAGTAACCGATGGCCTGATTACCCGCCAGGACGTTTGGAATGACTTGGCGCTAGCCGCTAGAACATAGAGACGCCGCTAACGCTTACCCTACCTTTCGCTGACCTTACAATGACGAGATAGTTATGACACGCCAACAGCACGCATCACACCAGCCAGCCCAACTTAAGCAGCAGTTGAAAGATAGCTCCATTGTGGTCGCCCCCGGCGTATTTGACGCCCTTGGCGCGTCCCTTGCCGAGCAGGCCGGCTTTGATACGGTCTACCTTTCCGGAGCCAGCCTGGCCTACACCCAGCTTGGGCGGCCTGACATTGGCCTGCTCAGCATTACCGAAATTTGCACCGCCATGTCGCATATTCGCGAACGTACCAACCTTTCCGTGGTGGTGGATTGCGACACCGGTTTTGGTAACGCCATGAACGTCATGCGTAGCGTGCGGCTGCTGGAGCGTGCTGGGGCCAGCGCCATCCAGCTTGAAGACCAAACCTACCCCAAACGTTGCGGTCACCTGCGCGGCAAAACCCTGGTATCCAAAAGCGAAATGGTGGGTAAATTGCATGCTGCCCTGGATGCCCGTGAAAGCGATAACACGCTGATTATTGGCCGTACCGATGCACTGGGCGTGGAAGGCACCGACAGCGCTATTGAGCGCGCTCAAGCCTATTATGAAGCGGGCGTGGATATGCTGTTTATCGAAGGCATTCGTAGTGACGAAGATATCAGCAAGATCATGGCCCAGTTCAAAGGCAAAGTGCCGATTATGGCCAATATGGTCGAGGGCGGAGACACACCGCTGCAGAACGCTCAGGCGCTGGAAGACTTAGGCTTCTCGCTGGTGATTTTCCCCGGCGCACTGGTACGGGCAATTACCCACATGGCCAGCCGTTTCTTTGCCACGCTGAAACAGGACGGCACCACCGACGCTTTCCGCGACCAGATGCTCGATTTCAAACAACTTAACGACTATTTAGGCACCCAGGCGATGCTGGAGCTTGGCGAACAGTACGACAATCGCTAACGCTCGCTCAGCAAACCGTGACCCTTATTTATAAATACCAATAAGCAAATTCAGGAGACGACGATGCAGACCACCGACAAAACGGCGAAAGAGATTTTTAACGACGTGATGGCCAACCCACAGCGGGTGCCGTTTGGCTTTGGGAATAAAGCGGTGCTGGTAAACGTTGATCCGCAAAAAGCCTACACTCGTACCGATCTCTTCAAGACCGCCTACGAAACCGACCCCAAACAGCTGGAATATACCAACCAACTGGCACGTGGTTTTCGGGCGCGGGGCTGGCCGGTGGTCTGGACGCATGTGGCTTTTTTAGACTCCGCCGAAGATGCAGGCGTATGGGGCACCCGTACCAACACCCCCGATTCACTGCAGAACATCAAGTATGGCTCCGAGCGCGCCGAATTCGATGAGCGCTGTGAGATCGACCGCAGCCGCGATGTGATCTACACCAAGCGTATGCCTTCAGCATTTTTTGAGACGCCGCTACAGTCGCTGTTGGTATGGCACCAGGTCGACACAGTGATTATTACCGGCGGCTCAACCTCTGGCTGCATTCGCGCCACCGCCGTGGAAAGCCTGTCTCGGGGCTACCGCACTATCGTCCCGATGGAGTGCGTCGCGGATAAACACGAGAGCTATCACTACGCCAACCTGACCGACCTGCACCTCAAATACGCTGATGTCATGCCTGTTGTTGACGTACTGGCGTGGCTTGAGGGCGATGAATAAGGCGAGGAGCTAGCCATGAAAGAGTCATTAGGCGTTTACGGCTACTGGGCCTACGACCAACGCCCCAAAATCGAGTGGCCAGGAGGCGCCAAGGTGGCCTTCTGGGTCGCACCCAATATCGAGTATTACGAGCTCGATCCACCGCAGAACCCACAGCGTAATCCCTGGCCGCACCCGCACCCGTCGGTGCCCGGCTACAGCATTCGCGACTACGGCAACCGGGTGGGCCACCAGCGCCAGATGGCCCTGCTGGATAAGTACGGCATTCGCGGCTCGGTCTCACTATCCGTAGCCCTCTGCGAGCATCACCCGGAAATCATCCAGATGTGCAAAGAGCGCGACTGGGAATTTTTTAGTCACGGCATCTACAACACCCGCTACACCTACGGCCTTAGCGAAGCCCAGGAACGGGCCATGATCCGAGACAGTATGGAAACCATCCATCGTCATACCGGTCAAGCATGCGCGGGCTATCTGGCGCCAGCGCTCTCCCACTCGGAGCGCACTCTGGACCTGTTTGCCGAAGTCGGCGAAGAGCTATTTGGCGACAAAGGCGGGCTTTACACCTGCGACCTGTTCCACGACGACCAGCCCACGCCGGTCAGCGTCCGCTCCGGCAAGCGGTTTATCTCCATGCCCTACTCGCTGGAGATGAACGACACCATCGTCTACGCGGTGAACAAAGTGGAGCCACGCCAGTACACCACTATGCTCAAGCGCCACTTTGACCGCCTGTATCTAGAGGGGGCGGAGTCCGGCACGGTGATGTGCATTCCCACTCATAACTATCAGGTGAGCTGCCCGCATCGCATCAAAGCGTTTGAAGAGGCACTGGAGTACATCACCGGGCATCCGGATGTGTGGGTAGCCACAGGCCGCGAAATCGCCGACTACTATCTCGAACACTATTACGATGCCGCCCTCGGTAGTATTGCGGCCCAGGCCGCCTCTGCAGGCAAACAGGGATAACGCTATGGCGCTTAATGACGACTATCTCGACTACCCTTACCGCCGCCACGGCTATGACCATGAGCGCTATGCGTGGTCGATGCTAAGTGAACGCCCACCGGTTACGTGGCCCGAGGGTAAAACCCTGGCGGTGTGGATCAATATTTCGCTGCAGTTCTACCCGCTCAACCAGCGCGGCAAGCCGTTCAAGGTCCCCAATGGCATGACCATGCCCTACCCCGATCTGCGTCACTTCACGCTACGCGATTACGGTAACCGCGTGGGGATCTATCGCGTGCTCAAAGCGCTGGCGGCGCACAACATTACCCCCACTTTTGCGATTAACGCTCAGTTGGCGGAGCAGACGCCCTACCTGGTACAGCGCTTAAAAGAGCACGGCGGCGAGTTCATGGCCCACGGCTGGAACATGGATCACCTACACTACGGCGGCCAGCCCATCGAAGAGGAGGCCGAACTGGTCAAACGCTCTGTGGACACCCTGCGGCGGGTGACCGGCCAACCCATTCGCGGCTGGCTAAGCCCCGCTAAGCACCAGAGTTTCAACACGCCTGACCTGCTGGCGGAAAATGGCATCGAGTACTGCGCCGACTGGGTGAATGATGACATGCCTTATGCTTGTGACACCAACACGGGCAGTTTGACCATGATGCCACTAGCCACCGAGATCGAAGATCAGTTCGTGATGAGCCAGAACCTGCACTCGGAAGATTCCTGGGTGACCCAGGTAAAAGACGCCTTCGACTTCCTGTTAGAAGAGTCGCGCGAACAGGGCGGCCGTTTATTCGCCTTAAACCTGCACCCCTGGCTGGTCGGTCAACCCCACAGAA
Source organism: Vreelandella sp. ssv (assembly GCF_059448525.1). Lineage (NCBI taxonomy): Bacteria > Pseudomonadati > Pseudomonadota > Gammaproteobacteria > Oceanospirillales > Halomonadaceae > Vreelandella > Vreelandella sp. ssv. The sequence continues at coordinate 563,298 of NZ_CM182545.1, read as the reverse complement.
TTGCCTGTTTAGAAGAAGTGCTGGCCCACATCAACGGCCACCCAGAGGTATGGCAAGCGCCAGCGGGTGAGATCCTTGATGCGTTCAATGCATCGCAACTTGAACTTGCACAGGGAAAAACACGCTAATGGCGATACTCCCCTATAACCACGATAGCTTTGATGCTCATCTACCGCTGCTGATTATCGGCGCGGGTGCCTGTGGTCTAGTGGCAGCGCTAGCGGCCCGGGAGGCGGGCGTTGAGTTGGCTGTGCTGGAGCGCGACGCGCTTCCCCGCGGCAGCACGGCCATGTCATCTGGGTTTATTCCCGCGGCCAATACGCGCTTTCAGCATGAATTGGGCGTCACGGACTCTGCTGACGCCATGGCGGAAGATATCCAGAAAAAAAATGGCTTTGAGGCAGACCCTGCCATTGTCGAGCTGCTGGCCAGCCAATCCGGCCCAACCATCGAGTGGCTGGCGGACCAGCACGGCGTGCCCTTTGAGCTGGTGGAAGGCTTTCTCTACCCCGGCCACCGTCACCTGCGTATGCACGCCACGCCCCGGCGCACCGGGGAAGAGCTAATGGGGGCGCTGCTCAACGCTTCGGAAACGGCGGGCATTGATATTCTGACCCAAGCTCGGGTAGTGGATTTGCACGTTGATGAAACGCAGCGAGTGCGGGGAGTAACCCTTGAGCGCCCAGATGGCAGCCACGAGAGCATTGGCTGCGACGCGCTGATTCTTGCCTGCAATGGCTATGGCGGTAACCCTGAGCTGGTAGAGCGCTACCTGCCAACATTGAAACACGCCCTCTATTACGGCCATGAGGGCAATCAGGGCGACGCCTTGCTGTGGGGCCAGGAAATGGGCGCCAGCACAAAAGATCTGGGTGCCTGCCAAGGCCATGGCTCCCTCGCCACCCCCCACCAAACGCTGATTAGCTGGGCGCTGATGATGCAAGGGGGCATTCAGGTCAACATCAAGGGCGAGCGCTTTTCCAATGAGCACGGCGGCTACTCCGAACAGGCCGCCAAGGTGCTGGCGCAGCCGGAGCAAGTGGCCTGGAATCTTTACGACGCCCGCATTCACGAGTCTGCCCAGGCGTTTGAGGATTACCGTAATGCTCAGGAGAGTGGCGCAGTACGCAGCTTCTCAACCCTTGAGGAGATGGCCACTGGCCTGAAAATGCCCCTTGGTGCACTTCACGACACCTTCGCCCAGATGCAGCAGCACGCTGAGCAGCAAACGGCCGATGCGTTTAGCCGCCGCTTCGACCCCGCCAACCTGCTGAAAGCCCCCTACTACGCCATTCGCGTCACCGGGGCACTGTTCCATACCCAGGGCGGCTTAGAAGTGAATTGCAAAGCCCGCGTGCTCAATGCTCAGGGGCAAGCTCTCCCCAACCTGTTTGCCGCAGGCGGGGCAGCGCGAGGGGTATCCGGCTCCAACGACAGCGGCTACCTTTCCGGCAACGGGCTGCTGAGTGCCGTGGTGCTTGGGGCAGTGGCCGGCAAGAGTGCTGCCGAGCTGCTGCACTTGAAGCTCAGCTCTGCCGCACTTCCTTAAGCTTAGCGTCCTCAGCGCTACGACAAAGACAGCCGAATCGCTCGTTGTTAAAACGTCTTCTCCAATGCGAAGCGCGGCTGGGTATGGCCCTCTTTAGTGACGGTTTCAGTAAACATCTCAAGCGGGCGTACCCACAGGCCGTAGTCGCCGTACAGTGCGCGGTAGACCACCAGCGGCTCTTCGCTTTCGCTGTGCTGGGCGGTGCCCATCACTTCATAAAGGTTGCCTTTGTAGTGGCGGTAAATACCGGGAACGGGGGTCGTCATTCGGTTTCCTTTGTAGTTGCGTGGGTGGCGGCGGGCTGATTAGCTTTTTTAGCTAGCCGCTCCAGCACTTTGGAGGCGGCGACAAAGCCAAAGGTGCCGGTCAGAAAAGTGGCCGCGCCAAAGCCGGAAGCGCAATCCAGCCTGGTGGTGTCGCCACTGCCGGGCTTTTGCAGGCACACTTCGCCATCGGCACCGGGGTAAATCAACTGCTCGTCAGAGTAAACGCACTCCACCGAAAAGCGTCGCTTGGGGTTGCGGGAGAAGCCGTAATCGCGACGCAGCCGCGAGCGCACCTTGGAAAGCAGCGGGTCGTGCTCGGTGCGGGTCAAGTCCGCCACTTGAATTCGCGTGGGATCGGTTTGCCCGCCCGCTGCACCGGTCACGGTAATCGGTATTTTGCGCCGTTTGCACCAGGCGATCAGCGCGGCCTTGGCGATGACGCTATCGATGGCGTCCACCACATGGTCGGCATCATCGGGAATGCGCTCGGCTAGGTTGGTGGGCGTGACGAAAGCGGTATCCGCAATAATCTCGATCTCGGGGGCAATCAGGCGGCAGCGCTCAGCCAGCACGTCTACTTTGGGCTGGCCGATGGTGCCATCCAGCGCGTGGAGCTGGCGATTGACGTTGGAAACACACACGTCGTCCAGATCGATCAGCGTGAGCTTGCCAATGCCCGAGCGGGCTAGCGCCTCTACCGTCCAGCTACCCACGCCACCTACCCCGACCACGACCACATGGGCATGGCGGAACGCCTGCGCAGCGCGCTGTCCGTAAAGGCGTCGAATACCGCCAAAACGAAAATCATAGTCGTTAGAAACACGATCGCTAGAAACTAAGGCGGTAGCAAGCGAGGTTGATGGCTCATTCAATGGCATAGAAACAGACTCACAGTGCTTGGAGAGCGGAAGGCGTTGCAAAAGGCGGCGTTCGCACGCTATCCAGCGGCAAATGCCCCGCCCAGCCAAGGTGATTAAACAGCGCGATCATGGTGTCATCCAAAGCGCAGCTCAACTGTACGCGCTTGGCCAACAGTGGATGGTCAAAGGCTAAATAGGTGGCGGCCAACAGCAAGCGCGGCGCGCCCAACTGCTCAGCAAAAAAGCGGTTGTGAACACTTTTACCGTGCTTGGCATCGCCAATAATCGGATAGCCCCGCCGCGAGAGGTGACGGCGAACTTGATGGCGGCGCCCGGTCAATGGCCGAGCTTCTACCAGGGAGTAACGCGCCACTGGGTAACGGTCGACCTGTACCGGCAACTCAGCGCTATCCAGACGGCGAATATCGGTCATCGCGGGCATGGCGGGCATCTCAGCTTTGGGCCGCGTGCCATCCTCCTCCCGCAATGGGTAATCCAAACGTTCGCTCTCTGGCGCTTTACCCCGCACCACCGCTAGGTAGCGCTTTTCTACCTGACGCTCGCTAAAGGCTTCACTTAGCAGGCCAGCCACCGTTGAAGAGAGCGCAAAAACGATCACCCCAGAGGTCGGCCGATCCAACCGGTGGACGGGATACACCCGCTTACCGAGCTGGTCGCGAAGCTGCTGGAGCAGAAACTCAGTTTCGCCACGCGCTAACGCCGAACGGTGCACTAATAGGCCTGACGGCTTATGCACCGCAACGAGATACTCATCCTGATAGAGGATGTTGAGTGGCGTCATAACGTTCCCCAGTTAAAGCTAACAATCTAAATAGGGCGCCATTGTCGCGGCTTGGCCGTGAGATGTCATCCGCGCAATACGCTATCAAAGCAAGCGCTGGCTAAGATGGCAGGTGATCAGCCGTTAATGTGGGTGGCATAGGAAAAAGCGGCAACTGCCCAGGCGGGATATGCTCTTTTAGAAACGCTAAAAATGCCTGCGTCGCCGTGGGCAGTGTGCGTTTAGCAAGAGTCTGGACTTCAATAAAGCGAGAATCCATGCCCTGATCTCGAATAGGGATCGCCACTAAGCGCTGCTGCTGAATGCGGTAGCGCACCGATATTTCCCCGGCCAACGCCACACCGCCCCCGAGCATGGCGAAGTTAATCAAAGCCTCGGTGTAATCGCTGCTAAAAATGGATTCAAACGCCAAATTTTGACGGCTGCAGCAGATATCAAACAGCTGGCGCAGGGTCGTGTCTGGCGAGGGTAACGCCAGCGGATAGCCCTGAAGCTGTGCCAGCGATATGTATTTTTTAACGGCAAGCTCATGGTGCGGAGAAACCAGCGCCATAATCGGCGCGGGCTGCCTAAGGGCAACGGTAATATCCGCCTCAGGCTTGAGGCTAAAGGTAATGCCAATATCCGCTTCGCCTTCCCTGACATACCGAGTGGCTTGGGCAGGCGCGCCCACCATCAGATGAAAATGAATACCGCTGTAACGCTGGCGAAAAGCCGCAATTGCCGCAGGTAGAAAATCGACGGCAAACCCTTCTGAGCTGGCGAGGCGCACCTTGCCACGCTGTAATCCCCGCAGAGCTAGGATTTCACTGCCTATTCGGTCGGCTTCCAGTTGCATATGGCGGGCATGTACCGCCAATAGCTCGCCTGAAGCACTCGGTACCATGCCACGCGCTCGGCGTTCAAACAGCAACGTGTCCAATTCACTTTCGAGCCGGGCTATCTGTCGGCTGATCGCCGAGGGCGCCACATTTAACTTGCCCGAAGCTTCACTAATGGAGCCGCAGCGAACCACTTCTAAAAAATAACGTAACGCGGTTTCTTGTAGCACCCGTGGATTCATTGTGCCTCCCCCTCTCCATCAGAATTGCCAAAACGGCAATGATAAGTTCTAAACATTGCACTGGTGGCATGACTGATTAATAGCTTAGTTTTAATTCAAGGCGGCGGCTCATCTAAAAAACAAGAAGCCCTGCCAGTGCGCCAAACGCTCATAAACTTCTCTTATTAAAAAACGAGGTATGGCATGCAAACACCTAGAACTCTTTGTTGCGTTACGTCATTTGCTTTACTCAGCATCGCGACACCCGCCTTGGCTGGCAAGGCCAACGATACACTGGTCTATGCCTCTGATAGCGAGCCTGAAAACGTTAGCCCCTACCACAATAATCTGCGTGAAGGCGTTATCCTCGCCCATTTGGCTTGGGATACGCTGATCTACCGTAACCCGCAAACCAACGAGTATGAGCCGCGTCTGGCCACCGAGTGGGAATGGGCCGATGATAAGACCCTCGATCTTGTGCTGCGCGAAGGCGTGACCTTTCACAACGGTGAGGCCTTCAACGCCGACGATGTGGCATTTACCTTTAACTATGCGGTATCCCCCGAATCACGGGTAGTAACGCGACAAAATGTTGACTGGATTAAAAGCGTTGAGAAGCTTGATGAGTACCAAGTCCGCATTCACCTCAAAGAGCCTTTCCCTGCAGCCCTTGAGTACCTTTCCGGCCCGATGCCAATTTACCCCGATGAGTATTTCCAGGAAGTGGGTATCGAGGGTTTTAGTCGTGAGCCCGTGGGTACCGGGCCTTACAAGATTACCAACGTCCGCCCCGGAGACGGCGTTAGCTTAACGCGCTTTGATGATTACTTTACCGACAGCCCGATTGGTCAGCCCGAGATTGGCAATATCGAGTTCAAGGCCATTGCCGATGCAGACTCACGTATGGCGCAATTAATGTCCGGGCAAGTCGATTGGATCTGGCGAGTACCGTCAGATCAAGCTGAGTCGTTAAGCGGGATGCCACAGCTCAGCGTGCTAGGCGGCGAGACCATGCGGGTCGGCTATATCGGCTTGGATGCCGCCATGCGGGAAGAGTCGCCTTTAAATGATATTCGCGTGCGTCAGGCCATTAACCACGCCATGAACCGGGAAGGCTTGGCTAATGATCTAGTGCGCGGTGGCAGCCAGCCTCTTTATGCCCCCTGCTTTCCCACCCAGTTTGGCTGTGAAACGCAGAACGTTATCAAGTATGAGTACGATCCCGAAAAAGCCCGCGAACTACTCGCCGAGGCCGGTTACGCCGATGGCTTTGAGATTGACCTGCACGCCTACCGTGAACGTGACTACGCCGAAGCGATGATTGGCGACCTGCGTGCAGTGGGCATTAATGCCAACCTGCGCTTTATGACCTCCCCCGCGCTGTTGGAGCTTCAGCGCAACGGTCAAACCGATATGGCTTTCAAAGCCTGGGGTTCCTTCTCTATTAACGATGTCTCGGCTTTCGTTAGCGTCTATTTCACAGGCGGCATTGACGATCTCTGGCAGGACACCCAGGTGCAGGAGTGGCTACAAGTCGCCGATACCTCGGTAGACCCTGATGTGCGCTTAGAGTACTACCAGAAAGCTTTCGCCCGCATTTCCGAGCAAGCGTACTGGGCGCCGCTGTTCTCCTACTCCACCTATTACGCTCACACCGCTGATCTCGACTTCACCGCCTACCCTGACGAACTTCCCCGCTTCTACGAGGCGAGCTGGAAGTAACGGTGCCTGGTCGACTTAACGGCAGCCGTGGCAATCTCGCCACGGCTCGCTTTCCGCAGCGAGGGAGTGATGCTTTATGTGGGCATTTGTTTTCAAGCGCACGCTAATAGCGCTTAGCGTCGCGCTGACTATTTCGGTGCTCTGCTTTAGTCTGCTGCAGCTCTCGGGTGACTTGGCGCTCTCCATTGGTGGGCCCGAGGCCACCGCCGAACAGGTTGAGCAAATCCGCGTTGAGTACGGCCTGGATCGCCCGGTGATTCAGCAATTTACGACGTGGCTATGGGGAGCGGTGCAGCTCGATTTTGGGCGTTCTTACTACTACCAGAGCGAGGTTATGGATCTGGTGGTTGAGCGCCTACCGGTGACGATGACCCTAGGAGTATTGGCGTTGGCGATTGCGCTAGGCGTGTCGATTCCCCTCGGCGTTGTGGCCGCGCTGAAGCGCGGCAGCTGGATAGACCGCACGGCCATGGCAATTGCGGTTACCGGCCAGGCAATGCCCAATTTCTGGTTTGGCTTAACGCTAATCATCCTGTTTGCCGTCAAGTTGCAGTGGTTTCCTGCAGCGGGTAGCGATAGCTGGCAAGGCTTTGTACTGCCCGCCGTAGCGCTGGGCTATTACGCCACCCCCGCCATGATGCGGCTAACCCGCAGCGGCATGCTGGAAGTCCTTGAGGCAGACTACATTCGCACCGCCCGGGCCAAGGGGCTGCGCACCGGCACGGTGATCTTCAAACACGCACTACGCAATGCAGTGATTCCGGTGGTGGCGCTGGCCGCCGTGGAGCTGGGATTTATGCTCGGCGGTTCGGTGGTCATCGAGACCGTCTTTTCACTGCGCGGGCTGGGGCAACTGGCCTGGAACGCGATTTCCCGTAATGACTACCCGGTGGTTCAAGCCATCGTCCTGATCATTGCGCTGTTCTATATCGTGCTGACGCTGCTTGCCGACATTCTCAACGCAGTTTTAGACCCACGCCTGCGCGCGCGTTAACGGAGAAACCCCATGGCACATGCCCTTTCCCCACTGGTAGCCGCCGATCAAAACTTAGCCGGCTCTTGGCCGTCTCGTTTACTGAGCATCACACTTAACAACCGCAGCTTAGCCATCGGCTTACTGATCATTACATTGCTGGGTATCATTGCCCTTCTGGCGCCTTGGCTGGCCCCCCATGATCCCTACTTACAGAACACCGCAAACCGCATGGTGCCCCCTTTCTGGCACGAAACGGGGAATTGGACACACCCGTTAGGCACCGATCGTCTCGGCCGTGACTACTTGAGCCGCCTGATTTATGGCACCCGCATTTCACTCTTTATCGGCATAGTGGTCGCGCTGATTTCAGGGTTGATTGGTACCACCTTGGGCGTGTTGGCGGGCTACTTTGGTGGCCGCGTTGATGCCGTAGTGAGTTATCTGCTTACCACCCGTCTGGCCATGCCGGTGGTCTTAGTGGCACTGGCCATGGCCTCGTTAATAGGCGGTTCAATGCTGACCGTTACGCTACTGCTGGGGCTGCTGCTGTGGGATCGCTTTGCGGTCGTTGCCCGCTCGGCGACTCAGCAGTTGCGCAATGCTGAGTATGTGCAGGCGGCCCAGGCACTGGGCTGCTCGCTGCCGTATATTTTGCTGCGCGAAGTGCTGCCCAATATCGCTGGCGCCCTCATTGTGGTGGCCACGCTTGAGGTCGCCAACGCCATTTTGCTCGAAGCAACGCTGTCGTTTCTGGGCATGGGCGTGCAGCCACCATCCCCCTCCTGGGGGCTGATGATCGCCGAAGGCAAAGCCTATATGTTCTTTCAACCGTGGGTGATTACGATTCCCGGCAGCGCGCTATTTATTCTAGTGCTGGCGATTAACTTGCTAGGCGATGGACTGCGTGACCTCAGCGCACCAGGAGGCCGCAATGAGTAATCTCTCCTCCGCTGAGCGCTCAACAGCGCCAGCCTCACCACTACTCACCGTAAAACAACTGCGCGTCGACTTGCCGGTAGCAAAAGGTACGCTTCACGCCGTCCGGGGAATCGACTTTCACGTTGAACGGGGTGAAATGCTCTGCCTGGTGGGTGAGTCGGGCTGTGGTAAATCCATGACCTCGCTGGCATTAATGGGCCTACAGCCGCGCAAGGCGCAGGTAAACGCCGACTGTCTCGACTTTGACGGCGTTGATCTGCTGACGGTTTCCGATCACGAGCGCAGCAACCTGCGCGGTGCGCGCATGGCGATGATTTTCCAAGAGCCCATGACCGCTCTCAACCCCGCCTACACCCTGGGCAATCAGCTATGCGAGGCCTTGCGCCGTCATCAGCGTGTATCGCGTAAAGCGGCCCATGACCGCGCCCTCTATTTACTCAAACGGGTAGGTATCAGCGCCGCCGAAGAGCGTATGCGCCAATACCCTCACCAGCTGTCGGGCGGGCTGCGTCAACGGGTCATGATCGCCATGGCGCTAATGTGCGAACCCGACTTGATTATTGCCGATGAGCCCACCACGGCCTTGGACGTTACGATTCAGGCGCAAATTCTGCACCTGTTGCGCGACCTGCAGCAGGAGTTTGGAACGGCGGTTATTTTCATCACCCACGACCTGGGCGTCGTCGCGCGCATCGCCGACCGGGTCGCCGTGATGTATGCCGGTGAAGTGATTGAAACCGCCTCTGCCCAGGAGCTCTTTCAAGCCCCCAGCCATCCTTACACCCAAGGATTACTGCGCTGCATACCAACACCCGGCAAAACGCTGCCAGGCAGCCGCTTGCAGGCGATTCCAGGGGTAGTGCCCAACTTGGTAGAGAAAGTTGACGGCTGCGCCTTTTGTAATCGCTGCGACCAAGCGGATGAGCTTTGTCACATCACACCGCCCTTGCAAACCGTCGCAGATAGTCACTTGTCGCGCTGTCACTTTGCCCACCAGTTGGCAAATCCGGCAACGATCAACGCTCAGGAGGTAACGCTATGAGCAGTGCCGCAAACCATCTTGACCCGCTTGCCCTAGAGCTCTGCGCGCTATCCAAAACATTTAAACTGGGCGGCGGCATGCTGCATAAGAGTCAAACCTTAACAGCCGTCAATAATGTATCGCTGCGCGTTCCCCGCGGCCAGGTGATGGGGCTGGTGGGCGAATCAGGCTGCGGTAAAAGTACCTTGGCCAAAATGCTGCTGGGACTGACACCCCCTAGCGCGGGCGATGTATTGATCAATGGCAAAGCCATTGTAAACGCTAACCAAAAGGCACTAGCCCGCCATATACAGCCGATTTTTCAAGACCCTTATTCGTCGCTTAACCCACGCCAACGGATTGCTCAAATCGTCGGCTTACCGCTGCGCATTCATGGCATTGGCACCCAGAAGGAGCAGGCAGCCAAGGTGGACGAGATGCTCGAGCTGGTTGGCCTGCCCAAACGCGCGGCCCAGCAATACCCAGGGCAAATGTCTGGCGGGCAACGGCAACGGGTGGCGATTGCCCGGGCGCTGATTATGCGCCCCGACTTGGTGATTTGTGACGAACCCACCTCCGCTCTGGATGTGTCAGTTCAAGCCCAAATCCTCAACCTTTTGCTCGACCTTAAGGATGAGTTTGGTCTTACCTACCTGTTTATTAGTCACGACCTCGCCGTGGTGGAGCATCTGGCGGATCGGCTCGCGGTGATGTACCTGGGTCAGATTGTCGAAGAAGGAACTCGTGAACAAATCTTCACCGCTCCTCGCCACCCTTACACCCAGGCGCTGCTGGCATCCGCTCTGACGCCAGAGCCCGGCTTAGGCGTGCCTGATATCGGTCTTGGGGCAGGACAACCCGACCCAACACGACCTCCATCAGGATGCGCTTTCCACCCTCGATGCCCCATAGCACAGCCCCAGTGCTCAAAGCAGTCGCCAAAGCTAACCGACCTTATTCAAAGTGCAGGCCAAGGCACTACTCAGCCTAATCATCCACGCGTCGCCTGCCATTTTGCCTAAACACTCTTACTGAACGCCTAATACTCAGAGGGATATTTATGTCGCGCCAACAAGCCTTAGACAATGCCAAAGCCTATTTTGATAGTGGCGAATTTTATAATCAGCTTTCGCCGCGTATTGCTATTCGCAGCGAAAGCCAGGAACCCCATCGGCTGGAAGAGCTTCAACGCTACCTTACTGAACAGATTATTCCCGATATTGAGCAGCTCGGTTTCACATGGGAAATTGTCGATAATCCAGCGGAAGGATTTGGGCCTTTTCTGCTCGCTGAACGCCTTGAAACTGACGCCACGTTCAGCGTATTAACCTATGGCCATGGCGATGTGATACGCGGCTACGATGATCAGTGGGCCGAAGGACTTTATCCTTGGCAAATCATCCAGCGGGGAGATCGCTGGTATGGACGAGGCACCGCTGATAACAAAGGCCAGCACACGATTAATTTAGCTGCGCTCGGCTGTGTGCTGAAAGCTAGCGGTGGGCGCCTGGGCTATAACGTGAAGCTGGTGCTGGAGATGGGCGAAGAGACCGGTTCGCCGGGGCTAAAGGAGGTTTGCCACCGCTATCGAGAGCGTTTAGCGGCCGATGTGTTTATTGGTTCGGACGGGCCCCGTCTGGACGCAGAATCGCCGACGCTATTTTTAGGCTCACGGGGATCGTTCAACTTCGACCTTAAACTGCAGGCCCGGGAAGGTGCCCACCACTCGGGCAACTGGGGCGGGGTATTAAAAAACCCGGCGGTGCGATTAACCAATGCCCTGGCCACGCTGGTGGATGCCAATGGTGTGATCCAGATACAGGGATTACGCCCGGCACCTATTCCAGATGCCGTGCGCAACGCCCTATCCTCTCTCGAGGTAGGCGTCGGTGACAATTCTCCGACGATTGACACTGACTGGGGCGAGCCAGGGCTCTCCCCCGCGGAGCGTTTATTCGGTTGGAACACTTTAGAAGTGCTGGCCATGAAGGCCGGAAACCCGGACGCACCGGCCAATGCGATTCCACCCTACGCCTACGCCCACTGCCAGTTGCGCTTTGTGGTGGGCAGCGATCAAGATAACTTTCTTGTCCATTTACGCCGCCATCTGGATCAACACGGCTATCGCGATATTGAAGTGAGCGCGGCGCGCATGTCACAGATGAATGCTACGCGGCTTGACCCAGAAGACCCTTGGGTAAGCTGGGCATTAACCTCGATGCAACTGTCGACGAATAAAACGCCCACGCTATTACCTAACTTAGGCGGATCATTACCCAATGATGTATTTGCCGAAACGCTGGGGTTACCCACCCTGTGGGTGCCGCACTCCTACCCTGCCTGCTCGCAGCATGCTCCTGACGAACACCTGCTGGGCAGCGTCGCCGCCGAGGCACTGCTTTTGATGGCAGGACTTTTCTGGGATCTTACGACTCAGGGCGCAGAGATTCATCAGGAGCGAGCGTCATGCAAGAGCCACTAATACAGCAAGCCTGTGATTGGCTGGATGGGCAGCAGCAAGCGATGGTTGAATGCTTGGCGGCCTTGGTCAATATCGATTCCAACAGTTACGACAAAGCGGGTAACGATGAGGTGGCTGACCTGATTACCCAGTGGCTTGAGCAGGACGGCATCACCGTCATACGCCACCCGCGCCCTGAGTCAGGCGATATTTTAGAAGCACAGCTGGGGGAAACTGGCCAAGGTCATGTGCTTTTAATGGGCCACCGCGATACGGTTTTTCCTACCGGCACGGTGGCTAGCCGGGGCTATACCCAGCAAGACAACGTCGGCTTTGGCCCTGGCGTGGCCGATATGAAAAGCGGCCTGGTGATGAACTGCTTTGTGCTGCGCGCGTTAAGCCGCCTGCACAACTGCCCACTACCCGTTCGCGCCTTGTTTACCGCCGATGAGGAGATTGGCTCGCCAGATGGGCGGGCGTTCATCGAAGCCACCGCCCAAGGGGCACGTGCCGTCTTGAACGTCGAGCCTGGGCGAGTCAGCGGCAATGTAGTCACCGGCCGAAAAGGAGGGGCCGGTTTTTTGATCAACGTCACCGGCAAAGCCGCCCACTCCGGCGTGAGCCATGCCGATGGCGCCAGCGCCATCGAAACACTCGCCCGCAAGATCATCAAGCTGCATGCGTTGACCGATTACGAGGCAGGCATCACCACCAATGTTGGCACTATCACCGGAGGGGTATCACGCAACACTGTCGCGCCATTCGCGTCTGCTCAGTTGGATATTCGCTTTGTAACGACAGCACAGCGTGACCACCTGTATAAAGCCATTGAGACCATTATTGCCGAACCCGATATTCCTGGCACCCAGGCAACCATTGAGCAGACATCGGAGTTCTACCCTCTCGAAAAGCGTATGAGCAGCGAACTGTTTGCTCTTTACCAGTTTCAGGCTAAAAACGTTGGCTTTGATGTTGGTGGTGAATTCACCGGCGGTTGTTCTGATGCTGGCTGGACGGCCAGCTTGGGCATTCCCACCCTGTGTGGCCTCGGCCCGGTCGGCGCCAAAATGCACACTGATGAGGAGTACTGCTTACTCAATACGCTAGTGCCACGCACTCAAGCGCTCACTGCTACTTTACTAAGTTTAAAAGACTGGGCTTAAAAGATTGAATTTAAAAGGATGCTTTTACACAACATCGCGGCGGCCTATTACTAGCCGGGTGGCAAAGTACCCGCTCGGCAGCTACCTTGAATAAGCAACGCTACAGACGCGTTTCCATGGATTAGGAAGGAGAGATCACAATGCGCTATACAACTGCCCGCTATTCACTTACCGCTATGGCTGCCTCGCTGCTACTCGCCACCTCGGCGGCGCAAGCGAATGAAACGCTTGATGTGGAGATGCATAAAGTCAGTGCCGAAGGAGTCGAAGAGTCGATTGGTACCATATCTTTGGAGCATACGGATCATGGCTTACTGCTCACACCTTCGCTGACGGAACTTGAGCCCGGCGTTCACGGCTTTCACGTTCACCAGAACGCCAGCTGTGACCCTGCTGAGAATGACAGCGGCGAGATGACTGCGGCGCTGTCAGCGGGCGGCCACTATGACCCCGAAGAAACCGGCACCCATCAGGGTCCTTTTGGTGAAGGCCACTTGGGTGATCTACCGGTGCTAACAGTGAATGAAGATGGCGAAGCGAACCTGCCTGTTCTTGCTCCACGCCTCAGCATGGAAGATATGCCAGGTCGCAGTATTATGATTCATGCTGGCGGCGATACCTACACAGATGAGCCCCACCTGGGAGGTGGCGGTGCACGCATGGCCTGTGGTGTCGTGGAATCTTAGAGTCAACGCTCACGTAAAGTCGTGAAAAAGGGCAGCCGATCGGCTGCCCTTTTTATAGGGTGATCACCAACTAAAGTCTAACTGTGCTGCTCAGCCCTTATCTGTACATTCGGCTCTGCTAAAAAAGCGTCTCCTTTTGTATTACTGGCCCACTTGCCACTCTTGGCTAATCCCCTTCACTGCTCTAGGTACCTTCGATGATCACCTTTATAGTATCGATCCTGCTGCTGATTGCGGGCTACTTTACCTATGGGAAGTTCGTTGAGCGCGTGTTTGTGACCGACCGCAAGCGGCGTACACCAGCGTTCACCATGCGCGATAACATCGACTACGTGCCGATGAACACCACGCGTAACTCACTTATCCAGTTACTTAATATTGCCGGTGTAGGCCCCATTTTTGGTCCTATTCTTGGCGCACTTTATGGCCCTGTCGCCTTTATATGGATTGTGGTCGGCTGTATTTTTGCCGGTGCTGTCCACGATTATTTGACCGGGATGATCTCGATTCGCAACCACGGCGCTCACCTGCCACAGTTAGCAGGCAAATTCCTTGGTAAAGCGATGAAGCACGTGGTGAATGGTTTTGCGATTCTGCTGCTTCTTCTGGTAGGTACGGTCTTTGTGACCTCACCCGCAGCGCTGCTGGCGAATATGACGTCGCTGTCGTTAACACTCATCATTGTCGCTATCTTTATTTACTACCTGATTGCCACGCTGCTACCGATTGATAAGATCATTGGCCGTATCTATCCTTACTTCGGTGCATTATTACTGTTTAGCGCGGCAGGTATTGGTATTGGCTTGATTGTGACGGGCGCCCCTATCCCCGAGCTCTCTTTCCAAAACATGCACCCTGAATCAGCCCCCATTTTCCCACTGCTGTTTTTAACCATCTCCTGCGGCGCGCTTTCTGGCTTTCATGCCACCCAAACGCCGATTATTTCGCGCACCACTGAAAACGAAACCAATGGGCGTAAAATCTTTTACGGCATGATGATCACCGAAGGCATCATTGCGATGATCTGGGCGGCGGCAGCGATGAGTCTGTTCTACGGCGACCAATCACTCTCCGATGTGCTGGCGGCTGGTGGCCCTGCCGCGGTGGTAAGTGAGGTATCTACCACCATGCTCGGCGCTGTAGGCGGCACACTAGCCGTACTCGGCGTTATTGTGTTGCCAATCACCTCTGGCGATACCGCTTTTCGCAGCGCACGAATGATCATTGCTGATTACATTAAGATTGATCAAAAGCCGATTATGAAGCGCGTCATGGTCGCTCTACCGCTATTTGTAGTGTCCTATGCTTTAACCCATATGGACTTCACACTACTGTGGCGTTATTTCTCATGGGCGAACCAAACCACTGCCGTTATCGCGCTGTGGGTAGGCACCATGTACCTGGTGTTGTCGCGCAAGCCTCACTTGATCACGTCAATCCCCGCTACCTTTATGACCATGGCCACCTTTACCTACTTGGCCTATGCCCCTATCGGTTTTGGCCTACCACTGCACTTAAGCTACGTGGTAGCGGCACTGGGTACGCTTATCTGCATCGCACTATTTATGAAGCGTGTCCGTCGTTTGAGCCGCACGACCTTTACGGTTGATGAACCTGCAGAAGCAGTACTGGGTGGAGGTAAAACGGGCGACACCCTGGCGACGAGCTCTTAACGCAGCGTTATCCATTTAGTAACTGCAAAAAAACGGGCAGCCATAGGCTGCCCGTTTTGCGTTGTGCGCTTAGCTGTCTTTAAAGCTAACTCAAGACTTGGCTAAAGAGGACTTACTCTTCGCCAGCCATCTGCATTTGGCGCTGCAGGTAGTTCTGGATACCCACCTGTTCAATTAATTTCAACTCAGTCTCAATGTGATCAATATGACCCTCTTCATCGGCGAGCAAGTCGCGGAGCATATCGCGGGTAACGTAATCTTTAACGCTCTCACAGTAAGTGATGGCTTCGATGTAATCGTTGCGGCCATCGTGCTCAATTTTCAGATCACTTTCGAGCATCTCTTTGACGTTTTCGCCAATGTGCAGCTTGCCGAGGTCTTGTAGATTAGGAATGCCTTCCAAAAACAGAATACGCTCGATGATCTTATCAGCGTGCTGCATCTCTTCGATGGACTCATCGTATTCCCACTTGGCGAGTGCTTTCAGACCCCAGTCTTTATACATTTTGGCATGCAAAAAGTACTGATTGATCGCAACCAATTCGTTGCCTAGTGCCTTATTGAGATGCTCAAGAACTTTAGTATCGCCTTTCATAACGTCACCTTTTCTACTGTAATGCTGATGTTTAATCTGGATTAGACAATGCGATCAAGCAGTTACGTTTGAAGAAGAGTATAGGCGCAAATAGCTATACTCCCAGCTTTCCTGAGAGTATAGATAAGGTATTTAAAAGTTCAAGCAAATCATATATTTGCTAAAGATAACCCTAACAATAGTGATTCGCGTCACACGGCGTAGGCAAGGCCCATATCGGCTTCTTGGCGTGCTTCATGTAAGGCATCGCGGGTAATGGATTTGGCATAGCACGCGCACTTACCACACTGTGTTGCACAGCCGGTTGCTTCACGTACTTCTCTCCAGCTGCGCGCTCCGTCGCTAACGTGCTGGCGAATCTGATGATCGGTTACTCCCTTGCACACGCAAACGTACATGGCGATACCTCATAAAAGTCATGAGGTGAATGTAAATGATTCGCATACATCTTATCAAGTGGAAATGGATACTTTTTGATATCCATTCGTCTTAATAAGCAGGAGCAGCAAGATAACATTCTGGCGTAAAAGCACTTTTTCGCCATGCCAGTTAAAATTATTTTTTCGGCAAAACCACCGTTTGGGTGTGGGAAGCAATATCTGGCCAGCTACGCCGCTGTTTATCGAACAGCACCCATAAATAGCCCATACCAAACGTCAGTAGCGAGAGCCACGCCACCGCGCAGCGTATGAGGCACTGTTTCAAGTTCAGGGAATAGCCCTCTAGTGTTTGCACCCGCAACCGCCACGCCTGCATGCCCAAGGTCATTCCACCGCGCGACCAGGAGAAAACAAAAAACAGAGTGACAAAAAACAGTAGTAAGAGTCGCAAACTCCAGATATCGCTGGCCGTAGTGCCAATCTCTTCTGGCTGCTGGCCCAGCACATAGCGGAAGAAAACCATATGGATGACGGTCACCGCGATCCATATTGCCGCGACTAAAAAACCGTCATACAGCATAGCGCCCAAGCGGCGGCCAAGCCCCGCTGGCCATACGCTGTCCAACTGGCCAAAGCGTCGTATTCGCATAGTTCTCTCTTATCCGGTTCTTGGCAGTGATGAAGTCATGTTTTGGCCTTAGCAAACCGGCCTACCCGTTTCGGCGTAAAAAGTAGATGCCTACCCCTGCGCAGGCCAAAGTGGGTACCAGAACGGCCCAAACAGGGGAAAAGCCAAAAATCGTTGAGGCCGGTGCCAACAGATCCTGTACGTACTTAAAGGACAGCCCTGTAATAACGCCGTAAAACACACGGGTACCCGCCGCCACAGTACGCAGGGGCCCAAACACAAAGGAGGCAGCAATCAGTACCAGCGACCCCATGGTGAGCGGCATCAGCATCTTCTGCCAAAAATAGAGCAGCGCCTGCTCATTCTGCAGTCCCTGATCTTTAAGGAACTGGGCATAAGCCCAAAGCTCGCTGGGCGCTTGGCTCTCGATATCGCGCAGTAGCCGCTCTAGCTGGGTGGGCGTAAAGGAGGTTTCCCAGTCCAGGCTTGCTGCTTGGTCAGACTCGGTGTGATCATCGAAGATGCGCGTGGTAGTGATGTTTTCCAAACGCCATGCATCACCTGCCCAGCGAGCACGCTGGGCATAAGTGGCTTCGACTAGCTGGAGATCATCAAAACGATAGCGGGTTAAATCAAGCACGACATCATCGGCGCGAATCGCCCCGAAACGATAGACGCTGTCGCCCTCAATCTGCCAGCCGCTGCGGCTGGTTAGCATGGCGCCTTCACCCTGAATCTTTTCCAGCCGCCACGCTTCGGCATACTGCTCGGTGCGCGGGCTAACATACTCAGCCACCAGTAACACTGCCACTACCACCAACAGCACCGGCTTCATCACGCCCCATACAATCCGTGCCAGGGAGCGTCCAGAGGCCCGCATAACGGTAAGCTCATTGCTGGACGCCATGCTGCCCAAACCAATCAGGGCCCCAATCAATACCGCCACAGGGGCATACTGATAAAAGCGCCAGGGTGTGCGCATTAGTAGGTAAAGCAACGCATCAAGGGCGGTGTAGCCAGCCTGTACATCGCCTAAATCATCGATATAGGCGATGGTGATATCCAGGCCCAACAGCACGAACTGGACGACGACAATGGCCGCCAGCACGTTTCGGGCGATATATCGATCGAGACGGTCAGCTATCGTTAGCATTAGCGCATCCCCTTGCGCTGCGAGCGCCATAGCAATAATAGGCCCAGCCCCAAGAACAACCCATGTACCGGCCACACTCCTAGCGTGGAGGGCCAAGTGCTGCTGCCAATCGCATCGACAACCGCCAGCAGCAGGCTGAGATACGCCACATATAAAAATACCGCAGGCAACAGTTTGCCAAAACGCCCCTGACGGGGGTTTACACGAGAAAGTGGTTGCGCTAATAAGGCCAGTACAAACACCATCAGTGGCAGCCCCGCCCGCCATTGCCATTGAGCCTGGGCACGGGGACTTGGGTTACTCCATAGCTCAGGCGTGGAGGCATACTCCAGTGAATCAAGCTCCTGCCGGTCACGACTCAACCCCAGGCGCAGCGTATAGCGCTCAAACGTGAGCCGCTCAGCACTCTGTTCCCCAGGCGTCACCCCGTAGCGCTCACCATCATCCAGCACTAAAAAACGGCTGCCCGTTTCGAGCCGTGTTTCCTGATAGCCCGACGCCGCGCGGGTAACATAGTCATGCGTCGTCTCATCCCCTGGTTGATTCTGTTCGTGCACCAGCACGTCTCGCATTTCCGTGCCGTCACTAGAGAAGCCGCCTATATACGCGGTACGGCCGCCGCCGAACTCTTGAAAGCGCCCTGGGGCCAGGACGGAAACATCCAAACGGCTACGCTGTTCTTCGAGCGCAGTTTCGGTTTGCAATGCACCGTAAGGCGTCAGCCACAGGCTACAAACACCGACCAACACCGCCACAACACTGGCGGGCAGTAGGGTCACTTTCAACAGCCGCGTGGGGCTCATCCCACAGGCGACCATCACCGTGATTTCGCTATTCATATAGAGCTGCCCATAGGCAAGCATGATGCCTAAGAAGAACGACAGGGGTAAAATCAGTTCCATAAAGCCAGGCAAGTGAAACATCATCAGGCTGCCCAACATGGTGACGGGTATATCGCCTTCCGCTGCGTCCGAAAAATAGCGAATAAAGCGGCTGCCCATGATCACCAGCAACAGAATGCCAGCGACCGCCGACATGGTGAGTAACACTTCGCGAGTTAGATATCGAAATAAAATCAACGCGCTCTCCGGCTAGTCGTGCAGGATGCCATGCAATAAGCGTATGGCTTGGGTACACTAATCAAACTGTTTTCAGTCCCTTTTAAAAATCAAAAGCAACGAGGCATTATCCCGAATCCCTCGATGCTTGTCTTGTTGGAGACGTCATGGAATTTTCCGTTCAGACTGCTAACCCGGCCAAAACCGAAACGGCCTGTCTCCTGGTGCCGGTTTATAAAGGTGGCGACTTACTCCCCACCGTTGCCAAACTGGACGACGCCAGCGAGCGCCTGATTGGTCAATTGCTCGAGCGCGGTGACTTTGACGCAGCACTGGGCAATGTGCAAATGGTACCGTTTGCGCCAGGGCTAGGCGCCGAGCGCATCTTATTGATTGGTTTGGGTGAGCGCGAGAAATGCCAGGAAGCCGCCTTTATCAAGGCACTGGATGCAGCCATGACAGCGCTGGTAAAACTGCCCATCGACGAAGCCAGCGTGATATTTAGTGATGTTCCGTTGACCGACCGCGACGCGGCCTGGAAAGCACGCAAGGTAATGGAAGCGGCCGAGCGGGCTATTTATCGCTTCGATCAGTTTAAATCGTCGCCTGCACCGGCCCCCAGCCTTGCCAAGCTGACGTTAATGATCAGCGATGCTGACGCAGTGCCCCAGGTTAAGCAGGGGGCGTTAGTGGGCAATGCCATCGGTCAGGGCATCAACTACACCCGCACCCTGGGCAACTTGCCCGCTAACATCTGCACCCCCCGCTACCTCGCCGAGCAGGCAGAGCAGCTGGGGCGTGACGCTAAAGGCGCATTAGAGGTCGATATTCTCGATGAAGAAGCGCTGGAAGCCCTGGGCGCAGGCTCGCTATTATCGGTTGGCCGCGGCAGTAAAGAGCCAACACGCCTGATTGTTATGAAGTATCAGGGTGCGGAAAATGTCGATGAAGCCCCTCATGTGCTAGTTGGCAAAGGTATTACTTTTGATACTGGCGGTATTTCGCTCAAGCCCGGCGAAGGCATGGACGAAATGAAGTTCGACATGTGCGGCGCCGCTAGCGTGTTCGGCACCGTCAAAGCGGTATTGGCGATTAAACCCAAGCTCAACCTGGTATTTATCGTTGCCGCAGCGGAAAACATGCCCGACGGCCACGCCACCAAGCCCGGCGACATCATCAAAACCCTCAAGGGCTTGACCGTGGAAGTGCTGAATACCGATGCGGAAGGCCGCTTAGTGCTTTGCGATGCACTCACTTACGCCGAGCGTTTCACCCCGGCCAGCGTCGTGGACATTGCCACTCTCACCGGCGCGGTGATTGTGGGCTTAGGCCACCACGCCACCGGGCTGCTTTCCAACGACGATGACCTGGCGCTGGATCTGCTGGATGCAGGCGAAACCGCCTGGGATCGCGCGTGGCACCTACCTCTATGGGATGAGTACCAAGAGCAGCTTGAATCCAACTTTGCTGACCTGGCCAATATTGGCGGACGCCCCGCAGGTACGATTACCGCCGCGTGTTTTTTATCGCGTTTTGCCGACCACTTCCCCTGGGCGCACCTGGATATCGCCGGCACTGCTTGGCACTCCGGCAAGCAGAAAGGCGCCACCGGTCGTCCTGTGGGACTGTTAACCCAGTACCTGCTTGATCGTGAAACAGACGCCCAAGTAGAAAACAGCGACGCCTAATATCACCACTCATCATCACGATCTGTCGCTCAACGGTTGCCTTTCAGCGCGGCAACCGTTAAACCTGAACATATCAAGGGTCACCGGGCTGATGTAACGCACTGAAGCTCGGTGCTCGCTTATTACGACCAACTTATCGTCACCAATACCCAACCGCCTTTTTACAGAAGCGGTATTAACGGAGAGTAACAGCCGTGCCCACTGCCAGCTTTGAAACGAGTTTTGAAACCCTGCCATCCAATCAGCCGATGGCCGATGACCTTCGTGAAAATATTCTTAAAAACCCCGGTTTTGGTCGCTACTTTACCGATCATATGGCGCATATCCGGTGGACTGGCGATGCTGGCTGGCACGGCCATCAGGTACGTCCCTACGGCCCATTGACGTTAGACCCCGCCGCCTCGGTGCTGCACTACGGCCAGGAGATTTTTGAGGGTATTAAAGCGTATCGCCACGCCGACGGCTCTATCTGGACGTTCCGTCCCGAGAAAAATGCTGAGCGTTTTCGCCGCAGTGCCCGCCGCTTGGCACTCCCCGAGCTTTCCGACGAAGACTTTATCGGCTCACTGAAAGCGCTTTTAGCACAAGACCACGCCTGGGTGCCCACGCCTGCCAGCGCTTCTGACGAGTGCAGCCTCTACCTGCGCCCGTTCATGATCGCTTCTGAAGCGTTTCTAGGCGTACGCCCATCACAGGAAGTCGATTACTACGTGATCGCCTCTCCCGCCGCGGCGTACTTTAAAGGCGGTATTGCCCCGGTTTCGATCTGGCTCTCCTCGAACTACAAGCGTGCCGCCCCCGGTGGCACCGGCTTTGCTAAATGTGGCGGTAACTACGCGGCGTCATTAGCAGCGCAGAAAGAGGCCGAAGCTCATCAGTGTGGCCAGGTAGCGTTTCTGGATGCCGCTGAAAACAAGTGGGTAGAAGAGCTGGGCGGTATGAACCTGTTCTTTGTCTTCAAAGATGGCCGCTTGGTAACACCGCGCCTGACCGATACCATTTTAGAAGGCGTGACCCGCAACTCAGTGCTCACGCTGGCCAAAGATGAAGGGTTAACACCGGAAGAGCGCCCGATCAGCATTGATGAGTGGCGCGAAGGCGCAGCCTCCGGCGAAATCACTGAGATATTTGCCTGCGGTACCGCCGCGGTCATTACTCCAGTAGGTGAACTGGTCACCGAAAACGAGCGTATTCGCCTGCAATCCGATGGAAATAATGAAGTCGCGATGCGCATTCGCACCAAACTGCTCGACCTGCAGTATGGCCGCAGCGAAGACAAGTACGGCTGGCTCACCAAGCTGGTTTAACGCCTGAGCTTACCTTTCACCGCCGCACCTGATGCGGCGGTGTTGTTTCTGGAACCGACCCACCTGGAACCGCCATGGCGCGCATTGATTTCTACATTTTGCCCGATACAACCTTAGAAGCCCGTTTGCAGTTTGCCTGCAGGCTCGCCGAAACTATCTGGCGCAAAGGCTACCGTCTGCACCTCCACTGCGAAGATAAAGCGCTTGCGGAGCAAGCTGACAGCGCGCTGTGGAATTTTCGCTCCGACGCCTATTTGCCCCATGCTTTGGAGGATAGCGAGATGGCTGCCAGCGTGCCGATTACGCTAGGCTGGCAGCAGCTCCCTGTACCTACGGAAGAGACCGCACTGCTTAATCTGCACCCCGATATTCCCGAAGGCATTGATCGCTACACACGGATTGCCGAAATCATTAATCAGCACCAACAAGTGCTGATTGCCAAACGCGCCTGCTGGCAGCGCTATAAAGAAATGGGCCATGAAGTTGTGCCGCATAAGCTCTGCTAACTAATTTTTTTAACAACAATAACTCAACGAACGAGAGCGCCGATGCTGTCCCACGCCTTTTTAGCCCGCACCCCATTGGCCGTTATCGTTATCGCCCAACTGTTTGGCACCTCGCTATGGTTTAGCGTTAACGGTGTTGGCTTGGCGCTGCAGGAGGCAGTGGGCCTGAGCGAAAGTGACTTGGGGCTGTTAACCATCGCCGTTCAGGCCGGGTTTATTAGCGGCACGCTGCTGATTGCCACCACCGGCCTTGCTGATCGCGTTCGCGCCAGCCACTTGTTTGCGATTTCCGCTGTTCTCGGTGCGCTGATCAACGCCGCTTTTATTGGTGTCGCCGAAAGCGTGACACTCGCCGCTGTGGCGCGCTTTGCAACAGGGCTCTGCTTGGCGGGCATCTACCCGCTGGGCATGAAACTGGTAGTGAGCTGGACCCCCAGTCACGCTGGGGCGGCGCTGGGCTGGCTGGTGGGCATGCTCACCCTGGGCATTGCCTCCCCGCACCTGCTGCGCGGTTTAACGCTGAACCTACCCTGGCAGTGGCCGCTACTGCTGGCATCTTTGTTGGCGCTGGTCGCTGCACTAATGATTTTCCGCCTGGGCGTAGGCCCTCACCTTCCCGCCACCGCCAGAAGCGGACGCCCGTGGGCCGGGTTGGCGGCGTTCAAGCAGCCCCGTTTTCGCGCTGCTGCATTGGGCTATTTTGGCCATTGTTGGGAGTTGTATGCCCTTTGGGCGCTGGTGCCGTTTCTGGTTGCCCGTGAACTGGAGCGTTTGGGCGCCACCAACGGCGCTCAGCCGTGGCTAAGCTTTGGCGTGATTGCGTTGGGCTTGCCTGGTTGCGTACTTGCGGGCAAATGGAGCCGTCACATCGGCAGTGATCGAGTGGCCTGTGTGGCACTGACCACCTCCGGCGCGCTGTGCTTGATGTATCCGCTACTGGGCAGCGCCTCGCCCTGGCTACTACTGGCACTTCTCGGTGTATGGGGCATTAGCGTGATTGCCGACTCTGCCCAGTTTTCAGCACTCGCCAGCGCCACGGCACCGCCTGAGCGGCTAGGGGCAGCGCTGGCGATGATGAACGCGATTGGCTTTGGACTAACCATTCCCTCCATCGCGCTGGTCACCGCGCTATGGTCTAGCCAGTCACTGGCGGTGATTTGGTGGTTATTGCCAGGACCTGTCCTTGGGCTGCTCGCCATGCGCGGTTTTTCTTCCCACCAACGTTTCACCCGCACAATCGAGCGTCAGTAGCACCTGACGGCTATGCCACTCACGCTGTATACTCTTGCGCTATACATTTTCACACTTTGCACATTTCTTGCCAGCCGTGAGCCAACTCCACATGGAAAAGACCTACCAACCCGAACAGATCGAAACCCGCTGGTACGAGCGCTGGGAAGCCGACAACCGTTTCGCTCCTTCCGGCAAGGGCGCACCTTTTTCGATCATGATCCCCCCGCCCAACGTGACCGGCAGCTTGCACATGGGGCACGCGTTTCAGGACACCATTATGGACACCCTGACGCGCTGGAAGCGGATGCAGGGAAACAACACCCTGTGGCAGGTAGGTACCGACCACGCCGGGATTGCCACTCAAATGCTGGTCGAGCGTAAAATCGCCGCCGAAGAGGGAAAAACCCGCCACGACCTCGGCCGTGAGGCGTTTATCGATAAAGTGTGGGAGTGGAAGGAGGAGTCAGGCGACCATATTACCCGTCAGCTGCGCCGTATGGGCGCCAGCGTCGACTGGTCACGCGAACGCTTCACCATGGACGACGGCTTCTATAAAGCGGTACAAGAAGTGTTTGTGCGCCTGCACGAAGAGAAACTGATTTATCGTGGCAAGCGCTTGGTCAATTGGGACCCCACGCTACACACCGCCATTTCCGACCTGGAAGTGGAAAACAAAGAGCAGCAGGGGAGCTTCTGGCACTTCCGTTACCCGCTGGCGGACGGTGTTAAGACCGCCGACGGCAAGGATTACGTTGTGGTCGCCACCACTCGCCCGGAAACTCTACTGGGTGATACCGGCGTAGCGGTGAACCCGGAAGATGCACGCTACGCCTCCCTGGTCGGAAAGTTCATCGAGCTGCCGCTGGTCGGACGCCGTATTCCTGTGGTCGCCGACGAACATGCCGATATGGAGAAAGGCTCGGGCTGTGTGAAGATCACCCCTGCCCACGACTTCAACGACTATGAAGTCGGCAAGCGCCAGAACCACCTGCTGATCAACGTCTTCTCCAAAGACGCAGCGATTCTTGAAAGCGCCGAGATTTTCGACCTGAAAGGCCAGCCCCAGCCGGACGAGGACGCCACACTGCCCGCCAAATACGCAGGGCTTGATCGCTTTGAAGCGCGCAAACAGATCGTGGCGGATATGGATGCCCTGGGCCTGCTGGAGCAAGTCGAAGCCGTTAACAACACCCTGCCTTATGGTGACCGTTCCGGCGATGTCATCGAGCCGTTGCTCACCGACCAGTGGTTTGTGGCCGTGGAGTCACTCGCCAAGCCCGCCATCGAAGCGGTGGAAAATGGCGATATCCAGTTCGTACCCAAAAACTACGAAAATATGTACTTTGCCTGGATGCGCGACCTGCAGGACTGGTGTATTTCCCGTCAGCTGTGGTGGGGCCACCGCATTCCCGCTTGGTACGACGCTGAAGGCAATGTCTACGTTGCCCGCACGGAAGCCGAAGCTCGTGAGAAGCATGAGCTGGGCGCCGATGTAGCGCTTACCCAAGACGAAGATGTGTTGGATACGTGGTTTAGCTCAGGCCTTTGGACCTTTGGTACTCTTGGCTGGCCGGAAGAGACGCCGGAACTGGAAACGTTCCACCCTTCCAGCGTGCTGGTCACTGGCTTTGACATCATCTTCTTCTGGGTTGCCCGGATGATCATGATGACCCTGAAATTCACCAAGCA
The DNA here is from genome assembly GCF_059448525.1 of Vreelandella sp. ssv. Lineage (NCBI taxonomy): Bacteria > Pseudomonadati > Pseudomonadota > Gammaproteobacteria > Oceanospirillales > Halomonadaceae > Vreelandella > Vreelandella sp. ssv. Next base: position 537,901 of record NZ_CM182545.1, on the reverse strand, counting down.
GGTGCCGTTCAAGACGGTTTACGTACACGGCTTGGTGCGCGACGGTCAGGGTCAGAAAATGTCCAAATCCAAGGGCAATGTGCTTGACCCCATCGACCTTATCGACGGCATCACACTAGAGGCGCTGCTCGACAAGCGCACCGGCAATATGATGCAACCGAAACAGGCCAAGGCGATTGCCAAAGCCACCAAGGATGAGTTTAAAGATGGCATCGAAGCTCACGGCACCGATGCGCTGCGCTTTACGTTCCTCTCCCAGGCCACCACCGGGCGCGATATCAAGTTTGATATGAACCGCCTGGATGGCTACCGCAATTTCTGCAACAAGCTGTGGAATGCCTCACGCTATGTGCTGATGAACGCCGAGGGCGAAGATTGCGGTACAAGTGGAGACGACGTTGAACTCTCCCTTGCCGACCGTTGGATCATCTCCCAGCTACAAAAGACCGAAGCTCAGGTAACTAAAGCACTCGACGAATACCGTTTCGATCACGCTTCCCAGGCGCTATACGAGTTCATTTGGAACGAGTACTGCGATTGGTATCTGGAGCTATCCAAGCCCGTACTGTGGGACGAAAATGCGACAGCCGAAGCCAAGCGCGGCACCCGCCGTACCCTGGTACGCGTGCTGGAAACTATCCTTCGCCTCGCTCACCCGATGATGCCCTATATCTCAGAAGAGATTTGGCAACGCGTCGCCCCCCTGGCGGGTGTGTATATGGGAGAGGGAGCAACAATCATGCTGCAGTCCTGGCCGGAAGCCGATGAAAGCAAAATCGACGAGCAGGCAAGCCTGGATATCGAGTGGCTCAAAGGCGTCATCATCGCTGTACGTAACATCCGTGCCGAGATGAACATCGCCCCCGGCAAACCCCTCGACGTACTGCTCACCAAAGGCAAACCCGAAGACGCCGAGCGCCTTGAGAGCAACCGCCGCTTCCTCTCCAAACTCGCCAAGCTGGAAAGCGTGACGTGGCTTGAAAACCCAGACGACGCCCCGCTCTCCGCCACTCAACTGGTGGGCGATATGGAAGTACTGGTACCGATGGCAGACTTGATCGACAAAGACGCCGAAATCGTCCGCCTCAGTAAAGAGATCGAGAAGCAGGACAAGCTCATCGGCGGCATTGAGAAAAAACTCGGCAACGACGGCTTTATTGCCAAAGCCCCGGTTGCCGTGGTCGAAAAAGAACGTGCCAAACTGGCCGATTTCCAAGCGACCAAGCAGTTGCTGGAAGAGCAAAAGGCGAAGATTGAAGCTTTGTAGAAGTGGTTAGTTAAGGTCACTGACCCAAAAACGGCACCAATAAGGTGCCGTTTTCTATTTGGCCCCTCTGATCATTTGATCAGGCCATTTCAAAGTCTTGCTGAATTAATGTGTTACTCCTTCTACCCTCTTCTTACACCCATCTTAACCACATTTTCTGACGAAACGTGTAAGGTTGGTACAAGAACGGCCACTAAGTGGTATCGCTAATTCAGCAACGACACGGACGGCTCAATGCCCACACCTATTGAAGCACGATTAGAGGCGCTGGCAACCGAACTTACACGGGCCGGAATGACGTACCGTGAGCTTTCACCCATGGCAGATACTGGGCTTGCTCACGACCACGTATGGATTCATCGCAACGATGGTGATGACTGGGTGGCGAGGTTGCCGAAGCAGAGTCAGATGAATTTACCGCCGGAAGAGAACCTTGCTTATCAGGCCGCCTGTTATCAGCGCTCTAGCCCTGGCGGACACACGCCAATGCTTTATAGAGCCCTGAAACCCAGCCAAACGCTGCCCCGTGGTGGGCTCTTGGTTGAGGCGATCCGTGGCCGCTTGGCCAAACTTCCTGAAGACCTGCCCGCCATCGCCGATGCATTAGCGAGCCTACATAGTCAACCGCTGCCCAGCATTCCGGCACGGGCACCACTGCTCGCTCCTGAAGACCCTTGGCAGGCGATGGTCGATGAAGTCCGCCAGCAGGCGAACTGGTTAAGTGACGCGCAGCTTTCGAGCAAAGTGACTCAACGCATTAAGCAGGAACTGGATCTTTTACCGCCCCACCTAAGCGATGCCACCCCGACACTGATTAGCTTTGATACGCATCCCGGGAACTTCTTGATCCGTGATGATGGCCGAGCCGTATTGGTGGATTTAGAGAAGTGCCGCTACGGCCTGCCAGGGATCGATCTCGCCCATACCTCTCTCTACACGTCGACCACCTGGGATATCAACAGCCAAGCCGAACTATCGCTAAAAGACGTGATTCATTTTTATCGCCGCTGGCAAGCCGCCATGGAAGTATCTCCCGATGCCGACACACTGGTCGCCTGCCGCCGGGCTACCTGGCTTTGGTCGCTGACTTGGTGTGCTAAATGGCGCGCCCAGCACTTAAACGCCAAGGATTCCCAGCAGCTCGGTGAAGACTGGTCGGCAGAACTCACCGACCCCGCAGTGATTGACCACGTGCGTGACCGCGTTGAACACTACCTCTCGCTGCCGATTATTGACCACGTGCATAGCGAGCTCCAATGCTTGCAAGCCTCCCTATAACGTTTTTCCCTACTGATACGAGGTGTGCTATGCCAATTTACCGTCACTCTCTGCGTTTGACGTTTTCAACCACACTAGCCACCACCCTTTCCACAGCGATGCTAGCCCTCGCGCTTCCAGCTGTGGCCAACCCTGACCCTAGTGATTGGCAAAGTGTTGTGGCAGAAGCCGAAGGCCAAACCGTTTACTGGAATGCCTGGGGTGGCGATACGCGCACCAATCGTTATATCGACTGGGTGGCGGAGCAGGTGCAGGCACAGTTCGGCATCGAGGTTGAGCACGTAAAACTGGATGATACCGGCAGTGCAGTGGCGCGGGTGCTGGCAGAAAAACAGGCGGGTAACCACGACGATGGTAGTATCGACCTGATTTGGATCAACGGCGAAAACTTTGCTGCGATGCGCGAAAGCGACCTACTGTTTGGCCCCTTCGCCGAGGCACTGCCCAACTTTGGCCTCACCAACGCGACTCAAAACCCTGAGGTGGTCACCGACTTTACGCTACCCACTGAGGGCTATGAGTCGCCATGGGGTAAAGCGCAGATCACCTTCTATTACGACAGCGCTCAAACCGAAACACCGCCCCAGGATATGCAGTCGCTGCTGCCATGGGCCGAAGCGAATCCCGGCCAATTCAGCTATCCCCGCATTCCCGATTTCACCGGCAGCACCTTCCTGAAGCAGGCGCTGATTGAACTGACCGATCAGGATGAGGCGCTTTACCAGCCTGTGTCAGAGAGCGATTTCGACGCCATAACAGCGCCGCTGTGGGCGTACTTGGATGTGCTGCACCCAAACCTGTGGCGCAGCGGTCGCACCTTTCCCGATTCAGGCCCCCACTTGCGTACGCTGATGAGCGATAGCGAATTGAGCCTCGCGTTTTCGTTCTATCCTACCGATGCCGCCGTGGCCGTCATGGAGTATGAACTACCGGAAAGCGTACGCAGCTACGTGCTGACTGGCGGCACGCTGGGTAACGTTCACTTTGTGGCCATTCCCTACAACTCGCCCAATAAAGCCGGTGCCATGGTGCTCGCCGACTTCCTGCTTTCACCGCAAGCCCAAGCCAAAAAACAGTCGCTGGCGATGTGGGGCGACCGTAGCGTACTGGATATCGATCAGTTAGAAGCGGCTGACCAAGTACTGTTTGAACAGGGTGATCGGCACCCATCCGAGCTACCGGCAGATGCGCTATCAAACACGCTACCCGAGCCGCACCCCAGCTGGATGACCGCCCTGCAAGATGCATGGCTTGAGCGTTACGGCGTTAACTAGACCATGCTGCGACTGGCCCCGGCGCTCATCATTACCCTGCTCGTACTACCGGTAGGCGCCGGGCTGCTGATGATTCTGCTGCCAGCATTTGGCTACCTGCCGGTGCTAGGCGGTGATCGCGTTAGTTTAGCCCCCTGGCAAATGCTGTTCGCCCAGCCGGGGCTAGAGAGATCAGTGGCGGTTAGTTTTGCCAGCGGGTTGGTGAGCACCGCCATCGCGTTAATAATGGTGGTGCTGTTTTTGGCGGCCAGTCGGGGCACTTGGTTAGATCGTGGTATTCGGCGGCTGGTCTCGCCGCTGCTCGCTATTCCCCATGCCGCTATTGCCTTTGGGTTTGCCTTTTTGATTGCCCCTTCGGGCCTAGTGGCGCGGCTGATATCGCCCTCACTAACGGGCTGGGAGCGTCCGCCGGATGCACTGATCGTCAATGATCCCTTGGGGCTCTCGCTGATGGCCGGACTGGTGTTGAAAGAGGTGCCATTTCTTCTATTGATGAGCCTTGCAGCACTGCCTCAGCTAGCGCCTGAGAAGCGCTTGATGCTAGCGCGGTCGCTGGGTTATTCCCCTACGATAGCTTGGCTAAAAACCGTACTGCCCTCGCTTTATCCGCTGATTCGCCTGCCGGTGTATGCGGTGATCGCCTATGCCACGTCGGTCGTCGATATGGCGCTGATTCTAGGTCCAACGCTTCCCCCCACGCTCAGCGTGTCAATTCTTGGCTGGTTTAACGACCCCGATATTAGCCACCGTTTTATGGCTTCGGCGGCGGCGGTGCTGCAACTTGGCATTACGCTCGCCGCGCTGCTCTGCTGGTGGCTACTGGAACAACTTATCCGCACATTAACGCGCGGCTGGCTGACCAACGGCAGTCGCCATCGGGGTGAAATCATCCTGCGAAGAGTAGGTCGCTCGGCATTACTGATGTCCAGTAGTACCGCACTGGCTGCCCTGATTGGCTTGGGGCTCTTCTCGGTGGCTGGCTTTTGGCGGTTCCCTGAACTGCTGCCGCAGATGCTGACCCTCGATCACTGGCAGCGCAGTGGCTCAATGCTGGCGTCCCCGCTGCTCAATACAGCGCTGATTGGCCTTATTTCCACGACACTGGCCACCGCGCTGGTACTCGCCACACTGGAGAACGAGCACCGCCAGCACCTACAGCCAAAACGGGCTCTGTGGCTGCTCTACCTCCCGCTGCTGGTGCCGCAAATTGCCTTTCTTTTTGGGCTGATTGTCGCGGCTGAAAGTGTAGGTATTCGTCCTCAGTTTGGCCTCGTTATCGCCGGCCATTTACTGTTTGTGCTGCCTTATGTCTATCTTTCGTTATCCGAGGCGTACCGCCAACTGGATCCTCGCTGGCTGCAGGTGGCACGTTCATTGGGCGTGTCACGCAGCGCTGCATTTTGGCGCGTACGCCTGCCGCTACTATTAGCCCCGCTGTTAACGGCCTTTGCCGTGGGCTTAGCGGTCAGTATCGGCCAGTACTTACCTACTCAACTACTCGGGGCCGGGCGTGTCACAACGGTAACGACGGAGGCAGTTGCGCTTGCTGCGGGCAGTAACCGACGCTTAATCGGCGTGTGGGCGCTAGTGCAAGCGGGCTTGCCACTCATTGGCTTTATGCTTGCCCTAACGCTGCCCCGCTTGCTGGGCGCGCAACGCCGTCAACACGCTACCTAAGAGAGAACCACGTGACAGCTTCATCAACCGCACCACTGCGCCTGGAACAGATAATAATAGCCCTGGCAGGCCGCGAGCTATTAGCGGTAGACGCCACGATCGCCCCTGGCGAAGTGCTGACGGTAATGGGCCCTTCCGGGTCGGGAAAATCGACCCTTCTGGCGTATATTGCCGGATTTCTTGAGCGCGATTTTAGCGCCAGTGGCGGCGTATGGCTGGGCGAACATAATTTATTGAACCTACCTGCAGAGAAGCGTGGCATAGGGCTACTATTTCAAGATCCGCTGCTGTTTCCGCACCTAAGCGTAGGTGGCAACTTGCGTTTTGGGCTACCTCGCCATAGCAGTGATAAGCGCCACCAGGTCACCCACGCGCTTGAAAAAGTTGGGTTGGCAGGCTTTGAAGAGCGCGACCCGGCCACGCTTTCCGGCGGCCAAAAAGCGCGGGTGGCGCTAATGCGCTTGCTGCTTTCACAGCCCCGAGCAGTGCTGCTGGACGAGCCTTTTTCCAAACTGGACACAGCCCTGCGCCAAGAGATGCGATCGCTGGTGTTTAGCCAACTGCGGGAAGCCGGCCTACCAGCGCTACTGGTCACCCATGACCACGCAGATGCCAACGCAGCGGGAGGACCTATTATTGCGCTCGGCTGAAAAACCTCCGCGTCTTAGCATCGTGGTTCCCGTGCTTAATGAAGCGCTAACCCTGGCCCAGCATTTAACAGCGCTGCAGTCGCTGCGTGCTCATGGGGTAGAGGTGATGGTGGTCGATGGCGAAAGCTGTGACGACAGTGTGCGCGTTGCTAAATCGCTGGCTGACCGTGTGCTCAGCAGCCCCCCAGGCCGTGGCGTGCAAATGAACTTAGGGGCGCAACACGCTAGCGCTTCAACACTACTGTTTCTGCATGCAGATACACAGCTGCCTGAAGGCGCCGTTGAGCAGATAATCCATGCTATGAAGCCCCATGCCATGAAAACCCATGCCTGGGGGCGTTTTGATATTCAACTCTCGGGCCGAAGTTGCTGGCTCCCGGTCATCAGTTGGATGATGAACAAGCGCTCGCGGCTTACCGGCATTGCGACCGGCGATCAGGGTATCTTTGTATGCGCCAGCGCGTTCAAGGCCATAGGTGGCTTTCCCGAGCAACCGCTGATGGAGGATATCGAACTCACTAAACGGCTCAAACGGGTGTCTCGACCCGCCTGTTTAAAGGCGAAAGTGATAAGCTCAGGTAGACGCTGGGATCACTACGGCGCTTGGAAAACGATCCGCCTGATGTGGCGGCTGCGCTATCGCTACTGGCGCGGCGTAAGCGCAACCCAACTCATTAAGGAGTATCGTGATGCCCGCTGAAACGCCGGTAAAGAGCCGGATGCTGCCCCACCTCCATCTACTTGCGAAGGCGCCTCTGGCAGGACAAGCTAAAACGCGCCTGGCGCCACTGCTGGGAAGTGAGGGTGCCGCTGAGGCCCATGCCGAACTACTGCGCCACTGCGTCGCGACTGCATGTAAAGCGCTGCCCGCAGAGCAAGTCACGCTTTGGACGGCGCTTGATCACGCACACCCACTGTTTATCGAGCTTCATGAGCAGTTTGGCTTGATACTAAACGCCCAGCCAGATGGCGATTTAGGGGCGCGAGTTCGCTACGCCCTCAATAGCACACCTGGGCCAGCCATGCTGATGGGAAGTGACTGCCCCAGCATTACCAGTGCGCTGATTACTACCTGTGCACAAAAATTAACCCGCTACAACGTGGTCATTTTACCCGCTGAAGACGGTGGCTACGGCTTTATTGGCACCCAGCAAGACTACCCAGCCCTCTTTGAAGACATCCCCTGGGGCACCCAAAGCGTACTCACAACCACGCGGCAGCGCATTGAGTCGTTGGGACTCAATGCTGTTTATCCGGCTACCATTTGGGATGTGGACCGACCCGAGGATTGGCAACGCTGGAAAGCGTTTGCGATGTCCGTGTAAGGAAACGGGCTCTCTTATCACTCAGTGAACACCACACACTCGTTTACCCCCTGGCGCTGGAGCGTACCGTGACCCGACAACGTTTGATTATTGCAGCGCTACTGGTCATTGCCATTGGCGTGTTTTTTCTTAGCGGCGCCCACCAATGGTTCACGCTAGACACCCTCAAGGTTTACCAAAGCGATTTCCAAGCGGCGTTTAGCCAAACCCCTTGGCAGGTGGCGGGGATCTTTTTTGCCGTATACGTGGGGATGTCCGCGCTTTCGCTGCCAGGCGCTGCGCTGCTAACGCTGCTCGGTGGCGCGCTGTTTGGATTCGGCTGGGGGCTGCTGATTATCTCGTTCGCCAGCGCGCTGGGCGCAACGCTCGCGTTTATACTCTCGCGGTTTCTATTTCGCCAGCCTATTGAGAAGCGCTTCCCGCGCCAGTTTGAAGTGGTCAATCGCGGTGTTGAACGCGACGGTGCGTTCTATCTGTTTATGCTGCGTTTAGTGCCGGTATTTCCATTTTTTATGATTAATTTGGTCATGGGCCTAACACGCCTTAAAACGCTAACATTTTATTGGGTTAGCCAACTGGGGATGCTGCCTGGCACGGCGGTCTTCGTGAACGCGGGAGGGCAATTGGGGGAACTGGAGAGCCTTGGGGGCATCGTTTCGCCGACGCTGTTAGCCTCGTTTGCACTGCTGGCCATTTTCCCCTGGATTGCCCGGCGCATCGTGCTGCTGGTGCAGAAGCGCAAGGTATACAGAGGCTTTACCCGGCCAGAGCGCTTTGACTACGACATTGTGGTTATTGGAGGCGGTTCGGCGGGGCTGGTCACCAGCTACATCGCCAGCGCCGTTAACGCCAAAGTAGCGCTGGTCGAAAAGCACAAGATGGGCGGCGACTGCCTGAATACCGGCTGCGTGCCCTCCAAGGCGTTAATATGCGCTGCCCGCGCTGCTCATGAAATTCGCACCGCACCACGTTTCGGGGTGACTGCCGGCGAACCCCAGGTTGATTTTGCCAAGGTGATGGGGCATGTGCATCAAGCGATTAGCGATATCGAACCCCACGATAGCGTCGAGCGCTATCGCAGCTTAGGCGTTGAGGTGTACCAGGATCACGCCAAGCTCATTTCACCGTGGAACATCCAGGTGGGTGATAAAACCATTACCGCCCGCCATATCGTGCTGGCAACCGGTGCGCGGCCACGGCTGCCGCCACTGCCTGGCATTGTGGATGCGCCCGTTTTAACGTCTGAAAACTTGTGGTCGCTGACAGAACTGCCCAAGCGCTTAGTGGTGTTAGGCGGCGGCGCAATTGGCTGTGAATTGAGCCAGAGTTTTGCTCGCCTGGGTAGCCAAGTCACTTTGGTAGAGGGAGTTTCCCAACTGCTGGGCCGCGAAGACCAGGACGTCGGCGAGTTGGTCGAAAGCACCCTGACTGGCGAAGGTGTGATGGTATTGACCGACGCCAAGGCGTTGGAAGTTGTTAACGACGCGGCAGGGTATCAGTTGGTGGTAGAGCATCACGGAGGGCGAAAGGTACTTCACTTTGATTACCTGCTGGTGAGTACGGGCCGTCAAGCCAACGTGGAAGGCTTAGGCCTGGAAGCACTCGGTATTTCTACCACCCAAGCGGGTACCTTGGAAATCAACAAGCGCCTGCAAACCCGTCTGCCTAATATCTGGGCCTGCGGTGATTTAGCGGGGCCTTATCAGCTAACGCATGCGGCGGCCCACCAAGCGTGGCACGCGGCGGTCAATGCGCTGTTTGGTGAGTTCAAGAGTTTTGCAGTGGATTACCGCTTTATGCCCGCCGTCACCTACGTACAGCCAGAAGTGGCACGGGTGGGGTTGAATGAGAAAGAGGCCAAAGCAAAAGGGATCGCGTTTGAAGTCACCCGCTACGCCATGAGTGAGAGTGACCGCGCCATTGCCGAAAACGCAACAGCAGGCTTTATCAAAGTGCTCACGGTGCCAGGCAAAGACAAAATTCTTGGCGCCACGATCGTTGCCGAAAACGCCGGCGAATGGCTGGGGGAGTTTACCATTGCAATGAAACATGGGCTGGGACTCAACAAACTGCTAGGCACCATCCACCCCTACCCGACGCTGGGCGAGGCGGCCAAAGCCACTGCAGGCGTCTGGAAAAACGCCCATAAACCCGAACGGGTGCTGGCGCTATTGAAGCGTTACTTCCGTTGGCGGCGTGGTGACAGTCAATGAAGCAGCTGTTACTCATTGGCGCGGGCCATGCTCACGCCTTTGTACTGGAGGCCTTTGCCAAGCAGTCAGACCACCATATCGCACTGACCGTGGTGAGCGACGCAGCTACCGCCGCCTACTCAGGTAGCGTGCCAGCCTGGCTTGCAGGTGAGAGTACGCTGGAAGAGACGCAGATTGATATAGCCGCGCTGTGCCAGCGGGCCAATGCCCGGCTGATTCTCTCCCCGGCTAAAACGGTGAATACCCAGGCGCGCTACGTAATGCTGGCAAATGGTGACCGGATTGATTTTGACGTCGCCTCTTTCAATATCGGCTCCACGTTAAAACCTCCCCAACAGCACGGGAATCGGCTACCCAAGTTACTCGCTATGCGCCCGTTAAGTACGCTGCAGCGACGCTGGCAGGCACTGCAAAATGACGCTAACTACTTACCCACTGGTGGCCACCAACGCGTGGTGGGTGTTGGTGGCGGTGCGGCGGGCTGCGAAACGCTGATGAGTGTTTTGGCTCAACTGCGTAAACAGCGCCCGGATATTAGCTGGCAGAGCCATCTACTTAGTGCATCAAACGAGCTGCTGCCCGGTGCTGGCCGCTTGCCGCGCTGGCTTATTCAGCGAGCGTTATTACGCGCAGACATTAACGTGCATCATCAAGTACGTGGGGAGACACTGGTAGACGGCGGCGTATTAACTCACTGCAACGTACTCGTTCCCGCGGACATCGTGCTCTGGGCCACCGGGGCGGTGGGTCACGGTTGGCTCGCTGACAGCGCGCTACCGTTAGATAACAATGGCTTTATTCGGGTAGCGAAAACTCTTGAGGTAATCGACCAGCCGGGCTTTTTTGCGTCGGGTGATTGCGCCGCGTTCACGCCTACACTGCCCAGCGCAGGCGTCTATGCGGTGCGCATGGGCCCGCACTTAGCAGAAAACTTGCGCCGCGCCTGCCACCGCGAACCGTTACTCTCCTGGCAGCCACCCAAACGGGTATTGTCACTGATTGGCACCGGTGACGGCCACGCGATTGCCAGCCGGGGCGCCGTGGGTTTCTCAGGCAAATGGGTATGGAAGTGGAAAAGGCGCATTGATGCGCGCTTTATCGCCCGCTTCAACCCGCCTTTTGAGGACTAATTAACTAAATTAGTTACCTTCGCGCCAGCCGCCTAGCACCCGACTATCCGGGCCAAAAAAGACTAACCGGTCGTGGTCGATCAAATAGCGATAAGCTGTCTCCATCATATTCGTGACCCGCTGCGCATCGGCCATTTGCGGGCACGCCATGCGTGTAGTCGCCAAGTCGCTAAACTCAATCCGCTGATTTTCGCCTAACGTGACCTGCCCCGTAATGCGGTTGCAGCCGTCGTGGCCGCTGACACTGCCATCCCGCGCTATCTGGAAAAAAGGCGTTTCGGGCATGGAGAGCCGCTCATCGGTTCCTACCAGGAGTAAGTTCCAACGCTGCTCAACAATCGCTCCTGAAAGCGCAGAGCCACTTGGCCCTTGTGGCGTCGATGTGCTTGGCCCTGGAGCACTGCTACACGCACTTAACAGAAGCACGGCCGAGGCCAGCAATGGCAGTAAACGCCAACCTTGCTTGGTCATGGTGATCTTTCCCTTGTTTAACGATTATCTGCTATTTCTTTCCCACGATTGCTTACCAGCTACCGCTGTTTTCCATGGAGGCCCAGGGTTCTTGCGGCGCTAAGGCGTCGCCCTTCTGCAATAATTCGACTGAAATGCCGTCAGGAGATTTTACAAATGCCATATGACCATCGCGGGGTGGGCGATTAATTGTGACACCGCTGTCTTGCAGGTGTTGGCACAGTGCGTAAATGTCATCCACACGGTAAGCCAAATGGCCGAAATTGCGACCGCCCGAGTACTCTTCCGGATCCCAGTTATAGGTCAGTTCAAGCTCGGGGGCGGTTAACCGCTCTGAGCGAGTCTCGTCCTCTGGCGCGGCCAGGAACACTAATGTGAAACGCCCTTTCTCATTTTCTTTACGACGAACTTCTTTGAGTCCCAACAGATCGCAGTAAAAATGCAGTGAAGCGTCTAGGTCACTTACCCGCACCATGGTATGAAGATATTGCATAACGACTCCTTTGAAAAAGACCTTAGCCGTACTTTACAAGAATGTGACAGCTAAAAGAAAACACCACAACGCTGTACAATTAAATCATAACGTTTATCTTAACTGGGTTTACCCGCCGGAGAAACCTGTGGATTCAGTTACACAAGCCGCCTTGGGCGCAACCATTGGCGGCGCCATTATGGGCCGACGCTTAGGCCGTAAGGCTATCCTGATGGGCGCTGTCCTGGGCACCCTGCCGGATCTTGATGTGGCGTTGGATTATGGGGACGCCGTCGCTAACGTTACCCAGCACCGCGGCTTTAGCCATTCGCTTTTTGTACTTACGGGTTTAGCGACGCTATTGGCACTGCTGTGCGCACGCTTTGTGCCCCTCAAGACGATTAGCCTGCCCCGCTGGTGGTGGTTTTTCACGCTTGTACTGATTACGCATCCGCTGCTTGATGCCCTGACTACTTACGGCACCCAGCTATTTTGGCCGCTTGACCTCCCCCCAGTCGCATTGCCGATTATTTTCATTATTGATCCGCTTTATACCCTGGCGTTGATAATCGCCTTGGGAATCGGGCTGGTCTCTATGCGGATGAGAAAAGCCTGCACCTGGGGATTGGTCGTCAGCTGCATTTACCTGGCCATGGCGGCGGGGGCGAAAGTCATGGTCGAACAGCGTCTCGACCCGGTGCTGGCGGAGCAGGGGCTGCAAGAGGCTCCTCTGCTGATACAGCCAACCCCGTTCAATATTGTGCTATGGCGCGCCACGGTGATGGATGGGGATCGCTATTATGAAAGTTTGATCAGTGTGTTTGACGGTAGCAGTCCGCCCCGCCTGGAACCACTGATTCGTAACGCAGCGTTGGAAGCCCCTTTTTTAGCTAGTCTGCAAGGACAGCGTTTGGCGTGGTTCGCAGGGCCTTTTCTGCGCTATGAAGAGCGTTGGCTGGACGGTAAAGAGACGCTCATTGCCACCGATATACGGCTCGGCTTCCCAGGATTTCATCCATTTAGTTTCACGCTGGCCACATTAGAAGATGAGCGCTGGATACCCCTAGCGGCGAGCGAACAAGTGGAAAGTTCACGTGGCATCCAATTTACAACGCTTTCCCGGCTTGCCGCTCGCGCTGCGGGCAACACCTCGGTCCTATGCGCCAGCGACTTTGTAGCGCAGGAGTGGCGGCCCGAGCGTGTCATCTATCGCTGCTGAGCTGCCTGTTTATTAGATAAACCTAGGGGGCAATACCTTGGCCACAGCCGCTATACTGCTCACCACCGTAGGTCAGGGTGACCCTGGCTGGGAAAGGCTCTCCGCTCATGTTGTCAAAGCAGGCACCAGCGTCAATGCGCACGCGGAAAAACGGCTCAACATCGGCGTTTTCGATAACCACTCGTCCCGCTTCATTGTCCATCACACTGACCATATACGGTAATTGAAGGCTTTCTTCCCCATAGTTCGTCTCCATGGTCAGCGTCGGCGTATCGTGTGCTAGCGCAACTGTCCAGCCCGGCTCGTTACCCTGGCCAAAGAACATCACGCCAGGCTTCTCCGCTCGGGTTAAGGCGTCACGCTGTTCGGCCAGGGAGCACTGCAGTTGCCCTCGCGGGGTTTCCACCAGCGCCTTGTTACCCCGGTTCCAGAAGCTAATTTCACCATCTTGATAACGGGCACCGCTGGCCACTACGGCTTGGGGCAGTCGCCATGCACCGTGCAGCGACCATAGGCGCAGATCGTTGGTATTGGTTGCGGTCACTAAGTGTTGTTTAGCAGGCTCGCAGTGCCATGCGGAAAACTGTTCAGCGGAGCCAGGAAAAAGCGCTGAAGGCAGGAAGGGAGCCCGGTTATCTAACGTAGCTTGATTGGCTGTAGCTGTTTCGGCGGTGGGCGTCGCCGCACACCCTGCTAGTACTACCATCACGCCTACTGCGACAACAGCCCTGCTCCATACTCTTAACGTATTCATTCACTGCGCTCCCTGTATGACTTTTTCGATGATGGCTCGTATTAATTATCCGCGTTTGAATGCCTGCAGATCATGTGTATCAATGCTCTCAACCTGGGGGGGCAGCCCCAGCTCTTCGCGTTTAATTTTCACCTGCATCTTTTCTGTTAACCGCTCTGAGTCGTCGTCGGTGGTACGCCCATTAAGCTCTGCTAACTGCGCCATGCCTTGGTGGTAGAAAGTCAGCAGATCCAACGCCGTGCGGTTATTCTCTTCCACCGCTTTGCGCAATTGGGAAAGGTAGCCGCTGACTTGAGACAAGTGGTGCTTGAGCTGCCAAACGTAGTTTACCTCTGTCATCCAAGGACGCTCTCGTAAGACGGCAAATAGCGCGCTAGTGGCCAGCAACCCCAGCAATACCCCCAAGGCGTTCAGCCATAGGCTGCTGCCAAAGGTAGAGGTAAGTAACATTGAGAAAAGGAGGCCAAAAATAATCAGTTGCCCCGCCATGGCAACGCTAATCATGCGGGCTTTGCGGCGATAGGTCTCGGGGTCGTGATGTTCTAGGGTAAATACCATGGCCAGCCTCATTATCGCTGCAAACGCTCTATGATACGGGGCTGACCAGGGCAAACAAGTAATAGTGTTTACAAATGCAATTACGCCAAACGCTCTGCAGCCGTTTTGAGTAAGTGCTCAGTCGTTTCCCAGCCCACACAAGCGTCGGTGACCGATACGCCGTAGCGCATAGTGCCGGGCTTGAGCGGCTGCTTGCCTTCGAACAGATGGCTTTCCAGCATTAGCGCTACTAGGTTGGCATCGCCCGCCTGACGCTGAGCGAGAATATCCAACATGACTTCACTCTGGCGACGGTGATCTTTGCGTGCATTGGCGTGGCTGCAATCCACCATCAACCGAGGGTTTTGCCCGGCGTTACGCAGCGCAGAAGCGGCCGCCTGCACATGGTGTGCCTGATAATTGGGCTCACCGTGTCCACCACGTAGCACCACGTGGGTGTGTGGGTTGCCCGTAGTTTGCTGGACGATCGGGTGGCCTTGGGAATCTACCGCAAAGCGCTGGTGCGGGTGGGCCGCCGCGCTCATGGCATCGATGGCGACTTGAACGTCGCCGCTAGTGGCATTTTTAAACCCCACCGCCGCCGCCAGGTCGCTGGCAAGCTCACGGTGCAGCTGCGATTCAGTGGTGCGCGCGCCTATTGCTACCCAGCTCAGCAAATCGTCTAGATAAGGTGCCAGCATCGGCTGTAAAAGCTCGGTGGCCACCGGTAAGCCACGGGCGGCCACTGCGTGCATCAACTCACGTGAGAGCGCCAACCCGCGAGGCATATCGCCGCTATCATCTAAATCCGGGTCATAGGCCAGCCCTTTCCAGCCCACGGTGGTGCGCGGCTTCTCAATGTAGACGCGCATGACGGGTAAAATCTGTTCGCTTATCTCTTCACTTAGCGCTGCCAAACGGTCGGCGTATTCAAGCGCAGCGTCGGGGTCGTGAATAGAACAAGGGCCAACGACCACGAGTAGGCGGTCATCATGGCCACTCAAAATCTGTTGAACGGCATGGCGCTGGCGGCCAATTTGTTGACTTAACGAGTCACTTATCGAAACACGCTGACGCAGTTCAGCGGGGGTAGGCAGCCTTCTTGCAGGGGATATAGGCGTAGACGGCGTTAGCGTGGAAGTAACGGTGGTCGTGTTTAAACTAGGACTAATGGGCGCATTCATGATTAATTCTCCGCAATCGTATGACATCGTAAGGCTGTATGACCACCCAGGCTCACACGGTCGGAGGTGGCAGCTAGCACCGACCGCGCGTCGCTAAATCGCCAACCGAAGCCATAGACCACATAGCCGGTTGCGAAAGCGTTAGTCAGTGCGCGATAAATCATGATGCTGCTCCTTGATGAAATAGTGATGAATAACGGTCGACGAAATTCGCTAACCCTTGAATACCTTGAAATAGATAGCCCTAAAACGCCAAAAGCCCCGGCGGGGTTACCGACCGGGGCTCGATGCTTGCGGCAGGCAACCGAGTGGTGTGCCTGCTGGCGCGACATTAGGCGTCGGCCAAGGGCACACCGTGGCTAAACCAATACCAATAAGCTACAGCGCGCGCACCGCCATACCCAGCCATTGTAGGCAGAGTATTGACAGTAAGAAGGCACGCTAGAGTTTGCATCGCTATTTCCGATTTGTAGAATCAGGTTAGTAAGAGCGTATTGGGCCGCCGCAATGGCGTTATGAATTTATCCTGCCTGCAAGCGTTGCAAATGGCAACACTCAACCGCCAAAAGCTTGTACCCAACCAATCGTAGCGGGCAGTGCCGACATGCCCACCAGCACAACGACACCTAGCAAAATGGCCAGAAAACCAGAATTATCTTTAAAATTTTCATCGTGATGGGCCATATTAGCCTCCGTTTTTCGCAATGCTATGTCAGGGGAGCAAAAAGATTAAACGAAATATTAAGCAGTTCGGGGGGCATAGGCAAACACATCCGAAAATACTCGCTCTAGCGGCACACCTTTAGTGTCGAGCACATCCAGGCAGGCATAGACCATCCCGGGCGAGCCTGATATATAAACATCGTGGGTGTCCGGAGACATCTCAGCGGCTTTTAAGACTTGGTCAATGCGCCCCTGGTGATGGCTAATGCGCTTTCCCGCTGCCAACGGTTCTTCCAACGGCAGTTCGGTGACCGCATGGAAAGAGACATTTGCATGAGTTTGTGCCCATTCACTTGCCAGCTGCTCTAAGTAGAGGTCGCGGTGCTCTCGGGCGGCCCACCACAGTGAAATTTCTCGTTCGGGCTGTTCATGGAGCGCGGCTTCAATGATGGCCTTCATTTGCGAAAAGCCGGTTCCCGCGGCGATCAACAGCAAAGGCCTTTCGCTTTCGCGGTCCAGCACACATTCACCGCCGGGCAAGCGCAGCGTGAGCTGGTTGGCCACCTGAAGCAGCTCGCGTAATCGAGCGGAGTTGTCACGCTCCGGCCAGTGCTGAATATGCAGCTCAATGATGCCATCGCCACGCTCCGCGCTGGCGATGGAAAACGGCACCCATGTGGTATCGTCTATTTTAAGCTCTAAATACTGCCCCGGGGCATGCTGCATGGCTTCGGCGCGCCCGGCTAGCGTTACGCCAAACACATCGGGGTTTAAGTTTTCAACCTCGGTGACTTGGCAAGTCAACGTCCTTGCACTCATGAAAGCCTCTTTTAACAAATTCGGTCAGCGATACGCCGTATGATCAACTGTTGTGTTAACTACCGTGGCGGGAAGGAGGCAATTCCAGGCCAATCCCCAGCGCTTCCCAGCGCTCATCTACGCGCGCTTTAACCGCTTCGTCCATCACAATGGGAGTGCCCCATTCACGATCGGTTTCTCCCGGCCACTTATTGGTGGCATCAAGCCCCATTTTCGAGCCAAGGCCCGAAACCGGCGAAGCGAAATCGAGATAATCAATCGGCGTATTCTCGACCATCACGGTGTCGCGTGCGGGGTCCATCCGAGTGGTAATCGCCCAGATCACGTCTTCCCAATTGCGAGCATCCACGTCGTCATCCAGCACAATCACAAACTTGGTGTACATGAACTGGCGCAGAAAGCTCCATACCCCCATCATGACGCGCTTGGCGTGGCCCGGGTACTGCTTCTTCATCGTCACGACTGCCATGCGATAAGAGCAGCCTTCCGGCGGCAGGTAGAAATCGACAATTTCGGGGAACTGCTTACACAGGATCGGCACGAACACTTCGTTCAACGCTAATCCAAGGATCGCGGGTTCATCCGGTGGTCGCCCGGTGTAGGTCGAGTGATATATCGCATCACGGCGCATGGTCATCCGCGTGACGGTAAATACCGGGAAGTGGTCGACCTCATTGTAGTAACCGGTGTGGTCACCAAAGGGGCCTTCCGCTGCCATGTCGTCCGGGTAGATAAAGCCTTCAAGGATAATCTCGCTTGATGCAGGCACATCCAGATCTGCATGACCGCACTTCACCAGCTCAGTACGCGAACCGCGCAGCAGCCCTGCAAAAGCATACTCTGAGAGTGAATCTGGCACGGGAGTCACGGCGCCCAAAATCGTCGCCGGATCGGCACCGAGCGCGACCGCGACCGGGAAAGGCTCGCCAGGATGGGCTTTTTGAAACTCCAAAAAATCCAAGGCGCCGCCGCGATGAGAGAGCCAGCGCATAATCAGGCGGTTTTTGCCGATTTTCTGCTGACGATAAATCCCTAGATTCTGCCGCGTTTTGTTCGGCCCTTTAGTAATTACTAATGGCCAAGTGACCAGCGGCCCTGCATCGCCCGGCCAGCAGTGCTGAATTGGCAACAGGCCAAGGTCGACCTCGTCGTCTTCATACACCACCTCTTGCACCGGCGCATGTTTGACGTTTTTGGGTCCCATGCTGAGCACTTGCTTAAAGATCGGCAGCTTGTCCCAGGCGTCTTTCAAGCCTTTTGGCGGATCAGGCTCTTTCAAAAACGCCAGCAGCTTACCCACTTCTCTGAGCGCTTCGACCGATTCTTGGCCCATGCCCAGTGCGACCCGCTTGGGCGTACCAAACAGGTTGCCCAACAGCGGCATGTCGTGGCCTTTGACGTTCTCAAACAGCAACGCCGGGCCACCGGCACGCAGCGTGCGGTCGCAAATTTCGGTGATTTCCAGGTAAGGATCGACTTCGACATGGATACGCTTAAGCTCACCCTGCGCTTCAAGCGCTGAGATGAACTCACGCAAGTCTTTGTACTTCAAGGTACGCTCCCTGGCTGGCGAATGCGCCGCGTTAGCGGCGCTCTTTTTGGCTACAAGCTAGCGGCGCTTCATCGCTTCAAAGAACTCAAGATTGGTCTTGGTATCTTTCAGACGGTCAATCAGGAATTCAGTGGCGGCGGTGTCTTCCATCGGATTGAGCAGCTTGCGCAGAATCCACATGCGCTGCATTTCATCTTCAGAGGCCAACAGGTCTTCACGACGGGTGCCACTGCGACGGATATTGATCGCCGGGAATACGCGACGCTCTGCCAGCTTGCGGTCCAGGTGGGCTTCCATGTTGCCGGTACCCTTGAACTCTTCGAAGATGACTTCGTCCATCTTGGAGCCAGTATCGACCAGCGCCGTGGCGATAATCGTCAGGCTGCCGCCCTCTTCGATGTTACGCGCCGCACCAAAGAAGCGTTTCGGCTTCTCAAGGGCGTGGGCATCGACACCACCGGTGAGCACTTTGCCGGAGCTCGGTACCACGGTGTTGTAAGCACGCGCTAAGCGGGTAATCGAGTCAAGCAGGATGACCACGTCTTTCTTGTGCTCAACCAAACGCTTGGCTTTCTCGATGACCATTTCAGCCACTTGTACGTGACGGGCTGGTGGTTCATCAAAGGTCGACGCCACCACTTCGCCACGCACGGTGCGCGACATTTCGGTCACTTCCTCAGGGCGCTCATCGATCAGCAGGACGATCAGATGACACTCTGGATTATTGCGCGTGATGGAGGTCGCGATGTTTTGCAACATCAGCGTTTTACCCGCTTTGGGCGGCGATACCAGCAAGCCACGTTGACCTTTACCAATCGGCGCGGTTAGATCGATGATCCGCGCGGTAAGGTCTTCCGTGGAGCCGTTACCGATCTCCATACGCATACGATCATCTGGGAACAGGGGCGTTAAGTTCTCAAACAGGATCTTGTGCTTGGCATTCTCCGGACGGTCAAAGTTGATTTGACTGACCTTCAGCAGGGCGAAGTAGCGCTCCCCCTCCTTCGGTGGACGGATTTTGCCGGAAATGGAGTCACCCTTGCGCAGATTGAAACGGCGAATCTGGGAAGGCGATATGTAGATATCGTCGGGACCGGCGAGATACGAGCTGTCAGCGCTACGCAGGAAGCCGAAGCCATCCTGAAGAATTTCCAGCACACCGTCGCCGTAAATATCCTCGCCACTTTTGGCGTGTTTCTTGAGGATGGCGAAAATGATGTCCTGTTTGCGCGAACGGGCCAAGTTATCAATACCCATTTCACGGGCGATATCGAGGAGCTCGGGAACGGTTTTTTGCTTGAGTTCAGTGAGATTCATCGGTGTGTTAGAAAGTTGCTCATGGAAGCTGGGCGCCAGGCGCCGGGAGTAAGACAGGAGGCGTGAAAGTGACGCCGTGTGATGCGTTCAGATCCCGGTAAAGGCACGCGCTCGAAGATGAAAGGAACAGGGTTGGACTTAACTAACAACGCTACTGCTTGTCATCGTTAAGACTCAACTCGAGGGTGCTAACACTTGTTTAATCTGATTCCCACAGGAGAGTGGTTGAACCAGTGGGCTATCTGACGACTTGGAATTCTGGCTGACGCTAACGGGATAAACAATGAATAACGTCTGGGGCGACCAAGGTGCCGCACTTGAACGACGCATGCAAGATGATTTATCTAAACTGTCTATTCAAGCCGTCTATCTAAAACATCCTTACAACGAAGTGCTTGTGGACACACTAACTAATCAGGTCAGATCAAGCCAGTAGCTCGATGGTAGTCAAGCCCCGCGACAAACGCAAGCCTTTGCAATTGACAATAGATAAAGGTCACCGCAACCTTGGCACAGTTAACTCGAAGGAAAGCTCATGCCCAAGGACATTTCGCTCCCCATTGCCGCCTCTAACGCCGAGGCTGACAGCGGTGCACCGCAGCGTTTCGCCGCTATAGACCTGGGCTCTAACAGCTTTCACCTACTGGTGGCCAACTACCAGCATGAACGCCTCCAGGTGGTGGCTCGACTGGGTGAAAAAGTGCAGCTCGCCGCGGGTTTAGACGATAACGGTCTGCTCACCGAAGAGGCGATGCAGCGCGCGCTGGACTGTTTGGGCCGCTTCGCGCCGTTTTTAAGCGACATTACTAGCGCCAATTTGCGCATTGTCGGCACTAACGCCCTGCGCGACGCCGATAACAGCCAGGCCTTTATCGAGCGTGCCGAGGCCCAGCTGGGTCACGCCATCGAAATCATTGCCGGTCGCGAAGAGGCTCGGCTCATCTATTTGGGCGCCGCCCACGCACTGGCAGAAAATGGACGCCGTTTAATCGTCGACATTGGCGGTGGCTCAACCGAATTCATTATCGGCGAAGCATTTGAGCCTAAAGCGCTGGAAAGCCTGCGCATGGGCTGCGTTACATTCTCCCGCCGTTTCTTCCCTGACGGCGAGTTAAATGAAAAACGTATGCGCCGAGCCGAACTGACCGCCCTTTCGGAACTGGCCAATATTCAGCGCCCTTATCAGCGCCTGGGTTGGGATGACCCGGTCGGCTCCAGCGGCACGATCAAGGCCACCGCCAGCGTACTTTACGCTTACGGCGATACGCCTCACGAGGGTGTTATCACCCGTGGCGGATTGAAAAAACTGCGTGAGCGGCTGCTGAAGTGCAAGCAGTTGGATAAAGTCGAGCTGGAAGGCCTCAAAGCCGATCGCGCCAAAGTCTTCCCAGCAGGCATTGCCATTCTTGGGGCGATTTTTGAAGCTTTTGATTTAACCCAGATGCGCTTCGCCGACGGCGCCCTGCGGGAAGGGGTGCTTTACGACATGGCCGGGCGCAATAGTGCGGAAGATTCTCGCTCAAAAAGCCTGGAGTCGCTGAAACGCACTTACGATGTGGATACTCGACAAGGGCTCAACGTTGCCGACACTGCCGAGCGCTTATTTAATCAGGTACGCCATGCGTGGTCGCTGAACCCTGATCAAGCGCGTTATTTGCAGTGGGCCAGTCACGTGCATGAAATCGGCCTAGCGATTTCCCATAGTCAGTTTCATCGCCACGGCGCTTACCTACTGGAACACTCTGATCTCGCCGGATTTTCACGTCCAGAACAGCGACAGCTGGCGTTTTTAGTGCGCGCCCATCGGCGCAAATTTCCGCTCAAAGAGTGGCAGGCGCTGCCTGAAGCACAGCAGGCAGTCACTCAGAAGCTCGCCCGGCTGCTGCGATTAGCTGTACTGCTCAACCATTCGCGCCCTGAAACTGCTCCCTCACTGCCTGAGATAAGTGCCGATAGCGACAGCCTGACGATTACACTGCCCGACAGCGATGAACCCACTCTGCTAAGTACCGATTTAGAGCAAGAGCAAGCCTTCATGGATGCCGCTGGCTTCAAACTTGTGATTCAAGAAACGAAGTCATACGTGTAAAAACGACCCCCTCGGCCTGCCATAGCAGCTTGTCGGGGGGGCTAATCACGCCTAAACAGGCATCAGCCTGCATAATGACCACCAGACGCTCGCGCTCCCAGGGCGGCACATCAGCCTCTTGAAGCAACCGCTTTACATCACGCCGACCTCGCCCGGCGAGCTGAATGACCTCCCCGCCCTTCCGCCAGGTGACCCTGAACATCTGAAAAGATGGCTGCGAAAGCAGTGAAGATGGCGCCACTTGCCAGCCTAGTGGTCCTAAAGGCGTATTCAGCGGCGTTTGGCCATTCCAGCTAGCCTCCCAGGTTAGCAGCGCGTCAACGGGAGCCATCAAGTAGAGCCGCTGGCGCCACAGGCGCGCCTGAGCGCCCGGCCACTCAACGCATACTTCGGCACCTGCTTTAGCTGATAGCTGGTCTAACAGGCTCTCTAAGCGCTTCTGGGGCGGCGTCGGCAAGCCCTGCTGATAGCAAAGTGCGCGCACCAACAGCCGCTGGCGCGGACGTGAGCGCTGCATCAAGGCGATCGCATCCAGCTGCGCCTGTGCGCTCATAAGTTCCGCTAGCTCCGCTTCTAGGTACTCGGCAAGCACGGCATCTGCTTCGCTGGCATGAGCAGCGCTACTCGCCAGCGCAGCAGATGCATTAGGCCAACGCTCGCGCATCGCAGGCAGCACCCGGTGGCGCAACCGGTTACGGTCAAACGTGATATCGGTATTAGTGGGATCCTCGCACCAGGTCAGTGCAAGCGTTTGCGACGCGGCTTCAAGCTCGGCCCGTCGCGCCGTTAGCCATGGACGCACCAGCGTCACCCCGTTGGTAGCGCGCCGGCACGGCATGCCCGCCAGACCGCGTACGCCACTGCCGCGCAGGGCAGCAAGCAGAAAGGTTTCCGCCTGATCATCCTGGTGCTGGGCCAGCCAAAGCGTATCCCCTGCTGGAATGGTCGCAAAGAAGGCCTTATAACGGGCATTGCGGGCGGCGCCTTCGATGCCTTGGCCCTTGGCATCTACCGCTACATTGACCACTGTCAGCGGCACGTTTAAACGCACACACATCTCTCGGCAGTGTGCTTCGAACGTCTGCGCTGCCGCCTGAAGGCCGTGGTTAATGTGGATGGCCTGCAAGCGACGGTCTGCTTGCTCGCA
This sequence comes from Vreelandella sp. ssv, assembly GCF_059448525.1. Lineage (NCBI taxonomy): Bacteria > Pseudomonadati > Pseudomonadota > Gammaproteobacteria > Oceanospirillales > Halomonadaceae > Vreelandella > Vreelandella sp. ssv. Next base: position 514,863 of record NZ_CM182545.1, on the reverse strand, counting down.
GACTTCTGCGGCTAATGTGAGCAGCAGGCAGGAGTCCAAACCACCCGAGAGTGCTACCCAAACAGAGCGCCCCGGCGGGGTTTCCGCCAGGGCGTCATTGAGTAAGCCTTGCAGCAAATTAAGCGGCTGGGGCGCCATAGCTCATTAAACGTTTATAGCGACGCTCAAGCAGCGCGTCAGTGTCCATCGCCTGCAAACGCTCCAGGCTGGCGGTCAGCGCCTCCTTGACCCGTTCAGCGGTGGTGAGCGGGTGGCGGTGAGAACCACCAAGCGGCTCCTTAATCAGTGAGTCGACAAAACCCAACTCTTTTAGCCGTTCAGCGGTAATTCCCATGGCCTGAGCGGCGTCAGAGGCTTTGGTGGCGCTCTTCCACAGAATCGAGGCACAGCCTTCCGGCGAGATCACCGAGTAGGTGGAGTACTGCAGCATTTGCAGCTCGTCGCATACGCCAATGGCAAGCGCGCCACCGGAGCCGCCTTCACCGACCACGGTAGAGATAATCGGTGTTTTCAGTCGCGACATAACGGCCAGATTATAGGCGATGGCCTCTGATTGGCCACGCTCTTCCGCATCGATGCCGGGATAAGCCCCTGGTGTATCGATAAAGGTTAGAATCGGCATCTTGAAGCGCTCGGCCATTTCCATCAGACGGCACGCTTTGCGGTAGCCCTCGGGGCGCGGCATACCGAAGTTACGACGCACTTTCTCTTTTACATCGCGGCCTTTTTGATGACCAATCACCATCACCGGCGCGTCGTTCAACCGCGCTATGCCACCCACTAGCGCTGCATCATCGGCGAAATTGCGATCACCGTGTAACTCGTCAAAGTCGGTGAAGATGTGTTCAAGATAGTCCAGCGTATAGGGCCGCTGGGGGTGACGAGATATTTGCGAAACCTGCCAGGGAGTCAAATCCTTGAAGATCGATTCCGTCAGCTTACGGCTTTTCTCTTCCAGCCGAGAGATCTCGTCAGAAAGGTTCACTTGGCTATCAGAGCTGACCAAACGCAGCTCTTCAATTTTTGCCTGAAGTTCGGCAATGGGCTGTTCAAAATCGAGATAATTAGGATTCATCGGCTCTGCCTGGTCAAAATAAGCATGCATATGTGTGTAAAGAGTATAGAGAGCATTATCGCACCCTGACCCTGCTACGCAAGGTGGGTGCTCGCTCGATTACCCGTTGGCGATACTTTTTAACGATAACGTAGCTGCACGCCCGCCTGGCCCTGCACATCCCGCAGCGCCAGCAGTAAATCGTCACTCGGGGCGACTTTCCACTCATCGGCGAGTTCCAACCACGCCACGGCTGCCGGGTGGCGGTACTGCAGACGTACCGGTAAGCCTTCCTGATCGCGATACGGCGTCAAGCTGTCGCGCAGGGTTTCAATTAAGCGGCCATTGATTTGTTCGGCGTCCAGCGCCAGTTCCACCGATTGGCCGTAGCGAATACGCGCCGTCACCATCGGCGTAACGTCTTTACCCCGCAGGCGCAGGCCACCCGAGAATTCATCACTGGAGACCTCGCCCTCTACAATGAGCACTTGATCGGCCTCAATCTGACCGCGCAACTGTTCAAATAGCTCCCCAAACAGCGAAGCTTCAATACGGCCAGTGCGGTCATCCAGGGTAATAAACGCCATGGTATCGCCGCGCTTGGACTTCATGGTACGCACGCCGACCACCAGACCTGCCACACGCTGGGGATCGCGGGAGGGCTTTAAATCGCTGATCCGCGTCGAGACAAAGCGCTTTAATTCGCGCTCGTACTCGTCGATCGGATGCCCCGTCAGGTAAAGCCCTAAGGTGTCTTTCTCCCCGGAGAGACGCTCGCGATCGGTCCACTCTCGGGCGTTGATATATTCAGCGTAAACGTTGCTATCACTGTCGTCGGCTTCAACGAAGGCATCGCCGAACATATCCAGCATACCCAGGTTTTGATTGGTATGGTTCTGGGCGGCAGCTTTCAACGCGTCTTCCATGGCTGCAAAAAGCACCGCGCGATTGGGACCGATGGTATCCAGCGCGCCGGAGCGAATCAGTGCTTCCAGAGTGCGCTTATTCATCCGCTTGGGATCCATGCGACGACAGAAGTCGAAGATATCCTTAAACGGGCCGTCTGCCTCACGGGCTTCGACAATGGCGCCAATCGGGCCTTCGCCCACGCCGCGAATCGCGCCCAGGCCGTAAACTACCCGCGCATCGGTATCGACGGTGAATTTATAACCACCGACGTTAACATTGGGTGGAGTCACAGTGAGCTTGAGGTTGCGACACTCCTCAATCAGCGGTACCACTTTATCCAGGTTGTCCATTTCCGTGGACATCACCGCAGCCATAAAAGGCCCCGGGTAGTGGGCTTTTAGCCACGCAGTTTGGTAGGAAACCAAGGCGTAGGCGGCCGAGTGCGACTTGTTAAAACCGTAACCGGCGAATTTCTCTACTAGGTCAAAGATGTTACCGGCGAGGTCTTTATCGATACCGTTGGCAGCACAACCCTCCATGAAGCCGTCGCGCTGCTTGGCCATCTCTTCAGGCTTTTTCTTACCCATGGCCCGGCGCAACATATCGGCTTGGCCGAGGCTGTAGCCTGCCATTACCTGAGCGATCTGCATGACCTGCTCTTGGTAGAGGATGATGCCGTAGGTAGGCGCCAACACGGGTTTCAACAGTTCGTGCTGGTAATCAGGGTGGGGATAAGAGACTTCCGCCCGGCCGTGCTTACGGTTGATAAAGTCATCCACCATGCCCGACTGCAGCGGGCCAGGGCGGAACAATGCCACCAGAGCGATCATATCGTCCAGCGAGTCGGGCAGCAGGCGCTTGATCAGCTCTTTCATGCCGCGAGATTCAAGCTGGAATACCGCCGTGGTTTCAGCGCGCTTGAGCATTTCAAAGGTCGGCGCGTCGTCCAACGGGATGCTCTCGATTTTGAGCGGCCCCTGGCCATTAACGCTGCGCACCTTATCGACCATCTCCAGTGCCCAGTCGATAATCGTCAGCGTCCTCAAACCCAGAAAGTCGAACTTGACCAGCCCCGCCTCTTCGATATCGTTTTTATCGAACTGCACCACCAAGCCAGAGCCATCTTCGTCGCACAACAGCGGCGAGAAGTCAGTCAGTTTGGTCGGTGCGATGACCACGCCTCCGGCGTGCTTACCGGTACCCCGGGTGGTGCCCTCAAGCTTGAGGGCCATCTCCCAGATCTCCTCGGCTTCTTCATCGTTGCCGATAAACTCTTTGAGCGCGGGCTCCTGCTCAATGGCTTTGGCCAGGGTCATGCCCACTTCAAAGGGGATCAGTTTGGAAAGCTTGTCGCCCAGCGAGTAGGGGCGACCCTGAGCGCGTGCAACATCACGCACTACGGCCTTGGCGGCCATGGTGCCAAAGGTAACGATCTGAGAAACCGCATTGCGCCCGTAGCGCTCGGCCACGTACTCGATCACCTTATCGCGTTTCTCCATACAGAAATCGACGTCAAAGTCGGGCATGGAGACACGTTCCGGGTTCAGAAAGCGCTCGAACAGCAGGTCATAGCCGATCGGGTCCAGATCGGTAATCTTTTGTGCATAGGCCACCAGCGAACCAGCACCGGAACCACGACCCGGGCCTACCGGCACGCTGTTGTCCTTGGCCCACTGAATAAAGTCCATTACGATCAGGAAGTAGCCAGGAAAGCCCATCTGGATAATGACGTTTAGCTCAAACTCCAGCCGATCGCGGTAGCGCTGGTCGATCGCCTTGTACTCGTCGCTGTCGCGGGGATAGCGCTCAACAGGGAAGAGAAAGTCGAGTCGATCCGTCAGACCATCGTGAGAGACCTTGCGGAAGAACTCATCCTGGGTCATGCCCTCAGGAATTTCGAACTCGGGCAGGAAAATCTCGCCCAGACGCACGTTCACGCTGCAGCGTTCAGCGATCATCACGCTGTTTTCCAGCGCTTCGGGAATATCCGCAAACAGCGCCGCCATCTCGTCGGGGCTTTTTAGGTACTGCTCTTCGGTGTAACGGCGTTCACGGCGTGGATCATCCAACGCTTTGCCTTCGCCGATGGCGACGCGGGTTTCGTGGGCCCAGTAATCATCGCGCTCTAAAAAGCGAACGTCGTTGGTCGCTACCACCGGTGTGCCTGTTTCAATGGCCAGCTTGACGCTAGCGTGAACGCAGGCCTCTTCCAATGGGCGCCCGGTGCGAACTAACTCTAAATAAAAACGTTCGGGAAACGCTACCTGCCACTCTTCCAGCAGTTGGCGCGCTTCAGGCTCATGATCAGAGAGCAGGTGGCGGCCAATCTCACCCTCCCGCGCACCGGAAAGCGCAATCAAGCCTTCGCTCTGCTCTAATACCCACTGCTTATCGAGAATGGCGCGCCCCTGCCGCTGGCCATGGGTCCAGCCTTTCGAGATCAATTCGGTAAGATTGCGATAGCCAACGTCATTCATGGCCAGCAGCGTTAGCCGATAGGGGTGCGATTCGTCGTGGGGGTTTTGCAGCCATAAATCGCTGCCAATAATCGGCTTTAATCCCGCCCCTTGGGCGGCTTTGTAGAACTTAACCAAACCAAACAGGTTAGTTTCATCCGTCAGCGCCAGCGCTGGCATCGCCCGCTCAGCGGTCGTGCTGACCAGCGATTTGAGCTTAACCAGGCCGTCGACCAGGGAGTATTCACTGTGCAAACGTAAATGAACGAACGGGACCGTCATGAGACTCTCAGAAATACGCTAGATGAAGAAGAAATACGTTAAAGCAGCGCCAACTGACGCTGCACCGGCGAAAAGCTACGACGATGTTCGGCCAGGGGCCCGTGAGCTGCAAGCGCCGTCAGGTGCTCTTTGGTCGGGTAGCCTTTATGGCGCGCAAAACCATACTCAGGATAACACTCATCCAAGGCAACCATTTGGGCATCCCGCGCAACCTTGGCCAGAATTGAAGCGGCAGCGATGGCCGCGTGACGCGCATCGCCCTTCACCACGGCCTGCCCAGGCAGCAGATGACCAGGTAATTTATTGCCATCGACAAGTAGATATTCCGCCGCCGGTGCCAGTGCATCAATGGCTCGACGCATGGCTAAGTGGGTGGCGTGGTAAATATTCAGTGCATCCACTTCGGCGGCGCTGGCTTCTGCCACGGCAAAGGCTAACGCTCGCTCGCGAATCTGGCTGTCCAGCGCTTCACGCTTGCGTGCAGTGAGCTTTTTGGAGTCGCTGAGACCTTCAATCGGTTTAGCTGGGTCAAGAATCACCGCAGCCGCGACCACACTGCCGATTAGCGGGCCACGCCCTACTTCATCCACTCCCGCTAACATCTCGCCGCTATAGGCAATTTCAAGCGTCGTATAATCCTTGTGCTCAATCAACCAGTGTTCAATGGTCATCAGCAGTCTCCAGAGGCTGACCTGCTGCCAATAGGCCGATCGCCTCAGCGGCACGGCGACTGGCGTTGCGCTGGAGGGTGGCATGCATCTCGGCAAAGTGCGCTTCCAACGCATGGCGGCCTGCCTCATCTGACAGCATGGTACTGAGCTGGTCGGCAATAGCCTCTGGCGAGGCGGCGTCCTGAATCAGTTCAGGCACCAGCGTCTCCTGGGCAATCAGATTGGGCAGCGATACCCACTGGGTTTTGACCATTCGTTTCGCCAACCAGTGAGTGACTGGTGCCATCTTATAAGCCACCAACATGGGGCGGTGACATAGCATGGCTTCCAGCGCGGCGGTGCCCGAGGCCAGCAGTACAACATCGCTAGCCACCATCGCTTCGCGGGCTTGACCATCTAGCAACGCAGTACGCTCCATCAGCAGCGGGTAATTAGTCAGAAGTGCGCTGATTTCACGACGACGATCAGGTGTGGCCGCAGGAATCACCACTTGCAGCGATGGGTGGCGCTGGCATAGCTGTTCGGCAGCGTTAAGAAAGGTATCACCCAAAAAGCGAATTTCATTGGCCCGGGAGCCTGGCAGCAGCGCCAACACTTGGCTATCAGGCCCCAGCTCCAGCGCTTGGCGGGTGGCAACTCGGTCATTTTCCAACGGCATTTCGTCGGCCAGAGGGTGACCCACAAAGGCGACGGGAACACGGTGTTCGCGATAGAAGGCGGCTTCAAAGGGGAGCAGTGTCAGCATGCCGTCTACCGACCTGGCAATACCTTTGACCCGCCCCTGTCGCCACGCCCACACGGAAGGGCTCACGTAGTGGGCGGTGGTAATACCCGCTTCATGAAGCTGGCGCTCCAGCCCTAAATTGAAATCAGGCGCATCGATGCCGAGCATAATGTCTGGCTGCCAGGCCAAGGCTTCGGCTTTTAGGGTGCGACGCACGCGGATCAGCTCTGGGAGGTGCTTGAGCACTTCAACCAGCCCCATTACCGCGAGGGTCTCTAAAGGGAAGCGGCTCTCCATGCCCTCTGCCTGCATGCGCGGCCCACCAATACCGCGGAACTCGACATCTGGATGACGTGCTTTGAGTTCACGCATCAGCCCAGCGCCAAGGATATCGCCGGAGAGCTCTCCGGCCACGAGGTAGACGCGGTGCAGGGTCATCATTGCAAGATCACAGACGATGTAACATAGGTTAGCGGGTGATGCCGCGGGTCGAGCGCTCAATAGAGGCGGCAAAATGTTCAACTTCAGGTAGTTCAAAGCGACTACGCATTTCAACAAGCGCCTGCTCGATCGTCAGCCCCTGACGATAGACCATTTTATACGCGGCAGTTAATGCACTAATCGCTTCGCGGCTAAAGCCACGCCGCTTCAAGCCCACGAGGTTGAGACCACGAGCTTCTGCAGGATTGCCATTAATCATAATGTACGCGGGCGTATCTTTAGTAATAATCGAACCACCACCGGCCATGGCGTGATCGCCAAAGTGGCAGAATTGATGCACCGCCGCCAAGCCACCTAGAATCACATGATCGCCAACGGTCACGTGGCCAGCCAGGGTCACCTGGTTGGCTAAAATGCAGTCGCTACCAATGATGCAGTCATGACCCACGTGGACGTAGGCCATAAACAAATTGCGAGAACCAATGGTGGTTTCACTACGGTCCTGAACGGTGCCACGGTGAATCGTGGCGCCTTCGCGTATAACGTTATCGTCGCCCATCACTAAACGCGTCGGCTCGCCAGCGTATTTTTTATCCTGACAGTCTTCACCTACCGAGGCAAACTGAAAGATACGCGTACGCTCGCCTAGCGTCGTAGGGCCTTTAACCACCACATGCGGGCCAATGACCGAGCCAGCGCCGATAGTGACATCTGCTCCGATGATGCTAAAAGGGCCTACCTCAACGTCCTCAGCAAGGCGAGCCGTCGGGTCGACCAGTGCAGTAGGATGTATCAAGCCACCTTCCTCTCGGCACAAATGATTTCCGCTTCACAGGCCAGCTCACCATCAACCGTGGCTCGACATGCAAACTTCCAGATACCCCGTTTACCTTTAATCACGTCAGCTTCCAAGGTGAGCCTGTCACCCGGCATCACCGGACGCTTGAAGCGCACATTATCACTGCCGACCAGATAATAAACGTAGCCATCGGCAGGTAATTTATTGACCGTTTTAAAACCAAGAATGCCGCATACCTGAGCAAGGGCTTCGAGCACTAACACACCGGGCATAATCGGATGATGGGGAAAGTGGCCGTTGAAGAACGGTTCATTAATGCTGACATTTTTGTACGCAACGATGGATTCGCCAGTGGTCAGTTGCGTTACTCGATCCACCAGTAAAAAGGGATAACGGTGGGGCAAGTATTCGCGAATTTCATTAATATCCATAACCATCGTAGCGACCTCTAAAATGACAAAAAACCTGCAACTCCTGAAGAGCGTCAGGCAAATACCAGCACGCCTGCTGGTTAAAAGGCTGAGGATTATACCGCGCTGCTACCTAGCCTCAAGCCAACAGCGGGTAAATCACTCAGTGATGACTCAGCCCGTTTACTAATCACGTTGCTTTTTTTCCAGTCTCGCTAAGCGCTTAGCGATGTCGTCAAGCTGTTTAAAACGTACGGCGTTTTTTCGCCACTGAGCATTGGGCATGGCTCCAGTTCCGGAGGAGTATACCCCTGGCTCATGGATTGAGTTCGTTACCAAGCTCATTCCCGTCACCTGCACGCCATCGCAGATGGTCAAATGACCAGATAAACCGACACCACCGCCCAGCATACAGTGCTTACCAACCTTGGTAGAGCCTGCAACACCGACACAGCCCGCTAGAGCGCTGTGGTCGCCAATGATCACGTTATGAGCAATTTGTACCTGACTATCAATTTTGACGTCGTCACCAATTACCGTGTCGCCTAGGGCACCGCGATCAATACTGGAACAGCTCCCCACTTCAACGTCATCACCGAGCACAACGCCCCCCAGCTGGGCAATTTTATGCCAGCCCGCGCCGTCATGAGCAAAGCCGAACCCATCACCGCCGATTACACAGCCGCTTTGCAAGATTCCCCTCTTACCAATCACAACGCCATGACAGAGAGTGACATTGGCATGCAAGCGCGTCGCTTCACCGATAATACTGTCGGCTCCTATAACGCTGCCAGCCCCAACCACTACGCGGTCACCCAGCACTACACCGGCCTCAATCACCGCATGCGCCTGAATGGAAACATCAGTGCCTAGCACTACGTTTTCACCCACTACCGCAGTTGGGTGAATGCCAATGACGTCGCGAGCCGGCAATGGATCAAACAGCTGGGATAGCTTGGCGTAGCCCAAGTAAGGATTATCGATTTCAAGACGCGGGACCGGGCAGTGTTTGCCATGTTCAGGGTGCAGCAGTACCGCCGCCGCTTTCGTCGTTGCCAAATCTTTCAAATAGGCGCGATTGGCCAGAAAAGCCACTTGATCCGGCTGCGCTTCTTTTAGCGTCGCCAAACCACGTATCGGCTGCTGGGCATTACCGCTAACGGCAACACCCAAATGGCGAGCAATGTCTGCGAGGGTAAGGTGATGTGAAGCGTGCGTCATGGGAGCCTAAAGAAGCTTTGGTGTGGCCTAGCCACACCAATCATCGTTTAAAATTAGTTCAAGGTGTCAAATATCTGCGTGACTTCATCGGTCACATTAGGCAGATCAACTCCTGAGTGCAGTACACCTTGGGGCTCGACCAGTACATCAATGTCGTGACGCTCGAGCACCTGCGCAACCGCCTGCTCCAGCTTCGCCTCAGCCCCCTCTAAGAACTGCTGCTCAGAGCGTTGCTGGGCCTGCATCACTTCCTGACGAAGCTGTTCAAAGCGGCTGCCTTTTTGCTGCAGCTCGCCAATCAATGATTCGCGCTGGGACTCCGCCATGGCTTCGCCTTCGTTCTGAAGACGCTGCTGGAGCTGCTGGAGCTCATTGCCCAGGTTCTGAGCTTCACGCTGCTGATTACCGATTTGCCCTTCAAGGCTGCTCAGTGAAGCTTGCGCGGACTGAGTGTTCATCAGCGCCGCGCGCCAGTCCAATACGGCGACTTCTGCAGCGTGGGCAGGCAAAATCATCGCGCCCAACAGGCATACAACCGCTGTCAGTTTACGCATTGTGTTAACTCCTTAGGTCACGCTAGTGCGCACCACCATGGCACGCGGACTAGCAATTTTAGAACGACTGCCCTTTTGAATAATTGCCTCTTAGAACAATCATCCCTTAGAACGTTTGCCCCAGTGAGAACTGGAAGAACTGAGTATCGTCTCCGCTCTCATCGTTCAATGGTTCGGCGACGCTAAAGGTCAGCGGGCCCACCGGCGTCAGCCAAGAGAGGCCAATACCGGCGCTGTAGCGTAAATCACCAAGATCAACACCGGAGTTACACTGCTGACGGCCGGCGTCTTCTGCAAGCACGTCGTAGCACGAACTCAGGAACGTGTTACCGCCATCCAAGAACAGCGATGTTTGCAGCGCACGCTGGTCCTCAACAAAGGGCATCGGGAAAATGATCTCGGCGCTGCCTTCAATTGAAACGTTACCGCCCAAGGTACGATCCCGGCCGCCTTCAGTTGCAGGCGTAGTGGGTTGACCAAGGGTATTCGACGTAAAGCCACGCACTGAGCCTAGGCCGCCCGCGTAGAAGTTTTCATAGAACGGATAAGGATCGTTACCACCCAGCGTATCGGCATAGCCGACATTGCCGGTAAATTTGAACGCCCAGGTCTCGTCATTGTTAATTGGGAAAAGCTGCTGAGCCCGCGCGCGCAGTTTGTAATACTCTGCATCGCTACCGGGGACGCCCGTTTCTACCGACAGACGCTGGTAGTTACCATCCGTCGGCATGATGCCGCGGTTTAGGTTGTTACGAGTCCAACTGGCAGTTAGCTTCAGACTTTGAGCATTTTTACCTTCATCTTCAACATAGCGGCGAATTTCCGAGGCAGTATCGGAGTAGGTTTTGACTGTTAAATCTTCAACGCTGGCACCGAAGTTAAGCCGCGACAGCTCGCTAACGGGGTAACCGAAGTTGATTCCGGCACCATAGGCATCCGTCGAGAAGGTCGAAATATCTGAGTCGGCATAGTCGGTTTCGCGGTAGAACAGGTTATAACCGCGAGAAATCCCGTCCAGGGTCCAGTAAGGGTCGGTAAAACCGAAGTTAACGCTGGTAAAAGTATCACTGCGCTGCGCGCCCACGTTGACCCGGTTACCCGTGCCCAGGAAGTTGTTCTGCGATAGGCCGACGCCGTAAATAACACCGGCACTTTGCGAGAAACCAACGCTTGCAGAAACGGAGCCTGAAGGCTGCTCTTCAACGGTATAGGTGACGTCGAGTAAGTCAGGTTCGCCCGGCACAGGCTGCGTATCCACCTCGACTTGACTAAAGAAGCCCAGGCGCTCTAAACGCTGACGCGATTGTGTAATGGCTTCGGTGGAAGCAGGTGCGCCTTCCAACTGCGTCATCTCACGGCGTAGCACTTCATCCTGAGTCGTGGTGTTACCGAAGAACTCGATGCGACGCACGTAGGCACGCTCGCCAGGATTAACGGCAATGACCAGATCAACCGTTTCACCATCGTCTGACATTTCAGGCACGCCCTGAATATCAGCAAAGGCGAAACCTTCAGCGCCTAAACGCTGGCGTAGCGCTTCCGTAGATGTATTGACATCACCGCGGGAAAAAATCTCACCCTCTTCGACAGTCAGCAGCTGGCGGGCTTCATTTTCGCTGATCTGCAGGTCGCCTGCGAAACGAATATTGCCAACGCGGTACTGGTTGCCTTCATCAACGTTCAAGGTAATAAAAATTTCGGATTTTTCCGGGCCAATCGACACTTGAGTCGATGTCACATCAAAGTTGACGTAACCACGATCCAAATAGAATGAACGTAGTCGTTCTATATCACCGGATAGCGCTTCACGGGAGTACTCATTGCTTGAGAACCAGCCAAAAATACGCCCTGGCCGATCATTTAGTTCGAATACCTCACGTAGCGTTTCATCGTCAAAGGCTTCATTACCCACGATATTGATTTGACGAATCTTGGCCACTTCACCTTCGTTGATATTGATATTGACCTGAACGCGGCCTTCATCAACCTCTTCAACTTCAGTATCAATACTGGCGCTATAACGACCCTGAGACTGGTATACGCCCTCTAGTTCACGCTGAATCTCTTCAAGCGTGGAGAGCTCCAGTACTTGGCCTTCCGAGAGTCCCGATTCACGCAAACCATTGCGTAAATCTTCTTCGGATATCTGATCGTTGCCGCTAATCTCCAGCCGTGCAATGGTCGGACGCTCGACGACTTGAATGATCAGCACGTCTCCCTCGCGGGCCAGAGAGACATCGTCAAAAAGCCCGGTGGCAAACAAGTCACGGGCAGCAGCAGCTAACTGCGCTTCGCTGACATGCTCATTGGCGCTTACCGGAAATGCATTGAAGACCGAGGCGGCGGATACCCGCTGCAGTCCTTCCACTCGAATGTCTGAAACATCAAAGGATTGTGCTTGGGCGCCGCTGGCGCCTGCCAGCAAGAGTGCCGCCATTCCAAGGGTCTTGATTTTCATGCAGTCAATTCGCTCGCGTTGGTCTGCCGTTCATTCCAGAAAGGCACCATATACATTTGTGCAGGCAGATGACAAGGCCATCCTGCGCGCTACACGCGTCATTACCACAGGCGCATCAGATCAAAATAGAGGGCCATCAACATTAGGGTGCCGACCATGGCAAGCCCAATGCGCAATCCTACAGCTTGTGTTTTTTCAGATACTGGTCGTCCACGCACGACCTCCATAAAATAATAAAGCAAGTGACCACCATCAAGCACCGGGATAGGCAATAGATTAAGCACCCCAAGGCTGATGGAAAGATACGCTAGAAAACCTATAAACGCTTCCATCCCCGCACGTGCTGAATCACCAGATACCTGCGCAATAGTGATCGGCCCGGACAGATTGGAGGGTGAAATCAGTCCCACCAACATTTTGCGAATAGCATCAACGGTGAGCAGCGTCATCTCGCCAGTGCGTGTTAGCGCCTGCCCTACTGCCTCGATAGGGCCATAGCGAATTTCACGCTGAAACTCGTCGGGCCACTCGACCTGCTGGGCACCGGCACCGATATAGCCAATTTCAACCCCACTTTCTAGACTGTTACGTCCTGGGGTCAATGCAACCGTCGACTGACTACCGTCACGTTCATAGGTGAGCTGTAGCGTTTCTCCAGGATGACTCCGAACGAGGCTGACGAAGTGCATCCAATCATCTACTGGCTCGCCGTTAATTGCGACCATTGTGTCGCCCGCCATGAGGCCGGCTTGTTCCGCTGCTTCACCACTGACCACTTGGCCTAAAATTGCCGGGAATTCCGGCTGCCAAGGAGTGATGCCCAGTGTTTGCAGCGGCTGTGGCGGGTCTTGGCGAACCAAATAATCGGTAACAGGTAAAACAAAGCGTTGCGCGCCAGTGGCTCCTTCAGGACGTGCGTCGATAGCCAGCTCACCACTGAAACCAATAATCGACACTAGCTTCAGATTCACGTCTTCCCAAGAGCGCATCTCATCGCCCTGAATAGCAATAATTTCATCGCCATGGGCAAGTCCGGCCTCAGCGGCCGGCGAGTCAGGCACAATGCTGCCGACCATCGGCGAGACTACGGTGGTTCCCGCGACAAACAGCGCCCAGTAGGCAACAATCGCCAGCAAGAAATTCGCGATCGGCCCCGCGGCCACAATAGCAATGCGCTGCCAGACTGTCTTGCGATTAAACGCCTGGTCGAGCTGATCTTCCGGCACTGGCGCTTCGCGCTCATCGAGCATTTTGACATAGCCACCCAGCGGAATGGCGGCTATTGCATACTCAGTGCCTTGGCGGTCTACCCGCGACCATAGAGGCTTGCCAAAGCCGACCGAAAAACGCAGCACTTTGACACCACAACGTCTTGCCACCCAAAAGTGGCCAAACTCGTGAAAGGTTACCAATAGGCCCAAAACTACAATGACCGCTAAAATATTCTGTATCAGGCCCACACTACGCTCCTTAACGCCCCGCGCTTAACGACCAGCCCAGCGAATGCCTAAGCGGACCACCTTGTTACCAGCTCCAATGCCTGCTGTCGTGCCCATCGATCGGTTGCTAAAACGCTTTCAAGGCTATCGACCCGGCCTTCATAGGGTCGCGATAAGACGTCGGTCACCAGCTGTCCAATCGCCGTAAAACCTAGCTGCCGCTGAAGGAAAGCCTCAACCGCAACTTCATTGGCTGCATTTAACACAACAGGCGCCATCCCGCCCTGTTGCATGGCTTGACGCGCAAGCCCCAGGCAGGGGAACCGGTCTTCATCCGGCGCCTCAAAGTCGAGCCGCGCTACTTGAAAAAGATCCAGCGTCTCGACCCCGGCGTCAATTCTTTCAGGCCATGCGAGCCCATAGGCAATGGGGGTACGCATATCAGGATTACCTAACTGGGCAATCACCGAACCATCATGATACGCCGCCATGGAGTGAATCACGCTTTGCGGGTGCACCACCACTTGAATCTGTTCGGGCTTAGCATCGAATAGCCAGCATGCCTCTATCAGCTCAAGCCCTTTATTCATTAGCGTGGCGCTATCTACTGAGATTTTACGTCCCATCGACCAGTTTGGGTGAGCGCAGGCCTGCTCGGGAGTCACGTTATCAATCTCAGCCTGACTCCAGGTACGAAACGGCCCTCCAGAGGCCGTTAGCATCAGCTGACGGACGCCGTGTTTAACCAGCCCGCCGCGGTGCTCCGCAGGTAGACACTGGTAAATGGCATTATGTTCGGAATCAATTGGTAATAGTGTTGCGCCCGAGCGTGAAACGGCGTCCATAAACAGCGCGCCGCTCATCACCAGCGCCTCTTTATTGGCCAGTAGTATGCGCTTGCCTGCCTCGGCGGCGGCTAGCGCGGGCAGCAAGCCCGCGGCACCCACGATGGCTGCCATGACACAGTCTACGCTCGCGTCTCGAGAAACCTCGCACAGTGCTTCAGGACCTGCGTTCACCTCAGTTAACTGATCTGCACGTTTGAGTTCTTGGCGAAGCCATGCGGCATCGGCTTCATCATCCAGCACCGCAACCGCAGGGCGGTGTATTAAGCACTGAGCTAACAGTAACTCCTTAGACGTGTGTGCGGTAAGTGCGTGGACGCTATAGCGGTCGGGATGACGACCGATTACATCCAGCGTGCTAGTGCCGATCGAGCCTGTCGACCCAAGCACCGTTACGCGCTGCCTGGGGGGCTGAGTTTGCTGTTGGCTCATAGCGATGGCCCCTGAACAAGCACCTGTACGAGCACTTCAAGATAGAGCAGCGCAAACAGCGGGATAGCCGCCGTCAGGCTATCGATTCGGTCTAAAACGCCACCATGACCAGGCAGCAGTTGACTGGAATCTTTGATATTGCGGTGGCGCTTGAGCATGCTCTCCAGCAAATCTCCAAGCACGGAGGTCAACGTAACGACCCCTGTCACTAAAATAAGCATGAGCCCACCGGCCATACCCAGCGATAACCACCATGCAAACAGAATGGCCAGGACAGCAGTCGCCGCCAAGCCACCGTAAACGCCTTCCCAGGATTTGCCAGGGCTTACATTAGGCGCCAGCTTGCGTTTACCCCAGTTGCGGCCCACGAAGTAGGCGCCGATATCAGCACACCACACCAGCAGCAGCACAAACAGCAGCCAAGCCATACCGCTCTCACGCAGAACGTTAAAACCGACCCAGCAAGGTAACAGTACCCACAGGCCCATCGCCAATCGTCGCGTAGTTGCTTGCCACTGCTGACCTGCTGCAGGATAGCGCGTCACCCAGTAAAGATTGATCAACCAACCGGCGGCAGCCAGCCATAGCGGCCATGCCGCCGTTGCAGCACCGGCCAGCCACATTACCAGCATTAACGCGGCCATCACGACCACTAACTGAGCACGCTGCACGGTGCGAGTGATGCCAGCTAAATTGGCCCACTCCCAGGTGCCGAGCAGCACAATAAACGCCGTAAAAAGCGCAAAGGCGCCTCCATCTAATCCAAACAGGCCAGCCAACACCAACGGCGCTAGCCAGGCTGCAGTGATAATCCGCTGTTTAAGCACCTTGCGCCTCTACTTGTTCGTCCGTCATCCCAAAGCGACGACGGCGCTGACAGAAGTCGTCTAACGCTGCATCAAACGCTTCTGCACCGAAATCGGGCCATAGCAACGGTGAAAAATGCAGCTCGGCATAAGCCAATTGCCAAAGCATAAAATTAGATAGCCGCTGCTCTCCACTGGTGCGAATACACAGATCTACCGGCGGTACATTATCAACTCCCATCGCTTGATCAAAGCAGACTTCGTCAATATCCGACGGCGCTAACTCGCCTGCAGCGACTTGCTCGGCCAGGGTGCGCGCCGCACGGGCGATATCCCATTGCCCCCCATAGTTGGCGGCAATCACCAAGTGCATCCCCGTATTATGTGCGGTTAACGCTTCGGCACGCTGAATATGCTTTTGTATGGCGTGAGAAAAGCCGCGCTGCTCGCCAATAATTGAAAGACGAACATTACGCTCATTGAGCTTTTTGACTTCGCGCTTAAGCGCCATCAAAAACAGCTCCATCAACGCATTAACTTCTGCCGCTGGGCGCTTCCAATTTTCACTGGAGAAAGCAAACAAACTCAGCGTTTGCACTTCACGCTCAGCGGCTCGCTGAATCACCGCACGGACAGTTTCTACACCTGCGCGGTGTCCGCGCACCCCTGAAAGCCCGCGTGCGCGCGCCCAGCGATTATTACCATCCATAATGATAGCAACATGAGACGGCGGAGCCTCCCCGGCCTGAGAAGGCGTGCAGGCATCGTCTGGCTGCTCTTCAGGAAGCTGCGGTGGCATCATAGATTCTCGCACCAAAGATCAGTCATAAAAAACCAGCCAGAGTGTGGCAAAACGGGCAGCATAAGCTGCCCGCGGCTGCATAAAGCACAGGTTTATACCTGCATCAGATCCTGCTCTTTCGCGACCAACGCCTTATCGATCTCGGCGATATATTTGTCGGTCAACTTTTGAATGGCATCTTCACCTTCACGCTGATCGTCTTCGGTAATGTCTTTATCTTTTAACAGGGACTTAAAATCACCATTAGCATCACGGCGTACGTTGCGAATAGCCACGCGCGCGTTCTCGGCTTCGCTACGTGCCTGTTTGATGTAACCTTTACGCGTCTCTTCGGTCAGCATCGGCATCGGTACACGAATCACGTTACCGGCACTGGCTGGGTTAAGGCCAAGATCAGAGGTCATGATGGCTTTTTCGATCTTTTGCACCATGCCCTGCTCCCAAGGCGCAATTGTCAGCGTACGAGCATCTTCAACGTTAACCGAAGCCACTTGGCTCAGCGGTACCTGGCTGCCGTAATAATCCACAGTCACGGCGTCTAATATGCTCGGGTGAGCACGACCGGTACGAATTTTATTAAAGTTACTGTGCAGCGCCTCAACGCTTTTTTTCATGCGCGATTCGGCATCTTTCTTAATATCGTTGATCACGTCATTACCCTCTGTATATCAGCGTGCCTTCCTTGCCCCCTACTACCATATTTAGTAGGGCACCAGGCTTATTCATATCAAATACCCGCACCGGCATATTATGGTCGCGTACCAGGCAGATTGCGGTCAAATCCATGACCCCTAGCTTTTGATCTAAGGCGTCATCGTAAGAGAGCTGGTCGTACTTCACAGCATCGGGGTGTTTTACCGGGTCTTTATTGTAGACGCCATCCACTTTGGTCGCTTTGATGACCACATCCGCATCCACTTCAATGCCGCGCAAACAGGCAGCCGAATCGGTGGTGAAGAAGGGATTGCCCGTCCCTGCAGAGAACAACACCACGTCCCCTGAGGTTAAATAACGAATGGCAGTTCGGCGGTCATAGTGCTCTACCACACCGCTCATCGGAATAGCAGACATCACCCGCGAACGGATGTTGGAGCGCTCTAAAGCGTCGCGCATCGCCAACGCATTCATCACGGTGGCCAGCATACCCATATGGTCACCGGTCACGCGGTCCATGCCTGCTTCATTGAGCGCCGCGCCGCGGAACAAGTTGCCACCGCCAATGACGATACCCACCTGAACCCCAATGCCGACTAGCTGACCAATTTCCAGCGCCATGCGGTCAAGCACCTTAGGGTCAATACCAAAATCGTGTTCACCCATTAACGCTTCACCCGAAAGCTTGAGCAAAATACGCTTGTATTTTGACTTCGAACTCTCAGCTTTGCCTTTGCTGGGTGCTACGTGGGGGGTAGGTTCTTCAACATCACGTGACATGGCATCTCTCCTGAGGCAGACCTGAACACAGGCAGGCGGGGCAGCCCCTATGCATAAACCGGTGAACAGAAGAGCCGGTTATACTAGCATTCATTACACAGGGGCCGGATACGCGAAGGCGTGCGCTCGCGCGCACGCCATCTTCTTTCTGAAACCTCTGACCTCAGCGACGGCCAGCCTGTTCCATAACTTCTTTAGCAAAGTCGACTTCTTCTTTCTCGATGCCTTCGCCCACTTCAAAGCGCGTAAAACCAACCACTTCGCCGCCAGCCGCTTTGACGAACTCAGCCACAGTCTGGTTCGGGTCTTTAACAAACGGCTGTTCGGTCAGGCTGTTTTCCGCGAGGTACTTTTTCAAGCGGCCTTGAACCATTTTCTCAGCGATCTGCTCCGGCTTACCGGCCATATCCGGCTGTGCCAGAATAATCGCTTTTTCCTGATCCAACTGCTCTTGGGGCATATCAGCAGGGTGCGCAACCGCAGGGTTGATCGCTGCTACGTGCATAGCAACGTCTTTCGCGACTTGCGAAGTGCCACCGGTCAGTACGGTTAGAACGCCAATACGACCACCATGGACGTATTCACCCACCAAGCCACCTTCAGCAGCATTAACAACAACGGCACGACGCACGCCGATGTTCTCACCGATTTTCTGAACCAACTGCTCACGAGCCGTTTCCAGCTCACCCGCCATTACGGCGGCGACATCTTCACTTTTAGCAGTGAAGAAAGCACCGGCGATTTTGTCAGCAAAGGCGATGAAGTTGTCATCACGAGCAACGAAGTCAGTCTCGGAGTTGATTTCAACCATGACGCCGTAGCTACCGTCTTCTGCTACACGCGTCACCACAACACCTTCTGCGGCAATACGGTCGGCTTTCTTCGCCGCTTTTAAACCTGAGCTTTTACGCAGGTTTTCAATCGCAACTTCGATATCACCGTCGGTTTCGGTGAGTGCTTTTTTACACTCCATCATGCCGAGACCAGTACGTTCGCGAAGTTCCTTGACCTGAGAGGCGCTGATAGCTGCCATAAGAATTCACCTCTAAAATGGTTCTATGAGAGTTAGACGCAACACAGAGTATAGGCATGATAAATGACCATCATGTATCACACTGCCCTATGCCTCTCTGTATTGCGGGGCCGGTATCACGCTGCCGGCAAATTCGTCCCGTCTAGCGCTTCTTTTGTAGTTAGAAACCTACAGTAAGAAACCCGTAGCGGGAAAAAGGGGGCATAGCCCCCTTTATCACGGTGCGGCACAGATTACTTACCGCACCCACTGCTGTACTTACTCAGCGGCAGTGTTGTCTTCAGCTGCAGCGGCCTCTTCGGTCACTTCAACGAACTCTTGAGCGTTACTTTCTTTGGCACGACCACACGCATCCGCAATTGCTTTAACGTAGATCTGGATAGCGCGGATAGAGTCATCGTTGCCTGGGATTACATAATCAACGCCATCGGGGTTGGAGTTAGTATCCACCACGCCGATAACCGGGATGCCCAGTTTGTTGGCTTCGTTGATCGCAATACGCTCATGGTCAACGTCGATCACGAACAGCGCGTCCGGTAGGCCGCCCATGTTCTTGATACCGCCGATAGAGCGCTCAAGCTTTTCCTGCTCGCGAGTTGCTACCAAAACTTCTTTCTTGGTCAGCTTCTCAAAGGTGCCATCTTCGCGCATAGCTTCAAGATCACGCAGACGCTTAATCGACTGACGGATGGTCTTGAAGTTAGTCAACATGCCGCCCAACCAGCGATGGTTGACGAAGTGCTGACCCGCACGATTGGCTTCTTCTTTAATTACCTTGCTAGCGCTGCGCTTGGTGCCAACAAACAAAATTTTGTTGTTGGATGCCGCCATCTTCTCGACCACATCGATCGCTTCGTTCAGCGCCGGAAGGGTGTGCTCAAGGTTGATGATGTGAATCTTGTTGCGCGCGCCGAAGATAAATTTGCTCATCTTCGGATTCCAGTACTTGGTCTGGTGGCCGAAGTGAGCGCCTGCTTTCAGCAGGTCACGCATATTAACGTGAGACATGGTAGAACTCCTAAAACTCGGGTTAGGCCTCCACGCACCCCATGGATCCGACCGTTGACCGCGTTAAACGCTGCCAGCGGCACCCGGGACCATGTGCCGGTGCATGTGTGTTTTTAAGGCTTGATAGTAAGCAACGCGCCCGTTAACGAGCACCCTGCGGATTCATCGCCCTGCCCTACTGCCGTCTTTCCCAGCCAAGAAGCTCGGAATCACGATTGCAGGAAAGCGCGCGGCTTTATACCATAGATCATTGCCAAGATGAAGTCGCACCCCGTTTGACGGTCTTAAATTGCGCCATTCAATTATCCATTCAGAACCCATATCGAGCATTCATGAACGTTCCTATCAAGACGCCTTCTGAAATCGAACACATGCGCGAAGCCGGGCGCCAAGCGGCTAGCGTCATCGAAATGATCACTCCTCATGTGCAGGCGGGGATCAGCACGGGTGAAATTGACCGGCTCTGCCACGACTATATTGTTAATGAGCTGGGCTCGATCCCGGCTCCACTGAACTACCATGGCTTTCCCAAAGCGACCTGCACCTCACTCAACCATGTGGTGTGCCATGGCATCCCCGACGATGAAAAGAAGCTTAAAAAAGGCGATATCATGAATTTGGATATCACCGTTAAGACGGCTGAGGGCTACCACGGCGACTCCAGTGTCATGTTCATCGTAGGTGAGACGATTCAGGGCGAACGCCTATGCCGCATCACCCAGGAGTGCCTGTATAAAAGCATCGAACTGGTGAAGCCTGGCGTGCGTCTATCTGAACTCGCCCGGGTGATCCAAAAGCACGCCGAAGAGCACGGTTACTCCGTCGTTCGCGACTTCTGCGGCCATGGCATTGGCGCTGACTTTCACGAGGAACCTCAGTTCCTACACTACGATGGCTACGCGCCGGATGCCGACATTAAACTCGAAGCAGGTATGTGCTTTACCATCGAGCCGATGATTAACGTCGGCGGTTATAAAACCAAGGTGCTGCGCGATGGCTGGACTGCCGTCACCAAAGACCGTTCGCTTTCCGCCCAGTGGGAACATACGCTGCTGGTCACCGAGACCGGCGTTGAAGTGCTGACAGCGCGCAGCGATGAAGACTTCAGTTTTTTGTCCAACTGATGCTCCTTCACCACTACCGGTTTGAGCCGGACACCTCGCTTTTTGACCTGAAACTGTTCCGCTCCGAGCTTGCTGGCTCGCGCTCACCGGTGGCCCCCTTTAAAGCCGCCCTGCGCGAGTTGCAGGCGCGCCTGGACGATCAGTTTCGCGCCGGCGCAGATATTCGCGACCTCGTTCGTGGTCGCGCCTGGTATCTAGATCAGCTATTGGCCATTGCCTGGGCGCAGCACCAATGGCCCGATGACGGCATCGCGCTGGTGGCGGTGGGTGGGTACGGGCGTGGAGAGTTACATCCTCACTCGGATATCGATCTGCTGCTGCTATTGGAGCAGGATGACGATACTGCCTATCGTGAGCCACTGACCGCCTTTATCACTTTTTTATGGGATATTGGCTTAGAAATTGGCCACAGCGTGCGCTCACTCAACGACTGCGAACGGGAAGCTGAAGCAGACGTCACAGTGATCACCAATCTGCTCGAATCTCGCCTGATTGCAGGGCCGGAGACGCTGCGCGAAGCGATGCGCGAGCGCCTCAGCGCCGAGCACATCTGGCCTGCTGACCGCTTCTTTGAAGCCAAGTGGCAGGAGCAGATCACCCGCCACTACCGTTATAACAACTCCGAGTATCACCTGGAGCCGAATCTTAAGAGCTCCCCCGGCGGTCTGCGCGACATCCAGATGATTGGCTGGGTCGCCAAGCGCCACTTCGGCACCGAACAGTACACCGATATCGTCGCCAACGGCTTTATGAACGACGCTGAACTGCGCATTTTAAGCCAGGGGCAGGCGTTTTTATGGCAGGTACGCTATGCCCTGCATATGCTCACCGACCGTGCCGAAGACCGACTGCTGTTTGATCATCAGCGCACCATTGCCGAAATGTTTGGCTTTCGCGATACGCCCGAACGTCTGGCGGTCGAACAGTTTATGAAGCGCTACTACCGGCATGTCACGGCGCTGGCAGGTCTCAACGATATGCTGCTGCAGCATTTCGATGAGGTAATTCTGCGCGGCAAAGAGGCGCTGGCCACCGTTAAATTGAACGATCGCTTTGAAACGAAGGGCGGCTATATTCAAGTGCGCTCACGCAACCTGTTCCGCGAGCGACCGGCTGCGATGCTGGAGCTGTTTCTGTTGATGGCCAAGCACCCCGAAATTGAAGGGGTACGCGCCGACACCATCCGACTGATTCGTGACCACCGCCATCAGATCGACGATCATTACCGGGAAGACCCACGCCACCAGCGGTTGTTCATGGCCATTCTGCGCGCCCCTGGCAACGTACCCCGCCAGCTGCGGCGCATGAACCGTTACGGCATACTGGGCAAGTACTTGCCCGAGTTTGGCCGCGCCGTAGGACTGATGCAGCACGACCTGTTTCACATCTATACCGTCGATGCCCACACCCTGCGACTGCTTAAGTTTCTACACGGGTTCCGCAAACCGGAGGCCAAAGGCGACTTCCCAGTGGCGGCAGCGCTGATGCAGCAGCTACCCAAGCTGGATCTCCTGTGGATGGCGGGGCTGTTTCACGACATTGGCAAAGGACGCGGCGGCGACCACTCGGAAATCGGCGCCCGGGACGTTGAACAGTTTTGCCACCGTCACCATGTTTCGGCGCACGATACCAACTTGGTCAGTTGGCTGGTTGAGCACCATCTATTAATGTCGATGACCGCGCAAAAGCGCGATATCAGCGACCCCGATGTGATTCGCGATTTCGCCTTGATCGTGCGCAATGAAACCCGCCTGGACTATCTTTACGTGCTCACCGTTGCCGATATCAATGCAACTAATCCAACCCTATGGAACGGCTGGCGGGCATCGCTGCTGCGCCAGCTACATGCCGAGACCAAACGTGCCCTGCGCCGCGGCTTGAATAATCCGCCCGACCGTGACGACTGGGTGCGCGAAACGCGCACGGAAGCTCGCTCACTACTGCAAACCATTGGTGTTAACCGGGCACAAATCGACCAGCTTTGGGAATCGCTAGGGGAGGATTACTTTCTGCAGTACGCGCCCAGCGAAATCGTTTGGCAAACTCAAGGCATTCTCAATCACAACCAGTCGCCGCTGCCGTTGGTGCTGATCAGCGCGCCGACGGCTGATATGTCCGAAGGTGGAACCAAGGTATTTATCCATACCCGCTCGGTGGATGACCTGTTCGCTGCAACAGCGGCCGCCATGGAGCAGCTGGGCCTTTCGATCCACGATGCCCGCATCGCCACCTCCCACAATGACTGGACGCTCAACACCTTTATTGTGCTCGACAGCCATGGCCAGCCCATACGTGACCCAGGCCACATTGAAGAGATGCGCCAGCACCTAGTGGAAGAGCTTGATGACCCGGACGACTATCCGGATATCGTTACCCGGCATACGCCGCGTCAGCTCAAGCACTTCAAGGTACCCACGGAAGTGCTGATTGAGCAGGATCCGGCCAATGAGCGCACCATGCTGGAACTAACGGCCCCCGACCGCCCCGGCCTGCTGGCTCGGGTCGGGCGTATCTTCATGGAGCAGGATATCTCGCTTTCAGCAGCAAAGATTGCCACCCTCGGCGAGCGGGTAGAGGACGTCTTTTTCATCACCACCAAAGCAGGCGAACCGCTGACCGACCCCGAGCGTCAACAGCAACTGCGTGAGCGTCTGATTGAGGTATTAGGGGTTTAAGCCGCAATTAGAAACAACTGCGATTAAGAGTACAGGTAACTAGGTGTCGAGGGCAGGTTGGAGCGAGGGTCTTTCGACATGGATGTCGAAAGTAGCGCCCACGGATGGGTTCACAGCGCCCTCGCGGAAACCTGCCGTCGGCATCGGTAAGCCAGCTCACGAACTATGATCGCCCTGTTAGGTTTGAGCCTGCACCGGGGCTTGCCTATAATCGACGGTTTACGCCGCCAGCCATCAACGGACATATCATGAACGCCGACCTCGACGCCCTGCATCCTTACCCGTTTGAAAAGCTGGCTGCGCTAAAGGCGGAGCTCACACCACCCACTGAGCTCGCCCACATTCCGCTGACCATCGGCGAGCCCCAGCACGCGCCCTACCCCGCGGCGCTTGCGGCATTAGTAGCGCACCAACTGGAAATCGCCCGCTATCCGGCAACCAATGGACTGCCAGCGCTTCGTGAAGTCATCGCTAACTGGGCAACGCAGCGCTTTCAGCTACGCGACCTCGACAGCGAACAACATGTCGTTCCGGTTAATGGTACTCGGGAGGCGATTTTCGCCTTTGTACAGGCAGCCCTGGATCGTACCCGGCCAGCGAAAGTCGCGGTACCCAATCCGTTTTATCAGATCTATGAAGGCGCAACGCTGCTGGCAGGCGGCGAACCGCTCTATATGGACTGTACCGCTGAAAACGATTTCCGACCTGACTTCAACGCTGTGCCTGCTGCTATTTGGCGCGATGTGCAGATGGTGTTTATCTGTTCACCGGGCAACCCCACCGGAGCCGTCACCCCTCTTGAGGAGTTCAAACAACTCATTGCACTAGCCGATGAGCACGACTTTATCATCGCCTCAGATGAGTGCTATTCGGAGCTCTACCTCGATGAAATAGCACCTCCGCCGGGGCTGTTGCAAGCCTGCGCCGAGCTGGGTCGTGACGATTATCGCCGCTGCGTCGTCTTCCACTCTCTCTCCAAGCGCTCCAACTTACCAGGCCTGCGTTCCGGCTTTGTGGCAGGCGATGCGGCACTGCTTACCCCGTTTAAGCGCTATCGCACCTATCACGGCTGTGCCATGTCACTGCCTCTGCAACATGCGTCGATTGCCGCCTGGCAAGATGAGACACACGTGCGCGCCAATCGCGACGCCTACCGCGATAAATTTAGCGCCGTCATCGACGTGCTGGCTCCCGTAATGGATTTCCCAGCACCTCAAGCCAGTTTTTATTTGTGGCCTGCAGTGCCAGGAGGAGACGATATTGCCTTCACCCAACGCCTGTTTGCCGAGCAGCACGTTAGCGTACTGCCTGGTAGCTTAATGGGACGAATGGGGGGGAACGGTGTCAACCCCGGCGCAGGGCGCTTACGCTTAGCACTGGTGGCTGAATTAGCGCTCACGCTAGAAGCAGCGCAGCGTATTCGTCATCTCATAGAGCGCGGTTAACCACGATGACTCACCGCTGCCTTATTCAATGTTCTATGGAGGCCGTATGCTAACGCTCTATATAATCGACACCTGTGATACGTGCCGCAAAGCACGCAAAGCGCTGGATGAGAAAGGCTTGCTCTACAAAACCCACGACCTGCGCAAGGATGGGCTGTCAGCCGCGTTACTGGAACACATTCTGCAACGCGTGCCGCTTGTGGAAGCCATCAACAAGCGCAGCAAGACCTGGCGTGAACTCTCTGACGCTGACAAGGATTACGACGCCAACTCGGCGCGCCAACTCCTGCTCAAACACCCTACGCTGCTCAAGCGGCCACTCTTGGAAGTGAGCGACCAAACCATGATGGTTGGTTACCGCGACGGGGATTACGACCAGCTGAGCGGATAATCGCTGACACGGGCGCTTTCACTTTTTCAGCGCTGTGCTGCTATCGCTATTGACCACTTCGACCTTTCTACCTCGATTTTTCTATCACTACAGGACAACCACTTATGTTGAGCTTTGCGCTTGGAATTGGCACCCAGAACACTCAGGGCGACTGGCTGGAAATCTACTATCCAGCACCGCTGCTCAACCCGGACGCGAGCTTGGTGGAAGCTGCCCAGCAAGCCCTGGACGCTCCCCAGGGCAACGCCGCAATAAGTTTTTTACCGGAAGACTGCACTCGCTTAGCCAAAGCGTTGGAAGCCGCCGGGCACTCCGCCCAGGCAGAGCTTGCTGAAGCGCTTTCCGCCAGCCAGCGCCCGCTGGTTGCGATGTTTCTGGACACCGACCAGCCACCGCAAACCGCTCCCGAGGTCTACCTCAAACTTCATCTGCTTTCCCACCGTCTGGTGAAGCCCCACGGGCTGGATCTGACGGGCATGTTTGGCTTGCTGCGCAACATTGCCTGGACCAACGAAGGCGCAATCGATATTGAAGAGTTGCCAACGCGCCGGCTCAAGGCGCGTATGGCGGGGCGTGCGCTCTCCGTGGACTGTGTCGACAAATTCCCCAAAATGACCGATTACGTGGTGCCCGCCGGCATCCGCATTGGTGATACCGCGCGGGTGCGTCTAGGTGCTTACCTGGGCGAAGGCACTACCGTCATGCACGAAGGCTTTGTCAACTTCAACGCGGGCACGGAAGGCCCTGGCATGATCGAAGGCCGCATTTCGGCGGGCGTGATGGTCGGTAAAGGCTCCGACTTGGGCGGTGGTTGTTCGACCATGGGCACCCTCTCAGGTGGCGGTAATATCGTGATCAAGGTCGGCGAAGGCTGCCTGATCGGTGCCAATGCGGGCATCGGCATTCCCCTGGGAGACCGCTGTACGGTGGAAGCTGGCCTTTACATTACTGCTGGCTCCAAAGTAACGTTGCTGGATGATCAAGGCCAGGAAGTAAAGACCATCGCTGCCCGCGAGTTAGCGGGTCAAAACGATCAGCTTTGGCGCCGCAACTCGCAGAATGGTCGCATTGAGTGCCTGACCAATAAAAGCGCCATCGCCCTGAACGAGGCGCTGCATGCCCACAACTGAGCCTGAAGCGCTGTCGCCAACGCTGCAGCTCGCCTTTGATCTAATCAGCCGGGCCTCGGTAACGCCGGACGACGAAGGCTGCCAGGAACTCATGATCGAGCGCTTAACAGCGCTCGGGTTTCATATTGAGCGGCTACCGTTTGGCGATGTGAAGAATTTCTGGGCGGTGCGCGGCCATCACGGCCCTGTGGTGGCTTTCGCCGGCCACACCGACGTGGTGCCCAGCGGCCCCTATATCAACTGGCAACAGCCGCCTTTCGAGCCCTGCATTGATGACGAGGGCATGCTCTGCGGGCGCGGCGCCGCCGACATGAAAGGTAGCCTGGCATCTATGCTGACGGCGGTTGAACGCTTTGTGACCCGCCACCCAGACCATGATGGCCGCATCGCTTTTTTAATCACCTCTGATGAAGAGGGCCCGGCAGTCGACGGCACACGGGCGGTGATTGAGCACCTGCGCGAGCGCAACGAGCGCCTGGATTACTGCATTGTCGGCGAGCCATCCTCGACCAAGCGCCTGGGCGATGTGATCAAAAACGGTCGCCGCGGTTCGCTGGGCGCCACGCTACATATCAAAGGCGTGCAGGGCCACGTGGCCTATCCGCATTTAGCCCGCAACCCTATTCATCAAGCGATGCCAGCACTCGAAGCGCTGATCAACGAACACTGGGACGCGGGCAACGACTTTTTCCCCGCCACCAGCTTTCAGATATCTAATCTGCGCGCTGGAACGGGTGCCACCAACGTCATTCCTGGTGATGTGGAAGTGGTGTTTAACTTCCGCTTCTCTACTGAGGTGACCTTTGAGGAACTCAAGACTCGCACAGAGACTATTCTCACCCAGCATGGCTTAGAGTTTCAGGTAGACTGGATGTTGAACGGTGAGCCGTTTTTAACCGCTGAAGGGGAGCTTGTAGACGCGGCCATTAAAGGCGTTGAAGCGGTAACCGGTGAGCGCCCAGCGCTCTCCACCAGTGGCGGCACATCGGATGGCCGCTTTATTGCCACTTTGGGTGCCCAGGTGGTCGAGCTAGGCCCTCTCAACGACACCATCCACAAGGTTAATGAGCGCGTTCGCGCCAGCGACCTGGACGATTTAAGCCGGATTTATGAAGCGACGCTACAGGTGCTGCTCACTCCCGGCGAGGTAAACGTATGATGGAGCGTTATCCCGATATAGAGATCTACCTGGCCAGTGTCTCGCTTGAGGCACTCAATGAGTGGCTAAAAAACACCCTAATCGCGCCCCCGCTTAGCCCCGCAGGTAAGGGGCAATGGAAAACCCGTGGCCAATACCAAGGCGACTGCGTGCCGGTATTACTGGTCGATAAAGCCGCCGATGGCTTTGCCAGCCTCTGGTTTGATAGCAACCACACGCCTTGGATAACAGACCAGGATTGTGCCCAGCAAGCAGCGGAAGCCCTTCAGACGGAAGTGCGCTGCTCCCTTGGTGGCTGGCACCCCGGCGATGACCCTGATCGCTTCTGGCAGGTGTTTCCCGGCGGTAAGGAAGGCGCAATAGAGTGGCCTGATTCTGGCCGCTAGCGAGGACTTCTAAACGCAAACGACCCCGCCAAGGCGGGGTCGTTTGCTATCAACCGTCACTACGTCAGTTTACTCAATAATGCTCACATCATCGGCTTGCAAACCACGCTCATTTTTAATCACGTGATAACGCACAATTTGGCCTTCTGCAAGCATCCGCGGGCCACGACCCCGGATAGCGCGAAAGTGTACAAACACATCTTCGCCATTATCGCGGGTTATAAAACCGTAACCTTTGTTGGTGTTGAACCACTTTACTTCACCCTCTTCACGGCCATCATTGGGGTCGATGATGTCTTCTTCCTCATCATCATCCATAGGAGCCGCGGCTTGAGGCTGACGCGATGCAGGCTTAGGACGCGCCACTACATCAGATGCCACTACTACTGAGGGCGCAAAAGCAGCAGATGCTAATGTGCCAATACAGAGAACAATAAAACTACCTATGGCAACAGCAATATAGACGCCGCTTACGCCACTGATTGCCAACTCGGCCATCCACAGCTCCGCGAGGGCACTATCGGTTAAATGAACAATCCCCGCCAACAAAAGTGGCGTGGGGGCGGCAAGTAATACACTGATTAAGAAACAGCGAAACACAACTTTTGGGTTCATAGAAAAAAAAAGCTCTCTTGTTGTATGGGTAACAGACGAAGGACAATACCCGCACTATCAGGCCCATTCCCAATAGCACTGGCATACTACTACATAAGGTTGCAATGTTATCATGACCCACGAATTATCGCCTGCTGAGCTGACCCAACTTCTTGAATCTTTAGAGAGCCGCTTAGCTCATCAGGAGCACTGGCTGGACACACTGGACCAAGCGGTGGTTCAGCAGGAGCGACGCCTGGAAAAACTTGAGCAACTGAGTGGGCTGATGCGCGAACGGCTGCGCGAGCAGCATCAAGCACTCCAGGCAAGCGAGCCCCAGGACGGTCAGCGCCCTGAGGATGAATTACCGCCTCACTATTAAGCGTCTATTTAGCCGCTGCGACGGCTTACTTAATGACACTCGCAGGGTCGATACTTTCCAGATTAAACGCCTCGGCGACTGCTCGGTAAGTGACTTGCCCAGCATGCACGTTCAGCCCCGGCAGGAAATGTGGATCATCCCGCAGCGCCTGCTGCCAACCTTTATCCGCTAAGGCGAGTACAAATGGCAACGTGGCATTGGTCAGCCCCTGAGTGGACGTACGTGCGACCGCGCCGGGCATATTGGCCACGCAATAGTGCACCACCCCATCGACTATATAGGTCGGCTCGGCATGGGTGGTGGGCTTACTGGTTTCAAAACAGCCGCCCTGATCAATCGCCACATCGACCAGCACGCTGCCAGGCTTCATATCGGCCAGCATACTGCGCGTGATTAATTTTGGCGCTGCAGCACCAGGCACCAGCACCGCACCAATAATCATATCCGACTCGCGGGTGGCCATTTCAAGCGCGTCTGCCGTGGAGTACACCGTTTTGATGCGGCCCTGATAACGGTCATCGAGTACTTCAAGTCGCGCTAACGACTTATCCAGAATGGTGACCTCAGCACCTAACCCTAGCGCCATGCGCGCAGCGTTTTCGCCTACCACGCCACCCCCAATCACGGTTACTTTACCCGGCGCCACACCGGGCACACCGGGCAACAGCACGCCTGCACCGCCTTGGGCCTTCTCCAAGCTATGAGCCCCCGCTTGTACCGCCATCCGCCCCGCGACGGTGCTCATGGGCGCCAGCAGCGGCAGGCCACCGCGGGCATCGGTAATGGTTTCATAGGCGATACAGGTGGCACCGCTCTCCATCAGACCGCGGGTAAGGGGCTCTTCGGCGGCAAGGTGTAGATAGGTGAACAGCGTATGCTGTGGGGTGAGTCGCGCCACTTCGTCCGGCTGCGGTTCTTTGACCTTGAGGATCAGCTCGGCGTGACGCCACAAAGTATCCACATCCGCTTCTATTTGTGCACCAGCGGCTTGGAAATCAGCATCGCTAAAGCCTGCACCTTCTCCAGCACCGGCCTGAACGCTCACCTGATGGCCGCGCCCGGCTAACTCCCGTGCGCCGGTAGGGGTTAAGGCCACGCGATACTCGTGATTTTTAATCTCTTTGGGGACGGCGATTTTCATTGATTTTTTCCTGTGCTTTTAGAAGGTCAGCAGTCTTGTTAAGCAAATTACAGCACAGCTAACGTTGATCACCACCCCAGGAACACAAAACAAAAAAAACGCCGGTTAAGGCGTTTTTTAGGAGAAAAATCTAGCGATTGCCGGTTCTACACGAAAAAATCCACTTCGTTCTACGTCACTCCACAATAACTGCGCCGCCGTAGATACGCCGATACTCCTCGGGCAGGCGTTTGGGTCGACCCGAAGTAAGCGCCACACAGGCAAAGCGCGTACGGGCGTAAAGCAGTGTTTTCGCATCGTTGACACGCACCAGCTGAAAACGCCTCGTTAGACTAAAGCGATCGTCGCAATCGACAATCCAGGTCGCCAACTGTAGCTCATCGCCTGCAAAAGCAGGCGCCAGGTAATCCAGCTCATGGCGGTGAACCACCATCGCACGATCGAGCTCTCGATAACGCTCAAGCGAGAGGCCGAGCGCGACCGAGTGCGCCCAGCTACTCTGCTCAACCCAGCGCAGGTACTCGCTGTTGTTAACATGCTGATAAGCGTCGATCGCCTCATCAGCGACGTGGATATCGATCACAAAAGGATCGGGCAACACCCACTCCATCGGCTCACTCCTGGCTCCCTTCAACTAGTCGCGGAACACGCGCACACCCAGTGCCTTCAAGTAAGACGTTTCAGGGATAGCCGGATGCACCGGGTGATCGGGCCCTTGGTGGCCTTGGAAAATTACCTGACCGTGACGATCCTGGTGGCGAACCGCTCCACGCACAACATCCATTAGCCGCTCGGGCGCCAGGTGCATTGAGCATGAGGCTGACAGTAGCAGGCCATCACGACCCAACAGACGCATGGCTTCGCGGTTCAAGCGGGCATAGGCACGCTCGCCGTTAGGGATGTCCTTACGCTTTTTGATGAACGCAGGCGGATCAAGAATGACTACGTCGAACTCTTCGCCCTCTGCCTTCAATGCCGCTAACGCTTCAAACGCATCCCCCTCGCTAACAGCCACCTTATCCTGAACGCCATTGAGCTCGGCATTTCGTGCAACTTGCTCTAGCGCTGGGCCTGAAGAGTCAAGGCACATCACCTCTTTCGCGCCATGAACGGCTGCCTGAACGCCCCAGCCACCCACGTAGCTGAATACGTCCAGCACCCGCTTACCGGTCACCTGGCGATTGAGCCATTCGCGATTGACGCGGTGATCGAAGAACCAGCCCGTTTTCTGTCCATTGAGGACCGGCACAACGAAACGCGCACCGTTCTCTTCCAACACCACTTCGTCAGGCAGCGTGCCTTTGATGACTTCAACGTGGGCTTCAAGACCTTCCTGACGACGACCACCGGTGTCGTTACGGAAAACGATGACTTCAGGCTTGATGACTTTTTCAAGCGCATCAACAATCTCATCCGCCAACGCCTGCATGCCTGCTGTATTGAGCTGCACGACGAGGACATCACCAAAGCGATCGATCACCAAGCCAGGCAGCAGGTCGCCTTCGCCGTGAATCAAACGGTAATACGGCTGCTCATAAAGGCGCTGACGTAGCGCAAGTGCTTGATTAAAGCGGTGAACAAACAGCGAGCGATCCAAGCGCATCTCGGGGTCGCGAGACATCACACGAGCTGCAATTAGCGAATGGGGATTAACGTAAGCCACCGCCATGACTTTTCCATTGGAGGCTTCTACTAAAGCGGGTTCGCCTGCCGCAAAGTTTTTCAGCGGCGTCTCTTTGATATCCACCTCATTGGAGTAGATCCAGAGATGGCCCGCTTTCAGGCGGCGGTCAGCATTCTTATTCAGGCGCAGGCGTTGGGTCACAGCAATCTCCAAAAACTTAGGCAAGGCAAAAATTCGATACGGCAAAACTAAAGTAAAACATTAGCATTTATAGGCAGGCATCAGCATGTCACCATTAGCGCTGGCAGCCGGGGCAAAAAACGCTGGCTCGCTGACCTAGCGTAATGCGCCGAAGCTCCGTACCACAGCGCAAGCAGGGCTGGCCGTGACGGCCGTAAACATTTAGACGCTGAGCAAAGTAGCCGGGCTCACCCTGCCCGCTGACGAAATCCCGCAGCGTGGTACCCCCCTGGGTAATCGCCGCTGCCAACACCTCTTTCACAGCCAGGGCGAGGGCATCATAGCGGGCGCGGGAAACTCTTCCCGCCGCACGGCGCGGATCAATACCCGCCACAAACAGCGCCTCCGCAGCATAAATATTGCCCGCCCCCACCACCACCTGGTTATCCATTAGAAATGGTTTTACCGCCACGCGTTTGTTGCGCGAAAGCGTATAAAGCCATTTCCCGTTAAACGCATCAGACAGTGGCTCCGGGCCCAGGTGCGCAAGTCGCTTATCCTGGGTTTCGTCATCGGACTGCCAGTCGACAAAGCCAAACCGGCGGGGGTCGTGATAGCGCAACACATAGCCGTTGGCGGTAACCACATCGACATGGTCATGCTTTTTAGGCAAATCCCCCACCTGGGCAATACGCAGGCTACCCGACATACCCAGGTGCCATAACAGCGTGGCTCCCCTGTCACCTTCAAGCGCGCTAACAGACTGAACAGGAATCTGCAGATATTTTGCCCGCCGCTTCAATACGCCAATGCGCGCGCCCACCAACCGTTCGGCCAAGTCATCCGGCACGGGTACACGCAGCCGCGGCTGACGCACCAAGACTTCGGTGACTTCCTGACCTTCAATATAAGGAGCAATCCCGCGCCGGGTCGTTTCAACTTCAGGAAGTTCGGGCATAGTTAGACATCGTACCTGCCTGTAGTGACAGCCTAATGAAGGTGGTTAGCGAAGCATGCGATATGCGAAAGACATGCATGCAAAAACCCGGCTTGGGGCCGGGTTTTTGAACAGGCGCTCGCCTGTGGAGAAAGCCGATCATGATCGCTAAAGCGATTACTTGATCTTGGCTTCCTTATAGATAACGTGCTTACGGACGACCGGGTCGAATTTCTTGAATTCGAACTTATCCGGGGTATTCCGCTTGTTCTTATCAGTGGTGTAGAAGTGACCTGTACCGGCACTAGACACCAACTTGATTTTATCGCGCATGGTTTAACTCTCCCAAAATACCTGGCCCAAAGGGCTTGGTCTCAAAAGCTGGCTTAGATAGCGTCGCCACGCTTACGAATAGCAACCAAAACTGTGTCGATACCTTTCTTGTCGATGATGCGCATTCCTTTAGTGGAAACGCGCAGCTTGACGAAGCGGTTTTCAGACTCAACCCAAAAACGGTGAGTGTGCAGGTTTGGCAAGAAACGACGACGTGTCTTACGCTGGGAGTGTGAAACGTTATTTCCAGTTACCGGACGCTTGCCGGTAACCTGACATACTTTGGACATTAGAGCCTCCAACTGCTTGGCCAGGATATAGTAACCTGAGTGTTCAAAACTGTCGGGCAAACCGGAGCAGGGAAGGTGTCGACGCCGTTAACCGCCAAGCTTTATCCAAATCCGTTATTCAACCCAAGTTTAAAGGTGGCACTTTATACCAGAGCACCCGACTAGCAGCAAGCAAAACCCACAAAAAAGGCTGAAAAAGCACTTTTTTGCTCATTCGACTTAGTCAACGATGCATAGAGTACTACATATTGATTCTGCTTATAGCCAGCCACGCTCGGCAAAAGAGACCACTTCTCCATCTCCCACCACGAAATGATCCAGCACGCGCACATCAAAAAGTGCTAGCGCATCTTTGAGGCGTTCCGTGATACGTCGATCAGCATCGCTTGGCTCTGCCACACCAGAAGGGTGGTTATGCGCCAGGATAACGGCGCCAGCGCTAAGTTCTAATGCGCGCTTGGCAACTTCGCGGGGATAAACAGATGCGCTGTCTAGGGTACCGCGAAATAGTGATTCATAGCGAATAATTCGGTGCTGTGTATCCAAAAAAAGCACCGCAAACTCTTCGTGGCCTAAATGGCGTAGCTGCGAACTCAGGTAATGGCGCACAAGGCCGGGTGATGTCAGCGCATTGCCACGCGCCAGTTGGCTAGCCAAATGACGACGCGATAACTCAAGTGTGGCCTGAAGCTGGGCGTATTTGGCGCTGCCTAAACCACGGGCAGAACAGAAGCTTGCTTGATCAGCCTCGAGCAGTGGACGCAGACCACCGAAACTGCTGAGTAAATCACGCGCCAGATCGACCGCTGAACGCCCCTGCACGCCGACGCGTAGAAAGATCGCTAATAACTCTGCGTCTGAAAGCGCCTGAGCGCCCGAATTTAATAACTTTTCCCTGGGCCGCTCACCCTCTGGCCAGTGATTGATTCCCATCGCACCTTCCCGTGTTACCCACCCTTGGTAATTAGCGCTATTCACCGTAACGCTAGACTCAACCTCAGTAAACCTAGCTTAACCTTGTTTACCCTCAATATGCCAAATTGGTGATGCCAGTGGTATGGTAAGCCTCCTCACGAACGCTGATGTGGATCACTGACATGGCTTCTGTTATCGACGCAACAATCGTACCTACAAACGCGGTCACCAATGTCTCGAAACTCGCTGGCAAGCGGGTGCTACTCGGCGTTAGCGCGGGCATAGCGGCTTATAAAAGCGCGTTGATTGTTCGCCTGCTTAAGCAAGCGGGCTGCGAGGTGCGCGTGGTGATGACCCATGGGGCTCAGGCCTTTATTACCCCGCTCACACTTCAGGCGCTCTCCGGTGAGCCCGTGCGCACGTCCTTGCTCGACCCCGAAGCCGAAGCGGGCATGGGCCACATTGAGCTTGCCCGCTGGGCGGATGTAATCCTGATCGCCCCCGCCACCGCCGACTTAATCGCTCGATTAGTGCATGGCATGGCTGATGACTTGCTCACCACGCTCTGCCTAGCCTCAGAAGCACCTAAACTGATTGCCCCAGCAATGAACCAGGCAATGTGGCGTCACGCTGCCACTCAGCGCAATGTAGAGCAACTTCAGCAAGATGGTTGGCAGCAGATAGGACCCAACGCGGGTGATCAAGCCTGTGGCGATGTAGGGCCTGGCCGCATGAGTGAGCCTGACGATATCTTCAACGCCGTATCGGCCCTGTTTACAGCACATACTGCCGCTTATTCCGACGCTGCGGGTAACACACCTCATGTGGTCATCACTGCCGGACCTACTCGGGAGCCACTGGACCCGGTGCGCTATATTTCCAATCACAGTTCGGGGAAAATGGGCTTTGCACTAGCGGCCGCGGCAGTGGCGCAAGGCGCCAAGGTGACGCTCATCAGCGGGCCGGTTAACCTACCCACTCCCCCAGGCGTCACGCGGATTGACGTTGAATCCGCCGAGCAGATGCATGCAGAGACTCAGCGGCTAGCGCCTCTGGCAGCGCTGTTTATTGGCTGCGCGGCGGTTGCTGATTATCGTGCGGCAGCCCCTGCAGAGCACAAACTTAAAAAGCAGCACGATAGCGATACGCTCACCCTGACGTTAGTCAAAAATCCTGACATTATCGCCAGCGTCGCGGCACTTCCCGCTGAGCGGCGACCGCTTATCGTCGGCTTTGCCGCCGAAACTCAAGAGATTGAGCGCTACGCCCGAGATAAATTACAGCGTAAAGGGCTGGATATGATCGTGGCTAATGATGTTTCCCAGACAGGCCTGGGATTTGGCAGCGACCAGAATGCTGCCTGGCTGCTATGGCGCACCGCAGAAGGCGTCGAGAGTCGCGCAGAAGCGCCTCAGCCGAAGACCCAACTGGCCACGACCATTCTCAGCCAAGCATTCGAGCTGCTAACGACGAAAGCAGCTCAAAAAAGCACCTGACATCACTTCTGGAGAGCCCCTATGAGCGCCCGCCCCCGCCTACAGTGCAAAGTATTAGATGACCGTTTGCATGACTACCTACCCGCTTATGCAACAGCGGGCTCTGCGGGCATGGATTTGCGCGCACTGCTGGACGAGCCGTTGACGCTGGCACCCGGTGAATGCCAGCTCGTGCGTACCGGCATTGCCATCTATATTGAAGACCCAAGCCTTGCGGGCATGATTCTGCCACGCTCCGGCTTGGGGCATAAACACGGCATTGTGCTGGGCAATTTGGTTGGTTTAATCGATTCGGATTACCAAGGCGAGCTAATGATTTCGGTCTGGAACCGAGGACAGAGCACGTTTACCCTCGCGCCTTTTGATCGGCTGGCACAGTATGTGCTCGTTCCTGTGGTACAAGCCGACCTCTCAATAGTGGATGCCTTCGAAGACTCGACACGAGGCAGCGGTGGGTTTGGCAGTACCGGTAGTCAGTAACACTTTGCATGCATGATGTTTAACTGGAAGTACTATTTTGAAGTACTATTTGGAAGCACTATGAACGCACAGTCTGTACCTGCTTCGATTTTCCGCGCCTATGATATACGCGGCATTGTTGACGACACGCTCACAGAAGAGACGGTAGAGTTGATTGGGCGCGCCGTGGGCTCTGAAGCCGCAGCGCGGGGCGAATCCAGCGTGGTCGTTGCACGCGACGGCCGCCTTTCTGGTGCACGGCTGCAAGCAGCGCTGATGAGAGGCCTGAATGCGGCAGGATGTGACGTTATTGACATTGGTATGGTCCCCACGCCAGTACTCTACTTTGCCACCCATATATCGGATGGCACTCAATCGGGCGTCATGGTCACCGGTAGTCATAACCCCCCTGACTATAACGGCTTTAAAATCGTGCTGAACGGTGAAACGCTCTCTGGTGACGCAATTACCGCTCTGTTTGAGCGTATTCAGTCCGGCAACCTAGAGAGCGGCCAAGGCAGTATCAGCCAGCAGGATCTCCGCGAAACGTATTTAGCGCGCATCTTAGGTGACGTTAAGATCAATCGACCCATCAAAGCGGTGGTTGACTGCGGCAATGGCGTCGCCGGGGAGCTTGGCCCACAGTTACTAACCCGACTGGGCATTGATACCACTGCGCTTTTCGATGAGATCGATGGCCATTTCCCCAACCACCATCCTGATCCTGGCAAACCGGAAAACATGCAAGACCTGATGCGCAAAGTGCAAGAAACGGGCGCTGACATTGGGCTTGCCTTTGATGGGGATGGTGACCGAGTAGGCGTTGTCACGCCCACCGGCAAACTGATTTATCCCGACCACCTGCTGATGGTATTTGCCACCGACATGCTCGCCCGCCAGCCCGGCGCCAAGGTTATTTTTGATATCAAGTGCACCAGCAACCTAGTCAAAGTAATTAGTGAAGCCGGGGGTGAACCGGAGATGTGGCGTACCGGTCACTCGCTCATCAAGGCACGTATGAAGGAGACGGGTGCACAACTGGGTGGAGAGATGAGTGGGCATATTTTTTTCCAAGAGCGCTGGTACGGTTTTGACGATGGCCTTTACGCCGCCGCTCGTCTGGTCGAGATTCTCGCCAACCAACCGGATGACGCAGACACTTTTTTTGCCCACTTTCCGCAAGACGTTGGCACCCCGGAGATTAACATCGTAGTTACCGACGCTAACAAATTTTCTCTAGTGGATAAGCTTGCTCGCGAGGGCGACTTCGGCGAAGGTATCAAAACTACGCTGGACGGTATTCGTGTTGATTACCCGGATGGCTGGGGGTTATGTCGCGCCTCTAACACCACACCAGCCCTGGTAATGCGCTTTGAAGGCAAGACCGATGCCGCACTGGCTCGCATTAAAACGGTTTTTAATAACGCGCTACAGCGCGCCGCGCCAGATATTGAGCTGCCCCAGTAATGAGCCAGCTCTTAAAATAGCGATTCAAATAGCTCTTAAAATCGTTCGGCGCTAAAGGGATCGCGCGCTTAGAAAGCGCGACCCTCACGACTCAATCAGCATAAACGTTAGCAGCATAATAAACGTTCGCAAGGGACAACCTCATGAGTTCAGCCAGTCGCGACCCCCAGGTCGTTGTGGAGGTGCTTTCCGAAGCCCTCCCCTACATTCAGCAGTTTTCAGGCAAAACAGTGGTGGTCAAGTACGGCGGCAACGCCATGACCGAAAGCACCCTGATTGACTCCTTTGCCCGCGACATCGTGTTAATGAAGGAAGTCGGCATCAATCCGGTTGTGGTGCATGGCGGTGGACCGCAGATCGGTGACCTACTCAAGAAGCTCAATATAGAGTCGCGCTTCGTCAACGGTATGCGGGTCACCGACTCGCAAACCATGGACGTGGTTGAGATGGTGCTGGGCGGTTTGGTTAATAAAAGCATCGTCAATCTGATCAATCAGAGTGGTGGTAAAGCGATCGGTTTGACTGGAAAAGACGGTGCGCAAATTCGTGCTCGCCAGCTCAAGGTTGAGCACCAAAGTCCCGAAATGACGGCCCCCGAAATTATCGACATCGGTCATGTGGGCGAAGTGGAGTCAATCTCTACTGAGCTTATCGAGATGCTGGCGGCTCGTGATTTTATCCCCGTGATTGCGCCGATCGGCGTCGATGCGGCAGGCCATAGTTACAATATCAACGCTGACCTGGTAGCCGGCAAGATTGCCGAAGCGCTTAACGCTGAAAAGCTGATGCTACTGACTAACGTTGCTGGCCTCATGAACGCCGAAGGCGAGGTACTCACCGGCTTAACCACCACGCAAGTTGATGCCCTCATCGAAGATGGCACTATTTATGGTGGCATGCTGCCCAAAATTCGCTGCGCATTAGAGGCGGTAAAAGGCGGCGTGAATAGCTCGCACATTATTGATGGCCGTGTACCCCACGCGGTATTGCTGGAAATTTTCACCAATGCTGGGGTGGGCACCCTAATCACGGACGCGAGCTAACCGCGGCGGAGGGCATATTATGAGCGAAGATCCTAAACCTCGCCGTCGCGAGCAGATACTCCAAGCACTGGCATTAATGCTTGAGGAAGACAGTGGCAAGCGCATTACGACCGCCGCCCTCGCTCGACAGGTAGGTGTGTCTGAAGCGGCGCTCTACCGTCACTTCCCCAGCAAAGCACGCATGTTTGAGGGGCTGATCGACTTTATTGAAGAGAGTATTTTTGAACGTATTACACGCATTTTAGACGACGTACCCGACGCGGCTACGCGCTGTGGCACCATTTTAGCTCTACTGCTGGGCTTCGCCGAAAAAAATCCAGGCTTGGCACGGGTAATGGGAGGCGACGTGCTAACTGGCGAAACGGCAAGGCTACGCCAGCGGATAAATCAGCTTTTTGAACGACTGGAAATGCAGCTCAAGCAGATACTGCGCGAAGCCGAACTACGCGAAGGACTGCGTCCCACCATCCCTGCCTCTGCCGCAGCTAACCTGCTTGCGGCCCAGGCTGAGGGGCGAATTTCACAGTATGTGCGTAGCGACTTCAAGCGCCTGCCGACCGAACACTGGGAAGATCAGTGGGCACTACTTTCTGCGCAATTACTACGCGCTGCGGTGCAGCCCGCTTAGGAAGTAATAGTGGTCGAAGTGGTGGCGATAAAAAAACCGGCTCCTGAAAAGGGAGCCGGTTTTTTTAACAGCTAACAAAAAGACAGATCATGCGGCAACGCTGTTTTATCAGCGCATAAGCAAGAGTGTCGTTAGGCTACCATCGCTTCGCCCATTTTCTGACGTAGCTTTTTCATGGCATTTTTTTCAAGTTGACGGATACGCTCCGCACTGACCCCGTAAACATCGGCCAGATCATGCAGCGTCTCTTTGCTATCGGCCAACCAGCGGCGCTGCAGAATATCCCGCGAGCGCTCATCAAGCCCTTCAAGGGCGAGCTGTAAACGGCGCGTTGAGTCTTCCTCAAAGTTGCTGTCTTCCAGTTGAGTAGCGGGGTCTGAAGCAGCATCGTCCAAGAAGTGTACGGGTGCCTGATAGGTGCTTTCTTCATCGTCACCTGCCGGGGCATCAAACCCTGCATCATAGGAGGAGAGACGCCCCTCCATATCGCGCACGATCTCGGGCTTCACATCGAGATCTTTAGCGATAGCAGCCACTTCATCGTTGTTCAGCCACGCCAGACGTTTTTTCGCGCTTCGCAGATTAAAGAACAGCTTACGCTGAGCCTTGGTCGTGGCAATTTTAACGATTCGCCAGTTGCGCAATACAAACTCATGAATTTCCGCTTTAATCCAATGTACGGCGAAAGAGACCAGACGAACACCTTGATTCGGATCAAAGCGTTTGACGGCCTTCATTAAACCGACATTACCTTCTTGAATTAAATCTGCCTGGGCTAACCCATAGCCGGAATAACTACGCGCAATGTGAACCACAAAACGCAAATGTGACATAACCAAACGCCGAGCAGCTTCTAGATCACCTTCATCGTAAAGACGATAGGCGAGTTCGCGCTCTTCATCAGCACTTAAAACCGAAATTCCATTGACTGCGCGGATATAACCGCCCAGATCACCGCCGGGTGAAAGCTGGCCCACCGGTATAAGACTAGTACTCATGTGCAGGTGGTCTCCCCTGTAACCCATCGTGGTTGACGTAGCACGTTCTCTATCACTTAATTACCATGACTCTGTTACAAAGACGTTATCTATAAAGACACTATTGCGAAGATAAGGTTCCCGCGGCAATGCTTTGCCCCGCCGTATCGGCATTAACAAGACAGTGCTCGCGTTAATGGGTGAATTCAATCATAAACGATCACTCACCCCACCCAATCATTTTGGACGGATACTTGAAAGGTGACGAGTTACCGCCAACCAAGCGCCCAACCAGCCTAGTAGTGTACTGCAGGATAGCAGAATTGTAGAGCCTGTCATGTCTAACTGGGGTAATGAGAAGCTGGCACCGTAGCTTGCCGCTAGCGCAGCTACTGGGAGCGAGAGCCAGTGATTACCCACACCCAGCAAGCCAAGCGCCAGCAACCC
The DNA here is from genome assembly GCF_059448525.1 of Vreelandella sp. ssv. Taxonomy (NCBI): domain Bacteria; kingdom Pseudomonadati; phylum Pseudomonadota; class Gammaproteobacteria; order Oceanospirillales; family Halomonadaceae; genus Vreelandella; species Vreelandella sp. ssv. The sequence goes on along the minus strand of NZ_CM182545.1, from coordinate 473,862 downwards.
GCCACCGACACCGTACCATGCACCGCTGTACAGAAACGGCCGCCTGACAAACGCATGGGTAGCGCCAATCAGCATCACTACTTCAATTTCCCGCCGACGGCTCTCCACCGACAGGCGAATGGTATTCCCCACCACCAGTAAAACCCCTAGGCCAAACAGCGCCGCCAAGGCTAAGGCAACGCGCCTTCCTAGTTCAGCTAGGTTTCTTAGTCGTTCCACCCAGGCCAAATCAACGCGTACCTCATCGACGCCAGAGAGGACGTCAAGCGTGCTGGCTAACTGCTGCATGGCCGCAGGATCAATGCTTTGCGGACGCACTACAATACTGATAGGGAGCGGATTACTCTCCAGCCCCGCCAGTGCATCATCAAGCCCCAGCGACTGCTGAAACTCCGCCATGCCCTGCTCTGCAGTGATCAACCGCGTTTCAAGCACGCCCGGTGCCGCGTTAACCGCCTCTTCAATACGCTGCGCCTGGGCATCATCAGCGCTCAGCTCTAAGTAGACGGTGAGGGTGGCACTCTCATCAAGCTCCGCATCCAACAAACGCGCACTGTCCAGGGTTAACCACAGCGCTGCTGGCAGCACTAGCGCTATGGCAATGGCTAACATGGTCAGTAGATTGCCTAAGGGATAGCGTACCAGGCGATGAAAACTATCCCACGCCATGCTGCGATGATGACGACCCCAGGCCCGCAGACGGCTGGAAAAGCGCGTTTGCTGAGACCTGGCGCCTCGCTGCGGGGATTTATCTGCAGCAGGTTTAGCGCTGCGGGGCGCTTTAAGTGCTGCTCCTTTAGGCCGTCTTGGAGTAGCAGAAGGTTTCATACCGCCCCCTCGTCGGCCACCAAGCGGCCATCGCTCAAGCGCAGGATGCGGTGGCGCAGCTGGGCAATCAGGGCCAAATCGTGGCTGGCGATCATCACCGTGGTACCAATCCGATTAAAGTCCTCGAACAATGCCATGATATCCGCCGAGAGCTGCGGATCCAGATTACCAGTGGGCTCATCGGCGAGCAGCAGCGCGGGCTTATTGACCACCGCCCGTGCAATGCCTACCCGCTGTTGCTCACCGCCAGAAAGTTCTATGGGTAACGCCTTTTCACGATGCAGCAGCCCAACCTTATCTAACGCGGCGCGCACTCGCCGAGCCGCTTCCCGAGGCTCGACGCCCTGAATTTCCAGGGGTAACGAGACATTGTGAAAAATGCTCCGATCGAAGAGCAACTGATGATCCTGGAAGACCACGCCAATTTGGCGGCGATAAAACGGCACCTGGCTAGCGTGCAGCTGGGCAATATCATGGCCCGCGACGACTACACGCCCTCGACTCGGCTTTTCAAGGCGCATCACCAAGCGCAATAGTGAACTCTTGCCCGCTCCGGAGTGGCCGGTAAGAAACACCATCTCGCCGCGGGCAACCCGAAAGTTAAGGTGCGCCAGCGCTTCAAAACGTCCGCCGTAGCGCTTCCCCACATGCTCAAAGGCGATCATGCGCTGGCATCGTCCCCTTGGCGGTCAAACAGCGCGTGGACAAAATCATTGGCCTCGAAGGGACGTAGATCATCGATACCCTCCCCCACGCCAATAAAGCGAATCGGCGTTTCCAACTGTTTAGCCAGCGCAAAGATAATGCCGCCCTTGGCGGTGCCATCCAGCTTGGTTAGTGTAATGCCGCTGACCGGTACGGCATCGTTGAATGTGCTGGCTTGGGAAATCGCGTTTTGCCCGGTGCCCGCATCCAGTACCAGCATCACTTCGTGAGGCGCTGTATCATCGAGCTTCTGCATCACTCGATGGACTTTTTTCAGCTCTTCCATCAAGTGGCTTTTGTTATGCAGCCGCCCGGCAGTATCGGCGATGAGAACGTCAACGCCACGGGCTTTGGCAGCCGCTACCGCATCGTAGATCACCGAGGCGCTGTCTGCACCGGTGTGTTGAGCAATCACCGGCACGCGATTACGCTCGCCCCATACTTTGAGCTGTTCGACGGCCGCTGCGCGGAAGGTATCACCGGCGGCTAACATGACGCTTTTACCTTCCCGCTGAAAGCGTTGGGCGAGCTTACCTATGGTGGTGGTCTTGCCCACACCGTTAACGCCCACGACTAAAATGACAAAGGGTCCTGGGCCTGCCTTTTCAAGCACAAGCGGCTTGGCTACCGGCGCCAGCATAGCGGTCAACTCTTCCTGAAGGCCTCGGTAGAGCGCCTCAGGATTATTAAGCTCTTTGCGCGAGACCCGCGCTTCTAAACGCTCAATAATCTCGGAGGTCGCGTCAATACCCACGTCGGCCATTAACAGCTGCGTTTCTAGGTCTTCCAGCAGTTCGTCATCGATCTGTTTTTTACCTAAAAACAGATCGGCGATGCCGTCGGTAAGATTCGCGCGGGTTTTACCCAGGCCTGATTTAATGCGTGCAAACCAGCCTTGCTGTTCGCCCTTTTTGGCGACAGGCTTGTCCTGTAAAGCGGGCCGTTCCGCAGGTTCGCGCCCTGGTTCTGACACCCTAATCGGCTCGGGTGCAGGGTTAGGCTCAGAAATGGGTTCGGGTTCGGGTTCGGGTTCGGGTTCGGGTTCGGGTTCGGGTTCGGGTTCGGGAACAGGTTCTGGCGATGGCTCTAATAAAGCATCCGGTGTTCGCGGTGAATCCGCTGCTTCTTCCGTTACTGTTTTTTCTGTTTCTGGGCTGTCAGATTGTGAGCGGTCTACTGGCGTCTCACCCGTCGCACTGTTCGGCTCGTCAGTGCGGGTATCTTGTGGCTGCTTTTGAAGGTGCGGCTCTTCTTTTTGCGGCGCCTGCTCCGGGTCGTGCTTGTTCTTACGCTTAAAAAAACCAAACATGAGTGTTATCCGACATAAAAAGTGAACATTAGGCCCATCCTACCACTGGAGGCAGAGACTTTGGATAAGCAGCCCGCTACAATCCGCCTCATGACACGACAACGCCCCCCTCGATCATCCGTCTCCCGACGCGCACCTGCAAAGCAGGTTGGCAAGCCAGTGGGTAAATTACGCATTATTGGCGGTGAATTTCGCCGCCGCCAGTTGCCGGTGCTGGATAGCCCCGGCCTGCGCCCGACACCAGACCGTGTGCGTGAAACATTATTCAATTGGCTGGGGCAACAGCTTTATGGCCAACGGGTGCTGGATCTGTTCGCAGGCACTGGCGCACTTGGTATAGAAGCTGTGTCCCGTGGCGCGGCATGGGTCGATTTTGTTGAGCGCGACCCCAAAGTGGCCGCGCAGCTTACAACGAATCTGGCGTCTCTAAATATTACCTCAAGTGCGCTGCATGTTAACGATGTTCAGGCCTACCTGACGCGCCCTACTGAACCCTATGCGCTGGTATTTCTCGATCCGCCCTTTCATCAACAGCTGGCCGCCCCCTGCTGTTCAGCACTGGAAAGCGGCGGCTGGCTAAGTGAGGGAGCGATGATTTACCTCGAAACCGAAACATCTCTGGTACCAAACGTACCCGCCAACTGGCAGTTACACCGTGAAACACAGGCTGGCGAAAGCACCGCACGCCTTTATCAACGCCAACCGCAGTAAACAGCGCTTGCCGCCACGCGGCCGTGGCGTTACGCTCGCCCCATTCGTTCCTACGGGCAAGCTTTACGCTTGTTTTTTTGGGCACTTTTTTATTACCTAGTTTGGTTCTCGTTTTTACCCTATGGAGGCATACATGAGCCTGGAATTATTTAACCAGCTTGAACAGAAAGTCACCGATACCGTTGACGCCCTGGAAATGATGAAAATGGAGAATGAAGAGCTGCGTGGCGAAAATGCCAAGCTGAAAGAGGAGCGCGAAGAGTGGGAGCGTCGCCTCAATGGTCTACTCAGCAAATTTGAGAGTCTAGAAACATCTAACACCCCCTAATCCGCGCCATACGCTGCTGCCTAAAGCACTAGGGACATCAGCAGCGCATCTTCACGCCCGGCGGCGCCCTGCGTCGCCGAGCTGCCCTGGCCTGAACAGCCTTGAGCTGGTAAAGAACCTTGAGCCAAAGAAGCGCTCTGGGCAGGGTAGTAGCCTTTGCGGCGGCCATCTTCGCTAAACCCAGTGCGTTGATAGAGCTGGATAGCGCTGAGATTTCCCACCCGCACTTCAAGCAGCAGTCGTTCACTTGACCAGCCTTGTGCCGTTGCAAGTACCGCTTCCATCAGCGCAAAACCCACGCCACTACGACGCCACTCGGGCAAGACCCCTATGGCTTGCAGCTCCGCTTCAAACGGCAATCGTGCCACGATGGCATAACCCTGAAGCCCCCCCTCCTGCCAGCGACCCAATACGCAGGCGTCGCGACTGCCCAACGCTTCAAGCATTTGTGAGTCAGAGGTGCCGCTGCGCGCCTGACGTTCGAGGCCTGTCAGTAACGCCAAGTGCTCAACGGCCAGCTCAGTGATCATCTGTTGTCTGCCTAACGCTCTCAGGCTGAGCGACTGTTGAGCTATCGGCCGCCCATTGCTGGCTTAGCGCCTGCAGCGCGGGCCAGAGCTCTCGCTTGCTATGGCTACCGTCGAGGAGTGACGCCAGCGCTGGCCCTTGCCATACAGGCAGCGAGAGCGTTTGGCTGTGACCATCCGTCACGTTCATTATGCGATCTAGCGGCGCTTGTTCAACGCCAAGTTCGCCCCACCACAGCAGTCGTTCCAACCGCCACCCCTGCCGACTGACTCTACCGGCAATAAAGGCCGCTACGCCTTCACGGGCTTCATCTAACGGATCTTCAACAGCAAAGGCATTGGTCATTTGTGGCCATGTAAAGTGCGTTACTTCAGGCGGCGCGCCCTGATGAATGCCTGCTGCGTGAAGCAGGTTGGCAAGCAGTTGCTGCTCCTGTGCACCTATTTCACCCGCTTGCAGCACCAGCCAGCGGCCGTTAAGGCATAGGCAGGAAAGAGCGAACTGAAGGGGTTTGGCAGGCTGGGTAGGCAACGCTTCTGCAGTGGGAGCCGACGCATTGGAGGCACTGGATGCCGGTTTTTCCTGATCTAGCTTGTCTTGACCCAGCAGTGCCCGCACCGCCGAAGGTGAGGCAATGGCTTCACCTGACACCGAAGGCTCGGGCGCTTGAGGTTTGGGTGTAGGCCGCCTTGGCGCGGGGGCGTCGTCCAACAGCGCCTGCAGCCGCTCCCGGGGGGGCGTAGGGGCAGGCGAGGACTCTTCCCACTCGCAGACTTCAGTGGGCAGTGCATTGGGCAATTGATATCGAGAGGCCCAGGCGGTAATGCCCATGGCCTCCAGATAGTGACGCCGAATAACTTCCTGGGTCACTTTCCGCCGCCGCGACAGTTGGGTGAGTTAGGCCGTTCACCGCCCCGCGCCTGCCACTCGCTGGCTGTATAAAGATGCAGTGCCAGCGCATGTACCGGCCCGGAGAGCTCATCGGCCAACAGTGCGTAAATTTGCTGGTGGCGTTTCACCGGCATCATACCGTCAAACGTTTCACTAACAAGGGTGACCTTGAAGTGGGTTTCAGAGTTCGCAGGTACGTTATGCATGTGGCTTTCGTTTTCAACCTGCAGCACATCGGGCGCGAGTGCCGCTAATTTCTGCTCAATCTGTGTCTGCAGCGTCATGGGGGTCTCCTTGAGATCACAAACCACTTTATTGTACGCGCTTACTGCCCAGCAGACGATGCCCGACGAGCGTGTAATGCGCGCTTTGCCAGCGGCATACGTGCAATGCTTGCCAATAATGCCAGCAGCGTGGTCGCCGCCCCCAGCCAGAGCGTTACTTGCACAGGCCAACCCAGCGCTAGTGCGGCACCGACCAGAGCCACCCCAAACGACTGCCCCACCGTGCGCGTTGTGCTCATGACACCAGAAACATTGGAGCTGCGCTCCGGCGGTAGGCTGCCCATCATCTCGCGATTGTTAGGTGGCTGGAACAGGCCAAAGCCAATACCGCATAGCGCAGTGCGCCATAGACTGCCCGCCACGCCGGTCGACTCATCGACTAGCGCCAGCGCAATCAGACCAATGATGAGCAGGCTAAGCCCCGCACTGGAGAGAATACTGGGATTCACATGGTCGGCTAAGCGCCCCGATACAGGGCCAACAAGCATGATAGCCAACGGCCAGGGCGTGAACAGCCACGCGGTTTCCAGTGGTGAAAACCCCATTTGTTCCTGATAGAAAAACGACAGTGCCACAAACGTCAGGCCTTGACCTATAAAGGCCAGCCCAGAGGCAGATACCGCCAGTGTAAAGCGCAGCTCGGCAAACACGCTCAGTGGCAATAGGGGATACGGCGCACGTCGCTGACGCGCAATAAACCCAACACAGGCCAATACCGCCAGCAGCGCCCAGCCACCGCTTTGCCAAATTGGCGCGGCGTGGCTTACGGCATCCATGGCAATAAAGAAACTGGCCAGCATCACGATTGAAAGCAGCGCCCCCGCTATATCGAAACTGCCTTTTCGCGGCTCTTCTCGGGGCAACGCCCGCTTGGCTAACCACAGCGAACAGAGACCCAGCGGCACATTGAGGGCAAACAGCCAGGGCCAATCGGCAAAAGACAAAATGACGCCGCTCAACGTGGGCCCAGCAGCGTAGCCACCGGCCACCACCAGCGCACTTAAACCTAGGGCACTGCCCAATAGGCGCGAAGGAAAAATGGCGCGATAGAGCGAGGGCCCAATCGACAGAGTAGCCGCAGCACCCAGCCCCTGAAAGGCACGGAACACCAGCAGTGTTTCCAGATTACGCGATAGCGCTGCACCCAGCGCGGCGGCAACAAAGATGCCTAAACCAAATAGATAAAGCCTGCGACGCGTGATCAATTCACTAATGCCCGCAAACACGAGCAAGAAAGCCGCGCAAACGACCTGAAACAGGTTGGTAATCCATACCGCTCGGGATGCCGACACATTCAAATCCGCAGCAATGGTGGGCAGCGCCAGGTTGATCATGGTGGTATCCACCACCGCCATCAAGGTGCCGGTTACCAGCGCCAGCACAGCAAGAGCGCGTTCAGGCCCTGGGAGGCCATCGTCTCCAGGACGGGTTTCAAACAGTCGCATGGCAAAGTTCCTACGCGGCAAGTACCTAAGGGCGAGATCTCTAACGAAATAGCTAAAAACGAAACGTCTGAAACAGAGAAACCGGCCTAAGCCGGTTTCTCTATACTCATGCGCTAGGCCTTACTTGGAAAGTCAGCGAGTGAATTCCAGGCAGCGCCTTATATTAGCACGCTAACAACTAATCCTGCTCACTATCGAGCAGCAGCGCATCATCAACTTCTGAAATTTCAAGGGCGGTTTCATCATCCAGGTCAATCGCCAGATAACTGTGCTCGACGCGCACAAAGGTCTGGAACAGAGCCCAGTCCAACTTATCTGGCCATTGACGCTCATCCTCTTCCCAAGCTCGCAGCTCAGTCTCGAGAATTTCCACGTAGCGGTCACGCACAAACGTTTCCAGCGCTTCGGGGGTATCCATCTCTGGAATCAGGTAAATGGTACTTTCACGTTCGACGTCGTCCAGGGTCAGGTCGTCGTCTCCCATGGTGGGTTCCAGCGCGTTGATCCAGTCCACAAAGGGCTGGGTCGGCCTGACGCTCAGTGCGGAGCGGTTAAGCAGTTTCATGGGATTCTCCTCGCCGTCGAAACGTTGACCATTATGGGCGCTATAACGCGCCCTTACCAACTTTTCATCCGCTATCGCAGCGTGTTAGTCCACTTCCGGGCGCATCGCCGGGAACAACAGCACATCTCGAATGGATGGGCTATCCGTGAACAGCATGACTAACCGATCGATACCGATACCTTCGCCAGCGGTGGGCGGCATGCCGTATTCCAACGCGCGCACGTAATCCGCATCGTAATACATTGCTTCCAGGTCGCCGGCGTCTTTCTCCGCTGACTGAGCGCGGAAGCGTTCCGCCTGATCTTCGGCGTCATTGAGCTCCGAGAAACCATTAGCAATTTCACGACCACCCACAAAGAACTCAAAGCGGTCAGTCACGAACGGGTTAGCATCGTTACGCCGTGCCAAGGGGCTGACCTCTGCAGGGTACTCGGTGATAAAGGTCGGTTGGTCGAGCTTATGCTCGGCAACCTCTTCAAATATCTCCGTTTGCACCTTACCCAGACCCCAGCTCTTCTTGACCTTGATGCCGAGCTTTTCAGCGATGCCCTGCGCGGCTTCCAGCGAATCCAAATCAGCATCGACAATGCCATCGCCGTGATCAAGGATCGCTTGGCGCAGCGTCAGGCGGACAAACGGCTGCCCAAAATCGTAGCTTGCGCCCTGATACTCAATCACCGCGCTGCCCAGCACTTCTTCAGCGGCGGTACGCAGCATCGCTTCGGTCATATCCAGCAGGTCGCGGTAATCCGCGTACGCCCAGTAGAACTCCACCATGGTGAATTCTGGATTATGGCGCGTGGATAAACCTTCGTTGCGGAAGTTGCGGTTAATCTCGAACACTTTTTCAAAGCCGCCCACCACCAGGCGCTTGAGGTAAAGCTCCGGCGCAATGCGCAGATACATATCGATATCCAGCGCATTGTGATGGGTAATGAACGGCCGTGCCGCGGCGCCGCCGGGAATCGGCTGCAGCATCGGCGTTTCCACTTCCATAAAGCCACGGGCTTCAAAAAAGCGACGCATGGAGCTGATCACCGCTGCGCGGGTTTCAAACACCTTGCGCGATTGGGGATTCATGATCAGATCCACATAACGCTGACGATAGCGGGCTTCCATATCGGTCAGGCCGTGAAACTTATCCGGCAGCGGACGCAGGCTCTTAGTGAGCAGCTGCGCCTCCTTCATCATCACGTACAGATCGCCCTTGCCGGATTTGTGTACCGGCCCACGGGCGGCGACGATGTCACCGATATCCCAGCTTTTGACGTCTTCAAGCACGTCAGCAGGCAGTCCTTTCTTGTCCACGTAGAGCTGGATTTGTCCGGCCACATCCTGAATAACGATAAAGGGCCCACGCTGACGCATGACACGACCGGCCACAGAGGCGTGGTGATCCAGCGCTTCCAGCTCGGCTTTCTCCTTATCGCCAAAGGCGTTTTGCAGCTCAACGGTTAAACTGTCGCGGCGAAAATCATTCGGAAATGCACTCTTACCTTGCGCTGCGGCACTCTCGCGACGAGCAGCCAACTTGGCACGGCGCTCGGCGATCAGGTGATTTTCCTGGTGTGCTGAGACTGATTGTTCAGACGCGTCTTGGTTAGCCATGGGGCACCCTGTTCATGTTCAAACGCTAAAAAATATTACAAACCTTGCTTCAAGCTAGCGACGATAAATTGATCGATATCTCCGTCGAGCACTTTATCGCAGTTGCTGGACTGCACGCTGGTGCGCAAATCCTTGATACGCTGATCGTCTAGCACATACGAACGAATCTGGCTGCCCCAGCCGATATCCGCCTTAGAGTCTTCGGCTTCCTGCTTGGCGGCATTACGCTTTTGCATCTCGTGCTCCCAGAGCCGCGCTTTCAACTGCTTCATCGCAAAATCGCGGTTAGCGTGCTGGCTGCGCTGCCCCTGGCAAGCGACGACGATGCCGGTCGGCTCGTGGGTAATCCGCACTGCTGAGTCGGTGGTATTAACGTGCTGACCGCCTGCGCCGCTTGAGCGGTAGGTATCGACACGTAGATCCGAGGGATTAATCTCAACCTCAAAACTGTCGTCGATTTCCGGGGACAGAAAAACCGACGCAAATGAGGTATGGCGACGGCCACCGGAGTCAAACGGGCTTTTACGTACCAAACGATGCACGCCGGTTTCGGTACGCAGCCAGCCGAAGGCGTAGTCACCCTGGATATGCACCGTGGCCGACTTAATGCCCGCCACTTCGCCTGCGGAGATTTCGGTGATATCGGCTTTAAAGCCGTGGCTCTCTGCCCAGCGCAAGTACATACGTAACAATATATTGGCCCAATCCTGGGCCTCAGTGCCGCCAGAACCGGACTGGATATCCAGGTAAGCGTTATTTTGATCCATATCACCGGAGAACATGCGCCGAAACTCAAGCTTCTCTAGTGCGGCTTGCATGCCGTCCAGCTCTTGGCGCACTTCGTCGACCGTGCCTTCGTCCTCTTCCATCTCGGCGAGCTCTAGCAGGTCCCGGCTATCGCCCAGGCCCTGATCAAGGTCATCAATGGTGGCGACAATGGCTTCGAGGGAGGCACGCTCTTTGCCTAACTTCTGCGCGTAGTCTGGATCATTCCAGACATTGGGATCTTCCAGTTCGCGGGTAACTTCTTCTAGCCGATCTTTCTTCTCGGCATAGTCAAAGATACCCCCTAAGAACGTCTGTCCGCTCAGACAGGTCCTTGATCTGGTTGTGAATCGGGTTGGTTTCCAACATGGGATCGCCCTAGCTTTGTCTGTATCTGATCGTACAGAGGTGTATCGATCAGAAAAGCGCATAGTGTAACGAAAGCCGACACGCCCCGCATCCAATGGCCTGCCACAAGGCAATAAAAAACCCGGCATGTGCCGGGTTTCGTTGATAACTGGCTTTCTATAAAGCTTAAAAGCGATAGGTTAACTGCGCGCCGAAGCCGTGGGCTTCGTTTTTGTAGTCTGCTGAGTAGTTCGAGGTGATAGGCGGCGTACGCTGACCGGCTACCGTGAAACTGTCGGTTTTGGACTGGTCTACCTGAGTGCCACGCTCGGTCAGATAGGAGTACGCTACATCCAGGGTCAGGTCAGGTGTGGGGCTCCAGCCAGCACCAATTGAGAAGATACGACGATCATCCGACGGAATCCGTACACTACGTGTTTCATCCTGCGTTGGGGTAAAGTCAAGCGCAACCCCGGCGCGCAAGGCAAGTTGAGGCGTCAATTGATACTCACCGCCAGTGGAGAAGGCCCAAGAGTTAGAGTAATTCTGCTGCTCGTTAGTGATCTCGCCACGCTCGGCACCGTTGACCAAAATCTGGTCAAATTCGCTCCAGCGCGCCCAGGAAGCACCAAACATCAGCTTGAGGTTGTCGCTCATTTGCTGAGTCAGCGAAAAGTTAACCGTTTCAGGCGTGGTCAAATCCAGCGTAGCAGTATCGGTTACAGTGCCGATGCCAAGTTGGTCTAACACAGGCGAGCTCGCAGAGAAGCTGCCCTCAAGGTTGAAATCCACTTTCGAGCGGTACGTCAAGCCGAGCGTGGTTTCTGGTACGGGCTGATAGATTACACCCAAATTATAGCCCCACGCCTCATCATCACCTTCAACGCGTGAGTCGACTTCCGAAAGCCCGAACGGAGTCGCCACGGGCACCTGACGGCGCAGCTCCCCTTCTACGCGGTTATAAGTAACACCTACACCCAAGCCCCACTGCTCGTTAAAGCGATAGGAGACGGTTGGCTGAGCGGTCACCACCTTTACTTCGGTATAGTTACCCTGGTTACGTCCCTGGAAATCGTCTTCATAATCAGTTTTTGAGCCGAAAGGCGCATAAACACCAAAACCAAAGGCTAGCTGCTCATTGACCGGCTGCGCATAAAAGGCAAAAGGTATCAGGGTACCTGGCACCATATCACCATCGTTGGACCCTGAAACAGGTAGTGTATCCGTCAGGCCCCCCGTAGCCTGCAGGAATGCCGGGCTACTTTGAGAAGCGCTGGCGTTACTGATATCGGAATTGACGCTAAGGAAGGTTCCACCCGCTGTAATCTGCGCACGGTCTAAAAACGACATACCCGCAGGGTTGCCGTATACGATGGTGGCATCATGCACATTAGAGCTACGGCCTGCATGACCATAGCCCTGTCCACTAACGCTCTGCTCATTGATTTGATACCCACCGGCGTGGGCTTGGCTGGCGAAAGCGGCTGTGATGGCAGCGGCCAAAGTGAGCTTATTAAATTTATTATTCATAGTTGGTCTCTATTCCCGATGATCCCGTGGATACCGACGATCCACTCTCTTTGTTTTTCACATGACTGTTTTCTCGCAACTGAGCCAAAGGTTCAAGAGCAAACGAGCGTTTTATTTTAATTTTCGCTTATACATTAGTCGCACGACCGTTTTAAATCAGTGTTTTAGTAATTTCGGCTTATTAGCAAAGGCGACCTTGACCTATGGGTTACCCATAGGTTCTACACTAATACAGTCACTATTTAGCCTGCGGGAGAACAGACGATGAAAGTTAACGAGCTTGCTAAACGTGGCGGGGTTACTGCAGAGACCGTTCGCCACTACGCTCGTGAGCGTCTACTGGCCCCGCAGCGCCACCCGGATAATGGCTACCAGCTATTTTCAGATAACGACTTAGAGCGGCTGCAGTTTATTCAGCGGGCGCGCAAGCTAGGTTTTAGTGTCGCGGAAATTCGCGACATCCTGGCTCACGCCGACCAGGGCGACTCACCGTGCCCGTTAGTCCGCGACCTACTCGCTAGCCGTTTGCCACAAATACGGGCGCGTATTGCTGAGCTCGAAGCCCTGGCTGAGCGTATGGAGCATGCTTTGACCAGTTGGCAGCATATGCCCGATGGCTCCCCAGACGGCCACAGCGTGTGCCGCCTGATCGAGAGTTTTCCTGACGCAACGTCTACCAAGGAGACCCCATGAGCGACTCCTCTACCGAAGCCACCTCCAGCGCAAGCCCTGCCCAGGAAGCCACCTCGCGCACCATTCCAGGCATGAACTGCCAAGGCTGCGTTAAGCGTATGCGCGAGGCAGTGCAAGACGTTGACCCTTTTGCCGATGTGATCGGCACGCCTAGCGAAAAACACCTTGAGGTTGTTTCGTCTCTAACCGACGCCGAGCTTGATCAACGCTTGACCGAGGCGGGTTATCCGCCAGGCGAAGCAGCACTGGAGGAAACGGCTCCAAACGATGCTGATAAGCAGCCAGATAGCGCCCCAGCCACCGAAGCTGAAAAGGCTGCAAGTGCTCCTTCCCAAGGGCACGGCAAGAAGCAGCGCTTGGCGATTAGCGGGATGACCTGCGCCAGCTGTGTCAAAAGCGTTCAAAAAGCGCTTGAGCATACCGAGGGTGTGGACACCGCCAGCGTCAATTTTGGCACCCACTCCGCCCAGGTGTTTGGCAGTGCCGAGACCCAAGCGTTAATCGCCGCCGTTGAATCAGCGGGCTATGGTGCCGAACCGATTGTGGACATGCGTGAATCCGAACGCTCCCGTGCAGAGCAGGATGCCAAGACATATCAAGAACGGCTGCGCGGCAGTGCTATCTCGTTGGCACTGGCGATTCCACTCATGTTGAGCATGCTATTTTTCCACCCTCATCCGATGGGGCTGGGGCGTCTCTACTGGCTGGTGATTGGTCTATTAACCCTGGGCGTTATGGCCTTCCCTGGGCGGCATTTTTTCGTCAACGCCTGGAAGCAGTTTAGGCATCGCCAAGCCAATATGGATACATTGGTTGCCATGGGCACCGGCACTGCCTGGCTCTACTCCATGGCGGTGGTTCTGTTCGCACCGTGGTTACCGGAAGTCGCTCAAGGCATCTATTTTGAAGCCTCAGCCATGGTGATCGGGCTGATTCTGCTCGGCAATGCCATGGAACTGCGCGCCCGCGGCCGCACCAGCAATGCTTTAAAGCGCCTGCTTGACCTACAGAGCCGTACCGCACGAGTTATTCGTGAAGGCCGCGAAATGGAGATTGAGATTGACGCCGTGGCAACTGGCGACCACGTTCGAGTACGGCCCGGCGAACGCCTGCCTGTGGATGGCCAAGTCACCGAAGGCGAAAGCCATATCGACGAGTCGATGCTTACAGGCGAACCTTTACCGGTAGCGAAACGTGAGGGAGATGAAGTCAGCGCTGGCACGGTGAATGGCCGTGGTGGGCTGGTGTATCAAGCCACCCGAGTAGGCGCCGATACCCGACTGGGCCAAATTACCGAACAGGTGGCGAGTGCTCAGAACTCGCGACCTCCGATTGGCGAGCTCGCCGACCAGGTCTCCAGCGTGTTTGTACCCTCGGTGATGATTATTGCCGTGCTGACAGCCCTGGTGTGGTTCAACCTAGGGCCCGCCCCCCAGGTGATCCATATGCTGGTGACAGCAACCACCGTGCTGATCATTGCCTGTCCTTGCGCGCTAGGCCTAGCCACGCCGATCTCGACCATGATCGGCGTCGGAAAAGCGGCAGAACACGGAGTGCTGGTACGCAGCGGCGATGCGCTGCAAACCGCCAGCAAGCTGACCACGCTAGTCGTTGATAAAACCGGCACGCTCACGCAGGGCAAGCCTAGCGTTACCGATGCACAGATGTTTGGCATGGAGCAATCCACCGTGCTGGAATTGGTGCACGCGCTCGAGCGCGGCTCCGAGCACCCATTGGCGGCGTCGTTAATGACCTACGCGCAGGAACATAACGCCCACCCTGCCGAGATTAATGGTTTCGACAGCGTGACCGGTGGCGGGGTAAAAGCCCAAGCTGCCGACGGCAAAGCGCTGCTGCTGGGCAATGCGCGCCTGTTAAGCGAGGCTGGAGTGGACCTCAAAGCGGGTGAAGAGCAGGCCCGCGCTCTGGAGGAGCAGGCCCGCACGCTGGTATATCTAGCGGTGAATGGCAAGCTGGCTGCTCTGTTTGGCATTAGCGACCCGCTTCGCCACGATACCGTGGCCGCAATCAAGCGCCTGCAAAAAGACGGCTTAACCATTGTTATGTTAACCGGGGATAACGAGCACACCGCCAAAGCCATTGCCCGGGAAGTGGGCATCGATGAGTTTCGCGCGGACTTGTTGCCTGAAGACAAGCACGCCGAGATCGAGCGCCGTCAAAAGGCGGGGGAAATCGTTGGCATGGTGGGCGATGGCATCAATGATGCCCCAGCGCTGGCCCGAGCAAATGTGGGCTTTGCGATTGGCCAAGGCACCGATGTGGCGATAGAGAGCGCGGGCATCACGCTAATGCGCGGCTCGCTGCACGGCGTGGCGTCAGCGATAGAAATCAGCCGCGCCACGCTGCGCAATATCAAACAGAACCTGGTCGGCGCCTTTGGCTACAACCTACTGTGTATCCCCATCGCGGCTGGAGTGCTCTACCCGCTCACCGGCATGCTGCTCTCACCGATGATTGCGGGCGCGGCCATGTCACTCTCTTCTATCACCGTGGTGAGTAACGCTAACCGCTTACGGCTATGGAAAGCCAGTCTGGAGGACGCCTCATGAGTTTATTGATCAACTTGGCAGGCCTGGGGCTTATCGCACTGATAGTGTGGTGGTTCTGGCTTGGCTAAGAAACCTCTGATTCACTATTGCGCTTGGCCATACGGCGTTAATCAGAGGTTCCTTAAACGTTTTTAGCTCACGCCAATATAGCGCCCTGGCTTATGGTTCAGAGCGATAATCAGGTTGAGTGTTAGTGCCCCCAGCACCGAGTAGCCCACGCGATCCAGCGGCAGTTGAGTCAGCGCAATCAGCAGGATAACGCCATCAATGGCGAGTTGAACGTAGCCTGCACGCAGGCCGTGTTTATCCTGCAAGTAGAGCGCGAGAATATTGATACCGCCAAGGCTTGTGCGGTGGCGAAACAGCATCAGCATACCAATGCCCATCAGCGCGCCGCCCATTAAGGCGGCGTAGATGGAGGGCACGCTGGCAAACTGCACCCAGCCTTGGGTTAACTCTGAAAACAGCGAGACCAAACCAATGGCAGCGAAGGTGCGCAGGGTAAAACTCCAACCCATGCGTTTAACCGCCAAGTAGTAAAATGGCAGGTTAATGGCGAAAAAATACACCCCAAAGCCCCAGCCGGTCACGCTGCTGGTCATATAGCTGAGCAGCAGCGCCAAACCTGCCGTACTGCCGGTCAGCAGCACCGCATGGGTGTAAAAGGTCACCCCCAGCGCGACAAAGAACGTGCCCAGCAGCATCGCCATGAGATCTTCATAGGGGCGATGTTGGTCCTTGGGTAAATCTTCAACACGCATGGGAGCGTCCTTACTTAGGCTGTTGAGGTTATCAAGTGATTAGTTTAGATAGTGCTAGCGTGCTCAACCATTAACTGCAGCGTCTCGCGGCCGCGCCAGCGGTTGCGGTTGAGCTTATAGGCGCAGTGCAGCGTATCGCCCACGTTAAACCCTGGCAGTTCCCCAGGCGTTAGAGCGCGAAACCAGATTGCTTTGCAGATCATCGGGCCAGTGGAAAGCTCTAGCATAAGGTGTGCGCCATCGGCACCCACCGGGCGCAGCGCCTCGACAATAAAACGCCCTTCAAACAGCGGCGGGTCGAATTCACGCCCGTAGGGGCCAAGGGTTTCGATCTCTTGTAAGGTGGTCAGCGAAAGCTGTGCTGTGGAGAGCTCGCCATCCGTCCAAAGGCGCGGATAGAGCGTTCGTCCCTCTAACTGCTCGCCCACTGCCTGCAAGAAAGCCGTTTTAAAGGCATCAAGCTGATCCCGTGGCACGCCCACCCCTGCCGCGCCACTATGGCCACCAAAGCGTGGTAACGCCTGGGGAGCAAGCTCAAAGGTGCGCTGAAGGGCATCGCGCAGGTGCAGCCCGTCAATCGAACGGCCCGAGCCGGTTAGCATGCCCGGTGCCGAGGCTTGCGTTAGCACCAGCGCCGGCCGCCCGTAGGCCTGCACTAACCGCGAGGCAACGATACCCTGTACGCCGGGGTGCCCGTCTTCAAGTAGCACCACCACAGCGGGTTCGTCAGCGTCCAAAGCCGCTGTGGCGAGTGTCCGCGCCTCGGCGGCCATATCTGCCTCAATCGCTTTGCGGGACTGATTATCCTGATCCAGCACGTCGAGCTGTCGATTGGCAACTCCATCGTTTTCAGCCAGCATAAAGTGCAGCGCCGCGTAGGGGTCGTCCAGCCGCGAGCGGGCATTGATACGCGGCCCCATCTGAAACGCTAACGTCTCAGCGTTAAACGGCACGCTGTCAGCGCCCAGGCGCGTGGCCATGGCACGCCAGCAAGCCGCATCCATCCGATTGATCAGCTTTAACCCTTGATTAACCACCGCGCGGTTGGCGGGACTGCCACCCAATGATACACAGTCAGCCACAGTGCCCAACGCTACGTAGGAGAGCCAGGGCGACAGCTTGGGCGTCGACTCTGACAGCGCTCCCCACTCAATCAGCACACCGCGAGCCAATGACATCAACAGCCACGCCACCATACAGCCAGCAATGGTTTTGTCAGGATATTCACAGTCTGAGCGGGTAGGATTTACGCAAGCATAAGCAGAAGATGGCGGCCCCTCGATGGGCAGCGCATGGTGGTCGCTGACGACCACATCGATACCCGCCGCTTTTAGGCGCGCGATTCGTGGCTCATCGGAGCTGCCGCAGTCGGCAGTAATCACCAGGGTTGGAAACGGCTTTTGCGCAAGGGTGCGCTCAACCAGCGGCAGACTAATACCATAGCCGTCGTGAATACGATGGCCGATTAGACTGTGCAGCTTGCCTTCCGGCACCCCAAACAGCTCCACCAGCGTGCGTCTAATCACCACGTGGGAGGTAATGCCATCCACGTCGTAGTCGGTGAGAATACCGATCGCCTCGTTCTCTGCCACCGCCTGGGCGATGCGTTCGGCGGCGCGGCGCCCGTCCGCAAGCTTCTCGGGATGCGCGAGATAGCGCAGGCTAGGCGAGATTAACGGCAACAGCTCACCGCTGTAGCCGGGCAAGCGGGACGCCAGCAGCCGTGCCTGCAGTTCGCTTAAGCCTTCAGCTTGAGCACGGGCATAAAGCGCCTCGTCCACCGGACGAGGCTCTAAACGCGGTCCGGTCTTGCTAGACGACAGCCCGCTTTGGGGTAAATCGGTCACTGAGGCCATTAATACATCAACGCCGGTTTTCCGCGACATACTGCTGCACAGCGGCAAGCTCTGCTGGCAGCACGGTGTAACGCTCTTCGCGCTCTAGCAGGTCTTCCATATGCGGCGGTAGTGGCACCCCCAGGAAGCCCGCTTTTACCACGGCTTCGGCAAACTTGGCCGGATGTGCAGTCGCCAGGGTAATAACAGGCGTTGACTGATCAGCGCGGGCACGCTCAGCGGCAATATAACCGGTCGCCGTATGCGGATCGAGCATCTCACCGGTGCGCTTATGAGCGTCACGAATCACTTCCAGAATCGTCGCATCGTCCACGCTGTAGCTGGAGAACTTCTCGCGCAGCTTGGCAAGCGGTGCATCAGCCAGGGCGGTGGGCTCCTGCTGGAAGCGCTCAAGCAGCGCCGCCACGGCCAAACCATCGCGGTCGTAGGCGTCAAACAGCAGCCGCTCGAAGTTAGACGACACCACGATATCCATGGAAGGTGCCAGCGTCGCCGCCAGCTCTTTTTTGGAGAAGTCATTGGCGGCCAACGTGCGGTGTAGAATGTCGTTGGCGTTGGTGGCGATGATGAACTGCTTCACCGGCAGGCCCATTTTGTAGGCCATGTAGCCCGCAAACACGTTGCCAAAGTTGGCGGACGGTACGCAGAAGCTCACCTCGCGGTGCGGAGCACCCAGTGCGACGCCGGAGGCAATGTAGTAAACGATCTGCGCCATAATCCGCGCCCAGTTGATCGAGTTCACTGCGACCAAACGCGTACCGTTGAGGAACGACTGGTCAGCAAAACTCGCTTTAACCATCGCCTGGGCGTCGTCGAAATTGCCTTCGATGGCAATATTGAAGACGTTATTGGCCAGCACCGAGGTCATTTGGCGGCGCTGAACTTCTGAGACCCGATTGTGCGGGTGCAGAATAAAGATATCCAGGTTGTCGCAGTGGCGACAGCCCTCAATCGCCGCGGAGCCGGTATCGCCCGAGGTCGCGCCCATGATCACCGCACGTTCGCCGCGTTTTTTCAGGAAGTGATCCAGCAAGCGACCGAGCAACTGTAGCGCCACATCTTTGAATGCCAGCGTGGGGCCATGAAACTGCTCAAGCAGGAAGTGATTGGCATCTAGCTGCTTAAGCGGCACGACCG
This sequence comes from Vreelandella sp. ssv, assembly GCF_059448525.1. NCBI lineage: Bacteria > Pseudomonadati > Pseudomonadota > Gammaproteobacteria > Oceanospirillales > Halomonadaceae > Vreelandella > Vreelandella sp. ssv. Next base: position 455,000 of record NZ_CM182545.1, on the reverse strand, counting down.
CATCGTGATTAAACGTCGCGTAGGCTTCGGTCACAATGCGGTGGAAAGTGGCATCGTCGATTTCACCGTTCACAAACGGCTTCATCACCCGGAATGCAATCTCCGCGTAGGAAAGCCCTGCCATCTCGGCGAGCTCCTCACGAGAAAACTCCGGCAGCGTCTCCGGCACATACAATCCGCCGTCGCTGGCCATGCCGGTGAGCACGACCTCTTCAAAGGAGAGCGCGGGCGCCTGCCCACGCGTGCTGATATAGCGCATCTTGGCTTACTCCCCTTCGTCCAGGCTTTCCACGCGGATACGTGTTACCGGCCCGGCGATATCGGCCATCGACTCAATTTCACGGATCGCTTCGTTCATCTGCTTCTCTTTGGTGCGGTGGGTCAGCAGAATAATCGGCACCAATTCGCCCTCGGTGGCCTCTTTCTGAATCAGCGCTTCGATCGAGATGCCCTGCTCGGCCAGAATCGTTGCCACTCGCGCCAGCACGCCGGGGCGGTCTACCGCCAGCAGACGCAGGTAATACGCCGTGATGATATCTTCCATCGGCATAATAGGCAGTTGAGTGACATCTTCGTCGATACCGCTGAACGCCAGGTAAGGCACTCGATAATGGTGATCGGTGGAGATATCCCGCGCTACGTCGAGCAAATCGGCCACGACCGCTGAGGCAGTCGGCTCTGCGCCCGCACCAGCACCGTAGTAAAGCGTCGGTCCAACGGCATCGCCCATGATCGCAATGGCGTTTTTCACACCATGCACATTGGCCAGTAGGCGCTCTTTGGGAATCAGCGTGGGGTGAACGCGCAGCTCCAGACCTTGATCGGTGCGTTTGGAGATACCCAGGTGCTTGATCACATAGCCCAGATTATCGGCCTGCTCGATATCTTCAGACGTAATCCGTGAAATGCCTTCAGTGAAAGCTTTCTCAAACTGGAGCGGCACGCCGTAGGCAATCGAGGCCAAAATCGTCAGCTTGTGCGCGGCGTCGATACCCTCCACATCAAAAGTGGGGTCGGATTCGGCGTAGCCCAGCGCTTGGGCTTCCGCGAGCACATCTTCAAACGCCCGGCCTTCGTCGCGCATATGGGTAAGAATGTAGTTGCCGGTGCCGTTGATAATGCCCGCCACCCACTCGATACGGTTGGCACCCAAGCCTTCGCGCAGCGATTTGATCACCGGAATACCGCCTGCGACCGCGGCTTCAAACGCCACGATAACGCCCTTCTCATGAGCGGCCTTGAAGATTTCGTTACCGTGAACGGCAATCAGCGCTTTGTTGGCGGTGACCACGTGTTTGCCGTTGGCGATCGCCGTCAGCACCAGCTCGCGAGCAATATCGTAACCGCCAATCAGCTCTACCAGGACATCCACATTGGGATTGGTGGCGACTTCAAACACATCAGAAGTAGCATTGATGCCGGTAATATCGCAGTCAGGATGAATACTGCGGTGAGCAACCTGCTCAATCACAATAGGGCGGCCAGCGCGACGCGAAATATCGTCGGCGTTGCGGGTCAATACGTTAAAGGTGCCGCCACCGACAGTGCCTAAACCACAGATACCTACTCTTACCGGTTTCAAAATACTTCCCCTTTTGTGTTGGGCTCCCGCAGGCGCCGCCTCGTAAATCAATGTCTCAGCGTAATGTGCCGTCTATTCAAACGGCATTATTGCTTATCTCAATCGTCGCCCAAGCCTAACATGGCGGAGAGCCGCTCGGGGGGCACAAATCCTGGCACTAGCTGCCCATCGGGCAAAATAATCGCTGGCGTGCCCTGTACGCCCAATGCTTTGCCCAGATCATACTGACCTGCCACCGGGTTGTCGCAAGTTGCCGAGCTGGAAATAGTCTGGCCCTCTTTGGCTTGGGTCATTGCTTCGCTGCGATTGTCCGAACACCACACTTGCTGCAGCGTGGTGGCAGCTTGGCTTCCCATGCCCGCACGCGGAAACGCCATATAGTGAACGGCAATGCCACGCTCATTCAATTCGGGAATAGTGTCGTGTAACCGCGCGCAATAGGGGCACGTTGGGTCGGTAAATACCGTCACTGTTGCTTTTGGCTCATCGGCACCGCGGAAGACCACCAGCTCACTTTCAGGCACCGCCGCTAGCGCATCGGCACGCGCTTGGTTCTGCTCTTGCTCGGTTAAATTCACTAAACCATCAGGCGCATTTTGATACAGGTCGCCGACGATAAAGTGACTACCGTCCGCGTTTGAGTAGAAGGACTCTCCGCCCTCCAGCTGCACATGGTAAATACCGCTCATGGGCGTCTCTGTCACCGCTGCCACCGGCATCGCCTGACCATTAACGCTAAGGGATTCTGAAAGGCGGTCTGTTACCGCATCAGCCTGTGCAACAGCCGGTAATAGGCTGCTCGCGATCAGTAAGGGAAATACTAAAAAACGGCGTTGACGCATCATCAATTCAACCTCGTGGGTGATGTTCTGCATGTAAGCTCTCCAAGCGCGCTTGGGCCACATGGGTATAAATTTGGGTCGTCGATAAATCGCTATGACCCAGCAGCAGCTGTACGACCCGCAAATTGGCTCCATGATTCAATAAATGGGTCGCAAATGCATGGCGGAGCGTGTGCGGTGACAGTGGTCGGGTAATTCCTGCCGTGATGGCATGTACCTTAATACGGTGCCAAAACGTTTGCCGAGTCATGGCTTTATCGCCCCGGCCTGGAAATAGCGCTGGGCGTGTTGGGTCGCTCATCAAGGTCAATCGCGCGGTCTGCATATAGTGCGCCAGCCAATCCGATGCCTCTTCGCCCATGGGCACCAGGCGGTCTTTATCGCCTTTACCACGCACGCGTACCACGTTTTGACGCAAGTTGACTGCGTCGCCAGTGAGCCCTACCAGTTCAGAGACCCGCAAGCCACATGCATAAAGTAGTTCCAGCATGGCACGATCACGCACGCCTAAAGGCGTGTCCGTATCCGGCGCCATCAGCAGACGTTCCACCTCATCCTCTTCCAAGGTATTAGGCAAGCCGGGGATTACTCGCGGCAGCTTGATGTCGGTGAGCGGGTCACTCATCACCTGGTTATTTAAGCGCCCCCAGCGGTAGAAACTGCGCAACGTCGACAGCAGCCGGGCATTGCTACGCAGCTGATAGCCCTGTTCGCGGCGGCTCGTCAGCCACTCGGCAAGCCGCTCTGGCGGCGGCGCCAATAACGTTTCACCCTGGCTCTCTAGATGGCTCTGCCACGCGGTTAAATCACGCCGATAAGCGGCTAACGTATGATCGCTGGCGCCCTGTTCCAACCATAGGGCATCCAAAAAAGCATCAATAACGCTCATACGTCAGCACTCTCCGGCCGTCTTGGTAAAGCGGCATAAACATGCATGTAGATAAAAAAACCCCGCCCCGCAAAGCGGTGACGGGGTCTTGGTATCCAGGCGCAACGCAGATCAAAGTGCCGCGCTCGCCTTTGGAACAGTGGCGGTTTAAGCCAACTTTTCCTTGATACGTGCAGAACGACCGCTGCGCTCGCGCAGGTAGTAAAGCTTGGCTTGACGCACGTCACCGCGACGCTTGACTTCGATTGAGTCAACCAGCGGGCTGTAGGTCTGGAAGGTACGCTCAACGCCAACACCGTGAGAAATTTTACGCACGGTGAATGCGGAGTTCAGGCCACGGTTACGCTTACCGATGACCACACCTTCGAACGCCTGAAGACGCTCACGGGTGCCTTCCTTTACTTTAACCTGAACGACAATGGTGTCGCCTGGGGCAAAGGCAGGAATTTCCTTGCCCATTTGCTCAGATTCGATCGCCTGGATCACTTTGCTTTTGCTGCTCATCATCATACTCCTGAATAACGTGTTGGCTTGACCGCTCAATCATGGGTGGCGGAAGCCGTGATCCCGGCGCTCGAAACGAGCTTCGCGGGAGTCGTTATGGGTGACACAGGTGCGTTTTTCTGCCCTGCACCGCCGCTCTGGTTTAAGTAGTTGAAAACAAACTAGTTGAAAACAAGCTACTTAGCGGACAGAGCGTGTTCCTCGATAAACTCGTTCAACAGCTTGCGCTGTTCGGCGTCTAACGGTCGCCCTTCCAACAAATCCGGACGACGCTGCCATGTACGGCCTAGCGACTGCTTTAACCGCCAGCGTTTGATGGCTGCATGATTACCGCTTAACAGCACATCCGGCACTTGGCGCCCGTCAATTATTTCCGGACGGGTATAGTGCGGGCAGTCTAACAGACCGTCATTAAACGAGTCTTCGACAGCGGAATCCTGATGGCCCAGCACGCCGGGAATCAGCCTTGCCGCTGCATCAATCAGCACCATCGCTGGCAGCTCACCGCCGCTCAGCACATAGTCGCCAATCGACCACTCTTCATCGATATCACTTTCTACCACGCGTTCATCAATGCCTTCATAGCGACCTGCCACGACCACTAAAGGCCCGGCGGAAGCCAGTGCTTGAACGCCCTGCTGATCCAGCTTGCGCCCTTGAGGCGATAGGTAGATCACCGTCGGCACTAGACCGGTAGCTTGTTGCGCCCGCTCACGGGCAGCAAAGATCGCCGCACGCAGGGTGTCGACTTTCATCAACATACCTGGACCACCGCCATAGGGGCGATCATCTACGCTACGGTGACGATCGGTGGCATAATCCCGCGGGTTCCAGAACTCCAGTGCAACACGCTGTTTCTCAACCGCTCTGCCGACCACACCTTGCTGCGTTAGTGAGTCAAACATTTCAGGAAACAACGACACAACACCGATCCACATTGCTGGAGCAATGTCCAACGTAGGTGCTACCGTTTCGTTGCCAGTTTCCAACTCAGTTGAATCTGTACGAACATCACTACTCAAACTGTTCATAAGTTTGGTCAAAATTCAGAATCCCAATCGACGACCATACGGCCCTCTTGGGAGTTGACTTCGATAATGACATCGTCTGGCAAAAATGGCAGCAGCCGCTCACGTTTGTCGATTGCGTCTGAATCACCGCGAACCACCATGACATCGTTGGCGCCGGTTTCAAACAGGTAGCTTACCCGCCCTAACCGTTCGCCGGCCTGAGTGAAGACCACCATGCCTTCAAGCTCATGCCAGTAGTACTCGTCGTCAGAAAGCTTAGGCAGTGCTTCTTTGGGCATCAGAATGTCCGTCTGGGCCAATGCTTCAGCCGCACTACGGTCATCGACCCCTTGCAGTTGCACCACAACGCCTTTGCCCTGCCGACGCCCCTGAACGATGCTAATACGCGTAAGGGTTTCACCTTTGCGTACCCACCATTCCGGGTAGTCTAGAATGCTGTCCATCGGGCTAGTGTAGGAGTACACCTTAAGCCAACCTTTCACCCCATAAGGGCTAGTCAGCTTGCCTAGCACCACATGTGTGTCGTCAGTTTGGCTTATTTCAAAACGCGTCATCGACGACCTCGGCTAACCCAGCACTCATACTTTTATAGACAACAGTCCCACACGCAGGCTTAAGCCTGTTTGCGTGCTTCTTTAACCAGCTCAGCAACACGACCAGACAACTGGGCGCCTTGGCTCTGCCAGTGAACAACGCGATCTAGGTCAACGCGCAGGCGCTCTTCCTGACCACGGGCAACCGGGTTGAAGAAGCCGATACGCTCGATGAAACGACCGTCGCGTGCGTTACGAGAGTCAGTAACGGTCAGGTGGTAAAAGGGACGCTTCTTGGCGCCACCACGGGCCAAACGAATGGTAACCATACGATAACTATCCTTCGGTTGAGGTTACGAGAGTGTGTTTATAACGCTTACCGCTATCGGAACACTCTTCGTGCTGTTTTCTTGGCACTAAGCTTGCGCAAGGCTTTCTTAGTGCCATTAGGGCCTTCACCGAGACTGTTACCGCAACGTATTTAACGTATTTTAGGCAACACCCACGCATGAAGAGGCCGCATTCTACGCAAATGCGCTCGGCTTGGAAAGCCTGTCAGCCAGAAAACTGATAGGCCGTCAACCTCACCAAGCGCATCCGCACGTTACTATTGGTGTCTTAGCGGCGGGGTAAGCCGCCTGGGCCACCCATTCCGCCCATGCCGCCAGGACCACCCATACCGCCGGGTCCGCCTGGGCCACCGCCGCCCATCATGCCTGACATGCCGCGCATCATTTTCTGCATGCCGCCTTTCTGGCCCGCCTTTTTCATCATTTTTTGCATCTGCTTATGCTGCTTAAGCAGGCGATTAAGGTCAGGCACTTGCAGGCCTGCGCCCGCGGCAATGCGGCGTTTGCGTGAGCCGTTGATAATGTCCGGCTTGCGGCGCTCTTTGGGCGTCATGGAATTAATCAGCGCTTCTAGCTTGCCCAGCTCTTTCTCAGGTCCAGGGCCTTGAGCCATTTCGGCCATTTGCCCCATGCCGGGCAGCTTACCGAGCAAGCCGCCCATGCCGCCCATTTTCTTGAGCTGCTGAAGCTGATCGCGAAAATCTTCCAGATCAAATCCGTCGCCTTTCTTGACCTTTTTGGCCAACTGCTCGGCTTTGGACTTATCGACGGTACGCTCGGCTTCCTCAATCAGCGACAGCATGTCGCCCATCCCCAGGATGCGCGAGGCAACCCGGTCCGGATGGAAAGGCTCTAGGGCATCGACTTTTTCACCGACACCCATAAACTTAATCGGCTTGCCGGTAATGTGGCGTACCGACAGCGCCGCACCGCCACGAGCATCACCGTCCGCCTTGGTGAGGATCACCCCGGTCAGCGGCAGGGCTTCGCTAAACGCCTTGGCGGTATTGGCGGCATCCTGGCCGGTCATGGCGTCGACGACAAACAGCGTTTCCTGAGGCGAGACTGCTTTATGCAGCGCCTGGATCTCCGCCATCATCGCTTCGTCAATCGCCAAACGGCCAGCGGTATCAATCAGTACCACATCGTGAAACTGAATCTTGGCGTGTTTGATAGCCGCTTCAGCAATCGCGACAGGCTGTTGGTCAGAGCGTGAGGGGAAGAAATCTACCTCGACCTCTTTGGCCAGGGTTTCGAGCTGATCGATAGCCGCCGGGCGATAGACGTCGGCAGACACCACCAAAACCTTCTTCTTCTCGCGTTCACGCAGGTAGCGGGCCAGCTTTGCCACAGAGGTGGTTTTACCCGCACCCTGTAAGCCGGCCATCAGTACAACGGCGGGGGATCCCTTAAGCACAAAGCCGTCATTGGCTTCGCCCATAATCGCTTCCAGCTCTTGCTGGACGATTTTGACGAACTGCTGTCCTGGTGACAGGCTTTTGGACACTTCCTGCCCGACCGCTCGCTCGCGAACGCGCTCAATAAACGCCTTGATGACCGGCAGTGCTACGTCGGCCTCAAGCAGTGCGCGGCGTACTTCGCGCAGAGTGTCTTTAATATTGTCGTCGGTCAGGCGAGCCTGACCCTTAATCGACTTTAACGTCTGGGAAAGACGCTCACTTAGATTCTGGAACATGGGGCCTCTCTGCCTCCGTCACTGCCGTCGGCGCGCACGCCCTGGACTCATTAGTAAAAAGATTATACGCGCTCATGCTTTGAGTCTCCATGGGGTGTATTGAGCGCCATACCTATTTTCGTGCATTTGCCCTGCTGGGCGACACCGCTTGGATTCGTTATAGTAGCTGAATAGATTTTCGTCATAATCACACTTAATTCGTTTATTTATTCACAGCAACGCGCTGCAAGGCGCACGGATAGCATCATGCAGGCGCTCCCTTTCGCCACGATTGCTTTTATTTTTTATGTCGCCGCTGCTATTTGGCAGGGCATGACGCTTTTTCGGCGCGTACCACCCCGCCAAGGCATGGTTCGCCTGCTTGCCGTGCTGGGTTTACTGCTGCACATTCCTGTCGTGGTCAAATTGATAGGCCAATCCCCGGGGCTGCTACCCGGTTTTACCACTAGCGCCACACTACTGATGGCGGTTGCGGTCAATGTCGTGCTGGTGGCCAGCCTGTTTAAGCCGGTACTAAACGCAGGGATTGCGCTTTTCCCGCTGGCGGGCATTGCGCTCATCGCCGCCACTTGGCTACCTAATCAGGGCGGCCATACGGGACTAACGCCCGGTATTTTGCTGCATGCCGTGAGCTCTGCCCTAGCGTTTGCCGTTTTGGCCATTGCCGCCGTACAAGCCGTGCTGGTCGGCCTACAGAATCAGGCGCTGCGCCATCATCATATTCGCGGCATCGTGCAGTCGTTACCGCCACTCACTACCATGGAGCGAGTGCTTTTTGAACTGGTGTGGGCGGGCATCATTCTACTGACGCTCTCCATTGCAAGCGGCCTTATTTTTCTAGACAACTTCTTTGCCCAGCATTTGGCGCATAAAACAGTACTCTCTCTGCTGGCCTGGGTAATCTTCACAACACTTCTGGTCGGCCGTTACCGCTTTGGCTGGCGTGGCATGCGTGCCGTACGCTGGACACTGGGCGGCTGCGGCCTACTCGTGCTGGCCTATTTTGGCAGCAAGTTTGTACTTGAGGTTTTACTCAATCGATAACTACTCAACCGCTAATGGGGCGCAACCACGCCTTTGGTTGTCTTGACACACAACTCGCGACCTTCTACAAATCGAGCCTAATCCGCCACAAAGGACTTTTCGACTTGAGCGACGACTTCCCCCTGGGGTTACTGTTCGGCCTGCTAGCCTTACTGATAGTGCTTTCTGCTTTCTTCTCCAGCTCTGAAACCGGCATGATGTCGATTAACCGCTACCGCTTGAGCCACCAGGCTAATAGCGGTGACCGCAGAGCCAAACGGGTCATGCGCCTGCTCACACGCCCTGATCGCCTGATTGGCGTCATTTTGATCGGCAATAACTTCGTTAATAACTTAGCAGCGTCAATTGCCACGATTATTGCGATTCACTTTTTTGGCGACGTATCAGGGCCCGCCATCTCTACCGCCTTGCTAACCATTACCATTTTGATCTTTGCGGAAGTCACGCCCAAGACCTACGCGGCTATCAAGCCCGAGCGGATTGCCTATCCCACGTCTTACGCCCTTGAACCGTTACTAAAACTGCTTTACCCGCTGGTATGGCTGGTCAACGTGATGTCCAACGGCTTGCTCAGACTGATTGGTGTGAAGAGCGTCGATAACGGTGGCGATAGCCTGACCCGCGACGAGCTACGCACGGTGGTTCACGAAGCGGGCACCCTGATCCCCTACCGTCACCGCGCAATGCTGCTGTCGATTCTCGACCTTGAGAACGTCACCGTGAATGACATCATGGTGCCGCGCCACGAAGTGCTGGGCATCGACCTGGATGATTCCCTCGAAGATATTTTGACCCAGATTCGTACCAGCCAGCACACCCGCCTGCCCGTTTATAAGGGCGACATCAACAATATTATTGGCATGCTGCATCTGCGCAACGCTGCACGCTTTCTCTCTCGCGACGAAGTTACCAAGGCCTCGATTGTCCAAGAGGCACGCGAACCCTACTTCATCCCCGAGTCGACACCGCTACACACCCAACTGCTTAACTTTCAAAAGCAGAAGCGGCGTATCGGTATCGTGGTCGATGAATACGGCGACGTAGAGGGCTTAGTCACGCTGGAAGATATTCTGGAAGAGATCGTCGGCGAGTTCACCACCGATGTCTCCGAGGATGAGGAGATTCACCAGCAGGACGACGGCAGCCATGTCATTGAAGGCACTGCGAATATTCGTGAGATTAACAAGATGCTCGGCTGGCAGCTGCCTACGGATGGCCCCAAAACGCTCAACGGGCTCATTCTTGAGCATCTTGAAGCCTTCCCTGAAGGCCCGGCGTGCCTGCAGATCGGCAACATGCGCATGGAGATACTAGAGATTCGTGACAACCTCATTACGTCCGCGCGCTGCTGGCAAAAGCTACGGGCGCCACGCCGCTAGGCAGCGGTGAAGACAGAACGAGTGAGTTGAGAGATAGCGCCACGAAAAACAGCTTAACGGCGGCTGGCAAGATCTTGATCAGCTGCCGCTTTTAACGCCCTCACTCGGGCTTCAAGAAACCGCCGCAGCGCCATATCATCGGCATCCAAGCGGTTGAGCGGCGGGCCAAAGTGCAAACTTACCCGCGCCCGAAATCGTGTTGGGCACTTCTTAAGCGCTTTGCCACCATGGTGAGATGTCCACGACCCCCACAAACCTGCCAACCCGGCAGGAATTACCGGCACATCATCCCGCGCCAGAATCGTCTCCAAGCCGCGCCGGAAGGCATGAATCTCGCCATCGGGGGTCAACCTTCCCTCAGGAAAAACCATCACAACCTGGCCCTGGCGCAGCGCGTCGCTAACATCATCCAGGGCACGCCGAATCGCCCCCGGACTGCGCCGCTCAGACTCTATAGGAATTGCGCCCACCAGTTGGAACCACCATTTCAGCCAAGGGGAGTCAAAAATGGGCTGATCCATAACAAAACGCAGCGGGCGCGGACTAGCGCCACCCAGCACAAGGGCATCCATAAAGCTAACATGATTACATACCACCAGCGCTGCACCATGTTTGGGGATATGCTGGCGACCATGCACTTGTAACCGATAGCAAAGCCGCATCGAGACAAATATCAGCGAGCGAAGCACCTGGCGAGCCACATTGACCCACCCCGTCACGTTGCCGCCTCACGATGGCGTAATCCGGCCAGGATGGTGCTCATCAATTGATCCAGCAACTCATCCACTTTTAATTGCTGCCCCTGCCAGTAGCCCAGCCGCTCATTCAGGCCAAGCTGAACCAGTCCATGGACACTCCCCCAAAGGGTACGTCCCAAACGACGCGCTTCGAGATCATCCAGTGCGGGCTGATACGATTTCAGCGATGCCTCCACTTGGGTAAATAACGCTTCAATCAAATCGCTTTGGCGCTGGTCGAGCTCACCCTCTTTTGCCAGCGGATAATCAAAAAGCAACTGCCAGCGATAGCAATCCTGTTCGGCGAAAAGCCAGTAAGCACGGGCCAGCGAACGTAACCAAGGCTCGGGATCATCATCGACCAGACTGGTAATGGTGTGTTGCAGGCGTGCGAGTGTTTCTACATTGACGTGCTGCAATAAATTATTGAAGCTGCCATATAATTTGAGCAGCGTGCTGGGTGCACAGCCCACTTCCCTGGCCAGGGCACGCAGTGAAAGACCATGGACTGGCTGCTTAGCCAACCACTCATCACAAGCTTTCATCACCTGCGAATGGAGGGCATCGGGCGCATGCTGTCTAGGACGGGCCATGGCGATCTCTTAAGGTCAACGGCAAACAAGGAGGAATGTCTCACTGCACTTTAGTGGGAGCAAGGGGTAATATAGGATACCTTACATCGAACACTGTTTTCGACACTAAAACACTACATTTCGTGCTTTATTGCGCGAAGTCTGCCGCTATCCGGCTACACTTCCACGACGATTTTGCTTAAGGAGATAGGTATGACGGGTCGACTGCATGTGCAAAACTTACCACTGACCCGCTTATTGCCGACACTCGACACCTCTGAGCCAATGATTGAATCGCCCAATTTAGCGCCGCGGCAACCCATTTCGGGGATTCGTTTCGAGCAGGGGAAGTATCGACTCTCGTCGCTCTTCTGGGGACTTACCCCACCTTGGCTGGAAGTACTGGATCATGCGCCCCACTGTGCACGGGCTGAAACGCTTGAATCACGGGCTATGTTTCGCGATGCTTTTAACGCTCGCCGCTGCGTTATACCGGTCAGCGGTTTCTACGTATGGAAAACTCAGCCACGCAGCAAACAACCCTTCTTAGTGACAGAGGTTTCGCGGACACCGTTGCTACTGGGCGCTTTATGGTGCCGCTACCACACAACGTTAACGGCGTTCACCGACTCCGCCGCACTGATTACCGTGCCCGCTAATGTTTTATTATCGCCGCTAACTGATCGCCTACCGGTGGTCATTCCCAGCCACGCGCTATCCGCTTGGCTGCACCCCGATACCGATCCCGAAACGCTTAATTCGTTATTATCGCCCGCCCCTTTGGAACTGTTGGGTGCTTTTCCTGTATCTAAATATGTCAACAATCCCGCCTACCAGTCATCGGCTTGTGCCCACCCTACTGGGTCGATGCTGCGTTGGGCTGTGTCGTCTCAGGAGCTGTAATGTTGCAACCCTCTCGTTTAGCGCGCTGGCGCCCACTGCCTCAGCGGGCACTGCTCGGCATCATCGTCACTTTCTGGATAACGCCTTCTGCACTTGCTTCTGGTGATGTCGATGATACCGTTGCCGAGCCCGATCTTGTTCAACAAACCGTTACCCCTATCATCAGTCCTTATGACAGCCGCGACTATCGCGTTTTAACGCTTGAAAATGGCCTCAATGTGCTGCTGGTCAGCGACCCGGAAGCCGATAAAGCGGCAGCATCGATGAACGTGCGCGTGGGCAGCGCTCAAGACCCCGATGATCTTCAAGGGTTAGCGCATTTTCTAGAGCACATGCTGTTTTTAGGTACCGAGCCGTATCCGGAATCCGATGGCTACCAGCGCTACATTTCAAATAATGCTGGCTCCCATAACGCCTTTACCGCGCAACAAGATACCAACTATTTCTTTGATATTGAGCCCTCGGCGCTGCCCGGCGCACTTGACCGCTTTAGCGAGTTTTTCCTTTCACCGCTGTTTAATGCAGATCACCTAGAGAGTGAGCGTAACATCGTTCACTCGGAATATATGGCGCGTATTCGTGACGAATCCCGCCGCGAAAATGATGTGCTCAATCAGTTGCTCAACCCCGACAACCCCACCACCGGATTTGCCGTAGGCAGCCGTGAGACATTAGCCAGCCCGCCGGAAGGTGCAGCGACGCTGCGCGAAAGAGTCATTGATTTCTATGACCAGTATTACGACGCCAATGTGATGTACTTAGCGATTGTGGCGCCACAGCCGCTGGACCAGCTAGAAGAGTGGGTCGTCGAGCGCTTTGCCGACATCCCAGATAATGACCTCAGCGCGCCGACCATTGACGCTCCCCTGATCGATACCGACACCCTTCCGCGCTATATCGAGCGCCAGTCGCTGCAGGATCGTCGCCAATTACGCTTCTACTTTCCAGTGCCCGACCCCACCGATGACTACCGCAGCAAGCCCACGCAACTCATTGCTCATCTGCTCGGCGATGAAGGCGATGGCAGTTTGCTCGCCGTACTGCGTGATGCAGGACTCGCCGATAGCCTTTCCGCTGGCGTTGGACGCGGCGATGGTAACGAAGCGCTATTCACTATCTCCATCAGCCTGACACCCGCAGGCGCCGAGCGCCTAGACGATATCGAAGCCACCCTCTTTGCGGCCGTTGAGCAGCTGCGCAACGATGGCCTGAGCGACTGGCGCTATGACGAGCAGGCGAATCTGAACGAGCAAGCCTTCCGCTTCCAGCAGCATGGCGCACCTCAGCAGGAAGCAACTCAGCTCTCCATGAGCCTATCGCGCTATCCGGTAGAAGACGTCCAGTACGCGGCTTACCGCATGGATGGACCCGATGCTGACCGTCAGCAAGCCTACCTGGAGGCGCTCACGCCGGATAATATGCTGCGTTTCTACTCAGCGCCCGATATTGAAAGCGAGACCGTCTCCCCCTGGTTCAACACCGAGTGGCGCGAGCAAACACCTAATCAACCTGGAAAAGCCTTAAGCGGCTTAGCGCTTCCCGGCCCTAACCCTTTTATTGCCAATGATTTAACGCTAATCGAAGGACAGGATGAGCACCCCAGTTTGCTAGTCGATACGCCTTCGTTTACCGCCTGGCACATGCAAGATGAACGCTTTACGACGCCAAGCGTCGAATGGCGAGTCAGCTTACAGCATCCCAGCGCCAGCTACTCCGCCGAAGAAGCCGTGTTAACGCGCCTACTTGCCAGCTGGCTTAACGACAGCCTGAACGAGTCGCTCTATCCAGCGTGGCTAGCAGGCCAGGCGTTTAGCGCCTACCCTCACTCACGCGGCATGACACTGTCGTTCTCTGGCTGGCGGGATGGCCAGACCCCGTTGATCGAACAAGCGATCAAGCAGCTCAAGACTGCTGAGATCACCGACGCCGCTTTTGAGCGCGTGCGTTATCAGCTACAGCGCGAATGGCGCAATGCCCCTCAGGCATCGCTCACCGGTCAGGCAAGCCGCACCCTTGGCGAAGCCCTGCTGACGCCACAGTGGTCTACCGCTGATTTTCTCACCGCCAGTGAACGCTTTGAGCGCAGCCATTTAGAAGACTTTCGAGAGCGCTTTTTAGATGACCTCTACGTCGATGCCATGGCGGTAGGTAATTTGAATGCTGACCAAGCGGGCGAACAGGCTAAGCTGATGCGTGACCTGCTCCAGCCGCGGCTAACCCGCGGCGACATCGCCAACCTAACTCCACTTACCGTGAGCGAAGAGCACAGCGTACTGCACCCTCACAGCTCGCGGGATGAGTCTTTGGTACTGCGCTACCTGCAGGGTCGCGACCAGACCCCAGAGGAGCAAGCAACCACCGCCGTGATCGCCCAGTGGTTAGAAACACCGTTCTATCAGCAGCTTCGCACCGAGCAACAGCTCGGCTACATCGTTAACGCGGGGTATTCGCCGCTACTCGAAGCACCCGGCATTGCCTTTATGGTGCAATCACCCGACGTTGAGAGTGGCACCATTGCCGAACGGATGGATGAATTTCTCGATGGGGCTAACCAGCGACTTGAGCAACTTAGCGAGGATGACTTAGCACCTTACCGCCAAGCCGTTCACGATCAGCTACGGCAGCGAGACACCAGCCTTGCAGGCATGGCCAACCGTTACTGGCAGGCAACGGCGCTAGAAGACGTGCGCTTTGATCGCCGCGACCAACTGGCCGAGCTGGCGCTGGACGTTAGCCTTGAGGATATTAAGGCGCTATGGCCATCGCTACGCGGGCACACCCTGGACATTCGCTTCAACCCAGGTGACGAGCCTAGTGATGTCGATGTTTACCGCGAGGCACGCTCGCCACTGCCCAAAGAACGCACTGACTAAAAGCGCTATTAGCCCAAGGGTGCCAGCTCAGGCGTCAAATGCCTGAGCTGGCATCATGGCCTCCACGAACATCACCAACTCTTCCAGAATCTGACGCTCGCGATCCGTGAGAGTTTGCTGATTGTATTGAGCAATTTCTCGCGCAAATGCCTTTAACGTAAAGCCCGATAGCGCAGGATCATTGATGCGCATCCAGCGATACGCCTCCCACTGCTCGCGCTCTTCGCCTTCCAATGTATCGGGGTAACTGCGCGCCCGAAAACGAAACAGCATCTCCTCCAAGCGTGGATCTTGAAACGCAAAGCGCTGCCCTACCAAGTCCCACGGCTCCATCTCCCGCACACGCTCCATCTGCTGGCGATCAGCGGCGGAGAAGAAACTGCCAGAATAGAGCATTAGATCAGGATCTTGCGGCTCATCTTCATAGCCTGCACTAAATACCTCAGCAACTTTGGCGGCAATACCACTGGCATCACGCAGGGTTTTCCAATGCTGCCGACAGGCCGTTACATCCAAACCTAAGCGCTCGACAATGGTGCCATATTCCCCCTGTTTCGGCCCGTCTACATCTTTTAGGGCACTGGCGGGGAACACCACCGGGCAGCGATTGATATGAATCACCTTCAGCGGAATGCGCGCTTCGCCTTCGGTCAAATCCTGCTGACTGACAAACACACGCTCACGAATCTGCTCTGCCGACAGGCTCAGCATATCGTTGGGGTCCACACTTAAATCGTAAACGATCACCCCATTTGGGTTAGTCGGGTGTTCGGCCAACGGCATGACTAACGCACTACAGCCCCGGCTGGCGGGATAACGGCGGGATATGTGCAGCAGCGGTTTGGCATTGGGCAAGTCGAGCTGCTTAGCCACCGCACGCTTACCGCGCAGACCAAGCAGATAGTCGAACAGCTTGGCATTGCGCGCTTTGAGCAAACGCGCCAACGCAATCGTCGCCCGCACATCGGCCACCGCATCGTGGGCGCCCTCATGGGCAATGCCGTTAGCGGCGGTTAAATGTTCAAGTTTAAAGCTGGGAGCGCCGTCTTCGCGCAGCGGCCACTCAATGCCATCCGGGCGCAGCGCATAGAAGGCGCGCACTATATCAATCAAATCCCAGCGGGAGTTGCCGTTTTGCCACTCGCGGGCATAGGGATCGAGTAGCGTGCGGTAAAACAGATGGCGGGACACTTCATCATCAAAGCGCAGGCTGTTGTAGCCGACTACGCAAGTGCCCGGCTCGCTCATATGGCGCTGAATCTCACCCGCAAACTCTGCTTCAGGGAGACCATGGCGCTGGGCTTTTTGAGGGGTAATGCCGGTAATCAAGCAGGCCGCAGGATGCGGTAAATAGTCATCCGCCGGTTTGCAATAAAGCTCGATGGGCTCACCAATCTCATTGAGATCGGCATCAGTACGCAGCGCGGCAAACTGTGCGGGTCGATCGCGACGCGGGTCAGCCCCGAAGGTTTCATAGTCATGCCAAAGAAAACTGGCAGGGGCAGCATTGGGTGGCGCCATGAACAAACACTCCGCTGGGCAATGAAAAGCCCAAGCCTAGCACACCCGCCACCCCTTTCGCCGCGTATTCAGCGCTTAAGATCAGCTCTTCGGAAGAGTGACGTTCAGTTCTAGCACAGAGCAGTTGTCTTCACTATCCAGCGAAATCTGAATGGCATCGTCGTCCACATGTACATAACGACGGATAACCTCAAGCAGCTCGCGCTCAAGCAACGGCATATAGTCAGGCTGGCCGCGCTGACTACGTTGATGCGCCACAATAATTTGCAAACGTTCTTTGGCTACCGAGGCGGATTTCCTGCGCTCACGCTTCAAGAACTCCAGCAGTTTCATCGACGACCTCCCCCGAACATGCGGCTCAGCAGGCCTTTACGCTGCACTTCGTGAAAACGCAGCGGCATGTCCTCGCCCAGTAGGCGCGATACCGTGTCGCTATAGGCTTGACCAGCGTCGCTAGAGATATCGTGGGTGACGGGCACACCTTGGTTGGAAGCACGCAGAACGGCTTCAGATTCAGGAATCAAACCCAGCAGATTAATCGCTAAAATTTCGCGAATATCGTCTAGCGTCAACATATCACCGGAAGTAACGCGCTCTGGATTATAGCGCGTGACCAGCAGGTGTTCTTTAATCGGATCTTCACCCTGTTCGGCGCGGCGGGTTTTAGAGGCCAGTAACCCTAAAATACGGTCAGAGTCTCGCACTGACGACACTTCGGGGTTGGTAACCACAATGGCTTCGTCAGCAAAATACATTGCCAACTGCGCACCACGCTCAATACCTGCCGGGGAATCACACAGAATAAAATCGAAATCTTCTTTCAATTTCTCCAGAATTTCCGCAACGCCTTCCTGGGTCAATGCATCTTTATCGCGGGTTTGTGAGGCCGGCAAAATAAACAAATTTTCAACGCGCTTATCACGAATTAGCGCTTGATTAAGCCCTGCTTCGCCTTGAATCACATTAACTAGGTCATACACCACACGCCGTTCGCAGCCCATGATGAGATCGAGATTCCGCAGACCCACATCAAAATCGATAACGACGGTTTTTTTACCGCGCAGGGCAAGTCCTGTTGAGATGGCTGCCGCGCTGGTGGTTTTGCCGACCCCTCCTTTACCAGAGGTCACTACAATTATCTTGGCCAAGATTCACTTCCTTCTTGAAGTCGTTCGTCGCGAGCGCAAGTAGTCTAGCGCTCTGCGCATAACGAGAACATCAATGTCATCAAACATGCCATACTGTAACGGATAGAGTCATCGGCGTCGCTAGGCATGAAGCATCAACGCAAACTCATGAAAACACCTTACCCTAAAGGCTTAATTTCAAGCTGCTCTTTTGTAAAGTGAACTTCTGCTGGACGCCCTGAAAGCTGCGGATCAATATCTTCCGATCGTTTGTAATTTCCCGCCACTGATAGCAGCTCAGCTTCCAATTCACGGCAGTAAATACCCGCATGAGTGTTGCCGTGGATGCCCGCCAGGGCACGACCACGCAAGGCGCCATACACATGGATACTGCCTGCTGCCAGCACTTCCGCCCCGGCATTCACCGCGCCAATAACGACCAGATCGCCTTCAGAGGCGCTCACCTGTTGCCCCGAGCGGACGGTACCCCGGTATAGGCGAGTGGCAATCGCAGGCGCTTCTGCTTCGCTCACCTCTGCTTCTTCGCGGGCCACTTCGTGCACGGGTGAACTGTTAACGCTTTCAAGCACCCTCGCTCGGCCCTCTTCTACCGGCGGGAACCAGCCCAACCCCAGCGCCCAGGCCGACTGACGCACAGGCTCGGTACCACCGCGCACCGCGACCGGCAGTAACTTATGGTCACGACACACGGCACAAATACGTTCAAGGGCTAAGTGCGGTTCATCCAGCTTTTCCACGCTGAGCACAACCGGTGTATGCTGAAAGAAAGCAGGTGATTGGGAAAGTTTGCCAGCCAACTGCTGCCGGATTCGCTCCGGATCAGCGCTACTTAGCTCCATGACGGTCATCGGCAGCATGCCGCCTTTAAAGGTAAAGGCCACAGCGGCACTATCCACGTTAAGGCTCATGGCCGAACTCCCTGTCATGTTCAAATAAGATAAAGGTAGCGTACTATCACGCATTGTGGTCTAGAAAATAGTCGCTTACCACACCATGCTTATTACAAAATAGTAATAAGGCCAAGCTAAGCGACAGCGCCGGCGACTGCAACTGCCGTGTTGCTGACTAACGATTTTTTTCACGCTACGCACCAGCAGGATGATCCATGCACGGACTGTTTAGACGCCTGTTCGCACCTCGGTGGCAGCACCCCGACCCCGAAGTACGTCGTCAGGCCCTCCAGCGACTCGACCCTCAGCAACCAGAACAGCGCCAGGCGCTGCAGTCGCTCTGTCAAGATCCAGATAGCCAGATACGCCTTGCCGCGCTGCTGGCCTTGGATGATTGCGAAGGCCTAGTCGATGCTTACCCGCCTCATCAGCAGGATGAAGCTTGGTTCAATGCCGTTTGCCAACGGCTAAGCGGACGCGAAGGCCACACCGACCTGCAGCAACGCCAAGCACTCGTTGAACGTATGGAAGAGTCGCGCGTACTGAGCGCGGTGGCCTTACAGGCCGACAATTTGACGTTACGCTTAATGGCACTGGAAAAGTTGACTGATGAAAATGATCTGATTCATCAGGCTTGCCATAACGGTGTGGCCGCTGTTCGTCACCAGGCTGCTGAGCGTATCGAGGACGAAGAGGGACTCAAACGGCTTTTGAAGGAAGCGCGCCGTGACCGCCAGGTTGTGCGCTTGGCGCGGGAGCGGCTTAACCGCTTGCGCAGCGACGCCCAATGGCTGGAAGCTGAAGTGCAGCAGCGCGAAACGCTGCTCAACCAACTTGAGCAACATGCCCGTGCGCCTTGGGAACCGCTTTACGGCGGGCGCTTCCGGCATCTTGAGCGGCAGTGGGAACAGCTCACTCAACCGCCAAGCATTGAGCAGGAGCAGCGTTTTCACCAAGCCCTGCTAAATTGCCGCAAGACGTTGCATGATCATGAAACCCGAGAGCAGGCTCGACAGCAGAGCCTAGAGCGCCGGGACGAAGCGGAGAACACCCGCGAGCAGTTGCTTGAAGGGATAGAAGAGACGCTGGATGGACTGCGCCATGCGGCGGCCATGACCGTACAGGATATAGACAGCCTGCGCGCTCAGCGCCAGCTACTCGGCCAACGTTGGCAAACCCTTTCCGACATGCACCCGCCCAGCGATGCTATGAGTCAACGCTATACGGTGGCGATTCAAGACTACGACCAGTGTCTAGAAGCCTGGCAGCGCTGGTGCGCGATTAGCGCTAACATGGAAACGGCGCTGGCTAACGGTGATCACTCAACTTTAGCGACGCAGATCAACCAATGCCAATGGCCTGACGCCTTAACACCGCCGGCGCTGCTTGGCCGTGCCCAAACGGCTCTTAATGCAGAAAACTCGGCCACCGCGCAGCCCACCGAAGACCCCGCCACACTCAATACCTATACCGACGAGCTCGACACTTTTGAGCACTTACTCGAACGCGGTGCCTTCAAAAGCGCCAGCCGCCTTCACCAGCGGCTTAAACCCCGCATTGAAGGATTGGAAAGCACCGCCGCTCAACCGCTCAAAGCGCGCTTAAAGCATTTAGCGGCCCGGCTAGCGGAACTACGCGACTGGCGAGGATTTGTCGCCGGACCTAAGCGCGAGCAGCTCTGTGCCAGCATTGAAGCGCTCGCCAATGATCTTCACATGGCAGAAGAAGCGCTTGATCGCCACCATCTTCAGTTGGTCAAAGAGTGGAAGTCGCTGGGTGATGCAGCTGCCAACCGGGAGCAGGCCACTCGCTTTCGCAGCGCCTCCGACCGTATTCACGAACGTTTAACCCCCTGGCGCCACCAGCTCAGCGAGGAGCGTGAGACTAACCTTCAAGCTCGTGAAGCGTTATGCGACCAGCTTGAAAGCCTGTTGGCTCAACCCGCTCAAGACGCCGACCCGGATGTACTTCGGCAAATTCGCGACAAAGCACGCCTCCAATGGCGCCACTATAGCCCGGTGCCGCGAGACCGTTCTGAAGCCGTTGGGCGCCGCTTCGGCACTATCCGCCATCAGCTACAGGCTTTGATTGACCAGCGCGCTGGAACTATCGCCTCACAGAAACGCGAATTGATTGGTCAGGTCACGGCACTTCGAAGTGATGACAGCCAACCGTTAGCACAGCGCATCCACTTAACCAAACAGCTGCAGCATCAGTGGCGCGCGCTAGGTCGTGCGCCCAAAGGCGAAGAGCAGGCGTTATGGAAAACTTTTCGTCATGAGTGTGACCAGCTTTTTGCCCAGCGCGATGCGCATAAAAATGAGCAAGCGGCACGTCAACAACAACAGCTTGACGAAATGCAAACGCTGATCGATCAAATGGATAGCTGGCAGCCGATTGAGGCCAGTGAAGCAACCACGCTGGATAACTTTCTAAACCAGGCTAACCAGCTCGAACCGCTGCCACGCAATCGCCGTAGCGAAGGTATGCAACGGCGCATAAGTGGTATTGTGCGGGCGCGTCGCGAACGCTTAAATCAACTTGCCGTCGCTAATACGGTTCAGCAGTGGCACGCTATTATGCCGCTCGTGAATGCTCATTTGGCCGCTGACCAGCACTACCTTAATGAGGGCATCTCCAGCGATGTAGATGCCCAAGCCGTGCTCAACGCCTCTCTACCCGCATGTTTTAGCGAAGCACATAACACTCGCAATCAGCAGCGCCATCATATAGCGGTGCCGCTATCGGACACTGATCATGCCAAGCTGGCTGAGTCGCTTGCCCGATTAAGGGTGCACCTCTCAATGCTGGCCGTGGGGAGCGTACGGCAGAGCGATGAACCATTGCGACTCGCCATTCAGGTAGAACGCTTGAACGAAGGCTTTAAACAAGAGCGTAGCCGTGATGTAGAGGTCACCGACATCTTAGCCGCTCTTTTGGCGCTGGGGCCACTGCCTGCCCCGCTGTGGGACGCTGAAGTGGAAGAACTGGATCATCTACTGAGCCGACTGGCCCGGGTTCCACTGCCTTAGTAATGGTTTAGTGGTAGCTTGTCATATCGTTCAATAACAACGGGAGGCTGATAGCCTCCCGTTTGCGTTTCTCCCTGATAAGGGAGCTAGCGTTTATCAGACCACTAGCCCATGAACTGGCCACCGTTGATATCGATGTTAGCACCGGTGATAAATCCTGACTCCTTGTCGGCTAAGAAAGTGACCAAACGGCCAATCTCTTCTGGCGTGCCATAGCGCTTCACTGGGATTGTTTCCCGAATTGCTTCGCGCACTTTTTCTGGAATATTCATGATCATATCGGTAGCAATATAGCCGGGCGATACGGTGTTGACGGTGATCCCTTTGGTCGCCGTTTCCTGCGCCAGCGACATGGTTAAGCCATGCATACCGGCTTTCGCCGCCGCGTAGTTAACCTGGCCAAACTGCCCTTTACGACCATTGATAGAGGAAATATTGATAATCCGGCCATAGCCATTTTCAAGCATCATCTCAATAACGCTACGGCAGGTGTTAAATACGCTATTAAGGTTAGTGTCGAGCACTTCATACCACTGCTCGTAGGACATTTTCTTCATGGTGCCATCACGTGTGATACCCGCGCAGTTTACGAGCACACTGATCGGACCATACTTATCATGAATTTCTTGGGCTCCTTGGAGACAGGCGTTATGGTCGGAAAGGTCGACACCGGACAGTTCGATATTGTTATATCCGTCGGCGCGCTGCGCTTCTAGCCAGGTTTTGGCCTTATCGGGGTTGCGGTAACCCGCGACGACCATATAACCCGCATCTGCCAACGAACGACAAATTGCCGTACCGATACCACCAGTTCCACCAGTTACCCAGGCGACGGGGGCTTGATTGGCCATTGACTACCTCCCTGATATGACAAATGGCTTGGATCTAAAAGCACGCACGTTGCGCCGCAAGCCATTGTGAAAAAGCGCATCTGCGCTTGTATTACCCTAGTGCATTATTCGCGTTAGCAATGCACCAGCGTAAGCTTTTTGTTATGGCTACCTGAAGCATAGCTGTACTCCCTTCATGTTGCAGTAGGATGCACGCCACCGCTATAAGCCGAACGTGTTAATCCCCCTATTGACTTCATCTAAAATCTCTGTAGAATACGCCACACGTTGATGCGGGGTGGAGCAGTCTGGTAGCTCGTCGGGCTCATAACCCGAAGGTCATCGGTTCAAATCCGGTCCCCGCTACCAAACATAGAAAAAGCCGTTACCGAAAGGTAGCGGCTTTTTTGTGTCTATAGATTATGGAGGCGACACAATGGATTACCTGCAACGCGATATACAGCGCTGCCCCAGGGTCGCTGTGTACGGCACGCTGAAAAAGGGGCGGCGTAATCATCATTGGCTTGAAGGTGCGGCGTTCATCGGTCATGACCGATTGGATGTTATTACTCTATATGACCTTGGCCCTTACCCAGGAGCGAAACTAGCCGCCTCAAACGGGACGGTGGTCGAAATTTATGCCATTAATGCTCAGCAATTAAAGCGACTTGATGAATTAGAAGACTACTTTTATTACGCGCCCAATGAAGGTGTATACGACCGCACCGTGCTACCGACCCAGCATGGGGAGGCGTGGTGTTATCTATATAATGCAGATATTGATGATGCCCAGCACATCACCAATGGTGAATGGTAAACGGCTCTATTGTAGAAAGGTAACCTACCCCCCTTTGCCCCCTTGATCAGAGCACACCTATACCTAACTGCGCTCACCGCTACGTAACGCATTGCGCTTTATTTCTCTCCTTTTCCTTGAATCTACTGGGTAATGCCTGCATATCATGGGGAACTGTTCTTCATTTTCTGCTGATGAGTCTACCCATGTCGATTATTGATCCCCGTACAGGTAAGCCGCTTACGGCGGATACCGGAAATGCCGACGCTGCGGCGCCGACCGATGAGCAAGCAACGGTGCGCCCTGAAGATGTCATTATCGAGCTGAACGCAGGGAATATTCAGCAAGTGCTGGAAGCCTCTATGCAGGTGCCGGTGCTGATGGGCTGCTACTCGCCTTCCAACGCAAGCAGCAGCACCCTCCTCGCAGTACTGGATAAATTGGTGGTTGAGTACGCAGGCGCTTTTCTGCTCGCCAAGCTCGATATCGAAGCGAATGCAGACATAGGCGGTCAGCTCGGCGTGCGTTCAGTGCCCGATGTAAAACTGATTAGCCAGGGCGGTTTAGTAGATGGTTTTCAGGGCGCCCTACCCGAGAAGGAAGTGCGCGAGTGGCTGAATCGCTACTTTCCCGCCCCGGGTGAAGCGCCGCCCACTCCCGAAGAGCAGGCGGAAGAAGCGCTGAAAGCGGGTGATACAGCGAGCGCACGTGAGATTTACCAAACGTTAATGGGCCAGTATCCGGAGCACTACGCCTATCAGGTCGCGTTCGCTCGCGTATTGGTCGCTGAAGGGCAAGGCAATGAGGCGCGGGAAATCCTGGATAACCTGCCACCGGAAGAGCGCGATGCCGCGCCTGCTCGGGGCGTACGCGCCAGCATCGAGTTTGGCGAACAGGCACTCTCAGCCGATGAGATCGCCGCCTTGGGCGATCGTACCGATAGCGAGGCGCAGTATCAGCGTGCCCTGCGCCAGGTTGCCGATGGCCAATATGATGCAGGGTTGGAAGCACTGCTGGCACTGATGAAGCAGGACCGCGCCTACAACGATGACGCCGCGCGTAAAACGCTGCTGCAGGTATTCGACGCCCTGGGCGCCGACCACCCGCTGACCGTTGCTTACCGTCGTAAACTCTTTGCGATGCTGTACTAAAGTCTTCTGGAAGCTTTCAATCCCGCTTCAGCAGGGAATCCATACGAGATAGCGCCGCTTCAAGCTGGGAAGCGGTGGTACCAAAGTTAAGCCGCACAAAGCCGGGGCAGCCAAAGGCAGCCCCGTCGGAAAGCGCCACCCCCGCCTCTTTCAGCAGCATCTTGTGCGGTGCCTCTCCCAGCCCTGCTTCGCGCATATCCAACCACGCTAGATAGGTCGATTCTGGCGCACTCCAACGAACGCCCGGCCAGCTAGCCACTCGTGCCTCCAGCGTTGCACGGTGCTCACGCAACACGCTTAATAGCTCCTGCCGCCAAGGCTCACCATGACGATACGCCGCTTCCGCTGCGACCAAGCCCAGTATGTTGCCATCGGGCAGCAGCCCTTTTGACGCGGCGGCAAAACGCTGGCGCAAATCGGGGTCGGGAATCACCGCGCAGGCACTGGTTAAACCAGCCAGATTAAACGTTTTAGACGGTGCCCAGAGAGTAATCGTGCGCTTCACTAAAGTAGGAAACGCCGCCACTAATGGTCGATGCTGTGCCCCTTCGTCTAATAGCAGGTCGCAGTGCAACTCATCGGACACTACCCAAAGGTTGTGACGCTCTACCAGTTCAGCAAGTGCAGCAAGCTCTTCATGACGCCAGGCGCGTCCCGTCGGGTTGTGGGGCTGACACCACAGTAGCAAGCGAGTCTGCGGGGTAATTGCTGCCTCCAAGGCGGCAATGTCTAGCTGCCAGGGCTCTCCGGAAGCAGCGGGGGCGGCCATCATCGCCTGTTGGGGTAAACGCCCAGTACGCTCTGCCACCGCCAGAAAGGGAGGATAAATGGGTGCCACCGTCAATACACCGTCGCCTGGCTCGGTCAGCGCTAACGCAGCTAGATGCAAGGCAGGCACTACACCTGGCAGCCACTGCTGCCACTCGGGGTGTATGGGCCAGTCATAGTGGTGAGCACTCCACTCGCACAGGGTTTCTGTTAACGTAGCGGGCACTTCGCCATAGCCATAAACACCATGGGCGACCCTCGCTTGTAGGGCATCAATCACCGCAGGCGGGGAGCGAAAATCCATATCGGCGACCCAAAGTGGCAACACATCATCGCCGTAGCGGTGCCATTTTTGCGATGCCCAGCCACCTTCTGGGTGGCGTCGTTCCACAGGCGTGGCAAAATCATAGGCCATAACTAATCTCACTCATTTAATAAAGGTTGTGCCGAGCATGCCGCAAGATGACTTTTATACCAAAATGCGCGCAGGGCTATCAGCCCTATTGCGCCAATGGCGCTCGCTTGGCCAAGCGAATACTGACCAGCTTGCGCTTATTCTGGCCGAAACGGCAAGGGTAGCTAAATTAGGCACACCCGATGCCACGCCGAGCGGCACTACGCTGGAAGAGTGGAGCCAGGATGAGCTCGGGGAGATGCCCCTGTGGGCACCACGTACCGCGGTATTCCTACTTAATCAAATGCCCGCTCGCCCGACCCCCGATAGCGATGCCGAAGCCTGCGCCTGGGCATACTGCTGGCTACGCAATCGCTCGTTTGATTCATTACAAGCAGCTCAGGAGGCCCTCCCCGCCCACCTAAAAGCTCCTCTGCAAGAGGCGCTTGAGGCCGCCTGGCGCGACCAGCAAGGGCTGCGTTTAGTTTAATTTGCAGCACCCACGCCTAGAGAACCGAAACGGTGAGGGCCATTAAAATGGCGCCATAAAACCTCGAAACACCAATAGCAGCAAAACAATAAAAGCAAGGAACACGCCGCATGATAGAAATTCCGCTCACTTGGCAGTTAGCGAAACTCGGCCTCTCCATCAGCATGGTGTTGGGGCTAGGTGCAATCGCGGTGCGCGCAAGCCCTCGCATGGCCGGTTTATTGGCGGGCTATCCATTGGGAACGGCATTGGCGCTGTTTTTTATCGGGTTAGAAATTTCCCCTGCTTTTGCTACACAAAGCGCGATACATACGCTGGCGGGGTTTACCGCGACGATGGCGCTCGGGGCCGGTTATTTGATTGCAGGGCGACAGCCCGGCGTTAAAGGCATGGTGAGCGGCATGTTGGGGGGATTCACCGCATGGCTGGCCGTCAGCACTCTCCTTGCCCAGTTTGAATTCACACGGTTAAGCGGCACGCTGGTAACACTGGGTGCTATCGCGGTATTTAGTGGCCTGTTTCGCACTATTCCCGATGTAAAAAGTCCCGCTGGCCGTGCATTTTCGCTGCCTGCGCTTGCCGCTCGCGCCTGTCTTGCCACTGTGATTATTTTTACGATTACACGCCTTGCCCACTGGCTACCGCCAGTCTGGGCAGGAACACTGGCTGCATTTCCCGTCACAATGCTGCCTTTTTTGCTGATCCTGCACCTGAACCATGGCGCTGCACCGGTGGCGACGGTGATCAAACACTACCCGATGGGACTTGGCTCGCTACTGAGTTACACGCTATGTGTTTCCTACACTTACAGCACACTGGGCTTACTATGGGGCACATTGGCCGGCTTCGTTGCTGCCACACTATGGCTACTGGGGTGGATGCAACTCACTGCGTGGTATCAACGCCGTACCGCTTGACCAAGCGCTTGCTTGGGTTAATCCTAACCGTTGCCGTTGCAACTACCCGTACTAATACCTGTTTTTTTAATAACAAGGACAAGCCATGTTTACCCGTACCATTGAGCCCGCATTTTACGATACCGACGCCTTAGGACACATTAACAACACACGCCTGCCAGCGTGGTTTGAGCTTGCCCGTAATGACTTGTTCAAACTCTTTACCCCTGACTTAAACCCTAAGCAGTGGCGCTTGATTATGGCGCGCATGGAAGTCGACTACCGAGCTGAACTGTTTTACGGTCATGATATCGAAATACGCACTTACTTAACGCGATTAGGCAATAGCTCGTTTACTGTGTCCCAAGAGGCGCGGCAGCACGGCAAGCTCACTAATCTGGGGCATACCGTTATGGTGCAGTACGACCACCAGGCCAAGTGCGCCATGCCTATTGAGGGCGACCTGCGCGAGGCGCTAACGTCGCACCTACAAGACGCGCCTGAGTCCGCCTGATTGACCCTGCCCCGCGCCGCCGGGGCAATAGGAGCCTTATAATGGCAATACGCTACAATCTCTGGATAGACCCTGACAACGTCGCCCAGCATCGCGCCGTGGAGGCAGACCTTGAGCGCTATTTCATTGAGCGCTTTGCCGACTATCCGCATATCCGCTTGTTTGGGGCAGACCCCTACGATTATGATGCCCCCTTCAATCGCCTTTATGATGTGCTAATGGCACGAGCCGCTGAATACTGTGAGCGGACGTGGTGCTATGTCGCGTCGCCTGAACAGCTCAATCGCTGCTTTTTCCGTGCCGTTGGCCGCTCAAATAAATTTGTGAGAGACCAACCCGATGGTGATACGCACCAATCAGGCGCCTGACGAACGTCAGCTTGCCATTATTGCTCAGCAGCTTGGCCGTGCTCCGCGTGGGATCGAAGCAGTCGCCGCCACCGACGGCGAAGGTACCCCGCTAGTATTGCGCATGGCGCCCATTGTCGATGGCAAACCCTTCCCCACTCTGTATTGGCTTTGTTCCGATGTGCTGAAGGTTGAGATTTCCCGCATCGAAGCCGTTGGGGTTATCAAAGCGCTCGAACAGCGCCTTCAGGAAGAACCTGAATTTCTTGAAGCTTACCAGCAGAGCCATCGCGACTATGTATCCGCCCGCTGGGACTATATGAGCAATGCTCAGCGTGAAGAAGTTGCTAAGTTGGGTTATACCAACGTGATGACCGAACGCGGCATTGGCGGTATTAGTAACTGGCACCAGATACGCTGCCTGCACACCCAGTATGCTCACCACTTGTGCGGCGATAACGTGATCGGGCAGTGGATGGATGAGCATCATCAGGTCGACCGCTTTTTACCCTAAGCCTCTCTGATTAACTTCATCTTCTTTTTAGCTACGGTTTTAGCTACGTTCATATTTTAACGACAGGGAATAAACGAATGGCTCGAATCTGCGTTTACCTTGGCTCTCGGGAAGGCAATAGCCCAGCGTTCCGCCAGGCGACTAATAAACTAGGACGCACGCTTGCCGAACGCGGCCATACGCTGGTTTATGGTGGCGCACGCATCGGTCTAATGGGGGAGTTAGCAAATGCCGCACTGGATGCAGGCGGTGAAGCCATCGGCGTGATGCCGGACCACTTAGTGGAGAGAGAACAGGCACACTTCGGGTTAAGCGAGCTGATCCGGGTCCGTAACATGCACGAACGCAAAGCCACCATGGCGGCTAACGCCGACGCCTTTATTGCTTTACCCGGTGGGATAGGCACTTTTGAAGAGCTGTTTGAAATTTGGACGTGGGGCTATTTGGGGTTACATGAAAAGCCAATGGGCTTGCTCAATATCGATGAGTTTTACTCACCTCTGCTGACATTTTTAGACAGCACCGTCAGCCATGGTTTTTTGGCATCCGCTACCCGCGACATGCTGCTCGACGCGGCTACACCCAGTGAATTGCTCGATATAGTAGAGGCCCAGCTATCGCGTTAATCAAAATAGCTGAACGTCGTTAGCGGTTCAGATGTTCAGTGAGTCTGAGGGTATGCTGATAAGTCAATTGCAGCAAACGTGCATCTTCACCTGCCCGGTGCCGGTGAATACCGCGCTCGGCAATCATTGCTTCTTTGGTATCGCTCCATAGCGCCTGCTGCTCTTCGCTGAGCAGTATTCTGAGCGCCTCAAGGCGAAAACGCGGCAGCATACCCGCGTGGTGGAAGAGCAGGGAAAGCCAAGTGTTGTCGTAACCCCAGCTATCACTGTAGGCCTTGCCTAGCTCGCGCAGCTCGTCATTTAACCAATGTGCTACCTGACGAACCGGATAACCTTCCTGTACGAGGCGATCGCGTGAGATACCGTGCAGCAACTCGGCTTTTGGATCCCAATGCGTCCACTCGTCTAGCGGTTGAATGAGAAAGGCACAGCAGCTCCCATCGGCACGAGCGATGCCTACTTCAATGGGATAGCTGCCACGCCCAAATCCGGACGCTTCAATATCTAGTACTGTGGGTAGCGTCTCGGACACAACCTTCCTCACTCAATCAAAACGCGGTAGCGCTTTATGCGACGGCCACGTCATCTAGCGGCTGCGGTTCCGCTTGTCGCTGCCAGTAAGCGGCTCGCTCATTATCTACCGCCAAACCCAACTCACCCAGGCGATAGGCTTGGGAAAGTCGCTCCGCCGCTAAATAGTGCCCAGATTGCGCGGCGCGTGCGTACCAAGTCACCGCGTAGTCTTCACGACGCGGGTACTGAGCACAGCCATGCTCATGGATTTGTGCCACCTGATACTGTGACTTTACATCCCCGGCATGCGCCGCTTCCAAGACATACCGCGCACCACGCGCCTTGTCTTGCGGCGTCTGACTGCGATGAAACAACATATGGCCGTATACAGAGAGCGCGTCGGGATGACCCGCTTCCGCACAGCGCTTAAACAAGCGCATCGTTAAACGCTGGGTGCGCGGTGAACGCGGCAACAGCCAGTGATTATGAAACAGCCGTTCAGCTAGGCGAAACTCTAGCCGAGTAAACAACGTTGATGCCTGCAGCATGGCAAACCACCCTGCCTATCTGTTGGAACCTTGGGCCAGCAGCCACGAAAAGAGCTGCCAACCACACGAGAAACCGGCCTTTAGCCGGTCGATGGGCTGGCAAGCATACGCCTGCCTTTGCGACGACTCAACCCCATTAATTTGCTGCTTGCCAAGAGCCTCGCTAACATGCCCTTCACAGGCCGTAAACCATCCTGGTAATGGCAGCTTATCTTGTGGCAATTTCGCCTTAGCAAGGAGATAAAAATGCAAACGCGCCCACTTGGCAGAACCGGCATCGAGGTAAGTCGACTCTGCTTAGGCACGATGACATTTGGCGAGCAAAATAGCGAAGCCGAAGCCCATGAGCAGCTTGACCGAGCCGTCGCATTCGGTATCAATTTCATTGATACCGCTGAAATGTATCCCGTTCCCCCTATGGCCACCACCCAAGGTCTTACGGAGCGCTATATCGGCAGCTGGCTCAAACAGCGCGGTGCTCGGGACGACCTTATTATAGCTACCAAAGCCGCTGGCCCAGGGCTTGATCATATCCGTGGAGGTCCACGCCTTACTCGTGAACATATTCATCAAGCTATCGATACAAGCTTAGAACGGTTAAATACCGATTACATAGACCTTTACCAGCTACACTGGCCTGACCGGCAAACCAACTTCTTCGGCAAATTGGGCTATGTGCATAGCGAAGACGAAGACGCAACGCCGCTAGAAGAAACACTCTCCGCTCTGAAAGAGCTGGTCAATGCAGGTAAGGTGCGAGCCATTGGGCTGTCTAACGATACCCCGTGGGGCGTTATGCGCTCCCTGCAGCTGGCGGATCAGTTGGATTTACCCCGCGTGGCGTCTATTCAAAACCCCTACAACCTTCTTAACCGTTCCTTTGAAGTCGGTTTGGCTGAAATTGCCCACCGTGAAGACGTCGGACTGCTCGCCTATTCACCGTTAGGGTTTGGCGTGCTCTCGGGTAAGTATCTGAACGGTGCGCAGCCACCAAAAGGTCGCTTGACGCTGTATGAGCGTTTCAAGCGCTACACTTCGCCGGAAGCCGAAGCGGCCACCCAGGCTTACGTCGCTCTGGCTGAGAAACATGAGCTAGACCCCGCCCAAATGGCACTGGCGTTTGTTAACTCACGCAGCTTCTTGACCAGCAATATTATTGGTGCGACCACCATGGAGCAGCTGGAAAGCAATCTTGACAGCGAGAGCCTCAAGTTGGACAACGAAGTGCTAGAGGCAATCGAAGATATTCACCGCCGCATGCCGAACCCCTGCCCTTAAACAGCTGTTAAAGTCTCAGTCGACTCTCACCAAGCTATCACCACTATAGCCTCGGCCTTCGCTGAGGCTTGGTATACTGAGCTCACTTATCAAGCTGTTATTTACTAAAGCACGACCAGGAGCATGCGATGCTGAGTGTTATCTCTCCCGCCAAAACGCTGGATTTCGAAACCCCACCGACCACAGAGCAAGTGTCACAGCCCGATTTTCTAAAACAAAGCAAAGCGCTTATCACTATTTTGCGCGACTACTCGCCGCAACAAATCAGCGAGCTCATGGGGATCAGCGATAAATTAGCCGGCCTGAATGCAGCACGTTTTGAAGAGTGGCGTACGCCTTTCACTCTGGACAATGCCAAACCCGCCGCACAGGCTTTTCAAGGCGATGTCTATACCGGTCTGCAAGCAGAAAGCTTCAGTGAAGCAGAGAACCGCTATGCCCAATCGCATCTGCGCATACTTTCTGGCTTATATGGTTTGCTACGGCCCCTGGACTTAATTCAGCCATATCGACTAGAGATGGGTACCAAGCTGCCTAACAGTGCAGGTAAAGATCTTTATGCCTACTGGAAGCCCACCCTAGCACTCGCACTCAATGAGGCCATTGCTGAAAGCGGTTCCAACGTGCTGGTGAATCTTGCCTCGAATGAGTACTTCAAAGCGGTAGATACCCAGCAACTCAATGCGCGGATCATTACGCCAGTATTTAAAGATGAGAAAAACGGCGCCTTTAAAATCATCAGCTTCTACGCTAAAAAAGCACGTGGGCTGATGAGCGCCTGGATGATTCAACAGCAAGTCAACGACCCAGATGAACTCAAGGCGTTCGATGTTGCTGGCTATCGCTTCGATGCCTCGGCGTCTCAGGGAGATACCTTCGTTTTCACTCGTAAAGAAACCGACCGCTAAAGTAGGCCGGGGTGGTACAACCTAGTAAAAACGTACGGGGCGTGAAGAACGCGGCTTTAAAAGCCGTTGGTGCGCCTCTTTAAACTGCGCTGTGCCACAGCGGTGTAGCCATTCATAAGCCACCATATCAGCTGTCACAGCCACAGCACCGCTGGCGCAAGCACGCTCACGCGCCATCGTAGCCTCTTGTGGCCGACGGCTGGCAGACGCTTCGCTAAGCCAATACAGCTCGTAACCTGCCGCTAGCAACCCCAATCCCGTCTGAAGCACGCAGATATGCGCTTCTGTTCCACACAGCACAATCTGCGTTTTCCCTGATGCTTTTAATGCTGATCCAAATTCAGCTTCTGCCATGACGCCGAAGTGCTGTTTTTGCCATAGGCGATAGTCGCTTAGAGCGGCCAGTAGAGATGGCGCGGTACCGCCTAATTTTTCAGGGTTTTGCTCTGTTAACCATACAGGTACCTCAAGCAAGCACGCCGTTTCGCCTAGCCAAGCAGCTTCGTTAACGGCCTCTTGACCACCATCGATGACTGGCAGCAGGCCAGCCTGAAAATCGACCATCAGCAGTAGGCTTTTTTCACGTTGCAGCTGCACAGTGCCTCCTCAATTTTTATCGTTATTGGGATCATAATAGACACGATACAAAAACAAAGCAGCCGCTTTTCAGCGACTGCTTTAACTAACTGATCAAACCAATGCTCGGCCTAGTTTTCGGCTGCATCTTCCATATCTTCGCCGAGCTCTTCCATGCTCTCCCCGGCATCTTCTGCGGCATCATCAATGTTTTCACCCGCTTCTTCTGCAGGGCCTTGATCATCACAAGCGACAAGACCACCTGCCATTAAAGTCATAAATAGGGCGATGGCTAGCTTTTTGGCTAATTGCGTCGTCATACCGTTTCTCCTCCTGAGATTTTACTTCTGAGTACGTGCAACATAATACTAGATGCTGCTTGGCAACAATACCATATCTAATACGCAACTTATTGTTATAGATATATTTAAAACAACTGCTTTAATATCACACACAAATAAGTGCGGCTTTGCCTTTGCGAATGCGGTGACGCAATCTCCGGAGGCATGCTGCTGCGGGTTAATATGGCAGCATCGCAAGCTCGTTGCCATGACATGGCTTTTTTCTTTCTTCCACGCACACAAAAAACCCAGCCGGGTGGCTGGGTTCTTCGTGGAATAGGTGCCTGACGATGACCTACTCTCGCATGGGGAGACCCCACACTACCATCGGCGCTAAGCGGTTTCACTACTGAGTTCGGCAAGGGATCAGGTGGTTCACGCGTGCTATGGTCGTCAGGCGTAACTGGCTATGTATATCATGCTGACTGTTTGTAACTAAATTGTGATCGTCTCATTGCCTGCCGCCCTGGCGGTTGCCGGGGCCACACGCTGCGTATCCGGTTCCTTCACGTCATCATCACGACCAGACCCCTTGGGTGTTATAGGGTCAAGCCTCACGGGCCATTAGTACACGTTAGCTCAACGCCTTGCAGCGCTTCCACACCGTGCCTATCAACCAGCTGGTCTCGCTGGGCCCTTCAGGAGGCTCTAGGCCTCAGGGATGTCTCATCTTGAAGGGGGCTTCCCGCTTAGATGCTTTCAGCGGTTATCCCGTCCGACCATAGCTACCCGGCAATGCCACTGGCGTGACAACCGGAACACCAGAGGGTCGTCCACTCCGGTCCTCTCGTACTAGGAGCAGCCCTTCTCAAACATCCAACGCCCACGGCAGATAGGGACCGAACTGTCTCACGACGTTCTAAACCCAGCTCGCGTACCACTTTAAATGGCGAACAGCCATACCCTTGGGACCGACTTCAGCCCCAGGATGTGATGAGCCGACATCGAGGTGCCAAACACCGCCGTCGATGTGAACTCTTGGGCGGTATCAGCCTGTTATCCCCGGAGTACCTTTTATCCGTTGAGCGATGGCCCTTCCATACAGAACCACCGGATCACTAGAACCTGCTTTCGCACCTGCTCGACGTGTCTGTCTCGCAGTCAAGCACCCTTATGCTCTTGCACTCAATGCACGATGTCCGACCGTGCTGAGGGTACCTTCGTGCTCCTCCGTTACTCTTTAGGAGGAGACCGCCCCAGTCAAACTACCCACCACACACTGTCCTCGATCCGGATAACGGACCTGAGTGAGAACGCCAATGATGCCAGGCTGGTATTTCAAGGTTGGCTCCCTCCGAACTGGCGTCCAGAGTTCAAAGCCTCCCAGCTATCCTACACAGGCAACATCAGCGTCCAGTGTGAAGCTATAGTAAAGGTTCACGGGGTCTTTCCGTCTAGCCGCGGGTACACCGCATCTTCACGGCGATTTCAATTTCACTGAGTCTCGGGTGGAGACAGCGTGGCCATCATTACGCCATTCGTGCAGGTCGGAACTTACCCGACAAGGAATTTCGCTACCTTAGGACCGTTATAGTTACGGCCGCCGTTTACCGGGGCTTCAATCAAGAGCTTCGCCTTGCGGCTAACACCATCATTTAACCTTCCGGCACCGGGCAGGCGTCACACCCTATACGTCCGCTTGCGCGTTAGCAGAGTGCTGTGTTTTTAATAAACAGTTGCAGCCACCTGGTATCTTCGACCGGTTCGGGCTAGGAGAGCAAGTCTCTTCACCCTACGCCGGCGTGCCTTCTCCCGAAGTTACGGCACCATTTTGCCTAGTTCCTTCACCCGAGTTCTCTCAAGCGCCTTGGGATTCTCACCCTGACCACCTGTGTCGGTTTGGGGTACGGTCGCACATGATCTGAAGCTTAGAGGCTTTTCCTGGAAGCGTGGCATCAGTGACTTCCTGACCGTGGTCAGTTCATCTCGTGTCTCGGCCTTAAAGGATCCCGGATTTACCTAAGATCCAAGCCTACTCACTTTCACCAGGACAACCAACGCCTGGCTCACCTAGCCTTCTTCGTCCCCCCATCGCAACCATGTCCGGTACGGGAATATTGACCCGTTTCCCATCGACTACGCCTTTCGGCCTCGCCTTAGGGGCCGACTCACTCTGCTCCGATTAGCGTCGAACAGAAACCCTTGGTCTTCCGGCGAGGGAGTTTTTCACTCCCTTTATCGTTACTCATGTCAGCATTCGCACTCGTGATACCTCCAGCAGACTTCTCAATCCACCTTCATTGGCGTACACGACGCTCCTCTACCGCTCATCCCTAAGGATGAACCCGTAGCTTCGGTACCTGGTTTAGCCCCGTTACATCTTCCGCGCAGGCCGACTCGACTAGTGAGCTATTACGCTTTCTTTAAAGGATGGCTGCTTCTAAGCCAACCTCCTAGCTGTCTGAGCCTTCCCACATCGTTTCCCACTTAACCAGGATTTCGGGACCTTAGCTGACGGTCTGGGTTGTTTCCCTTTTCACGACGGACGTTAGCACCCGCCGTGTGTCTCCCACGCGTTACTCACCGGTATTCGGAGTTTGCCTCGGGTTGGTAAGTCGGGATGACCCCCTAGCCGAAACAGTGCTCTACCCCCGGCGGTACTACGTGAGGCGCTACCTAAATAGCTTTCGAGGAGAACCAGCTATCTCCGAGCTTGATTAGCCTTTCACTCCGATCCACAAGTCATCCAAATCTTTTTCAACAGATCCTGGTTCGGGCCTCCAATTGATGTTACTCAATCTTCACCCTGCTCATGGATAGATCGCTCGGTTTCGGGTCTATATCCAGCGACTGTGTCGCCCAGTTAAGACTCGGTTTCCCTACGGCTCCCCTATACGGTTAACCTCGCCACTGAATATAAGTCGCTGACCCATTATACAAAAGGTACGCAGTCACAGAACAAGTCTGCTCCTACTGCTTGTACGCACACGGTTTCAGGATCTATTTCACTCCCCTCTCCGGGGTTCTTTTCGCCTTTCCCTCACGGTACTGGTTCACTATCGGTCAGTCAGGAGTATTTAGCCTTGGAGGATGGTCCCCCCGTCTTCAGTCAAGGTTTCTCGTGCCCCGACCTACTCGATTTCACATGATCAGATTTTCGACTACGGGG
The DNA here is from genome assembly GCF_059448525.1 of Vreelandella sp. ssv. NCBI lineage: Bacteria > Pseudomonadati > Pseudomonadota > Gammaproteobacteria > Oceanospirillales > Halomonadaceae > Vreelandella > Vreelandella sp. ssv. The sequence goes on along the minus strand of NZ_CM182545.1, from coordinate 418,875 downwards.
CTATCACCCGCTACGGCCAGACTTCCCAATCTGTTCGCCTAATCATTCACATGCTTAAGGGCTGGTCCCCGTTCGCTCGCCGCTACTAGGGGAATCTCGGTTGATTTCTTTTCCTCAGGGTACTTAGATGTTTCAGTTCCCCTGGTTCGCCTCTTACACCTATGTATTCAGTGTAAGATACTGACCTTATGGCCAGTGGGTTTCCCCATTCAGAAATGTCCGGGTCACAGGTTGTTGCCACCTCACCGAACCTTATCGCAGGCTACCACGTCTTTCATCGCCTCTGACTGCCTAGGCATCCACCGTGTGCGCTTCATTGCTTGACCCTATAACCCGAAGGAGTCTGGATGTCGCAATGATCACGTTTCATTTTGCCGGATACGCTTGAGACGTATCACAATTTAAGAAGCACTTCTTGCGAAGTGTTCTTGTCAGCATGATATACATTGTTAAAGAGCGACTGCTATAAGCAGTGATAAGCGTTCTTTCATAGTAAAAAAGAAAAAGACCTTTAAGACCTTAAAAGCTATTTTTTTCTTTTAACGTGAAAAAATCAGAGCCACTTATCACTGCGTATCAACAGCATTCTGATCAGGTAATTCATTGTGGACGCTTACTGACTGTGACGCATCGTTTAAGGAGGTGATCCAGCCGCAGGTTCCCCTACGGCTACCTTGTTACGACTTCACCCCAGTCATGAACCACACCGTGGTGATCGCCCTCTTGCGTTAGGCTAACCACTTCTGGTGCAGTCCACTCCCATGGTGTGACGGGCGGTGTGTACAAGGCCCGGGAACGTATTCACCGTGACATTCTGATTCACGATTACTAGCGATTCCGACTTCACGGAGTCGAGTTGCAGACTCCGATCCGGACTGAGACCGGCTTTAAGGGATTCGCTGACTCTCGCGAGCTCGCAGCCCTTTGTACCGGCCATTGTAGCACGTGTGTAGCCCTACCCGTAAGGGCCATGATGACTTGACGTCGTCCCCACCTTCCTCCGGTTTGTCACCGGCAGTCTCCTTAGAGTTCCCACCATTACGTGCTGGCAAATAAGGACAAGGGTTGCGCTCGTTACGGGACTTAACCCAACATTTCACAACACGAGCTGACGACAGCCATGCAGCACCTGTCTTACAGTTCCCGAAGGCACACCAGAATCTCTTCCGGCTTCTGTAGATGTCAAGGGTAGGTAAGGTTCTTCGCGTTGCATCGAATTAAACCACATGCTCCACCGCTTGTGCGGGCCCCCGTCAATTCATTTGAGTTTTAACCTTGCGGCCGTACTCCCCAGGCGGTCGACTTATCGCGTTAACTTCGCCACAAAGTGCTCTAGGCACCCAACGGCTGGTCGACATCGTTTACGGCGTGGACTACCAGGGTATCTAATCCTGTTTGCTACCCACGCTTTCGCACCTCAGTGTCAGTGTCAGTCCAGAAGGCCGCCTTCGCCACTGGTATTCCTCCCGATCTCTACGCATTTCACCGCTACACCGGGAATTCTACCTTCCTCTCCTGCACTCTAGCCTGACAGTTCCGGATGCCGTTCCCAGGTTGAGCCCGGGGCTTTCACAACCGGCTTATCAAGCCACCTACGCGCGCTTTACGCCCAGTAATTCCGATTAACGCTTGCACCCTCCGTATTACCGCGGCTGCTGGCACGGAGTTAGCCGGTGCTTCTTCTGCGAGTGATGTCTTTCCTAATGGGTATTAACCACTAGGCGTTCTTCCTCGCTGAAAGTGCTTTACAACCCGAAGGCCTTCTTCACACACGCGGCATGGCTGGATCAGGGTTGCCCCCATTGTCCAATATTCCCCACTGCTGCCTCCCGTAGGAGTTCGGGCCGTGTCTCAGTCCCGATGTGGCTGATCATCCTCTCAGACCAGCTACGGATCGTCGCCTTGGTGAGCCATTACCTCACCAACTAGCTAATCCGACATAGGCTCATCCAATAGCGGGAGCCGAAGCCCCCTTTCTCCCGTAGGACGTATGCGGTATTAGCCTGGGTTTCCCCAGGTTATCCCCCACTACCGGGCAGATTCCTATGCATTACTCACCCGTCCGCCGCTCGTCAGCATCTAGCAAGCTAGATCTGTTACCGCTCGACTTGCATGTGTTAGGCCTGCCGCCAGCGTTCAATCTGAGCCATGATCAAACTCTTCAGTTTACAATCATTGTGATCCTTACTCGTCACCCGAAGGCAACAAAAGCGAATCAAACTTGGCTCAAGGTTCAAACGAATTCATTTCAATTTACATTGTCATGACCGCTTGCCTTGATATTTGGTGATTTGTCACCAACGTCAGCAAGCGCCCACATGAATTACCTGATCAAATTGTTAAAGAGCGTTTCGCTGCTGGGGTTACTGTGAAAGCAACCGGCTTGCCGTTGACTTGGCTTGCCTCAGCGAGGAAGGCGTATTCTACGCATTTCCTGGCGGTTGTCAATATGCGATTTTCAAAACCGCTAACTCGTTGACTAACCAAGGCTTTTACACCTCATTCACCGCTGGTAACGCTAGGCGTCCCCGGCAGCGGATGCGTACTCTACGGATTCGCTGGCGAGTTGGCAAGGGTTTTTAATACTTAAGGCTAACAAAGGCGTCACAGCTCTTGGTTAAGCGTGCGGATCGAATCCGGAACCAGCGAATTCACACCAAGATCAGCGATACGGTGCGCACCCGTAAGCGTCATGGCTACGCGCATCTCCTTTTCAAATAGCTCGAGCAAATGGGCAACACCTGACTCACCGGCAGTAGCAAGCGCATAGATATAAGCGCGCCCAAGCAATACGGTGTCGGCGCCCAAAGCGATCATGCGCACAACATCGAGCCCGCTGCGTATCCCCGAATCGGCCAGTATCGCTATGTCGCCCTTAACCGCGTCAGCAATGGCAGGCAAAGCATGCGCTGTAGAGGGAACACCATCAAGCTGACGACCGCCATGATTAGACACAACAATGCCGTCCGCACCAAATCGAACCGCCTCACGCGCATCCTCTGGGTCGAGTATCCCTTTAATGATCATCGGGCCATCCCAGAATTCTCGAATCCACTCAAGATCCTTCCAGGAGATAGCCGGATCAAAGTTGTCACCAAGCCAGGCAATATAGTCCTCAAGCTCAGTTGGCTTACCGCGATAATCAGACACATTACCCAAATCATGAGGACGCCCATTAATTCCAACATCCCAGGCCCAGAAAGGGTGCATCGCGGCCTGGGCCATGCGTCGAATCGGTCCATACTTACCACTCATACCCGAGTGAGCATCGCGATAACGCGCCCCAGGCACCGGCATATCCACGGTAAAGATCAGCGTTTTGACCCCCGCAGCTTTGGCTTTCTCCAGCGCATGCTTCATAAAGCCGCGGTCTTTCAATACATAAAGCTGGAACCAAATGGGGCGATCGATTGCAGAAGCCACTTCATCAATTGGACATACCGATACGGTTGAAAGCGTGAAAGGAATGCCTTTACTGGTAGCGGCCCGCGCTGCCTGTACTTCACCACGCCTAGCATACATACCTGCGAGGCCCACCGGCGCAAGGGCAATTGGCATGGCAAGCGACTCACCGAACAGCGTCGTTTCAAGTGAAAGTGTGGACATGTCTTTCAATACGCGTTGGCGCAAAGCGATACCGGCAAGATCGTCTACGTTACGCCGCAGCGTATGCTCGGTATAAGAGCCGCCGTCGGCGTAATGGAACAAAAAAGGCGGTATACGACGCTTTGCTGCTTGGCGGTAATCGGTGGATGCTGAGATGATCATGGCGAGCCCTATGCAATGGATGCGATATATTCACCGCCCAAGGTGGTAATTGGTTTTACCAATTGACAAAAAAGCAGTATCAACACTAGTGAGCTGACATAAGCGTGTCAAACAGAGATCCTCTATGACACCACGCCAAGGGGCTATACTTTAGTTTAAAGAGACTCTTCAAGAAGCCGGAGCCCCTTAAACGCAACCCTACCGGCACTTGAGCTAACTTGGTAAAGCTTTTAATATTGGTCTTACCAATTAAGGAGCTAACCAACATGAGCTATCCACCGCTCCGCCAACAGCGCTTGGCTGATGTCATTACTGAGCGCCTAGAAGCCATGATGCTGGAAGGCAGCCTAAAACCCGGGCAGCGCCTACCTCCTGAACGCGAACTGGCCGAACGCTTTGGCGTTTCGCGCCCCTCCTTGCGTGAAGCTATCCAGAAGCTTGCGGCACGCGGGTTACTAACCAGCCGCCAAGGCGGCGGCACCTTTGTGAATGACGACCTCAGCAATGGCTATACCGACCCTTTGCTGGAAATGCTTTCCCGCCACGATGAATTCAACCTGGATTTGCTCGAATTCCGTGACGCCATGGAGGGCATTTCTGCCTATTACGCCGCCCTACGCTCAACGCCCGCCGACAAGGCCATTCTGATCCAGCGCTTTGAAGAGCTAGATGGCGGTTTTGCCGGTGCCGACCCCATTCAAGAAGCAAAGCTTGATGCAGCATTCCACCTCGCGATTGCCGAGGCTGCTCACAATGTACTGTTATTGCATACCATTCGTGGCATTTTCCACCTGTTAGAGAAGAGCATCGTGCACAACTTGGCCCACTTGTTCGCCAAGGAAGGCTCGCGCAGCCAGTTAATGCAGCAACACCGCGCGCTACTCAATGCCATTTTGGAAGGACGAGCAGAAGACGCTCGTGCTCGCGCCCATGAACATCTGGTGTTTGTGGAAGAGGGGCTGCTCGAGATGGCCAAAGCTGAGACCCGCGCCCAGCGCGCTCTTCGTCGCGCTCAAGGCAACAGTAAGACGCTGGCATGAACAGCCCAGGTAACGGCAACCAAGTACCTCCTCCTTTACCAGTACGCTGGCGAAGCTTATGGCTACTGGTTATTTCATTCGGCTTACTACTGTGTATGTGGCAGGCCGCCCAACTTTCGCGAGAACAAGCGCTTTCCAACTTACAGGACGATGCTGAAAACGAGTTGCGACTGTCTGCCGCCAACTTAAACGGCTACCTGCTGCGCTACGATTACTTACCGCAAATGCTTGCCACTCGGGAAGGCGTCCAGCGCTTTTTAGCCTCTCCTGATAGCCAAGATCCGATGCCACTGAATATGCTGTTGGATCGTTTCCGCTTCACAGCGGGCGTCTCGGATGTGTACTTGCTTAACCGCAGTGGCGACACTATCGCCGCCAGCAACTGGCATCGCCCCAACACTTTTATTGGCCAGAACTATGCGTTCCGCTCCTACTACACCGATGCCATTGCAGGCGGCCAGGGGAGATTTTTTGGCCTAGGGATCAAGTCCCTCGAGCGCGGCTACTATTTTTCATCCCCCGTGTGGCTGGACGATACGTCGCCCGATTCACAGCCAGATGGGGTGTTAGTCGTGAAAGTTCTGTTGGATGATGTTGAAGAGAGTTGGGCAGAGCAGGACGCCGAACTGTTTGTCACCGACAGCGACAACATCATTTTCATGGCCAGCCACCCAGAGCTGCGCATGAATGCTCTTTACCCCCTCAGTGATGAAGAGCGCCAAAGACTGCACGAAACCCGTCGCTACGCCATGGAACCTCTATCACCCTCAGGTATTGAGGTTAATGCGCCTTATGGCCTGGGCAGTCAGTTGGTTAGTTTTTCTAAGGGCCCGTTAAGCGATGGGGACTATCTCAGTTTGACCCGGCCTATCCCAGAGTTTGGCTGGCAAATGCATATCTTAAAGCCGCTGACGCCCGTGATTAGCGCCCAGTGGATAGCAGCACTGATGGCAGGCGGTCTTTACGGCATAGTGGCGCTGGGTGCTGGCATCGGCTGGCAGCGCCTAAGGTTACGTCGTGAACGGGAAGCGTTTGCTGAAAGAGAACGCAACACGCTGGCACGCGTTCGCGACGAACTGGAAGTCAGCGTGGAGCACCGCACACGCGACCTGGTGGCCAGCAACCAACGCCTATCCGATGAAATTGAAGAGCGCCGCCGGGCGGAAGCTAACCTTCGCCAGACCCAGGATGAGCTCATTCAAGCCGCCAAACTGGCGGTATTAGGCCAACTCGCTGCGGGCATCAACCATGAGCTGAATCAGCCGCTGGCGGCTATTCGCGCCTATGCCGAAAACGCCCGCCGCTTTATCGCCTTAACCCGCCACGACAAAGCCGATGCCAACCTGGAGCAAATTGTCGAGCTAACAGAGCGCATGGCAGATATTAGCGCCCAGCTACGCCAGTTTTCGCGCAAAAGCAGCGAGCACCAGGAATCTATTTCAGTACAGGCCTGTATCAATTACGCCCTACGCCTTTTTCAGAGCCGTCTGCGCGAAGGCAATATCACTATTATTCAAGACTGGCCCAAGGAAACGTTATGGGTAAAAGGTGACCTAGTGCGCCTGGAGCAGGTATTGGTGAATTTGATTGGTAATGCGCTGCAGGCTATGAAAACCGTCACCGCCCCTCAACTGACACTTGGCGCCTATGTCCACCAACAACAGGTCATTATTAGCGTGACCGATAATGGCCCAGGCATTCCTGAGGAGCACTTAGGACATATTTTTGAACCCTTTTTTACCACCAAAGCACCAGGGAGCGGTTTAGGGCTAGGGCTCTCAATTTCCTCCCGTATCATGGACGATTTAGGTGGCAAGCTACAGGCGACGAACCTGCCCCATTTGGGCGCTCGCTTTACCATTATTCTGCCCCACTCCCCGATAACCCATCCTCAGGAGAACTCCTCTTATGCATGAGCCGTCGACGCTGCCGGTCATGGTGATCGACGACGAACCGCACCTGCGGATCACCGCCAGCCAAACCCTCGAGCTTGCAGGCTATACGCCCTACTGTTTTGAATCAGCAGAACAAGCCCTCGCGGCATTAACTCCCGACTTCCCGGGGGTCATTGTCAGTGACATCCGCATGCCGGGGATGGATGGCATGGCGTTACTGCATGAGCTACACAGCCGTGACGCCACCCTGCCGATTATTTTAATCACTGGCCATGGTGATATTTCTACCGCCGTTGAAGCCATGCGCGCGGGGGCATGGGATTTTCTTGAGAAACCCTTTGCCGGCGATCAACTACTGGATGTGGTACGCCGCGGCATCGAGAAACGCCAGTTGAGCCTGGAAAACCATCGCCTAAAAGCTGAACTAGAGGTGCAACAAGCTGCATTAGGGCCGCGACTAGTGGGTCGTACGGCGATCATTTCCAGGCTTGCGGCGATGATTCAGCGCATCAGTCAGGTGGAAGCCGATGTACTGCTATTTGGTGAGACAGGCACCGGTAAAGACCTCGTCGCGCGCGCCATTCACGAACGCAGCGGGCGACGTAACAGCCCTTTTATGGCAATTAACTGCGGCGCGGTGCCCGAAAACACCATTGAATCGGAGCTGTTTGGTCATGAGAAAGGCGCTTTCACCGGCGCCGTCGAGCGGCGCATTGGTAAGTTTGAACACGCAAATGGCGGCACGGTGTTTTTAGATGAAATTGAATCAATGCCCATGGCGCTGCAGGTCAAGCTCCTGCGGGTACTGCAAGAGCGAAGCGTCGAGCGGCTAGGCGCCAATGAAACCGTACCGCTCAATATTCGCGTGATAGCGGCCACCAAGGTCGATCTCAAAGCCGCCTCCGAGGAGGGGAGCTTTCGCGAAGACCTTTACTACCGACTGAACGTGGTCACCCTACCGCTGCCCGCACTGCGCGAAAGGCGTGAGGATATTCCCTTGCTCTTCCAGCACTTTGCCGTAGTGGCTGCCAACCGCAGCGGACTGGAAGCCCCCACCCTCGACAGCCCTGCGATTGCCGCCCTGCTGGCCCACGACTGGCCAGGCAACGTGCGAGAACTACGAAACCTTGCCGAGCGCTACGTGCTGCTGGGTGCCGCCTTTGATTATCGGTTGGATGCGCTGCTGGAAGGGGTCAATGCTGATACCCAAGAACCCACTTTGCCGCGTCAGGTAGAGTTGTTTGAAAAGAGCCTGATCAGCCAATCACTATCGCGCTATCACGGCCGGGTAACCGACGTGTGTCGCCACTTAGGCATTCCGCGCAAAACTTTTTATGACAAGCTTAAAAAGCACGGCCTCAATGCCGACGACTATCGCCACAGCAGTGAGCCTTGATGCAGCAACTCACCCAATACAGACCAGGGCGGCACCCAGGGTACCAACGTTAATGTGGCAATCAGCATGAGCAAATTGGACATCGGCCGACGGCTGTCGCCTAGCTTAAGCGCCGTACCGAACGAACGCTTTAGCCGCGCGCCTTCAAGGTCAACGCTGTATATCTCATCCAAACTCAAGTGAATCAAAAAACCAATCAACGTCGCCGCACCGTGAGACCACGACAGTGACCCAGGCTGGTTAAGCAAATTAAAGCTTAACGCGGCGGTGAGCAGGCTACACAAACCGCCCGCTAATAAAGAGTGCCAAATACCGCGGTGCACAGTGAAACGCGAAAACAGAATGCCTGCCAAATAACGAACACAGAAGTAAATTCCACCACAGGCAACCAATAATGCCCCCGGCGTGAGCCATGGCTGAAGCAACAGCGCCCCAAGCACCAGCGCGGGCACAGAAAGTAAGTTAAATATCAGTCGTATAGAGTGGGAACGATCTGCATCAATATCAGGCAAAATACCGCCGAATGTGACTAATGCAATCATTACCACCGCTTGAGAGGGCGGCCACCAGTGACCTTTCCAGCCTGCGTAAGCTATCAACATGCCGCCCGCCGCTGCTACCGTAATATGCGTGCGAAAATTCGCCATGACGCGGCATCCCAGAACCTGTAAACAGAAAACTGTATAAATTAACAGATTTCTTGCATCCGCGACATGACTTATTTAGAAAAAAGGTTGGCTGAGCAACTGCTTAGGCTTTTCTAAGAAAAATGACTAAAGTGACGCTTCCGCCAAGAAACGGTCTTTCAATTTAACGTAGTTGCCAGCGGTATAGGGAAAGAAAGCGCGCTCTTTATCTTTTAGCGGCCGCAGCGCTTTGGCCGGATTACCGGCATAGACGTAGCCACTTTCCAAATGCTTACCCGGCGTTACGACAGCGCCTGCAGCAATAATGACTTCGTCCTCGACAACCGCGCCATCCATGACAATCGACCCCATCCCCACTAGGATTCGATTTCCTAGCGTGCAGCCATGCAAAATCGCCTTATGACCGATGGTCACATCATCACCAATGGTGAGAGGAAACCCCTCAGGGCTGAAGTCACTAGCGTGGGTAATATGCAGCACGCTGCCGTCCTGCACGCTGGTACGCGCACCAATACGAATACGGTGCATGTCGCCACGGATAACCGCCATTGGCCACACAGAGCAATCATCACCCAGCACCACATCACCGATAACCACACTGGCCGGATCAATATAAACGCGCTCACCCAATTGGGGTTCGATACCTTGATAGCCTCTTAGCGCACTGCTCATCACTCGCTCCTAACATGTTGGATGTAAAACATTGAGAATTCGATTACACCACTATAGCAACCCGGCCAATAGAACAATAAAGGTCAGTGGAATCGACACCCAGCGAATGATATTACGCCATACCAAATAGCCGCGTTCGCCCACACCTAACGCACTAACCACTCTTGCACGTGGCATGACCCAGGCCGCAAAAAGCGCGATCAAAAGGCCGCCTAAAGGTAAGAAAACATCCGGCGGAATACTACTGACAAGCTCGAAGACATTGCGCCCAAACAGCGGGCGAAATTCTGCCAGTGAGGAAAAAGAGAAGGCTGACAGCAGCCCGATCAGCCAGACGCTAAGCCCTACAATGGCCGTTGAAACACTGCGGCGCAGCCCCAACCCCTGCAGCGTGGCGACCATCGGCTCCGCCAGATTAATCGCCGATGTCCAGGTGGCCAGTAGCAGCAATAAAAAGAACACGCTTAGCCATACCGAGCCCCACGGAAGCTCAGAAAAAGCGATAGGTAACGTCACAAACATCAAGCCAGGACCGTCGGCAGGGTCCATGCCCTGGGCGAAGACTACTGAGAAAATGGCGATCCCCGCCAGTAACGCTACGCTAATATCAAGCACCGCAACCGCAACGGCGGCTTTTGGCAGGCTTTGCTCTTCGGGCATATAAGCGCCATAAGCCATCAAAGCACAGGCCCCCACAGCTAAAGTAAAAAACGCATGGCCCATGGCATGCACCACTACCGATGGCGTTAGCGCCTCGAAAGAGGGCAGGAAGAGCCACGCCAGCGCCGTCCCAAAACCGTCAGTGGTCGCGGCATAGCCCGCCAACAGCAGCAGCAAAAGATACAACAGTGGCATCAGCAGGTTATTTAGCCGCTCTAACCCTTTGGCGACACCCGCCGCCACAACGGTCATGGTCATAAACAGGAACAGTGAGTGATTAAAAATCAGTAGCCCTGGATTGGCCAAAAAAGCCTCAAAGCCAGCGCCAATCTCAGCGGCGCTCGCGCCATTAAAATTGCCGTTGATGGAGGCAACCAAAAACTCGATCGACCAACCTGACACCACCGAGTAGAACGATAAAATGCAGAACACAGTGAATGCACCGAACAATCCCAGCCATCGCCAGTGAGGGGATGCACCCGCCTCGGCCGCCAAAGCACCCAACGCTTGCATTGGCCCGCGCCGTCCAGCGCGGCCAATCAGTATCTCCGCCATCATGACCGGAATACCCAGCAGCAACACGAACGCCACGTAAATCAATAAAAACGCCGCACCGCCGTTCTCTCCGGCGACGTAAGGAAAGCGCCAGATGTTGCCTAACCCCACCGCAGCACCCGTTACCGCTAAGATAAAGGCCCGCTTCGACCCCCAGCGCTCCAGCGTCTCGCTCATTACTTGCTCCTGCCATTGGTGGCATTAAAAGGCGGCAAGACTAGCAGGCGCTTGCGTGCAGGCCAAACCTTGGTATTACACCTAGCATTCAACCTAGTATTGAAACGCAGCTTCACTGCCCGCACTGTGTCATCATTATCGCGCGTTTTGCGCTCCCTAACGGTTTTAAAAAACGATGCCACTCGAGGTGCCTATGTCCTCCAATCCGCTGCTTGAAACGCACGAGCTGCCCCCCTTCGCTGAAATTCGCGCCGAGCACGTGGAGCCCGCCGTGGAAGCGTTACTTAGCGAAAGCCGCGAGGCCATTGACCGGCTCGCCGAACAGGCTGCCGTCGCCCCACCCAGCTGGGATAACTTCGCGATGCCGCTGGAAGCCGTTAATGACCGGCTTACCAAAGCATGGTCACCGGTTTCGCACCTCAACGGCACCATGAATTCCCCAGAAATGCGTGAAGCGTATCAGGCATGCCTTGAGAAACTTTCCGCCTTTGGCACCTGGGTTGGTCAACACGAAGGGCTGTTTCATGGCTGGCAAGCGCTGAAAGATGGCCCGGCCTGGGAAACGCTGGATCCCGCACAGCGACGTACTGTTGATAATGCCCTGCGCGATTTTCGTCTGGCCGGTGTCGATCTTCCCGCAGACAAGAAAACCCGCTATGGCGAGATTCAGTCGCGGCTCTCAATGCTGTCAAACCAGTTCTCGAATAACGTGCTGGATGCCACTCAAACATGGCACAAAGATATCGATAGCCAAGAAGCCTTAGCGGGCGTACCCGAAAGCGCCCTTGAGACATTAAAAGCCACCGCAGACGCTAAAGGCGTGGCGGGCTACCGTATTACGCTGGATTTCCCCAGTTTCTTCCCCGTGGTTAGCTATGCTGACAACCGCGAGCTGCGTCGTGAGGTTTATACGGCCTTTGTTACCCGCGCCTCAGACCAAGGTCCAGATGCAGGCACCTTTGATAATGCGGCCATCATGGAAGAGATTTTGGCGCTACGTAGCGAGATTGCCCAGCTACTCGGCTTTGAAACCTACGCTGATTATTCACTGGCCACCAAAATGGCAGAGTCACCCGAACAGGTGCTCGACTTTCTCAACGATTTAGCCCGTCGTGCGCTGCCCCAGGCACAAGAAGAGTTTGCCGAGCTAAGCACCTATGCCCGTGATGAACTTGGCTTGGAGGCGTTAGAACCGTGGGATGTTGCCTACGCCAGTGAAAAATTGCGCGAAGCGCGCCATGCTATTTCTCAAGAACAGCTTCGCCCTTACTTTCCCGCGCCACGGGTGGTCGATGGGTTGTTTCAGGTGGTCGAGCGTCTTTATGGCGTACGCTTTGAAGAAGATACCGAAGCGCCCCTTTACCACCCTGACGTACGTTACTTCCGTATCACCGAAAACGGCCAGCCGATTGCCGGTTTTTATCTGGATCTATACGCCCGTGAAGGTAAACGGGGCGGCGCTTGGATGGCCGATTGCCGCGTACGGCGTCAAACAGAGCAGGGCTTGCAACTACCGGTCGCATTTTTGACCTGCAATTTCACCGCCCCGGTAGGTAGCCGCCCTGCACTGCTCACTCACGATGAAGTCACCACGCTGTTCCATGAGTTTGGTCACGGCTTGCATCACATGCTGACCAAACAGCATATTGCCGATATTTCCGGCATTAATGGCGTTGCTTGGGATGCCGTCGAACTGCCCAGTCAGTTTATGGAGAACTACTGCTGGGAGCGCGAGGGGCTAGACCTGCTCGCCAAACACGTCGATAGCGGCGAACCGCTACCTGCAGCGCTGCTTGAGCGCCTGCAAGCGGCTAAGAATTTCCAGTCCGCCATGGGCATGATGCGTCAAATCGAGTTCTCGCTGTTTGATTTACGACTGCACCACGAGTTAAGCGCTCCCAGCGCCAGCGACGTGCAAACCTTATTAGATGACGTGCGCGATGCCGTATCTGTAATGCCGAAAGTATCGTACAACCGCTTTCAGAATAGCTTTGGCCACGTATTCGCCGGTGGCTACGCAGCCGGTTACTACAGCTACAAGTGGGCCGAAGTGCTCTCGGCGGATGCTTGGAGCGCCTTTGAAGAGGCCGGTATCTTCGACCCTGAAACAGGACAGCGCTTTCGTCGCGAAATCCTCGAACAGGGCGGCGCCCGAGACGCGGCTGAACTGTTTGTCGCCTTTCGTGGCCGTGAGCCCAGCGTCGAACCGCTGCTGCGTCACTGCGGCATACGCGCCGCATAGGGCCTTTTAAAACCACTTTCTCATGCGTGGCGCCTTGTGCGCCACGCGCTTGGAGATTCGAATGTCGACTGTTAAACGCTTTATTGCGGGCGTGACCTGCCCGCGCTGCGCGGCGATGGATCGTGTCCGCGCCTGGGAACAAAACGGCATTCGCTATCGCGAGTGCGTTAGCTGCGATTTTTTCGAGCAACTGCCCATCGAAGAAGATGCACTTACCGAAATGACCACCCGGGTCAACCAGGTACGCGATGACCAGAAACAGCAGGATGTACAACCCGTGCGCATTCTAGATCCGGGCAAGCCTTCGCGCTAACTCCCTCCTCTAATATTAGCCGTCCCAGAACAACGCAACATGTGTGCGGTTATCCGCACACTAAAAGGCCGTAGCCGTGCGAATAGTCGGACACAAAGAGAAAAAACACTTTCCACCAAAGTTGAATATTAAATTCATAAGCATTTGATTTTAAAAAAACAAAGATTAAATGGCACAACTATCGCTGTTATAACTGCTGCATAGCCTGATTAATGCCGCTCGATGAGCGGGATTGGTCGGAACCATCAGACTATGACCCCAATAACAGCTAGGAACTTTCGCCATGCGCAATCAAATGCCTAAGACGTTCACTCTTCTCGCCAGCAGCGCCCTGCTTGTGGCAGCAGCCAGCAGTGCCCAAGCCCAAACAGACCGCTCCGATTGGCCGGATAACTTTACCGTCGGTACAGCCAGCCAAGGCGGCACTTACTTCGTTTACGGTTCAGGCTGGGCAAACTTTATTGCTGATGAATTAGGTGTATCTGGCGGCGGTGAAGTCACTGGCGGCCCGACTCAAAACCTGGCGCTCGTGCACACAGGCGACATGGCATTTGGCTTAACCACTATGGGCCCCGCTTCAGACGCCATTAAAGGTGAAAGCCCGCTGGCACCTGGCATGAAGATGGATAATGTATGTGCCATGTTCCCCATGTACGAAACGCCGTTCTCCATTACTGCGCTTTCCGACAGCGGCATAGAGTCAATTTCCGACATTCCTGATGGCGCACGCATCGGTTTTGGCCCGGCTGCCTCAACTTCCGACACTTACTTCCCCGCTATCCTAGAAACCCTTGGCGTTGACTTTGAACGTCGTAACGGCGGCTGGTCAGATCTAGGCGGTCAGTTACAGGATGGCTTGCTTGACGTTGTCGCCTTCGCTGCAGGCATTCCGATCCCGGCCGTTAGCCAGTTGGAAGTACAAACTGACGTCAACATCATCGAATTTAACGAAGAAGAGCTGGCCACTGTGCTGGAAAACTTCCCCGTTGCTGAATTCATGATTCCTGCGAACACTTATACAACGCTTGAAGAAGACGCTCGCGCTGTTTCCATGTGGAACTTCGCTATCGCTGGCTGCGATCTGCCGGAAGACTTCGTTTATGAAGTCACCAAGGCGACCATGGAAAACAACGACCGTATGCGCTCTGTACACCGCAGTGCTGAAACCACCATTCCAGAAAACATCAAGCACAACACCGTGCTACCGTTTCATCCCGGCGCTGCACGCTGGTACGAAGAGAACGGTTATGACATTGCTGATGACATGATCAACTAAGCAACGTTCACCGTTCTGACTGCCCCGTTTCCGGCCCAGCCGGGCGGGGCAGCTTTCGCTGCTACTACCCCTTTGTCTGCTTTTGCTGTGAGGGTGAACTCTAATGAGTCACAAAACCGACCAAGACCCCAATGGCCTCAACGATGAGGCTCACTCGTCGTCAGCGGTACCAGAGTCTATTGCCGATGGTGTCGATGATGACGTTGTTGAATCTAATCGTCGCCTGTTTACGGGCTGGCAATTTCTACTGTTTGCGGCATTAGCGATCGCTTACTCAAGTTTCCATCTGATTTCACTCAACGTGTATCCGATGGAAACCTGGTCGTTTCGTATCGTGCATATTGCTGGCGCGCTTATTCTCGGTTACGGGCTATTTGCCGGTGCCCGCTTTGCTGACGATGATCATCAGGCGTCTGGTGATTGGATTAAGTGGGTCAGCTATGCGCTGCTGATTCCCGCTGCCTATACATTGGCGCAAGTTTTCGTGATGTATCAAACGCTCAGCGGTAGCGCCATGCGCATCGAACCGAGTGTTGAAAACTGGCACTACGGGTATCCGCTCATGGCGACCACAGCGGGAGCCATCGTGCTGTCATGGTTTTATCGTCAGGCCAGGCACCGTTTCAACCCTGCCGACTTGGTACTGATGGTATGCGCGATGGCTAGCGCAGGCTATTTGCTCGTGGCTTATAACACCAACATCCGTATGTCGACGGGAACATCCTTTGCGCCGTCAGGCATTTCCTGGGCGGCCATTGCAGGTTCTCTGCTGATTCTAGAGCTTACTCGCCGGGTGGCTGGTTTAGCGCTCGTCGTGATTTCAGCGGTCTTTTTGACCTATGTTTTTGCTGGTCCTTATTTGCCGGGCTTCTTAGGCTATCCGGGCCTGTCACTGCAGCGCTTCTTCAGCCAGGTCTACACTGACGCCGGTATTCTGGGCCCCACCACGGCGGTATCGTCGACCTATATTATTCTGTTCATCATTTTTGCCGCATTTCTTCAGGCTTCAAAAGTGGGCGATTACTTCGTTAACTTTGCCTTTGCCGCAGCGGGTCGTGCTCGTGGTGGCCCCGCTAAAGTGGCTATTTTTGCCTCTGGCTTAATGGGCATGATCAATGGCACATCGGCAGGTAACGTCGTTTCCACCGGTTCCCTGACCATTCCCTTGATGAAAAAAGTCGGCTACCCCGCCCGAAGTGCGGGTGCTATCGAAGCGGCCGCCTCAACCGGCGGGCAGATCATGCCGCCAATTATGGGCGCTGGCGCGTTCATCATGGCTGAAGTAACAGGTATTCCGTATACCGAAATTGCCATTGCGGCGGTCATTCCAGCCATTCTCTACTTTGCGTCTATCTACTTTATGGTCGACTTTGAAGCCGCCCGTAAAGGCATGCGCGGCATGCGCAAAGATGAGATCCCGCTGTTCTCAAAGCTGGTGAAACAGGTCTATCTGTTTGCGCCGATTATTATTCTGATTGTCGCGCTGTTTATGGGTTACTCGGTCATTAGAGCGGGCACCTTGGCAACCGCTTCAGCCGCCGTGGTGAGTTGGATTTCGCCCAATAAAATGGGCGTTCGTGCGATTCTTAAAGCACTGCAGATTGCGGGCACCATGTCGATTCAGATTATCGCTGTGTGCGCCTGCGCAGGCTTAATCGTCGGGGTCATCTCGCTCACGGGCGTAGGAGCACGCTTCTCGTCGCTGCTGCTTGGTTTAGCGGGTGTCAGCCAACTGCTAGCGCTTGTGTTTGCCATGTTGATTAGTATTTTGCTGGGCATGGGCATGCCGACCACCGCCGCCTATGCGGTGGCCGCGTCAGTCGTAGCGCCTGGCTTGATCAATATTGGTATTGAACCGTTGATCGCGCACTTCTTTGTGTTCTATTTTGCCGTGGTGTCGGCGATCACCCCGCCCGTCGCCTTGGCTTCCTATGCCGCCGCCGGTATCTCTGGCGACAATCCCATGGGCACATCGGTGGCCTCGTTCAAGATTGGCCTAGCCGCGTTCATTGTGCCGTTTATGTTCTTCTACAGCCCGGCCATGCTGATGGAAGGTACGCCGATGCAGATCCTACGGGTTGGCTTAACGGCGACACTAGGGATTGTGCTGCTCTCGGGTATGGTGCAGAAATGGTTCTTTGGCCCCGTTAACACAGTGCAACGTATCGTCATGCTCGTAGGCGCTCTGTTCTTGATCTATGGCGGTATCTATACCGACATTGCCGGCCTGGCGATTGGTATCGTGCTATTCATGATGCAGCGTAAGCTTCATGGCGGTGGAAATAAGACGGCTCAAGCTGGCTAATTGATACAAACCACAAAGCAGTAAGCCTAAAAAACCCCGCTCAACATTCGTTGGGCGGGGTTTTTAGTGAACCTAAAACAAGTCAAACAATGACTTAATTACTCAGGTTATCGACGACCTTCAGTACCGGAGCGGCTTGGTTAAGCGTGTAGAAATGCAGGCCTGGCGCTCCACCATCCAGCAATCGTTGGCAAAGACGGCTCACCACATCGGTACCAAAAGCGGCTATCGCTTCACTATCATCGCCATACGATTCCAACTGCTTGCGAATCCAGCGTGGAATCTCGGCACCGCAGGCGTCAGAGAAACGCGCCAGTTTGGTGTAGTTGGTAATCGGCATGATACCGGGAATAATCGGCTGCTCAACGCCCAGCGCACGGGCTTTATCGACGAAGTTGAAATAGGCGTCGGCGGTGAAGAAGTATTGGGTGATGGCCATATTGGCCCCCGCCTTCATTTTACGCGCGAAGTTTTCCACATCCTTATCAAGATTAGGCGCCTGCGGATGGGACTCAGGATAAGCAGCGACTGCAATGTCGAAATGGTCACCTGTTTCCGCGCGAATAAACTCAACCAGTTCGTTGGCATACCGTAGCTCGCCAATGCTTCCCATACCGGAAGGCATATCACCACGCAGCGCGACCAAGCTATCTACCCCTTCCTCGCGGTATTGCGCCAGCAGATCACGCAACTGAGCTTTCTCACTGCCAATGCATGAGAGGTGCGGCGCAGTAGTGATGCCGCTCTCGCTGACGGCACGCACTACCTCGCGTGTGCGTGCCTGGGTTGAACCACCAGCACCGTAAGTCACCGAGAAAAAACGTGGTTTCCGAGCGGCCAGCTCATCGCGAACGTGTATTAGCTTGTCGCGCCCAGCGTCGGTATTGGGCGGAAAGAACTCAAAGCTGATACCTAACGGATGCTCGTGGCTGCTCATGGGATTTCCTTTTTTAGATCAATAGTGATGATATTTTAAGGTATTCTCGCTTTTCCATCGCGCTGGGGCTAATGAAAGATTCCACGCTCGGCCTTTAATTCGGCTCATGTTCGCTAGTCATTACACCTAGCTAATCATTAAACCTAAGACAGGAAGATAAATGGATCTTGCACCTGGGGCACTGGTTGGTCCGCTACTGATGTTACTGAGCTATGTGGCGCTAGGCTGGCTCGCCGCACAGCGGCTTAAACTAGACCCTCGCCCGATTGCGACGCTGCTGGTTTACCTGATAGCGCCCTTTACCATTTTTCGCGCGCTGATGAACGGCGGCCCCACGCCTGACTACCTATTGCTCACATTAGCGCTGTTCATCGTGGCAAGCCTGATGGCACTCGCCGTACAACGTTTCACTCGTCACCGATTTGGTGAGCAGGAGGCCGCCCTACTGGCATTCTCCTCAGGAACGGGTAATACCGGCTATTTTGGCCTACCGATTGCGCTGATTTTGCTCCCCCCTGAAGGGGTTACTCTTTACCTGTTCTGTATGCTGGGGATTAATATTTACGAATTTACCGTGGGCTTTTACCTTAGCGCACGGGGACGCTTTTCAGTGCGTGAGAGCTTGATCAAAATTTCCCGCCTACCGCTTATTTACGCTTTTTTATTCGCCTTACTGCTTAGTGCTTTGGAAATCACCATCCCCACCGCGGTAATGAGTTCGCTACAAGTCTTCCCCGCTACGTATACGCTACTGGGCATGATGATTATTGGCATGACGCTCAGCCAAGTCACCCTTTCTGCCTGGGATTCACGCTTTGTGGTCACCTGTTTAGGGCTGCGCTATCTATTATGGCCGCTCATCATGTTAGTGTCCGTGTTAATCCTGCAATGGGCGGCACCTCTTTCCACGGAACTGGCCTTGGCGCTGCTGCTACTGGGCGTGGTGCCTATGGCCGCTAACGTCGTGGTAGTGGCAATGGAGCTGGGTATTCAGCCACAAAAAGGCGCATTAGCAGTGCTGGTGAGCACACTGCTCGCACCGCTGCTGATTCCACTTTATCTCAGCTTTATGCTACGTCTCACTGGTCTGGGGTAACCGCACTCCTAGAACCCTGCAACGCCCGCCTGCTGTAGCTGTCGCGCCATACGCTGCACTTCCGGATGGCTGAAAAATGCGACCAGTGCGTCAGCACGAACCGGTCCGACGCCGGGAACGGCTTGCCACTGTTCGCGTTGGTAATCCGCCATATCCTGCCAATCAGCGCGTACCGATTCGCTACCCGGCGGTGCGCCAAGCGCACTTAGCCATGCCGAAAATGGCTGACGACGGGCGATTTGGAACTGCTCTATGAGCGCGGCAGCAGTGACCTCGCCAATGCCATAGGCCTGTTGCAGCTGGCGTGGATCGACATCCAGCCAGCCCAGTAACTGAGTCACCACTCCCGCCTCTATCAGCGCTTGCCAAGTGCCTTCTCCAACACCCTGCATACCCAGTTGCTCGCCAAGATAGGTAAGCCGCGCCAGCAGTTGCCCCTTGCAACCGGGGGTTAATTCAAAACAGCTCAGCAGGTGATATCTTTGCGCTGATGGTGCGCTTAGCGGCGAACGCTCTTGGGTATGCCATACCACCTCCGTTAACTGGGGAATCGTCAGCCCGGCCAGCGAGATCGCCACTTGGTCGCCAGGGCGAACATCCAGAGCCTCCCAGCGTTCCAACGAGCCTAACGAGACGCGGCTGATGCGCCGTCCCTCCAGCAGTACCGGATTAAGCCACACAAGCGGCGTCACACGCCCGGTACGCCCTACGCGAAATTCAATGCCGCGTACTTCCGCGAGCGCCTGCTGGGCGGGGTATTTCCAGGCAATGGCCCACTCCGGGGGCGACGATGACCAGCGCCGGACGCCGGGACGTTCTGCTTGCTTGATTACCACCCCATCGGTGGCAAACGGCAGAGGGCCGTTGAACCAGCTATCACGCCAATAAGTAGCATCGCGACGATCATCCAGCGGTTGGGTGTAATCCGCGGTATCAAAGCCCAGTGTGGTGAGATGCGTTAAACGTTCGCTCATACCAGTAGGCCCGTCTGGCCAACCCCAAACAAACAGGCCAATACTGTCAAGGGTGGCCGCCGTAGGTGAGGATTGCGCCATTGCTCCCGCCACTGCGCCTCGCGCACCCGATGTAGGCGATTGTGACTGCACGTGTTGGGTTAACTGCCAGTACAGTTCGCCTTGGAGCACCGCAGAAATAGGCTCAGGCAACGTATTGGGAACGGCGGGGAGTTGTCGGGCACGGGCTGTCCAGTCCTGGCCCCGCTCGCCATCGCCCCGACTAACGGCTTCGATCAGCTCGCCCTCGACATAGCGCAGCGTAATCGCCACACCGTCTACCTTAGGTTGAATCCATAGGTCTTCGCGGCGGCTGGTAAAGCGCCTGACACCATCGTCATCGGCTTTAGTGAGCCCACGCTGCGCCGCCGGATGATCGAGAGTACCGCTACTTCGGGTAACGCGCGAAAGCGGATGATGGTCAGGAACATTGCCCAAACAACGCTGCCAAGTGGCTAGGCGTTCTACCGCTTGGTCGTATAGGGCATCGTCAATCAGCGCGACACCTTCGTCATGGTAGGCGGTGTCCCAGCGCTGGACCTGCTCGGCCAGTGCAATGCTTTCGCGGCTTAGGCGCTCCTCCGACCAGTCAGGGCACTCGGCAGCCTGTGCGGAAAAAGTGACAAGCCCGAGAAGAGCGCCAATCGCCCATGTTAAGACTGCTCCAGATAATCTCCCTGCAGACATTCCAGCCCCCTTAACAGTACTCACAATGATCGACAAACAGACCTAGCCTAGCGCAACGGGCATCAAAAAAGCCCCCGGCCAGAGGCACGGAGGCTTTTTCATACATTTCTTACAAATAGCGTAGCGAATATCTTACAAATTGGCGGCCTGACGCAGCGCATCGGCTTTATCAATCTTTTCCCACGGGAAGGCGGTAAAGGTTTCCGTATGTTCTTCGCCTTTATCATCGCTCCAGGTGTAGCTGTGCTCGAACGGCGCACGACCAAAGTGGCCATAAGCGGCGGTGAGCTGATACATCGGGTGCAGCAAATCGAGCATTTTGGTGATCGCGTAAGGACGCAGATCGAAATGCTCACGCACCAGCGCAACGATCTGTTTATCGTCAATTTTGCCGGTACCAAAGGTATCGATCGACACGGAAGTCGGCTCGGCAACACCAATAGCGTAAGAGACCTGAATTTCACATTTGTCAGCGAGGCCCGCAGCCACCACATTCTTCGCCACGTAACGGCCCGCATAGGCGGCACTGCGGTCAACTTTAGATGGATCTTTGCCTGAGAACGCACCACCGCCGTGGCGCGCCATGCCGCCGTAGGTATCGACGATGATCTTGCGGCCAGTCAGACCACAGTCGCCTACCGGGCCGCCAATCACGAACTTGCCGGTCGGATTAATGTGGTACTGGGTGGTCTCATCCAGCCATTCAGCGGGAATCACTTGCTCAATGACCTCGCGCTTGATCATTTTGCGCAGATCTTCCTGGTCGATGTCGGGGTCGTGTTGCGTGGAAAGCACGATGGCATCGACGCCGCAGGGCTGGCCTTCGGCGTTATAGCGGAAGGTTACCTGGCTCTTGGCATCCGGGCGCAGCCACGGCAACAAGCCATTTTTACGCAGTTCGGCCTGACGCTCGACCAATCGGTGAGAGTAATGGATAGGCGCAGGCATAAACGAATCGGTTTCATTGGTCGCATAGCCAAACATTAAGCCCTGATCACCTGCGCCCTGATCTTCAGGCTTGCTGCGGTCAACGCCCTGGGCGATATCGACACTCTGCTTGCCAATCAGGTTAACCACGCCGCAGGTTGCGCCATCAAAACCGACATCAGACGAGTTATAGCCAATGCTGATAATCACATCGCGCACGAGGGTTTCTAAATCGACCCAAGCGGAGGTGGTAATTTCGCCGGCAATGATCGCCACCCCGGTTTTCACCATGGTTTCACAGGCAACACGCGCCTGTTTATCACGGGCGATGATGGCATCTAACACCGCATCAGAAATCTGATCGGCAATTTTATCGGGATGACCTTCGGAGACGGACTCTGAGGTAAACAGGGAATATTCGCTCATCGCGCACTCGACCCTCTGTATGACGGCTGCAGATAGTCCACAGCATCAGCAGGAAATCATGGCAGGTGTCCCCTGCCCGTATTAGCGAAGTGATGACATTCTCCATCACTTCGGGAGGCAGAGTCTACACGCTGTCGGCGACGCTTCCCAGAAAGTGATCCCGAGAATTTGTCGCTACATTTGCCGCAACATGGGAAGTCAGCGACAATAGCGCCTTTATAATTTCTGTTTTCAGGCGAGGAGCACCCCCATGCCGTCCCGTTTTGAGCTAGCCAATGCCATTCGCGCCCTGTCCATGGATGCCGTTCAGAAGGCCAAGTCCGGTCACCCTGGCGCCCCCATGGGTATGGCTGATATCGCCGAGGTGCTATGGAATGACTACCTCAAGCACAACCCCGAAGACCCCAAATGGGCCGATCGTGACCGCTTTGTGCTTTCCAATGGCCACGGCTCCATGCTGCTCTACTCGCTGCTGCACCTCAGTGGCTACGAGCTGAGCCTGGAACAGCTACAGAATTTCCGTCAGTTGCACTCGCCCACCGCGGGCCACCCGGAATTCGGTTATGCGCCGGGCATTGAAACCACCACTGGACCGCTGGGACAGGGTTTCGCCAACGCTGTGGGCTTTGCGATTGCTGAAAAAACCATGGCGGCGCAGTTCAACCGCCCCGGTCACACAATTGTGGACCATCACACATGGTGCTTTGTAGGTGACGGCTGCTTAATGGAAGGCATCTCCCATGAAGCGGCCTCACTGGCCGGTACCCAGCAGTTGGGTAAGCTGATCACTGTATACGACGATAACGGCATCTCCATTGATGGTGAAGTGGAAGGCTGGTTTACCGATGATACCGCCAAGCGTTTTGAAGCCTATGGCTGGCACGTGGTACCCAACGTTGATGGTCATAAGCCTGAAGAGATCAAAGCCGCTATTGAGCTGGCCAAGAGCCATGACGATAAGCCGAGCCTGATTATCTGCAAAACCATTATCGGCTTTGGTGCCCCCAACAAGCAGGGCAAAGAGGACGCCCACGGCGCCCCCCTTGGCGATGATGAAGTGGCCCTGGCCCGCACCCAGCTCGACTGGCCCCACGCTCCGTTCCATATTCCCGAACCAATCTACTCGGGCTGGGATGCCCGTGAAGCTGGCAAAGCGGCCCAGCAGACTTGGGACGCGCGTTTCGCCCGCTATGCTGAAGCCTTCCCCACGGAAGCGCGAGAGTTCACCCGCCGGATGAAGCGCCAGTTGCCTGCGGAACTGCCTACCGAAGCCTTGATTGAGCAGGCCCAAGAGCGTGGCGAGACCATCGCGTCACGCAAAGCCTCCTTTGAAGTGTTAAATGCCATTGGTCCGAAAATGCCGGAGCTGCTGGGCGGCAGTGCCGACTTGGCGCCGTCTAACCTGACCTTCTGGAAAGGCGCCAAAGCGATCACCCCGGAAGATGCTAGCGGTAACTACCTGCACTACGGTGTGCGTGAGTTCGGCATGGGCGCGGTCATGAACGGCATCGCCCTGCACGGCGGCTTGGTACCTTACGGCGCGACCTTCCTGATCTTTATGGAGTACATGCGTAACTCGATCCGCATGGCGTCATTGATGGGTCAGCAGGTGATTTACGTGTTTACCCACGACTCCATCGGTCTGGGTGAAGATGGCCCGACCCACCAGCCGATTGAGCAGCTCACCAGCCTGCGTACAACGCCGAATCTAAACACCTGGCGCCCCTGCGATGCGGTCGAAACCGCCGCCTCTTGGGATGCCGCCATCAAGCGTCACTCTGGCCCCACCGCGCTAGTACTGTCACGCCAAAACCTGCCCCACCAGCAGCGCACTAAAGCGCAATTGGCAGCCATTCAAAACGGTGCATACGTTCTTAAGGACAGCGAAGGAACGCCAGAGTTGATTCTGATTGCCACCGGTTCTGAAGTCGGCCTGGCGATGGATGCCGCCGCCGAGCTTGAGCAGCAGGGCAAAGCCGTACGCGTGGTCTCCATGCCGTCGGCCTACCGCTTCAACGGTCAAGACGCCGAATACCGTGAAAGCGTACTGCCTAAAGCAGTAACTAAGCGTATTGCTATCGAAGCAGCTCACGCCGACTACTGGTACAAGTATGTGGGTCTGGAAGGCCGTGTCATCGGCATGACCACTTACGGCGAATCAGCCCCGGCAGGTGATCTGTTTAAACACTTCGGCTTTACTGTCGAGAATGTGGTCAAGCAAGCCAACGAACTACTCGGCTAAGCCATGTCCGTACTCAGTGGCTTTCTATGGTTGATTAGCTACTGGCTGATCGGTGAAGTGGTGATCCACTTCACCGCTTTGCCGATCTCGTCAGGCGTGATCGGCATGCTACTGCTATGCGTTACTCTCGCCATCCGTGGTCGCGTTCCCAGCAGCATCGCTGCGGCCGCCCAGCCGCTTATTGCCCTGCTCGCGATGCTGATAATGCCCGGTGTTGTCGGTGTATTTTTCATCATCGGCGAGCTGGCCGGGCAGTGGAGCGCTATCCTCATCGCGCTACTGTTAGGCACGCTGCTAAGCGTGGTGACAACACTATGGCTGCTCAAACGGCTGATCAAACCTACCCATGCTCGCTGATACATCACTGCTCGCCCTGTTAACGTCCACTCCGTTATTTGCCGTGGGGTTAACGCTGACTGCCTATTTAATAGGTAATGGTGTGTTTCAGCGTCTCAAGCGCCCCTCTTGGCTACCCGCCATCTTAATTGCGGCACTGCTACTGGCGGGTGCATTAGCGCTGATAGGGCTGCCTTACGCGACTTATTATCAGGGCGCCACTTGGCTCACGGTGCTGCTGGGGCCTGCTACCGTGGCGTTGGGTATGCCGCTTTATCAACAGTTGCCACGTATCTATGAACTATGGCGGCCGCTAGCTATTTGCCTGCCCATTGCCGCTACGCTGGCGGCCTGCTACTCGCTGGCCATTGCTTGGTTGCTGGGCAGCGCGGACACCATACTCGCCTCCATTGCCGCTAAATCGGTGACTGCCCCCATTGCTATCGGTATTACCGAGCAGCTTGGCGGTACGGTTGCACTCCTTATGGGGGCGCTATTGATAACCGGAGTGATCACGATTCCCTGCGTTAGCCTCGCCGCACGTTGGTTGGATATCGATGACGAGCGGTTAATCGGTTTCGCGCTTGGGCTTAATGGACATGCCATTGGCACAGTGCGGGCTTTTGAGATTAGCCCTACCGCTGGGGCGTTCGCGTCACTAGGGATGAGTCTAACCGGTATTTTCACCGCTGTGCTGCTACCGCTCGCCTGGCGGCTGATCGGTATGGGAAACTGATGGGGAAAGGCCGTCGATAAGAATCGCTGGCTGAAATGCGTTATCATCCCACTGTTTTCGACTTCGTTTTGTTCATTGACTCACTTTTAAGAGCCACCCTTCTGCATGGCTAATTCTGCTCCCAGATATCGCATCGCCATTAACGGTTACGGTCGCATTGGCCAATGTGTGCTTCGGGCTCTCGTTGAGCGGCATCATCCCGAGCTAGAAGTGGTCGCCATTAACGAGCTCTCTGATCTTGCGACCATCACTTACCTGACGCGCTACGACACCACCCATGGCCGCTTTCCAGGTGACGTCGACCATGATGGTCAGAGCCTCATGGTTAACGGGCAGCGCATCCAGGTGTTATGCGAACAAGATCCACGCAAGCTACCCTGGAAGGCGCTTGATGTGGACCTGGTGCTGGAGTGTTCTGGGAGCTTTAAAGATCGCGTCACCGCCGAGCAGCATCTAGAGGCTGGCGCTAAACGCCTGCTGTTTTCTCAGCCTGCGGAAAATGATGTCGATGCCACCATCGTTTGGGGCATTAATGAGCGTGAGTTAACGCTATCTCAGCGAATCCTTTCGGCCGCTTCGTGCACGACCAATTGCCTTGTACCGCTGTTAACCATTCTTGATGAAGCCCTAGGGCTTGAACACGGCGTTACCACCACCATTCACTCGGCAATGAATGACCAGCCGGTGATTGATGCTTATCACCAAACCGACCTGCGCCTGACTCGTTCGGCAATGCACTCTATTGTGCCAGTGGATACCGGCTTGGCACTCGGCATTAGCCGCTTAATGCCTCATTTAGCGGGCCGATTTGAGTGCCTGCACGTGCGCGTTCCTACCATTAATGTCTCTGCCATGGACCTCGCGCTCTCGGTCAGTTGCGACACTCACCGTGATGACGTCAATGCGCTGCTTCTGGCCGCCAGTCAGCAGCGCTTAAAAGGTGTACTTGGCTATACTGAAGCCCCCATGGCGTCGGTTGATTTCAATCA
Organism: Vreelandella sp. ssv; assembly: GCF_059448525.1. Lineage (NCBI taxonomy): Bacteria > Pseudomonadati > Pseudomonadota > Gammaproteobacteria > Oceanospirillales > Halomonadaceae > Vreelandella > Vreelandella sp. ssv. The sequence goes on along the minus strand of NZ_CM182545.1, from coordinate 392,540 downwards.
CGACCCACGCTCAGGCATTCTAGACGCCACGCAAACCCGGGTGGCTGGCAAGCGTCTTATCAAGCTGCTGTGCTGGTTCGATAACGAGTGGGGATTCGCCAACCGGATGCTCGATATTAGCCAGCGGTTGGCCACGCTTTCGGCACAGAGCTAACCTGATTGCATTAATTGTTTACCTTTAGTTCAACGGCATAAACACGAGGAAACCGCTCACATGAACGTGAATAAGATGACTGACCTTCCCTTGGAAGGGCAACGCGTGCTGATCCGTGAAGATTTGAATGTGCCCATCAAACATGGCCGCGTCTCCAGCGACGCCCGCCTGCGCGCCGCACTGCCGACGATTCAAGCGGCTATGAAGGCTGGCGCGAAAGTAATGCTGATGAGTCACTTGGGCCGTCCCAATGAAGGCGAGTTCGCTGATGAGTTCTCCCTTGCGCCGGTGGCTGAGCAATTGGGTGAGCTGTTAGGACGCCCAGTCCCGCTCATCAAAGCGTATCTTGGTGAGACGTTAGAAATCGCCAACGGTGATGTGGTGCTTCTAGAGAACGTACGCTTCAACAGTGGTGAGAAAAAAGACGATGAGCAGTTGGCAAAGCAGTACGCCGCGCTGTGTGACATTTTTGTGATGGATGCTTTTGGCACAGCTCACCGCGCACAAGCGTCTACCCACGGCGTGGCGCGCTTTGCTCCCAGCGCTTGTGCAGGACCGTTACTCGCCCAAGAGCTCGATGCTTTACAAAAAGCCTTGGCGAACCCTGCACGTCCCATGGCGGCTATCGTTGGTGGCTCAAAAGTCTCTACCAAACTGGATGTGCTCACCGCGTTGGCTGATAAGTGCGATCAGCTCATCGTCGGCGGCGGCATCGCCAACACCTTTATTGCCGCCGCAGGCTACAATGTCGGCAAATCGCTATACGAAGCCGACTTGGTAGACCAGGCGAAAGCCCTGATGGAAAAAGTGTCGATTCCGTTACCCACCGATGTTGTGGTTGCCACGGAGTTTTCTGAATCAGCACAAGCCGTCGTTAAACCGGTCGATCAAGTGGCCGACAACGAGATGATTTTAGATATCGGCCCAGATACCGCCGCTCACTTGGCAAGTATGCTGAAAGATGCTGGCACTATCCTGTGGAATGGCCCTGTCGGGGTATTTGAACTAGATCAATTCGGCAAAGGAACTCAGGTAATTGCCCAGGCGATCGCCGATAGTGCAGGTTTCTCTATTGCCGGTGGCGGTGATACGTTAGCGGCTATTGATAAATATTCCATTGCGGATCGTGTGTCCTACATTTCTACCGGCGGCGGTGCGTTCCTTGAGTACGTCGAAGGTAAACAGTTGCCTGCCGTTGCTGCACTCGAAGCCGCCGCCAAACGCGGTTAACATTGCATGACTTGAATGTGCACGCTCAAACTTCACAACTCAGTCTCTACAACTCAGATAAGGTAACTTCATGGCTTTGATCAGCATGCGCCAGATGCTCGACCACGCCGCCGAATACGGCTACGGCATCCCGGCATTTAACGTCAATAACCTTGAGCAGATGCGCGCCATTATGGAGGCTGCTGATGCCACGGATTCTCCCGTGATCGTGCAAGCCTCTGCAGGCGCCCGTAAATATGCTGGTGCCCCATTTCTACGCCACCTGATTTTAGCTGCCGTAGAAGAGTTCCCGCATATTCCCGTCGTTATGCACCAGGATCATGGCACTAGCCCTGCGATTTGCCAGCGCTCTATCCAGCTTGGTTTCTCCTCGGTGATGATGGATGGCTCTTTGGGCGAAGACGGCAAAACACCCACCGACTATGACTATAACGTCGATGTCACTCGCCGTACGGTTGAAATGGCCCATGCCTGCGGTGTTTCCGTTGAAGGCGAACTGGGCTGCCTGGGAAGCCTGGAAACGGGTATGGCCGGAGAAGAAGACGGTATTGGCGCTGAAGGCAAACTGGATATGGAGCAACTGCTTACCGATCCAGAGGAAGCGGCCGAATTCGTCAAAGCGACGCATGTCGACGCCTTGGCAATTGCCATTGGCACTAGCCACGGCGCTTACAAATTTACCAAACCACCCACTGGCGACACGCTCTCTATTCAGCGCATTAAAGAGATCCACGCACGCATTCCCGATACCCACCTCGTTATGCACGGCTCTTCATCCGTGCCGCAGGAGTGGCTGGAAGTTATCAACCAGTACGGCGGCAAAATTCCAGAAACGTATGGCGTTCCGGTGGAAGAGATCGTTGAAGGGATTAAGCACGGCGTACGTAAGGTAAATATCGATACCGACCTACGCTTAGCCTCTACCGGCGCTGTACGTCGTTTTCTGGCACAAAATCCTGCCGAATTCGACCCGCGTAAATTCCTCAAAGAAACCGTTACGGCAATGCGGGACCTATGTATTGCGCGCTATGAAGCTTTTGGCACTGCTGGCAACGCTAGCAAGATCAAACCGATTAGCCTTGAGGCGATGTCCCTGCGCTACGAGCGCGGCGAAATGGCTCCTAAAATCAAGTAAGTCTGCTAGTACAATTGCTTAATAAAAAGACGACCAGCCGGTCGTCTTTTTTTTAGTTAACCCACGTTATGCTCGACGAAATACATGTTGTATTGCTGCATTGATACGCTAACACTGGTGATGTGTCCACGAGGTTTCGTGTTCAAATATAGAGGCCAATACTCATGAAAAGCACCAAAACGACGCCGTTTATGCCTGTTACTCCGCTAGCAATGTTCGATGTTTGGAAGGCCGGCCTAATGGCATTTGAGCTCTGGACTACGTCTCTATCGACCATCAGCATGCGCAATCATTTATGGCAAACACAGCCCTTTTTCAGCCCTAATATGATGAAAGAAAATCAGAAAATGGTCACCGAAAAGCTCGAAGCCAGTATGGAAGCTGGCCTCGAAATGCAGAAAGCGCTGATTAATTCAATGAATGGGCAGTTAGCTCCCTGGTGGGTTACCAGCCAGCGCACAATGAAACCTTACCATAAGCGCAGCAGCGCGAATTCACGCCGCCTTGCTAAATAGTATTACTGGCACTGACGTTACTCGTTATCGTCAGTGTCATCGTTTTTATCATTTTCGCTATTTTCTTCTTCACTGCTATGGATGGCGTCATCTGGGCTACCGGTGCCGCCAGTACCCGCTGCTGGGCTTCTTTCTTCACTGCTGCCCGGCTCTAGTTCTACATCATCCTCTCCAGCGCTAGTAGCTACTTCTTCGTTTTTCTCTTCCTCTTCTTCACGGTCATCAGCACCTTCAGAATCGCTAGATGAAGTGACTTCATCACGCTTTACTGATCCCGCTTTAATGCCGTACTCCTCTTCAAGTGCAGCATCATCAAGAGGCTCGTGCTGCTGTCCCTCTGACTCGTGAGTATCAGCAAAGACATAGCCAGTCGTCGTTAGCAAAGCAGCGCTGAGTGCAAACGGTAGGAACCAAGGGGCTAATCGCATTGGGCGTACTCCATTTTTGGTTATGACAGAATAGTGTATCCATATTACCTCTTCCGCGCAGGCGTCTTAAAACATTCATTTCAACTGTCAGTTGCCCAGCGGCCACTGTCATTAAAAAGACAGCATCAGACACCTTTTATACACAACGTTTAGCATCAAAGTCAGCCTAGTCGTAAAAGCTGGCTCAAAAGTGATACCCAGGCAAGCAAAAAATAACAAAACAGTGTTCACAAATGGCGTAAAATCCCGTTCAATAGAGGTATGGATGGCCTTAACTAACACTGGCAGCGCTTGAGCCGCTGCAAGGAACCACAATGCCGCTCCCACTTTTGCTGTTTGACTGTGATGGCACTCTCGTCGATAGCGAGCCGCTGCTGGCCGAAGAGATGGCCGCCGGACTTAATTCAGTAGGGCTGCCATTTGCTTCTACCGATTACCTAGGCGAATTTCGTGGGGCGCGCTTTCGACGTATTGTTGCTGAACTCCAACAGCGCTACGGTGAAGTCGAACCTGACAAGCTTGACCGCATGGAAACCTCAATGCGAGCCAATCTGGCGACTCGACTTGCCCAGGAGTTAACGGCCATACCAGGTGCCCGTGAAGCATTAGCCATACTAGCCTCCTACCCTAGTGCAGTGGTTTCTAATGGCCCTGATAGCAAAATTCGTACGGCGTTAGACGCTACGGGCCTTAGCCACTATTTTGGTAAACGCCTGTTCAGTGGTTATACCGCCAACTGTTGGAAGCCTGAGCCCTGTTTACATTTACACGCAGCAAGTATCATGGGCTATGCAGCACGTGACTGTATCGCCATAGACGACGCTTTGGTTGGGGTTCGTGCGGCGCTGCAAGCAGGGATGACGGTCATTCATTTAAACCGCTTTCCAGATGCGGAAACGACACCAGAAAATGCCATTATGATCAGCAATATGTACCAGTTACCCGCCGTGGTGGAGCGGCTCACGCGTGAATATTGGCAAACACCCGTGCCTCAACACTCCATAGGAGGATGATAATGGCCTCTTTGCGTGACCAATTGGGTGGGCTTGTTTACTCGACTGAACATGGTAAAACCTGCCCTACCTGCCGAGAAGCACTTGAATCCTGCCTGTGCGATGATCTAAACGAACAGCAACGCTTAGCAGCCCTAGATGGCGTAGTACGCATTCGGCGCGAAACCAGCGGTCGTAAAGGCAAAGGCGTGACGACTGTTAGCGGCATTCCTTTGCCCAGCGAAGAACTCAAAACGTTGGCAAAAACGCTTAAAAAGCGTTGCGGAACCGGTGGAGCCGTTAAAGAAGGTATCATTGAAATTCAAGGCGACCATCGCGATGTTCTGCGCCAAGAGCTAAGCGCACTCGGCTACAAGGTTAAACTCGCTGGGGGTTAAAGCCTTCTACATCACCAAGACTTACCTTTAAGTAAGTCGTTATAGGGCAAGGCACTGCAATGGCTTGGCTGGAATACTTGCTACCCCTCATTTTTTTATTCCCCATGGCGGCCATGGCCAGTATTGTTCTGGCGCTGCGCAATCTTCACGATGCTCGCGTTCATTCGCCCTTCAAGGCTCCTCTTCATGAACCCGGCCAAGCGTTACGGCACCGTCTTGATCAAGCTTTTTCCAGCCTATTTCTAAACGGGGCATTAGGGCCCATCATTAGCTTGGCCCCACTGGTGTACGGCATGGGCCGAATGCTATTTGTGGATCAGCAGGATTGGGTCGAATGGGCCTTGTATGGGCTACTCAGCACGCTACTCGTACTGACATTTTCATTACTGCTGGTACGTGATTATCAACGTATTCGGCGCTTGAAATTAGGCCTCGCTTGCGAGCTTGCCGTTGGTCAAGAGCTTGAGCGCCTAGTTCGCCCTGATGCACACCCGTACTACGTATTTCACGATGTGCCCACCGATAGCTTCACAATTGACCACGTTGTAGTAACACCCCATGGGGTATTTGTGGTGGAAACAAGGGCAAGAACACTCGCTATCGGCACTGATGGCAACGAACTCAATACCGTGGCGGTAGAGCGCGAGCGTTTGCGCTTTCCACATTGGCAAGAGCGCCGACCGCTCCACAAAACACGCCAGGGGGTCAACTGGCTTACTCATTGGTTAGAGCGCCGCTGTGGCATGCCTGTACCCGTGCGTGGCGTATTGGTATTACCAGGCTGGAAGATAGATAACAGCGAAGCCGCGCCGGATATACTGGTCGTAAGCGGAGATACGTTAGCGAAACAGATAACGGAGCTAACGCCAGGCCCGCTCAACGACGCGACTCATGACAAGGTTATTAATGTTTTACTGGAGCGCGCCAGATTGATGGAATTGAAGCACTTACGCCAACCTTCGGTATAAGTGCTACAGGCCTAATCTCCGCGTAACCGACCGCCCATCTCCTGGGCTAAATCTACTGCGTAGTGATCCGTCATTCCCCCAATAAAGTCCAGCATTCGACGGTAGCTATCATAAAGAGGCCAAGAAGGTAGCGGGGTGTTTTCGCCAATAAGGGCCAACACACGCTGGTGTTTAAACGATGAATGCCCGGTGTGATGTAGCTCATGGGCAGCGCCAATAAAAGCCTCTAAGAGAATACCTAGCGTCGTATAGGCGCCAATCTCTAATTTTGCTTTACGCTCGTTTTGGAAAATACGTTCTCGTGCAAGCTGCTTGGCCGCCTGCACCCCCCAGCCTAAATCGGGATGGCATAACTCTAATAGATCGTCGCTTAGAGTGCCGCTTAACAGAGCCTGCTCATGCTGTACAAACACCGCGCCGACATCATTAACGGCACGCTCCATCGCAGCACCACGTAGCAACGCAATGCGACGCCGCTGGGACACATTACGCTCTTGCATATCGGCATACTCTGGCGGGAATTCTCCAGCAATCTGGCGAAGAATATCAACCACCTCTTCATAGCGCAGGATGCCCATCTCAAGCCCGTCTTCCAGATCGAGCAGCGCATAGCAGATATCATCGGCTGCCTCGACCAGCCAAGCCAGCGGATGGCGACACCAACGTTGCTCTCCATTGGGTAGCAAACCCACGGCTTCAGCGACCTCTTTGAGCAGTGTCTGCTCGGATTGGTAGGCGCCGAATTTGCCTGCGCGCCCGCTGTAACGAACGGTCCATGGGTACTTGAGCAGCGCACCAAGCGTGGCTGCTGATAGGCGCATACCGCCATTGAACTGGTTGTACTCGATCTGGGTAATCACCCGAAAGCCTTGGGCGTTACCTTCGTAAGTCAACAGGTCTTCACGCTCTGCATCTGAAAGCCCTTCCAATAGGCCGCTACTCTGGGCGCGCTGAAACCAGTCGCGAATAGCATACTCACCGGCGTGGCCAAAAGGGGGGTTTCCAATGTCATGTCCTAAACAAGCTGTCTGAACAATGACGCCAAGATCGGCGGGTGTTATCCATACAGGCAAGCGATCATGTAACAGTTCGCCCACAATCATACCCAAAGAACGACCGACACAGCCGACTTCAAGCGAATGAGTTAAGCGAGTATGAATATGATCATTTTCTGTCAGCGGATGCACCTGCGTCTTACGCCCAAGACGCCTAAACGAGCCTGAGAAAACAATTCGGTCGTGGTCTTTATGAAACGGGCTGCGACCGATTTCACGGGTACTTGTTGAGCGTTGGTCGTGAAGACGTCGTGGGGAAAGTAGCTGTTCCCAGCGCATCTGAGTCATGGGCATTCCTCCTTGAGGAGTGCATTTTGCCATAAAAAAAACCCCCAGAGCGTTAGCCCTGGGGGTTTTTTGGTATAGGTGCCTGACGATGACCTACTCTCGCATGGGGAGACCCCACACTACCATCGGCGCTAAGCGGTTTCACTACTGAGTTCGGCAAGGGATCAGGTGGTTCACGCGTGCTATGGTCGTCAGGCGTAACTGGCTATATATCATGCTGACTATTGCTACATTGTGATCGTCTCACTGCCTGCCGCCCTGGCGGTTGCCGGGGCCACACGCTGCGTATCCGGTTCCTTCACGTCATCATCACGACCAGACCCCTTGGGTGTTATAGGGTCAAGCCTCACGGGCCATTAGTACACGTTAGCTCAACGCCTTGCAGCGCTTCCACACCGTGCCTATCAACCAGCTGGTCTCGCTGGGCCCTTCAGGAGGCTCTAGGCCTCAGGGATGTCTCATCTTGAAGGGGGCTTCCCGCTTAGATGCTTTCAGCGGTTATCCCGTCCGACCATAGCTACCCGGCAATGCCACTGGCGTGACAACCGGAACACCAGAGGGTCGTCCACTCCGGTCCTCTCGTACTAGGAGCAGCCCTTCTCAAACATCCAACGCCCACGGCAGATAGGGACCGAACTGTCTCACGACGTTCTAAACCCAGCTCGCGTACCACTTTAAATGGCGAACAGCCATACCCTTGGGACCGACTTCAGCCCCAGGATGTGATGAGCCGACATCGAGGTGCCAAACACCGCCGTCGATGTGAACTCTTGGGCGGTATCAGCCTGTTATCCCCGGAGTACCTTTTATCCGTTGAGCGATGGCCCTTCCATACAGAACCACCGGATCACTAGAACCTGCTTTCGCACCTGCTCGACGTGTCTGTCTCGCAGTCAAGCACCCTTATGCTCTTGCACTCAATGCACGATGTCCGACCGTGCTGAGGGTACCTTCGTGCTCCTCCGTTACTCTTTAGGAGGAGACCGCCCCAGTCAAACTACCCACCACACACTGTCCTCGATCCGGATAACGGACCTGAGTGAGAACGCCAATGATGCCAGGCTGGTATTTCAAGGTTGGCTCCCTCCGAACTGGCGTCCAGAGTTCAAAGCCTCCCAGCTATCCTACACAGGCAACATCAGCGTCCAGTGTGAAGCTATAGTAAAGGTTCACGGGGTCTTTCCGTCTAGCCGCGGGTACACCGCATCTTCACGGCGATTTCAATTTCACTGAGTCTCGGGTGGAGACAGCGTGGCCATCATTACGCCATTCGTGCAGGTCGGAACTTACCCGACAAGGAATTTCGCTACCTTAGGACCGTTATAGTTACGGCCGCCGTTTACCGGGGCTTCAATCAAGAGCTTCGCCTTGCGGCTAACACCATCATTTAACCTTCCGGCACCGGGCAGGCGTCACACCCTATACGTCCGCTTGCGCGTTAGCAGAGTGCTGTGTTTTTAATAAACAGTTGCAGCCACCTGGTATCTTCGACCGGTTCGGGCTAGGAGAGCAAGTCTCTTCACCCTACGCCGGCGTGCCTTCTCCCGAAGTTACGGCACCATTTTGCCTAGTTCCTTCACCCGAGTTCTCTCAAGCGCCTTGGGATTCTCACCCTGACCACCTGTGTCGGTTTGGGGTACGGTCGCACATGATCTGAAGCTTAGAGGCTTTTCCTGGAAGCGTGGCATCAGTGACTTCCTGACCGTGGTCAGTTCATCTCGTGTCTCGGCCTTAAAGGATCCCGGATTTACCTAAGATCCAAGCCTACTCACTTTCACCAGGACAACCAACGCCTGGCTCACCTAGCCTTCTTCGTCCCCCCATCGCAACCATGTCCGGTACGGGAATATTGACCCGTTTCCCATCGACTACGCCTTTCGGCCTCGCCTTAGGGGCCGACTCACTCTGCTCCGATTAGCGTCGAACAGAAACCCTTGGTCTTCCGGCGAGGGAGTTTTTCACTCCCTTTATCGTTACTCATGTCAGCATTCGCACTCGTGATACCTCCAGCAGACTTCTCAATCCACCTTCATTGGCGTACACGACGCTCCTCTACCGCTCATCCCTAAGGATGAACCCGTAGCTTCGGTACCTGGTTTAGCCCCGTTACATCTTCCGCGCAGGCCGACTCGACTAGTGAGCTATTACGCTTTCTTTAAAGGATGGCTGCTTCTAAGCCAACCTCCTAGCTGTCTGAGCCTTCCCACATCGTTTCCCACTTAACCAGGATTTCGGGACCTTAGCTGACGGTCTGGGTTGTTTCCCTTTTCACGACGGACGTTAGCACCCGCCGTGTGTCTCCCACGCGTTACTCACCGGTATTCGGAGTTTGCCTCGGGTTGGTAAGTCGGGATGACCCCCTAGCCGAAACAGTGCTCTACCCCCGGCGGTACTACGTGAGGCGCTACCTAAATAGCTTTCGAGGAGAACCAGCTATCTCCGAGCTTGATTAGCCTTTCACTCCGATCCACAAGTCATCCAAATCTTTTTCAACAGATCCTGGTTCGGGCCTCCAATTGATGTTACTCAATCTTCACCCTGCTCATGGATAGATCGCTCGGTTTCGGGTCTATATCCAGCGACTGTGTCGCCCAGTTAAGACTCGGTTTCCCTACGGCTCCCCTATACGGTTAACCTCGCCACTGAATATAAGTCGCTGACCCATTATACAAAAGGTACGCAGTCACAGAACAAGTCTGCTCCTACTGCTTGTACGCACACGGTTTCAGGATCTATTTCACTCCCCTCTCCGGGGTTCTTTTCGCCTTTCCCTCACGGTACTGGTTCACTATCGGTCAGTCAGGAGTATTTAGCCTTGGAGGATGGTCCCCCCGTCTTCAGTCAAGGTTTCTCGTGCCCCGACCTACTCGATTTCACATGATCAGATTTTCGACTACGGGGCTATCACCCGCTACGGCCAGACTTCCCAATCTGTTCGCCTAATCATTCACATGCTTAAGGGCTGGTCCCCGTTCGCTCGCCGCTACTAGGGGAATCTCGGTTGATTTCTTTTCCTCAGGGTACTTAGATGTTTCAGTTCCCCTGGTTCGCCTCTTACACCTATGTATTCAGTGTAAGATACTGACCTTATGGCCAGTGGGTTTCCCCATTCAGAGATGTCCGGGTCACAGGTTGTTGCCACCTCACCGAACCTTATCGCAGGCTACCACGTCTTTCATCGCCTCTGACTGCCTAGGCATCCACCGTGTGCGCTTCATTGCTTGACCCTATAACCCGAAGGAGTCTGGATGTCGCAATGATCACGTTTCATTTTGCCGGATACGCTTGAGACGTATCACAATTTAAGAAGCACTTCTTGCGAAGTGTTCTTGTCAGCATGATATACATTGTTAAAGAGCAGCTGTTCAATGAACAGTGATAAAGCGGCGTATAATAAATACAACAACGCAGCGACTTATCAGTGGTCACGAAACATTCACAAACGGTAGTTAAGGTAAAACAGCGTGATAGCGTAATGGTGGAGCCAAGCGGGATCGAACCGCTGACCTCCTGCGTGCAAGGCAGGCGCTCTCCCAGCTGAGCTATGGCCCCATCGAGTCACTCTTCGTCACAGTCACCTCTGGCCAATTTTATTTAACGCAAGGCATTTCATGGCGACACATAGCCTGCTATGCGAGTCATAAAATAACGCAGCGAGAGATAAAATTTGGTGGGTCTGGGCAGACTTGAACTGCCGACCTCACCCTTATCAGGGGTGCGCTCTAACCAACTGAGCTACAGACCCAAGAGGGGATCGTGCTTTTACCGTTTGCTCTATATCTGATCAGGTAATTCATTGTGGACGCTTACTGAGCGTGACGCATCGTTTAAGGAGGTGATCCAGCCGCAGGTTCCCCTACGGCTACCTTGTTACGACTTCACCCCAGTCATGAACCACACCGTGGTGATCGCCCTCTTGCGTTAGGCTAACCACTTCTGGTGCAGTCCACTCCCATGGTGTGACGGGCGGTGTGTACAAGGCCCGGGAACGTATTCACCGTGACATTCTGATTCACGATTACTAGCGATTCCGACTTCACGGAGTCGAGTTGCAGACTCCGATCCGGACTGAGACCGGCTTTAAGGGATTCGCTGACTCTCGCGAGCTCGCAGCCCTTTGTACCGGCCATTGTAGCACGTGTGTAGCCCTACCCGTAAGGGCCATGATGACTTGACGTCGTCCCCACCTTCCTCCGGTTTGTCACCGGCAGTCTCCTTAGAGTTCCCACCATTACGTGCTGGCAAATAAGGACAAGGGTTGCGCTCGTTACGGGACTTAACCCAACATTTCACAACACGAGCTGACGACAGCCATGCAGCACCTGTCTTACAGTTCCCGAAGGCACACCAGAATCTCTTCCGGCTTCTGTAGATGTCAAGGGTAGGTAAGGTTCTTCGCGTTGCATCGAATTAAACCACATGCTCCACCGCTTGTGCGGGCCCCCGTCAATTCATTTGAGTTTTAACCTTGCGGCCGTACTCCCCAGGCGGTCGACTTATCGCGTTAACTTCGCCACAAAGTGCTCTAGGCACCCAACGGCTGGTCGACATCGTTTACGGCGTGGACTACCAGGGTATCTAATCCTGTTTGCTACCCACGCTTTCGCACCTCAGTGTCAGTGTCAGTCCAGAAGGCCGCCTTCGCCACTGGTATTCCTCCCGATCTCTACGCATTTCACCGCTACACCGGGAATTCTACCTTCCTCTCCTGCACTCTAGCCTGACAGTTCCGGATGCCGTTCCCAGGTTGAGCCCGGGGCTTTCACAACCGGCTTATCAAGCCACCTACGCGCGCTTTACGCCCAGTAATTCCGATTAACGCTTGCACCCTCCGTATTACCGCGGCTGCTGGCACGGAGTTAGCCGGTGCTTCTTCTGCGAGTGATGTCTTTCCTAATGGGTATTAACCACTAGGCGTTCTTCCTCGCTGAAAGTGCTTTACAACCCGAAGGCCTTCTTCACACACGCGGCATGGCTGGATCAGGGTTGCCCCCATTGTCCAATATTCCCCACTGCTGCCTCCCGTAGGAGTTCGGGCCGTGTCTCAGTCCCGATGTGGCTGATCATCCTCTCAGACCAGCTACGGATCGTCGCCTTGGTGAGCCATTACCTCACCAACTAGCTAATCCGACATAGGCTCATCCAATAGCGGGAGCCGAAGCCCCCTTTCTCCCGTAGGACGTATGCGGTATTAGCCTGGGTTTCCCCAGGTTATCCCCCACTACCGGGCAGATTCCTATGCATTACTCACCCGTCCGCCGCTCGTCAGCATCTAGCAAGCTAGATCTGTTACCGCTCGACTTGCATGTGTTAGGCCTGCCGCCAGCGTTCAATCTGAGCCATGATCAAACTCTTCAGTTTACAATCATTGTGATCCTTACTCGTCACCCGAAGGCAACAAAAGCGAATCAAACTTGGCTCAAGGTTCAAACGAATTCATTTCAATTTACATTGTCATGACCGCTTGCCTTGATATTTGGTGATTTGTCACCAACGTCAGCAAGCGCCCACATGAATTACCTGATCAAATTGTTAAAGAGCGTTTCGCTGCGGGGGTTACTGTGAAAGCAACCGGCTTGCCGTTGACTTGGCTTGCCTCAGCGAGGAAGGCGTATTCTACGCATTTCCTGGCGGTTGTCAATATGCGATTTTCAAAACCGCTAACTCGTTGACTAACCAAGGCTTTTACACCTCATTCACCGCTGGTAACGCTAGGCGTCCCCGGCAGCGGATGCGTACTCTACGGATTCACTGACGGGTTGGCAAGGGCTTTTTGACAGAAAGTTCAAATAAGCGTCACACGGGCGTAACGTTTCTTACCCGCCTGAATAACATAGCTCTTACCTGTCGCCAGCATGGTGTCTTTAGCAACGACGTCGCCGTCGACTTTGACGCGGCCATTACCCAACATATCTTTGGCCTGGGCACTGTTGTTCGCAAGCTCTGCTCTATTAAGCACTGCCGCGATGGGCGCTTGCTCGCTGCCTTCAAAATCGACCGTGACTTCCGGCAGGTCTTCCGGCAGCTCGCCATCGGCCAGCTGATTACCCGCAGACTTGTGCGCATTGGCTGCTGCTTCGTCCCCGTGATAACGAGCAATCAGCTCCCGCGCCAGCTCCATTTTGATATCCCGCGGGTTTGCGCCCTGCTCAACGCTGTGCTTAAGCGCGTCGATCTCTTCGTTCGATTTCAAAGAGAGCAGCTCAAAATAGCGCCACATCAAGCTATCCGGCATGGAGACCAGTTTATTGAACATGGAACCCGGCGCTTCATCGACACCAATGTAGTTGCCCAAGGACTTCGACATCTTCTGCACGCCGTCTAACCCTTCCAACAGCGGCATGGTAATGACCACCTGGGGTTCCTGGCCGAAGTGCTTTTGGATCTCGCGCCCCATTAGCAGGTTGAACTTCTGGTCCGTACCACCCAGCTCGACATCGGCCTCAAGCGCTACCGAGTCATAGCCTTGTACCAGCGGGTAGAGAAATTCGTGAATAGCAATGGACTGATTGGCTTTATAGCGCTTTTCAAAGTCGTCCCGTTCCAGCATACGGGCAACGGTGCTTTGGGCAGCCAGTTCAATCATTTTGGCGGCGGAGAGCTCGCTAAACCACTCGGCGTTAAAACGCACCTCGGTCTTTTCAGGGTCGAGAATTTTAAACACCTGCTCTTTATAAGTTTCGGCGTTGGCTTTCACGTCCTCTTCAGTGAGCGGTTTGCGCGTCACGTTCTTACCGGTGGGATCGCCGATACGACCAGTAAAATCGCCTATCAAAAAGATAACCGTGTGCCCTAAGTCTTGAAATTGGCGCATTTTGGTTAATAACACGCTGTGCCCCAGGTGCAGGTCAGGGGCTGTAGGATCAAAACCCGCTTTGATACGCAGTTTGCGGCCTGAAGCCAGCTTCTTCTTTAACTCATCCTCTACCAGGATTTCATGCGTACCGCGCGATAACAGCGCTAAAGCCTGATCCACCTCACTCATTGCCTCTCTCCACTATAAAGAACCGCCCATACCGGGCTCAGGTGATAAATAGCCGACGATGTTACCATGCTCGCTCGCCTTGGTTGAGCCTTGGTTTAGCGCTGACCCTGGTTTAGCCTCAGCCCAGCTTTGTACGAGTTCGCTTATGAAAACGCCTACCGCTTCGCCGCTTTACTATATTGGCCTGATGTCCGGCACTAGCCTGGACGGGATTGATGCGGCACTCATCGCCATCGAAGGTGATTCGCCACCGCGCCTGTTGGCAACCCATGCCGAGCCCATGCCGGATGATCTGCATCGTCTGCTGCTCACGCTATGTCATGCAGCGCAGGTGAGTTTTGCTCAGCTCGCAGCAGCGGAGCACGCGTTCTGTCAATGCCAAGCCCGCGCCGTACAGCACTTATTAGCACCCCTTTCAGTGAGCGTAGAACAGGTCAGCGCCATCGGCAGCCACGGACAAACCATTGAACACGCACCCGTGGGACACAACGATGGACCGGCGTATACGCTTCAGTTGGATAATCCAAGCCTGTTGGCAGAACTGACTGGCTGCACGGTAGTGGCCGACTTCCGCCGCCGCGACCTTGCAGCAGGAGGCCAGGCCGCTCCACTGGCACCGGCGTTTCATCAAGCGCTGTTTGGTAGATCATCAGCGCATCAGTTGGTGCTGAACCTGGGTGGCTTTGCCAACCTCACCTGGCTTTCCAGCCAACCGAGCGACCCAGTGATCGGGTTTGATACCGGGCCCGCGAATGTTTTATTGGATGGCTGGTTTGCCTTGCACCAAGGGGGCCGCTTTGACAGGGACGGCGATTGGGCCGCGAGCGGAAAAGTAGATGAAGCGCTGTTAGCTCGGTTGTTGTCAGAATCCTTTTTCCAGCAACCACCGCCGAGAAGCACTGGACGAGAGCTATTTCATCTGGATTGGCTACGAAAACATCTTAGCGGGCAGGAAGCCGCCGCTGATGTGCAGGCGACGCTTGCAGAGCTCACCGCCGTCAGTGTCGCCCAGGGGATTGAACAACTGCGGATCAATGACGACCCGCTCACGCTGATCACCGCTGGCGGCGGCGCTCACAACGGCTACTTAATGCAGCGCCTTGCCCATCACCTGCCTCGCGCCACGCTCACTTCGCCAGCGGCGTACGGCTGGCCTGAAGACTGGATAGAAGCCGGCGCCTTTGCCTGGCTAGCTCACCAGCGATTGAATCATCTGCCTGGCAACTTACCTTCGGTCACCGGTGCGCAGGGCCCGCGAGTGCTGGGTGGTATTTATGCTGCGTAGCTTATGCTGCGTTGCTAACGCTTAGTAATCATCGCCATCGCGCAGTCCCAAATGGCTCGGCACCTGCTCCTCTAGTGAGAGGTTACGCTCCTTGGCGTCACTGACGTTGAGCAGCATGCGTAGGTCGTTAGCCGAGTCGGCGTGGGCCATGGCCACCTCTCTGCTTATATGCCCCGCCTGATGCAGGTCGTGCAACGCCTGATCGAAGGTCTGCATTCCAACATCACGGGACTTGGCCATTGCTGCTTTAATCTCGGCGACGTCTCCTTTACGGATCAAGTCGGCAATGCGCGGCGACTGCAGCATGATCTCAATGGCCGCACGGCGCCCGCCCGCAATCGTAGGTAGCAATTGCTGGGCGACGACTGCACGCAGATTCAACGAAAGATCCATCCATATCTGCTCATGGCGTTCATGGGGGAAGAAGTGAATGATGCGCTCCAGCGCTTGATTGGCATTATTGGCATGTAGCGTTGCCAAGCAGAGATGCCCGGTTTCAGCAAAGGTCAGCGCGTGTTCCATGGTTTCTCGGGTGCGGATTTCACCAATCAGAATCACATCCGGCGCCTGACGCAGGGTATTTTTGAGCGCCACCTCAAACGATTCGGTATCGATCCCCACCTCACGCTGATTGACGATAGCGCGCTTGTGCGGGTGCAGGTACTCAATGGGGTCTTCGATGCTGATGATATGGCCGCCAACGGTTTCGTTGCGCTGCTGAATCATTGCCGCCAGGGTTGTCGACTTCCCAGTTCCCGTGCCGCCCACCACTAGCACCAGCCCGCGCTTGGCCAGAGCTAATTCAGCCAACTGCTCCGGCACGCCCAGCGCCTCCAGGCGAGGAATTTCAATCGCGATGCTGCGTACCACCATCGCCATCTGGTTGCGCTGCTGAAACGCGCTGACCCGAAAACGCCCTTTGTCCTCGCGACTCAGCGCGAAGTTCGCCTCATGCTCGCTGGCAAACCGCTCGCGCAACCCTTCTGGCAGCGTGTGGATGACCAGCTCGTTGACCTGGTGGGCGGTTAAACGCTGCTGTCCCAACGGCACCAGCCCATCGGGCATTTTCAGGCTTGGCGGCGCACCCACGGAGATGAGTAAATCGGAAGCGTTCTGCTCAACCATAATATCGAGTAGTTGATGCAGCCACTGGGTGGGCGAAAGTTGGGCACCTGGCACTCTATGCTCCTTAGTCATCCTTCATCGACAGCGTTCCCTTCGCACTCAGCTGCGCCTCTTCCAAACTTACCGTACCCTCTTTCACTAACCGGGAAAGCGCGGCATCCAGCGTTTGCATGCCAAGGCTACCGCCGGTTTGAATGGCCGAATACATCTGCGCCACCTTGTCTTCACGGATCAGGTTGCGCACCGCAGACGTGGCAATGAGAATTTCATGTGCCGCCACGCGGCCTCCGCCCTGGCGTTTAAGCAGCGACTGCGAAACCACTGCCTGGAGCGATTCGGACAGCATCGAACGCACCATGGCTTTCTCTTCACCGGGGAAGACATCAATGATGCGGTCAACGGTTTTAGCGGCCGACGTAGTGTGTAGCGTACCCAGCACTAAGTGCCCCGTCTCTGCCGCGGTAAGCGCCAGACGGATAGTTTCTAGATCACGCAGCTCACCGACCAAAATAACATCGGGGTCTTCACGCAGCGCGCTACGCAACGCATCGGCAAAGCTATGGGTGTCGCGATGCACTTCGCGTTGGTTAATCAAACAGCGCTTGCTGGCGTGGACAAACTCTACGGGATCTTCAATGGTCAGAATGTGCTCGTAGCGATGATCATTAATGTAATCGATCATCGCGGCCAGCGTGGTGCTCTTGCCCGACCCCGTTGGCCCTGTCACCAGCACCAGCCCCCGCGGCAACATCGCCAGGCGCTCAAATACCTCGCCAAGCCCCAGCGTCTGCATGGAAAGCACTTGATTGGGGATGGTGCGAAACACCGCCCCTGCACCGCGCGCTTGAGTGAAAACATTCACGCGAAAACGTGCAATCCCCGGCACCTCAAAGGAAAAATCAATTTCCAAGTGCTCTTCGTAGTCGCGCCGCTGTCGATCATTCATGATGTCGTAGATCAATTTGCGCACACCATTATTATCGATCGCGGGCACATTGAGCCGACGAATGTCCCCATCAACACGTATCATGGGAGGCAAACCGGCCGAAAGGTGCAAGTCAGAGGCATTCTGCTTTGCCGAGAATGCTAGCAGTTCGGTAATATCCATCTCTCTTCCCAGCTGCGGTAAGGTGCTTGAGTATGACAGACATCGCGCTTAACGAGTCACTCGGTCATTCATACGATCAGGCGCGTGAACGCCTGCGCAACGCATTAGAAGGCGCGGGACGTGCTCAGGATGCGGCCAAGTTGCTAGCGGTTAGCAAGACCAAACCTGCGGCAATGATTCGCCAGGCTTGGCAGTTAGGCCAGCGTGAGTTTGGTGAAAACTATCTGCAAGAAGCGCTAGAGAAGCAGACTGAGCTTGCTGATCTTGACGACATTGTATGGCATTTCATTGGGCCGCTGCAGTCCAACAAGACCCGCGCTGTCGCCGAGCACTTTGATTGGGTGCACAGCGTTGATCGTCTAAAAATTGCCAAGCGCCTCAGCGAACAGCGCCCAACGCACCTTGCGCCGCTGAACATCTGCCTGCAGGTTAATATCAGCCGCGAAGAGAGCAAAGCCGGTGTGCTGCCGGAGGCGTTAGAAGAGTTGGCCAAAGAAGTCGCCACCCTGCCTAATCTGCGCCTGCGCGGCTTAATGGCGATCCCCGCTCCGGCAGAGGGTATCGACGCCCAGCGCCAGCCCTTGGCAGCGCTGCGCGAGGCGTTCACCGCTTTACAAAGCAGCTTGCCAGACGCGCCTCTTGATACGCTCTCGATGGGCATGAGCGACGATTTAGAAGCGGCGATACTGGAAGGCGCCACACTGGTAAGGTTAGGCACCGCGATTTTCGGCGCCCGCTAATCGGCGTAGGCGGGCAGTAGCCTACCTTTACACTGAACATACTTTTACTTAAGGACACCTGGCATGGCGAATAAAATTACCTTCATTGGCGCTGGCAATATGGCCAGCGCCATTATCGGCGGCCTGATCGACAGTGGCGTCGCGCCTTCTACTATTACCGCCACCGCGCCAAATGACAGCGAGCTGGCATCGATTAAACAACGCATGGGCATCAATACCCACACCGACAACAATGCGGCGGTGGCTGAGGCCGATGTGGTGGTACTGGCGGTGAAGCCACAAATCATGCGCAACGTATGCGAAGCGCTGCACGAGAGCGTACAGCGCCAGCAGCCATTGGTTATCTCGATTGCTGCCGGTCTGGATGCCAATACGATTGATCAGTGGCTAGGTGGCAATAACGCCATGGTGCGCTGCATGCCCAATACGCCCTCGCTGGTTGGCTATGGTGCAAGCGGCCTCTACGCCAACGCGAAAGTAAGCGACGAGCAGCGCGATGTGGCCACCCAGCTAATGGAAGCAGTCGGCATTGTCGAGTGGGTAGAAGAGGAAGCTCTGCTGGACGCAGTGACCGCTGTTTCCGGCAGTGCACCGGCCTATTTCTTTCTGATGTTCGAAGCCATGGAAGAAGCCGCTGTTAAACTCGGCCTGCCTGCCGCCACCGCACGCCGCCTCGCTATTCAAACCGCACTGGGTGCCGCTACGATGGCGCAGCAGAGTGATAAAGACCCGGCCACGTTGAAAAAGAACGTGATGTCACCGGGCGGCACCACCGAACGAGCTATTCAACATATGGAAGAGGCACAGTTGCGCACCACGATTGCCGGCGCCATGCAGGCATGTGCTGATCGCGCCCAGGCAATGGCTAAGGAACTGAGCGGAGAGTGACATAACGGTTCAGTAACACCACTGCTTCGCAACGAATCATCAAGGAGACATAATAATGGGCAATGAATTGGGAAGTGCAGGGTTAATGCTGGTTAATACCCTAATCAATATTTACCTTTTTTTACTGATGCTGCGCTTTCTGCTGCAAGCGTCGCGGGCGGATTACTACAATCCGTTGAGCCAGTCGGTGGTCAAAATCACCCAGCCGGTAGTCGGCCTGTTTCAGGGGTTTTTAGGCCCTGTTGCTGGTCGTTTTGATCTCGCCACGTTGGCGGCAGGCTTTGTCTTGAAAGTCGTCAGCATTGTCGCCATTTTCATGGTCATCGGCGTTGGCATGCCACCGATTCCTGGACTGCTGATTGCGGGCGTGGCGGCCTTGGCGAATGCGATTTTAAAAATCTACTTCTTCGCCATGATTGTCATGATCATCTTAAGCTGGGTAGCACCTAACGCCAGCCACCCAGGCGCTCTGCTCATCATGCAGTTGGTGGAGCCGATTATGGCACCGGTGCGCAAGGTAGTTCCATCATTGGGCATGATCGATCTTTCGCCTATCGTGGTGTTTATTGCCATTAACCTAATCGATGGTTTGGTGGTCGGCTCAATGATTCGTGCGGCGGGCATTTCCGGCGCGCTGGTTGGGTTGTGATGGCGACGGCCAGTGCCTATTTAGCAAGCTTCATTCAGTCGCAAACCTTCAGCAGGACTAGCGCCTTCAATGCCTGATTCAGACACTCTTGCCTTTGCAGACCGGCCGGCGACATCCGTCGGCCTTGTCACTCCGCACGTAGCACGCTTCGACACGCCCCTCGCACTGGCGTGTGGCAAAGTGCTGCCTGCCTACGAGCTGATTTACGAAACTTACGGCACGCTGAACGCTGAGCGCAGCAACGCCGTGCTGATTTGCCACGCACTTTCAGGCCACCACCACGCGGCGGGCTACCATAGCGAGGATGATCGCAAGCCCGGCTGGTGGGATGCCCATATTGGCCCCGGCAAAGCGATCGATACCAATCGCTTCTTTGTTGTCTCGCTGAATAATCTGGGCGGCTGCCACGGCAGCACCGGGCCGGTCAGTCACAATCCCGAGACCGGCCGCCAGTGGGGGCCCGAATTCCCCATGGTGACAGTTAGCGACTGGGTAGCCAGCCAAGCGCGGCTAGCCGACCAACTGGGAATTGAGCGCTGGGCTGCCGCCGTCGGTGGCAGCCTTGGCGGCATGCAAGTCATGCAATGGACCATGACCTATCCGGAACGCGTCGCTAACGCGGTGGTGATTGCCGCAACGCCACGGCTCTCGGCACAGAATATCGCCTTTAATGAAGTGGCCCGCCAGGCGATTCGTTCAGATCCAGAGTTTTATGATGGCTGGTACGCTGAGCACGACACCGTACCCAAACGAGGACTGAAGCTGGCGCGTATGGTGGGCCATATCACCTATCTGTCAGAAGACGCCATGGGCAGCAAATTTGGCCGCGACCTGCGCAGCGATGACCTTAATTTTGGCTTCGATGTCGAGTTTCAAGTGGAGTCCTATCTGCGCTATCAGGGCGACACCTTTTCCACCGCTTTCGATGCCAATACCTACCTGCTGATGACCAAGGCGCTGGACTACTTTGACCCGGCGGCGACCCAGGGCGGCGACTTTGCCAAGGCGCTTGCGCCTGCGCAGTGCCCGTTCTTAATTGTCAGTTTTACTACCGACTGGCGCTTTCCGCCTTCGCGCTCCAGGGAACTGGTCGATGCGCTCACCCGGGCAGGTAAATCGGTCAGCTACGCCAACATTGACTCGCCCCATGGGCACGATGCTTTCTTACTCTCAGAGCCACGCTACGACGCTATCGTCAGCGCCTTTATGAACCGCGCCGCCCGGGAGCTGAATCTCGCCCCGCTGGGTAAAGACGAGTCGAGCACGGAGGAGACACCATGATGCGCGCCGACCTTGAACTGATTTACGACTGGGTGCCTAAAGGGGCGCACGTGCTTGATCTTGCCTGCGGCGATGGCGAGCTGCTGGAGACCCTGGCACGCAATAAAGGCGTGACGGGCTATGGCCTGGAGATCGACCATGACGGTATTAATGCATGTGTGGCACGCGGCGTCAGCGTGATTGAGCACAACCTGGATGACGGCTTAAGCAGCTTTTGCGACAATAGCTATGATCAAGTGATCATGACCCAGGCGCTGCAGGCGCTGCGCCGCCCCGATAAGATGCTGGATGAAATGCTGCGCGTCGCCGAAGAGGGCATTATCACCTTCCCCAATTTCGCCTACTGGCGCCACCGTATTCATTTAGGTCTGCGCGGCTATATGCCAGTCTCCAAGTCGCTCCCTCACGCCTGGTATGACACGCCCAACATTCACCTCTCAACATTCAATGACTTTGAGCATCTATGCCGTGAAAAGGGCCTGATGATTGTTGATCGCGCGGTGGGTGTCGGGGATCATCAAGGCCACTGGAAATCACGTTTATGGCCCAATCTGTTTGGTGAAATTGCCATTTTCCGCGTTCGCCGCCGATAGGCTGATACGTTTACCAAGGCTTATGACGATTTATGGAGATACGCTCATGTTACGTCGCCTAATGATCAGCGCCGCCCTTATCGGCACGCTCGTCACAACTGCTGCTGCCTACGCTGAACAGTTCACCCGGGTTGGCGATTATGAAATTCATTACAGCGCGGTGAACAGCAGCTTTCTGACGCCTGAAGTGGCGCAAGCGAACAACATCCAGCGCAGCGCTACCCGTGGTTTGGTCAATGTTAGCGTGCGTGAGCGCCAGGAGGATGGCACTACTCGCGCCGTCAATGCCAGCGTTCAGGGTCATGTGAGCGGTTTAACCGGGGCTCAGGAGTCACTCAGCTTTCGTACCGTTCATGACGGCGATGCCACCTACCATATTGCGCCTTTCACAATGCGTGAAGATGAAAGCATGCGCTTTGAGTTAAGCGTGCGCTATGACCGAAATGCAGCCCCTGAACCGGTGAACTTTATTCAACGTTTTTATATTGATCGCTAAGTCACACCTGTATAGCTCTCGACAAGATAGCTCTCGACATGCCGTAGGTAGATTGATGCAAGGGCGCTTTAGACCCATCCTTGCTTACAACTACCCACGGCTGCTGGTCATATGCCAACGCAGGCAAAGCTTGCTCTACCTACAGCCGTACAGGCAGGTTACGGGTTAACCGCACTCCAATGGGACGCTGTTGCTCACGGATCACGTCAATACCATAGGCCAGCACTTCCACCCCGCGGGCCGAGGCCTCTAAAAGGGCTGCTGCGTAAGTAGCGTCGATATGGGCTGCGGCGGCCACGTCAGCAATGCCTTCGTGGGCAACACAAAACAGCAGCACCGCCCGCTCGCCCTGCTCTGCCAATACCCGCAGCGAATGCAGATGCTTGGTGCCGCGCACGCTCACCGAGTCAGGAAAGTAGCCATGGCCATCCTCCTCTTTCAGGGTGACCTGCTTCACCTCGATATACGCCCGCCCTCGCGATGGATCATCCAGCATAAAATCGAGTCGGGCATCGACTACTTTCACTTCCCGGCGCAAGCTGGCATAGCCTTTCAACGGCGCCAGTTCACCCGCCTCCAATGCCGCTTCGACAATGCGATTAGCACGGCCGGTATGCACCGAGGCGAGCGCCACCTTTCCATTGGCTTGTGGCAGTTCGATAAACTCCCAGGTCCAGGCCAGTTTACGCTTAGGGTTATCGCTGGGTGACAGCCACACTCGGCAACCCGGCACATTCACTGCTTTCATTGAGCCGGTATTGGGACAGTGCGCGACCACCTCGCGGCCATCATCTAAAAGGACATCGGCAAGAAACCGCTTATAGCGCTTGAGCAGTATGCCCGGCACAAGCTCTGGATAGCCCAGCATCATAACCTGCCCACAAAGCGGGCAATCCTCGCCACCGCCTCTTCCAAACGCGCCACATCATTGGTGAAGGCAATACGCACATGATGCTCGCCACCGCGCACGGCAAAATCAATACCGGGGGTAATCGCCACATTCTCTTCCAGCAACAGGCGCTCACAGAAGGATTGGCTATCATGGCTATAATGGGAGATATCCAACCATAAATAGAATGCCCCCTGGGGCGGTAGATCCGGCGCCAGGCCTAAGCTTGCCAAGCCTTTCAATAGCACCTGACGGCGCTCTTTCAGGGTCTCACGGCGCTGCTCGAGAATCGTGCGGCACTCGGGCGTAAACGCCGCCAGGGCGGCATGCTGGGAAGGCGTCGGTGCAGCCAGAAACATATTCTGCGCCAGCCGCGTTAATGGCTCTACTGCATGCTCGGGTGCCACCAGCCAACCCAGGCGCCAGCCGGTCATGCCAAAGTATTTTGAAAAGCTGTTGACCACAAAGGCGTTGGCGGAGAGCGAAGTCGCTGAGAGCGGCGCATCGTCATAGTTGAGGCCCTGATAAATCTCATCGACGATGACCTCGCCCTCGCGCTCAGCAACCGCCGCCAGAACTGATGAGAGCTGTTGCGCGCTCAACGTATGGCCGGTGGGGTTAGAAGGCGACGCCAACATCGCAAGGCTTGTGTCCTTACGCCAATGCTGAGCGACCAGTCCAGCGTCCAACTGCCAGCCGCTACCACGCCCCACGGATACCGCGTCAATCTCAGCACCAGCTAGCGCCATAAAGTGACGATTGCAGGGGTAATTCGGATCAGCCATCAGCACCCGCGAGCCGGTTTCTACTAATAACTGGCTAGCCAGCAGCAGTGCCCCCGATGCGCCGGGGGTTATCAAAATGCGCGCCGGATTTATTGTGGCGTTAAAGTGCTCTGCATAATGCCCGGCAATCGCCTCACGCAGCGCGGGCAGCCCCGCAGCTGGGGTGTAGCGGGTATGGCCATTGGCAAGTGCCTGCTGCCCGGCAGCTATAATCGGCTCTGGGGTAGCAAAGTCCGGTTCGCCCACCTCCAGATGAATCACATCGTGACCGAGCGCTTCCCGTGCCTGGGCCATTTCCAGCAAATGCATGACCCGAAAAGGGGCAACGTGATCGACACGTGAATTCCAGGCCATAACGGCTCCTTCGTCTCATCATTTTAAAATTTGGGGGATACTATTAAAATCTAACTAAAACATGGCACTAATTTTTTATCGCACAACACTATGGTCGAAAACGCACCATTATGCTTGCAACCTAGCCATTTTTCAGCTAAACAAGCATCCCTTTGGCGTGAGATCGTGACATACGCTCATGGTCGATCAGTAGTCACATATGTAAGGGGCAGTCCCATGCCAGTAGCAGAAAAGAAAACGGAAGCGTCCAAGTCCTTCACCCCGTATGAGCCAGCTCCGGGTGAAGAGTATATGAACGAGCAGCAGCTAGCGCACTTCCGTCAGCTGCTGCTGGATTGGAAACAGGATCTCATGGAAGAGGTGGATCGTACCGTACGCCACCTGCAGGAAGATGCGAATAACTACGCCGACCCCGCCGACCGCGCTACCCAGGAAGAAGGCTTTAGCCTGGAACTGCGTACTCGGGACCGCGAGCGTAAGCTACTTAAGAAAATCAACGAGACGCTGGATAACATCGATGATGACGATTACGGCTTCTGCGAAGCCTGTGGCGTTGAAATCGGCATCCGTCGTTTAGAAGCTCGCCCCACCGCTACGCTCTGCGTGGATTGCAAAACCTTGGCTGAACTGAAAGAAAAACAGCTCGGCGGCTGAGCGCTAAAAGAACGTTCTATTCGAACTCGGGCACCTAAGGGTGCCCGTTTTTGTTAATGACTTTTTTTCATGACAAAAGCTTCCGACAACGACGCTACTATGAAGAATTCTGTTCGCTATCGTGGCCGCTTTGCGCCCACGCCCTCTGGCTCGCTGCACTTTGGCTCACTGGTCGCCGCCCTAGGCAGCTATCTGGATGCCCGTGCGGCCAATGGGCAGTGGCTGGTGCGCATTGAAGATATCGACCCCCCACGCTGTCCGCAGGGGGCTGCAAGCACTATCCTGCGCCAACTGGAAACCTTTGGTCTTGAGTGGGATGAAGAGGTCATGTGGCAGCACACCCGCGGCGATGCTTACCAACTAGCTCTTGACCAGTTTATCCAGCTCGGGCTTGCCTACCCCTGCAGCTGTTCGCGTAAGCAGTGGCAGGCGTTTGATATCTACCCCGGCTGGTGCCGGAATGGCGTTTGCGATGCAAATAAACCGGTGGCTTGGCGGCTGCGCTGCGACCGCGGCGAGCGCCCGATCCGCTGGCAAGACCGGCTATTCGGCGAACAGCAGTTTGACCCGGCTGAACTGGGCGATGTGGTATTAAAGCGCAAAGATGGGCTATGGGCATATCAGCTCGCCGTCGTAGTGGATGACGCCGAGCAACAGATTACCGATATAGTGCGTGGACGCGACCTACTTGATAACACGCCCTGGCAGCGCCAGTTGCAGAGCGCCCTTCAGCTACCCCAGCCGCGCTATCTACACTTACCGCTCATCGTGACAGCGGAAGGTCAAAAACTCTCTAAGCAAAACCTCGCCCCCGCCCTGGCGGAAGATGCACATGGTGTGCGCCAGCAGCTTTTTCAGGCACTGGAAGCGCTTGATCAAGCGCCGCCCAAAGACCTTGTCTCCGAGCCCCCGACGACTCAGTTACACTGGGCGATAGCGAACTGGTCGAATAAACGACTAAGCCCAACGGCACACCGCCTAACTCCCTCTTTACGTTTAGCAGGAGATTGATATGTACGTCTATCGCATCATGCTATTTTTGGTGTTTGGCGGCTACCTGCTCTCGCCACTGCTGATGAATGGCTGGAGCGATCCTGACTCTGCCTGGTATCGGCCATTTGCGATATGGGCCGGTTTGATTGCTCTCACGCTCTGGCTAGAGCAGAAGAGGAAGCTTGATGAACGTTGAGTTAATCGGCGTCCTATTGCTTGGGTTGGGTTACCTAGCGCTGCTGTTTGGCTGCGGTTTTGCCGTAGAGCGCGGCTGGGTGCCGGTGCACATTACTCGTCATCCGATTGTTTATACCCTCGCCTTGGGCGTTTACGCCAGCGCCTGGGCAATCTACGGCAGCGTAGCAATGGCTGCCCACGCAGGGTTTGGCTACCTTGCCTACTACCTGGGCGCGGCGGGTGCTTTTTTGCTGGCTCCCGTACTGTTAGTGCCGATCCAGCGCATTACCCGTACCTACCAATTAACGTCGCTTGCAGACCTATTCGCCTTTCGCTTTCGCTCGCGTTGGGCGGGCACGCTGGTGACGTTAGTCAGCCTGTTAGCAGTACTGCCACTATTGGGCATTCAGGTACAAACCTTGAGTGATGCCATCGACATCATGACGGCTAGCCGAGCAGGCGGCAGCGTTGCACTACTTTTTTGCATTGTCATCGCTGCTTTCGCCGTGACATTTGGCGCCCGTCGCAGCCAGTCCCATGGTCGGCACGACACGCTGCTCAGCGCTATCGCATTTGAATCCATCGTTAAGCTGCTGGCCATGCTCGGGCTCGGTGCGGTAGCCCTGTGGATGGTATTTGACGGCCCCGGCGACCTACAGCTGTGGTTGGAAGGCCCTGGTGCTGCTCTTCAACAGCAGACGCCCAAACTTGCCCCGGCCCAGTGGCGTACCCTATTGCTACTGTTCTTCGCCGCGGCGTTTATGATGCCGCACCTCTTTCATATCAGCTTCGCGGAAAGCCTGTCGCGGCACACCCTGCTACAAGCCAGTTGGACGCTGCCGCTGTTTCTTCTGCTAATGGCGCTGCCCGTGCCTCTAATCTGGTGGGCGGCTCAGTCGGTTAATCCCGATATACCCATCGCCGCCTACGCCGCCTACTTGATGACCGAACACTGGTGGGTCGGTGCGCTGGCATTCATCGGCGGGCTAGCCGCCGCCAGCGGCACCATGATTATGATTGCGCTGGCACTCTCCGGCATGGTGTTGAATCACATTGTGCTGGTGGCCAGACCGCCTGAAGCACGTAGCGACCTCTATGGCTGGCTGCTATGGCTGCGGCGTGGCTTAGTCGTTGCGGTGATTATTGGCGGCTGGCTGTTTTATCAGTGGGTCGGCCGCTACCACGGCTTAATTGGCCTGGGGTTGGCAGCTTTTGTAGGCATGGCCCAGTGTCTGCCCGGCATGCTGGCGCTGCTCTATTGGCCTGGCGCTAACCGTAAAGGCATGATTGTTGGCTTGGTGGCAGGCGTCAGTATCTGGCTGTGGGGGTTGTGGCTGCCGCTTATGCTTTCGCTGCCTCCGCCTGTGCTGCTCTTCACGCCGTTCACGGCTGCCGATGCGCCGCTTTGGTACAACGTCACTCTGGTGTCGCTCGCCGTCAATATTTTGCTGCTGATTGTGATTTCGCTGTTTACGCGCATCTCTGAAGGGGAACAATCCGCCGCAGAGGCGTGCTCGGTGGACGCAGTGATCCGCTCCAAGCGCTTTCCATTAGAAGCCGCCACCGCTAGCGACTTTTCCGCGCATTTAGCCCATGCACTGGGCGATGAAGCCGCCAGCCGTGAAGTCGCCCGCGCCTTGAAAGCGCTCAACTTAACGCCTCAAGAGCGTCGCCCCTACGCGCTGCGTCGTTTACGCGACCGCATTCAGGCCAACCTGTCTGGCCTAATGGGGCCTTCCGTCGCACGGGACATCGTCGACCGCTACCTGCCCTATCGCCACGATGATGCTCCTGAAACCGACGATATCCACTTTGTCGAGAGCCGCCTGGAAGCCTACCGCTCGCGGCTGACAGGGTTAGCCCGCGAGCTCGATGGCTTACGCCGTCACCACCGCCAGACATTGGCCTACTTACCGGTAGGGCTATGCGTACTGGGCGATGACGATGAACTGCTGATGTGGAACCAGGCGCTCTCGCAACTTTCAGGTATTAGCGGGGAAAGCGTGATCGGCTCACGCCGCGACAGCCTACCCGCCCCGTGGCCAAGTTTGCTGGGCAACGTGCTTGAGACAACGTCAACGCCACTCTACAAACAGGCCGTCACACTGCATGGCAAGGACTACTTCCTTACGCTGCACAAAGCCATTCTCAGTGGCCACGACAGCCGTGGTGGCAGCGTCATTTTGATTGAAGACCATACCGAGATGAAGTGGCTGGAGGATGAGCTGGTGCATGCGGCACGGCTCGCCTCGATTGGCCAATTAGCTGCCGGGGTCGCCCATGAAATCGGCAACCCCATTACCGGCATCTCGTCATTGGCTCAGAACCTACGCTACGACACCGACGATCCCGTCCTGCTGGAAACAGCCGACCAGATCCAACAACTGACCCAACGGGTGACGAAAATCGTCAATTCACTGGTCGGCTTTGCACATGGCGGGCGCCAGACGGTCCCGCTTCCCGCCTCGCCTGTGGCGCTTTCATCGATTAGTGAAGATGCATTGCACTTGATCCACCTCGCCCGCTCGGGAGAGGATGTTACATTGACCAATGAAACGCCCGACGATTTGGTGGTTCGCGGTGATTCTCAGCGGTTAACCCAGGTAATGGTCAATTTACTTAGCAATGCCCGAGATGCCTGCGGCCAAGGCGGTCTAGTGCACATTGACGCCGGGTGCGATGACCAGCTTGCCTGGTGGCGAATAACGGACAACGGCCAGGGGATTGATCCCCGAGTACGTGACCACTTATTTGAGCCATTCACCACCACCAAGCCAGCAGGCGAAGGTACCGGCCTCGGTCTTTCCCTGGCTTATCAGATTATCAATGAGCACCAGGGTAAAATAGACGTGGCATCGCCACCGCCCGGACAGCCTCGCGGCACTGCCATTACGTTATGGTTGCCGCTTTACCAACAGGATGATCAGCCAGCCCATGCCCAGGATTCTGATTGTTGAAGATGAAGCCATTATTCGCAGCGCGTTAAAGCGCCTGCTGGAACGCCACGACTATACGGTCAGCGAAGCAGCCAGCGCTGAAGAGGCCTGCCTGCTTGAACTCACGGGGTTTGACCTCATCATCAGCGATCTCCGCTTGCCTGGCGAGCCAGGCACTTCCTTAATTGCCGCTGCAGCACCCGTGCCAGTGCTGATCATGACCAGCTACGCCAGCATGCGTTCCGCAGTCGAAGCGCTCAAACTGGGCGCCGTGGACTACGTTGCGAAACCATTTGATCACGCGGAACTACTGGAAACTGTCGAGCGCATTCTGCATAAACAATCGATGCAGCAGAGTCCGCCGCCGAACATCACCGACGCTGGCGGCGGGCGGCAGACCATGATAGGCAACTGCGTTGCCATGCAGCAGGTTTACACCCGCATCAGTAAAACGGCGCCTGCGGATGTCACCGTCTTGATTCTTGGCGAATCTGGCACGGGCAAGGAGCTCGTGGCACGTGCCATTCACCAGCAAAGCAAGCGCGCCAAAGCATCGCTTATTAGCGTTAACTGTGCGGCGATTCCAGAAACGCTGATCGAATCTGAACTGTTTGGTCATGAGAAAGGTGCTTTTACCGGCGCCAGCGCGGCGCGCACTGGCTTAGTCGAAGCTGCCGACGGCGGCACGCTGTTTTTGGACGAAATTGGTGAGCTGCCGCTGGATGCCCAGGCGCGCCTGTTGCGCGTATTACAAGAGGGTGAAATTCGCAAAATCGGCTCGGTCGAAACCCGCCACGTTAACGTCCGCTTGATTGCCGCTACCCATCGCGACCTGCGCGCACTGTCGAAGACCGGCGAGTTTCGTCTCGACCTGTACTATCGCCTGAATGTAATGCAGATCGAGCTGCCGCCACTGCGCGAGCGCGAGGATGATGTGCTTGAGATTGCTGATATTCTGCTCGAAAAAGCGTGCAAACGACATGAGCGCACAGGCCTACGCCTATCCCGTGCAGCTCGCCAAGACCTACGTGACTACCCTTGGCCAGGCAACGTGCGCGAGCTGGAAAACGCCCTTGAGCGCGGAGTGATACTTGCGGAAGGACACTTGATCCACCCGGATGATTTAGGCCTAGGGCCCATCACCGCTCGTCCTCATGGGCTATCAAACAACACCTCGGCTACCGGCGGCAGCCCAGACAAAATCGCTGAAGAGAATGAAGATGACCTCTCCTTAGAGGATTATTTTCAGCATTTTGTGCTCGAACATCAGGATCAAATGAGTGAAACCGAACTGGCGCAAAAACTTGGCATCAGCCGAAAAAACCTTTGGGAACGTCGCCAGCGGCTTGGCATACCGCGTAAAAAAACCGCTCGTCGCCCAGGTTAAAGGCTTGTTAACGAGCCAAAACAACACGCTGCGATTATCTACGACTATCGTCTAATACACTGATTTAATTAAGAAACATTCCACCTAGAAGGCCACAGGCACTGTTACCTTCCCACACAACAACGCGCACAAACGGTAGAGTAATGGGTAACACTTCTCGCGCTGCAAAGTTCCTGTCTATTTAAAAAAACGCCAACCTTTTGAAATTCATAATTTATCTCATAGGTGGCACACCGCCTGCAGTATTACTGGTTAAGAAAAACAACTGGGCATAGCGGTAGGTCGCTAACAAAAACAACATGACCACGCCCCAACCTGAGCCACAACAAAAACAACAGGGCCAGGTAGAGATAAAGGTACTAACAAGAACAACAGGCTTGAATCTCATTACTTGCTGGCACAGGCAACACAGGTGCCGCAAACAATTATAAAATTAGCAAGTAGCCCGAAAGGACGCGACGTACACCAGCACTTAGCACACAAATAACAACAATAGCAGTCAATGTGTACACCCCGGCGCTAATAATAATTCCCCGGGGGGAGAAAAGTTCGCGGTTGGATTATTGTTTTGAATACGAGGCGGTCGGAACCATCGTGATCCTTACGCCTACCGACTGCGGTGCGTATTCAGGGCGATGTGCCATCATGAAGAAAAACAGCAGCATGGATGCTGATTAATTGCTTAATAGGGGAGGCTCTCTTAGCCTCCCCTTTCCGTGTTTGGCGCTTGAGCTTACACGTCAGCGTCAAGTGCTTCGCAAGCCACTCTTTGCAAGCCATCAAGGGTCGGCTACACTCAGCCACTAATTGTTTATGTTCAGTACTCCTTTGAAGTACTTGCTAATGACTATTTTTACGTACCCTGCGAGTTGAAATTATCGCATGTTTAAAGGATTTACCCGTTTCCTACACAGCCCGGGGGAGCAATTGAAAACCTTGCTCGATCCCCAAGAGAGCACCACCACGACTCTCTCTCCGCGTAACATTCCTCGGTCCGAGCACCCTGTTTCTCGCCAGCATATTAGTGATGCCGCTTTAAAAGTGCTTTATCGCCTTAGCGGCGCTGGGTTTGATGCTTATTTGGTGGGTGGCTGCATTCGCGATGCGCTGCTTGGCAAGATGCCTAAGGATTTCGACGTCGCCACTAATGCGACCCCCGAGCAAGTTCGTGATCTGTTTCGTAACTCACGCCTAATTGGCCGCCGTTTTCGGATTGTCCACGTACGCTTTGGCCGAGAGGTCATTGAGGTCACCACCTTCCGTGGCAAACCCCAAGACGAGCATGGCGATCATATTGCCCACCAGTCCGATGAAGGGTTACTGCTGCGTGACAATGTATGGGGCAATATCGAAGAGGATGCGCTACGTCGCGACTTCACCGTTAATGCCCTCTACTACAACATCGCCGATTTTAGCATCACTGATTTCGCTAATGGCGCCGTGGACATCAAGACCCGCACTCTGCGACTGATTGGCGACCCAGCGACTCGTTACCGCGAAGATCCGGTTCGGATGCTCCGGGCAGTTCGCTTTGCGGCTAAGCTCGACTTTACGTTAGACCCAGCCACTGAAGAACCAATGTACGATCAGGCGCCGCTGTTGCTGCAGATTCCCCCTGCTCGGCTATTTGATGAAGTGCTCAAGCTGTTTATGTCGGGCCACGGTTTGGTAACCTTCCGACTACTCAGCCACTACGGTTTGTTCGGCATGCTCTTCCCTGAAGCTGAAGAAGCCATGGCCGATGCTGCTTGGGCCGAGGAGCTGATTGAGCAAGCGCTGACTAACACCGACAAACGCATTGCCGAAGAGCGCCCGGTCACGCCTGCGTTTCTGCTAGCAGCATTTCTGTGGGCGCCGGTCAAACAGCGCCAGGAAGAGCTGGAAAAAGAGGGCATGCCGGCGATTCCCGCCTTGCAAGCTGCCGCTCAGCAGGTGGTCTCCCGTCAGTTAGAGTTCACCTCAATTCCTAAGCGCTTTGGGATTCCCATGCGTGAAATTTGGGAATTACAGCAGCGACTTCCTCAACGCCGCGGTAAAAAAGCTTTTCAAACGCGAGAACACCCTCGCTTCCGTGCGGGTTACGATTTACTGCTGCTGCGCGAACAGGCGGGCGAGATACCCCATGGTTTAGGCGACTGGTGGACTGCGTTTCAACGTGGCGATGAGCACGAACAGCGGCGTTTACTGCAAAAAGTGGGCGGTGATCCGGCGAGCCAGGGTGATCGTCGTCGCAAACGGCGGCGTAAGCCACGTGCAGCAGAGTAACGAAACAGACGTGGGCGCATTACCCCAACTCGCTTATATAGGCATTGGCAGCAATCTTGAGTCACCCGTTGATCAGGTTCGCGAAGCCCTTCATGAACTTGCATTGCTGCCGCTTAGTCGAGTCACCGCAGCGTCCTCGCTGTATGCCAGTCGCCCGGTGGGGCCGCAGGATCAGCCGGACTTTATCAACGCCGTGGCGGCACTGGAAACACACCTCTCGCCATTGGCGCTGCTCGACCAGCTTCAGGCGTTAGAGCAGCAGCATCGCCGCCGCCGACAGCGGCATTGGGGCCCTCGAACGCTAGACCTTGATCTGCTGCTTTACGCCAACGACGCTATCGACAAACCACGCCTACGCGTCCCCCACCCGCAAATGACCGCCCGAGCCTTTGTACTGTTACCGCTGGCAGAGATTGCGCCTTCACTCGATCTTCTCCAAGAGCCGCTGACAGCATGGCTTAGACGCGTTGAAGACCAGGGCTTGGTACGACTACCCAACGCCTAGCGCGCGCTCGACGCTACCATCTGACACATATCTCGACACCGACACCCCATTCAGGTAACAATTGCCGGTTACGCCACTTCGCGCATGCAGGGATGCAGCGTAAATAATGGCCGCTGCCTATGTCGCAGTGGTCTTGTATAAAGAGAGCACGCCATGAAAACCGTCACTCTAAGCACGCTGCAGGCCTACAAGCAGGCTGGCGAGACGTTCAGTTGCCTAACCGCTTACGATGCCTCCTTTGCCCACGCGGCCAGCCAGGCAGGCATTGATGTACTGCTGGTCGGCGATTCGCTAGGCATGGTGCTACAAGGCCATAACAGCACCTTACCGGTCACTATTGACGACATCGTTTACCACACCCGCTGCGCTGCACGTGGCAAAGGCCATAGCCTGCTGATGGTTGACCTGCCATTTATGAGCAATGCCACCACCGAGCGACTGCTGGAAGATGCCGGTGCGGTTATGCGCGCGGGTGCTGAGCTGGTCAAGCTGGAAGGCGAAGCCTGGATGGCCGATGGCATTCGTGAACTGACTCGCCGCGGCGTCCCGGTATGTGCGCATCTCGGCTTAACCCCGCAAACCGTCCACCAACTTGGGGGTTATAAGGTACAGGGCCGCGAAACTGCTCAAGCTGAGCGAATCATCAACGATGCCAAGATTCTTGCCGATGCGGGTGCTTCGGTAATTCTGCTAGAGTGCGTTCCCGCTAGCCTGGGCAAAGCAGTCACCGAAGCGCTGGACGTACCGGTGATCGGCATTGGTGCGGGTCCTGACACCGACGGTCAGATTTTGGTGATGCACGATGTTCTCGGTGTTACCCATGGCCGCACGCCACGCTTCGTTAAAAACTTTATGGTTGACGCTGACAGTATTCAAACGGCTTTCCAGCACTACCACGAAGCGGTCAAATCACGCACGTTCCCGGCCCAAGAGCATTGTTTTTAAATACCGTTATTGAAGACCCTTTTTAAAGACCGCTTTTAGAAGAAGACATCTCGACTATGCGCACCTTGCGAGAAATTGATCAGCTACGCAGCACGCTGCGAGAACACCGGCAGCGCGGTCAGCGCATTGCTCTGGTGCCGACCATGGGCAACCTGCACGCTGGCCACTTAGCGCTGGTCGACTGCGCGCGACAGCACGCTGACATTGTAGTTTCCAGCCTGTTTGTAAACCCGATGCAGTTCGGCCCAGGCGAAGATTTGGATGGCTATCCGCGTACCTTTAGCGCCGATCAGGCGCAACTGGTTGAAGCTGGCTGTGATGTCCTTTTCGCGCCAGCGGTAAGTTCGCTCTATCCAAACGGGCTAGACACCCAAACTCGCGTTCATGTCCCCGTGGTGGGCGAAGGGTTGTGTGGCGGCTCGAGACCTGGCCATTTTGACGGCGTCTCTACCGTGGTGAGCATGCTGTTTAACCTCGTACAGCCAGACGTCGCCTGCTTTGGGGAGAAGGATTACCAGCAGCTTGCGGTCATTCGTAAGCTGGTGCGCGACCTGCATATGCCGATTGAGATTATCGGGGTACCTATCGTGCGTGCGGTGGATGGCTTGGCGCTCTCATCCCGCAATGGCTATTTAAATAGCGCGGAGCGCGCAACCGCTCCTGCGCTCTACCGAACCTTATGTATGCTGCGCGATGCTCTGGAGCGCGGAGCCCCGATTGAAGAGGCTCTTGATCAGGGCAAGGTCGCGTTAAGTGAAGCTGGTTTTACACCGGACTACCTGGAGTTGCGTGACGCATCGCTGGCATCGGTTAGCCCAACCACCCGCCACGCGGTACTGCTGGCAGCGGCAAAGCTAGGCCCGGCGCGGTTAATCGACAATATCACTATTCAACTCCCGGCCAGCGCGGTCACTGACGTCAGCGAATAAACAACGGGTAATAGAGGAAATCACATGCACACTATTATGCTCAAAGCCAAGCTTCACATGGCGCGCGTCACTCACGCGGTACTCAACTACGAAGGCTCATGTGCCATCGACGGCGACCTGCTGGATATGGCGGGCATTCGCGAAAATGAGCAGATCCAGATTTATAACGTGGAGAACGGCGAACGCTTCACTACTTACGCCATTCGCGGCGAGGAAGGCTCTAAGCTTATCTCGATCAATGGCGCTGCGGCCCACCTTGCCGCACCTGGACATCGCATTATTATCTGCAGCTACGCCCACTACTCCGAAGCCGAGCTGGAAAAGCACCAGCCCTCGCTGGTGTATCTTCAGGAAGGCAATCACGTTAGCCACACCAGCAATATTATTCCGGTGCAGTTAGCGTAGCCTTAGTGCCTCTAACGCTTTCTCCTGACGGGCCACATGTTGGCCCGTTTTTATTTGCCTATAAAAGCGTATTGCCGCAAAGCACACCCATCCCCTATGCTGAAGAGACGGCTGACAGAGCACGCCTATCGGGCATCTGGTTTCAGAGTGTCTGTTATTTACTCCAGGAGTCATCTTATGCAAGAAGTAGTCATTGTTGCGGCACGCCGCACCGCCGTGGGCGCTTTCGGAGGTTCCCTAGCTGGCATTCCAGCGAGCGATCTTGGCGCTCTGGTGATCAAAGATATCCTCGCCTCGACCGGTGTTTCGCCCGATCAAGTGGACGAAGTGCTGCTGGGTCAAGTGCTCACTGCGGGCGTTGGTCAAAATCCGGCTCGCCAGGCGGCTATTAAAGGTGGCCTACCAGACTCGGTACCGGCCATGACCATCAACAAAGTGTGTGGCTCAGGACTTAAAGCGCTGCACCTCGCAACACAGGCAATTCGCTGCGGCGATGCGGAGCTGATTCTGGCGGGTGGTCAGGAAAATATGTCCGCTTCACCCCACGTGCTACCAAACTCCCGCAACGGCCAGCGCATGGGTGATTGGAAGGCGATTGATTCCATGGTGCACGACGGTCTATGGGATGCCTTCAATAACTACCATATGGGCATTACTGCCGAGAATCTGGCCGAGAAATACGGCATCACCCGCGAAGCGATGGATGAGTTCGCCGCAGCGTCACAGCAGAAAGCCGCTGCCGCCATCAAAGAGGGCAAGTTCAAAGGCCAGATCGTGCCGGTGGAAATTCCCCAGCGCAAAGGCGATCCGGTGGTGTTTGATACCGACGAAAATCCACGCGAAGTGACCGCTGAGAAGCTTGGCGGTATGCGCCCCGCATTTAAGAAAGACGGCACCGTTACCGCCGGTAACGCCTCGGCGCTCAACGACGGCGCGGCAGTGGTCATGCTTTGCTCCGCCGAAAAAGCCAAGCAATTAGGGCTAGAACCACTGGCACGTATAGTGGCCTATTCCAATGCAGGCGTTGACCCTGCCATCATGGGTATCGGCCCCGCACCGGCGACTCGCCGCTGCCTGGAAAAAGCCGGCTGGAGCCTGGACGACCTGGACTTGGTAGAGGCCAACGAAGCGTTTGCCGCCCAGGCGCTATCCGTCAACAAAGAGCTAGGCTGGGATACGTCTAAAGTGAACGTCAACGGCGGCGCGATCGCCTTAGGCCACCCTATCGGTGCCTCCGGTTGCCGCGTACTGGTCACGCTGCTGCACGAAATGATCGCCCGCGACGCCAAAAAAGGTCTCGCGACGCTGTGTATCGGCGGCGGACAGGGTGTAGCGCTAGCTATCGAGCGTCCTTGATTATTGTCTGAGGTAAGCGCATAACCAATGCCCCCGCTGCTTACGGGGGCATTTTTTTGCGCCCATTGGCTCAACGTGTTTTCTGGCCAACGACCTTGGCGGGCGTACTTAGTACCAGTAGCGCGCCTAGCAGGAATAATCCCGCTGCAGCCCACATAGCCATGGGCAGGCTAGTGCCATCGACCAAGCGACCCCCTAGCATGGCGCCCAAACCTATCGACATATTGAAGGTAAACGCCATCAACGCCGTGGCGGCCTCGGTATTCGGCGCGGTGCGTAAAATCCAGGTTTGGATACTCACCGACACACTGCCAAACACCGCACCCCACACCATCAGCAGCATGACACCGCTGCTTGGCTGAATCCCCAGCAGCGGAAATACAGCTACAACGATAAGCAGTAGGCTCGGAATCGCCAGCACAGCGCGGTAGGGGTGGCGCCCGGCAAACATGCCTGCCGCTATATTACCCATAATGCCTGCCGCCCCATACAGCAGCAGCAGGCTGCTCACATGGCGTTGGGAAATACCGCTGATCTCTTGCAGGATGGGGCTAATAAAGGTGTAGGCAGCGAAGTGTCCAACGACCACAAAGGCTGTCGTGAGCACCGCCACCCGCACGCCACGATTGCTAAACTGCTGGGCGAGCACTCGGAGTCGCACCGGCTCTCGTGGGGGTAGTGGTGGCAGCCAGCACCATAGCGCCACTGCCGTTAACAGGCTTAGTAGGCCGAGCGTCCCAAAGGCGACCCGCCAGTTGCTAAGATCCCCCAGCAGCGTTCCTAGTGGCACACCCAGCACTGAGGCCGCCGCAACACCACCAAATATCATCGTCATCGCTTTTGGTACCTGAGCCTCAGGCACAAGGCGCGGGGCAATGCTGCCTGCCACCGCCCAAAACCCACCAATACTAAGCCCTACTAATACGCGGGCAGCGAGCAGCAACACAAAGCTGCTCGCCAGCGCCGAAAGCACACTCCCGACGACCATCACGACCATTAGCAGAGTGAGCATAATGCGCCGATCCAGGCGCCCCACCGCAACCGGCAATAGTGGCGCAGAAAAGGCAGCGACCACACCGGGCACAGTGACCATTAAACCTGCCATGCCAGGGGTAACGCCCATGGAAAAAGCCACTTGAGAGAGCAACCCAATCGGCAGTTGCTCAGCGGTTACCAGTAAAAAAATGCCGATCATCACGGCCGCCACTGCCCACCAGCGCGGCGCTTGTTCCTGCTCCATCTGCTGCTCCCTGACTCTCTCTAAATCCCGGCGAACAAACCTACATCTGACAAAAACCGATTCCTAACAAAAACACCGCCCCCGCAGCCAGAGGCTACGAGGGCGGTGTCAGAAACCTAGCTAACGATTTAGATCATCGCTTATAAATTTAAGCTTAAATCGCCGCCTCGGTTTCCGCTGCTTCTGCTGTGAAAGCGGCTTTCTCTTCTTCGGTAATCTCTTTCATCGACAGCTTAACGCGGTTGCGGTTGTCGATATCAAGCACCTTAACGATCACATCATCGCCTTCGTTCAAGAAGTCGCGCACGTTATTAACGCGCTCGGCTACGATCTGCGAGATGTGTACCAGGCCATCGGTACCCGGCATGATGTTAACAAACGCACCGAAGTCGGCAATACGCACGACCTTGCCGTTATACAGCTTGCCGATTTCCGCTTCAGCGGTAATCGCCAGTACGGTATCAATCGCGCGCTTCGCGGCGGCTTTATCTTCCGCGTAAATCCGCACGGTGCCATCGTCGTCAAGATCGATTGAGGCGCCGGTGTCTTCGCAGATTTTACGAATCGTCGCGCCACCTTTACCGATGACATCACGAATCTTGTCTGGATCGATTTTGATCGTTGCCATGGACGGCGCGTTGTCGGAGACATCGCTACGGCTCTGGCTGATCACGACATTCATCTGTTCGAGAATACTCAGGCGCGCGGTCAGTGCTTGCTGTAGCGCGAGCTCCATAATCTCTTCGTTGATGCCTTCGATCTTGATATCCATCTGCAGGGCGGTGACACCCTCTTCGGAACCGGCGACTTTAAAGTCCATATCGCCAAGGTGATCTTCATCACCCAGAATATCGGTCAATACCGCAAAGCCGTCAGCGTCTTTCACCAAGCCCATGGCAATACCGGCCACCGGTGCTTTTAGCGGTACACCTGCGTCCATCAAAGCCAGCGAAGAGCCACATACAGAGGCCATGGAACTGGAACC
This sequence comes from Vreelandella sp. ssv, assembly GCF_059448525.1. Lineage (NCBI taxonomy): Bacteria > Pseudomonadati > Pseudomonadota > Gammaproteobacteria > Oceanospirillales > Halomonadaceae > Vreelandella > Vreelandella sp. ssv. The sequence goes on along the minus strand of NZ_CM182545.1, from coordinate 353,422 downwards.
ATTAGACTCGGTAATTTCAGAGACGACACGGATGGTGTAGGGGAAGACGTCTTCTGACGGTAGCATCGCCTGCACGCCACGACGCGCTAAGCGGCCATGGCCGATTTCGCGACGTTTCGGGCCACCCATAAAGCCAGCTTCACCCACCGAGTAGGGAGGGAAGTTGTAGTGCAGCATAAAGCGATCTTTACGCTCGCCTTCCAGTGATTCGATTAACTGTGAATCACGCAGTGTGCCTAGTGTTGCTACGGCAATCGCCTGGGTCTCACCACGCGTAAAGATCGCCGAACCGTGCGCTTTAGGCAGCACACCGACTTCAATGGCCAGCGGACGCACGGTTTGATTGTCACGACCATCAATACGCGGCTCGCCTTTTACCACCCGTGAACGCACAACGCGCTTTTCCAGGGCAGCAAAGGCACCTTTCACTTCATCTTTACTGAACTTGTCATTAACCGGTTCGCCTTCATCGGCTGCCAGTTGTTCAATCGCCTGGTCTTTCAACTCAGCCAGTGCATCCTGGCGCTGCATTTTGTCGGTGATGCGGTAAGCATCGCCCACCTTCGCTTCAAACGCACCGGCCATGGCAGCTTTGAGCGCCTGGTTCTCTTCGGCGGCCTGCCACTCCCAGCGCGGCTTGCCCGCTTCAGCGGCCAGTTCCTTGATCGCATTGATGGCGACCTGCATTTCCTGGTGGCCAAACAGCACGGCACCCAGCATTTCGTCTTCGAGCAGCTCTTTGGCCTCAGACTCAACCATCAGCACGGCTTTTTCAGTACCGGCGACGACCATGTCGAGTTCAGAGGTGGCCAGTTCTTCAACCGTTGGGTTGAGGAAGTAGCCTTGCTCTTCGTTAAAGCCCACGCGCGCTGCGCCAATCGGGCCACTAAACGGTACACCAGAGATGCTCAGCGCCGCGGAGGTGCCAAGCAAAGCGGCAATATCCGGGTCGTGGTTACGATCAGTGGAGAGAACGGTACAGACGACCTGTACTTCGTTCATAAAACCCTTTGGGAACAGCGGACGGATCGGGCGATCAATCAGGCGCGAGGTCAGCGTCTCTTTCTCAGTGGGGCGTCCTTCGCGCTTGAAGAAGCCGCCAGGAATTTTGCCCACTGCGTAGGTTTTCTCTTGGTAGTGTACCGAGAGGGGGAAAAAGGGTTGGCTCGGGTTTGCCTCTTTACGAGCAACCACGGTACACAGTACGACGGTGTCATCCATTGTGACCATGACAGCGCCGGTAGCCTGGCGAGCAATACGCCCGGTTTCGAGCGTGACGGTGCTACGACCGTACTGGAACGTTTTCTTTACCGGATTCACAGCGACTTCCTTCAGCATTATCAATATCTACTTGTCTATTCGTTTAGGTCGTTTTGACTCGCTACCATTCTAGGCGCTGGAGCGCGATACGGCTACCTGTTCTGTCTCGCGCTCAGGACTATTAAGGTAAACACGACACATAAAAAAACGGGCAGCTCTTTGGGAGCTGCCCGTTTCTAATCGTTGCCGTTAACGCTTAACGACGCAGACCTAAACGCTGAATCAGAGACTGATAGCGTTCGAAATCTTTACGCTTTAGGTAGTCCAGCAGCTTACGGCGCTGGTTAACCATGCGGATCAGACCACGACGAGAGTGGTGATCCTGTTTGTTGGTCTTGAAGTGATCCTGCAGGCCATTAATGTTGGCGCTCAGCAGTGCAACCTGCACTTCAGGGGAACCGGTATCGTTATCGCCGCGGCCGTATTCGGTGACGATCTCGGCCTTCTTCTCAGCGGTTAAAGCCATCTGTCTCTCCAGTAAGCAATATGCCTAAAAATGAATGGTTGAGACCACGCATATTTGCAGTCTCAGGCTACTATTTTCACGTAGATGGTCGCTTCCTTGCAACGTATCTCACGAAATAGCGACGGTACTTAACAGTCGCTTAGGCGCCACTTCCTGGGCACCTTTCACTACGCCAAGGCCGATAAACGTCTCAGCGTAATAAAGTCTAGCTACTTCGTCCGGGGCTAATGCGCCGGTTTCGAGAGTAGCGGGCTGGCCATGGGCCAAACGAGAATGGGCTGTGTCGTCTACCGTTAGTAACGGTAAATGATCGACCAGCACATCCACGGGCATTAGCTCAGCTTCAAGCGCCGCTTGATCCGCCAATGCTTCCAGCGCCTCTAGCGTCCACATCGCGTCGGCTAAAAAAGGCCCTGTTTTGAGCCTTCTTAGTTGACTGATGTGCGCGCCACAGCCAAGCGCTTGACCAATATCTTCGGCTAACGTGCGGATGTAAGTGCCTTTACTGCAACTGACTTCCAGCTCGAAAGCAGTGCCTTCAAACGATAGCAGGCGCGCATCATACACGCTTATGCGCCGTGCTGCACGCTCTACGTGCTTGCCTTCACGGGCTAACTCGTAGAGTTTTTTGCCCTGATGCTTTAGCGCCGAATACATCGGCGGCACTTGGTCAATCTCACCACGAAAACGGGTGAGCACGGCCTCCACGTCATCGACGGTTAGGCTGGGAACCTCATGCTGCTCAATCATCGCGCCTTCCGCATCACCGGTATCGGTGATCACCCCTAGCTCTACCCGGGTGCGATACACCTTGTCGGCTTCTAGCAAGTGCGATGAAAACTTGGTCGCTTCACCTAGGCAAATCGGCAATAAGCCGGTTGCCATAGGGTCTAGCGTGCCGGTGTGTCCAGCTTTTTGAGCCTGAAACAGCCGACGCACACGCTGCAGCGCATGGTTGCTGGAAACACCCTTAGGCTTATCCAGCAGCAATACGCCATTGACCGGCAAACCGCGACGTTGACGCGCCACTAGCGAGTTTCCTCACTTTGCTGGGCGTCAGTGTCCTGGCTACTGTCTTGGTAATCGTCGCTATCTTGATAATCATCATCGTTTTCATAGCGTGCACGATCCGTGGTCACGGCTTCATCAATCAATGAAGAGAGATGCTGACCGCGTACCACGCTTTCATCGAAATGAAAACGCAGCTCTGGGACGTGACGTAGCTTGATGCGCTTAGCAATCTGACTTCTTAGAAAACCGGCAGCGCGCTTAAGCACCTGCAGGTTCTCTTTAATACGCTCGGGCTCTTGCTCACCCAACAGAGTGACATAGACATCGGAGTAGCCAAGATCACGACTAACGGTGACACCGCTCACCGTGACCATGCCTAAACGTGGGTCTTTCACTTCGCGTTGAATAAGTACCGCCAGCTCCTTTTGGAGCTGGTCGGCTACCCGGTCGGTACGCTTAAATTCGCGCATGTTTAGCTCCTCGCAGCCTTACAGGCTACGCTCGACCTTCACTTGGTCGAAGACTTCGATCTTATCGCCGACTTGGACATCGTTGTAGTTCTTCACGCCGATGCCACACTCCATACCGTTGCGCACTTCCTGCACATCGTCTTTGAAGCGGCGCAGCGATTCGAGCTCGCCTTCGTAGATTACTACGTCATCACGCAACACGCGGATCTTCTTATTACGATGCACGTTGCCTTCAATCACCATACAACCGGCGATGGCACCAATTTTCGGCGCACGGAAGACGTCGCGTACTTCAGCAATACCAACGATCTCTTCTTTCCACTCAGGTGCGAGCATACCGCTCATCGCCTGCTTGACCTCGTCGATCAGCTGGTAGATGACGCTGTAGTAACGCAGATCCAGGCCTTCGCGCTCAACAATCTCACGGGCAGCGGCATCAGCACGGACGTTAAAGCCGACGACGATGGCTTCAGACGCAAGCGCCAGGTTGGCATCGGTACCGGTGATACCACCGACACCCGAAGAGACCACCGCCACTTCGACTTCATCGGTGGAGAGCTCTTCCAAGGCGCCTTTGATCGCTTCCAGCGAGCCTTGAACGTCGGCTTTGAGGACGATGTTGACCTTGGCCACTTCGTCTTGGCCCATCTGGCTGAACATGTTCTCCAGCTTGGCCTTCTGCTGACGTGCCAGGCGCACTTCGCGGTATTTGCCTTGACGGAAGTTCGCTACTTCGCGAGCTTTCTTCTCGTCAGCAACGACCATAAAGTCATCACCGGCATCCGGCGTACCGCCCAAGCCTTGAATTTCTACCGGCATCGCAGGGCCAACCGAATCAACCTGCTGGGCAAGTTCGTTGGTCAGCGCACGTACACGACCGTAGTGCAGGCCAGCCAGGACGATATCGCCCTTTTTCAGCGTGCCGTTCTGAACCAGCACGGTAGCGACCGGACCACGGCCTTTATCAAGGCGTGATTCAACTACAACACCTTTACCCGGCGCGGAAGGCACGGCTTTTAACTCAAGCACTTCGGAGGCCAACTGGATCGCTTCCAGCAGCTCTTCCATACCTTCACCGGTCTTAGCAGACACGTGAACAAACTGAGTATCACCGCCCCACTCTTCTGAAATCACGCCGTGCTGGGAAAGCTCGTTCTTGATGCGATCCAGGTCGATGCCCTGCTTATCGATCTTGTTCACCGCCACCACCATCGGTACTTCAGCGGCTTTGGAGTGCTCAATCGCTTCAATCGTCTGCGGCATCACGCCGTCATCTGCGGCGACAACCAGAATGACGACGTCCGTTGCCTTGGCACCACGGGCACGCATAGCGGTAAACGCCGCGTGGCCTGGGGTATCCAGGAAGGTAACGCCACCGTGGTTATCTTCCACGTGGTAGGCACCGATATGCTGGGTAATACCACCCGCTTCACCGGTCGCTACTTTCGCTTTACGGATGTAATCCAGCAGCGAAGTCTTACCGTGGTCAACGTGACCCATCACCGTAACAACGGGTGAACGCGTGATCTCTTCACCTTCATAGGAGATGCCTTCAAGCATTTCCGTTTCCAGCGCGTCATCTTTCACCAGCTTCGGCGTATGGCCCATCTCTTCTACCACGATCGCAGCCGTATCCTGATCGATGGTTTGGTTGATGGTAACCGCCGCACCCATGTTAAACATGGCCTTGATCACTTCATTGGCTTTGATTGACATCTTGTCGGCCAATTCCGCTACGCTGATCGATTCAGGGATCGATACTTCACGCACGATCGGCTGGGTCGGCTTCTGGAAAGCGTGCTTGCCATTGCCGGTTTGGTTGCCACCACGACGACCACCACGACGTTGCTCGGCACGTTTGACCTTCTTACCGCCGCCACCGCGCTTGCGCTCTTCGCGGTCACCACGATCTTCATCGTCACGACGACCTTTGGCCTTCGCTGCCGTTTTCTTCGGCGGAGCGGTACGACGGTCAGAGCGGCCTTCTTTCGGCGGCGCTGGCGGCATATCGTCACCGGACGGCGTGTCATCAATCTCTAGATTGGGCACTTCAATATCAGGCGTAGCAGCTGTTTTGGCGGCTTTGGGCGTTGATTCAGCTTCTTTATTGCCACGTGCCGTCGCTTCAGCTTCTTTATTGCTGCGCGCAGTGGCTTCCGCTACCTGTGCAGCGCGAGCTTTCTTCGCAGCGGCTTTTTCTTCAGCTTCACGCGCATCGGTTACTTTGCGCTCGGCTTCCGCTTCCGCCATATCGCCGACTAACTGGCGTGGGCCCGTGTAGCTAGGTTCTGCGGCTTTCGGCTTCTCATCTTCAGCACTTTTAACGTAAGTTTTCTTTTTACGTACCTGCACTTCGATGGTTTTGCCACGTTCGCCGGTATTGATACGGCTACGGGTTTTGCGCGTCAGGGTGATGCGATTTTTACCCGCTTCAGGGGTATCGCTACCACCGTGGCTCTTTTTCAAGAAACTTAGCAGCTTCTGCTTATCTTCTTCAGACACAGCATCGCTTTCAGAAGCGTGCTTTAAGCCCGCTTCTTTCATTTGCTCTAGTAGGCGAGGCACATCACGGCCCACCTTTCCTGCGAAATCTTTAACTGTCATATCTGACATATTGACCCTCCTCAGCCCGTGACCTGTTTACTGTGTGTTCGAATCCGATGCGTCATCGACTTCAAACCAGGGCGCACGGGCAGTCATGATCAGTGCCGCTGCGCGCGCTTCGTCCAACTCCTCGATATCGACCAGATCGTCGACAGACTGCTCGGCGAGATCTTCCATGGTAACGATGCCGCGACTGGCCAGAATGAAGGCCAGGTGGCGCTCCATGCCATCCATTTCCAGCAGATCTGCTGCTGGTTGGGCACCGTCTAGCGCTTCTTCCGAGGCAATTGCCATCGTCAGCAGCTCGTCTTTCGCACGTGCACGAAGCGCTTCGACTAAATCTTCATCGAACTCTTCGATTTCGAGCATCTCTTCCAGCGGCACGTAGGCGACTTCTTCCAGGGTTGTGAACCCCTCTTCCACTAACAGGCGGGCGACATCTTCATCCACTTCAAGGTGCTGGATAAAGGAGTCGACCAGGCTATCAATCTCTTGGTCGCGCTTAGACTCTGCTTCCTCTTCGGTCATGACGTTAATCCGCCAGCCGGTAAGCTCAGAGGCTAAACGTACGTTCTGACCGCTCCGGCCAATGGCTTGAGCAAGGTTATCTTGTGCCACGGCCACATCCATCGCGTGGGCGTCTTCGTCCACTAGAATAGACCCAACATCGGCGGGCGCCATGGCATTGATAACCAATTGGGCGGGATTGTCGTCCCACAGCACGATATCAACGCGTTCATTTTGCAGCTCCGAAGAGACGGCTTGAACGCGCGAACCGCGCATACCCACGCACGCACCGACGGGGTCAATGCGGCGATCATTGGTTTTAACGGCAATTTTGGCGCGCGAACCGGGATCACGAGCAGCACCTTTAATCTCAATCAGCTGCTCAGCGATTTCGGGTACTTCAATTTTGAACAGCTCGATGATCAATTCAGGACACGTGCGCGACAGCTGGAGTTGGGCGCCGCGAGCTTCTGGGTCTACTTTGACCAACAAGGCGCGCACCCGCTCGTTCATGCGGTAACGCTCGCCGTGAATCATTTCATTGCGCGGCAAAAACGCTTCGGCGTTTTCGCCCAAATCAATGATCAGGCCATCACGTGTGGTCTTTTTAACGATGCCCGCAACCAGTTCGCCTTCGCGATCGGCATATTGGCGCACTACCTCAGCCCGCTCAGCTTCGCGTACTTTCTGTACGATCACCTGCTTGGCGGTTTGTGCAGCGATACGACCAAACGACGCATTTTCGATGCTTTTTTCGACCACATCGCCTAGTTTCAGCGGCGGATCACGCTGCTCAGCGATGGTCTCTTTAATTTCGTAATCTGGCGTTTCGAACTCGTCGTCTTCCACGACCGTCCAGAAGCGGAAAGTTTCGTATTCACCGGTGCGACGGTCAATATGCACGCGCACATTGGCTTCTTCTTTATCAAAACGCTTACGTGACGCACTCGCAAGAGCGGCTTCTACCGCCTCGAAGATAACGTCACGCGGGACGCCCTTCTCATTGGAGATCGCGTCAACGACCATTAAAATTTCTTTACTCATGCGTATGCCTCGCCAGAAAACCTATCCTTATGTGCATCACCCCGGCAGCCTGCCGGCAGCGCCGCCACTCGGTCAATCGTCGAACCGCGGTACAATGTGAGCAGAATCAATACTCTCAATAGGAAAGCAATACTCTTCGCCATCCAGCTGTATGAGTACTTCATCTCCCTCAACACCGACCAAAAGCCCTTGATACTTGCGCCGCCCGTCAAAGGCAGTGCGCAACTTGAGCGCGACGTGATGACCTTGAAAGCGGGAAAACTGATCCAGGGAATACAAGGGACGTGCCATGCCTGGCGAGGAGACTTCCAACCGGTATTCACCGGCAATGGGGTCTTCCACATCCATAACAGCACTGACTTGGCGGCTAATATCTGCGCAGTCTTCCACGCTGACACCACTCTCGCGCTCGATATAAATCACCAGCCGCGAATTTTTGCCCTGGGAAAGATGGTCGATGCCCCATAGCTCAAAGCCCATGGCAGCAACAACAGGTTCGATTAGCGCGTGAAGCGCAGCGTGTTTAGTGGCCACAGACAAAGCTCCTATAGCCGTTGCATCAGGCACCTGGCCAGGAGTTAGTAAAAAAGCTAGGTGGCTGATTGGCGTTACTCGGGAATGTGTCTCCGGCAATCCGGACGACATCCGCTCTTAAGGCGCTTTCGTTTACAAAAGCGCTCGCTATCCAAAAGCTGCTAACAAAAAGCCCCTTCACTGGAAGGGGCTTTTTGAAAGAAACCTTGAGTACCATCTTAGAAACATGTAACCGGCATTGCCTGGCAAGAGTGAGTGTTTTCAAGAGTAGTACAAAGAAAACAAGCTATCTACATGCTACTAGGAAATGGTAGCGGGGACCGGATTTGAACCGATGACCTTCGGGTTATGAGCCCGACGAGCTACCAGACTGCTCCACCCCGCATCAATCTAGGTCGACGATAATAGACACTAAAGCTACTTACGTCAAGGACTACTTGCTTCAAGAACATCTTACTTAAAGCTGTTTTCGTTTAGCTGTTAAATGCGAAATTGCCATTTGACAGTAAAGAAAAACATTCTGGGAAGCTGGCGAACCAGCAAAACAGATGGTGCCGAAGGCGGGACTTGAACCCGCACGACCATACGGTCACTACCCCCTCAAGATAGCGTGTCTACCAATTCCACCACTTCGGCATCAGGGGAGGCTAAAGAAACGCTATCTAACTAAACAACGGGCAACTGCTTACTCGCTGCTTTCCTCTAGCACTGGCGCGGTATTATCCACGTCCGCAGGCCTGTCGTCAAGCGTCGGAACACTTTGCTGCTGCTCGATCAAACGCGAGTCCGGAATACCTGCTTCCGGCGCCTGACCGGCCTGGGTGGCGAAGTAAGCCAGCGCCATTGAGGTAACGAAGAAACCCGCCGCCAAAATAGCCGTGGTGCGCGACAGGAAGTTACCGCTGCCACGCGAACCAAACACGGTTTGTGAGGCGCCGCCCCCAAAAGCGGCACCGGCTTCGGCACCTTTACCCTGCTGAAGCAGAATGAGTACCACCAGGGCGACCGCAATCACCACATGAATCATAAGAATTGCAACTTGCATGGCGTTATCCTGCTGACTGACAAATGGCATAAAAATCATCGATCTTGAGTGAGGCTCCGCCCACTAGACCGCCGTCGATATCCGGCTGAGCGAGCAGCTCAGCCGCATTACTTGCGTTCATACTGCCGCCGTATAGCAAACGCAGCTGTTCGGCTAACCCCTTATCAAAACCCGCTTGGTAAGCACGAATGCCTGCCATGACCTCCTGGGCTTGCTCGGGCGTCGCCGTGCGCCCAGTGCCAATGGCCCAAACGGGCTCATAGGCAATCACGACCTGCTTGCGCTGGTCGGGCTCTAAGCGGGACATGACATAGCCTACTTGACGAAGCACTACCTCCATCGTGCGACCTGCGTCACGCTCCTCTAAAGACTCGCCCACACAAAGGATCGGCTTTAGATCGAAACTTAACGCTGCCAATAGACGCGCGAAAATTTGCTCATCGCTCTCTTTATAAAGCTGGCGTCGCTCGGAGTGCCCCACCAAGACATAAGAGACTGCAAACTCTTTGAGCATGCGGCCACTCACTTCACCGGTATGCGCCCCGGAGTGGATGGGATTTAATGTTTGTGCACCTAATGACAACACCGTACCTTCAAACGCGTGGCGTGCCGCATCCAAATAGGGGAACGGCGGAATAATAACCACATCCACGTTCTTTGGCGATACGGCAGCAGAGAAGGCCTGGCCGAATTCATTGATCAACGCCACGGAACCGTTCATTTTCCAGTTACCGGCAATTAAAGGCGTACGCATCGACTCTCCTCACTCAAGGTGGAGCGAAATGGTATAGGAGCGGCCTTGTCAAGACAACCGCTGTTGTAAGCACACGACTGGTTTCAGGAACCGGTTTATGGTGCCAACGGGCTGAGCCCCCTTATTTAATTAGCGCCTGGACTTGATCAGCAAGGCCACGCGCCAATTGCTCGACATCTAAATGCGCACGCCCTTCCACCATCACACGAATCAATGGCTCGGTGCCTGACGGACGCAGCAACACTCGCCCTTCATCTCCTAACTCATGCTCTAGGGCGGCAACTGCTTCCTGCAAAGGCGCAGATTCCATCACTTCTTTGGCACTTGCATGTGCGGGCAAACGCACATTGACCAATACCTGCGGCACTTTCTCTAACTCTTTTAATAGCGTGGGCAGGCTCTTTTGCTCACGCATCATCAGCGCCAACACCTGTAGCGCAGAGACAATTCCATCGCCGGTGGTCTGCACATGACCACAGACAATGTGCCCCGACGCCTCACCGCCTAGTTCCCAGCCATTGGCCGCCATCCGCTCCATGACAAAGCGATCACCCACCTTAGCCCGCTCAAAAGGAATGCCCAGTTTATTCAGCGCCATTGCGAGGCCAAAATTAGACATTAAGGTGCCCACCACGCCACCTTGAAGCAAACCACGCTCGTGACGATCGCGCGCAATTAAATAGAGAATATCGTCGCCGTCGACTTCGCGGCCATTGCCATCAACCAGCAGCACGCGATCACCATCACCGTCAAAAGCGATTCCCAAATCAGCGTTTTGCTGGATCACAGCAGCGCGCAGCGCAGCGGGATGAGTTGACCCCACCTGCTGATTAATGTTTAACCCGTCAGGTGCAGAGCCAATGGTAGTGACGTTAGCTCCAAGCTCACGAAACACATTAGGCGCGATATGGTAAGTGGCGCCATGGGCGCAATCCAGCACGACTTTAAGGCCGTGCAGGCTTAGCCGATCGGGCAGGGTTGATTTGCAATATTCGATGTAACGACCAGCAGCATCATCGATGCGGGTTGCTTTACCCAACTGGGCGGCTTCTGCTGTGGTCAATGGCGCCTCGAGCATCTCCTCAATCCGATCTTCCGTTTCATCGGGAAGCTTTTTGCCTTCCGCGGAGAAGAACTTGATGCCATTATCATCATATGGATTGTGCGATGCCGAAATCACAATCCCCGCATCAGCGCGGAACGTCCGCGTTAAGTAGGCGATACCTGGCGTCGGCATTGGCCCAAGGAGCGAGACATCGACACCAGCTGCCGAAAGCCCCGCCTCTAAAGCGGACTCAAACATATAACCAGAAATACGCGTATCTTTACCGATGAGCACCCGCGTCCGACCTTTATCACGGCGCAGCACCTGCCCCGCCGCCCAGCCTAGCTTGAGCATAAAGTCGGCCGTAATGGGTGATTGACCCACCGTGCCACGGATTCCGTCTGTCCCAAAATAGCGCCTAGTCATGCGTTAAACTCCTTGTTCAGCGGCGGCTCGCAGCCTTCTTGTAGTACCGCCCACGCCATATTGACTGCATCTACCGTTGCAGCGACATCATGCACGCGCAAAATATTCGCTCCACGCTCGACCGCCATCGCAGCGAGCGCCAAACCTCCTGAGAGACGCTCCTCCACCGGTCGACCCAACACTTTTCCAATCATGCTCTTGCGCGACATACCCACCAGCAATGGAAGCTCCAGTGACTGTAGAGTTTCCATATATTTGAGTAAGCGTAGATTGTGTTCGACGGTTTTGCCGAAGCCAAAACCAGGGTCAATTAAAAGTCGATTACGGCGCAGCCCGGCTGCCTCGCACTCGGCGACTCGGCGCGCCAAATAATCCGCCACTTCCTCTTCTATTGGGCGGCGATAAGCGGGCGCGTGCTGCATATCTTGCGGCTCGCCCTGGCGATGCATCAAGCAAACAGGTAGACCACTCCCTACTGCCGCAAGCAGCGCGCCTTCGCGCTCCAGCGCGCGCACGTCGTTGATCATCCCAGCGCCCAGCTCGCTCGCCTCGCGTATAACCGTCGGGCAACTGGTATCCACCGACACCAGGGCGTCCAGCTCGCGCACCAGAACCTCCACTACCGGCGCCACACGATCCAACTCCTGCTGAGGGCTAACAGGCGTAGCGCCAGGCCGGGTCGACTCGCCCCCCACGTCTATCATTGCAGCCCCTTCCGCCAGCATACGTTCGGCATGGCGCAGCGCGTCATCCAGTGCAACGTGCTGTCCACCATCAGAAAAGGAGTCTGGAGTGACATTGAGAATCCCCATCACGCGAGGAAAAGAGAGATCCAGCAGATGGCGACCACACCGCAAATGAAAAGCATTTTCTGCGGTTAGCATAGAGGACGAGTCGGTCATTGATTTCATTCTTCAGCCTGGTCAAGAAAAGAAACATGGCAGTGATATATACAGCATAACAAAAAAGGCGCCCCATGACGGGGCGCCTTCGGCTCATACGAGGGGTGATCTAACTAGTCATTTCACTAGGAACCCGCAGTTCCACCGAGAGGATCCGAGGGCCGACGGCGAGGTTTGTCATCTTCCTCTTCACCATCACTACCTGAAGCATTACTAGACGTATCATCATCGGCTTCTTGCACTTTTGGCTTATCACCGCCACCAATAGGCGTACCACCGCCGGATGAATCACCGTCGTCCCAGCCTTCAGGCGGACGGGGATCGCGCCCCTCCATGATGTCCTTCAACTGAGTGGCATCAATAGTCTCGTACTTCATTAGTGCCTCTGCCATGGCATCAAGCTTATCGCGATTATCCGTCAGGATTTGGCGCGCTTGCTCATAGCAGTCATCAATAATTTTGCGGACTTCCTTGTCAAGGCGGGTCGTGGTGTCACCCGACTTCATCTTACTACCACCCTGACCGGGACCACCGAGGAATTGATGCGACTCATCCTCGTCGTACATGATCGGCCCCATTTCGTCCGACAAGCCCCACTTAGCGACCATGTTATGAGCCAGCTCAGTCGCACGCTTGATGTCGTTAGAAGCACCGGTCGTTACGCCGTTCGGGCCTAATGTCATCTCCTCGGCAATACGACCACCGAACAGCGAGCAGATCTGCCCTAAAATTTGTTGCTTCGACAGGCTGTAACGATCCTCTTCCGGCAGGAACATGGTGACACCCAGCGCACGGCCACGGGGAATGATCGTTACCTTATAGACGGGGTCATGAGAAGGCACGACCAAGCCGATAATGGCGTGACCCGATTCATGGTAAGCCGTATTGAGCTTCTCTTTATCGGTCATGACCATCGATTTGCGCTCTGCGCCCATCATGATCTTGTCTTTCGCCAGCTCAAGCTCTTCCATGCTGACTAGGCGCTTGTTACGACGCGCGGCGAACAGCGCAGACTCATTCACCAAGTTAGCCAAGTCGGCACCGGAGAAGCCTGGCGTACCGCGTGCGATTATTTGCGGCTTAACGTCGTCTGCCAATGGCACTTTACGTAGGTGAACACCCAAAATGTGTTCACGACCACGGATATCGGGCAAACCAACGGTGACCTGACGGTCGAAGCGACCTGGGCGCATTAACGCAGGATCAAGTACATCAGGACGGTTAGTGGCTGCGATGACGATAATGCCTTCGTTCGCTTCAAAACCATCCATCTCGACCAGCAGCTGGTTCAACGTTTGCTCACGCTCGTCGTTACCACCACCCATGCCCGTGCCACGTGAACGGCCCACGGCGTCAATCTCATCGATAAAGATAATGCACGGCGCCTGCTTCTTGGCCTGTTCGAACATGTCGCGCACACGCGATGCACCCACACCCACAAACATTTCAACGAAGTCAGAACCCGAGATAGAGAAGAACGGCACTTTAGCTTCGCCAGCAATCGACTTTGCCAACAGCGTTTTACCGGTACCCGGAGGCCCCACCATTAGAACGCCGCGGGGAATCATACCGCCCAGGCGCTGGAACTTGGTCGGGTCGCGCAGGAAGTCGACCAGCTCTTCTACTTCTTCCTTCGCTTCATCACAGCCCGCCACGTCGGCAAAGGTGGTTTTGATCTGGTCTTGAGAGAGCAGCTTGGCCTTCGATTTACCAAAGCTCATTGGGCCGCCTTTGCCGCCGCCGGCTCCACCCTGCATCTGGCGCATAAAGAACATAAAAATGCCCAAAATCAGCAGAATCGGGAAGCTAGCGATAAGCAGGCGCGTCCAGATACTTTGCTGTTCTGGCTCTTTACCGACGACCGTTACATTATTGCTCAACAGATCGTCCATCAGCTTCGGATCCTCCGCCGCTGGGCGGATCGTCTGAAACTGAGAGCCATCCGTGCGCTCACCACTGATGGTGTAACCATCAATCGTGACGCTACGTACCTGCTGATTTTGCACCTGTTGCACAAACTGAGAGTAGTTTGTGTTTTGCGGTGCGCTTTCCGTACTGAAATTATTGAACACTGTCAGTAGGACGGCCGCGATGACCAACCACAGAATCAGGTTCTTCGCCATATCGTTCAAGGGGCTACCCTCATTACAAGAATCCGTCAGTTAAACCCTAGTGCTCAATGAAGCCTGCTAATAGGACATTACATCAGCATCAAGCGTTCAACCATTGCCAAAGCGTCTTATATTCTGCCTCGGGCCATCTGTGTCACGCGCACTTATGGCGACTAATGTGACACACGTTGCGCTTGCCTGTCTGGCAATCGCGCTGATAAATCTAGGCTATGAACCATACGAGCGACTGCCGCACCATCTGACCAGTCACCCGCGAAACCCTTCGGCCAGAAAATAGACCTCACGAGAACGTGCCCGCGAGGCATCCGGCTTTCGAGCCACTACTTTGTTAAAGCTACCGCGCAACTCTTTCAAGTAGGCGTCAAACCCTTCCCCCTGGAATACTTTAGCTAAAAATCGGCCACCGGGTGACAACGTTTCGCGAGCGAGTTCTAACGCTAGCTCCACTAAGTACATCGCCTGGGGTTGATCAATCGCTGCCATACCACTCATATTGGGGGCCATGTCCGACATCACAAGGTCTACACGGCGATTATCGAGGCGATTTAGTATCGCTTCCAATACAGCCTCTTCGGTAAAGTCCCCCTGGATGAAATCTACCCCGGCCAGCGCATCCATTTCGAGAATATCAGATGCGATCACCACACCTTCAGGCCCCACCCGCTCAGCGGCAATTTGACTCCATCCGCCGGGGGCTGCGCCTAGGTCAATCACCGTCATTCCAGGTCGTAGCAACTTATCCTTCTCATCCAGCTCGATCAGCTTGTAGCTGGCACGGGAGCGATAGCCATCCTGCCAACTCTGCTTCACATACTGGTCGTCAAAATGCTCCTTCTTCCAGTTATTACTGGTCTTGCTGACGGAGTGTTTACGGTTTGGGGGCTTTTGCTGCATGTAGGAATCTAACACTGAAATAAGAGATGGGCGCATTCACGCGATCGCTTTCACTCGGTGACGTTTCACCGTAAGATGGAGCGTTAAGCGCTAACCGGGATACCGCAAGATACCATGAGCTTGTCACAGGCACAAAAGAAAGCATTTCGTAGCATTGGCCACCATCTTAACCCAGTGGTCACCGTTTCTGAGAACGGCGTCTCCGAAAATTTGCTCGCAGAACTTAAC
Organism: Vreelandella sp. ssv; assembly: GCF_059448525.1. Taxonomy (NCBI): domain Bacteria; kingdom Pseudomonadati; phylum Pseudomonadota; class Gammaproteobacteria; order Oceanospirillales; family Halomonadaceae; genus Vreelandella; species Vreelandella sp. ssv. The sequence goes on along the minus strand of NZ_CM182545.1, from coordinate 338,040 downwards.
CGCGCACTCACCGATCATGAACTGATCAAAGTGAAGCTCGCCCTTCCTGAGCGTGATGATCGGGCTGCCATGATAGCCGAACTGATCGCCAACAGCCGCGCCGACCTTGTGCAAACCATTGGCAAAATGGCGCTGCTCTATCGCAGAAACCCACAGGTGAACCCGAAGCTTTCTAATGTTACCCGCTTCGAGAACCACCACGGTCGGCATTAACCGTTAGATTGCACTCATTCCAAAACGAATGCTGCTACACGAAAACGCCCCTTCAACCGACCTAACCATGGTCAATTGAAGGGGCGTTTTTTTATCAAACGTACTCGACGCTACTTATTTCGTATTCGACTTCGCCGCCGGGGGTTTTCACCACCACGACATCACCCTCTTCCTTGCCGATCAAAGCACGGGCGATGGGAGAAGTGACCGAGATACGGCCAGACTTAATATCCGCCTCATCTTCGCCGACGATACGGTAAGTGACTTCCGCATCAGTATCGAGATTGATGAGCGACACGGTTACGCCGAAAATCACTTTGCCGGTTTTCGGCAGTTTAGTGACATCAATCACCTGCGCGACGGAGAGTTTACTTTCGATCTCCTGAATCCGCCCTTCGATAAACCCTTGCTGCTCGCGAGCAGCGTGATACTCGGCATTCTCTTTTAGATCGCCGTGTTCACGCGCTTCGGCGATGGCCGCGATTACCTGCGGACGCGCTTCGCCTTTGAGGTAATTCAGCTCTTCGCGAAGACTTCTTTCTCCCGCAACCGTCATCGGGACCTTGTTCATTGACTTGCTCCTGCATGCAGATCCTGAAGGCGCCGCACCGTAATCTCCCTACCGTACTCAAGCGCCATGCAAACAGCATTAGCGCCCGCCAAGGTGGTCGCATAGGGCACCTTGCGCGCGAGAGCAGTACGGCGAATGACCGAAGAGTCGTTGATTGCCTGGCGACCTTCGGTAGTGTTCACAATGTAGGCGATTTCGTCGTTCTTGAGCAGATCGACGATATGGGGACGTCCTTCGTAGACTTTATTGACATGTTCCACGGCAAGCCCAGCCGCTTCCAAAGCAGCCGCTGTTCCCCGTGTTGCACATAGCGTAAAGCCTAATGCTAACAGAGAACGACCCACTTCGATAATCCCTGCCTTATCGGGTTCGCGCACAGACAAAAATGCCTTACGCTCGCCGGTTAGCCCAGGAATCGCTTCACCCGCCCCCAACTGCGCCTTGAAAAAGGCTTCTGCAAAAGTATCCCCAGAGCCCATCACCTCACCAGTGGACTTCATTTCCGGCGAGAGAATCGGGTCAACCCCCTGGAATTTATTAAACGGGAAGACCGCCTCTTTAACACTATAGAAGTGCGGTACGATTTCGCGCTCAAAGCCCTGCTCAGCAAGCGTTTTTCCAGCCATGCAACGAGCCGCAATCTGTGCCAGCGAGGTGCCGATGCACTTCGATACAAAGGGCACGGTGCGCGAGGCGCGGGGATTCACCTCGATCACGTAGATCTCGCCATCCTGCCAGGCAAGCTGCACGTTCATTAAGCCCTTCACGCCCAGCTCAACCGCCATCTGTTTCACCTGATGGCGCATCTCATCCTGCACATCCGCAGGCAGCGAGTAAGGCGGCAGCGCACAGGCGGAGTCACCGGAGTGAACGCCCGCTTGCTCTACGTGCTGCATGATGCCGCCGATCACCACCTGGTGACCATCCGACACCGCATCGATGTCGATCTCGATCGCAGCACTCAAAAAGTGATCCAGCAGCACCGGTGAGTCATTAGAGACTTTCACCGCGTGGGTCATATAGTTTTCAAGCTCAGAGGCGTCGTAAACGATCTCCATGGCCCGGCCACCCAGCACGTAGCTGGGACGCACCACCAGCGGGTAGCCAATCGCTTCGGCTTTATCGAAGGCCTCGGCAAAGCTGCGCGCTGTAGCATTAGGCGGCTGCTTCAGGCCCAGCTTGTCGATCATCACCTGGAAGCGTTCGCGGTCTTCGGCGCGGTCGATGGCGTCCGGCGTGGTACCGATGATCGGCACACCGGCCGCCTCCAGCTCGCGAGCCAGTTTTAGTGGCGTTTGACCACCGAACTGAACGATCACGCCCACCGGCTTCTCTTTGTCGGCGATTTCGAGCACGTCTTCCAATGTGACCGGCTCAAAGTAGAGACGATCAGAGGTGTCGTAGTCGGTCGAGACGGTTTCCGGGTTGCAGTTGACCATGATGGTTTCATAGCCGTCGTCGCGCATGGCGAAGGCGGCGTGAACGCAGCAGTAGTCAAACTCGATACCCTGGCCGATACGGTTAGGACCACCGCCCAGTACCATAATTTTCTGACGGTCAGACACATCCGCTTCGCACTCCTCTTCATAGGTGGAGTACATATAGGCGGTGTCCGAGGCAAACTCCGCAGCACAGGTATCAACGCGCTTGTAAACCGGGCGAATACCGGCAGCCTGACGGGTTTGACGGAACTCTTTTTCGCTGACGCTGAGCAGCTTAGCCAGGCGCGCATCGCCAAAACCTTTGCGCTTGAGCTGATAGATCTCACGGGCAGAGAAATCAGTCAGCGAGCGCTTGGCAACGGCATTTTCAGTCAGCACCAGATCTTCCAGCTGGACCAGGAACCAAGGGTCGATATTGGTTAGGGCAAAGACCTCATCGACGCTCATGCCCGAGCGCATGGCATCCGCCACGTAGAAAATACGCTCAGCACCGGCGGCCTGGAGCTCACCCTGGATAATCGCCATATTGTCCGGCGTGAAATCAGTAATGATCGGATCAAGGCCATCGTTGCCGGTTTCCAGACCGCGCAGCGCTTTCTGCAGCGACTCCTGGAACGTACGGCCAATCGCCATCACCTCGCCCACCGACTTCATCTGCGTCGTCAGGCGATCGTTAGCCTGGGGGAATTTCTCAAAGGTGAAGCGCGGAATCTTAGTGACCACGTAATCGATAGACGGCTCAAATGATGCCGGCGTACGCCCGCCGGTAATATCGTTCTGTAGCTCGTCCAGGGTATAGCCAATCGCCAATTTCGCCGCGATTTTAGCAATCGGGAAACCGGTCGCTTTAGAGGCCAGCGCCGAGGAGCGCGACACCCGCGGGTTCATCTCAATGACTACCAAACGACCGGTTTTGGGGTCCATACCGAACTGGACGTTAGAGCCACCGGTCTCTACACCAATCTCGCGCAGCACCGCGAGGCTGGCGTCACGCATGATCTGATACTCTTTATCCGTCAGCGTTTGTGCCGGGGCCACGGTAATCGAGTCACCGGTGTGCACGCCCATGGGATCGAAGTTTTCAATCGCGCAGACGATGATGCAGTTGTCGTTTTTGTCGCGCACCACTTCCATCTCGTACTCTTTCCAACCCAGCAGCGACTCATCGATGAGCAGCTCGTGGTTGTTGGAGAGTTCAAAACCGCGGGTGCAGATCTCTTCGAACTCTTCCTTGTTGTACGCCACGCCACCGCCGGAGCCGCCCATGGTGTAGGAGGGGCGAATAATCGTCGGGAAACCCAGTTCCGCCTGAATCTCCCACGCCTCATCCATGGTGTGGGCGATTTTCGCTTTCGGGCACTCCAAACCAATGCGCTTCATGGCCTGATCAAACAGATCGCGGTCTTCGGCCATGTTAATCGCATCGGCGTTGGCACCGATCATCTCGACGCCGAACTTCTCCAGTACGCCATGTTTTTCAAGCTCAAGGGCGCAGTTCAGCGCCGTCTGACCACCCATGGTCGGCAGAATCGCGTCGGGGCGCTCCGCCTCGATGATCTTCTCTACCGTCTGCCAGGTAATTGGCTCGATGTAGGTGGCATCGGCCATGGCCGGGTCGGTCATGATAGTGGCGGGATTGGAGTTGACCAAAACAACCCGGTAACCCTCTTCGCGCAGTGCTTTACACGCCTGGGCGCCAGAGTAGTCGAATTCGCAGGCCTGGCCGATCACAATCGGGCCAGCGCCAATGATCAAAATAGTGTTGATGTCGGTACGCTTAGGCATAACGGTTCCCGCAAAAAATGGTGACGATGAGCGACAAAAAGACGGCGATACGGTGATGCGACAGGGCGCGTTAGCGACGCGCCTGCATCATGCCTACGAAGCGATCAAACAGCGGCGCCACATCACGCGGGCCGGGACTCGCTTCCGGGTGACCCTGAAAGCTGAACGCGGGTCGGTCGGTGAGCTCAATCCCTTGCAAGGTGCCGTCGAACAGCGACCGGTGCGTTGCGCGTACATTGGCAGGCAGTGTTGCCTCATCCGCCGCAAAGCCGTGGTTCTGGCTGGTGATCATTACTGTGCCGGTAGCCAAATCCTGCACCGGGTGGTTGGCACCATGGTGGCCGTGGCTCATTTTGACCGTCTTCGCCCCGGCGGCGAGCGCCAGCAGCTGGTGGCCCAGGCAGATACCAAACACCGGAATATCGGTTTCCAGTACGTCTCGAATCGCTTTAATAGCGTAGTCGCAGGGCTCTGGGTCGCCGGGACCATTGGCTAAAAACACGCCATCAGGCTTCATCGCCAGCACGTCAGCGGCGGGGGTTTGCGCGGGCACCACCGTCAGGCGGCAGCCGCGGGCGGCCAGCATGCGCAGGATGTTGAATTTCACGCCGTAATCATATGCCACCACATGGTAAGGCCGCTCACTTTGCGAAGCGTCGGCGTAACCTTCCCCCAATGTCCACTCGCCTTCGGACCACTCGTAGGCTTCTTTACACGACACTTCTTTGGCCAGATCCATGCCCTTCAGACCAGGGAAAGCCTTGGCGGCTTCCAGCGCCCGCGCCACAGCATGATCACCCTCAGCATCAGCACCCGCTAGAATCGCCCCGTTCTGCGCGCCTTTATCGCGCAAAATGCGCGTTAGGCGGCGGGTATCAATATCGGCAATGCCCAGCACATTCTGGCTTTTTAGGTAATCCGACAGCGACTGCTCTGAGCGGAAGCTGCTAGCCATTAACGGTAGATCACGAATGACCAGCCCTGCCGCGGCAATAGAGGCGGACTCAATGTCTTCTGCGTTAATGCCGGTATTGCCGATATGGGGATAGGTGAGGGTAACAATCTGGCGGGTGTAGGAGGGGTCGGTGAGGATTTCTTGATAACCGGTCATGGCCGTATTGAACACCACCTCACCGCTTGTTAATCCGTCCGCGCCAATGGCGATGCCGTGGAACACGCTACCATCTTCCAGAGCCAATATTGCGGGTTTGCTCAATGCGGGGTTATTCAAAACAAGATCCTCCCATGCTGGTGGGAGCCTGGTGGGCGCAGGCTCAGCAATTTCTTCGTTAATCCACGACCTCATTATCAAAAATGGGGTCGTAAAAAAGCGGGACGAAGCCGATAAAAAGAATCGGTTTCATCCCGCTTGTTGTTCGATGCCCTTCAGAGCCACTTAGCTATCAACGTAATAACCGTAAACTCGGGGGCAGGCTTTGGGCTGGCCAACGCAACAAGCGCGCCGTTTTAGTTCTCTAAGCCACCCGGCCAAAATTTTTGAAATGTTACAGGAATTCTTGGCCTAAAACTACCCCTGAGTAATAGGGCAATTCTAGCATTAGTCATTCCTTAATCTAAACCCAGCACATCCTGCATGTCGTAACGGCCGCTCTCTTTGCCTGCGACCCAGCGCGCCGCGCGAACCGCGCCTTTGGCAAAGGTCATTCGGCTGGAGGCTTTGTGAGTAATTTCGATGCGCTCGCCCTCGGTGGCAAACATCACCGTGTGCTCGCCAACGATATCGCCCGCGCGCACGGTGGCAAAGCCAATCTCTTTATCCGTACGGGGGCCGCACTGCCCTACCCGCTCGAACACGCCATGCTCTTTCAGGTTGCGCCCCAGGCTGTCGGCAATCACTTCGCCCATTTTGATCGCAGTACCGGAAGGTGCATCAACTTTATGACGGTGATGAGACTCGATCACTTCAATATCGTAGCCTTCATCGCCTAGCGCTTTGGCTGCGGTTTCAAGCAACTTCAGGGTCAGATTGACCCCGACACTCATATTGGGTGCGAACACCATGGCCACCTTGTCACGGTAGCTATCGAGCTGAGACAACTCATCATCGCTCATGCCGGTGGTGCCAATCACGATACGTTTGCCGTGCTCGGCACAAAACGCCAGATTACCAAGCGTGACCTGGGGAGCCGTGAAGTCGATCAGTACATCAAAATCATCGACAATCGACGCGAGCGAATCTACCGCAACGACGCCGCGCTTCCCCACGCCAGCCAGCTCACCAATGTCAGCGCCTACTAGAGAGCTACCCGGCTCCAGAATACCGCCAGCCAGCGTTGCCTCAGCCTCTTGCTCAATAGCATTTACCAACGTACGGCCCATGCGGCCAGCCACGCCTACAATGGCAATTCGGGTCATGCGAACTCCTGCGCTCTGCGTTTCGGTGCGTAAAACTTATGTTTTGAAAAATCTATGCTTTCACAAATCCATGCTTTCAAAACCCTAAGCTTTCAAAAATTGCCGCGATTATAGCAGACGCACCAGCGCATTCGATGCACTGCTTTCCCTCTTAAAAAGCTTGGCTTAGTTTTCCCACACAATTGCCAGCTCTTCATCACCAGCCATACGTACCAAGTGACGCTCGACTACCCCCTCCAACTCATCCAAATGCTCCTCTTCGAGGGTTTCGAGGGCTACCACCAATTTATCGGGCTCCGCGAGCATTAAGCAGGTGCCGGTGGCAAACGTAATGGTGGCTTGCTGATCGCTTTGCTCAACCTCCAGCTTATGCGCCCAGTGCTTGCAGAGACGATTGATTAAACGCTCGGCGGACGGCGTGGCAATTTCAACGCGTGATAACGGCATAAGAGTTCTCCGATATGTAAATAATGAAGAGGTAAGTCTATCGAGAAATTACTAACTAAAAATTAGAGGGTATCTGTAATTTTGACACTCAAAACTTAAATTAACGCAAACCGATAGCACTCAAACAGTAATGCGATACAATAGCATCTGCATTAAAATGCCATTCCGCCCGCTGCCCCACACACCTGCTCAACCAACACCTATCGACGAGTAAACAATGTTCAGCTATAAACGCATAAAATGTCTGCTTAGCGCCCTTGTCTGCATTGGCTACTGCACCACTGTTATCGCTGAAGATATCACTATTACCGATATCGCTGGCCGTCAAATCACTCTAGACGCCCCCGCTGAGAAGATTATTTTAGGCGAAGGCAGGCAAATTTATCTGCTCGGATTACTCGAACCTGAAGCTCCTTTTGCTCATGTGGTCGGCTGGCGCGAAGACTTTTCTCAGGCGGATCCCGATAACTATGCCCGTTACCTGGAGCGTTTCCCCGAGATCAAAGCGATCCCCACTTTTGGTGGCTTTAAAGACGGCACTTTTGACGTAGAGCAGGCCGCCTCGCTTAACCCCGACGTGGTATTGATGAACATCGAAGCCAAAGCCGCCACGGAAGACGCCGCCTACGATGATAAGTTGGCACAACTCGGCATTCCCATCATCTATGTAGATTTTCGCGAAGACCCGCTTGAAAACACGATTCCTTCCATGCGCATCATCGGTCAGATCATGGACGATGAAGAAGCGGCAGAAGAGTTCATCGAGTTTGCCGAGACACAGCTGGCACGGGTAACCGATGTCATCGCTAAGGCCAACCCAGAGCGCCCCAGCGTGTTTATTGACCGGGCCGGCGGCTACTCCGACGAGTGCTGCATGAGCTTTGGCCCCGCCAACTTTGGCGAGTATGTCACTTTGGCTGGTGGGAGCAATATTGCCGAGGGCATCATCCCTAACAGTTTCGGCAACCTGAACCCTGAACAGATTATCGCTGCCAATCCTGATCATGTGGTTGTCACCGGCGGCAACTGGGACGCCTACGTACCGGGCGGCAACTGGGTCGGCGTAGGCCCTGGGTCTGATATGCAGCTCGCCCGCACTAAGCTGGAAGCGCTGACCAAGCGCACCGCGATGACCGGCATCGAAGCGGTGGAATCAGGTAACTTTCACGCTATTTGGCACCAGTTTTACAACAGCCCTTACTACTTCGTGGCCGTTCAGCAGTTAGCCAAATGGCTACACCCAGAGCTGTTTGAAGACCTGGACCCCAACGCCACAATGGAAGAGCTGCACGAACGCTTCTTGCCCATCGACTATGAACCCGGCTATTGGTTAACGCTCCATGAGGACTGAAACAGGAACAAGCGAACACGTCTCCCAGGGGCGCGCTTTCTACCATAGCCAGGTTTTCCGCCGCCAGATGATACTGGCGGCACTGGTTTTAGCGCTATTTTTTAGCCTCTGCGTCGACCTAGCGCTGGGGCCCGCCCGCTATAGCCTGGGCGAAGTGGTCGCCGCGTTATTCACGCCAGAGAGTGTCAGCCAGCAGGCCCGGGTTATTCTTTGGGAAATCCGCATGCCGGTGGCGCTGATGGCACTCGTGGTGGGTGCCAGCCTGTCGGTGGCCGGGGCGCAGATGCAAACCATTCTGAGCAACCCGCTAGCCAGCCCGTTTACCTTGGGGATTTCCGCCGGGGCCAGTTTTGGCGCCGCCCTGGGTCTCGCCTTTGGCGTGGCGCTGGTGCCTGCTGCCATTGAGTTTGTGGTGCCCATCAACGCCTTCGTGATGGCCATGTTTACTGCCTTCTTAATTCATGCCTTAAGCCTTAAGCGTGGCGTGACGGTAGAGACCATTGTGCTGCTCGGCATCGCCATGGTGTTTATCTTCAACTCACTGATGGCGCTGATTCAGTTCTTTGCCAGTCAGGAGGCGGTCTCCGCAGTGGTGTTTTGGACAATGGGCAGCTTGACCAAAGCCACCTGGCCGAAGTTCTGGATCGCCCTTAGCATTCTTGCCTTGTCGATGCCGCTGCTTGCCCGGCATGGCTGGGCGCTGACCGCCATGCGCCTGGGCGACGCCAAAGCCGAGAGCATGGGCGTCAATCCCCGCGCGCTGCGTCTGGAAGTACTGGTACTGGTGTCACTGCTTGCGGCCATCGCGGTGGCGTTCGTGGGTACCATTGGGTTTATTGGCTTGGTTGGGCCGCATATTGCGCGCATTTTACTGGGCGAGGATCAGCGCTTCTTTTTGCCCGGCTCGGCCCTGTGCGGCGCACTGATCCTCTCCGTTGGCTCGGTCATCTCCAAGATCATTATTCCTGGCACCATTATTCCCATTGGCATTATTACCTCGCTAGTGGGGATTCCCTTCTTCCTATTTCTGGTGCTTAGCCACAAGAAGGCCTCATGGTAACCCTACAACTGAACCGTGTATCCGCCCGATACGGGCGCCGCCCTATTCTGGAAGAGATCACCACGCCCTGTTTTCAAGGCGGGCAAGTCGTCGCCCTGCTAGGGCCCAATGCGGCGGGTAAATCGACGCTTTTTCGCCGCATTTTAGGGTTATTGAAAGGCGAAGGCGACGTGATTATCAGCGGCACCAGCGCCGAACGCCCCGTGGGCTATATGCCCCAGGATACCGGCGCCAAGGCCGTGCTGACGGTCTATGAGTCGGTACTTTTGGCACGCATGCAGGGGCGTGGATTAAAAGTGCAGCCTGAGGATTTAGCGCAGGTTGATCGTGCGCTTGAGGAGCTCTCTATTGCGGCCCTTGGCGAGCGGGATATCGGCGACCTTAGCGGCGGGCAGCGCCAGTTGGTCAGCGCTGCCCAAGCTCTGGTGCAAGAGCCCGAGATTTTGATGCTGGACGAGCCCACTTCGGCACTCGATCTTAACCGCCAGATTAACCTGCTGACAGTACTGCGCCGGTTAGCCGATGATCGCCAGATGCTGATTCTAGTGGCACTTCACGACCTGGGGCATGCATTGCGTTTCGCAGACGCGGCCATGATGCTTGAAAATGGCCGCTTGATTGCCTGCGGTTCCACCGCCGACGTGATTACCCCTGCGCTGCTACGTCAGGTTTATCGGGTATCGACACGCATCGAGTCCTGCTCGAAAGGCCAACCACAGCTTATCGTCGAATCAGCCATTTAAGCCGCCGCCCTTCCATCGCCGCTAGCGCTACCCCGGATAACATCAGCGGTAGCGCTAGCAGAAAGCCGCTGGAGACCGGTATTCCAAACAGCACCCAATCGGCGAGCACGGGCCACACCAGGGCAATATATTCGAAAGGTGCCAAACGCGATGCCTCGGCGTAGCGTAGGGCCAATGTCATCGCGATATGAGCAGCACCGCCAAACAGACCTGAGAACACCAACAGCGCAAACTCTACCCGGTTGAGTGCTGCCCAGCCCAATGGCAGCGTTGCCAGCCCTGCCAGCGCAGCCACTAAAATAAAGTAGAAGGCGATTGAAGCTGCCGTCTCGGTGCGCGAAATACGCCTGACGGTTAATAAAGCACCGGCCGTTAGCAGCGCACCCAACGCCCCTAGCGCGTACCCGGTCGCTTGGCCGTTACTGGAACTGGCATTAAGCCCAGGCAAAATCAGCACGGCTACCCCAGCAAGCGCCAGCACCACGCCACCCGCGCGATTAAGCGAGCAGCGCTCTCCCAGCAGCAGCACACCGCCAATCGCCATAAAGACCGGCGTAAGCTGAGCGAGCAGGGTTGCTTCCGCCACTGGCAAAAGCGCCACGGCGGCAAAAGAAGCGAACATCGCCGCCGCCCCCAGGCCGGAGCGCAACGCATGCCCCAGCGGGCGGCGCGTCGCCAATCCGCGTGGGAACTCCCGCCGCAGAAGTAGGAAAACGACAATAGGCAGCAGCGCAAACAACGAGCGAAAAAACACCGACTGCCCCACAGGCACTTCTTCACTAACTGCCTTGATACACACCAGCATCCCGGTAAAAAGCAGGCCAGACAGTACCCGCAGCAAAATGCCCATGGTGGGCCTTTCTTCAAGGTGATCCATTGCGCTTATCATTCCTTAAACAGCAAAAACCCCCGGGCGAACCGAGGGTTTTTGGGCTAAACACCTAACTGCTTACCATTATCTCAGACTTACGGCTTCATATCTTCAAAGAAGCTCTTCACGCTGTCGAAGAAACCGGTTTTCTTCGGCGAGTGATTGTGGCTGTTGCTGTCGTCGAAGCTCTGTTGCAGCTGGCGCAATAGATCGCGCTGCTCATCGTTAAGCTTGACGGGGGTTTCAACTACCACTTTGCACAGCAGATCACCTGGCATACCACCGCGTACTGGCTTCACGCCTTTACCGCGCAGGCGGAACAGCTTGCCTGTCTGGGTTTCCGGCGGAATCTTCAATTTCACGCGACCGTCTAACGTCGGCACTTCAAGCTCGCCACCTAGCGCTGCATCGACAAAGTTGATCGGCACGTCACACTGCAGGTGTTTACCGTCACGCTGGAAAATATGGTGTGGCTTGATAGCCACCTGCACATACAGATCTCCAGGCGGGCCACCGTTAACACCGCTTTCGCCTTCACCGTTCAAACGAATACGGTCACCGGTATCCACGCCGGGCGGAATCTTGACGGACAGCGTGCGTGTCTCACGTACGCGCCCTTCGCCATTACACTTGTGGCACGGCACTTTAATGTGCTGACCAGAGCCATGACAGGTCGGGCAAGTCTGCTGCACGGCGAAGAAGCCCTGCTGCATACGCACTTGACCGTGACCGTGACAGGTCGGGCACGTCTCTTTAGACGAGCCGGGCTCGGCGCCGCCGCCATCGCAACGGTCACACTCGATATGCCGCGGCACGCGAATATCGACGGTAGTCCCTGAAACTGCGTTCTCTAAATCCAGCTCAAGGTTATAGCGCAGGTCGGAACCGCGTGCCGGGGCGTTGGGCCCACGGCGGCGACCACCACCTCCGCCAAAAATATCGCCAAACACATCACCGAAAATGTCGCTGAAATCACCAGCGCCTGCGCCGCCGAAACCACCGCCGCCGCCTTGGCCATCAACGCCCGCATGGCCAAACTGGTCATAAGCTGCGCGTTTCTCGCCGTCGCTAAGTACTTCATACGCTTCGGACACTTCACGGAATTTTTCCGCTGAGGTGTTATCGTCCGGGTTTCGATCAGGGTGGAATTTTTGCGCCAGACGGCGATAGGCCTTCTTGATCTCTTTCTGATCGGCCCCTTTTTCGACACCCAGGACTTCGTAATAATCGCGTTTGGACATAGGGCCCTACGCCTCCTGGTTAGCTACGCACTTAACAGAAACTTATCTCGTGCGCTTTGGCTGCGGAAACAGCAACGCGGGAGTAAGCTCCCGCGTCACCGCTTTTCCTTGGCAGAAAGAGGTTGTTACTGCTTTTTCTGATCGTCGTTGACTTCTTCGTACTCGGCGTCAACCACGTCATCTTCCGGCTTGGAACCTGTGTTTTCGGTACCTTCACCGCCCTCTTGCTGAGCCGCTTCTGCCTGCTCGGCGTACATTTTCTGGGCTAGCTGACCAGAAGCTTCAGTCAATGCATCCAGTTTCTTCTGAATGTTATCGACGTCGTCACCTTTAACCGCTTCTTCCAACTCGCTGATAGCGGTCTGAATCGCCTGCTTCTCGTCGTCAGTCGCTTTGTCGCCAGCTTCTTCCAACGTTTTGCGCGTGGCGTGAATCATGCCATCGGCTTGGTTACGCAGCTGTACCAGCTCTTCGAACTTCTTATCTTCTTCGGCGTGCGCTTCAGCATCGCGCACCATCTGCTCGACTTCTTCCTCGGACAGACCGCTGGAAGCCTTAATGACAATCGACTGCTCTTTGCCAGTGGCTTTGTCTTTCGCCGATACGTTCAGAATACCGTTGGCGTCCAAGTCAAAGGCGACTTCGATCTGCGGCACACCGCGCGGTGCCGGCGGAATGTCAGCAAGATCAAAACGACCCAGTGACTTATTCTGCGACACTTGCTTACGCTCACCCTGTACGGCGTGAATGGTCACCGCCGTTTGGTTGTCATCCGCCGTTGAGAAGGTTTGTGTCTTCTTGGTCGGGATGGTGGTGTTCTTTTCGATCAGTGGCGTCATCACGCCGCCCAGGGTTTCGATACCCAGGGTTAGCGGAGTGACGTCAAGCAGCAGAACGTCTTTAACGTCGCCACCCAGTACGCCGCCCTGAATCGCTGCACCAACGGCAACCGCTTCATCCGGGTTAACGTCTTTGCGTGCTTCTTTACCGAAGAAGTCAGCGGCTTTCTTCTGCACCATCGGCATGCGTGTCTGGCCACCGACCAGGATCACTTCGTCGATTTCAGCCGCAGACAGCCCCGCATCTTTCAGCGCCATTTTGCACGGCTCGAGCGAGCGCTGAACCAGTTCTTCTACTAGCGACTCCAGCTTGGCGCGTGTCACCTTCACGTTAAGGTGTTTCGGGCCAGTGTTGTCGGCTGTGATGTAAGGCAGGTTCACGTCGGTCTGCTGGGCACTGGAAAGCTCAATTTTGGCTTTCTCAGCGGCTTCTTTCAGACGCTGCATGGCGAGGTTGTCGCCGGACAGGTCAATGCCGCTGTCTGACTTGAACTGATCAACCAGGTAGTTGATCAACGCCAAGTCGAAATCTTCGCCGCCCAGGAAGGTGTCACCATTAGTGGCCAACACTTCAAACTGGGTTTCGCCATCAACGTCAGCAATTTCGATAATAGAGATATCGAAGGTACCGCCACCCAGGTCATAGACCGCGATGGTTTTGTCGCCGCGCGACTTGTCCATACCGTAAGCCAGTGCGGCAGCGGTTGGTTCGTTGATGATGCGCTTAACGTCCAGACCCGCGATGCGGCCAGCATCTTTCGTTGCCTGACGCTGGCTGTCGTTGAAGTAAGCCGGTACGGTAATAACGGCTTCGGTGACCGTTTCGCCCAGGTAGTCTTCGGCGGTTTTCTTCATTTTCTTCAACACTTCCGCGCTAACCTGCGGCGGTGCCATTTTTTTGCCTTTTACTTCAACCCAAGCATCACCATTGTCTGCTTCGGTGATTTTGTACGGCACCATTTTGATGTCTTTCTGGACAACGTCGTCTTTAAAGCGACGGCCAATTAGACGCTTGATAGCGTACAGGGTGTTTTCTGGGTTAGTAACGGCCTGACGTTTAGCCGCCTGACCTACCAGCGTTTCACCATCATCGGTATACGCGATGATAGAAGGCGTCGTACGGCCGCCTTCGGCGTTTTCGATAACTTTAGCGCTGTCACCATCGAGCACGGCCACACAAGAGTTAGTGGTGCCCAGGTCGATACCAATTATACGTCCCATAGCAATACCTCGAATTCGGTTGTTACAAAACTGAAAATTTAGTTTTAAAAGCTTGTCTGCGGGTTTCCCCGCGGGGTTGCCCTTTATTTGGGGGCCGCCGCTGACATTTCAAGGGCTTTTTTTCACACTCTTATTTCACACTCTGTGCCGCCAGTGGCTTAATCGGCTTTTTTACTCACGACAACCATCGCCGGGCGCACCAGGCGTCCATTGAGTAAATAGCCTTTTTGCATAACGTCCATCACGGTGTTCGGATCAAGATCCGGGTTAGGCACCATGGTCATGGCTTCGTGCACCTGCGGGTCGAAGGGCTCACCATGGGGCTCAATGCTTTCTACCCCGAATTTGTTAAGCACATCCACCTGCATCTTCAAGGTCATGGAGACGCCTTCACGGTGGATGTCCGAGGCACCCTCTTCCATAGTCTCTAGCGCTTTTTCCAGGCTATCCACGACCGGCAGCAGCTCTTTAACAAACTTTTCAAGCGCAAACTTGCGGGCTTTTTCGGCTTCCTGCTCGGCACGGCGGCGAACGTTTTGTGCTTCCGCGGCGGCGCGCAGGGCCTGATCTTTGGCATCAGCTAAACTCTGCTCTAACTCATCCACCTGGGCTGCCAGCATTTCCGCTTCGGGGTTATCGACGCCTCCTTCTAACGGCTCTTCGTCATTGATCAACCCTTCCAGCTCGCCTTCCATCAAGCGCTCTTCTGCGGCTTGTTCCGCCGCCTGCTCGGCACCATCGGCGTCTTGCTCGTGGCGTGCCAGTTCGTCATCCAACGGAGTTTGCGGTTCTTTCGCCATGTTGTGCTCCTAAAAAGTAGGGCGCGGCCACGCGGGCAACGCGCAAAGAAGTAAGGCTTTAAGTCACTAGCTTTAACTGATCATGAACGCTATATGGGGGCCATAAATTCCATCTCAAGAGGTGCATTGAAGTGAGTTATTAACTACTGTATAAATCAACAACTATTGGATAAGTATCCAGCTTCTGTGCTGTACCGCCTCAGGAGGCGCCATGCTTACTCAGCTAGCTATTCAAGATTTCGCTATTGTTGACCATCTAGAGCTCGACCTAACGGGAGGCATGACCGCGATTACCGGGGAGACCGGCGCGGGCAAATCGATTCTGTTAGGCGCCCTCGGGCTCTGCCTGGGCGAGCGCGCCGATGCCGGAAGCGTGCGACACGGCCGCGAGCGTACGGATCTTTCCGCACGTTTCGATATTCAGCACCTGCCCGCCGCCGTCGAGTGGCTAACGGTTCGTGAACTCCCCGCCGAAGAGTGCTTGCTGCGCCGCGTCGTCACTGCTAACGGTCGCTCCAAAGCGTGGATTAACGGACACCCCGCGACTATTTCAGACCTTAAATCGCTGGGCGAACAATTGATCCAGATTCATGGTCAGCACGCCCACCACGCCCTGATGCGCGAGGAGACCCACCTCTCGTTGCTGGACGATTACGCAGGTCTAAACGATGCCACCACTCAATTAGCCGAAACGTTTCGCGAGTGGCGCCATGCGCGCCGTCAGTTGAAAAAGCTAAGCGAAGAAGGCAGTGAGGTAGAAGCCAAACGGCAGTTGCTGCGCTACCAGGTGGAAGAGCTGGACCAGCTCGGCCTGGCGGAGGGCGAGCTGGCGACGCTGGAGGAGGAGCAACATACGCTCGCCCACGCGGAAGAAACCCTGCGCGAGACCCAGTTTGCCGCCGACTGCTGTGCCAGCGATGAAGGTGGTGCACTCTCGCTACTCAACCAGGCTTTCGCTCACTTAAGCGCGCTGCCAGGCAGTGACAAGGGCACACTGGCCAACACGCTGGCCATGCTGAGCGATGCGCGCATTCAGGTGGAAGAGGCCTCCAGCGAACTCAATCGCCTCGCTAGCACCACTGAACTAGACCCCGAGCGGCTCGCCTGGGTTGAAGAGCGCATGACCGATGTCCACCGGATCGCCCGTAAGCATCACGTTGCCCCTGAAGAGCTATGCGCCCTGCATGCTGATCTACAGCGAGAAGTCGCGCAGTTAGAAGAAGGTGGCAATGACTTAGAAGCACTGAGTGCGCGAGTCGTTGAGCTACGCGAAAGCTACCGTCAGGAAGCGAAAAAACTCAGCGAGAGCCGTCAAAAAGCCGCGCTTCGTTTGGGCAAGGAAGTGCAGCAACAGCTGGGCTTTTTAGCCATGGGCAAAGCCCGCTTTGAAGTGGAAGTCACCGCGAAAGAGGCACCCTCTCCCGAAGGCCTTGATCGTGTGCAGTTTTTGATCAGCGCCAACCCCGGCCAGCCCGCGCGACCATTGACCAAAGTCGCTTCCGGCGGCGAACTGTCGCGGATTAGCTTGGCGATTCAAGTGGTCGCGGCGACGCACTCAACGGTGCCTAGCCTGGTGTTTGACGAAGTAGATGTGGGCATTTCAGGCGCTACTGCGGAAATCGTCGGTCAATTGCTGCGCAAGCTAGGTGAAAACGGCCAGGTAATGACGGTGACTCACCTACCGCAAGTGGCAGCCCAGGCGCACCAGCATCTGCATATCGAGAAACAGGCAAAACGCGACACCACGCTGACCCAAATGGCACTGCTCGATGAACAGGGGCGTATCAGCGAGCTGGCGCGAATGTTAGGCGGTGTGACGCTCTCTGACCAAACCCTCGCTCATGCCCGTGAAATGCTGCATGCAAGCCAGCGCCCGGCGCACTGATTAGAAGAGCATGTAACGGGGCTTTATACTCGACAAAATAAAACGCCCCTCATTACCTGACAAATTCCATTGAAGGCGAATTCGAACAGGTAATGCAGGGGCGTTCATATTTCCGAGCCGAGTGCAGTGTATAACCACGAACATTATTTCCTGTTCGTCGGCCCGCTGTCTTGGCGGGTCACATCGGAGCCACGTGGACGAACATAAAGCACTAGCGCATGATCCACTAACTCGTAGCCATGCTCTTCAGCGATTTCTTGCTGACGACGCTCAATGATTTCATCAACAAACTCAATGATCTCACCGCTTTCCAGGCACACCATATGATCATGGTGGTCCTCTTGTGTCATCTCAAATACTGCGTGGCCACCGTCAAAGTTATGACGAATAACCAACCCTGCCGACTCAAACTGAGTCAGTACGCGGTACACAGTAGCCAGGCCAACATCTTCGCCCGCATCAATCAGTGTTTTATACACTTCTTCCGCGCTAAGGTGGTGCTGACCCGAAACATTTTCGAGAATTTGAAGTATCTTGACGCGCGGCAGGGTCACTTTCAGACCGGCTTTGCGCAATTCATGGTTCTGATCGGCCATGGTCGCTCTTCGCAGTAACAGGTTAGGTCGGGTATGATCAACCGAAACCACGATAGTGAAGAATAGGCCCAAATGCAAAAATTGACTCGAATCATCACGCTTTCCGTTGCCCTTACCGTTGTGAGTGGCTGCAGCTACGTAGGCGTGTATAAGCGCGATATCCCCCAAGGCAACCTGGTCACTCAGGAGATGGTTAGCCAACTTCAACCTGGCATGTCTAAAGAGCAAGTCACTTATGTGATGGGCAGGCCGCTGTTAGAGGCGCCCTTTGATGCTAGCCAGTGGGACTATGTGTTTCGTTTAGACAAGGCGTACGGTGATGTAGAACAGCGCCGCGTTACGCTCACTTTCGACCCTCAGGATCGCTTGGTGAATATCGAACAGCAGGGCGATCTATCTTCTGACCTGCCGTTCGAAAGTGGTAACGGCATTGGGCCTGCGACAGAGGGCACAAACCCGATGGATTCGTTAACAGACGAAAACTTGTAGCTACAGGCACCGTCACGCACACAGCCTGTTTCACAGCCTTAAAGCAACTTACCTTCCTGGTTCGCTCGCTTGGCGCTTAGCGCGTTCTAAGCGAGCGACTTTAGGATCGATGGCCAACGGCCGGTAAACTTCTACCCGATCGCCTTCGCGCAACTGCTGTGTGTCGGGGTCGCGTAATGCTTTACCAAAAATTCCCAACGTTGCCTGAGCAAATATCTCCTCAGGTAGCTCAGGGTATAGTGACGGTAGATCTGCCAAAGCAACGGCCTGGCGCGCAGTGGTGCCCTCAGGCACGCGTAGCGCCACTATGCGCTGCTTAGCGGGCAACGCATAGGCTACTTCAACCGCTAGCGGTTCAGCGGCCATACAGCTCATTTGCGCGCTTGGTAAAGGCATCGACCAACTGCCCGGCTATTTGTTGAAAGATCTTGCCGAAAGCCATTCCGAGCAGCCGATTAGCGAACTCGAACTCCATCTCCAGACTGACCTTGCAAGCATCCTCTCCCATGGGGATAAACAGCCAGCGGCCTTTAAGCCGTTTGAAGGGGCCTTTAACTAGCGATAGCTCAATGCGCTCGGGCGCAAAGAGGTCGTTACGTGTGGTAATGGTTTGCTCGACGCCGGCGCGCCCAAGGGTCATTTCGCCGATTAAATGCTCATCATCATGCTC
Organism: Vreelandella sp. ssv; assembly: GCF_059448525.1. Classification (NCBI taxonomy): domain Bacteria; kingdom Pseudomonadati; phylum Pseudomonadota; class Gammaproteobacteria; order Oceanospirillales; family Halomonadaceae; genus Vreelandella; species Vreelandella sp. ssv. Next base: position 319,440 of record NZ_CM182545.1, on the reverse strand, counting down.
GACCAAACGAGCCTGACGGCAACCGGGCAAAAACTCTGGGTAACGTTCGAAGTCGTTAACCAAATCGAACATTTTCTGGGGGGTGTGCCGCACCAAGGCGGAACGATTGACGGTTGGCATTGACCTCTCCGCTGACTTCACAGTGCCCAAAGCGTATCATGGGGAATATTTTTCATACTCTAAATGGTATCACGCCTCCCCAAATAACGAAGGGGATGCCACTGACAGATTAATTATGAGGTTTCATGGCCACGAAGAAAGGTAACAGCAAGGGTCCCGGTAGCAGCGTCATTGCCCAGAATAAGAAGGCACGTTTTGAGTACCATATCGACGAAACCTTCGAGGCAGGACTATCGCTCGCTGGCTGGGAAGTGAAGAGCATGCGCGCCGGTAAAGCCCAGCTCACCGACACCTATATTTTGGTGCGTAACGGCGAAGCATTTTTGCTGGGCAGCCATGTCATGCCGCTTAACACAGCGAGCACCCATGAGATCGCCGACCCTACCCGCACGCGTAAATTGCTGCTGCATCGTAAAGAGATCGCCAAAATCTTTTCGGTCACTCAGGACAAGGGGCATACATGCGTGCCGCTCAAACTTTATTGGAAACGTAATAAAGTGAAGTGCGAATTAGCGCTAGTGACCGGCAAGCAGCTGCATGACAAGCGTGCCACAGAGAAAGATCGCGATTGGAACCGTCAAAAAGGCCGAATTATGCGGGAACATACCAAGGCTTAACTGGTCAATCAGGTGTGAGCACGTTAGAATGCTCACCTGTAATAAGGGGGCGACATGGTTTCGACGCCGGTGACAACCCTTGCGGTGCATGCCGAGAGCGTGATGTATCTCGTAAATCCCACATCACGAAAAAATAGTCGCAAATGACGAAAACTACGCTCAAGGCGCGCTAGCAGCTTAAACTGTTAGCTTCTTGTCTGGCCCCAAGGTGATGTGCCTATTCATCACTGAGGGGATACGAGCTAAAGCTGATAGGACCGCGTTTGGTGGTGTCTTCTCGCCAAGCGTTAAACTTTAGAAGGCTCGCGAGGCTGAATCCTGACCGTCGGAGTCAATCGCGCTAAATCAAATGACGGAATCTAAGCATGTAGAGCCAATAGGCGCGTGCTGGCGGACGCGGGTTCAATTCCCGCCGCCTCCACCACCTACCTTAATTCAGATGCTTCCACATAGGTCTGAATAAAGCTGAAAAGCCCGTCCCGCGCGGGTTTTTTTGTGTCCGAATGACCACCAAAGAATACAAGCGCCGAGCTCAAAGATAGACTTATCCCGGCGCAGTAGGCACTCCTAGCTTATGACTGGAGCAGGAAGCAAAATGCAAGACTTGGCCTTGAACGTCCCTCGTAAAGATTTTTTCAATTCATCAGCGGAGCGGCTCATATTTGAGTTTTGCCCTTCCACTTCGAGCAATGGGGGCGGCTGAAAATTGTCTCTCATTACTTTTTATTAGCTTTAGTTGGTAGCCGACTTAACCATATCAATATGTGGTATGCCATCCTCATCATACGGTTCATCGATAGCTTCAAAACCAAACGTTTCATAAAATTTTTGTAAATAGACTTGAGCGCCAATTTTTATACCCATTCGGGGGTATTTCTCTTCAGTAAAGCGAATCGCTTCACTCATGAGTGAACGACCAATTTTTAGATTTCTAAAGCCTGAAGTGGTCATAACTCGACCAATTGACGGCTGTTCATATTTAATTCCCGGATCAACAACACGCACATAAGCTGCTAATTGATTATCTATAAATACAGCCAAATGCCAAGAATGTAGATCCATATCATCGGTTTCTTGATAAGGACACTGTTGTTCGACAACAAAAACCGACTCTCTTGCTTTAATGATTGTAAATAGCTCAAGAGAGGAAAGAGTTTCTATGCGAGACCACTTAAAATCTAATTTCATGAATTAATGCATCCAAATGAAACAAAGATTGCGATTACATCATGCAGGTTAACGCGCTTGCAGCGCAGCGACATGAGCGTAGGGCCGCAGGTGCGGAACGAAGTACCACTACTGGTTATGTGCAACCGCTAACGCCTCTTCAGGTAACGCCATATCCCCCCAAGCCATGATTGACGAAAATACGACCGCCCCTGGTGGAACAACCACGAATAATAAAATACCTAAGCCCATGTCGTCTGCTAGTTCCGACCGTGATGATATGCCCGTCGCCCACATTTCGTAATACACAACGGCCTCAGCTAACACGTTCCAGAACACGACTGTGCTTACTAAGGTTCAGGATATGGTGATAAAAATGCGTCTGTTCATGAACATAACGCCCAGCTCAGCGGGCAATCGAAGCGCAGCGTAAATTGCTCCGATGCAGCTGATTGTTATGTGCTGAAACTCTTTCTCCGAGGCTGTGTTTATCCTTATCCCTGCGCATATTCTTGGAGCAGTTCCGGAAACTTTTCCTGCGGTGGAAACTTACAAAAACTATGTTGTGCGCCAGTAATAGCCCATTCCAGCTTTTCATCTGTATAAGTTTCTATGAATGGCTTATAGGTTTGAGAGTCCTCTAGCATCGTAGAGCGTACATTGACGAAGTCATCCATGCCTTCGGGTCTTGTGAATAGCCAACTCATACAGTGCCCGCAGAAATAGTGTCGCGTGGTTCCATGCAGCCCACCGATAACAGGCTCTCCAGATATAATTGAAAATGCAGCGCTCGGAAATAGCGAACTCAAACTAAACGCGCTTGACGTCATTTGCTGACATCCAGAGCAATGACAAGCCATTGTGATCATTGGCTTAGCACTAACCTCAAATTCTACCTGCCCGCAACGACAATGACCTTTAACCTTACTTGATTTACTGTCCACTAAAATTTACCTCCAAGTTAAACATGTTTGGCGCTTTCACCGTTCTCCAGTTCAGAGAGTAGAAAATTAACCATGGAGCACATAACGCCAGCGCACAACGTCACCCTTGTAATGGAGGCGCAGCCGCAATGAAAAGGACGTCCGGCGGCCACAGGCCGCGTATTGATGCGCCTTGTTATGTTCATTTTAGAAGAAGTGCTATTGCCTGCTGAATCAACGATGAATTAGATAGCTGATAAAACGCGGATACCAAAGTCGTCAGATTGGCGGCATCAGACAAATATTCTGACAACTATGTGACTTCCTAATAGAACATAACAGGTATTAGCCTGACCATCCTATGACTGGATGAACGTGCTGGCACGTTTACCCGACAAATGCGGCCTTCAAAATTCACACTAAGTCATTGATACGCATAAATACTGACTTACATTAGGCTACATATCTAATATCCGCGCGCCTGTTGCATTTCTCGACACCGCCACCTTGGGCGGATAACTGACTTGTGAAAACACAAACTGGTTGGAGTATACGGATGCAGAGGAGGAAAGAAGCGACGCTTACCGCTAGGCGGATTAGCTGATCAGCTATCTGAACAATCCAATTATTGCAGGCAATAGCCATCACCGGGGTGATGGCATAGTTGCACGGAGTGAGAATAGCGCGAGATTGGAGAGAATAGCGGTAGGCTGCTTAACGTTTTTCCCTCCACTTACGCGGGTCAATGCGTCCTTCGTACATCGGTAATTCCAGCACCGGGTCATCGTCTCGGAACTGAGACCACATACGGTTCAAGCCCGCAGTACCGAAGGTACGTACCCGCTCAACCTCATCCAGGTTGAGTACATCGGTGAGAATGCCTGGGGTGGCGCCGGGCATACTGGCGCGGATGCGGCCTTCGGGGTCGACGATCAGACTCTGCCCCTCCCCCGCAGGCGCGGCCGAGTTGGCGCTCACCATATACACCTGGTTGAAAATCGCATTTGCCTGCACAAGGATTTGCTCCTGGGCGCGGTCACAGGTGGTGGTGGCCACTTGGTTGATGATCACCTCCGCCCCCAGCCACGCTAGCTGACGCACCATCTCGGGAAACCAAATGTCGTAGCAGATGGCTAGGCCGACCCGGCCTATGCCCGGCACCTCGAACACTTCAAAGCGATCTCCCGGTTGATAGGGCTCATAAGGCCGCCAGGGGAAACACTTACGGTAGGCGGCCACTCGCTCACCTTCGGGCGAATACACCGGCGCGGTGTTGTACAGATGCCCGTCCTCTCCCCGTTCGCATACCGTGCCGGGCAGCAGCCATACCCCCAGGTTGCGGGCGATACGTGACAAGTGTTGGCCACGGGAGCCATCAATCGGTTCAGCCGCGGCTTCCAGTTGCTCCCTGCGCTGCTCCGGCGTCCCCGTGGCACCACATAAATGGAGCTCTGGATAAACCACCATCCTTGGCTGTTCAAAATCAGCACCGAAATCGCTTAGGTGTACCGCCAGCTCGGCCTCGAAGTCCAGCAGTTCGGTGTCAATGCCGTGCTGCCGCGAGGCCTCCTGCACCACAAGGACAGGCAAATATCTGGACATGATAGGTCTCCGTTTAAAGGGTCGCTTTTGCCGAGGCGGGTGCTGACTCGGGCTCTGATTCGTCAAAGGCCACTTCCGGCGGCTCGCGACGGAAGAGCCGAGTCAGGTAAGCCAGCTGGGCGAGACCGATGGACAGCCAGACCAGCCCAAGGATAAAAGCGTTGATATCCAGCTTACTCATCAGCCAAAGGTTAACTAAGGCGCCGATGAGCGGCACCAGCATCCCTCTAACCACACCATACTGGCGCCTTGCATCGGCGTCTTTGCAAACCAGAAAGATCACTGACAGGTTAACCATCGTGAAGGCGATGAAGGCGCCGAAGTTGATGAATGAGGCGGCAGATAATACATCGAGGAACAAGGCAATAATGCCAATGGCGCCCGTTAATACGATATTGAACACTGGCGTATGGAAGCGCGAGTGCAGTGCACCGAACAGCTTAGGCGGCAGTACCGCATCCCGCCCCATGGCAAACAGCAGCCGAGAGGCACTGGCTTGAGCGGCCAGGCCAGACGTGAACTGGGCGAGTACCATGCCAGCCAGGAAGATAGCGCCGAAAAGATCCGCCCCAATGGTCGTGGCAATCTCAAAGGCGGCGGAGTCGGAATTCACGAAACTGCTGCCAGGATGCACCAGCTGGGTGGTGTAGCCCACGAGTACGTAAATACCCCCGCCGATCAGCGCGGTGAGCATAATGGCCTTAGGGATATTGCGCTTCGGGTCGATGGTTTCTTCGGTCAGTGTGGTGACGGCGTCGAAGCCAAGAAAAGAGTAAGCGGCCACCGCTGCGCCCGCAGCAATCGCGGTGAAACCGGCATCTTCACCCAAGAATGGCCCCAGGCTAAAAAGCGAATCAGTGCCACCGGTCGCCATTACGTGACGAATGGAAAGCAGTACGAAGAACGCGATCACCAGTATTTGGAAGACCATCAGCAACGAGTTCACTTTGGAGGCGAGCTTGATGCCGTAGATATTCAAGAAGGTGGTGATACCGATGAAGCCGAGCAGGAATATCCAGCTCGGCACTTCAGGAAAACGCGCGTTAAGATAAGCAGCGCCGATCAACCAAATTACCATCGGCAGAAAGAAATAATCCAACAGCACGCTCCACCCCACCATGAAGCCAACCCGCGAGTCGATGGCTCTGCGGGCGTAAGTATAGGCAGACCCGGCTACCGGATAAGTACGCGCCATAATGCCGTAGCTGTATGCCGTGAATAGCATGGCGACGGTAGTGATGATGTAAGCAGTGGGTACGGCGCCATTGCTAGTGCTGGCAATCACACCGAAAGTGCCCAGCACGATCAATGGCGTCATGTAGGCTAAGCCAAACAGCACCACGGCTTTTAGGGATAGAGTTCTTTCCAGTTTGATATTGTTATCCGTCATGATCCATCTCCAGAAAACGTTGCAACCGACGTCGGATACTCGCTTAGTCGGCACAAAACGAAGAGGTGGTTGATCAAGCCAGCCGCCGAGGCTAGACCAGCTTGCTACCGTTGATGGTCGGCTAATAACCCTCAGTTGCTGGCGTTACAGCTGTCCAGCTAGACTGAGATGCTTAGTAGCCAACCTGTCTAGAACGGTATTTGCAGCCGCTCGGATCGTATATAACCCTAGCGTGGTATGGACTTGCGGATGTGGAAGCAGTGACTCAAAGCGAAACTGACGAGGCGATGGCCGATACCATCATGGCCTTGGGTACCCCTGCGTTGCCTCAACACTTCTCTCGATTGGTAAAACGTTTCGCGGCCTTCGATAACCTAATAATCATCGCTTATCACGGCGAACACCGGCCAGCAGTGCTCTATCGGGAATATACCGACCCTGTGGTTTATCTACCCATGGATAGCCAATATCTAGGGGGAGATTACCTGCTGGATCCGTTTTACCGCGAGCATCTGAAGGGCGATGTTCAGGGTATACGTCGATTGAAAGACATCGCACCCGATCACTTTCGACGCACGCATTACTATAAGAATTACTACCAGCAGACCACACTGCTAGACGAGGTAGCGGTTTTTGCCAATATCACCGATAGTGACACGATAACCGCCTGTTTTGGAAGGGATCGGTCCAGTGGCAAGCCTTTCAATAGGCGTGAGCTTGAAGGCCTGCATCAGTACGAAATAACCCTCAGCTCGCTTCTTAAAAAGCACTGGCAAGATTACCGCGTTGGAGGTGTGAGTAAAGCGGCGCCAGCTCCTCTAGAGGAACGCCTTAGAGAGGCATTGAATCAGCAACACAGTATTCGGCTAAGTCCACGCCAAGCAGAAGTGGCCTTGTTTATTTTAAGAGGCCACTCATCTCTATCCATCAGCCTTCACCTGGATGTCAGCCTCCAGACGGTTAAAGTCTTCCGCCGCCAGCTTTATGCCAAGTGCTGCATTTCGTCCCAGGCGGAACTCTTCGCGCTACTGATGCCGCTGTTTGCTCAGCTAGCCGATCACAAATGATACCTAGCCTTATTAGGTTTTAAGAGCTAAAAAGCTTGTTAAGTTAATCAGTTAGCTAAATGACTTATCGCTGATTATCACCAAGCCGACGATCACCTTTATCTCGGGCAACTTAGATCGCCCTCTTCACAGCTAGCATGCTCACGCAGCGCTTCGGTTCGTGCTTCCGTTAGCCCTTCAAGGCAGACGTTACGCACCATCGGCTGTGCACTGCCGCCTTCAACAGCGCTACTTTCAAATGCACACTCGGCATCGCGGAAACCGATCCACGCCCGCTGAGCGGTTCTAAGCTTCTCCAGTGAAGCAGAGTTGTTGCCTAATTGATCCACAAGCATTTGATAAGCATCATTTAGCTCATCGTCAGCCGCTTGGTACGCCTGCGCAGAGCATTGGGTTAACTCAGCCTGAGTCGTAGCGCTATCACACGTATCGCCCGCGTAGGCAAAGCTACATAAGGCCAACAACCCCATACCCATAAAAAGTGTAGAAAAACGCATAATGAATGACTCTATTAGATTTAGTAAAAATATAGAAAGAGTACTGCCGCACTCTTTTAAATCCCATCTTAACAGTGCCAATAAAACCAAAGCGCTGGCATGATAGCCAGCGCTTTTTCAACCTTAAAGTATGCTTATTACTGTTTAGTGGGCCAGCATCTCTTCAACAATCTCTTTGCCACTTAGTTCTGAGAAGTAATAAGTTGGCCAGTTAGTTACTTCCGCTAACAGCGCTTCACGATCATCTCCCCAGTAAAGGTGGAAATGGTGTGCGTCAGTTGGGTAAATGCTATGGTCGCTAAACTGGATATATTGGGGAAGATCGTCAGCCTCTTCGTCTTCAAGCTCGAAAATAAACCGAACACCCCGGTTACCCGCCTCGTAATTTAAAATCTCGTAGCCATCGTACTGGTAGTCACCCGACCTCTCTTTCCCATTCGCAAAGAAGGTCACGTTGCTGCCGTCGATAACGATACGCTCTACATCCGTTTCATAACCTATATCGTAATACGCTTTGTACTCTTCGGCGGTTTTATCACCATTCTCTGCCTTATCTGCAAACACTTCATCTAGCGTGCCGTCCTGCAGGTACGGATAGACGGATTGCCAATCCCCTTCCCAGTCTGAAAGCGGGCGATCCTCAATCTGATCATCCTCAAAATAACCTGAATGGATATCGCTATCGTGGTCGTGGTCGTGGTCGTGATGAGCATGATCGTGATCATGGCTGTGGTCATGATCATCAGCGCTGGCATAGTGAGCACCTGTCAGTAGTAAAGCACTGAACGCGAACGCACTGACCCCTTTGAGCGGCGATACCATCATTTTAATGTCTCCCATGTTTCTTTCTCCCCTTTTGAATTAACGGCACCCCATAAAGATACAATATAACATAACAATTGATCAAGCTGGTTAATCGGGGAATATAGGGGGATTGCTAGGAAGACAGGTAACCCATGGGGGTAGCAGCGCCTTACAGCAGGCGCATCGATGATGACATAAGTGTTTTTTTAAAGGCACAAACGCAGCGGGCCCCGCGTAAGCGGGGCCCGATCATCGAATCTAAACGATTCGAGAACTTAAATAATCGCTAGGATTAAGAAAGCAGCTTGATGTTTGAAGCTTGAAGGCCTTTCTGACCTTGGGTAACGTCAAAAGAGACGTTAGCGCCTTCAGGCAGAGTTTTGAAGCCATCAGACTGAATTTCAGAAAAATGAGCAAAAACGTCGTCGCTGCCGTCAGACGGTGCGATGAAGCCAAAACCTTTAGAATCGTTAAACCACTTAACTGTGCCAGTTGCCATGATATAAATCCTTTTCGCTAATCGCGAATTGTAAAATTCCTGGTATTACCCAGATAAATAGTGAGTAGAACAAGGAATACAATTACAGACTACCGAAAGAATTCGAATGTTTCTGGAACCATGCTTGCTTGCTAACTTACTAACTGCGCACATCCTGCCACGTAGACTGCAGCAGGTCAAAGTCTTTGTGTATTTTAATTTATCGACCGGCCTCTTTATAACCGCTGTAAAACCGCGCAAATTGTCAAAAATAGCAGTAATCTTGCCAGTGAGCTGGGCACTACTAATCCGACCGCCTAGCGCGCTTTACCAGCCAGGATTACCCCGCGTCATTCGCGGCCTGGCGGGTACTCTGGAAGAGGTTATAACATGCTATATGGACTTAGTTTGTTGGCGGGCATTGCGTTACTTACCCTGGGAGGAGAATCACTTATTCGTGGCGCTGTTGCTGGCGCACGAAGAGTGGGTGTCTCGCCGCTGCTAACCGGATTGGTAGTCGTCGGCTTCGGCACATCGGCACCTGAGCTAGTCGTTTCAATTGATGCCGCTATCAATCAACAGCCAGACATTGCTATTGGCAATATAGTGGGCAGCAACATCGGTAATATCTTATTGATTTTGGGCATGTGTGCCGTTATTTGCCCCATGGTAGTCCAACCTCTGGCGCTGCGCCGGGATGGCTTGGTGGTAGTACTGGCCAGCCTGCTGTTTATTGGACTCTCATGGGGTGGAGCGTTAGGACGGGCTGATGCAGCAATCTTTATCGCCAGTCTTGTGGCCTACCTTGTTTGGGCTTACTTAAGCGAAAGTCGGCAGCATACGCCGGCGACTGATATGCATGCCTCGGAAGCCGAAGAGATGACCAAACTTCCCACCACGGGCTGGATGATAGCCTTAGCGCTGGGGATTGGTTTAGGCATGCTGATAGGGGGTTCACAGCTGCTGCTATTTGGTGCCATAGGTTTGGCCCAGGCAATGGGCATTTCCGAAGCGGTCATAGGCCTCACCATTGTCGCGGTGGGCACCTCACTACCTGAAATGGCAGTGTCGGTGATTGCGGCATTGCGGCGTCATGCTGATGTCGCCGTAGGCAATATACTGGGTAGCAATATTTTCAACCTACTGGGCATCCTGGGTATCTCCGCCTTTCTACAGCCGCTACCCCTGGCACCCCGTGTCGCCATCTTTGACCAATGGGTGATGCTAGGAGCCGCTGGCATACTGGTGCTGTTTTTGTATACCGGAATGCGTTTATCCCGCTGGGAAGGTGCCGCGTTACTTGCAGGTTACGCAGCTTATATAGCGTTAAGCTTTACGATTTTTTAAGGCTGTTTGCTATTTGATTGATCTGAGCCAAAAGCCCAAGCGCTTTTGGCTCAATGATTAGATTCACTTAATAAATAAGGATGACAGTGCACATTGCGACCCTAGGGCCTAGTGGCAGTAACCATGAACTGATTGCCAGGCGTTATTTAACAATGCGCTGTTCAGGTGAAGGCAGCGTGACTCTCTTCACCCAGTTTGAAGAGGCTTTTGAAGCTCTGTTGGCTGGGCGTATTAGCCACGTACTGCAATGTACCGCTCACGCTAAGCATAGTGATTGTGTTGGCCGCTATATGCATCGCGCTTATCCCGTGGATACCTTTATTGCTGGCAGTAAGCCGCTGGCGTTGATCGCACAACGTACGATGGCGCAGCCCACCCAGGTGGCGCTGCAACCCGCCACACGCTATTACACTGACTTGACCGGTTATACCGACATTATTGAAGCCCCCACCACCGTCGCGGTGGCAGAGGGCCTGCTTGCAGGACATTTTGAGGCGGGCATTTGTGCTGAAGAGATACTGAAGCAGGCACCCAAGCAGCTGCGTTTGGTGCAATCACTGGGCCCTGCGCTAGACACCTGGGTGATGTTTGCCACCACCCCGTTGCCCGCTTCGTCACCGCTACGGCTAGACGCCGAGCGTTGAACGGTGGCGTTTAAACCAGTAAGGCTACACCACAAAAATCAGGATTATCCCCGCAGCCACTAGCCCAACGCGTAGCCATACTGCTTTACGCGCGATAACACCGTAAGAGATAGCCGATAAGCCAATCGCTACCTTTAGCGCATCAAGCAGCGCGCCTGAAGGGTTGAAAGCCAGCCGTATCATCTCGGGGTTGGCCACCATGGCTAGGGGAATAATATAAAGACCGATACCTAGCGCCATTGCCTTGAGCGCGACTTTGAGCCAGTTCTCCCCCACCATTCCGGCAGCAATGAATACACCACCACACACCGGCGGTGTAATGGTCGAAAGTAGCGCGTACCAGAAGACGAACAGATGCGCCAAGAGCGGCTCTAAACCTAGCGAGATCAGCGCCGGTCCAGCGACGGAAACACAAATCACATAGGCGGCTGTGGTCGGCACTTCCATGCCTAAAATCAAACAGGCAAGCGCCGTTAAGAGCAGCGCGGGCCATAGCATATCGCTGGAGAATGAAAGAATGGCGGAAGTAATTTTAACGCCTAACCCTGTCAACGACAGAACGCCGACCACCAACGAGGCACATAAAATAATGGCACCAATGACCGCAATCTGACGCCCCGCCGTCATCGCTGCATCGGCTAAACGCTGGGTAAAGCCAGGTAGCGAAAAGCGCAGCGTGACATCAAAAAACAGCAGCGCCATGCCAGCAAAAATGGCGATGCTAGCGGCGTACTGCGGGGTAAAACCGCCATTAAAAATACGCTCTAACAACAGTACAAACGGAATGGCGAAAAATATCGACGTAATCAGAACTTCTTTAGCACTGGGCCGTTCGCTTTCATCCACCGGTTTTAAATCATGCCGAGTCGCATAAGCGTTAATGCCAACCCAAACGGTTAAAAAATAGAGCACTGCCGGCAGCATCGCGGCGGCCATAATTTGCGTGTAGGGCGTCCCAGTAAGCTCCACCATGACGAACGCACCTGCGCCCATCAACGGCGGCATGATTTGCCCACCGGAAGAGGCCACCGCCTCAACCGCCCCCGCCAGCGAGCGTGGGTAACGCAACCGCACCATAGACGGAATAGTAATGGCCCCGGTAGAGGCCACGTTGGCCGACGCCGAGCCGGAAATGGACCCCATCAAAGCTGACGAAATTACCGCCACCTTGGCGGCTCCACCTGTCAGGCGACCTGCCACCGCGCTGGCCAGGTTCATAAACCCCTGACCCGCCTCACCGGCATTCAGTACCGCGCCAAAAATCACAAAAATGGCTACCACGCTGACGCTCACACCCGTTAGCGATCCCCACAGGCCGCCTTCAGCAATCGTCAATGCCCCCACCATACTGGGCAGCGGCAAACCGGGATGCCCAAAGGCGCCAGGAATGTATTGTCCAAATGCGCCATACAGTAAGGCAAGCAGGGCCACCAACGGCAGTGGCCAGCCAATCGCCCGTCGCGCCGCTTCGAGCGCCAGGGCGATGAGGAAAAGTCCAATCGCCATCTGTAGATGGGTATCAATAAAGCCATACTGGTTGGCTAACGTAGCCTCATTCACTGCAATGTAGCCGCATGCAGCCACGCCCAACGCCGTCAGCAACCATCCGCTAATGCGCTGCGCAGGCGTCTTGGCCATGTAGATCAGCACCCATGGCAGCAATAGCGCCATGTGCAGCGGCCGGCTAACAAGCGCCGGTGTTAAGCCGTAAAAGATCAAGCCAAGGTGAAACACCACACTGACCGCCCCTAGCGCCATCCAGCCCGGCGCTATTGAGCCATCATCCGAAGGGGCCGCCGCTTGCGACGAGGTAAAAACACGCATGCCTAGTTGCCTATCGAGACAGCGCTGCCACAGCGCAAACACTGTGGCAGCGGAGAGATGAAAGAGAGGATTAGCGCAGGGTGTCAGGCACCTCGATTCCCGCTTCTTCGTAGTAGCGCAGCGCCCCAGGGTGGAGCGTGCCCGTCATGTTTTCTAACATTGCAGGGGTAATACTGCTCCACCAAGCAGCCTCTTCTGCCATGGCATCGCGGCGCTCCCAGAACGTTTTGGTCAGCGTGTAGGCGGTGTCTTCGTCCATAAACGTGGTGGTGTAGGCAATCACCGGCAGCGATGTGGTTTCGACATCTTTATCAACGCCGGGGTAGGTGCCGCCGGGGATCGTTTGGCGAGGCGCACCGGTTTGCTCAATTTGCACATCGGTCAGGCTGACCAACGAGACCGGCATACTCGCGGCGGTCTCGATCACGTTGGGCGACGGGAAAGAGCTGGCCGTCACAAAGCCATCAATCTGACCATTTTTAAGTGCATCCGGGCCACTACCAATGGCAGCATCGGCAATTTGAACACTCTCGTCCAGACCAAACAGCTCCAGGTAACGAGCTGCTTCGCGGGCGCCAAATGTGCCGCGCCCAATCAATAAATGCTTGCCTTCCAGCGCAGAAATACTGGTCGCGCCTTCATCGCCCGCTAGCACAAAGTGCATGGTGATAGAGGGGATCGGGAACAGACCACGAATCTCTTGAAAGCGAGGGTTATGACGCTCTGCAAAGGCGCCTTCACCTGCCATGGCCTGATCGACTAGCGCAGGCGGCGTGGTAAACACGTAGTTGCCTTGACGGGCCATGACTTCCATGACGTTTTGTACCGAGCCCTGACTCTCTTCAAGGGTCAGAATAATCGCGTCATCCGTCCCCTGGCGGATGGCTTCTGAGAGTTCTACACCCATCTGATAGTAGGCGGTACCTGCAGAAGCCGATTTATAGGTCACCCGTGTTTCAGCGTGGGCAGAGAAAGCGGTACTTGCCAGCACTAGCGTAGCCGCCGACACGCCAAGCGTGCGGCGAAGGGAGCGAAATGAATGACGCATCTTAATTTTCCTTAACGTACCCAGCGGCCGTTGTCTAACGAGCCTTGTTTTATGTTACCCAGCAATGGGCGTAGGGGGCGTCAACATACCATGCCTATGCCCAAACGGGCAGCCTCGCCTGGGGTTGAGCGGTGATAGTAAAAGTGTGCATTAGTAAAAGGAAATATAAAAAAATAGCGATTATTTAATAATACTATTCGGCAATAGTATAACCACCACATTTAAATCAGCACTTAGGCGAAACTAATGTTGTTAAAGTTACCATTACCTAAAAGATTAATTTCCTAAAAAAAGATGCTATTACCCTAAGAAGAACTACTTTCGTTCGTTTTTATAAAGTATTGCGATGCATTATAGGCTGGTAAACTGGCGTCGATTTTAACTACTCCTGACAACTTAACCATGAGGAAGAACGTCACATGCCTACGTTGTGCCAACCCTCTTGCCAGCCACGATTATATCGTCGCTGGCTTTTTTTGTTAGCGGCCTTACTATTAGGCGTAAGTCCCAGCGCTTTTGCGGTAACCGGTGGGTTAGATTTAACAACGTCTGCCGTTGGTTTCTTTGCAGTGGCTATTTTCGTTCTGGCATACGCGTTAGTGATGGCAGAAGAAAAGATCCATATGCGTAAGTCTAAACCAGTGTTAGTCGCGGCCGGTATCATCTGGAGCCTCATCGGCTGGGTGTATGTTCAAAACGGAATGTCAGAAGCATCAGAGTATGCTTTCCGCATGACGCTTTTGGAGTTCACCGAGCTGATGCTGTTCTTGCTGGTGGCCATGACGTATATCAATGCGATGGAAGAGCGCCGAGTCTTTGATGCCCTGCGCTCCTGGATGCTACGCAAGGGTTTCAACTACCGAACGCTTTTCTGGCTGACCGGTGGTCTCGCGTTTGTGCTTTCACCGATCGCCGACAACCTCACCACTGCGCTATTGATGTGTGCAGTGGTGACTAAGGTGGCAGAGGGCGACCAGCGGTTTATTAATGTTGCTTGTATCAATATCGTCGTTGCCGCCAACGCAGGGGGTGCGTTTAGTCCCTTTGGCGATATTACCACCCTAATGGTGTGGCAAGCTGGCATGGTGGAGTTCCAGGAGTTCTTCATCCTGTTCGTCCCCTCACTAGTTAACTTCCTCATTCCTGCCTCCATCATGAGCCTGTTCATTAAGGACGAGAAACCCGCTAGCGTTTATGAAGATGTGTGGATGAAGCGCGGTGCCCGTCGCATTGTAGGGCTGTTTTTATTGACCATTATTACTGCCGTACTGTGCCACGTGGTGCTCCACCTTCCGCCGGTACTGGGTATGATGACTGGCCTGGGCTACTTGCAGTTCTTCGGCTACTACCTGCGCCGCAGCCTACCCCGCTCGCTGGAAGTTAAGCGAGAGCGCTATAGCCGCCTTGGCGATAACCGCAAGCTGGAGCAGCTGGGTAGCGTGGTGCCGTTTGATGTCTTCAACCGCGTGGCGCGCGCCGAGTGGGATACGTTGCTGTTCTTCTATGGGGTGGTGATGTGCGTTGGTGGGCTTGGCTTTATGGGCTACCTCGGCCTGTTATCAGAAGCGCTCTACACCGGCTGGAACGCCACTGCGGCTAACATTACGCTAGGGGTTGTTT
The DNA here is from genome assembly GCF_059448525.1 of Vreelandella sp. ssv. Classification (NCBI taxonomy): domain Bacteria; kingdom Pseudomonadati; phylum Pseudomonadota; class Gammaproteobacteria; order Oceanospirillales; family Halomonadaceae; genus Vreelandella; species Vreelandella sp. ssv. The sequence continues at coordinate 304,292 of NZ_CM182545.1, read as the reverse complement.
CAGCGGTGATCGATAACATTCCCGTTATGTTTGCGGTGCTCACGATGGAGCCCGATATGTCCCATGGCCAATGGCTGCTGATTACCTTAACCGCAGGCGTTGGGGGCAGCCTGCTGTCGATTGGGTCAGCGGCGGGGGTCGCTGTGATGGGCCAAGCAAGAGGATCATATACGTTTATGGGCCACTTGCGCTGGTCACCGGTAATTTTGCTCGGCTATATCGCCAGCATTTTGGTACACATGTGGCTCAACGCTGATAGCTTCGCGCTTTTTAACTGAAGCAGGCATGTGACTTTAATCGTGCTTACCCCTTTTCAGCATACTGGAAAGGGGTTTTATATAGCCGCTTAAAAACTCTCGAAAAGATACTCAATCGGCGTAGGGCGACCAAACAGGTAGCCTTGATAGCGGTAACAGCCATGGCCTCTTAGCCAATCAAGCTGCTCTTTTTTCTCAACACCTTCCGCCACCACTGTTAAACCAAGACTTACCGCTAACAGAATCGTGGTATCAACGATTGCCGCGTCTGTTTTATCCGTGAGCAGTTCGTGGATAAACGATTGATCTATTTTCAACTCATCTAGGGGTAAGCGTTTCAAATAACTCAGCGATGAGTAGCCGGTGCCAAAGTCATCCAACGCGAAGCGAATCCCCTTGGCGCGAAGTTTGAGCATCGTATTACGCACCCGAACGGGCTCGCGCATCAACAGGCTCTCGGTCACTTCCAGCACCAAACGACCCGGCGGCGCTTGAGTCTCGGCTAACAACGCTTCTACATCACGCACGAAATCTGGCTGCTGAAACTGGACTGAACTGACGTTAACGGAAATGCTTAAAGAGGCATACGCCGCTTGATGCGACCACTTTGCCAACTGCTCACAGGCCGAGCGTAGCACCCAATGCCCGATGGGTACGATTAAGCGATTCTCCTCCGCCAGAGGTATAAACGTCGCCGGGGAGACCCAGCCACGCTGGGGATGATACCAGCGCAACAGTGCTTCAACGCCGGTGGTCACACCCTGGTGGTCAACCTGCACTTGGTAGTGCAGCGCCAGCTCATTACGCTCCAGCGCTTGATGTAGGTCGGCTTCCAAGCTGGCCCTTTTCAGCACACTGGTCTGCATCTCAGCGTTAAAAAAGCACAGCGTATTGCCCCCAGCATGCTTGGCTTGCTGCAAGGCCATGTCTGCCTGTTGTAGCACGCTGTCCATACTGTGCTCACAGCCAGCAAACAGTGAAATGCCGATACTCGCACTGACGGGTAACGAGTGGCTATTGCGTAATTGAGCGATCGTTTCCAGCAATTGACGCGCGATACGCTCCGCTTTCAATGCGGCATCCGTCTGCTGTTCGCCTAAATCGTTCATCAGCACCACAAACTCATCGCTGCTAAAGCGCGCCAACGTGACCTCTGTCTCTAGCCGCTGACGTAACTGTTCAGCGACATTAATCAACAGCTGATCGCCGCTTTCATGGCCCTGAATGTCGTTCACCAAACGAAAGTTATCCAGGTCAACGACGAGCAATGCACTATGGGAGGCGGCCCACTCATCATGATCAATCGCGGCCGTTAAAGAGTCCATCAGTAGTCGGCGGTTAGGTAGCCCCGTCAGCGAGTCATAGAAGGCTAAATAGTGAGTGCGCGACTGCATTTCAAGATAGTCGGTGAGTTCTGTCGAAATACCGCAAAGTGAAGGCGTGGCGCCAGGTGACATCGAAAGCGGCATTTTAATCGATAAGAACGTTCTTACTCGGCTTTCACCCTGTAAAACATTGCTCTCTTCGACGGTCACTTTTTTGCCTGACGCTAATACATTACGGTCAACTTGATCGAGTGCGGCAGCACTTCCTGCGTCAAAAAAATCAGCATCCCGCTTACCGATAATTTTTTCGGCAGGTAAACCAAATAGATCGCTGATGCGGCGATTAACGTATTGGTACTCTAAGGTGGGAGACTTGATATAAATAAATGCATCGACGCTATCCAATATTGTCGCCAGCATCTCTTTATTGGTTTGCAGCAAAGCCCGGTTTTGCTGCATGCGTCGCTTCAGTAAAACATTACCCACCAGTGCCAAAAACAGAAAAATGGCTAATAGAATAATGCCCCAACGCCCCATGTACTCGTCAACGCGACGCAGCATATCAATGGGAAGTGTTGCCGAAGAGGCTATTAACGCCAGACTAGAAATAGTGTCAGCACTGTTGAAAAGACTGGGGTATAGCAGCTCCTCGCTGAGCTCTGCTCGCTCAGCGAGGTAAATAGCGGCTGTTTGCTGGGTGACACTTGCGAAGCTATACGGTGCGTGTAAACACGTACATATAAGCAGCCCAGCACCCGCTTTTAGCCGACCAATGAACCGTTGAGAAACGGCTTTTTTAAACATTTGGCGGCTATTATTAACAGCTACCGAATAACGCATAGCAGCTCTTCACTGTCCAGGAATGGTAAGCGGACCCGCACGCTCTACCACTCGTTGCCACGCTGCATCTTGTTCAATACGCGACACAAAAGCAGCAATGGCAGGGTATTTTTCTAAGGACTGAACGGCAGCCACCGCCTGTAGCGGAAAGCTCATCTGAATGTCTGCACCACTCGGCCATGGCCCAGCAAAATTGTCGTTTTCCGATAAGTGCTGATTAATAAACGAGAGGTGCTGTTTCAGCTGTGGTGCTAGAAAGCGCTTACTCACCGTATCGCTAATGCCCTTTGCCAGTGGCTTGATAAACCAGGGCGACTGCTTGGGAAGCTGTCCAAACACAAGCTGCATGACCAGCAGCGGCATCAAGGAGCCTTCGGCATAATGTAGCCAGTAACGGTAATCTACCCAAGCATGCATCTCGTCAGCAGACGGTTGGCAACGCCCCTGCCCATAACGCTGTAAAAGGTAATCAATGATCGCCCCCGACTCGGCGACAGTCAGTTCACCATCGGTAATGACAGGTGATTTACCCAGCGGATGAATTTTCTTCAACGAAGCAGGCGCTTGCTGTGTTTTGCCATCGCGTTGGTAAACAACCAGCTCATAGTCCAGTTCAAGGGCTTCTAATAGCCATAGAATACGATGCGAACGAGACTTTTCCAGATGGTGAACGTGGATCATAAACACTCCATGGGGCTTAGTTGTACGCCAGCATTGCACTGGCGACAGTTATTCTTTTCTGCTGGCATATTCAGCTTAGTATTATAAAGCCCATCATCATAGGATCATTGTACTAAGATTAGTATCCCAGCAGTGCTTAACCTCATGGAAGCGCCGAACTAAAGCAAATGGTTAACGATGAGCGTGACGCCACCGCGACAGTAAATCAAGCGGTGACCATTTGCCTTGTAGCCAGGGGGCTAGTAAGCGCATAGAGAGGGGAATAAATACAAATACCATCACTGGCGTCAGCATTAAAGTGCTCACGACCACCCGTGGCAACAATGCCCAGTCGGCCAATACGCCACCAAATACAAACTGAAAAAGCAGCGAGATAGGAAAGAACGCCAACCAAACGGCCACGGCCTGCTTCCAACGCGGCGGTGCGCTGTTTCCGCTGTTTTGAAACCAGGTATCGAGTCCAGTGGCACGGTGCTCTTGGGGCGCCTCATACAACCCTTTACCGCGCGCCAGCCACGCGTTGCGCGAGGCTGAGTGTTCCCAGGCGGCTAACGTTTCGCTGCTGCTAAAGCGAAAGATAATCTGATATTCATCGTCATCCGCGGGTGGTGCCAATACGCCAGAGCCGAGGTAGCCAGCAAAATCAGCCGCCAGCTCGCGACCTTCATTTAGCCAACGATTAAAATCGAAGTAGCGGCCGTGCTCAACGCGACGAGCCACCATCAAAGTGACAGGTGAGGCAGACATGGTATATCTCCTAAAGTGTCCACAGCCAATGCCGGGTAAGCGGGCTGTTTGCTCTCAAGCGGATAAGCCTGAAAAGTCCAATGGGCACATTATACAAGCAATGTTGATGCCATGGTGTGACTGTTTAAGTTATATCAGTTTGCGTAGCGAGGTATCACGCCCGGGAACAGGGTGGGGACTCTCTCCGCGCTGAAACGCACAAACGTGCCGATAAATTTCCACGGCGCTGTGTATCGCATCGGCCTCTTGGTGATCGGGCTTCACTATCGGCCCTTTATACTCGCCTTCCGTGCGCAGAACGTCCTCAACCTCGTCCCGATAGCGGCTTAGCAGGTGCTCCAAATTGATTCTTATACGGTGTACTTCCAACCCAAACGCCTGCCGTTGATCGGTGCGCTTCATAATGTCCAAAGGGTTTGTAGCCGCATCAATTAGGCTTTCCAGCGTGGAAAAGACTAATTTTTCTGCACTGTTTAAATTAGGAATAACGGAATAAATGAGTTCATGTAACGTGATCGATGTTTCATAACGGTGCATAGAACTGTGCATAAGGTAGCTCAACGTCTGGTTAAAGCGACAATACTGATAAATCGGCCCTGATCAGAAAAACTTAACCGGTAGGTACCACGCACGCCATCACGGCTTACCACTCGGCGAATCGCCTCGGCAGGAAATATTACCCAGCGGCCATCCACACTGCGGGTACGCACATTGGCAATGCGCCCTTCGTAATGGGCTAGACACTCGTCGTAATTGAGATTGATGTCCACATCAATGGTTGGCATAAAATTGATTTAGAGAGCAATGAGATAGATAGGCTCATGATAAACAGATTTATGACAAATAGACTCATGACAAAAACAATCATGGCAAATAAGTTGCGCGACGAAACGCATAGCACTTACTTGCACTGTCGGCATCGCTCGCTAATACTTAACGGTATCCCAACTCGTACTTCGTCGGTAGTGACCTATGGCCATTTCTTCCATTAGCACCGTTTCTCTCACTGCATGGGCAACTCCCGTGGTAAACGCTTCTCCGTCGCGCGTTGAGTCAGTGGCAAATAGCCGTGAGATTGAAGAAGACACGACGACGTCTAGCGATTCCCGCAGCGCCAGCACAAACGAAGAGAAAAGCAGCGAAACAGTTGGCCCGAAGCGGGCTGATGGCACCCCCATGGCGCCGGAAGAAATCCAGCAGTTAGAGCAGCTTAAGCAGACCGACCGTGAGGTACGTCAGCACGAGATGGCCCACCAAGTAGCGGGCGGTGCCTATACGGGCGGCGCCAGCTACGACTATGAAGAGGGTCCCGATGGCAAACGCTATGCAGTTGCCGGAGAGGTACCGATCGACTATGGCCCGGTGCCCAATGACCCCCAAGCCACTATCGAGAAAATGCAGACCGTTATCGCGGCGGCAATGGCCCCTGCGGATCCATCTCCCAAGGATCACCAAGTAGCCGCTCAAGCCCGCCAGTATTTACTTGAAGCCAAGCTAGAAGCGGCCATGCAGCGCAGTGAAATGCAGCAAGCCCGCAGTGCCGGTGCCGCTGATGCGTCCGTTACCACTGATGAGCCCGAAGCTGAAACGCAGGCTGCTTAACGCTTAACTATCTAAATGGCGAGTGAGCGCCACTCTTCCCGCGCTGGCCAATTCGCCAACCAAGCAGGAAGAACATCAGCGGGCATCGGGCGAGCAATGCCATAGCCCTGTGCTAACTCGCACCCCAATGCCATTAGCGCTTTAGCATGCTCAAGTGTCTCAACGCCTTCCGCTAGCATGGGCCGCTTAAAGCGATTAGCCATGTAAATGACGCTTTCCACAATCGCCATATCATCTTGATCACTAAGCATATCGCGCACGAAACTCTGATCAATTTTGATCAAGTTGACCGGTAGTTGACGCAGATGAGTTAACGACGAAAACCCGGTACCAAAGTCATCGATAGCAAAGCTTACGCCTAAGGCCTGACAACGCGACATATTCTGCAGCGCAGCCTGAACATCATGCATCGCGGCGCTCTCCAACACTTCAAGCTTCAGCATTGATGGCGGGACATCAGGATGACGTGCCAATAGTTCCGCTAAGCGCTGGCTAAAATTACTCACTAATAAATGCGTCGGGCTTATATTCACATTAATGGGTAGCGTGATGCCTTGGGCATGCCATTCCGCCAACTGGCAAAGCGCCCGCTCAATCACCCACTCACCCAACTTCACTTCTAACGGCGTGGTATCGATAATGGGCAAAAACTGGCCGGGCGCCAGCAATCCCTCATCAGGGTGCTGCCAACGAATGAGCGCTTCGAGGCCAACCACCTTGCCACTGCGCATATCGACCTGTGGCTGATAGTAAAGGCACAGCTCATTATGATTGAGCGCATCGATAAACCGCTGACGCTGCTCATGGCGAACCTGCAGCAAACGGTCATGGTTAGGATCAAACAGATGAAACGTATCGCGACCACGCTGTTTGGCGCGATACATCGCCTGGTTAGCGTGTCGCAACAAAACATCGCCTTGAACGTGGTCGTTAGGGTAGAGCGTTACCCCTAAACTGGCCGTCAAGTGAATACTCTGCCCGTCCACCATTAGCGGTTGGCGAATGGTGGATAACAATTTCTCAAAAAAATCATCGCCTATGCCGTGGTGGAGTAACAGCACAAACTCGTCGCCCCCCACCCGCGCCAAGACATCATCACCAAAGAGCAGATGGCTTATTCGCTGGGAAAACGCAGTAAGCAGCGCATCACCCACCGGCGAACCCAGCCGATCATTAATGTTTTTGAAGAAATCGATATCCAGCGAGCACACCGCCAATGGCAGTTGCTTTGCTTCTGCGTGCTGCATTGACTCCTGAATCAGTTGCGTCAGCAGTTGCAGGTTAGGAAGCCCCGTCAGGGCATCGAAATAGACTTCCCGATTGAGATGGCGTGCATGAGCGGGAATAGCCGAAAGGTCGGCGAGCACAATCACATGGTGGTCAATTTTACCATGCTCATCTCGCACGCGATTAATCGACATCATTCCAGGATAAAACTGGCCATCGTGGCTGCGATAGCTCACTTGGCTTTTACTGCGGTCCCGCAGCTGTAGCTCTTCGCGCATTAGCCGCGTCGTACGGCTATCATCCAGCGGCAAAATGCTAAACGCTTCAGGCGTTTTGCCTTGTACATCGCCCAGCGTAATCCCCGTTAACTCGCAAAAGGCAGGGTTCACTTCCACCACCCGATTTTCCGCATCGGTAATAATGATCGCCTCGTTGGCGTAACAAAATACAGACTCAGCGGGAGACGACGTATTGCTAACAAACGCTGCCGGCATCGATTTTGAAAGGGGTAGTACGGGTGTTGGCTGGGAGGACTGTTGAGACAAAGACTGTTCCTTCGATAAATTCAAGGATTCATACATACGTCTTTGCTCTCCTCGTCGTTGTTATTGATCCGTTGCTGTAGCGCACAGTACATTATCGGCCGTAAAGGAAATAACTTAAGGGGCGGGACTGGCGGCCCCTAGAAAGCGCGCCTGCCAATAGTCGATTTCTAACGGCACACTGACCACGGCCCGGCCATTACCAGGCGCATGAATCATCTGGCCATCGCCACGGTAAATACCCACATGGGTCGCTTTGCGGCGGTCGCCAAAGAACAACAAATCGCCAGGGCGTGGCGCCTCGACTTGGGGCAGTGCGCGAAACTGCTCGTCGGCGGTGCGCGGCACGGGAATACCCGCCGCACGATACGTCATCTCCACCAGACCGGAACAATCTAACCCCGCCGGCGTATTGCCGCCGAAACGATACGGCGTGCCTATGGCCTGCTGGGCATGGGAAAGAATCAGTGCGCGCTCCATAGAGAGTCCCGCACGATTGGGGGGTGCCTCGATAGGGGTAAGATCGCGGCTCGCACAGCCCGCCAATACCAGCATTACTAGGCAAGGAAACAACAGACGAGCCAAAAACATGGGGCAGCCGCTCCGATAAGCCAACGTGCCTTCATGATGGCGCAAAGCATGCCAGCCGCCAATAAATAGTTAACGGCCAATCCACTCCACAAAGGTCGTTTCACCCAGTAAATGGCGCTCATGGCGCACCCGGCTCATCGACGCATAGGGCAAATCCATCGCCAGCACCCGCGCAAGCGGTTGTTCAATCACTTGGCGCAATAGTCCATTGCAGACAAATAGGTGCGCCACGATTAGCACATGCTTTCCTGGCGGGCTGGCAATAAGTTGCTGCCACACCTCAGCGAGGCGCGCATCGAAAGTCTGGATGGTTTCACCGTCCGGCGGTGACACCGCTGTGGGGTCGTACCAAAAAGCACTCATTCGTTCGGTGCCCTCCTCAGCAAATACCTGAGCGTGAGTTTTACCCTCCCACTGCCCCAAATGCAGCTCGGCTAGGTCATCCTCCACCTGTACGGGCAAATCAAACTCTTCGCCCAGCCACAGCGCAAACTCCCGACAGCGCGTTAATGGTGAGGTGACAATCGCATCATAAGGCAGGTGGCCCTCAACCGTATGCCGCATCACGGCCTCCGTCACCTGCTGCCAGCCTGTCTCACTCAGCGGGTGATCGGTGGAGCCGCGCAGCATGCGCCCGCCTACCGGCTCACCGTGGCGTAACAAGTCAATGGTGGTGATCTCTGCACCTGGAAAACGCATACTCGACTCCTTGCCTGCGGGCGCCACTCTCGGCGTTAAATAATCGCGTGGCGCACGCGTGCGGAAATCCACTCCGACACCAGCACGGTAGCGAAAATCATAATGAAAATAACGCTGACCTGATCCCAGGCAAGGCTGTTGATCGAGGCATTTAACTGCAAACCAATACCGCCCGCCCCGACCAAACCCAAGACCGTCGATTCGCGGATATTAATATCCCAGCGGTAAACACTAATCCCGGCAAAGGCAGGCATGATTTGCGGTAACACGCCATAGTTCATCACCTGCATGCGACTCGCGCCGGTAGCGCTAATCGCCTCTACCGGCGTGGGGTGGATCTCTTCAATCGCCTCATAAAGCAGCTTGCCGACAAAACCGATCGAGCGCAGCGCGATGGCGATAATGCCCGCGAGTACGCCGGGGCCGAGAATCGTCACTAACAGCATCGCCCAGATCAGCGAGTTGATGGAGCGGGATGACACAATCACCACTAGTGCCACACTGCGCACCAGTGGGTGTGGCGTCGTATTTCGCGCGGCTAAAAACGCCACTGGAAATGCCATCATGACGCCGATCACGGTACCGAGCGTTGCTATATTCAGCGTGTCCCACATGGGCTTCCAGAGCACATTGGCATAGCTCCACTCCGGCGGCATCATGCGACTAATCAGGTCGGCGCCCTGGCGGCCAGCGTCTTCGACAAACACCCACATGGTGTTATCGGAAATCACCTTCCAGCAGAGCAGAAATAGGCTGACACCCGCCAACCACACCAGGTATTGCAGCCATTGGGCTCGGGTGGTGCGCCGCCGCCAAACCGGCAGACCCTGGCAGTTAGTAGATACGGGCATCGCGATTCTCCAAAAATAACAGGCCAGGGATGGCTAATAAGCGTTTACTGGGTCCAGCGGCGGACATGGCTTGAGCTGTATTCGCACAGCAGCACAATCGCGATGATGACCAACAGAATCGCGGCAGACGTATCGTACTCATAGCGGCTTAGCGAGGTGTTCAGCGTGGCGCCGATACCACCCGCCCCGACAATGCCAATCACCGCCGATTCGCGGAAATTGATATCCAGTCGATAAACCGAAAGCCCGATCAAACGCGGCATAACCTGCGGCTGAACCGCATGGTTCATGGTTTGCCACCAGCTTGCCCCGGTGGCCCGCACGGCTTCTACCTGACGCCAATCCAGGTCTTCAATATCTTCCGCCAACAGCTTGGCCATAAAGCCAATCGTCGCAAAAGCCAGGGTGATCATCCCCGCCAGCGGCCCAAAGCCGAACATGACCACAAACAGAATCGCGATGATGATCTCTTGAAAGGTGCGCGAAACGGCAATAATGCCGCGACACACAAAGTAGATCGGCAAGGGTGAGATATTGCGCGCCGCCCCTAGGCCCACAGGAATCGCCAACAAAACGCCCACTACCGTAGAGGTGAGCGTCATGGTCAAACTTTCCATCAGGCCCGCCACAATATCGCTCTGACGGCTAGCAAAATCGGGCTGCATAAAAGCACCCAGAAAATTAACCGCCCGCGCCGCGCCTTCCGATACCCGCGCCCAGTTAACGTCTACCGAGGAGAGCGCCAACACCACATAAACCACTGCGCCAATCGCCAACCCCCAGCGCAAGCGTGGGTTATGAATCAGCGGCAGGCGCCGCCAATGGCCCTGTCGAGCAGCCTGTTGGCGCACCAGCCCCTCTGGCTGCCCTTCTGTTAGCGGTGCGTCTGCCAATTCACTCATCGAGCGCGCCCCGCGGCCATCGCCGGTAGGCTAGGCGGGTAAGAAGACGCTTCTAAAGCATCGTCAGCCGTGTCGTCGTCCATCGGCTCAGGAGTCGTGTCCCAATCCTCTTCACCATAAATGGTTGTGAGCATTTCGCTGGTGAGTTCGCTAGGCAGACCGTCAAAGACAATTTTTCCAGCCCGCAGGCCAACAATTCGGTCGGCAAACTGCTGAGCCAACGCCACATCGTGAATATTGATGATCGCCGCCAAATCACGCTCCGCGCAAAGCTCGCGAATCAGACGCATGATTTGACGCGAGGTTTTCGGGTCGAGACTGGCGGTAGGTTCGTCAACTAAGAGTAGCTTGGGACTCTGCAGTAGCGCCCGGGCGATACCGACACGCTGGCGCTGACCACCGGAAAGGGCATCGGCGCGCTTATCGATAGCGTGAGGAAGCCCCACCCGCTCGAGTAGCCGAAAGGCTTCGACCACCGCTTCCTGGGGATAACGACGCAAAAAACTGCGCCAAAAACCGACATAACCGAGCTGACCTGAGAGCACGTTCTCCATCACGGTGAGTCTGTCTACCAGTGCATACTCCTGGAAAATCATCCCCATTGATCGCCGTGCGTGGCGAAGCTTATGGCCTGAGAGCCTGGTCAGCTCGGTGCCTTCCAGGCGGATGCTGCCCTGGGAGGGTTCAACCAACCGGTTTACACAGCGGATAAGCGTACTTTTACCCGCGCCGGACGGCCCAATCAGCGCCATCACCTGTCCTTTGGGCAGCGTGAGTTCAATATCCGTTAGCGCCCGATCCCCGGTGGGGTAGCGCTTGCCTACGCCGCTGAGTGTTAACATTTTTCCCACCTCGTCTGTATAGCGAAACGGCCAGAAAGGTTAGCCTTCCTGGCCGAGCAGTAGCGTCTACCCAATCGATCAGTCGCAGTCGTAAGTCACACCGTTAGCATCGGCAATGGTGCGAATAACCGACCAGTTTTCCTGATAGGTAATCGGAATAAACTGCGCTTCACCGGAGTTGGCAAATTCTGCTTCCAGCGGGGTGCCTGCCCAGTCATAGCTGAAGAACGCGTCCTGAATTTTTTCGGCAAGCTCAGGGTTCAGATTGTTCGCCAAACCGTAAGCGGTGGTCGGGAAGGTTTCTGAGGTGTAAATAATGTCGTAGTCACCCTCGCTGACGACGCCACGGGAAATCATTCGTTTGCCCACGGAATTAGCGATCGCTGCCGCGTCGTAATCTTCGTTGACCACGCCCAGGATGGAATTGTCGTGGGAGCCAGAAAAAGCGGTTTCAAAATCTTCGCCCGCTTCCATACCGTACTCGGAGCGCAGCAGGGCAGACGGTGCACGAAAACCGGAGTTGGAGGTCTCGGAAGTGAACGCAAGCTGGCGGCCCTGCAGGTCTTCAACAGACTCAATGCCGCTCCCCGGATAGGTGATGATCTCCATTTCATAACCAAAGCTGCCATCGTCTGCCGCCATCATGGCAAACGGACGGAAACCACCGCAGTTGACCGCAACCGGTACGCCACCGGTATTAAAACCGGCTACGTGCAAACGGCCTGCGCGCAGCGCTTCCTGCTGGGCGGCATTGGACTGCACGGGGAAGAACTGGACCTTTTTGCCGGTTGCTTCGCTTAAATGCTCCAGAAAGTCAGACCATACGTCAGCGTAAACCGCTGGGTCTTCCACCGGCGTGTAGGCAAACACTAGCGTTTCGGGATCGACCCACTGAGACTCATCGCTGGGTGCATCAGCGACCATATCGCCATCGTTATCGACATAACGCGATGAGAGATCCGCTGAGGCATTCACCGCAGCAAAAGCGAAAGCACTGGCAACGGCAGCGCTGATAAGAGTACGGGGAAGCGCATGAATTAAAGAGGATGTCTGCATGGGGCACCTAACGCGTTGTTAAAAGATAGCGACAATCCTGACCACTTCAGATGACAACGGCGCGGCATTTATATGACTGCTTGGTGACGTTTTGGCTAACGCAAAATGACATGGCTTTTTAATGATATGGTTCTTTAATGACATAGCGCTTTAGCGGCTCAAACAACTACCACGACGCTCTACAAACAGACTATTCCCAGGAATTTTTTTGGCTTGATGCTTCAATTCAGACAGCTCAGCGGCAATGTCCAGCGCTCTGCAGGTGGTGGTGTCAGAAATAGGTTTCACTGCGATTGATACACTAACGAAAGGGAAAAATGTCACGCTGTTTTGCCGGTTTTCGATCAGAATCCCACCTTGTAGACGGTCAGCCTCTTCATAGAAACCGGGCGCAAGCACTTCGAAAGAGCGTAAGATTTGGTCACAGACGCTCTCCCAATGGCCGAGCGGTAGTAGCATCATAAAATCATCACCGCCAATATGGCCGATAAAGCCACCGGCATTCTCCACCTGCGCCTGCAGCAGCCGTGAGAGTGAAATAATGATGTGGTCACCTCGCGCGTAGCCGTAGGCATCGTTAAAGGCTTTAAAGTTATCTAAGTCGACATAGGCGGCTGCAAAGCCTTGCTCGGCAGCCAAGTAAGCGGCCAGGGTTTCATTAATCAGGATATTCCCCGGCAGGCCAGTCAGCGGGTTGGCATGGCGCGCTTGGCGCACCTGAATAGCGGTTATCTCACGAAGCAGGTCAACAATATTGCCCATCCCAAGATAGTCACCGTTAGCATTAACGATGACGAAGTCCTCCTGTTCAATATCCCGGCTATCGGTCAATTGCTGGCTCAAAACCTCGAGCGGCGTATCGGCATCAGCCACCAGCATGCGTGCATCAGCCACATCCAACACGCGGCGCTTGGCATACAAAGCATGGCTGTAGGGGTTGGTAAACAGGGTCAAAAACGCATTGCGACGCACCACTGCTACGGGCTTACCATTCTCTAGCACCGCGACACAGCGCAAGCCGGGCTGTTGGCGAAACCGCTCGGAAATATCCGGCACTGCGCACTCTGTCGTGATGGCGTCGATAGCCCGCAAAATCGAGCGCGCAGTGCGCCCCGCGGGGCTTTTTAATTGGGTGGTCGCAGGCAACACCATATTGAGCTCTAAGGGCGGTTGCTGGCTGGGACGGGCAAAATAGAAACCTTGCAGCAGCGCGAGCCCGCGGTCGAGCTCCCATAGACAGAGATGCTCGGCGGCGGTTTCCACCCCTTCGGCGATAACTTGGCAATCCAGACTGCGGGCTACATCGAGAATCGAGCGAAGAAATTCTCGCTTTGCTGGGTCCTGGTCGATGCCGGAGATAAAGTGCCGGTCAAGTTTGACGAAATCGGGGCGCAGCTCTGACCAGTGGCGCAGGCTTGAGTGCCCCGCGCCAAGATCATCCAGCGCTACCTGAAAGCCCATCGTCCGGTAGTGATCCACCGCTTGGCGCATTAGCTCGTAATCATGAATGGGCACGTGTTCAGTGAGCTCAATCACTACCCGTTCCGGGGGCAAGCCACTGTCACGAATAAAACCAAGGGTTAAACCTTCGCGAAAATCACGCTCTACGATGGTTAACGGCATCACGTTAAGAAACAGCAGGCCAGGCAGCTCAAGTTCTGCAAAACGGTGAATCGCCAACCGTCGGCAGAGAATATCTAACTCCACCAGTTTGCCTGCCTGGGTGGCAACTTCAAACAGTCGTAACGGCGAGTGAAGCGGCGAGGTCTTAGGTCCACGAATCAGTGCTTCGTAACCATAAACGGCCTGTTGACTAGCATCCACAATGGGCTGAAAAAGAACATGCAACTCTTCTGTTGCAATGATCTTTTTCAGCCACTGCGATTCTTGTGCGGTCATTTGCCTGCTGCCCTATTCTGCCACCCCAATCAATGGTGGTGGTACCTATGGAATGCACCATCCCTGGAGGTGATTGATAGGCGGCAAGCGTGCGTCATTTTCGTGACGTTATCATGACAATCCACTGCTGAGTCAGGCAGTTAGCGCCCTGTCGCGTTCGAGAACGGGGCCGTTCAGGTAAGCGGCTTTTCAGCCGGGGGAAAAACCACCTCACTACCATCGACGTCAAGCTGGCGAATATCGATAGGGTGGCCCTTTTCGTCCAGTGTGACTAAGCCAATGCCGCTGGCATTCCAAAGCCGTTCACCGGCGCTGGCGCGATCAGGATCGCGAGGGTGCACGCTCAGCTTGCGTCGCTTGGTAAACCAATTGAGCGGCGACCACGGTGCATATAGCCATCGATTCAAGCGGTCAAAGGTATTCAGCAGGTTTTTCGGAAAGGTGTTTTTAACCCCGCTGGAGGTGATCTGCCACAGGTGCGGTGAACGCCGCTGATGGCGTACCACAATGTCGTAAACAAACGAGTAGTGCACATCCCCCGACAAAATCACGTAGTTGCCGGGCGTTTTGGAGTGCTGCCAAATCTGCAGCAGCGTATTGGCTGCGCCACGGTGGGCCATCCAATTTTCGGCATCGACCACCAGCGGTTTACCCATAAGGGTAAAAAGCTTTTGAATGCTCTCAATCAACTTGACGCCAAACATGGGTGCGGGAGAAATAATCACGGCGCTTTTGGCGCCCAGGAGCGCCTGCTGCATCTCCATGAGCGCCTCCCAATCCATCAACCCAGAGGGCCGGCTAGGGCTGCGTTCGCTGCGCCAGCGGCGGGTTCGAGTATCCAGTACGATTAAGGTGGGCGTGCCGGGAACCTGAAACTCCCAACCCTGAAAACGCAGCACCCGCTCAATGAAGCCATCTTGCTCAGCACATACCAGGGGTTGGCTGTCATCACGCAGGAGTGTTGAAGCGTGATGGACCAATGGATTTAGCTTATCTGGGTCGTTCCCCCACGCTTGGCAGAGCAAATAAGCGACTAAGGCATTGCCGATGATCCGTTTAGAGAACGGATGTCCATAGGCAGTGCGCTCCCAATCGGCCGTCAGGTTCCAGTCATCGGTCACATCGTGGTCATCGAAAATCATCAGGCTGGGCAAGTGTGCCATCAGCCTTGCACATTGGGGCAAGCCCGCCACAAAGGCGTCAATCACTGCCTGCTCTTGGCGATAGAGTTCGGCGTCTTTTTTATCTAAAGCGGGGGCATCGGGCGCAATCACTTGCCAGGGCACCGGCGACCACACCAAACAGTACATGGCGAGCATTTCGGCCAGCGTCATCAAGTGGTTCTGCGCATTGGCCGAGGTAAAAACCGGTTTTTTAACACCCCCGAAGAAGCGCTCGCGCAGCGCAGCATTGCTGGTCACATCCGGCAGCAACTCTGCTCGCCGGTAGTAGCTGTCAGGCGATTGATAGAGTGCTTGGCTATCGTCGACCGTGGCGCCTTCCAGCCGCTCGTCCACCAACCCCAGCCTTGCAATGAGCGCATGAACAGCGCGCAGCATCGGCCCTGCCACGTCGTCGGCGTATACCTGGTCGCCGGTCATCAGCAGCCAAGCGGGCCACTCGGTGGGCGCTGACTGCTGCTCAGCAAGCCAGCTATCAGCGCGCACCAGGCCATCGGCACTGTCGTGATGAGGCTTGCGGCAGGAGCCGTGCATCAGGCGGTGATGCCGTGACGCAATCACAAAGGCGGGGTAGGCAGCACCGTCATAACAGAGCCACGGCGCCCACTCGGGCAAAGCCCACCACTCGCCCTGCTGGGTTTCTACCTGCAGGTCGTACTCGATGCGCTCATCGCAGGGTAGCGGTGAATCAAGTTCAACATCAATTAGATAGATAAAAGCGTGCTGGCCGATGGGAATGCACTGGTAATGATGCGCCAAGCCTATCGATTCGGCATCACTCTGCCCAGGTCGCAGGATCAGCGTCATATTCAATGCCCGGGAAGCCACTACCCAGAGCACTAGTCGTGTGGTGCTGATGCGTCTTAGTAAGGGACCAACTAAAATATCGGGCAGCGTATGAGTGTCATTCATCCAATCAGTTATCCGTTATCCAGGTGCCACAACAGGCAGTTTCACAACCACCTCCAACCCGCCTGCCTTGGCGCGATCCAGATGCATTTGGCCGTTATACAAGGCGACAAGATCCGTCACAATGGCCAGCCCGAGGCCACTGCCAGAGCGCTGTTCATCTAGTCGTTTGCCCCGTTGAACCGCCTGCTGACACTCCGCTTCAGACATGCCAGGGCCATTATCACTAACGGTTAAGATCAACTGCTGACGGTCAACCTGCGCATGTAGCTGGACCTCGCTATGCGCCCAGCGCAATGCATTATCCATCAAGTTACCCACCAGCTCTTGGATATCTTGCTCATCCATGTGCACCCTGATTTCCTGTTCCAGGATTTGACGCAGCACAATACCACGCCGCTGGGCGAGCCTAGAGAGTCCGTTAAGCAGTGGTGCCAGGGTAGTGGGTAAATCAATAGGTGCAAAACGCACGCCTTCGCCCGCCGCTGAGGCCCGCGCCAGATGGTGGCGTACCGCGCTATCAACCCGCGCTAGTTCAACCTCCCAGGCACCACGTTTTGCTTCAGGTAACTGGCGCAACTGTAGGCGCATAACACTCAGGGGTGTTTTCAGCGCATGGGCGAGGTTACCCGCCGTATGGCGTCCGCGCTCGATTAAGCGTTGGTCGCGGGCTAACACCGCGTTCATTGAGGCGGCTAGCGTCGCTAACTCTTCCGGCAAATGGGTATCTAACTGTTCGCTGCGGCCCTGCTCTACGTCGTGGAGGTTAGCACGCATGCGGCGAAGTGGTGCCAACCCCCAACGGACTTGGAGTGCTAACACGCCGAGTAGCACTACGCCTAAGCCTATCAAACCACCCCACAGTAGATGCTGAAATTCACGGATATCTTCGGTGAGCACAACGTCCCGGGCGGCCACGCTGATATGCAGCGGCGCCTCTAGCGGGGCCAGATAGATATCCCGCTCCACCACGCGCAGCGATTGCTCACGAGGGCCGCTAATTGAGCGGGCGCTAAGGCTTTCATTTTCAACCACCGGCAGGCGCTGGTCCCATAACGAGCGTGAGGCCAGCGTGTGCTGCCCCTGATCAGTAATTTGCCAGTACCAGCCAGAGTAGACATTCTCGAAACGCGGGTCGCCCAGCGCTCGATCGTGGACCAACTGCTCGGCTAAACGGTCATACGTCACGCCTGCTATGATGACGTTAAGCGTGGCGGCCAAACGCTCATCAAAGGCCTGGGTGGCGGATGTACGGTAGTGGTGAGAGAGGAACGTGCCAGCAATGGGCAGCGCTAGCCCCACCATCACCAGCACGGCCAGCAATAGTCGCAGGCTGATGGAGCGCTTTGCCCACCGTCTTTGCCATTGATGACGCCACGCTGCCTTGGCGCTCATTCGGTCGCGGGCTCTTCTTCTAATAGCCGATAACCCTGGCCCCGTTGGGTGGCAATTCGCCAGCTGCCCAATTTACGACGCAGGCGGCTGACCTGGACATCAATCACGTTGGAGTCCGGTTCATGGTCGCGGTCGTAGACGTGCTCTGAAAGCTCGGTACGACTCACCACCCGCGGTGCCGCGTGCATTAAGTAACCAAGTAGCCGGGTTTCTTGCGCGGTTAAGCCGACCGGCCGCCCTGCCAACGTCACGTGCTGGGTGTGGGTGTCTAAACTGAGTTCGCCCACTTTCAACACGGGGTGGGCGTGACCATGACTGCGGCGCACAAGGGCACGCAGGCGAAATAACACTTCGGCTGGTTCAAACGGCTTAGTGACATAATCATCCGCGCCTGCGGTAAAACCCGCGGCTTTATCCGCCCACCGCTCACGAGCCGTTAGGATCAGTACAGGCAGATCTATGCCGTCTTCCCGCCACGCCGCCAACCAGCGTGTGCCGTCGCCATCGGGTAGCCCTACATCTAAAATCAGTGTGTCGTAAGCTTCAGTACGCACTAGAAAATCAGCGTCCTGACCGGTCGCCGCATGCTCCACCAGCCAGTCACCGTCGCGCAACGCTTGGCTCAGCTCACGCGCTAGCGCCTGGTCATCCTCTACCAGCAAACACTTCATTGGTTAACTACCCTTTTCGACAACGTCTTGGCAATCCAAAGCGTGATATCGCAGCGATACGGGGTGTGATGACACCTAACGGCGCATATCATTAATACGCACACCCTCAATAGACATCAGTTGGCCATTATGGCCATCAAATTCAAACTCAACGACTTGGCCCTGAGGGCCAAGCAGCTTGATTTCGTACTCTACATATCCCCCTTCACGCTCTACTTCAACCTCCAGCACCTCACCTATATAGTGAGCTTCCAGCCAGTCCAAAATAGTATCGAGCGGAACGACCTCGCCCCGGCTAACCTCGCCGTGCAATGACCCCCAATGCTGGTCACCCACTGCGCTACCCGCTAGCAACAGCACCAAGGCTAACCCAGTGACGTTGCGGCAAGGGACGCTGCGCAGTAGCGCTTTAAAGTGGCGTAGGATTTTACTCATAGCGTCAGCATGCCAAAGGCAACATGAACGTTAGATGAACAGCTTTGTCAGCTTAAGGAAAGTTTCGTGGTGGTATAAATTCCCTGTCGCATTCGCTGAATGCCGTTTATTCGTTTTCGTACAGATACGTAAAGAAGGAATTTGCTATGAACACCATGAAAAAAATGCTGCTGATCCCGACCTCTGCTCTGCTGCTTGCCGCGGCGGCAGGAAGTGTGCAGGCCGACGATTCGCTGCCGATGGATCGCATTGATGACGTATTGACCCACGCCAATGACTACGGTTTCAGCCACTACGAAGAAGTTAGCATTAAAAGCCGTGGCCGCGTAGAGGTAGAAGGTTGGCTGGACGATGAGTGGTACGCCGATGTGGAATTCTCTCTCGATAACGGTGAAACGCTGCAAGAGCAACGTGAGCGCCTGATTACCGGTGCCTGGGGTATGAGCGAAGACGATATCCGTCAAGCACTGGACGTCGCTAGCCAGGAGGGTATGGTTGAGTTTGAAGATCTCGATATCGATAAAAGCGGCATCATCGATATCGAAGGCCGCGGTGACGATGGCCGTGAGCTAGAAATCAGCGTGCGTCAGGGCTCTTCCGAAGTGACTCAAATTGACCGCGATTAATTTTTCCAGCTAATCGCTTTGCGGGCTCCCTAAGGGGAGCCCGCTGCGTTTATGGTAGGCTGCCAAACTATGCAGCTAAAAATCATGTCGCTAAATTGATCGTGCCGACGTTATCAGGTTGCTGAGGAGATATCTTTGCTGAACGAAGGCGTTGACGGCGCGCTGGAGAAAGTAGCACTCGGCAACACGGCGTCGGTGCTAAGAGACTTGGCCTGGCTGGTCGCCACACCTGATCTTGTGGCGCTTCCTCCGCCGATTCCCTGTGGAGGACGGCCCACCATTAAAGAGTTAGGGCTGGAGAACGCGCTACTGCCCTGGCTACTTAAGCTTGGCCGACCACCACTCACCGCGTTGAACGGCAGTCGCGCAACGCGCATGGGCCATTACCACGAACGCCTGTGGCATACGCTATTAGATCACGCACCGAATACGCGGCTGCTCGCACGGAATGTGCGCATCACCCGCCAGCGCAACACCCTGGGTGAGCTGGACATGCTGTACAGAACCCGTGACAACCCGGCGCCGATACATTTAGAAGTCGCTATTAAGTTCTACCTGGGGCTGCCTGAAGGGCCTGGGGCCGCCAATAGTCAAAGCCGCTGGATTGGCCCCGGTGGGTTAGACAGCCTAGCGCTTAAGTGCTCTCACCTACGACGGCACCAGCTTCTCCTTTCCACTACAGCGCCAGCGCTGGAAACCCTAGCGCATTGGCTTATGCCACGGGACCTGGGGGTTTCTGCGCTGCGTTTAGGCGAACAGCTAACCCAGCGGCTGGCGATGCCCGGCGTACTTTACTACCCCTGGCATGCTGCAATGCCAGCGCCCGAAGGCGCGACGCCAGACCATCGTCGAGGAACCTGGTGCTACTTACGCGATTGGCCTGAGATGGCAGCCCGGTTAACCACCATGCCTCGCATCGCGTGGTTGGAAAAACCTCACTGGATGGCACCCCCGCCCCTCAGCGCTTTTCGACCTGCAGCGGAGCTGTTGCCCGCCATTATCGAAAAGGTTCACGCTTGGCGATCCCCCCAGCAAGTCATGCTGTTTCACTCAGATAGAGAGCACCATGAACAATGCTACGAGCGGCTATTTTTGGTACCTGATGACTGGCCCCGGCAAGTGCCTTTACCGCCCCGCATTCGGGACTGAAAAACGACCAGAAACAGCCTCTATATAACGACAAGATTATCGCGATGAATCAGCTCATGGGCTTCTACGTAACCAAGGATCGCTTCGATCTGGTGGCTGGGTTGGCCCGCCAACTGGCGCGCTTCATCAGCGCCATAATTCACTAAGCCTTTGGCCACTGACGCGCCCTGTTCATCCACGCACACCACCATATCACCGCGTTTAAAGCTGCCCTGCACATTACGCACACCCACCGCTAATAGACTAGAGCCTTTATCGCGCAGTACTTTCACCGCACCGGCATCCAGCACCAGTGTGCCACGCACCTGAAGTTGACCCGCCAGCCAACGCTTGCGCGCTGCCATGGGCGCTTGGTCAGGGCGTAACAGAGTGCCTAGCGCTTCGCCTGCCATTATCCGGTTGATAACGTCAGGCTGGCGGCCGCTAGCAATCACCGTGACCGCTCCGGAGCGCGCCGCCAGTTGCGCCGCGCGCACCTTGGTGCTCATGCCGCCACGCCCCAACGCCCCGCCGCTGCCTGCCACGGCGGCTAAGCGTGGGTCGTCGGCGCGCCCTTCGCCAATCATCTGGGCGTTGGGGTTGTGGCGCGGATCGGCATCAAACAAGCCCTCTTGATCAGTCAGTAACAGCAACGCATCCGCTTCCAAAAGATTAGCGACCAGTGCACCTAAGGTATCGTTATCGCCAAAACGAATCTCATCGGTAACGACGGTGTCGTTTTCATTGATCACCGGCACCACGCGCATCTCTACTAACGTGCGTAGCGCAGAGAGCGCATTCAGATAGCGCTTGCGGTTGGAAAGGTCGTCGTGGGTGAGCAGAATCTGCGCGGTGAGCATGCTGTGACGGGCAAAATGCTGCTCGTAGCACTGGGTCAGGCCATTTTGACCTACCGCAGCGGCCGCCTGCAGTTCATGCACGGCGCTGGGACGCACCTGCCAGCCAAGACGCACCATGCCTGCGGCCACGGCGCCGGAAGAGACCAGCACCACCTCAATTCCCTGCTGGTGCAGGGCGGCGATTTGATCCACCCAGCCACCAATGGCGGTTTCGTCCAGGCCACGGCCATCGTTAGTTAACAGCGCACTGCCGATTTTCACGACTACTCGCCGTGCACGGCTAAGCGCGCCGCGCCCTAGGATTTGCTCGTTACTTTCCATGCGACCCCACCTTAATCAGACAATCACAAAAGGGGCCGCGCGAACGCAGCCCCTTTTTAGCTTATTAACTTAAGCTTACTACTGAATGCACCCGCTCAATACCACTAAGGGGCGTATTCGACTTCAACATCGTAATCATCGTCGTCGAAGTCTTCGTCATCTTCATCGTCGCGCTTACGCCGACGACCCAAACGATCTTCGGTACGCGCAACCGACTCTTCTTCCATGCGGCGGCGCATTTCTTCTTCACGGGCCAGCGCCTCTTCATCTTCGTTCTCAAGGCGACGCTGCTCGGTCAACCAGCGGTAAGCCGCCTGAACCAGCTTATCGGTGCCGTCGCTGCTGATCGCCGAAATGCGGAACACCGGGCCTTCCCAATTGAGCGCCTGGATAATCTTCTGGGCGCGCTCTTCACGCTCATCTTCCGGCAGCAGATCAAACTTGTTCAGCACCAGCCAGCGCGGGCGCTCAGAAAGCGCAGGCGAAAACTGCCCCAGCTCGTGGACAATCGCCTTGGCCGCTGCCACCGGATCAGACTCGTCAAACGGTGCCACGTCGACCACATGGAACAGCAGCCGCGTGCGGGTTAGGTGCTTCAAAAAGCGTAGCCCTAAACCTGCCCCTTCAGAGGCCCCTTCGATCAAGCCGGGTACGTCGGCCATGACGAAGTGCTCGTGCATCCCAAGTTTTACCACGCCCAAGTTGGGCACCAAGGTGGTGAACGGGTAGTTAGCAACCTTGGGTTTGGCAGCCGACACCGAGCGGATCAGCGTCGATTTACCCGCGTTGGGCATGCCTAGCAGGCCAACATCGGCCATCACTTTCATTTCCAAACGCAGGTTGCGGCGATCGCCATCGGTACCCGTTGTGGTGCGGCGGGGCGCGCGGTTAGTCGAGGACTTAAAATGAATATTACCCAGCCCACGTCGACCACCTTCGCCCACCAAGACCACTTGACCGATTTCGGTCACATCAGCGATGACTTCCAGGGTGTCTTCATCAATCACCGTGGTGCCCACTGGCACTTTTACGTGCAGGTCTTCACCGGCCTTGCCGCTCATTTGACGACCCATGCCGCCCTGCCCATTCTGGGCTTTATAGAAGCGCTGGAATTTAAAGTCGATCAAGGTATTTAGTGCATCGTCACCAATCAGGTAAACGCTGCCGCCATGACCACCATCGCCCCCATCGGGGCCGCCCCTGGGCACATATTTTTCGCGGCGAAAGCTAAGACAGCCATTGCCGCCTTTGCCCGCCTCAACAATAATCGAGGCTTCATCGACGAACTGCATTGGATTCTCCCGGCCGCTTCCGCCGCCCTAATATGCACTGCTTTTTTCCCAACCTTTTCCCACCAGCATACTGGCCAAGACGTACCGGTAAAGTCATAGTGGAAAAGTGTATTGGAAAAGAGATTTAACCGACAAAAAAGCCCCGCCATAGCGGGGCCTTTTTTTCTCGTAACTTTTTCTTACCGTTACGAGCGCAACGCTGGCCGTTTAGGCAGAAACGATGCTTACAAACTTGCGGTTTTTCGGACCTTTGGTCTCAAACTTCACGAAACCGTCGCTCAGAGCGAACAGCGTGTGATCGCGACCTAGGCCTACGCCGGTGCCCGCGTGGAAACGCGTGCCGCGCTGACGCACGATGATGTTACCTGCAGTCGCCGCTTGGCCACCGAACAGTTTCACACCTAAGCGTTTGGACTCGGAATCGCGACCGTTACGCGTGGAGCCGGCTGCCTTTTTATGTGCCATTGCAAAATCCTCCTAGGGGAATTGACTGCTTACGCAGAAATTCCGGTAATTTTGACTTCAGTGAACCACTGGCGGTGGCCCTGACGCTTCATGTGGTGCTTACGGCGACGGAACTTGATGATAGTGACTTTATCGCCACGGCCGTGAGAAACCACTTCGGCAGAAACTTTAGCACCACCGATCATCGGCGCACCAATGTTGAAGTCATCACCGTCTGCGACCATTAGCACTTCATCAAACTCAATCGTTTCGCCGGTAGCGACTTCGATTTTTTCAAGCTTGAGGGTTTGACCTTCTTGAACACGGTACTGCTTGCCACCGCTTTTAATAATTGCGTACATGTCGCTCTCCGGACTTGTCGTTAATGCCGGTTACGCCCCGCGTAACCAACGCTCATCGCCTTCCGCTCTTATCGACCTGCTGCGAGTGGCGCCCCTTTTGGAGCCATCTGACAGGGAGCATGATGAGTGGGTCGCGGATTATAACGACTATCGCTGCTTACCACAAGACCACAGGCACTTGTCAATTGTTGCGGCCTTCCACTACCACAGCGTAACCGCAGCGCGTGTCTTGACGCCCAACAGGCAGCCCCATAGCATGACCCCAACACATGACCACATCTAATCCACAAATACGGGCGGCACTTACCGCCTCCCTCTGCCGCGATGAACGGATCCCATGACTGCTAACGTCTCCTCAGCCCAGCCCGTCAGCCCAACGCCTTCACCGCTGCACGCCGTGGTGGCCGATGACTTCGCAGCCGTTAACCGGACGATTGTCGAGCAACTCAACTCTAAAGTGCCATTGGTCGAAACGATCGGCCAGTACATTACCGAAAGCGGCGGCAAACGGTTGCGCCCTTTACTGGCACTTCTAGCCGCTCGCTCGCTCGACTACTCCGGCGACAAGCATATTCCGCTGGCCACCTTAATAGAGTTTATGCACACCTCCACGCTGCTACACGATGACGTGGTGGATGAATCACATATGCGGCGCGGCAAAAAAACCGCCAATGACGCTTGGGGCAATGCACCCTCGGTATTAGTAGGTGACTTCCTCTACGCCCGCTCGTTTCAGATGATGGTCGATGTGGGCTCGATGCGTATTATGGCGATCCTTTCCGGCGCTACCTGCATCATCGCGGAAGGCGAAGTGCTGCAGTTGACCAACATCGGCAACCCCAGCATCTCTGAAGAGGATTACTTCGAGACCATTTTGGGTAAAACCGCCATGCTGTTTGAAGCGGCTTCCCACAGCGGTGCGGTGCTGGCAGAGGCAACGCCGGAACAGGAGCAAGCCCTCCAGTATTACGGCCGCTATCTGGGTCTCGCCTTTCAGTTGATTGATGACCTGCTGGATTACCAGGGCGATGCCGATGCCATGGGCAAAAATGTCGGGGACGACTTGGCGGAAGGCAAGCCAACGCTGCCGCTGATCCACGCCATGGAACAAGGCACGCCGGAACAGGCCAAGCTGATTCGCCAAGTGATTCGCGATGGCGGGCTTGAGCAGCTAGACGCCGTGCTGGAAATTATTCACGCCACCGGTGCACTCGCCTATACCCGCCAGCGGGCCGAAGAAATGGCTGATAAAGCCCTGCAGCAGTTGGAAGCCTTGCCGCCCAGCGCCTACCGCGACAGCATGGCCCAACTGGCCCGCTTAGCGGTTGATCGCCAAGCATAAAAATTGCTAGATCACACCGCCGAGGACTTGAAAAAACGCGTCTGGCTAAGTATGATCCACCTCCGTTGTTGAGCACAGCTCGGCAACCTTCGGAATATAGCTCAGCTTGGTAGAGCGCTGCCTTCGGGAGGCAGAGGTCGTAGGTTCGAATCCTGCTATTCCGACCAAAAATTCCATGAAAAACGGCCACTTAGCTTACACAGCAAGTGGCCGTTTTTTGTTGGATTGGTTCTAGGTAGCAAATAGGTAGCAAGTAGCGGAAATCTGCATTGCTGTAGATAAGGCTAATTCCTTGCTTCTTGGTTTCCATGCCCGACGTCCTAGATATAACCCTTTATTTATCGGAATCCTACTGCCGAGATCGGCAAGAGTTTCGCAATAAATTTATTCCTATTGGCTATAAAAGTGACAAAAGTTTTAAAAAAGGTGGGTAATTCGACATTTAGGCTAATTAGCCATCACATGCAAGGTGCATAGTTCTTTAACTTATCCATATCAATCAATGTTTTAGGTGATTCTTAATGGATAGGTATTTTTCGTTTTTCAGGCTTACCAATAACTACGGAGTCACTCGGCTCCCTATCTGGCACTGGGTGTGGGAGGATCAGGAATGAACGTAGATCCCTCACGGGTCCCCCCTTATGGTCGGGTTCCATCTGGTGTTTTTATGGACAAGCGGTTAAATGCTCGGCACCTCCGAGTGCTTGGTATTTTGTATGCTCATGCAAATAAAGCGTTTGTCTGCTGGCTATATCTTAGCACCTTGATTGGCTTGACGGGCATTGATCGTCGAGACTTGCAGCGCACCCTAAGGAGCTTAGAGCAGCTAGGCTGGCTTCACACTCAGCATGGCGTTGGGCGCGCAAAGCGATCAATGTATCGCCTTCCCCCTCCTCGCTATCTTGATAAAGAAGAGCTCGAACATGGCGAAGGGGAGGCGGGCTGGGAAACCGCGGGCAGCTTGCCCCCCCATAACTTTGAAATGGCGGGTGGTTTATCTGCAAAAGGCGGGGCTTTTGGGCACAAAGAAACGGGTGAATCACCCATTCAGAACAGATTAAGAACAAAAAAAGAACAAACTACTTCTTCTGCATCACCGGAGTTGATGAAAGAGAAAAGAGAAGTTTCTGCTCCTGCCAGTACATGTGTTGCGCTCCTGCAAGATCCCGTCCAGCAAAAGCGGTTTAATCGATTCTGGAGCGCATATCCGAAAGGTCGTGGCAAGCGCGAAGCTGTTGAAGCTTGGAAAATCATTGCGCCTGATGAAACGCTCATCGAAAAAATGCTGGAGGTACTTGAGCAGGCGAAGAACTCTCACGACTGGTGCAAAAATGGTGGTCAGTTCATCCCCTTCCCCGCTAAATGGCTGGAGAGCTACGGGTGGGAGGATGAATGGTCAACGCGTGCCGGGCCAATTAAAGAAAGCAAAAACGATATTCACCCTGTCTCCGCTGAGAGCTCTAGACAGGGCAAGAGCTCAACGCAGAAAACTGCCTGTTCAGCACCTGAGGCTCCTCACCGAGTGGATAACTCAGCTGCCCTGGAGGCCCTTAGAACAATGAAGCTGGCGGTCAGTAGGGGTAACAATGGCAGGGCGCAGTTTGGTAGTTATAGTCCAAAGGCAGAAGATATTTGAGGTTCTTTGACACTTCATGTGGACTTGGCTTGATCGAACAGGCGGCCCACCGGGCTGCCAATCAGGTAGATCATGGCGATGAAGTTGGCCTCGTTCCGGTAGCCACGTGCGCTGACCGAGCCACCTGAAACAGGCCGTTCATCCCTTCCAGTCTTGCGTTCGTCAGGCCCGAGTGCCAGCGTCTAACCACCGCATCGGCATGTCGCTCAAGCGTTGCCAGGGCCTTACCTATCGACTTCAATAGTGGCTTTTCAGAAACCGCCGCCTGCATGACCTTGAGGTAGTTCGTGATGCGCCATTGAGCCGCTCTGGGTGCCGGGGCCTTCTGGATCCAGCGTAGCTTTTCCTTGATCACCTAGGTATCGACAGTGGCGCTCTGATCGGCCACTAGCGCAGGGAATGCCGCCAACTGTTAGGGTGTTAGGTTCTCGTTTTTATTGGCTGTGAATCTGAGACAGTCACTCAACGAAAATGGCTGTTCATACTTAGCCAGTAAGTGCTCTTATCAGCGATTAGCATGCCTTGTTACAACACCCGTAGTTAGTTACGGGTGTTGTAACGCTTTCCTACTCGCCTAACGACTTCAAAAGTGCATCCCTGGCATCTAGGTAGAACTGAATATCGACTTTGGTGGCCATCTCATCGGACAAGTCAAACAGCATCTTTCGAGAAGTCACTGGCATGAGAATAGCTGTCGCGCCTTTTTCAACAGCGATCTCTACTAACGTGACAGGGTTATGAATTGGCTCGATTGACCCACCAAGGTTAATCTCCCCTACTACGATAAGACCACCTCTCACGCTTCTTTTTAATAAAGCGGAACTCATGGCTATTAAAGAAGCCACACCTAACTTACTGCCTGATTTAGCAGCATCAAATGCTCGGAGCTGAATAGTAAACTCATGTTGCCTTGGTTCTTTGTCGCCTACTAATTGCCCAGCGCGCGTGTAAAGATTTTGCTCGGCATAACCCACACTTTCGCGAAAAGCCGGTGGCACAGGTTTATTAAGTATCTTAACACCAGTACCAGGCCCCTCATTCACTTCAATACGAAATAATCCAGGGTGTTCTTCTTGTCCGTTTGCTGTTTGTCCCCCAGGCGTAATTGACCATACCTGCCCCGGCTCTAAAGGATCATTTCCAATACTGCTATCACTCTGCAGCTCAGGAGTTGCAACAAACTTCTCTACACCATCTTCCCCCATTGTGTAGCTAAAGTGCGTATTTCTAAACTCGGCGGCACCAATACGTTTTTGCTGCTCCTTGACCCGTCGGCGTGCTTCCATCGCAATATGAATTGCCCACTCTATATCTTCTTCACTCGGTGTTAAGTCATCTCCAGGATATAACAACTTCAAGAGACCACTTGCTGTTTTATTAACCGCGTTAGTGTCACGCCCAGATAACGCTCCGCCAAAAAAGACACGCCCCTGCCATTGCGATACACGGCTTTGATTACGCAACTGACTCCAACATTCAGAAAGAAAATCACTCACTAAACCAAAGTGATCGGTCAAGAGTTCCTTGCTAACCTTGGGTACGTCCCAGCCTGGTAGAAAGGCATGAATGCGGTCCATAAAGGCAGTATCGTTACGCATCTCCTCGGGCAGGGGTCCAAACAGGTGCCCGATGCGCTGCTGATGTTCAACATCGACATCGAAGTTGCCTACCAGCACGATAGAGCCATCAGCGCGGATGCTCTCTTTGCCACGGGAAAACTCGCCACTTTCCATGTAGCCCTTCATGATATTGACGCCGTCCTTGTTATCGAACGAGATACCGGATACCTCATCGAAGCAGACCACATCGTACTGGCACACCAGGCCGCGCTGGCCGTTGGCGTTGTTAACGAACATCTTGGCCACGGTGGCCTTGCCACCGGAAATCAGGTGGGCATAAGGCGATACCTGCTGGAACAAGTGGCTCTTACCGGTACCACGGGGGCCAAGCTCCACCACGTTATAGTTGCGCTCCACAAAGGGCACCATACGCAGCAGCATGGCATCTTTTTGGCGCTCGCTCAGCCCAGCTGCTTCAATACCGGTTGAACGGAGTAAGAGGGCTTTCCACTCCTCAGTGCTAAAATGCCGACGTGCACGGCCTAGTTCATCGAGCACATCACGTTTTGATAACTGGATCTCTCGCAGGGCGCGGATACCGAAAGGGCGGCCTCCTTGCTCCTGAGCGATGCTAGCGTCGTACTCCAGTGTCAGCTCCGCGTAGAAGCCACCAGTCAGCATGCGCTCGTGCTCGCTAACCAACTCGTCAGGAATCCGCACATCGTTAAGGCGTAAGCTAGGCAAGCTCGCCATATAGGTGTCATTTTTCGTATCAAGTCGCGCTTGTATAAGGTCTATAACCTTGATTTCGCCCTTCTCACGAGCGCGGGCTTTGAACAGTTCTTCCTCGCCAGCCTTGATGGTGCGTGACTTGAGCTGCCGCTGCACTACCTCCAGGCCTTCCTCAATTTCTTCTGGATCGGTGCTGGCACAGTAGCGGCCGAGCAGAAACTCAACCACGTACGTTGGTACAGGAAACTGGCGAGCAAACGTACGCACCAGATCTTTGCGAACCAAGAAACCATCCAATAGTTCGGCGGCCTTGCGATCCAGATCATCGAGCTCCATGGCAATTCCCTTCAGTCATCAGTACCAATGGTGGTTAAGCATTGTGCAACCACATGTCCCGCTTCATTCACGATCACTACCTGGGCAGCCTCACCTTCTAGGTCGTCATCATCAACCACAACCGATGCTTTTCCTCCTGCCTTAAACGGCTTAGAAGACAACACCAAGCTAGTACTGGGATCTGCCGCATGACGGCGTAGGTCCAACATTAACCCATCAGTTTCGCCTTCCACGAGCACGGTGCAGCGCATCCCTTTCCAAACTAACTCGTCGATCACTACAAGAGGTGTGATTTCAGCTGATCCGTTAACTATTAGCTCCGGCGTAACGCACTCTTGCAGAGTCAAACCACCATGGGTGTACGACTCACCCGCTTTGAAGCAATAGACGCCCTCAGCTAACGCAAAGTGCATCTGTTCATTCCAGTACCAAGGAAAACGTGCTGTCGCCGTATTAGCCCCTGATTTTACCGAGGCACAGCGCCCCCACTTAGAGTCCACCAGGCTAGCGGAAAGCTCTGTTTTTGGTAGCTCACCAGGCATTAGCAGCCAGCCATGATCAGTCACTACCCTCACTTGCGCCCACCCTTGGGCAAGTAAGGCTTGAATGCGCTCCGCCACCTCGGCCAACATAGCATCCACACGCTGCGCGAGTTTCCAGCCACTTTCGTGGCCAGCATGATCGATGTCTCCAAACTCACACCATGCGGGCAGTGATGTATCTAGGGTTTCTTTATGCAGTTGTTCAACTTGGCGGCGTTCCAATACCTGCCACCCATTATCTCGTAGTAACTTCTTGAAAAGATGTGGCGTAATCGGTGTGAATTGGTAGCTTTCCGGCTCTTCTTTTATGGCACTACTGCCAAAGATGGGAGCCACCGCATATTTGCCGGTTCCTGTCACGCTAGGTAAAGCCGACCAAGTTGAATGTTCCTCTACATTCAAACCACGTTGGCTAAGTCTTTTGGCGAGCCGCTTACCACAATCTAGGCGTAATCCATCGACAAACAGAACACACTCCCCCTGACGCGCATGAGGAGAGGGCTCATCTCGTTTCAAGCCATCAACGCCTGGCCGCCAAACGTGTTGTAAATGCCGGGCAGCGTCATCGGCCCAACTGAGATAGAACGCCCGAATAGCGGTAAACACAGCCTCTTGTTCACGCTGGCCAGTGACTTCAGCCAGTGCTTTCAGAAGCGCATCATCTGCTTTCCAACCTTCTTGAACGTAGGCCTTATGCATATCGTCCGCTTGGCCCCCTGCCATGCTGCGCTGGGTTGCTTTGGCTAATAAGCTAAGCGGCGCTAACGCCATCGCTAATGGGCTTTCCCCTAGCTCCGCCCATACCCAGTCGCGCCGCCCCCCATGATCTTTTTCTAAGGCGTCAAGTCGCGTCCTTGCTTGGGGCGCAGGCAGATTCCCTAGCTCACATAAAGCATGGTAAAGCTTTTCCTCTTCCTGCTGATTTAACTGAGGCCACACCTGCATATCCTCAGCTTCTGGAAACAGCCCAAGGTCAGGTGGCGCCTGCTGTCGAAGCTGCTCTACCAGCTGAGGGTAGCGATGTGGTGCTTCACAGAATCGTGCCCATACCGTGCTCCACGCACCTTGGCGCTGCGTTAAGTATGTAAGGGCTTCCAATGGCGTCTGACGTTCTGGGTGGACGCCATACTGAGAAAGGCATATTTGGCAAAAGGCTTGCCACTCAGGGCTAGACCCACTTGCTTTTATAGCATCTGGCTGGCTCAGCCACTCCAAGACATCACGGACAGGATCACCGCCCATTAAAAGGGTATTGAAGTCATCCCCGTCTAAATGACGTCCTTGTAAGCTACCCAGCGACTCTTTAAGCAATCGTGGCAACGCCGCGTGTAACGCATGGCGAGTTGCCGCATCACGAGCGACATCCAAACCAAGCCCGCCCTGCTCTGTGGTAAGAAAAGCACGCGGCGTCCAATCCTTCGCATTAACCTGAGACCACAACACACCTCGATACTGCAGCTCTGCTAAAGGCTTCAAGGCTTCTGGGCACTCGCTAATGGCCCGCAAATCCTGCCGACCAACACCAGGTAAATACAGAATGGGCGCCCTACCTTCATCAAGGGCAACTCCCTCAACAGTACCGGCGATAGCGCACCGCAACCAAATGGCCGGGCCTCGACGCTCTTTAGGCGCATACTCACCTAACACCAACAATTCAGGTAGTGCAGACTGAATCTGGTTGATGACAGGTTCCCACAGCCGCTCGCGATCTGGCCATAAGATACAGGCCGGCGCGACTTGGACTTCAGGGTTGTGGGCGGCAGCATTACGAAGCTGCTCAACCATCTTCTCTAGTAATACCATGCCTTAAAATTCCCACTTATCGGCTAGCACTTCGATCAAATCTGACTGACGTTTCTCCACCACCTTAAGTGTCCACTGGCCTTCACCGAGTACCTGGCTGGTAAGTGCATAGGATGAAACGTTGCTGCGTCCACGGAAATAGGCTTCTTTCTTTTTCCCAAAATCATAATTTTGGGCCTGAGAGTTTCGGCGCTTGTTTAATGGTACAAGGTTGGCTAAGCGGTGAACCCACTGCTTTCTCACTTCAGGCTCTGGCCACCATTCGGCCCAACCACTATCGCTTGGAACAGTTTGCGGCAGAACATGCTCAATGGTCAGCACCGTTGGGTCATAGGTTGCCGCACCATCCGATACAAAAGAGTCCAGGCGCAGCATCAGATAGTTACGTCGACGGGCAGTCAGGGTGTAGATGTCGCCTTGCAGGGCCCGCCTCATTTCGGTCTTCTCATCTTCCGTCAGCTCGATGACATGGACCGGGTTGTCGTATTTATGCGATTGCTGAAGTGCTGCAACTAGCAGGGCATAGCGCTCGATACGCTGGTTCACATTTTTCGCACAAATGTGCATGTAGGCCGCCAAGCGTTCCAGCTTTCTGAAGAACCAGGCCACATAGGCAGGTTCGTTCTTATGTTCTGCCAGGAAAACCATAGCAGGCGGCACCCAGTCAGAGTTGTCTATTCGGTTCAACCAACGCAATGAAAGATTGACCTTGTCGGCGTCGGTTTCGGCGACGTAATGAGACTCTCGCAAAATCGAAAGGGTCTCAGCATAAGGTTCTAATACTTCCTCAATCAGCGTACATGTATCACTGACCTGTGTAAGAACATGATTACGGAATTCTTCTAACAACGCCCGCTTAGCCTTCTCCTTGGCATAGATCATGCGCACGTAGGCAAATAAATCATTAAAGCCAGAACGGCCCAGATCAACCTCCATATCTTCCCAGCGTTCGTTGTAGATTTCCTGCTCGCTGGTGGTCGGTAGCTTGCCGATGACATCCGCTTTGATGATATCCGTCGGCTGAAGATCCAGACCACGGCTGTTCATAACCGAAAATACTCGAAAAGCGGACTTCTGGCTTGGTGTAGCAACCGCCACAAGGAAACACCGTTGCAGTAAGAAGCTGATAAAACCATCCAGCTTTTCCAGTGAGTCACCGAAGCGTGAGCTAAGCCGTTTGATGATAAGCTGGCTATTGGTTTGGATATTTTTCTGGGAGTCATTTTCAAGCGAGGCAGGCTCTAAAGCTAGAAGCTTATTGAACGCTAGCTCTTGAACATAACGGGTAAAGAACTCTCTATCCTTTTCACGCAGCGTTAAACGTGGTTTTGGCTTCAATCCTGCAAACTTATTTCCTGGCTCAGTGATGTATTGGCTTAGCGTACTTCGATCCTCTCCTTCCAACTGGGCCGCAATAGTAGCGAGTAGAATCGTCAACGTGGTTAAACGTTGCTGACCGTCGATCACTTCAGCTTTAGGGCTGCCCTCTTCCTTGATGAGCACGATGCTGCCAAGAAAGTACCCTTCCTCATCTTCACTACGATAGAAATCGTACAAGTCGTCGAAAAGCTCTGAAGTCTGGTCGGTCGTCCAGGCATAGGGGCGCTGATAGGACGGAATCAAATACTCAAAATCTGAACTGAAAATCTTGGCAAGAGGGAACTCCGCCCCGCTGATCTTTTTACTCATGTCTCTCTGTTGCTCCCTGCCCTTACACCCTGATTTGCGGTTTGCCATCAGCATAAAAGGGTCGTTTTTTTACCCGCGCACCCTTGCCCGCTATCGGCTGCTAGTCATCAGTGCGTGATCTTTTAATGACACGCTAAGCGGTATCAATTGCCTGACAAGCAACGGCATTGCGGATCCCCGGCACGTCTACTGCAGTAACTACAGGGCGCATAGGAGGCCCTCTCTTTCCGCTGAAGATCGCTTAGCTCATCAACATGATGGAAGTGCCCACCAGCTCTGCCCAACTCCTTCTTGACCAGGGCCTCTCCAGGTACCAGAGAGCTGCCATCGCGGGTGGCCACGTTGGGTCGTAGCAGGACACCCCCTACCGGCTGCTCGCTCTGGCTGCTACGACCCTCAGGCTTTTTTGCCAAGCTCTCTACTCTACTACTTTGTTGGGTGGAATCGCTCATTGAGCGTCCGGTGATGCCCTGCATGATATCCAGACCGAACTCTAAAGAATGGATATCTGCACTATCGCTATCTCCCCTAATGGCTGATTTCGCCGAGGCGTGCAGGATCAAGTTATCGTCCACTTCCAGACGGAGCATGATTCGCTCGAAAAGCTTCGCCATTGAAGGCTCGACCTTAACGTTCAGACAGGCCAGAGATTGCCGTGCGTCGTTAGCCTGCACATGGCGGCCATGGCGAGTAGGTGAGAGCAGGCTGACCTTACCAACGCCATCGCGAGGATCGGTGCAGTAGAGCGTTAACATTTCTGCCTCGCTAACCTCACCGGCAGTGGGCATCTCATAGCCCGCTCCAATTACAGGAAAGTGCTGGTTGCGTGCAGCGTGAACCTCGATGTTCTTGGCCAGTCGCAACCGCGCTTTATCATGTGCAATCCAGGCGGCGCCTTCCGAAATAATGGAAAAGCCACGCTCGGAGATCTCGACCCGAGTGGCGCCAAACATCTCATAAAGCCCTGATTTGATC
The DNA here is from genome assembly GCF_059448525.1 of Vreelandella sp. ssv. Classification (NCBI taxonomy): domain Bacteria; kingdom Pseudomonadati; phylum Pseudomonadota; class Gammaproteobacteria; order Oceanospirillales; family Halomonadaceae; genus Vreelandella; species Vreelandella sp. ssv. The sequence continues at coordinate 269,993 of NZ_CM182545.1, read as the reverse complement.
GCTGGCATATTGACGACGCCACCGGTTGCGAGGCAAAGCGAAATGTCCGAGGTGGTCAGGTCAGCTAATTCAATCAGCGCTTTGGCTCGTTTGACCCCTTGACGCACTTTCTGGCCGATGATCCCCTCCAGATCGTTGCGGGTCAGCAGGATGTCGATATCGGGGTCTGAAATGCCGTTCCGGAAGTAACCAGGGATATAGATAGGTTCTTGCTCCCTAGTCGACAGCTTGATTTTTGCCTCTTCGGCTCGGGTTAACAGGCGCAGGCTTGCGCCAGGGTCGATATCGACGTCATCTGGATCAAGGCCTGACGCCTCAACGGCGCGTTTCTCGACTTCTCGACGGATAGCCTCGTCCATCACATCCCCACCGAGTTCGTTGGTACCGTCGTTACGGACCTGTACCAACATGCCGCTCTGAACCTGGCATAGCGTGAGGTCTAGGGTTCCACCGCCCCAGTCGAAGACCAGCAGGTAATGCCCTTCAAGGCGACGAATCTCGTTCGCGGGGTCATCCTTGGTGCGTAAATAGCCATAGAGTGCTGCCATGGGCTCATGCACGAACTGCTCAATAACCAGCCCGGCTTGGTGGAAAGCCTTGCGTAGTTCGCGGCGCTGTTTGCCGTCCATATCGACTGGAATGGTGACGACGGCGCGACTGACACCGCGCTCAAGCTTATAGCGCCGATCTCCCTCGGTAGCCATCACCACGTGCTTGACGATATCCGCTACCATGTTGCGGGGGCGTCTAGGGACACCATCGACATGCACGTGCTCCCGATCCAAGAGCATCTTAGGAGAACGAACCACGTTACCGATAACGCCGATCTCATGGGTTGCCAAGCGCTTCTTAGCCTCGCTTCCGCAGATGACACTATCACCTTCATAACAGACAACAGAAGGATAGGGCTCGCCCCCTTGGTCGAATACTACGGTTTGGCCACCGATCACCTGACTAATCAGGCTGTTGGTAGTGCCAAAGTCGAAGCCAAAGATTTCCATATCACTCACCTTCTGTATCACGAAGAACTTTCTTTAGATGATCAAGCGTCTCTTCCACATAGTGAGAAACGATGTGTAGCTTGGGCGGATCGCGCTGTAGAGCGATTAGCGCCTCCTCAAGACGTGGCAGTTCGCTCTTCAATACCTTGGTAACCTGGGAGCGTAACCGATGCTTGTCATCTTCCTGGTGGATGCTGGCATGCTGGGCGTTCTGCTTCTGCAGGTTTAGCGCTGCTTCAAGCTCTCCGGTCGTACTGATCAAAATATCTCGCTCATGGCGTAATGCCTCTATTTCCTCCTGTGCCCGGTTATGCTTGATGGTGAGGCGCTCTATATCTCGCTGGAGCCTTTCAAGCTCACTAGATTGGCTGGCCTTAGTGTTCTCGATCTGTCTAGACAGCCAGCCCAGCGCTGAAAAGTCGGCAGCGTTCTGGGTGTAGGCTGTCTTCAGTAATACTTCCATCGCCTGGCTGGAGTAATGGGTGCTGATGGTGAAGATGCCATCTGCACGTAAAAAGCGCAGAATCTCATCTTCCTTGACCCATCCTTGGTTTGCCTGCCAGATCAAGCTCAGGAACAGCAGGTTGCGCAGCTTGACCTGACGCTCCTTTTTCTCCTTGGCGAGCATCTCCTTGCTGGACGCTATCTGTTCTGCTCTAGCGGCGTAGCGCCTGAAGAGCTCCTTGGCAGGGGGAAGTTCCTCACCCGTGAGCGGAAGCCAGGCATCGACATTTTCCAGAGCCAAATCGAAACTTTCTCGTCCAGCGTCAACGGTGAACTTCAGCAGCAGATCCTTGACGGTGAGGTTGCTATGGATTTCGAAGGCGGCGAAGGCCAGGTTGACGGTGCGAGTAAGCGAGGCGTCCTCACGTTGGGCGAGATCTAGAAGCTCCGAGCACTGAACAGCCGATAGGGAGCGCTCCTCCAATTTTTTCAAGGCTGGCTCGGTTATCTTCTTCGGTGCGCCCGAGGTCACATAGAAACGCTGGATGATATCGAAAACCCGCGTAATATTTTTGTTTCCATTCGAGGTGGTGAGAGTGCCGGATACCTTACCTGGCTCCTGGCTGGACGCAGCAACTAATGCGCTGTCCTCACTGGTGTCGATTGCAGACATTTGCCCACCTGGCCCTATATCTTGATGCTGCTTCGGCACCTCAGGCGCTGTATCAGATGTCAAAGTCGGAGCACCAGGTCGCTTAATGGTTTTGTGGCCTTTTCCAGCTTGGGCCTCGCCGCGTGAAGCGATACCCGTGGTCTTGTTGAAGATCGGGACGAACTTTTTATCGTCCTTCGGGGAGTCAGTCATTTTCTACTTCCTCGATGATACGGGTGGCCAGGTCCTCGAACAGCGGGCTATGGCGAAGCTTCTTGGCCCAGCTGGCAGCCCGAGCATGCTCTCCAGTTTCCCAGTAGGTATTCATGGCCAGTGCCTGGATTTTTACCCGGTCATGGTCGGTGGTCAGGCGCTTGCTTGCCAAGTGTTCCAACTGAGGCAGCTGCTCCTGCTGTTCCACCAGTGTTAGGCTGCAAAAGCGCATGATCTCGGCGGTCAAGGTATCTACTGGCAGGTTGTGACCGGAGGCGATTCTGGTATCGGGGGCCGGACAATGCTTGCCTGAGCGGAGCCCGTTCAGCATTCGGCAAGCAATGGCGACCTGGCCATCGGGTGCAAGAGCCTCTGCTTCGCTGAAGGCGTTGTCGTTAAAGTTGACCAGCGCCTTGATCAGGTTGGCCAGCGGGCGGTCCATGAATCTTAGTGCTTCACGGGCGGCGTGGAATTTGGCGGTATAGTCATCTCGGCTCAGGCTCGTGCCACCCCTCTGATCTTTTGCCAGCACGCCGTACAGGAAGTCACTGACGCCTTCCAGGTAAAACCTGGCACCATCCTCTTGTTTGACCACCGTGATGAGCTGTGCGATACGATTGCTTTCCAGCGGCTGGTTAACGATAAGCATGTTGAAGACTCGCTCGACCGCGGCCAGCTGTGCCGCGTTGGGTATGTCGAATTCAATGTGGTAAGTCACAGAATGGTCGGCGCTGGCCAGGGTGACCTCGTGGAAGCCTGAGGTGAGCTGGCTAAGTCGCTGGCATGCCTGTCGGCTGGTCACTTCCTGCTGGTCGATGACGATCCGCTCTGTTTGCTGGATCACCCAGTCTGCCGGTGGAAATGGGGTAGCAATCACCTGCCCTCGTTCGTTAACCATACGGCTACCCACCATCAGCAGAGGCCTTTTGAAGGGGTGATGGTCGAAGATGTGCTGCCGCCGAGCTTCACGATCCGCGAAGGCTTCGCCGCATTTGTCGCACTTAAAGGTGACGGGGCGGTTAGGCTCTATCGTTATTTCGGGGATGAGCACGCTGCCCCCAGCGTTGCCCGGATCCACGGCATCCGTGATCTTGACCATCGTTAACCTCTAACCTATATCTTTACTTTTTTATGGTTATTTAGCCGCTTTCTTCGCCGCCAGCGTAAGGTGGTAGTCATTAATGCGGTCGCCTTTGGCGCCGCCGAGCTGGGGGCCGAGTTCGTACCAGGGGGCGGATTTCACGTCTTTGCCGCGGTCTTTTTTCCAATGGGTATTGGGCTTGTGCACCAGCACACCAGCGCCTTTCTTTTTAACGTCAGGCACTGACAGGAAGGGGCGAATATTGAGGCGTACGCCGTCGTTAAGGTCGGGATGCCAGCCGATGGGCTGCTCCTCCAGCGGCTTCCAGCGCACGAAGATATCGTAGGGCTCTTCACCTTCGAGAATCAGCTCCAGGCTCTTCTGCAAGGCTTCAGCGGCGGCGAGGCGTGCTTCTGCACCGTCAATGCCATCAGTAATTTGCTTTTTCTGCTGGGTGATCCAGTCGCCAAGGTAGGTGTAGGTGAGGGTTTCCAGGGCCTTGTAGTCGAGCTTGTGATAGTTCACCAGAGCGGAGAAGCCGTCCTTGAGGCCATCCCATATGTGCCAAATAAAGGGGCGGTTTTGGAATAGCTTGCAGTGTTGGATGAAGAACTTATCGCTCAGCCAGCTTCCCAGGTCTTTACCAGCATGGTCGACACTTTCGAGCAGCTTGCTGCGGGTAGCTGCAGACCACTGATCGCCATAGGCCTCAGCCAGTAAGGCCTCCAGGCGATCCACGGCACGGCGCTCGCCGCGCACGGCGGGCAGGCAGACGATACCGTCACGGTCGGCATGGTCGAGCAGCTTCTTGCAGCGTTCGACCCACTCGCGCTGCTCATCAGCCAGCTCTATCTCCGGATCCCGTTCCGCTGGCCAGCGGTAGCCGAGTAACCGGGCAATGGCCACTTGCAGTACGGTATCGTCGGTGCGCAGCGGGCCATGAGCAGTCCATTTGGCCTCTTCGTCCCAGATTACAGAGCCGCAGGGATGGCCGTGGAAGATCCACTGCGTGGGATCGTTGGAGTAGGGCTCTGGGAGGCCGTGGGGGTATTTTGCCTCGGCAACCGTGGTCCAGTGGTTAAGATCAAAGCCAACTTTACCTAAAGTTGAGTTTGTTACATTAAGTTTTTGGTCAACTTCCCTTATTTTATTTCTGAATATTGGAGATAAGCAGAAGCATAAAATGGCGGCTATATTTTCTTTATCGTTAGGAATTATTGCTGACACATTGCTATCGAATGCTGTTCCAGAGTAAAGGGATGCAGGCAATTCACCCATCTGGCTAATCACTACACCTTTCATTCCCCAGACATCAATGCCTCTTTTCCATGATCCTCCCAGTCTTCCATTTAGTGACTCGATATAATTTAAATACTCTCCCTCTCCTTTTTGCCACTTGAAAATTTGTGAAAAACCCTTGTGGTGACCAGACTCTTTCGTCGTGCTTTGTTGATACTCCCAAGTGCAATTTTTTTCTCTGATTTCCCAAAAGTATTTCCCCCACCTTGGATAGTCGCCAGTATTAATTCCAGCTAAGGCAGATGCGTGCTCATTGAGAAGAGATGATGCTTCAAAATCGCCAAGCACCACTCTCGCATCGGGGTTTTTTAATTGATCATTCTGCTTGTTGCATTTTATTTCGTATTTGAGTAGCCCTGATGCCTTTTCATCAGCTGTTTGAGGTTCAGAAACATCCACGCCTCTCAGCCAGTTGCCCTGACTATTCGAATTTAGTAGATCCGCTGAGTTCCCCGAGCCACTTCCCCTGCTCAATGTGATCAACTGAACATTGAAATCCCACATTGGGGTCTGAAAGCCTTTTGGCCCTAGTCGCGCAATTAGGTGCCAAATGTCGTTCTGAAGCAGCTTTTCCCGGAATTTCTTGTAACTGGCCAGGAATAACCAGTTCTGCGGCAGCACATTGCTGGTAGTACCGCCTTCCACGCAGAGTTCCAGACAGCGATCGAGAAAGACTGTGGCCAAGTCATTCTTGGCCGCCGGGTAGTAGTCCGCGCAGAACTCTTGAAGTCTCGGATGCTGCTTACCGCGGGCCAGGTAGGGCACGTTTGTGATTACCCAGTGGTAGCGATCTCCTAGCAAGGTGGCCGCCTTGGCCAGGCCCTGAGCGGTGACTGCTGTTTCATGCTGTTCTTCACTACCCTCTTGGGCCAGCGCCTGATTTAGCGCCTCGGAGAGCTCTTCCCACTGGGTAATCTTGGCGGCGCTGGTGCGAGTGGGGTCAAGTAGGCTGCCAAGGATGGGGGCGTCCTTGAAGCTGTCGTAGAGCCAGTCCAGGGCGATGGTGAGGTTTTTCTTACCCAGCCCTAATGCCTTCCACTCCTCCTTGGCCACGCCGATGGGTAGGCCGGAGCAGGCCAGGTGAAGCTCGGGCAACGGTCGATAGCCGCCAGCACTGGGGTAGCGCCAGGCTGTTATCGCCAAGGCAAAGGCGGCCAACTCCACGCAGCGCTGGTCGATTTCCAAGCCGTTTAGGTTGTCACGCAACACTGCGTCCACGGCGTCGCGAGCGCTTAAACTTTCCAGCTCCATGCGCATGGGTACCAGCATCAGCAGCGCGGCGACCAGGAAGTGTCCGCTGCCGCAGCAGGGGTCTAGCGTTTTTAGCTCGGCGAGGCTTTCCGGCCAAGCGTCGAAGGGGCCAGAGGCGGGTGTCCAACGACTGGTTTCCTCGTCCTTAACGAAGCGCAAGTACTCCAGCGGTAAGCCCGGCAGGCTGGCCTTGTTGCGCAGCTCTTGCTCACTTTCGGCATTGGCCAAGTCGGCTTCCGACAGGCGGCGGGCGGCCCACCAAGCACCCAAGCTGTTATCTAACAGAAAGCTGACCATGTAAGGTTCGGTAAAGAGCTGAGTCACCGCAGGCAGTTCGTCGGCACCGATCTTCACCTCAGAGCGGTTGATGCGCTCCTTGTTGTCGGTCTGCCAGAACTGGTAGACCCAGCCGAGGCTATCGCTGGCATGAAAGACTTCTACGGCCAGCCCAGCTAAGAGCTCTTCCAGCTCGCGCTGATACTCGGCGGCCAGGGTGATTTCGAACACAGGGCTATCAACGCGGAACACTTGGGGCAGCATGGTACTGGCCAGCTTTGCGGCTAAGGCCCAGCCACTCGGATAGCCTTCCTCTTCCGCCAGCTCTTCGCACTCTTCCAAAGTGACCGCCACTCCGTCGTACATCAGCAGCTCATTTTCGGCCAGGAAGCGCGCAAATAGCATACGGTGCCAGTGTTCATAGGCGATCTCGCCGCTCAGTCGGGTGACCGCCTGAGCGCCCTCCTTGAGGGGGTCGCCAAGGCTTCGGGCGTGGGCGCGCAAGCGGCGACGCAGGGCGCGCTGATTGTCGTTTAAATAGCCAGGTGCGCTCTCTTCGCCTACACCCAGCTGTTCCAAGGCGGCCCCGGCGGCCTGTTCGGCCACTGGGCGTGCTTTACGAACAGTGCGATCGAGCTGATTACGGAGTGCTTTATCGAGTGGCTGCATGCCAATATCCTTGTAGTCCCTACGAAGCGTTCTCTACAAAATTACCTTCGCAAATACGCTTTTATTGCGCGTAAGCATTAATTTGCGCATTGAGCGGTTTTTAATGCTCATTTTAATGCGCAGCGCATTGGCTTACGCATTGAGATATTCGTAGCGAGCGTGCTTGCCTCGGCCAGGCGGCTGAATTTGTGGGTTTTCTTCGCGAAGTTCTCGCATCAAACGGTAAGCATGATTGCGATCGAAACGCGTTATCTGGCGAATTTCTTGATTAGTGAGGCCAGCCTCGCCGCGTTTGGCGCGCTCCATTAGGATGCTTAGCACTCGCATTTTGGCGGCATCCCAGTCGATACGTCGGCGGGTTTCTGCGCTTCCGTCAGCACAAAGGCGGGCATATAGCTCTGGGTGAATGCTCCAGTAGGCACCACGGCCACTGCCGCCGTGCTCTACGTAGCTCTGCTGCTCCATGCGCGCAAGCAATTCACGTGTCTCGGCTTCGCTGCGTTGGCAAAGACCCGCTGCCGTGGCTGTATCCATTTCAGCGTGTTGAAGGAGATATTGCAGCAGCAGCAACTGATCAACCCCTAGGGATCGGCCACTTTGGCTTTCTTCGGCAACGAACTGCCGGAATACAGCATTGAGTTCACGTTGGTGGAAGATCACCGCGACAGAATCACCGATTTCACGAATCACCGGCGGTTCTTTACCTTCCATCAGCATGGCTGAATACATACGGCTTACGCCGAGGTTTGTCCGGTTTACCAAGCGCAGCTTAACCAAGGCATCCACTAGCAAGGGGTTACGTGCCGCTGGCTGGTGGTGAAGGATATTGTTCTCTCTGATACCCGCAATAAACCCACCGTTGTTGCTAATTTCCAGACGCTGCGGGTAAAGCTTGACCATCACAGGGCCAGCAATGCGTAGATCTACGTGACAGAAGGCATTCATCAATGCCTCGCGTACGGCTATTTCTGGCCAAGTGCGGTATTCGAAGTGGAACATGCCCTGTTCCACGGTGGTAATAGGATTAAAGGGTACCAACAGGTCTTCAATACGCTGAACAGAGATAGGAATAGCGCTCACTCGGTCTTCACGCACTCCATAGACGGTATCGGACTGCATTTGCAGAAAAGTCCACAGATGCCCCGGTACATGCTCGCGCAATGCCGCCTCAGTACCCGCCAATAGAATAGCGGCCCTTGTCATCTGACCATTGCGTATCAATCCCAGCGTATCTAGCAGTTCTATATCTGGCCGGCGAAGCAACTCTTCGGGCGCTCTTTCACGTTGCGCTAGGGTGCGCAGTGCCTCCATCGCCACCGGGGAAAGCAGACTTTCATCAACGCGACCAATGGCCTCGGCGGTGTAGTCGGTTTCACCGGTCTCGACGCCAATTTTGCGGCGCATTGTGCCGGTAAGTGGCTGGCAGTCTTTGCCGACCCTCACGGTGCCACCGCCTTTGGTATCTGTATGGGGCGGCATGCCAGGATGCACCTGCATAATCAGCACTCGGCCAGTGCCTTCAGGTACATGTAGTTCTTCAAAAACGGGCATGATATGCGGATCCGTTTGGTCGTAAACGGCTCGCTTTAACATATTTACGTCGATTTCCGGCGGCACGCCCAGTACGGCGCCTTCGCGCCCTTTTACTTTGTCTGCCACGCCATATACGACGGTACCGCCACCGCCATTGGTCATACAAACCGCCATTTGCACAACCTTCTGTACCGCCTTATCACGACTGCTGGTATCCCACTGTTTAAAATCCAGATCCTGGTCTTCTAGCTCGTCAGCAATACAGTGCTCCAGTTCGTCTAGCAGCGCTTCGACGTCGCGTTGTGTTCTCATGCCCTTGCGCTCCTACTGGGTGATGACCGGTCCATTCTGGAGGGCATCGCGCAACTCCCGACGAGCATCCTCAAGCCAAGTCTCGATATCATCTTCACTTTTCAGCGTACGGCGGGGTAATTCAACAAACTGGATTTCTGGCTCCATTGCCTCAGCGGCTTTTACCAAGATGTCGTCAAACCGGCTGGAAAGCGCAGCAATGCGATCCGCTAAGGCATCAGGGCGCACATGGCCTAAGGTGGCCAGCACTTCCGCTGTTGAGCCTAGGCTGATGGCAGGGGCATCAGCTGCTGTCAGGCGTTTAGTAGCAAGCAAGTCGTGTCGCTCATCTGGTGACAGCTGTTGCCAGTTATCGTCTGCTTCTAAACGTTGCATACCAGTGGCGTGCTCACGCTCATAGCGCTGCTGGAGGTCGTTAAACACCTCTCGGAATTGTTGGGCCAGGCTCGCTAACAACGGCTGCACGGGGTCAGGGTCATCTAGCAAGGAGCGGTGTGCTCGAATTTGCTCCACCTGAACGAGTAAGGGTTCAGCCCCTTGGAGCCCTTTCGCGTAATCAGCAAGCTGTTTAAGCGTTCCCCATGCTGGCCGGCGTTGCGTAATTTTCTCAGCCGTGGCCTGCCAGCTTTCAATGGCATTGAGCAGCTCATCCTGGTTGGTGACGATAGCCTTCAGCTGGTCGTTACCACTACTTAAGCGAACGGCATCGAGCGCATCCACATTGGGTTTTTCTGGTAGCGGAGCTTCGCCCCCCGCTTTCTCTGCTAGTGCTTGTAGCTGTGCAACAAACTCAGGAGCTTTGGAAGACTCCTCCCCAGACTTAGGGTTCACGCTGAGCTTCTGCATCACTTTACGAATTTTGATGCGCTCAACGGCGGAAAGGGTGGTGGCTTCAATACGGAAGTCCGTTTTTCCGATTGCCCGCCGATCAAGCTCTTGTGGGGCGGTATTATCTGCCGCTCGAATTTGGCCTGCGACCAACAAAACTTGTAGGGCACCATCAATGGCATCTTGGGGCCAGCCAAAATCACCATGCTCAAAATGCTCGCGTATCTCGCCGCCCTTTTTCCCGTTAGCTAAGTAACTAAGAATCGCTTTACACACAGGGTGAGACTGCGGTTCACCATCGTATCCAATAGCATTCAACGCATCGGGGGCGCCCTGCTTCGCTTTGGCATATACTTTGTCCCAACTGGCATGGTCTGCTAGGTGAAACTTAGGGTGCAGGCGCGCTAACGCGTTCTCAGCACCTTCTAAAATGGCATCTCGCAGCGTGGCACCCATTATTTCATTGCCACCGCCCTGAAAAACCTGGGCTCCGCTAAAGGCATCGTCCAGTAGCTCTTTAATGCGGCGCTGAGCACTATTTTGCGTGGTTTGCATCGCCCCACGCGCCTCTTGCCCTTCAGGTGTGCCTGGTGTGCCGCGGGTTTCTAGTGTTGCCGTCGCCGCTCTAAACTCAATCAACTGATTGCGTAGCTCATCAGCAGAGCGCTTAGGGATAAAGACAAACAACGTGGGAGAGTCTGACCCTGCCTGGCGAGCATCGGCACGCAATTGGCTAACATCATCCGACCAACCATTTCGTACCCACACATAGAGCTTTTCGTTCGCATCGTTAGGCAACGCAATATCAAATATTGGCGACAACGGCCGAGGCACTTTGGCATTACCGTGGGGCAGCGTGAGGTTGCCTACCAGCTGTGCAAAGTGTCGACGAATGAGGTCATCGCGTTCGGTTTCAATTTGATGCGTGGCATTACCCAGCGTGCTCTTATGGCTAAGAAAAGCGTCATTCCAAGCAGCACTCTCCTCGGTTTGAATACGATATTCATCCCCTACCTTGATGATGAACTCACAATCATCTAGTAACCCTGGCAGTTGGCTACGCAGCGAGCTACTTCCTGCTTTTAGGTCATCGACTAACAGGTCAGCAATGTTGTTGAGCGTTGGGTGCAGGCCCAGATCGGTATTTGTACTGGCTACTTTGTTAATCAGAAACACAATCGCGCAAGCGCGTGCCATCAGCTGCTCTGTTTCATTGCCATCTCTCCAGCGCTGCGTTGCATCGTGCAAACGGCGAGGCAGCATACGAAACTGCAGTAGCTTATCTGAGAGATTAAAGTAGAGATAATCGGCCGCAATGATGTTGCCGAGCGGTTCGTCTAAATTAGTTTTTATCGCCGCGTGGATAAGGCTTAGCTGGCCACGAAGCTGGCTGTCGGTGCCTGTTTGGTCTAGTACGCGTAGCGCTGCATCCCAGAAACGCCTGCGTACCGGCAGGATGGGATAATCTTGAGCGAAATGCTGGGTATCATCCTGTTTATGGGCAATAGAAGACTCAGATAGGTGGCGCGAAATCTCGCCAACATTATTGTCCATTACCTGCTGAACGGATGTTTTTGCTTCTGGCTTCTTAGCGAGCAGCACTTGCCGAATAACGGCATCAACATCGGCATCCGACAGTTCAATGCGGCTGGTGAAACGCCCCTGCAATCGCGCTAGGTTGCTAGTACCCGTAATAGCGGTTTGGCCCGTACCAATAAACATCAGTCGGCTGCCTAAGCCTTTACAACAAGCCTCCACTGCTTCTTGCACTTCAATTGAGCGCTGCCCATCAGTGCCAATGTACTGCTGTACTTCGTCTAGCACGACTAACGTAAGGGGCAATTTGCCATCTTCACTTAATGCCTGACGAATCGCCTTGAGCATGTCGTCACTGCTGACATCACTAGTAGGCGGAAAAAGATTGCCAAGTGTTTCTGCACACACTTCCACACTGCTAAACGTTTTAGGCTTCGCCCTTACCAGCGCTTCATGCAGCGACTCTGCGACATAGAAGTTATCCAGCTCTTCTTGCCAATCATCCCCTTGAGCCACTAGGTCTTCACGCACCTGCTCCAAAATGCCTTCATCGCGTAGCCACATGACAAAGCGCGCCACCGGATACTGCTGCGGCAGGCCTGCAGCGCGAAAAATTACCGAAAGTAAGGCTAACCGAACGCTTTGATCGCGAGAGCTCGCTCCTAATGTTCCAGAGGCTGCAAACAGTCCACCATGTCGCTTACCCTGGGTAGATAGCTCTTTGAAGAGGTCTTGTATCTCTTGGGGTAAATGGACGATACCGCGAGCAGTGGCGCCGTCATCAAATGCCACGTCTTCCCACAGGTTACGAAGCATTTTCGCCATGTGGGACTTACCCGAGCCAAAGAAGCCGCTAATCCAGACGCCTGGCTGCTGAGAAGCACCACTGCTCAGGTTTCTCAGGTAGGTATCCAGAATGTCGAGCATGCCTTTCGCATATTGACCATCGCAAACAAACGTCTCTAGCTCGTAGCGCAGGACTGTTTGGGCGCGACTGCTAGTGTCGTCATTGACGTACGCAACGCCCTCGTTGACTAAGCGTTGCTCAGCGGGATCCTTTGCGTATACATCACGATTGCGCATGCAGCCTTTCCTCGACGGTGGGAGTGTACGTTTGAAGCAGGTTTACTTAAGTTAATAGAGAGGTACTGTATATCAGGCTTAGCGCACGCCGTCAGGTGTAATTGGCGTTGCTAGGTAATTCCAACCGTCATAGCCATCTAAAAGACGGTAGTTATTATTTTCAAAACTGCCGGGGAACAAGACAACCAACCTACCCGTGATCTGTGGCGCTAGGCGGTCGACAACCTCCTTTACCTTCAGTAGGCCGAACAGACTTCCCACACCATGCACTGCAACAACATGATTGTCGTCAACGGAGTGTTCATTCAGCTCCCACATGAAGCGCTGTTCTAACCAGTCTAGGTAGCGGTGAATGGCCGTTGTCAGCTTGGAAGGCGATTTAAAATATGACGTGGCGTACTTTTGCTCCGCCATCCATAGGGCAAACGTATTTGTTAGATCAAAGGTTACCCATTCATGACCGTTCTGCCGGGTGACCAGCTCAAACTCATCTAGGTTGGCACGCAGCCGCTGCTCTTCTGTCTCGGGATAAACACAAAAAATTACACGTTGAGCAGCCGCCGTATCGTCACGCCAAGGCAACGAGATAAATTGACCATAGGAGTCAATCAGGCGTTTCACTTTGCTCATAGCATCTCTTCCTGGGCGGTAATGACTTGGATCACTGACATAGCACTATTAACAACAGGAGCAAGTGCGGGAAAGTCGACATCGATAACGTTATCCACCCGACGCATCACCATCAAGCCTCGCGATGATGCGCTGGCAGCTAATGCTAAGAAACGGTCTGTGTCACAGTCCAGCAACTTACAATATGGGCTTTGTAGCAATAGCTCGCCTCTTCCACCTTGAAGCCAAGCAAGATACAGCGCATAAGCGACAGCACCTGCCGTAGGTTCAAGGAGCGTGCGTACTTTCTTTACATGACCGCGTAGATGGCCTGATTTAGTGAGAGTGCCATTAATATTCTGAGCTGTAGATCTTCGCGTAGCAGGGCTAAAACGTTCGGACCAACACGTTTCGATAAGCTTTTCGGTCCAGTCTCGCGTGATCACTGTGCCGGGGGGCTGCTGGAGAATCTCTACGATTGCTCCGCGCAACAGGCTATCCCGCGCGGTTGCGGTTAATAAAGCCAGCTGCGGACGGGCCTCGACATCACGACACCAAAAATACCGAAGCCCAGCAAAAATGGGATTTTCAGGATCGAGTCCGTATAGCTCTGTAAGGTGCCTAGCGGTTAGTTGCCGCGAACGTCCAGAGCGCTTTGCGAGGCAGTTTTGCTCACAAACCGCAGCCTGATACTGATCTGGGGATGCGTCTATTTCCACTGAATCAAGCAGCGTAGTCAGTTCGGCCAGCATCATCGTGCGTGACATGTGTACACCGCCCTCACGTGACATAAACCCTAGCCGACCCAGTGTGTCGTGATCATGCATCGCAATCATTACCTTCGTTAGACTTAACGCTATGGCCGCTCATGTGCTTCCTATCAACTGAGCTTCCACCGCCGAGCACAAAGCAGGGCAGCTAAGAGAGGAACGTAACAATACATGATGTCGCACTTCACGCCGAGATGAACTCAGTAAAGAAACACTCGATGAACACCACTCGTTCTAAATAGAACGCAGTGTGATGACGACCACGGTACGAGGGGGTAGGAGTTCCACTATCTTATCTTTGCGGATTCACCCCCCTTCATTCCACTGCAACAACAGCGGAATGAAGGGGGGCACGTCAACGCATTCTGGATATGAGAGACGCAGTATTCCAACAACCGCTCCCATCGGCGTACTAACGCTGGCAATCTCTTGAGTTGGACGAAAAATGCCGCGCAACAGGTTCTAGGCCTGCAAGGGTTGTAGCCTCTGCGAGCTGTTGATACCCGTCTTACAACCTGGGATATCCTTTGCTTCATGGGCATTGACCAGAAGCACTTCAAAACCGCGTTTTTCCAGCAACTCCTAAACAGGAAATCCAGTACACACCGGTGAATGCCATCGCGATGGTCAATATTCCCTGTTCCGGTAACCAATCAGCTTACCGAGGCAAACCTCCAGTCATGGTATCAAAACGTCGAACTGGTTGTGGATTACTGTCGGGTGGAATCGCCACAACATAGAAACGTGAATCAACTTCTATCGCGGCGGCATCGGGGGGAGGAGTTGAAACTTGTGCAGTAGATGAGAAGACCAAGAAGATCGACGAGCCATGATGGTATCTCCCCAGTACGGAAGAGCCAGAGGAGATGGCGTTGACGAAATCTACCTTACTAACAGGGATCACCTCAGACGGTGTTACCACTTTCAAGTCCAGAACGCCACACGAGCTACATTTTTAATGGAATCGACCACCCAAAAGCCAACGGCTGCCCCCTGATCCCGAAGCTGGGTATAGGCTACCATCGGATTTCGAACCTCCAGCCCATCACGGATGTTTAATATATCTCGCTCTTCTAATGCGGGTTTTAGTTAAGTCTTTAAACGATGGTTTCAGCTTGCAGAGCATCATCTCCTTGCCGATGTTCTACTGGCTTATCGTAGCGCTTTATCCATTGCTACAAGCCGAGGTCTGACACGCCTTAACCGATCAGCGGTTTAGGCAATGCGCTGGACACGGTCTGCCACCTGTTTGGCGGCGGCTATTTGAACCCTTAAATGTAACGGGGGGCGGCTCATGGTTCCTCCTAGATACTTTAATATAAGGCCTGGAGGTATCTAAAAAATCCGGAGCGATTCATTTTTTCTCAATAAAAATAACATAATAAGCTGCAGCTAGTGTTCCAAACATAATCAGCAATATAGGTGAGACACCGATTAAAAACTGTAACAAATCACTCATACAACCCTCGCTTGCTGAAGCATAGGACCAACTCTGAATAATAGTACAACATTTATCTGCTTTATGGCGCATGATTATGAGCTTAGCTTATAGCTTGTATAATGATCCAGGCCGCTTTGATCTATTATACGTAGTCTGCAAGACCTCATGTTTGACGGTGAATAATTTCAACCGTCTTATTGTGAGCACCCCCGCTCCCTGGCTTTGATAGAGCTGTGCAGTATTATTGCCTGCCTATTCTCGCGCTCTTGATTTTACTATACCCCTTGTGTTGTGACATGTGCTTGCCTTCGCTCCCCAATCATGGCTGACCGCTTCCAACCTCCGGTCAGTTGACGTGGTTAAAAGACATTTTGCTATTCGTCCTTTTTTTATCAGGGTGGATGCAGGCTCAGTAAGCACTAAACCCTCCGCCTCGTTATCACTAGTTGCAGTAAAATACTCAGACCATTATCTTTTTTAATTAAAATTAACTTTTTTTGAGTTTTTAAATATTTTAGGCATTTAGAGCTAATGACAACGTTGGCAAGAGACGGAATAATAAACCTCATAAACAACTACGAGGATATTTAGATGTATGAAGTTAACTTTTTAGTGATTCTTTTTAAAATTATTTTCAAGAAGCAAACTATTATTGAGGGTGAGATTGAGAAAGCAGCACTCTTAGTCATTGATGAGTATAAGAAAAATCCTGATGCTAGTGAAAAATGTTATCCGGATATCATAAAAAGAAGGGGAAAAACATTTATTGGATGGAGGAGAAAGACATGGCGTAATGATGGTCGTTTTGAAATCGTGAGGGCAACATACGATAAAAAAGCAATCGGGGCAAACGTACTGATTTACGAAAATGAAAATCAAAAGAGAGCTATTGAAAAAGCTGAAAAAAAGCTTAGAAAGCTTCGTGAATGTTTGAATATGATTGAGCAACACAGAAAAGATCACAAACTCATCATAAACCGAGTAAGAAAGATTTACGACACTACAGATGCCAAAGATGATTAACGATAACGAATTACTTAGGATTCTCAGTGATCTACTTTTCGAATTTTCTGGAATGAGGAGTGATATAGAAAAATACTCTGACCTTCTTTATGATGAAGCAATATTAATTCGAGATGATTTCAGAAAATTAAGAGATGAATTTAAAAAAGGAGACGGAAAGTATAAGTACTGGGTGCATGACGTACGAATAAAAAAAACAAAAAATGGTGTATGTATTGAGTGGTTTTTTTACAAGTCAAGATTCGGAGATTTGAGTATCTCTGAAAATATAACGAGTGAGGGTCTTTTGCAAATGCCTTCCACTAGCTTTAAGAAATGCTCAAGATACGAAAAGAGTTGCATTAAAGAAGCAGAGCAGCGTTTTTCTAAGCTGAGGCAGATCACTCGACATCTTTCATCGATGTCGCTTGCATATTCTAGTCTTAATCAGATGAAGAATGCTGCACATAATAAGATAGTAGATGATACTGACCCAATGATGGGAATCTGCCCCCCTGAATGCAATTGTGAAACTCCATGTGAAAGCCTATTAATGGCACAATCAATGTATGGATGGGGAGCATAATCAACATGTCATATTATAGTTATCCATACCAAATATTGAACAAGCTTTAATTAAATTTTAATCGCATGAAGAACAGCAAGTAAAACTTGGCTTTTCAAAAATGCCTAAACCGGCCATATAAACACCGTCCGCATTCAATATCCTGAAAAAAAACGCGGGCATTATACGTCACCTAAATTAGACTAATAACTTTTTGGGCCTGCCCGACATTTGCTTATTGGATTAAACTCGGCTATTCCCAGCTTTTAGATCCGCCAAACCCATCGCCAGTATGATCAAAGCCACTTTCAACCAAAGCATGCTGATTATGAGAATTTCTAAAACTATCATCAATGCCATAAAGGTTTCCCATAACATCAATCGCACCCATCATCGGCAAACCATTGGCCGGATTGATCTCATTTTGTGCGGAGGGGCTATTACCCTCAAAAATAACATTATGATCGAAACTATCACTAATACACTGATAATTATTATGCCGCGAAGCTGTTTCATAGGATGCGTCTGGGGGGAGAACATGATATTCAGAATCGCAAACTTGCTTAACGCTATCAATCGTCGCGGCATGCATAACAGGATTTGCGTCTATCATGACTCCAGCCTTGTTCGCTACAGACGGGGCCGGGGGCAACATCTCCGGTAAGTCGCGCCAATCATAACTGCATGGCGCAGAATAAAATTTAGGCATCAGCATCACACGTCTTGAAGTTTGCCTCAAAAACCAACGCAGCATCACCATTTCTCCTAGTCTTACTTTTATATCCATAAGCTGGAAGAGGGCAAAATCAGCGCTTCTTCCGCCGAACAGCATTCAAAACCACTTTATTGCTGATGGATCATGCAGTGTTGGTTGCAATGATTGAATCGAGGCTGATGACTGATTTGGCTCTGCAATCAACTTGATAGATCTTATTTCACTACCGCCGTTCAGTTTTATTTCGACAGTTACAGTGGCCTCAATAAACCCATCGAGCGTCTCAGCGAGCGTGACGACATCTTCCAGTTGACTTTGAATAGCGTCCATCATGAAAATCCTCATTTAAGCGAATGATGAGGCGCACCCCTGGCTGGGAGGCGAAGCCATTTATGGGCTCCATTCAGCCATAGTGCGCAGTAGGTGTTTCTGGCCACCTCCCACTGGGCCGCTTGCAATTATTATCCCGGCAAGCCCGGTCATACTTGAAATTAAAGTATCTGAAGTCGGAATAGATGCAACCCCTTCTGTTAGGGGGTCGACCTAATAAAATTTTATTTCTCTTTCATTCGCCTCGTCTCAGCTACTAAAAACTCTGACGTAGAGCGGTACTCTCCTTGAGAAACAGATAGCCACTCAATCACATCAGATAAACGATAGCGAATTGTGCGACCACGGCGGATAAACTTAGGAGCAGGCTCTCCCAACAACAGCCCAGTAGTTCTGCTTTTGCGGGCAGTCGCAGGTGCAGCGGGAATCAGTGCTGGGAAAACCACGGACTCCGGCAGCTCAATCAACAATGGATCATAACCTGCATGGTAAAGTTGGAGTGAGTTAGTCAGAATGGAATTTAGATCTTTGTACATGATGGGTTCTCCTGGTCTCTATACCCCACCCATGCTGCCTTCTTTTTAATGGTAATTGAGTCGTCAAAATAGACATATGCCCTAATTACACGCCATTTTTCCAAAAATACAAAAGCCCTTCTATCAGCCAATTATTTAGTTGGTTATATAGGCTGATTAAAACGCAGAGGGATCGGCAGCTCAAGAGCGCCGAGAAAAGAGAATGCCAATATCAAATAGCGGCCAGACGCCAAGTCTTCGCTGTCATTGACATCGCTATGATGATAAGGACAGTTTTAGGCGCTTGCTGCCAAGAAAAAGAGGACACAGAACTATTGAACCCGAGGCATGCGACCATCAACCTCGAAAGAGTTTTTTTCATTAGCAGCGTGCTTAACCGTTTTCTGTGCGAATACTTCAGTGGCATCGCGAGAATGATCAGGACGCAGGTGCGCATAATATTTAATAGTCGTGTGAATATCTGTATGACCCATTAACTTTGAGACAGTTACTAAGTCGACGCCATCCATTACAAGTTGAGATGCGAAATTATGACGTAAGCTATATAGATCCAAATTCTCTGGTAAGCCAGCCAAGCTTCGCACAGACGCCCAGGGCTTCCGCATCGCAGTATCACTCATACGCTCACCTTTCTTGCGCGATGAGGGGAATACCATACCGGTTTTGGGCTTACCCTGCTGTTCATGCCAATGTTTAAGAATGGATGCAGCAACACTAGATAATGGAAAAGTCATAGGTTCAGGATGCTGGTGTGCCGTCTTCTCTATCACTTTACGAATAGTACAAAAAGCTAGGTTTACATGCTCCCACCGCATACCAAAAAGATCACCAGGCCTTAAACCAGTAAAGAACATTAGTTTTATAAATGGAACGACGTGATCCACATAGATAAGAGCATCAAGATCGGAAAGATGTTTTTTACCATGAGTGCGGCTGCTGCGGCGCTGAGCGCGCTTCTTCTCTTGGTATGCATCCAAACCTTCAAACAGAGCTTCCACTTCTTCTTGATCCAGATACCGACGTCTTGAAGCCTTTTCTGCCATATCCTCTGGACTCGCGGATGGTCGTTGCAAAGTGATACGAGCCAAAGGGTTAGTGGGTATTACATTTCGATCAGCTGCATGTGACAACATCGTTTTGATGGCACCCAGATGACGCAAGCTTGTTGCGTATTCCTCGCCCGTCGACTCACGCTCACCATGCCATCGCTCAAGATCAGACCGGCTAATCTGACTCATAGGTTTATCAAGCCAGCTAACAAACGCATTTTGAATACGCTGCAAAGTGGCCTTGCCATCCTTCTTTCGTCCCTGAACCACAGCGTAGGGGCCATTTAGGTAGGAGGCTACTGTCTGCTGTTGCTGTCGCTCTTCCTCTACCCTAGCCTTCTCCAATGCCGCACGTGGATCGCCACCCTGAGCAACGATAGCCAACGCTTCTGTAGCATCTTTACGTGCCTGTGCAGCAGTAAGAAGACCATAGCGACCAAGCGTCAGGATACGCTGCCGATTGGTTTTAGTACGGTAGAAGAGACGAAACGTCAAACCACGCTTACTAGGCCTTAAATGAAAACCAGGCAGCTCAGTGTCAAATACATCATCGGCTGGAGGCGACTTGCATAGCTGCTCCAAGGTTCTAGTTGTGAGCTTGAGTTTTTTTTGATGGGCCATTTCAGGAAAACATTTCTAGGTAGCAAATAGGTAGCAGATTGAAGATACAACAAGTGCAAACTAGCAACAAGCAATCCAGCAAAAAATACATTAATTACCTGATTTAATGAGAATTTTTATCTATACTTGTTTCTACTTGTTGCTGTGATAATACCTAATACATGCCTTCGGGAGGCAGAGGTCGTAGGTTCGAATCCTGCTATTCCGACCAAAAATTTCATGAAAATCGGCCACTTAGCTAATACAGCAAGTGGCCGTTTTTTGTTGGATGGGAGTCAGGCTCCCTATAGATTCCATTCACGGCTCCATACCCCTTGAAAGCATTACCAAAAACAAACTAGCCTGCTAACAACTATGCTACGATTGGCGCTTGTGCTTTAAATCCTCTCCCTTCTTTTGATATGGAAAAAGACCATTAGCCAGTTAACGCATATTAAGGCCGTACTCCTTTTTGCCAGTACTATGACCGTCATGTCGGGGGCGATTATTGCTCCTGCCCTGCCGGGCATCAGCCGTCATTTCCCTGACCAACCCCAGGTTATCATTCAACTGATCCTGACCATTCCTGCGCTGATGATTACGCTGTTCAGCCCATTAATGGGTTATCTCGCTGACCGCTTTGGACGCAAGAAACTGCTTCTAATGATGCTGTGTATCTATGGCTTTGCTGGGGTATCAGGCTTTTTTATTGATCGTGTGGATTTGCTGTTAAGTTCACGGGCGCTGATGGGCATTGCGGTGGCGGGTATCCTCAGCATTAGCACTACGCTGGTAGGTGATTACTTCGACGGCACTGAGCGCGTACGCTTCCTAGGCTTGCAAAGTAGCTGCATGGCTTTGGGCGGGGTTATTTTTATCAACCTCGGTGGAATCCTTTCCGACTGGAGCTGGCGTGGCCCGTTTTTACTCTACTTAACCGGGGTACTTTTACTGCCTTACGCCTGGGCAATTTTACAAGAGCCCAAGTCCAGCGATGGAGCTGGCAGTGACACAAGCAGTGCACCAGTGAAGATAGATTACATGCGTACTGGCATTGCCTATCTGATCGCCATGATCAGTATGGCGATGTTTTATATGTTTCCTGCACAACTGCCCTTTCTGCTCTCTCAACAGGGTCAAATCAGCGGTGTTGCGATAGGCATCGCACTCTCTATGTCAGCGCTAACGGCTAGCATCGTTGCCTTTGGCTACGGCTACTACAAGCCGTTTCTGTCGGTGATGACGATCTATGTCTTAGGGTTCCTGCTGGCGGCGACCGGCTTTTTAATCGTCGGCTTCACCCAAAGCTATGCCATGGCCATCGTGGGTGCGGCGATCTCCGGTTTTGGCCTTGGCGCCTTCATGCCGAACACCACCACCTGGCTGATGCGAATCACTCCCCAACGGGTGCGCGGCCGGGTATTTGGTGGCTTTACCTCGACCTTCTTTTTCGGCCAGTTTGTTTCCCCGGTGGTGGTCGCCCCGGCCGTGATCTGGCTAGAGTCGCTGCGTAATGTATTTACCGGCATGGCGGTGGTGTGCGGCCTGCTGGCCGTCGTGCTGATTATTCTGGGCAAGACAACGCTAAAGGCTGACAGCCAGCTTTGAGCATCAGCACTTAAGCGGGCGGATGAATCAGCCCCACCACGCTGACCAGAATCAGCACCGCGCCCAGCACACGAAAGAACAGCCCGGTGTCCGCTTTGAGCATATAGCGGTGGGCTTTCTCGCCCGCTAAGTGGCCGATGAACGCACAGGGCAGCAGCCACAGCTGGTGGATTAGCTGAAGGTCCACGCCTGCAATCAGGAACGAGACCATCTTGATGACCACCAGAATAAACCACAGCACAAACATGGTATCCCGCAGCTGCTCCTTAGCCACATGAGCAGCGAATACCGCCACGATTAGCGGTGCGCCAATCAGCGAAGTGCCGCTGACATACCCCCCGAGTGCCAGCAGCACGTAGTCGACATATTTGTTTTTACTCTTGAACGGTCTATTGAGTACATAGCCAATGGCATAAATGAACACAATGCCGAAAATAATGCTGGTCATAATCTGAGCGGGCAGCGTTAGCAGCCCCACCACCCCAATCAGCTTGGGGATGATCATGATTTTTAGGGCTTTGAACAGATAGCTCCAATCAATATTGCTCTCAGGTGTATCGGTTCCCACGCCCTCTTTCTGCAGTTGGCGATGGCCATTCCAGGCAATCCAACTGGAGAAAATCAGCAGATGAATAGCAATGATCGGCAAGAACACCAGGGGCTCGTTGACCACCAAAAGCAGGAATGGCAGCGCCAGCACGGCACCACCAAACCCTAAGCTAGTGCGTACAAAACCGCTCCAGGCAAAAATTAGCCCAATCAGCGCATACTGGTACCAGAGTAAATCGGTCATGGCTTACTTAAGGGTCCTAAATTATGGGTTGGGATTTCCCAGCGACCACCAGCGTGGCAATAGCGCACGCACGCTGGCCTGGGCAAAACGATCATCCATTAATACCACAACCCCTTGATCTTCAGGACTGCGAATCACCCGTCCAGCGGCTTGCACCACTTTGATCATGCCGGGGATACGGTAGGTGTAATCGTCACCCTGGCCAAAGCGCGCGTTTAGCCGTGCTTTCAGCGCTTCATTGAAGTCGTTAAACGGCGGCAGCCCCAGGGTGGCAATAAAAGCGCCAATCAACCGATCACCGGGCAGGTCGATACCTTCCGCAAAGGCGCCGCCCAACACCGCAAAGCCGATGCCTTTGCCGCCGGGTGTAAAGCGCGCTAAAAA
Organism: Vreelandella sp. ssv; assembly: GCF_059448525.1. Lineage (NCBI taxonomy): Bacteria > Pseudomonadati > Pseudomonadota > Gammaproteobacteria > Oceanospirillales > Halomonadaceae > Vreelandella > Vreelandella sp. ssv. The sequence goes on along the minus strand of NZ_CM182545.1, from coordinate 247,413 downwards.
GGCTTCCCGAGCGGCCTCGGGCATCCCACGGGTTTGGCTGAAAACGGGCACGCCTGGGTGCGCATCGCGAAAGTGGTTCAGCGCGGCCTCCAGATAGGCAAAGCTGCTGAAGAACGCCAAATAGTGGCCCGGCGTGCGCTGATACTGCTGCGCCATGGTCGCCACCATTGGTTCAATCGACGCCTCCCGATCACGAAATCGGGTCGAAATATCGCTACGTATGAAGACCTCAAGTTGGCGCGCGCAAAAAGGGGAAACGACCTCGCGCCAGGGCGTATTCTCCGGCAAGCCTAAAAGATTCCGGTAGTAGTGAGCGGGATTTAACGTTGCTGAAAACAGCACCACTGAGTGCGCGGCGATAAATCGTGCCGACAGAAAGTCGGCGGGTATTAGGTTGCGCAACCCAAGCACGGCCCGCCCGCGGCCATGGCGAGTAATATCGCATAGCGAGTGCTCACCAAAGCGCTCCGCCAAGCGGCAAAACGCCAGCGCCTCAAACAGCAGTTCTTGAAGTTCAAAACTGGCTTGCTCGGGGTGCTCACCAAGATAATCAGTGATGGCAGACCCTACTTGCTGAGCGGCGGCCACCAGCTTATCGGGTAGCGCCGTTAGCAGTCGGTAGGCTGGTTTACTGGTTTTTCCGAGCTTAGCCCCACCCTCATCTTCCAGCCCCGCGTCTTTAACTACACTTTGCCACTGGCGGGCTAAGCGCCCCAAAGGCCCCGCAAGCGGTTTGGGTGATGTACGTCGTATGTGATTAAAGCGTTGCTGGTCTAGCTCAGCGCTATACATGCCGCGGGCACGCTCCACCAGGTTATGTGCTTCATCGACCAGCACGCCCGTACGCCAATCGTTGGCCTGGGCCAAGCCGTGCAGCAGCGCGTGGCTATCGAACCAGTGGTTAACGTCACCGACGATCACATCCGCCCAGCGTGCCAGCTCCTGGCCAAGGTAATAAGGGCAAACAGTGTGGGCCAACGCCACTTCGCGCAGCGCGTCGCGATCCAGCCAGCCCTGATCTACCGCCGCTTGGCGTGCTGCCGACAGGCGATCATAAAAGCCGGCGGCCAATGGGCAAGACTCACCGTGGCAGGCGCGACCGGGATATTCACAGGCTTTATCACGCGCCACCAGCTCAAGCACACGCAAGGTCTGGGCTTCATCGCTCTGGCTGGCACGCAGCGTGACGAGGGCATCCAGCGCCAAACGGCGGCCGGGGGTTTTCATGGTGAGAAAGGCAATGCGATCCAGCTGCTGACGCGGCATCGCCGAAAGCATGGGGAACAGCGTGCCCAGTGTTTTACCAATGCCGGTGGGTGCCTGGGCGAGCAGACAGCGTCCGGTGCTGGCGGCTTTATAAACGTCTTCGGCAAGTTCACGCTGACCGGGGCGAAATGCGGCGTGGGGAAAGCGCAGGGTTTGTAGGCCAGCGTTTCGGCGCTGGCGATGATCCGCCTCCTGTTCCGCCCAGGCAAGAAATCGGCGGCACTGGGTGGCAAAGAACGCCTGGAGTTCGGCGGCAGTGGCCTCATGGTTCAATAACGTTTCTTTACCGCTGGCAATATCCAGGTAAACCAGCGTCAAGGTGACCTGCTCCAGGCTTCGCTCTTCACAGAGCAGCGCGCCGTATACTTTCACCTGCGCCCAGTGTAAGGCACGCTGATTAGCTGCCATGCGCTCCAAGCTGCCGCGATGGGTTTTGATCTCTTCCAGGCGATTGGCCACGGGGTCAAAACCATCCGCTCGGCCCGAGACTCTCAATCCCTCAAAGGTACCCGACAGCGGCAGTTCGGCGATATAGCCTGCCCCACGTCGGCTAGCGACAAGGGTATGCCCTTCGATGCCTTCGCGCGCGCTGGGCGCAGGGGTAAAACGGTGATCGAGATCCCCTTCACGGGCAGTGAAATCACACAGCGCCCGCACCGCCACGCGATAGGTCGCACTCATACCTCAAACTCGTCGCTTTCCGCCCAGCGCACGTAGCAGACCACGACGGGCATCTTGTGACGGTGAAAAAACGTCAGCCAGCGTCGCTGGTTATCCTGCAGCCGATCACCGGGGCCTTTGACTTCGATCATCCGATAGCGCGGCTCGCCAGCGGGTGCATCCGGCATAAACTGAATCAAGTCCGGCAGCCCTGCCCGATTGGCTTTTAGATCACCCAGCAGCCGCTCAAAACAGTATCGAAGGTGCTCAGGTGGAATACATGCCAGCGCCAGCTCTATGAGCGCCTCATCAACGATTGCCCAGTGAACAAACGGCGATGCAAGGCCCGCCTTATCGTGCCAAGTCGTCTGAATGACTTCGCGGTAGCTGCCGTCTTCCAAGTGCCCTAGGCATGCATCGAACAGGTCACGCCGACGGGCCACAAAATCGTCGCGATATAAATCCGCAGGGCCATTATGAAAAGGGTGGAAGAAAGCGCCCGGCAGTGGAGCGAAAATAGCCGGCCAACAGAGCAAACCAAACAGCCCCGTGATCAGGCTGTTTTCCACATAGCAGACGGGTGCCAGGGGTTCACTGAGGGTTTGAACCACGGCACGTTCAACGCTTTGCGGCCCTGGTAAGACGATATCCCAACGTTCATGGGCGGGCTCCGGGTCGCTCGGCAATGCAGGCAGTTTAAGCCGTCGCTGCAAGCGTGGCAGCAGCCGCGCCAACGCCTGTTGTTCGGTCTCATTGGGGCTGTTATTGAGTGCCTGGGTCGCCAATTCAAAAGCGGCCTGGTGCTTGCCCTGCCGCTCCAGCACGCGCAGTTGTCGTATCCGCGCTTCGCTGCTGCCAGAATCACGATAAAGCGTCAGCGCCAGCGCTGCGTCTCCGCTACGCTCTGCCTCTCGGCCCAACTGCAGCAGTAACCGTGCACGTCGTGTAGCGAGCCAACGGTTATCCGCGCGCGGCGGGACCTCAATATGCAGGTCGGCGGGCAATTCCCCTGCATCAAGACGTTGACGCAGGCGATGGAGCGCTAAGTAGGTATCCACTTCCTGACGCGATTGGAATGCGCGAGAGAGTGGGGTAAAAGGCACCGTCTCAAAGCGTTGCAGTCCCAGCTCGGTCAACACGAACTCCGCCCAGTCCTGACGCAGATTGCCAAAGAACATCAGTCGCAGACGGTCGCAGGTTTCCATGACTGTTAGCCGCAGGACGGGATCGTTTGCCTCGGGCCACCACTGACATAACCGCTTGGGTTCATTGAGCTGGCGCGCCAGGGTGTCGTAGAGCACGGTTTTAGCGCTAGAGGCACTCAGCCCGCTGGCCTGTATCTGCGCTGCCAATGCCTGGCGCAGCTCGGCCAAGCGTAGCTGGTTAAACAGCTCATCGACGTTAAGCGCAGGGTCGCTTTCGACCCAACCTAGCGACATCAAGGGCGCCATGGCGCTGGCACTCTCGCCAACCTCGGCGTAGCTTAATTTGCTGAGCCGAAACAGCTCACCCTTGCGCATCACCATGCGCACCAGCAGGGCTTGAGAGGCCTGTGGCAAGCTTTCAAAACGTTCAAGAAACGCAAGCTCGTTTGCCGCGAGTAGATCAGCATGGCGCTCCCCCACCCAAGCCAAAACGAAGCGAAAGTTCGTCAGGTAATAGAAGGGGTCATCGAGGGAGGCGGTAGGCGTAGCGAAAGCACTGTTCATTTATCCATTATAACAGTGCGACGCCATTGTGACAGCCTCGCCATCATGAAGATTTAGCATTCAATGAGAGTGTTTGAAAGGCGTTATAGGCCGCCACCACCATGGCCATTTGCGCGGTATGCGCCTGTACAAACGGCTCGCCGGTTAGGGTCTCGTCGGGGTATTCGGTAATCAACATTAGCGGCGTTAATTGTTCGGCGTCCTCCGAAATTAAATAAGGAAAGCCATGCAAAACCGGAAAGGTTAACGCGCCTGCATGCGTTTCAAATAGCGCAATTTGGGTAGCGTTGAACTCGACCAATCCAGGCACTTGGGCCAACTGCTGGGTAACGGCTTCCACCAGCTGCTCAGCCGCTGTTTCATAGCCTGGTTGATGACGCAGGATCAAAAAGAAGCCTTTAGGAATCGTCCACATCTCAAAGCCACGGGGTACGTAGCCATTCAACGGGCGTGTCCACTCATGGGCGGGGTAGCCGTGCAGATTAACATGCAGCCCGGCGCCGCTGAGCGCGAATGCCTGTTCACGGATGGCGTGCTCAAACGGTTGGCCTAGCGGCTGGCTCTGCAGGTCATTACCAAAAGCGGTATAGCGCGCCGCGTGGTGCATATGGCGCGGTTGATTGGCGGTTAGCCGGCCTTGCAACGCGTAGCCATCCGGGTTCTCCAAGGGTGAAATAACATAGTGCGCCTGAGGCTGCTCGCTTAACGCTTGCGACGCGCGCAGTGCTCCAACGACGCCAGATATTTCATTGGCGTGCTGCCCCGCACTGATCATCACGGCGCGATCACTACCCTCCACATAACGCGCTTCCAGCACTCTGCCTGCTCGGGTGGTGGCATAAAGCGACTGGCCACCAAGCGCCGCCAATAGCTGCTTAATCTGATCGGTGCCGATTGCCTGCCGGGCAGTGTCCAAATCGACCTCGGCACGCGGCCGTTGGGAGGCATCCAAAGGCCGTAGGCTGACTTTCAAATAGCCTCGCTCCCCTTGAGAGGAGACTTCCGGGACAATCTGCCCCGGCTGAATGGATCGATCTCCCAGCGCCAACCCAGCACGGCGCTGAAAATATTCCAGCGCAGAGAAATAGAGCTCTTCATGGAGTGCCTCGGCAAGGCTGATATGCTCATCGTCAAATGCTAAGCGGCGGTCATTACAGGGCAACTGCACCGTAAAGTTGAGCTCTTCGAAGTAGGGGGGCGACGCTGACTGCCACTGAGTTGAAGAGAGCGTCGCCATCGCCGCTTGAAACAGCGCCTCAAAGTCGGTCTCAACAATCGATTCGCTCACCTCGCCATTGGGAGAGGTAAGCCGCAGCCAGCCACAGGGTGAACACTGCGCCTCGTCTACATGATCTAAGTGCTGACGATTAGGCGCTTCAACCCAATACGTTTCCAGCTCCCCAGTGCGTCGCTCTACACGAACGCGATAATGAAGAGGTGTAGCAATAGTGGTTGAAATAGTAGTAGGCGTGGCATCAACGTCCTCCCAGCGTAGCGATACACCTGACGGCATTAGTGCCGCCAGCGGGTAGGCTTCCAGCAGAAAACGGCGCGGCGCGTGCGCTAACGAGGGGTACTCAATCACCAACGACTGCAGCGACGCCCACGAGAACTCCTCTAAAAAGAAGTGAATCAGGGGCTTATAAGCACTGCGCAGGCGTGCGCTAATACCAACGGCCTTAAAGGCAGCTTCTGTGGTTTGGCGCTCGGCTTCATCGTCGAAGACCCACGCCTCCAACTGATAGCCTTGATAGGCAGGCGTTGCGTACTCATCAAGCAATGCACGTGTGGTACGTGGAAATGAGCGCTCTAACAATATCTCGATAGGGGCTTCGAATATCTCGATAGCGGCTTCGATGGTCATAAGGAAGTGCGTCCTGTGGGATCCAGGGCATCACGTAGCCAGTCACCCAGCAGGTTCAGCCCCAACACGGTTAACAGAATAGCCAAGCCGGGAAACACGCTAATCCACCATGCCGTTTGTAGATAAGTACGCCCTTCCGCCAACATGCCACCCCAACTGGGGATCACCGGATCCACGCCCAAACCTAAAAAGGTCAAGCTACTCTCCAGCAGAATATTATTGGCCACATTGAGGGTCATCAGCACGATGACGGGGCCAATCAGATTCGGCAGCAGATGCTGGAACAGAATGCGGATATCTTTCACCCCAATCGCTTTGGCGGCCAGAATAAATTCGCGGTCGCGCAGCGATAGCACAGAGCCGCGCACCAAGCGCGCGTACTGCACCCACTGGGAGATAATCAGCAGAATAATCATATTGGTTAGCCCGCCACCAATCACGGCGATAAAGGTAATCGCTAGCAGGATAAAAGGCAGCGCGAGTTGCACATCGGCAAAGCGCATCACGATCATATCCAGGAAGCCACCGTAGTAGCCGGATACCAACCCCATAATGATGCCGATCACCACCGCCCCGAGGGCTGAGTAGACCCCGACTTTTAGCGAGATTTCACCACCGATAATCACCCGCGCGAGCACGTCTCGGCCTAATGGGTCCGTGCCTAGGGGAAAGCCTGGCTCCACCAGCGGCGGGGTTAAACGGTAGGCTAAGTTAAGCTCTGAACCTCCACCGGGAAACAGCCAGCCGGAGAAAATCACCGCTAAACCGATACCGCCCACGAGCAGCACGCCAAGGATAAACTCAAGGTTCTTAAAGCGTTTCAATTTGTCGGTTTTAATAGCTGCGGTCATGGTTATTCCTTGCGCACCCTGGGGTCGACCAGGCCATAGGCGATATCAACGAGAAGGTTGATGGAGATGATCATTAACGAGAGCACGGTGATAACGCCTTGTAAGACGGGGTAGTCCCGGGCCGATACGGCTTCGAAAGCCAAGGTGCCTAATCCCGGCCAGTTAAAGACACGCTCGACAACCACAATACCGCCCAACAGCCCACCGAACTGCAAGCCAAAATAGGTGATCAGCGGAATGGAGCAGTTACGCAGCGCGTGTTTGTAGAGCACGACCGTGTTGGAAAGGCCTTTTGCTCTCGCCACCATGATGTATTGAGAGCGGAGGGTATCCAACATAGTGGTTCGTACTAGGCGCACGTTGGTGGCGGTTAGAATGATCCCCATCGTCGCGGCGGGCATAATGAAACTGGAGAAGCCCTCCATGCCGCTGGGCGGCAGCAGATTAAACGTGATGGAGAGCAGCAGCACCAGCATGATGGCCAGCCAGAAGTTAGGAAAAGAGAGCCCGATCAGGGAAAAAATCCTGATCATCTGGTCGGGCCACCTTCCTCGCGATACCGCAGCTTTAATACCCAGCGGTATCGATACCACGATAGACACGAACAGCGAGGCGAAAGCCAGCGCCAAGGTGGCGGGTAGCGCGCGACCGATCAGGTCACTCACCGGGGTGCCACCCATAAAGCTGCGCCCGAAATCGCCCACCACCAGCCCCCGCAGGAAACCGATGTACTGGGCCAAGAAGGATTGATTCAAACCCAAGGCTTCACGAATCCTGTCCAGATCCGCCTCGGTAATACTCCCCGCCCCTTGTGCCAACATGACCGCCGGATCACCGGTTAACCTGATCGCAAAAGAGACGATCAGCGTCACGGCGATCACCACAAAGACGGCCTGCAGTATTCGATAAAGAAGAAATTTTGCCACTATGACCCCAAGCCCGAAACGCTTACATGAAGCTTTTGTGAAGTGTCAGTGTGAAGAACCGGCCGCCCTTGCAAGCGGCCGGATGACGTTACGTTTATTCACTAACGTCCACGTTGGTTAAACGCATACGGTTATCCGGGGCAGGCTCAAAATTCTCCACCCGGTCACTGACACCGTAAAGGGCATTGATACTATAGAGCGGCATTTCCAAGGCGCGATCCTGGGTATATTGGGCAATCGCCTGAAGCAGCGTTTCACGCTCTTCCTGATCCGTAATGCTGCGCTGGGCTTCGAGCATTTCATCTAACTCAGCGTCGCTGTCATAAGGATTCCAGCGTTCGCCAGTGTGGTACATCAGGTAAGCAGTGTTGTCGAAGTCGAACGTCCAACCGCCCCATTTCTGCTGGAACATCTCTCCAGTGCGGCCTGCCGGAATAATGTCGTTGAGTAGCACATTGGTCTCGTAAGGCTGGATCGATGCGGTAATCCCCACCCCTTGCAGGTAAGCCGCCACTACCTGGGCCACCTCGCCAAAGGTGGCGTCGTTACCGCGCACATCAATCTGTACCGTTGCGCCTTGCTCGACGCCCGCTTCATCCAGCAGTTTGCGAGCCTGCTGAGGATCATACGGCAAGGGCTCCATATCTGGGTCGTTGCCAAAGGACTGAGCACCCTGGAAGCTGGCGATCATTTCGCCCTCGCCAGCCAGGATGGAGTCGATAATCGCCTGGCGATCCACGGCCATGATCATGGCTTTACGCACGCGCTCGTCAGCGGTAATGCCTGATTGGGTGTTAAAGCGAATCGCTTCCACCGTTGGCGAAGCCACACTGACGACGCTGGCCCCGTCATGGTTATTGATCGTCTCGATCATGCCAATAGGAATCGTCGGCGGAATAACGATATCAACCCGCCCAGCCTGTAGCTCAGCCACGGCGGTAGAAGGTTCGGAGATAAAGCGGTAAGTCACTTCGTCAAGTTTCGGCGCACCGCCCCAGTGGTCAGCAAAAGCCTCAAGCTGAACGTCTTCACGGGGATTATATTCAACTACTTTGAAAGGCCCGGTGCCTACCGGATGGGTATTGAAGTATTCATCGCCATGCTCGGCCAGGTATTCGGGAGGTACAATCATTGCGCCATAGCCAGCTAGCTTGGTAAGCAGCACTGGGTCGGGTTCATTGAGATGGAAGTCGACGGTGTAGTCATCGATGACTTCCACGCTATCAATCGCCGTATAGTTGGAACGCTGAGGCCCTTTCCCACCCTCCTCGCCTAATAAGCGATCAAAGGTGAACTTTACCGCTTCAGCATTGAAGGGTTCACCATTATGGAAGGTAACGCCTTCACGCAGAGTGAAACGGATACGGGTACCCTCATCCAGTTCCTCCCACTCGGTTGCCAGGCCGGGCACCAGCTCTAAATCAGGGCCTCGATAGGTCAAACCATCGAAAATATTGGTCGCAACCGATGCCCAATTCACCAAAAACGTATCGATGGGGTCCCAGCTACCGGGATCTTGCGGCGAAGCAATCGTTAACGAGCCAGCTTGAGCAGAGGCAGAGAAGGCAACGCTCAGTGCCATACCGGCGATTGCGCCATGGAGAACGCGTTTGTTTTTCTTCATTGGATGACTCCTTTTTTGTATCATCTGAAAACCAACTATGACGCCAAACGCTCGGCGCTGACCTCTTCCTGGGCAACGAAATGGCCAGCAGCCACCTGTACCAGTGGCAGATGTTGAGGCTCATCACCGACCTTGCGGATGGGGCTGAGAATATCTCCCTGCAGCAAAACACGCTCCCGCCGCTGTGCGGGGTCGGACACTGGAACAGCGCTCAAGAGCTTGCGTGTATAAGAGTGCTGAGGCGAATCAAACACCGCCCGGCGCTCGCCTAGCTCGACAACTTGACCAAGGTGCAATACCGCCACGCGATGGCTCATCTTTTCCACTACCGCCATGTCATGACTAATGAACAGATAGGCCAAGCCTTCGTCTTGCTGCAACTCCATGAGCAGGTGAATGATCTGCGCCTGGATGGAAACATCGAGGGCAGATAGCGCCTCATCAGCAATGATCAACTTAGGCTTGGACGCCAGAGCGCGGGCAATACATACCCGCTGGCGCTGGCCGCCTGAAAACTCGTGGGGATAGCGCTCAGCCTGATCAGCGCTCAAACCAACTCGCTCAAGTAACTGGTTAACGCGTTGACGTATTGCTTTAGCACCGTGCAATAAACCGTGCGTACGGATAGGTTCGGCTATCGAAAAGCCCACGGTTTTGCGGGGATCCAAGGAGGCAAACGGGTCCTGAAAAATGTACTGCACTTCTTGGCGCAGGCGCATTTTTTCTGCCCGCGACATATCGGCCACGGCCTTGCCACCAAAGCGTATCGTGCCACTGGTGCTTTCCTGCAACTGCTGAATGGTGCGCCCAATGGTCGACTTGCCGGAACCAGACTCTCCTACCAGCGCCAGCGTCTCGCCAGGAAAAATACTAAAGCTGACATTTTCCACCGCGTGCACACGATGACTGACACCACCAAAGAAGCCTTTACGAATATCGAAACGGGTGACTAAGTTTTCTATCTCCACCACTGGGGCGGCATCGGTTCTAGCCGTATCCTGCTGACGACTTTCCCCCAGGGTGCGCGCAACATTTCCATCCAGCACCACTAGTGGATCCATGCGTGGAAGGGCTTCGCCCCGCATACTGCCAAGTTTAGGAACAGCTGCCAGCAGCGCTTGGGTATAGGGGTGCTGAGGCCGGACGAATATCTCCTCCACCGACGCTTCCTCGACCTTTTCACCATGACGCATGACCACTACCTGGTCGGCCATTTCCGCCACCACCCCCATATCGTGGGTGATGAAGATAACGGCCATCCCTAGCTCCTGCTGTAGGTCGTGCATAATGGTAAGAATCTGCGCCTGGATGGTGACATCCAGCGCGGTGGTGGGCTCATCGGCAACCAGCACTTTTGGTCGGCAGGCCAGCGCCATCGCAATCATCACTCGTTGGCGCATGCCGCCGGAGAGTTGGTGGGGGTAGCGCTTTAACAGCGCCTCAGCATCGGCCAGGCGCACCAGTTCCAACAGTTTTACTGCTTCGACGCGCGCCGCCTCTTGGGTGAGCTTCTCATGCAGTACCAATACTTCGGTAATCTGATCGCCAATGGTGTAAACCGGATTCAGCGACGTCATTGGCTCCTGGAAAATCATGGCAATGTCTTTGCCACGAATCTTGCGCATTGCCTTATCGGAGAGTTGGGTAAGGTCTTGTGGATGGGTGCCATTGGTATCAGAAGAGAAGAGTATCGTGCCGCTGGTAATCTCAGCGTTCATATACTCCACCAAGCGCATAATGGCCAAGGAAGTCACGGATTTACCCGAGCCAGATTCACCAACGATTGCTGTCGTTTTACCGGGATAAACATCAAAGCTCAGATTTTTAACAACCTGATTGGAGCCAAAATTTACGCTCAAGGAACGAACCGATAGCGCTGGTGTAGTGGTCACAAGATATATTGCCCCCTGCCCTTGGATAGCGTTTTTGTAAAACGTTAGTCGAGTAGACATAGCCTTTCAAACTACTCATCTTGTTAAACTTTTGTCAACACATCGTTATTAAGTACCTACTAATTCTCCTACCGTTTGAAAATTCGACTACCGACTAAGACATACACTGCGAGCACAAAAAAAGCCCCTTTGCAGGAGCTTTTAATCGTGTTTAGTGTTGATTGGCGTGGTTACCCCACCCGGTGCTGCTTGAGCACAGTGAGGCTTCTCTCTTCTTCATTTTGCGGTTGGCTGGGTGCTTGACGGGTACCAACCAACACATACCACTCCGCTTCTGAAAGGTAGGTTTGGCACCAACGACCAAGGATAACGGCACTCTCTTCGCGGCTAGAATCGCCGCAACGGTAGTCGTTCGCCAAGTGAAGTAGATCTTGACGGGCAGTACGCGCACGGGCATTGCCACCATGCACTTTTACCAGCGGGCAGCGACGATCATAGGCCGCGTTGGTCAAGGCATTGAGCCAACGTTCCAATTCGTGCGCCTGAATTCCACCATACACTGCCACGCTTGAGCTCCCTGCCCCGTTGAAAGGGGCATAGCCTGCCCCATTTAGGGCACGCTGTCACTGGTTAACCTTTACCCTTGTTTAGATACCCGTTCCAGACTTTTTATCTAACGCCCGTTCAAAACCTTGTAACACATTGACTACATTGACACCGATTGCGTCTACCGCATAGCCCCCTTCCATCAGAAATACACTGGGCAGGCCTGCTTGAGCTAAGCGTTCACCTAGCAGGGTGAAGTCTTCACTGGCAAAGGTGAAGGCGCTTATCGGATCATCCTCAAAGATATCGACCCCCAGCGATACAATCAAACACTCGCACCCGGCAGCTTCAATGTGTGCCAAGGCGTTATCAAGAGTCGCCATCCAAGTGGCGACGCTGGTGCCAGGCGGCAATGGGTAGTTGACGTTAAAGCCCTTACCTTTGCCCTCGCCACACTCATCAGCGTAGCCCAAGTAATACGGAAAGGTTACCTCAGGGTCGCCGTGTAAGGAGATAAATAAAACATCGTCACGGCCGTAGAAAATCTGCTGAGTGCCGTTGCCGTGGTGGAAATCGACGTCAAGAATAGCGACCCGGCGTTTGCCTGAATCCAGAGCGCGCTGGGCGGCCACGGCAGCGTTATTGAAAAAACAGTAGCCGCCAAACTGATCATAAGCAGCATGGTGGCCAGGTGGGCGGCAAAGGGCAAAGCTGGGTTCGCCGGTTAGCAGCGTGTGTTCCACTGCGCCTAATGCTGCATCTTTGCTTGCCATCGCCGCTTCAAAGGTACCTTCTGAAATGGACGTTTCTGCCGCCAGCGCATAATAACCTAGCTGACCGCTAACAGATCGCGGAATGCGATCACCCCGCATGGTTCGGGCGGGCCAAATGTTGGGAATCGCCTCGCCTTCATGACCAGTCGCTTGCCACTCTTTCCAGCAGTTGGCTAAAAAAGTTACGTACTCCTTATCGTGCACCGCCAGCACTGGCGCCAATCCATAGGCGTAGGGCGCACGAATATCGCCAAGCCCGGATTTACGCAGTTGCTTGAGCACTAAATCGAGGCGTTCTGGGCACTCAAATGGAGTCACCAGCGCGCCGTCATGTAGCTCTGTGCGCGCTTGGCGTAAGCGGCTATTCTCTGAGAAAAACGTCAGCATTCCGGTTCCTTCATTGAAGCTCAAAAACGTTAGCGAATAAGGGGGTTGCTAATTATCTTCTAAACGAAAAGGCCACTGTTTGGCCCATAGGCGTTTATGGCTCGGGGTTTGTTGCTTTAACTGGTATTCAGCCCGACTAGCGGCGGCTCGATCTTCAAACGGTTGGGCGCCTAACAGTGCAACGGGTGGATTAGCTCGCGTATAGCGAGCGCCCTTGCCCGTTAGATGAGTTTGGTAACGCTTAGCCACATTGTTGGTAATACCAACGTACGTTCCCCGCTGGCACTCGAGCAGATAAACATACCAGATATTTACAGCTAGCTGGCTAGCGCTCGGCAAGCTCATTACGTGTTCGCCTCGAAATGGGAAATGGAATTGGTTGATAGTGAAGTAATAAATACCTTTAAGGCCTCAATTGACATTGGCTTGGCCAGCCCAAACCCTTGAAATATATCACATTGATAAGTCATTAGACGTAGATGCTGCTCCTCGTTCTCGACGCCTTCCGCCACTACCTTTAGCCCAAGGTGGTGCGCCATGGAAATAATGCCCTGTACAATAGCGGCATCATCACTGCTATGAGTAAGCTCGTGGATAAAGCTACGGTCTATTTTTACCGTGCTGATCGGCAGGAGTTTTAAATAGCTTAAGCTTGAAAAGCCGGTGCCGAAATCATCGATTGATACACTTATCTGCATGCTGCGCAGTGCGTGAAGAGTATCAATCGCCGCTTCGGTGTTATCCATCAAGATTCCTTCGGTTAGCTCTAAGCATAACTGTTCCGGTGCTAACCCAGTGTCTAGCAGCGTTTGTCGCAGCGTGGTTAAAAAACTAGAGCGGTGGAATTGAAGGGGAGACAGGTTAACGGCGACTTGTACGGGACCCAGCCCGTCTAGCGTTAACGCCTGCATATCTGAGCAAGCACGTTGAAGTACCCACTCGCTAATCGGGATAATCTGGCCGGTGGCTTCGGCGAGCGGTATAAAGCGTGCCGGTGAAATCCACCCTTTATCAGGGTGTGGCCAGCGTATCAAAGCCTCAACGCCCGCCAACTGGCCACGCTGGTCGAGCAAGGGCTGATAATGCAGCTCGAAAGCCTCCCGCTCGATGGCTTCTTGCAGGTCATTGCGTAATACCATCCGCTCGCTAACCGAGTCGGTAAAGGCTTGGGTAAACCACTCGTAGGCATTGCGCCCCTGCTGCTTGGCTTTGTACATCGCCATATCTGCCTGCTGAATCAGCGTGTGCGGCTGTAGGGTAGTATCTTGACTGAGCGCAATTCCAATACTTGCAGTGAGGTAAAGCTCTTGTTCGTCGAGGCAGTAAGGCCGCGCCAATGTCGTTAGCATGCACTCCACGCGCTCTACGACCTGTGCTTCTTCTTCGATATCGGCAAGTAACAACACAAACTCATCGCCACCTATCCGCGCGACTATATCGCTTGGCTCAAGGGTCGTTTGCAGGCGTCTGGCTACCTCGATTAATACCCGATCCCCCACGGCATGGCCGAGATTATCGTTTATCGGCTTGAAATCATCTAAGTCAACAAACAGCACCGCTAACCGCTGTTTGCCTTGTTGTAAAAGGGTAAATTGCGCCAACAGCTTTTCTTCAAACAGGGCACGATTGGGTAACCGCGTTAAGTCGTCATGACTTGCGTGATAAGCCAGTCGCGCTTCATACGCTTTATGTTTAGAGATATCGTGCTGAACCCCCACAAAATGGGTAACACGTCCTTCTTGATCACGCACTGGAGAAATATATAAATCGTTCCAAAACGGCGTACCATCTTTACGATAGTTGCACAGGGTCACGTGCACATCACGCTGCTGAGCAAGGTGACGACGAATTTTCGCCACGATTGCAGGGTCGCTATCTCTGCCCTGAAGAAACCGGCAGTTTTGACCGAGAACATCCGCCTGCGTATAGCCCGTCATGGTGGTAAACGCTCTATTTGCATAGAGGATCGGCATATCGGGCAGGTTGGCATCAGCGATCAGTACCCCGTTAACACTGGCTTCAACACTGCGCTCCAAGGTGCGTAATTGCGTTTGCTGCGCACGGCTGACAGTGACATCTTGGGCAATGCAATAGATGCCAGAAACGTTGTTATTGATGCTAATAGGTAAGGCAATCAAGTCTAAAAGATGGGGCTCCCCGTTACGATCAAGAATAGAGAGCTCAAAACGCGTAATTTTTCCCTGAATGGCCGTCTGAAAATGCTGCCTTACACGCTCTTCGTCCTCAGCATTAATAAAATGGGTGAAATGCTGATTTAGAATTTCGCTCTGCGTATAGCCAGTGATGGTAAAGCAACTCGCGTTAGCGGTAACAAAGCGGCCTTCGCCATCAAGTGAAAATACCGCATCAGGATGATAGGTAAAAAGCGAGCGATAACGTTGCTCACTCTCTGCCAGTGAAAGCTGCGCCGCTGTTAACTGTCGGGTACGTGCAATACCCGCTCCCACCAAACCTAAACTAAATGCCAATAACCAGCTGAGCAGCAGCCCTCCCATGGCAACGGTGACAGGCATAAAGCTCATCATATACCAATTATAATGACCTCCTGGGTAGGCATATAAAGTGAAGTTAATACCGCCTGGCAAGCCAGCATGCCGCGATGCCAACGCCATATTCGGCGTTAAAACGGGATCAGCACTAAACCCTGATGGGTGTAGTATGAGCAACGGCTCCGTTCCACGATTAACGCTGACCTGAAAAGGTCCGAGCGCCATTCGCAGTTCATTATTAAGCAACTCTGCTATGTCAAACGACGAGACTAACTGCTGCCCGCTGCTCTGATTAGAAATAGTCAGCAGTACCCGCTGAGGTTGGCTTACATCGGGAATCATCAAGCGCGGTTGGTTAATTGGAGCGTTCAACCAGTTATTTACTCGCGGCTTGGTTATTTGCTGTTGGAGCCACGTTTTCTCATCCGAGGTGCGGGCGGTTGACCACAAGGGCTGCCACTCTTCATTGAGTAGCATTATGGCTTTTAAGCTGGGCATATCGCGCAGATAGTTCTGTGCATCCAGTGCCAACCAGGCCGCATCAACATTACCTCCCGCTGCATTTAATCGCTCGGCCATACGCTGCATCTGATCTAAACGGGCACGTGTTGCCTGCTCAGCATTGAGCTGTACATTATCCAGTAGATACATAGCCTGTTGATGCGTGGCCGCATGCTGTTGCATGCTGAGGAGTAACCACGCCAAGCTGCTGATGGCGACGCCGGCCAACGCAGCAACGGCAGCCCAACGTCCTGGATTAAGGCGTTCTGATTGTCGCCGCCCCCCGATGGCAACTAACGCACTTCCCAGCAGCACGGCGAAAACGACCACTGCCACGGGTGACGATGAAAAAAGCGGACTCTCTGCTTCGACGCCACTCCATAAGCGCGTAATGATGAAGCCTGCAAACAACCATAAAACCAGGCCCGTCACCAGCCACATACAGCGGCGGCGAAAGGTAGCAAATCCGATAAATAAACAGAGCGCTACCGCGAGTAGCATCACAGCGGCTATCGAAGTAATGCGCAGCTGACCGGTTAGCCATGAGCCTTCCTGCCCTCCAGCCCATTGATTGTGCACCAGGGTATATACCAGCATTGCCAACAATAAACATGCGCTGAGACGGCGTAGCCACAACCAATGTTGCAACGCTGCCAACAACCCTATACCTAATAACAAGGTTGCCACGGCAGCATCGGGCACCAGAGTCACCGTGAACAATGAATACTGCGCGCCAATGCCAAATATTAGTCCTGCCAAACCCATAAAAAGTAGCGCGGCAGCAACCAATAAGAGCAGCGTTTCCAACGCCAGATCACGGGTATTAATCGGCATGGGCTACGGAACTCCTACTTAGCACGACACTGATGGCTAACGTTCAAACGCGACACTATCCGACAGCGACTTTAACAGCGTGTACTGGTGGTTAAGATAATCGGCATAGTCGTTAAGCGGACGATAGTCGATTAGGGAGCCATGACTATTCTCAATTTTGTGCGCCAGCTCTGGCTGAGCAAGCGCTTGCTCAAAGGCACTAGCCAGTATCGCTAATCTTTCGGGGGGAGTATTCAACGGTGCAAAAACACCCCTGTCAGTGGTATTCACCAGATCGATACCCTGCTCTTGTAATGTGGGTACTGCTGACAATGCGCTTAACCTAGCGTCACTTGCCACGCCCAACGGCGTGAGTGCATGGGTAGCGAACAACTCACTCGCTGAGGGCAGGTTAAGCATCGCAAAATCGATCTCACGAGCAAGCAATGCGGTCACTTGTGATCCAGTATCTGGGTACTGAATGAGCACTATGTCTTGGGCATCAATACCCGTTTGCTGGAAGAAATGCAGCCAAAAAAAATGGTCAGTGGAGGTGGGAACCACACCAAACGTTAATGGTTCAGACTGCTCTGCGACTAAGACAGGAATATCACTGGCACGTTGAGCAGCGTGGCCAGGATAGGTAGCAGGTATGTTCACTGTTCGTGTGAGTAGTGCGATAGACGCAAAGGCATGATGAGAATAAGCAGACAGCCCCGCCAAGTAAGCAAGGTCGATGGTTTGGTGACTGCCTAGCAGAGTATAGCCATCGGGCATTGCGTCTTTGACAACTTGCGATCCACGCGTCGCACCACTGCCCGCAATATTAACGATATTAATCGAGGTATCTAGATAGGTTTGTGCTTCCGCAGATATGTCACGAAACAGTACATCGGAGGCACCCCCAGGACCAAAGGGTATGACTAGCGTAATGTCGGTGTCGGGAAAGGGACTGTCTGCCAGCGTTGTAAAGCTCCAGAGGCATAGCCATATTCCCATCCACGTTATAAGCGCCATTTTTAAGCGTTTGTTCAAGCCACCCGTTCCCCTGTGATGACCTAACGCTAACCCCTTTTTTGGGCTCATTTTTTTGCCTCATTCTTATTAGTGCTTCGCGCCTACTCTCCACAACATAACTTTAATTTACGCCCGCTGCCACATAAGCACGGGTCATTGCGGCCGGGTTTTAGTCGGGTAAGCGTGGGGGTGCCATTCACATACCACCAGCGCTGCTGCTCGTATACGAAGTGGGATACTTCTTCCAATACATGCCAGCGTTTTCGCCCATGCTCTCGTTCATGGAAAAATGCCCGAAAATGCACACGGCCACTCTCCACCAGCGCTGGCTCGGCGTTCAAAATTACCAATCCCTTCCACTTGGTTTCAGGATCAGGCGCAAGCTCCGCGGGCCGTGTGGTGGGGTGCCAGGTTGCCAGCAGGTAATCGCTGAGGCCCAATGCAAAGGCCGAATAGCGCGAACGCATTAGCGCTTCAGGCGTTGGCGCGATCCCCCCTTGATGATAACGGCCACAGCAGTTATCCAGCATTAATTCGCTACCACAGGGGCAACTTACATTCGTCGTTCGGGTCATAATAGGGCTCACTAGCTACATCCTACCTAGCCTAACCGATACGACCTATGCGCGTCGCCCGATGTGTATCAGTTTTGTTTCGATATTCTCCCTGCGTTAGGTATATAGTGATGGGGCAACATATTCAGACGACGGAGTGCGAATCACGATTGATCATTCTTTCCAAATTTTTTGGAGGTTCTCCTATGAAGGTATTTAAACCGGAATGGCAGTGCACGTTTAGCGTAAACGAAGGCGCGGAAGAATCAGCAACTTGGAAAGAGAAAATCGCGTGGCGGCTCAGGGGAGTTGCGGATCGGTTGGAGGGCGGCGGGCGCACGGTAAAAATCGATTACCGAGTGACGCCAGCCGTTAGCCCACAGGAAGTGGATACTTGCTTAGGCAAGGGCTTCGAAGTAACTCAGCGCCTGTTGACGCAGTTAGCCCAACAGCAGGCGTGCGAAGATGTGATGCGCCATGCCAAAGCTGAGCTGTTTGAACAACATCCTCAGCACTGAAGTGGTATATCAAAAAATCCCACCCTTTACCGGGTGGGATTTTTTTGGGCGGTTAACAATAATATTAAGCGAGCCTTTCGAGCGCGCGCCCCATCTTAGCGAGAAAATCCTCGCACGCGTCTAACTGCTCAATATCGATATACTCATTGGGCTGGTGCGCCTGGGCGATACTGCCGGGGCCAAGAATAATGGTTTGAAGTCCTTGGCCTTGGAACTGCCCCGCTTCTGTAGCGTAAGCCACCGCATGGTTGCAGCATGCAACGGGCAAATGGTCTTTAGCCAAGCGCAGCACTTGGTCGTTATCACGGTCAGCTAGCCCAGGCACCGTTACATTGAGCGGCTCGGTGGTGATGTCAACGTGCTTGCCTTGGGCCTTGAGTTCAACGGTTAGCTGCTCACAAAACGCCTCAAAGCGCGCGTATATCTCATCGAAGGTATCGGTCGGAAGGTGGCGGATTTCCCACTCGAACTGACACTCCCGCGCCATAATATTGATCGCGGTACCGCCTTTGATTTTGCCCACATGCAGGCTGGTATGAGGCACGTTAAAGGCCTCATCGATGCGCCCCTCTTCGACCAACGCCGCCATCGTATCTTCAATGAAGGTGACTAACCTTGCCGCTACGTGGATGGCTGAGGTGCCTTGATTAACCTGGCTGCTATGAGCCTCCTGGCCAATCACCGTGGTGCGCAGGTTGGTAGCGCCTTTCTGCGCCACCACTGGCTGCATGCTTGTGGGTTCGCCGACAATGACATGAGCGGTGGTTGAGTAGTGCTCATAAAAGCGCTTAATCAGGCTTGGCGCACCCACGCAACCGATCTCCTCGTCGTAAGAGAAACCCAGATAAATGGGCTGTTGCAGAGGTGCCTCAACCCACTTGGGTACCATTGCCAATACGCAGGCGATAAAGCCTTTCATATCGCAGGTACCACGCCCGTAAAGGCGTCCATCACCACCATCACGCAGGGTGAACGGATCGCTCGACCAGGGCTGCCCCGCCACCGGCACCACATCGGTATGCCCGGAAAGCATCACCCCACCCGGGGCATCCGGGCCAACCCTTGCGATTAAATTGGCCTTGGTGCCGCAGGGGCTCATCACCCGTTCAGCGCTAATGCCAACCTCAGCCAAATAGCCTTCAATGTACTCAATCAGCGCCAAATTGGATTCGCTGGAGGTAGTGTCAAAGGCGACCAGTTTTTCGAGCAACGTAATGGCATGGGACATGAGGTTCTCTTTCCAAAATAGCTTTTCAAAAACAGCGTGTCGTTAACCCTAACACCCTCCAGACACTTCGCCTACTCCCGGCCATTAGCGGTGAATGTCATCGCGTGTTCACCTCGCCTTCATCAAAACGTCATCGTCACTTTCTACTGTTCAGTGCATCCAAAAATCTTAACAAACGCACTGCACGCCTGGCTGAGCTCAGGCCCATAAGGAGCTGTTATGTCACGTTTTACACTGCACGCGCTTGCCGTTGGGGTGGCGACTGCTAGCCTGAGCCTTTCTGCCCAGGCCGCAACGGAAATTAGCTGGTGGCACGCCATGGGCGGCCAGCTCGGTGAAAACCTTGAGGGCATCACCGAGGATTTTAACCAGTCACAAGACGAGTATAAGGTCACGCCCAGCTATCGCGGCACCTATACCGAAACCATGACTGGTGCGATTGCCGCTTTCCGTGCCAACGAGCAGCCGCATATCCTGCAGGTGTTTGAAGTCGGCACCGGTACCATGATGAACGCCAAAGGCGCCATCTACCCGGTGTATGAACTGATGGAAGAGCACGGTCGCGCTTTCGATAACGACGCTTTCCTGCCCGCCGTTGTCGGTTATTACACCGACACCAACGGCAATATGCTCTCTTTCCCGTTCAACTCCTCTACGCCGATTATGTACTACAACCGCGACGTATTTGAGGAAGCCGGCCTCGACCCTGAACAGCCCCCCGAAACGTGGGAAGAACTGGCCGCTGCCTCCCGCCAAATCGTCGCATCCGGGGCGGCTAGCTGTGGATTTACTTCCTCTTGGCCTAGCTGGGTGATGCTGGAAAACTTCTCTGCCATGCATAACTCGCCGCTCGGCACATTGGAAAACGGCTTTGGCGGCATGGAAACCGAGCTAAATTTCAACAATGAACTGGTCGCCCGCCATTGGGACAACCTACACGACTGGCAGGAAGAGAACGTTTACCGCTGGGCTGGCCCCGGCACCGGGCCGGATTCCGAGCCGATGTTCTACTCCCAGGACTGTGCGATTTTCTTTGGCTCTTCCGCTTCCCGCGCCGATGTAGCGGCCAATGCAGATTTTGAAGTTGGCTTTGGTATGCAGCCCTACTACGCCGATGTAAACGGCGCGCCGCAAAACTCGATTATCGGTGGCGCCACCCTGTGGGCACTACAGGGTCATAGCGACGACGAGTATGCCGCCATCGCAGCCTTCTTTGAGTACCTCTCCCAGCCTGAAGTCCAGGCAGAGTGGCATCAGCAAACGGGCTACCTGCCGATTACCCAAGCCGCCTGGGATTTGAGTAAAGAGCAGGGCTACTACGAAGAGAACCCCGGTGCGGATATCTCTCTGCAGCAGATGACCCTCAACGAGCCGACCGAGAACTCGAAAGGCCTGCGTTTTGGCAACTTCGTACAGATTCGCGACATCATTTCCGAAGAGATGGAAGCCGTGATGACCGGCAATAAGTCCGGCCAAGAGGCAGCAGACGATGCGGTTCAACGTGGCAATGCGCTGCTGCGTGACTTCGAATCCGCTAATCAGTAAATAAGCACTTACTTCGCCGCCTGTCCTCAGGGTCAGGCGGCGCTTTCGTTTAGATGCGAGCTGCCCATGCAAACCAAACGCATGACATTTCCAGGGGGATGGTTGCCTTTCGCGCTGCTGGCGCCCCAGGTGATTGTTACTCTGATCTTTTTTATCTGGCCTGCGGGCCAGGCGCTGTACCAGTCGCTTCTGCGCGAAGACGCTTTTGGTCTACGCTCCACCTTTGTGGGCCTGGATAACTTTGCCCACCTATTTCGCGACGGCAGCTACCTCAATTCGATGTCGGTGACCTTAGTGTTTGCAGTAGGCACCACCCTGCTGTCCATGACGGTCGCTCTTTTATTAGCCAGCACCGTGAATAGGATGATTCGTTCGCGCAGCACTTACACCACGCTGCTGGTATGGCCTTACGCCATTGCACCTGCGATTGCCGGTGTTTTGTGGTGGTTTATCTTCAATCCCTCGATTGGCATCGTGCCTTATATGCTTGAGATGCTGGGCTACCAGTGGAACCACCGCACCTCGGGGAGCAACGCCATGCTGCTGGTGATTTTTGCCGCGGCCTGGAAGCAGATCTCTTACAACTTTCTGTTCTTTTTGGCGGGCCTGCAGTCCATTCCGCAATCGCTTATTGAGGCAGCCTCAATCGATGGCGCCAGCCCTATCAAGCGATTCTGGACGATCATTTTCCCGCTGCTTTCACCCACGACCTTCTTTTTGATGGTGGTTAACGTGGTGTACGCCATGTTCGACACCTTCGGCATTATCCACGCCACTACCCAAGGCGGTCCGGCTCAGTCGACCAATATCTTGGTTTACAAAGTCTATGCAGATGGCTTTGTGGGTCTCAACTTAGGGTCCTCAGCTGCTCAGTCGGTGATTCTAATGGTGATTGTGGTGATGCTCACGGTGATTCAGTTCCGCTTTATTGAGCGGCGCGTTAACTATTAACGGACGTGCTATTAACCCGGCCTTATTGGAGTGTTGTCATGGTTGAAAACCGCCCATGGGCCAATTTTTTTGCCCACACCGTGTTAATCATTGGCGTCGCGCTGGTGGTCTTTCCGGTTTATATCGCCGTAGTAGCCTCGACCCAGGCACCGGGTGAGTTAATGCGCGGCACCATACCGCTGCTACCCGGCAGCCATGGGGTCGAAAATTATACTCAGATGTGGCAATCAGGCATATCGACTGCAAACTCACCTTCTGCGGCGCTAATGCTCTGGAACAGCTTTGTGATGGCCATGGCCATCACTGTGGGAAAGCTCTCTATTTCGCTGCTCTCCGCCTTTGCGATTGTCTACTTCCGCTTCCGTTTTAGGATGTTCTTTTTTTGGCTGATTTTCGTCACCCTGATGCTGCCAGTTGAGGTGCGCATTATCCCCACCTTTCAGGTCGTCGCGGATCTTAATATGCTCAATAGCTTTGCCGGACTGTCAATTCCACTGATCGCTTCGGCTACCGCGACATTTTTATTCCGTCAGTTCTTCATGACCATCCCCGAAGAGATGCTCGAAGCCGCCCGGGTGGACGGCGCCGGGCCCTTCAAGTTCTTTAAAGACATCTTGATGCCACTCTCCGTGACCAACATCGCAGCGCTGTTTGTGATCATGTTTATTTATGGCTGGAACCAGTATCTCTGGCCGTTACTGATCACCACCGACCCCGACTACACCACCATTGTGATGGGCATTCAGCGCATGACCTCGGAAGAGAACCCACAATGGCATTTGGTGATGGCCGCGGTGGTGATGGCAGCGCTGCCGCCAGTATTAGTGATTCTGTTTATGCAACGCCTGTTTGTGAAAGGCCTGACCGAGACGGAGAAATAAGCATGGCCAGCATTACCTTGGAAAGGCTAAAGAAAACCTACCCAGGCAACGTAAACGCGGTGAAAGGCATCGACCTACACATTGAGGACGGCGAATTCGTAGTGTTGGTAGGGCCTTCAGGCTGCGGCAAATCTACTCTGCTACGCATGGTAGCGGGGCTGGAAACCATCACGGAAGGCACGCTCACAATCGGCGACCGGGTGGTGAATAAGCTCGAACCCGCCGAGCGTGATATCGCCATGGTGTTTCAGAACTATGCGCTCTACCCGCATATGACGGTGTACAACAATCTCGCCTATGGCCTTAAAAACCGCGGCTTTAAAAAAGACGAGATTGAAAAACGCGTGCGCGTTGCCGCCAAAATGCTCGAGATCGAAGATTTTCTGGAGCGCAAACCGCGCAAGCTCTCCGGCGGCCAGCGCCAGCGGGTAGCCATGGGCCGCGCCTTGGTGCGCGAACCGGCGGCGTTTCTATTCGACGAGCCGCTCTCGAACCTGGATGCCAAGCTGCGCGTGCAGATGCGCGTGGAGATCAAACAGCTACAGCGGCGCCTGAAAACCACCAGCCTCTACGTGACCCACGACCAGTTGGAAGCCATGACCCTGGGCGACCGCTTAGTGGTACTGAACGCCGGCCAGATTGAGCAAGTAGGCACGCCCATGGAAATCTATTCCCGCCCCGCGACCATGTTTGTGGCAGGGTTTATCGGCTCCCCCGCCATGAACATGCTGCCGGTGGATTACCTAAAAGCCCAAGGTGCCAACGGGCTGCTGGATCACCTGCCCGAAGGCACTGATATCGTCGGCATTCGCCCGGACGATATGCACCTAGCGCCGCCGACTGCGCCTTGCCTAACGGTCGACTCAACGCTGGCGCTGTTTGAAGCTGCCGGTGCCGAAAGCCACCTGTACGTTACCCTCGCCGATAGCGACCAGCCCACGGTGATTCGCGTGTCAGGCCAGCCCCCAGTCGCCGAAGGCGAGACCTTGCGATTCTATTTGACCCGCGAAGCGCTGCATCCTTTCAACAGCGCCACCGGTAAACGCACGGGAGCGTAAAAGCAGCTAACGAAAAAAGTAAGTCAACAGAGACATCATGCGCTACGTTTGAAATAACGAGTATCACTCGTTATTGATCAGCTTACCCTTTATCCGAGTAGCGTTCGGGCGTTCCTTCAATGAGAACTGAAGTTTCATGCCTTGACTCCCTCTACCGTCATCACTCCCGGCGTGTTCAAGCGACCCTGATTCGCCTGCTGGGAGATTTCGAACTGGCCGAAGAGGCCATGCAGGATGCGTTTGTCGCGGCTGTTCACCAGTGGCCTATTCACGGTGAACCCGATAATCCTCCGGCATGGCTTATCCGAACCGGTTATCACTGCGGGATAAATCAAATTCGTCAGCGCAGTACCGCACGCCGCAGAGCCCACCTGCTGTTACCTGATGAATGGGCGCTGGATCTTGAGCCCGCCACTATTGAAGATGACGCGTTGCGGCTACTGTTCACCTGCTGTCATCCAAGCCTCAGCATGGAAGCTAGGATTGCCCTTACCCTACGTGAAATGTGCGGTTTGACCACCGAACAGGCGGCCAGCGCGCTGTTGATGAAACCTACCACGCTGGCTCAGCGTATTGTGCGTGCCAAGCGCAAGATTCGCGATGCGCATATCCCCTATATTGTGCCTACTCAGGAAGAGCTGCACGAGCGCCTACCCGATGTGCTCCAGGTTATCTATTTGGTTTTCAATGAAGGCTACTCACGCAGCGCGGGCACCAGCGTGGTGGACATCAGTTTGACCCGCGAAGCCATGCGACTAGGTAATGCGCTGGCAGGGCTGCTACCACACGGCGAAGTGTTTGGGCTGATGGCCTTGATGCTGCTCAACGATGCCCGTCGCGATGCCCGTCAAAATAGCGCCGGTGAGCTGGTCACCCTTGATGCTCAGGATAGACGGCTCTGGCACCAACGTGACATCCACGCTGGCATTAAGTGGCTTGAACAGGCATTGGCACTCACCCCAGTCGGCTACTATACGCTTCAGGCTTCGATTGCCGCCGAACACGCCCAGGCTAGCATCGCTGAACGCACTGACTGGGGGCGCATCGTGAGGCTCTATGACGCCCTATGCCGACGCTTTCCTTCGCCTATTCTGGCATTGAACCGTGCGGTGGCCATTGCCATGAACGGCGCTCCTGCTACCGGCCTGCAGTTACTCGACGACATCGCTCATCATCCGCAAATATCCCGCTATCATCTGTTTCATGCTGCGAAAGCGGATTTGCTGCGTCGACAGGGCGAGCGTGCCGCAGCGCGTAGTGCCTATCAACAGGCACTGCTATTAGCCAACCTGGAACCGGAAAAACGCTTCCTGCTTAAGCGGCTGAGCGAATTAGAGCAAACCCCATAAAAAGAAACACGGCGATGTCGATTTAAAGCAACGCCAAACGACTAGAGAGCAACCACCCTTAACGTCAAGGAGGCTCTCAATGAACGTTCCAAACAAAGATGCCCGTGTACCGGATGCCATGAACGTGCATGTTGCCTTTCCCGGCACCTGCCGCGAAGCCATGCAATTCTATGCTGATGTTACCGGCGGGCAGCTGGAGTGCCTGTTGACCTACGCTGACACACCAGCCGCCGAACACACATCGCCCGCGCTCCATGACCGCATTATTCACGCCTCGCTTAACCTGCGTGGGCGACGCTTAATGGGGGCCGACATGGAGGCTGACACCTACACCCCACCTCAAGGGGTAGAAATTCAGCTGGAATATCAGGATATCGAGCAAGCTGCGCGAACCTTTGCACGATTAGCGGAGGGTGGAAAGATCGTGATGCCGTTCGAGGCAACCTTCTGGACATCAGGGTTCGGCATGGCGGTAGATCGCTTTGGTGTCAGTTGGATGGTTAACGTCTCGTCAAACAACTGCCCATTAGCCGCTGAAGGAGGCGCCCCATGAAGTACGTTGCCCTGGTGTATTACCAAGAGCAAATTATCAACGCCATGAGCGAGCAGGCCTGGCAAGACCTCAATCAGGAGTGCATTGCTGGCGTCGAACGCTTAAGCGCCAGCGGGAACTACCTGGCAGGACAGGCGTTACAGCCGGTGGAAACCGCCACCACCGTGAGAGTACGCGATGGCGAAACGTTGATATCCGATGGCCCTTTCGCGGAAACCAAAGAGCAGTTGGCCGGCTTCTACCTGCTCGAAGCCCATGATTTAAACGAGGCGCTGCAATTAGCTACCCGCATCCCACCCGCCCGGCTGGGCAGCATTGAAGTTCGCCCCGTTCGAGAACTTCCCCCTAAAGCAGAATAAAATAGTCATAGGAGAACAGCCATGAGCAAGCTTACACACCCTTATGTAGATGGTTTCGTCGCTGCCGTGCCCAGTGCTAATAAAGATGCGTTTATTGAGCATGCCCGTGCCGCGGCTGTTGTTTTCAAAGAGCAAGGTGCACTGCGGGTCGTGGAGTGTTGGGGAGACGATGTGCCTGAAGGGGAAGTGACCTCCTTCACCATGGCGGTCAAGCGCAAGGATGACGAAAGCATCATCTTTTCCTGGATAGAGTGGCCATCCCGCGCCGTGCGCGATGAGGCCATGCCCAAAGTCATGCAAGACCCACGCTTGCAGATGGACGTTAACCCGATGCCCTTTGATGGCAAGCGGCTCATCTTTGGCGGCTTTGAAAGCATCATTGATGAGTAGCTGCACATCAAAACGCTAAACAAACGTTACCGGTGGCCCAGTGCGCTCTCTCAATGCTGCTGGGCCACATCAGTAATCCGCCCTTCCACCTGATAGAACACCTCTTTACGTTCCACCATATAGTCGCGCAGCATCTCCCAGTCCGTATTGCCGACGATGGTGTTGCGACCATCTTTGTAGGCAGCGCCAAGTACCGTATGACCGTCGCCGCCAGCCGCGGTAAAGTTATTGGTGGCGATGGTGTAAGTACGCTCTGGATCAATCGCCTGCATTGCACCTTCCTGGGCAACGCTTAGGCTAACCACCCGCTCGCCCGACGGCTCACTGCTGTCGTATAGCAACTCAACACCGGCTGACACCTGCAGAAAACCGCCGTCTTCACCGGGGGTATTGGCCAGGGCGATCTCGAAGGTTTCCAGCAGCTCGGCACCGGTGACATCAAGCAGCGTCAGGCGATTGCCAAATGGCTGCACGACGATCAACTCCCCCACAGACACATCACCACTCTCAATCGCTTCACGGATACCGCCGCTATTCTGGACCGCCATTACCGTGTCGGGTGCCACCTGCTGGGCAGCATGAAGCTGGGCATCGGCGATTAAATTGCCCAGCGCCGTTTCATTGGCACGCACGCTCCGCTCATCGCCACTTCCGTGGCGCGGGTTGGGTAGCGTGGAGATGACCTTGGCACCGACCTGGGTATCCCGCAGCGTCTCAATCTCAGCGGTATAAGGTTCAAGCCGTTTGGCGGCATCAGCGTCCGCTTCGCGGTCATCGACAGCGAGCAGCTCACCACTTGCATCCACCACCACGCCGTTCTCGTCAAAGGTGACCTGCATAACGCCCAGGTGCTGGCCATACTCGCCGGTCTGGCCAATCACCGTCGGTGATGAAAGCTTCTCACCAGAACGGCTCTCGCTCAGCAGCCTGGGGGGCGACACTTGGGTGTGGCTGTGGCCGCCAATAATAATGTCGATGCCTTCGACATACTCTGCCAACAGCAGGTCATTACCTACGCTGGGGTCACTGTCGTAGCCCAGATGGGTAAGGGCAATAATCTTGTTAACGCCCTGCTCTTCAAAGCTTGTCACCATGGCTTCAGCCGCTTGACGATAATCGCTAATGGTGACGTGGCCAAGGCTGGAAATCGTCTCACTGTCCTGAGTGCTCAACCCAAAGATGCCGATTGGCTCGCCGTTATGCTCAACGATCATGCCATCATAAAGCGTCCCCGCCTGCGGCTCAGCGCTGACTGAATCGCCCAGCATGCCAGCAAACTCGGACCCTGCGGAGAAGTTCAGATTCGCCCCTAAAATAGGAAACTCGGCGCCTGCGAAAAACGCCGCCAGCGCTTGATGCCCCTCTTCCGCATCACCCAAGTCGAACTCATGGTTGCCGGGCACAAAGGCGTTGTAGCCCATCAAATTCATAAACTCCAACGCATCCTGGCCTTGAAATTCCGTGAAGTAGAGCGTGCCCGAGAAGATGTCACCGGCATCCAGCAGCAACCCTTCGCCAAAGCGCTCCTGCGCCTCGTTCAGCGTGGTAATTAGATAGGGGTACTGATCAATACGCCCGTGAAGATCGTTGGTGTGAAATAACGTTAGGGTGTAGTTATCAGCAAAGGCGGTAGGAACGGTGGCAAATAGCGCTGTCCCTAGCGCCAAGCCATAGTGGTGAAAGCGCATTTAAATGACTCCTTTCATAACAGTGTCCAGACACCTTAGCAGTAAAGATAGCCTGCCAGCGACATTTCGTCTCCATGGCAAAATTATGAACTTTACCCCCCAGCGCTCAATTTATATTTAGACAAATAACTCACTAAGAAAGAGCATCTCTTTGAAGACAGGCAAGTAAATCATAAAATATAAAAACGCTAAAAACCGGTGTGGAATTATCCACACCGGTAAAGATCGAAACATGCGAGCTAACTAAAAGCTAAAGAACTTAAGCAACAAACTGCTTACATCACTCTATCAATTAGAAGTGATAGCGGGCGCCTAATGCGTAGTACATATCTTCTTCGAAGTCATTAACGGCATCCAGGTTGCGGTCGTTCAGTTCGAGGAACATATCGAAATTGCTAGACAGCTTGTACATTGACCCTAGCGCCCAAGCGTTACGCTCATCACTAGCGCCATCTACGTCGATGTTGTAGTAATCGGCGAAGAACTTCCAGGAATCGATAGCCAAAGTAGCACCAACGCCGATTTTGTCGAAACCACCACCGTTAACATCGTCATCCCCACGGGTTTCATAACCTACACGAGCAGAAAAAGCATCCGTGATGGCAAATTCGCCCGTAGTGCCATAACGCACTTCACCGTTACCGCCACCACGTACCGTATCTTCCACATAACCAAGCGCTAAACGTGCTGGGCCTGTTTCGTAAACAACACCGCCCTGAGTGGCAATAACGGACCCTTCGTCACTCTGCTGGGCAGGAGTCAAACCACGCTCAGAAAAGTGCTTGGCAGAAATAACCGCCTGAAAACCACTGAGTTCAGGTGTTTTATAGCCAATCGAGTCGCCGCGTGCCTGTAGGCCGCCACCCGCAAACTCGTAGCCGCGCTCCACGTAAACATCGAACGGTGTCATCACGTTTTTGTCGTAGAAGCTATCGTAGTTACCGGCCATGAAGGTACCAAACTGCTGGCTTTCCAGCCCCAGGTAGCTGTTGCGCACTTCATCGAAACCAGAATCCTGGTTGCGCTCATCACCGGTAAAACGCCACTCGACACGCGCAAATGCACGTAGATCATTGGAGATTTGATGACCGGCGGTAATCCGCAGACGGGAGCCGAAATTACGGAACTCTTCACCGTTATCAACACCATCATCAACACCGCCGCCTTCAAACCCCATGGCAATACGGCCGTAGATTTCGAGATCGGTACCGTCTTGGTCATAAACGGTTGCTGCTTGTGCTGCAGAGGCTGCCAATAGACCGCTAACGGCCAGGGCCAGTGTCGTTTTTTTAAACATGATTGTTCCCATTGAAGTAGTTAATGCTTGCGCTTTGCGAAGGCGCAGTGAAGGACGAGTAACGCCTCAACGCAGGGAACCTTAAAGGACTTATATTTCATTAATTTTAAAGTTTTAATTTATAGGGAACTTATTTTTTATTATTACATTAAATAAAAATGCCACTTTATTTTAATATTTAACTGCTATTTAGATGAGTAGCCATTGCTTTTCTTGTGCGGTTACAAATTGATACTTATTGGCATGTCATCACTTATTCACCTATTTGACTCGGCAGTGTCATTCTCCCCGCACACACTGTATGAAACGTGATAAAGGGATGAATCGCTCATGCGGCTCTGCATCGTTAGTGAAACATGGTCACCGGACATCAACGGCGTTGCTCATACGCTGAGCCGGTTGAGCTATGAACTGAACCGGCAAGGAGTGCCGGTTGATGTGATCCGGCCGCGTCCACGGGTCACGGGAAATGCTACCGGCATTAACCGCGAACTACAGGTGCAGCGCCTTGCCTTACCCGGCTATTCTGATGTGCAGGTGGGCTTGGTTAGGCCAGCTACACTGCGACGCTTTTGGCGCCAGCATCGTCCCGATGTTATTTATCTGGCCACTCAAGGCCCACTTGGCTGGGCGGCGCGTCAAGCGGCACGGCAGCTCAATATTCCGCTGGTGGCGGGCTGGCACACTAATTTTGATCACTACTGTGAAGATTACGGTGTCACCTGGCTGGCCTCTTCCACCCGGCGCTACCTGCGCTACTTCCATAACGGCTGTGCGTTAACGTTAGTACCTACCCATCAGCAGGCAAACACACTTCAGCATCAGGGAATTCGTGATGTCCATGTGCTGTCGCGCGGGCTAGACGGTGAACGCTTCTCCCCTGCCCATCGTGATCATCAGCTGCGTCAGCAGTGGGGCGTTGGCGAGCATCAACCCGTCGCTCTTTACGTAGGCCGGTTAGCCGCCGAAAAAAACCTCACTTTGTTACATGAAAGCCTTCAAGCCATGCGCGAAGTGCGCCCCGATATCGCTCAGGTGATCGTCGGCGACGGCCCCGCCCGAGCACAGCTTGAGAAAGCGCTACCCGATGCGCATTTCACCGGTTTTATAGGACAAGAATCACTCGCTCGCCACTATGCCAGCGCTGACCTGTTTATTTTTCCCTCGCTTTCAGAAACCTGGGGGAATGTGGTGGCTGAAGCGATGGCCAGCGGCTTAGCCGTGGTGGCTTATGACCATGCTGCCAGCGCCGAGCTGATTAACAGCGGCCAAAACGGTATTACCGTACCCGCGGGTAATAGTGCTGGTTTTCAACAAGCAGCAGTGGAGTTGTGCCAACATCCGGCTGATTACGCTCGTTTAGGTCGAGTAGCGCGTTTACGTGCACTGGAGCAGAGCTGGACGGGTATTGCTGAGCAGTTTTTGCGTTACTTACACCAAGCCCAGGAGGCTCACCATGCGCCCGCGTCCGCTTGTCGTATTCGACCGTCTTGACCTGCTGGAGTGGCAATTTTGCCAGCGCGTGTCACGGCTTTCACTCTATCGCCCCTGGCGCCTTACGCTGCAAGCCGCCAGCCGCTTAGGCGATTGGCCTGTCTGGGTACTACTGATTCTGGCCCAACCTTGGCTTCAGCCAAATGGCTCATGGCGAGTGATGCAGTACAGCGTGATCGCATTGTTTGCCGTCGCTGTTTATCGACTGGTGAAAACACGCTTGTGTCGCGAACGTCCCTTTATCACTTACGGCGAAGGCATTCAGTGCTGTGAGCCAGCGCGTGACCGTTATAGTTTCCCCAGCGGTCACACCATGCATGCGGTGATGTTTAGTGTTCTAGTCGCCGCACACACCCCTTGGCTGTTACCAGTGGTGTTGCCACTAACGCTGCTAATCGCGATTTCTCGTGTGGGTTTAGGCCTTCACTATGTCAGTGATGTACTAGCCGGTGCGGCACTAGGCTATGCCTTTGCTTTGGTCAGCCTTTACTGGATGGGATAAATCACCCCGCTATGGTTTCGTCATTCATCTACGCAAAAACGCCCGCTGTTGCGGGCGTTTTTGATTTCTGCTTGATGGATCAAAGTTGATAAAAAATAGCTTAGATATCTGGCGGCATATCATCACGTTCATCCATGTTGGCCATGAAGGATGTCTTAAACATCATATACACCCCTACACCCGAAAATCCTAAGAACAAAACAAACATGCACAACATCAATGCCATCGCCATAATCTTGTCCCTGATAGTGTGCGGTCGTTACGTTGACGTTTTCTAACCGCTGCATTTCGATTTCATCGAAGGATAGACCAAAACACCGCTTTAATCTGTGCGATAGCGGCCTGGATAAAGGCCGCACAACAAGGAATGCCCAAAAAGTAAATGAAAATCAATTACTTAAAAAAATGTCACGCATGCAAAAAAACCACCTCATTTTCACGAGATGGTTGTTTCGCATCATTCCATTCCCTAGCTCGATGAACAGCGCCTCCTTGCGCTGCAACCAGTGAGTGGGCGGAGTGTCCTTTAACATCCTGTTCACTTTGCGGCTTCCTGCCTTCCCTGTGCCTGACCGCCCACTCACTCAGTTACTGCTAACAATTATTTAAACGGCTAAACCTAAACAACTGAACATCCAAGCAACTGAACTGTAGTTGCAGGTACTGATCCAAACCATGCCAATAAATTAAAATAAACTTAAAAATCAATAACTTGATTTCAATAAAAATTGCTTTGAATAGCTACTTATTGGCGTTTCGGGATGTATAGAACTGACACATGCGACATAAGCACACGATACTGAGGCATATCGTCTGTTCTGAACCTTATTAAAACGATGGCGAAACATTTCAACAGCGATTATTTTTGCTATCAATCCTCAACGCTTTGCTATGCAAAAGAGAACGTTGCAAGAGAGAACGTTCACGTTTTAAGGCCTTCTCTTCAATCACATCCCTTTAAGGAGCCCACTATGAAACGCGCAATGATGTTTGGCTTACTCATTGTCACTACCCTTCTGTTGGTGAGCGGCTGTAATACCATTCGCGGTGCTGGAGAAGACATCAAACAGGGTGGCGAAGCTATCCAGCGCGCAGCGGACTAAACGCTATGATGATCGTTTACCTCTCCCACGGTTTAGAGAGCGGGCCGGGGGCACTCAAAACCCAGGCGCTTAAAGGCGTTGCAGAGAAACTGGATGACTGTGAGCCCGTTGTTATGGATTACCGAGGCATGGCAGAGCCTAAACAGCGACTTCAGCATCTATTACAGGTGATAGCTGAGCGCGGCGACGACCCAGCTAACTGCGTGTTGGCTGGCTCAAGCTTGGGCGGGTGGCTAAGCGTGGCTGTGAGCGCGCAAAAACCCGTGCGGGGCTGTTTCCTATTAGCCCCCGCGCTAGGGTTAGCGGATTACCCTGAAACCTCACTCGCTATCCAGGCACAGCATACGCACATCATTCACGGCTGGCGTGATGAGGTCGTGGCGCCTGAACCGGTGATAGAGCGTGCCCGCCTGCAACGACTGTCGTTGCGAATGGTCGACGATGATCATCGCCTTCATGCCAGCCTCGATACTATATTGGTCGATTTTGAGCGCTTCCTAGGTCAGTGCGGCGCCTCCTCTCAGTACAGATCGTAAGCACTGACAAAACAAACATTCGACACAAGCGCTCTAAACCTATACAAATGGTGTACACCAATGAGCCAATAGTGAGGAGATTGTTCATGTTAGGCATGTTTAAGCGCGACCCCAAAAAGAAACTGCAGCAAGAGTATGAGCGTAAACTTCAGGCTGCCATGGAGGCTTCACGCAATGGCGACATGCGCGCCAATGCCACGCTTACCGAAGAAGCAGAAGCTTTACTGGCTGAGATCAGACGTATTGAAGCGGCACAATAGTCTAATCGGCAATAGACAACGCTTGGCGGCAATGACTCTGCTGAGCTTGATTCCCGCCGTGACATTGGCGGCATGCCCAATACCGGGTCAGTGGAGGATGCAAGAGCAGCCGCTGACGACGCGCCAGGTGCTATTCACGGCGGCCCAGCAGCAGGTGGTACTTCTCGGTGAACAGCACGATGAAATGGCCCACCACCGCTGGCAACTGTATACCTTGGCAGGACTTCATGCGCTGAATGATGAGATGGTGATTGGCCTAGAAATGCTACCGCGTGGCGCCCAGCCTAGCCTTGATGCATGGGTCGCGGGTGAACTGGATGCGGACACCATGCTGGAGCGCGTGCGTTGGGAAGAGACCTGGGGCTTTGATGCGGCGCTGTATATGCCGATTTTAGAGTTTGCCCGAATGGCACACATCCCATTAATCGCGCTGAACATCGACCCTGAACTGCGCCATCGACTGGTGAATGATGGCTGGAATAGCGTACCCGCTGAAGAGCGCTATCAAATTCCGCCTCCCAAGCCCGCCAGCGCCAGTTACCGCGATCGCCTCACCGAGGTGTTTAGTCAACACGCCATGGGCGATGACCCCGACGGGCGTGAGCATTTTATTCAAGCGCAACTCACCTGGGATGCCGCCATGGCCCAGCGCTTGGCCGAGGCCACGGAGGGTGAAAAACTGGCAGTGGGCTTAATGGGGCTAGGCCACGTCATGCATAATGAGGGAGTGGCCTACCAGCTAGAAGCCTTGGGCATTAACAACACGCTGAGCCTATTGCCCTGGCGCATGGGCGACTGCACGCCTCCCGATGCGACGTACGCTGATGCTGTGTACATCCTAGCGGACGAGTAGCGCTTAATCGTCCGCTAGCGCCGGTAACAGCGTTTTCAGTTTGCGAGTAAGCGTATTGCGCCCCCAACCGAGTAACTCGGCGGCCTCGCCCTTTCGGCCACCGGTGTGCTTTAGCGCGGTCTCAATCAGAATCCGCTCAAAATCCGGTACCGCCTCTTCCAAAAGATGCGTATGCCCTTCGGCAAGCGCGTGGTCTGCCCAGTCACGAAACGCCGTGCGCCAGTCACCGTGGGCACTGCTTTCAGAAGCGCTCGGCGAACGTAGCTCTGGCGGCAAATCCTCAACCAGAATTTCACGTCCTGATGCCATGACCGTCAGCCAGCGGCAAATATTCTCTAACTGCCGCACGTTGCCTGGCCAAGGCAAACGCGTCAGGTGAGCTTCCGCTTCGCTGGTCAGCACTTTTATATCGGTAGTGAGCTCTTTTGCCGCTTCGGCTAAAAAGTGTCGTGTTAAGCGCGGAATGTCTTCACGCCGCTCGGCAAGTTTCGGCAGGTGAATACGAATGACGTTTAACCGGTGGAACAAATCCTCACGGAAGCGACCATCATCGACCAACACTTCTAAATTCTGATGGGTGGCAGCGATAATTCGTACATCGACTCTTACCGGCGTGTGGCCACCAACGCGATAAAACTCCCCATCAGCCAATACACGCAGTAGACGCGTTTGGGTTTCAGCGGGCATATCGCCTATTTCGTCTAAAAACAGCGTGCCGCCATTAGCCTGCTCAAAGCGTCCTTGGCGTTGCTGGGCCGCCCCGGTAAAAGCGCCCTTCTCATGGCCAAACAGCTCTGACTCAATCAAGTCGCGAGGAATCGCCGCCATGTTCAAGGCGATAAACGGCTTACCCGCCCGTGGGCTATGCTGATGAAGCGCCTGGGCAACGCGCTCTTTACCGGTTCCCGACTCCCCGTTGATCAGTACTGTGATATGCGAGTGGGAAAGACGGCCGATAGCGCGAAACACTTCCTGCATCGCGGGCGCTTCACCAATGATCTCGGCATTTAAGCCTTCAGGTACGGTAACCGGCCGCTGGCGTTCACGGGCGTGAGCCACGGCACGTCGAACGAGCGCGAGGGCTTCATCAACGTCAAACGGTTTGGGCAGGTATTCAAATGCCCCCCCCTGATATGAGGCTACGGCGCTGTCTAAATCGGAGTGCGCCGTCATCACGATGACCGGTAGATCAGGATGTGCCTCGCGCACTCTGGCCATCAAATCCAGCCCATCGATGCCTGGCATACGAATATCGGTCACCAGCACGTCAGGAGGGCTTTCCAGCAAACGTGCAAGGGCTGTATCTGCACGCTCTATACACTCCACGTCAAGGTCGGGTTGCGCCAGTGCGCGTTCCAGTACCCAGCGGATAGCGCGGTCGTCATCGACAATCACCACCCGCGCAACATCAGTACGTGTAGCCTCAGTCATGACGCTTCTCCGGTAAAATTAATACCAATGGAATCAGTAAACGAAATTCGGTATGTCCGGCTCGTGAGTCGCATTCGATCAATCCTTGATGTTGGTGCAAAATCGACTGGGCAATAGAGAGCCCTAAGCCGCTGCCTTCAGCGCGCCCCGACACCATGGGATAAAACAGCGTCTCCTGCAGTGCATCGGGAATGCCGGGTCCGTTATCAATGACCGCGACTTCACTGACTAAACGATGGCGTTCAGCACCGAGGGTAAATTGACGCCGGGCTCGGGTTCGCAGTATTAACGTAGGTTCGGGCGTTTGCGCGTCGCTCATGGCCTGCACGGCGTTGCGTGCAACATTGAGGACCGCTTGAATCATTTGTGATTCGTCGCCAGAAAGGTCGGGCAAACTGGGGTCGTAATCGCGGCTAATCACCACGCAGGGGTGTTCAGCAATTAGCAGCGCCCGAACTCGCTCAAGCACTTTGTGAATATTGACCGGCTCGTGTTTAAGAATGCGGTTAGGACCGAGCATGGAGTCGACCAAGTCACGCAGCCGATCCACCTCTTCGACAATGATGTGGGTATATTCACGCAGCGCCGGGTCGTCTAGATCCCGCTCTAGTAACTGCGCGGCACCGCGAATGCCACCTAAGGGATTCTTTACTTCATGGGCTAACCCGCGAGCAAGTACCTTGATGGTCTCCTGACGAGTGGTTAGCGCCTCTTCCCGGGAGATTTGCATTAACCGATCCCGCGGCTCTACCTCTAATAGCAGCTCATCGTCCGATAATGGTGTCACCGTATAGTCGACGGTGAGCGGTTCGCTATTAAGTGGCGTAATCCGTGCTTCGCGCTGGGTATAAGGGTGAAACGCATCCCGTGCTTTAGCCAGGACATCATCAATGCTCTCATCGCCGCCCAGTAGTGTATCCAGGCTAATCCCGTGCACTCGGCTAAGGCTGACCGCCAATAGGGCCTCAGCGGCAGGGTTCATCCAGCGCACACGCAAATCTCCGTCTAGCAGTAAGACCGCCGTGGTGAGATGTTCAAGCAAACGCTGATGCATGGTGTCGTCCTGAAAAATTGCGTCTTCCATCGCCGTTACAGACCTACAGGTGGATGATCAGTGAGGGAACTGCAAAAAGCGCGCCAATTATGCATTTATGCCTATCTGCACGGCTTGTGGGCAACGCAGTCAACGATGGTGAATCGTTTTAGCGCACTTGCAGCACCAAACACATCGGGCACCGCACCATTTTAGTGCATCAAGGTGTTTAACTATGTTTTTAAAACCGCTTTTAAAACGGCTTTAAGGAACCGTAATGGCCACCACAGGCGTGCGATGCTGCAAACGCTGGCTGCTATCCAATAGCTCAGCCTGAAGCTCATACCGGCCTGAGGAGAGCCCTGTTAACCAGAACACATCGCTATGCAACGCGGTCTGGCTAATCTCTCCATTAACGAGCAGCCGCACTTGGTGGTCATCACGTAGCGGTGGTGCAATAGCCACTTCCACCGCCGTGCTTTTCTCCATCAATCGTGCCCCTTGCTGGGGCAGAGCAATCGAAAAATGATCATAGGGCATGAAGGGCTGCCCCGGTTTACCCTGGGGACGTACAGCAGCAGGCGTCTCACTGACAGAGGTATACGCCGCTCTTAGCGCTGGCGGCAGGCTAGGCAGTGGCGCTAATTCCAACGCTTCCCCACCACGGCCTGGGTTATCGGTAAAGGTAACGTTGCCTTGCGCATCGGTAACCCGGTAAACCGTCTGAGCGAAAGCCGTATCCGGTCTGACAGCTTCAACAATGCTCAATGCAGCGGTCATCAAGATACTGACCGCTAATGCGCTCACTTTGCCCATAGCACCCCTCATAACTCTCTTCATCCCCAAAACGAAAAAACCCCGCCGAAGCGGGGTTCTCTTAACAACTGCAGTTATCACAGCATCTACACTTATCACCGCCTAACGGATAGTAACAGCCAGGGGTGAGTAGCGCTGATTAGCAGCTGTAGTACATATCAAACTCGATGGGGTGAGTCGTCATGCGAATACGCTCTACTTCTTCCATCTTGAGCTCGATGTAGGCATCGATCATTTCGTCGGTGAACACGCCACCTTCGGTCAGGAACGCACGGTCAGCGTCGAGGGCTTCCAGTGCCTGATCCAGGCTGTGCGCTACGGTGGGTACTAACTTGCCCTCTTCTGGCGGCAGGTCATACAGGTTTTTATCCATAGCATCGCCAGGATGGATCTTGTTCTTGATACCGTCGATACCAGCCATCAACATGGCAGAGAATGCCAGGTACGGGTTAGCCGTCGGATCAGGGAAGCGAGCCTCAACACGCTTGCCTTTCGGGCTAGCGGTGTAAGGAATACGGATGGAAGCAGAGCGGTTGCGGGCACTGTAGGCCAGCATTACCGGTGCTTCAAAGCCAGGCACCAGACGCTTGTACGAGTTAGTAGAAGCGTTGGTGAACGCGTTCAATGCACGGGCGTGCTTAATGATGCCGCCAATGTAGAAAAGCGCCATTTCAGACAGGCCAGCGTATTCGTCACCCGCAAACTGGTTTTGGCCATCTTTCCAGAACGACTGGTGAACGTGCATACCAGAACCGTTGTCGCCAACCAGCGGCTTCGGCATAAAGGTCGCCGTTTTGCCATACGCGTGTGCCACGTTGTGGATCACGTATTTCATTTCCTGAACTTCGTCAGCTTTCTTCACCAGCGTGTTGAATTTAACGCCGATTTCGTTCTGACCTGCGTTGGCAACTTCGTGGTGGTGAACCTCGACGGTCTGGCCAATCGCTTCCAGGGTGTTACACATCGCACCACGGATATCATGGAAGCTATCAACCGGAGGAACCGGGAAGTAGCCGCCTTTAACGCGCGGACGGTGGCCTAAGTTGCCGCCTTCTACCTGACTATTGGTCGCCCAAGCGCCTTCGTCAGAGGTGATTTTGTACATAGAGCCCTGGATATCAGACTTCCAATGTACTTCGTCAAAGATGAAAAATTCAGGTTCAGGACCGAAAAACGCGGTATCACCCAGACCAGTAGACTCTAAATAAGCTTCAGCACGCTTAGCGATGGAGCGCGGGTCGCGATCATAGCCCTGCATAGTGGCCGGCTCGATGATGTCGCAGCGCAGAACCAGCGTCGCATCTTCGGTGAAGGGGTCGAGATAGCCAGTACCATCTTCCGGGCTCAGAATCATGTCGGATTCGTTAATGCCCTTCCAGCCTTCAATAGAAGAGCCATCAAACATTTGGCCATTCTCGAAGAATTCTTCGTTCACATCGCGAGCAGGCACGGTAACGTGCTGTTCTTTACCGCGGGTATCGGTGAAACGCAGGTCTACCCACTTAACATCATGTTCTTCAATTAACGCGAGAGTCTTGGCTGACATAGAGTCCTCCGGTATGAGCATGGCTTAAAGCTAACGACTGTAAGCTACCGATAAAAGTGTTGTTCGACAAAATACGTGCTAAACCGCACGTTTGTCATTCTTATTCGCTCAACGTTTGCCTGACATTAATAAACAAAGCGCTCAGCGAGCATTACAGACCGGCTATCGTTTTAGCACGCCGCAGGGCTTATGCCTACGGTACGCGAGCCGCTTCCAAATACAATGCAGAGTGCATGCCAACACTGCACCAATATGGCATAAAAAAACAACAACTAATTGTTTTTTAAACGTTTAAAAATTGATTTAAATGCCTCTTGATGACGCATAAGCCTATAAAGAGCCTCGTTAGACAACTAAAAAATATCTCAACGCACCAAAATAGATCAAAAATAATGCCTTATGCGCCATAGCAGTGCATTAACAATACTGAACCCTCTTTTTTGGCTCGCAAACTTTTTACTTGCTACTCAAATAAACCAGCTACTACAATAAATTACAATTTGATAGATTTGCTCACAATTGGAGTCGGCAAATGGGATCGGTCTGCTTTATCGTTGATGCCATGGTGACAGGTGAGATGTTGCCACGCCATTTGAAATCCATACGTGGATCCGGCATCGCCGACCATCTGCTCCCCATTCTGGTGACGAGCACGCAACCCCATGCTCGCCTGGGCTCACTTGAGCAGCGTTATCATACTCACTGCTTGATTACCCCAGCGCTGCCGTTGGGAGCACGTATCAATAAAGCGGCGTTCGCCAGCCAAGCTGAGTGGTTAATTATCGCGTTACAAAAGCAGCCACTACCTGCCAATCTGTGGGGTTCGCTCTACCCCCAACTAAATACCTACAGTCTAGATGCTTTGATTATTGGCCTTGCGCAGCCATCATTATCCGAGCGCATCCTGCGACGCTTATTGGCTAGCGCACAACTGCTACCTCCCTACATTGCCGTTAGCCGGGCCTGGCTTGAACGCTTGGGTGGTTTTGACCCTGAGCTGGATGGCCGCTGCGCGATTGACGACTTTTTACAGCGTTTGCATGCCTGCCCCACCCGTCTGAAAACGTATAGAGGCCATCTGCTTAGTCAGGCAGAGGAACAAGATAACCCCACGCTGACAACGCCCACGGACCCCGCTTACACGCCACGCCCATAGGACCATTGGGCTTTTGTTTACCGCACCTTTACAGCCGTTTTAATACCTCTTTTCACTGCACTGCTATCACGCTTGTACAATTAACGTACCTTCAACCGCTTGCCGAATAGCATCGCTCCCAACGTGGTGGTATTGGCTAACTTGTTCAGCCCCACCGACCCTACAACGCCTACCACCATGAGCACCACCGCATACACACCAATCGATAATGCCAAAGGCGCAACGACCACATCGGTCAGCACGAAAAACATGGGGTGAGCCAAGTAAACACCAAACGAATACGCATTGATGTGGCGAACCCATAACGGCGCCGGTCGTCCTGCCAAATAGCGCATGGCGCAGAGCATAAACAGCACAAAAAAAGGTATCACCCATACCTCTTTGGAGGAAAACGCCAGCCAGCCAGCAAACGTCGCTGCAATAATGAGTATCACCAGCAGTGCCAGCCACACCGGATGCGCCATCTGCTGCATCCAACCGGGCCGCTCAGCCAACAAACTCTCCGTGGCTAGCGGGTAGTAACGTACAAGCACCAACGCCAGAAAAAAAACATAAATCCACCCCAAGGGTGCGATCCACAGCAGATAACCAGGCAGGTCAACGTCAAACCAGTAAGCCAAGCCCCAATACGCCATGCTGATCACGCAGGCGCCCCATAGCCACGGTACCGGGTTCATTCGCCACAGCTGCCAGCGGGTAAACAGCCAATAAGCCACGTAAAACTGCATCGCAATGATCAAAAAATAGCCATGCCAACCCGCATAGACATAGTACTCGACCGCATTGGCCAAAAAGCCCACCGGCTCATCCGCACCCCGCTGCCTTAGCCACTCAGCGGTCGAATAAATAAAGCCATACACGAAGTACGGCACCATGACATATTTCACACGCTGAAGGAGAAAGCCTTCTGGGACGGATTTATTGTAGCGAACGGCGAAAACGAAGACCGCAATAAACAGAAAAATTGGCGTACCCAGCACCAGCGGTATGCGCATCAAATCAGTGGCAACGTTATCGAGGCGCTGATTAACGTGATCTAATAAATGAAACAAAAAAACGGCTATACAGCCGTATGCACGCAACCAATAGATCTCTTCAATTTTTCGCATTGGGCCTCCCGCCGTTACCTAACTCCACTTTCGGCACCCTGAATGGCTATTATGAATAGCTACCGCCGTCGTGCTGTCCGACCTCATTGAACAGTTTTAATTTCCGGAGGTAACATGTTCAAAATCAAGCTGCCGCTTAACTCATACCGATGTCGCGTGCTACTCAGCACCCTAATTGGATGGCTAACGTTCAGCGGTCATAGTTTAGCCAGCGAGGTTACGCACCATCAGTTCTTCTCACCCACGCTCGGCTACGACTACCCGTATAGCGTTTATTTACCTGACAATTATGACACTCAAGCGACGGCTACCTATCCAGTCATTTATATGCTGCACGGCTCTTTTGGAACAGACCGCGACTGGGTTTCACGCGGAAATTTGCAACAGGTCGCCGATAGGTTAATCCGCGCTGGGCACATTCCACCCGCAGTTTACATCATGCCGGGCAGCCGCAGCTGGTGGGTAGACGGGCATAACGAACCCGCGCGCAGCGCGTTTTTTAATGACCTAATGCCCCACGTGGAAGCAACCTACCGTGTTGGCAAAGAGCGCCACCAACGTGGTGTAGCAGGCCTTTCCGCCGGAGGCTATGGTGCGCTTAACTTCGCTCTAGAACGGCCTGACTTATTCGCCGCCGTGGCCGCATTAAGCCCCGCCAGCTACGTCCCTTTACCGCCGCGCAACTCCTCCGCTTGGCGCCATCCCGCATTTCTGGATGAACAAGGACAATTTGATAAGGAGCTTTGGGAAACCCTTAACTACACCGCCTACCTAGAAGAGTACCGCCTACTCGTGACACCCCGCGGTACCGACGAAGAGGGTGATCTTTCCCCAGTACCGCTCTATATCAGCGCCGGACGCCGCGACGTTTACGATGCAGAGTTCCATGCCCGCATACTGCGCCAAGCGATGGAGCGCATTCAGCCCAACGACGTGAGACTCGACCTTTACCCCGGCGGGCATACCTGGCAAGTATGGCGCGCCAGCTTACCGGCAGCACTAAACTTCTTATTTCAGTACGTGGGGCAGTCCAATAACGTCGCGGCAGCGGAAGACACGGCGGAAGAAAAAGCGCCTATCGAAGAAAGCCCTGATGAAGTAAGCAGCTGAACGCACTACACTAAAGATACATCCATTGTGACAAGGAAGACGACGATGCATCAGCACGTAGAATGGGATAACCCAGGTAGCGCCAGCGTAGCGGAGTACTTTAAAAACGACCCCGACCATAACGCCCCCGACCCGGGCGACATTATTTCAGCCCGTTACCAGGGCGCCATGGTACGCGTCAAAGTAGAAGCCTATCGCGAAGATGACGCGGTCAGCATTGGTGAAGTCGTCGCGATCATCGACGCCAAGGGCGGCCGCCACCAAAGCCACAGCAAACTCAATGTAGGCCACATCGTCAGGGTCCCCGACGACAAACGCGCCATGGAAACACCGCCGAAAGAAGATTAATGCGTTAGCGCTTTGCTACTTTCAGCAACAAAAAGCCATCAACTTGATGGCTTTTTTACGTGAATTTGAATAGCTAGGCGACGGAGTTCAACTCATGCATCTGAACCACCGTTCACTTCGCCATACTTCACTCTCACTCTTCTCATTTGATTTGCGTGCTACGCTTAGCGCTACCGCTCCCCTTATATAGGTCCTTCACTATGCATCCTTTTCGTCTTTTCACTGCCTTGGTGACTACGCTGGTGATTGCTCTGCCTGTCTCTCTCCAAGCCCAGGCGCAAACCAACGGGCAGTGGGGGGAATATGACGATGTGTTTGAGAACGGCGCGCGCCATGCCAATGTTTGGCAGTGGGGTTGGACCGGCATTTACGCCACCA
This sequence comes from Vreelandella sp. ssv, assembly GCF_059448525.1. Classification (NCBI taxonomy): domain Bacteria; kingdom Pseudomonadati; phylum Pseudomonadota; class Gammaproteobacteria; order Oceanospirillales; family Halomonadaceae; genus Vreelandella; species Vreelandella sp. ssv. The sequence continues at coordinate 204,028 of NZ_CM182545.1, read as the reverse complement.
GCCTGGCGGTGAACGCTTACCAATCAAGCGAGGCAAGCGACCCTGATGATCGCTTTGATGCGCGGGTGGGTGTGGTGAAATCAGCACTGGCCGTGGGTGGGATGCTGACGGATCGCCAGCCGCACCCGGCGGCCTTGGCCGAATATAAGCGTTTGAAAGCTAGCGGTGATTTAAGCGGCGTGCAGGCGCTAGGCTTGCAGCTCGCCCAAGCGGAACGTGAACGGCGCGGCTGGGGTGCTCGGGTGGGCTCTTTGGTGGTGAATGGCGTGGCAGGCGCGGTGATTGCGGCCGATGGCCGGGAAAGCGATGGTGCGATCAACTTTGCTACCGGCATGCTGGTCAATGAGCTACAAATTTGGACCCAGCCAAATCAGGCATCGTCTGCCATTAATCGCTTCCAACCCGCCAATCTTTCACTGGGGTCGATCACTATACCTGGTGAATATGCACTGAATATGGGGCCACAGCAGCTAGGCGCTACCTGGCGTTACTGATTTAAACCCTCTTCCCATTTAAGTTGTTCCCCTAAAGCGCTGGCGGCGGTTTTCCGCCAGCGCTTTATTATTGCCAGCGGGGCGTGAATGAGTAAAATATCCAGCGATTTTTTGGCTTTGCTAAACGTTATGTTATAACCTATTTAAAATTACACGAGGCTGCTTGATGAGTGAGCATACGCACCGCCATAACAAGGAAGGTCCTTGTCACTTCTCCTTGATGTCGCTGTCGGCTGTTAAACGGCTGCTGTTTGTGGCCGTGCCGCTGTTGGTGCTTTGGGCCTTGGTGGTTTGGGCAGGCGGGTGGTTGGGATGAGTCAGCGCTCGCTATCACGCTTACAGCTTCACAACCTGCATTTGGCCCAGGCGCGCCGGACGGTGCTGGAACATATCGAGGGCGACTTTAAGCCGGGGGCAATTACCGCGCTGATTGGGGCCAACGGTGCCGGCAAAAGCACGCTGATTCAGGCCATTATGGGGGAGCTTCGGCCTATTAGCGGCGAAGTGGTCTGCACCGTCGCGAAAGAGCGCCGGGCATGGCTGCCCCAGCAGTTAGCGCTGGACCTGACCTTCCCCATGAGCGTGGAAGAGCTGGTGATGACGGGCAGCTGGCCCAGCCACGGGGCGTTAACCGGCTACTGCGCGAGTCACTACCGCAAGGGTCGCGAGATCATGGCGCGGCTAGGTATTTCGCACTTGGCCCATCGCCCGCTGGGTGAGCTTTCCGGCGGTCAGCGCCAGCGTGCACTGATTGGCCGTACGTTAATGCAGGAAGCCGAACTGCTTCTGCTCGATGAGCCGTTTGCCAACGTGGATAGTGAAACCGTGGATATTCTGATCCGCATTCTGCGCCAGATGGCGGACGATGGTGCGACCATTATTGTCGTGCTCCACGATATGGATCACCTGCGCCGACTGGCCGACGAAGTGTTGATGCTAAACGGCGGCCATGGTCGCTGGGTTGCGCCCAGTGCGCTGACGCATCAACAGGCGCCCGCTCAGGTGGTGCCGTTTACCCTGGGAGGACGCCATGCTGGATCTGCTTAGTGCGTGGTTTATCAGCCCGTTCGACTATGGCTTTATGCGCCGTGCAGTGGTGGGTGGTTTAGCTCTTTCGCTGGCCGCGCCGCCATTGGGGGTTTTTTTGGTGCTGCGCGGTATGAGCCTGATTGGCGACGCCATGGCCCACGCGATTCTGCCCGGCGTCGCGCTGGGGTTCCTGCTGGCAGGCTTTTCACTGCCGATTATGAGTATTGGCGGGGTGCTGTTTGGGTTAATGGTGGCGCTGCTGGCGGGGGCGGTCTCAAAAATGGGCGGCCAGCGGGAAGATGCCGCCATGGCGAGCTTTTTTATTATCTCGCTGGCCGCAGGCGTGATGCTGATTTCACTGGGCGGTAGCAGCGTTGACCTTACCCATGTGCTGTTCGGCTCGATTCTGGCGATCAACTCCACCGCGCTGCTGCTGATCGCGGGTATCAGTACGCTGATTGTGTTGATCCTGGCGGTGGTGTTTCGCGCTCTGGTAGTGGAGTGCTTAGACCCGCTGTTTTTGCGCGGCCAAAGCCGCCGCAGCGGCTGGGTACACAGCGTGTTTTTGGGGCTGCTGGTACTCAATTTAACCGCTGGCTTTCAAACCCTGGGTACGTTAATGGCGGTGGGACTGATGATGCTACCCGCCACCTCGGCGCGCTTTTGGAGCAAACGCCTTGAGGGCTTGATCGGCATTGCGATTGTGTTGGCGATGGTCTCGAGCACCGGCGGTCTGCTGCTCTCTTTTCATCTGGATATCCCTTCAGGTCCGAGCATTATCCTACTGGCGGGGGCTGGGTATCTGTTTTCGGCCCTGTTTGGTCGCTACCACAGCCTGGCAGCCAAGCTGCGGCGTAAAACCACGCCGCTGGCAGTGGAGCAAGGGTCTTAATTGTCTGTCTTCATGCTTTTTGTAAGGAGTGTTGTATGTCGCTTGCCTATTTATCATCTCGGCCATCGCGCTGGTTGGTCGGTGTTTCCGCTATGCTGGCACTGCCTGCCGCGATCGCTAATGAGCGCATTCAGGTGGTGACCAGTTTCTCTATCCTGGCGGATATGGTGGAAAACGTGGGCGGCGAGCATGTCGAGGTGACCCCGCTGGTCGCGGCCGATGGCGATGCGCATGTCTACTCCCCCAGCCCCGGCGACGCACGCTCCCTGGCCAATGCTGATTTAGTGGTTTTCAACGGCTTGCTGTTTGAGGGCTGGATGGAGCGCCTGATTAGCGCCAGCGACTACACCGGGCCGATGGTCACTGCGACCGATGGCATTGAACCACTCTCTTTCGCTGGACATGAAGAGCATGATGATCATGGTCATGACGAGCACGATAATGAAGAGCACGGACACGGTGACCATGATGACCATACCGATGCGCACGCGGGTCACGACCATGGCAATCAAGATCCTCACGCCTGGCAGGATATGCATCAAGCCGAGGTGTATATCGCCAACATCCGCGATGGGTTAATTGCCGCCGATGCCGTTAACGCCGATGCCTACCGCGCCAATGCGGCGCAGTATTTACAGGAAATGGCCGAGGTAGACGCTGAAACTCGTGCGCTAATTGACGAGATCCCGGCCTCCACCAGCGTGATTACTGGCCACGACTCCTTTGGCTACTTCTCAAGCGCTTATGGGGTGACCTTCCTTTCGCCAGTGGGGCTTTCCACGGAAGCGGACCCAAGCGGTGCCAGCATGGCGGCGCTGGTGGATGTGATCGAGCAAGAGAACGTGAAGGCGCTGTTCCACGAGAACATGACCAATCAGTCGATCATTACTCAGCTCGCCGAAGAAACCGGCCTGCCGATTGCAGGCACGCTCTACGCCGATGCGCTGGCAGCCGAAGGTGAAGCAAGCACCTACCTGGGCATGATGCGCCACAATGCGCAGGTGCTGCACGATGCGCTAGCCCAGCCGGGTCATGACGATCACAGTCATTCTGACGACCACGACGATCATGGTCATAGCCACTAAGCCATGAACATCAACAGCGCTGCTCAGCCATTAACTTTGACGGTTAATAGTCGTGAGCAGCCACTCGCGAAACGATGCCATGGCGTGGGTTTCAGGCCGTGTCTGCAGGCGAGTCAGCCAGTAACCTCCCAAACTGACAGTGGTGTTAAAAGGCTGTACCAGCGCACCACTGCTCAGCTGGCGGGGAAACATCAGCGGGGGCGCCAGCGCTACACCTGCCCCTTGTAGGGCGGCTTCCACCATCGCGATGGAGGAGTCAAATACAATGCTTTTGGTCATCGGCAAGCTGCTTGGCAACCCTGCCGCCAACAGCCACTCTGCCCATTCGTCAGCGCGATAAGAACGCAGCCAGGTCTCGCCTAATACATCAGCGGGCGTTGAGAGCCGGGAAGCAATCGCCGGAATACATAGTACCGAGAGCGACCCAGGCAGCAGCGGTTGCGCCGCGGTGCCGTGCCAGGCACCTGTGCCAAAGCGAATGGCTAAGTCGAGACCCTCGGCAGCTAAATCCGCGCGGTTGTTATGGGTAGAAATACGCACATCAACGAACGGGTACTTGTGCTCAAAATCTTCCAGCCTCGGCAGCAGCCAGCCAACCGCAAAGGTCCCCACCACGCCGACGTTTAACACTTCGCGGCAGCTGCTCTCTCCCACCCGTTCCAGCGTGTGCGACATCTGATCGAAGGAACTCGTCAACACCGGCAGCAGCAGTTCACCCTCTTGGGTCAGCATTAGCCCCCGTGGCAAGCGTGTGAATAGCCGCACCTTCAACTGCATTTCAAGTAACTTAACCTGATGACTAACCGCTGCCTGGGTCACGTGCAGTTCTTCTGCCGCTCGCGTAAAACTCAAATGCCTGGCCGACACCTCAAAGGCACGCAGCGCTTTTAACGGCAGATAGGGACGCACCACCTAAACCCCCAAATTTTTCTAATGGCTCATGCAAAATATCGCTGTTTGTTAATCTTTACCACGCGCCGTATGTTAGCTCTTTAGCACTCTTATCGAGACGAGTTTGCGTTTAACGCGAGTGGCGGCACCCGTTAGCGCTTTGCTCATCAATAGAAACAGGATTCTGGTATGCGTAAGATGTTAGCAGCAAACATTGGCCTTATCATGACAGGTTCGCTCCTGATCGGTAACACCGTCTCGGCGTCTGAAAAGGCGGATAGTGAGAAAATTGACGCATGGGTAAACGATACTATCGCCCCACTGATGGATGAGCATCGCATCCCAGGAATGGCGGTCGCACTGAGCATTAATGGTCAACAGCACTACTTTAATTATGGCCTCGCTAATCAAGAAGCAGGCACACCGGTCACTGATGAGACGTTGTTCGAACTCGGTTCTATCAGCAAAATCTTTACAGGTGCACTCGCTGGCTATGCGCAGTCTAGCGGTGCTCTCTCGCTTTCCGATGCGGCCAGCCAGCATCTGCCAGCCTTGAAAGGCAGTGCCTTCGATGAAATCTCGCTGCTGGAACTGGGCACCTACACAGCCGGCGAGCTTCCGTTGCAGTTTCCTGACGCGGTAAAAAGCGAAGCGCAGATGATCGACTACTATCGCCAGTGGCAGCCTGCATCCGCTCCTGGTAGCCATCGACTCTACTCTAACCCCAGCATAGGTTTGCTGGGTTACCTAACCGCCCAACGCCTTGGCAAAACGTATGAGACGCTAATGGAGGAGGCGCTGTTCGCGCCGCTAGGGCTAGAGCACAGCTATTTTCAGGTGCCTGACGCGCAGCAGGCACACTACGCCTACGGTTACTCTAAAGAGGATGAGCCGATTAGGGTGAACCCGGGCATGCTGGATGCCCAAGCCTACGGTTTAAAATCAACAGCCGCCGACGTACTGACGTTTGTGGAAGCTAATATGGATAGCCCTGGGCTTGATGATAATAGGCTTGATGAAAATGAGCTTGATGAGCCCCTAAGCCAAGCCTTGGCAGCCACGCGCACGGGTTACTTCAATATCGCTAATATGACGCAGGGCCTGGGTTGGGAAAGCTACGCTTACCCAGTGACCCTTGAACAGCTGTTGGAGGGCAACTCGCTTGAAATGATTTTGGAGCCCAATCCCGCCAACCGCTTAGCTCCGCCGCTAGCCCCCAGGCAGCAGGCACTCTACAACAAGACCGGCTCTACCAACGGATTCGGCGGCTATGTGGCTTTTGTGCCTAGTGAGCAAATTGGTATTGTCATGCTGGCAAACCGCAACTATCCCAATCAAGCCCGCATAGAAGCTGCCCACCAGATCATCTCCGCGCTTACCGAAACCTCTGAGTGAGACTGTTTATAAATTTTCTTAAGCAGTATTAAGCATTGCCGCCTTCGGGCGGCATTTTCATGCCTAAATGGCGCGTGAAACGCACCGAAAGTTGCATTTTTTGCTGTCGATAAGGAGACTAGCACCCCTCCCCGTTACTTTACCTTCACTGCGAAGAGCCTTTCCCATGCGTCTAAACGCCGATTTTAGCCACTTTGCCTGTGTTACCCCGGAAGAGTATCAGTGGGTCGATTCCCCCAGTGCCGGGGTCGAGCGCATGATGTTTGACCGAATTGGTGATGAAGTTGCCCGCGCGACCAGCCTTGTTCGCTACGCGCCCAATACGCAGTTCGAGCGCCATACCCACGGCGGCGGCGAAGAAATTTTGGTCCTGGAAGGTGTGTTCGCCGATGAGCATGGGCGCTACGCGGCGGGCAGTTACCTGAGGAACCCCATCGGCACCGGCCATACGCCGCAGATTGGTGAAGAAGGCGCGCTGATTTTTGTCAAACTGCATCAGTTTGACCCTAACGATACGCTACAGCTGGCGGTGCCTGCTCACCGACTGCCCTGGCAGCCAGACCGGCGCCCGCGCATTGCCTACAAGATGCTGCACACCTACAAGCAGGAGCGCACCAGCCTGGAGCGCTGGTCGGCGGGCACCTCGATCGCCTACCCGACCCTGCTGGGTGGGCTGGAGTTTTTGATTCTTGAAGGCAGCCTGAGCGATAGCGAGCAGAGCTACACGGCGGGCACCTGGTGTCGCTACCCCAGCGGCGCAGCGCCTGCACTCACCGCCGGTGAAAATGGCGTGATGATGTACCTCAAACGGGGGCATCTACCGCCCGCTTGAGGTTAGGCTTAAGCTTAGGTTCGGGACAAGCCCAGAAATGGCAATAGTGTCAGGGCCGCAATCAGTCCCACCGCTAACAGTACTAGCACCACCTGCAGCGGGTGAGCGGCCAAGCGATGCCACAATGTTTCCGCGTCGCCCCGTTCAACCGCTGCTTGATGCTCACGCTGGACGCGCTCAAGGCGCTCCGCCTGATAGGCGTCTAGCGCGGCGATAGCCGCATCGTGCTGATGTGGATTACGTAGCCAGATAGCATCGACCCCCAGGCGGAAAAAGCCCGCCTGGGTTTCATAGGTATCAAAGCCATGGGCGGCCAACAGGTCACGCACCTCCATGGCCTCTTCGTCGGTAACGTGGCGCAGCCGGAACAGTAGTTCAGCCATTGGCGTGCCTCATGTGTCGCTTTTACCCGCCATCAAGTCTGCCTGTATCACTTCGATCCAGTAGCCATCCGGGTCTTTAACGAAGATAACATCTTTCATCTTGCCCTGATCCGCGCGTTTTACGAAGGTGACGTCGTGCTCGTCAAACCATGCCTGTGCCGCTGCCAAATCCGGCACGTTAAAGCAGATGTGCCCAAAGCCCTGAGGGTCGGCATTGCCATCGTGGTAGGTGAAGTCTTCCTGGTTTTCGGTGCCCCAGTTGTGGGTCAACTCTAATAGCCCTTTTTGGCTAAAGGTCCAGACAGTACGCGCTTCGCTCTCTTCCGGCACGCTGTCGCTCGACTCCACGTTGGCTAAAAAGTAGAGCGAGAACTGCATCTCTTCGAAATCCAGTCGCCGCAGCACCTGCATGCCAAACACCCTGGAGTAGAACGTCAGCGCCCGCTCGGGGTCTTTGACCCGCAGCATGGTGTGGTTTAAACGGAATCCTTGGGTTTGAGGCGGTGTATCGACGACACCAGGATGCTGCTCACCTTGAAAACTCATCACGCTCTCCTTTCGCTGATATGGGTCATTCACTCCGTATACCGTTTAACATGGGGGCTGGGGCGTCATATTTCCACCTATTCCCCTCGCCCCGGGCTTTACAGGGCCAACGCAGCCAAGGATAGTAATCGTTCGGCAGGGGCGCTCACCATTGTTCGCGAGCTGAGAAGAACCCTTTGAACCTGAACCGGATAACACCGGCGTAGGGAGTCGTGGTACCGCTTACCACCTCCCCGCCGGGAGGATGCTATGACCCTACCTCCGCTTGGCGATTACCTTGCAACGCTGCGCGCAGTGACACCGCTAGTCCATTGCATGACCAATTATGTTGCAATGAACAGCACGGCCAACCTGCTGCTAGCTACTGGCGCATCACCCGCAATGCTGCATGCTCCAGAGGAAGTGGCTGAGTTCACTACTATTTCTGCCGGGCTGTCGATCAACATTGGCACTATCTCTGCCCACTGGGCTGACGCCATGCTGACCGCCGCGGCCACCGCCGACCAGCTCTCGATTCCCTGGGTATTAGATCCTGTCGCCGTTGGTGCAACCCGCTATCGTCAATCGCTATGCGCGCGTTTGCTCGTTTTAAAGCCTAGCGTGATTCGGGGCAATGCCTCTGAAATTCTGGCGCTCAATGGGTTAGCCAGCCAAGGGCGCGGTGTGGACTCGACAGCTGCCGCCGACCAAGCCATAGACGCAGCGATAGCGCTAGCGCAAAAACATGGCTGCATTGTCGCGATGACCGGTGAAAGTGACTGGGTGACGAATGGCACACAGCATTACCGTATTAACGGTGGCCACCCCTTAATGCCCCGGGTCACAACGTTAGGCTGCGGCCTTAGCGCACTGGTCACCGCTTTTGTTGCGGCCAACCGCGAAACCCCGCTGGAAGCCACCGCCGCGGCGCTAGGCTGCTTTGCGGTCGCTGGTGAGCGGGCGGGTAGTACTGCTCAGGGCCCAGGCAGTTTTCAGGTCGCGTTGCTGGATGCGCTTTATCAACTTACCCCTGACGATCTCACTGCTCATACCCAGTTGGAGTCACTCCATGCCGTTTAATCTATCGCTTTATTTGGTCACCGACGCTGCGCTTTGCGACGATTATGGCCTAGAGCAGACAGTTGAAGCAGCGGTAAGAGGTGGTGTGACCATCGTGCAGCTACGCGATAAGCATGCCAGCGATAAACAGATGATTGCTCAAGCCCAGCGGCTAAAAGTACTGTTGGCAGGCACCGGTGTGCCGCTGATCATTAACGATCGTTTACAGGTAGCGCTAGAGAGTCAGGCAGATGGCCTGCATGTCGGTCAGAGCGATGCCGCTGTTCAGGAAGCACGCCGAGTGCTAGGTGAAAAGGCGATTATTGGTCTGTCGATCAATACCCTCGCTCAGCTCCAAGCGGCGCCCATGGCGTTAATTGATTACGTAGGCATTGGGCCCGTGTTTGCAACAGTGAGCAAACAGGACCACGCCCAGCCTATCGGCTTTGGCGGCTTGGCCACGCTGGTCAAGGCGTGCCCACTGCCCAGCGTGGCGATTGGCGGGTTGAAAGCTGAGCATGCCGTTAGCGTGCAGCGGGCAGGAGCGAACGGCTTAGCGGTGATTTCAGCCATTTGCGGCCAACCTGATCCTTTCCAGGCGGCACGCGCTTTTCAGGCATTTGCTGTGTCATGAACCAACTAGAGCATATCGTGGCTTTCGTGCGGGTGGCCGAGCTGGGTAGTTATACCCGAGCGGCTGAAGTACTCGATATCTCACGTACCCGCATCTCTCGTCAGGTCATGGCGCTGGAGGAGGCACTCGGGGCGCGGCTGATACAGCGTACTACGCGTCGCCTCCATCTCACTGAGGCTGGAGAGCGCTATTTAATGCGCGCCCAGGGGGTGCTACAAGCCCTTGATGAAGCCGCCGCCGAGGTTGGCCAAGGAACCAGTGACGTGCGGGGCCGTTTACGCGTGAATGGGCCCATGAGTTTTGGTACCCGCTACTTAGCGCCACTCGTCACCCAGTTTATGCTTGCCCATCCAGCGCTTGATGTGCGCTTGGATCTTAATGACCGTCGCGTTGACCTACTGGAAGAGGGCTATGACGTGGCGATTCGTATCGGCAGCCTGCCCGACTCCAGCCTAGTCGCACGCCGCCTGACTCGCTGCCGTTTACTGTTTTGTGCATCGCCAACATATCTTGACACCCACGGCGAACCCAGTAGCGTTAACGCCCTTACTGATCATCGCTGCCTGCGTTACCGCAGCGGCCAAAATAGCGCAGACTGGCAGCTACCTGCGCAGCCATTAGCCGTGCATGGCCCACTGGAGAGTAATAATGGTGATGTGCTGACCCAAGCCGCGGAAGCGGGCTTAGGCATCGCCCAACAGCCCAGTTTTTTAGTCACGGAGAGTATCGCCAGCGGGCGATTAGTGCCGATTTTAACCAACGTGCCAGCGGTGCGGCTCGACGTTCACGCGCTCTACCCTGCCCGGCGCTATCTGCCCGCTAAGGTGGAGCGCTTTATCGATCTGCTTGCCGAGGCGTGGGGAGATCCACCTATCTGGGAACGGGAGATTGGATTGTCGCCCCTTGCGCAACAGTGATGTGCATAACGCGCTGATTATCTCACCCTGACCCGGCTGTAAAGTAGCTTCATCAACCACACAGATGGAAGCTCCTCATATGACAACTCAATCATCACTTACGGCCACTCCCTCACTACAGCCTTATGCTATTACGCTTTTGCGTATCAGCCTCGGTGTTTTGGCCCTCGCTCATGGTTTGCTCAAAGTGTTTGTATTTACTGTACCGGGTACGGTCGGCTATTTTGAGTCACTGGGCTTGCCGGGGGTTTTAGCCTACTTAACCATCGCTGCTGAAGTGGGTGGCGGGGTAGCCCTTCTGCTCGGCGTGTACACTCGCTGGGTAAGCCTAGCACTGGTGCCAGTACTGCTGGGTGCCGCTTGGGTACATTTGGGTAACGGCTGGATGTTCTCGAATGCGGGTGGCGGTTGGGAATTCCCGGTGTTCTGGACGCTGGCCCTCATTACCCAAGCCGGTCTGGGAAGTGGCCACTGGGTGTTAAACCGTCGCTTCGCCTAACCTCATCTCCGGCGCTTGCTTCACCGCAAGCGCCGGTACTGCCGTGGAGATTACCCCATGTTACCTAGCCTATTTATTTCCCATGGTTCCCCCATGCTGGCACTGAATAAAACATCTGCCCATACGTTTCTGCGTGAACTTGGCAGTCAGCTCTCACCTAAAGCGGTGGTAGTAGTTTCGGCCCACTGGGAGAGCGACGAGCTACTGGTAAGTAGCAGCGCCAAACCAGAAACGATTCACGATTTTGGCGGCTTCCCAAGGGCACTGTATGAGTGCCAGTACCCTGCACCGGGCGAACCAGCGCTGGCCGAACGGTTGGCTGTGCTGTTGGGTGCAAAACGGGTAGCGCGCGGCTTCGACCATGGCGTTTGGGTGCCGCTCTCGTTGATGCTTCCAGACGCTAATGTACCCGTCGTTTCTTTATCGCTGCCGGTGCGCTGGAGCAATGCTGAACTTGTGGCACTGGGTGAGCGGCTGTCGGTATTTCGCAGCGAGGGGGTGTTGGTGATCGGCTCGGGCAGCCTGACCCATAATCTGTATGAACTGATGGCGCAAGATAGCCCAATGCCCGGCTGGGTAGATGAGTTTGCGCGCTGGGCACACGATAACCTGGTCGCCGATGACCGTGAAGCGCTGCTAAATTGGGAGAATGCCCCCAGCGCGCGGAAGAATCACCCCACCCCCGAACATTTTCAACCCTTGCTGGTCGCGATGGGCGCTGGCGGTAACGCTACCCAGTTACACCACAGCGTGGAACACGGCGTACTGGCGATGGACGTTTACCAGTTCGCTTAAGCGCTATGTTAAGCAGTAGGTCGGCGCTTCAGAGTAGTGCGGCGGTCGTGATACGCGACCGCCAACCCGCTGCCCATAATCAGTGCGCTGCCCACCCAGACCCAGAGGTCGGGCATTTCTCCCCAAAACCACCAGCCGAGGAGCACTGCCCAAAGCATCGCCGTGTAATCAAACGGGGCGGCAATGGCGGCAGGCGCATAACGAAAGGCCAGGGTTATGAAGGCGGTCGCCGCAACGCCGAGTACGCCAGAAGCCAAAAAACCTACCCAGTGCCACGGCTGAGGAGTTTGCCACACCCAAGGTAGCGTCAGGCCGGTGATCACTAAGGGGACAAAGGTCATGTAAAACAGCATTGCCCATAGGTGTTCACGGGCGCCGTAGCGGCGTGCCGTAATCATCATCAAAGCGTAAAAGAGCGCTGCCCCCACAAGTACCAAAGCGCCGACTTGAAATGCATCGCCGTTAGGACGAACCACTATTAGCACCCCTGCAAAGCCTACTAATGACGCGATAAGCACCGGTGGGTCGATTCGCTCTCCCAATAGTGGCACCGAGAGTAGCGTCACGAATAGCGGTGCCACAAAGGCGATTGCCGTGGCTTCAGCAAGAGGTAACAGCGTTAGGCCCCATACAAAGCAAACCATGGTGGCGGTATAGATCAAGCCTCGCAGGAGATGAACACCTGGGCGCTTAGTCTGCAGCTTACGCAAACCACCGGCAAAATGAGCAAGCAGCGCAATCATCGGCAGGGAGACTAGCGCACGAAAGAAAATAATCTGCAGCGGCGAATGAATTTCGCCTAACCATTTGGAAACGGCGTCCCCCAGGGCGAGAAAAAGAACGCCCATACACATGCAGAGTATGCCCTTCAGCGAGGTTGTCACCGCAATCTCCTTGTTCAATGGTTATTCAGTCATTGTTATTAGCGTAAAAAACAAAAACCCCGCCAGCTAGCGAGTGGCGGGGTGATATGTACCTGAGCCAGCTTGAGTGCGTGTTTAAGCGCGCCTCAAAAGTACTCAGTCAGCCTACAGGCTGGCGTTGACGACCATACAGTCCATGCCCTGAGAGTGCAGCTCACGACACGCTTGGCGCGCACGTTGCTCATCCAGCGCCATTAAGCGGGCGCGGTAAACCGGACTCTGGCCTTGTATGGTATCGACTGCGACACGACCCCTTAAGTTTTGGGCAATTCGCTGAGCCGCTTGCTGTGCCAGTTGGCGCGCCTGGGCCTCTTGGCTGAATGCGCCGACTTGAACACCCCAACCGCCGCCTGCGTTATTGGCAGAAGCTAGCTGGCGTTCGCGCTCAATAAAGGCTTGTAGCGGGTCTGCTTGTCGTGGTGCTGGCTCTACAGTGGGGCGCTGAATCGTCGCAATGTCAGAAAGCTGCTCTTCAAGGTCAACAGCGGGTGTTGACGGCGCGGCGGTCACAGTCCGCGAAAGGGGTGTTGTATCAACCACCGTTAACATTGGCTGAAGGGGCGCCGGGCCAGGAGGAGCAATCGGCTGAGCAGGAGACGCAAACGCCATAAATTCCTGAGAGAAAGTGGTGTCGGCCATCCAGGTTTGCTGGTCGCGAAGTGCCGCCCGCTGGAAGCCACGGTCTAGCAGGTTGGCCATATGGGTATCCCGGGATTGCGATGAAAAGCCGCCCATTACTACTGCCACTAAACGGCGATTACCACGAATAGCGGTGGTTGCTACGTTAAACCCGGAAGCGCGAATAAATCCCGTTTTTAAACCATCGGCACCTGGGTAATCACGGACTAGGCGATTGTGGCTAGTATGCCGCGTGCCGCGGTAAGTAAATTCTTGCAGGCCGAAGTAGTGGTAATACTGGGGGAAGTCCTGCATCACACGTACTGAAAGCGTTAGCATATCCCGCGCAGTGGTTACCTGGCCATCATCCGGCAAACCTGACGCATTACGAAAGGTAGTGGCATGCATGCCTAACTCACGCGCTTTGGTGGTCATCATTTGCGCAAATCGAACTTCGCTTCCGCCCAGCGCTTCGGCGACCACCGCAGCCACATCATTAGCAGAGCGAACGGCGAGAGCACGGATGGCAGTATCCACAGGGATAGAGCTTCCCGCTGCAAGCCACAGTTTGACCGCAGGCTTGGCAGCCGCATAGCGGGACACGGGCAAGGGTTCATCCAGACGAAGAGTTCCCGCTTCCAGCGCCTCGAAGGTCAAATAAAGTGTCATCATTTTGGTTAGCGATGCAGGATAGCGCTGATCGTCGATGTTTTCAGCGTAAAGTACTTCGCCATTGTCCAAATCAACCACAATGCCCGCATAACGTGGGTTGTCGGCCTGAACGCTGGTTAGCGTCGCCAGCATGAGCAGCAATATCATACTCAGTGACCATAACGCCGACGCTCCACTGACGCTTTTTACCCTCGCATACATACCTGCCCCTTGCTTGTTATCAATGCGCTGTGACTAATTCAGTATCTGACCACCATGCCACACTCCAGACGCAACGCAAGACTTTCGCCTGCCTGCATGGCAACGATGACTCGGCATAATAATAAGCCGAGTATAGGTTAATACTAAGTAAAATATACGCAGTGAAGCTGAGAAATAGAGAAGAAAACAGAGAACACAACATAAAAGAGCACTATAAAAAAAACCGACCCTCTAAGGGGTCGGTTTTCATTCGCTACCAAAGAAGCTTAGCGCAGAGCATTACTCTTCTGCAGCAGCTTCTTCAACAACCGGACGGTCAACTAGCTCAACGAACGCCATAGGCGCGTTGTCGCCGGTGCGGAAACCGCACTTGAGAATACGGACGTAACCGCCCGGACGCTCGGCATAACGCGGACCTAGTTCGTTGAACAGTTTGCCGACGGCTTCTTTAGAGCGCGTACGGGCAAATGCCAAACGACGGTTTGCAACGCTATCCTGCTTAGACAAGGTGATCAGCGGCTCGATAACGCGACGCAGCTCCTTGGCTTTCGGCAGGGTTGTCTTAATGACTTCATGTTCGACCAGCGAGACAGACATGTTCTTGAACATGGCCTGACGATGCGAGCTGGTGCGATTCAGATGACGACCACTCTTACGATGACGCATGGTTGTAATTCCTTACCAAACTGGGACTCAAGTCGACGCTCACGCGGAGGCCTTGTCGTCCTTCAGGCTTGCCGGTGGCCAATTTTCCAACCGCATGCCAAGGGACAAGCCGCGAGCTGCCAATACATCTTTGATTTCATTCAAAGACTTTTTACCGAGATTCGGTGTCTTCAACAGCTCCACTTCTGTGCGCTGGATAAGATCACCGATGTAATAAATATTCTCGGCTTTAAGGCAGTTCGCGCTGCGAACGGTCAACTCAAGATCGTCTACGGGGCGCAATAGAATCGGATCAACATGATCCTCTTCCTCTTCGACTTCCTGTTCTTTATCAGCTTCCAGGTCGACGAAGGCGGCCAGCTGCTCTTGCAGGATGGTCGCACTGCGACGGATAGCCTCTTCCGGATCCAGGGTACCGTCGGTTTCCAGATCGATAATTAGCTTATCGAGGTCGGTACGCTGCTCAACACGAGCGGCTTCAACCGAGTAGGAAACACGGCGGACAGGGCTGAAGGTGGCATCCAGCTGCAGGCGGCCAATGGCACGTGACTCTTCATCAGAGCCGCGCGCGTCAGCCGGTTCGTAGCCACGACCCAGCGCTACCTTAAGCTGAATTTTCAGCTCGGCACCTTCATTGACATGAGCAATGACGTGGTCCGGGTTGACGATTTCGACGCTATGATCAAGCGCAATGTCGCCAGCGGTGACGACGGCTGGGCCCTGCTTGTTCAGCGTGAGCACCGCCTCATCGCGGCTGTGCATCTTGATCGCAACATCTTTCAAGTTCAGGAGGATTTCAATGACATCTTCCTGCACCCCTTCGAGCGCACTGTATTCATGCTCAACGCCGGCGATTTCAGCCTCTACCACGGCACAGCCGGGCATAGACGAAAGCAGAATGCGACGCAGTGCATTCCCCAGGGTGTGACCAAAGCCACGCTCGAACGGTTCGAGCACGATTTTGGCGTGATGTGCGCTGATTTCTTCGACCTTGATGTCGCGAGGGCGAAGAAACTCTGTCACTGAACGCTGCATATGAACACCTTTCAGGCTGCCAAACGGATACTTGGTACTCGGTAAGATCTGGCGCTGGCGTTAAACCAGCACCAGATCGACAAGAAACAGAAAACTGCTTACTTGGAGTACAGCTCGACGATCAGGTTTTCGTTGATGTCGGCAGACAGGTCACCGCGTTCAGGCAGAGCCTTGAAAGTGCCTTCCATCTTCTTGGCGTCGATTTCGATCCAAGCGATATCGCCACGGTTTGCCGCAATGGACAAAGCGCTTTGAATACGTGCTTGGTTTTTCGCCTTTTCGCGAATGGAAACAACGTCACCCGGCTTCACTTGATAGGAAGCAACGTTAACGGTGCGGCCGTTCACGGAAATCGCCTTGTGGCTGACCAGCTGACGCGCTTCAGAGCGAGTCGAGCCGAAGCCCATGCGGTAGACGACATTATCCAGTCGGGATTCGAGCAACTGCAACAATACTTCACCAGTCGCGCCTTTCAGGCGAGCGGCTTCTTTGTAGTAGTTACGGAACTGTTTTTCGAGTACGCCGTACATGCGACGTACTTTTTGCTTCTCGCGAAGCTGCAAGCCGTAGTCTGAAAGACGTTGACGACGCTGGCCGTGTACACCCGGGATCTGCTCGGATTTACACTTTTTCTCGAAGGGAGTCACACCACTCTTTAAAAAGAGGTCTGTGCCTTCACGACGAGACAATTTGCACTTCGGTCCAATATAACGGGCCATGAATCTGTCTCCTTAAACGCGGCGTTTCTTCGGCGGACGGCAGCCATTGTGGGGAATGGGCGTCGCGTCTACGATGCTTTGCACGCGGAAGCCGGCGGCGTTCAGTGCGCGCACGGCGGATTCACGACCGGGACCTGGGCCTTTAACCAGTACGTCTACGTTTTTCACACCATACTCGGCTGCAGCAGTTGCTGCACGTTCACTTGCCACTTGAGCAGCGAACGGGGTGCTCTTGCGAGAACCACGAAAACCCGAACCACCGGCAGTCGCCCATGAAAGAGCGTTGCCCTGGCGGTCTGTGATCGTCACGATCGTGTTGTTAAAAGAGGCATGGATATGCGCAATTGCGTCCACTACCTGCTTTTTAACCTTTTTACGGTTACTACGCGGGTTAGCCATGTTGATGTCTATTCCTGTCTTTACGCCAGAACGTGCGTGTTATTTGCGGATCGGCTTACGCGGGCCCTTACGGGTGCGCGCGTTAGTCTTAGTCCGCTGACCACGCAGCGGAAGACTACGACGATGACGCAGACCACGGTAGCAGCCTAAGTCCATGAGACGCTTAATGTTAAGCGTAACATCACGACGAAGGTCGCCTTCTACGGTGTACTTGCCAACTTCAGAACGCAGGGTGTCGACTTCTTCAGAAGACAGGTCCTGGATCTTGGCATTCATGGCAATACCGGCAGCAGCACAGATGTGCTCAGCACGGGTACGGCCAATCCCGAAGATATAGGTCAGCGAGATCGCCGCATGCTTGTTGTCCGGGATATTGACGCCTGCAATACGGGCCATCAGCTTACTCCGAAATTTGAGCGGCTTGCTCGTTTATTCATCTACAAAAGGCGCAACAGCATACCCCTTTAGTTGCCCTAAGGCAAGGGGTATGCTGGCACCCGCTTAATACAACCCAGGCTATTAACCCTGGCGCTGTTTGTGCCGAGGTTCGCTGCAGATGACGCGGACAGCGCCATTGCGACGAATGATCTTACAGTTACGGCACATTTTCTTTACGGAAGCTCGAACTTTCATCGATCTTTCTCCAAAAACCGGCTCGCGGCACGCCCCCTCACTATGTTAATAGGGGTGGACGGCGCCTTAGCGCATGATACCGCCGCTACCGTAGCCTTTCAGGTTGGACTTCTTCATCACTGAGTCATACTGATGCGACATGAGATGCGATTGCACCTGGGCCATGAAGTCCATGATGACCACGACTACGATTAACAACGAGGTACCGCCGAAAAAGAACGGCACGTTCCACGCCACAATCAAGAACTGGGGCATCAAGGAAACCGCAGTGATATACAAGGCACCGAACAGGGTCAGACGTGTCATGACCTTATCGATATAGCGAGCGGTCTGCTCGCCGGGGCGAATGCCCGGCAGGAAAGCGCCTGACTTTTTAAGATTGTCAGCCACATCCTTGGGGTTGAAGACCAGCGCTGTGTAAAAGAAGCAGAAGAATACCACTGCCGCCGCGAAAAGCAAGATGTAAAGCGGTTGACCTGGACCTAATGCCTGAGATGCACGCTGCAACCACTCCATACCTTCACCGGCACCTACCCACTGACCAATAGAGGCCGGGAAGAGCAGAATACTGGAGGCAAAAATCGCCGGAATAACACCGGCCATGTTGACCTTCAAAGGCAGGTAGCTGCTTTGCCCTGCATACATCTTATTGCCCACTTGACGCCTTGGGTAGTTAACTTTGAGACGGCGTTGGCCGCGCTCGATGAAAACCACAAAGGCGACAGTCGCAATACCTAACGCTGACAGCGCTAACAGCGGCAGAACATTCCAGGCCCCTTCATTACGGGCAAGCTCGAAGGCTTGGCCCACGGCACTGGGTAGTCCAGCGACAATACCAGCGAAGATCAACAGCGAAATACCATTGCCGATGCCCTTCTCGGTAATCTGCTCACCTAGCCACATCATAAACACCGCACCCGATACAAACGTGATCACGGCGGTGAAATAGAAGCTAAGGTCAGCGCTGTACGCGATGCCTTGGCTAGCCAGACCGACGGACATGCCGGTAGCCTGGACAAATGCCAGTATCACCGTGCCGTAGCGGGTGTACTGGCTAATCTTGCGGCGGCCAGCCTCACCCTCTTTCTTGAGTTGTTCAAGATGAGGGGAGACCGCAGTCATGAGCTGCATGATAATCGACGCCGAAATATAGGGCATAATACCCAGGGCGAGGACGCTCATGCGCTCCAGGGCGCCACCCGAGAACATGTTGAACATGCCAAGGATGGTGCCCTGTTGCTCCCTAAACAAGGCAGCAAGCTGGTCAGGATTGATACCGGGAACGGGAATGTGGGCACCAATACGGTACACCACGATGGCGAGGAGCACGAAGCGCAAACGCGCCCACAGTTCACTCAGACCGCTGCCCATCGCCGGCATTTTTCCTGACTTGGCCATTTAGTCCTCTACCTTGCCGCCAGCGGCTTCGATCGCTTCACGGGCACCTTTGGTGACCTTGATTCCGCGAACGGTAACCGCTGTTTTCAGTTCGCCAGAAAGGATGATCTTCGCGTGTAGCGTAGAGTCCTTCAGCACGTTGGCTTCTTTCAAAGATGCCATGGTGACTTCGCCACCGGCAACTTTAGCAAGTTCAGCCAGGCGTACTTCTTCAGAGACCAGAGACTTTGCAGACGTAAAACCGAATTTCGGTAAACGACGCTGCAAAGGCATCTGACCGCCTTCGAAACCGGGCTTAACACTGCCGCCACTACGTGACTTCTGACCTTTGTGACCACGGCCACCGGTCTTACCAAGACCGGAACCGATGCCACGACCAACACGCTTTGCGGCGTGTTTGGAGCCCGGAGCCGGGCTTAGGTTATTGAGTTTCATGGATTACTCTCCCTCAACGCGCACAAGGTAAGTTACCTTGTGGATCATGCCGCGTACGGCAGGGGTGTCTTCCAGTTCAACCGTATGACCGATGCGACGCAGGCCCAAGCCTTTCATAGTAGCCTTGTGCTTGGGCATAATGCCGATGGTGCTGCGGATCTGGGTAACCTTGATCGTTGCTGCCATGGTGCCTTACCCCGTGATCGCTTCGACAGACAAACCGCGCTTAGCGGCAATGTCTTCCGGTGCTTGCATGGCGGAGAGACCTTTAACAGTCGCTCGAACCACGTTAACCGGGTTGGTGGAACCGTAGCACTTGGCCAGTACGTCGTGGACACCGGCAAGCTCTAGTACAGAGCGCATGGCGCCACCGGCGATGATGCCGGTACCTTCGGAAGCCGGCTGCATATACACCTTGGAAGCACCGTGACGGGCTTTTACCGGGTACTGCAGCGTGTGGCCAGCGAGGTTCACCTTGACCATGTTGCGACGAGCTTGATCCATCGCTTTCTGGATAGCGACAGGCACTTCACGCGCCTTGCCACGTCCGAAACCGACACGACCTTTACCATCACCAACGACGGTCAGTGCGGTGAAGCCGAAAATACGACCACCCTTGACCACCTTGGCGACGCGGTTGACCTGCACTAACTTCTCTTGCAGATCACCGCTTTGCTGTTCGTTCTTCGCCATCGTAAAACCCTTTAGAATTCCAGGCCGCCTTCACGTGCGGCGTCGGCCAGCGCCTTGACGCGGCCGTGATACTTAAAGCCAGCACGGTCGAAGGCCACCTGGGTGATGCCTGCTTCTTTAGCGCGTTCGGCAATCAGAGCACCCACTTTAGAGGCGGCATCTGAGTTACCGGTCGCACCCTCGCGCAGCGCTTTGTCCAGCGTAGAAGCACTGGCTAGCACTTTGCCACCATCCGGCGAGATAATCTGCGCATAGATGTGACGCGGGGTACGGTTGACGCACAGGCGATACACGCCCAGCTCGCGGATCTTGGCGCGAGCGCGGCGGGCACGACGGAGACGAGATTCTTTCTTCGCGTTCATAACCCTGCCTTACTTCTTCTTGGCTTCTTTGCGACGCACCTGCTCGTCGGCGTACCGTACACCCTTGCCTTTATACGGCTCGGGCGGACGGAAAGCGCGGATTTCCGCGGCGCACTGACCGAGCTGCTGCTTGTTCGCGCTTTTCAGCACGATCACGGTGTTTTTCGGCGTTTCCGCTGAGACACCTTCAGGCAGTTCGTAGTCGACCGGGTGCGAGAAGCCCAGTGAAAGATTGAGCGTCTGGCCCTTAGCTTGGGCACGATAACCGACGCCAACAATTTCGAGGGTTCGTGTGAAGCCCTCTGATACGCCCGTCACCAGGTTCTGAACTAAGGCGCGGGTAGTACCGGCCATGGCCCAGCTCTTGGCAGATTCGCTCGGGGCGAAGGTCAGCTGTCCATCTTCATGATTCACCACTACATCAGAGTGGATAGTCATAGATAGTGTGCCTTGGCCGCCTTTGGCGGTCAGCTGGTCAGCATTGAGTTTAACATCAACGCCGGCAGGCACTTTAACCGGATATTTCGCTATGCGGGACATTCCAGCCTCCTAGAATACGGTGCAGATGACTTCGCCACCGACACCCGCTTGGCGCGCGGCACGATCGGTCATGACACCATTTGACGTGGTGACAATCGCGATACCAAGACCATCGGCGACCTTAGGCAGGTTGTCCTTGCCCATATAACGGCGCAGGGACGGCTTGGAAACCCGCTGAATGTGCTCAATAACCGGCTTACCCTCAAAGTACTTGAGAGTCACGGTTAGCTCAGGCTTAACGCCCTCCGCTACCGTAAAGTCGGCAATGTAGCCTTCTTCCTTTAGCACTCGGGCCACTTGCACTTTCAGCTTGGAGGACGGCATGGTTGCCGTCTCCTTGGTGGCCATCTGCGCATTGCGGATACGAGTAAACATATCCGCCAGAGTGTCTTGCATGCTCATTTAATGTGCGCTCCTGATGAATCTACGTGGCGTTACCAACTGGACTTTTTGAGTCCAGGAACGTCGCCACGCATGGCGGCTTCACGCAGCTTGTTACGGCCGAGGCCGAACTTGTTGTAAAAACCGTGCGGACGACCGGTGATACGGCAGCGGTTACGCTGACGCACCGGGCTTGAGTCGCGCGGCAATTGCTGCAGCTTCAGCGTCGCCTCGAAGCGGTCTTCCTCAGAAGTATTCACGTCCGAGATGATTTTCTTGAGTTCAGCGCGCTTGGTCGCATACTTCGCGACCAGCTGCGTACGCTTAAGCTCACGCTCTATCATACTTTTCTTAGCCATGATCCCAGCCCTATTTCTTGAACGGGAAGTTCAGCGCGGTTAGCAGCGCACGACCTTCCTCGTCGGTTTTGGCGGTCGTAGTGATAGTGACGTCCAACCCCCGGATGCGATCGATTTTATCATACTCGATCTCCGGGAAGATGATCTGCTCACGCACACCCATTGAGTAATTGCCACGACCGTCGAAAGACTTCGGGTTGAGACCACGGAAGTCACGCACGCGAGGAATCGCAATATAAACCAAACGGTCCAAGAAGTCCCACATACGCTCAGCGCGCAGAGTTACCTTGATGCCGATTGGCCAGCCTTCGCGCACCTTAAAGCCCGCGATGGACTTACGTGCTTTGGTCACCAACGGTTTCTGACCAGAGAGCTTCTCTAGATCGCCGATGGCATTGTCGATCAACTTTTTATCGTTGACCGCTTCGCCGATACCCATATTCAGAGTCACTTTCGTGATCCGTGGTACCTGCATAACGTTGGCATAGCTGAACTCTTCTTTGAGTTGAGCTGCTACCTCGTTTTGATAACGTTCTTTCAAGTTCGCCATTTTGCTACCCGACTCGCGTTAGGCGTCGATCTGCGTCTGCGTCGACTTGTAGATACGTACCTTGGTACCGTCTTCCTTCACTTGGAAGCCGACGCGATCCGCCTTACCGGTCTCCGAATTGAAGATGGCTACGTTGGACGCGTGAATCGGAGCCTCACGCTCGACGATACCGCCCTGATTACCCGCCATGGGATTTGGCTTGGTGTGACGTTTAATCATGTTCACACCGGACACCAAGAAGCGGTTTTCTAATACCCGCTTAACGGTGCCACGTTTGCCTTTATCCTTCCCGGCGATGACGATGACTTCATCGTCACGTTTGATCTTTTGCATATCCGCCTCGCTCCTTACAGCACTTCAGGCGCTAAGGAAATGATCTTCATGAACTTTTCATTACGAAGTTCACGAGTCACCGGCCCAAAAATACGGGTACCGATGGGCTGTTCGTTGGTGTTATTCAACAAAACTGCCGCATTTCCATCGAAACGGATGAGCGAACCGTCGGGACGACGGACGCCACTACGGGTCCGGACCACGACCGCTTTGAGCACCTGGCCTTTTTTGACCTTGCCACGCGGAATCGCTTCCTTAACCGTGACCTTGATGATATCACCAACGCGAGCGTAGCGACGGTGTGAACCGCCCAACACCTTGATGCATTGCACCCGGCGCGCTCCGCTGTTGTCGGCGACATCCAGCATTGTCTGAGTCTGAATCATCGGTTTTCTCCAAACCTAATCTGACTGCACTGATTGGCAAGCCTCGGGATTAACCCTTAGCGTGATCAACCACCTCGACTAGCGTCCAGGCTTTCTTTTTGGAAAGCGGACGGCATTCCTGAATGGAAACCGTATCGCCTGCCTTAGCCTGGTTCGCCTCATCATGGGCGTGCAGCTTGGTGGAGCGCTTAACGTATTTTCCGTAGATCGGGTGACGCTCGCGTCGCTCGATCATAACGACGATGGACTTGTCCATCTTGTCGCTCACCACTTTACCGGTGAGCGTACGCTTTGTGTTTTCTTCGGCCATCTCAATCACCTGCCTTCTCGTTGAGCAAAGTCTTAACGCGAGCAATATCGCGACGGACCTGCTTGAGCAGATGAGTCTGGCTCAGTTGGCCTGTGGCCTTCTGCATGCGCAGGTTAAACTGCTCGCGGAGTAGTTCGAGGAGTTGCTCCTGGAGCTCTCCAGCGGACTTTTCACGAATTTCCTGGGCTTTCATCACATCACCGTCCGTTTCGCAAAGGTGGTGGATAAGGGCATTTTCTGTGCGGCAAGCTCAAACGCTTCACGAGCGAGCTCTTCCGACACGCCTTCAATTTCATACAGGACCCGACCCGGTTGGATCTGGGCAACCCAGTACTCAACAGAACCTTTACCTTTACCCATACGAACTTCGAGCGGCTTCTTGGAGATCGGCTTATCAGGGAAGACGCGGATCCAGATTTTACCGCCACGCTTTACGTGACGTGTGATCGCACGACGGCCTGCTTCGATCTGACGCGCAGTAATGCGGCCGCGACCAGTAGCTTTAAGGCCGTATTCCCCGAAGCTGATCTTGCTTCCGCGATGCGCCAGGCCACGGTTGCGGCCTTTCATCATCTTGCGGAATTTCATACGCTTGGGCTGTAACATCGACTCGCTCTCCCCTTACCTGGAACCTTTCTTCTTGGGCGCGTTGCCGGCAGGCTGTTGTTTAGCCTTGGCACGTACTTCCTCGATACCGCCGAGGATTTCACCCTTGAAGATCCACACTTTGACGCCGATAACGCCGTAGGTGGTGTGAGCTTCGTAAGTGGCGTAGTCGATATCCGCACGCAACGTGTGCAGCGGAACGCGACCTTCGCGGTACCATTCGGTACGTGCGATTTCAGCGCCACCAAGACGACCTGACAGCTGAATCTTGATGCCACCAGCGCCAAGACGCATTGCGTTCTGTACCGCGCGCTTCATAGCACGACGGAACATCACGCGACGCTCAAGCTGACCCGCTACGTTAGCAGCGACTAGCTTGGCATCCAGCTCCGGCTTGCGAACTTCTTCGATGTTCACATGCACGGGGACACCCATCATCTGGGTGAGATCGCGACGCAAACGGTCGACATCTTCACCTTTCTTACCAATCACGATACCCGGACGGGCAGTGTGAATGGTGATGCGGGCGTTATTCGCCGGACGCTCGATGTGGATGCGGCTAACGGAGGCGCTTTTAAGACGCTCTTCCAGGAAGCTACGCACTTCGAGATCGTTATTGAGCTTATCGGCGTAAGCGCCGCGCTCAGCATACCAGACAGAAGCATGGTCTTTGACGATGCCCAGTCGAATGCCTGTTGGATTGACTTTCTGACCCATCGGTCGACTCCTACTTCTCGGCTACCTTGACGGTGATGTGGCACGTGCGCTTCAAGATACGATCCGCACGCCCCTTGGCACGCGGCTTGATACGCTTGAGCGTCATGCCCTCATCGACGCAGATGGTCGAGACACGCAGCTCGTCAATATCCATGCCGTTATTTTCTTCCGCATTCGCAATCGCGGATTGCAGCACCTTCTTAACCAGCTTGGCAGCCTTCTTCGGTGAGAAGGTCAGCAGGTCGAGTGCCTCGGCGACAGGTTTACCGCGCACCTGGTCAGCCACCAAACGGGCCTTCTGGGCGGATAAACGAGCGCCAAGCAGCTTAGCTGTGACTTCCATCTCTCAATCCTCTCTGGCTTACCGTTTGGCTTTTTTATCCGCTGCATGCCCGCGATAAGTGCGAGTAGCAGCGAATTCGCCCAATTTGTGGCCAACCATTTCCTCGGAAACATGCACCGGGACGTGTTGGCGACCATTATGGACCGCGATAGTGAGGCCTACCATATTGGGCAGGATCATAGAACGACGCGACCAAGTCTTGATCGGTTTGCGATCGTTCTTCTCCACTGCAGCCTCTACCTTCTTCAAAAGATGAAGGTCAATGAAGGGACCTTTCTTTAGTGAACGTGGCACAGCCGTTACCTCTTAATGTCTTGGCAATTTAGATCAACGCGTCTTGTTACGACGACGAATGATCAGCTTGTCGGTGCGCTTGTTCTTACGCGTCTTGTGACCCTTAGTCGGCACGCCCCATGGGGATACCGGGTGACGACCACCACTGGTGCGGCCTTCGCCACCACCGTGCGGGTGATCGACTGGGTTCATCGCGACACCGCGAACAGTCGGACGCACGCCTCTCCAGCGCTTCGCACCGGCCTTGCCAAGTTGACGCAGGCTGTGCTCAGAGTTGCTCACTTCACCCAATGTCGCGCGGCACTCGGCCAACACTTTACGCATTTCGCCAGAGCGAAGACGCAGGGTGGCATAGTTACCTTCACGAGCAACCAACTGGGCGCTTGTACCGGCACTGCGAGCAATCTGCGCACCTTTACCCGGCTTGAGTTCGATGCAGTGCACCGTAGAACCCAACGGGACGTTACGCAGCGGCAAGGCATTGCCTTTCTTGATTGACGCGTTAACACCAGATTCCAGCACGTCACCCGCGCTGACACCTTTCGGTGCAATGATGTAACGACGCTCACCATCGGCATACTTCAGCAGTGCAATGTGCGCACTGCGATTGGGATCGTGCTCCAGGCGCTCAACGGTGGCAGGAATGCCATCTTTGGTGCGCTTGAAATCGATCAACCGATAGTGGTGACGATGACCACCGCCCACGTGGCGGGTGGTGATACGACCGTAGTTATTCCGGCCGCCGGACTTGGACTGTTTTTCTAAAAGCGGTGCATAAGCACGACCTTTAAACAGTTCCTCGCCAACGATCTTGACGACGTGGCGACGACCGGCGGAAGTGGGTTTGGTCTTGACGATTGCCATTATCCGTACTCCTGCCCTTATTCGGCGCCAGAGAAGTCTTCGAGCGTTTCACCCGCAGCCAGGGTCACATACGCTTTGCGGTAACCCTTACGCAGGCCAACGCCGTTCGCAGTACGCTTTGTTTTACCCTTCATGTTCAGAACCTGAACACTACCGACCTTTTTTCCGAAGAGTGCTTCAACGGCTTTTTTGATCTCGGGCTTGGTAGCATCAGATGCCACCTTGAAAACGTACTGGTTGCGCTCGGCTGCCATCGCGGCCTTTTCGGTCACGTGAGGCCCAAGCAGAACCTTAAATACGCGTTCCTGGTTCATGCCAGCTTCTCCTCGAATTTACGCAGGGCGGAGACGGTAATCAGGACCTTATCAAAGGCTACCAGGCTTACCGGGTCAGCTGCCGCGACATCCACCACGTCAACGTGGGGAAGGTTGCGTGCGGCCAGATAGAGCTTCTCGTCAATTTCTTCAGTGACGATCAACACTTTTTCAAGGTTGAGCTCTTTCAGCTTGGCAGCTACCTGCTTGGTCTTAGGCGCATCGACGACGAACTCTTCAATGGCGACTAAACGCTCTTGACGTACCAGCTCAGATAAGATGGAGCGCATCGCTGCACGGTACATCTTGCGGTTAACCTTCTGGGTGTAGTCTTGCGGACGCGCCGCGAAGGTTACGCCACCACTACGCCATAGCGGAGAGCGGATGGTACCGGCACGTGCACGACCGGTGCCTTTCTGACGCCACGGTTTTTTACCACCACCACGAACGTCGGAACGACTCTTTTGTGCGCGAGTTCCCTGGCGTCCAGCTGCCAAATAGGCAGTGACAACCTGGTGAACGAGCGCTTCGTTGAATTCTTTGCCAAAAGTGGCGTCGGCTACTTCAACGGTACCCGTGCCTGCAGCAAGATTCAGATTCATTGGTAATTATCCCCTTCAGCCTGCTTTCACGGCGCTGCGAACGATAACGTCACTACCGGGAGCACCCGGCACGGCGCCTTTGATCAGCAGCAGGTTACGCTCGGCGTCGACACGGACGATCTCAAGGCTTTGAACGGTGCAACGGGCGTTACCCATTTGACCGGCCATCTTTTTGCCTTTAAAAACGCGACCCGGAGTCTGACACATGCCGATAGAACCCGGCGCGCGGTGCGACAGAGAGTTACCGTGAGTCATGTCTTGGGTACGGAAATTCCAGCGCTTAACAGCACCCTGGAAGCCTTTACCCTTAGAGGTGCCAGTCACGTCAACCATTTGACCAGCTTCGAAGAGGGATACAGTGATTTCGCCGCCCACTTCTGGAATTGTTTCGCCTTCTGCAAGACGAAATTCCATCAGCGCACGACCAGCTTCAACACCCGCCTTGGCAAACTGACCCGCTTGCGCTTTGGTGAGGTGCTTAGCTTTGCGAGAGCCAGATGTGACCTGAATCGCTGCGTAACCGTCAGAGTCGACGGACTTAACGCGTGTAACACGATTAGGATCAACTTCAATAACGGTTACGGGCACGGATGCGCCGTCTTCGGTAAAGACACGGGTCATCCCGGCCTTTTTACCGACTAAACCGATAGTCATACTCAGTCTCCTATAGTGTACGGGGCTATCACCCGCTATGGCTGCCCTTTCCAGAGCATTCCACTAGCACATTGTATGGCGCCTCACGGCGCGGCGGCTGCTGCTCATACTAGCTTCTTACAAGAAGCGACGAGCGCTGGGCCGCAAAGTGACTAGTGTAATTAGTTGAGCTTGATTTGCACGTCAACGCCTGCGGCGAGATCGAGCTTCATCAATGCATCAACAGTTTTCTCAGTCGGCTCAACAATGTCGAGCACACGCTTGTGCGTACGAATCTCATACTGGTCACGCGCATCTTTATTGACGTGCGGCGAGATCAGAATGGTGTAACGCTCGCGGTTGGTCGGCAGCGGAATCGGTCCACGAACCTGAGCACCAGTACGCTTAGCGGTTTCAACAATCTCCGCTGTAGACTGATCGATCAGGCGATGGTCGAAAGCTTTCAACCGAATGCGAATCTTTTGGTTCTGCATTTGCCCTAAACTCCAATGGATGTCGACGGCGCGAGCCGTCTACCCACGCATTCAAAGGATGCGCATTATAGGCACGCCATTAGCACATGTCAAACATTTGCTGATGGTGCGCAGAAAAGGGGGCTCATCAGAGCCCCCTTCATCATTCAAGCACGTAGCTTACTTGACGATTTTGGCCACAACGCCAGCACCGACAGTACGGCCGCCTTCACGAATAGCGAAGCGCAAGCCTTCGTCCATTGCGATCGGAGCGATCAAGGTAACAACCATCTGAACGTTGTCACCCGGCATGACCATTTCAACACCTTCCGGCAGTTCACAGGTACCTGTTACATCGGTGGTACGGAAGTAGAACTGGGGACGGTAGCCCTTGAAGAAAGGCGTGTGACGACCACCCTCTTCTTTGGACAGTACGTAAACTTCTGCTTCGAAGGTAGTGTGCGGGTTGATGGTGCCCGGCTTGGCCAATACTTGACCACGCTCGACGTCATCACGCTTAGTACCACGCAGCAGGGCGCCAACGTTCTCACCGGCACGACCTTCGTCGAGCAGCTTACGGAACATTTCAACACCGGTAACGATCGTTTTGGTGGTGTCGCGGATACCCACGATTTCCACTTCTTCGCCCGCTTTAACGATGCCGCGCTCTACACGACCGGTAACAACAGTACCGCGGCCAGAGATAGAGAACACGTCTTCGATCGGCATCAGGAACGGCTGGTCGATAGCACGCTCCGGCTCAGGAATGTACTCGTCCAGAGCTTTGATCAGATTAGCAACAGCAGTAGTACCCATGCCGTTCTCATCTTCACCGTTCAACGCCATCAGCGCAGAACCAGTGATGATCGGCGTGTCGTCGCCCGGGAAGTCGTACTGGTCTAGAAGTTCACGAACTTCCATCTCTACCAGTTCGAGCAGCTCTTCGTCATCGACCATGTCCGCTTTGTTCAGGAACACAACGATGAACGGTACGCCAACCTGACGAGACAGCAGGATGTGCTCGCGAGTTTGCGGCATCGGGCCATCTGCGGCAGAACATACCAGGATCGCGCCGTCCATCTGCGCAGCACCGGTGATCATGTTCTTGACGTAGTCAGCGTGTCCTGGGCAGTCAACGTGAGCGTAGTGACGCTCTTCAGACTGATATTCCACGTGAGAAGTAGCGATTGTGATACCGCGCTCGCGCTCTTCAGGAGCGTTATCGATGGTATCAAACTCACGCCAGTCGCCGCCGAAAACCTCAGCAGACACGCGGGTCAGAGCCGCAGTCAGAGTCGTTTTACCGTGGTCGACGTGACCAATGGTGCCGACGTTGACGTGCGGTTTGGAACGTTCAAATTTTTCCTTAGCCACTGCTATAACCTCTTTACGTTAGCTAACGGTTAACCGTTTTGATTGATGACGGCTTCAACGACGCTGGAGGGCGCCTCGTCGTACTTCGAGAACTCCATAGAGTAGCTCGCACGGCCCTGGGTTTGTGAGCGCAGATCGGTTGCATAACCGAACATCTCGCCCAGTGGCACCGTCGCACGAATGACTTTACCAGAAGAGGAGTCATCCATACCCTGCACCAGGCCGCGACGACGGCTCAGGTCACCCATGACGTCACCCATAAATTCTTCGGGGGTCACGATTTCGACCTTCATCACCGGCTCCAGCAGCACGGCCTTGGCCTTCCTGGCACCTTCTTTTACTGCCATAGAAGAAGCAATCTTAAACGCAGTCTCGTTGGAGTCCACGTCGTGGAAGGAGCCGTCGAACAGCGACACTTTAACGTCGATCATCGGGTAACCCGCGATGACGCCGTTTTTGAGCTGCTCGTAAGCACCCTTCTCAACCGCGGGAACGTATTCCTTCGGAACCGCACCACCCACGATTTCAGAGTTGAATTTGAAGAAGATTTCATCTTCGCCTTCACCCTTTTCTTCTTTAGTCAGCGGCTCGATACGCAGCCAAACGTGACCATACTGACCACGACCACCGGACTGACGTACGAACTTGCCTTCTTGCTCGATGCTGCCGCGAATAGTCTCGCGGTAGGCAACCTGAGGCTTACCGATATTGGCTTCAACCTTAAACTCGCGACGCATACGGTCAACAAGGATATCCAGGTGAAGCTCACCCATACCAGAGATAATCGTCTGGCCGGTTTCTTCGTCGGTTTTAACCTGGAAAGAGGGGTCTTCTTGAGCAAGCTTGCCCAGAGCAACGCCCATCTTCTCCTGGTCAGCCTTAGACTTAGGCTCTACGGCTACCGAGATAACCGGGTCCGGGAATTCCATGCGCTCGAGAACAATTTTGTTATCGATGTCGCACAGGGTATCACCCGTGGTGACGTCTTTCAGACCGATACAGGCAGCAATATCGCCCGCCAGAACCTCTTTGATCTCTTCGCGTGAGTTGGCGTGCATCTGAACGATACGACCAACGCGCTCTTTCTTCTGTTTGACGGAGTTATAGACACCGTCACCAGATTTCAGAACACCGGAGTAGACGCGGATAAAGGTCAGCGTGCCAACGAAGGGGTCAGTCGCGATTTTAAACGCCAGGGCTGCAAACGGTGCACTGTCATCAGCCTCACGGGTATCAACGGTGCCGTTTTTATCGTCGAGCTCACCTTCGATCGCCTTAACTTCTGTCGGCGAAGGCATGAATTCGATAACGCCATCCAGCACTGCCTGAACACCCTTGTTCTTAAACGCAGAACCACAGGTAACCAGAACGATATCGTTAGCCAGGGTGCGCGCGCGCAGACCGGCCTTGATCTCTTCAATGGTTAGCTCGCCGCCTTCAAGGTACTTCTCCATCAGCTCGTCAGAACCTTCGGCAGCTGCTTCGACCATCTCTTCGCGGTACTTTTCTGCTGTTTCTTGTAGCTCAGCAGGAACATCCACGAGGTCATAGGTCATACCCAGACTTTCTTCATCCCACAGGATGGCTTTCATCTGAATAAGGTCGATAACGCCCTTAAAGTCCTCTTCCGTGCCCCAGTTAATCTGGATCGGCACAGCTTTGGCACCCAGACGCTCTTTCAACTGGTCAACGACCATGAAGAAATCAGCGCCGGTACGGTCCATCTTGTTGACGAAGACCATACGCGGAACTTCGTACTTGTTAGCTTGGCGCCATACGGTCTCGGTCTGCGGCTGAACGCCGGAAGAGCCGCACAGTACAACGACCGCGCCATCAAGTACGCGCAGCGAACGTTCAACTTCGATTGTGAAGTCAACGTGCCCTGGGGTATCGATAATGTTAATGCGATGCTCAGGGAACTGCTTGTTCATGCCCTGCCAGAAACAGGTCGTAGCAGCGGAGGTAATAGTAATACCACGCTCCTGCTCCTGCTCCATCCAGTCCATGGTCGCAGCACCGTCATGCACTTCGCCCACTTTGTGGGAAAGGCCGGTGTAGAACAGTACACGCTCAGTCGTCGTGGTTTTACCCGCGTCAACGTGAGCGACGATACCGATATTACGATAGCGATTTAGTGGAGTCTTGCGTGCCACGGTGAAACTCCCGTTTGTTGGCGATGCTCGTTAATTTAGCGGCGTATGCAAGCGAGGCTTATGCGACCGCCGCCACCCCTGCAGGGTAGCGGGTATTGCAACAGAGCGACTCAGCAAACACTTCGCCATGCTGAACAACGTGCATATAAAAACCATAAAGCCGTACTTAGAAACGCCGTGCTTAGAAACGCCGATTTTAGAAACGGTAGTGCGAGAAGGCCTTGTTGGCTTCTGCCATGCGATGCACGTCTTCGCGCTTCTTAACGGCAGAACCTTTGCCTTCAGCGGCATCCAGCATTTCACCTGCCAGACGCTGCACCATGGTTTTCTCACCGCGACGACGCGCCGCGTCTACCAGCCAGCGCATTGCCAGCGCTTGACGGCGAGACGGACGTACTTCAACCGGCACCTGATAGGTCGCACCACCAACGCGGCGCGACTTCACTTCGACCATCGGCTGGATAGCTTCCAGCGCCTTGTCGAAGATCTCCAGCGGATCTTCTTTACTACGCTCGGCAACCTTGTCCAACGCACCGTAGACGATACGCTCAGCTATGGACTTCTTGCCGCTGACCATCAGGTGGTTCATGAACTTTGCCAGACGCTCACTTCCAAACTTAGGATCCGGAAGGATGTCGCGTTTCGCTACTACTCTTCTTCTAGGCATGATAAGCCCTCAATTAAGGATCTTTCAGGTAAACCCGGAACTCATGCGCTTGCAACGAGGCAAAGCGCCGCCCGACCTTACTCTTATCAGACCGTCAAATTCGCGATAATCGTTACTCAGCACACCCAGCAAGCTCGGCAGTGCTGTACAGCTATCCTACAACTAAGAACTTAGGCCAGACCTGGCACTTGAACTTAGGACTTAGGACGCTTAGTACCGTATTTAGAACGACCCTGACGACGATTTTGAACGCCAGAGGTGTCAAGGGCGCCACGAACGGTGTGATAACGCACACCTGGCAAATCCTTTACACGACCGCCACGAATCAAAACGACAGAGTGTTCTTGAAGGTTGTGACCTTCACCACCGATGTAAGAAGACACTTCAAAGCCGTTGGTCAGGCGCACACGGCAAACCTTACGCAGGGCCGAGTTAGGCTTCTTCGGGGTGGTGGTGTAAACGCGCGTACATACGCCACGTTTTTGCGGACAAGCCTGCAGCGCTGGCACGTCACTTTTCGTGACGGGGCGCTTGCGCGGCTTACGCACTAGCTGATTAATCGTTGCCATGGTGTTTAGCTGACTCCAATGGTTGCCTTGCCTTTTAACAAATACGTGCAGCGGATGCGGGCGCACCCACCCCACTGTTAAAGGCTGCGCATTCTAAAGGCTGACCCTAGGTTTCGTCAAGCCTTGCCGGCGGTTTTACCGGCAAGGGGACGCTTTTTCAGGTCAGCTATTCGTTTTACTTACTCATGCTTACTGCTTTGAGTGCCAGCCCTACAGCTCGTCATCAGAGTCGAGTGCGGTCAACTGGGCACCGAGCTCCTGTTCGACTTCGGTAGCCGAAGGATTGAACAGTTGCTCAACGTCTTCGCGCTTGCGACGACGCTCTGCGTGGTGAGTCAAACCGGTACCCGCCGGGATTAGACGTCCAACTACCACGTTTTCTTTCAGGCCGCGCAGGTAATCGCGCTTGCCGGTGACCGCCGCTTCCGTCAGTACGCGGGTTGTCTCCTGGAAGGAGGCCGCAGAGATGAACGATTCGGTAGCCAAGCTGGCCTTGGTGATACCCAACAACATACGTTGATACTTGGCTGGGAATTTTTTCTCTTTTTCAAGACGCTCGTTCTGCTCCAGCACGCGCACAAGCTCAGCTTGGTCGCCGGTGATGAAATCAGAGTCGCCTGAATCAGTTAGCTCTACCTTACGCAGCATCTGACGCACAATCACTTCGATGTGCTTGTCATTGATACCAACGCCTTGCAGACGATAAACGTCTTGCACTTCGGCAGTGATGTACTTGGCGAGTTCCTCAACACCCAATAACCGCAGGATATCGTGGGGGTTGCTCGGGCCATCAGAAATCACTTCGCCCTTCTCGACGGTTTCACCTTCGAAGACGGCAATTTGACGCCACTTCGGAATCAGCGCCTCGAATGGATCGCCTGATTCTGGGGTAATCATCAAGCGACGCTTGCCTTTGGTCTCTTTACCAAAGCTAATGACACCGCTGATTTCCGCCAGGATAGACGACTCTTTCGGCTTACGCGCCTCGAACAGATCAGCAACCCGCGGCAGACCACCGGTGATATCTTTGTTCGCAGAAGCTTCTACCGGAATACGGGCGACGACTTCACCCACGCCGATCGTCACGCCATCGTCGACCGAGATAATCGAGTTGCCAGGCAGCAAGTACTGCACTGGGGTATTCGAACCGGACACAGACACGTACTCACCCGCGCTGTCTTGCAGCATGACCATCGGACGCTTGTCGCGGCCTGCCATCGGACGTGCGGCTGACTCGATAACCTCAATGGAAGACAAGCCGGTCATCTCATCGACGCTACGGTGCATGGTGACACCCTCGTCAAGATCGATGAACTGCGCCTTACCTTCTACTTCGGCCACGATCGGATGGGTGTGCGGATCCCATTTGGCGACAATCGAACCGGCATCCACAACATCGCCATCACGTACAGAAAGCTCGGCACCGTAAGGCAGCTTGTAGTACTCACGCTCACGGCCGTGGTCATCTGCCACTGCCAGGGCGCTTGAACGCGATACCACGACCAGTTTGCCGTCTGCGCGTTCAACGTGCTTGATGTTGTGCAGACGAACCTTACCGCCGTGCTTAACCTGTACGCTATCAACCGCAGAAGAACGCGATGCCGCACCACCGATGTGGAACGTACGCATGGTCAGCTGGGTACCCGGCTCACCGATGGACTGTGCAGCGATAACGCCGACGGCTTCACCGATGTTGACCTGATGCCCACGCGCCAAGTCACGACCATAACAGGAGGCACATACGCCATGCGCTGTCTCACAGGTGATCGTAGAGCGCACGATGATCTCGTCGACACCCATGGTATCGAGCTCGGCACACCACTTCTCGTCGAGCAGAGTACCTTTAGCAAGCTGCACTTCACCGCTGCCCGGATGAATGACATCCTGAGCCACCACGCGGCCTAGTACACGCTGGGAAAGCGGTACAATGATGTCACCGCCTTCGATGATTGGGTGCAGCGTCAGGCCATTTTCAGTACCACAGTCAACTTCAGTGATGACCAAGTCTTGCGCTACGTCTACCAAGCGACGCGTCAGGTAACCGGAGTTGGCCGTTTTCAGAGCCGTATCCGCAAGACCTTTACGTGCACCGTGGGTCGAGATGAAGTACTGAAGTACGTTCAGACCTTCACGGAAGTTAGCAACGATCGGCGTTTCGATGATCGAGCCATCCGGCTTGGCCATCAGGCCACGCATACCGGCAAGCTGA
Source organism: Vreelandella sp. ssv (assembly GCF_059448525.1). Classification (NCBI taxonomy): domain Bacteria; kingdom Pseudomonadati; phylum Pseudomonadota; class Gammaproteobacteria; order Oceanospirillales; family Halomonadaceae; genus Vreelandella; species Vreelandella sp. ssv. Next base: position 169,167 of record NZ_CM182545.1, on the reverse strand, counting down.
CGAATCTGAGCAGCAGAACCACGCGCACCAGAGTCGGCCATGATAAAGACGCTGTTGAACGAATCTTGCTCAACCTCGTTGCCATCACGATCAATAACGGTCTCTTTAGAGATACCTACCATCATCGCCTTGGCGACTTTGTCGTTGGCCTTAGACCAGATATCGATAACTTTGTTGTACTTCTCACCAGCAGTTACCAGGCCAGAAGAGAACTGATCTTCGATCTCTTTCACTTCGGCTTCCGCCGCGTCAACGATTTCGGTTTTCGCTTCGGGGATAACGAAGTCGTTAACACCGATTGACGCACCGGACCAAGTAGCCAGACGGAAGCCGGTATACATCAGTTGGTCAGCGAAGATAACGGCCGGTTTCAGACCAGCGCGACGATAGACTTCATTGATAAGACTGGAGATCGCCTTCTTCTTCATCGGCTGATCAATCAGCTCGAACGGCACTCCTTCCGGCAGAATGCGGAACAGCAGTGCACGGCCTACCGTCGTATCGTAAATACGGCGATGGAAGCTGCGTGCGCCAGTCTCTTCTTCAACGTCGATCTCGTCTAAACGCACTTTAACGCGAGCGTGCAGCGCTACTGACTGCGTACCAAACGCGCGCTCCACCTCATTGAGGTCAGAGAACACCATGCCTTCGCCCTTGGCGTTGATCTTTTCGCGGGTCATATAGTACAGCCCCAGAACAACGTCTTGCGACGGTACGATGATCGGCTCGCCGTTGGCAGGCGACAGCACGTTGTTGGTCGCCATCATCAGCGCACGGGCTTCAAGCTGGGCTTCCAGCGTCAGCGGTACGTGTACCGCCATCTGGTCACCGTCAAAGTCGGCGTTGTAGGCGGCACATACCAGCGGGTGCAGCTGGATCGCTTTACCTTCGATCAACAGCGGCTCAAACGCCTGGATGCCCAGACGGTGGAGCGTAGGTGCACGGTTAAGCAGTACCGGGTGTTCGCGGATAACATCGGCGAGGATGTCCCATACTTCCGGCAGCTCGCGCTCGACCATTTTCTTGGCAGCTTTGATCGTTGAGGCGTAGCCCAGCGACTGCAGCTTGGAGTAGATAAACGGCTTGAACAGCTCAAGTGCCATTTTCTTGGGCAGACCACACTGGTGCAGACGCAGCGTCGGACCTACGGTAATCACCGAACGGCCCGAGTAGTCGACGCGCTTACCCAGCAAGTTCTGACGGAAACGACCCTGCTTACCTTTGATCATGTCGGCAAGCGATTTCAGCGGACGCTTGTTAGAGCCCGTGATCGCGCGGCCACGACGACCGTTATCCAGCAACGCATCGACCGCTTCCTGAAGCATACGCTTTTCGTTGCGCACGATAATATCCGGCGCATTGAGATCAAGCAGACGCTTCAGACGGTTATTACGGTTAATCACACGACGGTAAAGGTCGTTCAAATCAGAGGTCGCGAAACGGCCACCGTCAAGCGGTACCAGCGGACGCAGATCCGGCGGCAACACGGGCAGCACTTCCATGACCATCCACGCAGGCGCATTGCCGGAGTGGTAGAACGCCTCAAGCAATTTCAGGCGCTTGGAAAGCTTCTTGATCTTGGTTTCAGAGTTGGTCTGCGGAATCTCTTCACGCAGGTGGTTAATCTCTTCTTCCAGATCGATGTCTTTCAGTAGCTCCTGGACGGCCTCAGCACCCATACGGGCGTCGAAGTCATCGCCGAACTCTTCCAGCGCTTCGAAGTACTGCTCGTCGTTCAACAGCTGACCACGCTCCAGCGTGGTCATGCCTGGGTCGATAACGACAAAGCTTTCGAAATAGAGCACGCGCTCGATATCACGCAGGGTCATATCGAGGAACATGCCGATACGCGACGGCAGCGATTTCAGGAACCAGATATGCGCGACCGGTGAGGCCAGCTCAATGTGCCCCATGCGCTCACGACGCACGGCGGCTTTGGTTACTTCAACGCCACACTTCTCACAGATAATACCGCGGTGCTTCATGCGCTTATACTTGCCGCACAGGCACTCGTAGTCTTTTACCGGGCCAAAAATTTTGGCGCAGAACAGACCGTCCCGCTCCGGCTTAAAGGTACGGTAGTTGATGGTCTCAGGCTTCTTCACCTCGCCAAACGACCAGGAGCGAATCATGTCCGGCGACGCAAGGGTAATCTTGATCGCGTCAAACTCTTCGGACTGAGACTGCGATTTGAGTACTTTCACCAAATCTTTCATGTGACGGCTCCTAGCTCTCTAACTCGATATCGATGCCCAGCGAGCGGATTTCCTTCACGAGTACGTTGAAGGATTCCGGCATGCCTGCCTGCATGGTGTGGTCGCCATCCACGATGTTTTTATACATCTTGGTGCGGCCTTCGACGTCGTCCGACTTGACGGTGAGCATCTCTTGAAGCGTGTATGCGGCGCCGTATGCTTCCAACGCCCACACCTCCATCTCACCGAAGCGCTGACCACCGAATTGCGCCTTACCACCCAAGGGCTGCTGGGTAACCAGCGAGTAAGAACCGGTAGAACGCGCGTGCATCTTGTCGTCTACCAAGTGGTTAAGCTTCAACATATACATGTAGCCGACGGTAACCGGACGATCAAAGGCGTCACCGGTACGGCCATCGAATAGGGCCATCTGACCCGACTCTGGGATGTCAGCAAGCTTCAGCAGGTGCTTGATTTCGTGCTCTTTGGCACCGTCAAACACCGGCGTGGCCATCGGCACACCCCCTTTGAGGTTCTTCGCCAGCGCGATGATCTCATCGTCGGTCAGGGAATCGAGGTCTTCAACACGCGTACCTTGCGTATTGTAGATCTGCCCCAGGAAGTCACGAATCTCGGCCACTTGCTGTCCGCGCGCATCGCGCAGCATGGCTTCGATCTTGACGCCCAAGCCGCGTGCTGCCATACCCAAGTGGGTTTCCAAAATCTGACCGACGTTCATACGCGACGGTACGCCCAGCGGGTTCAGCACCACGTCAACCGGCTCGCCCTTCTCGTCAAACGGCATGTCTTCGATCGGCATGATGGCCGAGATAACACCTTTGTTACCGTGACGACCCGCCATCTTGTCGCCTGGCTGGATACGACGCTTAACGGCCATGTAGACCTTGACGATTTTCAGCACGCCCGGCGCGAGATCATCGCCCTGGGTCAGCTTGCGCTTCTTATCTTCGAAACGCTCGTCCATCTCTTTACGACGGTTTTCAAGCTGCTCGTCGGCCTGAGCCAACAGCTCATTGTAGGACTCATCCTGCATGCGCAGTTTGAACCACTGCTGGCGCGGCAATTCATCCAGGTACGCTTCGTCGAGAACATCACCTTTCTTGAGGTTCGGTCCGCCATTAACGCCCTGACCATCAAGGGTGCGCTTTAGACGCTCAAACGTTGCGTCTTCAGCAATACGATATGTCTCTTGCAGATCCTTACGCACTTCATCGAGCTGCGTACGCTCAATGGATAGCGCCCGGGAATCTTTATCAACGCCGTCACGGGTGAACACCTGAACGTCGATGACGGTGCCTTTCATGCCGGTCGGGGCACGCAGAGAAGTGTCTTTAACGTCAGACGCTTTCTCACCAAAGATGGCACGCAACAGCTTCTCTTCTGGCGTCAGCTGGGTTTCACCCTTCGGTGTCACCTTACCGACCAGAATGTCGCCGGGGCCGACTTCTGCACCGATGTAAACAACGCCCGCCTCATCCAGCTTGGAGAGCGCCGACTCACCCACATTGGGGATATCGGAGGTAATCTCTTCCGAGCCCAACTTGGTGTCGCGAGACACACAGGTCAGTTCCTGAATGTGGATCGTAGTGAAACGGTCTTCTTGGACGACCCGCTCGGAAAGCAGGATCGAGTCCTCGAAGTTGTAACCGTTCCAGGGCATAAACGCGATGCGCATGTTCTGGCCAAGGGCCAGGTCACCCATGTCGACAGACGGGCCATCAGCGAGAATATCGCCACGCGCCACGTTGTCGCCAGGCCGCACGATGGGGCGCTGGTTCATACAGGTGTTCTGGTTCGAGCGGGTGTACTTGGTCAGGTTGTAGATATCAACACCGGCTTCACCGCCGATGATTTCATCTTCATTAACCCGCACCACGACACGACGCGCATCAACGGAGTCAATCACACCGCCACGATTGGCCACCGCACAGACACCGGAGTCACGGGCAACAAAGCGCTCCATGCCCGTACCTACCAACGGCTTATCAGCACGCAGGGTCGGTACCGCCTGACGCTGCATGTTAGAACCCATCAAGGCGCGGTTGGCGTCATCGTGCTCCAGGAACGGAATCAATGCCGCTGCGACGGAGACGACCTGACGTGGCGATACGTCCATTAGCGTCACTTGTTCAGGACGCATAAAGGTCGTTTCACCGCGGTGACGAACCTGAACCAGGTCATCACTTAGCTTGTTGGACTCATCCACCGCTGCTGACGCCTGGGCGATAACAAAGTCGCCCTCTTCGATCGCCGAGAGGTGAACGATGTCGTCGGTCAACTGACGATCCACCACTTTACGGTACGGCGTTTCAAGGAAGCCGTAGCTGTTAGTGTGGCTGTATGTGGCCAGCGAGTTAATCAGACCGATATTCGGGCCTTCTGGCGTTTCGATGGGGCATAGACGCCCGTAGTGCGTGGCGTGAACGTCACGTACTTCGAAGCCAGCACGCTCACGGGTCAAACCACCGGGGCCGAGTGCGGACACACGACGCTTGTGGGTAACTTCCGAGAGCGGGTTGTTCTGATCCATAAACTGCGAAAGCTGGCTGGAACCGAAGAACTCTTTCACCGCCGCCGCAACGGGCTTGGCGTTGATTAAGTCTTGCGGCATCAGGCCTTCGCTTTCCGCCATGGAAAGACGCTCTTTAACAGCACGCTCTACACGCACCAGACCAACGCGGAACTGGTTCTCGGCCATTTCGCCAACACAGCGAATACGGCGGTTACCCAGGTGATCGATATCATCAACGTCACCGAAACCGTTACGGATATTGATCAGCTCGCGCAGTACATCAAGAATGTCTTTGCGATCCAGTACGCCAGAGCCGGTGTCAGTATCACGGCGCAGGCGACGGTTGAACTTCATGCGGCCAACGCCCGACAGGTCGTAGCGGTCTTCGCTGAAGAACAGGTTGTTAAACAGCGTTTCCGCAGACTCTTTGGTCGGCGGCTCGCCGGGACGCATCATGCGGTAAATTTCGACCAACGCTTCCAGAGCTGAATTAGTGGCATCCAGTTTCAGGGTGTCGGAGATGAAAGAACCGCAATCAAGGTCGTTGGTGTACAGGGTTTCGATCAGCGCAATGCCACCCTGAGCCATACGCTCGAGCACTTCCGGTGAGATCTCGGTATTACACGGGCAGATCAACTCGCCTGTTTTGGAGTCGATTTGATCTTTGGCCAGGGTTTTACCGAACAGGTACTCCATCGGCACATCCAGACGCTCAAGGCCGGCTTTTTCAAGCTGACGAATGTGCTTCTGGGTGATCCGGCGACCCTCTTCAACGATCACATTACCTTCGCCATCCTTGATGTCGAAAGTAGCCGTCTCGCCACGCAGCCGCGACGGAACCAGTTCTACAGAGAAACCGGATTTCTCGATATGGAAAACGCTGGTTTCGAAGAACTCGGCAAGGATCTCTTCGGTGCTCATTCCCAACGCACGCATGAGAACAGACGCCGGCAGTTTGCGGCGACGGTCAATACGTACAAAGACATTATCTTTGGGATCAAATTCAAAGTCTAACCAGGAGCCACGGTAAGGAATCACGCGGGCTGAATAGAGCAGTTTACCGGAAGAGTGGCTCTTCCCTTTGTCATGATCAAAGAACACACCGGGTGAGCGGTGGAGCTGGGAAACGATAACCCGCTCAGTACCGTTGATAACAAAGGTACCGTTCTCGGTCATCAGGGGGATTTCCCCCATGTAGACTTCCTGCTCTTTAATATCTTTGATTGCTTTGTTCGAGGAGTCGCGATCATAGATGATCAAGCGAACCTTAACGCGCAGCGGGGCGGAGTAAGTCACGCCGCGCAGCTGGCACTCCTTAACATCGAACGCCGGCGTGCCGAAGCGGTAGCTGACATACTCAAGCGCTGCATTGCCGGAAAAGCTCTCAATCGGAAACACGGACTTGAATGCCGCGTGCAGACCGACTTCGTGACGCTCGTCGGGCGAACGATCTTGCTGGAGGAAGTCGTAATAGGAATCAAGCTGGATCGCCAGCAAGTAAGGCACATCCATCACTTGGGGCAGTTTGCCGAAATCCTTGCGGATGCGTTTTTTCTCAGTATATGAGTAAGCCATCTGTATTCCCCAGCTTGTTCACCATGGGTGACCGATGCGTGGTCATCGCTGCCCGGCGGGCTTCGTCAGACGCAGACAGCAAGCTCCTAAATCGGTAGCTCGCCGTCGAAAATCTAGTTCGATAACACTGTAGTCGATAACACTATTTCTACGTTTCCATTGCGACTGCTTTTAATGAAACACCAGTTGCAACAGAAAAAGGCCGGCAGCGGGATATCCCGCCGCCAGCCGTGGAAGCTTACGCAGCGCGTAAAGCCGTCCGCACAAGAATTACTTGAGCTCGACGGTTGCGCCCGCTTCTTCCAGCTTAGCTTTAGCTGCTTCAGCGTCGTCCTTAGACAGACCTTCTTTGATGGTCGCCGGAGCGCCGTCAACAGCACCTTTAGCTTCTTTCAAGCCAAGGCCGGTGATCTCGCGTACTGCTTTGATCACGTTAACTTTCTTGTCGCCAGCAGCGGTCAGAACGACGTCAAATTCAGTCTGTTCTTCAGCTACTTCGCCGCCAGCAGCCGGACCAGCCATTACGGCAGCCGCTGCAGAAACGCCGAATTTCTCTTCCATTGCTTCGATCAGCTCGACAACTTCCATTACGGACATGTCGGCTACAGCATTGATGATATCGTCTTTAGACAGTGCCATTGTTTCATTCCTAACTTTGCGGGAGTCTCGGTCAGCCGATGACTCAGGATTCATTGCTCGGTTCAGGCAGCGTAGCGATCAGATCGTTCACGCCGCCTGCAAGAAACGCTGCTTAAGCAGCTTCTGCTTCTTGCTTCTGGTCGCGCAGTGCGGCCAGAGTACGAACCAGCTTGCCAGCGGAGGCTTCTTTCATTACCGACATCAACTTGGCAATTGCTTCGTCGTAAGTCGGTAGGGTTGCCAGACGGTCGATGTCAGCAGCCGGAATCAGCTCGCCTTCGTAGGCCAACGCTTTTACTTCGAAGTCCTTGTTCGTTTTGGAAAACTCTTTGAACAAACGAGCGGCAGCGCCCGGATGATCAGTAGAGAAAGCCAATAACGTAGGACCAACAAAGCTATCGTTCAAGCACTCCCACTGAGTGCCCTCGAGAGCGCGGCGAGCCAGCGTATTACGAACAACACGCAGCTCTACACCATTCTCACGCGCTTGCTTGCGCAGATCGGTCATTTTACCAACCGTAACGCCGCGAGAATCAGCAACTACGACGGAGAGTGCGCCCTTGGCCGCTTCACTGACCTCGGCAACAATCGCTTTCTTGCCTTCAAGTGCTAGTGGCACAGTGATCACTCCTTCGTGCCGGAACCCAAGAAGGTCCCGGTGGTTACCATCTCTTTCCGCTCTTAATTGCAAAAAACTGCAATGCGGAAAGCCTTGGGGATGGTGCTCACCAGAAAGCTTTCAAGCTTAACCAACTGGCGGCCACACCATCTGCGCAGGCGCTTATGAGGCAATTAAGCCGCCCCTGTATATACAAAATGCTAAGTGTACATACTAAGCGCGGCACCTGCGGTCTTTGACGATGCCCCGGCCAGTGTTAATAACCAAACGGGGGACCGCAAAGTTCTTGCTCGGTTCCTACAAAAAAACCAACGATGACTCGCTTATGCGAAAGCAGAGTGATCGATTGTTAAACCCGGACCCATGGTAGTGGACAGAGTCATTTTTTTGAAGTAAATGCCTTTAGACGCGCTCGGCTTGAGGCGTTTAAGGTCAGCAACCAGGGCTTCCAGGTTGCCGTTAATAGCTGCCACGTCAAAATCCACTTTACCCAGGGTAGTGTGGATGATGCCGTTTTTGTCGGTACGGAAACGCACCTGACCCGCTTTAGCGTTTTTGACCGCAGTCGCCACATCAGGCGTTACGGTGCCAACTTTCGGGTTAGGCATCAGGCCACGCGGACCTAGAATCTGACCCAACTGACCAACAACGCGCATAGCGTCTGGCGAAGCGATAACGACGTCAAAATCCATCACGCCTTTTTTCACTTGCTCGGCCAAGTCATCCATACCCACGATGTCGGCACCGGCTTCTTTAGCGGCATCGGCATTGGCACCTTGAGTGAAGACCGCAACACGTACGTCTTTACCAGTACCGTTAGGCATGACGGTAGCGCCACGCACAACCTGGTCTGATTTACGCGGGTCAACGCCAAGGTTGATAGCAATATCAACAGACTCTTTGAATTTAACCGTAGACAGCTCAGAGAGCAGCGCTACCGCTTCTTCAATAGAGTAAGATTTAGTAGCGTCTACTTTCTCGCGAATTACCTTCGCACGCTTAGACAGTTTAGCCATGATCAGAGACCCTCCACGTTTAGGCCCATGCTGCGAGCGCTGCCAGCAATGGTGCGCACAGCGGCATCAAGATTCGCAGCCGTTAAATCAGGCTCTTTCGTTTTGGCGATCTCTTCAAGCTGCTCACGCGTCACAGTGCCAACCTTCTTCTTGTTCGGCTCACCAGAACCGGACTTGATACCCGCCGCTTTTTTCAGCAGCACGGCAGCAGGCGGCGTCTTGGTGACGAACGTGAAGCTACGGTCAGAGTAGACAGTGATCACGACTGGCGTCGGCAGACCCGGCTCAATCTCTTGAGTCGCTGCGTTGAACGCCTTACAGAATTCCATGATGTTCACGCCGTGCTGACCCAGTGCTGGGCCTACCGGCGGGCTTGGATTGGCTTTACCTGCAGCAACCTGCAGTTTGATATAAGCCTGTACTTTCTTGGCCATCGTTTATGCTCCAATTGGGTAATAGCGCCCGAAGGCTCCCCGGTACCAGCAAGACGACTATTGAGTCGTCTCACGCGAATCAAAACTTACTCTTTCTCAACCTGAGAGAACTCTAACTCAACAGGCGTAGAGCGCCCGAAAATCAGCACGCTGACCTGCAGACGACTCTTTTCATAATTCACTTCTTCGACAACGCCGTTGAAATCAGCAAACGGCCCGTCAACAACACGCACTGATTGGCCCGGCTCAAACATTGTTTTGGGCCGCGGCTTGTCGGTGCCATCTTTAACACGCAGCAAAATTGCATCTGCTTCGCGTGACGTGATCGGCGCAGGCTTCTCTTTCGTGCCGCCGATAAAGCCCATCACACGTGGCGTTTCGTTGACGAGATGCCATGTTTCGTCGGCCATTTCCATCTCGACCAATACATAGCCGGGATAGAATTTACGCTCGCTCTTGCGTCGCTTGCCGTCACGCATCTCGACGACTTCTTCTGTCGGCACCAGAATTTCGCCGAAGCGATCTTCCATACCGTACATTTTCACACGCTCAATCAAGGAGCGCATGACATGCTTTTCAAAGCCAGAATAAGCGTGAACGACGTACCAACGTTTGGACATGAAAACTCCTAACCAATGACGCCGGACATCGCCCAGCCAAGAAGAGTGTCGATCAACCACAGCATCAGCCCCACCACCAGCACCGCCACCAGCACGATGGCGGTGGTTTGGATGGTTTCGGCACGGGTCGGCCATACAACGCGCTGAATCTCTTTCTTGGCGCTTCTGGCAAGCTCTACTAAATCACGACCCTTGGTAGTGGTCAGCGCGATCAAACCCGCAATCACACACAACACCACCACACCAAGCACGCGGTAGAGCAGGCCAATATCGGCGAAATAGGTATTACCAACGACTGCAACGACAAGCAGCGCCACGACCGCCGCCCACTTGAGCCCGTCATGGCGCGTCTGTTGCACCTCGGCGCCATGTTTTACAGAACCAGGCTTCATAAAAACGAGACTCCTCAGGGTGCGGCGAACGATAAAAGAATTTTGGAAAAAGACATACCAACCTGGGGAAGGTTGGCAGGCCAGGAGGGAATCGAACCCCCAACCTGCGGTTTTGGAGACCGCTGCTCTGCCAATTGAGCTACTGGCCTGTATCGTCGTACTGATTTTAACAACTCTACATCTATCGATAAGCGTCTTTTTCAATCGCCTATACAACAGCGGGCGCCATGGTAGCGAAGAAAGCCACTTCTGACAACCCCTTCTTTACGCTCAGACCCTATTCAAGCCACCTAAGCGCAGAGACAAAAAAAGCGAGCTTCGCTCGCTTTATCTGCAATATGGAGCTCATGGACGGAATTGAACCGTCGACCTCACCCTTACCAAGGGTGTGCTCTACCCCTGAGCTACATGAGCTAAACACATCAACTGGAGCGGGCGGCGGGAATCGAACCCGCACCATCAGCTTGGAAGGCTGAGGTTCTACCTTTGAACTACGCCCGCAGAACCTGTCTTGAATGACAATCCGCTATGCGCCGCCTTATAGCTTTACCAAGCTATAATTCGTAGACAATGCCCGCTACCGGCTTATCATTCAGCCGCACCGATTAAATCGCTGCGGCCTAATTCTGGTGGAGAGAGAAGGATTCGAACCTTCGAAGCTTTCGCGGCAGATTTACAGTCTGCTCCCTTTGGCCACTCGGGAATCTCTCCAACGTGGCGGCATATTATGCCAGCCTTCAAAAATGTGTCAAGCCTGATAATCGTTATGGCTATGAAAAGCTTAGCTTATCAACTCATAAAACATCAGCACTTTCAACATCGCGAGACGCTTATGCCTCGCCTTCGAACGCGCTGCATTCTGTCAAAGCAACATTGAGAATGCAAGTCCCGCACGAATCTTTTCTAGCGACACAGGCTCAGGCACTCGCGGCGCTCCTGACATTTTACCGGCACGTTCAGCAAAGGTCATCGGAAAGCATGCCTCCAAGCCGCCATAGACCATGTCCGGCCATACGGCATGAGGCACCTGCACCCCCCGGGAGACAACCCGGGCATCGCCTCCTGTCAGCAGCATCGGTAACGCCACGCCTTCTTGATCGCACACTTCACTATAAATGCGGTTAATGGCACTGACGGCGGCCATATAAATACCGTGGTTGACGGCATCCACGGTGCGCCGCCCCGGCTCTAAAAGCTCATCGGCCTCGCTTTCAGGGTCGATGGCGACATTACGAGTACCGAGCTTTAAGCTCTCTTTCATCAAGCGAAGACCGGGGATAATAAAGCCGCCTAGGTGCTGGCCGCCTGGGAGCACAAAGTCGATCGTAATGGCACTTCCGCAATCCACCGCGCAGCAACCGCCCGCCAACTGATAGCCCGCCAGCGCCCCCATCCAACGATCGACGCCTAGGCGACCCGGCTCTTCGTAGCCATTCACCACGCCGAGCGCCTCATGGGTAGAGTGCGCTACGTACACATGGCGTACCCGGCGGCGCAGCAAAGCGACCGTCTCTTCCAGCACGGCTGCCCTGGCAACGCTTGATATACGCACCGCCTCAACCACGTCAAGATCGGGAATATCGGCCCCAGGCCGCCACTCTTCACGAGTCCACACCGCCCCTCGCGACCTTATCTCGCTACTCTCGGCATCCTTGAGCCGCCATTTAGACAGCGTGTTGCCGATATCAAGATCCAAAATCATAAACGCCTGCGTACGCTGATCTCACCGCCGGCTAGGCGTCGCGAGTGACCATTTTCGGTAACCCAGAGGTTACCACTCTCATCTACTTCTCCGGCGATAGCATCGCTGGTTTTCTGCCCTTGAATCACTCTAATCGGCTGGCCTGCATAGGCGTGACGCTGATTCCACGCATCCTGCCAGGCGCCAAAGCCATGATGCTCAAAGTCAGCCAGCATCGCCAGCAGGCCCGACACTACGTCTGAGGCCAACTGATTGCGCGAGATGTCCGGCAACCGCTCGAAAAGCGCCGCGACCGGCTGGTCGATCGCTGCCCGCTGAGCAGCGGGCAGCCACAGGTTCATACCCATCCCAATGACGACTTCGCAGGGGCCCGCTGCATCGCCTGTCACTTCGATAAGAATGCCGGCCAGCTTACCTAGCTCGTCGCCCTCTGCATCGCCCTGTTCGGACAGCAATATATCGTTAGGCCACTTAAGCTTAGGCGCCACGCCATGCTGCTCTAGCACCTGCGACACTACAACCCCAACGGCCAGACTCAACCCTTCCAACACCGCGATACCCGATTCAAAGCGCCAGCCCAACGAGAGCATTAAGCTCTGCCCCCAAGGCGTCGACCAGACGCGACCGCGTCGCCCACGCCCCGCCGTTTGCAGTTCAACCAGGCACACTTCTCCATGCCCAGCGCCCTGTTCAAATCGCTGGCGTACGAACTCATTACTGGAGGGCAACTGATCTTCCACAAACAGGCGTGTAAGGTGATGGCGTGCCTGCGCAGGCAAACGCTCGACAATTTTTGCGCCTTCCAAAGGCTCCAGGCGCTGCGCCAATCGATAGCCACGTCCTTTGACGGCCACTAATTCGACGCCCAACGCTTCCAGCTTTTTTAACTGCTTCCACACCGCAGCACGAGAAATACCCAGCGTTTCACCCAGCTGCTCGCCAGAGTGAACCTCGCCATCGCTTAACAAACGCATCAGGTTGCCGATGGTCATGCTCCTGCCCCAATGGGAAAAGCGCTATTCTAGCGGATGGAGGTTCGCTGCGAAAACTTTCCTAGGGGCGACCAAGGTCGATAAGCGCTCCAGTAATATCAGCGAAGCCTTTGACATGGTAGAATAGCGATTGGACGCAAGCCCTGAGCCAAGATGGTCGGCAAACTGCCAGCCCTTGCGACCCGCATTTTCCGACCCGTGGACAAACGGGTGTTCACAAGAGTTCTCTCTCAGCATGCAAAACCAGCAAAACTCCAGCGCGGTTAATAACCTGCGCAACGTCGCGATCATAGCCCACGTTGACCATGGTAAAACCACACTGGTCGACAAACTCCTGAGCCAGTCCGGCACCCTTGACCGTAAAGCAGAAGGTCAAGAGCGCATCATGGACTCAAACGATCAGGAAAAAGAGCGTGGCATTACCATTTTGGCCAAGAACACGGCCATTCAATGGCAAGACAGCCAAGGTAACGGCTACCACATCAATATCGTGGATACGCCTGGGCACGCCGATTTCGGTGGTGAAGTAGAGCGCGTCATGTCGATGGTCGATTCGGTTCTACTATTAGTAGACGCCGTTGATGGCCCAATGCCGCAAACTCGCTTTGTGACGCAAAAAGCTTTCGCCCAAGGCCTGAAGCCTATCGTGGTGGTCAACAAGATTGACCGTCCCGGCGCTCGCCCTGACTGGGTTATCGACCAGATTTTTGATCTGTTCGACAACCTTGGCGCGTCTGACGAACAGCTCGATTTCCCGATCATTTACTGCTCCGCCCTAAACGGCATTGCCGGTATGGATCCTGAAGAGCTGGCGGACAACATGGACCCCATGTTCCAGGCCATCGTCGATATCGTTGAGCCGCCGAAGGTTGAACTTGACGGCCCTTTCCAGATGCAGATCTCGGCACTGGATTACAACAGCTACGTAGGCGTTATCGGCCTGGGTCGCATCAAGCGTGGCGCGGTGAAACCGAACCAGCAGGTGTCGATCATCGGCGTTGATGGCAATGTGCGTAAGGGCAAAATCGGCCAGGTCATGACCCATATGGGCCTTGAGCGCGTGCAGACCAACGAAGCCACCGCGGGCGATATCGTCTGTGTGACCGGCATCGACGATCTGTCAATCTCGGATACGCTATGCGATCCGGCCAAGGTCGAGGCGCTGCCGCCGCTGTCTGTCGACGAACCGACCGTCTCAATGACCTTCCAGGTCAACGATTCACCGTTCGCCGGTAAAGACGGCAAGTTTGTGACCAGCCGTAATATCAAGGATCGCCTTGAACAAGAGCTGATCCACAACGTGGCGCTGCGCGTGGAACAGGGCGAAACCCCTGAGAAGTTCAAGGTTTCCGGGCGTGGCGAGCTGCACCTTTCGGTGTTGATCGAAACCATGCGTCGTGAAGGCTTTGAGCTGGCCGTAGGTCGCCCCGAAGTGATCATCAAAGAGATCGACGGTGAGAAGCAGGAGCCCTACGAAGAGGTCATCATCGACTGTGAAGAGCAGCACCAAGGCTCCATCATGGAAGAGCTGGGCTATCGTAAAGGCGAGATGACCAACATGTTGCCGGATGGAAAGGGACGGGTTCGCCTGGACTTCATCATTCCGGCCCGCGGCTTGATCGGTTTCCGTGGTCAGTTTCTGACCCTGACCTCGGGCACCGGCATCCTGACCAGCCGTTTTGATCACTACGGCCCGCTGAAGCCTGAAGCCTCTATTGAGCGTCGTAACGGCGTATTGGTCTCAATGGTTGACGGTAAAGCACTCGCCTACGCACTGTATGCACTGCAAGAGCGCGGCAAGCTGATTATCGATCACGCCACGGAAGTCTACGAAGGCATGCTGATCGGTATCAACAATCGCGCTAACGATATGGTGGTTAACCCCACCAAAGGCAAGAAGCTCGACAACATGCGCTCCACCGGTAACGATGAGAACATCGTGCTAACCCCGCCGATTAAGTTCTCTCTGGAGCAGGCAATCGAGTTCCTAGATTCCGACGAGCTCGTCGAGGTCACGCCTGTGCATATCCGTTTGCGTAAAAAGCTGCTGAAAGAGACTGAGCGTAAGCGTTACAGCAAGAAGTAACCCGCTCCAAGCAGTGAGTCACCAAAAACCCGCGAAAGCGGGTTTTTTTATGCTTAGTTGCTTCTGCGCTCAGACGGCTCCCAGCGTTAACCCTTTGCCAATAGAGCCCCCTTAACGCAGCCTAAACGCTAATACGCTGGAAAGGCGGCGCGTTCTATCGCACAGTAACGTTAAATTCAGCGCGTCCAAGGCACGCTGGCATCTCTATATTCATACAGGTGTTTGGATACTACCCCATCCTGCACCGAAAAACGGACACTCTTACCCATGAGCGGTCAAAACGTCTGGACGCATAAAGGTACCTTTCTTCTCGCGGCGGTTGGTTCCGCCGTCGGCTTAGGCAATCTGTGGCGATTTCCTTACCTGACTGGTGAAAACGGCGGCGGCGCCTTTATTTTGGTGTACGCGCTAACCATCTTCGCAGTCGGTATTCCTATTCTCATTGCCGAGATCATGTTGGGGCGTAACAGTCGACAAAGCCCGATTATGGGCATGCGACATCTCACCAAAACCCACGGCACCTCGCGAGCTTGGGAAATGATCGGCTGGCTGGGTGCCGCCTCGGCGTTTTTAATTCTAAGCTTTTATTCCGTGATTGCCGGTTGGGCGATCCACTACACCGGGCTAATGCTGACCGGTTCGTTGGTGGGAGCTGATGCGCAAACCATTAGCGACGGCTTCGATGCCCTTCTAGCGTCGCCTGGCCTAATGACGCTCTATCATACTATTTTCATTGCAGCGTCGGCGTTGATCGTCGGCATGGGAATACATAAAGGCATCGAATCGGGGCTACGGATCATGATGCCCGCGCTGTTTGTCATTCTGCTGGTGGTACTGGCCTACAGCGTTATCAATGGAGACCTAGCCGCCGCGGCTAATTTCCTGTTCACCTTCAACATTGCTGACCTTAGCCTTGAGGGCTGGCTACAGGCCATGGGGCAGTCGTTCTTTACGTTGAGCTTAGGCATGGGGGCCATCATGGCCTACGGCGCCTATATGCCTAGCGATGTGTCGCTGACCCGAACCGCCTTTGCCGTCGCTATTGTCGATACCGCCGTGGCGATGGTCGCTGGCCTGGCCATTTTTGCCCTGGTATTTGGCGCGGGGTTAGAAACCGGCCAGGGTCCTGGACTGATGTTTGTCACCCTGCCGCTGGCATTTGCCGAAATGCCATTTGGCGCTTTAGTGGGCGGCGTGTTCTTTATCCTGGTATTGGGCGCCGCCATCAGTTCCTCCATTTCCCTGATTGAGCCCGTCGCAGCGTTCCTGGTAGAGCGTTTTGATATGACCCGCCCTCAGGCAGTCACTATTATGGTGATCGCCGCCTGGGCGATGGGACTGTTGACGGTCGTCAGCTTCAATGTGTGGGCCGAGGGGACGATATTCCATCGCCTGTTTGGGCGCAGTGCTTTCGACCTTATTGAGCTATTGACCAATATCTTTATGCCGGTAGGGGGATTATTAATTGCTCTGTTCGCAGGCTGGGCGTTGACCCAAAGCGAAGTGATGAAAGAGTTGGGCACCAACGTCACCTGGTTTAAGTTCTGGCGGTTCCTGGTGCGCTTTGTGGCGCCC
The DNA here is from genome assembly GCF_059448525.1 of Vreelandella sp. ssv. Lineage (NCBI taxonomy): Bacteria > Pseudomonadati > Pseudomonadota > Gammaproteobacteria > Oceanospirillales > Halomonadaceae > Vreelandella > Vreelandella sp. ssv. Next base: position 152,789 of record NZ_CM182545.1, on the reverse strand, counting down.
GCTGCTGTCGCCTTTGTATTTTTACGCACGATTCCTCAGGTGGATGGCTATCTTACCCCCACCCTTGGCGCGCTGCTGATCGTCGGCGCGTTTGCTGCCAGCCAGCGGTGGCTCAAAAAACCACGACAAACAACTTAACAACGGCACGCAGGCGGCTTCTTAGCCGCCTGCGCCGCGTGGAGACACCATGAACCCTCTTATTGATGTACAGCGAGTCAACAAAGCGTTCGGCGGCTTACAGGTGATTAACGACTGCTCTATACAAGTAGAAAAGGGCTCCATTACCGGCATGATTGGACCCAATGGCGCTGGCAAATCAACCCTGTTCAACTTGATTGCGGGTGCCTTAGCGCCCGATAGCGGCCGAATTCTGCTCGATGGTGAAGACATTACCGCGCTTAGCGCCGACCAGCGCTTTCATCGCGGATTACTACGCACCTTTCAGATCGCCCACGAGTTCAGCCAGATGAGTGCACTGGAAAACCTGATGATGGTGCCGCCCAGGCAAGCCGGCGAAAGCCTTTTCAGCGCTTGGTTAAAGCCAACCAAGGTGCGTCGGGAAGAGGCCGAGGTGCGCCGCCGCGCGCTGGAAGTCATCGATTTCGTGGGTTTACATCACGTGCGAAATGAGCTCGCGGGCAATTTATCCGGAGGGCAAAAAAAGCTGTTAGAGCTTGGTCGCACCATGATGACGGATGCCAAGGTAGTGCTGCTTGACGAGATCGCCGCCGGGGTGAACCGCACCCTGCTGGGCGATTTGATCGATAATATTGAGCGCCTTAACCGGGAGATGGGATACACCTTTTTAGTGATTGAGCACGATATGGAGATGATTGCCCGCCTCTGCGACCCGGTGATTGTGCTCGCCCAGGGAAGCGTGATGGTGGAGGGGCATATCAACGATATCCAAAACAACCCTGAGGTTATTGAGGCCTACTTTGGCACTGATGCCGCTTAAGGGTGATCTTTTCGCTACCCACCAATGACTACAATGATGTCGCTTTAAGTAAGCGACCTTGCTGAGAAACTTTGCTTATGCCATCAACAACCAGGCCATTAATCGACGCGCGGGATGTGTATGGAGGCTATGGCGGTATGAATATCCTTAACGGGGTAAACATGACGCTGGAAGCCGATGAGGTCGGGGTGATCGTTGGCCCCAACGGGGCTGGCAAATCCACCATGCTGAAAGCGGTCTTTGGCCTGCTGCATGTTAATCAGGGCGAAATACTGCTTAACGGCCAACCAATCCAAAACCTGCCGCCTAACCAACTGGTGCAGCGCGGCATGGGCTTTGTGCCCCAGGAGAAGAACGTTTTCCCGAGCCTTTCGGTGCAGGAAAATCTGGAGATGGGGGCATTTTTAAAGCCGCAAAACGTTAAGCGCATGCTGGCTCAGGTGTATGAGTTTTTCCCACCGCTTTATGAAAAACGACGCCAGCCCGCCGGTGAGCTCTCCGGTGGTCAGCGCCAGATGGTCGCTATGGGGCGAGCCTTAATGGCCGAACCAAGCCTGCTATTGCTCGATGAGCCCACCGCGGGGCTGTCGCCACTCTACATGAATGAAATCTTTGACCGCGTCAAACAGATCAACGCCGCTGGCGTGGGCATTTTGATGGTGGAACAGAACGCCAAACAGGCATTAGCGATAGCCGATAAAGGCTTTGTGCTGGCCGCTGGCCAAAACCGCTTTACTGACACCGGGGCCGCACTACTCGCCGACCCCGATGTCGCCAAAAGCTTTTTGGGCGGCTAGCCCCAGGGAGAGATACGTGAACGAACTGGTTTTTTTCATCAATAATGTGGTGATCTCGGGCAGCGTGAGCGGCTCCATTTATGCCATCGGGGCCATTGGGGTAACGCTGATTTTCAGTATCATGCGCTTTGCCCACTTCGCCCACGCCGACATGATGACCTTTGGCGCCTTTATGGTGCTGCTGCTGACGACGCTGTTTCCGGCTGCAGGCGCCAGCCTCGGCGTGCCAACCGCAGTTTTAATGCTGCCGCTGGCAATGCTGTTGACGGCGGCCTTGGCCGTAGGTATCGACAAGACTTTCTATAAGCCGCTACGCGCCCATGGCGTTAAACCCATAGTGCTGGTGATTGGCTCGCTGGGTGTCACGCTGATCCTGCAGGGCTTGATTCGCCTCTTTTCGGGCACTGGCGGGCAGAGTTTGTATGTTGATGACCGCAAAGAGATCTTCCGCCTTGCGCTGCCCTTCGAGGGTGTCCGGGCACCGATTGTGATTACCGAACCGCAGATTTATCTGTTTGTGATTACCATCGTTGCGGTCGTCGCACTACACCTTTTCCTTAACCGTTCGCGGTTAGGTAAAGCAATGCGTGCCATGTCGGATAACCCTGAGCTGGCCCAGGCATCGGGTATTAATACCAATACCATTGTGGCGGTGACCTGGATGATTGCAGGAGCGCTGGCCGCTATTGCCGGTACGCTGCTCTCCCTGGATGTCACCTTCAAGCCCGATTTGAGCTTTTTCCTACTGCTGCCCATCTTTGCCGCTGCGATTGTCGGCGGCGTTGGCCACCCTTACGGCGCCATTGCGGGTGGCTTTGTGGTCGGCTTTGCCGAAACCCTGGCGGTATTTAACTGGAACGTGCTGCTGCGCCCCTTCCGCGACAGTCTACCGGACTGGCTGGAGCTACCGTCGAACCTCGCCTTTGTGGGCACCGAGTACAAAATCGTGGTGCCGTTTTTCATTCTGGTCGCCATTCTGGTGTGGCGACCCACCGGTCTCTTTAAGGGCAAGGTGATCTAATGAGCAATTCAGCAAAACCGCGCAACCCGGACTACACACCAAAAGACGCTACTCAAGCGCGACGCTTCCCGCTACGCGAGTTACTCCTGTTTAGTGTGCTGCTTGTGGCTATTTTAGCGGTTTACGCCACCATGGGGGCGGCTTACAGCACGCGAATGCTCGTTGAAGCCGCTTGTTACGCCATCCTGGCACTTGGCTTAACCATTCAGTGGGGCTACGCGGGGCAGTTCAACGCAGGCGTAATGGGGTTTGTCGCCTTGGGCGGCTTTTGTGCGATGTTCTTCAGTGTTCCGGTTAACGATGCCTTTTGGGGAACTTCACTGCCCGGGGAACTAGGTCGCGTACTGCTGTATGGCGCTGCCTCTATCATACTGATTGTCGCTGTCAGCAAGCTGGATCGTTTAGGCATGCCCACACCTCTGCGTACGTTTCTCGCGGTGGTGCTAGGTATCGTGCTTTACCTCGTGGTCATTAACCAACTGCGTGATGTCACCAGCGCCATTCAAACCCAGGCAGGCTTTGTTGGGGGGCTGGGCTTACCGCCGTGGATCGGTTGGATTGTCGGTGGCGCGCTGGCGGGGGGCGTGGGCTACTTTATCGGTCATATCTGCCTAGGTTTACGCAGCGATTACCTGGCCATTGCTACCCTGGGCATAGCCGAGATCATCAAGGCGTTTTTGAAGAACTCTGACTGGCTGACCCGCGGCACCGCCACGGTGTCACCGCTGCCATGGCCAACGCCGGGACCAGCCGAGCTGGGGTTTACCCTCTCGCGAGCAATTTACCTTTCGTTTACGGCGGTGATCATTGCGGTGATCTTCTTGCTGCTTAATCGCGCCTATAACGCCCCTTGGGGCCGTATGATCCGGGCGATTCGCGATAACGAAATTTCTGCCGCTGCGATGGGCAAAGATATCAATAAACGCCGCCTTGAGATCTTCGTACTTGGCTGCATTTTGATGGGCATCGGCGGCGGCATACTGGGTACCTTTAACAGCCTCTTTGATCCTCAGGGCTATTTACCGCTCAATCACACGTTCCTGGTGCTGGTGATGGTGATTCTTGGCGGGCCGGGTAATAACCTGGGCACCATTTTTGGTGCAGTAGCAGTGTATATCATCTGGATTATGTCTGAGCCGCTGGCGCTGTTCTTAATGCAGCTAGCCGTGGCCTTTGGCGAAGGCACTTTCGGCTGGGATGCGCCCAGCAATATAGATAGCCGCGCCCTTCAGGCACGGGTGCTGGTGATTGGTTTGTTGATCACCCTGGTGCTGCGCTTTGCACCCAAAGGGCTACTACCCGAGAAGATCAAAAGTCATAGCTGATCCCCTCACCTACTGACCCATAAAAAAATGCCCGGCTGCTAATAGCCGGGCATTTGTTTTAACGCTTAGCGGGAAGCTTAAAGATCAACCTGACCTTTGCTGGTAAAGGTGCCCTCTTCGACAGCCATTTCTACCACCACGCCAGGCACGTCGCCGTTTTCATTAAACTCATGAGAGCCAGACGCGCCTTCGTAGTTAATATCGGTACCTGCGGCAATCAACTCAACCGCTTTTTCCCACTCGCCGGGCAGAATGACTTCGCCGGGGGCGCTTGAGACGCTGCGCAGCGCTTCGGAAAGCCCTTCACGGTCAGCGCTGCCGTTCTGCTCAATTGCCAATGCAATCAGAAAGGCTGCGTCGTAGGCTTGGGCGGCAAATACTGCGCTGGGGTCTAGCTCAGCTGCTTCGGCGGCTTCGATAAAGATATCGGTACCGGGCAGGTCAGGACTGCCGGGGCGAGTAGCGATCATGCCGTCCAGAACATCCGCACCAATGGCTTCAATAAGGCTATCGCCGACCATACCGTCGGCGCCTACGTACTGGGTAAACATGCCGCTTTCATAGGCTTGACGCAGCACCGTTTGACCAGAGGTATCGGCATAGGCCAGTACAACGAGAGTATCAACGCCACTGACAGAAAGTGAACCTAGCTCAGAACGATAATCCGCACGGTTATCCTCGTGAGCAAGACTTTCGGTAATTTCACCACCGCCCTCTTCAAAGGCAGCGCTAAAGGCATCCGAAAGCCCTTGACCGTAATCATTGTTGACGTAAGTAACGGCCACTGCATCAATCCCTTTCTCCAGCAGCAGCTTAGCCAGCATTTCACCCTGGAAGGCGTCAGACGGTACGGTACGGAACACCAAATCGTTGTCATCCAGCTCTGAAACTGCCGGAGCGGTAGAAGCGGGTGAAACCATCAATACACCACCGGGAATAGCGGCGTTATTCGCCGCGGCAATGGTTGCCCCCGTACATAGTGCACCGACAATCGCTGTCACATTCTCAGAGTTCACCATACGGTCGGCGGCGTTAGAAGCAGCCGACGCATCGGAACAGGTGGTATCGCCAGACGACATCACCAACGTTTGGCCATCTAGAATGCCACCCTGCTCATTGACCTGCTCTACGGCCAATTGCGCTCCTGCAAAAATGGGTGGTGTTAAACTTTCGATTCCCCCGGTAAAGCCGCCCAAGAAGCCAACTTTGACCTCTGCCTGTGCGATTCCGGTCATTGCCAGGGTTGAGGCCGCCACAGCGGTGGCTAATGCGCGCTTATTGATCATATTATTTGTCGCTCCCAGTGTCGTAAGAGGTTATTCATTTTTTAGTGTGCCTCAGCGGTCAATCGTTAAGGCTGCTATTAATCTGGAACTGGAAAGCCAAAAACACAAGCATCGGCTTCTAACGCTACTTCGCAAAATGGTCTACAGCCAGCTCTCAAACTTGGGTTTATGGCTTAACCAAGCGTTGAAATGGCGCCAATATCATCGACCAGCAGGCGCACCCGGACACCCTCTTCCTACACCGCGTGGATGCCCCCCACCAACACCCTGCACAGCGCCAGCATGCTCAACCATTGGCGTTAGGCATCGTCATGCTCTTCGTACTCGTCGCTGGCTTCCAGGCGTTCGGCCCAACGCTTGCGCGCTAGATTGCGTCGATAAAGACGCACCAGTGCAATCGATAATGCCGTGGCTAACATGCCCGCGAGCACCACACCCTGCCAAGGGCGGGCCGCATTGCCCATCACCGTTTCCAGCGTCATTATCAGGATCAAGCCAATCGCTTGGGAGCCGATCGCTAACGCGCGCAGCTTATCAAAAGCGGGTGGGGGCATAACGTCTCCGTAATTTTCAGCTCAAATGATATGGTCTCCTAGTGTACCTGCTTCACGACATGCTTAACTGGAAACCCGAATTAAAAACCTACGTTGAAAACCTGAACGGGATACCCATGAATGCCATTGCTCTCGGCCCGCTACTGATTTCGCTACCACGCCTGTACGCCGTTGGCTGCGCGCTATTTCTGCTGCTCTGCGCGCGCTTTTTGTTAGGGCTACCTCGCCCGTCTCAGCAGCGCTGGTTTACCGGGCTTATTATTGTTTGGTTAGTGGGCGCTCGGATGGGCCATATCCTGCTCCATCTGGATAGCTATAGCGACACCCCGCTTGAAGCGCTCAAAGTCTGGCAACCCGGCTACCACGGCCTCTGGGGGATGGCGGCAGGCTTGGTATGGACAGCCTGGACGCTGCGGGCGCGGTTATTGGCTATGGGCGGTGCAATGGCCATGCTAGTCGCCACCTCCAGCCTCTGGCTGGTGCTAGTCACCCTGGCGCCCCTGGGTAAAGACTTTGCGGTTGACGCCCTACCTGAGGTCACCCTTGAGGATGTGGAAGGCAATGACGTGCATCTGCCCTCACTGACCGACAATGCTGACCGGATTATCGTCAACCTGTGGGCGACCTGGTGCCCACCCTGCCTGCGTGAAATGCCGTTGCTTGAGGAGGCCGCTCAGCGCGATGGCGTTAGCGTGGTGGTGGCTAACCAAGGCGAAGACCTACTGCCGATGGTGCGCTACCTGGATGAGCAGCAGCTTGAATTTCGCTATGCTCTGCGCGACCCCAGCCAACAGTTAATGGCCCTTTTCGAAGCACCGGGGCTGCCCACTACCGTTTTATTCGATGGCCAGGGAAATACCTTAGAGGTACATGTGGGCGAACTTACCCGCGCTCATCTAGACCGCTGGTTAAAAGATTGATGCCGATACACCTTAATCCCCCCGCTGCTTTGCGTTAGAATCCCCCGCCCTGTTGCCGCCGATGCTCCCCTCCGGCGGCAGTCGACCCGTTTTGCAGACTCCTCCGAGGCATCATGAGCGATTTTTCTCCCGGCCAACGCTGGATTAGCGACGGTGAAGCTGAGCTTGGGCTCGGCACCGTGCTTAACTGCGACGCCCGTAGCGTTACCATTTTGTTCAGTGCCAGTCAGGAAACCCGTACCTACAATACCCGCCAGGCTCCGCTGACCCGCGTCATGTTCGGCAGCGGTGACCGTGTCCTATCAGCCGACGGTTGGCAGATGGTGGTTGACGATAGCAAAGAGACCCACGGCCTAATCACCTATATCGGTGAAGACAAGGAGGGCAATCTGCGCGAACTGCCCGAGGCCAAACTCGCTGATACCATGCAGTTTGATCAAGCGCGGGACCGCCTGCTGACCGGCCAAGTCGATCGCAACGACTGGTTTGATTTGCGCTTTCGTACCCTGCACCACTATCAGCGTATTGAGCAGCACAGCGCGCTGGGCTTTTCCGGACCGCGTATCGACCTGATTCCTCACCAGCTCTATATTGCCGATGAAGTCGCCAACCGCCATGCGCCCCGCGTATTGCTGGCGGATGAAGTCGGCCTGGGTAAAACCATCGAAGCCGGCCTGATTCTGCACCGCCTGCTGCTCAACGGCCGCGTTGAGCGGGCGCTGATTCTGGTGCCCGACAGCCTTACGCACCAGTGGCTGGTCGAGTTACTGCGACGCTTCTCGCTCAACGTCACGCTGTTGGATGAAACACAAAGTCAGGCCCACGGCAGCTACAACCCTTTTGAGAGCGCGCAGCTGGTACTCGCCAGCCAAGGCTGGCTGTTCGCCAACCCGCAACGCCAGGAGCAGGCGCTGGCCAGTCAGTTCGACCTGCTGATCATCGACGAAGCGCACCACCTCGACTGGAGTGAAGAGGGTAGCGGCCCCGGCTACCAATGTGTCGAGCAGCTGTCGGCGGTAATCCCCGGCCTGCTGCTGCTCACCGCGACCCCCGAGCAGATGGGCATCAAGAGCCACTTTGCCCGTCTGCGGTTGCTGGACAGTGAGCGCTACCACGATCTTGAACGCTTCAAGGCCGAAGAGAGCCATTACACCGAGGTGGCCCGCGCCATTGATGCTCTGGAGGCGCTGCCCGATGACCCTAGCGCCCGTGTTCATGTTTCTGCGGTAGCCGATGACCGCGACAGCCAGGCGCTGCTGGCCATTCTGTGCAACCCGGAAGCCAGCCAAGCGCAGCAGGACACCGCTCGCGCCCAGTTAAGTGAAGCGCTGTTGGATCGTCACGGTACCGGTCGAGTAATGTTCCGCAACAGCCGCCGCCATGTAGGCGGCTTCCCAGAACGGCGCTTAAACCTCGCGCCCTTAGCGTTGCCTTCGGCCTACCGTCGGGTGGTGCGCCGCCTGGAACGTGACGACGACTACCTCGACGAGCTGTTGATTGAGACCGGCATGGATCACCCCGACGTGCTGATCTATCCCGATGCGGCCTACCGTGAGCTCAGCAATGACCCGCTCAACGGCGAAGACTGGTGGCACATCGATCCCCGGGTTAACTGGCTGCTGGAAAAGCTCAGCGACGACAGTGAGAGCGGCTTCGCTAACGAAAAAGTCCTGGTCATTGCCCACCACCGGGAAACCGCCGAAGGGCTTTCAGAAGGGCTACGGGTGCTGGGCGGCTACCGCGCACCAGTGTTCCACGAAGACCTTTCCCTGATAGAGCGTGACCGCGCGGCGGCGGCGTTTGCTGATGAGGATGAGGGTGTACAGGTGTTGGTCTGCTCGGAAATTGGCTCTGAGGGGCGCAACTTCCAGTTCTGCCGCCACCTGGTCATGTTCGATATGCCCCAGCACCCTGATCAGTTGGAGCAGCGAATTGGCCGCCTGGATCGTATCGGTCAACGCCACGCTATTGAACTGCATATTCCGACCTTCGAAGGCAGCCCCGGTGAGCGCCTGCTGCGCTGGTACCACGAAGGTATGGATGCATTCAGCGCCCCTCATGGGGTCGGCAACGAGCTGTTTGATGCTTTTGGCGACGCCCTGGCCGACGCCCTGCTGGATGATGAAGCGCTTGACGAGATCATCGCCGAAACCCGTACGATGTTTAGCGCCAAGCTGGCGGAGCATGATGCGGGCCGTAACCGGCTGCTGGAGCTCAATGCTTGCCGCCCCGCCCACGCTCAGCAGGTCATCGACGCCGTGCGTGAACTTGATGACGACGCCGCGCTCCCTCGCTACCTGGAAAGGGCGCTGGATATTTTCGGCGTGGAGAGCCAGGAGATCGGCAAGGGTTTAATGCACCTAAAGCCCAGCCAACATATGCTGGATGGGCTGCCGGGTCTGGTCAAAGGCGAAGAGGGTTTTACCGCCACCTACAGCCGCGCTCAAGCGTTGGCGCGGGACGATGTTCAGCGGCTCTCCTGGGAGCACCCATTGCTGCGGGAAATGATGGGTCGCGTGCTGGATGGCACCATGGGCAACTCGGCGCTCGCACTGCTGCGCCACGATGCTATTCCCAGCGGTCGATTGATGGCCGAGCTGGTGTTCCGCACCCACTGCCCGGCGCCCAAGAAACTGCACCTTAACCGCTTCCTACCGCCCACCGCGGTGCGCTTACTGCTGGATGAATCAGGCGCCAACCTGACCAGCAAAATCTCCTTCACCGGCTTGGGCAAGAACCTGCAGAAGGTGAATAAGTCGCTGGCACGGGATTTGATCAAGAGCCGTCACGACCAGCTGCGTGAACTGCTAACGCAGGGTGAAGGCGAAGCCGAGCGCCAGCTGCCCAGCATCGTCGAGAACGCCGAGGCGCGTATGCGCACTCAGTTGGACGCCGAGATTGCTCGCTTAACCGCCCTGGCGGAGCACAACCCGGCGGTGCGCAGTGCAGAAATCGACGCGCTTAAAGATGAGCGCAAGGCACTCAGCGAAGCCATTGAGAACACCCGCCTGCGGCTTGATTCAGTGCGGGTGATTATCACCGTTGATGCTGACCGCTAAAGAATCGCCTCAAGCGCCTTGTCCAGAGTAGGGTATTGGAAGCTAAATCCTGCCTTTTCCAGGCGCGCGGGGCGCATATCGGCCCCGGTGAGCAGCAGCCGCGACATTTCCCCAAAACCCGCTTTTAATACAAAGGCGGGCACTGGGAAAATGGCCGGGCGGTTAAGCTGCTTGGCCAGGGTTTTAGTAAAGGTGGCATTGGTCACCGGGTGCGGCGCACTGCCATTGAAGGGGCCGCTCAAACCCTCTTGATCGATGAGGAACAGGATCGCCGCGACTAAATCGTCGCGGTGAATCCACGGCATAAACTGCTCACCGCTACCAAAACGACCACCCAATCCTAACTTGAACGGAGGTAGCATTTTCTGAAGACTACCGCCACCCGCCTCTAGCACCAAGCCAATGCGCACAATCGCCAACCGCACACCCATGGCCTCAATGGGTTTAGCGGCGGCCTCCCATTGCTTGCACAGCCGATGGGCGAACTCATCGTTGGGCATGGTCTCCTCGGTTACCACGCGCTTGCCCTGATCGCCGTAGTAGCCCATCGCTGAACCCGACACCATCACCTTAGGCAGCGGCTGGCCGTTGGCCTTCAGCTGTTCGCAGAGCGCCACCAGTTGCTGGGTTGCCGCCACACGGGAGTTAATCAGCTTGGCTTTCTGCGCCTCGCTCCAGCGCTTGGCGGCGATGGGCTCACCGGCCAGGTTAATTAACGCATCCGGCGGCGATTCGATAAACGCCTGGGCACTATCGCGAATATCGCAACTGCTGGGCAATTGATCTCGCACTTGGTGGGGCGAGCGGGAAACCACCTGCACCTCGTGGCCTTGTTCGGCTAACTGTCGGCATAGACGCTGGCCGACAAAGCCACTGCCTCCGGTCACTAGTACGCGCATGGAATTACTCCTATTTAGTGGCATTGTTAGGTGTCAGTTTAGCGAGATACATTAATCGATAACTAAATTGTACGATATTTATACACAACTGATACCATGCGCTTCCACAACGATTAATTCGACCTCTTTCTACAGTTGCGAGTGCTCATGGCTAAACCGCTACCGCCGCTTACTACCCATCACTCAGTCGCTGTTATTGGCGCTGGCATCGCAGGACTTGCCTGTGGGCAGGTCCTGACCAGCAGCGGCGCCAGCGTCACCTTATTTGATAAAGCCCGCGGCCCCGGTGGGCGCATGTCGAGTAAACGCAGACCCGGCGCGACGCTTGATTTAGGCGCCCAGGCCTTTAGCGTGCGCGACGCAGATTTTCAAGGCGCCGTCGATGAGTGGCTCGCCGCTGGCTGCATAGCCGCTTGGCCGGCCCGTACCTATCAGGCTAGTTCAAGCGGCTGGCAGGCGCACAATGATGGCCAAAAGCGCTACACCGGTGCGCCCAGAATGAGTGCCTTGACGCGCTATATGGCCGATTCGCTAACGGCCCAGCCCAATGCAGAGCTGCATACCGGCACACCCATCGACAAGCTCATCCCCGCGCCCAACGGCTGGCTGCTAGTAGATGCTGACGGAACTCGCCACGGGCCCTACGACCAAGTCGTGATTAACGCGCCGCCTCCCCAGGCCCATGCGCTAATCGAACCATGGGACGACACTCTGGCAGCGGCGTGTTTATCACGAGAACAGCGGGCCTGTTGGGCGGGATGGGCAATTTTTGACGGGCCGCTTCCTGCCGTACCCGGTGTTGACCCGGACTGGCAGATGGCGCGCCTTGCGCATCCAGCCCTTAATATAGTATCCCGTAATCAAACCAAACCAGGTCGCGACACACAGCCGGAAAGCGTTAGCCTTTTGGCACAGCTTGAGTGGAGCGAAGCCCATTTAGAGCAGCCTGCCGAGTGGGTGGCAGAACAACTACTCACCGCCCTGAAACGTGTTTTCCCACCTTCCGCCACGCTCCCCCGGCTGATTGAAACGGGTGCTCATCGCTGGCGCTATGCGCAGCCCTCAATTCCTTGCGAATATGATTACTTATACAGTGCCAACGGTTTGGCGCTATGCGGTGACAGCTTTCGTGACGGTCGCGTTGAGGATGCCTGGCTATCCGGACACCGTTTAGGAGAAGCACTAGTAGGCCGGTCGGTTCAATAAGCACGGGGCTTAAATGATTAAGAAGGATTCCTATAAAGGTTGTACCGAGTAGCGACAAGTTGTACAAATGGGCATACAGTATCGTGCTAATGTTAAGTTTTTAAATCAGGCAACCTTTAAATGGAACATGAATCACCTTCGCCGCGGCGAACCATGACAGGCCCCTGCAGTACCGCGCTGCAGCCAACGAAGAGGTACTGGCGTCCATGAGTCTCAAGGTGACCCACCCACCCGATACGCCACTCTATCCGATACGCGAAGTGTCTCGACTGACAGGCGTTAATTCGGTCACGCTTCGCGCCTGGGAACGACGTTATGGGTTAATTCGCCCCCAGCGCACTCCCAAAGGTCATCGGCTTTACGCTCAGGACGATATCACTCGAATTGAACGTATTTTACAGTGGCTCAATCGTGGTGTGCCGGTCAGTCAGGTCGCCGACTTGCTTGACCAGCCAGAAACAATTGAGACGCCTACGCCCGATGCAGGCGACTGGGCTAGCCAGCGCCAGCAACTACAAACCATCATCGAAGCGTTAGACCTGCCCAAACTAGAGGCTTTTTATCACCAGAGTTTGGCGCTCTACCCGCTCAGTATTACGATTAATGAGCTATGGCAACCGGTTATTCTTAGTCTGGAAGCAAAGTGGGCCATTCAAGCAGATCAGCTAGTTCGACGCACGTTGGAAGCTTTTTTGCGCAGCCAGGTGGGTATCCGCTTACATTATGCCAACCAAGCTACCCGTGGCCCGCTGGTTCTGCTCAACGCCATGCCCGACGACCCCGGCCCGCTGTGGGTGTTGATGTCGGCACTGATGGCCAGCGAGCAGGGCTACCGAGTGCAGATGCTTGACCACTCCCTGCCGCTTGAGGACCTTCCTCAGGCAGTCGCGCGGCTACACTCATCGATGGTGCTGCTGTCTAGCGGTCAGCGAGAAAGTGATAGCTATATTCACCAAGCGTTGCCCAAGGCGGCCGAGACGTTAAACGTCCCAATTGGCGTGTGTGGCGAAGTGGCTCGTCTCCGCGAAGCCGACCTGCGCGATGGCCCGGTACACTTGCTTGGGGATGATCTGCCCCAGGCGATTGCTCGCTTGCGGCCGCTATTACGCGAGTCTGGCGTACTGTAACCAGTCCGCTCTTACCCTGGCCGTTCGCCCTCTGGCGACCGGCCATTTTTTTGTGCCGCAGGAGCCCCTTATGACAGGAAAGCCTATGAATCGGCAGTTAATTTGGCTGCGCAGCGACCTGCGCATTGACGATAACAGCGCACTGGCCGCCGCCGCGGCTAAAGGTCCCGTCATAGCGGTGTTTTTGCGCAGCATACCCCAGTGGCAAGACCACGGGCACGGTGCCAACAAGCTGGATTTTTGGGCTCGCGGCGTGGCTTCCGTAAAAGCTGCACTCAACGGGCTGAATATTCCGCTGCTGCATCGCGATATTGAACGCTATGATCAGGCACCTGAAGCGCTGCTTGAGATTGCACGCGAGCATGACATAGAGCAGTTGCACTTCAATTACGAGTACGCTCTTAATGAGAGGCACCGAGACCAGGCCGTGCAGAGAGCCTTTGGAAAAGCCGGTATTGCCGCCCATGGCTACCACGATGCCGTGGCCTTTGCCCCTGGCAGCCTGCTCACCGGCAAAGGCGACTACTACGGAGTATTTACGCCGTTTTCCAAGGCGTGGCATAAGCAAGTTAGCAACCAGCAGTTGGCACTGCGCGATACGCCAAAGGTGCAAACGGCGCTGGCGATTGAGAGCGACCCGCTGCCCGCAATGCCCGAACTTGCCTGCACGCCGGTTGACGGTCGCCTTTGGCCTGCCGGTGAAAATGCCGCTGCGGATAACTTGGCCCGTTTTCTACGCTTTCGTGGCCGCCACTATAAGGCCCAGCGCGATCTGCCCAAGGTACGCGGTACCAGCGAGCTTTCACCGTACTTGGCACTAGGCATGATTTCTTATCGCCAGTGCTTGCAAGCGGTGATGAGTGAAAACGGTGGCCATTTGGCCGATGGCGATATTGGCCTTACAACCTGGGTCAATGAGCTGGTCTGGCGCGAATTTTATCAGCATGTGGCAGTGGGCTTTCCCAAAGTGTGCCGCTACCAACCCTTTCAGGAGCACACTAAGCAGTTAGCCTGGCGCAACGATGATGAGGGATTTCAAGCATGGTGTGAGGGGCGAACGGGCTACCCGATAGTCGATGCTGCGATGCGCCAACTGGTCACCACCGGCTGGATGCACAACCGTTTACGCATGGTGACAGCGATGTTTTTAAGCAAGCACCTGCTGATTGATTGGCGGCGCGGCGAGGCCTTCTTTATGGAGCATTTAGTGGATGGTGAGTTTTGCGCCAACAACGGTGGCTGGCAGTGGGCAGCTTCAACGGGCACCGATGCCGCACCTTACTTTCGCATTTTTAACCCCACCACCCAATCCACTCGCTTTGACGCTGAGGGTGAGTTTATTGCCCACTGGCTTCCCGAACTTGCTGAGTTACCTGCCAAGGCGCGCCATGCACCGCCACAAGACCTACTCACCGATATCGCCTACCCAGCGCCGATTGTCGACCACAAAGCTGCACGCCAGCGCGCCTTAGAGGCGTTTAAATCGCTGTCTAAATAAACCTCTTTAGCGACTTCATGACGGCATCAAGAAAGGAGACTTGTCATGGCAGAGCCAGCGGCATTGGAAGCGTTTTGCGCCTTCTTCAACAAGCTAGACAATACCTGTACAGAAAAGCTATACGAGGTATATACTGACAATGTTGTTTTTAGCGACCCGTTGCACCACATCGAAGGTCGCGCGGCGCTAGAACGTTACTTTTCAAGCATGTACGAGAATGTCGAACAGTGCCGTTTTACTTACCACACTCAACAGATGCAGGGGCAGCAGGCATTTGTTACCTGGACCATGTCTTTCGTGCATCCAAAACTAGCTTCCGGACGTAGGATAGAAGTAGAGGGATGCAGTGCACTGATATTTGCCGATGATGGGCGCGTCTCGCAGCACCGTGACTACTTCGATACCGGTGCCATGCTCTACGAACACTTACCGTTGATGGGAAGCGTCATTCGCTGGTTAAAAAAACGCCTTGCCTAAACCTTATTGAATCGGCGGGGCGCACTAGGAGGATTGATGAGTACATGGAAAACGCCCCAACGCATTTGGTTAACCGGTGCTACTTCAGGCATTGGCGAGGCACTGGCGCGTAAACTCATCGCCCAAGGCCACCAAGTAGTACTTAGCGCACGCAACGCCGAGGCACTAGAAGCGCTATGCCAGGATCACCCTAATGCGCATCCTCTCCCACTTGATATTAGCGACCGCCAAGCGGTACTGGGCGCTACCGAGATTATCCGTGAGCGCCTAGGGGCGTTAGATCTGGCGCTGTTCAACGCCGGCACCTGCGAATACCTTAACGCTCAGCAGTTTGATATGGATTTAGTCGAGCGGGTTTTTAAACCGAATCTCTTCGGCACCTTGTACGGTGTCGAAGCCGCCCTGCCCCTGTTGCGGGCAGCTCGACGTGAGGGCTTGCCTGCCCGGCTAGCCGCCACTTCCAGCGCGTCGGCCTATTTACCGCTACCCCGCGCGGAAGCTTATGGCGCGTCTAAAGCGGCCATAAGCTACTTTCTGGAATCGCTGCGTTTAGATCTTGATCAGGAAGGCATTGATGTCAGCCTTATCCACCCCGGCTTTGTGAAAACGCCACTTACCGAACGTAACGACTTCCCCATGCCGATGCAGGTGACAGCCGACCAAGCAGCAGATGCGATTATTGCAGGCCTGGTGAAAGGCCGGCTGGATATCCATTTCCCGCGCCGCTTTACCTATATCGTCAAACTACTAGGGATTTTACCACCCGCCCTGCGCCGTCAGATTGGCCTGCGCATGACCCGTCCCCAAAAGGAGTCATCATGAAAGGCTCGTCACAAAGCGCTGGTGGCTCTCAACGAATTGCCATTGTCGGCAGCGGCATTAGCGGCATGGCCGCGGGCTGGTACCTTTCTGCCCAGCATGAGGTCACGCTGTTTGAAGCGGATTCACGCCTAGGGGGACACACCGCCACCATGGATGTGAACGTTGAGGGGCAATCGTACGCTATCGATACTGGCTTTATTGTCTTTAACGACTGGACCTATCCGCATTTTCAGCGCCTGATGGCCACCCTGGGTGTCGCTTCACAAGCCACCGAAATGAGCTTCTCGGTACATGAGACAGCGCGGGACTTTGAGTACAACGGGCATACTTTGGGCTCGCTGTTTGCCCAACGACGCAATTTATTTAACCCCTCTTTTTACCGCCTGCTGGGTGACATTCTGCGCTTTAACAAGCAGGCCACCAAAGCGCTGGAGAGCCAACAGCTCCCCGAGCATATGACGCTGGGTGAGTACCTGGACCGCCACCACTACAACCGTGATTTTCAGCAGCGCTATCTACTGCCCATGGGGGCCGCCATTTGGTCGGCCAGCATCAGTGATTTACGCGCCTTCCCGCTGGCGTTTTTTGTGCGTTTTTTCCGTAATCACGGCCTGCTATCGGTCAACCACCGCCCCCAGTGGCACACCCTAGTAGGCGGTTCGAAAAGCTATATCCCCAGCCTGACGGCGCCCTATGCATCGCGCATTCACCTCAATACACCGGTCACCCGGATTACCCGCGACAGCACGGGGGTGGCTATCACCACGCCTTCCAGTACCCAGCGCTTTGATCAGGTAGTGATCGCTTGCCACGCGGATCAGGCCTTGGCGATGCTGGACGATGCCAGCGACGCGGAAAATGCGGTGCTCGGCGCCATGCCATATCAGGATAACGAGGTGGTGCTGCATACTGATACCGCACTGCTGCCGCGGCGCAAGCGCGCCTGGGCGAGCTGGAATTACCGCCTGGATCAGCGCGAGGCTGAAGCGCGGGTATCGGTCACTTACGATATGAATATCTTGCAGCGCATAGACAGTGACACTACGTTTTGCGTCACGTTAAATGACAGCGACAGCATTGATCCCAGCAAGGTGCTTGGCCGCTATAACTACGCGCACCCGCAGTTTACCTTGGCAGGTCAAGCGGCTCAGGATCGCCATGCGGAGATCTCGTCGATAGTCCATCGCACTCACTTTTGCGGCGCCTACTGGCGTAACGGCTTTCATGAAGACGGCGTGTGGAGTGCCCTACGGGTGGCGCAGGCCTTGGGGTGTGATGAGGCGGCCCCGCCCCCTGCACAACCTTCCGCACTGCCTGCCCATGAGCTGCTAACGCCGCAGGGCGTAGAGGGTCTGGGATGATCGCCATACCACGCTCACGCATTTATCGCGGCACCTTGCGCCACCGTCGATTCACGCCAAAATCACATACCTTTAGTTATCAGATATGGATGGTGTGGTTAGATCTGGATGAACTGCCCGATCTCTTTGATAAAGTGCCTGGTTTTAGCGCTCGCCGGCCTGCGTTGGCCCGGTTTCGGCGTGAAGACTATCTAGGCCCGACTGATCGGCCGCTGAAAACGGCTGTACGCGAAGAACTTGTGCGCCAGTTGGGCAGTGCCCCTAATGGCCGTATTTACGTGCTCACCCAACTGCGCACGCTCGGCTGCATGTTTAACCCTATTTCCGTCTATTACGCCTACGACCACCTGGGCAGGCTAGCGGCAGTATTGAGTGAAGTCACTAACACGCCCTGGCGTGAGCGCACCCAATACGCCAGCGCTGTGGATCCTTCACGTCATAGCCACCAGGCGCATTTCGATAAAGACCTACATGTTTCGCCTTTCAATCCCATGGATATGACCTATCGCTGGAAATTTAATGCTCCCGGCAAAAAGCTCTTTTTACACATGGAGAACTGGCAGGATCAACACTGCCATTTTGATGCCACGTTAACCCTAGATGCGTCACCTGCCACCCGAGGCGCATTGATAAAAACCCTGGCACGCCAGCCTTGGATGAGTTTGAAAACCATTACCGGCATTCATTTTGAAGCGCTACGCCTGTGGCTGAAGCGCGTACCCGTTCATGACCACCCCAAGCGCAAGGAGACTGCAAAGTGACGATCCTGCGTTCCACACCCGCGAACCAGCAACCAGTTGTGCCAAGCCGCTTAACCAAGTGGCTAAAATCACGTCTAATGGATCAACTGACCACCTTCCGCTGTGGTCGTATTACCCTGATAGAGGGTAATGAGTGCCATCACTTAGGCCAACAAGGCCCACTGCAAGTGACCGTAGTGATACGCCACTGCCGGGCCTGGAAGCGCTTGGCATTTGGCGGTACCGTTGGCGCGGCCGAATCATATATGGACGGAGATTGGGACGCTGACGACCTGGTCGCTTTGGTTCGCCTGTTCGCTGCCAACCTTGAACAGGTTAACGGACGAATGGAAAATGGTAGCGCCCGCCTTGGCCGTTGGTTACTAGCGGCCGCCTACCGCTTTCAGCGCAATAGCATTGGTGGCTCTAAACGTAACATTTCGGCCCATTACGATATTGGCAACGACCTGTTTTCAACGTTTTTGGATCGTCAACACTGGATGTATTCAAGCGCTATTTTCCCCTCTCCTGATGCCACGCTGGAAGAAGCTTCCACCTACAAGCTTGACCTGATGCTGGCAAAACTTGATGTGCAGCCGGAGCATCATCTGTTGGAAATTGGCACGGGCTGGGGAGGATTAGCGATTCATGCAGCCAAAACCCGTGGCTGCCGTGTCACCACGACAACGATATCCGATGAACAGTATGCCTATACTCAACGGCGTATTCAGGAAGAGGGCCTAACCGATCGAATCACCCTGCTTAAACAAGATTATCGTGAATTAACCGGCCTCTATGATCGGCTCATTTCAGTCGAGATGATTGAGGCGGTGGGGCACCAGTATCTGGACACTTACCTCAGTAAGCTGGATAGTCTGCTAACCGACGATGGCCAGGCCATGCTGCAAGCCATCACTATCCGTGACCAGCGCTTTGAAGAGGCCAAGCGCGACATGGACTTCATTAAGCGCTATATCTTTCCTGGAGGTTTTCTCCCCTCACACCACGCCATGCTGAGTAGCATGATGCGTAAAACGTCATTAAATGTGATTGCATTGGATGAAATTGGTCCTCATTACGCGCGCACGTTGCGTGAATGGCGTCACCGCTTTGAAGCGAGCCTGGAGCAAGTACATGCACTGGGTTATGACGAGCGCTTCATACGCATGTGGCGTTACTATTTGTGTTACTGCGAGGGTGGTTTTATCGAGCGCTCCATCGGCACCTGCCACTTATTACTGGCCAAACCGGCGGCGAAGCCAATTCTTCTCACAGGCGTGCTCTGAATGGCCACCCGCAGATGGCAAGCGCTCCTGCTAAATGCCCTGCGTTTTGAAGCTGGCTGGCTGCTATGCGTAATAGGCGGCTCATGGGTTGCAGCCCTGGCGGGTAGCAGCTTGTTAGCCTGGCACCTATGGCGCTGCGCCTTACCCGGCGAGTGGCGATTTATTGCCGGCTTTGCTCTGCTCGGGCTCTTTATTGATGGGGGTTTGCACCTACTGGGGGGCTTTTATTTCAATGACCAAGCGCTAGTAGCGGGGCTGTTGCCACTCTGGCTATGGATGCTGTGGCCATTGTTTGCCACCCTGGTATACCACTCGCTCGCTTGGCTGTGGCGCTACCCGCTGCTAGCAGCGCTTTGTGGTGCCGTCAGTGGCCCGCTTTCTTATTATGGTGGCGCGCTTCTGTCAGAGGTGACACTGGCACCTTGGTTACTTCCCGTTCACGCACTGGTATGGGCGATGCTGTGTGTTGGTATCAGCCGCTATCTAAGGTCTGATCTTAACGCTTAAGAGGTGGGTACGGGTGCAGGAGTCAAACGTTTTTCCAGCTCTTCGGCGGACAATGGCCGAGCAAAGTAGAACCCCTGTACAGAGGTGCATCCGGCATTAACCAAAAACTGACACTGCTCTTTGGTCTCTACGCCTTCGGCAATCACCCCGAGCCCCATCCCTTTTGCCATCGCTAAGACTGCCTTGACGATGGAAGCATCTGCCTGCTCATGGGGCAGCTCTTTAATGAACGCACGGTCTAGCTTTATCTTATCTACCGGTAAGCGTTTCAAGTAGCCGAGCGACGAATAACCGGTACCAAAATCGTCAATCGCAATCGCAAAGCCTTGGTCACGGAGCGCTTGCAGGCGCGGTCCCATATCACCCGCTCGCTCATCCAACAGTACCGACTCGGTCAACTCCAAGCCAATCTGAGAAGGCTTGAGCTGGTAGCGCTTAAGACAGCTTGCTAACTGGCTTTCCAGATCACCCTGAAAGAGTTGTAATGCCGAGATGTTGACCCAAATAGTCAGTTTCGGCATGGTGCTATTGTGCCAATGTGCCTGCTGGGCACAGGCTTTTTCGATCACCCAGGCACCCAATTGGGACATTAAGCCGTGCCGCTCCGCCAGCGGAATGAAGTCACCGGGTGAGATCATGCCATCTTGGGGGTGGCGCCAGCGCAGTAGCGCTTCCATACCGACCAACTCTCCGCTACTAGGTTCATGCTGGGTTTGATAATGCAACTCCAACTGATCACCGGAAATAATCGCGGCACGCAGATCGCTGACCAATGCCAGTTGAGGATTGTCCTGCTTATCTAGCGCCGGACGAAAACGCTGGCTATGGTTACGTCCAAGCCGCTTGGCGCTATAGAGCGCCGACTCTAATCTCTGGAAAAGCACACCCGAATCGTTGCCATCTTCGGGCGCTCGACAGCTGCCGATCGTTAGGCCTAAGCGCAACGATTGATCATTAATTTCAAACGGCCGACTCATATGCTCGCGCAATGTTGCGACCCAGGGCTCGTGATCGTCAAAGGTAGTGGTGCGAATCACCATAAACTCATCGCCGCCTAAACGGCCCACAATACTGCCTGC
This sequence comes from Vreelandella sp. ssv, assembly GCF_059448525.1. NCBI lineage: Bacteria > Pseudomonadati > Pseudomonadota > Gammaproteobacteria > Oceanospirillales > Halomonadaceae > Vreelandella > Vreelandella sp. ssv. The sequence continues at coordinate 131,867 of NZ_CM182545.1, read as the reverse complement.
TACAAAACTGGTTAGCCGCTGGGCAAAGCGTGCTAACAAGCGATCACCCTGTTCGACCCCCAGGCTGTCGTTGACCGATTTCAACCCATCAATATCCACTAGCGCCATGTCCAGGCTCTCCCCTGCGCGCAGATGGCGCAGCCGCGAGGCAAGCAAGTCGTGAAGGCGACGGCGATTGGGTAGCCCGGTGAGGGGGTCTTCGTAGCCGATGCGGCGCAAATCGCGCTCACGCGCCTTTTGTGCCGAAATATCGGTGAACAGGTTGACAAAATGCGTTATTTTTCCCCGCTTGTCGGTCACGGCACGTACTTTTAACCACTCGGGGTACTCGTCGCCGTGCTTACGGCGGTTCCACATTTCGCCTTCCCATCGGCCGGTACTTTTCAGCGTACTCCAGAACGTTTGATAAAAGGCTTTATCGTGGCGAGGGGCCGCCAGTGTTTCTAATTTAAGACCCACGACTTCCTGACTGTTGTAGCCCGTAATTTCAGTAAACGCTGGGTTTACCGTGATAACACGGTTATGTAAATCGCAGATCACCATGGCATCGCTGGTCAGACCTAGTGCATCCTGCGTCAATCGCAGGCGTAATCGCTGTTGACGCATTTGATTCCAAGCGTCCCACAGTCCAGCCGCGACCAGCGTGGCGGCCACCATGCGTAGTGTCGTATCGGGGATCCAAACGCAGGCGGGGAGAGCCATGAGGGCGACCCAAACTAACGGACGATTAAGAGAACCAGTGAGCCACATGAAAATTCAACACACCCTTTGCAAAGTAAAGGTTGATTAAAATAACGTTCAAAACGTCAATCATGCCGCTTAATTAAAAATTTGGATACTGGATATTAAGGCAATGGGGCTTTTTTTGTGCATAATTGGTAGTTATTGAACCTAATCCGACACGATAGTGCTTACTACCAAACTATTAAAACGGGTAGATATACCCGATAAACGGTCAGTTACGTGCATTCAGGGGGTTCGGGAAGTAGACTAGGCCAAGCCTTGCGGGCCGTGCCTCGGCGCTAGACTCCGGTGCGATGCCTTGGCTTTCGGTGCCGCATGCGGCCAACAACCATTTTGATATTCGGAACGACTCTGTGACCAAGCAACATTCCTTTAATCGCGAAGAACTGCTGGCCTGCTCGCGCGGCGAGCTATTCGGCCCCGGAAATGCGCAGCTCCCGGCTCCTAACATGTTGATGCTTGACCGCATCAAGCACATTCACGAAGAAGGTGGTGAGCATGGCAAGGGCGAACTGATCGCAGAGCTGGATATCAGCTCTGATCTATGGTTTTTTGATTGCCATTTTCCCGGTGACCCCGTTATGCCTGGCTGTTTAGGCCTAGACGCCATGTGGCAACTAGTGGGATTTTATTTGGGCTGGCTAGGCCACCCAGGGCGTGGACGTGCGCTCGGCTGCGGCGAGGTCAAATTCAGTGGGCAGATCTTACCGGATGCACAAAAAGTGACCTATAGCATTAATATTAAGCGTATTATTACCCGACGCCTCATCTTGGGTATCGCCGACGGCACCGTATCAGTCGACGGACGCGACATTTATCAGGCTAATGATCTGCGCGTTGGCCTATTTACCTCCACTGCGAATTTCTGAACAGGAGGCTCCCATGCGACGAGTGGTAGTCACCGGCCTTGGCATCGTATCGTGCCTTGGCAACGACCAACGACAGGTCCTGGACGCGCTCAAAACTGGGCGTAGCGGTATTCGTTTTAAGGAAGAGTATGCCGAGCGTGGCTTCCGTAGCCATGTCGCGGGCAGCGTCGATATCGATCTTGACGCACTCATCGACCGTAAACTGCGCCGCTTTATGGGCGATGCGGCCGCTTACGCCTATGTCTCTATGGCTCAGGCCATTGAAGACGCGGGGCTTAGCGAAGAGCAGGTCTCCAACGAACGAACTGGTCTTATTGCCGGCTCTGGCGGCGCTTCAAGCGCTAACCAAGTTGAAGCAGCCGACGTACTGCGTGAAAAAGGCCTGCGCCGCGTTGGTCCTTACCGCGTTACCCGCACAATGGGCAGTACCGTCTCTGCGTGTCTGGCAACACCGTTTAAAATCAAAGGCATTAATTACTCTATCTCTTCTGCCTGTGCGACTTCAGCGCACTGCATTGGTAGTGCGATGGAGCAAATTCAGCTCAATAAGCAGGATGTGGTGTTTGCCGGTGGCGGCGAAGAGGAACACTGGACACTCTCTTGCTTGTTTGATGCCATGGGCGCGCTCTCTACCCACTATAACGACACCCCTGAACAGGCATCGCGCCCTTATGACAAGGCCCGCGACGGCTTCGTTATTGCAGGTGGTGGCGGCATGCTGGTGTTGGAAGAGCTTGAGCACGCTAAAGCGCGTGGTGCCAAGATTTACGGCGAACTGGTGGGTTACGGCGCAACGTCTGATGGTCACGACATGGTCGCCCCTTCGGGTGAAGGTGCCATGCGCTGCATGCGTCAGGCGATGGCAACAGTCGAAGGCGATATTGACTACATCAATACCCACGGCACCTCGACGCCCGTAGGCGATGTTGCCGAGCTTAAGGCAATTCGCGAAGTGTTCGGTAATACTACGCCCGCAATGAGCTCAACCAAATCGCTCACCGGTCACTCACTAGGGGCCACAGGTGTACAAGAAGCGATTTATTCGCTGCTGATGATGCAACACAACTTTGTAGCAGCTTCAGCGAATATTACCGATCTCGATGATCAAGCCGAAGGCTTTGACATTGTGACCGAATGCCGCGATGGCGTTACGATAGAGCGCGCCTTGTCGAATAGCTTCGGTTTTGGTGGCACCAATGCATGTTTAGTCTTCCAGCGTTTTAACGACTGACGCTGATAAGAGTGCAGGCATGATGAAAACGACAATGGCGCCCAGTGGGCGCCATTGTCGTTTAATATCACAGTGGCTGACGAAGCATGTAACCAAAAAGCAGAGCGCTTTAACGTGAACTAGGACGGGAGGTAGGCCGCGGCACTTCCGAAATTTCCTGTAACTGCGCTTCGATCCACACTTCTACTTCCGCAAGCACCTCATCCGGCATGCGTCCCGCTGTCTCAATAGGTTTACCAATGCGCACACGCAGAACGCCTGGCCGCTTAACCCAGTGGCGCCCTGGCCAGCGCTCTCCAGCGTTATGCGCCACCGGTAAGACCGGCACCCCTGCACGACACGCCACTACGCTGCCACTTTTGTTATAGCGTTTGCGGATCCCCGGATCCACCCGCGTACCTTCCGGAAAAATCAACACCGACATGCCGGTACCGAGACGTTCGACGCCTTGAGTCAGCACCTGCTTCATCGCTCGCGCCGGTTTGGAGCGATCCAAACTGATCGGACGCAGCAAGCGCAACCCCCAGCCAAAGATCGGTAGACGTAGTAACTCGCGTTTCAGTACGGTACATACGGGAGGCTTCATGACCTGCAGAAACACCGTTTCCCATTCACACTGGTGATTGGCCTGAATCACACAGGGCCCGCTAGGCAAGTTTTCCCGACCCTGAATGTCATAGCGCACGCCACAGGCAATACGGAACCACACCATCAAAAAGTAGTTATACAAATTGAGTAAGCGGTAGCGGCCAGACAGCGGAAGAAACGGGGCAATGGGTAGAAACAGGATGCCAATCATCAGCATGGCAAAAAAGTAGCCGGCATAAAACACCAGACTGCGAACCACATTTATCAAGCCGACGCTCCTGTATCGCTGTCACGTTTACGTTCACGGGTTAAACACCAGGCATCCAACATGCGTCCAGCCTCTAATCGCCACGGCTTCTGATGGACACCAAAGACATCTAACACGCGACGACAATTTAAGACGCGTCGCAGCTTGGCATCATGATGATGTTTAAGCGGCTGTACTTCACCGAGAGAGACTTGCTCTCCGCGGCCTTCAAGATGCGTTAACAGCTGAGTACGTACCATAGAGGTAAACGTAAAGGCGCTGACCGGTTCGGTACCCGCCAAATGATAAGCGCCCCACGCATCAGCACCACTGGCCTGCTGCTGCAGCATGCCGATCAGCGCCATGGCAACAGCATCGGCTGAGGTCGGGCAAAAAATCACATCTTCTGCTGCGCGCACTGCTTTTCCTAACACTAGATTATCGATGATGTCGTTCAGCCATGCATGGCTGCCTTCCAGCGCAAACAGCGGACCTAGCCGGACAATCAAGTGGCGCTGACATTCCGCGCGTATGCGATTACCGGTCTGCACCAAACGGCGCAAACTCTCGTCTCGCGGAGCAGGCACCACATGTTCATCAATGGGGACTTCCAAGCCGTCTTCGTAAAGCTGATCAGAGACACACCATACCAAGGCTACATCTTGGGTTAGGCAGGCATCCAAACAGATGTCTACCGCGTCAGCATGTGCGGTAACATCCGCTGGCGTCATGTTTAAGGGGCGTGCCAACGGCGGAATAATCACCGCGTCAGGCGCAAGCGCTTCAAGGCGCGATGGCGTTATGGTCGTCCCTTGTTCAATGACTAACTCTGTATCGGCGCGACGGCTTGCTTCCCGGGCTAGTGCCAAGCTTAAGCAGTGCCCGGCATCCAGTATAAGCAGCTTCAAAACAGCCTCTCCTCATCACGCCCTGCCCTTTGGGGCTCAGCTATTAGCGTCCTCAGAACGGAATCTCATCGTCGAAGTCGTCGAAGTTACCCGGGTCTGGCGCACCGTAGCTGCTGTTTTGCTGGTTGGGCGGTGGGGCTTGATTGCCCTGCTGAGGCGCTGGTTGCGCGGGGCGTGGCGGCTGCTGAGGAGGCTGTCCGCCTGCATAATTACCACCCTCTTGTCGTGCCCCACCCTGCTGAGGATAACCGCCGCCCTGATTATTCTGCGCGGGGCTGTTCTGAGCAGGACCGTTCTGGGGCGCAGAATTTTGGTCATAGTTATTTTGCGGAGCGCCGCCGCCTTGGAAGTCACCACTACGACCGTCAAGCATCTGCATATCGTTCGCGACGATTTCTGTCGAGTAACGATCCTGGCCGTTCTGATCCTGCCACTTACGGGTTTGCAGGCGCCCTTCAATGTAAACTTTGGAACCTTTTTTCAGGTACTGCTGGGCAATTTCGGCGGTTTTATTGAACATCACCACGCGGTGCCATTCGGTCCGCTCTTGACGCTGCCCACTCTGGCGATCCATCCAGGTATCGGTCGTCGCCAAATTCAAGTTCGCTACGGCCGTACCGCTTGGGGTGAAACGCACCTCTGGATCCTGTCCGAGGTTGCCAATCAAGATGACCTTGTTAATGCCGCGAGCCATAAGGCGCTCCTTTAATAGATGTCACGTAGGATTAGTTGCAAGCTGAGCCATATCACGGCCCGGCTGAGTTAACATTCGACTGAGTGAAACCCCATCTCAGTTAAGATTTGGGTGGTGCCATTAGCTTAGTCAACGCTGCCTGATCAAGCTGCTTTCGGTTCACCTTTAAATAGACCAAGCGCTCTTCCGGCACCACCATGACATCTTCCACGCCGACGACATCGGCTAAATGTTCCATCAACAGGTCGAGCGCATCGACCTGGGTCTCGTGGAGCGCCACCACTTCGCTGGAGAGCGGGGGCGGTGCGGGCATCCGCCACATGGCGATCCACCAGCATAGCGCCAGCCCGGCACAGCCAATAAAGACCGCATTGAGACCACCATAGTGAGCCAGCAAGCCGCCTAGCGTACCGCCTAAAAAAGCGCCTAAAAATTGGCTGGTGGAGTACACCCCCATCGCAGTTCCTTTGGCGCCCGCCGGGGCCAGCTTACTGAGCATGGAAGGTAGCGTCGCTTCCAGCAAATTAAATCCGGTGAAGAACACAAACAGCCATACAAACAGCCAATAACCTGGCGATAATGGTAGTCCCAGCCCCGCTAAACTAATCACAATAGCGCCAATCGCTACCAAGCACATCAAGCGCATGCGCTGCTGTTTCTCGGCCACAATAATCAGTGGCACCATGGCAACAAACGATAGCGCCATAATGCCAAGATATGCCAGCCCATGGTACTCAATCGCCACACCGGCGTTTAACAGACGAAAAGGTACCGCAACAAATATCGCCATGAGCACTAAGTGCAGAGCAAAAATCGACAGATCCAGCCGCCATAAATCGGGACGGGTGATCACGCTTTTAAACTGCTGCCGATCCATGCCGACATCGCGATGGCGCCGTCGTCTTGGGGCGGCAGGCACCCAGCGCCACAATACCAGCAATCCCACCAGTGTCAGTAACGCGGTAAACCAGAACACGCCCGCCAGCCCCGCCCAGGCGGCAAGCCAAGGTCCCAACACCATGGCAATGGCAAACGAAACACCTATTGAGAGCCCAATGGTGGCCATAGCGGCGGTGCGAATTTCTTCACGGGTTTGGTCCGCCAGTAGCGCCATGATCGCTGCGGCCACGGCTCCCCCTCCCTGCAACGCTCGCCCGGCTATCACGCCAGCAATGCTGTCGGAGAGCGCGGCGACCACGCTGCCGAGTGCAAAAATCACCAGCCCCATGGCAATCACCCGCTTACGCCCGATCCGATCCGAGAGTAAGCCAAACGGAATTTGTAGCGTTGCCTGGGTTAAACCATAGATACCCAACGCCACACCCACCAACAGTGGAGTGGCCCCTGAAAGTGTGTCGGCATATAGCGCCAACACGGGTAGCACCATAAACAGACCCAGCATGCGCGATGCATAAAGCCCGGCCAAACCACTGATCGCACGACGTTCAGAGGCCAGCAATAGTGCGGAAACCTTGCGCATAATGCCCTTTTATATGGTGGTTAAGCATGTGGTGAGTCATTGTGAATTGTGACCATCTCCTATTCTAGCGGTTTGGGCTGGCGCTGGAAACGTCGCGAGTTGCCGCAGGTTATGAAAGCTGTTTTGCCGGGAGGGTGCCGACAAACGTATAATCGCGCTTTTGCCGCGCGATTCGAGGTGTTGATGGACAGCATTCTGGTCAGGGGTGCCCGCACCCACAACCTCAAGCAGATCGATGTGGAGCTGCCCCGTAACAAGCTAATTGTGATTACCGGCCTATCCGGCTCGGGTAAATCATCATTAGCGTTTGACACGCTTTACGCCGAAGGGCAGCGCCGCTACGTGGAATCGCTTTCCACTTATGCGCGCCAATTCCTGTCGATGATGGAAAAGCCCGATGTGGATCACATCGAAGGGCTGTCACCTGCGATCTCCATTGAGCAGAAGTCCACCTCTCACAACCCACGCTCGACCGTGGGCACCATCACCGAAATTTACGACTACCTGCGCCTGCTGTTTGCCCGTGCCGGGACACCACGCTGCCCGGAGCACGGCGAAGACCTTGAAGCCCAAACGATCTCACAAATGGTCGATCAGGTGATGAATCTCGCCGAAGGCACCAAGCTGATGCTGCTGGCGCCGGTGGTCAAAGGCCGCAAGGGCGAACATTTACAGCTATTAGCCGAGCTGCGTGCCCAGGGTTTTGTGCGCGCACTGATCGACGGCCAGGTGCTCGAACTGGATGACGTTGCACCGCTGGATAAGCGTAAAAAACACGATATTAGCGTGGTGGTTGACCGCTTTAAGGTACGCGATGATCTTGCCCAGCGTTTGGCTGAGTCCTTTGAAACGGCGCTGAACCTCGCAGACGGCACCGCCATGATTCACTTTATGGACGGCGAGCGCGACGATATTGCCTTCTCATCGCGCTTTGCCTGTCCGGTGTGCGGCTACTCGCTGGCGGAACTTGAGCCGCGGATGTTTTCGTTCAATAACCCGGCGGGCGCCTGCCCTACCTGTGATGGGCTGGGCGTACAACAGTATTTTGACCCCGACAAGCTGATTAGTCATCCGGAGCTATCGCTGGCCGAAGGCGTGATCAAAGGCTGGGATCGACGTAATATTTACTACTTTACCCAGCTCCAGGCACTGGCCAAGCACTACCGCTTTGAACTGGAAACCCCCTGGCAAGAGCTCGCCCGCCATGAGCGGGAGGTTATCTTAAACGGCAGTGGCGACGAGCAGATCCCGTTTGTATACGTGGGTGATCGCGGCCGTAAAGTGACCCGTGAACATGCTTTCGAAGGCGTGCTGCCCAATATGCAGCGCCGCTATCGGGAAACCGAATCCAATATGGTTCGCGATGACTTGGTGAAATACATCGCCGTGCAGCCCTGCGCCACCTGTAACGGCTCACGGCTGCGTAAAGAGTCACGCCATGTTTACGTGGATGATCACAATATCGCCGAGATTGTACGTTTTCCGATTGGCGAAGCGTGGCGCTATTTTGCCGACCTGACGCTGCCGGGTCGTAAAGGCGAGATCGCCGACAAGATCGTGCACGAAATTCATGCCCGACTGGAGTTTCTGGTCAATGTGGGGCTCGATTATCTCAACCTGGAGCGCAGCGCCGACACCCTATCCGGCGGTGAAGCCCAGCGTATCCGCTTAGCCAGTCAGATTGGCGCGGGGCTTGTTGGGGTCATGTATATTCTCGATGAGCCGTCGATTGGCTTGCACCAGCGCGACAACGACCGACTACTAAAAACCCTTGAGCGGCTGCGCGATTTGGGCAATACCGTGATTGTGGTCGAGCACGACGAAGACGCCATTCGCGCCGCTGATCACGTGCTGGATATCGGCCCAGGCGCCGGCGTGCATGGCGGTGAAATCGTCGCCCAGGGCACGCCGCAAGACGTCATGGATAACCCCAACTCGCTGACCGGCCAATACTTATCGGGCACCCGGGAGATCGCCGTACCGCCCTACCGCATTCCCGGCAATCCAGAAAAGCAATTAATGGTGCGCGGCGCGACTGGCAATAACCTGCAGAATGTCACGCTTAGCCTGCCGCTGGGGTTGTTTATCGCCATCACCGGTGTTTCCGGCTCGGGCAAATCGACATTGATCAACGGCACCTTGATGCCGATTGCGGCTCGCGAATTAAATCGCGCGACGACATTGACCGCCGCGCCCTATGAAAAGATCGAAGGGCTCGATCAGCTCGATAAAGTGATCGATATCGATCAGAGTCCCATTGGGCGTACACCGCGCTCCAACCCGGCCACCTATACCGGTATTTTCACGCCGATTCGCGAGCTGTTTGCGGGCACCCAGGAAGCGCGTTCGCGGGGCTATAAGCCCGGCCGTTTCAGCTTTAATGTTAAGGGCGGGCGCTGTGAGGCGTGCCAGGGCGAAGGTATGATTAAGGTAGAGATGCACTTTCTGCCGGATATCTACGTGCCCTGCGACGTCTGTAAAGGCAAGCGCTACAACCGCGAAACGCTGGATATCCACTATAAAGGCAAAACGATCCACGAAGTGCTGGCCATGACGGTGGAAGACGCGCTGGCATTCTTTAGCCCCGTGCCCGCTATTGCGCGCCGCTTGCAAACCTTGCTCGATGTGGGGCTTTCCTATATTCGCCTAGGTCAAAGCGCTACCACGCTTTCAGGCGGGGAAGCCCAGCGGGTTAAACTCGCCCGCGAGCTGGCCAAACGTGACACCGGCAAAACACTGTATATTTTGGATGAGCCGACCACCGGACTGCACTTTGAGGATATTCGCCAGCTGCTGACGGTACTCCACCGGCTGCGGGACCACGGCAACACCATTGTGGTCATTGAGCACAACCTGGATGTGATCAAGACCGCCGACTGGATTGTCGACCTTGGCCCTGAAGGGGGTTCAGGTGGCGGGCAGATCATCGCTGAGGGGACGCCTGAACAGATCGCCAAACAGGACGTCTCACATACCGGCCGCTTCTTAGCGCCACTATTAGCGCGAGGCAATCGCGCGACCCAACGCTGACGACACTGGGTGTTTATCGAAGGGTGAGCGCAGTTGCTCACCCTCAAACGAAATAAGCACACTCGTTAGTACTTTCCGGCTAAGCAGCACGCGGCCAGATTGTTTATAGTATCGAGCAGTTAATAGTTAGCAGTATTATGCAAGCCTCTGTTAGAGGGATACATCATGAATGAAGAAAAAAGCTGCATTATCAAGCATTTTAGCCACTACTGTTCGTTGACGGAGGAGGAGAAAAAATTACTCCTCACCCTCGAAGAGAGCCCTACCGATATAAAATCGGGCACGATCCTATGGGAAATGGGCGATGCAGCCAATGAGTTTTGCACGTTGAAAAGCGGCTGGGCCTACTCCTACCGCCATTTAGAAAACGGCGATCGGCAAATTCTGGAAGTGTTTTTACCAGGTGACATTATTGGACTACGAGAATTTGCCTTCTCCGACCGTCTTGAGAATGTACGCATGATTGATGACGGCGTGATTTGTCATTTCCCGCACAAGCGAATGCTGGAAATATTTCGGCAGTCACTGCCGCTCACGGCGGTGATGTTTGCCATCGGTAGTCGCCAACAGGCGCTAATGACCGAGCGGCTGGTCACCCTGGCTAGACGCAGCGCTCGCCAAAAAATGGCGCATTTTCTGTATGAAATGTATTTAAGATTGCGTCAAACGAATCCGGATATTAGCAACCAGTTCCGCCTGCCGCTCTCTCAGGAACAGCTCGCCGATGTGCTCGGACTAAGCCCGGTACACGTAAGCCGCACCTTTACAGCGCTTAGCGAAAATGGCTTGGTATTTCGCGACCGCCACCACCTGACAATACCGAACTTGAAAGCGCTCAGTATCGAAGGGCAGTTTGACGATTGCTATCTCACCGACAACGTCCGCCCCCTATTAGGCGAATCTGCATAAAAAAACCGCGTGCCGTTAGCACGCGGTTTTTTTTTAACAAAGCCTACGCTCAACCTAACCACACTTTGACCAGCCACAGCCCGCATAGCAGGTGGGGCAGCCATCCATCATAATCAGTTCACCGCGGCACTCTGGGCAGTTACCCACTATGGCTGGGCCGCTGCCTTCAGGCTTTTTCCCCGCTGTTGCCTTATCTCCGCCGATAGGCTCTACCGCGCCTGTTTCAACGGGAGCATCATTCGCTTCTTCTTCAGCGCCGGGCTGCCAGGCGTGGCCATGAGTCATGCGGTGGGCGTAGCGCTCGACCAACTGCTCAACCGGTACTTGGTTGCCATCCCGATCCAGAAAACCGCGGCGATAAAGAATCTGCTGAATCGACCAGGCTATCGCTGCCACTTCCGAATCGTGGAACATCGGCTTGTTCCAGCGGTTCATGCCGCAGCGCACCAAGCCTTTGTCCCAGGCCACTTTACGCAGATCCGCCACCGCCTGGGTAACGTAACCGCCCCGGGCCGCCAGCGAAAGACTACGCATGGTCGCAGTGATCCACTGGTGCTCACTGGAGAGTTGACCTGAGGGGAAGAAGAACTCCACCGGACGCTCAATCACCACGCGCTTACTGCCAATCACGCCTTCCACCGGCATAAACGACACCAGCAGATAGACTTTTTTACGCCCTTCCGCACCTACGTATGAAATCTTTTCAGACACGGCTTCTAAAGTGCCTTCCGGGCGGGAAGGTATACGCACCGTTAGCGGATCTTCATCTTGTAACGCAGGAACAGGCACGGCCTGCTCATGCTGCTTGATACGGTAACCCACAATTTTTGAGGTAATTTCTACAGCCATGGTGTTCTCCACTTAGCAAAGGTGTGCGTTTTTAAACAGATAGCGCGTAGCGCGGCATCACCATTTGCCGTAGGTGCCTTCTTTTAAGCCATCAAAGAGATTAGCAGCATTATGCTCTTCACCGTCATAAATCACCGTTTCGCTCCCATTGAGCTCAAGGGTTTCGCCATTTTCCAGCTCAAATACGTAGGTGGTGTTTTTCAGATCATCTTCACGCACCAGCACGCCTTGGAAGGCTTCAGGGTTAAAGCGGAAGGTAGTGCAGCCTTTTAAGCGGCTTTCATAAGCCTGCAAATAGAGATCCTGAAACTGCTCAAAGGGGAAGTCGGTCGGCACATTGACCGTTTTTGAGATCGCCGAATCGACCCAGTGTTGCGCCGCGGCCTGAACGGCGACGTGCTGCTCGGGGGAGATAGCATCGGCGGTAACAAAGTAATCAGGAAGATCGCTGTCCAGGGCGTCGGCGGCGATAAAGTGGCGGTAGGCGGCCAGCTCAAAGGAGACGACTTCGACCTGCTCTTTGGTCTTCTTACCCGACTGGATAATATTGCGGAAATAGCGGTGCGAGAATGAGGGCTCGATACCATTGGAGGCGTTGTTGCCCATCGACAGACTGATCGTACCTGTGGGCGCGATCGAGCTGTGGTGGGTAAAGCGCGCGCCATGCTCGGCTAGCTGTGCCACAAGCTCAGGCTCGAGCTCCGCCACCTGGGCCATATACTGGCTGTAACGGGCGTGAAGAATGCGTCCCGGCACTTGATCCCCTACTTCGTAGCCATCTTTGGCCAATTGTGGACGCTCGCGCAGCATTTTTGGGGTAATGGTGTGCTCCTGCTCTAGCACCGGGGCCATGCCCTTCTCTTGAGAGAGCTCCAACGCCTGCTTCCAACCCTCTATCGCCAAATGGCGGCTCACCTCATCGGTGAACACCAGCGACTGCTTAGAGCCGTAGGGAATTTTGAGCATGGTAAGCGTTGAGCCCAAGCCCAAAAAGCCCATCCCGTGGCGGCGCTTGGCTTCAATTTCGCGCTGCTGCTGGGGCAGTGGCAGACCGGCAATCTCGACCACGTTATCGAGCATACGCGTGAAGATCGCGACCACTTTGCGATAGCGTTCCCAGTCAAAGCGCGGCTCGGCGCCGAAGGGGTCGATAACGAACTTGGTCAGGTTGACAGAACCCAGCAGGCAGGCGCCTTCTGGCGGCAAAGGCTGCTCGCCACACGGGTTGGTGGCGCGGATATCCTCGCAGAACCAGTTATTGTTCATGCGGTTAACTTGGTCGATCAGGATAAAGCCCGGCTCGGCGTAGTCGTAGGTGGAGGACATGATGGTGTCCCACAGTTCCCGCGCTTTGATCACTTCAATAATGCGGCAGGCAACGCGGCCTTCGGCATCCACCGTGTAGCCCTCTTCGACGACCGGCCAGTCTCGATAGAGGAGGTCTTCCGCTTTGACATCGTCTTTCTCACCGGGGTGGAGCGGAAAGGCCAGTGGCCAATCGGTGTTATTTTTGACCGCCTCCATAAACTCATCGGTGATCAACAGCGATAGGTTGAACTGACGCAAGCGACCTGCTTCGCGCTTGGCCTGGATAAACTCGCGTACATCCGGGTGGCCCACATCGAAGGTGCCCATTTGGGCGCCACGGCGGCCACCGGCAGATGCCACGGTGAAACACATCTTGTCGTAGATATCCATAAACGCCAGCGGGCCGTTAGTGCCCGCGCCAGCGCCGAATACAAACGCGCCTTTATGACGCAGCGTCGAAAAGTCGTAACCAATACCTGCGCCGGATTTCAGCGTCATGCCCGCATCGACCACCGAGTCGAGAATATCGCGCATGGAGTCGCGAATCGTGCGCGAGACGGTGCAGTTAATCAGGCTCACCGCTGGCTTATACGCCTCAGCGCCCGCGTTGGAAAGAATACGACCAGCCGGGATGGCGCCATTTTCCAGCGCCCAGCGAAATTTCGGCAGCCACTCTTCCGCTTTGTCACCTTCTACCGCTGCTAGGGCACGAGCAACCCGTTCAAACGTGGCACCAACGTCCTGATCGACGGGCTGGCTATGACGATCCTTGAGACGATATTTGGCATCCCAGATCTCCCGCGAAGGGGCCTGCATCGGGACATCGTTAGAGGTCTTCATAGCCTTAGCAGCGGTGCTCATATCGCAAAACTCCTTCACAACGGGGTGAATATAGCGCTTAAATGGGGCGATTATACGTGGCATCGGAATGAAGTATAGACTTGACTTTCCACTATATGGGGCGCTTTTTTTGCTCTTTTCTACCATATATAGAAAAATCAGCGCGTTACTCTTTTGACACTTCCAAACACGCTATAGACTGACCCTTTTAGTTAAATGGCCCACCGATCATGACTGCTACTGATACCCCGCGTTTCCGCTTACCCACGTTAGTCGCTATGTTAGCTCCTCGGTTAGCTGCGGTGGCAATGGCCGTTTCACTAATGATAGTGACGCCCGACACTCGTGCCGCCACATTTAATACCAAGGACGTGACCAGCCACGACCATTGGCAGTCAATGACGCTCTCGCTGGGGAGCGAACGCCACTATCGGGCGGTAGAAACCTACAGCTATTCGGATGCTACGCTGAGCTTGAACGCCACCGCGGGCGTTTGCGACTTACCCTGGCTGGAGATGCGGGTGACCCTTGAGCAGCAGCAAAGTGAGAGCCGTGCGGTCAACCTAGTGCCCGCCCGGCTGAGGATTGATGAGCAGCCCGTTATCGACACCATGGCAGAATTTATTACCGAGCGCGGCGATGACGGGTTTTATGCTCACTTTTACTTAAGTGACTTGGAATCGCTGATGGCCGACATGCGCCAGGGCGAGCAGCTGTTTCTCGGCTTTGACCAGGAGGAGCGTGAGCCTTGGTATATGACCTTTAGCCTGCAAGGCGCCGACGCAGCGATTAACCGGATGCTCACCCAGTGTGAAGGTGATGGACCTCACTAAGGCGCGATTGATTAGATCGGCACCACGGTTTCAGGCGCCATTTCAACGCGATTGCGCCCGCCATGCTTAGCGCGGTACATAGCGTCATCAGCCCGGGAGATAATGGTTTTACAGCTGTCGCCTGGCTGCCAAACGGCAACACCGATACTTACCGTGATCATTTGCTCAAGACCCGCAATATGCAGCTCTGCTACCAGCGAGCGCAGCCGCTCGGCTAAACCAATGGCGGCATCAACGTCTGAATGAGTGGCCAGTACAATAAACTCCTCGCCCCCCCAGCGACCTAAGTGGTCACAGCCACGCAACGAGCTCTCCACCAAGTGCGCCAGGGCCACCAACACATCATCACCAACGCTATGGCCGTGGGCATCGTTGATCTGCTTGAAGTTATCTACATCGAATAGCAACAGGGCAAAGGCAGCCGCGTAGCGCTTGGCAGCCACTAGCTCGGCATTGATCGCTTCTTCGATGCGGTAACGATTCCACACTTTGGTTAATGGATCGAAATGCGCTAGCTGCTCAAGACGCTGATTCACCTCGGCAAGGGCTTTGCGCTCCCGTTCCAAGTGCATGTTCAGTGAGCTAATTTCATAGGCTGAAATCGCCAACGTCAGGTCTTCACCCAAATCGACCGCCGCTAGGCGCTCTACCCGCTGCCACGCTTCGCTTTTGCCCACCACTTCTTCATACCAAGCAACCGACGGGATCGCTATCGACGCTTGCTGGGGATTCGTTGAAGGTTGCATCGCCCAATACAACGTTTCTACCTGCTCAGGGCGAAAGAAGATCAACCATGCGCGCTGGGTAGAATTCATTGGCAGCGGGACGGCCAAGGCGCCGCACTGGTCGGGCATGGCTAACGAGCAGGTTAATGGCTCTTTGCCTAGCTGACGTGTGCACCAAGGTCCGCTATGTACATGGGCTCTCTCGATACGTAATACAAACTGACTAATGGCTTCCGGGGAGGGCGTCACGCCTGCTTGATAAGCGCCTCCATTCACCCAGAGCACAATGCCATGGGCGCGAAACAGCTTCATCCAAGTGGCCGCCTGCTCATGGAGTAGCTGCTGGGGGCTATGCGGTTCACTGCGCGCTCGGGCACTCAGTACAAGGCTATCCTGTACGCGCTGTAAGTAGCGCGCCTCTTGACGCGCCCGCAGTAGCAGCATGCGCTGCGTGGCCATTTGCACTAAGGTGCGAACAGCATCGCGCACCGAGGGATCAACCGAATGCGGAATTGCCGAGTGGCAAAACACTAAGCCCCACAGGCCAGTGTCCCCTTGCATGGCTAAACTGAGCGAGCCACGTACTCCCATGCGCTGTAAATAGCGCTGCCTTTCTGGGGCAGGGGCACGTAAAAAACTGCCGCGCAAGCGTGTGGCAGCGCAAGCGGGCTTTAGCGTTTCAGGGGAGGCATTTGCATCTTCAATCAACCGCACGGGGTGATTTTCATAGCTTTGCCGCAAAACGCTAGGGAAGTCACTGGCGGGAAAACGCTGACCCAGTAGCGAAGGCAACTGCTCTCCCAGCGCTTCAGCGACCATCAAGCCATGCCAATCGCTATCGAAATGGCACACGCTGACACGGTCATGACCGGTGAGCTGTTGAATGGCATTGACTAGGGAGTCGAGCAGTTCCTCTTGATGAGTCGATTCAGCCAAATGCATCAACCGCTCGTTCACCGTCCCCAGTAGACGGCGTTTTCCAAGAGGGTTAAGTGGCTCAATCTCAACAATGACTTGCTTATCTTCTCGGTAAGCATGCAGTTGAAAACGTACGCTGCTGTGTTTAGGTCGAATAAACGCCAACGGCCCGGGCAGGCGCTGCTGCCCCTGAAGCTCACGACGCACTCGCTGGCTAAGACGTTTTCCCAACACGCAGGCAAGACTTAACTTCCCGTTTTCAGGGCATTCTATACCGGTCAAGCGGGTGAAGTTTGTGCTGGTAGCTTGAATACGTCGGCAATCAACATCTAATACCAACAAAGCACCAAACGACTGCAATAGCGGGCGGTACATGGACACAGGCGTGGCCTCAAGAATCTATTCACCCTTCGACCTGCTGCCTGAGCAACAGCTCTACGCGCCGGTTGGCCGCTCGGCCATCTGCGGTTGCGTTCGGTTCCATGGGTTGGGTATCAGCATAGCCGACAGCCCGCATACGAGAAATATTGAACCCTTGGCGCTCTAAATGCCGTACAACGGCGATCGCCCGCGCTGATGAAAGCTCCCAGTTAGAGGGGAAGCGGGCTGTCGAAATGGGTACGCTATCGGTATGGCCTTCTACCGAAATTTGCCCGTCAAAACCGTTGAGCACATCCATAAGACGTTCGATAACGCTACGCCCCTGAGTGGTCAACACTGCTTGGCCGCTGGGAAATAACAAGCTGGTATCAATTCTCAGCGTAACGCCTTCGCGGCCTTGCGATACGCTTACACCAGGAATATTGAGCCCAGCAAACTGCGGCTGCAATCCTTCGTGGCGGGGCTTAATACCGGTGGCCAGAGACGCTAGCGGCAACGATGATACAGCGCTAGCTGAACGCATGAAAGCAGTATCAGCGGCTTCACCGCCACCCGGGGGCGTCATCGAAAGCAGTAGCACGAAAAGCGTGATGAGCAGCGTCAGCACATCAAGATAGCTGGTTAGCCAACCCTCATCACCATCGCCTGGCGATGGTGTCATTTCCAGTGCATGGCGTGTATCACGGTCTAACATGGTGGCTATCCTTTAGCCGCCGAGCTCACCGACGAGTCAGGTCTTGGCTTGACACTATTATCACGAATTTCATCGTGGTAATTAGCCACAAAAGAGTTAAGGGTTTCTTCAATAAACGAGGGCAAACGACGTTTGGTAATCAGTGAAATACCTTCCAGCACCATGTTCATGGTAATCAACCGCTCTTCGGTACGCCGCTCTAGTTTCACTGCAATCGGCTTAAACACTAAGTTAGCGAGTAAAATGCCATAAAAGGTGGTCAGCAGTGCCACCGCCATGCGGGGGCCGATCACCTGCAGATCGCCAGCATCCATCACCTCCAGCATATTCACCAGTCCCACCAAGGTACCGATCATGCCAAACGCGGGGGCATAGGTGGCCATGGTACGAAATATTTGTGCTTCGGCATGCTCACGTGCTTTTAGGCGGGCAATGCGCCAGCGCAGCATGTCAAAAATCTCATCCTCTTTAGTGTTGGCAATCACCAACTGGATGCCGGTGCGTAAAAAAGGATTGCGCGTATGCTCCAGCTCACGCTCGACCGCGCGCACATCCCCTTTAAACCAGAGTCGCGACATATCCACCAGTTCGCGGATATCGTCACGCATATAGGTATTTTCACGCCGGAACACCAAGCCCACCAAACGTACGACACGGAGCACTTCTTTTAGCGGATAACTGATAAAGGTCGCCGCCAATGTACCGGTCACCACAATGGCCAGCCCCGGTAAATTGATGAAGCTTTCGGGGGACTCTGCGGTAAAAAACAGCACGCTCACCAGCAGCAGTATGCTGGCAAATATGCCTATTAACGTCGAAGGATTCATCCACGGCTCCTTGCCGGTCACAAGTGAGTAAACAAGAGGTGTTATGCGGAGTCGTGTAAACGCGCGCGTAAACGACTCACGGCTTGGCTATGCAGTTGAGAAACGCGTGATTCCGTTACACCCAACACAGCCCCTACTTCCTTGAGGTTGAGCTCTTCCTGGTAATAGAGCGCCATTAACAACTTTTCACGCTCGGGCAGCGCTTCTATTGCGTCAATCAAGGTTTGCCGCTGCTGGCCATCTAGCAACTGTTCAAACGGTGAATGACTCAGCTCGTTACTCACCGGCTCACCGCCATCGGCCACCAGCTCTTCAAAGGGCAGCAGTTGACCGCTATTAGTGTCATTGAGAAGCTGCTGATATTCACTCAACGGCATCTCAAGATGGTGGGCAATTTCGCTCTCTTCCGGTGCTCGACCCAGCTGTTGTTCTAATTGACGAACGGCGCTATCTACCGCTCGTGCTGAGCGGCGAACGCTGCGGGGCAGCCAGTCTCGAGTGCGCAACTCGTCCATCATCGCACCACGAATACGCTGGCTGGCAAAGGTCGCAAACGTCGCGCCTTGAGTAGCATCAAAGCGACCGAGCGCTTCTAATAGCCCTACCATCCCGGCTTGAACAAGGTCATCGAGCTCAATGCTGGCTGGCAAACGGACCTGAAGCGTCAAGGCCTGACGTCGCACCAGTGGCATGTATTGCGTCAACAGCTCACTCTGTTTGATTCTGCCTTGTGCTGTGTACATCCTCTCGCCTCGCGGCTATACAGCCTTCACTGATAGTTCACAATCATTTGCAGCCCCTGCACACGAACCGGCCGCTGGCCGGGGCGTAAGGCAAAGCGAAAATGCAATGGCGCATCTGCCGCTCGCCCCGCCAGTGCGGTGGTTGAGCCACGCATACCCGTTAACGCAACGCACTGCTCAGGATGGCATAACCAGGCGTTTAACAGCGCATCGGGGGGATATTGAAACTGCCACTGAATACGCTCAAGCTGTCCTGATCTAAGAGTAGCAACGGCGGGAGGGGCAGCGGTTTGACTAGCACTTGTCCGATCACTCATCGCCACCATCAGCCCGGGGATCTGGGTACTCCAACTACCGCTTGCCGCCTGAGCACTCGCCGCTAACCCTGTCAGTAGCAGTCCGATTAGTAGTAACGCAATCTGCACCTTCACTCCTCTTGATAACCAGCTTAGCATGCTTGGTCTCCTCGGCGGAGGTCACTCATCGTGCAAGTACCAGTAGTTCCATATTTAAGTAGTACTCGGCGGCTCCACGCAAGTTATCAAGCAACCCCTGGCGCGGCAAATGTGGCTCGTGAAGCGCCAGTAAACGGCGCGGCCCACCCCGTTCATTTAGCTGACGTAATGTCCGGTACATAGCGGCAAAGGCATCGGCATCGCTGCTGATCCAAAGTGCCCAACGGCTGTATTGATCACACAACTGAGCCAGGTCAGACGTTTCTGCCATGGCGATATGTATGTCCCAGTCATCAGGATCACCGGCCCAGCTTCGACCTAGCGTAGACCATTGCCCCAAGCGGGCTTTAACCTTATTCACCTGGGCTGCACCACTACCCGGCAATCCGACCACAATCAGCGGAATTTTAGGCTGGGGCGGCGCCATCGCTGCTGGTTCTTCGGCCATTGCTGCGGTCGGCGTTAAAAGAGAAGCAATCTGTTCAGGTTCAGACACATGCTCTGCCGCCGCAACATCAACAGCTCCCTCAGCCTGCTGCTGTTGTCGCTGCAGGTTGGCCCACTTGCGCAGTCCCGAGGCTTGATCTTGTTCGCTCACGCCACGCCCTCGCGACTAATACTGCTCATTTGGCGAATCGCATCCCGCGCCATAAATGCATAGACCAGCGCATCAAGCATACCGGTATCGCGACGGCGTCGGCTCGTGCCCGTCAGGTTGAGCAAGTCGCCGCGCAGTGTCTGCGCTCCCTCATCATCAGCGACATCGAGATGCCCCGCGACCGATGCCATACCGCTGGCCATTAACAGGCGTACTTCGGCGTTTACATCACCGCTATCGGCCTCTTTTAACTGCTGCCACGCGCGGCGCGTCAACGCTGCTAAACCGTCGCTCTGCAGTTGCGTTATCAGTAGCGAGAGCACCTCTGCTCCCAGCCGTGCCGGGGTAAGCCAATAACGCCGCGCCACGACTTTGGCACTTTCAGGGTCGCGAATTTCCCCACACCAGGCGAGCAGAGAAAGGCCGGAGGCGTCCTCTACTTCGGCGTAAGCGGTCCAAAGCTGCACGGGCTGTCCTCGAAAACGTAAGCCCACATGGTGCGTCAGCACACTGTCATTAAATAATTGGCGAATGGTCTGGCGCTCGTGGTGAAAGCGTACGCGATGACTAGGGGACACTTGGCTGATCCAGGTCAAATGCTCGGCTTCTAGCCACGCCAGCGCATCAGGCTCGGGTAAGCGTGGCAATAAATGTACCGCGACACCGCTTGCTTCCGTCAGCGCGGCTAGGCGCGGCTGCCACCCAGCCGCGTGGCGATGCTGCAGCCAGGGTAGCGCCAGCCAAGCGCCCTCTGTGTCTAACCCAATATCGGGCATCGCCCAGTCGCAGCCGCGCTCATTGCGCCGAGCTGACCATGCCATTCCCAACGTTGTATTGGCGGCTGGGTAATGGGCCAATAGGGCATCTAAACGCTCTTCTTGGAGACGACCCGGTAGTGACGCTAAATCCCAGGTTGCTTCTAATTCCGCAAATCCCGTAACGCGTTGGCGCAGCCGCGCCAGCAACGACGACAAGCGACGCCCTTGCCCGAGAACATCCCGAGACCAGCGTGGCATTCCCATTGGGGTGTCAGCACTGTGCGCTCGTTCGCGCTGCGGCGTTGCCGTGTTGAGCGCTTGATCAACGAGGACGTCGGGAGCAGCAATCGCCATATCTTCAGGCACCTGCTGACCGTTGGAACCAAACAGCACGCGCATTCCATGACGCATGACAATGTCGAGTACCGGTGCTAGGCGGCCTGCCTCATCCTGCTTGGTAATAATGCAGTCATCTAACTCTGCGCCTACCGCTCGGGCGGCCTGGCGATAACGCAATACGACCTCTTCGAGGGTTTCCGGCTGACTGGCAGCATTGAGCAGTAGCACTAGGCGCACCCGTGAGCGTCCGCCCTGAAGGTGGGCAATCTGCTCGATGACGCGCTGGTCACGCTGGCTCATGCCCACGGTGTCGATAATCACCCACTGCTTGCCCTGCAGGCGACCTAGCAGGTCGTCAATGGGCTGTTCGGCATCCAGTGCATACATGGGCGTGTCCAGCAAACGCGCATAGATGCGTAGCTGCTCATGGGCACCAATCCGGAAACTGTCAGTCGTCACCAGCGCCACTGGGCGGGTGCCATGTCGCATGACAAAACGCGCGGCCAGCTTAGCGGTGGTGGTGGTTTTCCCTACCCCCGTTGGTCCTACCAGGGCAACAATCCCGGTTTGGTCGAAAAAGCTTGGCTCATCACTTAGCACACAGAGGCGATCCATTAACTGCTGGCGCAGCCACTGCAGCGGCGCGCCGTTATCACCACCTACTGCGATTAATGGCTCAGGTAATCCCGCCAGCAGCTCATCAGCGAGCTCGCTGCTAAAGCCGACATTCCATAGCAGTTGGCGCAGCCGCGCAGCGGTTCCCGCAGGCGGCTCCTGGGGAGTGGGAGCAGCCTTAGCTGACTGGCTACTGGCCAGCAGAGCGCGCATATCCTGCATCTCTTGCAGTAAGCGCTCACTCATCGTCTGCATCGCATCTTGCGCTGGCGGGGCTGCCAGCGTTTCGGGAGGACTAGGCTCTGGTGAAGGCTCAAAATGGTCAATGGCTTCGTCCGCCATGGCCAGAATCTCAACGCCCCCTTCAGTGCGCCGATTAGCGACAATCAGGGCATCTTCACCGAGCGTCTCGCGCACTTGGCGCATTACATCACGACTATTGGCTCCCACGAAACGTCTAACGCTCATGACTTACCCTTTGCCTATGCTGGAAATGGATGACGCTAGCCTATCACGGCATACGATGATCAACGTCCGCCTACCAGCGTAGTTACCCTTAATGTGCGGTCATCGGGAATTTCCGCCTGAGACAGCACCGACATATGGCGTAAACGACGGCGTAAGAAACGCGACAATACTGCTCGCAGCGAGTGCTGCACGATCAGCACCGGTGGTTCGCCAGAACTTTCATGTCGCTCTAAGGCCTGCTGGGCCTGGGTCATCAGTGTCTCTGCCAACCCGGGCTCCATCGCACCGTTGCCATTCATGGCCTGCACCAACACTTGTTCTAACTGGGCATCCAGGCCCATTACATTGAGTGTCTCCTGCCCGGCAAACCACTGCTGGACAATCGCCCTGCCCAGGGAAACACGCACTAACGCCGTTAGCTCGTTAGGATCTTTTTGCTGGCTGGCGTACTCCGCTAATGTATCCAAAATGGTGCGCATATCGCGAATAGAGACATCTTCATCCAGCAGGTTTTGCAAAATACGCTGCAACACCGTCAGCGAAATGGCTTTCGGAATCACTTCTTCGACCAGCGCTTTCTGGTCATCACCCATTTTATCCAGCAGCTTCTGCACTTCCTGACGCCCCAGCATTTCCGGCGAATGGCGATGCAGCAGATGATTCAAGTGGGTCGCGATCACCGTACTGGCGTCCACCACGGTGTAGCCGTAAACCTGAGCATGCTCACGCTGATTGCTGTCAATCCAAACAGCGGGCAAGCCAAAGGCGGGATCTTGGGTATGGGTGCCCTGCAACTCGCCTGATACCTGGCCTGGATTGATCGCCAGCCATTTGCCCGGCTGCGCCTCCGCGCGGCCAATTTCAGCGCCTTTCATGGAGAGCACATAGGCATTGGGCGGCAGTTCCAGATTATCGCGGATATGCACGACTGGCGGCAGGAAGCCGACTTCCTGAGCAAACTTCTTCCGCACGCTCTTAATGCGGCCAAGCAGCTCACCTTTTTGACGCGAGTCGACCAGCGGTATTAAACGATGGCCCACTTCCAAGCCGAGGGTGTCGACAAGCTGCACATCTTCCCAACTAGCTTCGGGGGTCTCTTGTAAAGGTACAGGTGCAGTGGCAATTTCCTCCTTGACCAAGGCTTGCTCTTTTTGGCGCATAAGAAACCATGCCAAACCGGCCAATAACAAGGTAAAGAGCAGGAATACAAAATTGGGCATGCCGGGCACCATGCCTAGCAGGCCCATAACAACGGCCGCCAAAATCAGCACCTGAGGATTAACGAACAGTTGGCTAAGCATTTGCTGGCCAATATCCTCGTTGGTGTCGGTACTCACCCGTGAGACCGTGACACCCGCTGCGGTCGAGATCACCAACGCTGGAATTTGTGCCACCAGACCGTCGCCGATCGCCAGCAACATATAGGTCTTACCAGCAGCAGCAAAGCCCATATCGTGCTGTAGCATGCCAATCATCAACCCGCCGATAATGTTGACCACCATAATCACCAGGCCGGCGATGGCATCACCACGTACAAATTTACTCGCGCCATCCATGGAGCCAAAGAAATCAGCCTCTTGAGCGACTTCGGCGCGGCGCTTTTTGGCGTCTTCTTCGCCGATTAAGCCAGCGTTAAGGTCGGCATCGATAGCCATCTGCTTGCCGGGCATCGCATCCAGCGTAAAGCGCGCCCCGACTTCGGCAATACGACCAGCACCTTTGGTGATGACCATAAAATTGATAATAACGAGAATCAGAAAGACCACTAGACCAACAGCGAAATTACCCCCCACCAGAAACGCGCCGAACGCTTCGATAACCTTACCCGCAGACGCACCGCCTTGGTGGCCCTCCATTAATACTACCCGGGTAGAGGCGACGTTAAGCGATAAGCGCAGCAGTGTGGTAAATAGCAACACAGCAGGAAACGCCGCAAAATCCAGCGGTTTCTGCGTAAACATGCTGACCATCAACACCATAATGGCCAGCGCAATATTGAAGGTGAAGAGGAGATCGAGCGCGAAAGGAGGCAAGGGCACGATCATCATGCCCAAAATCATCAGGATGAGTAGCGGCCCGACCAGCAGCTTCATGCGCACATTACCCATCCAATCGCGCCGACCTATTAGCTGGTTCAAGCCTTTCATGATTGCGCCTCATTACCACCGGCGCTACGCCCGGGGTTTTCCATCTCCGGTGGAACCGGCAGGTTATCAGGGGTTGGGGGCACCTCGCCTCCTTGTTGCGTGACTTGCTTAAGGCGATAGGCCCAGGCCATTACTTCTGCTACTGCGGTATACAATTCGGCAGGCACCTCTGCCTCTAGATCTACATGATGATACAGGGCTCGGGCCAATGGCGCTGCCTGCAATCGTGGTACGCCAGCCTCTTCAGCAATTTCGCGAATTCTCGCGGCTACCGCATCGGCGCCTTTTGCCACCAGCCGCGGTGCCCCCATGCTGCCTTCTTGGTAGACCAGTGCTATCGCGTAGTGAGTCGGGTTGGTAATGATAACGTCGGCCTGGGGCACCTTGCTCATCATCCTGCCCCGCGCCATGGCCTGCTGCTGCTGGCGGATGCGCGCTTTCACGTGAGGATCCCCTTCCGACTCCTTATGCTCGCGCTTCACCTCTTCCTGGCTCATACGCAGCTTCTTGGCATTATCCCAAAGCTGGAAAGGGACATCGATCAAAATGACCACGATCAATACCAGCACCATTAAACCAGCCGCTTGGGCCGCCATACGTAACGCATTCGTCAGTGCTTGCTGAATAGGCTGATCCATCAGCGCCATAAATTTGCCGATGTTGTAATACAAAAACAAAGCAGCAGTGCCCCCTACCAGCACCGACTTTGCAATCGCTTTGGCCAATTCCACCAGCGCCTGGGCGGAGAGAATACGTTTTACGCCCTTGATAGGATCTAACTTGGAAAACTTGGGCTGCATCGATTTCGCCGATATCATCCAGCCCCCCAGCAGCCCTGGTGCCACTAACGCAATGACGGCTAACAGTAAAAATAGCGGCGTCATGGCTAATAGCGTGCGCTGACCAAGATCCAGTGCATTGACCAGCATTGGCGTGCTTTCCATCGCTTGGCGACGCTCAAACAGGAACGCCTGCTCCATCACCATGCCTAGCTGGTCATAGAGCATTTTGCCCATGCTCCATAAGCCGATCACGCCGCCAAGCAGAAGTAAAAACGTATTTAACTCGCGGGAGCGGGGAACCTGGCCCTCTTCGCGGGCTTTTTCCTTTCGCCGAGGCGTGGCCTCTTCGGTCTTTTCCTGGTCGCTATCGTTATCTGCCATACGGTTATCCGGCCAGGTGAAGCGGAGCTTAATACGTATTCAGCCGTCCAAAAGGACGGCTGAATGGCGTACTTGCATGCCCGCAGGCGTTTAATAACGCGCTTTAAAAGCCTAACTCATCCAATAAGTCGTCAACCTGATCCTGCCCAGTGACGATATCAGGTGCATTGTCCCTTACTTGCGGCCCATTCAAAAGCTCTTCGTTGCGTCGTGCATTGTCGTTTTTCCACTGATCCTCGACCTTGCGCTGCATTGTTTCTCGTGCATGTGCGCCTGGAGCGTTTTCGATGAGCACTTGCACCAACTGGTGTTCGATCTCTTGGATCACGTCCATCATCTTCTTAATCACTTGGCCGGTCAGGTCTTGGAAGTCCTGGGCCATCATGATTTCCATCAGCTCTTTGTTGGTCGCTGAGGTCATATCGGGCACGTCACTAAGATAAGTACGTGTCTCGACGACCAATGCCTTGGCTTCATCCAGCTCTTTGGGCGCCTCAAACCACTCGGCCCAGCGCTTATCCAAGGCGCTGGCACGGTCCGCCAACTGATCCTGTAGCGGCTGGGCACGATCAATCGCATTAAGCGCTCGGTCTGCCGCCTGTTCCGTCATGGTCGCGACATAGTGCAAGCGGTCGCGGGCATCAGGAATGGCTTCTGCCGCTTTCTCGATCTCTTTGTCCAGACCCAACTCACGCATGTTTTCACGCAGCATGCGCGTTAGCTTACCAATGCGATGAATGAGGTCTTCAGCGGCGTCTTCGGACAGCTGGCCTGAACCGGACTGCTCATTCTGACTCATTATGTTGTCTCCTCGTTAACCAGGCACACAGGCCTAGCCACTTCATTTACCCATTTTATCGAAGATCTTATTGAGCTTCTCTTCAAGGGTAGCGGCAGTGAACGGCTTGACGACATAGCCGTTAGCGCCCGCCTGAGCAGCCGCAATGATGTTTTCTTTTTTTGCTTCGGCGGTCACCATCAGCACGGGAAGACCCTTCAACGCTTCATCCTGGCGGATCTCCTTGAGCATCTCAAGACCATCCAAGTTGGGCATATTCCAATCGGATACCACAAACTCGAAATTACCAGCCCGCAGCTTATTGAGCGCATCTTGGCCATCTTCAGCTTCATCCACGTTGGTGAAGCCCAGCTCCTTAAGCAGGCTACGCACAATCCGACGCATGGTGGGAAAGTCGTCTACGACCAGGAAACTCATATTCTTATCTGCCATCGGTCATCCTCTCGTCAATACATGGCACAGGGGTGACTGGAAAGTACAGTCAGGGGTTTAAAACGCTTCCTTAAAACTCTTCCCACTCTTCGTGGTCGCTATGCTGCTTAGCAGGTCGACGCGCTTGCTGGTCGATTCTGGCGGCAGGCATCGCATGAGGGGCTGAAGACGCAGACGGTAGCGACTGATGAGACGCTGCCTGCATTCCCAACAGCTTGAAGACAGCGACGGCCTCTTCCAGGCGGTTGGCTTGTTCTTCCAACGACGCCGCTGCGGCCGACGCTTCTTGCACCAGCGCGGCGTTTTGTTGAGTGACTTGATCCATCTGGCCGACTGCTTGGCTAACCTGTTCAATGCCGTCGCTCTGCTCCTGGGAGGCAGCAGAAATCTCATCCATGATATCGGTGACACGGCGCACCGCAGTGACCACATCCGACATCGTGGTGCCCGCTTGCTCGACCAGGGTGGAGCCTTGCTGAATCTGTGTTACCGAGGCATCAATCAGGGTTTTAATCTCTTTGGCCGCATCGGCACTGCGGCTGGCCAAGTTACGCACTTCTCCCGCCACCACCGCAAAGCCGCGACCTTGCTCACCGGCACGCGCCGCTTCTACCG
Source organism: Vreelandella sp. ssv (assembly GCF_059448525.1). Lineage (NCBI taxonomy): Bacteria > Pseudomonadati > Pseudomonadota > Gammaproteobacteria > Oceanospirillales > Halomonadaceae > Vreelandella > Vreelandella sp. ssv. Next base: position 104,660 of record NZ_CM182545.1, on the reverse strand, counting down.
AAGCGTTGAGAGCTAAAATATTGGTTTGAAAGGCAATCGAATCTATAACACTGGTGATGTCGGCAACTTTTTTCGAGCTCGTCGAAATACCGTGCATGGTCTGCACCACTTGCGCAACGACTTGGCCTCCACGCTCAGCGGTTGTGGAGGCGTCAGCGGCCAAGGTACTGGCTTGGCGGGCGTTGTCGGCATTCTGTTTTACCGTCGCGGTCATCTCTTCCATGCTGGCGGCGGTTTGTTGAATCGACGCTGCCTGCTGTTCGGTGCGCGAGGAGAGGTCTGCGTTACCACTGGCAATCTCACGGGTGCCGTGATGAATCTCGTTGCTGCCTTCCCGCACTCGGCCCACGATATTGGTCAGGTTCTGCTGCATGGAGCCCATCGCACCAAACAGACGGCCAATTTCATTTTTACCCGCCTCCGGCAGCGGATCGGTTAAATCTGCATCTGCGATAGCATCCAAGCGATCCACGGCGTCTCTGAGTGGCGCAATTACCGTTCGGCGTAAACCCAAGTAAATCACCAGCGTCATTAGCAGCGCAAAGATCACCACTCCCGCATTAATCATGGTGAATAGGTTGCCCTGAGCCGCGGCATCGGTGCGAATGGTTTCAACGCGCTGAAACCCGTAAGTGACGAAGGCCGTCATGCTGGCTGCCAAACTACCTAAGGGCTCAACCAGCTCATCACGCAGATTGTTATATCGGGTGAGATCCATATATTCAAAGGTTTCATGCTGCTGCTTTACCAACTCAAGTACCGTTTGGAAGTCTGCAGTCAAAGCGTCTCCCAACGCCTTTCCTTGTGGTGACAGGGGCGCTGCGGCAAAGCGTTCAAAACGCTCCTCAGAACGCTCGATACGATTAGCTGCCACATCGACCTGCGCATTGGACTGCTGGGTCTGGCCGACCATCAAGTAGTTTGAAGCAGTTTCCATCGCCAGCATGGCTTGGTTTAACAGCGAATCGGCGCGATTAATCTCGTTTAACTGCGCATCGCTAATCTGGCTGAGCGTTGCCAAATTATTTTGCGCGTTGCGATCAGCCACCGCACTTAGTCCCGCAATCACTAAAATCAGAGCGACAAAGCAGACGAGCGCTGCAATCACAGCGGCGTGAATACTCATATTGCGCAGTAAACGATTCATGAGGAGTTCCCTTGCGAGCTTATTAATTTTTATGTCACGTTTTTTTAGACACTTTCCAAGCTACGTTCTTATTCCATGCAAAGTTCTTATTCCAGCTAAGTTCTTGGACTGCCTCTTTATAAACGGCCCTATACACGCTGCGCGCGGCCTGAGGCTGCGATCAACGCCATCATGCGCGAAGGGATGTCGTCGAGAGCAACCACTTCCACAGCACCACCAACCGCGATGGCCTCACGGGGCATACCGAAGACCACACACGTTTGTTCATTCTGGGCAATGGTGGGCGCGCCCGCTTGGCGCATCTCAAGTAAGCCTGCCGCGCCGTCCTTACCCATACCGGTCAAAATCACCCCAATGGAATTCTTACCCGCGTGCTGAGCCGCCGAGTGAAACAGCACGTCTACCGATGGCCTGTGGCGGTTTACGGGAGGGCCGCTGTCTAAGCGCGCCACGTAGTTGGCACCACTGCGCGCTAATTTAAGGTGCTGATCACCTGGGGCAATGTAAGCGTGCCCAGGTAAAATTCGCTCGCCATCCGTCGCTTCTTTAACGGTAATTCGGCACAGCCGATCTAGCCGCTCGGCAAACGAGCGTGTAAAACCGCCAGGCATATGCTGGGTAATCAAGATCGCCGGAGCGTTAGCCGGTAAGGGTTCAAGCACCGCCCGAATTGCCTCGGTGCCGCCGGTGGAGGCGCCAATAATAATAAGCTTTTCACTCGAGACGAGCGGGGCTTTCAAAGCTTCCGGTGGCGGGGTGTTTTTATGCCGCGCCTGACGAGGCCGTGAACGCGCCGCAGCGCGCAATTTTTCAGCAATCTCACTGGCATACTCCATCATGCCATTGCGAATTCCGAGGCTCGGCTTAGCGACAAAATCCAGTGCGCCGAGCTCTAGCGCGCGCAGGGTAATTTCCGAGCCGCTTTGCGTCAGCGATGAGACCATTAACACCGGCATCGGGCGCAAACGCATTAAGCGTTCAAGGAAATCCAAGCCGTCCATGCGGGGCATTTCTACATCAAGGGTTAACACATCTGGATTGTGCTGCTTGATCAAATCCCTGGCGGCGATGGGGTCAGGCGCTACCGCAACGACTTCCATATCAGGCTGGGAATTAATAATTTCTGTTAACAAATCACGAATTAGCGCCGAATCGTCGACACACAGTACTTTGATCTTGGCTGCGCTCAAAGCACGCCTCCTCTTGCTGTAGACGCCTGATGTGTGATTGCAACCGCTGGAGCCACAGCGCCTGAAGCGATCATAAAGACACGACAATTATTCATTTTTTTGCCACGGTGTAGACGGTCTGGCCACGTAGTTTGAAAGCGTCGCTAATGTACGAGAAGTTTTCTGAATGGCCGGCAAACAGCAGCCCATCCGGCTTCATCAGTGGCGCAAATCGCTTAAGAATTTTTGATTGTGTATCTTTATCAAAATAAATCATGATATTTCGGCAGAACACCGCATCAAAAGGACCCTTAATTGGCCATTGCGGCGCCAGCAAGTTAAGCGGCAGAAACTCGACGAGGGCCGACACTTCGGGACGCACCCGCGCAAACCCCGCATGGTTACCGGTTCCCTTCTGGAAAAAGCGCTTTACCCGCGCCTCATCCAGCTTGCGCACCTGCTCAAGCGGGTAGACGCCCGCACGGGCCCTGGCCAGCGCATCCGTATCGATATCGGTGGCAATCACTTTGGCTTGCGACGCTTTAGCGCCCAACGTTTCTAACAATGTCATTGCCAGCGAGTAAGGCTCCTCCCCGGTGGAGGCGGCCGAACACCAAATAGTGACCGGGTCTTGTTTGCTCTTTATATGCTCAGCCAACAGCGGAAAATGGTGAGCTTCACGAAAAAAGGCCGTGAGGTTAGTGGTCAGTGCATTGGTAAACGCCTCCCACTCTTTAGCCTCTGGCTGACGCTCCAAGCGTACCAAGTAGTCGGTAAAGCGTGTCATGCCATGGTGGCGTAGACGCTTTGCTAAGCGGCTATAGACCATTTCACGTTTATGCTCAGCCAGTACAATGCCGGCGCGCTGATAAATCAGCTCGCGAATTCGCGTAAAGTCCGCATCCGTCAGTACTAGATCGCGCTCAATCTGGCTGCTTGATGTCCACTGACCTGCGTCTACCACCCGTTCAATTTGTTCGGTCAAAACGCTTCCCACTCCTCTACTGAGGCTGCCTGCCGTTTAACGGGCGAATTCGGCGACGATATGCTAGGCAACTGAGCAGCGTGCTTAGCCGCTTTCACTGCTGGCGGACGTAGCGCCCCCTGACTGTTTAATCGAAACGCTTCCACCGAGAGCGCTAACAGCCCCGCCTGCTGCTCAAGCGAGACCGCCGCACGGGCGGTTTCCTGTACACGCACCGCATTACGCTGAGTGCCTTGATCCATCTCTGCTACCGCTTGGTTAACCTGGGCAATGCCATGGCTCTGCTCCTCGGAGGCAGCTGAAATCTCGTGCATGATCTGCGTCACACTACGCGCGGCTTCCGCTACTTCGCTAATCGCAGCTTCGGCTTTGGTGACCAAACTAGCACCCGCGCTGACTTCCCGGTTAGAGCCATCAATCAGGCCACGAATTTCTTGAGCAGCACCAGCGCTACGGCCAGCTAAGTTACGCACCTCTTCTGCCACCACCGCAAAACCACGCCCATGCTCACCTGCCCGAGCTGCTTCTACCGATGCATTCAGCGCCAGAATATTGGTCTGAAACGCGATCGAATCGATCACATTGATAATATCGGCCATCTGCTGGGAGCTTTGCGTAATTCGCTGCATATTGTCGACTAACTGTGTCATCAACTCGCCGGTATTCGTTACCTGGATAGCATTGTTATCGGCTAGACGGCGGGCTTCTTGAGCATTTTCACTGTTTTGCCGCACAGTGGCCGTCATCTCCTCCATGCTGGAGGCGGTTTGTTGCAAAGAGGCCGCCTGCTGTTCAGTACGCGACGACAGCTCTTCGTTACCGCTGGCAATGTCCTGAGCAGCCGGAGTGACCACATCGATACCGTTTTTTACATCGGTGATGATGCTGCTGAGGCTTTTGCGCATAGTATTCAGTGAGTCCATCAATTGACCCACTTCATCGCGTCTTTGGTCAGGGACTTTAGCGGCCAAATTACCGCCAGCAATTTGCAGCGTAAAACCTGCAGCATTTTTTAGCGGCCTGGTAATCGCCCGCAGGGTAACAATGCCGATCAAAATAAGTAGCAATAAACCAATGCCCAGTACGATGACTTGGGCGCCTAGCATCGTGGTTTGACCTTGCTGAGCGTCAACGGCCATGGCCTCAGCCGCCTGCTGTTTCTGAGCAATCAGTTGATTCACCATGCCTGACAGGATGCGACCATCGCTGGTCATGACGCTAATCACAGCATCGAGACCGGTAAAGGCTTGGTAGGTCTCTTCTGCTTGAAGCACGCTAGCCGCCTGCCCCATGCCGTTCTGCAGGAAAGTCTGTAGCCGCTGGTCAAACTCGGTTGCAAGCTCAGTCGCATTGACCTCACGCGAATAGTACTCCTGCCATACCTCAGCAACCGTTGCGGCGCTCTCCTCAATGCTTTCGCCCATCTCGAAGCGTTGACTGATAAGCTCCATACGTTCTGGCTCAATCATCGCTTGGCGGGTTTGGGCAATGGTTTGATCGATTTGCTGGAGGCGAATAACATCACGCAGACCGTCATTATTCAGTTGCCCCAAGCGCTCGCCGGAGACATTCAAACCATACAGACCCAGCCCACCGCTGATTAATAACAACAGCCCTGCAACAACAATCATGCCTACCAATTTGGCACGAATGGTATCAAGGCGTACCCGGGCCAAACGGTTAATCACACCTTTCTGGCATAACCGGCCTTTATCTAAGTAAAGTCGCTTGTTGCGGCCTCCGCGTATTTCAGCGTAGGATCGCTCCGCCTGTTCAATGGCTGCGCGGCTTGCCTGAACACGCACCGAGGTATAGCCCACTACTTGCCCATCTTCGATAATCGGCGTGACACTGGCATCCACCCAGTAATGGTCGCCATTTTTGCAGCGGTTTTTGACCAACCCTCGCCACGTTTCCCCCGTTTTGACGGTTTGCCAGAGGTTTTCAAAGGCTGCCGGCGGCATATCCGGGTGGCGTATCAGGTTATGCGGCGAACCGATCAGCTCTGCGTGCTCAAAGCCGCTAATCTCGATAAACGCAGGGTTGGCATAGGTGATGCGACCCTTGGTATCGGTACGCGAGACTAAGAAATCGTTCTCTTTTAGTTCGATTTCACGCTGAGAGACTGGTTGGTTGTTACGCATGTTGTGCCTTTTTTTAATGTTTTATTTTTCAAAAAGAGTGCGCCTGCCCTACTAGGCACACTAAAACGATGACCACTCTTCTGTTTCTGCTACTGGCTGTGGGTGCCTGCATGCTACGGGTTTTGACGCTGCCGCTGGCAATATGGCCGGAGCGCGAGAGGCTGACAATTCAGTGACACGAAAACGCTCAACCGCCTCGCGTAAGCGTGCGGCTTCGCTTTCCAACTCATTGGCACTGCGTGCGGCTTGCTGCACCAATTGGGCATTTTGCTGAACGACCTGATCCATTTGCGCCACGGCTTGGTTCACCTGGCCAATACCGCTACTTTGCTGTTCAGACGCGGCAGCAATATCGTCCATAATGTCACTGACCCGCTGAACAGCAGCCACTAGATCTTGCATCGTTTGTCCGGCTTGATTAACTCGCTGGGTGCCGGTATCGACTTTACCAAGCGAGGCTTCAATCAGCGTGCGTATCTCTTTCGAAGCAGCGGCACTTCGACTGGCTAAGCTGCGTACTTCCTGCGCCACTACCGCGAACCCTCTACCATGCTCACCAGCGCGGGCTGCTTCTACAGAAGCATTCAGCGCCAATATATTGGTCTGGAACGCAATATTGTCGATAACCGTTATAATATCCGCCACTTGATGGGAGCTAGCGCTGATGTCTTGCATGGTATTAACGATTTGCCCGACTTCTTCACCACTGCGCCGCGCTGTAAGCGTAGCGTTGCCGGCCAGTTGACTGGCTTGACGTGCATTCTCAGCATTATGGCCCACCGTAGAGGCTAACTGCTCCATGCTGGAAGCCGTTTCTTCAAGCGAGGTTGCCTGCTGCTCAGTACGTGAAGAGAGGTCATTATTGCCGCTGGCAATTTGCTGGGAGCGCTCATAAATCGATGTACCGCTGGTACGTACAGTGCCCACCGTTTGCGAAAGAGAGTCCTGCATATGTGCCATGGCGCTATAAAGCCGCCCTATTTCGTTGTTGCCCGGAGAGGTAATGGCCTGGCTTAGATCCCCCTGAGCCATGCGCTCAAAATAGCCCACCAAACGATCTAACGGGCGCAGCACGTTGGCCGTCACACCCCAAACCACCACGATGACCGTGGCTACGGTCATCGCTACGATGCCAAGCAATGTCCAGCGAATCGTTGAAGCAAACGCACTGAAAGCTGCTTGTTGTGCCTGCACATCGTTAGATGCTTGCACGATGGCCGCGCCATGGTGAAGCGCGTAAAGGCCGATCCCACTGGCAATCAAGACAAGTGCTGAAAGGGTCGCGAGCACCAACCCCCAACTTAAGCGCACCGTCATATTATTCATTAATTGCCGCATTCGCTGTGTCACGCCCTTTTCTCCACGCACAGTCGGCACTCGCTGGCACTTTCCGTAGCGCGAGAATGCATCATTAAGTAGAGTTGCTTCGGCACGCTCCCTGTGCCAGGTTTTTTAGTCTTAGTGGTTGCTGGTGCTTTCTACCAGTGCCATCTCGTCGCTGGTGAGCAACTTATCGATATCCACGAGTACCAGCATGCGGTCATCCAGACTACCCAAACCGCTCAGGAAGTCAGACGAGAGCGTGACACCGAATTCTGGCGCCGGTTTAATCTGATCAGGGGTCAGTGTCATAACGTCGGAAACGCCGTCCACTACGATGCCGACCACCCGGTCTGCAACATTGACCACGATCACCACTGTTTGGCCACCGTATTCGACTTTATCAAAGCGAAACTTAATGCGGAGATCCACGATTGGCACAATGACGCCACGCAGATTGGTGACACCTTTGATAAATTCAGGTGCATTGGCAATCCGCGTTACGTTTTCGTAACCGCGAATCTCCTGCACTTTCAAAATATCAATGGCGTACTCTTCATCGCCCAATGAAAAAACGAGGAATTCACGGTTTTCGGCTTCTGCGGCTAATACCGCCCCACTGTTGGCCTGACTCATGACGGCTCAGCCTCCTTAAAAGATGAAAGGTTTTGATTGTTTACTACTTTTTTGCCTGCCTCTTTTTTATATCGGCTCAGGCGGTGTAAACCAGTAATATCCAGAATCAACGCAACGCTACCATCCCCTAAAATAGTAGCGGCTGAAATACCCGGAACTTTGCGGTAATTGTCTTCCAGATTTTTGACCACGACCTGCTGCTGTCCGATCAACTCATCAACCAACATGGCGTAACGGCGGCCCTCACCCTGCACAATGACAGCGATGCTTTTGGTCGGGTCAGTAATCGCATTCTCGACATTAAGCACTTCGTGAATAGCAATCACGGGCAGATATTCGTCGCGGACTTTGATCACCACGTCGTCACCGGCCATGGCGTACATATCGTCTTTGGCGGGCTGCAGTGATTCAAGTACGGTAGAGAGCGGAAGGATAAACGTCTCGCCGCCGACCTTGATCGACATACCGTCCAGAATGGCCAACGTAAGCGGCAACACGATACGAGTGTTGGTGCCTTCGCCTAGCTTCGACTGGATTTCAACCCGACCACCCATACTCTGAATGTTGCGTTTCACTACATCCATGCCCACGCCACGTCCAGATACGTCGGTCACTTCTTTCGCAGTTGAGAAACCAGGAGCAAAAATGAGCTGGAAGACCTCTTCGTCGGACATGGTATCCGACACATTGAGGCCGTTTTCGCGCGCCTTGGCCAGCAGACGATCACGATCCATGCCAGCACCATCATCGCGCACTTCAATTAATATATTGCCGCCCTGGTGACGTGCGGAGAGGGTTAATTTGCCGATACGCGGCTTGCCAATGGCTTCGCGCACATCCGGCATTTCAACACCGTGGTCCAGACTGTTGCGCACCAAGTGCGTTAGCGGGTCGGTGATTCGCTCTACCAAACTCTTATCTAGCTCGGTCGACTTACCTTCGGTAATCAGCTCGATCTCTTTGCCCAATTTACCGGCGGTGTCGCGCACAACCCGTGGAAAGCGACTGAATACAAACTCCATGGGGATCATACGAATCGACATGACCGCCTCTTGGAGGTCACGCGCATTGCGCTGAAGCAGACTCATACCATTTTGTAATGAGCTATTGCCAACGGACTGATCTTCTAAATCACTCACCGTTTGATCAAGCATCGACTGAGTAATGATCAACTCACCCACCAAGTTGATAATTTGGTCGACTTTGTCCACGGATACGCGGATTGATGACGACTCAGCGACTGCCTTTTTAGGTTTTTCTTTGCTGGCAGCCTTTGCCGGACTTGGCTTAGCGGGCCTGCTTTCGACGGGTTCTGCGGCGGCTGGCTCCGATGTTTCTGACTCCGGGATAGCAGGCTCACCAGTAGCAGTCACCTCGATGGCCGTAATCTCAATTTGGTCTGGCTCGATAATAAAGCACATCACCGCTTCAATATCGTCTGCACTATCGCTGCTTTTGAGTATCACCTCATAGCGCTTGGCATCGCCGGATTGGGACTGCACTTCACCGAGCTGTTCTAACTCTTCAACCAACAAGATGCGATCTTTATCGTCGACATTCAGTAACGCCACTAGCAGATGGCCTGCTGCTAGCTGCTCTTGTTGTTCGGTGGTGGAAGCTGGTGCCGATGAAGCCACAGTGCTCGCAGCTGGTGTGGTCGGTCCGTCTAACTGCTGACCAATTTCATCTAGGGCAATCTGTTGCAGCGTTTGGCAAATGCGCTCAAATGCTTCTTGATTTGGCTCCTCTTCGCTGCGGTAGGCATCGAGTTGCTCATGCATGATGTCTTTAGCCTCTAAAAAGGTATCCACGAGGTCGGCGCGTAGCGTCAGCTCACCCTTACGTGCGTAATCGAGAAGGTTTTCCAAAATATGCGTGGTTTTCTGTAACACGACAAAACCAAAGGTGCCCGCGCCCCCTTTGATTGAGTGGGCGGCACGGAAAATAGCATTGAGCTGCTCACTGTCTGGATCGTCAACATCCAGCTCCAGCAAGTGCTGCTCCATATCCGACAGCAGCTCTTCTGCTTCTTCAAAAAAGGTGTCAAAAAAATCCGCTATATCCATTCACCGCTCCACCTTAACGTCGCTTTTATAAAAGGCTATGACAGGCTCAGGTCACTCTGACTCTTGTGCCTGAGGCTCGTCTTGTTGTGTTGATTCTGTTAGCGCTTCGGTTGAAACATCAGGCAATGAAGCCCCTGGGCCCATGATGGCTGGATTGCGTATCGCTTCGGCTATCTCGGGCAACAGCACCACTAGTTCTATGCGCCGGTTAATGGGGTCGGTTGGCTCAGTTTCCGGTAACAACACGCGGTCTGCAAAGCCTGATACACGTAGCAATTGACCTGGGTCAAACCCACCCGCAATAAGCTCACGACGCGACGCGTTGGCGCGATCATTGGAAAGCTCCCAGTTGCTGTAGCCGCTATAGCCCCCTGCATAGGGAACGCTATCGGTATGACCGCTAATACTTAGCTCATTGGGCAGCTCATTAAGCAGTGGTGCAATAGTGCGTAACAGACTGCGCATATAAGGTGCGACTTGGTCACTACCCAACTCAAACATGGGCCGCTGGTCGGTATCGAGTAGCTGGATGCGCAGTCCTTCGCGAGTCAAGTCAAAACGCATTTGATTGCGCAATTGGCGCAGTTCAGGATCTCGCTCAATGGCCCGCTCAATACGCTCTTGTAAATCCCGAAAAAAGTTTCGTTCCTGCATGCTTGGACGAGTGCGCTGTAGGCTGTCAATGCGGGCCCGCTCGCCATCACTATGAGTGGGATCGGGCCCGCCGCCAGGAATCGCGCTGGTGCTACCCGAACGGTCGCCCCCGGTTATCGCCGTCAACAGGGGGGTGCTAAAGTACTCGGCTACCCCCCTGCGCGTCTCTTCACTGGAAACGCTCAAGAGCCATAGCACCAAAAAAAAGGCCATCAGAGCAGTCATAAAATCCGCTAGGGCAATTTTCCAGGCGCCACCGTGATGGGCGTGGACGACTTTTTTGCGTCGAATGACAATCGGACGCTTGTCACCCCCCTTACTCATGCGTTACCGGCCTTTTTTGCATCTCTTACGTACTCTTCAAGCTCCGTAAAACTAGGACGCTCAGCGGCAAACAGTGCCTTGCGACCAAATTCAACAGCCAACTGCGGTGCATAACCGTGCAAGCTAGCGAGCAACGTAATGCGGATACACTGGAGCATCTTTTCGGCTTCTTTCGCCTGCCGTTCGATATAACTGGAGAGCGGACTAACAAACCCATAGCCCAGCAAAATACCCAAAAAGGTGCCCACTAGCGCTTGGCCGATCATCACACCCATTTGAGCCGGGGTAGCATCGGCATAGGTGAGTGTTTTAACGACCCCCATGACTGCCGCCACAATGCCAAAGGCGGGCATGGCATCACCAACTTTGGCAATAGCATCAATTGGGATATGTGCCTCCTGCTCAAAGACTTCGATCTCATGTAGCATCAGCTCATCAATTTCCATAGGTTCCATGCCGCCGCTTACCATCAAGCGCAGATAGTCTGTTAGAAAATTCATGATATGCGGATCGACCAGTACCGTGGGATGCTCTTGGAATAGAGGACTTTCTTGTGGGTTATCAATATCTCGCTCAATGCCCAACATCCCCTCACGGCGAATTTTTGACAGCAATTTGAACTGTAGTGCCATTAACTCCATGTATAGTGCTTTGTCATATTTTTTTGCACGCTTGAGCCGGGGCAGAATTTTAAAGGTCGCCTTAATCGCCTTACCGTTGTTCGCTGCGATAAACGCACCAACACCTGCGCCGCCAATAATCAGCAGTTCAAGGGGTTGATACAGAGGACCTAATTTGCCACCTGCAAGAACATAGCCACCAAACACAGACAGCAATACGATTACATAGCCAAGAGGTATCAGCACAAGCAGAGTCCTTGCGGTATTCATTATTAAGTAAGGGAACCGCAGCTTAGTCATCTGGTTTGATAATTAAGCGATGTTCCGTCCTAAGCACAACTTAGTTCAATTATACTAGTGCCAGACTACTTTCTAGCAAAAAAGTATCACTGGTCTTTGCGGCTATCTATGTCGCTACACTCATATTTTACTGTTAATCACTCACTATTATGACTTATACCTTAATTGTGATTAACAGGCGCGTGAATACCGACGTTGTTACATTTTTTCACTATTCTCCTGCTGTGCTTTACGGGTTTTACCCGCGCGCGAAGGTGGCTGACATATACCACAAACGTAATGCTGTGATGGGCTATGCGCATGAGCTACAAATTGCCCGTAACAGCGGGTGCATTGATTGAGCTGAAGTAAGTCACTTTCAAAAAACCTAACCAGCGTCCAGGCTCGCGTTAGACCAAGCACCGCCTCCATGTTTTCGAGCGACATTTGTTCGTTATAGAGTCGATATGCTTTTACGAAAGCATCGATGCGTCCGCACCCTGCCAGCGACTTCAAACTTAGATAAGTGTTGTAAAACAGTGACGAATGAACATTAGGCAGCCAGGTAATGAACCAATCCGTAGAGAAAGGCAGCATGCCCTTGGGCGGCGACATACCGCGCACTTCTTTATACAATTTAATCAAACGCGTGCGGCTTAATTCAGTTTCTGTTTCCAGCACCTGCAAGCGTGCCCCTAGCTCAATAAGCTCGATTGCCAGCTGCACTTGGTGCATTTCATCGACCAAGCTTTTCTGGTTCACTTAACGCCTCCTGATGGCATTGGCTCGAAAGGCTCACTCGCCAGCAGCAGCGACGCGTGAAGCCCTGACAAGCCCTGATCTCGAGGATTGTCAGTGAGCTGACGCAGACGCTCGGCACTCGTTTGGCTGAAGCGACACAACAGCTGACTCGTGCGAGCCAGCTTGGTCAACTGACGTGCATTCAATGACACAAGCAGCTCGGCAACATCGCCATCTATTTTCAGGCGAAACATAGCAGCCTCACGATCTTCATCAAGCAAGCGCTGCGCCAGAAGTAAATAAGCTAAATTTATTTCCTGAATTTCATCGAGAAAGTTGGTTTGACTCATGATGTCCCATTAAACGACTCAGGCGCGATATTGTGACCATTATACTGACGCCATTAATGACTTTTTATTACCTATCCTCATGGTTGCATATAACGTCTGTAATTGGCTACTCAGGCATTTCACGATGACTTAGCCCTTCTTCTGATAGTTCGAACACCCACACCAGCAGTTCTGCGACTATTTGATAAAGCCCCGCCGGGATTTCCGCATCGAGATCAAGCTGCATTAACAGTGCCACCAGCTCGGGCGCATCGTGCACATATATTCCCTGGCGTTGAGCTTCTGCCATAATTCGCTCGGCTAGGTCACCATAGCCTTTTGCCACAACACGAGGCGCACGGTCGTTCTCTTGATAAGCCAGTGCAACGGCTTGCCGTCGACGTTCACCCGGCGTAGCCACGGGTTGCCTCCGCTTCAATAAAGCGTGCACGCAGCTGCACTTTCTGCAGATCTAAAGCACTGAGGCGCTTTTCTAGCGCAGGTAAGCCAGCGTCGATTTTTTGATATGCCGCTGTACTTTCAGTGGTGAAATCGATACTCAGCATATTTCTATAGAGCCACAACGAAGCATTAAATGACCCTAGACTGGGAACGTCCAACTGCATATCCGAGCGCCATCCGCCATCCGGCTCTCCCTGCTGCTGTTTATGCTCTTGCCCCTCTTCACGGGCAGGCAAATTAATCACTAAGGCCATGAAAATACCGGCCCAAACATCGCCCTCCCAGCGAATAGTGGGCATCACCAGCATCTCAAGCTGCTGACGGACTAGGCTCTGTAGGCTTTCATGCACAATGTCGCGCGCTGGACGGTTGGCCAGTAGCTCTGTCATTTCTCTTGCATGACTCAGTTCAGCTTTTGCCTGACTACTCTCGGGTGCGGAGCTGGGTGTAGCAGCAGGAGGCGCCTGGCCAGCCACGGCGGGTGAACTCATGAGTGGTGTGGTTGACACTAAACCTTGCCGTAGAGCCAATCCATTTTCATGCGTCATCGGTACCAATGGCACATTTGGCAAGATAGCCATTCCCTGCCCACCTGCCTGAGACCCCGACGGTATCAATGGTGCTAATCCCGTTAATGCCTTTGCCCCCCCCAACCCAGCGGGCAATAAGGGTGCTAATGGCCGTGGCCCAGGCTGCATTTGTGGCTCATTCAATAATTGCTGGCGGGTACCTTCGCCCTGAAACCAACGCTTTAAATGCGATTCGTAAAACAACCCACTGTCGCGGATACTCGCTTCTAAGCGAGTGGCGACTGAACTGGCTCCGGGTGTTTCTTGGCTAGAGATAAGGACCGCTTCGGGTCGCATGACGGTGGGAGGTGCTGGAAAACGCAGTAGCACGTCAGCGATAGTCCGTGCAGCAGGGCTGAAATGGGTTTGAGTGGATCCCGGAGGAGACGGCAGCGACTCGCCACGTGGTAACGCTTTCCCCCCATCAAGCGGGAGGGGTAAGCGCTTTAAATCATTTAACGGTGACGCCCGGCCATCTAAATTAGCATCACCCATTACAGCACGCGGTCCTTCGCCTGGCGGAATCGGCTTCACAGGCTGATCCAATGCCTGCTTTAGTGACACTTCCCCTTGCCGCCCCAATACTTGATGCAAGAGTGTATCAATGAGAGGCGTGATACCGCTCACGATGACCTCGTAGCATCAGCATCGTCTGCTGTATGGGCCATTGTAGCGCCTTGCTGGGGAGCATAGGCTCGATGCAAGTCTCGCTGTCGCTGGGATACCCCAATGAGTTTGCCCAGTTCATCTCGACGTGCTACCAAGCGACGCCGGATATCAACATCATGCTCAAGTATGTTCTCAAGTAATTCTGCTTTACGTTGCTGGGCAGTAGAGTCAAGCTCTACGGTCGCATCCAACTCACGCAGTTGATCCACTAGGATCACATAGCTGGTACGCTGATCGATGAGCTCAGCCCACTGCTCAGCATTGGCAAGTGCATGCATGTGTTCAACGCGACTCAACAGCGCTTCATAATTATTCAATAGCGTCTGTTGAGCACTTTCGCCACGAGCGGATGTAGAAGCTGACATTATTGCCTCACGCACTCTGCCGCTGACCAATATCACGCCAAGCTGAGGCGATATCTTCAAGTAAGCGCTCGGCCTGATTCAAGCTCTCTTCATCGTTGCGCAGATTCGCTGCCAACAGCAGGCGTACGATATAATCGTAGAGCGATGCTAGACGCTCGGCAATTTCTCCGCCTTTCTCCTGATCGAGAGCAGCTGCCAGACCGTTATTAACGATATCCATTGCTTTAGATATCGACCTACCTTTCTCAGGTGTATTACCTGCCTGCATGTGAATTCGGGCAGCACGAATAGCCGCTTGCGCACCGTCAAACAACATCACAATAAGCTGGTGAGGATCTGCCGACATCACTCCGCTTTCTACGCCGACACGCGCATAAGCGTTAGCTCCACGCCCGTAGGCGGCGCTACCGCGAGAGTAAGTCATAAGCGGAACTCCTGTGCGTGGCTTTGTTATCGCCTATTGCGAAGTGCCACGAATATTAAAAGATAAAAAACAGCGAACTGAACGCTACTACTATTATGTATCGGCGCAAGACAAGGGGACTTTAACGTTGCACAGCGCTTTTTTTATCAACCTCACATACCCGCAACGAATGACCAATCATTAACGGCTTATAGATCTCATCTGCTCAGGTTGAAACAGCAACCTCACCGACAATTCGCCCCAGCCGCTCGGCGATGCTACCACTCACCACTGCCCCCACATTATCACGCATGGGTGGTTCAGCTTGCGGACTAAGCAATACCTCTGTGGGGTTGCCCTTACCATCTATACGTAAGATCCAGCCCTGCTGCCGGCTTGAAAAGCGCGCCAGCGAGCCTATGGGCAACCCTTTAAAATGCTCGATATAACGCTTAATCCAACGCATATCAAATTGGTTCGGGTGCTGTAATAAATGTCGATAGATCTGCTGTGATGTTTTAGCGGGTCGATCAGGTCGGTCACGTCGCATTGCCTCAACCACATCAACAATAGCACTAGCTTTGGCAAGCTCATTAATATCAGCCCCGCTCAGACCTCCCGGATAACCACTTCCATCCATGCGCTCGTTAATCTTGCCAACAACCGCCTGAGCAATCCCCTCCGATAACCATTGGCAGTTATGCAGTCGGTTCAGTATTAACTGAACATGCTCACTGATCGCTTCTCGATGTCTCGCCTCAAAGTGCGGCGCCTTGAATAACACCTGAGGAACAAGCGCTTTGCCAAGATCATGGATAAGCCCACTGGCGACAATCGCCTTGCGCAGGTCGTGCGGCATACTGGCACCGACAAAATCAAGCAAATGGATGGCCACCGCAATGCCGTGACGCACCACCAAAGGCTCTGGAGACAAACAGCGAGAGGCGAATAGCAACGCTTCACGATCCTCTTCGTGAAGATCTAATATTCGATCAGCATAACGAGAGAGTTGGCGACCATCGATATCACTGCCCTGCTGCAATGAAAGCAACTGGGCATCCAAATAGGCGGCTACTTTTACAAGCCGACGCGCCATCGGGGTTGCGTAACGCTTAACATCACGGCGGCCAAGTAGCTCGCTCGCACCCGATCGCTTATTTGGCAAGGCAAACAATGGGGAAGGCTGGCGCTCACTTTGCTGGTCTTTTTTATAACGAGCGGCTTCACGTTCAATTTCACACACAAAATACCAAATCTGTCGCTCTTGATCCGCACTGCACTCAGCGAAGCTAAAACCGACGCGCAGCAAATGGCGCTCCGCATCGGTTTTTTGGTGGCGAGCAAGTCCAAGCACTTCAAAATAAGTACCATCAGGGAAGGTAAACGCTAACTTTAGGGGGCCAGAGGTTGCCGCCAAGAGTCCGCTGGCCGCCAACGGTAGCTCAATCTGGCAACCATCCTGGGAAAGGTCTTTCAGCTCACCGGCGGCATCGGTATCCCCACCACACAAACCGGCCGCCACCGCCACCACCATCCCCATACGTAGCTCAGCACGGAAGGATTCACGGCGCTGGAGCACGTCTAGCGTTGCAGGGTAATCACTGCAACATAAAAAACGCCCCCCGGCATGGCGCGTTTCGGTCAGGTGCAAAAGTGGCGTCTGAACCACCTTCCCCTGGGCCTGACCACGCAGATAGAAAGCGGCGCCACCCTGTAAATGATGAAGCAAATAGTCAACCGAGGAGAGATCCATCACCAAGGTTTGCTCCAGATGCTGCTCCATCAAAACAATGGGCTCTGGACGCGCATCCTCCTTGGCGAGGCACAGTGACACTCCACCCGTTTCGATTAACGTGTTCAGCAGAGACTCGATTACTGTTGTACTTACTATTGTTTCAAACTCACCCTGCTGCGCTATCATTCTCGCCTCATTTTCTCTTATGCGTTAACGCGTTCACCGCAAAGCAAAGAAGCATATCAGAAGCCAACACCGTGGCGTATGCACAATAAGCCATCATTCCTATGTTTATTAAACAGGCCATAGCATACAAACACAGAAGGTTATATATCTGAGCCTCTCCGCAATAAAGTGATAAAACTCCATGCTGGCGAAGCATAAAGTTTTTTCGCTCCATGCCGATAAATGGTAAAGCCGTATACTGATAACCAAAAACCCAAGCTAGGGCCGCCATTTCTCGCTGTTGCACCACAACTGGTTGCCAAAGCTGACTTTCAAGAGGAATGTGCCCCATGAGCTCACTACCCACAGAAGCCACTACACCGATAACCTCCCTAACCAACCTAAACCCCAGGCAGCGACTAGATAACACGTTGGCCCAGCTAGCGCCGACGAACCCCCAGCTTAAAAACATCGATAAGAACGAAAGAGAAATATCTAGAGTCGAGCTAATAGAACCTGTTCAGCGCATTAACGAAGCGATGCGCCCACGCGGCTTAGAGTTTGAATTAAGTGAAGAGACGTCACGGGTAATCACCCGGGTGATAGATCGAGAATCTGGCGAAGTGATACGCCAAATACCTGCAGAAGAAGTGCTAAAAATTGCTGAGCGATTAGAAGAGATGCAAGGGCAAATAATCTCCGTCGAGGCCTAAATCTCGCGGCTGAAAGCCGTGCCGAATCGGCTAAATGCCTATACTTGCATGTTCATAACATCACGATATGCAGACACTAAGCGATTGCGAACCTGAAGCCCCATTTGAAAAGCGACGCTGGCCTTCTGCATATCGACCATCACATCGTTCAACTGCAAATTAGGGTCTCCCGCCTGAAACGCCATTGCCTGACTATTGGCCGCCTGCTGGAGCCGATTGATGCGCTGAATCGAGGCCTGCAACTCACCGCCAAACCCACCTTGCCCTACCGCTGCAGATGCCTGAACACCGCTAAGGGGCTGCGTGGATGATGCCTGAGTTGCCAAGCCTTGCATTTGTTGTAGCGCAGCCTGTATCGCGGGAGTGCTCATACGCCTACCTCAATTCGCAAAAAAACTAATACAAAAAGCCTAACATCGAAGTGACCTGCCTCATACGGACAAATACGCATAAAAAGCCAAGCTTATCGTTCCTTTAGGCTCGACTACTCACCGGATAATGGCGTTCATCACAATTCCGCCTCATCTTTTTGGCGGATAACAGCTATTGACGGATATTAGCCTATGCCTTCTTTGGTGATGCGCCTGGGCCGACGCCAGTTTTGCCTGCCCCTTTGGAGGGTCGCATGAGCGAAACCGGTGCAACGGCAGGCCGTCAAAACAGTACGAATCAAACCGCTCCCCGTAGCGGCACCACTGCAAATGGAAATACTGAACGCGATGCTGGCAGCGACTCGGCCGTTGGGCGAACGCTGAAGCAACTACGTGGCAATCCACTGGTCGCGCTGCTTATCGCCGGTGCCGCCTCAATTGCTATCGTGGTGGCACTCTTTATGTGGGCAAGTAGCCCAGAGTACCGTGTGCTTTACAGCAATCTGAGCGAAAGTGATGGTGGCAGCATCATCAATGAACTCGATACCCGTGGCATTCCCTATCAGTTCAGTGAGGGTGGCCAAGCATTAATGGTCCCTAGCGATCAAGTCCACACCCTGCGCCTGCAACTAGCTGAACAGGGACTGCCCCGGGGCGGCAACCTTGGCCTTGAGTTGATGGATAGCCAAGCGTTTGGGATTAGTCAATTTGCCGAGCAGATTAATTACCAGCGTGGCCTTGAAGGCGAGCTCGCACGCTCAATTGAATCGCTAGGTCCGGTGGAAGGCGTGAGAGTGCATCTCTCCATGGCCAAACCATCGGTATTTATTCGTGATCGCGAGTCGGCTAAAGCCTCTGTTGTGCTTACCCTTCTCCCCGGCCGCGTATTAGGCGAAGGACAAGTTAGCGCCATCGTCCATATGGTCTCGGGCAGCGTGCCCGACCTTGCGGCTGAAGATGTCACCGTGGTTAATCAGGATGGCCGTTTATTGTCAGCGGAGACAGGCAGTGGAAACGACCTGGATGGCTCTCAACTTGAGTATATCGCCGAGGTAGAGCGCTCTTATCAACAGCGCATCGAACATATTTTAACGCCCATTTTAGGCCGCGATAACGTACGCGCCCAAGTCGCGGCGCAAATCGACTTCTCACGACGCGAACAAACGTCTGAACGTTATGGCCCCAATCAGCCGCCCAACGAAGCAGCCGTGCGTAGCCGTCAGCTGAGCCTTGCATTTGACGGTGAAGACCCACTGGCCACAGGCATTCCAGGCGCGCTAAGCAATACACCACCAGGCACTATGCCCTCCCCCATCAACCAGCCGGACGATGGGGAAGTCGATAACGGCCTGCAAGAAGATGCCCCTGAGGCATTGCGTAACTTGCGCCAAGACGATGTTATTAACTACGAAGTTGATCGCAGCATTGAGCATGTCCAGCATCGTCTTGGCCAGATAGAACGCCTATCAGCTGCGGTGGTAGTCAACTATCGCACTGAAATGAATGATGAAGGCGAATGGGTTGATGTTGCGCTAACGGACAACGAAGTAGCCCAAATTGAGCGCCTGGTTCGTCAAGCGATGGGCTTCTCACAGCTTCGCGGCGATGAGGTTGAAGTCGTCAATTCGCCCTTCGCGCGCAGCGTGGACGAAACCGCTGACGTTGATTGGTGGCAGCAGCCCAGCACCCTTTCAATGGCCGCCAATGCAGGACGCTACCTACTGGTTGCGCTAGCCATCTTATTGCTCTATCTGCTGATTTTGCGCCCCTTAATTAAGCGCTATACACAAACCCCCGTCATGGCCACAGCAATGCCTGGTGGCACGCTCGCTGCTAGCGTGGGCGGCGAAGATGATGACGAAGCGGGCGAAGAGTCTGGTGGCGATAACGATGAGACTTACGCTAAGCCGAAGCGGCGGCGTAAAACCTCACTCTATGAGCATAACCTCAATGACCTGCGTGAAATGGCTCAGGAAGATCCCCGCATGGTCGCGATGATCATTCGCAGCTGGATGAATGCTAATGAGTAGTTCAATTGCTGAAATGAGTGGCGCCCGCAAGAGCGCCATCTTATTGCTTGCGCTCGATGAAGATAGTGCCGCCGAGATATTTAAGTATCTTGGCGCCTCGGAAGTGCAAGAAATTAGTATGGAAATGGCCAAACTGAACCAAGTCTCCCATGACGACATGAAAGCGGTGCTCGAAGCATTCCACAAAGAGACTGAAGAGTTTGTAGCGCTTAATCTTAACTCTAGCGATCACATCCGCTCGGTATTGACGAAGGCATTAGGCAGCGAACGTGCGACTAGCCTGATTGAAGATATTCTCGAGACGACGGGCAATAATTCGGGTATCGACGCACTCAACCTCATGGAAGCCTCCATGGTGGCCGAACTCATTCGCGACGAACATCCGCAGATCATTGCCACTATTCTGGTTCACCTAGACCGCCACCAAGCGTCCGATATCCTTGAGCTATTTGAAGAAAAACTGCGCAATGATGTGGTACTTCGTATCGCCACGTTCAGTGGCGTTCAGCCCGCTGCGCTACAAGAGCTAACCGAAGTGCTTACCAGCATGCTCGACGGTCAGAATCTCAAGCGCAGCAAAATGGGCGGCGTAAGAACCGCTGCCGAGATACTCAACTTGATGAACTCTTCCCAAGAAGAGACTGCGATCGAGACTGTGCGTGCGCACAGCGAAGATTTGGCGCAGAAAATTATCGACGAGATGTTCTTGTTCGAGAATCTGCTTGATCTTGATAACCGCGCTATTCAAATGGTGCTGCAAGAAGTTGATACCAACTCGCTGGTGGTGGCGCTTAAAGGCGCTCAAGACGCTTTGGTGGACAAATTCCTGCGTAACATGTCCCAGCGTGCCGCCGATTTAGTACGCGAAGACATGGAAGCCCGAGGCCCTATCCGTGTCTCTCAAGTAGAAACCGAACAGAAAGCAATTTTGCAGGTCGTGCGTCGTTTAGCTGATTCAGGTGAGATCGTTCTGGCGGGAGGAGATGACGAGTATGTCTAATACTCACTCGCCCAAGTTTGATCGCCATAGCGATTGGCGCCGCTGGCAAATGGATGAGTTGGCAACGAAGACCAGTGAGCACACCACTGATCGCGATGTTCCCACGGCACATCAGAGCAAAGTTCAAGCGGCACAAAAGGCGGTCGAGCTAGCGCGTCAGCGAGAAGAGAGCAAGCGCCAGGAGCTTTATGACCGTACTCGTCTACAGGCTGAAGAGGAAGGCTATAAAGCAGGCTTTGAGCAGGGCCATAAAGAGGGAATGGAAAAGGGCTTAGCGGAAGCCGCCGAACAGGCACAAAGGGAGTTAGAAGAACAAATTAGGTTAGCCGTTACACCGTTGAGTACGCTCGGCAAGCAGTTCTCTGACGCGTTAGAGCATATTGATGACACCATCGCTCACGATCTGGTTGAGCTAGCGCTGGCAACCGGCAAACAGCTTGCCAGCGACGCCCTTCAGGAAACGCCTGAGCAAATTTTAGTGATTGTGCGCGAGCTTTTGCATACTGAGCCACCGCTGGTAGGCCAACAGCGTCTTTGGCTCAACCCCCATGACCATACCCTGGTTGAAGAGCACTTAGGCAATGAGCTTAGGGCAGCCAACTGGAAGCTGCAGCCTGATGATCAGCTTGCCCGCGGCGGCTGCCGAGTCACCAGTGCCCAGGGTGAAATTGACGCTACTTTTGAAAGCCGCTGGCAGGCTATCCAAGCCCAATTACGCAAGCGCGGCCTCAATACACCGCCACCCTCAAACGTCCCTACATCCTAGGCGGATACGCTATGGCAGATACTACCTGTCCCCATCGACATCGCTGGAATAAGGCATTGCGACGCACCCAACAGCGCGTAAGCCATTTGCCGCGCTACCGCAATAGCGGCCGCGTCATTCGCGCGACTGGCATGGTGATAGAGGTAGTAGGGTTGCGGGTG
This sequence comes from Vreelandella sp. ssv, assembly GCF_059448525.1. Lineage (NCBI taxonomy): Bacteria > Pseudomonadati > Pseudomonadota > Gammaproteobacteria > Oceanospirillales > Halomonadaceae > Vreelandella > Vreelandella sp. ssv. Next base: position 82,837 of record NZ_CM182545.1, on the reverse strand, counting down.
GCCGTCGGTAGCGCATGCCGAATTGAACTGCCCGGTAGCGATGGACGGCTAGCCGATAGCGATAAGCATGCGGAAGCCGAGGTCGTCGGTTTTTCCGGGGACAAACTGTTTTTGATGCCGCTGGAAGAAGTGGCTGGGCTAATGCCTGGTGCACGCGTTTCCCCACTGGATGAAGGTGGCAGCAACAGCGCACGGCGGTTCCCCATGGGAGAGGGTTTGCTTGGCCGTGTACTTGATGGTAACGGCAATCCGCTTGATGACCGTGAGAACATAGAAGAAATTCCACGGGCAACGCTCAGCACACCTTATCTTAACCCCCTTTCGCGTGCCCCCATTGAGTCACAAATTGATGTGGGTATCCGTGCTATCAACGCGCTACTCAGCGTTGGCCGGGGGCAGCGAATGGGCCTTTTTGCAGGCTCTGGGGTAGGTAAATCGGTACTGCTCGGCATGATGGCACGCTACACCAAGGCCGATGTAATTGTGGTTGGCCTGATTGGTGAACGGGGCCGTGAAGTACAGGACTTTATCGATAATATTTTAGGACCTGAAGGACGTCGGAGAGCTGTTGTGGTTGCAGCGCCCGCTGATACCTCACCACTACAACGCTTGCAGGGCGCTGCTTATGCAACCCGCCTAGCGGAAGGCTTTCGCGATGAAGGTCGCAATGTCTTACTGATTATGGATTCACTGACTCGGTATGCCATGGCCCAGCGCGAAATTGCCCTGGCCATCGGTGAACCACCTGCAACCAAGGGCTATCCACCATCAGTGTTCGCTAAGCTGCCAAGCTTAGTAGAGCGCGCTGGTAATGCAGAGCGTGGAGGTGGTTCGATAACGGCGTTTTATACCGTTCTGACTGAAGGTGATGATCAGCAGGATCCCATTGCAGATGCCGCTCGCGCCATTCTAGACGGACACATAGTGCTATCAAGAACATTAGCGGAAGCGGGTCATTATCCGGCAATCGATATTGAAGCGTCTATCAGCCGGGCGATGACCTCTATCACCTCGCCTGAGCAACTTCAGGAAGCGCGCGTCTTCAAGCAGTTATTTTCGCGCTATCAGCGTAACCGCGACCTTATCAGCGTGGGTGCCTACAGCCCTGGCCACGACCCGCAGTTAGACGAGGCGGTAAATCGCTTTCCGTCTCTTGAACGTTTTCTACAGCAGAATATTAACGAGAGCGCAACGCTTGCAGATTCTCGCCAAGCGCTGCACTCACTGGTTGGAGGGCGCACATGAGTACATCGCAACTCGAAATGCTAACTGACTTAGCCAGAGGCGCACGCGATCAAGCGGGCAAAATTCTGGCGCAAGAGCGACAAACAGAACAGCAAACCACTGCGCAGCTACAATCGCTGCTGAACTACCGAGCCGAGTATGCTGAGCGTTTACAAAAAGCGATGCGCGATGGCATTGACCCTGCCACTATGTATAACTATCAACAATTCCTAGCCTCGCTGGATGCCGCATTAAGCCGTGCCCGCCAAGCATTAGCGGCGCAGCAGGCAAGCGTTCAACAGAGCCAAAAGAACTGGCAACAAGAGCAGCGCAAGCTCTCTTCGTACGATACACTGGCGTCGCGTCGACTGTTAGAAGAGCACCGCCGCAGCGAGCGTCATGAACAAAAAACTAACGATGACTTGGTGACGAGCCGCTTGGCACGTCAGCATAACGACACTCCGCATTAGCGGTGCCAGGGAACTGACTATGAATATCCACCAGTTGCTTTCGGCCAGCCAAAGTTCGTCTCAGACGCAGCCTCATGGCGCTTTAGGCCGACAAGACTCACCCAACGGTTTTTTCCAACAGGCGCTTTCACAAGCTTCTGCGGCACAACGTTTGTCGACATCTGAGATTAGTGGTCTTGGCTCGTTACAGGCACTGTCACACCAAGCCCAGCTCGATGAACTTAGTGGCCTCTTGTCAGCAGCCTTGGGAATGGATGCTGAGGAGTTGAGCACCACCCTTGAGTCACTGGGTCTAGACGTCAGTGAAGGAGATCTATCTCAACTACTTGCTCAACTTCAATTACCAAGCTCAGAGACCCCGCTGGAGCCGCTAACGCTTGATAACCAACAGGCCTCAACGCGCTTAGATGAGATTGCTGCTCGGCTAAATTTAATGGCCTCCTTCTCAGAAGACATGCCTCTGGTTGAGCCTGACTCATCACTCGACCCAGCAGTACTACAAGCCATTACCCAACACTTAAATATAAGTCAGACGGAAGCGGAGCAACTCATCTCTACATTAAGTGTCGTCGTAGGCCAGCAATTACCTGCTCACTCGTTGCCTACTGACAATGCACGCTTGTTCAGCGCTCGCTCGCCCTCTATTGAAATCAAAGCCGCTTCAAGAGCGCAACCAGATACATTCTTTGCGCAGATCAATACCAGTGCTGCCCTCTCACAGATCAGCAGTGACGCCTTGATGGGTGCCCTAATGACGGTGGAAGGTACGCCTAAAGGAGGTCAGCTTGGTGAGCACTTACTTACTGGTTTCTCATTAACTAACGGCAGCAATCCACTTGCTTCGGCGCAAACGGCCCAGGGCTTTACGCCTAGCGTTACGCCGACGCCAGCCGCCTTACCAACTCCTTTAACAAGCCCCGCTTGGCCACAACAGCTAGGCCAACAGCTGGTACAGATTTCTCAGCGCGGGGGTGAGCAGCATGTCCAAATGCAGTTGAACCCAGCAGAGTTAGGACCGCTGTCTATCTCACTGAAATTTGGCGAACATGGAGCTCAGGCACACTTTTTATCTGCTCACGCCCAGGTACGCCAAGTCCTTGAGCAGGCGATGCCTCAACTGAGGGAAGCGTTAGCAGAGCAGGGTATCTCGCTAGGCGAGACATCGGTAGGTGAGCAGCGAGATCCTAATGCTCAGACATTTGCCCAATCCGGTGGAAACCGGGGCAGTGAAATAGGTGACGCTAGTGGCGGTGATGGCTCTGAGGAAAAACCTGCATTAGGTGCTGAAAGCAGCCCACTGGTTTTAGATGGGCGTGTCGACCTTTACGCTTAACCGTTGTCGGCTGACGTTGTATGGATATTCTGGTTCTCGAAAGACCAGATAACTAAACCAAAAGATAGGCTTGCCAATCGAGCCTGTTCATTTCATCACCAGCATGCGCTTTAGGCATAATACTTTGTTAGTGATACGCATGGAGTTCACAGGAATCGCAAATGGCAGAAACTAGCGGTGGGTCAAAAAAACTGCTCTGGATAATGATTATCCTAGTATTGCTTTCGTCAGCAGGCGCAGCAGCAGCTATTTATATGGTAATCAATCAACGCGATGAGGGTCCTGAAGACGCAGTGATGCAGGAAGACATGGAGCGCGAGCCGCCCATTTTTATGCGGATTGACCCTTTTACCGTCAATCTTGCCGATGACAGCTACGGCTCTCGCTTACTTTATACAGGCGTGACTCTTCGTGTGGGTAACGATGAGAGTAAAGTTATTCTTGAAGAGCACATGCCCCAAGTGCGCAGCCGCTTGCTGATGCTACTGTCCGGCAAGCAGGCCGATGAATTGACCTCAACGGAAGGTAAACAGCAACTTGCGCAAGCGATTGTTGATCGATTAAACGTTCCGTTGACGGAAAATCAGCCACCGCTTGATTTGCGTGAAGTTTTATTTACTGAATTTATTGTGCAATAACCCCGGGAACTGGAGCCGTTCATGTCACAGGACGATCTACTGTCCCAGGAAGAAATCGATGCCCTGCTAAAGGGCGTTAGCGGAGACGATGAGCCATCGGTTTCATCTTCCCAAACGCCAGATGAAGCGCGCATTCGCCCTTACGATCCATCGACACAGCATCGCGTAATACGCGAGCGCCTGCATGCGTTGGATTTTATCAATGAGCGTTTTGCGCGTTATTTTCGTAATGGGCTATTTAACCTTTTACGGCGTAGCGCTGACATCACGGTAGAGTCGGTACGCTATCAAAGCTTCAGCGATTTTTCACGCAACGTACCTGTACCTACCAACCTGAATATCGTTTCGATGAAACCGCTGCGTGGCTCTGCGCTTGTAGTATTTCCACCTAACCTCGTTTTTATGGTGGTCGATAACCTCTTTGGTGGTGATGGGCGCTTTGTCACGAAATCAGATGGTCGCGAATTCACTAACACTGAACAGCGTATTATCCAACGATTGCTGAAATTGGCAATGGATGCATATCAAGAAGCCTGGAAGGTGGTTTACCCACTTGATGTGAGTTTTTTGCGTTCAGAAGTACAATCAAAATTTGCCAACATCACTAATTCTCCCAATGAAATCGTGGTCAACACCAAGTTCAATATTGAAGTCGGTAACCTATCGAGCAATTTTCAGATCTGCATGCCTTACGCCATGATTGAGCCATTACGTGATTTATTGGCCAACCCAATCAATGATAGTAATCACGACCAAGATGGCAGTTGGTCTCGGCGTATGGCAAGTGAGTTACGTCAATCAGAAGTAGAGTTAGTTGCTGAATTTGCGCAAATACCTAGTCGTATCTCCCACGTAATGGGACTGAAGAAAGGCGACGTGCTGCCGTTAGACATTCCTAGCTCTATTACAGCGCGTGTTGATGGTGTGCCCGTTATGCAATGTGAGTACGGAAGTCAACGTCAACAGCATGCACTGCGTGTATTACATATGATCGACCATGCCGCTATGAATAACGTATCGTCCAAGGACTTTATTAAAGGGTCTACGCGACAGAAAGCCAAGGAATCCAAAGCATGACTGATCCCAACAAGCCTAATCAGAACGTCTCTGAAGATGATTGGGCGGATGCCATGTCCGAGCAAGAAGATACCACCTCCAGCGCAGATGCTGCCAGTGAAGAGGAAGATCCCTGGGCAGCTGCAATGGCCGAGCAGGAAGCCGCTGAAGAGAGTGAAGAGGAGTCAGTAGCATCAGAACCAGAGTCTACTAAAACACCGGCCGCGAAAGCAGCGAGTGACGACGTCTTCCGCCCGCTAGGCCCGGATAGTGGTTCTTCGCAGGCGCGTGAGCTTGAGATGATCATGGATATTCCGGTGAAACTCACCGTGGAACTAGGTCGCACTAAGCTAACCATCAAGCAGTTGCTTGAGCTAGCACAAGGCTCAGTCATTGAGCTTGAAGGCCTTGCTGGTGAGCCGATGGACATCTTGATTAATGGCTATTTAATTGCTCAAGGGGAAGTCGTTGTTATTGAAGACAAGTATGGCATTCGCATTACTGAAATCATCACACCCTCTGAACGTATTCACAAACTAAACCGATGAGCGTTGTAACCACCACAACGCAAAATGGCTCATTGGATGCGCTCAGTAATGGTGGCGAGTCATTAGTGGGAATGGCTGTTTTAGGCAAAACAGCCGCTGCTCTGGCCCTTGTTATTGCGATTATATTAATCTGTACAGCGCTTTTAAAGCGCTGGAGCAATCATAGCTCTCGCCATGGCGCCCACTTGCGGGTCGTGGGCAGTACGGCTGTGGGCAATCGTGAACGTATTGTGATTGTTGAAGTAGAAGATACTTGGTTAGTCGTGGGCGTTGGGGGAGGTCGTATTACTAAGCTACACGAACGCCCAGCGCCTGAAGAGCGCCCATCTGCTGCTTCATCTTCCACCCCCTCCCGCTTTGCAAGCCGCTTATCCAAAGCGTTAGCCACTAGCCAGAGCAAAGGCTCATCAGCCTCCTCCGATCCACATCAGACGCCATGAGGCACTAGATGCACCTTTCTTGGGCCTGTTTTTTAAAGCAGCGTGTTTCTAACAGCTATATGCCTAAGCGCGACGTCCACCGCTGGATATGGTTGATTAGTGCGGTTGTCGTTTGCTTTATTGCTTTACCAGCCAATGCCCAACAGATACCCGGGCTTATTTCCCAGCCATTAGACGACGGTGGACAGCAGTGGTCTCTCTCCCTGCAAACATTGCTCTTCCTGAGCTCTCTCGCGTTTTTACCTTCGATGTTACTGATGATGACAAGTTTCACACGCATCATCATTGTGCTCAGTCTATTACGCACGGCAATGGGTACACAGGCAACACCGCCGAATCAAGTGCTCTTGGGGATCGCGCTGTTCTTAACTTTTTTTATTATGTCGCCGGTATTGGCACAAGTATATGACAACGCATGGGTGCCACTGACTAATGAAACAATCAATTTTGAAGAATTTTTATTACTTGCGCAGGATCCATTTCGGGAATTTATGCTTGCCCAAACCCGGGAGCCCGACTTGGCTCTATTCGTTCGCCTGGCGGATGTAGGGCCTATGCAAGGTCCAGAAGAACTGCCTATGAGAGTTTTGCTGCCTGCCTTTGTTACCAGTGAATTAAAAACCGCTTTCCAAATTGGTTTTACTATTTTCATTCCTTTCTTAATCATCGACTTAGTCGTCGCGAGCACTCTGATGGCGCTGGGGATGATGATGGTACCGCCCATCACTATCTCGTTACCCTTCAAACTGATGCTGTTCATTTTAGTGGATGGTTGGCAGCTTATTATTGGCTCGATGGCTGAAAGCTTTTACATGATATAGCGCTTTGTTTAGATAGCTTTTATATCAAATAGGTCGCGCCGCTCTATACGGCACAGAGGATTATCGCTATGACTCCAGAAATGGTGATGAGTATTGCTTACCAAGGCATGCGTGTAACGCTTTTGCTTGCTGGACCTATGCTACTGGCTGCGCTATTTACCGGGCTTATCATTAGCCTGTTTCAAGCAGCGACTCAAATTAATGAGATGACGCTGACGTTTATTCCTAAAATCCTAGCCGTGTTTGCGGTATTGGTATTTGCTGGCCCTTGGCTGATTGGATTAATTACTGACTTTACCCATCGCCTGTTTACCAACATCCCTAATATGGTGATGTAAACCGATGATCGAAGTCACTTTCGCACAGCTACAAGGGTGGCTAGTGGCTTTTTTATGGCCGTTTGCGCGCATCACTGCCTTTATGGCCGCCTCCCCGCTTTGGGGACACTCCAGTGTTCCCAATCAAGCCAAAGTCGGCCTTGCTGCCCTCATCGCCTTTATGATTGCGCCAATTCTACCGGCCATGCCGGATATCGCCGTCATGTCCTGGGCAGGCGTCGGCATTATGATTGAACAGATTCTAATCGGCTTGGCGATGGGTCTCGTCATGCATATTATGTTCGCGGTTGTTCAAGCAGCAGGGGACTTCATCGGTCTGCAAATGGGCCTAGCGTTTGCGAGCTTTTTTGATACATCTAGCGGTACCAATATTATGGTGCTCTCGCGCATTCTCTACATGATTACATTGCTCATGTTTCTGGCGATGAATGGTCATTTAATGGTGCTTGAAACGCTAATTATGAGTTTCCAAACGCTGCCCATTGGTATTGGGACGTTCAATCCAGATGCGTTTATTTTGCTGGCTCGCTATGCAGGGACGATTTTTGCGGCGGGCATGTTATTGGCACTGCCTCTAGTAGGTTCGCTGCTAACCATCAATCTGGCCCTGGGTATACTAAACCGCTCCGCCCCCCAGCTCACCGTTTTCAATATCGGCTTCCCGACTTCCCTCATCGTGGGCCTCATATTGATGATGGTACTGATGACCAACATCAACCAGTTTCTAGAGCGTTTATTTACACAAGGGCTGGGCTTTCTGCAAAATTTAATCGAAACAATGGCCCCCTTAACTTAAAACCCCCATGCTTCGCAAAAAGGCATGGGGGTTTCAGTAAACTATGTAAGAACTGTACGCTTGTTACATATAGTTAAACAGCGATAATCCTTTAATATCGACAAAGGCTTTTTGCGCCGCCTGCATGCCAACTTGTCGCAAGCTGTACTCAGAAATTGCTGCAGTGTAATCAAGGTCGACCAAATCTGAGAGCGTCTGCTCATAATTAAGCATACGGTTACTACTTACCGCATCGACGACATCAAGCTCATTGAGCCGTGCTCCTGCGGAGGCGCGAACTGTTAAAACATTATCTAGGCTATTGTCCAGATCGCGCATGGCAGTATTCAACGTATTGCGCAGATCGGCTTTGCCAGCTTCAGTCTCTGTGGGGTTTTCTAATACTCGGATAGCCTCTTCCATAGTCCGAAATAGGTCGGCACCACGAGTAGCGCCACCCGCCAGCGTAACCTGAACCTGATCCCCAGCTACTGGTTCGCCTTTCAATTCAACATTCAAGCCACCAATCGAAATACTTTCGCCCGACGTATAATCCGCTCCAGTAAAAGCGCCATCTCCAAGGGGATCATAGTCCACCCAGCTGTCGCTATCTTCATCGAATGTTTCAACATCGAACTCATTAGCATTAACAAAGCTAATACGGAAGTTTTTACCATAGTCAGCATCATTTACGTCACGGACTTGTGGTCCGCTAAAAGTAACATTGCCTTGATTCAGGTTGCCATCTTCACGTTTAGCTTCCGCTACGTAGCCAGCTCCACTAGCCACACTTTTGAAGATAGTCTCGCCATTATCGGCTATCGGCATTAAACGTGAAGCGTCAATCCGTTGCTCACGCACGTTACTATCACCTTGGTACTGCACGCTGCCATCAGCCGATTTCACAAACGGAGGTGCGTTATCTTTATAGCCTCCAAACAAGTACCGCCCGTTACCATCGGTGGAATTAGCTTGGCCCAGGATCGTTTCATAAACGCCTTTTAGCTCGCTAGCGATTGATTCTCGATTGGAGGCACTTAACGTGTCGCTGGAGGCCTGAATTAATAATCCCTTCGCACTTGTTATCGCATCACTCATGCTATTGATAATGCTTTCAGTCTGCGACAGTGAGTTGCGGGCTGATACACGCGCATCAGAATATTGTTCAGTCACTGCTTTTGCTTGATCAACACCAACTGCCCGTGAGGCCGCCTGTGGATCGTCGGAGGGATTCACTACTCGACGCCCACTAGCAATCTGCTGACTGACTTTCATCAGGTCGCTCTGTTGGCGATTCATAGACGCCGTGCTTTGCTCGAACATGGTAACGGTACTAATACGCATTACTTAAGCTCCTGAATTAACCGCGCAGGTTCAAGATGGTATCCATCAGCGTTCCTGCGGTGTCAATCACACGCGCATTGGCCTGATAGTACTGTTGGTAGCGGATTAAATTAGCGGCTTCCTCGTCTAAGTTAACCCCAGACTCTGACTGTTGCACCGCTGTAAGTTGATCGGTCAGGCCTTGTCGCGCGTCTAAATTAACCTCAGTGATATTGGTACGATTACCAACATCACCGACCATGGAGGCATAAGCGCCAGAAACGGTTGCACTAGCGCCGACTATAGATTCAGATTGCAAGTTTTGCAGTGCTAGGGCGTTGCGGTTATCGCCACTGCTGGAGTCGCTTAGGCCAACGGCTAGCGTTGCCGTTTCGCCCGCTTTGGGCAAGTCGTTAAGAGTAAATTCGACTCCATCGACCACGATGCGAGCCCCTACTGCTAAGGTATCGCCAACGCTTAATGCGTTACCGTCAACGGTCATCGTTCCGTCTAACTCGGTGATTTCACCATTGTCATTCACGCTAATAGAATATGTATCACCTTCCGGCAAAGAGGCTAATGCACCCTCGGCCATGCTGACGTTGCCAATATCCAAGTTACCTTCAAACTCGGCGAAGCTAGCTGCCGCAATTTTGTCTACATCAGTAATATTAGCTTCCATGCCATTGGCAGCACGCCGCACCGGTTGAATTTCAAATTGATCGCCATCAGCCGGCGCTGGCGCATTACTAAACTCAAGAATCACACCGCCGAATTTTAATTGATTATCATCATTCCAGGCATCTTGATCAAAATCGACGACTTGGCCGGTATCGTTACGGGTAACCACAGGAACCGTACCCTCAAAGCTGACGGTATAATCTGTAGCTCGCAGGGCATCAATCTGAGCTGGATCAAATTCGGCGCTGGCGATATTGGCGTTACTATTGCCTTCATGACCATAAGTTTGCGGCGCACGAACGGCAAAGAAATCTTCGCCCTGGTCGCCGTTAAGATCCACACCGAGCTTGTGTTGCTCGTTGAAAGCCGTTGCTAGAGAAACGGCTAGCTGGCCAATCTGGTTTTGTGTCTTATCCAAGGTTTCTGAACGGAAGGTCATCAATCCACCTAATGCCCCACCCGTAATCGTCGATTCGTCTAACTGGATTAAATTGCCACCACCATCGCGATAACCGACCACTGTGCGTTGTGGATCATAGTCGGCCTGCATCGCTTCCAACTGAAAGGAGTTAGTACCGGTTACTAACGGCTGCCCATTAGGCAAGCTGATGTTATAGGTTTTCCCATCCTGCACGTTCAAGCGTAGATTCATGCGCTCGTTGAGCTCAGATACCATATGGTCACGCTGATTGAGCAGGCTGTTAGGTGCTTCGCCAGTACGTGCACGGGCTAGTGCTATCTCTTTATTTAAGCCCGCGATTTGCTCAGCCGTATTATTGATCTGGGTAATTTCATCTTTAATCTGGCTATTAATGTTTCCTTGCATATCCTGCAAGTAGCCATCGAAAGAGCGGAACTGTGAACTTAGCGTGTTGGCAGTGCCGAGCACGCCTTGGCGAGCAGCCGGGTCAGATGGCGAGCTGGCTAGATCTTCTAACGATGAGAAGAATCCCTGCATCAGGGGCGCTAAGCCTGCATCGCGATCTGCTAACAGGTTATCGATTTGCGATACCTGGTTATAATACGTTTCTAAGGCACTCGACTGGGTCTTTGCGTTGTTTAACTGGTCAGCCACGTAAGTATTGAACTGACGTTCGATATCGTTGACCCGAACGCCCCCGCCCACACGGCCCTCACCCAGCTGCGCTAACTCTCGGTTATAGCCTGGCGTGTAGACATTACTAATATTATTGCTGCTTGTATTAAGGGCGTTCTGTGCTGCATTAAGACCGCTTAACCCAATCGAAAACATGCTCATGGTTCAATTCCTTAGGCCGATACCTATATCTTTTATGAATATCGGCACTGCACTGAAAAACTTGAGGAAGGGGCTAGCGGGAATCTGCCAGGAAATCACCGCCAGCTTCAATCGGGCCCAGAGATTTCATGACGGCGACTAGTTTGTCAGCATAGAGAGGATCTGTCGCATAGCCTCCTCGCTGCAACTCGCGAGCAGCCAGCTCAGCACTAGGCGCCTGGATAACACCGGCATAGCGGGGGTTATTGCTAATCAAGCTGGCATAGTCTGTAAACGCATGCTCAAACGAGTCGTAAACGCGGAAAGTGTCAACAACTTGGGTACGTCGCCCATCGATATACTCGTGGGTCACAATATCTGTTGTTTCGCCCTGCCAATGGCTACCGGCTTTAATCCCAAACAGGTTATGGCTATTACTGCCATTGTGCGTGCTGATTTCGTGCCGCCCCCAGCCTGTTTCTAGCGCCGCTTGCGCCAAAATTAACTCAGCTGGAACGCCCGTAGTTGCGCTAGCTGCCTGCGCGGGTTCAGCAAGTGTTTGAATAAATTGATCGACATGGGCTAAAGGATTTTGTTCTCGCCGGGCTAACGTAGAATCATCAGGCTCACTGCTCCTCTGCACCCCTTGGCGGATCGCCTCAAGCTCATCTAAGAACCTGCCACTACCCAGAGGGGTTGCTTCAGCAATAGAAACTTGATCGGCCGAGAAGGATCCATCCAGCATACGAGGCGTACCCCGAGGAATGCCGGCAATTAACGCCTGCAGCTCGCGATCTGCGTTTGCTGACGTTTCTGATTTTGGAATTGCTCCTTGGCGCTCTAGCTGCTCAACGAGCATTTCAGCAAGCCCCATTCCACGCGAGGACATCACTTGTGACCACTGCTGATCAAGCATTGATTGATACATATTCGTTGCACTGCTGTTCATCAGACCTGAGCTTGGTGTCGCATCACGCATGCTCTTCATCATCATTTGAATGAATAGCGCTTCAAACTGCTGGGCGGCACCATTTACACCGGCTTCGGGATCGATTCGAGCCGTGTGTTGAAGCCGCTGAAAACCATTCATGTCGAGGGCAAACTGGCTGGTCATATCACTCGCGCTCATTAAATGACCTCCAACTCAGCACGTAGCGAACCCGACGCTTTTAACGCTTCTAGAATCGACATTAAATCCTGAGGTGTCGCGCCTAACGCATTCAATGCATTGACCACTTCGTTGAGCTGCGCGCCTTCTACGATTTGTAGATAAGCCTCTTGCTGCTCAATTTCAATATCCGCGTCGGGCACCACGACAGTTTCGCCTTCACCAAAGGGGTTAGGCTGGCTAACGCCAAACTGGGTATCAATCATGATCGACAGACTGCCGTGAGCCACCGCCGCCTCTCGCAATGTAACGGCACTATTCAACACGACCGAGCCAGTACGCGAATTCAACACAACGAGTGCCGGTGCCTCAGTAGGTGTCACCTGAACGTTTTCAATACGCGCCATAAAGTTGACCCGCGCATTATCATCGGTAGGACCGTCGAGGGCGATCACGCGACCATTACGTGCATAGGCAACTGATTGGCCAAACTCGTTATTAATCGCCGTCACCATACGTTGTACGGTGCCAAAATCGGAATCGTTGAGCTGTAGCTCTAGCATGCCACCATTGCTACCCAAGTTCAGCGGTACTTCCCGTTCAACTAAGGCACCGTTGGGTATACGCCCCGATGCCTGCTGATTTATCTGAACACTACTGCCGCCCGCTTGGGCGCCCGCCCCACCTACCAGCATATTCCCCTGGGCTAGCGCATAGGTGTCGCCATCGGCACCTTTCAATGGTGTCATTAGTAGCGTACCGCCTCGTAAACTGCGCGCATTAGCGATTGAGGACACGACAATATCTAAACGCTGCCCCGGCCTTGAGAACGGCGGCAGATCAGTGGTTACCATCACCGCAGCCACATTGCGCAGCTGCAGATTGGTGCCAGCCGGAATGGTCACCCCAAGCTGAGACAGCATATTGGTCAGGCTTTGGCTAGTGAATGGTGCCTGGGTTGTTTGATCGCCGGTACTATCAAGGCCAACGACTAGACCATAGCCCACCAGTTGGTTATCACGTACACCAGCAAAACTGGCCAGCTCACGAATACGCTCTGCATGGGCTGGAAAAGCTAACAAGCACATCATTACTAGCGCACCCAACTGAATAAGCCAGGTGTTAACTGTTCGATAACCGTTCAAGCGAAGCGCTATTGCCCGTGGTAGCTGCTTTATTAATAGCTTTGTCATAGTTAGCTCCACTTGCGGCTAAAAGGGTGACACGTTTAAGAAGAAACGTTGAAGCCAACCCATGTGCTGAGCTTCATTGATATACCCGTCACCCACATATTCAATACGCGCATCCGCCACTTGAGTGGAAGGTACAGTATTTTGTGAGGTAATCGTGCGCGGGTTAACGACGCCTGAAAAACGGATAAACTCCGTTCCCTGATTGATGGCAATTTGTTTCTCGCCCCGCACGCGCAAATTACCGTTATTCATGACTTCTAAAACCGATACCGTAATAGTGCCAGTAAAGGAGTTGTTGGCCTGCGATCCACCACTGCCCGTAAAATTATTCTCACCGGCAATGTCGTAGCCATACTCGTCAAGTACATCAAGAATGTCTGGCAGCTCTGTCAACTCAAGACTGGAACTGCCGCTACGACCGGCGTTAGATTGTGAATTTTTGCTCGCACTGACCTCTTCATCCAACACAATAGTCAAGATATCGCCGATCGAACGCGGACGGCGGTCTTCAAAGAGCGGTTGATACCCTTGCCTAGCCTGATAAATAGAGCCATTAGGTATGGGTGGTGGACGATCGACAATGTTGATCTGCTCTTGCTCGCCAACGACAGAGGCTCTTGGAATCTGAGCGCACCCGGCAAGAACAATTATTAAAACCGCTAATCCAGCTAGCGCGATACGACGTAACATGTGGTGCAACTCCAGCATAACGCGACCTGTAAGTAAGCCCTGCAAGTAAGCCCTGCAAGTAAGAAGCGTTACAGTTGGCTCAACCGCGCCAACATTTCATCGCTGGTAGATACCGCTTTACTGTTAATTTCATAGGCACGCTGGGTCTGAATCATATTGACCATTTCTTCAACGACATTGACGTTGGAGGTTTCCACATAGCCTTGGAACAACCGACCAGCCCCATTCATACCAGGCATGTTCTCATTGGGTGCTCCTGAGGCGCCTGTCTCAAGATAGAGGTTGCCACCAATACTTTGTAAACCAGCTGGATTAATAAAGGTACTGACTGTTATTTGACCCACTTCATTATCCAGCGCAATGCCGGGTTGGCGAACGCTTACCGTACCATCTTCCCCCACATTCACTGACAGCGCGTTGGCCGGTAAAAAGATGGCAGGCTCAACGGGGTAGCCATTAGCGGTTACCATTTGGCCGTTTTCATTTAGCTGGAAGCTACCGTCGCGGGTATAGCCAGTGGTGCCATCAGGTAACAACACCTGGAAAAATCCTTCACCATTGATAGCCAAATCACGTGAATTTTCAGTCTGCTCTAACCCACCTTGAGTATGAAGGCGCTCGGTAGCCACAGCTCGCACACCCGTACCCACTTGCATACCAGAAGGTAGCCGGTCCTGAATATTGTTCTGAGCGCCTGGCTGACGCATATTTTGATACAACAAATCTTCAAATACAGGCCGTGAGCGCTTAAAACCATTGGTGCTAACGTTGGCCAGGTTGTTTGAAATCACGTCCAGCTTAGTTTGTTGCGCTTCCAAACCGGTTTTTGCTGTCCACAACGATTTAATCATAATTAGGTTACCTTTACCGACTGAGCAATATCAGCAATGAATGGCCAACATCAGCCTTGAATTGAAAGAATGCCATTGGCTCGCTGGGCATTTTCGTCAGCGGTACTGAGTACTTTCATCTGCATATCGTAACGGCGCGCAACATCAATCATTGAAACCATGGCATCGACTGCGCTTACGTTGCTGCCTTCAAGCGCACCACTCACTAATTTGGCATTTTCATCGGCAGGTAAAACGCCTGCGACACCTTCATCATTTGGCGGAGCACGAAAAAGACCGTCCTCACCACGGGAGAGTGCGCCCTCTTCAGGCGTTACCAACTTAATACGCCCCACTTCAACCAATGCTTCTGGCCCTACGCCCTCAGGGATAGCACTAATGGTGCCATCAGCGCCGATAGAAACTTGCGCACCCTGGGGTATAGCAATAGGTCCACCTTCGCCCATCACCGGGCGCCCTACATTAAGCAGAACACCATCGCTGTCGATCTGAAGATCGCCACGCCGTGTATAGGTTTCGGTACCATCATCCGCCTGCACCGCCATCCATGCATCGTCCTGCATCGCGACATCAAGCGTGCGGCCCGTATACTCCACCGGGCCCTGTGAGAAATCACTTCCAGGCGTTGTCGTTACCACAGAGGTGCGCGTCGCTAGCAATGCCTCTCCCTGCACAGGAACGGAACGAGCGGCCTGTAACTGCGCACGAAAGCCAGTAGTGCTCACATTCGATAGGTTATTACTCACTATCGACTGTTGATCCATACTGTTTTTGGCACCACTCATGGCGGTATAGAGCATTCGATCCACGCTACTTACTCCTTAAGCAAGTGACCGATTATTAAAGGTTAATAATGGTCTGCAGGAGCTCGTCCTGGGTACTGATCGTTTGCGAGTTGGCCTGATAGGCACGTTGGGCAATAATCATATCCACTAGCTCGCGTGCCATATCAACATTGGAGGTTTCGACCGCGCTCGCCTCGATCATCCCACGCAGGCCAGTACCTGCCGCCCCCACCAGCTCTTGGCCAGAATCAGCGGTAGCTGTCCACAGGTTATCGCCTTCGGGCTTTAAACCTTCAGGGTTACGAAAGCTAACCAACGCTATTTGACCCGCTGCACGCGATTGCTCATTTGAGTAGTTACGCATTACAGTGCCATCATTTTCGATGGTTACGCCTACCAGAGAGCCAGAAGTGTAGCCATCCTGCTCTATATCATTGACGGTAGAGTCATTGGCAAACTGCGATGACCCGGTGAAATCCACGTCAACTTCAAGGTTTTCAAGCTGAGTTCCATCAAACTCATCTGCTGCAAACGTAAACGTAGCTTGCCCACCACCCTCAAGCCGTCCGCTCGCATCAAAATCAAGTGTCGTCAGTCCCGCAACAGCGTAAGTCCCCGCTCCTTCAGGCCCTCCTGACATTCTAAGGCTGACATCCCACTGATTCGCTGCTGCATCAGTCTTAGTAAAATAGTAAGTCAAGTTACGCGCATTACCTTGGGAATCATAAATGGTTGCATTTGTTGAATAAGAGTAATCATCCGCCCCTAAGCCTGCCAAAATTTCTGCTTCACTAGGAGCAACCAGCTCATCCTCACCCGAATCTAAGTTCAACGACACGTTTAGCTCAGTAGTAGCACTGGCGGGTAAGTCACCAGCATCTACCGATAAAGCACTTACATCGCCACCCGCCTGAACAACCCCATCAGCGTTGGCTGCATAGCCCATAATCTGAGCTCCCTGGGCATTCACTAAATCGCCATTTGCGGTCATAGTAAGTTGGCCATTACGCGAATAACCCACCTCGCCATTAGGCTGCTGAAAGCGGAAGAAACCTTCGCCAGCAATGGCCAAGTCCATATTACGATTGGTCGATTCAATGTTGCCCTGACTAAAATTTTGGAGTACGCCTGATGTGCGTGTACCCAAACCAATGCGTGATTGGGCATAAACATCGGCGAATTGAACGCTTGAACTTTTAAAGCCTACGGTTTGCGAGTTGGCAATATTATTACCAACGGCGCCTAATTTTTGCTGCTGAGCGTTTAGACCACTAAGTGCTTGTGAAAAACTCATGATGTTCCCCTAAGAAAGCTGTATTTAGTTAAAGGCTGTTTTTTTAATTAACGATTAAAGAATTTGTTTAACGTCATTCAGGCCGATTTGGCCGTAGACAGCGCCCAAATCCAACCGAACGCTGCCACTGCGATCATTAGGCGTTACGCTGTTGACTACTGCATATTGCAAGGCTGTGTGTTCGATTTTTTCACCTTCAGCGTCGGTCACCTCTAATTGCACCGAATAACGACCGCTGGCAGCCGATTCTTTCTGCTCGTTGAGACCGTCCCACTGGAAGGACTGTACCCCGGCATCTAACGCTCCAAGGTCAAGGGTTCTAATAACTTGGCCACCCTCTCCCACGATCGTCGCTTTAACATTTGCCGCTGGCTCGGCCAACTCTATGCCGAAGGGGGTGGTATAAGCGTTTCCTTCGTCATCTTGCCCTACTAAAACATCTTTACCGGAGACCATAACGCCTTTGCCAATAAGACCACTCGCCTGCAGGGCCTGATTGGCATCCATTTGACTGGTAATGCCTTCGAGCGTGCTATTTAACTCTTCAATACCGCTAACCGTATTAATTTGCGCTAATTGCGAGGTCATTTCCGAATTTTCCATCGGATTTAGCGGATCTTGATTTTGCAATTGGGTAATCAGCAGCGTCATGAAGCTTTCACGTAGCTCATCGGATTGACGCCCAGAAAGGCCATTGGCGCCACCGCTATTGACGCTACTTAATACGTTAGTATCGATATTCATGGTTTAGCCCTCACCTAGCGACAGCGTCTGCATCAGCATTTGCTTGCTAGTGTTAAATACTTCGATATTGGCTTGGTAGGAACGGGAGGCTGAAATCATATTGACCATTTCATGTACCGGCTCGACATTGGGCTTTGCCACATACCCCTCTTCATCCGCGGCGGGATGGCTGGGCATGTACTCCATGCGCAGAGGTGAATCGTCTTCCACCACTTCAGTAACACGCACGCCGCCAACCCCATAACGCGAAGCATGTGCTTGGGTCTCAAACATGACCTGCTTCGCTCGATAGGTTTCGCCGTCGGGTCCGGCAACACTGTCAGCATTTGCCAGATTGCTAGCGGTAACGTTCATGCGTTGAGCCTGTGCACTCATGGCTGAGCCTGCAATATCAAACGCGGAAAACATCGACATAACGTATTAACTCCTCACGAATCAGGTCTAGATTATTCAGGCTGCATGGCGTTTTTCAGCCCCTGAATACGACTGTTGAGCATAGTGAGACCGACCTGATAACGGACGGCGTTATCAGCAAATTGCGTCCGCTCACGATCCATATCAACCGTATTGCCATCCAAGCTAGGTTGATCGGGAATGCGGTAAAGTAAATCGGTGTTGCCAGTGCCTCGCCATGCGGGGCCTTCGCCAGCGATATGGTTCCCAGCGGTACGTGCCAGTGCCAGTCCACCGCCGGTATTGCTTGATGCATTCTGAGTGCCATCTACTGCTTTTTTTAACTCACTAGCAAAATCGATATCACGCGCTTTATAGTTGGGCGTATCGGCATTGGCGATATTCGCGGCCAACACTTCGTGACGTGCTTGCCGTAAACTGACGGCTTGCTGATGGAAGTTAAAGGCAGATTCCAGTTGATCAATCATGCCGACCCTCGCGTTGAGGCAAAAAATAAAATGGATTTTGTTGATGATGAAGAATACGTCTGTCGCTGTCAGCCTAAAGCATGGAACAGCTTGCGTTTCTGCCAGTATTTCGCGTGATGCTGCTACTACCTTTTCGCTACACTGATTATGCAGTTACCTTACCCCTTCTTTATTTCAGTTCTTCATCAAGTGGCCCCTCCATGCTACGAAAACATGTGTTCCCGCTAAGTAGGCCTTGCTACTGGAAAATATTTATTTTATTGGCAATGCTGGTCATGCTAGGCACTAACAACGTGCAGGCTGATGACGACGGATTACTCCAGCAAGTGCATCAATTTTTGTATCAGGAAACACAGGCATTAGGTGAGGAAGTCGTGATTGAGCTGAGGCCGCCGTCGCCACATCTCCCTGAATGTATCCAACCAGAACCCTTTTTACCCAATGCGAATCAAGCGCCATTAGGCCGTGTTTCCGTCGGTGTGCGTTGCGGTGAAGGCAGCCGTCAAGTTCGCTACTTACAGGCCCAAGTCGATGTCATCGGTAGTTACTTAGTGGCCGCTCGCGATATTGAGCGAGGTACAATGATCACCTCTGACATGCTCAGCGAACGCGGTGGTAACTTGGGCGATCTCTCGGCACAAGCTTTGAAAGCAGAAGCCGACATTGTGGGAAAAGTAGCACAGCGCCCGATCCGCAACGGCAGCACTTTTTTATCACACTACTTAAAAGCACCTGACTTAGTGGAACGTGGTCAGCGCGTTACGGTCATAGCACAAGGTTCAGCTTTTCGTGTTTCACGCGAAGGCGAGGCCCTTGAAAGCGGCGCTCTCGGTGAGCAAGTACGGGTACGTTTCGAATCACGGGAAATCCTGACCGCAAGGGTTACTGATCGCGGTACTTTGATAGTGGATTTTTAATTCTCCACCTAAAGTTATACTCAGCACTGCCGATAGTTACTACACTAAGCGCCAAGCGCATCGACGTTGACGATGAGGCAGACAACGTGAAAATTGATAACATTAATTCGCTATTACGCTCGAACCAAACTCAGCAGCGGGATGAAACCCAAAAAGCTGAGAGCGTATCGCCAGTCGCACCAAGCACTGCGGCTCGAGAATCAACCCAACTGAGCCAGTCAAACATTGATGAATCTCAGGATATTGACACTGTAAAAGTGGAAGAGATTCGCGATGCTATTCGTGAAGGGCGCCTGGAAATGCGCGCGGACCGAATTGCTGACGGTTTAATTGCCAATCTTAAAGATTTATAGGGGAAGCTTTAAATGAGCCTTGCATCTTTGCTTACAGACCAACGGCAGCGCCTTGATGCGTTAATTTCGTTGTTGTCCAACGAGCAAAACCTTTTGACGCAAGGTGACATTGACGGCGATGCGTTAGCTCAAGTCGCACACGAAAAGCAGTCATTATTATCCGAGCTAGAGCGGATTGAAACTGTGCGCCGCAATGTACAGAAACGCCTCGGCTATGATGAAGGTGCTATTGGCGCTAGATCAGCAGCTGTTGATGCTGGCTGTCAAACAGCATGGGAAAGCTTGCTTGAAAAAAGTGAGCGCGCCTCACGCATGAATGATCTGACGGGACAAATGCTGTCAGTACGAATGAAGCATAACCAGGCAATGCTGGATTACATCCGCCAAATTGCAGAAAAAACACTGTATAAGCCGGATGGTCGTAATAGCGCTCAACCTGGCAGAATCAACGCTTCTGCCTAATATATTCCCTCGACAAGCTCCCTGCATAACGTTTCAATGAAAGCCCTCCTCGCTAGTAGGATTCCATAGGCTTTCCATGTTCTATTTGCTGCCTCATCATTATACAGCGCTGGTTGTTGGCGCATCGGGGGGAATAGGTGCTGCCATCATTCAGCAGCTACTCTCTTCCTCCCAGGTCGGCCACATTATTACGGTAAGCCGTAAACCATCACAAATTGACCACCCTCGCCTTACTCACCTGATACTTGATGTTTCTCAAGAACAGGATAGGCAGGCACTTCAGAATGCATTGGCTGCCCGGCCTATTCACTTCTTCTTTAATGCCATCGGCATACTTCACGATGAAGCCAAACAACTGGTTCCTGAAAAGCGACTAGATCAGCTTAGTGTTGAAAACCTAACGCAGACAATGAATATCAACGCCTTTACGCCTATCTTGCTACTGGCGGCACTGAAAGACTCTTTCAAAGGGACACACCCTACAGTGATCGCCAGTCTTTCTGCGCGGGTTGGTTCAATCGAGGATAATCAACTAGGCGGCTGGTACAGCTATCGTGCCAGCAAAGCAGCGCATAACATGCTGCTTAAGACGGCATCAATAGAGCTCAAGCGGCTTAACAAACAATGCACAGTGTTATGCCTGCACCCTGGCACCACCGATACAGCGCTCTCTAAACCTTTTCAAGCTAGGGTGCCCGACGAGAAGCTCTTCACGCCTGCATTTGTAGCAGAGCAGTTACTGGCAGTCATCGCTCAGCGAACGCCTGATGACAGCGGTACTTTTTGGGATTGGAATGGCCAACCTATTGAGTGGTAAGTGTAATGTGTTTTTCTTCCACGCACACAAAAAACCCAGCCGGGTGGCTGGGTTCTTCGTGGTATAAGTGCCTGACGATGGCTGGGCCGGCCATCCGGCGGCCGGCGCTCCGGGACTCTCCATGGGGAGACCCCTTGTTGTCTTCCGCACAACTAAAATACCCCAGCTTCTCTCGAAGCTGGGGTACGGTATAGGTGCCTGACGATGACCTACTCTCGCATGGGGAGACCCCACACTACCATCGGCGCTAAGCGGTTTCACTACTGAGTTCGGCAAGGGATCAGGTGGTTCACGCGTGCTATGGTCGTCAGGCGTAACTGGCTATATATCATGCTGACTATTGCTACATTGTGATCGTCTCACTGCCTGCCGCCCTGGCGGTTGCCGGGGCCACACGCTGCGTATCCGGTTCCTTCACGTCATCATCACGACCAGACCCCTTGGGTGTTATAGGGTCAAGCCTCACGGGCCATTAGTACACGTTAGCTCAACGCCTTGCAGCGCTTCCACACCGTGCCTATCAACCAGCTGGTCTCGCTGGGCCCTTCAGGAGGCTCTAGGCCTCAGGGATGTCTCATCTTGAAGGGGGCTTCCCGCTTAGATGCTTTCAGCGGTTATCCCGTCCGACCATAGCTACCCGGCAATGCCACTGGCGTGACAACCGGAACACCAGAGGGTCGTCCACTCCGGTCCTCTCGTACTAGGAGCAGCC
Source organism: Vreelandella sp. ssv (assembly GCF_059448525.1). Taxonomy (NCBI): domain Bacteria; kingdom Pseudomonadati; phylum Pseudomonadota; class Gammaproteobacteria; order Oceanospirillales; family Halomonadaceae; genus Vreelandella; species Vreelandella sp. ssv. The sequence goes on along the minus strand of NZ_CM182545.1, from coordinate 61,146 downwards.
CTTCTCAAACATCCAACGCCCACGGCAGATAGGGACCGAACTGTCTCACGACGTTCTAAACCCAGCTCGCGTACCACTTTAAATGGCGAACAGCCATACCCTTGGGACCGACTTCAGCCCCAGGATGTGATGAGCCGACATCGAGGTGCCAAACACCGCCGTCGATGTGAACTCTTGGGCGGTATCAGCCTGTTATCCCCGGAGTACCTTTTATCCGTTGAGCGATGGCCCTTCCATACAGAACCACCGGATCACTAGAACCTGCTTTCGCACCTGCTCGACGTGTCTGTCTCGCAGTCAAGCACCCTTATGCTCTTGCACTCAATGCACGATGTCCGACCGTGCTGAGGGTACCTTCGTGCTCCTCCGTTACTCTTTAGGAGGAGACCGCCCCAGTCAAACTACCCACCACACACTGTCCTCGATCCGGATAACGGACCTGAGTGAGAACGCCAATGATGCCAGGCTGGTATTTCAAGGTTGGCTCCCTCCGAACTGGCGTCCAGAGTTCAAAGCCTCCCAGCTATCCTACACAGGCAACATCAGCGTCCAGTGTGAAGCTATAGTAAAGGTTCACGGGGTCTTTCCGTCTAGCCGCGGGTACACCGCATCTTCACGGCGATTTCAATTTCACTGAGTCTCGGGTGGAGACAGCGTGGCCATCATTACGCCATTCGTGCAGGTCGGAACTTACCCGACAAGGAATTTCGCTACCTTAGGACCGTTATAGTTACGGCCGCCGTTTACCGGGGCTTCAATCAAGAGCTTCGCCTTGCGGCTAACACCATCATTTAACCTTCCGGCACCGGGCAGGCGTCACACCCTATACGTCCGCTTGCGCGTTAGCAGAGTGCTGTGTTTTTAATAAACAGTTGCAGCCACCTGGTATCTTCGACCGGTTCGGGCTAGGAGAGCAAGTCTCTTCACCCTACGCCGGCGTGCCTTCTCCCGAAGTTACGGCACCATTTTGCCTAGTTCCTTCACCCGAGTTCTCTCAAGCGCCTTGGGATTCTCACCCTGACCACCTGTGTCGGTTTGGGGTACGGTCGCACATGATCTGAAGCTTAGAGGCTTTTCCTGGAAGCGTGGCATCAGTGACTTCCTGACCGTGGTCAGTTCATCTCGTGTCTCGGCCTTAAAGGATCCCGGATTTACCTAAGATCCAAGCCTACTCACTTTCACCAGGACAACCAACGCCTGGCTCACCTAGCCTTCTTCGTCCCCCCATCGCAACCATGTCCGGTACGGGAATATTGACCCGTTTCCCATCGACTACGCCTTTCGGCCTCGCCTTAGGGGCCGACTCACTCTGCTCCGATTAGCGTCGAACAGAAACCCTTGGTCTTCCGGCGAGGGAGTTTTTCACTCCCTTTATCGTTACTCATGTCAGCATTCGCACTCGTGATACCTCCAGCAGACTTCTCAATCCACCTTCATTGGCGTACACGACGCTCCTCTACCGCTCATCCCTAAGGATGAACCCGTAGCTTCGGTACCTGGTTTAGCCCCGTTACATCTTCCGCGCAGGCCGACTCGACTAGTGAGCTATTACGCTTTCTTTAAAGGATGGCTGCTTCTAAGCCAACCTCCTAGCTGTCTGAGCCTTCCCACATCGTTTCCCACTTAACCAGGATTTCGGGACCTTAGCTGACGGTCTGGGTTGTTTCCCTTTTCACGACGGACGTTAGCACCCGCCGTGTGTCTCCCACGCGTTACTCACCGGTATTCGGAGTTTGCCTCGGGTTGGTAAGTCGGGATGACCCCCTAGCCGAAACAGTGCTCTACCCCCGGCGGTACTACGTGAGGCGCTACCTAAATAGCTTTCGAGGAGAACCAGCTATCTCCGAGCTTGATTAGCCTTTCACTCCGATCCACAAGTCATCCAAATCTTTTTCAACAGATCCTGGTTCGGGCCTCCAATTGATGTTACTCAATCTTCACCCTGCTCATGGATAGATCGCTCGGTTTCGGGTCTATATCCAGCGACTGTGTCGCCCAGTTAAGACTCGGTTTCCCTACGGCTCCCCTATACGGTTAACCTCGCCACTGAATATAAGTCGCTGACCCATTATACAAAAGGTACGCAGTCACAGAACAAGTCTGCTCCTACTGCTTGTACGCACACGGTTTCAGGATCTATTTCACTCCCCTCTCCGGGGTTCTTTTCGCCTTTCCCTCACGGTACTGGTTCACTATCGGTCAGTCAGGAGTATTTAGCCTTGGAGGATGGTCCCCCCGTCTTCAGTCAAGGTTTCTCGTGCCCCGACCTACTCGATTTCACATGATCAGATTTTCGACTACGGGGCTATCACCCGCTACGGCCAGACTTCCCAATCTGTTCGCCTAATCATTCACATGCTTAAGGGCTGGTCCCCGTTCGCTCGCCGCTACTAGGGGAATCTCGGTTGATTTCTTTTCCTCAGGGTACTTAGATGTTTCAGTTCCCCTGGTTCGCCTCTTACACCTATGTATTCAGTGTAAGATACTGACCTTATGGCCAGTGGGTTTCCCCATTCAGAAATGTCCGGGTCACAGGTTGTTGCCACCTCACCGAACCTTATCGCAGGCTACCACGTCTTTCATCGCCTCTGACTGCCTAGGCATCCACCGTGTGCGCTTCATTGCTTGACCCTATAACCCGAAGGAGTCTGGATGTCGCAATGATCACGTTTCATTTTGCCGGATACGCTTGAGACGTATCACAATTTAAGAAGCACTTCTTGCGAAGTGTTCTTGTCAGCATGATATACATTGTTAAAGAGCGACTGCTATAAGCAGTGATAAGCGTTCTTTCATAGTAAAAAAGAAAAAGACCTTTAAGACCTTAAAAGCTATTTTTTTCTTTTAACGTGAAAAAATCAGAGCCACTTATCACTGCGTATCAACAGCATTCTGATCAGGTAATTCATTGTGGACGCTTACTGACTGTGACGCATCGTTTAAGGAGGTGATCCAGCCGCAGGTTCCCCTACGGCTACCTTGTTACGACTTCACCCCAGTCATGAACCACACCGTGGTGATCGCCCTCTTGCGTTAGGCTAACCACTTCTGGTGCAGTCCACTCCCATGGTGTGACGGGCGGTGTGTACAAGGCCCGGGAACGTATTCACCGTGACATTCTGATTCACGATTACTAGCGATTCCGACTTCACGGAGTCGAGTTGCAGACTCCGATCCGGACTGAGACCGGCTTTAAGGGATTCGCTGACTCTCGCGAGCTCGCAGCCCTTTGTACCGGCCATTGTAGCACGTGTGTAGCCCTACCCGTAAGGGCCATGATGACTTGACGTCGTCCCCACCTTCCTCCGGTTTGTCACCGGCAGTCTCCTTAGAGTTCCCACCATTACGTGCTGGCAAATAAGGACAAGGGTTGCGCTCGTTACGGGACTTAACCCAACATTTCACAACACGAGCTGACGACAGCCATGCAGCACCTGTCTTACAGTTCCCGAAGGCACACCAGAATCTCTTCCGGCTTCTGTAGATGTCAAGGGTAGGTAAGGTTCTTCGCGTTGCATCGAATTAAACCACATGCTCCACCGCTTGTGCGGGCCCCCGTCAATTCATTTGAGTTTTAACCTTGCGGCCGTACTCCCCAGGCGGTCGACTTATCGCGTTAACTTCGCCACAAAGTGCTCTAGGCACCCAACGGCTGGTCGACATCGTTTACGGCGTGGACTACCAGGGTATCTAATCCTGTTTGCTACCCACGCTTTCGCACCTCAGTGTCAGTGTCAGTCCAGAAGGCCGCCTTCGCCACTGGTATTCCTCCCGATCTCTACGCATTTCACCGCTACACCGGGAATTCTACCTTCCTCTCCTGCACTCTAGCCTGACAGTTCCGGATGCCGTTCCCAGGTTGAGCCCGGGGCTTTCACAACCGGCTTATCAAGCCACCTACGCGCGCTTTACGCCCAGTAATTCCGATTAACGCTTGCACCCTCCGTATTACCGCGGCTGCTGGCACGGAGTTAGCCGGTGCTTCTTCTGCGAGTGATGTCTTTCCTAATGGGTATTAACCACTAGGCGTTCTTCCTCGCTGAAAGTGCTTTACAACCCGAAGGCCTTCTTCACACACGCGGCATGGCTGGATCAGGGTTGCCCCCATTGTCCAATATTCCCCACTGCTGCCTCCCGTAGGAGTTCGGGCCGTGTCTCAGTCCCGATGTGGCTGATCATCCTCTCAGACCAGCTACGGATCGTCGCCTTGGTGAGCCATTACCTCACCAACTAGCTAATCCGACATAGGCTCATCCAATAGCGGGAGCCGAAGCCCCCTTTCTCCCGTAGGACGTATGCGGTATTAGCCTGGGTTTCCCCAGGTTATCCCCCACTACCGGGCAGATTCCTATGCATTACTCACCCGTCCGCCGCTCGTCAGCATCTAGCAAGCTAGATCTGTTACCGCTCGACTTGCATGTGTTAGGCCTGCCGCCAGCGTTCAATCTGAGCCATGATCAAACTCTTCAGTTTACAATCATTGTGATCCTTACTCGTCACCCGAAGGCAACAAAAGCGAATCAAACTTGGCTCAAGGTTCAAACGAATTCATTTCAATTTACATTGTCATGACCGCTTGCCTTGATATTTGGTGATTTGTCACCAACGTCAGCAAGCGCCCACATGAATTACCTGATCAAATTGTTAAAGAGCGTTTCGCTGCTGGGGTTACTGTGAAAGCAACCGGCTTGCCGTTGACTTGGCTTGCCTCAGCGAGGAAGGCGTATTCTACGCATTTCCTGGCGGTTGTCAATATGCGATTTTCAAAACCGCTAACTCGTTGACTAACCAAGGCTTTTACACCTTATTCACCGCTGGTAACGCTAGGCGTCCCCGGCAGCGGATGCGTACTCTACGGACTCACTGGCGAGTTGGCAAGGGGTTTTGTAGAAAAATGACAGATTAGTAGTTTTTCGCGAATTAAAGCCCTTCGGCGTCAGCCTTATTGGCGGTTACACTAGTGTTATCTATCACCTTATCGAGATCCGCCATGAGCCACCATCTGCTAACTGTCGACTCATTAAACCGCGAAAGTGTTGATCATTTACTGCGTGTTGCTGCGCGCATGGAGCCAATTGCTCAGCGGCACCAAGTGACACGTGTGTTAGAGGGGGCGGTACTCGGTAATCTTTTTTTTGAAGCCAGCACACGAACAAGGGTGAGTTTTAACGCCGCCTTTTGCCGTTTAGGCGGCAGTGTGTGCGACACAACAGGCTTTACCTTCTCCTCTATGGCGAAGGGAGAGTCGCTATACGATACCAGCCGTGTAATGAGCGGTTACTGCGATGCGATTGTGATGCGTCACCCCGACCAAGGCTCAGTAGCTGAATTTGCCGCAGCGACCAACGTACCGGTGATTAATGGTGGTGATGGCCCTGGCGAGCATCCCAGCCAAGCACTACTTGACCTTTATACGATTGATAAAGAGTTTCAGCGCCTGGGTAAATCACTGACCGGTGCGCATATCTTACTTACCGGCGACTTGAAGTACGGCCGGACCGTCCATTCACTGATTAAGCTTTTATCGCTCTATGGCCCGCTGCGCATTACGCTGGTTTCACCGCCAGGCCTTGAGATGCCTTCCAAGCTGATTGACTTAGTGGCCTCTCGCGGCCATCGCATCGAGCAGCGTGATTCACTTGCGAGTGATTTTGCCGATTTAGATGTGGTGTACACCACGCGAATTCAGAAAGAGCGCTTTACCGACGAGATGAACGAGAGCTTTCAGGGGCTCTCTGATGACTTTATGGTGAACCGCGATTTTCTCGATCACCGCTGCAGCCAAAGCACCATTGTGATGCACCCACTCCCCAGGGATAGCCGCCCCGGTGCGAATGATTTAAATGTGGACCTTAACGGCGACCCGCGTCTGGCGATTTTCCGCCAAACCGATAACGGTATCCCCATGCGAATGGCGATTTTCGCGACACTCTTGAATGTCGATGCGCTAATCGAAAAAGAGCTGCGCCCCGTGCGCTGGTACGTACCCACCCAAACGGGCACACTGGATCGTTAAAGCGCACAAGTTTAAGGGCAGGAATTTCAAGTTAGGGACTTATTAGGACTTATAAAGAAAGGCGCCCGCCAGGCAAGCCTTCCTGGTGGGCGAACCAGCCCTCAAGAATAAGAATGGCCGCAATGCCATCGACGCTATCTTGGCGATAGTTGCCTTTATGGCCCGCCTCGCGAGCAATTAGCTTGGCTTCTCGCGTGGTGCCACGCTCGTCGACCATTTCACACGGTTTACCAAAGCGACCATGCAAACGATTACCGAACTTGCGGGCGCGAGTGCTCATCTCTGACTCGCTGCCGTCCATATTAAGCGGCAGCCCCACCACTAACAGATCCGGCTGCCACTCGCTAAGCAGCCGCGTCACGACATTCCAATCGGGAATCCCATCCCTTGCCGTCAGCGGAGTGAGCTCGCGTGCACTCCGCAGTAGCTCGTTACCCACCGCCACACCGATACGCCGAGTGCCGTAGTCAAAGGCCAGGATTAAACGCTGCCCCACTTCGGCCATCAGGCGTGCCCCGCGTCTCGGGTCATTAGGTTAAGATCGATACCGAGTAAACCAGCCGCCGCCGTCAAGCGCTCAACGGGAGGTGTATTGAAGAGTACGCTGCTCTCGGCTTCTACAGTTAGCCAACTGTTCTCCTTCAGTTCCTCTTCCAGTTGCCCCACTTCCCAGCCCGCGCAGCCTAAGCAGACTAAAAAATGCTCTGGCCCCTCGCCTGCGGCAAAGGCCTGAAGAATATCCAGCGAGGTGGTCAGCGCAATGCCATCCTCTACCTGGATACTCGAGTCCCACTGCTGGCTATCGCCAACATGCAGGATGAAGCCACGGTCTTTATGCATCGGCCCACCGTAATAAACCGGCGCATTACGGTGTGGACTTGTTTCACCACCTAATTCCAACTGATCAAACAGGGCCTCAAGCGTGATCTCTAACGGTCGGTTAGTAATCACCCCCATACAGCCGTTGGTATCATGATCGCAAAGATAAATCAGACTACCGGCAAAATTAGGATCTTCTAAATGCGGCATCGCCATTAGAAAGTGATGTTTCAAACTTTGCATGCGTCTCCCACTGCCTGCTGGCGTCTCAGCAGGCATAGCGTAATAAGTGTCATTATAAGAGTGAAGTCGTGCTTAGGCTAAGCGGCGCTCGATGGCATCGAGCAGTAGACCGGCAATATTAGTGCCCCGCTGATCATCAATTTCACGAACACAGGTGGGGCTGGTGACGTTGATTTCAGTAATGTAGTCACCGATAACATCGAGGCCCACGAACATTAGGCCCTTTTCACGAATCATCGGCTGCACCTGCTGAATCAGCCAATAGTCACGCTCGGTGAGCTCGCGGCTTACGCCTCGACCACCGGCGGCCAGATTGCCACGGGTTTCGCCAGCCGAGGGAATACGTGCCAAGCCATAAGGTACTGGCTCACCATCGACCAATAGAATACGCGTGTCGCCATCCTTAATTTCCGAAAGATAACGCTGCGCCATGATTTGCCGTTTACCACGCAAAGAGAGCTGCTCTATCACCGCGCCAATATTGCGACCCTCTGGACCGATATGAAAGATACCGGTGCCACCCATTCCATCCAGCGGTTTAAAGATCACATCGCCATGTTCCGCGTGGAAAGCACGCAGCACATCTTCACGGCTCGCGACGATGGTAGGGGCACAGCATTGAGGGAACTGCTGGGCAAACAGCTTTTCATTACACTGCAACAACGCCGCCGTGGGGTTAACCACCAACACACCCTCGCGCTCGGCAAAGCCGAGCAGGTGAACAGCGTTGATAAATTCAGCATCGACGGGCGGGTCTTTACGCATCAGCACGACATCAAGCTCAACCAGTGGACGCGCAGAGGGTTCGCCCAGGTCGTACCAGTGATTCGGATCGCGATGCACCGTTAACGGCCGCATGCTTGCGTAGGCTTGCCCCGCATTTAAGAAAAGATCTTCCTGCTCCATATAGTGCAGGGTATAACCACGCTCCTGGGCAGCCCATAGCATGGCCATGGTGGTATCTTTCTTGTAAGCGATGTCGCTGATGGGATCCATCACAACGCCGAGATGCAGATTTGATTGGCTCATCGGGGCACTATCCAAACATGAACAATAGAGGCCCAGTATGCCGCACTGCCCGCCCGGCTCCAACTGCCCCAGCTAACTACTCGCTCAGCGCGCCAGGCACTAAGCGAATAGCGTCAGGCTCCAATGTGATCAATTGCTGCTTATAAAGCCGCCCAATGGCTTGTTTATAGGCACTTTTACTCACGCCTAAGCGGGCCTTAACTTCATGGGCCGGGCTTTTGTCTCCCAGCGCCAAATAGCCGCCGCTTTCACGCAGTGCTTGTAATATCTTATCGCCCACTACATCTAAACGAGCGGCTCCTGGCGGTAGCAAAGAGATATTTAAGCGGCCATCTTCGCGACGCTGCTTCACATAACCTTTAACGGACTGACCACGGCGCAATGGCTGAGTGACATCGTCCTGGTAAATAAGCCCCCAGTAGCGGTGATTGACCACTACCTTCATGCCCAAATCGGTACGCTCCGCCACGACGACAGCGACTTCGTCGCCTTTCTCCATAGCCCAGGCGTCATCGGTCAAAAATCGATCCAGCTTCATCGACGCCACTGGCCGGCCCTGGTCGTCGCTATATAGCATGACCAGTACACGTTTACCGGGATCAGGGCGGAAGTGCTGCTCGCTAAACGGCAGCAACACATCCTTCGGCTGCCCCCATTGCAAAAATGCGCCAATGTTATTGACGGCCGTGACCGTTAGATATGCCACTTCACCCAACTGGGCAGATGCATCGCTGGCGGATCGAGGGGATGAGTGTGACTCACGGACCATGGGGTGACATCCTTCAAAAATAGATGAACATTATGGTGTGTTCAGGGCGCAAGGCAAAGCGCGGCGGTATAAAAGTGCAGGGGGGGATAAATGCGTAGTGGGATCAGGGAGAAGGCTGTTAAGAGTAAAATAGAAGCCTACGTTGATAGTAAGTCCTTACAAATCACCAAAATAGTGCTGTAGCAATGAAAGCGCCACCACCGGTGCCGTCTCCGTACGCAATACTCGAGGCCCTAGGGTAAGAGTCGTAAAGGTAGCCGTTTGGGCAGCAGCGATATCGCTCTCGCTCAATCCCCCTTCCGGGCCGATAAGCAGCGCTACCGACGTCGGGCGGTCTTGGCGATCAAAGGCATTGCCGGTAGCCAAATGCAGCATCAGGCGCAGTGGCTCTTGTCGTTGTTCTAGCCATGCCTGGAGTGCCATGGGCGGATGTACGGGTGGTACTACCGCGCGCCCGCTTTGCTCGCAGGCGCTGGCAGCCACCGCTTGCCAGTGCAACAGCTTTTTCTCTTCACGGTCGCCTTTCAATCGCACATCGCCACGCTCGGTGTAGAGCGGCGTAATGGCAGAAACGCCAAGCTCGACGGCCTTTTGAATGGCGTAATCCATTCGGTCGCCCTTAGAGATGGCTTGGCCCAGATGGACAGATAGCGGCGACTCGCCGCTTCCGGACCATATTGCCTCAACACGCGCCACTGTCTGCTTGCGGCCTACCTCCACCAAACGAACGCCCGCCTCATACCCTTGCCCGTCAAACAGCACTAGTGGCGTACCTTCACCCATGCGCAGTACACGTGTGGTATGACGAGCCGGTCCTTCAGGCAATACAACGTCACTGCCCACTGCAAAAGCAGTGGGCACATAAAAACGTGGCATTTTGCCATGCTGGGCATACCAATCAGCGGCACTCATTACTTAGTGAGTGTTCTCTGCTGCTTGCTGTGCTTGCTGAGCTTCGCGCTGCTTACGCTGGGCATACATCGCTTCGAAGTTAACCGGCGCCAGCATCAACGGCGGGAAGCCACCGCGGTTGACTAGATTATCTACGCACTCACGGGCATAGGGGAACAGCAGGTTAGGGCAGAATGCGCCTAAGGTTTGTTCCAGCTGTGCACCTTCGATACCGGCAATGCGGAACAGGCCGGCCTGTTCAACTTCAGCCAGGAAAGACGTTGTGCCCGTTTCGTTATCGTTCACCTGAGCGGTCACTTTGACAACGACTTCGTACTGGTCGTCAGCAATTTTGGTGCTCGTGGTGTTCAGGTCCAAATTCACCTTGGGCTTAAACGACTGCTTAAACACTGAGGGCGAATTGGGCGCTTCAAACGAAATGTCTTTTACATAAATGCGCTGCAGCGAAAATTTAAGCTGCGGTTTTTCGTCTGATGCGGCACCGGCCTGCGGGGTGTTGTTATCTTCCGCCATGAGAAAACTCCTAATTATTTATTAAATAAATATAGCTATGGTTACTTCTTAACCACCGGAAGGCCATCGCCTTGCCACTGCGCCATACCGCCTCTTAACTTATAAGCGCGCTCAAAGCCAGCCTTGGCGAGTTTGGCCTGTGCGGCACCGGAACTCTGGCCATGTTTGCATACCACAATGATCGGCTGGGCTTTCACTTTATCCAGTTCGTTCATGCGGCTATCGAGGTTGCTTTGCGGAATGTTGCGCGCACCTGCGATATGCCCGGCTTTGAAATCCTTGCTTTCACGGATATCCAGCACCACCGCATCTTCGCGGTTAATAAGCTGAGTGGCCTGCGAGGCGGTCAGTGCATTTGTCGAGGCACTGCGCGTTTCATAAATAATCCACGCAATTAGCACCAGCAAAAATACCCCAACCAGCAGGGGGTGGTTCTGTACGAATTCGAACACCTGATCGATCATCGCGAACACAATCTCTTGGTCAATGCAGAAAAAAGCGGCCTAACCGCTGCCAAAACGCGACAAGTATACACGTCAGATAGCTTCCCGCGCAGGTCTTGATCATGACGCCTGGCAGTTGCCTGCGTTATGATGCCCCAAGCGTGCGCCCGTCGCGACCCCGAATTATCGAGTCACTCGGCTTGCCAATCTTAACGAGGTTTTTATGGATACTTCTCGTACCCCGCGCCCAGTGGCGCTGATTATTCTCGACGGCTACGGCCACAACCCCGATAGCGACCATAATGCAGTGGCTGCTGCCCATAAACCGGTAATGGATAGACTGTGGGAGAGCCGTCCCCACGCCTTCGTTCACACCGATGGCCTTAATGTGGGTCTCCCCGAAGGCCAGATGGGCAACTCGGAAGTCGGGCATATGAATATTGGTGCCGGACGTATCGTTTATCAGGATTTCACGCGTATAAGCAAGGCAATCAAAGACGGCGATCTGGATGTGAATGAAAACCTCACCCAGCCGATTGACGAAGCCGTCGCTAACGGTCGCCCGGTGCAGTTAATAGGACTGCTCTCCCCCGGCGGTGTACACAGCCATGAAGACCATTTTATTGCCATGGCAGAGCTTGCCGCCCGCCGTGGCGCGCAGCGTATTTTTGTTCATGCCTTTCTTGATGGCCGCGATATGCCCCCCCAAAGCGCCCTGGCCTCGATAGAGCGGGTCAATGCTCGCTTGGCAGAATTGGTGGGCGCTGATAACGGTTTTGTGGCCTCGATTATTGGCCGTTTCTACGCCATGGATCGTGACAATCGCTGGGAACGCGTCGAGCAAGCCTACCGCCTGCTCACCGATGGTCACGCGGAGCACTATGCCTCCAGCGCCGAAACCGCGCTACGCGACGCTTACCAGCGTGGTGAAACCGACGAATTTGTGGCTGCCAGCAGCATACCCCTGAAGGATAGCCCTATTACCCTGCAGGATGGGGATGCAGCGATTTTCCTTAACTTCCGCTCTGATCGTGCCCGTGAGTTAACCCGCGCTTTTGCCGAGCCAGACTTCAAAGGCTTTGAGAGGCGTTCGTGCCCTAAGCTTGCCGGTAAAGGGTTAGTAATGATGACCCAATACGCCGCTGACATACCTGCGCCTGCCGCCTTCCCGCCATCGGACCTTAATGACACCCTGGGCGAGGTCGTCGCCAAGCGCGGTCTGAAACAGCTGCGTATTGCAGAAACAGAGAAGTACCCCCACGTTACCTTCTTTTTTTCAGGTGGCCATGAAGCCGAGTATGAGGGCGAAGAGCGCATTTTGGTGCCCTCGCCACGCGACGTCCGCACTTACGATGAAAAGCCAGAAATGAGTGCATTTGAAATAACCGATAAGCTTGTCGACGCCATTGATGGCGGCAGCTTCGACTTTATCGTTTGCAACTACGCCAACGGCGACATGGTGGGCCATACCGGTGACTTTGACGCGGCGGTAAAGGCCATTGAAACCGTCGATACCTGCGTGGGCCGCGTTGTCGAAGCCATTGAGCGCGCTGGTGGTGCTTGCTTGATTACCGCCGATCACGGTAACGCAGAACAGATGGTGCACCCTGAAACAGGCGCCCCACAAACTGCTCACACGACGTTCGTAGTGCCACTCATCTATGTGGGTGATTCCGCTGCCACTTTAGAGGAGGGCAAGCTGTGTGATCTGGCGCCCACGCTGCTGACCATGATGAATCAGAAACAGCCCGAGGCGATGACGGGTAAATCCCTGATTCATTACAAGTAGTGCTCATGCGGCCATCTTTAGCACTGATACTCCTGCTGGCGTTGAGTTATACGCCAGCAGGCGTTGCTCAGCAGGATGAAGGGGCGGCGCGCCAGCAATTGGATGCAATAGGCCAAGAGATCGAATCCGTTGCGCAACGCCTCAGCGCGACCGGTGAGGCACGAGATAGCGCCGAGCGCGAGCTTCAACAAGTCGAAACGGAGCTGGCCGAAACACACCAGCGATTGGATACCCTGCAAGCTGAGCGCCGCCAGCTCAACGATGAAACGACCCAGTTACGCCAGCATCGCGACCGATTGGAGAGTGAGCGTACCGATCAGTACGCAGCACTGGGTCAACAGCTTTCAGCGCTTTACCGTTTAGGTCCAACGCCGCAGCTCAAACTGCTCCTGAATCAGGGCGACCCTGCAGAGCTTGATCGTATGCAAGCGTATATGAACCGGTTAACGGAAGCGCGCAACCGCCGTCTCAATGCCATCGCCCGCCTAGATACGGCACTCGCCGATACCCAGAAGGAGTTAAGTGAGCGACAAGTCCGTCTCGATAGTTTGGCTGATGAGCTAGAAGAGCAAAGCGCTTTATTGGCCCAGCGCACTACCGAACGGCGGGGCGTTGTTTCCAACCTGGATGACCGCTACGGCAGTGAAGAGGAGCGGCTGGCAGATCTTAATCAGAGCCGCGAAGAGGCCGAACGTGTACTGCGCAATATTCAGGCGGAGATGGCACAACTTGCTGAACCCACGCCCACTACGCATATTGTAAGTACCCAAGGTGATTTGCCTTGGCCGGTACAAGGCGCCATCAGCAGCAGTTTTAACCACCGCGACGGCGTGCACTATAACGGCATCGTCATTCAAGCTAGCGCGGGCACCCCTGTTACTGCGGTTCATGCCGGACGGGTGGTATTTGCTGATTGGATGCGCGGGTTTGGCAATTTGCTGATTATCGATCACGGCGATCAAATCATGACGCTGCATGCCCACCTGCAGCAGTTCAGCGTTAGGCTTGGCCAGCAGGTCAGCCGTGGCGATGAAATTGGTCGCGTAGGCAATAGCGGTGGTCAAACCCGCGCGGCGCTCTACTTTGAAGTCCGCCGCGGCGGAGAACCAATTAACCCACAGCGTTGGATTGCGCGCCGCTGACGGGATAAGCTGCACTACTATTGATGTCTCAGCGCTAGATGCTGCTTCAACGAATGCTTCAACTAATGTTCTAACTACAGGGTGGCACGCCATGTCGCTACCTATCGCCTTGCGGAGTCTGCATGACGCTATCTGTTACCGAGGTATCGGCCCCCGCCAAGCGCCTCTTGGCTACCCTGCTGCCGATTGCTTTGCTGTCGGCCCCGCTGCCGCTGCTCGCCCAGCAATCCGATAGCAGCGCGCTGCCATTGGAAGAGATTCAGACTTTTGCTGAGGTGTTCGAGCGCATTAAGCGTGCCTACGTTGAGGAAGTCGACGATCGCACGCTGTTGCGTAATGCCATGCGTGGCATGCTCAGCGAGCTGGATCCCCACTCCGCCTATCTAGACGAGGAAGAGTATCAAAGCTTAAGAGAGTCAACGCAGGGTGAATTTGGCGGCATTGGTATCGAAGTAGGCACTGAAAATGGCCAGCTAATGGTGATTACGCCGATTGATGACACCCCAGCTTCCCGCGCGGGGCTGTTGTCCCGCGATGTGATTGTTGCCATCGACGGCACACCTACTGACGGCATGTCCCTCCAAGAAGCCGTCACGCTGATGCGCGGCGACCCGAACACCGAACTCCGCATTAGCGTGCTGCGTTCAGGAGAAGAGACGCCGCGGGAGTTTATCCTTACCCGCGAAATCATTCGTAGCGAAAGCGTTAAGCACGAACTTTTGGAATCTGGCTACGGTTACCTGCGAATTAGCCAATTCCAATCGCGCACGCCGGAACAAGCTCGTGACGCACTTGCGCAAATGGCGCGTGAGCAGCCGCTGGAAGGTTTGATACTCGATTTACGTAATAACCCCGGCGGCGTGCTGCAAGCCGCCGTCGGCATTGCTGATTTGTTCCTGGATGAAGGGCTCATCGTATATACCGAGGGACGCCTTTCGGATACCGAGATGTCATTCTCCGCCTCATCCACTACCCCCGCTGGCGATGTACCCCTGGTCGTGTTGATTAACGGCGGCAGTGCTTCAGCGGCGGAAATTGTCGCTGGTGCACTGCAAGACCAACGGCGCGGCGTGATCATGGGCACCGATAGCTTTGGCAAAGGGTCTGTGCAGCAGATTATGCCACTAGGTAATGGCGAGGGATTAAAGCTCACCACGGCGCTCTACTACACCCCTAACGGGCGTTCAATTCAAGCACAGGGCATTGAGCCGGATGTGGAAGTAGTGCGCGGTCGCTTGGAAGTAGCCGAAAGCCGCCGTGAAGTTCGCGAAGCCGACCTTGAAGGACATCTAAGCGCCCAACAGGCACCCCGGGATCGCCAGGAAATGGCCGAGCGACTACTCGACGATTACCAGCTCAGTGAAGCGCTTAACCTACTGAAGGCTCTCAACGTCGTCGACCGTCGCCGGGGTTAATTAACGGCAAGTAAGCGGCAGGCGGCCGCGCTCTCCGGTCGCCTGCCGCATCAATACCCGCTTCAATGGAACCAACTGGTTCATGCCACTCATGCCCAAGTTTCGCGCCAGTGTAAGCGCCGGGTCGTGGCTGCCAAACAGTACCTTAAACCCTTTCATCAATCCCAGCATGGCGCTGTTATCAAAGCGGCGTCGACGTTCATAGCGCTTCAATGTGCTTAACGCTCCCCAGGGCGCACCGCGCTGCCAGGCATTCACCACCTCTTCGGCCAAGACCGCCGCATCCATAAGGCCTAAATTGACGCCCTGGCCCGCCAGCGGATGAATGCTGTGGGCAGCGTCCCCTACTAGCGCGAAGTGCGGCTGCACATAGTGGCGGGCATGGCGCTGCACTAACGGAAAGCGATGGGCTTTATCGCAGACCGTTACCTCACCTAGGCGGTAGCCAAACGCCTCGCCTAACGCTTCCCCAAGTGCTTCGCGGGATAATTCACTAAGCTCGGCGGCATGCTCCGGTGTGGTCGACCATACGATGGAGCAGTAATGATCATCGCCTTCTACCGTTAAAGGCAGGAACGCCAGTGGGCGGCCGTCGATAAACGCTTGGCGTGCTTTACCGCTATGGGGCTTCGCACATCGTACCGTCGTTACAACAGCCTCTTGCTGCATATCGTCACTGGCCACCTCAATACCGGCCATTTCGCGCAGCAACGAGTGGGCGCCATCGGCCGCGATGATTAACGGCGCGTGTAGCTGGCGTCCATCGTCAAGTATGAGCCAATCGCCGCGAGAGGCATTAGCATGAGTGCTGGTGCGCTGCAGTGCGTGCAGGCGAACACCAAAAAAAGGTGTAACGTTGGGATGGTCAATCACTTGGTTATTCAGTGCGGCCAGAGTAATAGCGTTCTCAACAATATGTCCTAGCACTGCCACTCCCGCCTCATCCGCAGAAAAAGCGATCTCCCCGCTCCCTTCGGCATCCCATACCTGCATACCTCGGTAGGGCGTTACGCGTGTTTTCTGCATAGCGGGCCAGGCACCCAAATGGGCCAGCAGGCGCTGGGAGACGGGTGTTAGCGCACTGACCCGCGGGGTAGGCAGCTTCTTAGTGGCCTGATCAAGGCTGAGCGGCACAGACTGGGCCTCAACGAGGGCGACCTGCATACCCGCTTGAGCTAACAGCGCGCATAGCGCCGTGCCGACCATACCGCCGCCGACAATCACCGCCTCAAAGCTTTCGACCGGCGGCTTCGCTGATGACCTTTCCGTATGCATAACAATCCTTTTAGTAGCATCAGTAAGCTTTTTAAAAACCCAAGACGTTGCCTGAAAAGCCAGCGGGCAACGGGCAGCTCAGCGCTCTAACCCCATCGCACGCCTGGCAAGCCCCCGGCGCAGTGGCCCCACTAGATTCAGGCCAATTAATCCGGCGGCACGGGCATGCGGCAATAACGGGAAAGAGAGTCCGAATAGCCTGACGAGACCATCGCTAAAGCGAATAACGTTGGCGCGATCATGAGAGCGCTGTTTCTCAAAGGCTTGCAGGGTGGTCATACCACCCAGTGGCCGACTGGCCTGCTCACCCTGCTCCAGCGCTTCGACAAGATCCATTACGCCACGTAAAGCCAGGTTAAACCCCTGCCCCGCAACTGGATGCAGGGCGTGAGCCGCGTTGCCTAGCACCGCCAACCCAGGCCGTACGGGCTCTTCTGCGGTGACCAACGAAAGAGGATAAGCGTGCCGAGCGCCAACCTGCGTAAACCGCCCGACTCGATCGCCAAACGAACGCTGAAGCTGCAGTAGAAATTCCCGCTCGGAAAGCGCCATACGCGCTTGCTCGCTGCCACTGGGATGCGTCCAAATCAGCTCCATGGCTTGGCCCGGCAGGGGCAACAGCGCCATCGGCCCTTGCGAGGTAAAGCGCTCGTAAGCCACCCCACCATGGGGCTGGCTCACGCCCACATGGGCAATTAGCGCCGTTTGTTCGTACGATTCACGACGACTGCCAATCCCTAGCTGCTCTTTGAGCCCCGATCGTCCGCCATCGGCCAGTACCGTTAGCCCTGCGGTTAGCTGGCTACCATCTGAGAGCTGTAGATGATGCCCGTTTGCCACAGGAGTCAGCTGCTCAACCTTCGCCGGGCAATGCCACTCCAGCGGCAGCTGGGCAAGCCGTTGGTGCAGAACACGCCCCATCCAGGCATTGGGAATCACGTGGCCAAGGGCAGCCACCCCCAGCTCTTCAGCGCTCAGCCGAGTCGCTCCCAAGCGGCCACGCTCACTAATATGAATGCGCTTGATCGGCGTGGCCTCACCCCGCATCGCTTCCCACACGCCTAACTGTTGGAAACGTTGAGCCGAACCTTCGGCAATCGCACTGGCCCGTGCATCAAAACTGGGTTGCCAGGCGCTTTCTAACGACTGCGCTGTTAATGGCGATGACTCTATGACCGCGACGCGCCACCCGTAACGCTCGATCAGCGGCGCAAGTGCACAACCTAAGCTAGCGCCTACTAAGCCACCGCCCACAATTACGATGTCATGGGTGAGCGTTCGACCCGCCGCTTGACTCGTCGCTTGTTTAGACCCCTGCATAGGCTTTTCCCTCTGAATACCGCCACACCCCAAAAGCAACTAATAATTCGTAATGTAATTTACATAAGGGCTGCTTGACGCATTCGCTGCTGGTTACTATTTAGCCATTAAGGCTTCAATATCGTCGATCTGTTTGGGCACCTTCGCCGTCAACACGTCATGCCCTTCGGACGTCACGACCACATTGTCTTCAATACGAATACCTATGCCGCGAAATGCATCAGGAATATCGTTATCGTTGGGAATATAAAGACCTGGCTCTATGGTGAGCACCATACCGGCGACCAATGGGCGAGGCGTTTGCTCATCTAGCCGATAGGTGCCGACATCGTGTACGTCCAGCCCTAGCCAGTGGGAGGTCGAGTGCAGATAAAAGCGGCGATAGCTCTCGTCATCGATACGCGCCTGAACCTCGCCTTCCAGTAGCCCAAGTTCAATCAGCCCGGTAGTTAAGTCATGCACCACGCCGTGGTGGATATCAGCAAGGGTAGCTCCCGGCTGAACCGCGCTGACCGCGCGTTGCTGTGCATTTAGTACGACTTGATAGAGCGCCCGCTGGGCATCACTAAATCGCCCAGCCACCGGAAACGTGCGGGTGATATCACCGGCATAAAGCTCAAACTCAGCGCCTGCATCAATCAGCACTAAGCCGTCTTCACATAGCGGTGCGCTGTTTTCAATATAGTGCAGTACGCAGGCGTTGGCACCGCTTCCCACAATCGTACTGTAGGCAGGACCACTGGCTCCTTGCCAGACAAACTCATGCTCTAATTCAGCCTGGAGCTGAAACTCGCTCAGCCCCTGGCGCGACACCTGCATGGCGCGCCGGTGAGCATGGGCAGATATCAGCGCTGCATGCCGGAGCAGGGCAATTTCAGCGTCACTTTTGATTAGCCGCATGGCGTGAATCAGCGGACTGATGTCCAGCCAACCTTTTAACAACGGCCGTCCGCGCCTCAGCCCGGCCTGGGCTTCTTGTAAAGCATCTTCAGCCATACTGACAGCTTCAGCATTGTCTAGCGGCAGATAAAGCAGCTCGCGCCCTGCTAACAATTCGGTCAGCCGATCATCGCGTGCAGCGTTTTCAAATGCCTGATCAATACCATGTTCAGTCACCACCCCCGCTGCACCCAGACGGCGACCGGTCCACGCTTCCATGGTGGGGTCACGATCCTGACAGAACACCACGCTCTCACCATCGGCCCGTCCTGGGAGCAGCACCAGCAGAGCATCCGGCTCTCGAATGCCGGTCAGGTAATAAAAATCACTGTTCTGGCGGAAGGCAAATTCGCTGTCACGTGAGCGGGTCATTAGCCCCGCTCCGGGAAGCACCACGGCAGCGTTATCCGGCAGTTGGGCCATTAGAGCGTCGCGGCGGTGGCGATACTCGGCCACGCTGATCGAAGGGGGGCGAGGTAACAACGTAGGTAACACAGGGTCGGGCAGCATAGCGGCTCCTATCTACACAACGGGATTAGTGAACGGGCGCATCCGTTTGCTCGACTTGCGGCATTCCTGGGTGCTGCTCGGTATAGAGCAACATAGCGGCCATGCGGGCATGCTCGGTCAGCGCAAACAGATCATTTTCGTTTTCGGGGCTGTCGTCGATATCAGTATCCATACGTCCTAACGCCTGCAAATCATCAATCGCCTCACGGAGCGCCTGAGACCAGCGCTCGCGCATCTCGCTGTCCACCACTTCCTCGACCACTTCGATAAAGCCCAGTGTCCATTCTTTAAGTCCTTGCGCCTGCTCACCCAGGGAAAACAGCTCGTCGGGTAGTAGTGGCGTATAGTCGAGATCGCTGGCGCTGAGCGCCTCTACGGTTTGCCGCCGCCAGCCTAATAACCGCTCGGCGCTTGGCTGATCGCGTGGCTGCTCAACGCCTAAGCTCTGGCAGACTTCGTCCAACCAGGCTTCTGCCGTCACATCGCGCAGTGCAAGCAGCGCACATAACCGGCCATCCAAAAATGCCGGAGACTGCATACTGCTATGCAGTAGAAAAACATCAGCCACATCAGAGAAATCCTGACGTTCATCAATCAATGACATAATAGTTAGTAACCTCATATTCACTGGGTGTGTGGGCGGATAGGGTGACGGCAATGGTACAAGATGCTCTCGCTCGCGCGTTGACCGCACACAAGCGCCTCTCTTATAGTGAACGACACCTATCTTCCTATGCTGTGATGTTAACGCATTGGGCCCCTCGCTGGCCCGTGCTGGAGTCTTTGATGAGCAACGCCAAGCGGCCAACCAAAGAAATAACCCTGTTAGGGCGCGGCTATATCATTGCCTGCGATACCGGCGAAGAAGCCAAACTTGAGCGCGCCGCGCGCTATTTGGATCGTGCCATGCAGGGCATCAATGCCCAAAGCAGCGTTCTGGGGAGTGAGCGTGTGGCGATTATGGCGGCCCTCAATATCACCCACGAGCTGCTTGAGGCGATGGATGAACACCGTGTCGGTGAAGAGAACCTGAACCGATTGAATAATCGCCTTGAACGGGCGTTAGCCAAAACACGCCAGCCCTAAGCATTGTCTATATGCGCTGTAAACGGTCTAAAAGTCACTGCGAACGTTTAACCCAGACCTTTGGCATTAGCTGTCGCTCTGTTAGGATGGCTGAGTTCTCTGGGGTGTACGCCAGTCGTTATAGTCCCTCGAGCCTATGCGTAATACCCAGGGGGCCAAATGCTAGCCAGGCCCGTGTGCATGTCCGTGCGTCGGAAAGCCTGACGGTCTGGCTGCGGCCACCCACCTGAACCAGTAGGTTCAGGGCCAGAATGACAGCGGCACTCTGGAGAACACCCAAAATCTAGGGTATTTGAAAACCTAGGGTATGCGAAAAATATAGGGAATAAGAGAACATCTGCATGGAAAGCCTCCCTCTGGACGACGAGAAGCGCGCACTCCGACGCTCTTTACGTCACCAACGCCGAGCCCTTCCTGAGCATGAGCAGCGCCTTGCTGCACAGCGCTTGTGTCAACGATTGAAAACCCTGCCTGAAATCCGCCGCGCGCAACGCTTGAGCCTCTATCTGCCTGTTAATGGCGAAATTGACCCTACCCCGCTAATTCCCTGGTTACGCAAACGAAGCGTCGAACTCTACCTGCCGGTATTAAGGCCCTTTAGCGACAATATTTTATGGTTTGTGGCTTATCGCCCGGATACACCAATGGTGCAAAACCGTTTTGGTATTTGGGAGCCTGATAGGCAATTCAGTGCACAACGACGCAATCGACTGCCCGCTTGGGCCTTAGACACCCTGATTGTGCCGCTAGTGGGGTTTGATGCTAACGCTAACCGCATGGGCATGGGAGGCGGATTTTATGACCGTAGCTTAGCGTTTATGCACCGTCCTGGCCCATCGCCTACCTTGATTGGCATCGCCCATGCATTTCAGCAGGTGGCTTCTCTACCCGTGGAGCCCTGGGATGTGCCCTTACGAGCTGTCGTCAGTGACCAAGGCTGTGTGCGACGTGCATAAACTGTCCATGAAAAAGGGCTGAACCTTAAAAGGATCAGCCCCATCATTGATATCTGTCACCCGGGTTAACAGCGTTATAGCAACTCGTTGTTGGAGTTAACTCCCCGACAACGCCTGCGCATAACCGGTAGCGAGCACACCCAATGCAAACACCACCATCAACGCCATTACCATATCAGGCTTCTTACGCCGCATGCCGCTTCTCCAACACCTTTGCTGTTACCGAATGTGTTAAATCTGCCAGTCCTTGTTGCTGCAAATGTAATTGCAAACAGGATGGCAAATTTGATTAATTTCAGTGACGACTATAGGGCTATTTAGGCACTGCTGACAACTGCCTGAGTAAAATTTTTTAACCTCTTTCAAAACGTTTTAGTAACGTTATGTTACTAGCAGCGCTGGCGTATAGCGTAAGCAACCACTTACACACCACTATTGTCTATTGCGCGGCAGCACTAGGCCATGAACAGACGATAAGCAGGGTTATCGCTCTCGCGCCAATAGCGGTAGCCGATAGCATCTAAATAATCAGCCACGTGGGTACGGTCGCCGTTGGGCACTTGCATGCCCACCAACACGCGGCCATAGGCAGCGCCATGGTTGCGATAGTGAAACAGCGAGATGTTCCAGTCGTGTGGCAACTGCGTTAAGAAATTCATTAGCGCGCCTGGGCGCTCGGGAAACTCAAAACGGTACACTTCTTCTTCGAATCGTTCGCTGGGGCGTCCGCCGCTTAAGTGACGAATATGCAGCTTCGCTAACTCATTATCAGTCAGGTCTTCTACCTGATAACCGCCCTCCCGCAATTTCTCTATCACTGCTAAACGATCTTCACCGCCAGGCTTCACCTGAATGCCCACATAAATATGCGCTTCGCTGCTATCGGCGTAGCGATAGCTAAATTCGGTCACCATGCGCTTGCCTAGCGTGCGGCAAAACTTTTTAAAGCTGCCGGGTTTCTCGGCGATGGTTACGGCTAGAATCGCTTCACGCTGTTCACCAAGCTCCGTACGCTCGGCGATGTGTTGTAAGCGATCAAAGTTAGTATTCGCGCCAGAGTTAATGCACAGCAACGTCTCGCCTTCGGCGCCGGTCTGCTGAATATATTTTTTCAGACCTGCCAGCGAGAGCGCACCGGAGGTTTCCGCTACCGCACGAGTATCCTCAAAAATATCTTTTACTGCGGCGCACATTTCATCGGTATTGACGGTAATAACACCATCAATTAGATCTTTTATGAGCGAAAACGGTACTTCGCCAATTTGCGCTACGGCCACACCCTCAGCAAAGACGCCTACTTGGTCGAGTATGACCCGCTCGCCGGCTTCCAGGGCGGCTTTTAAGCAAGCGCTATCTTCGGCTTCGACACCAATCACTTTAATATCTGGGCGCAGGTACTTCACATAGGCCGCCACACCGGCGATTAACCCACCGCCGCCAACGGGCACAAAAATGGCATCCAAGCGTCCAGTGTGCTGACGTAAGATTTCCACTCCGATAGTGCCTTGACCGGCCACCACGTCGATATCATCAAATGGCGGAATATAGGTGTAGCCGTGCTCTTTGATCAATTCCTGAGCATGCTCGGCAGCAGCAGCAAAGGCGTCGCCTTTGAGGATGACCTTGGCGCCCCGGGCACGCACAGCCTGCACCTTGATGTCCGGAGTGATCCGAGGCATCACAATCACCGCTTTGACGCCCATCAGCTTGGCGGCCATGGCCAGCCCTTGAGCATGATTACCGGCGGAAGCGGCAATTACCCCTTTGTCTTTTTGAGCCTGGGTGAGCTGGGCCATTTTGTTATAGGCGCCGCGGATCTTGAACGAAAAAACCGGCTGTAGATCTTCGCGCTTAATCAAAATATGGTTGTTGAAACGACGCGACAAAAAGGGGGCAGGGGAAATCGGGGTCTCACAAGCGGCTTCATATACGCGGGCTTGGAGGATCTTTTTGACGGTTGCTTCGAGCATGCGGGTATCCCAAGGGAAGTACGTGAACGGACAAAACTTTTATTGGTAGCAGATTACGCATAGCGGCGTCTAGCCACGTCTCCATCGGCAGGCAACGTTTAGGTCGCTATACTGGCGCGACTCACTCTTACTTCTAACTCTCCGCTGACTCACAAGGCTTACTATGAACCAGGATGAATTGAAGGCCGCCGTGGCGGACGCCGCCATTGCAGAAATTAAATCTCAATTAGAAAAGGATACCATCTTAGGCATTGGAACCGGCTCTACAGCCAACTTGTTTATTGATCGCCTGGGGCCTTTGCGTCATCTTTTTAAAGGCGCGGTGGCCAGCTCTGAAGCAAGCGCTCAGCGTCTTGAGAAGTTGGGGATTGACGTATTTGAGCTCAACAGCGTTGGCACCGTTCCTTTTTACATCGATGGAGCAGACGAAGTAAATGCTAACTTACACATGATTAAAGGCGGGGGCGCTGCGCTTACCCGCGAGAAAATCGTGGCTGCCTGTGCCCAACGCTTTATCTGCATTGCTGATGGCTCAAAATACGTGCCTAAGCTCGGTAATTTTCCGCTGCCGGTAGAAGTCATCCCCATGGCGCGCTCCTACGTCGCTCGTGAGCTTGTCGCATTGGGAGCCGAACCAGTTTATCGGCAAGGGGTAGTCACTGATAACGGTAATCAAATTATCGATTGCTATGAATTTATGATCGAAGATCCAGTGGCCATGGAAGCGCGCATCAACGCTATCGTCGGCGTCGTTACCAATGGTTTATTTGCCGCCCGTGGCGCTGATGTTCTTCTGTTGGGTAAAGCAGAGGGTGTCGAGCGCATAGCGTTAAGCTAACCCTCTTGTCATTGTTTAATAAGTGATTCTTAAGCTGGGCCAGGGTAGCAACCTGACCCAGCATTTGTTGATAGCGTCTCACGCCACTACGAAGCCTGCATCGGTATTAAAAAATCCCCATCCTCGTTGTAGAAATATCAGCTCCCAGAAACTTGTATCTAAATGTAAATAAGACAAGCTTTAAAGATACATCTTGTTTCAAAGCACGCTGGTTAGCACCTTGGCTAACTTAGGAATTGTGCTAACCGGGAGTAAGACCATGCGAACGCTTCCTCATCACATACTTGTCACAGGCGGTGCAGGGTTTATTGGTTCTCATAGCGTTGAGTTGCTCCTCGACAATAACGTCAACGTTCGGGTGCTGGATAATCTCTCCTCTGGTCGTTTAACCAACCTTCCTTCGCATCCACAACTTGAAGTGGTCGTGGGCGATATTCGCAACAGTAATGACGTCCAGGCTGCCATGCTAGGCATTACACACTGCCTTCATCTTGCTGCACAGGTATCTGTTGCCAACTCTGTGGAGGATCCCATTGGCTCGGCAACGCATAACATTTTAGGTGCCCTGAATGTTATGCATACCGCAGCAAAAGCGAAGGTCAGCAAGCTGGTCTACGCATCGTCAGCCGCTGTCTATGGTATTCCCGCCCAGCTACCACTGCTGGAAGAGGCAGCCCTACACCCCCTCTCACCTTACGGTTTGGAAAAGTGGGTAGATGAACGTTATGCGGCACTATTAGGCAGCCTGCATGGTTTACCCAGCTTAGGACTTCGTTACTTCAATGTTTATGGTCCCCGGCAGGATCCAAGCTCGCCCTATGCTGGTGTCATAGCGCGTTTTATTGATCGACTGTTGAGCCAACAAGCCCCCGTTGTGTTTGGCGATGGTTATCAATCTCGTGATTTTATTTACGTAGGCGATATTGCTCGCGCCAACATGGCTGCGCTGCTCAGCCCACAGTGCGGGGTGTGTAACGTTGCGACTGGTCAGCAGATTGATTTGCTGGGCTTAATCGAACTACTTGGCCAACTCACTGACTGCCATTTAGCGCCGCAGCACCTGCCCGCTAAAGCGGAAGATATTCGTTATTCCTGTGGCAATAACCAACGTTTATCAGACTGGTTGATGATTGATCCACAGTGGACATTAACGGAAGGGCTAAGCGAACTGGTTCGTTATGTACGCAATTCTTATTTTTCCCATAATGAGCAGGCCACCAGAAGAGCCTAGGGAATGCCTTTTCCACTACCTTCATTATTCTATAGGTGGCAACGATGTCTAAGCCATTGATTCATTGGATTTTATGTTTGCTATACGGGCTTTTCTACTCTTTTGCATACGCCAATGAAATACCTAAAATGCCCAGCGTAACTTTCTACTACGGCAACGACCCTCCTGTTGAACTGCTCTCCCAGTTTGACTGGATCGTCGTTGAAGCCGCAAATGTGGATCCCACAGAGCAACGCTTGCTTGAACAGCATGGTGGGCAATCCTTCGCTTACGTTAGCGTTGGTGAATTGGATGCCTGGCGTGACGCCAATACTTCCTTACCCAGCACGGCTCTGGTCGCCAGAAACGCTGCGTGGGATAGCCAAGTTGCTGATTTAACGCACCCTGCTTGGCGTTCATTTCTCATTGAAGAGCAGGTTCGCCCACTATGGAATGCGGGCTACCGTGGAATGTTTCTGGACACCTTGGACAGTTACCGCTTATTCGCCCCAGACGGCGTGGAAGCTGAACGCCAACAAGCGGCGCTAATCGAGATCATTAATGAGTTAAGGGAGCAATTTCCAGGCATCCAACTACTGCTGAACCGTGGTTTTGAGATACTGGATAGAGTTCATGGCGACATCATAGGCGTTGCAGCGGAGTCTCTCTACCAAGGCTGGAACCCTTCCACCAATGTGTTTGGCGCCGTACCGGACGATGATCAAACCTGGCTTTATCAACAACTTGCTCAGGTGCGTGATCATTACCGCCTACCGGCTATCGCGATCGACTACGTGCCCGCCAATAACCGCGCACTCGCCAGAGAGACCGCAAAGCGAATCCACGCTGAAGGATTTATTCCTTGGGTGAGCGTGCCGCAGCTGGATCAAATGGGTGTGGGGCTGATTGAGCCCATGCCTCGCCGGGTATTGATTCTCTTTGATAAAGCTAAAACAGAAGCGGAGGAGCTAGCGTACACCAGTTCACATCGCTACCTAGCTATGCCACTGGAGTATTTTGGCTATGGGGCCGAGTATTTGGATGTTAATGGTCCTTTACCCAGCGACTTGCTGCATGGCCGCTATGCAGGGGTTGTCACTTGGTTTAATGAACCCCTCACCAACGCGCCCCATTACAGCGCTTGGCTGCAGCGACAAATGGAGCATGGCCTGCGGGCGGCCATCGTAGGGCTTCCGGGCATTCCTCTATCTGGCGCATTAGGCAATTTAATGGGGCTGCGTGAAGTGTACGGCGTTAGCGCTCAAGGGCTAACGGTGGCTGGCCACGATGACGTCGCGAACTTTGAAGGCCTTCCACAGCCACTGCCCGAGCCACAAACCAGCTATGAGCTCATTGGCAATGGGCTGACCGCCCACCTTTCATTACGCGACCAAAATGGTCGGCAGCTTTCACCCATTGTGACAGGGCCATGGGGTGGATTAGCCAGCTACCCATGGGTCTTTCAAGAAGCCAACGAATACCAGATACGTTGGAACCTCGACCCCTTCGCTTTTTTGCAGCGTGCTTTGGCGCTACCTGACATGCCCACTCCCGATGCCACAACGGAGAATGGCGCCCGCTATTGGATAACCCAGATCGACGGCGATGCCTTTGCCAGCCGTGCGGATCTTCCTGGCACCCCATTTACTGGCGAACTGATACTTTCCGATATTTTAAAGCGTTACCAAGTGCCTACCACAGTATCCATCATTGAGGGTGAGATAGGCCCCGAAGGCCTCTATCCACAGTATCGCTCTGTACTTGAGCCGCTAGCACAGAGAATTTTCGCGCTCCCATGGGTAGAGGTAGCTACTCATACGTTTAGCCATCCCTTTGAGTGGGAAAGCCTCCATGAAAACGACTTGGCTGGCCAGGGCGAAACCCTAGCCAAATTCAATTACAACATGCCTATTCCCAACTACCGTTTTTCGCTGCGCCGGGAAATTGAAGGTTCGACTAATTATATTAATCGGAACTTGGCTCCCCCTGACAAGCCCGTAAAGGTAGTGCTCTGGACAGGCAATGCGCTACCTCCCGAGCAGGCCTTGGCGATTGCTGACGAACTGGGGCTGCGCAACTTGAATGGAGGCGATACCAGCGTTACCTATAGCAATCCCACCATGACACGCGTGTCCCCCATGCTGCGTCCCCTGGGACGCTACCTTCAAGTGTACGCGCCGCAAATTAACGAGAACGTCTATACCAACTATATGCTGGGCCCACTGTGGGGATACCGTCGAGTCATTGAAACCTATCAAATTACCGATCAACCACGACGCTTAAAGCCCATTGATATTTATTACCATTTTTATTCGGCCGCAAGCCCAGGCGCACTGCGTGCCTTGCATCAGGTATATGAATATGTATTAACCCAAGAGACGCTGCCGCTTTATGCCAGCGACTGGAGCGATGTAGCCACGCAGTGGTACCAAACCGGTATTGCGCGACATCTGGATGGCGGTTGGATGGTTAAAGGGGCGGATCACATGCGCACTCTGCGTCTTCCCGCTTCCCTGGGTTGGCCAGACCTGCAGCGCTCTAGCAATGTTGCTGGCGTGCGTGAGATTACCTCTGGCCGCTATGTCGCCCTCTCTGGGGAGAGCAATGCCACGCTATACCTCACCCCTAACATGCCTCAAACACCCTATTTGCGCTACGCCAATGGGCGCATTACAGAGTGGCAAAGACACTCGCCCCATCACCTAAGCTTCAGCCTTGCCGCCGAGCAAGTGCCATTAAAGGTAGAGCTTGCCGCCACTCAAGGATGCCGAGTAACAGCAGATGGGCGTCTGGAGCAGCGTGATAACAGCACTATTCTGACCTTTGGACGTGCTCGTGCTGAGCGCATTGAGGTGAACTGTGCTACACGCTAAGCCAAACACCGGGGCTAAAAAAGTCGCCGCGGCGCGCCCACGGCGACTACTTCGCCCCACCACGTTGCGGCTGATTGCGCTCGTCATTGCCCTCACGCTAGTGCTGCTATTTCCTGCCCACCACCTGCTCAACCTGGAAAACAGTGACAGCCTACCCAGTCGTATTTCGATTCTTTACTCCCAGGCGCTGTTAAATGCTAACCCTGGCAACACTGAGCTACGCCTCAGCCTGGCCAGAAAGCTCTACCAAGTGGGTGAGTTTGAACTGGCAAAAGCGACCCTCGAACCACTACAAGACTCGCAAGATGTGACCATTCAGTGGCTACGGCTTAGCATTGAGTGGCAGTTACTCGCGGCGATAACGTATGAGCAACCGGAACGCCCGCAAGCGGTACAGCAGTTTCAGGCACAACTGCTGGCTTTCCAGACAAATGCTTCCCTTCCCATAGCGTATTTAGAGGAGATGGCCTCTTATTGGCTGGCCATTGAGCAGCCTCATCAAGCTGCTGCACTTTATGAACGACTTGGGGCGCAAGATGATATAGAACGCCAATACTATTGGCTCTCCCTGGCGGGCTACTGGTGGTTGAGGGCGGGTTACCCAGAGCGCTCGGCAGCAGCCTGGCATCGCGCCTATCAAGTAGCGGAAAGACCTATTGTCACACTGGGCTGGCTTAACTGGTTAATTAGCCCCGCGCAGGCGCAGCCAGCGGATACCTCACCTGAATCTCCTCGGCGAGCAGCCGCAATAGAGGCGCTGCGCTCAGCTCAGCAGAGCGAGCAGCCCGATGGTATTAACTACGCCCAGGAATACATTACTGTTTTTCCAAACGACCCGGAGCTACTCGACCTGGGCATCCGTTTAGCCCTTGCCCATGATCAGCCACAGCAAGCGCTAGAGTGGTCGCAGCAACGGATAGAGTTACAGCCAGAGATCCCGGTTTTGGAACGCCATGTCACCATCGCATTGGGGCTCAACGAATTACAAAGTGCCCTTAACGCGATCACCCAGTTGCGCCAGCTTAACCCTGAAGAAACCATATACTTAGAGCAACTGGCCCAAACCCAGCAATGGGCAGGCGATACGGCTGGTGCTATGCACAATGCCGAAGAGCTCGCACTTCAAACAGGCGAAGAGCGCCATAATCGCTGGGTGGTGACCTTGGCGCTGAGTGTTCGTGACCGCGATGTGGCCGTTCAAGCCCTTTCCCGCCTAGCGCGCAATAACCACATCACACTGGAAGACCGCCGCTTATGGGCTGATTTGCTTGAACAACTAGGCGAGCCCGATGCCGCCATTGCCCTTATTCAATCCTGGCAA
Organism: Vreelandella sp. ssv; assembly: GCF_059448525.1. Classification (NCBI taxonomy): domain Bacteria; kingdom Pseudomonadati; phylum Pseudomonadota; class Gammaproteobacteria; order Oceanospirillales; family Halomonadaceae; genus Vreelandella; species Vreelandella sp. ssv. The sequence continues at coordinate 31,758 of NZ_CM182545.1, read as the reverse complement.
GCGGCGGGCATTCGCGATGAAGCATTAAGCGTTCGGCTCGCCACATGGCTGGAGCAAACCGGACGCTTGGATGAAGCAGGTGAAAGCTGGGCAGCTCTACGCGCGCAGTACGGTACACGACCTGAGTTTATTCAGGCACAAAGTGAGCTATTAACGCAAAACTGGCAGCTGGAGAGCGCCCTAACAGTATTGGCAAGTGCCGCCCCGCCTAGTGATAACCCCAACACGAATTACTGGCAGCAGCGGGCCGGGTTGGCATGGCAGTTAGGTGATGGCGCTGAAAGCTTGGCAGCCTACCTAGCCCTGTTTGAGCAGGGCGCCTTGGATGCCGACGGTGCCGCTCGCTTAATCCAGACCGCAGGGGATAACAGTGACCTTGATCTTGCCATGCGGGTATCCCAGCAACGCTGGACTCAGGAGCGTGATGGAGATGCGTTGATTCAAATGCTCTATCTGGCCCAGCGAGAACGCCAAAGCGCGCTAACGCCAACGCTATTAGCGATGGCAGACCAAGCACCCGAGCAGTTTGCACAATCGCCGGATTACTGGGGGGCAGTTGCTCAACAAGCGCTGCTTCGGCGTTCGCCTGATGAGGCCATCAATGCCGCTCAACACGCGCTTGAACTATCTCCTAACGATCCAAGCCTACGGGCGGGCATGCTCTACACCCTAGCCGCCGCAGGCGACGAAGCCACCCTGCGCCAGCGCCTTAACGAGTGGCAGTCTCAGGCCGCGCATACCCCGGTCATGATGGGCGCCATGGCCGAAGGGCACCGCTATCTGGGTGAACTAAGCAAAACACTGGTGTGGTACGCCTTAGCCAGCGATGCAGGCACACTAAATGCTTGGCAACAGCTTGATTACGCCGATGCGCTTAGCCAAAGCGGCCAAGAAGCCCTCGCCTTTAAACGTCGTGTCGCCGCCCTGGAAGCGCTTGCCCCGGGTCTTATCAAAGACCTAGAAGCCCCACTCAGCACTGAGCAGCGCCGGGATCATACCCAGGCCATGTCGCTGGTCGTCCAGCGATATGGGCCAGACAGCGTAAGCGGCTGGTACGACCACGTGGTCACCAAGGCCTTTGAAAACACTGCCCCCCAGGCAAGCGACAGCGAGTGGTTATTTGATGCGCAGATGACCATGCACCGACCGCTCCATGCCCGTTATTTACTGCTCCGCGCCCAAGCTCAGGGGCATATCAGCCCCCCTTGGCAAACGCTCGCCGTTGCGTTGGAAAAAAACGATCGCGATACGCTCAAACTGCTGCTTGATAGCGATATGGGGCGCGCCCTCTCCCTCACCGATCAATTGGCGATTATGCGCCAGCTAGATCGTCGGCAAGACGCCCAAGCACTCGCCGAGACACTCAACCACGCAGGCCAAGACCAGCGTCTAGACATGGTGGAAATGGCCAATGAGATGCCGCACCGGCTGGCTACCGCCGTATCTTACCGGCGTCTGGGTAAACTGCATATCGACTCCCAGGAAGCCCTGTACCAAGTCAGTGGTGAGCGCTTATGGAGCGAGCTTGTGCTGGTGCAACGCCAGTTGGAGATTCCCTCTAGCCGGGTAGACAGTGAAAGCCTCACCGAAGAGCGCGGCGCGGAACTCACCCTGGGCTGGAACGGCACACGCCTCGATACCATCCTCACCGTCGGCCAGGTGCAAACAGATAGCGTGGATCGGACGTATGGACGCGCGGCCCAGCGTTGGCAGGCTACGTCACGCTTGGCAGGCACGCTCTATGGCGAGATTAGCCAAACCTCGGACATCAATGACCGTATGCGTCTACTCGCGGTGGAAGACCGCATCGGTGCCCAGCTGGAGTGGACGCCAACGGCACGTGACACCGTTACCCTGGATGCTAGCCACGTGAACCTGCGTAACCGCGAATCGCGTAACAGCCTGGGTGATGGCTATCGGGTAGAGGCCGCACTACATCATGCGCTGTTAAAGGGTGCCACCCGTCAGCTAGAGGTGAGCCTGCTGGCGAATCACGCCGACTACACGTTAGACGATGACTTACCGGGCGATATTCGTCAGCGGCTGCCAACAGACTTTCAGCCTGATGATCTGCTGACCGATCAATCAAGCTTTGTCGGCATGGGCGTCACCCTGCGCCGCGGCGATCCTTATAGCACAACGCCCTTTGTTGCCTCCCCCACTCTTGAATTAGGGCTGGAGGCTGGCTACCAGCTGCCGGATAACGACATCGGCCTTAATGCACGCTTTGCGGTAGGCAGTCGCCTGTTTGGTAACGACTCTTTAAGCCTGCGCTTGGAGGCAGATCAAGGGTCGGGAAGTGATGGCGATACCAATCTCGGCGTTTCACTCACCTATCAATACTTCCTAGGGCACTAGCCATGTCTCAGATAACTCAACAGCGATGCCATTTCCTCAACCACTGCTTGCAGCGCCGTATTGGCGCCCCTGGAGATACCGCTATGTGCACTTATCTATCACGCCACCTGTTATGGCTTGCGCTGCTTAGCATAGCCTTGGGCACAGCGCTAAGCGGCTGCGCGGTTACGGACGTGCATCGCACAGAACCGCTTGATCGCCAAGTCACCTGGGCACTGATACCCCTTGCTAACCATTCTGAAACGCCCTTGGCAGGACAAAAGGCCGAAGCAAGCCTAATCACGCTGCTTCACCAGCAGGGCATCCGCTCGCTAGCCCAAGCCCCCAGGAACGCGCCCATGGGTTTACTAGAGCTACCCAACGACCAAGACTACCAAGCTGCTCTTAGCTGGGCACAGCAGCAGGGTATCCGTTATGGCGTTACCGGCTCGGTAGATGAGTGGCAATACAAAGCGGGGCTGGATGGTGAACCTGCCATCGGCATCAGCTTGCGGGTGGTCGACGTTAATAGCGGCAACATTCTGTGGAGCGCCAGCGGGGCACGCACCGGCTGGGGGTTTAGCACCACTAGCGGCGTGGCACAAAAATTAATGTCTGATCTAGTCGATACTCTGCCCTTGCAGTAGTGAGGTCATCATGGCCATGCATATAGACGAACTCCAGCCTGCCCTACCACCCCGCTGGCTGCGCCTGCTTGAAGCACTGATCATCACCCTGGCGCTACCGGTGATTGGTTGGCTGATCAATCCCAAAGACCCGCTACTGTTGGGCAGTGGTCTTACCTGGCTGTTAGCCATTGCCCCTTTATTGGTTGGCATGCGCCATGGCTTCGCGATGGGGTTCAGCAGCGCGCTGTTAAGCGTCGCCATAATGGGCTTGGAGAGCTGGTGGTACCACGCCAGCCTCCTCAATGACCGCGCTCAGCGGCTTCCCATTGCTATCGCTCTGATATTGGTGGGTATGGTGGCAGGAGAAATGGCGGATGTGTGGCGGCGGCGGCTACAGCAAATGGCGGTTATCCATCGTGCGCAGTCAACCCGTTTAGAAGAGTTTGTGCGCCACTACCATCTACTGCGCGTCTCCCATGACCAATTGGCAGAGCGTTTGGCCGCTACCCCCTTCACTCTGCGAGATGCGCTTAAAGCCCTTGAGGAGAAGTTTCAGTCTCTCGTCCCTAGCCAAGATCCTTTGACGCATCATGGGAGTGAGCTGCTCAATTTTTTGGCGCTTCACGCGCGCATACAGCAAGCGGTGCTAGTGCCGGTGGACCACCTCCACCGTTTAAACCCTCAAGCAGCGACTTGGTTTAGTGGCGAAACATCGCTTGACTGGAACGACCCTATGCTGCGTGCATGCCTTGAGCAGCGCCGGATGATCTGCCTTAGAAGTGCCATGGAGCAAGGCATCAATATTGATAATGCACCGCTACTGGCCGTCGTACCACTGATTGATGTAGAAGAGCGCATCTACGCAGTGGTCGCCGTTACCGCCATGCCGTTTATTGATTTTCATCGCGGTCATTTGCACCTGCTTGCCGTACTGGGTGCTCAATTAGGCGATATGCTGCACCACGCCCAGCAAAAGCTTCAGGAGGGTAGCTACGACCGCCACGCAGTGGTTGCTCAATGGGTGCGCCACGCTCGGGAGTACCAACTGACCTCGCTATTAGTAACCATCGACTTCTCCTCCCAGCTCAGCCATGCACAGGTTCAGCCTCTTATTGACACCGTGGTCAACCAGCAGCGAGGCCTTGACCGCAGCTGGGTTGTCACCCACGAGGGCCGCCCGCAGCGACTTTACGTCCTGCTACCGCTAACGCAGCAACGTACATTTGCCATTTATGCCGAACGCTTACAGGAAATTTTCGCCTCAGAACCCGGCTTGGGAGAACACTGCCAGTTCATCTCCATTACTTACCAAGTGATCGATGGTCGCCTTTCGGCTAGAAAACTGTTGCCGCACCATGCTAATCAAGAGGTGTCCTATGCCCACCTCTAAAGCTGTCGAACCTGCGCGGTTTGCCTTTCTCAGTAGCATCCCATGGTTGGCCGCAGGGGTTGGCTTCGAAGGATGGGTTGCCTACCGTTGGGTAGTCGACTTTAACCTCCCGACACTTTTTCAGCTTGCCATGCACGGCGTGGGCAGTCTGCTTTTAGCCGAAGGGTTGCGGTTAACATTACCGACTCACTACCAGCGGCCAGTCTTTGGTATTGTGCTGCTGTTTTTCCTACTGCTGTTGCTGTTTCCAGGCATCGCCTTGCTAGGCTTGTTGCTGGCCGTGGTTCCCGCGCTCTATTTTCCTGCTCCTCAACATACGGCCCACTGGCAGGCACTGGCATTACCGCCCCTCCCTTACCAACCGCTACCCCCTCCCAGAGCTGACTCGACGGCGATGCGCGAAGGTCTCACCAGCGTGCTGAGCTATTCCGGCAGCCCCGTTCAGCGCCAGGAAGCGATCTTGGCCTGCCGTCATTTACCGCCCCGTCAGGCCATTGGGCTGCTGCGTTTGGGGCTGGCCGATCCTAAGGATGACGTTCGCTTGCTGGCCTACTCCATGCTCAGTAGCATCGAGCGTGATTTGGACGAACGCATCCAGCGGCTGTCCCATTCGCGCAAACAGCATAGCGACCCCTTCGGCCACCATGCTGAAGCACTTGCCATGCTGAACTGGGAGTATGACTACCTAAAACTCGCCCAGGGCAGCACTGCACATTTCTATTTAACCCAAGCACTTTATTACATTGAACAAGCGATCAGCAGCACCAACTCTGCCCACCGACAGCTACTGCGTAGCCGCATATGCTTGGCTTTGATGGATATTGCGGGCGCTGAAGCGGCTTTTTTGCAGTGTGAAGCCTTGGGGTTGGATAACGATGACCTTGTCCCCTACCGGGCTGAGCTAGCGTTTCAATCTCACCGTTTCAGTGCACTGCGCGAACAGCTTTTAAAGCTTAGTCCTTCCGCTCAACAGCACCCTGTGCTGTACCCCGTGATGGAGTATTGGCGATGACCTGGCCCGTTCTTGGTAAACGTGATGCCCCCGCAGATGTGATTTTGCTGCTGGAAGGCACTTACCCCATGGTTCGTGGTGGGGTGAGCTCCTGGGTGGATCAATTGATTCGAGGGCTGCCTCAACTACGGTTTGCGCTGGTCTTTATTGGCGGGCGTCCCGACCACTACGGGGACATTCTGTTTGAGCGGCCAACTAACGTGGTGCATTTAGAGTGCCACTATTTAACGGATGAACTGCCTAGCCTACATGCCATAAAAGCACGCAAAGGCAACCCAAGCACGTTCAATACCGTGTATGAACTGCATGAAACACTGCGCAATCCAGCGCTTCAAGACCAAAGCCGACTGCTTTGTGACGTGGCCAAAATGATTGGTCAGCGAGGTGGCTTAAGTCAGGAGGATTTTTTACATAGTCAGGCAGCTTGGCAGCATATTGTTGATCACTACCTCGAACATGTTACCGAACCTTCATTTATCGACTACTTCTGGTCGGTGCGCAATATTCACGCACCGCTATTTCTGCTGGCGCGTATAGCCAATGGTTTACCGAGAGGCCGCTGTCTGCATACGATCTCGACGGGTTACGCCGGTTTTTTAGGCGCGTTAGCACACCATATTTACCAACGGCCGCTGTTGATTACCGAACACGGTATCTATACCAAAGAGCGACAAATAGATCTGCTGGAAGCGAAGTGGATCAAAAGCACTACCGATGCACTCTCCCATGGCTTTCAAATCGATACCGGTTATATTCGCCAAATGTGGATCCGCTTCTTCCAAGGCCTTGGGCGAATGACCTATGCCAGCGCTGCCCAAATCACCACGTTACACGAAGGTAATCGCCTACGGCAGCTGCAGGACGGGGCACCCGAATCCCGTACGCGCATTATCCCCAACGGTATCCGTATTGAGCGCTTCGCCCCTTTACGCAGTGCAACGGCAAACAACCAGCAACCAATTGTGGCGCTGCTTGGCCGCGTCACTCCCATTAAGGATATCAAGACATTTATTCGCGCAATGCGCCAACTCACCAGCCAGCTCCCCGACGCTCAGGGGTGGATTGTAGGGCCGGATAGCGAAGACCCCGACTACGCCCAGGAGTGCCGCGATTTAGTGGCTCAGTTGGGCTTAGAAAAGAGTGTTCATTTTCTGGGTTTTCAACGTACTGAAGAGATACTCGCCCAGGTGCGCCTTGTGGTATTGACCTCCATCAGTGAGGCGCAGCCGCTAGTCGTGTTGGAAGCCATGGCAGCGGGCATTCCAGTGGTATGCAGTGACGTGGGAGCGTGTCGCGAGCTCGTCATCGGCGACCCGGCACACCAACAGTCGGCAGGGCACATCGTTCCCATTGCCAGTCCCATGGCTACTGCCCACGCCATGCAGTCATTGCTAACTCAGCCGACCGCTTGGCAGAACGCGCGTGCAGCGGGCATTGCCCGGGTAGAAGCCGAGTACACCGAAGCGTTAATGATGGCGCGTTACCAACAGCTTTATGAAGAAGTGATTGACCCGCACTCCGCTCCGCAAAATGCCAGGGCTGCTCACCTCTTTTCAGCGCTCAGTATGCGCTAGCGACTCGCGATAGGAGTCTACAGATGGCTGGTATTGGTTTTGAACTACGCCGCTTACTTCGTCAGGACAGTTACGTTAGCCTGATACGCGCCTATGGGTACGCAGGCTTGATCAGCTCTGGGCCCTGGGTGCTTTCGATCCTGGCCGTTATGGCCCTGGGTGTGCTCTCTGCCGCGGCCAGCCCTGGGAACAGCACTCATATAACGGCGTTTTTGGTCTCAGTTACATGGCTAGTCGCAAGTTCGCTGCTACTCACCTCGCTGGTACAGCTTTTGTTTACCCGCTTTGTCGCTGACCGGCTGTTTGAGAAGCGCAATAGCGCCATTCTACCCAACTTATTTGGGCTGCTAACACTGGTTATAGTCGCCGCATCCAGCATCGGTGGCGCTCTGCTATGGCTCACCTTTGCAGGCACACCCTGGCTCTATCAGCTCGAAATGTTACTGAGTTTTGTGGTGCTTAGCTTAATCTGGTGTATCACGGTGTTTGTGGCGGGGACAAAAGCGTACCGCCAGGTACTCTTGGCCTTTGCCTGTGGTTACGGCACCACCTTTGTGGCGGGCTTGCTGCTTAAAGACTACGGTCTGGTAGGTTTGTTAGGTGGCTTTGTCATTGGTCAAAGTTTATTACTCTTTACCCTGCTGACGATGGTGATACGCTACTACCCAAGCGATCGTTTATGGGCCTTTGATCTTCACCGCGCCGGGCAGTGCCAATACTCGTTAATAGCCATTGGGCTGCTTTATCAGCTGGGTATTTGGGCTGATAAGCTGGCTTTTTGGTTCAACCCTGCCACTTCAGAATCGATTATTGGTCCATTGCGTGCATCGCCTATCTACGATTTACCAATCTTTTTAGCTTACCTGTCCATCGTGCCGGGCATGGCGGTCTTTATTATGCGCATGGAGACAAACTTTGCCGAAAGCTGCCACGCTTATTACCAAGCCGTTCGGGGTGGAGATACGCTTTTACATATCGAAGAGCTGCGCGGTGAAATGGTGGCCAGCGTAAGGCATGGTATTTACGATATCTTTAAAGTGCAGGGAATAACCGTGGTTGCTTTATTGCTCAGTGGCCCAGCGCTGTTTACCTGGCTAGGTTTTTCACACTGGTATTTACCTCTTTTTAATATCGATATTGTTGCAGTAGGTATTCAAGTACTGTTTATGGCCATACTCAACGTGCTGTTTTATTTAAACCGGCTTAAACCCGCGCTGTGGCTTTGCTTTTTATTCTTATTAGCTAATTTAATGTTGACCCTGCTTAGCCAGTTGTTAGGGCCAGTATTCTATGGCTACGGCTATGCCGTTTCACTGCTCTTCGTTTCCCTCGTGGGGTTGGCGGTACTGGATCACGAGTTTGAACAGCTCACCTTCCAGACCTTTATGTTGCAGCCTAGCAGATAGTGAGTAGTACTTACGCTTAACCAGTTTTCTGCGAGAGAAGCTTTTCAAGCCCATCAAGGGTACGCGACAAGGCTCCTCGGTGGGTCTGAACCGTTTTCCAGCCAGCGTGCCCTGCTCGCTGGGCGCGCTTTGAGTCGGCAAGGTAGCCTGCTAAGGCGTCCGCCAACGCTTCAGGGCTATCGACCAAGGTTAGTGCACCAGCGCTTTGCAGGGGCTCGACCACATCGGCAAAATTTTCCATATAAGGACCGCTAAGCACCGGCCTGCCCAGGGCAGCTGGTTCCAGCACATTGTGCCCGCCCAGGGGCACTAAACTGCCTCCCACAAAAGCCACACTACCCGCTGCATATAGCATCGCTAGTTCACCCAGTGTATCCCCTAGGTAAACCTGGGTTTGCGCCGTTACGGGCTGTTGCTGACTGCGACGACTGAGTGTCCAGCCTTCTGTTAAGCAAAGCTTAGCGACATCATCAAAGCGCTGAGGATGCCGGGGGACCAACACTAACAACGCATCAGGGTATTTTTGTAGCAATTGGCGATGGGCTTTAAGCAACAGCGCCTCTTCGCCTTCCCGGGTGGAGCCCGCCACCCAAACCGGACGACGCTCTCCCCGCTTTTGAAGTAAGCGCTCACCCTCTTCCCGCGCCTTATCTTGACTAACCATTTCAAATTTCAGCGAGCCGACTGAGCAGGTGATATCCGTGCTGCAGCCGAGCGTATTAAAGCGTTCGGCGTCTGCCGGTGATTTGGCGGCTAGCCAGCTAATCTCGGCCAGCGTGCTGGCCATTAGTGGCCGCAAACGTTGGTAACGCTTAAAGGCGCGGGGTGATAGGCGACCATTGACTACCGCCACTGGAACGCAGTGCTGGCGGCAGGCGTGGATCAAGTTAGGCCACAGTTCGGTTTCAAACAGGATCGCGAGTTCGGGTTGAACGGTGCGCACAAAACGTTTAGCGACGTCAGGAAAGTCCAATGGCAGAAAGCGGTGGGCAAGCCTTGCTTGATCGGCGGGGGGTTGCTCGCTAATGAGCGCTTGGGACTGCTGAGCACCCGTCGCAGTCATGGTGGTGAGCAGCAGGCTATGGGATGGATAACGCGCTAATAAGCCCTCAATCAGCGGTCGAGCAGCGCGCACTTCTCCCACCGAGGCGCAGTGCAGCCAAATACGTGGCGCGTTAGGCAGCGGCTTAAGGCGTAACCCCAGCCGCTGAAGGCGGGAGTAAGTGGGTACTTGCTCACGCCATATGCGCCAGCCAATCAGCGGTGAGAGCGCATACAGTGCCGCTGAGTAGGCTAGACGAGACCAAACAGGTGACGCCATCAGAGGTTTCTTAGCGCTCACGATCTAGAATCGAACTAATCATCGCCGAGGTCGACACGCCATCTTCAAAGCCCAGTATTATAACATCGCCTCCATTGGCGATAACGGCCGCACCACCCGCGATATCTTCTGGCCGGTAGTCGCCGCCTTTGACCAAAATATCGGGTAGTACCGCTTCGATCAGCGCCTGAGGGGTGTCATCGCTAAATGGCACTACCCAATCGACGGCGCCTAACCCCGCCAACACCTGCATGCGCCGATTAAGCGGATTAATCGGCCGCTTAGGCCCTTTTAGGCGACCAATAGAAGCGTCGTCGTTAACCGCGATGATTAAACGGTCGCCCAGACGTTTAGCCTGCTCCAAGTAAGCCACGTGGCCCGCATGCAGAATATCAAAGCAGCCGTTGGTCATGACTACCCGCTCACCGCGCAGCTGGGCGGCCCTGACAGCTTCTATCAGCACAGCAGGCTCAATGACCCCAAACTCGGCTAATCTATCGCCGTGTAGCGCGGTGTAGAGCTCGGCAATGGAAAGCGTGGCCGTTCCCGGCTTGGCCACTACCAGCCCTGCCCCCAAATTAGCCAGCATCATGGCTTCGGGAAAGGCGTGACCCGCGGCTAGCGCTAGCCCCATTAAACCAATAACGGTATCGCCCGCCCCTGTCACATCGAAAACTTCCTGTGCCCGGGTAGGTAAGTGAAGCGGCGGGTGCCCTTCGCGAATCAGGGTCATGCCCTTTTCACTACGGGTAATCAGCAGTGCCTCTAGCGCCAACTCAGCGCGAAGCGCTTCGCCTCGGCGGGATAGCTCAGCATCGGTCGCGCAATGTCCAACCACCGCTTCAAATTCAGTCAGGTTGGGCGTGATTAAACTTGCCCCACGGTATTTGCTGAAATCCTGTCCTTTCGGATCGATCAACACCCGTTTGCCCTGGGCTCTTGCGTTAGCTATCAGGTTCTCTACTTGGTTCAGCGTGCCTTTGCCATAGTCGGAAAGAATCACTACGTCGCATTCTGGGAGCGCCTTTTGGACCTGAGTCACCAGTTCACTGGTATCGACACTGTCCAAGCGCTGCTCGAAATCCAGGCGCAACAATTGCTGGTTACGACTCATCACACGCAGCTTAGTAATCGTTGGTATATCAGCGCTACGCTGAAAGTAAGTACTCACACCAGAGGCAGCCAAACTGGCTTGCAGAATCTGCGCGTTCTCATCGTCTCCGATCACGCCTGCCAGCACTGCATGACCGCCTAGGGAGTTAATGTTCAGCGCCACATTGGCCGCACCACCTGGGCGATCTTCAACATCTTCTACCCGGACCACTGGCACAGGCGCTTCGGGGGAAATCCGCGAGGTACCGCCATGCCAATAGCGATCAAGCATGACATCGCCGACCACCAGTACACGGGCATGTTCTAAGGCGGTTAAATCAATCTTCATCGGTGCTCCCTGCGCTGGCAGTCAAAGCAGTATGCGCCAGCAGTGAATCCAGTTTAGCGATAACGTCGTCCGCTTTAATCAGCATCATGGCGCTGGGGTGTCGCACCCGCTGGCCCCAGCTAACCTCGTCTACCGACTTATGCAGATAAGTACGTACCGCTTCAGGGTAAGCATTGACCGCAAAATCTCGCCACAAATAGGGCGCGGCACGCTGGGGATTGGTCGATGCATAAAGGCCTAATGCTGGTGTTCCCATGGCATTGGCCATATGGATAGGGCCGGTATCCGGCGCTATCACCGCTTGGGCATGATCGATCAGCGCTAAAACCCCTTTCAGTGAGGTCCCACCAATGGCGTTAATCACACTGGCTGGCTGGCAGAGCGCTTCGATTTGATCGCCGATTTCACGCTCCAGGGCACTGCCGCCACCGGTCAATACGCTTTTAAGACCGTGCTGCACCCAGGCGTGTTCAATCACGCTCGCGTAACCCTCTACCGACCAATTACGAAAATTTCGCAGGCGTACGTTGCTGCACGGGTTAATGACGAGGTAAGGCGCCTCACCACTGATGACCTGTGCTTCATTACGTGCCGTATCGGGTAGAGCTAAATTCCACTCTAGGCGGTCATCCTTTATCCCGAGCACCCTTGCGAAGTCCATAAATGACTCCAACACATGGGCATTGGGATGTGGTGCGAGCTGACGCTGGGTGAACCAGTGCTGAGCATCTTTGGCACGCGCTTTGTCATAACCCACGCGTACATCTGCCTTCAGCCCTAACGACAGCACGCTGGCACGAATGGCCTGCTGCATATGCAGCAGTACATCGAAGCGCGTATCGGCGAGCTGCCGCCACAACGCGCGCATCCCGGCAAGACCGGTCGACTTGTCGTAAACAACGAACTCGACCCCGGAAAGCCCCGCCAGTAGACTGTGCTCCCCCTTACCAATAATCCAGGTAATGCGCGCATTGGGCCACTGGCGCTGCAACGCCCGCACCGTGGGCACGAGATTGCATACGTCTCCTAGGGCGGAGAGGCGCAAAATGGCAATGTGGTTAGGCTGAACAGGCAGAGAGGGCTTCATGCGCTTAGCGGCACTCCGGCAGAGAAATTGGCTGATATTACATGATGTGGACAGTTTATGTGACGTGCAGGGAACACACCAAATTGATCCAGACTTATTCACTCTCGATTACTGGCGTGAGCGAGGATTAATTGTGGGCGAAGCGCCAGGTCGAGGCAGTAGTCTGTTTTTACAGGCAACGTCGACCGAGCAGTGGGTGTTAAGGCCCTATCGCCGGGGTGGGATGGCAGCCAAACTCAGTGAAAAGCGCTACCTATGGACTGGCGCTGAGCGCACCCGGGCGTTTCGTGAACTGCGCTTAACCGCCACGCTTTTTGAGCAAGGGCTGCCGGTACCCCGCCCCGTAGCAAGCTGTGTAACGCATCATGGGCTTACGTATGAAGCCGCGTTGATTACCGTGCGCATTGCCGGCGCCAAAGCACTCGCTGAACTATTGATCAATGACCAGGCCGATGAAGCGCTATTGCACCGCGTAGGCGTTATGATTCGCCGCTTTCATCAAGTGGGGCTTGATCATGTTGACCTGAATGCCCGCAACATCCTGGTCGACCCAGGTGGCGAGCCTTGGCTGATTGACCTTGATCGCTGTCGGCTTCGTGCGGCAGGAAAGTGGCAGGCAGCGAACCTCGATAGATTAGAACGCTCCATTAAGAAATTCACTAGCTCGCCATCAATATCAGCTATTAATCTAGGATATTTTAGCTAAAGCTAAAATTATTCGCATTGTTTATTTTATTTACCTTAGCTGCTGAGTTGCCCTGTTTTCTCAAAATATTTTTGCATTACTAACAAGCCGATAAGGTGCTCTTGCTTTTGATTTAAAAAAGGCTTCACATAATTATTAGCATTTTCAATAATTTTTTCTGCTTCATCTGGATGCTGTTGGTAATAAATTAATTTTTCTTCTAAGTCTGAATAATCGTCAGCAATTTCAATATAATGAAAGCCTGGTATAAGGGAGCCCTCCATAAACCATGTTTCATATTTAGGCTTAGTCATAAAACATAATGAGTTAGAGGCCATAATCCATTTTAAATTTGTTGCAACATCATTGCCTTCAATGCTCAATACAAACTTATACTTTAACTGTTCATTGACGCTCATATAGGGGCGCGCCCAAGGCTTTCCCTGAGCTTTTTCACGACTGTCTCCCACGTTACACAAAGGGTGATGGTAATATTGTTTAACAAAGGCTTTTCGATGTGACTGATGACAAGCACCACGCCACACTAACTGATCGTATTTCTCATCAAAATTCAGCGTGTCGTCCACGAAGAAGTAATGTCGTACTCGATTTAGCTTTAGTAGCACTGACTGTCTGTTATCTGGACGAATGGGGCGACTTTTTACAAATGTAGGCTCTTCGGGTATTGTACGAATATCACCCGGCAAGAAATGGAATTTTAAAGATTTCTCAAAACGCGACAAATAGCGTTTCATATCAATATAGTAAGACCAACTTTTTTGTTTTGAAAAGCCGCCTATCTCTAATGCTTGATTATTTAGCTCGAAAGGCTCAGAAAGCTGATTATAGTAATTTACACGGCTTTCAATATAAGACTTTTCGCTTCCTGACGGCAACTTATCAAAAGCAGCGAGATATTTTTTTCGTTCGAAGAAATAATACTTTCTGGGCAAGCCTATTGCAAAGGCACCTTTACTATAAAACAAAAATTTATGGTAGTTAGCTTTCAAACGTTCGATCAAGGTCATAAAACTACGTCCGTAGTATTATTAATAAGCGTTATGTAGTGAAATATAATAACAAATAAGCATCCATCATCGCATCAGGAGAAAATCTTTCTAATTGATCAAGAGCGTTATATGCCAGCATATTTCGCAATTGATAATCTTTTATTAATGACTCAAGACCTTCAATTAGCTTTTCAGAATTATTAGGTGGTACTAAAAAGCCTGTTTGTCCATGCTTTACAATATCAGGAATTCCCCCAACATCACTGGCAATGATAGGAACTTTAGCATTCATTACATCGAGTAGTACTGAGCCCAACCCTTCATTCCGTGAAGGGAAGGCAAAAAGGTCTAGCGCTGGCAGGTAGTCACCAATGTTGGGCTTAAAACCCATCCAAAGAACATTACTTAATGAACCGCTCTCCTGACGTAGAATTTGCTCGTCCTCGCCTCTTCCAAAAAATACAAATAATATTTCTGGCCGCGTAACCTGAAATTGGCGAGCTGCCTCTAGTAGCACTCGCTGTCCCTTATGGCGATCCACCAGGGCACCAACATGACCTACGATAAAACGGTTGGGATAACGAGCACGCAGATCCTCTGCGATAGTTGGATTAGGTGAAACTGGCGTGAAGGCGCTAGGAATAATGGGAATTTTTTGCGAAGTTAACATGCTGATTTCATTCGAGATGGCACTTGATATAGCGACGCAGTAATGGGCATTACGATAAAATAATTTATTACTTAATTTACGCTTAATAGGGGTGTCGACGCGGCGAGTAATTATATAGGGCGTTTGGAACAGCTTGCTATGTAGCCATGCCCAGTGAACGGCTTTTGCCTCATGTGCATGCACGACATCGCCTTTACCTGCATGCCAATGCCCCGCTAATTGATGTCTAGCGTTAGCAAATTCCAACCCCGGAGTGCCTGCTAACTCATCACGTAATGGGGACGTCGGCTGGCAGACCAGCGTCTGGCGCTTTATGTCATCCTTCTTGGCCAATGCTTGTATCAATAGGAAAGTCTGACGCTCTCCCCCTCGGAATCCTTTAGCCAGATTGACATGAATGATGTGCAAAAACGCCTCACTGAGGATACGGTGACTGTAAAATGGGTATAATAGCACTCGCTAACCACTTTCTAACAGGATCGAAACATTTATGCCCGCTGGCGTTAGCATTGTTATCATCACTCGAAATGCCGCCTCAACGTTACAAAATACGCTGGATGCAGTGCAGTCTTTTGAAAACGTAGTGATTTACGATAACGGCTCTAGCGACGATACCCTCCGCATTGCCGCGAGTTATCCGAACGTTTCACTGCATCAAGGTGATTTTCTTGGCTTCGGGCCCACCAAGCGTCACGCTGTTTCACTAGCCAAGTATGACTGGATATTCTCCATCGATGCTGACGAAGCACCTTCTCCAGAACTCATTCGATCAATCACAACATGGGTTAGCGACGCATCACTTAGCGACTTAGGGGAAATATTGCGTGAGAACTGGATGATGGGTCAGCCAGTCCACTACTCCGGTTGGGGAAATGACTGGCTAATACGCCTCTTCAATCGCCGCTGTCATAATTTCAACAATGCCATGGTGCACGAAGCGATCTCATTGAGCAGTATTAGCCGAGTACAACGCTTATCGGGTACTATTAAGCATACTGCTGTAACAGACTTGTCTCAGTTTCTAGAAAAAATTAATCGTTACTCAACCATTCGCGCTGAATCTGGAAAACTGAAAGGTTATTCAGTGCCGGGCATTTTTTTCAAAGCCGTTTTCGCCTTTCTACGCACCTATTTTTTACAGCAAGGTTGGCGCGATGGCTGGAGAGGGCTAGTAATAGCAGTGTCGAATTCCAATGGTGTATTTTGGAAATATATGAAAAACTTTTTGATGACCAAAAATTAAATTTTAAAGACTTATAACAGCAGGCTCTATCATGGAAGACATGCCGACGGCAGTTATTGCCATCCGCAATTTAAACAAAACAACTGGCGCGGCAAGAATTGCTCTGCAACAAATTCCCATTTTAAAAAATATGGGATATCGCGTTACCGTTATATGTGAAAGAGCTAATGGGAAAATAATTGCTTCCTATGGTGCGGATTTGAAAATTATTAAAAAAATCCCATTGAGCAACTACATAAGACGACTATGGTTTAGCCGGCGTGCCAATGCATGGTGCCAGCATAAAAAACCTTCACTTATTATTAGTCATGGTGATATGGAAAATGCAGATATAATCTTTATGCATAACTGCGTTGACTTGGCACAAGAAATAATTTACCCAAACTCTGTTCAACAGCAAAAAAGTGTATCAAGAATACATAGTAGAGTTCTTAGTAAAAATAACTATCAGTGTGTTGTTGCTAACTCTCAATTAATGGCAAATGATTTATCCAATCGTTACGCCATTCCTGCTCAAAAAATAAACGTATTTTACCCTGGTTTTGACCAACAACAGTTTAACGACTCTAAAAAAGCAGTATTTAGACAGAAGAAACGAGATGAGCTTGGCATTAAAGAGGAAGAAAAACTAATCGGTTTAATTACCTCGGGTGATTTCAAAAAAAGAAACTTGGATTTATTTATTGAAATTGCGGGGCATTTAGCAAAAAAAACCAACATTGTATATCGCTTTTTAGTTATAGGGCAGGGAGAGATAGAAACCTATAAAGAAAAAACAGTACGACTAGGTGTCGACCAGTATTTTATATGGCAAAAAACGGTTCATGACGTTGAGCAATACTATGCTGCTTTAGACCTCTTTGTTTTACCTGCGCATATTGAAGAGTTTGGCTGTGTTATATTAGAAGCAATGGCATGTTCTACGTTAACGCTGGTATCAGAACGTGTTGGTGCTGGAGAGCTTCTTAAGGGCGAGTTAAAAGATTTAATAGTAAAGGGTTATCATTCAGATCAGTGGGCACAAAAAATTGAGAGCCTAATGCTTAAAGACAATGTGCCTATAAGCAAACTGCTAGTCGAGACGGCCAGCCATTACACCTATGAGTATCAATATCAAGCGCTGCAATTTTTAATTTCAGAGCTCCTCAAACAAAATATCAAGGATGATATATGTACATTTCATTCAGAGAAATCAGAAAACAAATAAAAAATAGTGAAAAAATAATTTTAAACGATGACAACATTTTATCTTATGGGTCAAATCGAATTTGTTATTTAGATGAATCCAACCCGGCGAAACTTATAAAAATCGCTCGGCACCCAGAAAGGTGGAAAAAAGATCATCGCCAAAGCTTTTCAGAGTGGTACGTATCAAAAGCTGTTATCGCTGCGAATACTGATTGCGGTATTAGTCTCTGTGAAAGTTGGGTGAGAACGAATAAAGGACCTGGTTTAGTTGTCGAAAGAATTGTTGATGACAATGGCCAATCCATTACTTTACGCAAGCTTTTATTTAAAAGAGAGCTTACCGTTGAGCTTGCTTTATTAGTAGTGGAAAAAATCATTTATAACCTTTCTATTTCTGGCGTTCCGGCATCTGACTTTAACATAGATAATTTCGTCATTGAGGGTGAGCACGCGAATAATAAACTGGTTATGATTGATGGTTTTTCTCCTAAAAAAATCAATTTGAAAACACGTTTACTTTTACACAGCAAAGTACTTTCAAATTTTTATACAAAGCGAAAATGGCATCAAACGAAATCAAGATTTATCTATTGTGCACAAAAAGTTTATGCTGGTGATTATCATTTTGCCGCAGCCATACCCCTTAGTGATGCCTCAAACGGAACGTCAGGCATCAAATAGTGACTCTCTAAAATTAGTTAATGAAATGAATTTGTCAGATAATGTAGGTTACATATGAACCCTAATGCTATCCGAAAAATTGCGATAGTCCTGATAGGACTCTGCTTTGGTTATGCCATCACGGTAATGACCCGCCTGCCTTGGTGGACACTATTTGTTGTAGCAGCCGCGTGGATTGGTGTGGGCTTGAAGTTGCGCTGGGGGCATCCTACCAACGCTCGCTACCGCAAAATGTGGCCCTGGTCGCTGTTGCCGCTAAGCCTCTGGGGTATTTATATTTATTTGGCAGATAGCTTCGGCATAGTCGATCTTGGCGCGGTGTTTTTTCACCTCCAGGCAGGTATAGCCGAGCATGGTGGGGCAGGCAAAATGCTTTCCGCGGTGCTCTATACATTGATAATGATCAGCGTACTGGCCGCCGTGACGTGGCTATCACGTCACGACCAGCGTTGGCGGTTAGCAGAACGCTTTTTTGCCATTCTGCTACTGGCGACTAACCCCCTGTTGTTTGGCCTGGGGCAGCGAAGCGCAGCCATCGTCACAGATGATGGTGCATGGCTGGATCGTCGCTATAAGACGCCTCCTACAGAGGAGCTCAGAGATGCTCCGAACTTACTTCTCTTATATCTAGAGAGCATAGAGCGTACTTACTCCAATGAGCTATTCGGGGACGCCTACGCCCATCTTAATGTGCTGGGCGAGCGAGGAGCGGTGTTTGAGGGAGTTCGCCAGATGGATAACACCGGTTGGACAATGGCGGGCATGATTGCCAGCCAATGCGGTGTGCCATTGATGCCAGCAGGACTTCTCCACGACAGCCAATTTGACCCTTTGTCTAAGGTCGTTCCAGGCGTCGATTGCCTGGGTGATATACTTTCCGCCCAGGGCTATCGGTTGAGCTATTTAGGCGGTGCCAGCACTCAGTTTGCCGGTAAAGGGCTGTTTTACCGTGGCCACCATTTCAATACGGTAAAAGGACGTGAAGAATTAGAACCACAGCTTATCGACCCCGAGTACGTAAATAGCTGGGGGCTGTATGACGACACGCTTTATGACATTACGGCAGACGAGATACGTCGCCTGAATCAAGAAGATAACGGCCCATGGGGCGTGGTTAGTCTCAACCTGGCAGGCCATGCACCGAACGGCTATCCCTCTCAATCCTGTGTGGAGCGGCAAGGCGAATTCGATGGCCAGGATATTCTCTACTCGGTGGAGTGCTCGACGTGGCTTGCCCGGGATTTAATTGAGCGTTTGGAAAGCGAGGGCCTTCTCGACAATACGTTAGTGGTCGTACTCAGCGACCACCTGACAATGCGGGTTTCCGTGTGGGATCAATTGACAGCATTAGACCGAGATAACACGCTGATTATGTTGGGGGATGGTATCGAACCCCAGCGTATTCGCCGTGATGCCACCATGGTAGATGTCTTTCCCACCCTTTTAGATGCGTTAGGCTTTCGTTTAGAAGGCAAGCGCGCCGGGCTTGGCACTTCGCTGTTCAGTGATAACAGAACATTGGTAGAAGCGCACGGCATTGAAGTACTCAACGAGCGCCTGCGGGAAGAGACGGCGCTTCAGCACCGCCTGTGGGAGGGCATCTCCCCCCAACGCCGGGAGACCGAAACACCCTCCTCTCAAGAACAAACGGTGGAAACCCCTGCCGACCTAGCCGATGAAGTTGAGCTCATCCATTAGCAATTACACTCTCACGCTGATGAAACGCATGGATCTGCTGATAAACTTGGTCAACGCTCAGATGATTAAGGCAATTGGTGTGCCCTAATGGACATATGCGCTCAAAGCAAGGTGAACAGGAGAGTGCCAGATAGTGGATCGTCGCATTATCGGTCAGCGGCGGCGTGTAGGCTGGCGATGAAGAACCGTACAGCGCATGGATGCGCACGCCCACCGCTGCGGCCACATGCATTAAGCCCGAATCGTTGGTGACCACTTGCCGACAATCGGCCAGCAAATCCACCGCATCTGCCAACTGCGTTTTACCGCATAGGTTATGGGCGTGGTAAAGGCCTTGAGTGATCTCCTCCCCCGCCTGATGGTCTTTTGCCCCACCTAACACTCGCACCTCAAACCCCTCATCCACCAGCCGCTTAGCTAAAGTATGAAAATAACTAATCGGCCACTGTTTGGCGGGGCCATACTCAGCGCCGGGCATCATCCCAATCGCCGGACGTGATGAAAGCGAGTGGACTAGGCGTAAATTGACCAAATTATCACGGTCAATCTGGAGGCGTGGTTTGGGCACCGCAAAATCACCGCTAGACGCTTCTTCAAGCGGTAGACCAAGGGATACAAAGCGCTTTACCGTTTGATCGAGAACCTGCTTGTCGAGCTTGCGACGCTCTTTGAGCAGGCCGTAACGGTGCTCACCTATAAAGCCAACACGCTCGGGTATGCGCGCCATAAAGGGCACCAGCGCCGCCTTCCACGAGCGTGGTAGCACAATGGCGCGATCAAAGCGTCCACGCAGGCGGTTGGCGAGTTCACGGCGGCTAGCCAAGCCAAACTCACCGTGGCCCACGGCCAGCGGAAGCACTTCGTCTACTTCGGGCATACGCTCTAAAATAGGCTGTGACCACGCTGGTGCGACCACGCCAATCGTTGCGTCTGGCTGGCGGGCTTTTAAGGTCATGAACAGGCTTTGTGCCATTACCATATCGCCTACCCATGAGGGGCCAATCACCAGCAAACGCTGTGCTGAGTTAGCCATTT
The DNA here is from genome assembly GCF_059448525.1 of Vreelandella sp. ssv. NCBI lineage: Bacteria > Pseudomonadati > Pseudomonadota > Gammaproteobacteria > Oceanospirillales > Halomonadaceae > Vreelandella > Vreelandella sp. ssv. The sequence goes on along the minus strand of NZ_CM182545.1, from coordinate 11,351 downwards.
AACCACCCCAAGTAGGCCTTGACCCCTTGAGCAACGGTTTTAAACTCCACATCACAGCCGCTCTCGCGTAACTGGCCAATATCGGCACGGGTATAGCTTTGATAGCGCCCCTTCAACTCTTCTGGAAAGGCAATGTAGTCGATCTCCCCTTTACCGTAAAAGTTGATGACAGCCTCGCCAATGGCTTTGAATGGCTCAGCGCGACCAGTGCCAAGATTGAAAATGCCAGACTGGTCAGGATGGTCTAAAAACCAGAGATTCACATCGACCACATCGCCCACATAAACGAAGTCACGGCTCTGCATACCCGCCTCATACCCGCCGTAGGCGCCGAACAGCTTCAGGGTTTCGCCATTACGAATTTGCAGATGGTTGTGATACGCCACGCTGGCCATCTTGCCCTTATGCTGCTCACGCGGGCCATACACATTGAAGTAACGAAAGCCGACGACTTGTGTCGTTAATTCGTTCCAACGCGAACGCACGTGTTGATCAAACAGCAGCTTTGAATAACCGTATACGTTGAGAGGCTTTTCACACTTTGGCACTTCTTTGAATACTTCACTGCCGCCATAGGTGGCGGCTGATGAGGCGTATAAGAAAGGGATGCCCTGCTGTTCGCAGTAATTCAGCAGCACTTTGGAGTACTCAAAGTTATTTTCCATCATATAGTGGCCATCCCATTCGGTGGTATCCGAGCAGGCGCCTTCATGGAAAATGGCATCAATGTTGGGCAGGTCGACGCTTTCGCCTTTCAGGGCAGCTTTTACCCTGGCAAGGAAATCATCTTTATCAAGATAATCCGCTAGTGTGCAGTCGGCTAAGTTGACGAATTTGGTGCCATCACGCAGATCATCAACCACCATTACATCGTTTCGACCGCGGGCGTTCAGTGCTTTAACTAAATTGGCACCAATAAAACCGGCTCCGCCTGTTACGACAATCATGCTGTTCTCCTTACCTAAAGCGGCTTGTTGGCATACGTGCCTATAACCCATCTGCCTAGGATTGTATACTTGACGCCTTATGAATTCATGGCCAACGGTGCTTTCCGCGATGAGTGTCTCGACAAACCAATCGACACCCGATGTGTCGACCTTTCAGGGCTTGATCCTTGCTCTGCAGCAGTACTGGGCAGAACAGGGCTGTGTCATCCTTCAGCCGCTCGATATGGAAGTCGGCGCAGGCACCTTCCATCCAGCGACGTTTCTGCGGGCGATAGGTCCCGAAACCTGGAACGCTGCTTATGTGCAGCCTTCACGACGCCCCACTGATGGCCGCTATGGCGAAAATCCAAATCGCCTGCAGCACTACTATCAGTTTCAGGTAGTGATGAAGCCATCGCCGAGCAACCTGCAGGATCTTTATCTTGGCTCACTTAAACGCCTCGGTCTTGATCCGCTGGTTCACGATGTGCGCTTTGTCGAAGATAACTGGGAATCCCCCACATTAGGTGCCTGGGGCCTGGGATGGGAAATCTGGCTAAACGGCATGGAAGTCACCCAGTTTACCTATTTCCAGCAGGCAGGTGGCATCGAGTGCTACCCGGTCACCGGCGAACTGACCTATGGGCTTGAGCGCATCGCCATGTACCTACAGGATGTCGACAGCGTATATGACCTCGTTTGGGCGATTGCGCCTGATGGCAGCAAAGTGACTTATGGCGATGTCTACCTGCAAAACGAGCGCGAGCAGTCAGCTTACAACTTTGAACACGCGGATGTGGACCAATTGTTTGCCGCTTTCGACCATCAGGAAAAAGAGTGTGGCAAACTGCTCGCTGCCAGCCTACCTCTGCCCGCCTATGAGCAGGTCTTAAAAGCATCTCACACGTTCAATCTGTTGGATGCCCGCCATGCTATTTCGGTCACCGAACGTCAACGCTTTATTCTCCGCGTTCGTACCATGGCCCGTGATGTAGCTACTGCCTACTTTGATTCGCGTAAAGCAGAAGGTTTCCCTATGGCGCCAGAAATACTTCGCCGCGAACTACTCGCCGATCAGGGAGACGATTAATGGCTGTTAATACGCTTTTATTAGAACTCGGAGCAGAAGAGCTACCTCCCACAGCATTAGATGCACTTTCTGATGCGTTCGCAGCGGGTATTGCTAAGGGCCTGCAAGAAGCCGATGTACCGTTTGCTCGCATTACCGCCTATGCGACGCCGCGCCGTTTAGCGGTGCAAGTGAGTGATCTGGCCGATAAACAGCCTGACCGTGACGTTGAGCGCCGGGGCCCAGCGCTGGCGGCTGCCTTTAAGGATGGCGTCGCCACCAAAGCAGCTGAAGGCTTTGCCCGCTCTTGTGGCGTGAGCGTTGAAGAGCTAATTCACTTAGAAACCGATAAAGGCACATGGTTAGGGTTTCGTGAACAGCAGCAGGGTGAATCTATTCAAGCGCTGCTTCCCGAGATTATCCGCAAATCCATCAGCACCCTCCCGGTACCTAAAAACATGCGCTGGGGTGCTTCACGGGTTGAGTTTTCTCGCCCTGTTCACTGGTTAGTGGCACTTTATGGCAGCGAAGTAGTGGCCGCAGAAGCGCTAGGTCTTCAGGCCAGTCGCACGACCTACGGTCACCGCTTCCACGCCCCGGATGCTATTCAGTTGACCCATGCTGATGAGTATGCCGCCACTTTGGAAAACGCCTACGTTTTGGTAGATCGCGAGCAGCGCCGCGAACGTATCCGCGAACAGGTATTAGCAGAAGCCGAAGTGCAGGAGGCCAATGCGGTTATCGACGAAGACCTTCTGGTAGAAGTCAGCGGCTTGGTTGAATGGCCTGTCGCCCTGACGGGTAGTTTCGATGAGCGCTTCCTGGAAGTGCCCGCCGAGTGCTTGATCTCTTCGATGAAGGCTAACCAGAAATATTTTCACCTGCTGGATGACGCCGGCAAGCTGAAACCGTTGTTCATCACCATTGCCAATATCGATAGCGCAGATCCTGACCAAGTTATTGCCGGTAATGAAAAAGTTATTCGTCCCCGCTTGGCCGATGCAGCATTTTTCTACGATACGGATCGTAAACGCACTCTTGCATCAAGAATTCCCCAGTTGGAAAGCGTGGTATTTCAGCAGCAATTGGGCACCCTGGCAGATAAAGCACGCCGCAGCACGGTGGTGGCAACCTTTATTGCTGAGCGTATCCATGGCGATGTTGCTCACGCCCAACGTGCTGTGGCACTAGCTAAATGTGACCTCGTCACCGAAATGGTGCTCGAATTCCCAGAGCTCCAAGGCATTATGGGTCGCTATTACGCCGAACAGGATGGCGAACCCACAGAAGTTGCCCAAGCGCTTGAAGAGCAGTACCTGCCGCGCTTTGCTACCGATGTGATTCCCCAAAGTGCCACAGGCAAAGCGTTAGCTCTGGCTGACCGTTTGGATACTCTGGTAGGTATCTTTGGGATTGGTCAGCGTCCTACCGGTGCAAAAGACCCTTTCGCTCTTCGTCGTGCTTCGATTGGCGTGCTCAATATTCTGGTCAAGGGCGAGCTTCATCTGGATCTACGTGAGCTACTCACTATCACCGCAGAACAGCACCAGAACCTATCTAAGGCGGATGGACTAGTTGAGGACGTACTGACGTACATGCTTGATCGCTTCCGCGCCTGGGGCCAGGAAGAAGGCATCAGCGCTGAAATGTACCTTGCCGTACGTGCACGCCCGGTTACTAACCCTCTCGACTTCGCTCGTCGCCTGCGGGCCGTTAAAGCCTTTGCCCAGCGAGATGAAGCGGCAGCCCTAGCGGCAGCTAACAAGCGTGTTTCTAATATCCTAAGCAAGCAGGAACATGATGGTAGTCAGCAGGTCGATCAAAGCTTGTTGCAGGAAGATGCAGAGCGGGCGCTGTTCGATGCTGTAACCGTCAGCCAGGCACAGGTGGCACCACTATTTGCTGCAGGCGACTACCAGCAGGCACTCGACTCACTTGCTACGCTGCGTGAGCCGGTCGACACCTTTTTTGATAAAGTAATGGTGATGGCAGATGACCCGGCTATTCAACGCAATCGATTAGCCCTTCTTGCTAGCCTTCAAGCACTATTCTTAGAAGTCGCTGATATTTCGCTGCTCCCGCAATAGTCGTCGACTAATAAGTCGTAACCCAAGCTCAACCCCTAACGGGTTGGGCTTTTTTGTTGTGGGGTGGGCCGTTTCACGTGAAACACTTTTGCTAGTTCAGGGTAATATAGCTTTCAAACTAGCGGGCAAAAAGCGTTGGACGCTGCAACGTAACAATAGGATCTTTATGCTAAGTGCCGAGAAACTGGTCATTCTGGATCGAGACGGTGTCATTAACCATGACTCCGACAACTACATCAAATCCCTAGATGAGTGGGTGCCCTACCCCTCTTCAATCAAAGCCATTGGCCGCCTGACACGCGCAGGCTACACCGTCGCCGTCGCAACGAACCAATCGGGTATTACCCGCGGCTATTATGATGAAGCAACCCTACATGCCATGCATGATCACTTAATCACGTTAGTTGAAGCGGAAGGTGGTCGCATTGCTCAGATTGCCTACTGTCCCCATGGACCTGACGATAAGTGCCAATGCCGTAAGCCACTTCCTGGCATGTTGCTAAAAATCCAGCACCAGCTTGGATTAGAAACCCTAGCAGGCAGCTGGATGGTGGGTGACAGTTTGCGAGATCTACAGGCAGGTGAGTCCGTAGGTTGCAAAACTGCACTAGTCAGAACAGGCAAAGGGATCAAAACAGAACAAAAAGGCGCTGGCCTTGAAAGTGCCCAGGTCTACGATGATTTATCTCAATTTGTTGAATGGCTAATCACTTCAAAGCAGTAACACAAACTCGCTATCACATACTTGAACACTTCTCGACCATGTTCCTGCTTTCCTCTTCGAATAAAAAAAGCGCCGCAAGTCTACTTGCGGCGCTTTCTGTTAATCCCCGTCACTATGTTTCACGTGAAACATAGTGCGCTAGTAGCAAAACCCTTTAGACATCCAGGTTGGCTACCAGAGCATTGGTCTCGATGAAGTCACGACGTGGCTCAACATCATCACCCATCAAGGTATTGAACATCATATCTGCACCCACCGCATCTTCGATCGTAACGCGAAGCATACGACGGCTATCAGGATCCATGGTGGTATCCCAAAGTTGGTCAGGGTTCATTTCACCCAGCCCCTTATAGCGCTGAACGGATAGGCCACGCTGCCCTTCTTGCATCAGCCATGCCAGTACTTCGGAAAAGTGGGACACTGGTTTTTGACGTTCGCCCCGGGCAATAAACGCGCCCTCTTCAAGTAAGCCATCCAGGGTTTCGCCCAGCTCGGCGATGCCCCGATAGTCAGCGCTTTCAAAGAAGTCGAGTCCCCATGAGTACTCAGTGGTCACACCATGAGCCACCAGCGATACGGTTGGTAAGAAAAGACCACGCTCAGAATCTTCTTTAAGGTGGAAGTGATAACGCGGGCCACCTTCATAGGCAACCATGTCATCCATGGTTTTCTGGATTTCATCAATCCAGTTCTGCATGGTCACGCGATCTTTCAGACTTTCTTCGCCTTTAAGCGCGGAAGTATGAATGATCTGCTTGAGCACTTCATTGGGGTAAACTCGTGACAAGCGGTCAATCCGTTTCATGACGTTACGGTATTGGTTTACCAGCGTTTCTAACTGAGAACCCGAGATGCCTGGTGCGTTGGCATTAACGTGCAGTCCAGCGCCGTCCAGGGCCGTGGTGGTTAAATAATCCACCATCGCTTGCTCATCTTTCAGGTAGAGCTCTTGCTTACCGCGTTTGATTTTATACAGCGGCGGCTGGGCAATGAAAATATGGCCACGCTCAATCAGTTCCGGCATTTGACGGAAAAAGAACGTTAGCAGGAGTGTACGGATATGCGAGCCATCCACGTCCGCATCGGTCATGATAATGACGGAGTGATAACGCAGCTTATCGGGGTTGAACTCTTCACGGCCAATGCCGCAGCCAAGTGCAGTGATCAACGTGCCCACTTCAGCTGAAGAAAGCATTTTATCAAAACGCGCTTTTTCAACGTTCAGAATTTTACCCTTGAGCGGCAAAATAGCCTGGGTACGCCGGTCACGACCCTGCTTGGCACTCCCCCCTGCCGAATCACCCTCCACCAAGTAGAGTTCAGACTGGCTGGGATCTTTTTCCTGGCAATCGGCAAGCTTGCCCGGCAAACCTGCAATATCCAAAGCACCTTTACGGCGTGTCATATCACGCGCTTTACGTGCCGCTTCACGGGCACGCGCAGCATCAAGCATTTTATTAACGATCGCTTTAGCTTCGTTAGGCTTTTCAATCAGATACTCGGAGAAAAGGCGGCTCATTTCCTGCTCAACGGCCGTCTTGACTTCACTCGATACAAGCTTATCTTTCGTTTGAGACGAGAACTTAGGATCTGGCACTTTGACCGAAATAATAGCGGTTAAGCCCTCACGAGCATCGTCACCCGTGGTATTGACTTTGGCTTTTTTCAGCAGGTTTTCCGCTTCAATATAGTTATTGAGCGTACGGGTCAGGCCTGCGCGGAAGCCCGCTAAATGCGCACCACCGTCTCGCTGTGGAATATTATTGGTGTAGCAGAAGATATTCTCAGTGAAGGCTTCACTCCACTGCATGGCCACCTCAACTTCAACGCCATCTTCGCGGATAGCATTAAAGTGGAACACCGGGTTAATGACACTTTTATTGGTGTTCAGGTGATCAACAAAGGCTTTTAAGCCACCTTCGTAGTGAAACAGCTCTTCCTTACCACTACGCTCATCCAACAATCGTATGGCAACACCAGAATTCAAGAAAGAGAGTTCACGTAGCCGTTTAGCTAAAATATCGAAATGAAATTCGATATTTCCAAACGTTTCTGGCGAGGGGCGGAAATGCACACGCGTTCCGCTTTTTTCGGTTTTACCCACAACGCCTAATGGAGCCTGAGGCACGCCGTGGTGATACATCTGCTCAAAGACCTCACCCTGGCGCCAAATCGTCAATCGTAGCTCAGCAGAGAGTGCATTGACGACAGAGACACCTACACCGTGGAGCCCACCGGATACTTTGTAGGAGTTGTCATCAAATTTACCGCCTGCGTGCAGTACCGTCATGATAACTTCAGCAGCAGACACCCCTTCCCCCTCGTGGAGTTCAGTAGGTACGCCGCGACCATTATCACTAACAGTGACCGACTCATCCGGGTGGATAACAACGCGAATTTCGCTGCAATGCCCAGCCAACGCTTCGTCGATGGAGTTATCCACCAATTCGAAGACCATGTGGTGCAGCCCAGTACCGTCGTCGGTGTCACCAATATACATACCCGGACGCTTACGTACTGCGTCCAGACCCTTGAGCACCTTGATGCTTGATGAATCGTAAGCCTGCTCGCTCATTGACCACTCCGTCGTGAAGTCTGTCTCATTCCGTATCGTCTTACCCTACCTGCCCGCTCGGCTAATCAGCTTTTCCGAGCTAGCAACTGCACTAACAATTTGGCTCTAGCTGTCTTGCACTAAATGGCTTAGCCCGTGGTCAAGATGTTTCACGTGAAACATCTTGACCGACGTATTAGTGCGCCAAGTATTTCTTAGCGCAGTGGGTTCGACGCTGGTAATAAATGCTTGGCATTGCATATCTTCCAGTAATTCGCAAAACTGATGACGGTTTTGCTCATCGAGTTCGGCTGGCAAATCATCAATAAGATAAATACAGTGCCGCTGTGCCGTTCTTTCCAGAAACCGCCCTTGGGCGAGTTTTAAGGCGCTCACCACTAACTTTTGCTGGCCTCTGGAAAGCACTTCTACCGCAAGCTGCTTATTCACTCTAATACGTAAATCTGCACGCTGTGGGCCTTGCTGAGTGAACCCCATTTGCTGATCAGTCGATCGGCTATCATACAATACTGCTGAAAGTGACCGTTCTTTATCCCAACCCCGAGCGTAATGTAGCGACAAACCCGGCAATGGCAGTAACACCCTAAGTGTCTCTTCAAATACAGGCAAAAAATCACTAAACCAAGCGCGACGCAATATATCCATCTGCTCGCCCCAATTGGCCAGCTCCTGCTCCCAAACGACTATCTCTTGAGCCTGTATTCTACCACGCCTGAGCAGTGCATTCCGATGTTTCAACGCACGCCGCGTTCGCCTCCAAATTCCTAAAAAATCATGTTTCACGTGAAACACCCCCCAATCAAGAAACTCACGGCGACCGGCTGGGGAGCCTTCTAGTAATCGAAAGGCATCTGGGTTAATTAATTGAAGCGGCATAGCTTCAACAAGCTCTGCCAACCGAGCATTCTTATCCCCTTTTAACCGCAGCTCAAGCTCCCTCTGAGCACGCAAGCGACGTACGCCTAGGGTGACTTCAGGATTACCACTCAAACGCCCGTACAGCGTCATATACGGCTCATCTGCCTGGATCACGTGCTTTAACTGGCGGGTACGAAATGAGCGCCCCATCCCCAAAATATGCACACCTTCAAGAAGGCTGGTTTTACCGCTGCCATTAACACCACTAATTACGTTAATGCGAGAAGAGGGAGACATTTCGACAGGCTGTAAGTTGCGCAAACCCTGGAAGTTAAGCAGTGTCAGGCTCATCCTATTATCACCACTTAAAAGAGTTCAAAAAAATGGAGCATCGTTCCAAACGCGTTAGCGGCGTCTCTGTTCCCAGAAACGCCGCTAAGGTAGCGAGGCTTATATATAAACTGTGGCAAAGGAAAACCGTTTATAGACGCATAGGCATAACAACGTAAAGTGCATCCCCGCCGCCAGGCTCTTCTAGCAGAGCACTACTATTAGGATCAGCCAGCGTAATCTGCACTCGCTCTTCGTTAAGCACCGTAAGTACATCAACCAAGTAGCCAACGTTAAAACCCACTTCCATTGAACCACCGTTATACTCAACGGCGATATTCTCTTCTGCTTCTTCCTGCTCTGGATTGTTGGCCATTACTTTAAGGTTATTCTCCTCAAGGTAAAGACGCACACCGCGATACTTTTCATTAGAGAGGATGGCCGTACGTGAAAGCACTTGGCGCAGCTCAGCGCGCTCGGCAATCAGTACTTTATCCCCATTGCGCGGCACAACACGCTCATAGTCAGGAAACTTACCGTCGATTAACTTGGAGGTAAACGTAAAATCGCCTGTGTGGGCTCGCACATGGCTTGAACCCAACGTTAGGCTGACGGGTTCATCGCTGTCATCCAGCAAGCGGGACAGTTCAAGGATACCCTTACGCGGGACGATCAGCTTTTGAGACTGGCTAACAGAGACGTCGATGGGCCGCGAGCACATCGCCAAACGGTGCCCATCAGTGGCGACCGTGCGCAGTAAATTGCTTTGAATTTCCAGCAGCATACCATTGAGGTAATAGCGTACATCCTGCTGCGCCATGGCAAACGAGGTCGCTTCAATCAGGTGCTTTAGCGTACCGCGGGGCACGCTAATTTCCTGACTGCCGTCCGCATCTTCAATATTGGGAAACTCGGCAACCGGTAGTGTCGACAGGGTAAAGCGTGAACGGCCACTGCGCAGCACTGCCCGCCCCTCTTCAACCGCAAGCTGAATGTCTGACTGGTCAGGCAATGACTTACAAATATCCATCAACTTGCGCGCGGGCACTGTCGCGGACCCCGCCTGATCGACTTGACTGGCCACGGTACGGCCAACGAGCTCGACTTCTAAATCAGTACCGGTGAGCGAGACCTGGTCACCCTCAACCTGAATCAATACATTTGACAGTACAGGTAATGTTTGGCGGCGCTCGACCACACCTGCGACCAGAGTCAGCGGACGTAATAGCGCCTCTCGGGAAATCGAAAATTTCATCAATACTCCGGTTCTATATCCTGAAAGACCTGCGCATAACAGGCCCGTCCCATAGGGTGATTAACTGGTCAACAGGCGCAGCAGATTCTTGTAATCCTCACGAATATCCGCGCTCTCTTCCTGCAACGATTTAACTTTTCGACAAGCATGCAACACCGTTGTGTGGTCACGGCCACCAAAGGCATCGCCAATCTCAGGTAAGCTGTGATTGGTGAGTTCTTTAGCAAGTGCCATCGCGACTTGACGAGGGCGAGCAACCGAGCGTGAACGACGCTTGGAAAGTAAGTCTGCCACCTTAATTTTGTAATATTCTGCGACCGTGCGCTGAATATTATCAACACCTACCTGTTTATCCTGAAGAGCCAATAGGTCTTTCAGCGACTCACGAATAAAGTCTTGGGTAATTGTTTTACCCATGAAGTGCGAATCAGCGATCACTTTTTTCAACGCGCCTTCCAATTCACGCACGTTGGAACGAATCTTCTGAGCAATAAAGAAAGCCGCATCGTGAGGCAAATCGACCTTCGCCTGGTCGGCCTTTTTCATCAAGATGGCCACACGGGTTTCAAGTTCCGGCGGCTCTATCGCGACCGTGAGCCCCCAACCAAAGCGTGATTTAAGGCGCTCCTCTACCCCACTGATCTCTTTAGGATAGCGATCAGAGGTAAGAATCATTTGCTGACCACCCTCTAATAGTGCGTTAAAGGTGTGGAAAAACTCTTCTTGCGAACGCTCTTTGCCAGCGAAAAACTGAATATCATCAATAAGTAATGCATCAACACTGCGATAAAAGCGCTTGAAATCGTTAATCGCATTGAGCTGTAACGCCTTGACCATATCGGCGACAAAACGCTCTGAGTGCAGATAGACCACGCGGGCGTTTTCGCGCCGCGTTGCCAGGGCATTACCCACGGCGTGCATCAAGTGAGTTTTACCAAGGCCCACGCCGCCGTATAAAAACAGCGGGTTATAAGCGCCGCCGGGGTTTTCAGACACCTGACGGGAGGCGGCGCGCGCCAATTGGTTTGATTTACCTTCAACAAAGGTATCAAAGGTAAAATTCGGGTTAAGGCCACTGCCGTGTTTCAGACTACCTTCTACCTGTACCTGACGTTCATTGTTGCGCCGACTTGGTGCTTCATCACGCAGCCTATCTATTTCACGCTCATCGGCAATATCACCCCGGGGGGGGGTATGAACAGCGGGTGCCGAAGGGCGCGATGGAGAGGCCGATACGGGATTTCCCAAGTCGCGATGCTGAGGTGCCTGCGTTGCCAAACGGCGGCTACCGACCGTCAAACTCACTTTCGGGGGTTTTGCCGGCGAGAGCTCACGCATCAGCTCACTGATCCGCTTGGCATACTTATCACTCACCCAATCGCGCACAAAACGATTCGGCGCTAATAAGCGCAGCTCGTTGGACTCTCCTTCTTCTGCCTGCAGTGGGCGTATCCAGGTATTGAACTGCTGTGAATTCAGCTCATCCTGCAGGTTGTCCAGGCACTGTTGCCAAAGCGTCAGTGACAC